>CAWFVO010000001.1:0-597639 GCA_963819295.1 uncultured Actinomycetota bacterium
CTGATGGGGCCCTGCTTGATCGACAGCACACCGCCTCAGTGTCAAACTGATGTTCGACCTCGGGTCTCAACCCTGAAGTCCCCATGGCGGCCCTCCGGCCGTTGAGGACGCCGGTACACCGCTTGGCCGGTGGCTCACCCAGGCCGACCGATGGCAAGGGGTCGACGTGTCAAAACACCAGCCGGGCACCGAGCCGGGGCAGAGGATCAACAGGTCGATCAGCCGGGTTTCGGGCTGACCACCGCCATCGCGCTGATCATGGGCAGCATCATCGGGGTCGGGATCTTCAACCTGCCGACGTCGCTGTCCTCCTACGGTCCGATCAGTCTCGTGTCGATGGGGCTGACCACCGTCGGCGCCTGGCGCTCGCGCTGCTGTTCGCGGCCCTGTCCCGTCGGGTGCCCGGCCGACGGTGGCCCGTATGCGTACGCGCGGGTCGCGTTCGGCAACCCGCTCGGCTTCGCCAACGCGTGGTCCTACTGGATCACCGCATGGGCCGGCAACGCCGCGATCGCGGTCGGCTGGGTGCTGTACGTCGAGGTGTTCGTCAACAAGGGCCACGAGCCGATGGGGCTCGATGTGCTGGTGCTGGTCGGACTGTGGATCCCGGCCGCCATCAACCTCGTCCGGCGTCAAGAACATGGGCTCGGTCCAGGTGGTGACCACGTCTCAAGTTCGTCGCGCTGGCGTTCATGTCGATCGTCGGGCTGTTCTACATCAAGATCGCGAACTTCACCCCATGGAACGTCAGCGGCGAGAGCGCGATCAGCGCGATCGGCGGCGGCATGGCGATCGCGCTGTTCAGCTACCTGGGCGTCGAGGTCGCCGCGGTCGCCGCGGCCAAGGTCCGCGACCCCGATCGCAACATTCCTCGCGCCACGATCCTCGGCACGCTCGCGACCGCGGTCGTCTACATGCTCTCGCTGACCGCGGTCTTCGGCATCCTGCCGACCGGCAAGCTGCAGCCAACTCGACCGCGCCGTTCTCCGACGCGGTGAACCGATGTTCGGTGGCACCTGGGCCGGCAACGTGATGGCCGTCGTGGTGATCATCTCCGGCTTCGGCGCGCTGACCGGCTGGACGATGATCTGCGCCGAGATGCCGCTGGCCGCGGCCAAGGACGGACTGTTCCCCGAGCAGTTCAAGCGACTGTCGCAAGCGGGTCCCGGCCTTCGGCATCATCGCCTCCACCGGCCTCGCGTCGATCGCGATGGTCATCAACTACCTGGGATCCAACGGCGCGACCGTCTTCACCACCCTCGTGCTGATGACCGGCATCACCGCCGCCATCCCGTACGGCTTCTCGGCGCTGGCCCAGATCAAGTGGCGGCTGCGTCGACCACCGCACGCTCGAGACGCCGCGGTTCGTGCGCGACATGATCGTCGCGGTGGTGTCGCTCGTGTTCTCGGTCCTGTTCATCTGGTACTCACGCAACACCGGGCACAGTTTCTGGGTGTACTGGGCGCCGTTCTTGCTGGCCGGCGGCGCACTGCTGCTCGGCATCCCGGTCTACCGGTCACAGCGAGGCAAGATGAGCGAGCCCGAGCCGGTCCCCGAATACCGCTGACTCCATTGAGGAACCGTAGCCATCCGCCATCCACGCTGCCGCGGTGGCGTCGCGGCGATGTTGGCGAAGCGCCGCAGGGCGCTGTTGGCTGTTCGGTCGCCGCCGCGGGTGAGGCGATGCCGGTTGGTCTTGCCTCACGACGCCGGCAGTGGACTGGCGCCGCACAGGGCGGCGAAGGAAGCTTCGGATCGGAGCCGGGTGGGGTTGTCGCCAGCTGTGATCAGGAGTTGCCCCGCGATCTCGGGGCCGACACCGTGCTGGGCGATGAGGTCGGGAGCGACCCGTTTGATGAGGTGGGACAGGTCGCGGTCGCCTTCGGCTATCTCCTTGGCCAGCATCTGGCATCGGGGCGCGAGTCGCCGCAAGGCCGCCTTCACTCCTTGGGTCGGGTCGTGCAGGTCGCCGGGCCGCAGGCGGGCGCAGATGGTCACGAGCGCCTTGGGACCGAGTGAGCCGTCCCGGCGAGTCCGGAGACTCGATTCTGTTGAGTCACCCGGCTTCTGGCAGGGATCGTTTGTGATCGTAGTGGAGCTTCTCGGCGGCTTCGGGGGTGAAGTCGTCGAGGTGCTCGTGGGGGCGCTCGGTGTTGAACCAGACGACCCATTCGGCGGTGCCGAGCTCGACGTGGTCGACATCGCGCCAAGGCCCTTGTCGACGGATCAGCTCGTTCTTGAACGACCCGACTGTCGTCTCGGCCATGGCGTTGTCGTAGGCATCGCCCACCGACCCGACCGAGGGGTCGATGCCCTCGTCGATCAGACGCTGGGTCAGCGCCACCGAGGTGTATTGACTGCCCGCGTCGCTGTGACTGATCAAGCCGGTGAAGTCGGTGACGCCTTCTTGGGCTCGGGTGAAGAACGCATGCTCGAGTGCGTCCAAGACGAGCGCGGTGGTCATCGACCTGGCTGCCCGCCAGCCCACGATCCGGCGGCTGAAGGCGTCGACGACAAAGGCCACGTAGACGACCCCGTCCAGGTCGGCACGTAGGTGAAGTCGGCGACCCAGAGCCGGTTCGGCGCCGGCGCGTGGAAGTTGCGGTCCACCAGATCCGGGTAGCGGACGTGTCGGGTCTTGGATCGTGGTGCGGTGCTTGACCCGTAGCGGGCACCCTCCCAGCCCTGCTCAGTCATGATGCCGCTCGACGGTGCACCGGGCGACCTCATGGCCCTGGCCGCGCAGCCGGATCCACAGCTTGCGACTGCCCAGGGTGCGTACGAACTTGCCGGTCTTCTTGTCCTCACGCTGCGCGGTGATCAGCGCGACCAGTTCGGCATCCGCGACCTGCCGGCGAGTGGGCTGCTTGTCAGCCCACTCGTAGTAGGTCGACGGGCTGATCTTGATCCCGTGCTGGGAGAGCACCTGGCACATGGGCTCGACACCCCAGCGCAGCCCGACCCCGCCGGTAGCGGGGTCGGGCGCGTGGTGGTCCTTGTGCTCGGTGATGAACCTGATCACCGCTTCGCGGGCCGGTCGAGCTCGGCCGCGAAGAAAGCCGAAGCCGCCTTCAAGATCTCGTTCGCGCGGCGCAGCTCGGCGATCTCCTTGCGCAGCTGCTTGTTCTCTGCCGCGATCTCGCTGGTCACCCCCGGACGCTTACCCGCGTCGACCTCGTCACGCCGGATCCAGGTCCGTAGCGTCTCCGGCGTCCCGATCCCCAAGATCCCCGCAACCGCGGTGATCGCCGCCCACTGCGACTCGTACTCCGGCCGGACCTCCGCGACCATCCGCACCGCCCGCTCCCGGAGCTCCTCGGGGTACTTGCTCGGTCGTCCCATAACTCCAATCCTTCCAAGGCTTGGAGTCTCCGGACTCGCCGGGACGGCTCAGAACAGCTCACGCTTGACATGGGCGTACAACAACGGACCGTCAGGGACGCTCTGGAAGGACTGGGGTCAAGGGGTCGTTCGAATCTGTCAGCAGCCCGACCAGCGTATTCGCAGGTCAGCAACGCGGCGCCTGCGGCGCACCATGGTGCGCGAAGATTTCGGGGGCGTCGCGTTCTGCTGTGGTCACCGGCCTGTGGTTGACCGAGACTGGGATGGTTCGTCGCGGTCGACCCCGACCTTCTCTGTGGTGCCGGTGAGCCTGTAGGTCAGCATGGTGGTGGAGGGCTTCCACGGGAACCGTGGATTGGTGCCTTGAGCCCGAGCGTCAGACTTCTCGATTTCTCCCTGCCCTCCCCGCGACGGACACCGAAGTGGTCCGTCGAGGAGTGAGGTAGGTGGGAAGAGATGGAAGTGGTTCACGCGCCGGTGTGCCGGGCTGGACATCTCCAAGAAGGACGCCAAGGTCTGCGTCCGGGTCGCCGGCGCGGGTCGCCGCAAGACGATCGAGACGGTCATCGACCTGGGGGTCGATGACGAACCAGATCCTCGCGCTGCGTGAGCATCTGGTCGCCGAGCAGGTCACCTGTGCGGTGATGGAGGCGACTGGTGACTACTGGAAGCCGTTCTACTACTTGCTCGAGGACGCCGGGTTCGAGGTGATGCTGGTCAACGCCCGGCACGTGAAGAACCTGCCGGGCCGCAAGACCGACGTCGCGGACGCGACCTGGCTGGCCCAGCTCGGCGCGCACGGCCTGGTCCGCGGCTCGTTCGTGCCGCCCGCGCCGATCCGAGAACTGCGGGACCTGACCCGGACCCGGACCGCGATCACCCGGGAACGCAGCCGGGAGGTGCAGCGGCTGGAGAAGCTGCTGGAGGACGCTGGGATCAAGCTGTCCGCGGTCGCCTCCGACATCCTGGGTGTCTCCGGGCGGGCGATGCTCGAGGCGCTGATCGCCGGGCAGCGCGACCCGGCCGTCCTGGCTGATCTGGCCAAGCGGCGGCTGCGGTCGAAGATCCCGGCGCTGACCGAGGCGCTGACCGGCCGGTTCACCGAGCACCACGCGTTCCTGGCCCGGCTGCACCTGGACCTGATCGACCGGCACACCGAGGCGATCGAGGAGCTCACCGGCCGGATCGAGGTGGTGATCGAGCCCTTTCAGGGCTTCCGCGACCTGATCTGCACCATCCCCGGCATCGGTCCCATCACCGCCGACGTGATCGTCGCCGAGACCGGAGCCGACATGACGCGGTTCCCGACCGCGGAGCATCTCGCGTCCTGGGCCGGCACCAGCCCGGGCAACAACGAGTCCGCCGGCAAGGTGAAGTCGAGCAGAACGCGACCCGGCAACCCCTACCTGCAAGGCGCGCTCGGTGCCGCCGCGATGTCCTGCGCGCAGAACCCAGACACCTACCTCGGCGCCCGCTACCGGCGAATCGCCTCGCGCCGGGGACCGATGAAGGCCAACGTCGCGATCCAGCACTCCATGCTCGTCGCGATCTGGCACATGGGACATCACCGGCGACGCTCTACGACGACCCCGGAGCCGACTACTTCACCAGGCTCCACCCCGAACGCGCCAAGAAACGCGCCATCCACCAACTCGAAGCCATGGGATACCGCGTGTCCCTGGACCCCACGGGCTAACCCCCGCCCGCCTCTGACGTGAAGGGAATCTTCGCGTCAGAGGCTGTTTTCCACTTCGTGGGAGGCGGCCTCTCGACTTTCGGGGGCTCGACTACGCGGCTGACTACGCGAGTCTGCGCGGCCACCCTGACAGCGGCAGATGGCTGCGTCTTCAAGCGCACGCTACGCGGCAGAACGTGATGGCCGCAGCGCAGCTGTGCGTCAGATGCGGATGTGTGCGTAGGCGAGCAGGGCAGGTAAGGGGGAGCTGTCGAAGCCCGCTACCTTCGCGAGGTGGACATCACCACGCGCATCAGATCCGGTCAAGGTGACTTCGTCCTCTTCGCGATCACCCCGCCGAGGCGGTCGACGCCCGCCGAGCGCCTCCCGGAGATCGCGCGCGCCACCGTGGATCGGCTGGACCACCTCGACCTCGACGGACTGGTCCTGTACGACATCGACGACGAGAGATCCCGCACCCCGGTGGAGCGCCCGTTCCCCTTCAGCCCGACCGTCGACCCGTCCGAGTACCGGGCGGAACACCTCCAGGCGTGGCGAACGCCGACCATCGTCTACCGCGCGGTCGGCAAGTACCAACGCGAAGAACTGCGAACGTGGCTCACCGAGCAGGATCCCCGCCGAACGTTGACCGTGCTGGTCGGCGCCGCCTCCAGTGGCACCACCCCGCCCGTGTCCCTCGCCGATGCCCAAGCGCTGCGGACAGAGCTGAACCCGGAGCTGCTGCTCGGAGGAGTGGCGATCCCCGAGAGGCACAGCCGCCGCGAGAACGAGCACCTGCGCCTGATCGCAAAGCAGGAGGCGGGCTGCCGGTTCTTCGTCTCCCAGGTCCTCTACGACCTCAACGCCGCCAAGAACCTCGTCTCGGACTACCGCTACGAGTGCGAGTCCCGTGGACTGGCCCCGGTCCCGATCGTGTTCACGTTCTCCGTATGCGGCTCGATGAAGACCCTCGAGTTCCTTCGCTGGCTCGGCGTCGACGTCCCTCGGTGGATCGAGAACGACCTCCGGCACTCGACCAACCCGTTGGCGGCCTCCCTGGAGCAGGCGCAGGCCACGGCCGGCGAGCTCATCGACTACTGCCGCCGCCTCGGAGTGCCTTTCGGCCTCAACGTGGAAAGTGTCTCCATCCGTCGTGAAGAGATCGAAGCCTCCGTGGACCTCGCTGCTCGCCTGACGACCTACCTACGGGCCTAGTCCAGGCCCGGATGGGTCCGGAACGTCGGCTAATTGTTCCATTGACCCAGGGCCGGTGCTAGCAAGGCGTGGTCCATGCATCCGGGTCGTCGCTCTCACATCGGCTGCCCACGATCCGTCCTGTGGGCTCTCATCTGGCCTGCGTGACCCGGGTGCCGCCAGGCCGGGCGAGGCTCAAGAGGGGTTTGCCCAGCTCGAAGTAGCGGTGCCCTCCCGACTCGACAACCACCGTCGGACCAGCTGGTTTGTTGCCTGTGCCGACCAGGTGGAGGACGCGGTGGCTGCGCATCGTGTCTTGGTGGTCCTCGATCCGGACCGCCGCGGCTTCGGAGACGCGCAGGGCGTTGATGCCGAGGAGCTAGGCCATGGCGCCGTGGAGTACACGGTGATGGTCTGGGCGGACTGGAGGAACCGGATGAGCTCGAGTCGGTCAGGGCGCTGAATGCGGGACTCGTCGGACTCGACCCTGGTGGCGGATGTACAGCTCGACGTGGGCTCGTTGGATCCCGACCAGCGGATCGAGGCCGTTCGTCTGGCACCAGCCGAACCAACGGTGCAGGTGGAAGGCGTATAGATGTGGGTGCGGCTGTAGTAGCGGCGAGGCATGAGGCTGCCGCGAGGTGCGCGGGGCTCATCGCATCGGGCTGGATCGGCAACAGGATGGTGTTCGGCATGGCGTCGTCCGGCGATCGATCGACCACGTCCCAACCGGGGACCGCCACACACGAGATGGGGCCCGTTGGGTCCGCCACCTAGACCCAACTCGCATCGTCTCCTGGCGGACCTCGACCTCGTGTGCTTGCAAAGCCTGTGAATCGCACGGATACCGCAGAGATACCAGTTGAGGGGCGGGGGGATACCGGGGCCTGCCACAACCTACGGCGACGAGGCGAACTGGCCTCACCACATCCAGGAGGAGCCATGAACACCTGGACGAGCCGGTCATGTCACCGGGAGCGATCGTCATGAGGACGAAGCTGAATATGCAACACGTGCGGGCCCCGGACGCGGTGGCGTTGAGTGGTGTGTCGGGGTCTCGGACCAACGACTGGTTGCCGGCGGGCGTCGGCGTGACCGACCTGTTCCACCTGCACTACCGGCGTTTGGTGGGGCTGGGGGTGTTGCTGGTCGATGACCGGGAGACCGCTGAGGACGTGGTGCAGGAAGCGTTCGAGGGGCTGTACCGGCAGTGGCGGCGACTGCGGGATCCGCACACCGCGGCGGCGTACCTGAACCGCAGCGTGGTCAACGGGGCGCGGTCGAGGCTGGGCCGCCGCGCCACCGGGCGGGCCCACCTCCAGTCTGAAGCCGGACGGTCACTTTCGGTCGGGGCCACCGGTGTCGCCCACATCGCCGAGCATGCACTGACAGACGCACTCCTTGCCTTGCCCCGGCGGCAACGCGAGGTGGTCGTGTTGCGGTACTACCTGGACCTGACCGAGGAACAGATCGCCGACTGGCTCGGAGTCAGCCCTGGCTCCGTGCAGCAGCACGCGCACCTGGCCACCGCCACCCTTCAACGTCGGATGGAGTCATGGTCATGAACGACTTCGAGTGGACGCTTGCCTCGGACCTGGGGGCCGAGGCCGATCGGAGCACCCTGACCTTGGACGTTCTGGCCGACGCCCGGCGGCTCGGGTTCCGGCTGGACCGGATCGACCGCAACCGACGCCTCCGCGCGAGGAGGACGGTCGAGGCGGTCACCGCGGTCACTGCTGCCGCCGCAGTCGTGGTGATCGCGGTCGTCATGCTCTCCGGCCGAGTTGACCACGTAGCCCCCGGCCGGTCCCTGACATCGCCCTCCTCAGCGGTCCCAGGCGGCTTGCCCATCCAGTCGCATCCCTATCTGCCCCGATGGTTCACATCCGACTGGCGCGTGGTCCGACGACCACACGCCCCGATGCCCCGGTTGACCCACTGCGTGCCGGCCCCAAGCAGATGGGGTGCCCGGCACGTACAGGGCGCGACCTACCTCGACCTCGACCCGTGGCCCCACCACGACCTGCCGGGCACCCGGGTCAACGAATGGCTGCTGCAGTATCCCAACGCCTCCGCCGCGCACCGGGTCCTCGTCAACACGCTCCAACGGCTGAGGAGCTGCCCCGAGCCGGCCGGCGCGTCGGACGACCCCACCAACATCAACCGCAACCGCGACTCTTCTTGGGACTACGACGAGGCTTTCGGGAGCCGGCGCACCTGGTACAAGAACTCCGCTCATCGCGGACTCCCTGTCGCCCGCTACGTCTTACGCGTTGCTCGGGCCCGAAACGTACTCGTCGTACTCGAAGACACGGGCATCACCTCAGAGCGAACTCGCTTTGCCCTGACCACGGCAGTTGAGATGGCGGTGCCACACTTTCGTAAGGTCGCCTGCTTCTGCCTCCACTGATCATGGCTAGGGCTGCCACCACACGGATCCGACTCTCTATCGGTGTCGGCGGTACCCGCCATGTGCGCGAGATGGCGAGCAGCCTGAAAGGTCAGAGCGGAGGGCGACCGCGCGCCAGGGCGGGGCCGACACCGCTGCTGGGACTCTGTGCGGGATCTGTGTCTCTGTCGTTGTGTTCGCAGGCTCTACGCCGCACTGGTGCGGGCGGAGGTGACGACTGCGAGCAGGCCGGCGCAGCATCCCACGGCAAGGGCCGCTACGAAGGGGTCGCCTGCGGTGCGCTCCACAGCCGCGAAGACCGCCCCTGAAGCGGCGATCGTCGTCGCGCCGCCGAGTGCGTCGGCGATCGAGAGCGCCGCGGAGTTGAATCCGCGCTCGGAGTCTCCCGAGTCGGCGAGCATCGCCACGCTTGTCCTGGGGTAGGCGAAGCCCATGCCCGCTCCGGCCAACACATATGCGGCGGCGGCGACGACCGCGGGCGCGTGTACCCACACCAGGAGCGCCAGACCGAGGATGCCGACCAGCACGGTGGCGCTTCCAAGACGCATCGCAGACCGGTCGCTCACCGTGCGGGAGAGGCGGGACTGCGCCCAGCTCGCGGCCGACCAGGACAGGCCGACGCCGGTCAGGGCGAGCCCGGCGACACCGGCGCTCAACCCCCACCGTTGCTGGAGCACGAAGACCACGAAGGCCTCACCACAGAAGAACGCCCCGCTCAGCAGAGCGCGGGTGGCGATCACCGCCGGCAGCCCTGAGGCTGCTCGCAAGGTGCCGGAGGGCAACAACGGGCGGATCGCCAGGAGCAGCACGGCTGCCGCAACGACCGTCAGCCCCGCCAGGGCGTCTGGTCGCGACCCGAGCAGCTGAAGGGCGAGCACCGCGACCGCGCCGATGACGGCGCAGACGAGCCGCGACGTCGGGAACCTCGCTCCTGCAGTGGGGGATTCCAGCCCGCGCAGGGAAGGAGTGATGCCGACAGCCGCGACCACCACCAGTCCCACGACACCGAGGAAGACCCAACGCCACCCGACAGCCTGCGCCACGTAGGCCGCGAGGGCCGGCCCGAACAGCGTGGGCAGGATCCACGCTGCTGAGAAGCTCCAGAAGACCGCCGGCCTCAGGGACGGCGGGTACAGCAGGCCCACCAGCACGTACAGACACACGGTCACGCCCCCGCCGCCCAAACCCTGAACCACGCGAGCCGCGATCAGGACCTGCATCGACGGGGCGAGCCCACAGCCGACCAGCCCGACGGAAAAGAGCACGAGCGAGACCGCCAGCGGGCCGACCATGCCACTCCGGTCGCTCCACCCACCGGCCACGACCATGCCGACCACCCCGCTGGCCAGCGGCGCGGCGAACACCAACGAGTAGAGACCGATCCCGTGCAGCTCGGCGGCGACCCCCGGCATGATCGTCACGACCGCGGTCGCCTCGAACGCAACGAACGCGCAGAGGGCGAACAGGCCACCGGTCAGGGCGGCGTAGCGTCGCGAAAGGAGCCCGGGCTCGCGCTCTCGTTCGGTCATCGCCCCGCTCATCACGTCGCACTCTAGGACTTCAAGTCCGCTCGAAGTCAACGGAGCCGCTAAAGACCGCGTCACGAAATGGGCGGCAGGACTCAGCGCCCGACCTCCTACGACACGCAGGCCCCGCGGAGTAAGGCACGCCCGGAAGGGACGAGTTCTTCGAAGTTCGCGTTGGAACTCCCCACCCTCGCGGGACCGCTCACAGGTCCAAGTTGGCAATGATTGTCGTGGTGCATCGCTTCGAGCCTGGAGGCTGGGCCAAGTCGGGTGGTGATGCCGACACCGTGCGGGGGCGCCGCCGACATTGCCGGCGGTACCCTCGCTCGCGCGCTGTGCTCGTCAGCGCTGACCGGTGCCGAGATCCACGCCAACACCGATCAGGGCAGCAGCGTCGTCGTGGACCTCGACGCGGTCGTTGCCGCCCTGGCTGTTGACCTGAAGCTGGTCGGTCGGCTCGCTGCCGGTGATGACGGTGTCGGCTCGCAGGCCTGCCACGTCGACCGCCCCATGGTGGGCCCGCACGTCGATGCGGTCGGCTCGGTCGGTTCCGTTGACAACGATCTTGTCCTGCTGTCGATCGGTGCCGCCGCCCTGAGCGGAGAGGTCGAGGTCGGCCTGCCTCACATCGGTGCCGTCGAGGTTGTTGACCGTGAGCGTGTCGGTACCGCCGAGGGCTTTGACGTCCACGTTCTCGACGCCGTCCAGGTCCATCCGGACGTTTCCGAGATCGCGGAGGAAGACGGCGTTGTCGCCGTTGGCGGACAAGGACATGACCTCGTTGAGGTCTGAGCCTGTGAACGCCAGGGTGTCGTGGCCGGTGCCGCCGGCGATCAGGTCGCTGCCCTCGCCCGGCACCCACAACGCCGTGTCCTCGCCGGTGCCGAGGATCTCGGTGTCGTTTCCGACGCCGCCGTCCGCGACGTCGACCCCGCGGCTGCCGATGAGCACGTCGACGCCTCCACCTCCCCGGAGGTCGTCGTTGCCCGCGCCGCCGGAGAGCGTGTCGTTGCCGGCACCACCCAGGATGGCGTCGTCGCCGTCGCCGCCGAAGACGTTGAGGGGCGGGTCGGTCACCGTGGAGCCGCCGGACAGGGTCCGGAACTGGTCGTCGCCGCGCCCGAGGAAGACCGAGACAGCAGTGAAGGTCCCCCGATCGAACCTCTCGGTCGAGCCGTTGCCGAAATCGACCAGCACGGTGTTGGCGGCGTTCGCTGCGAACGAGACCGAGATCGCGTCGTCGCCGTCGGTCCCGGTGATGGTCAAGGTGTTGTTCGCTACCGACGCCGACGCCGACGCCGACGCCGGGGTCGGGGTCGGCGCTGAGGACGCTGCCTCGGCGGTGCCGCCGGCGCCGATCAGGCCGAGTGCCGTGGTGGCGGCTGCGGCGAGCCCGAGGTTCCTGCTGAGGTTGCCGTGGATGTTCATGGGTGTCCTTCTCGTGATCGTGTCGACGTGTGTCGACGTGGGTGGTCTCCTGGGGCTGTTACGGCGATCGCTCGGCCATCGGTTCCTTCCCGCACGTCGTTTGGCGGTGTGAGGTAGGTCGCTCCGCGGTGAGGGAACCGAAGGCCCGACGCGTTACGTAGACCACTCATGAGACGTCCCGCTGCAGCACGTGTCGGGGTTGCACCGACCTCGACCCGCCGTTCGGGATCCGGCAGCCGAGGTTGGACTAGCGTGACGACGGTGGCGATGGACGACGTCGACCTGGCGGCGCGATTCGCCTCCGGCGACGCCGGCACGATCCGCGTCGTCTACCAGGTCTACGGACGCCTGGTGTACTCGATCGCGTACCGGACCCTCGGGGACGTGGGCCTGGCCGAGGACGCCACCCAGCAGACGTTCGTCCAGGCCTGGCGAGCGGCAGCCACCTACGACCCGTCCAAGGCACTGGGTGCGTGGCTGACGACCATCGCGCGGCGCGTCGCGATCGACGTGTACCGGCGTGAGCGCCGCCACCGGAACCTGGAGAGCATCAACTCCTCCGACGCGGCCCTGATCACCTTGCCACCCTCGGCAGAGCAGATCTACGACGTGCTCGAGGTCCGGCATGCGCTGGCAGAGCTGCCCGAGCACGATCGTGAGCTGATCCGGCTCCAGCATTACGATGACCTGACGCACACCGAGATCGCTACGCGGCTGGACATCCCACTGGGCACCGTGAAGTCGCGCAGCTTCCGAGCTCATCGGCGGCTGGCGGGGCTGCTGCACCATCTGCGTGCCGATCCGGATGATGCCAGAGAGGGGGATTCCGATGAGCAACGATGACCGGATCGCCTACCTGGCCGGCGACGACGGCGCCTCGCTCACCCCCGCCGAGCGCGCCGAGGTGGACGATCTGCGTGCCGCCCTGGCTCACCCCGCGGTGTGGGTCGAGCCGCACCCGGACCTGGAGGAGCGGGTGGTCGCTGCCATCGCGGAGACCGGCTCCCGCCGTCGAGTGCGGACGATCCGGTATGCCATCGTGGGCGGCGCGGCAGCGGTGCTGCTCGCCGTCGGACTGACCGTCGGCGTCACGACCCACCACCACAACCCCCCACTGCAGTACGCCGCGTCGCTCAGCGGCACCCAGCTGGCTCCGGACGCCACTGGCGAGGTCACGCTCACGAAGTCGCCGGGCGGATGGAAGATCCAGCTCCACGCCACGGGTCTGCCTCGGCGCGACAAGGGCGCCTACTACGAAGCCTGGCTCAAGAACACCGCAGGGGTCCTCGTCCCGGTCGGCACGTTCAACGAGCCTCTCGACGTGGTTCTCTGGGCCGGTGTGCCTCCGACGAGCCATCCCGCCTTCACTGTCACGCGACAGTTGGCCAACGGCGACCCAGCGTCCACCGGCCAGGTCGTCCTGGTCGGCCGGACTCACCCCACCGACTGATCACTCCAACCCACGAAGGGAACGAGCCGGCTCTGTGGATGCCGGGTCTACGTGAGCCTGGTCTGACGCCCGAGTGACAACTGTTGCCAGGTCGGTCTCGAGAGCCCGACTCGTACGCGCGGGTTGTCTCCGGACTTGAACGGCTCCTGCGGATGAAGTCAGCGACCGCAGAGTGGGTTTTGGTATCGGCAGGCGACGGATTGCGGTGTCTCGATCGGAGCGCCGGCGTCGATGGACCAGGCGAGCCGTATGTATTGCGCGTGTGTCCAGGCGAGCGGGGTGGCGGAGAACGTGGGCTCACCCGGTTGGAGAGCGGGTCCGCTGCCGGATGGTGGCTGGTGATCCCACACCTGCTCGGGGAGCAGCAGACTTTGGTCGTCGGCGGACCGGGTCATGGTGTCGAGGTAGTTCTGCGCCGGTGACCCCGCGGCAAGCTGGTACTCACCGCGTTCGCCGGTGAGCAGGGGCCATCCGCGTCCATGGGTGAGTCCGGACCCGGTGGGGGTCGGTTCCCACTGCGACCCGTCACTCTTCTCGCCGTATCCGTCGAAGCTCGCGCGGTGCCAGAACGGCCCGTTGGGTGTGGTGTAGCCGAGCTGTTGGTCCACCACGCTCAGCGAGTTGAGGATGCGTGGGTCGTCTGGACGGAGCACGCCGAGGCGGACTAGCTCCAGGAAGCTCGGGTCGACGACCGCGCGCTGATCGATCAGCGGTCCGCCGTCGGAGAGCTGGATCTGCGTCCCGGCGCTCGCGTTGCCGTCAGCCGTGATGCGCAGGAAGTAGGGCTGGCTGCTGTAGGGGCCGTTGGTGGTGACCGTCCATTGGCCGAGGTGGTCGCGCCACGAATCGGCGACCTGCAGGTAGTGGTCTGCGGTGGCGTCGTCGCCGTTCGTGCGGGCGATGTCGGCGCCGACCACCAGGCCTGCGATCTCCGCAGCGATCGTGGCCGGGGAGTATCCGGACGCGTTCTCCCAACGCTCGCCGGGCGTGCTCGGCCCGTTCGCGACGACAAAGTCTTCCGCCTGCTTCACGTGCGCCCAGTCCGCCGGCCCGGTCCGCCCGAGCTGGCCGGCGAGCACGGTCGGGAATGACACCTCGTCCATCTGGAGGCCGCCGAACACCGGCTCGCCCGAGAGCCTGCTGTTCTGCGGATAGGAGCCGTCCGGTCTCTGCTGGACGTTGAACAGATAGTCCAGCGCCCGGTTGGCCGCAGCCGTATCACCCATCGCGATCAGGGCGGTGGCGATCTCGTAGAGGTCCCGTGACCACACCGCGTGGTAGACGGCCAGGGACTGCAACCCATTCGCCCACGCCCAGGGCCGGCCGGGAGCTGCCACGAATCCGCCGCGATAGGTCTTGTCCTCGCTGGCGGCCAGCACCATCTGCGACACGTGGTACTCCGTCGCGGACTGCGTCGCGGACTGCGGGACCGGTTTGAGGGTCTCCAGGTACTGGTGCCACCCCGCTGCGTAGGCCTGCCGCCGGGCGGTGAAGTCGGATGCCAGCGAGTCGCGCGCCGTCGACACCGCTGCGGCGGTCGTCGTCGCGAAGCCGATTGCGAGGGTGAGGTGCTGCCTGCCGGTCAGGCCGCTCAGGCTTGTCCGACCGATCTGCACGACGTTTCCGGGTTGCGATGCGGTGTACGTCCAGTCCATGCGATGGTCCGTGGCGAGGTCGGTCCAGCCGTCGCTGACGCCCTGGTAGCCGCTGGACGTCTGCGTGAACCCGCGCGAAGGCACCACGGCGTCGCTGCTCGTCCCATCCGTGGCCACCAAAGCCCCGCCCTGGGTCGACCCCGTGTCGTCATCGCCGGTCATGGTCAAGGCGGGGTCGTGTAGCACGTAGACCTGGTAGGGGTCCCCGGTCAGGGAGCGGAACTCGATGTCAACCAGAACGGTGGAGCGCGCAGGGTCGGTGACATAGGTCTTGGTGATCAGGTACTTGCCCGACTTCGCCCGATCGATCTGCTGGTAGACCAGGGCTTGCGGGTCGAGCAGACGGACCTGATGAGTCGTGTCGGTGCTCTCCCGATCCGTGAAGGTGCGTCCGTCGGTGATGACGAGTTGGGTGTCTCTGGTGCTGGGAGTGTCGATGCGCGGGTAGTAGATCTCGCTCAATTCCCCCTCGTGCAGCGTGTACCACACCTTGCTGGTGGTGCCACGGGCCGTCCCGAACCCATCCTTGTCGCCGGTCACCCAGTCGCTCGCCGCCCCGGGTGCCCCGGGAGCGTCACTGTTGGATGCCGAGGCCGAGGCGACGATCGGCGAGACAACGATCGCCAAAGCCGTGACCAGGGCCGCCGCCGATACCACCTTGACGCCGTTCCGCACTCGCGCATTCATGGGCACCTTTGCCGCGTACCCAGATCCATGCCGGACAAACCCCGGCCAGCCGGAGCGGCAGGGTATTCGTCGCCGACGTGTTCCCCGATGGGCTGCTGCGGATCACCGAGCTCCCCATGGAATAGACGAACAGCGCCGAGGTGGTAGCCGCCGAGCTAAAGCTGACGTACGTCGGATCACCTCGACCCGACGCACCGCGGTGGGTCGGGTGTCGTCGTGCTGCTCCGGGGCGCGCTCCCGGAATGACAGAGTGCTGTCGCTGCGAAGGGACGCATGCATGCCAGCGGCACGTTGAAGGAGATCGAAGTCGAATGTCCGCACTGTTCGGAACGGCGCTTCACAACCTTCCAGCGGGTCGGTTGACGTCGGGTCAGCGGAGTTCCTGCGCCCAGGCGCCACGCGGGCTACGCACGTAGCTCAGCCCGGCCTGCCACTGGCGACCGCCCGTGTCACACCACACGTCTGCCCAGCCGGGCCGAACCTGGGTGCCCCAGGCACTTGCAGTCGCGATGAGACACTCCAAGCGCGCCTCCAGGGTGGGGAGCAAGTCTGCCCGGTCGGGGGCCGAGCCCGTAGGCGTCCACGAGCAGGCGCAGCCGCGCCACGTCGGGGACCGGGATTTCGAGGCGCCACGGCGGGCAGCTGGGGCTGTGGTGCCGCCGCTTGATTCGGAGACGGCAACGACCCCGGACGTGGTCCGGGGCCGTTGCTGGGGCTGGTTGCCGAGGCTCGACCTGTGGTCAGCGAGCGGCGGCACACGGTTGCCTGGCCAGGTCGATCGCGCCGACTCCGGCGCGGCCTGCGAAGCACGCCTGGGTGGGAAGCCTGTAGTGGGTACTGCCCACGTTCGACGGTGCCCCGGGGTGTCCGGATGCGGTGCGTTGCTGGATCGCGGTGGTCAGGACGATCAGCACGGCGGTGGCGAGGACGGCGCCGGCTGCGATGAACCACCAGAAGCTGTGGAGTGCGGGGCGGTGGAGGGTGCTGCTGCTCATGATGTCTCTCCTCGTTGGGTGAGGCTGCGTGCCTCGGTTGTGTCCGTTGTGCACCCGGGCGGTATCTGGGGGCCGCTTGAGCGGTATCTCTTCGGTATCTCGCCTCTTGACGGGGATTGGAAAGTGGGCAGACAGTCCTTCTGTGCGGATCGGAGTTTTGGGTCCGCTGGAGGTCGATGGGAGGAGCGCACGGCTCGGGTCGCGTGACCGGGTCGTTCTCACAGCGCTGGCCATGAGACCGGGTGAGCTACTCACTGCGGAGCAGCTCGCGGACGCGGTGTGGGGTGACCGGCCTCCTGCGTCCTGGTCCAAGAATCTCCAGGGCTGCGTGAGCCGGCTGCGCAAGTTGTTGGGAACCGAGGCGATCGAGACTTCTGCTCAGGGGTACCGGCTCCGCGTACCGGCGGACGCGGTGGACACCTCGGAGTTCAGCCGGTTGGCGGGGCGCGCCAGCGAGCTGATCGTCTTGCGGGAGTACGAGCACGCCCGCTACGTGGCGGGCCAGGGGCTGGCCTTGTGGAGGGGGCGGCCGCTGGCCGAGCTCGAGCAGTGGGAGGCGGGTGCCGCCGAGGCGGGGCGGCTGTGCGAGCTGCAAGCCGGTCTCGAGGAGCTGGCGCTGGAGGCGTCTCTTGCGTCCGGACACCATCGCGACGTTCTGACGCAGGCCACCGCGATGGTGACGGCGGCTCCACTGCGTGAGCGCCGGTGGGCGCTGCTGGCGCGGGCGCAGTATCAGGCTGGCCACCAGACGGAGGCGCTGCGCAGCCTGCGCCGGATCCGGATCATCCTCCAGCAGGAGCTGGGGCTCGACCCGGGACCGGAGCTGATGGCGCTGGAGCAGTCGATCCTTCGTCAGGACCCGGACCTGCTCGTCGAAGCGGTCGGCGAAGCCCAGGACCAGGGCTCGCCGTACCTGGGGCTCACGCCGTACGGCGAGGCTGACAGCGAGGCGTTCTTCGGACGCGAGTCCGAGATCGAGGCCTGCCTGGCTCGGCTGCGTGAGGTGAGGCTGTTGGCCGTCGTGGGGGCCTCCGGGAGCGGCAAGTCCTCGCTCCTCCGGGCCGGACTCGTTCCGGCGCTTCGCAGAGACGGCGCCGACGTGCGCGTGCTCGACCCAGGGCGTCACCCGATGGACGCGCTGAAGGCTGCCCGCGTAGGCAGTGGGTCGTTCGTGCTCGTCGACCAGGCTGAGGAGGCATTCTCGTTGTGCTCCGACGACGAGGAACGCACCAGCTTCTTCGCCGCCCTGGTCGAGCACACCCAGTGTGGGTACGTCGTGCTGGCGCTCCGGGCGGACCACACCGGCGACCTCGCCCGGCAGGAGGGCCTCGCCCCGCTGGTCGAGCGGGGGCTGGTCCTGCTGGGGGCGATGTCGCCCGACTCGCTACGAGCGGCGATCGAGGGGCCGGCGCGGCAGCACGGGTTGGTGCTGGAGCCGGGGCTCACCGACCTGTTGATCCGCGAGGTCGAGGGAGAACCGGGAGCTCTGCCCCTGCTGTCCCACGCCCTCCGCGAGACCTGGCTGCGCCACGAGGGTCGCACCCTCACCGTCGCCGCTTACCAGGCGTCGGGCGGCATCCGTGGTGCCGTGGCCCAGTCGGCCGAGACCCTCTACGGCGGGATCGGCGAGGCGGAGCAGAGGCAGCTGCGCGACCTGGTGCTCCGCCTGGTCGTGCCGGGCCCCGAGGGCGAGCCGGTCCGCGGACGGATCCCGAAGCATCAGGCGGTCGCGGCCCCGGCCCAGGAACACCTCGTCGACGCCATGGTCGCAGCCCGGCTGGTCACCAGCGACGACGGCGTCATCGCCCTGGCCCACGAGGCGCTGGTACGGGCTTGGCCGCGGCTGCGCGGCTGGCTCGAGGACGATGTCGCCGGCCAGCGGATGCGCCACCGATTGACCCAGGCGACCGAGGACTGGTCCGCGCTCGGCTGCCAGGACAGCGAGCTGTACCGCGGCGCACGGCTCGCCGCCGTCGGCGAGTGGGTGGACTCGACCCACCCGCAGCTCACCGAGGACGAGCAGCGGTTCCTGGACGCAAGCATCGAGTTGGCCGAGGCCGAAGAGCAGTCCGCCGTGGAGCTGGCCCGGGCTCGTGGACGGATGGTCCGGCGGCTCCGGGTGGCGCTGGGAGGCGCCACCGTTCTCCTGGTCCTCGCCCTGGTCGCCGGGTTCATCGCCGAGGGCCAGACCCGCAAGGCCGACCGGTCGGCGCTGGCTGCCGACGCGGGGCGGGTCGGCGCGCAGGCGCTGGTGACCACGGACGTCTCGGGCTCGCTCCTCAGGGCGGTGGCAGGGGCCCGACTCGACCCGTCCCCAGAGACCGAGCGCGACCTCGACGCCGTGGTGGCCCAGCACCCGGACCTGATCGGCTCCGTAAGCCTGCCGGGCCAGGGCAGTACGTCGTTCCTGGCCGCGTCGCCCGATGGCCGCGCGTTGGCCGTGGCCGACACCTCGCACCACCTCTGGACCTATGACGCCCAGACCTTGGCCCCCCGTGCCGACACCCAGATCGGCACGACAGACCCGGCATCGGCCGACACGCTGCTGGCCTACTCTCCGACCGCACGAGCGCTCGCTGTTGGCGCGCCGCCGTCGGGAGGTGGCGCCCTGGTACGGCTGCTCGACCCCCGCACGCTACAGCCGCTCACACGTCAGCTCGGCGGATGGCCCCGCCAGCCGCACCTGTTGGGACAGCTCGTCGGGCTCGGCTACAGCGCCAACGGGAGGTACCTGGCCGCCGGCGACCTGTGGCAAGGCGGCTTCAACGACAACCCCTACCCGACGGAGGGGGCCGCTCTGGTATGGGACATGAGCAAACCCGGCCTCCCGCTGGTACGGCGGATCAACATCGTGGACGGGGGGATATCCGAGGTCCAGCCCAGCCCGGACGGCAGGACGCTGTACGTCACAGCGACCGACGGCTCGCCGTTGACGGCGTACGACCTGAGCACGGGCACCGCTCGGTTCCAGGTAAGCGGGGAGGATGCCCCCCATCTTGCGGTCGATCCCACGGGCCGCTTCATCGCTGCCACGAGCAGCACCAACGACAACGTCGTCCTGGCCGACGCCCGGACCGGCCGCACCATCCACCTGCTTCGCGGCCCCACCGGGAGTGTGGACCAGATGACCTTCAGTCGCGACGGCTCGGAGCTGGCTGCCACATCGAGCGACGGGAAGGTCATCGTCTGGAACGACAAGACCGGTTCGGTTCTCCAAGACATGAACGACGGGGCCCATTCCGCGGGCGGCGTCGCGTTCGGTCCGGACGGCTCGACGCTGTTCACGACTGCCGATGACGCACACGAGGTCCACGTGTGGGACCTCTCGGGTCGCCGCGGCTCCCTCTCCACGATTCCGGTCCGACATCCGCTGAGCGTGAACTACGCGAACATCAGGCCGTCTCCTCAAGGGGATGTGCTGGCCACCATGGGGGTCAATGCGAAGAACGTGGTGGAGGGCGTGTGGTTCGTGGACCTCGCGACAGGGACCCGGTCGAGCCGACTGCGTCCGACCGGGAATGAAAGCGGCGCGGGGAGCTGGTCGCCAGACGGGCGACGCTACGCAGTCGGCAATGTGGACGGGTGGGTCCGGGTCTTCCAACGAGGGCAGTCCCACCCTGTCCTCCAGCGCCGGGTCATGAAGAATTGGATCTACGAGGTCGCCTACACCCCCGACGGCCGCCGACTCGCTGCCATCGACCCCACAGGTCGTGTCGCGATGGTCGACGCAACAACGCTCCTACCGGTGGGACGCGCCGTCCAGCTACCCAAAACCACGGGATACGAGGTGTCGACCGGACCCGACAACCGCACCGCGTTCGTGACCGGCTCCGTGGCCGTGCACAACTCCGGCTGGCAGGACCCGAT
Organism: uncultured Actinomycetota bacterium; assembly: GCA_963819295.1. GTDB lineage: Bacteria > Actinomycetota > Actinomycetes > Propionibacteriales > Nocardioidaceae > Nocardioides. The sequence continues at coordinate 20,231 of CAWFVO010000001.1, forward strand.
CAACCGCTGGTGGCTCGTCGACCTGGTGCAGGGGGTCGTGCTCGAGCACGGGCGGCTGGACCTCTCAGGCACCTACACCGCGTTCTCACCGCGCGGTGACCGCGTCGCGGTGGGAGGGTCCGACGGCACGGTCCAGCTCATCGACCTGACCACAGCTCGGCCGGTAGGCGCCCCAGTGGTCGGGCACGCAGGAGACGTGGACTCGGTGACATTCAACGCCGACGGCACCCGCATCGCATCCGGGTCGACCGCCAGCGACGTCGCGCTGTGGGATGGACGCACCGGGGAACTGTTGAACACAGCCCGGGTGCCGGGCCAGGAGACCGCGGCCATGGCCGGGTTCCGACCCGACGGAACGCTGACCGTCGCGACAACTGACGGTCGGGCCTATCGCTGGGACTCCAGCCTGGCGCACGCGATCGCGTTCGCCTGCCGGGCCGCCGGACGCGACATGACCCCGGCCGAATGGCACCAAGAGATCCCGGACCAGCCGTACCACTCGGTGTGCCCAACGGGCGGCTGATCAGTCGGCAGGCTCAAGCCGGGTCACGCTTTACGCGGGCTCGCGCCCGGACGAAGGTGCTGTACCGATGTCGACCCGCACCTGCAGAGCAGGCCGCGGGCGTTGAGCCGGCCTTCCTGACGTCGCATGTCGCCTTGGTGGTCTTGGTGGTCTTGGTGGTGTGTTGCTGTGCGTGGCCCGTGCGTTGACAATCGGCCCACCCTGGGCGATACCGCTGACCGACCCCGTCCCTTCACTCCTGCGCATGCACAGCCGCCGCGGCACCTCCAGGCCGTGCGGCGTTCCCGCTCGGTGACGACGTGCTCTGCGGGCTTGCTGGACATCCGCGCCCGGGCCGATGCGCAGCCGCCCCGGCACCGAGGCCAACGTCTTCGACGTTGACGCCGCTTCCTTCGACATGGAGGCGGGGGAGCGCGCGATCGAGCGCGGAGGGCATTGCCCAGTTCAGTCGGCCCAGCATCAGCATCGTGGCCGGCAGCACCAGCGTGCGGATGATCAGGGCGTCGATGAGGACGGCGGTTGCCAGTCCGAGGCCGAAGAGCTTGATGACCCGGTCGTCGCCGAGCATGAAGGCCCCGAAGACGAACACCATGATCGCCGCGGCTGCGGTGACGGTCCGGCCGGTCTCGGCCAGGCCCCGCGTCACCGCGATGTCGTTGCTTCTGGTGCGCACCCAGATCTCGTGCATGCGGGCGACGATGAACACCTCGTAGTCCATGGAGAGGCCGAAGAGGACCGCGAACACGATCACGGGGATGAAAGGCTCGATCGGCGCGGTCTCGCGCACTCCGATGGCCTGCATCAGCCAGCCCTTCTCGAACACGGCGGTCACGACGCCGAAGGATGCGGCCACGGAGAGGAGGTTCATGAGCGCGGCAAGCAGCGGAACGACGAGGCTGCGGAACACCACCGCGAGAAGCAGGAACGACAACCCGATGACCAGGCCGATGAAGAGCAGCAGGTGACGAGAGATGACGTGGGAGAAGTCCTCGTCGACGGCCACGACTCCGCCGACCCGCACGTCGAGTCGGGTGCCGGCGGACGCGTTCGGGATGACGTCGTCGCGCAGGTGGTGCAGCAGGGTGCCCGTGGCGGCGGACTGGGGAGCCGTTGTCGGGACGACCTGCGCCGAGAGCAGTGCGTGCGCGCCTGTGCCGAGCGGGACCGGCTTGCTCACCTGGGCGACGCCGGGCGTCGTACCGACCTGGCGAAGGGTGGCGGCGAAGTCCTCGCGGTCCTGTGGGGAGGTGCCCGGAGTGACCAGGGTGAGAGGGCCGTTGAAGCCGGGCCCGAATCCCTCGGCGAGCAGGTCGTAGGCGCGGCGGCCGGTGCTGCTTGTCGGCAGGTTGCCGGCGTCGGAGAAGCCCAGCCGCAGCGAGAGCACGGGTATGGCCAGGACGACGAGCGCGAGGAACCCGGCGGTCGCGAGGGTGCGCGGGTTGCGGCGCAGGCGCATGGCCCACGCGTCCCACGTCGCCGAGCCGGAGCCCTCCGCCTCCGACCGGCCGATCGAGCGGCGCTGACGGCGTGACAGGACGCGTTTGCCGAAGATGCTGAGCAGGGCGGGCTGGAGGGTGAGGGCCGCGAGCACGGTCACGAGCACCACCACGCTCACGCCCACGCCGACGCCGTCGAACACCTGGAGCCCGAGAGCGAACATCCCGAGCAACGCGATGCACACGGTGGTGCCGGCGAACAGAACCGCGCGCCCCGAGGTGTTGACGGCGTTGACCGCGGACTCCTCGACACTGTGGCCGGCGAGCAGACCGGAACGGTGACGCGACACGATGAACATCGCGTAGTCCACGCCGACACCCAGGCCGACGAGGCTGGCGAGCTCGGGCGTGAAGTCGGCCATCGAGAGGGCGTTGGACAAGGCCCCGACGATGCCCAGACCGGTACCGAGAGACACGACCGCAGTGGCCAGCGGCAGCCCCATCGCCACCAGCGACCCAAAGGCCAGGAGGAGGATCACGCCGGCCGCCAGGATGCCGAGGCCGATGCCCCCGACGCTGGGCGCGGCCGCGGCCGAGACAGCCTCGCCGCCCATCTCGATCTGCAGGCCGCCACCCGCCTCCGCGCGCGCCACAGCGATGACCTGCTGGGTGACTGACACGGGGAGCTGGTCGGCCAGGTCGTCGAACTGGACGGTCGCATAGGCGATGCGGCCGTTGGAGCTGACCTGTCCGACCCCCTGGGGCGACCTCGGCGAGACCACCGAGGCCACGTGCGGCAGCCTGGCCACGGCGGCGACGCTCTCGTCGATCCGGTGACGGACCTGCGGGGAGTCCAGCGAGCCGGACCGGACGGCGTACACGATCCGATCGGTGTCGCCGGCGTGGCCCGGGACCGCCGCCTCGAGCAGCGCCTGGACGCGCGCGCTGTCGGTGTGAGCCGGTTCGTGCTGGGCGGAGTAGTCGCTGCCGAACGCGGCGGCAAGCGCCTGGAAGCCGACCAGGGCAACCAGCCACAGCGCGATCACCGTCCAGCGGTGTCGGAAGGACCAACGGGCGAGCTCGTGCATATCAAGGAACCTTTCGGTGCAGCGTGGCGGGAAACGTTGGCGCCTGAACGATGCGGTCTTGCGCCGCGCGAGTGCCCGGACCGGCCGACGGTCAGATCCGTCTCCGGTGGGCACCGTCAGTGGGGGTGTGAGGCGGATGCGGCGAAATCGCGCAGCAAGGCGCCGGTCCTCGGCGCGTCTTCCAGCATCGGGGTGTGTCCAACTCTCGACAGGACCTCGACGCGGACGGCCGGGACGGAGCGATAGGCGTCGGCCGACCATGGGTGATAGCGGGCGTCCTTCGCGCCGAAGATCACCAGCACGGGTAGGCCGAGCGTGGCGAGTCGGTCGGGGAGGCTGCGCTCCCGCAGGTACGCCGTCGCCCCGCGGGAAGTACCGGCGAGGGCGCGGTGGGTCATCCCGAGAGCCGCAGCGATCGCACTGTCAGGGAGGGCTACCGGGCGGGTGACAGCGGATGCCATGGCTTTGCGGAGCATCGTCTCGTTCCGCATCCGCCAGAGCAGTCGGCCGGGAAACGGCTTCAGCATGAGATGGACGAGCCAGCCTTCGGGGACCGCGGCATCCATGCTGGGCCCCATGTCGATGAGCCCTAGCCCCGCCACTGCATCGGGGCACTGCTCGGCAAGCGCGGTTGCCACCAGGCACCCCATGGAGTGCCCGACCACCGTCACAGGGCCCCCGCCGAGACGGTCCAGTGCGCCCTTGATCCTGCGCGAATGCGAAGGGATGTCGTACCCACCGTCCGGAGTGATCGAGCTGCCGTGCCCGGCCAGGTCGACGCGGATGACTCGGAACACCTCCGCCAGATGCGGGACAACTGGGTCCCACCAGGTCGTGCATCCGGCGCTGCCGTGGATCAGCAGCATGGCCGGTGCATCTGGCTGGCCGTCGACCACGATGTTCAACCTCTCGTTGCCGAGCCCTGCGACCCGGTCAGCACGAAGGGGATGCGCGTGACGCGCTTCGTGGCCAGGGTTGTTGTCGCTCATGCTGTGACGACGAACAGGCAATGGTCATGGGGACAGCGTGAGTCAGAGCTCCTTCAGCTGCCTGCCCAGGAAGCGCCGTTCAGGAGTCGTGGTGGCCAGCTCGAGTGCTCGGCAGTACGCGGCCCGGGCTTCGTCCTCGCGGCCAAGGCGCCGCAGCAGCGCCCCGCGGGTCGAGTGGAGGTAGAGGTAGCTGTCAAGGTCAAGACGATCGACGATGTCAATCGCCGCTGCGGGATCCCCGGCCTGGGCCACCGCTACCGCCCGGTTCAGCTCGACCACCGCAGAGCCGGTCAATGCTGCCAGCCGCCGGTACAGTCCAGCGACCTGCGGCCAGTCGATGTGCTCTGCGGTCTGCAGGGTGGCGATCGCTGCCTGTACGACGTACTGGCCGCGACCTCCAAGCGCGATCGCGCGGTGGAGTTCCACCCTTCCGGCTGCAATCTGGTCGGTGTCCCACAGGGACCGATCCTGGTCGTCGAGCAGGACCAGATCGTCTCCGGTGAATCGGGCCCGCCGCCGAGCGTTGTGAATCGTCATCAGCGCTAGTAACCCGCGCGTCTCTGGCTCGTCCGGCATGAGCGCGACGAGTAGGCGCCCGAGCCGGAGGGCCTCGGAGGCGAGGTCGATCCGGTCGCGGTAGCCCTCGTTGAAGATGAGATAGACGACGGCCAGCACGGCATCGAGCCGTTCCGGAAGAAGGGGATCGTCAGGTACGGCGAACGGGATCGCCGTTGCCGCGATCTTCGCCTTCGCCCGCGACAGCCTCCGTTTCATCGTCTCCTCGGAGACCAGGAACGCACTGGCGATCTCCGCAGTCCTCAAGCCACCCAGAGCGCGCAGAGTGAGCGCTACCTGCCCCTCCATCGGCAGCGCAGGGTGGCAGCACATGAAGATCAGCTCGAGCCGCTCGTCCTTGATCATTGTCTCCTCGGCCTCGACAGCCTCGAACTCGTCCGGCATCGGATCCGGGACCTGCAGCAGACGAATCTTCTTGCCCAGAGTGCGCTCCCGGCGTATCCGGTCGAGCGCTCGGTTGCGCGCCGTCGTGGTCAGCCACGCACCTGGATTGTTCGGCACTCCCGCCACTGGCCAGCGCCGGGCCGCGATCGCGAACGCCTCCTGAGCGGCGTCCTCGGCCGCTTCGAAGTCGCCGAGAAGACTGACCAGCGACGCAAGCACCCGGCCCCACTGGTCTCGAAAGACGTCGTCAAGCGAGGTCAATGTCACGCACCGGCCTGACCTCCACGATGCCGCCGACCCGGTCAGCCGCGATGCGCGCTGCCAGGAGGGCGTCATCCAGATTGCCCGCCTCGACCAACAGCACCCCGCCGAGCACTTCTTTGGTGTCAGCGAACGGGCCGTCGGTCATCAGGGCTCGGCCGCCGCTCACCCGCACGCAGGTTGCCGCCTCCGCCGACAGCAGCTCCACATCGCCGATGATCTCGCCATCCCGCGCCAGCGCCGAGAACTCCGCTCGCGCCGCGAGCCGCTCCGCATCCGATACCGATTCGACCCGGCCGGGCTCGGCATAGATCAAGAGCGCATACTGCATCACGAACCTCCGTGGGAAATGGACACTCATCCAAACGACGAACGAACGGCCGCCCACGGGACACAGTAGGTCAGGAATTCTCTCCATCCCGCCGCCCGTCCTCCACGCGGTGGGGTCCGAGACGACGCCCGCTGGAGATCCGAGACTCGGGCGGGCGTCGCTATGCGAGCCACCACATTTGAGGGCCGCATCGAGGTCAATTTTCGCGGCTGTTCATGGTCGACGAGGGGCCCTAGCCTCACAGCGTCTAGGTGTTACTCCGATGCCCGCCGGTGGGGGATCCGGCGGGCATCGGCGTCTACCCTCCCGAAAGCCTCGGCGGCCGGTGGATCTGTGTACGTGCCCCCGAGGTCAGCGCCCCCGGCCCTTGGCCGCGCGGGGCGCTGATCATGTCCGGCAGTTGGCCGGCTCGGTCCTAGGACCTTTGGGTGATGCCCACCAACCAGATTAGGTCCTGCCGCAGCCCGAGCGGCGAGCCCTAATCTGGTGCATGCCTGGAGCGCCCCCCGTCGCCCGGGCTGGACCGCGTCACGCAACCTCATGATGTGTGAGGCGTCCCAACGCGATCCGCCGCTGAGCGACTAGGCAGCGGCGGGTCGCGTTGCTATGTCGCCGGGCTCCAGGCAGACGGTCCCTTCGCTGCCCTGTCTGCTCCCCGGCGGAGTTCACGACGAAGCGGAGCGCCCAGGACCGCGCGATGCGGGGTGTGGGCGTGCTCCCGTTCGTGGCTGCGAAGCAGCATCCGACCTGCGTTGCGTCATCCGTTCACCGGTTGGTCGCTGACCCGCCACGCGGTTGGTGGAGTTCGAGATGCCCGCCGGCGTCCCCATGCCCCCGGCGGGCTCCCTCACAGTCGCCGAACGATCGTCCGAGGACACCGGCCGAATGACGGGTTGGGTTACCTGTTTACGGGAATCTCCCAGTGCCTCCACCCTCGAGGTTCCTACGCTTGTGCCTGGACGATGCCCGCGGGAGACCCCATGCTCCGGCGGGCGTCGTCATGTCCAGCACCCAGGTCCGCCAGATGGCCTCCTACGCCCTAGGACCTTTGGCCGATGCACAACAACCAGGATGGGGCTCCCGGACAAGATCCCCCGGCTCTAGCCTCAAGAGAGGCCTGGATACCTGGCCGTCACAGCGACCCGCCGCGGACCCCAACCCGCAGCGGGTCGCTTCAGGTACGGAGTCGCGGGGGCGCGCGCCTACTGTCGAGCCGGAGCGGATCTCCGAGGCGCGGAAGGGTTCCGGGACGCGGTTCGCGTGACTGATCCCGTCATGGCGCCGCATGGTTGGCGACCGGTGCGGGGCAACCGTGCCGAAGTCCAGGGTGCGTCGTACCACCGGAGTCACTCACTGGGTCCAGCGGAAGAGGCTGCCGGCGGGGAGGTGTTGACCCGGGTCGCCGTGGGTCTTGTGGGCATGCGGGACGCGAGCCTGTCGGGTCTGGCACGGTCGTGGGTAGGGTCGGGGTTCCCGGTTGATCTCGGCTGTACTGAGAAGAGTTGGCGTAGCGATGAGCGAGCCGTTCAAGGGAACTGTCAACGTTGACATCCGCGACTCCGTCGAGGACTGGACACCGTTCACGCCGCCGAAGGCCCCCGACGGGGCGCCCAGCGTGGTCTACATCGTGCTCGACGATGTCGGGTTCTCTGCGATGAGCTGTTACGGCGGCCCTATTGCAACCCCCAACATCGACAAGATCGCAGCCGACGGCGTCCGCTACACCCAGTGGCACACCACCGCCCTGTGCTCGCCCACCAGGTCCTGCCTGTTGACCGGCCGCAACCACACGCGCAACAGCATGGCGTGCATCACCGAGGGCGCGAGCGGCTTCCGCAACGCCAGCGGCACCATTCCTCCCGAGAACGGGACGCTGCCCGAGATCCTGGGCGAGCTGGGCTGGAACACCTACATGGTGGGCAAGTGGCACCTGTGCCCCACCGTCGAGATGAACCTCGCGTCGACGCGTCGCAACTGGCCGACGGGTCGGGGCTTCGAGCGGTGGTACGGGTTCCTCGGCGCCGAGACGAGCCAGTGGTATCCCGAGCTCACCTACGACAACCATCCCGTGGATCAGCCCCGTAGCCCTGAGGAGGGCTACCACTTCGGTGAGGACATCACCGACAAGGCCATCGAGTTCATCATGGACGCCAAGGCGGTCGCGCCCGACAAGCCGTTCCTTCTGTACTACGCACCTGGCGCCGCCCACGCTCCCCACCACGCACCCAAGGAGTGGATCGACCATTACGAGGGTCAGTTCGACATGGGCTACGAGGCGATGCGCGAGCAGACCCTGGCGCGCCAGAAGGAGATGGGGCTGGTGCCCGCCGACACCGACCTCCCCCCGCTGAACCCCCTCGGTACGTCGGAGACCCGCACCGGTCCCGAAGGCCAGCCCTTCCCGCCCTTGGATGTGACGCGACCCTGGGGCTCCCTGTCGGACGACGAGAAGAGACTCTTCTCGCGCATGGCCGAGGTGTACGCCGGCTTCCTCTCCCATGCCGACCACCAGATCGGACGCCTGCTCACCTATCTTGAAGAGACAGGGCAGCGCGAGAACACCATGGTCGTCGTGGTGTCCGACAACGGCGCCAGCGGCGAGGGCGGCCCGAACGGGTCGGTCAACGAGATGAAGTTCATGAACGGGATTCCCGACGACATCAACGCCAACCTCGCCATGATCGACGAGCTGGGCGGGCCCGCGACGTACCCCCACTACACCAACGGGTGGGCCATGGCGTTCAACACGCCGTTCAAGATGTGGAAGCGGTACGAGTTCAACGGAGGGACCTCGGATCCGTGCGTCATCTCGTGGCCGGCCGGCACCAGGGCGCGGGGCGAGGTGAGGAACCAGTACCACCACGCGATCGACGTGACGCCGACGATCCTCGACGTCCTGGGCGTGACGCCGCCCGAGACGATCAAAGGTTTCACCCAGAGCCATTTCGACGGCGTGAGCATGCGCTACAGCTTCGAAGAGCCTGAAGCACCCAGCGCCCGACGCACGCAGTTCTTCTCGATGCTGGGTTCGCGGGGCATCTGGCATGACGGTTGGAAGGCCGTGACCACTCACCCGACGCTGAGCGGCTGGTCGAACTTCAACGACGACGAGTGGGAGCTCTACCACGTCGAGGTCGATCGCTCCGAGTCACACGATCTCGCCGCCGAGCACCCCGAGAAGGTCCGCGAGCTGGTGAACCTGTGGTACGCCGAGGCCGGCGCCAACGAGGGATTCCCGCTCGACGACCGCTCGGCTCTCGAGATCTTCGTCGCGAAGCGGCCGCAGCTGAGCGCCCCGCGAACCCGCTACGTGTACTTCCCGAACCACGCCGAGGTCCCCGAGGCCCAAGCGGTGGTCATCCGAGGTCGTTCGTTCGTGATCGGTGCCCAGGTCGATCTCCCCGAGCCCGGAGCCCAGGGTGTGCTGTTCGCGCAAGGCTCGCGATTCGGTGGACACAGCCTCTACGTCAAGGACAACCGGCTCCACTACGTCAACAGCTTCGTGGGCATGTTCGAGCAGATGGTGGTCGCCACCGAGGATCTGCCGACCGGAGAGAACCTGATCCTCTCCGCCTCCTTCGTCAAGGACGGCGAGGATCCGCCCCCGGTGGCCACCGGCATCCTGTCGCTGTACCACGGCGACACGAAGGTCGCCGAAGGACGCATCAAGACCCAGCCGGGGGGCTACATGATTGCCGGTGAGGGACTGGCCGTCGGTCGCGATGTCGGCGATCCCGTGACCCTGGACTATCCGGGCGAGCGCCCCTACCGCTTCACCGGCGGCACCATCAAACGCGTGGCCATCGACGTCAGCGGCGAGCCCTACATCGACCTCGAGCGAGAAGCCCAAGCCATGCTCATGCGCGAGTAGAGTCCCCGACCTCCAGATGGCTTGCGGTGTGGCCGCCTCGCGGCCCCATGGGGCACCTCGACCAGCGTGGGGTTCGCAGCAACGCGCGCAGTCCCAGCCACCACCCGCTGGCTTGAAGTCGCCTGCCTGACAGGCTGGACCGGTGCGCGCCGTTGTCCTGGATGCCGTTCGAGCCGAACCGGAGGTTCGGGAGGTTGCCGAGCCCACGGCCCCGGTCGGCGGGGTGGTGGTCCGGGTGATGGCGACGGGAGTGTGCCGCAGCGACTGGCACGCGTGGGCGGGCCATGAGGAGATCGTCTTCCCGCACGTGCCGGGTCATGAACTTGCCGGGGTGGTGGCCGAGGTCGGTGAGCAGGTCAGCCGATGGCGGGTCGGCGACCGGGTGACGGTCCCGTTCGTCTGCGGCTGCGGTCGGTGCGAGTGGTGTCGGGCCGGGAACGCCCAGGTCTGTCCGGCCCAACAGCAGCCAGGCTTCACCCACTGGGGATCGTTCGCCGAGTACGTCGCGCTGCACGCTGCAGATGTGAATCTGGTGGGTCTGTCGGAGAGGATCGACTTCGCCACCGCGGCGAGTCTCGGATGCCGGTTCGCCACGGCGTACCGCGCCCTGGTCGGCCGTGCACGGGTCATCGAGGGAGAGTGGGTGACCGTGGTCGGTGCCGGCGGCGTGGGACTGAGCGTGGTCATGATCGCCCGCGCGCTCGGTGCCCGGGTGGTTGCGGTGGACCGGAATCCCGAGGCGCTCGCCGTCGCCTCCGAGGTCGGCGCAGAGCACACGGTGGCCGCCGACGGCCGCGACATCCCCGGTGCTGTCGCCGACATCACGCACGGCGGCAGCCACGTCACCGTCGACGCGGTAGGCGGCGAGCAAGCCTGCGTCGACGCGATCCTCAGCCTTCGCCGTCGGGGTCGCCATGTTCAGGTCGGGCTGCTGCCGCCGGTCGGCGGTCACCCCCGGCTACCCATGGCTCGGGTGATCGGCTGGGAGCTCGACCTGCTGGGAAGCCACGGGATGGCCGCGGCCGACTACCCGGCCCTGCTCACGCTGATCGAGCAAGGAGTCCTTGAGCCGCAACGGTTGATCGAACGCACCATCGGCCTCGACGATGCGGCCGCGCTGCTGCCCCACTTCGATCGGGCGACGGTCGCAGGCATGACCATGGTCGACCCCGCGCGCTGACCTGGGTGACGGGCGGCCTTGTCCGCTGCGAGTGCGAAGGCGTCCGACTGACGCGAGCCGAACCGCGGAAGAGGCGACACGATCGAGGGGTCGCACCAAACCGCCGCTCGACTTCAGGAGAATCCGATGCTGATCGCCGTACTCGACCTGCACACCTCTGCCTCTGACCGGGCTGTGGCTCTGGCCCAGCTCGATGCCGAGCGTGAGGAGATTCGCGCCATGCCCGGCAATCTCGAGTTCCGGGTGTACGCCGCACGAGACAACGAGGAGGGCGTCGCGGTGATCCACGAATGGGTTGACGAACCGTCGTTCGCTGCCTATCTCGCCTCTGACTCGTTCGCGCGCTCCGGGGAGGTGCTCCGCCCCTTGATGTCTGCGCCCCCGGTCAGCCGTCGGTTCCGTGCCTGTCTTCTGGAGACGGTCTGACCCGCGGTCGCCTCTAGGGTGAGCTGATGCCCATCGGATCGGTGCGACGCGAGGCGTTCGCGTTCGCGCGGGAGTTCGCCGCGGCCCCACCCTCGGAGCTGAGGGTCGACCGGCACTACCTTCTGTGCGCGTCCCGGGGCGCGCTCCGTCTGGAGGCACACGGCAAGGTCTGGGTCCTGCCCCCGGCACGGGCCGCGTTGATCGCCGCCGGCGAGCCGATCCAGGTGGCCATCCCGCAGCCGGTGACAACGTCGTCGGTGCTGTTCGACCCGGGCTTCGCCACGCCGCCGCCCGCACCGTTGACCGTTTTCGACCTCAGCCCGCTTGCCCGGGCCCTGGTGACTGAGTGCGTGCAGTGGCCGGACGCCGAGGGCCCGCTCCCGTCGTACGCGCGCAGCGTGTTCGGCGCGCTCGCGGCGGTGGCGTGGCGGCTGGCGGAGCACCCGAGCCCGGTCACCGTCCCAGCCGGTCGGTCGCCAGAGCTCCGGCGGGCTCTGGCCGTGACCGAGCAGGGGCTGACCGAAGACCTCACGTTCGAAGACGTCGCCCGCGATGTCGGGCTGGCGCCCCGGTCGCTCGCCCGGCGGTTCGAGGACGAGTGCGGGTTGACCTGGAGCGCCGTGCTGCGTCGGATGCGGGTGCTCCGCGCGATCGAGCAGCTCGCCACGAACCAGGGCGCGATCACCACGATCGCCCACGCGGTCGGGTACACCTCCCTGTCAGCATTCAACGTCGCCTTCCGCGACCTCACCGGGCGAACCCCGACCCAGTACCGCCGGACGTTCAATCCCTGACGCAGCGGGCGACGGGGGAGCACCGGGCGCCCGCCCGCGGTCCAACCCCCGACAGGTTCAGCCGTGCCACTGGCCATCGGATCGCGGGAACGGAGCATGACCACGCCCGCCGGAGTCTGGGGTTCCGACGGGCGTTGGCGAGTCAAGAGTCGTGAGGTCAACTCAGGGCGTCCCGGGCGGCGGTAGACCAGGAAGCCGGAGTGGCCGTTGGAGGAATCGCCGGGCTGGAAGCCGGACGCCTTGGCGTCCTGCGGGGTGCCGAAGGCGGCCTTGCTGTGGCCCCAGTTCTGAGGCGGAGCGCCACCGTCTGTGGCGGGGCAGTGCTGCGTCTGTCCCGGGTTCGCGGGATGGACTGCTTCCAGATCGGCTCGCAGTCGCGGTATGCGCCGGTGTTGATCGCCGGACGGTCGAGCGGCCTCATCGTTCTTTCGTCTCGACGTGCCCGGGGTCCAGGCGTGTCTCACACTGTTCTGGAGACAAGGACGGAGAGGTCCGCCATGAGCGACGACGCCAAGGCCCCGATCGAGTTCGTGCGGCCGCGCACCTCGCACAACGCCACCATTCACCTTGCCGAACCCAATCCGGACTGGGCGCACGTCTACCAGGAACAGGCCGCGCGGGTTCGCGCGGCTCTTCCTCACGGCGTCGTGGCCCTCGAGCACGTCGGTTCGACTTCCGTGCCTGGTCTGGCGGCGAAGCCGATCATCGACATCCTCCTGCTGGTCTCGGACCCCACGGAGGAGGCGTCGTTCGTGCCCGCGCTGGAGGCGGCTGGTTTCCTCCTCTACCTGCGTGAACCGGGCTGGCATCAACACCGACTGCTCCGCCGGGTCGATCCGGCGGTGAACCTGCACGTCTTCGCCGCCGGCTCACCGGAGGCGGAACGGATGTTGCTCTTCCGTGACACGCTCCGCTCCAACCCGGACGAGCGCGAGCTGTATCTGGGGACCAAGCGTGAGCTCGCCGGTCGGACCTGGACGAGAATCCAGGACTACGCCGACGCGAAGTCGGACGTGGTGGAACAGATCCTCGCCCGCGCTAGGGAAGAGGATGTGAAATGAAGCCCTTCGATTCGTCATGCGACGAGGCTTCGACCGCGGGCGACGAAGATCGTGAAGGTTCTGTTTCCCGGTGAGACAGCGGGCGGTGTCGCGTGATCAGGACAGCAGAGGGAGCTTTGTCGGCAGCCGGTTCCGCCACCCCACCTGAGTTCACCGGGACACCGATCTGAGCGGGTCAGCCGGCGGCGATCAGGCCTGCCACGACGGTCACGAACGCGACTGCCAGTCCGAGCGTGCCGAGGACCACGGCAGCGCCCCCGAGGTTGCGGGCCGCGACGGCGGAGGAGGCGAGGCCGTGTCTGGCGAGGACGAGGGCCGCGATCGCCATCAGGCCCTGGGCGACGCCCGTAGCAATGACGACGTCCTCGAAGGCAGCCGACCCGTTCCGAGTGATGTACGTCTGCAGGGGCACCACCCAGGCCCCGATGGTGAGCAGGCTCAGCACGGCCATGGTGAAGCCAGCGATCGCGGCTGCCGTCGGTGTGAGCCAGCCGTCGGCGAATCCGCCGGGCTCCGATGTTTCGTGCAGTTCAGACATGCGTGCTCCCGGGGTCGATGACTACGGGCCCGAAGGCTATCCCCGTCACGTGCTCCGGTCGTGGATATCTCCCATCGAACCTGAACAGTCTTGTGGCGAGAGGCCCCGCCGGAACCGACCGCTCATCTGCGGAGAGTGAGCCGGACAGCGGCATGGCTGTGGTCGTGCGTGCCGCAGGTGTGCCGTGGGCGACGTACCGCAGCGTCCGAGGATGCGGAGGATGCCTGATGTGGTGAGCGTGTCTTAGTACGAATGTGGTGGTCCACGAGGCCGGAGGCGCCGGCCGACTCGAAGGGATCGCCTCCATGACCACCAGCGTCATTCCGCGCGGCCAGCCCAGCAGCGGAACTGCCGGCCTCGCCTCCGTCGTTCCCGTCCACACCGACCAATGCATCGCGAACACTCGCCGGTACGGGTCGTGCCAACACACGGGGAATGGCGCGTCAGTGCCCCGCCCGCAGCGAGCGATGTTCGCTGCATATGGGGACCTGCCCGACGCGCAAGAGAGACAGCGCATGCGACGGCGCCACCCGGTCCTGCTCGAGGTCGTGACCAGTGCCGGGTTCCTCGGCATCGTCGCGGTGCAGGGCTACCTGGTCACGCACCTGGGCTGGGTCGGCTTCCTCGTCGGTCTCGTCTCCGGCTCCGGGTGGGGTCTGATGTTCACCTTCGGCGTTCCGAGCTGGCTCCAGACCGACTTGCAGGTGCTGCGCGGCCACAGCCGCGACGAGCTGTTCCCGTCCTACGACTGTGGCCGTGCTCGCCAGCAGTCGCTCCCGGGTGCCACGCGACCACAGCTCTCCTGAGGGACTCAGTCAGCGAGTGGACGGACTCACGGATCTCGAATCCGGCCGCCTCGATCATGGGTTCCAAGAGCCACGAGTACGTCGAGTGCTCGTCACGCACGTGATCCTCGAGGTACGTCGTTCAGGACGACTTCGTGACGTTGGGCGCGCACTGACTCTGACGGATCCGCTCTTCGGCAGCCTTGATGGCCTCGAGCGTGGCGCAGCATGCGGAGAAGACGGAGCACGTGACGCCCACCGCGAGAGCGACCGCGGAAGGCGAGTCCCACACGCCTCCTTCGTCACCAAGGTGTAGCGCGAGGAACAGCCAACCGCCGAGGCTGGCGGCACCGAGCGCCCAGGCGCCTGTTCGAAGCTGCTGACTCGTGGGTCCGGTCTCGCTCACGGGCGCACGGTACTGGGTCGGATCGTCCAGCGCACGAACATCGGTGTGAGTGCGCGTCGGCATGCGCCGCAATGACGCGGGGCAAACGCACGGCTGCCGACCGTGCCGTGATCGCCTCACGTCGCGGTATCAGCGGCGGTCGAGATGTCGCCATGCGTAGAGATCGCGCAGAGCGCAGACTTGAGCGCCGTGATGACTTACCTCGGTGAGCGCGCCGGCGATGAAGTGCGTCGCCGGGTGCGCGGGACCTGGCGGACCCGCAACACAGACGCCGCCTCTCGGCGGCTCCGGGGCATACGTGTACCCAGCGGTCGTCGCTTCGAGCTGGTCGTCGCCAGCCCGCTCGAGCGCCTCGCGGAGCTTCTGCCAGCCGTCACGCAGCGCGGTGACGGACTCGGCTGCGCTGGTGAAGATCGGGTGATGGGACAGGTAGGGGGACGTCCAACCGCTGGCCATCGTGCGTGTCCCGCCCAAGAAGTCGACGCCGCACAGCCGCCCTGGCACGGATCCTATGTGCCAGTACAGCCAGGCGATGGTGGTCAGCGGGACCGGGGTTGGCTCGGGGATCTCGAAGTCGGCCACCCATTCCCCGACCCCGAACGGGTTCGGTGTCGAGCACTGGTCTTGCCGGCGAACGCTCCAGACCATCGTGAATGGTTCCCAGAAGAACTCATCATCGGTGAGATCATCCCAGGCGCGGGCAAGGGTGAAGTCCTCGATCGGATGCATGAGCTCTAGCAGGGTTTCGGCTCGTTTCCCGGCCATGGGCCGCATCCTATTCAAGCCTCTGCCCACTCGTGAGGTCGCGCCCCGACCGCTCAGCGGCCATGAGCGCCCGCACGGACAGCGGCACGTGAGCGCGTTTCGCGGACCCACACGGCGGTGGCGGACCGGCCAGCCAGAGCAGTGCGCGAGAGAGGGTCCGGGCAAACCGCCTCGAGACGCTGGGGTTCGTTCCATGATCGCCGCACGGGTGTGCGGGACCTGACGATCCGGGCGACAGGTGGCTACGCGATTGTCGGCGCCGTCGTGCTGGGAGCGAGCCTGGGACTGCCCTGCTCGACCAGGCCGCGATTGCGCTGGTCCCCTGTGGCTTTGTGATCGCGATGCTGGAGATCGCCTATGCGCGATTGCGTGCGCGCTGTTCTCTGCGAACGCGGCCCTCCGCGGTGCCCAGAGTCCGTGAGCCGCCCGAGCACGCTCATCGCCATGTGCGCCCGCCCGCTCAGCGCCAGGAGAGTGGTTCCCCTGGCTAGGCGCGGCTGGGGTCGAGCAGTGACCTGAGGATGTGTTCCATCTCGTCGAGGCTGGCTTGCCGGCCGTCGAAACTGGTCATGTGGTCGCGTCCGGCCTGGTCGCGGAACGCCAGTCTCCACGTGAACGTCGTGACGGCATCACGTTCCTGCAGTTCCATCGTTTCGACCGCCTCAACCTCCGGCCAACAGTTGAAGTGCCACGTCTCCACGGTTCGGACCGGCGGCTCGACCTCCAGGTATGTCCCGCTGAACGAGAACACGGTTCCGTCTCCGGTGACGAAGGAGGAGGCGTAGCTGCCTCCGACCCGCAAGTCGATCGAGCACTCCGTCATCCGGTCCGGGGGTGTCGCACCCCATTTGCTCACGTGCTCGGGCGTCGTCAACACGTCGAAGACGAGACCGATCGGAGCGTCGAACTGTCGGGTGATGACAACTTCGAGCTCGTTCGGGTACGTGATGACTGCAGAGCCATGCCGATCAGGTGCCACTGTCCTCTCCTTGTCGTTGCAACTCTTCGAGGTAGTCCTCGATCCGATCCAGTCGGTCGTTGATCACCCGCTCGTACCTGGCCACCCAGTCGTGCAGGGGTTGAAGATGCTCTGGAGCCAGACGGTAGAGCCGGCGGCGGCCATCGGCCCGGCACCTCACGAGTCCCACCTCACCGAGCACACGTAGGTGCCTCGAGACCTGGGGCTGAGACATCGAGACGTCGCGGACAATCGCCCCGACAGCCTTCTCGCCCGTGAGCAGCACATCGAGGATCGCGCGGCGGTGGACGTCACCGACTGCGTTGAAGACATCGGAAGTCGTGGAGGCTCGGGCCACTGGTCGAACATATCTCCATATTGATATATGTCAAGAGCGCGGACGCCGAAACGCTCGGCGTTCGAACCGCTCCACGGCTGAGAGGGCGTTGGCTGCTTGTGCTCTAGGAAGTCGCGTCACGGATGATCTCGTCCAGCACGTGCTTGGCGTGGACGAACTCCCCTGAGTGGTCGGGGTCCTTGGAGGTGGACGAGCAGGTGGCAATGGTCTTCCAGAGCGCCCAGCCGCGCCCGCGCCTCCACGACGCGTCATCTACCGCCAGCTCGTCCCGAAACGCCTGTCGGGCTTGGTCGGTGAGCAGGGTCCACGCCACCGCCAGGTCGCAGGCCGGGTCACCGACGCCGCATGTTCCGAAGTCGATGACGGCTGAGAGTTGGCCGTCATCGTCGAGCAGCAGGTTGCCTTCCGCCACATCGCCGTGGAACCAGCGGTGGGTTCCGTCCCAAGGGGCTTCGAGAGCGTCGACCCAGATCGCTCGGGCTTGCTGGCTGTCGACGCTTCCCTCCAGCACCGTCAGTGCGCGTTCGGTGTTGCCGGCGAAGGTGCGCAGGGTTCCGCCCCTGAACCAGTTGTGGATCCCAGGCTCAGGCCCGCTGTCGACGTTCACACGTTGGAGGGCCGACAGGAACTGGGCCAGCTCAGTGGCGAACCTGATGGGCGTGGCGATGCGACCGGCTGTCGCCGGGTCACCCTCGAGCCACTGGTAGACCGACCACGGAAATGGGTAGTCCGCCGTCTGCCTGCCTTGCGCCAGAGGGACTGGAATCGGAAGCGGGAGACTGGTGGCGAGAGTCGGTAGCCACTGCTGCTCCTTCGGCACTGCCAGGGCGTACTCGGCGGCGCTCGGCAGACGCACGACCATGTCCGAGCCGAGGCGAAAGGTCCAGTTGTCCCAGCCGCCGTGAGCAACGGGCGTGACTGGCAAGTGGGCCCATTGCGGGAACTGAGCCTCGATCAACCGCGAGACGTGATCTGCGTCGATGCTCATGCGCCGGGGCACCGGTCCGAGGTCAGGCGTGTCGTCCAAGGAGAACCTCCACGTCTGTCGCGCGGCACCGGGGGCCGAGGCTAGGGCACCTCAGCTCCGCTTCGCAGGCGAGTTTCCCTGGGACTTGTTCGAGTTGACCGCTCATCGGCAGGTGACGGACCCGGACAGCGGCTGGTGAGTGCGTTGGCCGATGGCGTCGTTCAGCCGAAGGCCCACGCGACCATCAGCGGGAACTCCCGCCGCCAGAAGGCGCCCCCGTGCGACCCAGCACGCTCCTCCATCACAACGTCCACGCCTTGGTTCGCCAGAGCCGATGCCCACCGGGTCGCGTTCTCCAGGAAGAAAGGCTCCTGCGTGCCTGCGACGATGTACGCACGTGGTAGCTGCACTGGCATCTCCAGAGGCGGCTGAAAGCCCGCCCCCGGCGAGGCACAGAACACGACACCAAAGACCTGCGGATGACGCAGGCCCATCGCCAAAGCCAGCTCTGCGCTCGCCGAGACACCGAGCACGGCTGTGCGCTCGGCGGGAAGAGCCGCCCCAAACCGTGTCTCCACCCAACGCCGAACGTCCCGGACAAGGAACGTCTCGTGCGCCGCGAACCGTGCCGGATCGAATCCGGGGGAGTACTCGTGAAGTCGGAGCGTCTCGTCAGCCAGCCGGTGGACGCCAACAACCATCGTGGCCGGGACGTCGGTCCCCTCGAGGTCAGCCGCCCACGACGTGAGCACTTGACCGTCACCGGCGAACACCATCGCCTCGGGTGGGCCTGACGGAACGTACGCCGTCACCCGTCGCCCGCCGTCGTAGTCGAAGGTCTCGGTGACGAACTCGCCCGATACCCCGGCGACGGAGGGCCTGTCGCTCACCCCAAGATCTTCCCACGCTGGCGGCGGCCATGGTGATGGGTGAGGAGGCGGCAGGGACAAGACCCGCGATCAGCAGTGCCAGGGGGCGGCCCGGCTACGGGGGCTGCGTAGGGCGTCGCAAGCTCTCAGTGCCGATGACGTCCACCACGCCAGGTGCGTAAGCGGAGCGGCCCGGGCATGAGAACGCCCCGCGAGGCCACGGGGGGAGCCTGGCGGAGCGCCCTGAGCCGCTTGGGGGGTGCGGCATCGACGCACGCTAAACCGCGACCACTCCGGTTCGTCATCACCTGAAGGGGTGAACGCGCACAGTAGTTGCTCCGGGGTGCGAAGAAATGCAACGCCCGCTCGGTCGGGGTCTCGGATCTCTGTGGAGGTCCCGGCTGCGACGCGCGGTAGCCCGACGTCGAGGTAGGTCCCCGGCTGGCTCGATCCAGTCCCGCGCATTGCGGTTACCGTCGCCGCAGGTCGTTCTGACTGGCGAAGATCGCCTCGAGAGCGGTCGGCAGGCCCGATGCTGCCCCCGGCTCGGGCTCTACGGCTTCGACTGCCGGCTTCGGTACAGGCTGGGGCGTTGCGCCTGTCTCCGGGGGGTGTGCCAGCTCGATCAGCGGCGGAGCCTTGGTCGCCAGCGCCGGATCGGTGGATACCTCGAGAGTCACCCGCGGCCATCGGCGACCGTGATCGCGACGTGCCAGGACCGTGGCATCGTCGAAGCGCTCCTGGACGTAGCTGAGCGCGGACTCGAACGAGCTCGCCGTCACGTGCCACGTGTCGTGGTGCAACGAGACCTCTACGCGGTCGTGAAGGTCGGCCACCGTCTCTGCAATGGCCCGCCCGAGTGGCATTGGTGGACCCCCTGCCTTCGTGTCACCTCGAGGCTAACTGGTCACGGCGGGGCGCGCTGGGCGACGACGCAGGCCTGGCCACGTCAGCCCCGGATCAACACAACACTCAAGCGGATCAGTTCACCGACCAGACGCCGTCGCTGCTGATGACCGTGTGCCGTGAGCGGACCCGCCCCGGAGGGAAGCGGGCTCGCCTCGTGGGTTTGTCGGTCACCGACCGGCGAGTGCGTGCACGCGCGCCGGTGCGTTGGCCGGGGTGCCGAGACCTGTGACAGCGTCCCATCCGGTGCCGGCGGTGAAGCCGTCGCTGGTCGGCGTTCGTTCTCGATCACGTGCAGGCCAATACAGGCGACGTACAGGAGAAGGGTGCCCGCCGGAGACATCGGAGGAGAGCTGGTGCCGGGCGGCGTCCGTCGGTCAGGCGAATGTCAGAACACGGGCGCCACACTCGACGGCACCGAGGACGGCGGGCGAGCCCAAGATCGTGCGTCGTCCTCGGCCCACGAGTGGACCGCCCAGCCGGGGGCAGGTCGCGCGAACCTCGGGCTAGTCGTCTGAGGACATCCGCGACGAGTTCCCCAACTCGCGGGACAGGCCACCCCGTCCGGGGTGACAGTGGGGGCTCCTCGTGTCGCCCCCGAGGGGAGCGACCGGTAGGGCCCGGATCGCGGTGGCCGATCGCGAAGGGCTCAGCCGTCGGCTCAGCGAACCTGCACCAGGCTGACCAGCATGTCCGAGGCGGTCTGCAGGTCTTGCCAGGCGCGATCCGCGCCATGGTCGCTGAGGTAGTGCAGGACCATCCCGATCACGGTGCCGACCAGCACCCGGCCGAGCGTGTCGAACGGCACGGCGCAGGTCTCGCCGGCGTTGCCGGCAGCCTCTTGGCACCATTCGGCGACGATCCGGGCATAGCCGTCGATCTGCCACCGTGCCAGCTGATCGAGACCGGGTGTGCGCAGGGCGTAGACGAACACCTCGTGCCGCATCAGCGCGAGCTCGGGCTGGTTGACGACGAGCAGTTGCCAGTAGTTCTGCACCCCGTGGCGGATGGCGTGCTCGAGGCCGGCGTCGATCTCCGCCGACCGGAAGACCGCGGACACCTCGTCCCGGATGTCCTCGACGACCGCGGTGATCAGCTGCTCCTTACTGGGGAAGACGTAGTGCAGGGTCCCCAACGGGACACCGGCCTCGGCAGCCACCGCCCGCAGGGTCGTCCCAGTGACGCCGTCACGACAGAGGACGGCGCGGGCGGCCTCCACGAGCTGCGCGCGCCGCTCATCGGCCTTCACGTAGGCCACTGAACCTCACCTCGTTCTCACTCGGTGGACCGACTGACCCGCATGCATATCACACCGATTTTGCGGCCAGGCCTGGAGACCCTAACCTTTGTATCAAGTCGGACAACCGACTGACTTCATCATCCTTCCACAAAGGGAAACTTCATGCTGCAGAACGTGCTCACCAGGGCTCGCAAGAACGAGGGTGGCTTCACCCTGATCGAGCTCCTCATCGTCATCGTCATCCTCGGCGTCCTCGCCGGGATCGTCGTCTTCTCGGTCGCGGCGATCACCGACCGCGGCGAGGCCTCGGCCTGCAAGACGCGAGGTCGCCACCGTCGACACCGCGGTCGAGGCCTACTACGCCGAGAACGGGCTAAGTACCCGTCGGCCATCACCGACCTGACGACCGGCACCGGCAAGTTCCTCCACTCCACGCCGAAGTACGTCGCCTTGGGCACCCGAGCAATGGAACGCTCAGCTCGCCTCCGCGGTGGCGACGCCGACCGGCTGCACCGTCTCCTGATCCGCATAAGGAGGGCCGCGCCGACGGGCGCGGCCCTCCTTCCGGTTTCAATTCCACCGACGCCATCGACCCGAGGGGCACGGAGCATGCACACCAACCTGTCCACCGCATCGGCAGCCGGATCGACGGGCTGCTCGCCCTCCTGTGGGAGGTCGGCGGCACCGACCTGCTGCTCACCGTCGGACTGCCGCCGATGCTCCGGGTCGACGGCACCCTGAGCCCGGCGCCCGGGAACTTCGCGCTCACCGCGGCGGACACCGACGCTCTCCTCGCCGAGCTGCTCACCCCGGACCAGGCACGGGCCTGGGGCGAGAGCCACGAGTACGACTTCTCGTTCACCTGGCGCGACGACGCCCGGATCCGCGGCAACGCGTTCACCCAGCGGGGGCTGACGGCCATGGCGCTGCGGATGATCCCGCGCGCGATCCCCTCGGCCGAGCCGCTCGGGCTGCCGCCGGTGCTCGCGCGACTTCGCGCCCGGCACCAGGGACTGATCCTGATGACCGGCCCGACCGGTTCCGGCAAGTCGACGACGCTGGCTCGCGTGATCGACCAGATCAACCAGACGCGCGGCCTGCCACATCATCACCATCGAGGACCCGATCGAGTACGTGCACGACCACAAGCGTCGCGCTCGTCAACCAGCGCGAGGTCGGCACCGACACCGCCACCTTTCCCGACGCCCTGCGCAGCGTGCTGCGCGAGGACCCCGACGTGCTGCTGGTCGGTGAGATGCGCGACCTGGAGTCGATCCGCTTCGCGCTGACCATCGCCGAGACCGGCCACCTGGTCTTCGCGACGCTGCACACCAACGACACCGCCCAGACGATCGCCCGCATCATCGACGTCTTCCCGGCCGACCAGCAGGCGCAGATCCGCGTGCAGCTCGCCGCGGCGCTGAGCTGCGTCGTCTACCAGCGGCTGATGCCCCGGATCGGCGGCGGCATGATCGCCGCGTACGAGGTGCTCGTCGCCAACGCCGGCGGTGCGCAACCTCATCAAAGAGGGCAAGACGCACCAGCTGCGCAACTCCCTGGTGACCGGTCGCGCAGGACGGCATGGTCACGCTCGAGCAGTCGCTCTCGACGCTGATCCAGGCCGGCATCGTCAGCTACGAGGACGCCGTCGTCCGCAGCCTGTACCCGAAGGACATCGACGACCTCGCCGGCGGCTCGCGGACGCCGCGCGGGCAGTCGCGATGAGGATGCGCGCTGCGCCGACGCGGACGAGGAGCGAGCTCCGCGCGAGTCGAGCGTCCTCGTCCAGTACGCCCACCGACCTGGCGTCAACCGGACGAGCCGCGCTCGGCGAGCTGCACTCGTCGACGCTGACGCCGCGTCGAGCCCGACCGAGCTCGACGCCGCGCTGCAGACGCGCGGCGCCGACGGCCGGCAAGCTGGCTCGGGCAGCTGATCTGGTCGACGCGGCCGTCAGTCGACGAGCGAGCCTGGCCCGCGTCCCTGGCGCAGCACTACGCGTCGACGTGGTCGACTTCCGGGCACACCGACCCCGAGGCAGACGCGGTCGCACTGCTGCCGAAGGAGCATCGCCACGCCGCTGCGTCGCGGTGCCGCTCGCCTCGGCGGCGACGCAGGTCGTCGTGGCCGTCGTCGACCCGACTCGCCGCGAGCACGTCGCAGAGGCTGCGCCGCCGCCATCGGCCGAGCCGATCGATGCCGAAGGTCGCCACGCACCGTGACGATGGTAGCGCGCGATCGGCAGCGAGCTACCGGGCGCTACGCGGGACGTCGGCAACCAGATCCAGGCGTTCGAGGCCCGAGACAGTCGCTGCGCCGCGAGGCCGAGCCGGCTCGAGAGCGTCCAGGTCAACGACGACGCACCGGTCGTCCAGGTCGTTCAGCTGATCATCACCAAGGCCTGCGCGACCGCGCCTCCGACATCCACATCGAGCCGCGCGAGGACCGGGTCCGGGTGCGCTACCGCATCGACGGCGCGCTGCACGACGTGCTCGACCTGCCGGGGTCGATCGGCCCGGCCGTGGTGAGCCGGGTCAAGATCCTCGGCGGCATGAACATCGTCGAGCGCCGCCGCCCGCAGGACGGGCAGATCAGCATGGAGGTCGAGGGCCGCGAGGTGGACATCCGCGTCTCCACCACCGCCGTCGTCGGCGGCGAGAAGGTGGTGATGCGGCTGCTGGACAAGAGCCGATCGCTGTACGGCCTCGAGCCAGCTCGGCATGCCGGCCGACACGGTCGCGACCGCTACAGCCGGCTGCATCCAGGCGCCGTACGGCATGGTGATCTGCGCCGGCCCGACCGGCAGCGGCAAGACCACCACGCTGTACGCGTCGCTCGGCGAGCTGAACAGCCCCGAGCGCAACATGATGACCATCGAGGACCCGGTGGAGTACACGTTCCCGACTCGATCAACCAGATCCAGATCAACGAGCAGGCCGGCATCACCTTCGCCGGCGGGCTCAAGTCGATCCTGCGCCAGGACCCCGACGTGATCCTGGTCGGCGAGATCCGTGACGTCGAGACCGCGCGGATCGCCGTGCAGTCCGCGCTGACCGGGCACTTCGTGCTGTCCTCGCTGCACGCCACCGACGCGATCTCGGCCGCTCTGCACCGGCTGCTGGACATGGGCATCGAGGCCTTCCTGGTCGCGTCCTCGGTGACCGCGCGTGCGTCGCCCAGCGACTGGTCCGCCGCAGTCTGCAACCACTGCCTGCGAGGCCGTACCAGCCGTCGCCCGAGGAGCTGGCGTTCCTGCACGCGACTTCGGCGGCCGAGGCAGCCCGACCGGCGGCTTCCTGCACGGCGCCGGCTGCAACTTCTGCGCGCAGACCGGCTACCTGGAGCGGATCGGCGTCTACGAGCTGATGGCCGTCACCGACGGGATCCGCGAGCTGATCCTCGACCGCGCGCCGCACGACGAGCATGCGCAAGCGTCGCCCGAGCCGAGGGCATGCGCACCCTGCAGGAAGCAGGCCGTGCGCCTGGTGCGCGACCGGCGTGACCACCCCGGCCGAAGTGATGCGCTCGATCTACGTCGGCAGGAGTCTGACGATGCCCAAGTTCGCCTATACCGGCGTCGACCCTGGACGGTCACGCCATCAAGGGGACCCGCAAGGCCGACAGCCGGGACGACGGCCGAGATCGCGCTCTACGAGCGCGAGCTCCGCGACATCCAGGTGACCGAGAAGAAGAGCTTCCTGCAGCTCGAGATCACCGGCCCGCGCATCAAGCGCGAGGAGGTCATGCACCTGTCGCGCCAGCTCGCGCGTTCCTCCGGGCCGGCCTGCCGATCATCGACGCGGTGCACAGCCATCGGCGAGCGAGTCGCGAGAACTCGTCGGTCCGCCGGATGATCACCGAGATCGAGGACGGCCTGCGCGCGGCGAGCGGTTCTCCGACTGCCTGGACGCGGCACCCCAAGGTCTTCCCCGAGTTCTACCGGGGCATCGTGCGCTCGGCGGAGCTCACCGGCGAGCTCGACACGGTGCTCGACCGGCTCGCCACGCTACCTCGAACGCGACCTGGAGGCGCGCCGAAAGATCAAGTCGGCGACCGATCTACCCGCTGATCGTCGCGTCATGTCGCTGGTCACCGTCGTCGTGCTCGCCACCTTCGTGCTGCCGCAGGTTCAAGGTCTTCTTCGACGAGCCTGGACGCCAAGCTGCCGCTGCCGACCCGGATGCTGCTGGCGATCACCGACTTCTTCACCAACTGGTGGTGGGCGCTGCTCGTCGGTCGTCGTCGTCGCGCTGGCGGTCCTCTACTTGCGCATGCACACCGCACGCGGCGGCCGGTACGCGCGCGACCGGATGCCTGCTCCTGGCGGTGCCGGTGGTCGGCGACGACGATCCAGTACGCGCTGGTCGAACGCTTCTGCCGGGTGCTCGCCTCGATGGTCGAGCGCCGGCGTGCAAGCTGCCCGAGGCGCTGCGCGGTGGCCACCGGATTCGCTGCACAACCGGGTCTACATCCGAGCGGCTCGCCGGGGTGAACGAGGCGATGCTGGAGGGCAGGGCATCGCCGGACCGCTCGCCAGCACCGAGCTGTTCCCGGCCACCGCGGCCCAGATGCTCCGCGTCGGCGAGGAGACCGGAACGCTCGACATCCAACTCGACGGTCACGGCCGCAGTACTACGAGACCGAACTGGACTACAAGATCAAGAAGCTGACCTCGCTTTCGAGCCGCTCGTCATCATCGTCATGGGCCTGGTCGTCGGCTTCGTCGCCGTCGCCCTGGTCTCGGCGATGTACGGCATCTTCAACCAGGTCAAGGTCTGAGATGCGGCGCCCGCGGACACATGGGGGAAACGATGCGAGGCGAGACGCTCGTCGAGGTCCTCGTCGCGGTCGTGATCCTCGGCATCGCCGGGGTCGCGATCATGTCGGGGCTGATGCTGTCGGTCAAGGCCTCCGACATGCATCGCAAGGAGACGACCGGCGGCGCCTACGTGCGCAGCTACGCCGAGGCGATCCAGCGGTACGTCGCATCGGGTCACTACACCAGCTGCGCGGCCGCCAACGACTACAACGTCGCCGCGGTCACCAACCAGATCAGCGATCTGCCGAGCAGCTTCACCCCGAACCAGGCGGCGGCGAGGAGCGTTGGACCCAATGGTGTCGCCGCGTCCTTGCCCTGCTCGTCCGACTCCGGCCTCCAGCAGGTCACGCTGAGCGTGAAGAGCAACGACGGCCGCGCGGACGAGACGTTGACCGTCGTGCTGCGCAAGCCGTGCGCACCGAACCAGGCGGCCTGCTGATGAGTGTCGTGCAGCGCATCCGTCATCGACTCACGGCGGAGGACGGGTTCACCCTCATCGAGCTGGTGATCACGGTCGCGATCGTCGGCATCGTCGTCGTGGCGCTGACCGGCGTGGTGATCAGCTATCTCACGACGACCGTGTCCACCGAGAAGCGACTGACCGAGTCGCACGACGTGCAGTTCGCGTCGGCGTACTGGCAGCGGGACGTCGCGAGCATCGGGGTCCGCTCCACGACGTACGACTCCAGCGACGCCGTGCACTCGTTCCCGCTCCTGAAGTCGGTGACCAAGGACGGCAGCCTCGCTTCCTGCGCGCTGCCGTCGGGCACGGCCGTGGTCACCCTGGCCTGGAGCCAGTACGACGTCATCCACCCGGACAACCCGACGACCGTCACGGTGTCCTATGTCGCGTCGCCGTCGGGCTCGCGCTACGAGCTGACCCGGCGGCGGTGCACAGGGTCAACGATCGACTCGACGGTCACGGTCGCCGACAACCTGACCGCGGTCCCGACCGTCTCCTGCGACGTCGCCTGCACGGGCGCCGGCTCTGCCGTGCCGGGCTTCATCACCATGGCGCTCTCCGTCAACGACCCCGACGGCCACGACGTGACCAGCTACACCACCACCCTGACTGGCGAACGGAGGCAGACATGATCCGCCGACTGCGACTGCACGCGGTTCGCCGCGACGAGGGCGCCATCCTGCTGTTCGCGCTCATCATCATCACGACGATCGCCCTCGTGGTCGGCACGCTGCTGACCCGCGGCGACGGGTCACTGCGTGCCACCGTCGCCCTGCGTTCGGTCGCCGGCTCGTCGTATGCCGCCGACGCGGCCGCAAACGTTGCCATCAACAACCTCCGCACGGGCGCCGGCTTCACCGCGCCTGCCAAGTTCGACAACGCCGATCCCGACTCGGGAGGGAAGGGCTGCTTCGGCAACACCATCACCTCCGGCGACCGGACCGATGAGTTGTCACTGGACGCCTTCTATCCTGCGACGGGCGGCGTGGGAAGGTCCTCGGCGTATGTCGAGTGCACGGGCGAGGACGGCACCGGGGCTCAGGGATCACCAGTGGCAATCACTGACAACAACAAGCCGGGACAGGCGATCCTCACGCTTGGGACCAACTCAACGAAGGGCTTGAGCTTCGGGCAGTCGGCGTCTGAGACGGACCTCATCCACGGCAAGGTCACGTCCAACTTGGCCCTCAGCTCGAAGGGCACGCTGAACGTGACTGGAAGCGGAGTGACCGTCAATGCGCGCACAGGATGCTCGGGCACCGTGCAGATCAACGGTTCTGTAGCCACGTGCGGAACCAAGACCATCCCGGATCCCGGCTATGCGCCCCCGAGCACATCACCGGTTCTCGCCCAGGCTCCGAAGTGCCCGACGTCGAACAACGGGCCGGAGATCTTCTCCCCGGGTCTCTACACGATGACGCCCGACAAGGCAGGGGTGACGCCTGAAACTCAGAAGATCACTCTCGACAACGGGACCTCGAGCGGAACCTTCACCCCCGCCCTCACTGGCTACGGTGCGGTCGGCCCCCAGCAGTACGACGTGGCGCCGGCAGATCTGCAGGTCGCCCTGCGGACGGCATGGGGAATCGACGTCACTGTGAATGGAACTGCGCGCTCCGACTATTCGATCACGTTCCCGACGATCCTCGGGGACGTCACCCAGATGACTGCGCCTTCCCAGCTCGGACCTGGCAACAACAAGTCGGCCTTGGTGTCCACCACCACGGCCGGCTCGTCCACGTGCTCCAAGACGGTCGGCTGGATGTACTTCGCACCGAGCTCGGCTTCGAGCACCGGCATCTACTACTTCAACTGGGCAGGGACCTGGTCGC
Organism: uncultured Actinomycetota bacterium; assembly: GCA_963819295.1. Classification (GTDB taxonomy): domain Bacteria; phylum Actinomycetota; class Actinomycetes; order Propionibacteriales; family Nocardioidaceae; genus Nocardioides. The sequence goes on from CAWFVO010000001.1 coordinate 48,057, forward strand.
TCTCAGGGACTGCCATCGGCGGCACGTTGTCGACGGCAAAGGACGGGACTGTCTCCGCTGGTACGACGATCTCGCCCGGTGGAGGAGCCTCGGCGCCCACGGATCCCGGCGCATGCGTCAACCCGATTCTGGACCCGGGTGCAGTCGGCATCGAGATGGCGTTCGGAGGAACGAGCCAGGTCGACATGTCGAACACCTCGTTGAAGGAGTTCTGTGCGACCTACAGCAAGACTTCGATCCCGACGGTGGTGTACGGACTCAAGACGGCAGTCGGGTCGGTGCCGGCGCAAAGCGGCTGCATCGTTTCGTCGAGTCCCTGCGCGATGATCAACGCGTCGAACGGAAAGCAGGCTGTGTTCTACTTCGAGGGATTCGTCTACGCACCGTCGGCATTCATCTCGCTCAACGCCAACAACGTGAGCCAGCCGTTCTTCAACTTCGGGCTGATCACCGACAGTCTCTTCGTCGGCGCGAATCCCAGCAACAAGTGCGACGGATGCGCCTTCATCAACCTGCCGGACAACTCACTTGGCTACGGCATCACCAATACGACAGTGGACGTCAAGGTGCATGTGTGCCTCGACACCCCTACCGTCACGCAAGCCTGCAAGACCAACTCTCCGTCGCTCACTGCCCGTGTCCAGCTGTGGGATCCCGATGGCGATCCGGCTCGACGGCAGATCACCGTCCTCAGCTGGAGCCATAGCCAGTGAACGAGCTGCTCACTCCGTACATCGCAGTGTTCGCTGGCGTGTTGGGCCTGCTGATCGGGTCCTTCGTGAACGTCGTTGCCCACCGGGTGCCACGGGGGGAGTCGGTGGTGAGTCCGCCGTCCGCGTGTCCCGGCTGCCGTACGCCGATCCGCAAGCGACACAACGTCCCGGTGGTGGGCTGGCTCATGCTTCGCGGCCGTTGCTACGACTGCACGCTTCCGATCAGCCCGCGCTATCCGCTCGTCGAGGCGGGCACGGGCCCTGCTCTTCGCTCTGGTCGGCTGGCGCTTCGCGGGCGAGCCGATGCTGCTGTCGGCGTACCTGGCGTTCGCGGCGATCGCCGTGGCGCTGGCGCTGATCGACCTGGACGTGCACCGGCTGCCCAACGTGGTGGTGCTGCCGTCGTACCCGGTGCTCGGCGTGCTCCTCGCGGTCGGCGTGGGTGGGCACGGACTGCTGCGCGCGGCAGCCGGGGCGTTCCTGCTGTTCGGCCTCTTCCTGGTGGTGGCGGTCGCGGCGCCCGGCGGAATCGGTTTCGGCGACGTGAAGCTCGCCGGAGTGGTCGGCGGGATGACCGCCGCCGTCTCATGGGGTGCGTTCCTCACCAGCGCCTTCGGCGGCTTCCTTCTCGGGGCGCTGGCCGGGGTGCTGCTGATCCTCGGCCGCCGGGCACACCGCAAGACCGCGGTGCCCTTCGGTCCGTTCATGCTGCTCGCCGCCTGGGCGTCCATCCTCGGCGCGGGTGGGCTTGGTCAGCTCTACCTCGAGCGAATCGGCGCGTGAACAGTCGCTGACCCGACCAGCTGAGCGCTCCCTCGTCGACGGCCCCATCCTTACGGCCGGAGCCAATTTCGTCCTGGGCCGTCTTCCGATCCGGGGCCGGAATCCCTTGTGCCGATCGGGTGATGGACCGCTACCGGGAGCGGAGGCTCCACGCCAAGGTGGGGATCATCACCGTCGCAGCGACCAGGTGTAGCCCCACGAGCGCGGTGGTGGTGGCGGGGTCTGCTCCCGAGAGGAGGGGCGGCACCAGCGAGATCGCGGTCAGCGTCACTGCCGTCTGCACGAATCGCTCGGCGGGGCGAGCGCTCCAACGACGGAAGGCGGCGGCCATGATGACGCCCGCGACCGAGAAGAAGCCGGTCACGACGGCGAACCCCGGCAACGGGATCGTCTCGCCACCTTCGGGAACCTCGAAGTCGGCGCCGACGGCCTGGGCGAGCGCAGCGGCGAGGACCGTGGCCACCATCGCTGCGACCGTGGCGACAAGGCCGGTGCCGGCGAGCCCGCGGAGTCGGTGGGTATGTCGGGTCCGGCCCGGCGCCGGCCCCGCTACGACGCCGGCCTCATCCATGCTGTCCATGTCGCTCGGACCTCAGGCCGGGACGAAGAGCCCTTGCAGCCAGGCCTGCCAGGCCGGCTCCTCGCGCCGCACGTAGTCCGCCGCGTCGGCGGAGAACAGATACGCCCGCACGCCCGCCGTCGCCCTGCCGCCGCCCTCGTCGTACGCGAAGACGCTGAGCATCCCGGGCACCGGTGTGGTGAGTCGGACCAGCGTCTGCCGTTCGCCGACGCGTTCAACGATGCCGGTGACGCCGCGCACCTCGACCATCGCGCCCTCGTCGCCGAGTCCGAGCGCCTCGTGCAGGGTCAACCGGACCGCCTCGGCTTCGCCGGGGTGGGAGGTGGTGACCTCCAGTCGCGTGGCCTCCTGCCCGGGGAAGTGCGCCAGGTAGACGCGCAGGTTGTCGAAGGACGGCATCCAGTTGGCGCCCATGTCGTCCCAGAACTCGGACTCCCACGCGGCTCCGGTCCCGAAACCACTGGTGGTGACGCGTACGACGCAGGTGCCGCCCGACTGCGCCTCGACGAGGAACTCCGACGTCAGCGGGCTGAGCGCGTCCGGGTCCTGACCCATGAGGGCCGCCCAGTCCTCCTCGTAGACGATGCGGCGGGGCGGGTCCCAGCCGGTGACGTGGCCGTCCGAGCCCATCTCGGGGCCCATGCTGAAGTGCAGCGAGCCGCCCTCGCGCTCCTCCATCTCGGTGGGCAGGAACCAGGCGCTCATGCCCTGGGCGGTGGCGATGGCGTGCCAGACCTGCTCCGGGGTGCCCGGAACCTCCACGCTGAACTCCAGGCGGTACGGGACGTTCGGGGTCGTACTCATGCGCTCTCCTCGGGAAGGGGGTGGGCCGCGACGACGAGCCGGTGCGGGCGTCCGTCGTCGTGGTGGTAGCGAGCGGCCAGGTCGAGCACCGCGGCGGTCAGGTCGTCGGCGAAGGCAGCCCGGTCGGCTGCCGACCGGAAGCCGATCTGCGTGTCGATCGTCAGGGTCGGGAGGCGCTTGCCGGACGCACCGGCCCGGCGTGCCAGGTCTCCGACCTCGCGCACCAGCCGGCCGGCCAGCGCGACGAGGTAGCCCGCCGACAGGTGGTCGGAGTTGGCGTCCGGGTCGGCGGCGGACGCGCTGACGGCCGCCGGGGACACGACGTACGACGCCGCCGACGCCTGCAGCACCCGCTCGGTGATGCCCCCGTGTCGCCGCTCCTCGGACAGCTCCACCAGGCCGTGCGCCTCGAGCGCCTTGAGGTGGTAGTTGACCTTCTGGCGCGCGACGCCGACCCGGGCGGCGAGCCCGGCCGCGGAGGCCGGGACCGCCAGCTCGCTGAGCAGCCGGGCGCGGATCGGATCCAGCGCGGCGGCGGCTGCAGTCGCGCTCTCGATGACCTCGACGTCGTGCACCACGCCACCGTGCCATTGACAACAATTCTTGTCAAGGGGCTCTGTCGTCTGCCCACGGCGAGGACGTACGACGTGCTGCAGGGGTGACTTACCGGACGCCGAACGTCCGCAACCCGGGGTACGTTGCCGGCATGTCCGACCTCACGATCAAGTCGCTCACGCCGGAGACGTTCGACGACTTCGCCGCTCTCGTCGAGCGGAACAAGGGCATGTTCGCCAGCTGCTGGTGCACGCATTTCCATCCCGACTGCGCGGAGAAGGGCCAGAGCGCGGAGGGGAACCGGGCGCTCAAGCAACGTCTCGTGGCCGACGGGATAGCGCACGCGGCGCTGGTCTACGACGGCGACCGGGCCGTCGCCTGGGCGGAGTACGGGACACCCGAGGAGCTCCCCGGCATCCATCACCGCAAGGAGTACGTCGCCACGGCCGAGCGACTGCCCGACTACCGGGTCACGTGCATCCTGGTCGAGCGCGGCCTGCGCGGTCAGGGCCTGGCGGCGATCGCCCTGCGCGGAGCCGTCGAGCTGATCGCTCAGGCCGGCGGCGGCCTGGTCGAGGGCTACCCGCACGACACCGGCGGGGTCCGGAAGAAGAACTCGTCGTTCCTCTACAACGGCACCCGCACGATGTACGAGCGCGAGGGCTTCACCTACGACCGACCCAAGGGCCAGGGCAACTGCGTGATGGTGCGCGAGGTGGGCCCGAGCACGCGGGACTGAACAGGTCCAGCGCGCCACGGGCAAGCTCGGCCGCAGCCGCCAGCTCCTCGAGCCGGTCAGAAGCTACCGGTTCGACCCGCCATCGTCCTCGACCGCGGCGGCGATCGGCTCGAGTCCCGCGATCAGCTCGTCGAGCTCGTCAGCGCTGAGCACGTCGTACGCCGGGGCCGCAAGCTCGTCGGTGAGGGCCTCGATCCGCTCCCGGAGCTCCCGGCCGGCGTCGGTGAACCCGCCCGCGGTGTCCACGAGGCCGCGGCCGCGCAGCCCGTCGACGACGGCGGTCAGCTGTGCCTGGGGCAGGTGGTGGATCCGGCCGAACTCCTCCGCCCTCATCCCCAAGGAGAGAGCCATGAGGACGTGGGCCTCGCTGCCACCGATGCCGTGGGCGACGAGGACGGCGTTGTGGCCGTCCCCGCGGTGCTCACGCAGCAGCGTCGCCGCGTGCCAGAGCCTGGCCACCGGTTCCTGGGGCACGTCGAGCGCCCGGAGTCCGGCGTACAGCACCCGGCCCTCGGTCGGTGCGCTGACCGCTGCTCGGGTGGCGAGGTCGGCAACCCGCACCAGACCGGGGGAGTCGGCGAGCTCCCCGATCTCCTGCCGCAGCGCGGCGGCGCTGCCCCGCTCGCGCACGGCGATCGCCTCCTCCGGGGTGGTCTTCCCCCAGACCCACGGAATATGGCGCGCCACCTCGCCGTCGGCGAAGTTGTAGAAGACCGCGTGCACGACCTCAGCCGGTGCGAGTCCGAGCGGCGCGGCTCGGCCCGCGAAGTAGCCGTCCCAGTAGGTGCGCATGCCGAGGGCCAGGAACGCCTCGTTCGGCACCTCGGAGAAGGTGACGGTGGCGATCGGCTCGACGAGCTCGAACACGCGGCGGACCTGGGGCTGGCGGTGCGGCATCGGTCGGCATCTCCTGTTGGTCGTGACGGCCCCCTCGTCGGAGGCCTCTCACGCTACCTACGAACCACGTGGCCCGAGTTCGACAGCTTGGCGCACCGTGTTCATCGGGGCGGGTTCGCGAACCCGGGGCTCAGGTGGCGGCCGGAGACACCTGGTGCAACCAGTTGATGAGGATCTCGTTCACGGGCGCCGGGCGTTCTTCCTGCACCCAGTGTCCGCAGCCGGCCAGAATGTGGCTGCTGACCAGTCCGGGCATGGTCGACGAGAATCCATCGATCACGTTCTGGATCCACCCGGCAGACGCATCGAGGGCGCCGCCGACAAAGAGGGATGGCTGCGTGATGGCCGCACCGTCGTATGCGGCAAGGTCCTCCCAATCCCGGTCGACGTTGCGATACCGGTTCAGCGCTCCGACGAAACCGGTCCGTTCGAACTCCTCGACGTACACGTCCAAGTCGCTCTCGCTGAGCCACGCCGGCAGCTCGCCGGAGACGAACCGGTCCCGCATCCGGGCTCCCGGTGGAATGTAGAAGACGTGGCTGGCACCTTCGGATGGCCTGGTGTCTCCCGACAGGCTCGCGTAACAGCCCCGCAGCCACCCCCGGACATCGGGCTCGATCTCTGCTTCGGCGCGGCCGGGCTGCTGGAAGTAGCTGATGTAGAACTCGGCGTCTCCGCCCGCGTGCGCGAAGACCTCGCTCGGGCGGGGTCCGCTGCGAGGTGTGTAGGGAGCGCTCAGCGTGGCCACCGCGATGAACGTGTCTGGTCGAAGAAGCGCTGCGTTGGCCGCGATCAGTGACCCCCAATCATGTCCGACGACCGCGGCGGTCGTGGCACCCAGCGCATGGACCAGGCCGACGGCGTCAGCGACCAGCTCCACCATCCGGTACGCCTCGACGTTCGCGGGCTTCGACGACCGGCCGTATCCACGTACGTCGAAGGCGACCGCGCGGTACCCCGCGCTTGCCAGCGCAGGCAGCTGATGACGCCATGCGTACGACGTCTCCGGGAACCCGTGGATCAGCAGCACCAAGGGGCCGTCGCCCTGTTCCACCACGTGCAGTCGGACATCCCCGAGTACCACGCCGTGTCTCATGACGACTTCTCCCTGCTGGTTCGACACCTGTCCGTGTAGATGGTCCCGGTTGACCTGATCGGCGCGCCAGCCAGCGGCGCGGTCAGCCCGCGGAAGGTCACCAGCCCACCGGGCAGGCTGAGCCGACGTCCTTCCGGCGACGACCGGTCGCGCAGCGAGAAGGAGGGCGCGGCCGCTCGCCGAGGGCCATGGCATGGCGTTCTTCGAGGCAGGAGACCGCTGGGCGGTCGACATGCTAAGCAGGTGGCCGTGTTCCAGTCGTTCACCCAGCGTGACATCGATGTCGACGGCGTGCGGATCCATGCCAGGGTCGGCGGTGCAGGTCCTCCGGTCCTGCTCCTGCACGGCTATCCGCAGACTCACGTGATGTGGCACCGAGTCGCACCCGGGCTGGCCGATCGGCACACCGTCGTACTGGCTGATCTGCGCGGGTATGGCGACTCTGCCCGGCCCGCGTCGAACACCGAACACGCCGCGTACTCCAAACGCGCCATGGGAGACGACCAGCTCGGCCTCATGCGAGGGCTCGGCTTCGACCGCTTCGCGGTCGTCGGCCATGACCGCGGTGCCCGGGTCGCCCACCGTATGTGCCTGGATCACCCGGAGGCGGTCTCCCGGGTCGCCTTCCTCGACATCGTGCCCACCAGGCACGTGTTCACGCATGTCGACCGCGAGCTTGCGCAGGCCTACTACCACTGGTTCTTCCTCTCCCAGGAGGCCGACCTGCCCGAGCGCCTGATCGGGAGCGATCCCGCCTACTTCCTCCTCCGGAAGCTGGCCCAGTGGTCGGGTGAGGGAGGGCTCGAGGCCTTCGCGCCCGAGGCGCTCGCGGAGTATGTCCGCTGCTTCAGCGACCCCGAGGTCATACGCGCCAGCTGCGAGGACTACCGCGCGGCCGCCTCGATCGACCTCGAGCACGACGAGGTGGACTCCAGGCTCGACCGGCGCGTGGAGTGCCCCGTCCTGGTGCTGTGGGGAGCAGAGGGCTTCGTCGGCCTGCACTACGACGTCGTGGGCGTGTGGCAGGGGTATGCCGCCGATGTGAGCGGCCAGCGGGTCGGCGGCGGCCACTTCCCCGCCGAGGAGGACCCCGGCGCCACTCTCTCCGCACTCCGGGACTTCCTGAGCGACCTCGATCTGGCCGATCTTCGGAAGTGACCCTTCGCCACAGGGGCTCCACGGCTGATGACGGGGTCTTCATCCGGCCTCTGAACCAGTCGCGGCGCCGCGCCGTGTCACGTATGGGCCCAATTTCGGGTCACATCACTCGACGGGAGTAGTCATGTACCTTTCCCGCACTACCCGGCGAGGCGTCTTGCGCCTCGCGACTCTCGCCTCCGCCAGCGCCGTCGTGGTCGCCACGGCAGGCACCGGCCTGGCCAACGGGGGCGAAGCCCACGGCCACGCCGATCATCTGCGGGGCGACGATCTCGCCGTCAGCCAGGTCAATCTCATCTCCGACCTGTCCACAGTCGGAGCGTCCCTGGTCGATCCTGACCTGGTCAACCCGTGGGGGCTCGCGCTCGGTCCCACCACGCCGCTGTGGTCGGCGAACAACGGCACCGACACCGCGACCCTGTACACATCGGCGGCCGGGAGCACCACGGCGACCAAGGTGCCGACCGTCCGGGTGACCCTGCCGGGAGGACCGTCGCTGCCCACGGGGCAGGTCTTCAACCCGACCCCGGGCTTCGTGCTGAGCAACGGTACGACGAGTGCGCCCGCGGCCTTCATCTTCTCCTCCATCACCGGCCAGATCCTCGCGTGGAGCCCACGGGTCGACCCGCTCATGGGCGACGCCGAGGTCAAGGTGCCGGCGACCCCGGGGAACGTGTACACCGGGCTGGCACTGGCGACTGCCACCGCCGGTCCGCAACTCTACGCAGCGAACTTCGCCCAGGGCCGCATCGACGTCTTCGACTCGACCTTTGCGCCGGTGCCGCTGCAGTCGTGGCAGTTCACCGACAAGCGGCTGCCGAAGGGCTACGCGCCGTTCGGCGTCCACACCCTGGAAGGCAACGTGTACGTCGCCTACGCCAAGGTGGATCCGGCGACGGGCCGGAACCTGCCCGGCAAGGGACTCGGCTTCGTCGACGAGTACTCCCCGGACGGAGCGCTCCTGAGCCGGGTCGTCGGACGGCACACCCTGAACTCGCCGTGGGGACTGGCGTTCGCGCCGGCCAGCTGGGGCACCCTCGCCGGCGAGCTGCTGGTCGGCAACTTCGGTGACGGCCGGGTCAGCGTGGTGGACCCGACGCGCCACGAGCGTCACGACGACCTGAACCAGGGCCGGGCCGATGGCCACCATGGCCGCTTCGACGGCAAGGTCGTCGGCCTGCTCCGCAACGCCGACACCGGCGAGAAGCTGGACATCCCCGGCCTCTGGGCGCTCCTCCCCGGCACGGCAACCACGGGCGGAACCGACTCCATCTGGTTCAGCGCCGGCATCGACAACGAGACGCACGGTCTGATCGGCGTTCTCCGCAAGCCCTAGTCCGCCGGTTCGCTCTGGTCACCCCCGCGTCGACCCGCACTGCGTGCCGGGTCGACGCGGGGTCTGTCGTCGTGACCCGCCCGACGCATCACTCTCCGTCGCCGTGAAGGTGGCCTCGCCCGGCTGAATGGGTGAGCCTTCCACTTGCTGTCCGGGGGGCTGATGGACCCGATTGTCTCCTCGTAGTTGGCGCGGAGGCGGTTCGGCTGGGTCTGCACGCGAGCGCGGCGGGGCTTGAGCCTGACCGCTGGGAAGGCACAGTGGGGCTGTGCGCGTCGATCGAGGAGCCAGGCTTCGGTTCCGGTGGCGTGCCTCCTGGCCCCCGGCTGCCGCGGTGGTGGCGGTGGTGGGCGGGCTCGGACTCATGTCCTGGCTGGTCGTGGCGTCGCATGACTCGTCCTCGGCCACACCCGTCTCGGTGATCACCGCATCGACGTCGACGGCAGCCACGCCGTCGGTCGCGGCCGGGGCCTCCGGCCTCCTCGGACCCGTGCTCCGGGCGAAGTCGGCCAACGGACGCGCCGGGTGCCAGCACCGACCGGCGCCGGTCCTTCGGATCCTCCAGTTCAACATCCGGGCCGCGAGGAGCGTCGGCGGTTACGTCGACCTCGCCCAGATCGCGGCCGAGATCGAGGCGGTCCGGCCCGACCTGGTCAGCCTCAACGAGGTCGACAGCGACACCTCGCGCACCCGCGTCGACGAGCCGGCCTACCTCGCCGCAGCCACCGGGCTGCATGTGGTGTACGGGCCCAACTTGATCTACGACGGCGGTCCCTTCGGGAACGCCATCCTGACCCGTTACCCGGTGGTCGACAGCGACAACCTTCGACTGCCCGGAACGCCCGGTCTGGAGCCGCGGGGACTGCTGAGGGTGGTCGTGAGCGTCGGCGCACGGAGAGTCGCCTTCACCTCCACGCACCTCAGTGATGGAGAGGACGGCCGCCAGAGCCGGCTCCTGCAGGCGCTGGCGGTGGCCCGCGCACTGCGCTCGATGACCGGACCGACGGTCTTGGCCGGAGACCTGAACTCGGTTCCCGCCGATGTTCCCGCACGGATCCTTCGACGCGACCTCCTCGACGCCCAAGCCGAAGGGGGCACCGGGTCGGGCGACACCTATCCCCAGACGAACCCCAGCAGCCGGTTCGACTACATCCTCTACGACCGACGGCTCGCTGTGGTGCCCGACAGCACCCAGGTCCGGGCCTCGCGCTCCAGCGACCATCGCTCGGTGTTCACCGAGCTGACACTGCTCACCCGCCACGGGTGCCGATCAACCGCCCGGGCCGATCCCCGCAGCTTTGCGGGCACGCGCCCTCACTGATATCCGGACCAGCGTCCGAACAGTCGGATCGCTATCACGTTGTCGTATGGCAGTGGGTTGGTTCGTCGTACTGGTGAGAGCCCCGCCCACCAGGGCGCCGCATGACCTCGAGGAGATGACACGGGACGCAGCATCCAGTGCCTGTGGACGCTGCTAGCGCGGCTGATCATCGGTGCGCACTACCGATTCGCATGTGATGTGGGTAGACGCAGAGAGGAAAGTTCGGTATGTTCTTGCGTTTGTCCGCAACAATTGAATTACCGAAAAGAAAGGTCCAATAGACACGATATCACGACACCAGTCCGATCGCAATTCACCCACATTTCCGCGGCTATCCGGAGAGCCTTTCGAGCTGTCCCCGACCGCACCCGCCGACAAGCTCCGACGTCGCCGGCACCACCACTCGCACCATCAAGAGAACCCACCTCAGGAGCGCCCTTGACGCAGATGCCCCACCGCGTTGCCCGTGAACTGATCGCCAGCCGAGTCGCCGACGCCGAGCAGCGGCGCCTCGGAAGAAATGCGGCCCGCACACGCCGGCGCCGCATCGCCAACCCCCGCACCGACTAGACAACACAACGGCGCAGCCCTCATCGCGGTGAGGGCTGCGCCGTTCCGCGTCGCACAAGCAGGCCCCTCACCCGGGTGTCTGGGTTCCAGCCGCAGCGGATGCTGGCGATGGCCCACGTCGCCGGCGCGGACGCGGTCATCGCCTGCTTCGACGCCAAGTACCACTACTGGTCCTGGCGGCCCTTCCAGGCGATCCCGGCCGCGGACACCGACGGCAACCCCGCCACCGTGGCCGACCCGACCTGGAAGCCCCTCGGGACCACACCGAACCACCCCGAGTACCCCTCCGGACACGCCTGCCACAGCACCGCAGTGGTCACCGCCCTGGACGCCTTCTTCGGCACCGACAAGGTCACCCTCCACCTCGACAGCCGGGCCGCCGGCCTCCCCCCAGCCGCACGCACCCGCACCTACGACCGCCTCCACGACGCGGTCAAGGACGTCGACACCGCACGCGTCCTCGTCGGCTACCACTTCCGCAACTCCGACCAGCAAGGCACCACCCTCGGCCGCAAGGTCGGCAACTACATCACCGACCACTACTTCCAACCACTCAGCTAACGGAACGACACGGCGCATACGGGAGACGGCCCCTCAACGGCCGCCTCCCGTCACGTCTTGGGCTCGGTCGTGAGCCCGCCGCACGACCCTGCCGGTCGAGCGGCTGGGAGCCGGCCGGACGATGTCGCGACAACGATCTCGACCACCGCGCGTCCGGGAGGCCGACGGATCCACACCTCCGTGCCCAGCGGGGTGATCCGCGGCCCTCAGAGCGGGTGTAGACACGAGCGGTGCTGAAGTTCTTCATCATCGGGATCCTGCTGGCCCTGGGTGGCCTGACGACGCTGGCGGCCGCCATCGGTGGCGCGGGGTGGTGGGTGCTGCTCGTCGTCATCGTTCTGGTGCTGCTGCTCGGGATCCATGACGTCGTACAGCGGCGGCACTCGATCCTGCGCAACTATCCGGTGCTGGGCCATCTGCGCTTCCTGATGGAGGACGTGCGCCCGGAGTTGCAGCAGTACTTCATCGAGCGGAACTGGGACGGTCGGCCCTTTGATCGCGACACCCGTTCGTCGATCTACCAACGAGCCAAGAACATCAAGGAGGAGCAGCCCTTCGGCACCGAGCGAAACGTCGACCAACCAGGATATGAGTACCTGGTCCACTCAACCCGGCCGGTGGATCCTGCTCCCGAGCCGCCGCGGGTCCTGATCGGTGGACCGGACTGCAAGCAGCCGTACGCGATGGCCCTCATGAACGTCTCGGCGATGAGCTTCGGCGCGATCAGCGCGAACGCCGTACGGGCCCTCAACCAGGGTGCTGCCAAGGGTGGTTTCGCGCACGACACCGGCGAGGGTGGGCTGAGCAAGTACCACCGCAGCGGCGGTGACCTGGTCTGGGAGCTTGGGTCGGGCTACTTCGGCGCGCGCACGAAGGACGGCGACTTCGACCAGGAAAAGTTTCGCGACACCGCCGCCGATCCGCAGGTCAAGATGACGTCGCTCAAGCTCAGCCAAGGCGCCAAGCCGGGCATCGGTGGGGTGCTCCCCGGCGCGAAGGTGACCCAGGAGATCGCGGACGCGCGCGGGGTCCCGAAGGGCGAGAAGTGTGTCTCGCCCAGTGCCCACAAGGTGTTCTCCACCCCACGTGAGCTCGTCTTGTTCATGGCTCGGATGCGTGAGCTCAACGGCGGAAAGCCGGCCGGCTTCAAGCTCTGCCTGGGCTCCCGTGCCGACTTCCTGGGCATCTGCAAGGCGATGGTCGCCGAAGCAGTGACTCCGGACTTCGTCATCGTCGACGGCGGTGAGGGCGGCACCGGTGCAGCCCCGCTGGAGTACGAGGACCATATCGGCACACCGCTCACCGAGGGGCTGCTCAACGTCCACAACTGCCTGGTCGGCGTCGGCCTGCGCGACCAGGTCAAGGTCGGGGCCAGCGGCAAGGTCGCCAGCGGGATCGACATCGTCAAGCGGATCATCCAGGGCGCCGACTACACCAACTCCGCGCGGTCGATGATGATGGCCGTCGGCTGCATCCAGGCCCAGACCTGTCACACCAACACCTGCCCGGTCGGTGTCGCCACCCAGGACCCCCGCCGCCAGCGCGCCCTCGACGTCGCCGACAAGACGGAGCGCGTCTACCACTACCAACAGCAGTGCCTCCAACAGGCGCTTCAGGTCATGGCCTCCTTGGGTGTGCACGGTCCCGAAGGTCTCCGGCCACACATGCTTCGGCGCCGCGTCGACCACGACGACGTCCGTTCGTACGCCGAGATGTTCCATCACCTCGAGCCCGGCCAGCTGTTGGCCGACCCACCCCCGGGCCGCTGGGCCCGTGACTGGGCACTCGCGGACCCCGACCGCTTCACCGTCTGAGAGGACGAGCATGACCACTGTTGCCGAGCTGCTCATCCAGTCGTTGGCCGACTACGGCGTGACCCAGGTCTGGGGAGTCGTGGGCGACGCCCTCAACCCGGTCACCGACGCCATCCGGCAAGAGGAGCGCATCGAGTGGATCGGCGTACGCCATGAGGAGGCCGGAGCCTTCGCGGCCAGCGCCCAGTCCCAGCTGACCGGACGGCTCGCCGTCTGCATGGGCACCGTCGGACCGGGGGCCATTCACCTGCTCAACGGGCTGTACGACGCCAAGAAGAGCCACACGCCGGTGCTCGCCGTGCTCGGCCAGGTGCCGCGCGAGGAGCTGGGGAGCGACTTCTTCCAAGAGGTCGACAACGACGCGCTGTTCTCCGACGTCGCGGTGTTCTGCCAGACCCTGACCAGCGTGGACCAGCTCCCGCTGATCCTCGAGCAAGCGGGTAACGCCGCGCTCCAGGAGAGAGGCGTCGCGGTCCTGACCCTGCCCGGCGACGTCGGCGGCCTGGACCTCCCCAAGCACACCGGCGTACCCCGCTTCGTCGAGGCGCGGCCTCAGGCCGTGCCGCCCGACGATGCGCTCCGCGCGGCTGCCAAGGCGATCAATGGCTCAGGTCCGGTCACCCTGCTCGTCGGTCAGGGCGCCCGTGAGGCCCGCGACGAGGTGATGACCCTCGCGGAACGGCTGAACGCCCCGATGGTGCTGACCCTCAAGGCCAAGGAGGGCTTCGACGACGACAATCCCTACGAGGTCGGGCAGTCCGGCCTGATCGGCAACCACGCAACGACGATCGCCTTCGACGGGTGCGACACGCTCGTGCTGATCGGCACCGACTTCCCCTACCGGAACTTTCTGCCGAAGGGGAAGACGGTCGTCCAACTCGACATCCGAGGCACCCACATCGGGCGGCGTACGCCGGTGGACCACGCGCTCGTCGGCGACGCCCGTCTGGGACTGCTGGCGCTTCTCCCGATGATCGACCCGCAAACGGACACCGCGCTCCTGGAGAAGGCGCGATCCTCCTACCGCCATTGGCAGGCGCGGCAGCGGAAGCTCGCCGACCCCGCGTACGAGGCCAAGCCCACGGGACTCCTGCGACGGAAGATCGACAACCCCGAGTCACGGATCCGGCCAGAACTGGTCGCGGCGACCGTCGACCGGCTGGCGTCGTCCGACGCGATCTTCACCACGGACACCGGCATGTCCACTGTCTGGTTGTCGCGGTTCGTCCGGATCACCGCCGCCCGGCGGCTGATCGGCTCCTACAACCTCGGCTCCATGGCGAACGCCATGCCCCAGGCCCTCGGTGCCCAGGGCCTCGACCGCACCCGCCAGGTGGTCGCCTTCTGCGGCGACGGCGGTCTGTCGATGTTGATGGGCGACCTGATCACCGCGGTCAGCCACGACCTGCCGGTCAAGCTCGTGGTCTTCGACAACGGCCGTCTCGGCATGGTGAAGCTCGAGATGGAACAGGTCGGGCTACCCGAGTTCGGGACAGTTCTCCACAACCCTGACTTCGCCCGCGTCGCCGACGCCATCGGTATGAAGGGGATCCGGGTGGAACGGCCGGACGGCGTCGAGGCCGCCATCAGCGGCCGCATTCGCTCACGACGGGCCCGCTCTCGTGGACTGCATCACGAACGCCGACGAGATCGCCATCCCCCCGAAGCCGACACTCGAGCAAGGCTGGGGCTTCGCGATCGCCAAGACTCGCGAGTTCATCGACAGCGCTGAGTGACGGCCTCCCGCCTGACGCGGTGCGATTCGCGAGTGTCGGGTACGGCGGGGTGCGCCCGGCCGCTGGGTGGTTGAGGCCCTCTGCCACGGGGGGATTGGCAGTAGCGGCCGGGCGCATCAGCTGCCGAGCCAGCCGTAGTAGGGGCTTCCCGCCGGGCCCAAATCAGCGGGACCCTCCAACTCGACCTGAACGATTCCCCGACCCAGGAGCTCTCAAACACGGGTGCGCTCCGCGGCACAGCGTGAGCCGTAGCGACGGGGTGCAAGCCTGGCCTGTCCTACGGGTGCCTGAGAGGTGGTGCTTGAAGGTGATGTGGGTGGCCTTGCCGCTCGGGGTGGTGTAACCGTGCCGTGGATGCCTGGGTATCTGCCTGTGCCCCCGGTGATGAGCACGCCTTGAGGGCTACTGCGACCTCGATCTTCAGCATCCCGGTCGTGAGGTTGACGTGACCGGTGTTGGAGTCATACCCGAGGACCTGGTGAGTCGTGGGGCTGCGGTCGGTGTGGGAGCCGACGAAAAGAGAGTGGAACTGGCGCTGGGCGGGTCGAGTTACACATGTCTCCAGGTGGGCCTACGCGTCGCGGCGTCGGAGGAGTAGGAGGGTGGTGGCGATGAGAA
Organism: uncultured Actinomycetota bacterium; assembly: GCA_963819295.1. Taxonomy (GTDB): domain Bacteria; phylum Actinomycetota; class Actinomycetes; order Propionibacteriales; family Nocardioidaceae; genus Nocardioides. The sequence continues at coordinate 63,338 of CAWFVO010000001.1, forward strand.
GGACGGCGACGACGGTGAGCCAGCCGAACTCGATCCATTGAAAGGTCCAGTAGCGGCTCGCGGGCTGGAAGCTGGTCCATTGGGTATAGCCGTGGTGGAGCAGGTAGGTGAAGGGGTCGGCGCCTTGCCCGGGTCCGGCTGTGGCGGTGATCTTGCCTCCGCCGTTGGACTGGATCTGTGGCACGTGACCCGCTCGTAGGACCGCATTGAGCTGCGCCGTGCCCACGCGGGCCCCAGCCTTCTCCCACCATTGGGAAATCGTCTGCGACCCCGGGACGTAGGCGAGGCTGCTCGTCTTGAGGGGAGGCAGATAGTGGAGCCGCAGCTTGGAGGCGGCGAAGGCAAGTCCGAAGGTGACCAGGACGGCGGTCGCGAGCGCGGGCAGAACGCGGCGCCAGAGGAGCCCCGCCAGGATGGCGACGGCGTACGTTGCAAGGCCCCAGCCGATGATCGCGATCCCCGTGGTGGGGAACTCGCTGGCCTCGAGCCGTGGTGTGATCTGGGCTTGCCAGAGTGGTTGGTCGTGCCAGGCCACGAGGGCACCGAAAGCGCCGGCGACGATCGTGACGACGGCGACTCCGGTGAAGACCATGGCGATCGCCCATCGGCTTCGTCCGGCGCCTTGGGTCCAGGCGTACCTGAAGGTGCCGGTCTCGAGCTCGCGACCGATGAGTGGTGCACCGACGAAGGCGCCGAACAACAGCGGGGCGAAGAGGAACAGTGCACTGAGGATGCCGGGGTTGGAGTGGGTGTCGTCGAAGTTCGCCAACGCGAAGCTGCAGACGCGGGAGCGGTGCGGGTCGCAGCCTTGGACGGCATGCCATGCCGACCTCATCTGGAGACCCGTGATGAGCAGGTAGATCGCAGTGAGGCCGAGCACAGCGAGGATGGCCCAGATGGTGCTGCGGTGGCGCCGCCAGGTGACCCAGGCCAGGCTGCGCCATGGAACGGGTCCCGCCGTGGCGGGGGGGACAGCAGCGAGGTCGGTCGTACTCATCGGACGATCTCCAAGGCGGCGGGTCGCGAAGCCTGGGCGTCTTCGCGGAGGTAGGCCATGGTCAGCTCCTCGAGACTGATCGAGCGAGCCTCCCAGCCCCGGGGGGCCGGGACTCCGGCCGGTGTCTCGACCAGCAGGTGCTGGTGGGCTCCGGCGCTGATGTTCTGGACGGTCCGCCATTGTGGATCAGGGGGTTGGCCAGGAGGTCCGGTGAGGAGGCGATGCTCACTCAGCAACTCCTCGACCGCCCCGGCGATCCGTACTCGACCGCGGGAGATCAGCACGAGGTAGTCCGCGACCCTCTCGAGCTCTGCGAGCACATGGGAGGACAGCAGGACCGAGACCCCGTCCTCGGCCATCGCCGTCATCACGACCGCCATGAAGTCGTGTCGGGCAAGAGGGTCGAGCGACGCGGTGGGCTCATCAAGGACCAGGAGTCGTGGGCGTCTGGCCAGCGCGAGGGTCAGCGCCAGCTGCGCCCGCTGACCTCCCGAGAGCGAACCGGCCTTGCGGCGGGGCGCGATGTCGAGGTCCTTGATCCGAGCTCGGGCGTAGGCGTCGTCGAAGCGCCGGTTGAGGTTGCGGGTCAGGTGGATCATGTCGGCGGCTGACAGAGAGCGGTACAGCGGTGTGTCCTGGGCGACGAACGCGACCCCGTCCAGAGCATCCCGAGAGCCCGCCGGCACGCCACCGAGGACGTTCACATCACCGGAGGAGGGCCTGGCCAGACCGACCACGAGGTTCAGCAACGTGCTCTTGCCGGCACCGTTCGGGCCGACCAGCGCGACGAGCTGACCCTCTCCGAGAGCGAGCGTGCAGCTGGTCAAGGCGGTGACCCGGCCATAGCGCTTACCGAGCTCGCGGGTCTCGATGACGTTCATGCGACGCCCCCTCCCGAGCGACGGCCCGCACTCCTCGCGCCGCGGGCGCCGTCTTGCCCGCGACGTTCAGCGAAATCCCGCAGCGTGCTGGAGAACAAGGCAACGATGCCGTCCTGTCCCAACCCGGAGGCATCGGCATCGGTCAGCCACGCCAGCAACGACTTCCTCAGCCCCGTGAGCCCCACGAGGTCGATCTGGTCCAACGTGCCCTCGATGAACGTCCCCTGGCCGGGCCGTCCCGCACTCAACCCCTTGCCCTCGAGATCGCGGTACGCCTTCATCACCGTGTTCGGGTTGATCGCGAGGTCCGCCACGACCTCGCGCACCTTCGGCAGCTGGTCACCCGGCTTCAGATAGCCAAGACGCAGCGCTTGCTCGACCTGATGAACCAGCTGCAGATAGGTCGGGACGCCCGATCCGGGATCGAGGGTGAACACGATCGGTGACGACCGATCCACCGCGGCTCCGTTTCTCTGTTTATCTATCGCCATAGTTAAACAATACATCGTCGTCGCCGGGCACGCAACCAGGCCTGCCGTGACGAGGTGCGGGGTGCCGGCTCGCTGTGTCGAGCAGCTCGCACGGTGCTTCCGGGCCTCGGTCTCGGATCCGACGACGAGGTCACGCCCCGCTAGACTCTCGCCGAGCACGGGGGACGGGGGACCATGGCCGCGGCCGAGGTGACAAGCGACGTCAGACGATTCCTTCTGCCCTACGTCCCGGGGCTGCTGCTGAGCTGGGCGCCCACGGGCCAGGACGCCCGGCACCTGCGAGTGACGGGCACCCTCGCGTTCGTCGACATCTCCGGCTTCACCCGCCTGACCGAGCGCTTGGCCCGCAAGGGCAAGGTCGGTGCCGAGGAGATGAGCGACATCCTCAGCGCGACGTTCGCCGGCCTGCTCACCGAGGCCCGAGATGACGGCGCAGATCTTGTCAAGTGGGGCGGCGACGCGATCCTGCTGCTCTTCGAGGGGCCAGACCATGCCCTGCGGGCGGCACGTGCGGCGCACCGGATGCGCGCGGCCCTGCGCGTCATCGGGCGGGTGCCGACCACGTCGGGCAACGTCACGTTGCGGATGTCGGTAGGGGTCCACAGTGGTGACTTCGACTTCTTCCTCGTGGGTGACCCCGACATCCACCGGGAACTGCTGATCAGCGGCCCGGCGGCCAGCGTCACAGCCGACACCGAGGCGGCGGCAGCGGCCGATCAGATCGGGCTCAGCCGGGCGACCGCCGCGCTGCTCGAACCCCAGCTGCTCGGGTCGCCGCTCCTCGACGGTCGTCTGTTGCGTACGGCGCCGGTGCTCGCCGACGTCCCGGCCGTCACCGATCACACGTACGCGACTGATCCCCTGCACGTGCTGCCCCCGCCGATCCGAAAGCATCTTCTCGACGGCACGGTGGCCCCGGAGCACCGGCTGATCACGGTGGCGTTCGTCCAGTTCTCCGGCACCGACGAACTGCTCCTGTCCGCCGGCCCGACGGTCCTCGCCGACGCGCTCGACGAGGTCGTGCGCAACGTGCAACGGGCCTGCGCCGACCACGACGTCACCTTCTTCGAGACCGACATCAACCGCGACGGCGGCAAGATCATGCTGACCGCTGGGGCTCCGCGCAGCGCCGACCACGACGAGGAGCGGATGCTACGAGTCGCGCGCGTCGTCCTCGACCGCGCCGGGCGGCTCCCTTTGCGGATCGGGATCAACCGTGGCCACGTCTTCTCGGGCGACTTCGGGCCCTCGTTCCGGCGTACCTACTCCGTCAAGGGTGACGCCATCAATCTCGCGGCGCGGGTGATGGGGAAGGCAGCTCCCGGGCAGGCACTCGCGACGCTGGAGGTCGTGGCACGGTCGCAGACCGAGTTTCGCACCACGGAGCTACCGCCCTTCGTCGTCAAGGGCAAGACCGAGCCGGTGCATGCAGCCGCGATCGGGGCCCTGGTCGGCCAACGCTACGACGACCTGCACGCGTCGCCGCTGGTCGGGCGAGCGGAGGAGATGGCGTTCCTGGGCGATGCTCTCGACCAGGCGCGAGCCGGCCACGGAGGGTTGGTCGAGATCGTCGGAGACGCGGGCATCGGCAAGTCCCGCCTCGTCTCCGAGCTGCTGACCGGCCTGGACGACGTCCGGGTCGTCTCGGCGCCCTGCGAGCAGTACGAGTCGTCCACGGCGTACTTCCCCTTCCGGCGCCTGCTCCGGGGCGTGCTCGACGTACCGGCCAACGCCGACGCGCAGGACGTGGCGGCTCGGCTCGTCGACCAGGTCTCGCGTTGATGCTCCGCACCTCCTGCCGTGGGTGCCCCTGCTGGGCATTCCGCTCGACATCGCTCTTCCTCCGACGCCCGAGTCCGACGAGCTCGGCGAAGCCTTCCGCAAGGGCCGCTTGGAGGAGGTGCTGATCGAGCTCCTCGGCTACCTGACCCCAGGCCCCACCGTGCTCGTCATCGAGGACGCGGAGGTGATGGACGACGCCTCGGCAGCGCTGCTGCAGCAGCTCGTCGACCGGATCGGCGACCGGCCGATGCTGGTGGTGGTCACCCGACGTGACCAGCCGACCGGCTTCGTGCCCGAACCCGACGGCACCTTCTTGTCGCTGCGGCCGGCACCACTCGACGCGGCCACAGCCGTCGCCCTGGTCCAGGTGGCCCTCCACGACCATCCCATGACGCCCCAGGCGCTGTCCGCGCTGGCCCAACGCGGCGGTGGCAACCCGATGTTTCTCGAGGCCCTGGTGACCGAGGCTGCCCGGTCTGCACCTTTGGAGCAGCTGCCGGCGTCGGTCGAGGGTCTGGTCACCAGCCAGATCGACCGGCTGGACCCGGCAGACCGGACGGTGCTCCGATACGCCGCGATCCTGGGGATCGTGGTCGACGAGCGTGCCCTCGACACGCTGCTGGATGAGCATGACGCGCGGGTCCCGAGTGGTGCGATGGACCGGCTCGGCGCCTTCCTGATGCGGGACGGACCTGGCCGGATCCGGTTCCGCAACGTGCTGATGCGCGACGTCGCCTACGAGGGTCTGCCCTACCGGCATCGGAAGATGCTGCACGACAGGGTCGGGCTGACCATCGAGCGAGCGACCGAGAATCCGGAGACGCAGTGCGAGCTGCTCTCCCTGCACTTCTTCCACGCCGGGCGGCACGAGCGGGCCTGGCGCTACTCCGTCCTCTCCGGCGAACGCGCGCTCGCGAAGTTCGCCCACGGCGAGGCCATCGAGTTCCTGGCCCGGGCCACCCAGTCGACCCAGCATCACGGCGAGGTGCCGCCGGCGGAGCTGGGCCGCGTCTACGAGCTGCTGGCCGACTCCCGCTGGCTGGTGGGTCTGCCGAAGGGCGCCGCCGAGGCGTACGCGCAGGCGCGCAGGTACCTGCGAGGAGACCCGGTGCGGCTGGCCGGCATCATCGAGAAGGAGGCACGGATCGACCAGCGCCATCGCAAGCACAGCCTGGCGATGCGTCGCATCTCGCGCGGTCTCGGTGACCTGGAAGGGGTCCCCGGACGCGAGGCCGCCATCGCCCGGTCACTCCTTTCCCGGCGGTATGCCCACAGCCGCTTCAGCCAGGGCCGCACCGACGAGGCGCTGCACTGGGCGGACCGGGCCGCGGACGAGGCGGAGGAGGCCCTCGACAAGGACGCCCTGGCGCAGGCGTACGAGATGCTGAACGCGATCTACGCCGGATCAGGTCGCGACGAGCCGCTGCCCTACGGCCGACTTGCCCTGCAGGCCTACACCGAGCTGCGCAACCTGCCGCGCCAGGGCCACTGCCTCAACAACCTCGCGACGCAGGACTACCAGGCCGGACGCTGGAACGAGTCGCTCGACAACCTGCGGCAGGCCACCGACATCTTCCGCCGCATCGGCGACACCGCATCGGAGGGCAACGCCAGCTACAACCAGGCCGAACTCCTGATACGCCAGCGTCGGTACGACGAAGCAGGTGCCCTGCTCCCCGAGGTCCTGCGGATCGCCCGAGCGGTCGAGGACGAGGAGCTCGCCGCCCTGGCGCACCGCGAGCTCGCACGTGCCCTGGCGGGGTCCGGAGACCTCGACGCAGGGGTGGCGATGCTGGCGGAGGCGCGGAGCCTCTTCGAGTCCCTCGGGGAGGACGGTGAGGTGCTGGCCACCGATCTGACGAGGGTCGAGGTCCTGCAGGACGCCGGACACGCGGACGAGTCGACCGAGATCCTCGAGCGGCTGACGACCGGGGACGACGGCACCGTCGACGCCGCACTGCACCGCCTGATCGCGCGCCAGCACCTCGTCGAGGGACGGCTCGACGAGGCCCGGTTGATGCTCCACGCCGGGCTCGACGCGGCCGAGCGGGAGTCCAACCGTTACGAGCAGGGGATGCTGCTGGCCGAGTCCGCAGCCCTGGCCCGGCGCGAGGGCTCACCCGACGAGACAGCGCAACGCCGTGCCGACGAGATCTTCGACTCGTTGGGAGTGGTGGAGCGATCCTGAGGTCGCCGACGTGCGTCAGCCGACGCTGGTCCTCATGTCCTGGTCGAAGAGCAGGTACAGGATCGTGTCACCGGAGTTGTCCCGCTTGCTCTGCACGTAGTCCACACACGCGTCCTGGCCGGCACCGATGGTGTTCTTGGCCGGGCACGCGTCGGCAAGGCCCAGCGCGGTGTTGCCGCCGAGGGAGAACGACAAGTGAACGTTCGAGATCGCGCCGCCGCCACACAGGGACTTGTCGCACTTGACGACGAGAGTGGCAGGCGCCGTCTTGGTGTAGCCCAGCCCGGAGAGGTCCGCCAGTGCCTGCACGACCGCGCCCTTGTTGCTGCCGCAGGCGGCGTACGTCGGGTCGCAGGCGCCGAGGGCCAGGAGCACCTGGGAGCTCGCACCGAAGGGCAACGAGAGGACTCCGCACACGGGTCGGGCCGCGGTCGCGTTGCTGCACGTGTCGTCGTCGCCGCCGATCCCGGACGAGCCACCGGCGGCCACCGTCGTCGGTGTGTGCAGCTCGGAGAGCACGTCGAACCGCTGGTCGGGGATCTGGCTGCCGTCGATGAACGTGAAACCCGAGGTGCCGTCGCTCGACGTGGCGCTCAGCCCCTTGGACTGACCGCTGGCGACCTTCACCGTGACCTGGACCTGGTTGGCGGCCGTGCCGAGGCTGGTGGTGATGTCCGCGGAGGTCGCGCCCTTCAGCGCCGTGCCGGTGGCGGGAGAGAGTGCGCCCCGGTTGCTCGAGATCGACAGCGTCGTGTTGGTGTTGAACGACGCCGGCGCCCCGGTGGCGTCGTAGAAGCTGACGTGGACCGTGAAGGATCCGCCGGCCTGGACCAGCACATACGGCACCGCTCCACCCGGAGTGCCGACCGGAGCCGTGGTGCCGGACTCGATACCGGTCAGCACCATCTTCACCGGGGTAGTCGGGCTCGCCGCAGTCGCGGTGGTCGTGACGATGCCTGCCAGAGCGGCAGCCAGGCAGCCGACGAGAACCAGCAAGAAGAGGCGCCAACGGGACGTGGACTTGTGGGTCATCAGCCATCGTTTCTCTAGGTGGCCGAGAGCCTGCACCAGCCTGGGGTGATGACGGCGAAGGGTCAATGAGCCGTCTCGGCCAGGGGCACGGGCGTTCGGCACGCCGTCGGGTCCCTCGGAATGCGGCGCCTCAACATCCACAACGGTGGCGGGGCGTGGCTCACTACGTGAGCCACCCGTCGTGTCAGTAGGCTCCGGGTCGTGTGGGGGAACCGGGCGGCGCGCGTGCCCGCGTCTCGGGTCCTGCTCGTCGCCTCGTTCGGCGCCTTCCTGGCCTTCCTCGACGCCACGATCGTCAACGTCGCCTTCCCGTCGATCCGGGCATCGTTCCCCGGCACGACGATCAGCAACCTGTCGTGGGTGCTCAACGCCTACAACATCGTCTTCGCGGCGTTCCTCATCGTGTGCGGGCGGCTCACCGACCTGCTCGGACGGCGTCGCGCCTTCGTGGCCGGTGTGGTGGTGTTCACGGTCGCCTCGGCTCTGTGTGGTCTTGCGCCCTCGGTCGCCCTGCTGGTGGCGGCACGGGTGTTGCAGGCCCTGGGTGCCGCGCTTCTGGTCCCGGCGTCGCTCGCCCTCGTCGTGGAGGCGTTCCCCGAGGAGCGCCGGGCACACGCCATCGGCCTGTGGGGCGCCACCGCGGCCCTCGCGGCCGGCCTGGGTCCGCCGCTGGGCGGCGCCCTCGTCGAGCTCGGTGGATGGCGATGGGCCTTCCTGGTCAACATTCCCTTCGGCGTGGTCGCCATCTGGTTCGCACGTCGTCAGCTCGTCGAGAGCCGCGCCCCCGGTCGTCGTACCGTGCCCGACCTGCGCGGCGCGGCCCTGCTGGCCGCGGCCCTGGCCGCCCTCAACCTCGGCATCATCAAGGGCAGCGACTGGGGTTGGAGCAGCGCGGTCGTCATCGGATCGTTCGCGGCCGGTGCAACGCTGACGGCGCTGTTCGTCCTGAGCTCGCGAAGGCACCGCTCGCCTCTCCTGGATCCCGCGCTGCTGCGGATCCCGTCGTTCAGCATCGCGTCGTTGGCCACTCTGCTGGCGGGGATCGGCTTCTACTCCTACCTGCTCACCAACATCCTCTGGCTGCGATACGTCTGGCACTACAGCGTTCTCAGTGCCGGCCTGGCACTGGTGCCCGGCGCGCTGGTCGCCGCGGTCGTCGCGGCCCGGCTCGGACCTCTGGCCGATCGACACGGTTACCGGCCCTTCGTCGTCCCCGGTGCACTGGTCTGGGCGGGGGCCTACCTGTGGTACCACCAGCAGGTGGGCCTCGTGCCCGCGTTCTGGACCGAGTGGTTCCCCGGGCAGGTGCTCAGCGGCATCGGTGTCGGCGCGACCCTCCCGCTGCTGGGCAGCGCCGCACTCGCCGCCGTCCCGGGCGGTCGCTATGCCACTGCCTCCGCGGTGGTGTCCAGCGTCCGCCAGCTCGGCGGCGTCCTGGGCATCGCGATCCTGGTCGTCATCCTCGGCGACCCGACCCCGCTCACTGCGGTCGCCGCGTTCCACCACGGATGGGTGCTGGCCATCTGCTCCTTCCTGGGCGTGGCGGTGGTGTCGCTGCCACTGGGACGCCTGAGCGGCGCGGTCCACGTGGACAGCGGCGAGGACGAGCGGCCACCGACGGTCCATCCGCCCCTGCGCGACGATGCCCGTCCGGCCGGTGCGACGGTGGCGACGCCTGACAGCACCGATCTGACCGACCTGCCGCTGCTGGCTGCGCTGCCGGTCGAGGCGCGCGCTCGGCTGGCGGCCGCCGCTCGGCTGGTGACGGTGCCGGCCGGGAGCGAGCTGATCCGCGCCGGCGATCCGGCCGGTTCGGCGTACGTCGTACGCCGGGGGCGGCTCGAGGTCGAGGTCGACGGCCATCTGGTGCGTGAGCTCGGCCCGGGAGCGATCCTCGGTGAGCTGGCCCTCCTGACCGGAGAACGCCGCTCGGCCACCGTGCGGGCGCGCCGCGACTCGACCGTGCTGGAGCTGCCGCGCGGCGCCTTCGAGGACCTCCTCGCGACCGACCCCACGGCCTCCCGGCTGGTGCTGACCCAGGTCGCGGAGCAGCTCCGCACCGCCGGTGGTCCGGCGAAGAAGATCCAGCCGGCCCAGCCGACGGTGATCGCGGTGGTCGGCCTCCACCCGGGGGCGCAGGCGGCCGAGGTGGCGGACGTGCTCGGGCGGCGCCTGTCGACGCACCTGCGCGTCGCGATGCCCGGAGTCGTGAGCCCGGACGGTCTCGCCCGGGCCGAGCAGGACCACGACCGGGTACTCCTGGTCGCGGGAAGCACGCACGACCCGGCCCACCCGGGCTGGCGCGACTTCTGCCTCCGTCAGGCGGACGCCGTCGTCCTGGTCTCGCACAGCGACGTCGCTGTCCCAGAGGAGCCCGTGACACCGGCTCCTCTGCGCCAGCCCGACCTCATACTTCTCGGGCGCGGCGCCCGCCGACCTCGCGTCGTGGGCGGCGGTGACCGACGCGTGGCAGGTGACGGTGGTGGAGGGGGACTACGCCCTCGGCGTACGCGCGACTGCGGACCGACTGGCCGGCCGCTCACTCGGGCTGGTGCTGGCGGGTGGCGGCGCACGTGCCTTCGCCCACGTCGGAGTCCTGCGTGAGCTGGAGGACCGCGGCCTGCACGTCGACCGGGTCGCCGGCAGCAGCGTCGGCGCGATCATCGCAGCCATGCATGCCCTCGGTCACGATGGTGAGTGGCTCGAGGAGGTCCTGTACGCCGAGTTCGTACGCCGCACACCGTTCTCCGACTGGGGCCTTCCTACCGCGTCCCTGGCCAGGGGCCGACGCATGCAGGAGGCGGCGACGCGCACCTACGGCGACACTGTGTTCGAGGGTCTGCCTCGCCAGCTCCACATCGCCACTACCGACCTGGTCAGCCGCACGAGGCAGGTTCATCGGCGCGGAGCGGTGAGTCGGGCGGTGGTTGCCTCGGCGCGGCTACCGATCCTGTTCGCGCCGATGCCCGACGACTCCGGACGGCTGCTCATCGACGGGGGTGTGCTCGACAACCTGCCGGTCGACCTGTTGACCGAGCGCGATGAGGGACCCGTCGTGGCCGTCAACATCGCGATGGGTGGCGGTGGCGGCGGCGGGCGGGTCCCGCGGATCGGACGCCCCCGAGTACCTGCCCTGGGTGAGACCCTGCTGCGCACGATGATGATCGGCAGCGGCGGCGCCGTCGCGTCGGCTCGAACCGAGGGCGCATGGGTCGTCACGCCGCCGACCCTGGGGGTCGGACTCCTGGAGTTCCACCAGCTCGACCGGATGATCGCGGCCGGCCGGTTGGCGGCACGCGCCCTGCTCGAGCAGGCAGGGAACGACCTCGGGGCCTTACCGGTCGCGCCCGCAGGGAACGACCTCGGGGCCTTGCCGGTCGGGCAGTCCGGGCACGATCCGGAGCCCGAGCTTCCGCCGCCCCGACCGACGGCGCTGGACCAGGTCTGAGCTAGGAGGGTCGGGCGACGTCGATGGTCATCCCCTCGCGGGCGACCACGACAGGGGGGCCCGCGTCGAGGGTCCGCGCCCAGGCCGCGATCTCGTCGAGCGCCTCGTCGGTGCGCGCCGGCGAGTGGTGGAAGAGGAACACCGAACCGGCGTCGCACTCGCGACCGAGCTTGATCGAGTCCTCGACGGTGGCGTGGCCGTACTCGACCGCGACCCGTCGCTCACCCTCGAGGAACTGCGCGTCGTGCACGAGGACGTCGACACCGGACAACGCCGACTTCAGCTCGTCGGACACGCCGGCTGCTGGCGCGTGGTCGGGCAGATAGGCCAGCGAGCCGCGCTCGTCCTCGATCCGCAGGCAGAACGTGCGCCCTCCCTTGTGCTCGATGTCGACCGTGGTCACCGCGAAGCCTTCGATCCGGTGCGACCCCTCCTCCAGTGCATGGAACGTCCAGGCGCCGTGGAGGCCCTCGGGCGTGATCGGGAACGAGGGCGGGGAGAACGAGCGCGCCAGCAGGTCGCGACCGGACTGATGGTCCTGGGCGGGCAGGTAGACGTCGACCCTGGCGTCGTCCCTGTCCCCGGCGGCGAAGAAGGGGAGCCCCTGCACATGGTCCCAGTGGAGATGGCTGAGGACGATGGAGCCGTTGAACGAGGTTCCGCCCAGCATCGACGTGAGCGAGCGGAGGCCGGTTCCGGCGTCGAGGACCAACGTCGGCACACCACCGCCGTCGGGCGTGATGGCGAGGCAGGACGTGTGCCCGCCGTAGCGAACGAAGTCGGCCCCCGGCGCGGGTGTGGACCCACGAACACCGAGCAGCTGCACCCTCACCGGACGTCCACGCGCCGGACTCTAGCAGCGGCCGCGCGCGCCGTTCGTCGATCTGGAAGGACCCGTCGGCGCGGGCCTGAACCAGTCCGTCCGCGTTCGTTTCCAGAGGGTCACCGCCGATCCCGACACCTCCGTGACGACCAGCCGCACGAAAGTGCCGCGGGCATCGACCGGTGGTGAGAGGATGCGCGCCATGCTGATGATGTCCGACGCGGTTTACGGCCGCGAGCTCGAGTCCTACGACCTTCCCCGCGGCACCTGCCCCCGCTGCGGCAGTGCCGACGTCCGACACCTCATGATCGGCGACCCCGCACACCCAGGCTCGATGGACGCGACGCCCGAGTGGGTCGAGTGGGTGGGGTGCATGCATCCGGGGCACGACCGCGAGTGTGACCACTGTGGTCTGGACTGGACCGACGAGGACGACGCCTCGCTCTGACGGCGAGGGGATTGCCGGCGGCCGATCCAGAGCGCCCGCCCTAGCGCAGGACGATGCAGTCCGCGGACGAGACCCACTCGTGCGCGAGGACTCCGAAGACCTCCGAGTCGCGCCATCCGTCACGAAGCCGGACGTTCTCCCGCAACCGACCCTCGTGCCGCATGCCGACCTTGCTCAACACGGCAATGGACGCGACGTTGCGCGCGTCGCAGGTGGCCTCGACCCGGTGCAGGCGCAGGGCATCGAACGCGTAGCTCACCGCCGCGACAGCCATCCGGGTCGCCAGCCCGCGCCCCCAAGCATCCGGGTGAAGGCCGTACCCGATCTCGGCGCAGCGAGACTCGGCGTCGAAGATGTGCAGCTCGATGTAGCCGACTGCCTGGCCGGCACCGAACTCCGTCTTGGTGACGTCGCCCCCGGGGTCGAGGCCGTCGGGAACGATCGCGATCCATGTGTGACGTGTCTCGTCGGAAATGATCGCGGTCACCACCGCCTCGGTTTCGGAGCGGGTGTACGGCCCCCAGCGTTGATAGCGGCACACCGCGTCCAGCTGCGTCCACGCGTACATGGTCGGGCCGTCAGCGTTCCCGAGACGGCGCATCTCCAGGATCGGCTCCCCACGATCGCAGTCGGGCACCCGCATCAGGCTAGGCCAGGCACCACGCGACGTCGAGCGAGGCTGCGCACCCGGTGCCACCCCCGCCTCGGGCCACTCCTCCTCGTCCAGCCATCGGCAGGAGTCGCCGCGGGTCACGGCTGCCACTGCCGCCTGAGCAGCCCGTACACCCACGAGTCCGAGACCTCGCCGTTCACGACGCAGTCCTCCCGCAGCGTTCCTTCACGCACGAATCCGAGCTTCTCCAGCACGCGTGCAGATGCCGCGTTGCGCGTATCGGCTTCGGCCTGCACCCGATTCAGGTCGAGGGTGTCGAATGCCCACTGCAGCAGGCAACGCGCGGCCTCCGTCGCGTAGCCGTGACCCCAGGCCGCATCGTCGAGGCAGTAGCCCAACGACGCGCTGCGATAGTCCGGGTTCCATCGGGTGAGGCTGCACCAGCCGAGGAACGACGTGTCCGAGACCAGGTCGATCGCCAGCCGGGCACCGCTTCCGTCCTCCGCCAGCTGCCGGCTGGCCGCCAGGAATCGCTCGGCGCGCGCCGGGTCGGTCCAGGGCGGCGCGTCCCAGTAGCGCAGGACGTAGGCGTTGCTGTGCAGCGCGAAGAGGGCGTCCGCATCCGTGCTGGTGAAGGGCCGCAACCGCAGGCGAGCGGTGTGCAGCGTGGGGGTGGGCAGGGACATGCGCGCCATGGTGCCGTGTCACGGGTGGCCCGGGTCAACCGAATACGCGTGGGCGGTGGGATCCCACCTCCGGTGGCGGGATGGCCAGTGGGCCGGGGCGGTGTTCCGCCCCGGCCCACTGCTGCCTTCTGAGGGTGCTCAGCCTCCCAGCGGCTGTCCGGTGCTGGGGTCGACCAGGAAGGTTCCCTTGTTGGGGGCGTGGCCGTACGGGTCGTTGCCGTTCTTCTTGGTGCCGGAGAAGTCGAACAGCCCGTCCAGGCTTCCGGCCAGGCTGTCCGTGCTACCGGCGATCTGCGCCAGTCCCCAGTTGTCCTCGACGAACCGGATGATCGACGACTGGTCGGTGAGGGTGTGGTCGACAGTGTTGGCGCGAGCCCAGGGCGAGATCACCAGGAAGGGAAGTCGCGGGCCGTATCCGCAGCGACCCTGCTCTCCGGCCAGCGGCGATCCACTGCCACACATGCCTGCGCCCGTGAGGGCGTCCGCGACGGAGGTCGAGGGGTTGGTGACGCCGCTGTAGGCGTGGTCGTACCAGCCGTCGGAGTCGTCGTAGGAGATGATCACGGCCGTGCTCTTCCAGTCGGGTGTCCGTTGGAGGGCGTTGATCTCGTCGACCACGAACCGCTGCTCGTCGATCGGGTCGGAGTAGGCCGCGTGGCCGTCCTGGTACCCGGGAGCCTTGAGGAAGCTCACCGCCGGAAGAGCGGTGGGCGGAAGGTCTCCGGCGTGGATCGCGGAGACCAGCTGGTCGAAGTCGCTGGTGTCGTACTGGTGGTTCGGGGTGTCGAACTGGGGCTGACCGTCGACGTAGTGCTGGGTGTCGCGGCCGATGGTTCGCAGTGCCCCGATCGTGTCCTGGCCCTGCGAGCCAGTGGCCAGCGTGAGGTGGTGCGGGTTCGCGGTGGTGGCGTAGTACTGGAACGGCTCGTGGTGGGGGATGTAGTCGTCCTTGTAGCCGTACTGTCCGGTTCCGGTCGGGAGTGGGCTCTGGAGGCCGGCCCCGACCGGGTGTACGGCGTTGCAGATGCCCTGGTTGGACGAGTGCGGCACCGACGTGTTGAAACCGCCGTTCTTGAACTCGTCGGCGATGAACGTCGACGTCGGCTGGCCGGTGTGACCCGTCGCCGCTGCCGCAGCGCTGAACGAGGTCGTGGGCCGGAAGCCGCCCTCGAACCAGCCCCACGACAGGCCCGCGCCGTTGAGCTCGTCACCGATGTTGGCCCCGCTCATGGCGACCGCGTCGCGGGTCGAGCAGTCGTCCCAGTAGGGCTGCGCGTCGCTGGTGAGTGAGAAGCCACCCTGGCCGTCCGCGGTCAGATCGGCGTTGGGGGAGGCCGGGCTCGCGATGCTGGGGTTGTTGGCGGTGTGGGTCATGTCCACGGCACCGGTGTTGCCGGACACGAGGTTGATCGCCCCCGGTGAGGACGGCCCGAAGGTGGTGCCGAAGGAGTTGTCGCTCATCGCATACCGCTGGGCGTAGTTCCACAGTCCGGTCGTGGCGTTGCCGTCGTAGTAGTTCATGACGTCGCCCGCGACGCAGGGGCTTCCGGTCGGGCTGGACCCGGCTCCGGTGCCGACGGTCTGCGGGAACCTGTCCATCTTCCCGTTGTCGAAGGCCCGCTGTTCGTCGCTGTAGTTGTGGTCCTGGTCGCAGGTGAGCAGGTCCGAGATCTGGGTGGGGTCGTACCGGCGTGGGTTCACGCCGTTCGGGTTGGCAGTGAGCAGACTCCGGGTCAGGCCGTCGACCGAGGGGGTTCCGGCCTTGGCCGTGAACCTCTGCCCGCCGGTGTTGGCGGCGTGCGGGTACGTCCCGAAGTAGTGGTCGAAGGAGACGTTCTCCTGGAAGATCACGACCAGGTGCTTGATCGGCGTGGACGTGTCGTCAGCGGCGCCGTGTGCCGAGGCCGACGTAGCGGCAAGGGTTGCCAGGGCGGCTGTCCCGGCGCTGACGGCGGCCGCCGCCGCGATCATCCGGCGAGTGGGTGAGCGATGCATCGATGAGCCTTTCTCGAAGCGGTACAGGCTTCGAACCCACCAGTTGACCACGACAACAAGTCGCACGATGCGAGTCATGCGGATGTCTGATCGGTGAACAGGAGGGGCGGCGTCGTCGTCGGTCCCGAGCCCCGAACGTCCCCGCCGGCACGTGGGTGCGCTCGCCGACGACTGGTCAATTCGACGTAGTGCCGCTCACCCTTCTGGACGACGACCAGGGCCCGGGCCGTTCCTAGGTTGAAACGACACCGCGCTATCCGGGGGGCATCCATGTGCGCGTCTGATCGCACTGTCCACGTCGACCCGTCCCAGGCGGTCCCCGGAGGGGATCGCTTCAGGGTCCCGAGCTTCGCCGTGCTGGTGACGTCGAGCCTGGTGGCCGCCGTGGCCACCGTCGTGCCGGCCGCCCCGGCACTCGCGAGCACGACGTACCTGGTCCGCCAGCACGACCCGCACTGCTCGAACACCGGGCCGGGCAACACCACCAGGCCGTTCTGCACGATCTCCGCGGCGGCTGGCGTGGCTGTTGCGGGCGACACCGTCCGCGTCGGCGCGGGGATCTACCGCGAACAGGTGACCGCGCCCAGCGGGGTGAGGTTCGTGGCCCCGAACAGGTCAGCCCAGGTCGTGGGCTCCGACAGCCTCGCGTCCGCATCCTGGTCTGCCGCCGGAGGCCACGCGTGGTCCACGGTGCTCGGTGCCACCACCGGGGTGTCCCGGGTGCTCAGTGGTAGCACCCGGCTGACCCGGACCACGGGGGTCAATCGGACCGGGACCGGCAGCTGGTTCCTCGACGCGACGTCCCACAGGCTGTACGTCGACCTGGGCGGACCGGCACCCAGGGCCGGCGATGCGCTCAAGGCGGTCGTGCGGCAGTACGGGTTCCTGGTCCGCGACGACCACGACGTCACCGTGGAGGGTTTCACGATGCGCGGCCAGGGGGGAGCGGGCATCCTGCTGGACTCCTCCACGCACTCCGTGGTCCGTGACGTGTCGGTGACCGGGTCGGCGTCGTACGGCATCAACGACCAGAGCGGCACCAGGGACAGGATCATCGGAGCGCACGTCAGCCACAGCGCCTCGATCGGCATCCGGCTGATCGATACCGCCTCGAGCTCGGTGACCTCGTCGATCTCGAGGTGGAACGGGTTCCATGGCATCAGCGTGCAGGGGGGATCCAGGGCCCATGTCGGCCGAAACGTCACCACCGGGAACATCACCCCCGGGGTCCGGCGGGCCGCGGGGATCGACATCAGCTCGGCCTCGCTCGACGCCCTCGTCGAGCGCAACGTCAGCCACGACAACGACGACTCCGGCCTCGAGATCTACACAGGCTCCGTCGGTGCCCTGGTGCGCCGCAACGTCACCTACGACAACGGAGACCACGGCATCGACATCTCCGCGTCGGGCCATGCGACCGTGGTCTCCAACACCTCGGTCAGCAACTCTGCCGCGGGCGTCAACGTCGAGGGAGGGTCAACGGGGACGACGCTGCGCGACAACATCTCGGTCAACGACGCGGTGGGCAGCCCCCGCAGCAAGGGCGGTATCAGGGTGGACGCGGCATCCGTGTCGCACACCTCGATCGACCACGATCTGGTCTTCCAGTCCCACCGGGGCACGCCGCGGTTCGAATGGCACGGTGTCGGGTACCGGCGCCTCGCGGGCCTCCGTAGAGCAACGAACCAAGAGAAGCACGGGCGCGCAGCCAACCCGCGGTTCGTTGCTCTCCGGGCCCGGAACCTGGAGCTCGGACCGTGCCTCCCCGGCCCTCGACGCTGCCGACTCCAGGGCTCCGGGATGGGGCGCCCGCGACCAGACCGGTGCCCGTCCCGTCGACGCTCCCACGGTCGCCGACACGGGTGTTGGACCGGTCAGGTACGCCGACCTGGGCGCGCTGGAGCGGACTCCTCCCAGGGCCAGGCTCCACGTGGCCCACCGCGTGGTCCTCGTCGGTCGGCCCGATCGCGCAAATGCCTCGGCCTCGACCGGTACCGCGCACTCGCACATCGTGCGGTACCGGTTCAAGTGCGGGGCGCAGCACGCCACCCGCTGGCAGAGGACACGCACGAAGATGTGCGTCTTCCACCGGCCGGGCCGGATCCGAGTCTCGGTGTGGGTACGCAGCAACCTCGGACTGGTGGACGGCGCCTTCCGCCGGGTGACAGTGCGCCGCAGGTGACTGACGTGATCAGCTCACCCCGCCTTCTGCCCGGCTGCGAGCCGGCGCCGGGTGCTCCCGGCCGGGTCCCGCGACCGCTCACCAGGCCGGCCCACAAGACCTTGGGTCCTTCGAGGGATGGTTCCCTCGCGCGGCACGAGGGCGCATGGTTGGGACGGGCCCTGTGACAGTTCCGGGGGGTGAACGCATGGACGACCCCAATGTGTCGCCCTGGGTAGGCGTGATGGCGCTCGGGGTGCTCCTCGCCGCCCTGGCGGCCGTGGCATGGCTGATCGTTCCTGTGAGCCACGGTCCGAGCGGCGGCCATGATCAGAGCCGTGTGAGCGATCGGCCCCTCTTCCGCACCCTTCCCGCGCCTCATCGACAGCTGGACCGGATGCAGCGCTGCGGCGACGTGGCCACGACCCACGGCGTGCCTGGGTGCGTGGCGGCGTCCTTCCCGCCGTCGGCGCCCCCGACGCTGTCCGGTCGCCGACATCAGCGGTCGACCCGGCCGGGTGCGCCGGCAGTCGCGCGTCCCCACACCGAGGTCCGCGCGCCCTCGGCACCGGCGAGTCTGCCGTCGACCCAGCCATCCACTCCGCCATCGACTCCGCCATCCACTCCGCCATCCACTCCGCCATCCACTCCGCCATCAACCCCGCCTCCAACCCCGCCATCAACACCGCCATCAACACCGCCGCCCCCCGCCCCGACCAAGCAGCCCTTGCCGCAGAACGGGCCTGTGCCCGGAGGGAACACCAGCCCGCCGCACACCGGTCCCCGCCCCTAGCTCCTCACCGCGTGCACCACCTGGCGCCACCCAGCGCCAAGGGCTCGTGGAGCAGCCGGATCACGAAAGGAAGGTCGATGACCCGCAGCAACACACGACCCCGCCACCTCATCGCCTTGGCCGCCGTGCTCCTCGCCGGCGTCGGCCTCAGCGCCATCCCCGCACCCACGCAGGCCGCGGGCACGGAATCGCGGCCGGCGCTGGGCTTCCGGATCGGCCGAACCTCGCACGCCGACGGGAGCTGGGTGGGGCGGTACCGGGTCGGCGGCCAGTTTGCCTACCGCACCCAGCCCCGCAAGACCAATGTCGAGTCCTCCTACCACCCCGCGCACCGGGTCAGCCAGGTGCCGCGCGCCAGCCTGGCGGCAACGGAGCGGTCCGCGTGGGTCCTCTCGACGTACGGCGGCACCCCTGACCGCCCCACGGCCGCGGCCGTCGACGTCGCCGTGAGCGCGCTTCTCAACCGCGGCAAGTGGCGGGTCGGCACGGCCTACACGGCCCGCCGGACCAACGCCACCGGCGAGGGACCCCTCCTACGCGCCTACGCGAGGATCATGATGCGGCAGTCGAAGCACCGCCACGGCCCGTACCAGGCGACACTCACGGCGCTCCGGGTACCGGCCGGAAACCAGACCACCGTCACCGTCAGGGTGCAGAACAAGCAGGGCCTCGGGCCAGTCATCACCGACCAGCAGCGGGGTCTTGCCGTCGACGTCACGTACCCGGGCGCCGGGACCAGGACCGTATATCTGAACGACCACGGGGTCGGGCGGGTGTACTTCCGTGCCATTGCCGGGAGAACCCCGATCACTGCGTCCGTACGCACCGTGCCCGACGTCGCTCTGCTCGTTCGCCGCCCGAACAACAAGGCGGCCTCCCAGGTCGCCGTCGCCGGTCATCGAGCGGACTCTGAGGCTGCGGGTCTACGGTCTTCGGGGTCGGCACCCAAACCCTCACGATCACCAACAGCCCCGCCTCCGTCCTCGTCGGCCAGCCGCTACAGGGCACGTACAGCCTGACCGGACTGACCGGACACGAGACCGTGGACTACGCGGTGTACGGCCCGTCCACTGCTGGCGCACCCGCCTGCACCGGAACCGCGCTGACCACCGCGCAAGCAACCATCGGCAGCAACACCACCCACTCCCTGCCGCAATGGAACCTCGCGAGGACGGGCTACTACGCCTGGCAGGTAGCCGCGCGAGGGAACTCCACCACCCGGCCGGCGAGCACGTGCGGCACCGCATTCCTCGCTCAGAAGAACACCGTCACCAAACAGTCCCGGGTCGGTGTGGCCTACACGGTCAAGGTCGGCCACGAGTTCGGCTTGGACGTCATCGTGTCCGGGTTCGACCGGCCCGAGGCGCACATCGTGCGCACCCGGGTCTACGGGCCCTTCCTGCACAAGGACAAGGCGCGGTGCACCGGCACCCGCCTCTTCCGTACCCTGCTCACCTCCATCGCCGACAACAAACGGTGGAAGCAGACCACGGTCGTCGACAGTGGCGGCGACACCGGCTTCTACGTCTTCCAGACGACGCTCGACGCCGGCACCTTCATGCGCAGCTCACATTCCCGCTGCGGCATCGCCATCCACGTGACCAGGTAGCTCTCGGTCGAGGAGGAAGAACATCACGACAGAGACGTCAGGGTTCGGGGCCCCGACGCTGGCGGGGTCAGGAGAACCTCAGGAAGTCCCTGGACACTGGTCTCTGACCTGCCACCCTCCGCTGACTGACCTGGACTCTGATGCCGCACGCCACCGCACCTGCCGCCACCGCTGATCCCGGGGGTAGCCACCCGGCTTTCGCCGGCACCGCTCGGACGACGCAGGCCTTGGTCCTCCGTGCCCACAGCCTGATCGACACGCTGGAGGCGTGGGCTCACGGCAGCCGGATCCGGTCGCTGAGCTGCCGAGTCTTCGTCACCCTGGTCGGGCCGCTGGTCGTCCTGACCGGCGTCGCTATGACAGTGCTCCCCGGCCCTGGCCTCGTGGTCGTCGCACTCGGCCTGGCACTTCTGGCGCTGGAGTACGAATGGGCACGGGCGGCGCTGCGGTTGATGGGACGGCTGCTGACCCAGGCCCGCGACACCGCCCTCCCGAAGAACGGCTCAGGCGTCAGGCGGGCGCTCGGGGCGGTTGGCATCGGCGCGTTCTTCATCCTCACGTTCGCACTCACGACCGCGATCACGACGTACCTCGGCACGCGAGCGATCCTGTAGCAGCCAGACTGAGACGCGCTGAGTGCCCGGGATCTGGGAGCAACCGCGCCCGCACGCACAGCTTGCCCGGTACCTTCCCAGCGTCGCTCGGCTATACCCGAGGCCCGACGGGCGACCCAGAGGTGGAGGCCAGAGCCCTCGTCGAGACGATGTCCTTGCCCATCGGGAACAGAGAGATCGGGATCATCTTGAAGTTCGCCACACCGAGAGGGATCCCGATGATGGTGATGCACAGAAGAGCGCCGGTGATGGCATGAGCGATGGCCAACCAGATTCCTGCCAGCAGGAACCAGAGGACATTGCCGATGCCTGACCCCGCCCCGGCCCCCGGCTTGGTGACGACGGTTCGCCCGAACGGCCAGAGCGCGAACAGCCCGATCCGGAACGAAGCGATGCCGAACGGGATCCCGATGATGGTGATGCACCACAGCAGCCCCACGCCCAGGTAGGCGAGGAACATCCAGAATCCCGCCAGCACCAGCCACAGCACGTTGAGCACCAGTCGCATGTCCGTCCCATTCCGTCGTCCAGTCTTGGCTCCACCCTCGCACCTGCGACGCCGGTCAACCTGTCGGCACCTGCAACGCCACCGTCGCCTTCGCCAACGCGTGCAGACCCACGGGTGCAGAGACAAGCCCCGCCTCGATCCAGGAGCGCACCTCGCGCTGAGGCTCTCAGTCCCGAGGGACGTCGTTCTCGCCAGTCAGCTGAGGATGAGGACCAGGCCTGTGGCCGTCATCGCCAGCGCGGCGGCGCTCAGCCAGGGACGCATCCTGTTGCACAGGGTGATTCGCTCCCGGAGTACCAGGGGAACGGTCTCTTCGGGCAGACGACGTACGGCGACCGCGTTGCCTATCAGGACGACGCCCATCAGGATCCCGAGCTGGAGTAGTGCCGCTGCCACGGGTGGTGCAGTTTCCATCCCGCTCTCCTTTGCTCGCGTCTCGAGGGGTCGCGGGTCTACCTAGATCGAGACGCTACGCAGCATTGACGGCTTGTCGGGTCTCAATGTGAGACGTCCGAAGCTGCAGCGGGCGGCACGATCCCGTAGTCGTGGATCTTGCGGTAGATGGTTGCCCGGGACATCCCGAGTGAGCGGGCGGCGTCGGTCTTGCTGCCGTTGGCCTCGCCGAGGCACTTGACGATGGCGTCGCGCTCCATCGCTTCGAGGGGGCTCAGCAGCCGTCGGCTCACAGCATGCACCTCGGGGGGAAGATCCTCCGGCTTGATGCACCCGCTGCGACGGTGCTTGACCACTTCGAGCAGCAGGTCGTGAAGCTGCTGGGCGTTGCCCGGCCAGGACATGCGCATCAGGAGTCGCATTGCCTCGGGGGAGCAGGTGAGGTGGCGCCCCTGGCCCAGCCGCGACAGGAAGACCGGGACGAGCAGCGGGAAGTCCTCCAGGTGCAGCCGCAGCGGCGGTAGCTGGACCGTGCTGGGGAACAGTCGCAGCAGTGGTTGCAGTGAGGCGTTGGCTGCTTCGCTGGCGAGAGTCACTGCCACCCACGGAGGTGTTGCACGGCTGGCCCGCGCTTCCTCCAGGGCGGCCGCGAGGCTGCGCAACGCGGGAGCGCTGAGCTCGTCCACGTGCCGTATCACGACTGTCTCTGCCTCACCGAGCAGCGTGTCGCGTGCTGCTGGCAACCAGGCGGAGTCGGTGGCCGCATCTCGCGCCTCGAGGAGCTCGAACCGCCCGATGGGCTGGCGGCGCAGCTGCACGGCCCGCAGGACCGCAAGCTTGCCGACGCCGGGCTCGCCCTCCACGACCAGCCACTCACGCGACCGGAAGATCCGCTCCACCTCCTGGCAGGCATGCAGCCACGGCGGACCCGTGCCCACGAGGCTCGGGAGCGGCATCTGGTTCGTGGCCGTCGCTCGGGGGCCATGGCTGGTTCTCTCCTCCATGACGACATGCGCGACGATGCCTGAGCTCGGCTCGGCGCTGCCGACGCGTCGGCAGTACATCCGAGCGGTCAGACCAGAGGACAGCTCGATCAGACGCGTGCCGCGACGTCCTGCCGACATCGCGTCGGCCGCCTGCGCCAGAAGCGTCGACTGGTCGGCCGGCGTGAGCGAGGCTCGGGCATGGTCGTTCAACATGACCACATCGCGGTCGAGCGCGAGAACGATCCCGGTCGTGCGACTGCAGGTCCGGATGTACTCCTGGAAGAGCTCGAGCTGGGACGCGCTCGCATCGGCGAGCAGCGCCTGACGGATCTGCTCGGCGGTTGTCTTCGCCAGGGTCAGCAGCAACGACCCCGCGTCCTTGCGCCAGCAGGTGAGGTCCACGGCGCCTACCAGCCGCCCGGTGACCGGATGGTGAATCGGCACTCCGGCGCAGGCGAGATCTTCGAGGTTCTCGGCGTAGTGCTCATGTCCGAACACATGGGTCGGGCCGCCGACCTCCAGAGCGGTGCCGATACCGTTGGTGCCCACCGACTTCTCGGCGTAGCTGAATCCGGGCGCCAGCAGGACTCGGTCGAGATGACGCTCGAGATCACCGTCCCCGGTCAGCCGACTGAGCACCACCCCGGCATGGTCGGTGAGGATGACACTGACCGACTGGCCTTGGAGCTGCTCGCTCAAGCTTCGCAGAACGGGTAGCGCGCTCCTGGTGAGTCGCGTGTCGAGGTGGATGTCGGGCTCGAAGATCATCTCGATCTTGTCCGCCGCGACGCTCAGGTCCGCCGACCGCCGCCAGGACGCGAGAATGGTGTCTCGAACGGTCCGCGGCTCAGGCGTCTCCTCGGTCAGGAACCGGATCCGGCTCTCAGCCACTACTTTCTGGGCAGGTATCACCGCCCTGCTCGAGTTCGGAGTGGGCGTCAATCCAATCCTCCAACATCTTCTCCGGGCTTCTCACCGTTGCGGGCCGGGACTGGACGCGGCAGCCGAGGTCCGAGGCTGTGCTCTCACGATAGGTGCTGCTCAGTACTGGGTCGAGTGTCGCTCGGACGACGCCGACGGGCTGTCTCAGAATGAGACAGCGATGTCTCGAGGCGGGCGTAGCGTCCAACGTATCCCGACCGACGAACCGTAGCCGGCCCACATCTGCGGAGGTTCGACATGAGTTCAGCGCATGACGCGGACGTCGAGAGCTACAACCCCTGGAGTGTCGTGAACCTGGTCTTCACCCATCTCTCGGACCAGGGACTGCATCCGATCCTCGGCGAGAGCGGTGACCCCGGTGCGCCGGCAGCGGCCCTTCTCGTGGCGCTCGGGATCGAGCCAGCGCCCGAGGGCAATCGCGAGGTCATGAGAGATGTCCGGGCACACCTCGCCGAGATTCGCGAGGCGATGTTCGAGAGCGAGTGAGCGGTGCCTCGCACCGTCTCAATGTGAGACCCGTCACCGCTCCTCGAAGGGCTTTGATACAGACGGAACTACTCGACGGACAGGAAGGAGTGGTGATGACTCGCCAAAGCGTGGCCAAGGCTCATGAGAAGATCCAAGAGCTGGCCTGGGAGCCTCTTTACCACGAACCGGTCTCCCAGTACGGGACCGACTACACGTTCCAGAAGGCCAAGAAGAAGGACCCCCTCAAGCAGGTACTCCGGTCGTACTTCCCCATGCAGGAGGAGAAGGACCACCGCGTGTACGGCGCAGCCGACGGCGCGATCCGCGGCAACATGTTCCGCCAGGTGCAGGAGCGCTGGCTGGAATGGCAGAAGCTCTTCCTCAGCATCATCCCGCTGCCGGAGATCTCCGCGGCGCGCGCAATGCCCCTCCTCTTCCGGACGGTGCCCAACCCCGAGCTGCACAACGGGCAGGCCATCCAGATGATCGACGAGGTCAGGCACTCGACGATCCAGCAGAACCTCAAGCGCCTGTACATGAACAACTACATCGACCCCGCCGGCTTCAACAGCAGCCTGCGGAACTTCCAGAACGACTACTGCGGCACCATCGGCCGTCAGTTCGCAGAAGGCTTCATCACCGGTGACGCCATCACGGCGGCGAGCATCTACCTGACGATCGTGGCCGAGACCGCGTTCACCAACACCCTCTTCGTCGCGATGCCGGCGGAGGCCGCCGCCAACGGCGACTACCTGTTGCCCACGGTGTTCCACTCGGTGCAGTCCGACGAGTCACGTCACATCAGCAACGGGTACGCGACCTTGCTGATGGCGCTGGCCGACGAGGGCAACCACCAGCTCCTGGAGCGCGACCTGCGCTACGCGTGGTGGAACAACCACCGGGTCGTGGACGCGGCCATCGGCACCTTCATCGAGTACGGCACGAAGGACCGCCGCAAGGACCGGGAGAGCTACGCGGAGATGTGGCGTCGGTGGATCTACGACGACTACTACCGCAGCTACCTCGTGCCCCTCGAGAAGTACGGCCTCGTGATCCCGCACGACCTGATCGAGGAGTCCTGGAACCAGATCTGGAACAAGGGCTACGTGCACGAGGTCGCACAGTTCTTCTGCACCGGGTGGCTCGCCAACTACTGGCGGATGGACCCGATGACCGACAAGGACTTCGAGTGGTTCGAGTACAAGTACCCGGGCTGGTACGACAAGTACGGCGCATGGTGGGAGAACTACGCGCGCCTCTCGACGCCGAACGGGCACCACCCGATCGTGGCCGAGGACGTCAACTACCAGTACCCGCACCGCTGCTGGACCTGCATGGTGCCGTGCCTGGTCCGCGAGGACATGGTGATGGCCGAGGTCGACGGACAGATGCGGACCTACTGTCACGAAGCCTGCCGCTGGACCGACGTCGAGGCCTTCCGTCCGACGTACCAGGGTCGCGAGACCCCGAACATGGGTCAGCTCATCGGCAAGCGCGAGTGGGAGACGCTGTACCACGGCTGGAACTGGGCCGACGTGGTCTCCGACATGGGGTACGTGCGTGACGACGGCAAGACCCTGGTGGCGCAGCCGCACCTGGACCTGGACCCCAAGAAGATGTGGACGCTGGACCACCTGCGGCGGATGGGTCCGTTGCAGAGCCCCAACGTGCTGCTCAACGAGATGACTCCCGACGAGCAGAAGGCGTTCCACGCCAACTACATCAAGGGTGGCCCCGCCGGTCGCCCGGCCCCGGCGGACGCCTGACCGCGCACACGAGCTAGGACGGCGAGGAGCGTCGGCAGAAGTGCCGGCACTCCTCGCCGGTCTCAGGGGTCGAACTGGAAGGGAGCCATGGGCGAGAAGCATGTCGTGCGATTCGAGCCGGTTGGCGTCGAGATCGAGGTCGACGAGGACCAGACGGTGCTGCGGGCCGCCGCCGAGCAGGGCATCACGCTCATGCACGGCTGCAAGGAAGGCCAGTGCGCCGCCTGCAAGTCGTTCGTGCTCGACGGAGAGGACATCGAGCTGGACAAGTACTCGACGTTCGCGCTGCCCGACTTCGAGCTGGAGGAGGGGTTCACCCTGCTCTGCCGTGCGCATGTCTACGAGGACGTCACCATCGAGCTCCTCAACTACGACGAGGAGATGCTCCGCTCCGGACACCCGATCCAGGAGGCGCGGGCCGAGGTCGTCTCCAAGGAGCTCGTGACCCAAGACATGCGCCACCTCGTGCTCAAGCTGGTCGAACCGACCGACATCGCATTCTGGCCCGGCCAGTACGTCGACATCGCGATCCCAGGGACGGACGCCACCAGGTCCTTCTCGATGGCGAACACCTCCAGCAAGGAGAGTGGGCAGCTCGAGTTCGTCATCCGGTGCTATCCGGACGGCAAGTTCTCGCACTTCCTGGACCAGCAGCTCCAGGTGGGCGACCGGCTCGACCTGGTCGGACCGTTCGGAGTGTTCACGCTGCGCGATGGTCGGGACTCCGACATCGTCTTCGTGGGGGGTGGCGCTGGAATGGCGCCCATCCTGGCGGTCCTGCGGTCGCTGGCCGAGAAGGGGAGCGACCGGAAGGCGACGTTCTACTACGGCGCCAGGACCCAGAAGGACCTCTGCTTCGAGAAGGAGCTGAACGCTCTGACCGAGCAGCTCCCCAACTTCCGCTACGTCCCGGCGTTGTCGGAAGCCGACGAGGAAGAACCCTGGGAGGGCGAGGTCGGGCTGATCACCGACATCGTCAAGAAGTACGAGACGGACCTCACGGATGCCGACTCGTACGTCTGCGGCCCTCCGCCCATGGTCGAGGCGGCCATGGACGTGCTCGGCGGCCTGGGTGCTCCCGAGAAGAACATCTACTACGACAAGTTCACCACCACCGGCTCATCTGACTAACCACAAGGAAAGCGAGGCCGATCGATCATGACCACCGAGGAACGCAGCTCACCGAAGCCGGAGTTCACCGACGCCGAAGCCGGGGCCAAGGTGTTCCCCGACTCGACGCTTCGCCACTACAACTACTACACGCCGCAGAAGCGCAAGCAGTCCCACTACGAGGACGTCACGGTCGAGGTGCAGCCCGACCCGCGGCACTACCTCGCCCAGGGCTGGCTCTACGGCTTCTCCGATGGTCAAGGTGGGTACCCGCTCGACTGGACGGCCCTCAAGGCCTGGGGTGTCGATCGCCCCGAGCCGGAGCGCTTCCCCGGCTCGGGCGGCAAAGGGCTACGAATGGCCGGCGCACGGCTGGCACGAGTTCCGCGACCCCAACGAGGAGTGGGAGCTCACGTTCTACCGCAACAACTCCAACGTGGTGCGGCAGATCAACCAGAACGTCGACACCGCTCGGGAGACCAAGGCGTTCGACCAGTGGAACCCCAACTGGGTGACCTTCGTGGAGCGCAACGTCGGCGCCTGGATGCACGTCGAGCACGGACTCGGCCTCTACCTCTTCGCGAACGCCCAGCGTCGTGCACCCACCAACATGCACAACAACGCGATCTCCGTGAACAGCATGCACCGGATCCGGTTCGCCCAGGACCTGGCGCTGTACAACCTCACACTCAGCGAGGAGATCGAGGCGTTCGACGGTGCCGCCCACGTGGACACGTGGAACAACGACCCCGCCTGGCAGGGCGTACGTCGCGTGTCCGAGCAGCTCACCGGGATCGACGACTGGGCCGAGGCGATCTTCGCCGCGAACGTGGTCTTCGAGCCTCTGATCGGTGAGCTGTTCCGCAGCCAGCTGGTGCAGCAGGCGTCGCCGGGCAACGGTGACTTCGTGACGCCGACGGTCGTCGGTGCGGGTGAGTGGGACTACGCCTCACGCGACCTGCGCTACACGAAGGCGATGTTCGAGCTTCTCACCAACGACAAGGAGTTCGCCGACTACAACAAGGACCTGATGTCCGCAGTGGCTCTCGAACTGGGTGCCGAAGTGCCTGGTCGCAGCCCGCGAGCTGCAACCGCTCTGGTCGCAGCCCGACGCCAAGCCGCCTCGCTTCGAGGACGGTCTCGACCGGGCCAAGAGGCGGTTCAGCGGGATCTTGTCCGACCTGAGCCTCAACGACCCGAAGGAGCTGACCCAGTGAGCGGCTACCAGTCGACCAAGACGGCCTACGCGACGACCGAGAGCGCGTTCAAGGCCGACAACACGGCCTCGAACAAGTGCGGCGTCACCTTGATGAACAACCAGGTCGGGGCAGTCGTCGCGGAGGTCATGAGCCACAAGGAGGGAGTCACCATCACGAGGCTGCCCTCCATGATCCGGGTCGACGGGATCAACCGGATGGACTTCGACTACGACGAGATCTCCGAGGCGCTCGGTGAGGAGGAAGGCTTCTACGACGCGGCCCAGTTCGAGGAGAACATGTCGACGCACTACGGCCGGATGATCCACGAGGACGACCGGACGATCATGTTCGCCAACCCCGAGGACGCCGCGGAGTACATCGGTTTCGACCTGCCGACCTTCGAGAAGAAGTGACCCTGCACCGCATACCCACGCCGACTCGCTGAAGGAGGACACATGTACGCAAAGGACGGAGAGAAGTACTTCGTCGTCGACAGTCACATGCACTACTGGGACGCCAGCCCGGCGAACTGGGTCAAGGGCCACGAGAACTACGCCAAGGGCTGGATCGAGTGCTTCCACGCCTACCAGGGCCTCGGGCCACCGGAGACGCACTGGACGATCGAGAAGTTCCAGAAGTACTCCGAGGACGACCTGATGAAGGACGTCTTCGACGAGGGGTACGTCGACGTGGCGGTGTTCCAGCCGACGTACCTCAAGGAGTGGTACACCGAGGGCTTCAACACCACCGAACGCAACGGTGCGCTGTCGGAGAAGCATCCTGGCAAGTTCATCGTCAACACCCGGTTCGACCCACGCGAGGGGCAGGCCGGCCTGGATGAGCTCGAGAAGAACGTGGAACGTTGGGGTTCGACCGGGGTGAAGCTGTACACGGCCGAGTGGCAGGGGGACTCGCGTGGCTACAAGCTGAGCGATCCCGAGGCGTACACGTTCCTGGCCAGGGCGCAGGAGCTCGGGATCAAGAACATCCATGTCCACAAGGGGCCGACCATCTGGCCCCTGGACAAGGACGCCTTCGACGTCGCCGACGTCGACCACGCCGCGACGGACTTCCCGGAGCTGAACTTCATCGTCGAGCATGTGGGCCTGCCCCGCATCGAGGACTTCTGCTTCATGGCGACGCAGGAGCCCAACGTGTACGCGGGACTCTCAGTGGTGATCGGCGGCCTGATGTTCGCTCGGCCGAAGTTCTTCGCCAAGGTGATGGGTGAGCTGCTCTTCTGGGTCGGCGAGGACAAGATGACCTTCGGCAGCGACTACGGCATCTGGGAGCCGAAGTGGCAGATCGAGGGCTTCGTCGACTGGGACTACCCCAATGACGAGTTCTCGGACTACCCGAGGGTGAACACCGACACCAAGAAGAAGATCCTCGGTCTGAACGCAGCCAAGCTGTACGGCATCGAGGTGCCGCCGGAGTTCCAGCTCGCGGGTGACGGGGCGCCCGCCGCCCAGGACGACGCAGCACTGGTGGAACACGGAGCCAACGTGTGACAGACCAGGTACACGTGCTCGCCGCGTTGGACGCGGTGCGCGACCCGGAGCTGGACGAGCCGGTCACCGACCTCGGCTTCGTCTCGTCGTGCACCGTGTCCACCGACGGCGACGTGCAGGTGCGGCTGCGCCTGCCGACGTTCTTCTGCGCGCCCAACTTCGCCTTCCTGATGGTGGCGGACGCCTACGACGCGGTGAGCGGTCTCGAGGGTGTACGACGGACCGAGGTACTCCTCGATGACCACTTCGCCTCGGACACCATCAATCGGGGGATCGCCGCCCGATCCGGCTTCGCCGAGTCCTTCGAGGGCCTGGCCGACGGAGAGCTGGACGAGCTCCGCTCGGACTTCGTGCGCAAGGCCGTGCTGGCGGGGACGGACCGGGTCTGCCGCCCGCTCCTCGCCGCGGGACGGACCATGGAGGACCTCGCCGTGATGACGCTGGGCGACGTACCCGGGTCGGCGGACCTGGACCGGCTGCGCGCCCGGCGCTCCGAGCTGGGGCTGCCGGCGAGCGATGCCTCGGCGCTGCTCGTGGACGCGACAACTGGCGAAGCGATCGGCGTCGAGGCGCTGCCGCTCCACTTGCGGCGGGCGCGGCTGACCCGGGTCAACACGGAGGCGAACGGGAGCGTGTGCCGCGGCATGCTGTCCCAGCGCTACTCAACCCGCGGCGAGGGCCAGCTGGAGGAGATCACATGAAGGCCGTGCGCTTGCACGCGTACAACGAGCAGCCAACCGTCGACGAGGTCCCGGAGCCGAGCGTCAAGGGCCCACTCGATGTGGTGGTCAAGGTCGGTGGGGCGGGCGTGTGCCGGACCGACCTGCACATCATCCTGGGCCAGTGGGACGCGGCGATGAACCCGTCCCTGCCCTACACCATCGGACACGAGAACGCCGGCTGGGTGCACGAGGTCGGGTCCGCCGTGACGAACGTGGCGGTGGGTGACACGGTGATCCTTCACCCGACCCCGACCTGCGGCTTGTGTCGCGCGTGCCGGGCCGGCCAGGACATGCACTGCACCGAGAGCATCTTCCCCGGACTCGACGGCACCGACGGTGGGATGGCGGAGTACCTCCTGACGTCCGCCCGAGCCTGCGTGAAGCTCGACCCGTCGACCCAGCCGAAGGACGTCGCCGCTCTGGCGGATGCCGGGATCACGGCGTACCACGCCGTACGCAAGGCTCTTCCGCTGCTCTACCCGGGCACGACGGCCGTCGTCATCGGCGCCGGCGGTCTCGGGCACATCGGGATCCAGTGCCTCGCCGCCCTCTCCGCGACCAACATCGTGGTCGTCGACCGCAACCCCGCCGCGCTCGAGCTCGCCGGTCAGCTCGGGGCGACCCAGACGGTTGTGGCGGACGGAAAGCAGGTCGACGCCGTCAAGGACCTCACCGACGGACAAGGGGCAGACGTGGTGCTCGACTTCGTCGCCGAGGAGGGCGCCGAGAACGAGGGTTTCGCGATGACCCGCCCGGGTGGGTCCTACTTCGTGATCGGGTACGGCGGCACCCTCGTCGTCCCGACGCTGGACATCATCTCCACCGAGCGCAACATCGTCGGCAACATCGTGGGGACCTACAACGAGCTGGCCGAGCTGATGGTCCTCGCCGAGGCCGGCAAGGTCACGTTGCACACCAAGGCCTACCCGCTCACCGATGCTCAGCAAGCCCTGAGCGACCTGGATGCCGGCAAGGTCCGAGGTCGAGCGATCCTCGTTCCCTAGCCACACCGCAGCACCCCCAATCTCGAATCCGCACCGTCACAAGGAGGACACATGGCCAAGGACCTGAAGTTCGGTGAGGAAGCGCGGAACTTGCTGTTGTCGGGCGTCGACCAGCTCGCCGAGGCGGTGAAGTCGACGCTGGGGCCCAAGGGCCGCAACGTGATCCTGGAGAAGATCACCGGATCTCCGGTGGTGACCAACGACGGCGTCACGATCGCTCGGGAGATCTACCTGAGCGACCAGTTCGAGAACATGGGGGCGCAGCTGGTCAAGGAAGCGGCGATCAAGACCAACGACATCGTCGGTGACGGGACGACCACGGCGACCGTGATCGCCCACGCCATCATCCGGGAGGGGATGGAGGCGATCGGCCAGGGCGGCAACCCGGTGCTCGTCAAGCGTGGCGTCGACATGGCTGTCGGACGGCTGGTCGAGCATCTGCGCAAGGTCGCCCATCCGGTCGTCACCATGGCGGACTACGCGCGCGTGGCGACCATCTCGGCCAACAACGACGAGATGGTCGGGAACGTCCTGGCCGAGGCGCTGCACTCCGTCGGGAACGCCGGCATCGTGACGGTGGAGGAGTCCGGCGAGCACGGGATGAGCGTCGACTTCGTCGAGGGCTTCGAGTACGACAACGGCTACCTCTCGCCGTACCTGGTCACGCATCCGGCCAGCCTCGAGGCGATCCTCGACGATCCCTACATCTTGTTGTGCAGCGAGAAGATCACGAAGGTCCAGCAGCTGATGCCGCTCCTCGACAAGGTGATGCGGGACCCTCGTCCACTGGTCATCATCGCCGAGACGGTCGAGGGCTCTGCCCTCAGCATGCTGGTGCACAACCACGTCAACGGCCTGTTCCGGGCCGTGGCCACCAAGGCGCCGGGCTTCGGAGACCGACGCCTGCGCAAGCTGGAGGACATCGCCACGATCACCGGGGGAGAGGTCTACAGCAAGCACTCCGGCTTCACCCTCGAGACCATGAAGCTCGAGCAGCTCGGACGGGCGGAGCAGGTCCGCGTCACCGCTGAGCGGACCGCCATCATCGGCGGGTCCGGCTCGTCGGACAAGATCGAGTTCCGGGTCGCGCAGCTGCGCTCCGAGCTGGAGCGCGCCACCTTCGGCATCGACGAGGAGGTGCTCAGCGAGCGCATCGGGTCGTTGTCGGGCAAGGTTGCCGTGATCCGGGTCGGTGCGCCGACCAATGCGGAGCTGGCCGAGCTGCAGCACCGGGTCGAGGACGCCTTGTCCGCCACTCGTGCCGCGATGGCCGAGGGCATCGTGGCCGGCGGTGGAGTTGCGCTCATGCACGCCGCCCCGGTGCTCGACGAGCTCGACGTCAAGGACGACTATGCGACCGGCGTGGGCATCGTACGTCGCGCCCTCACCGAGCCGACGTTCCTGATCGCCCACAACGCGGGCTACCCCGGTCACGAGGTGGTGGCCAAGGTGGCCACGTTGGGGATGGACGAGGGGTTCGACGCGCTCGAGGGTCGCTACGGGAACATGATCGACATGGGGATCATCGACCCTCTCCGGGTGTGCCGATCCGCGCTGCAGAACGGCGCATCGGTGGCGGGGCTGCTGCTGACGACCAACACCCTGATCGCCGAGGAGCAGACCGCCTGGGGTGGCAGCCGTGCGCTGATGACCGAGTTCGGGCAGCTGGATGAGGGACTGCACCAGCCCTCGCCGGACTCCAGCACCCCGCAGTCGCTGGGCCTCGGCCCTTCGGTCGGGTGACGGGCACCGGATGACGATCCACGACTCTTCCGCCGAGGCCTCGGACGCCGAGCTTCCCGTCGTACGCCGGCTGGAGAGTACGAGCGCGGCCGCGCTCGGTGGCTTGGTCGAGACGTTCGAGGAGCTGCAGATGGTGCTCCGCTGCTGCGAACGGTTGGTGAGCGAGCTGGCCGAGCCCGACGGACCTGATGCCGTGGTGGTCGAGGCGGTCTGGACGATGGCGCTGCTGTCCTATGTGCGGTGCTTCTCCGCGGGCCCGTCGAGCGTCGCTCTGACCGAGGAGGACCTGACCGCGGCCCAGCCCGGGAGCGAGGTCCTGGAGTGGCACCAGGTGCTGCTACAGCTGCGTGACCACTACGCCGACCCCACTGCGAGCCCACGGGAGAGGTTCACGGTCGCGGTGACCCAGGACGCCGACGGCGCCGTCAGCGGCGTGGCCATCACGTCCGCACGGCAACCCCTGGTCGATGACGTGACAGTGAGACAGACGGGCGCCGTTGCCTATTCGCTCAGTGGCCTTCTCAACGAACGCATCGAATCCCAGCAACGCATCGTCTCCGACGAGCTCGAGGCGGTCTCCAGGGCAGATCTGGAGAAGCTCGACACCGTCGCCGTGGTAGCCGCGACGGGCGCGGGCACCTGAGCCACGACCGGGAGCGACACGATGTTCCAGAGCAGGAAGCGGTTCGCGAGCGTCGCCTTCGTCCGGGGGCCCTTGCCCTTGCTCGGTCCTGCGTTCGTGGCTGCGATCGCCTACATCGACCCTGGCAACTTCGCCACCAACATCACCGCTGGCTCCCGGTTCGGCTATCTCCTGGTGTGGGTCGTGGTCGTCAGCAACCTCATGGCGATGCTGATCCAGTACCTCTCGGCGAAGGCGGGCATCGCCACCGGCAAGAATCTGCCCGAGCTGTGCCGGGACCATCTCCCGCGCTCGGCCACCCGCGGCCTCTGGTTCCAGGCCGAGCTCGTCGCCATCGCGACAGACCTGGCCGAGGTGCTGGGCGGGGCGATCGCCCTACAGCTGTTGTTCGGTCTTCCGCTGTTGGTCGGCGGGGTGATCACCGCAACGGTCGCGTTCGCGCTTCTCGGCCTCCAGAGCCGAGGTGCGCGTCCGTTCGAGGTGGCCATCACCGGCCTGATGCTCGTCGTGTTCGGCGGCTTCATCTACAGCCTCGTCTCGGGCGGGGTCGACACGCGTGAGGCCGTCGCGGGCCTGAGGCCGCGGTTCGAGGGTCAGGACACGGTGCTGCTGGCCGCGGGCATGCTGGGAGCAACCGTGATGCCACACGTCATCTACCTGCACAGTGCGCTGACCCAGGGGCGATTCGCGCGGTCCACGGAGCAGGAGCGGCTGGCGTTGTTGCGCAGCCAGCGCATCGATGTCGTGGCTGCGATGACCGTGGCAGGCCTGATCAACCTCTCGATGCTGGTGGTCGCGGCGCAGGTGCTGCAGAACGCGCCGGTTCCGGTGGACTCGATCGAAGGCGCGTATGCCGGCCTGTCGACCCAGCTCGGCCCGATGGCCGCTCTCCTCTTCGCGCTGGCGCTTCTGGCGTCGGGGTTCGCCTCCTCGGGGGTCGGCACCTTCTCCGGCCAAGTGGTGATGCAGGGCTTCCTCCGGCGCCGGGTGCCGCTGGTGGTACGACGTCTGGTCACGCTGGCGCCTGCGCTGATCGTGATCGGAGCCGGCGCTGACCCGACCCGGGCACTCGTGATCTCCCAGGTCGTGCTGTCCTTCGGCATCCCGTTCGCGCTGATCCCGCTCGTGCTCCTCACGAGCAGTCGCCAGGTGATGGGTGCGCTGGTGAACAGCCGCCTCACCCGATGGACGGCTGTCGGGGTCGCGACCGTCATCTGCTGCCTCAACCTCACCCTGATCGCACTCACGGTGGGCTAGCACAGCCAGCACGGGTGCGGGTCCCAGGGGGTGTCGGCTCAGGCCTCCTGCAGCGGGATCTCGCGCGCCCCGCGAGCGTGGTCCTCGAGCATGCTCTGTACCCGCGACATGGCTCCCAGCACCTCGTCTGCGATCAGTGGCCCCACGGCAGAACGATGCACAGAGAAGGAACGGTGCCACCGGCCCCACCAGGTGCTCAGACCCGGCGTGGCCTCCCGCACGATGACCTCCCAGTCGGTCTCGCAGGGAGGGTCGGCTCGACGGCTCGACATCGTGATCACGAAGTCGGCTTCGGGAAACGCGACGGTGATCCCATCGGAGAACGACGTCACCTCCTGAACCCCCGGCAGACCCATCAGGTCCGTGAGTGATGGAAGGGCACCACCAGCTGCCGTCGTGTCCGCCCTACTCGGCATGGGCGGCCGCCGTGTCGGAGGTGCGGGCGAACAGGCCGGCGACCTTGACCGACACCAACCCGAGCAAGCATCCGCACAGAAGCGATACCAGCGAGTCGACCCACACCCAGCCGAAGGGCGTCGACAGCACTCCGCCGAACGCGCCGAAGCCGGCTGTGGTCGCATCTCCGAGAGACGCGACGCTGTTGCCGACCCCGCCACCGGATGGCGCCCAGTTGTCGAGACCGGTGGCGATCCACCAGAAGATCGTTGCTGCGAAGGCTCCGAAGATGGCAGGTACGTAGTACCAGTCACCGAACGCCGAGGCCAGCACCAGGACGAACGCGGCTATCGCGACCACCAGCGCGATCCCCCAGAAGTCGGGCAGGTCGGCGATCTGCGGCGCGATGGCCATCACGACGAGGGCGCCGAAGGACCCGACGACGGAGGCCACCACCACTTTCACGAGGGCGGAGTTGTCGGCTCCCGCCGCGAAGAAGAAGCCCCACGACACGAAGGCGGCCGGGACGATCAGGTGGAAGCTGCTCGGAAGGCTGAGTCCGTTGCCGAGGTCTCCCGAGGTGACCCAGTGGAACGTGAAGTTCAAGCTGACCTCGACCCAGATGAACGCGAGAACCGCGATCACCAGGGCAAGCGGAGCTGCGGCTTTCGCGCGACCTAACATGGCAACACTCCCTGCGGACGGGGACGGGACGGGGAAACGGACGAACGGTTGGTGTCCCCGGTGCGACTGCCCCCGAGTTCGAGCCGGCTCCCGATGCGGGCGACCGAACTCAGCCCGCGCCAGGGCTCCTCGCACATTGTCGGGGCGCGGTCGATTGCGAACGGTCTCAGTTTGCGACAGCCCGTTGCACTCCGACGCGTCCACAGTCACACGGCACCGGGCGCACCCAGGTCCGGCGGGGGGTGCCCAGAGACACGGGATGGCGTCGCTATGGGCACAACTCAATGTCGGGTGTGGTCCACCGCCACAGCACCGCCCTACCGTGACCCCATGCGGCGCGCCGTGTGTCCCCCGCGCGGGGCGCTGCCAGATGCCCGCCGGTTTGCCCCATGCTCCGGCGGGTGTCGCTCTGTGTCATGGAGCGTCCGATTCTCAGCAAGGCCGGAAGCTCCTTTCAGGGCCCATCAAGCCTGACCGGACATCCTGTGGGAGCCGACCCCGCCATGGACACCCGAGACGTGGCGGGGTAGGCGTGCCAGTTACTCCTGGCCCGGTGCCCGCCGGCAAACCCCCGTGGCCGGCGGGCACCGACACGACTCCGCCTGCCTGGACGCACGCGGGCTACCTGCTGGTGTTCCTCCGGCAGCCCGGCGGACTGCTGGGGGTGCTCACCTCGTTGGTCGCCCTGATGATCTCCTGGTCGCTGTTCTTCGGCTCCCCTTCCCCGGTGCGGGGCGCCCACACCTTGGCCGACGGGTTCGGGGACACCGCCTGACCCGTCAGGTCGGTAGACAGGACGCGGGCTGCAACTAGGGTGATCCCATCGAGACGCCCACCTTCTACACCTCATTCGTCGGCCGCAGGTCATTGCTGGCCGACGTTCACACGCACCTGGCGTCGTCCCGCCTCGTCACTCTGGTGGGGCCCGGCGGGGTCGGCAAGACACGGGTCGCCCTCCGGATCGCCGATGCGGCACGACGCACCTTCCCCGACGGATGTTGGGTGGTACCGCTCGGAGCGCTTGCCGAACCCGACCTGCTGAACCCCGCCGTGGCCGAGGCGCTCGGCCTGTACGGCGCCGACGGGCCGTGGCAGGTCGACGTACTCGCCGACTTCCTGGCTGAGCGCACGGCGCTGCTGGTGCTCGACAACTGCGAGCAACTCCTCGCAGAAGTCAGCGACCTCGTACAGGGACTGCGCGCAGCCTGCCCGAACGTCCGGTTCCTGCTCACCAGCAGGCGGCCACTCAGGCTGAGCGGCGAAGACGTCCTCGTGGTGCCCCCGCTCGGCCTTCCCGACGACGAGACCGTCGCCACGCCGGAGACCATCGCCCACCACGAAGCCGTCAACCTGTTCCTGGACCGCGCGGTCTCGGCACGCTCCGACTTCCGACTGACTGCGGACAACGCGCCAGTCGTCTCGGCCCTGTGTCGTGATCTGGACGGACTGCCGCTGGCCATCGAGCTCGCGGCCGCCCGGATCCGGGCACTGTCGCCGCAGGAGATTCGCGAGAGCCTCGCTGAGCGGCTGTCGGTGCTCAATCTGGGCTATCGCGACGCTGACGAGAGGCACCAGTCGTTGCGGGCCTGCATCGACTGGTCGTACCAGCTGTGCACCCCTCACGAGCAGAGATTCTGGGCACGATCCTCGGTGTTCACCGGGTACGACCTGGCAGCCGCAACAGCCGTCTGCGCTGCCGACGATCTGCCGGCCGGCGAGATCTTCGACCTGATGAGCGCACTCGTCGACCAGTCGATCATCGTCGCCGAGCCCGACGCGGTCGGACA
This sequence comes from uncultured Actinomycetota bacterium, assembly GCA_963819295.1. Classification (GTDB taxonomy): domain Bacteria; phylum Actinomycetota; class Actinomycetes; order Propionibacteriales; family Nocardioidaceae; genus Nocardioides. The sequence goes on from CAWFVO010000001.1 coordinate 101,018, forward strand.
CACGCGGTACCGCATGCTCACCGACATCCGCCAGTTCGGCCTGGAGCGGGCGGAGAAGGACGGCGAGCTGCACGGCATGCAGGAGAGACACGCCACCTGGAGCGCAGAGCTGGTGTCGGAGTTCGACACGGTGGCAGGCGGACCGCACCAGGCTGACTGGCTTGGACGGCTGCGTGTGGAGCACGCCAACCTGCGTTCCGCCCTCGAACACTTCGCCCAGGCGCCCGACGGCGCCGACGCCGGCTTGGTCATGACGAGGAAGTTGGACCTGTACTGGTCCGCCAGCGGGTTGCTCGACGAGGCGCGCCACTGGCTCGAGGTGGAGCTGGCCGCAGGGGTCGGGACGGCAGAGGAACGCGGCCTGGCCCTCGCACTTGCGGCACGGTTCGCGGTGCTGCAGAACGACCGACCTTCCGCGAGGGAGCTGCTCGACCGAGGGCTCGAGGCTGTCGCCGGCACCGATGACGCCCGAGGGCTCGGCGTGCTGCTGGTGCCCGCCGCCATGGTCTCGGTCTGGGACGGAAACCCCGCGCGAGGCGGCCGATCAGGCTGACCGGGCGGTGTCCTTGCTGCGCACCGCATCCGACCTTCGCGGTGAACTGATGGCGCTCTTCGTTGCCGGGGTCTGCCATGGTTTCGCAGGCCACGACGTGGAGGGGGCCGAGCGCCATCGGCAGTGCATCGCCAGGGCGGACGAGGTGGGGGAGCGCCACATGAAGGCACTGGCGGTGGCCGGGCTGGGAGAGCACGAGCTGGCTGCCGGGCGGCTCGACGAGGCCGCCGCCCTGTTCCGTGAGGCGATCGTCCTGAAGAGGGAGCTCGGCGACCGGATGGGCCTCGCTGTCGGCTTGGACTCGCTCGGTCGCGTCGCCGTCGCGGAGGGACGGGGGGAGCGCGCAGCACTCCTGTTGGGCGCAGCGGAGGGCATCTGGGACGTCGTCGGGATGTCCGAGACGGGCAACCCCTTCGCGTTCGCGCCGTCCCGCTCCGACGGTCTCCAGCGGGCGCGCAAGCTGCTGAGCACAGAGCGGTTCCGTGAGCTGTTCCGCCGAGGATCCCAGCTCGGCGTCGACGAGATGATCGACTTCGCGCTGGGGGCCGAGGACGACGCCGAGGCACCACCCCCGGCGGCCGTCGAGCCATCCCCCCTGACCAAGCGGGAGCTGGAGGTGGCCGATCTGGTCGCCGACGGGTTGTCCAACCCGGAGATCGCGGATCGGCTGTTCATCTCCGTACGAACCGCCCAGGGGCACGTGGAGAACATCCTGCGCAAGCTCGGTTTCACGTCCCGGGCCAAGATCGCGGCCTGGGTCACCGAACGTCGGTTGTCCGAGAAGGGTGCAGCACCCGCCCGGTGAGCCGCACCACCCACCGCCCGGCAGTCGTCGGGCACCCGATGCGGTCGCCCCGCAGGAGCTAGCGGTTCTCCTCGCACCACTCGGCGGCTGCTCTGGCGTTGCGGGCCAGGTCGCGCAGGGCGGGGGCGCCCAGCTCGGCACCGTCGAGGTCGAACACGAAGGCCGTCGGAGCTTCGAACCCGTCCAGAGTCTGCTCGGCACCAACGGAGATGTGTGGTCCGAACGACGGCCCCTGGTGGCTCCGGAAACGAAGGCCGGTCACGATGTGGGTACCCCAGTCATCACGCCCATGACCGCCCTGACACCAGGCGGGACACGTCCCGGTCTCGCCGGCCACCGCACGCATGGAGCTCGCGCCGCTCGGCTCGAGGGGCTCGATGGTCTTCGTGGTCATGCTGGGGTCTCCCAGGTGCTTGGGGCCCACCCGCCAAGGGGTCGGCGTCGGTTCCGTACCAGGTCTCTCGAAGCGGATCCCCCCGCCGCGTGGCGCGGGCCACCGTGTCGCGGCCCTCACCCGAGAGCAGCGCGCGGCTGCCGCGCGACGGACAGAGGGATCCGTCGATCAGGATCTCCGGAGAGGGGGCGCTGAGCATCCGCCGACGTACGGGTTTGGTTACCTGCTTCGGGGACCAGTCCGACACGCCGCCTCCTGCCGAGCGGGCCACGGGTTCATCTGGAAGCCTGTGTGCCGAAGGTCCGGGCGAGGCCCGAACCCCGAGACGAGAGCAGGAAATGATGGACGCAATGACCAACGACTTCGGAGAAGTACTCCTCTGGAGCTTCTGGTTCTTCATCTGGATCGCGGCGATCATGATCTGGTTCCGGTGCCTCTTCGACATGTTCGGCGATCACACCCTCAGTGGGTGGGGCAAAGCCGGATGGGCCATCCTCCTGATCTTCGTGCCGTGGGTCGGCGCCCTGATCTACCTGATCGCGCGTGGCAGGAGCATGTCGGAGCGTCAGGCCCGGGCGATGGAGCAGGCCCAGGCCGCCCAGGCCCAGTACATCAAGCAGGTCGCGGGCGCAGGGGCCTCCCCGACGGACCAGATCGAGACCGCGAAGTCCCTCCTGGACTCCGGGGCCATCGACCAGGCTGAGTTCGAGGCGCTGAAGGCCAAGGCACTGGCCTGACCGAGCTGCTTCTGCACCGAGACAGCAAGGAGCCCGGCGGTTCCGAGAAGACCGCCGGGCACCTCTGTCTAGCTACCGATCACTGGAAGGCGAATGCCTGGTTGAGGAGCTCACCTCCCAGCGCCGACCGGATGGTCACGGTGCCGACTGCCGTCGGCTGGACGGCCGCCGGAGCGTTCTTGAGCCGGAAGTCGAAGCTGCAGACTCCGAGAGCGGCCGTCGGGGTGGTGGTCCCCAGCAGCACCGGCGAGGCGCCGGGCTTGTTCCAGTAGACGCTGACCAGGTTGTTCGCCGAGCAGTACTGGGCATCGCCACGGACCCGCCATTCCGCGCCGCCCCGCTTGAACGAAGCGCTGGTGAACACCAGGTCATCGGGGTCGGTCTTGACCAGCACCACGTCGGTCGCGGTAGTCCCGTTGACGTCGGTGATCGTCAGCGTGAACGAGTAGGTCTGCGACGTCGTCGACGACGGCACCACGAACGTGGGGTTCGCCGTCAGCGGGTTGGTCAACGAGACCGTGGTTCCACTCCCGGGTGTGGGCGCCCACGAGAACTTCGACGCGAACGTCGACCCGGTCCCGTCCAGGGTCACCGTCGACGTCGGGACGGCCCCGAGCTGGTCCGGACCGGCGTTCGCCACTGGCGGCGCGGACGGGGAGGACACGGTGATCTGGAAGGTGTCCGTCGAGGTGTTGCCCGCACCGTTGCCGGTGACGGTCATGGAGACCGTGTACACGCCCGCGCTTGCTCCGGTGAACGTCCGTGCCGAACCGGTGCCGGTGAGCGTCGCACCCGTGGTGGGCGAGACGGACCACGCGTAGCCCGTGATCGAGCCGGTCGAGGCGAGTCCATCGAGGGAGACCGCCTGACCCACCTGCAAGGCGTGGGTGTCACCGGTGATGGTGGCGATGACCTGGGCCGAGGGGTCCTCGGCGCCCGTGATCACCACGTCGTCGTTGTCGACCCCGCCCTTGTTGGAGGTGACCAGCACGTCGGACGGCGGCACGTCGACGTTCGGGATGCTCCACGTGCTCACGCCGTTCGCCAGCGTGGGAGCGGCAGCGTAGCCGTCGAGCTTGAGCGTCGCGCTGTCGTCACCGGAGTCGGCGCTGACCTTCAGCGTGTGGTCGTCGTTGCTGTAGACCGCGCTGGTGATGTGCACCTTGTCGCCGAACATCGCGGTGCTCACGTGGTCCACGGTGTTCGGCGTGTCCGTCTTGTTGGTGACCGCGAGGTCCGCGGGGGGTGCGCCGTCGGCGAACACCCGGGCGTAGTAGCGACCGGTGGTGGCGTCCTCACGCATCTTGGTCTGCGCGATCCCGGTGCCCGAGACGACCAGGTTCTGGCCGGGCTCGGAGAAGGCGAACAGGTCCATCATGTGCCCGGTGCCGGAGTTGGAGTAGTAGGCCTTGGTGACCTCCACGCCCGCCCGGGTCGCGATCTTGCCGGCCACCGAGAACAGGTCGGTCTCGATGCAGTCGTCGGTCGCGGTGGCCGAGTCGCCCAACGTCGCGTCCGCGCACAGCTGCGTCGACCCGGTGAAGGACCCGGCCGGGCCCTCGATCCGGAAGATGTTGGTGTTGAAGGGGCTTCCGGTCACGACGTGGTCGACCGCCGGGTCGCCCAGGTAGCCGACCGGCGCTCCGGTGGGCCACTTCAGGAACGGCGCCGCCTTCGCGGCGAGGGTCTGGTCGAACGTCCCGTTGGGTGTCAGCGACCCGATGTCCTCGGTGGTGTTGATCCCCTTGACGGCCCCGGCCTCGGCATCGATGTGGTCGACGCCGTACGGGTTCGTGACGGTGTACGTCGCTCCGTCGACCAGGCCCGCGGCGCGGATCCGGATCCGGCCGAAGCTGATCTGGCCGCCGGGGGCCGGCAGCCCGTCGGCAGTGCCGAAGGCGGCCTCGACGCCGGTGACCAGCAGCGCCTTGTCGCCGCCGCCCGCGTCGAGCGTGGCGGTCGCGTTGGACCAGAAGCCCTCGTCCGGGAAGTTGTCCGGGAACGACACCGGCTGGCCCGGGTTCGGCATGGCCCCGATGATGCAGTTGGCGTCGCTCGGGTCCAGGCAGAGCTCCAGCCGGACGTTGTTGGTGTCCTTGTACCAGAGCGGGAAGCCGTTGGTCTCGTCGATCGGGCCGACCTGCTTGAGGCCGACCGTGTGGTTCAGATGTGCCGGCGGCGGGATTGCGGCGTGAGCGGCGAGCCCACCGACCGTGGCGACCATGGCGACCGCCAAGCCGACGGTGGCGGCCCTGCGGCTTCGCCGGAGGCGTGCGAATGTTCTCATGAGTGGTTTCCCTTCGGGAGTGTGCTGGGCAGTGACACACAGCCCGCGATCACCCGAGGAAGCCCTGCGCCCTGCCGATGGTTTAGGTTGCCCCGATGTGAGTTGCCCAGATGGGCTGCTCCGCCCCGATGCCCCCGTGCTCGCAACGTAGAGAGCGCGGCGTGCACGTCAACAGATGGCTCTTGGTGCTAGCACCCGGTCGCGAGGGATTGCCTCCACGACAGGCCCAAAGGTCTTAGCACCATGGTCTTGCGACCCCTCAGATGGGGTGGCGCATGGTGACTGTGACCGGGCGACCCAGGGTCTGACCGGGCCACGAGGCGGGCAGTCTGGGGCTCGTCTCGTCGGTCATCTGCCGCCCTGGGGCGGCGTCTCGCGCATCAACGCCCAGGCATCGGCGACCGGGCCGAGATGGTGCAGCTTGTCGGGATTGATGACCGAGCGGATGACCTGGATCCGGCCGTCGAGCACGTCCAGCGCCATCACGTTGATCACCCGGCCGGAGGCGTCACGGAACACGGCGCCCGGCTGGCCGTTGACCTCGTGCGGCTCCACCTGGAGCCCGGAGTCGGCGAACCGGCGGCCCAGCCCGGCGAACATGCGAGCGACGTTGTCCAGCCCGACGACCACCCGCATCCACTGCGGAGCCTTGCCACCGCCGTCGGCCGTACACCTTCGATCAATCGGCGGCCAGGAGCTCCCGGAGCCCTGCGACGTCTCCGATGGTCACCGCGTCGAAGAACCGTGCGGCGAGCTCCTCGCGCTCGCCGCGGTCGACGTCGAACCTCGGTCGGCCCTCCTCCATCAGCCGACGGGCGCGCGACGCGAGCTGTCGGCAGGCGGCGTCCGATCGGCCGATGACCTCGGCGATCTCGCTGAACGGGAACGAGAACACGTCGTGCAGCACGAAGACGGCGCGTTGTTCGGGGCTCAGTCGTTCGAGCATCAAGAGGGCCGCCATCGACAACGAGTCGGCGAGCTCCGCGGCGTGCTCCGGATCGCGGTACGTCGTCGCCTCGTCGTCGGTCAGGAGCGGCTCGGGCAACCAGTGCCCGACGTACGACTCGCGACGGACGCGCGCCGACCGCAGGACGTCGATCGAGACCCTGGTCACCACCGCCGACAGGAACGACTTGAGCGAGATCGGCTGCGTCGTGCTCGTGTGATAGCGCAGCCAGGTCTCCTGGACCGCGTCCTCGGCCTCGCTCACGCTGCCGAGGATCCGGTAGGGGGGATCGAGAACAGCAGCCTCGGGCGCAGCTCCCCCTCGAACTCCTCGACCCACCTCCTACTCCTCCGTCGTCAAGGCGTGTCGGAAGCCGTCCCGCCAGGAGGGCCAGCGCAGCTCCCACCCCAGCTCGCGCTTGGCACGCGCGTTGGACGAACCGCGGGTGCGGGTCAGCATCGAGACGGCGACCTCGCCGGCGGCCAGCCGCGCGACCCACACCGGTAGGTGCCGGGCGGCTTCGCGCCGAGGCACTCCGCGAGGTAGGGCAGCCACTCGGAGGCCGGTGCCGGCTCGTCGTCCACGATGTTGAAGACACCGTGGGCGTTCTGCTCGAGCGCCAGCACGGTCGCCCTCGCCGCGTCGTCCAGGTGCACCAAGGAGATGTACCCACTGCCGCCGCCGACAAGCGGGAACTGCCGCTTCCGCACCACCGGGAGCAGCGGGTTGCCGGCATCGCCGTAGAACCCGCCGTACCGCAGGACCGCGCCGTCCGCCTTCTGCACGGTCTCTTCGAGATAGCGGATCGCTGCCAGCGACTCGCGCTGCGCCTTGGGCGGCTCCGGGTCGAGCGGGTCCTCCTCGTCCTTGACCCAGCCGCCCGAGCGGATGTTGGGCCAGCCCGTGAAGCTCTGGGCGACGACCTGCCGCACTCCGCCGGCCTGGGCGGCGGCGAGCAGGCGATCCAGCCCCTCGGTGCGCAGCCGGTTGGTCATCGCGAACGACCGGTCGAAGTGCTTCGGGTCGAGCTTGCCGGCCAGCGCAGTCATCTGGGTGTACGACGGCATCCGGCTCGGCCGTCGCCACCGCCTCGCCCACCGCAGCACTGTCCAGGCCGTCGACGACCACCGCGTGCGCACCCAGCCTCTCGAGCCCGGCTGTCCTCGCGGGGTCCCTCGTCGTAGCAGTCACCCGATGACCCCTCTCGACCAGCTGCCGGATCAGCCTCGTCCCGATGGCGCCGGTGCCCCCTGCGATGTAGACGTGCATCACCCTCACCTCTCGTCTCGACCATCTCTCGTACCCGAGTCGAGACAGCGCCACGAAATGTGACAGCCGAGCGACCCCTCGGCAGGTCGCCCAATCCGAACACGAGCGGTCCGGAAGTGGCGGCGGTCGTTCACGGTCCACTCCCTGGTCAGATGCCCGCGTGCCATCTCCGCACGGTCTGCACCGGCGTTCGTACCCGTCCCTCGCGGACTCGGGCTGGTCCTGGGGCGGGTGACCCAGCCAACGAGGGAGCGGCCGATGCCCGGTGCGGAGCGCCAGCGGGTGGAGTCGTTCGGCCATCCCGAGGACGGCCTGCGGAGGCGACGCCCTGGTACCAGTGGGGCCCGTACCTCTCGGAGCGAGCCTGGGGGACGGTGCGTGAGGACTACAGCGCCGGCGGCGAGGCCTGGGACTACTTCCCGCACGACCACGCCCGCTCCCGCGCCTACCGCTGGGGCGAGGACGGGATGGCCGGCGTCAGCGACGTCGGCCAGCAGCTGTGCATGGCGCTCGCGCTCTGGAACGGCCGGGACCCGATCCTCAAGGAGCGGATGTTCGGCCTGACCGGGCCGCAGGGCAACCACGGCGAGGACGTCAAGGAGTACTGGTGGTTCCTCGACGCCCTGCCCAGCCACGCCTGGCTGCGGTGGCGCTACCACTACCCGCAGGCGGAGTTCCCGTACGCCGACCTCGTGGCCGAGAACGGCCGCCGTGACCAGAGCCAGCCCGAGTACGAGCTGCTCGACACCGGGGTGTTCGACGACGACCGCTACTGGGTGGTCGACGTGACGCATGCCAAGGACGACCCGCACGACCTGCTCATGGAGATCAGGGTCACCAACGCCGGGCCCGGAGACGTCGACGCTCCACGTGCTGCCCCACCTGTGGTTCCGCAACACCTGGTCCTGGGACGTCGGCGCCGAGCGGCCCGACGCTGCGGGCCACCGGGCCCGACACGGTGCGCGGTGGACCACCCGCGCTTCGGCGAGCTGACCTGGGAGCTGGACGCCGGCCCCGACGGCACGGCGCCCGACCTGCTGTTCTGCGACAACGACACCAACCTGCGCAGGCTCTACGGGTCGGCCGACTCGCCGGCGTACCCGAAGGACGGGATCAACGACCACGTCGTGACCGGCGCCGCGACGGTGAACCCCGACGGCCCCGGCACGAAGGCGCCGGCTGGTACCGGCTCACGGTCGCGCCGGGGGAGACCCAGGTGGTCCGGGTGCGTCTCCGGCGCGCCGTCGTCCGCGCCCGCGTTCGGCACGGCGTTCGACGAGGTGCTGGCGCGGCGCAGCGACGGAGGCCGACGAGTTCTACGACGAGGTGATCCCGGCCTCCGTCGACGACGACGCGCGGCTGGTGGCCCGGCAGGCGTTCGCCGGGATGCTCTGGGGCAAGCAGTTCTACTGCTACGACGTGAAGCGGTGGCTCGACGGCGACCCGACCCAGCCACCGCCCCCGCCCGAGCGTCGCCAGGGCCGCAACGCCGCCTGGCTCAACGTGGACGCCCGGGACATCCTCTCGATGCCCGACCCGTGGGAGTACCCGTGGTTCGCGGCCTGGGACCTCGCCTTCCACACCGTGGCGCTGGCCCACGTCGACCCGGCGTTCGCCAAGTACCAGCTGCTGGCGATGTGTCGCGAGTGGTTCCAGAACCCCAACGGCGCGCTGCCGGCGTACGAGTGGGCGTTCGGCGACGCCAACCCGCCGGTGCACGCCTGGGCGGCGCTGCACGTCTGGGACATCGACGGCCGGCGTGACACCGACTTCCTGGCCCGGCTGCTGCCGAAGCTGCTGATGAACTTCACCTGGTGGGTCAACCGGATGGACCCCGAGGGCGACCACCTCTTCGCCGGCGGGTTCCTCGGCCTGGACAACATCAGCGCGATCGACCGCTCGAACCTGCCGCCGGGCGGCCGTCTGGAGCAGGCGGACGGCACCAGCTGGATGGCGTTCTACTCGCTGACCCTGCTGGAGATGGCGCGGATCCTGGCGGCCGAGGACGACGCCTGGACCGACATCGAGGTGAAGTTCATCGAGCACTTCGTGCTGATCGTCGACGCGATGCACTCCCAGGGCCTCTGGGACGAGGAGGACGGCTTCTTCTACGACGTGTTCCACGCCGCCGACGGCACGACGATGCCGATCAAGGTCCGGTCCATGGTCGGGGTGCTCCCGCTCTGGGCATGGTGGCGCTGGGGCCGGACTGCTGGGGACCCTGGGCACGCTGCGCAAGCGGTTCGCCGGTTCCTCGGCAGACCGACAGCGCGCTGACCGGGGGCGGGTCGCGTGTTCCGGGTCCCGGGCACCGACGCGCTCGCTATCGGGGTCGTCCCGCCCGGGGAGGGGCGCCGGTGCTGTCCCGCGTGTTCGACGAGAACGAGTTCCTCTCGCCGTACGGGCTGCGCGCGCTGTCGCGGTACCACCAGGACCACCCGGTCTGGGTCGACCTCGCCGGGCGCGTCGTCTCGGTCGACTACGAGCCCGCCGAGTCGCCACCGGGATGTTCGGCGGCAACTCCAACTGGCGCGGTCCGGTGTGGATGCCGGTGAACTACCTCGTGCTGCGCAACCTGCAGCGCTACGCCCGACCTCGGTGACGCCGCGGCTCGAGTACCCGACCGGCAGCGGCGAGATATCGCCGCTGGACGTGTGCGCCGAGGACCTGCGTCGGCGGCTCATCTCGCTCTTCCTGCGCGGCCCTGACGGCCGCCGGCCGTGCCACGGGTGGGTCGACAGGCTGCAGAACGACCCGCGCTGGCGCGACAACATCACGTTCAACGAGTACTTCCACGGCGACAACGGCGCCGGGCTCGGCGCCACCCACCAGACCGGCTGGACCGGGCTGGTGGCCGACCTGATCTGCCGGCCGGACCCGTTCGCCGGCGAGGCTCCGTGGCAGCGGTGACAACCAGCCGGATCACGTTCGGCCGCAGGTGTGCGGCGCCCTGGAGGAGGCGCCGCCCGGGAATGGCTCGTGGCCGACGGGCTCGGCGGCTACGCGATGGGCACCGTCGCCGGACTGCGCACACGCCGCTACCACGGGCTGCTGGTGGCCGCGCGAGCATCCGGGCGCCCGCGACGTCGGGCTCGCCGCGCTCGAGCCGACGCTGGTCCTGGGCGACGCCCGGATCCGCCTGGCCACCGACGAGTGGGCCGGCGGGGCCGTCGACCCGGCCGGCCACGTGCACCTGCAGACCTTCGACCTCGAGGACGGCGTGCCCCGCTGGCGCTGGTCGGTCGGTGGCGTGGTGCTCGAGCGCGAGGTGGCCATGCAGCACGGGCGCTCCCTGGTCGCGGTGACCCACCGGCTGATCGCCGCGGATCGGCCGGTCCGGCTCGAGCTGGTGCCGCTCTGCACCTGGCGCGACCAGCATGGCGACCGCCGCGCCAACGGGGCTCCGCAGGTCGAGCCGGTCGACGGCGGCTTCGTCTTCGAGGGCCGCTACCGGGTGCGGGGCGGGGTGGACGGGAGGCGGCGAGTGGTACCGCGGCGCCTACCTGCGGGCCGAGGCCGAGCGCGGGCTCGGCCCCACCGAGGACCTGTGGGCCGCCGGCTCCTTCGCCGCCGAGCTCGCGCCGGGCGAGTCGCTGGACGTCGTGGCCTACGCCGGCCGCTGGACGATGCGCCGCCGGCGGCCGGAGAGCTGGTACGCGCGGCGCTCGCCGCAGCCGCGGGCTGGTCGAGACGGCCGGCGCCGAGGACGAGGTCGACCGCCAGCTCGTGCTGGCCGCCGACCAGCTTCGTGATCGCCACCGCCAGCGGTCCGACGACCATCGCCGGCTACCCCTGGTTCGGCGAGTGGTCGCGCGACACCATGACGTCGTACGAGGGCCTGCTGCTCGAGACCGGCCGGGCCGAGGAGGGCCGTGCGCTGCTCCTGCGGGCCGCGGCCACGCTGTCCGAAGGCATGCTGGCCAACACCGCCGACGCCGGCGGGCTCGAGTACAACACCGCCGACGGCACGCTCTGGCTGGTGCACGCCGTCGGCCGCCACGTCGAGCGCACGGGCGACCAGGACCTCGCCGCCGCGCTGGCCGACGACCTGCAATCGGTCATCGAGCACCACGTCGCCGGCACGCGCTTCGGCATCCGCTGCGACGCCGACGGCCTGATCACGCAGGGCGCCGACGGCTGGGCCTTGACCTGGATGGACGCCCGCGTCGACGGGCGCCCGGTGACCCAGCGCGCCGGCAAGGCGGTCGACATCAACGCGCTCTGGATCGCAGCGCTCGGAACCGTCGCGCAGCTGCAGGCACCGCCGGCCGCGACGCGAGCCGCTGGACGACCTGCGCGACCGCGCCGTCCAGAGCTTCGGGCCGCGCTTCGTGCGCGCCGACGGCCTCGGGCTGTACGACGTGGTCGACGGCCCGGGCGGCGACGACGCCTCGATCCGTCCGAACCAGCTGCTGGCGCTGTCGCTGCCGAACGGGCCGGGCGCGCCGCCGAGCAGGTGCGGGTCTGCGCCGCCAGCAGCTGCTCACCTCGCTCGGGCTGCGCTCGCTCGCGCCCCGGGATCCCGGCTACCGCGGCCGGCACCGGGGCGGCCCGGCCGAGCGCGACGCCGCCTACCACCAGGGCACCGTGTGGCCGTGGCTCGTCGGGCCGTTCGCCGCGCCGTACGGCCGCCGGCGCGTCGAGCGACCGGGCGTGCTCGGCGGGCTCGAGGCGCACGTCGCCGAGGCCGGCCTCGGCTCGGTCTCGGAGACCGCCGACGGCGACGCCCCGCACGGCGCCACCGGCTGTCCCTTCCAGGCCTGGTCGGTCGCCGAGCTGATCCGGTGTCGAGGGTCTCAGCGGGAGACCCCTTAGCCGCCGGCCGGTCTGCTCGTGGCACCGCTCGCGGTCGACGCGGTTTGACGCGCGGCTTAGGTTCGCTGACATGGGGCTGTTCGTCTGTGACTCCGACGACGACTACGATGCGTGGCGGCGCGTCCGGATGGCCGTGATACCGGGGGAGCGGGCGGCCACGGTCGCCGAGATGAGGGAGCAGGACTTCTGCCGGATCGGGTGATGGCCTTCGCGACGGTCGAGGGCACGGTCGTGGGGCTCCGGCGTGGCCGACCGGTCGGACACCACCGGTGGCTGTTCTCGCGGCGCCGCGCGGGGTGCCCGACCACCGACGCCGCGGTGTCGGCACCGCGCTCCTGGTGGTCACGGCCGTCGCACATCTATGAACCTGGGACCTGCCCGAGCTGAGGTCGATGGTCGGGGACATCGGCGTCGCTCGCGTTCGCGGAGCACTTCGGGTTCGTCGAGGCCTACCGGCACCGTCAGCAGGTGCGGATCGTTCGGCGACGATGTGCCGCCGTCCGGCCGTCGGCGTAGAGGTCCATCACTCCAGGCGCCGGAAGCGTGGCGGGCCTCCTACGAGACGTTCGGGCAAGGAGGTGCTGAAAAACTTAGATGTGTTCATGCCTCCTAAATACCTCATCGGAGCAGTGGGGCCACGTCCTGGGCCCGCGTTAAAAAAAAGGGGGGGGGTACGACGGGGGGGTGATCGGCTGCGGGGGGCTCCACCGCGACACCGACCGGCCGGAGCGGGGCGAGAACGCCCTCACGGCCGTCCCGAGTAGTGGCGCGGCCGCGGCATCGCCGCGCACCTGAAGCGCCGCACGCTGCACTGGGCGGCCGAGAACGGCGTCACCGAGCTCTCCACGCGGACCCAGGCCGGCAACGCCTCGACGCTGCGTTGCAACGAGCACCTCGGCTGCGACAAAGGGAAAGACCAGCATCACCGTGTCCCGTCCTCTCCCTCTGTGAGGCGACGCGGCTCGGTCAGCGCGACCCGTCGTCGATAGTCGTTGAGTAGGCGGCGCATGATCTTGCCCGACGAGGTCATCGGTAGCTGGGTCGTGAACTGGATCTGCCCGGGGGACCTTGTATGCCGCGAGATGCTGCCGGCAGTGGATGACGAGCGCCTGCGGCAGTGATCGTCCCGTCCGGGCTTAAGGACGACGTAGGCCTTCGCGAGCTCGCCTTTGGTCTCGTCAAGCAATGCCGCCGACCGCGGCGAGCGCGACCGCCGGATGGGCGCACAAGACGCGTTCGATCTCGGCCGGGTAGACGTTGAAGCCCGCGGTGAGGATCATGTCTTCCTTGATCCGGTCGACGATCGTGAAGTAGCCGTCCTCGTCCATCGTCGCGACGTCGCCAGTGTGCAACCAGCCGTCCGGCTCGATCGTCGCTCGCCGTGCTCCGCCTCGTTGCCGTAGTAGCCAAGCATCACCAGCGGCCCGCGGAACATCAGCTCCCCGCGCTCGCCGACGGGCATCTTCGCGCGTAACGGGTTCGACGACGTCCACGACACGCATCGCGTTGCCGGGGTAGGGGATGCCGATCGTCCCGGGCTTGTTCGGCCCGATCAACCGGGTTCGCGCTCGTGGCGCCGGCGAGCTCGGTCATACCCCAGACCTCGTGGATCGGGCAGCCCGTGCGGCTCGGTGAACTCGATCGCCTTGGCCGCCGGCAACGTCTGGCCACCGACCCAGCAGCGCGTCAGGCTCGACAGGTCGTAGGGCAGTCGAAGTCCGGGTGCGCCAGCAGGTAGTAGTACGCGGTCGGCACGCCATCCATCCAACGTCGCGCGATGTTCACTCGATCGCGCGCAAGCACGATCTCGGCGTCAAAGCGCGGGATCATGATCAACATCGAGCCCGCCATCACGCAGCGTTGAACACGCAAGATCCATACACATGCGGCAGCGGCAGCGAGTTGATCACGCGGTCGCCCGGCCCGCGAGCGGCCATCACCGCCGTGCCCACGGCGGCGCTCGATCACCGCGCGATGCGGCTGCATCGCACCCTTCGGTCGGCCCGTGGTCCCGGACGTGTAGCAAATCGCCGCCACCCCACCACCATCCCGCACGCCCGGACGTGGAACTCCGCGACTCGAGACCCAGGGAGCCAGTCCGAGAACGCGGCTCTGCCCCCGACGGGACCTCGTCCCCCAGAGCACGACGTCCTAGAGGGTCCGCCGCCGCGAAGATCGAGCAACGGCCCGCCCTTGTCCACCGACCGACGACCCCCCGCGACCCGGAGTCCTCGACGACGTAGCGGACCTCCTCCGCCGTGAGCATCACGTTGACCGGGATCACGACGGCGCCGGTCTTGGCGACCCCGTAGTACGCGACGAGCCACTCCCAGCAGTTCGGGCCATAAAGCGCAACACGCTCGCCCGACCCGACACCCGGCCGCGACGAGCCCGTGCGCGACCCGATTCGACAACGCCTCCAGCTCGGCGAAGGAGAAAGTAACGATCGCCGACCAGCAGCGCCGTTTCGCGCCCCGAACCTCCGCGCAGCATCCGGCAGGACCTGGCCGATCGTGGTCACGGTTCCTAGGGATGTCGTCGGGTGCGGGGGTGCTGTCGTCATCTCGTGCCTCGCAATCGTGGGTCTCGATGTCCGGTGGCGGCCCGAGTGCCGGTCCTGCGACGGCTACCGCTCCGTGCACCGCCACGCACCCCGCCCCACCGCGGGCGAGATGACATGAGGACGAGGGTCGACCGGCAGCGGCGCATGCGTTCCTCTCGACGGGGGAGCGGTGAGGAACCCGAGAACACCCGTAGGCGACCAGCCTGATCACGGGCGACGACGCCGTGAGCGGGATCCGCGCAGCCTACGCGCGTTCGGACCGTCGTGGCGTCCGGCCGACCTGGCAGTCACCCTGGTGGGCAGACACGCGCCCTACCGTGACCACCAACCAGAAGGTCACGGACAGGAAGGGACCGGCGTGGGCGGGTTCGTCGCGGTGGGGCTGGTCGGTGTGTTGTACGCCGTGGCCGCCGGCCGGCTCGAGCGCTGGTCGATCGGCGGGCCGCTCGTCTTCACCCTGGCCGGCATCGCCCTCGGACCCGCGGGCTTCGGGGCGATCGACACACCGGCGACCAACGAGGTGGTGAAGCTGGTGGAGGAGCCCGCGCTCGCGCTCCTGCTCTTCGCAGACGCCTCGATCCTCGGGCTCGTGCAAGCCGTCGCCACGCGGGCATCCCGGCCCGGCTGCTCCTGATCGGGCTGCCGCTCACGATCGTGCTCGGCGGTGGCCTGGCCTACGTGACCCTGCCCGGGATCACGCTGGCGCTGGCCTTCCTGGTCGCGACGATCCTCGCCCCGACCGACGCGGCGCTGAGCCTCGCGGTCGTGTCCAACCCCCGGGTCCCGATGACCCTGCGTAACTCGCTGAACGTCGAGAGCGGTCTGAACGACGGCATCGCGACCCCGATCGTGACCGTCCTGATCGCGGTCGTGGCCGCCGAGGAGGGAGCCGCGCAGGGCTGGCTCGCCTACGCGGTGAAGACCATCGCGATCGCGCTCGCGGTCGCTGTAGTCCTGGGCGGCGGCGCGGGCTGGCTCGTCCTCAGGGCACGCGAGGCAGGCTGGACCTCGCCGATCTCCGAGCAGTTCATCGTCCTCACCGTCGCCCTGCTGAGCTACCTCGGCACGGTGAGCCTGGGTGGGAACGGGTTCGTGGCGAGCTTCGTCGGCGGGCTGGTCTTCGGCCTGGTGTCGCGTCGCGAGCTGTCCGTGGCGACGGAGTACGCCGAGACCACCGGCCTCTTCCTCTCCTACGCCGTCTGGGCCTTTCGGCGCGGTCCTCGCCGGAACCCTGCTCGAGCACGGCTGGCACGCCTCCGCCCTGGTGTACGCCGTGCTGTCGCTCACCGTCGTACGGCCGTGCCCGTGGCGCTGTCGCTCATCGGCGCCGGGCTCGACCGCACCACGGTGCTGTTCGTCGGCTGGTTCGGACCACGCGGTCTCGCCTCGATCGTGTTCCTGATCCTGGCCGTGCACGGCCTGCACCTCGACCTCGCCCAGATCGTCGGTGAACGTCCCTACGAGGCGGTCGTCTGGACGGTCCTGCTCTCGGTCGTGCTCCACGGGATCACGGCCGGACCCCTCGCCTCGGCGTACGGGAGGCGCGCCAACGTCGGGGTCCGTCCCGACCCGGATGGCCGGGACCGACAGCGAGCTGCGACGCCGCCGGTTCGGTCTCGGCTCGACGTCGGAGCCGTCCTGAGAACGGCACTGGCGCGGGCCGGTCACGGGGTGGATAGTCGCCCCACCGAGGAGTGGAGGCGCTGTGGACACGTATCTGGCCGAGCAGGTCGTCGAGACCGCGGACCGCGTGGTCGCCAGCGGGGCGATCTCCCACAACGGGCACGGCAACGTCAGCATCCGGGTGCCGGGCTCCGACGAGATGTACTTCACCGCAGGTCCGTCGTTGCGTGACCACCCGCTCGCGGATGTCGTCCGGGTCGGTCTGGACGGCGAGCTCCGCGAGGGTGCCCTGCCGCCGATCCAGGGGGCGGTGGTCGCGATGCACACCGCGATGTACGCCGACCGTCCCGACGTCGGCTGCGTGCTCCACACCCACTCGCCCTATGCCACGGCGTACGCCGTCGCGCAGCGGCCGATCGGCTGCTGGATCGAGGCCCTGGCGATGTTCGGCCTCCCGACCGGCATCCCGGTCGCCGGCTACGGTCCGCGCGGGTCCGACCAGGCGGTCGCGAACATCCGAGCGGCCGTCGTGCCGGGCGTGCCGGCGGTCCTGCTGGCCAACCACGGCGTCCTCGTCTTCCACCGACGCCGAGCTGGCCGTCCTCGTCGGCGGCGTGGTCGAGGAGGCCGCGCAGGCCGGGATCAACGCCGTCGCGATCGGCGGACCGGTCGAGCTTCCCGAGGAGATGCGCGCCGCGGCCCTCCAGCGGGCGATGGCGTACGCCGCGGCCGGGACGGCCACTCCTGAGTCCCGGCGGGGTCTCGGGGACATCTCATGAGCGGTCGGGTGGGGGTCGAAGGGCGCGGTGCGGTCGTGCGCCAGTCGCTCGGCAACCCCGACCTCCGGCGCGTCCTGGCGGCGTACCTCCTGTTCAACGTGGCCGAGTGGGCCACCTGGATCGGCCTCCTCGTGTGGGGCTACGGCGTCGGCGGGGTGCGCGGCTCGAGTGAGATCGCGCTCGCTCAGCTGATCCCCGCTGCACTCCTGGCGGCACCGACGGCGGCCCTGCTCGGACGTCTCCCACGGGGACGCGCCCTCTTCCTGGGGTACGCGGCTCAGACCCTCGGCTTCCTTGCGGTGGGCGTCGCGTTGGTGACCGACGCGCCGGTTGCCGTCGTCGGCGTGGCGGCGGCCCTCTCCGCGGTCACCGTCAGCATGACGCGTCCGGTCCACAACGCGCTGCTGCCCGAGATCTCCCGCACCACCGCGGACCTCACGGCCGGCAACGCTGCCTCCGGGTCGCTGGAGGCCCTCGCGACCTTCCTGGGGCCGCTCGCCAGCGGACTGCTCCTGGCCGTCTGGGGCGCCGGAGGGCTGCTGCTCGCGATGAGCGTCTGCTCGGCCGTCGGAGCCGCCCTGACCGCGCGGTTGGTCACGGCCGCGCCTCGTCGGGCCGCCGTCCGTCGCGCCGGCGCAGGTCGCGCCGAAGGCTCCCTGCGCACCGTGCTGAGGAACCCCGCGGCGCGGCTGATGTCGTTGCTGATCGCGGCCGAGTACGCCCTCATCGGCATGATGGACATCCTCCTGGTCGTGCTGGCGCTCGACGTCCTGGGCACGACGGAGGCCGGCCCCGGAGTCCTGAACTCCGCCATCGGCGTGGGCGGGATCGCCGGCGCAGCCCTCACCTTCACCCTGATCGGGCGACCGCGCCTGGCCGGGCCGCTCGTGCTCGGCCCGTCTCACGGGCCTCGCTTTCGCGCTGGCCGGGCAGGCCGGTTCGCCCGGGGCCGCGCTGATCCTGTTCGCGGTCAGCGGTGCGGGCAAGCTCTTCTACGACGTCGCCTCGCGCACCTTCGTCCAACGCCTGCTGCCCGACCACCTGCTCACGGCGATGTTCGGGCTCCAGGAGTCGTTTGCGATGATCGGGATCGCCCTCGGCACGCTCGCCGCACCGGCCCTGGTAGGCCTGTTCGGCGCGCAGGGCGCCTTCCTGGCGGCCGGCTGCTTCCTGCCGCTGGCGGCGCTCGCGTCGTACACCGTCCTGCGCCGGCTGGACGCGGGGACCGCCGTCCCGGTCGACGTGCTGGAGCTGCTGATGAAGGTGCCGACCCTGGCCGTGCTCGCCCCGCGGATCGTGGAGCGGTGGCGCGCGACGCCGTCGCGGTACAGGTGCCGGCGGGGCAGAGCGTCGTCCGGCAGGACGACGTCGGGACCCGCTTCTACGTGATCGCGTCGGGACGGGTCTCGGTGGACATCGACGGGTCGGAGATCCGCCGGCTCGGCCCGGGAGGCTGGTTCGGGGAGATCGCGCTGCTGCGCGACGTGCCGCGGACGGCGTCGGTGACGGCGCTGACCGACGTCTCGCTGTGGGGCGTCGACCGGGAGTCGTTCCTGGCATCGGTGACGGCGGTGTCCCGCTCCGTCGAGCTCGCCGACACCCACATCCGCGACAAGTACGTCTGAGCGTCCTCGCGTAGACCCCAAGGTTCTCTCAAGCCTCGTCGCGGACGTTGAGCGCGCACAGGCGCGCCCAGGTCGCCGGTCCAGCGCGGTACACGAGCCGATCCGCGTCGGGACGCGGGGCTGGTACGTCTCACCCCTGGAGACTGCAAGCCCATGCCTCGCGCCTCTGTTGTGCGCCCCGCGGGTCCGGACACCCCGCGGGGCGCACTCGCGTCGCACCGATCCGCCCGGGGTCCGGCAAAACCCGGCGGTCCGGCGAGTCTTCACCTTGGGAACGCCTCACGGAGCCGTCGGCTCGCTCGTCTCACCCTGGTGGACTCGAAGCCCATGCCTCGGGCCGCGGTGCGCCCCGCGGAGCGGACACCCCGCGGGGCGCACTCGCCCGGGAAAACGCGGAACAATCGGCCGGACCGGGACTGTCGGAGCCGATCGTCCGCGTTTTCTCGTTGGTCCCTCCGGGGGTGTGCGCAGGGTCGTGGGGCAGATCAGGCCGGGGGTCGGTAGTGCCCGTCGAAGACGGTCGTCCAGGAGGCGCCGTCGTCGGCACTGCTCTCCCAGTGCTGGCGCACACCGCCGTCCTCGGGCGTCCAGGTGATGCGTTGCAGCAGCATCGCGGACGGGTCCTCGCCCGGAGCCAGACCCTCCAGCACCATCGCCCCGTCGACCAACCCGCCGTCCAGCATCAGCACGCCGCCCGTGGAGTCGAGCCAGGTCTGGTGCCAGTGGCCGCGGGTGGCGTCGTACGCGTCAGGCTGTGGCCCTCGTAACCACCCACGCCGTGCCAGTGCTCGGCGAGCGCTCCGGTTCCCAGCACGCCGACGATCGAGCTGGTGCCGACCCGGACGCCTCGCGGGCCGAACACCTCCCACTCGCCCACCCAGAAGTCGAACGCATGGGCGGGCCCGTTCGTCGTCGTCATGGCTCGACGCTAGGGATCCCATCGGCCGGCCCGCAGCCCGCGGGGATGACTCGTGACGTGACTGCAACCCGGTCGTGACCGCCTCATCCGGCCGCGACGAAGCTCTCGCTGGCCCACCACCGGCGGTAGACGTCCGCGCCGACGAGGTCCTCCAGCGGTCGGGTCTGGGACGCGTGGGCGCGCAGGGCACGGTGCTTGAGCACCAGCAGGTCGTCGGTGGAGTGGATGTGGGCCGCGAGCTCGGCGTACGGCGTGACCGGCGGGCGAGAGCCCTCGAACCACAGCCCCACCTCGTCGTTGAGCGCTCCCCACTCCGCGTGGAACTCCGGGGTCAGGGTGGCGTACCAGAGCGCGGAGCGCCGGCCGGTCAGCCGCCAGGCCTCGGTCACCCAGTCCGAGATCGCCCGGTGGTCGTCGTGCCCGGTCATCCCGTCGGGGCCGAAGGTGATGACGGTGTCCGGCGCCAGCCGGTCGAAGAAGGGCACGAGCTCCCGAGCCCCCTGCAGCGTCGGTACGCCGGACAGCTCGCCGTCACGATGGTCGAGCCAGTGGTGCTCGGTCACCCCGACGACGTCGAGGCTCGCGCGCAGCTCGCGCTCGCGTTCCTCCGCGAGCCGATGGCGCGGCCACCGAGCCGGGTCGTCGGTGCCGTGCTCGCCGCGGGTGGCGGTGACCACGACGACGCGTGCGCCGGTACGGCGTAGCGCTGCCATCAGGGCGGACGACAGGTAGGCCTCGTCGTCGGGATGGGCCCACACCCCGAGCAGGGTGCGCACCCGCGGCAGCGCCGTCGGGGAGTCGCACATGGTCAGGCCCCCTTCAGCACGAAGCGGCCGCCGCGGTGGCCCGGTGCCAGGGACACCACGAACTCCGCGGTCTCCCGGTCCACGCTCGCGTGCTCGGCGTCGCCGAGCACGCGGTGCATCAGGCGGACCGCGGCCTCGTTGTCGGGCGCCATCAGCAGCGCGAACCGCCGGATGCGGAGCTCGCGGGCGCGCGCCACCAGCGACGACGCGAGGACGGTCCCGACACCGCGGTTCTGCCAGGCGTCCACCACGGCGACGGCCACGTCGGCCGTGTCGGGGTCGTCGGCGCCGCGCACGAGGCGGGCCACCCCACCGGCCGGCCGTCCGTGACGGAGAACGCGACCACCGCTTCGTGGTCGTGGTGGTCGACCGCCGTGAGCTGTCGCAGGTCGGTGGCGGTCAGGGGTGCTTCGGTGTCAGGAACCGTCGCTCGCGTGAGCGCGGCCCATCCCGTCGAACACCTCGCGCAGCAGGTCGCCGTCCTCCGGCTCGAGGGGTCGCAGGGTCAGCTCGGAACCGTCGGGCAGCGGCTCTCGCGCGCCGGGCGACCGGGACCGCAGGTGGGTCACGGACGACATGGTGCGGACCCCCGCTCGGTCCTCGTCGTCGGTCAGGGCGTAGATCAGGCTCGGTGAACTCATGCGGAACACTCCTCGGTGGTGCGTCGGTGATGGGTGGGGGAGGGATCGGGGTCGGTGGCGGGGTCGGCCGACCGGCCAGGAACAAGGAGGGCGACCAGGGCCGCCACGGCGCTGAAGCCGGCGGCCAGCAGCCAGACGGCGTGGTAGCGCCCGAGGGAAGGCGCGGCGGAAGACCAGCACTCCTACGGCCGTAGCCACTCCGAGGGCGGCACCTAGCTGTCGGGCGCTCTGGTTGAGCGCGCTAGCGGCGGCCAGGTCCGCGGAGTGCAGGCCGTGGACGGCCGCCGCAGCAAGCAGCGGGTAGCAGAGCCCGACGCCGATGCCGATCAGGACCGCGAGTGGCAGCCACCCGACGGCGAAGTGGTCGCCGGACAGCGTGGCGGCGCTCACCACCAGCCCGACGGCCATCGGCTCGCGCCGGCGGTGAGTGGGGTGCAGACCGACCAGGTCGGCCAGCCGTCCGACGCGCGTCGTGAGCAGGACGACGACCAGGCCCATCGGGACGACCGCAGCGCCGGCCTGCACGAGGTCGAGGCTCCAGCGGTCGACGAAGAAGAGCAGGAACGACAGCAGGACCGCGAACAGCGCCGCGGCGTAGAGGAAGGTCATCGCAGCGGCGACGGCGACGCGGCGGCGCCGGAGCAGCGCGAGGTCGAGCAGCGGGTCCGCCACCCGGCCGAGCGTCGTACGAACACGAGGGCGAGCGCCAGCCCGGCCAGCAGGCTGGCGGCGGTCCGCGGGCTGCGAGGCCCCAGTCGCCGGCCTCGGACAGCCCCAGGGTCAGCGCGGCGGCCGCCAGCGTCAGCACGACGGCGCCGAACGGGTCGGGCAGCCGGCGACCCGGGTGGCGCGGGGTCTCGGGTAGGACCCGAGGAGCGGCGAGCGCGATCGCGGCCACGATCGGCACGTTGACCAGGAAGGCCCAGCGCCAGTCGCCGAGCGTGGTCAAGGCTCCGCCGACGAAGGGACCCAGGGTCATGCCGAGGGCGGCGGCGCCGGTCCAGCGGGCCGCGTACGTCGCGCGCTGGCGGTCACCCACGGCCGCGAGCAGGAGTCCCAGCGAGGCAGGGGAGGCCGCAGCGGCGCCGAGGCCTTGGAGGGCCCGTCCGGCCAGCAGCACGCCGAGGTCGGGAGCGACACCGCACACGACGGAGCCGAGGCCGAAGAGGGTGAGACCGCCGAGATAGGTACGCCGGCGACCGGCGCGGTCGGCGATCCGGCCGGCGGGGACGAGGGTGGCGGCGAAGACGATCGCGTAGGCCGTGATCACCCAGGACACGGCGGCTCGGCCGTCGCCGCGGAAGTCGGCGCCGATGGCCGGCATCAGCGCGTTGGCGACCGAGACGTCGAGCGACACCAGCAGCCCGCCCGCCGCGGTCACCGCGAAGACGCCCCGGTGCGGCCTCCGTGCGGCTCCCACCATGGGTGGACGGGGCCCTCGGCCGCCAGGATCCCGCTCATGCTCGGCTCACCCAGGCGGCCAGCGCCGAGAGCGGCCGCTTCCCGCGGGTACGCCGGATGGTCGCCGTCTCGGGGCGCGTCGGAGCGGTGTGCCCCTGCCGCGCCAGCGTCGCGAGCCGGGTCTGGCGCTGGTGGGCCAGGCCTTCCAGCAGGTCGTGCGTGATCACGACGTCCTCCTCTTCTCGAGTCACGGCGTCTGCCGCGGTCTCCAGCCTGTGGCGAAACGCGCGCGGGGACATCGGGGCCGAGCACGGATCCGTGGCTTTCCGTGGTGCGCTCCGTGGTGGCCACGGATGCGTGGGACGGCCGCCCGAACGCACTGTTCTGGAGACCCGGCCACCCGGTCGGCGCCCGTCGTACGACATCTGGACGCGAGTCCGGGAGGAGCAACCGATGACCATGACCGACACGCCTCGTCTCGACGAGGCAGCCCTCGAGCAGTTCGTCCACCAGGCCGTGGGTGACCTCGCGGCCGCGATCTCCGGGCTGATGGTCCACCTGGGGGACCGGCTCGGCCTCTACCGGGCGATGGCCGGTGCGGGGCCGGTCACGCCCTCAGCGCTCGCCGCCGCCACGGGCACGGAGGAGCGCTACGTGCAGGAGTGGCTGTCCAACCAGGCCGCCGGCGGCTTCGTCGCCTACCACCCTGCCGACGGCACCTTCGAGCTGACGGCTGAGCACGCGCTCGTGCTCGCCGACGAGACCAGCCCGGTCTTCCTGGGCGGCGCCTTCGAGACCATCGCCTCCTGCTTCACCGACCACGACGCCTTCGTCCGCGCGTTCACCACCGGCGAGGGCATCGGCTGGGGCGACCACGACGACCGGCTCAACACGGGGGTCCTGCGCCTGTTCCGCCCCGGCTACGAGGCCAACCTCGTACAGTCCTGGCTCCCGGCGCTCGACGGCGTCGTCGAGAAGCTCCGCGACGGCGCGAGCGTCGTCGACGTCGGCTGCGGCCTCGGCGCCTCGACGATCATCCTGGCCAAGGCGTTCGAGCACTCGTCGTTCGTCGGGTACGACATCGACGGCCCGTCGATCGAGGCGGCCCGGGCGGCGGCCATCGAGGCCGGGGTCGAGCGGCGGACCCGCTTCGAGACCGCCGCTGCGCACGACGTCCCGGGCACCGGCTTCGACCTGGCCTGCATGTTCGACTGCCTGCACGACATGGGCGACCCGGTCGGGGCGGCCCGCCGGGTCCGCGAGTCGCTGGCCGAGGACGGCACGCTGCTGCTCGTCGAGCCGGCGGCGGGGGAGCGGCTCGAGGACAACCTGAACCCGGTGAGCCGGCTGTACTACGGCCTGTCGACGGTGATCTGCACCCCGTCGTCGCGGTCGCAGGAGGTCGGGCTCGGGCTCGGCGCCCAGGCCGGCCCGAAGCGGCTCGAGGAGGTGCTGCACGAGGCCGGCTTCTCGCACGTGCGGGTCGCCGCGCAGACGCCGTTCAACCTGATCATCGAGGCCAGGGCATAGCAGCAGCACCGAGCGCGGCGAGCTCCTGCTCGCCGCGCTCGCGGTCGTCGCCGCCCATCATCACCAGGGTGCGCGCCCACTGGTACCGCGCGCCGAGCGCATGGAGCGACGTCGCGGCAGCCGCCAGGTCGGCGCGGCCCGTCTCTCCGCCCTCGAGCAGGCCTCGGGCGCGGACCAGGAGGGCTTCCACGATCGGTTGCCGCCCGTCAGCAGCTGGCGCGCTCGACACGCTCGCCGGCCTCCGGGACCCCAGCCAGGACGGCGGCCTCGCACCACACCGAGGCGTACCAGGCCCGCCACATGCCGTTGTAGTGGTTCACGAACTCCTCCGGAGCGTCGGCGAGCAGTGCCACGGCGTCCGCGCCCGGCCCCGGTGGAGCAGCACGAGCGCGTCGAAGAACTCCCCGAAATGGATCATCACGAGGGTCCGGCCGGGGGTGCGCAGGGTCTGGACCACCTCCGTCCAGGACTCGCGCGCCTCCTCGTCCCCGCGCAGTGCGTGCACGGTGGCTGCGGCGTACGGCGCGGGGCGCAGGTTGCCGGCGACGGGTCGACCGGCCCTCTCCCACCCGGCCCGGAAGAGCTCGGAGAGCTCGATCGCCTCGTCCCAGGCGCCGCTCAGCAGCCCCACCACGATCAGGCGTGAGGTCGCCAGGTGGTCCTCCTCGCGGTAGAACGGCAGGTCGCAGAGGGCCTCGCCGAGTCGGTGGGCGAGGCGTAGGTCGCCCGCCGCGACAGCGCACTGCGCGGCCATCTGGAGGGCATCGAAGAACTCCAGCGCCGACTCGGCCGTGATCGGGATCGGCGAGAGCAGCCGGGTCCGCCGTACGGCGCTGTCGAGCGCCTCCTGGAGCATGCCGTAGGCGGACTGGATGGAGGTGAGCAGATCGAGGGCGGCGCTCTCACCGAGCAGGTCGTCGACGGACCTGGCGAGCTCGAGCGCCCGGTCCACGAGGGGCTGCGCCTCGGGGTCCCGCTCGTCGAGGTTGAACGCCTCAGCCGTCAGGATCCGTGCCTCGGCGGCCGGGTCTCCCTCAGCGAGGGGTCGCGCCTGCTCCAGGAGCCGTTCGACCTCGCCGTCGGGAGGAAGGACGGCGATGAGCCCCTAACCGCGCTGGATCAGCTCCGCCTCGCGGGCGAGCTGCATGGCTGCACCGGTGCGGTCTCCGGCCCGCAGGGACGCCTCGGCGGCCAGGCGCCGCAGGCGCAGCGCCTCGTTGCCGAACTGCCGTGCCTCCGCCGCACCCGCGGCCAGGCGCAGGGCCGAGGCGGCCGTGGTCTCGTCGGGCGCCAGCTCGGCGGCGAGCTCGTAGCGCCGCTGCGACTCACCCGGCCGACCGCGCGTGAAGCTCAGCCCGGCCAGCAGCAGCGACAGCCGGTACGCCGGGTCGCGCAGCTCCGCGACATACCGCGCCCGAGGCAGTGCCTGTCGGGCCTCGACCGAGACCACGTCGAAGTCGGCGCGCCAGGCTTCACCCTCGGGCCCGTCGATCACCGGCGGGACCAGCCGCTGCGCAGCCGCCAGGCACCAGGTGAGGTGACGGGCGCGCGCCTCGGCCACCTCCTCGGTGTCCTCGACCAGCGCCGCGCCGTACTGACGGATGGTCTCCAGGGCGCGGTAGCGGGTGCCTCCCTGCGCCGAGGTGGTGGTGACCAGGAGGCTCTGGTCGGCCAGCCCCGCGAGCATCGTCGGGACCAGGTCGGCGTCGATCGGCTCCCAGCCGTCCAGCATCTCGGTCGCGGACCGCGCCGCGAACGGACCAGCGAACACCGACACGCGTCTCAGCAGCGCCCGGTCCGGGTCGTCGAGGAGGGCGTAGCTCCAGTCCAGCGCCGAGCGCAGCGAGCGGTGCCGGTCGTCGAGACGCGAGCCTCCGGTGAGCAGCGGGAGCCGGTCGGCCAGCCCTTCCTCCAGTCCGTCGAGGCCCAGGGACGGGAGCCGGGCGGCTGCCAGCTCGATGGCCAGCGCCATGCCGTCGAGCCCACGACACAGCCCGACGACGCGCGGCAGGTCGTGCTCGCCGACCTCGGCTCCGCCCGCCCGGGCCCGGCTGAGGAAGAGCTCCACCGCGTCACCCGGACCGTCCGCGGCCGGGGACACCGAGAGGCCGGGGACCGGGAAGGCCTGCTCGAAGGGGAGGAGCAGCCGCGCCCGGCTGGTGGCGAGCACGGTGAGGGACGGACACGAGGCGAGCAGCCGCTCCAGCAGGACGCCGACGCCTTCGAGCACGTGCTCGCAGTTGTCGAGCACCAGCAGGATCCGGCGCGAGGCGAGCCAGCCGGTCACCAGGTCCTCGATCGAACGACCCTGGCTCTCGGTGAGCCCGAGCGTCTGTGCCAGCGCGAGCCCGATCAGGCCGGGGTCGGTGACGGCCACGAGGTCGAGGAACCAGATGCCGTCGGGGAAGGAGTCGGCCACGTCGCGGGCCACCCGGATCGCCAGGCGCGTCTTGCCCACGCCGCCCGGGCCGATGGCGGTGACCAGGCGGTGCTCGGCGAGGGCCGAGGCGAGGGCGGCGGTCTCGGTCTCGCGCCCGACGAAGGAGGTGAGCGGGGTCGGCAGCGACGCGGTCGCGCGGCGTACGGGCCACTCGACGCCCTGCACGGAGAGGAACCCGTCGGCCGCCTGCGCCAGCTCACGGCGGTCGGCGACCTGGAGCTTGCGCAGCAACGACGAGACGTGGCTCTCGACGGTGCGCACGGAGATGTAGAGCCGGGTGGCGATCTCGGCGTTCGTGAGGTGCTCGGAGACGGCCGCGAGCACCTCCGCTTCGCGTGCCGACACTGCTGTCTCCGCCGAGACCCGGGCCTTGGTCACCCCCGTGATTGTGCACCCGAGAGCAGTCACCCGCGGCGGGTGATCCCCAGTTCGGGAGTCCGGACCGATATTGTCCGCGTGCCGGGCGATACGTCGGCACACCTCGAGCCGGCTGGTCACGAGGGTTCTGGCGCCGGCGACGACAGGGAGTGCTCATGGTGATACGGCTGCTCATCTGGTGGGTGGTCCTGGCGGCCGCCCTGGGGCTGGCCGCCGCGCTGCTGGACTCGGTGACCATCAAAGGCGGGCTGCTGTCGCTCCTCGGCGTGTCCCTGATCTTCGCGCTGGTGAACCTGTTGCTCGGCCCGATCCTCCGGCTGATCTCCCTGCCTCTCACCGTGATCACGCTGGGGCTGTTCTCCCTGGTGGTCAACGGCGTCCTGCTCGCCATCACCGCCGGTCTCAGCGACAACCTCGACGTGGGCGGCTTCTTCGGTGTGATCGTGGCCGCCCTCGTGATCTCGGTGATCGAGGCGGTGCTGGGCTTCCTCGTCGGCAAGCTGATCCCCGCGGCGTCGTGACTACTCCCGTGGCGGCACGCGCCCCCCTGCCTCGCGCCCTGGTGATCCTGCTCGGACTGGCCGCGGCCACGATCACGGCCGGTGGGATGAGGGCCATCAACGACTTCCTCGCGCCGACGATCCTGGCCCTCATCCTGATGATCACGGTGTACCCGATCCGTACGTGGCTGGAACGGAAGGGTGTGCCCACCTGGCTGTCCGCCCTGGTCACCATCCTGACCGTGTACCTGATCGTGATCACGATGATCGTCGCCCTGGTCGTCTCCGTCGCCAGGCTGGCACAGCTCGTGACCGAGTACACGCCCCAGCTCAACAACATCACGGCGGATGTCGGCGACTGGCTGAAGTCCCTCGGCGTCGACCAGCAGCAGGTCGACAACGTCACCGGTTCGCTGAACTTCGGCAAGGTCTTCGACCTGGCCACCTCGGTGCTCAGCGGGACACTCGGTGTGCTCTCGAACCTGATCTTCCTCGGAATCCTGACGATCTTCATCGCCTTCGACGCCGGGAAGTTCCCGGCCATCCTGGCGTCCACCGGGCCCGAGCACTCAGGCGTCGCAGAGTCGCTCTCCACCTTCTCGCACGGCACGCGCACCTACTTCGCCGTCTCGGCGGTCTTCGGACTCATCGTCGCCGTGATCGACACGATCGCGTTGCAGCTGATGGGCGTACCCGGCGCCTTCGTCTGGGGAGTGCTGGCCTTCATCACCAACTTCATCCCGAACATCGGGTTCATCATCGGGTTGGTCCCGCCGGCCCTGCTGGCGCTCCTCGAGGGCGGCGTCTGGAAGATGGTCGCGGTGATCGTCGTCTACTGCGCGATCAACTTCGTCATCCAGTCGGTGATCCAGCCCAAGTTCCAGGCCGACGCGCTCAACCTCGGCGTCAGCGTGACCTTCCTGTCCCTGGTCTTCTGGACGTTCGTGCTCGGGCCGCTCGGCGCGTTGCTGGCCCTGCCGATGACGCTGTTCGTCCGCGCGGTGCTGGTGGACGCCGATCCGACGGTGCGCTGGGTGGAGCCGCTCCTGTCGAACAGCCTGCCCCCCGACGACCCACCGGACGCAGCGGCCCCACGGGGGGACGACGGGGGAACCGGCGACGAAACCGGCGGTCGAGGACGCCTAAGCGGGAGCCCCGGTGCCGACGTACGCCGCGAGGTGCTCGCCGGTGAGGGTGGAGCGTCCGGCGACGAGGTCGCTGGCAGTGCCCTCGAACACGACCCGTCCGCCGTCGCGGCCGGCGCCGGGCCCGAGGTCGATGATCCAGTCCGCGTGCGCCATCACCGCCTGGTGGTGCTCGATGACGATGACCGACTTGCCCGAGTCCACCAGCCGGTCGAGCAGGCCGAGCAGCTGTTCGACGTCGGCGAGGTGGAGCCCGGTGGTGGGCTCGTCGAGGACGTAGATGCCGCCCTTCTCGCCGAGGTGGGTGGCCAGCTTGAGCCGCTGCCGCTCGCCCCCGGACAACGTCGTCAGCGGTTGGCCGAGGCTGAGGTAGCCCAGCCCGACGTCCGCGAGGCGCTGCAGGACCTTGTACGCCGCCGGCGTGGCCGCGTCGCCCTCGCGGAAGAACTCCTCGGCCTCGTGCACCGACATCGCGAGCACCTCGCTGATGTCCTTGCCACCGAAGGTGTAGGTCAGGACCTCCGCCTCGAAGCGCTTCCCCTCGCACACCTCGCAGACGGTGGCGACGCCGGCCATCATGGCCAGGTCGGTGTAGATGACACCGGCACCGTTGCAGTTGCGGCAGGCGCCCTCGGAGTTGGCGCTGAACAGCGCCGGCTTCACGCCGTTCGCCTTCGCGAACGCCTTGCGGATCGGGTCGAGCAGGCCGGTGTACGTCGCGGGGTTGCTGCGGCGGGAGCCGCGGATGGCGGTCTGGTCGACCGTCACGACGTCGTCGAGGCCGGACACCGAGCCCTGGATCAGCGAGCTCTTGCCGGAGCCGGCGACCCCGGTCAGCACCACGAGCACGCCGAGCGGGATGTCGACGTCGACGTCCTGCAGGTTGTGGGTGTCGGCGCCGCGGACCTCCAGCGCCCTCGACGAGGTGCGGACCTGCTCCTTCAAGACGGCGCGGTCGTCGAGGTGACGGCCGGTGATCGTGCCGCTCGCGCGCAACCCCTCGACGGTTCCCTCGAACATCACCTGCCCGCCGTCGGCTCCCGCCTTCGGGCCGAGGTCGACCACGTGGTCGGCGATCGCGATCGCCTCGGGCTTGTGCTCCACGACGAGCACCGTGTTGCCCTTGTCGCGCAGCTGCAGGAGCAGGCCGTTCATCCGCTGGATGTCGTGGGGGTGGAGGCCGATCGTCGGCTCGTCGAAGACGTAGGTGACGTCGGTCAGGGACGACCCGAGCTGGCGGATCATCTTGGTGCGCTGCGCCTCACCGCCGGAGAGCGTGCCCGAGGGCCGGTCGAGCGAGAGGTAGCCCAGCCCGATCTCCACGAACGAGTCGAGGGTCTCGCGGAGCGACCCGAGCAGGGGGCCGACGGACGGCTCGTCGAGCCCGTTCACCCAGGCGGCCAGGTCGGTGATCTGCATCGCGCAGGCGTCGGCGATGTTGATCCCCTCGATCTTCGACGACCTGGCCTCCTCGCCGAGTCGGGTGCCGCCGCAGTCGGGGCAGATGCTGAAGGTGACCGCGCGCTCCACGAAGGCCCGGACGTGGGGCTGCAGCGAGTCGACGTCCTTGGACAGCATCGACTTCTGGATCCTCGGGATCAGCCCCTCGTAGGTGAGGTTGATGCCCTCGACCTTGATCTTGGTCGGCTCCTTGTAGAGGAGGTCGTTCAGCTCACGCTTGGTGTACGCGCGGATCGGCTTGTCCGGGTCGAAGTACCCGCTGCCCTTGAAGATCCGGCCGTACCAGCCGTCCATGCTGTAGCCGGGGATCCGGAACGGGCCCTCGTTGAGCGACAGGGAGTCGTCGTACAGCTCGGTGAGGTCGATGTCGTTGACCGAGCCGCGGCCCTCGCACCGCGGGCACATGCCGCCCAGGATGCTGAAGCTGCGCCGCTCCTTCGTCGTGCGGCCGCCCTTCTCGAGGGTGACCGCGCCGGCGCCCGAGATCGAGGCGACGTTGAAGGAGAAGGCCTGGGGCGAGCCGATGTGGGGCTTCCCCAGGCGGCTGAAGAGGATGCGGAGCATGGCGTTGGCGTCGGTCGCCGTGCCGACCGTGGAGCGCGGGTCGCTGCCCATCCGTTCCTGGTCGACGATGATGGCGGTCGTCAGGCCCTCGAGCACGTCGACCTCCGGCCGCGCCAGCGTCGGCATGAAGCCCTGCACGAAGGCGCTGTAGGTCTCGTTGATCAGGCGCTGCGACTCGGCGGCGATGGTGCCGAAGACCAGCGAGGTCTTGCCCGAGCCGGAGACACCGGTGAAGGCCGTCAGCCTCCGCTTGGGGATCTCGACGCTGATGTCCTTGAGGTTGTTGACGCGGGCACCGGTCACCCGGATCAGGTCGTGGCTGTCGGGGACGTCGGGCTCGGGCGTCGTCGTCCTCGGGGCCATGCCGGGGGTCTCCTTCGTCGGTGTGCAGCGGTTCGGCCTCGGTCAGTCCTCGGGGAGAGCCGCGAACTCCCGTTTGGTGGAGCGGTACCACCCCATGCCCTTGATCGGGTTCTTCCACCGCCCCTTCATCTCGCTCAGGGCCTTCTCGTGCGTCGCGTCTCCCGATGCGACCGCCTCCTTGAGGTGGCGGTCCTGGGCCTTGATCACCTCGTCCGCCGTGCTCCCCGCAGCGCGAGGTCGCATGCTCCGCCCAGCTGTTCGCAGGTCATCGTCTTCATGAGCGCACCTCCTGGATGCGGACCATGTTGCCCGCGGGGTCACGCAGCGCGCAGTCGCGGACGCCGTAGGGCTGCTCGGTCGGCTCCTGGACGACGTCGACGTCGCCGGCCTGCACCTTCTCGAACGTGCCGTCGAGGTCGTGGGTGGCCAGGAGGAGCGTCGCGTACGTGCCCTTGGCCATCATCTCGACGATGGTGCGGCGCTCGTCGTCGGTGAGGCCGGGGGTGGCGGTCGGCGGGTAGAGGACGACGTTCGTGCCGGGCTGGTCGGCCGGGCCGACCGTGATCCAACGCATCGTGCCCTTGCCGACGTCGAGGCGGACCTCGAAGCCGAGCGTGTCGCGGTAGAAGGCCAGTGAGGCCTCGGGGTCGTCGTGGGGGAGGAAGCTGGAGTGAATGGTGATGTCCATGGACGTCACGTTAGGTGCGCCCGGGTCGCCGGCGCTTCTCGATTCCTGACCGGTCTGGTGACCTGCTTCTCCACGCAGGCCGGCAACCCCTCGGTCGTCTTCATCGCGTCGCGCCGGTAGGTGCTGGGCGGCACGCCGACCAGCTCGGTGAAGCGGGTGCTGAAGGTGCCCAGCGACGAGGAGCCGACCGCGAAGCAGACCTCGGTGACGCTCAGGTCGCCGCGGCGCAGGAGCGCCATCGCCCGCTCGATCCGCCGGGTCATCAGGTAGGCGTACGGCGACTCCCCGTAGGCGAGCCGGAACTGCCGGCTGAGGTGGCCGGCCGACATGTGCTCGCCGGCGGCCAGGGCCTCGACATCCAGTGGCTGCGCATAGTCGCGGTCGATCCGGTCGCGGACGCGTCGCATCCGCACGAGGTCGCGCACGCGCTGCGCGTCAGCCGGCGTGCTGGTCACCTTTCAGATCGTGCCACGTGGCACCCGGGATCTAGGGGGTCGGGTCCGGCAGGTCGGTGCGTTGCCCCAGCGACTCCAGCATGCTGACGAGGACCCGGTGGAGGTGGTCGGCACCCTCGATCCGGCCCTCCGGCAGCAGCCCGGCGAGCTCGCGCGGCACGAGCAGCACGGCGCGGTCCTGCCACCCGCCCAGACCACCGTGCGCACCGACGAGCGGCTCGAAGGCGGCGATGTCGAGCGTCTCCGCGTCCACGCGGCTGTTCATGTACAGGTCGGGCGCCTCGGGCAGCATCACCGCGCGCAGCAGCACCCGCGCCGCGTGCTCGCCGTACGGCGTGAGCGGGTCCTTGCCCTCCACCTCGCCCGTGTCGAGAGCGATCCGGCCCTGTGCGCCGATCGCCCACGGGCGCCCGGACTCGTCGATGCCCGCCACGAAGCCGACGCCGTCGTGGGCGACCAGGCCGGGCACCAGGGCCGGCCACCGCTGGTCGAGGTCGTCGAGCGTCAGGCGCGTGGGCTGGTGGACGTAGAGCAGCCCGAGGTTGCCGGAGCCGAGCACGCTGATCTCGGCCTCGGCGGCGATACCCGCGTCCTGGTGCCGCTCGGTGACGTCCGTGGCGCGGTCTGCGAGGCGGCCGGTGACACCCGGCATCCCGTCGGCCACCGCCTCCACGCGGCCCCAGCTCTCCACGGCGGCGTCGACCGACGCGACGTCCTCCTCCATCAGGGTGCCGCAGAGACCGGCCAGGTCGATGCCGTAGCGGTCGGCGAACACCTGGCCCTGCGACTGCCCGTGGTCGGAGACGATCACGAAGTGGTAGCGCCGGGCGCCGGACACGGCGAGCCGCTCCAGCGTGGCGAGCACCCGGTCGAGACCGTCCAGGGCGGCCAGGGACTCGGGCCGGAAGATCCCGGCATGGTGGGCGATCTCGTCGTAGTCGACGTAGTCGACGTAGATGCTGCGGGTGCCCTTGCGCATCTCCTCGGCGATGATCGCGGTGTTGAGGTCGCGGCCGAGGACGTTGGTCGCGGCCCGGAGCGCGGCGAAGGTCCAGCCGCGGTGGAC
This sequence comes from uncultured Actinomycetota bacterium, assembly GCA_963819295.1. Lineage (GTDB taxonomy): Bacteria > Actinomycetota > Actinomycetes > Propionibacteriales > Nocardioidaceae > Nocardioides. The sequence continues at coordinate 133,771 of CAWFVO010000001.1, forward strand.
CCGCGGTGTCAGGTCCAGGCGCACCTGCCGGCGCGCCTGGAACCGCTCCTTGCCGATCTCGGCCACCGTCCGGACGAAGGCGCGCATGAAGCCCTGGGGGTCGGTGAGGAACCCCGCGAACGTACGCCGTTTCTCAACACTGCCGCGTCCGAGCTTGGCTCGGCTCATGGTCAGGAACGCCCGGGCAGCGTCGCCGGTGAAGATGTTGGAGACCGACACCCCACCGTCGGCGAGCAGCCCGCGACCGTCGCTCGCGCGCTCCTCGATGATCGCCGCGTCGGCCGGCCGGTTCGCGACGAGCAGCCGCCCCAGCTCGCGGTCGTACCACCGGAAGGCGGGCACCCGGTCGATGGTGCCGTGGAGGATGCCCAGCTGGCTGGCCGGCGTGGTGCAGGGAAGCTGCGGGGTCCACTCGCGGAGCACGTGATCACCCGAGGAGACCCAGCGGCGCATCGTGGGGACCGACCCGGCAGCCAGCGCCCAGCGCAGGACCGGGAAGGGCAGCCCGTCGAGCTGGATGAAGACCACGCCGTCCACGTCCGGGTCGTCGACGGTGGCCGTGCGATGCCGCTTCCGCTCCAGCGAGGAGGCGAACGCGTCGTCGGTGCCGGACGTCGTCAGCCACGCCATCGCGGTCCCGGTGGCGGCCACGATCCAGGAGGCCACGAGCGCTGCCACGGGGGTGGTGGTGATCCCGGGGGAGATCTCGAGGGCGACGTACGTGATGAGGGCCTGGCCCAGCAGCCCGGCGAGCACCACGGCGATCCAACCGACGTACGCCGTGACCAGGACCAGCGCGGGCCGGATCAGCAGCCCCACGACCGCGGTGATGGCCGAGGCCCACAGCACGTCCCAGAAGGAGTTCGCCGTCAGGTTGTCGAGGAGCGCGACCGCCACGCCGAGGGCCAGCGCCGAGACCAGCCAGGCCACGAGCAGGCGTACGACGTCACCGACGCTCAACCGACTACGACGAACGCGGGCCGCTCTGATGCTCTCGGAGCCCGCCATGCCAGGAGTGTGCTGCACGGTCGTCCTGCCGCGGGTCACCCCGTCCGGGTGAAGAGGAGGCGCACCTCGCACCGCAGACTGTGAGGATCAGCATGTTCCCGGCGCCGCAGGAGGATCGTCATGTCAGTGGGCCCCATCGAGGTCATCGTCGTCGAGTTCCCGGGGAACCGGTTCAACGGGAAGATCATCCCGGAGCTCCGGCGGTTGGTGGACGCGGGCACCATCCGCATCGTCGACGGGCTGCTCATCAGCCGCGCGGAGGACGAGGAGATCACGATCCTCGAGATCGACCAGGTGACGGGTGACCCCGACCTGACCGCGCTCGCCGACCTCTTCGACACCATCGATGCGTTGGTCTCGGAGGAGGACATCGACGCCCTGTCCGAGACGCTCGAACCGAACAGCTCCGCAGCGATCCTCGTCTTCGAGCACACCTGGGCCATCCCGTTTCGGGACGCGATCGTGGACTCCGGCGGCGTGCTCGCGGCGGCTCTCCGGATCCCCGCTGACGTCGTCGACGACGTGATCGCCACCCTTGCCGCCACCGCCTGACAACCTGCCCGAGCCTGACTGAGTCACGAGAAGGAGAAGCATCATGAGGGGACGACGCATGGGCCGCCCGGGCCTGGTCGGCATGGCCGCACGCACGGCAGTGGTCGCAGGGACGGCGACCGCTGTCTCGGGCAACGTCTCGCGGCGGCAGCAGGCGAGGGCCCAGGCCAAGGCCGACGAGCAGTACGCACAGCAGCAGCAGTACGCGCCGCCACCGGAGCAGCAGTACGTCCAGGACGCCCCGGCGCCGCCGTCGGACTCGACGGACGACGTGATCGAGCAGCTCAAGAAGCTCGGCGAGCTCAAGGAGGCCGGCGTCCTCGACGAGGCAGAGTTCCAGACCGCGAAGGCCAAGCTGCTCGCGACCATGTGACGCGACCCGGTTCCCTGCTCAGGGGTCCCGCGCGTCCCAGCTCGGAGGCACTTCGTGCCCTGCCAAGGCATGGCAACGCCGGGGAAGCGCTGGCCTAGCCCGGCTCAGCCGAGGCACGTCCATTCGCCGTGCCGCACGGACACCGGGGTGACGCCGGGCGCGTCGCCCGGAGCGCGTCGGCGAACCGCGCGCCGGGGGTGGTGAACAAGCGTCGTGTGTCGGGCCGGGGTGATCCGGGAGAGGGCGACCGGCCAAAACGTGCCCCAGTGCACCGGGAGGGCCCAGCGGGCGCCGACCCTCGCCACCGCGACCGCCCCCTCGTCGGATCCATGTGCAGGGGGCCCAGCGTCGGTCCCCATCCACCGACCGGGACCAGCGCGAGGTCGACCGGCGGACGTCCGCCATGTCGTCGCGGAGACCCGTGTCGCCGGGGAACCAGAACGAGCGCTCCTCCGCTTCGACCCGGAAGCCGAGGGCCGGCCCGCGAAGCTGCGAGAGCGGCCACCGGCGGTCGTCGTGGGTGGCGGGCAGCACCTCGATCGTGGTGCCGGCGGCGTCGACGCGTCGCCGGGGGAGACCGTCCGGACGTCCTCGAGCCCCAGCCGACGCAGCAGCCGGGGCGCGCCGTGGGGTGCCACGATGGGCAGATCGCGCGGAAACTGCCGGAGGGACCGTAGGTGGATGTGGTCGCCGTGGAGGTGGGACAGCAGGATCAGGTCGGCGGCCCTGGCCTCGGGCCGCGGGGTGACGCCGTAGCTACGCAGGTGGAACAGCCGGTCGACCAGGACCGGGTCGGTGGCCATCCGTACCCCTCCGAGCTCGACGGTCGTAGTCGCGTGTCCCCACCAGGTCACGGCCAGGTCATCCGGTGGGGAGTCACCGAGGCATGATGGCAGGACCGGGCCCGGTCCTCGCCCGGCAGGTCGCGCGCAGGGATCCGCCGCCAGGTAGGGACCAAGGGAGGTGGTGGATGCCCGAACGACCCTGCCCCGGGGCCCAGCCAGGCGGTGTGCTGGAGAGGGACCAGACAGGGCCCCGCAGCCCGGACCCCACCGAGGCCCAGGCCGGAGGAGGGGAGGAACCATGACCACCACTCGCACGTCGACGTGCGTCGTCGCCGCCACCGACGGCTCGCGCGGGGGCCGCGCCGCCGTCGTGTACGCCGCTCAGGAGGCACGCACCCGCGGGCTCCCGCTCGAGGTCGTGACAGTGATGCCTGCCCACCTGCCGGCCGGACCGTTCCCGGTCGTGCCGGACGCCTCGATACGACATGGTGCACACAAGGTGCTCGACGAGGCGCTCGACGTGGCTCTGGCGACGGTGCCGGGGCTGGATGTGACCACCACGCTGTTGCTGGGTTCGCGCGTGGACGCCCTCGTGCACCACACCCGCGAGGCCGCGCTGCTCGCCGTGGGCGCACCTCCGCACGGCCTGGCCGAGCGACTCTGGACGGGGTCGACGGTGACCGGCACCGCGGCCCGCGTCCGGTGCCCGCTCGTCATCGTGCCCCCCGAGCCGGTTCGGACCGGCGCCCGGGCCGGATCGTGGTCGGGCTGAAGTCGAGCCGGCACGCTGAGCAGCTGCTCGGGGCCGCGTTCGCCGTTGCCCGGCAGACGCAGTCCGAGCTCGTGATCGTCCACGCCTGGCGCCAGCTGTCGTCCTACGACGACGCGATCGCCGCGCGGCCACCACGCCCCAGCACTTCACCGAGATGGTCCGGACCCTCGAGGACGGCTGATCGACCTCCGGATGGCCTACCCGGACGTGCTGGTGCAGGTGGACGTCGTGCACGGGCAAGCCGCGTTCGCGCTCGTCGACCGGTCGGCCGAAGCCGACCTGCTGCTCATCTCGCGGCCCGCCCACGGAGGGTTCGTCCACTTCCTGGGCGCCACCGCTCGTGCCGTGATCCGCGACGCGGCCTGCCCGGTCGAGGTGGTCCCGCCGGTCGACGAGACGCTGCACCGTCGAGCATCTCGACGACGCCGCGGTGCCCGTTTCCTGACGGGCGTCCCAGCGAACCGGGACCTCCGGCCCTGTGCCGCCCCGGGGGTCGCAGCACGGTGGAAGGGAGACACGGAGGTACGCGATGCGGGCACGAGTGGGGCGGGACGTGGCCTGATGTTCCAGACCAGGTTCCACGGGCGCGGCGGACAGGGCGTCGTGACCGCAGCCGAGCTGCTGTCCCTCGCGGCCTTCGACCAGGGCCGGCACGGCCAGGCGATCCCCAGCTTCGGCTCCGAGCGCACCGGCGCCCCGGTGATCGCGTACTGCCGGATCGACGACCGCCCGATCCGCGCCCACGACCCGGTGACGGCGCCCGACGCCGTGGTCGTGCAGGACCCGACCATGCTGCACATCCCGGGTGTCCTCGACGACGTCGCCGTCGACGGCGTGGTGCTCGTCAACAGCTCACGATCGCCGTCCGAGCTCGGCCTCGACGGGCTGGCTCTGCGAGTGGTCACCGTGCCCGCATCGGATCTCGCTCGCCGGCGGCTCGGTCGGCCGCTGCCCAACACCTGCCTGCTCGGCGCGCTCGCCGGGCTGACCGGTGCGGTCGAGCTGGCCTCCTCCAGCGGGCGATGCGCCAGCGCTTCGAGGGGGAGGCCGGCGAGCTGAACGCGCTGCTGGCCGCCGACGGCTTCGAGCTCGTCGTCGACAGCGTGAGGGGGTGCGCCGTGCGCAAGCAGGTTGAGGGCTCGCGGGCGATCGCCGAGACGGTCGCCCGCTGTCGGCCGGACGTCGTGGCGGCGTACCCGATCTCTCCGCAGACCCACATCGTGGAGGCACTCTCCGACCTCGTCGAGCTGGGGGAGGCCGGCGCCTGCGAGTACCTCATGGTCGAGTCGGAGTTCGGCGCCATGTCGGCCTGCATCGGCGCCTCGGCCGCCGGCGGACGCGCCTACACCGCCACCGCAAGCCAAGGCCTTCTGTTCATGGCCGAGGCGCTGCCCAACGCCTCCGGACTCCGGCTGCCGATCGTGATGACCGTGGCCAACCGTGCGCTGGGCGCCCCCATCAACATCTGGAACGACCACTCGGACGCGATGTCGCAGCGCGACGCCGGCTGGGTGCAGCTGTTCGCCGAGTCCAACCAGGAGGCCGTCGACCTGCACGTGCAGGCGTTCGCACTGGCCGAGCAGCTGTCGGTTCCGGTGATGGTGTGCGTCGACGGCTTCGTACTCACCCACGCGATGGAAGCGATCGACGTCCCCGAGCAGGAGCTCGTGGACGCGGTGGTGCCGCCATGGCGGCCCGTGCAGCGGCTCGACCCGGCCGCGCCGATCACCATCGGCGCCATGGTCGGACCCGAGGCGTTCACCGAGGTCAAGTTCCTCGAGGCGCATCGTCAGCTGCGGGCGCTCGACACCGTGAAGGAGGTGGCGGACCGCTTCCGTGCGGTGAGCGGTCGTGACTCAGGCGGCCTCACCTCGTCGTACCGACTCGAGGACGCCGACCTGGTCGTCGTGGCGCTCGGCTCGGTGCTCGGCACGGCCGCGGACGTGGTCGACGAGCTGCGCGACGAGGGCGTCCCGGTCGGGACCCTCGGCATCACCTGCTTCCGGCCGTGGCCGTTCGACGAGGTGCGCGAGGCGCTCGCGCACGCGTCGCAGGTCGTGGTCGTCAACCGGGCGGTGTCGGTCGGGTCGGGCAGCATCCTCGGCCAGGACGTCCGGCTGTCCCTCGCGGGAGAGTCGGTCGATGGTGCACGACGTCGTCCTCGGCCTCGGTGGCCGGCCGGTGACCCGGCACGCGCTCCGCCGTCTGGTGGAGGACGTGCGTGCAGGACGGATCTCCGACCACGCCCTGACGTTCGCCGACCTCGACGCCTCGACGGTGTCGAGGGAGCTCGCCCGCGAGGTCGCCGGCGCCGAGGTCCACGTCCCCGACGGTGCGTTCCAGAGGCGATTCGTGACCGCACAGCCGGAGGAGACACGGCCATGACCGACCTCAAGCTCTACCAGGTGGGAACGTTCGCGGCGGGCAACCGCCTGCTCGGACCCGACGAGCGCACCGAGCAGGCGAGCGGTGAACGCAGCAACTCCATCACCTCGGGTCATCGCGCGTGCCGAGGCTGCGGCGAGGCACTGGGAGCCCGCGTCGTCCTCGACGCCGCGATGCGCGCCACGGGCGGTCGGATCGTGACCGTCAACGCGACCGGCTGCCTCGAGGTCTTCTCGACGCCCTACCCCGAGTCGGCCTGGCGCGTGCCCTGGCTGCACTCTCTGTTCGGCAACGCCGCGGCGGTGGCGTCCGGCGTGGCGGCGACGTTGCGGGCCCAGGGCCGCGATGACGTCCGCGTCGTCGCCCAGGCGGGCGACGGCGGTACCGTCGACATCGGCCTGGGCTGCCTGTCCGGGATGTTCGAGCGCAACGACGACGTGCTCTTCGTCTGCTACGACAACCAGGGCTACATGAACACCGGCGTCCAGCGCTCCGGCGCGACCCCACCCGCGGCCAACACCGCCAACACCCGCCCGGTCGGGACCCGGACCGGCAACGCGTTCGGCACGGGCAAGAGCCTGCCGGTGATAGCGATGGCACACGAGATCCCCTACGTCGCCACCGCAACGGTCGCGGACCTCCACGACCTCGAGGCCAAGGTCACGAAGGCGATGTCGATGCACGGTGCGCGCTACCTCCACGTGTTGGTGCCGTGCCCCGTCGGCTGGGGCACGGCGTCGGCGGACACGGTCCGCGTGGCGCGGCTGGCCACGGAGTCGGGGAGCTTCCCGGTCTTCGAGGCCGTCGACGGCGAGGTCACCGGCGTACGACGGATCCGGCGGCAGGTCCCGGTCGACGACTACCTGCGAACGCAGACCCGGTTCGCCCACCTCTTCCGGGGCGACGGCATGCCCGACGTGGTCGCCCGGTTGCAGCGCCAGGCCGACCGCTCCATCGCGCACTTCGGGCTCCTCGAGGAGGCGGCACGATGACCACGGAGCTCCCCTTCGCCACCACCCTCGGCCCCGGCTCGAGCGCTGCGGACCTGACCGGCTCCTGGCGCACCGAGCGGGCGGTCTACGTCGACCGCACCGCACCCTGCGGCCACGCGTGCCCGGCCGGCGAGACGGTCCGCGACTGGCTCTACCTCGCGGAGTCCGGCGGTGCCGGCTACGAGGCCGCCTGGCGCGCGATCATGGAGGTCAACCCCCTTCCGGCCGTGATGGGCCGGGTCTGCTACCACCCGTGCGAGACGGCCTGCAACCGCGGCGACCTCGACGACTCCGTCGGCATCAACTCGGTCGAGCGGTTCCTCGGCGACGAGGCGATCCGACATGGCTGGACGGTGAGCGTCGACGCGCCGCCGACCGGCAGGCACGTGCTCGTCGTCGGCTCCGGGCCTGCCGGTCTCTCGGCGGCCTACCAGCTGGCGCTGGCAGGTCACGAGGTGACGGTGCAGGACGTATCCGAGCAGGCCGGAGGGATGATGCGATACGCGATCCCGCGCTATCGGCTGCCGCGCGAGATCCTCGACGCGGAGATCGACCGGATCGTCTCCCTCGGGCGTCCACCTCGAGCTCGGCACGGAGGTCACCGACCTCGACGCGCTGCTCGCCGAGGGGCGTCTACGACGCGGTCTTCCTGGCGCTCGGCGCCCGCCTCGCCAAGCGCGCGTACCTGCCGGCCGGGAGCGCCGCTCACGTGCTCGACGCGTTGTCGATGCTGCGGTCGACAGCCGACGGCGAGCCGCTCCTGCTCGGCCGCCGAGTGGCGGTGTACGGCGGCGGCAACACCGCGCTCGACGCAGCCCGCACTGCGAAGCGCCTCGGCGCGGACGAGGCCGTCGTCGTCTACCGCCGGACCCGCGAGCGGATGCCGGCCCACGACCAGGAGGTGCAGGAGGCCGAGGACGAGGGCATCACCTTCCGGTGGCTGTCCACCATCGGGCACGTCGACACCGATGGTCTGACCGTCGAGGCCATGGAGCTGGACGAGAGCGGCTTCCCGCAGCCGACGGGGCGCACCGAGCACCTCGCGGCCGACTCCGTCGTGCTGGCCCTCGGACAGGACACCGACCTCTCGCTGATGGGCGAGAGCGAGCTCGACGTCCGCGACGGGGTCGTGGTGACGGACCCACTCACGATGGCGACCAACCGTCGTGGCGTCTTCGCCGGGGGCGACGTCTCGGCGGGGGATCGCTCCGTCACAGCTGCCATCGGCCAGGGCCGCCGTGCGGCCGCGGGGATCAGCGCCTGGCTGAGCGGACGGGCCGTCGAGGCGCCCACCGAGCCGGACCTCGCGCCGTACGACTCCCTCAACACCTGGTACTTCGAGGACGCACCTCGACAGCACCGGCCCCGTCTGGAGATGGTCAGGCGTCAGTCGACCTTCGACGAAGTGGTGCAGGACCTCGACGAGGGTACGGCGCTGTACGAGGCCCGCCGCTGCCTGTCGTGCGGCGGGTGCATCTCCTGCGACAACTGCTACGCGTTCTGTCCTGACAACGCCGTGATCAAGCTCGGCCCGGAAGGTGAGTACGCCGTCGACCTTGACTACTGCAAGGGGTGTGGTCTGTGCGTCGAGGAGTGCCCGACCGGCTCGATGCTGATGCAGCCGGAAGAGGTCTGACCTCGGCGAGAGTGCATCCCGACGGGTGGTAGCACCCCTACAATCCGTCGTGGTTCGCGATGGGTAGGGCGTCGTGGTCGCACGCCGGCGCTCCGGCGGGCGCGACGCGGACCCCAGGTTCCGTCGGGCGTCGCGATGGGCGGGCGATGGGGTCACGCTGATGTCGGCCGTGGCGCCCGGCACCGGATTCTGGTGGGCGGACGCAGGATGCTCGGGCTGGTGACCATGGTGGCCGCCTGGCTGCCTGGTGGTGGCTGCCGTCCTCCTGCCCCACGACTGGCGGAGCGCTCGACTTCGCTTCGACCCGCGCGGCTCGAGGTCACTCGTGTGCTGGGCATCGTGCTGGTGCTGTGGATCGCTGTCGTGGTGCTGACCTTCCTCATGGTCCGACCGTCGGCGTACGCGGTGGGTCACCGGCGTGGGCGGGGTCGTGGTAGCGGGGCTGATCGTCGGCGTCGCCGTCCGGCGGCCGTGCTTCCGGTAGCCACGTCAGGCGACTTCGTCAAGAGCGTCTTCGAGAACAACCACAGCGCCACCGCGCCTAGGCGAGGCGGAGGACCCGTGGGGCACCCGCGATCGGGTCAACGTCCTCCTGCTCGGTGGCGACGGGGGGCCTACCGGGACGGTGTCCGGACGGACTCGATGATCCTGGTGTCGGTCGACACCCACACCGGCCGGGCGGTGTCTTCAGCCTGCCGCGCAACTGATGAACGCTCCGTTCCCGTGGACAGCCCGCTCCACCAGGTCTTCCGGACGGCTTCACCGGTGATGGTGACCCGCCGGCTGGATGCTCAACGCGGTCTACGCGAGGTGCCGATCCTCTACCGCACATCCTGGGGAAGTCGACCAACGAAGGCGCGGATGCGATCAAGCAGGCGTTCGAGGGCGCGACCGGCCTGCCGGTCGACTACTACGTCCTGATCAACTTCCAGGGCTTCCAGCAGATGGTGAACGCGATCGGGGGCGTCACCGTGAACATCAACGAGCCCGTGGCGTGAACGGCGACACCGACCGGGGCATCCCGCCGACCCGCTATCTCCAGCCCGGGCCCGACCAGCACCTCAACGGCTTCGACGCGTTGTGGTTCTCGCGCGGCCGTTACGGCGCCGACGACTACCAGAGGATGGACCGGCAGCGCTGCATGATCCAGGCGATCGCGCGAAGGCGAACCCACTCAACCTGCTGCGCAACTACCAGGCCGTGGCCAGGCGGGCAAGGAGCTGGTCCGCACCGACATCCCGCGTGAGCTGCTCCCGGCCTTCGTCGACCTCGGGCTGAAGGTCAAGGAACATCGCATGAAGTCCGTGGTCTTCCGCCTCAGCGACAGCTTCAACCCGGGCGACCCGACTTCGCCTACGTCACGACACGGTTGCAAGGCACTGGCGCCGCACGCGCACCGCGCCACCGACCACCCGCCGAGCAGGACAGCAAGGACGCCTGCGCCTACCACCCCGTCGGCTGAGCCGGCGACCGGCGGGCCAGAGCCCATGACCGCACCGACTGGACGGAGAGCCGTCCTGACGTCCCTCGCCTGTGGACGGCGGCGCTGGCGCTCGCGGCCTGCGGGCCGGGCCACGCGTTCCTCGCCGGTGGAGCAGGGCCCGTCTACCCGCTCGACCCGTACCAGCGCCGCACCGGTGCTGCGGCCAGCGCGCTGGCCGGGCTGTCGACACCGACCGGACACCGACCGCGACACCGACCCGTCGCCGGCGTCGGACCGACGGGCGAGCGAGCGACCCGACGGCCTCCGACGCTGCGTCGACAAGGCCACGCGGGTCTCGGTCGCGCTGACCGGGGACGTGCTGATCCACACGGCGTCTGGCAGACCGCGGAGCACGACGCCGCGCGACGTGGCGAGACCTGCCGGACTTCCGGCCGATGTTCGCCGGCATCAGGCCCGGATCGAGTCGGCCGACCTCGCGATCTGCCACCTGGAGACGCCCCTCGCGACCGCGTGGGCCGTACCTGAACTACCCGATCTTCCGGCGCCCCGACGGTGCTGGACGGCCTGATCGCCGCCGGGTACGACGGGTGCACCACCGCCTCCAACCACTCCGTCGACCGGGGCTTCACCGGCCTGGTGCGGACGATCCGCGCCCTGGACAGCCGCCACATGCCGCACACCGGCACCAACGCCCGGCACGGACGCCCTCCGGCCGCTGGTCTTCACCGTGCACGGGGTCGAGATCGGGCTGATCTCGATGACTTTCGGCACGAACGGGCTCCCGGTCAGCAAGCCGTGGTCGGTCAACCTGATCGACGTACCGAGGGCGATCGCGCAGGCGCGGACCATGCACCGGGCGCGGCGTCGACATCGTGATGGTCGCCGTCCACGCCGGCGACGAGTACTCCCACCTGCCGAGCGCGCAACAGGTCGCCGTCTTCCACGCGCTCGCCCGCTCGCCGTACGTCGACCTCGTCTATGGCCACCACTCCCACGTGGTCGAGCCGGTGAGGAGGGTCGAGGGCACGTGGGTCGTCTACGGGCTCGGGAACATGGTCGCCGAGCAGGAGACGGCGATCCCCGACACCTACCGCGGGGTGATCGCCCACGTGGTGTTCGTCCAGCGCCCCGGCGGGACCTACCGCGCCGAGCGTCCGACGTACACACCGACCGTGATCACCGACCCGAAGCCCACGGGGCGACGCGGGTCCTCGACGCCACCGCCTGCTCAGGCGCCGGGGGCGGGCGAGGGCCGGCCCGCGCTTCCACCGAGTCGGTCCGGACGATCCGGGCCGCTGACTGACCGCTGGAGAGAGGTGAGGTGGAGTAGAGTATGGTAGATGAGGAGTGGTAAGAGTATGGGGTGTGGTGTGGGTGAGGAGGGGGGAGGGGAGGAGGAGGGGGGGAGTCGGCGACCGGGACGACGTCGTGGTCGACAGTGTCGACCAGAGTCGCGAACAGGTCGCGCATCGACACCATGCCCGCGATCTGGCCGCGGCTGACGACCGGCAGGTGACGTACCTCGCCCTCCTGCATCGCGCGCGCCGCCTCGCGCAGCGTGGCGTCCGGCCCGATCGTCAGCAGGTCGGAGGACATCACCTCGCCAGCGGTCAGGTGGGCCGGGTCACCGCCGGCGGCGAGGTGGGTGACCACATCCCTCTCGGAGACGATCCCGGCGAGGGTCCCACCCTCGAGCACGCAGAGCGCCCCGACCTCGTCGGCGGCCAGACCCTCGGCGACCTCGTTGAGGGAGGCGATCGTCTCGATCGTCGAGACCGGCCACCTCATCACCGTGCGTACGTCGTCCATGGCTCCTCCGACGTGCACCGACCGTCCATACGTCACGACGCTCTCCTTCGGCTCCGAGTGGGTGGTCCCGAGAGGGTGGTGGGCCTCCTGGGGCGGGATCTGCCTTCACGTCCACCCTCGACCCGGCGTCAGGGGTTGTCTCGGGGCGAACGTCACCTCGGTCATGCCGTTGGGCCCGGGACGGGGGAGCCCCGCCGATGGCAGGGCAGGGGAGTGCCGGCCACTACCCTCGGACGCATGCCCCAGCCCACCCGTGCGTCGCCTTCCGCCACGGATGCGGCACCGCTCCGGCTGGTCCCCAAGCTGGTGCGCTACTTCACGGGTTCGGTCGTCGCCACCGCGTCCAGCGAGGTGGTCTTCGTGCTGCTGTACGGCGTGCTGGCGATGGGCACGATCTGGGCGTCGGTCCTGTCCTGGCTGGCCGGAGCGGTCCCGAACTTCTGGCTGAACCGCAACTGGGCGTGGCAGCGCACCGGCCGGCCGAGCCTGCGCCACGAGGTGCTGCCCTACGTCGTGATCATCCTGACCACGCTGATCCTTGCGACGATCGCGACGGGCCTCGCCGACCGATGGCTCCACCAGCAGGGCACGTCGTCGACGCTCCGGGTGGTGCTCGTCGCCGCCGTCTTCCTGGGCGTCTACGTCGCCGTCTTCGTGGTGCGGTTCTTCCTGCTGGAGCGGCTCTTCAACCGCCCGCGCCGGGCCCAGCACGACCAGCCGGCCTCCAAGGACGTGCCCCGGTGACCGACGACGCCGCGCCGGGGGCCGGGGCGTTCCGCCAGGCCACGGGGCGCAGTCTCGAGGACTCCTCGGGTGCCGACCAGCGCCGCTACCGGGCCTTCCAGCTCGAGCAGATGCGTCCCCACCTGGGTCCGTCGGTGCTCGAGGTGGGCGCCGGTCTGGGGGAGTTCGCGGCCCAGCTGTCCGGGCTCCGCCGACACGTCGTCACCGATGTCGATCCCGAGGCCGTGGCCGCGATGGCCGCCCGGTTCGCCGACCGGCCCGAGGTCGAGGCGCGGGTCCTGAACCTGGCCGCGGGGCCGCCCGAGCTCGGCGACCCGGTCTCCACGGTGGTCGCGATCAACGTGCTCGAGCACATCGACGACGACACCGGGGCGCTCCGCTCGCTGGCCGGTCTGGTCGAGCCCGGCGGACGGATCGTGCTCTGGGTGCCCGGCTACATGCAGCTGTACGGCGAGTTCGACCGGGCCGTCGGCCACGTCCGCCGTTACACCCCGACGACGCTCGGCGCCGCGATCCGGCACGCCGGTCTGACCGCCGACGTGGTGAAGCCGGTCAACCTCCTCGGCGGCATCGCCTGGTGGGCGACGGTGCGCCGCGGCGGAGTCGGTACGCCGCGCCCCGGACTGGTGCGCACCTACGACCGGTTCGTGGTCCCGGTGACCCGGGTCCTCGAACGCCGGCTGACGCCGCCGTTCGGTCAGTCGGTGCTCGGCGTGGCCGTCGTCCCCGGCTGACCCCCCGGCTGACCCCCCGGCTGACCCGGCTGACCCGCAGTCCGGCGTAGCCGGGTCCAGCCCAGGGCGGCACTGAGCGGCAGCATCGTGACCAACGGCAGCTGGTAGCGCCAGACGAACTCCGCGGTCACGTCCGGCACCAGGATCAGGGTCAGGGGCAGCACCAGCAGCAGCACCCCCAAGGGGCGGACCGACCGCGTCTCGGGTCGGCGTACCACCAGGCCGGCGACCGCCAGGACGAGCAACCCCAGCAGGAGCGGCCCGGGGACGTGGACCCAGCGCCCATAGGTGGCGAACCAGTCGCCGAGCGGGTGTCGGGTCACCGGCAGGTCCCCGCCGTGCGCGGCGAACGCCGGCGCGGTCCACAGGGGCGTCGCCCGGTAGTCGACGTAGGTCGAGAGGTCCCACTTCACCGCCGTGGAGTACTCGTAGCGGTCACCGCGATGCACCGCGATGAACGGCAGCGCGGCGTCGCGTGCGACGACCCGGAGATAGTCCAGCGGCTGCGCCTCGATGGCCCGTAGTGCGAAGTCCCGCATCGCCTGCTGCGGGGTGACGCCGCGTGGCAGGTGCAGGTTGTGGACGGTGTTCGGGTCGTGCCAGCCGTACCAGGTCGGGTCGAAGCGGTCACCGAGCGGCTCGCCCGGGCAGAGGGTCTGCTCGTACGACGGGAGCGTGAGGTGCGTGCAGTCGACGAAGGACGTGGTGCGCATGTAGAGCGCCCGGCCGCTGGCCTGGGTGATCGCGAACGTGCCGTTCTGCTGGTGGTACCACGCGGCGTACGCGGTGAGCGGGACGACGAAGGCGACCACGACGACCAGGGCCTGGGTGAGGCGGGCACGCCAGGTGGTGGCGGCGAGGAGCAGGAACAGGATGGCGACCGCGACGGTCGGCTCGCCGACGATCCGGACCAGGGTGGCCGCCCCGAGCACGAGGCCGGCGACGGCGGTGGTCCACAGCCGCGGGGTGCGCCACCACGCCAGGGCGGCGACACCCAGCATCAGCAGGAAGCCGAACAGCACGTCGCTGAGCACGGCGTGCTCGAGCATCAGCTGCAACGCGTCGAAGAGCACCGGCAGCGTGGCAAGCGTCGCCACCCACGACGACACTCCCCAGCGCCGTAGGAGCACGTAGGCCAGGAGCCCGGTCAGCAGCCCGAGCACCAGCTGGGTCGCGGACACCAGCTCCACCGACCTCGTCGCCCACGACAGCACCCGCAGGTACACGCCGTACCCGACGGGCCGGTCGGGGGAGGGGAACAGGTGGTCGACGAAGCCCAGGTACGTCGGTCCGTCGCTCATCAGGAAGGCGGGGGGGAAGGCCACCACCAGCAGGACGCGCACCACCGCCGCGAGCGCGAAGGCGACCACGAACGGGCGCTCGGAGCGCCACAGGCCGCGCAGCTGCTCGGACCGCCCCATGTCAACGAGTCTGACGCAGGGCCGGAGCGGTCTCGGTGACCGGGCGCGGACAACCCTCGCGCCACCACGTGCTCGTCATCACGCCGGCGTACCGACGCCCGTAGACCAGGTTGCGACCCTTCTTGCTGCTGCCGGCGGTTCGTACGTGCATCGCGCCCGGCACCTCCATCACGCGGAAGCCGTGGGAGAGCACCCCCAGGAGTAGCTCGGAGGACTGGTACTGAGGTTGGTTCAGCGTCACCGTCCCGGTCAGGTCGGCACGCATCGCGCGCAGCCCGAAAGACGTGTCGGTCAGTCGTCGCCCGGTCAGGATTCCGGCGAGCAGGGCGAAGACGTGCACCCCGAGCCGGCGGACCCGGTCCCGGGTCTGTTGACGGCCCAGGATGCGCGAGCCCGACACGAAGTCGGCCCGCCCGTCGACCACGGGCTGGAGCACCCGCGGGATGTCGAGTGGGTCGTACTGCCCGTCGGCGTCCGTCGTGACGACGTACGTCGCGCCCGCCTCGCGGGCGATCCGGTAGCCGAGCCGGAGCGCGGCGCCCTGCCCGCGGTTGACCGGGCAGGTGACGACCATCGCCCGGGAGCCCGTCAGCGCCTCCGCGGTTCCGTCGGTGCTCCCGTCGTCGACGACCACGACGTCCGTGTGCAGCCCGCACGCCTCGTCCGGCAGGGTCGCGAGCACCGCGGGGATGCCCTCGGCCTCGTTGTAGGCGGCGATCACGATCACCACCGGTCCCAGCGAGGGCGCGCCGCAGCGCGCGTGGACGTCCGCCAGCGCTGCCTCGTCCACCTGGTCGGACTGGGGACGGGCAGCGGCCCGCCCGCGCCGTCCGCGCAGCATCGCGGTGAGGCCGAGGGCTCCGGCCACGGGCCACCAGGCCACCCAGTCGAGGGCGCCGGGCCAGCCGACCGCCGCCGGGATCACGCAGGCGAGCCGCAGGTCGACGGGGTCACTGCGGGCGACGCCGAGTCCGGCCGCCAGGCCGATCAGTGCGAGGAGACCGGCGACGGTGCGCGAGAGGTGGACCGACGCGACACCCGGGTCGCCCGACGACACGTCCACACCTGCCGCGAGGCCGGCCCCGAGGATGACGAGCACGGCACCCACGACGGCCGGGGCCGGGCGTGCCGAGCGGTCGCCCAGGGAGAGGGCGACCAGGCCCGTGGACACGGCGAGCAGCCCCGTGGAAGCGCGCAGGTCCTGAGCGACCAGCATCCGGTCGTCGACGAGGGCCGGCAGCATCGCCAGCAAGGCGAGCCAGCGCCAGGACCCCCAGCGCACGCACACGACGTAGGCCGCGGCGGCGGCCAGCAGCCCCACGACCTGCGATCCGCCCAGGCCGTCGGTGGACAGGACCCGCGCGACCAGCCCGGCCACGAGCAGCGCGAGGCAGGGCCAGTGACGGCCGAGGCCCCGACCGACCGAGCGAGGGTCCACGCGCTCAGCTCGTCGCGGAGGAGACGAAGTCGGCCCAGGCCGTGCGGACGCCCTCGACCAGGGTGACCTCGGGCGACCAGCCCAGGGCCGCGGCCCGCGAGACGTCCACCACGACGGCCGGCATCTCGCCGGGCTTGGCCGGCACGTGCTCGGCGGCGATCGGCCGGCCGGTGCCTTGACGGGCCGCCTCGACGAGGTCGAGCACCGTGTGGGAGGTGCCGCTGCCGATGATGACCGGGCCGCTGGGCCAGCCGAGGACCGCGGCCGCGAACGCTCGGGCGACGTCGCCGACGTGGACGAGGTCGCGGCGTTGGAGCCCGTCGCCGTACACCTCGACGACGCCGCCCTCGACCGCCGCGCGCATCAGGCGGGGGATGAAGGAGTCCTTGTGACGCATCCCCGGGCCGTAGACGTTGGTGAGCCGGAGGACGGGCGTGCGCAGGCCGTAGGCGCCGGCGTACCCCGACAGGAGCATCTCCGCGGCCGCCTTGGTCGCGCCGTACGGCGTGAGCGGCGCGAGCGGCACGCGCTCGGTCATGGTGCCCGGGCAGGCGCCGACGACGGCGTTGGTCGAGGCCAGGACGAACGTCGGCACGCCGCGCTCGCGGCACAGCTCGAGCAGTGCCGCGGTGAGGTCGACGTTGACCCGGTGGACGAGCACGGGCCGCTGCATCGACCCGAGCACCGAGGTCTCGGCGGCCAGGTGGACGACCGCGTCGGTGCCCTCGGTGACGGCCGCCTCGCGGACGGCGGGGTCCTCGAGCTCACCGGTCACCTCGCGCACGTCGTCCTCGCCGTACGGCGAGCGGTCCGCGACCGTGACCTCGTGGCCCGCTGCGCGCAGCACGGCGACGACGTGCCGCCCGATGAAGCCGGACCCACCGGTGACGAGGACGCGCCTCGGGGTGGGGGTCGGTTCCTGGGTCACGAGCGGCTACGGAGCGACTGCCGCCAGTCGACCGTCGGCGCCAGCAGGTCGGGGTCGACCCGGTCGCGGTGCGCGGCGACCACGTCGAACATGTGGTGCAGGAGCGTCTCGGAGAGCAGGTGTGCCTGCAGGCCGAGCGAGGGCAGCGCGGTGTGGGTGAACGTGTAGTGGTGGTTCTCGATCTCCACGCGCGGGTTGTCGACGTACTCGATGTCGACCTGGCCGGGGAAGCTGTTCTGCACCACCTTGGCCATCTCCTGCAGCGAGAAGCTCTCGGTGGCCTGGTTGAACACCCGGAACTCGCCCCGGTCCGCGGGATTCTCGCAGGCCAGCCGGATGCACTCGACGGTGTCGCGGATATCGAGGACCGCCCGGGTCTGGGTGCCACCGCCGTAGACGGAGAGCGGCAGCCCGAGGACGGCCTGGATCGCGAACCGGTTGATCACGGTGCCGAAGACAGCGTCATAGTCGAGGCGCGTCGCGAGCCGTGGGTCGAGTGCGGTCTCCTCGGTCTCCTGCCCGTAGACGATGCCCTGGTTGAGGTCGGTGACGCGCAGGCCCCAGATCCGGCAGCCGAACTCCAGGTTGTGGCTGTCGTGCACCTTCGACAGGTGGTAGAAGCTGCCCGGGCGCTTGGGGAACAGCACGCGGTCCGTGCGGCCCTTGTGCTCGACGTCGAGCCAGCCCTCCTCGATGTCGATGTTGGGCGTGCCGTACTCGCCCATCGTGCCGAGCTTGACCAGGTGGATGTCGCGGTCGATCTCACCGATCGCGTACATGACGTTGAGCGTGCCGACGATGTTGTTGGTCTGGGTGTACACCGCGTGCTTGCGGTCGATCATGGAGTACGGCGCCGCACGCTGCTCGGCGAAGTGGACGATCGCGTCGGGAGCGAACTGCCGGACCGCGTCGAAGGTGAAGTCGGCGTCCATCAGGTCGCCGAGGTAGCAGGCGATCTCGCGGCCGGTGAGCTCGGTCCAGGTCTTGGTCCGGGTGCGCAGTGACTCGATCGGGACCAGGCTGCCCGAGCCGAGCTCGTGGTCGTACTGCCGGCGCACCCCGCTGTCGAGGACGCCGACGTCGTGTCCGTGCGCCGACAGGTACATCGCCGTTGGCCAGCCGAGGTAGCCGTCGCCACCCAGGACCAGGATTCGCATGCGCATTCCTCTCTTACCGTCGTACAGCCAACGGGCGTGTCCCGGGCCGCAGCCCGAGGTCGGAACGTGATGTCAGATCGCCGTGAGCATATCGGCGCGAGCCGCGGACGGTGACCCGGCCGTCAGGGAGCGTGCCCGGCGGCGAGATCTGGACGTCCCGGGCCCCGCGCACCACTGGGGCCCCCAGGGCAGGGTCGACCGGTCGCAGTGGCAGCATCTGGTCATGCGCACCGCAGTGCTCGGCACCGGGATCATGGGGGCCGCGATGGCCCGTTCGCTCGCCCGCGAGGGCCAGGACGTGGCGGTCTGGAACCGCACGCCGACCCGCGCTGAGGCGGTGGCCGGCCCAGGCATCTCCGCGCATGCGGACCTCGCGGAGGCGGTGGCGGGTGCGGACGTGGTCCTCACGATGCTCTACGACTCCGACAGCGTGCTCGACGTCGCCGCCGACCTGGTCGCGGTCCTGGGGCCCGATGCGGTCTGGGTGCAGTCCACCACGGTCGGCCCCGAGGGGATGGCCCGGATCGCGGAGGCCGCAGGCGCGGCAGCGGGCCGGCTCCTCGACGCCCCGGTCCTCGGCACCAAGCAGCCGGCCGAGACGGGCAACCTGACGGTGCTGGTGTCCGGGCCCGCGGCCGCACGAGTGCGCGCCGAGCCGGCACTGGACGCGATCGGTGCCCGCACCCTGGTGGTCGGCGACGACGTGGGGGCGGCCAGTGCCCTCAAGCTGGTCTGCAACTCGTGGGTCGCCTCCATCAACGCTGCGACCGCTCAGGCACTGGGCTTCGCCGAGGCACTCGGCCTCGATCCCCGGCTGTTCCTTGACGGGATCAGGGGTGGCGCCTCGGACTCGGCGTACGCCCAGCTCAAGGGCGCGATCATGGTCGACCGCTCCTGGGACGACCCGTCGTTCGCTCTCGACAGCGTCCGCAAGGACGTCGGGCTGATGGTCGACTCCGCGCGGGCCGCCGGGTTCCCGGACGACCTGCTGACCACGCTCGTGGCGCTCTACGACCGAGCCGCCGAGCGTGGGCACGGAGGCGCCGACATGGCGGCGGTACGGGCGGGCTTCGACGTCTGAGCCCGGATCCGCTGAGGCGCCCGGAGAGGCGAGTAGGTTCGCGACATGAGCGAAGACCAGCTGCAGCCAAGCGACACCCTCGACGACCGCGGCGTGGACGACGTGCTCGACGAGGGGTACTCCCCGCCCGACCGCGAGCCTGGCCACCTCCGGCACCCGCACGAGGTCGACGAGCCGCGAAACGCTGGACGAGCGCCTGTCGGAGGAGGAGCCGGACGTCTGGACTGATCCGGACGAGGACGACGACGCCACCACCTTCCGCCGTGACGCGGAGGACGAGGTCGGTGATGTCCGCACGGGTCGCCTGGTCGCGCGGAGCGAGGGCTCGGACGCGGATGACGACTCCGAGCTCTGGGCCACGGACGCGGGCATCGACGGCGCCGGCGCGACCGCCGAGGAAGCCGCGATGCACCTCATCGACGACGACGAGGGCGAGGACTGAGCCCGCTGCTCGTCACGTCCCGGTGAGGATGACCAGCTGCTGGGTCGCCCGGGTCATCGCGACGTAGCGGTCGACGGCTCCTTCGATGCCCTGGCCCAGCGCCTCCGGGTCGACCAGGACGACCAGGTCGAACTCGAGGCCCTTGGCGAGCTCCGGGGTCAGCGACCGGACGCGGGACGTCGCCTGGAACGTCGGGAACCCGATGACGCAGGCGATCCCGTCGGGGTGGGCAGCGAGCCAGGTCTCGAGGATCGGGTCCAGGTCGGACGTCGCTCCGTGCACGACGGGGATGCCGCCCCTGCGGATCGACGTCGGCACGTTGGCGTCCGGGAGAGCTGCCCGGATGACGGGCTCGGCCTCCGCCATGACCTCCTCCGGCGTGCGGTAGTTGATGGTCAGGGACGCCAGGTCGATGTGGTCCAGGCCGACCCGCTCGAGCCGCTCCTGCCACGACTCAGCGAACCCGTGCCTGGCCTGGGCCCGGTCCCCGACGACGGTGAAGCTGCGCGAGGGGCAGCGGAGCAGCAGCATCTGCCACTCCGCATCGGTCAGCTCCTGGGCCTCGTCGACCACGATGTGCGCGAACGGTCCGGCGAGGAGGTCCGGGTCCTCCCTGCCCAGGGCATCCTCGTCGACCAGGGCGTTCTGCAGGTCGTGCACGCGCAGCATCGACATCACGTGCATCTCGGAGTCGTCGGTCGCGACCAGGTGATCGACGACCTCCGACATCTGCTCGCGCTCAGCGGCTGCGGCGGCACGCCGTCGACGTCGGCGCCGGGACGCTTCGGGGTCGCCGAGCCGCTGTCGGGCCGCGTCGAGCAGCGGCAGGTCGGAGCTCGTCCACGCCTGCGGCTCGCGACGCTGCAACATCCTGACCTCATCGGCATCGAGCCAGGGAGCACACCTGCGCAGGTACGCCGGCACCGACCACAGGTCTCCGACCAGGTCGGTCGGGTCGATCAGCGGCCAGGCCCGGCCGAAGGCGTCCACCAGCTCGGCGTTCTGCGCAAGCGCGCGGCGGACCAGGTCGTCGGAGACCTCCTCGTCGTCGGCCTCGTGCTTGTCCACGAGGATCGTCAGCAGCTCCTCCCAGACCTGGTCGCGGCCGTCGTTGTGCGACGTCCCTGGCTCGAGCGACTCGAACGCCTCGGTCCACTCCGCGGCGCCGAGCCAGAGGTCACTCCACGGGGTGTCGACCTCCATGCCCTCGGTCGGCGGCTCCTCGTAGAGGCGGACCGCCGGCTCGATCGCCTTCACCATCTCGGCGGACGCCTTGAGGCGGGCGACCTCCGGGTCGGGCTCGGCCGGCGCCGTGGCCCCTTCGGGAAGGAAGTCGCGCAGCGTGCAGGTCTGCACGCCTTCCTCGCCGAGGCTGGGAAGCACGTCCGCCACGTAGGCGAGGTACGGCTGGTGCGGCCCGACGACGAGGACGCCTCCCCGACCTTCGCCGAGGCGCGGGTCGGCGTAGAGCAGGTACGCCGCCCGGTGCAGGGCCACGACCGTCTTCCCCGTACCCGGACCGCCGTCGACGACCAGGGTGCCCCGGGACCCGGCGCGGATGATCGCGTCCTGGTCGGCCTGGATGGTGCCGAGCACGTCCCGCATCCGGCCCGACCTGCTGTCGCCCAGGCTGGCGATGAACGCCGACTGGTCGTCCAGCGCGGCGTGCCCTTCGAACCCGTCCGGGGAGAACACCTCGTCCCAGTAGTCGCTGATCCGGCCGCCGGTCCACCGATACCTGCGTCGGCTCGCCAGCCCCATCGGGTGGGCATGCGTCGCCCCGAAGAACGGCTCCGCCACAGGGGAGCGCCAGTCGACCAGCAGCCGCCGGCCGGCGCGGTCGGTGAGGCCGAGCCGACCGATGTAGACCGGCTCGGAGCCGTCGTCGGGGACGATCCGACCCAGGCACAGGTCCAGGCTGAAGCGTCGTAGCGCGCGCAGCCGAGCGGTGAGGCGGTGGATCTCCAGGTCCCGGTCCATCGCCTCCTGGCCGACTCCGCCGGGCGCCCTGCGCTCCGCCTCGAGTCGGTGCGACAGGTCGGCGATCGTCTCTTCGAGGCTGTGCGCGATGGCCGTGAAGTGCTGCTCGTCGCCGTCGATCAACGCCGGGTCGGCCTTGGCGGCGCGGTGCTCCGGGAGGTCGAACGCACTGGTCGTCAGGGTGGTCACGTGGTCAGCTCCAGTCCGCAGTCGGTGGCCGGGATCCGAGATTCTGCGACAGGACAGGGGTCTTGCCGCAAGACCCCTGGTGCGCTATACGTTGGATATGGCGAGGCGAAGGCCTCGCCTTTGCCATCTCCAGCCGGCCCGGTCGTACGGTGACGGCGGCTCACCGTGCTTGTGCGACGCGTGGACGTCCTGTCGGTGACCCACGGCGGCGAGGTCGCCCGGAAGGACACCTATCTGGACCTGACAGCGCTCGTCGACCAGGGCGGGCCGCTTCCGGACTTCACCGCCGCTCCTCGAGTCACCCGCGCGGGAGCCGGGTCAACGGCACCGCGGACGTCGACCTCGGCCAGGGCACCGGCCTCGACCGCCCCCGCGGTCGCCACCAGCCGCCGGACCTGCTCGATGACAGCCACCAGCTCGTCGTCGGACTGCGCCGCCCACCGGGCCGCCGCCGCCTCGCGGAGCACCGAGAGGGCGTCTCCGACAGCCCGCGAGGGGCTGGTCTCCGGGGGCGCGATGGAGATCCACATGGGACCAGCACACCACCGACCACCGACATCCCAGCCGTTCTACGCACCCCTTGTTCCGGCATGCGAGACGACTCGCACAAGACGTCTCCGAGACCGGATCGTGCACGCTCACGGGGGCCCGATCTGGCTTACCATCGAGCCACGGCCGACGTTCGCGGCGTACGACGTCGACCCGGAGGCGGGGATGGACATCTCGACCAAGGTGTTGGTGTGGCGCACCGCGCTGCTGCTGCGGCGTGCGAACCACGAGCGGCGATCCGTGCTGCGGCGTGAGCTGGCGGCGTACACGCCCAGGGAGCTCGCTGGACCTCGAGGCGGCGATCGAGCGCTACCCCGACGGCCAGACCCTCGAGCTGCGCTCGATGCTGGCCGCCCAACGGGTCCAGCAGGCCTGGTCGCGCCGTCCTCACGCCGCCTGAGCGCATACGAGGCGTCGGGTAGGGGTACGTGCTGCCTCGTGGAGTTCGATCAGCCGCTTCGAGTGGCGCTTGTCAATGAGTGTGACCTCGTCCGTGCGGGGGTGGCGACCATGATGGCCGAGCACTCCGACCGGGTGGTGGTGCTGCCCAACCGACACCATGCTGCGACGGAGGCAGACCTGGCGTTGCTCGACCCCTTCACCCGACGCAGCGGTGTCACGGGCTCGGCCCAGGTCGTCCGCCCGCCGGGCGGGTCGCGGGTCGTCATCTACACCTGGGAGACCCGGTCGGGCTTCGTCGAGCGGGCCATGCGCGCGGGCGCGCACGGCTACCTCTCCAAGGCGCTGCCGGCCGAGGAGCTGGTCGCAGCGCTGGAGAAGGTCCACCTCGGGGAGCGGCTCGTCGCCGTGGACCAGCCACGCACCCGCGACGAGCGGCGGTCCGTCATCGAGGTCGGGCTGACGCGGCGCGAGACCGACGTCGTCGGGCTGATCGCTGCCGGGGCCCCCAACAAGGAGATCTCGCGGCGCCTCGAGCTGTCGATGAACACCGTGAAGTCCCATATCCGGACCGCCTACCGGGCGATGGGAGTCACCAGCCGGACCCAGGCGGTGCTGTGGGCCGTGGAGCACGGCATCACCGCCCCTCGCCTGGACGTCGTCGAGCGAGCCTCCTGAGTCAGCGGACCCGACGGGTGTCGTCGGGGAGCCGCACGGTCCGGCCGGTCCGGTCGAGGTGCGCCAGCAGCGGGCAGCACGACGCGCCGCGACGTGCCGAGCGTCTGGCGCGCCTGGCTGGTGGTGAACGGCTGCGGGAGTATCGAGAGCAGCGTGACGGCCAGGTCGTCGCTGCCCGGGAGCAACGCGATGCCGTCGCCCACGACGAGGAGCTCGCCGGCCCGCGCGAGGCGCGCCAGGGTGACCCGGTCCAGACCGAGCTCGTCGAGCCGGTCCGCGCCGGGTGCCTGGAACGGCGCAGCGTCGAGATCGGCCCGGAGGACGTCCAGCGCCTCGCGCACCGGCGCCGGAAGGCCGTTGTCCGTGACGAGGCGGCCGGCCCGACGTCGTACCGGATCGGCGACCAGTGGAGCCAGCAGGTCGAGGTCCGGGAGTGCCAGCTCACGCGCCGCCTCGGCGGGGGAGAGCCCGTCGTCGGATGCCGCGACGGCCCGGACGAGCTGCTCACGCCAGGTGCGCGCCTGGGCGCCGGAGACCAGCCAGTCTCCCGCGGCGAACGCGTCGTCCGGCAACGGTGCGTCTGCGTACCCCGAGCCGGCGGAGCCGGCTCCGGCGCACGGCTCCTCGAGCCTCGAGCTCCGCCACGAGGCCCCGAGCTCGTCCGCCGAGCTCGCCCGCGCGGTCTCGGGCTGCTCCCCGACGGGTCAGCGGCGGGGGAGCAGCGTCGAGCACCTCGGCACCCCACAGGGTGCGGCTGCCGGGGTCACGCAGCACCAGCCGGTCGCCGTGCCGAAGCGGCAACGGGCGTTGCGGGGCGAAGGCGCGCGTGCCCGGTCCCGAGCGGCCGCGCGTGCACGGCCTGACGCGTGCTGCCGACATGGAGCATCGGCCGCTCGGGCAGGGGGCCGGGCCGGTCGAGACGTACGTCGACCTCCGCGACCTCGTCGAAGGCGTCCGGGGTGACCAGCACGCTGCCCCGTCCGAGCCGCTCGGGGCCGCGGCCGCCGAGCTGCACGGCGACGCGCGCGGGGCCCGAGACCCGATCGACCTGCCGGCCCAGACACTCCAGTCCGCGCACCCGGACCGGGTCGTCTCCGAGCACCAGCACGTCACCGACCCGGAGGGTGCCCGCCGGCAACGTGCCGGTGACCACGGTGCCCGCGCCGCGCACGTGGAACGCCCGGTCGACCCAGAGCCGCACGTCGGCGTCGGCGTCCGGCACCGGCATGGCGGCCAGGACCGTCCCGAGGACGGCGCGCAGGTCGTCCAGGCCCGATCCGGTGCGTCCGCTCACCACCACGGCCGGCGCGCCTCGCAGCGAGGTGCGGCTCACCTCGTCGCGAGCACGGGCCAGGGCCGGCGCCGGGTCGGCCAGGTCGGAGCGGGTCACCGCGAGCACGCCGTGGCGTACGCCGAGCGCGTCGATCGCGGCGAGGTGCTCGGCCGCCTGCGGCATCCACGGGTCGTCGGCCGCGACCACGAGCAGCGCGGCCGGGACGGGACCGAGACCGGCCAGCGTGGTCGACAGGAACCGCTCGTGGCCAGGCACGTCGACGAACGCGACGTCGCCGACGGGACCGAGGTCGGTCCAGCAGTAGCCGAGCTCGATCGACAGCCCGCGCCGGTGCTCCTCCTCGAGGCGGTCGGGATCCTGCCCGGTCAGGGCCCGGACCAGAGTGGACTTGCCGTGGTCGACATGACCCGCCGTGGCGACGACGTGCACTCAGGCCCCGGCGGCCCGGCGTACGGCGTCCACGAGCGTGCCGTCCAGGCCGGCCGGCACGGTCAACAGGTCGAGCAGCAGCCGGTCGCCGGCCACGTGGCCGACCACGGGCGGCTCCCCGGCCCGCAGCGGGTCGGCGAGGCCGGCGGGCAGGGAGACCGCGGCGCTCGGCAGGACGACGCCGGGAGCCCCACCGCCCCCGACCGCGGCCTCCGACGGGACCGCCTCGGCGAGGTCGCCGAGCAGCGCTGCGATCGCCCGGGCGCGAGCCATCAGGTCCGCCTGCCGCGCGGCCAGCGCGGTCGACACCGGTGGCGGGGGACCGGTGAGGGTCGCCTCCAGCGCGGCCAGGGTCAGCTTGTCGACGCGCATCGCGCGGGCCAGCGGGAAGCGTCGTACCCGCTCGACGAGGGCCGCGTCGCCCAGCACGAGCCCGCACTGCGGGCCGCCGAGGAGCTTGTCGCCGGAGGCGGTCACCAGGGACGCACCGGCCCGCAGGGTGGACGTCGCGTCGGGCTCCGCCGGCAGCCGCGGATGGGGCGCGAGGAGGCCGGACCCGATGTCGGCGACGACCGGTACGCCGAGCCCCGCGAGGGCGGCGACCGACACCGACGGACGTGAAGCCCTCGACCCGGAAGTTGGAGGGGTGCACCTTGAGCACGAACGCCGTGTCCGGGCCGACCGCGCGCTCGTAGTCGTCCGGGTGCACCCGGTTGGTGGTGCCGACCTCGCGCAGCCGGGCACCGACCGACTCCAGCAGCTCGGGGATCCGGAAGCCGTCACCGATCTCGACCATCTCGCCGCGCGCCACGACGACCTCGCGGCCCGCGGCAAGCGCGCACGTCACGAGGGCGAGCGCGGCGGCGCCGTTGTTGACGACGTGGACCGCCTCGGCGTCGGGCACCGCCGCTGCGAGGGCCGTCAGGGTGCCCCGGCCGCGATGTCCCCGCCGGCCGGTGGCGAGGTCGAGCTCGACGTCCGTGGCTCCCGCGGCCGTGACGACCGCGTCGACGGCTGCGTCCGACAAGGGAGCGCGGCCCAGGTTGGTGTGCACGACCACTCCGGTGGCGTTGACGACGCGTCGTAGGGACGTCGCCGACGTGGGGAGGCCGGCGAGCACCCGAGGGACGACCTCGTCCGGGTCGAGCCGACCCGTCCGGCACTCCTCGAGGGCGGCCGCGACGACCTGTTTGACCGCCGCACGACCCAGCCGCTCCAGAGCGTCCTTGAGCCGGGGGTCGTCCAGCACCGCGTCGGTACGCGGCGTACGACGGCGGGGGTCGGACGAGGTCACACGGCCACTCTTCCATTCGACGCCAGCGGCGTGGTGGCGGAGGCGGACGGGAATCGAACCCGCCTGACCGGGATACCCGGTCACTACGGTTTTGAGGACCGCGCCCGTCACCAGACGAGAAACGCCTCCGGGGCCGAGCGTAGGGGACGCGCCGGGAGGCCCCCAGGGGTGAGGCCCGATGGCGGACGAAGCGGCTAGGTTGGCGGCATGGGTCTGTGGTCCCGCGTCGACGAGTGGTCGTTGCTGCGCCAGGTGACGGGCAAGGACCGTCTCGGCCGCGGTGCGGCCGCGCAGTCACGTCGCAGCGCCGAGCTCACGCCGCGCACCGTGCAGGCCGACCGGGTCGTCGACTCGGTGTGCCCGTTCTGTGCCGTCGGCTGTGCCCAGAAGGTCTTCGTCAAGGACGAGAAGATCGTGCAGATCGAGGGCAACCCGGCGAGCCCGGTCTCCCGCGGGCGGCTGTGCCCCAAGGGCAGTGCCAGCCTGCAGCTGGTCTCCTCGCCCACCCGGGTCACGACGGTCCGCTACCGCCGCCCCCACGGCACCGAGTGGGAGGACCTCGACCGCGACACGGCGATGGACATGATCGCCGACCGCGTGATCGCGACCCGCAAGCAGTTCTGGCAGTGGGAGGACGACCAGGGTCGTCGTACCCGCCGCACCCTCGGCATCGCGAGCCTCGGAGGAGCGACCCTCGACAACGAGGAGAACTACCTCATGAAGAAGCTCTACACCGCGCATGGGCGCGATCCAGATCGAGAACCAGGCACGGATATGACACTCCTCGACGGTGCCCGGTCTGGGTGCCTCGTTCGGCCGCGGTGGGGCCACCACCAACCTGCAGGACCTCAGCAACGCTGACTGCATCCTGATCCAGGGGTCCAACATGGCGGAGGCTCACCCCGTGGGCTTCCAGTGGGTGATGGAGGCCAAGCGGAAGGGCGCGACGATCATCCACGTGGATCCGCGGTTCACCCGCACCTCGGCGGTGGCCGACATCCACGTGCCGATCCGAGCCGGCTCCGACATCGCGTTCCTCGGTGCGCTCGTCAACCACGTGCTCAGCAACGAGCTCGACTTCCGCGAGTACGTCGTGGCCTACACCAACGCCGCGAACCTGATCGACGAGAACTTCCAGGACACCGAGGACCTCGACGGCCTGTTCTCCGGGTTCGACCCCGAGACCGGCCGGTACGACCCCACCACCTGGAACTACCAACCACCCGAGGGCCCCACCGAGGAGGAGCAGCAGCAGACGCAGGAGCTTGCCGAGGACGACAGCGGGGGGAGCCGGCACGCGGAGTCGCACGAGGCCGCGGAGTCGGAGTCCCACGGCTCGGGTGGCGCGCCGGTCAGCTGGAAGGGACGCCGCGACGAGACGCTGCAGGACCCGCACTGCGTCTACCAGATCCTGAAGCGGCACTTCGCGCGCTACACCCCCGAGCTCGTGCACGAGGTCTGCGGCATCGCGCCCGCGGACTTCGCGAAGGTCGCCGACGCGCTCACGTCCAACAGCGGCCGCGAGCGCACCTCCGCACTCTGCTACGCCGTCGGCTGGACCCACCACAGCGTCGGCGCCCAGATCATCCGCACCGGCGCGATCCTGCAGACCCTGCTCGGGAACGTCGGGCGTCCCGGTGGTGGCGTGATGGCGCTGCGCGGCCACGCCTCGATCCAGGGCTCGACCGACATCCCGACCCTGTTCAACATCCTGCCCGGGCTACATCCCCATGCCCCACGCCGCGCAACATCAGTCGCTGGACGACTGGGTGCGCGACGACGAGGGCAAGGCGGGCTTCTGGGGCAACATCCGGTCCTACGCCGTGTCGCTGCTCAAGGCGTACTGGGGTGACGCCGCGACCGCAGACAACGACTGGTGCTTCGACTACCTCCCGAGGCTCACCGGTGACCACTCGACGTACAGCACGGTGAAGGCGCAGATCGAGGGTCGCTGCAAGGGCTACTTCCTGGTCGGGGAGAACCCCGCGGTCGGCTCGGCCAACGGCAAGATGCAGCGGCTGGGCCTGGCCAACCTCGACTGGCTCGTGGTCCGCGACCTGCAGATGATCGAGTCGGCCACCTTCTGGAAGAACGGCCCCGAGATCGAGACCGGCGAGCTGGTCACCGAGGACATCGGCACCGAGATCTTCTTCCTGCCTGCCGCCGCCCACACCGAGAAGGCGGGCACCTTCACCCAGACCCAGCGGATGCTGCAGTGGCGCGACAAGGCCGTCGACCCGCCGGGCGACTGCACGAGCGAGCTCCAGTTCTACGTCGAGCTGGGGAACCGGATCCGCGAGAAGCTGCGCGACTCCACCGACGAGATGGACCGCCCCCTGCTGGACCTCGCGTGGGACTACCCGGTCGACGAGCTCGGCGAGCCCGACGGTGAGGCGGTGCTGCGTGAGATCAACGGCACCGGGCCCGACGGCGCTGCCCTGTCGGCGTACACCGAGCTGAAGGCCGACGGGTCCACCGCGTGCGGCTGCTGGATCTACTGCGGCGTGTACGCCGACGGGACCAACCAGGCGCGCCGGCGCAAGCCCCACTGGGAGCAGGACCTGGTCGCGGCCGAGTGGGGCTGGGCCTGGCCCGCCAACCGCCGGATCCTCTACAACCGCGCCTCTGCCGCCCCCGACGGCACCCCGTGGAGCGAGCGGAAGAAGTACGTCTGGTGGGACGCGAAGCAGGGGAAGTGGGTGGGCGCGGACG
This sequence comes from uncultured Actinomycetota bacterium, assembly GCA_963819295.1. Classification (GTDB taxonomy): domain Bacteria; phylum Actinomycetota; class Actinomycetes; order Propionibacteriales; family Nocardioidaceae; genus Nocardioides. The sequence goes on from CAWFVO010000001.1 coordinate 162,996, forward strand.
TTCCCGACTTCGTCGCCGACCGCCCGCCCGACCACGTCCCGGAGAAGGGGGCCAAGGGCCCGGATGCGATCGGTGGCCAGGACCCGTTCGTGATGCAGACGGACGGCAAGGCCTGGCTGTTCGCGCCGCTCGGCGTTGCCGACGGCCCGATGCCGACCCACTACGAGCCACCGGAGTCGCCGGTCGCCAACGCGATCTACCGACAGCAGAAGAACCCCTCCCGCCGGCGTCTCGACGAGCGCAGCAACCCGATGAACCCCTCGCAGAGCGAGGTGTTCCCCTACGTCTTCACCAGCTACCGCCTCACCGAGCACCACACGGCCGGTGCGATGAGCCGGACCCTTCCCTACCTCACCGAGCTCCAGCCCGAGCCCTTCTGCGAGGTGTCGCCGCGGTTGGCCCGTGAGCGCGGCCTCGAGCACGGCGGGTGGGCCACCATCGTCACGGGGCGGACCGCGATCGAGGCCCGGGTGCTGGTCACCGAGCGGATGCGGTCGCTGCGGCTGGGCGACGCCTGGGTCGAGCAGGTCGGCCTGCCCTACCACTGGGGCCCGAACGGCATCTCGCGCGGTGACTCCCAGAACGACCTGGTCAACGTGACGATGGACCCCAACGTCTACATCCAGGACAAGGTCGGCACCTGCGACATCCAGCCGGGCCGGCGCCCGCGCGGCGCGGCGCTCACGGCGTACGTCGAGGACTACCGCCACCGCGCCGGCATCGACCTCGACGAGCCACACGACGGAGGCGCTGACTGATGGGCAGGCTCTTCGGACCTCTCGACGACGTCTCGGGTGACGCCGGCTACGGCACCGACGCGGGCGACCACCCGCCGCGGATGGGCTTCTTCACCGACACCTCGGTCTGCATCGGCTGCAAGGCGTGCGAGGTGGCCTGCAAGGAGTGGAACGCCGTACCCGACGACGGGTACCTCCTCACCGGGATGTCGTACGACAACACCCAGGAGCTCGGCGCCAGCACGTGGCGCCACGTCGCATTCGTCGAGAAGCCCACCAGCACGTCGGTCGACCTCGGCATGCCGGGAGCCGGTCCGCCCGGCGTGACGCTCCCGCACGGCGAGGACCAGGCCGCGGCGTCAGATGACGGCGGCGTCCGCTGGCTGATGTCGTCCGACGTGTGCAAGCACTGCACCCACGCGGCCTGCCTCGACGTGTGCCCGACGGGGTCGTTGTTCCGCACGGAGTTCGGCACCGTCGTCGTCCAGCCCGACATCTGCAACGGCTGCGGGTACTGCGTGCCCGCCTGCCCCTACGGCGTCATCGACATCCGGCCCGAGGACGGGCGCGCCTTCAAGTGCACGCTCTGCTACGACCGGCTGAAGGAGGGCCAGACCCCGGCCTGCGCCCAGGCGTGCCCGACCGAGTCGATCCAGTTCGGTGAGCTCAGCGAGCTCCACGAGCGCGCCGACTTGCGCCTGGCCGAGCTTCACGAGAAGGGCCTCGACGTCGCCCGCCTCTACGGTCGCGATCCCGAGGACGGCGTGGGCGGCGACGGTGCGTTCTTCCTGCTGCTCGACGAGCCCGAGGTGTACGGTCTGCCGCCCGACCCCGTCGTCACGACCCGCGATCTCGGGGCCATCTGGAAGCACGTCGGCGCGGCGGCCGTCGCCCTGGCCGGTATCGGGGTCGCCGCCTTCGCCGGGAGGAAGCCATGAGCCCCCGCGGCGAGCAGAGCATGGTCCCGGAGGCGGAGTTCGAGTCCTACTACGGCCGGCAGATCCTCAAGACCCCGACCTGGAAGTCGCCCGACGTACCGCTCTACCTGTTCCTGGGTGGCCTGGCCGGGGCCTCGGCCGTGCTTGCCGAGGGTGCCGCCCTCACCGGCCGCCCCGAGCTGGAGCGGGTGGCCCGGCTGGCCGCCGCCGGGGGAGCGGCGGGCGGCACAGTCGCCCTGGTCCACGACCTGGGCCGGCCCGAGCGCTTCCTCCACATGCTCCGGGTCATCAAGCCGACGTCCCCGCTCTCGGTCGGCTCGTTCGTCCTGGCGCCGTTCGGCGCGCTCTCCGGGGCCGCGGCCGCCTCTCTGGTGACCGGCCGCCTGCCGCGCCTGGGCCGTCTGGCCGGGCTCGGGTGCTGCCGCTCTCGGTCCTCCGCTCGCCACCTACACCGGCGCACTGATCGCGAACACCGCCGTACCCGCCTGGCACGAGGCCCATCGCGAGCTCCCGTTCGTCTTCGCGGGGTCCGGCGCCACCGCCGCGGGAGGCCTGGCCATGGTGTTCACCCCGCTCACGCAGGCCGGTCCGGCCCGTCGGATGGCCGTCGCGGGTGCCGCGCTGGAGATCGTCGCCGCCGAGTCGCTCGTGAAGCGCCTCGGCATGGTCGGCGAGCCGTACCGCCAAGGCCGCTCGGGGAAGCTGATCAGCACGGCGCGCACGATGACGGCGGTCGCCGCAGGGGCCACCCTGCTGCTGGGCCGCAGGTCGCGCACCGTGTCGGTGCTCGCCGGGGCCACGTGTGTCGCCGCGTCGGTCCTCACGCGGTTCGGGATCTTCGAGGCCGGCCTGGCCTCGGCCAAGGACCCGAAGTACGTCGTCGTACCCCAGCGCGAGCGCCTCGCCGCCCGCGAGCGCGCCACCGCCCCACACCCCCTGACGCCGAGTCGTCACCTGCCGACTCGGCGCGATCGGGATGTCTGTTTGCGCCGACTCGGCGGGATGCAGCTGGGCGGTCTCTAGGTGCTAGTGCAACAGCGGTGGTTCGTACGGTTGGCCCAGTATCTCGTTGAGGGCTTCGGCGGGGGTGCGCCAGTCCAGGGTCTTGCGTGGTCGTTGGTTGAGTTCGATGGCGACGTCGGCCAGGTGGGTGGGGCTGAACTGGCGCAGGCTGATGCCCTTGGGGAAGTACTGGCGCAGTAGCCCGTTGGTGTTCTCGTTCGAGCCGCGTTGCCATGGTGAGTGGGGGTCGGCGAAGTAGACCTGCATCCCGGTGGCCATGGTGATGTCGCGGTGTCTGGCCATCTCCTTGCCGTTGTCCCAGGTCAGCGATCGTTTCAGCTGCACCGGCAGGGTGTTGATCGTGGGCACGATCGCATCGTGGAAGGCCTGGGCGGTGTGCCGGCCGGGTAGGTGGATGAGCATCACGTACCGGGTGGAGCGTTCGACCAGGGTGCCGATCGCCGAGCCGTTCTCGCGGCCCATGATCAAGTCGCCCTCCCAGTGACCGGGAACCGCGCGGTCAGCGGCCTCACCGGGACGTTGACTGATGGAGATCGTGTCGACCAGCTTCCCGCGCCGCTGTTCGGACCGGGACCGGGTCCGGGGCCTGCGCCGGTCTCGCTGACTGCGTAGGTGGCTGGTCAGCTCCCGCTTGAGCGTGCCGCGGGCCTGCACGTACAGCGCCTGGTAGATCGTCTCGGCACACACCCGCATCACCTCCTCCTCGGGATGGTCCCTGCGGATCCTGTAGGCGATCTCCTGCGGCGACCACCGCGCCTTCAAACCCTCGATGACGTAGTCCCGCAACGGACCCGGCGCGGCCAGCTTCGGGGCCCGACGATGGCTGGTCGAGGCCCGCTGCTCGGCCCGCGTCTGTGCCGCACCGGGACGATAACCGCCCCCGACGGTGCCGTTGCGGCGCCGTTCACGCCCCACCGTGGCGCGGTGGCAACCGACCGCAGCCGCGACCGCGGCATCGCCGGCACCAGAGGCCAGCATCAACCCGATCGTCTCGCGCTGCTCATAGGTCAACCGGTGATAGCAGCAGCCGACACGCCCGGCCCGCGACGCAGGCTGCATCACCCCGCCCCGATCAGCCAGCCACCGCCGCCCAGCCGTCGCCGACACCCCCACCTGCTCCGCCGCCAGATCCGGATGAACCCGAGCCCGGACCAACGCCCAGAACTCCTCCCGAACATCCCCAGGCACCCTCACCCCATACGGCACAAGCAACACCTCCAGATCAAGGCTGTTGCACTAGGAACTAGAGACCACCCTGCCTGTTTGCGCCGACTCGGTGGTACGAACGGAGCATGACGATCGAGCTGCCCCGCCGCCTCACCCAGTACGCCGCCGGCGGCGGGTGCGCCTGCAAGGTGCCGCCCGGCGAGCTCGAGCGGGTACTCGCCGGGCTGCCCGGCGGCCGCGCCAAAGACGCTCTCCTGGTGGGGCTGGAGAACGGCGACGACGCGGCCGTGGTCCGGCTCGACGAACGGCGGGCGGTCGTGGCCACGGCCGACTTCTTCACCCCGGTCGTCGACGACCTGCGCGACTGGGGCCGGATCGCCGCCGCCAACGCGCTGTCGGACGTCTATGCGATGGGCGGTGAGCCCCTGGTCGCGGTCAACCTGCTCGCCTGGCCGCGCGACGAGCTGCCCTTCGAGCTCGCGGCCGAGGTGCTGGCCGGGGGAGCGGAGGTGGCGGACGAGGCCGCCTGCCACCTCGCCGGCGGACACAGCATCGACGACCGGGAGCCCAAGTACGGGCTGGCCGTCACCGGCCTCGCCGACCCCGGGCACCTGCTTCGCAATGACGCCGGACGTGCCGGCGTACCCCTCACGCTGACCAAGCCTCTCGGGCTCGGCATCCTCAACAACCGCCACAAGGCGACGGGGGAGACGTTCCCGGAGGCGGTGGCCGTGATGACGGAGCTCAACCGTGACGCCTCGCGGGCCGCCCTCGCCGCTGGCCACACCTGCGCGACCGACGTCACCGGTTTCGGCCTGCTCGGCCACCTGCTCAAGCTGTGCCGCGCCAGCGGGGTGGACGCCGTGCTCGACGTCTCTGCGGTCCCGGTGCTGGACGGCGCCCGCCCCTCCCTGGCCGACGGGTTCGTGCCGGGCGGATCCCTGCGCAACCTCGACTGGGTACGCCCCCACGTCGACAGCGCTGTGTCCGAGGACGATCTCGTGGTGCTGGCCGACGCGCAGACCTCCGGCGGGCTTCTGGTGGCCGGCGAGCTGCCCGGCCATCCGGTGATCGGACACCTGACAGCCCGTGCCGGCGGCGCAGCGTCCATCGCCGTGCGCGCCTGAGCACCATCCGGGCTCTCAGGCGCCCGGAGTACGTCGTCCCACGGTGATAGCCGGTGCACCTACCGGGGTCGCGACCGTGGTCACGTCGACCAGTCCTGCGTCCCGCAGAAGCGTCTGCGCCTGCTCGTTGCTGAGCGGCGTACCGCCGTAGCTGACGGTCTTGAACCGGGTGAGGGCGTCGTCCAACGGCTCGCCCGCGAACTTGCCGTGCCCCACGACCAGCCAACCACCCGGGACCAGGGAGCGCACGATGCGCGGCACACCCGCCCGCACCGCCTCCTCCGGGACGAACGGCGCCGGCAGCCAGGCCAACACGTACGTCGCCTCCTCGGACAGCCCGCTCACGTCCTGCTCACGCAGGACGACGCGGTCCGCGACCGGACTCGTGCGCAGGAGATCCTCTGCAAGGGCCAGCACCCGTGGCAGTACGTCGATCCCGACCACGGTGAGCTCGGGGAACAGCTCGGCGTACGACGCCGCGAGGGCCGCCACGCCGGTCCCGACGTCCAGCATCCGCGCGCCGGGGGTAGCCAGCGCCTCCGCGAGTCCCGCCAGGAAGGGCAGCCCCAGACGCTCGAACGCCGCCGCGCCCTGCGCACTCGCGCGGCCCTGCGCGATGATCGCCTCATCGGGCTGGTCCACCCAGAGCTCGCCCCGCGTGAGCAGCGCCGAGGTCTGCAGCAGCGGGGCCGCGGCCTGGCCGGCGACGCCAGCCCGGTCGATCCCCGGGACGGCGCCGGGGTCCAGCGAGATGCCGAGGGCGTCGAGCACCGCCTCGGCCGAGCGACGCAGCTCCGGGGTGCCTCCGGCACCCGCGACCAGAGCCAGCGCCGCGGTCGCCCACGCGGCCCGGTCTCCTGTCGACAGCAGCTCGTGGAGCCTTGCGGGGCCGCTCGCGGCCGTGTCCGTCCGAGCCGACGTCACCGTCAGTCCCTCCATCCGCTTCTCCTCCCCTTCGTTTCGTTACGACGTAACGTAACACTGTTGCGGTATGCTGGCAACCATGGGCAGACCCAAGACCTACGACCAGGCCGCCGGTGTGGCGCTCGTGGATGCGGCCGAGGCGCTGGCGGACGCCGGCGGACCTGGAGCCGTGTCGGTACGTGCGGTCGCCGAGCGCAGCGGCACCACCACCCGCGCGGTCTACAGCGTGTTCGGGTCGAAGGCGGGTCTGGTCGCGGCTCTGGGCGTGCGGATGTTCGAGCTGCTCGGGGAGGGTGTCGCGGCGCTGCCCGAAACCGACGACCCGGCGGCCGACCTGGTGCAGGCCGGCGTCGCCGTCTTCCGACACCTGTCCGTGGCGCGGCCCGGGCTGTTCGAGATCGGCGTCTCGAACCTGACGCTGGATCGGGCCATCGTGGCCGAGTTCGTGCCCGCGGCGAGCGAGGCCTGGCAGATCCTCGAGAGCAGGTTCCAGCGGCTGAAGGACGCCGGCGGGCTGTCCGACCGGACGGTCTCCGCCGCCTCGCGCCAGTTCGACGCCCTGTGCGAAGGGCTGGTCACGATGGAACGCCGCGGTGTGATGACGCCCGAGACCGCCGAGGGCGAATGGCGCGACGCCCTGTCCACCCTGCTCGCCGGCATGGCCGTGCCGCCTACGACGCGCTGAACGGCCCCCGCAGCGCGGCCCACTGCAGCAGCATGATCGTCTTGGCGTCGGCGATCTCGCCGGACTCGATCATCGCGAGGGTGGTGTCGAAGGGCAGCTCCAGCACCTCGATGTCCTCGCCGTCCTCGGCGAGCCCGCCGCCCTCGCCGGTGCGGGAGAGCGGCGTGTAGGGAGCCGCGAAGAAGTGGATCCGCTCGGTCACGGAGCCAGGGCTCATGAAGACGTCGAAGACGTGCTCGACCTCGCCGACCTCGACGCCGAGCTCCTCCGCGGCCTCGCGCCGGATCGCGGTGGCGGGGTCCTGACCGTCCAGCAGCCCCGCCGCGGTCTCGATCAGCATCCCGTCGGGATGGTGGTTGGCGTAGACCGGGTAGCGGAACTGCCGCGACAGCAGCACGGTGCGGCGTTCGACGTCGTGGAGCAGGATCGTCGCGCCGTTGCCGCGGTCGTAGGTCTCGCGCTGCTCGGTGGTCACCCGACCGTCCGCGCGGCGGTACTCGAACGTCGTACGCCGCAGCACGTGCCAGGCCCGGGCGACCACCTCGATGTCGGTCACGCGTACGTCGGGGTTGCCCGACGGCCAGTGTTCCGGGGTCGGTTCCGTGGACATTCCGGCTCCTCGCTGCGGGCTGGCCCCGCACGGTAGCAACGCCGCCGGAGGCGCAGCGCGTCAAGGGCGCGTCAGGGTTCCGGCGTACGCCGTCAGGAACGCGTTAGGAACCTCCCGATCCGAGAGGCCCCCCACGTGAGATGGGAGATGCAAGGTCTTCCCTTCTTGGAGGTGTGTGGTGCTCGATGTCGCCCTGGTGGCGCTGACGATCGCGGTGTTCGCGGTCCTGGCTCTGGTCCTGCGCGGGTTGGAGCGGTTGTGAGCGCCGAGAACGCGATCGGCCTGGTCCTGGCCGTGCTGCTGACCGGCTACCTGGTGGTGGCCCTGCTCTTCCCGGAGCGGTTCTGATGAGCGATACCGCCGCCGGGCTGCTCACCGTCCTCGCGCTGGTCGTCGTCCTGGGCGTCACGCACGTCCCGCTCGGCGACTACATGGCCCGCGTGTACACCGCGACCAAGCACCTGCGGGCCGAGCGGGTCTTGTACCGCGTGTGTCGGATCGACCCCGACGCCGACCAGACCTGGGCGACTTACGCCCTGTCGGTGCTGGGCTTCTCGCTGGCGTCGGTGCTGTTCCTGTTCGGCCTTCAGCGCGTGCAGCAGCTGCTGCCGCTCTCGCTGGGCTACGACCCGGTGGAGCCCCATCTGGCGTGGAACACCGCCGCGTCGTTCGTGACCAACACGAACTGGCAGAACTACTCCGGCGAGGCGACCATGGGCTACCTGGTCCAGATGGCCGGCCTGGCGGTGCAGAACTTCGCCTCCGCTGCGGTCGGCATGGCGGTCGCCGTCGCGCTGGTGCGCGGCTTCGCCCGGTCACGGACGAACCGGGTCGGCAACTTCTGGGTGGACCTGGTCCGCGGCTGCGTGCGGATCCTGCTGCCGCTGAGCATCGTGGCGACGGTGCTCCTGATCGCGGCCGGTGTCGTGCAGAACCTGGCCGATACCCACACGATCACCACGATCGCAGGGCAGACGCAGCACCTGCCCGGTGGTGCGATCGCGAGCCAGGAGGCGATCAAGGAGCTCGGCACGAACGGCGGGGGTCCCTACAACGCGAACTCCGCGCACCCGTTCGAGAACCCGAACGCGTTCACGAACTTGCTCGAGATCGTCATGCTGCTGCTGATCCCGTTCGCGCTGCCGCGCACGTTCGGCAAGCTGCTCGGCGACAAGCGCCAGGGCTGGGCGATCCTCTCGGTGATGGCGGTGATCTTCGCGGCCACGCTGACGCTGGTCACCACCTTCGAGGCGCAGCACCACGGGACGGCGCTCCAGGCGGCGGGTGCGGCGATGGAGGGCAAGGAGGTGCGCTTCGGGGTGCCGTCCTCGGCGCTGTTCGCGAACGCGACCACGCTGACCTCGACCGGCGCCGTGAACTCGATGCACGACTCGTTCACGCCGCTGGGCGGCGGCGTGCCGATCCTGAACATGATGTTCGGCGAGATCGCTCCCGGCGGCACCGGCTCCGGCCTGTACGGCATCTTGGTTCTCGCGGTGATCACGGTGTTCGTGGCCGGCCTGATGGTGGGTCGAACGCCGGAGTACCTCGGCAAGAAGATCCGGGCGCGGGAGGTGAAGTTCGCCGCGCTCTACATCCTGACCACGCCCGCCGTGGTCCTGATCGGCACGGGTTTGGCGATGTCGATCCCGTCCGCACGAGCCTCGATGCTGAACGCGGGCCCGCACGGGCTGTCCGAAGTGCTCTACGCGTTCACGTCGGCCGGCAACAACAACGGCAGCGCGTTCGCCGGGCTGACCGGCAACACGAGCTTCTACAACATCGCGCTCGGCATGGCGATGCTGGTCGGCCGCTTCCTGCCGATGCTGTTCGTGCTCGGCCTGGCCGGGTCCCTGGCGGCCCAGAAGCCGGTCCCGGCCACCGAAGGCACGCTGCCGACCCATCGACCGCTGTTCGTGTCCATGCTCGTGGGCGTCGTGGTGATCGTGGTCGCTCTCACCTACTTCCCGGCCATGGCGCTGGGACCGCTCGCGGAAGGAATCACCCGATGACCACCCAGACGGTCGCTCCCGAGGCGCCGCAGGGCGCCCCCCGGGTCGGCGCCGGACTGCTCGACGCCCGGATGCTGGTCACCCAGCTACCGGCGGCCGGCGCCAAGCTCAACCCGCGCACGATGATGCGCAACCCGGTGATGTTCGTGGTCGAGGTGGGTGCGGCGCTGTCCACTGTGCTTGCCGTCGTCCACCCCTCGACCTTCGCCTGGCTGATCGTGGTGTGGCTGTGGGCCACGGTCATCTTCGCCAACCTCGCCGAGGCCGTGGCCGAGGGCCGCGGCAAGGCCCAGGCCGCGGCCTTGCGCCGCAGCCGCCAGGAGACGAACGCCCGGCTGATCGTCGACGGGGGAGAGCGGCTGGTGCCTTCCGCCGAGCTCAAGGTCGACGACCTCGTGGTGTGCGAGGCCGGCGACCTGATCCCGAGCGACGGCGACGTGATCGAGGGCATCGCCAGCGTCGACGAGTCGGCGATCACGGGCGAGTCCGCTCCGGTGATCCGCGAGGCCGGAGGAGACCGGTCGGCGGTCACCGGCGGTACCCGGGTGCTCTCGGACCGGATCGTCGTCCGGATCACCGCGAAGGCGGGCGAGACCTTCCTGGACCGGATGATCGCGCTGGTCGAGGGCGCGGCACGGCAGAAGACCCCCAACGAGATCGCACTCAACATCCTGCTCGCCAGCCTGACGATCATCTTCATGCTGGCCGTCGTCACGCTGCAGCCGCTGGCGATCTTCAGCGGTGCACCCCAGACCGGGATCGTCCTGGTCTCGCTGCTGGTCTGCCTGATCCCCACCACGATCGGCGCCCTGCTGAGCGCGATCGGCATCGCGGGCATGGACCGGCTCGTACAGCGCAACGTGCTGGCGATGTCGGGTCGTGCCGTCGAGGCCGCGGGTGACGTGAACACGCTGCTGCTCGACAAGACCGGCACGATCACGCTGGGCAACCGCGAGGCGGTCGAGCTGCTGCCCCTCGAAGGCGTCGACCGCCGCCGAGCTCGCCGACGCGGCCCAGCTCTCGAGCCTCGCCGACGAGACCCCGGAGGGCCGGTCGATCGTGGTTCTCGCCAAGCGGGAGTTCGGCCTGCGCGACCGCACACCCGGCGAGCTCACCCACGCAACGTTCGTGCCGTTCAGCGCCCAGACCCGGATGAGCGGCTGCGACCTGGCGGAGGACGGCCGGTCTCGGAGCGTCCGCAAGGGTGCGACGAGCGCCGTGCGCGAGTGGGTCCGCGAGAACGGTGGCACCCCGCCGGCCGACCTGGGCCCGATGGTCGACGCGATCGCCGGCGGCGGTGGAACGCCGCTCGTGGTGGCCGAGCACGGCTCGGCCGGCGCGCGGGTGCTCGGGGTCGTCCACCTCAAGGACATCGTCAAGAACGGGATGCGTGAGCGGTTCGACGAGCTGCGCCGGATGGGCATCCGAACCGTGATGATCACCGGCGACAACCCACTGACCGCCAAGGCCATCGCCGACGAGGCGGGTGTCGACGACTTCCTCGCCGAGGCCAAGCCCGAGGACAAGATGGCCCTGATCAAGCAGGAGCAGGAGGGCGGCCGACTGGTCGCGATGACCGGTGACGGCACCAACGACGCCCCGGCGCTCGCGCAGGCGGACGTCGGCGTGGCCATGAACACCGGAACCTCGGCCGCCAAGGAGGCCGGCAACATGGTCGACCTCGACTCCAACCCGACGAAGCTGATCGAGATCGTGGAGATCGGCAAGCAGCTGCTCATCACCCGCGGCTCGCTGACGACGTTCTCCATCGCCAACGACGTCGCGAAGTACTTCGCGATCCTGCCGGCGATGTTCGCCCCGGTCTACCCGGGACTGGACCGCCTCAACGTGATGAACCTGTACAGCCCGTCGTCGGCGATCCTGTCGGCGGTGATCTTCAACGCCCTGGTGATCGTCGCCCTCGTGCCGCTGGCCCTGCGCGGCGTCCGCTACACGCCTTCGTCGGCGGCGGACATGCTGCGGCGCAACCTCGCTGGTGTACGGCGTCGGCGGCCTGATCATCCCGTTCGTCGGCATCAAGCTGATCGACCTCTTCGTCCAGTTCATCCCCGGAATCAGGTGACCCTCATGAACATGCTCCGCCAGACCGTGGCCGGACTGGCCCTCCTGCTCGCCTTCACCGTGGTGTTCGGGCTCGGCTACCCACTGCTGATGACGGGCGTCGGTCAGGTCGCCTTCCACGACCAGGCCAACGGCTCCATGGTCCAGGTGCAGGGCAAGGACGTCGGTTCCTCGCTGATCGGGCAGGAGTTCAAGGGCGCCCAGTGGTTCCACCCCCGGTCTTCCGCCGGCGGAGTACGACGCGCTGGCCTCGGGCGGCACCAACCTCGGACCGAACTCGCCTGACCTACTGAAGGCGGTCCAGAAGGCCCGCGCCGCAGTTGCCCTTCAGAACGGCGTCGCACCCCGCGACGTGCCGCCGGACGCGGTGACCTCCAGCGGCTCCGGGCTCGACCCTCACATCAGCCCCGCGTACGCCGACCTCCAGGTCGCGCGCGTCGCGAAGGCCCGGGGGTTGAGCGTCGTCGACGTCCAGCAGGCTGGTCGACGACCACACCCAGGGGCGCATCCTGGGGTTCCTGGGTGAGCCGCGGGTCAACGTGCTCGAGCTCAACCTGGCTCTGGCGAAACGCGGGAGGATGAGCGGATGAGGCGCGGACGTCTGCGGGTCTACCTCGGCATGGCCCCCGGGGTGGGCAAGACGTTCGCCATGCTCGACGAGGGTCGGCGGCGGCTTGAGCCGGGGCACCGACGTGGTCGTCGGCATCGTCGAGACGCACGGGCGAGCCCACACCGCAGAGCAGCTCGACGGGCTCGAGATCGTGCCGCGCCAGCGGCTGGAGTACCGCGGTACGACGTTCGAGGAGCTCGACCTCGACGCGCTACTGGCTCGCAGGCCCGCGGTCGCCCTGGTCGACGAGCTCGCGCACACCAACGTTCCCGGCACCCGGAACAGAAGCGCTGGCAGGACGTCGATGAGCTCCTCGACGCGGGCATCGACGTGATCACCACCGTCAACATCCAGCACCTGGAGTCGCTCAACGACGTGGTCGAGCGGATCAGTGGGGTCGCCGCAGCGCGAGACGATCCCTGACGAGGTGGTGCGGCGCGCCGAGCAGATCGAGATCGTCGACATCGCGCCCGAGGCGCTGCAGCGACGGATGGCTCACGGCAACATCTACCCCCCGGAGCGGGTCGACGCGGCCCTGACCAACTACTTCCGGGTCGGCAACCTTTCGGCGCTGCGGGAGCTCGCCTTGCTGTGGGTGGCCGAGCGGGTGGACGAGGGACTGCAGCGCTACCGCGCCGCCCACGGGATCGACCAGCCGTGGGAGGCCCGCGAGCGGATCGTCGTCTCGCTGCCCGGTGGCCCCGAGGGGGAGACGCTGCTGCGCCGTGCGGTCCGGATCGCCGCCCGAACGACCGGCTCGGACCTTCTGGCCGTACACGTAGTCCGGAGCGACGGCCTGGCCAGGGTCGATCCCGGCGAAGTCGGCCGGCAGCGCCGTCTCACCGAGTCGATGGGTGGCACCTGGCATCAGGTCGTGGGCGACGACGTGGCGGTCGCGCTCCTCGACTTCGCGCGGGCGGAGAACGCCACCCAGATCGTGATCGGTGCCAGCAGCAGCGGCCGCTGGGAGTCGTTCCTGGCCGGAGAAGGGATCGGGGCCCGGGTCACCCGGCTGTCGGGTCACATCGACGTCCACCTGGTGACGCACGAGGCGGCTTCGGCACCCGGGCCTGCCCGCGCTGCCGGTGGCGGGCCTGACCACCTCGCTGAGCCGGCGTCGCCGACTGCAGGGCGCGGCCCTGGCGGCTGTGCTCCTGCCGCTGCTGACGCTGGTCCTGTCGCGCCTGCGGAGCGAGCTGAACCTGCCCAGCGACATCCTGCTCTACCTCGCGGTGGTCATCCTGGTCGCCTTGACCGGCGGGCTGTGGCCGGCGCTCGGGCGCCGCGGTCGTGGGCAGCCTGCTGCTCAACTACTACTTCACGCCGCCGCTCTACACGTTCACGATCTCGGACAAGAACAACGCGTTGGCGCTGCTGGTGTTCATCGCGGTCGCCGCACTCGTCTCCTCCTCGTCGAACGCGTCGTCCGGCGTACGACGGAGGCCGGACGCGCCTCGGCGGAGGCGGCGATCCTGGCCGGGCTGGCCGGCGGGATCCTGCGCGGCGAGACCTCGCTGCCCGAGCTCCTCGGGCGCGCCCGAGAGACCTTCGGGCTCGCGGTCGGTCACTCTCCTCGAGCGTGCGAGGGCGTGGACGGCGTCTGGACACCGTCGCCGAGGTCGGCTCCGCCGACGACTCGCCTCCGACCGAGCTGCCTCCTCGGCGACGCAGCTGCGCCTGCGCGTCACCGGTCCGGTGCGCGCGTCCGACCAGCGCCTGCTCGCCGCGTTCGCCGCCCAGGCCGCCGCGGTCCGCGAACGCAGGAGCTCGCCGACCGGGCCTCGCAGGCTGCGGTCGGTCGCCGAGGCCGACCGCACGCGAGCCGCTCTGCTGCACGCGGTGAGCCACGACCTGCGCAGCCCGCTCGCGTCGGCCAAGGCGTCGGTGACCTCGCTGCGCAACGACCGCATCCGCTGGAGCGACGAGGCGCGCCAGGAGCTGCTGCTCACCGCGGACGAGTCGCTCGACCGCCTCACGCAGCTGATCGAGAACCTGCTCGACATGAGCCGCCTCGAGGCCGGGGCTCTCGCGTTCCACCTGGCGCCGGCCGCCCTCGACGAGCTCGTGCCGCTCGTGCTCGACGCCCTGGGCCCGACGCAGCCGACGTGCTCGTCGAGGTCCCCGAGACCCTGCCGGAGGTGTGTGCGGACGCTGTCCTCCTCGAGCGCGTCCTGGTCAACCTGCTCGCCAACGCGCTCCGCTACAGCCCTCCGGGGAAGCCGCCGTTGGTGGCTGCCAGCGAGCACGACGGACGGATCGAGCTCCGGGTCGTCGACCGCGGCCCCGGCGTGCCCGAGGAGCAGCGCGAGCACCTGTTCGCGCCGTTCCAGCGGCTCGGCGACCGCGACACCTCCACCGGTGTCGGGCTGGGGCTGGCACTCTCGCGGGGCCTGACGACCGCCATGGGCGGGACGCTGTCCGCCGACGACACTCCCGGAGGCGGACTCACGATGACCGTCACGCTGCCGGTGGTGGAGGCGATCTCGTGAGCCGGGTCCTGGTGGTCGACGACGAGCCCCAGATCGTGCGCGCCCTCGTGGTCAACATGCGCGCACGTGGGTACGACGTGCACACGGCCGGCGACGGCGCGAGCGCGCTCCGGGTGGCCGGCCTCCACCCGCCGGACCTGGTGGTCCTCGACCTCGGCCTGCCCGACATGGAGGGCACCGAGGTGATCGCCGGGCTGCGGGGGTGGACGACGGCCCCGATCATCGTGCTCACCGGACGCACCGAGCAGGTCCAGAAGATCGCTGCGCTGGACGCCGGTGCCGACGACTACGTGACCAAGCCGTTCGGGATCGAGGAGCTGTTCGCGCGCATGCGTGCGGTCTCCCGGCGGGTCACCGCGCAGCATGCGCCGAGCGCCCGGCTGGGGGAGTGGGTCGTCGACCTCGCAGCCCACCGGGTGCGGCCCGTGTCGGGTGAGGGCGAGGACCAGAAGCTGACTCCCACCGAGTGGCGGATCCTCGAGATCCTCGTGCGCAACCCGGGTCGCCTGATCACCAAGCAGCACCTGCTCCACGAGGTGTGGGGCCCGGGCTACGACACCGAGACCAACTACCTCCGGCTCTACCTGGCCCAGCTCCGCCGCAAGCTTGAGCCCGACCCCGGCCGACCGGCGTACCTGCTCACTGAGACCGGGATGGGCTACCGCTTCCGTCCCGACGACCCCGACCCTCGACGACGAGCCCGGGCACATCGGCTGACGCTCAGGGCACGGCAGAGGTCGGAGCAGTCGTAGGTGGTGCGCTCGTCGGGGCCGTGGTCGGAGCCGTGGTCGGCGCTGTCGTCGGCGCCGTCGACGTGGGGGCCGACGAGGTGGGCGCGCTCGTCGCGCTCGTCGCGGTCGGGGCCGCGGTCGGGGCCGCGGTCGGCGCCGACGACGTCGACGGGCTCGGGCTGCTCGAGCGACCCTGGCTCTGCGCCGCCGGTGAGGGCTCGTGCCCGCGGGCGGAGTCGAGCGGGTTGGGCGAGACCGCCTGCTTGCCGGCCGGGGCGAGCAGGACACCTGCGACCACCACGGTCGCGGCCACGGCCATCAGGCCGGCTGCGGTGATGGTCGCGGGTCGGGCACCGAAGCGTCGGTACTCCGTACGCCGGCGCTCGCTGAGCTCGCCGGGCAGCGCCGCCCGCTGGGCGCCCAGGCTGTTGAGCGGTGCGGAGACGAAGGCTGCGGTGGGCCAGACGAGCAGGGCGGCGGTGATGAGGCCGCCCGGGGTCGCGGCCGCCAGGGAGCCGACGATGCCGGCGAGCCCGAGCGCGGCGAAGAGCGACTCCGGCAGGTTGCCGCGGACGGCGTCCCACCAGTGCGCGTCCTCGGCCGTCTTGGGGGTGCGGAGGAACTCCGCCTGCTTGGCGAACAGCCCCTGGACCGACGCGCGGGCGACCACGATCGAGGTCGACTGCCAGATCATGAAGGCGCCCAGCGCGTCGCGCCAGGAGGCGCCCGTGCCACGCCGGAGGAGGGCCACGGCTCGCGCCAGACCGAGCAGGGCGAGAAGCGGGATCGCGGCCAGGAGGAACCCACTCAGCTTGCGGAAGAGCAGGCCGCCACCGAGGGCGACGTTCCCGGCCCCCAGCAGCAGGAAGAGGAAGAACATCACCGCGAGCAGGTCGCCGTACCACTGGACGGCGCCGGACAGGTAGGCCCAGCGCTGCCCCTGGTCCATCCGGTTGGCCTCGCTCGCCCGACCCGGCATCATCAGCCGCCAGTGCCGGCGCAGGATCTGGATGCCGCCGAAGCACCAGCGGAAGCGCTGCCCCTTGAGCGCCTCGAAGGTCAGCGGCATCACGCCCTCGCCGAACGAACGGTCGACGTGGAGTCCCGACCATCCGTCGCGGAGGAGGCGGAGCGAGAGCTCGGCGTCCTCGGTGATGCACCACTCGTCCCAGCCGCCCGCCTGCTCCAGGGCGTGCTTGCGGATCAGCCCCATGGTGCCCGCGAAGATCGCCCCGTTGCGTTCGTTGCGGGACGGCTGCGAGACCGCGAAGAAGTACTTGTAGGAGTAGTAGAGCCGGCGATAGAAGGGCGCCTGCTCCCAGTCGCGGTAGTCCTGCGGCGCCTGGATGAACCCGACCTTGTCGTCGGCGAAGAGCGGGGCACAGGCGCGCAGGAAGCCGGGGTCGAGCTGGTAGTCGGCGTCGATCACGCCGATCAGCTCGGTGCGCGGGTCGACCAGCTCCTGCAGCGCGAAGTTGAGCGCACCGGACTTGTAGCCCGGCCAGTCGGACAGGTGGGCGAACTTCATGCCGTGCCCGAGGCACCATGCCTCGACCGGCCGCCACAGCGCCTCGTCGTCGGTGTTGTCGTCGATCACGATGACCTCGTACGCCGGGTAGTCGATCGCGGCGAGCGACTGCAGCGTCTCGATCACCATCTCGGGAGGTTCGTTGTACGCCGGCACCTGGAGGCTCACGAACGGGAGCTCGTCGTCGGCCACCGTCCCGGCTGCGCCGTCCCGGACGCGGCGGGTCCAGACCTCGCGGCCGAGCGCGTCGCAGAGCTCCCAGAGGTAGGCGACCCCGAGGAACGCGGCGAACGCCTCCATCAACCACAGGAGCAGGGCCCCGATGGTCCCGGCGATGCCGAGGTGACTGACGGAGGTCCACCAGAGCATGTAGACGAGGTAGGCCAGGAAGAGGTACGTCGTCGCAGACCAGGCGAGGTGTGCGCGGGCGCTCCAGTGTCGGGTCACCGGCAGCCAGACGGCGCTCACCGCGAGCAGCCCGGCGACGCCGGCGATGGTGTTCGTCCGGGTCGTGCCGAGGAGGAGCAGGATGCCGCCCACGATCGCGCCGAGCGCCAGGGTGGCGACCACGGAGAGCACGAGCCGGCGGGTCGCCGACCACGCGCCCGTCGTACGCCCGCGTCGGGGGGAGGTCGTGAAGAGTGCGGCGGTCGCGATCGGGGCAGCCACGAGACCCGCCAGCAGGAAGGCAGCCAGCATGGGGGAGCGGTCCTCTCGGGGGAAAAGGAGCGGACCTCACGCTAGGGGGCTGCGCCGCCCCCCACCTCACCCCTCAGGTGCCCGCCATGAAGCCTGGCCGGCCACGAACATCACGCTGCCCCAGCCGTGGTCGAGGCCACGGTTGCCGTTCTCGAGCACGCGCCGGCCGACGAGGTGCCTGGCCCGCGCCGGCGAGCAAGGTTCGCCGTGCGGCCGGATGTCCCGGCGTCTCAGCGTCGGCCATGGTGGGGGGCTCTCCCGTCGTGCGTGGGCCGCGATGGTGCCCCCCGGACCGGCGCGGCGAGGTGTCAGAGGTCGAGCACACGTTAGGGCCTTTGGGCCATCGTCGGAGGGCAGATCGGCACTCTTCCGCACCCGCCACGCACACTTAGGCTGGTGGTGTACCCCCACCTGGGGGGTTCCGTTCCTGGAGAGGGCCGGTACGGTTGGGAGCACGATGGCTGGGGGAACTGGTAGCACTCGGGCACCGTCGCGCACGCACCGCGGGCGACGGCGGTTCCGCGCGGCCGCGACACCGTGGTTCGTCGCCGGGCTCGCAGCGGCCCTGGTAGGTGGCGCACGAGTGCCCAACCAGAGCCTGCTCGCGGACGGGCCGACGCCGTCGGGCCCGGTCGGCGAAGGCGGCGGAATCGAGCAGCCGGTGACGGTGCCCCAGGGGTTCCACATCCCCGGCGCCAGCGACGTACGAGCGCCTGCCTCCGTCTCCGCCCCGGACTCGCCGGCCTCCGCTCTTCTGGGCGCGCAGGCGATCCCCGAAGCCGCGCTCGCGGCGTACCAGCGGGCCGCGGTGGTCATCGACACCGCCGACCCGTCCTGCCGCCTCGACTGGGCCCTGCTTGCCGGCATCGGCCAGGTGGAGTCCGACCACGGCCAGGTGGGCGGTAGCCATCTCGACAGCCACGGCGTGGCGCACCCTCGCGATCCTCGGGCCGCGGCTCGACGGCAAGCACGGCACCTCCCTGGTGCGCGACACCGACGCCGGCGCGCTGGACGGCGACAAGCGTTTCGACCGTGCGGTCGGGCCCATGCAGTTCCTGCCATCGACCTGGGCCGTCGTCGCGGTCGACGGCGACGACGACGGCAAGCGCAACGTGGAGGACATCAACGACGCCGCTCTCGGCTCCGCTGTCTACCTGTGCGCCGGCAACGGCGACCTCTCGACCAAGGCCGGAGCCGAGGCCGCTCTGCTGCGCTACAACCACAGCAAGGCCTACGTCGCGAAGGTGATGGCCATCGCGGGCGCGCTGCGCCTGAGCAGCGTCTTCACCGCCGTCGACACCCGTCCCATCACACGCAGGTCCTGGCGTTCCCGCAGCTGCCGCACAGGCGCCGGGAGAGCCGGGTCCGTCGGCGACTCCGACGTCCCAGCCCACCTCGCACCCTCACCCTCACCCGACGATCGACCCCACTCCGATCGGTGACCCGATCCCGCCCGGCCCGACCTCGAGCCCGACCAGCGGTCCCACGGGCACTCCGACCCCGACACCACCCCGACCCCGACCGGCGACCCCACGGGCACTCCGACCCCGACACCCACGACCCGACCCCCGACCGGCGACCCCACGGGCACTCCGACCCCGACACCCACCCCGACACCCAGCGATCCGCCGATCATCCCCGACCCGGTGCCCGACGCGCTGGCGGGCTTGACCCCCGCGCAGATCCAGGCCCTCGACGACGGCTGGCTCGCGTGCGTCGGCACGCTCCCGGTCGACTGGACGTTGGACCAGATGCAGGCCTGCCTGGCCGGCGAGCTCGTCGTACCCGTCGACGACCCGACCCTGCAGACCTTCCTGCAATGGGTGCTCGACCAGGGTCTCGTGCCGGGCCGCGAGCAGCCCACGCCTGCGCCGTAACCGCGTCGCGGATTCCTCACTACCCACCAGTGCGTCGGTAGAGTCTGCGTCAGCATCTCCGAGTCCGAAGGACCTTGACCCGCCTATGGACGGCTCTGACAGTCGCCCTCTTCCCAGCTCTGCCTGCCCCGCGGGTGACCTCCCGTGCTGACCCCCTGGATCCTGCTCGGTGTCTCTGTGCTCCTGGTGGTAGCTGCCGGCGTCTTCGTCGCCGCCGAGTTCTCCTTCGTGACGGTCGACCGCACCAAGGTGGCCCGGGCCGCCGCCGACGGTGACACAGCCGCAGCGGGCGTGCAGCGCGCTCTCCGTTCGCTCTCGACCCAGCTATCGGGAGCCCAGGTCGGCATCACCATCACCAACCTCGCGATCGGCTTCCTCGCCGAGCCCGCGATCGCCCAGCTGATCGACGGACCCCTGCTCGCGGCCGGGGTCCCCGAGGGAGCAGTCCGCCCGCTCGCCGTGGCCATCGGGCTCATCGTGAGCTCGGTGGTGACCATGGTCTTCGCCGAGCTGGTGCCGAAGAACCTGGCGATCGCGCGGCCGATGGAGACCGCGCGCGCCACCCAAGGGTTCCAGCGCCTGTTCACGGCAGTCATGCGGCTCCCGATCCGCCTGCTCAACGGCTCGGCGAACGCGATCGTACGGCGGCTGGGGATCGAACCTCAGGAGGAGCTGCGCTCGGCCCGGTCGTCCACCGAGCTCGCCTCACTGATCTCGCGCTCCGGCAACGTGGGCACCCTCGACCCCGAGACCGCCGAGCTCATGGAGCGCTCGGTGGAGTTCGGCAGCCGGACCGCGGGGGAGATCATGACCCCGCGGGTGCGCACGATCAGCCTCGAGACCAGCGACCGTGCCTGGTCGATCATCGAGCTGGCCCGCGACACCGGCCACTCCCGCTTCCCGGTGCTCGACCCCGACGACGCCGTCGTCGGAACGGTGCACGTCAAGCACGCGGTCGCGCTCCCGATCCCGGAGCGCCAGACCACCCGGGTCAAGCACCTGATGACCCGCCCGATCGTGGTCCCCGACTCCCTGCGCCTCGATCCGCTGCTGACGCTGCTGCGACAGGAGGGACAGCTCGCCGTCGTCCTCGACGAGTACGGCGACCAGGCGGGCATCGTGACCATCGAGGACGTGATCGAGGAGATCGTCGGCGACATCTCCGACGAGCACGACCGCCTCAGCGCCCGCGCCGGGCCACGCCCCGACGGCTCCTGGGCGCTGTCCGGGCTGCTCCGTCCCGACGAGGTCGAGGACCTCACCGGGATCGAGCTGCCCGACCACGAGGACTACGACACCATCGCCGGGCTGGTGCTCCAGGCACTCGGCCGGGTGCCCGAGCGCGGTGACGTCGCCGAGGTGCCGGTCCCGGACCGCTCCGACCCCGACCAGCCCGAGCGCCAGCAGCTGGCCGTGCTGACCGTCGAGCACATGGAGGGGCTCCGCATCGACCGGCTGTCCCTCCGTCTGCTCGACGGGTCCGACGGGTCGGCTGACGGGGGTGGGCACGCATGAGCAGCACCACGGCGGTCTTTCTGGCGGTCTTCCTCCTCTTCGGCAACGCGTTCTTCGTGGCCTCGGAGTTCGCCCTCGTGTCGGCGCGGCGTAGCCAGATCGAGCCACGCGCCGAGGAGGGCAACCGGTTCGCTCGCACCACGCTGCGCGCCATGGAGCACATGTCGCTGGTGATCGGCGTCAACCAGCTCGGCATCACCGTGTGCTCGCTGGTGCTCGGCGCCGTGGCCGAGCCGACGGCGGCCCATCTCCTCGAGCCGCCACTCACGGCGCTCGGCGTCCCGGAGTCCTTCGTCCACCCGATCGCCTTCGCGGTCGGCCTGGCGGTCGTGGTGTACCTCCACGTCGTGATGGGCGAGATGATCCCCAAGAACATCGCCCTGGCCGGGCCCGACCGGGCGGCGCTGGTGCTCGGCACCCCGATCTGGGCCATCGTCTCGGTGACCCGGCCCGTGATCACCGGCATCAACGCCCTCGCGTCGGGAGTGCTGCGCGGGTTCGGCGTACGCCTCATGGACGAGGTGAGCTCGACGTACACCCGCGAGGAGGTGGCGGCCCTGGTCGAGGAGTCCCGCGGTGAGGGCCTGCTCGAGGACGGGGAGTACGACCGGCTCTCTGGTGCCCTGGGCTTCACCGAGAAGACGGTCGAGACGGTGCTGATGCGTCCCGAGACCCTCCAGACCGTACGTCGGGGCTCGACCGGCGCCGACGTCGAGGCGCTCTGCGCGGCCACCGGCTTCAGCCGGTTCCCGGTCGTGGGCGACGAGGGCGACCTGCTCGGCTACCTCCACATCAAGGACGTGCTCGAGACCGACGAGGAGCGGCGCCACGCGGTGGTCGAGGACAAGTGGATCCGGCCCTTCGCGCTGGTGCACGACGACGACCTTCTCCACGACACCCTGGAGAAGCTGCAACGGCGTGGGGCACACATGGCGAGGGTCGTCGACGCCACCGGAACCACGCTCGGAGCGGCCACCCTGGAGGACGTGATCGAGGAGCTGGTGGGAGAGATCCGCGACAGCGCGCATCTCGAGTCACCGACACCTCGCAACGGCGGGGGGACGCGTGGGACGGACGGTTAGGGTGTCCCCGGCGGATCTGGCGGATCCGGCCGATCTGACGGGGCACAGCGGGCTCGGAGCGGGGAAGGTGCAGTCGACGGTGACGGACGAGGCGACACGCGAGGCACGCGTGTGGACCGTCCCGAACGCGCTCAGCATGCTGCGGCTGCTCGGTGTGCCGCTGTTCCTGTGGCTCGTGCTGGGCCCCGAGGCCGACGGCTGGGCGCTCGGGGTGCTCGCTCTCGCCGGCCTCACCGACTACCTCGACGGCTACCTCGCGCGTCGCCTCCACCAGACCTCCCGCCTCGGCCAGATCCTCGACCCGGTGGCCGACCGCCTCTACATCCTGGCGGTCGTGATCGGGCTGGCGCTGCGCGACGTGGTGCCGTGGTGGTTCGCCGTGCTGCTGCCGCTGCGCGACGTGCTGCTGTGGGGCCTGGTCCCGATCCTGCGCACCCGCGGCTACAGCGCCCTGCCGGTCCACTTCCTCGGCAAGGCCGCGACCTTCAACCTCCTCTACGCCTTCCCCCTGCTCCTGCTCGGCGACGGCACCGGCGCGGCGGCGACGCTGGCCAAGGTGTTCGGCTGGGCCTTCGCCGGCTGGGGGATCGGGCTCTACTGGTGGGCTGGGATCCTCTACGCCTACCAGGTCTACAAGCTGGTGAAGTCCACCGAACCCCGGGCGGTGGCCCATGGCTGAGACACCCACCGCACCGGCCGGGCCCCGCCCCGAGCAGACGATGCCGCTGCTGGCCCTCATCACCCAGCGGTCGCTCGACGCCGACTACGAGTACGTCGCCGCCCGCAAGCGCGCCGCCGGGCAGGACCCGTCCGTGCGCCAGGTGCCACGTCGTACGGCGGCGATCGTCCTGCTCGCCTTCGGGCTCCTCGTCACCGTGGCCGCCGTCCAGACCTCGCGCAACGCGTCGGTGAACGCGGCCAGCCGCAGCAGCCTGATCGACCAGATCAACCTGCGCCGCGAGTCGGTCGCCGACCAGCAACGACAGCTGTCCAGGCAACAGGCCGACCAGCTGGCTCTGCAACGCTCGCTCACCCGCGTCAACACCGAGGCCCAGGCCGCGCAGGCACGGGTCTCCCGGGTCCAGGCCCGTACCGGCTTCGGGGCGATCAAGGGCTCCGGCGTCCAGGCGACGGTGGCCAGCGCGCCTGGGAGCGACAACAACCAGCTGGTCCGTGACTCCGACCTCTCGCTGCTCGCCGACGCCTTGTGGACCGCGGGCGCCCAGGCGATCAGCGTCAACGGCGAGCGCCTCACGGTGCTGAGCTCGTTCCGCAACGTCGGGATCGGGATCCTCGTCAACTCCCGGCCCGTGAACCCGCCCTACGTCTTCGACGTGATCGGCGACCCGGCGACTCTGCCCGCCAACCTGCTGTCCAGCTCGGTGGGCGGCGAGTGGTACGCCCTCAAGAACAGCCTCGGTTTCAAGTTCGAGGTGCACAACGTCGGGAGCCTGACGCTGCCGGCGGCCGAGCCACCGGACCTGCGGTCGGCCCGCCCGGCCGGCCCCTCCGACCTGGACACTCTCAAGCAGGGGGATAGCGCGCCATGATCGCCGCACTCGGACTTCTCGTTGGTGTCGTCCTCGGGTTGATCTTCACTCCCGATGTCCCTGCCGGCCTCGACCCGTACCTGCCGATCGCTGTCGTAGCGGCCCTCGACGCCGTCTTCGGCGCACTCCGCGCCTATCTCGAAGGGATCTTCGACGACAAGGTCTTCGTCGTCTCGTTCCTCAGCAACGTCGTGATCGCGGCCGCGATCGTCTACCTCGGCGACAAGCTCGGCGTCGGTGGTCAGCTGTCGACGGGCGTCATCGTCGTCCTCGGCATCCGGATCTTCTCCAACGTGGCGCAGATCAGGCGGTACGTCTTCCATGCCTGACGAGCTCCCCGACCAGACGGAGTACGGGGCCGACAACCAGCCTGACAACCGGGTCGACAACCAGGCCGACAACCAGGCCGAGGAGGTCGGGCTCCAGCGGCTGCGTGACGCCCTGTTCCGGCCGTCCCGTGCCCAGGTCGTCGTCGGTGTCCTGCTGGCCGCTCTCGGCTTCGCCGCGATCATCCAGGTCCGCACCAACACCACGGACAACGCCTTCGCCGGCTACCGCGAACAGGACCTCGTCAACGTGCTCTCCGGGCTGGCCGGCACCTCCCAGCGTGCACAGACCGAGATCAACCAGCTCGAGGCGGCCCGGCGCCAGCTCGAGGCCAGCCGCCAGGCCCAGAGCGCCGCACTGTCCGCGGCCCAGAAGCAGGAGGAGGAGCTCGGCATCCTCGCGGGCCTCGTCCCCGTCACCGGACCCGGCATCCGCGTCACGGTGACCGAGGGACCGCAGCACATCGACGTCGACTCCGTGCTCGACACGATCGAGGAGCTCCGCTCCGCCGGCGCCGAGGCGATGCAGGTCAACGGCAAGGTGCGCCTGGTGGCCCAGAGCTCGGTGCAGTCCACGCCGTCGGGGCTCGAGATCGACGGGAAGCAGCTCACCTCGCCGTACGTCCTCGACGCGATCGGCGACCCGCACACCCTCCAGGGCGCGCTGAGCCTGTTCGACGGCCCGATCTCGCAGTTCAAGGACGAAGGTGCCACGGTCGACGTCCAGCAGGAGAAGGCGCTGGACATCACCGCGCTGCACAAGCCTGCCTCGTAGGAGTTCCGCGAAACCCAGGCCGACCACCCTCCACCCCTACGAGCGAGGGCGTCCTCCCGGTAGCCTGCCGGGCATCGCCGTCGCCCTCGTGACGGCCCAGTGCACCATCGAGACCGAACATCGAGAAGGAGAGCCGTGTACCCCGACGACCTGAAGTACACCGCGGAGCACGAGTGGGTCCGGACGCCCGGAGAGGCCGAGGGTTCCGTGCGGGTCGGGATCACCCACTTCGCCCAGGACGCGTTGGGCGACATCGTCTACGTCTCCCTGCCGGCGGTGGGCGACACGATCTCGGCGGGCGCCGCCTGCGGCGAGCTCGAGTCGACCAAGTCGGTGAGCGACGTGTACGCGCCGGTCAACGGCGAGGTGGTCGCGGTCAACGAGAGCCTCGACGCCACCCCCGAGCTGGTCAACAGCGATCCTTACGGCGGCGGCTGGCTCTACGAGGTCGTGCCGGCTGATGCCTCGACCCTGGACGACCTGATGGACTCTGCGGCGTACCAGGCGACCCTCGGCGAGTAGCCGGGGGAGGGCGGTCGGCCGAGCTCTGGCCTACCCGCGCGAAGTCACGCACGGCTGAGGACCTGCCTGATAAGTTCGCAGCAACCATCAACCTCAGCCCCCTGCTGAGGGTTCGGACAGGAGACGATCACCGATGCCGTACTGCACCAACTGCGGCAACGCGAACCCCGCCGAGGCGCGCTTCTGCTCGCAGTGCGGGTCGCCGCTGACGCGCGAGGGTGCGGGTGACTCGACCGCGACCATCAGCCTCGGCGGCGCCGAGCGCGCCGAGATCTCCTCCGACCGGCAGCTCAACCCCGTCGACGCGGCCGCCGTGGATGCCCTGCCCCTCGGTAGCGCGCTCCTGGTCGTGCAGCGCGGCCCCGGGGCAGGCAGCCGCTTCCTGCTCGACAAGGACGTCGTCACCGCCGGCCGGCACGCAGACAGCGAGATCTTCCTCGACGACGTGACGGTCTCCCGCCGACATGCGACGTTCACCCGCGAGGGAGACACGTTCACGGTCGCCGACGCCGGCAGCCTCAACGGCACCTACGTCAACCGCGACCGGATCGACACCGTCGTCCTCAAGGACACCGACGAGGTCCAGATCGGCAAGTACCGCCTGGTGTTCTTCCAGGGACACGAGCTCGCCGGCGACCGCGCGGGCCCGCGTTCGTGACAGGTGCCATGGAGGGCAGCGCGGCCGCCTCGGGACGGGTGCGGCTCAACATCGGGGAGGTCCTCGACCGGCTGCGCCCCGACTTCCCGGGTGTGACCATCCCCAAGATCCGCTTCCTCGAGGACAAGGGGCTGGTCAAGCCCGAACGCACGCCCTCGGGCTACCGCAAGTTCTCCGTCGACGACATCGAGCGCCTGCGCTACGTCCTGCGGATGCAGCGCGACCACTACCTCCCGCTGCGCGTGATCGGCGAGCACCTCGACGCCATCGACCGGGGCCTCGCGCCGCCGCCGATCGAGCCCGTCGTGCCGACCGTGCCGACCGTGGCGCTGGCCGCGGACGGCCTGCCCTCGGCGGAGTCGTTCAGCCGCCGTGACCGGGTCCGCCTGTCGCGCAAGGAGCTCCTCAAGATCGCGGAGGTCTCCGAGGAGCTCCTCGCGCAGCTCGAGCAGTTCGGCCTGGTCTCACCCCGCACCGGCACCGGCCACTACGACACCGATGCCCTCGTGATCGCGACGACCGCCCGGGAGCTCGCGGAGTTCGGCTTCGAGCCGCGCCATCTGCGCGCGTTCAAGACCTCGGCGGACCGCGAGGTCGGGCTTGGTCGAGCAGGTGGTCGCACCCCACAAGCGCGGCCGCGATGCCGCCGCCCGGGCCCGGGCCGAGGAGACTGTCAGCGAGATCGCGGCCCTGTCGGTGCGCCTGCACGCCACCTTGGTGAAGGCCGGGCTGCGGGCCACCTGACCGGCCACTGCGACCGGTCCGACCGCACGTGGACACGGGGGTACTGTGGAGGGCATGCGCGAGGTCGACGTCCTGGGTGTGCGGGTCGAGATGCCGTCGAACAACCCGATCGTGCTGCTGCGCGAGGTGGAGGGTCAGCGGTACCTCCCGATCTGGATCGGAGCGGTCGAGGCGACCGCCATCGCCTTCGCCCAGCAGGGCGTCGTACCCCCGCGTCCGTTGACGCACGACCTGCTCAAGGACGTCCTGGACTCGACCGGCAACGAGCTCACCGAGGTCCACATCACCGAGGTCAAGGACGGCATGTTCTTCGCGACCCTCGTCCTCGCTTCGGGGGTGGAGGTCAGCGCGCGTCCGTCGGACTCGATCGCTCTGGCGCTGCGCACCGGGAGCCGGATCCTCTGCGCCGACGAGGTGCTGGCCGAGGCCGGGCTCGACGCGCCGGCCGAGCAGGAGGACGAGGTGGAGAAGTTCCGCGAGTTCCTCGACCAGGTCTCGCCCGAGGACTTCGAGACCCGCTGAGCGTGGGCCCAGGCCTCACCCTCTAGTAGAGGTAGAGGGTTGCGACACGCCGCTGGGCTCTTTGACGAGCCTCACCCACAGCCTTACCTTGAACTGTCCTCGTTGTAACTCCACCGGTGTGGTTGCCACCGCAGCCGCCCGGTTTCCCCAGGGGTCACGCAGCACGAGGTAGCCGACGGAGGTCGTAGTGAACGACAACGAGCAGCACGCAGGCCAGCAACGGGCCGACAAGCAGGCCGGCGAGGCCGAGGCTCTGCTGGCGGCCGAGGCGGCCGAGGAACAGGGTCTGCTCTTCACCGACGACGTCTCTCCGCTGCCCAGCGACACCGGGTACCGCGGCCCGACCGCGTGCAACGCGGCAGGCATCACCTACCGCCAGCTGGACTACTGGGCCCGGACCGGGTTGGTCGAGCCGACCGTGCGTGGCGCCACCGGCTCGGGGTCCCAGCGGCTCTACTCCTTCCGCGACATCCTCATCCTCAAGGTCATCAAGCGGCTGCTCGACGCCGGCATCTCGCTGCAGCAGATCCGCACGGCCGTCCAGCACCTCCGCACCCGTGGCACCGACGACCTGACCCGCGTGACGCTGATGAGCGACGGCGCGTCGGTCTACGAATGCACCACCAGCGACGAGGTCATCGACCTGCTCCAGGGCGGACAAGGCGTCTTCGGCATCGCCATCGGCGGGGTCTGGCGCGAGATCGAGGGCACGCTGTCCGAGCTGCCCAGCGAGCGCACCGCCGACGACCAGCCGGCCAACGACGCCGCCGACGAGCTCGCAGCCCGCCGCGCCGCCCGCAAGCTGGGGTAGGCCCGAGAAGGCCCGCAGCGCACCCTCGACGCGCGAGTCCAGTGCGTGACGATGCCGGATCCCACGGGGTCCGCGCGTTAGACTCGTCTCGCTGACAATCCCGCACGGGAGAGTCTCTGCCCGGGTCCGCGCCTCACGGCGTACGCCCGGGATCGGAGCGCCGAAGGGGCAACCCCTCCCCGGAACCTCTCAGGCGCCAGGACCGTGCGGAGCAGGCAACTCTGGAGCGCACGCGACAGAGGGGGAGGCGAATCGACCCGTCGAGGAGCCACCCGTGAACCTGCCGCACACCTTCGCCGATCGCCACCTGGGCCCGCGCGCCGACGACGTCGCCCGCATGCTCGAAGTGGTCGGCTTCGACTCGCTCGACGACCTGATGGACGCCGCCGTGCCGGGCTCCATCGCGTCGCGCACGCTCGACCTGCCCGAGCCGCTGTCGGAGTACGACGCCGCGCGTGAGCTGCGCCGGATCGCGGCCGCCAACCGCCCCGCCGAGTCGATGATCGGCCTCGGCTACCACGCGACGATCACCCCGCCGGTGATCCGCCGCAACGTGCTCGAGGACCCGAGCTGGTACACCGCGTACACGCCGTACCAGCCCGAGATCTCGCAGGGCCGCCTCGAGGCGCTGCTCAACTTCCAGACCGTGATCGGCGACCTCACCGGCCTGCCGACCGCCAATGCCAGCCTGCTCGACGAGGGCACCGCCGCGGCAGAGGCGATGACACTCGTCCGCCGCGCCCAGCGCGGCGCCACCGGTCCGTTCGT
Organism: uncultured Actinomycetota bacterium; assembly: GCA_963819295.1. Taxonomy (GTDB): domain Bacteria; phylum Actinomycetota; class Actinomycetes; order Propionibacteriales; family Nocardioidaceae; genus Nocardioides. Next base: position 191,508 of record CAWFVO010000001.1, read on the forward strand.
GGTCGACGCGGACGCCTTGCCGCAGACGATCGAGGTCATCGAGACCCGTGCCGCAGCCATGGGGATCGAGGTGGTCGTGGCAGATCTGGCCGAGGGACTTCCCGAGGGCGACCTGTCCGGCGTCCTCGTGCAGTACCCCGGCGCCTCCGGCCGGATCCTCGACCCCCGGCCGCTGATCGAGGCCACGCACGAGCGCGGCGCGCTCGCCGTGGTCGCGGCCGACCTGCTGGCCCTGACCCTGCTGGAGTCGCCCGGCCAGCTCGGCGCCGATGTCGTCGTCGGCTCCTCCCAGCGCTTCGGCGTCCCGATGTTCTACGGCGGCCCGCACGCCGGCTACATGTCGGTCTCCGCCGGGCTCGAGCGGCACCTGCCCGGCCGCCTGGTCGGTGTCTCCGTGGACGCCGAGGGCCGCCCGGCCTACCGGCTCGCACTGCAGACCCGTGAGCAGCACATCCGCCGCGACAAGGCGACCTCCAACATCTGCACCGCCCAGGTGCTCCTCGCCGTCGTGGCCTCGATGTACGCCGTGTACCACGGCCCCGAGGGTCTGCGCGGCATCGCCGAACGGATCAGGGACCATGCCCGCGGCCTCGGCGGCATGCTCCGCCAGGGCGGGATCGAGGTGGTCCACGACCGATACTTCGACACGCTGCTCACGCACGTCCCCGGTCGGGCGGCCGAGATCGTCGCTGCTGCACGGGAGGACGGCGTTCAGGTCCGGTACGTCGATGACGACCACGTCGGGCTCTCTGTCGGCGAGACCTTCGGCGCGGCCACCTTGGGGGCGGTGCTGCGGGCGTTCGGTGCCTACGGTGCCTACGACGAGGGGACGCACTCCGTCAGCACGCTGGAGACGATCCCCGAAGAGCTGGCCCGCGCCACGCCGTACCTCACCCACGAGGTGTTCTCCGCCCACCGCAGCGAGACCCAGATGCTGCGCTACCTACGACGGCTCTCGGCGCGCGACTACGCCCTCGACCGCGGCATGATCCCGCTCGGCTCCTGCACGATGAAGCTCAACGCCACGACCGAGATGGAGCCGGTGTCGATGCCGGGCTTCGCCGACCTGCACCCGTTCGCGCCGGCGGAGGACGCCCTGGGCTACCGCGAGCTGATCGGGCAGCTCGAGTCGTGGCTGGCCGAGGCGACCGGCTACGACCGCGTCTCGATCCAGCCGAACGCCGGCTCGCAGGGCGAGCTGGCCGGGCTCCTGGCCATCCGCGGCTACCACCGGGCGAACGGCGACACCGGGCGAACGATCTGCCTGATCCCGTCGTCGGCCCACGGCACCAACGCCGCGTCGGCCGTGATGGCCGGCATGAGGGTCGTGGTCGTCAGGGCCGCCGACGACGGCGCCGTCGACCTCGACGACCTGCGGGCGAAGTGCGCCGAGCACCCGGACGAGATCGCGGCGATCATGGTGACCTACCCGTCGACCCACGGTGCCTACGAGGACACGATCACCGAGCTGTGCGCGATCGTGCACGAAGCGGGTGGCCAGGTGTACGTCGACGGGGCCAACCTGAACGCCCTGCTCGGCCACGCCCGACCGGGCGAGTTCGGCGGCGACGTCTCCCACCTCAACCTGCACAAGACCTTCTGCATCCCGCACGGCGGTGGTGGCCCTGGCGTCGGCCCGGTCGGCGTGCGCGCCCACCTGGCGCCGTACCTCCCGAGTCACAGGCAGCACCCCGACCCGGGGCAGCGCGACGGCATCGGCGCGATCAGCGCGGCGCCGTACGGCTCGGCGGGGATCCTGCCGATCTCGTGGGCCTACGTCCGCATGATGGGGGCCGAGGGTCTACGCCGCGCCACGGCCACCGCCGTGCTGTCGGCCAACTACGTCGCGGCGCGGCTCGACGACTCGTTCCCCGTGCTCTACAAGGGGCACGGCGGCCTGGTCGCCCACGAGTGCATCCTCGACCTGCGCGGCCTCACCAAGGCCTCGGGCGTCACCGTCGACGACGTCGCGAAGCGGCTCGTCGACTACGGCTTCCACGCGCCGACCATGTCGTTCCCGGTCGCCGGCACCCTGATGGTGGAGCCGACCGAGTCCGAGGACCTCGCCGAGATCGACCGGTTCTGCGACGCGATGCTCGCCATCCGCGCCGAGATCGAGCAGGTCGAGCGAGGGGAGTGGAGCGTCGACAAGTCCCCGCTGCGCGGCGCGCCCCACACCGCCCGGGCGATCGTCGGCGACTGGGACCGGGCCTACCCGCGCGAGGTCGCGGTCTTCCCGACCGGCCCCGACCCCGACAAGTACTGGCCGCCGGTCGCCCGCATCGACCAGGCGTACGGCGACCGACACCTGGTCTGCTCCTGCCCGCCGCCCGAGGCCTTCGCCGAAGCCGCCGAGGACTGACCCTTCTCGACGTTCCGTCGGTCAGCCAACGGCTAGCGCGCCTGCGAGACGCTCGACATGTTGAAGTCGGGGACGCGGAGCGCGGGCATGGCGGTGCGCGAGAAGTAGTCGTCGCCCCACTCGCGACTGAACGCCGGGCCGGTGGCCGAGGCGTGGGTGAACGCCGGAGCAGGTCGATCGGGCTCTCGTTGAAGCGGAAGTTGTTGACGGCGCCGGTGATCTCGCCGTTCTCGACCAGGTAGACGCCGTCGCGGGTCAGGCCGGTGAGCAGCAGGGTCTGCGGGTCGACCGCGCGGATGTACCACAGGCAGGTCAGCAGCAGCCCACGCTCGGTGCCGGCCACGAGGTCGTCGAGGCTGCCGGTGGCGCCGTCGACCTCGAGGACCAGGTTGTCGATGGCCGGCGTGACCGGCTGGCCGGTGAGGGCGGCCGTCTCACGGGTCTGCCGCAGGGCCGCGAGCCGGCCGTGGTCGATCCAGGCGGTGCGGCCCAGCGGCAGACCCGTTGTCGAAGACCGAGTCGTCGTCGCCGGACGACGTCACCACGACGTGCGGCGCGCACTCGAGGCCCGGGTAGGCCGGGTCGGAGAAGAGCGTCACCTCCGGGCGGACCATCTCGTCGCCGATCCGGGTGCCACCCCCGCGCCGGCTGTAGACCGACTGGCCGTCGTGGGCGTCGCGCGCGCCGGCGTACCAGTAGGCGTCGATCATCAGGTCCGCGACGGCGGTGGGCGGCAGGATCGTGTCGTAGCGGCCGGCCGGAAGGTCGACCGTTCGTCGCGCCCAACCGAGCCGCTGCTCGAGCGTCGCCTCGACCGCGAGCGCGTCGACGCCGACGAAGTCGCGGGTCGCGCCACCGACCCAGGCGCTGCTCGACAGGTCGGCCGTCTTCCCGGTGCAGGCGTAGTGCCCGGTCGGCTGCTCGTGGCGCAGGCGCAGGCCGGTCGAGGAGCCGACGTACGTCGTGGTCACGTGGTGGTCGACGAACCCGTAGAGGATCCGGCCGCCGGCGCGGGCCCGGCCGAACGCCTCGCCCAGGGCCGGGGCGAAGGCGTCGAAGACGTGGATGTCGGTCTCGCCCGGGGCAGTCGCTCCACGCGTCGTCGGCCGTGCCCTCCACGAGGCGTTGCGCATCGCGCCGCCGGGTCGGCGGCCCGGGCCGCGGCATCGGCGGCGACGACGAGGGCGTCCACCTGGTCCAGCGACGCCGCGCTGCCGGACACGGACCCGACGCTCACGCCACCGGACTTCCGGGCGAACGCCACCACCGTGACGTCGATCGCCCCGCATCACGCCGTTGGTGGTGAGCGTGTTGTTGGCCCAGCGCAGGTTGGCGCTGGTGCGTGGTGGGCGATGACGACGCAGTCGTCGGCGGTCGAGGCCGCGAGGGCGTGCTCGACGAGTTCCTGCACGGTGGCCGGCATCTCGACTCCGCTCGGCACAGCCATCAGTGAGCCCCCTCGTCCTGGGTGTTGAGGATCCGTACGCCGCGGAACAGCGCGCTCGGGCAGCCGTGGCTCACCGACGCCACCTGCCCGGGCTGGGCCTTGCCGCAGTTGAAGGCGCCGCCGAGCACCCAGGTCTCAGGGCCGCCGACGGCCTCCATCGAGCCCCAGAAGTCGGTCGTCGTCGCCTGGTACGCCGCGTCGCGCACCTGTCCGGCCAGCCGTCCGTCCTCGATCCGGTAGAACCGCTGGCCGGTGAACTGGAAGTTGAAGCGCTGCATGTCGATCGACCAGGACTTGTCGCCGACGACGTACAGCCCCTGCTCGACGCGTCCGATCAGGTCCTCGGTCGTCACGCTCGTCCGGCGCCGGCTGCAGCGAGACGTTCGCCATCCGCTGGATCGGGATGTGGCCGGGGGAGTCGGCGTACGCGCAGCCGTTGGAGCGACCGTCGTTCAGCTCGGGATGCAGGGCGCCCATCGGCCGGTCGAGCTGGTAGCCGACGAGCACCCCGTCGCGGACGATGTCCCAGCTCTGGGTCGCGACGCCCTCGTCGTCGTAGCCGATGGTGGCGAGGCCGTGCTCGACGGTGCGGTCGCCGGTGACGTGCATGACCGGCGAGCCGTACTGCAGCGTGCCGAGCTGGTCGATCGTCGCGAACGACGTGCCGGCGTAGTTGGCCTCGTAGCCGAGCGCCCGGTCGAGCTCGGTGGCGTGCCCGATCGACTCGTGGATGGTCAGCCAGAGGTTGCTCGGGTGGATGACGAGGTCGAGGACCCCGGCCTCGACGGTCTTGGCGACCAGCTTCTCGTCGAGCAGCTCCGGCACCTCGGCCAGCTCGGCGTCCCAGTCCCATGCCCCGTCGGCGACCGACCCGACGACGTACTCCCAGCCGCGTCCGGCGGGCGGCGCGATGGAGCTCATGTCGTCGAAGGTGCCGGTGTTGTCGTCGGCGCCCATCGCGGTGAACGCGGGCATCAGCCGGACCCGCTGCTGGGTGGTCCGGGTGCCGGCGAGGTCGGCGTAGTACTTGTTCTCGCGGACCTGCAGCAGGTCTGCGGTGGCGTGGGCGACGGCCGGATGGCGGCGCAGCCGCTGGGTCCAGTCGACGAGCACCGCGGCCTTCTCGGCGACGGGCACGTCGAACGGGTCGACGGTCGTACGCCGACACCCACTCGACGTCGTCGTAGACCGGCTCGGGGGCGATCTCGACCGGCACGGTCGTCATCGCGGCAGACACCCGGGCGACGGCCACCGCCGTCTCGGCGACCCGCACGGCCTCGTCTGCTGTGAGGTGGACGCCGGAGGCGAAGCCCCAGGCACCGCCGTGGACGACCCGCACCGCGAACCCGAGATCCTCCACGTCACCGACGCCCTGGACGGCGCCGTCACGCACCCGCACGTCCTGGTAGCGGACCCGTTCGAAGCGGAAGTCGGCATGACTCGCGCCCAGCTCGCGGGCACGGCGACAGCGCGGCGTCTCCCAGGGCGCGGTAGGGGAGTGCGGTGAATCCGGGGTCGAGACCAGGCATGTCCCCGAACCTAGCGGGGTCCGCCGGACACCTGGACCGTGGACCCCGTGCGGGCTTTGGTCACCACGAGCTGGGTCGGGATCCGGTCGCGCATCTCTGCCACATGGCTCACCACGCCGACCGCGCGGCCGTTCTCGCGCAGGGTGTCGAGGATGTCGAGGACATCGTCGAGCGTCTCGGCGTCGAGGGAGCCGAAGCCCTCGTCGACGAACAGGGTGGCGAGGTCGGCCCCGCCTGCCTCGTGCGCGACCACGTCGGCCAGGCCCAGGGCGAGGGCCAGCGAGACGACGAAGGTCTCGCCACCGGACAGCGTCGCGGGGTCGCGGCTCTCGCCCGACCAGTCGTCGCGCACGACCAGGCTGAGGCCGCCGCGGGACTCACCTGCGCCGCGCTGGCCGACGTGCTCCAGGGAGTAACGCTGGTCGCTCATCCCGGCGAGGCGCGCGTTGGCCGCGGCGACGACCTGCGTCAGCCGGTAGGCAAGGACGTACGCCGAGAGGCGCATCTGCAGGCGGTTGTCCGGCGACTTGCCCTCGGCGAAGGCGGACACCGAGGTGGCGAGCTCGAGCTGCTCACGGACGGGGGTCCAGGCATCGAGAGCCAGCCGCAGCTCGGCTGTCAGCCCGACGACGCGGGCATGCCGGCGGTCCGCGACCTGCCGGTTCGCGCGCGACTGTTCGAGCGCGGTCGCAGCTGCGCGTTGGGCGGCCTCGAGCGCGTCCAGGTCGGGCTGGGGCGCGTCGAGGAGCTGTCGGGCGCCCGGTTCGGCGAGCACCATCTCGGCTGCGGCCAGCGCCGACCGGTGGCCGCGGACCCGGTCGTCGAGTCGCGCCAGGTCGTCGACCCCCAGCTCACACCGGCGTGCGGACGCAGCTGTCGTCGAAGCCGGCCTCGAGCGCAGCGCGCGCGAGGGCCAGCTCCGCCTCGTCGAGGGCGTCCAGGGCGGTGTCGCGGGCTGCCAGCGCCTCGCAGGCGTCCTGCGCCGACGCATGCAGCTCCTCGAGCTGCGCGACGGCCTGCGCCAACCCGGGGTGCTCGCCACGGGCAGCGGCCACCTGCTCCTCGAGCTCCGCGGCCTGCACCTGCAGATGGTCCAGCGTCGTGGTCAGCTCCGCGACCCTGACCCGGCGTACGTCGCTCTCGTCGTCGAGGACGCCGACACGGTGCTGCGCCTCGGTGAGCTGCGCCGTGAGCCTGCCGTGACCAGCTGCCCGGGCGCGCGTCTCGGACAGCTTCCGCTCGGCGGCGTCGACCACGCGGTCGAGGTCGTCGACGGCCACCGCCGAGCCCGCTGCGCGTGCGGTCTCGAGCGCGGAGGCGGCGTCGCGCACCCGCAGAGCGAGCGCGTGCTCGAGGGCCTGGGCGTCGTCGACGGCCTTCTGTGCCTCGCGCTCGGCGGCCGCGTCGGGGTGCCCCGTGGCGGGCAGAGCCGGATGGGGATGGTCGGCGGACCCGCAGACGGGGCAGTCGTCACCGACGGCCAGCGCACCCGCGAGCTCGGCCGCCATCCCGGCGATCCGGCGTTCGCGAACGTCGAGCAGGTGTTCGCGTACGTCGAGCAGGCGACCGACCGCCGCGGAGTGGTCGGCGGTCGCGAGGGTGAGCTCGGCCTGCAGACGCCGGGCGTCGGCATGGGCCGCCACGACGGCCCGTAGGCGGACGGCCTCGGCCTCGACCGTCGGCAGGGCCATCTCGGCCGCGGCGGCGCCGTGGGCCTCGCTCGCGAGCCGGGTCACGAGCCGCGCGAGCGTGGACCCCTCGGCCGCGGCCAGCTCGTCGTCACGTCGCAGGGCCTGCAGAGCGTCGGCCCGGGACTCGCAGCGCGCCCTGAGCTCGGTCAGGCGCTGCTCCGCGGGCAGCAGCACGGTCAGCGCCGAGAGCTCGTGGGTGAGTCGGCCGAGCTCCGCCGGAAGGTCTGCCACGTCGAGGCCGTGCGGTGGTGGCCGCGCCGAGGGCGACGTGCACCACGTCGGCCGCGTCTCCGAGCCGGCGGCGGCGCTCGTCCACGAGCCGCGCCAGCGGGCGCAGCCCCTCGGCGCGCCGCCCGGCCTCGAGCCGGGCGACGTCCGCCGCGTGGTCGTCGGCGGCCGTAGTGAGCTGCTCGTGGACGGCAGCCGCCTCGCGCACCCGGGAGCGTGCGCGCGCGTCGTCGCGTGCGAGCTCCCACGCGTGCGACGCCTCACGCGCCGACGTCAGCGCAGCCACGGCGTGGGTCTCGGCGGCCGCGAGGCCGGCGTCCGTCGTGCGGGTCAGGTCGCCCGCCCAGCACCACAGCGCACCGTCGCCGGCAGCGGCCGTCAGGTCGGCCAGCGTCTCGGGGGCGTCCGTAGCGCCTGCCTCGGACAGCCGGCTGACGAGGTCGGAGACGGACGTGAGGTGGGTCTGGGACTCTCGGCGCAGGGTCAGCCGGTGGTCGCGGAGCCACCGTTCGACGCGCTCGAACCGGCCGGTGCGGAAGAGCCGGGCGAGCAGGTCGTGACGCTGCGCGGAGTCGGCCCGGAGGAACGCCTGGAAATGACCCTGGGGGAGCAGGGCGACCTGGCAGAACTGGTCGAGGTTCATCCCGACCAGGCCGGAGAGGAGGTCGCCGGCCTCGTCGAGCCGGCTGCTCAGCGGGACCCACGCGTCGCGCACGCGCTCGGAGACCGTGACCTTGGCCGGCTCGCGGGTCAGCCCGGCGCCGCGCTTCTTCGGCCGCTCCCAGGCCGGGGAGCGGACGACCCGGAAACGGCGACCGCAGAGGGTGACGTCGAGCTCCACGCTCGGCGCGAGCCCGACCGGAGCCTGGTCGGAGCGCAGCCGGCCGGCGTGGTTGCGGTCGCCGGGGATGGCGCCGTACAGCGCGAAGCAGACTGCGTCGAGGACGCTCGACTTGCCGGACCCGGTCGCACCGGAGAGGAGGAAGAGGCCGGAGTCGGTCAAGGCGTCGAAGTCGACGTCGGCAGTCTCCACGAAAGGGCCGAACGCCGTGACCGAGAGCCGGTGGAGCCGCATCAGCCGGACCCGGACAGGAGTACGTCGGCCTCGGGGTCGTCGACGCACGCGTCGCAGGCCTGCAGCAGCAGGGCGGACTCGGCGTCGGAGGCGGGTGCACCACGCAGCTCGGCCACGAAGTCGAGGGCGACCTCGTGGTCTCGGCGGCCCTGGGGAGCCGCAGTCGGGAGGGAAGGCACCGCGCCGCCGGCCGGAGCGAACCCGAGGACGAGCGCGTGGGGGAACCGCGCGCGGAGCCGCTCCATCGGATGGGCAGGACGGGCGGTGTCGGTGAGGGTCACCTGGAGCCAGCGGTCCTCGACGTCGGCGAGCGCGGCGTCGGTGAGCAACGTCTCGAGGTCGCCGCTCACCCGCGCCAGTCGGCGCGGCACCGGCGCCTCGACGAACTCCGCCAGGTCGACACCGTCGCGGCCGAGGTCGACCAGCCAGCACCCCTTGGTGTGGTCGGCCTCGGAGAAGGAGTAGGCCAGCGGCGAGCCGCTGTAGCGCAGCGCGTCGCCGAGCACCGCCCGGCCGTGGAGGTGGCCGAGCGCGGTGTAGGAGATGCCGTCGAAGAGTGATGACGCCACCAGCGACACGCCACCGACGCTGATGTCACGCTCCGACTCGCTCGGCAGGCCGCCGGCCACGAAGGCGTGGGCCAGCACCACCGAGCGCATCGGGCGCGCGGCCAGGTCGGCGCGCACGCGGCGCATCGCCTCCGCGACGGCCGCCTCGTGGCTGCGGGCCGGCAGCCGCCACGGCTCGTGGAGCGCCTGCGGGTCGAGGTAGGGGAGGCCGTGCACCGCGACCGGGCCGTGCTCGTCGGCCAGCAGGACCGGCGTACCGATCCCGGAGGCGTCGGTGCGCAGGTAGACGCCGGCCGCGTCGATCAGCCGGGAGCCGAACCCGAGGCGTTGGGCCGAGTCGTGGTTGCCGGACGTCAGCACCACCTGGGCGCGGGAGGCGGCAAGCCGAGCGAACGTCTCGTCCGCCAGGCGTACGGCGTCGACGTGGGGCAGGGCGCGGTCGTAGATGTCGCCGGCGACGACGACGAGGTCCACCTGCTCCGCCTCGATCACCCCGACCAGGTGGTCGACGAAGGCCGCCTGGTGCTCGAGCATGCCCACGCGGTGGAACGAGCGACCGAGGTGCCAGTCGGAGGTGTGGAGGATCCGCACGAGACGAACCTAGGGACGAGCACCGACACGATGGCGCCCCCGCGCCGAAAGTCACGCCGAGTCGGCGCAAACAGGCACGGAATTCACGCCCAGTCGGCGCAAACAGGCACGGAAATCACGCCGAGTCGGCACGTGCCGACTCGGCGATCAGGCGTAGCGGACGGTGCGCTCGGCGCGGGTGAACCCGTAGAGGCCCAGCCCGGCCTCGCGGGCGAGGTGCACCGCGAGCGAGGTGGGCGCGCCCACCGCCACCAGGGTCCCGAGCCCGGCGGCGACCGCCTTCTGGACCAGCTCGAAGCCGGCCCGCCCGCTCACCACGAGGTACGCCGCGCCGGGGGAGTCGCCGGCCAGCACCCGGGCGCCGGTCACCTTGTCGACCGCGTTGTGCCGCCCGACGTCCTCGCGTACGACGTGCAGGTCACCGTCGGCGGAGAACAGCCCAGCGGCGTGGACCCCGCCGGTTCGCCCGAACACGTCCTGTCCCTCGCGCAGCAGCCCGGGGAGCCGGCGTACGACCTCGGGCCGCGGCGGCGGACCCTGCCAGCGTGGTCCGCGCACCGTGGCGAGAACGGCGTCGATGCTGTCCTTGCCGCACACGCCGCAGGCCGACGAGCCGCTGGACAGCCCGGCATGACGGTGCGCGAGGTCGACCGGGCCGCTGGCCGTCACCGTCACGACGTTGAACTCCTGCTCCGGCGCGAGGTCCACGTCGGTGCAGTACGCGACGCTCGTCAACGAGGCCGGGCGCGACGAGTCCCTCGTGCACGACCCACCCGGCAGCCAGCTCGAAGTCGTGGCCGGGCGTCCGCATCGTCACCCAGGCGCGCTGGGGACTCGAGCCGGGCCAGGCGAGCCGGATCTCCAGGGGCTCCTCGGCCGCGACGACGTCCTCGCGCGCCTGGTCGCCGGTCGGGCAGTCGTGCTCCGCGACACGCACCCGCGACACCGGGCCGATCCGCCTCGCCAGGTCGGTCATGGCCCCACACTAAGCATCTCGTGCGGACCCTCTCCGGGATGCACGCAACCAAACGCCCTCTCGGCACGTCTGTTGAGCAGACAGCGCCGGCCACGGGGGCACGCGCTCAACGGAGGGAAGTTCCATGAAGAAACCAGCATCTCGGGCCAAGGTCCTCGCCTCGGCCGCGGTCGCCGCGGGGCTGTGCCTCGCGGGCACGGCCGCCATCACCACGCCGTCCCAGGCCGCCACCGGCTCGTGCGACACGGCGTTCCCGGTCGCCGACCTCGTGCCCGACCAGGCCGTCCACGGGCTCACCGTCACCAGCGGTACGACGCCCTCCACCTTCGACGGCACCGTGATCGGCGTCCTCAAGGACGGCATCGAGCCCGGCGTCGACATGGTGATGATGAAGCTGTCCTCGCCCGAGATCGACCCAGCGTCGGCGGCATCTGGGAAGGCATGTCCGGCTCGCCGGTGTACGCCGCGGACGGCAGCCTGATCGGGGCCGTGGCCTACACGCTGTCCTTCGGCTCCACGCCGATCGCCGGCATCACGCCGTGGGAGGACATGCAGGCGTACGCCGGCACCCCCGCGGCCCCGGTGCACGTGCAGGTCTCCGCGGCCGCCGCCCGGAAGATCGCGGCGACGACCGACGTGACCACGGCGCAGGCGTCCTCCGGCTTCCGGGAGCTCCAGGGCGCCCACCGTCCTGGCCGGGCTCGGCCCCCGCGCCCTCGAAGCGCGCGACGGGTCGTCCCTACCTGAGCTCCCAGGTGACCGCCGCAGGGCACGCCACCGCGCGGCCGAACGGCCCGACCGTCGGCCGACATGGTCGCCGGCGGCAACCTGGTGGCAACCGAGTCCACCGGAGACATCGTCTTCGGCGGCCTCGGCACCATCACGTCGGTCTGCGCCGGCCGCGTGGTCGGCTTCGGCCACCCGATGGAGTTCGCCGGCAACAGCACCTACGGCATGGCGGGAGCCGACGCCCTCTACATCCAGGGCGACTCGCTCGGCTCGCCGTTCAAGGTGGCCAACATCGGAGGCCTCCTCGGCACCATCGACCAGGACCGGATGACGGGGATCTCCGGCCCGCTCGGACCGCTGCCGGACTCGGCACCTGATCACCTCGACGGTGACCTACCACCCCGACGGCGCCGTCTCGCGGACCCGGACGGGCTCCTCCGACGTGCAGCTGCCGAACGCCACGGCCGCTGTCACGTTCTACGAGCTGGAGGCCAACCACCAGAACGGTGATCGACGCCTTCCAGGGCGGGTCGGAGAGCAAGTCCTGGACCGTCCATGGTCACACCGCCAACGGCTCGGTTCACCTTCAAGGGCGGCAACCGCTACACCGACACCTTCGACATCGCCTCCGCGGCCGAGCTTCGACCTGGCTGACCTGGTCTTCCTGCTGACGAACGTCGACGGCGTCACCGTCGACTCGGTCGAGGTCGACTCCGACGTCGTCGACGACACCTCCGTGCTCAAGATCGTCGGCGCGGAGCAGCGGCGCGGCGGGGCCTGGCACGTGATCGGGACCGGCAGCCCGGCGCTGGTCAAGGCCGGTACGGCGGCCACGCTCCGGCTGCGGTACGCCGGCGGCAGGCACGGCCCGTCGTTCCGGCTGGCGGTGCCCGCCCGTGCGGCCGGGATGACCGCGGACGCCTGTTCGCCTCCGAGGTCGACTCCTTCCCGTTCGAGCGTGGCTTCCCGCGCACGCTGGCCGGGGTCGAGCGAAGCTCGCCCGGAACGCCCAGCGCAACGACCAGGCGCGGGTGGAGTTCTTCGCCTTCGGCGGTCGGACCAAGCCGATCGATGCCACGCTGTTCACCCAGCCGGGGCAGAAGGTCCTCACCGGTCACACGATCCTGAAGGTCAAGGTGAGCTGAGGCTCCGCCGTACGACGACCACCGACGGCCGTGCCGCGTCGCTGCTGCGACGTCGGCGCGGCCGTCGGCCGTTCTGTTCGGCACGCGCATCTCGGACGGGCGGTCGGCACCGTTCGGCCCTACCCTGGAAGCATGCCCGAGCCGACCTCGCCACTGATCGCGCTCGTGCGCGAGTCCGTCATCGGCGAGGACCACGTGATGACCACGCCGTACGGTCCGCGCCGGGTCACGTACGCCGACTACACCGCCTCCGGCCGGGCGCTCACCTTCCTCGAGGACTTCATCCGCGACCAGGTGCTGCCGAGCTACGCCAACACCCACACCGAGTCCAGCGGCACCGGGCTGCAGACCAGCCGGCTGCGCGAGGAGGCCCGCGAGATCATCCGCGAGTCCGTCGGGCGGCGACCGCGACACGGTCGTGCTCTTCGCCGGCTCGGGCTGCACCGGCGCGATCGCCAAGCTGATCGGCGTTCTCGGCCTGCGGATCCCGTCGGTGCTCGACGACGAGCACGACCTGACCGCCCACATCCCTCCGGCCGAGCGACCGGTGGTCTTCCTCGGCCCCTACGAGCACCACTCCAACGAGATCTCCTGGCGCGAGACCGTCGCCGACGTCGTCACCATCCACGAGGACGCCGACGGCCACATCGACCAGGAGGAGCTCGCCGAGCAGCTGGAGAAGTACGCCGAGCGGCCGCTGAAGATCGGTTCCTTCTCCGCCGCCTCCAACGTCACCGGCATCGTCTCGGACACGTTCGGCATCTCCGAGCTGCTCCACCGCCACGGCGCCCTGTCCTTCTGGGACTTCGCCGCGGCCGCGCCGTACGTCCGGATCGAGATGACGGCTCCGCACCGACCGGCCGCTGGCCTACAAGGACGCGATCTTCCTGTCGCCGCACAAGTTCATCGGCGGCCCGTCGACGCCCGGGGTGCTCGTGGCCAGGCGCGAGCTGTTCGCCAACCGGGTGCCCGACGTACCCGGCGGCGGCACGGTCGCCTACGTCAACACCGCCGACCACCGCTACCTCGACGACGTCGCCCAGCGCGAGGAGGGCGGTACGCCGGCGATCATCGAGGCGGTGCGGGCCGGGCTGGTCTTCCAGCTCAAGGAGGCCGTCGGCACCGAGACCATCCGGCGCGCGGAGGAGCGGCTCCTCGCGCGCGCGGTCTCCACCTGGCGCGACGAGCCGGCCATCGAGCTGCTCGGCAACCTCGACGCGGCTCGCCTCTCGATCGTCTCGTTCGTGGTGCGCTCGCCCTCGGGCCGCTACCTCCACCACAACTACGTCGTCTCGCTGCTCAACGACCTGTTCGGGATCCAGGCCCGCGGCGGCTGCTCGTGCGCCGGCCCCTACGGCCATCGACTGCTCGGCATCGACCTCGACCGCTCCCACGAGTTCGAGCGCGAGATCACCGGCGGCTGCGAGGGCATCAAGCCCGGCTGGGTGCGCGTGAACTTCAACTACTTCGTCTCCGACACCGTGGCCGACTACATCGTCGACGCCGTCCGGCTCGTCGCGCGCGACGGCTGGCGGCTGCTCGGACGACTACCGGTTCGACACCGTGACCGGCCGCTGGCGCCACCGCGACGGGCTCGTCGAGCCGCCGATCAGCCTGCGCGCGATCTCCTACGACGGGGGCCGGGCGCAGATGCCGCAGCGAGCGGCTGACCGGGGGAGAGGACCTCCTCGCCGAGCAGCTGCGCGAGGGAGCCGAGATCCTCGCGCGCCGGCGCCCAGGCCCGACCTCGCCGCCCACCCCGGCAGGGTCAGTGCGGACTTCGAGCACCTGCGCTGGTTCGACCTCCTGCCGACCTGTCTCGACGCCTGAGCGGACGGCCGCCGGAGCCGCGTCCGGGGTGCCGGACATCACGTCCCGGAGCGCCCCCGTCGGGGCAGGTTCCGCGGCTGTACGCGACGTATAATGTAAGAGTCGCACAAGCGACGTTGTCTCTTACCTCCGAACCTGGCCCCGACGGGCCGGAAGGACGATCACGATGAGCACGCAGCTGTACCTGATGGGCGGACTCGTGGAGGCCCGGGTGCTGTCCGATCGGGACCTGCGCCAGCTCCGCGACGTCAAGACGATGCGCCGTGAGGCGCGCGCGGCGCGCCGCGGCGCACACGCTGACCGCTGAGCACGCACCCCCACGATCAGGCTCAGCAGGGAGCGGCCCCGGTCCTCGGACCGGGGCCGTTACCTTGTCCGCATGAGCGACGAGACCCTGCGACGGATGGACCTGACCCAGATCGGCGAAGGTCGCTACAAGGCGGTCAACGTGCGCGGGGGAGTGCTCCCGATCGGGTCGGGCGACGACCCCGACTTCACCCCGGTCGAGCTGCTGCTCGCCGCGCTCGCCGGCTGTACGGCGATCGACGTCGGCCTGATCACCGGCAAGCGCGCGCAGCCCGAGGAGTTCGGCATCCACGTCGAGGGCCACAAGGTCCGCGACGACGGCGGGTCCCACCTGGTCGACCTCAGCGTCACCGTCGCGATCAGGTTCCCGGAGGGGGAGGCGGGCGACCGCGCGCGCGAGGTGCTGCCCCGCGCCATCCAGCAGACCGGCGACCGCCTGTGCACGGTCGGCCGCACCCTCCAGCTCGGCACCTCGATCGAGTACGCCGAGGGCTGAGACGCGGTCAGCCGACGACGTCAGCCGGTCGTGACCTTGGTGATCGTCACCTTGGTCTTCGGGTGTCCGTCGCCCTGACCGAACGCGTTGTCGGTGCCCTTGGCCGCGACCTTCTGCACGGCCTTCACGCCACGCCGAGGTGATGTGGCCGAACACCGTGTACTTCGGGGGGAGGCGGCGTGTCCTTGTAGACGATGAAGAACTGCGAGCCGCCGGAGTTCGGCTGGTCCGGTGTTGGCCATCGCCAGGGTCCCGGGGCCGTAGGTCTCGGTCCCCGACAGCTCGTCGGGGATCGTGTAGCCCGGGCCGCCGGTGCCGGTGCCGGTGGGGTCGCCGCACTGCAGCACGAAGATGCCGTCGCGGTGGTGAGCCGGTGGCAGGGCGTGTTGTCGAAGTAGCCCTGCTTGGCCAGCGAGACGAACGAGTTCACCGTGCACGGCGCCTTGTCGGCATCGAGGGTCGCCTGGAGGGTGCCGACCGAGGTCGCGATCGTGGCGTGCACCTGGCCGCTGACGGTCGGGGTCGTGGGCGGCAGCGTCGACCTTGCGTGCCGCGGGCGCCTGGGGGTCGCTGGGGTAGTCGCAGGTGGTGGCCCCGCGGCTCGCGCTGCCGCTCGCAGTCGGCGTACTCGCGCCGCCGGCGTCCGCCGCCGTGGAGCTGCTCGAGGAGCCGCCGCAGGCGGCGAGGGACGGGACGAGCACGAGGGCGGCCGCGGCGGCGGCGAGTCGGGTCAGCACGGCGTCGATGCTAGGAGGCAGGTGGTGACCGGGGCGAGTCCGGGCCGCCTGCACCCACCCCGGGAGCCGACCTGATAGACAGTGGACCATGGCCACCACCTTGCTCGGGGACAACCCCGTCCAGACCGTCGGCGAGCTGCCCGCACCCGGGCAGCCACGCGCCGGCGTACACCCTGACCGGCGCCGACCTCGTCGGACTTCACCTCCGCGAGCCCAGGCGGGCTCGCGCGTGGTCCTCAACATCTTCCCGAGCATCGACACCGGCGTGTGTGCCGCGTCGGTACGCCGCTTCAACGAGCTGGCGTCCGGGCTCGAGAACACCGTGGTCGTCTGCGCGTCGGCCGACCTGCCGTTCGCGCTCAGGCGCTTCTGCGGCGCCGAGGGGATCGAGAACGTGACCGTGGGCTCGTCGTTCCGCAGCAGCTTCGGCACCGACTACGGCGTGACCATGGTCGACGGCGGCATGCGCGGCCTGCTGGCCCGCGTCGGTCGTCGTGTTCGACACCGACGGCACCGTCCTCCACACCGAGCTGGTCGACGCGATCGGTCACGAGCCCGACTACGACGCCGCCGTCGCCGCGCTCGGCTGACACCGCACCAGGGCTGACCCGGCGATGTCGCGGACCCTCCGACGCGTCGTCGTCTTCGTCGCGGGGCTGCTCCTGATCCTGCTCGGCCTGGTCCTGATCGTGCTGCCGGGGCCGCTGACGATCCCGCCGATCCTCCTCGGCGTGTGGCTGTGGTCGCTGGAGTTCGAGTTCGCCCGGCATTGGCTGCGGCCCGTCAAGAAGCAGGGCGCGGCCGCGTGGGAAGCCGCCCAGGAGAGGCCGGTGCACACGACCCTCGTGACCGTGCTCGGCCTGGTCGGCGCGGCCTTCCTGATCTGGGCCGCGCTGCGCTACGACCTCCTCGACCGCGGCCGCGACGTTCGTCGGCCTGGGCTGACCGCGACGACCGACGACCCCCGGGCACCGCAGGCGCCCGGGGGTCGTCGTCGTACGTCGGCTCAGGCCTGGGGCGCGAGCGCGAACTGCACGCGGCCGGCCTCGTCGACCGACGCGTCGAGCACCTGGTCGTCGAGCCGCTGCGCAGCCGGCTCGTCGAGGTAGACCACGGCACCGTCGGCGGTGACGGTCCGGTCGCCGGGCAGCGGCTGCTCGGCCGCGGTCACCGTCAGGCCCTGGGTGGGGTCCTCGCTGCTGATGCGCAGCCCCATGCTGTCGGACCCGCCCTGCTGGGTGGCGATGTCCTTGACGATCGTGCTGGCGTTCTCCGTGAGGGTGAGCATGATGCTCCTCCTTCGTCGATTGCTGGCAGGACCGTCCACCCTTCCCGGCCGGGCGCCATGATGCAAACCCGGCGTGTCGCGGCCGGGGGAGCGACGTACGCCGTCAGGAGTCGCCGCGGCGGCTCCGCAGCCCGTCGGCCAGCAGGCCCAGGCCGATGCCGAGCATCCAGACGTCCTTGGAGACGCCGATGCCCTGAGGTGTCGGCCAGATGCTGCCGGGCTTGTGGAGGGCATCGGTCCGCAGGTACATGGTGACCAGAGCGCCCGAGAAGCCGGTGAGAGCGGCGCCCGCGACGGCCGGGGGTACGAAGGGCGCCAGGAGCGTCGCGCCCACGACCATCTCACCGACGGAGAGGGCCTTGAGGAAGTCGGTCGACTTGATCGAGCTCAGGAACGGGTACGCACCTGATGCCATCCCGTGCACACCGGCTGCGCGGTCCTCGTCGCCGTGCCACTTCTCCCAGCCGGTGTGCGCGATGTAGGCACCGGTGGCCAGACGCAGAGGAACGTTGCGGAGCTTCATGGAGGGACCTCCCGAGGAGAATAGTTGACCTCTCAACCGTAGCGCGGCGGTTGTCGGCGACAACGAACCGTCCGACCTTTGTGCCCCGACCCCGGGAGCCGGCCGCGGCGATTTGTTCCGCGTTTTCTCGGTCGACCGGGGCGGCGCGAGCGCGGGCCTTGCCTGGACGGGCCCAGGAGAGGGGGCGAGCCTTCATGAGTTGACATAATGTCAGTTATCGGCGAACCAGGCCAGTCTGCAGGGTCCGACCAGGACCGCTCCTCAGGACCGCGCAGGCAGCACGCAGAACTCGTTGCCCGACGGGTCTGCGTAGAGCTGCCACGGCAGCTCGCCCCACTCCGGGTGATGCTCGCGGCGGCCGCCGCGGTCGGCGATGCTTGCCGCGATGCCGTCGGGATCATCTCCGGACTCGAGCCGGACGTCGAGGTGCAGCCGGTTCTTGGTCGTGCCCTTGGGCGCCGGCTCGGGGCACAGCTCGAGGAGGGGCCCCCGCAGCGACGGGTGGCGCAGGGACCGGGGCGCGACGCCGACCGCGTCGGTCCAGCCGGTCAGCCAGGACCAGAACTCCGCATCCCGGTCCGGCTCGGCCGAGTCGAGCGGGAGCGCCGCGATCGGGCCGGTGTCGACGTACGCCGCCCGATCCTCCATGACGCAGCAAGGGTTGCCCTCGGGATCGGCGAGGACCACCCAGGGCACATCGCCCTGACCGATGTCGAGGTGGTCTGCGCCGAGCCCGAGCAGCCGATCGACCTCCTCGGTCTGGCGGGCCCCGCCCACGAGGTCCAGGTGAAGTCTCGGCGGGCCGGATGGCGGCTCGGGGACGCGTTGGAAGCAGAGGTCGAGCACCGGGCCGCCTTCGATGGTGAGCCGGGTTTCAGAAGCCGGCAGGCTCGTCGGTCAGCCGCTTGCCGCCGACCACCGCCTCCCAGAACCGACCCAGCCGCTGCGGCTCGACGGCGTCGAACACGAGGTTCTCCAGATACATGCCCCCACCGTAGAGCCAGGTCTGCCCGAACGGTCACACCCCCGGATCAGAGCGCCGGCGTCAATATCGAGACAGCCCTTTGCACCCTTTTCAAGCTCCGTAGCGAAGAGCGCCGGCTCAGCGTGCCTTGTCGAATGCGGACTGGATTTCCTTGGGAATCCGGCCACGGTTGGGAACCTCCCACCCATTGCTCCGTGCCCAATCTCGTACTTCGCGAGCAGCCGGGCCGGTGGTTGTTTTGCTGCCACGGGTACCGGTCTTGCGGCCCACCTTGGAAGCAACCGCGACGTAATCGGCAAAAAGAGCGCGGAACTTGTCGGCGTTCTTGTCCGTGAGGTCAATGACGTACTCAGTCCCGTCCAAGGCGAAGGTGACGGGGCCACCTTTGCCGTCTTTGATGTCTTCGCCGGTCAGGTCGTCAACGTAGGTGACGGTCGTTTTCTGTGCCATGGCGAAAGTAAAGCATCCAGGCAGGCAGTCCCTCAATGGCTACCGACGCTGCTTTTCATATACGTCTATTGATTCCACCCGATAGGCACCAATTCCAAACCGGTCAGTTATCGGCTTTCGCCTGGGCGCCTTCGGGACCCGCGGCCGCACGCAGCCTCCGAGCCAGCACGTCCATCGCCGCTCTGACCTCGACGGAGTCGACGAGGCGGAAGTCGAACGGCAGCTCGGCGAGCTGCGCGGCGTACCACTCGGGCTCGTCGGTGGTCGCCACCAAGCGGGTACGCCGATCCCCCATCGACTCGAGCCTGCCGAACGACCGGGGCAGCCAGTGCTCCACGTCGGCCAGAGGGGCCTCGATCTCGACCTCCACGGCGTACCGCCAGCCCTGCGACAGGTGCTCCTCGAGGGTGGCCACCGGGTCCAGGTCGGCCGGCGGCGTGAACGTCTCGGGCAGGACGCCGAAGCGGGCTCACCCGGTCGACCCGCAGCACCCGCACGGCGTCCCTGGTGTGCGACCAGCCGAGCAGGTACCAGCGCCGGTGTCGGACCACGACCGCCCACGGGTCGACGTCCATGTCGCGCTCCCGGCCCGGGCCGAGCCGGTAGGTGAGCCGGACCCGTCGGCGCGCCGCGCTCGCCTGGACGAGCGCCGCGGTCGTCTCGACGTCGGGAACGCCGACGTCCCAGCCGCGTGCGGTCACCCGGCGGATCGCGTCGACCGGCTTCGCCAGCGGCTCCGGCAGCACTCGGACGATCTTGCCCAGGGCGCTACCCACCGGGTCCTCGGGGTCCGCGGCGTCGTGACCCTCCAGCACCGCCATCACCAGGGCCAGCGCCTCGGTCGCGGTGAACATCAGCGGCGGCACCCGCAGGCCGCGACCCACGCGGTAGCCGCCGTACCGACCGCGGGTGGACTCGACCGGGATGCCGGCCTCGCGCAGCACCGCGACATTGCGGCGTACGGCGCGGTCGGAGAGGCCGAGCCGTGCGGCGAGCTGGGCGGCGCCGATGCCCGGCTGGTTCTGCACCATCTCCAGCACCAGGAGTGCCCGCGCGGTCGGGCTGGTGTCATCCATGCGCTGAGTGTCCCAGATGTTCCGGACGCACACCGTCCGGATAGCGGTCTAGCGTGTGGTGCCTGACCATCGGCAGGAAGGAAGAGACATGAGTGAGACACCACGACCCAACCTCTCAGCGACACTCCTTGGGAGCCTCCCCTGGCGGGCGACCGAGACGGAGGCGCTGCTCGGCGCGCTGGACCGTCAGCGCTGGACCTTCCGCTGGAAGGCAGGAGATCTCGACGCTGCCGGGCTGCGCGTCACCGTGGGCGCCTCCACTCTCTCCCTCGGCGGACTGCTCAAGCATCTCGCGACCGCTGAGGACTACATGTCGACGGTCAAGCTGGCCGGCGCGGCGATGGACAAGACGTGGCAGGACAACGGCTGGGACAGCGACGACGACTGGGAGTTCAGCTCCGCCGCGGGCGACTCACCCGAGGTCCTCTACGCGCTGTACGACGGCGCCGTCGCCCGGGCGCGGGCGCGGGTGGACGCAGCGCT
The DNA here is from genome assembly GCA_963819295.1 of uncultured Actinomycetota bacterium. Lineage (GTDB taxonomy): Bacteria > Actinomycetota > Actinomycetes > Propionibacteriales > Nocardioidaceae > Nocardioides. The sequence goes on from CAWFVO010000001.1 coordinate 212,024, forward strand.
CGCCGACGGCGGACTCGACCAGCAGATCCACGCCTCGGACAGCGAGGGTCACCATGCCAACCTGCGTCGCCTCCTGCTCGACATGGTGGAGGAGTACGGACGCCACACCGGCCACGCCGACCTGATCCGGGAGTCCGTCGACGGCCGCGCCGGCGAGGACCCGCCGCCCGGATGGCGGCCGTGAGCTAATCCATTCGTGGTCGATATCGGATCCATGCGGGATCGGTGCCGAGTGTGGGTGGTGGTTTGAATTCGGGTCTTCGATCCGTGGGGTTGAGTCGTATTTGCCAGGGCGTGTGGTGGATGACCCGGTGGTGGTGGCCGCATAAGAGGGCGAGGTTGTCGAGGCTGGTTTTCCGCCGTCGGCCCAGTGGGTGAGGTGGTGGGCGTGGCACATCAGTGGTGGTCGCGTGCAGGTGGGGAAGGTGCAGTGTCGGTCGCGGAGGATCAGGGCGGTCCAGATGGTGGGGGTGACGGGCGGCGGAGGCGGCCGAGGTCGAGGACCTCGCCGTGGCTGCCGAGGACGGCGGGGATGATCTCGGCGTCACACGCGAGCCGGCGCAGGGTTTCGGGTGGGAGGTCGGTGCCGTCGGCGGTGGTCCCGACCCCGATGCCGTGTGCTTGGAGGTCGCCCTTGAGGGTCTGCTGGTCGAGGGTGACCAGGAGTCGGGCGGGGGTGCCGTGGGTCTCCGGCGGTAGTTGGGTGTTCAGGGCGTGGTGGGCGGTGGTGACCAGGGCGTCCCAGAGCCGGGCGCCGTGGTCGCGGCGGTCGAAGTGGTCCACCCCGGTCTCGGGGTCAGGCGTCGGGTCGGCCTTGGGGTCGGGACAGGTCAGCGGCAGCAGTGCGGCCATCAGCAGGGCGCCGTCCTCGGCCGACCCGCGGCCCCTGAGCCGGACCCCGCCGGCGCGGTCTTGGCTGATCGAGAGGTAGCGGGTCAGGTGGGCGGCGCGTTCCTCGCGTTCCAGGGCGGCTTCGAGCCGGCGGTCGACGGTGTCGGGGTCGACGACCTCGACCAGGTGCCGCCCGGCCCGGGCGAGCTCGGTGGCGTCGAGGTGTCCGGCTTGGCGGACCAGGACCTTCTCGCCGCGGCGGCGGACCAGGTCACCGGAGGGCAGGTCGTCGACGGCTCGGACGATGACGTCGGCCTGGTCCGGCGACACCGTCCCCGTCGACCAGACCCTGCCGGGTCCGGGCCAGCGGACCGGTCAACGCCCTGGCCCGGACCACTCGGCGTTTGCCCTCGCCGCGGTGAGAGCCCGCCGGCGTGGGTGAGCCAGTCCCCGGTCGAGCCGTAGTGCAGCCGCTGCTTGGCCAGGTCGCGGGCGTCGGCCTCGGCGACCGCACCGGCCTCGACCGCGGCCAGGGCCGAGGTGAGCTGCTGGACCCGGGCGACCACCTCGACCAGCTCGTCGTCCGACCGCGCCGACCACAGCGTCTCGGCCGCCCCCGGACCGCCGCGACCGCGTCGGCCAACACCAGCGCAGGGCTGGCGCCGGGGGCGAGCTCCGAGATCGACATAGGGATATCGAATCAGGGGCCACCGACATTCCAGCCGATATCCACAGGGTTTATCCCACGATCCGAGATAATCCACAGAAAAGAATTCCGTCGGTCGAAAAGAGGGGAAACCGCGACCACAAGGAGCACCTCAAGCAACGCCGTACCCGAAGCAAACGTCCGGAGGCACCGCAACCAAAGCCAACCCGTCGCCACACTCCTCGCCTTACAAACCCTGACCACAAGCCGTGCGCTAGCCTGCAGCCCGCGGCGGTGGGGCTCGCCGGCACCGGAGCACGTGGTGGAACCGCGGACGACGCGTCCGCCAACAGTCCCTACCCGACGACGGTAGGAGCCTCCGTGTCCCCGCACGACCCAGACGACCCACCCGGGCGGCGACCGCACCACGACCCGCACCCCGGGTTCCCGGTCGACCCCGACGTCACCGACGCCGACCTCCCGACCGTCCCGGAACGCGCGCTGCGACTGGTCCGCACCCGTCGCGACATCCTGCTGGTGATCGCGCTCGGTGGCGCGCTCGGCGCCGCGGCCCGCTACGGCCTGGCGCGAGCGCTCCCCCACTCCCCCGGCGAGTTCCCCTGGAGCACGCTGCTCACCAACGTCGCGGGCTGCCTCGCGATCGGCGTGCTCATGGTGCTGGTCGTCGAGCAGCTGCCCGCGAGCCGGCTGGTCCGGCCGTTCTTCGGCACCGGCCTGCTCGGCGGCTTCACCACCTTCTCGACGTACGCCGTCGACACCCGCGCGCTGCTCGCCGCCGGGCGACCCGCCCTCGCCGCGGCGTACCTCCTCGGGACGCTGGTGCTCGGCCTCGTGGCCGTCCTGGTCGGTCTCCGTGCCACCGAGCGGCTGCTGCGATGACCCTGCTCCTGGTGCTGCTCGGCGGGGCGGTGGGCGCGCCGACCCGCTACCTGACCGACGTCGCGGTCCAGCGGCTCCACCGGAGCGCCTTCCCCTGGGGCACGTGGACGGTGAACGTCGCCGGCTCGTTCGTGCTCGGCCTCGTCGCGGCGGGCGCGGCCACGTGGATGCAGACCCTGGTCGGCACCGGCTTCTGCGGCGCACTCACGACGTTCTCGACCTTCGGCTACGAGACCGTGCGCCTCGCCGAGGAGGGCGAGACGGCGACCGCCACCACCTACGTCGTCGGCAGCCTCGTCGTCGGCCTCCTCGCCGCGGCCCTCGGCTGGTGGCTCGGCAGCCTCGCCGGAGTTTGACCGGGCTCCGCCCAAACCGCGTCGTTGACGCTGTCGGGCGCGCAGGGGACACGATCACCGGGCGGCTTCCACACCGCTCGGGAGGGAACGATGACTGGACGTCCATCACGTCGTGCGTGCGCGATCACCGGAGCTGCAGGGGTGGTGCTCGCCCTGTTGGCCGCCACCCCCGGGGCGACCAACGGGGCGCACACCGGGCGCCGCGCCGGGCGCGCCCGGGTCGCTGAGCCGCTTCGACCTGGCCCGCAAGGACTGCGTCGGCACCGCCCGCAACGACGCCTCGAAGGTGTGGTTCACCGTCGCCGACGGCGTGCTCTCCGACGTCTACGAGCCGACGATCGACAACACCAACGTCCACACGCTGCAGTACGTCGTCACCGACGGCCACAGCTTCACCGACCTCCAGAGCCGCGACCTGACCTACACGGTCAGCAGCGACCGCTCCGGCATGGCGTGCACGGTGGCCGCCACCAGCGCCGCGCACGGCTACACGCCTCACCACCCGCTACGTCACCGACCCCGCCCGCGACAGCGTCGTCATGCACACCCGGCTGTCGGGACCGGCACACCAGCGGGCTGAAGGTCTACGCGCGGCTCGACGCGATCGTCAACGGCAACGGTGGTGGCGGCAGCACCAACGGCGGCGCCGACAGCGGCGTCGTCACCTCGTCCGGCGTACCGGTCGTCTCGGACCCGCCACCGTCAGCCAGGCGGCCAACCGCGACTACGCCGTCCCGACCTCCATGGCCCTCACCTCCGACCGCCCGGGCCAGGCCTCGGTCGGGTACGCCGACACCGCCTCCGACGGGCTCACCGGCCTCGACGCCTCCCACAGCCTCACGCCGTACTCCAGCGCGCCGAACGGTCACATCGTCGCGACCGAGGAGGTCACGCCGCAACCACGGCGACCCAGGCGTTCACCCTCGTCCCTCGGCTTCGGCCGCACGCCAGGACGCCGGCCGTGAGCACGGCGCGTAGCCTCGGTCGGCACCGGCGTTCACGGCCACCGAGCGGGCGTACGCGCAAGACCTGGCAGTCGTACGACGCGTCCCTCCGGCAGCCCGCACGGGCTCAGCGACGCCCAGACCCGCGCCTACTGGCTCAGCGCCAACGTGCTGCGCGCGAGCGTGGACAAGACGTTCCCCGGCGCGATCGCGGCGAGCCTGGCCAGCCCGTGGGGGCAGGCCGTCAGCGCCGGTGACCTGCCCGGCGGGAAGCCGGTCTACTTCGGCTCCTACCGCGAGGTGTTCGCGCGCGACCTCTACGAGGCCGTCACCGGCCTGCTCTCGGTCGGCGACGTGGCGACCGCCCGCGACGCGACGCGCTTCCTCTTCGAGCGACAGCAGCAGCCCGCCGGCAACATGCCGCGCAACTCCCTGCTCAACGGCCAGACCGCGCCCGACACCGGCGGCATCCAGCTCGACGAGACGGCGTACCCGATCCTGATGGCGTACCTCACCGGGCTCTCCGGCGACGCGAGCCTCTACGCCGACCACGTCAAGCCGGCCGCCGACTACCTCGTCGCGCACGGCCCGTCGTTCGGCAACGAGCGGTGGGAGGAACAGGGCGGCTACTCGCCCTCGACGATCGCGGCCGAGATCGCCGGCCTGACCGCGGCCTCCCACATCGCCCAGGTGCAGGGCGACCCGGCGCACGCGCGGCTCTACCAGGCGGTGGCCGACGACTTCCAGCGCACCGTGAAGGGCTTCACGGTCACGCACAACGGCCCCTACAGCTCTTCGCCGTACTTCATCCGGCTCTCCAAGAACGGCGACCCGAGCTCGGAGTTCTTCTACGGCCTCGGCAACGGCAGCGTCAACGCCGACCAGCGCGCCGTCGTCGACGGCGGCTTCCAGGAGCTGGTCCGCCTCGGCGAGCTGCCCGCGAACGACCCCGACGTGCAGAACTCGCTGAAGGTCCTCGACCAGCAGCTCGGCACGGCCACGCCGACCGGCACGGGCTACTACCGCTACGGCACCTCCACGGCCGGCAGCGAGGACGGGTACGGCGACTGCTACACCCCCGACCCCACCGACTGCCCGCGCGACGGCCAGCCGTGGCCGACCACCGACACCGGCTCCGGCCACCTCTGGCCGGTGCTCTCCGGTGAGCGCGCCGAGTCGGCGCTCGTCCAGCGGCGACACCGCGCTGGCGCGCACGCAGCTCGGCTTCATGCTCGGCTCCGCGTCGGGCGTCGGGCTGGTCCCCGAGCAGGCCTGGGAGGACCCCGACCTGGCCGCGTCGCCGTACGGCGCCGACCCGACCACCGCGTCGATCGGCTTCCGCGACGGCCACGCCGCCGGCTCGGCCGCGCCGCTGACCTGGGCGCAGGCCCAGGAGCTCCGGCTGATGGTCAACCTGTCCACCGGCCGGATCGTCGACCGCCCCGACCTGACCACCCACCGGTACGTCGACCAGGCGCCGCCCGGCGAAGGCCGACGTCACCATCAGCTCGCCCCACGACGGAGAGACCGTCGCCGGACCCACCACCGTGACCGGCACGGCCACCCCGGGTGCGACCGTCGACGTCAGCCTGGTCGGCAACGACACGCCCGGCTCCGACCTCGACACCGTCACCGCCGCCGGCGACGGCACCTGGACGGCGCAGGTGACGGCCCTGTTCGGGTCCGACGCGATCACCGCCGCCGCCACGACGCCGTCCGGAGCGACCGGCGTCGCCCGCGTCAGCGTGGTCGGCGACCTGGTCGGCGGTACGACGCTGCTCGACGTCACCGACCCGGCCGGCGACGACAACGGGCCGGGCACCTACCAGTACCCGACCTCCGTCGAACTTCAAGCCGGGCTCCTTCGACATCACCCGCTTCCAGGTGCTCCAGCAGGGCGACACCGTCTACCTGCGCACGACGCTGCGGAACCTGGTCGACACCTTCGGCAGCCCCGACGGCGCTCAGCTGCTCGACGTCTACGTCCACCAGCCCGGCGCGACGCCCACCAGCACCGCCGCGGCGTTCGCCAGCCGCAACTACTCGATCGCCCCGGCCGACGCCTGGAGCCAGCGGCTCGAGGTGCAGGGCTTCGCGGGTCCGGTCTGGCAGGACGCCAGCGGAACAACCAGGTCGGCACCGTGAGCGGGGTCGTCGCCTCGCCGGCGGCCAAGACGATCACGATCGCCCTCCCCGCGGCCGAGTTCGGCACGCCGGCCTCGGGCTGGTCGTTCAGCGTCGTGCTCACCGGTCAGGACGGATTCTCCGCCGACCACGCGCGCAGCTTCGCGCCCACGCCGCAGCCGTTCCAGTTCGGCGTCTGCGCCGCCGGCGACCCGTCGCCGATCTGCTCGGTCGCCCCCACGGTGCCGAAGGCGGTCGACGTGATCACCCCGGACGGGGTGTCGCAGGCCACCGAGCTCGACCCGACCCGGCTCGCCGGTCGTGACGGCGTCCCCGTGCCGTCGGATGGCGTCCCGGGTGCCGGTAGCCCATGCAGCCCGAGTCAGCCGAGACTTCTACGCCGTGTGCGGCGCCACCGACGGACGGCGCCTTCGCCGTCGAGGAGATGCCCGGGTGGGACATCTCCCGTTCGAGCTCGACCCTCCGGTGAAGCCACTCCAGCCGCCGACGGGAGCCGCGGGCGGGGAGGACCCGCCGACTGCTGGTGCGCCCGCACCGCCCGCGGTAGTGGCGGGTGTGGAGCAACGAACGCTGGCAGCTGACCTCGACTCGGCGATGAGGCTGCCGATCGGCCTCAGCCTGGGGCCCCGGCACTGCGACCTGCCGTCGGTCCCGCCGACCTCGCGCCGAGATGGGGCGCCTCATCGTGGCGGTCTCGCCGCTGTCGAGGCCCTGCCCAGCGTCGGGCGGGTCCAGGTCGCCAGTACGGCGACGGCGGGCCACCTGCACCTGTTCTTCTGGCCCGCGCCCGGGCTGCAGCTCCGCGGCTCCCCCTCCTGCTGGGAGGAGCCTGCCCGGTCCCTCGAGGTGACCCGGGCCAGCCGAGTTCGTGCGACGGCTGGGCCGACTCGGCGGAGACGGTCCCGGCTGGCTCCTGAGTTATACAAGGCCTCTTGTACGACGCCTTCGCGATCGACGAGGCTGACCGCATGCCCCGTCGTACCGCCGCCGAGCGACACCTCGACTCCGTCCCGGCACCCGCCGCACCGGACCAGAGCTCCGAGCTCGCCGACCTGCTGGTCGCCTACCACCACCCGATCCGCCGGTGGCTGTGCGAGCTGCTCGCCCTCGAGGGACCGGCCAACGTCGGGCAGCTCGCCGCGCGTACGGAGCTGGCGGTCGGCTCGGTCAGCCACCACCTCAAGGCGCTGCACCGGCAGGGGCTGGTCGAGCCGGCGCCCGACCTGGCCCGCGACACCCGCGAGAGCTGGTGGCGGCTGTGCGACCGCCCCCTCACCTGGAGCGTCGACGACTTCGAGGAGGGGACTCTCGGGCGCCGCGTCGCCGAGACCGCCGAGGTCGAGAACTTCCGGCACCAGGTGCGCGCCGTCCAGGCCTGGCTCCAGCAGCAGGCGCGCGACGAGCGTCGCGTGGCGGCTGGCCGCCGAGTCGGTGGACACGCTCACCTACGCCACCGTGGAGCAGCTCGACGACCTGGGTGACCGGCTGACCCGGCTGGTCACGGAGTGGTCGGCGGCGTGCGCCGCCGACAGCAGGGACCAGCCCGACGCCGTACGACGGCCGGTGCGCGCGATCGCGCGCGCCTTCCCGAGCGCGCCCGTCCGACCATGACGCTCACCACCGACCCGGAGCTGCTCGGCGCACCTCCCCCGCCGGTCCGGCGCGACCCGATGGTGCTCGCGTGGCTGGCAGCCGTCGGTGTCTCGTGGTTCGGCGACTACGCCTGGAACGTCGCCCTCGCGTGGACCGCCGCCCACACCCTCTCCCCGGTCCTGGCCGGCGTCGTCCTCGGGGCCGAGATGCTGCCCCAGGCGGTCCTGGTGCTGCTCGGCGGCGTGCTCGCGGACCGCTACGACCCGCGCCGCCTCCTCGTCGCCGGAGAGGTCGGCCAGGCCGCGGTGCTGCTGCTCGGCGCCGCTCGGCTGGGCGTCCGGCCTTCGCGGGGCGCCGATCCTGCTCGCGATGGCCGTCGTCGTTCGGCATCGCCAGCGGGCTCACCCTGCCCGTCGGGGGTCACGTTGGTACGGCAGCTGGTCGCGGGCAAGGACCTCGGCACCGTGCAGGGGTGGAACCAGATCAGCACCCGCACCATGAAGCTGCTCGGCGCGCCGGTCGGCGGCATGCTGGTCGCCTGGGGCGGCCTCACCGTGGTGATGGTCCTGGACGCGGCGACGTTCCTGGTGATCGCCGCGGTGCTCGTGCTCGTCGTACGTCCGCGGTATCGGCTGCCGCGCACCGCCCAGGACCGCTGGCGCGACTCCTTCACCGACGGGATGCGCTACCTCGGCTCCCACGACACCGCCAAGCTCTTCGTGATCGGCCTCACCGCCCTCAACGTCTTCGTGACACCGGTGACCGGCCTGGGCGTCGCCCTCCGGGTCAGCGGCTCGGGCTGGGGCGCGCACTGGCTCGGCATCGCCGACGCGAGCCTGGCCGCCGGCGCGATCCTCGGCAGCGTGGTCGCGATCAGGTGGCAGCCGACGTACGGCGCGGCGGCGGCCTTCCGGATGCTGATCCTCCAGGGCCTGGCGATCGCCGCGCGTCGGGCTCGGCTGGCGGCCGACGCTCGTGCATGGCCATGGGAGTGCTGGGCTTCACCGCCGGCGCCGCGTCCGTGTGGCTGAGCGCGGCGTTCGTCCGCGCGATCGATCCCGCCCACCTGGGCCGCGTCTCGTCGGTCACCAGCCTCGGCGACATGATCCTGATGCCGCTGTCGGTCCCGGCGCTCGGCGCTGCTCGTCCATGCCACGGACATCCTGACCGCCACCCTCGCTCTTCGGGCTGTCGATGTCCGCGCTGTGCCTGTGGTTCGCCAGCCGCCGGACGTTCCGCACCCTTGCCGCCTAGGCAGGCGCGCCGCGCCGAACGTGTCATCCGGCATAGCACGTTGTGACCATTTCCAACCTTTCTCCCATGTTTCGGGCGGATCCTGGCCAGCATGGTCGGTAGACCCGGTGAAGCGCCGGGAGGGAAGGCAGCGATGTGGGACCAGGTCAACGACAGCGAGCAGCACCTCTCGCACGACCTACCGTGCCCGCGCTGCGGCCACGGGCTCCACACGTACCTCGCCTGTGACGAGCGCTGCGACTGCGCACCCTGCGTGATGCCCGGCGTGAAGCTGCTCTCGGCCAGCTGATCCCCCGAACTCGCTCGACCTCCCCCCGGCCGAGCACCTCCCGCGCGATCCTCCAGGGTCGCGCGGGTCGGCATTTCAGGCCGTCGCGATGATCTGCTCCAACTCGGCGATCGAGCGCACCGTCTCCTCATGGAGTACGGCGTGCCAGCCGGCCGCGCGGGCGGCCTCGACGTTCGCGGCCACGTCGTCGAGGAAGACGATCTCCCTCCCCTCGACCCCGAGCCGAGCGGCGGTGAGGGCGTAGACGGCCGGGTCGGGCTTGGCCAGGCCGACCTCGTGGGAGTAGACGATGTCGTCGGTCATCTCCTCGAACCCCCAGTGGCGTTCGGCCTCCCGCGCGCCGGGTCCGGAGTTCGACAGGATCCCGGCCCTGAGCCCCCTGCCCCGGACGGCGGCGAACCAGGCGACCAGCGTCTCGTCCAGGGAGCCGACGTACCAGCGCCAGTAGTCGGCCATCAGCTCGGCGGCCTGGGCGTCGCTGAGGCCGAGCCGGCGTTGCCAGTGTCTGCGCATCTCGTCCTCGGTGATCTCCCCTAGCCCGGCGTCCCCGTCGAAGTCGGCTGCCGCCGCGACGGTCCCCGGGGCCAGCCCCTGGCGTGTCTCGAAGGGCCTCGGGAAGACTGCGTCGTCGATCACCTCGAGCACCGAACCGATGTCGAGGACCACCGCCTTGATCACGAAGCCGCCCCGGGTAACGTCATGCCCGCATCGTCGCCCATCGCTCGACACGACACGAGGAGTGCCGAACTATCTCACAGATGAGATATCTGTGAAATCATGACTGAGGACTTCAAGGGCCGCATCGGGAAGCTCATCCGGGACGCTCGCACGCATCGCGGGCTCACCCAGCAGCAGCTGGCCGACCGCCTCAACACCAGCCAGAGCGCCGTGAACCGGATCGAGAAGGGTCATCAGAACCTCTCCTTGGAGATGGTCGCCCGGATCGGCTCGGCGCTCGACTCCGAGATCGTCGCCCTCGGCGCCGGACCGACCCACCTGCGCGTCACCGGGCCGACGACTCTCTCCGGCGAGATCGAGGTCAAGACCTCCAAGAACGCCGGCGTCGCGCTGCTCTGCGCCTCGCTGCTCAACCGCGGGAAGACCACGCTGCGCAAGGTCGCCCGGATCGAGGAGGTCAACCGCCTGCTCGAGGTGCTCGGCAGCCTCGGCGTCCAGACCCGCTGGATCGGCGACGAGGGAGACCTCGAGATCATCCCGCCCAAGGAGCTCGACCTGAGCTCGATCGACGAGGCGGCGGCCCGGCGTACCCGCTCGGTGCTGATGTTCCTCGGCCCGCTGCTCCACCGCGCCGACACCTTCGAGCTGCCCTACGCCGGCGGCTGCCAGCTCGGCACCCGCACGATCGAGCCCCACATGGCGGCGCTCCGGCCGTTCGGCCTCGAGGTGAAGGCGACCGAGGGCTTCTACCACGCCACCGTGAACCGCGCGGTCGAGCCGATCCGCCCGATCGTGCTCACCGAGCGCAGCGACACCACCACCGAGAACGCCCTGATGGCCGCCGCGCTGCACCCCGGTACGACGATCATCCGCAACGCGTCCTCCAACTACATGGTCCAGGACCTCTGCTTCTACCTGCAGAAGCTGGGCGTCGACGTCGAGGGCGTCGGTACGACGACGCTCACCGTCACCGGCCGCACCGAGATCGACGTCGACGTCGACTACGCCCCGGCCGAGGACCCGATCGAGGCGATGTCGCTGCTGGCAGCCGCGATCGTCACCGAGTCGTCGATCACGATCAAGCGGGTACCGATCGAGTTCCTCGAGATCGAGCTCGCGCTGCTCGAGGACATGGGCTTCAAGTACGACCGCTCCGAGGAGTACGTCGCCCGCAACGAGCACACCCGCCTGGTCGACCTCACGACCCACCCCTCCCACCTGACGGCGCCGCTCGACAAGATCCACCCGATGCCGTTCCCGGGGCTCAACATCGACAACCTGCCGTTCTTCGCCGTGATCGCGGCCGTGGCGGACGGCCAGACGCTGATCCACGACTGGGTCTACGAGAACCGCGCCATCTACCTCGTCGAGCTCAACAAGCTCGGCGGCCAGGTCAAGCTGCTCGACCCCCACCGGGTGATGGTCGAGGGGCCGACCCGCTGGACCGGCACCGAGATCGTCTGCCCTCCGGCGCTGCGCCCGGCGGTCGTGATCCTGCTGGCGATGCTGGCCTCGAAGGGCACCTCGGTGCTGCGCTCGACCTACGTCATCCACCGTGGCTACGAGGATCTCGCAGAGCGGCTCAACCAGCTCGGTGCCCAGATCGAGACCTTCCGCGACCTGTGATCGCCTAGCCGGCCACGAGGAACGAGACGACGTGGGCGCTGACAGATCGAGCGAGCCGCGCGTCGCGGCCCACCCGCGGGTCGTCGTCCTGGTCGAGGGCCGCAGCGACGTCGCCGCGGTCGCGGTGCTGTGCGCGGCCAGGGGCCTCGACCCGGCGGCCGGCTCGTTCGCGCTGGTCGACATGGGCGGCGTCACGAACGTCGGGCACCATCTCGCCCGGCTGCGGACGGTCGCCGGCGGCCGCAGGTGCTCGGGCCTGTGCGACGCACCCGAGGAACGGTTCGTGGTGCGCGCGCTCGAGCGCCAGGGCGTCGTGGTCGACGGCCGGGACGACCTCGCCCGGGCCGGCTTCGTGGTCTGCGACCGCGACCTCGAGGACGAGCTGATCCGTGCCCTCGGGCCGGCCCGTGTCGAGTCGGTGCGTGGAGCGGCTGGGCCAGCTCGAGCAGCTCCGCGCCTTCCAGCGTCAGCCGCAGTGGCGCGGCCGCGACGTGCACGACCAGCTCCGCCGGTTCGCGGGCACGGCCTCCGGGCGCAAGGCGCTCTTCGCGCGCGGGCTCGCCGAGGAGCTGACCGCTGACGAGACGCCGGCCCCGCTCGCCCGGCTGCTCGACGCGCTCGCCGACGCCGTCGAGCCGACCTCCGGGGCGGCGTCCGCGTGACGACGTCGACCGGCTTCCCGTTCCTCGACGACGGAGGGCCCGTCCTCGCCTTCGCCCACCGGGGCGGTGCCCGACATCCCGACCTGCTCGGCCGCGAGAACACGCTGGCCGCATTCACCCATGCCGCGGCGCTCGGCTACGCCTACCTCGAGACCGACGTCCACCTCACCAGTGACGGCGTCCTGGTCGCGTTCCACGACGCCCTGCTCGACCGGGTCAGCGACGGGGTCGGCCATCTCGGCGACCTCGACCTGGCGACGCTGGCCGGCGTAAGGGTGGCGGGCGAGCGCATCCCGACCCTCGCCGAGGTCGTCGACGCGTTCCCGGACGCCCTCTTCAACCTCGATCTCAAGGCCGACGCGGCCGTCGCACCGCTCGCCGCCTTCGTGGCCGAGCGCGGGCTGCAGGACCGGGTGCTGGTCGGGTCCTTCTCACGTCGTCGGTTGCGCCGCTTCCGGCGCCTCGTCGGGCCGACGGTCCCGACCTCCGCCTCCCCCACCGAGGTCGCGGCGTACGTCGTGCTTCCGGGCCGGCTCGCGCGCCGGCTGGCCCCGGACGTGGCCGCCCTCCAGGTGCCGCACCGAGTCGGCCGCCTCCCCGTCACGACGTCCAGGTTGGTACGCCGCGCCCACGCCGTCGGCGTCCAGGTGCACGTCTGGACGGTCGACGACCCCGCCGAGATGCGCCTGCTGCTCGACCGCGGTGTCGATGGCCTGATGACCGACCGGACCGACATACTCGCCTCGGTGCTGCGCGAGCGAGGACTGTGGCCGCGGACGGAGGGCTGATGGGGCAGGACGCTCGCCGACCTCGAGCCGCTCCGCCGTGCCGACGAGCAGCGGGCCTGGAACTGGTACGACTGGGCCAACTCGGCTTACTACACGACCATCCTCACGGTCCTGTTCGCGCCGTACATGATCACCGTCGCGGGCCGCGCCGCCGGGCTGCGGCAACTCCGCCGACGACACGCTGCCACCGCACCGTCAGACGTCCTCGGGCTCCACCTGGCGGCGGGCTCACTGCCGTTCTACCTGACCAGCTTCGCCACCATCGCCAGCGCCTTCCTGCTGCCGGTCGTGGGCGCGCTGGTCGACCGCTCGGGCCGCAAGAAGTGGCACATGGCCGCCTTCGCCTGGGCCGGGTCCTTCTTCGCCGCGCTGCTGTTCTTCATGCGGGGCGACCAGTGGCAGCTCGGAGCGGTCGCGATCGTGCTCAGCAGCATCCTGGGCGGCTGCTCGCTGGTCAGCTACTACGCGATCCTGGTCGACATCTCGACCGAGGACGAGCGCGACCGGGTGTCCTCGCACGGCTGGGCGTTCGGCTACCTCGGCGGCGGTCTGCTGCTGGCGCTGAACCTGGTGATGGTGCTTGCTGCACGGCACCTTCGGGCTCGACAAGGAGCTGGCGGTCCGCCTCTCGCTGCTGTCGGCCGCGCTGTGGTGGGCGGGCTTCACGATCATCCCGGTCCGCCGGCTGCGCGACCGCCCGCCGCGAAGGGCGTCCTCCCCGAGACCGGCGGCCTGCTCCACCGCAGCTTCGGCCAGCTGTTCACCACGCTGCGCGAGATGCGGGGCTTCCCGATGACGCTGACCTTCCTGGTCGCGTTCCTGTTCTACAACGACGGCATCCAGACCGTGATCGGCGTCGCGTCGACGTACGGCGCCGAAGCAGCTCGGCTTCGGCGACGGCGTCCTGATCGCCACGATCCTGCTGATCCAGTTCGTGGCGTTCGGCGGCGCGCTCGCCTTCGGGCGGCTGGCCGGGACGGTACGGCGCCTACCGCTGCATCCTGCGGCGGCATCTACGCCTGGATGGTGATCGTCGTACTCGCGATGTTCCTGCCCCGCGGCAACGTCGCGACCTTCCTGCTGATCGGGGTGGCCATCGCGATCGTGCTGGGCGGCACCCAGGCGCTGTCGCGCTCGTTCTTCAGCCTGCTGATCCCCCACGGGCGGGAGGGCGAGTACTTCGCGCTCTACAACGCCTGCGAACGGGGCACCTCGTGGTTCGGCACGTTCCTGTTCGGCGTGGTCTTCCAGGTCACCGGGTCCTACCGACCCGCGATCGTCGCGCTGATCGTGTTCTTCGTGCTCGGAGCGGTCTTCCTGCTGCGCCTGGACCCGGCCCGGGGCGTCGCCGAGGCGGGCAACGCGCTGCCCGTCCGGGTGTGACCGGTCTCGCACGAGTGGAGGAACACCGGCCCACCGGCGTACGTTGAACTGATCAGGACCAACCGGATCCGTATGTCGTCACGAATACCGGGTACGACCGTCTAGTGGATGTACGCCTCGGGGGTCGTACCGGGGGTCAAATCAACCTGGAGGTGAACCTCATGGCAGAGCGCACACTACGTGGAGCGCGGCTGGGGGGACAGAGTTTCGAGGACGAGCGCGGCATCGAGTTCGCCGCCCGTCAGCAGTGCGGATACCGCTGTGTCAACGGTCACGAGTTCGAAGTCACGATGTCGGTCGAGGCAGACGTGCCCGCGGTGTGGGAGTGCCCGCGCTGTGGCGCCGAGGCGCTGAGCACGTCGGGCATCCTGCGTGAGGAGAAGGCCGAGAAGCCGGTCCGCACGCACTGGGACATGCTGCTCGAGCGGCGGTCGGAGAAGGAGCTCGAGGACATCCTCAAGGAGCGCCTCGAGCTGCTGCGCGACGGCGAGATCGGCCCCGCGCACCTGCACCGCACCAACGCCAAGCGTCGGGTCCGAAGCAAGGCTTGAGAGTTGCGCGCGGAGCGCGCACCTCTCAATCGCGCTGAGCGCCGTAGCGAGCTTGCTCGCAAGGCGGCTTGACAGGCAGCCGAGCGGGCTTCGCCCGCTTACAGATCGTCGTCGACGACCTCGCCCCGGACGACGGGCCCCTCGGGCCCGGGTCCGGGGCGTCGTGCGTCCAGGAGCCGACGGCCGACGACGCGGGTCAGCAACCGTCGTGCGATCGGCCGCGTGAACGGCAGGATCAGCAGGATGCCCAACGCGTCGGTGACGAACCCCGGGCTCAGCATCAGGGTGCCGCCGACCAGGATCAGCGCCCCGTCGGCGAGCTCGCGGGCCGGCATCTGGCCCGATGACAGCGCCGTGTTCAGACGCCTGCCAGGCACGTCGTCCCTCGTGCACGATCAGCCAGCTGCCGAAGATGCTGTCGGCGATCAGCAGGAGGATCGTCCACCACGGCCCGATCGACTCGGCCGACCTGGATGATCACGTAGATCTCGACGATCGGCACCAGGATGAACGCCGCGATCAGCACCCACATCCGCAGGCTGCGTCGCCGGAGCCGGCGCTGCGGGAACGGGCTCGCCGCTCATGACCGTCGCCAGGCATCCGCGTCGACCTGCTCGCGGCGCTCGCGCAGGCCCCAGGCGGTGATCCGGGCCAGCGACTCGGCGGCCACCCGGCCGCTCATCTTGGAGTCGCCGCGCACCCGCTCCACGAACTCGATCGGCACCTCACGCACGCGCAGCCCGCGCCGCAGGCAGCGCACCACCATGTCGGTCTGGAAGACGTAGCCGGTGCTCTGCACCGAGGCCAGGTCGATGGCCTCGAGCGCGGTACGACGGAACAGCCGGTAGCCCGCGGTGGCGTCGCGCACGGGCACGCCGAGCAGCGTCCGCACGTAGAAGTTGCCCCCGCGGGAGAGCGCCTCGCGTCGCCGGGGCCAGTTCACGACGCTGCCGCCGGCGACCCAGCGCGATCCGATCACCAGGTCGGCGTCGACGAGGGCGTCGAGCAGCGCGCTGGAGCTGCTCGGGCTGGTGGGAGCCGTCGGCGTCCATCTCGCCGATCACGTCGTACCCGGCCGCCAGCGCGACCTCGAAGCCGTGCTTGTACGCCGCGCCGAGGCCGCCCTTCTCGGTGCGGTGCAGCACCTCGACCTGCGGGTCGGCGGCTGCGAGCTCGTCGGCGATCTTGCCGGTGCCGTCGGGCGAGTTGTCGTCGACGACGAGGACGTGGACGCGGGCTGCGCGGCGCGCAGTCGCCCGACGATCCAGGCCAGGTTGTCCGCCTCGTTGTAGGTCGGGACCACCATCACGACCCGACCCAGCCCGGCCGGCACCCCGGCTCCGTCGGCGCTCACGCGCGCTCCCGGCCGAGGGCGCAGCGGGGCGGGTCGAGACGGTGGCGGGTCATACGGGGGTCCTGTCGGTGGGCGCGGACACGATGCCGACCGCAGAGGGGGTTCGGCGGGTCCGACGATACTGTCCCAGACCCAGCACCAGTGCCCAGACCAGGCCAACGGCGACGAGTCCGACGCACGTGCGACCGATCCACGGGCCGATCCGGACCGCGGGGGTCACCACGTCGTACAGCCCGACCCGCGCCTCGGCGTACGACATGGTGCGCGGCGCGGTGGAGGTCACGACCGTCCCGTCGGGTGCGATCACGCCGGTGAGGCCGTTGATCGCCGCCACCACGACGTAGCGGTGCGTCTCGATGGCCCGCAGCCTGCTGATCGCGAACTGCTGGTCGATCTGGTCGGTGTGGATGAACATCGCGTTGCTCGTCTGGATCACGACCAGCTGGCCGCCGTGGGACAGCTGGGCGTACAGCCCGTCGTCGTAGGCCACGTCGAAGCAGATCGCGTCGGCCACCTTCACGCCCGGCGACGTCGAGCGGTGTGACGCGCGTGCCGCGCGACCATGTCGCGCGGGATCTGGTTGAGCTGCGCGAGGTGGTTGCCGAACAGCCAGCGCCAGGGGATGTACTCGCCGAACGGGACCGGGTGCCACTTGGTGTAGCGGTCACCGGCCCCGGTGACCGGGTCGAAGACGATGCCCTGGTTGAGGACGTGCTTCGGGCCGCCGTCGACGACCACGCCGGCCAGCAGCGGGACGTCGATGGCACCCACGGCCTCCTCGATGATCGGAACGCATCTCCTGGTCCTCGAACGGGTCGATCGCCGTGGAGTTCTCCGGCCAGACGACGAAGTCCGGGCGCGGGGTGCGGCCGGCGGCGACGTCCGCGGCCAGGCGCGCGGTCTCGTCCGCGTGCTGTTGGGTGATCTGGCGGTAGTGCGCGAGCACGTCGGTGCCGTCGCCCGGCACGTTGCCCTGTACCGCCGCGACGGTCGCGTGGGAGGTCGCGGTCGCCTCGTAGGGCACGAGCGAGCGGTACGACGGTCACGACGGCGACCGCGGCCAGCGCCAGGAGCGGGCGGCGCCGGGCCCGGCCGCGAGCGCCGTAGCCGGCCGCGAGGAGTGAGCCGAGCAGGGCCAGCAGGAGGCTCACTCCGGTCGCCCCCAGGTAGGGCAGCGCGCCGGAGACGGGGTGTCGACGACGGCGTAGGCCAGGCGCCCCCAGGGCATGCCGCCGGCGGGCCAGTCGGTCCGGATGTTCTCCATCGCCACCCAGGCGACCGCCAGCCAGACCGGAGCCGCCGGGAGCCGCCGCAACGGCACCGCGACCACTGCCAGCACGGCGTACCACCCCGCCTGGATCGCGGACAGCGCCAGCCACGGCACCGTGCCGACCGCGTGCATCCACCACAGCAGGGTGAACTGGAACGCGGCACCGAAGACCAGCCCCGGGATCCAGGCCTTGCGCGCCGGCAGCCCCGCGGTCACCACGAAGAACGCTCGCGACCGCGAGCGGCAGCAGCCAGAACGCGTGGGTGGGCGGGAAGGAGAGCGCGAGCGCCAGCCCGGCCACGAGGGCGACGAGGCAGCGGGTCGGCATGGGAGACAAAATAGCCGCCGGGACTGAGCGGCCCGTGATAGTCGGCGCCCGGCGACTGCGGTGCGCGGCCTGCGCGCGCGAGCGCGCTGCGCCGCTCACTGCGGCCACTCCGTGGAACCAAGAGGCTTGCGCGCGAGCGCGCTGCGCCGCTCACTGCGGCCACTCCGCCCCTGCTTCGCGGGACTCCGTCCGGCGAAGCCGGGTCAGTGCCTCGTTCGGGCTTGACCGGAGGGATCCTCGGCCCTTCGGGCCGACCGGTCCGCGGCTGGCTGCCGCGACCCCGGAAGTTGTCTAGGGGGACCGAATCCCCCTCCGGTCTCGCTCTCGTGGGGACAGGACCGATCTCAGCGGACCGGCTTACCCGGGTGGGCGGACTCCCACCGGATGACCCCGGTCTCTCGGACGTCGGTCCCGCCACCACGAATGCCTAAGCGATTGGACCGAACCCTCTGCCGTCCGGTACCGGATTGTCAACTGGGCGCTGACCTGCGAGAACGCGCGAACCTGCAGGTCAGGCGGCATTCGGGGTGCGGAAGTTCACTGAGAATTTGCCAAGAGGGGCGGCGTGTCGGGCATCGACACACCCGCTGGTGAACGATCGCTAACCCGAGCGAGCACGCCCCGACGCGACGAAGGAGCGGCGGGGCGGGCGCAGCGAGCGGCGCAGCGAGCTTGCTCGCAAGCCCGATCTCAGCGCGGGAGAGCGCGGGCGCGCAGCGAGCGGCCCAGCGAGCGGCGCCGCGAGCTTGCTCGCAAGCCCGATTCAGCGCGGCGGCACCACGACGGTGCCGGTCGCAGTGGTGGCGAGCACCGGCGGGTCGAGCACCTCCGCGGCGCCCGGCTGCTCGGCCGTCGCCGCACCGCGGGCCACCACCGTCACGGTGAAGTCGAGCACCCTGCTCCGGCTGCCGGCCTTGACCAGCTCGCAGGTGACCTCGAGGACGTCGCCGGCCCGGACCGGCGCGCGGAACTGCACGTCGGAGTAGGACGCGAACAGACCCTCGTCACCGTCGGTGACGATGCACATCTCCGTGGCTACGTCACCGAACAGGCCGAGGCTGTAGGCCCCGTCGACGAGGTTCCCGGCGTAGTGGGCGTGGGAGTAGGGGACGTAGCGGCGGTGGACGACGCGGGTCCCGACCTCGGGTGCCGAGCCAGCCATCTCAGCTCGCCTGCTTCGCGGTGAGTCGGTGGACCAGGAAAGACGCGACCTCGCCGGGCGTCGTACCGCGGGTGAACACGCGGTCGACGCCGAGCTCTCCGGCCATGGTCTCGTCGAAGCGCGGACCGCCCACGATCAGCAGCGGGCGCCGGTCCGGCGGGTAGGACTCGCGGAACGCAGCAGACATCTCGCGGGTGTTGAGCAGGTGGGCGTCGCGCTGGGTGACGACCTGTGAGACCAGCACCGCGTCCGCCTTCTCCTCGCGTGCCCGCTCGACGAGCTCCGGCACACTGACCTGCGCACCGAGGTTCACGACCTTGAGCTCGCGGTAGTACTCCAGGCCCTTCTCGCCGGCGAAGCCCTTGATGTTGAGGATCGCGTCGATGCCGACGGTGTGTGCGTCGGACCCGATGCAGCCGCCCACGACGACCAGGCGCCTGCGCAGGCTTCGCTTGATCGCGGCGTTGGCCTCCTTGGGCGTCAGCAGCGGGTAGTCGCGCTCGACGACCTCGACCGTCGAGGGGTCGACGAGGTGGTTCACGCGCCCGTAGACGACGAAGAAGGTGAACCCCTCCCCCATCGGCTTGGCGTGGACGACGAGCGCAGGGTCCATCCCCATCTTGTTGGCCAGCTGCGCCGCGGCGCCCTCGGCCACCTTCGAGTGCGCCATCGGCAGGGTGAAGCTCAGCTGCACCATCCCGTCACCGGTGGTGTCGCCGTACGGCCGGATCGGGCCCTCGACTCATACGCTCGCGCCTCCAGGATCTCGCTGGCGGGGTTCCAGTAGCCGTCCGCCTTCGCGGCCACGCCCTCGAGCCCGCGGCCCTTGTCCGGCGGGACGCTTCATCAGCCCGAAGGTGCCGTCGGCGATCGCCTCGAGCAGCGGCGCCTTCCCGGGCTCGGCCTCGATCTGCTCGAGCAGGTCGATGGTCTCGCCCAGCACCTGCCGGGCCCGCTCGGCGATGAAGCCGTCGGGGGCGGGCCGGAAGTCCTCGTGCAGCTTGCCGGCGGCGTTCATCACGTAGCGGACGTTCTGCAGGGCCAGGTCGCGGTCGGAGAGCCACGGCGTGACCACGGCCTCCGTCATCATCCCGACCAGCAGGATGCCCTGCCCCGTGAGCGCGCCGACGAGGTTGAAGAACCCGTCGAGGAGGTAGCCCTTGAACACGTCACCGGTCATGTGCCGGGTCGGCGGCATCCACTTCAACGGGGCGTCGGGGAAGAGGTCGCGCGCCAGCATCGCGTGGGCCAGCTCGAGGCGGAACGAGTCGGGGAGGTCGGGGTCGATCTCGAAGGCGTGCCCGAGACCGAGCTGCCAGTCCTCGAGCCCGGCCTCCTTGGCGAAGTACTCGTTGAGCAGCTGGCTGGTGGTGACGGTGTGGGCGGCCTCGACGGCGTCGGCGGTCGTGAGGTAGTTGTCCTCGCCGGTGTTGATGATGATCCCGGCCCGGGCGTGGACCTGGCGGCTGAAGCGCTGGTCGACGAAGGTGCGGATCGGGTTGATGTCGCGGAAGAGGATCCCGTACATCGAGTCGTTGAGCATCATGTCGAGCCGCTCGAGCCCGGCCAGCGCCGCGATCTCGGGCATGCACAGGCCGCTGGCGTAGTTGGTGAGCCGGACGTAGCGACCGAGCTCGCGCGACGTCTCGTCGAGCGCGGCTCGCATCAGGCGGAAGTTCTCCTGCGTGGCGTAGGTGCCGGCGAAGCCCTCGCGGGTCGCGCCCTCGGGCACGAAGTCGAGCAGGCTCTGCCCGGTCGACCGGATCACCGCGATCACGTCGGCGCCCTCGCGGGCCGCAGCCTGCGCCTGCGGGATGTCCTCGTAGATGTCGCCGGTCGCCACGATCAGGTAGATCCAGGGCTTCGCCGGCGCGTCGCCGATCCGCGCGATCAGGCGCTCGCGCTCCTTGCGGCGCGCGTCGATGCGCTTGATCCCGGCACCCACCTGGCGGCGGGCCGCGGTGGTGGCGCGCTTGGCGTCGACCCCCTCCGGGAGGCGGAACCGGACCGAGCCGGCGGACGCCTTCTCGGCGAGCTCCAGCAGGTCCGAGCCCTCCCCTCGTCGTACGGCGTCCCAGACGGGCAGCGCGACGCCGTGCTCGAGGCCGACGTCGGCGCGGACGCAGTCGACGAGCCGGTTGACCCACGGCGTTCCCTCGGTGTCGGCTCCCTCGAGACCGGCCAGCCGCAGCGTCGCTCGCTCGACCGACACGGTCGTGTGCTGCTGGGCGATCTTGACGATCGGCCGCCCGACCCTGCGGGCCAGCGACCGGGCCTTGCGCACGGTGACCGGGTCGAGGTCGAGGGCGCCCCTCCGGGGCCGGGTCGTCGCCGCCATCACAGCCTCCGCTCGAACAGGCTGCGGACGCCCTCGTGGGCGCGGAGCAGCTCCAGGGCGTACGCCGCATGGCCGGGCGTGTAGCCGTTGCCCACGAGCATGGTCACGTCGGCCGCGAGGCCCTCGGCGCCCAGGGCGGCGCCCGAGAAGGAGGTCGCCATCGAGAAGAAGATGACCGTGCCGCCCTCGGCCGTGGTGAGGATGGCCCCACCCTCGCAGCCCGGTACGTCGACGCAGACCACCGTGACGTCGGCCGGGCCACCGGTGGCGGCGACGGCGTCACGCAGCGCGATCGGGTCGCGCGCGTCGGCCACGACCACGTGGTCGGCCAGCCCGCTGTCACGCAGCAGGGCGGCCTCGGCCTCGTGCGGCACCACGCCGACTGTGCGGGTGGCTCCGGCGTCGCGCGCCGCGGCCAGGCTCAGCGAGCCCGACTTTCCGGCGCCGCCGATCACGGCGACCACGGGCCGCTCGTCGGTCGAGCCAGCGCCCTCATCGGTCGAGAGGAGTCGAGACCACCGCTCCACGACGCGCCGCGTCAGGGCCGGGGCACCGCAGACGTCCATCACGGCCAGGCTCAGGGCCGGCGGCAGGTCGTCGGGGATCGTGGCCGCGATCGAGCGGCCGAAGAGGATCGCGTAGCCGTCGGCCGGAACCTGCTCACCGAGGCCGTCCCAGCGCTCGAGGCCGTCCTCGATCACCAGCGGGGTGAGGGTCAGCGAGACCAGGGTGGCGACGCGGTCGCCGACGGCGAAGCCGAGGGTCGACTCCGGGCCGACCTCCTCGACGGTGCCGACCAGCATCCCGCCCGAGCCGGTCACCGGGTTCTGCATCTTGCCGCGGGCGGCGACGATCTCGAGCACCTCCCGGCGTACGGCGTCACCGTCGGCCCGGCCGTCGACGGCATGGGCTGTCTCGAGCTGCCGGAACGACGCCGCGTCGAGGTTGAGGGTCTCGACCCGCACCCGCACCTCGTCGGGCCAGAGCTCGCGTCGGGTGTCGAGGCGCTGGGCCGCCTGGGGCAGGACCTGCCGGCCGTCGGGCGCGTCGTCGAGGACTCGGTGCAACCCGGTCGGGTCGCCCGTCCGTCTGACTTCGGAATCGGTGCTGAGCGCCGACATGTAGGAGTATCCTCCGTTGGAATCGCGATTACACGGGAGAATCTGCGGCCTGGCATTGGACTAGCCGCATGTTCTCCGCCTACTCTGACATGAGCGCGCCGGGGGCACAACTGGCGCGCCGACCTGCCCGGCCCGGGCCATCCGCAACGCAGGAGACAGTCGATGAGCATCGAGACCTCGATCGGTCTGGGGACCGGTCAGCCGTACCCCTACCGGCGTACCGAGCTGGTCGAGCCGGACTGGACCCGCTTCCCCGGCTGGACGGACGTCACCGCAGAGGACTGGGCGTCCGCCCAGTGGCAGCGCGCCCACTGCGTGAAGAACGTCAAGCAGCTGCGCGAGCTGATGGGCGACCTCGTCGACGACCGTTTCTACGCCGACCTCGAGCGCGACCAGGCCGAGCGCGCCACCATGTCGATGCTCGTGCCGCCCCAGATGATGAACACCATCGCGCGGCACGACGAGCCGGCAGGTCCGGGCTCGCTGACCGACGCGTTCTACGCCGACCCGGTGCGCCGCTACATGCTGCCGGTCTTCAGCGACCGGCGTACCGACTGGTCCTCCCACCCGCACGCGACGCGCGACTCCCTGCACGAGCACGACATGTGGGCGACCGAGGGCTTGACCCACCGCTACCCGACCAAGGTGCTCGCCGAGCTGCTGCCGACCTGCCCGCAGTACTGCGGTCACTGCACGCGCATGGATCTCGTCGGCAACTCCACCGCGGTCATCGACAAGCTGAAGTTCGTCGGCAAGCCCAACGACCGGCTCGGCGACATGCTCGACTACCTGCGCCGCAACCCCGGCGTACGCGACGTCGTCGTCTCCGGCGGCGACGTGGCCAACATGCCGTGGCCCCGCCTCGAGGCGTTCCTCACCTCGCTGCTCGAGATCGAGAACATCCGCGACATCCGACTGGCCACCAAGGCCCTGATGGGTCTGCCGCAGCACTGGCTGCAACCCGACGTCGTCGAGGGGATGACCCGGATCGGCACCCTCTCGCGTCAGCGCGGGGTGTCGATCGCGATGCACACCCACGTCAACCACGCGAACTCGGTGACGCCGCTGGTCGCCGAGGCGACCCGCACGATGCTCGACACCGGCATCCGCGACGTCCGCAACCAGGGCGTCATCCTCAACGGCGTCAACGCCGACCCGCACGCCCTGCTCGACCTCTGCTTCGCCCTGCTCGATGGCGCGCAGATCATGCCGTACTACTTCTACATGTGCGACATGATCCCGTACTCCGAGCACTGGCGGGTCTCGGTCGCCGACGCCCAGCGGCTGCAGCACGCGATCATGGGCTACCTGCCCGGCTTCGCGACGCCGCGGATCGTGTGCGACGTGCCGTACGTCGGCAAGCGGTGGATCCACCAGCTCCACTCCTACGACACCGAGCGCGGCATCAGCTACTGGACCAAGAACTACCGCACCTCGATCGAGGCCTCCGACCCCGAGGCGCTGACCCGGACCTACGAGTACTACGACCCGATCCACACGCTTCCCGAGGCCGGACAGCAGTGGTGGGCCGAGCACGGCCGGCTCGACGAGTCGGCGCTCAAGGCCGCGGAGGTCGCCGAGGCGTCCCGGCGTACGGCGGCGCTCCAGGCCCACTGAGCGGACACCGCGCCGCCCCGACCGGCCGACCTAGGCTGGCCGCGTGGGAGCGTCACGTCGCGGAGTGTTGCTGGCCGGGGTCGGCCTGCTCGCGGCCGGGTGCTCGGCCCAGGAGTCCGATGACGCGTCTCCGTCGCCAACGGTCCGCTCGCCGTCGGCCACCAGCACCACCCAGACACCCTCGGCGAGCACGTCGGCGTCCCCCGTCGCGCTGCCGGACGTCACCCCGTGGCGACCCGGCCCGGGCGAGCTCGAGCCGGCCTGCAAGCGCGCCGCCGTACGACGGGTGGAGGGGGCGGGCAACGGCCGCGACACCGCGCTGCAGGTGATCGACGCCCAGTACGGCGGGCTGCTCACCGACACGGCCAGCGTGCTGGTGGTGACCCGGTCCTGGCGGCGGGCCGGCGAGCGCCTCGTCCCCGGCGGCCACACGTACGACGTACGGCTGAGCAGGACGGGAGCCACCTGGCGCGTCACCGCGGTCCATCCCTCGCGACCCGGCCCCGCCGCGCGCTCCCTCACGCCCGCCGCGCACCGCGTCCTGGCCTCCGACCGGATCCACCTTCCGCCGGCCGCCGCGCGTGACGTCCTCTCCGGACAGGTGCACGACTCCGTGCTCACCGCCCTGCTCACGGTCGCCCGCACCCATCGGCCGACGGTCAGCGTGATCCGCTCCGGTCACCCGCTCTACGTCTTCGGCACCACCCGGCTCAGCGACCACCCGCAGGGCCGCGCCTTCGACACCTGGGCGATCGACGGTCACGCTGTCGTCGACCCGCGCACGCCCAGGGCCCTGGTCGTGGACTACATGCACGCCGTCGCCGCAGCCGGCTCCTACAACGTCGGCGGCCCGTACCTGCTCGGCTCGGCACCCCAGTGGTTCAGCGACGACACGCACCACGACCACGTCCACGCCGGCTTCACCACCTGACGTGGACGTCGGCCCGGACAGCCGACCAAGGTCAGCCGGTGTGGTGCACCTCCTGGAGGCCGTAGACGGGCGTCTCGATCCCCTCGTAGCGGGCCTTGAGCTGCAGCGCCAGGTAGAGCGAGTAGTGCCGCGACTGGTGCAGGTTGCCGCCGTGCATCCAGAGGTTCTCCACCTGGGTCGGCTTCCACATGTTGCGCTGCTCGCCCTCCCACGGGCCGGGGTCCTTGGCCGTGTCCGAGCCCAGGCCCCACACCTTCCCGAGCCGGTCGGCGGTCTCCTGGTCGACGAGGTCGGCCACCCAGCCGTTCATCGAGCCGTAGCCGGTGGCGAACACGACCAGGTCGGCCGGGAGCTCGGTGCCGTCGGCGAGCACGACGGCGTCCTCGGTGAGGTGGTCGACCTGACCGTGCGCGAGCTTCACGTGGCCGTCGGCCACCAGGTCGGCCGCGCCGACGTCGATGTAGTAGCCGGATCCGCGCCGCAGGTACTTCATGAACAGGCCCGACCCGTCGTCACCCCAGTCGTGCCAGAACCCGGCCTTCTCCAGCCGCTGGTAGAAGTCCTTGTCCCGCTCCGCCATCGCCTCGTACGCCGGGATCTGGAAGGTGTGCAGGATCCGGTAGGGCAGCGAGGCGAAGATCATGTCCGCCTTCTCGGTCGTCACGCCCGACGCCACCGCGCGCTCGGAGTAGAGGTCGCCCAGGCCGATGTCCATCAGGGTGTCGCTCTTCACGATGTGGGTCGAGGAGCGCTGCACCATGGTGACGTCGACGTCGTTCTCCCAGAGCGCGCCGCAGATGTCGAACGCCGAGTTGTTGCTGCCGATGACCACCGCCTTCTTGCCGCGGTAGGCGTCCGGGCCGGGGTGCGCCGACGAGTGGTGCACGTCGCCGCGGAAGACGTCGGTCCCCGGGATGTCCGGGACGTTCGGCTTGCCCGACATCCCGGTCGCGAACACCAGCTGCTTCGGCCGCAGCGTCAGTGGCCTGCCCTCCCGCTCGACCTCGACCGTCCACTCCCCCGTCGCCTCCGACCACGATGGCGCTGGTCGCCCGCGTGCTCGACCAGTAGGGCACCTCCATGATCCGGGTGTAGGACTCCAGCCAGTCGCCGATCTTGTCCTTGGGCGAGAAGACCGGCCAGTTGTCCGGGAACTTCAGGTAGGGCAGGTGGTCGTACCAGACCGGGTCGTGCAGGCAGAGGGACTTGTAGCGACCGCGCCACTGGTCGCCAGGTCGGGCGTGCGAGTCGATCACGAGGCTCGGCACGCCGAGCTGCCGCAGGCGGGCGCCGAGCGCGATCCCGCCCTGACCGCCGCCGATCACCAGGACGTACGGCTGGGTGGTGCTGCCGAGGCTCTCCGCCTCCTGCTGCTGGCGCTCCTTCCAGGTCGCTCGCTGCTTGTTCGCGCCGTGCTCGGCGCCCATCGGCCGGTGCGTGCCGCGTGGCTCCTCGAACCCCTTGAGCTCGTAGAGCGTCGTCAGCAGCGTGAACGCGCGGTCCTCGCCGTCCTCCTCGAGGAGCCGCAGCAGCCCGCGCCCGCGGCCGACCCCGGTCTCGAAGGCGATCCAGGCGGTGACCACGCCGTCCGCCTCGTCGGGCGGCTCCTCGGTCACGAAGCCGCCGACGCGGCGGAGCCCGGAGTGTGCTCGAGGAGGTCGGTGACGCCGGCCCTGCCCTCGACGGTCGTGATGTTCCAGGTGAACGCGACCAGGTCGCGCCAGTAGGAGTCGGTCGCGAACAGCGCGGCCGCGGCCGCCACGTCGTGGGCTGCCAGGGCGGCCTCGAAGCGGCCGAGCCATGCGTCGGCGCGTGCCTGTGGGCTGCCGGCGGCGTCCGCCGGGGCCGCGACGTCGTCGCGTGCGGGAGCCTGGGTCATCTGTTGTCTCCTTCGCCTGGGCTGGTGTGACCGAGCACACACCTCCGGCCGATCCGGTGACAGTACCCGCGTCGGGTGAGCGGCGGCCCTCGTGCATGTGACGCGCATCACCGGGTACGACGGTTGGCATGCGCGCCCGCTCGGGGCGCGGAGGACGCGCGTCGGGGAGTGGCGCTGCGTCCCCGGTATGAGGGGAGGGACACCATGGGAGGCAGCCAGAGCGACGGCCGTGGCCTGGTGAGCACGTTGGTGCACGGGGCGAGGGACATTCCCAGAAACGCCTCGTGGCTGGCGGCCAAGGCGGTGCCGCACGAACATCACACGGGCAGCAACGGCAAGGGCAACGACAGAGCCAGCGACAGGGGTGACGACACAGGCACGTCCTCGGACCTGAAGGGCATGGCCCAGCGGGCCGGACGAGCGGTACGTGATGCGATGCCGGGCACGGACTCCTCCGTGGAGGCGGGCCTGGCCCGTGCCCGGGAGAGCGCCGAGGATGCCCGGGATGCCGAGGACCGCGCTGTGACCGCCGCCGAACAGGCCCACGCGCTCCGAGAGCGCGCCGACGCCGTGGCGGCTGAGGAGAAGAAGCGTCTCCAGGAGGTCGACGCCGAGCAGCGAGCGGAGGTCGAGCGCCGCGTCGCGGCCGCCACACGCGAGGCCGAGGAACACGTGGATCGAGCGCGCCGCGAGGCCGAGGCCGACGCGGACCGGGTGCGCGCGGCCGAGCAGGAGGCCTCGGAGGCGCGAGCGGACCAGGCCCGCGTCGAGGCCGAGCAGGCGCAGGAGGAGGCGCAGGGGCGCCTCGCCGAGGCGACCGAGCGGCTCGCCGTGGCCAGGGCGCGGGCCGAGGAGGCAGCCGCACTCGCTCAGGAAGCGGCGGACCGCGCCAAGGAGGACGCAGAGCGGATCAGCGCGCAGGTGCGGCACGACCAGGCGGAGGCGGACGCCGCCGTCTCCCAGGCGGTCGGGCTGAAGGAGCGGACGACGAAGGAGGCCGCGCAGGTCACTCGTACGGTACGGCGTACTGAACGGCCGATCCTGGCGGAGATGTCGAAGGCAGACCTGCTCCACCTGGCGGCCGAGCGGGACATCTCGGGTCGCTCCGCGATGTCGAAGCGGGAGTTGGCGGCGGCCCTGGAGAAGAAGCAATGAAGATCGTCGAGGCCGTCACGAGCGCCGTGCGGCCGGCCTCGAGCGTGGCTCCGAGCGTGATCCCGACCGTTGTCTCGTCCTCCGTGCTCAGCCGGGCACTGCGGTCGGGCGCTGCGGCCGGCGCGACGCTGGTGGCGCTGTCGGCGGCGAGCGCGGTCGCCAGCGCCGTCCGACGACGGACGGAGTCGGCATGAAGCTGCGTGCGCTGGGACTGCTGGCCTTCGGATACGTGGTCGGCACGCGGGCCGGGAGGGAACGGTATGAGCAGATACGGCAGCTGGCGGGCGAAGCGGCGGAGCGCCTCGAGGCGTACGGCGAACGGGGCACCCTGGCGGCCAGGCTCGAGCGTGGTCCGTCCTCCCGGGAGGCTGGCACCGGACCCGCTAGCCACCTCTCCGACGGCGTCGTCGTCGAGACGAGGCTCGTCGCCAGGCTGCTCGGCATGCGGATCCTGCGCGTCGACGGAGTCGTGCACCTCGCGCCCGCCGGCTCGAGCGCACCTCGACGCCCGCGCTGAACGCAGGTCCGCTGTCCGCGCCTCGACCAGTGGCGGCGGACCGACAGCTCGGCGAGCGGGCTCGCCCGCGCCTCGCGCCTGCTCGACGACGGCGACCCTCGACCCGTCTGACGCCGCCAGACAGCCGCGTCAGGTGACCGGGCGGTTCTCGTACGGCGTGCTGAGGACGATCGTGGTGCGCGTCGAGACGTTCGCCACCGACCGGATCCGCGCGATCAGCCGCTCGAGGGCCGACGGCGTCGCCACGCGGACCTTGAGGATGTAGTGCTCCTCGCCCGCGACCGACCAGCACGACTCGATCTCCTCGATGTCGCGCAGGTGCTCGGGGTAGTCGTCGGGCTGGGACGGGTCGATCGGCGTGATCGAGACGAAGGCGGTCAGGGCCAGCCCGAGCTCCTCGTGGTCGACGCCGGCGCCGTACCCGGTGATCACGCCACGCTTCTCCAGCCGCTTGACCCGCTGGTGGACCGCCGACGTCGACAGGCCCGTGGCCTTCCCGAGATCGGTGAACGACATCCGGCCGTCGGCGGCGAGCAGCCGGACGATGGTGCGGTCGGTCTCCTCCACGCCGTCGACCCTAGCGTCCTGAGGCCGCCGCGATGAGGCAGACTCGGGCCTCGTGGCGAGCGAACAACGACTGATGGTCCTCGACTCCGCGTCGATGTACTTCCGAGCCTTCTTCGGGGTGCCCGAGGTGCTCGCGCCCGACGGAACACCGGTGAACGCGGTCCGCGGCTTCATGGACTTCATCAGCCGGCTGGTCGGGGAGTACCGGCCGACCCACCTCGTCTGCGCGTGGGACAACGACTGGCGCCCGCAGTGGCGCGTCGACCTGATCCCGTCGTACAAGGCGCACCGGGTGGTCGCCGAGCGACCGGGCCCGAAGCCCGACATCGAGGAGGTGCCGGACCCGCTGGAGCGACAGGTGCCGATCATCCTCGAGGTGCTCGACGCGTTCGGCATCTGTGTCGTGGGCGCGGACGGCTACGAGGCGGACGACGTGATCGGCACGCTCGCGACGGGTGCGCCGATGCCGGTCGACGTGGTCACCGGCGACCGCGACCTCTTCCAGCTCGTCGACGACAAGGCCGGCGTGCGGATCCTCTACATCGCCAAGGGTGTGGGCAACCACGAGCGGGTGACCGACGAGGTCGTGGTTGCCAAGTACAGCGTGCTCCCCAGCCAGTACGCCGACTTCTCGACGATGCGTGGCGACGCCTCGGACGGGCTGCCCGGGGTGCCGGGCATCGGCGAGAAGACGGCTGCCACGCTGCTGCTGAGGTTCGGCGACCTCCAGGCGATCGTCGCCGCAGCGGCCGACCCGGAGTCCGACATGTCGCCCGGACCACGGCGCCGGATCCTCGACGCGGCCGACTATCTCGAGGTCGCCCCGACCGTGGTGGCCGTCGCCCGCCACATCGACCTCGCGGCGTACGACGCGACCCTGCCGTCGGCGCCGCGCGACCCCGCGCTCGTCGACGCACTCGCCGAGCGCTGGGGGCTCGGCAGCGCCCCGGGCCGCCTGACGGCGGTGCTGGCGGGCTGAAGCCCCCTCAGCGGAGCATCTCGTCGACAGCGATCCTCGCCGACGACGGGCAGCCCTTGGTGAAGCCGTAGAAGGGCCCGAAGTCACGCGTGGAGGCGAACCCGGTGACGAAGAGACCCGGCAGGCTCGTCTCGAACCCCGGTGACAGGTCGGGGAAGCCTTCGGTGACCGAGACCGCGTCGAGCACGCCGGCGAGGTAGGGCACGGCGGCGAGGTCGGAGCGATAGCCGGAGGCACAGGTGACGTGGTCGACCTCGAGCCGGTCGCCGTCGGACAGGGTGAGGGTGACACCCGTGGCAGCCGCTTCCACGCTCGACACCGCGGCGCGGCATGGGTGTGGACGACGTCGGGCTTGAGCCGCGGCACCAGCCAGTGCTCGAGAGTCAGCCGGCCGACCTGCCAGAACTCCAGGCTGATCGCCTGCTGCTGCTCCGGGTCAGTCCGCGCCACCAGCCGCGGTGGGCCAGGGTCTGGTCGACGTAGGCGTTGACGAACTCCCAGCTGACCCTGGCGAAGACCGGGGTGTCGTGGCGATGGACGACGTCGACCCGTTCGGCGCCGTGGTCGCACAGCAGCGCGGCCCACTCGTAGGCGCTCTGGCGTCCGCCGATCACGGCGACCCGGGCACCGCGGAGGTCGTCGAAGGAGACCAGCTCGCTGGTGTGGCTCCGGCGGTCGGCGGGCACGTCGGCGTACCACTCGGGGAGGTTCGCGAAGTGCGCGATGCCGGGCGCGGCCAGGACCTTCTCGGCTGTGATCGTCGACCCGTCACCATCGCGGCCTCGAAGTGGCCGTCGGGCCGGTCAAGGTGTCGACGAGGATGTCCTCGACGCCGAGCTTCTTCTGCTCCGCGAACCAGTCGGTGTGGTCGAGGAACACCCCGATCGGGATCGGGTCGTGGGTCTCCGGGTCGAGCCCCCGCTCCTCGAAGTAGGCCGCGAAGGTGTGGTCCCCCGCGGCGTCGAGTGACCAGTCACGCCCGGAGCGCAGGTACATGCCGGCCGGCATCTGGTCGCGCCAGAAGCCCATCGGGCGCCCGACGATCCGCGTCCCGATCCCGCGGTCCCGGGCGTACGCCGCCGCGGAGTACGCCATACGGCCCCGCCCCGACCACCAGCAGCTCCGTGTCGGCCATGCTGCGCATTCGTCGTCACCGCCTCAGCCGACAGGCTTCCGCGGTGGCCATCGGGTCGCCGTTCGGGACCGAACGGCATGCACCCCAGAATGGTCCGTCAGAGACTGGCGTCCTCGCGCCCGCGGACGCCGGGGTCAGTCCTCCAGGGGCGCGACCGCGACGACCCCGCGCCGGATCCGGCGTACGACGTCGCGGGCCGTGTGGCGGAGGGCGCCGTCGCCGGCGGCGTCGGCCACCTGGCCGCACAGGTCGATCAGCTGCTTGACCCACCGCACGAAGTCGCCGGCGGTCAGGTCGCTCTCGTCGAGCACCTCGGACAGGTCGTCACCCTCGCACCAGCGGTACGCCGCCCACGCCAGTCCGGCGTCGGGCCGTCGCAGGAAGTCGAGGCGGTGCTGCCGCTCGACCTCCGACAGCTCGCGCCACAGCAGCTCCAGCGCGTCGATCGCCCGCCGGGTGTCGCCGCCCGGGACCCGCGCCGACACGACGTCCTCGGGCCGCCGCGCCTCGTAGACCAGGGTCGACAGCGCCGCCGCCAGCCCGGACGGTCCGAGCCGGTCGAGGACGCCGGTGCGCAGCGCCTCGGCGACCACCAGGTCGAGCTCGGAGTAGATCCGGCGCAGCGGGCGGCCCGAGGTCGGTCACGTCGTCGTCGGCGAGGTAGCCGAGCGTGACCAGCACGTCGCAGACGCGGTCGAACTGGCGGGCGACGGTGTTGGTGCGCTGCTCCACGCGGCGTTCGAGCGTCTTCGCGTCGCGGTCGAGCTTGAACCAGCGCTCGGCCCAGCGCGCGTGGTCCTCACGGTCGGGGCAGTCGTGGCAGGGGTGCGCCCGCAGCCGCGCGCGCAGCTCCTCCACCGCGGGGTCGTCGGAGACGGGCTCGCGGTCGGCCTGCTGGCTCGGCGGGGGCGGGGTGAGGTTGTGGGTGGCCGCACGCAGGGACGACGCCAGGTCACGTCGCATCTGCGGGTTGCGCGGGTTGAAGCCCCGGGGCAGCCGCAGCCGGGTCGTGGCCGTCACCGGGGTCGGGAAGTCCAGCAGGCTCAGCCGGCGCGCCTGGCGCTCGGCGGTCAGCACCTGCGGCCGCGGCCCGTCCGGCGACGTACCGGGGTCGAGGACGACCGCGAAGCCGGCGAACTTCCCGCCCGGCACCTCGATCACGTCGCCGCGGTGGAGCCGCGCGAGGGAGTGCAGCACCTCCTCGCGGCGGTCGGCCTTGCGGGCCCGCGCGGCCGCCCTTCTCCAGCTCGGAGACCCGGTGGCGCATGGCGGCGTACTCCATGAAGTCGCCGCGGTCGCAGGCCGCCGACTCGGCGTACCCCTGCAGCGCGTCCTGGCTCTTCGTCAGCTGCCGGGCCAGCCCGACCACCGCCTTGTCGGCCTGGAACTGGGCGAACGACATCTCCAGCAGCTCGCGCGCCCGGAGCCGGCCGACCTGGTGCACCAGGTTGACCGCCATGTTGTACGACGGGCGGAAGCTCGAGCGGAGCGGGTAGGTCCGCGTGGACGCCAGGCCGGCGACCTCGCTGGGGTTCATCCCCTGCTGCCAGAGGACGACCGCGTGGCCCTCGACGTCGAGGCCGCGCCGCCCGGCCCGTCCGGTCAGCTGGGTGTACTCCCCCGGCGTGATGTCGGCATGCGTCTCGCCGTTCCACTTCGAGAGCTTCTCGAGCACGACCGTGCGGGCCGGCATGTTGATGCCCAGGGCCAGGGTCTCGGTGGCGAAGACCGCCTTGCACAGCCCGCGCACGAACAGCTGCTCGACGCACTGCTTGAACGCCGGCAGCATCCCCGCGTGGTGGGCCGCGACGCCGCGCGTCAGGCCGTCGAGGAAGTCGTGGTAGCCGAGGACCTGACGGTCCTCGTCGGGCAGGTCGGCGCAGGCCTCCTCGACGAACGCGCGGATCTCGTCGCGCTCGTCGGGCGTGGTCAGCCGGATCCCGGAGCGAAGGCACTGCTGGACCGCCGCGTCGCAGCCGACCCGGCTGAAGATGAAGACGATCGCGGGCAGCAGCCCGGCTGCGTCGAGCTGGTCGAGGACGTCGACCCTGCTGGGGATCCAGACCCGTCGACCGTTGCCGACCGGGCGGCCGCGTCCGCGGCCCTGCGGGCCCTTGCCCTTCGGCGTACGCCGGTCGCGCAGGCGGGTGCTGGCGAAGTCGTCGCGGGCGATCCGGAGCAGCTCGGCGTTGACCGGGGCGCCCTCCTTGACGAACCCGGCGGCAGCGTCGACGTCGGAGGTGGCGAAGAGGTCCAGCATCCGCTTGCCGACCAGGACGTGCTGGTAGAGCGGCACCGGACGCCGCTCCTCGACCAGGGTGTCGGTGTCGCCGCGCACCGTCTCGAGCCACTCGCCGAACTCCTCGGCGTTGGAGACCGTCGCGGACAGCGAGACCAGGGCCACCGAGTCGGGAAGATGGATGATCACCTCCTCCCAGACCGCGCCGCGGGAGCGGTCGGCGAGGTAGTGGACCTCGTCCATCACCACGTAGCCGAGGCCCGCCAGCGTTCCGGAGCCGGCGTACAGCATGTTGCGCAGCACCTCGGTGGTCATCACCACGACCGGCGCCTCGCCGTTGACCGTGATGTCGCCGGTGAGCAGGCCGACCCGGTCGGCGCCGTAGCGCGCGACGAGGTCGTGGTACTTCTGGTTCGACAGCGCCTTGATCGGGGTGGTGTAGAAGCACTTGCGGCCGGTCTCGAGGGCCAGGTGGACGGCGAACTCCCCCACCACCGTCTTGCCGGAGCCGGTCGGGGCGGCGACGAGGACGCCGCGGCCCTCCTCGACGACGTGGCAGGCGCGCTTCTGGAAGTCGTCGAGCGCGAAGTCGTACTGCCCGGCGAACGTGTCGAAGACCGGGTGGGTGGGTGTTCATGCGGGTCCCCGTGGCGGTGTTCGACGGAGGAGCGAGCGGGGGAGGCGAAGAACGCCGTGGGGTGACGCTCATGCGAGCACCGTCAGCGCGCCGGCGGCGCACTCGACGGTGAGGGGCAGCGGGCCGAAGCGCTCGCCGTCGGCGTACGACACGATCCCCGGGCGCGGCGATCGGTCACCGACCGGGCGAGGTGGTGCTCGTACTGCGGGTGCGTCACGTGGGTGCCCTTGAACAGCTTCGGGTAGGTCCGGATCAGGCCCGGCCTTCGACATCGGCTTGATGATCACCACATCGAGCATGCCATCGTCGAGCAAGGCACCCTCGGTGATCCGCAGCCCACCGCCGAACGACGGACCGTTGCCGACCGCGACGAGCATCGCCTCGAGCTCGAGCTGCTGGTCGTCGATCTGGAGCGTGTAGGGCAGTGGCTCGAAGACCCGGAGCTCGGCCAGGGTGGCGATGTTGTAGCGCATCTGGCCCTTGGGCCAGGTCATCCGGTTGGCGCGCTCGTTGACGACGGCGTCGAAGCCGGCGGCGAGCACGGTCACGAAGTAGCGCGAGCCGCTCCGGGCCAGGTCGACGGTCCGGGTGCGGCCCGCGATCACGAGGTCGGCGGCCGCCTCGGGGTCCTTGCGTGGGATGTCGAAGTAGCGGGCGACGTCGTTGCCGGTGCCCGAGCCGGGATGATGCCGAGGGGGGTCGTGGTCGCGGCGACCGCCTGGACGGCGAGGTGGACCATGCCGTCGCCCCCGCACACGACCAGCGCCTCGACGCCGTCGGCCACGCACTGGTGGGCGAGGTCGAGCGCCTCGTCGGCGTCGCGGCCCTGGAGGCTGCGGACGGCGAGCCCGGCCCCCCGCAGCCTCTGCGAGGGCGCTGGTCGCGGACCCGGCCGCCCTTGCCCTTGCCCGCGGTCGGGTTCGTCAGGAGCGCGATCTCGCGTGTCGGCACGCGCGCAGACTACCGGGCAGTCTCCCGCCTGGCCCGAACCGCGGGATCGGCGCAAAGCCTGCCGGTTGTTCCGCACCGCGGTTCCGGAGCAGCGCGCTCAGCGGCGTCCTCAGTCGACCCGGAGCCGCACGGCGTACGAGCCGGAGGCGGCGCCGACCGCCCGGGCGAGGCGACCGACGGCGGTCGAGCGCGGTGTCGGCGTCGAGCCGCGAACCGGGCACGGCGAGCACCACCCGTTCGGCGTCGGCGACCAGGAGCACCTCGCCGTACTGCCACACCTGGTGCGCCCGGACGCGGACCGCATCGGAGGCGACCGGCTCGGGGTAGGCGTCGTCGATCGCGAGCAGGTCGCACGGCAGGTGCGTCGACGCCCTGCGCCGTCAGCGCGCCCTCGACCCGGTGGCCGGCGCAGATGCCGCGT
Source organism: uncultured Actinomycetota bacterium (assembly GCA_963819295.1). Lineage (GTDB taxonomy): Bacteria > Actinomycetota > Actinomycetes > Propionibacteriales > Nocardioidaceae > Nocardioides. The sequence continues at coordinate 247,271 of CAWFVO010000001.1, forward strand.
TCGGAGGTCCAGGTCACCTCACGCTCCCCCAGCCAGTCGGGCAGGTCGAACGGGTCGAGCTCGTCGTACGACGGGGGCTCGTGCGGGCCAGGGGTCACAGCGGCGAGGCCTGGTCGTCCGCCCACTGGTCGGTGCGGTTCGGGCTGTGCGCTCCCTTGCCGCGGATCCGGTCGAGGATCCGGGCGATGATCTCCGACAGGCCGAACAGGATCAGCATCGGGACGCCCAGCATCAGCATCGAGAACGGGTCCGTCGACGGCGTGGCCACGGCCGCGAACACCATGGTGCCGATCACGATCCACGGTCTGGCCCGCCCGATCTGCTGCCCCGGACACGACGCCGGCGAGGTTGAGCAGCACCACGAAGAGCGGGATCTCCATCGCGATCCCGAAGACCAGCAGCATCCGCATCAGGAAGGAGAAGTACTTGGTGAAGTCGATCAGGTTGGTCACGCCGTTCGGCGTGAACGAGATCAGGACCGAGAGTCCCTTGGGGAGCACGTAGTAGCCCAGGGCCACCCCGCCGATGAAGAGCGGGCCGGCGATGCCCGCGAACATCCGGGTGTACTTCTTCTCGTTGGGGTGCAGGCCCGGCAGCACGAACGCCCAGATCTGGTAGAGCCAGTAGGGGCTCGCCGCGATGAGGGCCACCACCCCGCACAGCTTCATCTGCAGCAGGAGGCCGCCGGTGGCGTCGTTCACGACGGCCTCGGTACGGGTCCCGGTGCCGCGGAGCTGCTCCTGCGCCTGGTTGTAGGGATGCTGGACCAGCTCGAGCAGCTGGTCGTAGAAGTAGATGGCGACGAAGAACAGGATGACCAGGAGGAGCGCGGAGCGGATCAGCCGGGCGCGCAGCTCACGGAAGTGGTCCGCGAGCGCCATCCGGCCGTCGGGACCGACGGGGTTGTGCGGTTTGCCGCGCAGAACGTCGACGACACCGACGATGGACAACGCAGCGCTCGGTCAGGCCGTGGTGTCGTCGCGGTGCTCGACCGGCTTGGTCAGGCGGGGCGTCGCGCTCGGCGGCCTGGCGGGCCTCGAGCGCATCGCGCTCCGCGGCCTGGCGGGCCTCGAGCTCGCGCTGCGACGTCGTCTTCTGGTCGTCGTCGTCGTCGATCAGGCCCTTGGTCTCGGCCTTGAAGATGCGCAGCGCCCGACCGCTGCCCCGAGCCAGCTCGGGCAGCTTGGAGGCACCGAAGATGAGGATGACGATCGCCAGGATGAGCAGGAGTTCCGGCGTGCCCAGGCTACCGATCAGCGGGTACAACATGAGAGGTCCTGACGTGAGATGGACGGACGCTGGAAGTCTAGCCCGCGGGGTGGTCGTAGAGGGCCAAAGCCCGATAGATCGCCTCTGCCGCCCCGTCCCCGAAGTGTGCGGGGGCGACCACCTCGGCGTACGGCACGAGGCGCAGCAGGAGCCGCTGCAGCCACTGCTCGTCGCCGACCAGCAGGTCGACCTCCGAGCCGCCGTCGCCGGCAGGCCGGACGTCCTGCACGGAGTAGTACTCCTCGACCCATCGGGCCTCGGGATGCCAGCCGCAGCGTGACCAGGGTCGCCTCGTCGCTGCTGCCGAAGACTCCGTCGGACAGGTCGCGCGGCTGCACCGGCTCGGTCACGACCGGGCTGTCGAGGACGTGCGCCTCGTGGATCCGGTCGAGCCGGAACAGGCGAGGAGCCCCGGCGCTGTGGCACCAGGCGTCGAGGTAGTCGGCCCCGTGGTGGGACACGACGCCGTGCGGGTCGACGACCCGCTCGGACTCCTGGTCGCGAGCGGGGACGTAGTAGGTGAGGCGGACCTGGCGTCCGCGACGTGTCGGCGTCCTCCAGCCGGCCACGGAGAGCCAGCGTGGAAGCGACGTCGTCGCCGGGGTCGACCAGCGTCTGCGCGCCGGCGGCGGCCTCCTCCAGCTTGGCCAGCGCACGGTCGACCACGCCCCGGGTCTCGCCGTCCGCACCCGCGCGCAGGGCGCGCAGCGCGACGATGATGGCGGTCGCCTCGGTCGGCGTCAGGCGCAGCGGACGGGCGAGGTAGTCGGCGTTGGACACCCGGATCAGCCCCTCGCCCTCGAGCGCCTCGAGGTCGACGTCGATCAGGTCATCGGGGTAGCCACCCGGGAGGCCGCACAGGAACAGCACGCGGAGATCCTTCTCGAGCTGTTCGGGAGGTACGCCGATCACGCGGGCGGCCTCCTCGAGCGGCACCTGCTCCCGACCGTGGAGGTAGGGCACCAGCCGCAGCAGACGACCGACCTGGTCGCGTGCGGCGCCAGCGGTCGCGGCCGGACGGGCGGTGCTCATGCGGTCACCCCCGCCGCGGCCGCGCGCAGGCGCGAGACGACCTCGTCGCGCAGGGACGCCGGCTGCTCGACGTAGACGTCCGGCCCGAGCACGAGCAGCTCGTCGGCCTGGGCTCCGCCCGGCAGGTGGAGCCGATCCCACGGGGTGACGTCGTCGGGGCCGTCGACGTCGGCATCGACGGTCGCGGCGGCCCGCCTCAGCACGGCTCCGGCGCCCGGCCTGACGAGCACGACTGCCTCCTCGGTCGGCGCGGCCGGCGCCAGGCGACGGGCCGACTCGCGGACGTCGGTGCCGGCCGGGATCTCGAACGAGCCCGGGGCACCGGTTGCCTTGGCCTTGCCGACGACCCGCGACAGCCGGAAGACGCGCTCCTGGCCGCGGTCGGTGTCGAGGCCGACCACGTACCAACGCCCGGAGAAGCGGACGACCCCCCACGGTTGCAGATGTCGCGTCAGCGGAGCGTCGTAGCCTGGCCGCCGGTAGTCGAAGGTGACCGCGCGGCGGGCCACGGTGGCCTCCCAGAACACGTCGAACGCGGGCTCGTCGGCGCTCAGGCGCGGCTGGGCGATGTCGAGGGCGGTCAGGTCGAGCGCGCAGCCCGGCGGCGGAGAGCTTGCTGACGGCGTCCGTGGTGGCCTCCGCGAGCCGTGCGTGCTCCCAGACCTTGGTGGCGAGGGCCACGACCGAGGCCTCGTCGGACTCGAGCGAGATCTCGGGGAGCGCGAACTCGTCGGCCCGGACCCGGTAGCCCGGCTCGTCGTCGAAGTAGGCGTCCATCTGGCCCACCTCGATCGGGACGCCCAGGCTGCGGAGCTCCTCCTTGTCACGTTCGAACATCTTCTCGAACGCGTCGTCGGACGCCTCGGCGTAGAGGATCGCCCGGATCCGCTCCTTGGAGACATAGTGACGCTGGACGAGCAGCATGATGAGCAGGTTGAGCAGGCGCTCGGTCTTGGACGCGTTGCTCACCTGTGCGCTCATCGGGGACTCCGTGACGACATGGCCCCCATGGTGGTCAGGCGGCCCCGAGGATGTCGACCACGAAGTACAGCGTGTCGGTGCCCTTGATGCCGGCGGTCGGCGACCCCTTGGAGCCGTAGCCGTCCTTCGGCGGGATCGCGATGATGACCCGGCTGCCGACCTTCTTCCCGACGAGAGTCTTGTCCCAGCCCGGGACGACGCCGCCGACACCGATCTGGGGGGACAGCAGGGCGCCGTTGTAGTTCTGGTCGAAGGGCTTCTTGCCGCCGTAGACCTGGCCGAGGTAGCGCACGGCGATCGTCTGGCCCTTCTTGACCACGTCTCCGGTGCCGCTCTTGACCACCGCCGCCTTCAGCGTGCCGTCGGGCTTGGGCGTGCCGGAGAAGTCGAGGCTGGAGATGACGCCCTTGGTCTTCGCGAGCTTCGGGGCCCAGGCCGGGGCGGGCTTCGCGGCGCCGTCCGGCTTGTCGAGAGGCTTCTTGAGGAGGTCGAAGATGATCAGCACGGCGTCCTTGGTGGAGATGCCGAGCGAGCTGTTGCCCTGGGCGCCGAAGACGTTGTCGGCCGAGGTGAACACCACGACCCGCGAGCCGACCTTCTTGCCCACGAGTGCGTTGAGGAAGATCGGGCTGACCTGGCTGGTCAGCGTGACGACCTGGGGCTGCTTGTCCTTGTAGGAGCTGGCCACCGTCTTCTGGGTGTAGCCGTCGGCGATCACGGTGTGGATGAACACCGCGTCGTCCTTCTCGATGGTCGGTCCGTCGCCCTGGATCAGCACCTTGGTGGTGGTGGTGGGGTTGGTCACCTGGCCGGAGAAGTCCACGGTGGGGTCGACGCCGAGGTTGCCGGAGATCTTGACGGAGTCCAGGCCCAGCGTCGCGTCGCTCGACGGGGACGAGCTGTTGCTGCTCCCACACCCGGCGAGGACGACCGCTGTTGCGACCAGAGCGACGGGCAGAAGACGGAGACGGGTACGACGGTGCACGGATGGTCCTTCGGATGACGACACGGACTGCTCACCATATCGGGGGCATCCAACCGGCACGGCATCCCCAGACGCCCCGAGGCGGGTCACATGCCGTCGATGAGGCGCTGCACCCGCTCGTCGTAGGCCCGGAACGGGTCCTTGCACAGGACCGTCCGCTGGGCCTGGTCGTTGAGCTTGAGGTGCACCCAGTCGACGGTGAAGTCGCGGCGGCGCTCCTGGGCCTTCCGGATGAACTCGCCCCGCAGCCGAGCCCGCGTCGTCTGCGGCGGCACCGACTTGGCCTCGAAGATCTTCAGGTCGGTGGTCACCCGGGCGACCGCCCCGCGCTTCTCGAGCAGGTAGTAGAGCCCACGGTCGCGACGGATGTCGTGGTAGGCCAGGTCGAGCTGGGCGATGCGGGGGTGGCCGAGCGGCAGCCCGTGCTTGGCGCGGTAGCGGTCGATGAGCTTCCACTTGATGACCCAGTCGAGCTCCCGGTCGACCAGGCCCAGGTCGTCGGACTCCACCGCCTTCAGGCCGCGCTCCCAGAGGTCGAGCGCACGCTCGATGATCGGCGTGGAGATCTCGCGCCGGTCGACGAAGTTGCGCGCCTTGGAGAGGTACTCGTGCTGGATGTCGAGCGCGCTCGCCTCCCGGCCGTTGGCCAGCCGGACCTTGCGCTGGCCGGTCACGTCGTGGCTGATCTCGCGGATCGCACGGATCGGGTTCTCCATCGTGAGGTCGCGCATCACCACGCCCTCCTCGATCATCCGCAGCACGAGGTCGCAGCTGGCCACCTTCAGCATGGTGGTGGTCTCGCTCATGTTGGAGTCGCCGACGATGACGTGCAGGCGCCGGAACCGCTCGGCGTCCGCGTGGGGCTCGTCGCGGGTGTTGATGATCGGGCGGGAGCGGGTGGTGGCGCTGCTGACGCCCTCCCAGATGTGCTCGGCGCGCTGGCTGACGGCGTACGACGCACCGCGCGCGGTCTGCGTCACCTTGCCGGCCCCGACCACGATCTGGCGGGTGACCAGGAACGGGATGAGCACGTCGGCGAGCCGGTTGAACTCACCGGAGCGGCTGACCAGGTAGTTCTCGTGGCAGCCGTAGGAGTTGCCCGCGGAGTCGGTGTTGTTCTTGAACAGGTAGATGTCGCCGGCGATGCCCTCGTCGTGCAGTCGCTGCTCGGCGTCCTTGAGCAGCCCCTCGAGGACCCGCTCCCCCGCCTTGTCGTGGGTGACCAGCTCGCCGACGTCGTCGCACTCGGGCGTGGCGTACTCGGGGTGGCTGCCGACGTCGAGGTAGAGGCGGGCGCCGTTGCGCAGGAAGACGTTCGAGCTGCGACCCCAGCTCACCACCTTGCGGAACAGGTAGCGCGCGACCTCGTCGGGGCTCAGACGGCGCTGTCCCTTGAACGTGCACGTCACGCCGTACTCGTTCTCGATCCCGAAGATCCGCCGGTCCACAGCCTCAGCCTAGGCGTCCGCCCCTCACCTGGCGTCCCCGCGCCTGCGCGGCGGACGGAAATCCTTGGGTCCGTGCCTGGCGCAGGCTCAGACCTGGGGCTGGTCGGGGCCGGGCTCCGGGGGCGTCTCCGGCGTGCCGTTGGTGTGGGGGGGCGGGTCGACGTGCTCGGTCGGGCCGCGGTCGCCCAGGAGCGACTCGAGACGGGCCGGGACGAGCCGACGGAACTTCCGGGGCTGGGTACGGGTGCGGTCGAGGACGGCGACCTCGAGGTCGGCGGCCGGGATCACCCGGTCGCGCGTCGCACCGGTCTCGTCGGGGGTGTGCCCGAGCGCTGCCACCGCCACGTGGAGGGCCTCGGAGAGCGAGGCGCCCTCGGCGTAGTGCTCCGCGAGGTACGACGCGACGACCTCGTCGGCGCCGCCCATCACGGCGTAGCGGTGCTCGTCGGTGACCTGGCCCTGGTAGGTGAGCCGGTAGATCTGGTCGTCGGCGGCGCTGTCCCCGACCTCGGCCACGAAGAGCTCCACCTCGTACGGCTTCTCGCCGCCGCTGGAGAAGATGGTGCCGAGCGTCTGCGCGTAGGCGTTCGCCAGACCGCGACCGGTCACGTCGCGCCGGTCGTAGGCATAGCCCCGCATGTCGGCGAGCCGGACACCGGCGATCCGGAGGTTCTCGAACTCGTTGTAGCGACCCACCGCGGCGAACGCGATCCGGTCGTAGATCTCGCTGATCTTGTGCAGCGCCTGCGAGGGGTTCTCCGAGGCGAACAGGATCCCGTCGGCATACTGCACCGTCACGACCGAGCGCCCGCGGGCGATGCCCTTGCGCGCGAAGTCGGCCCGGTCCTTCATCAGCTGCTCGGGCGAGACGTAGAACGGCATGCTCATGTCAGGATCCGTAGGTCTGTCGAGCGGAGTCGAGACACGGTCAGGTCAGAGGCGCGGCCGGGCCGTCGGGACGGCTCATCCGGCCGGCGATCACGGCGTCGGCGGTGGCGGCGACCTCGGCGTCGGGGATCCGGTGGCCCCCCTCGGCGGTGATCACCTGGACGACCGGGAAGATCCGCCGGGTGAGGTCGGGCCCGCCGGTCGCCGAGTCGTCGTCGGCGGCGTCGTACAGCGCCTGCACGATCGCGGTCACGCACTCGTCCTGGGAGAGGTCGTCGCGGTAGAGCTTCTTCAGCGAACCGCGCGCGAACATCGACCCGGAGCCGACCGAGTGGAACGCCGTCTCCTCGTAGCGACCGCCGGTGACGTCGTAGGAGAAGATCCGTCCGGAGCTCGTCGACAGGTCGAAGCCGGCGAACAGCGGGACGACGGCGAGCCCCTGCATCGCCATCCCCAGGTTGGCCCGGATCAGGGCGGCGAGGCGGTTGGCCTTGCCGTCCATCGACAGGGTCATCCCCTCGATCTTCTCGTAGTGCTCGAGCTCGGTCTGGAACAGCCGGACCAGCTCGACGGACAGGCCGGCGGCGCCGGCGATGCCGACGCAGGAGTACTCGTCGGCCGGGAAGACCTTCTCGATGTCGCGCTGGGCGATGATGTTGCCCATCGTGGCGCGGCGGTCACCGGCCATCACCACGCCGCCAGGGAAGGTCGCCGCGACGATCGTCGTGCCGTGGGGCGCGAGGTCACCCGCATGACCCTGGGGTACGGCGCGGCGAGACGGCAGCAGGTCGGGCGACTCCACCGCCAGGAAGTCGGCGAAGCTCGAGGTGCCGGGAGTCATGAACGACGCCGGCAGGCGGGAGTCAGGCAACTCACTCCCCGCCCTTCTGGATGAACGACTTCACGAAGTCCTCGGCGTTGGTCTCGAGCACGTCGTCGATCTCGTCGAGGATGGCGTCGACGTCGTCGTCCAAGGCTTCCTTGCGCTCGGCGACATCGGTCTCGGGCGCGACCTCGGTGACGTCCTCGGACTCGCCCGACTTGCGAGGCTGCTTCTGCTCCTGGGGCATGTTGTTCACCCTAGCCGCTCGACCCACGCCGCGAGGCGGGTCACCGGGTCAGCGCGCGGAAGAGCTCCTCGGCCGTCTCGCAGCGGTCGATCAGGGCGGCCACGTGGGCCTTGGAGCCTCGGAGCGGGTCGATGGTGGGCACCCGCTGGAGCGACTCACGACCGGGGAGGTCGAAGATCACCGAGTCCCAGGAGGCAGCGGCGACGCGAGTCGGCGTACTTCTCCAGGCAGCGGCCGCGGAAGTAGGCGCGGGTGTCGTCGGGGGGCGCGTGCATCGCGCGCTCGACGGAGGCGTCGTCGAGCAGCCGGTCGATCCGCCCGAGCTGGACCAGCCGGTGGTAGAGCCCCTTGTCGGGGCGGATGTCGCTGTACTGGTAGTCGATCAGCTGCAGCTTCGCGCTGTCCCAGTCGAGGCCGTCGCGGTCGCGGTAGGAGTTCAGCAGCTTCAGCTTGGCCACCCAGTCGAGCTCGCGGGCGCACAGCATCGGGTCCTGCTGGAGTCGGGCGAGCACGGACTCCCACCGCTCGAGCACGTCGACGGTCTGGGCGTCGGCGTCGGAGCCGAGCCGGTCGTCGACGTACTTGCGCGCGAGCTCGAGGTACTCCTCCTGGAGCTGGATCGCGGTCAGCCTGCGCCCGTCGCTCATCGGGATCAGCTCGCGCAGCGTCGGGTCGTGGGAGACCGCCCGCAGCGCGGCCACCGGCCCGTCGATGCCGAAGTCGCTGGTGATGAAGCGGTCCTCGATCATCGCCAGCACCAGCGAGGTCGTGCCGACCTTGAGGTACGTCGAGATCTCGGCCAGGTTGGCGTCGCCGATGATCACGTGGAGCCGGCGGTACTTCTCGGGATCGGCGTGCGGCTCGTCGCGGGTGTTGATGATCGGGCGCTTGAGGGTCGTCTCGAGCCCGACCTCGACCTCGAAGTAGTCGGCGCGCTGGCTGAGCTGGAAGCCGTGCTCCCGGCCGTCCTGCCCGATCCCGACGCGTCCGGAGCCGACCACCACCTGCCGGCTCACGAAGAACGGCGTGAGGTGGCGCACGATGTCGGCGAAGGGCGTCGCCCGGCTCATCAGGTAGTTCTCGTGGGCGCCGTAGGAGGCGCCCTTGTTGTCGGTGTTGTTCTTGTAGAGGTGGATCGGGGTGCTGCCCGGGGTCAGCGCCGCCATCCTGGTGGCGTCGAGCATGACCTGCTCCCCCGCCTTGTCCCACCGCACGATGTCGAGCGGCGTGGTCACCTCGGGCGTGGAGTACTCCGGGTGGGCGTGGTCGACGTAGAGCCGGGCGCCGTTGGTGAGGATCACGTTGGCCAGGCCGAGGTCCTCGTCGGTGAGCTGGCTGGGGTCGGCGAGCTGGCGGCTGAGGTCGAAGCCGCGGGCGTCGCGCAGCGGGGACTCCTCCTCGAAGTCCCAGCGGGCCCGACGCGCCTTGATGGTGGCGCTTGCGTAGGCGTTGACGACCTGCGAGCAGGCGACCATGGGGTTGGCATGGGGTTGGCCTTGCACCGAGATGCCGTACTCGACCTCGGTGCCCATCACCCGTCGTACGGTCACGTGCCGAGCCTACGCGCCGCCGTCGAGGCGCCGCGGAACCAGCCCCGGAGCCAGCCGCGCTACCGTGCACGGATGGCCTGGTGGAGCCGGCACGTCGTACCCCGGGTCAACGACGTGTCCCTGCGCGGACACGCCCTCGGTGAGTCGCGCGCTCGCGCCTGTGCCGGGCTGAGCGGCCGGGTGCTCGAGCTCGGCTTCGGCGGAGGCCTCAATCTCGAGCACCTGCCCCCGGAGGTGGAGTCGGTCGGCGCCGTGGAGCCGTCTGACACCGGGTGGCGGCTCTCGACGAGACGACGGGCCGGAACCAGCGTGTCGGTCGAGCGGATCGGGCTCGATGGTGAGTCCGTGGCGGCCGCTGACGCGTCGTACGATCACGCGCTCTGCACCTTCACGCTCTGCACGATCCCCGATGCGCTCGCGGCCCTCGTGGAGGTACGTCGGCTGGTGCGGCCCGGCGGCACGTTCCACTTCTTGGAGCACGGTCTGGCGGAGGACCCCGGGGTCGTCCGATGGCAGCAGCGGCTCGACCCCTGGCAGCAGCGGCTGGCCGGCGGCTGCCACCTGACCCGCGACGCCGGCGCCCTCGTCGAGGCGTCGGGCATGGTCCTGGCATGGCTCGAGACGGGTGAGCTTCCCGGGTTCACCGGACCGGCCGCGCTGACCTACGGCTACCTGGGCGCGGCCCAGGTCTGAGGTCGACGGACAGCACCGCCGGACCGCTGGATGGGCTCCTAGAGGTACTGACCGGTGTTGGGCACCGTGTCGATCGACCGGCCGGGCTCCGTGCCCTGCTTGCCGGTGATGAGCGTGCGGATGAAGACGATCCGCTCGCCCTTCTTGCCGGAGATCCGCGCCCAGTCGTCGGGGTTGGTGGTGTTGGGCAGGTCCTCGTTCTCCTTGAACTCGTCCACGCACGCCTGGAGCATGTGCTGGACCCGCAGGCCGCGCTGGTCGTGCTCGAGGAAGTCCTTGATCGCCATCTTCTTGGCTCGGTCGACGATGTTCTGGATCATCGCGCCGGAGTTGAAGTCCTTGAAGTAGAGGACCTCCTTGTCACCGTTGGCGTAGGTGACCTCCAGGAAGCGGTTCTCCTCGGTCTCGGTGTACATCCGCTCGACCGTGGCCTGGATCATGCCCTCGACGCACGAGACCCGGTTGCCGCCGAACTCCGCGAGGTCGTCGGCATGCAGGGGCAGCTCGGGGATGAGGTACTTGCTGAAGATGTCGCGGGCGGACTCGGCGTCGGGACGCTCGATCTTGATCTTCACGTCGAGGCGGCCGGGCCGCAGGATCGCGGGGTCGATCATGTCCTCGCGGTTGGAGGCACCGATCACGAGCACGTTCTCGAGTGCCTCGACGCCGTCGATCTCGCTGAGCAGCTGCGGGACGATGGTGTTCTCGACGTCGGAGGAGACACCCGAGCCGCGCGTGCGGAACAGGGAGTCCATCTCATCGAAGAACACGATCACGGGGGTCCCGTGGCTCGCCTTCTCGCGGGCACGCTGGAACACGAGGCGGATGTGGCGCTCGGTCTCGCCGACGTACTTGTTGAGAAGCTCGGGGCCCTTGATGTTGAGGAAGTAGGACTTCCCCTCCTGGCCGGTCTTGGCCGCGACCTTCTTGGCCAGGGAGTTCGCGACGGCCTTGGCGATGAGGGTCTTGCCGCAGCCGGGAGGGCCGTAGAGAAGGACGCCCTTGGGCGGCTTGAGCTTGTGCTCGAGGAAGAGCTCGGGGTGGAGGTAGGGCAGCTCGACGGCGTCGCGGATCGCGTCGATCTGGCTGACCAGACCGCCGATCGAGCCGTACTCGATGTCGGGCACCTCTTCGAGGATCAGCTCCTCGACCTCGGACTTGGGCACCCGCTCGTAGGCATAGGCCGCCCGACTGTCGAGCAGCAGGGAGTCGCCGGCCCGCAGGGTGTCGGCCTTGAGGGGGTCTGCGAGGCGGACCACTCGCTCCTCGTCGGCGTTCGCGATCACCAGGGCGCGCTCACCGTCGGCGAGCAGCTCCTTGAACATCACGACCTCGCCGATCTGCTCGAAGTCGAGCGCGGCGACGACGTTGAGGGCCTCGTTGAGCATGACCTCCTGGCCACGCACCAGTGCCTCGAGCTCGACGCCCGGGCTCACGTTGACCCGCAGCTTGCGGCCGCCGGTGAAGACGTCGACCGAGTCGTCGTCGTTGCGCTGGATGAACGTGCCGAAGCCGGCGGGCGGCTGCGCGAGGCGGTCGACCTCCTCCTTCAGCTTCATGATCTGGTCACGGGCCTCGCGGAGGGTCTGGGCGAGGCGCTCGTTCTGGGAGGTGACGGCCGACAACGACCGCTGCGTGTCGGCGAGACGGAGCTCCAGACCGCGGGTCTGGGCGGGCGAGTCGGAGAGCCGGCGCCGGAGGTCGGTCACCTCGGACTCGAGGAACCTCACCTGCTCGGCCAGCTCGCGCGCGCTTCGCTCCGCGCCGTTCGAGGAGTCCTGACCACTGCTCATGCGTCCCACCTCCTGGTTCGACCCTACTCGTCCACGGTCCCCGTTCACGCCCGCTTGTGCACGCGTTTCTCACGATTTGATCTCGGCGCCAGGCGTGAATCAGCACCGGTGTCAGTCCCCGGAGGCCTCCTCGGGTACGCCGGGCGGTCGCGGTCCGGCGTAGTCGGGACCGTAGGCGCCGGGCGCCGGGCGACGCTTCTTCATCGGGGGTCGCTGCCCCGGCGCCATCCGCCGGGCGGTCACCAGGAAGGCCGTGTGACCGATCATCGAGTGGCCCGGCCGGACCGCCAGGCCCTCCACGTGCCAGTCGCGCACGAGCGACTCCCAGGCGGACGGCTCGGTGAAGCCGCCGTGCAGGCGAACGGTCTCCACGAACCGCGACAGCTGCGTCGTGGTGGCGACGTACGCGCAGACGATGCCGCCGGGACGCAGTGCCCCGGCCGCCGCCTCGAGACAGTCCCACGGGGCGAGCATGTCGAGGATGACCCGGTCGGCCCGCTCGCCTGACGCGGGCAGCGACTCCGCGAGGTCGCCGATCGTGAGGCTCCACGCGGGGTGGTCGCCGCCGAAGAACTGGGTGACGTTCGCGCGCGCCACGTCGGCGAACTCCTCGCGCCGCTCGTACGACGACACCCGGCCGTGCGGGCCCACCGCGCGCAGCAGGGAGCAGGTGAGCGCGCCGGACCCGACGCCGGCCTCGACGACGTCCGCGCCCGGGAAGACGTCGACCATGGCGATGATCTGCGCCGCGTCCTTGGGGTAGACCACCGCGGCACCGCGCGGCATCGAGACCACGAACTCGCTCAGCAGCGGCCGGAACACGAGGTACTCACCACCCGATGACGCCGCGACCGTGAAGCCCTCGTCGCGACCGATCAGGTCGTCGTGCTCGAGATGACCACGGTTGGAGAAGAAGCGCTTGCCCGGCGTCAGCTCGATGTTGTGCCGCCGCCCCTTCTGGTCGGTCAGCCGCACCCACTCCCCCGCCCGCAACGGCCCCCGGTGGACGCCCGACCAGGCTTCCGCCGGGACGTCGGGCCGGACGGTCTCACCAGGTCGGTCTGCCATGCCCGGGAGGGTATCGGGCCGCGCGGGGCGTGCCTTGCGAGCAAGCTCGCCGCGGCGTTCGCTGCGGCCGTCTCACCCTCCTTCGTCGGGCTGGGACGTCCTCGCTCAGGCGCTGGCGCGGAACGCCCGGTCGACGTCTGCGGTCGACAGCACGCCGAAGATGGTGCCGTCGGCGTCGAGGAGCAGGTACTCACCTGCCGGTCGGGAGCTGATGGCGCGGATCAGCTCCTCGCCGCCGATGCCCACCGGGAGCCTGAGGCCGTCGTCGAGGGTCCGGGTGACCGAGGAGACCGGCACCCAGGCGCGGCGGTCGACTGGCACCGACATCAGGGCCGCCTCGTTCACGACCCCGATCGGCAGGCCGGCCGGGTTGACGGTGACGATGCTGCCCGCCTCGACCTCCTGGGCCCGGCGCACGGCCTCAGCCAGGGGCAGCTCTCCGGGAACGGTGAGCGTACGTCGCGCCAGGTCGCGGGCCACGAGGTAGGGCATCCGGGACCGGACCTTCGCCGACTGGAGGGCGGCCGTGGCGCCGGTCCAGAGGAACATCGCGATCACGCCGGCGAAGACGAAGTCGATGGCGGAGACCGGCTGGTCGGAGAGCCGGCTGATCAGCAGCGGCCAGCCGAACGCCAGCACCGCCACGCACCGGCCGCCCCAAGCCGCGACGATGGTGCCGCGGTGGGTGTCGCCGCTGATCTTCCACACGGCGGCCTTGAGCACCCGGCCCCCGTCGAGCGGCAGCCCCGGGACGAGGTTGATCACGCCGACGAGCAGGTTGGTGAGGGCAACCCCGCTGATGGCGAGCCCGATCAGTCCGCCGGGGGCGACCAGCCCCACCCCGAAGGCGACGGCCGACACCGCCAGCGACGAGATCGGACCGACGACCGAGACCCAGAACTCCTCCCGCGGGCTGGCCGGCTCGCCGTCGATGGACGTCATGCCGCCGAGGAAGTGGAGGGTGATGGACGTGACCGGCAGCCCGAAGCGCTTGGCGACCAGGGCGTGGGAGGCCTCGTGGATGAGGACCGAGAGGTAGAGGAGCACCGCCAGCATCAGCCCGGCGACGTACTTCAGGCCGCCGAGCCCGGGCTCCACCTCGTCGACCGCGGGGGCCACCATGCACCGCGATCAGCGCAGCGATCAGGAACCACGAGCGGCTGATGAGGACGTCGCTGCCCGCGATCGACCCGACCTTCAACGTCCCCGGTGGACGCCGGACCGGGGCATGGGAGCCGCGGTCGTCACTCATATGTCGAGGCTAACCGACCGGCGTACGGCGCGCGGCTTCCACGCGCTGTCGGTGGCCTCGCCTAGATTCGGAGCATGAGCAGCACGCCGAGCCCCGCGGCCTCGCCGGCCGAGCTCCGATCGACCCCGGTCGACGGGGTGGACGTGCTCGGTGCGCTCTCCCCGAGCCGCGCGTCCGACTTCATGACCTGCCCCCTGCTCTACCGCTATCGCACCATCGACCGGCTGCCCGAGGAGCCGTCGGCGGACGCCCTGCGCGGGACCCTCGTGCACAAGGTGCTCGAGGACCTCTTCGACCTGCCCGCCCACGACCGCACCCCCGACCGGGCTCGTGACCTGCTCGTGCCGACGTGGGACGCGCTGCTCGCCGCCGAGCCCGACCTCGCCACGATGTTCACCGACGAGGGGCCCGACGTCGCGGAGTGGCTCGGCTCGTGCCGGGTCGTCCTCGACCGCTACTTCACCCTGGAGGACCCTCGCCGTCTCGAGCCCGCCGAGCGCGAGCTGTACGTCGAGACGCTGCTGGAGTCCCGGCTCCTGCTCCGAGGCTTCGTCGACCGTCTCGACGTCGCGCCCGACGGGGCGCTCAGGGTGGTGGACTACAAGACGGGCAGGTCGCCGGGCGAGATGTTCGAGGCCAAGGCGCTGTTCCAGATGAAGTTCTACGCGCTCGTCCTCTGGCGCACCCGTGGCGTCGTGCCGGCCATGCTCCAGCTCGTCTACCTCGGCAACGGCGAGATGCTGCGCTACGTGCCCGACGAGGCCGACCTCCGGGCCACCGAGCGCAAGGTGGAGGCGATCTGGCGCGCGATCCGGCACGCGGAGGAGTCCGGCGACTGGCGGCCCCAGCGCACCAAGCTCTGCGCCTGGTGCTCCTTCCAGGAGCTGTGCCCCGAGTTCGGCGGCACCCCGCCGCCGCTGCCCGACCGGACCGGTGGCAGCGGCGAGCTGACCGCGGAAGACCTCGACGTCTCCGTCACCGCTCCCTGACGGGAGCGGTTTCGAGAAGCGCCGCTCAGCTCCTCGCGAGCACGGTCACCGGGGCTCAGCCGCCGAGCCCGTTGCGCTCGGCCCAGAGCGCGGCCTGCGTGCGGTCCACCACCCCGATCCGCTGGAACGCCGAGGTCAGGTGCGCCTTGACCGTGCGCTCGGAGATGCCCAGGCGGCGCGCGATCTGCTTGTTGGCGAGCCCCTGCCGCACCAGGACGAGCACCTCGCTCTCGCGGGGGGTCAGGTCCGCGGCGGAGACCCCCGTCGTACGCCTGGCCCCCAGCAGCTCGCGGGCCGCACGCGGGTTGATCGGCGACTCGCCCCGGGCCACGGCCCGGATGCCGCGCAGCACCTCATCGGGCTCGGCGTCCTTGAGGAGGTAGCCCATCGCGCCGGCGTCGAGGGCGCCGACGATCCGCTCCGCGTCGGAGTACGACGTGAGCACGAGGACGTCGGCCAGCTCCTCGCCGACGATGGTCCTGGTCGCGCTGACGCCGTCTACGCCGGGCATCTGCAGGTCCATCAGCACCACGTCGGGACGCAGCTCGCGCACGAGGTCGATCGCCTCCTCGCCGGACGAGGCCTTGCCGACCACCTCGAGATCCGGCTCCCCGCCCAGCAGCTGATCGAGCCCCGCACGCAGCACCGCGTGGTCGTCCACGATCACCACGCGGATCATCTCATCGGTCATCCCCGGTCCACCACCATTCTCACCGTCGTCCCGGCGCCGGGCGCCGACTCCACCTGCAGGGTCCCACCTCCGTCCTGCACGAGGCTCTGCAACCCGCGCAGGCCGTAGGAGTCTTGCCGTCCCGCCGCCCCGGGGTCGAACCCGGCGCCGTCGTCGGTGACGGTCAGGCTGACCTGGTGCCCCGTACCGAGCACGTCGATGCGGACAGTGCTCGCACCCGAGTGACGCACCGCGTTGCGGATGGCCTCCTGGGCGACCCGCCAGACCAGGGCGACCACGTGATCGGGCGTGCCCTCCATGCCGCTCACGGTCACGGTCGGCGTGACCCCCGAACTCGCGGCCTGGGCCGTGAGGTCCTCCAGTGCCGCCCCGAGGCCACTGGCGTTCAGCCCCGGCGGGTGGATCTCGACCAGGAGCGACCTCAGCTGGCGCAGGCGTCCGGCGCAGGGCCTCGCTGGCGCGGACGAGGTCGGACCGGAGCTCGGTCGAGACACTCGGCTCGCGGGCGGCCCCGGAGAGCGCGAACGCCGTCCCGGCCAGCTCCTGCACCACGCCGTCGTGGAGGTCGCGAGCGATCCGGCGCCGCTCGGCCTCCGAGGAGTCGATGGCCCGCTCCATCAACCGCTCACGTGCCCGGCTGGCGCGGGTGAGGCGCTGGGTCAGCACCCAGATCATGGGGACGCCGAGGAGCAGGATCGCGAGCAGCCCGAGCGTGCTGATCCGCCGGAACGGCGTGAGCACCTCCGAGGCCCGGACCTGCACGTTCTTGATGGGGTAGTAGGCCTCGAACAGCAGCGGCTTGCCCTCGGGCGAGTCGATCCGGGTATAGACCTCGAGCAGCCCGGCATCCTCGGTCTCGAACTTGTTCTCGCGCCGTCGCAGGTCGGACACGCTGCCTTCGGTGGCGCCGCTGTTGAGGACGTCGAGCTGCTCCGGGTCGAGCTTGAACCTCTTCCCGATCAGGTTGGGCTGGTCGCTGTAGAGGACGGTGCCGTCACTGCTCCAGATCTTGATCCGCTTGACGGGCGCCGCCTGCGGGTGCAGCAGGGGGTAGCCCACCCGCCGCTTGAAGCGGTCGATGGCGCCCGGGTCGCCGTCGGCCATCCCCTTCGGGATGTTGGGCGCCGCCACCGAGTTGGCCAGCAGCTCGGTGCTCACGCGTGCGTCGGCGAGAGCCTCTCGACGGGCCGCCGTCTGCGACAGCCGACCGGTCCCCCACCAGATCACCCCGAACAGCAGGAGGCTGGCGACGAGGAACTGCGCGACGGGGTTGCGGAGCAGCCCTCACCGCAGGCTCCTTCCCGGACGCAGGCGGGAAGGGCCTGTGTCGATGCTCAGAGGGAGATGGTCCCACGGCAGACGTCGCCCGTGGCGCGACGCACGGCACGGAACACGAAGTGGTCGGTCCCCGACAGGTTCGCCATCAGGCGCCGCACCGTGAAGGAGCCGCTGGCGCCCCGTGTCGTGCCCTTGCCCTTCGCGGACAGGCTGCCGTTGTGCGTGATCGTCCAGTTCCAGACCTGGCCGCTGCGGTTGCTGTCGACCTCGGCCTCGAACTCGATCCGGCCGTTGTCGGCCTTGGCCTTGAGCTGTCCAGACCGCCGGGCCACCGCAGCCGCCGTGGGTGCGGACTCCGCCGCCTCCATGGCTGGCCGAGGCAGGTGCCATGGCGGCAAGGGGCAGCGCCAGGGTCGAGAGGGTGAGCGCGGCGAGCGCGGTGCGTGTCTTCATGATGGGCTCCTGATCGTGGTCTGTGTTCCACCAGGATCCCGGCAACGGGGTCGGGCTCACCATTGGCCGCTGGTACTAGGACTTCGGTCGCCTGTGGCCGGCTGCCAGGCGGTCAGGCGGTTGGCTGCTCGGGGTAGAGGACGCACGCGACGTCGACGCTGCCGGCTCGGCGCAGAGCCGGTGAGTCGGCCTGACGGAAGTGCACGCGCACCCCGGAACCCTCGGGCTCGATGCTCTCGACGCCGCTCCACAGCGGCTCCTCGGTGTCCTCGGCCCGGATCCCGTCGAGGATCGCGCGGACCTGGTCGCTGCCGCCGCGACCGACCGTGGCCGTCACCGAGGGCTCGTCCAGCTGGCCCAGGTCGCCGAGCACCGCCTGCTCCTCGTCGTACGCCGCGTCCGGGCGCGTCCAGTGCGCCTCGACGAGGGCTCGCAGGTCGCGCGACTCCCACCCGCACTCGGCCACGGCCTCCGGGCACCGGGGGTGGAACGAGCAGCCCGAGGGGCGGCTCGGCGGCGTCGGGGATCTCGCCGCGCGGCAGGTTGCGCGGCAGCATCCGTTCCGGGTCGGGCTCCGGGATCGCCGCGAGGAGCGCCTTGGTGTAGGGGTGCCGGGGGTTCGCGAAGATCTCGTCGGTGGGTCCGATCTCGACGACGCGGCCGAGGTACATGATCGCGATCCGGTCGCAGAAGTACTTCGCGCTCGCCAGGTCGTGGGTGATGTAGACGTAGGTGAGCCCGAGGTCACTCTTGAGGTCGAGCATCAGCTGGAGGATCTTCGCGCGGACGCTCATGTCGAGCATGGACACCGGCTCGTCGGCGACGATCACCTCCGGCCCGAGGATGATGGCCCGCGCGATCACCGCCCGCTGCTTCTGGCCGCCGGAGAGGTCCGAGGGGTACTTGGTCATGAACCGCTCGACGGGTGACAACCCGACCTGCTCCAGCGCATCCTCGCACGCGCTTGTGAAGCTCCTCGCCCTTGGCGATGCCGTGGATCACCAGCGGGTGGCCGACCGCCTCCTCGATCGTCATCGACGGGTTGAGGGCAGCGTGCGGGTCCTGGAAGACCATCTGCAGGTCGGTCCGGAGCTTGCGGAGCTCGGCCCCGCGCATGTCGGAGACGACGCGCTCGCCGCGCTCGGCATGGTGGTAGGTGATCGAGCCGCTCGTGGTGTGCACGAGCCCGAGGAGGGCCCGACCCAGGGTGGTCTTGCCGGAGCCGGACTCCCCCACGACGCCCAGCACCTCGCCGCGGGCGATGGTCAGGGAGACGCCGTCGACGGCCTTCACGCGCCGCCCCTTGAGGCCGAGCAGGCGGGAGAGCGCGCCGCCCTGGAGCTGGAAGTGGACGGCGAGGTCGTCGACCTCGAGCACGGACGCGGAGCGCTCCTCGGCGAGGCGGCACGGTCTCAGGCTTCGTCGGCAACGCTGATCTCCTCACGCTTCAAGGGTGCCCGGTCCGACTCGCCCAGCTCGAGGCCCTCCGCCAGGTCGGTGGCCCAGCACGCGGCCCGATGACCGTCGCCGCGGTCGCGGTCCACCGGAGGACGCACGGCGCACACGGCCATCGCGTCGGGGCAGCGCGGATGGAAGCGACACCCGCTCGGCGGCTCGACCAGGTCGGGGGGTGCGCCGTCGATGAAGTGGAGCCCGGTCGTGGACAACGAGATCGTCGATCGCAGCAGCTCGCGGGTGTAGGGATGCTGGGGGTGGGAGAACACCTGCTTGGCGTCGCCGATCTCGACGATCTCACCGGCGTACATCACCGCGACCCGGTCGCACGCCTCCGCGACGATGCCGAGGTTGTGGGTGATCAGCAGCAGGGCGGTGTCGAACTCCTTGCGCAGGTCGTGGAGGATCCGGATGATCTGCGCCTCCACCAGTACGTCGAGCGCCGTCGTCGGCTCGTCCGCCACGACGAACGCCGGCCGCAGGACCAGCGCGAGCGCGATCATCAACCGCTGTCGCATCCCGCCGGAGAACTCGTGCGGATAGGCGCGGTAGCGGGTCGGCGGGATCCCCATCAAGCGGAGGACGGCGAGGGCGCGGCTCTGGATCTCCTGCTTGCTCAGGCCCGGCTCGTGGACGTGCAACGTCTCCTCGAAGTGCTCCGAGATCCGCATGAGCGGGTTCAGCCGCGTCAGTGGTTCCTGGAAGATCATCGCCAGGTCCGGCCCGCGCAGGTCGCGCTGCTCGCGGCCCGACAGGGACAACAGGTCCCGGCCCAGGAACCTCAGCTCGCCATCGCGCGCCGCCCCGTCGGGAAGCAGGCCGATCAGCCCCCGACCCAGCGTCGACTTTCCGCAGCCGGACTCCCCGACGAGGCCGAGGATCTCGCCCCGGCGGAGCGAGAAGCGTCACGCCGTCCACCGCTCGTACCGGGCCGCGGTCGGTGGCGTACCAGACCCTCAGGTCCCTGGCATCGATCACCGGGCCGTCGGTCACCGGGCCCGCGTCGCGCAGCTCGCTCACGCGACCTCCTCCTTCTCGAGCTCGTCGCGATGCCCGAACGTGAAGGTCTGCAGTCGGCGGCGCCGCAGCGCCGGGTTCAGGGACTCGTTGAGACCCTCGCCGACCAGCGTCAGCCCGGTGATCAGCAACACGATCATCAGGCCGGGCCAGAACGCCGGGTGCCAGTTGCCGGCCTGGGCGTCGTCGAGGGCCCGGCTGAGGTCGTAGCCCCACTCCGACGCCTGGGTGGGCTGGATTCCCAGCCCCAGGAAGCCGAGGGCCGCGAGGGTGCTCAGGGCGTCCGCGGCGTTGAGGGTCCCGAGCACCGGCACCGACTGCACGACGTTGCCGAAGAGGTACTTCCGCATGATGGTGAACGGCCGCGCACCGAGGGCGCGGGCGGCCTCGATGTACGTCGACTCGCGCGCCGAGATCGTGGTGCTCCGCACGACCCGGTAGTACTGCGGGATGTAGATGGCGGTGAGCGACACGGCCGCCGAGATGATCCCGCTGCCGAACTTGTCCTTGAGGAGGAAGGAGAACACGATCGCGAGCAGCAACGAGGGGAACGCGTACAGCGCGTCCATGATGAAGACGAGCACCCTGTCGATCCACCCGCCGATGAAGCCCGAGAGCAGGCCCAGCGGCACGCCGATCGAGGCCGACATGATCACCGAGGCGACCACCACCTCGAGCGCGGTCCGGGCACCCCAGATCATCCGGCTGAGGATGTCGTAGAACTGGTCGTTGGTGCCGAGCCAGTGCAAGGAGCTCGGCGGGGCCAGCTTGGGGAAGTCGACGCCGTTCGCGGAGGTCTGGGCGAAGCCGTACGGCGCCACCCACGGCGCGAACAGCCCGCAGAACGACGAACACCGCCGTGATCAGCACCCCGGCCCAGAACATGTAGCGCGCCAGCCCCTTGGTGCGCCAGATCGCGGAGAGGAAACCGGTCCCCTTGACGGCCATCAGTACCTCACCCTCGGGTCGACGAGCGCGTTGAGTATGTCGACGAACAGGCTGACGACCACCACGACGACCCCGAAGAAGGTCACCAGTCCCTGGACCGCCGTGTAGTCGCGGGCGTTGAGATAGTTGAAGAGGGCGGAACCCACGCCCGGCAGGTTGAACGTGGTCTCGGTGAGGATCGCCCCGCCGAGGCTGATCGCGAACAGCAGCCCGATCACGGTGATCACCGGCACCAGCGCGTTGCGGAAGGCATGGCGTCGCACGACCTGTCGTTCGGGGATGCCACGCGCGCGGGCGGCTTCGACGTAGTCGCCCTTGAGGGTCTGGATGACGTTGACCCGGACCAGCCGGATGATCACGCCGACGAGGAGGAGGCCCAGCGTCAGGCACGGCAGCACCATGTGCTGGAGGATGTCGAAGACGGCCGGCCAGTCCCATGCGTAGATCGCGTCGACGAGCAGGATGTGGGTGTGGGTCGGCACCTCGAACGTGGTCTGGGCCGACGCGACACCGAACGTCGGCCAGCTCGGGAAGTGAGTCGCCACGAAGACCGTCAGCAGGACACCCACCCAGAAGAGGGGTGCGGCGTAGCTGACGATCCCGAAGACCCGGATGCCGGCGTCGGCCCCACTGTCGCGACGCCGTCCGGACATCCGTCCCAGGGGCAGGCCGACCGCGAGGGCGATCACAAAGGCGCCGAGCGTCAGCATCAGGGTGGTGCCGAACTTGTCGCGGATCACGTCGACAACGGGCTGGTTGTCGCTGATGGTGGTGCCGAAGTTGCCGCGCAGCACCTGACCGAGGTACTGGAAGTACTGGACGTACAGCGGCTGGTTGAGGCCGAGGGCCTCCTGCTTCTGTGCCAGGATCGCGGGGTCCAGCTTGCCGCCCACCGACGCGCTGACCGGGTCGCCCGGCGCCACCCGGAGCAGCAGGAACGTGAAGGTCAGCAGGATCAGCAGCATCGGGATCATCAACAGGACGCGGACCACGATGTAGCGAGCCAGGGACCCGGATCCGCCCGAACTCATCTGTACCTCCCCTGCTCGTGACCTAACCTGCCACCCGAGCGTGCCGGAACCAGCATGCGCGGCCGTAGGGCGCCGTACCCGAAGGTAGGGCGCCCTACGCCGCTGGTGCTAGTTGCTCTTCGAGGGCAGCCACATCCGGAAGATGTAGGCCTGGTCCAGGGTGTTGGACACGCCCGTCATCCCCTTGACCGCGACCGCGTTGTTCTGGCCGAACCACGACGGGATCATCGGCGCGTCCTGAGCCGTGAGGTCCTGGATCTGACCGATCTGCTTGGCCCGCTTCGTGGGGTTCGTCTCGGCGCGCTCCTGGGCGATCAGCTTGTCCATCGGCTTGCTGGAGTAGCCGTTGGCGAAGAAGCCGCCGTCGTGGAGGAACGGGCTGATGTAGTCGTCCGGGTCGAGGTAGTCGGGGAACCAGCCGAGCTGGAACAGGTCGTAGGCGCCCTGCTTGTACAGGTCCTGGTACTGGGTGAACTCGGCGTCGTCGATCGAGACCTTGAACAGCCCGCTCTTGCTGAGCTCCTGCGCGAACTCGTTCGCCTCGTCGACGGCGTTGGGGCCGTAGTGCGACGGGGTGTAGCCGAGCTTGATGGCCACCGGGGTGGAGACCCCGGCCTTCGACAGGATCTGCTTGGCCTTCGCGACGTCCGGCGCACCGTACCTGGCCTTGAAGGCCTCGTTCGAGCCGAGGAAGCCCGGCGGGACGGTGGAGTACCCCGGGTTCACGGTGCCGTCGTAGGCCTTCTGGGCGATCGCGTTGCGGTCGATGAGCTGCGCTGCCGCCTGGCGCACGGCGACCGACTTGCCGGGCCCGGACTGCGTCCGGAAGACCCAGTAGCGGAACTCCGCGCCCTTGCCGGTGAGCACGTCGACCTTGCTGTTGCTCTTGAGGCTGTTCAGCTCGGTCGGGCTGAAGGTGCGCCACGCGACGTCGACCTGGCCGCTGCCGATGGCGGTGGTCAGCGCGGTGTCGCTGTTGAAGTACTGCACGGTCACCTGCGCGGCCTTCGGCGCGTTGGGACCGCTGTAGTTCGGGTTGGCCGTGAGAACGGCCTGCTGGCCCGGCTCGAACTGGCTCAGCTGGTAGGGACCGGAGCCGATCGACTGGTCGTCGGCCAGCAGCTTGTCGGCCGGGTAGACCTTCGGGTCGATGATCGAGGCGGCCGGGGTGGTCAGCGCCTGGATGAACGTCGTGTCGGGCGCGTTGAGGTGGAAGATCACCGTGGAGGAGTCGGGCGTCTCGATCGCGCCCTTGGCGAGGTCGGGCTTCTTCGGGTCGCCGTCACTGAGGTCGGCGAGCAGCGACGACGCAGCGCTCGAGTCGTTGATCACGATCGAGCGCTTGAAGGAGTAGGTGACGTCGGAGGCCACCATCGGGTCGCCGTTGGAGTACTTGATGCCGGTGTTCAGCACGCACTTGACCGTCTGCGGGTCGGTGTAGTCGCAGGACTTCGCGGCGTACGGCGTCGGCTTGGTGGAGTTCGGCTGGTAGGTGACCAGCTGCTGGTAGATGTTGTACTGGATGGTCCAGGACGGCAGGTCGTAAGCGCCGGCCGGGTCGAGCGAGGTCACCTGGGTGTCGGTGGTACCCAGGATGTAGTTCCCCGTGGCGGATCCCGCCGCTGGGGTGTTCTTCGAGCCGCACGCTCCGAGCGCGGCCACCACTGCGGCCGCTCCGGCCACAGCGATGAGCTTCTTGGTCCGATCCACTTTGACGCCTCCGAATTTCAGTACCCCTCGGAGAAGCCCGAGAGGGTGATCAGTCACGGAAACATAGCGGCTGCATACCAAAGGGTCCATGGCAGGTGTGCCGTGCCGAGGTCGCGATCCGGCAACGATTACGGCGCGCCCACGCTGAGCGCCGAACTCGCGCTCAGACCCGTGAGCGACTCCGTGAGCACCCGGCCCGGTCCGGGCGGCACCGGCACGTGCAGGGGTACGACGAGCACCCGGCAACCGGCGGCGACCGCCGACCTGGTGCCGGTGTCGGAGTCCTCGATGGCCAGGCACTCCGCGGCGAGGACGTCGAGGTGGCGCGCGGCCGCGAGGTACGGCTCCGGGTGCGGCTTTCCGCGGTCGACGGCGTCACCTGTGACCACCGCGGCGAACGTGTCGGGAGGCAGCGCCGCCAGGATCGGCTTCACGAAGCGCGCGTAGGACATCGTGACCAGCGCGCAGGGGACGGCGGCCGCCCGGAGGGAGTCGAGCAGCTCGCGGGCACCCTCGCGCCACGGCACCTCCTGTTCCACCTGTTCGATCACCGCGTCGAGCAGCTCCTCGACGATCTGCTCGGGAGTCACGTCGATGCCCATGTGCTCGCGGATGTAGCGACCGGAGTCGAGGAGGTCGCTCCCCACCAGCCGCAAGGCGTGCTCGCGCGACCAGGTGCCGGCGTACCGCTCGGCCAGCGCGAACTCGGCCGCCATCCAGGCCGGCTCGGTATCGACGAGGGTGCCGTCCATGTCCCACAGGACCGCGGCGAAGGAGTCGAGCCGTCGGTCGAGCTCGGTCAGGGGTCAGTCCTCCGGGTCGTAGCCGAGGTTCGGCGACAGCCAGCGCTCGGCCTGTGCCAGCGTCCAGCCCTTGCGCTCGGCGTAGTCGGCGACCTGGTCCTGGCCGAGGCGCCCGATCACGAAGTACTGCGACTCCGGGTGGCTGAAGTAGATCCCCGACACCGAGGCACCCGGCCACATCGCCATCGACTCGGTGAGCCTCATGCCGGTGTTGACCTCGACGTCGAGGAGGTCCCAGAGGGTCTGCTTCTCGGTGTGGTCGGGGCTGGCGGGGTACCCCGGGGCGGGCCGGATGCCGGCGTACTGCTCCTTGAGGAGCTGCCGCTGGTCGAGGTGCTCGTCGGGTGCGTAGCCCCACAGCTCGCGGCGGACGCGCTCGTGCAGCCGTTCGGCGAACGCCTCGGCGAGCCGGTCGGCCAGTGACTCGAGCAGGATCCCCGAGTAGTCGTCGATCTCGGCCTTGAACTGCTCGATCCGCTCATGGGTGCCGATCCCGGCCGTCACGGCGAACAGCCCGACGTAGTCCTTGAGGCCGGTCTCCTTGGGCGCGACGTAGTCGGCCAGGCACCGGTTGGGCACGCCCGGGCGGTGGGCCCCCTGCTGACGCAGGTGGTGGAGTACGGCGTGCGGCTCGCCGCGCTGCTCGTCGAGGTAGACCTCCACGTCGTCGCCCACGGCGTTGGCCGGGAACAGTCCCACGACCCCCTTGGCCGTGAGCCAGCGCTCCTCGACGATCCGGTCGAGCATCGTCTGCGCGTCCTCGTAGAGCTTGCGGGCTGTCTCTCCCGACTCCGGGTCGTCGAGGATGTCGGGGAACGAGCCCTTCATCTCCCAGGCGTTGAAGAACGGCTGCCAGTCGATGTAGCGGCGGACCTCGGCGAGGTCGACGCTCGGGAAGACGCGCACGTGCTGGCCGGCGCCGGGCAGCCCGATGTTGGGTGAGACGTCGTGGTCCTGCTGGAGGAGCAGGCGCGGGCGCGGCGGCCGGTAGCCCGCCCACTCGATCGGCGTACGCGCGGCCCGGGCGTCGGCGACGGTCGCCAGCGGCCGGTCGTTCTTCGCGGCATGACGCGCGCGCAACGCGTCGAAGTCGGCCTGCACGTCGGCCAGCAGCCTGTCGCGCTGCCGGTCGTCGAGGAGGGCGGCGGTCACCGGCACGGAGCGCGAGGCGTCCTTCACCCAGACCACGGGGCCGTCGTACTTCTGGTCGACCTTGACCGCCGTGTGGGCACGCGAGGTCGTCGCACCACCGATCAGCAACGGGATCGTGAAGCCCTGCCGCTGCATCTCCGCGGCGACGTTGACCATCTCGTCGAGGCTGGGCGTGATCAGGCCGGAGAGGCCGATCACGTCGGCCCCGATCTCGCGGGCGGTGTCGAGGATCTTCTGGGCCGGGGCCATCACACCGAGGTCGACGACCTCGTAGTTGTTGCACTGCAGCACCACGCCGACGATGTTCTTGCCGATGTCGTGGACGTCGCCCCGGACCGTCGCCATCACGATCGTGCCGTTGGTGTCCTTGGCGGTGGCGAGCTCGGGGCGGTCGAGCTTCTCCTGCTCGATGAAGGGGATCAGGTAGGCGACCGCCTTCTTCATCACCCGGGCGCTCTTGACCACCTGGGGCAGGAACATCTTGCCGCTTCCGAACAGGTCGCCGACGACGTTCATGCCGTCCATCAGCGGGCCCTCGATCACCTCGATCGGGCGGCCGCCGCGGTCGGCGATGACCGCCCGCAGCTCCTCGGTATCGCCCTCGACGTAGGCGTCGATGCCCTTCACCAGGGCGTGGGTGATCCGCTCCTCGACCGGCAGCTCGCGCCACTCCTCGGTGGCCACCTCGCCGACGCCGGCGGCGATGTTGAAGCGCTCGGCGATCTCCAGCAACCGCTCGGCGGCGTCGGGGCGCCGGTTGAGTACGACGTCCTCGATCCGCTCGCGCAGCTCCGGGTCGACCTGGTCGTAGACGACGAGGGCACCGGCGTTCACGATGCCCATGTCGAGGCCGGCGGCGATCGCGTGGAAGAGGAAGACCGCGTGGATCGCCTCACGGACCGGGTTGTTGCCGCGGAACGAGAAGCTGACGTTCGAGATGCCGCCGGAGACGAGCGCGCCCGGCAGGTTCTCCTTGATCCAGCGGGTGGCCTCGATGAAGTCCCGGCCGTACGTCGCGTGCTCCTCGATCCCGGTCGCGACGGCGAACACGTTGGGGTCGAAGATGATGTCCTCGGCCGGGAAGCCGACCTGCTCGGTGAGGATCCGGTAGGCGCGCTCGCAGACCGCCGTACGCCGCTCGAGGCTGTCGGCCTGGCCGTCCTCGTCGAACGCCATCACCACCGCGGCCGCGCCGTACCGCCGGCACAGGCGGGCCTGCTCGATGAACTTCTCCTCGCCCTCCTTCATGGAGATGGAGTTCACGATGGCCTTGCCCTGCACGCACTTCAGGCCGGCCTCGATCACCTCCCACTTCGAGGAGTCGACCATCACCGGGACGCGGGAGATGTCGGGCTCGGAGGCGATCAGCTTGAGGAAGCGGTCCATCGCGGCGACGCCGTCGATCATGCCCTCGTCCATGTTGACGTCGATCACCTGCGCGCCGGCCTCGACCTGCTGGGCGGCGACCGTCAGGCCGGCGTCGTAGTCGCCGTCCTTGATCAGCTTGCGGAAGCGGGCGGAGCCGGTGATGTTGGTGCGCTCGCCGACGTTCATGAACAGGCTGTCGTCGGTGACGGTGACCGGCTCGAGCCCCGACAGGCGCAGCGCGGACGCGATCTCGGGCAGCACCCGCGGCGCCACGCCCTTGGCGGCGTCGGCGATCGCGCCGATGTGCTCGGCGGTGGTACCGCAGCACCCACCCACGATGTTGACCAGCCCGCTGCCGGCGAACTCGCCCAGGACCCCGGCCATGTGGCTCGGGCTCTGGTCGTACTCACCGAACGCGTTGGGCAGGCCGGCGTTCGGGTGGGCGGACACGAAGCAGTCGGCGACCCGCGACAGCTCCGCGACGTACGGCCGGAGCTCCTCGGCGCCGAGCGCGCAGTTGAGCCCGACGGCGAGCGGCTGCACGTGGCGCACCGAGTTCCAGAACGCCTCGGTGACCTGACCGGACAGGGTGCGGCCGCTCGCGTCGGTGATGGTGCCCGACACGATGACCGGCCAGCGGCGGCCGTGCTCGTCGAACAGGGTCTCGAGGGCGAAGATCGCGGCCTTGGCGTTGAGGGTGTCGAAGATCGTCTCGATCAGGAGCAGGTCGGCGCCGCCGTCGACCAGGCCGCGCGCCTCCTCGAGATACGCCGCCACCAGCTCGTCGAAGGTCACGTTGCGGGCGCCGGGGTCGTTGACGTCGGGCGAGATGGAGGCGGTCTTGGACGTCGGGCCCAGCGAGCCGGCGACGTAGCGCGGCCGGTCGGAGGTGGAGAGCTCGTCCGCGGCCTCGCGCGCGAGGGAGGCCGCCGCGACGTTCAGCTCGTAGCAGAGGTCCTCGAGGCCGTAGTCGGCCTGGGAGATCCGGGTGCCGTTGAAGGTGTTGGTGCAGATGATGTCGGCGCCGGCCTCGAGGTAGGACCGGTGGATCCCGCGGATGACGTCGGGGTTGGTCAGCGAGAGCAGGTCGTTGTCGCCGGCGAGGTCGCCGTCGTACGCCGCGAAGCGCTCGCCCCGGTAGGCCGCCTCGTCGAGCCGATGCCCCTGGATCATCGTGCCCATCGCCCCGTCGAGCACCAGGATCCGGTCGCGGAGCAGGTCGGACAGCTCCGCGGTGGCATCGGGCCGGTGAGACGGATGGGTCACGGGCAGGTCACTCCTCGCTCTCGTGGGTCACCAGCCTAGGAAGGCAGGTCCGACTGGCGGACCCCGGTTCCGCATCGTGACACCGGCACGAACGGCCCGCGAAATCCCCGGCGCCCGGTTGCCGCCCCTGGACGTGCCTCGGGTGACTACTGTTGTCGAGTGATCGAGATCGAGCAGATCGACGACCTGGTGGAGCCGGTGGTCATCGCGGCCTTCGAAGGCTGGAACGACGCCGCCGACGCGGCCTCGTCCGTCATCGACCACCTGATCCAGGTCTGGGACGCTCGCATCATCGGCGCGATCGACCCCGAGGAGTTCTACGACTTCCAGGTGAACCGACCCGTGGTGGGCCTCGACGAGCTGGGCCACCGCCGCATCACCTGGCCGAGCACCCAGCTCGCCATCGCCTCCCCGCCCGACCTCGAGCGCGACGTGATCCTGGTCCGCGGGATCGAGCCGAACATGCGCTGGCGCCAGTTCTGCGCCGAGCTGCTGGCCGCCTGCGACGACCTCGGGCGGCGAGCTGGTGATCACCCTGGGCGCACTGCTCGCGGACACGCCGCACACCCGGCCGATCCCGGTGACCGGTACGGCGACCGAGCCCGACCTGGTCGACCGGCTCAGGCTCGAGCAGTCGACGTACGAGGGGCCGACCGGCATCGTCGGCGTCTTCCAGGACGCCTGCATGCGGCTCGACGTGCCGTCGGTGTCCTACTGGGCCGCCGTACCGCACTACGTCGCGCAGCCGCCGTGCCCCAAGGCGACGCTGGCGCTGCTCGGCCAGCTCGAGGAGCTGCTCGAGGTGACCATCCCGCTCGGCGACCTGCCGGAGGACGCGCGGGCCTGGGAGCGCGGGGTCGACGAGCTGGCCGAGGAGGACGAGGACGTCGCGCGACTACGTCCGCGCGCTCGAGGAGACCCGCGACACGACCGAGCTGCCCGAGGCCTCGGGCGAGGCGATCGCCCGGGAGTTCGAGCGCTACCTCAAGCGAAGGACCGAGGAAGGCTGACCGCCGAGTCGGCGCAAAGAGGCAGGAAATACTCGCCCAGTCGGCGCAAACGAGGCAGCCAGATGACGCCGAGTCGGCACGTGACGACTCGGCGTCAGAGAGCGAGACCGAGGGCTGAGTCGAGCACAGCGCGGATGCTCGCGGCCGCCTCGAGGGTCTCCGGTCTCGGCGAGTCCGTGGGTGCCGAGGGTCGCGTCGACCCACGCGTCGACCGCGGCGACCGCGGTCGGTGCGTCGAGGTCGGCCGCGAGCGCGGCGAGCACGGCGTCGACCACCGGGGCGGCTGCGGCGCCGGCGCCCAGGGCCAGCGCCCTGCGCCAGCGGTCGACGATGTCGACGGACTCCCAGAGCTCGGCGTCGGTCCACTCCCAGTCGCTGCGGTAGTGGTGACGGAGCAGGGTCAGCCGGATCGCCATCGGGTCGACCTCGCTGAGGCGCAGCGCCGAGACGAAGACGAGGTTGCCCGCGCGACTTCGACATCTTCGCGCCGTCGTAGCCGACCATCCCGGCGTGCACGTAGGCCTGGGCGAACGGTCGGCCGGTGAGCACCTGGGCCTCGGACGCGCACATCTCGTGGTGCGGGAAGACGAGGTCGGAACCGCCGCCCTGCACGTCGAAGGACTCACCGAGGTACTCCAGCGCCATCGCCGAGCACTCGACGTGCCAGCCGGGCCGCCCGCGGCCGAACGGGCTTTCCCAGGCCGGCTCACCGGGTCGCTCGGCGCGCCACACCAGGCAGTCGAGCGGGTCCTTCTTGCCGGGGCGCTCGGGGTCGCCGCCGCGGTCGGCGTACACCTCCAGCATCTGCTCCCGGGTCCAGCGCGACTCGTGACCGAACGCCGCGTCGGACGCGACCGAGAAGTAGAGGTCGTCCTCCACGGCGTACAGCACGCCGGCGTCCTGGAGCTTCCCGATCAGCTCGGTGATCAGCCCCATCGACTCGACCGCGCCCACGAAGTTCGCCGGCGGCAGCACCCGGAGCGCGTCCATGTCCTGGCGGAACAGCTCGATCTCGCGCTCGGCCAGATCGCGCCAGTCGACGCCGACCTTGTCCGCGCGCTCCAGCAGCGGGTCGTCGACGTCGGTCACGTTGAGGACGTAGGTCACCTCGTGGCCGGCGTTGCGCCACGCGCGGTTGAGCAGGTCGAACGCGACGTAGGTCGCTGCGTGGCCCATGTGGGTGGCGTCGTACGGCGTGATCCCGCAGACGTAGAGCCGGGCCGCACCCGTGGGTGCGGTCTCGACGAGACCGCCCGTTGGGCGTGTCGTACACCCGCACCGCCGGCCCTGTCGCGGGCAGGGCAGGCAGGTCCGGAGAGGGCCATGCGCGCATGCGTGGAGACTACGGCAGCCCTGACGCCGCCCAGCCGTCCGGCCCTCCCACAGGACTGCTACCTGGACCTCGAACGGGCGCTCCGCGGCGATCCCGGATCCGCGTCCGGACGTCGATCAGAACGGTGGCCAGGGGATGGCGCGCCAGCCCTGGCCAGGCTCGGGCAGGGTCCCGATCCGCAGCAGGCGCTTGACGCGCCGCCGGGTCGCCTCCACCTCGTGCCAGGTGAGCAGGTCGCCGAGCCGCTCCCCCAGGTCGTCGTCGAGCTCATCAGCGAGCTGCTCCAGACCGGCGCGGTCCTCGTCGGTGAGCAGGTCGCCCGCCCAGCCCCACAGCACGGTGCGGAGCTTGTGCTCGACGTGGAAGGTCAGCCCGTGGTCCACGCCGTAGCGGTGGCCGTCGGTCATCGCGAGCACGTGCCCGCCCTTGCGGTCGGCGTTGTTCACCACGGCGTCGAAGACCGCCATCCGACGCAGCTCGGGGCTGTCCTCGTGCACCAACGAGACCACGTGGTCCCGGTCGTCGAGGCCGTCGAAGACGTGGAGGAACCCCTCGGGCACCAAGCCATCGCTGACCAGGGTGACGGCCTCCTGGACCGGGTCGGGCTCCTGCCACAGCTGGACCATGCCGGGGCCGTGTGGCCCGTCGCGGCGGAAGGTGAGCGGTACGACGTCCCACCCGAGCGCCTCGGAGACGACGTACGCCGCCTCCTCGCGCGCCGCGAGGGTGCCGTCGGGGAAGTCCCACAGCGGACGCTCCCCTGCGACCGGCTTGTAGATCACGCGGCGCTCGTCGATCTCGCCGACGAAGGTCGCGTTGGAGGCCGGCATCACCCGTCCGTGGAGGGTGAGCACACCGGCGAGGAGGCCCTGGTCGATCGTCACGGCCGCTCAGGCCGGGTTACGGCGGCGGAACCCGTTCGCCCGGACGCAGAGGTGCCCCTCGGGGTCGATCGGGCTACCGCAGAAGGGACAGTCGGGACGGCCGGCCTCGATCACCAGCGCGGCTCGCTGCACGAAGGCACGGGCGGGACCAGCCTCGAGCCGGACCAGGAAGACCTCCTCCGGCTCGACCTCGTCGACCTCGTCCTCGTCGTCCTCGTCGCTGGTGTCCGTCAGCGGGAAGACCTCGATCACGAGGCGGGCGATGTCGGGGTCCCACGAGAGGGTCATGGTGCCGGCCCGGAACTGCTCGTCGATCGGCTGCTCCAGCGGGCCTGAGTCCTCCAGCCCGACCGGCGCGACCGCGGGGATCAGCGTCTCGGTGCCGCTGCTCGACATCACCTCGTCGAGCAGCTCGTCGATGCGCTCGGCGAGGACCGCCACCTGCTGCTTCTCGAGCGCGACGCTCACCAGGCGCGGGCCGGAACGCGCCTGCAGGAAGAACGTGCGCCCGCCCGGCTCGCCGACGGTGCCCGCCACGAAGCGCTCGGGCGGGTCGAACTCGTGGACGACGGGCATGTCTCCACCTTATGCAGGGCTCACGAAGGGGGCGTAGAGGGTCCGGCGCCGCCGCCCACCGCCGCGCCGTGGTCGGTACGACGGCGCGCTTTCCCCTTGCCCGGCTTGGGTGCCAGCCACGAGAGGTCGCCCTCGTGGGTGTTGGAGGCGAGGACGTAGGGCCGGGCCTCGGTGTAGCGGATCACCGAGATCGACGCCGGGTCGACCTGGAGCCGCTGGAAGAGGTCGAGGTGCATGCCGAGGGCGTCGGCCAGTACGGACTTGATCACGTCGCCGTGGCTGACGGCGAGCCAGACTGCGTGCGGACCGTGGGACGCCGTGACCTGCGGCGTCCCGCCGTCGTACGGCGTCGACCGCGCGTGCCTGCATCTGTGGCAGCGACTCACCACCCGGGAAGGTGGCCGCCGAGGGGTTGGTCTGCACCGTCTTCCACAGGGCGAGCTTCGCGAGCTCGCGGAGGGGACGGCCCTGCCACTCGCCGTAGTCGCACTCGGTGAGCGCCTTGTCGGCGCGAACCCGCGGCCGCGCGGGCTGGCGGGTCGCGACGGCGCGAGCCGTCTCGCGGCACCGTTCCAGGGGGCTGCTGACCAGCTCCGCGAGCGGCACCACGGCGAGACGGTCGCCAGCCCTGGCGGCCTGGCCCTGCCCGAGGTCGTCGAGGTGCACCCCTGGCGTGCGCCCGGCGAGGGTGCCGGAGGCGTTCGCGGACGTTCGTCCGTGCCGAAGGAGGAT
Organism: uncultured Actinomycetota bacterium; assembly: GCA_963819295.1. Taxonomy (GTDB): domain Bacteria; phylum Actinomycetota; class Actinomycetes; order Propionibacteriales; family Nocardioidaceae; genus Nocardioides. The sequence continues at coordinate 279,996 of CAWFVO010000001.1, forward strand.
CACCGTGGCCATGACCCGAGCCTAGGGTGACGTGCAGGTGACCGCCTGCGTGCCCTGCGCGGAGGGCAGCGCGCCACGGACTAGCGTGAGCGCTGTGATCGTGGACAGCGCCGTCTACCGCCAGGGCAAGCGCATCGTCGACGAGCTGGCGCCCAGCGAGCTCGGCAGGGTCCGCAAGCTGGCCACCGAGCCGGGCGACTTCGTCTGGGTGGGCCTGCACCAGCCGAGCGAGGAGGAGCTGGCGACGGTCGAGGAGGAGTTCGGCCTGCACCCGCTGGCGGTCGAGGACGCGTTCACCGCCCACCAGCGGCCCAAGCTGGAGCGGTACGGCGACACCCTGTTCCTCACCCTGAAGTCCCTCTGGTACGTCGACGAGAACGACGCGGTCGAGACGGGCGAGATCAACATGTTCGTCGGCGAGGACTTCATCATCACCGTCCGTCACGGCGAGGGCTCGGAGCTGCACACCGCCCGCCGCGACCTCGAGTCCCGGGCCAAGGTCCTCACCCACGGCCCGTCCGCCGTCGTGTACGCCGTGTGCGACCGCGTCGTGGACGGCTACCTGGAGGTGATGGCCTCCCTCGAGGAGGACGTCGACGAGGTCGAGACCTCGGTGTTCTCCGACCAGCGCACCAACGACTCCGCGCGGATCTACACGCTCAAGCGCGAGATCGCCGAGGCGCGGCGCGCGGTGATGCCGCTGCGCGAGCCGATGCGTCGCTTCGCGACGGGCGCCGTGCCGGGGATCCACGAGGACGCCGCGCCGTTCTTCCGGGACGTGCTGGACCACCTGACGAAGGTCGCGGAGACGGTGGACGGGCTCGACCAGCTGCTGTCCACGGCCTTCGAGGCACATCTCGCGCAGATCTCGGTGACGCAGAACGAGGACATGCGCAAGATCTCGGCCGGGGTCGGCCTGGTGGTGGTGCCGACCCTGATCGCCGGCGTCTACGGCATGAACTTCGATCACATGCCGGAGCTCGGTTGGGCCTACGGCTACCCCTACGCCCTCGCACTGATGGTCCTGAGCGTGGTCGGGCTCTGGGTCTTCTTCAAGCGCTCCGGCTGGCTGTGACGCGGCGCCTGAGACCCGCGTCCCTCGGCCCGGCAGGGTGTGCCGTCGTGCCCGCCGTCTGGTCCCGAGCGGCCGAGGTCCAGGCCGACTCAGGTCGCGGTCAGGACGTTGGTGGCCAGCAGCACGATGAGCAGGAGGCCCAGCCCGACGCGGTAGGGGATGAACCACGTGATCGCGTGGTGGGCGACGAACTTGAGCAGCCAGGCGATGGACGCGTAGGCCACGACGAACGCCACGACGGTGCCGACCAGCGTCTCCCCCACGCTGATCGAGCCGCCGAGCGCGTCCTTGAGCTCGAACAGCCCGGCCGCGAGCAGGGCGGGGATCGACAGGAAGAACGAGACTCTCGTGGCGGTGATGCGGTCGAGGCCGCGGAACAGACCGGCCGAGATCGTGGCACCGGACCGCGAGACCCCGGGCACGAGCGCGGCGCACTGCACGACGCCGACCACGATCGCGTCGGTGAGGTTCAGCTGCTTCTCGCCGCGGGCCTGCGTGGCGACGCGCTCGGCGGCCCACATCACCCCGCTCCAGAGGATCAGAGCGAACGCGACGACCCACAGGTTGCGCAGGTCGTTCTTGATGAAGTCCCGGAAGGCGAACCCGACCAGGCCGACCGGGATGGTGCCGACGATGATGTACCAGCCCATCCGGAAGTCGCGGTGACCGCGCCACTCCGGCTGGACCAGGCCGCGCACCCAGGTTCGGGCGATCGCCCAGATGTCGCGCGCGAAGTAGAGGATCACGGCCGCGATGGCGCCCATCTGGATGACGGCGGTGAAGCCGGTGACCGCCGGGTCGTCGACCTGGAGGCCGAGCACCTGCTCCGCGATCGTCAGGTGGCCGGTGCTGGAGATCGGGAGGAACTCGGTCAGCCCTTCCACGATGCCGAGGATGATGGCGTCGAAGTAGTTCATCGCGTGCTTTCCGGCGTCGGGAGTGGTGCGGGCGCACCCAGGCTAGGGCCCGGATCGACCTGCGAGCCGCAGGCCCCCCGCGCGCCGAGGACCGGCTACCTTTGGGCGCATGCAACAGCGGGCGGTCGGTGCCACGGGCCTCACGGTCTCGCGGCTCGGCCTGGGAACCATGACGTGGGGGCGCGACACCGACGAGCACGAGGCCCGCGACCAGCTGATCGCCTTCGCGGAGGCGGGCGGCACGTTGGTCGACACCGCCGCGGGATACACCGACGGGGCGTCGGAGGAGCTGATCGGGCGGCTGATCGGCGACGTGGTCGCCCGCGACGAGATCGTGCTCGCGACCAAGGGCGGGATCTCCCGCCGTAGCGGCGAGCGCGAGACCTACGCCTCGCGCGGCCGGCTCCTGGCCGACCTCGACGGGTCGCTCCGGCGGCTCGGCGTCGACCATGTCGACCTCTGGCAGGTGCACACCTGGGTCGACGGCGTACCGCTCGAGGAGACCCTCACCGCGCTGGACCTGGCCATCGCGTCCGGCAGGGCGTCGTACGTCGGGATCTCGAACTACTCCGGCTGGCAGACCGCCCAGGCCGCCACCTGGCAGCGAGCCGTCCCCGGGCGTACGACGCTGGCGTCGACCCAGGTGGAGTACTCCCTGCTCAACCGCGACATCGAGCTCGACGTCGTGCCTGCCGCAGCCGCGCTCGGCCTCGGCATCCTGCCGTGGTCGCCGCTGGGTCGGGGCGTCCTGACCGGCAAGTACCGCAGCGGCATCCCGTCGGACTCCCGCGGCGCCTCGCCGACGTACTCCGGCTTCATCGAGCGCTACCTCGACCCGCGCGGCCAGGCGGTCGTCGAGGGCGTCGCCAAGGCCGCCGAAGGGCTCGGCTGGTCCACGGCCGAGGTCGCCCTGGCGTGGGTGCGCGACCGGCCCGGCGTCACGGCCCCGATCGTCGGGGCCCGCACCGCCAAGCAGCTGCTGGGCCTCCTGGGCGTCGAGGAGCTGACCCTGCCCCCGGAGATCGTGGCGGCCCTCGACGACGTGTCGGAGGCCTGAGCGGTGCCCGACGTCCTGCGCCGCCCGCCCGCACGCGGGGTGGAGTGGGAGTTCGAGAGGCTCACCATCGCCCGCGACTTCTCGCGCAACGTCGTGACCAAGATGCTCGTCGACCGTGCGGAGCACGGCGGCTGGGAGCTCGACCGGGTGCACGTGGCACCCGACGGCACCCGCCGTGTGATCCTGCGGCGCAAGATCATCCGGATGCGACCGACGTTCTAGCCGTCCGAGGCGGAGCCTGCGACGCGCACGGCGGCAGCCACGACGTCGTCCTCGGACAGCAGGACCGTCGCAGCCGCGGGCCCCAGGGGTACGAACGTGTCCGCGCTGGTCACTCGCGCCACGCGACCGGCGTACCCGGCCTCCACCAGACCGGTCACGACTCCCTCCGCCACACCACCGGTCTTCCGGGTCTCGTCCACCACGAGCACCGCGGGGAACCCGACGGCGAGGTCGCTGAGGGCCTGGAGAGGGAGGGGGGCGAGCCATCGCAGGTCGACGACCGTGCTCGCCACGCCTCGGTCGGCCAGCCTGGACTGTGCGCGGAGACTCATCGGGACGCCGTTGCCGAAGGACACCAGCAGCAGGTCGCGTCCGTCGCCGTAGCTGGCGACCTGACCCAGCGGCACGGCCGAGTCGTGCGTGCCCACGCCGGCGAAGCGGGCGGTCCAGCCTCCGTCGGACTCGTCCAGCAGGTCGCGCGCGTGGTACAGCGCGATGGGCTCGAGCACGACACAGACGTGGCCCTCCTGGGCCAGGGCGACGCACGTGCGCAGCATCCCGGGCGCGTCGGCGGGATGGCTGGGCACCGCGAGCACGATCCCCGGGATGTCTCGCAGGACGGCCACGGAGTTGTCGTTGTGGAAGTGCCCTCCGAAGCCGCGCTGGTACGCCAGGCCCGCGACTCGCACGACCATGCCGTTGCGGTACTGGCCGTTCGAGAAGAAGCGCAGCGACGCCGCCTCGCCGCGGAGCTGGTCCTCGGCGTTGTGTAGGTACGCGAGGTACTGGATCTCGGGCACGGGCACGAACCCGGCCAGCGCCGATCCGAGTGCGAGTCCGAGGACGGTCTGCTCGTCAAGCAGGGTGTCGAACACCCGGTGCCCCCCGAACAGACTGCGCAGCCCGCGCGTCACGCCGTACACGCCGCCCTTGGCCGCCACGTCCTCCCCGAACACGAGCATCTCGGGATGGGCGTCCATCAGCTCGGCCAACGTCGCACTGATCGACTGGGCCAGCGTGAGGGACGGGCCGTACTCAGGCGGCCCTGCGCGCGCGCCGTTCCGGAAGGCCACGACCCGACCGGCTCGGTCACCGGGCGCCTCCGGCAGCGTCAGCGGCGCCACCACCTCGCCCAGGCTGGACAGGTGGGGTTCGTCCAGGACACGCTCGGCCTCCCCCATGACTCGGGCACGGACCTCCTCGTACCACTCGAGGACCTCGTCCGCCGTGGCGAGTCCCGACGCGAGCAGGCAGCGTGCCGTGCCCAGCAGCGGGTCCTGCTCGTAGTCCCTCGCGATCTCGCGACGGCTTCGGTATGCGGACTCGACGTCCGAGCCGGCATGGCCCATGAAGCGGACGACGTCGAGATGCATCACGGCCGGGCGGCGGGTCCCTCGGACCAGATCGACCACCCGGGCCGTCTGCTCGAGGAGGCGTTGAGGGTCGGCGCCGTCGGCGCGCAGATACGTGATGCCCGGCAGGCTCTCGAGCGCGGCTCCGGGCCAGCCACGCGGTGAGAGTGTGCTGATCCCGATCCGGTTGTCCTCACAGACGAACAGGACGGGGCACCCCAGCTGCCGATGGGCCAGGTACGACGCAGCGTTCAGCGCCCCGGTGACCGTCGAGTGGTTGGCCGAGGCGTCACCGAAGCTGCAGACGACGATCGCGTCGTCCGGCCACGGTGTCCGGCGGTCGAGGGTGCGGGCGAGATCCAGGGAGTAGGCCAGGCCGACCGCGCGCGGTAGATGGGAGCCGATCGTGGAGGTCTGCGGGATGATGTGGAGGTCCGGATGACCGAACACCTTGTGCCGCCCTCCCGACATCGGGTCGCGCGAGGAGCAGGTGAGGCTCAGCAGGACGTCGCGCACCGAGCCGGTCCGCCCGGCCCGAGCGGCCCGCGCGGCGTAGAAGCCACCGGAACGGTAGTGCAGCAGAGCAGGGTCGCTCGGTCGCGTCACGAGACCCACAGCGGCGTTGCTCTCGTGGCCCGCCGAGCCGATCGTGTAGTAGCCCTTGCCCTCGGCCTGCAGCCATCGTGCGGCGAAGTCCACATGACGACTCTCGAGCTGGGCGGCGAACAGCTCCCGCAGGAGCTCCGCGTCGACCGGCGCGTGGACGGCCTCCGGACGAGGCTCCGACTCTGCACGCCACGCCCGGACGGCGCGCGAGAAGTGCTCGTCCACCTCCTCCATGGAGCGCTCCGCCTAGACCTGGTCGAGGAACCGGTCGAAGACCCGCGCACCGAACTCCAGGGCGTCCACCGGGACCCGCTCGTCGATGCCGTGGAAGAGCGCGGTGAAGTCGAGGTCCGCCGGAAGCCGGAGCGGGGTGAAGCCGTAGCTGCGCAGGCCCAGCTTGTTGAAGTGCTTCGCGTCGGTGCCGCCGCTCATCAGGTACGGCGCCACGCGGGCGTCGGGGTCCTCGGCGAGGAGGCTGCGGGTCATCGCGTCGACGAGGTCACCGTCGTACGGCGTCTCCCAGGGCTGCTGGTGGGAGACGAAGGAGCGCTCCACTCCCTCGCCGCACAGGGCCGCGATCGTGTCGAAGAACTCGTCCTCGTAGCCCGGCAGGAAGCGCCCGTCGACGTGGGCGGTCGCCTCGGTCGGGATCACGTTCACCTTGTAGCCGGCGCCCAGCATCGTGGGATTCGCGGTGTTGCGGATGACCGCACCCATCATCCGGGCTGCTCCGCCGAACTCCTCGATCAGGGACTCGGCGTTCTCGGGTGTCGCCTCGGTGCCCGCCAGCTCGGCCACTGCGGCGAGCAGGGTCTGCATCGTCGGCGTCAGCCGCACCGGCCACTCGTGGGCGCCGATCCGCGCGACCGCGGCCGACAGCCGGCTGACGGCGTTGTCGTCGTTGATCATCGAGCCGTGCCCCGCCCGGCCGCGGGCGGTCAGCTTCATCCAGGCCATGCCCTTCTCGGCCGCCTCGATCAGGTAGAGCCGCTGCCCGCGGATCGTCGTACTGAAGCCGCCCACCTCGCCGACGGCCTCGGTGCAGTGCGCAAGATGCTCGCGGTGGTCCTCGACGAGCACCTGCGCGCCGTGGTGGCCGCCCGCCTCCTCGTCGGCGGTGAAGCACAGCACGATCGGCCGCTCGGGTACGGCGCCCGCCCGGGTCCGCGCCCGCACCACCGAGAGCAACATCGCGTCGAAGTCCTTCATGTCCACCGCGCCGCGACCCCAGACGTAGCCGTCCTTGATCTCCCCCGAGAACGGGTCGACCTGCCAGTCCTCGGCCGCCGCGGGCACGACGTCGAGGTGTCCGTGCAGCAGCAGGGCGCCCTGACCACCAGGACTACCGCCCCACTGGGCCACCAGGGACGTGCGACCGCTATCGAGCTCGAACAGGTCGCTGGAGATCCCGACCTCGTCGAGGAGCGTCGCCACGTGCTCCGCGGCCTTCCGTTCCCCGGGCCCGGACTCGTCCCCGTAGTTCGTGGTGTCGATCCGGATCAGGTCGCGACACAGGTCGACGACCTCCGCGGTCGGGTCGTAGGAGGGGCTGTACGACGACTGTTCGGTGTCGTGGGACATGCCCCCATCCTGGCACTCGGTGGGCCGACTCCCGATGTGAGGAATGGGGTCGTCGGTTGCTAGAGTTCCCTCCGCACTCGTCCGGGTGGCGGAATTGGCAGACGCGCTAGCTTGAGGTGCTAGTGCCCGTATTAGGGCGTGGGGGTTCAAGTCCCCCCTCGGACACCGATGAGCACGTTCGTCTCCCGTTGGGGTACGTACGCCGCACGGTTCTCGCACCGGCCCGCGGATCGACGGGGACCGAGGTCTACGTCGTCCAGGCAAAGGCCTGGAGGCCGGCTCACACCCCTAGCGATGTGCCGGCGCACCCGCTGGAGGGGTTACGCTCGCAAGGACGTCGTGCAAGTCGATGCGACGCCTCATCAACAACACCAGACGTGTCTTCGTGAGCGCGATCCCCGGTACCCGGGGTCGGTCGGCGGCTTCGACGTTTGTCGGATCGAGCCACGCCATGTCCGCTCAAGCACTGTCATCCCACGAGCAATCAGCCCGATCAGCAGCGCTCGGGTCTCTCGCGGCTTCGGCCGCGGGAAACATCCCGGGGGTCGATTTCGTCAGCATCACCGTGCACGAGGCCGACCACACGCTCTACACCGCGGCGTCCACTGACCTCCTGGCCGAGCAGGCCGACGCCCTTCAGTACGAGCTGCGCGAGGGTCCCTGCTACGCGGCCGTCACCGAAGGGCGCTTCGTCCTGGTCAACGACCTGGCGGCTGCTGCCGAGTTCCCGCGCTACGCCCCGAGGGTGGTCGGATTCGGCGTCGGAGCTCAGGCCGCCATCCAGCTCGTCCAGGGCAGGCAACGAGCGGGACTGAACCTCTATGCCCGCACAGCTGGAAGCTTCGATCGCTCGACCGTGCAGTTCGCCGAGCTCTTCGCCTCGCATGCCGGCGCCCTCCTCGGCTACGCCGAGCAGGTCGAGCAGCTGAGCGAGGGCCTGCACGCCCGGACCGACATCGGCACCGCCGTGGGCATCTTGATGGAGCGCTACGGCGTCGACCGCCACCAGGCGTTCGCCTTCCTGGCCCGGAACTCTCAGAACCGGAACGTCAAGGTTCGCGTCCTGGCCCAACACGTCATCGACGGAACGTTTCAGAGCACGCCGACCGAAGACAGCGCGTCGCACGAGTGGCCCTGAGCCGCAAGGCTCATCGGTCTGGGCGGCTGGGGGCCTGAGGATGGTGCTGAACGACCAGTCGGTCGCGCAGCCGTCCCATCAGGTTCGAGAGCAACCTGGACACCTGCATCTGGGTGATGCCGAGCACCTCGCCTATCTCGGCCTGGGTGGCGTCGTGGAAGAAGCGCATCTCCACCATGGTCCGCTCGCGCTCGGTGAGGTGCTCGAGGAGGGGCTTCAGGACGGCGAGGGTCTCGGCGCGCTCGAGTCCGGGGTCGATCTCACCCAGCCACTCCTTCGGTGCGGTGGCGTCGCCCGACCCGCTCGCCTCGAGCGACGTGGGTTGGAAGCAGCCGTTGGCGCCCAGGGCTTCGACCACGAGATCGAGGGGCAGGTCGAGGCGTCCTGCTATCTCGCTCGGCCGTGGCGAGCGACCCAGCTCTTGGAGGAGATCGTTCTCGACGTCGCGGATCCGCGCCTGCGCGCTCTGCACGGCTCTCGGCGGGCGAACCGCCCAACCGTGGTCGCGGAAGTGCCTCTTGATCTCGCCCCGGATGGTCGGCACTGCGAACGACAACAGGTCGCGCTCCGGGGCGTACTCGTACCGTCGTACCGCCTTCACGAGCGCCAGGTAGGCCACCTGGTCCAGGTCCTCTGCCGGCACCCCTCGATTCCGGTATCTGGCGGCGATCTGAGTGGCCACGGACATGTTGTCCCGGATCACCTGCTCTTCGAGAGCCGCGCGTTCGTCGGGCGCAGCGGTCGAGGCCGCCGCCAGCAACAGCCTGGTGCGATCAGCGCGGGGAAGGGCGTCGAGATCCTGGTCGTGCCCCACGAATGAGGGCTCCAGAGCGGAGGTCGTCACGAGACACTCTCCTGTTCAGTCCGTTTCGGTGCCCCGCTCCTCGAGACCACAACCTCATTCCCCGTGTGCGCCAGCCGCAAACCTGTCCGATCGTCATGACCTCAGCGGACCCGCGGAGGTGGTGCCTCGATCGCCAGACGTCTGAATGGCGCCCCCAGGGAAGCTCATCTCGAACGCGGCGGGCTCGTTGCCCGTCGGCGGGTGGTACTGGGCGTCACCGCCGAGCTCGCGAGCGATCTGCCGCACCAGATAGAGCCCGAGGCCCGTGCCCTGGTGGGGACCGGCCTTGGCGAACCGGTCGAAGAGACCCGGGACGAGTTCCGCCGGGACTCCCGGCCCGCCGTCGGTGACCCGGATGTGTACCTGCTCGGTGACGGTGCCGGTGAGACAGATCGGTGGGGCACCGTGGCGCAACGCGTTGTCGAGGAGGTTGTCGAGCGCTTGGCCCAGCCGCTCCGGGTCGGCTCGCAGAGTTGCCTCGTGCGGGACGTCGACCTCGATGTTGACGTCCTGACGGGTGGCCCGGGTGCGGGTCTCGGACGCTGCGCAGCGTCTGTGTCAACGAGACCTCCTCGAGCCGGAGGGGGAGGGTCCCGCCATCCGACTGAGCCGCGGTGGTGAGATCCTCCGCCAGGCGCCGCAGGCGGTCGGCACCGGCTCGGATGTTGCCCAGCATCTCGGCGCGCTCGTCGGTCGACATCTGTTCCCAGGTCGACTCCAGAGCGCCGGCAGAACCGTCGATGACCGCGGTGGGGGTCCGCAGCTCGTGGGCGGTGACCGCGAGCAGGTGGATCCTCTGGTCGAGGAGCTCCAGGCGCTCCTCCTCGTGGGCACGCTGCTGCGTCTGGTCGCGGGTCACCTTGGCAAAACCCACGTGGTGCCGCTGCTCGTCGTAGACCGGGCTGATGACCACGCTTGCCCAGAACCGACTCCCGTCCTTGCGCACTCGCCAGCCCTCATCGGTGAAGCCGCCCTGCCGCAGGGCGGCCTCGAGGTTGCGCTCGGGCCGTCCGGAGGCCCGATCCTCGAGCGGGTAGAAACGCCGGAAGGGTTGACCGACGATCTCGTGCGCGGCATAGCCCTTGATCCGCGCGGCCCCCGAGTTCCAGCTGATCACGTTCCCCTCGACGTCCAGCATGTAGATGGCGTACTCGGTCACGGCTGTCACCAGGCGACGGAGGTTCTCCTCGCTCTCTCGTAGGGAGCGTTCCATGGTGCGGTGGGCGGTCACGTCGTGGACCTGGGCGAACATGTAGAGCACCTGGCGATGGGAGTCCCGGATCGGAGCCAGAGTGACCGACACGATCCGCTCGGGCTCCTCCCCCGCAGGTGGAGGCAGATAGTGCTCGAACGACGTGAGGTCCTCGCCGAGCGAACAGATGTCCTCCAGCAGGCGGTCCAGCTCCTCACCCTTGCCCATGGCCAGCTGGCCGTAGTCGACCCCCACCAAGTCCTGGGGGACGCACGACATGAGCCCCGCCAGGGCCTGGTTGGCTCGGATGATGGTGCCGTTCGCCGTGAGCGTCGCCATCCCGATGTGGGCCCGGTCGAACAGATCCCGGAACTCCTGGACGTGCTCTGACAGCACCGCCTGTTCCTCAGCCGCCGTGGTTCGTCTGCCGGGCGGCCGGGCCCGGCTCGCGCTCGGAAGGTCATGACGACCCGCAAGGGTGGTCGGGGACCCTGGGGGTCGGCAGAGGACTCGTCCAGAATCCGCGACAGGCGACCCGGAAGCTCCTCCAACCGGATCGACTTCTCGATGAAGGCGCGGGCCCCGAGCTCACGGGCGCGCGCGGCCAGCCCGTGCTCCTCGAAACCTGTGAACATCACGACCCTCGTGTCGGGCGAGAGCGCCAGGATGGCGGGGAGCGCTTCGACCCCGTCGACCCGCGGCATCGAGATGTCCAGCAGGAGCAATGCCGGCCGGAAGCGGTGCGCCAGCAGGATCGCCTCGTCTCCGTCGACTCCCTCCCCGACCACCGCTGAACCCCGACGAGTCCAGCCGCCGGCGAACGAGGGCTCGCACCTCCTCCGAGTCGTCGACCAGGACGACCGAAGGCCTCCGACCACCAGCGACGTCGCTCACACCCGTACCGTTACCCGTTTCACATCAGACATGTTGGACCCCTGCACACGAGCAATGCACACCATGGCCGCGACGATGGAGTGCCCGTTGCGCAGCGTAGCGAGCACCGGCGGTGACGCTAGGGCGGGAACCTTGGGATTCGGTAGGGTCACGGCGTCACGGCACCACGCCGCGCACTGCGGGCTCCGGGAGCTGGTCGGCGGGCGTGAGACCTCACGGGAACTCGCCGGTACGACGGCACGCTCAACGCTGCTTGCGGACCTGCTTCTTGGCCGTGGTCAGGTCGCCGAGGCGGTCGGCGTCGGAGCGCCTCGCGGCTGCGGTTCGCTTCGTCGTGCGGGCGTCCGCGAGGTCGTCCTCGACCCCGCGCTGGGTGCCCTGCTTCTTCGCCTCGGCTGCGGACACGGCGCGTTCCCTGCGCTCCTCGACCTTGCCGGCGCGGTCCGCTGCCCGTTGATCGGCAGCGGCCTTGTTGGCAGCGGCCGTCGCCGCGGCCTTGGCCTTGGCTTCTTGCTTGCCGCGGGCTTCCGCGGTAGCAGCCGCAGCGAGTCCGGTGGCGGCCCGGCGCTGGGCGGCTCTGCGCTTCGCGGCGCTCTGCCTGCGGCCGGCCACGGCTGCTTGCTGCGCCTGCTCGCGCCGGGCCTCGCCCTCGTGCTCGAGGCGGGCAGCGGTCACGAGCTTGACGGAGCGCTCGATCCGGTCCGCACCGCGCCGTGCGATCGCACGGTTGCCCAGCAGGGTGCCGGCGAGCTTGTCGGCCGCGCCGATGGCCCGGTCCAGACCGACGCGTGGGCCCGAGCTCTCCGGCAGCCGGTCAGAGAGGTTCTTGTCGACGATGACGACGGGCAGGCGGGCGAGCTCATAGGGAAGGGCGATGAGGGTGCTGATCATGGTGGACCTCAGCTCTCGGTCTCGGCGCGCAACTGCGCGGCCTGACTGGTCTGCCGCGTCGGCGTCGCGCTCCAGGCGACGCTTCTCGGCGGCGGCGTGCTCCTCGGTAGCGATCGCATCGGCGGCCATGGCGTCGGCGTCCTGCAGCCCGGACTCGGCGAGCTCGTCGGCCCGCCGCTCGGCGGCTGCGCGATCCGCGGCCTCCTGCACCTCGGCGTCGAGGGCCGCGACCGCGTGCTCGCTGTCGCGCTGTCGTTCGCTCAGAGAGTCCTCGCGCTCGGCTTCGGCAGCGGCGGCCTCCTTGCGCTGCGCGGCCTCACGGCTGCTGGCGAGCATCGTCTGCGCCGCCTCGTCCTGCTTGGCGTCGGCCACAGCGTCAGCGGCCGCGGCGGCCTTCCGGTGACCGGCCTCGGCTTGCTGGAGCTGTCCCTCCTCGACCAGGTGGTCGTTGCCGCTCACGGCGCCGGCCACCTCCTTGGCCTTGCCCGCGAGGCTGTCGAACAATCCCTTGCGGGCCTCTGCGGCCTTGTGTCTGCTCATGCCCACCCGTACCCGGCGCGTGGCGGCCGATCCGGACTTTCGCTGTGATGCGCGACTCAGGCCGCATCAGAGGGTCGCACGCTCGCCCCGGACATTGCTCGGGCGATCGCCGCAGATCTCCGCGCAGTCATCGGCCCCGTGCGGCCGACACCTCCGCCCGGCGCCGGATCTCGCGCAGCATCCGCTGCGTCGCGAGCTGGTGGGCGTGGGTGCGAAGGAGCAGGACGCGATAGACCCAGCCCCTGAGCCCGGGGAACCGGGCGAACGTGTCGGCCGTGACCCGTGCGCCGGATCCGTCGGGCGCGACGCGGAACACCAGCCGGTACGTCGCGAACCGGTGCCGGCCGGCCAGCGTGAGCTCGCGGTGCGGCCTGGTCTCGATGATCGTGAACCCGCTCGCGGGCACGGTGCCGAGCAGTCGCGAGAGCACCCGGTGCCCCGTCCTGCTGAGTGCCGTCGCGTAGCCCACCACCGCCGGCCAGGTCTCGTCCTCGCCGGCACGAACCATCAGCCTGTGCTCGTCCACGAACGGCAGCGCGGTCATGACCCCACTCTGCCTCGCCCGGTCAAAGCGGGACGCTCGGGGATGTCTGACGATGCCTCGTCCAGCTCCTCAGCGGTCGGGGTCGCGATGCTGTCGCCGTACAGCGCTCGCGAGAGGCGCCGCCGGCGAGGGCCCGAGGTCTACTCCCCAAGGGCGCACCCGAGACTCGAACGTCGACCTAGGGTCCGGGAAATAGGTACCGACGAGCCGCACGCCTCTCGGCCATGGGAGCGCTCCTGGTCGCCGCGGCGGATGTGACCGAGCTCCCGGAGGAGCGGCTCCTGGCGGCCTGGCGCGAGGAGCTCGATCGCTGAACCTGGGGCCCTCAGACCTCACCGCCGTCCGGGGTGGGGTCGAGGAAGACGTACCGCACCTCCGGGAACCGGCCACGGATCCGCCCCTCGACGTCGTCGGCGGCATGCTCGAGCTCCTCCGGCGACAGATGGTCGGCCAGGTCGACCCGCGCCGCCACCAACACCTGGTCGGGCGAGAGCCGCATGGTCAGCAGCTCGAGCACGGAGTCGACACCCTCGGTCGAGGCGATCAGCCGGGTGATGTCCTCGCGGAGGGGCTGAGGCGCGGCCTTGCCGATCAGGTACTGCTGGTTCTGTCGACCCAGACCGTACGCCGCGACGACCAGGAGCCCCGCGATCGCCAGCGACGCCAACCCGTCGTACGTCCGGCCTCCGGTGGCGGCGTCGAGCGCCAGGGCACCGCCTGCGAGCAGAAGGCCCACCAGGGCGACCCCGTCCTCCCACACGACGCCACGAAGCGCAGGGTCCGCCTCGTGCCTGAGGTGACCGAACATGCCGACGCCGGCCTCGCGGGCGTCGCCGCGCAGCTGCCAGAGGGCGCGGACGAACGATGTGCCCTCGAAGACGAACGAGAGTGCGAGCACCACGAACGACCAGGTGGGAGACCCCGGAGGCTCCGAGCTGGCGAGGGCCTTGATGCCCTGGTACGCCGAGAACCCGGCCCCCAGCACGAGGATGCCGACGGCGGCCAGGAAGGACCAGAAGTACCGCTCCATGCCGTAGCCGAACGGGTGCTCCTCGTCCGGCTCCTTGCGACTGCGGCGCAGGGCTGCCATCAGGAACCCTTGGTTCATGGTGTCGCCGATCGAGTGTGCCGCCTCGGAGAGCATCGCCGCCGATCCGGAGGCAAGGCCGGCGGCGAGCTTGGCGACCGCGATCAGGAGGTTCGCCACGCCGGCGACCAGCACTGTCGGGGTGGACTCGTCCTCGGCCATGCCCACGTCGTACCCGCCCGCGGCGACGGCACGCTCCCGGCCTGAGGGCCGCCGAGGATCGCGGCACCCAGCGGCCGGCTCAGCGTTCGGAGGCGCCCAGTCCCTGGGCGATGCCCCAGAGGACGGCCTGCGAGCGGGACGTCGCGCCGATCTTGCGGTAGGACGAGCGGACGTAGGACTTGACGGAGTTGATGCTGACCTGCAGCGACGCCGCGATCTGTGCGTTGCTCCGGCCGGCCGCGATGAGGTCGAGCACATCGGCCTCTCGAGGGGTCAGTCCGGCCTGCTCACGCGACCACTCGACCTGGACGCTCGCCGGGTCCGCCGGTCGCGGCGGCACGCTGACGACGGACTCGCCCCGGCCGATCCGCTCGAGCGCCTCCACCAGCTGCCGTGCGGGCAGCGACTTCGCGAGGTAGCCGCGGTAGCCGTGCTGCAGGGCCGCCGTCACCAGATCGTCCCGGGTCTCCCACGAGTACGCCGCGACTCTCGAGCCTCCCGCGGCAGGTGGGGCGGGGAACGCGCGCAGGACGCCGTCACGCGCACCACTGGGGTAGCAGTCGAAGAGGATGATGTCCGGAGACGGGGAGCCGACCGCGTCAGCCTCGCCCGAGACGTGGTGGGGCCCTGCTCCGGGACGGTGGACCAAGACCCGGCCGGAGAACGGCGCCAGCATCTGGTTCAGCCCTTGGGCCACGAGCTCGCAGTCCCCGAACAGGGCGACGGTCAAAGCCGTCGGGCGCACCGAGTGAGCCACCGGTCTGTCGATCCGAGAGGCTGCGGGCAGCGACCTCCCGCACCCCCTGCACAGGGGCGCACATCGAGCCGAGTCATCCGGGGTCCTGGGTTGACTTGTCGTGAAGCCGCTGCCTGCGTCTCAAGCAGCAGACCAGCCACCTCGCCGTGACGACGAGGTGTCACCCACAGGCTACTCGTCGCCCCACGAGCGGTTCACCAATCGCTGGCGCCAAAGTATTCTCAGAGGCGTCAGCGCAGCGCCGGGTGCGTCGTTCACGTCCGCGGAGGGAGTGTCGTTGGAACCGCTTCCGGAGACCGAAGAGGCTCTTGACGAGTACCTCGAGGAGGACGACTCCGACCTGCGCGCCCTGCTGATGGAGCTGGGCCGCCGCGCGGTGGAGCTGGTGCCGTCGTGCGTGGGGCTGAGCCTGGGCATGGTCAAGGACGGCCTCACCTTCACGCTCGTGGCCACCAGCGAAGAGGTGGCCGCCATCGACGCTGCGCAGTATCTCGACGGCGGACCGTGCGTGGACGTGGCCACCGGCTCGGACGTCCTGGAGGTGGACATCCCGGACCTGCTGGACGAGGGGCGGTGGTCGGCGTTCGCGATGACCAGCGCCGCTCACGGTGTGCGGACCACCCTGTCCCTTCCCATCGTGCGCGACGGTCTGCTCGTCGGGGGCGTCAACCTGTACGCCGCGGAGCCCCACGCCTTCGACGGGAAGCACGAGGCGCTGGCCATGGGCCTGGGAGCCTCGGCAGAAGGGGCGGTGGCCGACGCCGACCTCGAGTTCACGTCGCGGGCCCGCGCGATCCAGACACCCGTGACCATGGGGGACCTGCGCACCGTCGACATGGCCGTCGGCATCCTCGCCGCCCGCGAACACATTGACGTCGACACCGCCAGGGCCCAGCTCCAGGACTCGGCCACCCGAGCCGGGGTCACGCTGGTCCAGGCGGCCAGAGTCGTCAGCTACCTGCGGGCGAAGGGCCGCTGACCCGGGACCCGCATTCGGGCTTGACCGGGGAGCCGAGTCAGCCGTCCGCGGTGAGCGCCCTCATGGCCTGCTTGTCGTTGAGGACCTCTCGGGCCAGATCGGTCAGTTTCACCTGGTGGCGGCGCGCGTACCGCCTCAGGATGTTGAAGGCCTCGTCGACGTCGACGTCGACGGTACGGGCCACCGCCCCCTTGGCCTGCTCGATCACGATCCGACTGTTGAGGGCGAACTGCAGCTGCTCCGTGAGCTCCTCGGCGCGCCGGAGACCACGCTCCTGCATGAGCGCGATCGTGGCGACGTCGGCGAGAGCCCTGGCGAACCGGCGTTCGTCGTCGCCCAGGAACGCGTCCTGTGCGCGGAACACGTTCATGGCGCCGATGACCTGGTCCCGCAACCGCAGGGGGAAGCAGTGGGTCGTGGTGAACCCCAGCTCGAGGGCCCTCGGCGCGAACGCCGGCCACCGCGCCGTCGAGGACGCGATCGCGACATCCGCCACCTCCTCACCCGAGCTGTAGCAGTCCAGGCACGGGCCTTCCGCGTGCTGGACCTGGAAGAGCTCGAGCAGGCGCGCATCCTCGTTCGACGAGGCCATCGGACTGAGGCCTCCGTGGTCGGCCAGCATGACCCCGACGGCCGCGGCCCCCGTGACCTCGGCGGCGTCGACAGCCACGGTGTGGAGGAAGTCGACCAGGTCGAAATCGTCGACCAGGGTGTCCGCCACCTCCACGAAGACGTCCGCCAGGCGTGTGCTGCTGATCATGGAGCTCACTCACTCTCTGTCGTGGCCATTATGGGTCACTCCCAGCGCCTCAGAGCCCGTCCGGCGCAGGAAGGCGGGCTCCCGCGAGGATCTCGCGAGCCAGGTCGAGCAGGCTGACGTCGCGAGCGAACGCGTGAGCCCGCATCAGCGAAAGCGCGTCGGCCAGGTCGACCTCCAGGTCGACCATGACCATGCCCTGAGCCTGGTGGATCTCCGCCCGACGCTCCAAGGCGTCGACGAGCCGTGCGTTGACGTCGGCGACGGACGTTCCCGGATCCGGGTCGAGCAGTCGCTCGACGGCGAGGTCGGCGAAGGTCAGGGCGAGAGAGACCTCGTCGGAACCCAAGGGATCTGGCCTCGCGGCGTACAGGTCCAGGACCCCGAGGCGCACGGCGCCCACGTGCAGCGGGAGGGAGAAGCAGGCCCCGATGCCGGACGCGCGGATGGCGCTGACGTACGCGGGCCAGATGGTCTGGCCCTGGTCGAGGAGGTACGGCGCGAACACCGGCCGGGCCTGGCTGTAGGCGTCCAGACTCGGCCCCTCCCCCGTCGTGAAGGCGGCCTCTGCGACCGCGCGGGCGGCGTGGTCGGAGCTGGCCACGACGCCCCCGCCGTTGGGGCGGTTCAGGAGGTGGACCGCCGCGCCGGCGAGGCCCAGTGAGGCCGTCGCGGCACGGCAGATGCGCTGCAGGACGGCCGGCAGGTCGTGCACGTCCTCGTCCGCCCGGGCCGCCGACAGCGCCATCAGGGCGAACTCACGCCGTGCCGCTCCTGGGGGGCCTGTTCCGTCGTGCGCAGTCACTGGCCTGCTCTCGATGGGCGGACGTAGCAGGTCACCCTACTCGGCAGGATCGTGGGATCCGCAGGGTCGAGCCGGGTCGACGACTCGGGTCAGGTGAGGGCGATGGCCGCGTCCGGCTCGGCGACCTTGAACGTGAACGACTCCTCCAGGTACAGGTGCACCTGTTCGGCGTCGTGGTGGTGGTAACCGACCGAGATGTCCTGCCCGACGTCGAGCAGGAAGTCATCACCCCGCTGGCTCACCACCAACGCTCCGGTGAGACCGGGCGAACGCACGACGCTGCCCGACTCGAGGACCCGGCTCAGGTGGTCCATCAGTGGGTAGCCCCCGTGCTCGGTGGTCGAGACGATGGCCGTGTGGCGCTCGGGGTCGATCGCCAAGGCGTAGGGGCCCTCGATGCCGTTCTGACGGAGCTCGTCGGCTGCCACCGCCACGATGCCCGGGTACGCCGTGCAGTCGTCGCCCAGCGCGCGTGGCGGGTAGGGGGACGCTTCGGTCAGGCCCACGATGTCGGCGGCGGACCAGCCGTTCAGCACGGCCCGGTTCTCCAGCTCGGCTGCGACCCGCGCCGCCCGCGCGAGGTCGTCAAGCTCGGGGTCGCGGCTGCCACGCTGAAGGTCGTCGATCTCGGCCCGCGAGACGGTGAACGGCACCCGGTACTCCGCCAGGGGCAGCACGCGACGCCTCCTGAGGAGCACGCCCGAGGCGTCGAGACCCTCCGGCGGGTCCTCGAGGGTGTCCGTCCGGCCCAGCGACATCGCGTCGTGACGCCAACCGCCGGGCCCGACCCAGTCGACGAGGCGTCGGGCTGCGAGCAGGGGGGTCAGCCGCTCCTTGGCCTCCTCGTCGATCGCCTTCCAGGCCAGGTCGGGGATGGGGGCGTGGTCGCGGAGAAGGTGGTTGGCAGATGTCATGGTCATCGTCCTCTCAGGCTGCCGATGCCGAGCGAACCGTCGGTCCTGCGCTCGGTGGAGTCGTCGTCGTTGGGATGCAGCTCCGACTCGATCTCGTCGACGTACTGCTCGGGGTCCTTGTCGTCGGTGTCGACGCCGGCGGTCGTCGGGTGCCGGTCCAGGTACTCCTCGAGCTCACGACCGAGCCGCTCGCGAAGGTCGGGGGCCGCGTGCTGACGGAAGTCGGCGATCCCCTCACGCTCCTCCTCGGCCATGTGCTCGTCGTTGGCCTTGCGCGTCGTCAGCACGGCCGACCACCACTGCTCACTCGCCACCTGGTGACGGGCGGCATCGTGCACCCCGTCGCGGATGTCGTTGTGATCACCGATCGCGTCCAGGGTCTCGTCCTCGGGGTCGTCCTCGCCGCGTGCCAGCAGCTGTGGGTAGAAGATGGCCTCCTCCGCTGCGGCGTGCACGTCGAGCCGGGCCGCGAGGGGCTCCCAGATCGCCGCCATGGCCGCCACGTCGGGAGCCGACTCGGCGGCGAGGTCGAACAGGGCGATGAACTGTCTGCGGAACCACTCGTGGTCCCGGAGGATCACCTCGGTCACGTCCATGGTGACCACCGTAGCCAGATCGCGCCGGTCGGAAACTCAGCACCCGCTGGGTCGTCCGATCCGGGGGAGGCAACGCTGCCCCCGCGCTCCTAGCGTGGGGTCCGGGATGTCGGTCCTGTTGCTGGTCATCGGTGTTGCCAGCTTCGTGAAGGGGCTGGCGGGTCTCTGACCAGCCGGGAGCGAGGGAGATCGCGATGGGCACGACGAACGGCCACGGCGCGTGCTGCGCTCCGACGGTCACCGATGCCCCGTCCACCGTCGCGGACCGGGTCGCCGGCGTCGTGCCCCGGTCGGGAGCGCGCACGCAGGGCATGGTGCGGGTGGCTGGTGGCCGGCTGCTGATGGGAGACCCGTTCTCGGAGGGCTACCCCGAGGACGGCGAGACCCCGGTCCACGCTGTCGACGTACCGGCGTTCCTCGTCGACGCGACCCAGGTGACGAACGCCCAGTTCGCGACCTTCGTCAAGGAGACCGGATGGGTCACCGACGCCGAGGACCTCGGCATCTCCGCGGTGTTCCACCTGGCCCTGCGGGACAACCCCGGCCTGCGCTCCTCCGACGTACTGCACCGGGTCGACGCCACACCGTGGTGGGTGGCCGTGCGCGGCGCGACCTGGCGGTCCCCCGAGGGCCCTGGGTCGGACGTCCAGCACCGCCAGAACCATCCCGTCGTCCACGTCTCCTGGTTCGACGCCCAGGCATACGCCCGCTGGGCCGGCAAACGCCTGCCCACAGAGGCGGAGTGGGAGTACGTCGCACGCGGTGGCCTCGTCGGTGCCCGGTACCCGTGGGGTGACGAGCTGGTACCCCGTGGCCGGTGGCGGTGCAACATCTGGCAGGGCAGGTTCCCCGAGGTGAACACGCTCGAGGACGGCTTCCTCACGACCTGTCCGGTCAAGGCCTTCCCGGCCAACGGTCTCGGTGTCTTCGGGACCTCGGGGAACGTCTGGGAGTGGTGCGGCGACTGGTACTCGCCCACCTACTACGCCGAGTCGCCGACCACCGCGCCCGTCGGGCCCGACGACGGCACCCATCGCGTGATGCGCGGCGGGTCCTACCTGTGCCACGACTCCTACTGCAACCGCTACCGGGTCGCGGCGCGCTCCGGCAACACCCCCGAGTCCGCGGCCGCCAACATCGGGATCCGGTGTGCGGCCGACGCGCCGGCCCACTAGTGGAGCGCCGGTCAGATCAGGTGCAACGTGCGCGCGACAGCGAGAGCCTCGCTGCGCCGGCCGGCGGAGAGCTTGGAGTACAGGCTCGAGATGTGCGTCTTGACGGTGTTCTCGCTGACGAACAGGTTGGCCGCGATGTCGGCGTACGTCGACCCGCGCGCGAGCTCGATCAGCACCTCGCGCTCGCGGGGACTCAGCGCCGGTGCTGCGACGGGTGCGGTCACGGTCTCGAGCTCCCGCTCGGTCGCCACCAGCGAGCGGAACCGCGCGACGATGGAGGGACGGTCGGCGAAGGCTCGCCGTACCTCATCGGTCCAGGCCGTCTCCAGTCCAGGCTCGAGAAGGTTCATCAGCTCGCCGACGCGCGTCCCGTGGGTGCTCCACCCCAGGAAGGCCCACGCGAACCTGTCCGGCTGCGTCAGCGCGAGCGCCTCTCCCAGGCGGCGTCGCGCTCCGTCCGGGTCGCCCAGGGAGCCGTGCACCTGGGCGGAGCACACGAGGGCGACAGCTCCGAGCCTGGTGTCGTGACACTCGGCGGCGTGCCCGCCGGCGACGTCGTAGAGCAGGGCGGCCTGGCGTACGTCGCCGTCCAGATCCGCCAGCGCCCCCTGGACCCAGGCCAGCTCGCCCGGAGCGTCCAGCGCCTCGAGGTCGGACGCCACGGCCCGGAGCGACTGGCGGTCGCCCGCGGCCACGGCGACGGCGGCTCGCTCGACCAAGAGGACACCGAACAGGTGCGCCGGTAGGCGCGTGCCGGGGCCGCGGAGATCGAGCGCGCGTTCGGCCTCGTCGAGGCTCCCGGCCTGGAGCGCCCGGCCGGCATCGGCCACCCTCCGCCAGAAGCGCGCGGTGGGGTCATCCGGCGTGGCGACCGTGGCCTCCGGGACGTTGCCGAAGGGCAGGGCGCCGAGCTCCACCACCTCGCGGGCGATCAGGGCCCGGGCCACGGCATCGGGGGGCGCAGGCGTGCCCTGGTCGGCGGCGAGGACCCGATCCGCCACGTCGAGGCACGCGGCGTCGCGACCGACCATGTAGTGGGTCAGGGCCAGGTGGCTGTAGGCCTCGGCGACCAGGCCGTCGAGCCCGGTGGCACCGCCGACGACGATCGCCTCGGCGAGGTGCTCCTCGGCGTCGGCGAGCAGGCCCAGCCAGTTCTCGGCGACGCCCATCTCCAGGAGCAGGGCAGCCCGCCAGGGGTCTGGCCTCCGGGCCTCGCG
This sequence comes from uncultured Actinomycetota bacterium, assembly GCA_963819295.1. Taxonomy (GTDB): domain Bacteria; phylum Actinomycetota; class Actinomycetes; order Propionibacteriales; family Nocardioidaceae; genus Nocardioides. The sequence goes on from CAWFVO010000001.1 coordinate 301,298, forward strand.
GACCCTGTCGAGGCACGCACACCCGTCGGCCAGGGCGTTGTCCGGCCGCTCCCCGGCGTTCCTGGTCCGTCGCAGGGCCACGGCCGCGGACTGGAGTGGCTCCACGCCGCCCGGCGCCCTGGCTGCCACCCGCTGGGCCCAGTGCTCGGCCCGCTCGGGCGCGCCTCGGACCCAGGCGTTCCACGCGATCGTGGGCCACACGTCGGGCCGCTCCTCGACCGTCGCACCGGCGGCCCGGACCAGCGCGTCGATTCCGGCACCGTGTCCCTGGGACGTCATCCACAGGCCGTGGTCGGCGACCACCTGCACCGCCTCGTCGTGCTCGCCGAGGTCCATCAGCCGCGGGAACGCACCTGCGATGTCGCCCTGCGCGAGATCGAGTCTGGTCTCCCTGAGCACCGACTCCCGGGCCCGCTCGGCGTCAACGCCACCGGCGACCCGTCGCCGGCGAGCGACCTCTCGGAGCAACGGGTGGATCGTGTAGCGCGCGGCGGAGGGGTCCGCGTCGTCGTCCGCACTGCCCCCGACGACCCGGTTCACCAGCAGCCCGGTCTGCTCGAGCGTCGCCAGGACGTCACCGGCGCCGGGCTCTCCCGTGAGCCGGTTGGCGAGTGCTGCCGTCAGCACCGGCTCGGTGGCGCAGCACAGCAGCAGGTGCCGCTCGAGCGGGGCCATCCCAGCGAACACCTCGCCGGCTACGAGGTCCGCGACACCGGGGCCGGGCGCCCGGAGCCGGCGTACGACGTCGGTGCTGCTGGGCGACGCCGCACCGGCCCGGGCTGCCAGGACCACCGCGGCGCACCACCCCTGGGCCTTGGTCCGGATGGCGTCGACGAGCGCCGCGTCCGCATCCGGGAGGTGGACACGCACCAGCTCACCGGTCTCCGCGTCCGTCAGGCGCAGCGCGTCGCCGCGGATCACGGTCAGGTGGCCGAGGAGCTGCGGTACGAGCTTGCTCAGCCCGAGGTCCCAACGGGTCAGCAGGACCACGCGCAGCCGCTCCGGCGCCGCCCCGAGACGGGCGTCGAGGACCCGGACGGCGGTCGCCGGAAGCAGGTGGGCGTCGTCCACGACCACCAGGGCCGGCGGTCCCTCACGGTTCCCGGCCTCCTCGAGGAGGCGGTCGAGGGCCGGGCCGCTCTGCTGGTGCCCGTCCACCCAGTGCGTGGGTTCCGGGGCCCGGTGCTGGAGCCAGCCCGCCACACCCAGCGTCTTGCCGGCGCCCGCGGGCGCGACCAGCATCGTGACCCCGAGGTCGGTGCCGCGGTCGAGCACGGCCCACAGCGCCGGGCGCTCCAGGTAGCTGCGCGGCAACCAGGGTGAGCCCGGGACGGGAAGGTGCCGAGGTCCCGAGTGCCTCGGGCCGGCGGCGGCCCGCTGAGCGGCCTCCTCGCCCCCTGCCCGCGTTCCGGATCCCCGCTGTGTGGTCACGCTCGCTCCTTCGCACGTGGATCCGCCGGGAGCAACCGCACCCCGGCCGCTCTCCCTCGCCGACGCCCTCACGTCGGGTCGACTCTAGGGCTCGCCGCCCGGCGCGAGCGTCCCCCTGCCGGGATGAGAGCGACCCGAGCTGGTCGCAGCGTGTCCCCAGGTGTCAGTTCCGCGCAGCGGCTACGGCCTCGTCGAGGGACGGGTAGAGATCCGGCTCGCCCGGCACCCCCGCCTTCGCCAGTACGTCGCGCACCTGGCCGATGGGATGGGCGAGCGCCAGGGTCACCCCCTCACGCTGCAGGTCCGTCGTCAGCTCCACCAGCATCTCCACCGCGGAGATGTCGAGCGAGGGAGCGGTCTGGCCGTCGATCACCACCGCGCGGGTCCCTTCGGAGACCAGGGCGCGGACCCGGTCGCGCACATAGTCGGAGTTGCCGAAGAAGAGCTGGCCCTCGACACGCAGCACGACGACGCCGGTCGGCGCCTCGGCCGTCGGATGGGCCTCGACGTCCACCCAGAGCTCGTGCTCCCCCGGCATCCGGCCGAGCACGGCCACATGGGGTCGCGACGTGCGCGCCACCAGCAGCACGAGCGAGGCGATGATCCCGATGACGAGCCCGGGCAAGGTGTCGAACAACAGGACCCCGAAGAGCGCCGCCATCGCTGCCAGGAAGTCGGCTCGGCTCGCGTAGCGGTAGATCTCGCCGAGGCGCCCGCTGTGGATCCGGTACAGCCGCCGCAGCGACCCGATGTCGACCAGCTCGATCACCGCGCCGATCACGACCGCCGCCAGGGTCGCCTCGGGCAGCCTCTCGAACAGTCCGGTCAGGAACAGCAGCGTCACCACCGTGATCACTGCGGCCGTCACCCCCGACAGCTGGGAGCGGGCGCCCGCCCCGCCGTTCACGGCCGTCTTGGACAGGCTCCCGTTCACGACCATTCCGCTGGACAGCCCGGAGCCGATGTTGGAGACGCCCAGCGCGACGAGCTCGCGGTTGCTGTCGATCTCGTAACCCGCCTTGGCGGCGTAGGTCTTGGCGGCGCCCAGGCCCTCGGCGAAGCCGATCAGCATGAGACTCGCGGCCGGCCCGAACAGGTCGAGGTAGGTGTGGCCGCTGATGTCGGGCAGCCCCAGGGACGGCAGTCCAGAGGTGATGGAGCCGACCAGGTCGAGACCGTGGTCGCCGAGGTGGAGCAGGGAGGTCACCGCGATGGAGAGGAGGACGACGACCAGCGAGCCCGGCACCTTCGGTAGCCAGCGCCGCAGCGCCAGCAGCAGGGCCAGGCTCCCCAGGCCCATCGCCAGGGTGAGGGGATCGGTGTTCCCGAGCTCGGTGATCAGGTCCCACGACTTCTCGAAGAAGTCGCCCTCGCCCTTCGGCACCCCGAACAAGGCGGGGAGCTGACCGACCAGGATGGTGAGCGCCAGCCCGATGATGAAGCCCTTGAGCACCGGCTCCGAGATCAGCGACGCCAGGAAGCCGAGGCGCATCAGCCCGGCAACGAGCGCCACCACCCCCGTGATGAGGGCGAGCGCCGTGGTGAGCGCGATGTAGTCGCTCGTGCCGTGGGCGAAGGTCGCCACCGTGGCGGCCGAGAGTGCCGCCGTGGCCGACATCGGGGACACGATGAGGTGACGCGAGCTGCCCAGCAGGGCGTACAGCACCAGCGCCGGGACCGCGGCGTACAGGCCGACGACGGGTGGTACGCCGGCGATCGTCGCGTAGGCCAGCGACTCCGGGACCAGCACCGCCCAGACCGTCAGTCCGGCCACGACGTCTCCGCGGACCCACGTGGTCCGGAAGCCGTCGAAGGACCGCAGGAGCAGGCGCGTCACGTGCCCGACCTCCCTCCTCGCCCGACCGGGGGGCGCGACCGGCTGGCCGACAACGTAATGACCGCCCAGCGCGGCGACGTCCCCCGTTACAGGTGACCGGCTGATCGAGCGAGCGCCGTACCGCTTCGCCCGAATCCGGTGAGGGTGCCTCGATCGTCTGCTCCTAGCCTGACTCTGGAGGATGGGGCGCAGACCGAAGGGGTGGCGCACGTGACCAGGGTGCTGATCCGGCTCGACGACGAGCTCACCGACGAGATGATGTCGGCCTTCCCCCAGCTGACGCCCACGGTCCAGCGCACCCAGACCACGTTGCGAGGCGACGTGGCGGACCAGGAGGAGCTGCAGGGCGTGCTCAACTTCCTCAGCTCCATGGGCGTCACGATCGTGGACGTCGTGACGATCCCCGACTGACCGTCCCGACACCGCACACGTCGTCGGCGGTCCGTCTACACCTCTGAACGGCCGTCCACACCGGCATCAGCCGAGATTTTGCCCGGCGGTCGTTGTGTTCGGGCCCGCCCCGAGTCACCCTGTGCGGCGGGGGCTTTCGCACGGGGGGTGCGGAGGCGACCCCTTCGCAGGGGGGCGAACATGTCTATGACCGAACGTGCGCTGACGCCTGCGCCGGCAGACGTCGGCGCAGCGGACCTGGACGCGCTGCGTCCCGAGAGTCCGGCAACCCAGCTGCTCGACGCGATGCGGGCCGGAGACGACCGGGCGGTGGTGGCGGCGATCGGCCAGTCCACGACCGTCACGGCCGAGAACCTGCCCTGGGCCTGTCGCGGGCCCGACGAGGTGGACACCATGCTGCGCGAGGCGCGCGAGCGTTTCCCCGGGCTGACCTTCGAGTCGAGCGCCCGCCACGTCGGGTTCGGCGTCGTGATCGAGGAGGCCCGGGTCCGCGACGTGGAGGCGGAGGTCGAGGCCGCGGAGGCCCAGGCCGCAGCGGAGCGTGGCCTGGGAGGCGACGACACCCACCCGATGTGGGACGAGCCCGCCACCCGACCCCGCACGGCGGAACTCGCGCTGTGGGGTGCGCCCGGTCAGGTGGCCGTTCCCGGTCCGGTCCCTCCGCCGTCCATCCCGTTGAACCTGCCGGTCCGGGTGACCGTCCGGCACGACGACGTGCAGGTGTACGACGTGCGCCTCAGCTTCCCGGCTGCGCTGCTCAGGCGAGCCCTGGGAGAGTACGTCGACCCGCTCGAGATGTCGCTGAGCGAGGTGCAGTCGGCATTCATCGCGCCCGGTCGGCGCCGGGCTCAGGACCCACCGCCTGGCCGGTCCCGAGGCGGGCCATCCGGCGTCCGCGCCGGCCGCTGAGCCCGCGCAGGCGCGCCGAGGCGATCGGCGCGGCCACCCATCGCCGCCGGCGCCGGCTGCTCGTCCCGCTCGTCCTGGTCCTGCTGGCGCTCCTCGCTGCGGCCGGCTGGTGGTTCGTCCAGGGGCAGCAAGCGTCCGGGGTCGCCAGCGCCCCGGCCGGCGTCCGCCGCGCCGACGGTCGTGCCGTCCGCCCCTGCGTCCCAGCCGGCCGCCGCGCGGCCGTCGTCGTCACAGGCCCCGACGGTGACGCGGAGCGAGTCCACGGCCCCGCCGTCCCGCACGCCCAACGTGACCCTGAGGTCCGACCTGGCGTTCGGCTTCAACAGCTCGACGTTGTCGCCGGCCGCCAAGGTCGCCATCGCCCAGGTCGCCGACCAGGTACGCCGGGCCGGGCTCACCGGCAGGATCTACGTCGACGGCTACACCGACGAACATCGGGTCCACGGCGTACGGGCTCGTCCTGTCGCAGCGCCGTGCCGATGCGGTCTCGGCGTACCTCCAGTCCCAGCTCCTGGGCGTCCCGGTCTCGATCGTGTCGGTCGGGCACGGGGAGTCCGACCCGGTCGTCAGCAACGCGACGGCAGCGGGGCAGCAAGCAGAACCGCCGGGTCACGATCACGCTGCCGAGGTCCTGACCACCGCCACGGTGCAGCGTCTACGTTGTCAGCATGGCCGAGCCGCTGCGCGTGGCGTTCGTGACCGGGACGACGCCCGACAAGTGGGCCCGCGCCTGGCGCGACCAGCGGCGCGGGCGGCTGGACCTGGTCCCCGTGACCGAGGACGAGCAGGAAGGCGTCGTCCGTCGAGGTGAGGTCGACCTGGCGCTCGTCCGGCTGCCGGTCGACACCGAGGACACTCCACTGCGTCCGGCTGTACGACGAGCTGCCGGTGGTCGTGGCCGGCCGCGACCACCTGGTCTCGGCCGCCCCGGAGGTGACCCTCGAGGACCTCGCCGACGAGCAGCTGGTCCGCCCGCACGCGTCCGGCTGGCAGCCGACCGCCCCCCAGCTCGAGTGGCCGCCGATGACCGAGCAGGAGGCGATCGAGACCGTGGCGGCCGGCACCGGGATCGTGCTGGTTCCGATGTCGGTGGCCCGCCTCCACCAGCGCAAGGACGTCGTGCACAGCGTGGTCACCGACCTGCCACCGACCACGGTCGCCCTCGTGTGGCGCCGTGAGCGTGACGACGACACCACCCAGGCGTTCGTCGGCGTCGTGAAGGGCCGGACCGCCAACACCTCGCGCAGCTGAGCCACGCCCCTAGGCTGACCCGCATGCCCGCGCTCGTCGCCTCGGCCCCCGGCCGGGTCAACCTGATCGGCGAGCACACCGACTACAACCGCGGCCTGTGCCTCCCGCTCGCCCTCCCCCAGCGCACCACCGTCACCGTGACCCCGCGAGACGACCTCGTGCTCAGCCTGTCGAGCGCGCAGGAGGACGACACCTGGGAGGGCCTGGTCGAGGACCAGCCGACCGGCTGGGCGGCGTACGTCGCGGGCGTCGTCGCCATGCTCCGTGCCGACGGGTACGCCGTACCCGGCTTCGACGCGCGGATCGACTCCGAGGTGCCGGTGGGGGCCGGGCTGTCCAGCTCCGCCGCGCTGGAGTGCGCGATCGCCGTGGCCGCCGCCGGGCTGCTCGGCCTCGACCTCGACGAGGCCACGCGGCGATCCCTCGCGGACGCCTGCATCAGGGCCGAGAACGACTACGTCGGCGCGCCCACGGGCGGCATGGACCAGACCGTGGCGATGCTCGGTCGTCCCGGTCACGGGCTCCTTCTCGACTTCGACGACGGCAGCGTCACGCCCGTGGCGTTGCCCTTCGACGACGCCGGGCTAGCACTGCTCGTCATCGACACCCGGGTCAGCCACAGCCTCACCGAGGGCGCGTACGGCGACCGGCGCTCGGAGTGCGCGAAGGCTGCCGACGTCCTCGGCGTCGGCTCGCTCCGGGACACCGACCTCGCGAGCGTCGAGCGGATGGAGGACCCGGTCCTGCGCCGCCGTGCCCGCCACGTCGTCACGGAGAACCAGCGGGTCCTCGACGCCGTCGCCGCGCTCGACGCCGGCGACTGGGGATCCCTGTCGGCGACCCTCGACGCCTCGCACGTCTCGATGCGCGACGACTTCGAGATCTCCTGCCGGGAGCTCGACCTCGCGGTCGAGTCCGCACGGGCAGCGGGAGCCCTGGGTGCCCGGATGACCGGCGGCGGCTTCGGCGGCTCGGCGATCGCCCTGGCCCGCGCCGACGCGCTCGACGGGATCCGGGCTGCCGTCACGGAGGCCTTCGCGGCCGCGGGCGCGACCGCGCCGGCGTACCTCGTCGCGACGCCGAGCGACGCCGCGCGGGTCGACCGGCTCAGCTGAGGTGGGCCGGGACCGCCAGTCCCGCGTCGCGAAGCTCCAGCCGCGCCAGCGCGGTCACGATCTCCGGGTCGCGAGCACGCCAGGCCCCGGCCGGGTCGTCGCTGATCTTCGCCAGCACGTACATCGGCTGCCGGGTCAGCGCCCGCAGGGCGAACAGGTCGAGGTCCTCCGCGGCGTCGATGAACCGCGCTCCTGCCGTCGCCTCGCGCACGAACCGCCAGCGCAGCGGCACGAAGAACACCCCGACGCTGAGGATGGGGATCAACGCGATCGAGATCCCCAGCGCCCACGACAGCCGGTGTACGGCGGTCACCTGGTCGCGGCCGGCCTGGGCGAGTGCCTGCGAGGCCGACGACATCTGGTCGAACGGCGCGGACACGCCGCCGCCCACGACGGGGAGGCCGCCGAGGGTGTCACCGGCGCTGCTCAAGCCGTCGGCGAGCGAGGTCGCGGACGTGTCCGTCTGCCGGCCGACGCCCGCCAGCTGCATCGTCCCGTGCTGGACGACGTGCCCGAGCCAGACCCACCCCACGATCCACAGCACGAACAGCACGTCGGCGAGGAGCTGGCGGGAACGACGGGTGGGGGCGTCGGCGTAGAGCTTCATGGCGCCATCCGACCAGCACCGGGGTCGCAGGTCGAGTGTCCGTACTCAGCCGCACCTAGGTGTCCGCGGCGGATCCGACGCTGGGTACTCCGCGGCGACGATCTGGGCATGACTACTCCTGACAGCACCCAGAAGAACACCAGCGCCTTCTTCCTGCAGGCCGGCGCCGCGTTCGGCGTCTCCCTCTTCGCCATGGTGGTCGCGATCTACTACCTGCCCGCCGACCCGTGGGTGAAGGCCTTCCTGGCCCTGGGCACCATGTTCCTGACCACCTCGAGCTTCACCCTCGCCAAGTGCGTCCGCGACGCACAGGAGGACCAGATGGTGGTCCGCCGTCTCGACCAGGCCCGCCTCGACCGCGCACTCGCCAACCACGACCCGTTCAAGAACGCGGGCTGACACCGCCTGCCACAATCCGATCGTGCCCCTGCCCGATCCCGCAGTCGTCGTCCTCATCGGCGCCGCGGGGTCGGGCAAGTCCATGTGGGCGACCGACCGCTACCGCCGCGCCGAGATCGTCTCGTCCGACGACCTGCGCGGCATCGTCGGCTCCGGCCCCGCCGACCTCGAGGCTTCGACCGACGCCTTCGACCTGCTCGAACGCATCGTCGCTGCCCGGATCGGGCGCGGCCTCACCACCGTCATCGACACCCTCGGCCTCGACGCCGACCGCCGTCGTACCTGGCTGGCCGCGGCCCGCGCCGCCGGTCTCCCGGCCGTCGCCGTCGTCCTCGACACCCCGGGCGAGGAGTGCCGACGCCGCAACGCCCTGCGCGACCGCCCCGTGCCGGCGACCACGCTCGCCGACCAGGTACGCCGCGTGGCCCGGGTCCGCGACGACCTCGCGGGCGAGGGGTGGGACGCGGTCGAGATCGTCCCTGGAGGCTCGTCCGCACCTCGCCGTTCGGTCACCAACGGCAACGAAACGGCGCCCAGGTCTGCCGTTGGGGACCACACGGCGGAGCCCTCCGCCTCCCACGGGGTGCGCGTCGTGCTCCAGCTCTCCCGGTTCCCCTGGGGCGAGGACCCCGGCGCCTGGGTCCGGGACACCGCACTCGCGGCGGATGAAGCCGGGTTCGCCGGGATCGCCCTGATGGACCACCTGATCCAGATCCCCCAGGTCGACACCGCCTGGCAGCCGATCCCGGAGCCCTGGGTCACGCTCGGACTGGTCGCCGGCCTCGACACCGATCTGACCCTCGGCACGCTCTGCACCCCGGTGACCTTCCGCCCGGCCGGCATCACCGCCAAGGCCGCGGCCACCCTCGACGCCCTCTCGGGAGGGCGCGCGTTCCTCGGGGTCGGCGCCGGCTGGTGGGACCGCGAGCACGCGGCGTACGGCATCCCCTTCCCACCCGCTCGAGAGCGGCTCGACCAGCTCGAGACCACGATCGAGACCTGCCGCGCGCTGTGGGCACCGGGCACCAAGGCCTACGACGGAGATCGGGTGTCGCTGCCCGAGACCACGGCGTACCCACGGCCTGCGCACGACATCCCGGTGGTCGTCGGAGGCAACGGTGAGCGCCGTACCCTCGCGATCGCCGCGCGGCTCGGCGACGCCTGCAACCTGCCGTCGGAGCCCGAGGTGCTGCGCCACAAGCTCGCCGTCCTCGACCGGCACCTCGACGCGGCGGGTCGCACGCGCGACGACGTCGCGATCACCGTCCTCGACCTCCCCGTCGTCGGCCGCGACCGCGACGACGCCTGGGCACAGGTGGAGCGGCTGCGCGGCCGGACCGCGGCGGCGGCCTTCGCACGGCGTACCAACGCGGGCACGACCGCCGCAGCACCGGCGCCGGTACGCCGACCTCCGGGCTCTCGGGGTCAGCACCGTCTTCGTCGGCGTCCGCGGGCTCGCCGGACCGGACGACGTGCTCGCGCTCGCGGGGCTGAACGCCTGACGGCTACTTGAGCTCGGCGCTGGAGAGCCCGAGCACGCGACGCGCGACGATCAGCTGCTGGATCTGTTGGGTGCCCTCGAAGATGTCGAGGATCTTGGAGTCACGCGCCCACTTCTCGAGCAGCTCGCCCTCGCTGTAGCCGACCGAGCCGCACAGCTCCACGCAGGACAGCGTGATGTCGGAGGCGACGCGACCGGCCTTCGCCTTGGCCATCGACGCCTCCATCGCGTTGGCCCGCTGGTTGTCGGCCATCCACGCCGCCTGGAGCATCAGCAGCCGGGCGCCCTCCCAGTCGGCCTCCATCCGCAGGAGCTGCGCGGCCGCCGCGCTCTGGACGAGCGCCGGGCGGTCGTAGTCGACGGTGACCCCTGCCTGGGCGAGCAGGTCGCGGGTCAGGTCGAGCGCCGCCTTCGCGCAGCCGACCGCCATCGCCGCGACCAAGGGCCGTGTGTTGTCGAAAGTCGCCATCGCGCCCGCGAAGCCCTGGCTGGTGTCGATGTCGGGCGTACCGAGCAGGTTGGCCGCGGGCACGCGGCAGTCGTCGAACCGGATCGTGGCCGTGTCGGAGGCCCTGATCCCGAGCTTGTGCTCGAGCCGCTCGACGGTCATGCCCGGCGTGCCCTTCGGTACGACGAACGACTTGATCGCGGCGCGACCGAGCGATGCGTCCAGGGTCGCCCAGACGACGACGGCGTCGGAGCGCTCGCCCGAGGTGACGAAGATCTTCTCGCCGTTCAGCACGTACTCGTCGCCGTCGAGGACGGCGGTGGTGCGGATGCTGGCGGTGTCGGAGCCGGTGTCGGGCTCGGTGATCGCCATCGAGGCCCACAGCCGACCGAAGCGCTCCTGCTGGTCGGCGTCCCCGACCGAGGCGATCGCGGAGTTGCCGAGCCCCTGGCGGGGCAGCGAGAGCAGCAGACCCACGTCACCCCAGCACATCTCGGCGATGGACATCACCGAGGCGAGGTTGGTGCCGTTCTTCACGCCGGCCCCGCCCTCGGCCCGGGCGCCGTCGGCCCGCTCGTCACGCTTGACGCCCGAGGCGCCGGCGCCCGAGCTCGCGCCCGACTCCGACAGGCCGTCGATCATCGCGGCGAGGAGGTCGAGCTCCTTGGGGTAGGCGTGCTCGGCGCGGTCGTAGGTGCGGCTGATCGGACGCAGCATGTTCATCGCGACCTGGTGTGCCTGGTCGCGCAGCTGCCGCAGCTTCTTCGGATCGTCGAGAGAGATCATCAGACCAGCACCCCGCCTTCCATGACCGAGATCGCCCGGAGGTCGCGGTACCAACGCTCCACCGGGTGTTCCTTGACGAAGCCGTGGCCGCCGAGCAGCTGCACGCCGTCGAGCCCGATCCGCATCCCCTTCTCCGCGCACAGGGTGCGGGCGAGGGCGACCTCGCGGGCGAAGTCCCTGCCGGCGGCCGCCCGCGAGGCGGCCTTCCAGGTGAGCAGTCGCATCGCCTGGAGCTCGATGGCGATGTCGGCGACCATGAAGGCCACCGACTGCCGGTGGGCGATCGGCTCGCCGAACGCCTTGCGCTCCTTGACGTACGGCGTGACGTAGTCGAGCACCGCCTGCCCGACCCCGACGGCCAACGCGCACCAGGCGAGGCGCGAGAGCCGCACGCACTCGGCGTACGTCGTGCCGTCGGTCGTACCGAGCACGGCGCTCTCGGGGACGCGGACGCCGTCGAGGGTGAGCGTGGTGAGGGACGCCGCCCGCACGCCCATCGCCGGGTCGGCCTCGACGGCAAGACCGTCGGCGCCGGACTCGACCAGGAAGAGCACGTTCGCGTCGTCCAGGCGGGCACCCACGACGAAGAGCTCGGCCTCGGCGCCGCGCGGCACCATCGACTTCACGCCGTCGAGGACGAACCCGTCCTCGGTGCGGGTGGCGGTCGTGGCCGGCTCGAGGGCGTCGAAGAGCGGCCGCGGCTCGGTCAGAGCCAGCGCCGCGGGCGCGACCTCGCCGCCGGTGAAGGCGGGGAGGTAGGTCTGCTGCTGCTCGTCGGTCCCCCAGGTGGCGACCGCGGTCGCGACCGCGCCGGGGGCGAGGGTCGCGACGGCGAGCCCGAGGTCGCCCTTCGCGAGCGCCTCGGCGACCAGGGTGCCGGCCATCACGGCCCGCTCCTCGGAGATGCCGCCGAGCGACTGCGGGAACGCCGAGGATGCGGCAGTCCGACCTCGACGCTCGCGGCGAGCACCTCGGCAGGAGCAGCACAGGCGGTGTCCGCCTCGGCGGCCGCCGGGCGCAGCACCTCGGCGGCGAGCTCGGTGACGACGTCGACCAGCATCTGCTCGTCCTCGGTCGGGGTGAGGTCGAAGACACCCGTGGCCGGCGCGTCCGCGGCACGGGTGCCCGACCGGCCCCGCTGGCCCGCGCGGGCGAAGGCACGTCCGGCCGTCGTGGCGGTCCGGAAGCCGCCGCGGGTGACGCGTGAAGACGGTCTGCTCGGCCGTGCTTGCGCCAGCCGACCCGGTCGAGGAGCTCGCTGCGGGCCAGCTTGTTGAGGGCCGCGACCGCGTAGCCGATCGGGTCGCGCGACTCGTGGCTGGCGACGCCGTTGCGACCTCCGGGACGGAGGTTCTTGGTCAGGGACATGGCCACAATGTAACTCTGAGTTACATTTTGCGGCCACCCGGCCCGCGGGTGCTCCCGGTCACACGAACCGGCGACCGGATCCTTACCATCGTTCGCATGCCGCTCGAGCCCACCGCTCCCGACCACGCGCCGTACGGCCTGCTCCCCGAGGGTGGCAGCATCCGCCCGATCGTGCGCTGGGGCACCGACGTCATGCACCGCACCAACCGGCCGGTCACGGCGTACGACGACGACCTGCGCGCACTGGCGGCCGACATGGTCGCCACGATGTACGCCGCCGACGGCGTCGGCCTGGCCGCGTGCCAGGTCGGGGTCGACCTCGCGATGTTCGTCTTCGACTGCCACGACTCGTCCGGCGAGCGGACGGTGGGCGTGGTCTGCAACCCGGTCGTGACGCTGCCCGAGGGGCGCGACGCGCAAGCTCGACGAGGACGACGAGGGCTGCCTCTCGCTGCCGGGCGCCTACGTGCCGCTGGCGCGTCCCGACGTCGCCACGGTCGAGGGCTTCGGACTCGACGGCGAGCCGGTGGCCTTCAGCGGGGACGGCCTCCTCGCGCGCGCTCTGCAGCACGAGACCGACCACACCCTCGGGACCGTCTTCGGCGACCGGCTGTCGACCCGCTGGCGCAAGAAGCTCCAGAAGGCGCACGACAAGACGGCCGACCGCTACCCCGCCGACTGGCCGGCCACGCCGATGCTCGGGTCGTCCGCCTGACAGGTCACCGACGCGCGGTGACGTAACAGGCCACCGCGGTGGCGGCGGCGACGTTGAGGGAGTCGATGCCCTCGCGCATCGCGATCACCGCCCGCCGCTCGGCGCTGTGCTCCCAGCGCGCGGAGAGTCCGTGCCCCTCGGACCCCAGCACCAGCGCCACCCGGTCCACCCCGGCCGACGGCGTCCTCGATCGCGACCGCGTCGTCGGCGAGGGTGAGTGCGACGGTCGTGAACCCGCGGGCGGTGAGGTCCGGCAGCGCGTCGTACCAGTCCGGGAGGCGGGTCCACGGCGTCGTGAACACCGCGCCCATGCCGACCTTGATCGAGCGACGGTAGAGCGGGTCGGCGCAGCGCGGGGCGAGCAGCACGGCGTCGAAGCCGAAGGCGGCCCCGCACCGGAAGATCGCGCCGACGTTGGTGTGGTCGACGACGTCCTCGAGCACCAGCACCTGGCGGGCGCCGTCGCAGCACCTCGTCGAGGCTCGGCAGTGGCCGTCGCTCGAGCGAGGCGAGGGCGCCGCGGTGGACGTGGAAGCCGGTGACCTGCTCGGCGAGCGCCTCGCTGACGACGTAGCAGGGGGCGTCGGTCGGGTCGAGGACGTCGGCGAGCCCGTCGAGCCAGCGCGGCGCCATCAGGAACGACCGCGGCCTGAAGCCGGCCTCGACGGCACGGCGTACGACCTTCTCGCCCTCGGCCAGGAACAGCCCGTGCTCGGCCTCGAGGTGGGTCCGGAGCTGTACGTCGCGCAGGTCGCGGTAGTCGGCGAGCCGCGGGTCGCCCGGGTCGGTGACCTCGATCAGCTCTGCCATGCGGAGAAGTGTTGCGGATGCGCCACCGCGACGACGTCACCCACCACGATGATCGCCGGCGGGCGTACGGCGTGCCGGTCGAGGTCGGCGCCGAGCTCGCCGAGGGTGGAGAGCACGGTGCGCTCCCCCGGCATCGACCCGTCGCAGACGACCGCGACCGGCGTGGTCGCGGGGCGGCCGGCGGTGAGCAGAGCGGTGGCGATGTGGGGCGCGTTCTCGACGGCCATCATCAGCAGCAGGGTGCCGCGCAGCCGACCGACGGCCTCCCAGTCGACGAGCGACTCGGCGTGGCCCGGGCGGCAGGTGGCCGGAGACCACCGTGAACTCGTGCGCGACCGCGCGATGGGTGATCGGGATGCCCGCCAGCGGCCGGAACGGCGAGCGGGCTGGAGAGGCCGGGGATCACGTGCACCGGTACGCCGGCCTCGCGGCACGCCTCGATCTCCTCGAAGCCGCGGCCGAACACGAAGCTGTCGCCGCCCTTGAACCGGGCCACCCGCTGCCCCGCCGAGCGCCCGCTCCACGATCAGCCGGTTGATCTCCTCCTGGCGCGCCGACCGACCGCGCGGCAGCTTCGCGACGTCGACCACCTCGGTGGTCGCCGGCAGGTCGCCCAGCAGCTCGCGTGGCGCGAGCCGGTCGGCGACGACGACGTCGGCCTCCATCAGCGCGCGGCGACCTGCCACGGAGATCAGCTCGGGGTCGCCCGGCCCGCCGCCGACGAGGGTGACGCCCGGGACCGACGGTCGGCGCTCGCTGGCGGCGATCGTGCCTTCGTGCAGACCGGTCACGATCGCGTCGCGGACGGCAGCCGTACGCCGCGGCTCGCGGCGCCCGAGGACGGCCAGCGTCAGCCCGTCGTACCGTCCGACGGCGGGGGTCCAGGCGCGTCGCCGTGGTGGCGTCGTCGGCGCGTACGCAGAAGATCCGGGCTGCCTCGGCACGCCTTGGACACCTGCTCGTTGACGGCTCGGGTCGTCGGTCGCGGCGATGACGTACCAGGTGTCGTCGAGGTCCTCGTCGGCGAAGCCGCGCTCGAGCCAGGCCACCTCGCCGGCCAGGACCTGCCCCTCGATCGCCGGGGTGACCTGCGGCGAGACCACCACGACGTCGGCCCCGGCCGCCAGCAGCCCGGGGATCCGCCGCTGCGCGACCTGACCGCCGCCGACGACGAGCACGCGGCGTCCCGACAGCCGCAGGCCCGAGGGGTACGGCGGGTGGTCGGTCACCGCACCATCCTCCGCGCGCCCGGCCCCACGTCGTACCGGCGCCCACGACTCGGACCGGCCGGAGTGGGTACGTTGAGGTCTCGACCAGCTCGACCACCGAAGTGAGCAGCCCAGCCAAGGAGAGCCGATGAGCCTCGACCGTCCCGTGAAGCCCGACCCCTACGACCTGCTGCCCCAGGTCCCGTCGTTCACCGTCACCAGCGACGACGTCACCGACGGCCAGCCGCTCAAGGACGACCAGGTCGCCGCCGCCGGGAACACGCTCGCCGCAGCTGTCGTGGTGCGGGGCGCCGGAGGGCACGAAGAGCTACACGGTCACCTGCTTCGACCCCGACGCGCCCGACGCCGAGCGGCTTCTGGCACTGGGCCGTGGTCGACCTGCCGCCCGACGTCACCTCGCTCGAGGCCGGCGCCGGTGCCGAGGGTGCGAGCCTGCCCGGCGATGCGTTCATGCTGAAGAACGACGGCGGCGTCGTCGGCTTCATGGGCGCCGCACCGCCGGAGGGCGACCAGGTCCACCGCTACTACTTCGTCGTGCACGCCGTGACCGAGGACAGCGCTCGGCATCGACGCGGACGCGTCGTTCGCGGTGATGAGCTTCAACCTGGTCTTCAAGACCGCCGGCCGCGCGATCGTGAAGGGCACCTACCAGCACTGACGGCGGCAGCGCGGTTGCCTGACCGCCCGGTCTCGGGCGAGACTGGGCGGCCCACAACCACACAGCAGCACGCACCTGCACCCCCGCCTCATCGTGAAGCGGGGTCGCTCGGCGTGCGCGCGCCGTGGTCCGAGGCCGCGGTCGGCACCGCGCCGTGCGAAGGAGGGAGCCGTGCTGTCGTTGTACGCCGCCGTCGCCGAGCGCTCCTTCCGGCGCTACAGCACCTACACCGGCGGCCACCCTGGCCGGGATCTTCACCAACTCGGTGTTCGGGCTGATCTACTCCTTCGCCTACATCGCGCTGTGGGACCAGGCGCCCGACGCGGGCGGCTACGACAAGATCGACGCGGTCACCTTCGTGTGGCTCGGCCAGGCGCTGCTGATGACGGTCGCGCTGTGGGGCGGCGGCACCACCGACGACCTCGCCGAGCGGATCCGGACCGGTGACGTCGCGATCGACCTGTACCGGCCGACCGGGCTGGTCGGCTGGTACCTCGCCGGCGACCTCGGCCGAGCGGCGTACCACCTCGTGACGCGGGGTCTCGGGCCCACCTTCATCGGGCTGATCTTCTTCCACATCCGGCTGCCGCCGAGCCCGTTGGATGCCGCCGCGTTCGCGGTCAGCCTGGTGCTGGCCGTGGTGGTCAGCTTCGGGCTGCGCTTCATCGTGTCGTCGTCGGCGTTCTGGCTGCTCGACGCGAGCGGGGCGCGCTTCCTGAGCGGCGCCTTCGCGATCTTCTTCAGCGGGATGATGCTGCCGCTCGTGCTCTTCCCCGGCTGGCTCGGCGACGCTCGCGCAGGCGCTGCCGTGGTCGGCGATGATCCAGGTGCCCAACGACATCTGGCTGGGCCAGTACGACGGGTGGTCGCTGCTCGGCGCGCTGGGCTTCCAGGTGCTCTGGGTGCTGGTGCTGCTCGGGCTGTGCGAGGGCGTGCTGCGCGCGGCGACCCGCAAGGTGGTGGTGCAGGGTGGCTGAGACCCACACCGCGACGCGTCGGGCGCGCGGGACCTTCGCGATGCGGAGCTACTCCGACATCGCGCGGCTGTGGGTGCGCGCGTCGTTGGCCTACCCCACGTCGTTCGCGCTGATGTCGGTCAGCGGCTTCCTGATCACCGGTCTCGACTTCGTGGCGCTGTGGCTGATGTTCGCCCACCTGAGCAACCTCGGCGGCTTCACCCTGATCCAGATCGCGCTGCTCTACGGCGCCAGCAGCGTCGGGCTGCGCGTGGCCGACCTGCTGATCGGCAGCGTCGAGCAGATCGGCCTCCACGTCCGCAGCGGCCGACTCGACCAGATGCTCACCAAGCCGGTGCCGCTGCTGGTGCAGGTCTGCGCCGACAACTTCTCGCTGCGCCGCTTCGGCCAGATCAGCCAGGCGGTGATCGTCTTCGCCTGGGGCTGCTTCGCCGTCGACTGGACGCCGTCGCGGGTGCTGGTCGCGGTCCTGATGCTCATCAGCTCGGGCGTGATCTTCTTCGGGCTCTTCGTCGGCCTTCTCGTGCGTGCAGTTCTGGACCACCGACTCCAGCGAGTTCGCCAACGCGTTCACCTACGGAGGCAACACCATCACCCAGTACCCGCTGTCCATCTACCCCAAGGAGGTCACCAAGGGCCTCACCTTCCTGCTCCCGATCGCCTTCGTGAACTGGTACCCCTGCCTCTACCTCCTCGGCATCGACGACCCGTTCGACCTGCCGTCGTGGCTGCAGTTCTGCTCACCGATCGCCGCGGTCGTCGTACTGGGTGGTGCCCTGCTCGCCTGGCGCACCGGCGTCCGCCACTACACGTCGACGGGGAGCTGAGCCGTGGCACTGATCGAGGTGGCGGGTCTCGAGCGGACGTTCGTGGTGCGCAAGCGCTCGGGCGGGCCGACGGCGTACGTCGACCGTCGTGCCGGCCGTCCACGACCTCAGCTTCGGGATCGAGGCGGGTGAGATGGTCGGCTACATCGGGCCGAACGGCGCCGGGAAGTCGACCACCATCAAGATGCTCACCGGCATCCTGGTGCCGACCGGCCGGGCGGGTCAGCGTCGCCGGGCTCGACCCGAGCCGGCAGCGCACCGAGCTGGCGATGCGGATCGGCGTGGTCTTCGGCCAGCGCACCACGCTGTGGTGGGACCTCCCGCTGCGTGACTCCTTCGAGCTGCTGCAGAAGCTCTACCGCG
Organism: uncultured Actinomycetota bacterium; assembly: GCA_963819295.1. GTDB lineage: Bacteria > Actinomycetota > Actinomycetes > Propionibacteriales > Nocardioidaceae > Nocardioides. Next base: position 318,940 of record CAWFVO010000001.1, read on the forward strand.
TCGATCCGGCGCGACACCGCCGCAACCTCGAGGAGTACGTCGAGCTGCTCGACCTCGGCGACCTGCTCGACACCCCCGTCCGCCAGCTCAGCCTGGGCCAGCGGATGCGCGGCGACATCACCGCGGCGCTGCTGCACGACCCCGAGATCCTCTACCTCGACGAGCCGACCATCGGGCTGGACGTGGTCAGCAAGGGCCGGCTCCGCGACTTCCTCCGCACCCTCAACGCCGAGCGCGGCACCACGCTGCTGCTGACCACCCACGACCTGCAGGACATCGAGGCCCTCTGCCGCCGCGTGATCGTGATCGACCACGGAACCGCGGTCTTCGACGGCGCGCTCACGGACCTCCACCTGCCGCGGCGGCTCGACCCGGACGCTGGTCGTCGACCTGGTCGACGAGGCCCCTCCGATCCAGGTCGACGGAGCCGTGACGCGCCGGGTCGAGGGCCCGCGGCAGTGGCTGTCCTTCCCGGCCGACGCGAGCGCGGCGCCGATCGTGGCCGCCGTCGCTGCGTCGTACGCCGTCGCTGACCTCTCCATCCAGGAGCCCGACATCGAGGACGTGATCCGCCAGATCTACGCCGGGTCGTGACGCCGTGGCGCCCGAGGATCGGGCTCACGTCCGCCGTTCGGGCTCACCGCGCGTGAGAGCATCGGCCCGACCCACCGCAAGGAGCTCCGATGACCGTGATCGCGGCCTGTCAGCTGGCGCCGACGCTGGGTGACCCTGCCGCAAACCGGGAGAAGGTCACGGCCGTCGTCGGGCAGGCCGCCGGACGGGGTGCGGAGCTGGTGGCTCTGCCCGAGCTCGTGTCGAGCGGGTACGCCTTCGAGGATCGGGCCGAGGCGTGGGAGGCGGCGGAGGGTGTCGACGGGCCGACGCTGTCGGCCTGGCGACAGCTCGCAGCCGACCACGGGATCGTCCTGGTCGGCGGCTTCTGCGAACGGTCGGGTGAGACCCTCTTCAACTCCGCAGCGGTCGTGGACCCCTCCGGACTCCGGGTCGTCTACCGCAAGGCGCATCTGTGGGACCGCGAACGACTGATCTTTGCTGCCGGCGATGCGGCGCCGCCCGTCGTCGAGACGTCCGCCGGCCGGATCAGCACGATGATCTGCTACGACCTCGAGTTCCCGGAATGGGTACGGATCCCCGCTCTCGCTGGTGCTCAGCTCCTCGTCGCCCCCGTCAACTGGCCGGCTGCTCCCATGCCTGAGGGCGAGCGACCGGGCGAGGTGGTGCGCGTCCAGGCCAACGCCGCGATGAACCGTCTGCCGATCGTGGCCTGTGACCGGGTCGCCGACGAACGTGGTGTCGCCTGGGTCGGTGGGACGGTCCTGACCGACGCCGACGGTTGGGTGGTCGCCGGGGGGTGGAGCAGCGCCGGCGAGACCATCCTGATGGCCGAGATCGACCCCGCCGACGGCGACGACAAGCGGGTCGGCGGCCTCAGCGACATCCACGCCGACCGGCGCGTCGATCTGTACCCGACCACTGGCTGGGTGAGAGGCAACGCCGGCTTGCCCGCGGGACCGACTGACGAGTCGAGCTGATCTCGGGACCGGGCTACGGTCGGCGCATGAGCGTCGACCTCTTCGCAGGCATCCCGGTGAGCGACCTCGCGGCTGCCCGGACCTGGTACGAGCGGCTCTGGGGAGCCGAGCCGAGCTTCCTGCCGAACGACTCCGAGGCGGTCTGGGGTCTGGCCGAGCACGGATGGGTGTTCATCGAGCACCGGCCCGAGCACGCCGGACACGCGATGCACACCGTGTTCGTCGACGACCTCGACACCCGGGTCACGGAGATCGGCGCGCGTGGGATCGAGCCGGCCGAGCGGGAGACCTACTCGAACGGCGTGCAGAAGGTGACCTACCGCGACCCGGACGGCAACGAGATCGGATTCGGCGGGAACGCACCGGGCGACAACGGGTCGTCCTGACCAAGGGCAGCCGTGGCCGCACTGGTTGAGGAGGTCGCTCTCGCGACCGTCTCGAAACCCCGCGGCCGTGGACGTCCTTCCGGTGGTCTTGCGGTTGCGGTTTCGAAGAACGAGGAGTGTGGTGACGGATTTCTACTTCGTGACCGGTTTCGACCTCGGAGAAGGCGACGAAGGCGTCGCCGAAGACGAGGTACGTCTCGACCAGGTGGTGTCTGCCAAGGGCGACTGGCTCTTCTATGACTACGACTTCGGCGACGGATGGGAGCATGTGCTGGTGGTCGAAGAGGTTCTCGACGACCCGCCACCGGCTCTGGTCTGCCTGAAGGGCAAGATGGCCTGCCGGCCGGAGGACTGCGGCGGGCTGGGCGGCTACGAGGAACTCGCCGATTGGGTTCGTGGCGGATACGACGCGCGGGCGACGCCCATGGGGCTCGGCGCCGAGGAGATGAGGGATTGGCTGCCCCAGGACTGGCATCCCGACCGTTTCTCGGTGGACGAGACCAACGACGCTCTGGCCGCGCTGGCTGCGGGTTGAGGGCGCTTCACCGATGAGGGTGGAGTAGTTGGGGTCTGAAGCCGCCGGTCTCGAGCAGGGATCGGGCGATGTAGTTGGTGAGGTTGCGGAACCCGAGGGCGGAGCCGCGGAGGTGTTCGAGCCGGCCGTTGATCGCCTCGGTCGGTCCGTTGGAGGTGCCGGGCCGGTCGAAGTAGGCCAGCACGTCGGCGGCGCGCTTCTTCAGAGTTCGGCCCAGCGTGATGATCTCGATTGAGCGGCTTCGGGACGCCGGCGCTGATCGACGTCGATGAGCTTGACCATCAGCTCGCGGCCGCGACGCCGGTCTGCCTCGCGGTAGGCGGCGATCATCCGCTGGTAGATGCCCCAGGTCGCTTCGACCTCGACGTGCGCGTCGTCGGCGAACAGGACGGCGAGCCGGTCGATCTGCTTGTCGGTGAGCAGGTCGGCGCCGGTGTGCAGGGTCCGGCGAGCAGGAGTAGAGCGGGTCGTCCTTGCATGGCCGCGGTGGCCGTGGATGGCCTGCTGGACACGGCGCCGGCACTGGTCGAGGGCGTCGCCGGCCAGGCGGACGACGTGGAAGGGATCCATGACCGCGACCGCGTCGGGGAGCTCCTCGGCGGTGGCGGTCTTGAAGCCGGTGAACCCGTCCATCGCGACGACCTCCACGCCGTCGCGCCAGGCCTCGGTCCGGTCGGTCGAGCCAGGTCTTGAACGCCTGCTTGGAGCGGCCCTCGACCATGTCGAGCAGCCGGCCGGGCCGGTGCCGTCACGGATCCGGGTGAGGTCGATGATCACGGTGACGTACTTGTCGCCGCGTCGGGTGTGGCGCCACACGTGCTCGTCGACGCCGATGCACCGCCACGCCGTCGAACCGGTGCGGGGTCGTCGATCAGCACCCGCTTGCCTTCGGCCAGGACCGCGTCGTTGGCGGTGTTCCAGGCGACCCCGAGCCCCTCGGCGACCCGGGCGACGGTCAGGTGCTGGACCACGATCCCTTCCAGCGCCCACCGCAGCCCCCGACGCGACAGCTTCGCCCGCGGCTCGGCCGCGCGGCGTGGTGTCTTGGCGCCACACGTGCCCGCAGCCGGTGCACCGGTAGCGGCGGACCGACGACCAGCAGCGATCGTCGGCCGCCAGCCCAGCGGCTCGTGCGCCAAGCCGCCGGACCACGGTGTCGCGCGGCTACGCCTTCGCAGCCGCACCGCCGGCACCACTGAGTCCGGCTCGACGACCCGGCACGCGAGCACCGCACGGTCGGCTTCGAGTCGTTGCCCGGTGACTTCGAGACCGAGCTCGTCGAGACGGCAGAACGTGGTCAGATCAGGGCAGGCGAAGCCGCACGCGGGGTCGGCACGTCGCTTGTGGTTGCGGTGCCTCCGGACGTTCGCTTGCTGGTGCAACGTTGTTTGAGGTACTCGTTGGGTTACGGTTTCTTCTCTTTCGCATCCGGGAATTTCTTTTCTGTGGATTATCTCGGATCATGGGATAAACCCTGTGGATATCGGCTGGAATGTCGGTGGCCACTGATTCGATATCCCTATGTCGATCATGCCGAGGCCCCCGGCCAGTACCCTGCGCGGTGCTCGCCGAGGCCCTGGCCGTGGTCCGGGAGGCGGCGGAGGTGCTGTGGTCGGCGAGGTCGGACGACGAGCTGGTCGAGGTGGTCGCCCGGGTCCAGCAGCTCACCTCGGCCCTGGCGGCGGTCGAGGCCGGTGCGGTCGCCGAGGCCGACGCCCGCGACCTGGCCAAGCAGCGGCTCCACTACGGCTCGACCGGGGACTGGCTCACCCACGTGGGCGGACTCTCCCGCGGCGAGGGGAAACGCCGAGTGGTCCGGGCCAGGGCGTTGACCGGCCCGCTGGCCGGACCCGAGCAGGGGCTGGTTGACGGGACGGTGTCGCCGGAGCAGGCCGACGTCATCGTCCGAGCCGTCGACGACCTGCCGTCCGGTGACCTGGTCCGCCGACGCGGGGAGAAGGTGCTGCTCCGCCAGGCCGGACACCTCGACGCCACCGAGCTCGCCAGGGCGGGGCGGCACCTGGTCGAGGTGGTCGACCCCGACGCCGTCGACCGCAGGCTCGAGGCCGCCCTGGAACGCCAGGAACGCGCCGCGCACCTGACCCGCTACCTCTCGATCAGCCCGGACCGCGCCGGCGGGGTCCGCCTCAGGGGCCGCGGGTCGGCCGAGGACGGCGCCCTGCTCATGGCCGCACTCCTGCCCTTGACCTGCCCCGATCCCCCCGACCCGGCCGGACCCGGAGACCGGGGAGGAACACCTCGACCGCCGCGACCACGGCGCCCGGCTCTGGGACGCCCTGGTCGCCACCGCCCACCACGCGCTCGACACCGGCCTGCCGCCGGAGACCCACGGCACCCCCGCCCGACTGCTGGTCACCCTCGACCAGCAGACCCTCAAGGGCGACCTGGAGCGCAGCCGGGGTCGGCACCACCGCCGACGGCACCGAACTCCCACCCGAAATCCTGCGCCGGCTCGCCTGTGACGCCGAGATCATCCCCGCCGTCCTCGGCACCCACGGCGAGGTCCTCGACCTCGGCCGCCTCCGCCGCCTCGTCACCACCGCCATCTGGACCGCCCTGATCCTCCGCGACCGACACTGCACCTTCCCCGACTGCCCGCGACCACCACTCATGTGCCACGCCCACCACCTCACCCACTGGACCAACGGCGGCGAAACGAGCCTCGACAACCTCGCCCTCTTATGCGGCCACCACCACCGGACCATCCACCACTCGCCCTGGCAAATACGACTCAACCCCACGGACCGAAGACCCGAATTCAAACCACCACCCACCCTCGACACCCAATCCGCATGGATCCGATATCGACACGAATGGAATAGGCGTGGGCACACGGCGCTGAGCCGCCGCGTCGCCGTTGCGCGTGACCCGGCGCCATCCGTACAGGTCGCGGCGCGACGACTTGTGGCATTTCTCCAACGCGGCGCGGAGACGGTTATAGCCTCCCGCCCATGAGCGATCTCGGGTACTCCTCTACGCCTCCGAGCCCCCCGCCACCACCGGGCCGGGCCTCCTCCGACATCCCAGGGTGGGTGGTGGCGGTCGCGGTCATCGTGGCCCTGGCACTCGCGTGCGCCCTGGGCTTCGCGATCCTGTCTCAGGTCCACGCCACCGACAGTCATCAGGCGACTGCACCCAAACGGTCCTACCCTGCGACCTGGGACCGCCGGATCGCGCCGTACGCCAAGATCGCGGAGCAGGAGCGAGGGCTGCGCTTCCTGCACCCGGTCGCGGTCCGCTTCCTGCCTCCGGCCCGATTCGAGAAGAGCGTCACCTCCGACGAGGACAAGCTCACCCGGCAGGACCGCCTCGAGATCGAGCACTTCACCGGGCTGATGCGCGCCTTCGGCCTGATCAGCGGCAACGTCGACCTGTTCAAGGCGTTCAACGACTTCAGTGGCGGCGCGATCCTGGCGTACTACTCCTTCAAGGACAAGCAGAGTCACGGTCCGCGGGCACGACGGTGACCCCGGCGGTCCGCTCCACGCTGGTCCACGAGCTGACCCACGCCCTCCAGGACCAGCACTTCGACGTCGGCGCCCGATTGAAGAAGCTCCAGAAGGAGGCCAAGAAGGGCGCGACCGACTCCGCAGGCCTCGGTCCTCGACGCCATCGTCGAGGGCGATGCCGAGCGCGTGCAGGGCCTGCTACCGCGAGCTCCCTTCCGGCCAAGCAACGCGAGGCGCTGGACCGGTCCCAGCAGAGCGAGATCGACGCGGGCCGACAAGCCGACTCCAGCAGGTACCGAAGGTGGTCATCGCGATGCAGACCTCGCCGTACACGCTGGGCGCGGGTCTCGTGCAGACCGTCGCGGCCCAGCGGCGGAAACGCCGCGGTCGACAGGCTCTTCCGCAGGACCGCCGACCCACGAGACTGCCTTGCTCGACCCCTTCCGGGTGCCTGAACGCCGATACCGGCTCCGCCCACGTCGCACCGCCGACGCTGTCGGACGGCCGAGAAGAAGTTCGACTCCGGCGAGCTCGGGGTGCTGACGTGGTACCTGATGCTCGCCGAGCGACTGCCGCTGCCACAGGCGCTCGCGGCGGCCGACGGCTGGGGTGGCGACGCGTACGTCGCCTTCACAGAGTCGGGCAACACCTGCGCCCGGATGACCTACGCCGGCCGCACGGCCGCAGACACAGCCCGCATGGACGGCGCGCTGCAGGCCTGGGTCGCCGCCGGGCCGGGCTCGGCGGCCTCGGTGACGCGTGTCGGCAACGAGGTCCGCTTCCAGTCCTGCGACCCGGGCGAGACCGCTCAGGTGGGCGCGGACGACTCGCAGGAAGCCATCGGCCTGGTCCCGCGCGCACCCAGATCGGCGACGCGGTGATGCGTTCGGGCGCCTCGCACACGCAGGCCCGTTGCCTGGCGGGACGCATGGTCGAGACCTACGCGCTGTCCCAGCTCACCGATCCCACCTTCGGCAGAACGACCCGACGACCCAGACGCAACGCGAGGAGATAGGCACTGCCTGTCCACTAGCGCAGCGGCGCCGCCAGGGTGACCCGTGCGGCGTACCGCTCGCCCGCGAGGTCTATCTCGAAAGCGGCGGCGTCGAGATCGTCCTGACGGACGGGTCCGTCGGCGCGGAGCAGCGCGAGCCCGACCGCAGCGCCGACGGTCGCGCCGTACGCCGCGCTGGTGACCTGGCCCGCCGGCTCACCATCGCGCAGCACCAGTTCCCCACCCCAGAGCATCGGCTCGGGGTCAGTCAGCACGAACGACACGACCCGACGGCGATGGCCCCCGGCGGCGAGGCGCTCGCGATGGGCCTGCAGCGCCGTGCGGCCGAGGAAGTCCTTGTCGCTGCCGGCCCGCGCGCCGAGGGCGGTCGCGAAGAGCAGCCCGGCCTCGACCGGCGTGAGGTCGGGGTTGAGCTCGCGGGGGAACGCGCGATACCCCTTCTCCAGGCGGAGCGACTCGATGGCGTGGTAGCCCGCGTCGGTGAGACCGAGGTCGTCGCCGGCCTGCTGCAGGGCGTCGTACACCGCGCCCGCCCCGGCCACCGGGATCATCAGCTCCCAGCCCAGCTCACCGACGTAGGTCATCCGGGTGGCGCGCGCGAAGGAGCCGGCGAGCACGACCTCGCGGCTGGTGGCGAACGGAAACCCGCCGTCCGACCAGTCGGTCACGCTGTCGACGCGCGTCATCAGGTCACGAGCGCGCGGTCCCATCACGCCGAGCACCGCGTGGTCGTCGGTGACGTCCTCGACGGAGACGTCCCGGTCGGCGACGTGCCGCCGGATCCAGTCGAGGTCGCGGACGGTGGTCGCCGAGCTGCTGACCATCAAGAAGGTGTCCGGACCGGTGCGGGTGACGGTGAGATCGGCCTCGTAGGTGCCGCGCGCGTTGAGCAGCGGAGTGTAGACGCAGTGCCCGACCGGTACGTCGACCTCCGCCGCACACAGCCACTGCAGCCCGGCCAACGCGTCGGCGCCGGAGACGGCGTACTTCGAGAACGACGTCTGGTCGAAGACCGCGACTGCGCTACGGCAGGCGACCTGTTCGGCGGCCGACGCATCCAGCCACCAGGGCCTGCCCCAGGACGGCGCGCCGGGTTCGGCCCCGAGGACGTTGACCCGCTCCCATCCCATCTTCGTTCCGAAGACGGCGCCCTTCGCGGCGAGCCGGTCGTGCAGCGGCGACAGCCGTACGTCGCGACCGGTCACGGGCTCGCGGTCCGGCCACGGCACGGCGTAGTGGATGCCGAGCGTCTCGACCACACGCTCGCGCAGCCACGCGTGGTCCCCGGCGTACGACGCGAACCGGCGCAGGTCGACCGCGACCATGTCCGTGGTCGGCTCGCCGGCGACGACCCACTCGGCCAGGGCGCGGCCGGCGCCACCGGCGGAGGCGATGCCGACCGAGTTGAACCCCGCCCCCACGAAGAAGCCGCGCAGCCCGGGCGCCTCCCCCATCAGGAACTGGTTGTCGGGCGTGAAGCTCTCTGGCCCGTTGTAGAACTTCCGGATGCCGGTGTGCTCGAGCGCCGGGATCCTGCGCACCGCCTCGTCCATCAGCACCGAGAAGTGCTCCCAGTCCTCCTCGAGCAGCGCGAACTCGAACGGGTGCGGGATCTGGTCAGGCGCGACCCAGGCCTTGGCCTCGGGCTCGAACCCGCCGACGACGAGGCCGCCAACCTCCTCCTTGAAGTACGTCCAGCCGTCGGGGTCGCGCATCACGGCCAGGTCGGGGTGGGTGCCCTCGACCGCGTCGGTGACGACGTAGAAGTGCTCGGCCGAGTGCAGCGGGACGGTCACCCCGGCGAGGTCGCCGAGCGCCTTCGACCACTGCCCGGCGCAGACCACGACGGTCTCGGCCTCGACGTCGCCGTGGTCCGTGCGTACGCCGGTCACCCGGCGCCCGGATGCACCCTCCTCGATCACGAAGCCCGTCACTCGCACGCCCTCGGTCACGCGAGCACCGCCCTGACGCGCGCCCTTGGCCAGCGACTGGGTCAGGTCCGTCGGGTTGACCTTGCCGTCCCCCGGCAGCCAGATCGCGCCGAGCAGATCGTCGGTGCGCATCGGCGGCCAGAGCTCGCCGGCCTCGTCGGCGGTGAGCATCCGGCAGTCGAGGTCGTAGGCCACGGCGTTGGCGGCGGTGCGCCGCAGCTGCACCATCCGCTCCTCGGTCCGGGCCACGATCAGCCCGCCGACGTTGCGGTAGCCGGTGGCCAGCCCGGTCTCGGCCTCGAGCGAGGCGTAGAGCTCGGCGGAGTACTGCACCAGCCGGGTACCGGCCTCGGTCGCGCGGAGCGGCCCGACCAGCCCGGCGGCGTGCCAGGTCGTGCCGCCCGAGAGGTGGCCCTGTTCGAGCAGCAGCACGTCGGTGACGCCCAGCTTCGTCAGGTGGTACGCCGTCGAGCAGCCGACCACTCCCCCACCGATGACCACGACCTGCGCGCGGGAGGGGAGCGCTGACTTGGAGGCAGTCGCCAGGGCGTCTTTCTCAACCACCGGCGGCAACCTCGGCGAGGAGGCGCGGGAAGTCGGGCGAGGTGAAGGTGCGGGCGGCCTTCTCGAAGCGGTGCATCCCCCACGCGTGGAAGTCGAAGTCGAGCGCGCTCGACCCGGCCTGGATGAAGCCCCAGAGCGACCAGCCGTACTCGCTGCACAGCGCCTGGAGCCGGACCCGGGCGAGCAGGCGCGGGTCGTCGCGCCCGACGTACGCCGTCACCCAGGCCCGAGTCAGGTCGGGGTCGAACTCGCACTCCGTCGAGGTGTTGCCGAGCTCGAAGCACGGGTCGTTGTTGCCCGAGTAGTCGTAGTCGATCAGCCACACCCGGGCACCGTCGTCGATGAAGTTGCCGGCGAGGAGGTCGTTGTTGCACGGGACGGTCGGGCCGGCGGTCGCGGTGAGCACGCGTCGTACGTCCTCCCAGGCGGCAGCATGGTCGTCGTACGACGGAGGAAGCCGGAAGCCCTGCTCACCGATCACCTCGCGGTACCACCGCTGCCGCGCGAACATGTCGAAGTCGTTGACGAACCGGGGGCCCGCGTGGAGCCGGCGTACGGCGTCGGCGGCGCGCGCGAGCACGCCGGGGTCCTGGAAGTCGTCGTCCCCGAGGGTGCGCCCCGGGAGGAACTCCAGCACGGTGATCCCGAGCTCCGGCCGGTGCTCGAGGACCTGCGCGCCCACCCCCGCCGCGGCGGCAGCCAGGGTGTTGGCGTGCTCGGCCTCGCGGTCGATGGCGAGCAGTCCCGCGTCGCTGCGCACCTTGCGTACGACGACCTCTCGGTCGTCGAGGACCACCCGCAGGTTGAGGTTGGTCAGCCCGCCCGGTAGCTCAGAGACCTCGCGCGGACGGCCGCGCATGACCAACAATTGGTCCAACGCGGCCGTCGTCGCGGGATCGGTCACTCTCGTCCGGTCAGCCTTCGAACGCCTTGACCACGGCCTCGTCGATCGTGTGCTTCGGTCCCTTGAACCAGTTCTTGGCCGAGACCTGCCACCAGATCGTGAGGAGGATCAACGCCCCGATGGTCACGATCGGTCGCGTAGTTCACGAACTTCCACTCGAACTCGCTGCGGAACGGGTTGGCCGCCGGCGTCGAGGGCAGCATCAGGTAGATCGACACGATGACGATCTCGGCGACCGCGATCGGGTTCATCCACTTGTACTTGTTGCCGTTGTTCCAGGAGCCGACCTCGAACTTGTCGCCGTAGCGCCACCTGAGATAGATCGGGATCGCGAAGGCCAGGTAGAGCCCGATGACCGCGATCGAGGTGACCGCGTAGAACGCGAGCGGGACCGGTGTTCCGTTGACATCCACCTTGATCAGCGCGGGCAGGGTCAGGATCGCGCGCAGATCGCGACCAGCATGACGCCGTTCGCCGGCACCCTGTTCGCGGTGAGCGCGGACCAGCGCTTCGAGCCGGGAATGGCACCGTCCCGGCTGAACGCGTAGGTCATGCGGCGATGCCGACGTCATGCACGAGACCGTGCAGAAGAACTGGCCGACCGCCGACACGAAGAGGACCGTGCCCGCCCAGTTCGAGCCGAGAGCGGCGTTGAAGATCGGCGCGACGCCACCGCCGGCCAGTGCGTTGTCCGGCTGGCCCTGGGCGTTGTTCGGGATGGCGAACACGACGCAGAGCAGCAGGATGTAGCCGCCGATCACGGAGTAGAAGATCGAGCGCCAGATTCCCTTGGCCGCAGCCTTGGCTGCCGAGCCGGTCTCCTCGGACAGGTGTGCCGACGCGTCGAACCCGGTGATCGTGTACTGCGTCAACAGGAAGCCGAAGCGGGATGATGAAGAAGAAGAAGTGGAAACCGCTCGTGCTGCCTCCGCCGTACCCGGAGTTGTTGAAGCGCTCGGTGAAGACGTACTTGAACGACTGGTGCTGGTCGGGGACGAAGATCAGGATCAGCACGATCGCGGCCGCCCCGATCACGTGCCACCACACCGAGGTGTTGTTCATGATCGCCATCAGGTGACCGCTGAAGATGTTGAGCCCGGCCGCCAGCGCCAGGACCACGACGAAGATGATGAACACCCGGGTCAGCGAGTAGTTGTCGGCGTACGACTTGGACCACGTGCTGACGGTGAGGTCGATGAACGTCGCGCAGCCATAGGCCACACCCGCCGTCACCGCGACCAGCCCGATCAGGTTCAGCCAGCCGGTGAAGAAGCCGGCGCGCGGACCACCCAGCTTGGAGGCCCACCAGTAGATGCCGCCGGACGTGGGGTACGCCGACACCAGCTCGCTCATGGTGAAGCCGATGAGCAGGATGAAGACACCCAGGATCGGCCACGACCACGAGATCGAGATCGGGCCACCGTTGTTGAAGCCGGCTCCGAAGTTGGTGAAGCAGCCAGCGAGGATGGAGATGATGGAGAACGAGATCGCGAAGTTGGAGAACCCCGACCAGGTGCGGTGAAGGTCCTGGCTGTACCCGAGTTTTGCCAGCTGCTTCTCGTCGTCGGTGAGCTCGGCGATGTCGACTGGCTCATGCGCTTCGGGCATTGGATGACCCTTTCAGGTGCGAAACCGGTTGCCCGGAGGCTAGACCCGTCCTGAATGCGTCGTCCAGAGGTGCGCCCATTTTCGGTATGAACCCAGACCATTGACAGTTTGCGACCTGCTGCCAGACTGACCCGCATGACCGCCGCCCCGTTGCCACACCTCGACGAGGTCGTGCTGCGCCCGGTCCGCGGTCACCACGCCTTCGAGGCCTGCGTCGAGCAGCTGGCCACCGCCATCCGGCTCGGGGTGTACCCGTTCGGCAGCGCCCTGCCGCCGGAGCGCGAGCTCGCCGAGCGGCTCGAGGTCTCGCGGGCCACCCTGCGGGAGGCGATGGCCGCCCTACGGACGGCCGGCCTGGTCGAGACCAGACGGGGGCGCGGCGGCGGCACGGTCGTCACCATGAAGCCCCAGGGTCCGTCGGCGCGCACCGCCGACCGCTCCACGGCCGCCCAGCGCAGGGACTGGCTCGACGCCCTGAGCTTCCGGCGGATCGTCGAGCCCGGCGGCGCGGCGATGGCCGCGTCGAGACAGCTGACCGAGCGGGCCCGGGCCACCTTGGAGACGGCCCACCGCGCGGTGTCGGGGGCCACCAGCCGCGCCCGGCACCGGCAGGCCGACTCCCGGTTCCACCTCACGATCGCGTCACTGTCGGGGTCGCCGCGCGTCGTCGAGTCGGTGACGTCGGTCCAGGCGAGCCTCCACGAGATGTTGAGCGCGATCCCGGTGCTGGAGACCAACATCAGCCACTCCGACACCCAGCACGCCGCCCTGGTGCGCGCCGTGCTGGAGGGGCGGCCCGACCGGGCCCACCAGACCATGGAAGAGCACTGCGACGACACGGCCGCGCTCCTGCGCGGCCTCCTGGGCTGATCAACGACGAGGAGACGCATGCCCCCCAACAACCGCTACCTGACCCTGACCGACCTCGGGAACCGGATCGAGATGGGCCAGATCGACACCGTCGTGCTCGCCTTCACCGACATGCAGGGCCGGCTCCAGGGCAAGCGCCTGCACGGGCAGTACTTCCTGGACGTCGCACTGGAGGCGGGCACCGAGGGCTGCAACTACCTCCTCGCGGTCGACATCGACATGAACACCGTCGACGGCTACGCCATCTCCTCGTGGGAGAAGGGCTACGGCGACATGGAGTTCGTGCCCGACTACGACACGATCCGGCTGCTGCCCCACCTGCCCGGCAGCGCGCTGGTCCAGTGCGACCTGGTCTGGCTCGACCACGCGCCGGTCCCCCAGTCGCCGCGCACGATCCTGAAGACCCAGCTGGACCGGGTCGCGGAGCGCGGCATGGTCGCCCTGGCCGGCACAGAGCTGGAGTTCATCGCGTTCGACACGTCGTACGAGGAGGCCCACGACCGCCGCTGGCGCGACCTGACGCCGGTCAACCAGTACAACGTCGACTACTCCATCCTCGGCACCGCCCGCATCGAGCCGCTGTTGCGCGACCTCCGCAACACCATGTACGCCGCGGGTCTCGACGTGGAGGGCGCGAAGGGCGAGTGCAACTTCGGCCAGCACGAGGTCGGGTTCCTCTACGCCGACGCCCTGGTCACCGCTGACAACCACAGCGTCTACAAGACCGTCGCGAAGGAGATCGCAGCCCAGCGCGGACAGGCGATCACGTTCATGTCGAAGTACGACCAGCGCGAGGGCAACTCCTGCCACGTCCACCTGTCGCTGCGCGGCGACGACGGGAAGGTGGTCTTCTGGGACGACGGGGCGGACGGGACAGGGGGTCGGACGCCGCTCTACGACCGGTTCATCGCCGGGATCCTCGCCACGATGCACGACTTCACGCTGCTCTACGCCCCGAACGTCAACTCCTACAAGCGTTTCGCCGCCGGCTCGTTCGCGCCGACCGCGATCGCGTGGGGGCTCGACAACCGCACCTGCGCGGTCCGCCTGGTCGGCCACGGCAAGAGCGCCCGGATGGAGAACCGCCTGCCCGGAGGGGACGTCAACCCCTACCTCGCACTCGCCGCGATGCTGGCGGGCGGGCTCTACGGCATCGAGCACGAGCTCGAGCTGGAGGACGAGCTCGTCGGCAACGCCTACACCTCCGACAAGGAGCACGTGCCTCCTACCCTGCAGGCCGCACGCGAGGCCTTCCACGCCTCGGCGGTCGCTCGTGGCGCCTTCGGTGACGAGGTCGTCGACCACTACACGAACATGGCCGACGTGGAGCTCGCGGCCTTCAACGCGGCGGTGACCGACTGGGAGCTCGCCCGCGGATTCGAGCGGATGTGATGGTCTCGACAAGCTCGACCAGCGTGCTCATCAACCCGGTGACCGCCCAGGCGTTCACCGAGGTTCCGTCCGCCGACCTGGCGGACACCGACGCCGCCATCGAGCGTGCCCAGGAGGCCTTCCTGACCTGGCGGTCCGTCGCCCCCGGTGAGCGCGCCCGACTGCTGCGCGCCTTCGCCGCCCACGTCGACGCCCATCTCGAGGAGCTGGCACAGCTCGAGGTCACGAACTCCGGCCACACGATCGGCAATGCGCGCTGGGAGGCGGGCAACGTGCGCGACTGCCTCAACTACTACTCCGCGGCACCGGAGCGGCTGTTCGGCCGGCAGATCCCGGTGCCGGGTGGCGTCGACCTCACCTTCCACGAGCCGCTCGGCGTCGTGGGCGTGATCGTGCCGTGGAACTTCCCGATGCCGATCGCCGGCTGGGGGTTCGCGCCCGCGATCGCCGCGGGCAACGCGGTGGTGCTCAAGCCCGCGGAGATCACCCCGTTGACCGCGATCCGGATCGGCGAGCTCGCCGTCGAGGCCGGGCTGCCGCCGGGTGTGCTGACGGTCGTGCCCGGGAAGGGCTCGATCGTGGGCCAGCGCTTCGTCACGCACCCGCTGGTGCGCAAGGTGTGCTTCACCGGCTCCACCGAGGTCGGCAAGCAGATCATGGCCGGCTGCGCCGACCAGCTGAAGAAGGTGACGCTGGAGCTCGGTGGCAAGAGCGCCAACGTCGATCTTCGCCGACGCCGACATTCCCGCGGCCGCGGCCAGCGCGCCGTACGCCGTGTTCGACAACGCCGGCCAGGACTGCTGCGCCCGCTCGCGGATCCTGGTCGAGCGTTCGGCGTACGACGAGTTCGTCGGCCACCTCGAGACCGCGGTCCGAGCCCTGAGGGTGAAGGACCCCTCCGCGGAGGACAGCGAGATGGGGCCGATGGTCTCCTCCGGCCAGCGCGACTCGGTGCAGCGCTACCTGGACGGGGCCAGCGTGGCGTTCGCGGGCTCGGCCCCCGACGGACCGGGCTGGTGGCTGCCGCCGACGGTGGTCGAGTCGCGAGACACCGCCGACCCGATCTGGCGCGAGGAGGTGTTCGGCCCGGTCGTGGCCGTGATGCCCTTCGACGACGAGGAGCACGCGATCGCACTCGCCAACGACAGCGACTACGGCCTGTCGGGGTCGATCTTCACCTCCGACCTGGGCCGCGGGCTGCGCGTCGCGCGCGGTGTGGAGGCGGGCAACCTCAGCGTGAACTCGCACTCGAGCGTGCGCTACTGGACGCCGTTCGGCGGCTACAAGCAGTCCGGCCTCGGCCGGGAGCTCGGACCGGACGCGCCGTACGCGTTCACGGAGGAGAAGAACGTCTTCATCAGCCACTAGGTCTCGAGACGGCTGCTTCGCAACCACGTCGACCACGAACCGGAAGGACCACCACGCACATGGCAGGACGCATCGAGGGCAAGGTCGCCGTCGTCACCGGAGGGTGCTCGGGGATCGGCCTGGCCACCGTCCAACGCTTCGCCGAGGAAGGCGCCAAGGTCGTCATCGGCGACATCGACGACGAGCGCGGCCACACCCTGGTCGGGCAGCTCGGGGGCGCCGAGGTCGCGACGTACGTCCACGTCGACGTGACCAGCAAGGACGAGGTGGACGCGCTCTTCGCGCTGGCCAAACAGACCTACGGCGCGGTGGACATCGCGTTCAACAACGCCGGCATCTCACCGCCCGACGACGACTCGATCCTCGACACCGACCTCGAGGCCTGGCGCCGGGTGCAGGAGGTCAACCTCACCAGCGTCTACCTGTGCTGCAAGGCCGCGCTCCCCTACATGCTCGAGCAGAAGTCGGGCTCCATCATCAACACCGCCTCGTTCGTCGCGGTGATGGGCGCGGCGACGTCGCAGATCTCCTACTCCGCGTCGAAGGGCGGCGTGCTCTCGATGTCGCGCGAGCTCGGGGTGCAGTTCGCGCGCGAGGGGGTCCGCGTCAACGCGCTGTGCCCGGGACCGGTGAACACGCCGCTGCTCAAGGAGCTGTTCGCCAAGGACGCCGAGCGCGCGGCGCGGCGGCTGGTGCACGTGCCGATGGGGCGGTTCGCCGAGCCGGAGGAGATGGCGAACGCCGTGCTGTTCCTGGCCTCCGACGAGTCGTCGTTCATCACCGCGAACACGTTCCTGGTCGACGGCGGGATCTCCGGGGCCTATGTCACCCCGCTCTGAGCTGCCGCTGATCGGTGTCACCACCTACCGCGAACAGGCGCGGTGGGGAGTGTGGGACGTGCGTGCCGATGTGCTCCACGCCCAGTACGCCGACGCGGTGCTGACCGCGGGCGGCGTACCGGTGCTGCTGCCTCCGGCGTCGACGTCCGACGCGGTGGCTGCGGTGGTGGTGAGCCGCCTCGACGCGCTGGTCGTCAGTGGCGGTGCCGACGTGGACCCCGCGCGGTACGGCGAGGACCCGCACCCCTCGACCGCCGCGTGGCGTGAGGACCGGGACGCGTGGGAGACGGCCCTGGTACACGCGGCCGACGCGGCCGGCCTGCCCACGCTCGGGGTGTGCCGCGGGATGCAGCTGATGGCCGTGGCGGCCGGCGGCTCCCTGCTGCAGCACACGCCCGACCTGGTCGGCCACGACGGGCACAGCCCCGGCGCCGACGCCTTCGGCACGACCGAGGTCACGACCGCCGAGGAGTCGCGGCTCCGCGACTCTGGTCGGGCGCGCAGGTCGAGGTCGGCTGCCACCACCACCAGACGGTGGCCACGCACCCCGGTTTCGACGCGGCCGCCTGGGCTGCCGACGGCTCCCTCGAGGCGATGGAGCGCCCCGGGGCCCGCTTCTGCCTGGCTGTCCAGTGGCACCCCGAGGTCGCGCGACGATGCGAGCCTCTTCGCCGGGCTGGTGGCGGCGGCGACCGCCCGCTGACGGACCCGCTGACAGGATGGGCCCATGACCTCTCGAATCCGCCGCGACGTCCTCGGGTCGCCGTACACAGCGGAGACGATCGAGCTGCCCGACGACGACGAGGGTCCGGTCGTCGCGACGCTGGTACGACGCCCCGCCGGGCGTCGTACCAACCGGGCGGTGCTGCACGTCCACGGTTTCGCCGACTACTTCTTCCAGACGGCGTACGCCGAGTGGTGGGGCGCGCGGGGCTACGACTTCTACGCGCTCGACCTGCGCAAGTACGGCCGTTCGTTGCTCCCCCACCAGACCCCGAACTTCACCACCGACCTGCACGACTACTTCCCCGAGCTGGATGCCGCCTGGGAGCGGATCGGCGCGGGCCACTCACACGTGGTGCTGAGCGGCCACTCGACCGGTGGCCTCACCGTGCCGCTCTGGGCCGACGACCGCCGGGTCGAGGCGCGTGGGATCGCGCTCAACGCGCCGTGGTTCGACCTGCAGGGCTCCCTGCTCGTGCGCCACGCGCTGACGCCGGTCGTGGCCCAGCTCGGGCGGCGGCAGCCGAAGCGGGTGATCCCGCGCACCGTGACCGGCTTCTACGCCCGCAGCCTGCACCGCGATCACGAGGGTGAGTGGGACTTCGACCTGGCCTGGAAGCCGCTCGAGTCGTGGCCGGCGTACGCCGGGTGGCTGGCCGCGATCCGCCGCGGCCACGCCGACCTCCACGCCGGGCTCGACCTGCCGTTCCCCGCCCTCGTGCTGGCCAGCGAGTCGTCCAGGACCCCGACCGAGATGGGCGACGACGTCCATCGCCACGACATCGTGCTCGACGTGGAGCAGATCCGGCGCTGGACCCCGGCGCTCGGCCGGCACGTCACCTACGTCGGCATCCCGGGCGCCCGGCACGACGTGTTCCTCTCCCGCGAGGAGCCCCGCGCGGCCGCCTTCGACGAGCTGCAGCGCTGGGTCCGCGCCTACGTCGACGGGGCTCTCGCCGTCAACCGCTGACGAGCTCCCGTGGACGGGCGGTCCGTGGGCGGCGATCCTCAGCGGAGGAGGAAGACGGCCAGGGCGACGAGGCCGACCACGACGATCACGGCGCGGAGGGCGAGGGGTGAGAGGCGGCGGCCGACCGTGGCTCCGACCTGGCCACCGATCACCGATCCCACGGCGATCAGGACCACCACCGTCCAGTCGACGTGGGCGACCAGGATGAAGATCACGCCGGCGATCCCGTTCACGAGCCCGGCCAGCACGTTCTTCAGCCCGTTCAACCGCTGGAGCGCGTCGTCGATGCCGATCCCGAGGATGCCCATCAGGATCACGCCCTGCGCGGCCCCGAAGTACCCGCCGTACACACCGGTCAGCGCCACCGCGGGCCACACCCACCACGGCCCATGGTCTCCGCGGACGCCGTCGTGGTGCGCGTCGACCCACGCGGAGATCCGCGGCTGGAAGACGACCAGGAGCAGCCCGACCACGATCAGGGCCGGGACGATCGCGACGAACGCCGAGGAGGGAAGCGAGAGCAGCAGGACGGCACCCAACGCACCGCCGAGCAGCGAGCCCACTCCCAGCCGGATCGCGCGGCTCCGCTGGCCGCTGAGCTCGCGCCGGTACCCGTAGACCCCCGAGGCGACCCCGGGCACCAGGCCGATCGTGTTGGACACGTTGGCGGTCACCGGCGGTATCCCGAACGCGAGCAGGGTCGGGAACGTGATCAGCGTTCCCGACCCCACCACCGTGTTGATGGTCCCGGCGGCGAGCCCAGCGAGCAGCACCGCCACCATCTGGAGGGGCGTCACTGGGCGGGCGCGTCTCCCGTCGTGCCGTCGTCAGCAGCGTGTGCACCGGGCTCGGCGGGGGGTCCGTCGGCGGGCAGGTCCATCTCGTGGTTGCGGCCCGGGTTGGCCGAGCGCTCGGCCTCGGCGATCGCGTCCTCGACCGCCTTGTTCGCCTTGGACAGCTCACGGTCGAGCGCCCCCGAACCGGCCAGGACGGCCGGGTCGGTCGAGCCCATGTCGACGCGCTTGAGGGGTCCGGAGACCTTCTGGGGGATGCCCGCGATCTCGTGGACCGACGAGCCGAGGCCCTCCAGCGCCTTGGTGATCTCGGACGGGATCACCCAGACCTTGTTGGCGTCGCCGGCAGCGATCTTCGGCATCATCTGGAGGTACTGGTAGGCCAGCAGCGACTGGTCGGGCTGCCCGTCGTGGATGGCCTGGAAGACGGTCTGGATCGCCTGACCCTCGCCCTGGGCGCGCAGGATCGCGGCCTCACGGTCGGCCTGGGCACGCAGGATCAGCGACTCGCGATCACCCTCGGCGTTGAGGATCGCGGACTGCTTGTTGCCCTCGGCGGAGAGGATCGACGCCTGGCGCTGGCCCTCGGCGGTCAGGATGACCGCCCGCTTCTCGCGGTCGGCCCGCATCTGCTTCTCCATCGAGTCCTTGATCGACGGCGGCGGGTCGATGCCCTTGAGCTCGACCCGGTTGACCCGGATGCCCCACTTGCCGGTCGCCTCGTCGAGCACGCCGCGCAGGCCCGAGTTGATCGAGTCGCGGCTGGTCAGCGTCTCCTCGAGGTCCATCCCGCCGACGATGTTGCGCAGGGTCGTCATCGTGAGCTGCTCGATGGCCTGGATGTAGTTGGCGATCTCGTACGTCGCCGCGATCGGGTCGGTCACCTGGAAGTAGATGACGGTGTCGATCGAGACCACCAGGTTGTCCTCGGTGATCACCGGCTGGGGCGGGAAGCTGACGACCTGCTCACGCAGGTCGATGACGTAGCGCACCTTGTCGATGAACGGGACGACGATGTTCAGGCCCGCGGGCAGGGTCTCCTTGTACTTGCCGAACCGCTCGAGGATGCCGGCGCGCGCCTGCGGGATGATCCGCACCGTCCGGGCGAGCATCACGATCACGAACAGGAAGATCGCGGTCAGTAGGGCGTAGAGGACCGGCATCTGAGACTCCTTCTTCTGGGGCGGGTCAGGGCATCAGCTCGCCCACCGGATGGACGTACGCCGTGGCGCCGCGGATCGCGAACACCTCGACGGTCGCTCCCGGTGGGATGGTGAGGCCCTCGTCGTACGGACAGGCGGACCAGATCTCGCCGCCGACCTTCACCCGGCCGGGGTTCAGGGCCGACAGCTCCTCGGTCACCACGCCCTGCTGGCCGACGAGCCGGTTGTGCCCGCTCACCAGCGTCGGGCCGTCGTGCAGGCGAGCCACGAGGTTCGGCCGGACCAGCAGGAGCATGGCTCCGGAGGCCCCTGCCGCCAGCAGCACCTGCAGGATGAGGGGGGCACCGGCCAGGGCGACCAGGGCGCCCACCAGCGCGCCGGCCGCCACCATCAGGAGGATCAGGTCGAGGCTCACCATCTCGGCCACGCCGAGAGCGACCGCCAGCAACAGCCAGGCGGCCCACAGGTGATCTCCCAGCCACTCCACGCTGTCAGCCTATCCGTAGAGGGGTCACGCAGAGGGACGTCGACGCGCCCTCCGACGCGCCGCCCACCGACCCGCCTCATGGGTCAGCACGAGCGGCATGTCGAACGTCTCCTCGAGGTGCTCCTCGGTGATCACCTCGGCGATCGGGCCGGCCGCCACGACCCGGCCGCCACGCAGGAGCAGGCCGTGGGTGAAGCCGGGCGGGATCTCCTCCACGTGGTGCGACACGAGCACGGTCGCGGGCGAGGTCGGGTCGAGGGCCAGCGTCGCGAGGGTGGAGACCAGATCCTCGCGGCCGCCCAGGTCGAGCCCGGCGGCCGGCTCGTCGAGCAGCAGCAGCTCGGGGTCGGCCATCAGCGCCCGCGCGATCTGCACGCGCTTGCGCTCCCCCTCGCTGAGGGTGCCGAAGGTGCGGTCGAGCAGGTGGTCGGCGCCGACCTGTCCCAGCAGCTCGCGGGCGCGGTCGTGGTCGAGGTCGTCGTACGCCTCACGCCAGCGCCCCACCACGGCGTACGACGCGGAGACGACGACGTCGCGCACCAGCTCGTCGCGCGGGATCCGCTCGGCCAGAATGGCGCTGGTGAGCCCGATCCGGGGCCGGAGCTCGAACACGTCGACCGTGCCGAGCACCTCGTCGAGAATGCCGGCCACGCCGTCGGTGGGATGGATCTGCGCCGCCGCGACCTGGAGCAGCGTCGTCTTGCCGGCGCCGTTGGGCCCGAGCACCACCCACCGATCGCCCTCGGCGACCCGCCACGAGATGTCGTCGATCAGCGTCGCCCGGCCCCGGCGGACGGTCACCCCGGCGAACTCGAGCACCGCGACCATGCGCCAACCCTAGCGAGGCCGGGTGCCCCGGCGGGCGCGTATGGTGACGGCCCGTGCATCCCGTGCTCCCGGTCTCGGCGCGCCTCGCGTGGTGGGGTACCGCCTGGCTGCGCGGGCACGTCGTCGCGGACCTGGTGGTCGATGCGGTCCTCGCCGAGGACGCCACCCACGTGGTCGCCGGGCTGCCCGGGGTCGAGGGGTCGGTGTCGCTCACCAGGACGCTCGCGGAGCTCCGGGCGACCAGCGCCGACGGCGTCGGGATCGCGCTGCCGGTCGCCGGCGACCCGGTGGGGCTGGGTGGCCCGGCGGACTTCAACGCGGCGGCGCTCGAGGCCGGCGAGGCCGCACTCTGCGGCGGGATCGGGCTCGTGCCGCGCCAGGTCGGCGCCGCCGTCGAGTGGACGGCGTACGCCGCCGGGATGCGGCCGCTCAGCGACGTCGGTGAGGCCGACCGTGCCCTCCGGATCGCGCTGCAGCAGGCGGCGACGGCGCTGGCCGACCTCGACGTGGCGCGCTGGCGTCCCGAGGCCGCGGATGCGCTGCTGAACCTGCACCACCGGCCCGGCCTGGCGCCGCCGCCGGGCACGCCCGGACGGTGCGGCGAGCTGGCCGCCCGCTCGCTCCAGGCGCTGGCCATCGTCGACCTCGCGCTCGAGGACGACGGGGGCGCGCTGAGCGTCGCTCAGGCGCGCCTACGACGCGAGTCGCTCCAGCCGTTGGGTGCGGCCGCGCGCCGCGGGCTCGTCGCTGCGTGCTCCCCGGAGGTCTGGCCCGAGTGAGGCCGCACCGACCCGACGAAGTCGGGGCGGTGCGGCCGCAGCGAGCGGCGAAGCGAGCTCGCTCGCGAGCCCACTAGCTCAGGCGACCCGGCTTGCCGGGGCAGAACGGCCGCAGCGAGCGGCGCAGCGAGCTCGCTCGCAAGCCTCGTAGCTCAGGCTCGCAACGAGCGGCGAAGCGAGCTCGCTCGCGAGCCTCCTAGCTCAGGCTCGCAACGAGCGGCGAAGCGAGCTCGCTCGCGAGCCGGAGTAGCTCAGGCGGGCGGGTCTTCGTAGGGGTTGGGCGGCGGGTTGCCGGTCGGAGGCTCGCCGTACGGACCAGGAGGAGGCGGCGGAGGACCGCCGTAGGGTCCCGACGGCCCCGGGGCGCCGGCGAACTTCGGCGAGGCGCCGTACTTGTTGTCGGGATGGCTGTCCTGGCACAACCAGATGATCAGGAAGATCCAGCCGACGATGCACACCAACCACAGCAGCAGCCACCAGCCGGATCGCCCGGTGTCGTGCAGTCTGCGGGCGCCGACGGCCAGGGAGGGCAACAGCACCGCGAGGTTGGCCACGCTCTGGATCAGGCCCGATCCCGTGGAGTTCCTGGTGCCCAGGACGGTGTCGATGATGCTGGCGACGATCCCCAGCAGGAAGGTGAACAGCACCCACCACCAGAACTCGGAGCGCCGGGCGCGGCCGTTGAAGTCGACGTACTTGTTGAAGCAGACCTTGACGGCGTCTTGGAACGACACGGGACCTCCTGGGTCTCACGGACGTGGCCGGCGGAGCCCGCCCTGCCGGGCCGGACCCGGGGCCACCGTAGCGTGAGTCGGCCTCGAGACGAGGGACCTCAGGCCTGGGTCCAGACCGCCAGCTCGTTGCCGAAGGGATCGGTGAAGTGGAACCGTCGGCCGCCGGGGAACTCGAACGGCTCCTCGGTGACCTCGCCGCCGGCCGCCCGGACCGCGTCGAGGGTGGCGTCGAGGTCGTCGCTGTAGAGGATCACGAGCGGCAGGCCCGGCCCGGACGGGCGGACCGGGTTGAGGCCGCCCATCTCGCCCTCACCGCCAGGGCGGTGGATCCCGGAGTAGTCGGGGCCGTAGTCGGTGAAGGACCAGCCGAGGGCGTCGGCGTAGAACCTCTTGGCGGCGGCGAGGTCGGGCGCCGCCAGCTCGATGTAGTCGAAGGTGTGGTGTCGCTGACTCATGCGCGACACGGTACGGACCGCCACCGACATCGGGTCCACCGCGCCGATAGCCTCGAACCGAGATGAGAAGCACCCCATGAGCGACCACAAGCCGGAGACCCTGCTCCTCACCGTCTCCGGGAAGGACCGTCCCGGCGTCACCTCCGCGATCTTCGCGACCCTGACCCGTGCCGGCGTCGAGGTCCTCGACATCGAGCAGATCGTGCTCCGCCGCAGGCTGATCCTCGGCATCCTGGTCACCGCCCCTCGCGACTGGCGGCGCCTGAGCGAGTCCGTCCAGGCGACCGCGGGCGAGCTCGGCATGAGCGTCGACGTCGACCGCGGCACCGGGGACAACAAGGGCAGGCGCGACGGTCGGTCCCACGTCACCGTCATCGGTGCCCCCTTGCGTGCGGCCGCCATGGCCGCCATCGCCGGCCGGATCGCCGACAGCGGCGCGAACATCGACCGGATCGAGCGGATGGCGCGCTATCCCGTCACCGCGATCGACCTGCACGTGTCCGGTGCCAACCCCGAGCGGCTGCGCGCGTTGCTCGCGCTCGAGGCCGCAGCCCAGGGCGTGGACGTCGCCGTACAGCCGGCGAGCCTGCTCCGACGGGCGATGCGGCTGATCGTGATGGACGTCGACTCCACCCTCATCCAGGGCGAGGTGATCGAGCTCCTGGCCGCCCACGGCGGGCACCAGGGCGAGGTCGCCCGGGTCACCGAGCGTGCGATGCGCGGCGAGCTCGACTTCGAGGCGTCCCTCCGGGAGCGGGTCGCCCTGCTGGCCGGCATCCCGAGCACCGCCCTCGACGAGGTGTACGACGAGCTGGTCCTGGCCCCGGGGGCCCGCACGCTGGTGCGCACGCTGCGCCGGCTCGGCTACCGGTTCGCGCTCGTCTCGGGTGGCTTCAGCCAGATCACCGACCGGCTCGCGGACGACCTCGGCATCCACTACGCCCTCGCCAACGAGCTCGAGATCGTCGACGGCACCATCACCGGCCGGATCCTCGGCAACGTCGTCGACCGGGCCGGCAAGGCCGCCGCGGCGCGCTACTTCGCCGAGCAGGTCGGCGTACCCCTGGAGTCGGTGGTCGCGATCGGCGACGGCGCCAACGACCTCGACATGCTCGAGGTCGCGGGTCTCGGCATCGCCTACAACGCGAAGGCCCTCGTGCAGGAGGCCGCCGACACCACGGTGAACGTCCCGTACCTCGACGCGATCCTCTACCTGCTCGGCATCAGCCGCGAGGAGGTCGAGGCACTCGACGCCGAGCACGGCGTGGTGACCCCCGCGCCCCCGGTCTGACCCACCCGGGCTTTCCTCAGCGGCTGCCGACGTGGAACCCGACCAACCGGGCCGACGCGAGGTCGAGCTCGACCCACGGACCCGTCACCGCGAAGCGGGCCAGCGTGCCGGCCGGGAAGCCGGTCGCCATCTGACGCCCGGCCTCCTCGTCGCCGGTGCCGTCGTCGAGCAGCTGGGCCAGGTAGGCCATGGTCGGGTTGTGCCCGACCACCACCAGCGCGGTCACGGCGTCGTCGGTCTCGCGGACCAGGTCCAGGGCGGTCTCCGGTCCTGCGGAGTAGAGCCCCTCGGAGTACGTCGCCTCGACCCCGAACGACCCGCCCTGGGCCAACGCCAGCCACGTCGACGCCGTACGCCTGGCCGACGACACCAGCGCGGCGTCCGGCACGAACCCGCTGTCGGCCAGCCACCGCCCGGCCGTCACGGCGTCGTCCCAGCCACGTTGCGCGAGCTCGCGGTCGTGGTCGGTCTCACCCCCCGGCTCGGCTCTGGCGTGCCGCATCACCACGAGATCCCTGGACTGCCCCCTCACCGTGTCCTCCGGTGACCTCGCAGCTCGCGCGCCGGGTAGCGGTCGCATCGGCTGCCCGGACCGACGCGCGCTCTCGCTTCGCTCACGGGAGCACTCTGGCACCGGCTAGCCTTCCCTGTCATGCCTGAGCACGCCGACGCGGGACCCCTGTCGCCGGGTGCCGGGGCGCCCACCCCGAGCCCCGGCGGGCCGCTGATGATCATCGGCGGCGCCGAGGACAAGCTCCGCAGACGCACGATCCTCAAGGACTTCGTCGCGGCCGGCGGCGGGGCCGACGCTCGCCTCGTGGTCATCCCGACCGCGTCGAGCCTCGGCGACGACGTCGTCGAGGTGTACGACGCGCTGTTCCGGCGGCTCGGGGCCGGCGACGTCGCGGCCGTGCGGCCCGAGAGCCGCGACGACGCGCACGACCCCGCCCTGGTCGCCCTCATCGACGCCGCCACGGGCGTCTTCATGACCGGTGGCAACCAGCTCAAGCTGTCCGCGATCATCTGCGGTACGCCGCTCGGCGACGCGGTGGTCCGCGCCCACGAGCGCGGGGCGGTCGTCGGGCGGTACGTCGGCCGGCGCCAGCATCCAGTCGTCCCACATGGTCGCCTTCGGCGCCGGCGGAGCGACCCCCAAGCAGCGGATGACCCAGGTCGCCGCCGGGCTGGGACTGCTGCGCACGACGGTGATCGACCAGCACTTCGACCAGCGCAACCGCTACGGCCGGCTGTTGATGATCGTGTCGCAGTCGCCGCAGCTGCTCGGCATCGGCGTCGACGAGGACACGTGCGCGACCGTGACCGTCGAGGAGGGCCACGAGGTCCTGCGTGTGACAGGCCGCGGTGCGGTCACCATCCTCGACCCGCAACGGCTGGTCACGAACGCCTACGAGGCCAAGCGGTCCTCTCCCCTCCTGGCCAGCGGCATCATCCTCCACGTCCTGCCGGCCGGCGCGGCGTACGACCTGACGACGCGGGAGCTCCGGCCGCAGCCCGTCCGGGTCTCGGAGGAGGACGCCGCCGAGCTCGCCGAGGCCCAGGCCGATCTCCAGCAGATGGCCCGCGACATCGCCGCCGGCGACCGCTCGCCGGCCACCCTGCGGCGACGTCTGGCCCGCAAGCGCACACCCCGCAAGACTGTCCCCATCGACCCCTCCACCGAACCCCACACCCAACCCACACCGAACCCCACACCGAACCACAGCCAGCCGGCGACATCGCCGAGCAGGACGGAGCATCGCGGTGACCGAGCGCCCCACCCCGGACCTCACGATCCTGGAGACCCGCGTCTACCGCGGCCCCAACATCTGGTCCTACGACAAGGCGATCCACCTGGTGGTCGACCTGGGTGGGCTCGAGCAGTTCCCCACCGACAAGCTCCCGGGCTTCACCGAGCACCTGGTCGAGGCGTTGCCCGGCCTGTCCCACCACTCCTGCTCGCGCGGCCGCAAGGGCGGCTTCCTGGAGCGTCTGCACGAGGGCACCTGGCTCGGCCACGTCACCGAACATGCCGCGCTCGCCCTCCAGCAGGTGGTCGGCCACGACATCCGCCGCGGCAAGACCCGCGGGGTGAAGGGCGAGCCGGGCCACTACAACGTCATCTACGGCTACATCGACGAGAACGTCGGGCTCGCCGCCGGACGGCTCGCGGCGCGGCTGGTCAACCACCTGGTGCAGGCCGACCCGGAGTTCGACTGGGAGGAGGAGCTCGAGTCGTTCATCCTCCGCGCCGAGCGGACGGCGTTCGGTCCCTCGACGCAGGCGATCCTCGACGAGGCGGTCAGCCGCGACATCCCCTGGATCCGCCTCAACCAGCACTCCCTCGTCCAGCTCGGCCAGGGCGTCCACGCCAAACGCATCCGCGCCACCATGACCTCCGAGACCAGCTCGATCGCGGTCGACATCGCCTCCGACAAGGACCTCACCACCAAGCTCCTCGGCGCGGCCGGCCTCCCGGTGCCCAGGCAGGAGTCCGTGCGGTCCGACGACCAGGCCGTGGCCGCCGCCCGCCGGATCGGCTTCCCCGTGGTCGTCAAGCCGCTCGACGGCAACCACGGCCGCGGCGTGTGCCTCAACCTGCAGAACGACGAGGACGTCCGGGAGGCGTTCCCGATCGCGGAGGAGCAGTCGCGCCGCGGGGTCTGCATCGTGGAGTCGTTCATCACCGGCAAGGACTACCGCTGCCTCATCATCGACGGCCGGATGGCCGCCATCGCCGAGCGCGTCCCGGCGTCCGTCACCGGCGACGGCCGCTCGACGGTGCGCGAGCTGGTCGACCTGACCAACGCCGACCCTCGCCGCGGTGTCGGCCACGAGAAGGTGCTGACCCGGATCAAGCTCGATGCCGCCGCCGAGGAGGTGCTGACCGGTCAGGGCCACGCCCTCGACTCCGTGCCCGCCGAGGGTGAGACGGTGAAGCTCGCGCTCACCGGCAACATGTCCACCGGCGGCATCTCCATCGACCGCAGCTTCGAGGCCCACCCCGAGAACGTCGAGATCGCCGAGGAGGCGGCCCGGATGATCGGGCTCGACATCGCCGGCATCGACTTCATCTGCCCCGACATCACCGAGCCCGTGCGCGACACCGGCGGTGCCATCTGCGAGGTCAACGCCGCGCCAGGTTTCCGGATGCACACCCACCCGACCATCGGTGAGCCGCAGTTCATCTCCAAGCCGGTCGTCGACATGCTCTTCCCGCCCGGTGCGCCGTCCCGGATCCCGATCGTCGCGGTCACCGGCACCAACGGGAAGACCACGACGTCGCGGATGATCAGCCACATCTTCAAGGGCATGGGGCGCAAGGTCGGGATGACGTCGACCGACGGGGTGGTGATCGACGAGCGGCTGCTGATCCGGGCCGACGCGTCCGGCCCGCGCAGCGCGCGGATGGTGCTGCAGAACCCGCGCGTCGACTTCGCGGTCTTCGAGGTCGCCCGCGGCGGCATCCTGCGCGAGGGCCTCGGCTACGAGCGCAACGACGTCGCCGTCGTCCTCAACGTGCAGCCCGACCACCTCGGGCTGCGAGGCATCGACACCGTGGAGCAGCTCGCCGACGTGAAGGCGGTGGTCGTCGAGGCCGTGCCGCGCGACGGTCACGCGGTTCTCAACGCCGACGACCCTCTGGTCCGCGAGATGCGCCGCCGGTGCTCGGGCCAGGTCGTGTGGTTCTCGATGGAGGAGCCGGGCTCGGAGGCGCGGGAGCTGATCGAGGCCCACTGTCGTCGGGGCGGCAAGGCGCTCGTCCTCAACCCGTCCGACCGCGGCGAGATGATCGTGGTCAAGCACGGCCGCCGCGAGATGCAGCTCGCCTGGACCCACCTGCTGCCCGCGACCTTCAAGGGCCGGGCGCGGATGAACGTGCAGAACTCCCTGGCCGCGGCCGCGGCCGCGTTCGCGGCGGGAGCACCGCTGCACGACATCCGGCAGGGGCTGCGCACCTTCTCGACGAACTACTACCTCTCCCCCGGCCGCCTCAACGAGGTCGACGTCAACGGCGTCAACGTGATCGTCGACTACTGCCACAACGCACCCGGCATGCGGATGCTCGGCGACTTCGTGGACCGCGTGGGCGAGACCCTGACCTCGACCTCCGACCTCGGCAAGCCCTCGCGGATCGGCGTGATCGCGACCGCCGGCGACCGCCGCGACCAGGACATGCGCGAGCTGGGCGAGGTGGCGGCCCAGCACTTCGACGTCCTGATCGTCCGCGAGGACGACAACCTCCGGCGGCGCGCCGCCGGAGACACGGCCGCCCTGGTCGCCGAGGGCGTCCGCGCGGCCATGGCCGAGGGGGCGCGCTGCAAGCAGGTGGAGATCATCGTGGACGAGATCAAGGCGGTCCGGCACGCGATGGCACGGTCCAACCCCGGCGACCTCGTGGTGTTCTGCGTCGACAAGCACGCCGCGGTGATGAGCGAGCTGGAGAACTGGTCGACCTACGCTCAGGCCGGCTCCGGCGAGAACCCCGACGCCCCGTCCGCCGACCCCGACTACACGCCGGTCCCCGAGCCCGCCGCGCAGTCCTAGCGGGTCCCGCCGCGGATCGACGCCTCGAGACGGGCGAGGGCATCGGGGAACGCGTCGGGCTCCACGCCCGCGAAGCCCAGCGCCAGCCCGGGTCGCGCCGGCTGTTCGCGGTGGTAGGCGGACAGCGCCTCGACCCGCACGCCGCTCGCCGCGGCGCGTGCGACGACGGCCACGTCGTCGGTGGCCGCGTCGAGGAAGCGGGTGCTCACGTGGAGACCGGCCACCGACGGCACCACCTCGAGCAGGTCGTCGAAACGGGCCAGGCCCTCGAGCAGCAGGTCCCGCCGCGGGCGGTAGACCTTCGCCACGCGTCGTACGTGGGCGGCGTGATGTCCCGCCGCCAGGAACTCGGCCAGGGCCCCCTGCGTGGTCAGGTCGCCCTCCCAGGTGGTGACGCGCTTCGCCTCGCGCAGCGCGCGTTGCAGCGACCGCGGCGCCACGAGGAACCCGATGCGCAGCGCCGGCAGCAGCGACTTGGAGAAGGTGCCGACGTAGACCACGCGGCCGTCGCGGTCGAGGCTCTGGAGCGGCTCGACGGGCTGGTCGGACCAGCGGTACTCACTGTCGTAGTCGTCCTCGACGACCACCGCGTCGTGCTCCACCGCCCATCGGAGCAGGGCGGCCCGACGCCTCATCGACATGGGGACCCCGGTCGGGAACTGGTGGGACGGCGTGACGTAGACCAGGCGCGCGGCGTCCGGGAGCGCGTCGACCACCAGACCCTCGCCGTCGACGGGCACGCCGCGCACGGCGGCCCGGTGGCTCTCGAAGAGCCGGTGCATCGCGGTGTAGCCCGGGTCCTCGACCGCGACGACGGTGTCCGGCGCGACCAGCACCCGGCAGACCAGGTCCACCGCCTGCTGGGCTCCCACGGTGACGATCACGTCGTCCCCGGTGGCGACCACCGAACGGGAGAGGCCCAGGAACCGGGCGATCTCGGCCTGGAGCCGCCAGGAGCCGCGGCCGCCGTACGTCGCCTCGGCGAGCCGGGAGCGGCGCAGCTGGTCGGCGACCAGCCGTCGCCACACCTCGAGCGGGAAGAGGTCCGGGTCCGGCAGTCCGATCCCGAGGTCGTGGAGTCGGCGTGCCCGCGGCAGCACCAGGTCGTCCTCGTGCTCCCACAGGTCCAGCGGCCGTACGGCGCCGGGCCGGGCCCGGCGGTTCTCGTCGGGAGCGAGCGCGACTCTCGTGACGTAGGTGCCCGAGCCGGGGCGGCTCTCCAGGAAGCCCTCCGCCACCAGCCGGTCGTAGGCGACCGTCACGGTGCCGCGGGCGACGCCGAGCTGCCGGGCCAGGTCGCGGCTGGCCGGGACCCGGTCTCCGGCGGCCAGCCGCCCGTCGAGGACCGCCTCGCGGACCGTCAGGTAGATCCGCGCGGTCCGGTCCCCGGGGCCGTCGAGCGAGACGTGGAGGTCCACGCGGGCAGCGTAGGGCCGACTCAGAGCCGGACGGAGGTCAGGATCCGTCGGCCAGGACCGGCTCCCAGGCGCGGCTGGCAACCGCGATGGCGTTCCAGGCATTGATCGCCACGATCAGCGCCAGCAGCGCGCCGACCTCGTCGGGCGACCAGTGCGCCGCGACCGCGTCGTACTCCTCCTGCGGGACCCGGGTGTCGGCGACACGGGTGACGACCTCGGTGAAGCGCAGCGCCGCCCGCTCGCGCTCGGTGAAGAACGGCGACTCGTTCCAGACGGCGACGGCGTTCACGCGTTGTGCGGACTCGCCGGCGGCCGACGCGTCGCCGCTGTGGGTGTCGACGCAGTAGGCGCAGCCGTTGATCTGCGAGGCTCGGAGGCGGACCAGGTCGCGCAGGCCCTGGGGGAAGCCGACGCGGTCGAGCTCCTGGGTGGCGCTGCCGTCGAGGCGGCTCATCGCGCGGCTGAAGGCGGGGACGGCGGCGTCGACGTCGAGGCGGGTGGGGATCCGGTGCAGGGTCTCGGGGTTCTTGGTCTCGGTGGTCATGCCCTCACGGTAGGCGGTAACCGGACCAGACGGATGGGCCACTTGGTGGGTTCTCGACTGGTCCACCGGCGCACTCGGAACATGCTGCGTGCCCGCGTCCGTGGACGCGGGCACGCAACGTGCAGGTGCCTTGTGTCAGTCGTCTTCGTCGTGACGGTTCAGCGGCTCGATCAGTCCGACCAGGCCGTGCTCGTAGACCTCGTCGAAACTTCCTGGGGAAGTGCCGATGCCTGCGGCGAAGATCAGACTGCGCGGGGTGCCGATGACACCGTTCCCGAACGCGATGCCCCACAGTCCGATGTTGACGAACGGATTGCCGTCGGCGTCCTTCAAGGTGCCGCGGAAGCGACCGTTACCGAGACCGAAGGCGTTGATCATCCCGTTGTCCACGTTCCCGACGATCAGGGCACGTCCCATCCCGTTCCAGCCCTTGGGCGAGATCGCCATGCCCCACGGTGCGTTCAGCGGATCGCCGGAGACCAGCGTCTTGAGGAACCTTCCCTGTCGGGTGAAGACGCCGATCGCGCCGCCACCCTGGCCGGGTCCGTTGAAGTACGTGACGTACACCTTCCCCTTCAGGTACATCACGTTGTAGGCGATCAGGCCGTCCACAGCGGCGTCCGTGTCCACGAACCGTCCCGGCTTGGTGACGTCGGCGAAGTGCGTGTCAAAGACGTGCACGCCGGAGTCGCCGCTGAACCCGTTGACGACCAGCAGGCGCGCCCGCACTCCGTGGCCCCCCGGAACCAGGGCCAGACCGGTCGAGAATGCCGGGTCTATCCGGGCATCCGTGGACGTCGTGCTGGGCGCGGGCGCGGGCACGTTGCTCCAGCCCGTGATCCTGCCCTCGGGGGCCGTGCCCGCGTCGTCCACGAAGTTCTCGTTGAACAGGAAGCGAGCCGGAGTGTCGGTGCCCGCCTGGTTGATCACGAAGTCCGAGGTCGGGTTGAAGACGATGCCCGTCGGCGAGGACGCCTGCACCTCGAGCGGTACCTTCGAGATGGGGTCCACGCCGTTCGCGCCCTTGTAGAGGGTGATCTTGGTGAGCTGGTCCGCCGGCAGGCCGCTGCCGGAGGCGGGGTTGAACTGGTTGTTGACCCACAGTGGAGTGGCATTCTTCCCCAACCCGAAGGCGATGCCCCATGGGTTCTTGACCGCGGGATCGACGAGGGTCGCCATCCCGGGTATGTCGGACACCAGGTTGACCTGGCGGAACATGCCTCTGTCGCGGCCGGCCTTCGCGGTCGCCGCCGCGTTCGCGCCCGTCGACGTCGTCGCGGCCATCGTCGCGACGAGGCCGAGCGCCAGGACCAGAGCCGCGCCACCGCGGAGGTGGAGACTGCGACCCTTGGGACGTGCGTGTGGAGTGCTGTGCCGTGCACCGAGAACTGCTCCGGCCTTGAGTTGTCTCATGAGAGGACCCCAATCGGCCTGTCGCCGTCGACAGGCCACGTAGAGACGTAGAGCTGTCGCCTTGGACACTTCTCGCCGGTGGTGCGCGCGTCAAGGGAGGGCCGGGAATCCAACCCATTCTAGGGGGTCCACCTTCACCGGATCCGCACCACCCGGGCGTCGGCCGGTGGCCGATGCCGGAACGCCTGCCGCGGGACCCGAAGGCCGAGCTCGACTCGCCCGGGATGCCGTCGGAGGAGACCACGGGCGGCGTGCTCGGCGACGACGATGTCGGCCGAACGGAGCTGCCGGGTCGCGAGCAGGCGACGGACGAGCGCGTTCACCCCGGCGTACGGCGGGTTCGCAACGACGCGGAACGGGTGACCGGGCCAGCAGAAGGCGTCGAGGTCGACCTCGACGACCGCGACCCGCGTTCCGGCGAAGCGTGTGCGCAGTTCCGCTGCTCGAGTCGGGTGCAGCTCCACGGCGAGCACCCGGGCTCCGGTCCGCTCCAGCGATGCGGTCAGCGCGCCGTCGCCGGCACCGAGGTCCACGACGACGTCACGGCCTCGCACCGGCGTGGAGGCCACGAGCCGGTCGGCCCAGTCAGGCCGGAGCGGGTGCCATCCCCAGCGCCGCGGCGGGGCCGCGGCCACGGCGCACCATGACCATGTACGTCACCATGGTCGCGACCCTAGGCAACGTCGGCGTCCTGGGGCGACTGGATTACGGGCGCCGTCCTCGCCGAGGCGGCACGACCGCCCACGAGCACCACGCCGGCGGCACCGACCAGCGAGACCGCCGCGGTGACCAGGGCGGCGCGGTTCCAGCCTGCGGTAAGCGTCGCGGCCGTCACCACCCCCGAGGGCGCGGCGACCACCGACACGATGGTCACGCCGAGCGCCGACCCGAGGTACCGCGCGGTGTTGTTCGCGCCGCTGCCGAGGGCACCCTGTCCGGCCGGGACGCTGGCCACGCTCTCGCGACCGAGCGCGGCGTTGAGGACGCCGCTGCCGATGCCCGCCACGAGCAGCCCGGGCACGAACCTGCCGGCACCGTCACCGGGCACGATGTGCCACAGCAGCAGCTGGCCGACCCCGATCACCACGAGGGCGGCGGACATCCGGGCCCGGCCGCTCCAGGCAGCCGGGAGCCGGCGGGCGGCCAGCGCGGTCACCACGCTCGGCCCGCTCCACGAGAGCATCAGCCACGACGCCGTCCACGACGACAGCCCGAGGGCGACACCGACGAACCCGGAGAGGTAGGACAGCAGGGCGATGATCCCGCCGCCGGTGGCCGCCGCGGCGAGCGTGACTGCCGCGAACGCCGGCCGGCGGAAGAGAGCGAGGTCGAGCATGGCGTGGTCCGAGCGATGCTCGACCACCACGAACCCGCCCAGCAGCGCGATCCCGACGGCCAGCAGGCCGATCACGAGCGGCCGGCCCCAGCCCTCGCGTCCTTCTGTCAGCCCGGCCAGCCCGGCTCCCATGCCCAGCGCCAGCAACACCACACCGGGCACGTCGAGCCGTGCCCGGTGACCCACGCGCGACTCGTCGCAGCCGCGCGCGGTCAGCGCCAGCAGAACCCCCGCCGCCACCAGCACGACGTACACGTCGCGCCAGGAGCCGACCTTCGCCAGGCCGGCGGAGAGCAGGGGGCCGAGGGCGATCCCGGCGCCGACGCTCGCGCCCCAGACACCCGTGGCGTGCGCTCGCGCACGGGGGTCGGGGAAGGCCACGGCGATCATGCCCAGGCCGGCGGCGAGCATGGCCGCCCCACCGATGCCCTGCACGACGCGCGCGATCACGAAGGTGACCACCTCGGGCGACACCGCACCGACCAGCGAACCGACCGCAAGGACCACGGCGCCGACGACGAAGGTACGACGGCGTCCGAAGTCGTCGGCCACTCGACCCGCCGTGAGCAGGAACGCACCGAGGCCGATGCTCATCGAGCTGAGGATCCAGGTACGCCCCGAGGTTCCTGCATCCAGTCCGGCGACCGTCAGGTTCACCGTCGCGAGCGGAGCGGTGAAGGTCACCAGCGTGACCAGGGTGCCGAGCGAGGCGGTGACGAGGGTACGGCGGGCGGCGGTCACGTGCACTCCAGTTGGTCTGATGATCGGACCAGAGTGACGATAGCATGTAGTCTGGTCACCAGACCAGAGCTGGGAACGGAGACCTCATGCCCCTCGGCACCGACTACGCCCGTCAGGACTGCTCGCTCGCGCGCTCGCTCGAAGTCGTCGGCGAGCGCTGGACCCTGCTGATCCTGCGCGACTGCTTCTTCGGGGTACGCCGCTTCTCCGACTTCCAGGCCCACCTCGACATCTCCCGGGCCGTGCTCTCCGCCCGGCTCGACGCGCTCGTGGCGGACGGTCTGCTCACCCGGACCGGCACCGGCCATCCCGAGTACGCTCTCACCGAGGAGGCGATGGGGCTCTGGCCGGCCCTGTACGCGCTCGGCCGCTGGGGTGACCGGCGTACGACGCCCGGCGCGCCGCGCCGCCTCTACGCCCACGTCGGCTGCGGCCCGCTCGGGGCCGACGGGCGCTGCGAGACCTGCGACCGCGCCCCGGCCGTGGCCGACATCGAGGTCAGGCCGGGACCCGGCGCCGACCCGACCCTGCGCGACGACCCGGTCTCGGTCGCGCTGCGGCAGCCCCACCGCCTGCTCACGCCGCTCGCGGTGCGCTGAGACGGTCCGCGGGCCCGGGCCGGCATACGCCACGATCGGCACATGCGGATCCTGGTGCTCTCGGACCTGCACTACCGACTCCCTCACTACGACTGGCTCCTCGAGGCCGCCGCTCGGGTCGATGCGGTGGCGATCGCCGGTGACCTCGTCGACGTCGTGAGCCCCGTGCCCCACGAGGTGCAGACCGTCGTGGTCAGCGACTACCTCGGCCGGCTCGCGGAGCGCACCCGGGTCTTCGCCGCCTCCGGCAACCACGACCTCGACGGGCCCGGGCACCACGGCGAGCAGGTCGCCGGCTGGCTCCGACGCACGGGGCACGACGTGCACGTCGACGGCATCTCCGTCGATGTCGGCGACACGCGCTTCACGGTGTGCCCGTGGTGGGACGGTCCGGTGACGCGCGACGAGGTGGCCGAGCAGCTCGCGGCCGCCGCCGTGGACCGACCGGCGCGTTGGGTGTGGATCTACCACGCTCCCCCGGCAGGTACGCCGCTCTGCTTCGACGGGCGTCGTACCTTCCCCGACCACGAGCTCGCCGGGTGGATCGCCGAGCACCGGCCCGACCTGGTGATGTGTGGGCACATCCATCAGTCCCCCTGGGCCGAGGGAGGCTCGTGGCACGCCCGGCTCGGAGAGACATGGGTGTTCAACGCCGGCAAGCAGATCGGCAAGGTGCCGGCCCACATCACCCTCGACACGGAAGCCGGGACGGCCGCATGGTTCGGGGTCTTCGAGTCAGAGACGCTCGTCCTCGGTGTGAGTGGTCTGCCCTCGGGGTCGCGCTCCGAGCCGGGCGAGGCCGAGGGGCCGTGGTGGTGGAGCAGGGTGTCGAGGATCCGGTCGACCATCCCGAGGTGCCCGCCGGCGTCGGCGTACTGCTGCTTCACGTCGACGAGGTAGTGCGTCATCCCGTCCAGTCGTGAGGCCGTCGTGCGGAGCACCTCGAGCGCGACACCGGGGCGGTCGCTGAGGAACGCGATCGGGTCGTCGGTGACGCGGAGGCGAACCTCGCCCACCGCACGCACGGTGGCCGTCGCCGGGCGGTCGAGGACCGCCGACATCTCGCCGAACACCGCTCCGGGGCTGTCGACCCGCGCGAACGTGACCCCGTCGTGCTCGATCACCACCTCACCCGACATCAGCACGAGAAGTCGGCCGGGGCGTTCCCCCTCCTCGATCAGCACCTCGTCGGCGACGACGACGACCGGCAGGTCGGAGCAGAGTTCGAGGAGGTCGGTCACCAGGGCAGTGTCGCGTGAACCGGGCGCCGCAGGGGCGGCGTCTCGCCCTGCGAGGGTCAGGCGCCCGTCGCGGCCCGCACCTTCGCGCCGAGATCCTCCGGGCTGTCCGGCGTACCCCCGTGCTGCTCGATCCAGGCGTAGACCTCCTGGCGCTCGGCATGGCACATCAGCCCGACCACGTCGCCGGGCCGCGCCTGGGCCACGAGTGCCGGCCAGGCACTCCACCTCGGTGTCGTACGACGTGACGTCGGTGATCCCCACCCGTTCGGCGCCGTCGCGGAGCAGACCCTCGAGCCCCTCCCGCGTGCGCCCGCGCAGGTAGCGCTCCTTGTGCCCGATGGCCACGACGTCGGCACCCATCGCCCCGATCTCGCCGAGGCGGCCGAGCAGCTCGTCGGTCCGGTCCCCGACGGCGCCGAGGCCGAGCAGCAGGCGGGCGCCGGGAGGGCGGACGCCGGCCATGATCTCGAGCAGGGCCTCCAGTCCGGCCTCGTTGTGAGCGAGGTCGATCACGACGGTCGCCGTTCCCCCGTTCATCGGCCCGCCGGCCGGGCCGGCGAGCGGCACGGTGAAGAGGTTCATCCGGCCGGGGTTGTGCTCGGCGTCGGGACGGAAGCTGCGGAGCCCCTCGATCACCGTCTCGCGCGGGATCCCGGCGGCCAGCGCGGCCGACGCGGCGGCCAGCGTGTTCTCGACGTTGAAGCGCGACAGGCCGCGCGAGGGTCATCGGCACCTCCACGAGCTCGACCAGCGGGTCGGCGTCGGCACCCGGGCGCAGGACCGCGACCCAGCCGTCGATGACGGTGGTGGCGCGGCCGCGTTCGTCGAGGGTCTCGCGGATCGCCGGCGAGTTCGGGTCGCGGGAGAAGACCCACGGGCGGGCGCGGATCACGCTGCGCATCGCGAAGACCCGGGGGTCGTCGCCGTTGAGCACCGCCCAGCCGCGGCGCCGGGTGATCCGCGGGACCACCGCCTTGACCTCGGCGAGCTGGTCGAGGGTGTCGATGCCCTGCAGGCCGAGGTGGTCGGCGCTGACGTTCGTCACCACCGACACGTCGTTGCGGGTGACACCGATCCCCTTCAGCAGGATCCCGCCGCGCGCGGTCTCGGTGACGGCGAACTCCACGCCGGGCAGGCCGAGCACGGTGCCGGCCCCGCTCGGGCCGGAGTAGTCGCCGGCCTCGACGAGTGCGCCGTCGAGGTAGATCCCGTCGGTGTTGGACCAGCCGACGACCTTGCCGCCGGTGCGGGCGATGTGCGCGATCATCCGGCTGGTCGTGGTCTTGCCGTTGGTGCCGGTCACCGCGACGACCGGGATCTCGGGCGTGATCGTGTGCGGAAGCGCTCCCTCGGGCGAGGCGGCGACCTGCTCGGCGGCGCGGCCGACGGCTTCCTCGACGTCCGCCCCGGGGACCGCGTCGAGCACCTCGGCCACGGCGCGGCCCATCGCCTCGGCCCGCTCGCGGTGCCGCCACGGGTAGGCCACCACCACGACGTGCGGGTCGTGGGTGAGGCGGACGCGGACCGCGAGCCGGACGGCCCCCGACTCGTGCGCGATCGCCCGCACCAGCCGCGCGACAGCGCGCAGCGCGAACCGCTGGCGGAAGCCGGTGTCCGGCTCTCCCGGCCGCGCGCCGGGCAGGCCGATCCGGCGGGCCAGCCGCTCGGCGGTGGCGGTCGGCGCTGAGGCCAGCGGTGAGATGTCGAGGGTCAGCTTGATGGCCGCGCGAGGGAAGTAGAGGTTGGGTCCCTCGAGGACCCGCAGCTCGATCAGCGACGTCACCGGGCGAACCCTAACGAAGCCGGTGCGTCAGGCCCCCATGGCGTGGAAGCCGCCGTCGACGTGGATGATCTCGCCGGTCGTGGCGGGGAAGAAGTCGGACAGCAGCGCACACACGGCGCGCGCGGTCGGCTCCTGGTCCTTCTCGTCCCAGCCGAGCGGTGCCCGGTCGCTCCACAGCGACTCGAGCTGCTCGAACCCCGGGATCGCCTTGGCGGCCAGGCTCTTCAGCGGCCCGGCGCTGACCAGGTTGCAGCGGATGCCCTCCGGACCCAGGTCGCGGGCCAGGTAGCGGGAGGTGGACTCCAGCCCGGCCTTCGCCACGCCCATCCAGTCGTACGCCGGCCAGGCGACCGTGGCGTCGAAGGTCATCCCGACGATCGAGCCGCCCGGGCCCATCAGCGGGTGGCAGGCCATCGCCAGCGCCTTCAGCGAGTACGCCGACACCTGGACCGCCTGCGCGACGTCGGGCCAGGGGCCCTGCAGGAACTTCCCGCCGAGCAGGGTGTCGGGGTTTCCGAACGCGATCGAGTGGACCACGCCGTCCAGCCCGTCGACGTGCTCACGGACGGCGTCGGCGAGCCCCTCGAGGTGGGACTCGTCGGTCACGTCCAGCTCGAGGACGGGCGGCTCGGTCGGGAGCCGCTTGGCGATCCGCCGGGTGATGCCCAGCGCCCGCCCGAAGTTGGAGATCAGGACCGTGGCCCCCTGCTCCTGGGCGACCTTCGCCACCGAGAAGCCGATCGAGGAGTCCATGGTCACGCCCGCGACCAGGATCCGCTTGCCGTCCAGGATGCCCATGTTCTCTCTTTCGTTCGTTTCGTGGTCTCGACTTCGCTCGACCGACGGAGGTGGACTCGACCGACCGAGGGGATCAGTGGCCCATGCCGAGGCCGCCGTCGACCGGGATCACGGCGCCGGTCACGTACCCCGCGCCGGGCGAGGCCAGCCAGACCACGGCCGAGGCGACCTCGTCGGGCGACGCGTACCGCTGCAACGGCACCTGCGTCTTGATCGCGGCTCGCTGCTCCTCGGTGAGCACGGCGGTCATGTCGGTCTCGACGAAGCCCGGCGCCACGACGTTCGTGGTGATCGAGCGCGAGCCGAGCTCACGCGCCAACGAGCGGGCCATCCCGACCAGCCCCGCCTTGGAGGCGGCGTAGTTGACCTGGCCGGCGGAGCCGAGCATGCCGACGACCGAGGAGATCAGGATGATCCGGCCGCGCCGCTGCCGCAGCATGCCCTTGGCGGCGCGCTTGGCCAGCCGGAAGGTGCCGGTCAGGTTGGTCTCGATGACCGAGGACCAGTCGTCCTCCGACATCCGCAGGAGCAGCGTGTCGGCGGTGATGCCGGCGTTCGCGACCAGGATCTCGACCGGACCGTGCGCGGCCTCGGCCTCGACGAACGCCGCCTCGACGGCGGCGGGGTCGGTGACGTCGCACCGCAGGTCGAGCGCACCGTCGGGGCCGCCGCCGGAGCGCGAGGTGACCGCCACCTGGTCGCCGAGCGCGAGGAACGCCTCGGCGATCGCGCGGCCGATGCCGCGGTTGCCGCCCGTCACCAGGACGGACCGGGGTGCTGTCTGCTCGTCGTCGGCCACGCAGGTGACGCTAGCGACTACCCGTCGGTAGCCGAAAGCCGGTGCCGGCCGGTCAGCGGACGGCGGACGGCGTCGGTGATGACGCCGGCGGCGAACGCCAGGTCGTAGCGCAGGGAGGAGATCGCGCCCCGGCGGCCCGTGCGTGGCGCGTGGTGCTGCGGGCGTCGGCGGTCTCTCGGTGGTGCGGCTGCGCATGCTTCAAGGAGCCGGCAGCCGACCTCGGTTGATACCGTCAGTCGTCCTCGAGGCGGAAGCCGACCTTGAGGCCCACCTGGAAGTGCTCGACGTCGCCGTCCTTGACCTGTCCACGGACCTGGGTCACCTCGAACCAGTCGACGTGGCGCAGGGTCGTGCTGGCCCGGCGTACGGCGTTGCGGATGGCCTCGTCGATCCCGTCGGGGGACGTGCCGACGAGCTCGGTGACGCGGTAGGTGCGGTTGGACATGAGTGGCTCCGTGGGGCTCGAGGGACGCGGGGGACGTGCGCCCGATGCTAGCGACGACGACCACGCAGCCGACCGACCGGTCCGGGCTCCGGCTCCCGGGCTCGCCCGGGCGAGGCATCCGCCCTCGACAACCGACCTAGGATGGAAGGATGGCGAGGAAGCGGGCGGCCGACGTCCCGGTCCGGATCACGACGGCTCATTCGAGCGTCGGGGCGGACATCGCTCAGCGCCAGCGCCGCTACCTGATCGCCATGGGTGTGCGGACCGCCTGCTTCCTGGTCGTCGCCCTGCTGGCGATCACGCACCTCGGTCCGGGCTGGCTGCCGTGGATCTTCGTGGTCGGCGCCGTGGTGCTGCCGTACGTCGCCGTGGTCATGGCCAACGCCGCCGGAACGAAATCTGATGGATTCGAGCTGATGGACGGCCCATCGCAGGATCGAGAGCTGCCACGGGGCACTAAATCCGAATGAAATGCCGGCGTTCTGGGTTGGATCCCGTCGGTTGATCGTGCAACAATCGCGCTCGTGTCCGCCGGGTTCCCCGAGCTGGCGGTCACCGACGAGTGCCGGAAAGCTTCCCCCGTGGCTGTCTGGCACTCGTCGTCATTTTCGGCCGCCCCGTTCCCACGCCAGCAGCGCGCTTGCGCGCTCGGTGGCGCGGGAACGAAGCGGGCGGCAGGTTGAGGAGCGCCGGCTCGAACCCGAACGAAGAGAGGGATCGCGCGGCGCGTCTCGAAACCCAGTCGGGGGACGAGAGCACACCCGTCACCGTGGTCTCGACAAGCTCGACCGACGGATGGGCTCGACCACCGGATGGGCGGGTCGGCCCTAGCCGCCGATCGCCGACATCGGCCGGTCGGGCTGCAGGAAGCTCGGGTCGTTGATCCCGTGGCCCGGGAGCTTGCCCGCCATCGCGGTCACCCACCGGTCGGCCAGCTCGTCGTCGGACGCGCCGCGCGCGCAGCGCCGCCCGCAGGTCGGACTCCTCGCGCGCGAACAGGCAGTTGCGGACCTGACCGTCGGCGGTGAGCCGGACCCGGTCGCAGTCACCGCAGAACGGGCGGGTGACCGAGGCGATCACGCCCACGGTCGCGGGGCCGCCGTCGACCAGGAACAGCTCGGCCGGCGCGCTGCCGCGCGGCTCGCGGGCCGGGGTGAGCGTGAACTGCCGGGCGAGCTTCTCGAAGATCTCCTCGGCG
This sequence comes from uncultured Actinomycetota bacterium, assembly GCA_963819295.1. Lineage (GTDB taxonomy): Bacteria > Actinomycetota > Actinomycetes > Propionibacteriales > Nocardioidaceae > Nocardioides. The sequence continues at coordinate 360,459 of CAWFVO010000001.1, forward strand.
GTGATCATCTGGTCGCGATGCCAGTCGTGCTGGGCGTCGAGGGGCATCTGCTCGATGAAGCGCAGCTCGTACTCGTGGTCGACGGCCCAGTCCAGCAGCTCGCACGCGTCGTCGTCGTTGACCCCGCGCAGGAGTACGGCGTTGATCTTCACCGGCCGGAGCCCGGCGTCGTGGGCGGCCTTGGCGCCACGGAGCACGTCGTCGAGCCGGTCGCGCCGGGTGATGGTGTGGAACCGCTCAGGGTCGAGGGTGTCGAGGCTGATGTTCACCCGGTCGAGCCCGGCGGCGGCGAGCGCGCGGGCGTTGCGCTCGAGGCCGAGCGCGTTGGTGGTGATCGACAGCTGGAGGTCGTCACCGAGCGCCCGGGTGCGGGCCACGAGGTCGACCAGGCCCCGACGTACGAGCGGCTCACCCCCGGTGAACCGCACCTCACGGACGCCGAGGCGGCCCACGGCGATCGAGATCAGCCGCACCACCTCGTCGTCGGTGAGCACCTCGGCGTGGGGCAGCCAGTCGAGGCCCTCGGCCGGCATGCAGTAGGAACAGCGCAGGTTGCAGCGGTCGGTCAGCGAGACCCGGAGGTCGGTCGCCACCCGGCCGTACGCGTCGGCCAGCGGTCGCTGCATGCTCACCGGACCATCCTAGGGGCGTGCGCATACAGCCGGTCACGAGTCGGCCGGATAGCCTCGAGCGGTGCGGAGTCTGCGGTTCCTCGTCAGCCGACGCTGGCTCCTGTTCCTGGCCGTCGTCCTGGTGCTGGCGTACGCCTGCCTGCTGCTCGGCCGCTGGCAGTGGCACCGGCTGGAGTCCAAGAAGACCAACAACGCGATCATCCGCACCAACGAGGGCGCGGCGCCCGTGCCGGTCGAGCAGGTGCTGCGCGAGGGCCGGAACCCGGACTCGTCCCAGCAGTACGCCGTGGTCTCGGCCACCGGCACGTACGACGTCGCGAAGACGATCATCATCCGCTACCGCACCGACGACCACGGAGCGGCCGGCGTGGACGTCGTCGTCCCGCTGGTGACCTCGTCGGGAACAGCCCTCCTGGTCGACCGCGGCTGGGTCGCCACGACCAACCAGGGCCTCACCGACCCCTCGCAGGTGCCCGCTCCCCCGTCCGGCACCGTCACCGTCACCGGCTCGGTCCGCCAGGACGCCGACGGCAGCTCGGCGCAGGTGGTGGACGACTCCGCGCGCGCGGTCTCCAGCGCCCGGATCCAGCCCGCGATCGGGATCCCGGTGTACGGCGGGTTCGTCGACCTCAAGACCGAGACCCCGGCGCCCGCGACTCCCCTCGAGGCCGCCGACCTCCCCGACCTCAGCAACGGACCCCACTTCTTCTACGCCCTGCAGTGGTGGTTCTTCGGGCTGCTCGCGCTGTTCGGCTTCGGCTACCTCGCCTGGGAGGAGGCCACCGGCCGGGCGGACCTGCGCCGGGCCCAGCAGCCGGCCAAGAAGCCGAAGCGGACGAACCTCGGGTCGGTCGGCCCTGCCTCACAGGGCGCGGACCATGCCCCCGTCGACGGGGAGCATCACGCCGGTCAGGAACGACGCAGCGGGGCTGAGCAGGAACGCCGCGGCACGGCCGAACTCTGACGGCTCGCCGTAGCGACGGAGCGGGATCCTCTGCACCGCCGCCGCCTCGGCGGCCTCGGGGTCGCCCCCGATCGCGTCGAGCTCGTCGACCCGCTCGGTGCGCACCCGACCCGGCATCAGTCCGTTGACGCGCACCCCGCGCGGCCCGAGCTCGTCGGCCAGCTGCTTGGTGAGCATCGCCAGCCCCGGCCGCAGCCCGTTGGAGATCGCCATGTCGGTGAGCGGGGCGCGCACGCTCGTCGACAGCACCAGCGCCAGCGAGCCGCCGTCACCCAGCGCGGCCGCGACCTCGCGGGCCATCCGCACCGCACCGAGGAAGACCGCCTCGAACGACGTCGTCCACTGCTCGTCGGTGATCGCCGTGACCGGCCCCGTGGGCGGTCCGCCCACGCTCACCAGCGCGCCGTCCACCCGGCCCCACCGATGCCGCGCCTCGGCGAGCAGGGCGGCGGGTGCGCCGGGGTCGGCGTTGTCCGCGACGACGTACGACGCGTGGTCACCGAGCGCCTCCGTCGCGGCGGCGAGCGACTCCTCGCTGCGCCCGGAGAGCACCACCCGGGCTCCCTCGTCGACCAGCACGTCGGCCGTGGCGCGGCCGAGCCCGCGGGCGCCGCCGGTCACCAGGAAGACGCGGTCGGTGAGTCCGAGGTCCATGCCGCGGACCCTACTGCGACACCGCCGGCTGGGGCACTGCGGTCAGGTCGGGCAGGAACTGGGTGCGGTAGAGGTCGGCGTACAGGCCGCCCTGGGCGAGCAGCTGTGCGTGAGTTGCCGCGCTGGACGATCCGCCCCGCCTCGACCACCAGGATCAGGTCGGCGTCGCGGACCGTGGAGAGCCGGTGAGCGATCACCAGGGACGTCCGGCCGGCGAGGGCCGCATCGAGAGCCCGCTGGACCGCGACCTCGGACTCGCTGTCGAGGTGGGCCGTCGCCTCGTCGAGTACGACGATCGGGGGCGCCTTGAGCAGCAGGCGGGCGATCGCGAGCCGCTGCCGCTCGCCGCCGGAGAGGCGGTAGCCGCGGTCTCCGACCACGGTGTCGAGGCCGTCGGGGAGCGACCTGACCAACCCGGCGATCTGGCCGGCCTCCAGCGCCGCCCAGATCTGGTCGTCGTCGGCGCCGGGCCGTGCGTAGAGGAGGTTCTCGCGGATCGTGTCGTGGAACATGTGGGCGTCCTGCGTCACGTAGCCCACGACGTCCTCGAGGGACTGGAGGGTCACGTCGCGCACGTCCTCGCCGCCGACCCGGACCACGCCGGAGGTCGCGTCGTACAGCCGCGCGACGAGGTGGGTGACCGTGGTCTTGCCCGCACCGGACGGGCCGACCAGCGCCACCATCTGCCCGGGCTCGGCGGCGAAGCCGAGGTGGTGGAGGACCTCGCCCGAGTCGCGGGAATCGGCGCGCGCGACGTTCTCCAGCGAGGCCAGCGAGATCTCGTCGGCGCGCGGGTAGCTGAACGACACGTCCTCGAACTGCAGCGACGCGGCCGTGCGTGGCAGGGCCACGGCGCCGGGCTTCTCCTGGATCGGTGACGGGAGGTCGAGCACCTCGAAGACGCGGTCGAAGCTGACCAGAGCCGTCATCACGTCGACGCGCACGTTGGAGAGCCCCTGGAGCGGGCCGAGGAGGCGGAGGAGCAGAGTGGCGAGGGCGATCACGGTGCCGACCGAGAGGTTGCCGTTGACGGCGAGATAGCCGCCGACCCCGTACACGAGCGCGGTGGCGAGTGAGGGCACCAGCGTCATCGCGGCGAAGAACATCCGGCTGAGCACCGCGATACGCACGCCGAGGTCGCGCACGTTGGCGGCCTTGTCGGCGAACATCGCGTCCTCGGTCTCGCGGTGTCCGAAGAGCTTCAGCAGCATCGCACCGCCGACGTTGAACCGCTCCGTCATGGCGTTGCCCATGTCGGCGTTGCCGTTCATCCGCTCCCGGGTGAGCACCGCCATCCGCGAGCTCACCCAACGGGAGGCCAGCAGCAGGAACGGGAACAGCAACAGGGGCAGGAGGGTCACCTGCCAGCTGAGGGCCAGCATGGTGATGCCGACGACCACCACCGAGATGATGTTGGAGACGGTGCCGGAGAGCGTGGACGTGAACGCACTCTGCGCGCCGATGACGTCGTTGTTCAGGCGGCTGACCAGGGCACCGGTCTGGGTCCGGGTGAAGAACGCCAGCGACTGGCGCTGGACGTGCGCGAACACCCTGGTCCGGAGGTCGTAGATCAGGCCCTCGCCGATCAGGCTGGACAACCAGCCGCTGGCGAACCCGAGCGCGGCGTCGGCGATCGCGGCGATCGCCATGGCGAACGCCAGCCACAGGACGAGGGTCGCGTTGTGACCGTTGATGCCTTCGTCGACCAGCTGCTGCACGAGCAGCGGGGGTACGACGACCAGGCCGGCGTCGAAGACCGTGATGACCAGGAACCAGCCGATCAGCCTGCGGTGCGGTCGGGCGAACCGGAGGACACGGCGCAGCGTGGCTCGCTCGATCTTGTTCTCCACCACGGTGCGGTCACGGTGGATGCTGCGGTACGCGGACGGACTGAAGCCGGACACGCGCCACCTCCTGTCGCGGGCTAGCCGCTCATCATCCGGCTCAGCTCCCGGAATCTCCGGATCTGGGCCTCACGTTCGTGTCGTCGCTGCTCGTCGAGCGTCCGGTCGGTCGCGTCGAGCAGCAGGGCCTTGGTCTCGCGGACCGCGCCGGGCAGCGACGCCGTCAGGGCCGCGACCAGGTCGGCCACGGCCGCGTCGAGCTCGGCCACCGGGCAGACGACGGTCGCCAGCCCGATCTCGAGAGCCTCGGCCGCACCCACCATCCGTGCGGTCGCGCAGATCTCCAGGGCCCTGGCGTAGCCAACGCTGTCGACGAGCGGTTTTGTTCCCGTCAGGTCGGGCACCAGGCCCAGGGCGGACTCCTTCATGCAGAACGAGACGTCGTCGCCCACCACTCGCAGGTCACAGGAGAGAGCGAGCTGGAAGCCGGCGCCGATCGCGTGCCCTTGCACGACAGCCACCGAGACGAAGCGCGGGTCACGAAGCCAGGTGAAGCCGCGCTGGAAGGCATCGATGGTGTCGGCGATCCGATCGTCGGGCTGAGAGAGCAGGGCTGCGACCGACTCCCCGTCGTCGCCTGGCCCGGACGGGTCCAGCATCGCGCGGTCGAGGCCCGCCGAGAAGGTCTGCCCGGTCCCGCGGAGCACCACGACCCGGACCTCGTCGGGGATCTCGTCGCCGATCGCGGCCAGGGTCCGCCACATCCGCGGCGTCTGCGCGTTGCGCACCTCGGGCCTGTCGAGCGTCACGGTGGCGACCACGCCCGACACGTCGTACCGCAGACCGGCCTCGCCCAGCTCCTCGGGAGTCATGCCGTCACTGTAGGAGGGGCCGCCGACGGGCCGGACACGCGGACCGGTTCGGGTCTCTGTGCACCGAGCCCCCGGTCGATCTGCAAGCACCGGTGCCGCACCGGAACGGATGGTCGTCGTCGTCCGGCCCGCTTCCGCGGTCACGCGGATGAAGGCTCGAATCCATACCCGAACTCCGCCGTCATCTGAGCGAAGATGTCGCCCACGCGCTGTGCTGTCACGTCCGTGAAGATGGTCGAGTAGCTGGCTTCGCTGGGCCGGGAGTCACCCTTCACGTGAGGGAGCTCGGGCGAGCCCGGGAGGCCGAGCTCAGCCCACACCCCCGCCAGGTCGCTCTCCAGCGACTCGAAGCGACACATCTCGTCGACGGCGACCTTGCCGTGCAGCCGATAGACCTGCGCATTCCCGTCTGCCCATCTCGGCACTTCGTCCGAGTTGACGAAGTCCTCGAAGGAGATGGGCGTGGAACCGCGGCGGTTGCGCCAGTAGTACAGCGAGACGACCGCGTCCCATGGGTTTCGTTCGATCGAGAACTTGAAGTAGCTCCCCCACACGTCCGGGCCGACGATCTCGCGGACCTCGCTGGCTGCCACATGCGGCCGTGCCTCCACTTCCAGCGGAGGGACGGTGTAGTGCTGGGGACGGCGGCCGCCCAGGCGCCGTCGCAGCCGCTCGTCGGCCAGGCTGATCGGCGTGATGATGTCGTCCGGCCCGCAGACCCGCGACAAGGCGATCTCCACGCTGGTACCGGCCGTCTTCTTCGTCTTGAGGAAGATGAACCGATGCGCGTGCGAAACGATCACCAGGTCTGTCCTTCGCCGGTCGAATGGCGCATGGGAAGGCTCGTCGTCCGCCGTGGTCTGTGCGCTGCCGGGCCTGATGTTACCAACGCGGATCGGACCCACGGCGGCCGGCAACGGCGCGCAGGCGCCGCCCAGGAGCCGTTGTGCGGCCCGAACGGGCTGCTCTGAGGTGGTCGTCGGCGCCTCGTCCGGTAGTGCCCCGGACGTCCGGGGACCACCCACGTGCGGTGGTTTGACAGCAGCCGCAGGTTGATGTGACGTTGGCTCTCATTGTCGGCGCGCGGCGTCTTCAGAAGAGAGCAGCTTCGGCGATCGTGAGCTGGCGACTTGGCGTCGTAGACGCTTCGTATCGGAGGGAACGCGAGTGGAATTTCCTGAAGCTGCCCAGATCGTGTACGGGTTGCCACTTCCCCACACGCACAGGAAGCGCGGACGCTCGCTCTACCAGCACATCATCAGGAACCGACCAGAAGCCCTGTTGGAGCTCGGCACGGCGCGAGGCGGATCCGCCGTCTTCATCGCCGCAGCACTGCAGGCCAACGGGACGGGCCATCTGACCAGCGTCGACTCGCTGCGCTGGCAACGCACCGACCCGTCGCCGCACGAGGTCCTCGAGAAGGCGGGGCTGCGCGACTGGGTCACGCTCGACGCCAACTACTCCACCTATACGTGGTTCCTCAAGACCGAGATCGAGAAGCACCTCGACGCGTCCGGAGCTGTCGAGCCGGTCTACGACTTCATCTTCCTGGACGGCGCGAAGAACTGGACCACCGACGGTCTGGCGGTCATCCTCGCCGAGCGCCTCCTGCGTCCAGGTGGCTGGCTGCTCCTCGACGACCTGGGATGGACGTACGGGAAGGCCGGCAGGCGGTCGCAGCACTACGACATCCGGTTGGAGCAGCTGTCCGACGAGGAGCTCGAGCAGCCGCACCTGCGTGCGATCTTCGATCTCCTCATCAGAAGCAATCCCGCCTTCGACCGGTTCCGGATCCAGGACGACTGGTGGGGGTGGGCGCGGAAGGCACCGGTCCAGACCCGGCAGCAACGCGGCGGCGTTCTCTCGGGGAATCCCCGGCCCGCAGGGACGGCCGCCGAGCCCGCAGCTCGCCATCCCCGTCTGCGCCGGCTGCGCGACGGCGTCTGGCGACGCGTCCCTCCAGGGGCCAAGCGCAGGATCCGTAGCCTCCTGGGCAGGGCACCACACCGCTGAGGCGAGCGTTGACGTGGCCGGAGCCCAGGTCGGCCTGGTCGTTCCCGACGTGTGCGCTCCGGCGTCCGCTGTCAGGGAACACGCCCGCCTGCCGACAATCGCAACGTCTCGATTAGCCTCCCATTCGTGCCCGCCCCCTCGTCAGCCCTCCCAGAGGACGCTGTCCTCCTCCACATCGGACCGCACAAGACGGGTACGACGGCCATCCAGGGAATCCTGGCGCTGGCGACCGAGGAGCTGGCCGCGCACGGTGTCAGCTACCCGGGCCCTCGCGGCGCCCATCACGACGCGGCGCGGGCGGTCCTCGGCCGGCCCGCCGGCTGGACCCACGACAGCGTCCCGCTCCCGGACGAGAAGGTGTGGCGGGACCTGGTCCGGACGATCCACGAGACCCCTGGCCGGTCGGTGGTGAGCAGCGAGTTCTTCGCGCTGTGCGACGCCGACCAACGCGCTCGGGTGGTCGACGACATCGGGCGCGACAGGCTCTACCTCCTGGTGGCGGCGCGAAACCCGGGATCGATCGCCCTGTCCACGTGGCAGCAGGTGCTCCGTGACGGCAAGACCGGGCGCCTCGAGGACTGGCTCCAGAGCCGCTTCCGTCGCCCCGAGCCCGGCTACGCGACCGAGGGCTTCTGGTCGTGGGCGGACTCCTCGACGCTCGTCGAGAACTGGAGCCAGGTCGTCGACCTCGACCGGATCCGCGTCGTCGTGATCGACGAGACCGACCGGGCCATGCTCCCCACCACGTTCGAACAGCTCCTCGGGTTGCCCGGCCAGACACTGTCCGGCCGGACTCCTCCCAACCAGAATCGGAGCCTGACGGCGCCGGAAGCCGAGCTGCTGCGCAGTGCGACAGCGCTCACCAAGGCCCAGCTGCGCTGGGACGAGTTCTCCCTCTTCTTCCGCATGGGCTACGCCCGGCGCATGCTCGACGCCCGAGTGCCTCCCAAGGACGAGGCACGGCCGGTGCTCCCCGCATGGGCCGCGAGCCAGGCCGCCGCCGAGGCCGGAGCGAGCATCGAGCGACTCCGTGCGAGCGGGGTGTCGGTCATCGGCGACCTGGAGAACCTGCGCCGGGTCCCTGTCGCCGCCGATGCCGAGCCCGTGACGCAGGTGCCCGTGGACCTGGCGGCCGAGGCCCTCGCCGGGGTCATCACCGCGGCGCAGCGACGCATCCGAAGGGCCGAGAAGCGGGTCAAGCAGCTCACGGCTGCCGCGTCCGACCGACCCCGCACGCTGGACGAGATCCCGACCCGAGAGCTCGCGGCGGTGCTCCGCGCCCGGGTCCGGGCCCGGATCACGAGGCGCACCTGAGCAACCGGGCCGAGCACCGCTCTCCCCCATGACCCAGCCGCATGCCGGCGCTGCGCATCCGCACAGGAAGGCAGGTTCCATGAGCAGCCCCGCACGACCCCGCTTCACGTTCGTGAGCGCCGTCTACAACGTGGGCCGCTACCTGCCGGACTTCATCGCCTCCGTGGAGGCCCAGACCCACGGGCTCGACGACGTCGAGATCGTCATGGTCGACGACGGCTCCACCGACGACTCCGCACAGGTGCTGACCGACTGGGCAGCACGCCGCCCGGACACGGTCCGGGTGATCCACCAGGCGAACGCCGGCCAGGGCGCCGCCCGCAACGCCGGCATCGAGGCTGCGCGGGGCGAGTGGATCTCCTTCCCCGACCCCGACGACGCCCTGGCCCCCGACTACCTGACCGTGGTCGCGGCCTTCCTCGACACCCACCCCGACGCCGACCTGGTCACCACCCACCGACTGATGTGGGACGAGGGCACGGCGACGATCGAGGACCGCCATCCGCTGCGCTCCATGTACACCGGTGACAGCTTCGTGGACCTGTCGGAGGCTCCCGACCGCTTCCACGGCCATTCGCCTACGTCGTTCTTCCGTCTGGACCGGATCCGCCAACACGAGCTGCGCTTCGACACCCGGATCCGCCCGAACTTCGAGGACGGCCACTTCAACTGCCGCTACCTGCTCGAGCACCCGCGCCCGCGGGTCGGCTTCCTCGGGTCTGCGCGCTATCACTACCGCCGACGGGCCGACGGCAGCTCGACGCTGCAGACCTCGGCTCCCCACCCGGGCCGTTACACGGTCGTCCCCGAGTTCGGCTACCTCGATCTGATCCACCGGGCGATCGCGCAGTACGGCGAGGTGCCCGGGTGGCTGGCGAGCTGCCTGCTCTACGACCTGCACTGGTACTTCGCCGCGCCCGACCCGAAGGCAGCCCCGGGACGTCCCGACTCCGGCGAGCTGGTCGAGCGCTTCCACGAGCTGGCCGCGGAGATCCTCGGGCGCTTCGACGTGGAGGCCGCGCTGCCGTTCGTGCCGGCCACGGTCGCGCCGCTGCCCCGGCTGGTGCTGGCGCACGGCTACGCCGAGGAACCGTGGCACGAGGGCTTCGTGCAGCTCGGCAGCCTGGACGTTCGCCAGGAGCTCGTGCGCGCGTCGTACTTCTTCACCGGGAAGCTGCCCGAGGAGACCTGGTGGGCCAATGGCATGCGGATCATCCCGCTGCACGCGAAGATCCGCGACTTCCGCTACTACGGTCGGGTGCTGCTGCAGGAGCGGATCGTCTGGCTTCCCGCCGACCGAACCCTCAAGGCAGATCTGGGCGGCACGCCGGTCTCCCTCGCCTACGAGCGGCCGCCCGGCCCGGTCAAGGTGGCCCCACCGGGGCAGATCCGCTGGTGGCTCAACCCCGACTCGGCACGGGCCAGGGCCGGGATCCCCGCCCACCTGCGCCGCCGGCGGCCGGTGTCGAAGCGGGGCCGGTTGGCGCAGCTCCTGATGCACCGCCGGCCGGTACGCAAGAAGTACGCCGGTGCGTGGGTGCTCATGGACCGGCTGCACGACGCGGCCGACAGCGGAGAGATCCTGTTCCGGTACCTGCGCGAGCACCACCCCGAGATCAACGCCTGGTTCGTCCTGGAGGAGGGCGGCAAGGAGTGGGACCGGTTCAAGGCGGCCGGCCACGGCGACCGGCTGGTCGCGCACGGCTCGCTGCAGTGGCGGCTGCTGATGGCGCACGCGGCCCATCTGCTCTCATCGCACGCGGAGGGGCCGGTGACCGCACCGGAGCCGATCCTGGAGTTCACCACCCCGGGCTGGCGCTTCCACTTCCTGCAGCACGGCGTGATCAAGGACGACCTGTCGTCGTGGCTGGACCCCAAGAAGCTCGACACCTTCGTGGTCTCGACCCGCCAGGAGCTGGCGTCCATCGCCGGCGACCACACGTCGTACGTCTTCACGACCCGCGAGGTGGCCCTCACCGGCCTGCCCCGGTTCGACCGGCTCCGCGACGTCGGGCTCCGCTTCCCACCTGAGCGCCGCGACCTCCTGCTGGTCGCCCCCACCTGGCGCAACTGGTTGATGCCCCCGATGCTCGCCGGAACGCAGCGGCGCGGCCTCGACCTGTCCCTGCTGGAGACCGACTTCATCCGCAACTGGATCGCGTACCTGACCGACGAGCGACTCGCCGCGGCCTGCCGCGAGCAGGGGCTCACCCTCGGGTTCTTGCCCCACCCCAATCTGCAGCCGCTGCTGTCGCTGATGGAACTGCCCCGCCACGTCCTGCCCCTCTCCTACGAGGGCCAGGACCCGCAGGAGGTCTTCGCAAGGGCCAGGGTGCTGGTCACCGACTTCTCCTCGGTCGCCTTCAACGCGGCGTACCTGGACCGCCCGGTCGTCTACTACCAGTTCGACTCCGAATCCGTGCTCGAGGGCGATCACGTCGGACGGCGCGGCTACTTCGACTACGCCCGCCACGGCTTCGGCCCGGTCGCCGGGACGCGGGACCGCGCCGTCGAGGCGACCCTGCGTGTGCTGGCCCACGGGGCCTCCCCGCTACCGGAGTACCAGGCCCGGATCGACGCGAGCTTCCCGGAGCGGGACGGCCGCTGCTGCGCGCGGGTCGTCGAGCGCGTCCTCCAGACCGACCGGAAACAGTCCGGGCTCCCGCCGACGCCGACGCCCGCCCCGGTGTGATTGGACCTGCTCCACCGAGCGTGATTAGGTTTCTGGACCCATCCCCGAGAAGAGGTGCTCATTGTCCTGGCAGCCCCGCTTCACGTTCGTGAGCGCCGTCTACAACGTGGGCCGCTACCTGCCGGACTTCATCGCCTCCTTGGAGGCCCAGACCCACGGGCTCGACGACGTCGAGATCGTCCTGGTCGACGACGGCTCCACCGACGACTCCGCACAGGTGCTCACCGACTGGGCAGCACGCCGCCCGGACACGGTCCGGGTGATCCACCAGGCCAACGCCGGCCAGGGCGCCGCCCGCAACGCCGGCATCGAGGCTGCGCGGGGCGAGTGGATCTCCTTCCCCGACCCCGACGACGCCCTCACCCCCGACTACCTGACCGTGGTCGCGGCCTTCCTCGACACCCACCCCGACGCCGACCTGGTTGCCTGCCACCGGCTGATGTGGGACGAGCTGACCGGGGTCCTCAAGGACGGCCACCCGCTGCGGTCGATGTTCCGCGGGAGTCCGTACGTCGACCTCACGATCAACCCGGAGCGGTTCCACGGCCACTCTCCGACGAGCTTCTTCCGGCTCGATCGGGTCCGTGAGCTCGAGCTCACCTTCGACACCCGGATCCGCCCGAACTTCGAGGACGGCCACTTCAACTGCCGCTACCTGCTCAGCTTCCCCCGGCCGCAGGTCGGCTTCCTCGACTCAGCCAGGTACCACTACCGACAGCGGGCTGACGGCACCTCGACGCTGCAGACCTCCCGCCGGGAGGAGCGCCGCTACACCGCCGTCCCCGAGTTCGGCTACCTCGACCTGGTCCACCGGGCGATCGCGCAGTACGGCGAGGTGCCCGGGTGGCTCGCCAGCTGCTTGATCTACGAGCTGCTGTGGTACTTCAACACCACCGACGCCAACGCAGGCGAGGGGCGACCGATCGACGATCCTGTCGCGGACCGCTTCCACGAGCTGATCGGCGAAGTGCTCAGCTCTGTCGACATGGTGGCAGCGCTGCCCTACGCCCCGCCCTCCCTGCCCATCGCGGCCGGGCTCGTGATGGCCCACGGGTACCGCGACGAACCGTGGCACGACCCGTTCGTCCAGCTGGGCGCGCTCGACGTCACCCAGGAGCTGGTCCGTGCTTCCTACTTCTTCACCGGGGACCTTCCGGAGGAGGTCTGGCGGGCGAACGGCGAACGGATCACCCCGCTGCACGCCAAGATCCGCGACCTCGACTACTACGGGCGCGCCCTGCTCCACGAGCGGATCGTCTGGCTCCCCGCGGATCGGTCCTTGCAGGCCGACATCGGCGGTGCGCCGATCGACATCGTCTACGAGCGCCCACACGGACCCGTGCGCGTCGCGCCGGCGGGGCAGATCCGCTTCTGGCTCAACCCCGAGTCGGCCCGCGGCCGGCGCCTGGTGCCGGCGCACCTGCGCATCCGTTCGCCGAAGACCAAGCAGGGCCGGTTGGCGCAGGTCCTGATGCACCGCCGGCCGGTACGCAAGAAGTACGCCGGTGCGTGGGTGCTCATGGACCGGCTGCACGACGCAGCCGACAGCGCAGAGATCCTGTTCCGGTACCTGCGCGAGCACCACCCCGAGATCAACGCCTGGTTCGTCCTGGAGAAGGGCGGCAAGGAGTGGGACCGGTTCACCGCGGCCGGCCACGGCGACCGGCTGGTCGCGCACGGCTCGCTGCAGTGGCGGCTGCTCATGGCGCACGCGGCCCATCTGCTCTCCACGCACGCGGACGCCCCGATCGTGGCGCCCCAACCGATCCACGAGTTCACCAGCCCGGGCTGGCGCTTCCACTTCCTGCAGCACGGCGTGATCAAGGACGACCTCTCGGCGTGGCTCAACCTCAAGAAGCTCGACACGTTCGTCGTGAGCACCCCGCGGGAGATGGCGTCGATCGTCGGCGACCACACGTCGTACGTCTTCACGACCCGCGAGGTGACCCTCACCGGCCTGCCCCGGTTCGACCGGCTCCGCGACGTCGGGCTCCGCTTCCCACCCGAACGTCGCGACCTGCTCCTGGTCGCCCCGACCTGGCGCGACAACCTCGTCCCCCCGGTCATCCCCGGCACCCAGAAGCGGATCGCGGACCCGGCCCTGCTGGAGACCGAATTCATCCGCAGCTGGCTGGCGTTCCTCCGCGACGAGAAGCTGGCCGCCGCCTGCGAGGACCAGGGAGTGAAGCTCGCCTTCCTACCGCACCCGATCCTGCTGCCGTGGCTGCCCCTGATGGACCTCCCGGCCCACGTCCATACGCTGTCCTACGAGGGCCAGGACCCGCAGGAGCTCTTCGCTCGGGCCAGGGTGCTGGTCACCGACTTCTCCTCGGTCGCCTTCAACGCGGCGTACCTGGAACGCCCTGTCGTCTACTACCAGTTCGATGCCGAGTCGGTCCTGGGCGGCGGCCACACCGGCCGGCAGAACTACTTCGAGTACGTCCGCGACGGCTTCGGCCCCGTCGCGGGCACCCGCGACGGCGCGGTGGACGCCGTCATCGAGGCGCTCACGCACGGTCCGTCCCCGCTGCCGGAGTACCAGGCCCGCATCGACGCCACGTTCACCCAGCGCGACGGCCGATGCTGTGAGCGCGTCGTCGCGCACGTCCTCTCGACCGAGCGCAAACGCTCGAACCTCCCTCCAGTTCCCACGCCATGAGCGAGCCGCTGACGGTCGCCGTCGTGGGCAGCTGCATCACGCGCGACAACTTCAACCGCCGCTTCAACCCGGGCTACAAGCGCTGGTACGCCGTCGGCTCGACCACCAACCAGAGCTCGATGATCGCCCTGATGTCGCCCGCGGTGGACGAGCCGTGGGAACCCGTCGAGGAGATGAAGCCGTACGGCCTGTGGAACGTCCACTCGGACCTCTCCCGGGAGATCCTCGACCTTCTCCCCGCCGAGCAGCCCGACTTCCTGGTGCTCGACTTCTTCGGCGACATCCACTTCGGTGTGCTCCGGCTGCCCGACGGGCGGTACGTGACCGACAACCGCTGGCGCCTCCGCAAGACCGACCTGTACAGACGGCTGATGGAGGACTCAGGGGCCGTCGCGCTGCGCTGGCAGGACGATGCCGACGCCTACTTCGACCTCTGGGCCGAGGCGATGGACCGGTTCGCGGCGTACGTCGCTGAGCGCTGCCCCCGCACCCGAGTGGTCGTGCACTGCGGCTTCAACGCTGTCGAGGTGCTGCGATCCGGCAAGAGCGTCCCCAGCCCGCTCGGTCCGGGCGGCCGCGAGGGCAAGGCTGCCAGGGTCGAGGCCAGGCAAGGCAACGCGTTCTGGAAGCGGCTCAACGAGCATGCCCGGACGTCGTACGGCTGGGAGCACATCGACCTGTCGGACGAGTACTACGTGACCTTCCCCGAGCACCCGTGGGGCGCTTTCGACGTGCACTACACGATGGACTACTACCGCCGGTTCCAGGCCGAGATGCACCACCTGGCGCTCCGCGAGGAGCTGCCAGCCGATCTCGCGGCACGGGTGGACGCGGTGTCCGAGGCGGCCGCCCACCGGGTCCGGGACGAGCTGGCCTGGTGGCGTGCCGCGGACCGCCAGCGGGCCCGGGCTGCCAAGGAGGCCGCGCGTCCGCGCTGGCGCCGGATGTTGCGGCCCGGACCTCGCGAGGCTCTCCCGGCGCGGCCGCGCGTGCCCGGCGACGACCACGTGCAGCTCGCGGGGCTGCGGCACGCCCTCGACGATGAGACCTGGGAGCGGGTGGCTGAGCTGCCCCGCTCCGCCGATGAGCACGTGGCCTGGATTCGTGAGGTCGAGGAGGCCCGCGCGGCCCGGGCTGCGCTCAGGCGCTCGGCGTCCGCACGGAGCTGAGCACGGCCGGCACGCCGGGCTCGTCCACCCAGGGGTGGAGGTAGCGCCCCTCCTCGACCGGGACACCGGGACCATCGATCTGCGCGACCAGCCTGGCCAGGTCGTCGCGCCGGTCCTGGCCCACCAGCCATCCCATCAGTCGCTGGCCGGCAGGCACAGCCGTGCACTCGAAGGGGACGGTGTCGTCGTTCCAGATCTTCAGCTGGCCGGCGCGCAGCGTGGCCCAGTAGCGGTCGGGGTCCACCGTGGTGGCCGCCACCGCGGCGCGGAAGTGCTCCCACATGTCGATCGGAAGCACCTCGCGGTGGAGCGTGTCCCACAGGTCCGGGTTGCCGTGGCCGCGGACCAGGTCGACGGTCATCTGCTTGGTGACCATCCGGTCGGAGAGATTCTGGTGGCGACCTCGCGCCTGGGTGGCCGACGTCAGGTCGACGCGCGTGTTCCACTCGTAGACCACGTCGGTCAGGACGTCGAACGCCGTCGCAACGAGGAAGGCTTGGGTGCAGAGCACCTGGTCCTCGTAGCGGACGTCGACGGGGAACGCGAGCCCCTGGCGCCGCCAGAAGTCCACCCTGAAGATCTTGTTGCACGGGAAGACGTCGGCGATCATCAGGGGGACGTCGTCGATCGTCACCCCCAGCCGCTCCTCCGCGTGGTTGCGCTTCAGCAGGGGCGGCTGCGCACGCCACCCGTCGGCATCCACGCGCTCCATCGTGCCGACCGCGAAGTCCGAGCCGGTCCGCGCCAGCGCGCGCAGCATCGGCCGCCACGCGTCCGGCGGAAGGACGTCGTCGGGATCGACGAAGGTGACCAGGTCGCCGGTGCAATGCTCGACCGCCACGTTGCGGGCCCGGGAGACACCGCCGTTCTCCTGGACGATCAGGCGGACCTGCGGGTGCCGCTCGGCGTACCGCCGTGCGACGGCGACTGAGCCGTCGGTGGATCCGTCGTCGACGATGACGACGTCCAGATCCTTGACCGGCTGGGCCAGGACCGAGTCCAGGCAGGCGGCCAGCATCGACTCGACGTTGTAGACCGGAATGACGACACTGAGGCGTTGCCCCCGACCGCGCCACGGAGGGGTCCAGCCGGCACGCGCGGTCACCCGGGGATGCTACCCAACCCGCGGTGCTCGACCAGGGGTCGCACCTAGCGCGAGAACCGCAGGCGGGAGACTCGCGCGCGCAGCCTCTTCCCGGCACTCGCGAGGTGCGCGGAGCCACCGGCTGAGACGTTCGCCAGCTCCGCCTCGAGCTCGGAGATCCGGCCTTGCGCCTGCACGTTCTTCTGGCGCTGATTGCGGGCCATCTGGTGGAGCTCCGCGATCCGCAACCCGAGCGCGGACTCGCTCTCGCACGCGGCGAGGCTGGCGTCGCTCCACGGCGCGGCGTTCTCGGTCTTCGTGAAGTCCCAGAGGTGGCCGAATCGCTCGAAGTCGGCGGCATAGATCCGTTCGATCTGCTCCTTGACGCCGTTCTCGAAAAGCGGACCGATCGCCCGCAACGGGGTCGGGTTGGCCTTGGGAAGGTGCAGCTCGCCGGAGAGGCCCTGGGCCTCGAGGTGCGCGCTGAGGTCTGCTTGCAGCTGCTTCATCTCGCTGATCTCGTAGATGCGGGTGTACGGCACCGCGTCCTCGACGAGCAGCTCGACCTGGTCGCGGAAGTGCGGATCCTTGCTCCGGAGCTTGTGGTCGGGCTCCTTCTCGAAGAGATCGACGAACTTGGCGAAGTCCTCGATCACCGAGTCACGGGTGAGCGGGTGCCGCGGGTACCACCACTCGTCCCGATACTGCTGGCCGATCGGGTTCTCCATGAGGAGCCTGTTCTGCCAGGCCGAGAAGAGCCGCAGACGCGGGTCGCGGACCACGGCGAAGATGAACCAGCCGTGGTCCGGGTGGATGGTGACCCGCTGTTCGCGGGGCAGCTTGTCGAGCTTGGGGGACGCCTTCCAGAGGGTGCGGTTGTGCACCGCCTCCGACTCGGAGATGAACGGCTGCCACCCGGCGCGGAAGGTGTCCAGGTCCTCGCCGGCCAGGTCGGCCATCATCCACTTGAGGCTCGTGCAGGCGTTCTTGTTCAGCGACTCGAACATGACCTTCGCGTTGGGCGCGAGATAGGTGCGCCAGACGGCACCGGGCACCGGCAGCAGGCCATCGAGCATCGAGTCGTCCGCACCCGTTTCCCGCTCAGTCACGAGCGCAAGCATAGGCGGGGTGCTCGTCCAGCTCCTCGGGCGCCAGGTCGTGACTGCAGGTGGCCACGGACAGGGGGCGCGCCAGGCGGGTCGCACGGTCCTCGCTCACGCCAGCGAGACCAGGTCGGCGTACGAGTCGTTCCAGAGGTCCTCGACCCCGTCGGGGAGGATCAGCACCCGGTCGGGCTGGAGGGCTCGGACCGCCCCCTCGTCGTGGGTGACCAGCACGATCGCTCCCTGGTAGCCACGGATCGCCGCCAGCACCTCCTCGCGAGAGGCGGGGTCGAGGTTGTTGGTCGGCTCGTCGAGCAGCAGCACGTTGGCGCTCGACACGACGAGGATCGCCAGCGCCAACCGGGTCTTCTCGCCACCCGACAGCACGCGGGCGGGCTTGGCGACATCGTCGCCGGAGAAGAGGAACGAGCCGAGCACCGACCGGGTCTCGGTGTCGGTGAGACCGGGCGCGGCGGTGCGCATGTTCTCCAGCACCGTGCGCGAGGTGTCGAGCGTCTCGTGCTCCTGGGCGTAGTAGCCGAGCTTGAGACCGTGGCCCGGGGTGACCTCGCCGGTGTCGGGCTTGTCGACCCCGCCCAGGATCCGCAGCAGCGTGGTCTTGCCGGCGCCGTTGAGCCCGAGCACGACCACCCGCGACCCCTTGTCGATCGCGAGGTCGACGTCGGTGAAGACCTCGAGCGAGCCGTAGGACTTCGACAGCTCGGAGGCCGTGAGCGGTGTCTTCCCGCACGGTGCCGGCTCGGGGAACTTGATCCGGGCCACCCGGTCGCTGCGGCGCTCGGCCTCGATCCCGCTCATCATCCGCTCGGCGCGGCGCATCATCGACTGCGCGGCCTGGGCCTTGGTGGCCTTGGCCCGCATCTTGTTCGCCTGGTCCATCAGCTGGTCGGCCTTGCGCTCGGCGTTCACCCGCTCGCGCTTGCGGCGTCGTTCGTCGGACTCGCGCTGGGAGAGGTACGCCGCCCAGCCCATGTTGTAGACGTCGATCTCCTGGCGGTTGGCGTCGAGGTGGAAGACCTTGGTCACCGTCTGCTCGAGCAGCGCGGTGTCGTGGCTGATCACGACCAGTCCGCCCTTGTGGGCCCTGAGGAACTCCCGCAGCCACACCACGGAGTCGGCGTCGAGGTGGTTGGTCGGCTCGTCGAGGAGCAGCGTCTCGGCGCCCGAGAAGAGGATCCGGGCCAGCTCGACCCGGCGCCGCTGGCCACCGGAGAGGGTGCGCAGCGGCTGGGTCATGAGGCGGTCCTCGATGCCGAGCGAGGCCGCGATCTGCGCGGCCTCGGCCTCGGCGGCGTACCCGCCGCCGGCATGGAGGTCGGCGTCGGCGCGCTCGTAGCGCCGCATCGCCCGGTCGCGGACGTTCGGGTCGTCGCTTCCCATCTCCTGCTCGGCCGCGCGCAGACGTCGTACGACGGAGTCCAGGCCGCGGGCGGACAGGATCCGCTCGCGGACCGGCACCTCGGGGTCGCCGGTCCGCGGGTCCTGTGGCAGGTAGCCGACGGAGCCCGTCGAGTGCACCGAGCCGGACGCGGGCAGGCCGTCGCCGGCGAGGATGCGGGTGAGGGTGGTCTTGCCGGCACCGTTGCGTCCGACCAGCCCCACCTTGTCGCCGGGACCCACCCGGAAGGAGACATCGTGCATCAGCAACCGCGCCCCGGCTCGGACCTCGAGCTTGTGGGCACTGATCATCAGGCTGGCTAGTCTAGGGCGGCCCTGACCCCGGCCCGACGGAGGAGTCGATCGATGCGCTTCAACCCGAAGGCCAGGCTGGACACCAGCCGGATGCGCGACGACGCCGGTGGCGGCGGCGGAGGCGGCATGGGCGGCGGTCCGGGCGGGTCCGGGACCCGCATCCCGCTCCCGGGCGGCACCAAGGCCGGGGGCGGCCTCGGGGTCGTGCTGATCATCGTGGTGATCCTGTTGCTCAGGGCCTGCGGCGGCGTCGACCTCACCGGCGCGATCCCGGGCGGCACGGCGGGCGGCTACGACACCAGCCGCTTCACCGGCAGCTCCGCGGCGTACGAGAACTGCCAGACCGGCCAGGACGCCAACGACCACCCCGCGCACGTGTGGCCTGGTGGCGGTCGAGAACTCCCTCAACGACTACTGGGAGGGGGCGATCGCGCAGCAGGCGCCGCGCGCCCAGTGGCAGCCCGAGACCGCGGTCGACACCTTCCGCGGCCAGACCTCCACCGCGTGCGGCCGGGCGTCGTCCGCGACGGGACCGTTCTACTGCCCGAGCGACAGCACCATCTACTTCGATCCCAGCTTCTTCAAGAAGATCCTGCAGGAGCAGCTGAACGGCCCGTCGGGTGCCTTCGTCCAGCCCTACGTCGTGGCCCACGAGTACGGCCACCACATCCAGAACGTGCTGGGCACGATGGGCAAGGTGAAGACCCAGCAGGGGCCGAACAGCGACTCGGTGCGCCTGGAGCTCCAGGCCGACTGCTACGCCGGCATGTGGGCTCGCAACGCCACGACCACCCACGACTCCCAGGGCAACGTCTTGATCGAGGACCTCACCGACCAGGACGTCCAGGAGGCGATCGCGGCCGCCAAGTCCGTCGGCGACGACACGATCCAGAAGGAGACCGGCAACCCGGTCGACTCCGAGCACTGGACCCACGGTTCGTCCGCCGCGCGCGTCCACTGGTTCACCGTCGGCTTCCAGAACGGCACCCTCGCCGCCTGCAACACCTTCAACGGCCAGCCGGTCGAGTAGCCGGTCCTCGAGGGAAGGTCAGAGCAGCGCCTCGATCTGGCCGAACTGCCGTTGCAGCGCGCGGAGGTACGGCGCGACCGCGGGGTGGCGGTACTTCCCGGCCAGAGCGCCCTCGCCGCCCGCGACCCGGGCGAGCGCCCACTCCGCCCGTGACAGCGCCGTGTACGCCGCGCTGACCCGCATCCCGAGGGTCGCCTCCTCGACGCTGGCCAGCCCCTCGGGCAGCCCCATCAGGTAGGCGTCGAGCAGCGGCTCGGGCGCCTCGCGGGCGTTCTGGAGGAAGATCCCCAGGTCGGCGCCGACGGGTCCGTGGCCGAGCGTGCTCCAGTCGATCGCGACGACGTCGTCGCCGTCGCGGCCGGGCAGGTTGGACGCCGCCGGGTCGCCGTGCTGCGGCACGCGCGGCAGCGCGTCCAGCTCGCGCAACAGGGTCTCGCGTCGCGACCAGAGCCGGTCGGCGACGTCGGCGACCGTCGTCCGGGCCAGCGTCGGCCAGCCGCCCCGGCGCTCGACCCGGGTCATCCGG
The DNA here is from genome assembly GCA_963819295.1 of uncultured Actinomycetota bacterium. GTDB lineage: Bacteria > Actinomycetota > Actinomycetes > Propionibacteriales > Nocardioidaceae > Nocardioides. Next base: position 380,728 of record CAWFVO010000001.1, read on the forward strand.
TCGCGCAGCTGGTCGACCGCCAGTCCAGGCATGCCGCCCGAGGTCCGCGCCGGCGAACCGGCCCATCGCGTGTGCGACGTACAGACCGTTGAGCGCGGCGTCCTCGACGAACTCGCGGGTCAGCGTGATCCCCTCGTCGTCCTCGGCGACGTCGAGCGGGGTGCCGCGCAGCCCCGGCGTGGCATCCACCACGCCGCTGATCGCGGCATCGGCCTCGCGGCGCCAGTAGGCGAAATGGCGCGGGTCGCTCAGCTCGGGTGGGTCGTCGGGGGCCGGCGCGCCGATCCGCTTGACCACCAGGGCCTGACCCTGCCGGTCGGTGCGCCACACCCCCACGGTGGAGGTCCCCGTGCCTCCGGACACGGGGTGCCACGCGGGGTCGGGCTCCCACATACCTCGGACGCTAGCCGATGTCGCGCGTCCGGTAGCGCCACCAGGCCGCGGCGACGAGCACGGCCGCGAGTGCGACGAGCGCCAGCTCCGGCCCGATCGCGAGCGACTCGGCGGGCACCTTCGACACGTGGGAGTACGGCGAGAGGTCGGCCACCCAGCCCGGCAGCTGCAGCAGCTCGGCCAGCGGACCGACCAGGAAGAAGGCCACCAGCACCACCCACCCGGCGACGGCCCACCGGCTGCCCTGGGCCAGCCCGACCAGGGCCAGGGCCCCGACCACCCACACGGCGGGGATCTGCACGAGGGACGCCGACGAGCACGCCACCGAACGAGACCGCGGTGCCGACGGCGCCGATCGCCATGCCCAGGCCCGTGACCAGGAGAAGCCACGCCGCACCACCCAGCGCCACCAGCACGATGGCCAGGAACGTCGTCGACCGCCCGGTCGCGGTGGCCAGCACCTCCTCGGTGCGGCCGTCGTGCTCCTCGACGCCCCCGTGGGTCACCACGGTGACCGCGAAGCACGAGATGACGATCGCCAGGACCGACACGAGCGCGGCGACCAGCGTCTCCTGAAGAGCACCGACCCCGCCGAGCCGCTCGATCAGGTCGCGGGCGCCGGCCGAGTCGAGCAACGACTCCGCGCCGGGCACGATCGCCGCCATCAGTGCGCCGAGCACGCCGCAGGCCACCGTCCAGACCACCAGCGAGGTCGTCTGCACGCGGAGGTTGAGCGCGAGCGCGTCGCCGAGCCGCGGCGAGCCCGGTCGCCGGGCCGGGACGGGCGGCGATCAGCCCCGACCCGAGGTCACGGCGTGCGCGGAGCGCGAGGGCGGCGCCGACGAGCGCCGCGGCGAGCGCCAGGTCGAGCAGGAGCACCCAGCCACGCGGATCGGACCAGGCGCGCAGCTGCGTGGACCACCCGAACGGCGAGAGCCAGCTCAGCCAGGAGACGCGTGGTGTCGCCGATCGCCCGCAGCAGGAAGAGGACGCCGACGGCGCCGGCGGCGATCGCGCCACAGGTGCGCGCGCTGGCGGACAGCTGCGCAGCCACGGCGCCGATCCCGGTGCCGACCAGCCCGAGGCCGAGCCAGGAGCCCGCGAACCAGAGCGAGCCCGCGACCGGCAGTCCCCCGGCGATGTCGGCGCGCCGCGGCGACGACTCGCGACGAGGACGGCTGCGATCACGCCGACGAGGACCGCGCTGAGCAGCGGGGCGGCCGGCTCGACGCCGAGGGCTCCGAGCAGCTCGGCGCGTCCGGACTCCTCCTCGACGCGGGTGTGCCGGCGTACGAGCACGAGGCAGAGCGCCATCACGAGCACGCCGTACGTCACGGTCGTCTTCGTCATCGCCACCTCGCCGAGGCTGTGGACGTCGAGGATCGGGCCGTAGAGCGCGACCAGCGCCGAGCTGGCGTTGATCGACTCGGCGGCGGAGACGCGTTCGGCGGTCGAGCCGTACAGCGAGCCGGTCGCCGCGGCCGAGGCGTAGCACATCACCCCGAGCACGGACCGTCCAGACCGCGACCAGCACCCGGCTGCGTCGCAGCGAGAACCTCGTCAGCCGCCAGACCCCGGTCATCGGACGGGCTCCCTCCGGCGGTAGGCGTCGAGGAAGAGCTCCTCGAGGGTGGGCGGCGTGCTGGTGAGGGTGCGGACGCCGGCGGCCGTGATCGCGGTGAGCACGGCGGGCAGCGCCTCGGGCTCGACGGTGCACGAGACCACCGAGCCGTCGACGGTCAGGTCGTGCACGCCGGGTACGCCGGACAGGTCCGGTACGGCGCCGACCACGTCGGCCCGCACCCGCGACCGGTGCAGGTGTCGCATCTCGTCGAGGCTGCCCGGACTCCACGACGCGGCCGTCGCGGATGATCGTGACCCGGTCGGCCAGCCGGTCGACCTCGCTGAGGATGTGGCTGGACAGCAGCACCGTCGTACCCGCCTCGCGGACCTCGGCGACACAGGCGGCGAAGACCTCCTCCATCAGCGGGTCCAGCCCCGAGGTCGGCTCGTCGAGCACCAGCAGGTCCGTCGGCGCCGCGAACGCGGCGACCAGGGCGACCTTCTGCCGGTTGCCCTTGGAGTACGCGCGACCCTTCTTGGTCGGGTCGAGCTCGAAGCGCTCGAGCATCTCGGCCCGGCGCGGGTCGGTCGACGGGGGCACCGCGCATCCGCAGCAGCATGTCGATCACCTCGCCGCCGCGACAGGTTGGGCCACAGGCTGACGTCGCCGGGCACGTAGGCGAGACGGCGGTGGAGCGTCGGCGGCCTGGGCCCACGGGTCGCCGCCGAGCAGACGCACGTCGCCGGCGTCCTTGCGGATCATCCCGAGCAGGATCCGCAGCGTGGTGGACTTCCCGGCGCCGTTCGGGTCCGAGGAAGCCGTGCACCTCCCCCGGGACCACCGTCAGGTCGAGGCCGTCGAGCGCCCGGGTGCTCCCGAACGTCTTGACCAGACCGCGTACGTCGACCACCGGGTCGGTGCTGCTCATGCGCGCCACTCTACACTTCTTTCAATATCTCCTGAATCTTCGTAAGATACGCGCATGACCGACCGATCCGTCGAGCAGCTGGGCGCCGCGCTGGCCGAGGCCGGCATGCCCTCGCTCCCCTCGCGGGTCTTCGCCGCGCTGCTCGTCGACGACGACGGCCGGATGACCTCGGTCGAGCTGACCGAGGTGCTCGGTGTCAGCCCCGCGTCGATCTCGGGGGCGGTGAAGTACCTCGCCCACCTCCAGATGCTGCGCCGCGAGCGCGAGCGCGGCTCCCGCCGCGAGGTGTACGTCGTGGACGACGACGCCTGGCACGGCCTGATGCTGCGGCGCGACCATCTGTACGCGCCGATCCTGCGCGCGTTGCAGACCGCCGTCGACGAACGCGGCCCCGACTCACCGGCGTACCGGCGGCTGATGCTGACCGGCGAGTTCCTGCGCTTCGTGGACACCGAGATGGCGGCCATGACCGACCGCTGGGCGGCCCACCGAGCGGTGTTCGAGCAGCGGTTGTGACGCGCTAGGTTCGGGCCCATGGCCACCCTTCTCGAGAGCACCGCCCGCCATCTCCGCCGTACCGCGCTCGCCAAGCAGCGCAGCGGACGACTGCCCGGTCTGTACGCCGGCGTCTGCCGAGGCGGCGAGCTGGTCTGGGGCGACGGGATCGGGGTCGTGGAGCTCGGCGCCGACCGTGCGCCGACGGCCGACGACCAGTTCCTGGTCGCGTCCAACACCAAGACCTTCACCGCCGTGATGGTCATGCAGCTGCGCGACGAGGGACGGCTCGCCCTCGACGACCTGCTCGGCGACCACGTGCCCGAGGTGTCCCACCCGCTCACCATCCGGCAGTGCCTCGCGCACGTGTCGGGCATGGCCCGCGAGCCGCTCGGCGACGTGTGGGAGACGCTCGAGCAGCCCGACGCCAAGACGCTGCGTCGCGACTTCGACGACGTCGAGCGCATCGGCCGGCCGCACGACCACTGGCACTACTCCAACGTCGTCTACGCGATGCTCGGCCAGCTCGTCGAGGAGCTCGACGGTCGCTCGTGGGAGGAGTCGCTGCGCACCCGCCTGCTCGAGCCGCTCGAGATGCGGCGTACCTCGGTGGGCTTCGACGACGGGCCGCACGCGACGGGGTACTACGTCGGACCGTACGACGACGTCCCCCGGCCCGAGCCGGTGCTGGACCTCCGCGCGATGGCTCCCTGCGGCGGGCTCGCCAGCACGGCCCACGACCTCGCGCTCTGGTCGGCGTTCGTCGCGGAACCCGGCTCGTTGCTGTCGGCGGACACCATGGAGGAGATGTGCCAGCCGCAGGTGCTCCTCGACCCCGACCAGTGGACCGGCGCGATGGGCCTCGGCTTCTTCCTGATGCGGTCGCCGACCGGCCGCACCTGGGTCGGCCACACCGGAGGCATGCCCGGCCACATCACCGGTGTCTTCACCCATCGCGCGTCCGGCACCGGCGGCATCGTGCTGATGAGCTCCACGGCCTCCCCGTCCCCGGACGCCTTCGCGATCGAGCTGGCCGACCACGTGGTCGAGCACGACCCGGTCGAGGACGCGCCGTGGAAGCCCGGGACCGAGATCCCCGACGACTACCGCCCGCTGGTGGGACGCTGGTTCTCGGAGGGGCAGCCCTTCGTGTTCTGGGTCGAGCAGGGCGAGCTGCGGGCGCGGATCGACAAGCCGGGTGCCGAGCGGCTGACCGCGTCCCGCTTCGAGAAGGTCGCCGACGATCGTCTACCGCGACCTCACCGGCCGCGAGCGGGGTGAGCTCCTGCGCGTCACGCGCGCGCCCGACGGCACCGTCACCAAGCTCAACTGGGCGACGTACCTCTTCACGCGGGAGCCGATCGCCTTCGGCGAGCACCTCACCTCGTGACCTTTCCGGCCCCACGACCGCGTGGGGCCGGTAGGGCTGCTCCAGGCCCCGCCCCCGGTCAGCTCGGCCGGATCGCCGACCTCGCGCTCGCCCTCGACCAGGTCAGCGAGTGTCACCGGATCACCGGCGAGGAGTCGCGGGGCTCGAGGAGGTGCTCGACCAGTTCCTGGTGCACGGCCAGACGGTCTCGTCGATCGTGGTCACCAGCCCCGTGCCCGGGCGTCCGCTCCCGATCAACGGCCTCAGCGGTTGACGACCTCGACCGCCACGGCGAGGGCGTCCTGGACGGCCGCGTCGAGCACGGCCCGACGTGGGTCCGGTACGGCGAGCCACGGGCCGACCACCGTGACCTGACGCAGCCGTGGGTCGGCGAGGACCTCGTCGACGGCCCCGCGGTCGCCACCGGTGACCAGCGGGAGCGCGCGGTGGCCGAGGATCCGGGCGGCATGGTCGGCCGCCGCCTCGTAGGCCTGGCGCGCCTGGTTGTCGCGGCGGCGGGCGAACCGCTGCTGGCTCTGGCCCCCGGCCTTGGTCCGCCCCTGCACGTGCCGCTGCCCGATCTTGTGCTCGGCCAGGGTCTCGCCCGCGAGCCGGGCCACGGCGAAGCCGCCCTTGCGTACCAGCAGCACACCCCAGGTGTCCGGGGCGATCGCCGCGGTCACGAAGGCCGCGACCTCGGGTGGACCGGCGTACGTCGTGGCGAAGGGCAGCCGGGCCACGAACGTCGAGCCGTCGCGGGCCTCCCCCGCCAGCGCTCCGTCGCGGACCACGAGCCCGGTCTCACCGTGCCGCGCCGCGAAGTTCTCGACCCAGCGCCCGACCCGGGCCGGTGGCACCGGCACGGTGGCGGTCATGCCCAGGTCACACGGGCACCCTCGGCCCAGAGGTCGAGTCCGGTGCCGTCGAGCTCGTCGCTGCGGTTCCACAAGGTGAGGTAGAGCGCGACGGCGGAGCCGCAGATCACGACGTCCGCGTACGTCGGGCGACGCGTCCCGCACGGTCGTCGGCGGCCGCTGCGTGACGGTCACGGTCCAGCGCCGATCGGCGTCGTCGGGCACCACCGCGATCGTCGTCGCGTCGTCGGACCGCAGCCGAGACCGAGGCCGGGGCATGAACCCGGTGAGGAGCTCGTCGATCCCGTCGAGCGCGAGGTCGCGAGAGATCCAGGTGTCGTCGGCACGCGGGTGACGGCCGAGCGTCGCCGAGAGCGCGTCGACAGCGTGGATGGTGGTCTCGTGGCACTGACGCCGGGCCCAGAACCGCTTGGCCGGCGGGGCGTCGACGAGGAAGACCAGCGTCTCCAGGTCGTCGGGGGCCGCCTCGATCGTGGCGATCAGCCGCTCGCCGCCCTCGCAGAGCCAGGCCACGGGGTCGGCGGACTCGAGCCCCTCGCGTTCGACGGCGTCGTCGTCGATGTCCTCCCCGCGGATGACGGAGGTCGCCCACCGGTGCACGAGGCCCTGGTGGGCGACCAGGCGGCGTACGTCCCAGTCGGGAGTGGTCGGTACGGGTGCCCCGAGCCCCGCCGTGGTCGCGTGGGTCGCGAAGGCGTCCAGCGCCTCGCGGATCCCGTCGAGATGACGGCCCAGCTCGAGGGACAGGTCCATGCGCGCAGTCTGGCAGTCGAGTCCCACCCCCGCCTCCGAGTTCTTTGCCCGTTCGTGACCTGGCCGGGCTCGTGCCCGGGCGGTTCCGTCGGGCAGAGTGTCGGCTCGGAGGTGGTCATGGGGCGCACGGCGGCACTGCCGAGCCTGGAGAGTCTGGTGGACGCCGCTGACGCGGGGCTGCACCCGTGGGTGCACGACCACGTCGCCGAGCCGGTACGCCGGTCCGCCCTGGCGGACGAGCTGGGCTTCTGTCTCCACACGGCAGCGCAGGACCTGACCTATGCCGCCGCCTTCGCGGAGGTCGCGCCCGCGATCGGCCAGCCGGTGGTGGCCTACCTCGACCGTTGGGTCGCGATCGGGGCCGCCGCGCACGCGCTGGTCGGGCCCCGCTACCTGGGCCGCGACCCGAACCTTCCCTTCGTCATGGTCTCTGCGAGCGACCGGCCACTCACCCCCGCCGACCGCACGGACCTCCAGGCCGCCGCCCGGGAGCACCTCGGCGCCTTCGCTCCGGGCTTCGTGATGCTCACGACCTCCGACCCGATCGGGACCTGGCCGGACACCCACCCCGAGCTGCGGCAGCTCGTGGGTCCCCTGGGCGAGCTGCGTGGGCGGGTCGCTCCCTCCGAGCTGTCGGTCACTCCCCGTCGCGACACCGCCTTCTACGAGCGCTACCAGGACCTGTTCGACCGCGACGTGGCGACAGACCCGGCCCACGCGCGGCACGCCCGGGTGGAGGGCCGCCAGGACCTGCAGGACCTGGCCGACCGGGGCTTCCTCTTCGACGTGCGGGTCGACGACGGCTGGGCCGGCGTCCTGGCCGCCGAGCCGGACGCCCGGCACGGAGTGCGGGGAGCGACGGTGGTCGAGCTGGTCCTCGACCACCCCTTCCGCGGCCGCGGGTACGGGAAGCATCTGAGCACCCTGCTGGCCCGAGCGCTCCCACTACCCGACGACGAGTGCCTCCTCGGCACCATCCACGCCGACAACGTCAGGTCCTACCGGTCCGCCCTCGCCGCCGGCCGCGTCGATGTCGGCGGCGAGATCGTCATCCCGCTCTGACCCGCGAGGGGGTGTCAGTGGTCGCCGAGGTTGTCGAGGGCGGCCATGTCCTCGTCGGTCAGGACGAACCCGCCGACGTCGGCGTTGGAGCGGATCCGGTCGGCGTTGACCGACTTCGGGATCACCACGATCTGGTGCTGGAGGTGCCAGCGGATGATCACCTGGGCCGGTGTGCGCCCGTGCTGCTCCGCGATCGCGACGACCGCCGGGTGGTCGAGCGTGCCGCCACGCAGGGCGCTGTAGCCCTCGAGTACGACGCTCCTCTCGCGGTGGGCGGCGAGCACCCCCGCGTCGTACAGCAGCGGGCTCCACTCGATCTGGTTCACCGCGGGCGCCACGCCGGCGGCAGCGGTGACGGCGTCGAGTAGCTCCGCGTCGAAGTTGCTGACGCCGATCTCGCGCGTCAGCCCCGCCTCGCGGGCCTCGACGAAGGTCCGCCAGATGTCCTCGTTCGCCGTGCCCTCGCCGGGCCAGTGGATGAGCCAGAGGTCGAGGTGGTCGGTCTGCAGCAGCTCGAGGCTCTCGTGCAGCGTCTCCAGCTCCTGGCCGGCGCGGTTGGGCGGGAACTTGGTGGTGAGGAAGACGTCGTCGCGCGCCACTCCGCTGTCCGCCAGCGCGCGACCGACCTCCCGCTCGTTGCCGTAGACCGTGGCGGTGTCGAGGTGGCGGTAGCCGGCCTCGAGCGCGGCGGAGGTGGCGCGGACGGCGTCGTCGCCCTTGATCTGCCAGGTGCCGAAGCCGAGCAGCGGCATCCGGGCGCCCTCGCTGAGCGTGGCGGTGTCGTCGGGGAGCTGGGAGGTGTGGTCGGTCATGGGCCGATGCTAGGCAACTCCCCCTCCGTGCGGCTCACCCCGGAAGCACGGTTAGGTAAGGCAACCCTCAGTCGGGTACCCTCCTCGCGTGCCGAAGAAGCCGAAGTCGAAGTGCTGCGTCAGCAAGTCGCGGTGCAAGCGATGCCCGATCCGGATGCTGAAGGAGGGTCGGCTGCCCGAGGGCTATACGGTCAAGAAACGCAAGCTGGTGAAGACCAGCAAGAAGTCGTTGGCCGCCTGACCCCGCACGTCGAGGAGTGAGCATGCCCGCAGATCGCTTCGTCCAGGCCCTGAACGTCCAGATCGGCGAGGAGCTGGCCGCCCAACACCAGTACCTCGCGTGCGCGATCCACTACGACGCGTTGACGATGCCCCAGATGGCGGCCTTCTTCTACGCCCAGGCGCTCGAGGAGCGCGGCCACGCGCTGATGATGGTGCGGTACCTCCTCGACACCGACGCGCAGGTCGTGATCCCCGGGGTGCAGGCGCCGGTCTCCGCCTTCGAGGGTGTCGTGGCGCCCGTCGAGCTCGCGCTCGACCAGGAACGGCGGGTCACCGAGCAGGTCAACGGGTTGCTGCGGATCGCCCGCGACGAGACCGACTTCGCCTCCGAGCAGTTCCTGCAGTGGTTCGTCAAGGAGCAGGTCGAGGAGGTCGCGACGATGAGCGACCTGCTGACCGTCGTCCGGCGCAACGTCGACGACGTCGAGAACATCGAGGAGTACGTCGCGCGCGAGCAGGGCGGCGGCGACACGGAACCCGGTGCGCCGCGGATGGCCGGCGGCTAGGCACCCCGGCAGCATGCTGCTCAGAGGTGGTCGGGCACCACCAGGGCGTCGGGATCCTGGCGCGGCGGCAGGTGCGCCAACGCGGACTGCACCAGCGCGGTGCGGGTCTTGACGACGATCACACGGCGCACCTTGCCGAGGCCGTCACCCACCAGGCTCTCGACGGTCTCGGCCACCTCGCGGTCGCTGTACGACGCGCGGGTGCCGGTCGGCGACCTCGACATCCGGCAGGGCGACCAGGACGGGCAGGATCTCGGACCCGAGCTGGTCGAGGAGCTGGAAGCGTTGGTAGCGGTCCAGCTCGTTCCAGACCGTGTCGATGTCGGCCCGGCCACGGCGTACGTCCTTGCTTTGCGTCGCCAGGACAGCCTTGGCGGCACCGGTGAGGGCGGCCGTCAGCTCGTGCTCGGTGAACCTCACGGGAGCCCGGTCGGGAGGCCGTCGAGGCTGGTGGTGTTCTTCTCCGCCCAGTACGCCGCGAGGCCGTCCGACCCCTTCTTGGTGGCCCAGGTCGGCATCAGCTCGCGCTGGCCGGTCGCCTGCATCAGCGGTACGCCGTAGCCGCACGAGGTCAGCACCAGGTCGACGTCGACGTCGTACACCTGGCGCGCCCCCGGCAGAGGCGGGAACAGCCCCACCAGCTCGTCCCAGTCGGCGTCACCGGGCTGCACGGTCCGCGCAGAGCCGAACAGGCGCAGGATCAGGGGCTCCCGCTCGAACGAGCAGAACATCAGCGTCATCCGGTTGGTGTCGAGCAGGTGGGCGGCGGTCTCGTTGCCGGAGCCCGTGCCGTTCAGCCACGCGACGCGGTTGGGGCCGAGCACGCGGAACGAGTCCAGGCCCTTCGGGGAGACGTTGACGTGCCCGTCGCGGGCCGCCGTCGCGACGAAGAACATCGGCTGCCGCTCGATGAACGTGCGGTGTCGCTCGGAGATCGCGTCGAACTGCTTGCCCATGACCTCAGTCTCCCAGCAAACCTGCGGCTCGCTCGCGCTCAGGCCGCCTTGCGAGCAAGCCCGCGCTCAGACGTTGAAGCCCAGGGCGCGCAGCTGCTCGCGGCCGTCGTCGGTGATCTTGTCGGGGCCCCACGGTGGCATCCAGACCCAGTTGATGGCGACGTCGTTGACCATGCCCTCGAGGGCGGTGTTGGTCTGGTCCTGGATCACGTCGGTCAGCGGGCACGCCGCCGAGGTGAGCGTCATGTCGATGACCGCGTTGGTGTCGCCGTCGAGGTGGACGCCGTAGACCAGGCCGAGATCGACGACGTTGATCCCGAGCTCGGGGTCGACGACGTCCTTGAGCGCCTCGGTCACGTCGTCGATCGTCGTCACCGAGCCGGCCGGGGCTGCGCTGCCCGGGGGCTGAGCCTCCGGCACCTCGGGCAGGTCCCCGTGGTCGATCGGGTTCGTGGTCACTTCGTCTCCTCCATCTGGGCGGTCGTGGTCGCGTCCTTCCAGGCCATCCAGGACAGCAGGGCGCACTTGATGCGTGCGGGGAACTTGGCGACGCCGGCGAACGCGATCCCGTCCTCCAGCACGTCCTCGTCGGGCTCGACCTGACCCTTGCCCTGCATCAGGGTCAGGAACTCCTCGTGGATCGCCATCGCCTCGTCGACCGGCTTGCCGATCACGAGATCGGTCATCACCGACGCCGACGCCTGCGAGATCGAGCAGCCGAGCGCGTCGTACGACACGTCCTCGACCACCCACCCCTCGGGGCCGTCGGCGACGTGGACGCGCAGCGTCACCTCGTCACCACAGGTGGGGTTGACGTGGTGCACCTCGGCCTCGAACGGCTCGCGCAGCCCCGCGTGATGGGGGTTGCGGTAGTGGTCCAGGATGATCTCCTGGTAGAGGGAATCGAGCTCGGTAGACATGACGTTCAACTCAACTTGAAGTAGCGACGGGTGTATTCCAGTCCCTCGACCAGCGCGTCGATCTCGGCCGGCGTCGTGTAGAGGTACGACGACAGCCGGGTCGAGCTCTGCACCCCGAAGTGCGCGTGGGCAGGCTTCGCGCAGTGGTGCCCCGCACGCACCGCGATCCCCCGCGTGTCGAGCACGGTGGCGACGTCATGGGGGTGGACGCCGGGGATCTCGAAGGAGATCGCTCCCCCGCGGTGGGTGGCGTCGAGCGGCCCCAGCACGGTGAGGCCGGGGATCGTGGCCAGGCCCTCGAGGGCGTACGCCGTCACGGCCTGCTCGTGGGCCTGGACAGCGCCCATGCCGAGCTCCGTCAGGTAGTCGACGGCGGCGCCGAGACCCACGGCCTCGACGATCGGCGGCGTACCGGCCTCGAACTTGTGGGGCACGGGTGCGTACGTCGAGCGTTCCATCGTGACCGTCTCGATCATCTCGCCGCCACCGAGGAACGGCGGCAGCTGGTCGAGGACCGCACGCCGGCCCCAGAGCACGCCGATGCCGGTCGGACCGACCACCTTGTGACCGGTGAAGGCCAGCAGGTCGGGTCGCTCGTCGTCGGCCATGGCTGCCAGGTCGATCGGCAGCTGCGGCGCGGCCTGCGAGGCGTCCACGACGACGAGGGCGCCGACCTGGTGGGCGCGCCGGGCGATCTCGGCCACCGGGTTGATCGTGCCGAGCATGTTGGAGACCCAGGTGAAGGACACGACCTTGGTGCGCTCGGTGATCAGGTCGTCGATCTGCGACAGGTCGAGTCGACCGTCGTCGGTGATCCCGAACCAGCGCAGCCTCGCGCCGGTGCGCTCGCAGAGCAGCTGCCACGGCACGATGTTGGAGTGGTGCTCCATCTCGGTGATGACGATCTCGTCGCCCGGTCCGACCTGGCGGTCACCGGGCCAGGCCAAGGTGTTCGCGGCGAGGTTGAGGCCCTCGGAGGCGTTCTTGGTGAAGATCACCTCGTCGCGGTCGGGGGCGCCGATGAACGACGCCACCTTGTCGCGACCGCTCTCGTAGGCCTCGGTCGCCTCGGCGCCGAGCTGGTGCATGGCGCGGGCGATGTTGGCGTTGTGGCGCTCGAGGTGGTCGACCATCGTGTCGATGACCACCTGTGGCTTCTGCGAGGTGTTGGCGGAGTCGAGATAGACCAGCGGCTGCCCGTTCGCGAGCACGCGCGACAGGATCGGGAAGTCCTTGCGGACCACCTCGAGGTCGGGGAGCAGACCGTCCATCACATCTCCTTTCGGGTCACCGGGTCAGACCGCCGCAGCCTTGACGTAGGTGTCGTAACCCTCGGCCTCGAGCTGCTCGGCGAGCTCGGGGCCGCCCTGCTCGGCGATCCGGCCGGCCACGAAGACGTGGACGTAGTCGGGCTCGATGTAGCGCAGGATCCGGGTGTAGTGGGTGATCAGGAGAACGCCCTTGCCCTCCTGCGCGCGGAAGCGGTTGACGCCCCCGGCCACGATCTTGAGGGCGTCGATGTCGAGGCCGGAGTCGGTCTCGTCGAGCACCGCGACCTTCGGGTTGAGCAGCTCGAGCTGCGCGATCTCGTGGCGCTTCTTCTCGCCGCCCGAGAAGCCCTCGTTGACCGAGCGGGTGCCGAACGTCGGGTCGAGGTTCAGCTGCTCGAGCGCGGCGTTGACGTCCTTGACCCAGGTGCGGAGCTTCGGGGCCTCGCCGTCCAGCGCGGTCTTCGCCGTGCGCAGGAAGTTGGACACCGAGACGCCGGGAACCTCGACGGGGTACTGCATCGCCAGGAAGAGCCCGGCCCGCGCCCGCTGGTCGACCGTCATCGCGAGGACGTCCTGGCCGTCGAGGGTCACCGAACCGGAGGTGACGGTGTACTTCGGGTGGCCGGCGATGGAGTAGGCCAACGTGGACTTGCCGGAGCCGTTCGGCCCCATGATCGCGTGGGTCTCGCCGTCCTTGATGGTCAGCGTGACGCCCTTGAGGATCTCCTTGTCCTCGTCGTCGGTCTTGACCGTGACGTGGAGGTCCTTGATCTCGAGGGTGCTCATTGCGGGGTGACTCCGTTCAGGGTGGTGGTGACGTCGACGTACACATCGGTGCCGCGTACGTCGACGGGGAAGGTGGAGACGGGCTCCGTGGCAGGGAGGCCGGTCGGCTTGCCGGTCCGGAGGTCGAAGCGCGAGCCGTGCAACCAGCACTCGACGGTGCAGCCCTCGACCTCGCCCTCGCTCAGCGCTACCGCGGCGTGGGAGCAGATGTCCTCGACCGCGAAGAACTCGTCGCCGTTCCTGGCCACGGCGATCTCCTGGTCGCCGACCTTGGCAGCGATCGCCTCGCCGTCGCGGAACTCGTCGAGCGAGCAGGCCTTCTCGAAAGCCATCAGTCGACCTCCGACAGGAGGTTGCGTGCCAGCTCGGCCTCGACGGTGGCGGCCAGCTGCTCCTCGAGCTCGGGCACGTCGATCCGGCGGATCAGGTCGTTGAAGAAGCCGTGCACGACCAGACGGCGCGCCTCGTCCTCGGCGATGCCGCGCGAGCGGAGGTAGAACAGCTGCTCGTCGTCGAAGCGGCCGGTCGCGGACGCGTGGCCGGCCCCCGCGATCTCGCCGGTCTCGATCTCGAGGTTCGGCACCGAGTCGGCCTGGCAGCCGTCGGTGAGCACGAGGTTGCGGTTCTCCTCGTAGGTCTCGATGCCCTCGGCGACCTTGCGGATCAGCACGTTCCCGATCCAGACCGTGTGGGCGCCCTGGCCCTGCAGCGCGCCCTTGTAGGTCACGTGGCTCTTGGTCTTGGGCGCGGTGTGGTCGACGAACAGCCGGTGCTCGATGTGCTGACCGGCGTCCGCGAAGTACAGGCCGAGCATCTCGACCTCGCCGCCCGGGCCGGCGTACTCGGCGGTGGTGTCGTGGCGTACGACGCTGCCGCCGAACGTGACGTCCACGTGCTTGAAGCGCGCGTCGCGGCCGACCTTCGCATGCCGGTGCCCGACATGCACGGCGTCGTCGTCCCAGTCGTCGATGCTGACCACGGTGAGGTCGGCGCCGTCACCGACGACGATCTCGACGTTGTCGGCCAGCGTGGCCGAGCCGACGAAGCGCAGCACGACCGTCGCGCGGCTGTGGGTACCGGCGGTGATCACGGCATGGGTCGCGGTGGCGTGCTCCACGTCGGTGCCGGTCAGCGTGATGAACACCGGTCGGTCGAGCTCGGTGTCGGCCGGGACGGTCACCGCGAAGCGCCGGCCGCTCTCGTGCCACACGCGCGCCGCGATCCGGTCGGTCGGCACGAAGCCGCTCGACCCGAGCAGCTCGCTGTCGGCCGCCAGCGACTCGAACACCACCGCCTCGGGGGCGTCGTACTCGGCGCCGACACCCGACCCGTCGAGCGCCGCATCGGAGTGCAGACCGCGCAGTCGCTTGAGCGGCGTGAAGCGCCAGATCTCCTCGCGACCCGTCGGCACCGGGTGGGCGTCGACGTCGAACGAACCCTCCGGGTGCAGGTGGGACTCCACGCGCTCGACCTCGAGCGCGTCCTGAACAAGAGACATCAGCCGACTGCGCCTTCCATCTGGAGCTCGATCAGCCGGTTCAGCTCGAGGGCGTACTCCATCGGGAGCTCCTTGGCGATCGGCTCGACGAAGCCGCGCACGATCATCGCCATCGCCTCGTCCTCGGCCATCCCGCGGGACATCAGGTAGAACAGCTGGTCGTCGGAGACCTTGGAGACGCTCGCCTCGTGGCCCATCGACACGTCGTCCTCGCGGATGTCGACGTAGGGATAGGTGTCGCTGCGGCTGATCTGGTCGACGAGCAGCGCGTCGCACAGCACGTTGGACTTCGAGCCGTGGGCGCCCTCGTTGATCTGGATCAGCCCGCGGTACGACGTGCGCCCACCGCCCCGGGCCACCGACTTGCTCAGGATGGACGACGACGTGTTCGGCGCCGCGTGGACCATCTTGGCGCCGGCGTCCTGGTGCTGGCCCTCACCGGCGAAGGCGATGGAGAGCGTCTCGCCCTTGGCGTGCTCGCCCATCAGGTAGATCGCGGGGTACTTCATGGTCACCTTGGACCCGATGTTGCCGTCGACCCACTCCATGGTCGCGCCGGCCTCGCAGGTGGCGCGCTTCGTGACGAGGTTGTAGACGTTGTTGGACCAGTTCTGGATGGTCGTGTAGCGGCAGCGGCCGCCCTTCTTGACGATGATCTCGACGACCGCCGAGTGGAGCGAGTCGCTGGAGTAGATCGGCGCCGTGCAGCCCTCGACGTAGTGCACGTAGGCGTCCTCGTCGACGATGATCAGGGTCCGTTCGAACTGGCCCATGTTCTCGGTGTTGATGCGGAAGTAGGCCTGCAGCGGGATGTCGACGTGCACGCCCTTCGGCACGTAGATGAACGAGCCACCGGACCACACCGAGGTGTTGAGCGCGGCGAACTTGTTGTCGCCGACCGGGATCACGGTGTTGAAGTACTCCTGGAAGAGCTCGGGGTGCTCCTTCAGCGCCGTGTCGGTGTCCTTGAAGATGACGCCCTGGGCCTCGAGGTCCTCGCGGATCGAGTGGTAGACGACCTCCGACTCGTACTGCGCGGCCACGCCGGCGACGAGGCGCTGCTTCTCCGCCTCGGGGATGCCGAGCTTGTCGTAGGTGTTCTTGATGTCCTCGGGGAGGTCCTCCCACGAGGCGGCCTGCTTCTCGCTGGAGCGCACGAAGTACTTGATGTTGTCGAAGTCGATCCCCGACAGGTCGGAGCCCCAGGTGGGCATGGGCTTGCGGTGGAAGAGCTTGAGGCCCTTGAGGCGCAGGTCGAGCATCCACTGCGGCTCGGACTTCTTCGCGGAGATGTCACGGACGACCTCCTCGCTGAGGCCGCGCTTCGCCACGGACCCGGCGTCGTCGCGGTCGGACCAGCCGAACTGGTAGCGGCCGATGCCCTGCAGCTCGGGGTTGAGCTCTTCGATGGACGTCACGTCGTCTCCTCGTGGGTCGGGCTGTTGTCGGCGGTCGAGCGGTTGTCGTTGGTCGAGCTGGTCGAGACCAGGGGATGCGGGATGCAGGTCGTGCAGACCCCGTCGCCGTGGGCGATCGTGGCCAGGCGCTGCACGTGCCGCCCGAGGACGTGGCCGATGGCCTCCGTCTCGGCCTCGCACAGCTGCGGGAACTCGTGGGCGACGTGCGAGACCGGGCAGTGCTGCTGGCACAGCTGCTCGGCGCCGTCGACACCGTTCTTGAGCAGCGGCAGCGACCGTACGGACGCGGCGTACCCCTCGGCGGAGAAGACCCGCGCCAACGCCTCGGCCGGCGTGAGCTCGGGCTGGGCGCGTCACGACCACCTCGTAGTCGCGCTCGATGAACGCGACCCGGCGACGCGCGAACTCCATGACGGCCTCGTCGCCGCCGGTCTCCGACAGGTAGCGGAGGGCCTGCACCGCGAGGTCGTCGTACTGCTGGTCGAAGTGCTCGCGCCCGGTCTCGGTGATCGCGAACAGCTTGGCCGGCCTGCCTCGGCCCCGGCTCGCCGACGGGCGCGGCTCACGCGCCTCGAGAGCGCCCTCGGCGAGCAGGTGGTCGAGGTGGCGGCGTACGGCGGCGGGCGTCAGCGCGAGCCGCTCCGCGAGGTCGGCCGCGGTCGACGGGCCGCTGACCAGGATCGACCGGACGACGCGCTCACGCGTCGGCTGGTCGCCCGCAGGCAGGGTCCGCTCGAATTCCACAACACCAGTGTGCCGTTATTGCCTGGGGGTCTTCAAGTAAGGGTCGCCTTACCGACGGCCGCGGCGGTCGCGCACGGAGGTCGGTCGCAGGGATGACTTTCGGCCGCACCGTCATCCCTGCGGACGACCTCGCGTATCCGGCGGCACCGGGTGGCCTCCTTCCCGGCGAACCAGCACCAGTCCAGCACCACCACCACAGGGGGAATCCACATGAAGCTGTTCACCCAGGGTCGCTACGCGACCGTCGCGTCGACCGCGGCGCTCGTCGTCGCCGTCGGCGCCCTCGGCGGCACGTCGTACGCCGCCGGCCTGATCACCGGCCAGCAGATCAAGGACGGCACCATCCAGACCAAGGACCTCGCACCGGCCGCCCGGAGCACCGTCAAGCAGGTCCACAACGACAACGGCACGGCGATGACCGGTTCGGACAAGACCGTGCTCAGCATCCACGTGGGGTCCGGCAGCTTCGTGCTCAGCTCGAAGGTGCAGGCGTTCTACACCGGCACGTCGCCGTTCGTGACCTGCTCACTGGTCGGCCCGACCAGCACGCTCGACACGGCCGACTGGTACGACGGAGGCATCACCGGCTACGGCGAGGTCGTCAACCAGGCCGTCTTCACCACCGCGAGCCCGACCACCGTCCAGCTCAACTGCGACGGCTCCAACGCCGGCGTCTACGACAAGAAGCTGCAGGCGATCCGCGTCTCGTCGGCCAGCGACAACCTCGGTCCCAACGTCGCGAAGACCGCTGTACCGCAGCACCTGCGCTGAACCTGCTGCTCGACGGCCCCGCTGCGGCGGGGCCGTCGAGCGCGTCACGGTTGACCTCGGACGTGTGGGGCCGCCCTACCGGAGACGGTCGCCGGTTCCGGCGTAGGCTGGTGACATGCCGGGATCGATCCTTGGAACCGAAGTCCGCCGTGTCGAGGACCTCGAGCTGCTGCTCGGGCAGGGCACGTTCGTGGACAACCTCGAGAACGAGGGCGTGGCCCACGCGATCTTCGTGCGCAGCCCGTTCGGGCACGCCCGGATCACCGGGATCGACACGTCCGAGGCGGCCGGAGCGCCGGGGGTGCTGGCCGTCTACACCTCCGACGACCTGGGCCGTGAGCCCCTCTCGGGCTTCGCCGACGTCAACGACAAGGCGGGGCGCGCGGCCCTCGCGGTCGACAAGGTCCGCTACGTCGGCGACCCCGTCGCCCTCGTCGTCGCCGAGACCCGCGCCCAGGCGATGGATGCCGCCGAGCTGGTCGACGTCGACTACGACGACCTGCCGGCCGTCACCGACATCGAGGAGGCCCTCGCCGACGACGCGCCGCTGCAGTTCGAGGCGATCGGCTCCAACATCGCGACCCAGCGCGCGGCCAAGGACGCCTCCGACGTGCTCGACGACGCCGACCACGTGACCCGCGTCCGGATGGTCAACCAGCGCATCGCGACCGCGCCGATCGAGGGCAACGCGATCCTGGTCCGGCCCACCGCCGACGGCATGGAGGCATGGGTCTCCACCCAGCACCCCCACATGGCCCGTGACCTGCTCGCCAAGGCCATCGGCGTCGACGCCGCCCACGTCCGCGTGGTCGCTCCTCATGTCGGCGGCGCCTTCGGCGGCAAGGCGGGCTCGGGTCCCGACCACGCCGCGATCGCACTGGCCGCACGGAAGCTCGGGCCACCCGGTGAAGTGGTCCGAGACCCGCAGCGAGGCCATGCTGTCCATGCAGGGCCGCGGCCAGGTGCAGTACGCCGAGCTCGGTCTCAAGGAGGACGGCACCATCACCGGCCTGCGGCTGCGGGTGCTCGGCGAGTGCGGTGCGTACGCCGGCTTCGGCGGTGCGCTCGCGGTCGGACCGACGTACATGATGGCCCAGGGTCCCTACGTCATCCCGCGGCTGCGTTTCGACGCCATCGCGGTGATGACCAACACCGCGCCGGTCGGCGCGTTCCGAGGGGCGGGCCGACCCGAGGCCGCCGCCGCACTCGACCGGGTCCTCGACATCGCCGCGCAGGAGCTGGGCGTCAGCCCCGCGGAGATCCGCCGGAGGAACCTGATCCCGGCCGACGAGTTCCCGTACCAGACGCGCACGGGGGTCACCTACGACAACGGCGACTACCGCGCGCCCCTCGAGGAGGCGCTCCGCATCGCCGGCGTCGACGACGCCCGCAAGGAGCAGCAACGCCGGATCGACGCGGGCGAGAGCAAGCTGCTGGGGATCGGGATCTCGACCTACGTCGAGATCACCGGCTTCGGTGGCTCGGAGTTCGGCTCCGTCCAGATCCACCCCGACGGCTCGGCGACCGTGATGTCGGGCACCTCCGCCCACGGCCAGGGCCACGCGACGTCGTTCTCGATGATCGTCGCCGACCGGCTCGGGATTCCCCTCGACCAGATCACCTACCGCCAGTCCGACACCGCGGTCGTCCGCACCGGCGGCGGTACCGGCGGCTCACGATCGCTCCAGCTCGGCGGCAACGCCGTCTCGAAGGCCGCCGACGAGACGCGCGAGAAGGCGATCGCGGTCGCGGCGCGGATGCTCGAGGCGAGTGCCGACGACGTGATGCTCGACGACGAGGGCTTCGGTGTCGCAGGGGTGCCCGGCTCCCACGTGTCGTGGCCGGAGCTCGCCGCCTACGCGCACGAGCACGACGGCAGCCTCGGCGTCGACACCGACTTCACGCAGCAGGGCGCGACCTTCCCGTTCGGAGCCCACGTCGCGATCGTGGAGGTCGATCTCGAGACCGGACAGGCGAGGCCGATCCGCCACATCGCGGTCGACGACTGCGGCCGGATCCTGAACCCGCTGATCGTGGCCGGCCAGCAGCACGGCGGCGCGATCCAGGGCATCAGCCAGGCCCTGTGGGAGGAGATGGTCTACGACGACCAGGGCACGCCGATCACCAGCTCCTTCGCCGACTACGCCATCCCGACCGCGGCCGACGGCATCATGCTCGAGGCCTCCAACACCCAGACGCCGACGCCGGTGAACCCGATGGGAGCCAAGGGCATCGGTGAGTCCGCGACCATCGGCTCGACGCCCGCGGTGCAGAACGCCGTCGTCGACGCGCTCAAGCATCTCGGGGTCAAGCACATCGACCTCCCGTGCACACCGGAGCGGGTCTGGCGGGAGATCCAGAACCCGCGATCCGACGTGTGGCGGGAGCCGCCGGCGGTGTTCGACCAACTGGCCGACGACGGGAAAGAGCCCGACATCGTCGAGGCCTGACGCCGTTCCTACACTTGGGGCGTGTCAGCGCCCGTCTCCCCCGCTGCCGGGGCCGCAGGGCCAGCGGTCGAGATCGACGGGCTGGTCATGCGCTACGGCGACAAGGTCGCCGTCGACGGGCTCAGCCTCACCGTCGAGCGGGCGACGATCACGGCCGTGCTCGGGCCCAACGGTGCGGGCAAGACGACGACCTTGGAGACGGCCGAGGGCTACCGCTCCCCGCAGGCGGGACGGGTCCGCGTGCTCGGCCTCGACCCCGTGCGCGAGCGCCGCGCCCTGCTGCCCCGGATCGGCGTGATGCTGCAGGACGGCGGCGCCTGGAGCGGCGTACGTGCCGACGAGATGCTCAGGCACATCGCGCGGCTGCACGCCCACCCGCTCGACCTCGGGCCGCTCTACGAGCGGCTGGGCCTCGGCGACTGCGGGCGTACGCCGTACCGCAGGCTCTCCGGTGGGCAGCAGCAGCGGCTCGGGCTGGCGATGGCGATCGTCGGCCGCCCCGAGATCGTCTTCGTCGACGAGCCCACGGCCGGCATGGACCCCGCGGCCCGGCGTACCACCTGGGAGCTGCTCCAGGAGCTGCGCAGCGCGGGGGTCACCGTGGTGCTGACGACCCACTACATGGAGGAGGCCGAGCGCCTCGCCGACCGGATCCACATCATCGACCACGGCCGGCTGATCGCCAGCGGCTCCCCGCTCGAGCTCACTCGCGGCGGCCGCTCGGCGACGATCCGGCTCGTCGTCACCAAGCCGTTCCCGGCCGACGCCCCCGAGTCGCTGCGCGCCGCGCTCGGCGATCAGGTGGAGGTCACGCTGCTCGACGAGGTGAGCATCGTGGTGACCGGCCCGGCCGACGCGTCGAGCCTCGGGATCGTGTCGCGCTGGTGCGAGGCGAACGACGTACTCCCCGAGTCGCTGACGCTCGGCCAGCGCACCCTCGAGGACGTCTTCCTCGAGCTGACCGGGCGGGCCCTGACCACGTGAGCCTCGACCTCTCCCCGAGACCCGGCGCGGCGCCGTTCCCGCGGCAGGTGGCCGCCCAGGCCGGCATGGAGGCGCGGCTCATGCTGCGCAACGGCGAGCAGCTGCTGCTCGCCGTGGTGATCCCGGTGATCGTGCTGATCGGCGGCGTCGTCGCCTCCCGCCACGTCGACCTCAACCTCTCCCACCCCGCGGTCGACGTCTTCACCCCCGGGGTGCTCGCCCTCGCGGTGATGTCCACGGCGTTCACGTCGCTGGCGATCGCCACCGGCTTCGAGCGGCGCTACGGCGTGATCAAGCGACTCGGCTCCTCCCCCCTGCCCCGGTCCGGCCTGCTCGCGGGCAAGGTCGGCGGCCTGCTCGTGGTCGAGGTGCTCCAGATCGCCGTGATCTCGACGGTGGCACTGTTCCTCGGCTGGGACCCGGCGGAGGGACTGGCCCCGGCCGTCCTGGCCGTCGCCCTCGGCACGGCCGCCTTCGCCGCCCTCGGCCTCTTCGTCGCCGGTGTGCTCCGGGCCGAGGCCACGCTGGCCGCCGCGAACCTGATCTACCTCCTGCTGCTGGTCGGCGGCGCGGTCGTGGTGCCGACCTCGTCGTACGGCGCCTTCGGCCACGTGACCGCGCTGCTGCCCTCCGGTGCCCTGGGGGACGCGATGCGACATGCCCTCATCAACGGCACCACCGCCTGGCGCGACCTGCTGGTGCTGCTGGTCTGGGCCGCCGTCGGGACCGTCCTCACCGCCAGGACGTTCCAGTGGGAGTGAGCCGCTGGCTGCGCCGCTTCGCCTGGGCCACCCTCGTCGCCAACGTCGCCCTGGTCGTGACCGGTGGAGCCGTACGCCTCACCGGCTCCGGACTCGGCTGTCCGACCTGGCCGCGCTGCAACGGCGGGTCCTTCACCCCCCACGGCACGATCGGGCCGCACCAGCTGATCGAGTTCGGCAACCGCACCCTGACCTTCGTCCTGGTCGCCATCGCCGTCGCGACCTTCGTCGCCGCACGCCAGAGCGGCCGCCGCGACCTGCTCCGGCTCTCGGTGGTGCTGGGGCTCGCGATCCCCGCGCAGGCCGTGCTCGGCGGTATCACCGTGCTGACCGACCTCAACCCGTGGGTCGTCTCTTTCCATCTGCTGCTGTCGCTGGCGATCGTCTCCGTGGCCGTGCTGTTCCTGCACCGGCTCGACCATCCGCCGGCCCCACCCGCGCGAGGCATGCTGCCGGCGCTCGCCTGGACGACGTACGCCGTGACCTGGCTCGTCCTCTACGCCGGCACCGTCGTGACCGGCTCGGGACCGCACGCCGGTGATGCGAGGTCGCCGCGCAACGGGCTGGACCCGCTGCAGCTCAGCCAGCTCCACGCCGACCTGGTCTTCCTGCTGATCGGCCTGACGGTCGGGATGTGGTTCGCGCTGCGCGCGACCGGCGGCGACATCCGCCCGGTCACGGCCCTCGCCGCCGTCGAGGTGGTGCAGGCGAGCGTGGGCTTCGTGCAGTACTTCGCCGGGCTCCCGGTCGGGGTCGTGATGCTCCACATGCTCGGTGCGGCTCTCGTGGTCGCGGCCGCGACCTGGCTGCTCGTGACCGTCCGCGAGCCACCCTCCGAACACTGGCATGACCCCCTCCTCAGGGGTGTAGGCGCCACCCCATATTGAGTGCTACCGTGCTCCACACTCCCCCGAAAGTGCGGCGGGTAGAGGTGTCCGACACCGCTTGGCCCGTGGCAGTCATGTGACTGCTTCGGGGACCCCGTCGTCAGGTAGGTCTGGCCAGGGGGAGCCATGGGGGAGATCGACGAACGGTATGAGGTCGGGCGGGAGCGTCAACGCGCCCTGGTTCACGACCTGCGACACTACGTCGCAGCCGGACTGCTGCTCTACGACGACGACGGCGAGCTGACAGAGGCCGAGCTTCGGTCACGCCTGCGCACCGGGCAGCTGCTGTTCCACCAGCTGTCGGCCGTGGTCGACCGAGAGGCGCTCGGCGACGACCCGCCTCCCGGACCGATCGACGTCGGCGAGCTGGTCGAGGACTGCGTCTCCATCTTTCGACACGGGCACCCGGGTCTGCGGGTGCGGATGTCGGTCTGCGACGAGCTGGCCTGTGCGATCGACCGGGAGAAGCTCCACCGGGCGCTGACCAACGTCGTGGAGAACGCTGCTCGCGCTGCGGGAGACCGCGGGCTGGTGACGGTGCAGGCGTGGGCGGAGACCGGCGACGTGCTGGTCGAGGTGACCGACGACGGTCGAGGGTTCGGCCAGATCTCCCACGGCAGCGGCCGCGGCCTGCAGTGCGTCGACGACGTGGTTCGTTCGGCGCACGGACGGCTCGAGATCAGAAGCGGTCCCGACGCGGGGACCCGGGTACGGCTGGCGATCCCGAGGGTGGACGTGGAGGTCGGGTCATGAGGCTCGCGGTGTGCGACGACCACGCCCTGTTCGCGGACGCTCTGGCCGACGCGCTCCGGCGCTTGGGTCACGTCGTGGTCGGGACGGCCGGCACGCTGGACGAGGTGGTCGACCTCGTGGCTCGTGAACAACCCGAGATCTGTCTGCTCGATCTGTGGTTCGACGGGCTCACCAGCCTCGGCGCCGCGAGCCGGATCCGGGTGGAGCACCCCGAGGTGCGGGTCGTGCTGCTCACCGCAGACCCGGCGCCGGAGGCCGTTGCAGCCCTCGACGCGGGCGTGATCCAGGCGATCGTCGGCAAGCACTGGAGCCTCGCACTCGTCGTCCAGACCTTGGCCCGCGTCGCCGCTGGTCGGCAGGTACGCCGTCTGGTGCCGTTGCGTGCCGAGGGCGCGGAACCGGTAGCGCCGCACCTCACCGCACGCGAGCGAGAGGTCCTGGCGCTCCTCGCGACCGGCGCCTCCACCACCGAGATGCTGGTTCGCCTCGACGTCTCGGAGCACACCGTTCGGACTCACGTCCGGAGCCTCCTGTCCAAGCTCGGCGCCCACAGCAGGGTCGAAGCCCTGCGTGTGGCCCACGACCGCGGACTCGTGGCGACCCGGACGGCTGGGCGGTGAGTCCGGATGACGGTTTCCGAGGCGCCCACGATCCCGGGGATCGATGTCCTCATCGTCGACGACCACCAGATCTTCGCCGAGGTCCTGGCCATGCGACTGGAGAGGGACGCCCACGTCCGTTCCGTCACCCTGGCCGCCTCGCTCGCGGCCGCGCGCACACGCATCCGTGCCCTGGGTGACGGGATCGTCCTCCTCGACTACCACCTCGGCGCCGAATGCGGGCTGGACCTGCTCGAGGAGGTCGCGCGCCTCGACACGCGGCCCAAGGTCGTCGTGGTGTCCGCGAGCAACGATCCCGAGAAGATCGTGGCCGCCCTCCGGGCAGGCGTGGACGCCTGGCTGGTCAAGACGGAGGGGTACGACGCGCTGGTCGAAGTCGCGATCGACGCCTACGGCGGCGTGATGCACCTGCCCGCCACGTCGTTGCGCGAGGTGGTGAAGCGACTCCTGGACTCGGGGTCGAGCCGTGCGGGAACGGGTACGTTCGTCGACTCCTTGAGTCCACGTGAGCTCGAGGTTCTGCGACACCTGGTCGCGGGACTCTCGCGGGACGAGATCGCGGGCCGGATGTTCGTCTCGACCCACACCGTCCGCACCCACGTCCAGCACCTGCTCAAGCGCGCGGATGTGCACTCCGCCGTCGCCCTGGTCGCCCGTGCCCGGGAGGCAGGCGTGGGCGTGGACTCGCTACCGCAATCGACGTAGCCCCACTCACTCCCCTGAGCGATGCCCTGCCTGAGCGGCCTGCCTAGCCTCGACTCAGGTCGAACCACTTGGGGGGAAGATGGTTCAGGGGGAGGCCGTCCGCGATGCGCGGACGACAGCGGTTCCGTTCGCGGACTGCTGGATCACGCCCGCCGCGCGGGTCGCGGCGGACCGGGTGCTCGAGTCCGGATGGGTCACGACGGGGCCCGAGGTCCGGCTGTTCGAGTCCGAGTTCGCCGACGCCGTCGGCGCGGTCCACGCAGTCGCCGTGTCCTCGTGCACGGCCGGTATCGAGCTGGCCCTGCGGTCGCTGCACCTGCCCGACGGCGCCGCCGTGCTCACCTCGACGCTCACCTTCTGCGGGGCGGTCCAGGCGATCCTGCATGCCGGGCTCCAGCCGGTGCTGGTCGACGTCGACGACGTGACCGGGCTCCCCACGACCGAGAGCGTCGAGCGCGCCGCTGCGACCGTGCGACCCGAGGCGATGGTCGTCGTCCACTGGGCCGGCGACCCCGTCGACACGGCCGCACTGGCCGCGGCCGCGGGGCTGCCCCTCCACCGCGTCGTCGAGGACGCCGCGCACGCCATCGGAGCCGTCCGTGCCGGCACGCCGGTCGGTCAGGGAGCTGCCGTCTGCTTCAGCTTCTACGCCACCAAGAACCTCCCGATCGGCGAGGGCGGCCTGGTCGCCACCGACGACCCGGATCGGGACGCCTGGATGCGGAGCGCCCGGCTGCACGGGATGACCGCCGACGCCTGGCGCCGCTACCTGCCAGGCGGAGGGTGGCGCTACGACGTCGAGGAAGCAGGCCTCAAGGCCAACCTCACCGACCTCCAGGCTGCGATCGGGCGGGCCCAGCTCCGCGAGCTGCCGACGTGGCAGCGCCGACGCCGCGTGCTCGCCGAGCGGTACGACGCCGGGCTGGCCGATCTTGCCGAGCAAGGCCTCGTGGCGTTGCCCCACCGGCCAGAGGCGGACGAGGGTGTCCACGCCTGGCACCTGTACCCGATCCGGGTGGCCGAGGGCCGGCGCGACCACGTGCAGGCGGGGCTCGCCGCCCGAGGTGTCTCGACCTCGGTGCACTTCATCCCGGTCCACCGCCTGCACTACTTCCAGTCCCACGCAGTCCTGCCGCGAGGCGGCCTCGGGGGCGCAGACCGGATCTTCGAACGGCTGCTGTCTCTCCCGCTGTACCCGCGTCTCCGAGACGACCAGGTCGACCTGACGTGTGAGTCCGTCGCCGATGCACTGAACCCCACTGCCATCCGAGGTGAGCCATGTCCGTCGCACTGACGTCTCCTGCCAGTCCCTTCGCACCGCCGTCCGGGCTGCGCACGCTCGTGGTCGGGGCCGGCGAGGCCGGCCGGGCGTTGAGCCGAGACCTGCTGAGGGTCTCGTCGTTCGGCCTCGAGCCGGTCGGCTTCCTCGACGACGACCCTGCCAAGCAGCGACGAACAGTCGCCGGGCTCCGGGTCCTCGGCACACTGGACGCACTCGAGGTCGTCGTCGAGGCGAGCGATGTCGAGGTGGTCGTCTTCGCGATCCCGTCCATGTCGACCGCGGCCGTGCGCGAGCTGGGGCGCCGCAGCGCGGCGCTCGGCGTGGCCGTCCGTCATCTGCCTCCGTTCCTCACCGCGTTGCAACGCGATGTCGCCGGCACGGACATGCGCACCCTTCAGATCGGACCTCTGATCGGGCGTCCCGAGATCCATGTGACCAGCCGCGGGTCCCGCGACGTCATCACCGGCAAGCGCGTGCTCATCACCGGCGCCGGAGGCTCGATCGGCAGTGAGCTGTGCCGCCAGGTCGTGGCCTGCCGTCCCGAAGAGCTGGTCATGCTCGACCACGACGAGTCGAACCTGCACCGGCTGCAGCTGGAGGTCTGGGGCCAGGGTCTGCTGGACAACGACTCCGTCGTCGTCGGTGACATCCGCGATCGGGAGCGCCTGCACCAGGTCTTCCGCGAGCACCGACCGCAGGTGGTGTTCCACGCCGCGGCGCTCAAGCACCTGCCGATCCTCGAGCGCCACCCCTGCGAGGGCGTGAAGTCCAACGTCGGAGGGACTGAGAACCTGGTCGAGGTCTCGATCGCTCACGAGGTCGAGCGCTTCGTCCTCATCTCCACCGACAAGGCGGCCAACCCGACGTCGGTCCTCGGTGCGACCAAGCGCCTGGCGGAGATGGTGCTCGCGGCGCACCACGGCTCCCCCACCGTCATGTGCGCGGTCCGGTTCGGGAACGTTCTCGGCAGTCGCGGCTCACTGCTCCACGTGGTGCGCGAGCAGCTGGCCTCCGGGTCAGCGGTGACGATCACGCACCCGGACGTCACCCGCTTCTTCATGACCATCGAGGAGGCGGTCGGGCTCGTGCTCGAGGCCGCCCTGATGGCGGACGGGCACTCGACGTACGTGCTCGACATGGGCGACCCGGTCCGCATCGTCGACCTGGTGGAGAGCTTCGCCCGGCTGTTGAACGTACGCGAGGTGGAGTTCGAGTTCACCGGGCTCCGACCGGGCGAGAAGATGAATGAGGAGCTGTTCGGCTGCGGGGAGAACCCCGAGCCGTCCTCACACCGGCGGATCTCGATGACTCGCCCGGTCCAGCCGGCGGCGGGGTTCCGGGCCAGGCTCCAGGAGCTCTACGACGCAGCGCTGCACAACCGCCCGGACGAGGTGCTCGACCACTTGTCGCGACTGGTTCCCGAGTACCGGCGCGCCCCCCGCCCGCTGCTGCCCGTCCTCACCGCACCCGCCGTCTATCCCGACGACTTCTGAGACGAGAGCCAGATGAGTTTCCCCGCACACGTCCGCGTCCTCGATGGCAATCCGTGTCCCCCTACGGTGTTCGATGACCAGCACCTCCTTCCGGCAGGATTCCCCGCCCTGGAGGCGCTGGATCATCGCCTCGAGGGCGCGGACCTCGCAGCACCACCCGTGGTGCTGCCGGACTTCCACCACAAGTCGAAGATGGAGCTGCCGTCCAGCGTCGCCGTGGCGACGCGCAGGACCGTGCGACCCGACCTCACCGGATCGTCGGTGAACTGCGGGATGGCCTTGATCGCCGTCGATGCCGAGGCACCCCACGACCGGGCTGTCGACGCGTTCATGCGTGCCGTTCGGGAGCGCTACCCGTATCCCACGCGCGGCTCCAAGGAGCTCACCGGCAAGGAGGTACGCCGTGCCGCGGCGCTCGGCGCGGAGTTCGCCGTCGAGCGCTGGGAGACGCCTCCTGAGGAGCTCGAACGGATCGAGGAGGGCGGACGGGTCGAGCTCGAGGCGTACGGCGGGACGGGACGCCTCGACGCGGAGCTGCCCGAGCTGGTTGTCCAGCTCGCACGGTTCCGGTTCGGCACGGTCGGCCCGTCGAACCACTTCGTCGAGCTCCAGCGGGTCGAGGAGGTTCTCGACCCGGAGCGCGCGGCCCGCCTCGGGGTCCGAGAGGGCCAGCTCACCATCCAGTACCACGGCGGAGGCGGTGTCCTGACCGGCGAGCTGGGTCGCTTGTTCTTCCGGCGCAAGGACTACCCGCGCCAGATCCGGGCCGTGAACGCCGTGCTGAAGCCCTGGTTCCACCTTCGCTCGCCCGGCTCCCTGGCCCAGCTGCGGGAACGTCTGTCGCTGTACTTCACCGACGGCTGCACTCCCCTCGAGCTCGATCACCCCGAGGGACGGCGGCTGATGCTGGCCAACGCTGCGGCCATGAACTACGGCTTCGCGTTCCGGATGTCGACGTACTCCTCGCTCCGTCGGCTCGCGGCGCAATCCTTCGGTGGCGCCGCCAGCCGGCTCGTGGTCGACTCGCCGCACAACAGCATCTACGAGGAACCCGTGGCTGGTGGCACCGGCGTCGTGCACCGACACAACGCCTGCCGGGCGTATCCCGCCGAGCTGATGCCGCCCGGCTCGACCTTCGCCGAGACCGGGCAGGCTGTCCTGCTGCCGGGCACCCACCAGACCTCGAGCTACCTCGCGGTCGCCGGGGACCACGCCGCCGACAGCCTGTACTCGGCATGTCACGGCGCCGGCACCGTGGTCTCCGATCTGGTCCGTCGCGGCCTCTCGGCCGAGGACCCCCAGGGCCGCCACACCCGTCGCTACCGGTACGACGACGCGGCCCCCACGGTCGCGGCTCACTACGACGACAACGGCGTCAACGCCGCGCTCGACGTCCTCGTCCGCAACGGACTCGTGCGGCCGGTGGCCCGGATGCGTCCTCTCGCCGTCCTGCACTGACCCATCCACGAAAGCGACCGCGCCATGAACGTCCTCCGCCGCCTCGGGCTTCTCGAAGTCTCGATGCTGGTCGCGGGAGGGCTGGTGGTCGTCTCCGCGGCGTCAGCGTCGGCGTCCTCGGACTACTGGACCGACTCCGGCTCAGCGGGATGCTCCGACCTCAACCCGGGCACCCAGGCATCGCCCTTCTGCACGATCGGCGCAGCGGCCAAGAAGGCGGTGAACCCGGGTGACACGGTGCACATCCAGCCGGGCACCTACCGCGAGCAGGTGACGGTCGCGGCCTCGGGTGCGCCCGGCTCCCCGATCACGTTCGTCGGGGTCCCCGGCGTCGTCATCCTCGGCACGCAGTCACTGTCCGACCCAGCCGGCTGGACCCCGAGCGGCACCAGCGCGTGGAGCCGCTCCTACGCACCCCCGTCCGCACCACGCCAGGTGTTCCTGGACGGAACCCGTCTCTCCCAGGCGTCCTCTGCCACGACGACGACCTCGGGGAGCTGGTTCTACGACGCGGCCGCCAAGGTCCTGTACGTCGACATCGGCGGCGCGAACCCCGCTGAGGGCCACCAGGTCGAGGCCGGCGCCCAGTCGTTCGGCGTCAACGTGTCCGGGCGCAGCAACGTCGTCGTCAGCGGCGTGGAGACGCGGGACCAGAACTTCGCCGGGGTGCGTGTCCTCTCCTCGTCGGCGGTCACGGTCGACACGGTCACCGCGACGGACTCGGCGTCCAACGGGGTGCTGGTCGACAGCTCGCAGGGCGTCACCGTCAA
The DNA here is from genome assembly GCA_963819295.1 of uncultured Actinomycetota bacterium. GTDB lineage: Bacteria > Actinomycetota > Actinomycetes > Propionibacteriales > Nocardioidaceae > Nocardioides. Next base: position 410,294 of record CAWFVO010000001.1, read on the forward strand.
CCGGGCGACCGTGTCGGGGTCGTTGTCCAGCGGCGTGCGGCTCTCGGGATCCAGCACCTGCACCGTCAGCGGCTCCACCAGCCATGACAACGGCCTGGACGGGATCCAGCTGTCCACCACCACTCAGAGCACCCTGTCGGGCAACACGACGTATCGGAACGTCTCCGTGAACGCGACGGCCACCGGCGTCGGGATCGACGTGAACACGACGTCGCCGAACAACGTCGTGACCGGGAACACCAGCTACGCCAACCAGGACTCCGGGTTCCAGGTCTACAACGGGTCGCACGACGTGCTGGTGGCCCGCAACATCTCCTACGCGAACGGCGACCACGGTTTCGACACCCTCTCCGCGACCGCCGCTCGCTACCTGAACAACACCGCGTTCGGCAACGCCCGCGACGGGATCTCGGTCGAGGGGAACTCGACGGGGGCGAGCCTGGCCAACAACCTGCTCATCGACAACGGCGTCACCCAGAACGAGTTCGACCTCTACGTCGACGCGGGCTCGATGAGCGGCTTCACCGCGGACTACGACGTCCTCTACAACCACGCCCTCCAGGCACCGGCGAAGGTCAACGCCACGATCTACGCGACGTTCGACTCGTTCCGCAGCGCCACCGGCCTGGAGCCGCACGGTGCGTCCTTCGCTCCCGGGTTCACCGGTCCGGGGAGCGGCGACTTCACCCTCACCGGCGGATCGGCCGCGGTCGACTCCGCCGACGCGGGGGTCACCGGGTTCGTCGCCACCGACGCCGGCGGCAACGAGCCGACCGACGACCCGATCGTCCCGGACACCGGTGCCGGCAGCCCGACCTACGCGGACCGGGGCGCCCTGGAGTTCCAGCCCAGCGGCAGCCCGACCGACTACGCCCCGCACGCGGCGCTCTTCCTCTCACCCGGCTCCGTCAGCGTCCCGCCCGCCGGCCTGGTGACCGCCGATGCGCGCGGCTCGAACGACGCCGACACGTCCGGCATCGTCAGCTACTCGTTCGACTTCGGCGACGGGACAGTGGTCGGGCCGCAGGCCGCGGCGACGGCCTCACACACCTACTCGAGCGTCGGCACGTACCACGTCACCGTCAGCGTCCAGGACGCCCAGGGACTGAGCGACACTGCCTCGGCCGACGAGGTGGTGACGAACCGCGTGCTGCGCACCTACTACGTGGCTCCCGGCACGGGCTGCTCGGACCTCGGCCCGGGCACGCAGGCAGCGCCTCTGTGCACGATCGGGGCCGCGACCAAGCAGACGCTGGCGGGCGACACGATCCAGGTCGGTCCGGGCACCTACCGCGAGCAGCTGACGCCGACCGCGAGCGGCCAGCCTGGAGCGCCGGTGACCATCACGGGCGCGGGGCCGAGCAGCCTGATCCTCGGGTCGACCGACGTCTCCGACGCGACCGGATGGTCGACGACCACGACGCAGGCGTGGAAGCACGCCTACACGGCCGCGACCGCCCCGACGCAGCTGTGGCTGGACGGAAACCCGCTGGTGCAGGCATCGAGCGCCACCACGACCACCCCGGGGAGCTGGTTCTTCGACGTCGCCGCCGGCCTCCTGTACGTCGACATCGGTGGCGGCAACCCCGCCGTCGGACACACCGTGTCGGTCGGGGCTCGCAACTTCGGGATGCTCGTCCGCGGCGTCAGCGACTACGTCATCTCCGGGTTCTCCGTCGCGGAGACCAACCTGGCCGGTGTCTACCTCGACAGCTCGACCCGGATCTCGGTCTCGAACGTGTCGGTCTCTCAGGCCGGAACCCACGGAGTCACCGTCGACAACTCGGACCAGGCGTCGCTCGACCACATCACGGCGACGAACAACGCCTCCATCGGCGTCCGGCTCTTCCAGGACACCAACAGCTCGCTGACCTCCTCCTCGACGCACGACAACGGGTTCCACGGGGTGAGCGTCCAGGGCGGTCAGGGAAACACCGTGTCGGACGTGTCGTCGTACCGGAACGTCAAGCCGGGCACCCGCGTCGCCGACGGCATCGACGTGAGCTCCGGGGCCAGTGGCACCGTCGTGCAGCGGTGCACGGCCTATGACAACGACGACTCGGGCATGGAGGCGTTCACCGGCGCGACTGGCACCGTCTTCCGCCGCAACGTCGTCTACGACAACGGCGACCACGGCATCGACAACTCCAACGGCCCCGGCTCGGTCGTGGTGTCGAACACCGTCGTCGGCAACGCCACCGCCGGCATCAACTTCGAGGGCGGCTCGGGCGGGGCTCTGGTGCGCGACAACATCACCCGCGACAACGCGGTCGGCAGCACCCGCACGGTGGGCGAGATCCGGGTCGACGCCTCATCGACCTCCGGGACCAGCCTCGACCGAGACCTCCTCTCCGAGAGTGCGACCGGCGTCATCGTGGTGTGGGCCGGCACCAACTACGCCACGCTTGCCGAGGCCAGGACGGCGACCGGCCAGGAGGCGAACGGCATCAGCGCCGACCCACTCTTCGTCGACGCGACCGGCCGGGACCTGCGCGTCACCGGGGACTCGCCCGCCATCGACGCGGCGTACACCGCGTTCCCCGCCTGGGCGGGCGCCGATCGCAACGGTGTGGCGCCGGTCGACGATCCCGCCGTGACCAACACGGGCAACGGCCCGGACGCGACGGCCGATCTGGGCGCCCTCGAGTACGGCGGCCCGGTGGCGCAGGCCACCGTGACCCCTGCCAGCGGGTTCGTGCCGCTCGACGTGTCCCTGGACGCCTCCTCGAGCACCACGCTCGGCGCCGCGATCTCCGCCTATGCGTGGACGTGCGGGAACGGGACCACCGCGTCCGGCGTCACTGCGACGTGCCACTACACCTCGGCCGGCACCTTCCCGATCCGGCTGACGGTGACCGCGACCAACGGGGCCTCGGACACGTGGACGGCCAACGTGACCACTCGAACAGACTCTCCACCGACCGCGGCACTCAAGGCGACCCCGCCGCCGGTCTACGTGAACACAGCGGTGGTCCTGGACGCCTCTGCGTCGCACACCAGCTTCGCCCCGATCGCGACGTACGCCTTCACCTGCGGCAACGGAACCTCGATTCCGGCAGGTGCGTCCCCGACAGCCACGTGCGTCTACACCGTGGCGGGAACGTACACGGCCAAGGTCACCGTCCGAGACGTCGCCGGGCTGAGTGGGACCGCCAGCACAACCGTCAAGGTGCTCCCCGACTCGCCGCCCAAGGCTGTCCTCTCGCTGTCCGCGACACAGATCGCCCGAGGGCAGTCCGTGGTGGCCGACGGTTCCGCGTCGACGGACTCCGACGCCACCCATATCGCCACCTATCGCTTCGACTGCGGCAACGGCCAGGTGACAGGCGAACAGACCTCTCCCAGAACGACGTGCGTCTACCCGACGTCCGGCCCCTTCACCGTGCGCATGTGGGTGACCGACACCGGGGGCAACGTGGCCACCACCACCAAGAAGGTGCAAGTGAAATGACCCTGCAAGAGATATTCCATCGGATCGTCCGCGGACACCTGCTGGTGATCGGCATCTGCATGCTGGTGCCGCTCCTGGCCGTGGTGGCGCTGCAGCAGCGGCACCAACCGGCCTGGGAGGGATCGGTGCGGATCCAGGTGGTCTCCGCGGCACCCGTGTCGACCACCGAGGCCGATGCCGTCAGTTCGCGCGTCCTCGCGCTCGCGACCACCCCCACGCTGGTGGCGCGCGCGCTCGCCGACGCCGATCTCACCGGCGATGCCACCGCCGTGGCCCAGCACCAGGTCACCGCGTCCAGGCTCGGCGAGTCACCGGTCGTGGACGTCGCTGTCACCGAGTCGAGCCCCGACCGGGCCCGGAAGCTCGCGACCTCCCTGGTCTCGCAGGTCGTGACCTTCATGAACAACGGCAGCAGGCCCGCGCTCGACGCCCGACTCCGGGAGCTGAGCACCACGATCAACCAAACGGACTCCCAACGCCGCGCACTGACCAACCTCATCGCCGTCACCCCCTCCGTCGCCCAGCGGCAGGCACTGGCCCTCCGGATCCAGGCGGCGCAGGACCAGATCGACACGCTGTCGGCCCAGCGGTCGGCGTTGCTGCAGACCAAGCTCAGCACCGATCAGGCCGTCGTCATCGACGGCGACAACCCGGAGGTCCGTGAGGTTGCGTCCTCGCTGGTCCCCAGGTCGGCCCTGGCGCTGGTGCTCGGCCTGATCATCGGACTCGCGGTCGCCGTGCTCATGGAGACCCTCTCTCCGCGACTGGCTGGAGTACGGTCCCTGGCCCGCATCCTCGGGACCCCTGTGCTCGGGCGCACCGACGAGAGCCCCGCGGTCCTCGCTGCCACGCTGTCGATGGCCGCGCGGCGTCAAGGCGTCGAGACAGTGGTCGTGATGGGGGTCGACGAGAGGGACGCGATCTCGGTCCGCCGTCTGCTCGCCACCATGCCCAGACCCGCGACGGATACGGTCACCGCGAAGGCCGACGGGAAGGGCACACCCCGGGTGCCGGCCGGGCACAACGGCAAGGGGGGGCGCTCCCAGCGACCGCCGGTGTCGGACCCGTTCGAGACCGTCGACATCCGCTTCACCAGCCTGACGGACGTGTCCTCGGTGGACGAGCGGACGGCCGGCGTGGTGGTCGTCTCGGACGGGTCCGCCCACGTGCGTGACCTGTACCGACTGCAGGACCGGCTCACCGCGGTCCGTTGGCCCGTCATCGGGCTCGTGCAGGTGAGCCACCGGAAGGTGCGGAGCACGTCATGACACTCACGTTCGCCAGCGGCGCGGCCGTCGTGGGAGTCGAGGCGCGCACGCGCCGCTTCCGCGAAGCCGTCCGCGCAGCGGCGGGAGGACCCGACGAGCTCTACTCGCACGGGCGGCCCGACGTCATCCTGGTGGAGGGCACGACCCGGGAGCACCGCGCGGCAGGAGTACCCGTCAGCCGTGGAGTCACCCGCGAGACCGACGGGGCCGTCGTGTTCGACAGCGCCGGGGGCTCGGGGTACCGACAGCGTTGGCTGATGTCGGACCACCTGCTGCGCGTGGAGTCCACCTGGAACCCCTCGGTCAAGGAGGCGGCGGCCGCCCGCGCCCTGCCGGCGCGCTTCCGCGCGCTACGGGGGCAGGTCCTGCTCCACCACCCGGTGCTGTGGCGAGCCTCGCGCCAAGGCCTGGTACCCATGCACGTCTCGACCGTGGAGGTGGCAGGGACGGTCGTGGTGCTGGCCGGGCCGGGCGGAGTCGGCAAGACGAGCCTGGTGACCCGCGAGGTCGCGGCAGGCGCGCGTGCGGCGTGCGACAACCTGGCCGTCACCGACGGGACCGTCGTGTACGGCGTACGGGAGCCGCTCCGAGTCTCCGTGGGCGCGCGCGACATGGTCGGCCCCCGGGCGCTGCACGGGCGGCGCGAAGTGTCCTGGCAGCCGACCGGATCGGCGGCGCGGCCCGATGTCGTCGTCGTCGTTCGACGCGACGGGGCGACGTCCGGCATCCGGGGACTGGCACCCGACGAGGCCCACCTCGCGCTCGTCGCCGGCACGATGGCGGCCGGCGAGCTGATGCGCTACTGGCCGACGGCCGCGATCCTCGCGCTCGCCACGGGAGCCGGCCCGGCGCTCCCGCCGATCGACACGGTGGCGCGCGCCCTGGTGGATCGGCTGCCCTGCTACGAGCTCCAGCTCGGGCCGACCCCTGGTGCGACGTTGCGCTCCCTCGTCGCGAGCGTCGTCGGTGCGGCCGGGAGCGAGGTGGCGGGATGAACGGCTCGAGGGTGGAGGTCGCCCAGGTCGTCACCCGGTTCATCGCCGGTGCAGGCGGGGTGGCGCTCCGCGGCGCACTGCATCTCGACGCCGATCGCTACCGGACCACCGTCGTCACCGGCGAGGGCGGACCGCTGGCCGATCGCGCCCGCGAGGCCGGCATGAAGGTGCTCGTCGAGCCCTCGCTGGTGTCTCCCATCTCGCCCCGCAACGATGCGGCCGCGCTCGCCCGCCTCACGTCGATCTGCCTCGAGCACGAGTTCGACGTGGTGCACACCCACAGCGCCAAGGCCGGTGCCCTGGGGCGCGTCGCCGCGCATCGCGCCGGCGTCCCGGTCGTGGTGCACACCTACCACGGGTTCCCCTTCCACGACTTCCAGGACCCGGTCCGGCATGCGGCGTACGTCGCGATCGAGCGCCGGCTGGCGCGGATCACCGACCACGTGCTCGCGATCGGCACGGGAGTGGCCGCCGAAGCGCTCCGCCGCGGCCTGGCCCGTCCGACGACGCTGCACACGGTGGCGCCCGTCGTCGACTCCGTGACCGTCCCACGCACCCCCCGCACCCGGGCCTGCGCGCGCGCCCTGCTCGACCTCACCGACGACGTGCCGGTGATCGGCACCGTGGCGCGGGCCGACTACCAGAAGGCGCCCGAGCACCTGCTGGACGCCCTGGACCGGATGCGGCACCGCGACGCCATGGTCGTCTGGGTCGGTGGCGGTCCGCTGCTCGAGTCGGTTCGCCGCCAGGCCGCGCGGCGAGGACTCGCCGACCGCTTCCGGATGGTCGGCGAGCGGTCCGACGTCGCGCACATCCTCCCCGCCTTCGACCTCTTTGCGCTCTCGAGCCGGTACGAGGGCCTGCCCTGCGCGGTTGTCGAAGCGATGCGATGTGGTCTGCCCGTCGTCGCGACCTCAGTGAACTCGGTGCCCGACCTGGTCGTCCCCGGGCGCAGCGGGGTGCTCGTCCCACCCGGCCGCCCTGACCTGATGGCCGAGGCTCTCGACGACCTGCTGGACGACCGGGTGCTCGCCGGGCGCCTCGCGGCGGGTGGCCGAGTGCTGGCCGGCGCGTCGTACGACGCGGAGCGTCTCGCCGAGACGCTGGACGAGGTCTACCGGTCCGGGCTGGCCGCCCACGCACTGGAGATGGCGGGGTGAGGTCGTGAGTGCCTGGTCCATCGTGGAGACCGTCCGCTCGCGAGTCGAGCTCCACCGCGCGGGACCTCATCGGCCCGCGGTCACGCCCTGCCCGGCGATCGTGCAACCGGCTCCGGCGGGGCCGTCCGCCCCCTGGCTCGCGATCTGCCCTCGCGGGGCACCGGTGCTCCGCGACCCCTCCCCCGCCCGGGCGCATCGCGCTGCCCTGGACGACCGGGTGGTCCTCGTTTCCGACCGGATGTGCGGCAGGCGACGCCTCCGCCGAACCGCGCGGCTCGGTGGGCTCGTCATCGAGCGTGAGCTGCTCGTCCTGCCGGGCACCCGTCGTGCCCTCGTGGCCGTCGACGAGGATGCCACGGCGGTGCGGCACTTCTGGACAGCCATCGCGGTCGTACCACCAGGGCTGACGTGGCAGTCCCTGCCGGCCACGGCCGCCTTAGGTGCCGCCCGGCGGCTTCCCTGGTCCTGGACTGGCTCCCTGCTCGGAGGTCACGTCGTCATCGCGAGGCGTCGATGACCAGCGCGCTCGGACCCGGCTACGACTGGCTCCCCGAGCGCTCCGCGGCGCTGCTGGGCGGCCCGGCCCGCGGTGTCCTGCTGTCCACCTCGAAGGACGCTGACGCGAAGCTGACGTTCGTCGCCACCTCGGGCAGCGGACCGTTCGCGCAGGTCGCGGTCAAGGTCCCCACCACGCGGCAGGCGTCGGCAGCGGTCGAGGCCGAGGGACGGATGCTCGTCGCGCTCCGCCGGCTGTCGCTCGGCCGCCTGCACGCCACGGTTCCCCGGTACATCGAGTCCTCGAGCCGTGACGGCTGGACCGTGCTGGTCTCGACCGCGCTGCCGGGTACGCCGATGAGCGTCGCCTACCACCACTGGTTGCACACCGCGCGGCCGCAGGCTGTCCGCAGCGACCTGGACCGGGCCGCCGCGTGGCTGCGTGGCTTCCAGGAGGCGACCTCCGGACCGGCCGCTCCGCTGACCTGGGCGGCCGTCGTGGCCGACCAGCTGGCCGGTCGGTGGGACGGAAACCCCGATCTCGAGGCTGCGCTCGAGCGGCTCGCGGTGGCGCACGAGCACCTGTCGGCCCATGCCGCGATCACCTCGGCCGTGCACGGTGACTTCTGGTGCGGCAACATCCTGGTCCGGGAGGACGAGGTCTCGGGTGTCATCGACTGGGAGGCCGGCTCGCCCCGTGGTTGCCCGCTGCGCGACGTGGCCCGTTTCGCTCTCAGCTACTGCCTCTACCTGGACCGACACACGCGTCCCGGACATCGGGTCGCGGGGCATCCCGGTCTCCGGCGGGCCGGCTTCGGCAGCGGCGTGCGCTACGGACTGCTCGGTACGGCGTGGCTGCCGGTCCTGGTCCGGCGCTTCCTGGCGGACGGGCTCGGCGACCTGGGACTCCCGCGCGGCCTCTGGTACGACGTGGCACTGGTCGGGCTGGGCGAGATCGCGGCCGGCGCGAACGACGAGGACTTCGGCGCGGGGCACCTGTCCCTGCTGGCGGGGCTGCCGAGCCGACCTCGTCGGGTGCGGAGGCACCGATGACCACGGTGGTGGAGGCACCCTCCCCGGTCCTGGCGCGGTCGGCGAGCGACTCGGGAGTGCTGGCTCCGTTGGTCGGGGTGTCGGTGTGCCTCCTGCCGTTCCTGCGACCGGCGGGGCCCGGGAACAGCGCCGTGGCCGACGTCGGCATCTGCGCCTGCATCGCGGTGGCCGCGCTCTGGCTCGCCAGGACGCCGCTCACGGTCCCACTCCCCTACCTGTTGGGCGTCACCGGGTTGGTCACCGGCGGCGCGATCGCCGCGGTCGTCGCCGGGGCGCCCGTCGGCACCCTGCTCGTGCTCGCCCAGGACGTCCTGCTCTTCCTGTGGGGTGTCACCCTGGCGCTCGGGCGGTACGACCCTCGGATCATCCGGGCGGCCACGACAGCCTGGTGCCGCATGGCGTCCGTCTACGCCTGCGTGGCCGTCGGGTCGTACCTCGTCGGCTTCACCGCGTTCAGCGGCGTCTCCGCCAGGGACGGTGCTCGCGCCCCGTACACGTTCGGTGACCCCAACCTGGCCGCGAACTACCTGGTGACGTCGCTGTTCGTGATGGCCGCCTGTCGGCGGCCGCGGTCCACACCGCTGCGCCGCGTTGCCTACGCCGCGATCATGGTCGCGATCGCCTTCACCGGGTCGAACGGCGCCCTGATCACCCTCGTCCTGGGGCTCGTGATCGCTCTCTCGGTGTCCCGCTACCGCGCCCGCGGCGTGATGGCTGGGCTGCTCACCCTCCTCGGGGCGGTGAGCGTGGCGTCGCTCCTGGCCGTCTACGTGTCGACCCAGGTCAACGTCGAGCACGTGCGGGAGCAGGCGGCCGGGAGCGTGCCACTCCTGCGCGACTCCATCGGTCGCAGCGGCGGGTCCGAGAGCCAGCGCACCACCATCCTCTCCGAGGGTTACCGCCTGTTCCTCCAGGGGGACGGGACCGGGTACGGGCCCGGACTGACCAAGGCCACGCTGGCCCGCAGCCAAGCGCCGTACGTCAAGGAGGCGCACAACGACTACCTGGCGGCACTGCTCGAACGGGGCGTGGTCGGAGTGGTCGGGTTGCTCCTCCTGGGAGGTGCCGCCCTGGCCCGGTGCGGCCGACTGCTCGTGGGCCGGCTCCCCGAGGAGTACGCCGTCATCCTGCCGCGAGCCTGGCTGCTGGTGACCGTGGCCCCCGTGATGGCGGTGTCCGCGACGTTCTACGAGGTCGAGCACTTCCGGCACCTGTGGACGTGGCTGGGGCTGCTCGCGGCGCTCGTGCTGGTGCTCGAACGGCCCCGTGAGGCCGCCCCGTGAGGCGGGGCAGCGGGCTCCTGCGCGGCGTGACCGGAGCCTCCGGCGACGGTGTCAGGGTCGTGCTGGCCAACTGCTCGGCACGCGGTCTCGCGCTGGTCGGGGTGACCGTCGGCACGATCGTGGTGGCCCGGCTGGGCGGGCCCTCCGAGGTCGGCATCTACGCCCTGCTCCGGATGCTGCCCGGGCTGGTCGGCGTGCTCGCCGTCGCCGGCCTGCCAGGGGCTCTGGCCTACTTCCTCGCGCAACCCCGCCGCGGAGTGCCACACCTGGCCCCGACCCTGGCCGCGATCGCCGTGTTGGGAGCATCCGTGGGGACGCTCGTGTGGCTGGTCGCCAGCCCGCTCCTGGCGCGGGTGTTCTTCCCGGGTTCACCCCCGCTGATGGTCGTCCTGGCCGGCGTCACGGTGGCGACGCAGCTCTTCCTGACCCTGGGGAAGACTGCGCTCCAAGGACTCCAGGACCAGCGGGGCGGCGACGCCGTCATCGCGGCCGAGGAGATCGGGTTCCTACCGTTCTACCTGGTGGCCCTGGCGGCGGGTCTCGACGGTTCGGTCGCCGTGGTCGTCGGCCTGGGGGTCGCCGACCTGGCCGTCGGGCTGGCGGCCTGGATCCGCGTCACCTATCGGCTGGGGTGGAACGCCCGGACCCTCGGCCGCGCGCTCTGGGGCCGGCCCGACACCCGCGTGGCCCGCGACGTCGTCGGGTACGGACTCCGCGGTCAGGTCGGTGGCGTGATCACGCTGCTCAACCTGCGGCTCGACTTCGCGATCCTCGACGCCATCGTCGGGCCTGCCGCCCTCGGGGCCTACGCCGTCGCCTCCAAGTACGCCGAGCTGCTGCGGCTGCCCGGCACCGCACTGACCTGGGTCACCTACCCACGCCTGGCGGCCCGCTCCCCTGAGACCGCTGCCCGGCACGCCAGGAGCCTGGTCCGTCCGACCCTGCTCCTGGTCAGCGCGGCGGCGGTCCCGGCCGCCCTGTTGGCCGGACCCGTGATCCGGCTGCTGTACGGCGGCCAGTTCGCCTCGGCCGCCCTGCCCGCCCAGATCCTGGTCCTCGGCATGCTGGGCTCCGGAGCCGCCGGAGTGTCCAGCGGCTACCTGTACGCCCGCGGACGTCCCGGGCTCAACTCGGTGGCCACCGGGATCGGCCTCACGGTCACGGTCGTGCTCGACATCCTTCTCATCCCGGCCCACCACGCCGTCGGGGCCGCGGTCGCGTCGACGGCGGCGTACCTCGTCACCGACCTGCTGCTGATCGGCGTCCTGCTCCGGCTCACCCGGCCACCACGCGCCGTCCACCCGCTCTCTCGCCCGACATCGGTGCGGTCGGCGCCATGAACCGTCTCGCCGCCCTGGGGATCACCGCCCTGCTCCTCGCCGGGTGCGGTCCGGCCCGGACGACGCTCGCGGACCCCCGGCCGTCCCCGGCCGCCACCACGAGCCGCGGCCCCGTCGCCGTGCCGAACGCCGGCGATCCGTACGTGGGTCTGGCGACCGACCTGCACCGGCGCGGGGTGCAGGTCTGGTTCGAGACGGATCTGGTGCGCGCCTGGCTGGCCGGACCCGCTGACTTCCACGCGACGCTGAAGCGGCTGGGTCGTCTCGCCCGCGTGCCCGGTGTGGTCGGGTTCAAGGTGGCGGACGAGCTCGGCTACCACGACGGGATCTCCACCCCAGAGCAGGGACTGGCCTTCCTGGGTGCCGTCCACCGCGGTCTGACGGCGGTGGCCCCGGGCACTCAGGTCCTCATCGACATGGTGGTGCCCGACCTCGGCTGCCTGCCCTGGCTCGACGGCTCCGGCGCGACCTGCGCGGCCAGTGCGAGGGTCGAGTCCCCCGCGGCCACCTCCGACGCGGTGACCCGCTACCTCCAGACGGGGTGGGTCGACCGGCTCGACCTCAGCACCAGCCTGCTGGACCCGACGTCGTACGCGGCCCGCGGGCTGTCCCTGGTCGACGCGCAGCGCGCGGCGTGGGCGCACGCAGTCGCGCTCGGGTGGCCGTCCCTCACCGACCTCCAAGCCCGCAAGGCGCTCGCTGCGCCTGGTGGCTTCGACGGCTCCGCCAGCACCGCCCGGGAGGATGTGGACGTCTACGTCGACACCCCCGTCTCACAGGGCGCTCGGGCCGTCGACATCTGGACCTGGCGCCAGCCGTACGACGGTGCCACCGTGAGCCTGCTCGCCGACTCGCTCGCGCCGAACCCGCTCTGGAGTGCCCTCCAGCAGGCGCGGGCGAGCGGCGTCTCCCTCGTCACGCACATGACCCCCAGCACGCTGCCGACCGATCCGGTCGCGCTCGCTCACGAGTGCGACGTGGCCGCCACGGTGTTCTCCGCCGTGTTCGTGGCGGCCGGGACCGGATGAGGGAAGGGACCACGTCATGCATCTCCATCACCACGAACTGTCCGACGTCCTCCTGGTCACGTCCGACACCTTCCGGGTCGGTCGCGTCCGACGTACGTTCGACGTGCTCGGGGCCGGGGTCCTGCTGCTGGTGATCCTGCCCGTGCTGCTGCTCGCGATGCTGCTGGTGCGGGTGACCGACGGTGGGCCGGCGTTCTACCGGCAGGTGCGCATCGGCGAGGGCGGTCGGTCGTTCCGCCTGCTCAAGCTGCGCACCATGAGCGCTCGGGGCGGCGGTCCGTCCGTGACCGCGGCCGGGGACCAACGGATCACTCGCGTGGGCCGGATCCTGCGGAGGACCTCCATCGACGAGCTGCCGCAGCTGTGGCACGTGCTACGTGGCGAGATGACGCTGGTGGGCCCGCGGCCCGAGAGCGAGGACCTCGCACAGCGCTATCCCGCGTCGTGCCGGTTCATCCTGCACGCCCGGCCGGGACTCACCGGTCCCGCGCAGCTGAGGTACCGCGAGCAGTCCGCGGTTCCGCCGGACGGCTGGGTCGACGTCGAGGCGTGGTACCTCCAGCACCTCGTCCCGCTCAGGGTGAACGCGGACCTGGCGTACCTGACGGAGCCCTCCGTGCGAAACACGGCGCGCTACCTGTGGCTCACCGCCCGGTTCGTGGTGGGTCTCAGCCACACCGAGGCACGGGGCGTGGGCACGCTCGAGACGCGCTAGCGGGGCACCCCGACCCGCAGCGGCTCGCACCGCGCGTTCAGGCAGGCTCCGGTGTCCAGGTCGAAGTCGAAGTTGTGCCCGAGGCAGCGCAGCACTCCGTCGGCCACCACGCCCGTCTCGGCGAGGTCCTCGGTGCCGTGCGGGCAGTAGCGACTCACGCGCACGACCTTGCCACGGTGCCGCACCTCGATCGTCTCCTCGTCGCGACGGGCCCGCTCGTACTCCTCGACTGCGCGGAGGGCGGTGAGGTCCGCATGCTTGAGCAACCCCACCAGATAGTCGTTGTAGACGTCGGGCTCCCTGCGCGCGGAGAAGCGCATCGACAGCAGGAGCTCCTCCCACCTGGTCCTGCCGCGGACGACTCCCGCCAGCCACCGCCCCTCGATGCGGAGTCGGTAGTCGACCGTCTCGGCGCCCCCGTCGAGGTCGACCCACAGCCGATCGGGCCCGATGTGGGCATCCCACGTGCCGCCACCCGGACCCAGCACCTCGAACCGCATGACCAGCCCGGCCTTCGCCAGGAAGTAGGCAGACAGCCGGCCGAGTGCCTCGAAGTGCGCCCGGAAGTCCTCACCCAGGCGCCCGTCGTCGGCCGGTTCCGGGTGTCGGTCGCGGACCGCGGCCAGCTCGGGACGGCGTCGCTCCGCATAGCTCCGCAGGTACGCGCGACGCTCCTCGGGACTTGCGTCGAGACGGAAACCGTCCCAGTGCGGGTCGCGCGTGGTCCGCGCGGTCCCGACCTCGAGGACGTCGCCGGGGAGCAGGTGGACGACGTCCTGGCCGGGAAGCCGCTCGCGCAGCCAGGCGGCGGCCTGATGTTGGTCGGGGAAGATCCCGTCGTCCCCGTCGGTCCCGATCCCGCCGTTGTGCTCGAAGAGCTCTTCGTCGAGGAAGCAGGGTGGCCCGGCGTACGGCATCACGATGGCCGGCGCGACGGAGCGGACCAGCCTGGTGACCGCCTTGAACTTCCCGATCCGCTTCACCTCGTTGAGCCGGCGGCGGTCCTCCTCCGGGTACTCGTAGGACACCGGGTGCCAGCTGGCTCCCGACATCTGCACCGCCATCAGGTCGACCGGCCGGCCGGACTCCACGACGGCGCGACGGACCTGAGCCAGCGACACGCGGGCGTCGTTGGCGTGGAGGACCGTGCGGTCGCCGACGTGGAAGAGCACCGCGGCGTCGTGGGTCATGGGGCACTGCTCCGGGATCACCGTCACCCAGTCCCCGCGGTCGCCCAGGGGGTGGCGTTCCCAAGCGTCGAGGACCACCACGTGTCGACCGGCCGCGGACAAGCGGCGCTCGAGGATGGTCGACGGGTACCGCGGGATGACGACGGGCACCTCCTCCGGCAGGCCCGCCAAGAAGTCGAGGTCGAGGTGGTCGAGGTGCTCGTGCGAGACCACCACGACGTCGACGTCCTCCAGCAGCGAGCCGCGCAGGTGCGAGTTGTCGGGGAACGGGAACCACGAGCCCAGGAAGGCCCCGCCGGGTGAGATCCACGGGTCTGCGAGCACGTGCACGCCGGGGGCGTCGATCCGCAGGCCCGCGTGACCGAGCGCAGTGACGTACGTGCCCCCCGACATGGCGCCATCGTGGTCCGCCCGAGCACCCGGGGGCATGACCCAGCGGGGCGACCCTGCCTACGTCGAATGGGTGAGACGCGGCGCAGGGCCGGTCCTCACCCCGCGAAGTACGCCTGCAGGACCGCCTGCAGCGCCGAGGAGTCCCTGAGCGTCGGGTTCGCCGAGTCCTGATGACCCCACCCGTAGGCGTAGTCCATCTTCGGGTGCGGCACCAGCGCGGCCCAGCGGTCGAGCATGCTGCGCAGCTGGGACGCCGTGGGAAGGTTGTAGTAGTGGTCGGAGGTGTGCTCCTGGCCGAAGGTCTGGTACACCGGGACGATCGCGCCGAGCGGGATCCCCGCACGGAGCGCGGCGGTGACCTTCTCGTGGATCTTGCCGAGCGCGCAGCGGGGATGTGCGATTGAGCACGGGTAGGGATCGAGGCCGACCATGCTCACCCGGGTGACCGCGGGACGGTAGGCGTGGTAGCTGCTCGAGTCCGACAGCACCACGAACGACTTCTGGGTGCCGTGGCTGACCCGTCGGATGTAGCGCGCGCGAGTGGCCAGCGCCGCCGGGCCGTGCGGGCAGCCGGCCACGTCCGGCTCGTCGGAGAGGTAGTAGCCGAACACGCGGGAGTTGGTGGCGAGCCGGCTCACCTGCCGCCTGAAGGCGTCGGTGATGCGCGTGGGACAGCCCTGGCCGAGCCACACCAACGCCTGGGCGCCCTTCGGCAGTGCGTTGATCTCGGCGCGGGAGTCACCGGTGTCGAGCACCGTGAAACCGAGCCGCGTCACGGCCCGCGGTCGTCCGATGTTCGCGATGTAGTGGTGGGTGGTCGTGGGTGCCGGCAGAGCCGAGCGGGCCGGCGTCGTCGTCCGCGGGGGCACCAGCCCTGTGGCAGGGGCCTGTGCCGCAGCCGAGACCGAGGCAAGGCAGGCAGCAGCGAGCAGACCGAGCAGTGACTTCTTCAACTGTGGTTCCTTCGTCGGGTCCCCCAACGAGCGTCCGCCCGCACTCTCCCAGACGGGGGGCGGCGGACCAAACCGAGGACGTGGACGACGGTTGACCTGTACCCCCGTGGACAGGCCAACCGTCGTACCGATAAGACGCACGGTACGTCTGCGGGGTTGCCGTGTCCCGCCGATTTCCGGCCCAGCTCCCAGGTGCGAGGGCGGGGTGGGGTCAGCGCGTCAGCAACGGGTCGAGCGCGACGGCCACGAAGAGCAGCGACAGGTAGAGGTTCGAGGCGTGGAACAGCACCATCGGCCGGATCACGCTGAGGTCCTCGGTGCCGCGGGTGCGTGACCACATCCGGTGGGCCTGCACGAGGAAGACCGCGCCGAGGACGACGGCCGCGACCGGGTAGAACCAGCCGGTGTCCGCGACCGGCCACAGCAGCAGAGACGTGGCGACCATGACCCAGCTGTAGGCGACGATCTGGCGGCCCACGACCTCGGCCTTGCGCGACGACCGGCAGCATCGGTACGTCGACACCCGCGTAGTCCTCGCGGTAGCGCAGCGCCAGCGCCCAGGTGTGCGGCGGGGTCCAGAAGAACACGACGGCGAACAGCACGACCGGCGCCCAGGCGAGCTCGCCGGTGACGGCGGTCCAGCCGATCAGGGCCGGGAAGCAGCCGGCGAGGCCGCCCCAGACGATGTTCTGGGTGGTACGCCGCTTGAGCAGCATCGTGTAGACGAAGAGGTAGAAGCACTCGGCCACCAGCGCCAGCGCCGCCGACAGCGGGTTCACCCAGACGTAGAGGATCACCGTGGCGAGCGACGCCGAGCATGATGCCGAAGACGAGAGCGGCCCGCGTCGAGACGATGTGGCGCGGCAGCGCGCGACGCCGCGTTCTCCGCATCTGCTCGTCGATGTCGCGGTCGTAGACGCAGTTCAGCGCCGACGCGGATCCCGCCGACGAGCGCCCCGCCGACGACGGTGGCCACGACGAGACCGAGGTCGGGGACCCCGCCCGCGGCGAAGAACATCACCGGCACGGTGGTGAGCAGCAGCAGCTCGATGACGCGCGGTTTGGTCAACCCGACGTACGCCGCGACCACGTCGCGGAACGTCGACCGATCGGTCGACCGAGGAGAGTCCGGCTCGGAGAGAGCCGCGGCTCGATCGCCGACGTATGTCACAGAGGTCCTCGGGTACGGGACGGTGGGAGGCACAGACGCGCCTCGCAGTCTATCCCCGTGGGTGAGTAGGCTCGGAGACGCCTTGAGCGCCGCCGACGTCGGGGCCAGAGCTGGGCCCGACGTACCACCCTCCAACCCCGCTGTGGAAGGGAAAACCGCGTGACCACGACACCCGCGAAGCTGGACTGGACCGAGCTGGACGACAAGGCCGTCGACACCGTGCGGGTGCTGGCCATGGACGCCGTGCAGAAGGTCGGGAACGGCCACCCCGGTACGGCGATGAGCCTGGCGCCGGCGGCGTACCTGCTGTTCCAGAAGGTGATGCGCCACAACCCCGCCGACCCCCACTGGCCCGGTCGCGACCGCTTCGTCCTGTCGGCCGGACACTCGAGCCTGACTCTCTACATCCAGCTCTTCCTGGGCGGCTGGGGTCTGGAGCTCGACGACCTCAAGGCCCTGCGCACCTGGGGCAGCAAGACCCCCGGCCACCCGGAGTACGGCCACACGGCGGGGGTCGAGACCACGACCGGCCCGCTCGGCCAGGGCGTCGGCAACGCCGTCGGCATGGCGATGGCGACGCGCCGCGAGCACGGTCTGCTCGACCCGAACGCGTCGCTCGGCGACTCGCCGTTCGACCACCAGATCTACGCGATCTGCTCCGACGGCGACATCGAGGAGGGCGTCAGCGCCGAGGCCTCCGCGATCGCCGGCGTGCAGGAGCTCGGCAACCTGACGGTCATCTACGACCACAACCGGATCTCGATCGAGGACAACACCGACATCGCGCTCGGCGAGGACGTCGGCGCCCGCTACGAGGCCTACGGCTGGCACGTCCAGCACGTCGACTGGACCAACGACGGCACGACCTACCAGGAGGACGTCCCGGCGCTGTACGACGCGATCCGCAAGGCGCAGGCGGTGACCGACAAGCCGAGCTTCATCGTGCTCCACACGATCATCGCGTGGCCCGCCCCCGACGCCCAGAACACCGGCAAGGCCCACGGCTCCGCCCTCGGCGCCGACGAGGTCGCGGCGACCAAGAAGGTGCTCGGCTTCGACCCCGACCAGACCTTCGAGGTGCCGGCCGGCGTGATCGAGCACACCCGCCGGGCCGTCGAGCGCGGGAAGGCCGCGCAGGCCGAGTGGGACACGGCGTACGCCGCGTGGGCGCGCAAGCCCTCGGCCGACACCGCCCTGTTCGAGCGGCTGCAGACCCGCACCCTGCCCGACGGCTGGGACAGCAAGGTCCCGGCCTTCCCCGCCGACGAGAAGGGGATGGCGACCCGCGTCGCCTCCGGCACCGTGATCAACGCGCTCGCCGAGACCCTTCCCGAGCTCTGGGGCGGCTCGGCCGACCTGGCCGGCTCCAACAACACGACCATCGAGGGCGCACCGTCGTTCCTGCCCGACCAACCGCGCGACGAAGATGTGGAAGGCCGACCCGCTCGCCGGTCGCGTGCTCCACTTCGGCATCCGCGAGCACGGCATGGGCGCGATCATGAACGGCATCGCTGTCCACGGTGGCACCCGCGTCTTCGGCGGCACCTTCCTCACCTTCTCCGACTACATGCGCGGGGCGGTCCGGCTGGCGGCGCTGATGGGGCTGCCGGTCACCTACGTCTGGACCCACGACTCGATCGGCCTCGGCGAGGACGGCCCGACCCACCAGCCGATCGAGCACCTCGCCGCGCTGCGCGCGATCCCGGGGCTCGACGTCGTACGCCCGGCCGACGCCAACGAGACCGCCGCGTGCTGGCGGGCCGTGCTCGAGAACAAGCGGGCCGCCGGTCTGGTCCTCTCCCGCCAGAACCTCCCGGTGTTCCCGCGCGGCGAGGACGGCTACTCCGACACCAGCAACGTCCACCGGGGCGGCTACGTCCTGCTCGACCCCGCCGACTGCCGGGCGGGCTGCCGGACGTCGTGCTGGTCGGCACCGGCTCCGAGGTGCAGCTGGCGGTCGAGGCTCGCGACCTGCTGGCCGCCGACGGCGTCCGGGCGCGCGTGGTCTCGATGCCGTGCCGGGAGTGGTTCGACGCCCAGGAGACGTCGTACCGCGAGACGGTGATCCCGCCGACGGTCAAGGCGCGGGTGTCGGTCGAGGCCGGCGTCGCCCAGGGATGGCGCGACGTCGTCGGCGACCACGGCCGCATCATCTCGCATCGAGCACTACGGCGCGTCCGCCGACTACGCGCGGATCTACCAGGAGTTCGGCATCACCGCGGAGGCCGTCGCAGCGGCCGCCACCGACAGCATCCGGAGCGCCACCGACTGACGCTCGACATCAGCCTTCGGACCACCCGGTCCGGATCAGGAGGGAACCATGACCGACCGCTTGCAGCAGCTCTCCGACGCGGGAGTCTCCATCTGGCTCGACGACCTCTCCCGGGAGCGCCTGGAGACCGGCAACCTCGCCGACCTGGTCGAGAACTACCACGTCGTCGGAGTCACCTCGAACCCGTCGATCTTCCAGGCGGCGCTGAGCAAGGGTGAGCGCTACGACGCACAGATCCGCGAGCTGGCCAGCGTCGGCACCGACCGCGACCAGGCGGTGCGGGTGATCACCACCGACGACGTGCGCGACGCCTGCAAGGTGCTGCGACCGACGTACGACGCCACCGACGCCGTCGACGGCCGGGTCTCGATCGAGGTCTCCCCCGGCCTGGCGCACGACGCCCACGGCACGGTCGCCGAGGCGGCCGACCTCTGGAAGACCGTCGACCAGCCCAACCTGATGATCAAGATCCCCGGCACGGCCGAGGGCTGCCCGGCGATCACCGAGACACTCGCCGCCGGCATCAGCGTCAACGTCACCCTGATCTTCGGTCTCCAGCAGTACCGCGACGTCATGGAGGCGCACCTCGCCGGCCTCGAGAAGGCCCGCGAGAACGGCCACGACCTGACCACCATCCACTCGGTGGCGTCGTTCTTCGTCTCCCGGGTCGACACCGAGATCGACAAGCGCCTCGACGCCACGACCTCGGGCCCGGGCACCGACCCGGCGCTCAAGGGCAAGGCCGGCGTCGCCAACGCCCGCCTGGCCTACCAGGCCTACGAGGAGACCCTCGCCGGCGAGCGCTGGGCCTCGCTCGAGGCAGACGGCGCGCGCCGGCAGCGACCGCTGTGGGCCTCGACCGGCGTCAAGAACCCCGACTACCGCGACACCATGTACGTCGACGACCTCGTGGTCGAGGACACCGTGAACACGATGCCCGAGGCGACCATGCACGCGGTCGCCGAC
This sequence comes from uncultured Actinomycetota bacterium, assembly GCA_963819295.1. Lineage (GTDB taxonomy): Bacteria > Actinomycetota > Actinomycetes > Propionibacteriales > Nocardioidaceae > Nocardioides. Next base: position 430,027 of record CAWFVO010000001.1, read on the forward strand.
CACGGCGAGATCAAGGGCGACCAGGTGCGGCCGTTCTACGCCGACGCGGCTGCGCATCTGCAGGCCCTGGCCGACGCGGGCATCGACTACGACGACGTGATCGAGGTCCTGATCCGCGAAGGCGTCGAGAAGTTCGTCACCGCCTGGGACGAGCTCCTCGACTCGGTCAGCACGGCCCTCGAGGCGGCCGCCCAGGTGAGCGAAGCGAGAGCGCGCGTCGGTCTGAGGCCCCGCGACGGCCGTGAGCCGGCGGGCGAACTGCGAGCTCACGGGGGAGCACGGTGAGCGAGGCCCCCGTCGATCCGACCTCGACGGAGGCCTGGTCGCGGCTCGCGGTGCTGGCCCAGGGCTTCGAGCCGGACCTGCGCGCCTGGTTCGCCGCCGACCCCGATCGCGTCGAGCGGTTCACGTTCACCGCGGGCCGACCTCCACGTCGACCTCTCGAAGTCCTTCCTGGGCGACGACCTGCTCGCCGCCCTGCTCGACCTGGCCGACGAGGTCGGTCTCGAGCACCGTCGCGACGCGATGTTCGCGGGCGCGCACATCAACGTGACCGAGGACCGTGCGGTCCTCCACACAGCGCTGCGCCTGCCCGAGGGACGCAACCCTCGAGGTCGACGGCCAGGACGTCGTCGCGGACGTGCACGACGTCCTGCGACGCGTCTACGCGTTCGCCGAGCAGGTCCGCAGCGGGGCGTGGACCGGGGTCACCGGCAAGCGGATCCGGACGGTCGTGAACATCGGGATCGGCGGCTCCGACCTCGGCCCGGTGATGGCCTACGAGGCGCTCGCGCCCTACCGGCACGCCGAGCTGGAGTGCCGGTTCATCTCCAACATCGACCCGACCGACGCGGCCACCACCCTGGGCGACCTGGACCCGACGACCACGCTGTTCATCGTGTCGAGCAAGACCTTCGGCACCCTCGAGACGCTCACCAACGCGCGGCTCTGCAAGGCCTGGCTGCTCGACGCACTCCGGGCGTCCGGCGCGATCGACGCCGGGTCCGAGGCCGACGGCGCGGCCGTGTCGCGCCACTTCGTGGCGGTCTCGACGGCCCTCGACAAGGTGGCCGCGTTCGGCATCGACCCGGCCAACGCGTTCGGCTTCTGGGACTGGGTGGGCGGCCGGTACTCCGTCGACTCCGCGATCGGCACCTCGTTGGTCGTCGCCATCGGACCCGAGCGGTTCGCGGACTTCCTCGCCGGGCTTCCACGCGATGGACGAGCACTTCCGCTCGACCGAGCTCGCCCACAACGTCCCGGTCCTGATGGGGCTGCTCAACGTCTGGTACTCGAACTTCCTGGGTGCGCAGACCCACGCGGTGCTCCCCTACGCCCAGCTGCTGCACCGGTTCCCGGCGTACCTCCAGCAGCTGACGATGGAGTCCAACGGCAAGAGCGTGCGATGGGACGGCAGCGCCGTGACCACCGACACCGGCGAGGTGTTCTGGGGCGAGCCCGGCACCAACGGCCAGCACGCGTTCTACCAGCTGATCCACCAGGGCTCCCGACTCATCCCGGCCGACTTCATCGCGGTCGCCAACCCGGCGTACCCGCTCCGCGACGCCCAGACGGTCAGAGCACCGACGTGCACGAGCTGTTCCTCGCCAACTTCTTCGCCCAGACCCGGGCGCTGGCGTTCGGCAAGACGGCCGACGAGGTGCGCGCCGAGGGAACCGCCGAGGCCGATCGTCCCGGCCCGCGTGTTCTCCGGCAACCGCCCGACGGCGTCGATCATGGCGCCCGAGCTGAGCCCGGCGGTGCTCGGCCAGCTGGTCGCGCTCTACGAGCACATCACGTTCACCCAGGGCGCCGTCTGGGGCATCGACAGCTTCGACCAGTGGGGCGTGGAGCTCGGCAAGCAGCTGGCGCAGCAGGTCGGCCCCGCCATCGCCGGCGACGACGACGCCTTTGCGGCCCAGGACGCGTCCACGCAGGCGCTGATCTCCTACTACCGGAAGCAGCGACACACATGAGCGACTGGGAGAACCCGCTGCGCGATCCGGAGGACCGGCGACTCCCGCGCATCGCCGGACCCTGTGGGATGGTCCTGTTCGGCGTGACCGGCGACCTGTCACGCAAGAAGGTGATGCCGGCGATCTACGACCTCGCCAACCGCGGTCTGCTGCCGCCCGGCTTCAGCCTGACCGGCTTCGCCCGCCGCGACTGGGCGAACGAGGACTTCGCCCAGGTCGTGCACGACTCCGTCAAGCAGCACGCACGCACGGAGTTCCGCGAGGAGGTCTGGAAGCAGCTCGCCGAGGGGTTCCGGTTCGTGCCGGGCAACTTCGACGACGACACGGCGTTCAACACCCTGCGCCGCACCATCGAGGAGCTCGACGAGGTGCGCGGCACCGCCGGCAACCACGCCTTCTACCTCGCGATCCCGCCGGGCTTCTTCGGCGATGTCGTCGGCCAGCTCAAGGAGCACGGCCTCGCGCAGCCCGAGCCGGGCTCGTGGCGCCGGGTCGTCGTGGAGAAGCCGTTCGGGCACGACGAGGAGTCGGCGCGCGAGCTCAACAGCACACTGGCCGAGGTCTTCCCGTCCGGCTCGATCTTCCGGATCGACCACTACCTCGGCAAGGAGACGGTCCAGAACATCCTGGCGCTGCGCTTCGCGAACGCGATGTTCGAACCCATCTGGAACTCCAACTACGTCGACCACGTGCAGATCACGATGGCCGAGGACATCGGCATCGGTGGCCGGGCCGGCTACTACGACGGCATCGGCGCCGCACGCGACGTGATCCAGAACCACCTGATGCAGCTGATGTCGCTGGTGGCGATGGAGGAGCCCACGTCGTTCGGGGCCGAGGACCTGCGCATCGAGAAGCTCAAGCTGCTCTCGGCCGTGAGCCTCCCGCGCCGGCTGGATCTCACCACCGCACGCGGTCAGTACGCCGCGGGCTGGCAGGGCGGCGAGAAGGTCGTCGGCTTCCTCGAGGAGGAGGGCGTCCGCAAGACCTCCGCCACCGAGACGTACGCCGCGGTGACCCTGCACGTCGACAACCGCCGCTGGGCAGGGGTGCCGTTCTACCTGCGCACCGGCAAGCGGCTCGGCCGGCGCGTCACCGAGGTCGCCATCGTGTTCAAGCCCGCCCCGCACCTCCCGTTCACCAAGGACGCGACCGAGGAGCTCACCCACAACGCGCTGGTGATCCGGATCCAGCCGGACGAGGGGATGACCATCCGCTTCGGCTCCAAGGTGCCCGGCACCGCGATGGAGATCCGCGACGTGAACATGGACTTCGCCTACGGCGGGTCCTTCACCGAGTCCAGCGCCGAGGCCTACGAGCGGCTGATCCTCGACGTACTCCTCGGCGACCCACCGCTGTTCCCCCGCCACGCCGAGGTGGAGCGGTCGTGGCAGATCCTCGACCCGATCCTGGCCCACTGGGCGAAGAAGGGTCGGCCAGAGCCCTACGAGTCCGGCACCTGGGGCCCACCCTCGGCCGACGCGATGCTGGCCCGAGACGGCCGCGTCTGGAGACGACCATGAAGACCACCCCAACAAGCCGCTCGCTGCGCTCGCGCTTCGCCGGGGACCCCGGAAGCTCCTCACCCCACACCACCGCTCGCTGCGCTCGCACCTTCGCGGGGGCCCCGAGATGATCGAGCTCATCGACACCAACGCGTCCGGCATCGCGGCCGAGTTCGTTGCCGCACGCTTGCGGGCGGGCAGCCCCGCCATGGGGATGGTGATGACCATGGTCATCGTCGTCGACGAGGACAGCGCGTCCGACGCCATGCGGGTGGCCCGACAGGCCTCGCACGAACATCCCGCCCGGCTGCTCGGGATGATCCTCGGCGATGCGCGTGGCGCCCCCCAGGTCAACGCCCAGGTCGGCACCGGCGACGGCTGGGGCGGCGAGACCGCCCTGATCCGGCTCAAGGGCGAGGTGGTGAAGCATGCCGACTCCGTCGTGCTCCCGCTCCTGCTGCCCGACTCCCCGGTCGCGATGTGGTGGCCGTCCGATCCCCCTGAGAGTCCCGCGGACGACCCTCTCGGTCAGCTCGCCCAACGACGGATCACCGACGCGGCCGCCGCGGTCCGCGGCAAGGGCCGGGCCATCCACCTCCAGTGCTCGTCGTACTCCCCGGGCAACACGGATCTGGCCTGGACCCGGATCACGCCGTGGCGCGCCCTGCTCGCCGCTGCCCTCGACCAGCACCAGCCCAAGGTGACGGGAGGTTCGGTGACCGCCGAGCGGATCAGCCCGAGCGCCGAGCTGCTCGTCGCCTGGCTGTCCGACCGGCTCAAGGTGCCGATCGCCCGGAAGAACTCCGGGGGCCCCGGCATCACCGAGGCCCGGCTCGAGACCAAGGACGGCCCGATCCTGATCTCGCGGCGCGACGGACGGCTGGCGACCTTCACCTCCCCCGGCCGTCCGGACCGACCGGTGGCCCTCAAGCGCCGGCAGCTCCCCGAGCTGCTGGCCGAGGAGCTGCGCCGCCTCGACGAGGACGAGGTCTACGCCCGCACCGCCCGCAAGCTGCTCGCGCTGAGCCCCGCATGAACATCCTCCCCGCGCCTCGCGTCGAGGTCCACGAGTCCCGTGCCGACCTGGCCACCTCGGTGGCCGGTGCGTTCGTGCGCCTGCTCACCGTGCACCAGGCCAGTGGTGTGGTCCCGCAGATCTGCCTCACCGGGGGCACCATCGCCGACGAGATCCACCGCGAGATCGCCCGGCTGGCGCCGGGCAGTGAGGTCGACTGGACCCGCGTCGACTTCTTCTGGGGCGACGAGCGCTTCGTGGCACCCGACTCCGACCAGCGGAACGCCCGTCTGGTGCGTGCGGACTTCCTCGACCGGGTCGGGGTCGACCCGGCCCGGGTCCACGAGATGCCGTCGACCGCCGACGCGGCGGATGCAGAGGCAGGGGCGACGTCGTACGCCGACGTGGTGCGCGCGGCCGGCACCGGTCGGTTCCAGCTGGTGATGCTCGGCGTCGGGCCGGACGGGCACATCGCCTCCCTGTTCCCCGGCTCCGCGCAGCTCGACGTCGACGACGCCATCGCGGTCGCCGTCACCGACTCCCCCAAGCCACCGCCGGAGCGGGTCACCCTGACCTACCCGGCCCTCAACCGCGCCGACGAGGTGTGGTTCGTCGTCAGTGGTGCGGACAAGGCCGAGGCGGTCGGCCTGGCGCTGGCCACCCCGCCCGCCGACCTGCACGAGATCCCCGCCGTCGGCGTACGCGGCGAGTCCGCGACGATCTGGTTCCTCGACCACGAGTCCGCCTCGCGGCTCTGACCGCCGAGTCGGCGCAAACAGGCAGGCAGATCACGCCGAGTCGGCGAAAAACAGGCAGGCAGATCACGCCGAGTCGGCGCAAACAGGCATCGAGAACGCGCCGAGTCGTCACCTGCCGACTCGGCGAGTACGGGCGTGGCGGGTTCAGCCGGCTGCCAGCGCGAAGGCGGACAGGTCGATGACGCTGCGGCCCTGGGTCGCGAGCTGCGCCAGGCACTCGCCGATGGCCGCGGAGTGCTTGAACCCGTGGCCGGAGCACGGCGAGGCGACGATGACGTTCGGCGTCGAGGGCAGCCGGTCGATGACGAAGCGGCTGTCCGGCGTCACCGTGTAGAGGCAGGCCGTCGCCTTCACGCACCGACCCGACAGCCCCGGCAGCCTGTGTCGGACGTACCGCTCGTACATCTCCTCGATCTCGTCGGGGGTGACGCCCCGGTCGACCTCATCGGCCGTCGTCTCGACGAGGTACTGCTCGCGGGCGACCTTGGCACCGCCGGAGGGGCCGTCGATCATCGGGAAGCCGTAGATCACCTCGCTGGGGTCATCGCCGGGCCACCAGATGTAGACCGGCGAGTCACGAAGCCCTGGGTACGACGACGGGTCGCGCAGGTCGAACCAGAAGAGCACCTGACGAAGGACCTGCACAGCCGATGCCAGCTCGGGGACCAGCTCCGCGACCCACGGCCCGGCGGTGACCACCAGGGCGGACGCCTCCACCGTCTGCTTCGTCGTGCGGATGACGACATGGGTCCCGTGGTCGTCGTACCCGAGGACTCGTTCACCGAGCCCGACAGTGGCGCCCAGCTCGCGGGCCAGCCGGAGCTGCGCCTCGACGGCACGCTCCGGCCGCACGAATCCGGCGCCCGGCTCGTAGCAGCCCTGCTCACCGCCGGCGAGGGCGAACTGGGGGAACCGCGCGGTGAGCTCGGCCGTACCGAGCAGGTCGTGCGCTACGTCGTACGCCTCCGCGGCAGCCACCGTGTGCTCGAGGAAGCTCTCGCTGCCATGCATGGCAACGCTCGCCCCTGGGGGCGCCATCACCAGGCCTCCGCACTGGGAGAGGATCTCAACTCTCGCCTGTTGCTCGATCTCTCGCCAGATCTCGTGGGACCGCCGTACCAAGGGCACGTACTCGAGCCCCTCGCCGACGGCGACCCGCGTGATCCTGGTGTCCCCGTGGGTGGATCCGAGGGAGTGCGGAGGGTGGTAACGGTCCAGGCCGAGCACGCTGACGCCGGACCTCGCGAGCTGGTAGACGGTGGCACTCCCCATCGCGCCGAGCCCGGCGACCACCACGTCGTAGCGCATGGTGGCTCCTTGAAAGGTGGCGGTCGCGTCACCGAGGTCTCGACACGCAGTCACGGCCTCGCGAGCTCGGCCGTGCGCTTGCTCGACCTGATCGCGCCCACGCCGTGCCCTCGTTCCTCGGGCACGGCTGCGCGATCAGAAGACGATGTCGCCCGACTTACGACGGCTCCGGAGCAGCTGGATCGCCTCGTCGAGGATGTTGGCCGCCTCGGCGTCGGAGCGACGCTCCTTCACATAGGCCAGGTGGGTCTTGTAGGGCTCGATCTTGGGCGCCGGTGGCGGGTTCTCAGAATCGAGGCTCGCCGGCAACCCGCACTTGGGGCAGTCCCAGGACTCGGGGACGACGGCGTCGACCGCGAACGTCACCACGGAACGGTGCTCGTGCGAGCAGAAGTAGGTGACCGCCTGGCGAGGCGCGGCCTCACCACGCTCGGCCTCTCCCATGGGACCTGCTCCGACCCGGCTTCCCCGGATCGCGTTTCCTCCACCAGCCACGTGCGACGAACCTCTTTCAGTTCTGGTAGGCCAGCAGAAGGCCCAGGGCGATGACGCAAGCGAACCAGATGACACCGACACCGACGGTGAACCGATCCAGGTTTCGCTCCGCCACGGATGATCCCCCGAGCGAGCTGGACACACCGCCGCCGAACATGTCCGACAGGCCGCCCCCGCGACCCTTGTGGAGCAGGACGAGCAGCACCAGCGTGCAGCTGGTGATGACAAGCAGAATCGTGAAGACGGTGGTCACAACGGCATACCCTACGTCACGTTTGCGGCCATTCCGAAGCGGCCCGCCAGCCGGTCCAGACCGGTGTCGGGACGAGTCACAACGTCGGCATGTCGTAGAAGCGACAGATCCCGCCGAACTCCTCGGCCTGCAGGCTCGCGCCGCCCACCAGTGCCCCGTCGACGTCCGGCTGCGCCATGATCCCCGCGATGTTGGCGGCCTTCACCGAACCGCCGTAGAGGATCCGGCACCCGTCAGCAGCCTCGTCGCCGGCGGTCTCGCGGAGCCGCGCGCGGATCGCCGCGCAGACCTCCTGCGCGTCGTCAGGCGTCGCGACCTCGCCGGTCCCGATCGCCCAGACCGGCTCGTAGGCGACCACGAGCGAGGCGATCTGCGGCGGGGTGAAGCCGGCCAGCGAGCCGTCGACCTGGGCCAGCGTGTGGGGCACCTGCTCCCCGGCCTTGCGTACGTCGAGCCCCTCGCCCACACAGACGATCGGGGTCATGCCGGCACCCAGCGCCTGCCGGGCCTTGGCATTGACGGTCTCGTCGCTCTCGGCGTGGTACTCACGGCGCTCGGAGTGTCCGACCACGACGTAGGAGCAGCCGAGCTTCGCCAGCATCGTCGCCGAGATCTCGCCGGTGTAGGCGCCCGAGTCGTGCGCGGAGACGTCCTGGGCGGCGTACCGGACCGAGAGATGGTCACCGTCCACGACGGTCTGCACGGAGCGGAGGTCGGTGAACGGCGGGACGACGACGACCTCGGTCTTGGTGTAGTCGTGCTTCTTGTCCGCGAGGACCCAGGCGAGCTTCTGGACCAGGGCCACCGCCTCGGGGTGGGTCACGTTCATCTTCCAGTTGCCCGCCATCAGCGGGGTGCGGGATGCCATCTGCATGTCCTTCTGGGTCGGTATGGTCTCGACTCGCTCGACCGGCGAGCGGAGGTGGTCAGCGCTCGAGGACGGCGATGCCCGGGAGCTCCCGGCCCTCCAGGAACTCCAGGCTGGCGCCGCCTCCGGTCGAGATGTGGCCGAAGGCGTCCTCGTCGAAGCCGAGCTGGCGCACGGCCGCGGCCGAGTCGCCGCCTCCGACGACCGACAGGCCGTCCACCTCAGTCAGCGCCTGGGCCACGGCCCGGGTGCCGTCGGCGAAGGCAGCGGTCTCGAAGACACCCATCGGGCCGTTCCAGAAGACCGTCTTCGCGTCGGTGATCGCGCCGGCGAACGCGCGTGCGGAGTCGGGTCCGATGTCGAGGCCGAGAGCTGTCGGCCGGGATCTGCTCCGCCGGTACGACGTGCGGCTGCGGCTCGCGGTCCCCGGACGGGAACGCCGTGTCGACCACGATGTCGGTCGGCAGCACGATCTGCACGCCGGACTCCTCGGCCCGCTCGAGGTAGGACCGGCAGATGTCGAGCTGGTCCTCCTCGAGCAGGCTCCGGCCGACCTCGTGGCCCTGGGCCTTGAGGAAGGTGAAGACCATGCCGCCGCCGATCAGCAGCCGGTCGGCCTTGCCGAGCAGGTTGTCGATCACGCCGAGCTTGTCGGAGACCTTCGAGCCGCCGAGCACGACCACGTAGGGTCGGGCCGGGTCGACGGTCAGCCGACGCAGGACGTCGATCTCCTTCGCGACCAGTCCACCCATGGCGGAAGGAAGCCGCAGCGCGACGTCGTACACGCTGGCCTGCTTGCGGTGGACGACCCCGAAGCCATCGGAGACGAAGAGGTCGGCAAGCCCGGCCAGCTGGTCTGCGAACGCGCCGCGCACGTCGTCGTCCTTGCTGGTCTCGCCCGGGTTGAACCGGACGTTCTCGAGCAGGGCCACGTCGCCGTCACCGAGGCCCGCGACCGTCTCGCTCGCCGACGGACCCACCGTGTCGTGTGCGAAGGCGACCGGCGCGCCGAGCAGCTCACCGAGCCGCTCGGCCACCGGGGCCAGCGAGTAGCGGTCCTCGGGCTCTCCCTTGGGACGGCCGAGGTGAGCCACCACGACGACCCGAGCACCGGCCTCCGACAACGCACGGATGGTCGGCACGCTGGCCCGCACCCGTCCGTCGTCGGTGATCCGCCGGTGATCTTCCGGGCCGTCGAGCGGCACGTTCAGGTCCGAACGGACCAGGACCCGCTTGCCCCGGACGTCGCCCAGCTGTTCGACGAGGTCGTCCAGAGCGGACGCCACGGTCAGAGCGAGCTGCCGACGAGGGCCGACAGGTCGATGAGGCGGTTGGAGTAGCCCCATTCGTTGTCGTACCAGCCGACGACCTTGACCTGGTTGCCGTTCGCGAGCGTGCAGCCCGCGTCGATGGTGCAGGAGGCCGGCGAGGTCACGATGTCGGAGCTGACGATCTCGTCCTCGGTGTACTCGAGGTAGTTCGACAGCGGGCCGGAGTCGGCAGCGGCCTTGAACGCGGCGTTCACCTCGTCCTTGGTCACCTCGGCGTTCAGGTTGACCGTGAGGTCGGTGACCGAGCCGGTCGGCACCGGTACGCGCAGGGCGTAGCCGTCGAGCTTGCCCTTGAGCTCCGGCAGCACGAGCGAGATCGCCTTCGCCGCACCGGTGGTGGTCGGGATGATGTTGGTGGCGCCGGCCCGCGCACGGCGCAGGTTGATCTGGCCCTTGCGGTTGACCGAGATCTGGTCGAGCAGCTGCTGCTCGGTCGTGTAGGCGTGCACCGTGGTCATGAAGCCCTTCTCGATCCCCCAGTTGTCGAGAAGGACCTTGGCCATCGGGCCGAGGCAGTTCGTGGTGCAGCTGGCGTTGGAGATGACGTGGTGCTTCGAGCCGTCGTAGTCGCCGTCGTTGATGCCCATCACGATCGTGATGTCCTCGTCGGAGGCCGGGGCGGAGATGATCACCTTCTTGGCGCCGGCGTCGATGTGCTGGTGCGCGTCGGCGGCCTTGGTGAACAGCCCGGTGGACTCGATCACGATGTCGGCGCCGATGTCGCCCCACGGCAGCGCGGAGGGGTCGCGCTCGGCGCTGGCGTGGATCTTGGTGCCGTCGACGGTGATCGACGACTCGTCGGACTCGATCTCACCGGGGAAGCGCCCCAGGATCGAGTCGTAACGCAGGAAGTGGGCCAGGATGTCGTTGCCCGCGAGGTCGTTGATGCCCACGACCTCTACGTCCGTGCCGGACTCGTGCACGGCGCGGAAGAAGTTGCGGCCGATCCGGCCGAACCCGTTGATGCCTACCCGAACGGTCACTGCTGCTCCTAGGTCGTAGGACGTCTCACTGCTGCCGGGAACCCCTTGGCAGCCGGTACGTCGACCCTAGCGCCCGCTGCGGAGGCCACCGAGGGGCGTTCAGGGTACGTGCGAGTAACCAAGGTCCTTGCCGTGCATCAGTCTTCGTCGGCGAGCATCTCCGGGGTCAGCGAGGCCTCGGTGTCGGGGATGCCGAGCTCTTCGGCGCGCTTGTCGGCCATCGCCAGGAGCCGACGGATCCGGCCGGCGATCGCGTCCTTGGTGAGCACGGGGTCGTGGAGCTGCCCGAGCTCCTCGAGCGACGCCTGCTTGTGCTCCAGTCGGAGCCCGCCGGCCATCTTCAGGTGGTCGGGGACCTCGTCGCCGAGGATCTCCAGCGCCCGGTCGACCCGGGCGCCGGCAGCGACGGCGGCGCGGGCGGAGCGGCGCAGGTTGGCGTCGTCGAAGTTGGCCAGCCGGTTGGCCGTGGCCCGCACCTCGCGGCGCATCCGGCGCTCCTCCCAGGCCATCAGGGCCTCGTGGGCGCCGAGCCGGGTGAGCAGCTGGGAGATCGCGTCGCCGTCGCGGATCACGACGCGGTCGACGCCGCGCACCTCGCGGGCCTTCGACGGGATCCCGAGCCGCCGGGCCACGCCGACGAGGGCCAGCGCGGCCTCCGGGCCGGGGCAGGTCACCTCCATGGACGACGAGCGGCCGGGCTCGGTCAGCGAGCCGTGGGCGAGGAACGCACCACGCCAGGCAGCGACCGCGTCGCAGGCGCCACCGGAGACGACCGCGGGAGGCAGGCCACGGACCGGCCGACCGCGGTTGTCGAGCAGACCGGTCTGGCGGGCCAGCGCCTCGCCGTCCTTGACGACGCGCACGAGGTAGCGGCTGCCCTTGCGGATGCCGTTGCCCTGCACCATCGCCACGTCGCTCTGGTGACCGAAGACCTCGGAGATGTCCTTGCGCAAGCGCCGAGCCGCGGCGCCGGTGTCGAGCTCGGCCTCCACCACGATCTTGCCGCTCACGATGTGGAGACCCCCGGCGAACCGGAGCATCGTCGACACCTCCGCCTTGCGGCAGCAGGTCTTGGTGATGTGGGTGTTGGCGATCTCCGCCTTCACCTGACTCGTCATCGCCATGGCGCCGATCCTGCCACGTACGTCAACAACCCTCCGAGCGCGGATGCCCGGGCGAAGCCTGGGCATCCGGTCGGCGCGAGCCTCCTCGAACCCGGTCGGTCCGGACGCACCTGGTCTCGACACGCTCGACCGGCGAGCGACCGGCGAGGGCTTCGAGTGACGGCCCTCAGAGATCCGCCAGGATCGCGGCGTACGCCGCGGCGAGCTTCGCCGGGTCGTGCCGCGGGGTGCCGTCGTCGTGGGCGACGTCGGCGACGACGACCCGGGCTCCGCACTTGTCGGCGAGGGCCTCGAGGTCGTCGGTGCCGCCGAGAGCGCCGGACCGGTCGACCAGGACGGTGCCGAGCGGCAGGTCGGGCGCGTGGTCGAGCAGGACCGCGAGGTGGTCGGCGGCGGCGTACCCGTCGGTCTCGCCGTCCTGGGGCGCCAGGTTGAGCACGACGACGACGTGGCCGTGGGTGTCGACCAGGGCCCGCCGCAGCGAAGGGACCATCAGGTGGGGCAGCACGGAGGTGAACCACGAGCCCGGGCCGAGCACCACCAGGTCGGCGTCGCGGATGGCATCGACCGCTTCCGGGCACGGCCTGAGCTCGTCCGGGAGGAGCGCGATCGACTCGATGTTGCCGGCGGCGGTCGCCACCGCCACCTGGCCCCGCACCGTGGTGAGGGCATCGGGGTCATGCGGGTCGAGACCACTCACCTCGGCGGTGATGTCGAGAGGGGTCAGCGCCATCGGGAGGACCCGGCCACGTGCCCCCAGCAGCCGGCCGACCCAGTCGAGGGCCGCGACGTGGTCGCCGAGCTGCTCCCAGAGGCTGACGATCAGCAGGTTGCCGACGACGTGGCCGTTCATCTCGCCGGTGCCGGCGAAGCGGTGCTGCAGGACGCTCGCCCAGGTCTCGCCCCACTCGTCGTCGCCGCAGAGCGCCGCGAGGGCCATCCGAAGGTCACCGGGCGGGAGCACGCCGAACTCGGACCGCAGCCGCCCGGACGAACCTCCGTCGTCGGCCACGGTCACCACCGCGGTCAGGTCGACCGGGAGCCGACGCAGCGCGGACAGGGAGGCGTGGAGCCCGTGACCACCGCCGAGCGCGGTGGCCCGGTGGGTGCGCACGGTCACCTCACTCACGCCCGAGGTCGCGGTGGACCGGCATCACGTCGTACCCGGCGTCGCGCAGCTGCCGGGAGATCTCCTCGGTCATCGCGACGCTGCGGTGCTTGCCGCCCGTGCAGCCGATCGCGACCGACATGAAGCGCTTCCCCTCGCGGAGATAGCCCTGGGCGACGCCCCTGCAGCAGCTGGACGTAGGCGTCGACGAACTCGCGGGCGCCGTCCTGGCCGAGCACGTAGTCGCTCACGTCGGGGGACCGCCCGGTCTTGCCGCGCAGCTCGGGGATCCAGTAGGGGTTGGGGAGGAAGCGCATGTCGGCGACGTAGTCGGCGTCGATCGGGATGCCGTACTTGAACCCGAAGCTGATCACGGTCACCTTGAGCCGCATCGTGTCGGGCGTGCCGAAGAACTCGGCGATCCGGTCGGTGAGCTGGTGGACATTGAGGTCGGAGGTGTCGATCACGAGGTCGGCGTCGGCGCGCATGTCGGCCAGCGCCGTGCGCTCACGACGGATGCCCTCGATCAGGCGTCCGCTCCCCTGCAGCGGGTGGGGTCGTCGGGCGGCCTCCTGGCGGCGTACGAGCACGGCGTCGGTCGCGTCGAGGAACAGCAAGGTCGTACGACGCCCCACCTCGTGGTGCGCCAGGTTGGCCTGCAGCGAGTCGAAGAACGCGCCCGAGCGTACGTCGACCACCACCGCGACCGGCTGGCTGATGCCGCGACTCTCGTCGACCAGGCCCACGACCTGGCGCAGGAGCGACGGGGGGAGGTTGTCGACGACGTAGTAGCCGAGGTCCTCGAGCTCCTTGGCGGCCGTGCTGCGACCGGCACCCGTCATGCCGGTGACGACCACGACCTCGCCCGTGTGGTCGGGCACCCGCACGGCTTCCGGGACGCCGGGGTGCTCGGGCTGCTCGGACTGCTCTGCCATCGACCCTCCTGCTACGAGATCTCGCCGGTGGCGGTGTTCACCGTCTCGGCCTCAGTCTGACCGGTGCTGCGGGCCACTGCATCCTTGATGGCCAGCAGCCGTGCGCGGACCGATGCCGGGCACCTGGGCGATCTCGTCGACCTCGGCGGCCCGCAGCTTCTTCAGCGAGCCGAAGTGCTTGACCAGGGTCTTGCGGCGCACCTCGCCGAGGCCGGGTACGTCGTCGAGCAGGCTCTCGACCATCGACTTGGACCGGCGGGAGCGGTGGTGGGTGATCGCGAACCGGTGGGCCTCGTCGCGCACCCGCTGGAGGAGGTAGAGGCCCTCGGACGACCGCGCCATGATCACGGGGTCCTCCTGGTCGGGCAGCCAGACCTCCTCGAGCCGCTTCGCCAGGCCGCAGACCGGGATGTCGACGACGCCGAGCTCGCGCATCGCCGCCTGCGCGGCCGCGACCTGCGGCGGCCCGCCGTCGACCACCACCAGCCCGGGCGCGTAGGCGAACTTGCGCGGCCGGCCGGTCTCGGGGTCGACCAGCATCGGGCCGGACTCGGTGGCGATCTCCGTGGACCGGGCCTGCTCGTCGAGGAGCCGTCGGAAGCGGCGGGTGATGACCTCGTGCATGGAGCCACGTCGTTCTGCCGACCGTCGACCGGAGCCTGATCACGAAGCGGCGGTACTCGCTCTTGCGCGGCAGTCCGTCCTCGAAGACGACCATGCTCGCCACCACCTCGGTGCCCTGGAGGTTGGAGATGTCGTAGCACTCGATGCGCAGCGGCGCCTCGTCGAGACCGAGCGCCTGCTGGATCTCCTCGAGCGCCTGGTTGCGGGCGGTGAGGTCGCTGCCGCGCTTGGTCTTGTGGAGCATCAGCGCCTGCGCGGCGTTGCGCGCGACGGTCTCCTGGAGGGTCCTCTTGTCACCGCGCTGCGGCACCCGGATCCGGACCCGGCTCCCCCGCCGCTCGGAGAGCAGCTCCTCGAAGGTCGCGGTGTCGGGCGGCAGCGTCGGCACCAGGATCTCGCGGGGGATGACGTCGTCGTCCTCGGGGCCGGCGTAGAGCTGGAGCAGGAAGTCCTCGACGAGGTCGGCGGTGCCGCCCTCCTCGACCCGGTCGGCGACCCAGCCGCGCTGGCCGCGGATCCGGCCGTCTCGGACGTAGAAGATCTGGACGGCGACCTCGAGCGGGTCCTCGGCCAGCGCGATCACGTCGGCGTCGGTGCCGTCGCCGAGCACCACCGCCTGCTTCTCCAGCGCCTTCTGGATGGCCCCGAGGTCGTCACGCAGCCGGGCGGCCTTCTCGAAGTCGAGCGCCTCGGAGGCGGCGTACATCTCGGCGCGGATCCGCCGGACGAAGGTGTTGGTGTTGCCGGCCATGAAGTCGCAGAAGTCGTCGACGATGTCGCGGTGGTCGTCGGCGCTGATGCTGCCGACGCAGGGAGCCGAGCACTTGTCGATGTAGCCGAGCAGGCAGGGCCGCCCGATCTGCCCGGACCGCTTGAACACGCCGTTGGAGCACGACCGCATCGGGAAGACCCGGAGCAGCTGGTCGACGGTCTCGCGGATCGCCCAGGCGTGGCTGTAGGGCCCGAAGTAGCGGGTGCCCTTCTTCTTCGCGCCGCGGCCGACCATCACCCGCGGGAACTCCTCGCCCACGGTGACCGCGAGCCAGGGGTAGGACTTGTCGTCGCGGTACTTCACGTTGTAGCGCGGGTCGAACTCCTTGATCCAGCTGTACTCGAGCTGGAGCGCCTCGACCTCGGTGTTGACGACCGTCCACTCGACGCCGGCCGCGGAGGTCACCATCGCGGCGGTGCGGGAGTGGAGGTTGCCGACGTCCTGGAAGTACGACGACAACCGGGCGCGCAGGTTCTTCGCCTTGCCGACGTAGATCACCCGGCCGCGGGCGTCGCGGAACCTGTACACGCCCGGCTGGGTGGGGATCTCCCCCGCCTTCGGTCGGTACGACGCCGGGTTGGTCACGATTCAACCCTACGGGCTGGGGCCGACAAGGCACGGGAGGCCCCGACCGAGCGTCAGACGACGCGCGCCGTGCGGGCGGAGGCGACGGTCCTGCCCTGGTAGCCGGCGTGGGCCCGGTCACCTTGACCGTGATCCGCTTGCCGCGCTGGGCCCTGGTCAGCACGAGCCTCTTCGCGGTGGCGTGCTTGATCGCGCTGCCGTCGGCGAACCAGGCGTAGGTGAACGTCGTCCCGCGGGTCCAGGCGCCGGGTCTGGCGGTCAACGTCCTTCCGACCTGGGCCTCGCCGCTGATCGTCGGCTTCGTCGGCGGTCAGCACCCCGAGGCGCGACCGCCGCGGTGTCGGCGGACGTCGTGGTCACGTCCGGGTAGCCGAGCCGGGTGCCGGTGACCGCGACGTGGACGGTTTGCCGAGGTCCGCCGGCCGCGGGGTGTACGACGGGCCGGTGGCGGCGGACACGGGCGACCCGCCGACGAACCACTGGTAGGACAGCGTCACGCCGGTCATCCAGGTGCCGGTGCGTCGCCTGCAGCGGCGACCCGACCCTGCGGCGTCCCGGAGACCATGGGCTTCGGTGCCGGCGAGATCACCGGTGCCGGCACGGCCGCGGTCTCTGCCGAGACGATGGTCGTCGCCTGGTAGCCGGTCGCGGTGAGGTGCTGGGCCAGGCTGAGGGTCGAGCCCACGTCCCCGGGCTGGACGGTGTAGGTCGAGCGAGGTCGCGCCCGGGATGTCGACGCCGTCGGCGCGCCACTGCCAGGTCGAGTGACACGGTGCTCAGCAGCGAGCCCCACGTGCCGGCGTGGCCGTGCAGGATCGAGCCGACCTGGGCCGCGCCGGTGACCGTCGGGTTCGCGGTGACCGGGATGGTCCCGGGCTGGATCGGTCACCGGCGCCGATGTCGACGACGTCGTGGGCTGGTAGCCCGGATGCGGAGGCGGTGACCCGGGCGAAGACCTGCGTGCCGACCTGCGCGGGACCCGGCACGACCTGCGCCTTCGTCGTCCTGCCCGCTCCACGTCGTGCCGCCCGCGAACCACCGGATCGAGATCGTCGACGGCACGGGGCTCCAGGTGCCGGTGTCCAGGGTCAGGTTCCCGCCGACGGCCGCGGTTCCGCTCAGGGACGGGGTCCCGACCGTGGTGAAGGGCTGTGCCGGGGTGAAGTCGACCGTCACGTCGGCGCCGGTGCCGCGCCGAGCGACGGACACGTGGACGCTCAGGGTGCCCGAGGCGTTCGTCCAGGTCGCGCCCGCGGCCAGCGAGGTGTCGCCCGGCGGCGTCGACGACGAGGGTGTCGACGCCGCTCGCGGCTCCGCGGTGCGCGGCCGTTGATGGCGACCCCCGGCGCGTAGTGCATGAGCGCCGCTGCTCGAGTTCGAGGGATGGCGCTCTGGACGGCGTAGAAGGCGCCGACGTCCTTGCCGCCGTCCCGAGCGGTAGTCGAGGTAGAGGGTCTCCCCCGTGTCCGGGTCGAGCACCGTGACGCTCCGGAGACCCGTGGCGTCGCTGCGCGGCTTGATCGTCGCCGTCACGTGCACCGGCGCGTCTTGTCGCCGAGGGCGACGTTCTGGATCTCGCCGACGTCGGTGATCCCCTGGAAGACCCGGTACGGCGTGCTGATCGCGGTGAGCTGGTAATGTACCGCGGCGGCACCGCCGACGAAGCCCATCACGTCGTAGACGCCGTAGTACTCCAGCGACGTACCGGACCGAGCGGGCGTTGGCGTGCGTTGAAGCCGTAGTTGTGCCCCGTCTCGTGGGCGTAGGTCCCGTCGATCCCGTCCCCCGCCTTGACGACAGGGCTCCGCCGCTGGCGAAGCTCGGCCCACGGATGCCCTCGCCGACGACGCCGCCGCTCGCGCACGCGTCCGGGACGAACAGGACCAGCTGGTCGGGACCGCCGAAGCGGGTCGATCCCCGGGAACTTCTTCTCGGCCTCCTGCACCACCGTGAAGAAGTCGCTGCCCGAGCCCACAGTCGGTCGTCGTCAGCGGCCGTGTTGTAGTGCGTGACCGACGCCGGGACGGCCATGCTGCTGATGGCGCCGTTGGACTCGCTCTTCCAGTAGGACGCCCACGGTGCCACGTGGCCGAGCAGCGTCGTGTCGTCCTGGCCGAGCGCGCCCATGTTGTCGATCGCGGCGACGAACTGCGGTGCGCGGTCGGCGTCACCGCGGGCGCCGGAGCGGTCACGGACCGGGCGTGCCCGACGACGGACAGGGTCAGCGCGCGGCGGTCGACGATGGCGCAGCGTCCGGCCGGCGCGGAGGTTGCGTCGAGCGTGCCCCGGCGACCGCGCGCCGTGCGCGAGCGTCGACAGACCGAGGCGGGCAGCGCGAGCCGACCGTGGAACGGTGCGCCCGTGCGCGCGTCGGGCGAGAAGTCCCCGCGCACCGGCACCAGGTCGCCGTCCGGCGAGCGCGACGGCGTACGACGTGCTGGCCGCCGCCGGGCCGTCGGTCTGGGCGACCAGCAGCGTGCCGCGCACGTCGATCGTCGCGACCGCCGGTGGCTCCGCGGCGACGGCGCCGAGACGCGACGTGACCGAGCCACGAGCGACCGTCGATGCAGCCGCGAGCCCGAGTGGCCTGCCGGCGAACAGGGCAGGTCCGATCGCGTGCGTCAATGACCCGCATGTCGTCCCTCTCGGCCCGGTGTGCGTGGAGCCACGAGGTTAGAGCGAGATCGCCTTGCGTAGGAGACCTTCGGGAATCCGGGAACGCGCGGTTCGGCCCTCGGTCGGGGCTCAGCCTTCAGACGACGTTGCCGCCCTGCACCTTCACCGCGACCTTGCTGAGCGCGGGCGATGCGAGCCGGCGGGCGACCCCAGCGGGCCGGTGACGTTGCTGCCGTCCTTGATGGAGAACTGGCTGCCGTGGCAGGCGCAGTTGATGGTGCCGGCAGCGACGCTGGCGAGCTGGCAGCCCTGGTGGGTGCAGGTCGCGCTGAAGCCCTCGAACGTGCCCTTGGTCGGCTGGGTGACCACGATGTTCTGATCGGTCAGGATCACGCCGCCGCCGACCGGCACCTGCGAGGCGGTGGACCAGAGCGGTGGCGCCGGGGCGGGACGGTTGCCGCCGCCGCCGGCTCGTCGAGGACGCGCCCGCCGGCGGCGGAGCCGCCGCGTTCGTGCTGCAGCCGGAACCGCCACCGCAGGCGGCGAGCAGCGGGAGGCTGAGGCCGCCGACGGCGGCGCCCGCGAAGACGCGGCGTCGGGTCAGGTCGGGGTCGGGCACGGAGAGCTCCTCGAGGTCGACTGCGTTCCGGCTCGACGCTAGCGGCCGAGGCTGAGAGTGCGCTGTGGGACGTTGGTACTACGACCTGGCCCGCTAGGCGGTTCGGCCACCGGCCAGCAGCGGCGCCAGGAACTGCCCGGTGTAGCTGTCGGCGTCGGCCGCGACCTGCTCCGGCGTGCCCTCGCGAGATCACCATCCCGCCGCGCGAACCGCCCTCGGGACCCATGTCGATGATCCAGTCGGAGGTCTTGATGACGTCGAGGTTGTGCTCGATCACCAGCACGGTGTTGCCCTTGTCGACCAGGCTCGACAGCACGCCGAGCAGCTTGCGGATGTCCTCGAAGTGCAGGCCCGTGGTCGGCTCGTCGAGGACGTAGACGGTGCTGCCGGTCGAGCGCTTCTGGAGCTCGCTCGACAGCTTCACCCGCTGCGCCTCGCCGCCGGACAGGGTGGTGGCCGGCTGGCCGAGCCGGACGTAGCCCAGCCCCACCTCGCACAGCGTGTTCATGTGGCGCGCGATCGGGGGCACCGCGGCGAAGAACTCCGCGGCCTCCTCGATCGGCATGTCGAGCACCTCGGCGATGGTCTTGCCCTTGTAGTGGACCTCGAGCGTCTCGCGGTTGTAGCGGGCGCCGTGGCAGACCTCGCACGGGACGTAGACGTCGGGCAGGAAGTTCATCTCGATCTTGATCGTGCCGTCGCCGGAGCACGCCTCGCAGCGGCCGCCCTTGACGTTGAACGAGAAGCGGCCCTGGAGGTAGCCCCGCATCTTCGCCTCGGGGGTCGAGGCGAAGAGCTTGCGGATGTGGTCGAAGACCCCGGTGTACGTCGCCGGGTTGCTGCGCGGCGTACGGCCGATCGGCGACTGGTCGACGTGGATCACCTTGTCGA
Source organism: uncultured Actinomycetota bacterium (assembly GCA_963819295.1). Taxonomy (GTDB): domain Bacteria; phylum Actinomycetota; class Actinomycetes; order Propionibacteriales; family Nocardioidaceae; genus Nocardioides. The sequence goes on from CAWFVO010000001.1 coordinate 449,793, forward strand.
CCTGGTCGACGCCGTTGATCCGCTTGTGGCGACCGGGGACCGCCCGGGCGTTGTAGATCTGCTTGGCCAGGCTGGTGTAGAGGATGTCGTTGACCAGCGTGGACTTGCCGGAGCCGGACACGCCGGTCACCGAGACGAACAGCCCCAGCGGGAAGCTCACGTCGATGTCGCGGAGGTTGTGCTCCTTGGCCCCGACCACCTTGAGCTCGCGGCCCTTGGTCCGCGGGCGGCGGACCGCGGGCACCGGGATCTCGCGGCGGCCCGAGAGGTAGAGGCCGGTCAGCGAGTCGCGGTGCTTGAGCAGGCCCTTGACCGGGCCGGAGTGGACGACCTGGCCACCGTGCTCGCCGGCGCCCGGGCCCGATGTCGACCACCCAGTCGGCGGTCCGGATGGTCTCCTCGTCGTGCTCGACGACGATCAGCGTGTTGCCGAGGTCCTTGAGCCGGACCAGCGTCTCGATCAGCCGCTGGTTGTCGCGCTGGTGGAGCCCGATCGACGGCTCGTCGAGGACGTAGAGGACGCCGACCAGGCCGGCGCCGATCTGGGTGGCCAGCCGGATCCGCTGCGCCTCGCCACCCGACAGCGAGCCGCTCGGCCGGTCGAGGGAGAGGTAGTCGAGCCCGACGTCGAGCAGGAAGTTGAGCCGCTCCTGGATCTCCTTGAGCACCCGCTCGGCGATCTGCTTCTCGCGCGTGGACAGCTCGAGGTCGGCCGAGGAAGTCGGCCGTCTCGTTGATCGGCAGGGCGCACACCTCGGCGATCGACTTGCCGCCCATCGTCACCGCCAGGCTGACCGGCTTGAGCCGGCTGCCCGTGGCACGCCGGGCACGGCACCTCGCGCATGAAGCCCTCGAAGCGCTCGCGGCTGGTGTCGGACTCGGCCTCGCCGTGCCGCCGCTCGACGTAGGACCGCACGCCCTCGAACTCGGCGTAGTAGGCGCGCTGGCGGCCGTAGCGGTTGGTGGTGACGACGTGGACCTTGGTCGGGTGGCCGTCGAGCAGCGGACTTGCGCGCCTTGGCGGGCAGCTTGTCCCACGGGGTGTTGAGGTCGAAGCCGAGCTCCTCGCCCGAGCGCCCCCATCAGGCGCAGGAAGTAGTCGGCGACGTGGGCCTGGCTCCAGGGCTGGATCGCGCCCTCGCCGAGCGTCGCCTGCGGCGTCGGGTACGACGAGGTCGGGGTCGACCTCCATCCGGGTGCCGAGGCCGTGGCACTCGGGACACGCGCCGAACGGGGAGTTGAAGGAGAACGACCGCGGCTCGAGCTCGTCGGTGTCGATGGTGTGGTCGTTGGGGCACGACATCTTCTCGGAGAACTTCAGCTCGCGGCCGGGGTCCTTGACCGGCAGGTCGACGAAGTCGAGGACGACCAGGCCGTTGGCCAGCCGCAGCGCGGTCTCCACCGAGTCGGTGAGCCGGCGCTTGGACGACGCCTTCACGGCCAGCCGGTCGACGACCACCTCGATGGTGTGCTTCTTCTGCTTGTCGAGCTTCGGCGGGTCGTCGAGGGTGTGGGTCTCGCCGTTGACCCGGACCCGCGAGAAGCCGTCGGTCTGGAGCTGCCGGAAGAGCTCGACGTACTCCCCCTTGCGGCCGCGGATCACCGGGGCGAGCACCTGGAAGCGGCGGCCCTCCTCGAGCGCGAGCACGCGGTCGACGATCTGCTGCGGCGTCTGCCGCTCGATCGGGGCGCCGCAGACCGGGCAGTGGGGCCGGCCGGCGCGGGCGTAGAGCAGGCGGAGGTAGTCGTAGACCTCGGTGATGGTGCCGACGGTCGAGCGGGGGTTCTTGGAGGTGGACTTCTGGTCGATCGACACGGCGGGCGAGAGGCCCTCGATGAAGTCGACGTCGGGCTTGTCCATCTGGCCGAGGAACTGGCGGGCGTACGCCGACAGCGACTCGACGTAGCGGCGCTGGCCCTCGGCGAAGATGGTGTCGAAGGCCAGGCTGGACTTGCCGGAGCCGGACAGGCCCGGTGAACACGATCAGGGAGTCGCGCGGAAGGTCGAGCGAGATGTCCTTGAGGTTGTGCTCGCGGGCACCCCGGATGATGAGCTGGTCGGCCACTGGCTGAGGTCCCCTGGCTGGTCGTGGAGGATCTGGGCGTTCGAACACATGTTCGCCCGCCGGAACTGCCAACGCAAGCCTGCCACGCCCCGCCGACAGTCCGATCCTACGTGGGACCGCACGCTCCGCCGAAGGCGCGGCAGGGTCCTCCCGACGGGCGAGACGAGCGCTCGCCGAGGGGTGTTGAATGGCGGCCATGACCTCGACCGGGACCTCGGACCGCCACGTCGCCCTCGGCCTGATCGGCGACGCGGCCCAGCGCCTGAACCGGACCGTGGACGGCCTCCACGGGCGACGACTGGTCGGGCGCCGTCGCTGCTCCCCGGCTGGACCCGCGCCCACGTGGTGGCGCACCTCGCCCTCAACGCCGAGGGGCTGGCGCGCGTGCTCCACGGAGTCGTGGCCGACGAGCCGACGCCCCGCCGATGTACGACTCGGACGAGCAGCGCGACAGCGACATCGACGACCTGGCCGGGGCCGAGCCGAGCGAGATCCGTGACCGGCTGCTGGGCGGCACGACCGTCCTCAACGACGCGTTCGTGGCCGTCCCCGAGGACGGCTGGGCGGGCCGCGTCGAACGTACGCCGGGCGGCCGCTCGATGCGCACCGCGTCGCTGCCGAGCATGCGGGTGCGCGAGGTCGAGATCCACCACGTCGACCTCGGGCCGGCTACACCACCCGCGACTGGTCGACGACGTTCTCGAGCCCTGCTGGTCGACGCGATGACCAAGCGGCTCGACCCCCCGAGCGGCCTCGAGGTGCGCCCGCTCGACGCCGACCGGACCTGGGTCCTGGGTCCGGCGAGCGGCGACACCGGTGCGGTGATCACCGGCCCGGCCGCCGACCTCGGCTGGTGGCTGACCGGCCGGCCCACGCCTCGAGACCCTGTCCTGCTCGCGCGGCGAGCTTCCCGAGATCGGAGCCTGGTGACCCCATGACCGAGCAGACCCACACTACACCGGCGAGGTGTCCCCCGGCGGCGAGCCCGACCGGCGTACCGCCGGCGTCCCTGGAGATCACCAAGCTGGCCGTCGACCCGCAGATGCACAACAACTGCTATCTGCTGCGCTGCACCGACACCGGCGACCAGGTGCTCATCGACGCCGCCGACGAGCCCGAGCGCCTGCTCGAGCTGATCGGCGACGGCGGCCTCACCACCGTCGTCACGACCCACCAGCACTGGGACCACCACCGCGCCCTCGCCGGCCGTGGTCCAGGCCACCGGCGCCGTCGTCGTCGCCGGGTGAGCCCGACGCCGACGCGATCACCGAGCAGACCGGCGTCAAGGTCGACCAGCGCGTCGGCGAGCACGACCGGATCGCCGTCGGCACCTGCTCGCTCGCCGTGATCCCGGTCGCCGGCCACACGCCGGGCTCGATCTGCCTGCTGTACGACGACGGGTCCGGCGCGCCCGCACCTCTTCACCGGCGACTGCCTGTTCCCCGGTGGCGTCGGCAACACCCAGAACGACCCCGACCGCTTCGCCCAGCTGATCGAGCGACGTCTCGACCAAGCTCTTCGCCCGCTCTGCCCGACGAGACCTGGTTCTACCCCGGCCACGGCAACGACTCGACCCTCGGCGTCGAGCGCCCCCACCTCGACGAGTGGCGCGAGCGCGGCTGGTGACGGTGGCGCGCCGGGCGGCGAATGAGCTTCTACGATCTGGCGAGTACCACTACACCTTCTCAGCCAGGGGCGTTGGGTTCAGAGGTACGTCTGCCCCTTGGCTGCGGTTGGGTGCTCTACGGACTCGACGGGGTTCTTCCACGCGCGCACGTCACGGGGCTGGTTGCTTGACCGAGAACCCTGCTTACCGGCTTGCCCGGAATCGCCCTGAAGTGCATGAAGACGGACGATGTCACGGTGCCGGCCCTGCAACTTCTTCGCTAGGACCCGGCTGTCGGTGCGCGGCGGTACGGTCCGCCCCATGACAGTGATCGACCCGGCGACGGTGGAGTGGCAGGACGAGGACGACAGCATGGTCGGCTCGGCTGCCTGCGGTGGCGTCTCGCAGGCGATCGCCGAAGGGCTGCGGCGCGGCCTCTGGGCCGAAGGTGAAGAGCCACCGCACCCGTTGGCCGGATGGGTGCCGTCCGGCGAGACGGTGGGCGTCGGCTGGGTTGAGCTTCGGCCACCGGAGGATGACGCCGACTGACGGGTGCCGCGATCGTGGCGGTGTTCGACCAGAATCACCCAGGTCCGACCTGATTCAGATCGCTTGCTGAGCGGTGTTCGTGGCGATCTCAGTCAGCATGGAGAGCGTCTCAACGAGCCAGCCGATGGTGGCGTAGAAGACAGCTCCAAAGATCGCGGCCATGACCGTGACGACCACGCCGACGAGGAAGAACCCGATATGGCTACCGTTCGTGGTGATGCTGCCGATCACGGTGCCCAGCGCGAGCAGGGCCACGACGATCACGTAGGCGATGGTGCCGACCATGCGAACGGTGCTCAGGATCTGCACTGTGGCCCGCGCTTGGGTGTGCTTCGGTGCTGCGGCTGGGACGCTCACGATCGGTTCTCGCTTCTGCTCGGCGGCGCGTGGCAAGCAAACGTTGCTCAGCCGGTGCCAAGTCCATCACTGTGCGCACGTTTCGGCGGGCATTCGACAAGTGTGGGCGCGCCCAGATACTCGGCAGACGGTCGCCGAGGTGTGCGGCGGCCGCCGCGCGCACGGCTCGAGCTGAGTGGCCGAGTGCCACACCCGCCCCGGCTGCCAGGCGATTCGGACGAGGTCCCGCGGCACGCTCGATCAGCGGTGGACGTTGATCAGGCTGTTGTCAGAAGGTGGGCGTCACACTCGACGGCACCGAGGACGGCGCGCACTTCCCGAGAGCCGTGCGTCGTCCTCGGCCTGGCGTACGACGTTGCCGTCGGCGCTCGGGGGTCCTTCCCGGTCGGGCAAGGGGAGGCTGGGTAACGCCCGGGGTCGCCTCCTCCGCCAGGGAGCCGGTGGAGGGGCCAGACACCCCGACATGCGGTCCGAGGTGCCTGGCCTCCGGTTGGGTCCCCGTACCAAACCCCCCCGGGCTACTAGCACTCACAGGGGAACCCATCACCAAGAGTCGCTGGAAGCGCGTGGGGGCACACCCGCCGACCTACGGGTTCGCCTACCCGTCTCTGCCGGTCCTGTTCGCAGTGGCGAAGGTGTGCCTTGGCCTGGGTTCGCCACACACACGGGCGACCCGCGCACGCCGGCACCCTTTACGGTGTGGCCACACCTCGGGGATAGCCGGGGGTGCATGGGGCTCTGAGGTGCTCGCCCCGTCGTTCTGCTCAACGCAGGGCGGCGGGGCGCAAGAAGCCCCCGCAAACCGAGTCCAGGGGGCTTTTGACATGTTCGAGGGCGTACGTAGAACGAAACAGCCCCAGCCCCCGCGTTGGAGCCTTGACGCGGTGCTGGCCGTCAGTCTGCTGGCCGCGGTGGGTCTCATGTTGTTCGCGGTCTTCGGCTGGCCGCTGTAGGACGCCCGGAACAGCGCCGACCTTCGACGAATTCACCGGTTCGCCGGACAGGACACCCGACCAGGGTGACAGTAGGGGGCATACCGTCGCAGGCCCGAACTTCGGGGACTAGGGGTGGGCCTGCGGCGGCTCATCCTCGACGAGTGGCGCGAGCGGGGCTGACAGCAACCCATTCTCGGTGTTGACCCTCCTCCGGCCACCGACCCACGATGGTCGGACCAGTGGGTCCGGTCCCCCTCGGGCCTGCGCAACCGAGGAGTCCCGCATGAGACAGCTCCGTTGGGGTATCGGCACGGTCGCAACACTCCTGACGGTCACCGCCTTGCAGGCGTCACCGGTCGCTGCCCAGCACGGCCACCACAGCCTTCCCGACTCGATCGCCCTGCCGAACGGCTGGCAACCGGAAGGGATCACGACCGACGGCAAGTTCGTGTACTCGGGCTCACTTGCCGACGGCTCCATCTTCCGCGCCGACGTCCGCACCGGGGTCGGCAAGGTCCTCGCGACCGGTGCCCCCGGCCGGGTGGCCGCCGGGTTGGACTTCGACAAGCGCCGCGACCTGTTGTGGGTCGTGGGCGGGCCGACCGGAGAGATCCGGGCCCAGGACGCCAGGACCGGCAAGGTTGTCGCGACCTACGAGTTCCCCTCGGCCACGGGACGGTTCCTCAACGACGTGGTCGTCACCCACGACGCCGTGTTCGCCACCGACTCCTTCAACCAGGAGCTCGCGGTCATCCCGCTGAAGCACGGTGAAGGTCACGGCAAGAGCCAGGGCGACGGGCACGGGAACGGGCTGCCGCCAGCCTCCGCGGCGACCACCCTCCCGCTCACCGGTGACGTGGTGTTCCAGGACGGCTTCAACCTCAACGGCATCGTCGAGTCACGGCACATGCTGATCTCCGTGCAGTCCAACACCGGGTTGCTCTTCCGGATCAACGAGCGCACCGGCGTCACCCGGACCATCGACCTGCACGGAGCCTCGGTCGCCAACGGGGACGGCCTCGAGCTCGACGGACGCCTGCTCTACGTCGGACGCAACTCAGGTGAGATCGGGGTCAACGGCGAGGTCGATGCCTTCGAGCTGGGCCACGCGCTGACCGACGGCGATCTGATGGCCGTCATCACCGACCCCTCGTTCGACGTCCCGACCACGCTCGCGCTGGCGAGGCACTCGCTGTTCGTGATCAACGCCAGGTTCAACACGCCGCCGACCCCGGACACGCCGTACTCGATCACGCGTGTGGACGCACTCCATCACTGATCCGTGGAGGCGCCGCCGCATCGTCGTCGTCCTCCTCGTCTGCAGCGCCGTGGTCACCAGTTGTGGCCACGACCAGCCTGCGGAGGACGACGTCGGTGCTGCCGCCACCATCGGCGTGACCAGCACCGCGTTCGCCGACGGCGCGAACATCCCGGTCGAGTTCACGTGTGACGGCAAGGAGGAGTCGCCACCCCTGGCCTGGACCGGAGACGCGGCCGACAAGCCGGCGGCCTGGGCACTGGTCGTCGACGACCCGGATGCCGGCGGAACGTTCGTGCACTGGGTGGTGCTCGACATCCCACCGGCCACCCGGTCGATCGCGGCGGGGTCGGTGCCGACCGGGGCGAACCAGGCGATGAACTCGGCCGGCTCGGCGGCGTACGCCGGCCCCTGTCCACCCAGTGGCACGCACCACTACCGGTTCACGGTCTACGCCCTCTCGGCGCCGACGGGTCTCCCCGACGGTGCCTCGACCCAGGATGCGCTCGCCAGGATCCGTTCGGAGGCTACGGCGAAAGGCACCCTGGTCGGGCTCTACGCGCGCACGTCGTCGTGACCCGGCTCCTCATCGGGCGAGATCCAGGGGAAGTCACGCGGGCGTCGGGCCGGTCGAGTCGCCTCTGCTCCCGCGCCCGCCTCCCCAACCTCGCGCGGACCGAAGTGGACGGCCTCGCCCAGGAGGTGGGCCTCGGCAAGACCACCGAGATTCCCCTGGTCCACAAGGGAGATCACAGACGTCCGGCAGCGGGTTCGCGCTCTCGGCACGTGGCTTCGGAGTGCCATTGCTCCCCGGGTGCCCGAGGTCTAGCGTCTCCCCCGGGTGACCACGCCCAGGCTCACGCCTCCTCGGTCGACGCGTTCGTCGCGGCCGGCGGCCATCTCCGGCCGATCCACCCGGGACCGGTCGACACCACGAGGAGACCCACCATGGCCTACGGCATCGTCCACTTCTTCCCCGGCGGCACGCACGACCAGTACCACGCGTCCGTCGCAGCAGTTCATCCCGCGCCCGACCAGCTGCCCGAGGGCCAGATCTTCCACGCGGCGGGCGCCTCCGAGGGTGGCTGGACCATCATGGCCGTGCACGACTCGCAGGAGAGCTGGGAGGCTTTCCGCGACAGCATCCTGGTGCCGGCCATGGAGGCCGGCATCGAGGGTGGCTTCGAGGCGCCCCCGGTGGAGACGGCCGTCGACATCCACGAGCTGATGCCCTGAGAGGCCGCCTCAGTCGGTGGACAGCCGGACGCAGCAGTGGTCCGCGTCCGGTTGCAGCCAGGCGTGCGCGGAGGCGCACCCGAGGCCATCGAGGACACCGGTGACGAAGTCGAGGTTGACCCCGCAGACCAACGCCGTGTGCTGGGCGACGAGCGCGTCGAACGGGCAGTTCCGCAAGCAGACCTCGCCACCGTCGCGCTGCGGCTCGAAGCCCTCCTCCGCAAGCACGCCCGACGCGCGGTCGAGGTCGTCGCCGCCGTTCTCGTCGTACGCCGCGCCGACCGCTCGCCCGCGGGTGTGCGCCTCGTCGCGCAACGACTCCGCGACCTCGTCTCCCGCAAGCGTCCGCTCCAGCGCGGAGGCGAGCACGCTGCCCACCAGGTCGTAGCTGCGTGGCGGTAGCGACACCGCGACCTCGACCGCCGAGCGCCGGTAGAGCTTGGCCGGCCGCCCGGCGCCCGGCCCGCTGCGGCCGCTGATCCGCGCATAGCTGACCTCCAGCAGCCCGGCGTCGACCAGCTTGTCGAGATGGAAGCGCGCCGAGTGCAGCGGGACGGCCGCCACCCGGGCCGCCTCCTCGCGGCCGATCGGGCCCGCGGCCGAGGCGACCGCGTCGTAGAGCCGGTGGCGCACCGGTTCCCCGAGCACCGCCACCGCGCCGATCTCGTCCACGAGGCCCTCCCCTTGACCGGGGCCGAACGCCCCACTAACGTCCACTCTATTCTCTTTTAGAATTTCTGCCACCCCTGGAGGCCGCGTGAGCACCGAGCTCGTCCGCCCGCTCGACCCGTCCCTCGACCGACCCCTCGAGGAGCACCTGCCGCGCCCCCACCGACTGCGGGTGACCCACCCCGCGCCCGAGGTCGACCTGGCCACCGCCCGCAGGGCCGCCACCGCCCTGCTCACGGCGCTCGGCCTTCCCGTCGACGGACCCGACATGGCCGAGACGCCGCGCCGGCTGGTCGACGCCTACGCCGAGCTGCTCGCCGTCCCCGACTTCGACCTGACGACTTTCGACAACGGATCTGGGTACGACGAGCTGGTGCTGGTCCGTGACATCCCCGTCCGCTCGCTCTGCGAGCACCACATGCTTCCCTTCACCGGCGTCGCCCACGTCGGCTACCTGCCCGCCGACCGGATCCTCGGGCTCTCCAAGCTGGCGCGCACCGTGGAGTTCTTCGCCCGTCGCGTGCAGACCCAGGAGCGGCTGACCAGCCAGGTCGCCGACCACCTCCACGACCGCCTCGCGCCCCGGGGGGTCGGTGTCGTGATCGAGGCCGAGCACAGCTGCATGAGCCTGCGCGGCGCTCTGGCCACGGGTGCCAGCACCCTCACCACCGTCCTACGGGGCGATCTGCGCGACGACCCCGCGTCGCGCGCCGAGTTCCTCACCCTGACCCGAGACAGGAGTTCCAGATGAGCGCACCGATCGTCGTCGTGGGCGGCGGCCTCGCGGCCGGCACCTTCGTCACCCAGCTCCGCGAGCACGGCCACGACGGCGAGGTGGTCCTCCTCGCCGAGGAGGCCCACGCGCCGTACGAGCGCCCGCCGCTGTCCAAGGACCTGCTGCTCGACAAGGGCACACCCGACGACGCCGCGGTCCACGAGCCCGCGTGGTACGCCGAGCACGACGTCGACCTGCGCACCAGCACGTCCGCCACCGCGATCGACGTGGCCGGTCGTCGCGTCCAGGCGGGTGGCGAGTGGCTCGACTACGACGAGCTCGTCCTCGCCACCGGTGCCCGACCTCGACACCTCCCGCTGGCAGACGACTCCGGCGCGCCCGCTGTCTACCTCCGCACCCTCGACGACTCGCTGGCGCTCCGCACGCGGCTCACCGAGGGCACCCGCATCGGCATCATCGGCGCCGGTTGGATCGGGCTCGAGGTCGCCTCGGCCGCCCGCCAGCACGGCGCTGAGGTCACCGTCCTCGAGTCCCTCGACCTGCCGCTCCTGCGCGTGCTCGGCTCCGAGGTCTCGCAGGTCTTCGCCGACCTCCACCGCGAGCACGGCGTCGACCTCCGCCTCGGCGTCCAGGTCACCGGCATCAGCTCCCGCGGTGACGGCGCCACGGTCGCCCTCGGCGACGGCAGTGCCCTCGACGTCGACCTCCTGGTGGTCGGGGTCGGGGTGCAGCCCAACACAGAGCTCGCCGAGGCCGCCGGCCTGACCGTCGACAACGGCATCCGCACCGACGCACGCCTGCGCACGTCCGACGAGCACGTCCATGCCATCGGCGATGTCGCGAACATCGACCACCCCGTGCTCGGCCATCCGCTCCGCGTCGAGCACTGGGACACCGCGAGGAAGCACGGTGCCGCGCTCGCCGCCACGCTCGCCGGCACTCCGACCGACGCCGCCGAACTCCCCTACTTCTTCACCGACCAGTACGACCTCGGCATGGAGTACGTCGGCAACCCCGGCCCCGAGGGCTACGACCGGGTCCTGCTCACCGGTGACGTGCCGGGCCGGGTGTTCCGGGCCTGGTGGCTGCGCGGTGACCGGGTGGTGGCCGGCATGCATGCCAACGACTGGGACGCGATCGACGAGATCCGTAGGGTCGTCGGTACGACGGAGGCTCCGCCCGGATCGTGACCTGAGGAGATCCTGAGCGCGCTTGCTCTCCTGGCCGTGCTGAGGAAGAGTGACCGGGCCGTCACTCGGACGGCCTGCCCTGGGGGAGCTCCGTGAGTCATCGTTTCGCGCCCGGCCGTCGCCGGACCACCATCGCCGTCGCCTCGATCGCCGCACTCGCGATGGCCGGTCTCGCCGGCACCACGTCGTACGCCGCGGGGAACGGAGCGCCGTCGGCAGGGTCGCCGCGCGCCGCCACCCCGCACGACGCGCGCGGCTACTACGACGTACGAACCAGCGGTCCGCAGGTGCAGTCGGACGCCCTGCGCGCCGCGCACCAGGTCGCGAAGCAGCCCGAGGCCAGAGCGTTCCAGCTGGCCGCGCCGGACCAGACCGTGACCGACATCGACGGCAACACCCACACGGTGCGGATGCAGACCCGTCTCGACGGCTTCCTCACCGGCCCCAGCCACCGGTCCGCGATGAACATCGCGCTCGGCTACGTGCGGCACCACCTCGCACCGCTCGGCCTGATCCGGGCCGACCTGAACACGTTCCATCTGCACCGCAGCTACCGCGACATCACCGGCGCGCACCATCTCTACTTCACCCAGCAGATCCGCGGTCAGCAGGTCCTCGGCAACGGGCTGACCGCCACCGTCAACAGGGGCGGTCACCTCCTGGCCGTGGGCGGCTCCCCCATGACGACCAAGACCCCCGTGGCGAAGGTGGGGCCCTCGCAGCAGCTGGCGACCCCCGGCGCCGCCCTGGCCGAGGCGCGCGACAGCACCGGCGGCACCACGGACGGCAGCGACCTCAGCGCCGACGGCGTGACCCCCGGCCTGTTCGTGGCCGGCGCGACCGCCCACCCGGCCTGGCAGGCCATCGTGATGTCGGCCAAGACGCCGACGATGGTCGTGCTCGACGCGCAGACCGGAGACCTGCTGCAGAGTCGGCCGCTGGTCAACTACGACGCCAGCGACAGCACCGGCAGCGTCTTCACGTTCTTCCCGGGCGCCCGGAAGGGCGGCAAGCAGGTGCGGGTCGACTTCACCAAGCGCCACTGGCTGAGCCGCACCGCCCGCGTCCTCAAGGGCAACAACTCCCACACCTACTCCGACGTCAACGACAACAACCATCCGTCGACGAACGAAGAGGTGCGCGCGCGGACGCCAGCACTCGTGGGCCTACCCGCTGACGCCGTTCCACCTCGGCTTCGCGAAGTCGTTCTGCAGCAACCCGTGGCCCTGCTCGTGGAACCCGAACAAGCCGTTCTCGTGGCGTACCAACCGCGCCCAGAACGCCACGCAGGTCTTCTACTTCGTCAACAACTGGCACGACCACCTGCAGAAGGCACCGATCGGCTTCACCGAGGCCGCGGGCAACTTCCAGCTGGTCAACCGCGGCCGGGCCGGCAAGGGCGGCGACCCCGTCAACACGCAGACCGACGACGGCGCCAACACCGCGAACGGGCTTCCCGACGGCGCGCACATCGACAACGCGAACATGGGGACGCCGCCCGACGGCCGCAGCCCGCAGATGCAGATGTTCCTCCAGCACCAGCCGTTCACGTCGTACCCGGTCGGAGACCCGTTCTCGCCGACCAACGTCGGCGACGAGGCCGACACCGTCTACCACGAGTACACCCACGGCCTGTCCAACCGGCTGAACGTCGACGTCCAGGGTCGGTCCACCCTCGGCGGCGTGCAGGCCGGCGCGATGGGCGAGGCGTGGAGCGACTGGTACGCCATGGACTACCTGGTCGACCACGGCCTGCAGCGCGACCGGGCCGCGAAGGCCGACGTGCGCCTGTTCCTCTACGACGGCCAGGGCGTCAACTTCGACCGCACCGAGCCGATCGACTGCAGGGTCGGCCAGACGGCGCGGCTGTGCAACGGCGGAGCCACGGGCCATCGCGGCGGCTACACCTATCGCGACTACAGCAAGGTGATCGGCATCCCCGAGGTCCACAGCGACGGTGAGATCTGGGCGCAGACGCTGTGGAGCCTGCGGCACGTGATCGGCTCGACGCGTTCCGAGGCCCTGGTCACCCGCGCTATGGAGCTGGCGCCGTACAACCCGTCGTTCCTCGACATGCGCAACGCGATCCTGGTCGCCGACACCTCCCTCTTCCACGGCCAGCAGCGCGCCAAGATCTGGCGGGTCTTCGCCAGCCGCGGGATGGGCTTCTTCGCCGGCTCGCTCGGCGGCAACGACTCCTCCCCCGGCTTCAGCTTCAAGACCCCGCCCCGCACGATCACGGAGGGGTCCATCACCGGCAAGGTGACCGACCCCGACAACCCGACCGCTGACCTCTCGGGACTGACGGTGACCCTCGCCTTCCAGGGCGCGGGCCCCGTCAACCCCACGGGCGTGGTCCAGCCGGACGGCACCTACACGATCAAGAACGTCCCGAACGGCACGTACACCAAGCTGCAGGTCCTCGGCCAGGGGTACTCCAAGCAGAAGCGCGTGACGGTCAGCGGGGCGACCACGGCCAACTTCACGGTCCGCAAGGATCTCGCCACCCGCGCGGCCGGCGCCACGATCGCGTCGCAGACCGGCGTCGTGTTCGCCGGGTGCAGCCCGCGGCAGGCGGTCGACCAGAACCTCGCCACCGGCTGGAGCACCAACGTCAGCCGGGGCAGCACCGACTTCCCGCCCAGCGGCACCTTCCATGCCAAGAACTTCGTGGTACACCTCAACCAGGCGTACGACGTCACTCAGTTCGGGGTGGACCCGTCGGCGTCCTGCGGTGACGGTGCCAGCGCCTCGACCGGGGCCTACCGGATCGAGACGTCGCCGGACGGCACGCCCGGGAGTTGGACGATCGTCAAGGACGACGCGTTCACCAGCGCCGACAACGGCAGGATCAACCTGATCGACCCGACGACGCCCACGACCGGTGTGCACTTCGTGCGCTTCACCGTGAGGAGCAACCAGACGCCGGCCTTCTCCCAGAACTGCCCGGGCGGAGCCTTCTCGGGCTGCCAGTTCGTCGACCTCACCGAGCTCCAGATCTTCGGGACGCCGAGTCCCTAGACGGGCTACTTCACGCCGAGCGCGGAGCACCGACTGCTGAGGCCTCGGCACAGGGCCCGAGCCGTGACCGCGCCGCTCCGCACAGCGTCGCCGAGGGTGGCCTGGGTGACCGCCCGCCCGGGGACGAGCAGCGCCTGCAGCCGCCGGCTCGGCAGGAGCGGGTCGGTGAACGTGGTCAGCGGCACCGGTCCGGCGGTGGGTCCCGTGCCGGCGACCAGCGCGGCGGCGAGTCGCGCGGCCGAGTCGGCGACAAGCTGGGGGTCGGTGACCACGGTGGCGCTCTGCTGGCCGGTCAGGACGCGCCGTAACCCCTGTGTACCGGAGCCCTGACCGACGACGACCGTGCCGCCGAGCCCCCGCTGGCGCAGCACATCGGTCACCACACGGGCGATGTCGTCGTCTCCCGCGAGCACGCCATCGACCCGACCGTGAGACGCGTCCAGTGCCTGACTGAAGACCGGCGCGGCACGCGCGAGGTCCCAACCCTTGACGACCGTCTCCTGCTGGACGTCGACCTTGCCGGCCGCCACCATCGGGTCGAGGACCTGGTGCGCACCGATCGCCATCTGGACGGCGTTCTCATCCACGTCGGTGCCGCCGTCGACCAGAATGATGCTCGGGTCGGTGAGGCCCCGCGCCTTCAAGCAGCCGACGAGCAGCTGCGCCTGGAGCCTGCCGACGTCCTCGTAGTCGGTGGACACCAGGTACGGCGCGCTTCCGCCGAAGTTCACCCCGCCGTACTCGATGACCGGGACGCCGGCGAGCCCGGCCACCTTCTCGACCCGGACACCGGCGGCTCTGCCGACGGGGCCGAGGACGATGACCCGGACCCCGTCAGCGATCAGGGTGCGCGTGAGGGGAACGGGCGCCGTGCGGTCCGCGTCGACATGCTCGACCCGCGGGTGGAGGCCGAGTCGGGCGAGCGCTTGGACGAGCAGCGGCCCCTGCCTCCGCGTCGACGCGGGCACCCTGCCCGGCCCGGGGAGGAGGATCCCGACTGCCCCTCTCGTCAGACCGCGCGAAGACTCCGTCGGCAGCAGGGCGCCGCCCTCGGGAACGTCGTCGACCTGGCAGGACGCCGTGGCAGCGGCGCTCCCGGTGGGCGCGCTCGCGCCGCTGTCGTCGCTCGAGCTGCACGAGCCCAGGCCCAGTGCCGCGACGACACCGAGGACTGCCATCGCGGTCGAGGCCCTGCGTCGGTCGTGCCGCACACCGATCAGGGTCACGCCGCGCCGGGGTTGTCGGGTCGTGAGTCGTCGCTGTCGAGCCCCCCCACCGGCGAGGAGGTCGCGCCGTGATCGTTGCGATAGGCCGTCATCACAGTGACAGGGTCGCGCAGCAGGGGCCCGAAAGCCACCTCGGCCGCGCCCAACAGCGGACCGTCGGACCCGAGGGCGCCCGAACGGACCGAGACGCTCTGCGCGAAGTCGATGCCGTCTCGCTCGTGCAGGGTCTCCAGCACCCGGTCGGTACGCGCGTCGAGTACCTGCCCCAAGGTCCCGCCGAGCACGATCACCTCGGGGTTGAACAGCCGGGCCAGCGCGCGGAGCCCGAAGCCCATCCAGTACGCCGCGTCGTCGAGGGCGCAGCCAGCCTTCCGGTCCCCGTTCTCAGCCGCGAGGACCACCTCCTTGACGGCCGCCAGGCCGCCACCGGGGAGCCGGCCGGCGGAGCTCAGCAAGCGGTTGGCCCCGATCTTGGTCTCCCAGCACCCGCGGGACCCGCAGCGGCAGAGCGCCCCTTCACTGTCCACCACCAGGTGCCCCACCTCGCCCGCGTACCCCTCGACGCCGCGCAGGGGCTCTCCGTGGATCAGGAAGCCACCACCGATGCCGACGGTCCCGCCCACGTAGGCGACCTCCGACGCGCCGACGGCGGCGCCGTACAGATGCTCGGCCAGGACACCGAGATCCGCGTCGTTCCCGACGACGACCGGCAGCTCCAGCGCGTCGGCCAGGAGATCGACGAACTGGACGTCGGTCCAGCCCAGGTTGGGCGCGAAGTGCACGAGCCCGTCCGCCGAGCGGACCAGGCCGGGGACGGAGACCCCGACGCCGAGCACGGCCATCTCCGGAACCGCGCGCAGCACCTCCCGGCACATCTGCGCAGCCGAGTCGACCACCGGCCGCACCTCGTGGGCGCCTGGCTGGTGCAGCCGTTCGCGCCGATGGTGCATCTCGCCACCCAGCCCGACGATGCCGGTGATGATCCGGTCCACGTCGAGCATCACCGCCAGCACGCCCACCTCGAACCGGGGTGAGACGACGAGCGACGGGCGACCCGATCGCCTGGTGCGCTCACCGTCGAGCTTGGCCTGGTCGGGCTGGAGCTCGTTGACCAGCCCGGTCTCGCTGAGGAGCGACGTGAGATCGCCGATGGTGCTCCGGTTGAGACCCAGCTCGCGGGTCAGCCGAGCGCGCGTGGTCGCGCCGTGGTGGTGCACCCACGTCAGCAGGGCACTGGTGTTGACGCGTCTCAGCTCGTCGTGGCTGATGCCCGCCTTGGTCGGCATGAACGTACCCTCAGGGCCCTGGTCAGACCCGCCCGGAGGCCGCTGCCCTGCGTCGGCTGACGGCGTCCACCGAGGCTGCCAGCAACAGCACAGCGCCGGTGATGATGTAGACCTTGCCCTGCGGCTGGTTGAGCAGGGTCATCCCGTTGAGGATGGCGGTGATCACGCTCGCGCCGAGGATGGCGTCGAGGACGCGACCCCGGCCGCCGAAGAGGCTGGTGCCACCGATCACGGCGGCAGCCACGGCGAACAGCAGGGTGTCCGAGCCACCGGTGTTGGGATTGACGGAGTTGGTCCGGCTGGCCAGCATCACGCCACCCATGGCCGCGAGCGACGAGCACATCATGAAGCAGGAGATCTTCACCCAGTTCACGTTGATGCCGGCTCGACGCGCCGCCTCGGTGTTGCCACCGACCGCGTAGACGTGGCGGCCCCACGCCGTACGGGTGAGGAGGAACGTCAGGACGACCAGCAGGAACCCGACGATCACGACCACCACCGGAATGCCCTTGAGAGACGCGAGGGCCACGTTGCGGCTGCGCTCCTTGGACAGGTAGGCGGTCGCTGCCAGGATCACCGCGGCGAAGGCGGCGGTCTTCAGGGCCCACACCAGGACGGTGGGCGTGGGCAGCCCGGCCCGCGCTCGCGAGAGCCGACGGGTGAAGCCGAGTGCCGCGTACGCCACCACGGTGAGGACGGCCAGGGTCCAGCCCAGCCACACCGGCAGGTTCTTGTTCATGATCGCCAGGATCGCGTTGTTCCGGTAGGCGATGGTGCCGCCGGCTCCGGTCTCGAGGAGCAGCAGCCCCTGGAGTCCCAGGAAGAAGGCCAGCGTGACCACGAACGACGGCACTCCCAGCCTCGCCACGAGCAGACCGATGGTCACGCCGATCACGGTTCCGCACAGGATGCCGGTCACCAGTGCGGGGAACCATGGCCACGCGTGGTCCGTCATCAGGAGTCCGACGACCCCGGCCGAGACGCCGCCGGTGTAACCCGCGGACAGGTCGATCTCACCGATCAGCAGCACGAAGACCAGACCCATCCCGAAGGTGGCGATCGCCGAGCCCTGGAGGATCAGGTTGGAGAAGTTGAAGGCGTTGGTGAACTTCGAGCCGGTGAGGATCGTGAACACGATCACCAGCACGACCAGAGCCGCGACCGCGGGCAGCGCCCCCACGTCGCCGCCCTTCACCCGGGTGACGTAGTCGTTGGCGCTGTCGCGGACGCCGCGCTCGAGGTCGGGGCTCACGGTGCTCTGCTCGGTGCTGGGCCCTTCGGTCGTGGTGCTCATGCGTCGCCTCCGTCCGTCGGGCGGAAGCCGTCGCGTCCGCTTGCCTGTCCGGTCGTGATCAGCTCGACCACCTGGTTCTGGGTGACGTCCTTGACCGCCACGGTCTCCACCAGGTTCCCCAGGTAGAGCACGGCGATCTCGTCAGCCACCTGGAAGACGTCGATGAGGTTGTGGCTGATCAGTGCCACCCCGAGGCCGTGGTCGGCCAGGCGACGAACCAGGGCGAGCACCTGCTCGGTCTGGGCGACGCCCAGCGCCGCTGTGGGCTCGTCGAGGATCACGACCTTGGAGTTCCACAGCACTGCGCGGGCGATGGCCACGGTCTGCCGCTGCCCACCGGAGAGGGAGGCCACCGGCGTGCGGACCGACTGCAGGGTGCGAACCGAGAGCCCGTCCAGCGTGGTGCGGGCCTGGGTCTCCATCGCCGGCTCGTCGAGCAGGCCCCACTTCTTCTGCTCGCGCCCCAGGAACATGTTGTGGACGACGTCGAGGTTGTCGCACAGGGCGAGGTCCTGGTAGACGACCTCGATCCCGAGCGCGTTGGCGTCGCGGGGACTGTGCACCTGGACGGGCTCGCCGTCGAAGAAGTACTCGCCCTTGTCGAAGGCGTGGATGCCGGCGATGCCCTTGATCAGCGTGCTCTTGCCGGCGCCGTTGTCACCGACCAGTGCGGTCACCTTGCCGGGGAAGATGTCGAAGTCCACACCTTGGAGCACATGGACGGCCCCGAAGCTCTTCTCCACCCCGCGGAGACTCAGCATCGGGGACCCGGTGTCGCGGACTGCGCGTTCGGTGTCAGTGGCGGTCATGTGGGCGGGGACCTCCCGGATCAAGGGCCGGGTCAACGGCCGGATCGAGGCACTGCAGGGGGATGGTGCCACGAGGGTGCCAACCCGGAGGTCGGCACCCTCGTGGACGGCATCAGCTGATGCCGGCTTGCGTGCAGAGCTTGGCGTACGGCCCGGTGCAGACGTCGGACGCCTTCGCGAAGCCATCGTCGAACGGCTTCTTGATGTTGTTCTTGAAGATCGCCACGGGAGTGGCGAGAGCGGACTTGACGGGCTGCTTGGTCACCGGGTCCGTGACGCTCCCGGTCGCGAGAGCGTCGGCAGCGGTCGTGTCGCCGTTGATCAGGTCGATCGCCAGCTTCGAGGCGAGCCCCGCCTCGAGGTCCGTGTTCTTGTAGACGGTCATGCACTGGTTGCCGGCGAGGATCTGCTGCAGACCACCTGTGCTGGCGTCCTGACCCGTGATCGGGACCTTGCCGGCCAGCCCGTTGGCCTTGAGCCGGGCGATGATGCCGCCGGCCATGGTGTCGTTGGCGGACACGATGCCGTCGATCTTGCCGTTGTTCTTCGTGTAGAGACCGTCGAACGCGTCGGCCGCCTTGTTGGCGTCCCACTCACCGCTGACGTCACCGACCAGCTTGTAGGCGCCCGAGTCGAGCTTGGGCTTGAGCGCCGTGGCGTACCCCTGCTTGAACAGACCGGCGTTGTTGTCGGTCTCGGCGCCGTTGATGTAGATGATGTTGGCGGTCTTCTTGCCTTCCTGGGTCAGGCAGGTCTCCAGACCCTTGCCCATCAGGTCGCCTACCTTGACGTTGTCGAACGAGACGTAGTACGACGCTCCGCCACCTGGGGTCAGGCGGTCGTAGTCGATGCTGGTGATACCGGCCGCCGTCGCCTTCTTCAGGCATGCCGCACCGGAGTTCGGGTCCAGGTTGACGATCATGATGACCTTGACGCCCTCGTTGATCATCGAGTCGCAGATCGTGCCGAACTTCGCGGTGTCGCCACCCGCGTTCTGGATGTCCGAGCCGACACCGGCCGCCTTGAAGGCTGCGTCCAGGCTGGGCCGGTCGTTGTTCTCCCAACGCGGCGAGGTCGTCGTGTCGGGAAGGATCACGCCGACCGTTCCCTTGGATGAGCCTCCCGATGAGCCCGCGCTGGCGGCGCTGCTGTTGCTACCACCACAGGCCGTCAGCGCGAGGGTGCACAGTGCTCCCACGGCTGCGAGGCTTGCCCACTTCGATGTTGCCATCGACTTTCCCTCTTTTCCTGCTCGGACGTGCCCTTGCCGGAGCCACACCTGCTTGTGACCACCTTCACGCCGTATGTTGTGGGCCACAACTTAACCGGCTAAGTTGATGCTGCCAAGGCCTCTGGGCGGCGAGTTTGTTGGATCATGGACCGAAATGGTCACAATTCGGTGACGGAGACCCCGGATCGGTCGCTGACGAGCGAGAGGAACGCGCGATGACGGACCTGACACCCACCCCCACGGACAAGTTCTCCTTCGGGCTGTGGACCGTCGGCTGGCAGGGCGTCGACGTGTTCGGTGGCGCGATCCGACCACCGATGGACCCGGCGTACGCCGTGCACCGACTCGCCGGCCTCGGCGCCTACGGCATCTCCTTCCACGACAACGACGTCTTCGCCTTCGACGCCGACACCCGCGAGAAGGAGGCCGCCCTCGGCTCGCTGCGACGCGCCCTCGACGAGACCGGCCTCGGCGTGCCGATGGTCACCACCAACCTCTTCTCCCACCCGGTCTTCCGCGACGGCGGCTTCACCAACAACGACCGCGACGTGCGCCGCTTCGCGCTCCGCAAGGCCGCCGACAACATCGACCTCGCGGTCTCGCTCGGCGCCAAGGTGTTCGTCGCCTGGGGCGGTCGCGAGGGCGCCGAGTCCGGTGCCAGCAAGGACATCCGGGCTGCCCTCGACCGCTACGCCGAGGCGTTCAACGTGCTGGGCCAGTACGTGCTCGACCAGGGCTACGACATCCGCTTCGCGATCGAGCCGAAGCCCAACGAGCCGCGCGGCGACATCCTGCTGCCGACCGTGGGCAACGCGCTCGCCTTCATCAACGCCCTCGACCACCCCGAGCTGGTCGGCGTCAACCCCGAGGTCGGGCACGAGGAGATGGCCGGGCTCAACTTCTCCCACAGCCTCGCCCAGGCCCTGTGGCACGGCAAGCTCTTCCACGTCGACCTCAACGGGCAGCACGGCCCGCGCTTCGACCAGGACCTGCGGTTCGGCGCCGGCAACGTGCGCGGCGCCTTCTGGACCGTCGACATCCTGGAGTCGGGCGGGTACGACGGCCCGCGGCACTTCGACTTCAAGCCACCCCGCACCGAGGACGACGACGGCGTCTGGGCCTCCGCCGAGGGGTGCATCCGGAACTACCTGATCCTGCGCGAGAAGTCGCGGGCGTTCCGGGCCGACCCCGAGGTGCAGCAGGCACTCGTCGACGCCCGGGTCGACCAGCTGGCCGTTGCCACGCTCGCGGACGACGAGTCCTTGGCCGACCTGCGGGCCGAGTCCTTCGACCCGGAGGCCGCGGCCGCACGTGGGATGGCGTTCGAGGCGCTCGACCAGCTCGCCCTGGAGCACCTCTACGGCGTGCGAGGCTGACGGTGCCCCTGCTGGTGGCCGGAGTCGACTCGTCCACCCAGGCCTGCAAGGTGCTCGTCGTCGACGCAGCCACCGGAGCAGTCGTGAGACGGGGCAGGGCGGCGCATCCCGCGGGCACCGAGGTCCATCCCACCCACTGGTGGACCGCGCTCCAGGAGGCGGTGGCGGAGGCCGGCGGGCTGCAGGACGTGGCCGCGGTGTCCGTAGGTGGACAACAGCACGGGATGGTCGCGCTCGACGAGGCCGGCGAGGTGGTGCGGCCGGCACTGCTCTGGAACGACACCCGCTCGGCGGGCGCAGCCACCGAGCTCACCGCCGAGCTGGGGGGGCCGGAGGCCTGGGCCGACAGGGTGGGTCTGGTACCGGTGGCGTCGTTCACCGTGACCAAGCTGCGCTGGCTGGCGGACCACGAGCCCGACTCGGCCGCCCGGACCAGCGCCGTCTGTCTTCCCCACGACTGGCTCACGTGGCGGCTGGCCGGGAGGCCCGACGAGATCGTGACCGACCGGAGCGACGCCAGCGGCACCGGCTACTGGTCCGCCGCCACGGGTGCCTACCTCCCCGACCTGATCGTCCGCGCGCTGGGGCATCCGGCCCGCACACCGCGCGTGGCCCCTCCCGACGAGGTCGTGGGCACCGGCGCCGGCGCCGGGTGGGTCCTCGGGCCGGGGTGCGGCGACAACGCCGGAGCGGCCCTCGGGCTGGGCGCGTCTGCAGGCGACGTCGTGATCTCGCTGGGCACGTCGGGCGTGGTCACCGCCGTCTCGCTGGTCCCCGCTGCAGACCCGTCGGGGACCGTCGCCGGGTTCGCCGACGCCCAAGGCCGTTTCCTGCCGTTGATCGCCACCTTGAACGCCGCCCAGGTGCTCGACGTCACGGCGCGTCTCCTGGGGGTGGATCATCAGGGCCTCAGCGACCTTGCCCTGTCGTCGTCCCCCGGCGCAGGAGGAGTGGTCCTGGTCCCCTACCTTCAAGGCGAACGCACGCCCGACCGCCCCGATGCCACCGGGTCGTTCCTCGGGCTGACCCTCGCCGGCACCACGCCCGCGAACGTCGCCCGGGCCGCGGTCGAGGGGCTCTGGTGCGGACTCGCCGATGGTCTCGATGCGCTCCGCGCGCAGGGTGCTGACGTCACCAGGGTGCTCCTGGTGGGCGGCGCTGCGGCGTCACGCGCCGTACGCGAGATCGGTACCGAGGTGTTGGGCCTGCCGATCGACGTACCCCCCGCGGAGGAGTACGTCGCGCTGGGTGCGGCTCGACAGGCCGCGTGGGTGCTCGACCCGGCCTCCGGTCCCCCTACCTGGGACGGAGTCGACGACCGAGCGGAGCACCACGAGGCCCGGACCTCCTCCGGCCCAGCCGTCCGTGCGCGTTACGCCGACGCCCGCGACCTCACGCTGCGCCAGTTGGCCGAGGGTTGACCGGCTCGGCGCCGACCGCGGGCCACTGGATGCCTCGCCACGGGTGACCATCGGTGAAGATCTCGACCGCCGCGCAGTTGTCCAGCCGCGCGGGTGGGTCACTCAACGAACCACCCTCGTCGCGGCGGCGGTCACACGGACCCTGCGTCCGGATCCGCGGCGCCACGGCCTTGTGCGGGCGGAGGCGTGACCGCGATCTCGCGAGGGAGGACCCTCACCGGGTGCCGAGGACCGATCAGTAGCATCGGCCCGTGTCCTACCTCCGACGCCAGCTGGTCACCGCCGCCCTCACCGCCAACGCGTTGCGGCCACCGCCGACGAGCAACATGCGCGTCGGCCTGTGGTCGTTCGCGCTCGGCTGGCCGACCAGCGAGCTCGCGCCGCAGCTGCTCGCGCTGACCGCCGCCGACACGGCGGCCCACGTGGCTCGGGGGAAGCACAGCCGCCTCGGCCTGCTGCTCGCCGCCGCGAGCGCCGCCGGACTGGCCCACCTGGTGCGCCAGAGCCGTCAGGTGCAGGTGCTCGCCGAGCAGTCGCTGGTCGACAGCCTGGGCGAGGAGTACGTCGACCGACCCGGTGAGCGGCCGACCACCGTCGACCTGGCGACGCCGTGGCGCAAGCTGCTCAACCCGTTCAGCCGACGCAACCCCCGGGTCCGCGTCGACCGGGACCTCCGCTACGCCGACGCCGGCAAGCGCGGCCTGCTCGACATCTACCGACCGGTCGACCGAGACGTCGTCGGTGCGCCGGTGCTGCTCCAGGTGCACGGAGGCGGCTGGACGTTCGGCTCCAAGGACGCGCAGGGCATCCCCCTCATGCAGCGGATGGCCGAGCGCGGCTGGGTGTGCGTCGCCATCAACTACCGGCTCGCACCGCGCGACGCGTTCCCCGCCCAGATCATCGACGTGAAGAAGGCGATCGCCTGGGTCAAGGAGCACATCGAGGAGTACGGCGGCGACCCGTCGTACGTCGTGATCACCGGCGGCTCCGCGGGTGGCCACCTGGCGGCCCTGGCAGCCCTCACGCCGAACGACCCGGACTACCAGCCCGGCTTCGAGGGTGCCGACACCCGCGTGCAGGCCGCCGTCCCGTTCTACGGCGTCTACGACTTCGCGGGCGCCACCGGCCTGACCAACGCGCTGCTGATGCGCGACCGCTACCTCGCGCCGAAGATCGTCCAGCGCACCTGGGACGACGATCCCGAGGTCTTCGAGCACGGGTCGCCGATCCTGCGGATCACCTCCGACGCCCCCGACTTCTTCGTGATGCACGGCGACCACGACTCGCTGGTGGCCGTCGAGCAGGCCCGCCTCTTCGTCTCCGCGCTCCGGGAGACCTCCAAGAACAGCGTGGCGTACGCCGAGTTCCCCGGCACCCAGCACGCCTTCGACGTCTTCCCGTCGATCCGCTCCGAGCACGTCGTGCGGGCCGTCGAGCGCTACCTCGAGTGGCACCGCGCACGGCGCTGATGCGCGCGCCTCGCGGTGGCCGAGCCCGCAACCGGGTGGGTGGATCGATCGTGGTGGAACGCAGCGAGCCCCCAACGGGCGAGGCACACCCCCTTCCTGTGCGTGTCGTCCGAGTAGCGTCGCGCTCGCGATGACCCACCCTCCCGATCCCGTCAGCCTGCTCGCCCTGGCGCGCGCCGCCCGGGGCTTCATGCCCGACGACGAGGGGCAGGCGCTGCACCGACTGGCCCGCGAGCGCCTCCCCCACGGCCCGGTCGTGGAGATCGGGACCTACTGCGGCAAGTCGGCGGTCTACCTCGGCATCGCCGGCGCGCGAGGTGGGCGGCGTGGTGTTCACCGTCGACCACCATCGCGGGTCGGAGGAGAACCAGGCCGGCTGGGAGCACCACGACCCGACGCTGGTCGACCCGGCCACCGGACGCATCGACACCCTGCCGTTCTTCCGCCGGACGATCGAGGAGGCCGGCCTCGAGGACGTCGTCGTGGGCGTCGTCGGCGCCTCCGCGACCGTGGCCGCCCATTGGCGCACGCCGGTCTCGCTGCTCTTCATCGACGGCGGGCACGGCAACGAGCCTGCCCACGCCGACTACCACGGCTGGGCCCGCTGGGTGATGCCCGACGGGCTGCTCGCCATCCACGACGTGTTCCCCGACCCCGCCGACGGCGGCCGCCCGCCGTACGACATCTACCTGCGGGCGCTGGACTCCGGTGCCTTCGCCGAGGTCGACGTCGTGGGCTCACTGCGGGTGCTGCGGCGCCTGTCAGGCACGGCCGGCGAGAGCGTCGGCTGAGGCGCAGCCGCACTCGAGCGCGAGCGGCTCCGGGTCGGGTACCAGCCCCGCGCCGCGGACCACGTCGGCGCCCGGGGTCTGCCCGCGTGAGCGCGTCGTGGGCGAGCAGGACGGCTGCCGTGGTGAACGTCGTGTGCTCGGCGGGCCAGTGCACCTCGTCGGGGTAGACGTAGCCGGTCCAGTAGCCGCCCGTCGTCGCTGCGCAGATGCTGGACGTCGGCGAAGAGCCGCACCGCCCGTTCGCGGTCACCGAGCGCGTCGAGGGCCAGCACGAGCTCGCAGGACTCGGCGCCGGTCACCCACGGGTTGGTGTCGACGCAGCGCACCCCGAGGCCGGGCACCACGAAGTCGTGCCAGCGGCTGTCGATGAGCTCGCGACCTGCCTCGCCGCGAACGGCGCCGCCCAGGACCGGGTAGTACCAGTCCATCGAGAACGTCGACTTGTCCAGGAAGCGGTCCCGGTGCTCGCGCAGCGCGTGGCCGAGGCGGCCTGCGGTGAGCTCCCACTCGGGCTGCGGGTCGTCGAGGAGCTCGGCGAGGGTCAGGCCCGCGCGGAGTGCGTGGTGGATGCTCGACGACCCGGCGAGCAGTCCGTCGCGGTTGACCCGGGCCGGCCCGTGGGCCGACCACTCCTGCGACCAGGCGATGCCGCCGAAGGGCAGCTGCATCGAGCAGGCGAAGTCGAGGGCGTCGCGGACCGTCGGCCACAGGGTGGTGACGAAGCGCTCGTCGCGGCGTACCAGCCAGTGGTGCCAGACGCCGACGGCGACGTACGCCGCCATGTTGGTCTCGCCGCTGGCGTCCTCGACGACCCCGCCCACGGTCTTCAACGGCCAGGAGCCGTCGCGCCGTTGGGTACGGCGCACCCAGGACCAGGCGCGGTCGACCGCGTCGTCGACGCCCGGCCACGAGCAGCGCCATCGCGGCCTCGACGTGGTTCCAGACGTCGGTGTGGCCGCCGACGGTCCACGGGATCGCGCCGTCGCCGCTCCTGGACGGCCTCGATCGCCGCGCCGGACCGGGCGACCTGCGCGCGGGTGAGGAGCTCAGGACCCATCGGTGACCCCAGCTTCGTGCAGGGGCGTGTGCAGCGGCTTGTGGAGGTAGACCACGAGGCTCTTCCCGATCAGCGGGTTGAGCGCCTTCTCGGCCCAGCGCGTCGCGCGCGGCGCCTTCATGATGTCCCAGACCAGCAGGCGGTGGTACGCCTTGGCGAGCGGGTGTCCGTCGTTCTCCACGCCCACCGCGCACTTGATCCACCAGTACGGCGCGTGCAGCGCGTGGGCGTAGTGGCGGCCGTCGTACACCAGGCCGGCGTTGACGGCCTTGGTGACCAGCTCGGCGTCGGAGTAGATGCGGATGTGGCCACCGGGGGTGTTGTGGTAGTCGTCGGAGAGCTTCCAGCAGACGACCTCGGGCAGCCAGCGCGGGACGGTCAGCGCGATCGTCCCGCCGGGCCGCAGCACCCGGACGAGCTCGGCCAGGGCCTGGATGTCGGCGGGGACGTGCTCGAGGATCTCCGCGGCCACCACCCGGTCGAACTCCGCCGTCGGCGAAGGGCAGCGACAGGGCGTCGCCCTCCTTCACGTCGGCCTCGGCGCCCGCCGGGACCTCGCCGGCGTCGGCCATGGCGACGAACATGTCGCGCACCCGCGACAGCTCGTCGGCGTCCTGGTCGAAGGCGACGACGTCGGCGCCGCGCCGGTACATCTCGAACGCGTGGCGCCCGGCCCCGCAGCCCGAGGTCGAGCACGCGGTCGCCCGGGCGCAGCCCGAGCCGGTCGAAGTCAACGGTCAGCACGTCTCCCCCGTGGTCGAGCGGAGTCGAGACCCGATGGTCGAGCGGAGTCGAGCCGGCGGTCGAGCGGGTCGGGACCGGTCGAAGTCGGCGATCGCGTCGGCGTACGCCGCGGCGGTGGCGGCCGCGACGGCCCGCCAGCTGAACAGCTCCTCGACCCGGCGGCGGCCGGCGGCGCCGTAGCGGGCCCGGCGGCTCGGGGTCGTCGAGCAGCGCGCCCACCGCCGCGACCAGCTCTGCCGACGTCGCCGGGCGTGACCAGGTCGGCGCAGAGCCCGTCGGGTCCGACCACCTCGGGGATCGCGCCGGCCCGCGAGACCACGAGCGGCGTGGCGGTGGCCATCAGCTCGGCGGTCGGCAGCGAGAAGCCCTCGTAGAGGCTGGGCACGCAGGCGAGCTCGGCCGAGCCCATCAGGGCGACCAGCTCGGCGTCGCTGAGGCCGTGCACGAAGCGCACGTGGTCGCGGATCGCGAGCTCGTCGAGGAGCCGCTCCGTGCGGCCGCCGGCGACGGGCTTGGTCACCAGCAGCAGCTCGAGCTCGGGTCGCTCCGTGCGGAGCTTGGCGAAGGCCTCGAGCAGGGTCGCGATCCCCTTCAGCGGCGCGTCGGCGCTGGCCATGGCGAGGATCCGGCCGGGGACGCGGGGCTCGGTCGGCGGCACGAAGCCGTCGTCGACCCCGAGCAGCACGACGCGGGCTCGCTCCGGGTCGACCCCGAACTCGCGGACCACGTCGGTGCGCGAGGACTCCGACGGCGTCAGCACCATGCGCATGCCGCCGCGCCACGCGCGCCTGCATCCGGACGAAGCCGTACCAGCGCCGCAGCGTGAGCCGTTTCTTCCACCCGGGTGCGGAGGCCAGGTCGATCCGGCGGTCGATGCTGATCGGGTGGTGCACCGACGCCACCAGCGGGAGACCGGTCGCCTCCTCCACGCTCGAGCAGGGGCGAGCCGAGGGTCTGGTTGTCGTGCACGATGTCGAAGTCGTCCGGCGCGCTCGCGCAGCAGCCGGAGGACACGGCGGCTGAAGGTGCGCGGCTCGGGGAAGCCGGCCGTCCACATGGTCACGACCTCCTCGACGTCGACGAGGTCGCGCAGCTCGGAGGGCCGTGGGGTCCGGAACGGGTCGGGCTCGCGGTACAGGTCGAGGCTCGGCACCTCGGTCAGCCGGACGCCCTCGTCGAGCTCGGGGTACGGCTGCCCGGAGAACACCTCGACCTCGTGGCCGAGCCGCACCAGCTCGCGGCTCAGGTGGCGGACGTAGACGCCCTGGCCACCGCAGTGCGGCTTGCTGCGGTACGACAGCAGTGCGACGCGCACGGGCTCCGCCTTCCGGTCCGGGTCGGACGGCGCGCGATGCTACCGACCGGTACGCCGACCCTAACCGGGCGCTCGCCGCCCACGGCCGACTGGTCCGGGGTACGTGCGGTCAGGTCCCCTCGCTGGAGTGGCCGGGGAAGACGTGGGCGGACGGGTCGATGACGACGGCGGCGTTGTTGACCGCGGTGGCGGCCTCGCCGAAGCCGACCGCGATCAGGCGGACCTTGCCCGGGTACTCGGTGATGTCCCCGGCCGCGAAGACCCGTGCCAGGTTGGTGCGCATCGCGGCGTTGACCACCACGTGGCGCTTCTCGACCTCGATCCCCCAGTGCTGGAGCGGCCCGAGGTCGGCGATGAAGCCGAGCGCGGCGACCACGGCCTGGGCCGGGCGGCGTGCGGGCTCCTGGCCGTCGACGGTGATCTCCACCTCGGCCACCGTCGGCTCGCCGAACAGCCCGGTGACCTGGGCCTTGGTGACGATCTCGACGCTGGAGTCGCGGACGGCCTGGACGGTGCGCTCGTGGGCGCGGAACGCGTCGCGACGATGGACGAGGGTGATCGAGCGTGGCGACCGGCTCCAGGTGGACGGCCCAGTCGAACGCCGAGTCGCCGCCGCCGACGATGACGACGTCCTTGCCGGCGTACGGCGCGAAGCTCGGCACGAAGAACTCCATGCCGCGACCCAGCCAGCCGTCGCCGGCCGGGAGCGGGCGCGGGCTGAACTTGCCGATGCCGGCCGTGATCAGGAGGGCCTTCGCCCACACCTCGGTGCCGTCGTCGAGGGTGACCGTGACGTCGTCGTCGGTGTGCGCGAGGCCGACGGCGGTGCGGTCGAGGAGGTAGTCCGGCTCGGCGGTGTTGGCCTGCTCGACCAGACCCTCCACGAGGTCGCGGCCCTTGATCGTCGGGAAGCCGGCGACGTCGAGGATCTGCTTCTCGGGGTACATCGCCGTGATCTGCCCGCCGAGCTCGGGCAGGGAGTCGATCACCGCGACCCGCATCCCGCGGAACCCGGCGTAGTAGGCGGCATAGAGGCCGGTGGGTCCGGCCCCGATGATCGCCAGGTCTGTCTCGAGTTGTGCCACGTCGCTCCCTTTCCGGAGTGGTTCACCCAGTCTGCACGTTGCCGACGAGCCAGCCGCGGTCGGTGCGCACCATGGTGACCAGCGCACGCCGGGCGTTGTACGACGGCGGGCCGGTGCCGGCGACGACCCGCTGGTCGAGGAAGAGCAGCGCCTGCACCTGGTCGGGTGAGGCCCGCACCACGCCGGACGACGCGACCCGGGTCGTCGTCCGGGTGTGCGACGACGACGACCTGGGCCCGCACCGGCGCCGCGGTGGTGCGGTAGGCCGCGGCGAAGTCGTCGGTCATCAGCGCCGTCGCCCGGTCGAGGTGCCCGTCGTAGTCCTGCCACGACACGGTGAAGATCGCGGCGGCGTCCTGGGCGGCGGTCTCCACCACGCTGCGAGCCTCGATGTCGCCGATCACCACCGGGCGGGTCGCCGACGGGCGTCGGGTCCGAGACGCCCCAGAGGTACCACGCCTCCCCCGCCACGCACAGTGGCGAGGACGAGCGCGGAGGCCGCGAGCACGGCGGTGGTCCGGCCGGCCTCATGGCGCGTCCCCGACGAACGAGATGTCGGAGGTGAGCCAGCGGCCGCCCTCGTGGAGCAGGGTGAGGCGGAGCCGGAAGTGGCGCGGGACCTGCTGGCCGCCGGTGCGTCGGTTGGCGACCGTGCCGCTCGTCGCCACGATCACGGTCGCGCGGTCGGGGGCCACGTCGATGACGCCCGACGAGACGACGTGACCGGTCAGGGTCGACTGCTGGCGCTGCAGGGTCGCGGCGAGGTGGCGGGACGAGCGCACGTAGTGCGTCCGGAAGTCTCCCGTGGCCCCTCGGCCACGGCCCGGATGCCCTCGGCGGCCCGGTCGTGGCGCAGGTTCACGAACGCGGTGGCCTCGGCGTCCGCGGCGGCCAGCACCGCGCCGTACCTCTCCTGCGCGGACGCGCGCGTCGGCCCGGTCGCCGTGGGTGCGCGCGACGAGCGCCGCGCCCAGCACGGCGAGCAGGAGGAGAAGGGCGACCAGGAGGGTCAGCCATCGGTGCGCAGCGGTCACGACACCCCGCCGGAACCGCGCGCCGCGACCATCACGGTGTCCCTCCCAGGCTCGACCGATCCCCGCTCGCGCATCGTACGGGGCGCGACGCCTCGCGCGCCGCCGTCCCGGCCATGGGAGCGTGTTCCCTACGATGCCCGTGTGGCAGTCAGCGACGTCTCACGCTCCCGGCAGGCCGGCTCGGTGCTCGGCACCCTGCGGCGCAACCCCTGCGCCCTGCTGCTCGCCGTGCAGCTGCTCTCGGTGCTCGCCTACCCGTTCCTCGACGACTCGGCGCTCGGCCGCGGCGGCGTCGGCGTGGTCGGGCTGGTGGTGCTGGCCGCGGCGCTCTGGGCGGTACGCCGCACCCCGGCGCTCACCTGGGTGGCGCTGCTGGTCGGGGTGCCGGCGATGGTGTTCACGGTGCTCGAGGCGATCTATCCCAGCCACGACTCGATCGTGCTGGTCTCGGCCCTCCTCCACGCGCCGCTCTACCTCTACGTCTCCTACGGGATGGTGCGCTACGTCTTCGGCGACGAGCACGTCACGTCCGACGAGGTCTACGCCGTGGGCGCGGCGTTCACGGTCGTGGCCTGGGGTTTCGCGTACGTCTACTCGGGGGCCCAGGTGATCTGGCCGGGGTCGTTCGCCGATGCCGGCGGGCCCGGGGACCAGACCTGGTTCGAGCTGCTCTTCCTGTCGTTCACCACGCTCACCAGTACCGGTCTGTCCGACATCACCCCGGTACTGCCGAACGCCCGGTCGCTCTCGATGGTCGAGCAGGTGACCGGCGTCTTCTACATCGCGTTCGTCGTGGCGCGGATGGTCGCACTGACCGTCATCCGGCGGCGCCCGGAGGGGTCATGACCGAGGACCTGTCGGCCGCGGTCGCCGCCGTACGCCGAGGCTCGGGGACGGTCTCGGTGGTGGCGCGCGTCGCCGGCGAGGCGTCGCGCACGGGTCGCAGTCGAACCGGACGCCCGGCACTACTCCGCGAGCACCATGAAGCTGCCGATCCTGGTGGCGGCCCACCGACGGGCCGAGCGCGGCGAGCTCGACCTGGACCGGCCGGTGACCGTCCACGACGACGTCGACTCGGTGGTGCCCGGCGTGCGGTTCCGGGTGGACGAGGCCGAGGACTCCGACCCCGAGACCTGGGCGGCCGTCGGGCACGACGTACCGCTGCGGGAGCTGGTGGAGCGGATGGTCACGGTCTCGGGCAACCTGGCGACGAACCTCGTGCTCGAGACGTGTCGGCCTGGCCGAGGTCGCCGCCGTGCTCGCCGAGGCCGGGTGCTCGGACCGCACGCAGGTCGTGCGCGGCATCGAGGACTACGCCGCCCGCGACGCCGGCATCGACAACCTGGTCACGGCCGACGACCTGGCCCGGCTGATGGTCGCGCTCGCCGAAGGACGGCTCGCCGGTCCGGAGGCGACCGCCGCGTGCGAGCGCACCCTGCTCGCCCAGACCTTCCGCGACGGCATCCCGGCCGGCCTGCCCGCCGACGCGGCCGTCGGCAACAAGACCGGGTGGATCGACGGGGTGAACCACGACGTCGCCCTGGTCCGGTCGCCCGGCCTGCCGCCGGTCGGGATCGCCGTCCTGGTGACGGCCCCGGGTACTCCGGCCGAGCGCGAGGCCGGCATCGCCCGGATCACCCGGGCAGCCTGGGCGTCGCTGGCCATGGCCGGGCCGGATCTACGATGACCGGGTGACCACGGGGAGCGTCTGGCGCGAGTTCGAGCACGATCCTCGCGACCCTCAGTACGCCGGCATGCGGGCCTCCGACCGCGACCGCGCGGTGGTCCACGACGTGCTGGCCGCGGCGTACGCCGAGGGCCGGCTCGACCGCGACGAGCTCGACGAGCGCACGGCCACGGTGACTGCGGCCAAGACCTACGCCGAGCTGCTGCCGCCGATCCGCGACCTCACCGCCGACGCCGTACCGGCCCGCTTCACGCCGCGTGCCCTCGGGCGACCTGGAGCGTCAGGCCCGGCTCTACTACAGCGAGAAGCTGCGCGAGGCCTTCTTCGGGTTCCTGATCCCGAACCTGATCGTCTGGGCGATCTGGTTCATGGCGGGCCACGACGGCTTCGTCTGGCCGATCTTCGTGCTGATCCCGACCGGGGCTGAACCTGGCGCGCGTCGTCGTCCAGCCGCGGCTCGATCGTCGACGAGCGGCTCGAGAAGCTCCAGCGCCGCCAGGCCAAGGAGCTCGAGGGACCGAAGGACGGGCGACAAGCCGGCGACGGCCATCCGAGCGAGCCCGACGACAACCCGAGGACAGCCGACGACGGCTGACGCGTCGACGTCGAGTAGGCGTCCCAGCCGTCGGGGCGCAGCTTCTTCGGCAGCTTCTCGACCACCAGCCGGTAGGACTCGTCGACGGCCTCGAGGAGCTCGTCGTCGGGGATCTTCCCGTCGTAGGCGAGGTCGTTCCAGCCCGAGCGGCCGATGTAGGCCATCACAGTCGCGCTGCCGGGGTAGCGGTGCAGCCACTCGTCGGCGACCTCACGCGTCGTCGCGGCCTTCACCCCGACGCCCTCACCACCGAGGAACGCGAAGATCTTGCCCCGCTCCCCCGGCCCGACCTTGAACACCGGGAAGTCGTGGTCCCACGGGTTGTCGGCCCACCCTCCGGGCTTGCCCGCGCAGTGGGCGATCATCCGCTCGACGTCCATCGGAGCTACTTCGTCGCCGCCGCTCGCTGCGCTCGCGGTGCTCCTCGCTCGTCGGAACCGCTCGACCTCGTTCCTCGGCCGGCGATCCTCCTCACTTCGTCGCCTCCATCATCTGGCGGAGCTCCTTCTTCAGGTCGCTGATCTCGTCGCGCAGGCGGGCGGCGAGCTCGAACTGCAGCTCGCCGGCGGCCGCCTTCATCTGGTCGGTCAGCTCCTGGATCAGCGCCGCGAGCTCCGAGCTGGGCAGCCCGGCGAGGTCCTTGGCGTGCTGGCCGGCGTTGAGCTGGCCGAGCGCGGGCACCGGCTGGCGTGCCTTCACCCCGCCGGCCCGGCCCTTGGCCTCGGTGCCGGCCCAGGTCGCGAGCAGCTCCTGGGTGTTCTCGTCCTCGCGCGCGAGCATCTCGGTGATGTCGGCGATCTTCTTCCGCAGCGGCTGCGGGTCGACGCCGCGCTCCTTGTTGTAGGCGACCTGCTTGGCACGCCGGCGGTTGGTCTCGTCGATCGCCGACTCCATCGACGGCGTGATCTTGTCGGCGTACATGTGCACCTGGCCCGACACGTTGCGCGCGGCGCGACCGATGGTCTGGATCAGCGACTTGTCGGAGCGCAGGAAGCCCTCCTTGTCGGCGTCGAGGATCGACACCAGCGACACCTCGGGCAGGTCGAGACCCTCGCGCAGGAGGTTGATGCCGACCAGCACGTCGTAGTCACCGAGGCGCAGGTCGCGCAGCAGCTCGATCCGCTTGAGGGTGTCGACCTCGGAGTGGAGGTAGCGGGTGCGCACCCCGGCGTCGAGGAGGTAGTCGGTGAGGTCCTCCGACATCTTCTTGGTCAGCGTGGTGACCAGGATCCGCTCGTTCTTCGCCACCCGGGTGTTGATCTCGTGGATCAGGTCGTCGATCTGGCCCTTGGTCGGCTTCACCACGACCTCGGGGTCGATCAGGCCGGTCGGCCGGATGATCTGCTCGACGACGTCGCCCTGCACCTTGTCGAGCTCGTAGTTGCCCGGCGTGGCGGAGAGGTAGATCGTCTGGCCGATCCGCTCGAGGAACTCCTCCCACCGCAGCGGCCGGTTGTCCATCGCGCTCGGCAGCCGGAAGCCGTGGTCGACGAGGTTGCGCTTGCGCGACATGTCGCCCTCGTACATCCCGCCGATCTGCGGGACCGCGACGTGGGACTCGTCGACGACGAGCAGGAAGTCCTCGGGGAAGTAGTCGAGCAGGCAGTTGGGCGGCGTGCCGTGGCCGCGTCCGTCGATGTGCATCGAGTAGTTCTCGATGCCGGCGCAGGACCCGACCTGCCGCATCATCTCCACGTCGTACGTCGTGCGCATCCGCAGGCGCTGGGCCTCGAGCAGCTTGCCCTGGCGCTCGAAGGTCTCGAGCCGGTCCTCCAGCTCGGCCTCGATGCCGTCGATCGCGCGCTCCATCCGCTCCGGGCCGGCGACGTAGTGGGTGGCGGGGAAGACGTAGAGCTCGTCGTCCTCGCTGATCACCTCGCCGGTCACCGGGTGGAGCGTCATCAGCCGCTCGACCTCGTCGCCGAAGAACTCCACCCGCACGGCGTGCTCCTCGTAGACCGGGAAGATCTCGAGGGTGTCGCCGCGGACCCGGAAGGTGCCGCGGGTGAAGGTCATGTCGTTGCGGGTGTACTGGATCTCGACGAGCCGCCGCAGGATCGAGTCGCGGTCGCGCTCGTCGCCGACCTTGAGCTTGAGCATCCGGTCGACGTACTCCTGCGGGGTGCCGAGGCCGTAGATGCACGAGACGGTCGACACCACGATCACGTCGCGCCGGGTCAGCAGGGAGTTGGTCGCGGAGTGGCGCAGCCGCTCGACCTCCTCGTTGATCGAGGAGTCCTTCTCGATGTAGGTGTCGGTCTGGGGGACGTAGGCCTCGGGCTGGTAGTAGTCGTAGTAGGAGACGAAGTACTCGATCGCGTTGTTGGGGAAGAGCTGCCGCAGCTCGTTGGCGAACTGGGCGGCGAGCGTCTTGTTGGGCTGCATCACCAGGATCGGCCGCTGGACCTGCTCGGCCACCCAGGCGACGGTCGCGGTCTTGCCGGTGCCGGTGGCGCCGAGCAGCACGACGTCCTGCACGCCGCCCTTGATCCGGTGCACGATCTCCTCGATCGCGGCCGGCTGGTCGCCCGACGGGTGGTAGTCGGAGACCACCTCGAACGGCGCCACCCGGCGCTCCAGGTCGGTGACAGGTCGCATACCGCCAGCCTACGGGCGACCACCGACAGGACCGCCCGCCATGCCTTCCCTGCGGCGGACGCGACCGCTGGGTAGCGTGGCGGCGTGTCCTCGTCCCCCTCCGCCGACCGGTGGATCACCGTCGTACGCCGCACCCTGCTGGGTGTGGTGTCCGCGCCGTTCGTGGTCGCGATCGCGATGACGCTGGTGGACTCCTACCGCCGGCGGGGCAAGCGCCGAGCGGTGTCCTTCCCCACCGAGCCGCCCGCGACCGTGCCGGTCGGCGACGGCGAGGTCACGACGTACACCTTCGGGACGGACCTCTACGACGCCATGATCGCCGCCATCGAGGGCGCGCAGCGGCAGATCCTCTTCGAGACCTACATCTGGAAGGGCGACGAGATCGGCCAGCGGTTCAAGACCGCCCTCTGCGACGCGGCGGAGTCGTGGCGTCGAGGTGTACTGCATCTTCGACGCCTTCGCGAACCTCGTCGTCCCGCCCACGTTCAAGCGCTTCCCACCGTCGGTGAAGGTGCTGCGCTACCCGGTGTACGGCGCGGGGTGGCGGCCGTTCGACCTGCGCCGCTACGGCCGCGACCACCGCAAGATCCTGGTGGTCGACGAGACCGTGGGCTTCGTCGGCGGCTACAACATCGGCGACGCGTACGCGACCGAGTGGCGCGACACCCACGTCCGGATCACCGGGCCCGGCGTGTGGGACCTCAAGCGCGCCTTCGCCGACTTCTGGAACCTCAACCGACGCCACCGGATCCGCTCCAGCGAGCGGCCGCTGCTGCTGGAGACCGCCTCGACCTGGGAGCCGACGATCCGGTTCCACCGGAACGTGCCGCGGCTGTGGATGTTCCCGATCCGGGCGATGTACCTCGAGGCGATCACCCGGGCCAGCCGCAACATCTGGATGACCTGCGCCTACTTCATCCCCGACCAGGACTTCGTGGACGCCCTGACCACCGCCTCCCGCCGCGGGGTCGACGTACGCATCCTGATCCCGGCCAAGTCCAACCACGTCGTGGTCGACTGGATCTCGCGCGGCTACTTCTCCCAGCTGCTCGACTCCGGGGTGACACTGCTGCGCTACCGCGACGCGATGGTCCATGCGAAGACCTGCACGATCGACGGCACGTGGTCGACGGTCGGTACCGCGAACGTCGACCGGCTCAGCCTCTCGGGCAACTACGAGATCAACGTCGAGATCATCGACCCCGGCCTGGCCGCCTCCCTGGAGGAGATCTTCCGGCTCGACCAGAGCAACTCGCTCGAGCTGACCAGCGCCGAGTGGGAGGCGCGCGACGTCTACCGCCGGTTCACCGAGTTCGTGCTCAACCCCCTGCGGCCGCTGCTCTAGGTCTCGACCCCGCTAGCGGGCGCTGGGGATGTCGAGGATCGAGCTCAGCTGGAGCGCCTTGCCCTTGTCGCCGCGGACCTTGAGCTGGCCCTTGAGCACGCCCATGACCGGGCTCAGGTGTCCGGTCGCCAGGCGCAGGTAGTCGTAGCCCTGGCAGGTCACGGTCGCGTCGCGCTGCTCCCCCGCGTCGCCGGCCGACACGGTCGCGACGCCGTCGCGCACGCGCACGACGTACCGCTCGATCTCGCCGTTCGGGTTGCCGAGCAGGCGGAAGCCGACGGTCAGGTCGACGCCCCTGGCCTTGCGCTCGTTGAGGAACTCGGGGAGCCGGCGGAAGATCTCGCGGAGCACGATCGGCCGGAAGCCGGACGCCATCACCCGGCGGAGGTGGCCGAGCGGGACCGTGCGCAGCACGGTGGCGACGTCGACCGGGTCGAGCTGGGTCGGGTCCATGGCGACCTGGGCGGTGCCCGGGACCCGGAAGATGCCGCCGACGCCGATCGCCAGGGCCGAGTCGCCCTCGATGTCGAGGGTGCCGGCGAGGTACTCCAGGCCGGCGTTGCGCTCCCCGCTGACGAGGCGGAGGAAGCGGAGCACGTCCGTGGTCAGCACCACGTCGACCGGCTCGTCGACGCCGAGGTGCGGGCGAGCCACGATCTCGCCACCCCGCAGCTCGAGCCCGTGCCGCTCCAGGAGCCGGTCGCGGCGCTGGAGGTCGAAGCGGACGACGCCGTGGAGGAGCGCGAGCCGTTCGGGGACGGCGTACTCGTGCAGCCGGGCGAGGATCACCTCGACCGCGACCGGGCGGATCTCGTCGCGCCCGACCAGGGACACCAGGTCGTCGTCGGACGACGCGCGGATCGCCGCCACCAGGTCCTCGGCCGGGATGGTGACGAGGAACGGCGCGGGCATCGTCCGGATCGGCGTCGCGGAGCGGGGACAGGCCGGCCACGGCACCTCCAGCCACTCGGGATGTACCGACCCTAGCGCCCTAGCGGACCGGGAGGTGCGTGCGCGGTGCCATCCGTGGGCCGCGGCGGGGGCGGCCGCCGGCCAGGCCGTGGATCAGCACGACCGCCCGGTTGCGCTGCGGGCGCCACGGGTCGAGGAACCCCCGCAGCTCGTCGTCGTCGTACGGCGTGCCGGTCACGGCCCAGCCGATGTCCTGGGCGATGTGGTAGTCGCCGAAGCTCACCGCGTCGGGGTCGCCGAAGGCCCGCGAGCGCACCTCGGCGGAGGTCCACTCCCCCACGCCCGGGCAGGGTGCGGAGCCGGGTGTCGGCGTCCCCGATCGTGAGCCGCTCGAGGGTGTCGGCGACCGTGGCCGCGCGCACCAGGGTGCGCGAGCGCGCGGGGTCGATGTGCATCCGGAGCCACTCCCACGAGGGGATCCGACGCACGGTGTCGGCGCTCGGGCTGCAGCCACAGCTTCAGCCCGACGCCGGGGCCGGGCGCGCGCTCGCCGTAGCGGTGGACCAGGCGGCGGAACCCGGCGAACGCCTCCTGGCCGGTCACCTTCTGCTCGATGACCGCCGGGACCAGCGCCTCCCAGAGGCGGTGGCTCGCGCCGAACCGGACGTGCGGCCGGCGGCGGTGGGCCTCGGCGACGAGCGGGTGGAGGTCGGGCCGGAAGCCCGTCGGGGTCGTCGTCGGCGCCGAGCATCGCCGGCACGTGGTCGAGCGCCCAGTCGGCGCCGGGACCCCACGCCTCGGCGTGGACCTCGCCGTCGGGCGTGGAGGCCTTGACGCTCAGGGTCGCGGGACCCACCGGCGTACGGATGCCGCGCCAGACCGCGTCGCCCTCGAGCCGGTACGTCGGGTCCCCGCCGCCGTGGCGCTGCTGGCCGAGGACCCCGTGGACCGAGCACGGCCACCGGGTCGCCACACCCGCTCCGCCGACGCCACGGAGCCCACGCTATACCGCCAGCGCCGACGGGGCGTGCGCGCCCCGACCAGCGCTGAACCCTCGACCGGCAGCTCAGCCGACCGCCGCGGCGGCAGCGCGGCCCGCCGTACGACCCGAGAAGAGGCAGCCGCCGAGGAAGGTGCCCTCGAGCGCGTTGTAGCCCATCATCCCGCCGCCGCCGAAGCCGTTGACCTCGCCCGCGGCGTAGAGACCGGGCAGCGGCTCGCCGGTCGAGGTGAGGCAGCGGCCGGACAGGTCGGTGACCAGGCCGCCGAGGGTCTTGCGGGTCAGGATGTTGAGTCGTACGGCGATCAGCGGGCCGTTCGCCGGGTCGAGGATCTGGTGCGGGTAGCGCGACCCGGACCAGCTTGTCGCCGCGGTAGGAGCGGTGCTGGCGGATGAACGTGACCTGGGTGTCCTTGGAGAAGCGGTTGTCGATCTGCCGGTCGCGGGCCTCGATCTGCCGGCGCAGGTCGGCCTCGTCGATGACCGCGCCGCCCTGGTCGGGACCGCCGACCCGGTTCATGCCCGGCGACCAGCTCGGTGAGCGTCTCGGCGACGACGAAGTCCGCGCCGTGCTCCTTGAACGCCTCGACCGGTCCCGGGGCGCCGTCGCCGACGACGCGCCCCAGCAGGAGCTTCACGTCCTTGCCCGTCAGGTCGGGGTTCTGCTCCGACCCCGACAGCGCGAACTCCTTCTCGATGATCTTCTGGGTGAGCACGAACCACGAGTAGTCGTAGCCGGTCGCGCGCAGGTGGCGGAGGGTGCCGAGGGTGTCGAAGCCGGGCAGGTACGGCGCCGGGAGCCGCCGTCCGGCTGCGTCGAACCACATCGAGGACGGGCCCGGGAGGATCCGGATGCCGTGGTTGTCCCAGATCGGGTCCCAGTTGCGGAGGCCCTCGACGTAGTGCCACATCCGGTCCTCGTTGATGACCTCGGCGCCGGCGTCGCGGGTGATGCCGAGCATCCGGCCGTCGACGTGCGCCGGCACCCCGGCGACCATGAACCCCGGCGGCGTGCCGAGGCGCGCCGGCCAGGACTTCCGGACCAGGTCGTGGTTGCCGCCGATGCCGCCGCTGGACACGATCACGGCCTGGGCGCTGAGCTCGAAGTCCCGGATCTCGTCGCGGTTCGTCGCGCGACCGCGGTCCGCGTCGTCCGGCGCGAGCACCTTCCCGCGTACGCCGGTCACCTGCGCCGCCCTCGACCAGCCAGCTCGTCGACCCGGTGCCGGAACGCGAACCGGAGCTGTCCGGTCGCCGCGTGCTCGCGCACCCGTCGCTCGAACGGCGCGACCACGCCCGGACCGGTCCCCCAGGTCAGGTGGAAGCGGGGCACGGAGTTGCCGTGACCGTCG
This sequence comes from uncultured Actinomycetota bacterium, assembly GCA_963819295.1. Lineage (GTDB taxonomy): Bacteria > Actinomycetota > Actinomycetes > Propionibacteriales > Nocardioidaceae > Nocardioides. Next base: position 489,043 of record CAWFVO010000001.1, read on the forward strand.
GCCCGCCCGTCGCCGCGCTCGGCCCAGCCGACCACCGGGAAGATCCGCAGCCCCATCGCCCGCAGCCACGCACGCTTCTCGCCGGCCGCGAAGGCGACGTACGCCTCGGCCCAGCGCTGCGGCCACAGGTCCTCCTCGCGGTCGAACTGCGCGCTGCCCATCCAGTCGGAGAGGGCCAGGTCGTGGCTGTCCTTGACCCCCATCCGGCGCTGCTCGGGGGTGTCGACGAGGAAGAGGCCACCGAGGCTCCAGAACGCCTGGCCGCCGAGCGACTGCTCGCCCTCCTGGTCGACCAGGACCACCCGCCGTCCGGCGTCGGCGACCTCGGCTGCGGCGGCGAGCCCGGCCAGGCCGTGGCCCACGACGATGACATCGGCGTCCATGTCGGGAGACTACGACCGCGTCGGACGGAGCCGGGCTCAGTAGCCGGAGCCCTGCTTCACCTTCGCCCGCTCCGCTCGGTCGTGCCGCCCTTCTCGTCGAGCGTCTTGCAGGCGTCCTCGATGTCCTCGAGGAGCCGGTCGACCTGCTCGCGGCTCATCGTCTCCTTGACGAGGGCCCGCATGATCTTCACGTTCTCGGCGTTCGGCGGGAGGGTGTACGCCGGCACCATCCAGCCGCGCTCGGCCGACAGCTGCCAGGCGATGTCCGACTCGTCGTAAGGACCTGTCGTGATCGGCTTGAGCCGGAAGGCCACCAGCGGCAGCTGCTCGAGCTCGTCGCCGATCACCTCGAACCGCCCGTTGGCGCGCAGCCCGTCCGCGAGGGCCCGCGCGTTCTGCTGCATCTGCTCCATCACGTAGGTGTAGCCGTCGCGCCCGAGCCGGACGAAGTTGTAGTACTGCGCGAGCACCATCGAGGCGCCGGTCGAGAAGTTCAGCGTGAACGTCGCGTCGGTCTTGCCCAGGTAGTTCTCGTAGAAGACGAGGTCCTCGGCCAGGTCGGACTTCTCGCGGAAGACGAGCCAGCCGATGCCCGGGTAGACGAGCCCGTACTTGTGGCCCGACACGTTGATCGACCGCACCTGCTCGAGCTGGAAGTCCCACTTCGAGTGGGGGTAGAGGAACGGCCAGACGAACGCTCCGCTGGCGCCGTCGACGTGCATCGGGATGTCGAGGCCCTGGTCGGCCTTCATGTCGAGCAGCAGCTGGTTGATCCCGACGATGTCGTCCATGTGCCCGGTGAACGTCGTACCGAGGACGCCGACCACGCCGATGGTGTTCTCGTCGAGATGGGGCGCGACGTCGTCGGGGCCGATCGTGTACTTGTTCTCGGCGAGCGGGATGATGCGCGGCTCGACGTCGAAGTAGCGGCAGAACTTCTCCCACACCACGTGCACGTCGCCACCGAAGACCAGGTTGGGCTTGTCCACGGGGAGGTTCGCGGCCTCGCGGCGCTCCTTCCACTTCCACTTCAGGGACAGGGCCCCCAGCATGATCGCCTCCGACGAGCCCTGGGTCCGACAGCCGATGGTCTCACCGGGCGCGTGGAAGAGGTCGGCGAGCATCCGCACGCAGCGCTGCTCGATCTCGGCGCGAGATCGGGTACTCCGCGTGGTCGATGAAGTTGGTGTGGAGGTTCTCGGCGATGATCCGCTGCGCCTCGGGCTCCATCCAGGTGGTGACGAAGGTGGCGAGGTTGCGCTGCGGGTCGCCCTCCATCGCCAGGTCCTCGCCGACCAGCCGCATCGCATCGACCGGGCGCATGCCGCCGTCGGGGAAGTGCGTCGACGGCGCTGCCTCCGTGAGGAAGCGGTTGCCGAAGAGGGATTGTGCGGGACTGTCCGGTGCGCGGCTCTCCGTCGTCATGCCATCGATGCAAACACCGGCTCACCGCCGCGGCATCACCCGGAGTGGGTTATCACCCGGGTGAGCCCGTATCCCGGGAAGGCGGCGTCACTCCTGCTCGGGCTTGTCGAACGCCTGCACCACGCCGCCGATGACGAAGCAGACGGCACCGAGGAAGGTCCCCCAGTTGGCGACGCCCGAGGTCGAGCGGCCGTCGAGGTGGCCGGCCGGGTGTACGCCGCCAGGCCGGCCAGGAAGAACAGCACCGACCCGACCTGGTTGACCGCCACGATCCACCAGCCGATCTCCTGGGTACGCACCCCGATCCGGCCGTGACAGATCTCGAGCAGGGCCAGGTGTCCCGACACCAGGAAGCAGACGCAGCCGAGCATGTCGGGGATCCAGATCCAGGTGTTGGACTGCCGGACCGTGAGGTTCTCCGCGAAGGCCGCGACGAGGCTGACCGCGAAGAGCAGGGTCCCGAGGAAGAGCACCGCAGCGCTGAGCCAGCCCAGGTTGTGGGGCCGGAACTCCCACCAGCGCCAGCGGGCCGAGGTCAGCGAGCCGTCCTGGTCGATCTCGGTGGGGGCGTTGGCCGCCTGCAGCACCGAGGCGTAGCCACCCAGGCTGAAGAAGAAGCCGCCGACGAGGTAGACGAGGTCGATGTTCCGGGCCGCACCGACCCCGACCTGCGCGAACAGCGCGCCCAGCGCGAACAGCGACCCCCCGATCGCGAACGACACGGCCGCCACGAGGTTGATCCGGCCCAGCCGCCGGGCGGTGACCGGCTCGGCCTGCGCGACCCCGGTGGTCGCGCCGGACGCGTCGCGGAGCTCCACCCGCCCGCGGCGGCGCGCGAGACGGGAGCTCCATCGGGCCGACATCCCGTCGGGGAGGTCCCAGGTGACCCCGGTGGTGAACCACCCCGCGTGGTCGACGCGACGGAGGTGCCACCGGTCTGGCCGGCGCAGCCTCGCTCGGGACTCGGAGGTGTCCGACACGGCGCAGACTGTAGCGTGAAGGGGCGACTACGGTGATGGCATGCGTGACCTCGAGGACGGCATCGAGCGCGACTTCAGCGGCCAGATGTCCTACGGCGACTACCTCATGCTCGACCGGCTGCTGTCGGCCCAGCGGCCGCTGAGCGACCCGCCGCAGCACGACGAGCTCCTCTTCATCATCCAGCACCAGACCACCGAGCTCTGGCTCAAGCTGCTGGTCCACGAGCTGCGCTCGGCGCGCGCCCTGCTCGCCACCGACGAGCTCTCCCCCGCGCTGAAGCGGCTCGCGCGGGTCAAGCACATCCAGCACACGATCACCGACCAGTGGTCGGTGCTGGCGACGCTGACGCCGTCGGAGTACGCGCTGATCCGGCCCTTCCTGGCGACGTCGTCCGGCTTCCAGTCGGCGCAGTACCGCGAGGTCGAGTTCCTGCTCGGCAACAAGAACCACGACATGGTCAAGGTCTTCGCGCACGACCCCGAGGCACACGCCGCCCTGACCACGCTGCTGTTCCAGCCCTCGTTGTACGACGAGTTCCTGACCTACCTCGCGCGCCAGGGGTACGCCGTACCGCCGGAGTGCCTCGACCGCGACTGGTCGCAGCCCTACGTCGCCAACCCCGGGCTGGTCGAGATGTTCGCCGGCGTCTACGCCGCCCCCGAGCAGCACTGGGGCGTCTACGAGACCTGCGAGGAGCTGGTCGACGTCGAGGACAACTTCCAGCAGTGGCGGTTCCGGCACCTCCAGGTCGTGCAGCGGACGATCGGCCACAAGAGCGGCACCGGCGGCTCGTCCGGCGTCGACTTCCTGCGCCGCGCCCTCGACCTGACCTTCTTCCCCGAGCTCTACGCCGTCCGCACCCGCATCGGCGAGTGAGCCCGGGACGTCATACGGACGTGAGTCGCTGGAGCGACTCGGACCGTATGACGTCCGGAGGGGCGTCGGCGGTCTCGGGCAGGATGAGGACATGCTGCTGCGCGACCTGGTCGAGACCTCCGGCGTGGTCGCGGCCACCCGGTCGCGCAAGGCCAAGGTCGCCGCGATCGCCGAGCGGCTGGCGCAGGCGGAGGTCGCCGAGCTGCCCGTCGTGACGGCCTACCTCGGCGGCACGGTGCTCCAGCGGCGCACCGGCGTCGGCTGGCGCGGGGTCAGCTCGCTGCCCGAGCCGGCCGACGAGCCGACCCTGACCGCGCTCGAGGTCCACGAGACCCTCGACCACCTCGCGGCCCTCGCCGGGCCGGGGTCGCAGGAGGCGCGGGCGTCCGGCGTCCGCGATCTGTTCGCCCGCGCCACCGCCGACGAGCAGCGCTGGCTGCGCGGCGTCCTGACCGGCAACGTCCGCCAGGGCGCGCTCGACGCCCTCGTGCAGGAGGCGATCGCGGCGGCCTCGGGCGTCAAGCTGACCGTCGTACGCCGCGCCGCGATGCTCGCGGGCGGCACGGTGCCGATCGTGGTCGCCGCGATGACCGGTGGTGCCGACGCGCTGGCCGAGGTCGGGCTCGAGGTCGGGCGGCCCGTCCTGCCGATGCTCGCCTCCAGCGCACCCGACGTGCCGGCCGCGATGGAGAAGGCCGGCGGCGGCCAGGTGGCGGTCGACGTGAAGCTCGACGGGATCCGGATCCAGGTCCACCGGCGCGGAGACGACGTCCAGGTCGCGACCCGCAGCCTCGACGACATCACCGAGCGGCTGCCCGAGGTGGTCGCGGTCGCGCGGTCGCTGCCGGCGCAGGAGTTCGTGCTCGACGGCGAGGCGCTCGCCCTGGGCGACGACGGTCGGCCGCGGCCGTTCCAGGAGACCGCGTCGCGCACGGCCCAGTCCGTGTCACAGGGAGGCGTCGCGGTCACGCCGTACTTCTTCGACGTGCTCCACGTCGACGGCCACGACCTGCTCGACGCGCCCGGCTCCGAGCGGCTGGCCGCCCTCGACGCGCTGGTGCCGGAGGAGCACCGCGTCCCGCGCCTGGTCACCGACTCGGCCGCCGCCGCCGAGCAGTTCGCGCAGGCGGCGCTGTCGCAGGGCCACGAGGGGGTCGTGGTCAAGAGCCTCTCGATCGCGTACGCCGCCGGCCGTCGCGGCAGCGGGTGGGTCAAGGTGAAGCCGGTCCACACCCTCGACCTGGTCGTGCTGGCCGTCGAGTGGGGCAGCGGCCGCCGCGAGGGCCGGCTCTCCAACATCCACCTCGGTGCCCGCAACCCCGACGGCACGCTTCACGATGCTGGGCAAGACCTTCAAGGGGATGACCGACGAGATGCTCGCCTGGCAGACCGAGCGCTTCACCGACCTCGCCCTCGAGCCGAGCGAGATCCGTGCCCACTACGTCGTGCAGGTCCGGCCCGAGCAGGTCGTCGAGATCGCCTTCGACGGGCTGCAGCGCTCCACCCGCTATCCCGGCGGCCTCGCCCTCCGCTTCGCCCGGGTCGTCCGCTACCGCGACGACAAGGGCCCCGACGAGGCCGACACCCTCGACACGGTGCGGTCGTTCCTGTGACCGTGGAGGCAGCGGTGAGCGACGGTGCCGGCTCGGCGGCGTGGCGACGCGCCGAGGCCGAGCGCCTGCTGGGCTTCGCGGCCGGTGCCGCGATCGAGGGCGGCTTCGGCTGGCTCGCCGACGACGGCACGCTGCTGACGACAGACCCGCGCGAGCTGTGGATCAACGCCCGGATGACCTACGTCTTCTCCGAGGCACACCGCCGTGGTTTCCCCGAGGTCGACGATCTGGCACGCCACGGGGTCGGTGCCCTGCTGTCGGACTTCCGCGATCCGCTCCACGGCGGCTGGTACCGCACGGTCGGCGACGACGGACCGGTCGACGACACGAAGTCCTGCTACGAGCACGCCTTCGTGGTCCTGGCTGGCAGTGCTGCCGCGCGCGCCGGGATCCCGGGCGGCGAGGACCTGCTCGCGCAGGCCCTCGACGTCCACGGCCGCTACTTCTGGGACGACGCCTCGGGTCGCTGCGTCGAGGAGCGGTCGCGCGACTGGAAGACCGTCGCCGACTACCGCGGCGCCAACAGCAACATGCACACGGTCGAGGCCTACCTCGCCGCCGGAGCCGTGACGCGGGACGACGTCTGGGTCGACCGCGCCGCCTCGATCGCCCGGGCGATCGTCGACGTGGCGGAGCAGCACGACTGGCGGTTGGTGGAGCACTTCGACGCCGCGTGGACCCCGCTCCCGGCGTACAACCGCGACCGGCCGCGCGACCCGTTCCGGCCGTTCGGCGCCACCCCCGGCCACGCCTTCGAGTGGGCGCGGCTGCTCACCGAGGTGTACGACGCGACCAGCGCTCGCGGGCCGGACCCCGCCCTGATCTCGCGCGCGGTGGGCCTCTTCGACCGGGCGGTGGCAGACACCGACGGCGGCGCGGATGGCTTCTGCTACACCACGGACTGGACCGGACGCCCGGTGGTGGCGGAGCGGTTCCACTGGGTCGCCTGCGAGGCGATCCTGGCCGCGGGCGCCCTGCGCCGCGCCGTACCCGACGACCCACGGTTCGCGACGGTCTACGACTCGTGGTGGCACTTCGCCGACCAGCACTTCGTCGACCGCGAGCGCGGCTCGTGGTGGCACGAGCTCTCGCCGGACCTCGTCCCGTCGGCGACGACGTGGCGTGGCAAGCCCGACGTGTACCACGCTTTCAACGCCTGCGTGCTGGGCGATCCGGTCGCCCGGTAGGTTCGACCCACACCACGACGGGAGGATCCGCGTGATCGAGCTGACCAAGGGCCAGGAGATGGCGCTGGAGACGGCCGAGGGGCAGCCGCTGACGCGGCTGCGGATGGGGCTGGGCTGGGACAAGGAGCCCGGTGCGGGCTTCATCGTGACCGGCCTGCCGGACGTCGACCTCGACGCCACGGCGGTGCAGTTCGCCGGGACCCAGCTGTTCGACATCGCGTTCTACAACAACCTCGAGACGCGCGACGGGTCCGTCGTCCACCTCGGCGACAACATCACCGGGCGCGGGGAGGGCGACGACGAGCAGCTCACCGTCGACCTGGGCCAGGTCTACCCGCGGGTCGACACGATCCTCTTCCTGGTCAGCAGCTATCAGGGCCACACCCTCGACTGGATCGACAACGCCTACTGCCGGCTGGTCGACGACCAGCGACGTCGAGCTGGCGCGCCTCACACTCACCGAGGGGGTGCCCCGCACCGGGTTGGTGATGGCGAAGCTGTTCCGCGACGGCGAGGGCTGGCGGCTCCGCGCCATCGGCCAGGGGGTCGCCGTCACCGTGCCGACCGAGTCGATCGACCAGCTGACCCGCTTCCTCTGACGGGCCGCGTCAGCGCACGGGGCAGTTGAGCTCGGCACCGTTGGGGTAGTGCACCGGCCGGGTCCCGCCGGTCACGCGGAACCTTGCCTCACCGCTGAGCGCGTCGGTCACGTGGTCGCCCCCGCCCTCGTCGACGCGCAGCTGGGCGACGACGTCGTCGCTGGTGCGGCTTGACCACCGTGGTGACGGTGTCGCCGGTGCCGTAGGTGTAGCCGAGCACGAGCTGGTCGCCCTGCCAGTGGCACGACTCGAACCTCGTCCCCCCGGGGTGGGCGGCGAGGTACCACCCGACGCTGGTGAACAGCAGCCCGACTGCGAGCACCGCGAGGACGCCGTAACGCACCAGTCTCATGCCCCCAGTCTCGACTGCGCGGGCTTCCTGCCGGTCGGCAGGGGGTGGCCCCGGCGCGTCGTCACACGTGTGCAACTCACAGTTGCACGGTCGTACGATGCGCGCATGCCGAGCACGGAGCAGCCGGAGCGTACGCCGTAGCAGCACCGCGGCGCGGCGGCGGGCGCGCGAGTCGGCGATCCTCGCCGCCACCCGGTCGCTCTTCGACGAGCGCGGTGTGGCCGAGGCGCAGATCGAGGACATCGCCCGCGCCGTCGGGCATCAACCGGGCGATCGTCTACCGGCACTTCACCGGCAAGGAGGAGCTCTTCGCCCTGGCCCTGGTCGGCTACCTCGACGAGCTCGCGGCGGCGCTGGCCGATGCGGCCGCGGAGAGCAAGGCGCCACGGACCCAGCTCGCGGCCCTGGTGTCCACGTTCGTCGACTACGGCGTCGCGCACCCGGCGTTCGTCGACTGCGCCCACAGCCTGATGCGGCGTACCGGCACCGAGCTGTTCGACGAGATCTCCGAGGGCGCGATGCTCCGGCTCGGCCGGGCCATCGCGTCCTGCCTGGCGACGCTGCGGCGCGACGCTCGAGGCGGGTGTGCACGGCCGGCGCCTTCACCATCGAGGACCCGGTGCTGCTCGCCAACACGCTCTACGCCACCGGGCTCGGCGGGCTCCAGCTCGCCCGCGTCGGGCTCGTGATCGACGAAGCGTCGCCCGGCGTACCCCGGGTCGGGCGGATCGAGGCCGAGCAGGTGAAGTCCCTGCTCCTGACCTCGGCCCTGGCGATGGCCAGGGCTGAGCCGGAGGGCTGAGTGCGCGAGAAACGCGGAACAATTCGTCCCGCGCGCCGAAGCAGCCCGTGCAGCGGCGTCAGCGCTCCAGGATCGCCGTGACGCCCTGGCCGCCGGCGGCGCAGATCGAGATCAGGGCCCGGCCGGAGCCCCGCTGGGCGAGCAGCTTGGCGGCGACGTTGAGGATCCGGCCGCCGGTCGCGGCGAACGGGTGGCCGGCGGCCAGCGAGGAGCCGTTGACGTTCAGCTTCGACCGGTCGATCTCGCCGAGGACGGAGTCGAGACCCAGCCGCTCCTTGCAGAACACCGGGTCGTCCCACGCCTTCAGCGTCGCGAGCACCTGCGAGGCGAACGCCTCGTGGATCTCGTAGAAGTCGAAGTCCTGCAGGGTCAGGCCGTTGCGCGCCAGCAGCCGCGGGACGGCGTACGCCGGAGCCATCAGCAGCCCCTCGTTGCCGTGCACGAAGTCGACCGCCGCAGTCTCGTGGTCGACCAGGAACGCGAGCGGCTCGAGGCCGTGCTCGGCCGCCCAGTCCTCGGAGGAGAGCAGCACGGCGGAGGCGCCGTCGGTCAGCGGCGTGGAGTTCCCGGCCGTCATGGTCGCGCCCTCGCCCTTGCCGAAGACCGGCTTGAGCTTGGCCAGCGACTCGACCGAGGAGTCGGGCCGGAGGTTCTGGTCGCGCTCCAGCCCGCGGAACGGCGTGACCTGGTCGTCGAGGAACCCGGCGTCGTACGCCGCGGCGAGGTGCTGGTGGGAGGCCGCTGCCAGCTCGTCCTGCTCCTCGCGGGTGACCCGCCACTCCAGGGCGGTCAGGGCCGCGTGCTCCCCCATCGACAGCCGGGTGCGCGGCTCGCCGTTCTGCGGGATCGACAGCCCGATGTCGCCGGGCCGGATCTGGGCGAGCGCGGTCAGCTTGCCCGAACGTGTCGCGCGCGGCGTTGACCTTCATCAGCTTCTTGCGCAGCTTGTCGCTGATCGCCACCGGGGCGTCGGACGTGGTGTCGGTGCCGCCGGCGATGCCGACCTCGATCGTGCCGAGCGCGATCTTGTCCGCGACGATCGCGGCGGCCTGCAGACCGGTGCCGCAGGCCTGCTGGACGTCGGTGGCCGGGGTCTCCGGCGCCAGCTTCGAGCCCAGCACGCGACTCGCGGACCAGGTTGAAGTCGCGGGAGTGCTTGAGCACGGCGCCGGCGACGACCTCGCCCATCCGCTCGCCCTCGATGCCGAAGCGGGCGACGAGGCCGTCGATCGCCGCGGTGAGCATCTCCTGGTTGGAGGCGTCGGCGTACACGCTGTTGGACCGGGCGAACGGGAGGCGGTTGCCGCCGAGCACGGCGACGCGACGGGTCTGCTGGTTCATACCCATATCCTGGCCGTTCCTGCGGCAACGACCAATGCAATGAGCGCCACGTCACCAAAGGTGGACTGCCAGTTACACATCGAGTTACATGAGGCGCTGGACCAGCTCGACCACCGGAAGGACTTCATGACGGACCGCTACCAGGACTTCGTGTCCTCCTCCCTCGGCCAGCTCCTCGTGAAGAACCTCGGGCTGCCCAACCCGGTCGCCCTCGACCGGTACGTCGCGGGGTCGCCGCTGGTCGACGGGACCGTCGTCGTCGGCGGCACCGGCCGCCTGGTCGAGCACCTGCCCGGCATCCTCGAGACCCTCGACATCGACACGGTCACGACCACGGGGTCCGACGTGGCGGCGGACACCCGCTACCGGGGCCTGGTCTTCGACGCGACCGGCCTCACCGACCCGACCCTGCTGGTCGCACTTCGCGACTTCTTCACTCCGCTGATGCGCAGCCTCGAGCGCTGCTCCCGGCTGGTCGTGCATCGGCACCCCGCCCGAGCTGGTCGCGGGCGAGGAGCGGGTCGCGCAGCGCGCCCTCGAGGGCTTCACCCGCAGCCTCGGCAAGGAGGTCGGCCGCGGGGGCACCGCCCAGCTGGTCTACGTCGCCGCCGGGGCCGAGGGCGCGGTCGCCTCGACGCTCGGCTTCCTGCTGTCGCCGAAGTCGGCCTACGTCTCCGGGCAGGTGGTGCGCGTCGGCACCTCGGCCACGACAGCGGCCGAGCAGACCGACTGGCAGCGTCCGCTCGCCGGCAAGGTCGCCCTCGTCACCGGCGCCGCCCGCGGGATCGGCGAGCAGATCGCGCGGGTGCTCGCCCGCGACGGCGCCACCGTGGTCGGGGTCGACGTACCGCAGGCAGCGAGCGACCTGATCACACTGACCAAGGAGCTCGACGGCGACTACCTCACCCTCGACATCACCGCCAAGGACGCCCCGCAGCGGATCGCCCAGCACCTCACCACGGCCCACGGCGGCGTCGACATCGTGGTGCACAACGCCGGCATCACCCGCGACAGGCGCCTCGCCAACATGGACGAGGACCGCTGGAACTCGGTGCTGAACGTCAACCTGGTCGCCCCCCAGCGGATCACCGCGGAGCTGCTCGCGCAGGGGATCGTGCACGACAACGGCCGGATCATCGGCGTCGCCTCGATCGCCGGCATCGCGGGCAACATGGGGCAGACCAACTACGCCGCCTCCAAGGCCGGCGTGATCGGCCTGGTCGACTCGCTGCGCGACGACCTGACGAACGGCATCACGATCAACGCCGTGGCGCCGGGCTTCATCGAGACCAAGATGACCGCGGCCGTACCGTTCGCGACCCGCGAGGTCGGCCGTCGGCTGAACTCGATGAGCCAGGGCGGCCTGCCGGTCGACGTCGCCGAGACGATCGCCTGGTTCGCGAACCCCGCCTCGACGGCCGTCAACGGCAACGTGGTCCGGGTCTGCGGCCAGATGATGCTGGGGGCCTGAGGTGGTCCCGACAGGCTCGACGAGCGAAGCACGCATCGTGCACGGGGAGCCCGGGGGTGCTGCAACGCTGCTCAGGGCCGCGCTTCCCTCGATCCCGCTGGTCAACCAGCTGCCCGGGATCCGCAAGTCCGGCGACTTCGAGGGGCTGGCCTTCACAGCGTCCGGCGGTGACCATCGACCGGGCCCCGGTCACGGCGTACGCCGGGGTCTGCGGCTTCCCGGTCAAGGACACCGTGCCGCTCACCTACCCGCACCTGCTGGCGTTCCCGCTCCACCTGGCGATCCTGACCGACCCGAGCTTCCCGTTCCCCGCCGTCGGGGCGGTCCACCTGGCCAACTCCGATCACCGGCCACCGCCCGGTCGCCGTCGGCGAGACGGTCACCGTGACGACGCGCGCCGCAGAGGTCGACCGCACCCGAAGGGCCGGACCGTCGACGTCGTGACGAGTGTCGACGCCGCGGGCCGGGTCGTGTGGGAGAGCACGTCGACGTACCTCCACCGAGGTCCGTCTCCGTCGGTGGCGCCTGTCGAGACCACCCACGATGACGTGGTCTCGACGACGCTCGACCGACGACGGAGCCTGGACGTCGTCCCGGGCAGGGTGACCTGGCGGCTGTCCGGCGACCTCGGGCGCCGATACGCCGCGGTGTCGGGCGACCACAACCCGATCCACCTCTACCCGCTCACCGCCAAGGCGCTCGGCTTCAAGCGCCAGATCGCCCACGGCATGTGGAGCCTGGCGCGGTGCGTGGCGGCGGTCGAGAACCGGCTGCCCGACGCGGTCACCGTCGACGCGGCGTTCAAGAAGCCGATCTTCCTGCCCGGCTCGGTGGCCTTCGGTGTCTCGCCGTCACGAGGAGGGGTACGACGACGGACTGGCGTTCGCCCTCACCTCACCGAAGACCGGGGCGCCGCACCTGGTCGGCCGCACCCACCGGGCCCGATAGTCCCCGGTCCGCCCCGGGACGTCATCCGTGGCGAGCCATAGAGGGCTCGGAGCGTATGACGTTGCGCAGCAGCTAGCGGGTGCGCTGGCGGATCAGGCCCTCCTGGGCCACCGTGGCGACGAGCCGGCCGTCCTCGGTGAAGACCCGCGCCAGCGACAGCCCGCGGGCACCGCTCGCCGACGGCGACCACTGGTCGTAGAGCCACCACTGGTCGGCGCGGAACGGGCGGTGGAACCAGATCGTGTGGTCGAGCGAGGCCGGCATCAGCTTCGGCGAGCCGATCTCCACGTCGTGCGGCACCAGCGCGGCGCCGAGCAGGGTCAGGTCGCTGGCGTAGGTGAACGCCGCGACGTGCAGGTCGGGGTCGTCGCCGAGGTCGCCGTCGACCCGGATCCAGAGCTGGGCACGCGCGGGGCGCTCGTGATCCTCACCGAGGTGGGTGTGGCCGGGGTGCTCGGTGTTGCCGAGGTAGCGCGTGTCGAGGGCGGCCCACTCCCTGGCGAAGTCGGCGGCCGCCCGGTCGTCGCCGGTGCGGATCGCGGCGATCTGGGCGAAGGTCAGCCCGTCGTCGGGCCCGGGCACCTCGGGCATCGCGTCCTGGTGGTCGAAGCCCTCCTCGGGCCGCTGGAAGTTCGCGGTCAGGTAGAAGATCGGGCGGCCGTGCTGGCGCGCCACCACCCGCCGGGTCTCGAAGGAGCGGCCGTCACGGATCCGCTCGGCGTCGTAGATGATCGGGATGGTCGTGTCGCCCGGGCGCAGGAAGTAGGCGTGCATCGAGTGCACGTCGAGGCCGGGCTCGGAGGTCCGGATGGCCGCGATCAGCGCCTGCGCCGCAACCTGCCCGCCGAAGACCCGCTGCCGGTCGGTGTCGGGGCTGCGTCCGCGGAACAGGTCGGTGTCGAGGGTCTCGATGTCGAGGAGCTCCACGAGCTCCGCGGCGGACGACGGCATCAGACGTCGCCCTCGGGGGTGTCGAGGCCGGCCAGGAACTGCTCGAACTGGCGCCCGATCTCCTCACCCGTGGGGATCGGCTCGTCGTCGGCGAGGAGGCTGTTGTTCTCCTGCTCGGAGCGCGCGAACGCGTCGTACTGCTGCTCCAGGGCCTGCACGACCTCGGCCACCTCGGTGTTGTTCGCGAGGTACGTCGTGACCTCCTCGTCGCGGGCCTGCGGCGGTCTCGCGCAGGTCCGTCAGGTCGACGGCCACCATCGCCGCTCGCTCGACATGCTCGAGGAGCGACACCGACGCCTGGGGGTAGTCGAGCTGGGCGAGGTAGTGGGGGATGTGGGCCACGAAGCCCATGGAGTCGTGCGACCACTCCCCCAGCCGCAGCTCCACCAGCGCCTGCGCGCTGGACGGGATGCGCAGCTCGCCGCGCCACGGGCTGTCGCCCGACAGCAGGTCGGGGTTGTTGGCGTGGTGGGTGACCGCGATCGGCCGGGTGTGCGGCACCGCCATCGGCACCGCGCCCATCCCGATCACGCGGTGGACGCCGAACCGCTCGACCACCTGCCGGACCGCTCCCGCGAACGCCTCCCAGCGGTTGTCGGGCTCGGGGCCGTGGAGGAGGAGGTACGGCGCACCGCTGGCGTCGCTGAGAAGCCGCACCACCAGTCGGGGCGCGTCGTACTGCTCGTAGTGGTCGCGGACGAACGACATCGCCGGCCGCCGGGCTCGGTAGTCGTGGAACTCGTCGACCTCGAAGGTGGCGACGACGCGACCGCCCCCGGACTGCTCGACCAGGTGGCGAGCCGCGATCGCCGCGGCGTTGCCGGCGTCGAGGAACCCGTCGAGGACGAGCACCATCGCAAGCTCGGTCAGGCCTTCGAGCTCGGGTATGTCGTCGACGATGTGGACCAGTCGATCGGGTTCTGGCACGGGCACCTCTCTGTCGCGGGGACTACCAGCGGGTAGCACTCCCGCGACCCAGCCTATTCCGTCGGCACACCCCGACCGCGCGGCGGCGGGGGCTTCAGACGTGGGCCGCCGGGTGGGCCACGATCAGGTTCCAGGACATCTCCGGACCGATCAGCTCCCCGGGTCCGAAGCCCGCCTCCGCGAGGAGTACGTCGTACTCCGCCTTGGTGCGTTCGCGGGCCCCGAACATCACGAGCATGTGGAGGTCGACGAAGGCCAGGTCACGTGCCTCGATGGGCGGTCGTCCGGGGATGCCGAGGAGTCGCTCCACGATCACGACGCGGCTGCCGGCGTCCATCGCACTGCGCAGCGTCCGCAGGATCCGCCGGCAGGACTCGTCGTCCCAGTCGTGCAGGACGTTGGAGAGGAAGTAGACGTCCGCGCCCGAGGGCACGGAGTCGAAGAAGTCGGACCCGAGGCCGTGCGCCCGGTGGCTCAGGCCCGCCTCGGCGAACACCGTGTCGGCCTCGGCCGCCACGTCGGGACGGTCGGCCACCACACCGGTCAGCCGCGGCCACGCCCGGAGTACGCCGGCCAGCATCGCGCCCTGCCCGCCGCCGACGTCCACCACGGTCTCCGCTTCTGCCAGGTCGATCCCGGCGACGATGGCGGCCACCTGGCCGTCGGCCCGCCGGGCCATGGAGCGGTTGAACTCGGCCTCCTGGTCGGGGTGGGCGCTGAGATGCTCCCACGGTGGCGCGCCGTTGACCCTCTCGTAGACCCCCGCACCGCTGCGCACGGCGTCGTCCAGGTGGTTCCAGGTGGCGACGTTGGGCAACCAGCTCTGCATGAGGACCAGGCTGCGCAGGCTGCGCGGATGCTCGCGCGTGAGGGTGGACCCGAGGTCGGTGTCCACGTAGGTCTCGCCTGCGCCCCCTTCGAGCAGTCCGAGCTCGACCAGCACGCGGAGCAGCCGCAGCAGCGCCCCGGGGTCCGTCGCCGTCGCCTCGGCCAACCAGGCCGCGGAGCGCGGCTCGACGAGGTGGTCGAACACCTCGAGCCGACAGCCGGCACGGATCGACATCGTGACCCAGGCGCCCCGGAGCATCCACATCACATCGGTGACCGGGTCCTCGCTCATCGCCGTCTCCTCTGCTCTCGAGCCAGCGTCCCACTGCCACGAGGCTCTGTCAGGCCCGACGGTGTCCCTGCGAGCCGATCGCCGACAACCAGGCGCCACGAGCCGGCGTCCAGCAGCATGGCGACGTCCTGCTGCTCCCTGGTGACCGGGGCCCTGATCGTGGGTGACCTGACCGGATGCTCGGCCCCGACGTCGGACCGGTCCGAGCCGCAGGCACCGCCGCGGTGGAACCTCTACTCCTGCGACCTCGTGACGACGCGCTGTGACCTCGAGGTCAGCCCGCGACCCCAACGCCTCGTGGGACCCGCCGGCTGGTCACCACCTCCAGGCTGAGCCCCGGGCAGATCATCAGTCGCGCGAGTGGGCGCCGTCCTGGGAGACCACGAGCACGTCGGGCACCTCGGCCGCCAGCCGCTCGACAATGCCGCGGGCGATGGTCTGGGCATTGAGGCCGATCCGGTCGAGGATCGCCTGACGCTCGGCGTGGTGCAGGAACTCCTGCGGGATGCCGTGCAGCGAGAACGGCGTGGCGACGCCCTCGTCGGTGAGGAGCTGGAGCAGGACCGAGCCGACCCCGCCGACGCGGCCGTTGTCCTCGATGCTGACTACGAGACGGTGGTCGCGGGCCAGACCCACGAGCGCGGGATCGAGCGGCTTGACCCAACGGGGGTCGACGACCGTCACGCCGATGCCCTGAGCGGCGAGCCGCTCGCCGACGTCGATCGCGACCGAGGCCATCGAGCCGATGCCCACGACGAGCACGTCCTTGCCGCTGCGGCGCAGGAGCACGTCGCAGCCCCCGATGCGGTCGACCGCCTCGAGGTCGGCAGGCGGGGCGCCCTTGGGGAGGCGGACGACGGTCGGCGCGTCGTCGACGGCGACCGCCTCGCGCAAGAGCTCGCGTACCCGGGCGCCGTCCCTCGGCGCGGCGATCCGCAGCCCCGGCACGACCTGGAGGATCGACAGGTCCCACATCCCGTTGTGGCTCGCACCGTCGGTGCCGGTGACTCCGGCGCGGTCGAGGACGAAGGTGACGCCGCAGCGGTGCAGCGCGACGTCCATCAGCACCTGGTCGAAGGCCCGGTTGAGGAAGGTGGCGTAGATCGCGACGACGGGGTGCATCCCGCCCATCGCGAGCCCGGCCGCGCTGGTGACCGCGTGCTGCTCGGCGATGCCGACGTCGAAGATCCGCTCCGGGTACGCCGCAGCGAAGCGGTCGAGCCCGACCGGGTACAGCATCGCCGCGGTGATCCCGACGATGTCCTGACGCTCGGCGCCGAGCGCGACCATCTCCTCGGCGAAGTAGTCGGTCCAGATCCGCCCGGCGGGCCGCGCCTCGCCGGTCTCGACGTCGAAGGCGCCGATCTGGTGGAACTGGTCGGCCTCGTTGCGCTCGGCCGGGTCGTAGCCGAAGCCCTTGTGGGTCATCACGTGCACGATCACCGGGCCGCCGAACCGCTTGGCCTGGCCGAGGGCCAGCTCGACGGCCTGGCGGTCGTGGCCGTCGATCGGCCCGACGTACTTCAGGCCGAGGTCCTCGAACATCCCCTGCGGAGCCAGGGCGTCCTTCATGCCCTTCTTCATCGCGTGGAGCGCGTCGTAGACGGCGGGTCCCACGCCCGGCACCTTGTTGAGGCGGCTCTTGACGGCGTCGAGCACCTCCTCGTAGCGCGGGTTGGTCCGCAGCGAGGCGAGGTGGGTCGCGAGGCCGCCGACGGTGGGCATGTAGGAGCGGCCGTTGTCGTTGACGACCATCACGAGCTTGCGGTCCTTGCCGATCGCGATGTTGTTGAGGGCCTCCCACGCCATTCCGCCGGTGAGCGCGCCGTCGCCGATCACCGCGACCACGTGTCGGTCCTCACCGCGGAGCGCGAAGGCCTTGGCCAGCCCGTCGGCGTACGACAGCGAGGTGGAGGCGTGGGAGTTCTCGACCACGTCGTGGTCGGACTCGTCCTGGCTGGGGTAGCCGGACAGACCGCCTTCGGTGCGGAGGGAGTCGAACTGGCTGGCCCGGCCGGTGAGCATCTTGTGCACGTAGGCCTGATGGCCGGTGTCGAAGACCACGCGGTCGCGGGGTGAGTCGAAGACGCGGTGGATGGCGAGGGTCAGCTCGACGACGCCGAGGTTGGGGCCGAGGTGGCCTCCCCGTGGGGCGCAGGTGCGCACGAGCTCGTCGCGGATCTCGCTGGCCAGCGCGGCGAGCTGCTGATCGGTGAGGTCGCGGAGGTCGCCGGGCCCGGTGACCTGCTCCAGCAGTCCCATCAACGCCCCTCTCGTCCCACGGTCCGTGTCGGTCGAGTCTAGACATGCCGCACGCGAGGGCCCGGATCCCCGGGCGGTCACCACTTCGTACGACGGCCCGGGCGCGGGTCTGGTCCGGCCCCGGTTTGGCTCCGCTTCATCATGTGAAGGTGTCGAACCTCCACTTCACATGGTGAGCTCGCCATGTGAAGTGGAGGTTCACCTACTTCACATGATGAAACCGGTGCGCACCGGCCCAAGAGGACGCGGCACCCGAGTCAGATCGTCACCACGGCGATCGCCGACTCGTGGAGCGAGCCGAGCCAGACCCGGCCGTCGTACTCCCGCACGCCGGTGACCATGTGGTAGCGGTCCGTGCTCACGTCGACGTCGTGGACGAGCGTCCCTGCATCGTCGTACGCCTGCGCCCGGACCGTGCGCTTCGGCTGGGGCTGGAGGGCGTCCGGGATCTTCGTGGCCCCCTTGCGCACCCACAGCGGGGCGGAGTGCAGGCTCTCGACGACGGGGTCGCGCGGCGACCCGAGGCTGACCCAGATCAGCCCGTCGCTGCCGCGGGAGATGTTGTCGGGGTAGCCGGGCAGGTCGGTGACCAGGAAGTCGCGGGCGCCCGCGTCGGGGCCGGTGAGCCATCGGCGTACGACGGTGCGTGCGGCCGTCTCGGCGACGGCGACGAAGGACTCGTCGGCGGCCAGGGCGACGCCGTTGGCGAAGGCGAGGCCGTCCACCACCACCTCGACGCTGCCGTCGCCCGCCAGCCGCAGCAGGCGCCCGGTGCGGGTGTTCTGGACGAGTTCCTGCTTCCACTGATCGAGCCCGTAGCGGGTCGAGGAGTCCGAGAACCACACGGTGCCGTCGCCGGCGATCGCGGCGTTGTTGCAGAACACCATGGGGACGCCGGCGACCCGGCCCGTGACGTGCTCGATCGCGCCGCTCCGGACGTCGACCCGCAGCAGTCCCTTCCTCGCGTCGCACACCAGGAGCCGCCCGTCGAGGTCGATCTCGAGGCCGAGCGGCCGGCCGCCGGTGTGGGCGACGTGGTCGATCCGCCGCCCGTCGTGGGACACACGCCAGAGCGCGCCGTCCTCCGTGCCGGTGAAGGCCGCGCCCTCGTCGGCCCCTCCTGAGGACACGACCACGTCCTCCGCGCCCCGGCCCGGGACCGGGAACACGTCGATGTTCATGAGCACATCCTGCGGTAGGCGTCGGAGTCGAGGAACCCCGGGACGGCGAGGACGCCGGTCATGGTGAGGTCGAGGTCGCGGGCGCGGGAGGGGGGAACGAACACGATCTGACGACCCTCGTGGCACTCGATGTCGGCGTCGGTGAGGTCGACACGCGCCGCGAAGACGTGCACCCGGTCCACCGAGCCGTAGTGCGGGTGGAACACCCGGAGCGTCTCGAGGTGCTCGAGCGTCCCGGGCTCGAGCCGGACCCCGGTCTCCTCCTCGAGCTCCCGGTAGGCGCCCTGTTCGGCTTCCTCGCCCGGCTCCAGGTGGCCACCGGCGAGGCCCCAGCGGTCCGGGTCGATCGGAGCGCCGTCGTCCCGCTCCTGCAGCAGCACCCCACCCTCGGCGTCGACGAGCAGCACGCAGCCGAACTCGTGGCGTTCCCGGACCCCGAACCGTTCGGCGTACGCCGGGCTGCCGACCACGTGCGGAAGCGCGACGGCCAGGGCCCGGTTCCAGTCGAGCCTGTCGATGGTGGTCGGGTCGACGAAGACGATCTGCCGGCCCTCGTGGCACTCGACGTCGGCGTCGGTGAGGTCGGTGAACGAGGTGAAGAGGGCGAACTCGTGGGTCTCGTGGCACCCGTCGCAGTAGAAGGTGAGGACGCCCAGCGGGTCGAGGCCGACGCCGCTCAGCCCGGTCTCCTCCTCGAGCTCGCGCAGCGCCGCCTCGACGTCCGACTCACCCTCCTCGATCCCGCCGCCGACCAGCGACCACTTCTCCGGGTCGACGGGGGCGTGCTCGTCGCGCTCCTGGAGCAGGAGCCGACCCCGGCGGTCGACCAAGGCGACGGCGGCGACGCGGCGCATGGACTGGACGCTACCGGGGCGGGCGGCTCAGCGGCCCGTGTCGTGCCCGTCGAGGTACGCCGCGACGAGGCCGCCGAGGCTGGGCAGGTGATAGCCGCCCTCCTGCACGACCACCGTCGGCAGGCCGAGCGACCCGAGCCTGCGGCCGGCTGCGTGGTAACCGTCCGCCGTGACGAGCAGCGGGCTCTCGGGGTCGTCGGCCGCGGCGTCGACGCCGAGAGAGACGACGAGGGCGTCGCTGCTCCTGGCGTGCTCCGCCAGGCGCGCGACCGCGTCGACCCAGACGTCGTCACCGGTGCCTTCCGGGAGCGGCAGGTTGACCGTCGCCCCCTCCCCGGCTCCGCTGCCGGTCTCGCCGGCGTGGCCGAAGAAGTGAGGGAACCACCCTGCGCCCGGGTCGACGTGGGTCGAGGCGTACAGGACGTCGGAGCGGCCCCAGAAGATCGCCTGCGTCCCGTTGCCGTGGTGCGCGTCGAGGTCCACGACCGCGACCCGGGTGTGACCGGCGTCGAGAAGAGCCTGCGCCGCGACAGCCGCGTTGTTGAGGTAGCAGGAGCCGCCGTACCCCTCACGGGTGGCGTGGTGGCCCGGTGGCCGGCAGAGGGCGTACGCGGTCTCGACTCCGCTCGACCCACGAGGAACTCCGCTCGACCCACGCGGAACTCCGTTCGACCCACCAGCACCGGTCACGAGGTCGACGGCGGTCAGAGCGCAGTCCACGGCGGCCCGGGCCGCCTCCCAGGTGCCGGGGCCGACCAGGGTCATGGTGTCGTAGCAGTACTGCCCGGCCCGGCCGTGCGTCGCGGCGGCGCTGGTGGGCGGCATCCCCTGGGTCATCGCGGGCGTCGGGAAGACGTAGGGCACGACCCGGTCCTGGCCGACCAGGTCGCCGTACGGCCCGCGGCTCCACTCGGCGTGGACCGTGCGGAGGTGCGCGACGTACGCCGGGTCGTGCACCCGGAGGAGGACGTCGTCGTCGTGAGGTGCAGCGTCGACCAGGTCGTGCGCGGCCAGTGCCTCGCGGATCCGGTCGACCCGCTCCGGGACCTCCGTGCCCTCGGTCGGTACGCCGACCCACACCTCGCGCATCGGCTCGTGGCGCCGCGTCTCGGGCGACCACACCACGGGGATCGTCATACCCGCAGCATCGCGTCGCCGGTCGAGCGAAGTCGAGACCACGCGCCGCGGCGGGTCTCGACTTCGCTCGACCACCGAGGGTCACGGAACTGGTTGGATGTGCCCATGCCGCGCGCTCGCGACCTGGGAATCGTGATCGGGTCCCTGCCCACCGGTCCCACCAACTCCGTGCTCGACGTCTCCGGAGTCGGCCTCGGGCACGCGACGATCCACCGCGACGAGCCGCCGCCTCCGGAGGGCCGGGGGCTCGCACGGACCGGGGTGAGCGTCCTGATGCTCGCCGAGGACGCGTTCTCCCGGCCGCTGCCGGCGGGCGGTGCGGTCCTCAACGGCGCGGGCGAGTGCACGGGCTTCATCACCGCGGCGGAGTGGGGCTCGGCCGAGACGCCGGTCTACCTGACCTCGACCCTCCAGCTCGGGCGGGTGTACGACTCTGCCTGCCGGATCGAGCTGGAGCACAACCCCTCCTCGGCCACCGACTTCATCATCCCGGTGGTCGCCGAGTGCGACGACTCGTGGCTCAACGACGCCCGGCGGATGCAGGTCGAGCACGAGGACGTGGTCGCGGCCTGGGAGGCGGCGCGGGGGTCCCGCGGTGCGACGACCCCGCCGGCCGAGGGAGCCGTCGGATCCGGCACCGGGATGTCGTGCTTCGACTTCAAGGGCGGGATCGGTACGGCGTCCCGGGTCGTGTCGAGCCCGGGGGGTGACCACACCGTCGCCGTCCTGCTGATGACCAACTTCGGCTCCCGCGCGGAGTGCATCGTGAACGGCGTACCACTCGGCCGTCGCCTGGCCACATCCGAGCACGCGTCCGAGTCCGGGGCCGAGTCCGGGGCCGAGTCCGGGGCCGGGCCGGCGAAGCCCGCGGGCTCCTGCATCGGGATCGTGGTCACCGACGCGGCCGTCGACGGGGCGTCGTGCTCCCGCCTCGCGCGCCGCATCGGGCTCGGGCTCGCGCGCGCCGGGTCGGTCGCACATCACGGCAGCGGCGAGATCTTCATGGGGTTCGGCACCGGGATGCGGCTCGACCGCGACGGCAGGCCCGACGGAACACCCGTCGTCACCGGCCGCGCGCTCGACCCGCTGTTCGCGGCCGTGGTCGAGGCGTCGGAGGAGGCGGTGCTCAACTCGATGTTCACCGCTCCGACCGTGACCGGTCGCGACGGCAACACCAGTGAGACCATCCACACCGCGGAGATCATGGGCCTGCTCGGATGAGGGTCGAGGAGGTACGGATCCCGGTCCGCGACGGGAGCCACCTCGCGGCGACGTTGTACCTCCCGGACCCGTCCGTGGGGCCGCAGCCGTGCCTGATCGAGGCCCTGCCCTACCGCAAGGACGACCTCACCTCGTCGTACGCCGCGAGCTACCGCGCGCTCTGCGTGGAGCACGACTACGCCGTATGTCGGATCGACGTGCGCGGCACCGGGTCCTCGCCGGGCGACCCCCTTGACGAGTACCAGGAGGCCGAGCAGACGGACCTGTCCGACGCGATCGCCTGGACCGCGGCGCAGGAGTGGTGCGACGGCCAGGTCGGGATGTGGGGCACGTCGTACTCCGGCTTCAACTCCCTCCAGATCGCCTGCGAGCGGCCGCCGGCGCTGAAGGCGATCTGCGCGATCTACGCCACCGACGACCGCTGGACCGACGACGTGCACTGGCGTGGCGGCGCCCTGCGGCTGGTCGACCTCGTCGACTACTGCCACTACATGACGCCGATGTGCGTCCTCCCGCCGGTGCCTGCGGTCTGGGGCGAGGGGTGGTACGACGAGTGGCTGCGGCGCCTGGAGACCTGCGAGCCATGGGTGCTGACCTGGCTGCGGGAGAACCGCCACGGTGCCTACTGGGACCACGGGTCCGTGCGGCTGGGAGGCACGACCCGGGGCTACGAGCGGATCGGGTGTCCGGTGCTGATCGTCGCCGGCTGGGCCGACGGCTACCGCAACAACTCCTTCCGCACCGTCGCCGAGCTCGGCCGGCACGGCGTACCGCATCGCCTCCTGGCCGGACCGTGGGCACACGCCGACCCGTCCACGGCGATGCCCGGGCCACGGATCGACTTCGACGCCGAGCTGGCCGGCTGGTTCGACCACTGGCTGCGGGGTGTGGGCACCCACGAGGACCGCTGCGACGTCTTCGTCCGTACGTCGACCCGCCCGGAGATCGACCTCGACCTGCACGAGGGCTGGTGGGTCACCCTGCCGACCGTGCCGCCGGTGACCGACGCGACGCTCGACCTGACCGCCCCGGTGTCGCTCGACGTCGTCCCCGACGTCGGCACCGCCGCCTGGATCGACTGCGCCGGGCACCTCCCCTGGGGACTGTCCGGCGACCAGCGGCTCGACGACGAGCGCTCGCTCACCTGGGAGATCGACCCGCCGCCGGGTCCGGTCGTCGGACACCCGGTGCTGCGGGCCAAGGTCTGGGCCACGAAGCCGGCCGCGTCGCTCTCGGTCAAGGTCTGCGACGTCTTCCCCGACGGCACCTCCGCCCTGGTCAGCCGCGGCAGCCTCGACCTCGCCTATCGCGACGGCGTCCACGGGTCACCGTCACCGCTGGTGCCCGGTCGGGAGTACGACGTCGAGATCGTCCTCGACGCCTGCGCCTACCAGTGGACGCCGGGCCAGACGCTCCGCGTCTCCGTGGCCGGCGCCGACTGGCCGAACACGATCGCACCCCCGGAGCCGGTGTCGATCACGCTGCGCACCGCCTCGCTGACACTGCCGCTGCTCGACGAGGCCGACTACCCCACGCCGGCCCTCGGGGCCGGGGCCGAGCACTCGTCGGAGTCGACCGTGGGCGTCGGCTGGCAGGTCAACCACGACATCCTCCACCGCACCACGACGGCGCTCACCCGGTCCGACAGCCGCTACCCCACGCCGTACGACGGGACCGCGCACGAGCTGTACCTCGGCGAGGTGTCCGTCGACACCCGGACCTTCGCCCAGAGCGCGAACGCGCACACGGTCTTCGACCTCACCTGGCCCGACATCGAGGTCACGGTGCGCTCGGGGATGACGGTCAAGGTCACCCCGGGCACCTACGACGTGTCGATCTGGGTGATGGCCGTGCACAACGGCGACGAGATCACCCACCGCACCTGGCAGGAGTCGATCCCCCGCTGACACCGGACGGGCTACCGCTCGGTCAGCCGCCCCAGGCTCGGATGACGACGCCGGACTCGTCGACCGCCAGGCGGATCCGGTGGGGGGCTAGATCGGCCGTGACCAGATGGCCGGGTGGGATCACCTGGGGGGCGAACCCCCGGGCCTTGACCCGATCCGATGCCTCGTCGGCGGTCAGCCCGACCAGGGTCGCGGCGAGCGCGTTCCCGTCGCGGAGACGCTGGTGGAGGTCGGCTTCGTCCTCGGGCACACGGACGACGGTAGCCGTGACGGGGCTCGACGGTTCACTCTCGGACCGCGTCAGTCGTCTGCTCGTCGTGCGGGCTTGAGCAGTCCCTCCTGCCGACCCACCAGGACCGACCACACGACGGTGGCGGCGGCGGTGGTCAGAGTCAGGCTGATGATCGCGGCGCCCTTGACCAGGACGAAGTCGACCGTGGACAGCGACACCAGCAGAAACAGGGTGATGCTCCCCTTGACCAGGATCACCAGGCCCCACATCAGCGTGAGGTGTCTGAACAGTCGCCGGATCCGGGGTCGCGCGGCGGTCGAGGCGTCCATCGGGTAGAAGTCCGGCGCCAGTCGGGCGACGACGGGCCGAGCAGACCACAGCGACCCGAGGAAGATGGAGGCGACGGCGACGTCGACGACGACCGGTTGTACGAAGTAGATGAACGTGTTGCCGGTGGCGAACGCGATGCTCGTCTTGACCGCCATGATCCCGACCGTGAGCACGAGAAGCCCGGACACCGGTCGTCCGGTGGCCCCTCGCCACGACATCGCACCCACCATCCAGGCGAGCCCGGCGATCATCGCCGCCCCGACGTTGAAGAGCACCAGGGTCGTCGCGAACAGGGCGGCCGGCGCGATCAGAGCGGTCGCGAGGCTCACGGCCACGCGCGAGACGATGTCGCGGAGGTGGGGCGGAGCCGGTTGCTCGACCAGGATCGGAGCCAGAGTGGCCTCGTGGAGTGCCGTCACGCTTTCGGCCCGCCCCCGGCCCACGAGACCGGATGTTCGACGTACACCGAAAACGACGGAGCAGAGACTTCGTACTGGAAATCCTCGGCGCCGTCATCGTACGCGTCGATCCTGTGCGAGGTCCCAGGCTCGGCAGGACCGGACGCCGGGAGCGGCTGGTCCTAGGACGTTCGTACAACTGGTCTAGACCGGTGCCGGCGGGGAGTGTGAGGGGTCCGGTAGCGACCAGGGACAGGACGTGATGGGTCATGGATCACCCGATAGCGCACGAGCACGACGTACCGGCAACGCACACCAGGGCGGCGTACGGGATCGGGCTCCTGATGAGCGTGCTCGTCCTCGGCGTCCTGTCCCTGCTCCCGGCGCCCGCGGTGGCGGCCGGCACGATCGGCGCGCTGTCGATCAACCCCGACTCCGTGCGGGACGGTCAGTCGACGACGGGCACGGTCGAGCTGCCCTTCGCCGACCCGCAGCCCACGGTGGTCCGCTTGTTCTCGAGCGACCCTGCAGCGGCGCAGGTGCCGGTGTCGATCACCATCCCGGCCGGCCAGACCACCGGCACCTTCACCATCACCTCCAACGCGGCAGCCCCGCCGGAGAACGTCACGATCACCGGCGCCACCCCGGACAACGGGTCGCGGACCCACATCCTCTCCGTGAACGCCGCGACACCGGCCGGGCCGTCACTCTCCACGATCTCCTTCGTCCCCACCTCGGTCGTCGGGGGCCAGAACGCCACCGGCACGGTCCGGTTCACCGCGGCGATGACCCAGGGTGCCGTCGTCCAGCTGTCGAGCAGCAACCCGGCCATCGCCCGCGTCCCGCAGGAGACTGTGGTCAGCGCCAACACCTCGACCAGCACGTTCAACCTCGCGACCTCGGCGGTCAGCAGCCCCACGCCCGTCACGATCACCGCCACCTGGTTCGGCGTCACGCGGACCACGACGATCACGGTCACCCCAGGTCAGCCGCCTGCTGCTGACGTCGTGAGGATCACGAAGGCCACCTGGAAGAGGGGGCTGCTCACCATCGAGGCGACCAGCACCAACCCGAACGCGATCCTCACGGTCTTCTCGTCCGACGGCACTCCCCTGTTCGACCTGACCAACAAGGGTGGCGGCCGGTTCGCCGACCAGCGGGGGTTCGTCTTCAACCCGGTGAGGATCAGCGTGCGCAGCAACTTCGGCGGCTCGGCCTCGGCGACGTTGCAGTCGTAGCCCCGGCTCCGGCGTACACCGCGCCCTGGTGGCGGCGGCTCACCGAAACGCGGGTTCGGTGGCCGCCGTCGTATCCGGCGTCGCGACGAACCCGTTGTCGATGGCCCAGCGCACGGCCTGCGACCTGCGCTCGGCCCCGATCTTGCGGTACGCCTTCCGTACGTAGGACTTCACGGTGTTGATGCTGAGGTAGCTGCGATCGGCGATCTGCTGGTTGGTCATCCCGGTCGCGATCATGGTGAGCACCTCGGCCTCACGGGCGGTGAGGTTCACGCTGGCCCGCCCCGGCCAGTCCCCGCCGACGAGGGCTTCCGCAGGGAAGATCTCCGGGCTGATCACGACATCGCCGCGGACGACGGCCTGCACAGCGTCGGCGATCTGCGTGCCCGTCAACGCCTTCGACAGATAGCCGGCCGCGCCGCGGTCGAGTGCTTCGCGCGCCACGTCGTGGCGGAGCTTCCAGGTGTAGACGATGACCGGGACACCGCTCCGGTGGATCAGCTCTTCGAGACAGTCCATCGAGTTCTGTACCGGACCGAAGGTGTCGTAGAGCACGACGTCGACACTGTCCAGGTCGGGTGCAGACGTGTCGAGTGCGGTCACCCGGATCCGGTGCCGGTCCTGCGAGAGCATCGCGGCGACCCCCGCGACCACGAGCTCGTAGTCGTTGACGATCGCCAGGCGGATCACGGTGCTCGCAGATACTGCATACCTCGACAGTACGCCGACCCCGCTCCCGCACGTGGATAGCGGACGAGCTATTCGCCCGGCATCCCGGTGGGCACCTGCTCGCCGTCGACCTCGACGGTCGCGGCCCGCCAGAAGCAGAGCAGGTCCTTGACCGGCATCGCGTCGTGGAGCGGTTCGGGGTAGAACCAGGCGACGTCGGGGGCGCCGTCAGCACTGAGGTACGACGCGGTGCCCTTGTAGGCGCACCGGCTCCGGGTCTCGGACGGCGTGAGGAGATCCATCCGGACGTCGTCGGACGGTAGGTACCACCGCACCGGGAGACTGGTCTCGATCAGCGCGACCGGCCGGTCGGACTCGGCGACGACCGTCGTCGCCGAGGGTCACCCGGACGTGCCGGTCGCTGCGCAGGACGTCGATCCGGGCGAACGGGTCGTGCGGATGGCTGATCACCGGCTCCTCCTCCTCCCGCCAGGAGAACGGCGCCCACGTCACGATCACCCGTCCGCCCAGTGCCGGGTCGTCGGGACGGAAGCCGACCTCACCGAGACCGTCGGCATGCAACGAGACACCCGGGGTCGTGTGCCCCGGGTGCTGCGGCCCGAGCACCGGCCCGGCGAAGCTCGGGCGCAGGGCCGGGCTCGTGCTCGGTGGTCGTCAGCTGGAGGTCGGCCTCGGGAACGGCGTACCAGGGCACGACTCGGCGCGGCTCCCACACGAGGAGGGCGTTGCGGGTGTCGAGCACCGTCACGCCGTCGAGGTCGGCGCGGATCCGCTTCGGCGTCGTGGCGTAGCGGAGCTCGGCGAGGTTCCGGAACCAGTTCTCACGTAGGTCGAGGGCCATCCGACGAGTCTGCCCGGCACACGAGAGAGGTACCAGCGTGCGCGACCGCGCCGGCACTCTCGTCGTCGCCCCCGACCGGCCGCAGCCACACACACACCCGCTGGCGCACGGCTCGAGCCCGGAGGCTCTACACCATCCAGTTCGGCTCGAAGTCCGGGTCGGTGAGGCCCGGCCGGTCGAAGCCGAACGCCGACACGTCGGACGTGGTCGTCCCGGTGGTGGCGAGGTCGGCCAGGATCCGGCCGAAGGTGGGCGCGAACTTGAAGCCGTGGGCCGACCCGAGCCCGACGACGACCCCCGGGTGGCCGGGGACCGGCGCGAGCACGAAGTCGCGGTCGGGGGTGAGCGTGTACTGGCAGCGCAGCGAGCGCACCGGCTCGCCCGAGCCCGGCAGCAGCGACCCCATGAACGACGCCAGCCGCTCGCGCATCTCCGGGTCGGGGTCGGTGGTGCGGGCGTCGGGGTCGACCGGCGGCCCACCGCAGTCCTGGGCCGCCTTCACCGTCGCCTCGCCGTAGCAGGGGAAGCCGTAGTAGCTCGGCTCGTCCATCCAGATCCACAGCGGCATCGAGGAGTACGGCGTGGGGTCGGGCGGCGCGAAGTAGGTCACCTGCTCCAGGGTCACCGTGAGCGGGATCTCCACCCCGAGCCCGGCCAGCACCCGGTTGGTCCACGCGTCGGCGGCGACGACCACACCGCGGCAGGTGTACGTCGTACCGCCGGCCTCGACGGTCAGGTGCGAGCCGTGGTCGGTGACGGAGGTGACCGGGGTGGATCCGTGCAGGCGTCGCGCCCGCCTCGGTGGCGAGCCGCTGCATCGCGGCCGTGCCCCGGGCTGCCGGGCACGATCGCCCCGCGCTCCTGGAAGAGCCCGAGCGTGCCGTCGGGCACGGAGAACACCGGGAAGCGCACCGCGATCTCCTCGGCGGTCAGCGACTCGAAGTCGATCCCCACCTCGCGCATCGAGGCGACGTAGTCGTCCGGGGCGATCACGCAGTCGGGCGGGAACAGGTCGAGCCCGCCGACGACGGTGACCAGCGACTCCCCCGACTCGTCCTCGAGCCGGGCCCAGTCGTCGTACGCCTCCTGCGTGAGCCGCACGTACGCGGGCGTGTGGTAGCTGTGCCGCAGGATCCGCGAGGTGTCGTGGGAGGCGCCGCGGCTGTGCCCGAGCTCGAACTGCTCGAGCCCCACCACCGAGTGGCCGCGCGACGCCAGGTGCCAGGCCGCGCCGGAGCCGAGCGCGCCGAGCCCGACGACGACGTAGTCGACGTCCACCGGTGGTTGAGGAGGTCGCTCGACGACCGTCTCGAAACCCCCGGTCCCGTCAGTCATTCGCACCGAGCCGCGGGAGCAGCCAGCGGCGGATGTCGGCGGAGTCGTCCTCCATCGGCGCGAACCAGCCGTGGGTGTAGGCGCGCGACGACATCCCGCGCTGCACCGACTCGCAGATCGCCCAGTCCTGCCGGTTCACCATGTCCCAGAAGTCGCCGGCGTCGGACGGGTCGAAGCCGGACGATGCGACCTCGTCGGCCGCGAACAGCAGGCGGCACTCGATCGCCGTGCGGTCGACCGCCAGCGGGCGCAGCACGAACGCGGCGACGTGGTCGGCCGAGCACGACAGCATCAGGTTGGGATAGACGAGCTCGCCCTTGTGGCGCACCTTCTCGGCCTCGTTCAGGCCGGGCAGCGGCGACCGGGTCGTGGTGCCCGACATCGTGAAGGTCCACGCGCCCTCGCGGTGCGGGATGCCCTCGTCCCAGTCGAGCCCCCGGCCGCCGCCCGCGAACGACGGCACCAGCCGCGACAGCTCGGGGTGCACGGGGCCGCAGTGGTAGCACTCGTTGTAGTTCTCGGCGACGACCTTCCAGTTGGCCGCGACCTCGTAGGTGTAGGTCTGGCCGGTGACGAGCGAGGCCAGGTCGTAGTTGGCCAGCGTGCGGGTCGCGCGACCGACGCTGTCGCTCAGCGGCGCGGCCGCGTCGGGCGTCGGGTGGACGAAGACGAACCCGCCCCAGGCCTCGACGCCCAGCGGGTGCAGCGAGAACTCGGCAGGCTCGACGTCGCCCTCCTCGGTGTGCGGGCGCCCGCAGCAGCGACCCGTCGAGGGCGTAGGTCCACGAGTGGTACGGGCAGCGGATCGACTTCGCGCCACACAGCTGCGGCCCGCTTCCCGGCTCGGTCGGGAAGAGCTGCGAGCCGCGGTGGCGGCATACGTTGTACGCCGCGTGCAGGGCGCCGCCGGCATCGGTGGTGAGCACCACGGACTCGCCGAGCACCTCGACCACGGCCACCTGCTCCGGCTCGTGGAGACCGAGGTCCGCGACCCGGCCGACGCACGTCCACTCACGCAGCAGCACCCGCTCCCGCTCGCGGGCGAACGACGCCTGGTCGACGTACAGCTCGCGGGGCAGCGCCGCCTGCAGCGTCATCGCGGGGCCTCGCCTCGGTGGTCGAGCGGAGTCGAGACCCGGGAGGCGACCAGGTGGCACGCGCACCGGTGTCCGACGGGGTCGGACGGGAGGATCGCCAGCGGCGTGGTGCGGCACAGGTCGGCGACCTGCGTCCGCCTCGCCCGAGGCGAGCGCCGGACACCGCGGGTGGAAGCGGCAGCCCGATGGGATCCGGGTCGGGTCGGGGATCTCGCCGCGCAGCACGATCGGCTCGATCCGGTCCATCTCCGGCACGACGGACAGCAGCGCCTGCGTGTAGGGGTGCTGGGGCGCGGTCAGCACCTCCTCCGTCGGGCCGGACTCGACCACCCGGCCGAGGTACATCACCGCGATCCGGTCGGCGATGTTCCACGCCAGCCCGAGGTCGTGGGTGACCACGAGGACGCCGAGACCGAGCTCCTCACGGAGCTTGAGCAGCAGCGCGAGGATCTCGCCGCGGATCGACGCGTCGAGGCTGGAGACCGGCTCGTCGGCGATCAGCAGCTGCGGCTGGAGGGCCAGCGCGCCGGCGATCAGCACGCGCTGCCGCTGGCCGCCGGAGAGCTCGTGCGGGTACCGCAGGAACAACGCCTCGGGCGGCCGCAGCCCGGCCGACGACAGGGCGGCCGCGACCCTCTCGGTCTCGCTCGGGCCCGTCCTGGTGACCAGGCCGTGGATCCGGAGGCCCTCGGCGACCGAGTCGTAGACGGTGTGCCGCGGGTTGAGCGCGCCGAGCGGGTCCTGGAGCACGAGCTGGACCTGGCGCCGCAGGGCCTTGAGGGACCGGCCCGAGCGGCCCAGGGTCTCCCCCTGCCAGCGGACCTCGCCCGCGACGGGCTGGGTGAGACCGACGAGGGTGCGGGCGAGGGTGGTCTTGCCCGACCCCGACTCGCCGACCAGCGCCACGACCTCGCCGGCCCGGACCACGAGGTCGGCACCGTCGAGGGCGCGGGCGACCCGCCCGCTCCGGGTGGTGAACTCGACCCGGACGCCCTCGGCCGACAGCTCGGCCGCGGGCGCGTCGGCCACCGCGTTCACTGGCCGATCCTGACGCAGGCGGCCTGGCGGTCCTCGACGTACGTCGTGAGGACCGGCTCGGCGGGGAGGCACTCGTCGGCGGCCCGCGTGCAGCGAGGCGCGAAGGAGCAGCCCTGGGTGAGGTTGCGCGGGTCGGGCGGGTCGCCCGGGAGGCCGGCCGGGGCGAACCGCGCCGCCGGGTCGCCGACCCGCGGGAACGCCGCCGACAGGGCACCGGCGTACGGGTGCAGGGGCGCGGCGAAGACCTGCTCGGCCGGGCCCGACTCGACCACGCGTCCGGCGTACATCACCGTGATCCGGTCGCACAGGTCGGCGAGCACCGACAGGTCGTGGCTGATCATCATCATCCCGACCCCGCGTTCGCGGACCAGCGTCGAGAGCACGTTGAGCACCTGGGCCTGCACCATCACGTCGAGGGCGGTGGTCGGTTCGTCGGCGACCACGAGGTCGGGGTCGCAGGCCAGTGCCATCGCGATCATCACCCGCTGCTTCTGACCGCCCGACAGCTGATGGGGATAGCTGCGGGCACGGCCGGGGTCGAGCCCGACCTGGCTCGAGCAGCTCCGCGATGCGAGCGCGCACCGTGTCCTCGCTGAGTCCCGGGGGTGCACCTGGATCGGCTCGGCGATCTGCCGTTCGATCCGGTGCACCGGGTTGAGGGAGTGGAGCGCGCCCTGGAACACGATGGACGCACCGGCCCAGCGCACGGCCCGCAGGTCGCCCCAGCGCATGGTGAGCACGTCGTTGCCCTCGAAGAGCACCTTCCCGGTCACCGTCGCGCTCGGCGGCTGCAGCCGGAGGATGGTGCTGGCCAGGGTCGACTTGCCGCAGCCGGACTCCCCCGCCACGCCGACGATCTGGCCGCGCTCGACGGTCAGGTCGACGCCGCGGACGGCCGGCAGCCCGCCCTCGCCGGTCGCATAGGTCACATGGAGGTCGCGGATCTCCAGCAACGGCGCGCCGATGCGACTCGCCGGGAGCTCGCTGGCGATCGCTGCGGTTCTGGGGGTGGTGTTCATTGACGCGCCCTCAGCCGCGGGTTGAGGACTTCCTCGAGGGCCTGGCCGATCAGGGTGAAGGAGAGCACGACCAGGACGACGCAGATGCCCGGGCGGCAGGATGTACCACCAGCTCCCGGTCGTGATCGAACCGACCTCGAAGGCGTCGTCGAGCATGGTCCCCCACGAGGTACGGGTCGGGTCACCGAGCCCGAGGAAGCTCAGGGTGGTCTCGGTCAGGATCGCGATCGCCACGGTGAGCGTGGTGTTGGCGAAGACCATCGGCATCACGTTGGGCAGGACGTGCTTGGTGATCTGGTGGCGTCGCCCGGCCCCGATCGCCTGGGCCCGCTCGACGTACGGACGCTCCTTGATCGACAGCGTCTGGCTGCGGATCAGCAGGGCGGTGCCCGGCCAGGAGGTCACCCCGATGACCAGCACGATGTTGAACAGGCCACGACCCAGGACCGTCGACAGCACGATCGCCAGCGGCAGGAAGGGGATCACCAGGAACCACTCGGTCACCCGGAACGTGATCGCGCCGATGAAGCCGCCGAAGTAGCCGGACACCAGGCCCATCAGGGTGCCGATCACCATCGAGATCAGGGTCGCGAGCAGGCCGACGAACAACGAGACCCGGGCGCCCCAGATCAGCAGGGTCAGCACCGAGCGGCCGTTCTCGTCGGTGCCGAGCCAGTACTCCGACGACGGCGGCCCGAGGACGGGTCCGGTCGCCGTCGTCACGTCGAGGCCGCTCTTGTCGGCCAGCAGCGGAGCGGCCAGGGCCGCGACCACGAAGACCAGGAGGATGCCGAGGCCGATCATGCCGCTGCGGTGGGCCCGGAACTGCTTCCAGCCGCGCCGCCAGGCCGCCGTACGACGTTGCCGGGCGAGCTGGCGGGCGGAGAGGCCCGCACTGGGTACGGTCGTGCCGTCGGCGCTCATTCGGGGTCCCTGCGGTGTTGTTCGGCGGAGGAGCGGAGCGGGGGAGGCGAAGAACGCCGTGGGGTGATTCTCATGTGCGGACCCGGGGGTCGAGCCAGCCGTAGACCAGGTTGGCGGCCAGGTTGGCGAGGATGACACCCGTGCGCGGCGATCAGGAAGGTGCCCTGGAGCACCCAGAAGTCCGGCACCTGGATCGCCTCGGTCGTGAGCAGTCCGAGGCCCGGGATGGAGAAGACGGTCTCGACCGTGATCGCGCCGGAGACCACGAAGCCCAGGTTGAGCGCGATGATCGTGGTCGTCGGCAGCATCGCGTTGCGGACCGCGTGCCGGTTGCGCACCTGTACGTCGCGCAGCCCCTTCGCCCGGGCGGTCTGCAGGTAGTCCTCCCCCAGCTCGTCGAGCAGCGAGCTGCGCATGATCAGCAGGTAGTCCGCCAGGTAGGCGAGCGTCAGCGTCGTCACCGGGAGCACCAGGTGCCAGATGGTGTCGAGGACCCCCTTGACCGAGTTCGGGTCCACGTCCGGTGAGTGGAGACCGCCGGTGGGGAAGATGCCGGGGATGAACCAGAAGCCCACCCCGAGCGTGGCGATGAAGAGCAGCCCGAGGAACCACTCGGGCATCGAGTAGAGGATCAGCGACCCGCCGGTCGAGAGGTTGTCGAACTTCGAGCCCCGGTTCCAGGCGCCCTTGATGCCCATGTAGACGCCGATCACGGTGGCGAAGATCGTCGACGTGCCGACCAGCAGGAGCGTCGGCCAGAGCCGGTCCTGGATCAGCTGCGAGACGGGGATGCGGTACTGCAGCGAGATCCCGAGGTTTCCGGTGAAGGTGTTCTTCAGGAAGGTCACGAACTGCTGCGGGAGGGGCTCGGTCAGCCCGTAGGTCTTGTTGAAGGCCTCCCGTTGGGCGTCCGTCGTCAGCCTGCCTCGGCCGAGGCTGCGGGCCGGGTCGCCCGGCAGCACCCGGAACAGGAAGAAGTTGACCAGGAGCATGAACAGCAGGCTCCCGATCGAGCCGAGCACCTTGCGACCGACGTACGACGCATACCCGCGCCGGCGGGGTTGGGCCTCCTCCTCGGCCTTGATCAGCCCCGGTTCGGCGACCAGGGTCATCGCCCGCCGTCGCCCGGCCCGTCCCGCTCACCGGGCCCGCTGGGTGTCACTCGCGGTCTCCCGCGGTGGCCCGACGGCGTACGGCGAACACGCCGCCGCCGACGAAGCAGCACGAGGATCACGACGCCGGCGCCGATCAGGAACCCGGTGCTCGCCGACGACGAGGAGGAGTCCCCCGTCGTCGCCTGCACCGCCCCGGTCAGGGTGTCGCCGGCCGTGGTGGTGGCGGAGTCGCAGGTGCCGGCGTCGGCCGCGGGCTTCGCGTGGATGTAGTTGTAGACGCCGTACTGCTCGATCCAGATGCCACCCGGGTTGGGCTGCGGGACGAAGCAGGCGAACCGGTCGCTGCGCACGGCCTCGCCGACCGAGGAGTACGCCGTCACCAGGTAGGGCGACTGCTGGTAGAGGATCTGCTGCATCTGCTTGACCTCGGCCTCGCGCTTGCGCCTGGTCGGTCTGGACGTGCTGCTGGTCGTAGAGCTCGTCGTACTGCTTGTTGCAGAAGAACGAGTCCGAGGAGCCCTGCCGCTGGCCGCAGGTCATGTAGCTGAGCATCGAGTCGGGGTCCGGCTCGACGAACCAGCCCCACTGGAAGGCGTCGAAGTTGCCCTGGTAGATCTCGTCGGTCAGCTGGCTGGAGCTGTACGTCGAGACCTCGCTCTTGATCCCGAGGTCGCCGAGCCACTGCTTGAAGAAGGCCATGGTGTTGAGCGACGTGGGCGAGTCCGAGCGCGCCGCGAGCCGGAGCGTCCCGATCGGCTTGCCGTTGGGCAGGTTGCGGGTACCGTCCGAGCCCTTGGTGTAGCCGGCCGCGTCGAGGAGCGCACCGGCCTTCGCGAGGTCGAAGGTGAACTTCTGGTCGGTCGGCGGCTCCCAGTGGTACCGTGTTGTAGTTCGGCGGGACGATCGTGGTGCCCGGCAGCCCGGCGCCCTGGTAGGCCTTCTGGATCAGCTGCGGCAGGTTGAGCGCGTAGCCCAGGGCGTGCCGGAACTTCGGGTCGAGCACGGCAGGGTTCGGGTTGCCGATGGGATGTCCGCCGGTCTTGCGGCCGATACCGAGCCGGTGTTGAAGGCGATCTCGTCGAAGCCCGGGGAGTTGCCGTTGTGGGCGGTGATCCCGGCGTGGCTCTTCAGGCTCTTCACCTCGAGCGCGGTGATGTTGTCGACGAAGTCGATCTCGCCCTTGATCAGGGCCTGCACGGCGGAGTCGTCGTTCTTGTAGAACTGGAAGTCGACCTCGTCGATGTGCGGCGTACCGCCCCAGTAGTCGGGGTTGGCCTCGAACTTGAACGTCGAGCCGTCCGCGGTGCCCTGGACCAGGCGGAACGGCCCGGAGCCGACGACGGGCTTGCCGTCGTTCGGCTCGGCCGGGTAGCTCTTGATCTCCTTCTCGCTGACGTTCTTCCAGACGTGCTCGGGCACGATCGGGATCGGGAGCAGCGGCAGGGTCGCGACAGGCTGCTTCAGCTTCAGCACGACGGTGGTGGCGTTCGGTGCGGTCACCTTCGTGACGCCGTTGAGGTAGGACAGCCAGTTCGACTGCTCGACCGTCCCGTGCAGGATCCGGTTGTAGGTGTAGGCCACGTCGGCCGCGGTCAGCGGCACGCCGTCGGAGAACTTCACGCCGCTGCGCACGGTGAAGGTCCAGGTCTTCCCGTCGGGCGAGGTCGTCCACTTGGTGGCCAGGCCCGGCGCGGGTGACATGTCCTTCATCGTGTAGCCGGTGAGGTAGTCGTAGGTCAGGCCCCACATCTCGTACGACGGCGCCTGGAAGCCGAGGAACGGGTTGAGCGAGTCCACGCCCTCACCGAGCATCCCGACGTGGAAGACCACCTTGTCCTTGGCCGCCGCCGGGCTGCTCGCGGCCAGGCCGGAGAGCAGGGAGGCGACCAGCAGGCCGAGCACCGCGAGGAGCGCCGCGGCGGTACGGTGGCCGCCGTGCCGACCCCGCCCACCGCGCCCCGCACGCCGTACACCCACCGGGAGCACGGCGTCGTGCGTTCCGACCCCTACCACTGGCTGGGCTCCGACGAGCCCCGCGTCCTGGACCACCTCGTCTCCGAACGTGGTTTCTACGACGCGTCGTGTCTTCATCTGGACTCCCTCAGGTCCGCCCTCAGGGCGGAGATGCTGTCTCGGTTACCGAGCGCCGACGAGTCCGCCCGCTGGTCTCGCAGGCGTTACACCTACTGGACCCGCCACCCCGTGAACAGCGACTACGCCGAACTGTGGCGACTGAATCACGATTCAGATGGAGAATCAACAACCGAATCCGAATCGTCATCCTTGTTTTTCGACATCTCTCAGCAGGATGTCAGCACCGGGCTATCTGGACGTCGGCGTGACGCTCGTCAGCCCCGACGAGGACCTGCTCGCCTACAGCGTCGACACCGACGGCGACGAGGTCTTCGGGCTCCGCTTCCGCGACCTGCGGACGGGCGCCGACCTGCCCGACACCATCGCCCGGAGCTACTACGGCGGCGCGTGGAGCGCGGACTCGCAGTGGTTCTTCTACACCGTGCACGACGAGGCCTACCGTCCCTGGCGGGTGCTCCGGCACCGGCTCGGCACCGACCCCGCCGACGACGCCGTCGTGCTCGAGGAGCACGACCAGCGCTTCGAGGTGAACGTGCGGTCCACCCGCAGCGGCGAGCTGATCGTGATCTGGAGCGAGAGCCGATCGACCAGCGAGGCGTGGGTCGTCGATGCCGCGGCGCCCGAGTCGGCCCCGCGCTCGGTCGGGGGCCGGCGGCACGGCGTGGCCTACCGGGTCGAGCACGCACCCTCGCCCGCCGGCGACCGGATGCTGGTGGTCACCAACGACGGGGCGGTCGAGTTCCGGCTGATGACGGCCCCGGTCCCGCGCGAGCGCGACCAGGACGCGTCGGTGTGGGTCGAGGTGCGGCCCGAGCGGGCCGACGAGCGGCTGTGGCAGGCGGACGCGTTCGCCGACGGGAGTGGTGCTGTCCTACCGGTCCGGCGGGGAGCACCGGCTGCGGATCGTCGGCCACGACGACCTCGCCGGCGACGGGCGCGTCCTCAGCAGCCGCTACGACGTCGGCTGTCTCGACCTCGCCCGGAACACGACGTACGACGCAGCCGACGGTGACGGTCGCCGACGAGAGCTACCTGCGGCCGCCGGTCTGGTCCACGGTGGACCTGCGCACGGGCGAGACGGTCGACGTGCACCGCGGTGAGGCGCCGGGCTTCGACCCCGACGCGTACGCCGTGGAGCGGCGTACCTTCCCGTCGCCGGACGGGACGCAGGTGCCTGCGGTGCTCGTACGCCGCCACGACACGCCGCTCGACGGCACCGCGCCGTGCCTGATCTACGCCTACGGCTCCTACGAGGCGGTCGACGAGCCGGAGTGGGACGACGCCCTGCCCGCGCTGCTCGACCGCGGCGTCGTGTGGGTGCACGCCCACCCGCGCGGCGGCGGCGAGCTGGGCCGGCGCTGGTGGCTGGACGGCAGCCTGCGCCACAAGCAGCACACCTTCGACGACGTCGCTGCCGTGGCGGACGGTCTCGACCGCGACGGCCTGGTCGACGGGACCGCGGATCGCGACCCGGGGGCTGAGCGCGGGCGGGCTGCTCCAGGGCGCCCTGTTCAGCCAGCGTCCGGACCGGTGGCGGGCGGTGGTGGCCGAGGTGCCGTTCGTCGACGTGGTGACCACGATGTTCGACGCGACGGTGCCGCTGACGATCAACGAGTGGGAGGAGTGGGGCGACCCGCGGGTCCGCGAGGACTTCGACTGGATGCTCGCCTACTCGCCGTACGACCACCTGCCGCCGGCCGGCGAACGCCCCGACCTGCTGGTGACCGGCGCGGTCCACGACCCGCGGGTGATGGTGCGCGAGCCGGCGAAGTGGGTGGCGGCGCTGCGCGACTCGGACCCGGAGTGGTCGCCGCGCTGTCTCTTCCGGTGCGAGACCGGGGCCGGCGCCCACGTCGGGCCCTCGGGTCGCACCGGTCACCTCGGCTACGAGGCCGAGGTCTACGCCTGGGTCCTGGACCGGTTGGGGGTCCCGCATGAGTGAGTCACTGCACGACGAGGTGATCCGGGTCGCGCGCGACCTGATCCGGCTCGACACCACCAACGCCAGGGAGCCGGGGCTCGGCAACGAGACGCTGTGTGCGGAGTACCTCAGCGACTACCTGAGCGGGTACGGCGTCGAGTGCGAGCTGGTGGCACGCGAGGCTCACCGGGGCAACCTGGTCGCCCGGATCCCCGGGGCTCGACCGGCCCGAGGGTGGCGCGGACTCGCTGGCCTTCGTCGGGCACACCGACGTGGTGCCCTGCGACCCGCGCGACTGGACGCACCCGCCGTTCGCTGCCGTGCTCGACGACGACGGCTGGCTCTGGGGCCGCGGCGCGGTCGACATGAAGAACGAGGTCGCGGCCCGCGCCGTAGCGATGGCCGAGCTGGCTCGGAGCGGCTTCCGGCCGAGCGGTGACCTGTGGCTGCTCGCGGTCGCCGACGAGGAGGACGGGTTCGCCGACGTCGGCATGCGGTGGCTGCTCGAGGAGCGCCCCGACCTCAGGCCCACCCACAGCATCAACGAGGGTGGCGGGGAGCGGATGCCGCTGTCGGACGGCCGCGAGGTCGTCGGCCGTGTCGGTGGGCGAGAAGGGCACGCTGCCGGTGCAGGTGACGGCGCTCGGCGAGGCCGGGCACGCGTCCATCCCCACGCTGGGGAACAACGCCGTACCGCTGCTCGCGCGGCTGGTCACCCGGCTCGGCAGCGGGATGCCCGAGCCGGAGGCGAACCCGATCGTGAGCGCCATGCTCGCCGCCCTGCTCGGACGCGACGAACCCGACCTGCGCCGGGCGATCGCGGAGGCCGAGGCACTGCACCCGAGCCTGGCGGGCTCGATCACGGCGCTGGCCGGCTCGACGCTCGCGCCGACCATGCTGTGGGGCTCCAACAAGCGCAACGTGATGCCCGCACGAGCCACGGTCGACGTCGACTGCCGGATCCTGCCGGGGACGACCCAGGCGGAGGTCGAGGCGCTGGTGCGGTCGCTGCTCGGAGACGATCTCCCCTATGTGCTGGAGTGGCCCGAGGCGATCGTCGAGGCGTCGAGCTCACCGGTCGACGGTGTGGTCCCAGCCGCGATCGCCGCCTTCCTGGCAGCCGAGGGCGACCCGGCCTCGGTGCTGCCGACGATGTGCACGGGGTTCACGGACAGCAACTACCTCCGCGCCGCGGCCGGCACCGCGGCGTACGGCTTCAGCCCCACCCGCGCCACCCCGATCGAGGTCCTGGACGCCGGCTACCACAACGCCGACGAGCGGATCCACGTCGACGACCTGCTGCTGTCCACGCGCTTCCACATCGACCTGGCCCGGCGGGTGCTGGCGTGACGTCCTCGCGGACGCCCTACCCGGAGCCGGCCCAGACCG
Organism: uncultured Actinomycetota bacterium; assembly: GCA_963819295.1. Lineage (GTDB taxonomy): Bacteria > Actinomycetota > Actinomycetes > Propionibacteriales > Nocardioidaceae > Nocardioides. The sequence continues at coordinate 528,242 of CAWFVO010000001.1, forward strand.
ACGACCTCCGGGCAGTGTTGCTGGACTACCTCGACTTCTATCGTGGCGTAGTCGCCGCCAAGCTGGAGGGCCTGTCCGCCGATGAGCTGTCCGGCTCGGTCGTGCCATCGGGTTGGACCCCGTCGGGGCTCGTGCACCATCTGGTGAACGTCGAACGGCGGTGGCTCGAGTGGGGCTTCCTCGGTGAGCAGATCGAGGAACCTTGGCGCGATGCCATGGAGGGCGGTGGCTGGCTGCCCCTCGAGCTGCCGGTCGCCGAGCTGCAGGCGATGCTGGACGACGCGGCGGCGCGCACCCGCTCGATCGTCGAGGCGCACCCGCTGACCGACGTCTCGGCGCTCACCGGGCGTTTCCGCGGACGCGGCGACGGGGCCGCAGCTGCAGTGGATCCTGTTGCACCTCGTGCAGGAGTACGCCCGCCACACCGGGCACCTCGACATCGCCCGCGAGCTGATCGACGGGGAGACCGGCGAGGGCGGCTGACCACGCCTGGCCCACGCCTGCGGGAGGGCTGCCCGCTCGACTGGCGATGTGCCGACGAATCCCCCGGGTACGGTCAAGCCATGTTTGGTGTCGGACTTCCCGAGATGTTGCTCGTCCTCGTGCTGGTGGCGCTCGCGGTGTGGCTGCTCAGTCGACGTAAGCACGGCTGAACGCCTTGGGCGGCGTCACCGACGCCGAGTCCGCACGACGAGGTCGCCGGATCCGAAAAGCTCAGTCGGCCAAGGCGCCCATGGGGTCCCAGGCGGGGAGCACGATCGGCTCGGTGTCGAGCACCGGCAGGAGCTCGGCGGGCAGCGCCGATCGGGGCACCGCGATCTCGAACACGTGCTCGGCGAACCAGCTGTCGTTCATGGTCCAGAAGCCCTTGTCCGCCTTCTCGGTGCCCCAGCTGTTCTCGACCCGCCAGCGTCGTGCCTGCGCAGCATCGCCCTCGCCGACGACGTCCACACCGGTGAGCAGCATGGCGTGAGTCATCGCGGTCGCGCCGTACAGCAGCCGATCGGCCTTGTCGAACTCGGTGCGGATGTCGTACACGGCGTCGTAGTCGAACAGTCGGGCGTCCCAGACACCCTCCTCCTTCTCCATCATCTGGCCGACGTCACAGCCGAACCACACCGGAGTGCCACCGACGATCGACTCCCGAGCCAGCCGCTTGATCAAGGACATCTCGACGTTGAGATAGGTGACGGGCTTCCCGCTCACGACGTTGCCGAGATGCTCGACGGTGAAGACGTGGTTGCGAGGGCTGGAGGGTCGGGGGTCATCGACCAGGCAGACGTAGGAGTCCAGGTCGAGGTCGACGTACCGCCGGGCGAACTCCTGGGGGGTGATCGTCTCGTCGCGGTGGAAGCCCTTGTCCTTGTCCGTCCACTGCCACGACACCGTCTCCGGAGGAGAGCCCAGGTGCAGCGAGAGCATCCGATGGATCGTCCGCAGCGTGTCGTCCTTCTGGTCGCGGAGGTCATCAAGGGGCACGTCGGCCGCCGCGCGGTCCCGCAGGTCGCGAGCCGCCTGCCGGAGCACGACCTCCAGATCGCGGTTGAGCTGCCGCGTCGACGACGAGGCCACGGTCTCCGGCATCCTGCTCTTGGGCACCAGTCCGTGCTTGCGGACGAGCGCGACGAACATGTTCCACTGCCCGCCGTCACCGATCGGGTCACTCATCAGGTGCGCGACCGTGCGGTCGTCGACGTCGCGGTCTGACGTCGCGATGACACCCTCCAACCAGAAGTTGGCCTTCTCCAGCTTGTCCCAGAAGAGCAGGTGGTTCTGGCTGAACTCGAACTCGGCGAGATCCATCTTCCGCGCAGCGCTGACGCGCAGCAGGTTGAGACCCGCGAAGAGCCAGCACCGACCGCTCTGCTTCTGGTTGGTGGCCGCCCAGTCATCGAGCTGGTGCGACATCGACCGCTCCGCTGACACCGCCAGCGCACGGTCCAGCGCAATCTGGTCGACCTCGTTGCGGGTCAGCGCGTTCTGCAACAGTCGATTCTTCGGATCGACGGCAAACTCCTTGCCGAGTCGCTCGAACTGGTCCGCGGTGAGCTCTCCGTGGGTCGTCATGGTCCTCAACGTTAGCAAGGGGACCGACCACACAACCCCTGTCGCTCGGCCCGAGTCAGGCGGGTCTGGTCCGCGTGACCCGTACCATCGCTGCTCACGTTCCACGTCAGTCGACCACAACCCGGCTGCCCGCGCCGTCGTGCGCTACGAGCTTGCACGTGACTGCCGAAGACGTGCACGGCGACAGCATCCAGAAGGGCATGACCCGCCCGCGGAATCGTCATTCCGCTGGGCGGGTCGCCGCGGTTCACGGCGGCATGGGATCCCGCGTGAATCGCCTGGGCCCCGGAGTACGGGGGCGTTTCCGGGGCCTTGGCTTGGAGGCTACGCCTCGGTTGAAGGGTCAACTAGCCACAGATTGATCGTTGACGATGCCCGAAGGTACTAGGACCGCACACCTCGCATCCCGCTGCTTCGGAAGCAACGCCCGGGGCTCGTGCCTGACGTCCCACCAGGCGGTGCTGGAAAGGTGGCGCGGTGAATCGCAGAATGCTCAGCCTCCTGGCCGGCTCACGGACCTGTTCAGGAGACCGGCCCCGCTGAGTCGACCTCATGACGATCTACGTACTTCGGACGATGTTGCGGTCTGCTCTTAGGTCGACGATCGGGGGATGCAGGCGCCGCGCACGTGAGCGCGGGCCTCGGCGCCAGGAGGGTTCATGCAGACCTCGGCTCGGGTCCACCACTCGATCATCGCCTCGGTGGCCGTACCTGTAGCCGCGCTCAGCGTCGCCGCGGTACGACGCGAACGCCTCGTCCGTGGCCTGGTGATGACCGCCGCCGCCGTCTCAGGGCTCCTGCTCGTGGCCGGCTGCGGAGACGGCGGCTCGTCGTCGAACGCCGCGCTGCTTCCTACGCCGAGCAAGGCGACGGCGTCCGTCGCGAAGGCGGCCCATCACTCACCGGTGGGTCGGTGCCACCTGGTGGGCGCCAAGGTGCTCAGCGGGGCAGTCGACCACTCGAAGCCCGTGCCCTGCACTCGGAGGCACAACGTGGAGACCGCAGGAGTCCATCCGGTCTACACCAAGCTGACCAACGCAGCCCGAAACGGCTACCTGGGCACGTGCTTCGCGGACGCTGGCGGCTATCTCGGGCTTCAGGTCCCAGAGCTCGACCGCATCAACGTCATCGTGGTCGCGGCGCCCGACGCGGGTGGACATGGGGTCGCCCGCTGCGATCTCGCGGTCACGCGTGGCGTCTCGAAGGACGGCCTGGTCGGGCCCCCGGTCATCACCCGCACCTCGCTGCGGCAGGAAGCGCGCACTGGACACACCGAGAGCTGGCACTGGTGCACCAACGCTCGGATACGCACCCCGTCCTCGCCACTGTCCCTCGAGGGAGCCGGCGGTGTGATGTTCGTGAGCTGCACTCGACCTCACCGTGCCGAGGCTGAGTTCCACAACGCCGAGGTGACCGCGGTCGGCAGGATCTATCCGGCCCCGGCGACCCTGAGCAAGCAGGGCCATGCAGCATGCCAGCGGGGCCTCGAGGGCCGGCGCGACGCAGACCAGCTTCAGGTGTTCGGGCTCTGGGAGTCGAGGAGCGACTGGATCACCCGGGCCAGACCCTCCACCATCGGTGGCGTCTGCTGGTTCTACCGCACCGACGGCCACATGCTGCCTGCCGTGAGATAGCTCCCGGCTCACACGCAGGTCCATGCGCGGTGGTCTGCCTCGTGTCCGCCAGAAGCCCTACGACGACCCCGTCACGATCGTGGCGGCGACGAGCTCCGCGAGCCGGGCGTGTGAGTCCATGCTGAGGTGGACCCCATCGTCGCCCGGGGGCGCGACCTGCCCCGCGTCCGCGTACCGCACACCCCGCTCCTGCGCCACCTGACGGATCGCTGTCCCCAGTTCCCGGAAGCGGGCAGGGATCTCGGGGTCGAAGTCATCGCCGACCAGGTCCCGGTACTTCGGAGCGGTGTCGTCGATCAACGTCGGACCGACGAGAACGGTCATCGGCACCCCGCCTCGCTGATCGGTCACGTGGGCGGCGATGTCGTCCACGTAGCCGCCCAGCGCCTCCGCGATCGCCGTAGGGCTCCGGTCGAAGCCTGGCTTCAGGTCGTTTCCTCCGAGCATGACCACGACGACGGCGAGCGGGCGATGGCTCAGCAGGCAGGGTACGAAGTACGACCGTCCGTTGCAGCCCGGACGGTTCTCGTCATCCACGTCGGTCGTGCGCCCGTTGAGTCCCTCCTCGATCACGTCGTACCCGTCGCCGAGCAACCTCTGGAGCACGCCGGTCCATCGGCGGTCGGCGTGCAAGCGCACGTAGTCCGGGTCCTGGGTGGGAGAGCCGTAAGCGCTCGCGCCCCCACGACAGGTGCCAAAGGTGTTCGAGTCGCCAAAGCACAAGACCCGCGACGCCTCAGGGTCTGTGATCATGCCACCGAGCCTAAGCGTCGGTCGTTGCGCTGCGACAACGTCGCGCCGACCAATGTCGGGCTCGCTCACCTGTCTGGCCGTGTCGGGAGCCAGGCGTGCGGCGGCGCCTTCTCGAGAGGGTGAACCGGGGCTGGGAGCGACCGTGGCCGGATCGACGCCACCGCCCATCATGCGCACCGTCAAGGGGGCGTCGGTCGGAGAGCAACCACCAGGCGCAGGGCCGGCCAGCCGCCTTGCTGCATGACCGGTGCGGCGGGCGGTCACGTGGCAGAAACTCGATGCCCGTCCCTCCTGGTGGAACTCCCTCTCGACTAAGTGTACTAAGTCACTCTACCTTGTCGTCTATTCACTTTCTCCAGCCCAGCCCTCCGAAGGGATGTCCGCGTGTCCGATCAGATCCGACCCTCTCGCCGCCACCTGCTCACCGCTGCCGGTCTCGCAGTGCCGGCCACGGCGCTCGCCGTACATACGAGCGGCCCGGCCGTCGCCAGCGCCCCACGAGCGGGTGGCGACACCCTCACGCTCACGTGGCATGACCTCACCGCCCGAGTGGTGGCTGCCGCCACCTTCCCCGAGCCGGTCACCCAGAGTCGCACCTGGGCAGTCAGCTGGCTGGCGGCCGCGCGGGCCACCCGGCACGAGCGGAGCCGGTCCCACAGCAGCGCGGCACTGGCCCAGGCGCTCCACGACACGCTCGTTGCCCAGGTGCCGAGCCAGCAGGCACTCCTCGACAGCGCTCTTGCGGACACCCTGGCCGGCATCAGTCCAGGCGCGCACAAGCAGCGCGGCATCGCCGACGGCAAGGCAGCCGCGGCGCGCACCCTCAACGAACGCGCCGGTGACGGGCTCGACACCGCTTCGGTCGACATCCCGTTCACACCCCCATTGGCTGCTCCCGGCGTCTTCCAGCTCACCCCGCCGGTGACCCGCCCGGCGGTCCGTGCCGGGCTGGGCAACGCCCGCCCCTTCCTGCTCCGCAGCAACGACCAGTTCGACCCGGGGGCGCCGTACTCGATCAGCTCGCCGCAGTTCGCCGCCGACCTCGCCGAGGTGCGCGCGATCGGACGCGCCGGCGCACCGCGGACCGCGGAGCAGAATGAAGTGGCGCTGTTCTGGTACCCGGCGCTCAACTTCGCCTACGTCGAGATCACCCGAGCGCTCGTTGCGGCATCGCCGCAGCAGTCCATCGGAGCGCTGGCACGCTTCGTCGCTACCTTCAACGTCATCACCACGGACGCGCAGATCGCCATCTCCGCCGCCAAGTACAAGTACCTGTTCTGGCGGCCCTACACCGCGATCACGACCGGCACCATCGAGCAGGACCCCACCTGGACGTCGTTCCAGGTCGCGCCACAGCACCCCGAGTACCCCAGTGGCCACGGCGGCCAGATCGGCTCGCAGCAGGGGGTCCTCGAGGCGATCGTCGGGAAGAGGTCGCCGGCACCGATCACGCTCACCAGCCCGAACGCACCCGGTGTCAGCCGCACCTATGCCGACTGGGCCACCATCACCCGGGAGGTCGTCGACGCTCGCGTCTGGGAGGGAGTCCACTACCGGACGTCGGACCATGTGGGTGTCCAGCTCGGGCAGCGGGTCGCTCGGTGGGAGCTCGGTCAGCTGCACCGACTGGGCATCTGAGCCGAGCGGAGGCGGCGCGGCCCGGGGTGCGACGGCCCTCGACGGCGCCGACGTCGTCGGCTCCGGCGCCGCCCCGGGCCGTCAGGTTCAGATCAGGTAGACCTGCCTAGCGTCGAGGACGTGACTGCGCCGAACCGCTCCTTCCTCGCGCCCAAGGTGCCCGAGATCTTCCTCGTCTTCTGGGTGATCAAGCTGCTCACCACTGGTATCGGCGAGACCGCCTCGGACTTCCTCGGCACCTGGAACCTCGCCGCCGCGGCTGTGATCGGCGTCGGCGGCTTCGTCGCCGCGCTGTGGTGGCAGACGCGCGCCACGACGTACCACCCGGTGCGCTACTGGGTGACCGTGCTCATGGTCGCGGTGTTCGGCACGATGATCGCCGACGGCCCGCACGTCGCGCTGGGCTCGCCCTACTACGTCGACGCCTGCGTCTACCTCGTACTGCTGGGCGCCCTCCTCACGTGGTGGCAGCGCTCGGAGGGCACGCTCTCGGTCCACTCGATCACGACCAGCCGGAGAGAGCGGTTCTACTGGGGCACCGTCCTGCTCACCTTCGGCCTCGGCACCGCACTCGGCGACACCACTGCCACCAACCTGCACCTGGGCTACTGGTGGTCGGCGATCCTCTTCAGCGTGCTCATGACGATCCCGGTCCTCGCCTGGCGCATGGGCGCCAGTTCCGTTGTCTGCTTCTGGGCGGCCTACTCCCTCACCAGACCGCTGGGCGCGAGCGTGGCCGACGGCCTCGCGGTCCCACGCGCGCACGGCGGCCTCGGGTGGACCACCGGCGTGGTGACGGTCATCGGCCTCGCCCTGTTCGGAGTCCTCGTCGCCTACGTCACCCTCACCCACTCCGACGAGGAGGGCGCTCACGTCGCGCACGCTGCACGTCGCGAGCTCGAGGACGAGATCCTCCCTGAGTTCGACCTCGACTGATCCAGGCTTCAGCGCTCACGCGGCCCCTGTCCGGGTCGCACTGCCTGTGGGCTCCTTCCGTGCAGAGGGGGCAGGCATCCGGCAACGGGTCACGACAGTCGCGGCACCGTCAGACCGACCGGCCCGAACAGCGGCGGGCCGGGCGCGGCGGGCTTCCCCGCGAACCTGGCGCGCAGCGGGCGCTCGACGAACCGGAAGCTCGCCTCGGCCAGTACGACGAACATCGCAATCCACACGATGTCACCGAGCACGGTGTGTCCGATCGCGCTGAGTATCGTGATGCGCGCCAGGACGTTCCAGAGATAGATCGAGTACGACCGCTCGCCGAGCCACCTCATGGGGCCGCTTGACAGCAGTGATCCGACGGCCGAGCGCGGCCGCGTCACGACCCCGATCAACGTGACGAGCGTCAGGACGGTCCCCGCGACGATGACCAAGGAGCTGCGATGGGTGTCGTTCCGATAGGCCACGACGGGTAGCAGGGCAAGGGCCAGCAGCGCACAGGGCGCAAGGTACCGAAGGGCCCGAGGCAGCCAGCCGTTGTGGACGACGATCGCGAGCAACGAGCCGACCAGGATGGGGAGCGCATTGGTGTCGCTACCGACGTACTCGTGTGGGTCGAACTTCACCGATCGGCTCAGGCCGAGGTAGAGGTCGAGCGCCAGGGAGATCCCGATGAGTGACACGGTGAGCGCGGCGAACAGCCGAGGTCTGCGGCGATAGCCCCAGAGCAGTGCGAACGGCCACAACAGGTAGAACTGCTCTTCGACCGAGAGCGACCAGGTGTAGTTGAAGTAGTCCTTGGTCGCGAAGAAGTGGCCACTCCAGTCGAAGAGGTTCGTCGCATAGGCAAGGGCTGCGCCGGCGGGTGCGAAGACCTGACCGAGGCTGAGGTCTGGTCGGCTCAGGAGCAGCGCCACGACCGTCACCGCTACGACGGTCAGCAACGCCGGGGCGAGACGGGCCGCGCGTCGGCGGTAGAACGCGCGCACATCGATGGTGCCGGTGCGGAGCTCGCGGACCAAGAGGGTGGTGATGAGATACCCCGACAGGCAGAAGAAGACGGTCACACCGATGAAGCCGTCGGCGAGCGGCTTGGTCGGGGCGTGCTGACCGAGAACCAGGAGGATCGCCACGCCACGGACGCCATCCAACCCGGGATGGTGACCACGGTCGCGCTCGAGTCGACCATGGCCAGGCAGCGATCCCGGGAACCGGTGACGGGCCGGGGGCGTCAGGTGCATCTGGTACCTCCCCTCATGCCCCTGTCCGATTCACTCCTGGCCGACGAGGGTGCGAGCCACCGGCCGTCGTACGAGACGTCAGGCGGCGCGGGGCCGGCCGGTCACGTTCGCGCCGGGCTCGTGCTCGTCCCTGGACGCCTTGCCGTAGCCGTGCAGCGGAGTTCCGCGACCAGCACCATCACAGCTCCCTCCGCCGAACCGGCACCAAGGGTACGCCGGTTCGGCCCCGCTGTGACGACCGTTGCTGGGCGCGGCCCGGACGAGAGCCGTCAGAACTGCTTGACCGGGCGGATCTCCACGACCGGGTGAGCCCGGGTGAGCACCCGTGCGGCCTCCACGAGCGAGTCGTAGTCGTCGCAGGTGACGATGAAGAAGCCTGACAGCTGCTCGACGGACTCAGCGAAGGGGCCCTCGGTGATCAGCACGTTCGAGTTCGGTCCGCGCTTGATCGTCCGCGCTTTGCTGCTGTGAGTCAGTCCGGCACCACCGGTCACGGCGCCCCCGCGCGCCTCGAGCAGCTGGCCGAACTCGTAGTCGGTGTCGAAGGTGGCCTGCTGGTCGGCCTCTGTGCCGGCCTCCCACTCCCCCTCATGGTCGGCGGGGAACATGACGACGTAATCGGTCATGACGGTTCCTTTCGGTGGTGGCTGCGACACCGGGGTGACGTCCGGGACGCTCTCAATTCGACGTTCGGGTCGAAAGTCACTCGGTTCCGGCCGACGACCACACGCCGAACCACTGCTCGGCGCCGTACTCCTCGAACCGCTCCACCTCGGTGAACCCCAGCTTCGCCGCCAGCCGCATCGAGCGCTCGTTGGCGGTCTGGGTGCAGAGCACCACCGGCTCGCCGGGAAGGCGGCCGGCGAACCAGCCGAGTGTCGCCTCGCACGCCTCTGCGGCGTACCCGGATCCCCACGCCTCCGGCAGGAACAGGTAGCCGAGCTCGGCCTCCCCCGCAGCCGGACGGACGTGACCCGGATGCTCGGCGTCGCGCCGGTCGAGCGTGACCATGCCGATCATCGCTCCATCGAGATCGACCACGAACAGGCCAGGGCGCCGCCTGGGCACCTCCGGCACCGCACCTTCGAGCTCGTCGCGCGGTCGGGGGCCGCCGATATAGGTGCCGACCGCTGTCGAGGCGAACAGCTCGATGACCGCCGCACGGTCGCGCGCCTCGGGCTCCCGGAGCACCAGGCGCTCGGTCGTGATCGGGGTAGGCGGCCGAGCGACGGGTCCCAGGTCTGCCACGATCGCAGGGTACCGAGGGCCACCCGCCGCGACCTGTCAGTCCGGCATGACGTCGGTGAACAGCAGCACGGACGTCGGGTCGTTCACGATCAGTCCGGTCACATAGTGGGCTTCGCAGAGGCGTCCGCTGGTGGCGTCCACCGTGAGCTCCTGGCCGCGGACCGCCGTCGAGCCTGAGTCACCCGCACGCACGGCGTGCGGGAACTGTCCGGCGAGCGTGATGTGCAGGAGGCGGCCGGAGGTGCAGGCCCGTGGAGGGCTGCCGGTGGAAGCGGACGCCGCAGTCTGACTCAGAGTGGCCCTGGCGGTCACCACCCGGGCGTCCTCCTTCCGCGCCTGACGGAGGGCGGCCCCGTAGGCGACCTTGAACTCGGGAGTCGACATTCCGTTGTGGAGCCGCCGGTTGACCGTGTCTGCGGTGTCCTGGCTGACGCATCCGGTGGCCGCGAACCAGACGGCACAACCCGCTGCTACGGCGAGGGTGAGTCGCGACCATCGGCGGACCGAGCCGCCGCCCGAGGCAGTCATCTGCACGAGACGGTGTTCTACCACGGGCCGGAGGAGCTCATCCCTCAACCCAGATGGAGCGCCCTCATGGTCCGCATGGCCAGGTGCTTCTCACCGAGGGCGTTCGGGTGGACGACGACCGGGTTGGTGCCCTGGAGGACCGGCTCGATCCAGCGCACGCCGGCGGCCTGGCAGGCGTCGTGGCCCTCCGAGACCCTTGCGAAGCTCACGTACGTCGCGCCGGTGGCGGCGGCCGCGCGGCGCACTGCCTCGTTGAGCGTGGCCTCGACCCCGCGGAGGTACGGCACGTCACCCTTCGCCACCGGCATCTTGTCGAAGCAGCCTTCGGTCCGGGGCAGGATCCACGGGTAGCCGAGGATCGCGACCCGCGCATGCGGAGCCTTGGTCATCACGGCCCGGAGCGAGCGCTTCAGCGCCGGGTAGGTCTTCTGTCGGATATCGGTGGCGAAGGAGTCGCCGTACCTGTCCTTGCACGGGCTGCCCTGGCCGAGCGTCGACAACCCGGCGGCGCCGCACTCGGCGATGGCGCCGATGAAGGTGTTGTTGTCGTTGCCGCCGATCGTCATGGTCACCAGCTGCGTGCGCGGGTGGAGCGCGTCGAGCTGGGGGGCGACGCCGGGGTACTGGCTCGTGGAGAAGTCCTTGGTCTCGGCCGCACCGCAGGTCACGTCGGTCAGCTGCGCGCCGGTCTTCGCGGCGATCACGTGGGGGTAGTTGCTCGTCGACCTCGCGCACAGGGGGCTCGTCGGGTCGGGGGGCAGGACGCCGGACGCGGCGCTGTAGGAGTCGCCGAGGGCCACGTAGCGCAACGGCCCCGGCGATGCCTGGGAGGGCGTGGCCGCGGCGACGGCCGCGACGGTGGCGGCGCCGGCGAGCAGGGACGCGAGAGTACGGCGGTGCATGGGTGGGGCCTTCCGGTCACTGGCTGCGGTCACCGTGCTCAACGACGACAGGCCGCCGAGGTGACGCCCGGGTCTCCGGCGAGCCGGTGCGCCGGACACACGTTGCTCGGACGAGTCGCACCGGGAGGAGCTGTTCTCGTGCGAGCAAGGCGTGTCCGTCGTTCACTTCGCGAGCTGTACGACCACTCCGTGCAGGAGGAGCCAGACCCCGACTCCGAGCAGCAACCAGTCGATCACCCGATCGCGATGCCGCTCGATCCCGTGGCGGAGGGCGTCGAGCCAGGCCGCGGTGCGGTCGGGATACAGCCCGGAGAGGATCTGGGCGGCGAGGTACGTCGAGGTCGACACGACGATCACCACCGCGATCCCGAGGAATCGCCCGGGGCCGGAGTCCGTGGCCTCGAGTACGGCGGCGACGGCGGCGGCGACCAACGGCCAGCCCTGGACCAGCGCCGCGATGATCGCGGCGCCGACCGGCCCCACCGTCTTCTCCGGCTCGGGGATCTCGGGGATCTCGGGCTCCCCCGGCGCAAGGCGTCCGCGGCGCGCCCGCCGGAGGACCAGGAGGACCAGGGCTGCGACACCGAGCGCGATCTGGAGCAGACCGGCCGAGCTGATGGCCTGGGAGGAGTCGTGCTGATGACTGCCGCCGGCGAAGACCACGGTGATGACGGCTACGGCGCAGGCGCACAGCATCCAGCCGACGATGAAGCCCCAGGTGTTGCGGCGACCACCGCGCGTCAAGATGGCGATGTAGGCGATGACGCCGAGTGGTTCGATCGCGACGATCAGAGCGAAGCCGACGGCGGAGAGCACGGCTCAGCATGGCAGCGGGTGGCAGCACGCGGTGGGACATCGGGATCAGAGGCTCAGAGACGCGCGACGTAGCGCCGCCCACGCAGCGCCTCTTCCACCAGGCCGGCCCCGCGTCGTACGCCGAGCAGCCGGGCCTCCTCGGCCTGCCAGGTGATGATCGCGGCCTCGACGACGTCGACGTCCGCAACCTCGCGGAGCCCCGATCGCGCCTCGCTCAGCCCGCGTTTGCAGGCCGCCTGGTTGGCCTCGATGTGGAGCACCGCGAACCGGGCGAGCACGACGGGGTGCTTGCGCAGCGCGGGGTAGGCACGGAAGTCGGGCGGGCACTGGTCGAGCAGCCAGCTGCAGGCCGTGCGCTCCCAGTCGGGGGCGTCGGGAGGCCGGACCTCATGTGGCCAGCCGGGCGGGGCGACGAGCATGCCGCCATTGTGAGTCGAACAGGTGTTCGAGTCAATCGAGAGTGGTGAACCGCTCCTCCAGCTCGGCCAGGCGCGGGTCGCGCAGCCCGGCCGCGCCGTGCTCCCACCAGACGGACGGGTAGATCAGCTGGCCGGTCATCCACGGCTCGTGCGTCGCGAAGACCGCTACCTGGAACGCCACCGCAGGCGTCCGCCCCAAGGCGGCGGGCAGAAAGGCGTGCCGGTCGGCCCGCTCGAAGCCGCGCGCGCCGTAGTAGACCGGGCTGCCCTCGAGGAACAGCGCCGGCGTCCCACTCGCCCGCGCCGTCTCGACGGCGGCGGCGACCAACGCTGTGCCGAAGCCCTCACGCTGCCGCTCCGGTACGACGGACAGGGGGCTCAGCACCCAGACCTCGACCAGGTCGCGACGGGCGTCGACCCACCCTTGGCTGAGGCCGACGTGGCCGACCACGACGCCGCGCTCCTCGGCGACGAGTCCGGCGCGCCGGTGCCGCCCGAGGCTCTCCCAGATCTGCGCGACGTCGGACCCGTGGTCCGGGTCGTCCGCGCCGAAGGCGGCGGCGACCACGCGGCGTACGGCCCCACGGTCGGCGGGCTGCTCGGGGCGCACCTCGAAAGTCATGAGCGCACGTTGCCACGCCTTTGTACGGTGCCGCCATGGAGATTTCCTCGCTGGCCGCCCGCACCGATCTCGCCATGCTCGAGCGGTCGGGCAGCGAGATCACGGACCGGGGCACGCACCTGGTGGTCCGCACACCCGACAACCCGACGTTCTGGTGGGGCAACTTCCTGCTGCTCGGCGAGGCGCCGGACGACGAGGAAGGGGCCGCGGAGTGGCTGCGCGAGTTCGAGCGCGAGTTCCCGCGGGCCAGGCATCGCGCGATCAGCGTGGACGGGACGGACGGCGCCGTCGCGGACCTCGCTCCCTTCACGGCGCTCGGCCTGGAGGCCGAGGAGTCGAGCGTGATGACGGCCGAGACGGTGCACGCACCGCCGCGGCCCAACACCGAGGCGGCGTACCGGAAGCTGGCGTCGGACGATGACTGGGCGCAGCAGATCGAGGTCGCCCGGGCCGGCGAGGACGTCGGCTACGACCTGCCGTTCGTGACCGCGAGGACTCGCGCCGAGCGGCGCCTGGTCGAGGCGGGGTACGGCGCGTGGTGGGGTGCCTTCGAGGGCGACCGGCTGCTGGCGTCGATGGGATTGTTCACGGCCTCGGAAGGGTTGGCCCGCTTCCAGTCGGTGAAGACCCATCCGGACGCCCGCGGCCGCGGGCTCGCCGGCACGCTGGTCCACCGCGTCAGTCGCTACGGCTTCGAGGAGCTCGGTGCCCGAACGCTCGTGATGGTCGCGGACCCCGACTACCTGGCGATCCGGATCTACCGCTCCGTCGGGTTCTCTGACACCGAGCGTCAGCTCCAGGTCACCCGGAGGCCGCCCAGCGACGGTCGATCCTGAGGTCAGGGGGTGCTGGGTGAGGCCAGGATCTGCTTGCCACCGGCGCACGAGGCCATCGCGGCCTCCGGCGCGGTGTGCCCGTCGCCGTAGAAGTCGAGGAAGGCCTGCAGGCGCGGGTCGGAGGCACTGTCGAGCTGGAGCTGGGCGTTCCACACGGTGACGACCACGGGCGCGGCCAGGCCGGGGTACGGCGACAGGATCGTCTTCTTGTCCTTGACCGAGCCGAGCGCGGTCTCGAGCGCCTGCACATCGGCGGCCGAGGTGCCGGGCCGGTAGGTGATCCAGACGGTGCCGTGCTCGAGGGAGTGGACGGCGTTCTCGTTGCGCACCTGTGCGGTGTAGACGCCGCAGTCCTCCCACACCGGGTCGTGCGGGCCACCGGCCGGCGGGGTCTCGGTGTAGGTCACCGGGTCGGTGGTGTGGTTGTTGCCGACGTAGTCGAAGGTCTGCGTCGCCGCGAGCGCCGGGATGTCGTTGCTCGGGTCGCCGCCCTTGGGGTGGCTCGGGGCGAGGATCGGCTTGAGCACGAAGTACGCCGAGAACACCACCACGACCACCCCGAGGGCGAGGATGATGCGCTTGGTGGCGGGGTTCGCGGCTTGCGGTTGCTTGGTGGCGGTCGGCACCCAGGAAGCGTAACGAACAGACGGGCACGATCAGGGCGAAACGAGGTCCTCGGACAGTCCTGGCACGATCACGCGCAGCCGCTGGATCGCGTCCCGGGTCTGCGACTTCACCGTGCCCACGGCGATCCCGAGCGCCTCGGCCGTCTGTGCCTCGGTGAGGTCCTCGTAGTAGCGCAGCACGATCACCGCCCGCTGCCGCGGAGCCAGCAGGCCCAGGGCCCGGTGCAGGGCGATCCGGTCATCGGCGCCGCCGTCGCTGACGCCGACCTCCGGGAGGTCGGCGGTGTGGACTTCGCGCCAGCGACGGCCGCGCCAGCGTGAGACGTTCTGCCTGACGAGGATGGTCCGGACGTACGGCTCCGGGTCGCCCGTGATCCGGCCCCACGCCCCGACGGCCTTGACCAGCGCCTGCTGCAGCAGGTCCTCCGCGTCGTGGTGGTCGCCCGTCAGCAGGTACGCCGTCCGCAGCAGCGCGTCGTACCGGCCGGCGACGAAGGCCTCGAAGTCCTCACGCCCGGCGGCCACGGGACCTCCGCCCGACGAGGAGGAAGCCTCCGAGGAGAGCAGACCCGATGATCAGGCCGATCGCGATCGCTCGGCGGTCCCAGGGGTCCGGCGGTGGTACGGCGTGCACCGGCGCGGCGCCCAGGAATCGGTGGCCAGCCAGGCGTCAGAGCCGTTGCTCCCGCTGGGCTGCCGAACGATCGACTCACCAGCTTGGATGGAGGTCCCGATCGGAGTCCACGAGGTCGATGTCACGGAGACTGCTCGATCCCCGATCGCGGCGAATGGAAGACGCACGCGCCGTCGGGCGGCCACGTGAGTGGGTATCCACCCACGCCAGTGGCCGGAACCACGTGACTGACCGGCTCCTGGACAGTGCGCAGCGGCCGCACCTGATCCGGAGCCTGGCCGCGGCGGGACCGCCACGGCCAAGCGGTCCGGTACCCGTGTCGGGGCGACGGTGGGGACGGCCACGTGCCCGCGGTGAGCCGGGAGACGGCGCCACCAACGGTGTCTGCGCGGTCGAGAGGAGAGTCCGTCTGAGGCGGCGCGTGGATACAGGTGGAGGCAGATGTCGCGTCGCGTACAGGTGAGAGCAGCGAGCCGGCGGCGCGCGTGGCAGGTTGTCGAGGAAGGGAAGGTCGCTCGCCACGGGCAGCATCGTCGGATCCGACTGAGCCTGGAATCGCCAGGTCGCAAGTCCTGCCGGCGCAATGCACCGCCTCGCAGCAATTGTTCGGGTCGGTCGCCCCCGTGGGTCTGGCTGTCCGAGCCAGGAGCAAGGTCCCGTCATCGAGCCCACTGAAGGAGGGAGGGATCAAGCCGTGCTTCGTGGCCAACGTCGTGCTTCGGATCGCACCTGTCATCGTGTCGTAGACGCGCGACGCCCGTGATCGACGCACCATCGCATCTCGGTGTTCGGTGTCCCGCTCGGGCCGACCGGACAGTCCAGAACGCCACGTACCGCCCGTCAGCGGAGATCGAGGATCAATCCACCGGTCCCAGGTGCTTCGGAGACTGCGTCGGCAGGAACTCGAGGAAGCCGTACGTGGCCGCCCGACCGCTGTCACACCGAGAGAGTTTCTGCGCTGGTGTGCAAGATGGCTCTTGCGGCTCGGCCACGGACGACGGTGACCAGGTCCCCCGGCGGACCGTCGAAGGAGGGCAGCCAGGGGCTGGGGGTGAAGAACCGGTCGGGGAGGTGCGGAGCGCCGCGGGGGGCGGCGGGGGTGACGTCCTGGCGCGAGGTCCGCCAGGACCAGGCCCCCACCCCGAGGATCAGCACCAGGGCGGCGAGGAGCACGGACGTACCCACCTGGCTCGCGCGGCGCCGGCGTACGCCGCGCGACCACAGGTCAGGCGGCGGTGGCGTGCGTGGCGTGCGGTCGGCCAGGTCGTGCAGCCGGTCCCGCAGGTCGGTGGCCATGGGTCCTCCTCGTCGCGACATCCTCACCCACTCCTACGCCTCGAGGGGGCACTTCGGAGGGGTCAGGCGAGCGAACGGACCAGGAGGGTGAGCGCCGAGGCGGTGCAGACCACGAGGACGCCGGCCCGGAAGCCGTGCCGCGGCACGCGGTCACGGACGGCACGACCCACCAGCATCCCGACCACGACGCCCGGCGCGAGGACCAGGGCGACCTGCCAGGACTCGGCGCTGATCGAGCCGGAGATCCCGAGGCCGGCCAGGCTGAGGAGCACGCCCACGAAGAAGAAGACCGACAGCGTCGAGCGCATCACCGCCGGTGGCTCGCGCTGGAACAGCAGCGCGATCGCCGGGCCGCCGATGGAGGTCGCCGTACCGGTGACGCCCGCCCCGAACCCCGCGGCCAGCAGCGTGCGCGGCGTCACCGGGATGTGCGCGGCCCGGACGGCGACGAACACGGCAACGAGCGTCATCAGCGCGAGGGCGACCCCGATCTGCTCCTCGGTGAACTGCAGCACCAGCCAGGCCCCGACCAGGGTGCCGGGCACCCGGGCCGGAAGCGCCCACGCCAGGGCCCCCCAGTCGATGTGGGCACGCTCCCCGGCGAGCATCAGTCCGGAGATGAGGAGGGCCAGCCAGAGCGGGAGCGTCGGCACCAGCGACGGGGCCAGCAACCCGACCACCGGCGCGGCCACAAGACCCATGCCGAGTCCGACGACGGCCTGGACGAAGGCGCCCATCACGGCGGCCAGGCCCAGCACCACCAGGACCTGCCAGGAGAGATCCGCCAAGGTCAGCCGCGCATCGGCCCGCCGGGCCGTCCGTAGGACTCCGCGACGATCTCGGCCACCACCGACAGCGCGATCTCGCCGGGCGCCTTGCCGCCCAGGTTGTGGCCCGCCGGCACGTGCAGCTTCTCCAGGCCCGGCGCGTCGGCCAGGTCGGCCATCATCCGCTCCGCGCGGCGCCGGCTCGCCATCATCGCGACGTACGACGCGGGAGAGGCGAGCGCGTCGCGCAGGAACTGCGGCGCGTCCGGGGCGTCGTGGTCGCAGAGCACGACCGAGTCATCCTCGGTGGGGCTGAGGGACGCGAGCCCGGGACCGCCGTCGTCCTCGGCCAGCACCACGACCTCGGCGGCCGACGGTCGTCGCGATGGTGTCGATCGCGGCCGAGATCGGGTTCGCGCTGAGGACGAGGATCCGCCCGTGCTCCGGGCGGTCGTCGGACCAGGGTTGCTCGCGCGGTGTGGTGGTCATGGGTTCAGCCTTCCAGGAACGAGAGCCGGACCTCGCGGTCGGGGTTGTCGACATTGAGGTCGACCAGGCAGATGCTCTGCCAGGTGCCCGAGCAGGAGACGTCCGCCGGCGACCGGCACGGTCGCGTACGGCGGCACCAGCGCCGGCATCACGTGCGACCGGCCGTGGCCCACGGAGCCGTGCCGGTGCCGCCAGCGGTCGTCGGCCGGAAGGAGGTCGGCCAAGGCGGCGATCAGGTCGTCGTCGGAGCCGGCGCCGGTCTCGAGGATCGCCAGGCCCGCGGTCGCATGCGGGACGAAGACGTGCAACAAGCCGTCGTCGTACGAGCCGCACGAAGTCGGCGCACTCACGGGTGATGTCGTGGACCGCGTCGTCCGAGCCGGTGTGGACGTGGAAGGTGTCACTGCGCATCGACGCCGCCGGCCAGTCGCTGCTCGACCCGCTCGACCTTGCGTGTCATCTGTCCGGTGTCGTGGCCGGCGCGCAGGTCGGCCTTGAGCACGAGCCCGACCCGCGGCGAGGTCTCGGCGACGGTCATCACGGCCCGCTTCACGACCGCCATCACCTCGTCCCACTCGCCCTCGATGTTGGTGAACATCGCGTTGGTCTCGGTCGGCAGTCCGGACTCGCGGATCACCCGCACCGCCTCGGCCACAGACTCACTGACTCCCCCGGACTCGTCTCCACCGGAGGGACTGATGCTGATCGCCACGAGCATGGCTCCACGCTAGCCGCACCCTGAGCCCGACGGCCGCTACCCCCTAGGGGTCTCGGGGTCCGTGCCAGGTGCAGGATCAGCAGGCTCCCCGATGTGGCCGAGTGCCCTCCGACGGCACAGTCCTCGACATGATCCAGATCGACGCACTGACCAAGACCTACGGCGGCTTCACCGCCGTCGACCACGTGACCTTCAGCGCCGAGGCCGGCCGGGTGACCGGCTTCCTCGGCCCCAACGGCGCCGGCAAGTCGACCACCCTGCGCATCCTGGTGGGCCTGACCCCGGCGACCTCCGGGACCGCGACCGTGCTCGGCCGCCGGTACGCCGACCTCCCCAACCCTGGCCGCGAGATCGGCGTACTCCTCGACGCGTCGGCGCAGCACGCCGGGCGCACCGGCCGCGAGATCCTGACCCTGGCGCAGCGCACCACGCGGATGCCCAAGGAACGGGTCGACGAGATGCTCGACCTGGTCAGCCTGACTCCCGAGGAGTCCGGGCGCCGGGTGCGGGACTACTCGCTCGGCATGCGTCAGCGGCTCGGCATCGCCACCGCGCTGATCGGCGACCCGGAGGTGCTCGTCCTCGACGAGCCCGCCAACGGGCTCGACCCGGCCGGCATCCGGTGGATGCGCGACCTGCTCCGCGGGTACGCCGACCAGGGCGGGACCGTCCTGCTCTCCTCGCACCTGCTGCACGAGATCGAGGTCGTCGCCGACGACCTGGTCGTGATCGGCAACGGGCGGATCGTCGCCGCCGGCACCAAGGGCGACCTGCTCGCCTCCGCCGGGACCTACGCCGGCGCCGCGGACGTCGCGGCGCTCGCCGCGGCCCTTGCCGCGGCCGGACACTCCGCCCAGCACTCGCTGGGCGGGGTCCGGACCGACGCCGACACCGCCGAGGTCGGGCGCGTCGCGCTCGCCGCCGGCGTACCCCTGACCGAGCTGAGGCCCGCAGACGGGGCCGGGCTCGAGGAGATGTTCCTCGAGCTCACCGCAGACAACGCACGAGAGGACGTGGCGGCATGAGCCACACAGCAGTCATCGACACCACCACCGCGCTCGACCATGCTCCCACCCGCGCTCGGGTGGAGCACGAGCCGATACCGTTCCGCACGGTCGTCGGGGTCGAGCTCCGCAAGATGTTCGACACCAGGTCCGGCTTCTGGCTGATGATCGGCATCGCGGCCGCGGGCGTGCTGACGACCGCGGCGGTCATCGCGTTCTCGGGGAGCGAAGACCTCACCTACGACAGCTTCGCCGGCGCCATCGGCGTACCGATGACGATCCTGCTGCCCGTGCTGGCCGTCCTGTCGGTCACCGGGGAGTGGAGCCAGCGAGCCGGTCTGACCACGTTCACGCTGGTGCCGCACCGGGGTCGCGTGATCCGGGCCAAGATGGCCGTCACCGTGCTGGTCGGCCTGGCCTCGATGGCGCTCGCCCTGGGCGTCGGCGCGGTCGGCAACATCGTGGGCACCGCCCTGATGGGTCAGGACACCGTCTGGAACCTCTCCCCCACGGCGATCGGCTACATCGTCGGCGCCGACCTGATCGGCATGGTGGTCGGCTTCATGCTCGGCGTGCTCATGCGCAACTCGGCCGCGGCGATCGTCAGCTACTTCACGTACTGGTTCGTCGTACCGACGCTCTCGATGGTGCTGGCCGCCAACCAGGCATGGTTCGAGAAGGCCCAGCCCTGGGTGGACTTCTCGTTCAACCAGAACCGGCTGTACGACGGCGGCTTCACCGGGCAGGACTGGACGCAGCTCGCCGCGACCGGTGCCGTCTGGCTGGGACTCCCACTGGCCTTCGGTCTGTGGCGCGTGATGCGTGCCGAAGTGAAGTAGCCGCCTGCGCCACGCGGGACGTCATACGAACCGGTCGCCCAGGCGACCGGAACGTATGACGTCCCGGGGTCCTCGGGGGCTTCCCGACCAGCCCCTAGCCTCTGACTGTGATCGACCTCGAGCGGCTGGCGCAGCACGCCCTCTCACTGGACGGCGTCCGCGAGCGCGTCAGCGGTGGCCGCCGCGGATGGTACTGGAGCGCGCGGCTGGTCGCCCGGCAGGAGGACGGCGAGTCCGTGGTCGTCCGGTGCGACTTCGACGCCCGGGAGCGTCTGCTGGTGGCGCACCCCGACACGTTCTCGGTGCCACCCCGCCTGGAGAGCCACCAGAAGGTGATGGTCGACCTGCTGCGAGGCCGGGAGGACGTCGCACTCGCCGCGGTCACGGCGGCGTGGGAGCTCCAGCGCGCGGCTCGTTGAGCGCGGTCTCGGCCAGGTCGGGCACCAGCTCCCGCAGCCGGGCGAGGGCGTCGCGACTCTGCGACTTCACGGTGCCGACGGAGATCCCGAGCACCCCCGCGGTCTGGGCCTCGGTGAGGTCGTCGAAGTACCGCAGCACGACCACCGCCCGCTGTCTCGGCGCGAGCCGGGCGAGCGCCTGGCGGAGTACTAGCTGCTCGTCGACGTCGTGGCCGGGGAGCGGCGCGTCGCGCACCTCCGGCACGGAGGTCTCCCTCCAGCGCCGTCGCCGCCACCGTGAGATCGACTCGTTGACCAGGACCCGTCGTACGTAGGGCTCCGGCTCGCGCAGCCTCCCCCAGCGCGGCACCACCTTGATCAGCGCGGTCTGCACGAGATCCTCGGCCTCGTGGCGGTCGCCGGTCAGGAGGTACGCCGTCCGCAGCAGCGCCGCCGACCGGGCCGCCACGAACTCGGCGAAGTCGTCAGCGTCTGGCACGTCGGCTCCTGAGCACCAGCACCACGCACCCCGAGCCGAGCAGCAACAGAGCGGTTGCCACCGCTGCGACCCAGCGCGGGTTCCATGGCTGAGGCGGCTCGATGGCAGTGACCGTCGCGGGGTGGTGCAGGGCGCCGGAGGCGAGCGTCACTCCGTACCAATGACTGCCCGGGGTCTGGTAACCGGTCCAGGTCAGGCGCCGCTCGGCCCCGGTGCGTACGTCGACGTTCAGGAGGACACGACTGGTGGGCCGCCCCTGGTCGGTGACGACGTGGTGGGCATCCGACCAGCCGAGCACGGCGTAGAACCGATGACCGCCGGGCACGACCGACAATCGAGCACGACCGTCGGCGGCACGGCCGACCATCAGCCGCCCTGGCCCGGAACCGCCTTGGGTGGGATCTCCCCGGATGCCGGCCAGCCGTCCGGACGCTGCGTCGTACGCCGCGTTCACGAGGGACGTCGACATCAGCACGTCGCCCTTCACCCGCCCGGTGACGTCGTAGGAGCGGAGAACTCGCGGGTGGACGCTGCCGGAGTACCCGGTGGTGGTCACCACGGGGACCGGCAGCACGTTGCTGTGCGGGAGCACCACGGGTTCCGAGCGGCCCAGCGTGAAGAGCCGGACCACTGTCCGGCCGGAGTACGACTCCACAGCGGCCGAGGTGAGATGGTCCGAGGCCAGCGCCACGGTACGGTCGTCGGCCCAGGAGAGCATGCTGGGGAACAGACCGTGCTCCGTCGCGACGACGTGTCGCTCCACCTCTCCCGTCGTCACGTCCAGGATCGCCACGCCCACGATCGAGCGGTCACCCAGCCTCGCGTCCCCACGGGGTTGTCCGTCCACGAAGTACGCGACATGCCGGCCGTCCGGCGACAGCTCGACGTCGTAGTCGGGAGCCATTCCGGGCAGGTCGAGGAAGTGGTAGGCCTGCGAACCGGCCGACACGCCACCTCGTGCATCGAGGTCCGAGCCGAACGGGAAGTGGTCCCGCGTGGCGCCGAACAGCGCGACCAGCCGTCCGGGACTCGACGTGCTCGGCAGCCACGGGCTCGGGTAGAAGAAGCGCTGGGGGATCGCCATCGGGCCCACGTTCGGCGGTGGCCCGGCGGGCTCGGGGCGTCGGCTCTGCCAGTCTCCGAGTCCGAGGAGTGCCGCGGCCACCACCAGGCAGCCGGCCAGGGTCAACGAGGTCACGACGCGACGCCGGTGCCGACGCCTGCCCGCGGCCCACAGGTCTCCCGCGGACAGTGCCGCCGGGGCTTCCCCCGCGAGCGCGCGGAGCCGCTCAGGCAGCTGTGTCGTCATCGAGACCTCCCGTGCACCCGACCATCACACCCGACAACACGTCGTACCGATGCCGTTTGGAGGGGTAGGGGCGTGGAGAATTCTCCGGTTCAGGCCTTCAGCAGGTTCCTGAGCACGTACTGCATGATCCCGCCGTTGCGGTAGTAGTGGGCCTCGCCGGGGGTGTCGATGCGGACCGTGGCCTCGAACTCGTCGGAGCGCTCACCGTCGGCAGACTCGATCTTCACCGTGACCGTGCGCGGCGTGGTGCCGTCGTTGAGCTCGGTGATGCCGGAGATCGAGATCGTCTCGTCACCGGTCAGCCCCATGTCGTCGGCCGTCTTGCCGCCCGGGAACTGCAGCGGCAGCACGCCCATGCCGATCAGGTTGGACCGGTGGATCCGCTCGTAGGACTCGGCGATCACGGCCTTCACACCCAGCAGCGCGGTGCCCTTCGCTGCCCAGTCGCGCGACGAGCCGGAGCCGTACTCCTTGCCCGCGAGTACGACGAGCGGGATGCCGGCGGCTTGGTAGTGCTCGCTCGCCTCGAAGACCGTGGTCACCTCGCCGTTGTCGGTGAAGTCGCGGGTGAAGCCGCCCTCGGTTCCCTGCGCGAGCTGGTTGCGCAGCCGGATGTTGGCGAAGGTGCCGCGGATCATGACCTCGTGGTTGCCACGGCGCGAGCCGTAGGAGTTGAAGTCGCGCTGCTCGACGCCGTGCTCGCCGAGGTACTTCCCGGCGGGGCTGTCCTTCTTGATCGCACCGGCCGGGCTGATGTGGTCGGTGGTGACCGAGTCGCCGAGCTTGAGCAGCACGCGCGCACCCTCGATGTCGGTGACCGCCTCGGGCTCGTCGGGCATGCCGTCGAAGTAGGGAGGCTTGCGGACGTACGTCGAGTCCTCGGCCCAGGCGAAGGTGTCGCCCGCGGGCGTCGGCAGGTCACGCCACCGCTGGTCGCCGGCGAAGACGTCGGCGTAGCCGTCGGTGAACATGCTCGAGGTGATCGACTCGCCGATCACCCGCTCGATCTCCTGGGGCGACGGCCAGATGTCCTTGAGGAACACGTCGTTGCCGTCGGTGTCCTGGCCCAGCGGGTCGTTGAACAGGTCGACGGTCATCGAGCCGGCCAGCGCGTAGGCGACCACCAGCGGCGGCGACGCGAGGTAGTTCATCTTCACGTCGGGGTTGATCCGGCCCTCGAAGTTGCGGTTGCCGGAGAGCACGCTGACGACCGCCAGGTCCGCCTCGTTGACGGCCTGGCTGACCTCGGGGATGAGAGGACCGGAGTTGCCGATGCACGTCGTACAGCCGTAGCCGACGAGGTTGAAACCGAGCTTGTCGAGGTACGGCGTGAGACCGGACCGCTCGTAGTAGTCACTGACCACCTTGGACCCGGGCGCGAGCGACGTCTTGACCCACGGCTTGCGCTCGAGTCCCTTCTCCACGGCGTTCTTGGCCAGCAGCGCCGCCCCGATCATCACGCTCGGGTTGGAGGTGTTCGTGCACGACGTGATCGCGGCGATGGCCACGGCCCCGTGGCCGATCTCGACCTGCTGGCCGTCGAGACTGGCCGTCGCGGTGGCGTCGACGTTCTCGGTGTAGTCCTCGAGCGCCTTCGCGAACGACTCCCCGGCCTTGGTCACCTCGACCCGGTCCTGGGGTCGCTTGGGTCCCGCCAGGGACGGTACGACGGTGGAGAGGTCGAGCTCGAGCCGCTCGCTGTAGCGGGGCTCCACATAGCTGTCGGCGCCGGGGTCGTGCCAGAGGCCCTGCTCCTTGGCGTAGGCCTCGACGAGGGCGAGCTGGTCGTCCGGTCGCCCGGTCAGCCGGAGGTAGCTGATGGTCTGGTCGTCGACGGGGAACACCGCGATCGTCGAGCCGAACTCCGGGCTCATGTTCCCGATGGTGGCGCGGTTGGCGACCGGGAGCGCGCCGACGCCGTCGCCGTAGAACTCGACGAACTTCCCGACCACGCCGTGCTGGCGCAGCATCTCGGTGATGGTGAGGACGAGGTCGGTGGCGGTCGAGCCCTCGGGCAGCTCGCCGGAGAGCTTGAAGCCGACCACGCGCGGGATCAGCATGCTGACCGGCTGGCCGAGCATGGCGGCCTCGGCCTCGATGCCGCCCACGCCCCAGCCGACCACGCCGATGCCGTTGACCATCGTGGTGTGGGAGTCGGTGCCGACGCAGGTGTCCGGGTATGCCACCAGCTCCGCCTCGCCGGTCGAGTCCTCGCGCGTGAACACCACGCGCGCCAGGTGCTCGATGTTGACCTGGTGGACGATGCCCGTGCCGGGCGGCACGACCTTGAAGTCGTCGAAGGCGTCCTGGCCCCAGCGGAGGAACTGGTAGCGCTCCTCGTTGCGCTGGTACTCGATCTCGACGTTCCGCTCGAAGGCCTCGGGCGTACCGAAGACGTCGGCGATCACGGAGTGGTCGATGACCAGCTCGGCCGGCGCGAGCGGGTTGATCCTGGTGGCGTCGCCGCCGAGGTCGGCCATGGCCTCACGCATGGTGGCCAGGTCGACGATGCACGGCACGCCGGTGAAGTCCTGCATGATCACGCGTGCCGGCGTGAACTGGATCTCCTTGTCGGGCTCGGCCTCGGCGTCCCACCCGGCCAGCGCCTTGATGTCGTCGGCGGTGATGTCAGCGCCGTCCTCGGTGCGGAGCAGGTTCTCCAGCAGGATCTTCAGCGAGTAGGGCAGGCTCTCGACGTCGAGACCCTCACCCGTGACGGCGGAGAGCCGGTAGATCTGGTAGCTCTGGTCACCGACCTCGAGCGTCCCCAAGGCATTGAAGCTGTCCTGACTGGCCATCCGCCACATCTCCTCGATACGTCGACGTCTCTCACCCATCTTGCCGCCGTACGTCTCCACGGGGGTAGGCGGGTAGGTCTCTTGACGTCAAGATACATTGGTGGGACTGCCGACGCCAACAGCGGGGCGGGTCAAGCGGGTAGGTGGCGGCGCGGCGTTCAGCCCTGAGCCGCCTGCGAGACCTCGTCCCACTGCTCCCAGGTCTCGATGCGTCGGGCGTAGTCGGCCTTGGCGATGCTCAACGGGGCAGCACCGAGGAAGACCCTCAGCGGGGGCTCCTCGGCGTCGACGATGGCGAGCACGGCGGCCGCCGAGGCGGTCGGGTCACCCGGCCCCGCGGAGTTCCGGGACTTCCGGTCCTCGTCCACCTGGGCGCGGAAGTCGTCGTACGCCGCGATCGGTTCGGTGCGCTTGGCCGAGTCGCCGGCCCAGTCGGTCGCGTACCCGCCTGGCTCGACGATCGTGACGTGGATGCCGAAACCCTTGACCTCCTGTGCCAGGGCCTGGGAGAAGCCCTCGAGCGCCCACTTCGAGGCGTGGTAGGCGCCGATGCCGGCGAAGGCGGTGATGCCGCCGATCGAGGACACCTGGAGGATGTGGCCCGACCCTTGCTCGCGCAGGAGCGGCAGGGCCGCCTGGGTCACCCACATCGCGCCGAACACGTTGGTCTCCAGCTGGTCGCGGAACTCGGCCTCGCTGAGCTCCTCGACGAAGCCGAACTGCCCGTAGCCCGCATTGTTGACGATCACGTCGAGCCGACCGAAGTGCTCGTGCGCCTGCTGCACGGTGGCGAAGTCCGCCTCGCGATCGGTCACGTCGAGCGCCACGGGCAGCAGCGCGTCGCCGTACTTCTCGGCGAGGTCGTCGAGGGTCGAGGTGTCCCGGGCGGTCGCGGCGACGCGGTCGCCGCGCTCGAGGGCGGCGATCGTCCACTCGCGCCCGAAACCGCGGGACGTGCCGGTGATGAACCAGGTCTTGTGTGTCATGCCTCCACGCTAAGGGCCGGTCCGAAACCCGCCTCACCCCGCGGGCGCTCCGCGTCGAACGCGGCGCTAGACGGGCAGACGCTCGCCGCGGGACTCGAGCAACCAGGCGGGCGCAGACAGCCTCCAGGCCTCGAAGACGAGCTCGGCCAGCTCGTCGCGCTCGACCCCGTCGAGGTGGACGACCACCCAGCCGTAGCCGTAGGCGGTGAACTGGATCTCGAACACCTCCGGCCGCTCCGCGACCAGCGCGGTCTGCTCGGCGATCGTCTGCTTGAGCCCGACGGTGGCGGTGGGCTCCCAGAGGTAGCCGAAGGTCCGGCCCTCGACCTCGAACTTGGTGTAGCGGTCGAGCTCGATCACCGACACCGCGTCAAGCTGACCGACCAGCTCACGCGCGTCGGGGATGTCGCACGGCATGGGCCGAGCGTGCCACACGCCACCGACGGCGGATGCGAGGGTTCCGTGCGGTCATCGACGCCTGCTGGTGGATCACTGCCTAGGATCGCCTGATGTCCTCGGAACCCCCGCGCTTGTCGCGACGCCCCGACGTCACCACGGCTGTGCTCATCGGAGGCACGGAGAAGCGCGACCTTTCGCTTCAGGAGTACGACCCGGCCTGGCCCACGTCGTACGACGAACACCGACGCCGCATCACGACCGCCCTGGGGGCCGGAGCCCGATCCGTCGAGCACATCGGTTCGACGGCCGTGCCCGGTCTCTCGGCCAAGCCCATCATCGACATCCTCGTGACCGTCCCCGACATCACCGCCGAGGAGGACTATCTGCCCGCTCTGATCGGCGCCGGATACCGGCTGCGCGTGCGCGAGCCCGGCCACCGCATGGCCCGGACGCCCGACCGCGACGTCCACATCCACATCCTCGAGCCGACGGACCCGGCGGCCGATGACTACGTGCTGCTCCGCGACCGCCTTCGATCGCACGAGGCGGATCGGAAGCTCTACGAGGAGACCAAGCGCGCTCTCATCGCCCGTGACTGGACCGACATGAACGCCTATGCCGAGGCCAAGACCTCGGTCATCGAAGGCATCAAGGATCGAGCGCGAGCCGAACGCGCAGGCGGGCGGTGAGGACGAGGACCTGAGACGACGGATCGCGAACCGCCGGTTCACCGGCGGTCCCTACGACGACCGCACCAGGGACAGAGCTCGAACTCGCGTCGGAACCCGACCTCAGGAAGGCCACTCCCCCACCGCTGAAGAGGTCATCCGCGGGGCGAAGTCGTGGCGGCGGCCAGACCTCGGAATCACGGTAGGCACGCTGCGCCCGTTCAGACCCGGGAGCGCAGAACGTCCACCCAGGCGCCTGGGCGCACTCCCATGCCGACGAGGTGCGGCATTTCGGCCAACATGACGCTGGGCGCGCAGCATCGCGTGTCAGGTGTGGTCGAAGTCGCCGCCGGTGTACTCGCGTTGCTCGACCAGGACCATCCAGTTGCCGGAGTTGTCGCGGCAGACCGCCTCGACGCCGTAAGGCCTCTCCGCCGGTTCCTGCAGGAACACGACACCCTTGGCGCTGAGCTCCTCGTAGGTCTTGCGGCAATCGTCGACCGCCATGCCGAGCCCGTTCATCCCGCCCTCGTCGAGTGTCCTCGTGATCGCCGCGGCCATCTCGGGCGTGAACGGCGGACCGGGCTGGGTGAGGTGCACCTGGAGCTCGGGCTGGGTGGGGTGCTTGACGGTGCACCAGCGGTAGCCGTCGCCCAGCGTGATGTCGGTGTGCTCCTCGAAGCCGAGGACATCGATGTAAAACGCCTTGGAGGCATCGACGTCCTTCACGAAGACGGACGCGAGTGAGATGTTCGTGATCATGGGACCGACGCTACGACGCGGTGCCCCGGGTCTGCTTCTCCTCGCTTGCGATACCTCGCTCGGCCAGGCCCCACATGAAGATGTAGCAGCCCGGGATGCGCGGGGCGCCCGAGGCGTACCGGCGCTGGAACTCGCTCGGCGAGGAGCCGACCAGTTCGCGGAACCGGCTGCTGAACGAGCCGAGACTGGAGAAGCCGACTGCGTGGCAGACCTCGGTGACAGTCAGGTTGGTCGCCCGCAGCAGGTCCTGGGACCGCTCGATCCGCCGCTGTGAGACATAGGCGGCGGGGCTGATCCTGTACGTCGCCGTGAACAGGCGTTGGAAGTGGTACTTGCTCATTCCTGCGACCTCGGCCAAGGCGTCGAGGTCCAGCTGATCCGCATACCTGCGATCCGCGTGGTCGCGCGCACGCCTCAGATGGAGGAGCACATCGTCGGAGGCCCTGGTCCGCACCGGCGCACGGTACATCGCCTCAGGTCCGGGTCGCCGAAACCAGTGCTGCGGAAGGCTCGTCATTCCGCATTGAGCCGGGCGGCGAGGCGCGCCCGCACACGTGGCGTTGCGGTCGCTCAGCGCGGTCTGATGCCTGCTTGGTGTCCCTGGACAAGCCGCGTGGCGGAGCGGTGCCTGGCGGCCAGCGTGGGGCTCACCCACCCTGCGTGGGCGGGTGGGGTTCTACTGCTGGTCCGGGGGCGTCTGGAGCATGGTGACCAGCTCCTGCTCGGTGTAGCTCGGGCTGGACATCTCGAGGTACTGGCCGTGGAAGAACCGCGAGTCCTTGACCCAGACCGCGGCGTCGCCGGTCTTGGGATCCCGGCCCGACCAGGCCCTCTCGATGTCGAAGGGGTTCGGCACCGGAGTGGCGTCGGCGGGCGGCGCGGCAGCACCGATCCGACAGACGATGTAGCGCAGCGGCTGGTTCGCTGGGCGCTGGATGCGGAACGTGCGGCCGGCGAACTCGAACGACGTGGTGACCAGCCTGACGTGGCCGTTCGCCGCCGGCGCACTGGGTCCCGCCCCGAACGAACCGTGGACGTGCTGGGGCACGGCCTGGGGCACGGTCTGGGTGGCCCGCGGCGGAGCCGGAGTCGCGGTCGGCGTGCCTCCACCACCCAGCTGGGGCAGCACGATCACGGCCGCGGCCGCCGCCGCGATGGGAACGGTCGTCCAGGGCACCACGGGGCGGCGCGGGGACGGCACCCGGCCGGAGTAGGTCAGCGCCCGGCTCTCGTCGCGGAAGCCGGCTTCGAGCTCTCGGATCAGGTCGTCATCGGTGAGCATCAAGGTTCTCCTTCTCGGAGGTCTCGGTGGTGAGCGCGGTCCGCAGGCTGGCGAGCGCGCGCGATGTCTGTGACTTGACGGTCCCGGTCGTGATGCCGAGCGTCCTCGCCGTCTCCTCGACCGAGAGGTCGTCGAAGTAGCGGAGCACCAGGACCGCCCGCTGGCCCAGGGGCAGCGCGCGTGCGGCGCGCATCAACAGGTCGCGGTCGAGCCGGCTGTCGTCGGCGGCGCCGTCGTGGGCCGCCAGCGGTAGGTCGCGTTCCAGCGGGGCCTCGCTCGGTCGGCGGCCGAGGCTGCGCCACCGGTCCTTGACCAGGTTGGCCACCGTCGTCCGCGCGTACGCCTCGGGGGACCGCCGGGCCGACCGCCACCGGCGCGCGGTCCGCAGCAGCGCAGATTGCACGACGTCCTCCGCATGGCCGGCGTCGCCGGTCAGGAGATAGGCCGTCCGGAGCAGCCGGTCCGAGCTCGCGGCGACGAACGCCTCGAACTCCTGCTGGTCCCGGCCACCGATCACGCCCGCGCCCCTGCTGTGCTCCTCACACCACCTTGAACTCCGGTGGACGTGATCAGGTTGTCACACGGATGGAAGCAGCGGGCGAGACAGTGCGGGACTTCCTGACTCCGAGCGCCCCGCGCAGTGCTGGGTCGCACAGTCGAGCCGCCGAGGTCCGGCACCCGCACCCCAAGACCCGTCGAGCCGAGGCCACCGCGGGCTACGTCACCGGGGTCTCCGCTCCGCACGTCATAGGCTTTGACGGGTGCTGGCGCTCACAACAGCGGGTTCGTCCGTCGCCTTGACCACCGTCGCGGATCCGGTGCCGCTCCCGGACCAAGCGGTCGTGCGCGTCCGTGCGTCGTCCTTGAACCGTGGCGAGGTGCTCGACCTCGAGAAGTTGGCGGACGGATCTCGGACCGGTTGGGACGTGGCCGGTGTGGTCGAGACCGCAGCGGCAGACGGCAGCGGTCCGCCCGCTGGAACCCGGGTCGTCGCCCTGGTCCGGCGTGGTGCCTGGGCCGAACTGGCCGCGGTCTCGACCTCGTGGATGGCGACGATTCCGGACGCGGTCCCCGACCACCAGGCCGCGACCCTGCCGGACGCCGGGCTGACGGCGTTGCGCTCCCTGGAGGTCGGTGGGTTCCTGCTGGGCAAGCGGGTACTGATCACCGGAGCCGGCGGTGGTGTCGGGAGCTTCGCGACCCAGCTGGCCCATGCCGCCGGCGCCCACGTCACCGCGCTCGTCCGGACGGTCCGCGAGATCCCCGGTGCCACCCTGGTCACCGAGCGGATCGAGGGCGACTTCGACCTGATCGTCGACGCCGTGGGCGGCCCGGTGTTCGGCCAGTCCATCGAGCATCTGGCGCCCCGTGGCGTCGTCGTCAACCTCGCCACTCCGGACCCCGAAGAGCCGGTGCACTTCCGTCCGGGCCTGTTCGACCGCTCACAGGGAGCCCGCATCTACACCTTGAACTGCTTCGACGAGCTCGTCGCGCACGCCAGTGCGAACTCCGACCTGTCGCGTCTGTGTGCCCTGGTCGAGTCCGGTCGCCTTGACGCGCGGGTCGGACTGGAGATCTCGTGGCGGGACGCCCCGGGCATCATCGTTGAGTACCTGGAGCGGCGCACCACGGGAAAGGTCGTGCTGCACGTCGACTGACGCACGCCGTACGGCGCGTACCCCGGGCCGGTCGCCGGGCGGCGCCGGGGCGGGGCGGGGCGGGGCCTGGCGATCGTCAAGAGCATCATCGGGGCCCACTTCGGCCAGATCGTGGTGGCCAACCGGGACCCGGGTGCCGATTCCTGGTTCGCCTGCCCGCGTGAACGCGGGATCGTCCCATGATCACGGCAACGTCCTATGCCGCGATGCGCGCGCGTTCGAACCTGTCATCACCACGATGAGCAGGCTGACCCGCGCACCGAAGGGGTTGCAGATGGGACGACTCCCTCTGTCTTGTCGGTCGCCACTCATGGGGCCGTTCAAGGGCGATGAGGCGGGGCCTTATCGGACGTGCACGCGGTGCGGCAGGTTCTGGAACTCCCACCGACTTGGTCCCAACGGCTACGACGCGATGCCGCCGACCCCGCCCACTGTGGGCGGGATGTAGGCCCCGTTGCTCATCCCGTACAACGTCGGGATCTGGCTCCACTCTGTGGCAAGGCACCTTCGGTAGAGCGGGATTGAGCTGGTGGGTGACGGGCCGACTAGCACGTTCACTCATCGCGGGCATGTGAGTGAGCCGGACAGCGGCATAGGACGTTGGGCCGTCTCAGTAAGAGCGCCCTCATGTAGCTCGGCCGGAAGACATTCCGTGACCACGATCGACTCGCCGACCTCGATGCCGGTCGGACGCGGCCCTGCCACGCGGGGCAGCAGCCGGTCTCGAAGTTGAGCAGTGACTCAACCGGTTGACCGTGGTCGCGTCGGGCACACACTCGTGCGGGCTTGAACGCAAAGCTGCTGAGTGAGTGCGTCCCGCCGAGGTCACAGGGACAACCGCCCGGCGGGACACGCTCACACCCCAGAGCAATGGCCGTGTCCGAAAACGACGATTGAAGAGGACCTCGCCGCCACCATCTCCCGAAGGGGTGACGAGGCCCATCTTTCAGGGGGGTACTTCTACGGTGCGCCGGAACGGGAAGCGTGTCAAGGGAGACGGGCGAAGCCGTCGGGCTCTACAGCGGGGGTTACTCCACCCGGAACATGTGGTGCGCCCTGTCCCCTGTCCCCGATGGCGGCGGCAACGAGCCCCGATCCCCTTCGCCCAATCGCACGGGGCGTGCGCCCAATCGCCGAGCGCGTCGAGCGCTTCCGACGCGGTTACCACCATGGAACCCGTGGTCAGGGAACCGGCGGCGAGATCTCGCTGACGTCGCCCCAGACCGCCTGCACTGCTGAGACCACGGCCTCGGTATCGAACTCAGGGTCAGCCGACGCTCAGGTGGGTGAGGAGGAAGCTCACCTCGGCTTCGGCCACGACCTCGTGCTGTTCCAAGAAGGGCGCGTAGTGGCCACCCGGCACCTGCACCAGGTCTGCGTGGGCGCGGGCGGCTACGCGGACGGCCGGAATTGCGAGCACCGACTGGTCCTGCTCGGCGACGACGACCAGCAGTGGGACCCGGATCCTTCGGGCGGCGCGCCCTGGACGGTAGGTGAACATCGGCATGACCGAGCGCGCCGCAATCGTCTGCTGCCACTCCGGGTAGCGGCCACCGGGATCGAGAGCGCGCTGGCTGTCGAGAGCGTCGGGTGTGGTGAGCATTGCGACCTCGCCCCGTCGTCCGGCCAGCGGGACGACCAGTGGGGGCCGGCGGAACAACCCGCGGAACAGGTCGGCCAGAGCGATGAAGGGGAAGCGGAGTACGACGCCGGCCGATTCATGTCGCAGCGAGTTCGGTCCCGACACCAGGCCGTCCACGAAGGGCGTTTGAGCGACCACGGCCGCGACCTTCCCGCCCGCTCCGACCCGGAGCACGTGACCGCCTGCGGATGAGAACCCCCAGGCGGCGACCCGCAGCGGGTCCACCTCGGGCAATGCCTTGGCGCAGTCGACGGCGGCATCCCAATCGGTCAGCTGGTCACGCACACGCATGACCTGTCTCGGCGTACCTCCGCTCTCACCGAAGTGACGATGGTCGAAGGCCAGGACGCTGAATCCAGCGGCATGGAACCGCGCAGCGAACTGATCGGTGCCGGGCTCCTTCGTGACACCGGCACCGCCGGCCATCACCACGCAGGCACCGTTGGTGCCGACGTAGTGCCACGCGGCGCACTCGACGCCACCACTGCTGAACCAGATCTTCGATCGCTTCGGCGTGTCCATCCCGTAAGTGAACCACGCGGTTCACTTGGTGTCGAGGCCACCTCCGCCCGACTACGCGCCAGCGGTCTCCTCACGGTCGAGCGCGCGGACGAGTGCCCTGAGCGCCGGATCGATCCGAACGACGCTGCGGGTCGTCTGCCACTCCATGAGGAAGCCCCGCATCGTGGCCAGGATCAGATCGACCACCTCCTCCTTCCGCTGCTCTGTCCACCCCGGCGGGCACAGCGTCCGCACCGGGCCGTAGTACAGGGCAGTCGCTTCGTTGGCCAGATGCGCATACCGCTGCGGGTCGTACATCGCCAGCCCGATCGCCTGGTCGATCACCCGGAGCCCGGTGGCGTCCTCCATGAGGACCGGCCACATGGCCCGCACCCGCTCACCCAGCCCCTCGTGTGCGGCCGCGGCCGACAGTGCGTTGGCGATGCGCCCCTCTCTGAGCGACGCGATTGCCTCGCCGAGCAACTCTTCGGCGCCGTCGAAGTGGTAGAGGAGCACCTTGTGCGTCGTACCGGCGGCTCGCGCGGCCCGGCGCAGGGAGAAGTCGGCCAGGCCGTTGGCTTTCAAGTCGCTAGCCACGGCCGCCAGCAGTTCCGCGCGCCGCGCCTCGCCACGAGGAGTACGCACGGAGCGGGGATAGCCCGATGCACCCCGGCTCCCGCGAGAAGTCTCCATGGCGCCGATAGTCCCACGCAGGTGGACCCGTGCCGCCGGAGACAGCGCCCTCACCGGCCACTGACATGGACGGCAGAGCGTGAAAGCCCACCGCGACGACGTGCGTCCATCCTGCAGGGCATTGGCCCATTCAGCCTCGACATCGGCAGTGTCGGACTCGCTCGAAGATCCGTTCGCCAGTGCCGTGACCGGACCCCGTCACGTTTGTCATGCCTCATCCGACTAACTCTGTGAACGCACGGAATCACCGTGCCAGGGCAGCAGGGAATCAGATCATGCAGATCGCAGTCTTCGGGGCGAACGGTGGAACCGGCCGGTTGTTGACCCAGCAGGCACTGGACGCCGGCCATGACGTGGTGGCCGTGGTCCGGAGGCCGGCGCAGTTCCCTTTCGCCCACGAGCGTCTCACGCTGGTCGAGGCGGATGTTCACGACGTTGGGGCAGTCGCGCGAGCCACTGCCGGCTCCGAGGCGGTCCTCTCCACGCTGGGAGTGCCATTCACCCGGAAGCCCATCACCGTCTACAGCGCAGGCATCGCCAGTATCGGTGCAGCCATGAAGCAGCACGGGATCGCCCGTGTGGTTGTCGTCAGCTCGGCCGCGACCGAGCCGCGCCGCCACGAGGGCGCAGGGTTCCTCTTGAATCGGGTGATGCAACCCCTGGTGACCGCGACGATCGGAAAGTCGACGTACGCCGACATGCGCGCCATGGAAGCCGGCCTCCGGTCCAGTGACCTCGAGTGGACCGTGATGCGCCCGAGCGGACTCTTCGACGCACCAGCGGTGAGCAGCTACCGCCTACACGAAGACCACGCGGACGGAGTCTTCACGAGCCGGGCCGACCTGGCGGCCGCCATGCTCGCCCAGACGACGAGCACCGCGTGGATCCGCAAGAACGTCGCCGTCACCACCTCCGAAGGCGCCCCGACCGTCCTACAGATGATCCGTCGCGAGGCGTTCGCCAGCCATTGAGACCCACATCTGACCCGACCGAACTCACATCGAACAACAGGAGCACATCATGTCCACCTATACCGAGTCGCACACCGACGCCTGGAGTCGCCGGGCATCCCTGGCCGGCAGCGTCGACTTCACGATGATGTACGTCGCCCATGACGCCTTCAACCGTGACCTGCAGCGACTGATTCGGGCGAGCCAGGAAGGTGAGGGGCTCTCTTCGGCCGCGATCGCCACCTGGCGATCGTTCAGCAAGCAGCTGCACACCCACCACAACGCAGAGGACGCGGCCCTTTGGCCTCGCCTCTACGCGGCCGTCAGCGAGCCGGAGGAGATCGAGATCCTCACCGACATGGAGGCCGAGCACGGCTCACTCGACCCCCGGCTCGACCAGATCGAAGCGGCGATCGAGGCGCGCGACGCGACTGCTCTCGACGCCGAGCTCAAGGCCCTGGCCCAGGGCCTCTCCGCGCACATGATCCACGAGGAGGAGGCCGCCCTTCCGCTGCTCGAGCGCCGTACGGGCACGGCGGGCTGGGAGTCCTTCACCAAGGAGATCCGTGACCAGCAGGGCGGCATCAAGGGCGCGGCAGAGTATCTTCCCTGGGTGCTCGACGGAGCCACCCAGGAGACAACGACCCAGGTCCTCAGCCTCCTCCCGCCGCCGGCACGGCTCCTGTACCGACGCTTCTGGGTCAAGAAGTACCGCGGCTCCGGACGACTGGCCTAGCGACGGATCGAGTAAACGACCGTGGACGACAAGCAGTGGTTCGCCGACCAGTTCGAGGAGCACCGGCCCCACCTACGTGCCGTGGCTTACCGGATGCTCGGATCGGTCACCGAAGCCGACGACGCCCTTCAGGAAGCCTGGATCAGAACCACCCGCTCCGACAGCACCACGATCAACAGCATCGACGGGTGGCTGACAACCGTGGTCGGACGGGTCTGCATCGACATGCTCAGGACCCGGCAGTCCCGCCGCGAGGACCTCACCGGCACCTGGCTGCCCGAACCCCTCGTCAGCACCGACGCCACCGTCGACCCCGAACACGCCAGCCTGCTCGCGGACTCGGTCGGGCTTGCCTTGCTGGTGGTCCTCGAGAGCCTCGAGCCCGCGGAAAGGCTGGCCCTCGTCCTCCACGACATGTTCGGGGTGCCGTTCAACGAGATCGCACCGATTGTGGAGCGTACGCCAGCGGCTACCCGCCAGCTCGCGAGCCGAGCCCGTCGCCGACTCCAGGGCACGGCAACCGTCCCGGACGCCGACCTGCCAACCCAACGCCGGGTCGTGAACGCCTTCCTCGCAGCCTCACGGGCCGGTGAGTTCGAGGACCTGCTCACCCTGCTGGACCCCGATGTCGTCTTCCGCGTCGACACCGGGACCCGCACCGGGCTCGCCCCGGCACTCCTCACCGGAGCCATCGAGGTCGCCGAGCACGCCGCCACCCAGGGCCCCCGGTTCGCCAGCCTGTGCGAACCCGCCCTGGTCAACGGCGCCGCCGGCGTCGTCGCGAAGACGCGCGCGGGAATCGTCGCCGTCGTCGGCATCACCGTCGTCAACCAACGCATTGCCGAGATCGACCTCATCCTCGATGCGGACAAACTCAAGAGCCTCACCATCCACCAATGACGCGCAACCCCAGCCGAGACCACTGGTCCTTCGGCCCGAACAGCGACCAGAGCACCTGGTACCTGGCCGACGGCTCGTTCCACGCCAGCGACGGCAGCGACGGCGTCGACCACATCACCCAGTAGAACGGCGCAGATAGCCATAGGTCGAAGACGGAGCGCCTCCGGCCAGGATGCCCTGCTCGAGGTGGAACCCTCCCGGCTCCCAAGGGAAGGCCCCCCGGGGGGTGGCGGGCGAGATCCCGCTACTCCTCTCCAGACACGGAGGTGATCCGCTGGCGCTCCTGAGAAGCGGGCGTGGCCTCGCAGCGACATCTTTGCGGGTGATGCCGAGCGCGAAGTGGAGTGGTCATGAGTCATTCAGCGGAACCCTCGGAAGGGAGCGACGAGCCACAGTGGTACGACCACATCAAGCTCGGCCACCAGCTCCACGCAGATCCACGCAGGCCCCACCGCCACCTTGGACGGAAAGCGCGTCCTCGTAGCCGTGACGAGGCACTTGGCCAGGCTTGGCGCCAGAGTGACGTTCGACGCCCAGCTCGGGATGACCGGGTACGGCTACGCCCGAGGCGGGATCGACCCGGACGGCCAGGGGTCGACCGGTGCTCACGGCGGCAACGAGCGGATGCCGGCCACCACTTTGGTGCGGGCCCCGCGAGATCCTCAAGACCTTCCCGCTCTCCATATGACGTGACGGCCAGGCGTTGAAGCGGAGACAGCACTCTTGGGAGTCGATACTCAAGGACCGAAGCGTTCCTGATGCAGCCGACTCAGTGTGGACGCACTGATGGCCGCTTCCTGCCTTGATGCGGGCAATCAATGGGCAGGGAGGGCGCCGTCATTTGCGTCGATCCCCGACAACGAACCTGACCAGCGGATCAGCCATCTCGAGACATGGCAGCGGCTGAGCATTTCGGCCAGCTGGCGGATGTCCGGTGCGTGGCCGTGGACGAGCATCTTCGTGACCAACCCTCCGTTGTCGAGGGCCCATCGAGCAGGGACGCGAGGACCGGCATCGGCATGAAGATCGAGATCACCGTTGAGTCTCTCGACCCGCCGCTGGGCTGGATCACCTGCCTGGCGGACGACGGACGGGAGCCCGGCGTGGGTGAACGAGGAGTTGAGTTCGTGGGTTGGCTCGGCCTGCTCAGGGTCCTCGACGAACTGATCGGTGCGCCGGGTCATCCTCACGGTCCGCCGTGACCTCCCGGTCCGCGGTAGGAGCGCCGCCGGCGGGTAGCATCGCGACCAT
This sequence comes from uncultured Actinomycetota bacterium, assembly GCA_963819295.1. Classification (GTDB taxonomy): domain Bacteria; phylum Actinomycetota; class Actinomycetes; order Propionibacteriales; family Nocardioidaceae; genus Nocardioides. Next base: position 565,690 of record CAWFVO010000001.1, read on the forward strand.
GACCGGGGCGGGCCCTGTCAGATTGCTGCACGGCCGTGACGAAGAGCTCGGCGTGATCGGCGGAGCGCTCGACGAGGTCGCCTCGGGCCAGAGCGCGGTGCTGCTGATCGAGGGCGAGGCGGGCATCGGCAAGTCGCGTCTCCTCCACGATGCGCTCCACCAGGCCCGGAGCCGCGACCTCCGCGTCCTCTCGGCAGGCGGCGAGGAGCTGGAAGGCACGCGCCCGTTCGGCGTCGTGGCGGAGGCCCTGGGCTGTCGCGAGTCGTCGGCGGACCCCGAGCTCGCAAAGGTGGGGCGGCTTCTGAGCTCGCACGTGGGCTCCGACGGAGGGCCGGTGACGGTGACCAGCGACCCTGGACTGCAGTTCCGGGTCGTCGACGCCCTGGTGGACCTGGTTGAGAGGCTGGCTATCCGCGGCCCCGTGGTCATCGGGATCGACGACCTCCAGTGGGCAGACGCTTCGAGCCTGTTGACGCTCGACGCCTGGCGCCGTCGCCTCGCCCACCTGCCCGTCGCTGTCATCGCGTGCCTGCGCCCGGCCCCTCGAACGCCTATGCTCCAGCGGCTGCTCGACGCGCTCACCCGCGACCGCGCGGGCCGGATCGGGCTGGGCCCGATCGGCGAGGACGCGGTGGCGGCTCTGGTCGCCGAGGCCGTCGATGCACCCCCCTCGGTACGCCTGCTGAGGGAGCTCGGAGGCGCCGGAGGCAACCCGTTCTTCATCACCGAGCTGCTCGCCGCGATCCGGGAGGAGGGCAGCCTCGTCACGTTGGACGGTCAGGCCGACGTCACCCACGTGACCCTGCCCCCGACACTCAGGCTGACCATCCTGCGTCGGCTGGGCTTCCTGTCCGCGGACACGATGCAGGCGCTCCGGGCGGCGACCATCCTCGGGAGCAACTTCAGCCTGGCCGATCTCTCCACCACCACGACGGGCAGCGTCCTGACGTTGTCGGAATCCTTGCGCGAGGCGATCCAAGCCCGCGTCCTGGCCGACGAGGGCGGACGTCTGCGGTTCCGCCACGACCTGATCCGGGACGCGATCTACCACGATGTCCCGCGAAGCGCTCGCCTCGCCCTGCACGGTGAGGCGGGTCGCCGCCTGGCCGAGCGCGGCGCCCCCGTGCGTCAGGTGGCCGAGCAGCTGGCCCGGGGCGCCGTCACGGGGGACCGAGAGGCGATCGCCTGGATCACGGCGGCAGCCGAGGAGGCCGCGCAGAGGTCACCCGACATCGCCGTCGATCTCTTCGACCGCGTCCTCGAGCTGATGCAACCGACCGACCCGGACTGCGACCGAACCCGGTCTTCTCGCGCGGTCGCCCTGATGTCGGCGGGGCGGGTAGCGGAGGCCGAGTTGGCCTGCCGAGGAGTGGTCGAAGAGACCAGCGACGCCACGGCCGGAGCGACGGCCAGGGCCTGCCTCGGCCTGGCCCTGCTGATGAGCGGACGCCCCGCCCAGGGTCTGGCGGAGCTGGAGCAGGCGTCAGGTTCGATGTTGCTCGACCAGTCCGACCGCGCTCGTACGCTGGGATGGGTGAGCCTCGCCCGGCTGTGGCTGGGCGACCTCGAGGGCGCCTCACGCGCCGCGGACGAGGCCGGGGCCGCGGCCACCGGGTCTGGCGATGAGCTGACCCCGACCATCGCCGCCTCGATCGACGCTGTCGTGGCCCTGGGCCGTGGGCGGCTGGAAGAGGCGGACCGGCTGATCGGGGACGCCCTGTCCCGTGCCGACGCCGGGGTCGATCGCGGAGGCATGGACTACCCGCTCCACGCACCGAAGGCCTGGGTCCTGATGGAGCTGGACCGTTTCGACGAGGCCCGCTTCGAGCTGGACACGGGCGCCCGCCTCAGTGACCAGCTCGGGGCGCACTGGCACCAGGCGAGCTACCTCATGGCCTACACGGTGCAGCGCTACCTCTCCGGCGAGTGGGACGACGCCGTCGACGACGTGGACAACAGCGACGAGCTGGCCGATGTGACCGGCGAGGGCTACCACCTCATCATCACCCGAGGCGTGCAGGCGCTGATGCAGCTGCACCGCAACGACGTCGAAGCGGCGGCCGACACCGCGGGACGCGCCATGGACCAGCTGACCTCGACCGGTGCGCGGTACCACCAGCAATGGGCGATGCTCGCCTCCGGGCTGGTTCGGGAGGCCCGCGGTGACCTCGGCGGCGCGCTGGAGGTGCTCGCCGAGGCCTGGGAGCAGTGCGCCCAGATGGGTCTCGTGGTCGACTTCCGGGTGATCGGTCCGGAGCTGGTGCGGGTCGCCCTCCGGTGCGGTGATCGCGAGCTCGCTCAACGAGCGGTCGGCGGCCTGGCGGATCTTGCGGGCGCGAACGACGTACGGTCCCTCGACGGAGTCGTCCTGCGCTGTCGCGGGCTGCTCGAGGACGATCCCGAGCTGCTTGACGCGGCCGTCGACGCGTACGCCGCGAGCCCCCGCGTCGTGGAACGGGCCGTGGCGCAGGAGGACGCCGGCACAGCCAGGCTGCGCCGCGGCGACCACGATCGGGGCCGTGCACTGGTGGAGCAGGCGCTCGAGGTCTACGAGGCGCGGAGCATGGACCGTGACGTCGCTCGGGCCGTGGCGGTTCTCCGGAGCGCCGGGATCCGACGGAGCCGCCGCGTCTCCCGGGGCCGGCCGGCGTTCGGCTGGGCAAGCCTGACCCCCACCGAGGAGACCGTGGCGCGCCTCGTCGCCGAGGGGCTGTCGAATCCGCAGATCGGCGACCGACTCTATGTGTCCCGACGTACCGTGCAGACCCACCTGACCCACGTCTTCGGCAAGCTCGGGGTCACCTCACGCAGCCAGCTGGCCGCAGAGGTCACGCGGCAGGAGCCAAGCACCGCCACGTGACCAGAGCACGATCAGGCGGCGCGGAGGAGCTCCGACGGCAGGCGGTAGGTGAGGGTGGCACCGTCCCGCTCGGCCCGGACGCCGGGAGCGCGGCGTGCGATCATCGCCGTGACCAGTCGGTTGTCGGCAGCGGTGTTCACCTCGACCCAGTCGATACCCCACGCGACGATCTCTGCGTGCAGCGCGCGGACGAGTGCCGAGCCGATGCCGCGCCCCTGCAGGTCGTCCCGGACCAGGAGCGCGAGCTCGGCCGGATGGCCGGGGACTGCGCTCGTGGAGGCCCACATGCCATGCGCGACGACCTGTTCGTCGAGCAGCGCGAGCGTTGCTCGACCGATCGGAGTCCGTGGCACGAGCAGCCGGTCGACGAGACCTGCCGGCGGTGTGCCGCCGACACCGGTCAGGAACCGCTGCGCCAGGGACCGTGCGGAACAGGCCTCCACAAGGCCTACCAGCCCGGCCCGGTCTTCCAGCGTCGCCGTCCGGAGCACTAGCGCGGGCGCCGGTGCTAGCCGGGGCGAGCGCCGCCGGTCAGGAGCTGACCGACGCGCGAGTGGCACTGCGCGCCGGATCGTCTGTGCGTAGGTCACGACCCGCGCCGCACGTGTTCGGGTCGGCCCTTGTACCTGAGAAGCAGACCCACGGCGACGAACCCGACGGCGATCACCGCGGCAGAGCACAGAAGAGCGATCTGCAACCCGTCGACGAACGCGGCCTGAGCCTGTTCGGACACGGACGCCCCGAGGTAAGTGGCCGCGGCCAAGGACGAGCGGGCCTGGTCGGCGGCGTCCGTGGGGAGCCCCGGCAAGGCAAGGTCTTCCCGGTAGACGGTCTGCTGCAGGCTGCCCACCACCGCGATGCCCAGGGCACCACCGAGCTCGCGCGCCAGGTCGTTCATGGCGGAGCCGACACCCTGCTGGGCTCTGGGTAGCGCCTCGGTGATGGCTGACGTGGCCGGTGTCATCGCCAGCCCCATGCCGGCACCGAGCGGGATCAGACCGGCGAGCATGAGCCAGTAGGAGCTGGACTGCGACAGGTGGCCCAGCACCAGCAGACCGGCCACGATGAGCGCAAGCCCCAGTAGGCATCCGGCAGCCGCGCCGATCCGAGCGGTCAGCCGCGGGGACAGCACCCTGGCTGAGGGCATCAGGGTCAGCGTCATCGGGACCAGGGACAGTGCGGCGACGAGGGGCCGTTCCCCGCGCACCAGCTGGAGGTACTGCAGCATCAGGAAGATGAATCCGTAGAAGGCGAAGAACTGGAGGCTGACCGACAGGACTCCGGCGCTGAATGCCCGGTGGGTGAACAGTCGCGGGTTGATCAACGGGTGCGCGCGTGTGAGCTCCCAGAGGACGAAGAGCACGAGCACGCCCACGCCCGCCGCGATCTCCGCGAGGGTCTGGGCACTGTGCCACCCCTCCAGCGGCGCCTCGATGACCGAGTAGACGGTCAGGCCCAGGCCCACCACCGACAGCAGGGCACCGGCGATGTCGAGCCGCGGGGCGCTCTCGTCGGCCGACTCGGGGATCACGCGTGCAGTGGCGACGAGCGCCACGACGGACAACACCACGTTCACGGCGAACACCGACCGCCATGACCACTGCTCGAGGAGCAGTCCGGACACGACCAACCCCAGGATCGCACTGCCGCCGGCAACTCCCGCCCAGGTACCCACGGCGCGCGCCCGCTGCTCGACGGGGAAGGTGCTCGTGATCGTCGACAGCGTGGCCGGCATGACCAGGGCGGCCCCGACCCCGAGTAGGCCGCGCAGCACGATCAGCCAGTCGGGGCTGTCGATGAACATCGCTGCCAGGGAACCGCTACCGAAGACGGCGAGCCCGACGAGGAGCGCGCGCCGGCGACCGTAGCGGTCACCGACCGCGCCGCCGAGTAGTAGCAAGGCGGCGAAGACCAGCGCGTAGGCGTCGACGATCCAGGACAGCTGGGTCTGGCTCGCTCCGGTGTCACGGGCGACCGACGGCAGGGCGACGTTGAGCGACGCGACTGCCGAGACGACCGCGGCCAGGGCCACCATGATCACCGGGAGCAGGGCGCGAGACTGGTGAGGGCGGGTCTGGATAGTCGGGCTGGTGGTCATGGCTGCTTCCTGATGGGGAGGGGGCTGAGTTGTCTTCGCCAGCCTCGACGCGCGTTCCTGCTCGGACATCCGCCAGTCCGCTGAGATCGCGGCGGGGTGCGGCCCGGGCGTGGGGCAGCGGCGAGTGCAGCCAGCGCCAGGGCGGTGCCCGCGAGTCCGTCGAGCCAGAAGTGGTTCGCGGTGACGACCACCACGAGCGTGGTCACCACCGGGTGGAGGACCGCCAGCCAGCGCCATGGCGTCCGAAAGGTCACGATGACCGCTACCGCAAGCAGCACGGCCCAGCCCACGTGGAGGCTCGGCATCGCCGCGAACTCGTTCGCCAGATGGTCGTGTCCCGGCGAACCGTAAGCGGACTGTCCGAACCGGAGTCCGGTGTCGACGAATCCCAGCCGCTGGAGCATCCGCGGCGGAGCCACGGGATAGGCGATGTGGATGACCAGGGCTGCCGCGGTCGCGTACGCCATCGCCGTCCGCACCCACAGGTAGTGGGCCGGCCGGAACCGGAAGAATCCAGCCAGGACGAGGATCGTGAGCGGCAGGTGGATCCACCGGTAGTAGTCGTCCGCCAGCCGCACCCCCACGAGAGCGTGGTCGAGCAGGAGCCGTTGGCAGGTCACCTCGTCGGGGAGCAGGAGCTGGCGCTCGAGGTGCCAGACAGTCGCTGCATGGGCGTATGCGCGTCCGGTGTGGCGTGCGGCCAGGAATCGTCCGGTGCTGTAGACGAGCCACAGCCCGACGACCAGTGCGGCTTCGCGGACAACGCTTAGCCGTTCGCTTGGTGCCGGCGCCGGCCTGCCTGCTCCGCCGCCGACTACCAGCGTGTCCGTGTCGGTCGATCTCATGCCGTGAGGCTGGTCCCCGTCCACCCGGGGGACATCGGTCAGTTGACGGACATTGCCCGTTTCGTGGGCCCCGCCTGGGTGATCCTCACCTCGTTCGTCCTGACTGAGGGTGACCATCTCGGTTCGAGACGCTCATACATCGATCTCCGTCAGCTGGCGGATGTTGGATCTGCGTGCACTCCTCAGGCTCGTTGCTCGAGACAAGGAGCAGCACATGATCCTCGACCTGCCGACCTACGAGGTCCTTGACGACCGTTTCTACGCCGTCCGCGGGGACGCGACCCTGACCACTCACTACGCCGGGTGCCGGTGGGCCGAAGGCCCGGCGTACTTCCCGGCACACCGAAGTGTGGTGTGGAGCGACATCCCCAACGACCGGCTGCTCCGCCTCGACGAGCTCTCCGGCACCGTGTCTGTCTTCCGCACTCCAGCCGGCCACCCGAACGGCAACACCACCGACGCGCAGGGTCGCCTCATCACCTGCGAGCACTCGAACCGGCGGGTCACGCGCACAGAGCACGACGGCAGCGTCACCGTGCTCGCCGACCGCGCCGGCCCGAACCAGCGCTTCAACAGCCCCAACGACGTCGCGGTGGCCGCGGACGGCTCCGTCTGGTTCACCGACGCCAGCTACGGCATCGACAGCGACTACGAAGGGTGCCGCGCGCCGAGCGAGCTCGATGCGTGCTACCTCTTCCGGGTCGACCCCGAAACCGGCGAGGCACGGATCATGGCGGACGGCTTCCAACGACCGACCGGCATCTCCTTCTCCCCCGACGGGAGCCTGCTCTACGTCGCCGATAGCCGCGCCAACACGATCCGGCGCTTCCGTGTCAGTCACGACAACTCGCTCGAGGGCGGCGAGGTACTGGTCAGCGGGACCGCGCCCAGCCTCGACTCGATGCGGACCGATGTCGAGGGCCGCATCTGGATCGCCTGCAGCGACGGGGTCCGCTGCTACGACCCGGACGGCACTCACTTGGGAACCATCCGGACCCCCGACGCCGCGGCCAACATCGTGTTCGGCGGCCCGCGGCGCAACGTCCTCTACATCTGCGCGACCACGAGGCTGCAATCGCTGATGCTGGCCACGAGTGGAGCCGGTCATGCCTGAAGCAGCTCCCCACCGAAACGCAGCCCTGCTGGTCGCCTGTGGTGGCTCCTTCCTGGCATTCCTCGATGTCACGATCGCGAACCTTGCGCTGCCGGCGGTCGGGCGCGACTTCTCCGTCGGCGACATCACAGACCTGTCCTGGATCGTCACCCTCTACACCGTGGTGTTCGCAGCGCTGCTCGCACCGGCAGGTCGAATCGCTGACGTGATCGGCCGCAGACGGCTGTTCCTGATCGGCATGGCCATCTTCGTCCTGGGCTCACTGGGCGCGGCGGCCGCACCCGGTCTCGACTTGCTCCTCGCAGCCCGAGCAATGCAAGGCCTCGGCGCTGCGTTTCTCCTGCCCGCGTCACTGGCCTTGGTGCTGTCGACCGTCACGGCAAAACGGCGACCCGCCGCCATCGGTCTGTGGAGCGCGTCCGCGTCGGCGGCCGCAGCGCTCGGTCCGGCCCTGGGCGGAGTACTGGTGGACAGTCTGGGTTGGCGGTGGTTGTTCTGCATCAACATCCCCCTCGGCGGCTGGCTCCTCGTGGGCGCCTGGAGGCTGCCGCAGGACGCCGGCTCTGGTCAGCGCTGGCCCGACCCGCTCGGGATCGCGGCCTTCGGTGGCGGTGTGTTCGCCCTCGTCCTGGGCGTCGCCCAAGGCTCGCAGTGGGGCTGGGTCGACCTCCGGACCATCGCCTGCCTGGTCGGCGGTGTGCTCACAGGTGCCTTCGCAGCGATCCGCTCGGCCAGCCACCCGAGCCCCGCCATCGCCGTCCGCCTCTGGCGCAGCCCGACGTACGTCGCAGCCAACGCGATCTCGTTGCTCTTCGGAGCCGCTCTGTTCTCCTGGCTGCTCGTCGGAGTCCTGTACCTCACATCCGTCTGGGGATACTCAGAGCTGCGCGCCGGCCTGGCCATGACCCCAGGAGCCGTGGTCGCCATGCTGGTCGGGGTCGGCGTCAGCCGCGGCGCACGAGGGATCGCACCCCGGGCCCTGGTTGCCAGCGGCGGTCTGGTCATGGCCGCCAGCGGACTGGTCATAGGCCTCGCGCTGCCTTCCACCCCGCACTTCTGGGGGATGTGGCTCCCCCTGGGAGTCACCGTTGGCGCCGGGATGGGCGCGATCAGCGTGGGTGTGTCGAGCGCGGCAGCACTGTCGGCACCGGCCGTGGAGTTCGCAGCCGCCACCGGGCTGAACGTAGCGATCCGCCAGGTCGGTGGTGCCGTGGGAGTCGCGGGCATGGCCACGCTGCTGGCGCACTCCGATCACCGCGGAACAGAGGGCTATGGACATGTCTATCTGCTCTGCTCCGCCACCGCGCTGGCCCTGGCAGCCATCGGTTGGCTGCTGATCAGGCCGGCGGTGCGCCAACCCTGGCAGCCGGGCGACCCGACTCTGCCCGGCGTGTCCCACGGAGCCCCGACCAACGCCCCGAGCTGAAGAACCCGATGACCGACTACCTCGCCCTTCCCGACAACCTGCCCATTCCCGAGGACGACCCGCCTCCTAGGAGCTCGGGCGCCCGGCTCATCGGAACGGGCGCCGCGTTCGGCGGGCCAGCGGGGCCCCGGACACCCACACCAACACACCAACAACAGGAGGAACGATGAATGAAACCGTCAACAACGTACGACAGGCCCTCGCGGACATCGACGAGCTCTGGAGCCCGCGTCCCCTGGCCCGCATCAACGACTACGCCGTCAAGGCGGTCCGGGTGCAGGGCGAGTTCGTGTGGCACCGCCACACAGCCACCGATGAGCTGTTCCTCGTCGTGAGCGGCGAGCTGGACATCGACCTGCGCGATGCCGACAGGGAGTGGCAGGTCTCGCTCGACACCGAGGACGTCTTCGTCGTGCCGCGGGGCGTCGAGCACCGTCCCGTCTCCCGCCATGGCGCGGAGCTCCTTCTCCTGGAGCCGGCCGACACCGTCAACACCGGCGACGCTCCGGAGCGCGAGTCCTCCGAGACGCCGTACGCCGACGCGCGCGTGGGCGCCCGACGAGAGGGAGTCCGATGAGAGTGCTGGTTGCGGGGGCCACGGGAGCGATCGGCCGGGCACTCGTGCCGGTCCTTAGCGCAGCGGGCCACGATGTCGTGGCGCAGAGCCGGCGGCCGTCGACGGCGTTCGACGGCGTGCCCGGCAAGGTCGAGGCGGTCCAGGCGGACGCCCTGGACCCGGTAGCGGTCGAGCGGCTCGTCACGCAGGTGCGCCCGCACGCCATCGTCAACCTGCTCACCGCCATTCCCCATCAGATCAATCCGCGCCATCTGGCCCGTGACTTCGCGCTGACCAACCGGCTCCGCCGGGACGGCACCGCGAACCTCCTCGCGGCCGCTACCGGAGTGCGGGATGTCCACCTGGTCTCCGAGGGGCTCGCGTATGCCTATGAGCCGAGCCAGGCCATCGATCCAGCCGCCGCGGTCGCCGACGAGGAGACGCCGTTCTGGGGGCACCCGCCCAAGCAGTTCGGTCCGAACCTCGAGGCTTTGATGGTGCTCGAACGGCTCACGGTGAGCGCTGGAGGCACGGTGTTGCGCGTCGGCCACCTGTACGGTCCCGGCACCATCTACGCAGCAGACGGCTCGTTCACGCGACAGGTGCTGTCCGGCAAGGCCCCGATGGTGGGTGGTGGCACGTCGGTCTTCTCGTTCAGCCACGTCCACGACGTCGCGACCGCGATCGTGGCAGCGGTCGACCGGCGTCCGGTCGGAGCGATCAATGTCGTGGACGACGACCCCGCCCCGATGTCGACCTGGCTGCCGTACTTCGCCGACGTCGTCGGCGCCGAACCACCCAAGAACGTGCCCGCCTTCGCGGCCCGGCTCGCGGCCGGGAGCTTCGGCGTCGCGTTCATGACCCGGTTGCGAGGCGCCGACAACGCTCGCGCCCGACTCCGACTCGACTGGCAGCCCACCTACACCACCTGGCGAAACGGGTTCAAGGAGCTGGCCGACATCAGCCGGTGACCCCGAGCCCACTCATCCACGAAAAGGACACCTGAACCATGCGCACACGCACCCGCTCGATCTCCTTTCTCACGGTGGCCGCGGCGCTGACCGCGGTGGCCGGTGCCCTCGCAGGGCCGGTCCACGCAACCGCCACCAGCCCGACCTGTGACCCGGTCTGCCAGGCCGAGCGACTGCAACAGGCCGACGCCCTGCCCCGCTCGCGGTTCTACGACGCACCCCGCCCCCTCCCTCCCGCGCCCGCGGGAACCCTGATCCGATCGCGTCGGGCGAAGGCCTACCGCGTAGGCGATGAGAGGGTCCGTGGCGTACGGATCCTCTACCACTCGCGCACCTCAACCGGAGCCGATGTGGCCGTCTCCGGAGTGGTCCTCACCCCGAGGGGCACCCCTCCACTGGGCGGCTGGCCGATCGTGGCCGACGCCCACGGCAGCAGCGGCACCGGGGTGCCGTGCGCGCCGTCCCTCATGCGCGACCTCTACCACGGCGATCAGATGCTGCGGTTCCTCCAGCGAGGATGGGCCGTGGTCGCCACGGACTACGCCGGCCTCGGGACCGATGGCCGCACCGAGTTCCTCGACAAGACCGCCGAGGCGAACGACGTCATCAACGCGGTACGCGCCGCACGGACGACACTTCCGCTCTCTTCACGCTGGGTCGTCTGGGGCCACTCGCAAGGTGGTGGGGCAGCGCTCGCCATCGCCGAACGGCAGGCGGTACGACGGCTGCCCGGCTACCTAGGCGCCGTGGTGACCTCGCCCGCAGCTGATCTGCGAGCCACGGTCCCGTCGATCGTCGCCACACCTGGCCTCGGCGGCTTCATGGCCCTGATCGCACAGGGCGCATCCACCACCGACCCGAAGCTGGACCTGAGTCACGTCCTCACACCTGAGGCACGCGCCCGGCTGGACATCACCTCGACCGGTTGCCTCGGCGTCGTGCTCGCGGCGTACGGCGATCTGTCCGGCGACGCGCTCGCGCCCGTCGGCTTCGTCGACGATGACCGTTTCTCGCGGTTCCTCGCCCGAAACAGCAACGGAGCCGTGCCCGTGGGCGGGCCGGTCCTGCTGCTCCAAGGCGATGCGGACCTCGCCGTCCCACTGTCCGTCACGGACGCGGTCGCGGCCCGGATGTGCCGGCTCGGCGCGCGGTTGGACTACCGCACCTACCGCGGCCTCGGACACGACACCATCCCGGGCGTCGTCACCGGCATAGACGACGGCGCGATGCCTGACATCGTCGGCTGGGTCGCCGATCGCTTTGCCGGGGAACCCGCGCCCTTCCGCTGCCCTTAGCGGTGCCTGCGCAATCTCGCATGCGACACTCCGCCGAGTGTTTCGCGGCAGGGACCGGAGCTAGCCCACGGCGTACGCCCCAGCCGGCTCGACGACGGTCTCGGTCCAGCCTTGGAGGCGGTGCGCGCGGCCGCCCCGATCCCTGTGGACGTACAGGTCGCGCCCTTGCCCGCCTTCGACGAGGTGAGAGTGCTGAGCGCCTACCTGGTCGTCTCCGAAGCCGTGACGAATGCTCTCAAGCACGCGCACGCCACGCGTGTCGGTGTCCGCGTCATCGAGACAGGAGGGCAGCTGTGTGTCGAGGTGAGCGATGACGGAGTCGGAGGAGTCGCCGTCAACGGAACGCTGACTGCACTGCGCGACCGGGTGGAGTCCGTGGGTGGAACCGTGGCAATCACCTCCCCTCCCGGAAGCGGCACCACGATCACGGCGGTGCTGTGATGCGCATCGTCGTCGGGGAGGACTCGGTCTTCTTTCGTGAGGGCCTGGTCCGACTGCTGACCGACGCGGGCCACGAGGTGCTCGCAGCTTTGGCCGACGCCGATGCAATGGAGACCGCGGTACGCCAGCAAGAACCGGACGTGGTGATCGCCGACATCCGGATGCCACCCGGGATGGAGTACGACGGAGCGAGTGCGGCCGTCCGCATCCGCAGCCACAGCCCGGACGTGGGCATCCTGCTTCTCTCACAGCACATCGAGTTCCGTCAATGTCGCGAGCTGGTCGGCACGCCCCGGTTCGGCTACCTGCTCAAGGACCGCGTGCTCCACCTGGCCGAGTTCGAGGACGCCCTAGGGCGGGTCGCGAACGGCGGGAGCGCGATCGACCCGGAGATCGTCCGATCCCTGGTCGCCGAGCGCACATCCACGACGGTCGACGCGCTCTCCCCACGCGAGCGCGAGGTGCTCAGCCTCGTCGCCCAGGGCCACTCCAATGGTGCGATCGCAACCATCCTCTGCCTCTCGGAACGCACCGTCATGGCGCACATGCGCTCGGTCTTCACCAAGCTCGGGTTGATCGACGACGGCAGCACGCACCGGCGCGTGCTGGCTGTAGTGACCTACTTGGGGGCCCAGCAGGTCTGATCGGTCACGACATCCCTCAGCTCAGGCCCGGTCAGGAACGGACGCACGTCCCAGCCATCTCCGGCACGCGCACCGATGGCTGACAGCGTCGCGCGGGTGGCGGACCTCCAAGCCGGTGACCGAGTGCCACTACCTCAACCGCACGTTGGTGGTGCCGGACTACCGCGCGGCCACCGAGCGCCTCGCTCCAGGCTCCGGACCGAGCCACCGCGCTGAGCCCGGCCGGATTGGCGGGGGCCACATCACCGCAGGTCGGACCGGCTTTCTCAAGGAGCGCGACCCCATTCGACACGCATGGTCATCGGAAAAGACGCCGACCGTCCTGAGCCCGCACCGATGAGCGAACGCACACCCTTTCATGCAGGAGTACGTCTCGCCCGGTGCTGGCCGGAACACCAAACACCTCGGGTATCTGCCCGCTGACAAGGACCGCCCGCTTCTCCGAGGGACGGGTGAGAGTGCCACGAATCAACTGCGGCCACCCCTCGGGTGCGGTGTAAGGCGCCCCGCCGTCACGACTCTTCGTGCGCCAGGTGACGCCGTCAGCCCGTCCATCATGGGCTGTCCCACAGCCGACCAGCGCGAGCGCGAGTGCACAGACCGCAACGGCACGACGAGTCCACACCGCCTCAGGGTGGGCATGCAGATCGCGGGAGTCAGCGATGTGACCTGATTGAAACGTCCTCTCGTGCAGATCCGTGCGCGTTCGTGCGACGGGTCGCGGTGTGTCTGGGGGCGGCGATGGACCTGGATGAGGTCAGCGCCAGTCCACGCTCGATCGGACGTCCTCGACGCTCCCGGCGAAAATGACCCGCCGGGCCACGTCATACGTCGCTGAATCGGCGCGCACCGCAGCCATCTCGGCGGAGGTCCGGGCGCTGCTCAGGGCGTCGCCGTCGGCGAACCACAGCTCCGCGACCAAGTATGGCGCGCCGTCAGCGTGGGGAAGGCTGATGGTGAAGCGCTCGAGACCGGGGACTGCTTGCACGAGCGGCACGTGCCGCTCGCGGTAGGCAGTCTCGAAGTCGTCGCCGTCGGCGGGGTCGAAGTACTGGACGGTGATCTTGTGCATCGATCGTGCTCTCCTCGCTGGCCGGGCATCCGTATCGGCCGGCATTCCCCGCGACCTTATGTGGTTCCGGGCACGGAGACCTCAGGGCGTGGCACAACCGGCCCGGGGCCCGGCGCCTGGCGCCGTACCGAGTACGGCGCCGACAACGAACACACCGAGGTGCTCTGACCAGGCTTCCTCGAATCGAGGAGGCTGGGATTCCACCCGCCGTCGTCGTAGCGCGGCTACGGGCGCAGGTCCTCGTGGTCGTGCTTGCGTGGGTGCCACAAGCACGCCCACGGGCAAGGGCTGACAGGAGCGCAGCGGCGACGACCAGGTCTGCCTCCCGCGCTGGCCGGATCGCTGTGCAGAACCCGTCCGCTCATCGGCTGAGAGTGCGCTGACGCGCACCTTCGAAAAGGGTCTGACACCGCTCTTGGGTTGGGCACACTTCGCATCCACTGCCACCCCCGTGCGGCCCGGTTGCGGCCAAGTCTCCGGCATTCCGCGTCCGTGCAGGTCAGGCCGCGTGCCACGTCAGAACTACGACCTGTAGTAGGACCAAACCTCGAACTCGCGTCGCAACGCGACGCCAGGAAGACCACTCCCCCACCGCCCACGTGGTCACTCGAGGGCGAAGCTGATGGGGCACCTTCACGTCGCGACGCCCTACGCGGACATCCTGCGCCAGATGGAGGATCTCCACACGGGCTTCACCGTGGCCGAGCTCCAGACCGTGGCGCGCCACCGGAGGCCATCACGAACGTCCGGTGACGCGGCCGCGCTGAGAGAGGGCATCTTCGACGAGCTGGTGTGGCACCCGATCGGGTGCCAGTCGTACGCGGTCACCTCGTCGTGAGAGAGCCTGAGCCGACTCCAACGTTGGCGCGACCGGCGCCGGCGGACGTCTCGCTTGCGATGCTGACGGAGCGCCTCGTCCACGACCGCGATGTACCCGACTGCCTGCCCGATCCCGCCGCCTCAGGCGCCGCGGCGGCCGACAGCCGGAAGCGCGGGCGGCCATGCCGGGGAACAACGGCGGCTCCGGTGACCTCCGGATGAAGGGTGATCATGGAGGCTGGGGCGGCGGAGCCCGCGGTGATGCCTGCGTCATGGCCGCGATCGTGCGGGGGGCGAGGACGGGTCGGAGTCGGGGCGCCGTTTCGTCTGGGTCTCTTTGCAGGTCACCGCGAGCGGCGTCGGTGCCGGCGCGCAGAGGAGTCATCGGCCCAGGTGACCTACCGCACGCGGCGCGGGGAGTCTCTCCGCTGGCGCTGGATCCCGACGAGTAGGTCGTCTGCCTGCCCCACGTCCTGCGCCTCGGCTGGGAGCGAATCCGGCACGTGCGACGGGCTGCGCAGCGCCAGCCACAGACCGACTCCGGCCACCGCCAGCCCAACCGCGGTCAGTGCTCCGACAGGCGCGTTCAGGATCGGCCACGACGCGACGGCCGTGATTCCGGGGACGATGAACAGAAGCGAGCTGGTCCGGAGAGCGCCCCGGCGCTCCAGGAGCGCGAACATCAGCAACGGCCCGCCAGCACCGGTGACAACCGAGATCCAAGCCATGGTCGCCAGCGCCGAGAACGAGTCGGGAATCCGCATCGATCCCGCCCACGGCGCCAGGGCACCGACGACCATCGCCCCGGCCGCGATCTCCACGGCGGCGATGGCGGTCCGCCCGGCCCGGAACCGGGCACGCCCTTGGAGCATGGTGCCGCTGACCAGACCGAGGAGACCGAGCACCGTCCACCCCAGGTCGAGGACGTGCGGTGGCCGGCCAACCCGCTCGGCCAGGGTGACCGCCACACCGACCACTCCGAGACCGACTCCCGCCCACTGCTGACGTGCCAGGCGTTCCCAGCCCAGCGGCACCGAGAACACCGCCACCAGGAGCGGCGCCGAGCAGGCGATCAACGCCGTGGTGCCGGCCGGCACGCCTCTGGCGATGCCGTAGTAGAGAGGCCCGAACTGGACGCCGAAGATCAGCACCCCGATCCCAGCCGCCGACCACAGTGCCGACCCACGCGGCCATGGCTCGCGCCGCACGGCCGCGACAACCGCAAGGAGGCCGGCTGCGGCGACGAACCGCCAGAACGTGATCGCCAGCGGGGCGATGTCGCGTACCGCGAGGCCGGCGGCGACATAGCCGCTGCTCCACACCAGCACGAACGCCACCGACAGAACCTGCAGATGGTCTGGGCGGGCCGTCGAGCCCGAGATCCTGTTCACCCTGGAAGTGTTGGCCGGCAGCCCCCTCGAATCATCCGCTAGGTGACCGATTCGGACCTCGAACGCGCGCGGGGAGGGCCATCCCCGTGTGTCCAGACAGGGCCGGACCCGGTGGCCGTCAGGGACGTGAGAGCGGCCGGCCCACGACTGCGTGCCACCCGTTCACCGTTGTCCCGAAGCCGACGACGGTGGCCAGGTAGACCCCCAGCGCGAGCCACGGAGCGACCAGGGCCAGGGCGGTGCATCCGCTGAAGACGCCGACCCCGATCCACCCGAGTCGGTTCTCGACTCGGGCGTATGAAGCGTCGTAGCACGGTTTGAGCAGGGCGGGTCTGTGTCGTACGGCGGCCCACATCAGCAGCCAGGCGACGGCTTGGAGGGTCGCGACGAGCCCGAAGAACGCGGTCGCGACCTTGGCTGATGTGCCGCCTTGTCCTATGTGTGCCGACAAGACGGCTGTGGGGAACGGCAGGAAGGCGATCACGGACATCAGCACGAGGTTGGCCCACATGAGCCAGACGTCGACGTGCCGTATCCGTCGGAAGAAGGCGTGGTGACACATCCAGACGACCCCGATGGTCACGAACGAGTCCAGGTAGGCCAGGTAGGAGGGCCACAGCCGACCGAGCTGCGTCAGCAGTGGCTGGTTGCGCTGTCCCGATGGGAGACGTACGTCCAGGATCAGCAGGGTGATGGCGATCGCCATGATGCCGTCGCTGAACGCCTCGACACGTGCCGAACCAGACAGCTCCTCGGCCAGCTCATCGGTGGTCGGCTTGTCTGTGGCGGGCTCTCCGGGTCTTGCGCCGGCGGCACCGCGGGCGGCGTGGGTCATGCCGCGGGGGGTAGGTCGTTGCGAGGCCGGCCGCGGCCGCGCTCATGGGCGATGACGCATCCTTGGAAGACGATCTCACGACCCCACACATCCCACGGTTCGCGGCGGCTCATCACATCGACGGGACAGCTCGCCCGGGCCGGGCAGTCGACACAGATCGCCCGCGCACGGACCAAGAACTCGGGCTCCTCGGCGAACCACAGCTCCGGCTCGTGCCGGCCGCACCGCCTGACCGTTCCGGTGGTCATCGGGTTGGGTCCGTGCGGGTCGGCCGTCCTGGACGAACAGCGAAGTGATGATCCGCCATGGCTGACCGTGAACCTCGGCCGGGGTGCGTTCGAGCCGGCCCACCAGGCCGGGGTCCAGCCACTGCGCCACGCCGCCCGCCGCGGTCCCAGCGAACACGAGCAGGGTCGCGACCGGAGGCTGTGTGATGCCCCCATACCGGCCGACGGCCGACCGGTGCCGAGGCGTGAGCCGGGGATGGGTACATCGGCGAACCCTTCGAGACAGGCACTGCTTGATCGGGCCCTACCTTGGAGAAGCAGCCCGTCCGAGACATCCGCCAACCGGCCGATGTCGAAGGCCAAAGCCCTGGTCCAGGTATTCGGCCGTCGCGATGTCGTTGGGGGAGGTCGTTGCGAGGCCGTTGCGAGGCCGACGGAGAATCGTTCAGCCGACCCTGGGGTCCGAGTCGCGTCGCGCGACCTCGGCGGCCAACAGCGTCCGTGAAGTGATGCCGAGCTTGACGAAGACGTGGGCAACGTGGGTCTGCACGGTGCGCCGGGACACGAAGAGACGCTCCCCGATCTGGGGGTTGGTGAGCCCCTCGGCCGCGAGGCGGGCCACGGTCTCCTCAGCGGGGGTAAGGGATTCCCAGCCGAACTGAGGACGCCCGCGCGGCGTCCGGCTGCCCCGGCGGATACCTGCCGCACGCAGGGCGGCCTCGACGCGTGCGATGCCACGATGCGCCTCGAGGAGCTCGTAGGTCGCCAGCGCTTCGTCGAGCTGCGCCCGGCCCTGCGCGGTGTCTCCCCTTCGGAGGAAGGCGACGCCGAGGTCCTCTTGGGCACAGGCGCGCTCGAAGACGCGCGGTCCGTCCGTGTACGCATCGACAGCTGCTTGAAGCGGTTCGAGGTCGTCGTCGACCAGCCCCCGGCAACGGAGCGCGGCCCCGGTCAACGAGGGCACCCGGTTGGCGGCAGCGAGCGCGGCGATGGCCTGGGTCGCCTCGACCGCACGTGGCCGGTGGCCGGTGGCCAGCGCCAGCCGGACCAGGTCCGGGGCGAGGACGCGGTACTCGAGCAGCAGACCCAGGTCCGTGCATTCGTCCCAAGCCTCGGTCAGCGTCGTGTACGCCTGGTCGAGCCGTCCTTCCGCTTCCAGGACCAGTGCGCTCGCGCATGTCGCCCACTGGGAGCGGTAGCGCCCCTCGGTCTCGATCAGCTGCCGGACCGCGGTACCGGCGAGGTCGGTGGCAGCGGCGACTTGGTTGCGGTGCAGACAGATCAGGGCGTGCACGCCTCGGCTGACGATGAGGCCGTAGGACTCGCCGGTCTCGGCGGCCAGCTCGACGTTCGCGGTGGCCAGCTCGGCGGCTTCGTCCCAGTCGCCGGCGACGAAGCGTTCGACCGCGCGGACCATCTGGTAGCTGGGCTGATGCCAGCGGATCCCCATCGCGTCGCTGCGCCGGTTGCCGGTCTCGAGTGCCAACCGTGCCTCTTCGAGCCGGTCGCGTTCGACCAGGATGAACGCCGCCGGGGCGTAGATGGGGTACCGCAGCCCTGCCCCATCGGGGCTGCGCTCGGCGGCCTCCAACCCAGGGTCCATGGTTGCTGCCGCCGGGTCGAGCTCGCCGCGGAGCATCGAGACCACCGCGACCATGGCGGTCGCAATCGCTGTCGCGGTGCGATTCTGGGTGGCTGCTGCCGCTGCTCGCGCCTGTTCGGCCGAAGTGAGAGCGCCATCGAGGTCGCCCAGCCACATGCGGCAGATGCACGCCCAGCCCAGGCCACCGACCCGCGCGGGGTCACCCTCGTCCTGCCCCTGGAGACCAAGCTGTAGCTGGTCGAGTCCGGCGCGTGGCTGTCCCAACGCCAGCAGCACCAGTCCGAGTCCGGTGTGGGCGATGGCCGCGGTGGCGGCGGCGTGGCCGGGACGGAGCAACGTGCGCCATGCCGACTCTGCGTCGGTCACGCGGCCCGCCGACATCAGGGCGCTGGCGTGCTCGGCCAGGACCGCTGGGCGTCCGGGGTCGGCGTGCTCCATCAGGTCGATGGCACGCCCGTACAGGTCGACGGCGATGTCGGGTGATCGGGGTGCTACCTCACGGGCGGCAGTGGTGAGCCAGGTGACCGCCTCGAGGTCACCCCTCGTGGCGCCCCGCGAGAGCTGTTCGGCGACCAGCCGGGCGGGGGCGCCCACCGCGGCGAGGCGCTGTCCGGCCTCGCGGTGCAGGGCCAGCCGGAGGCTCTTGGGGATGTCGGCGTACAGGGCTTCGCGGATCAGCTCGTGACGGAACCGCAGCCGGTCCCCGTCCTCCTCCAGGACCCGGATTCTGACTGCCTCGGTCACAGTCGGGGCGAGAGTGACTGCCGCTACCCCCGTACTGACCGAGAGATCCTGAATGGTGAACCTGGCACCCAGGATGGCTGCCGCGCGTAGCACCTCCATGACGTTGTCGGACACGTGGCTGAGCCGACTCAGGATCGTCAGCCGCAGGCTGGGCGGCACGGCGACCTGGGTCAGGTCGACCCGACCGTCGGCTTCGCGGAGGATGCCGTCGGCTTCGATCGCGGCGAGGAGCTCGGTGATGAACAGGGGATTGCCGCCGGCCCCGGCGATCTCGCCCAGCAGGATCGGGCCCGCCTGGCCGGCCACGAGCTCGGAGACCAGTGCTTCGACCGCGGATGCGTCGAGCCGGCCGACGCTCAGCTGGGTGGCACGTAGCCGGGTGAGGGCGTCGACGACCTGCCGGAACTGCTCCCGGGACGGGCCGGGCCGGTAGCAGGCGATGAGGCCGATGGGCATGTAGGAGAACCGCCGGCCGATGGCGCCGATCGTCAGCAGGCTCGACGGGTCGACCCACTGCAGGTCGTCGACCGCGATCACCAGCGGTGCGTCGATTGTCAGTCCCTCGACCAGGTCGACGAACGCGTCAACGACCCGGAACTGCAGGCCGGCGTCGCTGGTAACGGTGACCGGACCACTGCCACCAGCGCCCCAGTCGCCCCAGTCGCCCCAGAGACCGTCGTGGTAGTCGGCGCCGCGATCGGTGCCGTCGGTGTCGCCGCGGCCGTCCGTGCCGTCAACTCCGTCGCTAGCGTGGGCGGCCAACAGGTCGGCGATCGCACGACGCCGCGGGTCCGGCGAACTGGGCTGGCAGTCGAGCGCCTCTGCGATCGCACCGAACGGCCGCGTGCGTTCCAGTTCCTCGCCTTGGCCTTGCGCGATCTGGAAACCGCGTGCTCGGGCCTCGGCGACGGTCTCGGTCAGCAGCCGGGTCTTTCCGATTCCGGCCTCGCCCTCGACGAAGACCTGGACGGGTCGACCGGTCGCCAGCGTGTTCAGCGCCCCGAGGAGCACATCCATCTCACTCTTGCGCCCCTGCAGCGTCGCTGCAGGTGTGGCGTCGACCACGGAGGGGATCCTACGCGCAGGCCACGACCTCGACGCGGGGGCTACAGGACCGTTCACTCCAAGCTCCGCGGCGGGCTCTCCGGCGGACTCGGGTGCGGGCCGGCCGGGGAGCCGATCACGTCATCGAGGAGGCGCAGCAGGCCCAACCATCCCAGGAAGCTGGCGTCGATCCCGGGCCCGGTCGCCGCGGGTGTGGCCCCCGGGGCCCTAGTGACTACCCGCCCGATCAGCGGGTCAGTCGACTCGACGATGATGGTGATCTCCACGCTGGCTTCCCTCTGTTCGGCAGCTGAACCTGTCGGCCCTTCGGCTTCGAGACGCTGGCACGGACGGCCGGGGAAGACATCCGCTCCCTGGCGGAGATGGCCGACGAATCGCACCCGGGCGTCGATTGCCTTTGCGGGCAAGGGCGAGGGATGACAGTTCGCGTCGGCGACCAGGGCGGGTCGAGGTCATGGATCAGCATCCTGGCGGATGATTCGGCCGGCTCACGAGGGCACCGTGGATGGTCCATTGGCAGACCAGAGAGAGCATCCATGACCCCCACCCCAGACCCGGCGGCGCAAGAACCGGCTCAGACGCAGACTGATGGCCCTGGCTCACAGGGTCTCGATGGTGACCGGAAGATCCGCTTCGCGCAGAGCATCGACATCGACCGGCCGATCGAGGCGGTCTTCGCCTACCTCGCAGACTTTACAAATATCCCCGCCTGGAACTACTACGTCGACCACGTCCGCCAGATCACCCCGGGACCGGTCACGGTGGGAACGACGTACGACCAGGCCCGCCGCACCGACCGTCAGCGCTTCGCCGTCACCGTGTACCAGGCCCCCACGATTCTCGCCGTGACCACACTCGCGGGTGAGCGGCCGTCCTTTCATCGTCACTTCGAGCTCCGGCCGTTAGCGGGCGGCACCCGGCTCGACGACCGCTGGGAGCTCGACCTGGGCTACCTCCTCACCCTGCAGCGTCTGGCAGCGCCGCGGGTCAAGACGGCGGTCGGCGAGAACCTCGCCGTCTTGAAACGACGCCTCGAGCACGGCGCTCGCCCGTGAGGAACACCCCCACGAAGACCCCCGTTTGGCGGGATCTTCCACGACCAGCTCCACCAGTCCTCAACCCGGAAGGCCTACCCCATGGCTACACCCGTCGACCCCATCTCCCGCGTGTCGGTGATCAGCACCGGAACCACCGTCATCCGGCCAGAACACGTCGGACCGACCCGAAAGAACCTCTACGTCTGGCTGTTCACTTCGACGCGATGGACGGCACCGAGGCCGATCAACGTGTACGTGATCGAGCACCGCGACGGCCTGGTCCTGTTCGACACGGGGCAGGATCGGGCCTCGGTCACCGATCCGGACTACTTTCCCGGCGGACTCAACGGACTGGTGTACTCCCGGCTGGCCAAGTTCTACATTGACCCGACACAGACACTGACTACCCAGCTCGCCCAGTTGGGTCACCGAATCGGTGACGTCGACACCGCGGTGCTCTCCCATCTGCATCAAGACCACATCGGCGGACTGCCGGTCCTGGGGCAGGCCAGGATCGTGGTCGACCGGAAGGAATGGGACGACCTGGGCAGGCCGCTGCCCAAGGCACGCGGCCTGATGCGTCAGCACATTGACCTGCCCGGGCTGCGCTGGGACAGGGTCACCCTCGAGCGGCTGGCCGACCCGTCAATCGCGCCGTTCACCCATGGCCACGACGTGTTCGCAGACGGAACTCTGCTGGTCCTGCCCACTCCGGGGCACACGCCCGGCTCGGTGTCGCTCCTGGTGCGCCGGCCGGGCCACGCGCCACTACTCATGGTCGGCGACCTCACCTACGACGACGCCCTCTTGGCCGCCGGGGAGCTCCCCGGGGTGGGCGACAAGAAGCAGATGCGGCAGACCGTGGACAAGGTCAACGCCCTTCGCCGCTCGTTGCCGGGGCTGGTCGTCTTGCCGGCCCACGACCCCGGCGCAGCAGCCAGGCTCGACGCCGCACTCGGGGCGCACAGAGCTCAAGGAGCCGGGAGGCATGAGTGAGTCCACGACTCGCGAGCAGCGGCTCGAGCAAGGGTATGCGGGTGCTGGACAGAGTCGACGCAGAGGCCTGTCGGGCCGTCATCGACTCCCTTCAGGACATCGCTCCCGAGCTCGGGCACCAGGTGGTCGCCTGCGCGTTCGGTGAGATCTTCGCGCGGGATGCCTTCGAGCCGCGCCGTCGACAACTGGTCAGCCTGGGCATGTTGACCGCATTGGGCGCCTGCGAGCCACAGCTCGAGGGTCACATCAACGCAGCTCTCGATGTGGGATTGACTCCGAAACAGATCAACGAGGCGTTTCTGCACGCGGCGGTCTACTGCGGGTTTCCGCGGGCACTGCACGCAACATTCACCGCAAGAGCGTCTTCGTCGACCGCCGACTACTGCCACTCACGTGAGAGGCGACCCGACGCAGGCGTATCTCGGAAACGGGTCGCCGGTAGCGGCCGGGGAGCCCGGAGCGAGCCGGCAGCAGGCCGGTCACGGCGACCACGCCGCCCGGACAAGTCGGGTCTCTGCGGAGACGAACCTGAGCCGCCGACGAGCGGCGACCGCCAACCAACTTGAGGAGGAGACACCCTGTGAGCGTTCGGATCGGAATCAACGGCTTCGGCCGCATCGGTCGCAGCTACCTGCGGGCCGCGTTGCGCAGCAGCGCCGATGTGGAGGTTGTGGCGCTCAACGATGTCGCCGATGCAGCGACACTCGGTTCGCTGCTGGAGTGGGACTCGTTGGCCGGACACCTCGACGGCGTTCAGGTCGAAGGCGGCGACGCCATCCTCCTGGCTGGGTCGCGGATCCGCGTGACCTCGGAGCGTGAGCCGGCCCGCATCCCGTGGAGCGAGGAGGGTGTCGATGTCGTCATCGAGTCGACCGGGCGTTTCACCGATACAGCCCGCGCCCGCCAGCACCTGACGGCGGGGGCGCGGAAGGTCATCATCTCCGCGCCAGCTGATGTCGACGTCCCCGCGGTGGTGCTGGGGGTCAACGACAAGACGGTGGACCTGGCGGGCGAGGTGTTCTCGAACGGCTCGTGCACCACCAACTGCCTCGCCCCCATGGCGAAGGTGCTGCACGAGGCGTTCGGTGTCGAGTCAGGGCTCATGACGACGATTCACGCCTACACCAGCGACCAGCGCCTCCAGGACGCTCCGCATGGCGACCCTCGGCGCGCACGCGCCGCCGCCCTGTCCACGATCCCGACGTCCTCCGGTGCCGCCCGAACGATCGGGCGCATCATTCCCGAACTCGACGGGAAGCTGACCGGCCTCTCGCTGCGCGTACCCGTACCCGTCGGGTCGATCACAGACCTCACCGCCACGCTGTCGCAAGAGGCGACGGTCGACGAGGTCAACGCGGCGTTCCGCGATGCAGCACGCGCCTCACAGCTGTCGCCCTACCTCGCCTACTCCGAAGCGCCGCTCGTGTCCGCCGACATCGTCGGCAACCCCCACTCCGCGATCTTCGACGCCCCCTTGACACAGATGGCCGGCAACCAGGTCAAGGTCTTCGCCTGGTACGACAACGAATGGGGATTCTCCAACCGGCTCGTGGAACTGTCCGAGCGTGTCGGCACCTAGGAGACAGAAGGATCACCGTCGTCACGCCCGGGTGCTTCTTTTCCAGCAGTGCAACGGACTCCACATGATGCGTCATCGGGAAGACACCGATGGTCGTGAGCGTGAACGCGATCCCTTGCGGCTGGCTGCGCTCATGAGGCCAAAGTAGCCGCTGACCTGCGGCGATGCCGCCCTGGGGACTGAGGGCGTCGGCGCGCTGTTGCGGGTGTTTGCGAATCAAAGCGAGCCCAATCCGAGCCCTCCAGGAAGCCGAGTCATTTGGCGTTCACAACGCTGCCGAGAGCCGACGGCGCCGTCTGGCCGCCCAGGGGATTGGGCCGGCGATGCCGGGGCGTCCGGCCTCAGCGCGGCCCACGGAACGCGGAAAATCGGGAGTTTGCGCAGGTCAGCAACGGGCCGCATGAGTAGGAGGTGATGTAGATCGCAGGTTCACTATGAACCTGCGGTCGAAGACGGCGCCTGACCTGTGCGAACGACTTCCAGCGTGTGGCAGTGGGACTGAGTGTCCCCAACGTCCGAGTGCCAGCTCGCCGAAAGACCCGAGACCCGGCAACGTCGTCGCGGGTCGCCATCCGGATCCCGCTAGCAGATGCCCGCCGCGTTTTGCATCGGATCAGGACGACTGGACCCACCCCACGGCAATGAGGATCGGGATCATGGTGCAATCATCTGAGGTATTGCTTCCTTTGATTCATCGGACTGATTTGGGTACGTTCGCGTACCTCCAGACCCCGAACTTGGTGGCTGGAGGTCCGGTCAATCAACTTCTTCCAACTGGAATGGTGTGGTGTCTGATGGAATACCGCCAGTTGGTCGTTCGGGTCTGCGAGCGTCCGTGATCTCTCTGGGCACGATGGGGTTTGGGGGGACCGGTTGGGCCGAGACTATCGGGAAGACCACGTCCAGGGTGCAGCGCGCCAGATCGCCATGGCCGTCGACGCGGGCGAGAACCTCGTCGACACCGCCGGACGTGCTACTCCATAGCCTCGCCGAGGAGATCCTCGGCGAGGCTCTCGGTTTCAAGCGCGACGACGTGCTGCTAGCGAGCAAAGTGCGTTTCCCGATGCCCGCCGGGAGACCGAGGCTGCTTGTCCAGGCACCACATCATCGACTCGTGCGAGGCCAGCCTCCGCCGCCTGGGCACGGACCACATAGACCTCTACCAGGTCCACGGCTGGGACGGCAGGACGACACTCGAGGAGACCTCGTCGACCCTGGATAAGCTCGTCCGGTCCGGCAAGGTCCGCTACATCGGGACCTCGAACCACTCGGGTTGGCACCTCCTCAAGGCCCTCGGCGTCAGTGAGCCCGCGGCTTCGAGCGGTACGCCAGCCAGCAGATCTACTACTGGTTGCATGCCCGGGACGCCGAGCACGAGTGATCCCCGCGGCCGTCGACCAGCAGCTGGGCGTGCTGGTCTGGAGCCCGCTCGCTGGTGGCTTGTTGTCCGGCAAGTTCCGGCGCGACCAGGAGCGCCAGGAGCCAGCCGTCAGACCCTGAACTGGGGCAGCCCTCCCGTGCACGACGAGGACCTCTCTACGACACGGTCGAGGTCCTGGTCCGCATCGCCAACGAACACGGCGCGACACCGGCGCAGATCGTAATGGCCTGGGTGCTCGCTCGGCCGGCGGTCTCGTCGGTTATTGTCGGAGCCCGTACCAGGAACAGCTGGCGACAACTCGCGCCGCCGACCTCGAGCTCTCCGCCGACGAAATGAAGACACTCGACGACGTCAGCGCGACTCCGCTCCCCCTACCCGTACTGGCACCAGGCCGAGATCGCGTCCGACCGGCTCGGCCCCGCGGACCTGAGCCTGCTCGCGGGACATTGCCGCCGCCAAGGACCCGTCCTGATGGGCAGCGCACGGCGGGTGGCCGTCGTGACCAGCGCCTCGAGCGGGATCGGTCGCGACTTCTCCCGCGTCCTGGCCCGCGAGGGGTACGACGTGGCGCTGGTGGCCCGTCGTGAGCCCGAGCACCCCGCTGGCCGATGGCTCGCCAACAGGTCGGCGTCGGCGTGCACCGTCGTCGTGGCAGACCGGTCCGACCCAGAGGGTGCTCGTCTGGTCGACGACCAGGTCACGGCCGCGGGGCTGGAGCCCGAGGTGGTGTAACAGCGCCGGCCTCGGCGTCCTGGGGGCCTTCGCCGGCACCAGTGCCTCGGAGGAGCACCGTCTCCTGGCGGTCAATTCCTCGCCCTCACTGACCTGACCAAGCTGTTCTTGCCCAGGCGGATCGCGCGTCGTCGTGGCCGGATCGTCAATGTGTCGTCGACGGCGGCGTACAGACCCGGCCCCGGCATGCGATCTACCACGCCAGCAAGGCGTACGTGCTGTCGTTCACCGAGGCCATCGCCGAGGAACTGGAGGGCACGGGCGTCACCGCGACCGCCCTGTGTCCGGGTGTCAAGCGACCGGATGGCAGGAGGCCGCCGGGGTCTCCGACGACGAGCCCATCCTGCGATCCCCCGGCGTGACCACGGCGGCTTTTGTCGCCGAGACCGGGTACCAGGGGATGGTGCAGGGAAAGCGCGTCGTCGTCCCGGGTCTCATCAACAAGATCAGCGTGAGATCGCAGCACCATCCACAATGCGGGTCGTCCTCGCGGTGGTCAGAAGCTTCACCGAGCGGGATATGCCCCAGGAATCGGCCACTTCGCGAGTGAACCTCAGGAGTGCCTCGGCGTAGCCGACCGGGTCGCGCAGGTAGCCCGGGCCGGGAGCCCGGGCATGCGACCTGACGGCCGTCCCGCGCGACCCGCAGTGCCCACGGGTCCTTATCAACCAACATGTCGCGCTCGGGGGTCAACAGCAGGACCGGTAGTCGATCGCGGCCAGCGGCACCGCGGCGTCATGACGGAAGACCGCCTGGTAGCCCCAGTCGTAGCGCTCGGCCACTCGCATCACCTGCGTCACCGCGGTGTGCGGGAGTCCGGGGTGAGATCGGGCCAGATCCGGTGTAGCGCTCCACGGCCCACCGGAACTGGCTTCCATCGACGTCGATGGGCACTGGCGGAGTCCAGCCGGCGACGTGCGCCGCGCGCTCCTCGGCGTCGTACAGCGGCAGGCCGCTCAGCACGACCCCCTGTACGCCGGGGACGCGGTGCGCCACCTCGACAGCCAGCGAGGCGCCGGTGTGCCGCCCGCACAGCACCGGCCGCTCCATACCGGACGCGGCGATCGCCTCGGCCAAGCGGTCGGCGTACTCCGGGATCTCGTGGTGGCGGTCGGTGGAGGGTCGGACGCGCCTACCCCGGGGTGTCGAAGGCGACGACTCGCGCGTACGGCGCAGCCCGGCCAGCACGTCGTGCCGAACCACCCCGGACAGAGGCGACTCGTGGAAGGCGCGATCCAAGGGCCCGCGTCACCGGCGGCCGTGCAGTGCAGCTGACCCCACGCCGTGTCGACGTAGGACCTGCGAGCCGCGGCCTGGCGGCGCCTGTACCTGTGTCGGTCACCATCATGCTCCATCGCCAGCATCGTCTCCAGGATCTTGCGGTCATCGCCCGGCGCGGCGACCCACTCGAGTCCGACCGGAACGCGCCGGCGGGTCCCGGCCCGGCTGGGTGCGGCTGGGAGCGCCGCGGGTTGGCCCCGATGTTGTAGCGCAGGTGGGCGTCGCCAGGCCGAGCACCTCGCCGCCGACCTCGAGCCTCCCTGTGTTGGCCTCCGCGACAGTCGGCGCCGCACAAGGCATCGTCGGCGTGGCGGGAGGTCGACCCCGGACAGGCGGAGCAGCACGGCACACAGCAGGGCACGGACTCGTTGAGCCCGGACGTAGGTCGCGGCGGTGATGGTGCCCGCAAGGGCCACCTGCTGAGCACGTCGAAGCCGACTTTGGGTCGGCGGCCAGGCGTTCCCGGTGTTCGTCGGCGCCCTCGCCCAGGACGATCGTCAGGCCGGCGACCACGCGGCCCATGTGCGGCACCTCGATGTCGACCAGGGTCGCGCGGCCCGCTCCGCGACGGCGAGGGCATGCAGCACGGCATCGACGACCTCGGGCGCGACTGCCCCTTCGAGGGTTCCTCGCGGGATCCCGATCCGCAGTCCAGCCAGGTCGGCATCGGGGTCCAGGTCGTCGACCAGCCCGAGGGCCCGCTGGCGGCGGCGAGGTCGGCCGGTCCGGTGGCGATGATCCCTACCCGGTCAAGAGAGGTCGCGAGCGGCAGGATGCCGGTCACGGACAGCAGGCCGGGACTGGCGAGGCCGGCGACGCCGCAGTAGGAGGCCGGGATCCGCACGGAGCCGGCGGTGTCACTGCCGAGGGCGACGCGGACGTGTCCGGCGGCGACGGCGGCGGCGGAGCCGCCCGACGAGCCGCCGGCGATCGCTCGAGGTCGCGGGGGTTCCGAGTGGCGGGGACGTCCACCGAGGCGAACTGGTGGGTACGAGTCTTTCCCAGGACACGGCCCCCGCCTGCCGGAGCATGCGGCCCCCGCGTCGAGCGCGACTGGACAGCGCGGTCGCCCGAGTGGTACGGCGACCCACCGGTCGTCGGCATTCCCGCGACGTCCAGCACGTCCTTCACACCGACGGGTACGCCGTGCAAGGAGCTACGTGGTGCGGACTGCTCAGCCGCCGAGCCTCGACGTCGGGCGCGTCGCCGCCGACATAGGACCAGGCGTCGACCGTGTGGGAGTCACGCGCTATCCGTTCGCGCGCCCGGCCAACGCGGCGACGGGCCGCCCTTCGTCGAGCAGCGACAGGGCTGCTCGGTCGGGGGCCGACACGGCCCGCGTGGGGGCGGCACCAAGGTGTAGCGCACCGGGTACGCAGGTTCCCGGGTCGAGACCCTCGAGCCGGAGGAGGTCGTGCGCGAAGGCGCCAGACACGGGTGCCGCAAAGGTACATCCGACAACCGCTCCTCCATCTACCCTCCCGTTGGTTACTCACTTCCGAATACATCAGACTTTACGCTTCGCTGTCAACGCTCGGCTTCACCTGCTGAGAATGAGAGGCCATCGGACGGGTGACAGGGAGCAGCTTCCGGCCTTACGGTGGTTCATCAGAGAATTCCAGGAGGATCGATGACGCTGGCCCGTGACCGCTCTGCCTTGATGGTGGTCGCCATGCACAACGGCTTCCTGGACGACGCGGGCTCGATGGCGCGCCTCGGCCTCCCGGTCGCGGACCTGCGGAGCAAGGCCCTACCGGGCACCCTGACGCTCGTCGCCGCCCCCCGACATGCCGACATCCCATCATCTACAACCGCTACGTCTACATGCCCGGGTACCGCGACGGCGGTCTAGTGCCTCACGTCCTCATCCCCGCCATGAAGGAGCACGAGTCGCTGGCTCACGCCCGCTGGGACGCTGAGATCGTCGCGGACCTTCCTCCCAGCCGCACGACTTCGTCATCGACAAGTGCCGCCCCAGCGCGTTCGACGGCACCCAGCTGGAGCCGCTGCTCACCTCGCTCGACGTACGCAACCTCGTCATCACCGGCGTGACGACCAACGTCTGCGTCGAGGGCACCGCCCGCGACGCGGGCCAGCGCGACTACCACGCGCACGTCGTCAGCGACGCCAGCGCCGAGAGGGAGGACGCCCGACACGAGCACGCGCTGGGTGTCATCGGGTTCATCTTCGGGTGGGTGAACACCGTCAACGAGGTGCTCGAGGGCTGGCAGTCGAGCGCGACCAGGCCGGCTAGGGATCAGCCGCGCACCTGTCGTCCCTGGCGCAACTGGGCGACCAGGTGACCCTCGTGATCTCGCAGTTCACACTCGTCGACACAGAACGCCTCGGACGCCCAGACCGTGCGGGTCCAGACCGAGAACCACTCGTCCTCGCGTCCAGCGAAGGCAGCCCGGGGGGGAGAAGTGCGCCGTCAACTCCAGGGTGGGCACGAGCCTCGGCCTCGGCTCGGCCGCGAACATCCCGGGCGGCATCACGTCGAGGTAGAGCGCGAGCCGCGCATGCGAGACAGTCCGTCGCCGGCTTCGCCCCGGGTCCGAACCCACGCGGTGGCGCCACCTACATCGAGTCCCGGCCGACGCCATGCAGGTCGACCTGGTCGAGGTACGGCAACTTTCCGTACGACCGACGTAGGGGTCGGTGTGCGCCGGCCTGGTGGCCAACGGGGCGCACGGCGTCTCCCGGGTGCGTGGTCCTGCCGGACCAGCGAGCCGATCCCGTGCGCGCGGAGCCGGCCGTCCTGGACCAGAGCGATCCGGACACTGCCCGTGGACCGGCCGGCGTGGAGCGGCTCCGCCACGATCTCGACGTCACCCGGTTGCAGCGTCGAGACGAAGGCGAGCGTGACCGACTGCGGCCGGTAGCCGGGAAAGGGCGGGTTCGACCGCAGCGACGGCGACCGCCAGGACGTAGCCGCCGAAGATGCCCTCCACGCCGATCAGCGGGGTCGAGGACATGGGTCGCGATCTCAGGCCGTGGTCCGGACGAGCATGGGACCGTCGGTGGCGTCGACCGGTTGGCCGCGAGTCCAGCGGCGCAGCGCCAGGTCGAGCACGTCGTCGGCGGCTCCGACACCCCCAGGGTCGAGGGTCGTCCTCCAGGTCCCCGACGGGCGTTCGAGCACGATGCCGGGTGCGGCCTCGAGGACGGACACCTCGTCGGCTCGCCGACCGGGGTCGTCGCGTGGCTCGTCAGGCGGAACTCCGCTCGTCCCGAGAACCACGCAAGGGTCGTACAACCCCGCTTGGACCTGTCTCCCGGCGCACCGCACCGGCGGGCACGTGCGTGAGGTCGCCACGTACCAGCACGCAGTCCCCGACCACAAGCTCGCCGTCGGGACGAGGAAGTCCTCGGTCCGTCGTACCCACCGACGTCGGTGCGTTGGAAGCCCGCTGGGAAGTGCGCGTAGATGGCGAGGTACCGGGCGCAGAGTCCAGCCGGACCAGCCGCAGAGGTGCGTTCGCGTACGGCATCGGCGCGACCTGCCATCCGGCGTACGGCCGGGTCAGGTCGACGGTGGTCGGCCGCTTCACCCACGCGCCCTGGAGGCGAGGCCGAGCACCCGGTGTGCGGCGCGGGTCACGGCGGGGTCGATCATCCGACCGGAGGCGTCGAGGACCACGCCGCTACCCTGCGCCTTCGCCTGCTCCACCGGCGCAGCCTCGCTCGCTCGAGCGATCTCCTCGTCGCTGGGCGTGAAGACCTCGTGCACGACCTGGACCTGGGCGGGGTGGATGCAGGCCCGGCCCAGGAACCCCTGGCGTCGTCCTCGCTGCGTGGACACGCGGAAGGCGTCGAGGTCACGGATGACCGGCGAGACCGGTCCGACGGGGGCGGCGAGCCCGGCCGCGCGCTGGCCATGACCACGACCGCTCGTGCAGCGGCGAGCTCGGCTTCGTCCGGACCGGGCTCGAGACCGAGGTCCCCGGCCAGGTCGACCTCGCCGAGAAGGAGGACGTGCAACCGCTCCTGCGCGGCGATCTGGGGTGCGCCGAGGACAGCATCCCCCGTCTCGAGGAGCGGGCTGAGCAACGTCGTGGTGTCGCCTCGCTCGGCAAGCATCGTCGCGACCTGGGCGACCTCGCCCGCGCTCTCGGCCTTCGCCAGGACCAGCCCGGTCAGAGCGGGTACGCCGGCCAGGGCGTCGACGTCATCCGCGCGGAGTCGGCCGCCGTTGACCCGAACCCAGATGTCGATACCTGGGTCCGCATCACTGGGTGGACGGTCCGCGGCCGGCTGGTCCGCGAGCCAGGCGAGCGCCGCATCCCGGGCCCTCTGCTTCTCGGCGAGAGGTAGGCGTCCTCGAGGTCGACGATGAAAGCGTCCGCCCCCCGGGTCCGCGCCCTCGCCAGCTGCTCCCGGCGTTGCCTGGGACGTACAGGAAGGAACGGACCAGCGTCCGCTCGCTCACCGCACCACGGTGTCCGACGCACCAGCGACCTCGCCACGACGGTGCGGAGCACGTCGTTGGTGCCTTCGCCGATGCTCATCAAGATGGAGTCGCGGTAGAGCCGCTCGACTTCGAACTCGGTGGAGTAGCGGTAACGCCGTGGATCTTCATCGCGTCGATCGCCGCCTCGAGCGCGATCTCGGAGCAGATCTTGGCCATACCTGTGGCTCCATCAGCCCGACCGCGCGACACGGTCGGCGGACCAACACACAACAGCCGGCGGCCTGGAGCTGGGTGGCCATGGACGCGAGCTGCAGCTGGATGGCCTGGAACTCCGCGATCGGCTGGCCGAAGGCCTTACGTTTCTTCGCGTAGCCGAGAGCCTCGTCCAGCGCACGCTGGGCGATGCCGACCGAGCGGGCCGCGATGTCCACGACCCCACTCCAGAGCCGACAAGGCCTGCTTCATGCCGATCCCCTCCTGGTTGCCGAGGAACTGACTCGTGGGGACGCGGACGTTGTCGAGCTGGA
>CAWFVO010000002.1:0-20106 GCA_963819295.1 uncultured Actinomycetota bacterium
GGTGCGCTGACCCCGGGCGTTCACCGGCTTCAAGAGACCTCACGGGCACTCGTCAACCAGCTCAGGGTGGCTCCATGCGCAGCCTCACCGTCACAGAAGCCGCTGAGCGGGCCTCAGCCATCGCGGTCAGTGCGTACGACATCAAGCCGACCTGACACGAGGTTCGGAGCGCTTCGGGTCACACACGACCATCGTTTTCCGGAGCCTCAATCGGCGGCACACATTCCTGGACATCCAGGCGGCGGAGGTCATATCGATCCGGCTCAACGGTGAGCCGATCGACGTCGGCCTCGTCGGACGACGGCCGGCTGGCCTTGCGTGGCTTGGTGGAGGAGAACGAGCTGGTCGTCGGGCGCGTCGATGGCCTACTCCCACGACGGCGAGGGTCTGCACCGCACGGTCGACCCGGAGGACGGCCGGGCCTACGTCTACGCGATGACGTTCCTCGACGCGGCGCCGCGGGTGTTCGCGTGCTTCGACCAGCCCGACCTCAAGGCGGCCGTGAGGCTGCGGGTCAAGGCGCCCGACGGACTGGACCGTGCTCGGCAACGGCGCGCGCGCGCGCAGGGCGACTCCGCCCGGCGGCTGGTGGACGCTGGCGGACACCCTGCCGCTGTCGACGTACTTCGTCACCGTGGTCGCCGGGCCGTACCACTCGATCACCAGCGAGCACGACGGCATCCCGCTGGGCCTGCACTGTCGCGGCAGTCGCTCGCCGACGCACCTCGACAAGGACGCCGAGGAGCTGTTCACGGTCACCGGGCAGTGCTTCGACGAGTACCACCGGCTGTTCGGCATCCGCTACCCGTTCGGCGACTACCACCAGGCGTTCGTGCCCGGAGTTCAACGCGGGCGCGATGGAGAACCCGGGATGCGTCACGTTCACGCGACGAGATGGTCTTCCGGGCCCAGGCGACCGACGCGCAGCGCAGCAACCGGGCCAACGTCGTGGCGCACGAGATGGCCCACCAGTGGTTCGGCGACCTGGTCACGATGCACGTGGTGGGACGACCTCTGGCTCAACGAGTCCTTCGCGGACTACATGGGCCACCGGGTGTGCGTCGACGCCACGGCGTTCACCGACAACTGGCTGCTGTTCGCCTTCGAACAACAAGGCCTGGGGCCTCGACGCCGACCAGCGATCCTCCACGCACCCGGTCGCCGGCAACGGCTCCCGGACGCCCACTCGGCACTGACGAACTTCGACGGCATCTCCTACTCCAAGGGCTGCGTGGCGCTCCGGCAGCTCAACAACTACCTCGGCGACGAGGCGTTCCTCGGCGGGATCGTCGACCACCTCCACGCACTCCTACGGCAACGCGACGCTGGCCGACCTGATCGACAGCTGGGAGCGGGCCAGCGGCAAGGACCTCTCGGACTGGACCGCACGCATGGCTGCGCACGTCGGGCGTCGACACACTCAGCGCGGAGGTGTCCGAGGACGGGTCGACCGTGGTGGTGCGACGCCAGAACGGCTCTCCGGAGCCGGTTGCCCGTCCGCACGCGTTCACGGTCACGGCGTACGACGCGGCCGGGCGTCCGACGCCGATGCCCGTGCTGCTCGAGGGTGACAGCGTGACCCTGCAGCTCGCCCGGTTTGGATTCGGAGGGCTTGGTGTTGCCGGACTCCGGCGACGACACATGGGCGAAGATCGTGCTCGACGAGGGCTCGCGGACGCGGCTGCCCGGCCTCCTCCCCCTGATCCAGGACCCGGTTGCCCGCGCGGTCGTCTGGGGCTCTCTCCGCGAGGGGCTCCTCGACGCCGTGGTCGACCCGGAAACCTACCTGGCCACGGCTGAGTCAGCGCTGCCCTTGGACGGTGACCTCGCGGTCGAGACCGTCCTCGGGGGCAGGTTCACGGGCCTCCTCGGCGCCCTCGGGAAGTATCTGGTGGCCCCCGGTGACCCCGCACGAGTGGAAGCGATCGCCCTCCGGGTCCTCGACGGAGCCGCACCTGGGGGAAATGGGCAAGCTGGTGGCTGCCCGAGCAGCCATCTGGGCCACGGCGGACGCCGACCTGCTGCAGGGCTGGCTCAGGGGCGAGACGAGCCCGACGGGCCTGAAGGCGGACGACGATTTCCGGTGGCGGATCCTTGAGACGCTGTGCGGGCTGGGCGTCGCTGGACCCGACGACATCGCCCGGGAACAGGACCGCGACCCTTCCTCCCAGGGCGCGCTGCACGCACGGCGGTGCACGGCGGCGCTGCCGGATCCCGACACCAAGGCCGAGGTGTGGCAGGCGATCACCACGGACGCTGCGCTCACCAACTCCGAGCTCTATGCCTCGGCCGAGGCTTTCTTCCGGCACGACCAAGTGGCCCTCACCGCCCCGTTCGTCTCCCGCTACTTCGCGGAGATCCCGGAGACGGCGAACGTCCGGACCGGCTGGGTCGTCGAGCAGGTCGCACATCTGTTGTTCCCGCGGGTTGCCGTCGACGAGTCCACGCTGGCGCTGGCCGCTACTTGCCTGGCCCGCGACGACCTCGAGCCGGGCGTGCGCCGCGCGATCAGCGACAACACCGACGACCTACGCCGGGTCCTACGCAGCCGGGCGGCGTTCCCCGCACCCAGAAGGTGAGGCGAACGCGGCTCGGACGTCCAGCCACGACGTCGGGGGTTCGATCCGGTCAGCTCACGCAGGCGACTCCGTCTCCGAGTCCGTCGCGTTCGGGTCCGTAACCGGGTGTCCCTCCGTGGAGGGGTGCGGCTTCGGCAGCCTCGTCTTCGTCGCAGTTGGCGTAAAGACCCTTGGCCGGCTTGGTGTGCCTGGTGTGCTCCGTGGCCTTCGTCGCGCCTACTGCCGAAAGGAGGGCCCGTTCGCGCTGCATGTCCGCTGTGGCCTTGGACATCGCCCAGCTCAGGACGAACCCGGCCCGGTCGTCTGAATCCGTTGTCTCCACGACGACGACGACGTTCTGGCGCCGGGCAACCCGGAGCGAGTACATGGCCACCGGCTGGACACTGTTCCGCAGCAGTCCGGGTGTCGCGGGGCGTGGCGAACCGCGCACGCTGGTTGGCGAAGTACTCGCTCAAATGCCACCCGCTTCCCGGCAACGGCGGATCCCATGGGTCGGTGACCACCGTCGGTGGGGTGGGGCAATCGTGGAACTGGCGCCATGCGTCGGTGACCGCGCCGTGTGCGGCGGCGACGCTGTTGAAGCGAAGCACGAACTCGTTGCCGAACCGTGGCTGCCCAGGGCGTCCGTAGGTCGCTGCGCCGGACTCGGCGGCACCCCAGGTCAGCGGACTGCTCAGGCACGCGGACAGTGGCACCGGCGCGGCCGCGGGCCGGACCAGGTTCCCTCCTGTTCGACCAGGAGCGGGTTGGCTGCGAGGGTGAGGAGACCGCGGGTCGGGTGCGGGCCAGGCGTTGCCGGCGATGGTGGGGCCGCGGAGTCGCTCAGGTTCCTCGTTGCGCCCACGCCCAGGACGAGGGCCGCGAGCACTGCGAGGGTGATGACGGCTGCGATCCGACGGTGACGACGGCGCCGCTCCGCGCCGCGGCGTACCGTGGTGTGCATCTGGCGTATGTCGGCGTTGCTCATGGGTGGTGGCCCCTTCTCGGCCGCCGGCCAGGCGGCTTCCTGTGACCACCACGCTGGTGCTAAGACGCGCTCACCGCATCTGGATTTGTCCCTATCCTCGTTCCGTGCGACGAGGGTGGCCCTGCGGGATCAACTCCTGGCAGAGATCCGAGCCGGCAGGCAGCCTGGGTGAAGCGACCTGGGACGCGGTGGCGTTCCGGCCAACCAGGTCAGGGTCGTGCCAGCGCCGCACGCTCGGCATCCCTGTGATGGTCAGTGACCCAGGACTGGGTTGCCATCTGGACGGGGTCCCAAGGTGACCCGAGCGGTGGCGTGTAGGACAGGTCCAGTTGGCTCATGTCCCCGACGGTCATGCCGTGGAACAGCGCTGTTGCGTAGGTGTCGACGCGCTTGGAGATCTCGGCATGGCGATGACCGACCAGTTGCGCGCCCAGGATCCGCCCAGTCTCGGCGTGGCCGGTGACCCGGATGGTGATCGGAGTGGCGCCCGGGTAGTAGCCCTTGTGGTCGTCGGGCTTGGCGATCGAGGTCACCGGGGTGTAGAGCTCGAAGGCGAGCGTCGGGGAGGGCGGGGCCGGCTACGTGCGGTCGGAGGTGCGGGGGTAGAGCGCGAGCACGACGCCGAGGCCGATCAGAGCGCCGACGACCTCGGCGACCACGAAGGCGGGTACCGAGGCGGGTGCGATGCCGGCGAAGGTGTCGGAGAACATCCGGCCGACCGCGACCGCCGGGTTGGCGAAGGAGGTGGAGCTGGTGAACCAGTAGGCGGCTCCGATGTAGGCGCCCACGGCTGGTGCGGCGAGAGCGCCGCGACCGGTGCGTGTCAGCGCGAAGATCGTCAGCATCAGACCGCCGGTGGCCACGACCTCGGCGACCAGATGTGGGCCGCTGGCGCGGTGGTGGGTGGACCAGGTGGTGCCGACGTCGAACATCACGTTGGCCAGCACCGCCCCCGCGATGGCGCCCAGGCACTGGACGAGCGTGTACAGGCCGAGCGCCGCGAGCGACAGCCCGGTCCCGGCGCGCCGCCCGGCCAGGCTGTCGACCAGCGAGACAGCGGGGTTGAAGTGAGCTCCGGAGACCGGGCTGAGGGCGAGGATCAGCACCGTCAGACCGAGGGCGGTAGCGGTGCTGTTCTCGAGCAGCTGGAGTCCGACGTCCCCAGGGGACAGCGATGCGGCTGCAATGCCCGACCCCACCACGACGGTCACGAGCAGCCCGGTGCCCAAGAACTCCGCGAGCAGGGCCCGCGCGAGCCCGGCGTTCGCAGTGAGGCGTCGGCCGACGGCCCGGTTGGTGGTCGCGATCGGCTGGCCGTTGTCTGGGCTGGTGTTGATATCGGTCACGCGAACATCTTGACCAACCGGAGTACCTCAGTCAAACTTGAGTCAATGGACATTGAGAGTCACCCCGAGAGAGACATGCTCACGGATCCAAGCCTGCGACTGCGGGCCGCCAAGCATGCGGCGTTGGCTGAACCCGCCCGGCTGGCCATCGTGGACGCCCTGTGGCTCGGCGACCTTTCGCCGTCCCAGTTGCAGAGGCTGGTCTCGATGAGCTCGAACCTCCTGGCGCACCACCTCAAGGTTCTGCAGGATGCCGGCTTCGTGACTCGCCGTCGGTCCGATGGAGATCACCGACGGACCTACCTCCGGCTGGTTCGTTCCGCAGCCGCCGACCTGCTCCCGGGGCCTCACGCTGCTGCGCCGAGTGCGACCGCCATCGGTCGTGTGGTGTTCGTCTGCACAGCCAACACCGCCCGATCCCAGCTCGCCGAAGCACTGTGGCGCCGTACAGGGGTCACTCGAGCGGCGTCAGCCGGCACCCACCCCGTCGACCGGGTCGACCCCGCAGCGATCGCGACCGCACGACGCCACGGCCTTCCGCTGCGTGACCGGAAGCCCCAGCGCATCGACGAGGTCGTCGAGGGGAGCGACCTCATCGTCACGGTCTGCGACTGCGCCCGCGAAGAGCTCCAGATCACCCCTGTCGCCCACTGGTCGATCCCCGACCCCGTGCCGGAGGGAACCGAGGCGGCCTTCGAGGCCGTGTTCGACCAGCTCAGTGCCCGGGTGGACGACCTCGCGCAGTACCTGGCCTCGTCCAACTGACCAACTACCAACTGTCGGAGCCCAGCCATGACACAGACACCCCCCTTACCCGGAACTCACGTCCCTGACGGACTGACCCTCGACCAGGCGCTCGCCCTCAAGACCGCCGCCACGCGGCTCGTCGGGGAGTTCGAGACCACCTTCGGAGTCGAGACCATCGAGCGGTTCCTCAACTCCTCCTACGAGGAGTTCGCGGGGCGCTCGACGATGGTCAACTTCCTGCCGCTGCTCGCCGAGCGGTTCGCGCGGCAACGACTCCAGGCCCTCGCCAGGGTCGAAGGCCGCGACGACGGCCGCCCGACGGTCCTGTTCCTGTGCACACACAACGCCGGCCGCTCCCAGATGGCGCTGGGGTTCTTCCAGCACTACGCCGGCGACGCGCGGTCGCCTGGTCCGGGGGCTCCGAGCCCGGCGACCAGGTCAACCCAGCCGCGATCGAAGTGATGGCCGAACGCGGCATCGACATCTCCAACGAATACCCCAAGCCCTGGACAGACGAAGTCGTCCGAGCAGCCGACGTGGTGGTCACCATGGGTTGCGGCGACGCCTGCCCGATCTTCCCCGGGAAGCGCTACGAGGAGTGGGTCCTCGACGACCCCGCAGGCAAGTCGACGCGACGCGCGTGCGACCCGTCCGCGACGAGGTCGAACGCCGAGTGCAGGCGCTGCTCGACGAGCTCGAGGTGCCCGTCCATCGCGACTGACGTCTCTACTCGCGCATGAGCATCGCTTGGGCTTCTCGCTCGAGATCCATGTAGGGCTCACCGCTGACGTCGATGGCGACGCGTGTCCCGACCCTACCCACGACCTTGCAAGGCCCGACAGGCACCGCGCTCGGCCAGGGAGCGCTCCTACGGGAGAAGAGACTCGCCACTACACACGTGGCTCGCAGATGGCAATGCGGCGGCCGCACTCGTGCGACCGGACTTCACCGTGCTGCGCGCCGACCGCGACGTCTCAGCGCTACTCGACGCGGCACCGACGTTCCTGGTTGCCTAGCGGCGCCCCTTGCACATGGCCGCTACCACCACTGACCGGGGTCGGACCCATCAACGCGGGCCGTCCGTTCACCGACTTGACCACTCAGCGCATGGGAACTTTGCCGCCTCTGTGCGCTGACCCGACCGATCAGCCCGTGTCGTCGCCGCGCCGGTCGTCGAAGACGCTATAGGGGTACTCCCCGAGACCG
The DNA here is from genome assembly GCA_963819295.1 of uncultured Actinomycetota bacterium. GTDB lineage: Bacteria > Actinomycetota > Actinomycetes > Propionibacteriales > Nocardioidaceae > Nocardioides. The sequence goes on from CAWFVO010000002.1 coordinate 6,846, forward strand.
TGGCCCGTGCCCTGCTGGCCCGGGTCGCTGTTGTGGGCGCGCCAATGGCGGAACAGGTTGGTGCGGCTGACCCAGACGACGAAGATGAGGGCCAAGACTAGAAGGAAGATGTAGAACCACATGGTGGGGGCCCCTTCCCCCGAGACCCTCGCCACGGTACACCTCGTTGGATGTCGTGTGACGCGCCCGCTCATCGGGGATTAGTGCGTGAGACAGGCGTCGAAGCGCGGTCGTGTCGATGCGTCAAAGCCGGCGGAATGGGGCACGTCATCGCGGCATGGAGAGCGCGTGTTGGCGGGACGATGCCGCTCAGTGGGTGAGCGAGTCGCGCCCTGTGTGTGCCGGTGCCAGCAAGCCACCACGAGGGCACTGGTGAGCCGGACAGCGGCATGCCAGTGCGGTTCCTAGGTGGGTCGCTGGACCAGCCGATTGCACGTGGGGCATCGCAGATGGTGGCCGATCATGGTGAAAGGCACATGGTCGAAGCGGTGCAGGTGGGAGAGGTCACGGCCACACAGCGTGCCTTGGGCACCGGGTTGTACTGCGTGGCTGTACTTGTCCGGGATGCGGCGGGCAAGTCGTTCGTGTGAGCCGACGCGTCGGGTCGTGGGAATGACCAATGTGGTGACGCGCTCGGCCGCCACTCGCCAGTCCGTGCCCATGAACAGCGAGCCTGACAGGTCAAGGTGAGACCACGTTCAGGAGATGCTGAGAGCCACCTGACGACGCCGTCAAACGGATCTCAAACCCGGATATCGACGTCCAAGGCCTCCGAGTGCCACCAGCACCTGGACAAGATCGTCACGGAGATCACCCTCCAGATCGATCGCGAGATGCGCGACAGCCGGCGCACGTGTGTACGAGCTCCTCAACCTTTGGTCGTCAGTCGTGGCGGGGCAGCTGACCTGCAAGTTGGGATTCCGGCTTTCAAGACCTATTCATGCTCGACCGCTCTGAATGGGCGGGGGCCCGTTGTGCCGGACCCCCGCCCGTCAGCGGCAGGCTCGCCGTCAGTGGTTCAGCGTCACCTCGTAGGTGGGGTTGTCTCCGTGCTGCTGGGTGTAGAACCAGCGCCACTTCGCGTTGTTGAGGTCCGGGACCTTGGCTCCGAGGATTCCGCCCGTGGTCGGGTCCCCGTCGGAGACGTGGACGCCAGTGAGCTCGTTGTCGCCGTCGTTCCCCGTGGGCGTGGCCGAGTCGATGGTGGCCGACGGGTCGCGACCCTCTGCGATCCAGCGGATCGGGCGGGTACCGGCGTGGGAGTAGTCACGGGTCACGTCGAAGACCCAGCCGGAGTCCAGGGCATTCGCCTGGGAGTGCAACAGGTCGCCGGCGTCCTGGACGAACGTGACGAGGTTCTTGGAGAGGAAGGTCACGTTGTCGAAGCTGGAGGTGGACTCGTCGGCCTTGTAGAACAGCGACAGAGTGCCGGAGTCTGCTGTCGGGCTGGACTGACGCAGCTTGAAGACCGAGCCCCAGCCGCCGGCCGTGTCGTTCTCGGGGCTGGTTGCGTCGGTGTCCCCGGTCTCGTCGAAGAAGAACTCCCCGAAGTGCGACCCGGGGCGGAACTGTCCGTTCTCAGGCCGCTTGAACGGCGTACCCCCCTTGGCCAAGGCGAGCGCGTTGGCGTTGAACGAGGCGGTCCCGTCGGTTGCAGTGTCGTGGATGGTCACCCATCGGGTGTCGAACCGGGCGCCGTAGGTGTGCAGAGCCAGCTGGTCGGGGCTGTTCAGCGCGGTCTGGCTCGCCTGGGTGATGGGCTGACCGTGGGCGTTGCGCACCTGAAGCACCTGCAGGCGACCGTGCTCGAGGTCGCCGGGCGTGGCCGGCACGTACCGGTAGACGAAGCTGTTGGGGATCTTCGCGGTGGTGGTGGCACCAGAGGGGTCCACCTTCTTCGCTCCGCCGATGTCCTCCACCAGCCAGATGTTGCCGGCGGAGTCGTTCTGAACGCCCTCGTACCCACCCCGTCCGAGTGCGCCGGAGATGTCGGTGACGGTGGAGGGATAGTCGGCGGTGGCGGCGTACGTCGGCGCGTTCACGTTCTCCGTCGTGAGCAGGAGCCGCTGGGCCCAGGGGTCCCAGGTGCTGCCGTCGATGTCGCCGGTGGGCACCGTCGCGAGCAACGTCACCCGGTGGGCGGCGTCCGCATCGAGGTTGACCCGGGTGATGTAGCCCGGCGTACCGCTTTCATGCCCCTGGAACAGGAAGTGCGTCCCGTAGTCATAGCTCGGGTCCGCGCCGTGCAGACCCTTCTTGAAGACCAGGTAGGTGTTCTTGTCCGGCTCGGTCTTGTGCGCCTCGACCGTCGGGGCGCTCGGGAGTCGGAACCATGATCGGTTCGCCTGCCGCGTTCACCTGGTCGCTGTCGTAGCCGTAGTAGGCGATCTGCGCGGAAGGGTTCTCGAGCTTGGTCGCACCCTGCGCGACCGCTGTCTGCGACAGCTGCGGCGAAAGTCTGGTCGCGGGTGCAAAGCCCGGCGATCTGGTGTTGGCGGCGGACAGGCCGGTCAGGTTCGGGGCGCCGGATGGATGCGCGGACGCGACAGCCGCCGCGCTCACCGCTGCCACGGCGACGGGCAGGGCCCACAGGACACGCTTCATTGGGTTCCTTTCCAAGGGTCGGGACTCACGCCTCGATCCTGTTGCGGTCGCGTGGCCAACGGGTGTCGCGTTCGACAACAAACGACAAACATGCCTGCGAACCACTCTTGCTCCACTGGTGCGGATGACAGGTCCTGGGCACGGGTGATTGCCTGCCGGGCGCCCGAAATCCGGGACAGCCACCGGAGGTCTCACGCGCCGCCTCGCCGGTCGAGACGCGAGGCCACTCAGCGGCCGAGGGCTGGGTCCCTGATCGAGTGCGGCCGGGTCCTCGATCGTCATCTAGCCCTGGCCGGATGCGGTGCGGTGGCGACGTCGGGGAGGAACGGCAGCACCCGGTCCGCGATCGAGCCAACAATCCACGCTCGGGGCCTGGCGCGCTTCGGTGTGCGGCATTCCGCAGGTCACTCAGGTCCATCCGCCCCGCGTCGGCCGCAGCTACCCAGCGCGCGGCCAGGTCCAGGGTCTCGTCGAGATCAGACCCTGCAATGGCGGACTCCTGGCCCATGTCGCGAAGAATGGTGCCCTCGGTCCGTGAGGGCGGTCCACGGTCGCATGCCATCGCGCCTACGCATGCCGCTCCCATGGCGCCCGCCCTCACAGATGTGCCGGCGACCGGGAGGTCTGAGGGATCGTGTCTGGCGATGCCCTTGCAGGCGTGGCTCGTCTCGGGTCGGCGCACCTCGACCTGGTAGTACCCCCTTGGCTGCAGGTCGTAGGACAGCCGTCCCATGGATTCTCCGACCGCGATTCCTGGACTCTTGAGGCACAACGGAGAACCACCCACAAGGAGCAGACATCATGAAGCGCATCACCATCCTCGCCGCCGCCGGAGCCCTTCTCGCCTTCCCGGCGATCGGAACGACAGCGGCGTTCGCGGCCACCGACGACGGCGCCGCCCATGTCCGGGTCCACGCCAAGCATGGCGCCGACGACCCGGCCGGCCACCACCGCCACCACCGCGCGGACGACAAGTTCGCTGCCGGCAAGCACGGCGCCGACGACCCCGCCGGCCACCACCGCCACCACCGCCACGACGGCTGACCACTCGACAGGCCGACCTCGGTCGGCCGCTCCGGGGGTGGCACACCACCCTCTCCGTACGACGCCCGGCCCCGATCCTGGGGCCGGGCGTCGGCGTACATGCAGCCCACGCAATGCGGTGACGGATTCCCTGTGCCCTGTCACGGCGAGGGCGTTGTCGTGATCAGGTTCCCAAGCAGGGACAGGCACTTCTGTGGGTTGGGGCGGGCGGCCGGACACCCGACGACGCTTCTGGGCCCACCTATCGGGTCTGTACCCCGGTCCTGCCGAGATCCATCACGGCGGGAGGATGAGTGGCGTCCAGCTCGGCCTGACCATCGCCGGTGCCCGGGCCGTCTTCGGCGTGCCCGCGTCGCAGCTGGCCGGCCACCTGCTGGAGGTCGGTGAGGTCGATGCCGGTCTGCGTCACGTGCCCGAGCGTTTGGCCGAGACACCGGTGGGTGGGTGGGCGCGGCTGGTCGAGGCCTCACTCATCGCAGCCCTCGCTCGACACGAGGCTGCGGGACCTCGGGCGGAGGTGGGGCGCTCGCTCTCACTGCTGGCCCGGGGTGTGAGTGTGCAAGAGGTGGCCGACGATGTGGGCTACAGCCGCCGTCACGTACGCGATCTGGTCCGGGCCGAGTGTGGGCTCGCGCCCAAGGAGCTCAGTCGGGTGGCGCGTTTCCAACGGGCGCATGCTCTGGTGCGAGCGGGCGAGTCTCTGGCCTGGGCTGCCAGCGAAGCCGGGTACGCCGATCAGTCGCACTTGACTCGCGAGTGGAGGGCGTTGGCCGGGTGCTCGCCAGCTGCCTGGATCAGGCGAGAACTCCCATTCGTCCAAGACCTCTAGGCGACCGCACGGGCAAGGTGAGCCCTATGAACACACCAACAGCAGACATCAGGTTCTGGCAAAGCATGACTTTCCGCGACGCCGACGCGATGATCGCGTGGTTGTCGGCCGTGGGATTCACAGAGCACGCAACCTATAGGGACGAGGCTGACTCCTCGATCGTGCACCACGCCGAGTGGGTATGGGCCGGAGGGGGCGGTGTGATGTTCGGTTCAGCGCGCCCCGACGGCGTGCTGCAGAACGCCGGCCGATCGGCGGCGTACCTCGTCACCGCGGACCCAGACGCGTTCATGGCGACCGCAGTAGCCGCAGGCTCGACGGTCGTACGCGAAGTGGTCGACAACGACTACGGCGGGCGCGGGGGCTCCGTCGAGGACCCCGAAGGCAACCACTGGTCGTTCGGGAGCTACCAGCCATCCTGAACTGACGTGTCCGCCCCGCACCGGCCTCGCATGACAACGCCACCGCCATCCGGGCGCCGCGAGTGCGTCAAAGCGCCGCGACAGGTCCGCAGATCGGTCAGCCCTTGACGTAGACCGCGAGCGTGTCCGGGTGTACGCCGTCGTACGCCATGGCGGCCGCGCCGGCTTCGCTCTGCATCACGGCCTCGAACGCCGCCATGTCGGCGACATCCATGCTGAGACCGACGTGGTTCGGCCTGCTGGTGTCCACGAACGTGCTGATGTTGCTCGCGACCGAGCCGAAGACCTCCTCGCGCTTGGGGGACGACAGCCAGTGGGCAACGTCGTCGACTTCATGGGTGGCGATCAGCTTGGGCATCGGGAGTCCTTCAACGTAGGTGATCGGCTCTGCCCGAGCTGTCCCCGTGGCCGTCCTGAGCGGGGTCGCCTTTGCACGCTACTCAGGTCCGGGAGTGGGCGCCATGGCTCGACCGGTCGCAACGGGGCACCCCGGTTGCAACGCGTCAGCCCAAGCTCGGCACAGCGGCTTATCGCGAGGTTCGTCACTCCGGCTATGACGAGACGCCCAGCGCACACATAGCCGATGAGCGGTCCGCACAAAGAGTCCGAGGTGTTGCACTCGCCAAGCGAATCCCTCATGGGAGCTGTGGCCGCGTGGCACCTCGGCGCGACTGCTGGCGGCCACGGCTAGGTTCGCGCGACGGGAACAGCTCGTCGCGGCTATGGCCGCGCAGGACTTGCAGGTCGGTCTGGAGCCAGCTCGGGACGCCAAAGGTGAACATCAGACCCCACGCGAAGCCGGAAACGAGACCGACCAGGAAGCCAGCCCAGCCCAGGTGCGTGACCAAGTAAGCCTGCACCGCGACGACGCCGAGGAAACCGGCACTGGTCACGACCTCGAGCAGGACCGGGTGGCGCCGGCGCATGCGCTGTCTCTCTTGCGCGTCGGGCAGGTCTCCGTAGGCAGCAAACACCGCTCGCTGCGGGCGGGGCAAGGACGCTGTGTTCCCTGTGTGTTGGCACGACCCGTACCGGCGAGTGCTCGCGATGCATTGGTCGGTGTGGATGGACGCGACGGAGGCGCGGCAGGCAGGTCCGCGGCTGGGCTGGCCGCGCTGACTGACGGTGGTGGTCATGGAGGCGATCCCTTCGAATGGGGCCGGGCCTCCGGCCTCGTGGACCACCACATTCGTACTAAGGCACGCTCACCACATCCGGCATCCTCCCCATCTTCGGTCGCTGAGCTACGTCGCCGACAGCACAACCGCGGTACGCACGATCGCTACTACCTCGGAAATGATTGATCTGCAGATGAGAAGCGGTTTGCTCGATGGGGATCGCCGACCATCGACGGTTGCCTTCGGAGCGGGTGTTGCCCCAATCTGGCCCACGGCCGGCCGCGTTCGACCTCGTCGCCCGAGAGCATGGCGAGCGGAGCCGCGGCGAGGCCCAGCTGGCAGGCGACACCCGGTGGTGCTGCTGGTCGTCTCGTATGGCGATGGTGCCCAGGGATCGGTCCGCTTGCCCGAGCCTCAGGCCAGGGCGTGCTCTACGGGGATCCCCGCCGCCAGGGCGGCCACCCTGATGGTGCTCGCGAAGAGCGCGTCGCGGGCTTCGGGGCTCATCCAGTCGAGCTGCCCGTAGGCGTCCAGCGAGGTGATGCCATGCAGGGTCGCCCAGGCGTGGATCATGGCCTGGAAGCTCTCCGGGGGCACGATGCCGTCGAGCTCGGGGTGCTTGTCGTGCGCACAGCTCACGATGTGTGGCGAGACCTCTTCCAGCAGTGGGCGGCCGAGCCGGCCGAGGTTGGCCGCGCGGATGAACAGATCGGCCAGCTGGGCCATCGCGTCCTTGGCGGCGTCGGTGGTGGGGCCCTCCTCGGGCGCGACGTAGCCGGGCACGGGCAGCCCGAAGATCAGGGCGAACTGCTGCGGCTCGCTCCTGGCCCAGTCCCGGTATGCGGTGGCAGCGGCCACCCAGCGGCCGGCCAGGTCGTCCTCGGTGACGCGGTCGCGCGCTCTGGCCACGGTGGTGCCCAGGTCGTCGTACGCGTCGATGATCAGGGCGGTCAGCAGCTCGTCGCGGTCGGCGAAGTAGCGGTACAGCGCCGGCGGCGTCATGCCCATCGCCCGCGCGATGTCGGTGAAGCGCACCTCGGTGGTGCCGTGCTCGCGCATCAGGGTCAGCGCCGTGGACTTGATCTCCTCGATCGTGGCGGCGCGGGCCCGCTCGCGCCGGGTCGGCGGGGGCGGTGCTGACCGGCACGGCGCCTCCTGGACCGAGAGATGAAGAGTGCGTTAACCATCTTCACAGAAGTGAAACCTCTTGACAAGTGACGGTCCATCGTGAATGTTATGGAGCGTAACGTATTCCATCGGCACCCTGGAGAGGTGCCCGATGGCTACCGCCACCCCGTCCCGCCAGAACGACACCCAGCCGGTCCCGGCCCACCGTCGGCCCGCTCGGCCGACTCGCGGGCGTCATGTTCCGCCGCCGCGGACGTACCGTCCTCGCCTGGGTCGCCGCCCTCGCTCGTCGCCGTCGGACTGTCCGCGGCCTTCGGCGGCGAGTTCAAGGCCGACTACACCGCCCCCGGCTCGGACTCCGGGCGGCCCAGGACCTGCTGGCGGAGCGTTTCCCGGCCGAGGCCGGCGACACGGTCGACGTCGTCGTCCACGCCGACGGGCGCGGTGACCGCCCCGGCGTCCGGGCGAGCGTGGAGGCCTGCTCGGCCGGCTGGCCAGCGTCCCGCACGTCGTCGCCGCGTCGAGACCCGTTCACCGGCCGCCGGGCAGCGATCCCGCCGGACGGCCGGACCGTCTGACGCCACGCTGCGGCTCGACGTCGTCGAACCCGCCGCGACATGCCGGTCGAGGACACCCAGCAGATCTGCGACCTCGCCGAGCCGCGCCTCCGGCACGGCGTCCGAGGTCGCGCTCGGCGGCCAGAGCGTCGAGCAGGCCGAGCAGGGCGACATCGGCTCCGAGGGCATCGGCATGGTCGCCGCCGCGATCATCCTGCTGCTCATGTTCGGCTCGGTCGTGGCCGCCGGGCTGCCGATCCTCGTCGCGCTCGTCGGGCTCGCGGTCAGCAGCAGCCTCGCTGACCGGCGTCATCGCCGCGTCGTCGACGCGCCGGACTGGTCGACCTCGCTGGCCGCGATGATGGGCATCGGCGTCGGCATCGACTACGTGCTGCTGCATGGTCACCCGCTTCCGCGAGTGGCGCGGCCGCGGGCTCGACGCCGCGAGGCGGCCACCGTCGCGACGCTGGACACCGCCGGGCGCTCGGTCCTGGTCGCCGGCACGACCGTCATCGTCAGCATGCTCGGCCTGTTCGCCATGGGCCTGTCCTTCATGCGCGGCGCGGCGGTCGTCACGATCCTCGCGGTCGCTCGTGGTCATGGCGTCGCCGCGATGACGCTGCTTCCCGGCGCTGCTCGGCTACCTCGGCCCGCACGTCGACCGGCTGCGGCTCCCGCTGGGCCGGCGCGCCGCGGCCGTCGCCGCCGGCGGGCACGTCGAGCCGTCGCGCGGCTGGCTGCGCTGGAGCCGCCTGTCGCAGCGCCACCGGATCGTGGCCGCGCTCGCCGGCGTGGCGTCCTGCTTGCGCTGGCGGCGCCGTTCCTCGGCGTCCGGTTCGGCTTCCCCGACGCCGGGCAACAACCGGGCCGGCACCACCACCCGGCAGGCCTACGACCTGATCGCCGACGGCTTCGGGCCCGGCGCGAACGGCCCGCTGCTGCTGGTCGCCGAGCTGCCGGCCGCCGGTGGCGCAGGCGGCCGCGCGCCTCGGCGACGTCGTGCGCGGCGTCCGCGGCGTCGCCGCGGTGACGTCCGCCGCACGGCTGCAACCAGGCCGGCGACACCGCGATCATCACCGTGGTCCCGACCGACCGGCCCGCAGGACCCGGCCACCGAGGACCTCGTGCGACGCTGCGCGACACGTCCTGCCCGACGCGGTCGCCGGCACCGGCTGACCGTGCACGTCGGCGGCGTCACCGCGGCCTCGATCGACAGCACCGCACAACATCGCCGGCGGCTCCCGCTGCTCATCGGCGGCGTGGTCGTGCTGTCGATGCTGCTGCTGCTGGTCGCGTTCCGCAGCGTGGCGGTCGCGATCAAGGCGGCGGTGATGAACCTGCTCTCGCGTCGCCGCCGCGTACGGCGTGGTCGCGCTGGTGCTGCAGGGCGGCTGGGCCGGCCGGCTGGTCGGCATCGACACGCCCGACCCCGCTGCCCGCGTTCATCCCGGTGCTGATGTTCGCGGTGCTGTTCGGGCTGTCGATGGACTACGAGGTCTTCCTGGTCAGCCGGATGCGCGAGGGGTGGCTGCGAACCGCGCGACAACGGCGCGCGCGGTCACCGAGGGCCTGGCCGGGACCGGCCGGGTCATCACCGCGGCCGCGGCGATCATGATCGCGGTGTTCGCCGCCTTCGTCCCGAGCCCGACGATCTTCCTCAAGGTGATCGGGGTCGGCATGGCCGCGGCGATCCTCATCGACGCGACCGTCGTCCGGCATGCTGCTGGTGCCGGCGGTCATGCACCTGCTCGGGCGGCCGCAACTGGTGGATGCCCGGCGTGGCTGGGCCGGCTCCTGCCGGAGCTGCACATCGAGGGGCACCCCGAGGCGCACCTGCCGGCGGCTCGCCCCGTCGACACGTCCGACGGCGAGCTGAACCCACTACCGCAGGTCAACGCGAACTGAGTCCTCGGGCCCCGGGACCACTCACATCGAGTGAGTACGGCGATCGGCAGTGCACGCCGATGCGTGATCGTCAGCCCGGGTCAGTGGCCGGTGTAGTGCTGGTCGGCGACGTCGAGTGCGTCGTCGAGCACGGCCAGTCCCTCACGCAGCTCGTCGGCTGTCGTCGTACAGGGTGGTACGACGTGCAGCCGGTTGAAGTGCGTGAACGGCCAGAGGCCACGGTCCTTGCAGGCGTTGGCGAGGTCGAGCATCGGTGTGGCGTCGGCGCCGCCGGCGTTGAACGGCACCAGCGGCTCGCGGGTGTCGCGGTCGCGGACCAGCTCCAGGGCCCAGAACATGCCGAGGCCACGGACCTCGCCGACCGAAGGGTGGCGGGCGGCGAGCTTCTCCAGCTCCGGCCCGATCACGTCGTCGCCCATGGCGCGCGCGTGGTCGACGATCCCCTCCTCCTTGAAGATCTCGATGGAGGCGACGGCGCTGGCGCAGGCGAGCGGGTGCCCGGAGTAGGTGAGACCGCCGGGGTAGACCCGCTGTTGGAAGGTCTCGTTGATCGCGTCGTTGATCAGGACGCCACCGAGGGGGACGTAGCCGGAGTTCACGCCCTTGGCGAAGGTGATCAGGTCGGGGACGACGTCCCAGCGCTGGATCGCGAACCACTCACCGGCGCGCGCGAAGCCCGACATCACCTCGTCGGCGATCATCACGATCCCGAACTCGTCGCACAGGGCTCGGACGCCGGCGAGGTAGCCGGCCGGCGGCACCAGGATGCCGTTGGTGCCGACCACGGTCTCGAGGATGATCGCGGCCACGGTCGCGGGACCCTCGAACGTGACGAGGTCGCGCAGATGGGCGAGCGCGCGCTCGCACTCTTCCTCCTCGGTGGTCGCGTGGAACGCCGAGCGGTAGAGGTACGGGCCGAAGTAGTGCACGACGCCGGAGAGCAGCGGCTCGTTGGGCCACCGGCGGGGGTCGCCGGTCATCGAGATCGAGCCCGCGGTGGCGCCGTGGTAGGACCGGTAGGCCGCGAGCACCTTGTGCCGGCCGGCGTGCAGCCGCGCCATCCGCAGCGCGTTCTCGGTCGCCTCCGCGCCACCGTTGGTGAAGAACACCCGGCTCAGGTCACCCGGGGCGAGCTCCGCGATCAGCCGCGCCGCCTCCGAGCGCGCGTCGTTGGCGAACGACGGCTGGATGGTCGTCAACTGCCGCGCGTAGTCGGCGATCGCCTGCACCAGCTTCGGGTGCTGGTAGCCGATGTTGACGTTGACCAGCTGGCTGGAGAAGTCGAGGTAGCTCCGGCCGTTGTAGTCGGTGAACCGGGAGCCCGAGGCGCTCCGGATCGGCAGCGGGTCGATGAGGGCCTGCGCCGACCATGAGTGGAAGACGTGGGCGCGGTCGAGCGCGCGCACCGTCTCCTCGTCGGTACGGATACCGGCCAGGGGACCGTCGTACGTCGGGGTCATGACTGCCTCTCAGCGGTGGGTCGGGAAGCCGAGGCCGATCTTCGAGCGCGGGAGCACATCGGGTTGGCCCAGACCGTGCCGATGAGGTGAGGGTAGATCTCGGGGTGGGATTTACCCACCATGGAGGTCGTCCGCGTGGAGGGTGGGGCGCCGGCCGGTGAGCCCTGGCGCCTGTCAGCGAGGTCCGCAGGTGCCCGTTGCCCATGCTCACGACCCCGGCGCCCGGCTCACGGCCTGCGAGTGCGGTAAGACCTTGTCCGCCTCACCCAGCAGCTCGAGGGAGCCTCCGACGGCACTCTGTGCGCACCCGACCGTGCGCTCCACGAGGCCCAGTGGCATCGGCAGATGGCGCAGCGTGTGGACACCCGGTTCAACGGCTCGAGTCCTCTGATCGACGCCATCGCGCGCCGATCGGCGCCTGTTCAGGTCGCATGCCATCGCACGACGCATGCCGCTTTCACGGCGCTGCCCTCGCAGGTGTGCCGGCGACAGGGAGGTCTAAGCGATCGTTTCTGGCGATGCGCTTGCAGGCGGGGCTCGTCTCGGGTCGGCGCGCCTCGACCTCGGTAGTACCCCTTGGCTGCAGGTCGTAGGACAGCCGTCCCATGGATTCTCCAACCGCGGTTCCTGGACTTTTGAGGCCAACGGAGAACCACCCACAAGGAGCAGACATCATGAAGCGCATCACCATCCTCGCCGCCGCCGGAGCCCTTCTCGCGTTCCCGGCGATCGGAACCGCAGCAGCGTTCGCGGCCACCGACGACAGCGCCGCCCACGTCCGGGTCCACGCCAAGCATGGCGCCGACGACCCGGCCGGCCACCACCGCCACCACCGCGCGGACGACAAGTTCGCTGTCGGCAAGCACGGCGCCGACGACCCCACCGGCCACCGCCACCACCACCGCCACCACCACGACGGCTGACCACTCGACAGGCCGACCTCGGTCGGCCGCTCCGGGGTGGCACACCACTCTCTCCCGACGACGCCCGGCCCCGATCCTGGGCCGGGCGTCGGCGTACGTGCAGCCCACGCATCCGGTGGCGGATTCCCTGTGCCTGTCACGGGCACGGCGGTGTCGTAATCAGGTTTCCTAAGCAGGACAGCCACTTCCGTGCTCCACGGGCCAGTGGCCCAGCAACTCCTGATATTCCAAGGCTAGGGCTTAGGGATAAGCCCCCAAGGTTCCACTCAGGGTGGAGATGCTCGCTCCGGACAACATGCGATGGGGAGAGTGCAAGGGCCGCCCGCCCCGACGTCCAGCCGGCCACACCGATCACTGCCTCAATCCAGGGCCCCCGCGCTGGTGCCGCGAATCTATCCTGAGTCCTCAGACCCGTGCATGCCGCCCAGCGCGACAGCGGCCACCCATCCGCAAATCGGCCCATCACCATCGCCCTCACAAGCAGCCGATGAGCAGGCTCCGACGTACCTGGTCGGCTGCATTACACGCCTGCGAGGCGCTTGACGACGCGCAGGCCCTCTGGGCTCCCGGGCCAATGCCGGTCCAGCGCCTCCCGGGACCAGCGACGCGAGCGACCAACCGGAGTGCCCACGCGACGATGATCGCGTCGTCCGCATAGCCCACCACCGGGATGAAGTCGGGGATCAGGTCAATGGGAAGGATCAGGTAGCCGACCAGGAAGAACAGCCGGACACGGATGGCTCGGGGAACGTGGGGTCCCCGGCAAGCCGCCGCACGAGGCGAAGTACGTCCGGCAGCAGGCGAAGCGCGTCCGTCATCTTCGCCGAGTCCGACTCCTTCCGGCCCGCGACGTACATGGCGACGACCAGGGCCAGCCAGAGAAACAGGAGAGCGCCGAGAACGCCGAGCACGATCTGCCACCACACAGCGAAAGTTCCTCCTTCACGCGACGTCCACCCGTTCCCTGGGATCGTCCCAGACCCGGCGGCCGCACTCACATGCTGCGGTCCGGGCGCACGCACATGCCGATTGAGAGGGAACCCGCCGCAGGGAGTTAGGCAGTTGCGCAACGATCACCTGCTCGGTCTGGTGGTTTCGACAAGTGGATGAAGGAACATTCGACAGAGAGTGCCGTGAAAGTCCTCCGTGCCCACCTCCTCGAAGCCTGTCTTCTGCAAGACCCTGACGCTGGCGTCGTTGCCCACCGCGACCACGCCACGAAGTCGAGCCGTCGGCGCATACCTCCGGTGCCACTGCACTAAAGCCTCAAC
>CAWFVO010000003.1:0-1317611 GCA_963819295.1 uncultured Actinomycetota bacterium
CGCGCCGTCGGCGACCGATCCGCCGAGGAGGAGGTCCAGGTGGTCGTCAACGCAGCCGCCCAGGTCGTCGCGGCGATCTCCACCGCCGACCCCGTCCCGTGGGCCCGCTCGCAGATGGCGTTCACCCTCGCCTTCCACATCATCCTGGTGCCGCTCGGGCGTGTCGTGGGCGTTCATGACCCTGATCGCCAACTACCGCGGCCTCAAGCACGACGACGCCGATGCCCTGCTGCTGGCCCAACGCTGGTCGAAGTACATGGCGGTCACGTTCGCCGTCGGCGCCGTGACGGGGACGGTGCTGAGCTTCGAGTTCGGGCTGCTCTGGCCGAAGTTCATGGGCCAGTGGGGCGAGGCGTTCGGGGTGCCGTTCGCGTTCGAGGGGATCTTCTTCTTCACCGAGGCGATCTTCGTCGCGATCTACATCTACGGCTGGCGCCGGATGCGGCCGTGGGCCCACTTCTGGACCGGCGTACCGATCGTGCTCGCCGGGATCCTCGGCGCGGTCTCGGTGGTCGCGGCGAACTCCTGGATGAACTCGCCGTCCGGGTTCACCCTGGACTCCTCGGGTGACGTCGCGTCGGTCGACCCGGTCAAGGTGATCTTCAACAAGGCGATGCCGCTACGAGTCGGCGCACATGCTCGTCGCCGCGTACCTCGTCGGCGGGCTTCCTGATCGCGTCGGTCTACGCGGTGGGGATGCTGCGCGGCAGGCGCGACCGCTACCACCGGCTGGGATTCATCATCCCGTTCACTGTCGCCGCGATCATGACGCCGATGCAGATGGCCGTCGGGGACACGCTGGCGCGGTTGGTGTACGACGACCAGCCGGTCAAGTTCGCAGCGATCGAGCTGGTCCCGCAGACCGCGAGCGACGTCCCGGAGACGCTGCTCGGCCATCTGAACTCCAACGACACGGTGACCGGCGGGATCCCGATCCCCGGCCTCGCCTCCTGGCTGTCCGATCCCCAGCACGGGCAAGTCCACGGTCGTGCAGGGGCTGAACTCGGTCCCGGCCAGTGACCGGCCGACCATCAGTGAGGTCAACGTGGTCCACCTCGCGTGGGACATCATGGTCGGTCTCGGGTCGGCGCTGTTCCTGTTGGCGCTGTGGTACGGCGCCTTCTGGGCGATTCGCCGGCGACTGCTCATGAGCCGGGTGTTCCTGACGATCGCCGCCGCCTCGGGAGTCCTCGCGGTCATCACGATGGAGGCCGGGTGGGTGGTCACCGAGGTCGGCCGGCAGCCCTGGATCGTCTACAACCAGATGAAGGTCGAGGACGCGGCCACCGCCAACACCGGCGTCTGGATCACGTTCATCTCGGTGATCGTCCTCTACCTGGCGCTCGGTGTCACCGCGATCCTGGTCCTGCGCGGGATGAGCCGGCGGTTCCGGCGAGCCGGCGGGTTCCACGAGATCGAGGGTCCGTACGGCCCTCCGGCGTCCGACGCCGGCACCCCGCAGAGAGGAGGACGCGGTCCGATGAGCGACCTCGTCGCTGTCGTCCTGCTGCTCGGCCTCGCGGCGTACGCCGTGTTCGGCGGCGCCGACTTCGGGGCGGGGTTCTGGGACCTGACCGCGGGTGGTCCCGAGGCCGGCGCCCGTCCTCGAGCGCTGATCGAGCGCTCGATCGGGCCGGTCTGGGAAGGCAACCACGTCTGGCTGATCTTCGTCTTCGTCGTGACCTGGACGGCGTTCCCGTCGGCCTACGCCTCGATCACGCTGACCCTGTTCGTCCCGCTCACCATCGCCGCGCTGGGCATCGTCTTCCGTGGCGCGAGCTTCGCGTTCCGCAAGTCGGTGACCACCCTGCGCGACCGTCGGCTTTTCGGCGCCCTGTTCGCGGCCTCGTCGGTCATCGTGCCCTACTGCATGGGTGCCGTCGCGGGCGGCATCGCCTCCGGACGAGTCCCCGCCGGCGGCAAGGCCGGTGACCCGGTCGACAGCTGGATCAACCCCACCTCGATCGTCACCGGCATCCTCGCCGTGACGGCGGTGGCCTACCTGGCAGCCGTGTACCTGGTCTGGGAGGCACGACGTGATGATGACGTCGAGCTGACCGAGTACTTCCGGCGTCGCGCGCTCGCCTCGGCGATCGTGGTCGCCGCGGTGGCCGTGGTCGGGATGTTCGTGCTGCACGACGACGCGTCCTACGTCTTCGACGGCATGACCGGACGAGCCCTTCCCGTCGTCATCGTCGGCGTCGTCTGCGGCCTCGGCGCACTGGTGCTGCTGGCCCGCGACGCGGCCCTCGGAGCCCGGGCGCTGGCGGTCCTCGCCGTGGCCGGGCTCGTGATCGCCTGGGGGGTCGCCCAGTGGCCCTACCTGCTGCCCGAGAGCCTGACCGTCTCCGACGCCGCGGCGCCGTCCGGCACCCTGCAGGTCCTGGTCGTGGCCGTGGTGCTCGCGGTCGTGATCGTGGGGCCCGGGTTCGTGCTGCTGTACGTCTTGGACCAACGCGGGACCCTGCCGGAGGAGGGCGTGCCCGACGCCGCCGACCCGGTGGCGAACAGTCCCGCCGAGTGACGTCGTCCCGACATTCATCTCCTTGGGGTGATGCCCCGCCGCTCCGGCCGATCGAAGGTGGAGATACGGCGAAACGCCGTCTCGCCGACGACTGTGAAGGAGCGGCGACGTGACCAGCACCTCACCCTTCCCGCCGATCGCCGACTACGGCTTTCTGTCGGACTGCCACACCGGCGCCCTGGTCGCCCCCGACGGATCCGTGGATTGGCTGTGCCTGCCGGCGTTCGACTCGGCCAGCGTCTTCGGGAACATCCTGGACCGGGGCGCCGGGTCGTTCAGGTTCGGTCCGTACGGGATCAACGTGCCGACGGCGCGTACCTACGTGCCGGGCACCAACGTCCTGATGACCACCTGGCACACGCCCGGCGGCTGGCTCGTGGTGCACGACGCGCTGGTGATGGGGCCACGACAGGGCCCGGACACCGTGACGCCGCACACGAGGCCGCCGGCGGACGACGACGCCGCCCATCTGCTCGTGCGCACCGTCGAGTGCCTCGAGGGGACGGTCGAGGTCGAGGTGGTCTGCGAGCCGGCGTTCGACTACGGGCGGATCGAAGCCACCTGGACCCTGGCCGACGCCGAGGGTCACCATGCCGACGCAGCAGGGGCCGCCAACACGGAGTTCCGGCTCAGCACCGACATGCTGATCGGCATCGAGGGGGGCGCCGCCCGCGCACGCCACGTGCTGTCCAAGGGCGAGACGGCGTTCTGCGCGCTGTCGTGGGCTGAGGGCCTGGCCGGACCTTCCGATGACGCGGAGGCGATCGCGCACATCCAGGCCACCATCCGGTTCTGGCGCAACTGGCTGGCGCGTGCCCGGATCCCCGACCACAGCCTGAGACACCCGATCGAGCGGTCCGCCCTCACCATCAAGGGCCTCACCTTCATGCCGACCGGAGCGACCGTGGCGGCGCTGACCACCTCGCTGCCGGAGACGCCCGGAGGCGAGCGCAACTGGGACTACCGCTACACGTGGATGCGCGACACGACCTTCACGCTGCAGGCGCTGCACTACCTGAACCTCGACTGGGAGGCCGACGAGTTCATGCACTTCGTCGCCGACCTCGAGCCGAACCCGGATGGCGGCCTGCAGATCATGTACGGCATCGACGGCCGTCGCGACCTCACCGAGTCGACGCGCGACGAACTGACGGGCTACGAGGGCGCGCGACCGGTGCGGCTCGGGAACGGCGCCTTCGACCAGCGCCAGAACGACGTGTTCGGTGCCGTCCTCGACTCGCTGCTCCTGCACACCCGGCGCAGCAAGCATCTTCCCCGCCGGTTGTGGCCGCTCGTGCAGTCGCAGGCAGCAGGAGCGATCGCCGCCTGGCGCGAACCCGACCAGGGCATCTGGGAGGCCCGCGGGAAGCCGCAGCACTACGTGTCGTCGAAGCTGATGGGCTGGGTGGCGCTCGACCGGGCTGCGAAGCTCGCAGCCATCCGCGACGACGGCAAGCTCGAGAGCGAATGGGCCACCATCGCCGAGGAGATCAAGGAGGACATCCTCGCTCACGGCGTGAGTGACCGGGGCGTGCTGCGCCAGCACTACGAGACGGACGCGCTCGACGCGTCGACGTTGCTTGCGCCGCTCTTCGGCTTCCTGCCGGGCACCGACGAGCGGATGCGCAACACGGTCACCGCGATCTCCGAGGAGCTGACGGAGAACGGGTTCGTCATGCGCTACCGCACGGATGAGACCGACGACGGGTTGTCGGGCAAGGAGGGAACCTTCCTGATCTGCTCGTTCTGGCTGGTCTCGGCGTTCGGTGCGGTCGGCGAGATGGAGCAGGCGACCGGCCTGATGGAGCGCCTGCTCCGGATCTCCTCGCCGCTGGGCCTGTACGCCGAGGAGTTCGAGGTCGAGCGTTCGCGGCACCTCGGGAACTTCCCACAGGCGTTCTCGCACCTGGCCCTGATCCAGGCCGCGGGGCGCATCATCCTGGCCGACCGCCTGGAGGAGCTGTCGTTGTGACTGTCGTGGTGCTCGGAGGTGGCCTCGCCGGCGTCGCGTGCGCGCACAAGCTCGGTGACGAGGGCATCGAGGTGGTGCTGGTGGACCGCAACGACTACCACCAGTTCCAGCCGCTGCTGTACCAGGTGGCCACCTCGCAGCTGCCCGCCGAGGACATCGCCCGCCCGCACCGGGCGATCTTCCGTGAGCACCCGACCGTGACGGTCCGGACCGAGGAGGTCACCGCCATCGACGTCGGGTCCCGGAGCTTGACCCTGATGGATGGAGACGTGATCACCGGGTCCCACCTGGTGATCGCGGCCGGCGGACAGGCCGAGTACTTCGGCGTGCCAGGCGCCGCGGAGTACGCCTTCCCCCTCTACAGCGTCGCCGACGCCGAGCGTCTACGGCTCCATTTCCGCGAGCTGTTCGCAGAGGCGGGCGACGACCCGCAAGCCGTCGACGACGCTCTCGACGTCGTCGTGGTCGGTGGCGGGCCGACCGGGGTCGAAGTCACGGGAGCCCTCGTCGAGCTCACACAGGCGCTGGCCGCGTTGGGCGAGATCCCCAGGGCAGGACGGATCTTCCTGGTCGACCGTGGGAAGGCGCTGCTCGTTCCGTTTTCCGACAAGTCCCACAGCTACGCGCACAAGCGACTGACCAAGCACGGCGCCGAGATCCGGCTCGGAACCGGCGTTCACGCCGTACATCCCGATCGGGTTGAGCTCGACGACGGGTCGACCATCGCGACGCAGACCGTGGTCTGGGGCGGCGGCGAGTCGGCCGCCCGGATCGTGGCTACTGCCGGCCTGCCCGCCGGACGTGGCGGCCGGATCGACGTCCAGCCCGACCTCACGGTCGCGGGGCAGTCGGGCGTGTACGCCATCGGCGACGTCGCCAACATCCCGGGCAGGGATGGCACCACCCTCCCCCAGCTCGGCTCGGTCGCCCAGCAAGCCGGCGTCTGGGCAGCGACGAACATCCTGCGCGACCTGAACGGTGAGGGCACGAAACCCTTCCACTACAAGGACAAGGGCATCATGGCGATGATCGGCCGCAACGCGGCCGTCGCCGAGGTCGGCAAGCGGCGGCACCAGGTCGAGGGCCCGATCGCGTTCGCCGCCTGGCTGGGCGTTCACGCGTCCCTGCTGAGCGGCGCGCACAGCAAGACCGACGCGTTCCTCAGCTGGGCTTGGGACTACTTCGACCGCGACCACGCCGCCACCGTCGAGGCGTCCGCGGCGCCGAAGCGCATCGCCTGGGGCGACCGTGAGGCGGATGTTCCGCACATCCGGCTCGAGCGCCCACCGGGCCAGACGACCAAGACCGATCACACAGACGTCTGAGGAGGCACCAGATGAGCGACCACTACGACGTGATCATCGTCGGCTCCGGGGCAGGCGGCGGCACGCTGGCCCACCGACTGGCGCCCTCAGGCAAGCGGGTGCTGATCCTCGAGCGCGGCGACTGGCTCCCGCGCGAGGTCGAGAACTGGGACGCCGCGGCGACCTTCGTCGACAACCGCTACGTGTCGACCGACCGCTGGTTCGACGGCGACGGCAAGGAGTTCCAGCCGCAGGTGCACTACTTCGTCGGGGGTGCGACGAAGTTCTACGGCGCCGCGCTGTACCGGCTCCGGGAGCGCGACTTCGGGGAGCTCAAGCACCACGGTGGGCTGTCACCGGCCTGGCCGATCGACTACGGCGTGCTCGAGCCGTACTACACGCAGGCCGAGGAGCTGTACCAGGTGCACGGCGCTCGCGGCGAGGACCCCACCGAGCCGCCGGCGTCGGCGCCGTACCCGTATCCCCCGGTATCGCACGAGCCGCGCATCCAGAAGCTCTTCGACGACCTGACCCGGGTCGGGCTCCATCCCTTCCACTCGCCCAACGGCATCATGCTCGACGAGGCGAACCCTGCGTTCAGCGCGTGCATCCGCTGTGCCACCTGCGACGGCTTCGCCTGCCTGGTGCATGCCAAGTCCGACGCCGACGTGATCGCCGTACGACCGGCCATCGAGCACCACAACGTCGACCTGGTCCGCAACGCCGTCGTACGCCGGCTCGAGACCGACGAGTCGGGTCGCACGGTCACCTCGGTCGTCGCCGACGTGGACGGCGCCGAGCAGCGGTTCACCGGCGACATCGTCGTGGTCTCGGCGGGCGCAGCCAACTCGGCCAAGCTGCTGCTGGCCAGTGCCAACGACCGTCACCCGCACGGTCTGGCCAACGGCTCCGACCAGGTCGGGCGCAACTACGTCTTCCACAACAGCCGGGCCTTCCTGGCCGTGTCGACCGAGCCCAACGACACCCGGTTCCAGAAGACCCTGGGTCTCAACGACTACTACTTCGGCGACGCCGACTTCGACTTCCCGATGGGCAACCTCCAGATGGTCGGCAAGTCGTCTGCCCCGATGTACCGCGGGTGAGAAGCCGATCGAGACCAAGCTGGCGCCGACCTTCGCCCTGGGCGACGTCGCCAAGCACGCCATCGACTTCTGGCTGTCGGTCGAGGACCTGCCCGACCCGGACAACCGGGTCACCCTCGACCGCGACGGCAACGTCGTCCTGAGGTACAAGCCGAACAACCAGGAGCCGATGGAGCAGCTCTACCACCGGGTGAAGAAGCACCTGAGCCACCTCGGGATGAACCCGCACCACCTGATCCCGCGGGACGTGTACATGAAGAACGACATCCCGGTGGCCGGGTGCGCCCACCAGGCCGGCACGGTGCGCTTCGGGAGCGACCCCGCGACGTCGGTCCTGGACCCCGACTGCAAGGCGCACGAGGTCGACAACCTGTACGTCGTCGACACGAGCTTCTTCCCGAGCATCGGCGCGGTGAACCCCGCCCTCACCGCGATGGCCAACGCCCTGCGGGTAGGTGACCACCTGCTGGAGCGGCTCGGCTGATCCTCGTCCCGGTCGAGCGCTCCTCGTCGGGCGAGCGCTCCTCCTCGTCGGTCGAGCGAAGTCGAGACCCCGGCTAGATCAGACCCAGCGCCGCGATCCGCTCGACCGCCTCCTTGCGTGAGGAGGCGCCGAGCTTGCGGTACACCGAGCTCGCCTGCGTCTTCACGGTGTGGCGGGAGATGAAGAGCCTTTCGCCGATCTCCGGATAGGTCAGGTGGGTGGGCAGCAGCGGCACCAGGCGGAGCTCGGCAGCCGTCAACGACGAGGCGCCGACCGGCGTGGCTGCGGTGATCTGGCTGACCCGCTCCTCCAGGCTGTGAGCGGCCGTCGCGAGCGTGCCGAGGTCCGGCCGCTGCTGCAGGATGCCGTGGACCTGCTCGAGCACGGCGCGGGCGCCCTGCGGGGTCGACCAGGGCCAGGTAGGCGCGCGCCAGCTCGACCAGGGCCTGCAGCGAGACGACGGGGAGCGCATAGGTGAGCAGCGGGCGCAGGCGTGCCGCACGGCCTGCGTGCTCGCGCGCCTCGGACATGTCTCCCCGATGCGCGGCTTCACGAGCGGCGGAGGCGAACACCAGGGCGCTGGTCCAGTACTCCTCGAAGGGACCACGAGCCACGACTTCCAGCGCTCGCTTGATCAGCGACTCGGCAGTGGTCCAGTCGTCCCGCTCGACGGCGACGTGGAACTGCTCTGCGAGGACGAGAGCGGTCACCGGCGACGCCTCGAAGCTCACCGCCACGTCGTACGCGTGCGCGAACGACGCGTCGGCCCGGTCGAGGTCGCCCTCGAGGAGGTACGACAACCCTTCGGTGTGCAGCATCGTGGCTCGATAGGGACTCGTCGGGCCGAGTCCGGCGAGCGCTTGAACAGCGTCATCGCGCATGGCGACCGGGCCGCCGCGGCACAGGTTCGCCCGGAGGTACGCCAGCGTGCCTTCCACCGTGCTGCCGTCGGGCAACGTTCCCGAGGCCGGCAGACTCTCGGCGACCGCGGCCCAACGCTCGGTGTCACCCGGCCGGCCGAGCAGGGCGAAGATCAGCGCGCCGTGCGCGATCATCGCCGGCGTGTGGGGCGCCGGCGACCGGCTGCCGAGCCGCTCCATCCAGCGTTCCACCGTGTCGATGCCGCCGCTCGCCCATACCTGCTGCATCGCCTCCAGCACCAGGCGCCCGAACCATCCCGCGTTCCCGGCCAGGTAGGCGTGGTCGATCGCCTGCTCCGGCTCGTCGTGGCTCTCGAACCACGCCGCGGCGCGCGAGTGCAGCTCGGGGACCAGGTCGGGCGACTCGGCCCGGAGCTCGGCCTGGAGCGCCTGGCGGAGGAGACGGTGGTAGCGGTACCACTCGCTCTCACCGTCGACCGGCAGCACCAGTCCGTTCCGGCGCTGAAGCCCCTCGAGCACCCGGGTCGCACCGTGGCCGCCCACCACCGCGTCAGCCAGCGGCCCGCTCACCTGTTCCAGGATCGACGTACGGACCAGGAACCTCCGCTGTGACCGGGTGAGGGGCGCCAGCACCTCGGAGTGGAGGTAGTCGCTCATCAACCGCTCGGTTCCGGTGAACGGACGGTCGGCGGTGACCTCGCCGGCCCGAATGCGCAGGGCCGCCAGGTAGAGCGCCGCCGGCCAGCCCTCGGTGTCCCACACGAGCTGACTCGTCCGCGCCCCGGAGAGCTCGACGCCGGCCTCGGCGAGCAGGCGGGAGGTCTCGGCGCAGGACAGTGCCAGGTCGTCGGGTCCGATCTCGACAAGGCGACGTTCGACCCGCATCCTCCCGGTCGGGAACGGCATCGCCTCGCGTGAGCCGAGGACCAGCTGAACGCCCGGCGGCAGCGCGATCGCGAACGCCGCCACGGTCTCCCCGAGCTCACGGCTGGACATAGCCTCCAGCTGGTCGAGGACGATCGCGACGGGCTGGCTGAGCGCACCGACCAGCGCTACCAGGTGCTCGACCAGCCGACCGGCGTCCTCGGCGAGCAGCTCCCGGGCGGCCCCACTCGCCGGCTCGACCAGGGTGATCGCCGCGACCACCGCCAGGAAGAAGGAGACGGGGTCGTCGCTGGATCCGGTCGCATGAAACCCACGCGACGCGCGCGCCCCTCGACGGGCAGCCCACTGGGCCAGCAACGTCGACTTCCCGTAGCCGGGCGGGGCGACCACGGCGACCACCGGCACATCGGCTGGGAACATCCGGTCGAGGAGGCCGGTGCGCTCCACGAGGGCAGGTTCCACCCCAGCCGCGCCGTCCGACCGTGGTCTCGGGTCGGCCGCAGACGCCTGCGGCTGGGAGTTCGACGTGCCCGACGGGATGGCCCCGCCTTCCCCCTCCACGGCTCAGACGGTACCCGGACGGGTGAGAGACGGCCACCCATCCACCGAGCGTTCATCTCTCGGTAATACCTAGGCCACCTCCGATCAGGTCGGCAGCCAGGGGGTGCGCCAGCCGCCCAGCCCGGCGGTGATGTCGTTGCCGGCCGACGGCCCCCAGCTGCCGGCGACGTAGGGATGGACCGGTGGCGGCGCGTCCAGCAGGGGCTGCATCACCCGCCAGGTCTCCTCGATCCCGTCCTGGCGGCTGAACCGGGTGCTGTCGCCCCGCATCGCCGCGTGGAGCAGGACCTCGTACGGCGTCGCGCCCTCGCCGCCCTCGGCTGCGAACTCCATGTCGAGCTCGATCGGTCCGATCCGCCCGATGTCGGTCCGGTGTGCGTCGACCCGGAACCGGATCCCGGTGGACGGGTCGAGCTTGATGACGAGCTGGTTGGGCTCGGGGTCGTGGCCGGCCGGCCAGAATCCCAGGCGCGGCGGGCGCTTGAAGACGAGCCGCAGCTCGGTCTGGGTCACCGGGAGACGCTTGCCGGTCCGGATGAAGAAGGGGACACCGGCCCAGCGCCAGTTCTCGATGTCGAGCCGCAACGCGGCGTACGTCTCCGTGGTGGAGCCCGGCGCGACGCCCTTGATGTCCTGGTAGCCCTCGTACTGGCCGCGGACGTAGTGGGCCGGGTCGGCCTCCACCACGGCGCGGAAGAGTGCCACCTGCGCCTCCTTCACGGTGAGCAGGTCTCCACGCGCCGGCGGCTCCATGGCCGCGGCCGCGACGACCTGCATGAGGTGGTTGACCACGACGTCGCGCAGCGCGCCGACCGGGTCGTAGAAGCTGCCGCGGTCGTCGACCCCGAAGTCCTCCGCCATCGTGATCTGGACGCACTCGAGGTAGTTGCGGCTCCAGAGCGGCTCCAGGATCGCGTTGGCGAAGCGCAGGTGCAGGATCTCCTCGAGGCCCATCTTCCCGAGGTAGTGGTCGATCCGGTACAGCTGCGACTCGTCGACGTACTGATGGAGCTCGGCGGCCAGGTCACGCGCGGACTGCCCGTCATGGCCGAACGGCTTCTCGATGACGAAGCGCGCCCCGTCGCTCAGACCGGCCTCGGCGATGCCCGCGACGACCTTCCCGAAGAGGAACGGCGGGATCTCGAGGTAGAAGACCGGGGTGTGGGCGCCCTTGATCGCCTCGCCGACGCGTCCGTACGTCGCCGGGTCGGTGAAGTCGCCGCCGACGTACGAAAGCCGCTCGGTGAACCGCTTGAAGACCTCGTCGTCGATCACCTCGCCGGTGCCCTCGATCGAGGTGCGCGCCCGCTCGATCAGCTGGTCGACGGTCCAGTCGTCGACCGCGACGCCGACGATCGGACAGTCGAGCAGTCCGCGGGCCTCGAGCCGGTAGAGCGACCGGAAGGTCATCACCCGGGCGAGGTCTCCGGTGATCCCGAAGACCACGAAGACGTCTGCCGGGCGGGTTGTCGTGCCTGTAGCGGTCGTTGTCATGCTGCCTCCCATTCGCTCACCCGCCACGATGCCGAGTTGCCCGCGCGGAAGAATCGCCCGAGGCGGGTGATTCCCACGCCGTCCGCTGAGTCCGGAGACGCCGCGAAGCCCTGCCACTCGGGTGAGTGACAGGGCCTCGGACGTGGTGACGCGGGCTACTTGACCTCGGACCGCATGACCAGCCGGAGCCCGAGCATCCCGGGCAGCACGATCCAGATCAGGACGGTGGTCGCGACGTGCGCCCACTCGGCGCCGGTGTGCATCCCGTCGAACAGGAACGTCTGCGCGTAGCCGAGGTCCACCCACGGCTGCAGGTGCGCGAACCACTCCTGGCTGGCGGCCAGCAGACTGAACAGGTTGGGCACGAGCAGTACGACACGAAGTACACCACCAGGCCGCCGGCGGAGCTGCGCAGCAGCATCCCGAGCATGGTCCCGATCGAGAGTGAGACCAGGTTGCCCAGCACGATCGTGACGGCGTGGCCGACCGAGAGGTCCCAGACCGTCGGCGTACCGGCGATGGTGCTGCCGACGACGTTCCCGACCGCCCCGATCGCGAAGGCGAACAGCATCGAGGCGATGGCCACGATGACGGCCGACAGGGTCTTGGCCCCGACCACCCGCCGCCGGCTGGGGACGTAGGTGAACGTCGTCAGCCCACTGCGCTGGCTCCACTCGCTGGTGATGGACAGCAGGGCGACCATCGGCAGGATCACCGTGATCGGGAACCCGACCGCCTTGGCGAAGTTGTAGTACGTCAGGTCCGCGTCCGGCGCGAACGCGATGGTCGCGATCGTGGCGATCAGGCCGGTGATCGCGATGCTCGCGATCAGCCAGAACCCCGAGCGGGTGTCGAACATCTTGCGGAGCTCGACGCGGACGACCCGGCTGAGCGGGATGGGCGCCGAACTCGGTACGTCGACCGTGTGGTGACCTGGCCCGTGTTGGTGGCGGTGGTGGCGGTCATGCCGCTGACCTTTCTCGTTGAGTGTCTCGTTGGGTGTCGGCGGTGAGCTCGAGGAACATCTCCTCGAGTCCGCCACTGTCGGCGGTGCGGAGCTCGGTGAGCACCACGCCGCCGTCGTACGCCGCTCGTCCGACCAGCGCGGTGATCCGCGTCGGTGCGTAGCGATCCGTCCTCGGAGACGGTCGCGGCGAAGCCGGCCGCGGCCAGCGCACGCTGCAGGGCTACGACGTCCGCGGCGCGGACGACGGTCCCCGCCGCCTGCAGCAGGTCGGACTTGGAGCCCTGGCAGACGATCCGCCCCTGCCCGATCATCACGATGTCGTCGGCGATGATCTCGATCTCGGCCAGCAGGTGGGAGGACAGCAGGACGGTCCCTCCGTGGTCGGCGTAGTCGCGGAGCAGGTCGCGCATCCAGCGGATGCCGGCCGGGTCGAGACCGTTCGCCGGCTCGTCCAGGATGAGCACCGACGGGTCGCCGATCAGGGCGGCGGCGATGCCGAGACGCTGACGCATCCCGAGCGAGTAGTTGCCCACCCGCCGGTCCGCCTCGGTCGCCGGTGAGGCTGACCAGGTCGAGCAGCTCGGTGACCCGGGAGGCCGGGACACGCCATGATCTGCTGGGCGATGGTCAGGATCTCGCGGCCGGTGCGGCCCGCGTGCTGGGCCGAGGCGTCGAGCATCACGCCGACCTCGCGCCCGGGGTTGGGCAGGTCGGCGAAGCGCCGGCCGGAGATGGTCGCGGTCCCCTCGGTGGGTGTCGTGAGGCCGACCATCATCCGCATGGACGTGGACTTGCCGGCGCCGTTCGGGCCGAGGAAGCCGGTGACCCGGCCTTCCCGCGCGGTGAAGGTGAGGTCGTGGACGACGGTGGTGCCGCCGTAGGACTTGGTCAGAGAGTCGATGGTGATCATGGGCGGCAGTTCCCTTGCGTCGGTGTGGCGGGGCGTGGGCGGGGCGGGGGCGGTGGGGTCCACCGCGAGGTCGCGCCGATCCACTCGGTCATGAGGTCGAGCCGTAGGTAAGTCATGCCTCGACGCTAGGTACGGCGAGGGGGTCGCCGCGTCGTCGGCAGGTCGCGTCCTGAGGGCCACCAAGGCCCCACGGCGGGTCCTCCGAAAGGAGGAGACGCAGCGCGTCAGACGCGACCCTCGGGCGGGGTGGTCGGTCGGGCGACTCCCTGGGCGGAGGTGTCGAACAGCCCGGTCTCGTAGGCGAGCACGATCGCCTGCGCCCGGTCGCGCAGGTCGAGCTTCTGGAGCAGCCGGGTCACATGGGTCTTGACCGTGGTGTCGCTGATGAACAGCTCGGCCCCGATCTCGGCGTTCGAGTAGCCACGGGTGATCAGGCGGAAGACGTCCATCTCGCGCGGGGTCAGCGTCTCCACCGCCCTCGGCGGGGCCTGCTGGTGGACCCGGGTGAACTGCTGGATCACGCGACGGGTGACCGACGGCGACAGCAGGGCGTCGCCACCGGCGACCGTGCGGACGGCGGCGATCAGCTGTTCGGGCGGGTCGTCCTTGAGCACGAAGCCGCTGGCGCCGGCCTGGAGCGCACGGTAGACGTACTCGTCGAGGTCGAAGGTGGTCAGGATCAGGATCCGGCTGGACGGGTCGGCCGCCAGGATGCGCCGCGTCGCCTCCAGCCCGTCCAGCTCGGGCATCCGGATGTCCATCAGCACCACGTGCGGGTGGCAGCGGGCCGCCTCGGTCACAGCCTCCAGTCCGTTGCCCGCCTCGGCGACGACCTCGATGTCGGGCTCGTCGGCGAGCAGCATGCGGAAGCCCGCCCGCACCATCGCCTGATCGTCCACCACGAGCACCCGGATCGTCATGCGTCGGTGCTCTCGAGGCTCGCGAGCGGGAGGGAGGCGCGGAGCACGAAGCCGCCCGTGGTGGCGACGAACGCCGACATGTCCCCGCCGTACGCCTTCACCCGCTCGCCGATCCCGATCAGCCCGTGGCCGAATCCGTCGCCCTTCGGGAAGCCGCCCGGCCCGTCGTCGCGCACCTCGAGCCGCAGCTCGCCGGGCGCGTAGTCGACCGTCACGTCGGCCCGGCGCGCGCCGGAGTGCTTGAGGGCGTTGGTGAGTCCCTCCTGCACGATGCGGTACGCCGAGAGGTCGACCGAGCGTGGGAGGGCGGTCGGCTCTCCGTTCACGTGGAGTCGTACGTCGAGCCCCGCGGCGCGGACGTCTCCGGCCAGGCCCTGGAGGTCGTGCAGTCCGGGACCCGGCGTCAGCTCGAGCAGGTCGTCGCCCTGTCGCAGGGCGCCCAGCATGCGGCGCATCTCCGTGAGCGCTGTCCGGCCGGCCTGTTCGACGTTCCGGAGCGCCTCCTCCTCCGGGGATGCGGCCGGCAGGCGGTGCCGGACCGCCCCGACCTGGAGCACCATCACGCTCACGGCGTGGGCGACGACGTCGTGGAGCTCGCGGGCCATCCGCGCGCGCTCCTCGGCCACCGCCACCCGGGCCGCCGACTCCCGCTCCCGCTCCGCGCGCAGCGCACGGTCCTCGGCGGCCTCGCTCCGTTCGGCCCGGTCGCGCAGGGCGAAGCCGGCGAGCCAGGCGACCGCGAACAGCACCGGGGTGAAGAGCAGGTTGGCGGCCGTGTGCGTGGGGTCGAAGTAGACGACGACCGCTGCGCCCAGCAGCACGAGCACCAGACCGACCCGGGCCTGGAGTCCGTCACGCAGACTGCCGAAGAGCACGGCCGCACCCATGCCGCAGAGGAACACGCCGGCCTGGGTCGAGATCGCCTGATGGTCGATGAAGGTCAGCGCGACGCCCCCGATCCAGACGATCGCCGGCGCCACGAACGGGAGCTGGCGTCGCGCGCACAGCACGAGGATCACCGTGGCGATCGCCAGCGCCTCGAACCACAGCTGTAGGCCGTCCGGCCGGTCCGCGTCGGTCCTCACCACGGTGCCGACCGCGCTCGCCGCGGCGGCGAAGACGATCAGCACGTCGAGTCCCCAAGCCGCGAGGAACCGCCACACTCGGGTCATCCGGTCAACGTACGGCAGGTGGCCGACGTGCGCGTCGTACGAAAGTAGGAGGGTCCGTCAGAGGCGGTCGAGGAGCTCCTGCTTCTTGGCCGCGAACTCGGCCTCGGTGATCACGCCGCTGTCGCGGAGCGCCGCCAGCTTCTCCATCGCGACGAACGGGTCGACGGGTGCGACCGGTTCCACGGGCTCCGGCTCGTCCGGAGCCGCCTCCCTGGCCCGGCGTACGGCGTGGGCGAGCGGCTCGAGATCGGCCTTCACGATCCGCGAGACCGCCACCGTCTTCTCGCCCACTGCGAGCGCCAGCTCCCCGGTCGACAACCCCGACGAGGTCGAGACCGAGCCGATCGCCCCGAGCGACAGGTCGAGCGACGGCTTGGTCACGCGACGGTGGAAGAAGATGAGCCGCGCGTCCGTGAGCACGAGCACTCCCCCGGCACGTTCGTAGGTGCCCTGGACGACGAACCGGACGGTCTCGTGCTCGCGGAGGTACCCCTCCACCGGCGCCAGCTCACCCGGATCGCGCAGCCGAGACCCCAGCCGCGCGGCTGCCGCGCGGATGTCGGGACGCAGCGCGTCCATCGCGCCGGCCGACTGGTCCTTCTTCCGCGCCACGCTCCCGATCCTGTCATGCGGTGCGCAACCGCTCAGCGGGCGCCCAGCGATCGCCAGTACGCGTTGAGAGCGCCGTTCGTCCTCACGAACCACACGATCAGCCCGACGAAGAAGAACCACCCGAGCAGCAGCACCCACAGCCCGGTGAGCGCGGTCACCGGGGGCTTCTGGCCGCGCCGGGAGTAGAGCTGGCCGACCTCGTTGGAGTTCAGGAACGGCATGACGATGCCGACGAAGATCGCAAGCAGCAGGGCGATGCCTCCACCGAGGCCGTTGGTGGAGTGCCGACGCATCTCCTCGTGGGTCTTGTAGTACCAGTACAACGAGTAGAACCCGAGGGTCACGATCATCAGCAGGAAACACGTCCCCGTGTTACGGATCGTCCCGACCGGCGCGGTGCCTGCCGCAGCCGGCACCACCGGTCGGTCGGCCATCGCGGGGGTCAGGGGCGGCGGTGGCGGGTTCGTCGGCAGCCCCTGCGAGGGCGAATCCTGGCCGGCTACGGCGTCGGGCCCCTCGGCGGGAGGCGGCTGCGACTCGGTCATGTCTGCTCCTGAGCTCGGTGGGCGCGGCCCCGAGTCGGCGACGCGCGTCGCCGACTCTAGGAGAAGCATGGCACCCTCGCCGTCGGTTCAGGAGGCGGCTCAACTCGGACATGATGGTGGCTCGCGCACAGACCCGGAGGACACATGCCGAACCACGGTGACTGGCAGCTCGGGATCTACCTGGCGGGACTCGAAGGCGTCCGACCTGAGCTCCCCATGGAGTTCTGCGAGCTCGCGCGGCGGGCCGAGGCCGCCATGTCGCCCGAGATCTGGTCGTACGTCGCCGGAGGTGCCGGCGACGAGACGACCCAGGACGCGAACGTGCGCGCCTTCGGCCGGTACGGGCTGATGCCGCGGATGCTGACCGGCGCCGCCCAACGGGACCTGTCGGTCGAGCTGCTCGGTCAGCGGCTGCCCACTCCGCTGATGTTCGCCCCGGTCGGCGTGATCGGGCTCTGCTCCGACGACGGGCACGGCGACCTCGCGACCGCCCGCGCGGCGTCCCAGGTCGGCGTACCGATGATCGCGTCGACCCTGTCGCAGGATCCGCTCGAGGACGTGGCGTCCGCCCTCGGCGACACCCCTGGCTGGTTCCAGCTCTACCCGCCCAACGACCGCGAGCTGACCGAGAGTCTCGTACGACGTGCCGAGGCCGCCGGCTACCGCGCGATCGTGATCACGCTCGACACCCTCACGCTCGGCTGGCGACCTCGCGATCTCGCCCTGGCCAGCTTCCCGCAGCTCAAGGGCCTGTGCCTGGCCACCTACTTCAGCGACCCCGTCTTCCGCGGCAAGCTGGCGGCGCCGCCGGAGGAGGACGTCGAGGCGGCTACCGGACTGTGGGCGATGATCTTCGGCAACCAGAGCCTGACCTGGGACGACCTGGTCTGGCTCCGCTCCCTCACCCGACTCCCGATCCTGCTCAAGGGCATCTGCTCACCGGACGACGCCCGGCGCGCGGTCGACGCCGGGATGGACGGCATCTACTGCTCCAACCACGGCGGTCGGCAGGCCAACGGCGGACTGCCCGCGCTGGACTGCCTGGCCGAGGTCGTCGACGCCGCCGGCGACCTCCCGGTGGTCTTCGACTCCGGCGTGCGGAGCGGTCCGGACATCCTCAAGGCACTCGCTCTCGGCGCCTCAGCCGTGGCGATCGGCCGGCCCTACGCCTATGGGTTGGCGGTCGGCGGGCAGCCCGGGATCGAGCACGTCGTACGCTGCCTGCTCGCCGAGATGGACCTGACCATGGCGATCGACGGCTACGCGAGCATCGCCGACCTGACCCGCGAGGCGATCCGGCCGGTCACGCAGGGGCAGTGACCGCGAGCGGGTCCTTGGGGTCGGGGAGTACGCCGGTCACGACGAAGGCGGCGACCACCGCGACGATGGTCGGCGGGGTGACCACGACGCCATCGGCCCCGAGCAGCACGACGGCCAGGAGGGTCGCCGTCAGCGGCAGGCGCAGCATGGTCGTGCACATGGCACCGATGCCGATCGCGATGGAGGAAGCGAGATCCATGCCGGGCAGACCCGCCGCCGCGATCCCCAGCGCGCCGCCGATCAGGAGGGCCGGGAAGACCGGCCCGCCGCGGAAGGCGCTGAGCGAGAGCGAGTACGCAGCCGCCTTGCACACGCCGAGCAGGATCAGGGTGGCGACCGAGTAGTCCGCGGCGTGGGCCACCAGGTCGGGAAGGGCGTCCTCGCCGGAGAACAGCACCTGGGTGAAGCTGTGGTCGGAGATCAGCTGGTAGGCCATCGCGATCAGGCCGACGAGCAGTCCGAGCGCCGCGGTCACCGGCACCCTGCTCCGATGGACGAGGGGGCGCAGCGACAAGGCGCCCGAGCGGATCACCCAGCCGATCGGGGCGGCGGCTGCCCCCAGCACCAGCGCCCAGGCCATCGTGGCGATGGTCGGGGTGACGGCCGGCGGCACCGACGTGATCGCGAGCGAGAACGAGCCGAGACCGGTCCAGTTGTCCAGGCCGACGAACACCAGGGCCCCGATGCCGGAGGAGAGCAGGCCCGGCAGGGCCACCAGGCTGAGCGTGACCCCACCGATGCCGGCCGCCTCCATGATCAAGAAGGCGCCGAGGAGCGGAGAGCCGAGCAGAGTGCTGATCGCGGCGAAGCTGCCCGCCGAGGCCATGATCGTCAGCGCCATCGGCGGCGCTTCCTTGTTGACCAGGTGGACGACCAGGGCGGCGAGGCCGCCGCCGATCGCGATCAGCGGCGCCTCGGGTCCGAGCACGGCCCCGAGACTCAGCGTGGCCAGGGCCGCCAGGATGACACCGGGGAGGTCACGGTCCACCGGCGGACCTCCGCCGACATGGAAGCCGAGGGCCGGTGAGTGACCTGCATTGCCAGGCAGGTAGCGGATCACCGAGGCGGTCAGCACACCACAGAGCACCAGCCAGGGCAGCGGCCACCAGGCCGGCGTCGTACCGGTGAAGAGGTGGTCGGGAAGGTTCTCGAAGATGGCCGTCTGTAGCTTCTGGGTCAGCGCCAGGAAGCCGTACGCGACGGCGGAGATCGGGATGCCGAGCAGAGCGGCCAGGACCAGTGCCGACAGGTAGGGCTTCGACCGAAGCATCGCCTTGGGGTCCAGGGGCGGCGGGGCGGGCGTGCGCTTCGGTCATGGGGACGAGCCAAGCAGCCCGCTCAGGAGCGCGTCCACACCCACTCCGGGTGACGTTTTTACCCGACCCCGAGTGCGTCGAGCTTGCCCTGCAGTACGTCGCGCTCCCGCTCGCTGGGGCACAGCCTGACGGCGGCCTCGAGCTCGGCCCTGGCCTCGTCGGTGCGGCCGAGCCGGGTCAGCAGCTCGCCGCGGACGCCGGGCAGCAGGTGCGAGCCCTTCAGGTCTCCCACCTCCACGAGCGCGTCGACGAGCGGGAGGGCGGCGGCCGGACCGCTGGCCATCGAGACCGCGACGGCGCGGTTGAGGTCGACGATCGGAGAGGGGGCGAGGGAGCCGAGGGCGTCGTACAGCAGGACGATGCGGTCCCAGTCGGTGGCCGCGACGGACGGCGCGATCGCGTGGCACTCGGCGATGGAGGCCTGGAGTCCGTACGCGCCGAGGCCGCGCCCGATCCGTCCGGCCGCGACCAGCGCGGCCCGGCCGCGGCGGATGGCCGCGCGGTCCCAGCGCCGGCGGTCCTGGTCCTCGAGCAGCACCGGCGTCCCGTCGTCGCGCACCCGGGCGGGGAAGCGAGCGGCCGTGAGCTCCAGGAGGGCGAGCAGGCCCTGCGACTCGGGCTCGTCCGGCACCAGCCGGGTCAGCACCCTCGCCAGCCGGATCGCCTCGCGGGCGAGGTCGGTACGGATCCACTCGCTGCCAGACGTGGCGCTCGAGCCCTCGGTGAAGATCAGGTAGATGACGCTCAGCACCGAGCTCAGCCGCTCGCGGCGCTCGTCTGCCGGCGGCACCTCGAACGGCACCCGCGCCGCGGCGAGCGTCTTCTTGGCGCGGGTGATCCGCGCCTGCACGGTCGCGGTCGGGGTCACGAACGCCCGCGCGATCTCGTCGCTGGTCAGACCGCCGAGGACGCGCAGGGTCAGCGCAACGCTGGCCTCGCGCGACAGCACCGGGTGGCAGGAGATGAAGATGAGGGCGAGGACGTCGTCGTCGATCCGCTCGGGGTCGTAGAGCACGAAGTCCTCCTCTCCTGCGTCGGGCGCTGAGCCCGAGGTGGCCTGGCCGTCGTCGAGGTCGGCCGCGAGCGCGGCGTACCGCTCGTCGAGCGCCGACCGCCTCCGGAACCCGTCGATGGCGCGGCGCCGGCCGACGGTGAGCAGCCAGCCGGCCGGGTTGCGGGGCACGCCGTCGCGCGGCCACGAGACCAGCGCTTCGGCCAGCGCCTCCTGGGCGAGGTCCTCCGCCAGCGCGAAGTCGCCGGTGTAGCGCGCGAGCCCGCCGACGATCCGCGCGGACTCGATCCGCCACACGGCCTCGACCGCCTGGCGACCTGCGTAGTCACCAGGCGGTCCGGGCTGTCGTGAGGGCGCGGCCGTCACAGCTGGCCGGTCGACTCCCGCCACGCCCGCTCCTTCTGGATCCACTCGTTGTCCTGCGGGAACTCGTCGATGCTCGTCACCCGCCGGATCTCGGCCTTCGTGCCGGGGCCGGCCAGCGGCGCGCGCTTGGCCCACTCGACAGCTTCTTCCTTGGAGGCGACGTCGAGGATCCAGAAGCCGCCGAACAGCTCCTTGGTCTCGCCGTACGGCCCGTCGGTCGTGACCGGTGGCTGCGACGTGTAGTCGACGACGACGGTCTCCTTCGCGTCGTCCAGGCCTTCGGCGGCGACGAGCACGCCGGCGTTGATGAGCTCGTTGTTGAACTTGCCCATCTCGTTCAACATCTCGTTGAAGTCGACCTCCTGGAACGCGGCCATCCCCTCGTCCGTCGCCCGCAGAATCACCATGTACTTCATCTCGTGCTCCTTTTCCGGGTCGCTCTTGACCCTCTCATCCGTAGGTCGAACGGCGGAACGCCGCATCGACAGGTTCTCTGGCCGTCGGTCGAGCGCTTGCTCGTCGGTCGAGCGAAGTCGAGACCACGGCTCCAGCTCACGACCGCCGCAGGCATCGCGCCACCGGCGGGATGATCACCGCGGCCGCGATCAGGTGCGCCACGATCAGCGTGAACTTCGTCTCCGCGCTCGCCCCTGCGGACACGAGCGGCGCCCCGAGCGAAATGACCGTCAGTGTGGCGGCGACGACGACGTAGGTGTACGCCGGCCGCCGCGCCTTCCAGTTGAGTCCCACAGCGAGCGCGGTGCCGAGCACCATGCACATCGCGATCGACGTGGCACAGGCGCCGACGGGCAGCGTCATCGCGCTGCTCGGGTCGCCGAACGGGTCGCCGATCCGCAGGTCGGCGCCGGTAGCGCGCACGATCGCAACCCAGGCCTCGGCAGCAGCACCTGCGGCGAGGGTGGCGCCCAGGTTGACCAGCAGCAGCCTGCCGAACGGCGCCCGGGTCGCCGTGGTGTTGGTCGTCGGGGTAGACAGCGTGGTGGTCATGTCGATCTCCTCGGTCTCCCGCACCGCCTCTCGGTGCGTCGCACCCCCAGGTCGAACGGCCACACCGTCAGATCGACACGATCCAAGAAGAAGGTGCCGTGACGGTTCGGAATCACCCGACGAGCTGGACCTCGGGCGACCGGACCCGGTCGACCAGCCTTCGATCGGCGGTCAGCAGGGTCGTCCCCAGCCGCCGTGCCAGAGCGACGTAGAGAAGGTCGTAGACGGGGTGCTCGTCGTACCGCCGCGACAGCTCCCACGCCTGATCAAGATCTGCACGGGCGTCGACGAGAGCCACGGGCACGTCTCGAAGATCTTCGAAGGCGCGGTCGGCCGCCTCTCCGTCCCACCGACCACGTCGTACGCCGGTGAGCAGCGCGTTCGCCACCTCCTCCATCAGGAGCCGTGGCGCGAACACTGGCTCGTCGTGGTCGGCGAGTTGCATCAGCGTGCGCATGGCCGGCCCTTTCGGATCGGCGTCAGGGGCCACCCAGTCGACCACCACGCTCGCGTCAACGACCGGCACGGTCGTCCCACACCAGATCTGCCGCACTCGCTCCACGCGTGCCCGTCCGATCCGCACGAACGCGTGAAGCCCACGCGGCGAGCGTCGACTGACCCGCGGCTGTGTCGCTCGAGTCGCTCATCGGCCCGGCGAGGGCGGCCACGGCAGCCCGCGAGACGAACAGCCGATTGCCCTGCTTGGTCGCCTTCAACCGCCCGCTCCATACCCACCGCCGCACCGTCTCCGGCGTACGACGGGTCAGCCGTGCGGCCTCCCGCACGCCCACCATCTCTACACCATCGATAGTGATCATGTAGTAATGCTACTACTACATCGCAGCTCAGCCGTCCGTGAGCCCCAACCGCTTCGCCACCTCGTCGCCACCGATCCGGCGTACGACCTCGGGATCGCCCACCACGACGAGCACGTCGGTCGCCCGCGACATCCCGACGTACAACCGCTCGCGTGCCCGGTCGCGCTCTCCGACTTCGTTGATGCACAGCACCACGACGGCCCGCTCGAGCCCCTTGCTGCCCAGCACGTGACCGTAGAAGACGTCCTCGCCCTCCCAGAAGCTCCGCCAGTAGCCGACCTGCCCGTGCCGCTCGGTCTGCGCTTGCTGCTCGGGGTGGCGGCGCCCGGTTGTGAGGAGCGCGATGTTGGACGGGTCCCAGCCCTCGTCGAGCAGCGCGACCACCTCGTCGTCGGCCACGTCGAGCGCCTCATCGGCCGTCGCGGGGACGAAGCGGACGTCGGCACCATCACCACCGCGTGAGTACATCCGGCTGGGCGCGAGGGGTCCGAAGCAGCTGTGGATCTGCTTGGTGTTCCGCAGGTTGTGGTCGAGCACCAGCGGGACGAGCTGCACCGGCGGCCGGCCGAAGCGCGCGAAGATCCGCTGGTTCTCGTCGGAGAAGACGTAGACCCCGCCGCTCTCCTCGTCGCGAAGCGCGCCGATCACGGCCTCCCACCAGGTCTCGGCGAAGTCCTGAGCCTCGTCGACGACGACCGAGTCGTAGCGCTTGCCGTCGGGCAGCTCGCGGGCGAGCTTCGCCATCTCGGCCGGCAGGGTCTCCTCCCAGAACTCGCTGTCCTGCCGGTCGCCGCTCGGCGCGCCCCACTGTCGGCCGAACTCCTCGTACGTGCCCACGAACGCCGGCCGCTGGTTGCGCGGCCACTGCGCGACCTCCCGCTTGAGGTACTCGGCGAGCCCGATGGAGTAGCAGATGCAGAGCGACCCGCTCGGCATGCCGGTCCGAGCGCCCCCGCGAGAGCTCCTTCGCCTGCTGGAGCGCCAGCACCGTCTTCCCGCTGCCGGCGCCGCCGCGCACCTCCACGCGCCGCAGCAAGCGGGTGACCTGCAGAATCGTCGCCTGCTCCTGGGTGAGCAGATCCGCCTGGGCGGCGCGTTCCGCGGCCTCCGCGTTCACGTCGTACGACGTGTGGCGGCGGCCGGCGAGGATCGTGACGATCAGCTCGACATCGTCGTGCGAGGGTGGCGACTGGTGCTGGCTGAGTCCCCAGGTGGCCTCGCGGACACGCTCCGCGAGGTTCGACCTGGTCGTGCTTGTCGTGGAGGGCCCAGCGTGGAAGCTCGGGCACCTCGAACTCCTGGGAGAACTCGGAGTGCGGGGTCACCAGACAGTGCGCCCAGACCACGCGCCCCCGCGATCCCCATCGCGGGTCGCGCTCGACGTACGAGCGAAGGGCGTACTTCACGTCGCGCACCTGGTCGACCGGATGAATCTGGACCGTCCTGCCACGTCGTGTCTGCTGCCACCCCACCTCGTCGTGCCAGACCGAACTGCCCTTGACCTCGAGCACACAGATCCCGACGTCCGGGATGAGTGCGACGAGATCCGCCTCGAAGTCCTTGTCCTCGTTGGTCAGACGAAGGTTCGCCAACAGCACGGCGTCGGGGCCGAGTCCGGCCTGCAGTGTGTCCCACACCGCGCGCTCCGATCCGGTGGTGAACGCGGGCGCTTCCGGAATGCAGCGGGCTGTCACGCGGAGTCGGCCTGGCCGTGTGGCGACTGACCGTGGAGCGTGTGTCCGCGGGTGCGTAGAGCGACGTCGGGCGTGAGATCCTCGATGACCTCGGCGGCGAGGTCGATCATGGCCCGGAGGTGCGCGGCGACGAACGGCATCGCCGGCACATCGATCTCGACCTGAAGCGTCCGGTCGAGGACATGGAACTTCAGGTGCCGATACCGACGGTTGAGGACGTCGGCCTCGAGGCGGGCCTGGGTGCGGCTGGCAACGCCGCACGCCAGGTAGCTGAAGATGCGCACCGTCGGCGTGTGCTCGCCGACCCGGATCCACAAGACGTTGTCACCGCGCCACAGCACGACGTCGCCGTCCTCGTCGCGAACGGCATCCTGGCCACTCACCTCGGCAACGACGCGATCCACCATCCCGCGCAGCGCCTCGGCGTCGCCGGGGTACCCGAGCTCGGGAGTGTCGGCCTCTGTCACGACCCGGGCCGGGCCCTCGCGCCGCGACCGCGGCCATGCGAGGAACTCCGGGTGCTCGACCCCGAGGACGCGGCGAAGCGTCCCCACCGCCACCGAGCCCAGCCACGCAGCCTCGGTCGACGCGGTGTCGATCGTCCAGTTCTCTCCGGGCGGCTGGACCCACCCGAGCGACCGAAGCGACGCCTCCTGGACGTCGTCCAGCCGGCAGGCCTCGTCGAGGTACACGTTGCTCGCCACCTCGGCACAGAGGTTGCCGGCCTGGGCGAGGAACTGGACGTACGGCGCCGACCCGTCCCCTGTGGTGACGGCCTCGACGTTGATGCAGAGCGAACCCTCCAGCTCGCTGAGGGCAGTCGCGAGCTCCTGCTCGAACGCCACCCACGCGGACTCCACCGCGTCGTCGTACCTGGTACTCAATCCGACCCCCCGTTGCTAGTGCGTTCCGAACGTTAGCCGTGACCACCGACATCGGTTGGTCAGTGGGCGGGGTGTTAGACGTGCTGCCCGACACGATCTCGGACCAAACACGCGCAGATCGGGCGAGGCAACCGTTCCTGAAGTGGAGTACCTATGCGGCTGATCAAGGTCTCGTGAGTGCAACCCCGGGGAGGAAATGTGCCCCATGAACGTGCCGTGGGTGCGAGGGTGTTTGCCATGCATGAAGGGCTATACGAGTCGATCCTCACTTCGGGTCTCGGCTCCCAATTAGTTGATCTCGAGGGCGTGGAATCGGAGCTCGCGCGTGTCGATCCGGCGGATCAGTTACACGTCCTCAGCCGATATCTGGGGCGGGCCATCAGCCGGCGGCTCGGCGCCGAACGAGATCCCGACCGCCGACTGGAGGTCGCTAACGGGATCCTGGATTTTCTAGACGCGTCGAACGAAGTGACAGCCCCCGTCCAGGAGTTGCTGTCCATTCGTCGCCCGCCCGGTCCGGGCCAAATCCTGCGATTCGCCCAACGACCGAAGACGCCGCTAAATGACGCCGCCCTTCTGACCAATGCCCATGGCGAGCCCAGCCTCGCGAGCGAACTCAAGGCTGAGATCGATTCAGCTGACACGATCGACTTGCTGTGCGCATTTGTCATGTGGCGAGGGCTCAGGCTGCTGGAGGAGCCCCTAGCGCGAGCACACGCCGCGGGCGCGCCGATCCGTGTGGTGACGACCACGTACATCGGGGGAACCGAGCGAGAGGCCCTTGACCGACTGATCCGCGATTTCGGAGCTCAGGTCAGAATCCAGTACGACGCCGCCCGGACGCGACTTCACGCCAAGGCGTGGCTCTTTCGACGCAAGACGGGATTCGACACGGCGTACGTGGGGTCCTCGAATCTGTCGACGAGCGCACTCCTGGAAGGCGTTGAGTGGAACGTCCGCTTGTCCCGCGATGCCACACCGGCTCTCTTGACAAAGTTTGAGGCAACCTTTGATTCGTACTGGAACAGCTCCGAATTCCAGCCGTACGACCCGGAGCAGGATCGCGATCGGCTGGATGACGCTCTCAACGACGCACGATCGGGCGGGACACGAGATCGCCTATCACTGACGATCTCGGGACTCGAAGTCCGGCCATACCCGTACCAACAGGAGATGCTGGACGCCATTCAGGCCGAGCGGGTCGTCCACGATCGGCACCGAAATCTTTTGGTGGCTGCGACGGGAACGGGCAAGACCGTCGTCGCAGCGCTTGACTATCGACGGCTCTGCACCCCTCAGTCACGGCCTCGACTTCTCTTCGTAGCTCACCGTCGTGAGATCCTTGAACAGTCAATGCGCACGTACCGCGAAGTCCTTGGTGACGGAGACTTTGGAGAGCTCTACGTGGGGGGCGCCCGTCCCGAGCGTTGGCAACATGTATTCGCCAGCGTGCAGTCGCTGACGTCGTACGGCGCGCGCAACATCCCAATCGATGCCTTCGACGTAGTGGTCATCGACGAGTTCCACCATGCAGAAGCGCGGACGTATCGGACGCTCATCGAGCGCCTCGCGCCGAAGGAACTCCTGGGTCTCACGGCCACGCCCGAGCGTGCTGACGGGCTCGACGTGAGGTCCTTCTTTGAGGGACGGACTGCGGCTGAGTTGCGGCTTTGGGACGCGCTAGGAGCCGATTTGTTGTGCCCGTTCCACTACTTCGCTGTGGCAGACGGAACAGACCTTCGCAGCGTCGCTTGGAAACAAGGCCGCTACGACGAGGCCGCGCTGTCCAACGTCTATACGGGGAACGACGCTCGCGCGCGCATTGTCCTGAATGCCCTGAAGGACAAAGTGATCGACCTCAGTTCGATCCGAGGCCTAGGCTTCTGCGTCAGCGTGGCGCACGCAGAGTACATGGCGCGTGCTTTCAACCAGGCTGGCATACCATCGCTCGCGGTCAGCGGCACAACACCTCGCGAACAACGCACAACTGCCCTTTCAGACCTGCGGGCACGCCGGGTCAACGTGCTGTTCGCAGCCGATCTCTTCAACGAAGGGCTCGATCTGCCCGACATCGACACTGTGCTGTTCCTGCGCCCGACGGAGAGCGCGACCATCTTCATGCAACAACTGGGACGAGGTCTACGACGCACCCCGCACAAGGCTGTTCTGACTGTCCTCGACTTCGTTGGCTATCACCGCAAGGAATTCCGCTTCGACCGAAAGCTGCGGGCACTCACGGGACTCACTCGGGGCGGCGTCGAGCGCGGGGTCAAAGAGGGGTTTCCGTTCCTTCCATCTGGCACTCAGATCGTCATGGACCGACAGTCCCAACAGATTGTGCTCGAGAACTTGAAATCCCAGATTGCCAATCGGTGGCAGCAGATTGTGGCGGAGCTGCGCTCATATGGCGATACCGATTTGCCCACGTTCCTCGAAGAGTCGGGTGTGGACCTCAGCGACGTCCTGCGACGGGGTAGTCACTCGTGGACCCGACTGAGGCGAGACGCAGGACTGGAGACTGCACCTGGATCCGACCTCGAGGCAAAGCTTCTCAAGCGTGTCCGAGCCTTCGCGCATGTCGATGACCGCGACCGAGCAGCCGCGTACTCGCGCCTGTTAGCCGACAGCGCGCCCCCGTACGGCGAACTGCCTGAGGCGGAGCAGCGTTTGGCGCGGATGCTCTACTTCTCGCTGTGGTCGGATGGCGGCGGGTTCGCATCGGTCGAAGCTGGACTTGAGGCCCTCCGCCGCGAGCGGGCGACCCGGAATGAGCTCTCGACGGTCGTCGACATTTCGTTCGACGCGGCTCGACACGAGGCGCTTGACCTTTCGTCATCGCTATCCGACGTACCTCTCAAGGTGCACGCTCGATACCAGCGAGAAGAGATCCTCGCAGCACTGGACTTCCCGCGTATGCCCAACTCGATGCGCGAGGGAGTGTGGTACTCATCCGACCTGAACATCGACTGCTTCCTTGTGACCCTCAAGAAGTCCGAAGCTGACTACTCGCCATCCACCATGTACGCCGACTACCCGATCTCGCCGACCCTGTTTCACTGGGAGTCCCAGTCCACCACTTCTGTCGAATCCACGACCGGCCAGCGTTACCTGAACGGCTCGAGCGCCGTCTTACTGTTTGCTCGTCATGAATCAAAGGATGAGTTCGGCACTTCGCCCTACGTCTTCCTCGGCGAGGTGCACTATGTCGAGCACGCGGGCAGTCGCCCGATCGCCATCACGTGGCAGCTGGATCATCCGATGCCCGTTGACTTCTTCAATGTTGCGTCTGCGATTGCTATCTAGGGCGTTGCCGCGCAAGTAACCAAGGGCCGGGACTTGTCCCGGCCCTTGGATCGCGCTGTCCGTCAGTCAGCTGCAGCCGCTGGTGGAGCCGCAGCCTTCGCAGACGTAGCAGGAGCCGGCGGGGCGCATCTTGGTGCCGCAGGTCATGCAGAGCGGGGTGTCGACCGCGGTGCCGGTGATCTTCTCCAGGAGCTCGGCGGAGGTGTGGGCCTCCTGCGGGTGCCGGCCTCGGCGGCCGAGGTCGTCGATCGCCTCGTGCTCGGCCGTGGTCTCGACCAGCTCGGCGTCCTCGACCGACGGGGCGCTCAGGTCGCCGATGACCTCGGCTGCGTTGCCGACCTCGGGGATGGGCTCGTAGGAGCCCGTCTCGAGGTAGCGCTGGCGCTCCTCGGCGGAGTAGATGCCGAGGCCCTGGCGGGCGTCGAAGTCGAGGTAGTCGAGGGCCAGGCGGCGGAAGATGTAGTCCATGATCGACTTCGCCATCCGGACGTCGGCGTCGTCGGTCAGGCCGTTGGGCTCGAAGGACAGGTTGGTGAACTTCGAGACGTAGGTCTCCAGCGGGACGCCGTACTGCAGGCCGATCGAGACCGCGATCGAGAAGGCGTCCATCACGCCGGCCAGGGTCGAGCCCTGCTTGCCGAGCTTGAGGAACACCTCGCCGAGCTCGCCGTCGTCGTGGGCACCGGAGGTCATGTAGCCCTCGGCGCCGCCGACGGTGAACGACGTGGTGCGCGACGTGCGGGACTTCGGCAGGCGCTTGCGGGTCGGGCCGGTAGACGACGACCTCCTTGGTCTCGACCGGCAGGCTCGACCGACGCCGTCGACGCGGGCCTGGTCCTTCTTCGACGACTCGCTCTTGCCGTCGGACAGCGGCTGGCCGACCTTGCAGTTGTCGCGGTAGACCGCGGTCGCCTTGAGGCCGAGCTTCCAGGACTGGAGGTAGATGTCCTCGATCTCCTCGACCGTGGCGGTCTCGGGCAGGTTCACCGTCTTGGAGATCGCGCCGGACAGGAACGGCTGGGCGGCCGCCATCATCCGGACGTGGCCCATCGGGGCCAGGGCGCGGGCGCCCATCGCGGTGTCGAAGACCTCGTAGTGCTCGGTCTTCAGACCGGGCGCGTCGATCACGTGGCCGTGCTCGGCGATGAAGGCGACGATCGCCTCGATCTTCTCCTCGTCGTACCCGAGCTTCTTCAGCGCCCGCGGGATCGTCTGGTTGACGATCTGCATCGAGCCGCCGCCGACCAGCTTCTTGAACTTCACCAGCGAGAAGTCGGGCTCGATGCCGGTGGTGTCGCAGTCCATCATGAAGCCGATGGTGCCGGTCGGGGCGAGCACCGAGGCCTGCGCGTTGCGGAAGCCGTTGACCTTGCCGAGCTCGACGACGTCGGCCCAGGCCTTCGTGGCCAGCGCGTGGATCGCGGCGTCCTCGGGCAGCGTGCGTACGGCGTCGTTGGCCGCCTGGTGCTTGCGCATCACGCGGTTGTGGGCGTCGGCGTTGCGGGCGTACCCGGCGTAGGGGCCGACGATCGCGGCGAGCTCCGCACTCCTCTTGTACGACGCGCCGGTCATCAGCGACGTGATCGTCGCGGCCACGGACCGGCCGCCGTCGGAGTCGTAGCCCAGACCCATCGCCATCAGCAGCGCGCCGAGGTTGGCGTAGCCGATGCCGAGCTGGCGGTAGTCGCGGGTGGTGTCGCCGATCGCCTCGGTCGGGAAGTCGGCGAAGCAGATCGAGATGTCCATCGCGGTGATGATCAGCTCGACGGCCTGCTGGAACAGCGGCGCGTCGAAGGTGTCGTCGTCCTTGAGGAACTTCAGCAGGTTGAGCGACGCCAGGTTGCACGAGGAGTTGTCGAGCGACATGTACTCCGAGCACGGGTTGGACGCGGTGATCCGGCCGGTCTCGGGGTTGGTGTGCCAGTCGTTGATGGTGTCGTCGTACTGCAGGCCGGGGTCGGCGCACTCCCAGGCAGCCGTCGCGATCTTGGTGAACAGCTCGCGGGCGTCGACGGTCTCGATCACCTCGTGGGTCTTGCGGGCGCGCAGCCCGAACTCGGTGCCGTCCTCGACCGCACGCATGAACTCGTCGCTGACGCGGACGGAGTTGTTGGCGTTCTGGTACTGCACGGAGGTGATGTCGGCGCCGCCGAGGTCCATGTCGAAGCCGGCGTCGCGCAGCGCGCGGATCTTGTGCTCCTCGCGCGCCTTGGTCTGCGACGAACTCCTCGATGTCGGGGTGGTCGACGTCGAGCACGACCATCTTGGCCGCACGACGCGTGGCGCCGCCGGACTTGATGGTGCCGGCCGACGCGTCGGCGCCGCGCATGAAGGAGACCGGGCCGGACGCCGTACCGCCGCTGGAGAGCAGCTCCTTGGAGGAGCGGATCCGGGAGAGGTTGAGGCCGGCACCGGAGCCGCCCTTGAAGATGAAGCCCTCCTCCTTGTACCAGTTGAGGATGGAGTCCATCGA
The DNA here is from genome assembly GCA_963819295.1 of uncultured Actinomycetota bacterium. GTDB lineage: Bacteria > Actinomycetota > Actinomycetes > Propionibacteriales > Nocardioidaceae > Nocardioides. The sequence continues at coordinate 30,529 of CAWFVO010000003.1, forward strand.
GTCGTCGACGCTGAGGATGAAGCAGGCGCTGACCTGCTGAGGAGACGGCGTACCGACGTTGAACCAGACCGGGGAGTTGAACGAGAAGTACTGGTGGACCAGCAGCCAGGTCAGCTCGTGCTCGAAGGTCTCGGCGTCGGCCGGGGTCGCGAAGTACCCGTGGTCGACACCCGCCGACGTGTAGGTCTTCACGACCCGGTCGATCAGCTGCTTGAGGCTCCACTCGCGTACGTCGGTGCCGACCGCGCCGCGGAAGTACTTGGTGGTGACGATCGTGGAGGCGTTGACGCTCCAGAAGTCGGGGAACTCCACGCCGCGCTGCTCGAAGACCGTCTCGCCGGTCTTCCAGTTCTGCTGGACGACGTCGCGGCGCTCCCAGGTGAGCTCGTCGTAGGGGTGGGTGCCGGGCGTGCTGAAGACACGCTCGATGGTCAGGCCCTTGCCCTGCACCCTTGGCTGACCCCTTGGTCGGGTTCACCGTCTCGGTCATGAACTGCTCCTCGTGTCCCTCGTGATTGTTCGCGCTGGTCTCGACTTCGCTCGACCACCGAAGTGGTCGCCTTGCTGTTGATGGTCTCCGCGACCACCGACGGTGGTGCACCCGGCCCGTGTGCTTCCCCACACCCGGGCCGGGTGGTCTGTGGGTTACCCGGTGGGTACGACGTCCGGCGAGACCGACTGCTCCATGCGGAGCAACGCGATCTCGTCCTCGAAGTCGTCGGCGGAGCTGAACGCCTTGTAGACGCTCGCGAACCGCAGGTAGGCGACCGGGTCGAGCGCGCGCAGCGGGCCGAGGATCGCCATCCCGATCTCGTGGGCCGGCACCTCGGCGGCACCCTCGTTGCGCAGGGCGTCCTCGACGGTCTGGCCAAGGCAGGCGAGGTCGTCCTCGGAGACCGGACGGCCCTTGCAGGCCTTGCGGACGCCTGCGATCGCCTTGTCGCGGGTGAAGGGCTCGGTCGCGCCGGAGCGCTTGAGCACCGTCAGCTGCATGAGCTCGACGGTCGTGAACCGCTTGTCACAGCCCTCGCAGCGACGCCGGCGCCGGATCGCGGCGCCGTCCTCGGACACCCGGGAGTCGAGGACCTTCGTGTCGGTGTGGCGGCAGTACGGGCAGTGCATGGTGGGTCCTCCTCTCCCTACGTGTCTCAACAACATCCGGGGGCGACGAATGCCCCCGTGGCGGGGGTGTTTCCCTGTGGATCGGCTGCGGATATCCCTGGCGTAGCTGTGGACAACCGGCGCCGATCTGTGGGTTCAGCAGCCGCTCCGTGTGGACTACATGTGGAAAACCACAACGGTGTAACTACTAGATGTAGTGGTAACCGTACGTCGGGGTGGCAGGGGTTGGCAAGGAAATCGAAGAACGTGTTCGACGTACCTCGCTCGAAGGTGCATTCGCACAGGTCAGCGCGGTGTGGGGGCGCCGAATCCGGGTCGGGGCGTCGGCGTGTCGCGGGCCTGACGCATCGGTCACAATGGGCCCGTGGCGACGGGGAAGCGGGCTGCACCCAGGCACTCGGGGCCGGCACGCCTCGAGGACGCCGCCGGGTCCGGTCCGCGGCCCTCGAACGGGCCCCTGCTGCTCCTCGCGCTCGGGATCACCGCGGCGGTGATCGGGTGGGGGTACCTGGTCTACCTCGCCATCGACTTCGGTACGTCGGCCCGCGACGGCGACGCGGCCGGGTGGTGGCTGCTCGCGCTGGCGACGATCGGCGCGATCGCGTGCCTGTTCGTCGCGATGATGCTCGGCATCCGCCTGGTCGCGCGGCTCAAGGCCGGCTCGACGCCTCCCGGGCCCCCACGGCCGCCGGGTGGCCGCCGAGCGGCGCGCTGAGCCGTGGTCCCGACAGGCTCGACCGACGGACGAGGCGCCGGCTACTCGGGTACGCCGCTGCCCCGCAAGCTGGGCGTCAAGGAGGGTCACGTCGTCCTCCTCGACCGACTCCCCGACGACGTCGACCTCGGCGCTCCCGCCGACCGCGATCGTCGTACGCCGGCTCCGGGGCGACCTCGACGTCTCGGTCACCTTCCACACCGTGCGGGCGACGCTCGCCAAGCGGCTTCCGGCGCTGTTCGAGCACACGGTGACGGCGGGGATGGTGTGGGTGGCGTGGCCCAAGCAGGCGGCCGCGAAGCGGCTCGGCCTGGCCACCGACCTCAACGACAACGTCGTCCGCGGGGTGGGCCTCGACCTGGGCTGGGTGGACGTCAAGGTCGCGGCGATCGACGAGGTGTGGTCGGGCCTGAAGTTCGTACGACGCCTCGACGGACCGCTGAGAGGAGCTGTCGGAGGCCGCGCGGGGAACCGCGAGAGGCAGCGCGCATGGGGTCGCGCTGCCTCCCGTCTTCCCCGGCTCTCCGCAGGCCGGGGTCGAAGCGGCCTGCGGAAGTTCATGGTGCTCTGGACGGTGCTCGACCGCCGACGGGTCAGCCGACGGGCACCTGGAGGTGCTGGCCGACCTGGAGGGAGCTGGAGTCGAGGTGGTTGATCGCCTCGAGGTGGCTCATCATCGAGCGGACGTCGCCGCTCCCGGCGGTGGCGGCGGCCCGGGACGAGATGTCCCACAGGGTCTGACCGGGCTGCACCGTCACCACGCGGGTCTGCTCGGGGTGGTCGTTCGCGGTCGAGACCGAGGCGGCGTAGAGCCCGAGGCCGAGCGTCGCGGCGAGGCCCAGACCGAGGACGACCAGGCGTCCGCGGCGGGTCAGACGGACAGTGCTGCGACGCAGCGGCGCCACCTCGAGGCGCTGGTCGTCACCGTCGTACTCCGCGGCGAAGAAGTCATCGAGGCGCACCTGACGGATCGGGACCTCGACCGGCATGGTCTCGACGGTCTCGACCGGCGAGTGGGGCCCCACCCGGGTGATGACGGGTGTGCACTCGTCCTCGGCCACGATCCGCAGCACCGGCCGGTCGGCACGACCGCCGACGGAGCATCCCTGCCCCGCGACCGTGCGGCGCGACGCCCCCTTGCGGGTCGGCGGTGCGGGCGGCGCGAACCGGGTGGTGCGGGTGGCGGTGATGCTGCTCATCGGAATCCTCCTGGGGAAGTGCCACTGGCGTTCAGCGGCCGTCGGCTCCTGTGTCTGATCCCTGTCTAACCGCGACCACCGACAGTGGGTCCTGGCGGTGGCTCGATCAGAGGTTCGATCGAACACATGTACGACGTTAGAGCAGGTGTTCGAACGAATTCAAGCGCGACACGAACAGATGTTCGAACGATTCCGGGGGCGGCCCAGCTCGACGCCCGGCCAGAGAAAACGCGGAACAATCGCGTCGTTTCGACCCGATGAGGTCGATTTCTTCCGCGTTTTCTCGCCGGACGGGCCGTGGGGCAGCACGTGGCCGGGGGCGGGCCTGGCTCCGCGGTCAGGTGCGGGAGCGGGCGGCGCGGCGGGCGATCACCCGGCGACCCCGGGCGGCGAACAGCCGGGCTGCAGGGCGTCCGACCGACGGCGCGAGGGTCGACGTACGGATCACCGCGCCACGCCAGCCAGGCAGGCTGCGGACCACCCGGCGCGTGCCGACCAGGCCGACGGCCGCGTCGGCTGTCTCGTCGACGGTGAGGATCCGGCCGCCGGAGTGCACCAGCTGCGAGCCGATCGCGGTCTTGTCCTGCGCGTCGAGCATCGCGGTCTGGACGCCGTCGGGGCACAGCGCATGCATGCGTACGCCGCGCGGCACCTCTGCGGAGACCGACATCGTCACCGAGACGACGGCTGCCTTGGTGGCGGCGTACACGGCGTACCCCGGCACCGGGCCAAGCCCCGACAGCGACGCGGTGTTCACGACGTCGCCCCCGCGCTCGAACGCCGCCATCGCCGCGCGCATCCCCCACAGACAGCCCAGCAGGTTGACCTCGACCAGCCGCTGCACCTGCTCGTCGGTCAGGTCCACGAGCCGCCCGTCGTCGCCCACGCCGGCGTTGTTGAACCACGCGGTGAGCCGGCCGTGGTCCAGCGCCGTGGTGGCCACGAACCGATGGGCGGCGGGGTCGCGGACGTCGTGCTCGATCCCGGCCGCCGCGCCGATCTCGACAGCCGTACGACGCGCGGCCTCGCCGTCCACATCGGTGACCAGCACGGCGTACCCCCGGCCGACCATCCGTTCGGCGATCCCCCGCCCGATCCCGCGCGCGCCTCCGGTGACCACACAGCTCTCCATGGCGGCCGAGTCAACCAGAGCGTTCGCGGCGACCTGCCGGTCGGCTGACGACACGCCCGTTCGAACAGGTGTTTGATTCCGGGGAGGCTGCCGCCGTACGGTTCGGTCCATGACCCCGGCCACGAACAAGAGCAGCCGCAAGATCAGCGAGCTCCCCGACGGGCCGCCCGACGCCACCGGGCTCACCCCGCGCCAGACCAAGGTGCTCCTCTCGATCAAGGACTCCATCGAGAAGCGGGGCTACCCGCCCAGCATGCGCGAGATCGGTGAGGCCGTCGGGCTGACCAGCAGCTCCAGCGTCGCCCACCAGCTGCGCGTCCTGGAGGAGAAGGGCTTCCTCAAGCGCGACCCCAACCGCCCGCGCGCCCTCGAGGTGTTCCTGCCCGAGGTGATGGCGGCCCGACGGTCGATGGGGTCGACCACGGCCGAGGCCGAGTCGTCGTACGACGAGACCGGGGTCGGCGACGCGATGCCGGCCGCGACCTACGTGCCGATGGTCGGCCGGATCGCGGCCGGCGGCCCGATCCTGGCCGAGGAGACCCTCGACGAGGTGTTCCCGCTGCCCAAGCAGCTGGTCGGCGAGGGCACCCTCTTCATGCTCGAGGTGCGCGGCGACTCCATGGTCGACGCGGCCATCTGCAGCGGCGACTACGTCGTGGTGCGCCAGGAGCAGACCGCCGAGAACGGCGAGATCGTGGCCGCGCTGATCGACGGCGAGGCGACGGTGAAGACCTTCCAGCGCAAGGACGGCCACGTCTGGCTGCTGCCGCACAACGCGGCGTACGACCCGATCGACGGCACCAACGCCACCATCCTCGGCAAGGTCACCGCGGTCCTGCGACGTATCTGAGGGAATACCCCGGCCTCCTGGGGCGTCGTAACTGTGGTGCGGTGTGTCCGCGCCCTTTGAGAGGATGACGGGATGAGCGTGCGGTCGGTCGTGCCGACGATCGCCGGGGGGCAGTTCCTCCGGCGTCGTGGCGTGCGCGAGATCGCCCTGATCGGCGCCCTCTACCTGTTCTACTGCGTGACCCGCACGTTCGCCGAGGACGACCTCGGTCCCGCCCAGGACCGCGCCGGCGACCTGCTCCATCTCGAGCGGGTGCTCCACCTCGACTGGGAGCACGCGATCAACAACTGGTTCGTCGTTCACCCTGCCGTCGCGGTCCCGGCCTGCTACTGGTACGCCGCCGCCCACTACGTGGTGACCCTGGCCGTGCTGGTCTGGCTGTTCCGCAAGGGCGCCGGCCCACTACTCGCCCGCCCGCTGGGCGCTGGTGGTCTCGTGCCTGATCGCGCTGGCCTGCTACCTCCTCCTGCCGACCGCGCCGCCGCGGCTGACCGGAGGCGGCTACGTCGACATCCTCGAGCCTGCACTCCGACGCCGGCTGGTGGGGAGCGGACGCCTCGGCCCCCAAGGGGATGGGCCAGCTCACCAACCAGCTGGCCGCGTTCCCGAGCCTGCACGCCGGCTGGGCGCTGTGGGTGGCGCTCGTCGTACGCCGCAACACCCACAACTACTGGCTGCGCGGCCTGGCCTGGCTGCACGCCGCCATCACCGCGACCGTCGTCATCGGCACCGGCAACCACTGGATCCTCGACGTCGCCGTCGGCTGGGCCGTGGTGATCATCGCGATGTGGCTGGTCGACCCGTGGTTCCTCGACGGGCGCGGCCCGGAAGAGGTGCGGCTGGAGTTCCACGACCGGATCGCCGATGTGCCGCACGACGCGAGGACCGCGCACCCCGACTCGAGCCAGCGCGAGTCGGACGCCGCTGGCGCGCGTCGAGCGCGAGCAGCCCCAGGGCTGTCGGCGGCACTACGACAACGACCGCTGACGCCGGGTCAGCCGGAGGACTCCTCGGCCGCCAGCCGCGCCAGGGCCTGGCGGGCCAGGTCGCCGTCGTACGTCGTCCACATCGGCGGCAGGCTCGCCTTGAGGAACGAGCCGTAGCGGGCGGTGGCCAGCCGCGGGTCGAGGATCGCGACCACGCCCTTGTCGGCCGAGGTGCGGATCAGCCGGCCGGAGCCCTGCGCCAGCAGCAGGGCCGCGTGGGTGGCGGCGACCTGCATGAAGCCGTTGCGCCCCTCGCGGTCGGCGGCGCGCTGGCGGGCGCTCATCAGCGGGTCGTCGGGCCGCGGGAACGGGATCCGGTCGATCAGCACGAGCTGGCAGGTGTCGCCGGGGACGTCGAGCCCCTGCCACAGGCTGAGGGTGCCGAACAGGCAGGTATGAGGATCGCCGACGAACTGCCGCGCGAGCTCGGGCAGCTGGGCGTCGCCCTGGGCCAGCGTGGTCAGGTGGGGCAGCCGCTCGCGGACCGCCTCGGCCGCGGTCTCTGCGGCCCGGCGTGAGCTGAACAGCCCCAGCGTGCGGCCGTCGGCCGCGTCGACGAGGGACACGATCTCGTCGAGCTGGGCCGGCCCGAGACCGTCGCGCCCGGGCGGCGGCAGGTGGCGCGCGACGTAGAGGATCGCCTGCCGGCCGTAGTCGAACGGCGAGCCGACGTCGAGGCCCACCCACGGCTGCACGTCGGCGGCCGCGGCGCTCCCCTCGCCGGTCGGGCCTGTCGAGACCAGCGGCACGGTCGCGCCGACGACGACCTCGACCCGCTCGTCCGGCTTGAGGCCCACCGAGGTGGCGAGCGCGTCGAAGTCACCACCGAGCATCAGGGTCGCCGAGGTCATCACGACGGTCTTGTCGCCGAGGAGCTTGTCGCGCATCGGGCCCCAGACCTCGAGCGGCGCGACGCACAGCCGCGGCGGCAGCCGGTCACCTCCCTCGGTCAGCCAGAGCACGTCGGCCTCCGAGCGCGCCGCCATCCGCTCGGTCGTGGCGAACACCTCCTGCACGGCGCCGCGCGCCTGGGTGCGGCCGGCGTCGGCGTCTCCACCACGACCGGCGTCGCCCTCCTTGGGGTACGCCGACAGGCAGGCCCGCGCGGCGTCGCGAACCAGCACCAGCGCGTCGGCCAGGGCTTCGGGGACCGTGTCGAAGCGGCCCGGCTCGCAGTCTCCGATCGCCGCCCCCAGCGCGTCACCGGCGTCGGCGAGGTCGTCGGCCGGCGACGACTCCTTCTCGCCCTCGGTGACCCAGCGCCGGGAACGCCGGGCGGCGCGGTCCACCTCGGCCGCGAACAGCTCGTCGGTGGCCGCCTGCGTGACCCGGCTGACGACCTCGTGGGCCTCGTCGACGACGACGACGTCGTAGTCGGGGATCATCGGCACGCCCTCGATCGCGTCGATCGCGAGCAGGGAGTGGTTGGTGACGATCAGGTGGGACCGGTGGGCCTTCTCGCGGGCCTGCTCGACGAAGCACTCCTCGCCGAACGGGCAGCGCGAGGCGCCCAGGCAGTCGCGGTGGCTGACGCTGACCTGCCGCCACTCGCGGTCGGTGTGACGCGGGGCGCGGTCGCGCTCGCCGCTGCCCTTGGACTCCGCCTCCTTCTCCGCCCACGACCGCAGCTCGAGCACCTTCTTGCCGAGCGAGCCCTCGGGCACCTCGATCAGCGCCCCCTGCTCGTCGGGCACCCCCTCGCGGATCCGGTGCAGGCAGGCGTAGTTGGACCGCCCCTTCAGCACGGCGTACGACGTGTCGACCTCGGGATGGGTGGCGCCCACGGCCTCGACCAGACGCGGGATGTCGCGCTCGACGAGCTGGTGCTGGAGCGCAAGGGTCGCGGTCGCGACCACCACCCGCTCGTCGTGGAGCAGGGCCGGCACGAGGTAGGCCAGCGACTTGCCGGTGCCGGTGCCGGCCTGGACGACGAGGTGCCGGTGGTCGGCCAGCGCGTCGCCGACCGCCTCGGCCATCGCGATCTGGCCCGGCCGCTCCTGCCCGCCCAGGGCGTCCACGGCAGCCGCCAGCACCTCGCGCACGGAGGCGCGCTCGGAGACGGGGGGCGACGGCACCGCTGCACCCTATCCGCGGCCAGGGACACACCCGCGGCGACGGTCCGGGGCTTGGCCGGCCCCGTCCGCGCACCGCCCTGAGACCCGAGGTACTACGACCATTGGGCAGGTGCAGGGTGCCCTTCGAGCCGCAGTCACATGAGGTAGGAAGTCACTACAGTTTGTCTCTCGACAACAAGACAAAACGTAGACGACGAGGACCTGCCGGATGGCTCCGGCGGTGGCGGACGCCGAGTCGTCGACATGTCGTGTGCTGACGCAGCCCCACCCCCACACTGCTCAGAACGTCCCACACGACTCAGCGCCGCCCGGCCCCCGAGATCCCCCTTTCTGGTGGCCGGGCGGTGGTCTGTCCTGGACGCGCGTACGTCGTCAGGCGGCCTGCCCGGCGCGCTCCGAGGTACTAAGACGAATGGGCAGTCGGGGAGGCGCCCCGTTCCGAAGCGCCGCACCTCCGCGGCCCCTAGCCTCGGGGCACCCTGCACTGCTCGGGCATCACCCCCTCCGGAGGAACACCATGGATCTCACCACCACCGTCAAGCGCAGCAGTGCCGTGCTCGCGTCGCTGGCCGCCGGCGGGCTGCTCACGCTGGCGTCACCGGCAGCGGTCCATGCGGCCGTCCACCACGGCGTACGCGACTCAGACCACGACGGCATGCCCAACCGCTGGGAGCTGCACCCACCACCTCAACCCGTTCCACGCCAACGCCAACGCCGACCCCGACCGCGACGGGCTCCGCAACCTGGGCGAGTTCCGCCACGGGACACGGCCGCACAGCTCCGACTCCGACGGCGACGGCATGGATGACGGCGACGAGGTCGAGCGACGGCTGCCTGTCCACCGACCCGACCGACGCCGACACCGATGACGACGGTGTCCAGGACGGCATGGAAGACGCCGACGGCGACGGCATCGACAACGCCGAGGACGAGACCGAGGACAACTGCGACGCGGACGAGGACCTCGGAGACGACGCCGGCGACGACAACCCCACCTCGGTCGTCGCCTCGTACGTCGTGCGCTGACGCAGACCCGCCCCACGCGGCTCAGCGAACGTCCGCACGACACAGCACCGCCCGGCCCCCGAGATCCCCCTCTCGGAGGCCGGGCGGTGGTCTGTCTCAGACCGGGTACGCCGCCAGCTCGCCGGCCAGGTCGGCGTGCGCGCGACCTCGGACGACGGTGCCGTCGCCGGTGTGCTCGATCGATGCGATCTCGCCGTGCCGGTGCAGCCGGTCGAGCAGGTCGCCCCGCGCGTAGGGCACCAGCGCCGCGAACTCGACACCCGGGCGCGGCAGGTCGGACTCCAGCACCTGCAGCGCATCCTCGATGCCTTCGCCGGTCCTGGCGCTGACCACGACCAGGTGCGGCTCGCGCTGACGCAGCCGGGCGATCACCATCGGGTCGGCCGCATCGGCCTTGTTGACCACGACGATCTCGGGGACCTTGTCGGCGCCGATCTCGGCGAACACCTCGCGCACCGCCGCGATCTGGCCCTCGGGGTCGGCGTGCGAGCCGTCGACGACGTGGAGGATCAGGTCGGAGTCGGCGACCTCCTCCAGGGTGGAGCGGAACGCCTCGACCAGCTGGTGGGGCAGGTGGCGGACGAAGCCGACGGTGTCGCTCATCGTGTACACGCGGCCGTCGCCGGTCGTCGTACGACGGGTGGTCGGGTCGAGGGTGGCGAACAGCGCGTCCTCGACGAGCACCCCCGCGCCGGTGAGCCGGTTGAGCAGGCTGGACTTGCCGGCGTTGGTGTAGCCCGCGATCGCCACGCTCGGGATGTGGTGGCGGCGGCGCTCCTGGCGCTTGGTGTCGCGGGTGCCCTTCATGTGGGCGAGCTCGCGACGTAGCTTGGCGATCTTGGTGTTGATCCGGCGCCGGTCGGTCTCGATCTTGGTCTCACCGGGGCCGCGGCCACCGATGCCCTCACCGCCGGCCGCCCGACCGCCGGCCTGGCGGGACAGGTTGCCACCCCAGCCGCGCAGGCGCTGCTTCATGTAGTTGAGCTGGGCCAGCTCGACCTGCGCCTGGCCCTCCCTGCTCTTGGCGTGCTGGGCGAAGATGTCGAGGATCAACGCGGTCCGGTCGACGGTCTTGACCTTGAGCTTGTCCTCCAGGTTGCGCAGCTGGCTGGGGGCCAGGTCGCCGTCGAGGATCACCGTGTCGGCGCCGGTGGCGCGCACGATCTCGCGCAGGCCGTCGACCTTGCCGCGACCGATGTACGTCGCGGGGTCGGGCTTGTTGCGGCGCTGGTAGATCGCGTCGAGCACCTCCGAGCCCGCGGTCTCGGCCAGAGCGGCCAGCTCGGCCATGGAGTTCTCGGCGTCCTCGATGGAGCCGTCGGTCCAGACCCCGACCAGGACCACCCGCTCCAGCCGGAGCTGGCGGTACTCGACCTCGGAGATGTCCTCGAGCTCGGTCGAGAGCCCCTGCACCCGGCGCAGGGCATAGCGCTCGGCGAGGTCCTGCTCACCGGTGGTGAGCTCGGGGTCCTCGTCGTCGTAGCCGGACTCCCACTCGACGCTCTCGGTCGGCTCGTCGGTCTCGAGGGTCTCGTCCGTCTCGTCCTCGTCCCAGCCGACGGTCTCGTCGAGCTCGGAGTCGAGGGAGAAGTCTTCACGTGCGTTCGTCATATGGCGTCCAGGGTAGGTCGGCGGACACCCCCGCGCGAACCTGTTTGCCCACGGCGTACTCCGGCGGGTGCTGCCGCTCCGGTCCCACACGCCCGCCGGGCCCCGCTAGGTTGAGCCGGTGACCCTCCCCGAGCTGCCCGAGCGGGCCCGGGTCGTGGTCGTGGGTGGCGGCGTGATCGGGTGCTCCGTTGCCTACCACCTGGCCCACGAAGGCTGGACCGACGTCCTCGTCGTCGAGCGCGACCGGCTGACCAGCGGTACGACGTGGCACGCGGCGGGGCTGATGACCTGCTTCGGATCGACCTCCGAGACGAGCACCGGCATCCGCCTCTACTCCCGCGACCTTTACGCCCGGCTCGAGGCCGAGACCGGGGTGTCGACCGGCTTCAAGCCGGTCGGGCTGATCGAGGCGGCGGCCGACGCCGACCGGCTGCACGAGTACCGCCGGGTCGCGGCCTTCCAGCGCCAGCTCGGGCTCGAGGTCCACGAGATCTCGCCCCGGGAGATGTCCGACCTCTTCCCGTGGGCGAAGACCGACGACCTCCTGGCCGGCTTCCACGTGCCCGACGACGGCCGGGTCAACCCGGTCGACCTCACCCAGTCGCTGGCCCGCGGGGCGAAGAACCTCGGCGTCCGGGTGGTCGAGGGAGTCCGCGTGGTCGACGTGCTGGCCCGCGACGGGGAGGTGACTGGGGTGGTGGTCTCGACAGGTTCGAGCGACGACACCGCCAAGATCGAGTGCGAGTACGTCGTGAACTGCACCGGCATGTGGGCCCGCGAGCTGGCCGAGAGGAGCGGCGTCGTGGTGCCCAACCAGGCCGCCGAGCACTACTACCTGATCACCGACACCATCGAGGGGATCGACCCGGACGGACCGATCTTCGAGGACCCCGCCGCCCACGGCTACTACCGCGAGGAGGGGGGCGGGATGATGGTCGGCCTCTTCGAGCCGCGCGCCGCCGCATGGGCCGTCGACGGCATCCCGCCGACCGCGTCGTTCACGACGTTGAAGCCGGACTGGGACCGGATGGCGCCGTTCCTCGAGGTCGCGATGGCGCGGGTGCCGGTCACCCTCGAGGCCGGGGTGCGCACGTTCTTCTGCGGTCCCGAGTCGTTCACGCCCGACCTGATGCCGGCCGTCGGCGAGGCGCCGAACATCAAGAACTACTTCGTCGCCGCGGGCATGAACTCGGTCGGCGTGCTGTCCGCCGGTGGGCTCGGCCGGGTGCTCGCGCACTGGATCGTCGCCGGGCTGCCCGACGTCGACGTCACCGCGTGGGACGTCGCCCGCTTCCGCGCCGACCAGCTCGAGCCGGCGTACCGCCGCGACCGCACGACCGAGATCCTCGGCACGGTGTACGCCGCCCACACGCCGGGCAAGCAGCTGCGCACGGCTCGCGACCGGCTGCTCTCGCCGGTGCACGAGCGACTGGTCAGCAACGGCGGCCTGTTGCGCGAGGTGTCCGGCTGGGAGGGCGCCGACTGGTTCGCCGGCCCCGGACGAGGCCGCAGTGGCCGAGCCGACCTGGGGTCACGCGCCGTGGTTCGAGCAGTGGGCCGAGGAGCACCGCACGGTCCGCGAGGGCGTCGGGCTGATGGACATGTCGTTCATGGCGAAGTTCGCCGTCTCCGGCATCGACGCGGGCGCGGTCCTCGACCACCTGTCCGCCGGCGACGTCGACGGCGATCCGGGATGGATCACCTACACGCAGTGGCTCAACGACGACGGCCGGATCGAGGCGGACCTCACCGTCTCGAAGCTGACCCACCACCGCTTCCTCGTGGTCGCCTCCGACACCGGGCACGGACACGTCCGCGGGTTGCTCTCGCGCGCGGCGCACGACCGCGCGATGGTCGTCACCGACGTGACCCGCGACTTCGGGCAGCTCAATCTCCAGGGGCCGCTCTCGCGCGAGGTCCTGGCGACCCTGACGGACGCCGACCTGTCGACCGAGGCCTGGCCGTTCCGCGGCGTACGCGAGATCGAGGTGGGCGGAGTGCCGGTGATCTGCGCCCGGATCACCTACCTCGGCGAGCTCGGCTACGAGCTGTACGTCCCGGCTGCCCGGGCCCTCGAGCTGTACGACGCGATGGCGGCCGACCCGCGGGTGAAGCCGGTCGGGCTCAAGTCGCTGGCGTCGCTGCGGATGGAGAAGGCCTACCGCGACTACGGCCACGACATCGACAACACCGACTGCCCGCTCGACGTCGGCCTCGGGTTCGCCGTCGCCTGGGACACCGACTTCCGCGGCAAGGAGGCGCTGCTCGCGCGGAAGGCGTCGTTCCCGTCGACGCAGCGGCTGGTGCAGCTCAGGCTGACCGATCCCGAGCCGTTGCTGTACCACGCGGAGCCGGTGCTCCGGGACGGCGAGGTCGTCGGCTACGTCCGCGCCGCGTCGTACGGCTGGACGCTCGGCGCCGCGGTCGGCCTCGCCTTCGTGAGCGCCGACGAGAAGGTCACCAAGGACTGGCTGGACGCCGGCACCTGGGAGGTCGACATCGCCGGCGACCGCTTCGCCGCCGAGGTCTCGCTGCGGCCGATGTACGACCCGACCAGCGCCCGCGTTCGCGCCTGACCCTGCGGGACGTCATACGAACTGGTCGCTCCGACGACCGCTTCGTATGACGACCCGGAGCGCTCAGAGGGTGATGACGAGCTTGCCGCCGACGCCGCCTGCCTCGAGGCGGCGGTGGGCGTCGGCCGTGCGCTCGAGCGGGTACGTCGCGACGACGGTCGGGCGAACGCCGCCGGCGACCTCGCGGGCGAGGGCAGCGAGCCGGTCCGCGCCGGCGCGCATGAGCACGCCGTGGAGGTCGAGGTTGCGGTCGATCGCGAGGTCGAGATCGCCGGCGAGGTCGACGATCGTGGCGGCACGGCCACCGATGCGGACGTGGGGCAGCGACGGTTCGAGCAGGCCGCCGACGAGGTCGACCACGGCGTCCAGCTCGTGCCCCAACGCCTGGCTTGCGGCGGTCGCAGGGGCAGGTTGCCGCCCGGTCGAGCCAGAGCTCGACGCCCAGGTCCTCCAGACGCCCACGGTCCTCGGGCCGCGAGGCAGCCGCGACGCGCAGCCCACGACGTACCGCCATCTGGACGAGCAGGTGCCCGACGCCGCCGGCCGCGCCGTGCACCAGCAGCCACGAGCCCTCGGGCAGCCGCATCCGCTCCAGCACCTGCAACGCGGTGCATCCGGCCAGCGGCAGGGCGGCGGCAGACACGGCGTCCAGCTCTGGCGGCCGCCGCGCGACCAGCCCCTCAGGTACGACGACCCGCTCGGCCAGCGCGCCCCACCGCGTGCCCTGCACCGGCAGCAGTCCCCAGACCTCCTGCCCCGACTCGGCCAGCCGGCCGGAGAACTCGTAGCCCACGACGTACGGCGTCTCGATGGCTGCCCACGACGGGTCGGCCCGGTTGCCGCAGTCGACCGGGTTCACGCCGACCGCCTCGATCTCGACGGCGACCTCGCCGGGCCCCGGCGACGGCTCCGGCAGCGTCGTCAGCAGTCAGCGCCTCGGGACCGCCGGGCTTCTCGACGACGACCGCGCGCATACGGCTACTTCGGGGGCATCCGGATGCCGCCGTCGACGCGGACCACGGCACCGTTCATGTAGGAGTTGGTGAGGCACTCGAGCACCATCGCAGCGAGCTCGTCCGGCGTACCGAGCCGCTTGGGGAACAGCACCGACTCCCCCAGCCGTGCCTTGAACTCCTCGGCCTTCTCGCCCTCGCCGTAGATCGGGGTGTCGATCAGCCCGGGGGCGACGGTGTTGACGCGGACGCCGATCGCGGCCAGGTCGCGGGCCACCGGCAGCGTCATCCCGACGATGCCGCCCTTGGACGAGGAGTACGCCGCCTGCCCGATCTGGCCGTCGAACGCCGCCACGCTGGCCATGTTGACGATGGCGCCGCGTTCACCGGACCCCAGCGGCTCGAGCCGGCTCATCGCCGTCCCCGCGATCCGGGTCGCGTCGAAGGTGCCGATCAGGTTGATCGCGATCACCTTCTTGTACAGGTCGAGGTCGTGAGCGGAGTCGTAGGTGCCGTCGCGGCCGACGGTGCGCGCGGCCGGGCCGATACCCGCCGAGTTCACCAGCACCCGCAGGGGCGCGAGCTCGCCGGCGGCGTCGACGGCAGCGGTGATCTGGGCGGTGTCGGTCACGTCGACGTGGGTGAACACGCCACCGAGCTCGTCGGCCAGCGCCCGGCCCTTCTCGTCCTGCACGTCGGCGATCACGACTCTTGCGCCCGCAGCGGCGAGGCGGCGTGCGACGGCGGCGCCGATGCCCGACGCGGCCCCGGTGACGACGGCTGAGGATCCGGAGATGTCCATGCGCCGGAGCCTAGGACATGGGTCGTGTGCCTCGGACCGCGCTCCGGCGCGGGGTCGGGCACACGGCTCAGAGGTCGGTCTCGCCGCGCGCCACGATCAGCGCAGGCCCGCTGAGATAGACCCGACCCTCCTCGTCGCGCGACACCTCGAGCTCGCCACCTGGTACGTCGACCCGCCAGCGCCCCGGCCCGGCACCGGCCGAGGCCACCGCTGCCGCGCACGCGCCGGTACCGCACGACCTGGTCTCGCCCGAGCCGCGCTCATGGACGCGCATCGCGAGGTGGTCGACCCCGCGGCGTACGACGAACTCGACGTTGACGCCCTCGGGGTACACCCCCGGGTCGTACGCCGGCTCCTCGGCCAGCGACCCGGCCTCGGCGAGGTCGTCGAGCATCACGACCGCGTGCGGGTTGCCGGCGTCGACGTGGACCGCCGGCCACGACCGGTCGCCCACCGACACCTTGGTCTCACCGACGATCCGCACGGGACCCATGTCGGCACTCCAGACCTCGCCGCCGCGGGTCACCGTCTTGACGCCGGCCCGGGTGCCGATCGGGATCGGCTGGTCCGCGGGCACCAGCCCCTCCTCGACGAGGTGGCGGGCGAAGACCCGGATCCCGTTGCCGCACATCTCCGACAACGAGCCGTCCGAGTTGCGGTAGTCCATGAACCACTCGAGGTCTCGACTCCGCCACCTGCGAGCAAGCTCGACGACGGAAGGCTCGACCGACGAGGAAGGCTCGACCGGTGGCAGGGCCGCCCAGCGGATGACGCGCAGGACGCCGTCGCCGCCGATCCCGGCACGGCGGTCGCAGAGCGCGCGCACCCGCTCGGCGGACAGGTCGCCGTGGACCGATCCGTCGTGGTCGGGCAGCAGCACGAAGTCGTTCTCCGTGCCGTGGCCCTTGAGGAACGGGTAGCTCACCCCTCCAGTGTCTCAGGTCTCGACAGGCCCGACCGCCGGGCTACGGCGCGGGTTGCACCACCAGCGCCGAGCCGCCGCCCCGACGGGTCGGCTCCGAGACCGCCGTCAGCAGGTGGTGAGGACCGAACTCGATCGCCGTCGCGGCCCCGATCTCGGCCGCCGTGGTGCCCGGGGCTCCGGCCGGGGTGAAGGTGTAGCCGAACGGCTGGAGCGACGCGCCGTACTGGTCGATGAACGACTGCTCGGCCGTGACGGTCGCGGTGTTGCGCTGCGACCCGCGCGGGTCGGCGATCGCCTGCTCGATGGTCATCCCACGGTCGATCCGGTCGAAGAGCATCTGCAGGACGGTGGTGATGATGGTCGAGCCGCCCGGCGAGCCCAGGGCCAGGAACGGCTTCCCGTCCCGCAGCACGATCGTGGGCGAGATCGACGAGCGCGGGCGCTTGCCGCCCTCGATCCGGTTCGGGTCGGCCGGGTCGTAGACGGCCGTGAAGTCGGTGAGCTCGTTGTTGAGCAGGAAGCCACGCCCCGGCACCACGATGCCGGAGCCCCCGGTCTGCTCGATGGTGAGCGTGTACTCGACGATGTTCCCCCAGCGGTCGGCCACCGTCATGTTGGTGGTGTTGAGGTTCTCGGTGTCGGGGGCCGTGGAGGCCGGCTTCGACGAGGCACACGCGCCTGCGGGCGCCGAGGGGTCGCCGGCGGCGACGGGCGTGGCCAGGGCGGTGGTGTCGGGGATCAGGCAGGCGCGCTGCTTGGCGAAGCGGTCGGACAGCAGCGCGTGCAGCGGCACGTCGACGTACGCCGGGTCCCCGACGTAGGCGCCACGGTCGGCGAAGGCGAGGGCGCTGGCGTCGAGGTAGTGGTGCAGCGCGTCGGCGGTGGACATGCCGGACAGGTCGAAGCGCTCCATGATGTTGAGCGCCTCGCCGACGGTCGAGCCGCCGGACGACGACGGTGCCATGCCGTACACGTCGTACCCGCGGTAGCCGACATGGGTGGGCCGGCGGTCGATGGTCGTGTACGCGCGCAGGTCGGACGGCTGCATGAACCCGGTCGGGACGGGCAGTGTCGTCGACGCCGTCTTGGGCGGGTGATGGACGACGCGGCTGATCTGGCGGCCGAGGGCGCCGTCGTACAGGTAGGAGATGCCGCGCCGCGCGATGTGGCGGTACGTCGTCGCGAGGGCCGGGTTGCGGAAGATCGAGCCGACCTGCGGTGCGTCACCGCCGGGCAGGAAGAGCCGACGCGTCGACCGGAAGGCGTCGAACCGCACCTTGTTCTCCAGCGTCTGCTGGCGGAAGGTGGGGTCGACCACGAAGCCGTGGCGGGCGACATGGATGGCCGGGCGGAAGGTGCGGCCCAGTGACATCGTTCCCCAGCGGTCGAGGGCGCGCTGCCAGGTCGCGAGGCTGCCGGGCACCCCGACCGAGACGCCGCTGGTGACCAGCTCGGGGGTGAAGTTGTACGGCTTCCCGGTGCTCGGGTCGATGAAGGCGTCGTGCGGCATCGAGGCCGGTGCGGTCTCGCGGCCGTCGATCGTCTGTACCCGGCCGGTCGCCGCGTCGTAGTGGACGAAGTAGCCGCCGCCGCCGATGCCGGACGAGTAGGGCTCGGTCACGCCGAGCGTCGCGGCCGCGGCGACCGCGGCGTCGGTGGCGTTGCCGCCCTCCTTCAGCACCTGGAGCGCGGCCGCGGACGCCTCCGGGTCGACGGTGCTGACCGCGCCGCCGAAGCCGACGCTGGTCGGCACCTTCACGGTGTGGCGTCCGCCGTCTGCCGCAACGGTGGAGACGGCAGATGCAGGTGTGGTCGCGAGCATGGTCGCGGTCAGTACGACGGTCGCGCCGAGCGCACGACGGGACAGATGGGTCACGGTTCCTCCCGAGAACGGATTACTCCCCCGTGCCCTCCACCCTGCCCTCCCATGCGCGGGCTGTCGAGGTCAGCCGAGAGCCGTCACCGCCGCCACGGCTCGCTCCACCCGGTCAGGGGCGTCCCAGGGCACCCACACGACCCGAGGGTCCTTGCGGAACCACCCGTCCTGGCGCCGGGAGAAGCGCCGGGTCGCGGTGGTGGTCGCCTCGATCGCCTCGTCGAGGCTCGTCTCGCCCGCCAGGTACGCCGTCACCTCGCGGTAGCCGATCGCGGTCCGGGCGGTGCGGCCGTCCGCGAGCCCGGCGTCGAGGAGGCGGCGTACCTCCTCGACCAGGCCGGCGTCGAACATCTCGCGCACCCGCTGCTCGATCCGCGGGTCCAGGGTCGGCCGGTCGATGTCGACACCGATCTGGACGCTGCGGGGGTCGGCGTACGCATGCTCCGGGAGCGATGCGCTGAACGGGCGCCCGGTGATCGTGAGGACCTCGAGCGCGCGCACGATCCGCCGCCCGTTGTCGGGAAGGATCCGTGCCGCGGCGTCGGGATCGGCCTCGGCAAGGCGGCGGTGGAGCTCCGCCGGCCCCACGGCGGCGAGCTCGTCCTCGAGCCCCCGCCGTACGTCGGGCTCGGTCCCCGGGAACTCGAAGCGGTCCAGCACCGCCCGCGTGTAGAGGGCCGAGCCGCCGACCAGCACGGGGGTCCGGCCGCGACCGCGCACCTCGGCGATCGTCTCCCTCGCCCAGCCCTGGAACTCCGCCACGGTCAACGGCTCGGTGACCTCGAGCAGGTCGAGCAGGTGGTGGGGCACGCCGCGCCGCTCGGCCGCGGACGGCTTGGCGGTGCCGATGTCCATCCCGCGGTAGACCGCCATCGCGTCGGTGTTGACGATCTCCCCGCCGAGCCGCTGCGCGAGATCGAGCGAGAGGCCGGTCTTGCCCGCGGCAGTGGCCCCGACCACGGCGACGATCGCTGTGCCGGTCGACGAGCCGGTCGACGGTCTGGGCATGGCCCCAGTCTTGCAGCGGCCGACCGGCACAGGCTTAGTGTGGAGCCATGCCCGACGTGCGCGAGGACGAGTTCGACGAGGACTACGGTCCCGACGACGACGCCCCGCCGTACTGGTTCCCCGGCAACCAGATGCCGACCGACGCGCAGCGGATGGGACTGACCCACCACGTCCCCGACGGCGCGATCCTCGACTTCGCCGGCAAGCTGGACCCCTCGCAGCTGAAGCACCGGATCGCCGCCTGGGTGATGCTGGTCGTCTTCTGCCTGCCGGTGTTCTTCTACATCCTCCGGCTCGTCCTCGACGTCCTCGGCCGGTGACCGGGGATCAGGTTGTCGGAAGTGGCCCGCTCGAGACGGCCGGCGACCCGATGAGCGACGTACTGAGGTTGACCGGATGAAGGATCGTTTCCGCGTCGTACCCGCGGCGTACGTGTTCCTGCTGCGGGCGGCCCCGCACGGCGACGAGGTGTTGCTCCAGCTCCGGCAGAACACCGGCTACATGGACGACCACTGGGCCGCCGCCGCGGCCGGCCACGTCGAGCGCGGCGAGACGGCGTACGACGCGGCGCAGCGCGAGGCGCTGGAGGAGATCGGGGTCGAGGGCCTGGCGCTGGAGTTCGTGACCTCGATGCAGCGCACCCGGCACGCCGACCCGATCGACGAGCGCATCGACTTCTTCTTCACGGCCCGCGGGTGGACCGGTGAGCCGCGGATCATCGAGCCGGCCAAGTGCGCAGCGCTCGACTGGTTCCCGCTCGCCTCCTTGCCGTCGCCGGTGGTCCCCCACGAACGCGTAGTCCTCGACGCGCTGGGTACGGGAGTGGCGAGCTACACGACCTTCGGGTTCTGACCCGCGGGTCCGCGCGACGCGTCGCTGGCAGCGGCGCAGGGGAGGGAGGGGAGAACCTTGGTGACCGATCTAGGTGATCAGCCGACGCCAGAGGTCGAGCCGGCGGAGCCACCGCCCGGCGGGGTCGACGCGGTCGACGACCAGCTGTACACGATGGATCCGGTGGTGCCGGACTTCGTGTCGACGCTCAACCCGCACGTGGCGGTGCCCGAGTCCGTCGTCGAGGGCGAGGACACCGATCAAGGTGCCTCGACCGATGGCGCCAGCGAGCCCGAGAAGGAGACCCAGGCATGAGCGACCAGGAGCGACCCGAGGGGGGCCACGCCCAGGACACCGAGCTCAAGGACTCCAACCCCAACGCTGGAGGCCCGGAGCGTGCGGCGGGCGGGATGGGGATCAGCAGCGAGCGCGTCGGGCCGGCGGGCCCGGGCCAGGAGGCGACCGACGGCGAGCGCGACACCCGCCAGGCCGGCACGTCCGGCGATCCCGGGCTCTCCGAGGAGGACACCCCCGCCGAACAGAGCACCGGCAACCCCGAGGTCCAGCCCGAGGGGATCGAGCCTCGGGCGGCCTACCCGTCGAAGGACCCGCGCAGCGACTGAGCCCCACCGGAGCGCGCCGTTCCTGAGGAACGCCTGTTCGCCGAGTCGGCGCGTGACGACTCGGCGTGATTCCACTGCCTGTTTGCGCCGACTCGGCGTGATTCCACTGCCTGTTTGCGCCGACTCGGCGTCAGACGGGCGCGCCGACCGTGGGCATCCCGAGGCCGACGGCGGCCGACGAGGTAGTGGGGGCGCGGTGCGGGCTTCCCAGGCGTCGCCGGAGCGGGTACGACGGTGGGCCAGGAGCGGCCCGTCGGCGACCAGGTGGTGCGGGGCGGCGTACGTGACCTCGACGTCGACCACGTCGCCCGGCCGGATCGCCCCGGCGGTCGAGCCGTCGAGACCCCGTCGGGCGGTGCGAAGTGGACGAGTCGGTTGTCGCGGGCACGGCCGGTCAGGCGCAGCGTCGCGGCGTCCTTGCGCCCCTCGCCCTCGGAGACGAGGAGCTCGACTCGTGACCCGACGAGGGCACGGTTCTCGGCCCAGGAGATCTCGTTCACGACGTCGACCAGCCGCTCGTACCGCTCGCGGACGACGTCGGGCGGGACCTGGTCGGGCATGGTGGCGGCAGGGGTGCCGGGGCGGATGGAGTACTGGAACGTGAACGCCGCGGCGAAGCGGGCCTCGCGCACCACCTCGAGGGTCTGAGCGAAGTCGTCCTCGGTCTCGCCGGGGAAGCCGACGATGATGTCGGTGCTGATCGCCGCGTCGGGCATGGCCGCACGGACCCGCTCGATGATGCCGAGGTACCGCTCGCGCCGGTAGGAGCGTCGCATCGCCTTGAGGACGCGGTCGGAGCCGCTCTGGAGCGGCATGTGCAGCTGGTGCATCACGTTCGGGGTCTCGGCCATGGCCGCGATCACGTCGTCGCTGAACTCCGCCGGATGGGGCGAGGTGAAGCGCACCCGCTCGAGCCCCTCGACCTCGCCGCAGGCGCGCAACAGCTTCGAGAACGCCTGCCGGTCGCCGAACTCCACGCCGTACGCGTTGACGTTCTGCCCCAGCAGCGTGACCTCGGAGACGCCCTCGCCGACCAGCGCGCGGACCTCGGCCAGGATGTCGCCGGACCGGCGGTCCTTCTCCTTGCCGCGCAGGCTGGGCACGATGCAGAAGGTGCACGTGTTGTTGCACCCGACGCTGACGCTCACCCAGGCGGCGTACGCCGACTCGCGCCGGGTCGGCAGCGTCGACGGGAAGACCTCGAGCGACTCGAGGATCTCGACCTGTGCCTCCTCCTGCACGCGGGCGCGCTCGAGGAGCGCGGGCAGGGAGCCGAGGTTGTGGGTACCGAAGACGACGTCGACCCACGGAGCCTTCCTGGTGATCGTGGCGCGGTCCTTCTGCGCGAGGCAGCCGCCCACCGCGATCTGCATGCCGGGCCGCGCCGCCTTCACCGGGGCGAGGTGGCCGAGGTTGCCGTACAGCTTGTTGTCGGCGTTCTCCCGCACCGCGCAGGTGTTGAACACGACGACGTCCGCCTGCTCGTCCTCCGGTGCGGCGACGTAGCCCGCCTCCTCCAGGAGCCCGGTCAGGCGCTCGGAGTCGTGGACGTTCATCTGGCACCCGTAGGTCGTGACCTGGTAGGTGCGGCCGGTGCCGTGGACTGCGCTGCTCATGACCGCCCCAGGGTACGGGTGGCGCGCCTCTAGGGTGTAGCCACCATGACCGAGGACGCCACACCGCACGGCCTGCACCGGCGCTCCCTGCTGCTCGGCGGCGCGGGGCTGGGGGCGGGGCTCGTGACCAGCGCTGACCTGATCGACGTACCCGCTGCTGCGGCCGGGACCACGACCCGGATCCAGTTCCAGGGTGCGTTCCGGAGACCGAGTACGCCGGACTGGCACTACCTGCCGTTCCGGGTGCCGCGCGGCGTCCGCGCGATCGACGTCCGCTACGACTTCCGGCCCCACGACACCGGGCTGGGCTTCAGCACCAACGTCGTCGACATCGGCATCTTCGACCCGTCCGGCAAGGGGCTGGGGAACGCCGACGGGTTCCGCGGCTGGTCGGGTGGCGCCCGGCGGCACTTCCGGCTCAGCCACCAGTGGGCCACGTCGGGCTATCTCGCCGGTCCGATCACGCCCGGGCGCTGGCAGGTCATCCTCGGCCCGTTCCTGATCGATCCGCCGGGTACGCCGTGGCATGTCACGGTCACCTTGGAGCACGGCCCTCCCGCCGAGCCGGCGTTCCAGGCGCACCACGCGCCCGTCGCCGTACCCGGCACCGGCCCGGGCTGGTACCGCGGCGACCTGCACACGCACAGCGTCCACTCCGACGGCCACTGGACCCCGGCCCAGCTCGTCCACCAGGCCAGGGCCCACGGGCTGGACTTCCTCGGCACCTCCGACCACAACACCAACGCGGCCACCCGCGTCTTCGGCCGGGTCGTCCCCGACGACTTCCTGGTCGTCAGCGGCGAGGAGGTCACGACCCGCAACGGCCACTGGCTCGCGACCGGTACGACGCCCGGCACCTGGGTCGACTGGCGCTACCGCGCCGCCGACCACAAGCTCGCGCACTTCACCGACCTGACGCGGAGCCGTGGTGGCGTCGCGATCGCGGCCCACCCGTTCGTGCCGGTCACCGGCACCCGCTGGGACTTCGGCACCTCGTGGAGCCACGTCGACGCGGTCGAGGTGTGGAACGGGCCGTGGTCCTTTTTCAACCAGCTCACGCTCAACGCGTGGCAGCAGCAGCTCGTCGCCGGCGGCTACACGCCGGCCGTGGGCAACTCCGACTCCCACCACGACGGCCAGGTGGTGGGGCTGCCCCAGACGGTCTACCGCCTCGACACCCTCTCGAGCGCGGCGATCGTGGGCGCGGTGAAGGGCGGCCACTGCTGGATCGCCGAGTCGTCGGCCGTCGACCTCACCTTCACCGCCACGGGTGCCGGCGCCACCACCACGGTCGTCGGACCGGGCGACACCTTGACCCTGGCCGCCGACGAGATGTTGGCCTGCAATCTCACCGTGACGGGCGTGCCGGGCACCCTGGCCCAGCTGATCGGCACCAGCGGAGTCCTGGCCGCTGCCCCCGCCGCCGTCGACGGCTCGCTCACGCTGCAGTTCGACGTCGGCGTCGCCGAGAGGTTCGCGCGGGTGGAGGTACGTCGTGGGACGGCCGCTGACCCGATGACCTACCAGTCGACGCTTCCGATGGTGGCGCTGACGAACCCGGTCTTTCGCGGCGTGTGACCCTGGTCGGTCGAGCGGGTCGAGACCACGAGTCGTCAGGCGACCCCGGTCACGAGCTCTTCTCGGCGGCCTCGACCTCGCGGCGTACGGCGTCCATGTCGAGGTCGCGGACCGCGCCGATCACCTGCTCCAGCGCGGGCTCGGGCAGCGCGCCGGCCTGGCGGAAGACCAGGATGCCGTCGCGGAACGCCATCAGCGTCGGGATCGAGGTGATCTGGAGGGCGCCCGCCAGCCCCTGCTCGGCCTCGGTGTCGACGCTGCCGAAGGAGATGTCGGCGTGGGTCTCGGAGGCCTGCTCGTAGATCGGGGCGAACATCCGGCACGGGCCGCACCACGACGCCCAGAAGTCCACCAGCACGATGCCGTCGGCGGTCACGGTGGACTCGAAGTTCTGCTCGGTCAGGGTGGTGGTGGCCATCGGAATCCTCTGCTCGCGTCGTCCTTCCCCGACACAGCGTAGGGACGGCGCTCGGTATTCCGGCTATGCCAGGGTGTCGAGCCAGGCCAGGATCTCGACCGCAACCTCCTCCGGCGTGCGGTCGGTGTTGTCGAGGCGCAGGTGCGGATGCTCGCGGATGAGCGCGTCGGCGACCGACGGCCGATCGGTGTTCATCTGGTAGCGCTCCAGGTCACGCACGTTGGACTCGGACCACGCCAGGTCGCGCTTCGACTTCTTCTCGGCGAGGCGGTACGGCGTGCGGTTGCGGTCCAGACGCGTGCCCAGCCCGGCGTACAGCTCGACGAACGCGATGCGCCGGCCGGCCTCGACGAAGGGCTGGAGATGCGCCCGCATCGTGGCGGAGTCCTCGGGCAGGTCCAGGGCCCAGACCAGGGTGAAGACCAGGTCGGTGTCGGCCGCCGCGGCCTCCTCGAGCACGCGCTGGCGGAACTCGCCGAGCAGCCGGTTGAACTCCGGGGTGCCGAAGTCGAAGACGTCGAGCAGCGGCTCGATCGTGTGGTGGTTGTGGAAGAGGCGGAAGCTGCTCGCGTCCGCGACCGCTCGACCGACGGTCATCTTGCCGACGGCGGGCGGGCCGAACACGAACAGCAGCGTCATGGGCCCAGGGTCCCGGACGAGCCGGGACACGCGCGACTCAGTTGCCGAGCGGCTGGAGCACCTCGACCCGGTTGCCGTGAGGGTCGCGGACGTGGAAGCGGCGGTACCCCGCGAACGTGTCCCGCTCGCTCCAGTCGACGTCACCGCCCGCCGCGGTCACCGAGCCGGCGATCGCGTAGAGGTCGTCCACGACGAACGCCGGGTGGGCCTTGCGAGAGACCACGACCGGGTCCTCCACACCGACGTGGAGCTCCGCGCTGACCCCGCCGCGCACGTCGTACGCCCGGAACCAGGCGCCGCCGCGGCCCCTCAGGTCCGCGGGTTTCTCGACCTCGGTCAACCCGAGCCCGTCGCCGTAGAAGCGGCGCACGGCGTCCTCTCCGCCCGGCGGGCAGGCGACCTGGACATGGTGGAGCGCGATCATGACTCGTCGGTGGTCGAGCCGGAGCTGGCGGTCGAGCGTGTCGAGACCTCCGCGACGACGAACACCCGCCGGAACGGCAGCACGACGCATCCGTCGCGCTCGGGGTACGCCGCACGCAGGCGTCGCTTGAACTCCTCCTCGAAGCCCGGACGCAGGTCGTCGGGCAGCGCCTGGAGGGTCGGGCGCGCGCCGGTGCCGGAGACCCAGGTGAAGACGGGGTCCGGGCCGGTCAGCACGTGGAGGTACGTCGTCTCCCAGGCGTCGACGCGGCAGCCGAGGGCCGCGAGTGCCTCGAGGTAGACCGCAGGGTCGTGGCTGCTCGGCACGGCGACGTCGTGGGTGTAGTCGGCGTACGGCGCCTCGGCGGCCAGCTCGGTGCGGATGGTGTGGCTGGGCTCGTCGAAGTTGCCCGGCACCTGGAAGGCGAACCAGCCCCCCGCCCGCACCCGGCCGGCGAGCGAGGGAAGCAGGTCCAGATGGCCGGGGACCCACTGGAGGGTGGCGTTGGAGACCAGCACGTCGACCGGGTCGGCATCAGCTGCCCAGTCGCGGAGATCGGCGACGGCGAAGTCGATCGACGGATCGCGGACCTCGGCCTTCGCGATCATCTCGCGGGCTCGAGTCGAGGCCGCGGACGGCTGCTTGGGGCCAGCGGGCGCGCAGCAGCGTGGTCAGGTTGCCCGGCCCGCAGCCGAGGTCGACGACCGTGGCCGGCGCGGCCGCGGCGACCCGCGCGACGAGCTCGACGAAGGGGCGGCCCCGCTCGTCGGCGTACGTCAGGTAGCGCTCGGGGTCCCAGGTGTGCTGCATGGCCTGCTCCTCAAAGTGTCTTGACGTCAAGATACTCCAGTGTCGGAGCAAGTCATCTTGATGTCAAGATTCTCGACTGGTTCTAGACTGGGGTGATGCGTGACGAGGTGGACGAGCTGCTCGAGGCCTGGGGCCGCGAACGTGGCGACCTCGACCTGGCGCCGGTCGGCGTGTTCAGCCGGGTTACCCGGTTGGCCCGCCGGCTCGAGCTGGCCCGCCGCGAGGCTTTCGCCGCGCACGGGATCGAGCAGTGGGAGTTCGACGTACTGGCGGCGCTACGTCGCGCCGGTGCGCCGTACGAGCAGTCCCCCGGGCGCCTGCTCCGCGAGACGCTCGTGACCAGCGGGACGATGACCAACCGGGTCGACCGGCTCAGTGCGCGCGGGCTGGTGGAGCGCTACCCGGACCCCGACGACCGGCGGGGGGTGATCGTGCGGCTCACGGGCGAGGGCAAGGCCACGGTCGACGCCGCCTTCGCGGCGCTCCTGGAGGCCGAGCGCGAGCTGCTCGACACCCTCCCCGAGCGCGACCGGGCCAAGCTGGCCTCCCTCCTCCGCGCCCTGCTCGCCCCCTTCGCCGACTCGGCACAAAGGAACAGCTGAACGACGCCGAGTCGGCGCAAACAGACAACGAAATTGCCCCGAGTCGGCGCAAAGAGGCGGGCGTACGACGCCGAGTCGGCGCGTGACGACTCGGCGTCCTACTCGAGCGCCTCCGCGGCCTCCAGCCACTCCAGCTCCAACGACTCCCGCTCGGCCGCGACCTCGCCCAGCGCCCGGGACAGCTCGGTGAGCCGTTCGTGGTCAGCCGCGTGGGCCACCACCTCCGCGTTGAGCTGGGCCTCGCGCGCGGTGACCTGCTCCAGGCGCTTCTCCACCCGGGCCAGGGTCTTGCGCGCGGCCCGCTCCTCCGCACTGCCTGCCCGGGCCGTACGCCGAGTCGGCTCGTGACGACTCGGCGCGATCTCGACGCCCTTGTGCGCCGACTCGGCGAGGTCCGACTGCCTCTTTGCGCCGACTCGGCGGGCCAGGTAGTCGTCGACGCCGCCGGGGAGCATCGAGATCTGACCGTCGTCGAGCAGACCGTAGGTGACGTCGGTGACCCGCTCGAGGAAGTACCGGTCGTGCGAGACGACGACCAGGGTGCCGGGCCAGTCGTCGAGGAAGTCCTCGAGCACGTTCAGGGTCTCGATGTCGAGGTCATTGGTGGGCTCGTCGAGGAGCAGCACGTTGGGCTCGGTGAGCAGCAGCCGCAGCAGCTGGAAGCGGCGTCGCTCCCCGCCGGACAGGTCGCCGAGGCGGGCGGTGAGCCGGTCGCCGGTGAAGCCGAACCGCTCGAGCAGCGCCGACGCCGTCACCTCGCCCGTCGTCGTCTGCGCGACGCGGCGGATCGACTCCACGCTGTCCAGCACCCGCGCCTGCGGGTCGAGGTCGTCGAGCGCCTGTGTGAGGTGCTGCAGGGCGACGGTACGACCGAGCTTCACCCGGCCCGCCGACGGCGCGAGCGTGCCGTCCAGCAGCGACAGCACCGACGACTTCCCGGCACCGTTGACCCCGACGATGCCCACCCTGTCGCCCGGCCCGAGGCGCCACGTCGCATGCGACAGCAGCACGCGGTCACCGCGCACCAGATCGACGTCCTCGACGTCGATCACGTCCTTGCCCAGCCGCTGCGTGGCGAAGCGTTGGAGCTCGAGCCGGTCGCGAGGCGGCGGCTCGTCGTCGATGAGTGCCGAGGCGGCGTCGAGGCGGAACTTCGGCTTGGAGGTGCGCGCGGGTGCCCCACGCCGCAGCCACGCCAGCTCCTTGCGCACCAGGTTGCGCCGGCGTACCTCCGTGGCGGCCGCCTGCCGCTGCCGCTCGGCCTTGGCGAGCACGAACGCGGCGTACCCACCCTCGTAGCCGTCCACCACCCCGTCGTGGACCTCCCAGGTCTGCTGGCACACCGCGTCGAGGAACCACCGGTCGTGGGTGACCACGACCAGGGCCGACGGCAGCGAAGCCAGGTGTTCCGCCAGCCAGGCCACGGCCTCCACGTCGAGGTGGTTGCTGGGCTCGTCGAGGACGACCAGGTCGTGTCCGTGCAGCAGCAGCTCGGCGAGAGCGCAGCGCCGCCGCTCGCCGCCGGACAGTCCGACCACCGCACGGTCGAGCTCGACCCCGGCCAGCAGCTCGGTGACGATCTCGCGGGTGCGCGGCTCCGCGGCCCAGGCGTGGTCCGGCTTCCCGGCGAGGACGGCGTCACGCACCGAGTGCGTGTCGTCGAGAGTGTCGCCTTGGTGGAGGTAGCCGATCGCCAGCCCGCGCGACATCGAGACCCGGCCGCTGTCGGGCGCCTCCTGGCCGGTCAACACCTGGAGCAGGGTCGTCTTGCCGTCGCCGTTGCGGCCGACGACCCCGACCCGCTCCCCCACCGACACCCCGAGCGAGACGTCGGTGAGCAGCGGCCGTACGCCGTACGCCTTCGAGACCCGTTCCAGGTTGACCAGGTTGCTCATGAGGTGACCACGTGGGCGCCGGCGACCGGCCCGTGCGCCACCAGTACGACGCGTTGGTCACGGTCTGCGGTCAGGGCCGCGGCGACCGACCGTGCATGGTCGGCGGACTCGCAGAGGAACACGCAGGTCGGCCCCGACCCCGACAGCAGCCCACGCAGGGCACCGGCAGCGACTCCCTCGACGATGAGCGCGGCGAGGTCGGGCCGGAGGTCGAACGCCGCCTGCTCGAGGTCGTTGTGGAGCGCGACGGCGAGCCGGCGCGGGTCTCCGCTCGCCAACGCGGCCAGGACCTCGTCGGGCGGATCGGGCTCCGGCGGCGCATCCGGCCGCACCTCGTCGTAGTGCCGGTAGACCGCCGGGGTCGACATCCCCTCGTCCGACGGCACGACCACCCACCACCACGAGCCCTCGTCGACCAGCGGCGTCACCACCTCGCCGTGCCCCTCACCGAGCGCGGTGCCACCGTGGAGCGCGAACGGCACGTCGCTGCCGAGCTCCGCCGCCAGCACGAGCAGGTCGTGGTCGGACGTACCCAGGTCGTGCACGCGGTCGAGGGCGACCAGCGCCCCCGCGCCGTCGGCGGAACCTCCGGCCAGGCCACCTGCGATCGGGATGGCCTTGTCGACGCGGACGTCGGCCCCGACCTGCCGCCCGTGCAGGGCCGCCAGTCCGGCGGCGGCCCGGTCGACGATGTTGTGCCCGGCCGGCGGGAGGTGGCTGGTGTCGATGTAGGCCGCCCCGTCGGTCGCGACGGTGAGCTCGTCCGCGGCGGTCACGGTGAGGTCGTCGTAGAGGCTGATCGCCTGGTAGACGGTCACCAGGGTGTGGAAGCCGTCGGGCCGCGGGGCACCCACCCCGAGGAGGAGGTTGATCTTCGCGGCGGCGCGCACGGTCAGGGTCACGCGAGGGCCTCCGCGATCCGGGCGAACTGCTCGACGGTCAGCGACTCACCACGCGCCATCGGGTCGACGCCCGCCGCGGTCAGGGCGGCCGAGGCGTCCTCCCCCGACGCGACGAGTCCCCGCAAAGCCCCACGAAGCGCCTTGCGGCGGTGGGCGAACGCCGCGTCGACCACCGTGAAGACCTGCTCCCGCGTCGCCGTCGTGGCGGGCGGCTCGCGACGCGTCCAGGCGACCAGGCCGGAGTCGACGTTCGGAGCGGGCCAGAAGACGTTGCGCCCGACAGCGCCTGCCCGTCGTACGTCGGCGTACCAGGCAGCCTTGACGCTCGGGACGCCGTACACCTTGGAGCCGGGCGCGGCCGCCAGCCGATCGGCGACCTCGGCCTGCACCATCACCAGCCCGCGCTCGAGGCTCGGCAGCAGGCTCAGGAGGTGGAGGAGGACGGGTACGGAGACGTTGTAGGGCAGGTTGGCGACCAGCGCCGTCGGCGGCGGCCCCGGGATCGCCGTCGACCCGCATCGCGTCGGCGACCACCACCTCGCACCGACCCGCCAGCTCGCCGGCGTACGTCGCCAACGTCTCGGGCAGCGCGGCGGCCAGCACCGGGTCGATCTCGACCGCCACGACACGCGAGACCTCGCCGAGCAGCCCGAGGGTCAGCGACCCGAGCCCCGGTCCCACCTCGACGACGACGTCGTCGGGGCCGACTCCAGCGGTTCGGACGATGCGACGCACGGTGTTGGCGTCGATCACGAAGTTCTGGCCGCGCTGCTTGGTCGGGCGTACGTCGAACCGCGCAGCGAGCGAACGAACGTCCGCCGGCCCGAGGAGTCTCGGGCCGACGGACGTCATGAGCGCCAGCCTAGGGGGGTGTCGGGCCGGCGCCGCGGCGGCCGGGCGTACAGGTCGAGACCGTCTGGGGGGATCGGTCTCGATCGCACGACCGCCGGGATCGTGGCGGCGCTACCGAGGCAGCCCGAGCGAAGCCGCGCAGGCCGGCCAGGCGCCGTAGCCGCCGCTCGCGTTGCGGACCTTGGTCGCGATCGCGATCTGCGTCTCCCGCGAGTTGTTGCTCGGCAGCCCGGAGCCGCCGTTCGCCTGCCAGGTGCCGAGTGAGAACTGCAGGCCGCCGTAGTAACCGTTGCCGGTGTTGGTGGCCCAGTTGCCGCCGGACTCGCACTTCGCGAGTGCATCCCACACCGTCGAGCCGGACGCGAAGTTGGTGGTGGGGGCGGCGGCGACGGTCTTGGTGCCCACCCGCTCGACCTGCGCGACCGGGGCGCGCAGCAGGTGTTGGGTGACCACCTGGCGAGCCACGAGGCGGCCGTTGCGGAAGACGATCCGATAGGTCACGTCGCGCGACCCTTCGTGGCCGGGACGGACGACTGCACTGTGTCCCTCGAGCATCGAGGAGTCGTCGCGCGTGATCGTGCTGTAGCTGATCGGCTCACCCGCGACGTGCCGCTGCATGATCCGGACCCGGGTCAGCACGAGCTTGTCGCCGTCGCCGAGGACGTGACCCAGGCCGGGGCGCACGACGTCGTGCTTGCCGAGCGTCACGTGCAGTGCGTGCAGGGCCTGCTTGACGGTCACCGCCGTGATCGTCTTGTGGAGCGGGTGCTTGCCGCCGAGGACGACGGTGAGGTTCTTGGGGGTGGCCACGGTGATCCGGAGGCCGTCGCGGGTGATGCCCGCGCCTCGGCTGACCGACAGGTGTGCGCGGTCGAAGCTGCGGTTGATCTCGTGCAGCGCTCCGCGCACGTCAGTGGCCATCACCCAGTACGTCGAGGTGTTGCCGTCGACGTCCAGCTTCAGCGGCTTGCCGTAGCGGACCGCGATCGTGGTGCCGTCGGAGACCGGCTGGTCGACGGAGGGGGCGACCTCGTCGTGGCTCCTCAGCGAGATGCCCTCGGCCGAGAGCACGTCCCCGACCGTGTCTCCGGTCGCGGTCACGTGCTCGATGTGACCGTCCACGTTCAGGGTCACCGAGCGGCCCATCGAGGCGTAGCCGACCGTCGTACCGATCACGGCCGCCGCTGCTACCGCCGCGGCGGCGACCAACGCTGCCTTGCTCTTGCTGATGCGTGCGAGCTTCTGGCGCACAACTCTCCAGACGTCGTACTCTCCGGGCCTCGGGAGTGGCGCCACGCGCTCTCACACGCCTCCACAGAGGCCGAGAGAACGACTTCCACACAAGGGGCCGCACTCCAAACAGCAGCGCAGCCGCGGCGCCGGTCGAAATCACCCGATCCCGGCCAACAGTCATCAGACCATACGCACCCTCCCATGCGAGCCCAACTCCCCGCAGCCGATCTTGGGACAACGTGAGCAGGGTCTCGTTGTCCGAAAACCGCGAGAACCCGCCTGGCGCGCGGCTACCAGGCGCCGCCGAACGCCGCCTCGGTGTTGGCGTCGATGGCCTCGCAGAGGCTGGTCAGGTCGTCGCCGCGGGCCTCGGCCATGGCCCGAACCGTCACCGGCACGAGGTACGACGCGTTGGGCCGGCCGCGGTACGGCGTGGGCGTCAGGAACGGCGCGTCGGTCTCGACCAGCACCCGGTCCAGGGGCGTGACGGCGAGGGCGTCGCGCACCGGCTGGGCGTTCTTGAACGTGACCGTGCCGGCGAAGCTCAGCCAGGCACCGCGGTCGAGGCACGCGCGGGCGAAGAACGGGTTGCCGGAGAAGCAGTGCATCACCCAGCGCTCCGGAGCGCCCTCCGCGTCGATCACGTCGAGGATCCCGTCGTGGGCGTCGCGGTCGTGGATGACCAGCGTCTTGTCGAGCCGCTTGGCCAGGTCGACGTGCCGTACGAACGACTCCACCTGCGCGGAACGACCGTCGGGGCCGGTGCGGAAGTGGTCGAGGCCGGTCTCCCCGACGGCGCGGACCTTCGGGTGCGCCCGGGCCAGGCGCTCGATCTCGTCCAGGGCAGCGTCGAGGCGGCCCTCCGCGGCCAGACGCGGTGCCTCGTTGGGATGGAGCGCTACGCCCGCGACGATCGCGTCGTGCTCGAGCGCGGCGTCGACCGCCCACTGGGCGCCCGGCAGGTCGCAGCCGATCTGCACGATCCGTCGTACGCCGACCGATGCGGCGCGGGCGAGCGCATCGGCCGTCTCGAGCCATTCGCCGTCGGCGATGTCGAGGTGACAGTGGTTGTCCACGACCGGGTGCGGGAGCGGCTCGGGCAGCGGCGGTCGCTCCCGGTCGCGACGCGAACCGTGGTCGTCGTCCGCCGTGCGGCTCCGGGTGGGCCCGGTCACGACGGCTCCTGTCCGATGCCGTGCACCGCGTCGTACACCCGTCGCTTCGGTACGCCGGCCCGCGCCGCGACCGCGCGAAGGGCATCCTTGCGCGGCTCACCCGCCTCCTCCAGGGCAGCCACGGCGGCCCGGAGCGACTCCGCATCCTGTGCCACGTCGCCCCCGGCCGTCGCACCGCTCACCACGATCGTGACCTCGCCCCGCACGCCCTCCTCGGCCCAGCCGACGAGGTCGCGGAGCGGTCCGCGGCGTACCTCCTCGTGCGTCTTGGTCAGCTCGCGACAGACCGCGGCCGGCCGGTCGGCGCCGAACGCCTCCGCCAGCGCCGCCAGCGCCGCCGCCGTGCGGTGGGGCGCCTCGAAGAACACCAAGGTCCGCTCCTCGCCGGCAAGTCCAGCCAGCCGGCGCGCCCGCTCACCGCTCTTACGGGGCAGGAAGCCCTCGAAGCAGAACCGGTCGACCGGCAGCCCGCTCACCGCCAACGCGGTCAGTACCGCCGAGGGCCCCGGGACCGCAGTCACCACGATCCCGGCGTCGACGGCCGCGACCACCAGTCGGTAGCCCGGATCGGAGACGCTCGGCATCCCGGCGTCGGTCACCAGGACCACGCGGTCGCCGGCTACCAGCCGGTCGACGAGCCCCGGCGTGCGCGCGGCCTCGTTGCCGTCGAAGTAGGAGGTGACCCGGCCCTTGACGTCGACACCGAGCTCGGTGGCGAGCCGCGACAGGCGACGCGTGTCCTCCGCCGCGATCACGTCGGCGCCGGCGAGCTCCGCGGCCAGCCTCGGCGGGGCATCGGCGGCCTGCCCGATGGGCGTGGCCGCGAGCACCAGGACGCCGGTCGGGGAAGCCACATCGCCGATCATGTCAGCCTGGGACGGGCACGTAGAGTGCAGCACCGTGACGACCCGAGCCACCGCGACCCGCGCGGGCCGCCGGATGGAGGGGTTGTCCTACGACGAGGACGGCCGGCCCGTCCCGCTGGCCGCGGAGCGCGCCCGTCGCCGCCGTTCGCTCGAGGACCCGTTCATCGGCTGGACCGCGACCCTCGCGATCACCCTGGTCGGGTTGTTCCTGCGCCTGTGGAAGCTCGGCACCCCCCACGCGTTCGAGTTCGACGAGACCTACTACGCCAAGGACGCCTGGTCGCTCTGGCACTTCGGCTACGCACGCGACTACATCAACAACGACGGCGGCATCGCCAACAAGCACATCCTGGCCGGCCAGACGACCGGCCTCTGGAAGCCCGACGCGTCGATGGTCGTCCATCCCGAGGTCGGCAAGTGGCTGATCGGCCTGGGCGAGAAGACCTTCGGCTTCACCCCGCTCGGCTGGCGCGTCGTACCAGCGATCGTCGGGACGCTGCTGATCCTGGTGATGATCCGGTTCGTACGCCGCCTCACCGGCTCGACCCTGCTCGGCTGCGTCGCGGGCGTCCTGGTGTGCTTCGACGGGCTGGCCTTCGTGCTCTCGCGACTCGCCCTCCTCGACATCTTCGTGGCCTTCTTCATGCTGTGCGCGGTGCACTGCCTCGTCCTCGACCGCGACTGGTACCGCGCCCGGATGGCGCGCCTGGTGCCGGGGCAGATCCAGGCCGGCTGGGGGCCGGTCCGGGCGCTGCTGTTCCGCCCATGGCTGCTCGTCTCCGGCATCTGCTGGGGCCTCGCGTGCGGCAGCAAGTGGGAAGCCGTCTATCCCCTGGCGGCCTTCGGGGTCCTCGTCGTCGCCTGGTGCGCCGGCGCCCGCAAGTCGTTCGGCGTCACCTGGCCCGGCCCGAAGGCGCTGGTCGCGGACGGCCTGCCGGCGTTCGCGCACCTCGTGCTCGTCGGTTTCGTCGTCTACGTCGCCACCTGGACCGGTTGGCTGATGCACTCCAGCCAGTACGCGCAGTACCTCGGGGACAGCCAGTACACCCACTACGTCTCCGGCGGGTCCGCCTGCGGGAAGAACATCACCTTCGACAACTCCAAGCACTGGCCGGCCCACGGCCAGCCCGTCGAGCACGGCATCCCGGGCCTCCTGCAGGGCCTCGACTCGTTGTGGCACTACCACCACGACGTCTACGTCTTCCACACCCACTTCCTGACCGGGTGCACCCACACCTACGCCTCCCAGCCCCGCGGTTGGCTGCTGCTCAACCGACCCGTCGGCGTCGACGCGCAGACCGGCATCAAGCCCGGCGTGGACGGCTGCAACGCTCCCAAGGACAGCGACTGCCTGCGCCAGGTGATCCTCCTCGGCACTCCCGCGCTGTGGTGGGGCGGTGTGCTGGCCCTCCTCTACGCCGTGCTGATGTGGGTCGGCGCACGCGACTGGAGGTTCGGCGTCGCCGTGGTCGGCGCCGCGTCGACCTGGCTGCCGTGGTTCCTCTACGCCGGGCGGCCGATCTTCAGCTTCTACTCGATCATCACGCTGCCGTTCCTGGTCCTCGCGATCACGCTGGCGCTCGGCAAGCTGCTCGGCACGTCGCGCGAGCCCTCACCACGACGCACGGTCGGCGTCGTGATCGCGGGGTCCTACGTCGTGCTGGTGATGCTGAACTTCGCGTGGTTCTGGCCCATCTACACCGACGGCCTGCTGACCCACGCCGAGTGGCTCCAGCGCATCTGGTTCTCCCGCTGGATCTGACCGCCCTTCGTTCGAGCGTGCGAGAGCATGCGTGACGCTTCTCGAAACCCGGCGACGGGTTCGTGAGCCGTCCTACTGGTGCCCGGCGACAGAGTGCGGCACGTAGCCGGCGCCCAGGTCGGCGACCTCGTCGTCGGTGAGCTCGAGGTCGACGGCCGCGACCGCGTCGTCGAGATGCTCCCGCCGCGTGATCCCCACGATCGGCGAGGTGACCGCGGGCTGCGCGAGGAGCCAGGCGAGCGCCACCTGGGCCGGAGACACGCCGCGACCCTCCGCCACCGCGAGCACCCGCTCCACCACGGCCCGGTCCTCGTCGCGGTACAGGGACGAGCCGAACTGGTCCGTCTCGGAGCGAGCCGTGCTGGTGTCCCAGGGACGCGTGAGGCGGCCGCGGGCCAAGGGGCTCCAGGGGATCACGCCCACGCCCTGGTCCTGGCAGAGCGGGAGCATCTCCCGCTCCTCCTCGCGGTAGATCAGGTTGTAGTGGTTCTGCATGGAGACGAACGGCGTCCAGCCGTGCGTCTCGGCGACGTGCTGGGCCTTGGCGAACTGCCAGGCGAACATCGACGAGGCTCCGAGGTAGCGCACCTTGCCCGCCTTCACCACGTCGTGCAGGGCCTCCATGGTCTCCTCGATCGGCACCCGAGGGTCCCAGCGATGGATCTGGTAGAGGTCGACGTAGTCGGTCTCCAGCCGGTTCAGGCTGGCGTCGATCTCCTGGAGGATCGCCTTGCGGGAGAGTCCGGCGCCGTTGGGACCGGGCCGCATCCGGCCGTTGACCTTGGTCGCGAGGACGACGTCCTCGCGGTCGGCGTGCTTCCACAGCGAGCGGCCGGTGTACTCCTCGCTGGTGCCGGAGGAGTAGACGTTCGCGGTGTCGAAGAAGTTGATCCCCGCGTCGAGCGCGGCCTTGATGATCTCCTCGGCGAAGCCTTCGTCGCGGGTCCAGGGCCGGTCCTGTCCCCCGTCGCCCCAGCTCATGCACCCGACGGTGACGCGCGAGACCTCGAGCCCGGTGTTGCCCAGCCTGGTGTACTGCATGTGCTCTCCTTCGGGTCGCTCCGAGTCGCTACACCTCCACCCTGCCACGCGGCACGAGGGGAACGACACGACCCGTCGCCAGCCGCGGTGCCCGAGGGAACGAGGCCCTGAACGAGCAGGCGCGGAGGACCCGCCACGGGCCTGGTCCACGCCGCTACCGTGCGACCCACTCGCGCGGCCTGCTGGTCTAGACCGAGGGACGCCGCGGTGGAGGGCCCTGAGGCCTCGGCTCCAGGCCGGGGGAACACGTCACGCGTGCGTCGCGAACGACGCACGCGTGACGCCTAGCCCCCCGGCCAAGCATGTGCATTCTACCTGTGATGCTGCATGGTGCCGAGCCCCCCAGCTCGTGACCGATCGTAGGTGTCGGCCCGGTCATAACGAACCGTCGGAAACGAATTTGCCTGCGAACTTGCGTTGTTTGGCACATTTAGTGACCACAAGTGCGTTGGGTCAGTCACAATCGGCACATGGACTCCGCTGACGTAGCGCTGCTCAAGGAGATCGACCCCTCCCAGCTGGGCGATCGGCTCCGTGCAGCGCGCGTGGCGAAGGGCTGGACACAGACGCAGCTGGCCGGTGATCACATCTCCGTGGGCTACGTCTCCCGGATCGAGTCCGGGCACCGTCGCCCCAACGCCGCCGTCCTCGAGGACATGGCCATCCGACTCGGCGTCCCGGTCGACCACCTGCTGCGGGGTGTCACCGCACGCGAGTACGACGAGATCAGGCTGACCCTCGACTTCGCCGAGCTCTCCCTCGAGTCCGGCCAGCACCTCGAGGCGGAGTCCCAGGCGCGTCAGGCGCTGGACCGCGCTCTGGTCGGTTCGCAGGAGGAGCTTGCCTTCCGGGCGCGCTACCTGGTCGCGCGCGCCCTGGAGGGCCAGGGCAACCTCGACGACGCCATCCTCGAGCTCGAGCCACTGGTCTGCGGCCCGCGAGGGCGGCATGCTGCGCATCAAGTGCGCGATCGCGCTGAGCCGCTGCATGCGCGAGTCCGGCGACCTCAACGCAGGCGATCGAGGTCGGCGAGCGGGTGCGGCAACAGCTGGAGGGCACCCACCTCGACAGCTCCGACGAGGCCGTGCAGCTGGCGGTGACCCTGGCGGCCGCCTACTTCTACCGCGGCGACTCGGGCCAGGCCATCCGGACTCTGCCGCAAGGCCATCACCAAGGCCGAGGGGCTGTCGTCACCGACCGCCCGCGCGGCGGCGTACTGGAACGCCAGCTTCTTCGAGGCGGAGCAGGGCTCGGTGGCCAACGCCGTCCCTTGGCCGAGCGCGCGCTGGCGCTGCTCGCCGAGGGCCAGGACGCCCGCAACCTCGCCGGCTCCGCACCCAGCTCGGCACGATGCAGCTGCAGCTCGACCCGCCCGAGATCGCGCGAGGCTCAGGTCAACCTGGACAAGGCGGCCGAGGAGCTGGTCTGGTCGAGCGCAAGCGCGGTCGACATCGCCCGCAACGACCTTGCGCGCGCGCGGGCGTCACTACCTCGAGGGCGACCTCAGCCGTGCCGAGACCTGTGCGCCGAGGTCTCACCATCGCCAATGACGAGCGCCCCCCTCATGGCGGCCGACGCGCAGTCGCTCGCCGGCCAGATCTGCCATGGCGCGCGGAGACATCGAGCGCAGCGAAGAGCGCCTACCGACACGCGGTCTTGCTCTCGACCGGCGTCGGCGCGGATCGCGGCGCCGCCCAACTGTGGTTCGAGCTCGCCGACCTGCTCGAGAACGTCGGCGACGTCGGCCGTGCGTGCACCGCAATGCCTGCCGCGTCGCCGGACTCGCCTCGTCCGGGCTTCGCGTGCCAATCGCACGCGCCCGCAGATCTGTTGTTGGTCTCCGCTCGACTCTCGAATACGAGCGGTGACACGACCGTCAGCTCAGACGGTCAGCAGCAGACGTCGCTGCCATCGCGCATGTTCGTGACGGGTGACTTGCCTGCGTTGTCGCCGGTAGCCGGCGCGACGGCCGCCACTCCCAGTGTCGCCACGACTGCGGTGGCGAGGGCG
Organism: uncultured Actinomycetota bacterium; assembly: GCA_963819295.1. Classification (GTDB taxonomy): domain Bacteria; phylum Actinomycetota; class Actinomycetes; order Propionibacteriales; family Nocardioidaceae; genus Nocardioides. Next base: position 68,662 of record CAWFVO010000003.1, read on the forward strand.
GCGATCTTCATCTTCGTCTGACGAGCCATGTCAAAATCTCCCTGTGTGGTGCCGGTTCCGAGCTCCGGGAGAAGCATGGAGCATGGGGTGGCAAATTTGGAAGTCTTGACAATCGGTGGAGTGTCGGCGGGACCCCGTTTTCCGTGTGACATTGCCCCGGTTCCACGCCTGATTCACGCGTGAGCAGCGGTTCCGACGGGCTCGTTTCGTAAAATCCTCGAAGTTTTCTCGCATTCCCGCGTCCCAGGGGGCAAGCCGTGTAAACTTCAGTCAACATCAGGAGGCAACCCCCCAGCTCCCCGATGCAGACCTCGCAGGCGCCAGCCCCCCAGGCCCACCGGCAGGTCCGTGACTGGATCACTTCAGTTGCGCCAGACCCCCCGCATTCGTGCGGGGGGTCATTACATTTCCCGGCGCTGTACGCCGACCGCACCCCTGGCCACCGACCCGGCCTCAGGTGCGCGCAACCCCGGCCAGCCCGTCGGACCGGGCCGAACACGACGCCGCGATCATCGGATCGGAGGACGCCGTCCTTGGCCGGTGGCCGGTACGAGCTGCTCGGCCCGCTCGCGACAACAGCGGGTTGTCGATCTCCGAGGCCAGGATCGCGGCCATTCCGGCGTCGCCGTCGTCTCCCAGCGCGGCGCCGTGGAGCATCGCCCGGACGGTCAGCTCACGCATGCCGGTCCGCGACGACCGGTCGTGCATCTCCTCGACCCACCCTCCGGTGCGTGGATCACCGTGGCGACGCCCCAGGTCGCAGAGGGCGTCGAGGATGTGGACGTCGAGCCAGACGTAGGGATCGGCCCGCCGGGTGCAGCGGGCCCGCGCGTCGAGGAGCGTCGCGATCGCCCCGTCGGCGTCGCCCGAAGCCTCGGCCACCAGAGCCAGACCGCGTGCCGAGATCCCCTCCCAGCACGGGTCACCGATCTGGCACGCCCGCGCCCAGGACTGCTCGAGAGACTCCGACGCCGCGGCGACGTCGCCCTGGGCCAGCAGCGCCTGACCGAGAAGCGCCTGCGGCCAGGGGCGGAACGACAGCCAGTGATCGGCCTCGGTCACGGCCAGGGTGGCCCGCGAGCCGCGCTTCGGCCTCGCCCGGGTCACCGCGCAGCAGGCTGATCCGGGCGAGCATGGACAGCGCGTACGCCTCGCGGCGCGGCTCGCGCAGCTCGCGAGACAGGCAGATCGCCTCCTCCAGCAGGCGCGAGGCCCGCGGATAGTCGGCGCGATCGCTGGCGACCGAGCCCAGATAGGTCATCGCCTTCGCCCTCGTCGACGGCACCTCCGAGCCGTCGAGGACCTGGGTGAGCCAGCGCTCGGCGCGGTCGTAGCGCGCCCGCAGGAAGTCGACGTACCCCAGCTCCGCCCGCGCCCGCGCCGCCGCCTCGGCATCCCCGTCGGCGAGCGCGATCCGCTCCACCTCGGTCAGGGTCGCCACGCCCTCTTCGTCGAGTCCGCCGAGGGTGTGGATCAGGGCCTCGGCCAGCACCAGCCGGGTCTCGACCCGAAGGCTCCGCACCTCGGCGCGATCGGCCAGCCGGACCGCGGTCTCGTACGACGCGACCCCCGCCGCGAGGGCACCGGCCGACACGGCAGCGGTCCCGGCCTCGGTGATCGCGTGGATCGCCGCGGCGTCCACGGCGTCCGTCGTGGCGCGCCGCTCGCGCAACGCGAGCCGGGCCGCGGCACCCGGCGCGGCGCCCAGCTCCTGCTCGGCCGTGACCGCCCAGGCGGCGTACTGCCGCTGCGCCGCCTGGTCGTCGCCGGCCAGGCGGTAGAGCCTGATCAGGAGCGCCTGGTGGTTCTCGTCCAAGGGGCTCATCAGGGCCGCCCGGACCGCGAGGTCGCGGGCGCGGGGAAGGTCCTGGCGCGAGAGGTACCCCAGGGCGGCCTCGTGGAGGATGGACTCCGCGGCCGAGGCGAGGCGACGCCGCTGCGAGAGCAGCCAGGCCTCGAACGGTGCGGCGTTCGCGACGGCCAGGCCGTCGAGCAGGTCGGCGCCGAGGCCGGGCAGGTCGACGGCGTCGCGCCAATGTCCGTGGACCAGGACGTCGACGTCCACACGCGAGCCGGAGGGCAGGGCGAGGACGACGGGGTCGCCGTCGAGCGCGCCACCGGGGCCGAGGCCCCGACGGATCTCGGCCAGGCACCAACGCAGAGCGCGCAGCGGGTCGTCCGCCTCCGAGAACAGCAGGGAGGCCAGCCGGCTCCGGGTCGGCGGTCGCTCGGAGAGGAGGAGGAAGGCGAGGACCGCCCAGCTCTTCCGGCTCCGGAAGCGGTAGCCCTCCGTGCCGTCGATCTCGAGGCCCGGACGACCGAGCAGCCGGATCGTCAGACCGGTCGGGACCTGGCCCGATCTCTCGCTGCGCATGCTCGCTCCGACGTCGTGTGGCCGCACCGGATCGCCGAGATGGCGCGCTGCATCAACGGGACCGGTCGCCGCTCCGGTGCCCTGGCAGCGTGTGCCAGGAGGTGCGGATCCAGACTCGCACACCCGGTGCGCCGGCGTCGGCGCGCTCGGCTCGTCTGGCGGGACGTCGCGACTGGCGGGCCCGGGCCGCGAGCAGTCGCTCGCTGGCCCGGGGCCTGCCGCAGTCTCGATCAGGGCGAGGGTGAGGTCGTCGCCCCTCACGTGCCCTCCGAGACGGTGTAGATCTCGTCCGCGACCAGCCCGTGGGCCTCCCGGTGGACGGTGTGGGCGGCGTCGGCGTCGGGGGCGTCGACCAGGCAGAAGATCTTCCCGGCGGCCTCGTCGACCCAGTACCGCAGGTAGCTCACGCCGTACGGACCCTGGGTCTCGAGGTCGGCCTGGTGCGCCGCGACGACGTCTCGTACGGAGACTCCGCCCTCGATGGTGTGTGCGTCCATGAACAGTGCCATGTCGGTGCCTTTCGATGTTCGGCCCGACGCGGTTCGTCGGGCGCGACACCCATGGCATCGCGGCTGCGTGTGACAAGACGTGTGACAACCGGACAGAGACCGGACACCTGGCCTCCTGGCTCCAGGGTCAGTCCCGGGCTGCGGCCTCCGAGGCGAAGAGGTTGAGCCCGAGTCGCTCGGCGAGGTACTTGGTGACGAGCTGGCCGCGGACGCTGTTTCCGGCCGCGTCCAGAGGAGGCGAGAAGGTGGCCAGGCCACCCTTGCCGGGCGAGACGGTGACGATGCCGCCACTGACGCCGCTCTTGCCCGGCATCCCGATCTCGTAGAGCCAGTCGCCGGACAGCTCGTAGAGGCCCGCCGTGGCCATCACCGCCAGCACCCGCCGACACACGCCCGGGACCGATGACCCGCTCGCCCGTCATCGGGTTCACGCCGCCGTTGGCCAGGGTGGCGGCCATCACCGCGAGGTCGTGGACGGTGACCTCGAGGGAGCACTGACGGGTGTAGACGTCGGTGGCCTGGTCGGGATCGAAGTAGAGCCGGCCGTAGCTCTCCAGCAGGTGGGCGATGCCCTGGTTGCGCAGGTTGGTGGCGGACTCGGAGGCGTAGACCTCCTCGTTCACGGTGAGCTCGCGGCCCGGCGAAGCGGGACAGCCCGTCCTGGATCCTCTCCCACTTCTCGTCCGCGGTGTCGCCGGGGACCAGGCTGGTGGTGGCGATCGCGCCCGCGTTGACCAACGGGTTCATCGTCCGGTCGACGTTCAGCTCGACGGCCATCAGCGAGTCGAACGGGAAGCCGGTGCTGTTGACGCCCAGCCGGCGCCGCGCCTCGTCGTACCCGATCGCCTCGCAGACCAGCGCGAAGACGAAGGGCTTGGAGACGCTCTGGATCGAGAACGCCGTCTCGACGTCGCCGATCTCGAAGGACCGGCCCCTGGCCCCGACCACGGAGATCCCGAACCAGCTCCGGCGATGCGCTCGCCAGGGCCGGGATGTAGTCGGCCACCGCACCGTCGCCGTTCGTGCGGTAGCGCTCGTACGCCTCGGTGACGGCGTCGCGGACCTCGTCGGCCTGCGGGAGCTCGCCGGTCGACACCGGCGGGGGCGTCGTCTCCTCGTCGAACGGGAGCGACTCGTGCATGGGGAGCTTCGTCATCGGTCGCCGATCGGTGCGGATGCCTCGGACCTGGAGTTGGGTGAGCCGCCCCGGTGATGGGGCACTCGAAACCCTAGGGTTCTCGCAGACCTTCGGGGTCGCCCTCCTCACCTTCGGAACCGGGTCCCGACCGCACGCCGGATCCACTCCGCGTAGCCGACGTGGCGCACCTGCACGACCAGCTGCCCCTTGGTCGCGCGCGTCGTCGCCTCCATCACGCGCCACGAGCGACGCCAGCGGAGGGGGGTCGGGCCCGGTGCTGCCGGAGCCGGCACCACCGTGCGCGGTGATCCGGCACCGAGGTGCAGCCGCGCGCGCCACCGGCCCTCGGGCAGACCGGCGAGCGGAAGGCGACCCGACAGCCGGCCGCCGCTCGGCTCCATCGGCGCGGACCGGACCTCGCCTGCCTCGCTGACGAGCTCGACGATCACGGGGGCGGTGATCCGGTCGTGGCTCTCGGCATTGACGAGCAGGTCCGTGCCCTCCCACGACGTCGTCCAGCCGCGGAGGACCTCGGTCAGGCGGACCGGCCCGCCGACCTGGAGGAGCAGGCCCCCGGGCTGCACCAGCGCCCGGGCGATCCGTGTCCCCACGGATCCGGCATCGACGACGTCCGTCGTGGGGGTGAGCTCGGCGGCGTCCGGGTCCGCGGCACGGAGCCGCGGGGTGCGGACGAGCCCCTCGACGCCGACCTGCACGTGCACCGTCCAGGATCCGCCCGGGAGCGGAGAGCCGTCGGCGACGGTCCGTAGGTCGACAGCCCCGGCGAAGCCGTCGCCGCTGACGGTCGCGGGCACGGCGTGCTCGCCGGCGGACTCCTTCACCCCGCGCAGGACGACTGCCACCGACGGCACCTGTGCCACCCGGCGCAGACCGGCGTGACCGCGAAGGTGCAGCACCCCGTCGGCGAACCAGAACGCCGTGACCGACTGGTCGGCCCGGACCCGGTCCGTCATCTCGTAGAGCTCGTCCGGCAGCGCGGAAGCCGTCGCTGCGGAAGAAGGGAAGTACGGCGTACGCACGGTCCCCGTCGACGACGGCCTCCGCCGAGAACTGCTCGTCGGTCCCCTCGAGCGCCGCCAGCGTCTTGTCGAGCAGCCCCCGCCGGCACACCTCGTAGACGACGCGGCGGTCCGGCGTCAGGGCCTCCATGAGGCCAGCGTCGAGGTAGGCGCGGAGCAGGTCGGTGACGCGCGCCACCAGGCGCTCCTGCTCGTCGCGCGGGACGGCGACGATCCCCCGCATGGTCCGCCACAGGCCTCCCTGGAGGTGCCGCTGAGGAGGCGTGACCGGCCCACGGGATCGGCGACCTCGCGTAGCACCAGGGCGCACATCGCCTCGACCACGTCGATGCGGTCGGACACCGAGCCGGAGCGGGTCACGTGCTTGCCGTCGTCGCGCCACTCGGCGAAGTAGTAGTCGTAGTCCGCCAGCACGCTGATGCGCCGCGCTCGGAGGTAGGCCAGCGCGGTGAACGGCTGGTCCGACAGGATCGGGAACTCGGTGGGGAACCGGATCTTGTTCTTCTCGAGGAGCTCGCGCCGGAAGAGCTTCAGCGCCGACAGGCTCCAGTACACGTCCGAGGTGAAGACGTCGGCGTCCAGGTCGGTCCGCCGGAAGCTCCGGTTCGGGAGCCCGCGCCCGGTGCTCGTGCTCATCTGGCCGGCCACGACGTCTGACCCGTTCTCGTCGGCCGCCGCGACGAGCCGCTGCAGCGCCTCGTGACCGAGGTGGTCGTCGGCATCGAGGAAGAAGACGTAGCGGCCCGTGACCAGGTCGAGCGCCGTGTTCCGCGGTGCGGCCGGGCCACCGGAGCCCACCTCGTTGTGCACCACCCGGAACACGTCGGGGTAGCGCGCCGCCCAGGAGTCCGCGGCCTCCCCGGTGCCGTCGGTCGAGCCGTCGTCGACGACCACGACCTCCATCCGGTCGAGGCCGATGGTCTGCGCGACCACCGAGTCCAGGCACCGGTCGAGGTAGGGCCCGGCGTTGTGGGCCGGGATGATGACGCTGACGTCGGGGGCGCCGGGGCGACCCGCGAGGTCGGCGTCGGGCTCGTCCGTCACAGGAGCCCGACGCTCTCGCCCGGCACCGATGACGCGTGTCGCACACGTGGTCCGCGGCGTCGAGCGCCCCATCGCGAGCGACAGTCCGACGTAACCCTGGCCGACGTCGGCCACGAGTTGCTCACACGATCCTCATTTCACGACGGTGGCCGTCACTGCGACGCATTGTGCCGCACCCCCGATTCACCCATCGCCGAGGTACGCCCCCCGTTGAGCTCGTGACCTCCGCGGGCCAACCGTGCCGCTGGCTGATGCCGATCAGCTCATTGGGACCATCGACGGGGACAGGCGTCGAACCAGCAGGGAGAGCGTGATGAGGCACAGCGTGGTCCTTGGGGATGTCCGGCTGCATGTGGTGGAACAGGGCGAGGCCCCATGGTGCTGCTGATCCACGGGTTCCCGGAGACGTCGTACGCGTGGCGCCATCAGCTGCCTGCGCTGGCGAGCGCGGGGTACCGCGCGGTGGCCTTCGACGTACGTGGGTACGGCCGGTCGTCGAAGCCAGCGAGGGTCGAGGACTACCGGATGGTGGAACTGGTCGATGACGCCGTGGGCCTGGTCCATGCGTTGGGTGCCACGACCGCCGCGGTCATCGGACATGACTGGGGGTCACTGATCGCGGCCAACGCAGCGCTTCTGCGACCAGACACGTTTACCGCGGTGGCCACGCTGAGCGCTCCCTACACGCCCCGCAGCGGACCCCGCCCGAGCGAAGTCTTCGCGCAGGCCGGCGGAGACGCCGAGTTCTACATCAGCTACTTCCAGCAGCCCGGCCGCGCCGAAGCAGAGATCGAGCCCGATGTCCGGGGATGGCTGCGGGGCTGCTACGCGAGCCTGTCGGGTGACACCAGGGCACCCGAAGGCGCCAGCCACGTCTTCTACATTCCTCCGGGAGCCCGGATGCGGGACCGGTTCCTCTCCGGCGAACTGCCTGCCTGGCTCAGCGATCGCGACCTCGACGTCTACGTCGAGGAGTTCGAACGGACCGGTTTCGTCGGAGCACTGAACCGGTATCGCAACGTCGACCGGGACTGGGAGGACCTTGCCGCATACGACGGTGCCGCCATCATGCAGCCATCCCTCTTTGTCGGCGGCGCCCACGATGCGACTGCCGGGTGGATCCAGAACGTGATCGATTCGTTCTCTTCGACCATGCCAGGACTGGTCAGCAGCCATCTCTTGCCGGGTGCGGACATTGGGTCCAGAAGAACGCCCGGCGCCCGTGAACGAGATACTCATCAACTGGTTGCATGAGGTGTCTCCGGCCGCCGCTTGTGCCCAAGGTCCGCGGACGCCGCCCCGATCACCACCGTGCCCCGCGTCGTCCTGACGCACAGTGCGGGGTCGACGCGGGGGTGACGAGAGCCAACCGCCGGACTAGGGCTTGCGGAGCACGCCGATCAGACCGTGCGTCTCGTTCTCGATGCCGGCGCTGAACCAGATGGAGTCGGTTCCGCCCGTGGTTGCCGTGCCGGGAAGGAGCGCCCAGAGGCCGGGGATGACCAGCTTGTCGCCGGTGTCGGCGCTGCGGAGCAGGCCGACGACCTTGCCGTCGAAGCCTCCACGGTGGCCATCGGACCGGCCATGGTGCCGGTCGTCGTGACGCACGTGACGCGTCGGGTCCACGACACTGATCCGGCCGTCGCCGAAGTTGCCGACCAGGAGCGTCCCGGCGGGCTCACCCCAGCCGGCGGGCGCAAGGCCAGACCCCAGGGAGCGTTCAGCGTGCCGCGCGTGGCGACCCGCGTGATCAGCCTGCCGCCGGGGTGAACTCGTCGACGAAGCCGAGTCCTTGGCCGGCGATCTCGTCGCCGGTCTTCGGGTCGACCTTGGCGTAGGCGACGAAGATCCGGCCATTGAGCGTCTGCACGTTGAACGGCCCGAACCCCTTCGGCAGGTGAAGTCCCGGAACGCCCACCACGGCTTCTTCACCAGGGTGAACGTGGTGTCGAAGACGTCGATCCGGCGCTGGGTGAAGTTGGCGGCGTACAACCGGTCCCCTGCGCTGGTGGTCGCGATCGCCAAGCCCTTGTAGATGGCGCCGGGGGTGGCGGCCTTGATCTGGGCGCGCACCGATCAGCGGGCTGACCGGCGGACCCCAGGCGAGCGATCTGGCCGGTCTCGGTGGCGAAGATGAAGCCGGGCCGGCGCACTCACGTGCCGTTGGTGAGCACGAACCCGGTGCCGGGGTTGTTGACCTGCCCGGTCGGCACCGGCATCGTCACCCGGACCGTGGGCACCTTGGTCGCCGTGGTCGAGCCCGGCGCGGACGAGTACAGGGTCGCGGACGACGTACCGTTGTTCGACGACCACAGCGGGGTGGTCGCGACCGAGGGGAGCCCCACGGGTTGACCAGGTCAGGATCGACCAGGGACGCCCCGACTGTGGAGAGGTCGGAGATGAGGTTGACCTGGTTGACAGCGAGATCGTTGCCTCGTAGATGATGGTGGCCGTGGTCGTCGGCCAGGCCGGTGCCTGCCGTGGCGACCACGACGGCGCCGGCGGAGGCGAGAGCGGCGAGGCGCCAGGCGCCTCGCCGGGTAGTGCGGGAAAGGTACATGACTACTCCCGTCGAGTGAGTGGACCCGACACTGGGCCCATACGTACCACGGCGCGGCGCCGCGACTGGTTCAGAGGCCTGACAAGAACCTCGCGATGAGCCTCGCGACACCAGTGGCCCACGGCGTCGGTCAGTGGTTTGTCTCGCCGGTCGTGGCCTCGCTGGCGCCCAGCGGCTTGGACTCCGCTGACCTCTCCTCGCGAAGAAAGATGGTGAGGACGACGAAGAGGAGAATCACTGCGAACTCCGCCTCCCACGTCTGGAAGTTCTCGAACCAGAACTGGGCGGAACCGGCGTAGGCCTCCGGCGTCAACGGCGCCTGCCCCGAGAGGCTGCGCTGCTCGTTGTAGGCGGCGACTCCGACGAACAGGTGGGCCGTGAAGGCGAGCAGGAAGCAGGCGAAGAGCGCCAGGGAGAGGGAGTGCCGACGTACCCAGGTGAACCGCCGTTCGGTCGCGCTCACGCTGCCTGTCTTCGGCACTCTCGTATTCGTCCTTGTCGGGGTCGCGTGAGTGCGAGGCGCCGCGTTGATAGAGGACGGCACCGGCCAGGACGAGCGTCGCCAGCTGAAGGATGGCGGCTTGCCAGTTGACGGCGATGGCGTTGAGGAAACCGCCCGAGGTCAGCCAGCTGCCGACGCTCAGCGCTGCTCGCCCATGGGCGGCGAGCTGTTGGTTCGCCTGGTGGTAGCCGGTGACCGCCTGACCGACGAGTGTGGCCATGAAGAGGAGACCAAACAAGATCGACATGCTGTTGTCACGCACGAGCCGAGCAATCGACGACGACATAGGAGACCATCCCGGGTGGGCGACCTGTCACGCACCCACCTCCGCACCCGCCTACGCGCCGGGTCGGCATCGGTGAAGCGGTCGCCGAATGCCCGCGCTCAGAGATCGCGCAGCGCGACCTGCGTGGACTCCTCGAGACGGTCGCTCTCGACTTCGACGATCTCCACGACAGTCAAACCTGCCGCGGACCGACATCGCACACACGGGCCCCATGGTGAGCCCCCGACGGGCCAACCCGGCGCCCGACCCAGAGCAGCACTCTTGGAGCAAGGCCCGCCGAGCTCTGCGCACTTCCTTCAGCCGCACCAGCGCTCGCGTCACTCCGCGAAGCGGCGATCCCGCACCGCCTCTGCATCGGCTTCACTCCGCCAGTTACGTCCTCACGAAGACCTGCACAACGCGTGGGTCCCGGTCTCGCGTTGCGGCCGGGACCCACGACGCTTGGCTGAGTCTCTGATCGAAGGTGTTCAGGCGATCAGGTCCGGCTGTGCCGCCGCGGCGTCCCGCTCGTCGTCGATCTCCGCGAGGACCTCCCGACCGCGCCGCGGCACCAGAGCGAGGACCGCGATGAGTGCGCCGACCACGGATACCGCGGTGGCGAAGACCAGGCCGGGCCGGTAGGCGTCGAGCATCGTCGCTGGGGTGGGCTCGCCGGTGGGGCCGGAGGCGATGATCGCCGTAGTCACCGAGAGCACGATTGCGGCGCCGACCTGCATCGAGGTCTGCAGTACGCCGGCGGCGAGGCCTTGCTCGCTGTCCTCGATGCCGCTCGTCGCCTGGATGTTCACTGCGGGGAAGCCGATCCAACCGACGCCGATCAGCAACACCGCCGGCAGGATCGCGTCGACGTACGAGGGCGTCGTGTCGATCCGCAGGAACAGCAGGTAGCCGAGGGCCATCACGCTCATGGTGACAGCGATGATCCGCGCCGTGCCGTACCGGTCGACGAGCCTGTTGGAGAAGATCGACGACGCGGTCACCATCAGGCCGACGGGTAGCAGGGCTAGCGCGAGCTCGAGCGGTGACCAGCCGAGGGTGTCCTGCAGGTACAGGGTGACGATGAACTGCCAGCTGAAGTACGAGCCGCCCATCGCGATGATCGCCAGGCTGGCTCTGACAAGGGTGCCCTTGCGGAGGATGCCCAGTCGAACCAGCGGGTGCGCGACCCGCTGCTCGACGATCACGAACGCGGCGACGAGTGCCGCGACACCGATGAACGAGCCGATCGTGCGAGCCGAGGCCCAGCCGACTTCGTGTGCGGTGACCACGGTGTAGACCAGCAACAGCATGGCCGACGTGGAGGTCACCGCTCCGAGCAGATCGTGGCCGCCTTCCTCGGCCGGCTGGTCCCTGGGAAGCAGTGCGATGCCTGCGACGAGTGCGGCCAGCGCGATGGGCACCGGGAGCAGGAAGGTCCAGCGCCAGCCGATGCCGGTCATCAGCCCACCGAATACCAGGCCGAACGAATAGCCACCCGCTCCGAACACGGTGTAGATCGAGAGGGCCTTGTTGCGGGCCGGGCCCTCGGCGAAGTTGGTGGTGATGATGGAGAGACCGGTGGGCGCGGTGAAGGCCGCGGCCACGCCCTTGATGAAGCGAGTCAGGATCAGCAGCGGACCGGTGGTGACGAGCCCGCCCGCGAGCGAGGCGATCGCGAAGACCGCGAGCGCGATCAGGAAGACCTTGCGCCGGCCGAGCAGGTCGGCGGTCCGGCCACCCAGGAGCAGCAGCCCGCCGTACCCCAGCACGTAGCCGCTGACCAGCCACTGGAGGGAGGAGGTGGAGAGGTCGAGCTCCGTGCCGATCGACGGCAACGCGACGCCGATCATGGAGACGTCCAGGCCGTCGAGGAACAGCACGGTGCAGAGCGTCATCAGGAGGGCCCAGGTCCGCCCGGCCCATGCGGGAGCGGTGGTGGGGCTCCCTGAGGGAGCCGAGATGGAAGTCATGACCCGAGCATTCCATGCACGTGCATTCAATGCAATCACATTAGTTGTGCTTGCATGAAGGCTGGGCCTTGGCTACCCTGTGAGCCATGGCTACACCTGCTGCCACGCGTGCCGGGCGGCGCGCGTCGGGGGCGCCCGTCGGTGAGTGGCGGGAGCTCCTCGATCGGCATGCGAAGGTGAGCTGCGCGCTGGAGAAGGCGCTGCACGACGAACACGGCATCGGGCTCAGCGAGTTCGAGATCCTCGACCGGCTCCGTCGACGCCAACTGCGGCAAGTACCGGATGACCGATCTCGCCCAGGGCATCTACCTCAGTCAGAGCGCCCTCTCCCGCGCGGTCGCACGACTCGAGCACGACGGCCTGGTCGAGCGCAGCATGTGCTCCGACGACCGGCGTGCGATCTTCGTGTGCCTGACCAGTGAGGGCGCGATGCGCCACCGTGACGCGTTGCCGACACATCGTGAAGTCCTCGCCCTCGCCTGGGGCGACGGCGACTGAGCCCGGAGCCCGGAGCCGAGCCATAGGCTCCCCGATCGGGGTTCACGGCCGCGCCATCAGCGCCCGCTCCTGGCGTGCTTTCGGTCATCCTTGGAATCCAGACGCGACAACCAGGCCACGACCTGACTGGGGAAGCCCGCGATGGGCGCGGAATGTGTGGAGTAGTCCCGCCATCGCCCACCGCAAGGGGGTCGTCGGTGACACGCCCTGACCTGCGAGTTTGGTGGAGCTGAGGGGACTCGAACCCCTGACCCTCTCATTGCGAACGAGATGCGCTACCAGCTGCGCCACAGCCCCTTGCCACGTGCGTGCGTCGTACGACGCGAAGCGAAAGGCTAGCACCGGGCGCGGCGGCGTTCCGAATCGCCTCGGACCAGGATCTGCTCGACCACCAGGGGGCGCGGAACGCGCCCGCCGGCCTCAGGAACCGACGGCTTCCTCGCCGGTCTCGCTCTTGCGGGAGGTACGGCGGCGTACCCGCTCCTCGGCCTCGGCCTCGCGGGCCAGGGCGGAGTCGGCGTCGGTCCGGCCGGAGGTCCACACGCCGGTGGAGTCGAGGTCGATGGTGCGGACGCTGCGGCGGGCCGGCGGCTTCGAGACGTACGTCGGCAGCGTGACGGGCACGGGGTCCCAGAGGCCGTCTGCGGCGACCGCCGCGGCCGGGACGGGGGCGATCGACCCGGTGGGTGCCGACTCGTCGCCCTCGGTCAGGTCGACGTCGATCGGCTCGACGAGGGCGGTGGGCCGCGCGGCGCGTTCCTTCTTCACCATCAGTCGGCAGGCGACCAACCAGGCCACGAGCAGACCCACCGGGATCGCGAGGTAGGGCCAGGCCAGCCGGCCGGTCGCGCACGCGGCGACGACCGCGACGAGGCCGAGCAGCAGCACCGCGAGGACGCGGCGACGGCGACGGGTGGCGCGGGTGGTGGCGAGCCGGTGGGCGGCGTACTGCCCGTCGGGCGACGGGTCGGCGGCGGAGGGTTTGGTGGTCACGACCGCCTCGGCGGCGCGACCGGGCACGACCAGTCGGGCCATCCGGGCGCTCACGGGCTCGCGGCGGGCCAGGACGCGCATGCTCTGGGAGAAGCGGTCGACCGAGCGTCCGCGCACGACGTCGTCGTGGTGGCGGAGCGCCTTGGGGATGAGATAGGCGGCCCAGGCGACGGCGAGAGCCACGAAGATGAGTCCGCTCAGGTCCACGGCCCGACACTAGGTTCGCGTGCACAGGGCGCCGGGGATGTCAACGGGTGTGTCGCGAAATCACTCGTGTGACTGTTGGGAAAGTCGAGCCAGCATCCCGTCCGGGCACTCCTCGACGGTGATGGCGTAGATGCGGTGGTCGCGCCAGGCGCCGTCGATGTGGAGGTACCTCGGCGCGTAGCCCACCTCGCGGATCCCGAGCTTCTCCACGACCCGCAGGGAGTTGGAGTTCTCGGGCCGGATCGCGACCTCGATCCGGTGCAGGCCGGCCGAGCGGAAGCAGTGGTCGACGACGAGCGCGACAGCGGTCGGCATCACGCCCCGCCCCGCGACGTCGCGGTCGAGCCAGTACCCGACGGAGGCGAACTGGGCGGACCCGCGCACGATGTTGTTGACCGTCACCTGGCCCGCGAAGCGGCCGTCGACCTCGACCGCGAACGGCATGCAGGAGCCCTGGCGGGCCAGGCGGTGGAGCCGCGCGACCAGCGCCCGGAAGGTCGCCGGCCGCTCGTTGCCGCCGGGCGGCACGGTCGCGTCCCACGGGACGAGCCAGGCCGCGTTGCGACGGCGTACGGCGCGCCAGGCCCGGGCGTCGCGGTAGCCGAGGGGCCGCAGGGTGACGTCGCCGTACTGAAGGGTCACCGGCCACCCGAGGCTCATGGTGCGGCGATCAATGGTCGCTCCCGAGGATCTGCTCGGTGGCGTGCACGAGCAAGGGCTCGAGCACGGCCATCGCGTCCTTCACGCCGCCGCGCGAGCCCGGCAGGTTGATCACCAGACAGTCGCCGGAGACACCGGCCAGGCCTCGCGACAGTGCGGCGGTCGGGACACCCTGGGCGACGCCGTACGCCCGGATCGCCTCGGCGATGCCCGGCACCTCGCGGTCGAGCAACGGCCGGGTGACCTCGGGGGTGCGGTCGGTCGGGGTGAGACCCGTGCCGCCGGTGGTGAGCACGACGCGGGCGCCGCCTTCGGCCGCTGCCGCGATCGCGACACCGACGGGGTCGCCGTCGGGTACGACGGTCGGCTTCTCGCAGGAGAAGCCGAGACGGGTCAGGAAGTCGAGGAGGAGAGGCCCGGTGGTGTCGTCGTACACCCCGGCCGCGGCGCGGTTGGAGGCCACGACCACGGCGGCGCGCATAGTCATCTCGTGAAGTCGCCGGACTTGCCGCCGGACTTGCGGAGGAGGCGAATGTCGCTGATCACCGCACGCTTGTCGACGGCCTTCACCATGTCGACGACCGTGAGCCCCGCGACCGCGACCGCGGTCAGGGCCTCCATCTCGACCCCGGTGCGGTCGGTGGTGCGGACCGAGGCGACGATCTCGACGGCGTCGTCGGCGACCTCGAGGTCCACGGTGGCCGAGGAGATCGCGAGCGGGTGGCAGAGCGGGATCAGGGTCGGGGTCTGCTTGGCGCCCATGATCCCGGCCAACCGCGCGACGGCGAGGGTGTCGCCCTTGGGTACGCCGGCTCCGCGCAGCAGCGCGACGACCTCGGGCGAGACGAGCACGCGCCCGGCCGCCACCGCCTCCCGGGCCGTGACTTCCTTGCCCGACACGTCGACCATCCGGGCGGCACCGGCCTCGTCGACATGGGTCAGACGCTCCACCATCAGAACTCCTCGTCGAGCGGCAGCACGGTCACTGTCTCACCCGCCTCGACCGAGGTCACGGACTCCGGTACGACGATCAGCGCGTCGGACTCGGCGAGGTCACCGATCATGTGTGAGCCCTGGGTGCCCACCGGCGTGACCGCGAGGCGTCCGTCGACGACCGACAGCGTGCCCCGGGCGTACTGCCGCCGACCGTCTGGCGACGGCATCGCGTGGGTCAGGACGGCATCCGCCTCGGGCCGGACGTACGGCGAACGGCCCATCAGCTTGCGGATGGCGGGCAGCACGAACTGCTCGAAGGAGATGTACGCCGACACGGGGTTGCCCGGAAGGGTCACGATCGGCACCTCGTCGTCGCCGATCGTGCCGAACCCCTGCGGCTTGCCCGGCTGCATCGCGACCCCGCCGAACCACACGGTGCCGAGCGGGGACAGCGCCTCCTTGACCACGTCGTAGTCGCCCATCGACACCCCACCGCTGGTCACGACGAGGTCGGCCCGCACGAGCTGGTCGGAGAGGGCGTCCATGAAGGCCCGCGGCTGGTCGGACACGATCCCGACCCGGTAGGCGATGGCCCCCGCCTGCCTGGCCGCGGCCGCGAGGAGGAACGAGTTGCCGTCGTAGATCGAGTCGTGACCGAGCGCGGTACCGGGCTCGCGGAGCTCGGAGCCGGTCGAGATGACCACGACGCGCGGGCGGGGCCGGGAGCGGACCGAGGCCCGGCCGACCGCGGCGAGCAGGCCCAGCTGGCGCGGACCGAGCACCATGCCCTGCTCCACGAGGAGATCGCCGACCGCGACGTCCTGGCCGGCAGGGCGGACGTGCTGCCCGAGCTCGGGTGCCTGGGTGATGACGACGTTGGCGACGCCGCGGTCGGTCCACTCGTAGGGCACGACGGAGTCCGCGCCGCTGGGCACGGGAGCGCCGGTCATGATCTTCACGGCGGTCCCGGGCGACATCGCCAGCAGGGTGGCCTGGCCGGCACCGATCTCGCCGACCACCGGGAGATGGACCGGCGACTCCTCGCTCGCGCCGGCCACGTCGGCCTGGCAGACGGCGTACCCGTCCATCCCGGAGTTGTCGAAGCCGGGCAGGGCGACGCCGGCGTGCACGTCCTCGGCCGCGGACAGCCCGAAGGCCTCCATCAGCGGCTGGTCGAAGGCCGGGAGCGGCGTGATCGCGGACAGGACGCGGTCGCGATGGTCCTCGACGGAGACGAGCGGGTCAGTCATGCTCCAAGACGCTACCGGGCGCGACCCGGTCGGCTGCGGCAGTCTCCAACGAGACGTCGCCGATGACCTTCACCTTGCGGCCGAAGGTCCAGTCGCCGGAGACCTTGAGCGAGGTCGCCTCGCGCAGCGACGGTGCGCCATCCGGGAAGCGGCGCTCGAACTCGGGCACGAGCCTGTAGTAGGCGGCGTCGAGGTCGACGTAGGGAAGAGGGTCTGCCACCGGGTCGAGCACGAAGTCCGAGCCCACGTCGTAGACGTCGGAGCGCAGCACCAGCAGGTCGTTGGTGGTCTTGACCGGGACGAAGCGGTCGCGGCCGACCTCGATCGTGCGGGCCCCTTCGAAGACCTCGATGGCGGCACCCATCGCGGTCTCGATCTGGATGACCTCCGGCGTGGCCGGGTCGGCCGGGTCGACGGTCTTGACGTTGCGGATCAGCGGCAGGCCGAGGATGCCGTGGCGGGAGTCCAGCGCGTCGCTCATCGCACGGAGGTCGAACCAGAGGTTGTTGGTCGAGCAGTAGCGGTGGCGGTCGAGGTCGGCGAGCGCCTTCTGGTCCGCGGCCGAGGTCTGGGCGGTCTCCCGCAGGACGATCCGGCCGTCGGACTTCCGCCGGGCGAAGTGCCCGCCCTTGCGGTCGGCGGGGGTACGACGTACGGCCTCGATCGCGAACGGGGCACCCGATGCGGCGAACCAGCCCGCGATCGTGGCGGCGGGGACCGCGCCGAGGTTGTCGGAGTTGGACACGAAGACCCGCTCGTAGCCCTGGTCGATGAGGCTCTGGAGCAGCCCGGCGCCCCGCAGTGCGGTGTAGAGGTCGCCGTGGCCGGGCGGGCACCACTCGAGATCGGGCTTCTTGGGGAAGCTGATCGGTGACAGGTCGGTCGAGAGGAGCTTCGGCTCGCGATTCTGCAGGAACTCCAGGGGCAGGCCGTCGACCGGCAGATCGGCATAGCGGGCGAGCGCGTCCATGGTGTCGCTGGAGGTGCGGAAGCTGTTCATGAAGATCAGCGGCAGCGGGGCGTCGTGGGTGCGCCTGAGGTGGAGCACCTGGCGGGCGATCACGTCGAGGAACGACCACCCCTTGCGGACGCAGAGCAGGCTCTTGGCACGGTCCATGCCCATCGAGGTGCCGAGGCCGCCGTTCAGCTTGATCACCGCGGTGGTGCGCAACGCCGCGGAGGCTGCCTCGTCGTCGACCTCGACGTCGGCGAGCGCCTCCATGTCGATCGGTTCGATGGTCGACTCACGGATCAGGCCGGTCTCGCCGTGCTCGAGGAGGCGGTAGTAGTGGGCGAAGGTGTCGATCGCGACGGGGTCGATACCCGCGTCTTCCATCTTCGCCCGGGCACGGTCGAGTCCGGCGCTGCTCATGCCTTCGATCGTAGGCTTGCCCGGTGCCCCCGCCCCAATCCAGATCCGGCAGCGAACCCGCATCTGCCGCCGCTGTGGCGAAGATCGCGCTGCGCGACCGGATCCGTACGTCGCGACACCGGCGTCCGCTGGTGGAGGTGGTCGAGGCGGGCCAGGGGTTGGCGGCCGTGCTGACCGGCCGGCCGGAGGTACGCCGCGCGGCCACCGTGGCGGCGTACGTCTCGATCGGGAGCGAGCCCGGCACCGGCGCTCTGCTCGACGCGCTGTCAGGTCTGGGCAAGCGGGTGATCCTGCCTGCCCTGCAGCCGGACATGGACCTCGACTGGGGCACCTGGCGCGGCGCGACCTCGCTGGCGCCGGCGCGGCTGGGCCTGCTCGAGCCGGTCGACCGGCTGGGCGCGGATGCCATCGCCACCGCCGACGTGGTCGTCGTACCGGGACTCGCCGTGTCCCTCGCGGGCCATCGACTCGGCCAGGGCGGCGGCAGCTACGACCGGGCCCTGGGTCGGGTGCCGGTCGGGACGCCGGTCGTGATCTGCCTCTACGACGACGAGGTCGGCCTCGACGTCCCGGTCGACGACCACGACCGCCCCGTCACCGCCGCCGTCACCCCCACCCGCTGGATCCCCCTCCGCTGAAGCCTGGCGCCGGTCGAGCGAAGTCGAGACCCTCTGTCCACAGCCGAGACGACTGGCGAGGCGGTTCCCTCGCCGGAGTCTCACCATCGAGGCATGGCCTGGACCTACATCCTCGAATGCTCCGACGGCTCCTTCTACGTGGGCAGCACCCGCGACCTCGACCAACGGCTGGCACAACACCACCTGGGTCTCGGGGCGACCTACACCCGACGTCGGCTGCCGGTCAGACTCGCGTGGGCAACCGAGTTCGAGCATGTCGGCGCGGCTTTCGCCTTCGAGAAGCAGATCCAGAACTGGAGTCGTGCCAAGCGGATCGCTCTGATCGAGGGCCGCCTCGAGGACCTACCTCAGCTCGCGCGCGGAACAGATCGAGACGCGTGGGACGCAGAGCACCCCGGCAGGGCCTGACACCAGGTCTCGACTCCGCTCGACCACCGAGGGCCCGCTCGACCTGCCAGGTGAGCGTCAGGGGTGGAGGGTGAGGGTGTGCTCCGCCGAGGCGTCGACGGCCTGTCGCGAAAAGGGCCAGGGGAGGGTCTCGCCGCGGGCCCAGAGGTCGGTCTGGTCGGTGTAGTGGGAGTCGAAGGCATGGCCGGACTCGCCCGTCAGGTTCACCCACCGGGAGGCGTCGAGGTCGGCGAGGTCGACCACCATCCGCATCGACGGGGCCGAGGTGACCACGAAGCGGTTCCGGAAGTCGTCGCTGGCGGCGTCCCAACCGGCCGCGTCGACCATCGCGTCCCCGCCCGGCACCTCCCAGCCGCCGCGGTTCAGCAGCCGCTCGACCGGCCCGATCCCCGACTCACCCAGGGTCTGGTTGTGCAGGTCGAGCTCGTGGATCTGGCCCCAGGACCAGCCGTGCGGGGATCGCGACTCGAGCCGGGTCAGGTCGTCGCGGGCCTCGATCATCACGCGACGGAGGATGGTGTCGCGCGTCTCCCGCTCGGGGGTGCTGACGTCGTTCCACCAGGGGTCGTCAGGATGACGCAGCAGCCGCGTCACCACCGCCATCCACCGGTCGCCGCCGTCGGGCCACTGGTCCTGGGGCAGCTCGTCGTGGAAGGTCGCCGCGAGCAGGTCGCTCCAGACCACGTTGTAGTACGCCGCAGCCGCACTGTCGGCAGGCTGCTGGAAGTCCCACGACCGCAGCAGCCTCTGTCCGGCGGAGTAGTAACCACGCGGCAGGTTGGCGTCGCGTAGGTAGGGCACCAGAACCGGCGCCATCGGGTTGCGGGTGTCGAGCTGAGCCCCTGTCATGTCCGCGACCGAGACCTTCGCACCCTCGCGCAGCCGCGCCATCAGGAGCTCGCGGATCCGGGTGGATCGGTAGCCCTGGTCCCAGTCACGGGTCAGGTAGTAGGGGTAGCCCCGCCCGGTCACGGCCTGGTTGGCCGTGACCACGAAACCGTCCGAGGGGTCGAGCACACTGGGCAGCGCCCGGAACGGAACGTAGCGTCCGGTCCAGTCGTCCGCCGGCCGCCAGCCGGCCGAGGGCCACTGCCCGTCGTTGCCGGGACGGCGGATCGGGATCCGGCCCGGCGCCTGGTAGCCGATGTGGCCGGCGCGGTCGGCGTACACGAGGTTCTGCGCCGGTACGGCGAACCGCGAGGCCGCGCGGCGGAAGCCGGTCCAGTCCCGGGCGGTGTCGAGGTCGAGGATCGCGTCCGCGGTGCGGGACGGTTGGTCGCCCGTCCAGGCGAGAGACACGCCGAACGGGCCACCGGCGGGCGGCGCCTGCGCGCCGACGTCACGCAGGTCGGACGAGACGTCGGAGAGGATCGGACCGTGCGCCGTGGAGCGCACCGTGATCGTCACGTCTGGCTGGCCCTCGACGTGGAACGTCTCGCGACGTTCGCGCAGCGGCAGCCAACGGCCGCCGTGCAACCACTCGTGGCCGCGGACCCGCTCGAGGAACAGGTCGGACACGTCGGGGTCCAGGTTGGTGAAGCCCCACGCGATGTGGGCGTTGTGACCGAGCACCACACCGGGCACTCCGGAGAAGGTGAAGCCCGAGACGTCCAGCGGGCAGCGCGCCCCGACCACCTTGCAGTGCAGGCCGATCTGCATCCAGATGCCGGGGATGCTGACGCCGAGGTGCGGGTCGTTGGCCAGCAGTGGCTCGCCCGTGGTCGTGTGGGCGCCGTCGACGACCCAGCTGTTGCTGCCGATGCCGCTGCCGCGGCCCATCAGCTGCGGGATGTGCGCGAGCCCGCGACCCAGCCGGCGCAGGGCGGCGCGCTCCCCCACGTCGTACGACGGTCGCGCGCGGCTGCGCGTCTCGAGCCCGGTCGCGGCCTGCTGGAAGGTCCCGCGGACGACCGCGCCCTGGTCGACGATCGGCGGGTGCAGCCGGTAGTCGTAGCCCGGGTAGAGCTGGTCCACCTGCGCGCGCGTGTGACCCCGGAGGTCGAGCACCCGGTCGATCTCGTCGTCCATGTTGCCGCGGAGGTCCCACGCCATCGCCTCGAGCCAGCTCAGCGAGTCGACCGGCGTCCAGGGTTCGGGGTGGTAGTCGAGCCCACCTGCTTCGAGGAGCGTGTACTCCAGCGACATGTGGCTCAGCGAGTGGCTGTTGACGTAGGCGTTCACACCGTCGGCATAGGCCTGCAGCGCCTCGCGGGTCCGCGGCTGCAGCCGCGGGATCGCCCGCGCGGCGGTACGCCGCCAGCCCAGGGTGCGCACGTACTCGTCGGTCTCCAGGGTGGTGCTGCCGAACATCTCGCTGAGCCGGCCCGAGGTGATGTGGCGGCGTACGTCCATCTCGAAGAAGCGGTCCTGCGCCGCGACGTACCCCTGCGCCTGCATGAGGTCGTCGAGGTTGTCGCCGTACAGCTGCGGGATGCCGTGCCCGTCGCGAACCACTTTGACGGGCGCGGACAGCCCGGGCAGGTCGATGGTGCCGTCCACCTGCGGGAAGGGCCGGCGGACGAGGGCCACGCCGGCCGCGAATGCCGCGACGAGGACCAGCACGAGCACCACGCAGGCGTACGTCGTGACGCGCAGCGGCTTGGGCAGCGACCGGAAGGTGTCGAGCCATCCGTCGTCGTCGGACGCGTCGTCGGTGGTCGTGTCGGGAGGTCGGTGCGGGTCGGCGGCCGGTCCGGTCGTACTGAGGCTCATCGCCTGGCATTGTGCCGTACCATTGGCAGTCGCCGGCGGCGAGTGCCAGCCGGCCCACCACCAGCACGACCCGAGGACACACCGCCTTGCCCACCTACCAGTACCGCTGCACCGAGTGCGACCACGCGTTCGAGGAGTTCCAGGCCTTCACCGACGACGCCCTCAGTGTCTGCCCCGTCTGCGGCGGGCGCCTGCGCAAGGTGTTCAACGCCGTCGGCGTGGTGTTCAAGGGCTCGGGCTTCTACCGCAACGACAGCCGCTCGAAGAGCTCCTCCTCCACGAACGGTGCCTCGTCGGAATCGGCCTCCGGCTCCGCCGCCGGGTCCGCCGACTCCTCGTCGGGCTCGTCGAGCTCGTCGAGCTCGTCGGATTCCTCCGGCTCGAGCTCCTCTTCCGGCTCGAGCTCCTCGTCCGACTCGTCGTCGTCGACGAGGTCATCCACCGCGGCTGGGTCGTCCTCCGCGAGCTGACCCTGTGGAGAGGCCCGGCGGACCCTCGCCGAGCGCGCCTACGGTCGGGGGATGTCCTCGTCCTCCGAGGCGCCCGCGTTCCCGATCGGGCGCCGTGAGCGCGTCCGTCGGGCCGTACGCCGGGCGGTGCTGGCCCGCCGACGCCCGCTGGCCGCGGGTTGCGCAGGGGTCGCGGTGCTCGCCGGTCTTCAGGCCGCACGCCCTGCTCCGGCCCCGACCGTCCCGGTCCGAGTGGCCGCACACGACCTCGTCTCCGGCACTGTCCTGAGCCACGGCGACCTGGTGACGCGGCGTTTCCCGGCCGAGCTCGCGCCGCCGGGGTCGCCCGACGACGTGCTCGGCCGTACCCTCGCGGCCCCTGTCCGAGCCGGGGAGCCGGTGACCGACGTCCGGCTCGTCGCCCCCTCGCTCGTCTCGGGCTACCCAGGTCGGGTCGCGCTCCCCGTTCGCGTCGCCGACGCCGACTCGGTTGCCCTGCTGCGGGTCGGAGACCGGGTGAGCCTGGTCGCCGCCGATCCGCGCCGGGGTACGGCGTCGTACGTCGCGGTCGACGTGCCGGTGCTGGCCCTGCCGCGATCGGACGCCGGCTCCGCCGACCCCGCGTCGGCTTCACTGCCCGGGCGGCTCGTCGTGATCGGGACCCTTCCGGGGGACGTCGGCCGGATCGCGGGGGCCGCTGCGACCGACCTCCTCAGCGTCGTCATTTCCGGCTAGCGTGGCGCCGTCCCGCCCCGCCCACGGCCGTCTCCGGGTCGGCCACCGAGGAGAGCGTCCATGTCCGGGTTCAAGAACTTCATCCTCCGCGGCAATCTCGTCGAGCTGGCCGTCGCCCTGATCATGGCGTTGGCGTTCGCATCCGTGGTCAAGGCCACCGTCGACCTGCTGATGGGAATCATCGGCAAGGCCGGTGGCCATCCCGACTTCAGCTCCTACCGACCGGGCGGGCTGCTCATCGGCGTATGGATCACGGCCGTGATCTCGTTCCTGATCACCGCAGCGGTCGTCTACTACGTGATCGTGGTGCCCTACACGCAGGCCAAGGAGCGCTACTTCCCCAGCCCCGAGCCGGGCACGCCGGAGGACGTCCAGCTGCTTCAGGAGATCCGCGACCTGCTCATCCAGCAGAACGGCGGCGGCGCTCACGCGACGGTCACGCCACCCATCGCCTGACGGCTCGGTCGCGCGGCACGGGCCACCGGCCGGGCCGTCGCGTCAACCGTGGTGCGGCGGCACCTGCGCGCGCAGCCAGCGGTCGCCGGCGTCCTCGCCCGACGCCTCCGCCGTGGTCTCGGGTTCGCGCTCGTCCGAGGTCGTGTCCGGAAGCACGTCACCGAAGACCGCGGCCAGCCGGCGACGGCGCTGCCAGTCGAGCTCTTCAGAGTCCTGGGCGCCGGAGCCCGGCTGGGCCGGGCCCTCGTCGCGGGAAGGGTGCTCGGTCATCAGGCGCAGAGGCCGTTGGCCAGGTTCTCCTGCGCCGCTTGCTGCTCGGCCGCGCTGTTGTTCGGCCTGTTCCCGGACTTGTTGTGGGTCACGCCGGGGATGTGGTGGGCATTGATCGACCCGCTGAGCAGTGACTTGGGCAGGACCTTGTCGTTGATGATGTCCTTCCACAGCAGGTTCGCCGTGGGCGTCCACACCACGCGGTTGGGATCGTTGGGGTCGACCTCCCAGGGCGTGGTCACGAACTGCACCTTGCCGAGACCGATGTGGCGGAACTGGTAGGCCAGGCCGACCAGCTTGGCGAGGCTCTTGAGCCCGGGGTCGACGGTGAGCGACTTCGTCGCCGCGTCGAGGAACTTGGTCAGGTGGATCGGGTTCGCCAGGGTGTTCGCGCTGACAGCAGCGTGCGCCATGGAGGCGATGAACGCCTGCTGCCGCTTCATCCGGCCGATGTCCGAGCCGTTGCCGAGGTCATGGCGTTCGCGGACGTAGTTGAGGGCCTGGGTCCCGGTGAACTTGTGGGTGCCGGCGGGCAGGGTGATGTGGCCGATGTTGTCGTTCACCGCGTGCGGCAGGCAGACGTCGACCCCTCCGATGGCGTCGACCATCGACTTGAAGCCGGCGAAGTCGACCACGATGAAGTGGTCGACGGGCACGTGGGTGAGCTGCTCGAACTGCTCGATGGTGCAGGCAGGACCGCCGATGTTGAACGCGTCGTTCCACATCGCACCTGTCGTCGGCGCGGAGATCTCCTTGCCGGCGTTGTCATAGCAGGCAGCGCGGTTGACGACGGAGTCGCGCGGGATGCTCACGCCGTACGCGTGCTGCCGGTCGGCCGAGAGGTGGAGCAGGATCGTGGTGTCGGAGCGCTTGCCGATGCCGGTCAGGTTGTCGATGTGGTCGCCCGGCGCATCGCGGTTGTCAGACCCCATCACCAGGATGTTGATCGGGCCCGACGGGCCGGTCGGCACCTTGTGCGTCGGCCGGTTCTTGATCGCGTTGCTGACGTCGAGGACGTTGAGGTTGGAGTTGTAGTGCCGATAGAGGAACACCACGCTCAGCCCGGTCACCAGCGCGATCACGACCATCGTCGCGGCCACGACCTTGCCCACGGTGTGGTGGACCTTGACCTTGCCCTTGCGCTTACCTCCGGCCGCGACGTCGCCGGTCGGCCCGGCGTCGGGCGGCACAGCAGACATCGATCAGACCTCAGAGTTCGAATCAAGCCGGCCAGGGCGCGGCCGGGGCTCCCCCGAACATACGGGGCGTGACCAAATTGTGACCGGCAGATGGCCGAGACACAATTCCTCGCCCGACGGCTGGCGCCGGTCCGCCGGGTGACGCCGACGCCGCACCGGGCCACACTGAGTGGATGCGACGACTCGTCTCGGTGCTCCTGCCCCTGTCCTTCGTGATCGTGGCGGCGTGCTCATCGGCGTCGTCGACCCCCCCGAAGTCGGTTCCCGTCGTGGGAGCCTCAGGAGTCGCAGCCACCTCGTTCACCCCGTGGTGGACCTACCACCACAGCAGCGACCGTGCCGGCCGCGTCGCCCATCCCGCGGGCAGCCCGCTGAAGGGCGCGTGGTCGAGGAACCTCGGGAACGCCGTGTACGGCGAGCCGCTCGTCGTCGGCAGCACCCTGATCGCAGCGACCGAGGGCGACCGGGTCTTCGGGCTCAACGCCCGCACCGGGGCGGTCAGGTGGAAGCAGAGTCTCGGCCTGCCCCAGCCCCTGAGCGGGCTGCCGTGCGGCAACATCGACCCGCTGGGCATCACCGGCACGCCGGCGTACGACCCGAGGACCGGCTCGGTCTTCGTCGTCGCCGAGACGCGCGGCGGGCACCACACGCTCTGGGCTCTCGCCGCTGCCACCGGCAAGAAGCGCTGGCACGTGTCGCTGGACGTGCTCCCCACTCGCAACCGCAAGGCCGAGCAGGAGCGCTCCGCTGTGCTCGTCGAGCACGGCCGCGTCATCGTCTCTTTCGGCGGCCTGGCCGGCGACTGCGACAACTACGTCGGCTACGTGACCTCCACCTCCGTCACCGGCCAGGGCCGCACCTTCCACTACGCGGTCCCGACCGCTCGTGAGGCCGGGATGTGGGCGCCACCCGGCCCGGTGCTCGGACGCAACGGTCACGTGTACGTCGCCAGCGGCAACGGTGCGGAGCTGAACGGCAGGTTCGACAAGTCCGACTCCGTGACCGAGCTCAGTGCGAGGACGCTGAAGCGCCTCTCGCTGTTCGCCCCGAGCACCTGGCGCGATGACAACCGGCGTGACCTCGACCTCGGGTCGTCGTCCCCGGCTTCCGTGCGCAGCATTCACCGCATGGTCATCGCCGGGAAGCGCGGCGTCGTCTACCTCCTGCACGAGCACTTCGGCGGGGTCGGCTCGGCGATCCGCAGCCTGTCCGGTTGCCATGCGTTCGCGGGAGCGGCGGTCACCGGCCGAACTGTGCTGATGCCGTGCCTCGGCGAGAACCAGGTGCGCGCATTGCGCGTCGGACCGCACCAGCTGCACTGGACCTGGTCGGCGGGCGTCTACGGCTCCCCGGTCATCGCCGGGAACCGTGTGTACGTCGCCGACCGGAACTCCGGCGACCTTTTCGTACTGCGGCTCGACAACGGCAGCGTGGTCCAGCGAATCCATGCCGGCACCTTCACCCACTTCCCGTCCGAGGTCGTCGACGGCGGCTTCGTGTTCGTGCCCACGTTGGCCGGCATCACCGCCTTCCACGGCTGACAGGGGCAACCCCGCCACACTGGTGCTGACGTCCGGTGGGCCCGTGCCACGATGCATGCATGGATGACGTCCAGCCGACCCACGCCGAGGCCGCCGCCTTCTGGAACTCGCTGAACCAGGAGTGCCGGCAGACGCTCCTGGACGGCTACGACGGAGAGCATCCCTGGTCGCTGGCCGTGCAGCTCGAGGAGGGCGGGATGTTGTTGGAGACGGTTCCCTCCCCCGGCGACCGCGTCGTGTCCATTGCCGAGGAGGGCGCCGGCGGACGTTCTGTGCCTCCCGTCACCGGGGGCGTGGAGCTGGTGCTCGCGCGCGAGCTCGCGCGGATCCTGGATCGCGGGGAGCTGGGGAACGTCGACCTGGAAGGTTGAACCGACAGATCGGCGGCTGATGCCGCTCCTCGGCGTGGTAGTGCCGAAATTCCCGGGCCGCTCCTCTGGTAGTCCGTCGACCCACTGGCTGGATTGCAAGCAGATCGCAGTGATGGCGAGATCGTCCGGGTCACTGACATGCCGATGTGCGGTCGCCGGAGAGGTCGTCAGGATCGCCCTCCTGGGGTGATTACAGGTGGTCGTGGACGGGTGTTTGGTGAGGGTGGTCGCCCGTGAGAAGGGAACGCGATGACCAGTCAGAGCGTCCTGATCAACGGGTTCGGGGTGCTCTTCGTGATCTTGAACTCGTTCGGGTTGGGTCTCAGGCTTCCGGTCGGCAGACTGCTGGCACAGGTCGTGACCCATTGGAAGATCGCCGTATGGGCGTTGGTGATCAACTTCGTCATCATCCCGCTGCTGTTCGTCGGCTATCTGGTGACGGTCGCCTCGTCCATCCCTGGCGAGATCAAGGTCGGGTTCTGTGTCGCAGCCCTGAGCGCGGGGATGCCGTTCGCTCCTCTCCTGGCTCGGTTGGCCAGGGCGGATGCCAGCATCGCGACCACGTTGTTGGTGGTCTTGACCGCCGCGACGATCATCGCCATGCCACTGGGGTTGCCCCTCGCCATCGATGCGGTTGACGCGAACCTCACCGCCTCGGTCTGGGATATCGCTTGGCCGCTGCTGCTCTTCTTGCTCTTGCCGGTGGTACTCGGTTGCGGCTTCCGGGTCTGGTGGCCCGACCTGACGCCGGAACTGGCACGGTGGGTTGTCCGAGTCGCGATCCTGTGTCTGCTGTTCAATCTCAACTTCACGCTGGTTGCGTACTGGAGTGGTTTCGTGACCATCTGGGGCACCGAGAGCTACCTCGCGGCCCTGGCCGGACCCTTCATCGGCCTCGGGTGTGGCTACCTTCTCGTTTCCAGTCTTCGAGTCAAAGACGTGGGCATCCGGCATGCGACCGAGGTGACCACGGCGGTGCGCAACATCGCTCCGATGCTGTTGATGATGATCTTTCCGTTCAGATCCGACCCGCTGGTCACGGTGTCGATCACGATCCTCAACAGCGTCGGGATCGTGATAGTTGTCCTGTTCGTCCTGATATGGAGGCGTGCTGCTTCGCCTTCGGGCATCCCCGCAACAACGAGCCAGCCAACGAGCACGTAACGGGTGCGCTAGCCATCATCGACGCACTTCGGAACGCACGCCCCTGTCGCCGTCCAGCGCGCTCGGGCCGATCACCGTCTGGCGAGACTTGTGCTGTCTCCGCCTAGACGTCGGGCTCGTCGTCCAAGTGCGGCCCGTCCCAGGTGGACAGGCAGAACGGATGGCCGGCCGGGTCGGCGTACACCAGGCAGTGGTCGGAGTTCGGCTGGAAGTCGAGCCGGGTGGCACCAGCAGCGACTGCGCGGGCTCCAGCTGCCCCGAGGTCGTCGACGAAGAAGTCGAGGTGCATCTGCATGGGTACGTCGGCACCGGGCCACACCGGTGGGCGGAAATCGTCGACCTGCTGGAATGCGATGAAGCCGTTCGGCCCGGAGACCGTCGCCCAGTGCTCGCTCCCCAACGTGTCGCCGCCGGTGAGCTCGGCGTAGAAGATCGCAAGGGCGAGCGCGTCGGGCGCGTTCACCGTGGTCGCACTGAGTCTGATCTCGTCGGACATCACTCGATCTCCATCGCGTCGTAAGCAGGGGACAGCTCGTCCCAGCGCCGGCGCCAGGCCGGTGCCGGAGTCTGCTCCGTCCAGCCCTCGCGGTGGGCGCCGGTCGCGTCTGCCAGCGACCGTCCCAGATCCTCCAGATGCGCCTGCCACCCGGCCCCGTGCAAGTACAACTTGTCCATCGGCAGTCCACGCTCCTCGACCACCAGCCTGGTCTGCGATCCCTCCTCGGTCAGCCAGGCCTCCATCTGTGACTCATCGTCTGTGCCCGGTTCCATCGTGAGGAGCAGATGATGCGGTGCGTCGCACACCTCGACCCGCCCCGGACCGGTCCAGGTGCTGGTGAAGACAGCATGGATCGTGCCGCCCACCCGGAGGTCGCCGGACACGTGCGCGATCCAGCGCGCGAGCCGCTCCGGTGTCGTGCATGCCTCCCACAGGTCGTCGATGTCCGTGTCATAGACGTCCTCGACACGCACCGCGCCGCGGGTCTCGTCAAGCGCCCGCATCGTCCCGATGATGTTCACGTTCGCGCCTTCTTCCCTCGAGCGATCTCTGTGTGAAGGGCGTCGAGCCGGCTCTGCCAGAGCACGCGGTACTCCGCGAGCCACTCGTCCACCGCGATGAGCGCCTCCGGACGGAGGCTGTAGATCCGACGCTGCGCCTCCCGGCGTACCTCGATCAGTCCCGCCTCCCGCAGCACCCGCAGATGCCGGGACACGCCCGGACGAGCGATCGGGATCGCCTCGGC
This sequence comes from uncultured Actinomycetota bacterium, assembly GCA_963819295.1. Lineage (GTDB taxonomy): Bacteria > Actinomycetota > Actinomycetes > Propionibacteriales > Nocardioidaceae > Nocardioides. Next base: position 97,167 of record CAWFVO010000003.1, read on the forward strand.
CAGCTCTCCCGCGCTCGCCGGATGGGCGCGCAGGATCTCCAGAACCGTTCGCCGGCTCTCGTCCGCCAACGCGTGCAGCACCGCATCCATGGCCCCCAATGTAACGGATGGGGTACGTACCCGCAACGTTACATAAGGCTCATCGATGAGCCGAGGGTCCGACGTGGCCCGCCCAAGCCTTCACCGATGTCCTCGCCGCCGCCACGCGGACGCGCGCGCTGCAGGGCATCCCCTCAAGCCACCGATGGCGTCGCGGTCCTCATCTGTCTGCGTGCTGCACGCCGCTGTGTCACGCCGGGGGAAGCTGGTCGCCGAAGGAGCCGTGCTGACCGTTGATGGTCTCTCAGGGATGTGCCGAGGGTGTGTGGCGTTCCCGCACCTGGTGGGCGATGCAGGCGCACTTCACGGGCTGGCCGTCCAGCCAGTACTTGATGGGTCCCCTGCGGATGTGGTCACTGATCACGCTCGGGATCAAGATCGCAAGGGCGACCAGGATGATCAGAGTCGATAGTGCGAACTGAGTGGTGGCCATGATGATCTCCACGGATCCGTGTGCGGGTGCTGCGGTGACCCGACAGACCCTTTTTACACTAAGTCAACTGACTTTATCAAGAAATGCGTACCTCAGGTCACCCGAACTAGCGCCGACGTCTTCGGTCGGTGGACTGAGTTGTCCGGCTCGCCGAGACCAATCGCGCACAGGCCGCCTCCGTCATCCGCTACGAGTCGATCCCTGAGCTGGAGAAGAAGCTCGCGGCGGTCGAGGCCGCCAAGCAGAGCGACCTCGAGCCGCTGGTCGGCGAGCAGGTCGGCGCCGAGCAGATCAAAGCTGTCCTCCGCTCACATGGCAACCTCGACCATCGAGGGCGAGGCAGCTCAATAGCGGTCTCGCCTCCTGAGGCTGTCGCCTGACTGGCCCGGCGGCCCGGACCCCATCACGCTCTGTGTCCCGCCTTCGCACCAGCTCAGCGGTGGCCGGACGTGAGCAGTGATGCCCAAAGTCTCTTGTCGGCAGCCTGGCGCATTTTCCTGAGCCGAAGCCTGCGCCTATGCCTCGACCGTGACCCCGGCAAGGCGCTTGACGACGGCGAGGCCCTGTGGGGTTCCGGTCCAGTGCCGGTCGAGGGATTCGGCGCCGGCTGCTCTGACGACCCATCGGAGACCGATGGCGACGACCACGGCGTCGTCGGCGTAGCCAACGATCGGGATGAAGTCGGGTACGAGGTCGATAGGCAGGAGGAGGTAGATCACCACGGCACTGAGACGCCACCGCACTCCTCGAGGAAGGTCTGGGTCCGCGGCCAGTCGACGCAGCAGTCTCAACACGTCGGGCACCAGTCGCAGCACATCGCGCAGGCGGGCGGGGTCCTCTTCCCCGCGTGCGATGGCGTACAGGGCGATCACCATGACTATCCACACCAGGACGAGCCCGCCCGCGACGCTGATCAGCAGCTGCCACACGTTCACGACGGCACCCCAGATTCTCGGGGCGGGAACACCCACACGGCTCTCGGCGCGTACAGCTGCTCGAGACGGTCCTCGGTCGGCGTCTCGGCCTCCCGCATGTACCAGCTCGGTTTCGGTCCGCGGCTGGTGCGTTGGTAGGCGACCAGCGATGCCGCCGCCTGGAGGGGCGCCAGGGCCTCAATCGGGGCGGACCCCACAGCGCTGGGCCGCGGCCACAGCCCGACTGCCGCGTCGCTGGCGCTCTCACACAGCAAGGTGGCCCCGAACCTGCCACCCAGCACATTGGTCGAGTCGGCCTCCAAGACGGCGTCCACCTGCGGCGAGAGCAGGTCCCCTGCCTCCAGGTCGCAGGACGCGATGTGCTCGGAGTAGACGCCCTTCTTGTTCTGCCCGATGCCCGACCACGTCGCGAACCCGTCTGGATCCTGGTCGTAGCCCCAGAACGCGGTGTAGATGTCGCGGGCCTGCCTGGCGGTGAAGTAGCGCGGCAAGAACGCGAACAGCCGCGTCTCCTCCTCCAGCTCCTCTCGCCAGTAGTCGACGAGGCGTTCCGCGTACGGCTCATGCTTGCGCAGAAGGTCGCTCCCCCGCCGCCTGGCCTGGGCTTGGGATCCCCCTGCCTCGAGCAGCGGGATCCACCGTTCCGCACCCGGCACATCAGGGTCGGCCAGCGGGACGGGCAGGGCGATCGAGTAGATCAGCATCAGAGCAACTCCGTTGGCCTCCTCTTCCTTGAACCCGACACCGGAAGGCTCGAGCCCAAGTTTGGCCACGACGTGTCGGTACTCGGCCGGGAGCTCGTCGAGCATGGCGCGGGCAGTCTGGTTCGCGCTGCCCTTCACCACCCGACGAGCCCACGCGTCGCCTGATCGGAAGCCGACCACCCGCAGACCCGACGTGGAAGACCCCATCTGGACCGACACCGGAACCAGAACGACCTCAACCCGCATGCCAAAAAGCATACCATGAGCCATCTTTCCTCACCTTCACTGGCCCTTCGCCTGCTAATCATCTCTATTAATGGTTGACAACACCTAATAGACATGCGACAGTTGCGATCACCAACGAACGACCAACACGGGGAAGATGAGATGAGCAGCAGCCGAAGAACCAAGTGCCCGGTGTCGGGCAAGCGTCGCTTCCGCGACGCACGCGAAGCCAAGAGCGCGATTCACAACGCCTCCTACGGTCGGCAGAAGGCCGCAGAAGACGGCGTCCCGTGCCATCGCTACGAGCGCAGGTGCTACGCGTGCGACGAGTGCAACGCGTGGCACCTCACGAGCTGGGCCGACCCGCTGACTCCTCGCGAGGACTGTCGGGCGAGCCGCACCGACGGGAGAACGGAACCGATCCGGCCCTCCGAGTGGACGAACGGCGCCGGACCCACAGCTTGGTCCGACATCTCGGCCCGGGAACTGTGGGCGCCCGGTGTATGGCCGGGCGCCAGACCGTCAGATTTCATGACCCCGGAGCTGCGCCCAGGCAATCGAGGCGTGCCGCTTGCGTCCGCGCTGGCCTCACTTCAGCGCCCCCCTTATGTCACTTCAGGGCGAGTCGCATGACGACGTTCTGGAGAGAAGGGCACTCGCGCACCAGCCAGTCCGGGGACACCCACTGGGTCGGCGGACACTGGGTTGAACGAGATGGGTGGACGCGAAGAAGTACAGGAACCGTCCGCAACTCAAGGTAGAGGGCGCCCTTCTACGCCCTCGGGTAGAGAAGCTCCTCGTCGGGACCCGCAACTGCACCAGCGTCGTGGACGGAGTGATCAAGCAGGTCGCAGTCATCCGCGAACACCTCGACGACACCATTCCCATCCACGGTGTGCTCTGCTTCGTCGGGGCCGACTGGCCGCTCATCGCCCTCCCACCCGCCTGACCCGCCGGCGTGACCAGGCGCAGGCGGCGCACTGGAGTGGCTAGATGTGTCAGGGGTTGGAATTGCAAACTCTGAAATGGGAAACGAGTTAGACGTTCCGGGGCGATCTGAGTGATCGCGAGGGCACCCTCGGGCGAACGTCGGAAGGCCTGACCAGGCGCACCCTGATGTACTTCCGAGCTCCGGGTCAGCGCACGCCGAAGCCTCGCGCTTCGGCGACTGCGAGCATCCAGTGCCAGTAGGCGGTCATGTCGTCGAGCCACTCTTCGGGCAGGCCGTCGTGCCGGATGTCCACGGTGGTCTGCTTGCCGCCGTCCGGGGTGGGGTGCTCGGTGAAGTCGAGTCGCACGATCGTGGGGTCGGCCAGAAAAGGGGTGGCGCCTTCGAGGTATGCATCTGGGTCGGGGCCGTTCTGCATCCACACCCAAGAACTGACCACGTAGGCAGGGGAGCGGAACTCCAGCCAAGTCACGTCCAGATACCCCTCGCCGGTGAACCCGTCGCCCCCGTCCCCGAGGGACGTGAAGCTCTTCGACGAGTGGACCGCTCCCACCGCGAGCTCGGAATCGCCCCACCCCATGTACCCGCCGGCCCAGCCGCACACGCCGTCGCACGCCCGGAACACGCGGCGGCGGGTCCCGGTGACAGTGCCGGTGACGGTGACGCTTCCGGTCCGACCCGACAGCACGCGGCACCCCGGGACCCGATCGAGATCGCGTCCGATAGCGCGCGTGGCCGCCAGACCTGCCTCCGCCTCCGGTAGCGGCGGGTTGAGCTCGTCCTTGGTCAGGAGCGGGGCGGTCAACCGGACCACGGCATGCTCGGCCATCGGCGCCGGCCAGGACTGCAGGAGGAAGTGCTCGACCGGCGGGAGGTCGTCGTCCTGAGCGGAGGAACGGTCGCGGAGCTGGCCCTCGGCACGGCCACAGGCGCAGACCCGGAGCCGGAACTCACCAGCGCCGCCGGTGACCCAGGCCAGCGGGTCGGTGTCCTCGATGTCCATCACCGCCAGTTCCGCGCCGGCGCGCAGACTCAGCTCGACCACGTCCTCCCACTCCTCACCCGCAGGAGGTGGCGGGGACGAGAGCTGCTCGAGGACCACGTCATAGGGGCCCCACTGCGACCCGGCCTTCACCCACACCTCGTAGTCGCCGTTGACCTCAACGACGTGCACCAGGCTGGAGTCGACCAGCTCGCCAGTGAGTGGCTCGACGTCCTCCTCGCTGCGCAGCGCGAACCCGGCATACCCAGACGGGACCTGCAACTGCACTCTGACGTCTGGCATGGCCGGGAGTGTAGAGCTTCGTGCGATGTCGACCAGCAGGGCTCGGGTCTACGTGCGCTCGGCCCGTGTCACCGCTGCCGCCTTGCTGGGAACTGTCGCCATCAAGTCCTTGGCTTGTCTGTCGATCTGCCCCACCAGGAGTTGCTGGGCGGCACCGAAGATGAACGCGTAGGCGAGGATCTGTTCCTGGGTGTCGAGGTTGGACAGCCCTGGGATGAACTTCGCCTTGATCAGCAGCAGCCCGCCCATTGCGGCCAGCGCACCGACGGGCAGTCTGAGGACGGCCAAGGAGGTCGGCACGTCGTATGGCAGTGAGGTGCCCCGCATGTTGCGGATGGACGCGATCGCGGTCAGCAGGCCACCGAGGACGCCCAGGCAGGCGACGACGATCAGGTCGTGGGCCTGAGGCTTGGTGCCGCCTGTGGCGCACACCTGCGTCTTGCCGTCTGGCTGGGTGAAGCACACCGGCATGTATCCCGGGTGGTGTGCCACGTAGATGACGAAGACGACGAGGATGACGGTGAGCAGGCCCGCGCTGCCGATGATCGCGTTCCGGAAGCTCCGCAGCCGCGCATGTTCGACGTCTGCTGCTTCGAAGCCGACCTGGACCGCCTTCGCGAACGCTTCTCTGGTTTCGGGCTTCGAGGGGTCAGCCTTGTCGAGTTTGAGGGCCGCCTCACGGCGCGGGTCGTCACGTCCGAGCATCGCCTCGACGCGAGCTATCGCCTCCGGGAGTTCCGCCGCGAGCTGGGCCTCGGTGTACAGGTGCGCCATCATGGCCTCTGCGGCGTGAAGGTTCTGGTACGCCCCTTCGATGAGGGTCCCGCGCCACCAGTTGGTGAGGGCACCTGGACCCAACCGTCTCCGTCTGGCCGAAGCCTTCGCTGCGGCCAGACACTCAGCGGCCTCCGCAGCCAGGACCAGGCCGCCCTTCGTCAGCGCGTTGTGGCCGTCATCGTCGGCCTTGATGGCGTCCAGCTTCGCGTGGAGCAGGCTCGCGCGCACCATGACGTCCTGGGCCCACACCTGGCGTGAGCGACGAGCTTCCTGGCTGCGTTCGCGCACGGCCGCATCTTCGGGTTGGGCCATCCCTGCCATGTCTCGCTCCCCGGTTCGGTTGACTTCTATGAACAGGATGCGCTGCGGCCGCCCCAGAGACCTGGAGCTTGACTTGACTTGCATCCGCTCCAGACACCGGCACGTTTGATCCTCTCAAGCAGCCGTGAGCCGTACCTGGGGGCTCGAGATTGCAGCTCTGAATCAGGGAGACGAGTTGGACGCATTGGGGCGACCCGAGTGAGTCCCCAGGGTCCTCCCAACTAACATTCTGAACCACCGCCCCAGTAGCTCAGTGGATAGAGCAGCCGCCTCCTAAGCGAAAGGTCGCCAGTTCGACTCTGGCCTGGGGCACCCACGAGCGGGCCCTGGCCGCGTGGGCCAGACCAGAGTCTGAGCGGCAGGTGCTTCCCACGGTCCTGGCTGCCGCACCGCGCAGAGCGAGTCGTGCGTCGTCCGGGATGAGCCGGAACTGCCGACTGCCCTCAGGGCTGCTACTGCGCCTTCTTGACCGGCGCGCCGGCGCCATCGACGGCGTACCACAAGTTCTCGAAGCCTTGACCCTTCGCGTCACCCGGCACCTGGTCTCCCTGGAAGAAGTAGAGCGGGTGCTTCTTGTAGGTGACCTGAGTGACGCCTGGGCCGAAGTTCGAGGTGCCGAGCAGGCTTGGCTGCGCGCCGGTCCCCGCGGTGGGGGCTCCGAATGTGTGCATGGGGACCCATAGCTTCAGGCATGCAGCGTCGCACGAGCTCTTGCCGTTCTTGTCCTTGGCGTACATGTAGAGCGTCTCGCCCTTCACGTCGGTCAGGACCTTGCCGAGGGACGTCGAGGCCACGGCGACCTGGGCCGGGTCCTGCTGGGGCGCACCGGCTGCGTTGAGGACCCACCAGATGCTCTTGACGGCTTGGCCGTTGGCGTCCCCGGGCTTCGAATCGAAGCTGAAGGTGTAGAGCGGGTACTTGTTGTAGGTGACCTGGGTGGTCCCGTCCGTGCGCTTGGTGGTACCCAGCAGCGAAGCGTCCGCACCGCTCCCGGCCGTGGGCGCCCCCGTGGTCAGGGTGGGAGGCCAGACGGCCGCGCACTGGTCGTAGCAGACACTGGCGCCCCGGTTGTCCGGGTTGAACATGTACAGCACGCGGCCCTTGTCGTCTGTCAGCACCGACCCCTTGCTCGTGGACGTGACACTGATCTGCGCCGGTCCCGCGGAGGGGGAAGCGGAAGGCGACGTGGAGCCCGCGGAGGCGGACGACGAGCTGGAGTTGCCACCGCAGGCAGCCATCGCGAGAAGTGCGGCGCCGAGCGCCGAGGTCTGTAGCAAGCGTGTTCTGTTCATGGTCTCCCCATTTCCGAGTGGGTCATCATGAGTGACTACGCTTCCGCCGCTGCAGATCGTTCACATCGACCCCCTCTCGGTTCGAACCGTGATCAATTCGAGACCGGACCGACCGCAGGGCTCCGCCAAGACGCAGCACCGACCGCCCAGCATGCGGGCCATCGGTAGCCGAATGGCTGCTGGGAGTGTTCGATCACGGCCGGGGCGCGCTCGCGGCCAGCACCTTGCGAAGAGCTCGCGCCAGGACCTCGGCCTCGCGCCCGGTGAGGTGGTCGGCGAACTCACGCTGCACCGCGGCGAGGTAGGTCGGCGCCGCCTTGCGCAGCGCCGTCCGACCAGCGGAGGTCAGGGCCGCGAAGGCTGACCGACCGTCGTCCGGGTTGGGCTCCCGGGCCACCAGGCCGGCCCGCACCAGCTCATCGACGACCCGGCTGACTCTCGTGCGGCTCACAGCGACGACCGAGCCGAGCTGGCCCATCGTGAGCCGTCGTTCGGGCGCACTGTTGAGCTCGAGGAGCACGTCGTACCACGTCAAGGGCAGACCATGAGCCTCCTGCAGCTCGCGGTCGAGACGCGGCACCAGCGCCGCGTGCACCTTCAGCAGCGCTCCCCACGTCTCGGCGAGATCCGTTGGCATGGCTACATCCTAACAGGTCTTGTGCGTGCGCACACACTTTGATAGAACTATGTGCGTACGCACGTAACCTCTCGCGAAGGAGATCACGATGACCACCCTGCTGCACATCTCCGCCTCCCCCCGCGGCCAACGCTCCGAGTCCCTCGCCATCGCGGCGACGTTCCTCGACGAGCTGAGCAGGACCCACCCCGAGGTCGCGGTCGAGCACTGGGACCTCTGGGACGGCACCCTGCCCGAGTTCGGCCCGCCCGCCGCGGCAGCCAAGATGGCGATCTTCGGCGGCGCCCAACCCGAGGGCGACGAGGCCACCGCTTGGCGCGCCGCGCGCGCGACGTTCGAGCGCTTCGACTCCGCGGACTACTACCTCTTCACCGTGCCGATGTGGAACGCATCGGTGCCCTACATCCTCAAGCAGCTCATCGACGTCATCAGCCAGCCCGGCATGCTCTTCAGCTTCGACCCCGCCACGGGCTACACCGGCCTCCTTCAGAACAAGCAGGTCGCCGTCGTCTACACCGGCGCGGTCTACGGCCCGGACCGCGGCCCGGGATTCGGCAGCGACTTCCAACAGCCGTACTTCGAGGACTGGCTGCGCTGGGCCGGTGTCGACGACATCCGCAGCATCGCGTTCCGCCCCAACCTGGCCACCGCTGACCCAGAGCCCGGACGTCGCGCCGCACATGCCCGAGCCACCCAGGTCGCCAGAGGGTTCCTGTCCTCCGCGGAGTCGCCCCGGATGGCGGGGTGACGTCCCGGGACCGTTCGAATCGCCCACGGACGACTGCCCGCTCGGGCACCATGGACCGGACGGGAACGCTCCCTCAACGGCCCCGCGAATCACATATTTGTAGTTCACCGAACCCCCTGACCAAACTCGTTTCACACGGTTAACGTCTGCCTCATGCGCCTCAGACGTCGCTCGGACCGGCGTGTCCTCGTGACACGTCGGATCGGCATCGCGCTGCTCTTCGGCCTGCTGGCGGCGGTGGCTCCGGTGCTCCATCCGGAATCGGTCAGCGCGGCGTCCGGCGTCAACGACTACCCGGCCCGCCTCAAGAACGCCGGCCTCGATGCGCTCGTCGACCCCTGGCAGTTCTACAACCGCGAGTGCACCTCGTGGGTGGCCTGGCGCCTGAACTCGGAGAACCAGGTCGCGTTCACCGACTACTGGCAGGGCGTCCACTGGGGCAACGCCTCGAACTGGAGGAACGCCGCCCAGTCCTTGAACATCCCGGTCGACGACAACCCGACCCGCGGCGCCGTCGCGTGGTGGTCGGCAGGCTCCGCCGGCTCGTCCCGCGGCCACGTCGCCTGGGTCCAGACAGTGAGCGACGGCGCGATCACGATCGAGGAGTACAACTACCTCCACGCCGGCATGTACGACACGCGCACGATCACCCGGTCCAGCTCGATGTGGCCGAGCGGCTTCATCCACATCAAGGACACCGTCGTGCGCAACACCGCGTCACCCGTCGTGACGGGCACCGCGCAGGTCGGCCAGAGCGTCCGCACCACCAACGGCAAGTGGAGCGCGACCAACCTCGTCTTCCACTACCAGTGGCTCGCCAACGGGAACCCGATCGCCGGGGCCACCGCGAGGTCGTTCAGACCGACCGCGGCCCAGCTCGGTCAGCGCCTGCGCGCCAAGGTCATCGCGACGAAGTCCGGCTCGCACACGGGATCCGCGACGAGCCCGCCCACCGGCTCAGTCGCTCACGGCGTCTTCACCACCACCGCGGCCCCGGTCATCTCGGGCACCCCCCAGGTCGGAGTCCAGCTGAGCGCCAGCAACGGCACCTGGTCACCGGCCGGTGCCTACACCTACCACTGGTACGCGGGCGGCACGCTGATCGCCGACGCGACCACCGCCACGTTCACCCCGACGGCCGCCGAGCTGGGCCAACCGATCCGGGTCAGGGTGACCTCGGCGCTCGTCGGCTACAAGACCCAGTCGAAGTTCTCGACGTTCACCGACCAGGTCGCGCCGGGGCAGTTCCGGGCGAGCGAGGCGCCGACGATCTCCGGCACGGCGCAGGTCGACCAGGTCCTCACCGCGAAGCCCCGGCACCTGGACCCCGGCCGGCAAGCTCCATCTGCAGTGGCTGGCGGACGGCGTCCCCATCGCCGGCGCGACCGGGACGACGTACGACGTGACCCCAGCCGACCTGCGCAAGGTGATCTCGCTCCAGGTCAAGGTCACCCAGGTCGGCTACACCGACGCCCTCGCCAGCTCGGCGAACACCCCCCGGTCGCACCCGGCACGTTCCTCAACACCCGTGAGCCGGGCGTCGTCGGCACCGCGCAGGTGGGCGTCCCGCTGACGGCCGACAAGGGGGCGTGGACGCCCAAGGCCTCGGTGGCCTACCAGTGGGTCGTCGGCGGCACCGAGGTGCCGGGTGCGACGTCGAAGTCGTTCACGCCGCGACCACAGGACCTCGGCCAGCCGGTGACGGTCGAGATCATGGCGTCGCGCCCCGGCTATCTGACGGCGCTCGTCACGAGCCAGGCGACGGCCGCAACGCTGCCCGGCGTGTTCCACGCGACGGAGGCTCCGGAGATCACCGGACGACCGATGGTCGGCCACACCCTCCACGCCTCGAGCGGCTCCTGGTCGCTCGACGGAGTCACCCTCTCCTACCAGTGGTACGCCGGCGCGACGCCGATCCAGGGCGCCACCGAGCGCGTCCTACCAGCCGACCGCGGACGAGGCAGGACAACCGATCCACGTCGTCGTCACCGCCTCCGCAGCCGGGTACACCTCCGAGTCCGCAACCTCGACGGACACCGACCGGGTGCTGCTCGGCGTCGCCGACCTGGCCAAGCCGACCATCACCGGCAAGGCCGTGCTCGGCCGCACGCTCACGGCGCACGTCGCGACGTTCTCACCCGCTTCGGCCACGCCGCACTACCGCTGGATGCGCGGCCACGAGCCGATCCCAGGCGCCCACGCCGCGACGTACGCGCTCCGGCGCGGCGACGTCGGCCACTTCGTCAACGTCCAGGTCACGATGCGCGCCCAGAACTGGGTGTCGGCCACTCGGCGCTCGGCGGGCACCGCGCGGGTCCTCACCGTGCCGGTGCTCCACGTGCACACCTCGATCCGGAACGGTCGCGTCTTCCTGCGACTCCGTGTGGTCTCCCCCGGCCTCGCCGCAGCGCCCGTGGGCTCGGCCCGGGTCCTGCTGGCACGACGCGCAGGTCGGCCGGTTCCGGTTGTCGACGGGCGGGGCAGCCGACTGCTCGCACCGATGCGGGCAGGCACGCACCCGATCACCGTGGTCTACCGCGGCGGTGCGATGGAGACCATCGGCCGGATCACGGTGCCGGTCACGATCCCCTGAGCTCGGCTCAGAGGACCTCGAACTTGATCCCCGCGGCTTGGAGCCGCGCCATCAGGTGGTCGCCCATCGCCTGCGCGGTGGTGACCTGGCCGGCGGTCGGCGGGTTGTCGTCGAAGGCGAGGCTGAGCGCCGACTCCGCGAGCATCTTCGCCGTCTCGTCGTAGCCGGGGTCACCGCCGGAGACGCGCGCGCGCACGGCCTGGCCGCCGCCCTCGCCGACGAAGTCCACCCGGAACCATGACTTCGCGCGCCGCGCGGGGTCGGGGCCGTCGCCCTGCTTGATGTGCTTGAGCAAGGAGTCGACGCAGCGGCTTGATCTGGGCCGCGAGACCGAGGGCACCGACGCCGACCGCGCCGCCGACGGCGTACCGCAGCGTCTTGGTGCCGGCGTAGTGGGAGTAGCGGAACTCCGGTCCGTACGACGGCAGCGCGGCACCGCTGCGGGCCACCACGATCGGGTCGATCGTCGGCAGCGGCACGAGCCAGCGGCTCAGCACGGCGTCCCGGTGGGGCTTCCCCGTCACGGCGCGCGACGAGCGTCCCTCGGGACGAGCCTCGACCTTGCGCCGGGCCGAGGACGCCTGCTTCATCTGCTTGGCCCGCGACATCTGGGTGATCGCGGAGTGGAAGGTGCCGCCGGAGAACGTGCCGCGCGTGCGCACCACGCCGCGGAGGGTGATCGGCACGTCGTCGGGCAGCTGCTGGACGGCGAAGTAGGCGCCGAGGTCGTGGGGGATCGAGTCGAAGCCGCAGGCATGGACCAGCCGCGCGCCGGTGTGCTCCGCGGTGGCGTGGTGCGCGACGTACATCCGGTCGACGAACTCCGGCTCGCCGGTCAGGTCGACGTAGTCGGTGCCGGCCTCGGCGCACGCCGCGACGAGCGGCTCGCCGTAGCTGAGGTAGGGCCCGACGGTGGAGATCACCACGCGGGCGCGGTGGGCGACGTCCTTGAGAGAGACGTCGTCGGTCACGTCGGCGTGGAGCAGAGGGAGCTCGTCGAGGCTCGGGTCGATCGTGGTGAGGTGCTCGCGCACGGCCTCGAGCTTCGACTCGTTGCGCCCGGCCAGGCCCCAGCGGAGGCCCTCGGGCGCGTGGTGGGCGAGGTACTCGGCAGTCAGGCGGCCGGTGAACCCGGTGGCGCCGAAGAGCGCGACGTCGAGCTCTCGGTCGGAGGCAGACGCGTCGGTCATGCGGCCCATCGTCGCAGCCGTGGGAAGCCCCGGGCCAGGGCGGTCGTCAGATGACCATGTCTCCGCGACGATCCCGCCGGCCAGGATGCGGTTCCTGGGCCTGTGGGCAGGCAGGCGTCCGGCGTAGGCTCGACAGCCATGTGCCGCAACATCCGCCCACTGAACAACTTCGAGCCGCCGGCTACCTCGCGCGAGGTCCACGACGCCGCCCTGCAGTTCGTGCGCAAGGTCAGCGGTACGACGAAGCCGTCGGCCGCCAACCAGGAGGCGTTCGACCGTGCCGTCGCCGAGATCGCGCACATCACGGCTCACCTCCTCGACGACCTGGTGACCACCGCCCCGCCGAAGAACCGCGAGGTCGAGGCCGAGAAGGCGCGGGCCCGCACGCGTGCTCGCTACGCCAGCTGACCTCGCGTTGAGCAGCGCCGAACTGTCCCTCGGAGACGCGCGAGATCGTCGTCCCGGACGTGCTCCTGGGCGAGTCGACTCGTCGTCCTCACCGGCGCCGGGCTCTCCACCGACTCCGGGATCCCCGACTACCGCGGACCCGGATCGCCGGCGCGGCAGCCGATGACCTACCAGGAGTTCGTGAGCGGACCCGAGCCGCGCGGCAGCGCTACTGGGCGCGCAGCCACCTCGGGTTCGGTCGGATGCGGCGGGCCGAGCCGAACGACGGGCACCGCGCGCTCGCCCGGCTCGACCCCGACCTGCTGATCACCCAGAACGTCGACGGGCTGCACGAGGCCGCCGGCTCACGGCGCCTGGTCGCCCTGCACGGCCGGATCGCCGACGTCGTCTGCCTCTCCTGCCGGGGTACGACGAGCCGGGCGCGGCTCGAGCAACGCATGGCCCTGGCCAACCCGCACTTCGCGGAGCAGCACGCCGCAGCCGCGAGCCGGCCCGACGGCGACGTCGACCTCGACGACACGCGGTGACTTCGTGGTGCCGGACTGCGACGGCTGCGGCGGCACTCTCAAGCCGGACGTGGTGTTCTTCGGCGAGAACGTCCCGCCCGCCCGCGTCCAGCGGTGCTACGACGCGGTCGACGCACTCACGGCCGAGGACGCGCTGCTCGTCGTGGGGTCGTCGCTGACGGTGATGAGCGGCTTCCGCTTCGTCCGTCGGGCGGCGCGGGCCGGCGTACCCGTCGTCATCGTCAACCGGGGCGCGACCCGCGGCGACGACCTGGCGACGGTACAAGCTCGAGGCGGGCTGCAGCGAGTTCCTCGCCGCGCTGGTCGCTCAGCGCTCCTGAGGGCGTCGCTTGCTCACCGCTTCATCATGTGAAGTGGTCGAACCGCCGCCTCACATGGCGAGCTCACCATGTGAGGTGCTGTTTCACCATGTGAACATGGTGAAACCGTGAAGACCGCGAGCCCCCGTCAGACCCGGCTGACGAAGATGTGACCGGCCGCCTCGAGGTCCAGCTCCGCTGTCTCGCCGCCGGAGCCGACGAGCACGCCCGCCTCGGTCGCGGTGACGCCGATGACCTTGTCGGGAACGGCGCCGATCCGGCGCAGCGTCCCCATCAGCGGCTCGTCCTTCTGCAGCTCCTCGGAGATGCGGCGGACGCGCACGCTGGCGCCCTCCTCACCGGCGAGGTCGGAGAGGAGCTCCATGCCGTCGAGGAAGACGTCGGAGGCCGACGAGGCCTCGCCGAGCTCGGAGAGACCGGGGATCGGGTTGCCGTACGGCGACTCGGTCGGGTGGTCGAGCAGGTCGACGAGCCGGCGCTCGACCGTCTCGGACATCACGTGCTCCCAGCGGCACGCCTCGGCGTGGACGAGCTCCCAGTCGAGCCCGATCACGTCGGTCAGCAGGCGTTCGGCCAGCCGGTGCTTGCGCATCACGCGGGTGGCCAGGCGCATGCCCTCGGCGGTGAGCTCGAGATGGCGATCGCCCTCGACCGTCACCAGCCCGTCGCGCTCCATCCGGGCGACCGTCTGCGAGACCGTCGGGCCCGACTGGTGCAGTCGCTCGGCGATCCGGGCACGCAGCGGGACGATGCCCTCCTCGACCAGCTCGTAGATGGTCCGGAGGTACATCTCCGTGGTGTCGATCAGATCGCTCACCGGGCCATTCTGTCCCATGCCCCCGACGGCTGGCACAGTTGTGCCGGTCAGCCGAGCCCGAGGAGCACCATGCCCGACCTGCCCGACCTGATCGTGCCCGCGCGCTTCCGCGGGCCGCCGTCCTCCGGCAACGGAGGCTGGAGCGCGGGGGCGATCGCGGTCCACGCCGTGCTGGCGTGCCCCGACCCTGCGACAGGCTCGGGACAACGCACCCATGCTCGGCCGTGGCCGGCGGTGACGGTCTCCCTGCAGGCGCCCCCGCCGCTCGACGTACCGCTGTCCGTGACGCCCACCGACGACGGCGGCGTGGTGGCGGCGTACGACGGGAAGCCGGTGCTGTCGGCACGGTGCAGCCATGACGGGGTGAGCGACGTCGAGCCGGTGCCTCCCGACGAGGCGCGGGCTGCGATGTCGTCGTTCGCCGGGCTGACCAGCCACCCGTTCCCGTCGTGCTTCTCGTGCGGCACCGGCCGGACGCCGGGCGACGGCCTCCGGATCTTCCCCGGCCGGGTCTCCGACGCGGCCGACGAGCCGGGCGAGGAGCCGCGACCGCGCGTCGCCGCCACCTGGACGCCCGACGCGTCCGTGGCCGAGGACTTCCACTCCTACGGCGACGAGCACCCGCGCGCCAGCGTCCCCGTCACCTGGGCGGCGCTCGACTGCGTGGGAGGGTGGGCCGGGGACCTCGAGGAGCGGCTGATGGTGCTGGTGCGGATGACCGCCCGGCTGGACTCGCTCCCGGTCATCGGCGAGGAGCACGTGCTGGTCGGGATGGGGCGCGGCCGCGACGGCCGCAAGGCCTGGACCGCGTCGACCCTGTACGACGCCGACGGCCGCGTCGTCGGTACCGCCGAACATCTCTGGATCGCCGTCGACCCCACCGAGTTCGCATGAGTACCACGCAGGCCGCGTCGCCCGGGCGGCAGTGGTGGCGCGACGCCGTCTTCTACCAGGTCTACGTCCGCAGCTTCGCCGACTCCGACGGCGACGGGCTCGGCGACCTGGCCGGGATCACCTCGCGACTCCCCTACCTCCGCAGCCTCGGCGTCGACGCCTTGTGGATCACGCCCTTCTACCCCTCGCCCCAGCACGACGCAGGGTACGACGTGTCCGACTACCGCGACGTCGACCCCCGCTTCGGGTCGCTGAAGGACGCCGACGACCTGTTGGCCAAGGCCCATGCGCTCGGGCTCAAGGTGATCGTCGACCTGGTGCCCAACCACACCTCGTCCGAGCACGAGTGGTTCCGGCTGGCGCTGGACCGTGGCCCCGGCAGCCACGGAGCGGGCCCGCTACCTCTTCCGCCGCGGCAAGGGCCGCGGCGGCGGGCAGCCGCCCAACAACTGGGAGTCGGTCTTCGGCGGGCCGGCGTGGACCCGTCTCGCCGACGGCGAGTGGTACCTCCATCTCTTCGACACCTCCCAGCCCGACCTCGACTGGCGCAACCCCGAGGTGCCGGCGATGTTCGAGGACGTCCTGCGCTTCTGGCTCGACCGCGGCGCCGACGGCTTCCGGGTCGACGTGGCCCACGGCCTGTTCAAGGCGAAGAGCCTGCGCGACCAGCGCGACCACACGCCCGGACAGACCGACCTCCCCAGCGACCGCGAGACCCGCGCGATGGTCGAGCGGACCGTGCGTGACGAGCCGATGTGGGACCAGCCCGAGGTGCACGGGGTCTACCGCGACTGGCACCGGGTGCTCGCGTCGTACGACGGTGACCGGATGGCCGTCGCCGAGGCCTGGACCCAGACCCCGGAGTCGATGGCCCGCTACGTGAGGCCCGACGAGATGCAGCAGGCCTTCAACTTCGCGTGGCTGCTGGCCCCGTGGTCCGCCGCGGCCTTCGCCGAGGTGATCCGCGGGACGCTGGCCGCGGTCGCACCGGTGGGTGCCGAGCCGACCTGGGTACTGTCCAACCACGACGTGGTGAGACATCCCACGCGCTACGGCGGCGGCCCGGTCGGGCTGGCGCGCGGGCGCGCCGCGACGCTGGTGATGCTGGGGCTTCCGGGATCGGCGTACCTCTACCAGGGCGAGGAGCTCGGCCTTCAGCAGGTCGACGTGGCGCCGGAGTTCCGGCAGGACCCGACGTGGTTCCGCACCGGCACGTCCGGACGCGACGGCGCCCGGGTGCCGATCCCGTGGCGCGGCACCCGCCCGCCGTACGGCTTCAGCGCTGCCGGGACGACGACCTGG
This sequence comes from uncultured Actinomycetota bacterium, assembly GCA_963819295.1. Taxonomy (GTDB): domain Bacteria; phylum Actinomycetota; class Actinomycetes; order Propionibacteriales; family Nocardioidaceae; genus Nocardioides. Next base: position 113,623 of record CAWFVO010000003.1, read on the forward strand.
CTACCGATGCCCGACGACTGGGCCGGGCTCACCGTCGCCGCGCAGCGCAAGGACCCCGCGTCGACGTGGTCGTTCTACCGCGACGCGCTGCGCATCCGGCGGCGGTTCGCCGACGCGGGTGACGACGTCGAGCTGGTCGACACCCGGTCGACCGTGCTCGAGCTGCACCGCGGACCCTTGACCGTGGTCTGCAACTGCGGCTCCCGGCCGGTACGGCTGCCCGCGGGCGAGGTCGTCCTCAGCAGCGGGCCCCTCGACGGCGGGCTGCTGCCGCCGAACACCGCCGCCTGGCTGGTCTGACCGACCGAGACGACGGTCCGGTCGAGCCGTCAGTCGAGCGTGGCGTTGTAGCGCGCCAGCGCGGCGACGAAGTCGCGCAGGTCGGCCTCGGACCACTCGCTGAGGCGGTCGTCCAGCCAGCGTCGACGGTCACGGTTGAGAGCCTCGAGCCGGTGGACGGCGTCGGGGCTGGCTGACACGAGGGTCGCCCGGCCGTCGTCGGGGTCGGGCTCACGGACCAGCAGGCCGAGCTCGCACAGGTGCTGCACCTGGCGGCTGATCGCGCCCTTGTCGACCCCGAAGCGCTCCGACAGCACCGAGGAGCGCTGCGGTCCCTCGGCGGCGAGGTAGGTGAGCATCAGGAACGACGCGGGCTGGAGGTCGGGGTGCACGGAGCGTGACCGCTCGCCGATCACGCGCTTGACCCGGCGGATCAGGACGCCGACCTCCTGCTCGAGGCGGCCGAGCTCGTCAGCGCGCGGCACTGCTTCCCACCATCTCTGCCTCCGGCACGTCGTCGGGCACGACCTCATCCTCGCGCAAGATCGTCGTCCGAAGCGGGACCTCGCGGATGAAGAGCACGCAGACCAGGGCCAGGGCCGCGAACGGGAGCGCCACCAGGAAAACGTGACCGGTCGCCTCGCCGAAGGCGTGCTGGAACAGCGCACGGACCGCCTCGGGCAGCGTCGACAGGTCGGGGATGTCGTGGCTCTGGTGGCCGCCCGTGGGCAACCCCATCTGGGTCAGGCCGGCGGTCACCTGCGTCGACACCTGGTGGCTGAGCACCGCACCGAGCCCGGCGACGCCGATCGAGCCGCCGAGGCTGCGGAAGAACGCGACCAGCGAGCTGGCGGCACCCATGTCGGCCTGCGCGGCGTTGTTCTGCACCGAGAGCACGAGGTTCTGCATGGTGGCACCGAGGCCGAGCCCGAGCACCGCCATGTCGACGGCGAGCACCGACAGCGCGGTCGTCTCGTCGATCTGACTCAGCAGCGCCACGCCGATCACGACGGCGACCATCCCGGCCACCAGGTAGCGCTTCCAGGTGCCGGTGCGGGTGATGATCCGGCCGGTCACCATGCTCGAGATCACCAGGCCGCCGACCATGAAGACGGTCATCAGGCCCGCGTGGGTCGGGCTCATCCCGCGGGCGATCTGGAAGTACTGGCTCAGGTAGACCGTGGCGCCGAACATGGCGACGCCGACCAGCACGGACGCACCGGTGGCGAGGGCCGTCGTACGGTCGCGGAAGAGGCGCAGCGGGATGATCGGGTCGTAGGCGACGCGGGCCTCGACGTAGATCGCCGCGGCCACCACCGCCACGCCGGCGAGCACCAGCAGGCCGCTCGCCGTGGAGGTCCAGCCGAACGAGTTGCCGGCCAGCGTGATCCAGATCAGGAGGATGCTGACGCCGCTCATGAGGAGCGTGGCGCCGAGGTAGTCGATGCGCGTGTCACGTCGTACGACGGGCAGGTGCAGCGTCTTCTGCAGCAGGACGAAGGCCGCGACCGCGACCGGGATCCCGACGTAGAAGCACCAGCGCCAGCCCAGGCCGGGGGTGTCGACGATCAGGCCGCCGATGAGCGGGCCGCTCACCGTGGCCGCGGCGAAGACGGCGCCGATGTAGCCGCTGTAGCGACCGCGCTCGCGTGGGGTCACCATGCTCGCGATCACGACCTGCACCAGAGCGGTCAGGCCGCCGACGCCGAGGCCCTGGATGGCGCGGGCGCCGATCAGGATGCCCATGTTGGCGGCCGTGCCGGCGATCAGCGAACCGGCGACGTAGATGACGAGGGCTGTCTGGACCAGCGCCTTCTTGGAGAACTGGTCGGCGAGCTTGCCCCAGATCGGCGTCGTGGCCGTCATCGTGAGCAGGGTCGCCGACGACGACCCAGGTGTACTCCGTCTGGCTTCCGTGCAGGCTCTCGACGATCCGCGGCAGCGCGTTGGAGACGACGGTGCTGGAGAGCATGGCGACGAACATCGCGAGGAGGAGGCCGGACATGGCCTCTAGCACCTCGCGGTGGGTCATCGCGCCCGTGGTCTCGACCGCTCCGGTGTCGGCGGGGCCGGTCTCGACGCGGCTGCGGTCGGGGAGCGAAACGGATGGTGGCACGGACTGGTTCCTCACGCGGGAGATAACGGTTGACTAGATCAACTATATTCCCTGGAGGCCCGACTCACCTCATCGCCGAGTGCCCCCACCGATCTCTCGACAGCCGCGGCCCCGTGACCGACACGAAATGTTTGTCCCAGGGAGGGGGTACAAATCGGGGTCCCTGACGTTACGCTCCGGCGGCGGGCAGGAGACCAGCGCGACGACGGACGCCGCGCGACCGGGGTACGACGCGTACCTCCGACGGTCGAGATCCCTGACCGGCGAAGGATGGACAATGAGTCGACCCAATAGGGGCAAAGCACGCCTGTCGTTGGTAGCGGCCGCGGCCGCGGTAGCGCTGATGACGGCGATGATCTCGGTGAGCAGTGCCGGGGCGGCGCCACGAAACTCCAAGCTAGCGACGGGCATAGCCTCGTCGTCGCACTCGCTCAAGGCGGCCCTGAAGGCCGCCGCCCCTCGCTCTGTGCGGGGTGTCAACGGCACCCGGCCAGCCGGGCTGCCGACACACGGAAGGTCCGCCTTCCTCCTCAAGCTCACGACCACGTCGACCCATACGGCGACCGTCCGGGCCCAGGGCGACGGCGCGCAGGCCGTCCGCGCCGCTGCCACGTCACAGCTGAGGACCGTGACAGCCGCCCAGAACCGCGTGATCGCGGGTCTGCCGAGTGGCTCGCACGTCCTCTACCGTGCCCACGCCGTCATCGCCGGCCTGGCCGTCACCACGGACGTGAAGAACTACCGTGCTCTCACCCAGCTCTCCGGCGTGAGCGCCGTCTACCCGATCGCGGCGAAGTCGCTCTCCAACTCCTACGCCGTTCCGCTGCAGGGAGCGCCCCCGGCCTGGCAGGCCTACGGTGACCTCGGCGAGAACAGCACCGTCGCGATCATCGACACCGGTGTCGACTACACCCACGCCGACTTCGGCGGCGTGGGCACCGTGGCCGACTTCGACGCCGCCTCGGCGCAGCTCGGCGAGCCGGTCTCGCCCGGCGAGTTCCCCGGCGACAAGGTCGTGGGTGGCTTCGACCTGGTCGGCGACGACTACAACGCCGACCCGACCTCGCCGGCCTTCAACCCCACGCCCTCGCCCGACAAGTGGCCGCTGGACTGCAACAGCCACGGCACACACGTTGCGGGCACGGTCGCCGGCCTCGGCGAGAACGCCGACGGAAGCACCTACACCGGCGCCTACAACACCAGCACGCCGTTCGACACCATGAGGATCGGCCCCGGCATGGCCCCCAAGGCCAAGCTCTACGCCTACCGCGTGTTCGGGTGCGCCGGCAGCACCGACGTCGTGGGTGAGGCCATCGACATGGCCGCCGACCCGAACGGTGACGGCAACACGTCCGACCACGTCGACGTGATCAACATGTCGCTGGGCTCCGACTACGGCTCGCCGCAGGACGGCGACTCGATCGTCACCAACGACGCCGCGCGGCTGGGCATCACGATGTCGGTGGCCTCCGGCAACGGCGGCGACCTCTACGACGTCGGCGGCTCGCCGGGCAACGCACCGGCCGCCATCGCGGTCGCCGCGAGCCAGGACGCCTCCTCGGTGGTCGACTCCCTGAACGTCACCGCTCCGGCCTCGATCGCCGGCTCCTACGCAGCCGAGCGTTCGATCGCCTACGACTACACCACCAAGGCGGACCTCGCCGGTGACGTCGTCAGGGTGACGCAGCCGGGCAACCTCGACGGCTGTCAGCCGCTGAACGCCGCGGATGCCGCGGCCGTTGCCGGCCACATCGCGTTCGTGGAGTGGACCGACGACTCGACCACCCGTCGCTGTGGCTCGGCCGCTCGCGCGGCCAACCTGGTGGCAGCGGGCGCGACCGGCTTCATCTACGCCGACGACGAGGAGGCCTTCGCCGCCGGCATCACCGGTAGCGCCGTCATCCCCGGAGTCCTGGTGGCGAAGTCCGGTGGCGACGCCATCCGCACCGAGCTGCTGGCCGACAACACCGTCACCATCGGCAGCACGACGATCAACGGATTCACCCAGGTCGACCCCTCGCTGAACGACACGGTGGCCGGCTTCTCCTCACGTGGCATCAACGATGCCGGCAACGTGAAGCCGGACGTCACGGCGGTCGGTGTGAGCGTCTTCTCGGCCGGAAGCGGCACGGGCAACGGCGGTCTCAACGACAGCGGTACGTCGATGGCGACCCCGATGGTCGCGGGCGCCGCGGCTCTCGTCCACTCGCAGCACCCGGAGTGGAGCCCCGAGCAGGTCAAGGCCGACCTGATGAACACCGCCGGCCAGGACCTGTACACCGGGACCAACCACAGCGGTGACCTCTTCGGACCCAACCGGGTCGGCTCGGGTCGCATCGACGTGAAGGCGGCACTCGACAACCAGGTGCTCGCCTACTCGGTCGACAACGCTGCGGACGGCACCGACAACGGCACTGTCAGTGCGTCCTTCGGGCCGCTGGCCGTCACCGCTGCGACCACCCTCACCAAGACGATCAAGGTGGAGAACACCTCGCTCGCCGCGGTCAGCTACGACGTGTCGTTCGCGGATCGCACCACGATCCCCGGGGCGACGTACTCGGTGTCACCGAGCTCCGTCACGATCGACCCCCGGTCGAGCAAGACGGTGACGCTCACGCTGACGATCGACCCGAACAACCTCCCGAAGACCATCGACCCGACGGTCGACCGTCTCCAGGGTGGCCTTCCGCGCCAGTACGAGGCGGACGCGAGCGGCAACGTGGTGTTCTCGAGCGACACGCAGCCGGAGCTCCGGGTGCCGGCGTACGCCGCACCCCGGGCGGCCTCGAAGATGACGCAGCCGGCGTCGTTCACGATGCCGGGTGGCGCGGTGCAGACCTCGGTCCTGCCGCTCACGGGGCAGCAGGTCGACCAGGGCTCGGGCGAGACACTCGTCCAGTCCACGGTGGCAGGGTTCGAGCTCCAGGCGAAGAACGGTCTGGCGCCCGCCTGCTCGGTGACGGTGACCTCGGGATGCGTCAGCTTCCCCGACGAGCGGTCCGCCGACCTGAGGTACCTGGGGGCGACATCTGACGCCCCGCAGCTCGCGGCCAACGGGCAGGACCCGCTGACCGACGGCCTCGCGTACTTCTCGGTCACCACCCAGGGACCGTGGCGCACCGCGGCGTCGTCACAGGAGTTCGACGTCTACATCGACAGCAACCGTGACGGTGAGCCGGACTCGGTGCTGTTCAACACGCGGCTGGCCGGCACCGACGTCCTCGTCACCGAGCTGGTGGACCTGGCGTCCGGACATGTCGTGGACATCGAGCCGCTCAACGCGAGTCTCGGTGACACCGACACGGCGATGTTCAACAGCAACACGCTGGTGATGCCGGTGGCCATCGGCGCGCTCGACGGCGTGACGTCGGATGCATCGAGGATCAGCTACTCGGTGTTCTCGTTCTCGCCGTACCAGGGTGCTCCGGTGGATCACTTCGGCGACATCGACCAGACCGGCCACTTGGTCGGTGCCCATTCGCTGGACGTGCTGAACCCGGGGGTCTCGATCCGCGGGTCCTACGACGGCCACGCGAGCCCGATCCTGTTCCGCGACACCGCAGGCTCGGTGCTCTCGATCCGTCGGGACGTCTCGGCATACGCCGCTGACGCGGGAATGGGCGCACTGGTGGTCCACTTCCAGAACGCGGTGGGCACCAAGGCGCAGGTCGTGTCGCTGAACAAGAACGCCGCCAAGGTCGCACTGACGTTGGCGCCGAGCCCGGTGGCCAGCAAGCACAAGGTGAAGGCCACCATCACGGTGTCCGGAATCGCGGGTGTCAGCCCGACAGGCACGGTGGTGCTCATGCGCACCGACGGACCCACGTCGGGTCGGAGGGTCGCCACCGGCACGCTCGTGAACGGCAAGGTGACCTTGACGTTCACGCCCAGCACGACCGGCACGTTCCACTACGTCGCGCAGTACAAGGGTGACGCCACGTACGCCGCGGCCAGCTCACCGAAGAAGGCGCTCAAGGTCACGTAGCCACTGACCGGATCGCATCACGGCACCGCCGTCGGGCCACCTCCATCCGGAGGACCCGGCGGCGGTGTTGTACGTGAGCAGGAGCAGATCGGGCCGCAGACGCAGACGACCCGCAGGTGTGGCCCCCGGGAGGGGGCCCCTCCGTCCGGACGTGGGACGGATCACCTACGGGTCGGGTGTCTGCGTTGAGATTGCCAGCAGTACTTCGGGCTGGCCGGTTGCTGCTAGACCGCAGCCACCTCACGCGTCCTCAAAGTATTCAACTCTGGACCACCTCCTTTCCCGTGTAACGACGACGGTATCCCGCCGGGCCAACCACACTCAACAGATATTGCCCATGTGTCGTCCTACGACCACCGCCCTCAGCCCCCGGCGGGGGTGAGGGGCAGCAGCGCGTGCCGCAGCCCGGTGGCGTCCGCCGCCTCGGCGGAGGCGGCGTAGTCCTCGACCTGTTGACGATACGTCGTACGGAAGGTGGAGCACTTCGAGTCCCCCGCTCGGTCGAGCATCGCGTGGTGAGCGCAGCCGCCCATGCACGTCGGCAGCGCGATGCAGGAGCGGCAGCCCTCGTCGGTGAACGGGTCGTAGTGAAGCCACTTGAGGACCCGGTCGTTCGGGTCCTTCCACGAGCGCAGGTGGCCGATCACCTCTTCGTCGTTGCCCACGGAGTCCCAGCACTTGTACAGCTCGCCGTTGGCGCCGACGACCAGCTCGTTGGCCCTGACCGCCGTGCACGGCGACGGCACGGGCTGCGGGAGCTGGGCGGAGGCGAGACCGCGCTCGCGAGCAGCAGCGCGGAACTCGCGCTCGACGGTCGCGAACTGCGGGAGGGTGAGGCACTGCGGCTGATAGCTCTCGCTCGGGGCACCGATCCCCTCGTCGTACGCCACGATCCTCCCGGGGTAGACCGTGATGCGGCCGGCGAGACCGCGCTCGACGAGCTGGTCGAGCAGTCGTTGGTAGTGCCCGGCGTTCGCGGTGTCGAGGTTCACCCGGATCGCGATCGGGATGAGATCGGCACAGGCGACGACGTTGTCGAGGATGACGTCGAAGGTCCCCCGGCCGCTGCGGAGGGGGCGCATCAGGTCGTGGATCTCCGCCGGGCCGTCGAGGGTGATCTGGGCGCTCCCGACACGGGCGTCGCGCAGGCGCTGCGCGACGTCGCGCGTGAGCAGGTAGCCGTTGGTGACGATGTTCGCGGAGTAGGCGACGCCCGCCGCGTCACAGCGCTCGATGAAGGCGTGGGAGAGGTCGTCGATGCGCTCGGTCGCGAGCAAGGGCTCGCCGCCGAACCACGTGACGGCGAACTGGGTGATCGTGGGCAGCTGCTCATCGAGCACGTCGACCAGCAGCGCGACTGTCTCGTCGTCGAGGATCGCGCGCGGCTTGACCTGGTAGCAGTAGGGACAGTCGAAGTTGCAGCCCAGGCTGGTCACGATCGTCAGCGCGAACGACGTACGGCCACCGGTCCCGGCACGGTAGCGCCGCTCCAGCAGTCCCACTTCGTCGAGGTCGTCCTCGACGAGCATCCGGCCCAGTGTCAGGTCGCGCAGGAGCTCGACCGCCGGGAAGCTCTCGGAGCCGGCCAGGAACGCGCGGGTCGCGGCCCACTCGTCCGCCGACAGGCTCATCACCTTCCCCGACAGCCCGTTGTAGACCCAGACCCGGTCTTGCTGCTGGGACGACGACGTTGTACCGCGACTCGCGCAACCCGGACGAGGGCCCTCCGACAGCTCCCGGAGCCCATCGCTCGGTGCCGCTAGAACTTGTTGTGGCAGAAGTACAGCGGCCCGAGAGAGTTCTGGTCTGTGCCGACGGCCGAGTCAAAGCGGTCCTCGCCGTCATCCTTGACGCCCAACACATCCCCGTGCCTGCCATACCGCTTCTGGTGCTTTTCGTCGTACGTCGCGGCCGGCGCGACGTGGATGTTCGCGTCATCATCGGAGAGCAGCGTCGCGATCCTCTCCAGGAACCTGATCGTCGCCTCCCGCGACTGGTCCTCGGGATCCGGGACGCGCACGTAGAGCAGGTACTCCTCGTGAGGCTTCTCTGGCATGAGCGTTCCCCCTCCGTGACCGCGACCGATGCGTGCTGAACACGTGTGCGGCGAGTCCAGGGTCTTCCTTCCGTCCGGACCCCGTCAAGGGCTCACCGTGGCGGAGCTGGCAGCCCGGGGCTCCCCCACCGACGCACCGAGCCGGTCGGCAAGCGCGTCGCGCGTCGCGATGCCGAGCTTCCGGTAGACCGCCGCGAGATGCGTCTCCACCGTCTTGATCGTGACGAACAGCTCCTCGGCGATCTGCCGGTTGGTGCGGCCGTTGGCGGCCAGTCGAGCCACCTGGTGTTGGGCCGCGGTCAGCGAGCGGGGCCCGGTCACGCGAACCCGACGAGGGCGCCCGCCGGCGAGCACCAGCTCCTGGCGCGCGCGCTCTCGAAGGCGCTCCATCCCCATCTCCTCGGCCAGGTCGACGGCGCGGTACAGGGCCTCACGCGCCTCGACGGGCCGCTCGACGCGGCGCAGCGCAGCGCCGTACGACGCGAGCACACGGGCCGTTACCGGTCGGCGCGGCGTCGACTCCGCGAGCTCGAGGGCCTCGGCGAGCAGGGCGACCGCGCGGCGGGCAGACTCGAAGGAGGCGCGCCGGCGTAGCGCTTGCGCCAACCGGAAGCGCGGCCCGTACTCGCGACGGATGGCGACCTCACGCTCCGCCTCGCGCAGCGCGCTGTCACGATCGCCGAGCAGCTCGTGGGCGTGGCTCGCCACCAGGTGCGGCTCGAGCTCGACCTCGATCGCCGTCACCGGTCCCTCTGTATCGGTGGAGAAGCTCTGGGCCGCGAGCATGTCCAGGGCGCGCTCCGGCTCTCCGGCCAGCACGGCGCCGAGCGCGGGATACATCATGTCCTCACCGGTCCGCTCGGCCAGGAGCTCCCCGGCCGCAAGGTAGTCGCCCCTCTGCAGGGCGATCCACCCGCGGATGAAGCGGTGCCCCGCGGTGACCCGCGACATCTCGCGCTGAGCCGTGCGCTCCTCGATGAGAGCGATGGCCGCCAGGACATCGTCGAAGTCGCCCTTGGCCAACGCGCTCATGATCCGGCGATGCCCGAGCTCCGACTGCAGCCCCGGGGCCGAGCCGCGGAGCCGGGAGACCGACGGCGCGACGCGCTCCACGATCGCGTCCGCCTCCGCGACCTCGTCGTCGGCGAGCCACGTCGATGCCTCGAGCGCAGTTCGGGCATCCCACACGGAGAGGGTCCCGTCGTGCACCCCGTCCACCGCAGCCACCGCTCGACGCAGGTTGTCGACGAGTCGCTGCGTCGTACCTCGCTGCATGGTGCGCTCGTAGATCGCGGCACTGACCAGCAGGTGCCGGTCGACGTCGCGCTCCACCGGCAGGACCTGGGTGTCGATCTCCGCCAGCTCGGGGGGCAGCGTGAGACCAGGCTCGACAGCCATGAAGACATTCGCGAGAAGCTGGACGCGCAGCCGCACCTCCGCCACCGACTCACCCATGGGATCCAGCGCCACCACGCGGTCGTGGAGCCGGCCGAGCTCGGCGTACTGGCCCGCCTCGATGAGGACGTCGAACAGCTCGGCGGCCGCCGTCAGCACCACCGGCCGGTCGTCGGACTCCATCGCCGCCTCGAGGTGCTCACGAGCGGCGTCGAGCTGACCCAGCGCGTGCTCGGCACGACCGAGACCCACCGAGATCCGCGGCAGCGCGTCGGCTGGAGCCGGTTCCTCCAACGCCCGACGAAGCAGCTGGGTCGCCAGGGCGATGGAGCCGGCCTCGAGGGCAGCCTCTCCTTCGTCTGTCAGGAACGCCGCCACCTCTGCATCGCTCGAGCCGGGTGAGTTGACGAGGTGTAGCGCGATGGACTCCGGCGCTTCGCCGCTGAGCCAGAGCAGCCGGGCCGCGCGGGCGTGGAGCTCTCCCCGCGCCACGTCGGGCAGCTCGGCCTCCACCGCCGCGCGCAGCAACGGGTGCAGGAACTCGACCGGGTCGCCGTGCTGCAGGATGCTGGCCACCTCGAGCCGAGAGGCTTGGTGGACCGCGGTTGCCTCGTCGAGCCGCCCCAGCTCCGCAGCCAGGTGCAGCGAGCAGCCGTCGCCCAGAACCGCGGCAGCCTGCGCCAGGACCGTGGCTTCGGGTCCGAGCTCGCCCAGGCGCCACGCGACGGTCCGCCGCAGGGACAGGGTGCCGTTGCGGACGAACGACTGTCGGTTTGGCATGGAGTCGGTCGGGTACGGCCGCAGGAGCTCGTGCAGGTAGAACGCGTTGCCGCGCGAGACCTTGAGACACTCGTCCACGAACGCGTCCTGCGCCGGGTAGCCGAGCCTCTCCGCGACGACGTCTGCCACCGCCTCGCGCGACAAGGTCCCTGGCGCGAGCACCTCGCAGTCGGGTTGCGCTGCCATCGCGGCCAGCAGCGGCTGGACCTCTGGGTTCTCCACCGGACGGCTGGCCACCAGCATCGTCACCGGCTGCACCGAGATGTCGGCCTGCACGTCGAGCAGCACCCTCAGGGACGGGCCGTCCGCCCAGTGCGCATCGTCGATGGCCAGCACGAGCGGCGACCGCTCGGCCAACCACGCGATCAGCCACTGACAGCCGTAGTCGACCCCGTGGGCGAGATCGGCCCCCGGCGTGAACAAGGGGATCGCGAACCGGGCCGCTCCCTCGAGCGCGTCGACGCCACCGGCGTCCTCGACGGCCGGACCGAGCAGCCGGCGGAGCACTTCGAACGGGGCGGCCGAGGCCAGGTGGCGGGCTCGGACGACCCAGGTGCGGGCCCCGAGCTCCTGGCCACGCTGGACGGCGTACTCCACCAACGTGCTCTTGCCGCGCCCGGCTCGCCCCTCCAGCAGCAGCGCCGTCCCGCGACCTTCCCCGAGACGCGCGACGGCTGCGTTGATCGCCGCGATCTCCGCGGCACGCTCGTACAGCCGGCTCGACATCTCGACACCCCCTCGATGAGCCTGCACCTGATGGTGACACGGGCGGACGTTTCTGACCCCTCTCTTTTCTCAGGGTGCGGTCGCCGGCATCGCATGAAACATCAGGGTGCCGACCCTGACGACTCGGCGGCTCGGCGGCTCGACGCTGGATGGCATGAACACGTTGCCCACCACCGCACCGATCGCCGGCCTGCTGTCGCTCGTCGCCGACGCGCTCGAGCCCGAGACGTCGACCACGAGCAACGCGAGCACGAGGACGCCGGCCACCGAGACGGCTGCACCCGCGCCGGTCCCCGACCTGTCCTCCGTGCTGGGAGAGGTCGTGCAGGGCTGGCTTGCGGTCAAGGAGGACGGGCACGGCTGGATGCTCCTGCACTTCGTGCCGCGCGCCGCGCCGTCGACCGACGACGTCGAGACGCACCACCACGAGCCGGTGACGCCACCGGCGCGCCCGATCCCGACGCGCCCGGAGTTCGGTGCCCGCGCTCGACGGGTCCACACCGCCCTCACCGAGCGTGAGCGCGAGGTGCTGTGCCTGGTGGCGGGTGGTGCGACGAACCGCGCCATCGGCTCCAGGCTCTACATCTCGCCCAAGACCGCGAGCGTGCACGTCTCACGGATCCTGACGAAGCTGGACGCCACCACCCGCACCGAGGCAGCAGCGCTCGCCCACGCGTCGGGTCTGGTGCGGCCGTGGGGGACGGTGCCTCCGCAGGTCGTGAACGCCTGACCCGAGGAGGGCGTCGTCGCCACTCAGGCGACGGCGCTCTCCTCCGGCGCCACGAACTGGGCGTTGTAGAGCCGCGCGTACGCGCCGTCGTCCAGCAGCAGCGAGTCGTGGTTGCCCTGCTCGACGATGGCGCCGTCCTCCATCACCAGGATCAGGTCAGCGTCGCGGATCGTGGAGAGCCGGTGTGCGATCACGAACGACGTGCGGTCCGTGCGCAGGGCCGCCATCGCGTGCTGCAGCAGCAGCTCCGTGCGGGTGTCGACCGACGACGTCGCCTCGTCGAGGATCAGGAGCTCGGGGTCGGACAGGAAGGCCCGCGCGATCGTGACCAGCTGGCGTTCGCCGGCGGACAGGTTGCTGCCCTCCTCGTCGATGTGGGTGTCGTATCCGTCGGGCAGGGAGTGCACGAAGCGGTCGACGTACGTCGCTCGCGCGGCCTCGAGGATCTCGTCCTCGGTGGCACCGGGCCGGCCGTAGGCGATGTTGTCGCGGATCGTGCCCTCGAACAGCCAGGTGTCCTGCAGCACCATCCCGATCTGGTCGCGCAGCTCGGCGCGCGGCATCGAGGCGATGTCGACGCCGTCGAGGGTGATCCGGCCGCCGGTGACGTCGTAGAACCGCATGACGAGGTTGACCAGGGTGGTCTTCCCGGCGCCGGTCGGGCCGACGATCGCCACGGTCTGGCCCGGCGCGGCGACCAGGGACAGGTCCTCGATCAGCGGGCGCTGCGGGTCGTAGGAGAACGACACGTGCTCGAAACGCACCTCGCCGTGCCGGTCGGCCTTGTCCACGGGCGACCCGAGCGCATCGGCGTCCTGCTCGGGCGCGTCGAGGAGCTCGAAGACCCGTTCCGCACTGGCCACTCCGGACTGCAGGAGGTTCGTCATCGACGCGACCTGCGTGAGCGGTTGCGTGAACTGGCGGGAGTACTGGATGAACGCCTGGACATCGCCCAGCGAGATCGACCCGTTGGCCACCTTGAGTCCGCCGAGGACCGCGATCACGACGTAGTTGAGGTTCCCGATGAACATCATCGTCGGCATGATCAGCCCGCTCACGAACTGCGCTCCGAACGACGCCTCGTAGAGCTTCTCGTTCTCCTCGGCGAAGGTCGCCTCGACCTCCTCCTGACGGCCGAACACCTTGACGAGCGCGTGCCCGGAGAACGTCTCCTCGATGTGGGCGTTGAGGCGGCCGGTACGCCGCCACTGGTCGATGAACATCCCTTGGCTGCGCCTCATCACCTGCCTGGCCACGACCATCGTGATCGGCACCGTGACCAGGGCTACCAGGGCGAGCTCCCAGGAGATCGAGAACATCAGGACGACGACGAACACCACGGTCAGCAGCGAGGTGAGCAGCTGGCTCATGGTCTGCTGGAGGGTCTGGCTGATGTTGTCGATGTCGTTGGTGACCCGGCTGAGCAGCTCACCGCGCGGCTGCTGGTCGAAGTAGCTCAGCGGCAGCGCGTTGACCTTGTCCTCCACGTCGGAGCGCATCCGCATGATCGTGCCCTGGACGACGTCGTTGAGCAGATAGCCCTGGAGCCAGCTGAGCACCGAGGCCGCGACGTACACGCCCAGCACGAGCAGCAGGACGTGGCCGACCGCTGCGAAGTCGATGCCCTGCCCGACCACGAAGTGCTTCATCGACGCGATCATCGAGGCCTGCTTGTCGTCGCCCTGCTGCCGCAGGCCCTCGACGACCTGGTCCTGGGTGGTGCCGTCGGGCACCTTGCCGGCGAGCTGGTTGCTCGTCAGCCCCGCGAAGATCAGGTCGGTCGCGCGGCCGAGGATGCGCGGGCCCAGCGACATCAGCCCGACGCTGGCCACGGCGAGCACGAGCACGCCGATCGCCTTGGTCTTCTCGGGCCTCATCCGCCGGATCAGTCGCTGGGCGTTGGGCTTGAAGTCGTTGGCCTTCTGGCCGACCATGCCACCGCCGAAGGGACCGCGACCCGGGCCGGGACCGGCTTGGACGCGCTCGGTCTCCTTGAGCTGGGCGGCGGGCTTCGGGGTGTCGACGTTCGTGTCGCTCATGCTGCCGCCTCCTCAGCGCTCAGCTGGGACGCCACGATCTCCTGGTACGTCGGGCAGTCGTCGAGCAGCTCGCGGTGCGTTCCTCGGCCGACCACCCGGCCGTCCTCGACCACGAGGATCAGGTCGGCGTCGCGGATGGTCGAGACCCGCTGGGCGACCAGCAGGACGGTCGCGTCGCGGGTCACCGGCCGTAGGGCCGCACGCAGCCGGGCGTCCGTGGCGAGGTCGAGGGCGGAGAAGGAGTCGTCGAACAGATAGATCTCCGGGCGTCGTACGACGGCGCGGGCGATTGCGAGACGCTGCCGCTGACCGCCGCTGACGTTGGTGCCGCCTTGCACGATCGGTGCGTCGAGGCCCTCGGGCATGGCACGCACGAAGTCGTCTGCCTGCGCGATCTCGAGGGCCGCCCAGAGCTCGTCGTCGGTCGCCTCCGGCTTGCCGTGCAGGAGGTTGGAGCGCACGGTTCCGCTGAAGAGATACGCCTTCTGCGGGACCAGCCCGATCACGGACCAGAGCTGGTCGGGCTCCAGTCGGCGTACGTCGACGCCGTCGACCGCGACCGTGCCACCGGTGACATCGAAGAGGCGCGGCACGAGGTTGACCAGGGTGCTCTTGCCCGCGCCGGTCGAGCCGATGACGGCGACGGTCTGGCCGGGTTCGGCCCGGAAGCTGAGGTCCTGGAGGACGGGCGCGTCGGCGCCGGGGTAGCTGAACTCGACATCCTCGAATGCCAGGGTGCCGCGCTCGGGCAGGTCGACGACGGGATCCGCGGACGGCACCACCGACGAGTCGGTGTGGAGCACCTCCATCATCCGGTCAGCGCACACCGCCGACCGCGGGATCATCATCATCATGAACGTGCCCATCATCACGGCCATCACGATCTGCAGCAGATAGGAGAGGTACGCCGTCAGGGCACCGATCTGCATCTGGCCGGACTCGACCCGGTGGCCGCCGAACCACAGCACCGCGACCGAGGCGACGTTCGCGACCAGCATCACGGTGGGGAACATCAGGGCCTGCCAGCGACCGGCGCGGATGGCGACCGTGGTCAGGTCGCGGTTGGCCTCGTCGAAGCGCTCGGTCTCGCGCGGTTCGCGGACGAAGGCGCGGACCACGCGGACGCCGGTGATCTGCTCGCGGAGCAGGCGGTTGACCTCGTCGATGCGGGCCTGCATGAGCCGGAAGCTCGGCACCATCCGCGAGATGATGAACCCGAGCAGCACCGCGAGCACCGGCACCGTGACCGCGATCAGCCAGGACAGCCCGAGGTCCTCGCGGATCGCCATGATGATGCCGCCGACCATCATGATCGGGGCCATCACCATCAGCGTGCACGACATCAGCAGGAGCATCTGCACCTGCTGGACGTCGTTGGTCTGGCGGGTGATCAGGCTCGGCGCGCCGAAGTCCTGCACCTCGCGCTGGGAGAACGTCCCGACGCGGTGGAAGATCGCGGCACGCACGTCGCGGCCGAAGCTCATCGAGGTCTTCGCGCCGAACCACACCGCCCCGACGGAGCAGACGATCTGGACGAGGGCGACCCCGAGCATCACGACACCGATGCGGAGGATGTAGGCGGTGTCGCCGGTGACCACTCCGTTGTCGATGATGTCGGCGTTGAGGCTGGGCAGGTAGAGCGCGCCCATGGTGCCGATGAACTGGAGGACCACGACGAACATGAGCGGTCGGCGGTACGGCGCCGCATAGCGTCGGATCAGGCGGAGAAGCATCAATCCTCTTTCTTCAGGACACCGTCGAGCACGATCTCGACGATCTGTTCGGGTTTCAGCAGCCGGCCACCGGCGATCTCGTGGTGGCTGGCGGAGAACGTGAGCATCCGGAGCACGTGCAGGAGCTCGTCGGGCGGCACGGTGAGCCGATCGGCGTCGGGCAGCACCAGCTGCATGAGCCGGCCGTCGACGTCAGCGCGGGCCTTCGTGGCGGCCTCGGAGTCGTGGTCGGGCGGAGCCACCATCCCGACCGCGCGCATCAGCGCGAAGATCTCCTGGAGCCGGGCCTGAAGGACGGTCACCATCTCCACGAGCCGCGCGCGCAGCGGAGCCTCGAGGTCGATGTGGTCGAGGTCGTGGTCGAAGCGCCCGGGGGCGAACACCGAGGCGATCGTCGCCTCGACGAGCTCGTCCTTGGAGTCGAAGGCGCGGAAGATCGTGCCCTCCGCCACCCCGGCCGCCGCGGCGATCTGTCGAGTGGTCACGGCGCGCCCGTGCAGGTGCAGCAGGGGGAGGGTCGCCTGGATCAGCGCCTCGCGGCGCTGGTCGGGCGGCAGCGCCGCGGCTCGAGGGGTCACGAGGTAAGACTGTAAATGAGTGAGCGCTCACTCACAAACTCATTACCGGGTCCCGACCAGGTGGCTGTCGAACGCCCGCCCTCATGATCGCGTGACCCGGGGGATCGCCGGTCAGCGGATGACCGAGTGCTGGACGTCGATCGGGCCGTGGCCCTGGTAGAAGATGCCGGGGCGGGTCTCGAAGTTCTCGCTGATGTTGTCGCGCAGGGTCGACCAGCGGAGGTGGAGGGTGCCGCTGCGGTCGTTGCTGACGTAGAAGATCGCGCCCCCGCCCTCGTTGGCGTGGTTGTGACGCATCAGGGTGCCGGCCACCCGGAGGGTGTAGTCGTTGCCGTCGGTGTAGATCGCGCCCCCTGAGCCGCCGCCGGGCTGGCCCGGTCGGTGGACGGGGTTCGCGCCGTGCCCGGTCGCCCTGTTCCCGATGAAGGTGCTGTTGAGCACCGTCCACGAGACCCCGATGCTGCTCAGCCCCGAGCCGTTGCTGCAGCGCCCGCCGCGGAAGGTGCTGCCGACGACGTAGACCGGCCGGCCGTGGTACTGCGAGAGCGCGCGTACGGCGGCGCCCCCGAGGTCGGGGCCGGTGCGGTCGCAGCGGTTGCCGACGAAGGTCGTGTCCACGACCTTGAGCTGGCCGCCGCGGTCGAAGACGGCGCCGCCTCCGCCGCCCTCGAAGTGCTGGCCGGTCGAGTTGCCGTTCGCGAGGGTGAGGTGCTGGACGACGAGCCGCGGTCGGGCCTGGTCCTGGCAATGGCTGGTGGTCCAGATCTGCCGCTGGTCGCAGGTGTCCTGGTAGAGGATCCGCCGCTGGCCCTGGCCGCTCAGGGTGACGAGCCCACCGCCGTCGATCACCACGCGCCTGCTGGTGTTCACGACCTTCGCGGTGCGGTGCATCGCGATCACGACCGGGTCGGGGCCGCATCGGAAGGTGATCACCCCGCCCCGGGCCACCGCGCGCACGACCTTGCGCGACGTACAGCTCGACGGGGTGCCGTTGCCGATCACGTGGTCGGGGTGGCTGGTGTCGACCGCCCGCGCGGCCTTGGGCACCGGCACGTGCTTCACCCCGCGCGTGATGGCCTGCCGCGCCGGCCCGTCGGAGGCGGCGTACGACGTGGAGCCGGCGCCCACGGCGGACACGACGAGCACGAGCAGGACCAGGACCGAGCGCCTCATCCCCTCACCGTAGGGGCTCACGCCTTCTGTCACGGGGCAAGACGGTGGGTGGTCCAGCCCGCGTCGGTACGCCGGTAGACGAGGCGGTCGTGCATCCGCCCCGGACGGCCCTGCCAGAACTCCACCGCCTCGGGGACGACCCGGAAGCCGCCCCACTCCTCGGGCACCGGCACCTCGTCCGGGTACGCCGCGTCGGCGGCCGCCCAGGCGTCGTCCAGCTCGGCGCGTGAGGCGACCTCGTGCGACTGGTGGGAGGCGTGGGCGCCGAGCCGGGCACCTCGCGGGCGGGTGGCGAAGTAGACATCGACGTCGGCGCGCGGCAGCTCGGTCGCGATCCCGTCGACCCTGACCTGGCGCTGCAGCGGGTGCCACGGGAACAGCAGGTGGCAGTGCGGGTTGCCGAGCAGCTCGGAGCCCTTGCGCGAGCCGAGGTTGGTGAAGAAGACCCAGCCCGCGTCGGAGAAGCCCTTGAGCAGCACCATCCGCGCGGACGGTCGCCCGTCGGCCGACACGGAGGCGACCACCATCGCGTTGGGTTCGTAGATCTCCGCCGCGACCGCTTCGTCGTACCACCGCTGGAACATCGCGAACGGGTCGGCCGCCAGGTCTGCTCTCGGCCAGCCCGCCGTCGGCGTACTCACGGCGCAGGTCGGCGTACGGGTCGCTCACGCCTCGATCCAACCACGCGCCACACGCGTCCCTACCCGCGCGGACCCGGGCGTGCGTGAGCGCGGACCGGAAGGCAGAATCGACAGGGAGCCCGACGACGAAGGAGTCGCATGAGCCAGCAGCAGCCGGAGGTGCACGAGGGCCTCGAGGGCGTGGTCGCGTTCGCGACCGAGATCGCCGAGCCCGACAAGGAGGGGTCGGCGCTGCGCTACCGCGGCGTCGACATCGAGGAGCTCGTCGGGCCGCGTCCCGTTCGAGAAGGTCTGGGGCCTGCTCATCGACGGCGCGTTCGAGCCCGGCCTGCCACCCGCCGAGCCGTACACGATCCCGATCCACACCGGCGACGTCCGCGCCGACGTCCAGGCCGGCGTCGCGATGCTGGCGCCGATGCTCGGCATGCGGCAGACCTACGACATCTCCGACGAGCAGGCCCGACTCGACCTGTCCCGGGTCGCGGTCATGGTCCTGTCGTACGCCGCGCAGGCCGCGCGCGGGCTCGGCCTGCCGATCGTCCCGCAGCGCGAGGTCGACCAGGGGAACTCGCTGGCCGAGCGGTTCCTGATCCGGTGGAAGGGTGAGCCGGACCCCCGGCACGTCACGGCGATCGACGCCTACTGGAGCTCCGCCGCCGAGCACGGGATGAACGCCTCCACCTTCACCGCCCGCGTGATCACCTCGACCGGTGCCGACGTCGCCGCCGCGTTCTCCGGCGCGATCGGCGCGATGAGCGGCCCGCTGCACGGCGGCGCCCCCTCGCGCGTGCTCGGGATGATCGAGGAGGTCGAGAGGCGCGACGGCGACGCCACGTCGTACGTCAAGGAGCTGCTCGACAACGGCGAGCGCCTGATGGGCTTCGGGCACCGCGTCTACCGCGCCGAGGACCCGCGCGCCCGCGTGCTCCGGCGTACGGCGCGCGAGCTCGACGCCCCGCGTTACGAGGTCGCCGAGGCGCTGGAGAAGGCCGCCCTGGCCGAGCTTCGCGAGCGGCGTCCCGACCGCGTGCTCGAGACCAACGTGGAGTTCTGGGCAGCCATCGTGCTCGACTTCGCCGAGGTGCCGGCGAACATGTTCACCTCGATGTTCACCTGCGCGCGCACCGGCGGCTGGTCGGCCCACATCCTCGAGCAGAAGCGCACCGGTCGGCTGATCCGTCCGAGCGCTGTCTACACCGGGCCGTCGTCCCGTCCGGCCGACTCCATCGACGGCTGGAGCGCCGGGTGGGCCGGGTCCTGACTCCGGTGCATCGGGGCGCGGGTTCACCCGTTTCATCATGTGAAGTGGGCGAACCTCCACCTCACATGGCGAGCTCACCGTGTGAAGCGGAGGTTCGACACCTTCACATGATGAAACCGAGCAGATGAAGCCGAGCGATGAGGCCGACCCTCCGCACCGACCGGCTGACCCTGCGGCCGCTGGCGGACGACGACCTGCCACACCTGGTCGCGTTGAACGGCGACCCCGAGGTGATGCGTTTCATCACGGGCCGCGCGCTGACCCCGGAGGAGGTCGCGGCCGACCTGCCCCGGCTCACCCGGAGCGAGCGCGGGCTCGGTCTGTGGTCCGGCACGGATGCGCACGGCTTCGCCGGGGTGTGGTTCCTGGTCCCGGACCCCGACGATGCCGCCGCGGCCGAGATCGGCTGGCGCCTCCCCCGCGCGAGCTGGGGCCGCGGTCTCGCCGTCGAAGGGGCTCGGGCCCTGCTCACGCACGCCTTCGAGACCGTCAGGGCGGAGCGGGTGTGGGCCGAGACGATGGCGGTCAACGCCCGGTCACGCGCGGTGATGGAGCGGCTCCGGATGCGCCACACCGGCACCGAGGTCCGGGAGTGGGAGGACCCCGTCCCCGGCTGGGAGCAGGGTGAGGTCGTCTACGAGCTGACCCGCGAGGACGCCGCCGTCGCACTGTGGAACGACGAGGCGCAGACCTTCGACGAGGCAGCCGACCACGGCCTGCGCGACCCCGCCGTGCGCGAGGCCTGGCGGGATCTGTTGCGCGACCTGCTCCCACCCGCGCCCGCTCGGGTCGCCGACCTGGGCTGCGGCACCGGCACCCTGGCCAAACTGCTGACCGAGGAGGGGTACGACGTCACCGGCGTCGACTTCTCACCCGAGATGATCCTCCGGGCGCGGGCCAAGGTCCCCGGGGTCGAGTTCGTCGAGGCCGACGCAGCCGCGCCTCCCCTCGACCCCGCGGCGTACGACGTGGTGCTGAGTCGCCACGTGCTCTGGGCGATGCCCGACCCCGCGGCGGCGCTGGCCCGGTGGCAGGACCTGCTGACACCCGGCGGACGCCTCGTGCTGGTCGAGGGCAGCTGGTCGACCGGGGCCGGGCTGACCGGTGCCGAGACCGTCGCCCTGGTCGAAGGACTGGGACGCACGGCGACCCTCCGGCCGCTGCCCGAGGCCCGTTACTGGGGGCACGAGATCAACGACGAGCGGTACGCCGTCACCGGCTGAGCTCACCAGCTCTCGACGAGGTCCTTGGCCTGCTTCAGGCTCATCCCGCTCTGGTCGCGGACGACCTTGATCGCGTGGATCTTGCTGCCCTCGGCGGCCAGGGCGCGCGCCTCGGCGTAGGCTGTCCTCGACCGGTGCGGGACCGGCATCGGCCGTGCCGTCGGCGGGAACGGTGTCAGGCGCGGGCGGTCCAGCGGGCGGTCGCTCAGCCAGCGCGGCGCTGAGGCGCGCGACCTGCTCCTCCAACCGGGCGACGCGGTTCTCCAGCGCCAGCATGTCGCCACGGTCGGACGACCCTCCGAACAGACCCACGAACGCGAGACTAGACCTCGTCGGCGCCGAGCACGCGGCCGTAGCAGCGGTTGAGCGGCGCGTTGCGGTAGTAGCCGAAGGGCTCGATCGCCTGGTAGCCGCTGGCCTCGTAGAGCGCCATCGCCTCGGGCTGCGCTGTCCCGGTCTCGAGGATCATCACGTCGGCGCCGGCCGTCCGTGCGGTGGCCTCCAGATGGGCGAGCATCAGCCTGGCCAGACCCCCACGCCGGCCCGAGGGCGCGACGTACATCCGCTTCACCTCGGCTGCCCTGCGGGAGCCGAGCCGGCTCACGTCGGACCGGAACCGCCACCCGCCCATCGTCACCGGGACGTCGTCGCGGTAGCCGACGTAGAAGGCGCCGTCCGGCGCCTCGAAGTACGCCGGCTCCAGCGGCGTGCGGTCGGGCCCGCCGTAGCGCACGACGTACTCGCGCTGTACCTCGTCGATCAGCAGAAGGCGCGTCACCGTGTGTGATCGGGACGTGCTCGATCCGGAGCTCAGCAGGCACGCGCGAGCCCGGGTTCGCGTTGCGTCGCGCTCATCTGGTGTCCTCCCGTGCGGTCGCGGTCGACGGCCCTGACACAATAGTCAGCGCCGACAGCGTCGTCAGGCAGACTCCGCCCGTACCGGGCTCGTCACCACGGAAGGTTGCTCATGACCGACGCGATCTCGATCCCCGCGGACCTCAAGCCGGCCGACGGCCGCTTCGGTGCGGGGCCCTCCAAGATCCAGACCAGCCACCTCGATGCGCTCGCGGCGACCGGGTCGTCGCTGATGGGCACGTCCCATCGCCAGGCTCCGGTGCGCAACCTGGTCGGCCGGGTGCGTGACGGGGCTGGCGACCTTCTTCTCGCTGCCCGAGGGCTACGAGGTGGTCTTCGGCAACGGCGGCGCCACGGCGTTCTGGGACGTCGCGACCCACGGCCTGATCCGCGAGAAGAGCCAGCACCTGTCGTTCGGGGAGTTCTCCTCGAAGTTCGCGGCGGCCGCGAAGGCGGCGCCCTGGCTGGCCGACCCGTCGATCGTGAAGAGCGACCCCGGCACCCGCCCGGTGTCCGTCGCCGAGGACGGCGTCGACGCCTACGCCTGGGCCCACAACGAGACCTCGACCGCCGTGATGGCGCCCGTACGCCGCCCCGAGGGCACGGCGGGCGACGCCCTGGTGCTGATCGACGCGACCTCCGGCGCCGGCGGGCTGCCGGTGGACCCGACCGAGGCCGACGTCTACTACTTCGCGCCCCAGAAGTGCTTCGCGTCCGACGGCGGGCTCTACATCGCGCTGATGTCGCCGGCCGCGATCGAGCGCGCTACTGCGGTCAAGGAGAGCGGCCGCCACATCCCGGCGTTCCTCGACCTGGTCACCGCGATCGACAACTCGCGCCTGAACCAGACCTACAACACCCCGTCGCTGGCGACCTTCTTCCTGATGGCCGAGCAGCTCGAGTGGATGAACGCCAACGGCTCGCTGACCGGGATGGTCGAGCGCACCACCGCGTCGTCCGACGCCCTCTACGGCTGGGCCGAGAAGACGGCCTACACGACGCCGTACGTCGTCGACCCCGACCACCGCTCGCTGGTGATCGGCACCATCGACTTCGACGACGCGATCGACGCCACGCGGATCGCGGCGACCCTGCGCGCCAACGGGATCGTCGACACCGAGCCCTACCGCAAGCTGGGCCGCAACCAGCTACGGATCGCGATGTACCCCGCGATCGACCCCTCGGACGTCGAGGCCCTCACCGGCTGCATCGACTACGTCGTCGAGCGCCTCTGACTCGCTCCGTGGCGCGCTACGGCTGCTGCTTGGTCAGGTGGAGCAACCAGTCGGTGCCGGTGTCGATGAGGGCGTAGCGGTGCGCGCCGTCGCTGCCGTGGAGCACGAAGACGAAGCGGCGGTCGTTGCGGTCCTCGAGCTCCCACCAGCCGGTGTCGGCGATCGCCTTCGTCGCGTCGGTGTACGTCGCGTGCTCGAGGTCGTGGTCGCCGACGGCCACCGCCAGTCGGTCGCCCCTGGCATCGGTGGGCATCCCCTTCGGCACCGCCCAGGAGCGGAGGACACCGTCCTCCTCCAGGCGCAGGTCGAAGTGGTGCTGGGGCTTGTGGTGCTCGTGCAGCACGAACACGGGCCTGTGCCCATCCATCGGCTCAGCCACGGACGGCCGCCGCCAGCGCGTCGTACGTCCGGGCGCCGAAGGCGACCATCCGCGCCTCCTCGACCCGCGTGGGGGTCGAGCGGAGCGTCTCGACGGCGGCCGCGACGGCGTCGTCGAGCGGCCAGCGGTAGACGCCGGCGCTGACCAGTGGGAACGCCACCGAGCGGGCACCGATCTCGTCGGCCACGGCCAGTGCGCGGGCGTAGCAGGAGACCAGGAGCGAGCGGTCGCGCTCACCCCGCCCGTAGTCGGGCCCGACGACGTGGATCACCCACCGGGCCTTCATCTCCCCGGCTGTCGTCCAGCCGGCGTCCCCGGTGGCGAGCCCGTGCGGGAAGCGCATGATGCAGTCCTCGAGCACCGTCGGACCGCCCGCCCGGTGGATCGCACCGTCCACGCCACCACCCCCGCGCATCGCCCGGTTGGCGGCGTTGACGACCGCGTCGACGTCCTGCCCGGTGATGTCACCCTCGACGACCGTCAGCTCCATGGCCCCATCGTTCCCCACCGTGCCGCGGTGGACGTCACGTGTCCTTGAGGAGGCGTAGCACGGCCCGCTCGAGCACCGTCTGCCGCTCGTCCGGCGTTGCCGTCTTTCGCCGGGTCGCGGCCTTGATCGTGATGCCTTCCTCGTAGGCATCGACCACCCGCGGGTCGACGTACGACGACCGCGCGAGCGCCGGGGTGTTCCCGAGGAACTCCGCGACCTCCTTCATCGCGGCGACCTCCGCCCGCTTGCGCGAGGCCTTCGTGTCGCCCGGCTCGTCGCTCTCCGCCAGGGCGGCGGCGGCGATCACGGTCGCGTGCCAGGTCCGGAAGTCCTTGGCGGTGGCCTCGAGCCCCGTCGTACGCCGGACGTAGTCGTTGACGTGGCCCGAGTCGAGGTCGTGCCAACGCCGGCCCTCCTTCCACGCGAGGAGCTCCTCGTCGGCCGGTCCGCGACGGCGTCGCATCACCTCGAGCGCCTCGACCACCGCGGCGTCGTCGATGGTGATGCAGTGCTCGATCCCTGACTTCCCGACGAAGCAGAAGACCAGCGTCGCACCCTGCTTGCGCACGTGCTGCCGCTGCAGCGTGGTGAGCCCGAAGCTGCCGTACTCCTCGGCGTACACGTCGTTGCCGATCCGGAAGTAGCCGAGGTCGAGCAGCCGGACGGCCACCGCGCAGGCGCGCTCCTGGCTCATGCCGTCCGTGCCGAGATCGACCAGCACCTGCTCGCGCGCCTTCGACAGCACCCGGCCGAGCTCGACCACCCGGACATGCTTGGCGGCGTCCCGCTGGATCCGCCACGCCGGGTGGTAGAGGTACTGCCGCCGGCCCGCGTCGTCGGTGCCGACCGCCTGCAGGTGGCCGTTCGGCCAGGGGCAGACCCAGACGTCGCGCCAGGCCGGCGGGATGACGAGGCTCTTGACCCGCTGGACGTCCTCGGGCGGGAGCCGGTGGCCGTCCTGGTCGAGGTAGACGAACCCGCGTCCGGCCCGGCGCCGGGTCCAGCCCGGGTCGTCGGGTGAGCTCCTCCGCAGACGCGCCATGCCGGCCAGGCTAGTGAGACGGAGCGGCACCTCCCTCACCCCGAAGGGCAGCGGTCGCGCCGCTCAGTGCGGACGCAGCGCGCGCACGAGAACCAGCCCGGCACCCACCGCGAAGAGGCCTCCGACCACCCAGGGCCACGCGTCGTGCGAGGCCGGCTCGGACGGGTCGGCCGCTTGGTGCTCGGCCGAGGTCTCGGGCGACGCCGATGCCGACGGCGACGGCGACGGCGACGGCGACGGCGACGGCGTGGCCATCGCCTGCCGGATCCTCGCCGGTAGCCGGGTCGTCACGACCGGCGCGTCGATCCCCTCGGACGAGAGGTAGAGGGTGTCGTGCGGCCCCACCGCGATCCCCTCACCCTGCTTCTGCGAGGGCAGGTCGAACGAGCCCACACGTTGCAGGGACGGCCAGTCGTAGACCGTCGCCGAGAAGTAGCCGCGCACGACCAGGTGCCGCCCGTCGGGGAAGAACGAGCCGTCGGTCGCGATCGGCTGGACGCGCCCGACCTTGGTGAGCCGGTTCGTGTCGGTCGCGGTCAGGTGTCGGGGTACGGCGTAGAGGGTGCCGCCGAAGACGTTCTTGGTGGCCAGGTAGAGCCGTCCCGTCACGGGGTTGCGAATGAGGGTCTCTGCGTCGGTCGCCCCGTGCGGGTAGGAGAGCCGGTACGACGTCGGCTTCACGGTGCGGTCGCCACGCCCCACCGGGATGCGGGTGATCGTCACGTCCGAGCGGTTCGCGAGGTTGTCGCCGATGTCGCCGACCCAGACCGAGCCCGGGCCGGCCGGCGCGAGGGCCTCGACGTCGGTCGGGTCGTCGCGCCAGTGTGTGACGCCCACCGTGGCCCCGGTCCGGTCCACGGCGAAGACGCGGCCCGTGTCCCCGGAGTCGTTGGTGGTGAGGAAGAGGCCGTCCTGCACGACGAGCGCGCTCGCCTCCACGATCGCAGGGTCCTGGAAGGTGAAGGCGGTGGTCCCGTGCGGTGCCCCCGGTGTGACCGCGAGCCCGACCGCAAAGGGGGCCGCGACCAGCAGACCCACCAGGGCCTCAGGCATCCAACAGCTCGCCCAGCCGCGGCCGGACGCCCCACGTCGTCACCAGCTCGTCGTACTCCTGGCGGGCGGAGCCTCCCGAGACCGGCTTCCCGGTACGGACGGCTCGGAGCAGGGTGTTGCGCGGTGTGTGCTCGCTGCCGACGAACTGCATCACGTCGACGCGGTAGCCCTGGAGCCGGAGGAGCGAGGCGCGCAGGCCGTCGGTGAGGGTGTCGGCGAACCGCTCGCGCAGGATGCCGTGCCGAGTGAGCATCGCGTACGGCGCGGGCGTGGGCGCCTTGCGGAGCTGTGCGGCGATGTCGTGATGGCAGCACGGCGCGGCCAGGACCAGCGGGGTGCGCCACTCGATGGCCCGGGCCAGGGCGTCGTCGGTGGCCGTGTCGCACGCGTGCAGCGCGAGGACCACGTCGGGCGGCGTCGGGGGCTCGGCCCCCTCGATGGAAGAGGCGACGAAGGTCGCCTCGACGCCGAGGTCGCGGGCGATCTGCGCGTTGTGCTCGCGCGACGTCTCGCGCTGGTCGATGCCGGTCAGATGCACCGGGAGCCCGCGCACGTGGGTCAGGTAGCGCTCGGTGACGAAGGTCAGATAGGCGTTCCCGCAGCCGAGGTCGACGATCTCGAGTGGCTGCTCGGGCGTGGGTGTCCGCAGGTGGCCCTTGGCGAGGGCGTCTCCGATCGAGGCGTCGAGGATCCTGAGGAACTCCTCGACCTGGCGGTACTTGCTGTGCCGGCTCGACTTCATCCGGCCCTCGTGGTCGCTGAGACCCAGCGCCCGGAAGACCGGGTCGTCCTCGGCGAGCAGCCGGTCCTTGTCGCGGTCGTGGGTGCGGACGGGCGCAGGCTGGTCTGCCTGCCGTGCACGCGTGTGTACGACGGCCTCGCCCTTCTTGGTGACCCGGAGCTGGTGGGTCTCGGTCGCCGCGTCGACGTGCCAGTTGCCGAACGGCTGGTCGAGCAGGTCGTCGACCGTCGCGCGCGCCGCGTCGCCGAGGGCGTGGTTCGAGGTGTGCGCCTGTGTGTCGTCGTACGCCGTGACCTGGAGGTGGCGGCCGGCCTTGAGGTCGACGTACCTGAGCTCGACGCGGCGCCACGGGGGCCGCGTCCCGCGCTGGCGGCCGGACGCGACCGCCCGGACCAGCGTCTCGTCGTCGAGGATCGCGGCCCGCATCCGGGCCAGCGCGCGTAGGAGCGGCTCGCTCATCTGCGGACCACGGAGGCGATGACGACGATCAGCAACAGGCCCACCAGCGCGAGCGGAATCACGAGTCGCCGGTGCCGGGGGTTCACACGGCCGAGTCTAGAGAGCGGGTCAGCGGGGGTCGGCGGCGAGCGCGGCGCGGACGACCTCGAGCACGGGACGGGTGTCGTCGTCGACCTCGGCGAGCGGCACCCAGGCGACCGCGTCGGTCGTCCCGTCGACCTCGGTCACGCGCGGCTCGGCGTCGGCGGCGACCGTGGCGCGGAAGAGAAGGTGGACTCCGTGAAAGTCCTCGAAGCGGCCCGACGGGGCCACCCCGCCGAAGTGCAGGTCGTGGACGTCGAGCAGGTCACCCACCTGACAGTCCACCCCGCACTCCTCGCGCACCTCGCGGGCCAAGCCCTCCCTCGGTGACTCCCCGTGATCGAGCCCGCCGCCGGGCAGGGTCCAGGAGCCGGAGTGGAAGCCGCGCTCGGAGATCCGGGTGAGCAGCACCTCGTCGCCGCGCCGGATCAGCGCGTACACCCCGATCCGCTGCATCCGGAGGGGGCTGTGATCGGCCAGCGCCTCGGAGACGACATCGGTGACGGACAGCCGACCGGCCCGGACATCGGCGATCGGGTGCCACGCCGCGGCCATGGTGGAGCCGCCCACCTCCTGCACGCGCGGCGCGCGCGCGTCGGCCGGCACCCACGCGTCGTACACGATGCGCAGCGCCTGGTAGTCCCACCGCCGGCCGTGGCGCCACATCGACGGCAGGTGGGCCGAGTAGACGTGAGCGGTCTCGCCGACCTCCGCGTCGAGCCCGGTCTCCTCGCGCACCTCGCGGACCAGCGCGTCGCGCGGGTCCTCGCCGTGGTCGAGGCCGCCACCGGGCAGGTGCCACTTCTCGTCGGCCGAGACCTTGCGGGCCAGGCGTGTGAGCAGGATCTGGTCATCCCGGAGGATCAGGGCGTACGCCGCGACGCGCTGCAGCTTCGGCAGGGCTTTGGGCATGGCGCGACTTCCTCGAGAAGGGACATCTCCATCCTGTCAGGCGAACGGAGGCCGGGCGTCCCGAGCGTGTGAGTGTCTGCCGACCCAACGCCAGACTCGGGCGGAGCGGTCGCGGTCCTCGTCGGTCACCAGGTTGCCCATCCAGCGCAGGGCGAGCGTCATCATCCAGTCGGACCGCATTCCCGCAGGGCCGATGGCGGCCAGGACACGTGGCACCGTGACCAGCCCGGCTAGACGACGGGCGATGGAGAAGGACTCGCCGTAGTGGTGGGTGAGCGTCGCGGGCCAGGCTGTGGCGAGGTCTGCGTCGTCGGCCATCAGCTCGGCGACCAGGCGGCCGCCCTCGACGCCGTAGTCGATGCCTTCCCCGTTGAGCGGGTTCACACAGGCGGCCGCATCGCCGACCAGCGCCCAGTTGGCACCGGCTACGCCGCTCACGGCACCGCCCATCGGCAGCAGGGCGCTGGTGGGGGCGCGCAGGTCGTCGCCGAGCCCGAACGACGTGCGCTGCTGGTCGGCGTACGTCTCCATCAGGCGGCGGACCTTGAGGTCCGCGGGGCGCTTGGCCGTGGCGAGGGTGCCGACCCCGAGGTTCACCTCCCCGGTGCCGAGCGGGAAGATCCAGCCGTAGCCGGACAGCACCTCGCCGCGCTCGCCCCGCAGCTCGAGATGCGAGCTGATCCAGGGGTCGTCGGACATCGTCGACGTCATGTACGAGCGCCCGGCGACGCCGTAGACCGTGTCGCGGTGCCACTCCCGGCCGAGGACCTTGCCCAGCGGAGACCGCACGCCGTCGGCCACGATCAGCCGTCGGCACGAGACCTCGAGCGTCTCGTCGCCGCGGGCGAACACGACCCCGGTGACGCGGTCGCCGTCGCGTCGTACGTCGACCGCGCGGACGCCGTCGACGGCCCGGGCACCGGACTTGATGGCGGTGGTGCGCAGGTGGTCGTCGAGCTCGGTGCGCGCCACGGCACTGCCCCAGTTCGGCAGCGAGCCGCCCGGCCACGGCAGGAGGAGCGTCT
Organism: uncultured Actinomycetota bacterium; assembly: GCA_963819295.1. Lineage (GTDB taxonomy): Bacteria > Actinomycetota > Actinomycetes > Propionibacteriales > Nocardioidaceae > Nocardioides. Next base: position 142,611 of record CAWFVO010000003.1, read on the forward strand.
GGCCGAAGCCGTGGGTGCGCAGCCCCTGGTTGACGGTGTGGGCGCGCAGCCAGTCGCCGAGCCCGAGCCGCTCGAGCTCGCCGATCGCCCGTGGCGTCAGGCCGTCGCCGCAGGTCTTGTCGCGCGGGAAGACGGCCGCGTCGGTGAGCAGGACGTCCATTCCGAGCCGGGCGACCCAGGCCGCCGTCGCCGACCCCGCCGGCCCGGCACCGACGACGAGGACGTCGGTCTGCTCGTGCGCGGTCATGCGCCGATTCTCTCAGGCAGCCCTCACCACGCCGGAATCGGCGGTCACACGTGGATGGCGGCCGGCAGTCCGTCGGAGAATGTCTCGGGCGGGGCGGGCAGGGTCTCCGCCTCACCCGTCGCCACGCGGGCCGCCGTCCATGCGACGGCGCAGGCATCGAGGAGGTCGTTGGCGGCGTACCCCTGGCCGCGGACGTACGCCGGCGGCTCGATGCCGGCGGCGCGCAGTGCACCCGCGCGGGAGTCCGCTCCGGCCGCGGTCCGCTTGGCCGGGACCACACTGGCGACGTCCATGGCCGCGAAGCTGACCTCGGGGTGCACCTCGACGATCCGGCAGGACCTCGGCGAGCGGACGTAGGCGTCGACCTCGAGGATCTTCGGGACCAGACCGAAGGCCTGGACGCTCAGGCCGACGCCGGTCGCCTCACGGTTCGCGGCGCTCGCCTCGACGTGGGTCGCCGCAGCAGTCGCGACACGGGTCGGGGCCGGGAACACCGACGACTTGCGCCCTGCTGGCAGGCGCTTGCGCGCGAGCACGTCCGCCTGCCGCGGCGCCGTGTCGGGCAGCCCGATCGGGATGTCGATGCCGACGACGGCGAGGTCCGGGTGGTCGGTCCGCACCGCGGCGACGAGGTCGGCGAGCGTCGGCGCGACCACCGCGGTCGCCGTACCGCCGCTGAGGACGACCCCGACCCAGCCGGCCTTGCAGCCGTCGACCCCGAGCACCGTGGACCGGTCGCGACCGACCTCCTCGACGAGGTCCCCGAGGCTTGTCGCCAGCCGGTCGACCGCCTGGTCCACGAACAGCAGGGCTCGGCCGAAGGCCCGCAGCACCCCGCCCACCAGGGCGTCGACATCGGTCGGTTCGCTCACCCGGACATTGAACACGCCCCGACTGCCGCCCACACGAGCTTCACCCAGACCTGACGAACCCCGCCTGCCGGAACGCCGAGTCGGCACGTGCCGACTCGGCGTGATCTCGCTGCCTGTTTGCGCCGACTCGGCGCGATTTCTCTGCCTCTTCGCGCCGACTCGGCACAGCAGAGGGCCGGGCCCGCAGTGCCGACTCGGCCCGAGCGAGAAACGTCCCCTCCCGGCTTGCCGGGAGGGGACGTTCGCAGCGAGCGGCGACGCGAGCTTGCTCGCGAGCCGATCGGCTCGATCAGTTCTGGTACGACCCGAAGTCGAAGTCGTCCAGCGCAACAGCCTGACCCGGTCCGGTGTTGCCGAACTCGTAGTCGTAGGTGTCGTAGCCCGTGACGGCGTACGCCGCGGCGCGCGCCTCCTCGGTCGGCTCCACCCGGATGTTGCGGTAGCGCTCCAGACCGGTACCGGCCGGGATCAGCTTGCCGATGATCACGTTCTCCTTCAGGCCACGCAGGCTGTCGGAGCGGGCGTGGATCGCCGCGTCGGTGAGCACCCGGGTCGTCTCCTGGAAGGAGGCGGCCGAGAGCCACGACTCGGTGGCGAGCGACGCCTTGGTGATCCCCATCAGCACCGGACGACCCGAGGCCGGCTTGCCGCCCTCGGAGACGACGCGACGGTTCTCCTCCTCGAAGCGCACGCGGTCGACCAGGTCGGACGGCAGCAGGTTGGTGTCACCCGACTCGATCACCGTGACCCGGCGCAGCATCTGCCGCACGATGATCTCGATGTGCTTGTCGTGGATCGACACGCCCTGGCTGCGGTAGACCGCCTGGACCTCCTCCACCAGGTGCTCCTGTGCCTTGCGGACACCGAGGATGCGCAGCACCTCGTGGGGCTCCGGCGTACCGACGGTCAGCATGTCGCCGACCTCGATGTGGTCGCCGTCGGCGACCAGGAGGCGGGACCGCTTGGAGACGGGGTACTCGAGCACCTCGGAGCCGTCGTCGGGGGTGACGATGACCTTGCGGGTCTTGTCCGTCTCCTCGATCTCGATCCGGCCGGCAGCCTCGGAGATCGGCGAGCGGCCCTTGGGGATGCGCGCCTCGAAGATCTCCTGGACACGCGGCAGACCCTGCGTGATGTCGTCGGCCGAGGCCACACCACCGGTGTGGAACGTCCGCATCGTCAGCTGGGTACCGGGCTCACCGATCGACTGCGCCGCGATGATGCCGACGGCCTCGCCGATGTCCACCATCGTGCCGGTGGCCAGCGAGCGGCCGTAGCACTTGGCGCAGGTCCCGGTCTTGGCCTCACAGGTGAGCACCGAGCGGACCCGGACCATCTCGATCCCGGCCGCGACCAGCTCGCCGATCTTGACGTCGCCGAGGTCGTCACCCGCGGCGGCCAGCACCTCACCCGTCTCGGGGTGGGTGACGTCGACCGCGGTGGTGCGGGCGTACGCCGAGGTCTCGACGTTGTCGTCCTTGCGGACGGTGCCGTCCTCGACGCGGACGCCGATCCGCTTGTCCATGCCGCGCTCGGTGCCGCAGTCGTCCTCACGGATGATGACGTCCTGCGACACGTCCACCAGACGACGGGTCAGGTAGCCGGAGTCCGCCGTACGGAGCGCGGTGTCGGCCAGACCCTTGCGAGCACCGTGGGTGGAGATGAAGTACTCCAGCACCGACAGGCCCTCACGGAAGTTGGCCTTGATCGGCCGCGGGATGATGTCGCCCCGCGGGTTGGCCACCAGACCACGCATGGCCGCGACCTGCCGGATCTGCATCATGTTTCCGGACGCACCGGAGTCGACCATCATGAAGATCGGGTTGGTCCGCGAGAAGGACCTCTCCATCGACTTGGCCACGTCGTTCGAGGCCTGGGTCCAGATCTCGACCAGCTCCTGGCGACGCTCCTCGTCGGTGACGAGGCCGCGCTCGAACTGCTTCTGGACCTTGTTGGCCTGGCCTTCGTACTCGGCCAGGATCTCGGCCTTGTCGTCGGGCGTGGTGACGTCGTCGATCGACACGGTCACACCGGAGCGGGTGGCCCAGTGGAAGCCGGTGTCCTTCAGGGCGTCCAGCGACGCGGCGACCTCGACCTTGGTGTAGCGCTCGGCCAGGTCGTTGATGATCGCGCCCATGGCCTTCTTGCCCACCTCGTAGTTCACGAAGGGGTAGTCGGCCGGCAGGGTGTCGTTGAAGATCGCCCGGCCCAGGGTGGTGTCGAGCGTGATCGACTGACCCTCTTCCCAGTCCTCACCGAGCTCGAGCTCGAGCGGCGGGATGATGTCGGTGAACCGGATCTTCACCTTGCTCTGCAGCGCGATCTCACCGCGGTCGAAGGCCATGATCGCCTCGGACTGGGAGGAGAACGCACGGCCCTCGCCGGGCTCGCCGTCGCGGTCGGTCGTCAGGAAGAACAGACCGATGATCATGTCCAGGGTCGGCATCGTCACCGGCCGCCCGTCGGACGGCTTGAGGATGTTGTTCGTCGAGAGCATCAGGATCCGCGCCTCGGCCTGGGCCTCGGCGGACAGCGGCAGGTGCACCGCCATCTGGTCACCGTCGAAGTCGGCGTTGAACGCCGAGCAGACGAGCGGGTGGATCTGGATCGCCTTGCCCTCGATCAGCTGGGGCTCGAAGGCCTGGATGCCGAGGCGGTGCAGCGTGGGTGCCCGGTTGAGCAGCACGGGGTGCTCGGTGATGACCTCTTCGAGGACGTCCCACACCACGGCGTAACGGGACAGGCCCGACGTCGCGCGCTCGACCATCCGCTTGGCGGACTTGATGTTCTGGCTGTGCGACAGGTCGACCAGCCGCTTCATCACGAACGGCTTGAACAGCTCCAGCGCCATCTGCTTGGGCAGACCGCACTGGTGCAGCTTCAGCTGCGGGCCGGACACGATGACCGAACGGCCGGAGTAGTCGACGCGCTTGCCGAGGAGGTTCTGGCGGAAGCGGCCCTGCTTGCCCTTGAGCATGTCGGACAGCGACTTCAGCGGGCGGTTGCCCGGGCCGGTCACGGGACGACCGCGACGACCGTTGTCGAACAGCGAGTCGACGGCCTCCTGCAGCATCCGCTTCTCGTTGTTCACGATGATCTCGGGCGCCCCGAGGTCGAGCAGACGCTTCAACCGGTTGTTGCGGTTGATCACGCGGCGGTAGAGGTCGTTGAGGTCGGAGGTCGCGAACCGGCCGCCGTCGAGCTGCACCATCGGGCGCAGGTCCGGCGGGATGACCGGTACGGCGTCGAGGACCATGCCCTGCGGCTTGTTGTCGGTCTTGCGGAACGCGTCGACGACCTTGAGCCGCTTGAGCGCGCGCACCTTGCGCTGGCCCTTGCCGTTGGCGATGGTGTCGCGCAGCGACGCCACCTCGGCCTCGATGTCGAAGTCCTCGAGCCGCTTCTGGATGGCCGTGGCCCCCATGTAGCCCTCGAAGTACTTGCCGAACCAGTTCTTCATCTCGCGGTAGAGCATCTCGTCGCCCATGAGGTCCTGGACCTGCAGCGACTTGAAGGTGCTCCAGACCTCCTCGAGCCGGTCCAGCTCGCGCTGCGACCGGTCGCGGATCTGCTTCATCTCGCGCTCGGCACCGTCGCGGACCTTGCGGCGCGCGTCGGCCTTGGCGCCCTCGGCCTCGAGGGTGGCGAGGTCCTCCTCGAGCTTCTTGGTGCGGTCCTCGAGGGCGCCGTCGCGACGCTTCTCGAGGCGCTCGCGCTCGAGGCCGACCTTGTTCTCCAGCGAGGACAGGTCGCGGTGGCGGGCGTCCTCGTCGACGGAGGTGATCATGTAGGCGGCGAAGTAGATGACCTTCTCGAGGTCCTTCGGCGCCAGGTCGAGCAGGTAGCCGAGCCGGCTGGGCACACCCTTGAAGTACCAGATGTGGGTCACCGGGGCGGCGAGCTCGATGTGGCCCATCCGCTCGCGGCGGACCTTGCTGCGGGTCACCTCGACGCCGCAGCGCTCGCAGATGATCCCCTTGAAGCGCACGCGCTTGTACTTGCCGCAGTAGCACTCCCAGTCCCGGGTGGGACCGAAGATCTTCTCGCAGAAGAGACCGTCACGCTCGGGCTTGAGCGTGCGGTAGTTGATCGTCTCCGGCTTCTTGACCTCACCGTGGCTCCACGTGCGGATGTCATCCGCAGTGGCCAGGCCGATCCGAAGCTGGTCGAAGAAGTTCACGTCGAGCACAGTGGCTGCATTCCTTCGGTTGTGATCGAAAACTCTTAAGAGGCGGTGGACTGAGGGCCGGCCGCCGCCGGTTGAGGAAGGCCCGCTAGGGCCCGCCTCGTAACCGGCGACGGACGCACGCTCAGACTTCTTCGACGGAGCTGGGCTCGCGGCGGGACAGGTCGATGCCGAGCTCCTCGGCGGCCCGGAAGACGTCTTCCTCGGCGTCCTTGAGCTCGATCTGGGAGCCGTCCTGGGACAGCACCTCGACGTTGAGGCAGAGCGACTGCATCTCCTTGACGAGCACCTTGAACGACTCCGGGATGCCGGAGTCGGGGATGTTCTCGCCCTTGACGATGGCCTCGTACACCTTGACCCGGCCCGGCACGTCGTCGGACTTGATCGTCAGGAGCTCCTGGAGGGCGTACGCCGCTCCGTAGGCCTCCATCGCCCACACCTCCATCTCGCCGAACCGCTGGCCGCCGAACTGGGCCTTACCGCCCAGGGGCTGCTGCGTGATCATCGAGTAGGGGCCGGTCGAACGTGCGTGGATCTTGTCGTCGACCAGGTGGTGGAGCTTGAGGATGTACATGTAGCCGACCGACACGGGGTCGGGGAACGGCTCGCCGGAGCGGCCGTCGAACAGCGATGCCTTGCCGTTGTGACCGACCACCCGGACGCCGTCGCGGTTGGGGAGCGTCGAGCCGAGCAGACCGGTGATCTCGTCCTCCTTGGCACCGTCGAAGACCGGGGTGGCCACGTTGGTGTCGGGAGCCGCCTTGTCGGCGTGGATCTTGATCAGGCGGTCCTTCCAGTCGGCCTTGCCCTTGTCCTCGCTGATGTCGAGGTCCCAGCCCTGCTTGGCCAGCCAGCCGAGGTGCAGCTCGAGGACCTGGCCGATGTTCATACGACGCGGCACACCCAGCGGGTTGAGCACGACGTCGACCGGCGTGCCGTCCTCCATGAACGGCATGTCCTCGATCGGCAGGATCTTGGCGATGACGCCCTTGTTGCCGTGGCGCCCGGCGAGCTTGTCGCCGACCGAGATCTTGCGCTTCTGCGCGACGTACACGCGCACCAGCTGGTTGACGCCCGGCGGGAGCTCGTCGCCCTCCTCGCGGTCGAAGACGCGGACGCCGATGACCGTGCCGGACTCACCGTGCGGCACCTTCATCGAGGTGTCGCGGACCTCGCGGGCCTTCTCGCCGAAGATCGCGCGCAGCAGGCGCTCCTCCGGGGTCAGCTCGGTCTCGCCCTTCGGCGTGACCTTGCCGACCAGGATGTCGCCCGTGGTGACCTCGGCGCCGATGCGGATGATGCCCCGCTCGTCGAGGTCGGCCAGCATCTCGTCGGAGACGTTGGGGATGTCGCGGGTGATCTCCTCGGGCCCGAGCTTGGTGTCGCGGGCGTCGACCTCGTGCTCCTCGATGTGGATCGAGGTGAGGACGTCCTCCTGCACGAGGCGCTGGCTGAGGATGATCGCGTCCTCGTAGTTGTTGCCCTGCCACGGCATGAACGCGACGAGCAGGTTGGAGCCCAGCGCCATCTCGGCCTCGTCGGTGCAGGGACCGTCCGCGATCGGGGAACCCTCCACGAGCTTGTCGCCCTCGCTCACCAGCGGACGCTGGTTGATGCAGGTGCCCTGGTTGGAGCGGCGGAACTTCGACAGCTTGTACGTCGAGTAGGTGCCGTCGTCGTTCATCACCTCGATGACGTCGGCGGACACCTCCTTGACCACGCCGGCCTTGTCGGCCACGAGCACGTCGCCGGCGTCGACCGCCGCGCGGTACTCCATGCCGGTGCCGACCAGGGGCGCGTCGCTGCGGATCAGCGGCACGGCCTGGCGCTGCATGTTCGCGCCCATCAGTGCACGGTTGGCGTCGTCGTGCTCGAGGAACGGGATCAGGGCCGTCGCGACCGACACCATCTGGCGCGGCGAGACGTCCATGTAGTCGACCTCGTCGGCCAGGACCTCGCTGACGTCACCGTGACGCTGACGCACCAGGACGCGCTCCTCGGTGAAGCGGAACTTGTCGTCCAGCGGCGCGTTCGCCTGGGCGATGACGTACTTGTCCTCGTCGTCGGCGGTGAGGTAGTCGACCTGGTCGGTGACCTTGCCCTTGACCACCTTGCGGTAGGGCGTCTCCACGAAGCCGAACGGGTTGATCCGTCCGTAGGAGGCGAGCGACCCGATCAGACCGATGTTGGGACCCTCGGGGGTCTCGATCGGGCACATCCGGCCGTAGTGGCTGTGGTGGACGTCGCGGACCTCCATGCCGGCCCGGTCACGGGACAGACCGCCGGGGCCCAGCGCCGACAGGCGGCGCTTGTGGGTCAGGCCCGAGATCGGGTTGGTCTGGTCCATGAACTGGCTCAGCTGGGAGGTGCCGAAGAACTCCTTCAGCGCCGCGACCACGGGGCGGATGTTGATCAGGGACTGCGGCGTGATCGCCTCGACGTCCTGGGTCGTCATCCGCTCGCGGACCACGCGCTCCATGCGGGCCAGACCGGTGCGGAGCTGGTTCTGGATCAGCTCGCCCACGGTCCGCATGCGGCGGTTGCCGAAGTGGTCGATGTCGTCGGCCTGGACCTCGATCGCCTTGCCGTCGGCGTCCAGGTACGTCGTGCCGGCGCCGTCGACCAGGGTGGCGTCGTTGTTGTGGAGACGGACGATGTAGCGGATCGTCGCCACGACGTCGGCGATGGTCAGCGTCTGCTGGTCGAACGCCTCGCCGGTGCCGAGCTTCTTGTTGATCTTGTAGCGACCGACCTTGGCGAGGTCGTAGCGCTTGGGGTTGAAGTAGTAGTTCTTCAACAGCGTCAGCGCGGCCTCACGCGTCGGCGGCTCGCCCGGGCGCAGCTTGCGGTAGATGTCGAGCAGCGCGTCGTCGGGACCCTGGTTGTGGTCCTTCTCCTCGGTGAGCACGATCGACTCGTACTGGCGGAACTCGGCCATCACGGCGTCGTAGTCGTAGGCCTCGCCGGTGTCCTCGGCCACCGCGATGAGGGCCTTGAGGAGCACCGTGACGTTCTGCTTGCGCTTGCGGTCGAGGCGGACGCCGACCATGTCGCGCTTGTCGATCTCGAACTCGAGCCACGCACCGCGGCTCGGGATCACCTTCGCGGTGAAGATGTCCTTGTCGGAGGTCTTGTCGGCGGTCTTCTCGAAGTAGACACCGGGCGAGCGGACCAGCTGGCTGACCACGACACGCTCGGTGCCGTTGATGATGAAGGTGCCGCGGGGGCTCATCAGGGGGAAGTCGCCCATGAAGACCGTCTGGCCCTTGATCTCGCCGGTCTCGTTGTTGGTGAACTCGGCGGAGACGTAGAGCGGAGCGGAGTAGGTGAAGTCCTTCTCCTTGCACTCCTCGACGGTGTACTTGGGGTCGTAGAAGACGGGGCTCTCGAAGGAGAGGCTCATCGTCTCGGAGAAGTCCTCGATCGGGGAGATCTCCTCGAAGATCTCCTGGAGACCGGACTTGCGGGAGACGTCCTCGCCGTTGGCCTCGCGGGCCGCGACCTGGGCCTCCCACGCCTCGTTACCGATCAGCCAGTTGAAGCTGTCGGTCTGGAGGGAGAGGAGCTTGGGGACTTCGAGAGCTTCTTTGATCTTCGCGAACGAGATGCGCTGCGGCGCGGTAGGGATGTTTTCGGCGGTGGTACGCGCGGCCAAGAGGTGTCCTTCAGACGAATCGCTCTGGTGACGCGCCGACCCACCACTGGATCAGCCACCGGGCAGGCGATCAGCATATGAGGGCAGGCGCAAAGAGAGATCGTACCGCAGAAAGGTACGCACCACAAATACCACCCGACCCGCTCGGCCGAATGTTGACACGATGATGAACCCGGGCGGCCCGAAGGTCAAGCACCTCCGCCCCAGTCGGTGGACCAATCGGTGGATCAGTCGGTGGATCAGTCGGCGGATGAGTCGGCGGATCGGCCCTGCTCAGGACCCGTCGCTGTTGGTGTGCAGCGCGTCGACGAGCCACTGTCCGCCGACCTTGACCATGGTCATCGTCACCTGGCTCTTGTAGATCACCGGCACCTTCGGGTGCGCCCGGTTGGTGGTCCTCTGGTTGACGAACACCAGGACGTCGACCTGGTCGGTGCCCGTCCGCACCACCCCCGAGGAGACGTACTGCGCGCGGACGACCGTCGCCGGTGCGGGGCGCGTTCTGCCGGATCACCGCGAACAGCCTGCGGTACTGCTCCTGCTCCGACGACGTCATCACCGCGGTGGCCTGCGCCTGGCTCGCGGTCCAGCGAGTGCGCGTCGTAGGACAGGATCGGCACGACCGCGTGCTCCGCGGCGGCCTGGGCGGCGTCGGTGTCCGACTGGACGGCGGCACCGGACGGCGTGGCGAGGGCGACCCCGACGTAGCCGAGCAGGACGGCGGTCACGCCGGCGACGGCGACCAGCAGCCAGCCGGGGACGCCGGCCCGGAGCCAGGGATGTGGCCTCGCGAGCGAGCTCGCATCGGTCTCGCTCCGGCCGTTCCGCTCGCGGACTCGCGCCGCGTCGGATCGTCCTCGCTCGCGCTCGAGCTCCGCGTCGTACGCCGACCGCCGTACGCGGGTCGAGGAGCACCTCCGCGGCCTGGTTGTAGACGCGGAACCGCCGGTCGGTCGGGTCGAGGTCGGCCACCGCGGACCGCCAGGCGGTGCGGATCTCGTCCGCGGTGCGCGCTGGGCGTCGACGTCGAGGACGTCGTAGAGGTGGGTCATCTGGTCGTCGGGGTCGTCGTCTGGGTCGTCATGAGGTCGTCACCGGCTGGTAGTCGTCGACGAGCCACTGCCCGTCGATCTTGTCGAGGCTCACCCGCAGCCGGAACGGGGCCGGCTCGCCGGTGGGGACCTCCTTGCCGTGCTGGGTGCGCGCGGTCTGGCTGAACGAGCCGGCCACGAGCACCTGAGCGGTGTCGCTGTCGAGAAGCTCGACCCCGGTCGCGAACACAGCGCAGGTGCGGTGCAGTCCGTAGTTCTTCACGCTCTGCTCCGCGATCGCGACGCTCTGGTCGAAGGAGACCGCGAACTTCGGCGTGATCACCGCCTTGACCCGGCTCCGGTACTCCGGCATCCGGCCCTGCGCGTCGAGCATGCTCGGCCCGTAGGTGTTCAGCCGCAGCACGAACTGCTGGGTCTGGGCCATCACCGCCTCGCGGTCGGTCTGCGCCTGGTCGGTGCCGCCTCGCGAAGGGCCACACCTGGCGACTGGAGCCGAGGTGGAGGGCGAAGGTGCCGCACACCACCAGGGCGACGGCCAGCGCACCGAGCAGGACTGCGCGGAACCGTGGTCGCCTGAGGGGCCCCGGTGGGCTCCTCCGGCGTCGGCTCCTCGGGTGTCACCTCGACGGGTGCGTCAGGGGCTGTAGCAGTAGCCATTTCCACGACTCCTCTCCCAGCGTGGCCGGGGCGGGGCTCCCCGGATCCGTGAGTGTGGGCTTCAGGGGGTGGCGACCCCACGAGAGCCGTCCGGTGGACGGGTCGTAGGCCGCCACCGGCGGTGCGGTACTTCGCGGCGGGGCGGTTGGACGGCGCGTTCTGGGCACCGCGTGCATCGGACTGCGAGGCGGGCTCGGTGCAGCGGGCGTTGACGTTCATCGGGCGGTTGGAGCCGTCCTGCGGTACCCGGGTGTCGGTGCTCTGGTAGCCGTTGTGGCACACCGTCGGGTCGTTGGTGAGCACCAGCCCGAAGTGCGCGTCGTACAGCCCGGTCTCGGGGGACTTCGACACGACGGTGAAGCCGCCCTCGACCACGTAGGGGTAGATGACCAGGATCTGGCGGATGCCGGGCAGGTGCTTGACCACGATGTCGCCGGTCGTCACCAGGTTGTTGATCAGGTCCGCCAGGTCGACCCGGTTGTCCTGGAGGAAGGTGCGCAGCTGGGTCGCGGTGACCGAGCCGTTGTCGATGACGCGACGCAGGTCGCGGTCGTGGCCGGCGAGCGTGCCCGAGAACAGCCGGAGGTCGCGGGCGAACGACCGGATCGCGCTCGACGAGGCGACCTGACCCCGGAGCACGGTGTTGCCGTCCCTGATCAGCGCCGTGGTGACGTCGAAGTTGCGGTTCGCCGTGTGGATGAACGACGTGCCGGTGTCGATGATCCGCTGGAGGTCGGGCCCGGTGCCGGCGAAGGCCAGCCCGAGCTCGTGGACCGTGGTCCGCAGCGACCCCCGGTGCACCGACTCCACGGTCGTCGACAGGTCGCCGAGCAGCTTCTGGGTGGGCAGCGGGATCCGGGTGTCGGCCGGCGCGATCTGGGAGCCGTCGTGCAGGTAGGGCCCGCTGTCGGTCTGCGGCTGGAGGTCGACGTACTGCTCGCCGACGGCCGAGCGGTTGCCGACCACGGCGAGCGCGTCGGCCGGGATCTTGCCGTCCCAGCTGCTTGTCGATGTCGAGGTAGGCGTCCACGCCGTCGTGGGTGAGCACCAGCTGGCCGACCTCGCCGACGCGGACGCCGCGGTAGGCGACCATGCCGCCGGCGTACATCCCGCCCGAGTCCGGGAAGTGCGCGACCACGGTGTACGTCGTGGAGTACAGCAGGCGGTTCAGCTGGGCGTACTTCGCCCCGACGAAGCTCACCCCCAGCAGCGTGATCAGCGCGAAGACGAGGAGCTGGATCTTGGTGCGTCGCAGGATCATCGGCCCGTCACCATCCCGGGGACCAGCAGGCTGACCAGGGCCGGGTCGTAGAGGCGGGACAGCTGTCGCAGGGTGGGCCCGCGTGGCCCGAACGGCACCCGCCGGGCCTCCGCGCCGGTGCGCGGGAGGAGCGTGGGCAGCTGGGTCGGGAGGGTCAGCGTGGGCAGGCCGGGGCCACCCGTCGGCAGGCTGGGCAGCGCGTTGAGCGCCTGGCAGACCGGGTTGTCGGAGTTCTTGGCCTTCTTGCACCTGGTGAGCAGGCGCGAGCAGCTCCTCGCGGGTCGCCGAGCACCTTCCGGCAGGCCTTGCTGGTGATGTCGCCGCTCTGGAGGCAGGCGGCCACGTCGCCGAGGATCTTGGTGATCTCGGAGGTGGGAAGGCTGGTCGGCAGGCGTCGGGAGCGCGGTGGGCAGGCCGGTCGGGAGCCCCGTCGGCAGCTGGGGGAGGCTGCCCAGGTCGTCGAGCGAGAGATCCAGCTTGATGTCCAGGTTGGTGTAGTCGCCCATCTGGAGGTTGCGCGCGACCTGCGGGTCGCGGCCGACGACGTCGTCGACGAACGGGTAGGTGAGGGCGACGTTGAAGCCCCTGACGAAGTCGTCGCCCGACGCCTGGAGCTGGCCCAGCACCGGGCTCAGCTGCCGCAGGGTGTCGATCGTCGACTCCTTGGACAGCTTGATCACGTGGACGCCGACCCCGCTCAGGTGCGAGAGCGCCTGGAGCATCCGGACCAGGTCGTGGCGCTGGGTGTTGATCGACCGCAGCGCACCGGGCAGCTCGTCGAGGGTGTCGTCGATGGTCGAGCGCTGCTGGTTCAGCGACCGGGACAGCCGGTCGAGCGCCTGGAGGGCCTGGACGATGTCGTGCTTGTGCCGGTCGAGCTGGCCGGCGAACGAGCGGATCTGGTGGAGCACCGAGCGCGCCTCGCCCTCGCGGCCGTGCAGCGTCCGGTCGAGCTCGTGGGTGATCGTCTGCAGCTGGCCGACACCGCCGCCGTTGAGCAGGAGGCTCAGGGCGCCGAGCACCTGCTCGACCTCGGGGTTCTGGCCGGTGTGGGCGATCGGGATGATGTCGCCGGTCTTGAGCCGGTTCGGGCTGGCTCCGGAGGCGGGCGCGGCGAGCTGCACGAACTTCTCACCGAGCAGGCTGGTCTGCTGGATGGTCGCCACCGCGTTGTCGGGCAGCTCGGTGTCGTTGCGCAGCTGCATCGTCACCTGCGCGGTGTAGCCCTTGAGCGAGACGTCGGTGATCTTGCCGACCGTCACGTCGTCGACCTTGACCGTGGAGTCGGGCACGAGGTCGAGCACGTCGCGGAACTGCGCCGTCACCGTGATCGGGTCGCTCCCGACGTCGGGGCCGCCCGGGAGCGGGAGCTTGTAGACGTCGAACGAGCAGCCGGTCATCAGCAGCGCGGCGGCGACCAGGGCGACGAGGGACGTGAGCCGGCGGGTCATCGGCTGCCCTCCACGAGTCCGGCGAGGCTCGGGTCGATCCGTTCGTACGACGTGCGGGCCGTGCCTGGCTGGTGAGGGCGCCGGGCCGGCCCTTGCCGAGGATCTGCTGGACGGCGCTGCACGCCTGTCCGCCCTGGTTGGCCTGGTCGAGGATGCCGCAGAGGAACGTCGCCGGGTCGGACTGGATCTGGTGACCGATCTCCCCGAGGTTGGCGCGGGTGTCGAGGGTGCCGGCCTGCGGGTTGTAGGTGAGCAGCAGGTTGTTGAGCGCCAGTGGCGCGTCACGCAGGGTCTCGGTGAGGGCGCCCCGCTGCTTGACCAGGATCTGGGTGATCCGGTCGAGACCGGTGATGTTCTTGCCCAGGAGCGTCGCGGTTGTCCCGGACGAAGCCCGACACCTGGCGCATCGCGATCCCGAGGTTGTGCAGCGACGCCGCGAGGTCGCCGCGCTCGCCCTTGAGCATCTGGGAGACCTGCGCCAGCGAGGTGTTGAAGGACCGCACCGTGTGGTCGTTGCGGGCGAGGGTGTGCACGAACCCCTCGAGCTCGCGCACCGAGCCGAAGAGCTGGTCCTTGTTGTCGGCCAGCGTGCCGCTCAGGCGGCTGAAGTTCTCGATCGTGCGATGGAACTTCGCTCCCTGGCCGCCGAAGTTCTGCGCCGTGGTGTCGAGCAGGTCGGTCAGCGCACCCTTCTTGTTCGCGCCGTTGGGCCCGAGCGCGACGGTCAGGTCGTCGAGGCTGGAGTAGATCTGGTCGAGCTCGAGCGGCACCGCGGTGCGGTCCTGCGTCAGGGTGCGTGCCGCTGGCGAGCACCGGTCCGCCGCTGTACGCCGGCGTGAGCTGGACGAAGCGGTCGCCCACGATCGACGGGGAGATGATCACGGCCTTGGCGTTCTCCGGGATCTGCACGTCCGCGTCGTAGTGCATCGTGACGATCACGTCGGTGCCCGACGGGGTGACCGAGTCGATCTTCCCCACCGGCACGCCCAGCACGCGCACGTCGCTGCCCTGGTAGATCGACACGGTGCGCGGGAACTCCGCGGTCAGGGTCTTCTCCTGTCCGCCGCTGAAGAAGAACGTCACGACGCCGACGACGACGAGCGCCAGCAGCACCAGCGGCAGCACGACCTTGGTCACGACACTCAGACGGGGCCGCATCTCAACCACCCACCTGCGGGACCGGCGGCATGTTCTGGATGTAGGTGTCGAACCACGGCCCGTTGCCGAGCGTGTTGGCGAAGACGCGGTAGAACGGCGCCATCAGCCGCAGGCTCTGGTCGATGTCGTCGGAGTCCTTGTTGAGCACGTCGACCACGCTGCTCAGGTGGGTCAGCGCCGGCGCGAGGTCGCCGCGGCTCTGCCTGACGAGTCGGGTCAGCTCCACGGAGAGCTCTGACGTGGAGCGCAGCAGGCGGTGGATCGCCTGCCGCCGCTTGTCGAGGGCCTGGAACAGGACCGACGAGTCGCGCATCAGCCCGACGATGTCCTGGTCACGGGCGTTGAGCGTGTGGGAGACGCCCCGGAGGTTCTGCAGCAGCGTGCCGATCTGCTGGTCGCGGGAGGCGAGGTTGGTCGACAGCGCGGAGACGCCGGCCAGCGCGTGCTGGAAGTTCTTCGGGGTGTCGCGGGTCAGGTCGGCGAGGGTGGTGAGGCTGCGCGCGAGCCGGCCGGTGTCGATCCGCTCCGTGGTGCGGGCCAGGCCCGAGAAGGCCTGCACCACGTCGTACGGCGACTCGGTGCGGGAGGTCGGGATCTCGCTGCCCCCGTTGAGCTGGCCGGGCCCGGCCGGCTCGAGGGAGAGGTACATCGCGCCGAGCAGCGTCTTGACCTTGATCGCGGCGCGGGTGTCGGTGCCGAAGTCGGCGCCGCTCTGGATCCGGAAGGCGACCTTCACGTGGTCGCCGTCCAGGGAGACCGAGTCGACCTTGCCGACGCGGACCCCGGCGATGCGGACCTCGTCGTTGGCCTTGAGCCCGCCGGCCTCGGCGAAGTCGGCGTAGTAGGTCGTCCCGCCGCCGATGATCGGCAGCTTGTCGGCGTTGAAGGCGAGCAGGATCAGCCCGACGACGACGGCGAGGCTGATCGCCCCGACCACGACCGGGTTGCGCTCTCGGAAGGGAGTGCTCATTGCAGGTTGCACCGGTCCGAGCCGGCCTTGTAGTCGACGGGGACCGCGGTCTTGCCGATCCGGACCTGGCCGGTGAAGTCGCAGAGGTAGAAGTTGAACCAGGAGCCGTAGATGGCGGTCCGGCCGACCTTGGTCAGCTTGATCGGCATCACCTGCAGGGCCCGGTCGATCTCGGCCTTGCCGCCGTCGAGGTTGGCGGCGAACCCGCGCAGGTGGTGGATGTCGGACACGAACGGCGCGCGGATCCCCGAGACGAGGTCGGCGGTCTGCGTCGAGAGCTGCGAGATCTGGTCGAGCGACCCGAGGATCGCGCCACGGTCGTGCTTCAGCCCGCCGACGAAGTGCTGGAAGGTCGTGATCAGCTGGTTGAGCTGGTGGTTGCGGTTGCCCACGTGGTCGAGCACGGAGTTGAGGTTGGTGATCAGGCTTCCGATCACCTGGTCGCGCTGGGCCAGCGTGTGGGTGACCGAGGCGGTGTGGGCGAGGAGGCCGTCGAGGGTGCCGCCCTGGCCCTGGAAGACCTGGATGATCTCGTAGGACAGCTCGTTGACGTCCGAGGGCGACAGCGCCTGGAAGAGCGGCTTGAACCCGTTGAACAGCAGCGTCAGGTCGAGCGCCGGTGACGTCTGTGAGACCGGGATGGTCGAGCCGGGCGAGAGCACGCCGGTGCTGCCGATCTCGTTGGTGAGCGCGACGTAGCGCTGGCCGACGAGGTTGCGGTAGCGGATGTCGGCGTGGGTCGACCGCATCAGCGCGGTGTCGCTCTGCACGCTGAAGGTGACGAGAGCCTGGGTCCGGTCGACGATCGAGATCCCTTGCACGGAGCCGACCTTGACCCCGGCGATGCGGATGTCGTCGCCCTTGACCAGTCCGGTGGCGTCGGTGAACACGGCCTTGTAGGAGTGCGTGGCGCCGAAGCTGAGGTTGCCGATGACGATGGCCAGGACACCGGTGGCGACCGCGGTCACCACCATGAAGATGACGAGCTTCACCAGTGCCGTCGTGGTCTTGGCGTCGAGGGCCTTCATCGCAGCGACACCTTCGCGCCGCGGGCCATCGGACCGACCAGGAGCACACCGAGGTCGGGCACGTCCTGGGAGGGGAGGCCCAGGGAGGGACCGAGCAGGCTCTTGAGGAGGCCGGCCTCCGCCGGGCCGCCGGCGTACCCGGTGCCGCGGGTGAACTGCCGCCCGTACGACGGAGCGACCCGGTCGGTGCCCTTGCCGGTCGGGGAGTTCACGCCGTCGACGAAGTTCGGCTGGTGTCGCACCGGGTTGGACTGGCTCCACGGCGCGTTCGGCAGGTGCAGGCAGTTCGGGCCGCGGTCGTCACCGAACACGGGCCGGTCGCCCGGGGTGTAGCCGCGAGGCTGGTGGGGCAGCGCCTCGAGGACGATGTGGAGGGTGAAGCCGCGGAAGGCCTCGGCCTCGCGCTTGCCGCTGCTGACCAGGCCGCCCAGCAGGCAGGGGTACTCCGGCGCGTAACGGGCCAGCAGTGCTGCTTGCGGGCGGCTGACCTGCCCGAGCCGGATGATGTTGTCGCCGTTGGCGCGCAGGAAGTCGTGGGCGGTGTCGGAGAACGACGTCACGTCGGCGAAGAGGGTCTGCAGCTGCTGGTGCCGGTCCTCGGAGCGTCCCGGTGGTCTTGATCGTGTTGCGCAGGATCTGCGCGAGCGACGGCGCCACGTCGGCGTAGGTGTTGCTCACCGTGGTCGTCAGGCGGAGGTCGCGCACGATCTGCGGGATCTGCGGGTTGACCCGCTTCAGGTAGTGGTCGACGGTGACGAGGTCCTGCCCGAGCTCGTCACCTCGTCCCTCGAGGGCGGTCGAGATCGCGTTGAGCGTGAGGTTGAGGTCGGCAGGCTGCACGGTGCGGAGCAGCGGGTAGAGGTCGGCGAGGACCTTCTGCACCTCGACCGGCACCTCGGTGCGGGTGATCGTGGCACCGGGCTGGAGCGGCTCCGGCGACGGGTCCCGGGGGACGACGAGGGAGACGTACTTCTCGCCGAACAGCGTCTTGGGAACGATCGCGCCGGTCACGTTCCGCGGGATCGTGTGCATCTGGTCGGGGTAGATCCCCAGCTTCACGGTCGCGCCCGCGTCGGTGGCGGTGAAGCCCATGACCTGGCCGACGATCACGCCGCGGATCTTCACGTCCGCGCGCTCGGGCATCTGCAGCCCGATGGTCGACGCGTCCAGGGTGACCTCGTCGAAGTGGGTGAACTTCTGCGTGAACACCCCGTAGGTGAGCCAGACGCCCGCCAGCAGCAGGCAGAGGAACGCCACGCCGAGGACCTTCAGCTTGAGGGCGGCCGCCATCTCAGCCCGCCAGCCGGACCGTCGTCGTGGCGCCCCAGATCGCCATCGAGAGGAACAGGTCGATCACGTTGATCGCGACGATGCTGGTGCGCACGGCCTTGCCGACCGCGATGCCGACACCCGCGGGGCCTCCGGACGCGTGGTAGCCGTAGTAGCAGTGGATGAGGATCACGGTCACCGCGAAGACCAGCACCTTGCCGAACGACCACAGCACGTCACCGGGCGGCAGGAACGTCGTGAAGTAGTAGTCGTAGGTGCCGGTGCTCTGCCCGAAGAACCGGGTGACCGTCAGCCGCGTCGCGAAGTACGACGACATCAGCCCCACGACGTACAGCGGGACGATCGCGATCAGCCCGCCCACGATGCGGGTGCTGACCAGGAACGGCAGTGACGGCACCGCCATCACCTCGAGGGCGTCCACCTCCTCGGAGATCCGCATCGCGCCCAGCTGCGCGGTGAACCCGCAGCCGACGGTCGCCGCCAGCGCGATGCCGGCCACGAGCGGCGCGATCTCGCGGGTGTTGAAGTACGCCGACACGAAGCCGGAGAACGCCGCGGTGCCGATCTGGTTGAGGGCGGCGTACCCCTGCAGACCGACCTCGGTGCCGGTGAAGAAGCACATCGCGGTGATCACGCCCACGGTGCCGCCGATCACGGCCAGCGCACCGGAGCCGAGGGTGATCTCGGCCAGGATCCGGAGGATCTCCTTCTTGTAGCGGACCACCGTCTTGGGGGTCCACGCGAGGGCCCGCAGGAAGAACGGCCAGCTCGGCACCCAGGTCGTCCAGGGTGCGCAGTGGCCTCTCGTAGACCGCCTTGAGGTTCGCCATCGTCGGTCACCCGCCCTTCGGCGGGACGAGCTGGAAGTAGATCGCGCTCATCACGAAGTTGACGATGAACAGCAGCATGAAGCTGACGACGACGGACTCGTTGACGGCATCGCCCACGCCCTTCGGGCCTCCGCCGGCGTTCATCCCCTTGTACGACGCGACGATGGCGGCGATCATCCCGAACACGAGCGCCTTGGCCATGCCCTGGTAGAGGTCGGGCAGCTGGGCCAGCGCGGTGAAGCTCGCGATGTAGGCGCCCGGCGTACCTCCTTGGAGGATGACGTTGAAGAAGTAGCCGCCGGCGACGCCGACGACGCTGACCAGGCCGTTGAGGAAGACCGAGACGAGCATGCAGGCGAGCACCCGCGGCACGACGAGGCGCTGGATCGGGTCGATGCCCAGCACCATCATCGCGTCGAGCTCCTCGCGGATCTTCCGGGCACCGAGGTCTGCGGCGATCGCGGACCCGCCTGCTCCGGCGATCAGCAGGGAGGTGACGATCGGCCCGGCCTCCCGGACCACAGCCAGCACCGAGGCGGAGCCGGTGAACGACTGGGCACCGAACTGCTGGATCAGGCCGCCCACCTGGAGTGCGATCACCGCACCGAAGGGGATGGCGACGAGAGCGGTGGGCACGATCGTGACCGAGGCGATGAACCACGCCTGCTGGATGAACTCGCGGAGCTGGAAGGGGCGCCGGAAGATCCCTCGGCCGACGTCGAGGCCGAAGGCGAACAGGTTGCCGGCGGTCCCGATCGGGGCCAGCACCCGGGACCCGGTGACTGAGCCCATCGGTCAGCCCCCCGTGCTCATGGTCATGTTCTCCGCGAAGGAGCCGGGCGGGGGCGTGATGCCGTTCGACCGGCACCAGTCGCCGGGCTGCCGCTGGCTGCGGCGGGGGATGCCGTTGGACGGCTCGAGCTGCAGCGGGATCGGTGGTAGCGGTGGGAGCTCCTGGCCCTGCTCGGCGGCCAGCTCGTCGGCGTCCTTCTCCTCCGACATGCCGATCGGGCCGATGGTCTGGGCGTTGAGGAACTGCCGGACGACCGGCTCCTCCGAGGAGAGCAGCATCTCGCGCGGGCCGAACATCGCGAGGTGGCGGTGGTAGAGCAGCCCGATGTTGTCGGGCACGGTGCGCGCGGTGTTGATGTCGTGGGTGACGATCAGGAACGTCGCGTCGATCTGGGCGTTGAGGTCGACGATCAGCTGGTTGAGGAACGACGTACGGACGGGGTCGAGGCCGGAGTCCGGCTCGTCGAAGAGCACGATCTCGGGGTCGAGCACCAGCGCGCGGGCGAGGCCGGCCCGCTTGCGCATGCCGCCCGAGATCTCACCGGGCAGCTTGTCCTCGGCGCCGAGGAGCCCGACCAGGTCCATCTTCTCCATCACGACGGAGCGGATCTCCGACTCGGACTTCCGGGTGTGCTCACGCAGCGGGAACGCGACGTTGTCGTAGAGGTTCATCGAGCCGAACATCGCGCCGTCCTGGAACAGCACGCCGAACAGCTTGCGGACCTCGTAGAGCTGCCGCTCGGGACAGGTGGTGATGTCCACGCCCTCGATCACGACGCTGCCGCGGTCGGGCTTGAGCAGACCGATCAGCGTCTTGAGCAGCACGGACTTGCCCGTGCCGGAGGGTCCGAGCATCACGCAGATCTCACCTGCGGGCACCGTCAGCGTGACGTCGCCCCAGATCAGCTGGTGGCCGAAGGACTTGGTCAGACCCTCGATCTGTATCTCTACACCCATGGGTCTGCTGCCCTCCCAGTCAGCCGGCCGCGCGTGACACGTTGGTCGTACGGGTGCTCAACGGGGACAGCGCCCAGAAGTTACGGCCGGGTCACCTCACGGTCCGACCGGAGGGTGGGGAGGGCTGCGGCCTGCCCGGGTACGACGAAGGGCGGGCACCCCCGTGGGGGTACCCGCCCTGCGTGCGGTCGGCCGGTGTGTCACCGGCCAGGAGTCACTTGAGCGTGACGCTGGCGCCGGCGCCCTCGAGGGCTTCCTTGGCCTTCTCGGCAACGTCCTTGGTGACGTGCTCGAGAACCGGCTTCGGCGCGGCCTCGACCAGGTCCTTGGCCTCCTTCAGGCCGAGGGAGGTCAGGGCGCGCACCTCCTTGATGACGTTGATCTTCTTGTCGCCGGCCGCGTCGAGGATGACGTCGAACTCGTCCTGCTCGGCGGCCTCGTCGGAACCGCCCGCGGCGGCACCACCGGCGGCGGCCGGAGCGGCGACGGCGACCGGAGCGGCCGCGGTGACGCCGAAGGTGTCCTCGAACTGCTTGACGAACTCGCTGAGCTCGATGAGCGTCATCTCCTTGAACGCGTCGAGCAGCTCGTCGGTGCTGAGCTTCGCCATGATGGCTGAACCTTTCGTTCTTGGCCCGATCCGGGCCGGTTTTCAGGTGGGTACGTCGGCTTGGCGGTCCGGCTCACGCCGGCCCGGTCAGGCCTCGGTGGTGTCGCTCTCGTCAGAGGCGGCGGTGGCTTCCGCGGTCGGGGCCTCCTCGGACTCGGCCGGAGCCGCGTCGTCGGTGGTCTCGTCAGCGGGGGCCTCGGTCACCTCGTCGGCGGGGGCCTCGGTCGCCTCGGCGACGTCGGCCTCCTCGGCGGCAGCCGGCGCGCCGGCCCCACCTGCGTCGAGGTCAGTGGGGTCCTGCCCCTCTTCTTCTGCCCGCTTCGCCTGCAGGGCGCCGGCGAGCCGGGCAGCCTGGGCGAGGGGGGCGTTGAGCAGGTAGACGGCCTGGCTGAGCGACGCGAGCATCGCGCCGGCCAGCTTGCCCAGCAGCACCTCACGCGACTCGAGGTCGGCCAGCTTGGCGACCTCCGCAGCGTCGAGGGGCTTGCCGTCCAGAACGCCACCCTTGATCACAAGGGTGGGGTTCGCCTTGGCAAAGTCACGCAGACCCTTGGCGGCCTCGACCACGTCGCCGTTGATGAAGGCGATTGCGGTCGGTCCGGTCAGGAGGTCGTCGAAGCCGGTGATCCCCGCATCTTTCGCGGCGAGCTTGGCCAGCGTGTTCTTGACCACGGCGTAGTTGGCGTTCGCACCGAGGGAGCGCCGCAGTTCCTGCAGCTGCTTCACGGTGAGACCGCGGTACTCGGTCAGCACGGCACCGGCGGAACCGTTGAACGACTCAACGATCTCCGCGACGGCGGCCTGCTTCTCTGCCCGCGCCATGGGTCTCCTTCCGATGGGCGAGACCCCGGCCCGAGTGCCCTGCGGAAAAGACGAACGCCCCGGGCGCAGGCCCAGGGCGTGGAATGCAGCCTTCGCTGCCGCTCTAGTCACCTGCGCGGGTCGTCCGCTCTCGCGGAACCTTCGATCGCGACTACGGTGCAGTCACGACGACCAGCGGTCTCTGGTTACGGCAGTGAGCGTACGACGCGCAGGTGGCCGCGGCCAAATCGGGGCAGCCCGGGTGTCACGAGCGGCAGAAGATTTGACCGATCGAGGCAGGATCCGAGCCGGCCCGAGACTGGTACCGTCATCGGCAGAGACGGGCCTCGGCACCACTTATGACGCGGACGTTGGAAATCCGCTCAGGTGGTCTATTCCAGGCCTGCCCTTTTTGGTTGATCAACCCCGCCTTCCCACGATAACTGGTTCCATCAACTCATGGACTTCAAGCTGACCTCCATGGCCGCGGTGCTGGAACGGGCCGATGGCCGACTGCGCAGCCCCGAGGGCGGCGTGCGGCTCTGGCCGACCGGCTTCCCGCTGCTCGACGAGGCGATCGGCGGCGGTTTCCGCGCCGGGAGCCTCAACCTGCTCGGCGGTCCCCAGGGCCAGGGCAAGACGATGTTCGCCCTGCAGGCCGCACGCGCAGCCGTGCAGACCGGCCGATCCGCGGTGTTCTTCTCCTACGAGCTCGAGGCCGACTCCCTGGTGCAGCGGCTGGTGGCGATGGAGGCCGGCGAGCTGGACCCGTACGAAGCGCCCGACCTGAGCAAGATCCGCAGCATCTTCGAGGGCACCGACGGCGGCGCCGGCGGCCTGATCGAGCGGATGGCGACCACGACCACCGGCACCGAGGCCCTGCTCCGCGTCAGCGAGTACGCCGACCGCCTGGTCGTGCACCGCTCCACGGCGACCCACACCGACATCACCGAGATCAACGACACGGTCAAGAAGGTCATGGGCGACACCGGGGAGCCGCCGCTGATCATCGTCGACTACCTGCAGAAGGTCGCGACGCCGCTGAGCGACCTCGACGAGGACGCCCGTATCACGCGGATCACCGAGCAGCTCAAGGACGTGGCCATCGAGTTCGACTGCCCGGTCTTCGCCGTCGCGGCGATGGACCACGAGGGTCTCGAGCCGGGCGCTCGGATGCGGACCCGCCACATGCGCGGTTCGACCGCCTTGTCCTACGAGCCGGACGTCGTGCTGATCCTCGCCACCAAGTCCGACATCGTGGCCCGCCACCACCTCATGTACGGCGGGGTCAACGCCGAGCACTTCAAGGAGTGGTCGGTGCTCACGGTCGAGAAGAACCGCTCCGGCAGCGGCGGCGCCGAGATCGAGTTCAAGAAGCGCTTCGACCAGGGCCGCTTCGACACCGACGGCAAGGTCGTCACCGAGAAGCTCGTCGACGAGCGCGTCTACGTCGAGTGACGAGCCAGGACGCTCCGACTCGACGAAGGTCGGGGCGGGCGACCGGAGCGAGCTAACTCGCGAGGCAGCCTGAGATGAGGCGTGCTCGCCCGGCGGCCTGACACGGACAAGCGAAAGGCCCGGCCCCACTGGGACCGGGCCTTTCGACGTCCTTGTTCAGCTCTCGTCCGCCGCGGTGACGTTGCGCGTGCGGTTGGGGTCGACCGGGACCCCCGGGCCCATGGTCGTCGAGACAGTGACCTTCCGAGGTACTTGCCCTTGGAGCTGCTCGGCTTGAGCCGCAGCACCTCATCGAGCGCAGCGGCGTAGTTCTCGGCCAGCTGGGTCTCCGAGAACGACGCCTTGCCGATGATGAAGTGCAGGTTGGCGTGGCGGTCGACGCGGAACTCGATCTTGCCGCCCTTGATGTCGGAGACGGCCTTGGCGACGTCGGCCGTCACCGTGCCGGTCTTCGGGTTGGGCATCAGGCCACGGGGACCGAGCACGCGACCGAGGCGGCCGACCTTGCCCATCATGTCGGGCGTCGCGACGACGGCGTCGAAGTCGAGCCAACCGCCGCTGACCTTCTCGATCAGCTCGTCGCCGCCGACGACGTCGGCGCCGGCCTCACGGGCCGCGTCGGCCTTCTCGGCGTTCGCGAACACGAGCACGCGAGCGGTCTTACCGGTGCCGTGTGGCAGGTTGACGGTGCCGCGCACCATCTGGTCGGCCTTGCGGGGGTCGACACCGAGACGCATGACGACGTCGACGGTCTCGTCGAACTTCTTCTTGCTGGTGTCCTTGGCGATCTTGATCGCGGTCAGCGGGGAGTAGAGCTCGTCCCGATCGAACTTCTCCTCCGCGGCGCGGTAGGTCTTGCTGCGCTGCATGGTCCTGCTTCCTCTGAGTGTGGTCGTCGGGCCAGCGCGGCCCTGCCACGGGTTTCATGGGTACGGCGTGGTGGTCTCGACTTCGCTCGACCACCGAGGACGGTGCTGTCAGTCCGTGCGGACACCCATCGAGCGGGCGGTGCCCTCGACGATCTTCATCGCGGCCTCGATGTCGTTGGCGTTGAGGTCGGGCATCTTGGTGGTGGCGATCTCGCGGACCTGGTCCTTGGTCAGCCGACCGACCTTCTCCTTGTGGGGCACGCCGGAGCCCTTCTGCAGGCCGGCGGCCTTCTTGATCAGCTCGGCCGCGGGCGGCGTCTTGGTGATGAACGTGAACGAGCGGTCTTCGTAGATCGTGATCTCGACCGGGATCACGTTGCCGCGCATCGACTCCGTCTGGGCGTTGTAGGCCTTGCAGAAGTCCATGATGTTCACACCGTGCGGACCGAGGGCGGTACCGACCGGGGGCGCCGGCGTCGCGGCACCCGCCTGCAGCTGGACCTTGACCAGCGCGGCGATCTTCTTCTTGGGAGGCATTGCTCTTCGTGTGTCCTTCGTGTCGTACGTCGTGGTCATCGCGAGCCGGACCGGCTCTGCCACCTTGCGTCACTCCGTGGTGCCGGGCAACCGCACCATTCTGGTCCGTCGGGGCCGAGGATGCCTAATCCGGTCCTCCCCACGGTCGGTCGAGCCCTCGTCGTCGGTCGAGCGGAGTCGAGACCGACCTGTCCGCCCCAGGTACCGTCACCGGGTTTCGAGACGCCGCTCCTTCCCTGCGGCTCCGCTCGCTGGTCGAGGCTCAGACCTTCTGGATCTGGTTGAAGCTCAGCTCGACCGGGGTCTCCCGGCCGAAGATCTCGACGAGGGCCTTGACCCGTTGGGCCTCGGCGTTGATCTCGGTGATCGTCGCGTGCAGCGTGGCGAACGGCCCGTCGACCACCATCACCGAGTCGGACTCGGCGAAGTCGGCCACCTCGACCTGCTTCTTGGCAGCGGTCGTGGCCGAGCCACCCGACGCAGCGGCACCGGCCGGCTGCTCGGCACGGGCCATCGCGGCGGGGGCCAGCATGTTCTCGACCTCGCTCATGCTCAACGGCACCGGCTGGTGGGCCTGGCCGACGAACCCGGTCACCGAGGGCGTGTGACGGACGGCCGCCCACGACTCGTCGGTGAGGTCCATGCGGACCAGGACGTAGCCCGGCAGGACGGTCCGCTTGACCATCTTGCGCTGCCCGTTCTTGATCTCCGCGACCTCCTCGGTGGGGACCACGATCTCGTGGATGTAGTCCTCCATGTTGAGGGAGACGATGCGGTTCTCGAGGTTGGAGCGGACGCGGTTCTCCATGCCGTAGTAGGTGTGGACGACGTACCACTCCCCCGGCTTGGCCCACAGCTCGCGGCGGAAGGCCTCGAGCGGGTCGTCCTCGTCCACGTCGGCGGCGCTCTCGTCGACCGGGCTCGTCCGTCGCGTCACATCCACCGCGGCCTCGGCCGACTCGTCGACCGGCTCCTCGGCGGCGTCGTCCACGGCCACGGGCTCATCTGCGACCGGGGCAGGGGTCGGGTCGACCTGCTCCTCGATCACTGCCTCATCAGCGGCGTCGACCGTCTCGGTGGGAGTCTCCTCCACCGTGGGGTCCTGCTCGATGTCTGACTGCGACACGTCTACTTGATACCTCAGCTCTGGTCTAGCTCTTAGTTGCTGCCGTTGAAGATCGCGAAGATCGCCTTGCCGATGGCCAGGTCGAGCCCGGAGACCAGCGCCATCATGAACGCGACGAAGACGATCACCACGAAGAAGTAGGTGACCAGCTGCTGCTGCGTCGGCCAGACCACCTTGCGCAGCTCTGCGACGACCTGCCGGTAGAACAGGACCGGACCCGTGCGCTCCGGACGCTTGCTGCCACGCGACCGCACCGTGCTGCTCGCCATGTGGGTCACCTCTTCCTGATCTCGTCGGGCCGACCCGGATGGTCGGACTCTTCGGTAGTGCCTTGCAGGGCACGAGGGACTTGAACCCCCAACCTTCGGTTTTGGAGACCGATGCTCTGCCAGTTGAGCTAGTGCCCTTCGATCCTCCCTCCCGAGCCCGGCCCGCGTCGAGGGCATGGCAAAGCATGTGGGAGAACCACCTGAGAGCGAGTCTACGGGCAGCACCGAGAGCGAGTCCAAACCGGTACGGCGCCGGCTCGGGCGGCGCCGGCCGCCGACTCGGCCGGGCCCGGGGCCACCCCTACCATGGACCCATGAGCGACACCGCGAGCACCAGCCCCCGCACGCGCCGGGTCTCCGGCCGGATCGGCGCGATCGCCGAGTCCGCGACGCTCAAGGTGGATGCCAAGGCGAAGGCACTCAAGGCCGAGGGCCGACCCGTGATCGGCTTCGGCGCGGGGGAGCCCGACTTCGCGACGCCCGGGTACGTCGTGGAGGCGGCGGTCGAGGCGTCCCGTGACCCGAAGAACCACCGCTACACCCCCGCCGGCGGGCTCCCCGAGCTCAAGCAGGCGATCGCCGACAAGACCCTGCGCGACAGCGGCTACCAGGTGTCTCCGGCCCAGATCGTGGTGACCAACGGCGGCAAGCAGGCCATCTACGAGGCCTTCGCCACCATGCTCGACCCGGGCGACGAGGTGATCGTCCCCGCGCCCTACTGGACGACGTACCCCGAAGCCATCCAGCTCGCCGGCGGCGTGACGGTCCCCGTACTGGCCGACGAGACCCAGGAGTACAAGGTCACCGTCGAGCAGCTCGAGGCTGCGCGCACCGACCGCACCAAGGTGCTGCTCTTCGTCTCTCCGTCCAACCCGACCGGGGCCGTCTACACCGCCGACGAGATCCGGGCGATCGGTCGCTGGGTCGAGGACCACCAGCTGTGGGTGCTCACCGACGAGATCTACGAGCACCTCGTCTACGACGGCGTCGAGACGGGGTCGATGCCGGTGCTGTGCCCCGAGCTCGCCGACTACTGCGTCGTGGTGAACGGTGTGGCGAAGACCTACGCGATGACCGGTTGGCGGGTCGGCTGGCTGATCGCACCGAAGGACCTCGCCGCCGCCGCGGCCAACCTGCAGTCCCACGCGACCTCCAACGTCTCCAACGTCGCCCAGCGGGCCGCGCTCGCCGCCGTGACGGGTGACCTGTCCGCGGTCGACGAGATGAGGACGGCCTTCGACCGCCGCCGTCGGACCATCGTGTCGATGCTGAACGAGATCGACGGCGTGGTCTGCCCGACGCCGGAAGGCGCCTTCTACGCCTATCCGTCCGTCAAGGGTCTCCTCGGCCGCGACTACACCACCCCTGCCGGGGATCGCACCATCGCCTCGTCGGCCGACCTCGCCGAGTACATCCTCGAGGCGGCCGAGGTGGCGGTCGTGCCCGGTGAGGCGTTCGGCAGCCCGGGCTACCTGCGGCTGTCCTACGCCCTGGGCGACGACGATCTCGTGGAGGGCATCACCCGGCTGCAGAAGCTCTTCGCTTGAGCCAGCCGCGCGACGTACGGACGCTGCCGAAGGCCCATCTGCACCTTCACTTCACCGGGTCGATGCGTCACGCGACGCTGCTCGAGCTGGCCGAGCGTGACGGGATCCTGCTGCCGGACTCGCTCGTCGCGGAGTGGCCGCCGCAGCTGTCCGCGGCCGACGAGAAGGGCTGGTTCCGCTTCCAGCGGCTCTACGACGTGGCGCGGTCGGTGCTGCGCACCGAGGACGACGTACGCCGGCTCGTGCGTGAGGCCGCGGAGGACGACGTCCGCGACGGCGGCCGCTGGCTCGAGATCCAGGTCGACCCCTCGGGGTACGGCGCCCGCTTCGGAGGGATCACGGCCTTCACCGACCTGGTGCTCGACGCCGTGAGCGAGACCTCGGCCGCGACCGGCCTGGGCATCGCGGTGGTGATCGCCGCCAACCGCACCCGGCACCCGCTCGACGCCCGCACCCTGGCCCGGCTCGCCGCGCAGTACGCCGGTCGCGGCGTGGTCGGCTTCGGGCTCTCCAACGACGAGCGGCGGGGGGTCACCGAGGAGTTCGCCCCGGCGTTCGCCATCGCCGGGCGGGCGGGGCTCACCCTCGTACCGCACGGCGGTGAGCTCGTCGGCCCGGCCTCGGTGCGCCGCTGCGTGGAGTCGCTGCACGCCGACCGGCTCGGCCACGGGGTGCGGTCGGCGGAGGACCCCGCCCTGCTCGACCGGCTGGTCGACGCGGGCATCGCGCTGGAGGTGTGCCCGGTCTCCAACGTCGCGCTCGGGGTCTACTCCGACCTCACGTCCGTGCCGCTGCCGGTCCTGCTCGAGGCCGGGGCCACCGTCGCCCTGGGAGCCGACGACCCGCTGCTGTTCGGGTCGCGCCTGGCCGGTCAGTACACCACCATGCGCGCGGCCCACGACCTGAGCGACGCGACCCTGGCCGAGCTGGCCGCGATGTCGATCCGCGCGTCCTGCGCCCCCGACGAGGTGAAGGCAGGCCTGCTGGACGACGTGGGTGACTGGCTGTCGGCCCCGCCTCCTTCTGCCACCATGTCGCCATGAGCGACGACCGAGCCGGGCATGGACGAGACCCAGCCGATCACCGGCCCGACCGGAACGCCGCCCGCCGACCCGCCCACCACGCCGTACGCCGCTCCTCCGGGCCCGGGCGCCGTACCACCGCCGCAGAACCCCTACGCCCCCCAGAACCCCTACGCCCCTCCAGCCAAGCCCGTACGCCCCTCCGGCAAGCCCCTACCAGCCGCCGCCGAACCCCTACCCGCAGCCGGGCTCCTTCGACCAGTACGCCGCACCCGGGGCCTACGGCGCTCACACGTACGGCGCCTACCCACCGGGGTACGGCGCAGGGCTGCCCGACCAGCCGTCGGCCACGACCGCGATGGTGCTCGGCATCGTCGGTCTGGTCGGCATCGTCTTCTGCGGCGGCCTCACCCTGGTGCTCTCGCCGTTCGCGTGGGCGATCGGCCGCAAGGCGGTGGCCGAGATCGACGCGAACCCGGGGCGGTACGGCGGCCGCGACAAGGCCAACGCCGGCAAGATCATGGGCATGATCGGGACGATCCTGCTGGCGGTCGGCGTCGTGCTCGTCGTACTCGCCATCGTCCTGGTCGCGGCGTACCCGGACGGCGGAACCACCACGCCGCAACCCGTTCCGGGTCAGGGCCTCTGAGGGCGCGCGTCAGAGCTCGCAGCCGACCAGCACCGGCTCGTTGGCCAGCCGGATCCCGAAGCGCTGCTCGACCCCGTCGCGGACCTCGCGAGCGAGCGCCAGCAGGTCAGCGGTCGTCGCGTCACCCCGGTTGGTCAACGCCAGGGTGTGCTTGGTGGACAGGCGCACCGCTCCGTCGCCGTACCCCTTGTCGAAGCCGGCGCGCTCGATCAGCCAGGCGGCGCTGGTCTTCACCGACCCTCCCGGCTGTGGCCACACGGGAGCGCCGTCGGGCACGCGCCCGGCCTCGAGCACCGGGTTGGTGAAGAAGGATCCGGCACTCCAGGTGTCGTGGTCGGCCGGGTCGAGCACCATGCCCTTGCCTGCCCGCAGGCCGAGCACCGCACGGCGTACGTCGGCCATCGGCGCACGCGTGCCCGGCTCGACGCCGAGGGTGCGGGCCAGCTCGGCGTACGCCACGGGCGCGCCGAGCTCGCCCTGCCGGAACTGGAAGGTGACGTCGAGGACGACGTGGCGCGACGGGTCGGCCTTGAACCGGCTGGTGCGGTAGCCGAAGCCGCAGTCGGCCGCAGCGAAGGTCCGGATGCCGTTCAGCCGCCGGTCCCACACGCGGACCCGGGTGATCGTCTGGGCGACCTCCTGGCCGTAGGCGCCGACGTTCTGGATCGGGGTCGCGCCGACCGAGCCGGGGATGCCGGACAGCGCCTCGACACCGACCCAGCCCCGCTCGACCGCCGTCGCGACGAAGTCGTCCCAGCTCTCGCCGGCCGCGACGTGCACGACCACGCCACCGCAGGTGGGGTCGTCGTCCGCTGCGTCGGCGTGCACGACCCGACGTCGCGACCTCGACGACGGTGCCGGCGAAGCCCTCGTCGGCGACCACCAGGTTGCTCCCGCCGCCGAGCACGAGCAGCGGCTCGCCGGCCTCGTCCGCCCGGCGTACGGCGTCGACCAGCGCGTCCTCGGTGGTCGCGCGCACCCAGTCGCGGGCGGGACCACCGAGCCGGAGGGTCGTGTGGTCGCTGAGCGTCGGATCGGGAGCTCAGGCACGCAGGACCGCCACCGGGTTGCCGAGGACGGTCTCACCGCCGCAGGTGACGCGGAGCGCGATCGTGCGGTCGTCGCGCCACGTGCCCTCGACCCGGACCTCGGTGCCGCTCTCGGGCACCACCACCGGCTTGGTGAACTTCGCCCCCAGCTCGGCGATCCGGCCGGGCTCGCCCAGCTGCTCGTCGACGTAGCGCGCGACGAGCGCGAGGGTGAACATGCCGTGGGCGATCACGTCGGGGAGGCCGACGCTGCGGGCGATCTCGGGGTCCTGGTGGATCGGGTTGTGGTCGCCGCTGGCCTCGGCGTAGGCGACCAGGTCGGCGCGGGTGACGGGGTAGGTCGTCGGCGTCAGGTCGGGCATCAGGCACCGGCCTTGTGGACGAGGGTCGCCTCGGCGGTGCAGACCAGCGCTCCGTCGGCGTCGGTGACCGCGCTGGAGGTGGCGATGATGTCGGTGCCGGCGATCTGGCGCAGCCCGCTCACGGTGAGGGTGGCGGTGAGCCGGTCGCCGACCACGACCGGCCGCTCGTGCACGAACTTCTGTTGCCCGTGCACCACGTGATGGAGCTCGATG
Source organism: uncultured Actinomycetota bacterium (assembly GCA_963819295.1). GTDB lineage: Bacteria > Actinomycetota > Actinomycetes > Propionibacteriales > Nocardioidaceae > Nocardioides. The sequence continues at coordinate 173,529 of CAWFVO010000003.1, forward strand.
CCGACCTCGGGGTCGACCATCAGGGCCTGCATGGCACCGAAGGCGACCACGATCGGGAACGTGGCCGGGGCTGGGTCGCCGCTGCGGTACGGCGTACCGGTGGCGGCTGCGAAGGCCGTCACCGCCTGCCTCGGTCACGTCGTACGTCGTGGTCGGCGGGAAGGTGCGGCCGGCCAGGGATGCGTCGACTGCCATGTCCGGAACGCTAGCAGCGCCGGCGCGGGCCCTCTGAGAACGCACGACGCCCACCCGGATCACCGGGCGGGCGCGGAGTGCTGGTGCTGCGGAGCTGGACGGTCTCGACGGGCTCGACCGACGAGGTCAGCGGGTCTCGCGGTGCGGCTGGTGGCAGCGGCAACGCGGGCAGAACTTCTTCAGCTCCATGCGGTCGGGGTCGTTGCGCCGGTTCTTCTTGGTGATGTAGTTGCGCTCCTTGCACTCGGTGCAGGCGAGCGTGATCTTGGGGCGAACGTCGGAGCTCTTGCTGGCCACGGGGAATCCTTCGAGTCGGTCGTGCTGTCGATCTGGCCGACCGTCGGTCGACCGTGTGTAGTGGGGGCGGGATTCGAACCCGCGACACCACGATTATGAGCCGTGTGCTCTAACCACCTGAGCTACCCCACCAGGAGAGGGGCGGGGCCCCTGCCCAGAGCCCCTTTACGGAATCGAACCGTAGACCTTCTCCTTACCATGGAGACGCTCTGCCGACTGAGCTAAAGGGGCAACGACCGTGAAGGATACACAGGCGTAGACATGATCCCGAAATCGTCTGCTCCCGCGTACTTCTACCGTCTTCAGGAGGGCTCCGGGGGTGTCTCCGACCGCGGTCGCCGGGCGCGTCGACTCGCTGCCGACGACCGCCGGCCCGTGGTCGCTCGAGGCGCAGCACGGCGGCCCGCCGGCGGCGCTGCTGGCACGGGCGGTCGAGGCCCTCGACGCCGGCGTGGTCGGGCGGTTCACGATGGAGCTGCTGGGTCCGGTGCCGGTGGGTGAGCTCGAGGTCTCCGCCTCGGTGGTGCGGCCCGGGCGGTCCGTCTCCCTGGCCCAGGCCGTCCCTGCGCGACGTGGCGCGGGAGCGGCCGGTCGCGACCGTGTCGGCCTGGCTGTTCCCGCGCTCGCAGGCCGGCCCGGCGGCTGCCGGGCCGCCCCTCGGCCACGGACCGGCCGACGGGAGAGAGCGCGAGCGGCCCGAGGGCTGGGGCGCCGGCTACCTCGATGCGGTCGAGTGGCGATGGGTCACCGGCGGTGTCGACGTCGCCGGGCCGGGTGTGGTCTGGATGCGCCCGCCCGCACCTGGTCGACGGCGAGGCGATGTCACCGCTGCAGCGCCTGCTGGCGTGCGTCGACTCGGCGTCCGGGGTGAGCGCGATGCTCGACGTCCGCGAGTGGGCGTTCCTCAACACCGAGCTGACCGTGCACGTGCTGCGGGAGCCGGTCGGGGAATGGGTCTGCCTGGACGCGGCGACCATGCTCGGCCCGGGCTCGGTCGGCGTCGCCACTTCCACGGCGTACGACGAGCTGGGCCCGGTCGCGCGGTCGGCCCAGGCGCTGCTGGTGCAGCGGCGCTAGCCTGCGCGACGTCGGACGAACCGGTCGCTCGGAGCGCCACGACGTAGGACGTCCTCGGGCTAGTCCTCGGAGACGTCGATCAGCACCTTGCCGACCGCGCCGTTCTCGACGGCGTCGTGGGCCGCCGCGGTCTCGGCGAGCGGGAAGCGGGTCAGGGGCAGGCCGTGCTCCTCGCCGACCTCGAGCGCGCCGTCGGCCAGCGCTGCGGTGACGTCGTCGGCCGCGGCCCGGAGGGCCTCCTCGCCGACGGTGTAGAGCAGCACGAACTGCAGCCGCGCGTTGAGTGCCATCAGGGGCCGCACGGGCAGGGTGACCTCGGTGCCGCCGGTGTTGGCGTACGCAGCGACCGAACCGCGGGGCTTGAGGACCCTGCGCCAGCGAGGTCGACGTTCTGGATGATCGCGACCTCGACCACCAGGTCGACGCCGTCGGGAGCGAGCTCGCGGATCGCGGCGCCAGGGTCACCAGCTCGTGTAGTCGACGACGTGGTGGGCACCCGCCGCCGACGCGAGCCGACCCTTCTCGTCGCTGCTCACGGTCGTGACGACCGTGGCTCCGGCCCAGCGGGCGAGCTGGATCGCGGCGTGGCCGACCGCGCCGGCACCGCCGGTGACGAGCACGACCCGTCCCTCGAGCGCTCCCGGGGCAAGCCGGTCGGGACCGTCCTCGTGCACGGTGAGGCAGCGGTGGGCGGTCATGGCCGGTACGCCGAGGCGTCGCGCCGACGTCGTACGACGCGGAGTCGGGTAGGCGCGACGACCCGTTCGGCCGGCACCACGGTGTACTCGGCCGCGGTGCCGATCGGCCGGTCGTGCTGGGCGAGGAAGACCCAGACCCGGTCACCGGCCGAGAGGCCGGTGACGCCGTTGCCCACCTCGTCGACGACCCCGGCGCCGTCCTGTCCGGGCACGATCTCGTCGAAGGGCAGCGACGAGCGCGGTCGCGCCGGCTCGGGCCTTCCAGTCGGTGGGGTTCACACCCGCCACCGAGAGCCGGACCCGCACCTGGCCCCAGTGCGGCGTGGGCAGATCACGGTCGGCGAGCTCCAGGACGGAGGAGTCACCGAGCTTCGAGTACACGACTGCACGCATGCCCGCGACGCTATCAACGTCGTCCGAGGTAGTCGCGGGCGCAACCGGGACGCAGGACGTCCGGCGAGTCGGCGTGGTCAGGCGTCGCGGAGGAGTGGCCACGGCTGGGACTCCTCCAGCTCGTAGGCGAGCTCGAGGAGCATCGCCTCGCCGCCACGGCCGGCGGCGAGCATCATCCCCTGCGGCAGCCCTGCCGCGGTCGTCGCCAGGGGCAGGGAGATCGCCGGCGCACCGGTGGCGTTCTGCAGCGGGGTGTAGGCCACCCACTCGAGAAGCCGGCCCATCACCGTCTCGAAGCCCTGGGCCGGGTCGAGCCAGCCCAGCTCGGGGGTCTCGTGGGCGAGCGTCGGCGTGAGCACGACGTCGTACCTCGCGTGCAGCTCCTCGGCGAGCCGCCCGGACCTCCGCAGGCGGCTGGTCGCGCCCGGCAGGTGACGGAGGTTGCTGCGGCAGTGGTGGTCCAGTCCCTGGGTGAAGAGGTCGAGCTTGGAGGCGTCCCAGGATCGGCCGTGCTCCATCCGCCCGGTGGCGGTGATGAGCGAGGCGAGCGACGACCAGTAGAGCAGGAAGTCGTCCTTGAACGACACCGGCATCGGCTGCTCGATCCACTCGACCCGATGCCCGAGCGACTCCAGGAGCTCGGCCGTACGGCGGGTGAGGGCGGTGACCTCGGGGCTCGCGGTGACGTCGATGCCCTCGGTCACCACGGCGACGGAACGGCGTGCGCGACCGGGGCCTCGGACGTCGCCGACCGGCGCGAGGCGCAGGTCGCGGTAGACGCGCTCGGCCTCGCGGAGGAACGCCGCGCTGTCGCGCACCGAACGGGTGAGCACGCCGTCGGAGACGATGCGGACCGGCATGTGACGCAGGGGGCGGTCCTGGGCGAGCCGGCCGCGGGTCGGCTTCAGCCCGACCAGGCCGTTGATGGCGGCCGGGATCCGGATCGAGCCGCCGCCGTCGTTCCCGTGGGCGAGCGGGACTGCCCCGGCGGCGACGAGCGCCGCCGTACCGGCCGACGAGGCGCCGGCGGTGTGCTCGGTCGACCACGGCGACCGGACGGAGCCGAGCCGGGCGTGCTCGGCAGAGGCGCTGAAGCCGTACTCCGACAGCTGGGTCTTGCCGATCGGTACCAGTCCGGTGGCGAGGAACATCCGGGCGAAGTCGCCGTCACGCTTGGCCGGTCGCGGCGCGAACGCGTCGGTCCCCTGCATGGTCGGAAATCCGGCCAGGTCGACGTTGTCCTTGAGGAAGGTCGGTACGCCGGCGAACCAGCCGCCGCGCGGCTCTGCGGCCTCGGCCCGCGCCCGGTCGAAGCAGTCGATCGCGAGCGCGTTGAGGGTGGGAGCCACCTGCTCGGTGCGGGCGATGGCCGCCTCGACCACCTCGGGGATGGACACGTGCCCGGCCCCGAGTGCGGCGATCAGGCCCACTGCGTCCAGGTCGCCGAGGGCGTCGTCGGTGAAGGCGTGCACGCGAGCCATGGGCGGAGGCTAACCGGTGCTCCGACCTCGCCCGACACCGGTGACGGCCGCCGGTGTGGGGCCGGCGGCCGTCGGGTGGTTCGCCTCACGGCGCCCCACAGGGATTGACACCGGGTCCTCGTCGACCCCGTGACATCACTACAGGAGCCGCCCGGTCTCCGCCTGATACGTCAGGCGCCAGCTCCGGTGCCGTGCCGATGGCAGCCCTCGAGGTGGTCGTCGACGATCCCGATCGCCTCCATGAGCGCGTACATCGTGGTCGGCCCGACGAACGCGAACCCGACCTTCTTCAGCTCCTTGGACAGGGCCAGCGACTCGGGGGTCCGGGCCGGCAGGTCTTCGGTCGACGTCGGCGAGCGATGAGCCTGGGGTCGGTGTGATGCGATCAGCGCGGCCAGGCCGCCGTGGTCGCGGAGCGCGACGGTGGCGCGGGCGTTGGTGATCGCGGCGTTGACCTTGGCGAGGTTGCGGACGATGCCGGCATCCGCCATCAGCCGGGACACGTCGCGCTCGTCGTACGCGGCGACCTGGTCGGCGTCGAAACCGGCAAAGGCCGCACGGAACGCCGGGCGCTTGAGCAGGATCGTGCGCCACGACAACCCGGACTGGAACGCCTCCAGCGTCAACCGCTCGAGGTGAGCCGCCTCGCCGATGACCGGCAGGCCCCACTCGGTGTCGTGGTAGGCGCGCATCACCACGTCGCCGTCTCCCCACGGGCAGCGGGCGACACCGTCCTCGCCGACCACGACTCCTGCCACGGGGTGATCCTTCCAGGCCCCACCGACGCCGAGTCGTCACGTGCCGACTCGGCGTGATCTGACTGCCTCTTTGCGCCGACTCGGCGTGATCTGACTGCCTCTTTGCGCCGACTCGGCGAGGTTGTCGGTCAGCGGCGCGGCTTGAGCCGGGCGTTGGGGAGGGCCGGAGCGGGAATCGGCGGGAGGTGGTCACCCTCGACGATGCCGAACCGGCCGTCGTAGATCTCCTGGCTGTCCTGGAGGACGCCGTTGTTGTCGGTCACCTGGGCCATCCAGTCGGCGCGTGCCTCCACGATCTCGGCGTGGTCGCGGCCCACGAAGTTCCACCACATCACGATCTCCTCACCGAACGGCGGGCCGCCGAGCAGGAGCAGATGGGCGAGGTCGTCGGCCTGGATCGCGAGCGGCTCACCGGGTGCGACGTACGCGAGCTGGTTGCGCGTCACCTCGACGCCGTTGACGTGGACGGTGCCGAAGTCGACGAGCACGCCGTACTCGAAGGTCTCGTCGGTGACCGGCGTGATCGTGGTGCCGCCGTCGACGATGACCTCGGCGCCGAGCAGCGGGCTGAACGTCTCGACCGGCGAGGTGTGGTCGAACATCGAGCCGAGGAACACCTGCGCGTCCCACCCCTGGCCGTGGACGACCGGCGGGACGTAGTGGGCGAACGCCGGCTCGGTGTGGCGGTCGGCCGCCGGCAGCGCGACCCACAGCTGGACGCCGTGCAGCACGGTGGCCTCGTCGGTGGAGACCTCGGAGTGGGAGATGCCGCTCCCGGCGGTCATCAGGTTGAGCTCGCCGGGGCGGACCAGTGCATGGCGTGCCCACGCTGTCGCGGTGCTCGATGGTGCCGCCGAACAGCCAGCTGACGGTCTGCAGGCCCATGTGGGGGTGCGGCGCGACGAGCATGCCGCCGGTCTCGTCGACCCGGTCCGGCCCGTAGTGGTCGAGGAAGCACCAGGCGCCGATCAGCGACCGCTGCCGCTGCGGGAGGGTCCGCCGTACGTTCATCGCGCGCAGGCCGCCCAGGGGTACGTCGCGGGGGGTGAGGATCTCGGTCGTGGGCGCAGCCGTTGGGGGGGTCATCTGCGGGCCTCAGGAGTTGGAGTAGACGGCGGGGCCACCGTCGCCGTTCTGGTCACCGGTGTCGGGTCCGCGGCCGGCCCAGGTCCAGGCGTACGCCGGGTCCTCGGCCGCGACCCCGCCCTCACCGAGCTCGAGCGGGGCGAAGGTGTCGACCATGACGGCCGACTCGTCGAAGAACTCCGCGCCGAGCGACGCCTCGATCGCACTCGGCTGGGGCCCGTGGGCATAGCCGCCGGGGTGCAGCGAGATCGAGCCGAGGTTGATGCCCGAGCCCTTGCGCGCCTCGTAGTCGCCGCCGACGTAGAACATGACCTCGTCGCTGTCGACGTTGGAGTGGTAGTACGGCACCGGGATCGCCAGCGGGTGGTAGTCGACCTTGCGGGGCAGGAAGTTGCAGACCACGAAGTTGTGGCCCTCCCACACCTGGTGGACCGGCGGCGGCTGGTGGATCTTGCCGGTGATCGGCATGTAGTCCTCGACGTTGAACGTGAGCGGGTAGAGGCAGCCGTCCCATCCGACCACGTCGAACGGGTGGGTCGCGTAGGTGAGCCGGGTGCCGACGACCTGGCCCCCGGCGCGGTGCTTGACGAGCACCTCGACGTCCGAGCCCTCGACCAGCAGCGTCTCGCCGGGTCCGTGCAGGTCGCGCTCGCAGTACGGCGCGTGCTCGAGCAGCTGCCCGAAGCGCGAGAGGTAGCGCCGCGGCGGGGAGATGTGGGAGTTGGCCTCGATCGGGTAGAGCCGGCTCGACTCGCTGGGCACCCAGCGGTGGTCGGTCGAGCGCGGGATCAGCACGTAGTCGCCGGTGCGGTAGGAGACGACACCGAAGACCGTCTCGACGGTGCCGGCGCCGGACTCGACGTACACGCACTCGTCGCCGATGGCGTTGCGGTAGAGCGGCGACGGGTCGGTGCCCGTCACGACGTACCCGATCCGGACGTCGTTGTTGCCCAGGACCATCCGCCGGCCCTCGACCGGGCACGAGCCCGTCCCGCTCACCGAGCCTGTCGAGGCCCCCGGCTCGGGGAACAGCGTGTGCAGCTTCAGGTGTCGCGGCTTCAGCGGGTGGTTGGGCGTGCGGGTCTGGTCGGGCAGGTCCCACACCTGCGAGTCCACGATCGCCGACGGGACACCGCGGTGGTAGAGCAGTGAGGAGTCCGAGGAGAAGCCCTCCTCCCCCATCAGCTCCTCGCGGTAGAGGTTCCCGTCCCCGTCGCGATGCTGGGTGTGACGCTTCGGCGGCACCGAGCCGACGCTGCGGTAGTAGGACATGGCGCCAGACTAGGACCTCGCGCCAGGCGCCGCTGAACCGCTCCTGGGCCTCCGAGGAGGGCAAAAGGGTTCGCCGCCCGGCGCCGCACGACCGTAGGCTCGAGAGGCCATGCGCGACTTCCCACCGGAGATTTCCACGTTCTACAGCGCGCCCGGAGAGAAGACGGGTCCCGCGCCGGACACGCGCACCCCGGCGGCGTTGCTCCGGTGGTTCCTGAGGATGCAGTGGCGCCTGATCCTGCTGACGACCGCGGTCGGGGTGCTGTGGCAGCTCCCGCTCACGCTCGGTCCCTGGATCTTCGGCAAGGCGATCGACGACGGGATCATGCCCGGGTCGGTGGACGAGACCCTGAAGTGGGCCGGTCTCCTGCTGCTGGTCACGCTGATCGGCGCGCGTCTTCGGGATCGTCATGCACACCCTGATCGTGCGCAGCTGGCTGATCGCGCTCTACGGGACGATGAAGATGGTGACCCGCAAGGTCGCGCAGATGGGCCACGTCCTGCCCCGTCGTACGCCGACCGGTGAGGTGCTCAGCGTCGCCTCCGCCGACTCCGACGAGTTCGGCGCACTCACCGAGATCGTCTCCCGCTCCGGCTCCCAGCTGATCTCCTACCTGATGGTCGCGTTCATCGTGCTCAGCACCTCACCCGAGCTCGGCGTCCTGATGCTGCTCGCCGCGCCGGTCCTCGTCGGGGCCGCGCTGCCCCTGCTGCGCCCGCTGCACCGCAAGCAGCAGATCGAGCGCGGCCGCAACTCCGACCTCACCTCGATGGCGACCGACATCGTGGCCGGGCTGCGGATCCTGCGCGGCATCGGCGGCGAGCGGACCTTCGGCCGCAACTACGACCGCCAGTCGCAGCTGGCCCGGGAGGCCGGCGTGGGTGCCGGCATGTGGCAGGCGGCGATCGAGGCGGTCGGCGTGCTCTTCTCCGGCGTCTTCATCGTGCTGCTGGTGTGGCTCGGCAGCCGGCAGGTGATCTCCGGCGACCTGGAGATCGGCCAGCTCATCAGCTTCCTGGGCTACGCCCTGTTCATGATCTACCCGATCCAGACCTTCTTCGAGCTCGCCCAGAAGACCACCCGGGCCATGGTCTCGGCGCGGAAGGCGGTGGCGATCTTCGAGGAGCAGCCGCCCTGGCCCGACCGGGCCGAGAGCACCCGCTCCCGCATGATGCCGACCTCTACGACGAGCTCACCGGCTTCGTGGCACGCCAGGGACAGCTGACGATCGTGGTGTGCGCGGTGCCGGAGGAGACCTCCGCCCTCGCCGACCGTCTGGGCCGCTACCTGCCCGCCGACACCGAGCCGGTCAGCCAGGAGCTCGAGGAGGGCATCAAGGGTCGCGCAGCCCGTCGCGCCCGGGCGCAGCGGCTTGCCGAGCGCGCCCGCCTGGCCGCCCTCGACGAGGAGCTGGCCAACCGTGAGTGGGGCGTCCGGCTCGGCGGCGTCGACCTGGGCGCTGCGTCGCTGGACGACGTACGCCGGCAGATCCTGGTCAGCGACACCGGCAGCCAGCTCTTCGCCGGCACCCTGCAGGACGCCATCGACCCGCACGGCCGGCTGACTCGCGCCCAGGCCGAGGAGGCCGTCCGCGTGGCCAACGCCGAGGACGTGTACGACGCGCTCCCGGGCGGCTGGCAGGGCGTGCTCGACGAGCGTGGCCGCGGGCTGTCCGGCGGCCAGCGCCAGCGGGTCGTGCTCGCCCGGGCGCTCGCCGCCGACGCCGCCGATCCTGGTGCTGGTCGAGCCCACCTCTGCGGTCGACGCCCACACCGAGGCCCGGATCGCCGTGCGCGTCGCTGCCGTCCGGCACGGGCGGACCACCGTGGTCAGCACCGCGTCCCCGCTCTGGCTGCACCACGCCGACCGGGTCGTGCTCTTCGAGAACGGCCGGGTGACCGAGGACGGCACCCACGAGGACCTGCTGCGCGACAGCCCGGCGTACCGACGCGTGGTCGCGCGAGCCGCGATGGACGCTCCCGTGGAGGAGGTGTCCGGCCATGAGCACAGTCCTGTCTGACCCGTTGGCGACCTCCGCGGAGACCTGGCGCGAGCGCTCGACGGCCGAGCCGGCGATCCCACCCGAGCTGGTCCCTCCCCCGCACGGGGTGTCCCGGCGCGACCGGCTCTCGGCGCTGCATCGCCGCCACCTGCTGCGCGAACAGCGCGCGCTGGACACGTACGCCGCGTCGCGCAACCCGGTGCGCGGCTGGCCGGTGGCCGACAACCACGTGGTGATGGCGTTCTTCCGCGGGCTGCTCCGTGAGCGCAAGGGCATCTTCTTCTGGTTGATCGTGCTCAACGCGCTCGCGGCTGCGACGGCACTCGTCATACCGCGCCTGCTGGGCAACCTCGTGGACCGCCTCGTCGACGGGCGGGGCCCAGGCTGCCCAGCTGAGCAGCCTCAACCACCTCGCGTGGGTGATCGTCGCGGTCGTCTGCACGCAGGCAGTGCTGACGTTCCTGGCGCAGGGCACCTCGACGATCTTCGGTCAGGACCTGCTGGCGTCTGCGCGCGAGTTCATCGTGCGGACCGTGCTGCGCCTGCCGCTCGGACGGGTCGAGGGCGCCTCGACCGGTGACCTGGTCACGCGCGTGACCCGCGACGTCGGCACGATGAGCCGCTCGGTGCAGTTCGGCGTACCTCAGGCGATCATCTCGGGCCTGACCGTCGCGCTCTCCGATCGTCGCCATGCTGCTCAACTCGGTGCTGCTCGCGGTGCCGTCGCTGCTGGTGATCGGCTCGTCGTGGTTCCAGGTACGCCGCTACCTGCAGCGCGCGCCGAAGGGCTACATCACCGAGGGCGCGACGTACTCCCGGATCAACACCACCCTCACCGAGACCACCGAGGGCGCCCGGACCGTCGAGGCGCTCGGGCTGTCCGACCTCCGGGTGCGCGCCGGCGACGACGACATGGCGGTGTCGGGACAGGCCGAGCGCTACACCATGACGCTGCGGAACCTGCTCTTCGCCGTGATCGACGTCGCGTTCAACACGCCGCGCGTGATCACCCTGCTCGTCGGCGGCTACGGCTACCAGCGCGGGTGGGTCTCGCCCGGGCAGATCACCGCCGCGCTGCTGTACGTCGAGTCCCTGAGCGGCCCGCTCGACCGGCTGGTCGGTGAGATGGACCGGTTGCAGGTGGGGGTCGCCTCGACGAGCCGGCTGCTGGGCATCGCGGAGGTGCCCGAGGACCGCACGCCGGGGACCGACCGGCCGGACGGGCCGCACCTGGTCGGGGAGGACCTGCGCTTCGCCTACCGCGAGGGGCACGACGTACTCCACGGGGTGTCGCTCGACCTCCGTGTCGGCGAGCGGCTCGCCATCGTCGGGCCGTCGGGCTCGGGCAAGTCGACGCTCGGGCGGCTGCTGTCGGGCATCAACGGTCCACGCACCGGGTCGGTGAAGGTCGGCGGCGTCGACCTGGTCGCCCTGCCGCTGGAGAACCTGCGGACCGAGGTCGCGCTGGTCACCCAGGAGCACCACGTGTTCGTCGGCACGCGTGCGCGACAACATCATCCTGGCGCGCGAGGACTCCTCCGACGAGGCGGTCTACGACGCGCTGTCGGCGGTGGGCTCGCGCGACTGGGTCGAGCGGCTGCCGGCCGGGCTCGACACCCTGATCGGGTCGGGCAACCAGGCGCTGACGCCGGCCCAGGCGCAACAGATCGCGCTGGCGCGGCTGATCATCGCCGACCCCCACACGCTGGTGCTCGACGAGGCGACCTCGCTGATCGACCCGCGCACGGCGCGCACCCTCGAGGGCTCGATGAACGCGCTCCTCGACGGCCGCACCGTGGTCGCCATCGCCCACCGGCTCCACACCGCTCACGACGCCGACCGGATCGCGGTGGTCATCGACGGCGAGATCATCGAGCTCGGCTCGCACCACGAGCTGGTCGCCCAGGACGGCGAGTACGCCGCTCTCTGGCACGCCTGGACCAGCTGACCGTCGCCGGGTCGGCGCAGGTGGGCGTCGCGACAACGCCGAGTCGGCACCTGCCGACTCGGCGCTCTCAGCGTCGCCGTTTGCGCCGACTCGGCGTTCTCAGCGCGTCGCTTTGCGCCGACTCGGCGTTCTCTGGCGCGTCTACTTTGCGCCGAGTCGGCGTTCCTGGGCGTGAACGTCTGCCGGGTCAGCGTGCCCTGGTAGGCGCGGGCGAGGCGGCTGACGAACTGGTAGACGCCGTCCTCGTCGGGGGCGAGCGGGCCGGCCTCGTAGTGGGGGGCGGTCATGCCGCGCTGGACCGACTCGCAGGCCGCCCAGTCCTGGCGGTTGGTGAGGTCCCAGAAGTCCACGGCGTACGCCGGGCTGAAGCCCTCGCGCGCGGCGACCTCGGCCGGGAACGCCCACGAGCAGGTGATCCGCGTGCGTGTCGGGGCGTGAGCGGCACCAGCTGGTGGGTCATCACGTAGTCGGGGTGCAGCGAGATCAGCAGGTTGGGCAGCACGGCGACGTACATCACCGTCGACAGCTCGTGCTCGTCGAGCCGCGCCATCGCGACCCCGCCGCTGCGGCCGTCGAGCGACATCGTCTCGGCACCCTGGCGCAGCTCCATCCAGCCGCCGACCCAGTTGCCGTCGCGCTCGATGTTCTCCCCGCTCGTCGGCGGCGAGACCCGGCACAGCTCGGGGTGGATCATCGAGCAGTGGTAGCACTCCTGGTAGTTCTCGACGATGACCTTCCAGTTGGCCTCGACGTCGTACTGGTGGGTCTCGCTGGTGACCAGTGACTCTGCGTCGTACGGCGCGACGATCTCCTCGAGCTCACCGATGTACGCCGCGAAGTCCTCGGCCGACCCGGTCCGGTCGACGAAGACCCAGCCGTGCCACTCCTGCACCCGCACCGGCTTGAGGCCGAAGGTGGACTTGTCGAAGTCGCCTCCTTGAAGTGCGGTGCGCCGATCAGGCTGCCGTCATGGCGGTAGGACCACGCGTGGTAGGGGCAGACGATCGCCCGCGCGTCGGCCGACCCGCCGCAGGGCAGCAGCTCGTGGCCGCGGTGGCGGCACGCGTTCTCGAACGCGCGGAGCACGCCCTCCCGGTCGCGCGTCAGGAGTACGCCGTACTCCCCGACAGACTCCGCACGCATCCCGCCCGGCTTGATCTCGACCGAGCGCCCCAGACACATCCAGCCCTCGAACAGGTGCGCGCGTTCCCACGCCAGCACGTCGGCGGACAGGTAGGCGTCACGGGGCAGCATCCGGCTGGAACCGAATGGCGCCAGGGACAGCTCCAGCTGAGCCTGGTCGAGCGGTGCGGGTGGGATCGTCGGCATCTCGCCTCCTTCACGTACTGAACGGTGGTTCAGTCAGTCTAGGCCTCGCCCGCGAACACGTCGATAGCCGCACCCTTCTCGCCACGGGTGAACCACCGGTAGCCCAGGTAGCCGACGGTGACCGCGATCAGCGAGGCGGCCAGGAGCAGCGTAGTGAGGGCGTTCAACGCCGGCGTCGGCGCCGCCCGCGCGGTGTTGTAGACCTTGATCGAGACCGTCTCGGTGCTCGAGTCACCGGACAGGTAGCGGACGATGATGAAGTCGTCGATGACGTCGGCGAAGACCAGGACGGCGCTGGCGAAGATCGCGGGGTAGAGCATCTTCAGCAGCACCCGCCACACGGCACCGGCCGCGGATGCGCCGAGGTCGACCGCCGCCTCCTCGTAGTCCCGGCCGATGGTGAGCAGCCGCGCACGCACGATCACGACGGGCCAGGACAGCTGGTAGGTGACCAGCCCGAGCACCTGGCCCGAGGTGCCGAGTCGTACGGGCGAGACGAGAACCGTGGCGACGAACAGCAGGGACACGGCCATGCAGGATCTCGGGCAGCACGAAGGAGACGATCACCGCGAGGTTCGCTCCCGACGGGATCCGGCCCCGCCACCGGTCGAGGCCGAGCGCCATCGCGACTCCCAGCGGGACCGTGATCGCCGTGGCGAGCACTCCCAGCCAGAGGGTGTGGGTCAGGGCGGTGTGCAGGCTGGCGTCGTGCCAGACCGACCGCAGCGGGTCACCGTAGTACCACCGCATCGAGAAGCCCTGCCAGGTCACCCGCGAGCGGCCGGCATTGAACGAGAAGAGGACGGCGACGAGGACCGGCAGGAGCGACCAGGCGAGGTAGCCGAAGGTCACTGCCGCAAGCCCCCACGGTCGCCGCCACGGGTTGCGCCACCAGGACACGGGGCTCGTCATGGTGCGCTCACGTCGCGATGTCCGTGCCGGACCGGGTGCTCCGGACGTAGAGGAACATCGGGACCACCGAGACGACCAGGATGATCAGCACGAAGGCGCCGGCCTGGCCGGTCTGGCCGGGCGTCAGCACCGAGTTGTTGATGAGGTTGCCGATCATCGAGTTGGACGGCGAGCCCGACAGGAGGTCGACGGTGAAGTAGTCGCCGAGCATCGGCAGGCTGGTCACGAGCAGGCTGACCACCACGGCGGTCCGGGTCAGGGGCCAGGTCACCCGGCGGAAGGTCTCGAACCGGCTCGCCCCGAGGTCGCGGGCCGCCTCGAGCATCGCGGCCGGAGCGCGGTCGAGGCCGGCGTACAGCGGGAGGATCATGTAGGGCACGTAGCCGTAGGCCAGCCCGAGGATCACGGTCGACGCGTGGCCCTGCAGCCAGGCGACGTGGACGTCGAACAGCCCACCGGCGCTGAGCGCCTTGTTCACCAGGCCGTCGGTCTGGAGGAGATTGACCCAGGCCAGCATCCGCATCATGTAGCTGATCCAGAACGGCGCGATCAGAGCCGCGAGCAGGATCCCCTTCCACCGCCCGGCGAGGCGCGCGGTGAAGTAGGCCACCGGGTAGGCGATCAGCAGGCAGAGCAGGCTCGCGACCGTGACGTAGACGACGGTGCGGACCAAGGCGGGGCGGAAGAACGGCTGCGGCCCGACGATGTGGTCCCACACGTAGACGAACTGGGTGAAGTCCCAGTCGAGCGGGTTCCAGACGGGGACCGGCTGCCGCAGGATCGGGTCGACGCCGCCGAACAGGATCGCGACCACGACGTACAGCGGTGCGATGAAGAGGACTGCGATCCAGAGGGTGCCGGGTAGAGCCAGGAGTGGCCAGATCCGCCGGCCCCCTGGAGGGGTACGGCGAGACTCCGCGTCAGCCACCGGCCTTGAACTCCTGCCACACCTGGTGCCAGGCCGTGTCCGTTTCGGGCGGGAGCTGCAGCAAGGGGAGGCCGACCTTGAAGTCCGACTCCTTCACCACCGCCGTGGCGAGGTTCTGCGGCATGTAGCCCGTCCGCGACGAGGGTGTCGGGGGTGAACTTGTTGAGCGGCGGCTGGTAGCCGGTGAAGCCGAAGTTCTGGCCCGCCACCTTGTTGTCGAGGATCTCGTTGATGAAGAAGTGCGCTGCCACAGGGTTCTCCCCCTGGGCGAGCAGGACGACCAGGTCGTTGTCGACCTCCCCCTTGCCGTCCGGCGGGAACCAGTACCGCATCACGTCCGGGGACACGTTCTTCGGCAGGTAGTACGGCGTGTTGATGGCGTCGCCGGACCACATCTGGCACAGGCCGTACTGACCCGCCGGCATCTCGGTGTACATCGAGATCGTCACCTTCGGCCGCATCGTCTTGCGCAGGTCGAGCAGCTGCGTGCGGATCAGCGCGAGGTGGTCGGGGGACGTGGTGTTGATGTCGTCGATCCCGTTGCGCAGCAGCACCATCGACATCGCGGTGTGCCAGTCGTCGAGGACTGCATTCTTGCCGGCGTACGCCGTGTCCCACAGCACGTCGTACGGGTTGTCCATCGCGGCGATGTCGGTGGGGACCATGTCGGTCCGCCAGCCGATCCCGGTCGAGTACATGGTGTACGGCACGGTGTAGCGGGCGCCGCGGTCGTACCAGGGATCGTGGAAGCTCGGCCAGAGGTTGTCGTAGTTGGTGAGGTAGTCGCGCGTGAGCGGGCGCAGCAGGTCCGCCTGGACCAGCTTGCCCAGCGAGTCGTAGCTGGGGAAGTAGAGGTCGAACTTGAGCTCCTTCGAGGCGACCTTCGTCAGCGCCTCGTCGGCGTCGTTGAAGGTCGAGAGCCGGATGTCGACGTCGTACTTCGCCTCGAAGTTCTTCAGCACCCGCGGCGAGAGGTAGTCGGCGTAGTTGTAGATGCGCAGGGTGGTGCCGGCCTTCGGCGTCTGCCCGGCTGCGATCGCCGGGTTCACCTCGCTGAGGGGCCAGGTGACCGGGTTGCTGGGCGACGGGATCTTCACCGCGGTGGTGCTGGCCTGCTTGGTCCCACAGGCCGTGAGGAACGCCGACAGCGCCGGCGCGGACAGCCCCGCCGCCAGTGCTCCCTTCATGACGGTCCGACGTCCCGCCCTGCGCCCGAAAGCCGGCATCGAGCCACCCTTCGCTCGTGATGATCTTGTTCCCTTGAGAAACCGTCGCATAGACTGAACAATCAGTCAATGATCTGCTGCGGGCGAGGAGCCTCATGACCACGACCGAGATCGCCCCCGAGCTGTCCACCCGGATCGACACCCTGATCGACGACGAGACCGAGCGCTTCCGCGGGCGTCAGCGACGCAGCCGCGAGATGTCCGAGCGCGCCCGCACGCTCGCCGGCGGCGCCACCTCCAACTGGCAGGTGGCCGAGCCGCACGCCGTCTGGATCAGCCACGGCGACGGCTCCAAGGTGTACGACGTCGACGGCAACGAGTACTCCGACTTCCATGGCGGGTACGGCGTGTCGCTGGCCGGCCACGCTCACCCGGCGATCGTCGAGGCGGTCCGGGCCCGCGTGGGCCGCGGCACCCACTTCGCCCAGCCGACCGAGGACTCCATCGTCGTCGCCGACAACCTCTCCGAGCGGTTCGGCCAGCCGCTGTGGCGGTTCGGCAACTCCGGCACCGAGTCGACGATGGACGCCGTCCACCTGATGCGCGCAGCCACCGGGCGCGACCGGATCCTCAAGGTCGAGGGGTGCTACCACGGCCACCACGACTCGGTGATGGTCTCGGTGCTGCCGGACGAGGACGAGGACCTGGGGCCCGACGACGCGCCGATCGGCATCACCGACAACTCCGGGATCCCCGACGCCATCACCGGCCTGACCACGATCGTGCCCTTCAACGACCTGGCCGCGGTCGAGGCGGCGCTCACCCGCTACCCCGGTGAGGTGGCGGGCATGATCCTCGAGCCGATCATGATGAACGCCGGGATCATCGTCCCCGAGGACGGCTACCTCGCCGGGCTCAAGGACCTGCTCCACGCGCACGGCGCCCTGATGGCCTTCGACGAGGTGAAGACCGGCCTCACCGTCGGCCCCGGCGGCGCCACTCGGCTGCTGGGGGTGACGCCCGACCTGATCTGCGTCGCGAAGGCGGTCGGCGGCGGCCTGTCGACCGCAGCGATCGGAGGCAGCACCGAGGTGATGGGCCTGATCGCCCGCGGTGAGTACGAGCAGGTCGGCACCTTCAACGGCAACCCGCTGGCGATGGCCGCCGCGCGGGCGATGCTGACCGAGGTGCTCGACGACACGGCGTACGCACACCTCGACGCCCTGCGCGACCGGATGCGCGACGGCCTGCAGGGCGTCGTCGACCGGCACGACGCGCCGTGGCGGGTGGTGACGGTCGGCGCCAAGGGCTGCGTGTCGTTCCTGCCCCACCCGATCCGCAACTTCCGCGACTTCCGCGAGCTCGACGGCCGCTACGGCCACGCCCACTGGCTCGTCCAGCACAACCGCGGCGCCTTCCTCCCGCCCTGGGGCAAGGTCGAGCAGTGGCTGATCTCGGTCCAGCACACCGAGCAGGACGTCGACCGCTTCGTCGCCAACTGCGGCGACCTCGCCGACGCGGTGCTCGGGACCCCCGCCTGATGGCCGGCGCCCTCTCCCTCTCGGGGCTGGTCAAACGTTTCGGCGACGAGGTGGCGGTCGACGGCCTCGACCTGGAGATCGGGGAGGGCGAGTTCTTCTCCCTGCTGGGCTCGTCGGGCTGCGGCAAGACCACGACCCTGCGGATGATCGCCGGTTTCGAGCGGCCCGACGCGGGCCGGATCGAGCTCGACGGCGTCGACCTCTCGCAGGTCGCGCCCCACAAGCGCCCGGTGAACACCGTCTTCCAGTCCTACGCCCTGTTCCCCTTCCTCGACGTCTCCGAGAACGTCGGCTTCGGGTTGCGCTACCAGCGCGCGACCAAGGAGGAGGTACGCCGCCGGGTCGGCGCCGCGCTCGACCTCGTGCAGATGGGCTCGCTGTCCAAGCGCAAGCCCCACCAGCTGTCGGGCGGGCAGCAGCAGCGGGTCGCGCTCGCGCGCGCCCTCGTGCTCGAGCCGACGGTGCTCCTGCTCGACGAGCCGATGGGCGCCCTGGACGCCAAGCTCCGCAAGCAGCTGCAGCTAGACCTCCGCTCGCTTCAGAAGCAGGTCGGTACGACGTTCGTCTACGTCACGCACGACCAGGACGAGGCGCTCACCATGAGTGACCGGCTGGCCGTGCTCGACCACGGTCAGGTGATGCAGGTCGGCACGCCGAGCGAGGTCTACAGCGCTCCCCAGAACGTCCACGTCGCGACGTTCCTCGGCACCACCAACCTCTGGGAGGCCGAGGTGCTCTCCAGCGACCCCGACGGGTTGCGTTGCCGGGTCGGCGAGGTCGACCTACGGATCAACGGCAACGGCCCGGGCCGGGGTGAGACCGTCTCCGTCATGGTGCGGCCCGAGCGGGTGGCGGTGTCGCGGACCGCGGAGGCCGACGAGACCACCAATGTGCTGCGCGGCCGCGTCGACACCCTCACCTTCCGCGGAGCCCGCACTGCCGTGCTGCTCGATGTCCGGGGCCTCCGGCTCGAGGCGGAGGTGGCCAACGTCGGCGGCGAGCCCCCCGAGTGGTTGGAGGAGGGCGCCGAGGTGAGCGTGCTCGTGTCGCCGCGCGCCCTCCGGGTGCTGGGTAGCGAGGCCCTTCCGGCCACGGGCCGGGTCTCCCCGTCCGCACCCGAGGAAGCGGCGCCGGACGAGGCGAACGACGAGGAGCCCGTCCGGGAGCAGGTCGAGGAACCCCGCATCGACGAGTCCGAGCACGAGACACGCACGAACCCGGTCGGCCCGGGATCCGCCTGACCCTTCCGGCGGCCGAGACCCTCACCCAGCCAGGGCGCGGACGTTCCAGGCGACCGCGGCCTGCTCGAAGGGTGGTTCCGGCAGGAGCTGCCGGCAGCGCTCCTTCAGCGCCCGGACGTGGTCGGCCTCCAGCGTGGCGACGTAGGCGCCGAGCGGACCGACCCCGAGGAGATACGGCGCCCACCACTCGTCGTACGACTCGAAGTGCTGGCTGACGGTGAGGGTCGAGGACGTGACGTCGTGGAGCCCCGCCTCTCGTGCGTACGTCGCGAGCTGCCCGTCCTGGGTGCCGGGCAGCTCGGCCTCGTTCGGCGCCGCGGGGTCGATGTCCCCCGCTGCGGACCAGAAGAGCGAGAGCGGCGAGCCGCCCCCGGCGTGGTCCCACACGCAGGCCGCGACGACACCACCCGGCCTGGTCACCCGGCCCATGTCGCGGAAGCCGGCCACCGGGTCTGACATGAAGTGCACGACCAGCTGGGCGAGGGCGGCGTCGAAGGAGTCATCGGCGTACGGCAGCGCCTCGGCCACGCCCTGTCTGACAGCCATCCCCGGGAAGCGCGCCTGGGTGGCGGCGACGAACGACGGCGACGGATCGATGGCTGCGACCGCGGGGGCGCCGTAGCGATCCACGAGGACCGCGGTGAGCACGCCCGGGCCGCAGCCGACGTCGAGCACCTGTCCGATGGCTCCGACGTCGGCGCCGTCGAGGAACACCCCGGCGAGTGGTACGGACCACCGGCCCATGAAGCTCAGGTAGGCGTCAGCAGGGACGTCGAAGCTCATGGGCCGGGTCGGGCTCTCAGGCCGACTCGAACCAGGGGTGGTGGAGGTCGTAGAACCTCGCCCCGACCATCATCGACTCGAGCTCGGAGCGCACCTCCGGGGGCGGCTCCTGCTTCTCGCCCGTGCGGGCGCTGTCCTCGTCCTGGAAGGCGATCGTCTCGGTGTAGGTGCCGTCCGGCTCGATCGCGAGCGTGCCGCCGATGATGTCGGGACGCATCTCGTGGAGCATCGAGGTGTCGGCGAGCATCGCCTTGATCCGGCTCGGGTCGTCGACCTTGCCCTGGATGATCTGGACGAAGCCGGCCCGGTCCGAACCGCCGTCCAGGAACAGCGTGACGTCGTCGCAGTCGTGGAACGTCACCGGCCCGTCCATCAGGGACATCATCTTCTCGGCCCAGACGCCCTGCTCGGGTCGGGCCGAGTTGGCCATCGCCGCCTCGCGAGACTCGAAGCGGACGACGCCCAGGAACTCGTCGTCGTCGGTGAAGCCGTAGGTGCCCCCGAGCCAGCCGACCGCGCCCTCGCTCAGCTCGGCGCGCCAGCCCTTCGCGGCCGCCCGGAGCTCGTCGTGGCGGGTGCAGGCGCCCTGGATGATCTGAATGAACACAACATGGCCTCCTGTCGTGCAGGCCATCTCGGATGAGGTGGTCTCGTGTTCCCCGACGACGCTAGACCCGTGGCCGGACGGGGACCAGACCTCGGCGGACCCCGGGTCAGCGCGCGCGTGCTGAGCGCGGGCGCGCGGCCACGAGGCCGAGCTCCTTGTAGGCGACCTCGAGGGCCACCTTCCGTGCGCGTTCAGCGGTGACCACCGGGTCGTCGAGCGCGACCTGGACCACCAGCCCGTCGAGCAGCGAGCCCCACATGATCGCGAAGGTCTCGACGTCGACCTGGCCGATCTCACCGGCGTCGATCCCGGCCTGTACGACGCGGGCGAGCAGGTCACGCCACTGGCGGTCGAGCTCGGCGCGGTCCTTCTTCACCGCCGGGTGCCGGAAGGCCTGGGCCCACAGGTCGAACCAGAGCCCCCAGTCACCGGTCAGAGCCGTCTGGGTCTCGGACACCAAGGTCCACTCGACGAGGATCTCGAGCCGCTCGCGGAGCTTGGTGGTGGTGCGCAGCATCTCCTCGGTCGCGGTGTAGAACGAGCGCTCCGACCAGCGCAGGGCCTCGGTGAGGAGGCTGTCCTTGGTGCCGAAGTAGTAGATGACGAGGGCGGGGCTCGCACCGACCCGCTCGGCCACGTCGGCGATCCGGGTGTCGCTGAAACCGCGCTCGGCGATCAGGGTGGCGGCGGCGGAGAGCATCTGGTCGCGGCGTACATCGGCGACAGCATCACCCTGCTCACGCGCGGCCATCGGTCCCCTTGTCTCGCGTCCGCTCCTTGTGGCGGCACGCTAGCACGTCTTAGACTGAACAGTCAGTCAGGACCCATCGAGCGAACGGCGGACCATGACTCACTCACCAGGAACCTACGATGCGATCGTCGTGGGGGGTGGGCACAACGGGTTGGTGTCGGCGGCCTACCTGGCCAGGGCGGGGCTGCGCACGGTCGTCCTCGAGCGGCGTACGACGACCGGCGGGGCCGCCACCACGGAGCAGCCGTGGCCCGACCTGCCCGGCGTCTCCGTGACGCGGCTGTCCTACGTGATGAGTCTGATGCCGCCGACGATCCTCGAGGACCTGCAGCTCGAGCGGCACGGCTACCGCGTCCACCCGATGGGGCCGTACTACCAGGCGTTCCCGGAGGGCGGCTCGCTCACGATCTACGAGGACGACCCGGCACGCACGCGCGACGAGATCGCCAAGTGGTCGAGCAAGGACGCCCGGGCCTGGGAGGAGTGGAACCACTGGCTCGAGGGCCTCGCCGACGTACTGGCGCCGCTGCTGCTGACGGTGCCGCCGACGGTCGGGTCCCACTCTCCGGCCGACGTGGCTGCGCTGGCCAAGCTGGTCTGGCGCAACCGAGGGATCGACGCGCGGACGGTGGCCGACGTGACCCGGCTGATGACGATGAGCATCGCCGACCTGTTGGACGACTGGTTCGAGTCGCCGCAGATCAAGGGGGCGCTCGCAGTCAACGGCGTGATCGGCACCTGGGCCGGCCCCTACGAGCCGGGCACGGCGTACGTGATGGCCCACCACTCGATCGGCGATGTCGGCGACGGGCAGCTGGGGTCGTGGGGCTATCCCGAGGGCGGGATGGGCGCGGTGTCTGCCGCGATCCGGCGCAGTGCCGAGGCGTTCGGAGCGGAGGTGCGGACCTCGGCCTCCGTCGAGTCGCTGCTGGTGCGCGACGGCAGGGTCGAAGGTGCGGTCCTCGACGGCGGGGAGGAGCTACGGGCTCCGCTCGTGGTGACCAGCCTCCATCCGCACCTCGCGTTCCTGCGCCATGTGGGTGCGGCGAACCTGCCCGACGACTTCGTCCGCGACATCGAGCGCTGGCGCTCGCGCAGCGGCGTGGTGAAGATCAACCTGGCGATCGACCGGCTGCCCAGCTTCACCGCCGACCCCAGCGACGGGCAGGCCGAGCACCACACCGGCTCGGTCGAGATGGCGCCCACGATGGACTTCATCGAGAGGGCCTTCATCGACGCGCGCGAGGGCCGGGCCGCGCTCGCGCCGTTCAGCGACGGGGTGATCCCGACGACGCTCGACAAGACGCTCAACCCCGACGGCCCGCACATCTTCTCGCTCTTCACCCAGTGGGTGCCGTCGGACTGGAACGAGGAGCCGCACGCCGAGGAGCTCGCGGCGTACTGCGACAGGATGGTCGACCTCTACGACGAGGTGGCGCCCGGATTCCGCGACTCCGTGATCGCCCGCGACATCGTGGGTCCGCACGAGATGGAGACGGAGTACGGCCTGATCGGCGGCAACATCTTCCACGGCGAGCTCTCGGTGGAGCAGCTGTTCAACCTGCGTCCCGCGCCGGGGTACGCCGACTACCGCACCCCGGTGTCCGGGCTCTACTACGCCTCGTCCGCCACCCACGCCGGCGGCGGGGTCTGTGGCATCCCGGGGATGCAGGCTGCCAAGGCGGCCCTCGCCGACGCCCGGTCCGCGCGGCGCTCGCCGCGCCGTGTGCTCAGTCGCCTCAAGCGGTGACACCCGCTCCGCCGCCGCGCCTGCGGACGATGATGGGCGCCCGCTCCGTGGCCGTGGTCGGCGCGAGCGACCGGCCCGACTCGTTCGGATGGCGGTTGACGACCGAGGTGCTGCGGAGCCCCGGGCTCACGCGCGTCCACCTCGTGCACCCGACCCGGCGCGAGGTGCTGGGGCAGCCGTGCGTGCCGTCGCTGAACGACGTACCGGACCCGGTCGACCTGGTGCTGCTGGGGGTACCGGACGCTGCCCTCGCGCCGACCCTGACGCTCGCGGCCGCGCGTGGTGACGCGGGCGCGGTCGTCTACGGGCCGGCGTACGGCGTGAAGGACGCGGTCGTCGAGGCCGCGGACGAGATGGCCCTGATCGGTGGCGGCTGCATGGGCTTCGTCGACACCACGACGGGTGTCCGCGCGATCGGCTACCTGGAGCGGGACCCGTTGCCGTCGGGGTCGATCGCGCTGGTCACGCACTCGGGGTCGGTCTTCTCCGCGCTGCTGCGCACCCATCGGCGGCTGGAGTACTCCGTCGTCGTCTCGTCGGGGCAGGAGCTGGTCTGCACGACGGCGGACCACCTGGCCTATGCCCTGTCGCTGCCCGAGACTCGGGTGGTCGGGCTCGTCCTCGAGACGATGCGAGATGCCGCGGCGCTCCAGGCGGGACTCGCCGAGGCGGCCGCGCGCGACATCCCGGTGGTCGCGCTCACCGTCGGGTCGTCGCTGCGCGGGCAGGCGCTGGTGGACGCGCACTCCGGGGCGATCGCCGGCTCGGACGCCGGCTGGGAGGCGCTGTTCACGGCGTACGGCGTGCATCGCTGCGCCGACCTCTCCGAGCTGACCGACAGCCTCGAGCTGTTCGCGATCGCCCGGCGGCCGCTCCGCTCAGGCGGCCGGGGCCTGGCGACGGTGCACGACTCGGGAGCCGAGCGGGTGCTGGTGGCCGACGTGGCCGAGCGGCTCGGCGTACCGTTCGCAGACCTCGCGCCGGCGACGGTCGAGCGGCTGACCGCGCTGCTCGACCCGGGGCTGGAGCCGACCAACCCGCTCGACGTCTGGGGCAGCGGCGCCGACACCGAGGACCTCTTCGGCGACTCCCTCGCGGCGCTCGCGGACGACCCCGAGGTGGGCGCCGTCGCGCTGGCGGTGGACCTCGTCGAGGAGTACGACGGGGACGAGTCGTTCCCGCAGGCGCTCGAAGGGTTGCTGGCGCGGACCGACAAGCCGGTCGCCGTGCTGGCGAACCTGCCCTCGGCCGTCGACCAGGCGGCGGCCGCCCGGCTGCGGGCGCTCGGGATCCCCGTGCTCGAGGGCACCGTGTCGGGGCTGCGCGCGCTCGGGCACCTGCTGGCGCCCGCTGCTCGCGCGCGCGCGTCGACCGTGGTCGATGCAGCGCGCCGGGATCGCTGGGCCGGTCGCGGGACCGCCGACTGGCAGGGCCTGCTCGCGGACTACGGGATCGCGGTCGCTGCCGCCACGGTCGTCTCGTCGCGGGACGACGCGGTGGCTTCGGCCGAGGGCGCCGGCTACCCGGTGGTGCTCAAGACGGCCGAGGAGGCGATCCACCACAAGACGGAGGCGGACGGCGTACGCCTCGGGCTGGCCGACCGCGACGCCGTGGGGGCGGCGTACGACGACCTCGCGGAGCGGCTCGGACCTCGGGTGATGGTGCAGCGCCAGGTGACCGGCGTGGAGGTCGCGCTCGGGATCGTGCGCGACCCCCTGCTGGGGCCGCTGGTGGTGGTCGCCGCCGGTGGTGTCCTGGTCGAGCTGGTCGCCGAGCGCGCGGTGGCGCTTCCGCCGATCGACCGGGAGACCGCGCGCCAGCTGGTGCGGCAGGCTGCGCGTCGGCCGGCTGCTCGACGGCTACCGAGGCTCGGCCCCCGCCGACGTCGAGGCGCTGCTCGACGCGGTCGTCGCCCTCGGTCAGCTCGCGGTGGAGCTCGGCGACCACCTCGACGCCGTGGATCTCAATCCGGTGGTGGTCGGCCCCGACTCCGCGCTCGTGGTCGACGCCCTCGTCCTCCCCCGCTGACGCCGTACCAACGCCGAGTCGGCACGCGCCGACTCGGCGTGATTTCCGTGCCTGTTTGCGCCGACTCGGCGTGATTTCTGTGCCTGTTTGCGCCGACTCGGCGTCAGGCGAAGGCGGGGAAGGGGAGGGCGATCGGGTCGGGGTCGAGGCGGCTTCTGCCCTGCTCGTCGAAGCGGTCGAGGCCGAGGTCGGTGACGTCGAGGACGTCGGTGGTGCCCTCGAGCGCGAGGTCGGCGGCCGCCCGGGCGACGCCGGGGCCCCACATCATCCCGTGCCCACCGGCCGCGGCCACGAAGACACCCTCGACCACTCCGTCGCCGCCCAGGGCCGGCCCGAGGATCGGCAGGTGGTCAGGGGTGAAGTCGATGGTGGCGGCCCAGGACTTGCGGAGACCGACCTTCGCCGTCGTCGGCAGCAGCGTTGCCATCCGCTCACGCATCACGGCGAAGTACGCCTCGTCGAACTCGGTCGCCTCGCCTGCCTGCTCCTCGGGGTTGCTCATCCCCCACATCACGCCGCCCTCGCACGGGCCGCCAGTAGATGCCCGACGCCACGTCGAAGACCATCGGCAGCCGATCGGGCGCGAAGTCCGGATGACTCTCGGTGACCACCACCTGGTGGCGCGCGCCGCCGGACGGGATCCGGACGCCGGCGGTCGCGCCCACTGCCGCGAGGGTGGGTCCGCCGGTCAGGACCACCCGACGTGTCGCGATGTCTCCTGCCGAGGTGCGGACGCCGGTGACCTGCCCGCCGTCGACGACCAGCCCCGTGAACGCCGTCCGCTCACACACGTGGACGCCGGCGGTGAACAGGGCGGCGGTGTAGGCCAGCACGTTGCGCGGGGGGTCGAGGTAGCCGTCACCCGCGGCGTACGACGCACCGAGCGTCTGCCCGGGCGCCATCGAGGGGTTCATCGCGTCGAGCTCGGCTCCGTCGACCCAGCGCACGTCGAGACCGACCGCCTGCTGCATCGCGATCCGCGCGTGCGCCTGCTCGACCTCCACGTCGCTGAAGCACGGCATGAAGTAGCCCTGCTCGACGAACCCCGAGTCGATGCCCAAGAGGTCCTGCTGCCCGAGGTAGAAGTCGCGGCTGAACAGGCCGAGCCGGACGGCCGCCTCGGTACCTCCCTGCGCCCGCACCATCCCGGCCGCGCGCGCACTGGCGCCCTGCCCGAGGGTGTCGCGCTCGAGCAGCACGACGTCGCCGATGCCGGATCGCTGGAGGAACCAGGCGGTCCAGGCTCCGATGGTCCCGCCGCCGACGACGACCGCATCGGCACTGCGCGGCACAGTGGTCATGCTCGCGAGCGTGGCATAGACTGAACAGTCAGTCAACGGATCTCGACTCCGCTCGATCACCGAGAGATCCGCTCGATCACCGAGAGATCCGCTCGATCACCGAAGGACTAGGGAGCTACGTGTACGGACTCACGCCCGACGACCTCGAGCTGCAGGCCCGCGCGCGTGGGTTCGCCGACGACCTGATCAGTCACGAGCAGTACGCCGAGGAGCACGACGGCGAGCTACCCGAGAACGTCGCCCACCGGCTGGAGGCCCGGGCCGTCGAGCTCGGCCTGACCGCGACGAACATCCCGACCGAGCTCGGGGGGCGTGGCTGCAGCACCCTGCAGCAGGTCCTCGTGCAGGAGCAGGGTGGCCGAGTCACCAACGCCCTCGCCTGGTGCCTCACCACGCCACCCGGCTGGTGGCCCGGCGTGGCGAACGACCATCAGCGCGAGACCTACCTGCTGCCGACCATCGCGGGCCGCCGCGAGGAGTGCTACGCGATCACCGAGGAGTACGCCGGCTCCGACGTCTCCGACCTGCAGGCCACGGCCGCACGCGACGGTGACGACTACGTCCTGAACGGCGTGAAGTGGCACGTGACGTCGTACAACAAGGCCGACTACGTGCTCTTCCAGGCGGTGCTGACGACCGGGGACCACGCCGGTGAGCAGGCATTGTTCGTCGCCGACAAGGACACGCCCGGCATCCGAGTGGTCCGTACGCCGGCGTACGCCCACACGATCGCCCACCACCACCCGATCGTGGCCTTCGACGACGTGCGGGTGCCGGCCACGCACCTGATCGGGTCGGAGGACGCCGGGATGTCCTTCGTCTACGAGTGGTTCCGGTTCGAGCGGCTCATGATCGGGGCGCGCTGCCTCGGGGCGGCCGAGCGACTCGTCGACGAGATGACCGCGTTCGCGGCCCAGCGCCGGATCGGCGGCGAGCGCCTCGCCGACAAGCAGCTCGTGCAGGCCATGCTCGCCGACAGCCTGACCGAGCTGTTCGCGGCCCGGGCGATGGTCTACGAGGTGGCCCGTTCCCTCGACTCCGGAGCCGACCTCAAGGTCGCCCACGCCCAGTGCTCGATGGTCAAGCTCTACACCAGCGAGATGGCGGGCCGAGTGGCCGACCGTGCCGTGCAGGTCTTCGGGGGTCGCGGCTACATGCGCGAGAACGTCGCCGAACGCTTCTTCCGCGAGCTCCGAGTCGAGCGGATCTGGGAGGGCGCGAGCGAGGTGCAGCGGGCGATCATCGCCGACCAGCTGGGCAAGCGGGGCCGAGCCCGGCTCGTGTAGAGACGCCCGGCCCGACGTGGTTGGCTGATCTCGTGAGCAGCCTGCCCGCCGCGTGGAGCGGCCTCGTCGACGACGCCGCGGTCTTCCCGCCGGGAGACGCCGACCTTCCCGACGCCGTCTCCGCCTACACCGCCCGGCGCGGCGAGTGGTACGCCGACCTGGTCGGCCCGCTCGTCGTCAAGGACACCCAGCTCGCAGACGTGCCGGCCGCCGTGCCGGTCTCCGTGGTGCTCACCGGCGGTGCCGGATCTGTGGCCGGCGTCGCCACTCTCGCCGCCAAGCGCGGACATCGACTTGTCGCGCTCGAGGCCGCCGTCCGCGACCTCGACGACCTGGCCGGCAACGTCCGCCGCATCAACACGGCCGTCGACGCCGCCCGAGACGACGGCGGCCTCGCCGACACGCAGGTGTACGTCGAGCTCCCGCAGACGATGCCCACCCCCGACTGGCTCGCAGCGGCCGACGCCGTTGCCGAAGCTGAGTCTCACTTGAAGTTCCGGACCGGCGGACCGGAGGCCCACCTCTTCCCCGACGGCGACACCGTCGCGGCCTGGATCGACGCCGCGCTCGATCGCGAGACGTCGTACAAGTGCACGGCGGGGCTGCACCACGCGGTGCGCCACCGCGACCACGAGACCGGCTTCGAGCACCACGGCTTCCTCAACGTGCTGCTCGCGACCCGACGCGCGTTCGACGGGGGCACGGTCGCAGAGGTCGCCGAGGTGCTCGACGACCACTACGCCAACGACCTGGTCGCCCTCGCGCGCACCAGCGACCTGGCCGGGGCGCGCCGGTGGTTCACGTCGTACGGCTCGTGCAGCGTGACCGAACCGCTCGACGACCTGCTGGGCCTCGGCCTGCTGGAGGCCCCGCGGGGCTCGACGGGCCCGACCGACGGGGGCGCCGATGCCTGAGCCCGCCGACGGCTTCGGCCTCGACCACCTGCCGTACGGCGTCTACTCCGTCGGCGCGGGCGCCCCACGGGTCGGGGTTCGGCTCGGCGACTCCGTGCTCGACGTCGCTACGCTGCGGCCCGAGCTGGACCGTCCGGCGCTCAACGACTTCATGGCCCTCGGGCCGGCCGCCTGGGCCGAGACTCGGGCCGAGATCGCCGAGCTCGCGGCGGCGGACGGTCTCCCGGCGACTCCGCTCGCGGACGCCCGCCTGACGCTGCCGTTCGGTGTCGGCGACTATGTCGACTTCTACGCCTCGCTCGAGCACGCCTCCAACGTCGGCCGGATCTTCCGCCCCGACCAGGAGCCCCTGCTGCCCAACTGGCGCCACCTCCCGGTCGGCTACCACGGCCGCGGCGGCACCGTCGTCGTCAGCGGTACGCCGGTCGTCCGGCCCTGCGGGCAACGGCTCTCGCCAGGCACGACGGCCGCGGGAGGCGAGCCGCGTCCCGAGTACGGGCCGAGCCGGCGCCTCGACATCGAGGCGGAGCTGGGCTTCGTCGTGGGCGCGGGCTCCGAGCGGGGCAGCCGGATCGCGGTCGGTGACCTCGCTGACCACGTGTTCGGCGTGGTCGGCCTCAACGACTGGTCGGCCCGCGACATCCAGGCCTGGGAGTACGTGCCGCTCGGTCCGTTCCTCGGCAAGTCCTTCGCGACGTCGGTCAGCGCCTGGGTGACCCCTCTGGAGGCCCTCGGCGCGGCGTGGTGCGACCTGCCCGGGCAGGATCCGGTGCCGCTGGACTACCTGGTCTCGACGGGCTCGACCGACGCGGACGGCCCGACCGTCGGCCCGCGCGGGCTCGACGTCGACGTCGAGGTGGTGCTCAACGGCGACGTCGTGAGCCGGCCGCCGTACCGCACGATGTACTGGTCGCCCGCCCAGATGCTGGCCCACCTCACGGTCAACGGTGCCTCCACCCGGCCCGGCGATCTCTTCGCCTCCGGCACCATCAGCGGGGCCGAGCCCGACACCCGCGGCTCGTTCCTCGAGCTGTCGTGGGGCGGCAAGGAACCCTTCGGTGGCGGTCGCACGTTCCTCGAGGACGGCGACGAGGTCACCCTCCGCTACTCGGCACCTGGCACCGGCGGCGGCCGGATCACCCTCGGCGACGTCACCGGCAGGATCGAGCCGGCCCGGCCGTGAGCCGGCCGTGACCACCCGGCGTACGACGGTCCTCGTGGTCGTCGCCATCGCCGGTTGCGTCCTCGTGCCCGCCGGAGCCGCCCTGCTCTACGTCGGCTCGACCACGGACCACGGCGGGGAGTCGGTCGCGGGGATCCTCGCCCTGGTCCTGGGTCTGGCCTGTCTCCGCATCCTCTTCTGGGTACGACGGGCCCGCCGCCTGACCCGGGTCGGCCTCTCGTTCCACCGCCCGGAGGAGTTTTAAAAAAAATGGTAAGAAAAAAGGGGGAGAGTAGAGAGAAAAAGAGGGGGGAGGAAGGGAAAATAGAAGAGGAGAAAAGAAGAGGAGAGGAAAAGGAAAAAAGAGAGAAAGAATAAAAAGATAGGTAGAGATAGGTGAAGGAGAAAGAAGAGGAGGTAGAAGGAGAGAAAGTAAGACGATGATGGAGAAAGAAAGAAGATGGGATTCAGAATGGGTACTGGACCGCAGGAACGCCGCGGTCGACGGGGAGAAGTCCTACCGAGAATACTGGAGCGCAAGGTCTACTGGGCGAACTACTACGCGCAAACACGAGCTATCAGCGGCTCGCCGATCACGACTGCGTCGAGGGACGAACGCGACACTAAGGGCGACGGTAGAGGAAGACGGCGGTGGCGACGGCGGGGACGACGACGGGCGAACGGGGCGAGACCGGGCGCCGGGTGCGAGGCCTAAGAACAGTCACAGGTCGGGAAGCGGCAAGCCGCGAAGAAGGCGAGCGGTGAAAGGGCTGTGTGGGGGCTAGCGGCCCGCCCGAGGAGCGGTCAGCGAGAGTCCCGTCGTACCTGCCGGCGAGCGCCCTGCGCCCGGCTCGACGCGTCCTTCTTGGTGCCGCCCGTGGTCTTGGTCGCCCCACGCTTCGGAGCGGCCGGGGTGGACGTCGGCCGCGATGCGGAGGGCGCCTTGGGGCGGGTGGGGGCGGCTCCCGAGCCCTGCGCCGCGGCGAGCCGTTCGGCCTTGAGCTCTGCCGCCGACTGCGCGGCCGCCCGCCCGACCTGCCTGCTGACCCGGGCCAGCGCGAGCTCGAAGATCTCGGCCTTGTCGCGGCTGCGCTGGTTCTCGGCGTACGCCGTCCCGCGGGAGGACCGTGAGCCCACCCTCGCGCCCGCCGCCCTGCGGTAGTTCTTCACGTACTTGGTGCGCGCTCGGCGGATCCGGGAGAGCAGGTCGAGCAGCTCGTCCTCGTCGAGGGGAGCCAGCACGGCGGGCTCGGTCTGGGCCACCAGCCGGCGCTCGGCGTCGGTCATCGAGTTCAGCACTGCCTTGTCCATGGTGGCCTCCCGGCTCGGGTCGAGCACCCGCTGCCCCCATCGTGCCGTACGGCGGGCGGGCCGGGCTGTGGAGCCGCCGTACGCTCGCCTCGTGATCCAGCTCGGCCAGCTCGCCCCGCCCACCCACGTCATCGCCCACGTGAGCGACACGCACCTCCTGGCCGGTGACGCCCGGCAGTACGGCGCGATCGACACGGTCGCACGGTTCCGCGCGGCGTTCGACCGGCTGACGCGGATCGATCCGCCGCCGCACGCGCTCGTGTTCACCGGCGACCTCGCCGATCTCGGGGAGCCGGATGCCTACCGCGCACTGCGCGACCTCGTCGAGCCGTACGCCGATGCGATCGGCGCACGGGTCGTGTGGTGCATGGGCAACCACGACGAACGGGCGGCGTACTCCCGCGAGCTGTTCGGCGATGAGTCCGACGAACCGCAGGACCGGAGTCTACGACGTCGCCGGGCTGCGGATCATCAGCCTCGACACCAGCGTGCCGGGGTGGCACCACGGAGAGATCACCGACGACCAGCTGGGCTGGCTCGGCGAGGCCCTGGCCACACCGGCCGAGCACGGCACGATCCTGGCCCTGCACCACCCGCCGATCCCGTCGCCGCTCGTGCCCGCCGCGGAGATCATCGAGCTGCTCGACACCGAGCGCCTGGCTGCGGTGCTGCGCGGGACCGACGTACGCGCGATCCTCGGCGGGCACTACCACTTCACCTC
Organism: uncultured Actinomycetota bacterium; assembly: GCA_963819295.1. Classification (GTDB taxonomy): domain Bacteria; phylum Actinomycetota; class Actinomycetes; order Propionibacteriales; family Nocardioidaceae; genus Nocardioides. The sequence continues at coordinate 204,468 of CAWFVO010000003.1, forward strand.
GCACTCGACCTTCGCCGGCATCCCGGTCTCGGTCGCCGCAGCCACCTGCTACACCGTCGACACCGCGCCCGTCGACCGGCTGATCTCGGCGGTCGACGGGCACCAGGCGATCAACGTCGTACACGTGTACGCCGACCGGGTCGTGCACTCGATCGTGCCCGTGGCTGCCGCCCCCGAGGTGGACGGCTTCGGCACCGACGTCGCTCCGCTGCTCGAGGCCCTGAGCGCGGAGGAGCGGCTCGACATGGTGTCGCGCAAGGACTCTCCCCTGAACACCGGCGAGCTGAAGCTCGACGCTCCACCCCTCGGCGGCTGAGGCCCTCGTAGCGCCTCGTTAGGCTCCACACCTACCCAGGAGGTTCATCGGTGCACGGACGCGTCGTGACGACGGAGCAGTTGACGCCCGACATGGTGCGAGTGACCCTCGGGGGCGGCGACCTCGAGCACCTCGCGATGCCCGACGCCACTGACGCCTACGTCAACGCAGCCTTCCGCCCCGAGGGCGCGACGTACGACGAGGTCTTCGACCCGGCGGAGGTCCGGGACACGCATCCGAAGGAGCAACAGCCTGCGCGCCGCCGCTACACGGTGCGAGCGTGGGACCCCGAGGCCCACCTGCTCACCATCGACTTCGTCGTGCACGGCGACGAAGGGGTCGCCGGCCCCTGGGCAGCGTCAGCCGGGCCCGGCGACGTCCTGGTCTTCACCGGCCCGAGTGGTGGATACCGACCGCAACCGACCGCCGACTGGCACCTGCTCGTCGGCGACGAGTCGGCCCTCCCCGCGATCGCCGCAGTCGCTCGAGGCGCTGCACAGCGAGGAGAAGGCGGTCGTCGTGCTCGTCTGCGACGGCCCCGAGCACGAGACCGCGCTGCCCAGCCCCGCCGACGTCGACGTCCGGTGGCTCCACCGGAGCCGTGGCCCGGAGGACGCCGCGCTGTTGGTCGACGCGGTCCGTGACCTCACGTTCCCGCAGGGGCGTCCGTTCGGCTTCGTCCACGGGGAGGCGGACGAGATCCGCGCCGTACGCCATCACCTCCTGCACGACCGCGGCCTGACCCGGCAGGACCTCTCCTGCTCGCCGTACTGGCGCCGGACGATGACCGACGAGGCCTGGCGCCAGATCAAGCGCGACTATGTCGCCGCCATGGAGGCCGAGGCGGGCTGAGGAGCCCCTGCTCACACGCCCTCGCGCTCGTGGAAGCCGAGGTGCGCGAAGGCCTCGCCACGCTTCATCGACTCCACGACGCCCGGGGTGCACCCGGTGCAGATGGGCGATGGCCTTGTGGCGGTAGCGCAGGATCATGAACGCCCCGAACCCCCAGAAGAGGAACTGCACGGACATCGCGACCCGGAAGTCGGCCAGGTCGTACGACGAGGTCCCGCCACCGCCGCTGGTCCGGTCGAGCAGGACCCCGATCAACGCCATCGTCAGCAGGCTGGCCGAGAAGCCGCCCACGTTGACGAAGCCGTTCGCGCGCCCCGAGGCCTCCTTCGGGATGAAGGTGCGCGCCAGGTCGAAGCCCACCATCGACGCCGGGCCGCCGGTCGCCATCAGGCAGACCAGGACGACGAGCATCCAGATCGGCGCCGGCGTCGACCGGGCCAGGACGACCGCCCACCAGAAGGCCATCGCCGCCACGATCACGAGGACGAACCACGAGCGGTAGAACGGGAACCTGGCCACCAGCGCGCCGAGGACGAGGCCGCTGACGATGACCCAGCCGGTCATCACCATCAGCAGCGTGCTGGCGGCGCCACCGGACAGTCCCTCCCCCTTCACCAGGAACGGGAAGCCCCACAGCAGCGCGAAGACCGTCGCAGAGAACTGCGACGTGAAGTGCGACCACATCCCGAGCCGGGTGCCGGGGTTGCCCCACACCAGGCTCAGCGTCCGGCGGAGGGCACGCATCTTGATCCGGACCGGACCCTCACGCCGGTACGGCGAGTCCTTGACCACGAGCGCCACGGCCACCATCAGGACGATGCCCAGCGAGGACGCCAGGGCGAACGTCTTGGTCCAGCCGAGCTGGTGGAGGGCGAAGGCCAACGGAGCGGCCGCGATGATCGCGCCGACCTGGCCGACCTGGCCGGTCAGCTGGGTCACCATCGGTGCCTGGCGGACCAGGAACCAGAGCGCCACCAACCGGATCACGCTGACGAAGATCGTGGCATCACCCGCCCCGAGCACGGCTCGCGCGAGCACGGCCACGGGGAACGACCCGGCGAACGCGAACATCAGCTGCCCGAGGGACATCAGCGCCAGCCCGGCGAGCAGCAGCACCCGCGACCCGTAGCGGTCCAGCAGCACCCCGATCGGGATCTGCAGCCCGGCGTACACGATCAGCTGGAGCACCACGAAGAAGGACAGCTGGGCAGCAGAGATCCCGAACCGGTCCTGCGCGAGCAACCCGGCGACGCCGAGCGAGCTGCGGTTGAAGACCGCCAGCAGGTAGACCGAGATCGAGACGAGCCAGATCACCCACGCCCGGCGCCTGCCGATGTCGTGGATCTGCTCGCTCACGCGCCTCATCGTCGCGCACCCGCGGACGGCCGCCGTCGTCGGTACGGCGTCAGCCGTGGCGGCCCACCGGAGTCAGCCGATCGGCACGGTCCAGACCAGCGTGGTTCCGCCCAGGTCGGGGACCTCGGCGACCACCATCGAGCCGTTCCTGTCCTCGGCGCGGGAGCGCATGTTGTCCAGGCCACTCGTGCGCCCCACGGCTCCCATACCGCGGCCGTCGTCACTGATCGTGACCGTCAGCTGCGTGCTCGTCACGTGGAGGCTCACCTTGGCTGCGGTGGCGTCAGCGTGCTTGGCGACGTTGGTCAGCGCCTCCCTCACCACGGCGGTGACATCGCGGATCAGGCCGTCGGTGCTGAGTGAGTCGAGGGGTCCCTTCAGATCGAGCCGCGGGTCGAAGCCGAGTGCGGGTCTCACCTCCCCGACCACGCCGAGCACCGCGGACCGGATCCCGCTGGCGGAGGCAGGCTGCAGGTGGAAGATCGAGACCCGGATCTGCTTGATGGCCTCGTCCAGCGACGCGACGACGTCGGAGAGCGTGGCCACGTCGCGCTCCGAGTCGAGATTCGCGGTTGTCGCCTGCACCATCAGCCCGGCCGCGAAGAGCTGCTGGATCACGTGGTCGTGGAGGTCGCGGGCGATCCGGGCCCGGTCCTCGAGCAGGAGCACCCGTTCCTGGTCACGGCGTGCCTCCGCCAGCTCGAGAGCGGTGGACGCGTGGTTGGAGAAGGTGGCGGCCATCTCCATGTCCACCTGGGAGAAAGGACGTCGACCCCGCCCGCGACACACGACCAGGGAACCCCGTACCTCCTGCCTCCCGATGAGCGGAAGGACCATGACGGGACCGACCTGCACCCGGCCGGCGAGATAGATGGTGCGGCCGCCTGACCGGCTCGCCTCCTCTGCGTCGGCCAGCCTGACCGGCTCGCCGGTGTCCATCACGAGGTCGCTCAGCGTGCCCTCACGGGGGTAGCGGGTGCCGTCCAGCTCGTCCGCGTGGTGCCCGTCCGCGACCGCCACCAGGAGCTGACCGTCCTCCGGCAGCACCAGGGTGGCCAGATCGGCGTCGGCCAGAGCCCGGACGGTCCTGGCGATCAGCTGCAGCGCCCCCTCGTCGCCCGCCAGCACGCGGCGGGTGACGTCGGCCGACTCCGCCAGCCACTCCTGCCGGTGCTCGGACTCTGCGAAGAGGCGGGCGTTCTCGATCGCGATGCCCGCGGTCGCCGCGAGCGCCTCCACCACCTGCTCGTCCTGGGCGGTGAAGGTCTTGCCGTCGTCGCGGGTCAGGTAGAGGTTGCCGAACACCTCCTCGCGCACCCGGATCGGCACGCCGAGGAAGGCGCGCATCGGCGGATGGTTGGCCGGAAACCCCACCGAGCGCTCGTGTGTCGAGAGGTCGTCGAGGCGGATGGCGTGTGGCTGCTCGATGAGCAGGCCGAGGAGACCCTTGCCCTCCGGCAGGTGACCGATCTGCGTGACCGTCGCGGCGTCCAGGCCGACGTGGATGAACTCGTCGAGGCCCATCCCTTCCGGAGAGACGACGCCCAGGGCGCCGTACTGTGCGTGCGCCAGTGCGACCGCCGACTCGACGATGCGTCGCAGCACGGTGGGAAGGTCGAGGTTGGCCACGATGGTGCGGCTGGCCTCGAGCAGGCCGCCGAGACGCTGCTGGGCATCCCTGAGGTCGTGGGCCCGCTCGATCTGCTGCCCGAGGAGCTGGTCGAATCCCAGTTCCGGCCCGTCGTGGTGACCCGGCGTCCCGTCTGTCACATCAGGAAGGTACCCCCTGTGCGCGGGCGACTCTCCGGATCACTTGATCCCGGTGCTGGCGATCGACTGGACGAACCATCGCTGACCCACCAGGAAGAGCACGAAGACAGGGATCTGGCTGATCATGGTGGCGGCCATCAGCACCGGCCAGTTCGTGAAGTGGGCGCTCTGGAACGTCGCCAGCCCGAGCTGGACCGTCATGTTGTCGGGGGTGGCGATGACGACCAGTGGCCACAGGAAGTCGTTCCACACCGACAGGAAGGTCAGCACCGCCACCGTGCTCAGCGGCGGCCCCATCAGCGGAAGCAGGATGCTGCGCAGGATCCGAAGCCGGCTCGCGCCGTCGATCAGGGCCGCCTCCTCCAGCTCGACCGGGAGGCTGATGAAGAACTGGCGGAGCAGGTAGATGCCGAAGGGGGTCGCCAGGTTCGGCAGGACCAGGGCCGGCAGGGTGTCGACCAGGTGCAGGTGCTTGACGATCAGCAGCGTCGGGATCATCACCACCTGGAACGGCACCATCGAGAGTGGCGAGGATCGCGATGAACGCCACCTGCGAGCCCGGGAACCGCAGCCGGGCGAACGCATAGCCGGCCAGGCTGCACAGCACGAGGTTGCTGACCACGCAGGTGACCGACACGATCGCGCTGTTCACCATCCAGTGCAGCATCGGTGAGTCGTTCCACGCGGTGGCGTAGTTGGACCACTGCAAGGAGCTCGGCAGCGTCGGCGGGAAGCGCCGGGTCTCCTCCAGCGTCGAGAGACTCGTCACCAGCATCCACAGCAGCGGCGCCACCATCAGCAGCGCCACCGGCACCAGGACCAGGTGCCAGGGGGAGGGTGCATGCAGCCTGCGGCGTGACGGACGCGTCGGCGTCGGGGCCGGTGCCCGTCGTACGTCGTCGAGCACGGCCATCAGGGACGCTCCGCGGTCGTGGCGGGATCACGCGCGAGCCTCAGCTGCACCAGGGTGATCGCGGCGATCACCACGAAGAGCACGCTCGCGATCGCGGCCGCGTAACCGGCGTGGAAGAACTGGAACGCCTGCTGGTAGAGGTAGTAGACGACGACGGTCGTCGAGTGCAGCGGGCCACCCTTGGTGGTCACGTACACCTCGTCGAACAGCTGCAAGGCGTTGATCGTGAGCCAGACCATCAGGAAGGCGCTCACCGGTCGCAGCAGCGGAACCTCGATCCGCCAGAACGCTCCCGCCCGCGAGCAGCCGTCCATCTCGGCGGCCTCGATCAGCTCCTGCGGCACCCCCTGGAGCGCCGGCCAGGAAGATCAGGGCACCGAAGCCGACCCAGCCCCACACCGTCATCAGCACGATCGCGAAGAGCGCGCCGTCGGGAGAGGCGAAGAACCCGAAGGTCGGCAGGCCGAGCTTGCTGAGGACGGCGTTCACGAGCCCGTAGTCGGGGTCCAGCAGCCAGGTGAAGATCACACCGGTGGCGACGGTGGAGGTGACGACGGGGACGAAGACGGCCAGCCGGTAGAACGTGATCCCCCGGACCCGGCGGTTGAGTATGGCCGCCGCGAGGAGCGACAGCACCAGGGTGATCGGAACGAAGGTCACCGTGTAGACGACGGTGTGCCGCACCGAGTCGGCGAACACGGGGTCGTGCGCCAGCTGGCGGTAGTTGCCCAGCCCGGCCCAGGTTCCGGGTGTCTGCAGGTCGTTGTGCTGGAACGACAGCAGGAACGCCCAACCGACCGGCAGCAGTCCGAACACCGCGATCAGGACGACGCTCGGGCTGATCATGGCCCACCCGGTGATCGCGTCGCTCCTCGCCTGCCAGGACCGGCGCCGGCCGGTACTCGCCGCCGGGGTCGCCACCCGGCGCGGCGGCAGGATGGTGGCCCGCCGACGACGCGCCTGGGTCACGAGCCGGCCAGCACCGACGCGACCTGCGACGAGGCCGAGCTCAGGGCCGCGTCGGGCGTGGCCTGGCCCAGGAGGACCGACTGGACCATGGTGCCGATGATCGTCGACACCTGCGCGTAGGACGCGATGTTCGGGCGCACGTGCTTGACGTTGTCGAGGTTCGACACGAAGACCTTCTCGGCCGGGAACTTCTTCAGGAAGGTCTGGTAGCCCGGCAGCTTGCTCTCCGACTGGCGCAGCGGCAGGTCGCCGGTCGCGATCGAGAACTTGATGTGCTGCTTGGCCGACGTCAGCCAGGTGACGAAGTCGAACGCGGACGTCGGCACGCGCGCCGGAGTGGTCGAACAGCATGTAGAGGTCCGGCCCGGAGATGGTCTCGTGGTTGCCGTTGAAGCCGGGCAGGTAGGTGACGCCGTACTTCACGTCGGAGTTGATGCTCGACAGGTCCCACGGACCGGTCCAGAGCATCGCGATCTTCCCGCTGTTGAAGAGGTTCAGGTAGTTGCCGTTGCCCTGGTCGAGGTAGACCGACTTGTCGGTCACGGCCATGTCCTCGAGCTGTTGCAGCGCGGCCTTGCCGGCCGCGGAGTCGAAGGCCGGGGCCGGTGTTGTCGGAGTTCAGCAGGTCACCGCCCGCCTGCCACAGCAGGGCCAGGTACCGCCACACCGTGTCCTCGCTGCCGTCGTTGACGTAGGCCCAGCCGTAGGTCTTGGTACTCGCGTCGGTCAGCTTCGCGGCCGCGTCGCGGAAGTCCTGCCACGTCCAGTCATTGGTCGGCGGAGCGATGCCCGCCCGGGCGAACATCGCCTTGTTGTAGACCAGGCTGAGGTTGTCGATCAGGGCGGGTACGCCGACCACCTTGCCGTCGACCGTCGCCGCCTCGCGAGCCGAGGGGTAGAAGTCGTTCCAGTCCACCGAGGGCGCGGTGACCCGGTCGGTGAGGTCGACCAGCTTGGGCTGGCGGACGAGCTGGGCGGCCGAGGATCCGTACTGGTAGGCGACGTCCGGGTAGTTGCCGGCCGTGAACCCGGCGACCGTCTTCTGCAGGGCGCTGTCGTTCCCGCCGTTGAACTGCAGGGTCACCTTCTGGTCGGGGTTCTGCTGGTTCCACGTCGCGGCAGCCGCCTGCAGAGCTGTCGCCTCCGCGTCGGTGTAGCCGTGGGTCACGACGATGGAGGTACCGCTGCCGCTGTCGGAGCTGCCGCCGCCGCAGGCGGTGAGAGCACCGGCCAGGAGCGCAACGGCGACGAGCGCCCGGACGGGCCGCGCCGGTCGAGGACAGGGACCTGCGTTCGGTGACATCGCGATCTTCCCCTTCGCCAGCCTCCACAGACCGAGCAGATTCGATCGTGAAGTTTGCTCAGCCTTGCACGAGGACCTCGAAGGGTCAAGGCTCGCGACGGAGTGGACGGTGCGTGAAACGAGCAAGAACGTGCGCGTAATGTGCAGACATGCGACAAGACGTGCGCCTGGGGCTGATCCTGCGGCAGCTCAACGAAAGCGGCTCGGTCGGCGTGGCCGAGCTGGCGGAGCGGCTGCACGTCTCCGAGGCGTCGGTACGCCGCGACCTGCACCGCCTCGAGCAGCAGAACCTGCTCACCCGCACGCACGGGGGAGCGGTCGCGTCCGGAGTCCTCTACGAGCTGCCGATGCGCTACCGGGGCGGCCAGCACCACGACGCCAAGCGAGCGATCGCGGCGGCCGCCGCCGACCTGGTCACGCCCGAGACGACCTCGGTCGGCCTCAACGGGGGTACCACGACGACCGAGGTGGCCCGGGCCCTGTCGGGGCGGCCCGGCCTGCGCGTGGTGACGAACGCCCTCAACATCGCCTCCGAGCTCGCCGTCCGCTCCAACATCGAGCTGGTCGTGTGCGGTGGCAGCGCGCGAGCCGAGTCCTACGAGCTGGTCGGTCCCCTCGCCGAGCTGACACTCGCCCACCTCAACCTCGACCTGGCCTTCATCGGGGTCGACGGCATCAGCCCCGGGGCCGGCCTGACGACCCACCACGAGGTCGAGGCACAGACCAACCGAGCGCTGGTCCGCACTGCGGCCCGGGCGGTGGTCGTGGCCGACTCGAGCAAGCTGGGGCAGCGCGGGTTCGCCAAGATCGGCGACCTCGACCTGGTCTCGGACCTGATCACGGACTCGGCCGCGTCACCCGACGCCGTCGACGCTCTGCGTCGCGGGGGGATCCAGGTCCACCTGATCGACGCCTCCTGACCCCTCGGCCGGAGACGCCTAGAGCCGCACCGGCGCCCGCAGGGCCTCGGGAAGCAGGGGTCCGTGGGCGGCCACCATCGCGTCGGCCAGATCCCAGATCGCCTCGACCGACAGCGTGGCCGCGGTGTTGGGGTCGACCATGAGGGCGTGCCGCACCAGCTCCGGACGTTCCTCGACGGCGGCGCGTACCGTCAGCTCGACGACCGAGAGGAAGTGCCGGTTCAGCGCCGCACAGGCGGCGCGGAAGAGCGTCCACGGCCACGGGTCGGGCGCCCTCGCCATCGAGCCGGCAGGGGACCTCGACGCCCGCATCCGGTCGGCAGGTTGGGCACGAGCCCCTGGTTCGGGACCGTGACCTGGATGGTGCGGGGCGTGCCGGTGACCAGGCTGTGCACCACCTGAGGCGCGTACTCGGCCGCCTCCTCGTCGGGCTCGACGTACCGGCCCTCGGCGACGATCGGCTCGAGCTCCTCGATCTCGGCGACGTTGCCGGCGCTGATGCCGAGGTAGTCGTCGACCGGGATCCTCAGCCGGGCGATCTCGGCGTCGTCGTGCAGGTACCACGGCACGTACTCGCTGGAGTGCTCGCTGGTCTCGGTCGGGTAGTAGCCGAGCCGCCGGTACATGTCGACGCGCACCCGTCGTCGGAGCTCCGGGTCGGCCGCGATGAGCTCGTCGAGCATCGGGTAGAGGCTCTCGCCCCCGCGCTCCCAGCGCAGCACCCAGGCCTGGTGGTTGACCCCGGCACTGTGGAAGGTCACGTCCTCCAGGGGTACGCCGACCAGCTCGCACAGGTCGTGCACCGTCCAGTACACCGAGTGACACAGCCCCAGCGCCTTGACGCCCGGGTGGCGGACGGCGAGGTACTGCAGGTTCATCGCCATCGGGTTCGTGTAGTTGAGCAGCCAGGCGTCGGGGCAGACCTCCTGGATGTCCCGGGCCAGCCCGTCGAGCACCGGAAAGGTCCGCAGGGCCCGGAACACACCGCCCACCCCGAGCGTGTCGGCGATGGTCTGGCGTACCCCGAACCGCGCAGGCACCTCGAAGTCGGTGAGCGGTCGCCGCGTGCCCGCCGACGTTGACGGTGTTGACGACGAAGTCAGCGCCCTCCAGCGCGGTACGACGGTCGGCCTCGGCACGCACCTCGGCCCGACGCCCGTGGTGGTCCACGGTCAGCCGGGCCACCTCGTGGGCCAGTCGGAGACGGCGCTCGTCGATGTCGTGCAGGACCAGCGTGAGCGGACCCAGGTCGTCGTAGGACAGGAGGTCGCGCAGGAGCTGGCGGGTGAAGACCGCCGAACCGGCACCGACGAAGCTGATCGTCGTCATGGCCGGAGCATGGCACTTCCCGGCGCAAACGATCAAGAAAGAGCAATCACCTTGCTTGTTTCTGGACAGATGTGCACAGGGTCGGCCACGATGGAGCGGTGTCCCCCGACCAGGAGCCCGCGTCCGACGCCCGTGCTCGGGTGCTCGTGGTCGGTGACGCCAACCCCGACCTGGTGCTGAGCGGTGACGTCGTACCCCGGTTCGGCCAGGTCGAGCAGCTGCTGGACGACGCCTCGCTGGTGATCGGCGGCTCCGCCTCGATCACTGCCCACGGTCTCGCCCGCCTCCGTCGTCCGGTCTCGCTCGCCGCCGCCGTGGGCGACGACCACTTCGGCAGGTTCCTCACCGGCCGGCTCGAGGAGGCGGGGGTCGACGTACGCCACGTCGCGATCCGGCGAGGCCTCCCGACCGGGCTCACCGTGGCGCTGAACCGAGGCGCAGACCGGGCGATGCTCACCTTGACCGGGGCCCTCGACTCCCTCACCGAGCCAGAGCTGTACAGCGCGCTCGACGACCTGGGGAACGAGGGGCTGCGGCACGTCCACGTGGCGTCCCTGTTCCTGCTGCCTTCGCTGATCCCGGTCCTGCCGGCCTTCCTGGCACGGGCCCGCGAGCGCGGGTTGACCACCTCCTTGGACACCAACGGCGACCCGTCCGAGAGGTGGCAGGGCGTGGCTGACCTGTTGCCGCACCTCGACCTGCTGCTGCCCAACCGCGCCGAGGCGGTCGCCCTGGGAGGCGACGACGACCCGCACGCGGCCGCAGCCGGTCTGGCCGCCGGCGGCCCGCTGACGGTGGTCAAGGACGGCCCGGCCGGGGCGTGGGCGGTCTCACCGGACGGCGAGGTCGCCGAGTTCAGCGGCACCCCGCTCCGCGCTGTCGACACCACCGGCGCCGGTGACACCTTCGACGCCGCCTTTCTCGACGCCTGGCTCGACGCCGTCCCGGTGGGCGAGGCCCTTGCCCGTGCGGTCGGCGCCGGCGCGCTCAGCGTCGGCGCGGTCGGTGGCACGGCCGGCCAGCCGACCCGAGACCAGATCGTCCCGAACCCCCTCGCCTCAGCACCTCAGTCAGGAGACCGCCATGAGCAGTGACCCCACGGCAGATGCCCCCTACGTACGTGAGGAGATCGCGCGCCAGCCGGACGCCTGGGTGCGGGCGGCCGCGCTGGTGCCCGGCCTCGCCGGCGTTCTGCCGCGAGCCGGCGAGTCCGTGGCCGTCATCGGCTGCGGGACGTCGTGGTTCATGGCCGCGTCGTACGCCGCTCTGCGGGAGGGCGCGGGGCTCGGGCTGACCGACGCGTTCCCTGCCAGCGAGCTCCCGGGCGGCCGCTCCTACGACCGGGTGGTGGCCATCTCCCGCTCGGGCACCACGACCGAGGTCGTGCGCGCCGTGGCCTCGGTCGACGCGCCGGTCCTGGCGCTCACCGCCGTGGCCGGATCCCCGGTCGCCGCAGCCGCCACGGACACCGTGGTCCTCGACTTCGCCGACGAGCGCTCGGTGGTCCAGACCGTCTTCGCCACCACCACCCTGATGCTGCTGCGCGCCTCCCTCGGGACGTCGGTCGACGACGTCGTCGCCCAGGCCCGCGAGGTGCTCGCCGGGCAGCACCGCCTGGACCCCGCGATGACCTCGGTCGAGCAGATCTCGTTCCTCGGCCGGGACTGGGCCTACGGCCTCGCCCAGGAGGCCGCCCTCAAGTTCCGGGAGGCCTGCCGCCTCTGGACGGAGTCCTACCCCCAGATGGAGTACCGCCACGGGCCGATCGCGGTGGCCGAGCCGGGCCGGGCGGTGTGGGTGCTGGGCGCCCCGTCCCCGGTCTCGCCGAGGAGGTACGCCGTACGGGCGCCCTCCTCGTCGACGACGACCTGGACCCGATGGCCGACCTGGTCCGTGCCCAGGTGCTCGCGGTCGACCGCGCAGAGGCGGACGGGCTCGACCCGGACCGGCCGCGCAGCCTCGCCCGTTCCGTCGTGCTCGCCGACTCGTGATCCTCTGCGTCTGCCTCAGCCCGGCAGTCGACGTGACCTACCACGTCGACCACCTGCACCCCAGCGGCACCACCCGGGTGAGCACCCTCACCGAGCGGCCCGGAGGCAAGGCCGTCAACGTCGCTCGGGTGCTGCACCGGCTCGGGGAGCCGACCCGGCTGGTGGCACCCGCCGGCGGCGGGACCGGGGACCTGCTGCGGCGCGGTCTCGCCGCCGCGGGGCTGGACGCCACGCTGGTCGGCAGCGGTCGCCCCACCCGTCGTACGGTCACCGTGGTCGAGCGCGAAGGCGGTGGGCCCACCACGCTCGTCGAGCCGGCCTCGCTCGACTGCTGGCCCGGCCTCGTGGCCGCGGTCGAGACCAGCCTCGCTGACGCCGACGTGCTGGTGATCAGCGGGAGCGTCCCGGACGGCGTACCGGAGAACGGCCTGGCTGCCCTGGTCTCGGCCGGACGACGTCGCACGGTGCCCGTCCTCGTCGACACGCACGGTCCATGGCTGGTCTCGGCACTTGCCGCCGGGGCGAGCGTGGTCAAACCCAACGCACACGAGCTCACCGCGATCTCCGGTGACGAGGACCCGGTGCGGGCCGCGCGTGCCCTGGCGCTCTCCTGGGGCGCGACCGTCGTGGCCTCGCTCGGTGAGGACGGTGCCGTCGCTGCCTCCCCGACCGGCGTATGGGAAGCGCGGCCGGCGGAGGTGCTCGTCGGCAACCCCACGGGCGCGGGCGACGCGCTCGTGGCCGGCCTGGCGCGCGGCCTGCTGCGTGACCCGCTGGCCGCCGGGTCCCCCGAACGGATGCTGCACGATGCCGTCGCCCTGTCGGCGGCCGCCGTCCTCTCGCCCGAGGCGGGGGACGTCGACCCGGCCGACCACGCGGCGCAGCTCCCCGGTGTCGTCGTCCGCGCCTGGGACGGTGCGCGATGACGGTGGTGGACATCGGCGTCCTGGTGGCCGAGGCCCAACGGCGAGGCGGCGCGCTGCCGGCGTTCAACCTGATCACGCTGGAGCATGCCGAGGCGATCCTGGCCGCCGCGTCCCAGGCCGGACGGGGACTGGTGCTCGCGCTCAGCGAGAACGCCATCCGCTACCACGCAGGCGCGGCGGAACCGATCCTGGCCGCCGCTCACCTCATGGCCTCGCGGGCCGAGGTTCCGGTCGCCCTGCACCTGGACCACCTGACCGACGAGGACCTGGTGGCCGAGGCCGTCCGAGGACCCCTGCGTCCCTACGTCAGCTCGCTGATGTTCGACGGGGGCTCGCTGCCGTACGCCGAGAACCTCTCCCGCACGAAGCAGGTCGTCGACGACGGACATGCAGCGGGCCTCTGGGTGGAGGCCGAGCTCGGCTACGTCGGGGGCAAGCCCGGCGCGGCGCAGAGCGCGCACTCCCCCGGCGTACGGACGGACCCCGCCGAGGCCGCCGCGTTCGTGACAGCGACGGGCGTGGACGCCCTCGCCGTCGCCGTCGGCAGCTCGCACGCGATGACCACGCGGACCGCGCGGCTGGACCATCGGCTGATCGCCGCCCTGCGCTCGGAGGTGCCCGTGCCGCTCGTCCTGCACGGGTCCTCCGGCGTACCCGACGAGGAGCTGGCCCGCGCCGTGTCGGCCGGGATGACGAAGATCAACATCGGCACCGCCCTCAACGTCGCGCTGACGGCGTCCCTCCGCACGAGCCTCGAGGCCGACCCGGCGGTCACCGACCCGCGCCGGTACCTCGGCCCCGCGCGCGAGGCGATGTGCGCGGAGGCCCTGCGGCTGCTGGACGTGCTCGCCTGACGATGACGGTCGCCGAAGGGGCCTCCAGCTCCCGGCTTCACCCATCGCGGGTGAGTCTCTCCGGCTCTCTGACACAGCAGGGCCCGCGACGCCGCTGTGCGCGGGTCGCGGGCCCTCGCCCGGTGTGGCAGGTGAAGGATTCGAACCTTCGAAGGTATACACCGACGGATTTACAGTCCGCTCCCATTGGCCGCTCGGGCAACCTGCCGGGACGTGCCGTGACCCGCGTTTGGCGCGCCGACGGCAAGTCGGAAGAATAGCAAGGCAGTACCGGAGACCCGAAACCGCCAGGAGGGCGCGAGATGGCCGACAGCTCGTTCGACATCGTCAGCAAGATCGACCGGCAGGAGGTCGACAACGCGCTGGGTCAGACGGCGCGTGAGATCGCCACCCGGTTCGACTTCAAGGGCACCGGCGCCACCATCGAGTGGCAGGGCGAGCACGCGATCGAGATCAGCGCCTCCGCCGACGACCGCGCCAGTGCCGTGCTCGACGTGTTCAAGGACAAGCTCGTCAAGCGTCAGCAGAGCCTGAAGATCCTCGATGCCAGCGAGCCGCGCCAGTCCGGCCAGCAGTCGAAGATCTCGATCGCGCTCAAGGAGGGCATCACCTCCGAGGACGCCAAGAAGGTCTCGAAGCTGATCCGAGACGAGGGCCCCAAGGGCGTCAAGGCGCAGATCCAGGGCGACGAGCTCCGGGTGTCCAGCAAGAAGCGCGACGACCTCCAGGCCGTCCAGGCGCTCGTGCGCGGTCAGGACTACGACTTCGCGGTGCAGTTCACCAACTACCGCTGACTCTGGGCGTTTGCCCAGGTCAGCGGGGGGTCAACCCTCGCCAGTCCGCACAGAGTCCGCAACTTCTGCGTTTGCTGCCGCCATCAGACCCTCAGCGGCGTTCCGCGTCCGGTCCTCCGCCTTGGGCCAGAGGTGGCTGTAGGTGTTCAGGGTGATCGTCGGAGAGGAGTGCCCGAGTGCATGCTGCACCGTCACGACGTCGCATCCCGCTGCGATGAGACCGCTCGCGTAGTAATGCCGCAGATCGTGCAGGGTGCTCTCCGTCCATGCTGCACGCTCGTTCATGTAGGAAGACGCCTGGCTGTCTACTCGCGCCCCGACGCCGCAGCTACGGCCTCGACCGAGTCCAGGAACACCTCGACCCCGGTGAGGAACACGTCGCGGTCGGACAGAGCGACCAGCTCCGGGATCACGGCGGACAGGGCCGGCAGCCGAGCCGCGTCGACAGCACGGAGATCGCCCACCCAACGGGCCGCAGTGTCGTCCTCGTTCAAGGCCTGGCGCGACAGCGCAGCTGCTCCGGCCAGCACGTAGCTGGAGTATGCCGCGTAGAAGCGCACCGCTTGCTCCTTGTCGAGGCCGGCCCGCCCGAGCTGGGTCAGGATCCAGTTGATGGCGGCCAGCTCTCCGGGTCCGCCGGTGGCGATCGTGGAGGACTCGACACCCACGTGCGGGTGGGCCGCGAAGACGTCCATCGTCGCGACCGCGCCGTCGTAGAGCTGCTCACGCCACGGCGCCTCGGGGTCGAGCTGCTCCTGCGAGAGGATGATCAGTCGGTCGACGACCGCCTGCATCAGCTCCTCCTTGTCACGGAAGTGTCGGTACACCGCCGTCGGGTCGCTCCGCAGTGCGGTACCCAGGCTCCGGAACGTGATGGCCTCTCCAGCCGCGGCCAGCTCGAGGGCGGCGGACACGATGACGTCGCGGTCCAGCTGGGGACGCGCGCTGCCACGCCGTACCTTCTCGCCACTCATGCGGTGCTGGCCTTTCTCGGGTCGAGGGAGCGTGAACCAGACAGTAGTGCTGATCAACACCGTTGACAACGTTGTGGGGTTGGTCCTAGCGTCGCCGCCCATGCACGCAGATCTGGTCTTCACCGGCGGCTCGGTCCATCTCGGCAACGCGGCTCGAAGCCGCGCCACGGCCGTCGCCGTCACCGGCGAGCGCATCGTAGCCGTGGGCCACGACGTGTCCGAGCTGGTCGGGCCGCGCACCGAGGTGGTCGACCTCGCCGGGCGGCTGCTGGTCCCTGGGTTCCAGGACTCCCACATCCACCCGGTCGGCGGCGGCGTCGAGATGGGCGCCTGCGACCTCACCGGCGTGGTGTCCGTCGAGGAGTACCGCGCCCGCATCGCGGCGTACGCCGCGACCAACCCGGAGGCCGCCTGGATCACCGGTGGCGGCTGGTCCATGGAGAGCTTCCCCGGCGGTACGCCGGACCGCGCGTTCCTAGACGAGCTGGTCCCCGACCGCCCGGTCTTCCTGCCCAATCGTGACCACCACGGTGCCTGGGTGAACTCACGTGCCCTGGAGATCGCCGGCATCGACGCCCGGACTCCCGACCCGGTGGACGGCCGGATCGAGCGCGACCCGGACGGCGTGCCCACGGGCATGCTGCAGGAGGGTGCGATGGAGCTGGTCGCCGCCCACCTGCCCGGCGAGAGCGAGGCCGAGCTCCTGGAAGGGCTGCTCCGCGCCCAGTCCCTGCTGCACTCCCTCGGCATCACCGCCTGGCAGGACGCAGCCGTCAGCGCCGAGGGTCCGCTCGGCAACGTGGCCGGCGCCTACCGGGCCGCCTTGACCAAGGACCTGCTCACCGCCCGGGTCGTCGGTGCGCTGTGGTGGGAGCGCGACCGTGGCCTGGAGCAGGTCGACCAGCTGCTGGCGAACCGCGAGGAGCTGACGGCCGGGCTGATGTCCGCCTCGACCGTCAAGATCATGCAGGACGGCGTCGCGGAGAACCACACGGCAGCCATGCTCAGCCCCTACCTGCGCAAGGGCTGCGTCTGCTCGTCCGGCGGCACCCACGCCGGGCTGTCGTTCATCGACCCCGCGGCCCTGCGCGAGTACGTCACGGTGCTCGACGGCCACGGCTTCCAGGTGCACTTCCACGCCCTCGGCGACCGTGCGGTGCGCGAGGCGCTGGACGCGGTCGAGGCCGCCCGGACGGCCAACGGCTTCAACGACAACCGCCACCACCTCGCCCACCTCCAGGTGATCCACCCCGACGACATCGCACGCTTCCGCACGCTCGGGGCGACCGCCAACATGCAGCCGCTCTGGGCCGCGCACGAGCCGCAGATGGACGAGCTGACGATGCCGTTCCTTGGCCCGGAGCGGTCGTCGTGGCAGTACCCGTTCGGCGACCTCCTGAGAGCGGGTGCGACGTTGTCGGGCGGCAGTGACTGGCCGGTCAGCAGCGCGAACCCGATCGAGGGCATGCACGTGGCGGTCAACCGGGTCGCCCCCGAAGGCGACGCGGAGGCCTTCTACCCCGAACAGCGCCTCGACCTAGCCAGCGCGCTGGCCGCCTACACCTCGGGAACGGCGTACGTGAACCACCTCGACGACACCGGCACCATCGCTGTCGGCAACCTCGCGGACCTGGTCGTCCTCGACCGTGACCCCTTCGCGGCGCCGACCTCGGAGATCTGCCACACCCGGGTGGAGCAGACCTTCGTCGGAGGCGCGCGGGTGTACGCCGCCCAGGGCTGAGACGGTTCGGCAACGGCATGTCAACACTATTGACAACGTCGTGTGCCGCACCTAGGTTCGCCCCCAATCAGCACCGACAGGAGTCCCGGTGACCGACCTTCACTACCTCAGCGCGACCGAGGTCCTCGCTGCGTTCCGCTCGCGCGAGCTGTCGCCCGTGGAGGTGCTCGACGCCGTCTCTGCGCGTGCCGACGCCACCGAGCCGACGGTCAACTGCCTGCTGGAGCGTGACCACGAGGACCTGCGCGCGGCCGCTGCGACCGCAGCCGAGCGGTACGCCGGCAAGGGCGAGCCGCCCCGGCCGCTGGAGGGACTCCCGGTCGCGCTGAAGGAGGAGCAGCCGATCGCCGGCCGCAGTCTGCGGTTCGGCTCGCTGCTCACCGAGGGGCTCGTCGCCGACGAGACCCACCCCGTCGCAGAGCGGATCTACGACGCAGGCGCACTCGTCCACGCCCGCACCGCGACCCCTGAGTTCTCGTGCGCCGCCTTCACCCACAGTGACCTGTGGGGCATCACCCGTAACCCGTGGAACCCCGACTACACCCCCGGCGGCTCGTCCGGCGGCTCGGGCGCGGCCTTGGCCTCCGGGACGGCGTACCTTGCCAGCGGGTCGGACATCGGGGGCTCGATCCGGATCCCGGCATCGTTCTGCGGGGTCGTGGGCTTCAAGGCGCCTTACGGGCGGGTCCCGGCGCTCCCGCCGTTCAACCTCGATGTCTACTGCCACGACGGTGCGATGGGCCGGACGGTCGCCGACACCGCCCTGCTGCACAACGTGATCCAGGGCCAGCACCCTGTCGACCACGTGTCGCTGCCCGCGCAGCCCATCCCGGCCGACCTCGGCGACGTCCGCGGGCTCCGCGTGGCGCTCGCGGTCACCCTCGGCGACTTCACCGTCGAACCAGAAGTGGAGGCGAACACCCGTGCCTTCGCCGAGGCGCTCCGGCTGGCCGGGGCCGACGTGAAGGAGGTCGAGGTCGAGCTCTCCCTGGAGCGGCTCACCGAGGCCGCTCTCGTGCACTACGGCTCGATCATGGGCCCCTCCATGGAGGGCACCGACCCGGAGGATCCCCGGTTCATGGGGTACACCCGGCAGTTCCTCGCCACATCCAGCGCAGCGGTGCGGCGCACCAGCGTCTATCACGGCTTGGAGCTGGAGACCGAGATCCACCTCGCCCTCGCCCGCGTCTTCGAGGAGTACGACGCGCTCGTCTGCCCGACGTTCGGAGGCCTCGGGCTCCGCGCAGGACAGGAGTACGCCGACGGCGTCGACGTCGCCGGACGTCATCTGGACCTCTACATCTTCGCCGCGCTGACTCCGGTCTTCAACGTGGCGAGCCGCCATCCGGTGCTGGCCGTGCCCTCGGGAATCGCCTCCAACGGCGTCCCCACCGGCGTTCAGGTGGTGGCTCGCCCGTACGACGACGTCACCGCCTTCCACGTCGGCGCCGCTGCCGAGCGCGAGCTCGGTCTGTGGCACGACCCGTCGTGGCGTCCCACCCTCTGACCACGCACAGACGACTCACCCCGACCCACCGGAAGAAGGAACCCGACCATGTCCCAGAACCCAGCACGCAGCTGGATGGTTCTCGGCGCCGGTGCGCTCGCCTGCACCCTGGCTGTGACCGCCTGCGGGGCCAAGCCCCCCGCCAAGAACAGCCAGGCCACGACGGACTACACAGTGCTCACCCCCAAGCCGACCTCGGCCGCGGGTGACGTCGTCTGGTCGACCTACCGGGAGACGCAGACCCTCGACCCGATTCAGGCTTTCGACTACCCCGAGAACACCGTCGACCCGCTGCTGTGCGACTCCCTGCTGCGCCAGGGGCCGGATCAGACGCTCGGCCCCGGCATCGCCACCTACACCGCACCCAGCTCGACGGAGTACGACTTCACCTTGAACTCCAAGGCCAAGTTCTGGGACGGCACACCGGTCACCGCCCAGGACGCCGTCTTCAGCCTCGACCGCGCCATGGACCCCAAGGCCGGCGGCTTCTACGCCCAGGTCTTCAACCGGGTCTCCTCGATCGAGGCAACCGGCACCGACACCTTCACGATCAAGCTCAAGCAGCCCGACCAGTGGCTGCTCGGCGAGCTCTCGGCGACGCCGGGTGAAGTCGTGCAGAAGAAATACGTCGAGTCCAAGGGCAAGGCGTTCGGCACGGTCAGCGGCGGCACGATGTGCTCGGGCCCCTACAAGCTCGACTCGTGGAAGACCGGGCAGGGCGTCAAGATGGTGCCGAACCCGGACTACTGGGACACCTCTCTACCCACTCCGAAGGTCACCAGCCTGACCGTGATCGGCACCCCGGACGACGCAACGCTGACTGCGGGACTGTCCAGTGGTGCGATCAACGGTTCGTACGGAACCGGGATCAGCACCCTCGGCCAGATGGAGAAGAGCTCGTCGGTGAGCGTCTACCAGGGCGCGCCGTACGCGACCGCGGCGATGGTCGTCAGCGCGACCAAGGGCCCGCTGGCGGGCGTCCCGGGTCGCCAGGCACTCTCCGAGGCCATCGACCGCCAGGGCATCATCGACACCGTCTACCAGGGTGCCGGCAGCATCCCGCACGCAGCGGCCGCCAGTGGCACGTGGGGCTACGCCAAGAGCGACTTCAAGACGGCCTACGACGCGTTGCCGCCCATGACCCAGGACCTGTCCAAGGCCAAGTCAGACGCCAAGGCGGCCGGGATCGCGGGCCAGACGATCACGATCGGCACGTCGTCCGGCATCCCGACCGTCCAGACCGAGACCCTCGCGATCCAGCAAGCAGCGCAGGCGATCGGACTCAAGGTGAAGCTGAAGAACGTCAGCCCGTCGAACTACATCAACTTCTTCATCGACCCGAAGTACTTCGGGGCTGTCGACCTGTTCTCGACCATCAACTACGGCGACTACGCCGACCCGGCCGCGCTCTACAACAGCTTCACCATGCCGGGCGGGTCTCAGAACTTCAGCGGCTACGACAATGCGCAGGTCACCAAGGCCATGAATGCCGCTCGAGGCGAGGCCGACCCCACGAAGCGGGCGCAGGACGTGATCGAAGCCCAGAAGATCATCACCGAGCAGCTGGTCTGGATACCCCTGGTCGCGCCGAACACCGTGCTGGTGATGGACAAGAAGGTGACGGGCCCGCCGTCGACCTTCGCCTTCATGTTCAGCCCCTGGGCCAGCTACCTCGGCGGCAGCTGATCAGCCAGCTGATCGAGGAGTCCGCATGCTCGCTTTCATCGTGAAACGCCTGGTGATGCTCGTGGTCACCCTGCTGGTGGCGAGCCTCCTGGTCTACGGCTCTCTCTACCTGGCTCCCGGGAACCCGATCGCCACCCTGACCGGCGGTCGGGCACCCTCCCCCCAGGTGGTCGCCCAGCTGAACGCCCAGTACCACCTCAACGACCCCTTCCTGGTCCGGTACTGGCACTGGTTGGTCGCGGCGCTGCACGGTGACCTCGGTCAGTCGATCCCTCTGCACGAGAGCGTCTCCACCCTGATCGGGCAGCGGATCGGGGTGACCGCCAGCCTGGTGCTGCTGACCTCGATCGTGATCGTCGTGATCGGCGTCGGGCTCGGGGTCGTCGGTGCGCTGTCGCACGGCACGATCGACAACGGCGTGCTGATCTCGTCCACGGTCTCCGCGGCGATGCCGGCGTTTGCCGCGGCGGTGGTGCTCCAGTTCGTGTTCGCGGTCAAGCTGCCCTGGTTCCCGGCACTGGGAGACGGGAACGGGCTGCTCGACTCACTCCACCACCTCATCCTCCCGGCGCTCGCGCTGGCTGCCTCATCGGTGGCTCTCGTGACCCGGGTGACCCGCGCCGCCGTGCGCGAGGAGCTGGAGCGAGAGCACGTGCAGACGGCCGTCAGCCGCGGCCTGCCGCGTCGCACGATCCTGCGTCGGCACGTGCTGCGGAACGCCGCGATCCCGATCACGACGGTGGTCGGCCTCACGATCGCGAGCCTGATCGCGCTGTCGGCGGTCGTGGAGACGGCGTTCGGCCTCAACGGGCTGGGCTCCTACCTCGTCCAAGCCGCGCAGAACAAGGACTTCGCCGTCGTCCAGGGGATCAGCCTGGTCCTGGTGGTGCTCTTCGTGGTGGTCAACACCCTCGTCGACATCGCCTACGCCCTCCTCGACCCGCGGGTCGCGATCGGGAGTCGAGCCCAGTGAGCATCCCCGTCGGAAGCGCCCTGCCGACCGGCGCAGCCCCCGAACAGCCCGGCCCGGACGCGGCCGCCACGTCTAGCGACCCCAGGTCGGCCAAGACCCACCGCCTGCCCCGGCTCGGTCTCGGCGGATGGATCAGCGTCGCGATCATCGCCGTCGCCGTGCTCCTGGCGGTCTTCGGGCCGCTCGTGCGGCCCTACGACCCGAACGAGGTCAGACTCTCCTACGCGAACGTCGGCCCGATGGGGGGTCACCTGCTCGGGTTCGACGGTGCCGGCCGCGACCTGTTGAGCCGACTCATGGTGGGCGCCCGTACGACGCTCCTGGGCGCAGCGCTGGTCTCGATCGTCGCGGTCGCGATCGGTTCGAGTCTTGCCGTCGCGACCGCCTGGTTCGGCGGTCGTCTCGACACGGCGGTCTCGTCCGGTCTCGACGTGATGTTCGCGTTCCCCGGCATCCTGCTCGCCGTCCTGGCCGCGGCCGTGTTCGGGCCCGGCCTCCTCGCCGCCGGACTTGCGCTTGCCATGGCCTACTCGCCCTACCTGGCTCGGGTGCTGCGCGGGGCTGCGCTGAAGGAGCGGGCCATGGCCTACATCCAGGCCGGCGAGGTGCAGGGCTTCAGCAGCTGGTGGCTGTGCTTCCGACACCTGTTGCCCAACATCTCGTCGCTGATCGTGGCTCAGGGCACGATCTTCTTCGGCTTCGCCGTCGTCGACCTGGCGGCGCTGTCCTTCCTCGGGCTCGGCATCCAGCCACCCCAGGCCGACTGGGGCGTGATGGTCTCGGAGGGCAAGACCCCCCTGCTCCAGGGTTACCCGCTCGAGGCGCTCGCCGCCGTGGCCTGCATCGTGCTCGTCGTGTCGGCGGTCAGCTTCCTCGGAGAGCGGCTCCAAGAACGCTCCACGGGGCCGCAGCGATGACCGCCCTGCTCCGCGTCGAGGACCTGACCGTCCGGCTCGCGCTGAACGACGGGCTCCGCGAGGTCATCTCCGGCACCACGTTCGAGATCGACGCCGGGGAGGCGATGGGCCTCGTCGGCGAGTCCGGCTCCGGGAAGTCGATGACCGCGCGGGCGATCGCGCGGCTCCTGCCCTCGGGTGCCGAGGTGACCGGTGGCGTCACCTTCGACGGCGTCGACGTGCTCGCGCTGTCCGGCTCCGAGCTGCGAGCGCACCGCTCCCACGTGGCGGTCGTCTTCCAGGACCCCCGCGCCCACATCAACCCGGTGCGACGGATTGACGACTTCATGACCGAGTCCCTGCGCACCCTCGACGACGTACCGCGGCCCGAGGCGTCCCGGCGTGCCGCCCAGGCGCTGGAGGAGGTCGGGATCGACGACCCCTCCAAGCGCCTGCGGCAATACCCGCACGAACTGTCCGGCGGCATGCTCCAGCGGGTCATGATCGCGACCGCCCTGCTCTCCCAGCCCCGGCTGCTGCTCGCCGACGAATGCACCACCGCGCTCGACGTGACCACTCAGTCCGAGGTGATGGCGATCCTCGACGAGCTAAGACGCGAGCGCGGGCTCTCAATGCTGTTCATCACCCACGACCTCGAGCTGGCCGGCGCGGTGTGCGACCGCACCTGCGTGATGTACGCCGGACAGGTGGTCGAGACCCGGACCGCCGACCAGCTGCATGCCGACCCCCTACACCCCTACAGCGCAGCGCTCGTGCAGGCGCGGCCCGACATCACGTCGGCGGCGCACCGGTTGGTGGCGATCCCGGGTCGTCCCGTCTCCGCATTCGAAGCGCCGACCGGGTGCCGGTTCGCCCCCCGGTGCCTGCACGCCACCGACGACTGCCGCAGCCACGAGCAGCTGATGACGGGCCTCGACACCGGGCGCGTCCGATGTGCGAGAGCTGCGCACCTACGTGGGGCCCTGCTGGAGCCGAGGCCCCATGCCTGACCACGACACCCTCGACACCCCCGGCACGGTCACCGCTGCGGAACCTGCCCTCTCCGTACGGGGACTCCGCAAGGAGTTCGGCGCCCACGTCGCGGTCGACGACATGAGCTTCGACCTGCTGCCGGGCCGGTCCCTGGCCATCGTGGGCGAGTCCGGCAGCGGCAAGACCACGGTCGCGCGGATGATCGTCGGGCTCGAGCGACCGACGAAGGGCGTGATCAGCGCGTGCGGTCACGACCGCTCGCAACCCGCCCGTGGCGGCAGGGAGCGCAAGCGCCGCGGTCGCGAGGTGCAGATCGTCTTCCAGGACCCCTACTCGAGCCTGGACCCACGCCAGTCGGGGGTCGATCTCATTGAAGAGGTGCTGCGGCTCCACCATGCCTACGACGCCGCAACCCGCCGCCGTACCATCCGGGAGCTCGCCGACATCGTCGGTCTCGACGAGCGCCAGATGAACGCCCTCCCCCGGTCCCTCTCGGGCGGCCAGCGCCAACGCGTGGCGATCGCCCGCGCACTCGCCGCCGAGCCACGCGTGCTCATCCTCGACGAGTCAGTCGCGGCGCTGGACGTCTCGATCCAGGCGCAGGTGCTCAACGTCCTCGCTGACATCCGCGACGAGCGCGGGATCAGCTACGTCCTCATCTCCCACGACCTCGCCGTCGTCCGGCAGCTGACCGAGGACGCCCTGGTCATGCAACGGGGGAAGGTCGTCGAACAGGGCCCGACCGGGCGCCTGCTCGACTCTCCCCAGCACCCCTACACGCAGATGCTGCGCGCCAGCGTCCCGGGCCCGGGCTGGAAGCCGGTCCGGACCGGGCCCGGCCCGGCGTCTGGCTGACAACGAAGGGACCGCCTCATGGTCAGGATTCTCCCGCCGACGGGCACGCCGCAGGCCTTGTCCGCCCTGGGCTACGACGACGCGCGGTGGGACCAACCGTGGAACCTCCCCCGCGGCCAGCTGACCACCGAGGAGCGGATGCCCTCGGCGGAGTTGGACCCTGGCGGCCCGTCGGCCGCGTTCCGTCAGGGAGACCCGCTCGACCTCGGCGCGCTCCGGTTCAACGACCCCCTCACCGGCCGGGACATGGGGGGCGAGCAGTTCCTGGACCGCAGGGTCTACACCGACGCGCTCGCGGTCGTCCACGAAGGTCGCCTGGTCTACGAGACCTATCGCAACGGCATGTCCGAGACCGACAGGCACGTTGCCCACTCCTGCTCCAAGACCCTCACCACGATGATGGTCGGGATCGCGATCTCGGAGGGGATGCTCGATCCCGAGCGCCCCATCCGGGACTACGTCCCGGAGCTCGCTGCGCTCCCGGCCTGGGACCGGGTCACGCTCCAGCACGTCCTCGACATGGCCACCGGGCTCGACCTCGAGGAGCACTACGAGGACGTCGCCTCGATGTATTGGAGATATGCCGAAGCAGTGGGGTACTACCCGGGCTCGGCCGAGCGCCAGGTGGGGACCCTCAGGTTCGCGGTGGCCGAGCTGACCCGCGCCGCGGAGGATCCGGGCCTTCGCTTCAACTACGGCTCCTATCTGACCAACCTGCTGCCGACGGCCCTCGCGAACGTGTACGGCCGGCCCGCCGTCGAGCTCTACGAGCAGCGGATCTACCGGCACCTCGGCGCCGACCTCTCGGCGTTGGTGAACCTCGACTCGGCGGGCCGCCCGATCGTGGAGGGTCAGGTCAACCTCACCCTGCGTGACTTCGCTCGCTGGGGACATCTCCTCGCCGACGAGGGCCGGGCGCTCGGCGGTGAACAGGTCATTCCCCGGGCGTGGGTCGACGACCTGTTCGCCCCGTCGGCTGAGCGAGCGGCCGCGTTCGCCCGTGGCGCCTACGGCGAGACCCTGCCCGGCGCGGAGTACCACAACCAGACCTGGGTGCTCGAGCCAGGAAGGGTGGTGGCGATGCTCGGCATCCACGGGCAGTTCTGCTGGATCGACCGAGAAACGCACTTAATGGTCACGGGCTTCTCCTCGTACCCGGTCCAGACCCACCCGCTGCTCAGTGCGAGCCTGGCCGAGCTCTGGTCGACCCTCCGCACGGCCCTCGCAAACTGAGGCACCGCACTCGCGCGGGCCAGCGGAGCAACCATCCAGGACCGCCTACCGGCCGGTCTAGCGGGCCGTTCCAACGCCCTCCGCGTCCCCGAAGGCACCCTGATCTAGTGGCGACACCTCGGGGCCGGGCCCCGCAGCTTCAAGATCGGCCGCCACGTCCGCAACTGGCGCACCGACCTCATCCTCTGGCGCACCGAACAGACCAACCGCGCACAAGACGGCCGCTGACACGTGGTGCGAATATCCTTCTCGAGTCCGCACAGAGTCCGCAGAAAGTCCGCAAGCCTTCGAAGGCGGCCAATGGGGACCAACGCATCCGCGCAGGTCAGAGCGATTTGCCACGATCGACCGTCGACAGCCGTCCACGCTGGCCCGATTCACCAACTACCGCTGATCGGCCACAGGTGGCTGAAGATGTGTGCGGGTGATGGTCGGCACAGAGTGCTCGAGCGCGTGCTGAACCGCGACGGCATCATCATCGCGCACCAGACCAGCTCGACGATGGGCTGCGTTCGGCGGACCTTGGGGTAGGGGATCGGACCCGAGCGTCTAGATGAAGAGGAGCTGAGCCCCGTCGGTCTTCTCGATGAAGTCAGAGGCGCTGATGATCGCCTCGACCTCGTCGTAGAGATCCTCCGCCTGCAGGTGCTGCATGTCGGCCGACATCCGGCAGGCCCACAGGTGGCCACCCGAGTCGACGATCTGCTGGAGGAACTCCGGCACCGCGGGCACGCCGATCTCCTCGATCGACTTCTTCATCTGGTGCGTGGCCATGGCGGTCATGCCGGGGAGGCCGCCGAGACCCTGGGGCATGTGCGTGGCCGTGTTCCCGAGCATGGTGAACTTCAGGTCGCCCATCGTCTTCTTGTTGATCATGTCGAAGCCCCAGAACGTGAAGAACAGGTGCGTCTCGACGCCCTCGCCGAGAGCGGCATTGGCCAGGATGAGCCCGGGGTAGGCCATGTCGAGGTTGCCCTTGGAGCAGATGATCGCGAGCTTGCGGCCGCTCTCCTCGTCGCCGAAGGACGGGACGAGGGGTGCGGTTGCGGTGGTGGTCATGGCTTGTCTCCTTGGTCGGTTCACACGCAACCGCGGGGCTTCGGCAGCCCAGCGATGTACGCCATCTTCTTGGCCGGCTTCTTCGGGAACAGGGCGAACAGCTGCTTGGTCGGGATTCCCCCGACTGTCGCCACCCGGCGCAGCGTTGCGGTCTCACGGTGCTCGGGGAAGTCGCTGCGCAGGAAGCGGATCGCGTTCCAGTGCTCGTCGCTCATGTCGATGCCGATCTGCGCGGCGAGCACCTTTCCCAGGTCCTCGGTCCACTCGTCGTACTGGGTCATGAACCCCTCGTCGTCGACGTGGATCACGTGACTGTCGATCGTGGTGGTGGGCATCTCAGGCCTCCTGCTTGTCTGGTTCGGTCTCGGGGACGTGCTTCCCGGCCATCGACATCAGGGCCGGGAGCGGGACGGGACGACCTGGGAGCAGGACGTTCCAATAGATCCAGCGGAAGGCGAGCTTCCCGAGGTGGTTGGCACGGGTCTCCTTCAGCAGGTCCATCGGGCCGACGAGGGGGAGGGGGTACTTGCCCGTCAAGGGCTCCGTGTCGTAGTTGAAGTCGATCAGCAGCGCCTTGTCGTCACCGGACTCCACGAAACAGTTCGCGTGCCCGTCGAAGGCCTTCGTCATCGGTCGGCCAGCGATGTGTTCGAGGAAGTTGCCGACGAAGATCTCGACCGAGAAGTGCGCAACAGAGCCGGCCTTGGACGCGGGGATGTCACTGGCGTCACCGATCGCGAAGATGTTCGCGAACTTCGTCGAGAGCTGGGTGTGCTTGTCCACGCGCACGTAGTTGAGCTCGTCGCCGAGCCCGGACCGTGCGACGAAGTCAGCACCCATGTTCAGCGGGATCGTCACGAGCAGGTCGAACGGGACCTCGCGCTCGTCGTAGGAGACGAGCACCTTCCGCTCGTCGTCGATCCGCTCGATCATGAAGTCGGTCTCCACGTGCACCTTGCGCTCGTCGAGCATCCCGCCCAGCTGCGCCGAGGCGACCGGCTTGGTGAACGCGCCGTCCAGCGGTGTCACGTAGACCAGCTCGACCCGGTCGCGGAGGCCGCGTTCACGCAGCCAGGCCTCGGCCAGGAACGTGAACTCGAGGGGCGCCACGGGGCACTTGATCGGCATCTCGGTGATGTGCACGACCAGCCTGCCGCTGTCGAACCGCTGGAGCGCCTCGGCAAGTGCTTCAGCGCCATCGAGCGTGTAGAAGTCGAAGATGCTTCGCCGCCACTCCCATCCCAGCATGCCGGGCGTCTGGTCCGGGCGCGGGGTCGTGCCGGTGGCGATGACCAGCTCGTCGTAAGGGAGCCGACGACCGTCATCGAGGAGTACGACGTTCGCCTCCGGCTCGACCTTGTCGATCGAGCCGACGACGAAGTCCACGCCGTCCGGGAGGAACGCACGCCGAGACCTGACCACCTGCTCGTGGGAGTACGCCCCGAAGGGCAGGAACAGGTATCCGGGCTGGTAGTGGTGCTCGTCGTCGCGATCGACGACGGTGATGCTCCACTCCGTGCGGTCCAGACGATGCCGCAGCTTGTTGGCGATCATGGTCCCGGCGGTCCCACCGCCCAGGATGACGAGGCGCCTCATGGCTCTCCTGCCTCTCGCTACACCTCGAAGCTAACCCCGGTGGGGTATCCGCGAACAGTGGCCAAAGTCCCCTACAAGGCAGCTTTAGCGCCCGGAGCACGCGACCCGGTGTCAGCTCGAGCGGAGGCAGGTCCGAGGGTCCGCAGAAGGTCCACGAGGCCCTCGTTGACAGCCCAGGACCCCCACTGTGCAGCAGATCAACCGACGTATCGCTTGGACGCCAACGGCCGACAGTCACCCGCGAAGTCGATTCACCGACTACGGCCGACCCCCTGGGGACGTCCAGGACAGGGCTCCCAGCGGCCGATGCGGGTAACGTCCTAGGTATGTCCTCCTCTCTCACGTCCACCACCGAGCTCGTCCAGGACTCCCCGGAGGTGTGGCGGGATGCCTCGGAGGTCGGTGTCGAGGAGTCGCGAGCGGCCTGGGCCGAGGCCGCCCGGCCGATCCTGATCGAGGTGGCGCAGCACTACCACGCGGTCATCACCTACAAGGACCTCGCCGAAGAGGCGCAGCGGGTCACCGGCGTGCGTGGCACCCAGCAGATGCACTACTGGATCGGCGACGTGCTCGGCCGGGTGTCACGCGACGCGTTCAACCGTGGTGAGCCTCTGCTGTCGGCGCTGTGCGTCAAGGCCGACGGGACCGTCGGTGAGCGGTACGCCGTCGCCGTCGCCGAGACGACCGACGACCTGACCGCGGACGGCGACGACCACGCCGCCGTCCAGCGGCTGGCCTGTTACCGCTACTTCCACGCGCCCGACCTGCCGGCGGACGGCGGCTCGCCCGCGCTGACCCCCCAGCTCACCGCCCGCCGGGCGCGGGCCAAGAAGGTCCGACTGGCCGAGGCTCCGATCGACGTCTGCCCGAAGTGCAACCAGCAGCTGCCGGCGACGAAGGTCTGCGACAACTACTGCGACTGAACCCGCACGGCGCGGTCAGCCGGCGAGCAGGGGCTTCATCGCGGGCACGGTGGCCGCGCCGCTCGTCGGCGTGATCCACACCCGCATGCCCTCCTCGAGCCCCAGCGCACGGGCGTGGGTCCGGGTCGTCACCACCGAGACCTCCCGGCCGTCCTCGGTGCCGGCGATCATCCGCACCTCGAAGCCCACGCGGGTCAGCCGCAGGACGTCGGCGGCGGTGCTGCCGGCCAGGTCGGGGCTCAGCGCGATCTCGATGTCGTGCGGCCGGAGCCGCACGGAGCCGAGCTGGGTCACCTCGCCGAGGAAGTCCATCACGAAGTCGTTGGCCGGCTCGTCGTAGAGCTGGTCCGGAGTTCCGACCTGCTCGATGCGCCCCTCGTTGATCACCACGATCTCGTCGGCGACCTCGAGGGCCTCCTCCTGGTCGTGGGTGACGAAGACGGTGGTGACGGGCACCTCGTCGTGCAGGCGCCGCAGCCACTCACGCAGCTCCTTGCGGACCTTGGCGTCGAGAGCACCGAACGGCTCGTCGAGCAGCAGCACCTTGGGCTGGATGGCCAGAGCCCGAGCGAGAGCCATGCGCTGACGCTGGCCGCCCGAGAGCTGGGACGGCAGCCGGCTCGGCGAACTGCGACAGGTGCACCAGCTTGAGCAGCTCGTCGACGCGGTCGGCGATCTCGGCCTTCGGCTTGTTCCGGATCTCCAGGCCGAACGCGACGTTCTTCGCCACGGTCATGTGCTTGAAGACCGCGTAGTGCTGGAACACGAAGCCGACGTTGCGCTTCTGCGGCGCCGTCCGGGTCGCGTCGACCCCCTCGATCTCGATGGTGCCGGTGTCGGCACGCTCGAGCCCGGCGATGATCCGGAGCAGGGTCGACTTGCCGCCGCCGGACGGCCCGAGAAGCGCGGTGAGCTGCCCCGTCGGCAGGGTGACCGTGACGTCGTCGAGGGCGACGAAGTCGCCGAACTTCTTGTTGACGTGCGAGATGTCGATACTCATGAGGAGGGCTCCTTGGGGCGCAGCAGGGAGACGACGAGGATGCAGAGCACGCTGATCAGCACCAGGATGAACGAGACGGCGTACGCCTCGCCCTTGGCGAAGTTGTTGTACTGCTGCTCGACGACCAGGGGCGCGGTCTGCGTCTGTCCGGTCAGGTTTCCCGAGACGATCTTGAGGGCGCCGAACTCGCCGAGCGAGCGCGCCAGCGTGAGCACGACGCCGTAGACGACAGCCCACTTGATGGCGGGCAGCGTGATCCGGCGCAGGGTCTGGAAGGCGTTGGCGCCGAGGCTGGTGGCCGCCTGCTCCTGGTCGTTGCCGATCTCGGTGAGCACCGGGACGACCTCGCGGACGACGAGCGGGAGGGATACGAAACAGGTCGCCATGATCATGCCCGGGCTGTTGAAGATCACGACGAGGCCGTGGGACTCCAGGGTGGGGCCGAACCAGCCGTTGCGGCCGTTGTAGACCAGCAGCAGGGCGAGGCCGATGACGACCGGCGACACCGACATCGGCAGGTCGATCATCGCCGAGAGCGCTCGCTTGCCGGGGAACTCGTAGCGCACCAGGAGCAGCGCCATCCCGACGCCGAAGACGGTGTTGATCGCGACCGCCCACAGCGAGATCTCGATGGTCACGATCATGGCGTGCACGACGTCGGGGTCGGAGAACGCAGCCTGGAAGTTGGCGAGGCCGTCGGCGAAGGCGTTCTGGACCAGGGTGACCATCGGCCAGCCGACCAGCAGGAACACGTAGCCGATCACGATGAGACGCAGAGCCCACTTGGCGGGCGCGGGGAGCCTAACCACGACGAGACACCCTCCGCTGGATGATGTCGAGCACGACGATCACGAACAGCGCGACCCCGAGCATGATCGTCGCCAGCGCGGCGGCCGAGGTCGGGTCACCGCCCTCGATGAAGGACAGCACGCGGACCGAGACGACCTCCGTCTTGTAGGGCAGCATGCCGCTGAGCAGCACCAGCGAGCCGTACTCCGAGATCGCGCGGGCGAACGACAGCGCCGCGCCAGCCGCGATCGCCGGGACCAGCGAAGGCAGGACGAGCCGGCGCAGGATCGTCATTCGGCCCGCGCCGAGTGAGGCAGCCGCCTCCTCCACGTCAGCGTCGAGCTCGGCCAGCACCGGCTGAACGGTCCGGACGATGAACGGCAGGGTCACGAAGGCGAGCGCGAGAGTGACCGAGGTGCGGGTGTTGGCGACGTTGATGCCGAGCGGGCTCTTCGGTCCGTAGAGCCCGAGCAGCACCAGGCCCGGCGACGATCGTGGGCATCGCGAAGGGGATGTCGATGAGGACGTCGAGAGCCCCACGACCCCAGAACCGGTCGCGCACGAGCACCCAGGCGATCAGCGTGCCCATCACGACGTTGACTGCGGTGACGAAGAGGGACTGACCGACGGTCAGCTTGATCGCGGCCCAGGTCTGGGGGTTCGTGAGCGTGTCGACGTACCCCTGCCACCCGTCCTTGCCGGCGGTGACCACGATCGCGGCCAGCGGGATCAGGACGAGCAGGCTGAACCAGATCATGGCGATCCCGAGCCCGAGGGCGGAGCCCCGGGTCAGGGTGGAACGGACACCCGGCCGGCCGCGCCCGACCGGCCGAGTGTCCTGTCCGAGGACGGCGGTGGTCATCCGCCGACGTTGAGACCGGAGATGATCTTGGTGATGATCCCGGTCTTGTCGTCGAAGAACTTCGCGTTGGCCTTCTCCCAGCCGCCGAAGTCCTTGTCGATCGTGTACTGGGTCTTGACCGCGGGGAACGGGTTGCTCGGGTCGTTGGCGCCCGGCACATCCACCTTGATCCCCTGGATGACCGGCCGGAAGCCGGCCTTGGCGTAGTCGGTCTGGCCCGCCTGGCTGAGCTGGAACTTCAGGAAGTCCGCCGCCGGCGCCGTCGCGTCCGTCGTCAGGGCAGCCGGGTTCTGGATCAGCAGGGTGTCGTCGGGGAGGATGTAGTCGACGTCGTCACCGGCGGCGCGGGCCTGGATCGAGTCGTTCTCGTAGGCCAGCAGGACGTCGCCGTTGCCCGCCACGAAGGACGACAGGGCGTCGCTACCGCTGCCCGGGAGCGCCACCGTGTTGTCGAGGATCTTGGTGACGAACGCCGTCGCCTTGGCGTCGTTGCCACCCGGGGCGTTGGCGGCGTGGGCCCAGGCGGCCAGGATGTTCCACTTCGCCGAGCCGGACGAGGCCGGGTTGGGAGTGATGATCTTGACGCCCGGCTTGACCAGGTCGTCCCAGGTCTTGATGCCGAGGGGATTGCCCTTGCGGACCAGGAAGACCACCTCGGAGTCGGTGAGAATGCCCTTGGTCGGGGTCTGGTTCCAGCTCTTGTCGACCAGTCCGGCGGAGACCAGGGACGCGACGTCCGGCTCCAGCGAGAGGTGCACCTCGTCGGCGTGCAGGCCACCGGCGACCGCACGGGACTGGTCGCCGGAGGCGCCGTACGAGGTCGTGAACTTGACGTCCTTGCCGGCGTCGGTCTTCTGGAAGTCGGCGATCACCGGCTCGTTGGCGGTCTTCAACACCGAGAAGCCCACCACGCTGACGGAGTCGCCACTGGCGGACGATCCGTTGGAGGCGGCACAACCGGACAGGACGGCCGGGATGGTCGTGGCCGCGACGGCGAGCGCCGCGAACCTGATCCGCTTGGTCATGGGGTGACTCTCTTTTCGCTGTCGGGTGATAAGCAACGTTAGTCACGTTGTTTGGTAGAGATTATCAGGACGATCGTCAAACTACCTCATCCAGAAAGGGCAGGCGCGGCGTGGTCTCGCTCACTGTCCAGATGCGGGGGAACGGTCGGAATCGGGCCGGGGCCGGACTATCGTGGGGGAGTTGCGCCGAGCACCGGACCGCCCCGGGAAAATCTGGCGCGAAACGTCCAGGCGACGAAAGGTTGTGCACGCAGTTGTCCAAGCAGGTCAAGCAGCTTGACCGCGTGATCATTCGGTTCGCAGGTGACTCGGGCGACGGGATGCAGCTCACCGGGGACCGCTTCACGCAGGAGTCCGCGTCGTTCGGGAACGACCTCTCGACGCTCCCCAACTTTCCCGCCGAGATCCGGGCACCCCAGGGCACGCTGCCGGGCGTCTCGTCGTTCCAGGTGCACTTCGCCGACCATGACATCCTCACGCCCGGTGACGCCCCCGACGTGCTGGTCGCGATGAACCCGGCAGCGCTGCGCGCCAACCTCGGGGACCTGCCCCAAGGGCGCCACGATCGTGGTCGACACCCATGACTTCACCACGCGCAACCTGGCGAAGGCCGGCTACACCGCGAACCCGCTCGAGGACGGCAGCCTCGACGAGTTCGCCCTGCACCCGGTCGACCTGACCGGGATGACCGTCGAGGCCGTCAAGGAGTTCGGGCTGTCGCGCAAGGACGCCGCCCGCGCCAAGAACATGTTCGCCCTGGGCCTGCTGTCGTGGCTCTACGGCCGGCCGACCGAGTCGACGATCGCGTTCCTGCAGAAGCGCTTCGCCAAGGTCCCCGACATCCGCGACGCCAACGTGACGGCCTACCGCGCCGGCTGGAACTTCGGCGAGACCACCGAGACCTTCGCGGTCTCCTACGAGATCAAGCCGGCCCCGATGCCGTCCGGCACCTACCGCAACATCACCGGGAACCTCGCGCTCGCCTACGGCCTGGTCGCCGGCGGGCGTGCAGTCGGGGCTGCCGCTGTTCCTCGGGTCCTACCCGATCACGCCGGCCTCCGACATCCTCCACGAGCTCAGCAAGCACAAGGCCTTCGGCGTCACGACGTTCCAGGCCGAGGACGAGATCGCCGGCATCGGCGCCGCCATCGGCGCGTCGTTCTCCGGGAGCCTCGGCGTGACCACGACGTCCGGGCCGGGCATCGCGCTGAAGTCGGAGTCGATCGGCCTGGCGGTGATGACCGAGCTCCCCCTGCTGGTCGTCGACGTCCAGCGCGGTGGCCCCTCGACCGGGCTCCCGACCAAGACCGAGCAGGCCGATCTGCTGCAGGCGATGTTCGGCCGCAACGGCGAGTCCCCGGTGCCGATCGTCGCTCCACGCTCGCCCGGCGACTGCTTCGACGCGGCCCTGGAGGCCATCCGGATCGCGGTCACCTACCGCACGCCGGTGATGCTGCTGTCCGACGGCATGCTCGCCAACGGTTCCGAGCCCTGGCGGATCCCCGAGCTGTCCGAGCTGCCCACGATCGACCCGGCGTTCGCCACGAGCACCAACCACGTGGTCTCGAAAGGCTCGACCGAGGAGAAGCGGGAGTTCTGGCCGTACCTCCGCGACGAGGAGACGCTCGCGCGGCCGTGGGCGATCCCCGGTACACCCGGTCTCGAGCACCGCATCGGTGGGTTGGAGAAGGGCGACGGCCACGGCAACATCTCCTACGACCCGGCCAACCACGACTTCATGGTCCGCACCCGCGCGGCCAAGGTGGAGCGGATCGCTGAGTCGCTGCCGCCGCTGGAGGTCGACGACCCCGACGGGCTGGCCAAGGTGCTCGTGCTCGGCTGGGGATCGACGTACGGCCCGATCGGCGCCGGCGTACGGCGGGTCCGCAAGGCCGGCTACCGCGCGGCCCAGGTGCACCTACGGCACCTCAACCCGTTCCCCCGCGACCTCGGGGAGATCCTGGCGCGCTACGACAAGGTCCTCATCCCCGAGATGAATCTCGGCCAGCTCGCGATGCTGATCAGGGCCCGCTACCTCGTCGACGCCGTCGGCTACAACCACGTGCGTGGCCTGCCGTTGAAGGCCGCCGAGCTGGCGGAGGCGATCGGCAACCTGGTCGCCGAGGCCGAGGGGATCGAGGTCGACCTCACCGTGCCCGTCGAGACCCTGACCGGAGACGAGCGATGAACCACCCGACCAACGGCACCGACCTGCCGCTGCCCGTGATGCGCAGCGGCATCGAGCTGGTGCCCACCCGCGCCGAGGGCGACGCGCCCGAGACCGGCAAGGACTACACCAGCGACCAGGAGGTCCGCTGGTGCCCGGGCTGCGGCGACTACGCCGTGCTCAAGGCCGTGCAGGGCTTCCTGCCGGATCTCGGCCTGCGTCGCGAGAACATCGTGTTCGTCTCGGGCATCGGCTGCTCCTCGCGCTTCCCCTACTACCTCGAGACCTACGGCATGCACTCGATCCACGGGCGTGCCCCGTCGATCGCGACCGGCATCGCCACCGCCCGCGAGGACCTCTCGGTCTGGGTCGTCACCGGCGACGGCGACGCGCTGTCGATCGGCGGCAACCACCTGATCCACGCGCTGCGCCGCAACGTCAACATGACGATCCTGCTGTTCAACAACCGGATCTACGGGCTCACCAAGGGCCAGTACTCCCCCACCTCCGAGACCGGCAAGGTCACCAAGTCGACGCCGATGGGCTCCCTCGACCACCCGTTCAACCCCGTCTCGCTCGCGCTCGGCGCCGAGGCGACGTTCGTGGCCCGCACCATCGACTCCGACCGCCGGCACCTCACCTCGGTGCTCTCCGCCGCGGCGGCTCACCGCGGTACGTCGTTCGTGGAGATCTACCAGAACTGCCCGATCTTCAACGACGGCGCCTTCGACGCGGTGAAGTCACCGGTCACCCGCGACGAGGCGATCATCCCGCTCGTGCACGGCGAGCCGATCCGCTTCGGCGCCCCTGACCCCGACGGCGGGGCACACGGCCTGGTCCGCGACCCCGCCACCGGCGGCGTCAAGATCGTCGAGGTCGGCGACGGTCACGGCCAGGTCAGCGCCGCCAACCTGCTCGTCCACGACGCCCACAGCAGCGACGCGAGCACGGCGTTCGCGATCTCCCGGCTCACCGACGCAGGCCAGCTCCACCGGGCGCCGATCGGGATCTTCCGCCAGGTCGCCCGCGCGACGTACGACGACCAGGCGCGCGACCAGATCGCCCAGGCGACCGCGCAGGTGACCGGCACCCCGACCGAGCGTCTCGGCGCGCTGATCGGTGGCGGCGACACCTGGACGGTCGCGTGAGGATGTCACGCCCCAGCGGACCGAGCTTGCGAAGGCCGCGATCGGGGCGGGAGATTGAGGAGGGCTCGACTCAGGGCCGAACGAAGTGAGGCACTGAGTGACCCGTCTCGAAATCACGGAGTCGCGGCGTGGCTTCCTGCTCGGCGTCGCGGCGTACGGCATCTGGGGGCTGTTCCCGCTCTACTGGCCGCTGCTCGAGCCGGCCGGCGCCGTGGAGATCCTGGCGCATCGGATCGTCTGGTCGTGCCTCACGATGGGCCTGCTGGTGCTCGCGCTACGACGCACGGCGCTGGTCCGCTCGATCGCGGCCGACCGCCGTACCCGTCGCATCCTGGCCCTGGCCGCGTGCCTGATCACCGTCAACTGGGCGGTCTACATCTGGGGCGTCAACAACGGTCACGTCGTCGAGACGTCACTCGGCTACTTCGTGAACCCGCTCGTGACCGTGCTGATGGG
Organism: uncultured Actinomycetota bacterium; assembly: GCA_963819295.1. Taxonomy (GTDB): domain Bacteria; phylum Actinomycetota; class Actinomycetes; order Propionibacteriales; family Nocardioidaceae; genus Nocardioides. Next base: position 240,644 of record CAWFVO010000003.1, read on the forward strand.
CGTGTTCATCCTCGGGGAGCGACTGCGCCGCTGGCAGTGGGCGGCCCTGGCGGTCGGCACCCTGGCCGTGGTGGTGCTGACCCTCGACTACGGTCGGCCGCCCTGGATCGCCGTGACCCTCGCCCTCACGTTCGGCAGCTACGGCCTGTGCAAGAAGCAGGCGAACGTGCCCGCGATCGAGAGCATCACCTTCGAGACGATGGTGATCGGCCCGGTCGCCCTCGCCTACCTCGGGTGGCTCACGTGGCGCGGCGGCTCGAACTTCACCGACCACGGACTCGGCCACGTCCTGCTGCTCATGACCGCCGGCATCGTCACCGCCGTCCCGCTGGTGTGCTTCGGCGGCGCTGCGATCCGGGTGCCGTTGGTGACGCTCGGACTCCTGCAGTACCTCACCCCCACCCTGCAGTTCGGGCTCGGCGTCCTCTACTTCCACGAGGACATGCCGGCCGGCCGCTGGGTCGGCTTCGGCCTGGTCTGGGTGGCCCTCTCGATCCTCACCGTCGAGTCGCTGCGTCACCGGCGCACGTCGACGCGGCCCGTGGCTGCCCCGGCCACGCCCGACGAGTCGTTGACTCCGTTTATTGAGTAACTCACTGTAGTTACTTATATTAGGTCGCATCGGGCGGCCCATCCGGGTGGCCGCCCACGTCCGGAGGAGATCGATGACTGCGACCGTAGCGACGACCGTGACGAACCGTGGGGAGGGGCAGCGGTACGTCGGGGCTCCCGAGCTCCTCTGGTACGTCCCCAACCAGGTCCGGGCCGGCCACCGTGGTGACGCGATCACCGACGACCACAACAGCCTGGACACCCTCACGCGAGCACGCGACCACTCTCGAGCAGCACGGCTGGGACGGCGCCCTGCTCGGCACGGGTTGGGGACGCCCGGACACCTTCACCGTCGCCACCGCCCTCGCCGCCCGGACCACGACCTTCAAGCCGCTGATCGCGATCCGCCCGGGCTACTGGCGGCCGGCGAACTTCGCGTCCGCCGCATCGACCCTCGACCATCTCAGCGGCGGCCGCGTGCTGGTCAACATCGTCTCCGGCCAGGACGATCTGGGGGCGTACGGCGACAGCGAGGGCGACCAGGCCCACCGGTACGCCCGCACCAAGGAGTTCATGCAGATCGCGCGGAGGCTCTGGACCGAGGAGGACGTCACCTACGACGGCGAGCACTTCCAGGTGTCCCACTCGACCGTGGCGACGCGGCCCGTCGTCCGCGGCGACCGTACCCATCCCCCGCTCTACTTCGGCGGCGCGTCTGAGGCGGCCGAGCGGGTCGCAGCGACGGAGGCGGACGTCCAGCTGTTCTGGGGCGAGCCCCTGGACGGCGTCCGTGAGCGGATCGAGCGCCTCACCCGGCTGACCCAGGAGCTGGGCCGCGAGCACGCACCGCTCGAGTTCGGGCTGCGGATCACCACCTTCGTCCGCGACACCACCGAGCAGGCCTGGGCCGACGCGGAGGAGAAGGTGGCCGAGATGGCCGGGCGCCAGGACACCCTCCAGCGCTCCAACCCGGGTTTCAAGGCCGTCGGCCAGCAGCGGCTGCTCGACCTGGCGCGCGTGGCGAGGTGCTCGACGACAACCTCTACACGACGCCGGGCAGGTTCGGTGGCGGCGGGGCGGGCACCACCTGGCTCGTCGGGTCGGCGGCGGACGTCGCGTCCTCGCTGCGGAAGTACCAGGACCTGGGGATCACCCACTTCGTGCTCTCCGACACCCCGTACCTGCGGGAGATCCGGCGCCAGGGCGACCAGCTGCTCCCGCTCCTGCGCTCCTGACCGCTCACCGGCAGACGTCGTACCCCAGGCACGCCGACTCGTCACGTGCCGACTCGGCGTGATTTCGGCGCCTGTTTGCGCCGACTCGGCGTGATCTCGGTGCCTGTTTGCGCCGACTCGGCGTGAGTCAGGTGGAGCGGGTGGCGACGATGTCGGCGAAGCTCTCGAGGGCGGTGCGGACCGATCCCTCGGGCAGGACGGTCAGGTGCGCCTTGGCCTCCTGCGCGCGGGCGACGACGTAGGCCCTGGCCTCGTCCATGGCGGGGTGGGCGCGGAGCAGGGCCAGCGCCTCGGCATGGAGGCCGTCGTCGCTGAGGTCGGAGTCGAGCAGCTGGAGCAGCCGGGAGTCCTCGGGCCGGGTCGAGGCGCTCGCCATCAGCACCGGCAGCGTGGGCACGCCCTCCCGCAGGTCGGTGCCGGGCGTCTTGCCCGACTCCGCGGAGTCGGAGGCCACGTCGAGGATGTCGTCGGAGAGCTGGAAGGCCGAGCCGACGATGTCGCCGTACGCCGTGAGCGCCTCCTCCACCTCTCGGGTCGCGCCACCGAAGCGCGCGCCGTAGCGGGCCGAGGTCGCGATCAGTGAGCCGGTCTTGCCAGCGACGACGTCGAGGTAGTGCTCGAGCGGGTCGTCGCCGGCGCCGGGCTTGACGGTCTCCTGGATCTGGCCCTCCACGAGGCGGGTGAACGTCTGGGCCTGGATCCGCACGGCGTCGGCGCCGAGCTCGGCGGTCAGCTCGGACGACTTCGAGAACAGGAAGTCGCCGGTGAGGATCGCGACGTGGTTGTCCCATCGCGCGTTGGCCGACTCGGCTCCGCGGCGCAGGGCGGCCTCGTCCATGACGTCGTCGTGGTAGAGCGACGCCAGGTGGGTCAGCTCGACGACGCAGCCGGCAGTGATCACGTCGTCGGAGTCGGGATGCTCGCCGGTCTCGGCGGCCAGCAGCACCAGCAGCGGACGGAAGCGCTTCCCGCCGGCCTCCATCAGGTGGCTCGCCGCGCTCGTCACGAACGGCGCGCGGCTGCGTACGTGGCCGGCGAGGGCCTGCTCGACCACGGCCATCCGGTCCGTCAGCCGGCGCGCGAGCGCTTCGTCGGGCACCGGCATCGCCAGGCTCGACAGCCCGTCGCGAGCGGAGGGGTCGGTCACCTGATGAATTCTCCCGCAACCCGGGCCAGATCGAGCACCGGCCCGGGGACCAGGCCGATGGCGAGGGTCGCGGCCGCCGAGATCCCGATCGTGGTGGCCGAGAGAATCGACGGGTGGGCGACGTACGCGCTCTCGGAGTCGGGCTCCTGGAAGTACATCACCATGATCACGCGGACGTAGAAGAACGCGGCGGCGGCGCTGGTCAGCGATGCCCACGACCACGACCGGCCAGGCACCGGCGGCCAGCGCGACCTCGAAGACCGCCCACTTGCCGATGAAGCCTGCAGTCAGGGGGATGCCGGCCATGCTGAGCAGGAACAGGGCGAAGACGCCGGCGACCACCGGAGACTGCCGGCCGAGGCCCGACCAGCGGGCGATGGTCGACTGCTCGCCGGCGCTGTCGCGGACCAGCCCGACCACCGCGAAGGCGCCGAGCGTGGCGAGGCCGTAGGTGACGAGGTAGAACAGGACCGCCTGGAGCGAGGTGATCTGGCCCTCGTGGACCTCGCCGACGCCCTGCAGGCCGAGGACGCCGGTCAGCAGGAAGCCGGTGTGGGCGATCGAGGAGTAGGCCAGCATCCGCTTCATGTCGGACTGCACGAGCGCCAGCACGGTGCCGACGATCATGGTGAGGATCGCGACCACCCACATCATGGGCTGCCAGGTCCAGCGGGCACTGCCGAAGGCGACGTAGAACAGACGCAGCATCGCGCCGAACGCGGCCGCCTTGGTCGCCGCCGCCATGAACGCCGTCACGGCGGTGGGAGCGCCCTGGTAGACGTCGGGCACCCAGGCGTGGAAGGGCGCGGACCCGACCTTGAAGAGCAGACCGACCGCCAGCATGCCCATCCCGATGTCGAGCAGGGTCTGGTTGCCGGAGCCGTTGACCACGGCCTCGTTGATGGCGCCGAAGTCCATCGAGCCGGAGTAGCCGTAGACGAGCGCGACGCCGTAGAGGAAGAAGGCGGACGAGAACGCACCGAGGAGGAAGTACTTCATCGCCGCTTCCTGGCTGAGCAGGCGCCGGCGCCGGGCCAGGCCACACAGCAGGTAGAGCGGTAGCGAGAGCACCTCGAGAGCCACGAACATCGTGAGCAGGTCACCGGCCGCCGGGAACAGCATCATCCCGCCGATCGCGAACAGCAGCAGCGGGTAGACCTCGGTGTGGTCCAGACCGGCCGACTGCCGCTCGGACTCGGTGCCGGGGAGCGCCGCCGCCTGGCCCGCGAAGGCGGACACGCCGCCCTCCACGCGGCGCTCGGCGAAGAGCAGCACACCGCCGAGACCGAAGACGAGGACCAGGCCCCACAGGAACATGGTCGGGCCGTCCAGCGCGATCGTGCCCTCGGAGCCGAACAGGCCACGGGCGGCTCCGTCGCCGAGCCGCGGGAGGTCGTTGGCCACGAAACCGACGCCGACGAGCGCCACGGCCAGGGCGACGAAGGTGAGCCCGAACTGGGCGGCGTACCGGCGCTCGCGCGGCAGGAAGGCCTCGATCAGGACGCCGATGCAGGCCGCTGCGAAGATCAGCAGGATCGGCCAGAGCGAGCTGTAGGCGATGCTCGGCCTGCTGAAGGTGTCGGTCGCGAGCGCGATCACTGCTGTCCTCCCTGGCCCGGGGCGGCCTGCACGCGCGGCGACGGGTCGGTGACGCCGACCTGCTGGAGCGTGTCCTTGACGTAGGGGTTGATCACGTTGAGCAGCGGCATCGGGTAGAAGCCGAAGAGGACCAGCGCCAGGAACAGCGGAGCCAGGATGCCGACCTCACGACGGTCGAGGTCGCGGATCTCCTCCTCGCCGCCGCCGACCAGGTCGGGACCGGTCATCGTGCGCTGGTACATCCACAGCACGTAGAAGGCCGCGAGGACGATGGCGGTGACCGCGATCGCGCCGGTCCACCAGTGGTGCTGGAAGGCCGCGATGATCACGAGCATCTCGGAGACGAACGGCGACAGGCCGGGCAGGCCGAGAGCGGCGAGGCCGAAGACCAGGAACAGTCCGGCCAGCACCGGGGCGACCTTCTCGATGCCGCCCATCTCGCGGATCGAGGCGGTGCCCCGACGCTTGATCAGGAAGCCGGCCACGAGGAACAGCGCTGCCGTCCCGATGCCGTGGTTGACCATGTAGAGGACCGCGCCGGCGCCGCCCTGGCTGGTGAACACGAAGATGCCCGAGCACGATGAACCCGAAGTGGGACAGCGACGTCAGACCGATCAGCCGCAGGATGTCGTCCTGGCCGATCGCCACCAGCGCGCCGTACACGATCGAGATCAGCGCGAGGGTGACCACGACCGGCGTCGCCCAGCGCGAGGCGTCGGGCAGGATGCCCAGGCAGTAGCGCAGCATCCCGAACGTGCCGATCTTGTCGAGCACGCAGACCAGCAGCACGCTCGTGCCGGTGGTCGCCTGCTCGGTGGTGTCGGCCAGCCAGGTGTGGACCGGGAACATCGGCGCCTTCACCGCGAAGGCGACGAAGAAGCCCACGAACAGCCACTTCTGGGTGGTGGGGTCGATGTTCAGGCCGGAGAGGTCGCTGAGCAGGTACGACGGGGTGCCGTGCGAGGCGGAGACGACGTAGAGGCCGATCACCGACGCCAGCATCACCAGACCGCCGGCGAGCTGGTAGATCAGGAACTTCACCGCGGCACGGCGGCGACCCAGGCCGCCGAAGCCGCCGATCAGGAAGTACGCCGGGATCAGGGTCGCCTCGAACACGACGTAGAAGAGGAAGACGTCGGTGGCCGCGAACACGGCGAACGCGGCCGCCTCGAGGGCCAGCACCCAGGCGAAGAACGCCTTGGTGCTGCCCCTCGTCGGCGTCGTACCAGCTGGCGCCGATCACGACCGGGACCAGCACGCCGGTGAGCAGCACCATCAGCAGGCCGAGCCCGTCGACGCCGAGCGCGTAGTGGGCGCCGAACGCCTTGATCCAGGTGACGTCCTCGGTGAACTGGAAGCCGCCGTCGAGGTTGTAGCCGAACGCCATCACCACCGCCAGGCCGAGCGTCAGGATCGAGACGCCGAGCGCGACCTGCTTGGGGAGGGCCTTGGCGTGCCCCTGCGGAAGGGCAGCCGTCACGATCGCGCCGACCAGCGGCAGCACGATCATGACGGTCAGGAACGGGAAGTCGCTCATTTCGGGGTCCCTGCGGCGTTGTTCGACGGCGGAGCGAAGCGGGGGAGGAGAAGAACGTCGTGGGGTGATCTCATGTGAGGTTCACCGCCAGGAGGGCCACGACGACGAGGATGGCGCCGAGCCAGCAGCGGACAGGGCGTAGGAGCGCACGAACCCGGTCTGGGTACGGCGTAGGGCAGTGCCCACACCGCCCACGGCGAGCGCTCCGCCCTCGACCACACCGTCGACGCCGTAGTGGTCGACCATGGTCAGCCCGTGCACCAGGTGCGCACCGGGCTTGACCACCAGCTCGTCGTTGACCTCGTTGCCGTAGAGCTCGGCGCGCGCCGCCCGGACGGGCCAGGAGACCTCCTGCGGCGCCTCACGCGGCACCCGCTGCTTCCCGACCACGAACCAGGCGATCGAGACGCCGACCGCGACGATCAGTACGACGATGACCGAGACCGCCCACGAAGGGATGGGCGGGCTCTCGGGCACCGGGGTCCCGGTCACGGGCTCCAGGAAGTCGACGATCCAGTTGCCGATCAGCATCACGCCGCCGAAGACCGAGAGCGCGGCGAGCACGATCAGCGGGACCGTCATCACCTTCGGCGACTCGTGCGGGTGGACGTCCTCGGCCCAGCGCTTCTCGGTGAAGAAGGTCATCAGCATCAGTCGGGTCATGTAGAAGCCCGTGATGCCGGCACCGATCATCGCGAGCACGCCGACGAGGATGTTCTGGTCGAGCGCCACCTCGATGATCCGGTCCTTGGACCAGAACCCGGAGAAGCCCGGGAACCCGATGATCGCGAGGTAGCCCATCGAGAACGTCAGGAAGGTCACCGGCATGACCTTGCGCAGCAAGCCGTAGTGCCGCATGTCGACGTCGTCGTCCATGCCGTGCATCACCGAGCCGGCGCCGAGGAACATGTCGGCCTTGAAGAAGCCGTGGTTCAGCAGGTGGAAGATCGCGAACGGGTAGCCGGCGATCCCGATCCCGGCGGCGAGCATCATGTAGCCGATCTGGCTCATCGTCGATCCGGCCAGCACCTTCTTGATGTCGTCCTTGGCGCACCCGATGATCGCGCCGTACAGCAGGGTCACGGTGGCGACGATGACGACCACCGTGCGGGCGTTGGGTGCGTAGTCGAAGATGAAGTTGGACCGGACGATCAGGTAGACCCCGGCGGTCACCATGGTCGCGGCGTGGATCAGCGCCGACACCGGGGTAGGGCCCTCCATCGCGTCGAGCAGCCAGGACTGCAGCGGCACCTGCGCCGACTTGCCACAGGCCGCCAGGAGCAGCAGCAGCCCGAGCGCGGTCATCGTGGCCTCCGAGGCGTTCGGTGCGGCGGCGCTGATGGTGGTGAAGTCGGTGGTGCCGAACGTCGTGAAGAAGCAGCGCGATGCCCAGCGAGAGCCCGATGTCTCCGACCCGGTTGACGATGAAGGCCTTCTTGGCCGCGGCGGCCGCGGAGTGCTTGTACTGCCAGAAGCCGATCAGCAGGTACGACGCGAGGCCGACGCCCTCCCAGCCGAGGAACAGCACGAGGTAGTTGGCCGCCAGCACCAGCGTGAGCATCGCGGCGACGAAGAGGTTGAGGTAGCCGAAGAAGCGCCGCCGGCGGGGGTCGTGCTCCATGTAGCCGATCGAGTAGACGTGGATCAGGCCGCCGACGCCGGTGATCAGCAGCAGGAAGAGGATCGAGAGCGGGTCGTAGGAGCAGGTCGAAGCTGACGTGCAGGCCGCCCGCCTCGAACCAGGTGAACAGGTGCTGGCCGACCTGCCGGTCGTCGGCGCTGCGGCCGAGCATGACCGACGAACATCACGACGCTGAGCAGGAACGACAGCAGCGGCAGCACCGTGCCGATCAGGTGCCCGTGCTTGTCGAGACGGCCCTTGGCCAACGGACCACCGACCAGCAGGATCACGGCGCCCAGCGCGGGCAGCGCGATCACCAGCCACAGCAGGGAGAAGACCCCGTCGGCCGATCCGGGGTCCACGACGGGAGCCACGCCCTCAGCGAGAACGAACATCGAGTCAGTCTCCTCAGTACTTCAGCAGGCTCGCGTCGTCGACCGAGGCCGACCGGCGGGTGCGGAAGATCGTCATGATGATCGCCAACCCGACCACGACCTCGGCCGCGGCCACGACCATCACGAAGAAGGCCGCGACCTGACCGTCGAGGTTGCCGTTCTGCTTGGCGAACGCGACCAGGGCGAGGTTGGAGGCGTTGAGCATCAGCTCGACGTTCATGAACACGACGATGGCGTTGCGTCGGGTGAGGACACCGACGCAGCCGATCGTGAACAGGATCGACGAGAGGACGACGTAGGGGGTCATGCCGGCGCCTCCTCTTCGCTCGGAGACCGGAGTCGACGCCTCGCGCCCAGCATGGTGGGCACCGGCGATCTGCTGCTCGATCTCGGCGATGTCGTCGGCCATGGCCGGGGCGGAGCGGACCGTGCCGCGGGCGGCCAGGACCCGCGAGACGGAGGCCTCGGACGCCGTGCCGTCGGGCAGCAGCGCCGGGAGTGTCGACCGCGTTGTGCCGGGCGAAGACGCCCGGCGTCGGCAGCGGGCCGAGGTGCTTGCCCGAGTCGGCGTAGTCGCGCAGCCGCTGGGCGGCCAGGCTCGCCTGGGTCGGCTTCGGCTCGAGGCCGCTCGCGGTGGGCGAGCACCATCGCGCCGAGGGCGGCCGTGATCAGCAGGGCGCTGGTGACCTCGAAGGCGAACACGTAGGGGCTGAAGAGGATGTCGGCGAGGGCCGGGATGTTGCCGTTGGCGTTCGCCACGTCGAGACCCGACCACCGGGCCCAGGGTGATCTGGCTGAGGCCCGATCACGAAGATCGCGCCGAGCAGGAGGCCGCCCAGGATCGCCATGACGCGCTGGCCCTTGATCGTCTCCACGACCGAGTCGGAGGCGTCGACGCCGACCAGCATCAGCACGAACAGGAAGAGCATCAGGATCGCGCCGGTGTAGACGATGATCTGCGCCGCGAAGAGGAACGGCGCGTCCAGCACCAGGTAGAGCACCGAGAGGCTGAGCATCACGATCGCCAGCAGCATCGCGGCGTGCACGGCCTTGCGGACGAACAGGATGCCGAGCGCGGCTAGCACCATGATCGGCGCGAGGATCCAGAACGCGGTCACGACGTGGCCTCCTCGGTGGCCCCGCCGGCGGCCTTGAAGGTGCCGCGGTAGTAGTCACCCTCGTCGTCGCCGAGCAGCATCGGGTGCGGGCGGCTGCTCCATGCCCGGCAGCAGCGGGGCGAGCAGGTCGGACTTCTCGTAGATCAGGTCGGCGCGGTTGTCGTCGGCCAGCTCGTACTCGTTGGTCATCGTCAGCGCGCGGGTCGGGCACGCCTCGATGCACAGCCCGCACAGGATGCAGCGCAGGTAGTTGATCTGGTAGACGCGGCCGTAGCGCTCACCGGGGCTGAACCGCTCGCCGTCGGGCCCGTCGGAGTTGGACGCGCCCTCGACGTAGATCGCGTCGGCGGGGCAGGCCCAGGCGCACAGCTCGCAGCCGATGCACTTCTCCAGACCGTCGGGCCAGCGGTTGAGCTGGTGACGTCCGTGGAACCGCGGCGCAGTGGGCTGCTTCTCGAACGGGTACTGCTCCGTGACGACCTTCTTGAACATCGTCCGGAACGTGACCCCGAACCCGGCGACCGGGTCCCAGAGCTGCTCCTTGAGGGTCTTGCCCTCCTGGGGGTTGCTCATGCTGAGCTGGTCCTCCTCGACGGCCGCGACCGTGCGGCCGGTGTCGAACGTCAGGGCGGCAGCGGCGCCGCGGACGGCGCCACCGTCGGGCATCGGCGGGACCGGGAACCCACCGTCGTAACCCTGGGGCGTCACGTCGCGCTCCTCCTCGTCGTCGCTGGACTGGTCGCCGAAGAAGAACACACCGAGGAACAGCACGACGGCGATGCCCAGGCCGATCAGGAGGTACTTGCGGTCGATGCCGCCGTCGAGCGACACGGCGCGGATCGACGCGACGGCGACGATCCAGAGCAGCGAGAACGGGATCAGCCGCTTCCAGCCGAAGGCCATGAACTGGTCGTAGCGCAGCCGGGGCAGGGTGCCGCGCAGCCAGATGAAGATGAAGATGAAGAAGATGACCTTGCCCATGAACCACAGGAACGGCCAGTAGCCGGAGTTGGCGCCCGCCCACACGTGGTCGATCCAGAACGGCGCGTGCCAGCCGCCGAGGAAGAGGGTCGTGGCCAGCGCGGCGACGGTCGCCATGTTGATGTACTCGGCCAGGAAGAACAGCGCGAACTTCAGGCTGGAGTACTCCGTGTGGAAACCACCGACCAGCTCGCCCTCGGCCTCGGGGAGGTCGAACGGCGCGCGGTTGGTCTCGCCGACCATCGAGATCGTGTAGATCACGAACGACGGCGCCAGGATCAGGCCGAACCACCAGGTGTCCTGGGCGGCGACGATCTGGCTGGTCGACATGGAGCCGGCGTAGAGGAACACCGCGACGAGGGCCAGACCCATCGAGACCTCGTAGGAGATCATCTGCGCGCTCGAGCGGAGGCCACCGAGCAGGGAGTACGTCGAGCCGCTGGACCAGCCGCCGAGCACGATGCCGTAGATGCCGACCGAGGCGATCGCCATCACGAACAGCACGGCGACCGGCATGTCGGTCAGCTGCAGCGGCGTCTGGATGTCGCTGAACGGGACCGTCACGACCGGGCCGAACGGGATCACCGAGAAGGTGACGAACGCCGGGATGGTGGCGATCACCGGGGCGGCGAGGAACACCACCTTGTCGGCGGCCGTGGGGATGATGTCTTCCTTCAGCGCGAGCTTCACCCCGTCGGCGAGGCTCTGCAGCAGGCCGAACGGACCGTTGACGTTGGGGCCGATGCGGTGCTGCATCCGGGCCACCACGCGCCGCTCGAACCAGATGTTGAACAGCGTCAGCACCACCAGCAGCACGAAGATCAGCACGGCCTTGAGCAGCACCAACCACCACGGGTCATGGCCGAAGTCCTCGAGCCCCGGCTGCTCCGGCGCTGGGCGAGACGGCGAGCACGGCGTTGATCACTGGTCGGCTCCCTTCACACGTACACCGCTCCCGGGCGAGGCGAGGTCGGCGAGGACACCGCGGCCGGTGGAGTTGGCGGGCACCCAGACGGTGTCGGACGCCAGGTCGGCGCACGGCTCGGTCGGCAGCGTCACCGACCCGCGGTCACCGGTCAGCGTGACCATCGCACCGAGCGCGGCGTACGCATCGGACGAGACGCGGCAGACGGGCGTACGGGCGGTGGCACGGAGGTGCTTCTCGCCGTCCTGCATCGAGCCGCGGTCGAGCATCAGCTTCCAGGTGGCGAGGGCGAGCGACCCGTCGTCGGCGGGCGCGGTGGCCGCGGGGGCGTCGGGCAGGCTCGCCCGCTCGCCGTCCCACGGACCCATCTCGATCATCAGGCGACGCGCCTGGTCGGTGGTGCGGAACCCGAGCGGACGTCCGAGCTCCTCGGCGATCCCGGCCAGAACGCGCGCGTCAGGCAGGGCGTTGGGGTTGGTGAACACCGCCTCGAAGGCGCGGGGCCGGCCCTCCCAGTTCACGAACATGCCGGCCTTGTCGGTCACCGCGGCGACGGGGAAGACCACGTCGGCCGCGGCGGTGACGTCGGTGTCGCGCAGCTCGAGGGCGACCACGAATCGGGCGGCGGCGAGGGCGGCGCGGAAGGCCGCCGGGTCGGAGGTGTCGTCGGGGTCGACGCCGCCGACGACCAGGCCACCGAGCTCGCCGGCGATCAGCGCTGCGACGATCGCGTCGCCGTCGCGACCCTCGTGCTCGGGCAGGTTGTCGAGACCCCAGGTGGTGGCGGCGTCGACGCGGGCAGCTGCGTCGGACAGCGGTCGACCGCCGGGCAGCAGGGTCGGCAGGCAGCCGGTCTCGACCGCACCGCGGTCGCCGGCACGACGCGGAACCCAGGCCAGCTTGGCGCCGCTGGTACGTGCCAGGCGCGCGACGGCGGTGAGGGCACCGGGGACGGTGGCCATCCGCTCGCCGACCAGGATCACGCCGGCGCTGTCCAGCTCGACGTCACCGTCGTGGGCCAGGCCGGCGACGACGTCGGCCTCGGTGCCGGGCCGGGCGGCGATCAGCGTGCCGCCCATCTTGCGCAGGCCATGGGTGGCGAACGGCGCCACCGACCAGACCCTCGTGCGGTGGTGACGGTTGGCCTTGCGCAGCCGGAGGAAGATCGCGCCGGCCTCCTCCTCGGGCTCCAGCCCGACCAGGAGCACGGAGTTGGCGGTCTCGAGGTCGGCGTACGTCGCACCCTGACGCAGGACGACCTCCGAGGCGAGGAACGCCGCCTCCTCGGCCGAGTGGGGCCGGGCCCGGAAGTCGATGTCGTGGGTGCCGAGAGCGACGCGCGCGAAGGTGCTGTAGGCGAACGCGTCCTCGGCGGTGAGCCGGCCACCCGTCAGGACGCCGACCCCTCCGGTGGTTCCTGAGGAGCCGAGGGCCGAGGCGTCTCGCAGGACCTCCTCGAGGCCGCGCGCGGCGACGGCGAACGCCTCGGGCCACGAGGCGGGGCGGAGCTCGCCGTCCTCACGGATCCGGGGGTAGGTGATGCGGTCGTCGGCGTAGAGATAGCCGAAGGCGAAGCGGTCCTTGTCGGTGACCCACTCCTCGTTGACCTCTGGGTCGTTGCCGGACAGGCGGCGCATCACCGTGCCACGACGGTGGTCGACCCGGATCGCCGAGCCGCACGCGTCGTGCTCGGCGACGGACGGCGTGGAGACGAGGTCGAAGGGACGCGAGCGGAAGCGGTAGTCGGCGCTGGTCAGCGCACCCACCGGGCAGATCTGGATGGTGTTGCCCGAGAAGTAGGACTCGAAGGGCTCCTTCTCGTAGATGCCCACCTGCTGGAGGGCACCCCGCTCGATCATCGCGATGAAGGGGTCGCCTGCGACCTGCTCGGAGAAGCGGGTGCAGCGGGCGCAGAGCACGCAGCGCTCGCGGTCGAGCAGCACCTGCGCGGAGATGTTGATCGGCTTGGGGAAGGTGCGCTTGACGCCGCCGCTCGCCGCGAAGCGCGACTCGCCGCGGCCGTTGCTCATCGCTTGGTTCTGCAGGGGACACTCGCCGCCCTTGTCGCAGACGGGGCAGTCGAGCGGGTGGTTGACCAGCAGGAACTCCATGATCCCCTGCTGCGCCTTGTCGGCCACGTCGCTGGTCGCCTGGGTGTTCACCACCATGCCCTCGGCCACCGGGATCGTGCACGAGGCCTGCGGCTTGGGGAACGGGCGGCCGTTGCCGGCGTCGGGGATGTCGACCAGGCACTGGCGGCACGCACCGACCGGCTCGAGCAAGGGGTGGTCGCAGAACCGTGGGATCTGGACGCCGACCTGCTCGGCGGCGCGGATCACCAGGGTGTCCTTGGGGACGCTGACCTGGACGCCGTCGATGGTCAGGGTCACCAGGTCGGTCTTCTCGACCTCTGAGGTAGTCACGACGCTGCTCCCTCGGCGGCGAACACGGTGGAGGCGACGGGGTCGAACGGGCAGCCACCCTCGGTGAGGTGCGCGAGGTACTCGTCGCGGAAGTACTGGATCGAGCTGGAGATCGGGCTGGTGGCGCCGTCACCGAGCGCGCAGAACGAGCGGCCCAGGATGTTGTCGCACTGGTCGAGCAGCAGGTCGAGGTCGGCCTCGCTGCCGATGCCCTTCTCCAGGTTGGCCAGGGTCTGCACCAGCCACCACGTGCCCTCGCGGCAGGGGGTGCACTTGCCGCACGACTCGTGCTTGTAGAACTCGGTCCAGCGCAGCACGGCCCGCACGACGCAGGTGCTCTCGTCGAACAGCTGCAGAGCGCGGGTGCCGAGCATCGAGCCGGCCTCGCCGACGGCCTCGAAGTCGAGGGGGACGTCGAGGTGGTCGGCGGTCAGGATCGGGGTGGACGAGCCGCCCGGCGTCCAGAACTTCAGCTCGTGACCGTTGCGCATCCCGCCGGCGAGGTCGATCAGCGTGCGGAGGGTGATCCCGAGCGGGGCTTCGTACTGGCCCGGGTTGGCGACGTGGCCGGAGAGGCTGAAGATGCCGAAGCCCTTGGACTTCTCGGTGCCCATCGCTGCGAACCACTCGGCGCCGTGGTCGACGATGCTGGGCACGGAGGCGATCGACTCGACGTTGTTGATCACCGTCGGGCTCGCGTAGAGACCGGCGACGGCCGGGAACGGCGGTCGCAGCCGGGGTTGGCCGCGGCGGCCCTCGAGCGAGTCGAGGAGAGCAGTCTCCTCACCGCAGATGTAGGCGCCGGCGCCGGCGTGGATGACGAGGTCGAGGTCGTAGCCGTAGCCGTGGATGTCCTTGCCGAGGTGGCCGGCGCGATAGGCCTCCTGCACGGCGCGCTGGAGCCGTCGTACGACGTGGAGGACCTCGCCGCGGACGTAGATGAACGCGTGGTTCGCGCGGATCGCGTAGCTGCTGATGATCACGCCCTCGATCAGCGTGTGGGGGCTGGCCATCATCAGCGGGATGTCCTTGCAGGTGCCCGGCTCGGACTCGTCGGCGTTGACCACGAGGTACTTCGGGTTCGGGTTGTCCTGAGGGATGAAGCTCCACTTCATGCCGGTCGGGAAGCCGGCGCCGCCACGGCCCCGCAGGCCGGAGTCCTTGACCGCGGTGATGACGTCGTCGGGCCGCATCGCGAGCGCCTTCTTCAGCGCGCCGTAGCCGCCCCGCTCCTCGTACGCCGCCAGGGTCCAGGCACGGTCCTGGTCCCAGTTGTCGGTGAGGACGGGGGTGAGCACATCGGGACTCACTGGCCCTCCTCCTGCTTCGTCTCGGTCTCGGCGCGACCGGTGTCGGCCTGCTCGACCGCCTCGGTCGTGGTGTCGGCTGTGCTGCCGGCCTCACCGCCGGCGTCCTCGCCGGGGGCCGTCCAGCCGTTCTCGCGGGCCAGGGCCAGCCCGACCAGCGAGGCCGGTCCGGCGGCGGGACCGTCGTCGGCGAGGCCGTCGGGGAAACCGGCGAGCACGCGCTCGGCCTCGCGCCAGGTCACGATGCGCGGACCGCGGGTGGAGTGGACCTCGTTGCCGTCACGCAGGTCGTCGACCAGCTCGGTCGCCGACTGCGGGGTCATGTTGTCCATGAACTCCCAGTTGACCATCATCACCGGGGCGTAGTCGCAGGCCGCGTTGCACTCGACGTGCTCGAGGGTGATCTTGCCGTCGTCGGTGGTCTCGTCGTTGCCGACGTCGAGGTGCTCCTTGAGCCGCTCGAAGATCACGTCTCCGCCCATCACCGCGCACAGCGTGTTGGTGCACACGCCGACGTGGTAGTCGCCGACCGGGCGGCGCTTGTACATCGTGTAGAAGGTCGCGACGCCGCTCACCTCGGCGGCCGAGATGCCGAGGATGCCGGCGCAGGCCTCGATGCCCTCGGACGTGATGCGGCCCTCGGACGCCTGCACGAGGTGGAGCATCGGCAGCAACCCGGAGCGTGCCTGCGGGTAGCGGGCCCCGATCTCGCGGAGCTCGGCGTAGGTGGCGTCGCTCAGGCCGCCGCCCTCGTCGGTCGAGCCTGTCGAGACCGCCGTCATCGGTCCACTCCTCCCATCACCGGGTCGATGCTGGCGATCGCGACGATGACGTCGGCGACCATGCCGCCCTCGGACATCACGCTGGTGGCCTGCAGGTTGGTGAACGAGGGGTCGCGGAAGTGGGCGCGGAACGGGCGGGTGCCGCCGTCGGAGACGACGTGGGCGCCGAGCTCGCCGCGGGGCGACTCGATCGGGACGTAGGCCTGGCCCGGCGGGACCCGGAAGCCCTCGGTCACCAGCTTGAAGTGGTGGATCAGGGCCTCCATCGACTCGCCCATGATGTGGCGGATGTGGTCGAGGCTGTTGCCCATGCCGTCGCTGCCGACCGCGAGCTGGCTGGGCCAGGCGATCTTCTTGTCGGCGACCATGACCGGGGCGCCCTCGAGCTTGGCCAGCCGGTCGGCGGCCTGCTCGACGATCCGCAGCGACTCCCACATCTCGCCGAGGCGGACCCGGAAGCGGCCGTAGGAGTCGGAGGTGTCCCAGGTCTGGACGTCGAAGTCGTAGGTCTCGTAGCCGGAGTAGGGCTGGGTCTTGCGGAGGTCCCACGGGTAGCCGGTCGAGCGCAGCACCGGGCCGGTCAGGCCGAGCGCCAGACAGCCGGCGAGGTCGAGGTGGCCGACGTTCTCCAGCCGGCCCTTGAAGATCGGGTTGGCGTTGCAGAGGTCGGCGTACTCGGGCAGCCGCTTCTTCATCAGCGCGATGAAGCCGCGGATCTCGTCGAGCGCGCCCGGCGGGAGGTCCTGGGCGACCCCACCGGGCCGGATGAACGCGTGGTTCATCCGCAGCCCGGTGATCAGCTCGAACAGGTCGAGGACCAGCTCGCGCTCGCGGAACCCGATCGTCATCACGGTCAGCGCGCCGATCTCCATGCCGCCGGTCGCGATGCAGACCAGGTGGGAGGAGATCCGGTTGAGCTCCATCAGCAGGACCCGCATCACCTGGGCCTTCTCGGGGATGTCGTCCTCGATGCCGAGCAGCCGCTCGACCCCGAGCACGTAGGTCATCTCGTTGTAGAACGGGGAGAGGTAGTCCATCCGGGTGCAGAACGTGACGCCCTGGACCCAGGAGCGGTACTCCATGTTCTTCTCGATGCCGGTGTGGAGATAGCCGATGCCGCACCGGGCCTCGGTCACCGTCTCGCCCTCGAGCTCGAGGATCAGCCGGAGCACACCATGGGTCGACGGGTGCTGCGGGCCCATGTTGACGACGATGCGTTCCTCGACGTCGTCCAGGCCCTGCGGTGATGGAGTCCCAGTCCTGACCGGTGACGGTGAAGACCTTGCCCTCCGCGGTGTCGGCGGAGCCGGCGTACGCATCGGTGGCCTCGCCGTGGTCTCGTCGGTGGTCGACATCAGGAGTACGACCTCCTCTCGTCGGGAGGCGGGATGGTGCCGCCCTTGTACTCGACCGGGATGCCGCCCAGCGGGTAGTCCTTGCGCTGGGGGTGGCCCGGCCAGTCGTCGGGCATCAGGATCCGGGTCAGCGCCGGGTGGCCGTCGAAGACGATCCCGAACATGTCGAACGTCTCGCGCTCGTGCCAGTCGTTGGTGGGGTAGATGCTGACCAGGCTCGGGATGTGGGGGTCGGCGTCGGGAACGCTGACCTCGAGCCGCACCCGGCGGTTGTGGGTCATCGACAGCAGGTGGTAGACGGCGTGGAGCTCGCGGCCGGTGTCGGCCGGGTAGTGCACGCCGCTGACACCGGAGCAGAGCTCGAACCGGAGGGCCTCGTCGTCGCGCATCATCTGGGCGACGAACGGGAGGTCCTCGCGGCGGACGTGGAAGGTGATCTCGCCGCGGTCGACCACCACCCGCTCGATCGCGGCGTCGAGGTCGGTCTGCGTCCAGCCGCGCCTCGAGGGCGTCGGCGACCTCGTCGTACCAACCGCCGTAGGGGCGCTGGCTGGCGCCCGGGAAGATCGTCGGCTTGACCAGCCCGCCGTACCCGCTGGTGTCGCCGCTGCCCGAGACGCCGAACATGCCCTCGCGCACGCCCATGGTCTCGACCTCGCCCTGCTCGGCCGGCACGTTGGACGCGGGGACGTTGCTCTGCTCCTCGCGTCACCGCAGCAGGCCCTTCATCTGCGAGGTCGGCACGGCCTTGAGGGCGTCGGTCTCGTTGGCGACGATCTCGCGGCGGGCGTTCGAGCCGAGCTTCTTGTGCTGCACCTGGTCGTGGAGCTTGAGGATCGCGTCGATCAGCATCTCCGGGCGCGGCGGGCAGCCGGGCAGGTACATGTCGACGGGTACGACGTGGTCGACGCCCTGCACGATCGCGTAGTTGTTGAACATGCCGCCGCTGCTGGCGCACACGCCCATCGCGAGGACCCACTTGGGCTCGGGCATCTGGTCGTAGATCTGGCGCAGCACCGGCGCCATCTTCTGGCTGACCCGGCCGGCCACGATCATCAGGTCGGCCTGGCGCGGGCTGGCGCGGAAGACCTCCATGCCGAAGCGGCCGAGGTCGTACTTGGGGCCGCCGCTGGTCATCATCTCGATCGCGCAGCAGGCCAGGCCGAACGTGGCGGGCCAGAAGCTGGCCTTGCGCATGTAACCGGCGACGCCCTCGACGGTCGTCAGCAGGACGCCGCTCGGAAGCTTCTCTTCAAGACCCATGTCGGCTCTCAGTCCCAATCCAGTCCGCCGCGGCGCCAGACGTAGGCGTAGGCGACGAACACGGTGGCGATGAACAGCACCATCTCGAGCAGTCCGAAGCCGCGGAGCGCGTCGAAGTGCACGGCCCACGGGTAGAGGAAGACGATCTCGATGTCGAAGACGATGAACATCATCGCGGTGATGAAGTACTTCACCGGGAACCGTCCGCCACCGACCGGCTGAGGCGTGGGCTCGATGCCGCACTCGTAGGAGTCGAGCTTGACCCGGTTGTAGCGACGGGGGCCGACGACCGACGACATGAGCACCGAGAAGATCGCGAAGGCTGCGGCGATCGCTGCCAGCACCAGGACCGGCGTGTAGAGCTGCATCCAGGCTTTCCCTTCCCTGCTCGCTGCTGGGCCCGGCCGTGACCTGCGTCACGAACTTTGTGACTTTGTGAACGACTTCACGAACCGGCGCGGTCAGTCTAGGACTCCACCACTGGGTCCTGCACCCCCGGGTCCGGGGGGTATGAAACGGCCCCTCACCTGGGCATTTAACGAAGGCGCACGTGCCCTAATTCGGCGCCGCGGTACGGGTCTCAGGCGGTCGCGCGGTGCAGCGTCACGATGCCGCCGGACAGGTTGCGCCACTCCGGGCGCTGCCATCCGGCCGCCGCGACCAGGCTCGGCCAGCGCGGCCTGGTCGGGCCAGGCCCGGATCGACTCGGCGAGGTAGACGTAGGCGTCGGGGCTGGAGCTGACGGCGCGGGCGATGCGGCGGGAGCGCCTTCATCAGGTACTCGACGTACACGGTGCGGAACGGCGCCCACGTGGGGTGGCTGAACTCGCAGACCACGAGGCGTCCGCCGGGCCGGGTGACGCGCAGCATCTCGCGGAGCCCGGCCGCGGGGTCGACGATGTTGCGCAGCCCGAACGAGATCGTGACGGCGTCGAAGGTGTCGTCGGCGAAGGGCAGCCGGGTGCCGTCGCCGGCCGTGAACGGCAGGTGCGGCCGGTGCCCCTTGCCGACCTGGAGCATGCCGAGCGAGAAGTCGCACGGGCACGACCTCGGCGCCCGCGTCGGCGAAGGGCTGGCTGGAGGTGCCGGTGCCGGCAGCGAGGTCGAGCACCCGCTCGCCGGGCAGCGGCGCCACGGCGCGGATGACCTCGCCGCGCCAGCGACGGTCCTGGCCGAGCGACAGCACGTCGTTGGTGACGTCGTAGCGCTGGGCGACGGCGTCGAACATCCGCCGGACGTCGGTCGGCTGCTTGTCGAGGTCTGCGCGGGCCACGCCCAGAGCGTAGGGCGAGCCCCTGTACGTCGGCTGTGCAGGCCCCGGGCCGGGCCGCACCGCGCGTCGCGACAACCAAATGCACGGATTTCGCGTCTGAGGGACCGAGACTGAGGCGTCCTCACCACGCCCTTCGAGCGACGCCCGCATCAGGACGACGCGGGCGTGGACTTCCCCGGAGGAGAACGATGAGAGTCGTCAAGGCACTGCTGGCCCTCGTGCTCGTGCTGGGCCTCGCCGGCCGGCGCGGCGTACGGCGCCGGCGTCGTGATGCGGCACCACGACCAGCGCACCGTCGCCGCGGTCGGACCACCCGCTCCCCGGGCCCGCGTCGACCCCCTCGTCGTCCGCGCCGCAGGACCCGACGCCACGTCCCGACGCCGACGCCCACGCCGTCGAGCCCTCCGACCCGCCCGGCCGACCGCCGTCGTCAACGTGCTGGAGCCCGGCGCCAAGGGCACCCAGGTGCGCGAGCTCCAGGTGCGCCTGCACCAGCTGGCCTGGCTGCCCGAGACGACGACCGGCGTGTACGACGACGCGACGGCGGCCGCGGTGAAGGGCTTCCAGGCCAAGCGCGGGCTCGGCCGCACCGGCGTCCTGGACCGGCGTACCTGGCACCGGCTCGTGGCCATGACCGACCCGCCCAGCCACGACGCGATGTTCAACGTGCTGCACCGGGCCGGACCCTCGTCGGCCCCGGTGACACCGGCAGCGACGGTCCGCGACCTCCAGGCCCGGCTCAAGCAGCTCGCGTGGTACTTCGGCGACGTCACGGGCAGCTACGACGACGCCACCGCCACCGCGGTGAAGGGGTTCCAGGCCAAGCGGGTCATCCCGGTCACCGGCGAGGTCGACCAGCGGACCCTCGACCGGCTGGACGCGATGACCGCCACGCCCACCCACGACGAGCTGCACAACATCCAGCCGTCGCCCGGCAAGCTCGACCCGCGCTGCCTGACCGGTCGGGTGCTCTGCATCGACAAGACCAGCCGCACGCTGCGATGGGTCGTCGACGGGCACGTGCTCCAGCAGCTCGACGCGCGCTTCGGCTCGACGCTCAACGACACCCCGACGCGCGAGGGCCTGTTCCACGTCTACCTCATGGACGCCGACCACGTGTCGCACCTCTACGGCTCCTCGATGCCCTACGCGATGTTCTTCTCGGGCGGCCAGGCGGTGCACTACTCCTCGGACTTCGCCACCGTGGGCTACGACGGCGCCTCGCACGGCTGCGTGAACATCCGCGACTACGACGGGATCAAGCGGCTCTTCTCGCAGGTGCACGTCGGCGACAAGGTCGTCGTCTACTGGTCCTGAGCGACGGCCGGCTCGCCTCGAGTGACGTCGGCGACAGCCGGGTCGCCGAGTCTGGCCCGGCTGGGGCACGCCGGGTACGCTTCCCGACTGTGACGAGCAGCCTGACGGTCCGCACGACCGAGCTCCCCGTCGGCGGCCCGCTGCTCGATCTGCTGCCTCCCGACGCCGACCCCGTGACCTGGCTCCGCCGCGACGAGGGGCTGGTGGGCTGGGGGGTCGCCGCCCAGATCCGCACGCGCGGTCTGACCCGCTTCTCCGACGCCGACAAGTGGTGGACCGAGCGTGCGCCCGCGCCGAGATCCACGACGACGTGAACGAGCCCGGCAGCGGCCTGGTCTGCTTCGGCACGTTCGGCTTCGCCGACGAGCCGGGCGACTCGGTGCTGACCGTCCCGCGGGTCGTGATCGGCCGCCGGGCCGGCCGCACCTGGCTGACCCTCGTCGGCACCGCCGACGAAGGGGCGTCGTACGACGGCACGGCGAGCGCGCCCGCCGCGGCCCCCGAGGGCGTGGTCTTCGCCGACGGCGCCCTCGACAGCGAGCACTGGATGGCGGTCGTGGCCGACGCCGTTCGGCCGGATCGAGGCCGGCGACCTCGAGAAGGTCGTGCTCGCCCGCGACCTGGTCGCGACCGCGGCCGCACCGATCGACGTTCGCTGGCCGCTGGCGCGGCTGGCCGCGAGCTACCCGATGTGCTGGACCTTCCACGTCGACGGCATGTTCGGCGCGACGCCCGAGATGCTGGTGCGCCGCGAGCGCGGCCTGGTCACCTCGCGGGTGCTGGCCGGCACCATCCGGCGTACCGGCGCCGACGAGCGGGACCTCGCCCTCGCCGCCACCCTGGCCCGCTCGAGCAAGGACCTCGAGGAGCACGAGTACGCCGTCCGCTCGGTCGCCGACGCGCTCGAGCCGCACTGCTCGTCGATGAACGTGCCGGAGGCGCCGTTCGTGCTGCACCTGCCCAACGTCATGCACCTGGCCTCCGACGTCGCCGGCGTCGTCCACGACGCCAGCCACCGTGTCGTCGCTCCACCTCGCGGCCTCGCTGCATCCGTCGGCGGCCGTGGGCGGAACGCCCACCGCGGACGCCGTGCGGCTGATCTCCGAGATCGAGGGCATGGACCGCGGGCGGTACGCCGGCCCGGTCGGCTGGATGGACACCACCGGCGACGGCGAGTGGGGCATCGCCCTGCGGTCGGCCGAGGTCGTCCGGCGACACGGTCCGGCTGTTCGCCGGCTGCGGCATCGTCGCCGACTCCGACCCCGAGGCGGAGCTGGCCGAGGCGCAGGCGAAGTTCGTCCCCGTCCGCGACTCGCTGGCCGCGGGCTGACTCACTCCAGGTCGGCGCCGTCGGCGAGGCGGGTGTACGACGAGGTCTCGGGCAGGAGCAGGCCGTACTGGCCGTCGACGATCCGCAGCCCGGCCTCGGAGTAGATCCGGTCGTGGATCGCGAGGTTGCGCGGGGCACCGACGGCGCGGGCGAAGTCGATGCCCTCGGCCGCGCGCATCCACGGCGCGCAGACCGGGACGCAGAGCACGTCGACCGGCTGCTCGGGCACGGTGAGCGCGTCGCCGGGGTGGAACACCGTGGTGTCGCCGAGGGTGAACAGGTAGCCGGAGTTGTGGAACCGGGGCAGGTCGGGATGGATCACGGCGTGCAGCTCGCCCACCGCCACCGCCGGGATGCCCGGGTCGAACGCCTCGCCCGGGCTGACGACGGTGACCCGCTCGGCGACGTCGGGCGCGTCCTCGCGGATCTTCGTGGCGACCGCGTCGATGGTGAACACCGGGGCGTCGGTGCGCGCGAGGTGGTCGGGCAGGTAGTGGTCGGGATGCTCGTGGGTGATCACCACGGCGTCCGCGCCGTCGACGGCCTCCGGGTCGGTGAACATCCCGGGGTCGACCACGACGACCTTGCCGTCGTACTCCAGCCGGATGCAGGCGTGCCCGAACTTCGTGATCCGCATGCGAGCCAGCCTACCACCGTCGAGCTGGGCAAGTCGACCCGGCGAGTGGATCGACCGGTCCGGAGCAGCGGACCACGGGCCCGACTCCACGGGTCAGGCGGTGAGGTGGTGGACGTAGCACCAGCGCCAGTCCTCGCCGGGCTCGGCGGACTCCATGACCGGGTGGGTGGTGTCGTGGAAGTGGGCGGTCGCATGCCGGCGCGGTGAGGAGTCGCAGCAGCCGACGTTGCCGCACGCCGAGGCACTGCCGGAGCGCGACCCAGTTCGTGCCCTCGCGCAGGCAGTCCGCGCACGCGGGCTCGGCGGCGGTCTCGACGGCGGGGGTGTCGGCGAGGTGGTCGCAGCGTGTCGCCGGTACGTCGTACGGCGGTCACGTTGCGGATCTCCTCGCGGCTCTGCTGGCTGACGTCGAGCATCGACTCCTCGACGTCGAGCATCGAGAGCACGTCGCTGATCACCTCGCTGGCGACCGTGCCGGAGCTCCGGATCTCCAGCACCCGGCCGCGCTCGGCCTCGATCATCTCGAGCCGGACCCGCGCGTAGAGGTCGCTCGGCGACTCCTGGTCGGCCGTCGTCCCGAGGCGCTCCCAGGCCGCGAAGTTGCGCTGCTCGATGCGCTGCTTGAGTACGTCGAGGATCTCGTGGGGGTCGTCGTACTCCAGCTCGTGGAGGCGCTTGAAGCCGGCCTTCGACGCCTGCTGCAGCACGGTCGCCCGGGCGAGGGCGTCCTCGAGCGGGTCGGGCGACGGCACGTGCAGCCGGCGCGCCAGCCAGGGCAGCGACAGCCCCTGGATGAACAGGGTGCCGGCGACCACCGTGAACGCGATCAGCAGCAGCACCTCGCGGTCGGGGGTGTCCGCGGGGATGATGAACGCCGCCGCCAGGGTCACCACGCCGCGCATCCCGGCCCAGCCGAGCAGGAAGGTGAACGCCGCCGGCGGCGCCTTGCCGAGATCGGGGTCGGCGCCGGGCCGGATCAGGGCGTAGCGGGCGGAGAAGACCCAGACCAGCCGCAGCACGATCACCGCGACCAGCGTCAGGCCGCAGACCAGCACGATCCGGCTCGCCGCGACCGAGCTGTGGCTGACGTCGCTCAGGATCCAGTCGGCCTGGAGGCCGATCAGCATGAAGACGGTGTTCTCGAGGAAGAAGGCGATCGTGCGCCAGTTCATCCGCTCGGCGATGCGCGACTGGGCGGTCTGCAGGATCGGCGCCTTGTGTCCGAGCAGCAGCCCGGCGACGACGACGCTGACCACGCCCGAGGAGTGCAGCTTCTCGGAGACGATGAACGTCGCGAACGGGCACGACGAACGAGATCGCGGTGTCGAGCACCGGGTCGGTGACGTGCTTGCGCACCTTCGCCACCAGCGAGGAACGCCGCGAAGCCGATCAGCGCACCACCGACCGACGCCACGAGGAAGTCGGCGCCCACCCGCCACGATCGCGACGCTGCCGGCGCCGGCGGCGATCGCCGTACGCAGGGCGACGAGCGCGGTGGCGTCGTTGAAGAGCGACTCGCCCTCGAGGATCGTCACGATCCGACGCGGCAGCCCGATCCGCCGGCCGATCGAGGTCGCGGCGACCGCGTCGGGCGGCGCGACGACCGCGCCGATCGCGAACGCCGCCCACCAGTCCGAGGCCGGGCAGCAGCGCGTGCACCAGCCACCCGACACCCAAGGTCGTGAACACGACCAGGCCGACGCTGAGCAGCAGGATCGAGCGCCGGTTGGCGTTGAAGTCGACGAGCGACGTCTGGATCGCGGCGGAGTAGAGCAACGGCGGCAGCAGGCCGAGGAGCACGACGTCGGCGGTCAGGTGCACGGTCGGCACGGCCGGGAGGTACGACACGACGACCCCGACGACGATCAGCCCGAGCGGCGCCGGGAAGCCGACGCGCTCCGCGAGCGTCGTACCGGCGAGCACCGTGACCGCCAGCGCGACGAGCAGGAACGCGATCTCCACCCGGCCATTGTGTCGGGTGGCGTGCGCTTCAGTCGCGTCCGCGCCACCCAGCGCATCGGGTCGCCCCAGCCCAGCTCGTCGATGCCGTGCCGGGCCAGGGCCATCACCACCAGCGTGCGGCGGTACGCCGCGAACGTCAGCACGTGGGCGATCATGCCGCCGTAGGTGAACACCTCGGCCTGCTCGCACATCGCGTCGACGAAGGTGTCGTCGAGCCGCCCCTGGTCGCAGACCTCCCGCACGTGCGCGAGGTAGCGCGGGACCCTCGATCGCGAGCCGCCGCCGCATCGAGCGCGACCGACTCGTGGTC
This sequence comes from uncultured Actinomycetota bacterium, assembly GCA_963819295.1. Taxonomy (GTDB): domain Bacteria; phylum Actinomycetota; class Actinomycetes; order Propionibacteriales; family Nocardioidaceae; genus Nocardioides. The sequence goes on from CAWFVO010000003.1 coordinate 265,713, forward strand.
CTCGACGCTCCAGTCGTAGTCGCGGGTCGCCATCGCGGCGTTCCACATGCCCATCTGGCCGACCAGCCGGCTCAGCAGCGAGCGCAGCGTCTGCTCGTCGTCGTCGACCTCGACCAGCACCGGCTCGTCCAGCTGCTCCGGCGTCAGCCGCTCCGCGAGGCGCACCATCTCGCCGGTGAGCCAGACGTGGTGCTCGACCATCTTCTCCACGAGGTCCGGCCCCCTCACCGTGTCGCGCGACGGCAGCCGGATGCTGGCCGGCGGCACGAAGTGGACCGCCACCGGCTCGCCGATCTGGATGTGTCCCGGCTTCTTGCGCCACTCGCGCGGCGGCACGTCGTAGGCCTTGGTGAACGCCCGCGTGAACGCCTCGTGGGAGGAGTAGCCCGCCTCGACGCGATGTCGATCAGCGGCGCCTTCGTCGTGATCATCCGGTACGCCGCGCGCTCGAGCAGGATCCGCCGGCGCAGCGCCTGCGGCGGCTCGCCCCCGACGGACTTGATGATCCGGTCGAAGTGGAAGCGCGAGAAGTGGTGGCGGGCCGCCCAGTCCTCGCCGCTGGCCTCGTGGTCGTCGAGCGCGCCGGCGAGGCCGTCGACGAACTCGGCGAAGGTGTCGGCGGCGACGCGTCATGGCGTCCATCGTGCCCCCGATCGGCGGCCGCCGTCTTGATCCGGCTTGCTCAGACGCCGCGGCCGAGTGCTCGGATCCGCTCGTCGAGGTCGCGCCGGTTGTCACGTCGTACGACGGCCTCGATGACCTCGATCCCACCGTTGGGGCTGGCCAGCGCGTGCTCGAGCTCGGGCAGCGAGGTGACCCGGAGGTGCGGGGTCCGGGTGGCCGCGCAGAGGCTGGCGAGGTCGACGCCGTGGGGCGTGCCGAACAGCCGGTCGTAGCGGTCGGCGTACTCCGGCGCACCCTGCTCGAGCATCGCGAAGATCGAGCCGCCGTCGTCGTTGACGACCACGATCGTCAGGTCGGGCTCGGGCTCGCGGGCGCCGCGCACCAGGCCGTTGCTGTCGTGCAGGAAGGTCACGTCGCCCACCAGCGCGAGGCTGCGGTCCGAGGTGCGACCGAGCGCCGCGCCGACCGCGGTCGACACGACGCCGTCGATGCCGGACAGGCCGCGGTTGGCGATCACCTTGCGGCGTGCGCCGACCGGGTAGCGCGGCACCATCAGGTCGAGGTCGCGGATCGGGCTGGAGGCACCGACGACGAGCAGTCCCTCGGGCGGGAGGGTTCGCGCGACCGCCCCCGCGACGTCGTACGGCGTGAGGTCGGGCTCGGCGGCGAGCAGCGCGTCGAGGTCGCGGCCGACCCGCGCGTCCGCGTCGCGCCAGCGCTCGAACCAGTCGGTGGGGTCCGGCGCCGAGGCCTCGACGCGCGTCGAAGGTGCCGGCGACGGCGTACGGCCGACGCAGGCCGAGGCCCGGCGGTCTTGGCCGCCCACACCTCGACGTCGTCGCGGGCGAGGAGCCGGGACACGGGCCGCGAGAGCGTCGGATGCCCGAAGACCACGACCCGCTCGATCTCCGTCGCCGAGCGGGCCGCCGAGGAGCAGGCGGTAGCAGCGGATCGCGTGCTCGCCGGTCCGGGAGCCGCTGCTGGGCTCCGCCAGCAGCGGCCAGCCCGCCGACTCGGCCAGGCCACGGGCGGGCGGCCCGGCGTCGTCGCCGGCCACGACCACCGTGCGCGGACCGGCCGCCAGCGTCGTCGTGTCGCCCGGCGGGTCCGCGCCACCAACCCGGACTCCCTGCCCACGCGCTCCGGCGGCACGACGTCCACGCCGCCACCGGTCCTCCGGCACCAGCGGGTCGTCGAGACGGACGTTGAGATGGAGGGGTAGTCCGTGACGATCCGCAGCACCTCGCCGGTCTCCAGAGGCCGTATCGTCACGGACTACCTCGACCGTCCCCAGATCCACGGTGGGGATGAGGGGGCCGAAGATCCCGATCTGGTCGGTGGTCTGGTTGGCGTCGGTGCCGCGGAGCCGCTCGGGGCGGTCGGCGGTGACGGCGACCAGGGGTACGCCGGCGTGGGCGGCCTCGAGCATCGCGGGATGGAGGTTGGCGACCGCCGTGCCGCTCGTGCAGATGACCGCCGCCGGCGAGCCGACCTTGGTCAGCCCGAGGGCCAGGAAGCCGGCCGACCGCTCGTCGAGGCGCGTGTGGAGCCGGACCAGCCCGGCCTCGGCGGCGTCGTACGCCGCGAACGCCAGCGGCGCGTTGCGCGAGCCCGGCGCCAGCACGATCTCGCGGATCCCGCTCTCGAGGAGGCGGCCGACGACGGCGCGGCCGAGCTCGGTGGACGACGTCACGGGTGGCCACCCTTCCGCACGGCCCGGACCGCCGCCAGCCGGTCCTCCCACCAGGCGACCCGGTCGGGCCCGGCGGCGCAGGCGTCCATCAGGTCCGGCACGACCGTGGGTACGACGACCGGCAGCACCCCGTCCACCGGCACGAGCGCCGGGCGTGGCCACGTCAGCGGTCAGCAGCGACCGGGTGGCGAGCCCGCAGGCGTGCTCGAGGGACGGGAGCGCGGCCGCCAGCGCGACGCCCGCGGCCAGGCCGAGCGAGCGTCTCGAGCGCGGAGGAGACGACGACGGGCAGCCCGATGTCCTCGGCGATCCGCAGGCAGGCACGGACGCCGCCGAGCGGCTGCACCTTGAGGACCGCGATGTCGGCCGCCTCGAGGTCGCGGACCCGGTAGGGGTCGGCGGCGCGGCGGATCGACTCGTCCGCGGCGATCGGGACGGCGACCCGACGGCGTACGGCGGCGAGGTCCTCGACCGAGGCGCAGGGCTGCTCGACGTACTCCAGCCCGCCGGCGGCCCGGTCGAGCTCGCGGATCGCGGCGACGGCGGTGTCGACGTCCCAGGCGCCGTTCGCGTCGACGCGGATCCTCCCACCGGGCCCGAGGGCGTCGCGCACCGCCTCGACGCGGGCGAGGTCGGCGGCCAACGTGACCCCGGCGTCGGCGACCTTGACCTTCGCGGTCGTGCAGCCGGACCGCCGGACCAGGTCGTGGGCCGCCTCGGGCGACACCACGGGCACCGTCGCGTTCACCGGCACGCGGTCGCGCACCGGCGCCGGCCAGTCACCGGCCGCCGCCTCCTCGGCGCAGCGCAGCCACGGCTCGGCCACCTCGGGCGGGTACTCCACGAACGGGCTCCACTCCCCCCAGCCGGCCTCGCCCTCGAGCAGCGCGCCCTCGCGCACCGTGATGCCGCGGAACCGCGTGGTCAGCGGGATCGAGTAGACCCTCACCGGGCCGCTCCCCCGGCGAGCTCGCGCACGGCCAGCCGGTCGACCTTGCCGTTGGTGAGCATCGGAAGCGCCCGGTACGACGACCAGCTCGCGCGGCGCCCAGGCCCGCGGGTGGCGGTCGGCCACCCAGGCGCGCGCCTCGTCGAGCGACAGCGACGACGCTCGTGCCCGGCTCGACCAACGAGAGAACGGCGACGACGCGGTTGCCCCACTCGGGGTCCGGGACGCCGACGACCTCGGCGGCGACCACGGCCGGATGCTCCCGGAGCCGCGCGGCGACCGCGGCCGCCGGCACGTTCACGCCCCCGCTCACGACCATGTCGTCGACCCGGCCCAGCACGCGCAGCCGGCCGTCCTCGTCGAGCCGGCCCGCGTCGGAGGTGAGGAACCAGCCGTCCACGAGCGCCTCGCGGGTGGCCGCGTCGTCGTCGAGGTAGCCGGAGAAGAGGGTCGGCCCGGTGAGCCGGATCCGCCCGTCGGCGGCCAGCGCGAGACCCACACCGTCGAGCGGCAGCCCGTCGTACACGCAGCCACCGCAGGTCTCCGCCGAGCCGTACGTCGCCATCACGCGTACGCCGGCCTCGGTCGCGCGCGAGCGCAGCGCCGGGTCGACCGGCCCGCCGCCGACGAGCACGGTGTGGAGGTCGGCGAGCGCCGCGCGTTCGGCGGGTGAGTCGAGCCAGCGGTGGAGCTGGGTCGGCACCACCGACAGGAACCCTCCGGGCAGGGCGACGTCCGTGAGGGCGCCGTCGCCCAGGACCGCCGGCCGGTGCCCCGCCACCAGCGACCGGACCACGACGTTGAACCCCGCGACGTACGACGACGGGAGCGCGAGCACCCACGGCCCCGCGCCACCGACCCGCGCGGCCGAGGCCGCGGCCGACGCGAGCACCGCGTCGCGGGTGAGGACGACCTGCTTCGGCGCGCCCGACGAGCCCGAGGTCGCGATCACGACGGGTCGGGGTCGGCAGCGGACAGCCACGCCTCGACGGCGTCCACGTCGCGCGCCGCGTCGCCGGTCAGAGACAGGTAACCCACGAGACGCACGCTACTGGCGGCTGGAACAATGCCGCCGGTGCCCACCTGGTTCTCGCGGATGCTGCCCGACGATCCCGTGGCCCGACGCCTCTCGGCCCAGTCGATCCTCTTCGCCCTCGGCGACGGGATCTTCACGACCGGCAACGCGGTCTACTTCACCCAGATCATCGGACTGAGCGCCGCTCAGGTCGGTCTCGGCCTCTCGATCACCGGCGTCGTCGCACTGGTCCTGTCGGTACCGCTCGGACGCGTGGCAGACCGGTTCGGTGCCCGCCGGATGTGGGCGCTCGGCGCCTCGCTGGAGGCCTTGCTGTACCTCACCTACCCAGCGGTGCACGGCTTCGCCGCGTTCGTGGCGCTGCTCGCCTGCTTCACTGTCGTCAACAGCATCGGCGGCGCGGGACGCGGCGCGTACTCGATCGCGATCTTCCCCCGCGCCGAGCGGGTCCGCTACCAGGCCTTCCTCCGGGCCGCCCTCAACATCGGCTTCACGCTGGGCGCCCTGATCAGCGGCCTGGCCCTCGCGAGCGACAACGACGACGTCGTCCGCTGGCTGCCGGTCTTCACCGCGGTCGTGCTCGGCGTGAACGCCGCCCTCATCGCGCGCCTCCCGGAACCGGGGCTGCACACCACCGAGGAGCCCGGCGACGCCACCGAGCCGACCACCCGCAGCAGCCCGAAGGCGCTGAAGAACCGCGGCTTCGTGGCGTCCGCCGTCCTCAGCGGTATCTCCGGGACCCACTGGATCCTGCTCACCGTCGTCATCCCGCTGTGGCTCGTCGAGCGCACCGACGCGCCGCACTGGACATTGGCCTGGCTCTTCGGGACGAACACCGTCCTCTGCGTGCTCTTCCAGGTGCCTGCGGCTCGGGGCATGAACAACGTGTCCGGCGCCCTGCGCGGTGTCCGGCTCTCGGCGGCGTTCATGGTGTGCTCGTGCGTCATCGTCGCTGCCACCGGCGACACGATCGGCTGGGTCTCGGTCGTGCTCCTGCTGGTCGGACACATGACCGTCACCGGCGCCGAGCTGTTCGACTCGGCCGCGAGCTGGGGCTTCCTGTCCGAGCTCTCCGACCCGTACCGTCGCGGCGAGTACCAGGGCGTCTGGGGGCTGGGCGCCCGGATCACCAACATCATCGGACCCGCGGCGTACACCTGGCTGGCGCTGGACCACGGCACGGTGGGCTGGGCCGTCATCGCCGCCACGGTCCTGGTCGGCGCGACTCTGCTGCACCCGGCGGTCTGGGCCGCCGAACGGTTCCTGACCACCCACGCGCTCGACCCGTCGTCGGCGACTGCTTGAATCCGGCCATGGCATCCCCAGGCGAGTGGCTCGCCGGCGCCCGGCCCCGCACCCTCCCGGCCGCGGTGTCGCCCGGTGCTGGCCGGCACGGCCGTCGCGCTGTACGACGACGGCGCCGTGTGGTGGAAGGCGCTGCTGGCGCTGGTGGTCAGCCTCGCCCTCCAGGTCGGCGTCAACTACGCCAACGACTACTCCGACGGGATCCGCGGCACCGACGCCGACCGGGTCGGGCCGATGCGGCTCGTCGGCTCCGGCACGGCGTCGCCCGGCGCTGTGAAGCGCGCGGCGTTCGCGGCGTTCGGGGTGGCCGCCGTCGCCGGCCTGGTGCTCGCGGCGACCACGGCGTGGTGGCTGGTGGCGGTCGGCGCGGTCTGCGTCGTCGCGGCGTGGTTCTACACCGGAGGCTCCAAGCCCTACGGCTACCTCGGGCTGGGCGAGGTGATGGTCTTCTGCTTCTTCGGTCTGGTCGCCGTGATCGGCACGGCGTACGTCCAGACCGAGACCTGGCAGCTCTCCGCCCTCTATGCCGCCGTCGGCATCGGAGCCCTCGCCTGCGCGATCCTCGTCGCCAACAACCTGCGCGACATCCCCACGGACCGCACTCGCGGGCAAGATGACGCTCGCCGTCCGGCTCGGCGACGACCGCACCCGCGGTCTCTACGTGCTGCTGCTCGGCCTGGCTGCCGTCGCCCTCGTCGGCGTCGCGCTCACCACGTCGTGGTGGGCCCTGCTCGCCCTGGCGTACGCCGGGCCGGGCGCGCGCGCCGCCCGGGTCGTCCTGTCGAAGGCGGTGGGCCCGGGCCTGATCCCGGTGCTCCAGCTCACCGGCGTCTCCGAGCTGCTCTACGGGCTCGGCCTGCTCGTCGGGCTCGCGATCGCCCGCTGACGCCCGACGTAGGCTGGTCCCATGTTCTGGATCATTCTGCTGGTCATCGTGGTCGCCGGGTTCGCGCTGTGGAAGCTGCGCGCGCCGCTGCTGGCCAAGATCCTGGGTCAGGACCGCTCGCGCATCGACCGCCAGCTCAACCGGCGCAAATGGGCCCCGGGCACAGTCGCTGTCTCTGCTCGCACGGCTTCGCACACTCTGCCGTGAGCTCGCTCAACCTGCGTTCGCTCACGCGCCGCGTCCGTCTCTCACACGCGACAGCGCAGTTCAGTCGACGTCTTCCTTGGCCCGCATCTCCTCGAACTTCTCCGCGGCGCGCTGGGCGCGCGCGTCGACCTGGCGGGCGAAGGCCGTGCGCTGGGGGTTGAGCAGGAACAACGACGCGACGCCGCTGACCAGGAACGCGATCACCAGCACCCACATGATCGGGGCCGAGCCGGCGATCGCGAGCCAGATCCCGAACACGACGGCGGCGGTCGCGACGAAGAGCAGCAGCCGCAGCGCCGTGTAGATCCAGAACGCCTTCACCCCCTCAGGGTAGTCAAGGCCCCGAAGAGCGCCCGAATCGTGGGTCTCGCCTGCACAACGACCACCGGCGACCTACTCTTGTCGCGTGTGGAGGTTCGTTTTGCTGCTGGTGGTCGTGGCGGTCGGGCTCCTACTACGCGGCCCGGTTCCTCCTGGAGGGCTGGCCGCGTCGCCGGCCGAAGCAGCCGGAGGAGTACCGGCGCCCGCTCGGCCCCGACGACGACGACGAGTTCCTGGCCGAGCTGTCGCGGCGCCCCAAGGGACCCGACGAGCCCAGCTGACGGTCCGACGCCGGACCCGGCTCAGCGCAGGCGCATGTCGACGATCGCGCGCGCCGTTGGCGTAGGAGTGCTGGCTCGTGGTCGAGAAGTAGTTGATCCCGATGAAGTTGAACCACAGGCTGGCCAGACCCGACCAGCGCCAGGATGGCGGCGTTGCGTCCCTTCCAGCCGGCCGTCGACGCGGGCGTGCAGGTAGGCGGCGTAGATCACCCAGGTGATGAACGCGCACACCTCCTTGGGGTCCCAGTTCCAGTACGACGACCACGCCTGGTGGGCCCAGATCGGGCCGCTGATCAGCACCGCGAAGGTCCAGACCGGGAAGCCGAACGCGTGGATCCGGTAGGAGACCCGGTCGAGCGTCGGCAGCGAGGGCAGCCGCGCGACGTAGCCGCGGTCGCTGCCCTTGCCGCGTGACGAGCGCGCGCGACTTGACCAGGTAGAGCGCCGAGGTGATGCCGCCGAGGGTGAAGGCGCCGGTGGCGATGATCGCCGACACCACGTGGATGACCAGCCAGTACGACAGCAGCGCCTCGGTCAGCGGCGCGACCGGGTCGTAGAGCAGAGCACGGCCACCATCAGCAGCACGACCTCGATGGCGGTGACGATCGGGCCCATCCAGGCCAGGCCGTAGCGCTTGCGCAGCAGCAGGTAGCCCGCCGACGACCACGAACGCGCCCGTGATCGTGAACTCGTACATGTTGCCCCACGGCACCCGGTTCGGGTCGGCGGCCATGCCACGCCCGACCAGGCCCACGAAGTGGGCACCGGCGGCGATGATCGTGAGCAGCAGGCCGAGCCGGCCGAACATCGCGATCCGGTAGGTCTTCGCCTCGTCGGTCGCCGGGCCGGCGGTCGTCGACGGCCGGAGGTCGCGTCGACGGCCGCACCGGCCGGGACCGCGACCTTGGCCGCTGCCGCTCACCGGCACGGTCCGCAGCGCGCTCCACTCGACCAGGTGGGCCAGCAGCGCCAGGAAGTAGACGACGCCCGCAGCGGCGATCGCCTGGTTGCTGAGGGTCTCCCATGCGGTGTCACTCATGACCCGTCATCCGCCTGGTCTCCTGCGTCGTACGTCGGTCGGGCTCCTGCGGCGTCTGCAGGGAGTCCACCACCGACGAGAGTACGGCGGTCAGGTCACCGCCTCCCGACCGGTCCAGTGCGGCCACCTCGACCAGGGTCGTCCCGTCCTCGCGTCGCGCCCGGACCCACACCCGCCGGGGCGGATGAACAGCGAGCCGAGCAGGCCGACCAGCGCCAGGATCACGCCGAGCAGGGTCAGCCACACGTTCGGCGTGCGGCTGATCTGCAGCCGCGTCCAGTGCTTGACCCCGTGGAAGGTGACGGTGCCGGCGCCGTCGGGCAGCTGGACGGTCTGGCCGGGCTGCAGGTCGATCGCGGAAGATCTTCCCGTCGGGCTTCTTCAGCTGCGTCATGCCGGCCTTGTCCATCGCGTAGACCGACTGCGGCACCCCACTGTCGAGGCCGAGGTCGCCGACGTAGGCCAGCATCGACAGCGTGGGGTTCCGGTCGTCGCCCATCACGTTGACGGGGTTGCCGTTGACCAGGGCGTACGTCGGGTAGAACAGCCCCTCGAGCCCGATGTCCTGCCCGGGCGTGAGGCCGGGCGCCTTCACCACCCCGAACGACTCGAAGTTGGCGCTCTCGGGCAGGAAGATCGTCGGCCCGTCGTAGACCTTGTGGCCCTGCCGCGTCGCGCACCGTGATCACCGGGGCGTAGCCGTGCCCGATCAGGAAGATCTGGGTGCCGCCGATGGTGAGCGGGTGGTTGACCCTGAGGTCGTAGCTCTTCTGCGCCGACCAGGTCGACGGGTCGCCCTGGCAGGACTCGCGGTAGGTCAGCGGCGCCTGGAAGCCGCGGGCCATGCCCTGCCGCGGTCCGGAGTCGAGCCACTGCACCTTGAAGTCGTGGACGGTGAAGCAGAACGGCTCCATCCTGGAGGCCTTGAAGAGGCCGCCCGGGGCGAAGTCGTCGTACTGCGTCAGGGAGTTGGAGAAGCCGTTGCCGACCACGAGGATCACGCCGCCCTTGTAGCCGAACAGGCTGCCGATCCCGAAGCCGACCAGCACGACGAGCACCGACAGGTGGAAGAGCAGGTTGCCGGCCTCGCGCAGCTGACCCCGCTCGGCCGCGACCCAGCCTCCCTCGTCGGTGGTCGAGCCGGTCGAGACCCGGTGCCGGCGGGAGAGCGAGCGGGCCGCGCGCCGGAGGACGACGTCCGGCTCGTCCTCGGTGGTGTACGCCGCGTGGTCCGGCAGCCGGGTCAGGTTGCGCGGAGCGGTGGGCGGGTCGGCCCGGTAGCCGCGCCAGTAGACGAACAGCCGCGGCACGATGCAGCCGACCAGCGACACCATCAGCAGCAGGTAGATCGCGGCGAACCACGGCGAGTGGTAGACCCCGAACAGCCCGAGCCGGTCGTAGATCGGCGTCAGGTGCGGGTGGGCCGCCTGCCAGTTCTGGGTCTTGAGCGCGTCGACGCCCTGCTGCGGGATCACCGAGCCGGGGATCGCGCCGAGGGCGAGCAGGAGCAGCAGGACGAGCGCCGTCCGCATCGAGGTCAGCTGGCGCCACGCCCAGCGCACGAGCTCCCACGCGGTCAGCTCGCCCGACCGCCGGTGGTGGTCGCGGTCGCCGCTCGGCTGCCAGGTGCCGGTCTCCTCCGAGCCCTCCGCCCGCACATCGCTGGTGCTCACAGGCTGGCCGTCGAGTTCTCGACCAGGTGGATCTGCAGCCAGTTCACGGCGAGGTCCCACCAGCCGGTGACGAGCGCGAGGCCGACCAGCACGAGCATCAGCCCGCCGAGGCGGGAGACCCACTGCTGGTGGCGTCGTACGAACGCGAACGCGCCGAGCGCCCGCCGGTAGGCGATCGCGGCGACGATGAACGGCAGGCCGAGGCCGATGCAGTAGACGCCGGCCAGCAGGGCACCGCGGCCGGCGGTCGCCTCGTTGAGCGACAGGTTCGTGATCGCGGCCAGGGTGGGGCCGATGCAGGGCGTCCAGCCCACGCCGAAGAGGAAGCCGAGCAGCGGCGCGGCCGCGAGGCCGACGGCCGGCACCGAGTGCGAGCGCCACTCACGCTGGGAGAAGGGGATCAGCCCGGCGAACGCGAGGCCGAGCAGGATGGTGAGGACGCCGAGCACGACCTCGAGCTGCTGGCGCCAGTCCACCAGCCAGGCACCGATCGAACCGGACACCCAGCCCAGCAGCACGTAGACGGCCGAGAAGCCGAGCACGAACAGGATCGAGCCGGCGAGCATCCGGCCGCGGCGCGCGTGCTCGAGGTCGGCGCCCGAGAGGCCCGTGGCGTAGGAGAGGTAGCCCGGCAGCAGCGGGATCACGCAGGGGGAGAAGAACGACACCAGCCCGGCGATCAGGGCGACCGGGATCGCGAGCACCAGCGACCCCGAGGACGCCTGCTGCTGGAACCACTCAGCCACCCTGCGCCACCTGACGGACCATCTCGACCAGGGTCCGGGTCGACGGTACGGCGCCGTTGATCGCGGCGGCGGGACGGCCCTCGGGCGTCGAGCACCACGGTCGCGGGGACGGAGTTGGGCGTGATCACGCCGGGGAAGGAGAGCAGCGCCTCGCCACCCGGGGAGTAGAACGACGGCCAGGTGATGCCGTAGCGGGACTGGAAGGCCTTGGCCTGGGCGGTGCCCGGGTCGCGGCTGTCGATGCCGACGAAGTGGGCCGTCGAGCCCAGCTGCTTCGCCGCCGCGACGACGTACGGCGACTCCTTGTGGCAGTCGGCGCACCACGCGCCCCACACGCGTGACCACCGTCGGCTTGCCGCGCATCGTCGCGAGGGACAGCGGCCGGCCGTCGAGGTCCTTCCCGGACAGCGCCACCGGGTCGCCCCGGTCGGCGACGGCGATCTGACGGATCGCACCGTCGCCGCTCACGTAGCCCTTGTCGCCCGGTGCCCTGCAGCGAGGTGCAGCCGGTCGCGGCCAGCAGGAGACCTGCCGCCGCGGCCAGGGCGTACCTCGCGCGTCTCATGGCCGGTGGGCCTCCGGGGCGTCACCCGCCGAGAAGGGCGCCTTGCGGTCGCGGACCGGGATCAGGTCGCCGGCCGGCTCGGAGTAGCTGATCGTGCGCAGCTCGTCGCCCTCGAACTGCAGCGAGGTGAGCGAGCACAGCGTGCACTGGCGCTTGCGCGGGTCGTGGAGGAAGGAGCGCTTCTCGACCGCCAGCCGGGTGATCCAGATCGGCAGCTGGTGGGAGACGATGACGGCCTCGTGGCCCCGGGCGGCGTCGCGCGCGTCGTACACGGCGGCGAGCATCCGGGAGGTGACCTCCTTGTAGGGCTCGCCCCACGACGGCTTCCACGGGTTCCACAGGTGGAGCCAGGCCGACGGCTTGCGCAGGGCGCCGTCGCCGACGCCGAACCGCTTGCCCTCGAAGACGTTGGCGGACTCGATCACCCGCGGGTCGACGACCGGCGTGAGGCTGCGCGCCGCGGCGAGCGGCGCGGCCGTCTCCTGGGCGCGCTCCAGCGGGGAGGTGCGGAGGTGGACGATGTCGCGCTCGCGCGATGGTGTCGGCGACGCGCTGGGCCATCTTCCGGCCGAGGTCGGAGAGGTGGTACCCGTCGCGGCGGCCGTAGAGGACGCCCTCGGGGTTGTGCACCTCACCGTGTCGCAGCAGGTGGACGACGGTCGTGTCAGCCATGGGTTCCTTCTCGGGCGGTGGCCGCGGCCTGGGCGGCGGCGTGGGCTGCGGGAGGTAGGGCGTCGAGCACGGTCTGGACGGCACGCTCGTCGTGCGCGGCGGAGACGAACCACGCCTCGTACGCCGACGGCGGCAGGTAGACGCCGCGGTCGAGCATCGCGTGGAAGAACGCCGCGAAGGCCGCGGTGTCCTGGCGCTGGGCGGCGGCGAAGTCGCGGACCGGGCCCTCGGCGAAGAAGACGGAGAACATGGTGCCGGCGGACTGCACGGCGTGGGGCACTCCGGCGTCGGACAGCGCCGCAGCAGCGGCGTCCTTGATCGTCGGTACCGACCTCGGTGAGGTGGGCGTAGACGTCGTCGGTGGCCAGGCGCAGGGTGGCCAGGCCGGCGGTGGTCGCGATCGGGTTCCCCGACAGCGTGCCCGCCTGGTAGACCGGCCCCTCCGGCGACAGCATCCCCATCACGTCGGCCCGGCCGCCGAACGCCGCGGCCGGGAAGCCGCCGCCCATCACCTTGCCGAAGGTCATCAGGTCGGGCGTCCAGCCCTCGACGGCGCCGTCGAGGCCCCACTGGCCCTGGCGCGAGGCACGGAAGCCGGTCATCACCTCGTCGCTGACGAACAGCGCGCCGTGGGCGGCACAGGTCTCGGCGAGGAACTGGTTGAAGCCGGGCTCGGGCGGGACGACGCCCATGTTGCCGGCGGCGGCCTCGGTGATCAGGCAGGCGATCCGGTCACCCTCGGTCGCGAAGAGCGCGGTCACGGCCTCGCGGTCGTTGTAGGGCAGCACCCGGGTCAGCGCGGTCGCGCTCTCGGGTACGCCGGGCGTGCCGGGCACCGCGAACGTGGTCAGGCCGGAGCCGGCCGAGGCCAGCAGGGCGTCGACGTGGCCGTGGTAGCAGCCCGGCGAACTTCACGACGACGTCGCGGCCGGTGAAGCCGCGGGCCAGTCGGATCGCCGACATCGTGGCCTCGGTGCCGGAGGAGACGAAGCGGACCCGCTCGACCGGCGTACGCCCGACGATCTCCTCGGCGAGGTCGACCTCGGCCTCCGTGGGTGCGCCGTACGACGTGCCGCGCGTGAGCGCGTCACGCGACGGCCGCCATCACCTCGGGGTGGGCGTGGCCGAGCAGCATCGGGCCCCAGGAGCCGACCAGGTCGACGTAGTCCTGCCCGTCGACGTCGGTCAGCCAGGCGCCGGCGGCCGACCGGATGAAGCGCGGGGTCCCGCCGACGGCGCGGAAGGCACGCACCGGCGAGTTCACGCCGCCGGGCGTGACCGCGCACGCGCGCGCGAAGAGCGCCTCGGACCGGTCGGGAGTCACCGGGCCATTGTGTCCGAGGGGGGCAACCGGGCCGCAATCGGTGCGTAACATCCGCTGCGCTGCCGCTCGTTTGAACGGGTGACAGGGAGGGAAACCTGTTCCTCGGAGCCTCGGCCGCCCAAGCCGGAGGGCCGTGGACGACGTACCCCTCCTGCGGCTCCACGAGGAGGGACGGATCGATGGCGGACGCGAGGTTCGGACGCGCCCAGAAGGCGTCTGCCCTGCTGCCGTTGGCCCTGCTCTCCGTCGCCTGGACCGCGAGCCTGGCCACCGCCGGGTCCGACGCCGCGCCGGCAGGCTCCGACACCCTCCCCGACGGCACCCAGGTGCCCGCGCAGGCGGTCCGCGCCCCAGCCAGCCTCACCGCTCCCCACACCCTGACCCCCGGCGTCAGCGGCCACGTCTCCGAGGTCGTCTCGACGGCCTCCGCCAGCGGCATCCCGGCGGTCGCGCTCGCGGCGTACCAGCGCGCGGCGACGGTGATCGACGCCGCCGACCGCAGCTGCCACATGCCGTGGCAGCTCGTCGCCGCCATCGGCCGCGTCGAGTCCGACCACGGCCGCACCGACGGCAACGTGCTCACCGACCGCGGCTTCGCCAAGCCCGGCATCTTCGGCCCGGTCCTCGACGGCACCCACGGCACCTCGATGATCCGCGACACCGATGCCGGGCAGTACGACCGGGACTCGCGCTACGACCGCGCGGTCGGGCCGATGCAGTTCATCCCGTCGACCTGGGCGATCGTCGGGGTCGACGCCGACAACGACGGTCAGCGCAACCCCCAGGACATCTACGACGCCTCGCTCGGCTCCGCGGTCTACCTCTGCTCCGGCTCCGACGACCTCGGCACCGACGCCGGGCAGCGCTCGGCGGTCTTCCGCTACAACCACAGCCAGCGCTACGTCGCCCTGGTGCTGGCGATCACGCACGCCTACCTGGAGCGGCGACTTCAGCTCCGTGCCGAACGGCACGACGTCGACCGGCTTCTCTTCGGCACCCCGCCGGCGACCGCGGTGGCCCTCGACCACCCCCGCCCACCACGGCCGCAAGCACCACGCGCATCACCAGGCCACGGACTCGCCGACGTCCGCAGCCGACCTCCGGACCCACGACGGGCCCGACGGCCGGCCCGGCCCGGCGGTGGCCCGACCAGCAGCCCGACCAGTGCACCGACCGGTGGCCTGCCGACGAAGCTCCCCGCTGCCCACCAGCCTGCCGACCTGCTGCCGACGGCCACCCCGACGATCCTGACCAAGGCGGAGGCCGTCGTGCAGTGCCTGGCGGAGGGGCTGGTCGACAACCCCCTCGACCCGGCCGACGCGTTCGACCAGTGCGTCTACGACCTGACCCACTGAATCACCCGCCGTCGACTCCCCGGTCCGGCTGTGGTTCGCCGAGTCGTCATATGCCGACTCGGCGTGTTTTCGCTGCCTCTTTGCGCCGACTCGGCGTGCTTTCGCTGCCTCTTTGCGCCGACTGGCGGGCGCCTCTTTGCGCCGACTCGGCGTGTCAGGGTCGCAGCAGGCGGGCGGCCTCGGCGGCCCAGTAGGTCAGCACCACGTCGGCGCCAGCGCGCCGGATCGAGGTGAGCACCTCGAGGATCGCGCGCTCCCGCTCGATCCAGCCCTGGGCCGCGGCCGCCTCGACCATGGAGTACTCGCCGGAGACGTTGTACGCCGCGACGGGGACGTCCACGGCCTCGCGCACCCGGCGTACGACGTCGAGGTAGCCCAGCGCGGGCTTGACCATCACCAGGTCGGCGCCTTCGGCGACGTCGAGCAGCGCCTCGCGCACGCCCTCGCGCGCGTTCGCGGGGTCCTGCTGGTAGGTCCGCCGGTCGCCCTGCAGCGAGGAGTCGACGGCCTCGCGGAAGGGTCCGAAGAAGGAGGAGGCGTACTTGGCGGAGTAGGCCAGGATCGAGACGTCGGTGTGGCCGGCGGCGTCGAGCGCCCCGCGGATCGCAGCCGACCTGGCCGTCCATCATCCCGCTCGGGCCGACCATGTCGACGCCGGCATCGGCCTGGGCGAGCGCCATCTCGGCGTACACCTCGAGGGTGCGGTCGTTGTCGACCCGGCCGTCGGGGGTCAGGACACCGCAGTGGCCGTGGTCGGTGAACTCGTCGAGGCAGAGGTCGCTCATCACGGTGAGCGCGTCGCCGACCTCGGCGACCACGTCGGTGATCGCGAGGTTCAGCACGCCCGACGGGTCGACGGCGCCGGAGCCGTCGGCGTCCTTCTCCTCGGGGATGCCGAACAGCATCAGGCCGCCCAGCCCGAGGTCGGCCGCCTCGTGGGCGGCCTTGAGCAGCGAGTCGCGGGTGTGCTGGACGACGCCCGGCATCGACGTGATCGGCCGCGGCTCGACCGCGCCCTCGCGGACGAAGACCGGCAGCACCAGCTGCGCCGGCTGCCACCGCGGTCTCGGCGACCATCCGCCGCAGGCCACTGGTCGTACGCAGCCGCCGCGGCCGGGTGACCGGCCGCGGCACCGGCTGCGCCGACGTCTTCGCTCACTGCGTGCGGACCTTCTTGCGACTGGACGGCTTGCGCTCCGACGGCTTGGTCACCGGCTGGCCGGCCTCGAGCATCGCGGCCCGGCGAGAGGCGCCGAAGTCGGCGAGCGCATCGACCAGCTCGTCGACGTCGGGCCGGGGAGCGAGGACGTCGACCCGCAGCCCGTGCTCCTCGGCGGTCTTGGCCGTCGCGGGGCCGATCACCGCGATCACCGTCGAGGGGTGCGGCTTGCCGGCGATGCCGACCAGGTTGCGCACCGTCGAGGACGACGTGAACACGACCGCGTCGAACTTGCCGCCCTTGATCGCGTCGCGCACCGGCGCCGGCGGCGGGGCCGCGCGGACCGTGCGGTAGGCCGTCACGTCGTCGCACTCCCAGCCGAGGTCGACCAGTCCGGCGACGAGGTTCTCGGTCGCGATGTCGGCTCGCGGCAGGAACACGCGGTTGATCGGGTCGAGCATCTCGTCGTACTCGGGCCAGTCCTCGAGCAGGCCGGCGGCGGACTGCTCGCCGCTCGGGACGAGGTCGGCACGCAGGCCCCAGTCGCCGATCGCGGCGGCGGTCTTGTCACCGACCGCGGCGATCTTGAGACCGGAGAAGGCGCGGGCGTCGAGGCCGTACTCCTCGAACTTCTCGCGGACGGCCTTGACCGCGTTGACGCTGGTGAACGCGATCCACTCGTAGCGGCCCTCGACCAGGCCACGCACGGCCTTGTCCATCTGCAGCGGGTTGCGGGGCGGCTCGACGGAGATGGTCGGCACCTCCTCGGGTACGCCGCCGAACTCGCGCAGGCGAGCGGACAGCGAGCCCGCCTGCTCCTTGGTGCGGGGCACCAGGATCCGCCAGCCGAAGAGCGGCTTGGTCTCGAACCACGACAGCGCCTCGCGCATGGCGACCACCTCGCCGATCACGGTAACCGCTGGCGGCGCCATCCGGGCCGCACGGGCGTCGGCCGCGATGTGCTCGAGGGTCGAGGTCAGCGTCTGCTGCTCGGTCGTGGTGCCGGTGCTGGTCATCGCGACCGGGGTCTCGGCCGAGCGACCGGCGTCCATCAGGGCGCGGGCGATCTCGCCGATCGAGCCGACGGCGGACAGCAGGACCAGGGTCGGGCTCGCCACGTAGCGGCTCCAGTCGACCTTGTCACCGGCGGTGACGACGGTGACCTCGCGGTGGTCCTTGGTGGTCAGCGGGATGCCGGCGTACGCCGGGACCGCGGACACCGAGGAGACGCCGGGGACGATCTCGAAGCCGATGCCGACCTTGGCACAGGCCGCGGCCTCCTCCGGACCCGAGGCGTAGACGAACGGGTCACCGGTCATCAGGCGTACGACCCGGACACCCCGCTTGGCCTGGCGGACCACGACCTTGGCACGCGCGGCGTGGGTCAGCGGCTGGCCGTCCTCGCCGAACCCACCGTCGACCAGCTCGGGGCCACCCTCGGAGCCCTCCGGCAGGCCGAGGACGGAGCGGATCAGAGCGGGATGCTCGGGCCCTTCGGTGATCACCACGTCGGCACTGCGGACGAGGTCGGCGGCGCGCACGGTGAGGAGTCCGGGATCACCCGGGCCGCTCCCGACGAAGGCCACCCACCCCCTCCCTGTGGATGACGGGGAGGAGGAGGTGCGGGGGGTCTGGGCTCGCGTCATGCCTCATGCCTTTCGCAGTCGGTCACCGGCTGCTCGTGCGGTGTGTCCGTCAGCTGTGCTGCCCCCTCGGCGAGCATGGCGCTCGCGAGACGGCCACCGACGCCGGCGGCGTCGGCTGGGTCGCCGGTGGCGGACATCCGGACCGCCAGCGTCCCGTTGGGAGAGAGCGCTACGGCCCTCACCCAGAGTTCTTCGTCCTGCTCCCCCTCGACCACCTCGGCCAGTGCCCCCACCGGAGCGGCGCAGCCACCCTCGAGCGTGGCCAGCACCGCGCGTTCGGCGGTGACGGCGGCGCGGGTGCGCGGGTCGTCCAGGGCGGCGACCTCGGAGGCGAGGTCCTCGTCACGTGTCTCGACGGCGAGCGCTCCCTGCCCCGGGGCGGGGAGCATCTGTAGCGGGTCGAGCACCTCGGTGGCCTCCTCGAGACGGCCGATCCGGGCCAGTCCTGCGCGGGCGAGCACGACGGCGTCGTAGTCGCCGTCGCGGACCTTGCGGATCCGGGTGTCCACATTGCCCCGGATGTCCACGATCTCCAAACCGAGGCCGAGAGCGTGGAGCTGGGCGGCGCGACGCGGGGAGCCGGTGCCGACGCGGCTGCCCGCCGGCAGCTCGCCGAGGGTGAGCCCGTCGCGGGCCACGACGACGTCGCGCGGGTCCTCGCGCAGGGGTACGGCGGCCAGCACCAGGCCCGTCGGCGCGGCCGGTGGGCAGGTCCTTGAGCGAGTGGACGGCGACGTCGATGCGTCCCTCGAGCAGGGCCTCGCGGAGCGCGGAGACGAAGACGCCGGTGCCGCCGAGCTGCGCGAGCGGGGCGTCGTTGCGGTCGCCGGTCGTGGTCACCTCGACCAGCTCGACCTCGCGGCCGAGGGCCTCGGACAGCCGCTCGGCCACCCAGCGGGACTGGGTCATGGCGAGGAGCGACGTGCGGGTGCCGAGCCGGATCGGGGTGCCGTTCATGCGTCATCACCCCGCAGCCCGGTGCCGTCGCCGGGCGTGGGTTTGACCGGGCGGGTCATCGCGTCGACCGCCTCGGGGTCGAGGGCGAAGAGCTCGGCGAGCGCGGCGGCGTACGACGAAGCGTTGCGGTCGCCGAGCTCCTTGGCCCGGATCGTCGGCTGGTGGACGAGCTTGTCGGTGACCCGGCGCAGGGTCTGCAGCAGCTCGGCGCGCGTGCCGGCGTCGAGGTCGGGCAGGCGGCGGTCGAGCCGCGCCATCTCCGAGTCGACGACGCCGGTGGCCATGGTGCGCAGGGCGACCACGGTCGGGGTGAGGCCGGCCTGACGGCGGGCCGAGAGGAACGCCTCGACCTCGTCGGTGACGA
Organism: uncultured Actinomycetota bacterium; assembly: GCA_963819295.1. Classification (GTDB taxonomy): domain Bacteria; phylum Actinomycetota; class Actinomycetes; order Propionibacteriales; family Nocardioidaceae; genus Nocardioides. Next base: position 284,515 of record CAWFVO010000003.1, read on the forward strand.
TGGTGCGCACGGCCTCGACCTCGGCCCCGGCCTCGGACTCCAGGAGGTCACCGGCGAGGTCGGCCAGGGTCACCAGGGTCACGCCGGGGAGGTCGACGACGGACGGGTCGATGTCGTGCGGGAGGGCGAGGTCGATCATGGCCAGCGGGCCGGGTGCGGCCGCCACGGCCTCGCGACTGATCAGGACGCCGGACGCACCGGCGCAGGCCACGACGACGTCGGCGCCGGCGATCTCGGCCTCGAGAGCGCCCATCGGGGCCCAGCGAGCGGCGTACTCGCCGGCGAGGCGCTCGGCCCGCTCCGGAGTGCGGTTGACGACGACCACCTCGCCGGCCCCACGGCGTACGACGGTCGCGACGGCGAGGCCGGCCATGCCACCGGCGCCGACGACCACGCACGCGGCGGCCGGTCAGGCGGTCGATGGCGCGGTCGAGCGCCGCGGAGACGAGGGTGGGAGCGGCGCGGTCGATGCCGGTCTCGGCGTGGGCACGCTTGCCGACGCGGAGCGCCTGCTGGAAGAGGGTGTTGAGGGTCGGGCCGACCGAGCCGAGCTCCTGGCCGAGGCCGAGCGCGTCACGGGTCTGGCCGAGGATCTGGGCCTCGCCGACAGCCATCGAGTCGAGGCCGGCCGCGACCTGGAAGAGGTGGGACACGGCGCCGTCGTCGTAGTGGATGTAGAGGTGGGGCAGGAGCGCCTCGACGTTGTCCTGGGCCGGTGAGAGGAGCCGCTGCGAGAGGCCCTCGACGCTGCCGTGGAAGCGGTCGACCGCGGCGTAGATCTCCATCCGGTTGCAGGTGGCCACCACGGCCGCCTCGGAGACGTGGGGGTTCGCCAGCACGTCCTCGATCAGCTTGGTGGCACCGTCGGTGTCGACCGCGAGCTTCTCCAGCAGCGGGATGGGTGCGGAGCGGTGGGAGATCCCGACCACGAGGACCGTCATGCCGTCGCCTCCTGAGCCTTGCGCTGCTCGTGGTAGGCCAGGATCTGGAGCTCGATGGACAGGTCGACCTTGCGGACGTCGACGCCCGGGCCGACGTTGAGCACGGTCGGGGCGAAGTTGAGGATGCTGGTGATGCCGACCTCGACCATCTTGTCGACGACGTCCTGCGCGGCGGCTGCCGGCGTGGCGATGACGCCGATGGCCACGCCCTGTTCGCGCACGATCTGGGCAAGGTCGCTGAACGGACGTACGTCGACGCCGGCCACGACCTCCTGGTGGCGCTCCGGGTCGGCGTCGAGGAGGGCCACGACGCGGAAGCCGCGACTGCGGAAGCCGGAGTAGTTCGCGAGGGCGTGCCCCAGGTTTCCGATGCCCACGATGACCACGGGCCAGTCCTGCGTCACCCCGATCTCGCGGGCGATCTGGTAGCGCAGGTAGTCCACGTCGTACCCGACCCCGCGGGTGCCGTAGCTGCCGAGGTAGGAGAGGTCCTTGCGGAGCTTGGCGCTGTTGACGCCGGCTGCCGCGGCCAGGTCCTCGCTCGAGCACGTCGCCGTGCCGGCTTCTGACAGCGTGGTGAGTGCCCTCAGGTAGACGGGCAGTCGCGCCACGGTCGCCTCGGGAATCTCCCGGGCGGTGTCGTGGGACGTCCGTGCGCTCAAGGTTCTGTCTTTCCAGCCGCGGAGCACGGGGTCGACCCGTCGTGGGACAGGCCCGGCCCGAGCGGCGTCGTTCACTGTAAGAGTTTGTGAACGCGAGAACAAAATGACGGAGACGGTCCCCAGGATGCGGGGCCTCCGCCCCGCGGTGACGGCCTGTGATCGCCGGCGTCGCCGCCCTCGTCAGGCGTACCGGTGGCTCTTGGCGCTGTGCCCGGCCTCGCGGGTGCAGGTGCGGCCGCTCATGTTGCGATGGCCGCAGAGCGCCTCGGCTTCCGGGAGCTCGACAGGCGCGTCTGGCACCACGGCCAACCGGGGCGCAGGAGTCGGGGGCGCCTCGCGCTTGGGCGCAGCCGAACCGGCGCTCGCCCTGGCGCGCGCCTGCGACTCTTCGTACCGCGCCTCGCGCATGGCCCGGAGGTTGTCCATCTTGCTCATCGTCGCTTCACGCTGCCGACCCTACGGACCGCCGCCGACAGTTCGCGGAGGGCGCGCACGAGCGCCCCACCTCTGTGAGTGAGTGAGCACCGCGGCGGACCGCCAGGAGTGGAGGGTCTCCGGCGTCAGGTGCCGACGATCCTCCTTCGTCTGCGGACCGAGAGCGTCAGGTGAGGGCCGCGTGCAACCGGATGGGGTCGACCCGCCAGAAGTCGTGCTGGCGGCCGTCGACGAAGGTCACCGGGATCTCCTCGCCGAAGCGCCGCTGGAGCTCGGGGTCGTCCTCGATCGAGACCTCGACGTACGACTCACCGAGCTCGGCGCAGACCTGCTCGACGACGACCCGGGCGTCGTCGCAGAGATGGCAGCCCGGCCGGCTGTAGAGGGTGACGCGGGCGTCGCTCATTCCAGCAGCCCCAGGGCACGCGGCGGCGCTCCATCCCGCGCAGCCGGCCCTTCTGCACCTTCCCGGTCACCGTCAGCGGCAGTGCGTCGACCACCTCGATCCGGGACGGCTGCTTGAAGCGGGCGAGGCGCACCGCGCAGTGCTCGCGTACGGCGGCCACCACGGCCTCGGCACTCTCGTCCGCCGGAGGCGTTGACGTAGGCGACGACCGCCTCCCCGGTGACGGGGTCCTCGACCCCGATCACCGCCGCGTCGAGCGACGGAGGGCACCTCGCGGATCACGTCCTCGACCTCGATCGGGTAGACGTTGAAGCCCGAGACGATGACGAGCTCCTTGAGCCGGTCGACGAGGAACAGGTCGCCCGAGGCGTCGAGGAAGCCGACGTCGCCGGTGCCCCACCAACCGTCCTCGTCGGGGCCACCGGCGCCGTCGGGCCAGTAGCCGCTGAACATGTTGGCGCCGCGGATCCAGATCTCGCCGGGGTCGTCGCCCTCCGGCTCGTGCCCGAACTCGTCGAGCAGCTTGATCTCGATACCCGGCAGCGCGGCACCGACCGAGCCCAGCTGCAGCTTCTGGCTGCACAGCGTGCTGGTGACGATCGGCGAGGCCTCGGTCAGGCCGTAGCCCTGGTGGACGGGGACCGAGGTCGCGTCGGTGAACTGCTCGATGAGGTCCGCCGACAGCGGGGCCGAGCCCGAGAGCATCAGCCGCACCGGGCCGAGCCGTTCGCGGAGGTGCTCCTGCGGGAGCCAGTAGGCGAAGACCGGCGGCGCCACCGGCAGCACGCTGATCGCCTCGTCGTCGATCAGGTCGAGCGTCGCCTGTGGGTCGAAGCGCTCGACGAGCACCAGCTTGGCGCGCTGCCGCAGCACGCTGCCGAGCACGGCGTTGAGCCCGTACACGTGGAAGAGCGGGAGTACGCCGAGCACCACGTCGTCGCCGTGGATCATCGGCGGCTCGACCTGCGCGGCCTGGTCGATGTTGGCGATCAGCGCCCGGTGGGTGAGCATCGCAGCGCGCGGCCGGCCCGACGTCCCGCTGGTGTAGAGCAGGCAGGCCAGCTTCTCGGGGTCGGGCAGCGGCGGCACCGGGACCGCCGCGGCGGCGCGGAGCGCGTCGAAGGCCTGCTCGCTGCCGGTCGGCATCGGCACCCACGACGTAGACGCGCGGCTCGTGGGAGCGATCGACCAGGTCGGCGTCCAGCTCGTCGGTCTCGCCCGGCGCGGGCGGCGCGCACGAGGTCGGCGGCCGCGCGGACGGTCGTCGATCGTCTCGGGGTCGGCGAGCACGAGGCGGCAGCCGGAGTCGGCCATCATCCGCGCGAGCTCACCGGAGGTGGCCCGCGGGTTCACCGGTACGGCGACCACCTGGGCGCGCAGCACCCCGAGGTACGCCGTCACGAACTCGATCCGGTTGCCCATGCGCGAGCAGCACGCGCTGCCCCGCCACCAGCCCGGCCGCGCCCAGACCCGTCGCGATCCGTGAGACCTCGTCCTCGAGCGCGGCCCAGGTGACGCTGCGTCCGGCGGCCTCGACGACCGCCAGCGCGTCGGGCCGGTCGGCCGCCGCCTCGGCCACGAGCGAGGAGACGTCGTGGGTCGTGGGCATGGGGGCGATGATCCCACAGCCCGAGCGAGGACCGTTCCGATCCGGCGGAGCCGGGGCGGAGCGGCCGCAGCGAGCGGTGAAGCGAGCTCGCTCGCGAGCCTCCACCCCAGCCGAAGCGAGCCTCCACCGAGCGCTCAGCCCCTAGAGTTGGCGTCGTGACTCCCGAGAAGAGCCGCAGGGTGCTGAACCTCCAGCAGCGTTCGGCTCTGGCCGGCGAGGCGGCCGCGGCCGTGGCCGAGGTGGAGACGGCCCTCACGACCCCCGCCGACCCTTCGGTGGCGGCGTTCTTCGACGTCGACAACACGATGATGCAGGGCGCGAGCATCTTCCACCTCGCGCGCGGGCTGCACCGGCGCAAGTTCTTCACCACCCGCGAGATCCTCGGCGGCGGCCTGGAAGCAGGCCTACTTCCGCATCGTCGGGCGTCGAGGACCCCGATCACGTCGCCCAGACCCGCGCCTCCGCCCTCTCGTTCATCGCCGGCCACACCGTCACCGAGCTCGAGTCGCTCGGCGAGGAGATCTTCGACGAGGCGATGGCCCACCGGATCTGGCCGGGCACCCGGGCGCTGGCCCAGATGCACCTCGACGAGGGCGAGCGGGTCTGGCTGGTGACGGCGGCCCCGATCGAGATCGCGCGGATCATCGCCCGCCGGCTCGGGCTCACCGGCGCCCTGGGCACCGTGGCCGAGCACGAGGACGGCGTCTACACCGGCCGCCTGGTCGGCGACATGCTGCACGGGCCGGCGAAGGCGGAGGCGATCAAGGCGCTGGCCGCCCGCGAGGGGCTCGACCTGAGCCGCTGCTCGGCGTACTCCGACTCCTTCAACGACCTCACCATGCTGTCGCTGGTCGGCCATCCGTGCGCGGTCAACCCCGACGCCCGGCTGCGGGCCCACGCCAAGCACGAGGGCTGGCGGATCCGCGACTACCGCACCGGCCGCAAGGCCGCCCGGGCCGGCGTCTTCGCCGGCGCCGTGGCCGGCGCGGCGACGGGAGCGGTCGCCGCCGGCGTGGCCGTACGTCGCCGCCGGTGACGCGGCCGCAGCGCCCCGTGTGTCCTGGGCCATTCCGTCGGCAGGTGGGCCCCGCTTACGATGGCGGGGCGCCATCACCGGGTGCTCGGGAGGGATTCGCGATGACGTGGGCTGACCACGACGCGGCGCGCGGCTGGGACGACCTGCGCGCCGCCGTGCTGGCCGACGCTCGGCCGCGGCCGCAGCCGGCGGGCGTCCCTGCCTGGATGCTCCTGAGCGAGGCCACCGTCGGCGGCCCTCGCCGGGCGCGAGCGGCAAGTACGACGACTCCGACCGGGCCGCGTCGTCGGAGGAGAGCGAGTCCGAGCGCGGCCGGCTGATCGCGCTGGTCGAGCTGGCCCGCAGCGGCGACGCCGAGGCGTTCGGCCAGCTCTACGACCACTACCAGGGCTCGGTGTACCGGTTCGTCTTCTACCGCACCCGCTCGACGACCCTGGCCGAGGACCTCACCTCCGAGACCTTCCTCCGCGCCCTGCGCGACATGGCCGGGTTCCGGTGGCAGGGCAAGGACTTCGGCGCCTGGCTGATGACGATCGCCCGCAACCTCTGCACCGACCATTTCAAGGCCGGTCGCACCCGGCTCGAGGTCACCACCGAGGACATGGGCGCTCACGACGACGCCACCGAGGGCCCGGAGAACGAGGTCCTGGCGGGGCTGACCAACGAGGTGCTGCTCGACGGACTGCGCCGGCTGTCGGACGAGCAGCGCGACTGCCTGATCATGCGCTTCCTCCAGGGGCTGAGCATCGCCGAGACCGCCGAGGTGCTCGGCCGCAGCGAGGGCGCCGTGAAGCAGCTCCAGCTGCGCGGCGTACGCAACCTGGCGAAGCTGATGCCCGCGGGGTGGCGCGATGAGTGAGCGGCCGCGTAACCCCGGTCCCGGCCGCCTCGTTGTGCAGGTGGTCCGGCACTCGCCGCGACGCACGGCACGATCACAGAGGACGGGCATCGTGAGCACGGGGCGGCGATCCCAGCAGTTCCACGACCTGGTCGAGGGCACCTCGACGAGCGCCGTGCGCGCTTCGTCGTACGGCGACCTGCTCGACGTCGTGGGCGCGCTCCGGGCCGTCCCCGCACCGGTGCCCGACCCCGCCTTCGTCGGCCTCTCTGCGCGAGCGGCTGCTCGAGGAGGCGGCGACGGTGCTGACGGCCGCGGCGGCGGAGCAGGCCGCGACTGACGAGCGGCTCCGCCTGCGACCGGCCGCGCCCCGCACGCGCGGCGCAACCGCCGCCTCGCGGCCGCGCTCAGTGGTGTCGTGCTGGTCGGCAGGATCGGCGACGATGGCGGTCGCGGCCCAGACCGCTCTGCCGGGTGACGGCCTCTACCCGATCAAGCGCGGCCTCGAGAACGTCCACGCCCAGCTCACCTTCGACCGCGCTGCACGCGGTCGCGTGCTGCTCGACAACGCCTCGACCCGGCTCGACGAGGTGGCCGAGCTCAGCCGCTCCGGCGGGAGCGCCGACCAGGTCGGCCGGACCCTCGACGCCTTCACCCAGGAGGCCGTCAGCGGCTCCGACCTGCTGGTGACGGACTACCAGGCGACCGGGGACTCGTCGTCGATGACGACCGTCCGCACCTTCACCGCGACCAGCATGGCCCGGCTCCGGCTCCTGCAGGGCGTCGGTGCCGACCGGCGCCCTCGACCAGCTCCTCCAGGCGGCGCAGGCGCTCGACCAGGTGCAGCAGGTCTCGGCGCACGCGTGTCCCGGCTGCCCCGGTCCGTCGGTGACCGAGGTGCCGCAGCGTGCTCACCCAGGCCGCCCAGGCCGCCGCGCCGGACTCCTGGCTGGTGGCCACGCCCTCGCCGGGTCCCGGCTCCCACCACCACCCCGGCTCCTCCCCCGGCGGCGTCAAGCTGCCCCACGTCGGCGGCAACCTCCCGCCGGCCAGCGTGACCGACCCGTCCCAGTCGAATCCCGACCTCCTGACGCCCACCGCGCACGACGTACAGCACACGGTGCAGCACCTCACCGACGGGCTGACCGGCAACCAGCAGACCGACCTCGGCTCGACGGTCACCGACACCGCGGGCAACCTGCTCGACGCCGTGGGCGACGTCGGCAACACCCTGGTCGACACGGTCGGCGGCACCCTCGACAGCGTCGGCAGCGCTCTGCCGACCGGCCTCCCGACGCTCCCCTGAGCGCCGGCCCCTGGCGGGGCCTCAGCGCCAGACGGACTCGCGCTGGCCGAGCAGCGCGTAGAGCGACTGCTGGATGGTCTCGCGCACCTGGTCGGTGACGTTGAAGACGAGCATCGGGTCGTCGGCGGCGGACGGTTCGAACTCGTCGGTGCGGATCGGCTCGCCGAACTCCATCAGCCACTTCGACGGCAGCGGGATCAGGCCCAGCGGACCCAGCCAGGGGAACAGCGGGGTGATCGGGACGTAGGGGATGCCGAGCAGCCGGGCGAGCGCGGGCACGTTGCCGATCAGGGGGAAGATCTCCTCGGCGCCGACCACCGACAGCGGCACGATCGGTACGCCGGTGCGCAGGGCCGCCGCGACGAACCCGCCGCGGCCGAAGCGCTGGAGCTTGTAGCGGTCGTGGAACGGCTTGCCGATCCCCTTGAACCCCTCGGGCCAGACCCCCACCAGCTCACCGCCGGCCAGCATCCGCTCGGCGTCCTCGTTGCAGGCCAGGGTCGCGCCACCCTTGCGGGCCAGGCTGCTCACCACCGGCATCCGGAAGACGAGGTCGGCCCCGAGCGGGCGCAGGAAGCGACCGGTCTGGTCGTGGATGGTCAGCATCGTCATCAGGCCGTCGACCGGCAGCGTGCCGGAGTGGTTGGAGACCACCAGCGCGCCGCCCTCGGTCGGGAGGTTCTCGACGCCGCGGGTCTCGATCCGGAACCACTTCTGGGCGAGCGGCCGGAGACTGGCCAGCAGCAGGCGCTCGGCGACCTCGGGGTCGAACCCGTACTCGTCGACCTCGTAGTCACCCCTCAGCCGGCGCCGCAGGAACGCCAGGAACTGCGCGAGCTGGACCTCCCAGTCCTCTCCGAAGACCTGCCGGGCTCCGGTCTGGAGGGCAGCGCAGCCAGTCACCGGGCGACAGCCCAGCGAGCGGGCCGCGGTCGTGGGTCGTCGTAGGCGGCCGCTGCTCGATCGGGCGTCTCGGGTACGTCGTCCGGGGGCGCGTCGTCCACGAGGGCCGGCTTGCGGGGCTGCAGCCTTCCTGGCCGGGCGGGCGGCGCCGCCGGCGAGACCGCGAGAGCGCGTTCGAGGGGCGCTCGCTCCCGGACCCGCGGCCGGGACGGCCGCCGGTGCCGATCGGGATGATCTCTGCGTCACCCACGACCGGCTCCCGGGGTGGGGACGGGCTCGGGTGGGGCCTCGGGGAGGCCGTCGGCGACCCGCTCGGAAGCACGCGGCGGGTGACCGATCGAGGTGGCGAAGTCGGCGAACGCCTCGGCGGTGGTGCGCTCGGGCTCGAAGCCGAGCTCGGCGCGCATCCGGGTGGTGTCGATCCCGCGCCCGAAGGTCAGCAGGTCGAGCTGCTCGGGCGAGAAGTCGGCCATCCGCGCCGACTTCAGCACCGAGGCCAGGCTGCCGACCGCCGGTCGGGGCAGGGCGACGGTCGGCTTGCGGAGCCGGCGTACGGCCTGGGACAGCAGCATCACGCCGTCACCCGCGACGTTGAAGGTGCCGGGCACCTCGGCGTCGACCGCATGGCCCAGCACGCGGAGCAGGTCGGTCTCGTGCACGAACTGCAGCCGCGGGTCGAAGCCGAGCACGGTCGGCACCACGGGGAGCCGGAAGTACGACGTGATCGGGCTGGTGACGTGGGGGCCGAGCACGTTGGCGAGCCGCAGCGTGGTGACCAGGACGTCGGGCCGGCGGCGGGCGAAGCTGCGGACGTAGCCCTCGATCTCGGCGACGTCCTTGGCGTAGCCGGAGCTCGGCGCGCGGCGCGGCTCCATGTCCTCGGTGAACATCGCGGGGTCGCGGCTGCTGGCGCCGTACACCGTCGAGGTCGACTTCACGACCAGGTGCTTGAGCCCCGGGGCCTTCTGGCACGCCGCGAGGAGCTGCATCGTGCCGATGACGTTGAGCTCCTTCATCGTCCCGCGGCCGCCGGCACTGCCGGGCGTCGCGATCACGCTCATGTGGACGACGGTGTCGACGTCCTCCTTGGCAATGACCTTGGCGATGACGGGGTTGCGGATGTCGGCGCGGACGAACGAGACGTCGCCGATGTCGTCACGCGGCGGCACGGCGTCGACCCCGACCACGCGGTCGATGCAGGGCTGGGCGGCCAGACGGCGCGCGAACCTGCGGCCGAGGTCTCGGGAGACCCCGGTGACCAGGACGACCTTCCCCACGTCGGCCCCTTGTCGATCGCCTCGAGAGGGGTTACTTGCCGAGCTTGCGACGCTGGACGCGCGTCTTCTTCAACAGCTTGCGGTGCTTCTTCTTCGCCATCCGCTTGCGCCGCTTCTTGATGACAGAACCCACGAATACCTCTTCCGACTAAGCCTGTGGAGCCCCGGGGTACGCCGGGACGACCACGACAGCCTAGCCGTCGGGCGGTCGAGCACGAAAAGCACGCTCTCGCGCGATCCGAGCCGCGACCACCGCGCCTGCGAGGTCGTCGACGGAGGCGAGGATCGAGGATCGGCGCGTCTGGAAATCAGCCCGCGCTGTAGAAGCTCTTGCGGAGGTACTCGTTGACGTCCTCCTCGGTCACCCGGAAGGACCGACCGACACGTACGGCGGGCAGCTCACCCCCGTGGACCAGGCGGTAGACCGTCATCTTGGACACACGCATCATCGCGGCCACTTCGGCCACCGTCAGGAACCTGACGTCGGAGATGTCTCCGGGCGGGTGGGTAGGCATCGCAGGCACCGTCTCTCTTGGCAGGCACGCACCGGCTTCCCCTCCGGTGACCCACGTCCCGCGCTTCGGTGGTGAGAATAGGGCCTGATGTGACTCGTGGGGAAGGAAATCCCTACAGAAACTCAAGGGAACCGTGCGTGTCGAGTTGAAAACCACCCAATTTTACCTTCTCGCCCGCGCAAAGACTCGGGTCAGGGGAGTGGGTCGAGGCCGTGGAACGGGAAGATCTCCTCCCGGGTCGCGTTGATGGTGCGGTCCAGCCAGGTCGCGGGGTCGTAGCCCTCCGACCAGTCGCGGTAGGCGGGGTCGCGGCCGTCGGTGAGGAGGTGCGGCGCGGTCCGGCCGAGACGCTCGCGCACGTACTCACGCCACCCGTCGGGCGTCGGGGTCGAGACGTCGAGCGGGTGACCGGCGACCACCGACAGCAGGTGGCTCCACGCCCGCGGGACCACCTCCACCAGGGCGTAGCCGCCACCCCCGGTGACGACCCACCTGCCGCCGCAGACCTCGTGGGCCAGGTCGTGCAACGCGAGGTACGACGCGCGCTGGCCGTCGACGCTCAGCATCAGGTCGGCGAGCGGGTCGTCGCGATGGCTGTCGCAGCCGTGCTGGGTGACCAGGACATCCGGCGCGAACTCGCGGAGCAGCGGCGGCACGACCGCGTGGAACGCACGCAGCCAGCCGGCGTCCGACGTCCCGGGCGGGAGGGCGACGTTGACCGCGCTGCCCCGGGCGTCTGGGCCGCCGACGTCGTGGGCGAAGCCGGTGCCGGGGAAGAGCGTCTGGCCGGTCTCGTGCAGGGAGATGGTCAGCACGCGCGGGTCGTCGTAGAAGATCTTCTCGACGCCGTCGCCGTGGTGGACGTCGACGTCGACGTAGGCGACCTTCGTGGCGCCGTTGTCGAGCAGCCAGCGGATGCCGACCGCGAGATCGTTGTAGATGCAGAAGCCGCTGGCGCGGTCGGGCATCGCGTGGTGGAGTCCGCCGGTGATGTTGGCGCTGTGGAGGCTCTCGCCGCTCCACACCTGGCGGAACGCCTCGACGGTGGCGCCGACCACGTGGGAGGCGGCGCGGTGCATGTCGTGGAAGACGGGGTTGTCGTCGCTGCCGAGTCCGTGCGCCGGCTGGAACCCGACGGGGTCCTTGCCCGCGAGGATCACCGCCTCGATCAGGGCCGGGTCGTGCACGGTCGCGATCAGGTCTTCGTCGGCCATCGGCGCCGGCACCGTCCGGAGCCGCTCGAGCACGCCGAGCTCACGTGCGAGGCGCATGGTGAGGTCGACCCGCACCGGCGACATCGGATGACTCGGCCCGAAGTCGTACTCCGTGAGGGTCTGGTCGAAGACCACCGTCGCGGGACCCGGGCACGCTGGCATGCCCGTCACGCTACCCGTCGAGGATCCATCCCTACGTCCGGCTGTCCGTCCGCTGCCGAGCCGCGGCCTCCTCGTCGGTCTCGACGCCGTAGCGCCGACCGCTGGCCGCCGCAACGAAACCTCCCGTAGAGTGGGACCGTGCACACGACTCGTCCGACCGCGTGGTGGCCCGCCTGACGGCGGACCCCGATCGAGCACACCTCATCCACGGCCGCCCACGGGCGGCCGTTTCGCATGCTCGCCGGTCGAGCGGAGTCGAGACCACGCCCGGGGCCATCACCCCAGGAGCCTACTCATGGACCGCACCCTCTCCCTGATCACGCCGACCGGGCACCTCACGCTCGGCAACCTGCTCGGCGCCCTGCGCGGCATGGCCGCAGCACAGCAGACCGGCGACTGCTTCTACGGCGTCAGCGACCTGCATGCGATGACGACGCCGCACGAGCCCGTCGTCCTCCGCGAGGCGGTCGCCGAGGTCTCGACCCTGTTCCTCGCGGCCGGGCTGGACCCGGCGCGTGCCACTCTCTTCCGGCAGAGCCAGGTGCCGGCGCACCGCGAGCTGGCCTACCTGCTGGAGTGCACGGCGTACACCGGCGAGCTGAACCGGATGATCCAGTTCAAGGAGAAGGGCCGGGGCGTCGCGTCGACGCGGGCCTCGCTCTACACCTACCCGGTGTTGATGGCCGCCGACATCCTGCTCTACCGGCCGTCGTCGGTACCGGTGGGCCAGGACCAGCGGCAGCACGTCGAGCTCACGCGCGACCTGGCGATCCGCTTCAACACCACCTACGGCCGCGTGTTCACCGTGCCCGAGGTGACGCTGCCGCGGGTCGGCGCGCGGGTGATGGACCTTCAGACGCCGTCGTCGAAGATGTCGAAGTCGGACCTGACGGGCGCGGGCGTGATCCGGCTGCTCGACCCGCCCGACGTCGTACGCCGGAAGGTGGCGCGGGCGGTGACCGACTCCGACACCGGCCCGGACGCCGTACGCGCCGACCCGGCCAAGCCCGGTGTCACCAACCTGCTCGACATCCTCGACGCCTGCGGCGGCTCGGCGTGCGGCATCGCGACGTACGGCGCGCTCAAGGCGGCGGTCACCGACGCCGTGGTGGCCGTCCTCGAGCCGCTCCAGAAGTCCTACGCCGAGCTGGCCGCGGACCCGTCGTACGTCGCCTCGGTGTACGCCGAAGGGTCCGCTCGCTGTCGAGACGTCACCGCCTCCGTCCTCGCCGACGCCTCCGCCGCGATGGGGCTCTGAGGAGGCTCCACGGCAGTCAGGTTGTGGTGAGGTACGCCGAGGCAGACTCGGCGTGTGGCGACTCCCGCCCTCGCCGTCCGTCACCAGCAACGCCGGCACTCGACCGCCGTCGACGCTGCCCTGGTCTACGTCGGGCTGCGTCTGGTCAGTGCCCTGGTCATCCTGCTCGCGCAGCGCGACCAGCCCGCTGTCAGGGGGCTGAGCCGCGCGCCGTACCTCGGGATGCTCACGCACTGGGACGGACAGTGGTTCCAGTCCGTGGCGACCTCGGGCTACCCCCACCACCTGCCGCACCAGCTGACCGGTGCCGTCGCGATGAACCAGTGGGCGTTCTACCCCGGGTTCCCGTTCCTGGCGCGCGCCGTGATGCAGATGACCGACACGGGCTTCGCGACCGCCGCGAGCCTGGTCGACCTGGTCTGTGGTCTCGTCGCCGCGATCGCCATGGCCCGGCTGCTGCACACGCGGATCCCGCACACCGCCACGCTCGCCGTCGTCGCGGTGTGGGCGGCGCTCCCGATGGCACCGAGCCTCCAGCTGGCCTACTCCGAGGCGTTGGCGCTCGCGCTGCTGTCCCTCACGCTGCTCTGGCTGCAGGGTGAGCACTGGGCCCGCGCCGGCGTGACCGCCCTGCTCCTCGGGCTGACCCGCCCGATGCTGCCGCCCCTGGCCGTGGTGTTCGCGGTGGCGGTGTGGCTGCGGTGGCGCCGCCGCGTCCACGACCCCGTGCTGCCGGCCGAAGGACGTCGGATGGTCGTAGGCCTCCTCGCCACGGTCGTCGGAGCGGCCGTGTGGCCGTTGATCGCCTGGTGGTTCACCGGCGTGCCCGACGCCTACACCACCACCGAAGCGGCCTGGCACCACCAGGGGTTGGCACCCTTCGCCGGGTTCGGCGACCTCCACCCGATCGTGTCGAACGGGCTCGTCCTCTGGCTGCGAGTCGCCGTCCTCGCGGCGATCGGCGTCGCCGCGGTGCTCACCGTCGCCGCCGTCCGCTCGCCACGCATCGACCCCTTGCTGACCACGTGGTGCGTGGCGTACCTCGTCTTCGACCTGGCCGTCGGGAACATGCACGCCGACGAGTTCCGGTTGCTGCTGCCGCTCTTCCCACTGGTCGCGGTGGGGGTCGGCGTCGCCTCGACCCCGCTCGCCACCCGTTGGCGGGAACGCGCCTGGCTCGGGGTCACCCTCGGGCTCGTGGGTCAGTACGCGTGGGTGATGCTCTGCGTCCGCTTCCTGCCGGGAGTCCCGCGGGCACCATGAGGTCAGGGCCTCGATCGGCTGTCGGTTCCGCGGTCAGGAACCCTCGGCCAGCTCCGACGACCGGTTGCGCGCCGCCTCCATCGCCGCCAGGAACGCGGCGCGCACCTTGTGGATCTCGAGCTCGCGCAGGGCAGCCGCGGTGGTGCCACCCGGCGACGTGACCTGCTCGCGGAGGACGACCGGGTGGGCGCCGGTCTCGCGCAGCATCTTGGCGGAGCCGACGACGGTCTGGACGACGAGCTCGGTCGACGTGGCGCGCGGCAGGCCCAGGTGGACGCCGGCCTCGATCATCGCCTCGACCACGAAGAAGAGGTACGCCGGTCCGGAGCCGGAGATGGCCGTCACGGCGTCCATCTGCTTCTCGGGCACCCGCAGGACCCGGCCGGTCGAGCCGAGAAGCTCCTCGGCGATCGCGAGGTGCTCCTCGTCGCAGTGGGAGCCGGCCGCGATCGCGGCCATCCCCTCGTCGACCAGCGCCGGGGTGTTCGGCATGACGCGGACGACGGGCGTGCCGGCCGGCAGTCGCGACTCGAGGAACCCGGTGGTGATGCCGGCCGCCAGCGAGACCACGAGCTGGCCGGGTCGTACCTCCTCGCCGATCTCCTCCAGGAGGCCGGCCATGTCCTGCGGCTTGACGACCAGCGCGAGGGTGTCGGCGCGCTTGGTGGCCTCGAGGTTGGAGACGACGGAGACGGCGTACTTCTCCTCGAGCTCTCGTGCGCGCTCGGGGCGCTTCTCCCCCACCAGCAGCTGGGCGACCGGGCGGCCGGCGCGGATCAGCCCGGACAGCAGGGTCTCGCCCATGACCCCGGCCCCGAGGATGCCTGTGACGTGCGACGGCGAGGACATGGATGCGCCTACTTCTTGGAGATCAGGGACCGGACGAAGAATGTCAGGTTCCGCGGGCGCTCGGCCAGACGTCTCATGAGGTAGCCGTACCACTCGGTGCCGTAGGGGATGTAGACCCGGACCGTCTCGCCGGCCTCGGCCAGGCGGTGCTGCTCATCGGGACGGATGCCGTAGAGCATCTGGAACTCGTAGCTCCCGGCCGCGCGGCCGTAGCGGCTGGCCAGCGACGAGGCGATGCTGATGAGGCGCGGGTCGTGGGTGGCGACCATCGGGTACCCCTGCCCGGCCATCAGCACCTTGAGGCAGCGGACGTAGGACTTGTCGACGTCGAGCCGGCTCTGGAAGGCGACCGACTCGGGCTCGTCGTACGCGCCCTTGCAGAGCCGGACGCGCGAGCCCTCGTAGGCGAGGGCCCGGCAGTCGGCCTCGGTGCGGTGGAGGTAGGCCTGCACGACCGCCCCGGTCTCGGGGAAGTCCTTGCGCAGCTCGCGCAGCGTCGCGAGCGTCGCGTCGGTGGTGGTGTGGTCCTCCATGTCGAGGGTGACCGTGGTGCCGGCGTTGCGGGCCGCGCGGCAGATGGTGCGGGCGTTCTCCAGGGCGATCTTGTGGCCCTGGTGGGCCAGCGCCTGGCCGATCGCGGACAGCTTGACCGAGACCTCGGCGTGGCGGGTCAGGCCGCGCGACGACAGCGCCGTGAGGACGTCGAGGTAGGCCTGCACGGTCGCCTCTGCCTGGTCGGCGTCGAGGGTGTCCTCGCCGAGGTAGTCGAGGCTGACCCGGAGGTCGTCGCCGACGAGTCGAGCCGTCGCGTCCACGGCGTTCGCGGTGGCCTCGCCGGGCACGTAGCTGCGCACGATCCCCGCCGACACCGGCATCCTCGTGACCAGCGTCTTCACCTGCTCGCTCCGGGCGAGCAGGAGCAGCGGTTGGCGGAGCAGCGACATGCGGACCAGGCTACTTCCTGAGGCCGCCGGCGCCGACGAGGCGTGCTACGGCGTACGCCGGCGCAGGGTCGCCGCGCCGAACGCGAGCGCGGCCACGGCGAACGCGACGACGATGCCGATGTCGCGCCAGACCTCCGCGGTCGCGCTGCTGGCCGACCAGCGCCTCCATGGCGTCGGTGGCGTAGGAGAGCGGGAGCAGGCTGCTGATCGCGTGCAGCACCGTCGGCAGGTCGTCGCGCGGGACGAAGAGGCCGCAGAGCAGGATCTGCGGGATCACGAAGAGCGGCATGAACTGCACGGCCTGGAACTCCGTCTGCGCGAAGGCGCTGACGAACAGGCCGAGCGCCGTGCCGAGCACCGCGTCGGCGACCGCGACGAGACCGAGCAGCCACACCGGCCCGGCCACGTCGAGACCCAGGAGGCCGACGCTCAGGGTCACCGCCAGCGCGGCCTGCACGGTCGCGACGACGCCGAACGCGAGGGCGTAGCCGCCGAGGAAGTCGAGCTTGCCCATCGGCATCGCCAGCAGCCGCTCGAGGGTGCCGGAGCTGCGCTCGCGCAGCGTGGTGACGCTGGTGACCAGGAACATCACGATGAACGGGAAGATCGCCAGCAGCCCGGGGCCGAACCGGTCGAAGAGGTCGCCGGGCAGGTCCCTGAACATCCACCACAGCAGGGTGATCAGGACACACGGCAGCACGAGCAGCATCGCCGCCGTACGACGGTCGCGGCGGAGCTGGGTGAGCACCCGGGTGGAGACGGCGAGCAGGATCCGGGGCGCTCATGCGGCGCCACCCTCGGCGGCCGCGTCGACCAGGGCCAGGAAGGCGCTCTCGATGTCGGCGGTGCCGGTCTGCTCGCGGATCCGAGCGGGGGTGTCGTCGGCGATGATCCGGCCCTCGCGCATCAGCAGGAGGCGGTCGCAGCGGTCGGCCTCGTCCATGACGTGACTGGACACGAAGACCGCGGCGCCGGCGTCGGCCAGCCTGTGGAACAGCGCCCAGAGGTCGCGGCGCAGCACCGGGTCGAGGCCCACGGTGGGCTCGTCGAGCACGAGGAGGTCCGGGTTGCCGAGCAGGGCGACCGCGAGGCTGGCGCGGGAGAGCTGGCCGCCGCTGAGCTGCCCGACCACCTGGTCGGCGTGGTCGGCGAGGTCGACCCGCTCGATCGCGCGATCGACCGAGGCGGCGTCGGCCCCGAGCACCCGGGCGAAGAAGATGAGGTTCTCGCGGACCGTGAGGTCGGCGTACACGCTGGGTGCCTGGGTGACGTAGCCGATCCGGGGGCGCAGCTCCTTGCTGCCCGCCTCGACACCGGCGATCCGAACGCTGCCGCCGGCGAGCTGCTGGACGCCGACCAGCGAGCGCATCAGGGTGCTCTTGCCACAGCCGCTCGGCCCCAGCAGGCCGGTGACGCTGCCCTGCTCGATGGTGAGGTCGAGGGCGTCGAGGACCCGCCGCCGCCCGCGGTCCACGGTCAGTCCCCGGATCTCCACGAGGTTATTCATCATGTGTTGAATTATTCGCTCGGCGACCGTCCTCGGGTCAACACCCGCCTGGCGGTCCGGGCCGCTCGAGTCGGGCTAGGCCGCCCAATCGGCGCTGTTCTCACGCAGCCACCGGGCGGTCCCCGACGCGATCAGGGGAGGTCGCCGGTGAGGTAGCGCTGGATCGTGGGGGCGTACGCCGCGACCACGGCGTCGGCGGGGAGCGAGGCGAGGGGCTCGAGGGCGAGGACGTAGCGGCCGAGGATGAGCCCGAAGATCTGGCTCGCGACCAGCGACATCCGCAGCTCGGGCCGGTCGAGGCCCAGCGTGCGCCCGACCGGATGGAGCACCACCGGCAGGAATCCCTCCCGGAGCAGGTGGCTCGCGGACGGGTCGAGCAGCGTCCGGGCCAGGGCCACGAAGACGGGCGTGTTGGCCGGGTCGTCCCAGACGCCGACGAACACCCGCAGCACCCGCTCGCCCGCGCCGTCCGGCCCGCCGACCAGGGCGCGGGCCGATCGCCTCGCGCGGATCGACCGGCAAGGCCAGAGCGGCCACGAAGAGGTCGTCCTTGGTGCCGAAGTAGTGGTGGACCAGCGCCGCGTCGACCCCCTGCGGACGCGCGATGCCCGCGGATCGTCGTACCGGCGAAGCCCTTGTCGGCGAACGACGTGCCGGGCCGCCGCGAGGATCGCGGCACCGGGTGTCCGGGTCGCGCCAGGCGGCGCCTGCGTCCCACGCGGAGTACGTGCGTGGTGCTCGACGGTCGACCGCGCACCGGCGCCAGCGAAAGTGCTCACGGGCGAACTCCAGCGACGCCCGGAGGTCGGCCTCGCGCTCCTCGCGGGTGGAGCGCCTTGCGCGTGTTGATCTCCAGGACGATGTGGCCGACGAAGCCGTCGCGCGCCAGGTGGCCGAGGAAGCCGGCGGCGTCCATCGCGCCGCGGCCGGGCACGAGGTGCTCGTCCTTCGCGGAGCCCGAGCCGTCGGTGAGGTGCACGTGCCGCAGCCGCTCGCCGAGCCGCTTCGCCATCTCCACCGGTGAGGACTGGGCGATCGCAGCGTGCGAGAGGTCGATGGTGGCGTTGCGGTAGTTCTCGTCCGAGGGGTCCCAGCCGGGGAGGTACATCTCGACGCCGCGTCGCGCCGACGCCCGCCAGGGGTACATGTTCTCGACCGCGAAGGCCAGCCCGGTCGACTCCTCGAGCGCGGCGATCCCGTCGACGAAGCCCGCGGCGTACTCCTTCTGCCAGCGGAACGGCGGGTGTACGACGACCACGTCGGCGCCGACGGCGTGCGCCATCTCGGCGGAGCGCTCGAGCTTGCCCCACGGGTCGGTGCCCCAGACCCGCTGGGTGAACAGCAGGCACGGCGAGTGGATCGCGCACACCGGGAGCTCGTGGTGGTCGGAGAGCTGCTTGACCGCCGCCGTCTGCTGGCTGAGCGAGTCGATGCCGACCATCACCTCGACCGCGTCGTAGCCGATCGACGCGGCGTAGGCGAAGGCGTGCGCGCTCGACTCGGGGTAGACCGAGGCGGTGGAGAGGGCGACCAGCGTCATCGAGTGCATCCCCGGTCGGAGAGCTGGTCGAGGCGCTCGAGGATCACGCCTTCACGCAGTGCCCACGGGCAGATCTGCAGCTCTTCCAGGCCGAAGATGTCCATCACCGCCTCGGCGACGAGCGCGCCCGGGACGATCTGGTGCTTCCGGCTCGGCGAGACGCCGGGCAGCGTCGGCGAGGTCGTCCGGCGTCCATGTCGATCAGCTTCGGGATCCACCTCTGAAGGTCGCCGAGGCCGAGCACCCGACCGACGAGCGGGCCGTCCTCCGACGGGGCCGCGCCGCAGATGCGCGCCAGCGACCGGAAGGTCTTGGAGGTCGCGGCCGCCATGTCGGGCGGGCCGCCGCGCAGGAGATGCCCGGCATCCTCGGCGATGTCGGCCCGGATCTTCTTGCGCAGCGCCCGGATCGCGGAGTCCCCCGGGCTCCCGTCGCGGAAGTGCTCGCGGGCCAGCCGGGCCGCTCCGAGCGGGATCGACCAGGCGACATCGGGCTCCTCGTCGGAGCCGCCGGCGATCTCGAGGGAGCCGCCGCCGATGTCGAAGACCGCCAGCCGGCCGGCGGACCAGCCGAACCAGCGTCGTACGGCGAGGAAGGTCAGCCGCGCCTCGTCGTCGCCCGGGAGCACCGCGATCCGGACGCCGGTCTCGTCGGCGACGTGGTCGAGCACGGCGTCGCAGTTGTCGGCGTCTCGGACCGCCGAGGTCGCGAAGCCGAGCATGTCCTGGGCGCCCTTGTCCTCGGCGACCACCACCGCGTCGGCGACGAACTTGGTCAGCGCCTTGATGCCGGACTTGGTGACCTCGCCGTCCTCGAGGTGCTCGGCGAGGCGCAGCGGCTCCTTGTGGGAGTACGCCGGCAGCGGGGCCGCGCCGCGGTGGGCGTCGACCACCAGGAGATGACCGGTGTTGGAGCCGATGTCGAGGACGCCGAGGCGCATGCCCCGAATCTACCGGTGCGGCGCTCGGCGCTGCCCCGCGACCGAGGGTCGAGCCGTCCGCGCCCGGTTCGTGCGAGACCGCGCTGAGCGGGCACGGGGCAGCCGCCCGACCGGCGCACGCCGCGCCCCGTAGGGTGGCGGTGCCCGAGGTCGATCTCGTCTTCCCCCGCGCCTTCGTCGAGTTCGTCGACCCGGGCGACTCCGACCAGGTCTTCCGCTGCGACCTGACGTGGCTCACGTCGCGCTACCAGTGCATCTTCGGCCAGGGCTGCAAGGGCATCTACGCCGACGCCCCCGACACCGGTTGCTGCACGCTGGGCGCCCACTTCGCCGACAAGGGCGACGAGCGCCGGGTCGCGGGGTTCGTCGAGCAGCTGGGGGCCGACCTCTGGCAGTTCCGGCCGGACGCCAAGCGGGTCCGCAAGTCCGACTGGATCGAGACCGACGACGAGGGCGCGCGCAAGACGCTCGTCGTCGAGCACGACGGCCAGTCGGCGTGCATCTTCCACAACCGCGGCGGACTTCGCGACCGGCGCCGGCTGCGCCCTGCACTCACTGGCGCTGCGGCAGGGACGCAACCCGCTCGAGACCAAGCCGGACGTGTGCTGGCAGCTGCCGATCCGGCGTACGTTCCGCACCGTCGAGCGGCAGGACGACACGTCGTACACCGAGGTGCTCGATCGGCGAGTACGACCGCCGCGGCTGGGGTCCGGGCGGCCACGACCTCGACTGGTACTGCTCGGGCAACACCGAGGCACACACCGCGCCGGAGCCGCTCTACGTCACCAACGAGGCCGAGCTGGTCGAGCTGATGGGCCGTCCGGCGTACGACGAGCTGGTCACCCACTGCGAGCGCCACCTGGCCGCGCGCGACCGGCTGGCGCTCCACCCCGCCGACCCCGCCTGACCACGGCCACCACAGATTTCTCGACATCAAGAGAACCCGACCCCCTGTCCGGAACCACCGCGGGACGTGGCGCAGAATGCCCGCATGCGCCTGGACCATCTCAGCTTCGCCGCCGGCCCTGACGGCCTCGCCGGCACCGCCCAGCGCATCGGGGGGTTGCTCGGCCGTGACTTCGTCGACGGAGGTGTCCATCCGCGATTCGGGACCCGCAACATGGTCCTGCCGCTCGCGGACCACACCTATCTGGAGGTGGTGGAGGTCCTCGACCACCCCGCCTCCGACAAGGCACCGTTCGGCCAGGCCGTGCGGGCCCGCTCCGCCCTCGGCGGCGGCTGGCTCGGCTGGGTCGTGGCGGTCACGACATCGCGACGGTCGAGAAGCGCCTCGGGCGCGAGGCCGCCGCGGGCAACCGACACCGTCCCGACGGCACCGAGCTGCTCTGGAAGCAGATCGGCGTCAACGGCCTGATCTCCGACCCGCAGCTGCCGTTCTTCATCGAGTGGCTGAGCCCCGACGAGCTGCACCCGTCGGCCGGCGGCAGCCCCGACTGGTCGCTGGCGTGCCTGGAGATCGCCGGCGACCCGCAGCGGGTCAGCGAGTGGCTCGGCGAGACCGTCGAGTCGCCGCTCGAGGACGTCAAGGTCGAGTGGGTCGCCCCGAACGGGACGCCGGGCATCATCGCCGCCCAGTTCCAGACGCCGAACGGGCTGGTCCGGGTCTGACGGGACCGGCGACCTGCCCCGCGGGCACGGTCCCGAGCCCCAACGTCTGGCAGCACCCCGCGACGTACGAGCTGGAGAACCACGCCGTCGACCGCGACGGCCTGCTCGAGGCAGGCCATGCGGCCCGCGCCGACTGGGCCGGCCGCGTCGTGCTCGACCTCGGCTGCGGGACCGGCTTCCACCTCCCGCGCTTCGCCGAGACCGCCGCTCACGGGTGTACGGCGTCGAGCCGCATCCCGGGCTGCTGCGCCTGGCCGCCCGGCGTACCCGGTGCCCTCTCGAACGTCACGCCTGCTGGCCGGCACCGCGCAGGAGGTGCCGCTGCCCGACGCGTCGGTCGACGTCGTGCACGCGCGCTGGGCCTACTTCTTCGGGCCCGGCTGCGAGCCCGGGCTCGCCGAGCTCGACCGCGTCGTACGGCGCGGCGGTACGGCGTTCGTGATCGACAACGACGCGACCCGGTCGACGTTCGGAGCTGGTTCCGCCGCGGCTACCCGGAGGTGGACCCGGCGCGGTGGAGCGCTTCTGGGCGGCCGCGGCTGGACCCGCACGCCGCTCGACCTCGACTGGCGCTTCGGGAGCCGGGCCGACCTGGAGGCGGTGGTCCGGATCGAGTTCGCCCCCGAGGTCGCCGACGCGGTCCTGGCCGAGCACGACGGCACGCGCGTCGACTACGCCGTCAACCTCTGGTCACGAACGGACTTCTGCACGTTGGTCCCAACCGCAGAATGCGTTATGTCAGCCCGAGCTGAGCCGCACGGCGAGGGTCGGGGGTGAGCAGCACACCCGGGCCGGCGACCGGCGGCGTGGAGAGCAGACCCTCGAGCGCCTTGACCAGCTCGACGGCGACCTGCTCCAGCGGCTGGCGGACCGAGGTGAGCCCACCGGGCACGACCTGTGCGACCTGGGAGTCGTCGAAGCCGACGACGGCGATGTCCTTGCCCCAGTGGATGCCGCGGTCGCCGAGGGTGTGGAGCACGCCCATCGCCAGGGTGTCGGAGGCGCAGACGAACGCCGTCGGCCGGGCCTCGTCGAGCAGCACGGCCGCGGCCTCGCGGCCGCTGGCGATCGTGTCCTCGACGCGGGAGGCCAGGCCCGGTGGTGGGCAGGTCGCGGGCGTGCATGGCGCGGGTCCAGCCCGAGCGCCGGTCCTCGCCGATGAAGGAGTCCTTGCGCCAGCCGATCCAGGCGATCCGGGTGTGGCCCTTGTCGAGCAGGTGGTCGGTGGCCAGCTGCGGCGCCGGCAGCGCCGTCGACGTCGACCCAGGGGTAGGTCGCCTCGGGGTCGTCCCACGGTCGCCCGAACGCCACGAACGGCGCGCGCTTGCTGGTCAGCCAGGCCGCCTGCGGGTTGCCGAGGTAGGTGTCGGTGACGATGAAGGCGTCGACCGCGGTCGAGCGCAGGAGGTCGTCGTAGCCGCCGACCGGGTCGTCCGGCGTACCGGAGAAGAGGAGGAGGTGGTAGCCGCTCTCACCGGAGGTCTCGACCAGGGTGTGCACGAACCGGTCCATCGCGGCGTTCGCGGTGCCCTCCTGGGCGGGGTTGAACTTCAGCCCGATCAGGTGGCTGGCGCGGGTGCGCAGGTTGCGGGCGGCACGGTTGGGCGAGTAGCCGAGCTCGGAGATCGCGTCCTGGACACGGGCCAGGGTGTCGGGGCGCAGGAGCTCGGGGTTGTTGACGGCGTTCGAGACGGTCTGCCGCGAGACGCCCGCGCGCTCGGCCACGTCGGCCAGCGTCGGCGGCGAGAGCGACAAGCGCCCGGTCCACGCCATGGACCCTCCCTCTTGATCGATCCAATGCGTGAGGATACCTTCCGCGGTCCTCGGGATGACCGCCACACCCGCAGGGGCGTACGGCGGGTCCGCCGGCCCGCTGTCGGCGGCGCCGCCTAGCGTGCGGAGCCATGTCGAAGACCCCCCACGCGTCCTACCTGTGCTCCGAGTGCGGCTGGACCTCCGCGAAGTGGGTCGGCCGCTGCGGCGAGTGCCAGGCGTGGGGCTCGGTCGCCGAGGCGGCCGCAGCGCGCGTGACCCGCGCCGACGCCGGGCCGGTGACCAGCGCCGCGGTGCCGATCGCGCAGGTCTCGGTCGACTCGGCAGCGTTCCGCAGCAGCGGCGTGCCCGAGCTCGACCGGGTGCTCGGGGGTGGGCTGGTGCCGGGGGCCGCGATCCTGCTCGCCGGTGAGCCCGGCGTCGGCAAGAGCACGCTCCTGCTGGAGGTCGCGGCCCAGACCGCTCGCTACCAACGCCGCACCCTCTACGTCACCGGCGAGGAGTCGGCGTCCCAGGTGCGGCTGCGCGCCGACCGCACCGGGCGGCGTCCACGACGAGCTCTACCTCGCGGCCGAGACCGACCTCGGCGCGATCCTCACCCACGTCGAGCAGGTGCGTCCCGAGGTGCTGGTGGTCGACTCCGTGCAGACGATCGGCGCCGCCAACGTCGACGGCGTGCCGGGTGGGGTGACCCAGGTGAAGGAGGTCGCAGCGGCCCTGATCCGGGTGGCGAAGACCCGCGACATCACCACGATCATGGTCGGCCACGTCACCAAGGACGGCTCGATCGCCGGCCCCCGCGTCCTCGAGCACGTCGTCGACGTCGTGCTCCACTTCGAGGGCGACCGCAACTCCCGCTTCCGGATGGTCCGCGCGCTGAAGAACCGCTTCGGCCCGGTCGACGAGGTCGGCTGCTTCGACCTCGGTCGCCGACGGCATCACCGCGGTGACCGACCCGACCGGCCTCTTCGTGGAGAACCACGAGAGCCGGGTGCCCGGCACCTGCGTGGCGGTCACGATGGAGGGCCGGCGCCCGATGCTCGCCGAGGTGCAGGCGCTGGTCACCCGCAGCGCGCTCGAGCGGCCACGCCGTACGACGTCGGGGCTCGACTCGGCGCGGGTGGCGATGGTGCTCGCCGTCCTCCAGCAGCACTGCGGCATCGCCCTCCACGCCCACGACATCTTCGCCTCGACCGTCGGGGGCGCGCGGCTGACCGAGCCGGCGACCGACCTGGCGATCGCGGTCGCGCTGGCCTCCGCCGGCACCGGCGCCGCTCCGCCACGGGGCGTCGTGGCGCTCGGCGAGATCAGCCTGGCCGGTGAGGTGCGCAAGGTGCGCGACCTGCCGCAGCGGATCGCCGAGGCGGCGCGTCTGGGCTTCCGGGTCGCCGTGGTGCCGGCCACCCGCGGGGGCGGCGCCTCCGAGCGTCGTACCGTCGACGGCATGACCGTGCTCGAGGCGGCCGACCTGGCAGCCGCGCTCGGCCGGCTCGGTGTCACGGGATCGGCCCGCCGCGCCGGCGCCTGAGCCCAGCCCGGTGCCCTTGCGCACGAGCGTCTTCGGGTCGATCCTGCGGGCATGGCACCCGATGGAGTGGACTCAGGGGTCACCCCGACCGACCGGGTGACGCCGGTGCCGATCGGCGACTACGGCTTCCTCAGCGATGGCGAGGTGTCGGCGCTGCTGGCACCCGACGGAGCGGTCGACTGGATGTGCGTGCCCGCGGTTCGACTCCCCCAGTGTCTTCGGCTCGATCCTCGGGGCCGGCGCGCCGGAGACTTCCGCCTGGCGCCGCTCGATGTCGGCGTACCGGCCCAGCGTCGCTACCTGCCGGGCACGATGATCCTCGAGACCAGCTGGGGGACCGCCGACCGGCTGGATCATCGTGCGCGACGTGCTGTTGATCGGGCCGTGGCACCACGCCCGGGACCGCTCGGTCGACGTACGACCGGACGCCCACCGACTACGAGGCCGAGCACATCCTGCTGCGCACCATCCGCTGCGTCTCGGGCGAGGTGCAGACCGTCATGGACTGTGAGCCGGTGCTCGACTACGGCCGCAGGCCCGTCCACTGGGAGTACACCGGCGACAACTATCACCAGGGCACGGCGACGGCCGCGGACACCGACGTCCGACTCACCCTCACCACCGACCTGTTCCTCGGCTTCGAGGGCGGGCAGGCCACCGCCCGCACCCTGCTCAAGGAGGGCGACATCCGCTTCGTCGCCCTGTCGTGGGGTGGCGCCGAGCCACCGCTGACTTACGACGACGCATACCGCCGGCTGGTCTGGACCGCGCACCACTGGCAGCACTGGCTGGCCCGCGGCACGGTTCCCGGACCATCCGTGGCGCAGCTACCTGCAGCGCAGCGCCCTCACCCTCAAGGGGCTGACCTACGCCCCGACCGGTGCGATGACGGCGGCCGGCACCACGTCGCTGCCCGAGACGCTCGGCGGCAGACCGCAACTACGACTACCGCTTCACCTGGATCCGCGACGCGACGTTCGCCCTGTGGGGCATGTACTCGCTCGGGTTCGACTGGGAGGCGGTCGACTTCTTCTCCTTCATCGCCGACCTGGCCGACAGCGACGACGACCTGCAGATCATGTACGGCATCGGCGGTGAGCGGGAGCTCGCCGAGTCCGAGCTGGATCATCTGCCGGGCTACGCGAACTCCCGTCCGGTGCGGATCGGGAACGCGGCGTACGCCCAGCGCCAGCACGACGTCTGGGGTGCGCTGCTGGACTCCGTCTACCTGCACTCGAAGGCGGTCGACCACCTCGACAACCGGATCTGGCCGATCCTGACAAGCAGGTGGGCGAGGCGCTGAAGCACTGGCGCGAGCCCGACGCCGGGATCTGGGAGGTGCGGGGCGAGCCGCGCACTTCACGTCGTCGAAGATCATGTGCTGGGTCGCGGTCGACCGTGGCGCCCACCTGGCCCGGATGGTCGGCATGGACGACCAGGCCGCCGACTGGGAGCTGGCCGCCGACGAGATCAAGGAGGACATCCTGGCCAACGGGGTCGACGAGCGCGGCGTGTTCACCCAGTACTACGGCAGCACGGCCCTCGACGCCTCGCTGCTGCTGGCGCCCCTGCTGCGCTTCCTGCCGCCGCGACGACCCGCGGATCAGGGCGACGGTGCAGGCGATCCGCGACGAGCTCACCGTCGACGGCCTGGTGCTGCGCTACAGGGTCGAGGAGACCGACGACGGCTTCAGCGGCGAGGAGGGCACCTTCACGATCTGCTCGTTCTGGCTGGTCTCGGCGCTGTGCGAGATCGGCGAGTTCCAGAAGGCCCGCAAGCTGTGCGCCAAGCTGCTGTCGTTCGCGGGACCGCTGGAGCTCTACGGCGAGGAGATCGACCCCCACAGCGGGCATCACCTCGGCAACTTCCCCCAGGCGTTCACGCACCTGGCGCTCATCAACGCCGTCCTGCACGTGATCGAGCTGGAGACCGGGTTCGACGGCGACGCCCCGGGGCCACCCTGACCCTCCCCTACACTGATGCCCGCGGCCTGGGCCGCGCGGACCGATGAAGGGGAGATCGTGGCCGGGAGCGCAGCGAACGACGACACGATGCGCCTGCGCGCAACCCTGTCGGCGATCGCCCCCGGCACCGCCATGCGCGACGGCCTGGAGCGGATCCTGAGGGGCCGGACCGGCGCCCTGATCGTGCTCGGCCACGACCGTGTCGTCGAGTCGATCTGCACCGGTGGCTTCACCCTCGACGTCCCGTTCACGGCCACCGGCCTGCGCGAGCTGGCCAAGATGGACGGCGGCATCATCATCGACCGCGACATCACCCGGATCACCCGGGCCGCGGTCCACCTGATGCCCGACCCGTCGATCCCGTCGGAGGAGACCGGCACCCGCCACCGCACCGCCGACCGGGTGGCGCGCCAGACCGGCTTCCCGGTGATCTCGGTGTCGCAGTCGATGCAGATCATCGCGGCGTACGTCGGTGAGATCCGGCACGTGATCGAGGGCTCGGCCCAGATCCTCTCGCGCGCCAACCAGGCGCTGGCCACGCTCGAGCGCTACAAGCTGCGCCTCGACGAGGTGTCGGCGACGCTGTCGGCGCTCGAGATCGAGGACCTCGTCACCGTCCGCGACGTCGCGGTCGTGGCGCAGCGGCTCGAGATGGTCATCCGGATCGCCCGCGAGATCGAGGACTACGTGCTCGAGCTCGGCACCGACGGCCGGCTGCTGTCCCTCCAGCTCGAGGAGCTCGTGACCGGCGTCGACCAGGAGCGCGAGCTCGTGGTCCGCGACTATCTCCCGTCCGGTCGCCGCTCGAAGGGTCCCGAGGCCACCCTGGCCCGGCTCGAGTCGCTGTCGTCGATCGACCTGGTCGACCCCGCCTCGGCGTCGCGCGTCCTCGGCCTCGGCGAGCACCTCGACGGTGCCGTCGCCCCGCGCGGGTACCGCCTGCTCGCCAAGGTGCCGCGGCTACCACCGACCGTGGTGGAGCGGCTCGTCGAGCACTTCGACACCCTGCAGAAGCTGCTGTCCGCCGGCGTCGACGACCTCCAGGCCGTCGACGGCGTCGGTGAGCTCCGGGCCCGGAGCGTCCGCGAGGGCCTGTCCCGCCTCGCCGAGTCGTCGATCCTCGAGCGCTACGTCTGACGCCGGTGCGTGAGCGCCGGCGCTGTGCGCGCTCCCGTGATCGGCGGGAACGTGTCCGAGGCGGGTGGCCGCCGCCTCACCATCCGAGCTCGCGCAGTCGTGCGTCGCCGATCCCGAAGTGGTGCCCGATCTCGTGGATCACGGTCCGCCGGACCTGCTCCACGACCTCCGGCTCGCTGGTGCAGACCGCGCAGATGGCGTGCCGGTAGATCGTGATCCGGTCGGGCAGTGCGCCGGCGTAGAACGTCGTACGGCGGGTCAGCGGAACCCCCTGGTAGAGACCCAGCAGCCCCGGCGGTCCCGGATCGTGCTGCACGGTGACGGCCACGTTGCTCATCAGCTCGCCCAGCTCCTCGGGTACCCCGTCCAGCGCCTCGGTCACCATCGCCTCGAACCGCTCCGGATCAACCTCGACCATGGGGCAAGTGTCCAACGGTGGTGTCTGGCCCGGCGTGGCCGTCACCGGGCTGCCGTGATGCGCCGGACGGCGTGTGACCGGGCCTGACAGACTGAGCGCGTGGAGGACGAGGCGACGTCTGCGCTGCACGCCGACCCCCATCGGCGTCAGGCGGGACACCTCTACGGCCTCATCGTCACCGGGGCAGTCCTGGCCACGGCGCCCGACGAGTTCCGGTTGGCACGGGTGGCCGTGCTGCTGCTCGGCACCTTGTGCATCTACTGGGCCGCCGAGACCTACGTGCACTGGATGGCGTCGCGCACGCTCTTGCAGCGCAACCTCCGCCGTGAGGAGCGCCTGGGCGTCATCAAGGACGGCTGGCCGCTGGTCGCCGCGTGCGGGGTCCCGCTCCTGCTGCTGTTGCTCGAGGCGCTCGTCGGGATGGAGACGAAGAAGGCACTGGACCTGACGCTCGCGGTGAACGCGGCGTTGCTGTTCGGCGTGGGCTGGCAGATGGGCCGCGCCAGCGGCCTCGTCGGGATTCGTCAACTGGGCTCGGCGGCCGTCACCGGTCTGCTCGGGGTCCTCATGATCGTCCTGAAGACCCAGCTGCACTGACCGTGCGGCCTCAGCCCACCTGGTGGTGGTGCTGGTGCGGCTGAGCCGTCCGGGTGACCTCGGCGGGGGTGGGCGCCTCCAGCAGGAACGTCAGGTCCTGGGGCTGGCCGGCCAGCGCCGCGACGTGCAGGTGGTAGGTGCCGGGCAACGCCCACGCGGTCAGCCGCGGGCAGCCCGGCTCCGAACGCCGCGCGCTCCAGGTGACGGGCACCCGCACCGAGGCGCCCTGGCGGAGGACGAGGTCCTGCTTCGGGATGGCGCGACCGCACTGCACGCTCGTCCAGATCAGGTCGGGTCCCGACGTGATCTTGAGCGCCAGCGTGCTGCTGGACATGGTCCAGGTGCACGCAGGGGTGGTCAGGGTCGAGAGGTCCAGGACCAGCTGTGATGTCACGGCCCGCGATCGGATGCGGCACCGACGGCGTGATCGCGATGTCGTCGGGGGCGCACGGTCCCGAGGGCAGCGCCACGGGGGTGGGCTCGGCGGTCGGGTGCTGGGTCTTGCCCGGCTTGCCTGACGCGTGCGCCGGCGTCGTCGGACCGCCGGCCGGCCCGGTGGTCGGCGCCGGTGGTCGGCGCGGTGGCCGAGGGACTGGTCGTAGGAGTGGTCGAGGAAGTGGTCGACGAGGAGGCGTGTCGGCCACCTGCGTCGCCTGGTCCGGGCCGGACGACCCGTCGCTGGACCCGCCGAGCAGCCGAGCGATGCCCACGACGAGCAGGGTGGCGATGCCGAGCACCATCAGCCGACGGACCCAGTAGACGCGGGCGGGGAGCCGTCCGCGCGTCATTCCGGTCATGCCGGCCACGCTAGTCAGCGATCGAGGTCGTTTCGTCCCGGCTCGCCGGGACGTAACGACCGGAGTGAGCGGCGCAGCGAGCTTGCTCGCAAGCCGGCTTTACGATCACCAGGTGTCCGAGCTCCACGCGCCGCTGCTGCGGTGGTACGACGAGCACGCGCGCGACCTGCCCTGGCGGCGTACGACGGCATCTGCCTGGGGCGTCCTCGTGTCTGAGTCGATGCTCCAGCAGACGCCGGTGGCCCGGGTGCTGCCGGTCTACGACACGTGGATGGAGCGGTGGCCGACCCCCGCCTCGCTGGCAGCCTCACCGGTCGGGGACGCGATCCGCGCGTGGGGCCGGCTCGGCTACCCGAGGCGGGCCACCCGGCTCCACGCCGCCGCCACGGTGATCACCGAGCAGCACGACGGCACCGTTCCCGACACCTACGACGCGCTTCGCGCGCTGCCCGGCGTCGGCGACTACACGGCCTCGGCCGTGCTGGCCTTCGCGTTCGGGCGCCGGCAGGCCGTGCTCGACACCAACGTGCGCCGGGTGCTGGCGCGCGTGGTGACCGGCGCCGAGTTCCCACCGAACGCCGTGACCGCCGCGGAGAGGGCCGTCGCGCTCGGCCTGCTGCCGGAGGACGAGCCGACGGCGGCCACCTGGTCGGTCGCGCTGATGGAGCTCGGCGCCCTGGTCTGCACCGCGGCCGCACCCGCCTGTGCCAGCTGCCCCGTGCGCGCCGGCGTGCGCGTGGCGGCTCGCCGGCCACCCGGCGTACGACGGTCCGCCGCGTCGCGGCCAGGCCTGGGAGGGGACCGACCGGCAGTGCCGTGGCCGGCTGATGGCGCTGGCCCGGGAGGCCGAGGGATCCGTCCCGGCGCGGGCCATGGAGCGGGCCTGGCCGGAGCTGGAGCAGCGCACCCGCTGCCTGGCGGGCCTGGTCGCCGACGGGCTGCTGGTGCCGAGCGGCGACGGCTACGCGCTTCCCGGCTGAGCGTCCTGAGGAGCCGAGGACCGGGGCGACTCGAGGGGAGCCCAGCGGGCGGCGACGGAGTCGGCGAGGTCGCCGACCGTCCGCCGCTGCTGCGCCCGCGAGTCGAGCGGCTGGTCGAGCTGGAGCCCCATGAACGCCGCGTCCACGAGGTTGGCGGCCTGGCGCGCGGCGGCCGCGCTCAGCCCCACGCGGACGAGGTGGTCGGCCAGGGCGCTCATCCAGACCGCGTTCGCCTCTCGCACCTCGGTCGCGTACGGCTCGTGCCCGAACAGCCCGAGCGACGCCGCCTCGACGTAGAGGCGCTGGCAGGCCTGGAGCCGGCCGGTCGACGTGGCACGCCACAGGTCGAGGACCGCGGCACGCAGGTCGGCCGACGGCGGCAGAGCGCGGATGCTGGCGACCGAGCGGGTCGTCGACGTCCGCAGGATCGTCGCGATCAGGTCGTCCTTGTCGCGGAAGTGGTAGAGCAGCATCCGGTCGCTGGTGCCGAGCGCGACCGCGAGCGGTCGGAGGCTGAGCCCGATCAGGCCGTGCTCGATGGCGTAGTCGGTGGCAGCCTCGGCCAGCTCCTCACGCCGTGTGGCCATCGCGCACCTCCTCGAAACCGGATTGAACCTCGTTGTAGCACTCGCTACAGTAGAGGTGTAGCAACCGCTACATCACCAACCTGAGCGAAGTGAGTGTCATGTTCAGCCCGTTCGTCGTTCTCCTGGCCGCCATCGGCGTCGAGGTCGGCGCCACCACCATCCTGCCGCGCACCCGCGGTTTCCACGACCTGCCGTGGTCGCTGGTGGTGCTGGGCGGCTACGCCCTGTCCATCTGGCTGCTGGCCGTGGTCGTGCGGCAGATGTCGGTCTCCGTGGCGTACGCCGTGTGGTCCGGGCTGGGGACCGCGTCCATCGCGCTGGTGGGCGCCCTCGTGCTCGGGGAACGGCTCGACGCGATCAAGGTGTTCGCGCTGCTGATGATCGTGGTGGGCGTCGTGGTGCTGAACCTCCACACCGTGAACCCGCGGTGACCGAAGCGCAAACGCCGCCGATGGTCGGGGAGGTCGCTCTGCGACCGTCCCGTCACCACCGGCGGCGTCGTGCGTGCGTGACTCAGTCGGTCCCGGCAGCCTTCTCCACATCGGTCGGACCGGGCGTCTCGTCCGGCCCCTCGCCTCGTCCGGCCGGGCCGCTCGGGGGCTCGACCGCGACGGTCTCGAGCGGGGGCAGGTCGGGCAGCACGCCGACCTTCTGGCCGTGGAACGTGAAGTTCGCCGTCGGGCCCTCGCCCTCGACGTCGACGAGCACGATCTGACCGGGACCGACCTCGCCGTACAGCATCTTCTCGGCCAGGATGTCCTCGATCTCGCGCTGGATGGTGCGACGCAGCGGCCGGGCACCGAGCACGGGGTCGAAGCCGCGCGTGGCCAGCAGGTTCTTCGCGTTCTGCGTGAGCTCGAGCGACATGTCGCGGTCCTTCAGCCGGAGCTCGACTCCCGCGATCATGTTGTCGACCATGTGGATGATCTGCTCCTGCGACAGCGGCGGGAACACGATGATCTCGTCGACCCGGTTGAGGAACTCCGGGCGGAAGTGCTGCTTGAGCTCCTCCTGCACCTTGTTCTTCATCCGCTCGTAGGAGCCCGCCACGTCGCCGGTCTGGGCGAAGCCGAGGTTCTGGCCCTTGGCGATGTCCTTGGTGCCGAGGTTGGTGGTCATGATGATCACGGTGTTCTTGAAGTCCACGACCCGGCCCTGGGAGTCGGTCAGGCGACCTTCCTCCAGGATCTGCAACAGGCTGTTGAAGATGTCGGGGTGGGCCTTCTCGACCTCGTCGAACAGGACCACGGAGAACGGCTTGCGGCGCACCTTCTCGGTGAGCTGGCCGCCCTCCTCGTAGCCGACGTAGCCCGGAGGCGAGCCGAACAGCCGCGAGACCGTGTGCTTCTCGCTGTACTCGCTCATGTCGAGCTGGATCAGCGCGTCCTCGTCGCCGAAGAGGAACTCCGCCAGCGTCTTGGACAGCCACGTCTTACCGACACCGGACGGGCCGGCGAAGATGAACGAGCCGCCTGGACGCTTCGGGTCCTTCAGGCCGGCCCGCGTACGACGGATCGCCCGGCTGAGCGCCTTGACCGCCTGGTCCTGGCCGATGACGCGCTTGTGGAGCTCGTCCTCCATCTTGAGCAGCCGCGTGGACTCCTCCTCGGACAGCTTCACGATCGGGATCCCGGTCGCCACCGCGAGCACCTCGGCGATCAGCTCCTCGTCGACCTCCGCGACCTCGTCGAGGTCACCGGCACGCCACTGCTTCTCGCGCTCGAGCTTCTTCGCGGTCAGCTGCTTCTCCTCGTCGCGCAGACGCGCGGCCGCCTCGAAGTCCTGGCCGTCGATCGCGGCCTCCTTGCGCTGGCGCACCTCGGCGATCTTGTCGTCGTACTCGCGCAGGTCGGCGGGCGCCGTCATCCGGCGGATCCGCAGCCGCGAGCCGGCCTCGTCGATCAGGTCGATGGCCTTGTCGGGCAGGAAGCGGTCGGAGATGTAGCGGTCGGCCAGGGTCGCCGCCGAGACCAGCGCCTCGTCGGTGATCGTCACCCGGTGGTGCGCCTCGTAGCGGTCGCGCAGGCCCTTGAGCATCTCGATCGTGTGGGCGATCGACGGCTCGGCGACCTGGATCGGCTGGAAGCGGCGCTCCAGGGCGGCGTCCTTCTCGAGGTACTTGCGGTACTCGTCGAGGGTGGTCGCGCCGATGGTCTGCAGCTCGCCCCGGGCCAGCATCGGCTTGAGGATCGAGGCCGCGTCGATCGCGCCCTCGGCCGCACCGGCGCCGACGAGGGTGTGGATCTCGTCGATGAACAGCACGATGTCGCCGCGGGTGCGGATCTCCTTGAGCACCTTCTTGAGGCGCTCCTCGAAGTCACCGCGGTAGCGCGAGCCGGCGACCAGGGCACCGAGGTCGAGGGTGTAGATCTGCTTGTCCTTGAGCGTCTCGGGCACGTTGCCGCGGACGATGTCCTGGGCCAGGCCCTCGACGATCGTGGTCTTGCCGACGCCCGGCTCACCGATCAGCACCGGGTTGTTCTTGGTACGGCGGCTGAGGATCTGCATGACGCGCTCGATCTCCTGCTCGCGCCCGATCACCGGGTCGAGCTTGGACTCGCGGGCGTCCTGGGTCAGGTTGCGGCCGAACTGGTCGAGCACGAGCGACGACGACGGGGTGTCGGCCGGGGCACCCGAGGTCGCCGCCTGGGCGCCGGTCTGCTCCTTGCCCTGGAAGCCGCTGAGCAGCTGGATGACCTGCTGGCGGACGCGGTTGAGGTCGGCGCCGAGCTTCTGCAGCACCTGGGCGGCGACGCCCTCGCCCTCGCGGATCAGGCCGAGCAGGATGTGCTCGGTGCCGATGTAGGAGTGGCCGAGCTGCAGCGCCTCGCGCAGGGACAGCTCGAGCACCTTCTTGGCGCGCGGGGTGAAGGGGATGTGGCCGCTGGGGGCCTGCTGGCCCTGGCCGATGATCTCCTCGACCTGCGCGCGGACGGCCTCGAGCGAGATGTCGAGGCTCTCCAGAGCCTTGGCGGCGACACCCTCGCCCTCGTGGATCAGGCCGAGCAGGATGTGCTCGGTCCCGATGTAGTTGTGGGAGAGCATGCGGGCCTCTTCTTGGGCCAGCACGACCACCCGGCGGGCTCGGTCAGTGAACCGCTCGAACATGCCAATCGCTCCTCTACGCGGATGGTGGGGCACCCGCCAACACGAAACTGGGGACGCCCGATCGGGTGGCGTCGAGGCGTCACCTGTTCCAACTGGTCTCCCAGCCTACGTGTTCCCGGCCCCGATCGAGCAGCGTCCGCTCAGAGCGAACGAGCAGGGGCGCGCGCGAGCGACGCGTCCTGCGAGGTCCGAACGAGACGGGCTAGTGCGCGGCCTCGAAGGCCTCGCGCACGTCGGCCGGGATCCGGCCGCGGTCGGGCACCTTGTGGCCGTTGGAGCGGGCCCAGTCGCGGATCTCGCGCGCACTGGTGCCGACCTGGGTACGCCGCTTGGCCGCGGTGCCGCGACCGCCGCCGCTGCGGCGGGCCGCACCCGACGTAGCGTGCCAGCGCGTCGCGCAGCGCCTGCGGCGTTCTTGTCGTTGAGGTCGATCTCGTAGCGTACGGCCGTCGAGACCGAAACTCACGGTCTCGGTCGCCTCGCCGCCGTCGAGGTCGTCCTCGAGGGTGATGTGCACTTTCTGCGCCATGTGGTGCCTGCCTTTCGGGGTGACGGACCACCGATATCCGTGCGCTCTGTGGATGTCTCGCCGCAAACATAGCGGGCGACCCAGGAATCGACCAACACGGCGCGCTCCGACGGACATTCTCGAGGCATCGAGCGCGGAAGTTATCGGGCAACTCCGACGCGCACTCAGGCGTTGCGCAGATACACCAGCTCGAGGCCCTGGAGCGTGAGCCACGGGTCGTGGGCGGTGAAGCAGCGGCACTCGTCCACCACCAGCGGGGCGAGGTAACCGGTCGCCACGACGGTGACCGTCGCGGGCTCCGCCTCGAGCTCCTCGATCATCCGGGCGACAATTCCGTCGACCTGGCTGGCGACGCCGAACACCATTCCGGACTGCAGCGCCTCGACGGTGTTACGGGCTATCACCGAGCGCGGTCGCCGCAATTCGACCATGCGCAATTGCGCACCGCGCCGCTCCAGCGCCTCGAGCGATATCTCGATTCCCGGCGATATGGCGCCGCCGATGTATTGCCCGTCGGCATTCACCACGTCGAAAGTGGTCGCCGTGCCACCGAAGTCGACCACGACCGCGGGTCCGCCGTAGCGGGTCGCGACGGCCAGGGCGTTGACGATCCGGTCGGTGCCGACCTCGCGCGGGTTGTCGGTGAGCACCGGCACCCCGGTGCGCACACCCGGCTCCACGACCACGCTGCGCACGGAGCCGAAGTGGTCGGCGAGCATGGTCCGCCACTCGTGCAGCACCGACGGCACGGTCGCGCAGACGACGATCCCGCCCACCTGCTCCTCGAGGTCGCCGAGCAGGCCGCGGATCAGCACCGACCACTCGTCGGCGGTGCGCGACTCGACCGTCGCCACGCGCCACTCGGCCGAGACCTCGCCGTCGTGGACCAGCCCGAGCACGGTGTGGCTGTTGCCGATGTCGGCGGCGAGCAGAGGCGTGGTCATCGCAGGTCGAGCCCGAGGTCGAAGACCTTGACCGAGTGGGTCAGCGCCCCGACCGAGATGAAGTCGACGCCGGTCTCGGCGACCTCGCGGGCCCGTTCGAGGGTGAGCCCGCCGGAGGCCTCGAGCGTCGCTCGACCGTCGGTGAGCCGGACCGCCTCGGCCATCGTCGCGGTGTCCATGTTGTCGAGCAGGATCCGGTCGCAGCCGGCCTCGAGGAGCGTCGACGCAGCTGGTCGAGGTCGGTGACCTCGACCTCGACCGGGAGGTCGGGGTACGCCGCGCGCACGGCTCGTAGGCCGGCACCACGCCCCCGGCCGCGACCACGTGGTTGTCCTTGACCATCGCCATGTCGGAGAGGGAGAACCGGTGGTTGGTCCCGCCGCCGCAGCGCACGGCGTACTTCTGGAGGGCGCGGTGGCGCGGCAGCGTCTTGCGGGTGTCGAGGACCCGGGCCCGGGTGCCGGCCAGCGCCGCCACCCAGCGCGACGTGGCGGTCGCGACACCGGAGAGGTGGGAGGCGAAGTTGAGGGCCGTGCGCTCGGCGGTGAGCAGGGACCGGGTCGGGCCGGACACCCGCATCACCACGTCGCCGGCGGCCACGCGGGTGCCGTCGGGGACCCGGTCGGCGACCTCGACCCGCGGCGTCGACGCGGAGGAAGACGAGCGCGGCCACGCCCAGCCCGGCCACGACACCCGGCTCGCGGGCCGCGAAGACCCCGTGCGCCGGTCGCGTCCGCCGGGATGGTGGCCACGCTGGTGACGTCGACCGCGCCGCCGGGCAGGTCCTCCTCGAGGGCGGCGTCGATGGCGGCGAGCACCGCGTCGGGGTCGAGCCCGGCGTCGCGCAGCTCGCCGAGCAGAGCCGTCGTACGCCGTCGGGCTCATGCGGGCACCTCGTCGGCACGGCGTCGGTCGGCGCGAGGGCCGGAACGCCCCCGCGGCCTCGCCGGCCGCGAGCCACCAGTCGTGGTGCCCGGACTGGTCGGCGTCGTCGCGGTCGGGGAAGTCCTCGCGCCAGTGGGAGCCGCGGGTCTCCTCACGGAGCAGCGCCGCCTCGGCCAGGAGGGTGCTGACGGTGAGCAGGTTGGTGGCCTCCCAGGCGTCCTGGTCGACCGTCGACGCCAGGCCGCCG
The DNA here is from genome assembly GCA_963819295.1 of uncultured Actinomycetota bacterium. GTDB lineage: Bacteria > Actinomycetota > Actinomycetes > Propionibacteriales > Nocardioidaceae > Nocardioides. Next base: position 321,244 of record CAWFVO010000003.1, read on the forward strand.
ACCAGCTCGCCGAGCTGGTCGAGCCGCGGCGCGCAGGCCCTCGGCGGAGCGCAGGACGCCGACTCGCGCGGTCATCTCCTCCTGCAGCGGGCGGCGGACTCCGCCGTCGACGAGGCCTGCCGGGCGCTGGTCGGCAGCCGGGTCGGACCACGTCGCGCAGCTCGGCCGGGAGCACCTCGGCGATGCGGCGGGAGAACACGAGGCCCTCGAGCAGGGAGTTGGAGGCGAGCCGGTTGGCGCCGTGCACGCCGGAGCAGGCGACCTCGCCGGTGGCGTAGAGGCCCGGGCAGCGTGGACCGCCCCCAGAGGTCGGTCGCGACGCCGCCCGAGGCGTAGTGGCACGCCGGCGCGACCGGGATCAGCTCGGTGACCGGGTCGACGCCGTGTCGGCGGCAGGTCGCCAGGATGGTCGGGAACCGGTGCTCCCAGAACGCGCGCGCCGAGGTGGCGCGCGTCGAGCCACATGTGCGGGTGACCGGTCTCGATCATCCGCCGGGTGATCGCCTTGGCGACGACGTCGCGCGGCGCCAGGTCGGCCAGCTCGTGCACGCCCTGCATGAAGCGCCGTGCCCTCCCAGTCGACCAGGAAGGCCCCCTCGCCGCGGACCGCCTCGGAGATCAGCGGCTGCTGGCCACGGGAGTCGGGGCCGAGCCACATCACGGTCGGGTGGAACTGCACGAACTCCAGGTCACGGAGCACCGCGCCGGCGCGGTAGGCGAGCGCCATCCCGTCGCCGGTCGACACCGGCGGGTTGGTGGTCTGGGAGAAGACCTGCCCGAGGCCGCCGCTGGCCAGGACGACGGCCCGACAGCGGACGGCGCCGACGCCGTCGCGCTGACCCTCGCCCATCACGTGGAGGGTCACCCCGGCGACGCCGCCGTCGTCGGCGAGCAGCAGGTCGACCGCGAGCGCATGCTCGATCGACCTCGATCTCGGGTGCCCGCGCCACCGCGGCGATCAGCGCCCGCTGGATCTCGGCGCCGGTGGCGTCGCCGCCGGCATGGGCGATCCGGTCGCGGTGATGACCGCCCTCGCGGGTCAGGCTGAGCTCGCCGTCGGGGTGCAGGTCGAAGTTGGCGCCGAGGGCGATCAGCTCGCGCACCGCCTCGGGGCCCTCGGTGACCAGGACGCGGACGGCCTCGAGCGTCGCAGGCGCCCGCGCCCGGCGACGAGGGTGTCCTGCTCGTGCTGGGCCGGGGTGTCGCCCGGGCCCGAGGGCCGCCGCGATGCCGCCCTGCGCCCACTGGGTCGAGCCGGCGTCGAGCACGTCCTTGGTCACCACGAGCACCTTGTCGACGCTGCCCCGCAGGCGAAGGGCGGCCGTCAGGCCGGCGATGCCGGACCCGATCACCACGACGTCGGCGGTGACCGACCAGCCGGGATCGGGCGCCACGAGGCGGCCGACAACACGTCGTTCGCTCACGGCAGGAGGCTACTGCGCGGACGTCGGGCGCGCGGGCCGGCCGGCGCCCGAGACGCCATCACGCCGCTCCGAGCGTCAGCGGCAGGTTGTCGATCAGGCGGGTGGTCCCGACCCGGGCGGCCACGAGGATCCGTGCCTCGGACCCGCCGTACGGACGCGGAGTCGATCGTCGTCGAGGTCCGGCGTGCGGACCTCGAGGTAGTCGACCTCGAGGGGCTCACCGGCCAGCTCCGCGGCTGCGGCTTCCCGCGCGGCGTCGGCGCCCCTCTGAGCGCGCTTGCGCTGGGCGCATCGCAGGGCCCGGGACAGCGCCACGGCCGTGCGGCGCTCTTCTGGCCCGAGGTAGCGGTTGCGGCTCGAGAGCGCGAGGCCGTCGGCCTCTCGTACGGTCGGTACGCCGACCACCTCGACACCCATGCACAGGTCGCGGCTCATCCGCCGGACCAGCACCAGCTGCTGGTAGTCCTTCTCACCGAACACGCCACGGTCGGGACGGACCAGGCCCGAACAGCTTGGCCACCACGGTCAGCACCCCCCGGAAGTGACCGGGACGGTGGGCACCCTCGAGGATCGGCCTGCGAGCGGCCCCGGCTCGACAGTGACCAACGGCTCGCCGTCGGGGTACACCTCGTCGACCGTCGGCGCGAACACGACGTCGACCCCCGCCGCCGCGCACAGGTCGAGGTCGGCGCTCGAAGAGCGGGGGTAGCGGTCGAGGTCCTCGTCCGGGCCGAACTGCAGCGGGTTGACGAAGATCGAGGCGGCGACCACACCGCTGCCCCGCGTGCTCACGGGCTGCGCGCAGCAGCGTCGCAGTGCCCCGCATGCAGCGCTCCCATCGTCGGGACCAGCGCCACCGCAGCTGCCGCCCGGCGGTGCGGTGCGAGGAACGCGTCGAGCTCCTCGCGCGTGGACGCGAGCAGGGGCGCGGAGGTCACAGCGAAGGGGTCTGACGGCGGTGGCGAGACCTGCGTGTGGTCGGCGCGGGCGAGGGCCTCGTCGAGGACTCGTCGGATCGCGGCCGCACGGATCGGCAGGACGCGCCCGTCGGTCACCACGCGGTCGAGGGTGTCGTGGGCGAGCGCGACGTAGGACGGCAGGGTGTCCGGCGCCGTGGCCGCGATCTCCGTGAGGTGGGCCCGCACGGTGTTGACGTCGCCCCGGACGATCGGGCCGGTCAGGGCGGCGTCGCCGTCGGTCAGCGCGTTGTCGAGCGCGGCCTCGAGCAGCGGGCGCAGGATCGCGGCGGGGTCGTCGGCACCGGCCCGGCTCAGCAGCTCCATCGCCTGGGTGACGAGGGTGACGAGGTGGTTGGCGCCGTGGGCGAGGCCCGCGTGGTAGAGGCTGCGGAGCTCCTCGGGCACCCACATCACGTCGCCGCCGAGCTCGCCGACCACCTGCTCGGCCCAGTCGCGCTCCGTCAGGACCGGCGGTCACGCCGAACACGCACTCGGACAGGCGGTCGAGGTCGCGTGCTGTGCCGGTGAACGTCATCGCAGGGTGCAGCGCGACCGGGTGGGCTCCGATCCGGCGGGCCGGCTCGAGCACCTTCAGGCCGTGGCTGCCACTGGTGTGCACGACGTACTGGCCGGCGTGCAGGGCCCCGCTCGCGGCGAGCTGTGTCACGACGTTGTCGAGCATGTCGTCGGGCACCGTCAGCAGCGAGCACGTCGCAGGACCGAGCGACCGCGGTCGGCTTCGCGACGGTGACGCCGGGCAGCAGGTCGTGGATGCGACGGAGAGAGGCGTCGGACTCGCCGGCCACCGAGACGATCTGGTGGCCACGCGAGCGCAGCGCGGAGGCGAGGACGGCACCGACTCGGCCGGCACCGATCACGCCCACCCGGAGTGGGGTCATGGGTTTCCTTGCGTTCAGGTCCCTCCGACCACCCTCGGTCGAGGGCCGGTGTGGGTACCACACGTGTGGAACACCTTGAAATGTACGCCGCACGGACGCACCACCGTAACTGCGGGGAGTGTGACGAAGGCGACTCTGCGTTGGCTTCTCGTCGCCGCGCCGGGCCGGCTGCGCGCGTTCTCAGCCCAGCGTCCAGCGCTACTAGGGTGGGCGCATGACCACCCGTCCGGATCGCCCGGCTCGACGCATGCAGCTCTTCGATGCCTTGATCGGCCGATTCCCGGAGGGCCGACTCGTCGATCTGGGCGCCGGCCACGGTCAGTTCTCGCTGCGCGCGGCGGACGCCGGCTGGAGCGTGACGGCCGTGGATGCCAGGGAGACGCGCTTCCCCCCGGACGACAGGATCACCTGGGTCCGACAGGACGTTCGCACGTTCGAGCTGGGCGGCTTCGACCTGATCTTGTGCCTCGGGTTGTTCTACCACCTGACGATCGAAGACCAAGTCGCTCTGCTCGACCGAGCCGCCGGGACACCGATGATCATCGACACGCACCTCGCAACGGCCAAGCCGACCCATCGGCTCTCGGCACCGGTGACCGCACTCGGCTATCGCGGACGGCTGTACTCCGAGGAGGGATGGGAGGACCGGGAGACCGCCTCATGGCAGAACGACGCGTCGTTCTGGCCGCGGCCCCGCGAGTTCTACCGGATGCTCGCCGAGCACGGCTACCCGACCGTGTTCGCCGGGGTGCCCTGGGTGACCACGGACCGCACGTTCTTCCTCTGCCTGCCTGCGTAAGAGCCGGCGACTCGCGCCTCAGGACGTCGTTGGCAGGGCGCGCCGCAGCGTGGCGACCCGCGCTGCGAGGATCTCGGCGCGCGCATCGAAGGTGTGCTCGCGACGTACACGTTCGCCCAGCGCCTCCCGAGCCTGGCGGCGATCCTCGCTCTCCGACTGGTGCAGCCGGAGCAGGTCCGGGATCTCGTCGGGCTGCTGGTAGGTCAGCACCACGTCGCCGAACACGTCGGCGATCTCCGGGAGATAGTCGCTGATGACCCGGGCATTGCACGCGGTCAGGTCGAAGAGGCGATTCGAGAGCATGCCCTCCTCCCGCATGTCCGGCCAGTGGTCATTGAGCACGGCATCGGCAGCGGCGTACACCGCGGGCAGCTCGTCGTTGGGCAGGTAGGAGCCACGCCAGGAGCCGTCCGGCAGCAACCCGTCCCAGCGACTTCCGTACACCGCTGGGACGAGCCCGGCCTCCAGCGCGGCGACGACGGCGGCGCGGGGTCTCGCCACACGACCGCCGCCACGGGCATTGGCGACGACCAGCAGTGGATGTTTGCGGTCCGGGTCGGGATCGACCGGGTGGAACCGGCGGTCGTCGGTGCACTGCAGAAGGAGCTCGGCCGGGGCCGCTCGCCGCTCACCGATCCGTTCACACCAGCGAGCTGACGCCCCGAAAACCAGGTCGTAGCCGTCGAGCTCGCGCGCGGACACCCGTTCGGGATGGCTGATGACCCAGATGACGTTGGTGTGCAGCGGGTTGGGCCGGTAGTTGCCGAGACCTCGCAGCACCAAGGCCACGTCATCGAGGTGGGCTGTCGGCCGATACCACTCGTCCTGACAGTCGATCGTCACCTGGTGCCCCAGGCGTTCCAGGGAGTCACGCAGGGCTTCCGCGAAGTGCCAGTCGCCCCAGCTCTCCCGTCGTAGCACGTCAGGGGCGCCGATCTTGATCGACCATCGCAGAGGTCGCTCACCGCCTCGGCGGGCCAGCAAGGCTGAAAATGGTTCGGAAGGTTGGCCGGAGTTCAGTACGCCGGTGATGACGTAGCCGTCCTCGTCGAGGCGCTTCGCGAGCTTCGATGGACGCCCTCGTGAGAGCTCGCGTTGGAGACGGTCGTTGTCTCGGAGACCCTTGAGGACGAAGGCTCGTCGGCCGGGGACAGTGTGGGCAGCCAGGTCGCGGATCGCCACCTGGCTCGGCCCGACGCACCCGGGCTCGAGATTGCTGTGGTCGGCCATCCGGATCGACAGTTCGCCGCCGGCCAGGTGGTCGACGAAGCGTGGGTCGAATCCGGTGACGGCGACGAAGCGGTCCGCTCGTACGGCGAGACAGGCGCTGGCCGCGGCGTCCACCGGACACGTGCCGCGCACCTCCGGTGCATCCCCGGGCAGGTTGTGGTGCACGTTCACCGGGTCGCCGTTCGGCAGGAAGTGCAGTCCGGCCGACCACACCGAGCCGCCGTCTGTGAGGAGCAACGGCTGCACGGCGGCGTGCTTGGCAAGCGCATCGATCAGTGGGGCATCCCAGTTCGCCTGGCACCAGGCGTTCTCCGCGAGGAAGACGATCGTGCCGCCCCGACCGAGCGCGGCGCCCACATTGCGTGCCACCTCGAGGGACAGCTCCCCAGTGAGACGACACACGCGCGTTCGTGGGAGCGACTCGGTCGCCATCAGGAGCCGTGTGCCCTCGTGGTCGGGCATGTGCGCGTCGACCACGACCACCTCGACCGTTCGTGTTGCGGTCGCCAGAGCGCGTTGCACCGTGGCGCAGGCGACGCTTGCGACCTCTGTCGCCACCACCACCAAGGAGACCAGGTCCGGATCACGCTCCGGCAGCTCGGACGCGATGGCCTTCCAGTCGAGGAGGGTCCGTTGACGCACCACCAGCCGGTAGCTGGGCGGCTCCTCCGTCGAGATGCGCCCCGTGCGCTTCTCCCAGACGTCGTACTCGGTGGCGATGATGGGAACGAATCCGAAGTCGGTGACCTGGGCAAGCCGGATGAACAGGTCCCAGTCGACGTTACGTCGCAGGGTCTCGTCGAAGGCTCCCGTCGTCTGGAGCAGTCCGCGTTCGTGCACGAGGGCGATGCAGTCGATGTAGTTGCGCTCCAGGAGCGCACCGCGTGAGAACGGCATGCCGCGAACCAGCGAGCGACCCTGACCTCCGCTCTCGGTCAGTGCAGACATCGCGTAGCCCACGCGATGCCCCCCGGTGACCATGAACGCCACCATCAGCTCGAGGAAGTCCGGCTTCCAGGTGTTGTCGGAGTCGAGGTAGGCGATCAGGTCGCCCCGCGCATGGCCCAGCGCCGTGTTGCGGGCCGCCGCAACGCCGCGCGACTGCTCGTGTCGGACGTAGGTGACGCGCGGGTCGTCGAGGAACTCCCGCAGTACCTCGACCGTGTCGTCGCGGCTGCCGTCGTCGACGATCACGAGCTCGAGATGGCTGTAGGACTGGGCGAACACCGAGGCCACCGCCTCGGTGACGAGGCCAGCTCGATCCTTGGTCGGGAGCAGTACGGAGACGAGAGGCTGGTCGGGCAGCGAGGCGGCCGCTGCCCGGAGCGACTCCTTGAGCCGGCTCTCGGCGGCATGGTCGAAGTCCGTGTGATCACGCTCGAGGTGGGAGTACCCGCGGGTATCGCGGATGACGGTGGCAGCGTTGCGGGCGGACTCCAAGAACTCCTGGGAATTGCGCCGTGTCGCGGGAATGCCGTGGGGCATGGGGGCGTCCGGGTCTGCGACCGGCACGCACGTTCGGTCCTCAGAACGGAGGAAGTGGGCAAGGGGCCCGAGCCGTTCGTTCTTGCTGCCGGCGTTCTCCCGGACATAGGCCTCGACGTCGAAGCCGGGGTGCGGGGAGAGCCGGCGCTGTGCGCCGACCGTCAAGTAGTGGACCAGGGCGGCATTCGCGACCTTCCTCCGTGACCCGTAACCGGGTGTCGCACCAACCTGCTCCAAGTACCACGACGCGACGAAGGCTGGGTGGGGCGAGAGCCCGGCAGCTGCTCCGTGCGCGAGGTAGTGGCGAAGCGGGTCGCTGCCCACCTCAACGTCGTCGTCGACCTGGCTGAGGTACCACTCCGCGTCGAAGAGACCACTCTCGCGCACGATCTGGGCCGAGGTCTCGTGACCGGGCGGTGACCACTGCTCCGGCCCCGCACCCCGCCGAACTGCAGCCTGGCGAAGCCGGCCCACCTCGTCATCGAGCTGGGCCAGTCGGGCGTCCCGCCTGGCGACCGGGGGAAGTCGTCGCCACATCCGCCTGACCACTCCGGTCACACGTAGCGGGCTGCTGCGCACGCTGGCGACACGAGTCACGTGGATGCTCCCCTCTTCTTCTTGACTGAGGCTTCGGCCCGAGACCTCAGAACCCGCCGCGCTATGCGGCCGGCGGAACTGCAGCGCCGTGCGCTGCCAGGCGCTCGACCTCCCGCTCGTACAGCTCGTCGATTCGGCTCTGCTGCGCCTCGTCCAACCCTTCGCGCCACGAGTCCGAGTGACTGCGCTCGGACGTCAGCTCGCGGTCGAAGAACGCACGCATCCCAGGGTCCGGGTCGCGACCCAAGAAGTCGACCAGCGCGGCATAGTGTGCCTCTCGCTCGGGACCGACAAGGGCCTCCAGCCGAAACGTCCGGACCCGTGCCGGATCAGCGCGCTCGATCGAGCGATGGATCTCGATGAGGTTGTCAGCCCACCACACGAGTGCTGACGCGACGTCGTTGGGACCCCACGGTCGTCGGGCCACCGAAGCAGCCACGTCGCGGCCATCACGGACCATGTGCACGATGCGGGCGCGTGGGAACATCCGGCAGAGCGTGTCGGCTGCCTTCGCATTGGGTGGTGTCATCTCCACCCAGGCTAACGCGCCGGCCTCGCGACGGAAGGGACCCACCACGTCCTGCATGAATCGCCGTGAAGCGGCCCACGGGTCCGCCTCGTACCCCTCGCGGAGTCGGCGCAAGCCGCGGTTCATCTGAGGGCGGGTCGCGATGACATGGAGGCCACGGGGACCGTTTCTCGCCGGGCGCGAGTACCACTTGTTGCGCATCCGGCGAGCGAACTCATCGACGGTGACGCGTCCGTCGGCAAGGTCCGTCAGACCGCCCGGGTCGACGTGGAACCTCAGCTCGATGGGAACGAGCACGACATCAGCGCGCGCACCGATCAACTGCGCCACCACGGTGGTCCCGCTTCGCCCGGTGCCGCCGACGAAGACCGGCGCGCCGGTCTCTGCGCGTATCGCCATTCTCGTCTCGCTCCTCGCTGCTGGTCCCGCGGTCGTCGGCACAATCCGGGAAACGGCCGCGAGCCAGAGCTCAGAGACGCTCCACCATCGGTCCCCGGATCCGGTTGCGGGTGTCGAAGACGTAGGAGGCATGCTCGGCGATCAGGTCGTAGTCGAACGCGTCATGGTCCGTCAGCAGAACCACCACGTCGGCCCGGTCGAGCTCGTCTGCCGTCAGGTCGACGCGGTCGACCCCACCCGGCATCAGCGCAGTCTCGGTGTGCGGCTCGACTGCCCGCACGTCCGCGCCCATGCCGAGCAGCTGCCGCGCGACGAGCACCGACGGGGACTCGCGAATGTCGCCGACGTTCTTCTTGTAGGCAAGCCCGAGGACGAGGATCCTCGCGCCGTTCACCGCGAGCCGCCTGTCGTTCAAACCGGACTGGATCCGCCGCACGACGTAGTCGGGCATGTGGTCGTTGATCTCGTTGGCCGCCGACACCATCTGGAGGTCGCTCCGCGACGTCTGTCGCACCTGCCACAGGAGGTACGACGGGTCGATGGGGAGGCAGTGTCCCCCCACACCGGGGCCCGGCGTGAAGCGCATGAACCCGAACGGCTTGCTGTCGGCCGCGTCGATCGCCTCCCAGATATCCACTCCGAGCTCGGGGGCGACCGAGGCGATCTCGTTGACGAGCGCGATGTTCACGTGCCGGAACGTGTTCTCCAACAGCTTCGTCATCTCGGCGGTGCGTACGGACGACACCGGGACGATCGTCTCGATGAACGAGCCGTAGAACTCGTGGATGCGCTGGAGGGACGCGTCGTCGATGCCGGAGACGACCTTGGGCGTGTTGGCAAGCCGCCAGGTCTGGTTGCTGGGATCGATGCGTTCCGGGCTGTAGCCCAGGTGGAAGTCCACCCCGGCCTTCAGTCCGCTTCCCCCCTCCAAGATCGGGAGGAGCAGCTGGTCGGTGGTGCCCGGGTACGTCGTGGACTCCAGGACGACCGTCGCGCCCGGCCTCAGGTTGCGCGCGACGCCCTCGGCGGCCTGCTCGACGTAGCTCAGGTCTGGTGCTCCGTGCCGGAGTGGGGTGGGCACGGTGATGACGAAGAACTCACACCCGGCCGCATCCGACCACGCACTCGTCGGATGGTAGCGACCGGTCTCGAGCGCCGCCGCGAGCTCCTCGGAACCGATGTCCTCGATGAAGGACTCAGCCGCGGACAGCCGCTTGACGCGCTCCTGATCGACATCGACGCCGACCACCGTGTAACCGGCGTGCAGCGCCCCCATGGCAAGGGGAAGACCGACGTATCCCTGGCCGATCACGGCCACCGTGCCCTTGTTCACGCGCGGATACTCGCACACTGTCGACGTGCGGGCCATTTTCGAGTCGCCCACGCCTTCGCGGGTCCGGCCGGCGGCAGCGCTCGACGGTCAGCGCCGTGCCGGCCGCCGTCCTGCCCCGGGACCGGACCCGAGTTCGCCGTCCGTCACGACAACCCCTCGTCGGAGAGGAACTGCGCGGCGACGTCTTCCGGCTTCTGCCGATCGTTCGAGACCTGGGCGTTGAGCTGGGTCAGCTTCTCGGTCGTCAGCGCGGCCATCAGCGCGTTGAGCGGCGCTGCGACGTCGGGGTGTGCCGCCAGGAAGCTCGACGACACCGCCGGCACGAGGTTCTCCGCCGGCTGGATCTTCTTGTCGTCGGTGAGCAGGACCAGGCCCTGCTCCTCGAGGGTGCCGTCGGTCGTGCTGGTCTCGCCGAGCTGGGACTCGCCGTCCAGCACCGACTTGTAGGTCTGCGGGCTGGCGTAGCCCAGCGGCAGGATCTTGGTGATGTTGATGCCGTACTTGTCGCTCAGACCTCCCTCACAGTCGAGGCGGCCCTTGCAGTCGGGGGCTGCGGCGAGGACCACGGACTTCCCCTTGAGGTCTGACAGCTTCGAGACGTTGTTGGCGTCGGCGTAGTCCTTGGAGACGAAGAACGCGTTGCTGTCGGTGGCCGCCGAGGGGTCGAGCAGCGTGATCCCGGCCTTCTTCAGCAGCGGCTGGGCGGCGGTGATCGACTGGCCGGCGTCGGAGAGCGTCACCGGGGCGGCCTTGCTGCCGTTGTAGGAGCCGTTCAGGAACTCGAGGATGCCGCCGACGTACTCGGGAACGACGTCGATGCTCTTGGGGAACACCTTCATGTAGATGTCGCGCGTGCCGACGAGCTTCACCTGAGGTGTGTAGCCCGCCTTCTGCAGCACGCCGGCGTAGAGGTCGGCGACGATCTCGGCCTCGGTGAAGTTCTGCCCGGAGATCCGTACGACGCCCTGGCCCGAGGCGGACGGAGTCGAACCCGGGTCGGCGGCAGTCGTGCTGCTGTCGGAGCTACCGCAGCCCGCGAGGAGGACGGCGGCGGTCATCGCGGTGACCCCCGCCAGGAGACGCTTGTTCATTCGCTCTCACCTTCTGTGTCCCGCGCCCGAGAGGCGCGCGTGTCCGGTGCCCCTGGTGCGAGGGCATGAAGTCGCCATCATCCCCCAACGGTCGGCAGGTCGCTAACTCCCTTCCGGGTGAGGCGCTGGCGACTCGGGTCGGCGGCACGCTCGGCGGAAGAGCCGAGAAGCTCGAGGAGGAAGGCCACGACGGCCACCACCAGGGCCGCCGCGATGCCCTTGGGGTAGTCGTTGCGGTAGAAGCCCTCCGTGATCAGGCTCCCCAGCCCCGGCCCGGCGACCAACGCCGCGATCGTGGCTGTCGCCCAGACCTGCACCAGGGCGAGCCGCAGCCCGGAGACCACCAACGGCAACGCGAGGGGCAGCTCGACGCGGCTGAACTGCTGCCAGCCGGTCATCCCCATCCCGCGGGCGGACTCCTTCACCTCCGCGGGTACCTCGTTCACCGCGACGTACCCGTTCGTGACGATCGGAGGCAGTGCGAACAGGCTGAGCGCGATCAAGGTGGCCAGGCCGGCTCGGCCGTAGGGGCCGAACGTCGCGACCCCCGGATGGTCGAGGGTGACCAGGATCGCGAGGAGCGCGAACGTGGGCACCGCCCGGCCGATGTTGGAGATGTTGATCGCCAGGAAACCCGCCCGACCGAGGTGCCCGAGCCACAGCGCCACGGGGAGAGCGAGCACCATCGTGATGGTCAGAGCCGTGACGCTGATGAGGAGCTGCTGCACCAGCAGCGTCCAGATGCCGTCGGCACCGGTCCAGCTCGACCCGGTGGTCAGGTAGTCCCAGGTCTCGTTGATGGTCCTCATCCGCGTCGCCTCGTCCACGGCGTCGCGATCCACTGGGCGCCGACGACCAAGGCGTCGAGGACGAAAGCGAGGACGACGCACAGCACGCTGGCAGCGAGGAGCTCGGCCTTGAAGTTGTTCTGCACTCCGTCGTTGATGAGGTTGCCGAGACCGCCGTAGCTCACCAGGGTGCCGACCGTCGTGAGCGCGACGGTCGAGACGGTGGCGACCCGGAGGCCGGCCATCATCACCGGGAGCGCCAGGGGCAGCTCGATCCGGAACAGCAGCCGCCCGGCGCCGTACCCCAGGCCGACGGCGGACTCGCGCACCTCGTCGGGGACGCCGGCCAGGCCGGACAGCATGCTCCGCACCAGGATCGTGAGGGCGTAGAGCGCGAGCCCGATGACCACCGTGCGCGCGGTGATCCCCGTGAAGGGCACCAGCAACGGGAACAGCGCGAGGCTGGGGATCGTGTAGATCGCGGTGCTGCTGCCGAGGATCGCGCCTTGCAGGCGCGGCATCCGTCGGGCCACGAGGGCGAGCGGGAAGGCGATGATGACGCTGAGCACGAGGGCCGCCCCGGTGATCTGCAGATGCTGGACCAGAGCCGACGTGAGGTCCTGGTGGCGGTCGCGCAGATAGTCGAGGCAGATCCAGTGATTGGTGAGCCTGCTGTAGCAACTGGGCTGGATCGAGATCCCGGCCGCCGCAGGTAGGGTCACGATCATGAACGCTACCGCGCCCTCGGGGGGGCTGGCGCCGGGCGAACCCATGATCCGGCTCGACGGAGTCGGGAAGAAGTACGCCGACGGCACGGTGGCGGTGCGCGAGCTCGACCTCGACGTGATGCCGGGTGAGATCGTCGTGCTGGTGGGGCCGTCAGGCTGCGGCAAGTCGACGACGCTGAAGATGATCAACCGGCTGATCGAGCCCACCAGCGGCCGGATCTTCCTCGAGGGCCGCGACGTGACCGCCGAGGATCCGGTGCAGCTGCGGCGCAGGATCGGCTACGTGATCCAGCAGATCGGGCTGTTCCCGCACCAGAAGATCGCGACGAACGTCGCCACCGTGCCGTTGCTCGTCGGCACACCGAGGGCCGAGGCCCGGGAGCGGGCGCATGAGCTGCTGGCCCTCGTCGGGCTCGACCCCGAGGTGTACGCCGACCGCTACCCCTACCAGCTCTCCGGCGGGCAGCAGCAGCGGGTCGGCGTCGCCCGCGCGCTCGCTGCGGACCCGCCGGTGCTGCTGATGGACGAGCCGTTCGCCGCCGTGGACCCCGTCGTCCGGGCCCGCCTGCAGGACGAGTTCCTCCGGCTCCAGGACGAGCTCGACAAGACCGTCGTACTGGTCACCCATGACATCGACGAGGCCGTGAAGATGGGCGACAAGGTCGCGGTGCTCGCGGAGGGCGGCCGGCTCGCGCAGTTCGGGACGCCCGCCGAGCTGCTCGGCCACCCGGCCGACGACTTCGTCGCCGACTTCGTGGGCTCGACGGCGGGGCTACGACGGCTGACCGTCACCAAGCTGGACCGGGAGCACCTCGAGCCGCTGGACGGCGTCGCCACCGGTGACCTCGGAGCCGCCATCGACCTGGACTCCACCCTCGAGCACGCGCTGGCGGTGCTGCTGCGCGACGACCGGCCCCTGGTCGGGGTCAAGGAGGGCGCGCAGTTCGTCGGCGTCCTCACCCCCGAGGGCATCCACAAGGCCCTCCGGGCCTCGCTCCACGCCTCGCAGAGTGAGCTCGCGAACTCTGCGGGAGATGCGGGAGGTCGAGGAGCGTCGGCTCAGGCCCGAGGGACCAGGGACTGAGCGAGGCGTCGCGAGACCCCGAGTCGGCGCAAAGAGACACCCGGAATGCGCCGAGTCGTCACGTGACAACTCGGCGCGTCCGGGCGGTCAGGCGTGGCGGACGCCTGGTTGCCAGGTGGTGTGGGCGTCGAGCTCGGCACGGAGGACGCCGTTCTCGGAGTGGAGTACGTCGTTCTCCTGCTCGAGCTCGGCCACGCGGACGATCGCCTCGGCCGCGCGCCCCTCGGACTCGTCGAGCGCCAGGGTGAGCCTGGCGCCCTCGGCCTCGGCGACGTCGGCACGGCGGGCCTCGCTGTTGACCTTGCGCATCGCCTCCGCGGCACGGCCCTGGGAGGCGACGACCGCCACCTCGAGCTGCGACGCGGCACGCTCGGCGGCGCCGATGCGGGACTGCATGGCGGCCGCGAACTCCTGGTGCTCTGCGGAGCGCGCCTCGGCCAGGGCACGGTAGGACTGCGCCTGCCCAGCACGGTCGGCCGCGGCGTCGCGGCGCGTCTGGACGAGCTCGGAGTGGATGATCCGGGCAGCGGTCGCTCCGAGGGCGACGGCAAGGACGGCAGCGACCGACAGGAGGGCCTGCGATCCACTGAGGACGGCGCCGAGAACGACGACCGCCGCGATGACGACCAGTGCGGAAGCGGACACCACGCGGGTGCTGCGCTGCCGACGACGAGCCTTGGGGGAAGACATGAGGTCAGGCTAGGGCTGGTCGTCTCCCTGAGGGACGCGACACGCGCGTTCGAGGAGCACCCCTCCGACCACGACCAGGATGCCCGCAACGCCCGCACAGGCCGAGCGGAAGACTCGCTGACCTGCGAGATCGCTGGTCTCGACCCCGATCCAGCTGACGGCGTACCCGAAGTAGAAGCCGGCCACCAGAGCCCCGACGTAGGCGCAGGCCCGGGCGAGGGCCAGTCGGTTGACGAACTGGTGCGGCGACAGTCGGCTCGTCCGCTGCTGGACGGTACGGCGCGTGGACCAGGCGGTGGCCCACAGGATCGCCGCCACCAGCAGCAGGGTCAGTGGCTGGGCCCACGAGACGGTCGGTGGAACGCCCGTGCCGCGGTCGAGCAACGAGTGGAACAACCACCCCGCGACGAGCCCGACCAGCCCCCACGCGACGAGGGCACCCGGCCCCATCGGCCGCAGCCGGCCCTCGGGCTGAGGCGGCGGGGGCTCGTCGGGCGGCTCGACGCTCACCGGGAGGGACTCAGACCGCTCTCACTGCACCTGGAGCGCGATGTCGTCGCGCCTCTTGAGACCGCTGCGATCGGTCTTCTCGAGCAGGTCGGCGACGGCGCCGGCATCGGGAATGACCGCGTCGGGCTCCACGTCGTACCAGGGCTGGAGGACGAAGGCTCGCTCGGCCGCACGCGGGTGGGGCAGTCGGAGGCTGTCGTCGTGTCCACGCCGGTCGCCGACGACGATCAGGTCGACGTCGAGGGTGCGCGGAGCGTTCTCCACACCGTCGCTGCGGTCGCGCCCGAAGGCGTCCTCGATCGCGTGGGCGCGGTCGAGGAGCCGGGTCGCGGCCAGCGTGGTGTCGATGAGCACGACCGCGTTGAGGTAGTTCTCCGAGCCCGCGGGGGCGTCGACCGGCTCGGTCTCGTAGATGGGCGAGACCTCGGTGATCCACACGTCGGGGGTGTCGGCCAGCGCGTTGATCGCGCCCTGGATGCTCGCGTAGCGCTCGCCGAGGTTGGACCCGAGGGACAGGACGGCCCGCCGGATCGGGCGCATCTCACCGGTGAGGGTGTCCGCGTCGACGATGTGGGGGTTCGGCGTCTCGGTCACGGTCGCACCTCACTGGCTTCGAGATCGGTCGGTGATCGGTCGGGTGATCGTCAGCGTCACGTCGGCGAAGGTTGCGTCGATGGGGGCTCCGGGCTTGTGGACCGTGACCCGTGCCCATTCAACACGGTCGTCCAAGAGACAGACGTCCGAGATGCGTTGGGCCAGAGTCTCGATCAGGTCGACCGGATCTGACTCGACTGCAGCCTTCACGTGCGCCACGAGACTTCCGTAGTCCACCGTGTCGTGCAAGTCGTCGGACGCTGCCGCTGCGCGGGTGTCGACGCCGAGGACCAGGTCGACGAGGAAGACCTGCCCCTCCCGTTTCTCGTGCTCGAAGACCCCGTGGTGCGCGAAGCACTCGATCCCGGTCACCGAGAGCTCGTCCTGAGGAGCGCGCGCCATCAGCCCTCCTCCCACCGGGCGAGGGTGCGCAGGGCGTCGTGACTCGCGCGTACGTCGTGCACCCGCAGCCCCCAGACCCGCTGCTGCGCCAGGAGCACGGTGAGGGCGGTGGTGGCGTCCTCCCGGTCGTCGACCGGCCGGGGTTCGCCGTCGGCGGCGGCGAGCAGGGTGCCGAGGAACGACTTGCGGCTGGCTCCGACCAGGACCCTGAACCCGAGCGACTGGATCACCGCGATCCCGGCGAGCAGGCGCCAGTTGTGAGCGGGCTCCTTCGCGAAGCCGAGCCCCGGGTCCAGGACGATCCGCTCGTCTCGTACGCCGGCGGCGCGGGCCGCGTCCACACGCTCGGCCAGCTCGTCGCGCACCGCGGCCAGGACGCCACCGGGTGCGTCGTACACGGCGAAGTCCGTCATCCGGTCGCTGTGGGCACGCCAGTGCATGCAGACGTACGTCGCGTCGGAGTCCGCGACGACGTCGAGGATCCGCGGGTCGGCCAGGCCACCCGAGACGTCGTTGACGATCGTGGCGCCCGCGTCGAGGGCCTCGGCCGCCACCTCGGCACGCATGGTGTCGACCGACACGACGGCGCCGTCGCCGGCCAGGGCGCGGATCACCGGGACCACGCGTCCCAGCTCCTCCGCGACCAACGGCCGGGTCGCGCCGGGGCGGGTCGACTCACCGCCGATGTCGAGGATGTCGGCACCGTCGGCGACCAGGTCGCGGCCGTGGGCGATCGCCGCATCGGTGGTCGCCCAGCGCCCGCCGTCGGAGAACGAGTCGGGGGTCACGTTGACGACACCCATCAAGCGAGGCCTTGGACCGTTCACTGGAGGCACGTGCCCGAACGTAGCGCGTGCGGCCGGCAGAGCCACCGGCCGCGTCGTGCACAATGAGGCGCATGCCACTCCGCGCGAGCGTGCTCGTCCCGTGCGTCTCGGACGCTGGGTCGCTCGATCTCACCAGCCTGGACCAGCAAACCCTCCCCGCCGGTGAGTTCGAGGTGCTGGTCGTCGACGACGGAGCCGACCCAGCGACGAGTGCTCGGTTGTCCGACGTCGTCGCGCATCGCACCAACGTTCGCCGGGTGGCGATCGACCCTGGCGCGTCCGCACAGGAGGCACTCGACACCGCACTGGCGGACACGCATGGGGAGTACGTGCTCGTTCTCCCGGCACACCGTCGGATCACCCGGGAGGCGTTGGCGCGGCTGTGTCAGCACGCGGACGAGACAGCCGCAGACGTCTGTCTGGGGTTGACCGGCGTCGCCGGCAGCAGGCCGGTGACGCTTCCCCCCACGAACGCCGCCGACCCGGTCGAGCTCGGTGCGGACGACCCCCTTCGCAATCCCGCAACAGCTCGCATCCACCGACGGTCCACCGCGGACCCCGCACTCCTCCTGGCTGAGCTCGACGGCGCGGCCGTAGCCCTGCCGTCGGGCGTGCGCGCAGCGGCCGTCACCTCCCTCACCTGCTTCGTCGACGGCCGTTGGAGGGGCTCCGAGGTCCCCGCCCTGCCCGAGAACGCGCGGTACGCCGTGCGCGCCTCCGCGGTGATCTGGTCCGGCGGTGCCCTCGAGGTCACGGCTACCGTCAGCGCGGTCGGGGCCGACGAGGTCAGAGTCACCCGAGCGAGCATCTTCTCGAAGGAATCGGGAGTTGAGCGGGCTCTCGACGACCTCGACGTCGAGAAGACCGCCGAGGGCGCGACCGTTGTCCTGCGCATCGATCCCGAGGACGTGCCGGGCGTCGGTCAGCTGCCCGCAGGCCTCTGGTGGCCGTCGGTGGACGTGGGCGATGACTCGCTGCTCATCGAGGTCACGCCGCTCCTCGCCGACGGTGCGACACTCCGAGGTCGCCCGGTCGTGTCGTTCGCGAAAGCGGGACGCCTCGGGCTCGATGTGGGCGGCTCGGCTCACCAGCCGATCCGGCATCTCGACCCTCGTCAGAGCTCAGTCGTCGAGGACTCACGCGGCAGCCTGCTGTCGTGCCGGCTCAGCAACATCGACGTCGCGCCCGAGGGCCGCGTCACCGGATCGCTCAAGCTCGGAGCCCTCCCGGTCGTCGCGTGGCTCGAGCGTGGCGAGGGCGACGCAGCACTGTTGCGCGCGTGGGTGAGCGGCCTCGCCGGCTCGAGCGAGCTGGCGACGCGGTTCACGCCGGCCCCTCAGGCACCGACAGGTGCGCGGCTGGTGATCGACGGGGTCGGCGTGATGAAGCTCCGCCGAGCGCCCCGAAAGCAGCAACAGAAGAGCTCCGGCGCAGCCGCGAGGCCATCCATTCCAGCGGCGCCGGCCCTGATCGCCAAGGCGCGCCGGCTCGCCGGCCGTGGACTGGACGCGATCAGAGGCTGACCGGGCCGTAGGCAGGTCCGAGGTCGGCTGCGAGCTGCTCGCGGAGCCTCCGGTGGAAGTCCGGAAGATCGGGCCGGTCGCGCTGCTCGCGCAGCACCTTCCAGAACCCTGCATCGAGGACCCGGGCAGGCGGCTGCACGCTGACCCGGTCGAGCAGCTGCTGCGGGACCGGCTGCGGGTCGGGGTTGCGGTAGGACCGGATGATCTCGTCGTACTCCTGACGAAGAGTTCGATCCGTCGGGTCCAGGCCCAGCACCAGCATCAAACCGGTCCCCTTGGTGTCCACCAGCACAGTGGCCAGCTCGGGGCGGTAGCGCTGCAGCACCTCGATGACCGGGTAGACGTCGCCGGTCCAGGCGTCGGTATGGCGTTGGCGGGCCGCCTCGGCCACGTTGCGGGGAAGGACGTCATCGAAGACGACCACGGCCGAGCTGCGCGAGTGCTCCTCGGTGTTGATGAAGTCGCGCAGCGCGAACTCGAACAGGTGCTGGCCGTCGATCAGAGCGAGGTCGAAGGGCTCACCGCCGGTCGGCGCGAGCGGCTCGGGCCGGGTGAAGTACTCGTCGCTGGTCGTCCGCTGGAGGTGCACCTCCCCCGAGAGCTCCGCCCTGATCACGTAAGCCGGGTCCACGCCCACCGACCGACAGCGCGACAGCGCGAGGCTGTGCCCGAAACGCACCCCGATCTCGAGATAGTTCTCCGGCTCCACGCGAGCGTGGACACCACTGAGAAACTCGAGGTAGCGCATACGAGCAACCTATCCAAGTGCCGTGGCCGGGCCTGCCCTGACGCGCAGCAGCGCGCCGGACCTTGACGCGCGGTGCTATCGGCTCCTGTGGATCAGCGCCATCGCCTCCGCGCGAGTGCTTGCGCTGGAGAGCATGCTGCCACGCACCGCCGAGGTGATCGTGCGCGCACCGGCCTTGCGCACCCCACGCATGGTCATGCACAGGTGCTCGGCCTCGATCACCACGATCACGCCCCGTGCGTCGAGCGTCTCGACCAGCGCGTCCGCCACCTGGGTGGTCAGTCGCTCCTGCACCTGCGGCCGCTTGGCATAGACGTCGACGAGCCGCGCCAGCTTGGAGAGTCCGGTGATCTTGCCGGTCTCGGCAGGGATGTAGCCGACATGCGCCACCCCGGTGAACGGGACCAGGTGGTGCTCGCACATCGACCACAGCTCGATGTCGCGCACCAGCACCATCTCGTCGTGTCCGAGGTCGAAGGTGGTGGTGAGCACGTCGGAAGGCAGCTGGCGCAGCCCCGAGGTCAGCTCGGCGTACGCCCGGGCCACCCGGTCCGGCGTGTCGCGAAGTCCCTCGCGCTCGGGGTCCTCGCCGATCGCGATCAGCAGCTCGCGGACGGCGGCGGCGGCTCGGTCGTGGTCGAACGGCGGGATGTCGTCGCGGTCGCGCTGCGGCCAGGCGATCGGATCGGTCACGCGGGGGCCGGCGGCTCGGGGGGCGTGAGCCCCGGGCCGATGGGGCCGCCGTGGAAGTCGCCGCCGGCACCCGGCGGGGTCAGCACTGCGCCCGCGTCGGAGTCGTCCGGCGCCGTCCCGTTGCTGGACGCCCGGTCGCGGATCGCCTGCGGGATCTCGACGGGAGGGATCTGCGACGCCTTGCGATCGGGCGACCCGGTCCAGGCCGGCCGGGCCGGACGCCGCCGGAGGGCCTCGAAGACGGTGGCGACCTCGGCCTTGTCGAGGGTCTCCTTGTCCATCAGCTCGAGCACCAGCGCGTCGAGGACGTCGCGGTTCTCCTCGAGGATGTCGAAGGCCTCCTGGTGGGCGTTCGCGAGAAGCTTCTTGGTCTCCTCGTCGATGATCGCGGCCACGTCCTCGGAGTAGTTCTTGGTGTGCCCGAAGTCGCGACCCAGGAACGGCTCGCCGTTGCTCTCCCCGAGCTTGATCGCACCGAGGCGGTCGGTCATGCCGTACTGGGTGACCATCGCCCGGGCCACGGCCGTGGCCTTCTCGATGTCGTTGCCCGCACCGGTGGTCGGGTCGTGGAAGACCATCTCCTCCGCGGCGCGGCCGCCCATCATGTAAGCCAGCGCATCCAGCATCTCGCTGCGGGTCTGGGAGTACTTGTCGTTGTCCGGAAGGATCATCGTGTAGCCGAGGGCGCGGCCGCGGGGCAGGATCGTGATCTTGTGCACCGGGTCGTTGCCGGGCAGCGCCGCGGCGACCAGGGCGTGGCCGCCCTCGTGGTAGGCCGTGATGAGCTTCTCCTTCTCGCTCATCAGGCGGGTACGCCGTTGCGGGCCGGCGATCACGCGGTCGATGGCCTCGTCGAGGAAGGCGTCGGTGATCAGCTTCTCGTTCGAGCGCGCGGTCAGCAGCGCTGCCTCGTTGAGGACGTTCTCGAGGTCGGCGCCGGTGAAGCCCGGCGTACGACGGGCCACCGCCAGCAGGTCGATGCCCGGCGCCAGCGGCTTGCCGCGCGAGTGGACCTTGAGGATCTGATGACGGCCCGCGAGGTCGGGGGCGTCGACCTGGATCTGCCGGTCGAACCGGCCTGGGCGCAGCAGGGCCGGGTCGAGCACGTCGGGACGGTTGGTGGCCGCGATCAGGATCACGCCGCCTCGGACGTCGAAGCCGTCCATCTCGACCAGGAGCTGGTTGAGGGTCTGCTCGCGCTCGTCGTGGCCGCCGCCCATGCCGGCGCCGCGGTGGCGACCGACAGCGTCGATCTCGTCGATGAAGACGATGGCCGGGGCGTTCTCCTTGGCCTGCTCGAACAGGTCGCGTACGCGGCTAGCACCGACGCCGACGAACATCTCGACGAAGTCAGAGCCGGAGATGGAGTAGAACGGCACGCCCGCCTCTCCCGCGACCGCGCGGGCGAGGAGCGTCTTGCCGGTGCCGGGAGGGCCGTAGAGGAGCACGCCCTTGGGGATCTTGGCTCCGACGGCCTGGAACTTCGCAGGCTCCTGTAGGAACTCCTTGATCTCACCGAGCTCCTCGACCGCCTCCTCGCAGCCGGCCACGTCGCTGAACGTGGTCTTGGGCATGTCCTTGGTGATCAGCTTGGCCCGCGACTTGGCGAACTGCATGACGCCGCGGCCGCCACCACCTTGGATCTGGTTCATCAGGAACAAGAAGATCAGCGCGATCAGCACGATCGGCAGGAGCGTCGTCAGCAGCCCGGCCAGGAGGCTCGGGTGGGAGATCTTGACGGTGTAGGCGTTGGGCTCGATGGTGCCCTGCTTGATCTGCGCCTGGATGCTGTCGACCAGCTCCTGCTGGGTGCCGTTGAGCCAGTGCGAGGTGACCTGGTTGCCATCGGGCCGTA
Organism: uncultured Actinomycetota bacterium; assembly: GCA_963819295.1. Taxonomy (GTDB): domain Bacteria; phylum Actinomycetota; class Actinomycetes; order Propionibacteriales; family Nocardioidaceae; genus Nocardioides. Next base: position 342,431 of record CAWFVO010000003.1, read on the forward strand.
CGCCGTCGTCGAGGGTCGCCTTCACCTGCTGGTCGCCGTCGACCAGCGTGATCTCCTTGACCTGTCCTTGGCTGATGTAGGAGTTCATCTGCCCTGTGTCGATCTCGTCGTACCCTCCCGAGGGCGCGAGGTACTGCAGCGCGAGGAGGACGCCGACGACGGCGACGACGATCCATACCCACGGGCTTCTGAGGAAACGCTTCACAGGACTCTTTCGACCACGAACTCGCTGCTCCACCGGGTCTCCCGGGAAGCACTGACTAGGGGATGACGACGGTACACGTCATCCCCCAAGGCTCATTGTCCCCTGAGACGGCCCGCGCCACTACATCGGCCGGAGATTCGTCGCGCCCAGCGGGTCCCGGGGCGGCTGAACCGAGCCGCTCGGGGTCCCTTGACACCTCTCGCGAAACCTCGCGGGTCTCGACGCGCGGGTTCGGCTGCCTCAGCTGTAGACGTGGGGGGCGAGGGTGCCGATGTCACGCAGGTTGCGGTACTTCTCGCGGTAGTCGAGGCCGTAGCCGACCACGAACTCGTTGGGGATGTCCCAGCCGATGTAGCGCGGCTCGACCGGCATGGTCAGAGCCTCGGGCTTGCGCAGCAGGGTCGCGATCTCGACGCTCGCGGCGCTGCGGCTGCCGAGGCTGTTCACCAGCCAGCTGAGGGTGAGGCCGGTGTCGACGATCTCGTCGACGATCAGCACGTGTCGGCCGGTGATGTCGGTGTCGAGGTCCTTGAGCAGCCGCACCACGCCGCTGGACTTGGTGCCGGAGCCGTAGGAGCTGATCGCGATCCAGTCCATCTCGACGTGCCGCGGCAGGGCTCGGGACAGGTCGGCCATCACCATCACCGCACCGCGCAGAATGCCCACGAGCAGGAGGTCCTTGCCCTCGTAGTCCGCCGCGATCTCGGCCGCCATCTCCTCCAGTCGGCCCTGGATCTGAGCCTCGGTGAAGAGGATGTTCACGAGGTCGTTGTCCATCTGGGCCGCGTCCATGTCGAGAACCCTAAGGGGTGACGTCGGAGCGCTCGAAGCGGAGGACATCGTCGCGCCGCACGGCGCGGAGATGGCCGGGCAGGTCGACCCATTTCTGGCCGTGCCAGTCGGTGAGCAGGGCGTCGACGGCCACCACGTGCTGGTGGAAGAGCTCGCCCGCGGGGGCGCCGGCGGCCACCGCCGCGAGTCGCAGCACGCGGGTCCGGATCGGGCTCTCGAGAGCGGTCAGTGCCTCGACCGGCAGGCCCTCCGCGGGAGGGTCCTCTGCCGAGCCGGCCACGTCGGCGAGCGCCCGCTCGGCATAGCCGTCGAGGAGCTCCATGTCCGGCCGGAGCTGGTCCGCGGTCCGGGCCAGAGCCTCGGTGACGCCGGGGCCGAGCTCGTCCTCGAGCACCGGCAGCACGCGTCGTCGTACGCGCACGCGGGTGTACGACGGGTCGTCGTTGTGCGGGTCCTCCCAGACCCGCAGCCCCTCGACCTGGCAGGCAGTGACGGTGTCGGTGTGGGAGACGTCGAGGAGGGGACGACGGTAGGCCTCGAAGGACCGGCGCATGCCGGCGAGCGCGCGGCCACCGGAGCCGCGCGCCAGGCCGAGCAGCACGGTCTCGGCCTGGTCGTCGCGGGTGTGACCGAGGAGGACGACGTCGGCGTCGAAGCTCTCGCGGATCTGCTCGAGCACGGCGTAGCGAGCTGCGCGGGCGGCTGCCTCGGGACCGAGCCCGGGCGCCTCGACCCGGGCCCGGGCGCCGACGGTCTCGTCGACACCGAGAGTGGCGAGCTGTGCGACGACGGCGTCGGCGCGGGCATCGGAGCCCTCCTGCAGGCCGTGGTCGACGGTCGCGCCGACGACGTACCAGCCCTGGTCGCGCGCCTCGAAGACGGTCGCTGAGGCGAGCGCCAGCGAGTCGGCGCCACCGCTGCAGGCGACCACGAGCCGCGCGCCCGGTTCGAGGTCCGCGAGCCCGCGCCGTACGGCGTACCGCACCGTCGCGACGGAGGGGTGCAGGCTCACGGTCAGCCCTCCGTCAGCCCTGCAGGACCCGGGCGATCCAGGCGTCGGGATCGTCGATCTCGGTGCGGGCGGGGAGGTTCTCCGGCGCGGCCCACACCGCGTTGAACTCCGGCATGCCGACCTTGTCGACGACGGCTCGGACGAAGCGTGCGCCGTCGCGGTACTGCGCCATCTTGGCCTCGAGCCCGAGGAGCTTGCGCAGCATCCGGTCGAGGGTGCCGACACCCTTGCGCCGCTCGTCGAAGCGGCGCCTGATGGCACCCACCGACGGGATCACCCCGGGGCCGACACCGTCCATCACCACGTCCGCATGGCCCTCGAGCAGCGACATCACCGCGGTCACCCGGTCGAGGATCTCCTTCTGCTCGGGCGTGCTCATCAGGTCGACCAGGCTGGCGCCCTTGCCTCCGCTCTTGATCACCGCGGAGATCCGCTTGAGGCCGTCGTCGAGCATGCGCTGCGGCTCGACGGTCTCGGCCAGGCGTCCGATCTCGGCGAAGAGGTGGTCGCGCATCCACGGCACCGCGGTGAACTGCACCCGATGGGTCTCCTCGTGCAGGCACACCCAGAGCCGGAAGTCCGTGGGGTCGACCTCGAGCTCGCGCTCGACGTGGACGACGTTGGGCGCCACCAGGAGAAGCCGGCCGTTGGGTTCGTGGAAAGGGTCGAACTGGCCGAGCACCCGGCTCGACATGAAGCCGAGCAGACCACCCACCTCGGCCGCCGTGATCCGGGAGCCGACGGCCTGTGTCAGCGGCCCCGGTTGGCCTCGGCGCTCTTCCATCGAGGCGATGATCGGGGAGAGGAGCGAGGCGAACCCGTCGGCGTTCGCCTGGATCCAGGCCGGCCGGTCGACGACGAGCACGGGTGCCGTGCGCTCGCCCGCTTCGAGACCGGTGAACGCGCGGACGTACGCCGTCGACCGGTCCGCGCCGTCGCGGAGCTCGGCCACCGTGGCGGCTGCTTCGTCCTCCGTCACCACCGGCCCGGCCCCGGCGAGCCGCGACCCCAGCGACACCGCGAGCTGCCAGTCGACCATCTCCGTCGTCATGGTCAGGAGCCTACGTGGGTGGTCGTCCTGGTGGCGGAGTTGACGGGTTCATCATGTGAAGGTGCCGAACCTCCGCTTCACACGGCGAGCTCGCCGTGTGAAGCGGAGGTTCACCTGCCTCACATGATGAACCCGTCGATCCTCCGCCTCAGCAGCGGCAGGTGGCGAGGGTGGCGGCCAGGTCGTCGAGGGCGGCACGCGCGTCGAGGGTGTCGACCAGCGGGATGTGGTTGCTGACGAAGGCGAAGACCAGCGCACGGCCACGGGCGTCGGTGACCAGGCCGGCCAGAGCGCTGGTGCCCCGGAGGGTGCCGGTCTTGGCCCGCACCCAGCCGCGGCCGGGCGAGCCCTCGAAGCGGTCCTCGAGGGAGCCGTCGTACGCCGCGACCGGGAGGCCGGTGACCACGGACCGGAGCTCGGGGTGGTCGCCGGACGCCGCGAGCTGGAGGACGGAGACCAGGGACCTCGCGTCGAGCCGGTCGTCGCGGGAGAGGCCGCTGCCGTCGTAGATCTTCGCGCCGGGCAGGTCGATCCCGAGGCCGGCCAGGACCTGTCGGACGGCCGCCGCGCCGCCGTTGAACGAACCCGAGCCGTTCACGGCGATCCCGGTCTGCCGGGCGAGCACCTCTGCGCCCTCGTTGTCGCTCACCTGCAGCACCTGCTCGACGATGTCGGCGACCGGCAGGCTGGTCACCCGCGCCACCTCGCGCGCCGCGGCCGGGGCCTTGTTCTCCTTGACCGGTCCGGTGACGTGGATGCCGGCCTTGGCCAGGAAGGCCGAGAACTGGCCGGCAGCGCTGGCGGCGGGATCGGCCTCGCGACTTTCGCCACCGGGCGCGATGCCCTGGTCGACCCACAGCGGGGTGATGGGGGAGACCACGTTGTCGGTGACGTAGCTCCGTGGCCAGTGCGGGCTGAGCTCCGGCCCGGTGAAGAGTGAGGTGTCGTAGCCGAGCGAGACCGTGGTGACCCTGCGGGCCTTCAGGCTGCGGGCGGTCGTCGCGGCCAGCGTCTGGAGACTGGCCTCTCCCCGCGCCGCGGGGTCGGTGGGCCGCTTGCCGGTCAGGAACGGGTCGCCACCGCCGACCAGGGTCAGGCGGTTGCGTCCGTCGGCGACGACCCGGGTCGCGAAGGTGCGGTCGGGACCGAGGGTCTCGAGAGCCGCGGTGGCGGTGAGGAGCTTGAGGGTGGAGGCCGGCATCGAGGTGCCGTGGCCGTCGTCGAGGACTGGTCGACCGGTCAGTGGGGCGACGACGGCCCGGAGGTCGGCGAGGTGTGGGTCCTGCAGGGCCGGGTGGAGGGCACGGCGCACCGACAGGGGAGCGGGGCGGCCCGAGGGCGCCGGGCGCGCGACCGCTCGCGGGGTCGGCACGGGCGGCAGGGTGAGCCCCGGCACGGGCGGCGACGGTGGGCGCGGCGCCGGGCGCAGCGCCGAACCAGCGGGTGCCGAGGTCGTAGTGGTACGCCGCTGCGGCGCCGGCGAAGAGCGCCAGCACGAGGAGGATCGGCCCCCAGCGGAACAGCACGCCGCCCAGCGAGCGGCCCCGTGGGCGCCCCCGGCGGGCTCGTCGTGCCACGTCCTCGCCTCTCACCCAGTCCTGTCGTGGGCGCACCCCACTGGGCACGCGGCTTCATTCTGCGGGAGACTGGCCCGGACCCGGGCGCCGGGTCGATCCGACGTCTGTGCTGCTGGAGGATGCCGTCATGGAGTTCGACGTACTCGTGGAGATCCCGAAGGGGAGCCGCAACAAGTACGAGGTCGACCATGAGTCGGGGCGGATCCGGCTCGACCGGACGCTGTTCACCTCCACGCAGTACCCCGCCGACTACGGCTTCATCGAGAACACCCTGGGGCAGGACGGCGACCCGCTCGACGCGCTGGTGCTGCTGATCGGCGAGCCCACGTTCCCCGGCTGCCTGATCAAGTGCCGCGCGATCGGGATGTACCGGATGACCGACGAGAAGGGTGCCGACGACAAGGTGCTCTGCGTGCCGGTGGCCGACCCGCGGCTGGAGCACATGCGCGACATCAACCACCTGCCGAAGTTCGACCGGCTGGAGATCGAGCACTTCTTCACCGTCTACAAGGAGCTCGAGCCCGGCAAGTCGGTCGAGGGCGCCGACTGGGTCGGCCGCACCGAGGCCGAGCTCGAGGTCGAGGCGTCGTTCGCCCGCCTGCAGGAGCACGAGCACCCCGAGGATCCGAGCTGACCGAGAGAGCCACGGCGCACGGCGCCCACGACTTCGCGGACGACCCGCGCAACGCCGGCGTCCTGATCCACGTCAACGGCGACCTGGTGCCGCGGGAGCGCGCGGTGGTGTCGGTCTTCGATGCCGGTTTCGTGCTGGGCGACGGCATCTGGGAGGGCCTCCGCGTGGTCGGCGGCCACCCGGCGTTCCTCGACCAGCACCTCGACCGGCTCTGGGAGGGCGCCGCCGCGATCGCCCTCGACATCGGGCTGACGCGCGACGAGCTGACCGCACGGCTCTACGAGACGCTCCGGGCCAACGGGATGACCGACGGTGTCCACATCCGGCTGATGGTGACCCGCGGGCCGAAGTCGACGCCGTACCAGGACCCTCGCTTCTCGGCCGGGCCCGCGACGGTCGTGATCATCGCCGAGCACAAGGACCCGCTGCCGGCGACCGTCGAGACGGGGTTGTCGCTGTTCACGGTGCACGTGCGCCGCGCGTCACCGGACACGCTGGACCCGAAGCTCAACGCGCACAGCAAGCTCACCGACATCACCGCCTGCATCCAGGCCTACACGGCCGGAGCGGACGAGGCGCTGATGCTGGACCCGCAGGGCTTCGTGGCGACCTGCAACTCCACGCACTTCTTCGTCGTACGACGCGGCGAGGTGTGGACGTCGTCGGGTGCCTACTGCCTGGGCGGGATCACGCGCGGCAACGTCCTCACCGTCTGCCGCGAGGCCGGGATCCCGGCGCAGGAACGGCTCTTCAGCCTGACCGACGTCTACTCGGCCGACGAGGCGTTCGTGACCGGCACCTTCGCCGGGGTCGTCCCCGTGCACACGATCGACGGCCGCCGCATCGGCCACGGCGAGCGCGGCCCGATGGTCGAGCGACTGCAGGCCCTGTACGCCGGGCTCGTCGCCCGCGACGTCGCGGGCCGGGTCGCGCCGTGAGCCTGCGGTGACCGTCCGGCTGGCCTGCTGGTCCGGCCCGCGCAACATCTCCACGGCCACGATGCGGGCCTGGGAGAACCGGCCCGACTGCGAGGTGGTCGACGAGCCGCTCTACGCGTGGTACCTCGCCCACACCGGCCTCGACCACCCCGGGCGTGACGAGGTGGTCGAGGCCGGCGAGACCGACTGGAAGCGGGTCGTCGAGTCGCTGACCCGGCCGTGGCCGGACGGGCCGACGCTGCAGTACCAGAAGCACATGGCCCAGCACCTCGTGCCCGCGCTCCCCCGCGACTGGATCGGGCAGCTGCGCAACGTGCTGCTGATCCGCGACCCGGCCGAGGTGGTCTCGTCGTACCTCCGCTCGCGGGCGTCGGTGACTCCCGAGGACATCGGCGTGCTGCAGCAGCTCGAGCTCCACGAGCAGCTCGGCCCGGAGGTTCCGGTGGTCGACGCGGCCGACTTCCTCCGCCGGCCCGAGGCCCACCTGCGCTGGCTGTGCGCCTACGCCGGCGTCGAGTTCACCCCGGCGATGCTGTCGTGGCGGGCCGGCCCGCGTGAGAGCGACGGCGTCTGGGCGCCGTACTGGTACGACGCCGTGCTGCACTCGACCGGGTTCGCGCCGTACCGACCGCGGCAGGTCGAGCTGACCCCTGAGGGCGAGGCGGTGGTCGCGGCGACCCGACCGGCGTACGAACGGCTCCACGCGGCTCGGCTGCTGCTCTGAGCCGTCGTCAGCCGAAGGGCGCCAGTCTGGCGAGCCAAGTCTCGATCGCGCGGACCACCTCGAGGTGCGCCTCGACCCCGCGGACGACGTCACCGTGCGTCATCAGGATGTGGTCGCCATCCGGGATCTCGACCACGCTGCGGCTCGCGCTCTCGAGGTCTCGTGCGACCGCGCTGTCCCACAGGTCGTCGGCGGAGCCGCCGACGAGCAGCTGCGGTGCCGGGTTCGCCGACGACGGCGTCGCGCGATCGCCGGAACCTCGAGGATCGGGGTCAGCCAGATCGCCGGCAGCCCGCGTTCGGCTGCCAACGGCGCGGCGTACGAACCGAGCGACTTGCCGACCACCAGGACTCGCCCGGAGGACGGCAGCGCACCGCCGACCTCTTCTCGCACCCAGGCGGAGGTCTGCTCGTCGGTCTCGTGCGCGGGCGGGTCCCACCAGTGGTGCTCCACCCGCCACCCGTGCTGGAGCAGGGCGATCCCGGCGAAGAACAGCAGCGGCGCCTGGGGCGGATAGCCGCGACCGGGTACGACGACCGCCGTCCCGACCGGGTCGCCCTCAGGCTCGAAGCGAGTCGCGACGACGCCGGGGACGGTGCTCCATGACCCCACCAGCCCGGGAGAGCGGAGCATCTCCGCGGGTACGCCGAAGGCGTCGACCAGGTCGACCGCGAGCGGGCGGATCCGGCGACAGAGCTCGCCGATCTCGCGGGTGATCGCCTTGGAGCGGGAGGCGGAGAGCCGGCCGTGCTCCAGGAACCAGGCGCGGTCGGCCTCGATCGTCGACAGCGCGTGCAGGTCACAGAGCAGGGTGAGCGCGAGCCGGTGGTCACCCTCGGGCATCGCGCGGACCTTCGAGACGTTGGCCTCGAGCACCAGCCGCTCGACGTGGGCACGAGCGGCCGCGATCACGTGGTCCTGAGCCCGGGAGAAGACCTCGCCCGGCGTGCATCCCGTCGTCGATGCCGCGCTTGAGCCGGCGCGCGACGCCCGACAGCGTGTGCTCCTCGCGGAAGCGGAGCATGGCCAGCTGGTAGTTCGGGATCGAGCAGCCCGGCCTCCTGGTCCCACCCGTCGTCGCCACCGGGCAGCACGTCCTTGATCCGCTCGAGGAGCGTGTGGACGGCGGTCCGCTCGATCACCGTCTCCAGCGCGAGCCCGGCCACGAAGCGCACCATCCCGAACTGGTCGAGGTCCTCGAAGCCGCTGGAGTAGTCGGTGAGCAGGCCCTTCGCGACGAGCTGGAGCAGCACGTGGTTGTCGCCCTCGAACGTCGTGAACACGTCGGTGTCGGCCTTGAGCGCAGCGAACCGGTTGACCGCGAGGTAGCCCGCGCCGCCGCACAGCTCGCGGCACTCCTGGATCGTGCGGGTCGCGTGCCAGGTGCCGAGCGCCTTGGTGCCGGCTGCCCGCGACTCGAGCTCGCGCCGCCGATGGTCGCCGTCCGCGTCCCACTCCGCCGAGAACACCTCGTGCAGCTCGGTCGCAACGACCTCCTGGGCGAAGTGCAGGGCGTAGGTGTGGGCGATCATCGGGAGGAGCCGGCGCTGGTGCAGGCCGTAGTCGAGGAGCAGCTCCTCCTGCTCCTGCGAGGTGGCGTTGAACTGCCGCCGGCGTACGGCGTACCGCGTCGCGATCACGAGCGCGACCTTCGAGGCGTTGATGCCCGCGCCGCCGACGCAGACCCGGCCCTGCACCAGGGTGCCGAGCATCGTGAAGAAGCGCCGGTCCGGGTTCTCGATCGGGCTCTCGTAGCGACCGTCGTCGGTGACGTCGGCGAAGCGGTTGAGCAGGTTGTCGCGCGGCACGCGGACGCCGTCGAACCACAGCCGGCCGTTGTCGACGCCGTTGAGGCCCATCTTCGGGCCGTCGTCCTCCACCCGGACGCCGGGCAGCACCCGCCCGTGCGCGCGGATCGGAACGACGAACGCATGGACCCCGTGCGACTCCCCCGCCACCTCGAGCTGCGCGAACACCACCGCCACCTCGGCATGGAGGGCGGCGTTGCCGATGTAGTCCTTGCCGGAGATCTCGTCGGGCGTGGTGACCACGAACTCGTCGGTCGCCGGGTCGTACGTCGCGGTCGTGCCGAGCGCCTGCACGTTGGAGCCGTGCCCGGTCTCGGTCATCGCGAAGCAGCCGATCAGCCGCCCGGACACGAGGTCGGCGAGGTAGGCGTCGTGGTGGCGCTCGGTGCCGAGCATCAGGATCGCGCCGCCGAACAGCCCGAACTGCACGCCGACCTTCACCAGCACCGACAGGTCGCCGTACGCCAGGGTCTCGAACGCCGCGATCGACGCGCCGAGGTCGCCCCCGCCGCCGTACTCCTGCGGGAAGCCCATCCCGGTCTGGCCGGTGCCGGCCATGGTGACCACCAGGTCCCTGACCCGCTCGCGGAAGTCCGCATGCGACAGCGTCTCGGCCTCCTCGAGCACCCCCGCGTGCTCGACGAGGTTGTGCGGACCAGGTTGCGCACGTCGACGTAGCGGCCGTCGAGGAAGCGGGTCAGCTCCGCGACGTCGATCGTGGGCGGCCGGTACGCCGACTCCGCGGCCGGGTCCACGACGTCGCCCCGCGTGGTGTCGATGGCCATGCGCCGACGCTACCCGGCGACCTTCCCGCTTGTAACGCGGAGTTACTAGCCCGCATGCGGCGTTGTAACGCCGCGTGCGTGGTGGTAACTCCGCGTTACAACAGCCTCAGGGGCGGGCGAAGAAGTTCGGGGTGATCCAGTAGTACATCGAGACCTCCTCGACGTCGCGACCCGTGCGCGGTGCCTGGATGATCATCCCGTTGCCCGACGTAGAGCGCGACGTGGTAGATCGACGACGGCGAGCTCGTGGAGCCCCAGAAGACGAGGTCGCCGGGCCGGAGCGAGCTCTGGGAGATCGGGGTCGACTGGGAGTACTGCGCGACCGAGTAGTGCGGCAGCGAGATCCCGCCGGCGCGCCAGGCGCCCATCGTCAGCCCCGAGCAGTCCCAGGCGCTGGGCCCGGCCGCTCCCCACACATAGGGGTCGCCGATCTGCTGGCGAGCGAAGCCGATCGCGGCACCAGCGCCCGACGCCGGAGCCGGCGGAGCAGGATCGGCCGGGGGAGCCGGGGGGGTGGTCGGCTGCGTCGGCTCCGGCGTCGGGGGGCTGGTCGGGGAGGGTGAGTCGGTCGGGCCGGAGCCGGGACCGGCGGAAGGCTGGGCGCTCGCCTGTGCCTGCTGGGCAGCCTGCTGAGCGGCCCGGTGAGCGGCCTGCTGAGCGGCGCGCTGGGCGGCCTGCGGCGGCCTGGCGGGCCGCCTTCTGCGCGGCTTCCCGGGCTGCCTGCTCGGCGGCCTTCTGGGCCGCTTCCCGGGCCGCCTGCTCGATCCCGGCCTGGCGCTGCTCTGCCAGCGCGACGCTGACGTGCTGCAGCTGGGCGAGCCGGCGGATCAGCTGGGTCTTCTCCGACGCGAGGGCCTGCGTCTGGCTGTTGGCGGCCGCTGCCGCGGCGGCGGCGCGGTCGCGCGCCTCACGAGCCTGGGTGGCGAGAGCCTCGGCGCGTGCGCGCGCCGTCTCGGCCTGCGTGCTCGCGACGCCGGCCAGGGTCGAGGACGCGCGGAAGGCGTCGTAGGTGTGGTCCATGGCGTCCTGGGCGTTCTGCAGGGTCGCCATCTTGCTCACCACGGCAGGCAGTCCGTTGCTGCCGGTCACGGCGGAGATCGGGCTCAGCGACGGCCCCGCCTCGTAGGACGCCACGACCGTCGCGGCGTACGAGTGCCGCTGCTGCTTGGCATCGCTCGCGGCGATGGCGGCGTGCCGGTCGGCCACCCGGGCGTCGCGGCGGGCCTGCTGAAGCTGCCAGCGGGCGCCGTTGTAGCTGCTCGGCGGCCTGCTCGGCACGCACCGCAGCGGCCTGCATCCGGAGGTCGGCCTGGACGAGCGCCGCCTTGACCCCGGCCACGTCGTTCGCCGCTTGAGCCGCCTGGTGCCGGGCGTGATGCACCTGCTGCTTGCTCGGGAACACGTGGTGCCCGTCGGCCGCGGCTGCACTCGCCACGCCCCCCAGCCCGGTGACCAGGGAAAGGGCGAGGGCGGTGACCCCGACTCGGTGCACGAGAGCATCTCCTAGCGCGACGGCTGTTACGGATGTCGTCTCGGGTGTCTTCCTCTTCACCCATGGCAACTCGCTGCACGCTAGTGCGCTTTAGTCACAAAGGGAACAACTTTCACAAAATTCCCAGCAGTCCACGGCGTGTCGACTTGACGAACTACACCCTTGTAACTTCTTCGGCGCGCTCCTCGACCGGTTCGCGGTGCCGCGCGAACGACTGGTGGCTGGCCCAGGCGCCGATGTAGAACGACACCAGCGCGATGGCCACGCCGGCGACGTCGTCGGCGACGTAGTGCCAGCCGAAGTAGAGGGTGGCGACCGCGGTGAGGCAGGCGTTGACCCAGAAGATGATCTTCAGCCAGCGCATCGTCGTCGTGTACTGGATCATCAGCGCGACCAGCAGGGTGATCGCGACGTGCAGGCTGGCGAAGCCCGCGATGGACTGGAGCGAGCCGCTCGCATCCCTGAGGTAGTACTGCCGCGTCCACTGGATCGAGGTCATCAGCTGCATGGCCCCCGTGTTGGGGAGGTCGGCGTACACGAAGGGATAGGCGAGGCCGGGGCCCAGGGTCGGGAGGGCGTAGTAGGAAATCGTGCCCAGCGTCCAGGCGACGCACTGGGAGACCGCGAACCAGTAGCCGAAGCCGAGGTTGCGCGACCAGATGAGCCAGGCCGCGAGCGCGAGCGGGACCAGCGGCAGGAACCACAGGTACACCGTCGAGAGCACCTCCGCGGAGACACCCATCCCCAACACGGAGTGCAGCACCTCGCCGGGGGAATGACCGAAGAACAGCGCCTTGTCGATGATGTTGAGCTCGGTGTCGAACTTGTGGCCCTTGCCCTCGACGAACGGCAGCTGCGACTTGAGGTTCCGGTAGCTGACGTAGGTGACGTAGAAGGACAGCAAGCCGATGACCACGAGCTCCATCCGCGGCCGGGTCCAGTGCGTGCGGACGCGCGTGCGGAACACCTCGGGCATGCGGGCCGGCCGGAAGCGCGCGCCCCAGAGGGTCCGCGGCAGGAGGTCGAGCAGGAAGGCCAGAGCGAGGATGGTCGGGAGCCGCAGGTACGACGGGCCGATGAAGCCGTCGGGGTCCACCAGCGAGTGCCCGAAGATGAGGCTGGTCAGGATCGCCAGCGCGCCCATCCCCACGGCGATGGAGATCAGGAGGATCTGGGCGCGGCGATACATCCGGTCAGTTTAGGGGTGGCGGGCCGGAGCGCGAACCGGCCGGGAGCGGAGCCAGCCGGGTGCGGTCCACCGCAAGGCGTACGGCGTCCCCGGGCGCGAGCCGCAGCTCGAGCGAGGCGACCGCGTCGACCTCCCCGAGGTCGGCACGGCAGACCAGGCGGGCCTGGCCCGGCGTCGTGCGCACGGTGACCACATCCGCGACGACCGGGCCGTCGTCCGCGACGGCCAGCGCGGAGCGGCGTACGGCGACGGCGGGTGCCGGCGGGAGACCGGCCGCCGCGAGCAACCGCGCGGCTCCGTCTCCCTCCAGCACCCGGGCGTAGCCGAGGAAGAGGGCGGTCTCGGCATCGACCGGCGCCTGCCACACCTCGCCGATCGGTCCCGACTGGACGATCCGGCCGGCGCGCATGACCGCGAGGTCGTCGGCGACCGTGAACGCCTCCTCGTGGTCGTGGGTGACCATCACCGCGGTGGTGCCGGCCGCGACCAGGATCCTGCGCAGCTCGTCGGCCAGGCGCTGCCGCAGCCCGGCGTCGAGGGCGCTCAGGGGCTCGTCGAGCAGCAGCAGCCGTGGCGACGCGGCCAGCGCCCGCGCCAGGGCCACGCGCTGCCGCTCCCCACCGGAGAGCGTGGCCGGCAGCCGGCCGGCGAGGTCGGAGAGCCCCACCAGGTCGAGCAGGTCGGCGACGCGGCGGTCGGACTCGGCGCGCGGAGTACGCCGGAGCCGGAGGGGGTAGGCGACGTTGCGCGCGACGGTGAGCTGGCCGAAGAGCTGGCCGTCCTGGAACATCAGGGCGAAGCCACGCTTGTGGGTCGGCGTCCGGCTCAGGTCGGTGCCGTGCCAAGCGACCGTGCCGGCGGTGTCCTCGAGGCCCGCGACTGCACGGAGCAGCGTGGACTTGCCGCAACCGGACGGGCCGAGCACCGCGAGCACCCGCCCCTCGACCAGGTCGAGGTCGGCGTCGGCGACGGCGGGTACTCCGTCGTACGACACCGAGAGCCCGCGGACCGCGAGGGCGACGTCCGCGCTGCGCTCGGCCGTCACAGGGTGCCCACCGACGGGACGCGGAGCCGCTCGACCACGAGCATCACCACGGCGGTCGTGACCCCGAGGACGACGGAGGCGGCCAGCGACATCCCGTAGTTGAGGTCGCCGGGGTGGCCGATCAGCCGGTAGATCACGACCGGCAGCGTCGGCCGGTCGTCGCGGACCAGGAACGACGTCGCCCCGAACTCCCCCAGGGAGCAGGCGAACGCGAACCCGGCCGCGGCCAGGAGCGGTTTCCAGAGGACCGGGAGGTCGACCACGGTGAGCGCGCGCAGAGGAGAGGCCCCGAGGGTGGCCGCGGCCTGGCGCAGCCGGTCGTCGATCCCGGCCAGCACCGGGACCAGGATCCGCACCACCAGCGGCAGGGCCACGAGGGCCTGGGCGACCGGGATCAGCAGTGGGGAGTCACGCAGGTCGAGGGGCGGGTGGCCAAGAGTGACCAGGAAGCCGAAGCCGAGGGTCACCGCCGAGACCCCTAGTGGAAGCATGAAGAGCCCGTCGAGTCCTCCCCGCAGCCGGCGCTCGGCGCCGGTACGCGAGCGGCGGGTCACGATCATCGCCAGCGAGAGCCCGAGGAGGAGGGACATCCAGGTCGCGTCGACGGCGATGCGCAGGGAGTTCACCAGAGCGGTGGTGACCGGCACCAGGAGGGCCTGGTGGGAGCCGGGGGTCTGGAGGGCGCGGTAGTTGGCCAGGCTCCAGGCGCCGTCGACTCGCATCGACTGCACCACCAGCGCGGCGAGCGGCAGCGCCACCAGCACGACCAGCACGCAGGTCAGCACCACTGCGGGAAGATCGCCGACTCCCGGTCGACGCAGCCGTACCCGGGACCGCACCACGGTGCCGTCCGGCGTACGACGGGCGCGGCCCGCCGCGACCAGCAGCCCGGTGACGACCACCAGCTGCAGCACCGACAACGCGGCCGCGGCCTGGAGGTCGAGCAGCTGCGTGGTGAGCAGGTAGATCTGGGTCTCGACACTGGAGTAGCGCAGCCCACCCAGCGTCAGCACGATCCCGAACGCCGTGGCGCAGAACAGGAACACGACGGTCGCGGCCGAGACGAGGGCCGGCCGGAGGGCAGGGAACGTGACGTCGCGCAGCACCTGCCACGGCGAGGCGCCGAGGGCGGCCGCCGCCTCGGCCGGGCGCGGGTCCAACGACTCCCAGGCGCCGCCGACGACCCGGATCACCACCGAGGCGTTGAAGAACACGAGGCCGGCCACGATCGCGATCGGGCTGCCGTCGAGGCCCAGCCGGCCGAGCGGTCCACCGCGGCCGATCACGAGCTCGAAGGCGACCCCGACGACGACCGTGGGCAGCACGAAGGGAACGACGAGGAGGGCGCGGACCCAGGTGCGGCCCGGGAAGCGGAGCCGGTGGAGCACGTGCGCGGCCGGCAGTCCGAGCAGGCAGGCGAGGGCCGTGCCGGCTGTCGACGACCAGAGCGTGAACCAGATCGCGCGCTGGATCTCCGGCCGGCCGAGCACGGCGAAAACGCCCGCGACGTCGAGCTGCCCGTCCTGCACGAAGCCGCGTGACACGATGCCGGCGACCGGGACGACGAAGAAGATCCCCAGCACCAGCAGGGGGATCGCGGCCGTCGCGGCCAGGGTGAGGATCCGTCTCATCCGGCGCTCATCGGGGGTTGGTCATCGACTGACGATGTCGCTCCACTGCTGGAGCCAGGCATCGCGGTGTGCGCTGATCTCGGCGGGGCTGACGGTCAACGGATGCGGTCGGCTGCACGGCGAACCTGGCCCAGGCCGCGGGGAGCGGCGTACCGCTGCGGACCGGGAAGACGTACATCGAGGCGGGCAGGGCCTGCTGCACCGCGGGGCTGAGCAGGAAGTCGACGAACGCCTCGGCGCCCTTCACGTTCTGCGCCCCCGCCAGCACGCCGGCGTACTCCACCTGGCGGAAGCAGGTGTCGAGCAGGGCCTTGGTGGTCGAGGTGCTCGAGCCCTTCGGGACGGTGAACGCGGGCGAGGAGTCGTAGGAGACGACGATCGGCAGCCGGCCGTGGCCGCCGCCCTGGGTGAAGTCGCTCTCGTAGGCCTGCGACCAGCCGTCGGTGAGCGTCGTGTCGTTGGCCATCAGCGCCTGCCAGTAGGCCGGCCACTGGTCGCCGTACTTCCCGATCGTGCCGAGCAGGAAGGCCAGACCGGTGGAGCTGGTGGTGGCACCGGGGACGGCGAGGAGGCCGTGGTACGCCGGCTTGGTCAGGTCGCCGAGCGAGCGCGGCGGAGCCACGTGGTGCGCGCGGAACCAGGTGGTGTCGACGTTGACGCAGACGTTGCCGTTGTCGACCGGGGCGAGACGGTGGTCGTCACCGGGCAGGACGTAGCGGTCCGCGCCCGGCGGCAGCGTCACGTCGTACGGCGCGAACACGCCCGCGTCGAGGGCGCGGGTGGCGAAGGTGTTGTCGACGCCGAACGCGACGTCGCCGGTGGGGTCGCCCTGGGTCAGCACGAGCTTGTTGGTCAGCGTGCCGCCGTCGCCGGCGGCATGGACGACGAGGTGGTAGCCGGACTGCTGGTCGAACGTCTCGATCAGCCGCTTCGGGAGCACGAACGAGTCGTGGGTGACCAGGACGACGTCCTTGCTCCCCTCGGACGTCGTGTCGGCGCCGACCAGCGAGCAGGCGGTGACGGTGGCTAGCGCCGTCGCCGCGAGCAGGGTCCGCAGGGTCCGCGCCGTCGTGGTGGAGGACATGTGACTCCCTTCGCCGGTGCTAACCGGATCAGGTTCGGAGGGTCTGCGGCTCGTTCCGCACTCTCAGCCCGCAAGGGGCTCCCCTGTCTTGTGTCCTCCACTCTACGTCCCGCCGCCCGGACACCCGAACGCCGAGTCGTCACGCGCCGACTCGGCGTCCTGGGGATGCCTCTTTGCGCCGACTCGGCGTCCTGGGGATGCCTCTTTGCGCCGACTCGGCGTCCTGGGGCCGTCTCCGCCGGGGGGATCCGGGAGGTGGCGGGCCTGGCGTCTCCTTCGTGGCGTGCCGATCCGTCGCCCTGGAGACACCGGCCACCACGTATCTGCGACATGACCGTGCCGCCCGCCCGCTAGCCTGCGGGGATGCCGAGCGTCCGCCATCAGCTGCTGGCTCGGGTGATCCCTCGGCTGCGGAAGTCGCGCGAGCTGGACGACGAGCCCACCGAGCGTGCCCGGGTCGAGCGGTGGCACGAGGGGCTGGACCGGAGGCTCCCGACCCAGTCGACGCCTCGGTTCGGGCAGCGCTTCTCGGTGGTCACCGAGCAGCTGCCCGGCGGGTTCCCGTCGTACTCGATCGTGCGCCGCGGCACCCTGCCGAGCAGGACCGTCCTCTATCTCCACGGCGGCGGCTTCATGGCACCGATCAGCGCCTGGCAGGTCCGGTACGCCGCTCGGCTCGCCACGAGGGTGGGCGCCCGGGTGGTGATGCCCGACTACCCGCTCGCGCCCGAGCACTCCTGGCGCGACTCCCACGACGACCTGGTCGCGCTCGCGGAGCGGCTCGCCGGCGACGGCGACCTCGTGATCGCCGGAGACTCGTCGGGCGGCGGGCTGGCGCTGGCGATCGCGGAGTCGGTGCGCGACCACGGCGGCCCGCAGCCGCGGCGGCTCCTGCTGATGTCCCCATGGGTCGACCTGACCACCTCCACTCCCGAGACGGCGGCGCTCGACCCGACCGACCCGTGGCTGTTCATCGGCAAGCTGCATGCGTACGCCGGCTGGTGGGCCGGAACCCCCGACGACCTCGGCCGGCCCGAGGTGAGCCCCGGCCTCGGTGACCTGACCGGACTGCCGCCGGCGCTCGATGTTCTGCGGCACCCGCGACCTGCTGGCGCCCGGCTGTCGTCTCCTCGTACGCCGTGCGGACGAGGCGGGCTGGGACCTGACCTACGTCGAGGAGCCGGACCTGATCCACGTCTACCCGATCCTGCCCGGCATCCCAGAGGCCCGCCGCGCCTGGCGACGGACGGTCGACTTCCTGCCCGCCTGAGGTCAATCCGGCGCGGTCGCCACCCACACCCGGCCACGGGTGCCGTCGTCGGCGAGCAGCAGGAACCGGCCGGCCCCACCGGTGACCGCCAGCTGGTGGTCCCCCGACACCGTGACCGACTCCGGCGCGACGAGGTCGGACCAGGCACCTCCGACGGGGGCCGTCGCGAGCCGGAAGCGAACGCCGTCGCTGTAGCTGGCCGCGACCTCGTTCCCGGCGACCGCGAGCCCCGAGACGAACGGCGCCTCGAGAGCGGCCGGCTCCTGCCGACCGAAGGTCGAGCCGCTCGTCCACGAGCGACCGGACAGGGTCCAGGCCCCGAACGCGTGGTTGTCGAGACCGACCGCCAGCAGCCCCTTCGGCGTCTCGGCGGCCCGCTCGGCGGTGGCGAGCGACGCTCCGCCGGGCACCGGGTGGCGGGTCCACGAGCCGCCACCCGCCGGAGTCCACGTCATCGCCGAGACGTAGCCCGCGTCGTCGGTCGCGGTCCCGATCACCCACCAGGTGCCGTCGTGCCAGACACAGTCGACGCCCTGGGTGAGCGACCGGGGCGTACTCGCCAGTCCGGGCGCCCCCTCGTCGATCCCGAACGCCCTCGCGTCGCGTGAGCGCCACACCGCAGCGCCGCTGGTACGCGTCCCGGCGATCAGGAAGCCGTGCGGACCGCCCTCCATCCGGTTCACCTTCACGGCCCTCACCCCGCCGAACAGCCCCAACGGCGCGCGCCACGCGACCAGCGACCCGTCGGCGCGCTGGCGCCACGTGGTCGTGCGCAACGCTCCGCGCGGCCCGCCCGCCCTGGCCCCGACCACGGCGATCCGGCCACGGCTGCAGCCGACCGAGCCGAGCAGGTCGCGCACGGCGAAGACGTCGCCGGCCGGATCGAGCCGCACCGTCCGCCACCGAGCGGCGTCCGCGCTCGACCAGACGGCCGGACGCACCTCCCCCGACGCGGTCGAGGTGCCTCCGACGACGTACCAGCGCCCGCCGCAGTACGACGCGTCCCGGACCAGGGCGCGGGCGCCGGCAAGGGTCGGGAGGGAGGACTCGTGCCAGGCCACCGACGGCGCCGCAGGCCCGTTCCCGCCGCCGCAGCCCGCGAGCACGACGACACCTCCGCCCATCAGGGCGGCCATCGCGCGTCGGCCACACCTCACCTCTCTCAGAGTAGGCGGCGATAGGTCAGGATGAGCCGCGTGCAGGGGATCGCGTCGTACGTCGGCTTCGGTGCCGGACTGCTGACGCTGACCGGCCTCACCGTCGCACTGGCCCGCTGGGGCCGCGTCGGGCTCGGATGGTTCCCGCTCATCGTGGTCGTCCGCGCGGCCGTGCAGCTGAGCATCGTCGCCCTGCTGCTGCGGGGGATCCTGGCCGTGCCGTGGACGGTCGCGGCGTTCGTCCTGCTGATGCTGACGACCGCCTCCTGGACCTCCGGGAGGCGGATCAAGGAGATCTGGCACGGCCGTCGGATCGCGGTCGCCGGCGTGCTGTCGGGCGCGACCGCCGCGCTCGCCCTGATCTTCGGCCTCCGCCTGGTGGATCCCGACGTGCGCAACCTCGTCGCCGTCGCGGGGATCGTGATCGGCAACGCGATGAGCGCCGCCACCCTGGCGGGCCGGAACTTCCACCGCTCCTCGCGGGCCAGGCGGACCGAGGTCGAGGCCTGGCTGTCGCTGGGGGCGACCCCGACGCGGGCGCACGAGGAGATCGGCCACGAGTCCGTCCGCGAGTCGTTGCTGCCGACCCTCGACCAGACCAAGTCCACCGGATTGGTCACCCTCCCCGGCGCGTTCGTCGGAGCGCTCTTCGGTGGCGCCTCACCCCTCGTTGCGGCCCAGTTCCAGCTGGTGGTGCTGGCCGGGGTCGCGTTCGCAATGACCCTCACCGGCATCGTGGTGACCCGGATGGCCGGCCACACGCCGTACGTCGTGGAGGGCTGACGCGGTCGTCCTCGGCCGTGCGGTGGCGGGCTGCCGAAACGTCGGAGCCCGCGGACCCACGGCGGTCAGGCCGTGGAGGCGCCGGCGGTCTCCTCCGGCCCGACGGCCTCGGCGCGGACGTGGTCCGCGCCGTGCCGGGGCACCATCAGCACGATCATCGCGGCCAGCAGCGACGCCCCGGCGCAGAGCGCGAACAGCTCGCGGTACGCCGTCAGCGACGGCACCGCGAAGCTGCCGAGGATGACCGTGCCGGAGGCCAGGATGCTGCCTCCGATGGCACTGGCGAGGGTGCTGCCAAGGCTCCGGAAGAGGCTGTTCAGACCGTTCGCGGCTGCGATCTCGGAGGGGGGCGTGTGCGCGTTGATCATGGACGGGATGGCGGCGTACCCGATGCCTGTGCCCATGCCGACCACCGTGGTGCCGATGATCACCTCGAGGAGCGACCCGTTCCAGACGATGCGCAGCAGCCAGCCGAAGGCGACCACGAGGGCACCGAGGGCCAACGTCTGCGGTGCGCCGCGCAGCGTGATGAGCCGGGCCGCGACGGGCGCGAGCGCGAGCATGGCCAGGCCGCTCGGCAGCATCGCGAGGCCGCCCACCAGCAGGCTCGCGCTGAAGCCGTAGCCACTCTCGGTCGGCGCCTCGACGTACGACGCGGTCCCGATGAACGAGGCGAAGAGCGCGAAGCCGAAGAGGATCGAGGTCAGGTTGGTCACCACGATCGGCTTGCGCCGCAGTGCCTGCATGTCCACGAGCGGATCGGTCACTCGCAGCTGGGTCCAGCCGAAGATCACGAGCAGGACCACCGAGGAGGTCAGGAGGACGACGACCTTCGGGTCGCCCCAGCCCCACGCGTGGCTCTGGGCGAGGGGCAGCATCAGGCAGATCAGCCCCGCGGCCAGCAGGACCGCACCCACCACGTCGACGCGGCCGCCGCTGCGGCCGGCGGACTCGGGCACGATCGTGAGGATGCCGACGAACGCCACCAGGCCGGCGACCGTCGTGATCCAGAACAGGGAGTGGAAGTCGGCGTGCTCGGCGACGAAGCCGGCCAGTGGCAGCCCGAGCGAACCACCCACACCGAGCATCGCGCTGATCAGCGCGATGGAGGAGCCGACCCGCTCCCGCGGCATCAGCGCCGCGAGCAGGCTGATGCCCAGCGGGATGGCGGCGGCGGAGATGCCCTGGATCCCCCGGCCCACGATCAGCCACGCGATGTTGCTCGTCACGGCCGTGATCAGCGAGCCGATCGTCAGCGCCGCCATCGCGACGAGGAGCATCAGCCGCTTGCCGAACATGTCGCCGAGGCGACCCATGATCGGCACCGACACGGCTGCCACGAGAAGGGTCGAGGTGAGCAGCCAGCTCACGTTGCCGGCCGAGGTGTCCAGCTTCGCCGGGAGGATCGCCAGGACCGGGATCAGCACGGACTGCGCGAGCGACACGACGAGGGCACCGAGCCCGACGACGAGCAGCTCGAGGGTGGCGCGGCGGGGCGAGGTGTGGGCCGCGACCTCGGCGTCGTGGGCGACGCGCGGGAGCTCGGTCTCAGGGAGGTCGGACATGGGTTTCCTCGGCGGAAGGGAAGCGGGCAGACGGGTCATCATACGCACGACGTGACACCGAGTGCCAACTTCGTTACCGAGTGCCACCTCCCTGTAACCTGGCGTGCATGACCGCCGAGCTCACCCTGCGCGACCACGCCCGCGGTGCCGTGCGCGAGGAGGTGATGCGCCAGGCCTGGCTGCTCTTCTCGGCTCACGGCTTCGAGGCCACCACGGTCGACGAGATCGCGGCCGCGGCCGGCATGTCACGGCGTACCTTCTTCCGCTACTTCTCCGGCAAGGACGAGCTCGTGCTGGCGCGACTGGTCGAGTCCGGCGAGAGCGTCGTCGAGGCGCTACGGCGACGGCCCGCCGACGAGCCGGTCTGGACATCCTTGCGCCGGGCCTTCGACGACCTCGTGGCGGAGCAGGAGGCGCACGCAGACCTGGCGCGACCCCTGCTCGTGATGCTGCGCACCGAGCCGGCCGTCCGCTCGAGCGTGGTCGAGTGGCGGCGACGGTGGCAGGAGCTCTTCCAGCCGGCGGTCGCCGAGCGCCTGCCCGGCCGGCGCAGCGGGAGCACGCCCGACGTGCGCGCCGCCGCGATCGTGGCGAGCGCCCTCTCCTGCCTCGAGACGGCTCAGGACGCCTGGGCGGCCCACCCCGGCCTCGCGGTTGTCGATCTTGCTCGACCAGGCGATGGCGGCCGTCGCATCCAGCCGACCCACCTGACTCAGACGGTCAGGTCGACCGGCAGGCCGAGGACCTCGAACAGCTCGGGACCGAACGTCGTGATCTCGGCGATGCGCGTCGCCCTCGACCCGCAGCACGTCGAGCTTGAGGCCGCGGTACGCCGTGTCGCCGGGCCGACGCAGGTAGCTGGCGGCCGCGGGCATCCGGTTGACCCCGGTCGGCAGCAGTCGCCAGTCGCCCTCACGGTCCGGACCGAAGGCGCGCTCGAGCAGCGGGCGGACCGCGACCAGCCCGTCGTACCGCCAGGGGTAGGGCGGCATGGTGACCCGCAGGTCGGTGGCGGCCACCGCCAGCGCGGCCTCCGCGTCGCAGCGCTCGTGGGCGTCGATGAACGAGTCGAGCAGCCGCTTCTCCTCCGGATCCGGCTCCGCCGCGGTCCAGTCGCTGCGGTGCGACGGCAGGTGCGCGCGCATCGTCTCGCGGGCCCGCTGCAGGGCGCTGTTGGCTGCGCCCACGCTGGTCTCGAGCAGCCGGGCGGTGTCGGCCGCCGGGCAGACCGAGCACCTCGCGCGCCAGGAGCGCGGCCCGCTGGCGAGGCGGCAGCACCTGCAGCGCGGCCAGGAAGGCGAGCTCGATGGTCTCGCGGGCGACGTAGGCCTGGTCCGGCTCGTCGTCGTCGGCGGGCACCTGGTCGAGCACCGTGTCGGGGTACGGCGTCAGCCAGCTCACCTCCGCGCCGGCCGCGACGCGGCGCTGCCGGGCGCGCGACCGGTCGAGGCAGACGTTCGTGGCGATCCGGTAGAGCCAGGCGCGGGCGTTGTCGCCGTCGAAGGTGTCCCGCGCGCGCCAGGCGCGGAGGAAGGACTCCTGCACGGCGTCCTCCGCGTCGTCGTACGACGCGAGCATCCGGTAGCAGTGCACGTGCAGCTCGCGCCGGTGCCGCTCGAAGGCCTGCTCCAGCCCAGCCGCTCGTGCCGCCGCCATCAGCGCGCCGGGTGCGGGACTTCCTGGAGCGCCCAGGAGTTGCCGTCGGGGTCGTCGAAGAAGACGAACGTCCCGTACGACGCACGGTCCGGGTCGAGGCCCGGTGTCATCTGGCCGTCGAGGAAGTGCTGCGGGCCGCTGTTGGCGATGCCCCGCTCCTCGAGGAACGCGTGCGCCTCCTCGATGTCGTTGACCACGAGCTGGGCGCCCTTGAGCGACCCCGGGGCCACGCCGCCGCCGAGCCCGGTGCCGAAGACGATCGAGCACGCCGAGCCGGGTGGCGTCACCTGGATCACGCGGAACTGCTCGTTCGGCGCGAAGTCCGTGTCCAGCCTGAAGCCGAGGGTGTCGACGTAGAACGCGCGAGCGCGCTCGACGTCCGCCACGGGAGCGATGACCACTTCGAGCTTCCAGTCCATCTGGGTCCTCCTTCGTCTGCGGCCCACTGTGTCAGGCCGATCATCGCCTTCAACGACGGCGGAGCCGGAAACTCATCGGTCCGCCGATGAGCCCGGTCACCCGGCGCGGGTGACGCCCGCGCCTCCCTCGACGCCTGAGGCTGGTGCGAGACACTGCGTCCGAGGAGGCACCATGACACCCACATCGTTGACCTGGAAGAGCGCGCTCGGGCGCGGCGCGATCGCCATCGTCCTCGGCATCATCGCGATCTTCTGGCCGGACACCGCCATCTTCACCTTCATGCTGATCTGGGGGCTCTGGGCGCTCGATCGACGGCATCATGGTGCTCTTCCTGGCGTTCCAGCCCGAGGCGCGTGCGACGCGCACGATGATGCTCGTCCAGGGCGGGATCGGCGTGGTGTTCGGTCTCCTGATCGTGACCCACCCGGGGATCTCGGCCTCCGTGGTCACCTGGCTGGCCGGTCTCTTCTTCGTCGTCCGCGGGCTGCTCGAGGCCCTGGCGGCGTTCGGCACCTCGCCCAGGGGCTTCCTGCTCGCCAGCGCCGCCATCGACATCGTGCTCGGTGTCCTCTTCATGGCGAACCCGGGCGGCAGCGCCAAGGGCATCACCGTCGTGCTCGGCATCGTGGCGCTGCTCTGGGGCATCGCCCTGGTCGTGATCGGCTTCGCGTGGCGCAAGCAGCCCGCGACGCCGGAGCCGGCCGCCGCATGAGCTACGCGGACCTGGCCGCACGCTGGTAGCAGCGGTCATCATCGCCGGTGAGATCGTCCTGCGGATCGCGGCCCTGGGCTTCATCCCGCGCAACCGCAAGCCGACGACCGGCATGGCCTGGCTGCTGGTGATCCTGTTCGACCCGTGGATCGGCTTCTTCTTCTTCCTCTTCTTCGGCAGTGCGCGGGTCGGGCGCAAGCGTCGTGAGAAGCAGGCGGAGATCAACGCCCTGATCAGCCGAGCGCACGGCGAGCGTCCCCGACCCGCGAGGGCGCGGCGTCGCCGCTGGTGACGACGTTCCTCCACCTCAACCGCTCGCTCGGCGCCCTGCCGCCGGCGAGGCGCAGCGACGGTGGAGCTGTTCCCCGACTACGTCTCGTCGATCGCGGCCATGACCGCGGCGGTGAAGACCGCCCAGACCCGGGTGCACGTCGAGTTCTACATCTCCGACCTCGACGACACGACCCGCGAGTTCTTCGACGCGCTCGCCGAAGCGGCCGCAGCGCGGGGTGAAGGTCCGGTTCCTCTTCGACCACCTCGGGTCGCGCAAGCTGCCGGGCCACAAGGCCATGCTCGAGCACTGCACCACGAACGGCGTGGAGTGGCACCGGATGATGCCGGTCCGGCCGCTGCACGGGGAGTGGCGTCGCCCCGACCTCCGCAACCACCGCAAGATCCTCGTCGTCGACGACCAGATCGCGTTCAGCGGCTCACAGAACCTCGTGGAGGCGTCGTACGGCAACGAGAAGTACCAGCAGATGGGTCGCAAGTGGGTCGACCTGATGGCTCGGGTCACCGGCGAGACCGTGGCGGCTCTCGACGCGGTCTTCGCCAGCGACTGGTACACCGAGTCCGGTGAGCTGCTCGACGTGAAGCGCGGCGATCCCGACGGGACCGGTCGCTCCCGACGCGATCACCGACGTGACCTGCCAGGTGGTGCCCTCCGGGCCGGGGTTCCCGAGCGAGAACAACCTGCGGCTGTTCATCTCGCTGCTGCACTCGGCGACCCGCCGGATCTCGATCACGAGCCCCTACTTCATCCCCGACGAGTCGCTGCTGTACGCGATCACCACCGCCGCCCAGCGCGGGATCGACGTGGAGCTGTTCGTCAACGAGCAGTCCGACCAGTTCATGGTCGGGCACGCCCAGGCGTCGTACTACGACGCGCTGCTCGCGGCCGGCGTCAAGATCCTGATGTACCCGCCGCCGTTGATCCTGCACGGCAAGCACTTCACGATCGACGACACGGTCGCGGTGATCGGCACCAGCAACATGGACCTGCGCAGCTTCGCCCTCAACTACGAGGTCATCATGATGTTCCTCGGCCCCGAGGCGGTGGCCCAGCTGCGGAAGGTCGAGGACGCCTACCGCTCGATCTGCCGCCAGCTCACCACCGAGGAGTGGTCGCAGCGACCGCAGCGCACGCGCTACGTCGACACGGTCATGCGACTGACGGCGGGGCTCCAGTAGGTGCGCCCACGCCCAGCGCGGTGAGCGGCTCTGCGCTGCTCACCCGCGGCGGGTGAAGCCCCGGGCACCGTCGAGGGCGGACAGTCACGACGTGGGAGCGCCGACCCAACCGCCGCACCGGGTGTATGAGATCACCTGCCGCGGCGTGGTGCCCGAAGCACAGCGGGACGAGTTCGCCGGATGGTCCGTCTCGACCGGCTCGCGCCTCACCACCCTCACCAGCGACGGGCCGGCGGACCAGGCCTCGCTGCACGGCGCCCTCGACCGGATCGCCGCTCTCGGCCTGACCGTGGTCGAGGTCCGGCACCGGGCGGCGGAGGCACGGGCGGACCGGCACGTGACCGCCGAGACCCGCGGCCCCCGCCGCGTCGAGTTCCGCATCGTCGGCGACGTCACCGAGGTGGCCGAGTACCTCTTCGGCGACGTGCAGTACGTCGTGGAGCCGGTGACCACGACCATCGTCGGCGAGGTCGCCGACGAGCAGGAGCTGGTCGACCTCTGCCACCGCATCCGCGACGCCGGCGTCGAGCTGGTCAGCCTGCGTCGGATCCCAGCGGACGCGGACGAAGCCGGATGAGGTCCCCGACAGCGCGGATGCTGCTGCGCAGTGCACTCACGGTGCTCGGGTTGCTTGCCTTGTACGCCGTGATCCCCGTCCCAGGCCAGCGCGAGCCGCTCTGGTTCACCGTGCTCATGGCACTGGTCGGCCTGATCATCCTGGCCTGGGCCTTCATCACTCTGGCCCAACGGGCCCAGCGATCAACTCAAGACACTGCGATCCGCCTCGAGGCGCTCGTCGCCGTCCTCTACGCGTTCGTGGTCTTCTTGTCCCTGATCTACCTCGGCCTGGCTTCCCGGCCAGGTCAGTTCGACGAGCTTCACACCCGGATCGACGCGCTCTACTTCACGATGTCGACCATCGCCACGGTGGGCTTCGGAGACGTCCATGCGACCGGCCAGGTGTCGCGCGTGGTGGTCACGATCCAGATCTTCCTCGACCTCATCTTCGTCGGCCTCGTCGCGCGCATCATCCTGCCGACCCTGGCGCGGCAGCGCGCCCAGAAGCGCGAACAAGAGTCGACCTGGACGAGTCCCGACGACGACCCCCTGGACCCGCCCGGCTGACTCGTGCACGACGGTGTGGATCCTGGGATGGTCCGCGGACCTACGCGGTCGGTGTCGCTGCCGACTGGTCGGCGGCCCAGGCCGCACCGGCCATCACGGCCTCGCGCCGGCTGGTGACGCCGAGCTTGCGGTAGAGCGACTTCAGGTGCACCTTCACGGTGTTGACCGACACGTACAGCTCACGCGCGATCTGCTCGTTGCTCATCATGCTCGGCAGGAGCTGCAGCACCGCGAGCTCGCGGTCGGTGAGCGCGACGTGCTGACCGGCCCAGGAGGTCGACGGCGCCAGGAACCGGTCGACCAGGGGCGAGGGCGTCATGACGACCGTCCGGTATCGCTCCATCAGTGGGGTCAGCCGCTCGCGGTCGCGGAGGAACGGGCGGACCCAGCCCTCCGTCTCGGCTGCCTGGAGGGCGCGGGTCAGGGCCAGCAGCGCCGCCCCGTCCTGTCGCAACGACTCCTGGGCCAGAGCCGTCACGACCAGCGCCTCGATCCCGGTGACGCCCCATCGCAGGCCGACGGTCAGCGGCTCGACCTCGGCCAGCGCCGCCTCGCCGCGCCCTTCCCGCAGCAGCGCACGACCGCGGAGCACGTGCGCGGCCGGCGAGGCGCCGAGGCGCGTCGCGGGATCGAGAAGAGCAAGCGCGACGTCGGGCCGGCCGCCGGTCAGCTCGTGGTCGGCCTGCACGAAGCAGGCACCAGTCGGTCAGGAACGGTACGTCGGGCAGCGGGTCGAGGATCCTGCGGGCCTCGGCGAGCGCCGCGCGCGCGGCCGACGGGTCGGCGTTCTCACCCAGCAACCGCGCGGTCACCAGGATGCGGCAGGCCTCGAGCAGGGCGTCGGGACGCCGCTCGAGGACCATGGTCGCCTCCTCGAGGGCGCGACGAGCAGCGAGGGAGTCACCACGCTGGAGGTGAACCAGTGCAAGGCTCAGCCACGCGCTCGTGGACTGGATCTCGTCGGACCATCCCCGCGCTCCACCCAGCGTCAGCGCGTGTTCGGCGTGGGCCGTGGCCTGGCCGAGCGCGCCGCGCATCGCCAGCACCAGCGACAGGTACGCACTCGCCAGCAGACCGCCGTCCACCGGGTCCGGGCGGTTACCTGGCGACGACGCCACCCGCACCAGGCAGGTCTCGGCCTCCTCGAGGCGGCCCTGCCAGACCAGGCTCTTGCCCAGCAGCAGGTCGGCGTAGGCGCGGTACGACGGGCAGGGCCGACCAGGGCGCGACCGCACCGGCGTCCACGGAGTCGGCGAGCCGCAGGGCTCGCTCGCACTCGGAGGCCGCGAGCACCACGTCGTAGCGCCTGCGAGCCGCGCCGGCACGGACGAGCGCGAGAACCATCATGTGCAGGGGAGCGTCGGCGCCCTCGTGCTCCGCCCAGAGCTCCTCGGCACGGACCACGCGCTGGGCCAGCCGCTCGGGCGCGCCCGAGTCGTGCAGCTCGAGGGCGCGCACGGTGGCGAGCCACGGGTCTTCCGGCAGGACGTCCTCGGGCAGCTCGGCCAGCAGCCCACGCAGCGAGCTGCTGGGATGCCCGAACACGTGTGCACCGCCGCGGGCCACCGCGATCCTGCCGAACGCCGACCAGTCGCGCGCTGCCAGCGCCTGGCGCAGGCTCTCGTCGTACTCTCCGTGCTCGGCGAACCAGTACGCCGCCTGGGTATGGAGGTGCGTGACCAGGGCCGGGTCCTCGGCGTGGAGCCGCTGGCGGCAGAGCTCCTGGACGAGACGGTGGTAGCGGTACCAGCCACGATGGTCGTCGAGCGGGAGCAGGGGTACGCCGGCGGTCTCCAGCCGCTCGAGAGCCTCCGCACCCCCCGACGTACCGGTGAGGTGCTCGGCCAGGCCGGCGTCCACCCGCTCGACGACACTGGTCTGCAGCAGGAACCGGCGCAGGTCCTCCGGGAGGCGGTCGAGCACCTCGGCGACCAGGTAGTCGGCGACCGCCCGGCTGTCCCCGGCGAAGTCCGCCACCGCCCGGGCCCGCTCCGCGTTGTCGGTGCAGCGCTGCAGGGTCAGGGCGGCCAGTCGCAGCCCGACCGCCCAGCCCTCGGTGCGCTCCATCAGCCGCTCGATCTCGGGCTCGTCGAGGGTCAGCCGGTGTTGGCTCAGCAACGCGACCGCCTCGTCGCGCGTGAACGCGAGGTCGGCGTGCCGGATCTCGCTCAGACCGCCGCCCACCCTCAGCCGGTGCAGCGAGAGCGGCGGGTCCGACCTGGTGATCATCACCAGGTGGACGCAGTCGGGGAGGAGCCGCACCAACGTGTCGATCGTGCGGACGGCTGGTGGAGCGGTCACCTCGTGGAGGTCCTCGAGCACCACCACCATCGGACTGTCCAGCTCCTCGAGCGCCAGCAGCAGATGGTCGAGGAAGGCCTCGTTCACCTCGGCTGGCGCGCGCATCCCCTCCAGCGACGGGCTGTTGAGCCCGGCCCGGTCGAGCGACGCCAGGAAGAGGCTCCACAGTCGCTGCGGGTCGTTGCAGTCGGCACCGAGCGCCGCCCAGGCGACCCGCACGCCCGGCCCGCGACGTCGGCGTACCCAGTCGATGACCAGGTGCGACTTGCCGGTCCCGGGCCCACCACACGACCAACGTCACCGCGCGGCGGCTGCCGGAGTCCATCTGCTCGAGCAGCCGGGGCCGCGACAGGATGTGGGTGGAAGGTCGCGGCGGCGAGGTCCGGGCGCGCAACAACGGGCGGACCGTGCGTGACGTAGTCATCGTCCGGCCCTCCTCAGACCGCATCCGCGAGAGCCCTCATCGTAGGGCCGGGAGCCCTCGGCACGCCGGATCGCTCATGCCGCATCGCGGGTCGGACGGTCTCGCGGTCAGGCCGGCGTACCCCGCCGTATCCGAGCGGGCGCCAAGGTACCCGCGGCCGGTGCGGCTCGATCAGGGCCACGGAGCCGCCCGAGTCACCCGGTCAGGGTGAGGCACGGGCGGCTCACGGCTGACCAGGGTGGAGGCTGCAGATTGCCGATTCCGGAAGGAAGCGCCATGAATGACTACACCCTGACCCAGCGGCTGACCGCCGAGTTCCTCGGCACGTTCGTCCTCGTGTTCGGCGGCTGCGGCACGGCCGTGCTGGCGTCGGGGGTGCCGAACGTCGGCGTCGGCTACCTCGGCGTCGCCTTCGCCTTCGGACTCACCGTCCTGATCATGGCGTACTCCGTCGGTCACATCAGCGGAGGCCACTTCAACCCGGCCATCTCGCTGGGTCTCGCCCTGGCCAAGCGATTCAAGATGTCGGAGCTCCTGCCGTACGTCGTCACCCAGGTCGTCGCCGCGATCGTCGCGTCCGCCGCGCTCTTCGTGGTCGCCAACGGCGTCGACGGCTTCAGTGCCAAGACCTCGGGCTTCGCCACGAACGGGTACGGCGACCGGTCACCGGGCGGCTACTCGCTGCTGTCGGTGATCGTCATCGAGGTCATCCTCACGGCGGTCTTCCTGTACGTGATCCTCGGCTCGACGGACACGCGGGCGCCCAAGGGCTTCGCCCCGCTCGCGATCGGGCTCTCGCTGACCCTCATCCACCTGGCGAGCATCCCGGTCAGCAACACCTCGGTGAACCCGGCCCGTTCGACCGGTCCGGCCCTCTTCGCCGGGGCCGACGCGCTGAGCCAGCTCTGGGTGTTCTGGGCCGCGCCACTGGTGGGCGGCGCGATCGCCGGCCTGACCTACGCGTTCATGTTCGGCGGCGACACCGACGTGGCCCCCTTGGAGGTGGCGACCGAGGCCTGACCCGGGCTGAACCGAGGGGCGGCAAGGGCGTCGCCCGCGATGCTGATCCGGTTCATGGGGTCAATTCGCGGCGGACGCAGCGAAAGCCGATGTGGCTCATGCCGGTGTCGATCATCTGCGGCCGGCGCGCCGCGGGCCGGTAGCGGAGGCAGTAGGAGTCGGCGCACAGGAACGAGCCGCCCTTGATGACCTTGCGGCCGACCGCGAACTGGGGCTGGCGCGGGGTCGAGGCTCTCGCTCGCTGCCGCCGCGCGGGTTGGGCGGGACGCAGCAGGGCGTGTCGGCATCCGTCGGGGTGGCGGAGGAGTACCAGTCAGTCGTCCACTCCCAGACGTTGCCGGCCATGTCGTAGAGGCCGATAGCCGTTGGCCGGGAAGGAGCCGACCGGGGACAGTGCGGGCGTAGCCGTCGCGCGGGTCGCCAGGGGAAGTCGCCGTGCCAGTAGTTGGCCATGACGCTCGGCCGTCGGCGATGCGGCTCGTCGCCCCAGGTGAACGTCGCGCCGTCGAGGCCGCCGCGTGCGGCGTACTCCCACTCGGCCTCGGTCGGCAGCGTCGTGCCGGCCCACGTCGGCGTAGCGCTCGGCGTCCTCGTAGGCGACGTGCACGACCGGATGCGGCCGCGGCCGTCGAGGGACGAGCCCGGACCCTCCGGATGCGCTCCAGCACGCGCTCGGCGTCCAGGCCCACCACTGGCGAGGTGCCGCAGGTCGACCGGACCGGACGTGCGGCGGAAGACCATCGAGCCCGGCACGAGGTTCTCGGCCGGGGCGTCCGGGAAGTCGGCCGGGTCGAGCGGGCGCTCGGCGACCGTGAGGTAGCCGGTGTCGTCCACGAACGCGGCGAACGCCGCATTCGTGACCTGCGCGGCGTCGATCCAGAAGCGCGTCGACCCCGACCAGATGGACCGGGGCCTCCTCCGCGTAGTGCGCTTCCGAGCCCATGAGGAACATCCCGCCCGGCGACGAACACCATGTCCGCAGGTGCGGGTCACCTCGTGATCAGTGTCCGGTGGTGAACGATGCCTCCAGCTTCGCGAGCGACCTGGTCGATCGTGAAGCTCGCTGCCTTCTGCCGCGGTGGGAACTCCGCGAACGTCGCCAGGAACTGGGCCACGAGGGTCTGAGCCGGCGAGAACCAGGTAGGCGTTCTCGAGGAGCCAGTCGTAGTAGGTGTTCGACGTGATGTCGGCACGCTCGAACGGATCGATCCGGAGGTTGAACAGCTTCGGAACCCGGAGGGCGATGAACGGCTCGGCCCAGATCTGCAGCGTGCCCTGGCACACGCTGCTCCATGAACACGACCTTCCAGTTGTCGAAGCGAAGCGCCGAGCACATCGCCGTCATCGGAGAAGTAGACCATGCCCTGGCGCGGGCTCTCGTCGACCTCACCCGTGAGGTACGGCAGCAGGTTGTAGCCGTCGATGTACACCTTGTAGGTCGTGCCGCCGATCGTCGTGGCCGGCCTTCGAGCTTGTCGACGATGTCCGGCTCGCCCGCGGCGGCAAGGAACGTCGGGAGCCAGTCGTGGTGCTGCACGATCTCGTTCGACACGACGCCGGCCGGGATCTTGCCCGGCCAGCGGATCACCTCCGGCACGCGAAACGCGCCCTCCCAGTTCGTGTTCTTCTCGCTGCGGAACGGCGTCATGCCGGCGTCGGGCCACGTGTTCATGTGGGGGCCGTTGTCGGTGCTGTAGATGACGATCGTGTTGTCGGCGATGCCGAGCTCGTCGAGCATGTCGAGCAGCGCACCGACGAGCTTGTCGTGGTCGATCATCGTGTCGTGGTACGGCGACTGCCAGCGGCCGGCCTGCCCGACGCTCTCCGGCTTCGGATGCGTGCGGAAGTGCATGTGGGTCGTGTTGAACCAGACGAAGAACGGCGTGTCGGCGGCGCGCTGGCGATCGATGAAGTCGAGCGCGTGCTCGCAGCGATCTCGTCGTCGATCGTCTCCATCCGCTTCATGGTCAGGGGCCCGGTGTCCTCGATCCGCTGCTTGCCGACGCGCCCGTACGGGGATCCCGTCGAGTCGTCCTCGTCGGTCGCCCAGCAGTGGAGGACGCCGCGCGGCCCGAACCGCTCCTTGAAGTTCGGGAACTCCTCCGACGGACGGCTAGTTCGGCTGCTCCGGCTCCTCCTCGGCGTTCAGGTGGTAGAGGTTGCCGAAGAACTCGTCGAACCCGTGACGGTCGGCAGGAACTCGTTCCGGTCGCCGAGGTGGTTCTTGCCGAACTGCCCCGTCGCGTAGCCGAGCGGCTTCAGCAGCTCGGCGATCGTCGGATCCTCGGCCTGCAGGCCGACATCGGCGCCCGGGAATGCCGACCTTGGTGAGGCCCGTGCGGAACACGACTGTCCGGTGATGAACGACGCGCGCCCGGCGGTGCAGCTCTGCTCGCCGTAGGAGTCGGTGAAGCGCATCCCCTCGTCGGCGATCCGGTCGATGTTCGGCGTGCGGTACCCCATCAGCCCGTCGCTGTAGCAGCTGAGGTTCGTGATCCGATGTCATCGCCCCAGATGACGAGGATGTTCGGCTGCTCAGCCATGGATGCCACTCCTCGCTCCGGCCCGTGCGGTTCCGGGCCTCCTTCGAAACTAGGTCGGGGCGCCGGGGCGAGCATCCCCCGGGCCGGGTGAGGGCCTACAGGTGTCGCCTGATCGGGTTCCACAGGACCTCGAGCGCGGTGGTCACCGCCGCGATCACGAGACCACCCAGCATGGCCGCTCGGAAGCTGTCGATCTCGAGGCCCGCGCTGAGCCAGGCGACGATCACCAGGAGCAGGCCGTTCACCAGCAGCGAGAGCGCGGCCACGACGAGGACCGGTTGCGGCACGGGCAGGACCCGTGGCAGCGCGCCGAGCAGGGCACTCACCAGCCCCAGCACCAGCGACACCACGACGTACGCCCAGAAGCCGCCCGGCACGTTGATCCCCGGCACCACCAGCGTGGCGACCCAGACCGCGGCGGTCAGGATCCCCCAGCTTCCGATGACCCGGATCACCAGCCGGATGTCGTCCGTGGTCATGCCGGCCGCCAGGTCGGCCGCGGTGGGCTCCGGGCGTTCGAGGGCGGGGTCCTCCAGGTGGAACCTCGTCTTGAGCGCGAGCGCCCACGAGGCGAGGCTCCGGTCGAACTCCGCGCCGATCGCGGCCGCGGCGACCAGGATGAAGGCGATCGCCAGGAGCCAGCCGATCAGGGCGATGGTGACTCCGAACAGGCCGAACTCCTGGGTGTACCGCTCCACCTGCTCCGGCATGTAGATGGTGCTGACGACGGAGTACGCCGTGGTCGCGACGGCGGCGACGAGACCGCCGAAGACGAGGCGACGCCAGTGGACCTGACGGTTCAGCAACAGGTAGGGGATCGACGTCCACAAGATGGTGCCCGTGACGATGGAGAAGGGCAGGGTGATCAGCCAGCTGAGCGGCAGGTAGTCCACCAGGGCCCGCGCGCCGTACAGCACGAAGACCTCGAGCAGCAGGACGACGAGACCGAGGGTCGAGTAGACACCACTGCGGATGCCGGCCTTCGGCTGCTCGTACGCCGACCGGTACATCCGCTGGATCCGTCTGGTGAACGACGTACCGGAGATCAGCAGCAGGAGGGCGCTGAACGTGCTGACGCTGCCCGTGGCGCCCTCGGGGACGGCGAACAGCTGGGTCACCGCGGAGGCGGCATCCCCCTCGAGATGGAACTTGCTGATGAGCGACTCGGCGATCACGTTGTCCTTGTCCGCCGGCGCCCAGGTCGCGACCAGGATCAGCAACGGGATCATGGAGGTGAAGGCCTGTGAGGCCAGCACCATGCTCCGGTCGATGCCCGCCATGTCGATGAAGCGCCGTACGCAACGACCCAGGAACGAGTCCAGGATCCGCCGGGCGAGGTCCGTGAGGTCGTCTCCGGCGGAGGCCACCAGCCGGGCACGGCCGTCCCGGTCGTCGGGGTCGCCTCCCGTCAGCCAACGCTCCACCACGCGGTCAGTCTCGGGCGCCGATCGACGGGTTGCCTCGCCCCACGCGGGTGAACCGGCGGAATCCTGGATTCGGACGCCGTCGTGGCGTGCCGAGAGGAATTGACGTTGAGTCGCGCCAGGCACCTGGGCACAGTGTCCAGATGACCTCCTTCATCTCGCACACCTCCATCGACTGCGCGAACGCCTACGACCTCTCCGAGTGGTGGAAGCCGGTGCTGGGCTACGTCGACCTCGAGGGCGACCCCAACGAGCCCGGCCATGAGGAGTGCATGATCCGTGACCCGCTGACCGGCCACCAGGTGCTGTTCATCGAGGTCCCCGACGCGAAGCAGGTCAAGAACCGGATCCACTTCGACCTGATGCCGCGTGAGGGAACCCGTGACGACGAGGTGGCGCGGCTCCTCGGGCAGGGGGCGACCGTGGTCCTGGACCTGCGCGGCGAGTGGGGACCGGGCACCGGTTGGGCGGTCCTCGCCGATCCCGAGGGGAACGAGTTCTGCATCCTCCGGTCGCAGGCCGAGCGAGACGCCGCCCGCGCGGCACAGGACACCGACGACCAACCTGGGTGAGCGTGTCGACCTCGTCGGCGTGACGATGGCGAGGACGTACTCCGCAGCAAGGGGGAGCCGCCTGTCGGAATCGAACCGACGACCTTCTCATTACGAGTGAGACGCTCTACCGACTGAGCTAAGGCGGCGTGCTGCGCGGGTACGACGTACGCCCGGGCAACGGCCGGAAGTATACGGAGAGCGGCCGGGCCGGTGGGAATCGGCAGAGCTCCGGCCGGGTCAGCAGGAGGTGTTGTTCGCGGGGACGATGCCGGAGACGAGGTAGGACTCGACGGCGTGGTCGATGCAGGTGTTGCCGGTGTGGTAGCCGGTGTGGCCGTCGCCGTCGCGGCGCAGCAGGACCCCGGAGTCGAGCTGGTGGGCGAGGGCGACCGCCCAGGCGAACGGGGTCGCCGGGTCGCGGGTGGTGCCGACGACGACGATCGGCGCAGCGCCCTTCGCGTGGATCGTCGGCGACGGCTCGTCGCTGCGTGGTGCGAATCCGCGGCACGAGGTGAGCGACCAGGCGAAGACCTTGCCGAAGACCGGCGAGGCCTTCTCGAACGCGGGGAACTCCTCGGGCACCTTGCTGGCGGGGACCGACCAGGGGTCGTCGAGGCAGGAGATGTTGAAGAACGCCTCCATGGAGTTGTTCTGGAAGGTGCCGTCGCTGTTACGGGCGGCGTACAGGTCGGCGAGCTGCATCAGCACGGAGCCGTCACCCGCGAGCGCCGCCCGCAGACCGGCGGTCAGCAGCAGCCAGGCGGAGCGGTTGTAGAGCGGGTACGTGATGCCGTAGAAGGCGTCGCCCACCGTCAGCTGGCGGTCGCCGGCCGGCAGCGGGTTCTCCGCGACCCGGTCGAGGAGTGCGCTGATGGTGTGGAGCACCTCGGGCACCGTGTCGCCGAGGAAGCAGCCGACGGAGGAGTCCACACAGTTCGCGGCGTACGCCTCGAGCGCCACCTGGAAGCCGCCCGCCTGCTGGAGTGCCAGCTGGCGCGTGCCGAGGGAGACGTCCAACGCACCGTCGAGCACGAACCTCCCGACACGGTGCGGGAACAGCTGGGCGTAGGTCGCGCCGAGCTTCGTGCCGTAGGAGAACCCGAGGTAGTTCAGAGCACCGTCGCCGAGCGCCGCCCGCAGGATGTCCATGTCACGGGCGGACTCGACGGTCGAGACGTGGGACGGCCAGCGCACCCGAGAGGCGGCTGCAGCCGGTCGCCAGCCGGTGTTGCGCGGCCCCGAACGCGGCGAGCTCGGCCGCGGTCGTGGGGTCGGGGTCCTCGGAGAGGTACTGGTCGAGCTGGGAGTCGCTGAGGCAGTCGACCGGCGAGCTGTTACCGGTGCCGCGCGGGTCGAACCCGACGACATCGAAATGCTCGAGCAGCGGCCGGCCGAGGACCTGCGACCCGGCTGCGGCGAAGGTCGTGCCGGGTTCGCCCGGGCCGCCCGGGTTGATCACCAGGGAGCCGAGCCGTGACCCGGGATCCGCGGCCGGCACCTTGAGGAGGGACAGCCCGATGGTGCGGCCCGACGGGTGGCGGTAGTCCAGCGGCACGGTCAGCGTCGCGCACTGGTCACCGCTCTGGCAGCCGGACCACTGCAGGTGCTGGTCGTAGAACGATGCAAGCGCCGGCGACGGTGCGCGGGTCGGTGACTTCGGTGCAGCCGGCATCACCGGCGTCGGTCCACTGGCACCGCCCGCCACCGACAGGTCGTTGGCAGCGAAGAGCGCGGCACCGGCGACCAGCACGACCGCGAGGACCAGCGCGACCGCGGCGACGAGACGCTTCATCGCGTGGGCGCCTTCAGGGCCACCATCATCGACTCGAGAGCGAGCGGCACGGGCACGTTGAACTCCAGCATCTGCTCGCGGGCGTCGAAGATCCACCCGATCCGCCGCAGGTTGAGCTCGGGAGTGGAGGTACGGACGATCTGCTCGATGTCGGGCCGGATCTCCTCGTTGACCAGCTCACCGCCGCCGGTGGCGAGCGCGATGGCGTCGCGGTAGACCGAGGCGAGGTCCATCAGGCTGCGATCGACGACGTCGAGGTGACGTCGCTTGGCGCGGGTCTTCTGGGACCTCTCCATCGCCGCCAGGGCAGGGGCGTACTCGCGTGGACGGCGGCCACGCTCCACCACGCCGTACGACGTGTCGAGGTCGGTTCGCTCACGGGAGTCGAGGTCGCCGGTGATCAGGTCGGCCTCCTCCTGAGTGGTCTCGTGGAGGTTGGTCGCGGCGTTCATGCAGGCGCCGAGGCTGGTGAGGCGTGCGGGCCAGGTGATGACCTCGTGGCGGCGGTTGCGGGCGGCCTCGTCGCGGGCCAGCGCCCTGGCTCGTCCGATGTGGCCCTGGCTTGCGCGCGCACAGTACGACGCGAGTGCGGCGTCGACACCGGCGCTGCGGACCAGGAAGTCGGCCACCTCGGCGGTGGAGGGGGTGGTCAGGGTCACCAGCCGGCAGCGTGAGCGGATGGTCGGCAGCAGGTCTTCGACCGTAGGCGCGCAGAGCATCCAGACGGTGCGGTCGGTGGGCTCCTCGATCGCCTTGAGCAGCGCGTTGGCGGCCTGGTCCGTCAGCCGGTCGGCGTCCTCCACGATCATGACCTGCCACCTGCGACCTACAGGTGCCAGCGCCGAGCGGCGGACGAGGTCACGGACCTCGTCGACGCCGATGGAGAGCTTCTCGGTGCGCACGACGGTGACGTCGGCATGGCTCCCTGCGAGCACGGTGTGGCACGAGTGGCAGACGCCGCAGCCGGGTGGCTGCTCCTCGCACTCGAGCGCGGCCGCGAACGCGATCGCGGCATTCGAGCGGCCGGATCCCGGCGGCCCGATGAAGAGGAACGCCTGGCTCATCCCGTGACCGGACGCGGCCGTGCGCAGGGCCTCGATCGTGCGGCGCTGCCCGACGAGCGAGCCCCAGACGCTGGGGGCGGTGACGGTCGTCATCGTCGCGCCGCCTGACCGAGCAGGGGCTCGACGCGCTGCCACACCGAGGCCGCGATCTCGTCGGTCGGCCGCCTCGCGTCGAGCACGAGGTAGTGGTCAGGGTCGGCCGCGGCCAGGTCGAGGAACGCCTCTCGCACCCGGCGGTGGAACTCGGGTGACTCCCCCTCGATCCGGTCGCGCTCGGCGAACCGGCCGAAGCCGTGCTCCGGGTCCAGGTCGAGCACGACGGTCAGATGGGGACGCAGGTCGTGGGTGGCCCAGCGGGCGACCCGCTCGACCTCCTCGGCGGCCAGGGTGCGCCCGGCGCCCTGGTAGGCGAGGAGCGAGTCGACGTAGCGGTCGGTGATCACGACCTCGCCGCGGTCGAGGGCGGGATGGACGACGGTGTCGATGTGCTCGGCCTTGTCGGCGGCGTAGAGCAGCACCTCGGTGCGGTCGGACAGCTCGCCGGTGGCCGGGTCGAGCACGATCCGGCGTACTTCCTTGCCGACCGCGGTGTCGCCCGGCTCGAACGTGAGCAGGACGGGGTAGCCACCGGCCTCGAGCGTGGAAGCGAGCACCTGGGACTGCGTGGACTTGCCCGCACCTTCGCCGCCCTCGAAGCACACGAAGACCCCGGTGGTGGTGTACACGCCCCGCCCTTCCCTGGTCTCTCTCTGGTCGGGGCCGAGCGTAGTCGAGACCTCCTACGGCGGCGGCCGAACCGGCGTACGCCGACGCCCACTACGGTGGTGCGCCATGAGCGCCACCGTCTCGACGCCCACGTTCGTCACCTCCGACAAGGTCATCATCGGTGGCTCGGCGGCCCTGTGTGTCATCAGCGGGTTCGCCCACTACGGCGGCTGGAACTCGGTCACCGCCTTCGTCGTCTCGGCGGCGGCGGTCGCGCTCCTGGCGTCGCTCGTCGGGACGGTCGGTCGACCAGCTCGGCGATCGGTTCGGGGCGGGCGCCACCGGGGTTCTGCAGTCGGCGCTGGGCAACCTGCCGGAGCTGTTCATCTGCATCTTCTCGCTCAAGGCCGGCCTCGTGGACGTCGTCCGCGCTGCCCTGGTCGGCTCGATCCTGGCCAACCTGCTGCTGGTGCTGGGCCTCGCGTTCGTGGTCGGCGGCCTCCGCCACGGCACGCAACAGCTGGGCTCCGAGCGGGCTCGCACCATCATCGTCCTGCTGGTGCTGTCGGTGACGGCGATGGCGATCCCCTCCTTCACCCACTGGCTGCACACCGCCGCCGACGACCACGAGCCGACCTTCTCGGTGCTCGTGTCGGTGCTCCTGCTGGTCCTGTTCGGCCTCTCCTTGCCCTACTCGTTGCGCAAGGACGCCAGCGAGACCTCCGGCCAGGAGGAGTCGATGGAGAAGCCGCGCTGGCCCGTGGCGCTGGCCGTCAGCATGCTCGCGGCCGCCGGAGTCCTGGCCGCGTTCGTCTCGGACTGGTTCGTCCACGCCCTGCAGCCCGCCATGGACTCCCTGTCGATCAACCAGACCTTTGCCGGGCTGGTCGTCGTCGCCATCGCGGGCAACGCAGTCGAGAACGTCGTCGGCGTGCAG
The DNA here is from genome assembly GCA_963819295.1 of uncultured Actinomycetota bacterium. Classification (GTDB taxonomy): domain Bacteria; phylum Actinomycetota; class Actinomycetes; order Propionibacteriales; family Nocardioidaceae; genus Nocardioides. The sequence goes on from CAWFVO010000003.1 coordinate 381,320, forward strand.
CTCGCTGCGAAGAACCAGTCGGAGTACGCGTTCTCGGTCATCCTCAACAGCCCGCTTCAGATCGCGCTGGTGCTCGCTCCCGTGCTCGTGATCGTCTCGCAGTTCTTCGGGCTCGCCTCGCTGACCCTGGTCTTCGCACCACTTCTCGTCGTGGTCCTGATGCTCTCGGTGATCCTGGCGGCGTTCATCGCCTTCGACGGCGAGTCGAACTGGCTCGAGGGCGCGACGCTGATCGTGCTCTACGGCATCATCGCCACGTCGTTCTGGTGGGGCGACTGAGGACGTTCCGGCAGCGCGAAGCGGTGACGGAACGACCGCAGGGAGCACCGAAGCGCGCTTGCGCGCGAGGTGGCCTGACAGTCACTGCCGTCAGTCAGGCCCGTCGGAGCGCCCGAGGAAGTGGACGACGCTCACTTCTTGGCGGCGGCCTTCTTGGTGGTCTTCTTGGCCGCCGACTTCTTCGCGGGCGCCTTCTTCGCCCCCCGCTTGGCTGCCTTCTTGGCCGGGCCCTTCGAACGGCGCTCGGCCAGGAGCTCCGCGGCGCGCTCCAGGGTGATGGCCTCGACCGTGTCGTCCTTGCGCAGCGTCGCGTTGTACTCACCGTCGGTGACGTAGTCGCCGAAGCGGCCCGACTTCACCACGACCGGCGCACCGGACACCGGGTCGGCCCCGAGCTCCTTCAGCGGCGGGGCCGCGGCGGACCGACCACGCTGCTTGGGCTGCGCGTAGATCGCGAGCGCCTCGTCGAGCGTGACCGAGAACAGCTGCTCCTCGGAGGTCAGCGAGCGCGAGTCCGTGCCCTTCTTCAGGTACGGCCCGTAGCGACCGTTCTGCGCGGTGATCTCGACACCGTCGGCGTCGGCCCCGACCACCCGCGGCAGCGACAGCAGCTTCACCGCGTCGTCCAACGACACCGTCTCGAGCGACATCGAGGCGAACAGCGAGCCCGTGCGGGCCTTGGCCGACTTCGGCGCGCCCTCGGGCAGCGCCTCGGTGACGTAGGGCCCGTAGCGACCGTTCTTCGCCACGACCTCCAGCCCGGTCTCGGGGTGGGCGCCCAGCCGCTTCTCCTCGCCGGCCGGGTTGGCGAGCAGCTCCCGGGCCTTGGTCAGGGTCAGCTCGTCGGGGGGGAGGTCGTCGGGCACGTTCGCGCGTACGGCGGCCCCTGACGGCTCGTCACCCTCGCCCTCACCCTCGCCTTCACTCGCGCTGGGGCCTGGACCCTCGAGGTAGGGGCCGTAGCGACCGACCCGCAGCACGATCCCGCTGTCGGGCCCGCCGACCGGGAAGGTCGCCAGCTCCTTGGCGTCGATCTCCCCGAGCTCGTTGACCAGCTGGTGGAGGCCGATGACGCGGTCGGAGCCGAAGTAGAACTCCCCGAGCTCGGTCACCCGGTCCTTGCGCCCGCCGGCGATCTCGTCGAGCACGTCCTCCATTCCGGCGGTGAACTCGTAGCTGATCTGCCGCGGGAAGTGCTCCTCCAGCAGGCGTACGACGGAGAAGGCGATCCAGGCCGGGACCAGCGCCGTGCCCTTCTTGTAGACATAGCCGCGGTTGAGGATGGTGCCGATGATCGAGGCGTACGTCGAGGGTCGCCCGATCTCGCGCTCCTCGAGCTCCTTGATCAAGGTCGCCTCGGTGTAGCGCGCGGGCGGCTTCGTCTCGTGCCCGTTCGCGGTCAACGAGGCCGCCGACACCGGATCGGACTCGTGCAGGTCGGGCAGCGGAGTCTCGGCGTCGTCCTGACGCTTGTTGTTGTCGGTGCCCTCGACGTAGGCCTTGAGGAAGCCGTGGAAGGTGATCACCCGACCGCTCGCCGAGAACACGACGTCGCGCCCGTCGTCAGCCGGGCCACCGAGCCGGATGGTCACCGAGTGGCCGACGGCGTCCTTCATCTGCGACGCGACCGTGCGCATCCAGATCAGCTCGTAGAGGCGGAACTGCTCACCACTCAACCCGGTCTCGGCCGGCGTCCGGAAGCGTTCGCCGGACGGCCGGATCGCCTCATGGGCCTCCTGGGCGTTCTTGACCTTCGAGGCGTAGGTGCGTGGGGCGTCGGGAAGATACTCCGCACCGTAGAGCTCCCGCACCTGCGACCGGGCCGCGTTGACCGCGGCGCTCGACAGCGTCGTCGAGTCGGTGCGCATGTAGGTGATGAAGCCGTTCTCGTAGAGCCGCTGCGCCACGGACATCGTGCCGGAGGCACTCATCCCCAGCTTGCGGCTGGCCTCCTGCTGCAGGGTGGTGGTGCGGAACGGTGCGTAGGGCGACCGCCGGTACGGCTTCGACTCGACCGAGCGGACGTCGTACGACGTGTCGCGCAGTGCCGCGACCAGGCCCTCGGCGGCGTTGCGGTCGAGATGGAGCCGATCGGTTGCCCGCTTGCCCTTCAGCTCGCCGTCGGTGCCGAAGTCGGAGCCACCCGCGACCCGGACCGCGTCGACGGAGTGGAGCTTGGCGGGGAACATCCGCGGCTCCTTGCCGGAGCCGGCGTCGAAGGTGCCCTCGAGGTCCCAGTACGACGCGACCCGGAACGCCATCCGCTCCCGCTCGCGGTCGACGACGAGGCGGGTCGCCACGGACTGCACCCGCCCGGCCGAGAGGCCGGACATGACCTTCTTCCACAGCACCGGTGAGACCTCGTAGCCGTAGAGGCGGTCCAGGATGCGGCGCGCCTCCTGGGCCTCGACGAGGTCGTCGTTGATCTGGCGCGGGTTCGCGACGGCCTCGAGGATCGCCGGCCGGGTGATCTCGTGGAAGACCATCCGGTGCACCGGGATGCCCTTCGGCTTCAGCTCGTCGAGGAGGTGCCAGGCGATCGCCTCGCCCTCGCGGTCCTCGTCGGTGGCGAGGTAGAGCTCGTCGGCGTCCTTGAGCAGGCTCTTGAGCTTGGCGATGTGGCTCTTCTTGTCGCGCGGGACCACGTAGTAAGGAGTGAAGCCGTTGTCGACGTCGACGGCCAGCCGGCCCCACGGCTTGTCCTTGATGCTGGCCGGGGTGTCGGCTGCGGAGTTGGGCAGGTCACGGATGTGGCCGATCGACGACTCGACCACGTAGTCGCTGCCGAGGTAGCCGCCGATCGTCCGCGCTTTGGCGGGCGACTCGACGATCACCAGCTTGTGTGCCACTGCTTCTCCTGACTCTGCCTGTTGCCTCGCTCGGGGCATGAACCGGTGGGTGTTCACGGCTCACGGCGGCTCACGGTAGCGCGTCGTGTCCAATCGTCGGACCGCCAGCCCGGCACGTGGCCGTCTCAGGCAGGGGCGAGGTACCCCTCGGCGACCAGCTCCCGCACCACCGGGAGGTACGCCGTCCGGAGCTCGTCCGGATCGCGTTCGAGCAGGTGACCGAGGGCGTCGAGGATCTGCCCGACGGTGAGGTCGCCGTCGCAGGCACCTGTCAGCGCGGCCTCGACCGTGTCGACGCGGCGGGCCCGGCGGAGCCCGGTCTGCTGGCGCAGCACGATCACCTCGGGATCCTCGGCGCCGGGCGCCCCGACCGTCTCCTGCTGCACGTCGGCGCGGGTGACCAGCCGGTCGTCGAGCCCGACCTCGAGCCGGACGGCGCGCCCCCAGTCGCCGATCGTGGGCGCGATCGGCTGCTCGACCGCGTGCGGCCAGTCGAGCAGCTCGCGGGCCGAGCCGCCGCGACGGAGGTTGATCCAGCCGAAGCCGATGCCCTCGATGCCCTGGGACCCGAACCAGCCCAGCCACCCGTCGTACGCCTCGAGGTAGCCGGGCTGGCCGTGCCGGCCGGCGTCGCGCAGCCAGAGCTCGACGTACGACGCGGGGTCGAGCACCTCACGCTGTACGACGAGTGCGTCGCACCCGGGGTCGAGCCAGGCGGCCAGCCGGTCGTCCCAAGGACGGTCGGTCGCGATCGCCCAGTTGGCCAGGACCTGGCACCAGCCCCCCTCGGTGAGGTGGGCCGGCGCGCCCCGGACGATGGCCTCGACCACCTGGTCACCGGGCAGTCCGGAGTCGCGGTAGACCAGGCGCTCGGTGGTCGCCGGCGAGATCACGAACGGCGGGTTGGTGGTGACCAGGTCGAAGCGTTCGTCTGCCACCGGCTCCCAGAGCGAGCCGTCGCGGACGTCGATCCGGACGCCGTTGAGGGCCGCGTTGAAGGCGGTGACGGCGAGGGCGCGCGGGTTCACGTCGGTGGCGACCACCTCGTCGGCGTGCCCGCAGAGATGCAGCGCCTGCACCCCGCAGCCGGTGCCGAGGTCGAGGGCCCGCGCGACCGGCTCGCGCAGGGTCAGCTGCGCGAGCGAGGTCGAGGCGGGGCTGACTCCGAGCACGTGGTCGGGGGCGACGCGGATCACCTGGCCGTCGAGACCCGGGGTCAGGTCGCTGACGACCCACCAGTCGTGGTCGTCGTCGGCGTATGGGCGGCAGTCGAGGAGAGCACGCACCTCGCCGCCGGAGCCGACGAGCATGCCGCCGGCGACAAGGGGGTCGACCAGCCCGGGGAGCGTCCGGTCGGCGTGGGCGCGGTCGACCTCGGTCTGCAGCAGGAACAGCCGGACCAGGGTCTCCAGCGGCGACCCGCCCGTCGTACGCCGGAGGGCCGGCGTCGTCTCGTTGCGCGCGAGCGCGAGCTGCCCCGTCGTACCGAGCAGGTCACCGACCGCGTCGAAGGTGTACGACGCGTCGGCCAACGCCTCGCGCAACGCGGGGGCGAGGGCAACGGCGGGCACGCCGGGAGCGGGAGCCATGCCGCCATCGTGGCATCGAGCGCGTGGACCCTCCCCGAGCCGGCCCGGCTCCTGCTTCAATCGTGGGCATGCCTCGTCTCCTGCGTGTGCTGGCTGCGGTCGCCGTCCTGGGCGTCCTGGTGGCGACCCAGAGCCCGAGCGGAGCGACGGTCGGTGGTGGCGGCTCACCGATGGGTGCCGGCGACACCTCCGCCCAGCCGGGGAGGCTCCGCGCGCAGATCACGTTCACCAAGAGCGCCGCCCATCCGTGGCACGGCACGATCGCCTGGGACGCTGCGCGGCAGCGGGCCGACGGCTCCTGGAGGGTGCTCGCGCACGACTCGTGGCGCGCCGGCTCCGGCATGCCGGGCCGCAGCACCGAGAACGCCTGCGCGAAGGGGCACGGCTGGCTGCCGAACGGCACCTACTCCCTGCTGCAGTACGACGACTACCACGGCACCCTGATCCACGGCCGCGCGTTCCGGCTCGACGACAAGCGTTGCGCGAACGGAACCCTGCGCGAGCAGCTGTTCATCCACACCGAGGCCGGCGCGGGCAACACCCAGTGCGCCGACGTCCGCGGCGACCAGCTGTGCCGGTGGGAGTTCCCGAGGATCAACGACTACACCTCGCACGGCTGCATCAAGATGTCGCCGTCCGCGATCCTGGCCCTCACCCGCGACTACCACCGCTTCTTCCACGCCGGCACCCGCTACTCCACCTCCAGGGTGCGCCTGGTCGTGCGCTGACCGCCGACTCGGCGCAAAGAGGCAGGCAGATCACGCCGAGTCGGCACAAAGAGGCGGGCAGATCACGCCGAGTCGGCACGTGACGACTCGGCGGACCTGGGGTACGACGAAGGCCCGTCCGGATCGCTCCGGACGGGCCTTCTGGTCGTGCTGGATGCTGCGGGTGGTGGCCTCAGCCCTGCGACTCGAACTGCCGGGTCTGGGTGTCGTCCTCCACCGGAGCCGTCGGCTCGGCGGCCGGCGGTGACGGCGGCGGGGCTGCGCTGTCGCCCGAGCCCTCACCGAGCACCACCTCGCGCTGCTTGGAGATGTAGACCGACGCCACGATGATCAGGAGGGCCACGATCGCGATGGTGTAGCGCAGGAAGTCGTTCTTGTCGTTCCCCACGCTCAGCGAGACGATCGCGCTGGCGATCAGCAGCGAGACCAGGTTCATCACCTTGATCAGCGGGTTGATCGCCGGGCCGGCGGTGTCCTTGAAGGGGTCGCCGACGGTGTCACCGATGATGGTGGCGTCGTGGGCATCAGAACCCTTGCCGCCGTGGTTGCCGTCCTCGACGAGCTTCTTGGCGTTGTCCCAGGCCCCACCGGAGTTGGCCAGGAAGACGGCCATCAGCGTGCCGGTGCCGATCGCACCTGCCAGGAACCCGGCCAACGAGGCCACGCCGAGACCGAAGCCGACCGCGATCGGTGCGAGCACCGCCAGCACACCCGGCGTGATCAGCTCGCGCAGCGAGTCCTTCGTGACGATGTCGACGACCTTGCCGTACTCCGGACGACCGGTGCCCTCCATGATGCCCGGGGATCTCTCGGAACTGACGGCGTACCTCGTACACCACGGCGCCCGCAGCCCGGGCCACAGCATTGATCGCGAGGCCGGAGAAGAGGAACACCACCGCCGAGCCCAGCAGGACGCCGACCAGCACCCTGGGGTTGAACACGAAGAAGTTGAGCAGCTGCTTGGTCGCGTCTCCACCTCCGCCGGACTCCGCGAGCTTGTCGATCACCGACGTGGCGTAGGACCCGAACAGCGCCGTCGCGGCCAGGACCGCGGTGGCGATGGCGATGCCCTTGGTGATGGCCTTCGTCGTGTTGCCGACGGCGTCGAGCTCGGTGAGGATCTGGGCGCCCTTCGGGGCTCACGTCGCCCGACATCTCGGCGATGCCCTGGGCGTTGTCGGAGACCGGGCCGAAGGTGTCCATCGCGACGATGACGCCGACCGTGGTCAGCAGACCGGCGCCGGCCAGGGCCACACAGAACAGCGAGACGGTCAGCGAGGCACCACCGAGGAGCGCGGCACCGAAGACGGCTGCGGCGATCACGCCGGCGGTGTAGACGGCCGACTCGAAGCCGACCGAGAGGCCGGACAGGATGACCGTGGCCGCGCCGGTGAGCGAGGTTCGGCCGACGTCCCGCACCGGCTTGTACTCGGTGCCGGTGAAGTAACCCGTCAGGGCCAGGATCGCCGCGGCCAGCACGATGCCGATGACCACGGCGACAGACGCGATCAGCGCCGGGTTGCCGGAGGTGTGGGTCACCCCGACGACTCTGTCGAGCGTGGTGAGGCGGACGACCGTGAACTTGTCGAAGCTCGTCGGCAGGTAGACGAACGAGAGGACCACGCAGGCGACCGCCGACACGGCCGCGGAGATGTAGAAGGCCCGGTTGATCGTGGTCAGGCCGTTCTCACCCGGCCGCGGCTTGCACAGGTAGATGCCGAGCACGGCGGTCAGCGCACCGATCGCGGGGATCAGGAGCGGGAAAACCAGGCCCTTGGCGCCGAACGCCTGCTGGCCGAGGATCAGCGCGGCGACGAGCACCACGGCGTAGGACTCGAACAGGTCGGCGGCCATACCGGCACAGTCGCCGACGTTGTCGCCGACGTTGTCGGCGATCGTCGCGGCGTTGCGCGGGTCGTCCTCGGGGATGTGCTGCTCGACCTTGCCCACCAGGTCGGCACCCACGTCGGCGGCCTTGGTGAAGATGCCGCCGCCGACCCGCATGAACATGGCCAGCAGTGCGGCACCGAAGCCGAAGCCCTCGAGCACGGCGGGGGCTTCGTTGCCGAACGCGATGACGACGATCGAGGCGCCCAGGAGACCGAGGCCCACCGTCAGCATGCCGACCGTGGCCCCGGTGCGGAAGCCGATCCGCATCGCGGGGTCGCGGCCCTGCTCGTTGGCCGCCGCGGCGACCCGCAGGTTGGCACGCACGGCGAGGTTCATGCCGAGGTAGCCGACCGTCGCGGAGAAGCCGGCGCCGACCAGGAAGAACACCGAGCGGAAGACCCGGATCGTGAGGTCGTCGGCGGGCAGCGCCAGCAGGAGCAGGAACGCCACCACTGCGAACACCGCCAGAGTGCGGAACTGCCTGGTCAGATAGGCGTTCGCGCCCTCCTGCACCGCGTGGGCGATGTTCTTCATGTTGTCGGTGCCTTCACCGGCGGCAAGGACCTCTTGGCGGAACATGTACGCCATCGCGAGCGCGCCGAGCGCGATCAGGAAGACGATGATGACCAGCACGAGATTGCCCCCGGAGAGATGCACGACGGCGGGACTGATCCCGGTCATGGGTTTCCTCCTGGGAATACTGACGTCTGCGAACGGCGCGGATTGTGCCATGCGCCCCGGGGATCATGTCAGACGGCAGTGGTGCGGCCCACATCGGGTGCGGAGCCTCCGACGGGTCCGAGGAACGCCCTCAGGCCTACGTCGTGAGGCCCGGATCAGCTCGCCGCGAGGGCGGCCTCGGCGGTGTCGTGGATGACGAACACCTTGGCCAGACCGGTGATCCGGAAGATCTTCAGCAGGCGGTCCTGGTTGCACACCAGGTGGAGCGAGCCGTCGTGGGCGCGGACCTTCTTCAGACCGCCGACCAGCACGCCGAGCCCGGTCGAGTCGAGGAACTCGACCTCCGACATGTCGATGACGATGTCGTAGGTGCCCGCCGCGACGAGCTCGGTGATCTCCTCCCGCAGCCGCGGGGCGGTGTAGACGTCGATCTCCCCCGCGACTGACACGACGGTCCGGCCCTCGGCCTCACGCGTCGTTATGGTCAGATCCACGAATCCACTCCTGAGCTCCAGGTCGGGTGCGGGACCCAGCGGCCCCAACCGCGTTCGGCCATATCAAACCACGCCCCAGCGCCCCGTGGGGAGGTAGTCCCCCGGCTGCCCCGGCCGAGGGTGTCGGTCGGCTTTGTCAGACTGCTGTCGTGGCGGGTGTCGTGGAGGGGTCGACGGACGGTCGAGTCGACCGCGCGGCTCGCTCCGACGTGGCCGACCTCGGCCGGCGTCTGGCCCAGGGGCCGGGGCGCGAGGACTCCCTCCGCCACCTGCGCGTGCTGCCCCGTCGGGAGGCACGTACGGCGGCGTGGCCCGACTGGGCGCACCCGGAGGTGGTGGCGGCGTTCCGGAGGCGCGGCATCGACGACCTGTGGCGCCACCAGGCCGTCGCCGCCGAGGCCGCCCGCACCGGACAGCACGTCGTCCTCTCGACCGGTACGGCCTCCGGCAAGTCGCTCGCCTACCAGCTGCCCGCCCTCACCACGATCCTCGAGCGTCGCGGAGGGAGGGGTGAGCGCGGCGCCTCGACGCTCTACATCAGCCCGACCAAGGCGCTCGCCCAGGACCAGCTCGCAGCGATCGGGACGCTCGGGCTCGGCGTGCGGGTCACGACCCACGACGGAGACTCCTCCCGCGACGAGCGCGACTGGACGCGCGAGCACGGGGAGTACGTCCTCACCAACCCCGACATGCTCCACCGGTCTCTCCTCCCCCGGCACGACCGCTGGGGCGGGCTGTTCCGGTCGCTCGACCTGGTCGTGGTCGACGAGTGTCACCATTACCGCGGTGTCTTCGGGGCCCACGTCGCCCAGGTGCTGCGTCGGCTTCGCCGGGTGTGCGCCCACCACGGCTCCGACCCGACCTTCGTGCTCGCCTCGGCGACGGTCGGGAACCCCGCCGAGCACGCGTCGCGCCTCACCGGCCTCGACGTGATGGCAGTGAGTCACGACGACTCGCCCCGCGGGGAGGTGGCGCTGGCGCTGTGGGAGCCGCGCTTCACGTCGTATGCCGGCGAGAACGGCGCACCCGTACGCCGAGCCGCGTCGTCGGAGTCCGCCGACCTCCTGGCCGACCTGGTGAGCCGAAGGGGTGCGCACCCTGGCCTTCGTGCGCTCCCGCCGGGCGGCCGAGCAGGTGGCGTCGACCGCGGCCGATCTGCTCGCCGACGTCGACCCCTCCCTGCCGGGACGCGTCGCGAGCTACCGCGGCGGCTACCTCCCCGAGGAGCGCCGCGAGATCGAGCAGGCTCTCCGCGACGGGCGACTGCTCGGCCTGGCCGCCACCAACGCCCTGGAGATGGGCATCGACGTCTCGGGCCTCGACGCGGTGATCGTCGCGGGCTTCCCCGGCACCCGCGCCGCCTGGTGGCAGCAGGTCGGTCGTGCCGGACGGAACGCGGGCGACGCCCTCGCGGTCCTGGTGGCCCGCGACGACCCTCTCGACACCTATCTCGTGACCCATCCGGAGGCTCTCCTCGACCAGGCGGTCGAACAGACCGTCTTCGACCCCGAGAACCCGTACGTCCTGAGGCCCCACCTGTGCGCCGCCGCCCAGGAGGTTCCGCTGCGCGAGGGAGAGCTCGATCTCTTCGGACCCGGGACACGCGACCTGCTCGACGAGCTCACCGAGTCGGGGCGGCTCCGGCGCCGGCCGCAGGGGTGGTACTGGACCCATCCCGAGCCGGCCAACGCCCTCACCGACATCCGCTCCGGCGGCGGCCGCCCCGTCTCGCTGGTGGAGCGCTCCACGGGGCGCGTGGTCGGCACCGTGGACGGGTCGAGCGCCCACGCGACCGCCCACGCCGGCGCCGTGTACGTGCACCGCGGGGAGACCTGGCTCGTCGAGTCGCTCGACCTCGACGACCACGTGGCGATGATCGACCGGGCCGAGGTGGCCTTCTCCACGACCGCGCGCGAACTCACCGACCTCACTCTTGTGGACGAGACCGACCACCGGCTGTGGGGTGAGGCCAGGATCTCGCGGGGCACGGTCGAGGTCTCGCACCAAGTGGTGTCCTACCTCCGGCGTCGGCAGCCGTCCGGCGACGTGATCGACGAGGTGCCGCTCGACCTGCCGGTGCAGACCCTCACCACCCAGGCCGTGTGGTGGACGCTCCCCGACGACCTGCTGGCCGAGAGCGGCATCCTCGCCGCCGACCTGCCGGGCGCGGCCCACGCCGCAGAGCACTGCTCGATCGGCCTGCTGCCCCTGTTCGCGACCTGCGACCGGTGGGACATCGGCGGGGTCTCGACCGCTCACCACGCCGACACCGGCCGGCTGACCGTCTTCGTGTACGACGGTCACCCGGGCGGCGCGGGGATCAGCGCGCGCGGCTTCACCGCCGCGGGCGCCTGGCTCTCGGCAACGCGCGAGACGATCCGGTCGTGCGGCTGCCCTGACGGCTGCCCGTCCTGCGTGCAGTCGCCGAAGTGCGGCAACCAGAACCATCCCCTCGACAAGCAGGGCGCCGTACGCCTGCTCGACGTCCTTCTCGCCGAGGCACCGGCCGAGTAGCCTCGCCGACATGATCGTCCTCGGGCTGCTGCTGATCGCCGCGGGTGCGGTCGCCGTGGCCGCCGCCCTGCTGAGCAGCAGCGGGTCTGCCAGCTTCCTGGGGGCCGATCTGGGCGCCGCCACGATCTTCTTCCTCGGGTTGGCCGCAGGCCTGGCGATCCTGTGGGGCTACTCCCTCACCAAGCTCGGTGCTCGTCGCTCGTGGCGGCTGCGGCGGGAGAACCGCCACCTGCGCGAGGTCAACGAGCGCAACGTGCAGCGCAACCGGACGGGCGACGACACCGCGCCCCTGTGAGTCACCCGGGACCCGCACGCGCCTCGCCGGTGAGGTCGGCGGTCTGGCCGAGCCAGTGCGGCCCGGTCGCCACGACCGTGACGACCACGTCGCGGCCTGCGACCCGGCACGAAGCCAGACGAACGTCGTTGGCGGCCGCGATCCGGCCGGCGTCGAAACAACCGTCGCGGCCCACCGCCAGCCCGTGCGCACCCGCGAGGGCGGCGAGGTCGGCACCGGCCTGCGCCACCCGGTGGGCGCGCACCATCGCGCCGACCACGCCCAGTGCCAGCGCCGATGACCAGCAGCAGCCCGGCCATCGCCACGACGAGCACGGTCGCTGAGCCTCGCTGGTCGGCCCGGCAGCTCACGGAGACTCCGTCGCAGCGACCGCACGCGCGTGCAGCGAAACCGCTGGGAGGAAGCCCAGGAGACCGCCCGGCGGGCCGACCGACCCGGTGGCCGTGGACACCACCTCTCCGTCACGGCTCACCACGGTGACCGTGCTCCCCGGCGGGGCGACCTGCTCGCCGCGGGCCTCGGCGTCAGCGGCAGCGTCACCGCGCGCGGTCGCCCGCGCGGCCTCGCGGGCGGCGTCGACCATCCGCACCTGGGCGGACCCGACGCTGAGCAGCCAGACCAGGCCGATCGTGAGCGACAGCAGCAGCGGGATCGCCAAGGCGAGCTCGGCGGTGGCAGCTCCCCGTTGGTCGTGGGTCACCCGACCCCCAACAGCGCGAGGACGTGGTCGAACAGGGTGCGGAGCAGCTGCTCGCCGAAACCGCCGGTGAGCAGCTTGAACAGCAGGCCGGCGAGGCCAGCACCCGCCGCAGTGCCGACGGCGTACTCCGCGGTGGTGATCCCGCGCTCGTCGTGGTGGTCGTGCATGTGTCTCCTCCGTCTCGGTCGTGGCCGCGGTTGCGGCCTCGTGGCACTCTGCTCGGCCGGCGCGAACCGTGTGAGCGTCCGGCGGCAGGCTGTGGAGTCGCCGGCACGGGGCGGCACCGGTGGAGAACATGTGGCTCGCACGCTCAGAGATCCAGGGACTGCAGCAGGCTGACCACGAGCGGGACGACCCCGAGGAGGACGAACGACGGGAGCAGGCAGAGCCCCAGGGGGACCGCAGCCTTGACCCCGACGCCGCGTGCTCGCTCCTCCACCGCGGCGCGGGATCGGTGGGCCAGCTCGTCAGCCAGTCGGACCGCCTCGTGGGACACCGAGGCACCGGACCTGCCCGCCCGCACCAGCGCTCGACCGAGGGGCGCGAGCTGCCGGTCGTCGAGCACCGGCTGCCAGGCGAGCTCGGGCGGGAGACCGAGCTCGAGCCGCGGCGGAACCGCGGCCAGGACGTCCGACGCCGGGCCGGGGCACGCGGCACACACCAGCCGGAGGGCCTCCGCGACGCCACACCCGGTCTCGAGGGCGGCGGCGAGGAGCTGGACCAGGCCGGGCAGGTCACGCTCGGCGAGCCGACGTCGACGACGTACGTCGGTCGGCTCGGTACGGCCGATCAACGCCCACGCCACGACGGCTGACACACTCCCGGCGACCAGCCCACCCACGCCCGAGACGAAGCTCGCGACCGCCGCCCCGGCCAGAACCGCCCACAAGCCTCGCCAGCGCAGCACCCAGCCGGGGTCGGCGGCGCGCAGCACCTGTGCACGCGACTCCCGCACGCGGATCCTCGGCGGCAGCGACCACATTGCGGCCGCAGCAGCGAGCGACGCCGCGAGCCAGGCGGTCACCGGTCGACCTCGCGGGCGATCAGCTCGATCCACCAGAGCCCGGCGAATCCGATGGCGAGACCGCAGGCCAGGCAGGCCAGTCCGAACGGGGTGCCGATGAGGAACGTCCACGGGTCGCCCCCGGCTCCGCTCCCCATCAGCAACGCCACGACGGGCAGGCACGCCACGAGGCGGGCGGTGGCGCGAGCGGAGGCGAGCTCACCCCGCACGACCCTGCGCGTGGACTCGTCGCGGCGTACGGCCTCGGCCACCCGACGGGTGCTCGCGGCCAACCCCGCTCCGGTGCGGTACGACACCACCCAAGCCCCCGCGAGCAGCCGCAGCCCGTCGGCCCCGGGCGTCCGTGCGAGCCCTCGGAGGGCCTCCGGGACGTCTCCCCCGAGCCGACACGCGTCGGCCACCGGCCGCATCGCCGGCCAGGTCTCCGCGGCCTCGTCGAGGGCCGCTCCGGCGGTCCGTCCGGCGGCCAGCTCGCCGGCCACGACGTCGCAGGCCTCGAGCATCCGGCGGGCCGTCTCCTCGGCGGCCGTGGCCTCGGCCCGTCGGCGCCACAGCGCCCGGCCCGCGACAGCGGCAGCCGCGAGCACGACCATCGGCGCAGCCCAGCGGCCGGGAAGGACTCACGAGCGTGCCCGCAGCGATCATCCACGGCAGCCATCGGGGCGACGCGTGGAACGCCTCGAGACCCGCGGGCGGCGCCCGCCACCTCAGGAGTACGCCGACGCCCACTGCCGTGGCGGCGACCAACGATGTCGCGGTCGGTCCGGCAAGGGACCCGGTCACCGACACAGCCGGGCCACCAGATCGGCCTCGCCGGGACCGGTCACGGCCCCGCCGTCGCGGAAGGTCACGGCGGTCAACAGGTCGGCCAGACCGTCCGTGCGCCGTGACGGCACCGCGACCTCGCGCAGCACCCGGTGCCCGTCGTGGTCGCGTCCGAGGTGGAGCACGGCGTCGAGTCCGGCCAGCAGCTGGCTGTGAGCTGCCTCGCGGCCGAGACCCGCGGCGAGGGCCAGGGCCTCGACGCGGGCGGGGACGTCGCGCGCGGAATTGGCGTGGATGGTGCCGCAGCCGCCCTCGTGGCCGGTGTTGAGGGCGGCCATCAGCTCGACGACCTCGGCACCGCGCACCTCGCCGACGACCAGGCGGTCGGGGCGCATCCGGAGCGCCTGCCGCACGAGCGTGCGCAGGGTGACCTCACCGGCGCCCTCGATGTTGGGTGGCCGAGCCTCCAGGCCCACGACATGGGGATGGTCGGGCCGGAGCTCACTGGCGTCCTCGACGAGCACCAGCCGCTCGTCGGAGGGGACCAATGAGAGCAAGGAGTTGAGAAGGGTGGTCTTGCCGGAGCCGGTGCCGCCGCTGACCAGGAAGGCCAGCCGGCTGGAGACCAGCGACCGGAGCAGACGCGCACCCTGGTCGTTCACCGTGCCGGCTGCGACCAGCTCGTCGAGACTGAGCACGCGCTGATGCGGGACACGGAGGGACAGCACCGTGCCCGGCCGTGCCAGGGGTGCGAGCACGGCGTGGAACCGGGTGCCGTCGGCGAGCCGGACGTCGACGTGTGGCACCGAGTCGTCGAGACGGCGACCGCCGGCGGCCGCGAGCCGCTGAGCGAGGCGTCGCACCGCTGCGTCGTCGGTGAAGGTGACCTCGGTCCGCTCCAGCCCGGATCCGCGGTCGACGTAGACCGCGTCAGGTCCGTTGACCAGGACGTCGGTGACGTCGGGCAGCCGGAGCAGCGGCTCGAGCGGGCCCGCACCGAGCACGTCGCGTCGCAGTGCGTCGTGGACGGCCAGCACGGTCGCGTCGCCCACGGGACGCCCCGAGGCACGCAGTGCGTCCGCCACGCGGTGCGGCGTCAGCGGACCGGGCTCGCGGGCCAGGTGCTCGCGGACGTCTTCGACCAGGTCCGCGGACGCCTGCATCACGCCGCCCGCGCCGCCGCCGCGCCGAGCGACGCCACCACGCTCGCCGCGGACCTGCCCAGCGGCCCGCGACGCGAGCGCACCGGACCCAGTCCGAGATCGGTCGCCTCGGAGAGGCCTCGCTGGTCGCCCATCCGCGCCGCCACCGGCGCGCCGGTCAGCCGGGTGAGCGTCTGGTCGTCGAGGCCGGCACCGCGCACCACGAGACCGAGCCCGCCGGGGTCGGCGAACCGGCTGCACACCCGCACCGCCGCGGCGAGACCAGGCACGGTCGGCGACCACCGTCACGAGCACGTGGTCGCACCGCGTCACGACCTCCTCGGTCAGCGCGTCCCAGCCTCGCGGCAGGTCGACGACCACCGTGTCGTGGCCGCGGCGAGCGGCCGACAACGCCTCGCGGACGGCGAAGGCCTGGAGCCGGCGCGGCTGGGGTCCGGCGTACCAGGTGAGGGCGGCGACCCCGTCGCGGCGCGGCAACGAGTCACGCAGGGCACGCGCGCTGAGGCGGCCGGTGGTGTGGCCGAGCCCGTCCCACCGGATCCCGTCGACGACGTCGAGACCGAGGACCCGATCGACCCCTGGGCCTAATGGGTCGAGGTCGACGACCACGGACGGCGCCGCGCGGCCGGCCATCTGGCCGAGGGCGCAGGCGAACGTCGTCGCACCCGAACCGCCGCTGCCGCCGACGACCCCGACCGTCAGATCCGCGCGCCGGCCCGGTGTCCACCACGTCGGTCAGCCGCTCGACCAGCCAACCCTCCGATCGCGGCAGCTCGGCGACGCTCTCGGCACCGACGGCCAGTGCGGTGGCGAAGACGGCGTCGGGACTCGGTGCGAGCAGCACCACGAAGACCCCGTCACGGCGCGCGGGCGCGGCCCGCGCCAGCGGCTCGGCGAGGTCGGCCCCGATCAGCACCAGCGGCGCCTTGCTCCAGGACCGGAGTGCGGCCGGTACGTCGTGCGCGACGTCGGGCGTGGTGCCCGCAGCCGCGGACAGGCGGAGCAGCTCGTCGAGCAGGGTCTCATCGGAGGTGACGAGCAAGGGAGCGGTCATGGGTCCCACGTTGGCCGCGACCGCACCCCGCCGACGATGCGACGGTGCGAGGCTCTGTGGAGCGCGGGCGCGCCGGGTGGCACTGTGTGCGATCAGCGGGCCGGCGACGGATCCGCCACCTACCATGAAGGCATGTCGCCCGGCCGTGGACCTGCAGTGCCCCACAGCCACACCAGCCGGTCCGCGGCGTTCTTCGACCTCGACAAGACGATCATCGCGAAGTCGAGCTCGCTGGCCTTCTCCAAGCCGTTCCAGGCCGGCGGCCTGATCACCCGCGGGGCGATGCTCCGCTCGGCGTACGCCCAGTTCGTCTACCTCGTCGGCGGCGCCGACCACGACCAGATGGAGAAGATCCGCGCGTTCATGTCCCAGCTCGTGGAGGGCTGGGACGTCGAGACGGTCAAGGAGATCGTCGCGGAGACGCTGCACAACGTCGTGGACCCGATCGTCTACGACGAGGCCGTCTCGCTCATGGACGAGCACCGCCGGGCCGGGCGCGACGTCGTGGTCGTCTCCGCCAGCGGCACCGAGGTGGTCGAGCCGATCGGCGAGATGCTGGACGCGGACCATGTGATCGCCAGCCGGCTGCAGGTCGTCGACGGGAAGTACACCGGCGAGATCGACTACTACGCCTACGCCGAGGAGAAGGCGCGCGCCATCGTGGCGATGGCCGCCGACCGCGGCTACGACCTCGACGACTGCTTCGCCTACAGCGACTCCATCACCGACGCCCCGATGCTCGAGGTGGTCGGCCATCCCCATGCCGTCAACCCCGACCGCGAGCTCCGCAAGCTGGCTGCGAGCAAGGGCTGGCCGGTGCTGCAGTTCACCCGTCCGGTCACGCTGCGCAGCCGGATCCCGGTGAAGCCGACGCTCGCCGCTCTCACCGTCGGTACGGCGATCACGCTGGGCGGGGCGATCTGGCTCAGCCGCCGCCGCCGGCTCGGTGCGTAGGTCCTTCGCCGACACGCGCGCCCACCCGTGCGGATGAAAGTCAAGGGTTGTGGGGTGCCCCCGACCGGCGTACACATGGGGTGAACGACAACTCCAGACCAGCACGCGGACCGGGTACCCACGCGGCGATCCACCCTTCCTACAGGGCGCATGTCATCGGAAGACTTCCGGGGCTGCCATAGGTACGAGCACGCTTGGTAGCCGGGTTCGCGTGTCAGCGGCGGCACCCGAGCGATCGGGTGCCGCTCGCACGTTCACGCCGCGCGGACCGAGCGGGAGGGTCGGCCGGCGACGCCTCGAGACCAGGTGGTCGTTGTGAAGACTCACCGATCCCGCAGGGGGCTCGCCTCGGCGCCCGCGGCGTAGGCCTCGGCGCAGTAGAGCAGCCAGGCCGGAGCCCCGGGCGGCCGCCGTCGGCGTACGCCCGCAGGTTCGACTCGTACGCCGGACGTAGGGCGAGGTGACCTGCCTCCGGCACCACGAGCGACTTGGCGTCGACCCCGCTGCTGACCAGCACCAACCGCTCGGCGGCTCGGGCGACGATCCCGTTGGCACCGGCGAACGGCGCACCGCACCGCAGCTCCGCGTGCAGCAGCGCGGCCGTCATCAGCGCCGGCCGGTCCGAGTCCAGGACCCCCAGCGACTCGCGTAGCCGGGCTGCCGCGTCCGCGTCCCGCGGACGGCCCCGCTCGTCGTCGGGCACCGCTCCGGCCGCCGCCAGGGCGTGGAGCCGCGCCAGGGCCTGCGCCGGCGAGCGCCCGAACACCGGCACGAGGCCGAGCAGCTCCACCGACACCCGCAGCGCGCCCTGGGCGATGCTCGTCGCCGTTCCCGCCTCGGACGTCGTCGAGGCTCGATGCCGGATCCCTCGAGCACAGCCGTGGCGTGGGCGCCTCGCAGCAGCGACTCGGTGGTCAGGTCCGGAGAGGTCTGCCGCAGGCCCCGGTCGCGGAGCAGGGTGTCGATCCCGTCGCGGGTGGCGGCGTACGCCGACCCGACGCCCTCGAGGCGCTCGATCCCGGCCACGTCCTCCACGACCGGCACAGTAGTGAGTGGCCCGGGAGCCGGTGCCGCGACGGGTAGCCTCGGACCCGATGACCGACGAGACGCCGACGCCCGACGTCGCCCGCGATGCGACCGACGAGAACGACCAGCCGGGGACGCCCGACTGGGCCCACTCCTTCGGCAGCGTCGCCGAGGCCTACGAGCGCGGCCGCCCGACGTATCCCGCCGACGCCGTGCAGTGGATGCTCGGCGACCAGCCGCGCAGCGTGCTCGAGCTCGGCGCCGGCACGGGCAAGCTGACGCGGGTGCTGGTCGGGCTGGGCCACGACGTCCACGCCACCGATCCCGATGCCGCGATGCTCGGCGATCCTCGAGGCCCGGCTGCCGGGCGTTCGCACCGCCGTCGCCGGTGCCGAGGAGATCCCGCTCGCCGACGGCTCGGTGGACGCCGTGATCGCCGCGCAGGCCTTCCACTGGTTCGACCTCGACCGCGCCCTGCCCGAGATCTCGCGGGTGCTCGGTACCCGGCGGCCGGATCTGCCTGGTCTGGAACCAGCGCAACGAGAAGATCCCGTGGGTACGCCGCCTCGGCGCGCTGATCGGCACGCAGGAGCAGCTGCGCGACCCTGCCCAGGCACTCATCTTCAGCGAGCTGTTCGGCTTCGTCGAGGAGCGCGAGTTCAGCCACTGGCAGACCGTCGATCGCAAGACCATCCAGGACCTCGTGCTCTCCCGCTCCAACGTCGCCGTGCTCGACGCCGAAGGCCGTGCGGCCAAGCTGGCCGAGGTGCTCGCGTTCTACGACGACTACGGCCGCGGGATGGACGGCATGCAGCTCCCCTACGTCACCCGCTGCTTCGTCGCGACCGCCCTCGACCGGCCGCCCCGAGAGGAGCCGGACGACGGCGAGCCCGGTGCGACGGACGAGAGCGGGAAGCGCCC
The DNA here is from genome assembly GCA_963819295.1 of uncultured Actinomycetota bacterium. Taxonomy (GTDB): domain Bacteria; phylum Actinomycetota; class Actinomycetes; order Propionibacteriales; family Nocardioidaceae; genus Nocardioides. The sequence goes on from CAWFVO010000003.1 coordinate 400,246, forward strand.
CGACGGACCCGACGACGAGCTGCTGATCGACTTCCGCTGAGGGCCCTCACACGCCGTTGTCGCGGATGACACCGGCGTACCAGTGCGCGGAGTCCTTGGGCGTCCGTACCTGGGTCTCGAGGTCGACGTGCACGATCCCGAACCGCTTGTCGTAGCCCCACGCCCACTCGAAGTTGTCGAGCAGCGTCCACAGGTAGTAGCCGCGTACGTCGGCCCCGTGCTCGATGGCCTCGTGCACGGCCGCGAGGTGGTCGTGCAGGTAGCCGATCCGGTCGTCGTCGTGGATGGCTCCGTCGACCAGCACGTCGTGGGCTGCCATGCCGTTCTCGGTCACCCGGATCGGCAGGCCGCAGTCGCGCTGCACCCGCAGGAGCAGGTCGGTGAGACCGGAGGCGACGATCGGCCACCCCATCACGGTCTGCGGGCCCGGGATGTCCACGAAGCGGGCACGGTCGGTGCCGGGGAACGACTTCCCGCTGCCGTCCTGTGCCGCCACCCGCGCGGGGTTGTAGTAGTTGACCCCGATCGAGTCGAGGCCCGCACCGATCTCCGCCTCGTCACCCGGCGTGCACGAAGTCCCAGTCGGTCAGGTGGGCGGTCGTGGCGAGCAGGTCCGCCGAGTAGCCGCCGCCGAACATCGGGTCGAGGAAGATCCGGTTCGCGATCAGGTCGACGTGGTCGGCGGCCGCCAGGTCCTCGTCCCGGTCGGAGGCCGGTTGCACCTGGTGGAGGTTGAGGGTGACCGAGAGGTCGGCGCTCGGGGGCAGCACGCCGCGCAACGCGGTCACCGCTCGGCCGTGGGCGAGGTTGAGGTGGTGGGCGGCGCGGTAGGCCAGCGCCGGCACCCGACGACCCGGGGCGTGCTCGCCCGTCGCGTAGCCGAGGTACGCCGAGCACCACGGCTCGTTCAGCGTGGTCACCTCCGGAACCCGGTCGCCGAGCTCCTTGCCGAGCACCATCGCGAAGTCGACGAACCGGTCGGGCAGGTCGCGCGACAGCCAGCCGGCCTCCCCGTCGCGCGTCGAGGGCCTCGGGCAGGTCCCAGTGATAGAGCGTCATCAGAGGCCGGATGCCGCGCTCGAGCATCCCGTCGACGAGGCGCTTGTAGAAGTCGAGGCCGGCCTGGTTGACCGAGCGGCCGTCGGGCATGACCCGCGACCACGCCACCGAGAAGCGGTACGACGCGACGCCGAGCGAGCGGATCAGGTCGAGGTCGGCCGGGCCAGCGGTGGTAGTGGTCGCAGGCGACGTCGCCGTTGTCGTCGTTGTCGATCGCGCCGGGGCGGTGGGAGAACGTGTCCCAGATGCTGGGGCCGCGACCGTCCTCGGTGACGGCGCCCTCGATCTGGTACGACGCCGCTGCGACGCCCCAGACGAAGCCTGAGGGGAAGGAACGCTGTGGGGTGGGCTTCATCCCTTCACCGCCCCGGACATGATGCCGCCGACGATCTGGCGACCGAGCAGCGCGAACACGATCAGCACCGGGATCGTGCCGTAGAGCGTGCCGGCCATGATGATCGACTGCTGCGGGGCGTAGCCGGTGGCGAGGCTCTGGAACGAGACCTGGATCGTCGGGTTCTGCGAGCTGAGCACGATGATCGGCCAGAAGAAGTCGTTCCAGGTCATCAGGAACGTGAGCATCCCGAGCACCGCCATCGCCGGCCGGACCGCCGGGACGACCACCGACCAGAAGACCCGGATCGGGCTGGCGCCGTCGATCCACGCCGCCTCGATCAGCTCGTCGGGCACCGCGCTGGAGATGTACTGCCGCATGAAGAACACCCCGAACGCCGTGCACAGCGTGGGCAGGATGACCGCCGCCAGATGGTTCGCGAGACCGAGCCGCGCCATCAGCATGTAGAGCGGGATCACGCCCATCTGGAGAGGCACCATCATCGTCGCGATGCAGATCGCCAGCAGCAGGTTGGAACCGCGGAAGCGGAGCTTGGCGAACGCGAAGCCGGCCAGGGTGCAGAAGGTCACGGTGCCGAGGGTCACCGCGCCGGACACGATCAGCGAGTTGACCAGGCCGAGGTTGAGAGGCGCGAGGTCGAGCGCCTGGCGCATGTTGTGGAAGATCGAGGAGTTCGGCAGCAGCGGGGGAGTCCCCGCGGCCATCTCGGCGTTCGTGTGCGACGCCATCACGATCGTGTAGTAGAGGGGGAAGACCGACACGAGCGTGACCACCGTGATCACGGCGTACGTCGTCCACGAGGCCTTCAGCACGGCGCTGCTCCCGGCGCTCATCGCTGGGTCACCTCGGGCGCCACGACGGCCAGGGAGGCGGCTCGCAGCCGCCGGCCGCCCTCGAGGCGCTCGCGTCGCCGGGCCAGCAGCACGTTGACCGAGACCGCGGCCACGATGATCAGGAACATCGTCCAGGCTGTCGCCGAGGCGAGGCCGAGCCGGTCGTTGACCCAGCCCTGCTGGTACATCAGGAGCCCCAGCGTCTGGTACTGGTTCGACGTACCGCCGTCGGCGAGGCCGTTGTGGTAGAGCAGCGGCTCACCGAACAGCTGGGCTGCCCCGATCGTCGAGACCACGATCGTGAACAGGATCGTGGGTCGCAGACCGGGCAGCGTCACGTTCCGGAACTGCGCCCAGCGTCCGGCGCCGTCCATGGCGGCGGCCTCGTAGAGGTCGGAGCTGATCGCCTGCATGCCGGCCAGGTAGATCAGTGCGTTGTAGCCGGTCCACCGCCAGGTGACGATCGACGAGACCGCGATCTGGGAGGGCCACTTGGCGCCCTGCCAGTCCACGGCGGGCAGGTGCACGGAGGTCAGGACCCAGTTGATGATCCCGACATGGGGGTTGAAGAGCTCGGCGAAGATCACCGTCGCGGCGGCGAGGCTGGTCGCGTAGGGCATCAGGATCGCGACCCGGAAGAAGGTGCGGCCGCGGAGCTGGTAGTTCAGCAGGTGCGCGATGCCGAGCGCCATGCACAGCTGCGGGACGGTCGAGATGATCCCGATCGTGATCGTGTTGCGGAACGCGTTCCAGAAGAACTGGTTGGTGAACAGGTTCCGGTAGTTCTCCAGGCCGATGAAGCTCGACTGGTGGTACGTCGAGAGCCGGGTGTCGTGCAGCGAGACCCAGGCCGTGTCGATCCACGGGTAGACGCTGAAGGCGAGGAACACCAGGAAGAACGGCAGCACGTAGGCGTAGCCGATCCGGCTCCCGGGGAGCCGATTCCGACGCCGATCGGCATCGACCTGGGCCACTGGGCGTACGCCGGTTCTGGGTGGGGACACGACCGTCATGATCACCTTTCGTCGCGGACCAGGCGAGGACCGGGCCGCCGACTCGCGCAGGGGAGTCGGCGGCCCGGTGGTCTCTCAGCCGGTGATCTGCTTGATCTGGTCGAGTGCGGCGTTGAACGCGTCGTCCGGCGAGGTGCCCTTGGTCTCGACGTTGGTCAGCTGCGTGGTGAACGCCTGCTGGATCTGCGTGTCGTAGAGACCGATCGGCGGGATCTTCATCTGCGAGGAGATGTCCCCGAAGATCTGGCCCACCGGCGCGTTGCTGAAGTAGTCACTCTTGGCGGTGCTCACCGCAGGTGCGGCCGCCGCGTCGGAGTTGGACGGGAAGTGCCCGCCGTCGCTCCACATCTTGACCTGCTGGCCCTGGGCCGACAGCCACTCGACGAGGGCGATGCCCGCTGCCTTGTTCTTGGCCGCGGTCGGTACGCCGAGCCACGAACCGCCCCAGTTGGTGGCGCCACCGGGCAGCACCGGCGCGATGTCCCACTTGCCGGCGTAGGCGTCGCCCGCCTGGCCCTGGATGTAGCCCATCATCCAGGTGGGGCAGGCCAGCGTGGCGAACGCGCCACTGGAGAAGGCCTTGTTCCACTCCGGCGAGAACTGCTGGAGGCCGGCCGTGATGCCGTCCTGGGCAGCCTGGCTGGCGTAGTTCCAGGCGGTCTGGACGCCGTCGCTGTTCGCGACGTCGGCCTGGCCCTGGTCATCGGCGTAGGCGTTCTTGCCCTGGTAGACCGCGGTCGAGAAGACGCTCGCAGCGCTGTCGACGAAGTTCGAGCCGGACGGCTTGGTCGACGACGCCTCGTACTGCTTGCCGAAGGCGATGAAGTCGTCCCACGTCTTCCACTTCTTGGCCAGGGTCGCCGGGTCGGACGGGAGACCGGCCTGCTTGAGCAGGTCGCTGCGGTAGCAGATCGCCTCCGGGCCGATGTCGGTGCCGAGACCCACGGTGCTCTTGCCGTCGGTCGACGACGCGAGCTGCCACTTCCACGGGAAGAACTCGGCCTTGTCGGCGGCCGCGTTGGGCACGGTGTTCCAGTTCACGAACTGGTCGGCGTGGTTCTGTACGACGTCGGCGACGAAGCCGATCTCGATCGCCTGGACGTCATCGAGCCCGCTGCCGGACGCGAGGCGGGTCTTCAGGCGGGTCCAGTAGTCGGCGGACTGCTCGACCACGTCCTCCTTGATCGTGATGTTCGGGCAGACCTTCTTGTAGGCGTCCCAGAGGCCCGCCTCCTTGAAGCCGAAGGTGCCGAACAGGCCGACGGTCACCGTGGTGGGGTCCGTCGTGCCGCAGGGCCCGGCGTCGGCCGGGGCCGCGGTGCTGGCCGACGATCCGTTACCGCCGCACCCGGCCAGCACGATCGCGCCGGTCGCTGCAAGGGCGACCAACGACGCCACCGGTCGTCGGCGGTTCGTGGTAGTTCTGCGCATGGAGTCCTCCTGAACACTGGCCGGGTGGAGATCTGGTCTCCGTCTGTGAGAGCGCTCTCACGAGCACTCGCGCACAGGATGCTGTGACGGTGGTCACCCTGTCAAGCCCCTACGGCGAGTCGCGGTGAAAAGGCGCCGATCCGAGACCTTCCCACGCTCACGCGGTCGCGCGGAGGACCAGGTCGACCGGCAGGATCTCGGTGCGGTCGGGGGCCTCGCCCTCGATCCTGCGGAGCAGCAGGTTCGTCATCGCGGACCCCAGCTCGGCGATCGGCTGCCGCACCGTCGACAGCGGCGGCTGCTGCTCCGCGGCTGCCGGGATGTCGTCGAAACCGATCACCGCCACGTCGTCGCCCGGCCGGCGTCCGGCGTCGCGGAGCGCGCGGATCACCCCGAACGCCGCCAGGTCGGAGGCGGCGAAGATCGCGTCGACGTCCGGGCGCTGCTCGAGCAGGCGGCACGTCGCGTCGTACCCTCCGGCGGAGGTGAAGTCGCCCACCGACACCAGGCTCTCGTCGTACCCGCGTCCCTCGGCCTCGACGGCCTTGCGGTAGCCGGCCAGGCGGTCCTGGCCCGCGCACATGTCGAGCGGCCCGGTGACGGTCGCGACGTGGCGCCGCCCCGACTCGATCAGGTAGGTGGTCGCGAGCGAGCCGCCGCCGGCGTTGTCGGCGTCGACGTACCAGAGCCGGCGTCGGCCGCTGAGCGGCCGACCGCTGAGCACGGTCGGGACACCGAGGTCCTCCAGGCGCTGCGGCAGCTTGTCCTGCCCGTGCAGCGACAGCAGGAGTACGCCGTCCACGTGGCCGCCGCCGGCGTACGCCAGGAAGCGAGCCTGGTCCTCGGGCCGGGTCATCACCGTGAACACCAGCTGGAGCCCGGCCTCGGCGACGGTCTCCTGCGCGCTGCGGAGCATGCCGAGGAAGAACGGGTCGGAGAACATCCGCTCCTCGGTCTCCTCGACGAGGAAGGCGACGGAGTCACTGCGGCCGGTGACGAGGGATCGGGCCGCCAGGTTGGGCACGTAGGAGATCGCGCGGGCGGCGTCGTGGACGACGGTGCGGGCGTGGTCACTGACCTTCGTGTCGCCCCGGAGGACCCGGCTGGCGGTGGCCCGGGAGACACCGGCCCGAGCCGCGACCTCCTCCAGCGTGGGCGCGACGCGCGCACCTTTGCCGGGTCGAGGCTGCGTGCTCACGGCGGAAGTGTGACATGCGTCCTAGTCTGTGCCCATGCCACGGTGGCGGCGCCTGCGTCCCGGCTACCTCGGCAACGAGGCTGACCGGGCGACCTTCCGCACGCTGCACACGGCCACCCAGATGACCAGCGTGCTCCGCACCGGGCTCACCACCGAGTCCGCCGAGCGGTCCATCCGTCACCTGTCCACGTTGTTGGGCTGCCCCGCCGTCGCGGTGACAGACACCGCCAACACGCTGGCCTGGCACGGCCGCGACCAGCATCACGCCGAGCTGCTCGGTCTCCTCATCGAACGATGCGTCGCGGACGGCTCCACGGCGGTTCGCGATCATCGTGACTTCGCCTGTGGCCAGCCGGGCTGCACGCTGCGCCAGGCGATCGTCGCGCCGCTCACCGTCGAGGACACCGTGGTCGGCACGCTGCAGGCGTTCACCCCTACCGCGTCGGCCGGACTGGTCCGGGCCACCGGCGAGGTCGCGCGCTGGGTGTCCGGCCAGTTCGAGCTCGCCGAGCTCGACGCAGCGCGCACGTCCCGGATGGAGGCGGAGGTGCGCGCCCTGCGGGCTCAGATCTCACCGCACTTCGTCTACAACGCGCTGACCACCATCGCGTCCTTCGTGCGCACCGATCCCGACCGGGCCCGCGAGCTCATCTTGGAGTTCGCGGACTTCACCCGGCACAGCTTCCAGCGCGCGGGCAGCTACACGACCCTCGAGGACGAGCTGCGCTCGATCGAGCGCTACCTGTCGCTGGAGCAGGCCCGGTTCGGCGGCCGGCTCGGCGTGGTCCTGCGGATCGCACCGGAGGTGTTGGGCGTGAGCATCCCGGTGCTGTCACTCCAACCCCTGGTGGAGAACGGCGTACGTCACGGACTCGCGGCGAAGGACGCCCCTGGCACGATCACGATCCTGGCCGAGGACAACGACTACGAGGCGGTGATCACCGTCGAGGACGACGGAGTGGGTGAGGACCCGGAGAGGGTACGACGCGCCCTCGCGGGAGATGCGTCGATGGACTCCATCGGGCTCGGCAACGTCGACGAGCGGCTCCGGTCGGCGTTCGGGGACGAGTACGGCCTGGTCGTGGAGACCGCACCGGGAGCCGGCACCAAGGTCACCGTGCGCGTGCCGAAGTTCGCGATCGGCGTCCGCGCATGAGCCCGGGGCTGCGCGTGCTCGCCGTCGACGACGAGCCGCCGGCGCTGGACGAGCTCGCCTTCCTCCTCGGCCGCGACGACCGGGTGGGCGAGGCGCTGACCTGCGGTTCGGCGACCGAGGCGCTTCGGCTGCTGCGCAGCGAGAGTTTCGACGTGGTGCTGCTCGACGTCGCCATGCCGGGCCTGACCGGGCTGGAGCTCGCCGAGGTGCTGCGCCGGTTCCGCCGGCCGCCCGCGGTCATCTTCGTGACTGCCCACCAGAACCACGCGGTCGAGGCCTTCGACCTCCACGCGGTCGACTACGTGCTCAAGCCGGTGCGCGAGGAGCGACTGCGCGAGGCCGTGCGTCGCGTGTCGGACGACGTGGGCACCGCGGACTCCGACGAGCAGCTGGCGGTCGACCTCGGCGGGGTTACCCGGTTCGTCCGCCGCTCCGACGTGCGCTACGCGTCCGCCCACGGTGACTACGTCCGACTGCACACCGCCTCTGACCAACCGCTGCTGCGGCTGCCGCTCGGGACCCTCGAGCAACGCTGGGCGGACGCAGGCTTCGTGCGCATCCACCGCAGCATCCTGGTCGCGCTCGCTCACGTGGAGGAGGTCCGGCTGGGTCCCGGCCACCCCGTCGTGGTGGTCGCTGGCGTGGAGCTACCGGTCAGCCGCCGGCATCTGCCCGAGGTACGGGGGTTGCTGCGGGCGCTGGCTCACCGAAGACCCCCAGGCGGTCAGTCATGAGCGATGGCCGGCCCACCGAGCGGGTACGGATCACGAGTCCGCGGACCGTGGCCGTCCGCTCGCGAGCGCGGCGCTCGAACGCAGCCGAGATCGACGAGCTCACCCGGCTGGGAGAGGTCTACGTACAGAGCCTGATGCGTGCGCAGCTCCGCCTTGCGGCGTACGTCGTGGTGGCCCTCGTGCTCTCCCTGGGAAGCCTGCCGCTGCTGTTCCGCCTGGTGCCGGACGCCGACCTGCACGTCCTCGGCGTGCCCCTGGCGTGGTTGCTGCTCGGGTTCGCCGTCTACCCCTGGCTCCTCGTACTGGCCTGGTGGTACGTCCGCCGGGCCGAGCGCAACGAGGCAGCCTTCGAGGACCTCGTCGACCGACCCGAGAGCCCATGAACGGTCTGGTCTCCCTGCTCGCGGTCACCCTGGTCGCCGGGGCGACGCTGGCGATCGGCGCCTTCGGCCTGCGCGTCTCGCGCACCACGAGCGACTTCTTCGTGGCGTCGCGCAGGGTCGGCCCGTTCCTCAACGCCTCGGCCATCGGTGGCGAGTACCTGTCCGCCGCGTCGTTCCTGGGCGTCGCCGGTCTGGTGCTGGCGCGCGGCGTCGACATGCTGTGGTACCCGATCGGCTGGACGGCCGGCTACCTGCTGCTGCTGGTGTTCGTCGCCGCACCCCTGCGCCGCTCCGGCGCCTACACGCTCCCCGACTTCGCCGAGTTCCGGGTCGAGTCCCTGCTCGCGCGTCGGGTGGCCAGCTGGCTGGTGTGCCTGATCGGTGTGCTCTACCTCGTCCCGCAGCTCCAAGGCGCCGGGCTGACCCTGAGTGCGCTGACCGGTGCGCCGACCTGGGTGGGCGCGGTGATCGTCGCCTCCGTCGTGCTGGTGAACGTCGTGGCCGGCGGCATGCGCAGCATCACGCTGGTGCAGGCGTTCCAGTACTGGCTCAAGCTGTGCGCCCTGCTGGTGCCCGTGTTCGTGCTCTGGATGGCCTGGCAGGGAGACGGTTCCCCGACCCGTCACCTCCACGCGACCGACTGGGTCGAGCCGCTGCAAGGGCCCCTACGCGACGTACCTCACCTACTCGCTGATCGTGGCGACGTTCTTCGGCACGATGGGCCTGCCCCACGTGGTGGTGCGCTTCTACACCAACCACGACGGCCGCTCCGCACGTCGTACGACGGTGGGCGTGCTGGCGATGCTCAGCATCTTCTACCTGCTGCCCACGGTGTACGGCGTCCTCGGCCGCATCTACGCCCCCGACCTCATCGTCTCCGGCGACACCGACTCCGTGGTTCTCACGCTGCCGGACCGGATGCTGAGCGGCTCGGCCGCCACCCTGATCACCGCCCTCCTCGGGGCCGGCGCGTTCGCGGCCTTCCTGTCCACGTCGTCGGGGCTCGTGGTCTCGATCAGCGGCGTGCTGAGTCAGGACGTCCTGAGCCGGCGCTTCGATCCCGTGACCGCCTTCCGGATCGGCGGCGTGGTCGCGGTCGGGGGCACGTTGCTGCTGTCGTTCGGCGCCCAGGGGCTGCCGGTCGCGCACGCGGTGGAGCTCGCCTTCGCCGTCGCGGCGTCGACGTTCTGCCCGCTGCTCCTCCTCGGCATCTGGTGGCGCGGACTGACCGCGCGCGGGGCGATAGCCGGCCTGCTCGGCGGCGGCGTGCTGTCCGGGGCCGCGGTGCTCGCGGTGATGGTCGGCGCTGCGCCAGGCGGGTGGTGGGGCGCTCTGCTGGCGCAGCCGGCGCTGCTCACGGTGCCCGTCGCCTTCGCCACGATGATCGGGGTGTCCATCGCCGACCGCGAACGGGTGCCCGCACACGTCGGCCGGGCCATGGTCCGGCTGCACCTGCCCGAAGCAGTGGAGGTCGACCGCGGCAGCTACCACCCGATGACCGCCCGAAAGGGTGGATGACCGTTCGTCGTGACAGGGCTACCGCTCGCCGCATGATCATCGGCCGCACGTCGCCTGCAGGCGTCCGCTGGGCGCAGGGCGGCGGGTGACCACTGTCACTCCTCCCGGGCCGTCCCTAGCGTCCGAGCTGTCCAACGACAGAGACAGGAGTCCTCATGTCCGAAACTCCGACGGCCAGCGCGGTCCGCGTGCCTGGCGCCCACATCGCCGACCCGGCACCACTCGGCCTCGCCGCCTTTGCCCTCACCACCTTCGTCCTCAGCACGGTCAACGCCGGCTGGCTTCCCGACACGGTCGTGCCGGTCGTGTTCGGTCTGGCGCTCGCCTACGGCGGCATCGGCCAGTTCGCGGCCGGGATCTGGGAGTTCGCGAAGGGCAACACCTTCGGGGCCACGGCGTTCTGCTCCTACGGCGCCTTCTGGGTGTCGTACTGGTGGCTGACCGGCCACACCAGCTTCGGCACCGCATCCGCGGGCGACGTGGGCGACGCGCTCGGCATGTACCTGCTGGCCTGGGGCATCTTCACCGCCTACATGTCGGTCGCGGCGACCAGAGTCAGCATGGCTGTGCTGGTCGTGTTCGTCCTGCTGACGTTGACCTTCCTGATCCTGGCCTGGGGCGAGTTCGCGACGTCGACCGGGATCACCAAGACCGGTGGCTACGTCGGACTGCTGACCGCGCTCGCGGCCTGGTACGCGTCGTTCGCCGGCGTCACGGCGTTCACCTGGAAGCGCCAGCTCGCCCCCGTCGGGTCCGGTCGAGTAGCTCGCGAGCGTCGACAGGGAGCCGGGACCAACGCCGATCCAACCCAGCGGTCCTAGGGTGGTGCGAGGGTCCCGGCTGCCGGGCAACCAGCTGTTGGCACTGAAGAGGAGCACAGAGACGTGAGCGACGAAACCCTGTCCAACCTGCTGCACGAGAACCGCCGATTCGAGCCTCCGGCGGACCTCGCCGCGAACGCCAACGTGAAGGCGGACGCGTACGACGAGGCCGACGCCGACCCGGTCGCCTTCTGGGAGAAGGCCGCGGATCGGCTGTCGTGGGAGACGAAGTGGGACCAGGTCCTGGACTGGGACGACGCCCCGTTCGCCAAGTGGTTCGTCGGCGGCAAGATCAACGCGGCGTACAACTGCGTCGACCGGCACGTCGAGGCAGGCAACGGCGACCGGGTCGCCTACCACTGGGTCGGCGAGCCCGAGGACGACACCCGCGACATCACCTACGCCGAGCTCAAGGACATGGTCTGCCAGGCGGCGAACACGCTGATCGACCTCGGCGTGAAGACCGGCGACCGGGTCGCGATCTACATGCCGATGATCCCCGAGACCGTCGTGGCGATGCTGGCGTGCGCACGCATCGGCGCACCGCACACCGTCGTCTTCGGCGGCTTCTCCTCGACCGCGCTGCGCGACCGGATCCAGGACTGCGACGCGCGGGTCGTGATCACCTCCGACGGCGGCTACCGCCGCGGGGCGCCGGCCGCGTTGAAGCCGGCGGTCGACGAGGCGCTCGAGCAGTGCCCGGACGTGCGCAGCGTGCTCGTCGTACGCCGGACCGGGCAGGACGTCGCCTGGACCGAGGGCCGCGACGTGTGGTGGCACGACGCCGTCGACGGTGCCTCGAAGGAGCACACCCCCGAGGCGTTCGACTCCGAGCACCCGCTCTACGTCATGTACACCTCCGGCACCACCGGCAAGCCCAAGGGCATCCTGCACACGACCGCCGGCTACCTGGTCGGCACGTCGTACACGCACTGGGCGGTCTTCGACCTCAAGGACGACGACGTCTTCTGGACCGCGGCCGACATCGGCTGGGTGACCGGCCACTCCTACATCGTCTACGGGCCGCTCGCCAACGGCACGACGTCGGTGATGTACGAGGGCACGCCCGACACCCCGCACAAGGGGCGCTGGTGGGAGATCATCGAGAAGTACAAGATCACCCTGCTCTACTGCGCGCCGACGGTGATCCGCACGTTCATGAAGTGGGGCGCGGACATCCCGGAGAAGTTCGACCTGTCGACGCTGCGGATCATCGGCTCCGTCGGCGAGCCGATCAACCCCGAGGCCTACGTCTGGTACCGCGAGACGATCGGCGGCGGGCGCACCCCCGTCGTCGACACGTGGTGGCAGACCGAGACCGGGATGCACATGATCAGCCCGCTGCCCGGCGTGACCGCACGGCAAGCCCGGCTCGGCGATGAAGGCGCTGCCGGGCGTCACGGCTCTGGTCGTCGACGACGAGGGCAAGGCCGTGTCGCCGGGCTCGGGCGGCTACCTCGTGATCACCCAGCCGTGGCCCGCGATGCTGCGCACGATCTGGGGCGACGACGAGCGCTACAAGGACACCTACTGGTCGCGCTTCAAGGGGATGTACTTCGCAGGCGACGGCGCGAAGCTCGACGAGGACGGCGACATCTGGCTGCTCGGGCGCGTCGACGACGTGATGAACGTGTCGGGCCACCGGCTCTCGACCACCGAGATCGAGTCGGCGCTGGTGTCGCACCCGAAGGTCGCCGAGGCCGCCGTCGTCGGCGCCAACGACCCCGACACGCGGCCAGGCGGTCAACGCCTTCGTGATCCTGCGCGAGTCGGCGATCGGTCCGGATCAGACCGTCGGTGAGGAGCTGATCGCGGAGCTGCGCAACCACGTCGCGAAGGAGATCGGCCCGATCGCCAAGCCGAAGTCGATCCTCGTCGTCACCGAGCTGCCCAAGACCCGGTCGGGCAAGATCATGCGCCGCCTGCTGCGCGACGTGGCCGAGAAGCGCGACGTCGGCGACGTCACCACCCTGGCCGACTCCGCGGTGATGGACCAGATCAAGGAAGGCATGTCCGCCGGCTCCGACGAGGACTGAGCCCACCCGAGCGGGCGTTCACGTCGTACGTCGTTCGGCGGACGCCGAGTCGTCACGCTGCCGACTCGGCGTCCTTTCGGCGTCCCTTTGCGCCGACTCGGCGTCCTTTCGGCGTCCCTTTGCGCCGACTCGGCGTTCTCCGCGTGCCTCTTTGCGCCGACTCGGCGTTCTCCGCGTGCCTCTTTGCGCCGACTCGGCGTTCTCCGCGTCAGGTCTGGCCGGGTCGGCGCAGGAGCAGGGAGCCGGCGAGGGCCGCGAGCACGGAGGCCGCGAGGACCGCGGCCTTGGCCGCGTCGGCCTCGGCGCCGGTGAACGAGAGCTCGGCGACGAGCAGCGAGACGGTGAAGCCGATGCCGGCCAGGACCGCGACTCCGACCAGCTGCGCCCAGCTGACGTCCTCGTTCAGCTCGGCGTGGGTGAACCTGGTGACCAGGAAGGTGCCACCGAGGACGCCCAGCGGCTTGCCGAGCACCAGGCCCACCAGTACGCCGATCACGATGGGGTCGCGCAGCAGCGACGCCCCGCCGGAGAGCGGGACCCCGGCGGAGACCAGGGCGAAGAACGGGACGGCGATGGTCGCCGAGATCGGCGCCAGGGTGTGCTCCATCGCCTCGGCCGGCGAGTGCTCCTCGCCGGGGTCGCGGCGTACCCGGGTCAGCAGCCCGAGCAGGACGCCGTCGATGGTCGCGTGGACGCCGCTCTCGTGCATGAACCACCAGCCCGCCACAGCGATCACGAGGTAGACCGGCCACGGCCCTAGCCGCCGCCACTGCAGGAACGCCCACACCGCCGCCAGCGCGAGCGACACCAGCAGGTCGCCCACGTGCACCACGTCGGTGAACACCAGCGCGATGATGAGGATCACCACCAGGTCGTCGACGACGGCCAGCGTCAGCAGGAACGCCCGCAGCGCCGGAGGCAGGTGTGAGCCGACGACGGCGAGCACCGCGAGCGCGAACGCGATGTCGGTCGCGGCGGGGATCGCCCACCCGCCGGTCTGCCCGCTCGGGGCGACCACGTTGACGACCGTGTAGAGCAGCGCTGGTACGGCGACCCCGCACAGCGCCGCGGCCACCGGCACCGCCGCGTCGGCGGGCTTGCGCAGCGACCCGACCACGAACTCCCGCTTGAGCTCCAGCCCGGCCACGAAGAAGAACAGCGTGAGTGCGCCGTCGGCACCCCAGTGCTCCAGATCGAGCGGCCCGACCTGCCAACCGATGAAGGAGTGGTACGCCGCGTCCCAGGGCGAGTTCGCCCAGATCAGCGCGACCACCGCGGCCGTCAGCGCGAGCAGGCCGCCCACCGGCTCGCTCCGCAGCAGGTCGCTCAGGAACCGCGTCTCGCCCGGCTCCGGAAGCGGCAGCATGCGGCGTTCGACTGACACGGGTTGGCCCTCCGACGGATCCGACGCCTGCAGGCGAGCCGGGGGCAGCGCCCCGGCTCTCGCCGGTCAGGCTAGCGACGTCCGAACCGCCCGGGGCGACCGGCTCGGGCCGTTGTAAGGTCGGCACGACCGCCCGCCGCCCCAGCCCCTCGACCAGGAAGCCCGCAGCCACATGGCGAACGAACCCGTCAAGGACACCGATCCCACGATCGGTCGGCTCGTCTCCGACGCCACCCGCGACCTGTCCACTCTTGTTCACACGGAGATCCAGCTCGCCAAGACCGAGCTCCAGGTCAGCGTCAAGAACGGCGGCGTCGGCATCGGGCTGTTCGCCGGCGCGGTCTTCTTCGTGCTGATGGGGCTGGTCATGCTCTCGATGGCCTTCGCCTACCTCATCAACTGGAACGGCGACGGCCTGGCGCTTCAGTGGGCGTTCCTGATCGTGTTCGGTGCCTACCTCCTGATCGCCGCGCTGCTCGGGTTCATCGGGCTGCGCAAGGTGAAGAAGGTGAAGGGTCCGGAGATGGCGATCGCGCAGGCCCAGGAGACCAGGCAGATCCTCAAGCGCGACTGATCTGGATCGCTTGCACGCAAGCGTGCTGCGCGCTCGCTGCGGTCGTCCGCCTCGGCTGACGCCGAGTCGGACGGTCCTTCCTCGCTACGCGGCGCAGCCCTGCGTCGACACCGTGCGGGACGCGTTCCCGCCGGCGGCCGCGGCCTCCGCGACCTGCTGCGAGGACAGTGCGTACCCGGTGTCGCCGCTGGTCACCGACGCGGCGAACACGACGCCGGCGACGCGGCCAGCGGAGTCGACGACCGGGCCGCCGGAGTTGCCCGGCCGGATCAGCCCGCGCAGCGACAGCACGTCGCGGATCACCGTGCCCCCGCCGTAGATGTCGGGCGAGCGCAGGCGCTGGTCGGAGCGCACCCGGCCGGCCTGCACGTCGTAGGGGCCGTTCTGGGGGTAGCCCAGGATCGCCACGCCGTCGCCGGCGCGCGGCGCTGGTCGCGAACCGCAGCGGCCGCACGCTTCCGGTCGGCACCGCGATCACGGCGACGTCGACCTGCGGGTTGTAGTACACGACGTGACCCGGCACGGAGCTGCCGTCGACGTCGATCGTCGGGTCGCGACACCCCGGCGACGACGTGGGCGTTGGTCATCACCCGGTCGGGCGCGTAGACGAAGCCCGGAGCCCTCGATGCCCTGGCCGCACCGGTTGGTGCTGCGGATCCGGACCACGGCCTGCTGCGCCCGGGTGACGTCGGGGTCGGCCAGCATCCGGCGCGGACCCGGCGGCACGGCGACGATCCGCTCCGGCGCGAACGGCTCGAGGTAGCGCGGGAAGAACGTCGTACCGACGACGTCGTTGAACGCCGACAGCTTGGAGCTCGCGGAGGCGGGGAGCACGGAGTTGACCTCGGCGAGGACCTTCGAGTCGCGCACCATCGGCGTGATGCCCTGGAGCCCGGATCCGGACAGCGCGACTCCGAGCGCCCAGGCGACGAGGAGCGCAGCAGCGGCGCTCAGCACCGCGCCACCGACGGCGTCGAGCGCGCGCACCGGCTGCCACTTGATCCGGTCGCGGATGCGGGAGCCGACCAGCTGGAAGAGCGCCTGCCCCAACGAGGCGCACACGATCACGATGAAGATCGCGGCCAGGGACACCAGGATCGAGGGGGTCGCGTCGCCGAGCGCCTGCGGCGCCAGCCAGACCCCGACCAGGCCGCCGAGAAGGAGCCCGGTGGTCGCGAAGGCCCCGGTCACGAACCCCTGCCAGTAGCCGGAGACGGCGTACAGCACGACGATGAGGACCAGGACCCAGTCGAGCAGGTTCACGGTCGCTCCTCGGGTGGGACGGCGCCCGGTGCGGCCGGACGGGGTACACCCTGCAGCATGTACGCGGGCAGATCGCGGAGGGCGCCTTCGTCCCAGGGCCGTGTCCACCCGAGGAAGTCGAGCAGCCGGGAGATGATCCCGGCGGTGAAGCCCCACAGGAGTACGTCGTGCTCCGGGCCGATCAGGAATCCCGGGCCCATCCAGCCGCTCGGGTGTCGTACGGAGATCCGGTGGGTCGGGTCGAGGAGCTCGTCGAGCGGAACCCGGTAGACCGCGTGCACCTCCCTCGGGTCGACGACGCCGACCGGGGTCTCGTCCCGCCACCAGCCGAGCACCGGTGTGACCGCGAAGTTGCTCGGAGGCAGCCAGAGCTCCGGCAGCTCGGCGAAGACCTCGACGCCGTCCGCCCGCAGACCGGTCTCCTCCTCGGCCTCGCGCAGGGCGGCCTCGCGTGCCGTCTCACCCGGGTCGATCGACCCGCCAGGGAACGACACCTGCCCCGGGTGGGAGCGCATGTCGTGGGCACGCTCGGTCAGCAGGAGGTCGCGCTGCGAGCCGAACAGGAGCAGGACGGCGCCGCGGCGCGCCTCGACGTCCTCGGGCGCGACGAACCGGGTCAGGTCGTCGGCGGTCATCTCCTGTGCCGCGCGGACCACCGGCTGCAGCCAGTCGGGGATCACCCGCCGACCCCGAGGTACTTCTTCGCCGCCGCGGCGACGTCGGCCCGGGTGGGCATGGAACCCGCCTCGAGGCGCACGATCGCGCCGTTCGCGTCGATGAACGCCGTGACGGGCAGCCCGGGGATGTGGGGCAGCGGCGCGGCCCGGTCGAGTGCGCCGCCCGGGTCGGCCACGAGCGGGTAGCCCACCGCGCTGCTCCGGGCGAGCTCGAGCGCTGCACCGGGCTGGGTGTCGAGGAAGTCGACGCCGAACACCTTCACCGCCGACTGGCTCTTGGCGTACGACGCCAGCGCGGGCATCTCCTTGCGGCACTCGCTGCACCACGACGCCCAGAAGTTCACGATCATCGGCCCGCGCAGGCCCGCCATGTCGACCGACCGTCCGCCACCGAGGCACGGCAGGGTCACGTCGGGCAGCCCCGCCTTCACCGGCGTCGGCGGCACCCGCGGGCAGTCGGGGATGTCGGTGTGCTTCTTGAAGGCGACGAGATCGGGGCTGGCGACGTCCAGGTGGGACCTCGCCTGGGTGCCCTGGACCGGCGAGCTCGGCCCGCAGGCTGCCAGGAGCGGCGCGAGCAGCAGGACGGCCACCACGACCGGGAGCGAGCGCTTCATGCCGGACCCTCGGTGCGGACCAGCTTGGCCGCGGTCTCGGGATCGACCGGCCCCTCGCCGTACGACGGGCACCAGCGCGCGACGGGGCAGGCGCCGCAGGCCGGCTTCTTGGCGTGGCAGACCCGGCGGCCGTGCCAGATCAGGTGGTGGCACAGCATCACCCAGTCGCGCTTCTCGAAGAGCGAGCCCACCGCGTGCTCGACCTTGACCGGGTCGGTCTCGTCGGTCCAGCCGAAGCGGCGGGCCAGGCGGCCGAAGTGGGTGTCGACGGTGATGCCCGGGATGCCGAAGCCGTTGCCGAGGACGACGTTCGCGGTCTTGCGGCCGACCCCGGGCAGGGTGACCAGGTCGTCGAGCCGCGGCGGCACCTGGCCGTCGTACCGCTCCACCAGGGCGGCGCTCAGCTTGAGCAGGGAGTCGGTCTTGGCGCGGAAGAAGCCGAGCGGGCCGACGATCTGCTCGAGGTGCTCGCGCGGGGCGGCCGCCATCGCCGCCGGGTCGGGGTACGCCGCGAACAGGGTCGGGCGGACGGCGTTGACCCGACGGTCGGTGGTCTGGGCGCTGAGGACGGTCACGACGAGGAGCTGGAACGGGTCGTCGAAGTCGAGCTCGATCCGGGCGTCGGGATAGGTCTCGGCCAGCACCCGGTCGATCTTGCGGGCCCGTCGGACGAGGCCCGTGCGGGTCTCGGGGGCGGACACGGCTGGCACCCCGACAGCCTACGGTCACCCTCCCCCTCGTCCGCCCTCGACCGAGGGGTGAGTGTGACCTGGCCCACTCTGGATAGGATCAGGCAGGGCCAAGCCAGCGTGACCGACGTCCGGGCGCGCAGGGGCGGGCGATGGAGGAGTTTCGTGGACAACGAGGTTCTGCGTCAGGCGCCGCTGTTCAACGCGCTCGACGACGAGGCCGCGACGGCACTGCGCGCCTCGATGAGCGAGACGAAGCTGCGGCGCGGCGAGGTGCTCTTCCACGAGGGCGACAGCGGCGACCGGGCCTACGTCATCACCGACGGCAAGGTGAAGCTCGGCCGCACGTCCGCCGACGGCCGCGAGAACCTCCTCGCGATCCAGGGCCCCGGCCAGATGTTCGGTGAGCTCTCCCTGTTCGACCCCGGCCCGCGATCCGCCACCGTCACCGCCGTCACCGACGCGGCGTTCCTCTCCCTGTCCCACGAGGACCTCCTGCGCTGGCTCGACGGTCGCCCCGCCGTGGCCCGCGGACTGCTCAACCAGCTGGCCGGACGGCTGCGCAAGGCCAACGACGTCGTCGCCGACCTGGTCTTCTCCGACGTCCCCGGTCGCGTGGCCAAGGCGCTGCTCGACCTCGCCGACCGCTTCGGCCGCACCGCCGACGACGGCGTCCACGTCCATCACGACCTCACCCAGGAGGAGCTCGCCCAGCTGGTCGGCGCCTCCCGCGAGACGGTCAACAAGGCGCTAGCCGACTTCGCCTCGCGCGGCTGGCTGCGCCTCGAGCCCCGCTCGGTCGTGATCATGGACGTCGACCGACTCCGCCGCCGGGCCCGCTGAGGCAGCCGTTCCCGGGACCGGCTGGGCTGTTCCGGGGTTGCCCAACTGGCGCAATTGCGCTGCTTTGACATGCCGGCGGCCGTTTCGGCTGTCAAACCGGCGCAATTGCGCGGTTCTGGCGTCCTCAGAACCGGAAGTGGTCCTGCCAGCCAGCGTCGATGGTCAGGTCGTCGCGCGACCCGCGGAGCTCCAGCTGACGCCGGATGCGCTCCAAGGTCCGAGCGGGTTCGACGAAGATGCCCCGGGCGGTGACGACGAGGATCCGGTACTCCTCATCGTCGAGCTCCTCTCGGCGATCCAGGTCTGAGTTCCACTGGGCGCTGTCCTCGGCGTGGTGGCGCCCGTCGTACTCGATGATCAGGCGCAGCTCCGGGTAGCAGAGGTCGAAACGGCGCCGCCACGTGCCGTCATCGTTCATCAGACGTACGTCGACCGTCGGCTCAGGCAGTCCTGCCAGCACGATCAACAGACGCAGTCGTGTCTCCATCGGTGAGTCGACGCCGCGCCGCACGTAGAGCGCTGCTTTCAGCGCCGCGCCGGCGTAGTAGCTCGTTCGAGGTCCGACAGGCCGCGACCAGCTTGGAAGGCCTCACCTTGTACTTCTTGACGATCGCGTCGCCGAGCACGACCAAGTCGACGAGGGACAGCGAGCCTGCCAGCTGGACGAACGTCGTGATCGGATCCGTCGTACGGATCCCGCGCACGGTGACGACGCGCCGGGGGCGCTTCGTGACGTGCGACTTGAACTCCGGACGCCAACGGCGGTCCTCGGCCCGGAAGACCGTGACGTGTTCGAAGAGGTGCTCGGGGACCGGCAGGCCGAGCACGCGAGCCGCGCTGAAGTGACTCGCGATCGCGTCGGGCGGATGGAGGACCAACGCTGCGCGGACTCGGGTGTCGTCATCGATGGCGTCCGCGCGGACCCAAACCGAACGGATCACCCGCCGGAACTCACGTCTCCGCAGCAACCTGGCGTCGAACTCGGCCGGAATCATCGCGCGCGTGAAGGGCTGCCGGAAGTCGAAGCACTCTGTCATGCAGGGAGGTTTCCCCGTTCCGAGGTGCCGGTGAGCGTCATCCACAGGGCAAGCTGGATGTCATTTCCGCGCAATTGCGCCGGAATGACAGGCGCGGGGTCGGATCCGATGTCGAACTGGCGCAATTGCGCTGTTCGGGCGGCCACCAGGGAACCCGGCGAGGGCGGGGCCCCCCACAGAGTCAGCCGCTCAGGTAGGCGAGCTGGGCGCGGACCGAGAGCTCGGCAGCGGGCCAGAGGACCGGGTCGACGTCGGCGTACACGATCTCGACGACGCGGCGTGGCAGGGAGTCGTGGTCGAGCGGTTCGCCGCCGCGCGCCGCAGCGTGGAGGTCGCGCATCGCCGACCGGACCTGGTCGAGCCGTTCGCGGCGATGGCTCAGGTAGTGGTCGAGGACCGGCAGCGCCCGGTCGATCACCGGCCCGTGGCCGGGCCAGATGGTCTCGATCTCGTGGGTCTCGGCCAGCGCGTGCAGGCGCTCGAGCGAGCCGAGGTAGGCGCCCAGCTCACCGTCGGGGTGGGCCACGACCGTCGTACCCCGGCCGAGCACGGTGTCGCCGGTCAGGACCGCGCGCTCCGAAGGAAGCACGAACGACAACGAGTCGGACGTGTGCCCGGGCGTCGCGACCACGTGGACCTCGAGGTCGCCGACGGCGACCACGTCACCCTCGCCGAGACCCTCCGAGCCGAGCCGGTACGCCGGGTCGAGGGCGCGGACACCGCAGCCCACCCGCTCCGCGAACGACCGCGCGGCCTCGGAGTGGTCGAGGTGGTGATGGGTGAGCAGTACGACGGCCACGTCGCCCGCGGCAGCCGCCACCGCGTCCAGGTGCGCGGCATCCGGTGGCCCGGGATCGACCACGACCGACCTCGGTGACGACGGGTCCCGGAGAACCCACGTGTTGGTGCCGTCGAGGGTCATCGGCGACGCGTTCGGTGCGAGCACGCACTGCGCGACCGGGCCGAACGACCCACCCGTCCAGCTCACCGGCGGCGCGCCTCGATCACCGACGCGAGCCGCGGCGGCACGGAGAGCGTCGCGTCGTCGCCCGTCCCCTCCACCTCCGGCGTGAACATCTCGACCACCCGCTCAGGCGCCGCGGCCAGCACCTCGGCGGGCGAGGCGTGCTGTGCGACCTCGAGACAGGTCAGGTACGTCGGCGGCATCATCCCGAGCTCCCCCGCGTCCACGGCGTCGCAGGCGGCCGAGGCACCCAGCCAGGTCACCGACGACGACTCGGTCGACACATCGCGGGTCCGTTGGCCGGCGGGCAGCGCCGGCGACGAAGAACCAGGTGCGGTAGCGCCGCGGCTCGAAGACCGGCGTGCACCACCCCGACCACACGCCGAGCAGGTCGGTGCGCAGCACCAGGCCGCGCTGCTCGAGGAAGGTGCGTGAACGCCAGCTCCTTGGCCTCGAGCGCCAGGCGGTCGGCCTCCCAGGAGCCCCCCGTCGTGTCGGCGACGACGTCGCCGGACGACGTGCCGGCCAGCAGCACGCCAGACTCCTCGAACGTCTCGCGCACCGCGGCGCAGACCAGCGCCCGGGCCATCTCCTCCGACGTCGCGAGCCGGGTCGCCCACTCGGCTGCCGGCGCGACCCGCCCACGCGACGGTGTGGTCGAAGTCGCGCTGGTCGACACCGCCACCCGGGAAAGACGCACATCCCGCCGGCGAACGCCATCGAGGTCTGGCGGCGCAGCAGGTAGAGCTCAGGCCCGTCGGCGTCCGGGCCGCATCAGCACCACCGTGGCCGCGTCGCGCGGCTCGGCCGGCGTACGTGACCCGTCGGCGAAGGCGCGTGCCTGCTCCACCAGCTGCGGCGGCAGCGAGACGCGCACGGTCAGGCGCTTGGGTCGAGCGGAGTCGAGACCTCGACGAGGATCTCGACCTCGACGGGGGCGTCCAGCGGCAGCACGGGTACGCCGACCGCGGACCGCGCGTGCACGCCCGCGTCGCCGAACGCCGTACCGAGCAGCTCGGAGGCGCCGTTCGCGACCTGCGGCTGGCCGGTGAAGTCGGGCGTGGAGGCGACGAAGCAGACCACCTTGACCACCCGCTTGACCTGCGTCGAGGTCGCCGATCTCGGCCTTCACCGCGGCGATGGCGTTGAGCGCGCACTGCTGTGCACATGCGACGGCGTCCTCGGGCGACACCTCGCCGCCGACCTTGCCGGTCGCCATCAGCTGACCGGAGCGCATCGGCAGCTGGCCGGAGGTGAAGACCTGCGAGCCCGAGCGCACCGCCGGGACGTACGACGCCACCGGCTTGGCCACCTCGGGCACCGACAGGCCCAGCCCGGCGAGCCGATCCTCGACGGCGCTCATGACTCAGCCACAGGGCGCTTGAAGTAGCCCACGAGGTTCTCGGGGTTCATGCCCGGCGCGATCTGCACGAGCTCCCAGCCGTCGGCTCCGAAGTTGTCGAGGATCTGCTTCGCCGCGTGCGTGAGGATCGGCGCCGTGAGGTACTCCCACCGTTGGATCTGCGTCATGGCGCGACCCTACTCCCGGCCGGACGGCCGCTCGCGGGGGCTGCGCGGACGCCGAAGGGTCGCCCGACCGCCCAGGGAGATGCGCGGTCGGGCGACCGCTCACACGGGCCAGGTGGCCGTGGCGACCTGACCGCCGTCCACGCTGACGGTGAGTACGACGGCGCCCGGATGACCCTTCTCGAACAGGTCGTAGCTGCCGGTCGCCAGCTCGCCGAACACCAGCGAGGGGACGGTGCCGTCCACCACCGGCCGCTCGACCACGGCGACATGGGCGAGGTGCCCGTCGTCGTGTGAGTGGCTGTGATCGTGATCCCCATGGGCATGGTGTGCCACCGCTCCCACGGGACGGATCTCCACCTCGGTGTCGACCATGGACGCCGGCATCGTCACGACGAGCGCCCCGATGTCGTCGCCGATGTCGAGCAGGACGGCGCCCTGCCCGGCGAAGGGGTTCTCGGCCGTGCTCATACCGCCGTCGTCCCCGGCTCGGTCTGGAAGCCACCACCCGGGTTCCCGAGGTACGGGAAGGTGCCGGTCGTCGCGGTGTTCGTGTTGGTCGTACCGTCGGAGATGGCGTTGACGGCCCCGTCGGGAGTGAACGACGGGTCGACGAGCGGGATCGTGAGGCCCGCCACCGCCCGCAGCTCGATCGTCACCACGTCGTCGTCGACACGGCGTCCGTTCGGGAAGCCTGCCGCGTCCCCGGCGACCAGGCCCAGGTTGTTCGGGCTGGATGCCGGCGGGATCGCGAGGTTCAGCCGGAGCATGTCCGACTCGACCGGGCCCGTGAAGTTCTGGAAGCCCGGGACGACTCCCGTGGGGATGCCCGTGAGGAGGATCGCGTTCAGGTCGGCGCGCGGCTTGTGGTACGCCGCCAGGTTCGGGAAGACGCCCGGGTAGAGCACCGGCAGCAGCTTGGCGAGCTCCGGGTGGTTGACGTACTTGGCGAAGGCGCTGTCGGCCTTGGGCCGACGGGCGTTCCAGGTGTCCTTCTTCGCCATCGGCACGATCACTTCGTTGAACAGGGGGTTCCCCAGCCGGGACACCTGGGTCCACGGCCCGTGCCCGACGTACGCACCGAGGTGCTCGTCGAAGATCCGCGACGTGCGGCGGTTCGCGGACGCCCAGACGCCGACCACCGAGCCGGCCTTCCCGGGGTTGGTCGGGAGCTTCCCGTTGCGCGTGATCTCCGTGATCGGCACCTGGAGCGCGATCGAGTGCACGTTGAACGCCTGGAGCGAGTTCACCCCCGGAGCGGCGGCCATCGGCAGCAGGTGCAGGTTCTGCACCGGACGCAGCGCGCCGAGGTCGAAGATGCTGCCCAGGTCGACGTGGAACGCGTCGGCACGCTGACCGGCGAAGACCCGGCGTCTCCCGACCTTGTGGACCGCGGCGGTGGCGAGGCCGGCGTAGTTCGGCGTGGAGCGCGGCCCGATGTTGACGGGCGGACACGGCAGCCGCGTGGCCAGGACCTTGGACCTGCCACCCGCGATCCGGGTGACGGAGTAGAACTGCGGGCGGTTCCAGCTCGGGCTGTCGAGGCTGGTGATCTGGCCGGTGTTGTAGAGGAAGGTCGTCGGGTTGCGGACCACGGTGTGGAACTTGAAGCGGTAGGTGATGTCCGCCTCGCCCTTGCCCTTGTTGGAGATGTGGATGTCGTAGGCCACGTCGTCGCCGAACTCGTAGAAGTTCGGGCCGCCGTCCGGTGCCTGGAACGGGATGTAGTTGGCGATCAGGGTGACCGTGTCGGGCCGCTCGGGGCTGACGAAGGCATAGACGTCCGTGCTGTCGGCGACGGGGTCCTTCGCGGTCTCGGGCGCCTCGCGGTGGGAGGACATCTCACTCACCTCCCGCTGCGTTGAGGATGCGGGTGACGAGGTCGCGGTCGTGGACGACCACCTCGCGCTCCCCGACCATCAGTCGCAGCTTGCCGGACCTGTGGTCCTCGACGTACGCCACGACCGGCTCCCGAGCGCTGGATGAGGTACGCAGGGCCTCGCCCGCAACGCGCGGGTCGCATCGTCAGGGCCACCGTGCCAACCGCCACGCCGGCGCCCGCTCCTGCCAGGAGTTTTCTTCTGCTCGTCTCGCTCATGCAAAGGCCTCCAGTGCTGACACGTCCCTCCTGTGAGGAACGCCAGCCGGTATTCGGGGGCCCAGCCGTTGCGGATTGGTGAGCGTCGCTACGCGAGACCCCGGCGGGCGCCCCGGAGCGCCGACCAGACCCGCCGCCTCACACCAGCACTTCCGGCTCGGTCTTCTCGATCACCTCGTCGAGCGTCACGCCCGGGGCGAGCTCGACCAGCCGAAGCCCTCCGCCTTCGGACGGGGGGGTGATGTCGAGGACGCAGAGGTCGGTGATGATGCGTTGCACGACCGCGCGGCCGGTGTAGGGCAGGTCGCAGTCCACGAGGATCTTCAGCGAGCCGTCCTTGGCGACGTGCTCCATGAGCACGATCACCCGCTTGGCGCCATGGACCAGGTCCATCGCGCCGCCCATCCCCTTGACCATCTTCCCGGGGATCATCCAGTTGGCGATGTCGCCCTTCTCGCTGACCTGCATCGCGCCCAGGATCGCTGCGTCGATCTTGCCGCCGCGGATCATCCCGAACGACGTGGCAGAGTCGAAGAACGACGCTCCCTTGCGCAGGGTGACGGTCTCCTTGCCGGCGTTGATCAGGTCGGGGTCCTCGTCGCCCTCGTAGGGGTAGGCGCCCACGCCGAGGATGCCGTTCTCGGACTGGAGGACCAGCTCCACGTCGTCGGCGACGAAGTTGGGCACCAGGGTCGGGAGCCCGATCCCGAGGTTCACGTACGAGCCGTCGGTCAGCTCGGAGGCTGCACGCGCGGCCATCTGCTCACGGGTCCAGGCCATCAGGCACCCGCCTCGGGTCGAGGTCGCGTGGTGCGCTTCTCGATCTGCTTGTCGGCCGCCTGCTCCGGGGTCAGCGCCACCACGCGCTGCACGTAGACCCCCGGGGTGTGGACGTCCTCCGGCCTGATCTCGCCGGGTTCGACGAGGTGCTCGACCTCGGCGATGCTGACGCGGCCGCACATCGCCGCCAGCGGGTTGAAGTTGCGCGCGGACTCGCGGTAGACGAGGTTGCCGTGCCGGTCGCCCTTCCAGGCCCGCACCAGTCCGAAGTCGGCCACGATCGCCTCCTCGAGGACGTACTCCCGGCTCTCGCCGGTCTCCCCGTACACAGCGAACTCACGCGTCTCCTTGGGCGGCGACGAGAGCACCACGTTGCCGGCGTCGTCGTACCTCCACGGCAGCCCGCCCTCGGCGACCTGGGTACCGCCCCCGGTCGCGGTGAAGAACGCCGCGATCCCCGAGCCACCGGCCCGCATCCGCTCGGCCAGCGTGCCCTGGGGCGTCAGCTCGACCTCGAGCTCACCGGAGAGGTACTGCCGGGCGAACTCCTTGTTCTCCCCGACGTACGACGAGATCATCCGCCGCAGCCGCTTCTCCATCAGCAGCCGGCCCAGACCCCACTCGTCGACACCACAGTTGTTCGACACCGCCTCGAGATCGGAGACCCCGGCGTCCAGCAACGCGTCGATCAGCACCGCCGGGACGCCGCACAGCCCGAACCCTCCGACCGCCAGCCTGGCGCCGTCCGGGATGTCCGCCACCGCCTCCGCGGCACTCGCCACGACCTTGTCCATGAGCGCCTCCTGTTCCGTTCCGCAGTGATCCTGCCACGGCGCGCGCCCGCCGTACGCCCGGGTGGTCAGCCGCCGGTCGGGTCCTCGACCGACCAGATGGACGCGCCCACGAGGAGATGGACGGCGCCCCCGGCGAGGCACGCGGCGTGGAGCCGGCCGTCCGGGGCGGGGAGCGCCATCCACTCGTTGCCGTCGTACCAGCAGAGCCGGTTGCCGCGCGTGGTGGCCGCGACGAAGAGGGGCCGGTCGCCGATGGTCTCCTCGACGAGCACCAGAGACCGTCCACCGCCGGGTTCCAACGTGTCCGGAGCGAGCTCGAGGCGCGGCATCGCCACGGGCGCCGAGCGGACCGGGCCGCGGAACGGAAGCTGGAGCACCTCCCAGGCAGCGGGTCGTGCCTCCACCCGGCCGCCGACCCAGATCCGCGGTGCAGGCGTGCCCGACGGCGACCGAGGTGAGCTCGGTCGGGGTCGGGTGACAGGTGCACGCGACGCCAGCCCTCGTCGCGTCCCGGGGTCGGCGGCCCGTGCAGGTCGGCGAGGGTCCAGGCGGCCGGCGCGCGGTTCGGATCCGTCCCCGATCCGGCCGGCGACCACGAGCGGGCCCCTCTCGTGGAAGGAGAACGCCAGGCTGGTGTCGGGCTCGGAGCCGAGCGCGAAGCCGCGGCCCCGTGGCCACACCGCCTCCGATCGCGGCGTCGAGGTGGTAGGCGCGCAGCCGCCACGTGCCGTCCTGCAGGTCCGAGGCGAGCACGTGTGCCGCGCGGGCGTCGAGCACCGGCGCCGCCCACATCGCGCCGATCGGCGTCGAGCGGGTGTGCGACCGACTCGTCGGCCGTCCCGGCGAGCTCCGGGCGGGTGCCGAAGAGGGTCAGCCTGCCGTCCGCACCGCGGCCGGTCAGCCACGCCTCCGCCCCGGCCGAGGCGCCGACCACGCCGAAGGAGTCGAGCACGATCCCGTCGTACGCGACGGGCGTCGGGTTCGGTCCGTGCAGGTCGCACGTGAAGGCGCGCCCGTCCGTGTCGACCCCGGCAGAGAGTCCCCGGCGCAGCGCCGTGACGCGCCCGTCCACCTCGAGCTCGTTCCAGTCCATCGTGCTTCCCCCCAGGAACGACGGTAACGCCGGAAGGCGATCCCCGCCCACGAGTCCGCGAAGGCTTCACCATTACGCTCGGGCTGTGCCGAGCCACGATTTCCCCGACGCGCGCCTGCACATCGTGACCGGCAAGGGCGGGACCGGGAAGTCGACCGTGGCGGCAGCCCTGGCCCTCGCGCTCGCCTCGAACGGCACGAACGTCCTGCTCTGCGAGGTCGAGGGCCGGCAGGGCATCGCCCGGATGTTCGACGTCGAGCCCCTTCCGTACGCCGAGCGCCGCATCGCGACCGGGCTGGTCGGGCCGAAGGGCGAGCGCGGCGGCGTGGTCCATGCCCTGCACATCGACCCCGAGTCGGCACTCCTGGAGTACCTCTCGATGTACTACAAGCTCGGCCGGGCCGGGAAGGCGCTCGACCGATTCGGCGTCATCGAGTTCGCGACCACCATCGCGCCGGGCGTCCGCGACGTGCTGCTGACCGGCAAGGTCTACGAGGCGACGAAGCGCAACGCCCGCAACAAGGACGCGATCCGGTACGACGCGGTCGTGCTCGACGCGCCGCCGACCGGGCGGATCGCGCAGTTCCTCGGCGTCAACGACGAGCTGGCCGGGCTGGCGCGGATGGGGCCGATCAAGAGCCAGGCCGACTCGGTCACCCGGCTGTTCCAGTCGCAGCAGACGGTGTGCCACCTGGTGACGGTCCTCGAGGAGATGCCGGTGCAGGAGACCGCCGACGGCATCGCCGAACTCCGCAAGCACGGGATCCCGGTCGGCGGGATCGTGGTCAACCAGGTGCGGCCGCGCGACCTCGACGAGGACGACCTCACCGCGATCCGGGCCAACAAGGTCCCGAAGAAGAAGATCTCCTCCGAGCTCACCCGCGCCGGCCTCGCCGGCACCGGCACCCTCGTCACCGGGCTCCTGGCCGAGGCCCGCGACCACGCCGAGCGGCGGGCGCTGGAGAACAGCCAGCGTGCGGTGGTCGAGACCCTCGAGGTGCCGTCGTACGAGCTGCCGCTGCTCGTGGGCGGCATCGACCTCGGCGGGCTCTACGAGCTCGCCGGCTATCTCCGCGACCAGGGGCTGGGATGAAGCGCCACGCGATCAGCGGCACCCGATGAGTACGCCGCGCAAGGAGCCGCGGGGTGCCACCCAGCGGCAGCCCAGCCGGAGCCGTACCCGGGTCGGCCCGCAGGCGGTGCAGGGTGGCCGGGTCCTGGACATCGACGCGCTGCTGGACGATCGGCGTACCGGCATCATCGTGTGCTGCGGGTCGGGTGGGGTCGGCAAGACGACGACCTCCGCGGCGCTCGCACTGCGAGCCGCCGAGCGGGGCCGCAAGGTGGTCGTCCTCACCATCGACCCGGCCCGGCGGCTGGCTCAGTCGATGGGGATCGAGGAGCTGGACAACACCCCGCGGCCGGTGCCCGGCGTCGGATCGGGCAACGGAGAGGGCGGCGGCAGCCTCGACGCGATGATGCTCGACATGAAGCGCACCTTCGACGAGGTGGTCGTGAGCCAGGCCAGCGCCGAGAAGGCCAAGCAGATCCTCGAGAACCCGTTCTACATCGCCCTGTCCAGCTCCTTCGCGGGGACCCAGGAGTACATGGCGATGGAGAAGCTCGGGCAGATCCACGCCGACGCCCAGCGCGACGGCACCTACGACCTGATCGTCGTCGACACCCCGCCCTCACGATCGGCGCTGGACTTCCTCGACGCCCCCGAGCGGCTCTCCAGCTTCCTCGACGGCCGCTTCATCAGGCTGCTGCTCGCGCCGGCGAAGGGCCCGGCCCGGCTGATGACCGCGGGCTTCACGGTGGTCACCAACGCGCTGACCAAGGTGCTCGGCGCCCAGGTGCTCCGCGACATGCAGACCTTCGTCTCGGCCTTCGACACGCTCTTCGGCGGCTTCCGGCTGCGCGCCGAGAAGACCTTCGCGCTGTTGCAGGCGGACGGGACGGCGTTCCTCGTCGTAGCGGCCCCCGAGCCCGACGCGCTGCGCGAGGCGGCGTACTTCGTCGAACGGCTCAGTGAGGACGACATGCCCCTGGCGGGACTCGTGGTCAACCGGGCCAGCCCGCAGACGCAGGGAGAGGTGTCGGCCGACGAGGCGATGGCCGCGGCGCAGCGCCTGCGGAAGGCTGACCCCGACTCACTCACAGCGGGGCTGCTCAGGCTCCACGCCGACCGGGTTCGGACGGTCGAGCGTGAGGCGAGGCTGCGGAGCCGCTTCGACGCGGCACACCCGCAGGTGCCGACGGCGGTCGTGCCGGCCCTGCCGGGCGACGTGCACGACCTGGACGGGACTCCGTCAGGTCGGCGCGCTCCTGGCGGAGAAGCGGCCGACCTGACGGTCGTTGTCCCGAGTGTCGGTGTCTTCGTCAGCGCGGCTCAGGCGTTGACGACCACACCGACGTGCTGCTCGCGGGCCGACTCGAGGACGACCCTCCATGATGCGTTCGGACGGCGGCGCAGCAGTGCTCGGCGTTCGCGCTCGGTCATCCCGCCCCAGACGCCCCACTCGATCTGGTTGTCGAGAGCCTCGGCGAGGCACTCGGTGCGTACCGGGCACGCACCGCAGACCTGCTTGGCCTTGTTCTGCTCTGCTCCACGGACGAACAGCTTGTCGGGCTGTGACGCCCGGCACGCGGCCTGGGCAGCCCAGTCTTGATTCCACATAATGACGTCCCCACGATCGTCGTGACCGATGCGTCCCCATGACGCCATCCGTTTCCGGATGTCTCGGTCAGATATCAAGGTAAAGGGTCGGCCGCGCCGCAGGCAGAGTCATAGGGACCTATCGACGTAGTCCCAGAGGACTAGTCCGCAGGGGGTCACAAATGGGCACGGGCTCTGGTCTTCACGTACTCTGGACGGCATGTCCGTGCCCCCCGGTGAGCGCCTCCCCGCCGCTCGTATCGCCTCCCATCTCGGCGTGATGGCGATCGTCGCGGCCGTCATGGGCGTCGTGGTCGCCGGTCTCGCGATCCCGTTCGCCGGCGTTCTCGGGATCGGGGCCAAGTCGCTGTCCCACACCGTCGAGGACCTCCCGGCCAACCTGCGCACGCAGCCGCTGGCCCAGCAGACCCAGATCGTGGACCGGGCGGGCACCACCATCGCCACCCTCTACGACCAGAACCGCATCAACGTCCCGCTGAGCCAGATCTCGCGGAAGATGGTCAAGTCGATCGTGGCCATCGAGGACTACCGCTACTACCAGCACGGTGCGCTCGACCTGAAGGGCACGCTCCGGGCCCTGGTCACCAACCAGGCCAGCGGCGGGTCGGTCCAGGGTGGCTCGTCGATCACCCAGCAGATGGTCAAGATGACGCTGGTCGACCAGGCGAAGACCGCCAAGCAGCGCAAGGCGGCGACCGCCGACACCTACGCCCGCAAGCTCACCGAGCTGCGCTACGCGATCGCCTTCGAGCAGAACTACTCCAAGGACTGGATCCTCGAGCGCTACCTCAACATCGCCTACTACGGCGACGGGGCGTACGGCGTACAGGCGGCGGCGCGGCACTACTTCGACACCAACGCCAAGGACCTCACCCTCCTCCAGGGCGCCACCCTGGCCGGCCTGGTCAAGAACCCGTCGGGCTACGACCCGATCACCAACCCCGACCGTGGCATCCAGCGCCGCAACGTGGTGCTCGACCGGCTGGCCCAGCTCCACGTGATCAGGCAGCACACGCGCCGACCGCCTCAAGAAGCAGCCGCTCGGGCTGCACCCGGTCGCCACACCCAACGGCTGCGTCAACTCCAGCGCCCCGTTCTTCTGCGACTACGTCGTGAACTACCTCGAGCAGGACCCCGCGCTGGGCAAGACCGTCGACGCCCGCAAGAAGCTGCTCTACACCGGCGGCCTGACGATCCACACCACGATCAGCCTGCCCGACCAGCGCGCGGCCGACACGTCGGTGCGCAACCACGTGTACCCGACCGACCAGGCGATCGGGGCCCTGGCGATGGTCGAGCCGGGCACGGGCGACGTGAAGGCCATCGCCCAGTCGCGCCCGATGGGGCGCGACACGAAGGCCGGCCAGACCTTCCTCAACTACGTCGTGCCCCAGAAGTACGGCGACTCCAACGGCTTCCAGCCCGGGTCGACGTTCAAGGCGTTCGTGCTCGCGGCGGCGATCCAGCAGGGCATCCCGCTGTCCCAGACGATCCCGTCGCCGATGCAGGTCCACATCCCGATGAGTGAGTACCGCGTCTGCGGGGGCAAGCACTTCCAGAGCACCGACACCTGGTCACCGCACAGCTCGACCATCGGCGGCTTCCCGATGAACGCCTACATCGGCACCCAGGAGTCGGTGAACACCTTCTTCGCCAAGCTCGAGCTCCAGACCGGCCTCTGCGAGCCCTACCGGCTGGCCAAGGCGATGGGGATCGGCCTCGACGACCCGGCCACCGAGATGGTGCCGTCGTTCACCCTCGGCGTCGCCTCCGTGAGCCCGCTGGAGCTGGCCGACGCGTACGCGACGTTCGCCGCACGCGGCCTGCACTGCGACCCGCGGCCGGTCGTCTCCATCGACGACTCCAACGGCAACCAGCTCAAGACCTACCCGTCCCAGTGCCAGCAGGTGATCGCGCGCTCCGGTGGCGGACGCCGTCAACGACGTGCTCCGGGGCGTCATGTCACCGACCGGGTTCGGCGCCAACCTGATCCTCAACCAGGAGTCGGCCGGCAAGACCGGTACCACCGACAACAACATGTCGGTGTGGTTCATGGGCTACACCCCCAACCTCGCCACCGCGGCGATGGTCGCCGGCGCCAACAAGGTCGGCCACTGGATCACCCTGAACGGCCAGACCATCGGCGGCACCTTCACCGACGTCGCGCACGGCTCCACCACCGCCGGCCCGATGTGGTTCGGCGCGATGAGCCGGATCCAACGGTGGCTGCCCGACGCGACCTTCACCCCGCCGAACGGCCAGGACGTCAACGGCGTCCTGACCACGGTGCCCGACGTGGCCGGCGTTCCCTACGACCAGGCGGCGGCGCAGCTCACGCAGGCGGGCTTCCAGGTCGCCGACGGCGGCTACCGCAACTCGGGCTTCGCGACCGACTCCGTGGCCTTCACCAGCCCCGAGCGCCGGGAGCCAGGCCGGCAGCGGCACGGTGGTCACCATCTACCGGTCGAACGGCACGCCGTTCGTCCCGCCGAAGCACCACCGGGCCAACGGGAACGGCGGCGGCAACGGGAACGGCGGCGGCAACGGCGGGGGCAACGGCGGCGGCGCAACGGCG
This sequence comes from uncultured Actinomycetota bacterium, assembly GCA_963819295.1. Lineage (GTDB taxonomy): Bacteria > Actinomycetota > Actinomycetes > Propionibacteriales > Nocardioidaceae > Nocardioides. The sequence continues at coordinate 432,378 of CAWFVO010000003.1, forward strand.
GGCCGGGCCGCGGGCTAGCAGTCTCGGGCCCCGCGGACGTCGCAGGCTCAGTCCGCGGTGGCTGACAGCTGACGGCGTACCTCCGCGGCGACGGCACCACCGTCGGCGCGGCCCCGCACCTGGGGCGTGAGGACGCCCATGACCTTGCCCATGGCCCGCATCCCCTCGTCGGCGGCGCCGGTCTGGGCGATCACCGACGTGACGAGGTCGGCGATCTCTTCCTCGGAGAGCTGATCGGGCAGGTAGTCGGCGATCACGGCCGCCTCGGCCTGCTCCTTGTCGGCGAGCTCGGTGCGCCCCGCGTCGGCGAAGGCGGTGGAGGCCTCGCGTCGCTTCTTGGCCTCCGTCGAGAGCACGCCGATGATGTCGTCGTCGCTCAGCTCGCGTGCCTCCTTGCCGGCCACCTCGGCGTTGGTGATGGCCGACAGCACCATCCGGATCGTCGAGGAGCGCAGCTCGTCACGCGCCTTGATGGCGGTGGTGAGGTCGCTGCGCAGCCGGTCCTTGAGAGCGCTCATCGTGCGGGGTCCCTGCGGAAGCGCGAGCTCTGCGAGCGGTTGCGTGGGGTACTCATAGGGGCATTGTGGCAGCCTTGCGTCATGACCCCCGACGGCTTCGTGCTGCGCTGGATGGGCGCCGGTGCGGCCCTCGGCACCGGTCTCGCGGCGTACGCCGTGTGGGAGTCGCGCGCGTTCACTCTGCGCTGCGCGACGATGCCGGTGCTGCCCGCGGGTGCGAGGCCGCTGCGGGTCCTGCACCTCAGTGACATCCACATGACGCCGAGCCAGTCGCGCAAGCAGGAGTGGGTGCGTTCGCTGGCAGACCTCGAACCCGACCTGGTCGTGAACACCGGTGACAACCTGGCCCACCTCGAGGCGCTGCCGCCCGTGCTGGACGCGCTCGGACCGCTGCTCGACGTGCCGGGCGTCTTCGTGCTCGGCTCCAACGACTACTACGCCCCGACCTTGCGCAACCCGCTGAAGTACCTCCTGCCCGACGACGGAGCGCGCAACACCCACACCGCCAAGCTGCCGTGGCAGGACCTCAAGGACGCGTACGCCGGTGCCGGCTGGCTCGACCTGACCAATCGACGCGTGTCCTCGACCGTCGGCGAGCTCACCATCGCCTGGGCGGGCGTGGACGACCCGCACCTGGAGTACGACGACCTGGTCGCGGTCGGCGGACCGGCCGACGCCTCGGCCGACCTCCGGGTCGGCGTCGCACACGCGCCGTACCTCCGGGTGCTCGACCAGTACGCCGCCGACGGCTACGAGGCGATCTTCGCCGGGCACACCCACGGCGGCCAGGTCTGCCTGCCGCTCATCGGTGCACTGGTCACCAACTGCGACCTCGAGCCAGCCCGCGCCAAGGGGCTGCACCGGCACCCCGCCGACTCGCGTCCCGAGGACCTGGGGTCCTCCTGGCTGCACGTCTCGGCCGGGCTCGGGACCTCGCCGTACGCGCCGTTCCGGGTCGCCTGCCGCCCCGAGGCGACACTCCTGACACTGACTCCTCCGGCCTGACCTCCGGCCGCGAGACGGCGATTCTCAAGCGGCCCGACCCACCCGGTATGCTCGCCCGTGCTTGTCGCCCGGGCATCGCGAGTCGCTCGCCGTTCGCCCGGACCGGCAATCGGGCTGTGGCGCAGTTTGGTAGCGCGCCTCGTTCGGGACGAGGAGGCCGCAGGTTCAAATCCTGTCAGCCCGACAGATGTGTCATCCGCGGCGCGACCGCACTTCGGCGGTCGCGAGCCCGTCGCCGAGGATCGTGAACAGCTCGGCCACGACCACGGCGAGGGGCTCCTTCTCGCCGCGCTCGTGCCACAGCACGAGGGCGACCCGGACGGCCGTCATGGCGCAGGTCGACAGCAGTCGCGGGTAGGCGTCGCGGTCGGCGTCGAGGCCGTATCGCTCGGCCACCGCCCGCGCGATGATCTCCTCGAACTCGACGTAGTGCTCGTACACCCGGCCCACCAGGCTCGGCGCTTCCACCATCAGGCGGGCCTGCAGCCGCGTCTCCTCGACCGGGGTGTCGTCGGCCGCCAGGAGGGCGATCACCGTCTCGCGCACGGCGGTGAAGACGTCCTCGTCAGCCGGGCGGCTCCGCAGCAGCTCCTCGAACGCCGCCACCCCGTCGCGAGCGTCTCCGAGGAGGACGTCCTCCTTGGAGGAGAAGTGCAGGAAGAAGGTGCGGGGCGCGACGTCGGCCGCGTCGGTGATGTCCTGGATCGTGGTGGCGTCGAAGCCGCGCTCCCCGAACAGTCGCAGGGCCTCGCGGCGCAGGGCCTGCCGCGTCTGTTGCTTCTTCCGCTCACGGCGTGAGACCGGTGCGGCACCGTGGCCCGTCGCGGCGTCGGGCGACGAGGTCGTGGTCATGGCTCCTCCTGGGCTTGTAACGACGGTCACTATACACGTGCATGAGTTGCGTGAATGCAGTCACTGCACTCATACTCGGGGAGTGGCGTCCCCCGACGCCTTCCACCTGCTCGCGAAGGACAACACGATGGCCACCTTCCTCTACCGCCTCGGACGCGCCGCCTACGGACGCCGGCGTGCGGTCCTGCTGGCGTGGGTGCTGCTCCTCGCCGTCCTCGGCGGCCTCGCGGCGGGCTTCGCCAAGGGGACCACCAGCACGCTCACGATCCCCGGTGTCGAGTCGATCAAGGCCGCCGACCTGCTCCAGGAGCGTTTCCCAGCCAGTGGGGCCGGAGGAGCGGCCGCCCGGATCGTGTTCGCGGCACCCCACGGCGACTCGGTGACCGACCCCGCCGCGAAGGCGGCGATCGAGAAGACGGTGGCCGAGGCAGCACACGGGCCGAACGTCGCCGCGGTCTCCGACCCGTTCCAGACCAAGGCGGTATCACCGGACGGTCGCATCGCGTACTCGACCGTGACCTACCGCGTCACCGCCGACTCCGTCACGCCCGAGGACCAGTCGGCGCTTGCTGGGCTCGGGTGACGCCGCCGAGGCCGCCGGCCTGCAGGTCGAGTACGGCGGTGAGGCCGTCCAGGCGCAGTCGCAGACCTCCAGTGCGGAGGGGCTCGGGATCCTGGTGGCGCTGCTCGTCCTCGCGGTCACCTTCGGGTCCCTGCTCGCCGCCGGACTACCGCTGATCACCGCGCTGGTCGGCGTGGCCACCGGCATGGCCGGCGTCTTCGCCCTCACCACCTGGCTCGACCTGACCAGCACCGCGCCCACGCTCGGGCTCATGGTCGGCCTGGCCGTGGGCATCGACTACGCCCTGTTCATCACCACGCGCCATCGGGAGAACCTCGCCGCCGGGCTCGACCCGCAGGAGGCCGCGGGCCGCGCGGTCGGGACCGCCGGCAGCGCCGTGGTGTTCGCCGGCGCCACCGTGATGATCGCCCTGGCCGCACTCTCGGTCGTGGGCATCCCGTTCCTCACCACGATGGGGCTCGTGGCGGCCGCGCATGGTGGCGATCGCCGTCCTCGTCGCCCTCACGCTCGTACCGGCGTTCCTCGGCTTCGCCGGCGGCCGGTTCGACCGCTGGCCGATCCCCGGGCTGCGCGGCCGGCAGGCACGCCTGGGCACCCGCCCCTCGTTCGGCAGCCGGTGGGCACGGGCGATCGTCCGGCGCCCGGTCGCGTTCCTGCTCGTGGCGATCGTGGGAGCGGGCATCGTCGCGCTGCCCGCGCTGAAGCTCGAGCTCGGCCTGCCCGACGACGGCACGCAGCCGACGAGCACCACGCAGCGCCACGCCTACGATCTGCTCGCCGAGGGCTTCGGGCCGGGCTTCAACGGCCCGCTCACCGTCGTGGTCGACGGAAGCGGGGACCAGATCGCTCAGGCGACCGGCGCCCTGGCCCGGCAGCTCCCGGCCCTCGACGACGTCGCCGTGGTCACCCCCGCAGTGACCAACCCGGCGGGCGACACCGCGATCATCACCGTCGTCCCCCGGAGCGGACCCTCCGCGACGGGAGACCAAGGACCTGGTCACCGGCATCCGCGACCTCCGCGGCGCCATCGAGTCACAGACCGGCGCCGACATCCTGGTCACCGGCAACACGGCGGTCGGCATCGACATCTCCGACAAGCTCGCCAGCGCCCTGCCGGTCTTCCTGCTGCTGGTGGTCGGGCTGTCCTTCCTCCTGCTCACCCTCGCCTTCCGGTCGCTCCTGGTGCCGCTCAAGGCGACCCTGGGCTTCCTGCTCAGCGTGGGCGCGACGTTCGGTGCGCTCGTCGCGGTCTTCCAGTGGGGTTGGCTCTCGGCCCCCCTCGGCATCGACGGCACCGGCCCGATCATCAGCTTCCTGCCGGTCCTGCTCATCGGCCTGCTGTTCGGGCTGGCCATGGACTACGAGGTCTTCCTGGTGAGCCGGATGCGGGAGGACCACATCCACGGCGACAGCCCGACGGAAGCGGTGATCGGCGGCTTCCGCCACGGCGCCCGCGTCGTGACCGCCGCGGCACTGATCATGGCCTCGGTGTTCGGCAGCTTCATCCTGGGCGGCGACCCGACCATCAAGAGCATCGGCTTCGCGCTGGCCTTCGGCGTCCTGGTCGACGCCTTCGTGGTCCGGATGACGATCGTCCCGGCCGTGATGGCGCTGCTCGGCGAGCGCGCGTGGTACCTGCCTCGTTGGCTCGACCGGATCCTGCCGAACGTCGACATCGAGGGGTCGGGGCTGCGCAAGCACACGTCCCACGGCTGGGACACTGGCGCGACGGCACCAGAGCCTGCCGACGTGTGAGCGCTCCGGGAGCTACTCGACCCAGAAGGTGTCGTGGACGCGGAAGAACTCCGCCATCTCCTCGGCGCTCGGCTTGGGGTCCATGGTGGCGCGTTCCACGAGCCCCTCGAAGTAGCGCTCGCGCGGAGCACCCGGGGCGAAGAGGATCAGCATCGTCGCGGGCTCGCCGGACTCGTTCTTGAAGCCGTGGATCCCACCCGGCGGGATGTAGAGGAAGTCGCCCGGGCGTCCGCGGACCCAGTCGCTGCCGTCGTACAACCGGATCTCGCCGGCCAGGACGTAGAACGACTCCGACAGCGACCGGTGGAAGTGGGGACCGGGTCCACCGGGCGGTCCGGCCATGTGCCAGCGGTAGAGGCCGAAGTCGCCGTCGGTGCCGGCGCCGGTGGCCAGGTAGTCGGTCCAGCCCGAGGGGGACACGAGGTCGTGAGCCGCGTCGTCGGGGCGGAACCGGCCGCCGATCTCACCCCTCTCGGTGGTCGAGCGGTCGGACGGGTAGGGCGTCGGTGGCGGCGCGAAGGACATGGCACTCCTCTCAGCGATCGCCACCGATCATGCCGACACGGGCTGTCCCGAACCACCCGATTGCACGGGGCCCGACCCTGCAGGGCGGCTAGCCTTCCGGGTAGGTGGTGAGTCGCCCGTCGCAAGGAGGAGGCAGGTCATGCAGCTCGTCCAGGTCGCCCAGCACGCCGAGGACCTCGACCGGGCCGCGGCCTTCTACAGTGACCTCCTCGGGTGCCCTCCAGCCGGGCGGTACGACCCGCCTGGGTTGCTCTTCTTCGACCTCGCGGGCACCCGGCTGCTGCTCGAGACCGGCGCCCCGAGCGCCGTGCTCTACCTCCGCGTCGAGTCGGTCCGAGCAACGGCCGCGGCACTGCGCGCCAAGGGGATCGCGATCGAGACGGAGCCCCACGTGATCTTCACCCACGACGACGACACCCTCGGACCCGCCGGAACCGACGAGTGGATGACCTTCATCCGCGACAGCGAGGGGAACCTCCTCGGGCTGGTCAGCCAGGAGGAGCGCGGCTGAGCAGGGCCCGAGAACGCCCGACCCCGGCCACTGCGCTCGTGGAGGCCGCGGGGCCTGTGGTGGATCATGGAGGAAGACGTACGACGACCGAGGAGGCTGGGCGTGGCGCGCGAGCACGATCACGCCATCGGCGCGCACAGTGACCGCCGGCTGCTCCTGGGCGCGCTCGGCCTCATCGTCGCCTTCATGGCGGCCGAGGTGGTCGTCGGGCTCCTCGTCGACTCGCTGGCCCTGCTGGCCGACGCCGGCCACATGCTCACCGACGCGGCCGCGATCGGTCTTGCACTCGTGGCGATGCGGCTCGCCGCCCGGCCCGCGTCCGGCGCCTACACCTACGGACTCAAGCGCGCCGAGATCCTCTCGGCACAGATCAACGGCCTGACGCTCGCCGTGCTCGCCGTGGTGTTCACGGTCGAGGCCGTCCGCCGGCTCATCAATCCACCCGACGTCGACGGCGGGGCGGTGGCCCTGGTCGCCGCCGTCGGGATCCTGGTCAACCTCTCGGCGGCCGCGCTGCTGGCCAAGGCCGACCGACGCAGCCTCAACATCGCCGGCGCCTTCTGGCACATCGTCACCGACCTCGTCGCCTTCGTCGCCACCCTCGTGGCCGGCCTCGTCATCTACTTCACCGGCTGGACCCAAGCCGACGCCGTGGCGACGTTGGTCGTCGCAGCCCTGATGGCGCTCGCGTCGTACCGTCTGTTGCGCGACAGCGCCCGGATCTTCCTCGAGGCGTCCCCGCGAGGGATCGAGCCGGGTGCCGTGGAGGCGGGGATCCGGGCGGTGGACGGGGTCACCGACGTCCACGAGCTCCACGTCTGGGAGGTCACGTCGGGCTTCCCGGCTCTCTCGGCCCACGTCCTGGTCGACACCGGAGTCGACTGCCACGAGCGCCGGCTGGCGATCGAGGAGGTGCTCGGCGAGCGGTTCGGCATCGACCACACCACGCTTCAGGTCGACCACCGCGACGACGTGCTTCCTGCCTCGGCGCTGAGCCGGAGACTGCACCCCGACCAGGGCGACCACCCGCCTCACTGACCCCGCAGGCAGCCCGGGGCCGGGGTCATCCGGCCGTGGCACACTGCCCCCATGGCGGACCAGGAACCTCGGGACTCCGACACCGACCCCGACCTTCCCTCGCTCGAGCTACCCAGCCTGCGCGCCGCGCTCCGGCGCGGCCGGCGGAGGCGGACGCCCCGCATCCCCGCGTCCCTGCCCGCCGCCCTGGTGGCGCTGCTCGTCGGGGCCGTCGCGGGCCTGGCGCTCGTCTCGCTGACGTCGGCCGGGCTGCACGCCTGCACCGCGTGGCGTGGCACGTCGTCGTGCGGCACGCCAGGGATCCTGCTCCTGCTCGCCGCGACGGTGCTCACGGTGCTCCTGGGGTCGCTGCTCCTCAGGCTCGCGGGCGCCGACTCGCCCGGCAGCACGAGCTTCCTGGGCGTCGGTCTGCTGGTCGTGGTGATCCTGCTCGCGCTGCTCCCGGTGATCTCCGACCGGTGGATGGTCGTCGTGGTTCCGGTCGTCGCGATGCTGACCTTCGCCGCGGCCCGGTGGCTCACGACGACGTACGTCGAGCCCGGCGAGCGCGTCCGCTGAGGCCTACCGCGACGCTGCGACCAGCTCGGCGATCTGGACGGCGTTGAGCGCCGCGCCCTTGCGCAGGTTGTCGTTGCTGACGAACAGCACCAGCCCGCGGTCGTCGGGGACGCCGGCGTCCTGCCGCAGCCGACCGACGTACGACGGGTCGCGGCCCGGCCGCCTGCAGGGGCGTCGGGATCTCCGACAGCTCGACCCCGGGCGCGGACGCCAGCACCTCCCGGGCGCGGGCCACGGTCAGCGGACGCGCGAACTCGGCGTTGATCGACAGGCTGTGGCCGGTGAAGACCGGCACCCGCACGCAGGTGCCGGACACGGGCAGCTCGGGCAGCCCGAGGATCTTGCGGGACTCGTTGCGGAGCTTCTGCTCCTCGTCGGTCTCGAACAGCCCGTCGTCGACGATCGAGCCGGCCAGCGGGAGCACGTTGTGGGCGATCGTGCGCGCGTACTTCACGGGCTCGGGGAAGGTGACGGCCGACCCGTCGTAGGCCAGCTCGCGCGCCTTGTCACCGGAGGCAGCCAGCTGGTCGGCCAGCTCCTCGACGCCGGCCAGCCCGCTGCCGGAGACCGCCTGGTAGGTCGAGGCGATCAGCCGGACCAGCCCGGCCTCGTCGTGGAGCGGCTTGAGCACCGGCATCGCGGCCATGGTGGTGCAGTTCGGGTTGGCGATGATGCCCTTGCGCGCCCCCGACCAGGCCCGACCGATGGCGTCGGGGTTGACCTCGGAGACGACCAGCGGGACGTCGGGGTCCATCCGCCAGGCCGAGGAGTTGTCGACGACGATCGCTCCGGCCGCCGCGAACCTCGGCGCGAGGGCCCGGGAGGCGGTGGCGCCGGCGGAGAAGAGCGCGAGGTCGAGCCCGCTCGGGTCGGCGGTCTCGGCGTCCTCGACGCGGACCTCGAGGTCGCCGAAGGGCAGCACGGTGCCGGCCGAGCGGGCGGAGGAGAAGAAGCGGATCGAGGCGATCGGGAAGTCGCGCTCGAGCAGGATCTGGCGCATCGCGGCGCCCACCTGCCCGGTGGCACCGACGACGCCGACGTTCATCGGCCGGTGGTCGAGCGGAGTCGAGACCATCAGCGCCCGGTCCCGCCGTAGACGACCGCCTCGACCTCGGCGCTGTCGAGGTCGAACGCCGTGTGGGTGGCCTGGACGGCCGCGACGACGTCGGCCTCGTCGACGATCACCGAGATCCGGATCTCGGAGGTCGAGATCATCTCGATGTTGACGCCGGCGTTGGCGAGGGCCGCGAAGAACTTCGCGGTGATGCCCGGGTGGGAGCGCATGCCGGCGCCGATCAGGGAGACCTTGCCGATCTCGTCGTCGTACATCAGGTGGTCGTAGCCGACCTGGCCGCGCAGCTTGGCCAGGGCCGCCATGGCGGTCTGGCCGTCCTCGCGCGGGAGCGTGAAGGAGATGTCGGTCAGGCCGGTGGCCTGGGCCGAGATGTTCTGCACGACCATGTCGAGGTTGATCTCGGCCTCGGCGAGCGCCTCGAAGATCCGCGCCGCCTCACCGACCTTGTCGGGGACGCCGACCACGGTGATCTTGGCCTCGCTGCGGTCGTGGGCGATGCCGGCGATGATCGCCTGCTCCATGGGGTCTGCTCCCTCCGGGGGGTCGGGCAGGATCCAGGTGCCTTCCTTCTGGGAGAAGGAGGACCGGACGTGGACGGGGATGTCGTAGCGCCGGGCGTACTCGACGCACCGCAGGTGGAGGATCTTCGCACCGGAGGCAGCCATCTCCAGCATCTCCTCGGTGGAGACGTGGTCGAGCTCGCGAGCCGACGGCACCAGCCGCGGGTCGGCGGTGAACACCCCGTCGACGTCGGTGTAGATCTCGCACACCTCGGCCCCGAGGGCGGCGGCGAGCGCGACCGCGGTGGTGTCGGTGCCGCCGCGGCCGAGCGTGGTGATCTCCTTGGTGTCCTGGCTGACACCCTGGAAGCCGGCCACGATCACGATGTGGCCGTCGTCGAGGGCCTGGGTGATGCGCCCGGGCGTGATGTCGATGATCTTGGCCCGGCCGTGTGCCGAGTCGGTGATCACGCCCGCCTGCGACCCGGTGAAGGAACGCGCGGTGAAGCCGAGGTCGGAGATCGCCATCGCGACCAGCGCCATCGAGATCCGCTCGCCCGCGGTCAGCAGCATGTCGAGCTCGCGGGCCGGCGGCAGCGGACTGACGTCGCCGGCCAGGTCGAGCAGCTCGTCGGTGCTGTCGCCCATCGCCGAGACCGCGACCACGACGTCGTGGCCCTGCTTCTTGGCCTGGACGATCCGGTGGGCCACGCGCTTGATCGCGTCGGCGTCGGCCAGGGAGGAGCCGCCGTACTTCTGCACGACAATGCCCACGGTCAGATCCTCACAGCACGGGGAAGCGGTACGACGCTCGCGCGCGACGCTGCGCGGAGACGGCCACGATTCTACTGGGGGCCCTCGGGCGGACTCTCCAACATCTCATTCGCCGCGGCGACCTGGTCGAGCTCACCGGTGAACTCCACGTCGAGCCGGTCGTGGGCGACCACGGACAGCAGCGCGTTGAGCATGGCGCCGGCCAGGTTGCCCCACGAGGAGACGTAGGAGAACTGCCACCACCACAGGGCCTCGGCGGTGTTGCCGAGGCGGAAGTGGCGCAGGCCGTTCTCGAGGTCGCTGGCGATGCTGGTGAGGTCGTCGGAGAGCTGGCTGTCGAGCTGCTCGGGGTCGTAGGGGTCGAAGACGAAGCTGTAGGTGTCGATGTCGCCGAACATCTCCGCCAGGCGCAGGCGCAGGCCGTCGAGGTCGGCGTCGGGCCCGACATCGGGCTGGTAGTCGTCCTCGGGCGTGAAGTCGACCTGGGCGCCGAGGCGGGCGCCGGCCAGGAGGATCTGGCTGATCTCGAGCAGGAGCAGCGAGATGCTCCGTCCGGCGTCGCCCTCGGCGGCGACCGCGCGCAGCGCGATCAGGAAGCTCTCGACCTGGTCGGCGATCTGGGCCGCGAACTCGTCGCCAGGTGCGGCCGGCGGGAGCCCTGCGCCCCCGGCCAGGATCTGCTCCGCCGTGGTCTGTTCGGTCATTCGGCCGTCCTCCTCCCTGCGAAAGCCCGCCCGAGCGTCACCTCGTCGGCGTACTCCAGGTCGCCACCGACGGGGAGCCCGCTCGCCAGGCGGGTGATGCGTAGTTCCAGAGGTTTGAGCATACGGGTGAGGTAGGTGGCGGTCGCCTCGCCCTCGAGGTTGGGGTCGGTGGCGAGGATGACCTCGGTGATCGCACCGTCGGCCAGCCGCTTGAACAGCTCGGCGATGTGGAGCTGGTCGGGGCCGATGCCGTCGATCGGCGAGATCGCGCCGCCGAGCACGTGGTAGCGGCCGCGGAACTCCTTGGTGCGCTCGATCGCGACGACGTCCTTGTACTCCTCGACCACGCAGAGCACGGTCTGGTCGCGGCGCGGGTCACGGCAGATGCGGCACTGGTCCTCCTCGGAGACGTTGAAGCAGATCGCGCAGAACTTCACGCGCAGCTTCACCTCGAGCAGCACCTCGGCCAGCCGTCGTACGTCGGCGGGCTCGGCCTGGAGCAGGTGGAACGCGATCCGCTGGGCGCCCTTGGGACCTACGCCGGGCAGGCGGCCGAGCTCGTCGATGAGGTCCTGGACGATGCCTTCGTACAACTCAGTCTGCCTGTGAGAAGCCGAGCGCGCCGGGACCGGCGTCGGGGCCGGGGCCGCCGAGGCCCGGCATGCCCCCGCCAGCGAGCGGGCCGATGGCGTTGGTCGCGAGGGCGTCGGCCTGGGACTTGGCGTCGCGGTAGGCGGCGACGATCAGGTCGCCGAGGTCGCTCAGGTCGTCGTCACTGGATCCGTCGAAGCCGCCGGCCTTGATGGTCACGGCCTGGAGCTCGCCGATGCCGTTGACGGTGACGGTGACGGCACCGCCGCCGACCGTGCCGTCGATCCGCGCCTCGGCGAGACGCTCCTGGGCGCTCTCGAGCTGCTGCTGCATCTGCTGGGCCTGCTGGAGCAGACCCTCCAGGTCGAAGCCACCGGGCTCACCGCCGCCGCCGAGCGCCTCGAAGGGGTTCTGGGTCATGGCTTCACCTTGTCGTCTCTCACTGGTGGGGGATCTCTTCGATGACCTGGGCGCCGAGGGCCTGTTGGAGGAGCTGGGCGCCGTCGAGCCCGGAGGACTCGGCGTCGTCGTCGTCGGGACGGGCGCCGCCGTCGGAGTCGGTCGGCGGCTCGGGCGCGGTCTCCTCGCGCCCGGACGTGCGGGTGGCCGCGATGGCCTGGCGGGCCGTCGTCGAGGGGCTCTCGGCGGGCGGCTCGGGCTCGGGCGGCGGCTCGTCGGTCACCGTGGGCGGCGCGCTCGCCGGCGCGCTCGACGGGCGGGCGCCGCGGCGGCGGGTGCGGCCGGTGGTGGTGCTGCCGCGGGCTCGGCGCCGGGGTCGACGATGGTCTCGACCCGCCAGTCGTGTCCGACCACGTCGATCGCCGCCTGCCGGACGATCTCGGCGCTGCCGCCGTTGTCGAACGACTCGCGGGCGCCGACATTGCCGAAGCCGAGGGTCAGCACCTGGGCGTCGACCGCCCACCACCTGGGCGTGCTGGGTGAGGTGGATCCAGGTCACCCGGCGGCGCTGCTTGGTGGCCTCGACGATGTCGGGCCAGAGGCGGCGTACGTCGACCAGGCTCAGCGGCGAGCCGGCCGCGGTCTCGGTGACGGCTCCGGTGGACGTGGGCGCGGCGGGTTCGGGGGTGGGTGCCCGGCGGCGAGTCTCGGCTGGTCGGGAGCCGCCTCCGGCTCCGGGGCGGCCTCGGGCGGCTGCCTCTGCGGTGCCGGCTCATGGGCCGACTCGGGGGCCGGCTCGGGGCCGACTCGGGGCCGCTCCGGGGGCGGGGCGGTCGCCACGACCGGCTCGGCCGGGGCCTGGGGGGCGAGGCGGGGGCCGGCCGCTCGGCGCGCGGCGGCCGGGACGGCGACGGGCGCGGGAGCCGGCGCGTCGCCGCCGGCGATCGTCATCCGGCGCTCGAGGCGGTCGAGGCGGGCCTGGACGCCCTCGGTGGAGTGGTCGGCGCCCGGCAGCAGCACCCGCGCGCAGATCAGCTCGAGCAGCAGGCGCGGGGCGGTGGCGCCGCGCATCTCGGTGAGGCCGGTCGCGACCAGGTCGGCCGCGCGGCTGAGCTCGGCCGGGCCGAACCGGGCGGCCTGCGCCACCAGCCGCTCGGCGGCGTCCTCGGCGATGTCGATCAGCCCGGTGGCGGGCGCGTCGGGGACCGCGGAGACGATGACCAGGTCGCGGAGCCGGCGAAGGAGGTCCTCGGTGAAGCGACGCGGGTCCTGACCGGTCTCGATCACCTTGTCGACGACGCCGAAGACCGCCGCGCCGTCGCCGGCCGCGAACGCGTCGACCACCTCGTCGAGCAGGGTGTCGGGCGTGTAGCCGAGCAGGCCGGCCGCCAGCGTGTAGGTGATGCCCTCGGGCCCGGCGCCGCCCATCAGCTGGTCGAGGACGGACAGAGTGTCGCGCGCGGACCCCGCCCCGGCCCGGACCACCAGCGGCAGCGCGGCCGGCTCGATCGTGACGGACTCCTTCTCGCAGAGCTCGGAGAGGTACGACGAGAGCAGGCGCGGCGGGATCAGCCGGAACGGGTAGTGGTGGGTGCGGGACCGGATGGTCGGCAGCACCTTCTCCGGCTCGGTCGTGGCGAAGATGAAGCGCAGGTGGGGCGGCGGCTCCTCGACCAGCTTGAGCAGGGCGTTGAAGCCCTGCGTGCTGACCATGTGGGCCTCGTCGATGATGTAGACCTTGTAGCGGCTGCGGACCGGCGCGAAGAACGCCTTCTCGCGCAGGTCGCGGGCGTCGTCGACGCCGCCGTGGGAGGCCGCGTCGATCTCGATCACGTCGATCGAGCCCGGGCCGCGGCGGGCGAGGTCGCGGCAGGAGTCGCACTCGCCGCACGGGTCGGCGACCGGCGCCTGCTCGCAGTTGAGCGAGCGGGCCAGGATGCGCGCCGAGGTGGTCTTGCCGCAGCCGCGCGGGCCGGAGAAGAGATAGGCGTGGTTGACCCGGTTGCCCGCGAGCGCCGCACGCAGCGGCTCGGTCACGTGGTCCTGCCCGATGACCTCGGCGAAGGTCTCGGGACGGTAGCGCCGGTAGAGCGCGAGGGGGGACTCCACTCCTGAACCCTAACCAGCCACGCCGACAATCGTGAGGGCGGCGCCGAGGCGGTGGCGGATCACGCCTGGACGGCGGGCGGCGGAGGGTCGGCGGCCCGGTCGGAGGCAGGGTGGTCGCGGCGTACGCGCGGCCAGGGAGCCGCCCGCCACCGTGACCCCGAGGGTGACCAGCGCGCCGAGCACGATCGCTGCGCCTTCTCCGGGCCGGAGCACGTCGAGCTGGGCACCGATGGTCGCTGCGGCGACGGGTACGCCGAGCTGGGCGGTCGCGAGCATGGCGTACGACGCGGGCTGACCCAGCGGTACGGCGACCAGGTGCGCGAGCGCCGCGCCCACGCCGAGCCCCAACCCCAGCACGACCATCGACGGGTGGTCGACCAGCTCGTGCAGCTGCAGCCCGGCACCGAGCCAGACGAAGAACAGCGGGCCGAAGAACCCCTCGGTGACCGCGAACAGCTGCTTGGCGACGCGACGCGGCTCGCCCACCGCGGCCACCGCGATCCCGGCGACGAAGCCGGCCAGCAGCAGCGAGACATGCAACGCGACGGCCAGGGCCGCCATCGCGAACAGCGCCGTGAGGCTGACCCGCAGCTCGACGGCGAACTGCCGCTCCTCCGACACGTCGTGCACCCGACCGCGCAGGCCGCTGCGCTCGACCGCACGGAGCGCCAGGAAGAGGACGCCGCCGGCCAGCAGCACGACGACCGCCCCGAGCGCCGGCGCGTGCGACATGGTCGGGGTCGATCACCAGCGGCAGCAGCACGATGCAGGCCGCGTCGGCGACGGCGACCTGAGGCAGGAGCTCCACGACCTGGCGCCCGCCGAGCGCCAGCGAGTCGACGATCGGCAGCACCAGCGCCGCCGAGGACGACGCCATCAGCACGGCGTACAACGGAGCGTGGGAGATGCCCACGAGCCGCGCGACGGCGTACCCCAGGACGCAGGCGGCCAGACCGACGAGCGCGGCGCGCACCAGACCGGTGCGCAGAGCCGGGCGCAGGCGGGGGTCCCGGACGGGCACGTGGGTGCCGGCGACGAACATCACCAGCACGAAGCCTGCCTGGCCGAGGAAGGTGAACGTCGGGTCGCTCGCGTCGAGCACGCCGAAACCCGTGACACCGAGCACGATGCCCGCCAACAGCTCCCCGAGGATGACCGGCAGGTGCCAGCGCTTCGGGGTGGCGAGGAGGGGACCGGCCAGCGCGACCGCGCAGACGATCGCCAGGTCGAGGAACGACACGACCGGATGCTAGACCCAGCTCCCCGTCGATCGAGCCTCTCGTCGATCGGGCCTGTCGAGATCCGCGGCCGGAGACGAAGAGGCCCCCCACGCACCCAGCAGAGCTCGCCTGCCCTTGCTGCCTTCCGGCCCTGGGGGATTGAGCAAGATGCCGCCGCATGGGGGGTTGCCCCGGAGTCTAGGCGACCGTCGTACGCCGGACGAAGTCGAGGGGTGCGGAGCGATTTCGTGGCCCCGCCGACTCCCCGGTAGCCTCCTCCGCGGAGGATTCGCCTAGTGGCCTATGGCGCTCGCTTGGAAAGCGGGTTGGGTTAACAGCCCTCAGGGGTTCGAATCCCCTATCCTCCGCCACCCATCGCACGTTCCCGTCTGGCCGACCGCCTGCCGGTCGCCTGCTCGGTTCCGAGCGCTCACGCCGACCACCCGCGAGCGCGCGACTCCCTGTTGCAGTGAACGCCCGCCGAGTAGGTTGCTCCGCAGGCATTCGCCGTCATCCCGAGGAGGCATCAAGCCATGCCCGATTTCCCGTCGCTGGCGCACATCGCCGTGACCGTCACCGACCTGGATCGCAGTACGACGTGGTACACAGCGTTGTTCGGTTCGGGCCCTGTGCTCGACGAAGACGAAGAGGGTGGCGCGTTCCACCACACGGTCTATGCCCTGTCGGGAGGGCATCTGTTCGGCCTGCACACCCACACCCAGCCGACCAGCGAGACCTTCGACGAACGCCGCACCGGTCTCGACCACGTGGCCTTCGCCTGCAGTGGCCGCAACGAGTTGCAGCAGTGGGCAGATCGCCTCACCGACCTGGGCATCACCCATGACGGGATCAAGGACGCCGCCTACGGTTCCGGTGTCTCGTTCCGCGATCCCGACGGGATCGCCCTCGAGTTCTTCGCGCCACCCGGGGTCGACTGAGTCGACTGTCCGGGACCCGGGTTCCTTCCTGGGTGCCCACTTCGTCCTGAACCCGCGCCCCTGAAGGAAGCCGGACGAGCGGGGGCGGTACCCACATCTGGGCGTCGCATGCCGATGAGCGGGCTGCCGTTCAGTACTAGGACGTATGTTCACTACCCCCTGCCCGCGGCTGATTTCTACACTCGGCTTGCCCGCGCGTCACCTACCCCCCGACTTCAGGCCGGACGCGCTTCTGGTGCCTACTCGGTCGGCCTGAACTGAAGGAACACGTCATGAATCTCGCACGCCTACTCCGTGCTGCCATCGTCCCGGCAGCTGCCCTCACCCTGCTCGCTGGGCAGGCCGCACTGGACGGCGCTACGGCTGCCGGCACCAGCGCCCGCTCTCTCACCGTCAGCACCGCGTCCCTCAAGGGCGGCCAGCTGACGGTCGAGGGCTCCGGCGCCGCGACCGGCTTCATCAGCGCCAGCTCCACGACATCGGCGGCCGGCGCCCGCGCGGGGCTCGACGGGCGGTTCAAGATCAGCGCCACCGGCTTCACCGCACCGGACTGCCGGGTCGTGCTCCAGGACTACAAGTCGTCGCTGCTCACCGTCACGCTCAGCGGCTGCACTCCCGCGGTCACGCCCATCACTCCGCCGGCAGCGCCCAGCGGAACCTGCGTGATCACGCCCCCGACTGGTCCCTCCACGCTCGCGGTCAACCAGAGCGGCGTCGTCTGGTTCACCACTACCGGCTGCAACACCACCGCCGGCGATCCGATCGGCACGCCGGTCAAGTGGGCGGTCGTGGCCGGAGCGGTGCCCACCGGAATGACCCCGCCCGCCTCCCAGGGCCGGACCGCAGGCAACATCATCGGCACGCCGACCGTTCCCGGCACCTACCGGTTCACCCTGAAGGTGACCGACTCGGCAGGCCAGACGGATCAGGAGAGCTTCACCGTCACCGTCGGCTGACGCGCAGACGGCTCCGTTCCGCACCGTGGAACGGAGCCGTCGGACCTGCTGGGGTCCGAGTTGAGAACCGTACGATGTGGTGATCCCCGCCACCCTCAACGGATCACCAGGAGCGGCGCGACATGACCTGGGTCGATGCAGAGCGCCACTCCTTCGCCTTCGACTTCCGCGCCGCCGATCCCGACGCGCCGACCCTGTGTGCGGGCTGGTCGGTGCGACACCTGTGCGCGCACCTGGTTCAGCGCGAGCACTCGATGCTCCACAACGTCTGGGACCAAGTCGACCGCGAGGACGCCCGGCGAGGAGCGCTTCATGCGACGACTGGTCGACGACGCGAGGACCCCTGACGGGTACGCCGCGCTCGTCGACAGGTTCGAGGCAGGACCTTCGCGGCACTCGCTGATGGGTCGGTTCGACGAGGCCCTGAACCTCCTGGAGTACGTCGTCCACCACGAAGACCTTCGCCGCGGATCCGGTCCGGTGTCACCTCGCCACCTTCCCCCGTCCGAGCTCGACGAGATCTGGCGTCGCGCGAGACTGATCCTCAAACGGGCCTACCGCAAGGCCCCGGTGGGCGTCGGTCTCGCACCCGACGGAGGGATGGTCATGCCGGTACGAAGCGGGCCGAACGCCGTCACCTTGGCCGGCTCACGTCTCGACCTCGTCCTCCACGCATTCGGCAGACGCGAAGCCGCCGACATACGGGTCGACGGCTCGTCCGACGGCGTGACCACGTTCACCCGATGGGCGACTCAGGCCTGAGCCGGGGCACCTCGTCCTCAGATCCTGCGCACTGAGGCTGCGCGTCATTCACGCTCCGTTGACGGTGGTGTATCGGCACTCCCGGTACCCCTGCTGGTAGTCGGCCTCGGTCAGGGGGACGACCACGTCGAACTCCTTCCGGGCCGTGCCGCCGTAGAACGGGACGGTGAAGCGGACGACGTGCTTCGTGGAGATGTCGAGGTTGTCGGCGCCCTCGTCGGTGACGGCTGAGACGTCAACGGTGAACCGTCCGGCGTCGCGGGTGCTGACGGCGAAGTGGACCACCAGGCCGCCGCGATCCGGCTCGTAGCTGCACCCCCTGGTGTGGAACGTGACGTGGGCCAGGCCGGGCGCGTCAGCGTCGAGCGGGTTGGTCTCGGCCCGGTTCTTCACGCCCACGAGGACGAGGCCGAGGCCGACGAGCACAGCGGCGATGGCGACGAGGACGACGGCCCGACGCTTGCGGGCGGCTCCCGGAGTGGCCGCCGGGTCGGGGGTGTCGTCGCCGGGTGCGGTCATCGCGGGCTCCTCGCGTTCTGTCGGTCGAGTGGCTCGGCCGGAAGGCTACCGACGCGTGCGACGGCACCCAGGCATGGTGCCGCAGGTCCAGCTGTCATGCGCTCATCCCCACGTCCCGATGATGTGGCGGAGTGGCGCGCCCGGGGACGACGGTCGAGTCAGGGGTTCTCGACGTACCAGACCTCGCGGATGCTCTGGCGCATGACGGCCCGCTGCCTGGCCTGGACGACGATGCCGCCGATGGCGAGCACCAGGACGAGCAGGGACCAGCCGAAGCTGTTCGAGACGGTGTCGGTGAAGTCGCCTCTGCTGAAGTCGGCGGAGTTCAGTGAGCCCACCAGCAGCATGAGGCCGCCGGTCACGCCGACCGCACCAGCGATGGAGCCGATGAAGACGAGCATGATCATCGGCACGTTCGCGAACACCGACACGAGGCCGACGGCGAGACCGACGGCCAGACCCACCAGCACGGCGACCCAGTTCCAGGAGATGCCGAGGGCGACGACGATGCCCGAGCCGATCGCGAAGCCCGCCGCGCCCATGGCGAGGACGATGGCGACGTAGTAGTAGAGGTAGGCGAGGACCGCGAAGATCAGTGCGAAGACCAGGCCCAGCACCCACCCGAGCACGGTGCCGAGGAAGTGCTCGTCGGAGAACTCGGCGACGATGCCGGCGCCGAAGGCGAACCCGGCGAAGAAGCCCCAGATGGGGATCACGAGACGCAGGACCAGCTGCCCTGCGACGAGCATGGCGCTCCCGGCGATGATCGCGAGGAGGCCCAGGATGATGTCGGCCATGGCAGCAATGTAGGGCTTACCGGCTCTCTGACCTGGGAGGACGCGTCGCCCGGCGGTTCTGATTGCCCGGACAGCTCGGTTCGTCGTACCGCTCGCGCGTGGCACAGCCGGCGTCGTCCCGCAGGGTCAGAACCGCGCGGAGAATCCTCCATCGGCGTGGAGGAGCTGCCCGGAGATCCATCGCCCTTGCTCGGACACCAGGAAGGAGACAACGCCGGCGATGTCCGCGGGTGTGCCCAGGCGGCCGAGTGGGTGGTCCACGGTCAGTGTCTCTCGCGTCCGATCGTCCATCCATCCGGTGTCGATCGGGCCCGGGTTGAGGGCATTGGCCGAGATGCCGCGGGGGCCGAGCTCGCGGGCCGCGGAGATCACGATGCGGTCCAGGGCTCCTTTCGATGCGCCGTACGGCAGGTTTCCGGTGGTGTGATCGCTGGTGAGCGCGACGATGGCGCCACCGGCGGAAGGGATCTGGCGCGCGAAGGCGGCGATCAGCAGGAGGCTGGCCCGTGCGTTCACCGCGACGTGCAGATCGAAGCTCTCCGACGTCGTGTCCGCGATCCCCGTCGGTTCGTCGTGAGCGTGGCTGAGGACCAGCGCGGTGATCGCGCCGCGGTCGCGGACGACGGTGTCGATCAGCTCCAGGGGACCCGTGGGGCTCGCAAGATCACAGGGGTAGTCGACGTTCACGAGGTCGCTGGTCGCGACCTCCCACCCGTCGGCGGTCAGGCGCGAGGCGATCCCCGCGGCGATGCTGTTGTCGCGGGCGGCACCCGTCATCAGCGCAAGAGCCACTCCCGGACCATAGCGGCGACGCCTACCGCGAGCGCCGACGACCGAGCCGCGTAGGTTGCGAGCATGGGCATCCGATCGCGCTCGCTCGAGCTGCTCGTGTTCACGGTCGGCGCGGGAGCACTGGGGGCGGAGATCGCGGCGGCGAGGCTGATGGCGCCCTGGTTCGGGGCGAGCACGATCGTCTGGGCGAACACGATCGCAATCGTGCTGTTGTCGCTGTCGGTGGGCTATGCCGTCGGCGGTCGGCTGGCCGACCGGGATCCTCGACCTGCGGGCCTGGCCCGGATCGTGCTGACGGCCTCGGTACTGCTGGCGATCGTGCCCTTCGTGAGCGGTCCCTTCCTGCGGATGGCCGCCACGGCGGTCGACCAGCTCAGTGCGGCGATCTTCATCGGGTCGCTCGTCGGGGTGGGCGTGCTCATCGCGATCCCGCTGCTGCTGCTGGGGATGGTGTCGCCGTACGCCCTGCGCCTGGCCGTGGACACGGTCGACGCCACCGGCCGGACGGCCGGACGGCTGTACGCGATCTCGACGGTGGGCTCGCTGGTCGGCACGTTCCTGGCGGCGCTGCTGCTCATCCCGTTCGTCGGGACGCGACGCACGTTCCTGATCTTCGCCGGTGCGATGGCCCTGGCCGCCGTGCCGCAGCTGGCGCACGGTCGGACCCGGGCTGCCGTCGTACCGGCGGCGATCCTGGCGCTGGTGGCCCTGCCGACCGGCACGATCAAGTCCACCGACACCGGCGGTGACCGGATGATCTGGGAGGCGGAGACGGACTACCAGTACGCACGGGTCCTCCAGGCGCCCGACGGCGAGCGCACCCTCGAGCTGGACGAAGGGTATGCGGTGCACTCGGTGTATCGCCCTGGCCGCTGGCTCACCGGCAACTACTGGGACGAGATGCTTGCGCTGTCGTTGGCGGGTGGGCACTCACCGCCTCGCTCCGTGGCGATCCTCGGTGATGCGGCCGGTACCTCGGCCCGGCAGCTCGGCCACTACTTCCCGCAGACCCGGATCGACGCGGTGGAGCTCGACGGAGAGCTGACGAAGGTGGGCCGCGCTCTCTTCGACCTGCACGGGCCGAACCTCCACACCCACACCGCGGACGCGCGCCCGTGGCTCTACGGAACGTCGCGTCGGTTCGACGTCATCATGGTCGACGCGTACCGGCAGCCGTACATCCCCTTCTACCTCACCACGCAGGAGTTCTTCGCACTCGTGAAGGACCGGCTCGAGCCAGGTGGCCTCGTCATCGTCAACGTCGCCCAACCCCCGGGCTCCACGTCCCTGGAGAAGGTGCTGAGCGCGACGATGCGCGCGGCCTTCGGGTACGACGCGGTCTGGCGGGACCCGTCCCAGCAGATCAACACCATGCTCGTCGGCTCCACCGCCGGCGACCTCGCCGGGCGGCTCCGGGCAGCCGCGGCCCAGGCGCCGACCGACCTCGCGCCGGTGGTCTCCGCCGCCGCCGCTCGGGTGGCGCCGGCGCTGACCGGAGGCCAGGTCTTCACCGACGACCGTGCGCCCGTGGAGTGGCTGGTCGACCTGAGCCTGGCCGACCAGGCGCGGTGAGGTCGCGCACCTGCCCGGGTTCGAGCCTCGACGAGCCGCCACCTGGGTGACACCCGAGTCGCGACCTCCGTAGCTGTCCTCGCGCACGAGCGCGGACTCACAAGGCTTTCCCAAGGTTGTCGGCGGAGCCTGGGCGCTCGGACGACGTTGTGTGCGTTCACGGGGGTGAGCGGTCGATGGCAGGTCAAGTCGCGCTGCGCTGGGCGCGTGCGCTGACGCTTGCCTCGGTGATGCTGTGTGCCGGCTACTCGGGTCACGTGGCTGCAGGCGGCGTTGCGCCACCGGGTGCGCTCATGGGTCCGATGCTCGTCGTCATCACGGTGGCAGTCGCGCCGTTCGTTCAGAAACCCGCCTCCGCGTGGCGGGTCGTGGTGCTGATGCTCGTCGGCCAGGGATTGCTGCACGTCGCCCTCGAGGTGGTGGCGAGCGCCAGCTCCCCGATGATGCAGAGCGGGGCTGGACACGGGATGGCCGACACGGTGCCCGGAGTCTCCTCGCCCTCGTCGAACCTCTGGATGTTGTGCGTGAACGGCGCGCACCTGAACATGCTCGTCACGCACGTCGGCGCGGCCCTCGTCGTGGCCTTGTGGCTCGCTGCCGGGGAGCGTGCAGCGTGGACCCTGGTCGGAGTGACCGGGCTCGCCGTGGCCAGGACGTGGTCGGCGATCTGCCAGGCCTGCGTGGTGACGGCAGCCGTCGTCGTGGGAATCCGACCGCTGGCCCTGCTCGCCCGGGTTGACCGACGCCCGGTTCTGCGGTCGGTGTGGGACGGGTGTCGCGCGCTCTCGCAGCGCGGTCCCCCGCAGGTGTGCGCCGCCTGAGCCACCGCTGGTTGCCGCGTCCGCCTGACCGCGACGTCGTAGGTCCGGTGTGGCCGGCGGCGAACCTCCAGCACGCTTCGCCCGCTCACTCAGACTCTACGAATCGAGTTCCATCATGTTCTCCAGCACTATTTCTGCACGCAGTCCACGCAGCACCACCCGCCGTCTCGGGGTCGTCCTCGGCGCCGGGATCGTCACGAGCTTCGCCCTGAGCGGGGTCGCGCAGGCGCACGTCGAGGTACAACCCGCCAGCGTCCCCGGCGGGGGCGAGTCCGTGATCGCGTTCCACGTACCCAACGAGTCCGACACCGCCCGCAGCACGTCTCTGAAGGTGCTGCTGCCGAAGAACCGGCCCATCGGCGAGGTGCAGACGACTGCCACTCCAGGTTGGACCGTCACGACCAAGACCCGCACGCTCGCCAAGCCGATAGAGGTGGATGGCGAGAAGCTCAACAGCGTGGTCGCCCAGGTCACCTGGCGGTCCACCGGCGGCGGCATCCTGCCGGGCCAGTTCCAGGACTTCGACCTCAGCCTGGGCACCCTGCCGGCCTCGGGAAAGCTGGTCTTCAACGCGGTCCAGACGTACTCCGACGGCACCACGGTGAACTGGAACGAGGTGTCCGCCGACAAGTCCGTGGAGCCCGAGCACCCGGCACCTACCCTCACCCTGACCCCTGCGGCAACAGAGTCGGCGACCGGATCGGCCGCCACCACCACCACCACCAAGGCCAGCACCGACCAGGGTGTCCAGGCCACGCCTACGACGACCGCGGGCGACAGCGGCTCGGACTCTGCCTGGCCCCTGCTGTTGGCCGGCGCCGCCCTGGTGGTCTCACTCCTGACGGCACTGCTGGTCTGGCGACGAGGACGGCCGACGCCGGCCGACGCGGATGCCGGTAGCCGGCAGCTCGAGGACAGCAGGGTCTGACGCAGGGCAGGGATGCCGCACACCTCGTTCGGCATCCCTGCTCCCGTCGGGAGTCGATGATGACCACCTGGATCACTCTGCTGCGGCGCGCGATCGTGTCCGCCCTCTTGGCCGTTGTGTGCGTGTTGCTGCTCGCTGCCCCGGGGTCGGCGCACGCCGAGCTCGTCCAGACCACTCCCGCCAACGGGCAACGACTCGCGACCGCACCGGCACAGATCACGTTCACCTTCAGCGAGTCCGTCAACCTCTTGGACGACGGGATCAGTCTGCTGAACAGCCACGGCGCCGTCATGTCCACTCCGGACCCGACCGTCGACGGCCACACGGTCACCTGGCCGATGCCCAAGCACCTGCGCACCGGGCCCTACGTGGTCACCTGGCGGGTCATCTCCGCGGACGGCCACCCGGTGGACGGCGCGTTCTCCTTCGGCGTCGGTGCCGCCGCGCGGGTCGTCCCGGACGCGATCTCGGCGGCCCAGACGCCTTCGCAGACCGCACCGTGGCAGGTGGTGGGGATCCGCCTGGTCGGATACCTCGCGTTCGCCGTGGTCGCCGGTGTCGTCGCGTTCCTGATCTGGTGTGCTCCCGACAAGGCGACCCACCCCGGGCTGCAGCGTCTGACCCGGTGGGCACTGTCCGTCGGCCTCGTCGCCACTCTGGTCGGGATCCTGGTCCAGGGGCCCTACACGGCCGGGGTACCGATGAGCAGGCTGCTCGAGCCGCATCTGTTGGCCACCACCCTGCGGACTCCCTGGGGCATCGCCATGGCCTGGCGGCTCGCGATGCTGCTGTTGCTCACGGCGCTGATCTGGCGCCTCTACGCCCTCCGCGATCGGACGATCCGGTGGCTGGCCGCCATCCTCGTCGTCGTGGCCGCGGCCGCGATCGCGGCCGCCGGACACGGCGATGCGTCCGGGAGCCCGCTCGACCTCGGGATCGTCAGCCTGCACGTGCTGACGGCGGGGATCTGGGTGGGCGGGCTGGTCGTCCTGGTGGTGCTCGGACGGACGGTAGAGCGGCGAGCGGTGCGACAGTTCTCCATCCTGGCGATGACGTCGGTGATCATCCTGGTGGCGACCGGCATCCTGAACTCGCTTCGCAACGTCCACTCCGTCGACCAGCTGTTCCTGACCCGGTACGGCGTGCTGCTCTTCGTCAAGGTCGGGTTGGTCGCGGCGACCCTGGCCGCAGCCGCCTTCTCCCGAGCCTGGATCCGCCGCGACCGGCTACCCCGCGGGTCGGTGCGCTTGGAGGCCGGCCTGACCGTCGCCGTACTCACGGTCACGGCCTTCTTGAGCATGACCAGTCCGCCACCCCAGATCGCGGCAGCCACCGCCGGCGTCGCCACCGCGAGCGTCGACCCCACCGCCGCGAACGGGCTCGCCGTGATGTCGTTGGGCCACCAAGGCACCGCCGGTATGGGCATCATCCCGGCCACCACCAGCGGCAGCCAGCTCCACCTGCTGCTCACCGACCCCGCGGGAGGGCCGCTCCGGGCAACCGCCGTCGAGCTCAAGGTCAGCAACCCAGCACGGAACGTCGGAGGCATCCCGGTACCGATGATCAAGCGCAACGGTGTATGGGTAGCGCGCTTCCGCTTCCCGTTCACCGGCGACTGGAAGGCCGTCCTCACCGTTCACGGCGACAGCCCCACCGCCATCGTCACCGGCGGCGACTTCACGATCACCCAGTGAGCACGTGACGTGACAAGGCCGCGTGGGACGGTGAACACTGGCGACCCCGGACCGCGGCGACGCGCATCCGACACCCTGCTGGAGGAGAGACGTTCGTGACCACGAAGAGCGACTTCCCGGACGACGAGTGGACCCGCATCGTGCGGGCACCGTTCGTGGCCGGCCTCGCGATCTCACTGGCCGACCCGGGCGGTCCCATCGAGGCCGCCAAGGAGACCATGGCGACGATCAGGTCGGCCACCAACCCACCTAGCCGCGAGCAGCTGCTGGCCGAGGTCGCCCTGGAGCTCCAGGCCCTCACCCAGCAGCGGCACAACCCGCTCAAGGGCTACAAGCCCGCGCGCGGCGAGGCACCTGGCGAGCAGGTCCTCGCTGAGCTGGTCGCCGCGCAGGCGATCGTCGCCGCTCACGCAACTCCGGAGGAGACGGCAGCCTTCGCGCGGTGGTTGGTCGCGACCGCGCAGGCCGCCGCCGACGCCGCCAAGGACGGCGGGTTCATGGGCTTCGGCGCGAAGCAGGTCAGCGACGGCGAGCAGGCGATGCTGGACCGACTGCACGATGCCCTGATTGCCTGAGCCTCCCTGTCGACGGCACACTCGCCTGATGACCGCGGTCAGCGCGACCGGTCGCCCGTTCCAGGTGACCACCGGCAACCCGCGGCCATCTGGATTCCGGCACCAGCGGGAAGAACACCGGGCATGCACGGCACTGCGACTCATCGCCGAGAGAATGTGAGCAGGACATGAGCACCGGCCCGGACGAAGACATCGAAGCCCCGGGCTCCGGGAGCCGACGACTGATGGTCCTGCTGGCAGCGGCGATGTTCGTTCTCGTCGTCGACACGTCGTTGATGAACGTGTCGATCTCCGCGGTCATCACGGACCTGGACACCACAGCCAGTGGCGTGCAGTCGGCCATCGCGCTGGAAGCCCTCGTCTCGGCGGCCTTCATCCTGATCAACAGCAAGGTCGGCGACCTGATCGGCCGGAAGCGTGCCTACGTCCTGGGGCTGCTGGCCTACGCCGCCGGCGCGTTGGCGATGACACTCGCCCAGAGCCTGACGGCGATCGTCATCTTCTGGGCGATCATCGGTGGGCTCGGCGCCTCACTGCTGCTGCCCGCCATGCAGTCGCTGATCCATGGCAACTTCGCTGGTGCCGCGCAGAAGCAGGCCTACGCGATGGTCGGGGCGGCAGCCGCCGTCGCGGCCGCGATCGGTCCCCTGCTCGGCGGGTTCGTCACGACGTACCTGTCGTGGCGGGTCGGGTTCGCGTTGGAGGTCCTCATCATCGCGATCGTCCTGAGCCAGATCAGGCTGGTCCGCGACGTCCCGTACACGGGCTCACGCCACGTCGACGTGGTGGGTGCGGTCCTGTCGGTCATCGGCATGGGCGGCGTGGTCCTCGGGATCCTGGTGTGGCAGGAGGGCGGTGAGCTCGTCGGCCTGCTCCTGGCCCTCGGGGTCGTGGCGCTGGTGCTCCTGGCCCGGTGGCTGCTCAAGCGCAAGCGCGACGGGCGGGTCACCCTGCTCGACCCGGACCTGTTCCGGCATCCGAACTTCACCGCCGGGGTCTCGGGTCAGATGATGCAGCAGGTCGCCTTGGGCGGGGCCATGATCGCTCTGCCGCTGTTCTTCCAGATGACCCTCGAGTACAACGCGCTCGAGGCAGGACTGTCACTGGCACCCTTGTCGCTGACCATGTTCGCCACGGCGCTGGTGGTCGGCAAGAGGGCCGGCGACCGACGTCCCGCCTCGATCATCCGAGCCGGCTTCGTGCTGGTGAGCATCGGCATCGGGATCATCATCCCGCTGGTTCCCCGGGCCAGCAGCGGGTGGTACTTCGTGCTCCCGCTCGCCATCGCCGGCTGCGGGTTGGGGTTGTTGGTGTCGCAGCTCAACAACTACACCCTCGCACCCGTGGAGGAGGAGCGCGTCAGCGAGGCCGCGGGCGTGAACTCGGCCGCCGGGTCGTTCGGGCTCTCCTTCGGCCTCGCCATGGCGGGGGGCCTGATGCTCGCCGCGCTGTCGGTCAGCTTCACCCACATGACCCAGAACAGCCACGTCATCCCGGCCGCCCAGCAGCAGCAGATCGCCGCCGCCCTCGAGGATGACGCCGAGGTCATGAGCAACACCCAGCTGGACCAGCAGATCACGGGCGAGCCTCCGGCAGTGGAGGCAGAGGTCCTGGCGATCAACAACGACGCCCGCAACCTCTCCCTGCAGATCGCCCTGCTGGTGCCGCTCCTCGCCGGCCTGCTCGGACTCGGCATCTCCTTCCGCATGCTGCGTCTGCCCGACCAGAAGCCATCATCGGCACTGGACGGGATGGACTTCGGCTGACTCACCACGTGGACGCGGTGCGGGGACCTGCCCCGACGCGGGCCCAGACGACACGCAGGCCGGGAACCCTCCCGCCGTACCCCTGACCCCGTTCTGTGAGACTTTGCCCCGCAGGGACTCGGGCGGAGACGAGTACCTCGTTCGATCGAGTGCTCGTGGGCGGGAGATCACACGATGAGCCAACTGACGGACGCCGGCGGCCTGGCCTCCCTGATCGTGCAGGGAAGGGACCGCACCGGCATCGTGGCGACGGTGAGTGCGGTGCTGAGCGCCCACCGGGCCAACATCGTCTCCCTCGACCAGTACTCCGACGACCCCAGCGGTGGCGCGTTCTTCCAGCGGACCGTGTTCACGCTCGACGGCGTCCGTGAGGCCCTCCCCCGCCTCCAGGCGGATCTCGACGCCGCACTCGCCGGCGGCTTCGAGCTGACGGTCACCCTGCGCGACCTGTCGGTGCCCAAGCGCGTGGGGATCCTGGCCTCGAAGTCCGACCACTGCCTGGTGGACCTGCTGTGGCGGCATCGGCGCGGCGAGCTGCACATCGACGTGGCGATGGTCATCTCGAACCATCCGGACATGGCCGAGGAGGTCCGCGGGTTCGGGATCCCCTACTTCTTCGTTCCCTCGGCGGGACCCGACAAGTCCGCGGCCGAGGCGGAGATCCTGCGGCTGCTCAAGGGGAACGTCGACTTCGTGGTGCTGGCGCGCTACATGCAGATCCTCTCCGGTGACCTGATCGCGGAGCTCGGCGTCCCGATCATCAACATCCACCACTCCTTCCTGCCGGCGTTCATCGGGTCAGGCCCCTACGCGAAGGCCAAGGACCGCGGGGTGAAGCTGATCGGCGCCACCGCGCACTACGTGACCGAGGACCTCGACGAGGGCCCGATCATCGAGCAGGACGTGATCCGCGTCAGCCACGCCGACAGCGCCGCCGACCTCCAGCGCCGGGGTGCCGACGTCGAGCGGGCCGTGCTCTCCAGGGCCGTGGCCTGGCACAGCGAGGACCGCGTCATCCGACACGAGAACCACACCATCGTCTTCGCGTGAACGTCGTCGCACGACCGCCCGGTGCCGGCTGAGGCCGGTCGGCAGCCGGATCCCATGCTCCGGCGTAGGCGAGGACGGCGCGGGCTGGGAGGTCGGACGCGCGGCGGGCGAGGACCCGCCCGGAGCGTCGCCGTCGGCCGGGGTCCGGCCCGCGAGAACGCCGCTGACGGCCGCCCCCGCCATCAGCAGGACGGCGAGCGCGAGGCCGGCGACGACCGTGCGGCCCGGCCGAGCGGGCTCGACCTCACGGCCGCCCGGCGCCCCCGACACGAACGCCGTCACCAACCGTCGGCGGTTGAAGGCCTCCGCCTCCACGAGGTCGCGTTGCGTGCCCACGGTGTGGCGGCTCAGCCCGCGATCGAGCCGAGGACGCCCGACGCGACGACGAGGGCCGGTGGCAGCGCGAGGAGCGCGACGGTCTCGGCGGCGTCGCCGAGGCGACCGCGCCAGACGGACGTGCCGTGCGGCCGGGTCAGAGCCGCGAGCACCACGCCGGCCACGGCGAGCGCGACAGACGCGCCCGGCCGCCAGGAGGGATGGAGCCACAGCACCGACGACGCGGGGGACGTCGAGCCGAGGACACCGGAGGCGAGGCCGACCAGGACCTCCGCCCGGCTGTAGTACTGACGGGTGCGCAGCATCACGACCAGGCAGCCGAGCACGGCGACCAGCGTGCCGGCCGGACCCAACGAGACCGCCGACGGTGTCGCGAGCACCAGGAGCATCCCGACCGTCGCGGACAGCGCGACCAGGATCTCGTGCCCGAACCTCGCGTCGGCCGCGAGGCGACGGAGATCGATCTCGTCGTCGGGGTCGCCGATCAGTCCGGTGACCGTGACGAGCCGGCCGCCCGTCGCACCGGTGGCGCCCAGCGCGAGCCACGGCAAGACGCTCCCGGCGACGACCGCGAGCGAGAGCGCGGCCGTGAGGACGACCGCCGCGTCGGTGGACCACGCCTGCGTCACCAGGCCGGTCGCAAGGAAGACGGTGCCGGCCACGACCGGCGGCAGCAGGAGGACGTGCCCCTCCGCCAGACCCAGGGCGGCCGCGAGCCCAGCGGCCAGGGCGGCCCCGCCGGCCGCCGCGACCGGCGTACCGAAGAGGGGCGAGCCCCAGGCGAACGACAGGCCGGACACCGCGGCGTACACACAGCCCAACCAAGCGACCACGACAGCGGCGTAGGTCTCACCGTGGATCCGCGAGAGGGCGACGGCACCGACCACCAGGATGACGGCGACCACGACCGAGCCGCGTGCCGCGAGGTCCGAGCCGTGCTGGAGCACGAGGCCGACGGAGCCCACGAGCAGCAACAGGGCGGCCGCCCCGAGCGCGGTACGGCGGCCGGCCTCGGCGTCCCACGGCCGGAGGTCGCGCTCCACTATGTCGATCATCGCCTCGACCGCGTCGTCGAAGGCGGGCGTTGGGAGGTCGCCCATGCCGGCCGCCACGGTGATCACGTCACCGTCCTCGACGCCTTGGACCGTCAGACCGGCGTCGCCGACGAGCGCGCGGCCGGCGTGGGTGATCAGGCGGTAGCCGGCGTGCGCCGTGCCGGCGTCGAGCAGCCCGACGCTGCGGGCGAGCTCGGGCACCAGCTCGGCGACGGGGACCGCGCCCGGCAGGACGAGGTCGACCCTGCGCGTCGCCGAGGTGACCGTGACCCGCACGACCCCGGAGCCGCCGGTCGAGACGCCCGGGGAACCGCGTGGCGGAGCGTCCACGCGCGAACGCTCAGCCACCGAACGAACGCGCGCCGCGCGCATCGGCGGCGCGATACTCGGCGTTCGCCTGCGTGACCTGCTGCGACGTGACGCGGAGCAGGTCACGCATCTCGTTGATGGCACCGTCCCACCTCGCCTTCGCGACGGTGTAGGCCTGCTGGGCCTCCCCGACCCAGTGCGAGCGCAGCGGGACCAGCTCCTCGTCGAGGCGGCTCATCCGGGCGTCGATCCTGTTGACGACGCTCATCAGGTCATCCGCCACCCGGTCGAGACCCTGGTGGTTGACCCTGAGTCCGTCGAGCTCCATGTCCGTCTCCCGCCCGGCTCAGCCGAGGCGCCGGCGGTTGCCGGCGAACACGGCCGACTGCGCTTCGTCGGTCGTGGTGTTGTCGGTCTCGGTCGAGCGCAGCGCAGCCTCGAACCCGTCGAGCGCGCCCGTGATCGTGCTCTGCTTCTCGGCCCAGGCGTGGCCCAGCGTGGTGAACGCCGTGCCGCCCTGGCCCGACCACGTCGCCCGGGCGGCGTCGAGGTGCTGGACCAGCTCGCGGTTGAGGTGGTCGAAGTCGTGTCGGGCGTCGGCCACCCTCCCCGCGGCGAGCGAGAGCGTCGCCCGGCCCTGGCCCATCTCGTTGGTCGAGGTCATGGGTCGTCTCCTTTCCGGTTCTGGTCTTCGCCCCGTCCGGGCGATCGACCTGTGACCACCGGACCTACCCGACGGCTCCGGCGGTCAAACCTCGGTCTGCCTGCGCCGGTGGAGAACCCGCCAGGTCCTTGTCCACAGGCCGGTCGGCGCGCGCCGTTCCACGCCTCGCGACGCACCTACCATCGGCGCATCGTCAGCCGACACGAGTTCTACGGGAGGCGCGGTGACCAGCACCGGGCGCGGCCCCGCGGCGCCCGAGCCGCCGAGCGGCGAGATCGTGCTGCAGCCTCCCCCGGAGATCGAGGACGACGAGAGCTCCGGCGGCGTCCTGACCAGCGCCATCCCGATGCTCGGCAGCCTGGGCTCGGTGGCCGTGATGGCGACGATGGGGAGCCCGACGTCGCAGGGGCAGGAGCGCAGCCTCCTGGCGGCCGGGATGTTCCTCGTCTCCACCGTCGGCTTCGTCCTCGTCCAGCTCGACCGACACCGCACGAGGCGGCTGCGGAGAGTGAACGGGGCGCGGACGGCGTACCTCCGCTACCTCGGCACGGTCCGCGCGCTCGCGCGTGAGGCAGCCGCTCAGCAGCGGGCCGCCCTGGTGTGGCGGCACCCCGACCCGGCAGACCTCCCGTCCCTGGCCGAGGAACGGTCCCGGGTGTGGGAGCACTCCGTCACCGACAGCGAGTTCCTGCAGGTGCGGTACGGCGTGCGCAGCCAGCCGCTCTCGCTCGGCCTGGTGGCTCCCGACTCGACGTCGACCGACAGGGTCGATCCGGCAGCGGCCGCCGCGCTGCACCGGCTGCTCGCCGTACACCGGGTCCAGCCGCACCTGCCGGCCACCGTTGACCTGCGGTCCTCCGACCGGATCGCGATCTGCGGAGCCGCGGAAGAGGCGCGTGCGCTGGCGCGGGCGATGATCTGCTCGGCAGCGGCGTTCCAGTCGCCCCGGCACCTCGCGATCGCGGTGCTCGCCTCCGAGGACGCGCTGGCCGAGTGGGACTGGGTGAAGTGGCTGCCCCACGCGCACTCACACCATCGCTGCGATGCCGTCGGCCCGCGCCGGATGGTGTCGACCGACCTCGCTGAGCTCGCACCGCTCCTGCCTGCCGACGCCCACGCCCTGTTCGTGGTCGACGGCGGCATCCTGCCGCCGGACCGCCTGCCCCCGCGCGACGGGCGATCCGCCGTCACTGTGCTCGAGCTGCCGGACCGGTGGGGCGAGCCCGACGACAGCGCCGACCTGCGGCTGCTCCTCGACGACCGGCAGGCACCCGCGGCCGGCGGGCGGCCGATGCGTGTGCTGGGCCTGGACGAGTCACCTGTGCGCGCGACGGCCGACCAGTGCGACCTCGCGACCGCCGAGGCCCTCGCCCGACGACTCGCGCCGCTGCACAACGTCACCGACGGGGACGGCGAGCCGACGACAGCCGACGGGACCACCGACCTCGTGGACCTGCTGGGGCTCCCCGACGTGCATCGCTACGACCCGGCCTCCGGGTGGCGTTCACGCCCCGCGGGCAACCTGCTGCGAGTGCCGATCGGGCTGGCCGACGGGGGCGAGCCGATCCACCTCGACCTCAAGGAGGCGGCCCAGCAGGGAATGGGGCCGCACGGCCTCCTCGTCGGCGCGACGGGCTCGGGCAAGTCCGAGCTCCTCCGGGCCCTCGTGCTCGGCCTGGCGCTGACCCACGCCCCCGAGGAGCTGAACCTGGTGCTGGTCGACTTCAAGGGCGGCGCGACGTTCGCCGAGATGTCGGCCCTGCCCCACGTCTCCGCCGTGATCACCAACCTCGCCGACGACCTCACCCTGGTCGACCGCATGCAGGACGCGCTGTCCGGCGAGCTGGTGCGCCGCCAGGAGATCCTGCGTGCCGCCGGTGGCCACGCCTCGGTGCGCGACTACGAGCTGGCACGCGCTGCCGGCGCAGACCTCGAGCCCCTGCCGGCACTGTTCGTCGTGGTCGACGAGTTCTCCGAGCTGCTCGCGGCCAGGCCCGAGCTCATCGACCTGTTCGTCGCGATCGGCCGGCTCGGGCGCTCGCTCGGGCTGCACCTGCTCCTGGCGTCGCAGCGGCTGGAGGAGGGGCGGCTGCGGGGTCTCGAGTCGCATCTGTCCTACCGGGTCGGGCTGCGCACGTTCTCCGCGCAGGAGTCGCGGACGGTGCTCGGCGTACCGGATGCCTACGAGCTGCCGCCGACGCCCGGCGTGGGGTTCCTCAGGACGGATCAGTCGACCCTGCTGCGGTTCACCGCCGCGTACGTGTCCGGGCCGGCCGTCGGTCGTGTGCCGGCCGTCGTCCGCGAGGAGCGCGACGTTCCACGGGGGATCCTGCCGTGGACGATCACCGAGGTACGGCTGCCCGAACGCCCCGGACCGCAGTCCACCGCGGAGCCCGAGCCGTACGCCGTGAGCTCGGTCGGGCAGGAGTCGCTGGTGACGGCTGCGGTGCGGCGGATGGCCGGCCTCGGTCCGCAAGGCCCACCAGGTCTGGCTTCCGCCACTGGAGGCTCCGGACACCCTCGACGCGCTGCTGTCCGATCTGGCTCCGGACCCCGACCTCGGGCTGGTCTCGCAGCGATGGCGAGCGCTCGGCGGACTCACCGTGCCGGTCGGCACGGTCGACCGGCCACGTGAGCAGCGCCGCGACACCCTCACCGTCGACCTGTCCGGTGCCGGCGGCCATGTCGCCGTCGTCGGCGGCCCGCGCAGTGGCAAGAGCACGTTGCTGCGGACGTTGGTCACGAGCCTGGCCCTGGCCACGACCCCGGCCGAGTCGCAGTTCTTCGTGCTCGACTTCGGAGGTGGCACGCTCTCCGCGCTGCGGGGGCTCCCCCACGTCGCCGGCATCGGCACGAGGTCCGAGCCCGACGTCGTACGCCGGATCGTGGCGGAGGTGAGGAGCTTGGTGGACCGCCGGGAGGCCTACTTCCACGCCCGCGGCATCGACTCGATCGAGACCTACCGCAGCCGTCGTCGGCAGGGCCTTGCCGACGACGGGTACGGCGAGGTGTTCCTCGTCGTGGACGGGTGGAGCACCCTCCAGTCGGAGCTCGACGACCTGGGGGTCGAGGTGCAGCAGCTCGCCTCGCGCGGCCTCACCTTCGGCACCCACGTGCTCGCGGCGTCGTCGCGCTGGGCCGACTTCCGTGCTGCGGCCCGCGACCTGTTCGGCACCCGCCTCGAGCTCAGGCTCGGCGACCCGATGGACTCCGAGATCGACCGGACGCTGGCGGCCCGGGTGCCTACGGGCCAGCCCGGGCCGCGGCCTCGTGCCGGGCGGGCTGCACTTCCTCGCAGCCCTGCCACGGATCGACGGCGACCCCGACGTCGGCTCACTCGCCGACGGGGTCGAACGGCTCGTGGCACGCGTCGGCGGCGCGTGGCGCGGGCCGCCGGGGCCGAAGCTGCGGCTGCTGCCCGGCGAGGCTGACGGTCGCCGACCTCCTGGGCCGGGCGACCGAGCAGGTGCTCGCCGGGCCGCGGCTGCTTCTCGGCGTCAACGAGACCGACCTCGCGCCGGTCGGGCTCGACCCCGACGGCGAGCCGCACTGGCTGGTCTTCGGCGACGGCCGGTCGGGCAAGAGTGCCGCGCTCCGTGCCTACGTCCACGAGGTGGTGCGCACGCGCACCTCGCAGCAGGCCCAGCTGGTCCTGGTCGACTACCGCCGGTCGCTGCTCGGCGAGGTGCCGGAGGACCACCTCCTCGCCTACCTGACCACCGCTGCACAGGCCGTTCCGACGCTGGCCGAGCTGGCGAGCTGCCTCGAGCGGCGTCTCCCCGGCCACGACGTCACCCCCGCGCAGCTGCGCGAGCGCTCGTGGTGGACCGGCGCCGAGGTGTTCGTCGTGGTCGACGACTACGACCTGGTGGCCACCCCGCAGAGCTCGCCGGTGCAGGTGCTGCAGCCGCTGCTCGCCCAGGCACGCGACGTCGGCCTGCACCTCGTGGTCGCCCGGCGGGCCGGCGGCGCGTCGCGGGCGCTCTACGAGCCGGTGATCCAGTCGCTGCGCGAGCTCGGGCACGCCGGGACTCGTGCTGTCCGGCAGTCCCGACGAGGGAGCCCTGATCGGCCAGGTTCGGCCGGTGCCCGCCCTCGCGGGGCGCGGCCGCCTCGTCACCCGCGACCATGGGATCGAGGTCGTCCAGGTCGCCTGGCGCGACCCGTTGCTGTGACCGTCGTACCCCGGATGGCGTGCCGGCGACCGGCTGGCAGGGGCGTCAGCGGCGACCGATCCGGAACATCCCGCGCACGGCCTCGCGGGCGGCGTACTTCGCGGCGTACTGGAAGGTGCTCGACTTCACGACCTTCTCGAAGGTGCTGTCCTGCGGCTTCGCGGACTTCGGCTGGGGCCGGGCTTGCCGGCCGACGTCGCGCTCTCCTTGGCGGCCTCCTCCTGGGCCGCCTTCTCCGCGCCGGCCGCAATCCGGGCCGCGAGGGTCTCGCTGGCCGACTCGCGGTCGACCACCTCGGAGTACGTCGCCCACCCGGGGCTGGCCTTGACGGCGGCCTCCATCGCGGCCGCGTCGGCCGGCCCCATCAGCGACTCGGGTGCGCGCAGCCGGGTCCAGGCCACCGGGGTCGGAGCACCGCGCTCGTTCATCACCGTCACGATCGCCTCGCCGATGCCGAGGGAGAGGATCACCTTGCCGAGGTCGTCGTAGGACGACGTGGGGTAGGTGTTCACGGTCTGCTTGAGCGCCTTGGCGTCGTTGGGCGTCGCGGCCCGCAGCTGGTGCTGGACGCGGGAGCCGAGCTGGGCCGAGCACGGCGTCGGGTACGTCGGTCGGGCTCTGGGTCACGAAGAAGACGCCGACGCCCTTGGAGCGGATCAGCCGGACCGTCTGGGCGATCTGGTCGAGGAACGCCTTGGACGCGTCGGTGAACAGCAGGTGGGCCTCGTCGAAGAAGAACACGAGCTTGGGCTTGTCGACGTCGCCGACCTCGGGCAGGTCGTGGAACAGGTCGGCGAGCAGCCACATCAGGAACGTCGAGAACAGCGCCGGCCGGTCCTGCAGGTGGGGCAGCTCGACCATCGAGACCATGCCGCGGCCGTCGGCGCGCGACCTGCAGCAGGTCGGAGGACTCGAACTCCGGCTCCCCGAAGAAGGCGTCGGCGCCCTGGCTCTCGAACGCGATCAGCTCGCGCAGGATCACCCCGGCGGTGGCGCTCGACAGACCGCCGAGCTCCTTGAGGTCGGGCTTGCCCTCGTCGCTGTTGAGGTAGTGCACGACCGCGCGCAGGTCCTCGAGGTCGAGCAGCGGCAGGCCGGCCTGGTCGGCGTAGTGGAAGACCAGCCCGAGGCTGGACTCCTGGGTCTCGTTGAGGCCGAGCACCTTGCTCAGCAGCAGCGGACCGAACGACGTCATGGTCACCCGCAGCGGGATGCCGGTGCCCTGTCCGCCGAGCGCGTAGTACGTCACCGGGAAGCCCGGTCGCCTGCCAGGTCTGGCCGACCGACGCGGCGCGGGCCTTGATCTTGTCGTCCTCGACCCCGGGCGTGCCCATGCCGGACAGGTCGCCCTTGATGTCGGCGGCGAAGACCGGCACGCCGGCCGTCGACAGCTGCTCGGCCAGCAGCTGCAGGGTCTTGGTCTTGCCGGTGCCGGTGGCACCCGCGACCAGCCCGTGCCGGTTGAGCATGGCCAGCGGGATCCGGATGTGGACGTCGGAGAGCTGGGTCTCGTCGAGCATCAGCCCGCCCAGCTCCAGGGCCGGCCCCTCGAACTGGTACCCGGGAGCGACGGCGTCCGCCACAGCGTTGTCGGTCATGCCCAGGAAGCGTAGTCAGGGCCGTCCACAGCCGCCGTCAGTAGACTCCGGCGCGTGATCTTCAAGCGGGTGGGGGACAGTCGGCCGTACCCACCGCACGACCTGACCTCCGGTGCGTGGGCTGCGCTGCCGCCACGTCAGGTGCGCCTCGACGAGCTGATCACCACCAAGGACACCCTGCGGCTCGACGCGCTGCTCGACGAGGACTCCACGTTCTACGGCGACCTGTTCGCCCACGTCGTCCGGTGGCACGGCGAGCTCTACCTCGAGGACGGGCTGCACCGCGCCCTGCGCGCGGCCCTCCACCAGCGGCACGTGCTGCACGCCCGCGTGCACGAGATGCGGACCGTGAGCGAGCCATGAACGCCCACATCAAGGCGCTGCTCACGCTCGGCGTTCTGGCGGTCCTGCTGCTCCTCGGCATCACGTGGGGCTGGTCCGCGCTGACGTCGCCGTTCCCCCACGCCGGCGAAGGACCCGACCTGCGTGCACGACGACGCTGCCAGCCGGCCAGCGCGTCGCCGCGCCCGAGGTGACGGTCAGCGTCTTCAACGCCAGCGACCGGGTCGGCCTGGCCGAGCGCACGATGTCGTCGTTCGAGGACCAGGGTTTCGGTCCCGGCAGGGTCGGCAACGCCCCCAAGGGCACCACCGTGTTCTACGCCCAGGTCTGGACGCAGCGATCCCCGGGACCCGGCGGTCCGGCTGGTGCTCAGCCGCCTCGGACCCCGCGCCTCCGTCACGCGCCACGCCCCGAAGGGCCCGGGCGTCACGGTGCTGGTCGGGGCGCGGTTCAAGAAGCTCGTGGCCGGGCAGGTCCTCGGTCAAGGTCAACCAGTCGACGCAGATCTGCTCGCCGCCAACGGCGTGACCCGACGGGCTCACGCGCTCGTCGAGCCAGCGGCCCAGCCGGCCGTGGGCCGAGACCGTGCGCAGCCGCTGGACCGTCGGCTCGCGCTGGCCGCGGGGAGTCACCACGAGCAGGTCGTCACCATGGCGCAGGACGGTACGTCGTTCGGGCACGATCGCCTGCCCCTCTCGCACCACCATCGACACCGACGAGCCCGGGCGGCAGCCGCAGCTCCCCCACCTCGACCCCGTGCAGCCGCGAGACCGGGCTGATCGTCACCTGCAGCATGTCGGCCGCGACCCGCTCCAGCGGCGCGACCTCGAGGTCGAGGCTCCGCGGCTCGGAGCGCCGGGTGACCCGCAGACGCTTGGCGACCGCCGGGCAGGGTCGGGCCGGTGAGCAGCGTGGAGATCACGACGATCACGAAGACGATGTCGAAGAGCCGCTTCGAGTCGGTGACCCCTTCGGCGAGCGGGATGGTGGCGAGCACGATCGGCACCGCCCCGCGCAGCCCCGCCCAGGACACGAACGCGGTCTCGCGCCAGCGGCATCGGCTGGACCACCGAGCTGACCCACGACCGTGACCGGCCGCGCGACGAAGGTCAGCAGCAGGCCGCCCGCCACCGCGATCGCGATCGCGCTCGGGGTGATCCGGCTCGGGGTGAGCAGCAGCCCCAGCATCACGAACAGCCCGATCTGCGCCAGCCACGCCACGCCCTCGGCGAACGACCGCGTCGCCGTCCGGTGGGGCAGGTCGGAGTTGCCGAGGACCAGGGCGGCGACGTAGATCGCGGCGAACCCGGACGCGTGGAGCCCCGCGGACGCGCCGTACGCGAGCAACGCGAGGCACAGCACGGCGAGCGGGTAGAGGCCCGAGGACGGCAGCGCGGCTCGCCGCATCAGCCAGGCGCCGCCGAACCCGACCGCCAGCCCGACCAGCAGACCCACCACGAGCTCGAAGAGCGATGACCCCGAGCGCGTAGGGCACGCCGTGGTCGGCCACGGCGCCGGTCGAGATCAGCGTGACCAGGACGACGGTCGGGGCGTCGTTCAGTCCGGACTCCGCCTCCAGGACGCCCGACCAGCCGGGGCGAGAGAGGGAGCCCCCGCAGCACGGAGAACACCGCGGCGGCGTCGGTCGGCGAGGTCACCGCACCGAGGAGCACCGAGAGCTGCCACGACAGGCCCATCAGGTAGTGCGCACCGAGCGCCACGATCGTCACCGAGACGGCGACGCCGAGCGTGGCCAGGGAGAGACCGAGCCGCATCGACGGCCGCACCTCGCGCCAGCTCGTCGAGAGGCCGCCGTCGGCGAGGATCACGGCGAGCGCAGCGAACCCGAGCGCGTGGGCGACCTCGGCGTTCTCGAAGTGGATGCCGACGCCGTTCTCGCCCAGGGCGACGCCCATCAGCAGGTAGAGCAGCAGGCTCGGCAGACCGGCGCGCGAGGACACCCGTACGGCGAGGATGGCCAGCAGCGTGACCCCCGCCCCGACCAGCAGGAACGTGTCGAGCTGGTGGACGTCGAAGGTCATGGGATGTCACCTCGCATGGGCATGCAGGGGCGGCGATACCCAACCCTAGCGGCCGTCCACAGGTCGCCACTCGCTCGGTTTCCGGCCCGCTCCGTACGGGCAGCGTGCCCGTGGTCGCGGCTCGTCCGGGGAGCCGCCGGGCGGAGGAGGCGCTCATGTACGGCGACACGACGGTGATCCGCGGCCTGGCCCGCGGGCTGCGGGAACAGGGTCAGGAGATCCTGGCCGAGGCCGACGCGCTGGTGGGCCGGGCCGAGGCGGTGCCCTGGGCGGGGCTCGCCGCCGACGCGATGAGGCGGCTGGCACGGGACCATGCCGGCGGCCTGCGCACGTGTGCCGGGCTCCACGAGGACGCGGCCGAGGCGCTCGAGCGTCACGCTCGCGAGGTCGACCACCTCAAGGAGCTGATCGCCGCCGCCGAACGACGCGTCCTGCGGATGCTCGACGACGTCGGTGGCGTCGTGCACTCGCTGGTCTCACACGTCGTACCCGTCGCCGCCGACCACTGGCTCGACGGGTTCGAGCCACCACCGCACGGCAGCAAGGACTGGCTCGACGTCCACGTGCCGAGGTCGCCATGACGGCCGTCGCCCTCACCACGGCGGGCCGGGTGCCCACCGAGCGGCTGCGCGCGAGCGTGCTCGCACCCGAGGTCGCCGCCGCGCTCTCGGAGCTCTCGAGCTGCGAGCTCGTGGTCTCCGTCGATCTCGCTGTCCGCCGCGGACCGGGCTCGGTGGCCCGCCTCCGCGCCCGGCACGGCGTACGCGGGGAACGGGTGACGGCCGTGTCGACCGCCCTCGGTGGGGTCGTCGAGGTCGCCCGCCTCGACCTGCGCGACTGGCAGGCCGAGCTCGCCCGAGCGGTCACGGTGACGCCGTCGGGAGCAGGTCCGCCGCCGCCGGCTCCCGACCTCCTGCTGCCCTGGGACCTCCTCGTCGGCACCGGGGCGGCCCGGGCCCGCCACCGACCCGAGGTGTACGACGTGCTGGTGGCGCGGGCGGTGGGGTCGTGCCGCGCCGATGGCCGAGCCCTCGATCTGGCCGGCTGCCACGACCAGCTACGGCGCCTCCACGCTGCCACCGGCCGGATGCGGGCGGTCGGCGTGGGGGCCGGCCGCTCGCGACCTCGCGCCGGGTGGGTGAGCTGGCTGCTGGTCGCCGACGGCTGGCGAGCGCTGGCCCCCGCGGTGCGCGACGACCGGCCGATGGTCCGCGTGGAGCCGCGGCGGCCGTCCGACCTCGCCCTGGACGCAGCCGGCTGGTTGGCGGCGGTGCGTCGATGACCGCGTCGTCCACTCCGCCGATCACCGCGGTCACCGGCGGGGTCGCGGGGATGGCCGCCACGTACGACGCGGTCCGCGCGCTGGCCGACCGCTTCGACGCGGCCGGCGACCGGATGCGCGGGTGGGCCGCGACCGGTGGCCACGTCCTGGTCGACCCCGACCTCGTGGAGTCGGCGCCGCTCGCGCCGCTGACCTTCGCCGAGGCGGAGGAGCGCGTGCTCGCGGCCACGGCCGGCAGCCACGGCATCCTCACGTCGTCGCTGGTCTTCGAGGCCGACGCGCTGCTGGTCCGGGCGACCGTCGACGCCTTCGTGGGGTGCGACCGGCTGGTGGCGGCGTCCTTCGAGGCCCTGGACTACACCGCCGGGCGAGCGCTCGGCTGCGCGATCGCCGCGGCCACGCCGTACGCCCTCGCGCTCGGCGTCGTGGCCGTCCCCGCGACCCGGCTCGCCTGGCCGCACCTTCCGAGCCGACACGCGCGACCGGCTGCGCGACGAGGCGCGCCACGAGACCGATCTCGCCCAGGAGTGGGCCGACGATCACCCCGCGGAGGTGCAGCACCTCGTCGACGGCAGCGGCGGGCTGCTCGACGGTCTCCTGGCCGGGCTGCCGACCGGCGCTCCTGCTCTGGTCGGCCTCGCCGCCTTCCATCCGACGGTGGGCGACGCGGCCGGCGACCTGGCCGGACTCTACGGACCCGAGGGCCCACCCCACGTCCGGCGCCGCCCCGACCTCAGGGTCCGGCTCGGCCGCGTCCCGCCTGCCGACCTGGCCGCGCTGATCCGCCACCTCGGCGAGACCGACGGCCTCTCACCCCACGACCGGCCCGGCGACCAGGGCACGATCGAGGTGCAGACCCTCACCGACGCCGACGGCACGGTGCGCCACATCGTCTACCTGCCGGGCACCGACGACCTGACCACCACCCCGTTCGACCAGGACGGCGACGTCCGCGACCTGGCCACCAACCTCCGGCTCATCGGCGGCCACGACACGACGTACGCCGCGGGCATCGTGCAGGCGATGACCGAGGCGGGGATCGGGCCCGACGACCCGGTGCTGCTCGTCGGCCACAGCCAGGGCGGCATGGAGGCGGCCGCGCTGCTCAGCCACGGGTCGCCGTTCCACGTCACCCACGTCGTGACCGCCGGGCGCACCGACCGCGCAGGTCCACGGCTTCCCGCCAGGCAGCCACGTGCTCTCGCTGGAG
Organism: uncultured Actinomycetota bacterium; assembly: GCA_963819295.1. Taxonomy (GTDB): domain Bacteria; phylum Actinomycetota; class Actinomycetes; order Propionibacteriales; family Nocardioidaceae; genus Nocardioides. The sequence continues at coordinate 473,278 of CAWFVO010000003.1, forward strand.
AACCGCGGCGACGTCGTGCCCCTGCTCGACGGGCACGACAACCCCGACAGCCGGCAGCAGGTGACCGTGCAGTTCGACGACCACGAGACGTCGATCGCGGCGAACCACGCCGTCGGGCCACTACGTGCGCGGGGCGGCCGCGGCCGACGCGGTCCACCGACCCGTCGGTCCGCGAGCAGCTCGCGAGCCTGCGGTCCCACGGCTTCCTCGGCAGCGGTGCCGGCGCGACCAGCCAGGTCCTCCAGATCACGCGGTGACGCGGCACAGCGGTCAGCGCAGGCCGCGGACGAAGTCGGAGAGCTGGGCCAGGTTGCGGCACTCGACCATCGGGACGACCGCTCCGTAGGGCCCGGCGGCCGAGTCGCCGGTGTCCCAGTGGCGGGGGTGCTCGGGGTTGAGCCAGTAGGCGTGGCGGGCGCGGCCGGCGAGGTCCTTCAGCACGTCGACCCCGAGGTCGGAGTAGTTCGACCGCGCGTCGCCGAGGATCAGCAACGAGGACCGCGGCCCCAGCGCGTCGGCGTACTCCTCGGCGAAGGTCGCGAACGCCCGGCCGTAGTTGGTCCTCCCCCACGGCGCCGCGTGCGGCGGTGCGGGCGGCGAGCCCGCCCATCACGTCGCCCAGGTCGGCGCCGGGCCGGAAGACGTCGGTCACCTCGTGCACCTGGTCGACGAACGTGAAGGCCCGCACCTTCCCGAACTGCTCGTGCAGCGCGTAGACCAGCATCAGCGTGAACTGCGCGAAGCTCGCCACCGAGCCGCTCACGTCGCAGAGCACGACGAGCTCGGTGCGGTGGGGCCGCTTCGGCTTGTGGTGGGTGGTCAGCGGGACGCCGCCGGTCGAGATCGAGGCCCGGACCGTACGCCGGAAGTCGAGCGGGCCGCGGCGCCTCGCGTGGCGCTCACGGGCCATCCGGGTCGCGAGCCGACGGGCCAGCGGGTAGATCTCACGGCGCATCTCGGCGAGGTCGGCCTTGCGGGCGGAGGTGAAGTCGAGCCGGTCGATGCTCGGCCGCACCGCCACCCGAGCCACGTGGTCGGGACCCTTCTCGGCCGCGATCCGGCGCCGCGCGTCGGCCTCGACCAGCCCGGCGAACGCGCCCGACGCGCCGGTCCGCCGTACGCCGCGCCTCGTCGTCGACCCGCCCGTCCGCCAGCAGCGCAGCGACGACCTGGTCGACCAGGGTCTGCGGCGAGACCCGCTGCAGGGTCGTGTACGCCGACCAGCTGGACAGCCCCGGCCCGCGCCCGCGCATCGCTCCGAACCGGCCGACCGCCTCGGCGGCCAGCTGCCGCAGCGCGTCCTGGTCGCCGCTCGGCGAGCGCGCCGGCGAGCCGCGAGCGGCAGCGTCCTCGAGCGCCGGCCGTCGTTGGGCTCGCCGTGGCGCCGACCCGGCGCCGGTCGTCCGCCGCCGGCCGACGCCCTCGCCGACCAGGCGCGGGAAGTAGAGGTCGAAGAGCGTCTCGAAGGTCGGCCGCTGCGCCTGCCGCTTGACCAGCGTGGCGGCGTACCCCTGGCGGATCGCCTCGCGGTCGCCCCAGTCGAGCACGCTGAAGGCGGCGATCGCGTCGAGGTCCTCGGCCAGCGAGACCGGCACGCCCGCGCCGCGCAGCGCCTCGAGGAAGGCGATGTGCGTGGTGAGCAGGCCCGATCCTCGCCGGTCGAGCGGAGTCGAGACCACGTCGTCGGGCGTCATGGCCGGAGCCGGAGCTCCTTGATCGCGCGCTCCTGGTCGGAGGCGTGCTTGAGGACGACGCCGAGGGTCTCGGAGACCGCGCGCTCGTCGAGGTCGCCGATCTCGAGCGCCACCAGGGTGCGCGCCCAGTCGACGGACTCCGCGATGGAGGGCGCCTTCTTCAGCTCGAGGTCGCGCAGCCGGCCGACGGTGTCGACGACCTGCCGCGCGATCCGCTCGTCGAGGTCGGGCACCTGGCCGTGCACGATCTCGCGCTCGCGCTCGGCGTCGGGGTAGTCGAGGTGGAGGTAGAGGCAGCGCCGCTTGAGCGCCTCCGACAGCTCGCGGCTGGCGTTGGAGGTCAGGACGACGAAGGGTCGGCGTACGGCGGCCAGCGTGCCGAGCTCGGGGATCGTCACCTGGAAGTCGCTGAGGATCTCCAGCAGCAGCCCCTCGACCTCGACGTCGGTCTTGTCGACCTCGTCGACGAGCAGCACGGTCGGCTCGGCGCGCCGGATCGCGGTCAGCAGCGGCCGGGTCAGCAGGAACTCATCGGTGAAGATGCCTTGGTCCCACTCGTCCTGCGGGAGCGGCGGGGCGCCCGGCAGCGCCGATGTGACGGCCGTCGCCTGGATCCGGAGGAGCTGCTTCTTGTAGTTCCACTCGTAGAGCGCCCGCGCCTCGTCGAGACCCTCGTAGCACTGCAGCCGCACCAGGTCGGCGCCGGTCGCGCGGCTCACCGCCTTGGCCAGCTCGGTCTTGCCGACGCCCGCCGGACCCTCGACGAGCAGCGGCTTCTCGAGCGCACCGGCGAGGTACGCCGTCGTCGCGGTGGCGGAGTCCGCGAGGTAGCCGGCGCCGGCGAGCCGCTGCGTCGCGTCGGCCGGTGAGGCGAACCAGGTCATCCGGCGAGCATAGGAGCCCGGCGTCAGAACGCGCCGTGCCGGCCCTCGCCGCTGCGGAACCGCTCGACGCCCTGGTCGCCCCGGCCTGGAGGGACCGCACGCCGTACGCCAGCTCGCTGCGCAGCGCCTCCTCCTCGTCGAGCCCGTCCTGTGCGAGGACCGAGAGGCGGTCGTTGCGCAGGCAGAGCTGGGGGTACGCCGCCAGCTCGGCCGCGAGCGCCTCCGCGTGCTCGCGAGCGCTGCCGGCCGGGACCACCCGGTTCACCAGACCGATCCGCTCGGCCTCGTCGGCGGAGACGGGGCGGCCGGTCAGGATCAGGTCCATCGCGCGGCTGGTGCCGATCAGGCGGGGTAGCCGCACCGTGCCGCCGTCGATCAGCGGCACGCCCCAGCGCCGGCAGAACACGCCGAGCGTCGCGTCGTCGGCCGCCACCCTCAGGTCACACCACAGCGCCAGCTCGAGACCGCCCGCGACGGCGTACCCCTCGATCGCGGCGATCACCGGCTTGCCGAGGCGCAACCGGGTCGGACCCATCGGGCCGTCTCCGTCGGGCTCGACCCGGTTGTCCATCGCCCGGAGATCCGCCCCGGCGCAGAAGGTGCCGCCCGCACCGGTCAGGACCGCGACGGCCTGGCTGTCATCGGCGTCGAAGGCGCGGAACGCGTCGGCCAGCGCCTCGGCGGTCGCCCGGTCGACGGCGTTGCGGACGTCCGGCCGGTCGAGGACGACGGTGGTGACGGGACCGGACACGTCGACGCGCACGCTCATCCGGCCAGCGCTAGGACCGCTCGGGCTCAGGTACGCCGGTAGCGCAGGAAGGCGACCAGGCCCGCCGCGACCAGCAGGACGCCGACCACCACGAACGGCCACGGCGACCACTCGTCGCCGCAGCTGGTCTCGGTCGCCGTCGACGTGCAGACCGTGCCCGGGCCGTCGCGGTTCAGCCAGGCGACGTACAGCACGGGGAGCGCCGCACCCGACAGCAGGCCGAGCATCCCCCAGCCGAAGTCGACCCGCCACAGCAGCCAGGCACACAGACCCAGCGTCACGAGCAGCACGAAGGGGCCGATGGTCAGGATCGAGAGCACGCCGAGGCAGAGCCCGGCGCCGGCGAGGCACCAGAGCCAGTACGCCGCCCACGAGTCGCTGCGTGCCGTCATCGGGCATCTCCCCTCGCCGCTGCCGCGCGGGCCACGGCCTTGCGTGCGCGGCTCCTGACGGCCCGGACCGCCATCGGCGGCAGGGCGTCGAACGCGGCCACCATCGCGCCGATCGCGTCCAGTGACGCGAGCGCCCCGGCGGCCGCGTCCGGGTCGACGCCGTCGTACAGCTCCAGCCCGATGAACCCCGCCGCGACGGCCTGGGCGAGCCCACGCGGGTCGACGAGCCCCGCGAGGAGGGTCCCCGGCAGCACCCGGACGACGGCGGACTCGACCTCGGCGCTCCATCGGTCCATGGCGTACCTCCCGGCCGCGGCCAGGGCCTGGCTGCGCCGCGCTCCGGCCATCACCTGGGCCATCTGTGCGACGTTGCCTCGCTCCTGCTCCGTCCGGTGCAGGTCCCGTCCCAGCGTGAGCAGGTCGGCGAGCGAGGTCACGTCCGCGAGCCGGTCGCGGTACGTCGCCACCGCCAGGTCGACCGACCGTCGTACGGCGGCCTCGAGCAGCTCGTCGACGGTGCCGAAGTGGTAGAAGACCAGGGCCTGGTTGACCCCGGCCCGCGCCGCGACCGTGCGGGCGGACACGCCGGCCACGCCGTCCTCGGCCAGCGCGACGGCGGCGGCCTCGAGCAGCTTGTCGCGAGTGGTCACGCGAGGCTCTCCTTGGTCTCTTGAGCGAGCGCTCAACAGGAAGGAGTCTAGCCGCATTTGAGCGACCGCTCAAGACGCATTGGACGGCCGACGCTTGCGCAACTGCCCGCGCTGGAACAGGCTGCGAGAGGCGACCGCACAGCCCGTGACGTCGTCTGGCCGGGTCCCCGGACCCTTGTCGAAGGGGTCGAGGATGAGCGTCGCCGAAGAACACCGTGGTGGACAGCTCACCAGATCGGTCGGCTTCTACGGGCTGATGTTCGTGTCGCTGGGCTCGATCATCGGGTCCGGCTGGCTGCTGGGAGCCCTGACGGCCGCCGAGACCGCCGGCCCGGCGTCGATCATCTCGTGGGTGCTCGCCGCGGCCATGCTGGCCACGCTCGCCCTCGTGTACGCCGAGCTGGGCGCGACCTATCCGGTCGCGGGAGGCTCCGGGCGGTTCCCCTACTACTCCCACGGACCGATCGTCGGGTTCATCGGCGGCTGGGCCGCGTGGGTGCAGGCGGTGTTCATCGCGCCCATCGAGGTGCTGGCCGCGATCACCTACGTCAACAGCGTCTCGTGGGTCAACGAGAACTTCGCGATGCTGAACTCCAAGGGCCTGCTCAACACCCGCGGCCTCGTCGTCGCGGTGATCTTGATGCTGCTGTTCACCGCGATCAACCTCGCCGGCGCGGAGTTCATGTCCGAGAGCAACGTGATCCTGGTGATCTGGAAGACGGCCGTGCCGTTCCTGGCCATCGGTGTCATCGCGTCGCTGAGCTTCCACCCGGGCAACTTCACCGCGGGTGGCGGGTTCATGCCTTTCGGGTGGCACGGTGTCTTCGAGGCACTGCCCCTCGGTGTGGTGTTCGCGCTGCAGGGCTTCGAGCAGGCCGTCTGCCTCGCGGGCGAGGCCCGCAACCCGCGCAAGGACCTGTCCCGCGCCATCCTGACCGCGATGGGCATCGGCGCCCTGCTCTACACGCTGCTGCAGGTCACCATGATCGCCGGCCTCAACCCGGCCGACATCGCCACCGAACTGGGATCACCCCCTCGGCCAGGACCCCTCGGACTACGGCGCCTGGTACACCCTGGCCCTCGCCGTCGGCGCGACCTGGCTGGCCGTGATCCTGATCATCGACGCCGTGATCTCCCCCTCCGGCACCGGCATCGTCTACCTCGGTACGTCGGCCCGGCTCTCCTACGCGCTCGGTGAGGAGCGCGAGATGCCCGGCGCCCTGGCGAAGACCAATGCGCGCGGCGTTCCCGTCGTCTCGATCATCGTCGCGCTCGTGGTCGGCCTGATCGGCTTCGGACCGTTCAAGAGCTGGGCTGCGCTGGTCAGCGCCGTCACCGGAGCGACGGCCGTCATGTACGCCATGGCCCCGATCGCGCTCGGTGCGCTCCATCTGAGCGACGGCGACCGGCCGCGCAGCTACCGGATGCCCCTCCCGAAGGTGATCCTGCCCATCGCCTTCATCAGCGCCAACCTGATCCTCTACTGGGGCGGGTTCGACGTGAACCTCAAGGTGATCGGCGCCATCGCGTTCGGCCTCGTGGTGTTCACGATCGGATCGGTGGTCAACCACACGCACGCCTTCTCCACGTTCAAGAACTCGTGGTGGATCCCGGTGTGGCTCGGTGGGATCCTCCTGATCGGCTACCTCGGCCGTTACGGGGACTCCAACATCAACTGGTTCCCGGCCTTCGTGGACGAGGGCGTGGTGATCGGGTTCGGCCTCGTGGTCTACTACGTCGCCCTGGCTAGCCGCCTCGAGCCCAACGGGGTGAGCGAGGAGGTGGCGAAGGACGCCCACCAGCTGGCGGGACTCGACGAGCTGACCACGGCCTGAGACGCGACGACGCGGTGGATGCGGACCACCAGACGGTCCGGATCCACCGCGTCGTGAGACTGGCGGTGGCGGTGGGATTTGAACCCACGGTGGGTTTGCACCCACACACGCTTTCGAGGCGTGCTCCTTAGGCCGCTCGGACACGCCACCGCGGGAGAGGCTACCCGAGGCGTTGGTGGGCGAAGAAATCGTCCAGCACGGTCCGGCACTCGTCGGCGAGGACCCCGCCGACCACCTCGGGGCGGTGGTTGAGGCGGCGGTCGCGCACCACGTCCCAGAGCGATCCGACGGCGCCGGCCTTGTCGTCGTACGCGCCGAAGACGAGGCGGTCGAGCCGAGCGAGCACGATCGCGCCGGCACACATCGTGCAGGGCTCGAGGGTCACCACGAGCGTGCAGCCGGTCAGCCGCCACTCGCCGACCCGCGCCGCGGCCTCGCGGATCGCGACGAGCTCCGCGTGCCCGGTGGGGTCGGCATCGCGCTCGCGGACGTTGCGTCCGCGGCCGATCACCGAACCGTCGGGGCCGAGCACGACCGCGCCGATCGGGACGTCGCCGGAGACGAGGGCAGCGCGCGCCTCGTCGAGCGCGGCGCGCATCGCCGCGGCGTGGTCTCGACAGGCTCGACCAGCGACGGACGTCACGCGGAGGTGAGCCCGACGGCCTCGTCGAAGAGCGAGCCGAAGCCCAGCCGGCGGGCGACGTCGGAGAGCATCTCGTCGGGGTAGAGGTCGAAGTCGTCGAGCAGGACGGCCATGTCCATCGCGTTCATGCCGAGGTCGCCGAGGATGTCGAGGTCGCCGGCGGGCACCTGGTCGTCGTCGTCCTCGGGCTCGGGCAGGCCGAGGTCCTCGACCGCCGAGCGGGCGATCTCCCACTCGTCGGCGGCGGTGAAGTCGGACAGCAGGATCCGGACGGCGGGGCCGGCGACGCGGACGATCAGGAAGAAGTCCTCGTCGATCGCCACCATGCCCATCGCGCCACCGTCGCCCGGGAAGCGGCGGAGGGCCGCCGCCAGGTGCTCGATGTCGGTGAGGACGTCGTGCACGAGCTCGACCACCTGCCACACGCCTTCCTCGCGGTAGGCAGCCACCGCGAAGTCGATCCCTTCGATCTGCTCGCTCATGGCTCCCTCCGATCCGATCAGGCCACTGCCGCAGCCACCAGCGTGACAGAGGCCCCCAGCCCTGCCAACCCTCTTCGCCCGTCGCAGGCGAACTCTCAGCAGCCACTAGGGTTCGCAGCATGCGCACGATCGTCGTCGACCACCCACTCGTCGCCCACAAGCTCACCGCGCTGCGCGACGAGAACACCGACTCTCCGACGTTCCGGCGGCTGGTCGACCAGCTGGTGACGCTGCTGGCCTACGAGGCCACACGCGACGTCCGGGTCGAGCCGTTCGACATCACCACTCCGGTCGCGCCCACGACCGGCGTACGCCTGTCCGCGCCGAAGCCGATGGTCGTGCCGATCCTGCGGGCCGGGCTGGGCATGCTCGAGGGGATGATGCGGCTGCTCCCCACGGCCGAGGTCGGCTTCCTCGGGATGGTGCGCAACGAGGAGACGCTCGAGGCCTCGACGTACGCCGAGCGGTTGCCCGACGATCTCGCCGGCCGGCAGTGCTACGTGCTCGACCCGATGCTGGCCACCGGGGGCACGCTGGCAGCGGCGATCCGGTTCCTGACCGAGCGCGGCGCCGACCACATCACCGCGATCTGCCTGCTCGCCGCCCCGGAGGGCTGCGCCCGGCTCGCCCAGGGCCTCGACGGGCTCGACGTACCGGTCACCGTCGTCACTGCGGCGATGGACGAGAAGCTCAACGAGAAGGGCTACATCGTCCCGGGCCTCGGTGACGCCGGGGACCGGCTGTACGGCCTGGCCGGCTGACCGGTCAGCCGCCGGGGAAGATCGGGACGGTGCCGGTGGCGATCAGCATCGCCAGCCCGACCACCACGATCCCCAAGATGGCGTAGACGATCTCCTTGTTGACCGTGGCGTCGCGCGACTCGGGAGCGTCGTACCGGTGGCCGTCGGGCTTCAGCATCGGGTCGTTCTCGTCACTCATGCCCTACCAACGACCGAGCGGCCAGAACGTCATACGGTGCGTGCCATAGACGGCTCCGACCGTATGACGTCGGCAGCGGTCAGAGGGCCTTCACGGCGTTGAGCAGCTTGCTCATGGTGTCCTTGGCGTCACCGAAGAGCAGCGAGGTCTTCTCCTCGAAGAGCAGCTCGTTCTCGATGCCGGCGAACCCGGGGCGCATCGAGCGCTTCATGAAGATGATCTGGCGGGCCTCGTCGGCGTTGAGGATCGGCATCCCGTAGATCGGAGCTCCGGGCGTGGTCTTCGCCGCCGGGTTGACCACGTCGTTGGCGCCGACCACGAGCACCACGTCGGTGTCCTTGAAGTCGGCGTTGATCTCGTCCATCTCGCGCAGCTGCTCGTAGGGCACCTGGGCCTCGGCGAGCAGCACGTTCATGTGGCCGGGCATCCGGCCGGCGACCGGGTGGATGGCGTAGTCGACCTGGATGTCGCGCTCGCCGAGTACGTCGACCAGCTCGCGGAGCGTGTGCTGCGCCTGAGCCACCGCGAGGCCGTAGCCGGGCACGATGATCACTCGGTCGGCGTAGGCCAGCATGATCGCGGCGTCCTCGGGGGTGACGCTGCGGACCGGCCGGTCGCTGGCCTCGCCGCCGCCGAGGGTCGAGCCGCCCTTCAGCGCCCCGAAGAGGATGTTGGCGACCGAGCGGCCCATGGCCCGGGCCATCAGCAGCGTCAGGAGCGTGCCGGACGAGCCGACCAGCGTCCCGGCGACCAGCAGGAGGACGTTGGAGAGCACGTAGCCGCTGGCGGCGACGGTCAGGCCAGTGAAGGCGTTGAGCAGCGAGATCACGATCGGGACGTCGGCGCCGCCGACGGGGAGCACCAGGAGTGCGCCGACCAGCAGCCCGACCAGCGCCAGCACGATGCCGACCCAGATCCGCGGGTCGTCGACCAGCATCACCGACAGGACCACCGCTGCGATCAGCCCGGCCCCGAACACGATCGGCAGCCCGGGGAACACCACCGGGCGTGAGGTCATCAGGTCCTGGAGCTTGGCGAAGGTGACGATCGAGCCGGCGAAGGACACCGCACCGATCGCGATCGTGAACGCCGTGGCGGCCAGGTTGAACCACGCGGCGTGGCCGCCGGCGTCGATCACCTCCTGGAGCTCGAGGAGGGCGACGAGGGACGCCGCGCCGCCGCCGACGCCGTTGAACAGCGCCACCATCTGTGGCATCTGGGTCATCTGCACGGTGCGGGCGCCGTACACGCCGCCGACGGTGCCGACCGCGATCGCGGCCAGGATCAGGGCCTGGTGGTGGAGGTGGAGCTCCGGCCAGAAGAAGGGCATCGTGCACGCCACGACGGCCGCGGCGGCGCCGAGCAGGTTGCCGTTGCGCGCGGTCTTGGGACCGGACAGGCCCTTGAGCGCCAGGATGAAGCAGACGCCGCAGGCCAGGAAGACCAGCTGGATCCACGTGGGCATCAGGCGACCTTGCTCTCGCCCGAATCCACAGCCTTCGCGGGCTTCTTGCGCGTGAACATCTGGAGCATCCGGTCGGTGACCACGAAACCGCCGATCATGTTCACCGCGGCGAGCACGATCGCGACCAGGCCCACGACGATCGCGGCGGTGTTGTCGGTGGTGCCGGTGACCATGATCGCGCCGAGCAGGATGATCCCGTGGATCGCGTTGGCGCCCGACATCAGCGGCGTGTGCAGGGTCGAGGAGACCTTGGAGATCACCTCGATGCCGACGAACACGCTGAGGATGAAGATCGTCAGCCAGACCACACCGGTGTCGAGGGTCACTGGTCGGCCTCCTGGTCGTAGGGCAGCTCGGTCTCGACGGGGCTCGAGCCCAGGACCTGCTCGTCCCCGTGAACCTCGGGGGCGGCGGGCGGCTCGAGCCTCCGGCGGGGCCTCGTCGGGTGGCCCCTCGATCGCCTGGCGCGTCGGCTCGTGGACGATCACCCCGTCACGGGTCACGCAGCTGCCGGAGACGATCTCGTCGGCGAAGTCGGGCGCGAACACCCCGTTGCCGTCGTCGTCCTTGGCGGTCATCAGGGTGACCAGGTTGACGATGTTCTGGGCGTAGAGCTTCGAGGCAGGTCCGGGCATCTGGCTCGGCACGTTCCTGCCGCCCCAGACCTGGGCGTTGCCGATCCGGACCACCTCCCCGGCCACCGACCCCTCGACGTTGCCGCCGCTCTCGGCGGCGAGGTCGACCACGACGGAGCCGGGCTTCATCTGCTCGACCATCTCGCGGGTGACCAGCATCGGGGCCTGTCGCCCCGGCACGGCGGCGGTCGTGATCAGCGCGTCGGCGGCGGCGATGAACGGCGTCAGCAGCTCGCGCTGCCGTGCCGCCCGGTCCTCGGTCATCTCGCGGGCGTAGCCGCCGGCGCCCTCGAGGGTGTCGAGGTCGAGGTCGATGGACTTGGCCCCCATCGACCGGATCTCCTCGGCAGCGGCCGCGCGCACGTCGTAGGCCCGGACGATGGCGCCGAGCCGCTTGGCGGTCGCGATGGCCTGCAGCCCCGCAACGCCGGCGCCGAGAACAACCACCTCGGCGGCCTTGACGGTGCCGGCCGCGGTCATGTTGAGCGGGAAGAAGCGGCGCAGCATCCCGGCGGCGACGATCGCGCAGCGGTAGCCCGGAGACGAGCGCCTGCGAGCTGAGCGCGTCCATCGACTGCGCGCGCGAGATGCGCGGGATCAGCTCCACGGCGTGGGCTGTGATGCCCGCGTCGCGGAGCTCCACGACCGCGGCCTGCTCGGTGGTGGTCGGCAGGAACGAGATCGCGGACGCGCCGCGGGGCAGCCGGCGGATGGCGCCGGGGTCCAGAGGCTGGACCGAGACGACGACGATCGGCCTCGGCGAGCGCCTCCGGGTCGAGGGTCGCCCCCACCGCGGCGTACTCCTCGTCGGAGATCAGGGCGTGCAGCCCGGCCCCCGGCTCGACCGCGACGTCGTACCCGAGACCGGTGAGCTTGCCGACCAGCTCGGGCACCATCGCCACGCGCGACTCGCCCTCACGGGTCTCCTTGGCCACTGCGATCTTCACCCGGCTGAACCTAGGACATATCCGCCGCCGCTCCCACCCATCTCGTCGTTCCCACGGCGTGGCGTTTCTCCAGGGGCCGGTCGAGGTGCTGTGTGACGTTTCGCATCTTCCGAGGCCGCTTCCCCGTCAGATCGTCACGGACTACCCCGAGAGCGCGAATTCCGCCACCGGTTGGTGGCGCGGTCGGCCACGCGGACCCTCGCCGAGGTACGACGCCACCAGGGTGAGGCGATCGACGGTCCAGACGGGGCCGCGGTAGGCGTCGAGGAGCCGCACCCAGCTGGTGACGTCCTGGGGATGACCGACGCGCGCGACCGTGACGTGCGCGCGGAACCGCTGGCCGTCCACCGGTACGCCGGCCCGGTTGGCCGCGGCCCGGGCACCGGTCGCCAGCCGCGTCAGCTCGGTGCGGCCGTGCTCGTCGAGATCCAGGCCCGCCCACACGACCCGGGCCCGGGCGGCGTTCGGGAAGGCGCCACCACCGGCCACCGCCGCCTCGAAGGAGGTACGACGTGCCGCCGCCCGCCCGAGCCGGTCGACGAGGTCGTCCAGCTTCCGGTCGGGCACGTCCGCGAGGAACGCCACGGTCAGGTGGAGCTGCTCCGCCGGAACCCACCGGAAGGCGCCCGTGGCACGCCGTACCTCCAGGAAGTCGTCGAGATGTTCGACCACCTCGGCCGGCGGCACCACCGCCGCGAACATGCGCATGTCAGAGGGTCGAGGTGCGGCTCAGACGTGCGTGCCGACCAGGCTCCCGACGAAGTAGGTCACGACCATCGCCAGGAGGCCACCGGCGACGTTGCGTGCGACCGCCTTGCCCACCGGGCTGAATCCCAGCCGGGCCTGGATGACTCCGGCCACGGCGAGGGCGACGACCACCGTGCCGACGGTGGCCCACACCCGGAACGACACCGGGGTGAGGGTGATCGCCAGCAGCGGCAGCAGGCCCCCGATCGTGAACGCCACCATCGACGCGAACGCCGCGTGCCACGCGCTGGTCAGCTGCTCCGGGTCGATGCCGAACTCGATGTCGGCGTGGGCGGCCAACGCGTCGTGCTCGGTGAGCTCCTGGGCGACCTGCTTGGCGGTCTCGTGGCTGAGACCCTTGCGCTCGTACATCTTGACCAGCTCGCGGAGCTCGGTCTGCGGCATCTGCTCGAGCTCGGTGGCCTCCATGGCGAGCATCGCCTGCTCCGAGTCGCGCTGGGCGTTGACGGACACGTACTCACCCGCCGCCATGCTCAGGGCACCAGCCACCAGACCGGCGACCCCGGCCACGAACACCGGTGACCGCTCCGAGGTCGCACCGGCGACACCCATCACGATGCCGGCGACCGAGACGATCCCGTCGTTGGCGCCGAGGACGCCTGCGCGCAGCCAGTTCAGGCGGTTGCCGACGTCCTGGCCGATCTCCGCATGCCAGTGGTGCGGGTTGTCGTCGGTCCCGATCTCCGCGCTCACCGTTCGATCCTCCCCACCGGGTGACCGGCTCGCAAGCAAGGCAAGCCTGCGCTGAGTCGGCTCAGAGGCCGAGGTCGCGCCCGATCAGCAGCTTCATGATCTCGTTGGAGCCGGCCCAGATCTTGGTGACCCGGGCGTCGCGCCAGGCGCGGGCGACGCGGTACTCGTTCATGTAGCCGTAGCCGCCGTGCAGCTGGACGCAGTGGTCGAGCACGTCGTTCTGCACCTGAGCGGTCCACCACTTGGCCTTGGCCGCGTCGATGGCGGTGAGCTTCCCGTCGGTGTGAGCGGCCACGCACTGGTCGACGTAGGCCTGCGTCACCTCGACCTGCGTGACCAGCTCGGCGAGGAGGAACTGGTTGTGCTGGAAGGTGCCGATCGGCTTCCCGAACGCCTTCCGCTGCTTGGCGTAGTCGATCGTCTCGTCGAGGATCTGGCGGGCGTGGGCGAGGTTGGTGATCGCCGACCCGAGCCGCTCCTGCGGCAGCCAGGTCATCATGTGGATGAAGCCCTCGTCGAGCTCGCCGATGACGTCGTCGTCGGTGACCCGCACGTCCTCGAAGGCCAGCTCGGCGGTGTCGGACTCGTCCTGGCCCACCTTGTCGAGCTTGCGGCCGCGCGAGAAGCCGGGCGCGTCGGACCGGACCCCGAAGAGGGTGATGCCGCGCGCCTTCTTCTCCGGTGCGGTCCGGGCCGCGACCACCACCAGGTCGGCGGAGTAGCCGTTGGTGATGAACGTCTTGGACCCGTTGATCACCCAGTGGTCGCCGTCGCGCACGGCGCTGGTCCTGAGAGCGGCGAGGTCGGAGCCGCCGCTCGGCTCGGTCATCCCGATCGCGGTCAGCAGCTCACCGGAGCAGAAGTCGGGCAGCCAGCGCTTCCGCTGCTCCTCGGTCGTCAGGTGGACGAGGTACGGCGCGACGATGTCGGCGTGGATGCCGAGGCACGACGGCAGGGCCATGTTGACCTTGGCCAGCTCCTCGGTGAGAACGGCGTTGAAGCGGTAGTCGCCGGCGCCGGTGCCGCCGTACTCCTCCGGGACCTCCAGCCCGAGCAGCCCCTGCTTGCCGGCCTCGAGCCAGAACTCGCGCGGGAGCGCGTGGGCCTCCTGGTAGTCCTCGAGGTGGGGACGCACCTGCCGGTCGAGGAACTCCTTGACCGACCCGCGGAAGGCCTCGTGGTCCTCGTCGTACAGGGTGCGCTCCATGGGCGCAGGTTACCCGCGGGTCACCCCGTCGGTTTGCCGAGATCCACCACGTCGGAGGGGTCGGGAGCCTTGATGGTGACGTCGGCGTCGAAGTCGGAGAAGGTCACGATCCCCCCGCCGCTGCCCGCCACCTCGAGCTTGAGCAGGTAGTGGGGGTCGTCGGTCGAGACCCAGCCGTCCGTCTTGTTGTCGCCCTTGCCCGTGTCGCGAACCTGTACGGCGTCGTGGCCGGCGACCTTGTCGGTGCCGACCACGGTGGCCGAGGACGCCTTGTCGCTGCCGGGGTTCTTGATCTTGTTGAGGAAGCTGTCGAGGTCGCACACGCTGCTCAGACTGGAGCCGGCGGGGATCGCGACCCACTTGTCACCGACGAGCCCCTCGATCTGCGAGGCCTGCCGGCCGGCCTGCATGGTCCAGAACTCGTGGTCGGGCTTCATCCACGAGTCGCCGCCGGACGCGATGATCTGGGCCGAGCCGTCGCCCACCTTGAAGGTGCCCCGGCAGTCGCCCTGCGTCGTCAGCTGGAGGTCGAACCCGATCTGCTGGCCGCTGGCCTCGATCCGACCGGCCATCCGCACGGTCTTCAGCGCCTGCATGTCGGTCGCCGCGGTCTTGAGGATGTCGGTGGCCGACTCCTGGCTGAAGTCCGAGCCGTGCCCTGCGCTCCGTCCGCCGCAGCCGGCGAGCAGCACGACGGCGCCCGCCACGAGGCCGGCCTTCCGCAGGGCGGAGCTCTGAGCGCGCATCGTCGGTTCCTTCACCGTTCGCCCCCCGTTCATGGACCTCGAGGAGTCGCTCCATCAGATCACGGGCGCCCTCCCGCCGACACACCCTCGAGGACCGGTAGGTCCCTACGCTGTGGGTGTGGGTGGGCATGTGGGCACGGGTGCGGCCGGGAGAGTGGGCCGACGTGGCCTCGTCCTGGGCGGCGTGGCCGCGGTCGCCGTCGCCTGCACGCCCGACGACGCCCAGCCCCCGCAGGCCTCACCCGCGCCGCCGGTGTCGCCCGACGCGCTCGCCGCCTCGACGAGCCCGGCGTCGACGAGCGCCGCTTCGCGGACCGCGCCGACGTCGGCGGACTGGCAGCGGCTCGCCCGGAGCGTGTCGGGGACGCTCGCCCGACCCGGCTCCTCGACGTACAACACGGTGCGGCTCACCCAGAACCCGCGGTACGACGGAGCCCGGCCGCTCGCCGTGCTCTCCGTGGCGGGAGCGAAGGACGTCGCGACCGCGTTCGCCTTCGCCCAGCACCACGGGGTCCGGGTGGCGATCAGGTCCGGAGGACACAGCTACCCCGGCTGGTCGGCCGGCGACGGCGCGCTGGTGGTCGACGTCCGTCCGCTGCACCGGGTCAGCCTGGACGGGACGACCGCGACGGTCGGTGCCGGCGCCTCCCTCGTCCAGGTGTACGACGTGCTGGGCACGCGCGGCCGGGGGATCGCGGGCGGCTCGTGCCCGACCGTCGGCATCGCGGGTCTCGCCCAGGGCGGCGGGGTCGGGGTGCTGACCCGGGCGCACGGGCTGACCTGCGACGCGGTGACGTCGATGCGGGTGGTGCTCGCGGACGGCCGGGTCGTCACCGCGAGCCCGACCCACGAGCCCGACCTCTACTGGGCGCTCCGCGGAGGTGGCGGCGGACACCTCGGCGTGGTCACGTCGTTCACGATGACCACCTTCGCGGCGCCCACGATCACCCGCGCCTTCCTGGCCTGGCCCTTCTCGGCCGCGGCCCACGTCGTCGCCGGGTTCCTCCACACCGTGCCGAAGGCGGACCGGAGGCTCTGGGGCACGCTGAAGCTGCTCGGCGGGCAGACCCACCCGAGCGGTCCCGCCTTGTTCATGTCGGCGACCTGGACCGGCCCGCCCTCGCGGATGAGTGCGGCGCTGCGACCCTTCCTGTCCCAGGTGCCGCACCCGACGACCGACTCGCGCAGCACCGCGAGCTACCTCGACACCATGCTCACCTACGCCGGCTGCTCGTCGATCCCGGTCGGCCGGTGCCACACCGGGCCGGGCGGCTCGCTGGAGCGAGAGGCCTTCGCCGCGACCTCCCACATCGTCAACGCACCCCAGGTCGACTCGAGCGCGCTGCTCACCCACGTGCATGCCGCGCAGGGCAGCGGGCTCAAGGAGGCCGGCATCTCGATCGACGCCCTCGGCGGTGCGGTCAACGACGTCGGCGGCGCCCGGACGGCGTTCGGGCACCGCGGGGCGCTGGCGACGGTGCAGTACACCGCGACGTACGCCTCGGGGCCGGCCACGAGGGCCACGAGCTACGTCCGCGGCTTCCGCGCCGCGATGGCGCCGACCTGGGGGAACGGCGCCTACGTGAACTACGCCGACTCGTCCCTGACGAGCTACCGGACCGACTACTTCGGCAGCAACGCCTCCCGGCTCGCGCAGGTGCGGACGGCGTACGACCCCCACCACTTCTTCACGCAGCCGCAGGACTTCTGAGCGACGGCTAGCGGCAGCTCGGGGATCTCGAAGCCGAAGCGCAGCCGGCGACCCACTCGAGCACAGGGCGGTGGCGGGCCCCTCCCGGACGTCGTGGAAGCCGGACGCCACCGCGCTGGCCTCGAGGTTGAGCTCGACGGTCGTGAGCGCCGTGGGCGGCGGCGAGGTCGTCCGAGCCCGGCAGCCGGGTAGACCGACGCCGGAGGTGCCGATGGCACAGAAGACGTCGGCGCTCGCCATCCGCCCGCGACGACCTGCGGCGGCATCCGGTAGCGGAACCTCGCCGAACCAGACCACGTCGGGCCGTGCTAGCTGCCGGCCGCGCCGCACGGTCGGACACGGCGGCCGCGGTGCCGAGGGCGTCGGTCCGAGCGTACGGCCCGCGTCGCATGACGCAGGCAGCGGGCCGCCGAACAGCTCCTCGTGGAGGTGGACCACCCGTGATCGAGCCGCCGCGCTCGTGCCAGGTCGTCGATGTTCTGCGTGACCACCAGGAGGTCGTCGGCCAGCACCTGCTCGAGACCGGGCGAGCGTCGGTCTCCAGCGTGCGCGCGCATGTCGGGCCAGACGCCCGTGGCCATGTCGCGCGCCCGCCGTGCGTCGTAGAAGCGGTGCACCAGGTGCAGGGTCGTCCTCGACGTAGGCCTCGGGGGTCGGGCGACCTCCTCGGGCCGGATGACCACTCCCAGAGGCCGTCTGCGTCGCGCGGAAGGTCGGTAGCCCGCTCTCGGCCGAGATCCCGGCGCCGGTCAGGACGACGACACGCATCACCCCACGCGTAAGCCGGCGGACCACTGCTGTCGCCGCCCGGTGCGCGGCCACCCTTCGGTGCCCGCGGGCGGTGTGATGGGATCAGGACGCCCGACACGCACGGGACACGACGAACGACCAGGAGGGTCCGTGGAGGTCTGGCCGGGTACGCCGTACCCGCTGGGGGCGACGTTCGACGGAAGCGGCACCAACTTCGCGGTCTTCAGCGAGGTCGCCGAGCAGGTCGAGCTGTGTCTCTTCGACGACGAGCGCACCGAGACCCGGGTCGCGATGACCGAGGTCGACGCGTTCGTCTGGCACTGCTACCTGCCGGCGGTCCAGCCGGGGCAGCGCTACGGCTACCGCGTGCACGGGCCGCACGATCCCGAGAAGGGGTTGCGCTGCAACCCCCACAAGCTGCTCCTCGACCCGTACGCCAAGGCGACGGTCGGCGACATCGACTGGGACCAGTCGCTGTTCGGCTACGACTTCGGCGACGAGGACTCGCGCAACGACGACGACTCCGCGGCGCACATGACGCTCGAGCGTGGTGATCAACCCGTTCTTCGACTGGGAGGGCGACCGCCGCCTCGACATCCCCTACAACGAGACGCTGATCTACGAGGCGCACGTCAAGGGACTGACCGAGCTCCACCCCGACGTGCCCGAGGACCTGCGCGGCACGTACGCCGGTCTCGCCCACCCGTCGGTCACCGAGCACCTGACGCCGGCTCGGCGTCACCGCGATCGAGCTGATGCCGGTGCACCAGTTCGTGCAGGACAGCACGCTGCTCGACAAGGGACTGCGCAACTACTGGGGCTACAACACCCTCGGCTTCCTGGCGCCCCACGCCGACTACGCGTCGGCCGGGCAGGTCGGCCAGCAGGTCCAGGAGTTCAAGTCGATGGTCCGGTCGATGCACGAGGCGGGCATCGAGGTCATCCTCGACGTCGTCTACAACCACACCGCGGAGGGCAACCACCTCGGCCCGACGCTGAGCTTCCGCGGCCTCGACAACGCCGGCGTACTACCGGCTCGTCGAGGACGACCTGCGCTACTACATGGACTACACCGGCACCGGGAACTCCCTCAACGTCCGGCACCCCCACTCGCTGCAGCTGATCATGGACTCCCTGCGCTACTGGGTGACCGAGATGCACGTCGACGGCTTCCGCTTCGACCTCGCGGCCGCGCTGGCCCGCGAGTTCTACGACGTGGACCGGCTCTCGACGTTCTTCGAGCTCGTGCAGCAGGACCCCGTCGTCAGCCAGGTGAAGCTGATCGCCGAGCCGTGGGACGTCGGCCCCGGTGGCTACCAGGTCGGCAACTTCCCGCCGCAGTGGACGGAGTGGAACGGCGCCTACCGCGACACCGTGCGCGACTTCTGGCGCGGCGAGCCGTCGCTGGGCGAGTTCGCCAGCCGGCTGGCGGGCTCCTCCGACCTCTACGAGAACTCCGGCCGCCGGCCCGGTGGCGAGCATCAACTTCGTCACCGCTCACGACGGCTTCACGCTGCGCGACCTGGTGTCCTACAACGACAAGCACAACGAGGCCAACGGCGAGGACAGCAACGACGGCGAGAGCCACAACCGGTCCTGGAACCACGGCGTCGAGGGCCCGACCGACGACCCCGAGATCCTCGAGCTGCGCTCGCGCCAGCAGCGCAACTTCATCACCACCCTGCTGCTCAGCCAGGGCGTGCCGATGCTGCTGCACGGCGACGAGGCCGGCCGCACGCAGGACGGCAACAACAACACCTACGCGCAGGACTCCGAGATCTCCTGGATGCACTGGGACGACGTCGACCAGCCGCTGGTGGAGTTCACCGCCAGCGTCTCGCGCCTGCGCCGCGACCACCCGACGTTCCGCCGCAAGCGCTTCTTCACCGGTACGACGGTCCGCACCGGCAGCGGCGACGGCGAGCGCCTCAACGACATCGTCTGGCTGCACCCCGAGGGCCACCCGATCGAGGACGGCGACTGGACCGCGCCGGGCGCCCGGTCGATCGGCATGTACCTCAACGGCGCACGGCATCCCCGGGCGTCGACGCCCGCGGGGCAGCAGATCCTCGACGACCACTTCCTGCTCTACTTCAACGCCTCGGCGGACGACGTACCGCTGACGCTGCCGCCGGAGGAGTACGCCGCGGCCTGGGACGTCGAGATCGACACCGCCGGCACCGAGCGCGACGACGCAGCCGCTGGCCGCCGGAGCGACGTCGGTGCTGGGCGGGCGCAGCGTGCTCGTGCTGCGCGAGCACACCGCGGCCGCGGCGACGCCCGACTCCTCGGTGGCCGCCTCGGTCGCGGCCTCCCAGGCCTCACGCGCCGACAAGGCCGGATGAGCGGGTCACCGCGAGGTACGACGACGGCGATGCGCACACCGGTCAGCACCTACCGCCTACAGATCACCGCAGGGTTCGACCTGTCCGCGGCCGCCCGCACGCTGACCTACCTGCACGACCTCGGCGTCGACTGGGTCTATCTCTCGCCGCTGCTCGAGGCCGAGCCCGGAAGCGACCACGGCTACGACGTGGTCGCCCACGACCGGGTCGACCCGGCACGTGGCGGCGCCGAGGGCCTGGCGCAGCTGTCCGCCGAGGCGCGCCGGCTCGGGATGGGCGTGCTCGTGGACATCGTGCCCAACCACGTCGGTGTCGCCACCCCGCACGTGAACGCGTGGTGGTGGGACCTGCTTGACGCATGGTCGGTCGTCGCGCCACGCCGCCGCGTTCGACGTGGACTGGGACCTCGGCGGCGGCCGCGTCCGGATCCCCGTGGTCGGCGACGATGACGGCTCGCCGCGGTCGAGATCGACCCGGTGGCGACGGCTGGTGCGGTACCACGACCATCGCTACCCGGCCTGGCTCCCGGCGACGCCACGACGCTCGAGGAGCCAGCACTACGAGCTCGTCTCGCTGGCGGCTGGCCGACCACGGGCTCAACTACCGGCGCTTCTTCGCGGTCAACACCCTCGCCGGGATCCGGGTCGAGGACCACGCGGTCTTCGACGCCTCGCACGTCGAGATCGGGCGCTGGTTCGACGAGGGGCTGGTGGACGGGCTGCGCGTCGACCACCCCGACGGCCTCCGCGACCCCGCGGCGTACCTCGACGACCTCGCGCAGCTGACCGGCGGCGCCTACGTGCTGGTCGAGAAGATCCTCGAGCCCGGGGAGGCCCTCGAGCCCGAGTGGGCGACCGCCGGCACCACCGGGTACGACGTCCTCGGCCTGATCGACCGCGTCCTCACCGATCCGGCCGGGCAGGGGCCGCTGACCGCGCTCGACGCGCGGCTGCGCGGCGGCGCCGTCGACTGGCACGCGCTGATCCACGACACCAAGCGCGCCGTGGCCGACGGCATCCTGGGCTCGGAGGTGCGCCGGGTGGTGCGCGAGCTCGGTCCGCCGGTCGGTCGGTCGCGGAGCCCAGCGTCCGAGCACGGCCGACCTCGTGGACGCCGTCGCGGAGCTGGCGGCCTGCTTCCCGGTGTACCGCTCCTACCTCCCGGCCGGCCGCGAGCACCTCGACGCGGCGTTCGCGGATGCCCGCCGGCGCCGGCCCGACCTCGCCGCGACCTTCGACCTGCTCGCGCCGGTGCTGGGCGACCCGGCGCAACCGGCGGCGCTGCGCTTCCAGCAGACCAGCGGGCGCGGTGATGGCCAAGGGCGTGGAGGACTGCGCGTTCTACCGCACCTCGCGGCTGACCTCGCTGACCGAGGTCGGCGGCGACCCGCAGCGAGTTCTCGCTGTCGGTCGACGGGTTCCACGCCGCGATGGCTCGGCGTCAGCGCGACCGGCCGCTCGCGATGACGACGACCTCGACCCACGACACCAAGCGCGGCGAGGACGTGCGGGCGCGGATCACCGTGCTGGCCGAGCTGCCCGAGGTGTGGGCCGAGGCGCTGCGACCGGCTGCTGTCGCTGGCCCCGCTGCCCGACCCCGGCTTCGGCAACCTGCTGTGGCAGGCGGTCGTCGGCGCCTGGCCGGCCTCGCGTGAGCGTCTGCACGCGTACGCCGAGAAGGCGATGCGCGAGGCCGGCGACCGCACGACCTGGACCGAGCCGGACGCGACGTACGAGGCGGCCGTGCATGCGGCCGTCGACGCGGCGTTCGACGACGACGAGGTGCGAGCCGTGCTGGCCGACCTGGTGGCACGCGTCGCCGGGCCCGGCTGGAGCAACGCGCTCTCGGCCAAGCTGCTGGCTCTGACGATGCCCGGCATCCCGGACGTCTACCAGGGCAGCGAGCTCTGGGAGCAGAGCCTGGTCGACCCCGACAACCGGCGGCCGGTCGACTTCGACGCGCGTCGCGAGGTGCTGGCCAGCGTGCTCGGCGGCGAGCGGCCGGTGCTCACCGCCGTCGGTCGACGACCCCGGCCACGCCAAGCTGCTCGTCACCCAGGCGGCGTTGACGCTGCGCCGCCACCAGCCGCACCGGTTCACGACGTACGCGCCGGTGACGGCGAGCGGCGAGGCGGCCGCGCACCTGCTCGCCTTCGACCGTGGCGGCGCGGTCACGCGTCGCCACCCGGCTGCCCGTGGGTCTGGCCGCGCGGCGGCTGGGGCGACACCGTGCTGCACCTGCCCGGAGGGTCGGTGGGCCGACCTGCTCACCGGCCGTGAGTACGCCGGCGCCGCGCCGGCACGCGAGCTGCTGGCCGACTCGCCGGTCGCCCTGCTGCTCCGGGAGGGGTCGTGAGCCGGACCACGGGACCTTCTCGGTCTGGGCACCCGACCCGCGGCCGGGTGCGGCTCGTCGTCGAGGGCGACGGGGGCGGCGTGGTCGACCTGCGGCGCGGGATCGACGGTTGGTGGTCACCGCTCGAGCTGCCGCCGCGGGCGCTCGAGCCCGGCGCCGACTACGGCTTCCTGCTCGACGACGACCGACACGCCCTGCCCCGACCCGCGTTCGCGCCGACAACCGGGCGGCGTGCACGAGCTGTCGCGCACCTACGACGCGTCCTCGCGTTCGCCTGGCACGACCAGGCGCTGGACCGGGCGGCAGCTGGCCGGATCGGTGATCTACGAGCTGCACATCGGCACCTTCACCGCCGGGCGGCACCCTCGACTGCGGCGATCGAGAGGCTCGACCACCTTCGCTCGATCGGCGTCGACCTGGTCGAGGTGATGCCGGTCAACGCCTTCAACGGCACCCACAACTGGGGCTACGACGGGGTCGGCTGGTTCGCGCGTCACCGAGCAGTACGGCGGCCCGACCGGCGTACCAGCGCTTCGTCGACGCCTGCCACGCGGCCGGGCTGGGCGTCGTGCAGGACGTCGTCTACAACCACCTCGGCCCGTCGGGGAACTACCTGCCGCAGTTCGGGCCGTACCTCAAGCAGGGCCGCAACACCTGGGGCGACCTGGTCAACCTCGACGGCGAGGGCTCGGCCGAGGTCCGGCGGTTCATCCTCGACAACGCTCCGGATGTGGTTCGCGGACTACCACGTCGACGCGCTGCGGCTCGACGCCGTGCACGCCCTGGTCGACACCTCGCCGGCGCACATCCTCGAGGAGATGGCGGTCGAGACGAGGCGCTGTCGGCCCATCTGCGGACGGCCGCTGACGCTGATCGCCGAGTCCGACCTCAACGACGCGCGCCTGGTCACGCCGCGCGAGGCCGGCGGCTACGGGCTCGACGCCCAGTGGAGCGACGACTTCCACCACGCCCTGCACGTCGCGCTGACCGGGCGAGACGTCCGGCTACTACGCCGACTTCGAGCCGCTGTCGGCGCCTGGCCAAGGTGTGCGAGACGAGGCTTCTTCCACGACGGCACCTGGTCGTCGTTCCGGGGCCGGGACCACGGTGCGCCCGTGGACACCGACCACCTGCCGACCTGGCGGTTGGTCGTCTCCAGCCAGAACCACGACCAGATCGGCAACCGGGCCCGCGGCGACCGGCTGGCCGAGCATCTCGACGACGACCAGCTCGCGTGCGCCGCGCTGCTGACCCTGTGCGGACCGTTCACCCCGATGCTGTTCATGGGCGAGGAGTGGGCGGCCTCGACGCCGTTCCAGTTCTTCACCTCGCACCCGGAGCCGGACCTCGGGCGAGGTGACCGCCGAGGGCCGGCTCGCGGAGTTCGCGCGGATGGGCTGGGACCCGTCGGTGGTCCCCGACCCGCAGGACCCGGCGACGTTCGAGCGGTCGACAGCTGGACTGGTCGGAGCTCGAGACCGGCCGGCACGCCGTACTCCTCGACGTGTACCGCGCGCCTGGCCGCGCTGCGCCGCGCGCTGCCCGAGCTGACCGACCCCGCCTTCGGCGCCCTCGCCGCGCGAGGCCGACGAGACTTCGAAGGTGTTCACGCTGCGCCGTTCGGACCTGCTGCTGGCGGTGAACTTCGGGGACCGCCCGGCGTCGCGTGGCGCGTGTCCGGCGCTCTCCTGTTCACGACGCCCAGCCCGCGCGTCCGTGACCGCGACAGGCTTCGAGCTGCCGCCGCACGCCGGCGCGCTCCTCCGTCTCGACGCGATGTCCGATCTAGGCCACCACCGGCGGCGACCGCTGTCGTCTTCTGCTGCCGAACTGGCGCAATTGCGCGGTTGTGGCGGACATCGGGCCCCGAGACGGCTGCCTAGGCTGGCCCGGTGGAGCTCGAGCTGCGGACCGCCGACCTGCTGATCCGGCCGCCGGCGCCGTGGGACGCGCAGCGGGCGTTCGAGCTGGTGAACGACCCCGACGTACGCCGCTGGAACCCCACCCGCGACTGCCCCGACCTCGAGACCGCCCAGGCCTGGCTGCACGACGGTGCCGACTGGTCCGACGGCACCCACGCCACGTGGACGCCCTCGACCGAGCGACCGGGAGCCTGGTGGGCAACGTCAGCCTGTTCGCCATCGACACCGACGACGGGGTCGCCAAGATCGGCTACCGGGTCCACCCCGACGCCCGCGGACGCGGCGTGGCCCGCCAGATGGTCGACGCGGTGACGCGGTGGGCGTTCACCGAGCGCGGTCTCGCGCGGGTCCAGCTCGAGCACGCCGTGCCGAACCTCGCGTCCTGCAAGGTCGCGGCTCGCGGCCGGCTTCGCTGCTCGAGGGCACCACGCGGTCGGCGTACGCCGTGCCGGGCCGAGGGCCGCGAGGACTGCCACATCCACGGCCGACTCGCCACCGACCCGGGCTCTGACTCAGGTCGCGGCGCGAGCTCGGCGAGGATCTCGGCCGCCGGCCGCTCGGTGATCTCGCGGTAGCCCGTGCCGGCCCAGACGTTGACCTGCTCGGGATCGCCCCGAGCCGCCGACGCCCTGCGGATCGGGCTGCGTCAGGTGGTGCAGCGCGGGGTAGCCGAGCGGTGCGGGTCGTCGTACCGCGGCCATGAAGTCGTTGGGTACGCCGCGCGCCGGCCGCCCCGTGAACGCCCTGGTCAGCCTCGGTGTCGCCCCGCCAGGTCTCGGCGAGCGCGGCGCGGTTGACAGGTGACGTGCCCGCCTCGGGCGCGAGGAGCAGGGCGGTGCCCACGGCGACTGCGGCCGCGCCCGCCGCCAGCGCTGCGGCGACGTGCTCGGGGCGGACCACCCCACCGCCGGCGACGACCGGGAGCGACGTCGCGGCGCGCGATCTCGGCCACCAGGTCGGGCAGTGACCGCGTCGACCAGGGGCCGCTCGGGGGTGAAGGTGCCCGGAGTGTCCGCCGGCCGACGGCGCCTGCACGACGAGCGCGTCCAGCCCGGCCTCGGCCGCCTGCCGCGCCTCGTCGGCGGTGGTCACCGTCTGCGCGAGCAGGCTTCCGGACCCGGTGGAGCGCCGCGACCGTCGCCGGATCGGGGAGCCCGAACGTGAACGAGACGACCCGTGGCGCCGCCGCGACCAGCACGTCGACCTTGTCGTGCCAGTGGTCGTCGTCCTCGACCGGATGCTCGGGCAGGTCCACGCCCAGGCGCTCTGCGAGCGGACGCAGTGCCTCGCGGTACGCGGCGTACGCCAGGGGGTCGACCGGCACCGGGTGCGGTGCGAAGAGGTTCACGCCGTACGCATCCGTCTCGGCGGCGACCCCCGCGACCTGGACGGCCAGCGTCTGGGCCTGCTGGTACCCCGCGGCCAGGAAGCCGAGGCTCCCCGACCCGGCCGCCGCCAGCACCAGGGCCGGGGTGGTCGGTCCGCCGGCCATCGGGGCGGCCAGGACGGGGAGGCTCACGCCGAGGCGCTCCAGGAAGGTGCTGCCGTTCACCGGGCCATTCTCCTCCTCCCTGGTGGCTTGTAACGCGGAGTTACTGGCACACGTGCGGCGTCGTAACGGCGCATGCGTGACGCTAACTCCGCGTTACAACCGGCGCGCGTGAGATGCCGGCGAACCATTCGGGCTCCCGACCCGTACCTCCCCGAAGGGACACGACACCTGCTCGGGCGTGCGCTGCCGCGTCCGGACCTGTACCCCCAAAACAGGAGGTTCCGCATGAAGCACTCGAAGTTGGCCATAGGGATGATCGGTGGGGCGTCCGCGCTCGTACTCGCCCTCAGTCCCTCGGCGGCTCTCGCCCACCAGGGTCACCACCACCGCCACGGGCACAACCTGCTCCGAGGTGACCTCACCCCGAGCATGCCCACCGACGCCGCGATCAACGGCGTGGCCCCGGGTGGCCTGCCGTGGGTCATCTCTCGCGGCGAGGTCCGGGTCCGCGACAACGGCCGCATGGACGTCCGGATCGAAGGCCTCCAGATCCCGTTCCCCGCCCCCGACGTGACGAGAAACCCGGTCGGGAGCATCGACGCCGTTCTGTACTGCAGTGGCGCCATGGTGGCAGACAGCGGCCCGCAGCCGCTGTCCATCCCCGACGGCGACGCCAGGTTCCGGGCCACGCTCATGGTCCCGAAGACCTGTGACGACGCCACGGTGCTGATCCAGCCCGCCCCCACCGTCTACATCGCCAGCGTGATGGCGATGCCCGCCGACGACGACGACTGAGCCACGCGGCCACTGAGCCCCCCAGAGCCCAGGAAGGGGCCCGGCCCTTCCTGGGCTTTTCGGCGCGCTCAGGTCCCCGGACTGGTGGTGGCCGACGGAACGGGTGGAGGATGCCCGAGAGGACCTGCACCGGAGGGTGGCAGATGGACATTCTCGGCACCGAACGAAACTTCGCCAGTCTCGGCCTCGCCGATCTGGTCGCGGCCCGCGACCTCTACCACTGGCACCTCACCCATCAGCGCAACGTCGTCGGCACCGCCGTCGGCCTGTACTACATCCGCACCAGCGACCCGTGGCCGTCGTCGCGTCGTACGTCGCGTACGACGCCCACGCCACCGGGTCGCCGGCCGCCCAGGACCTTCCAGAACTCGGGGATCAGGGACTACTCGTGGCCGTGCGTGCTCGTCCTCGTCGAGCGCTGGCTTCAGCCCGAGGACTTCGGAGCCGGTCCCGGGCAGGTGTCCGTCGACGAGAAGGTCCCGACGACGCTCTACCTGCCGGACGGACGGACCGTGCCCGTCTGCGTGGTGCAGGTCGACCCGGCCGAACCGGCCCGCGACCCCGTGCCGGCATGGGTGTGGCCCGAGCGCGTGATCGGAGGCGGGCTCCCCGTCATCACACGCAGCCAGGGCGAGGAGCACGTGGCAAGCGTCGGCACCCTGGTGACCGACGGCCACACGGTGTACGCGCTCACGGCACGTCACGTCTGCGGGCCCGCGGGCACCCCGGTCAGCACCCGGCTACGGCGGCAGGAGGTCGAGGTCGGCCAGGCCAGCCGGCACCAGCTCATGCGGGTGCCCTTCGACGTCGCCTACCCCGATCTGGTGTGCCACCGCACCTACCTGACCCTCGACGCCGGACTGGTCGAGGTGGACGAGCTCGCCGACTGGACCTCCCAGACCTACGGGCTGCCACCGGCCGGACCGTTCGCCGACCTCAGCGAGCACAACCTCACCACCAAGCTCGTCAACGCCGAGGTCGTCGCCTTCGGCGCGGCCTCGGGCTACCTGCGCGGCCGGATCGCGGCGCTGCTCTTCCGCTACCGCTCCATCGGAGGGTACGACGACATCACCGACTTCCTGATCGCCCCCGGCCCAGGTCAGCACGGCTCGCAGCCCGGTGACTCAGGCAGCGTCTGGCACCTCAGCCAGACCGCCGACGACGGCTCGGTCCAGCTCCTGCCGATCGCCCTGCAGTGGGGTGGGGAGAACCTCGTCGGCGCGACCCCGGGACGCGGCTTCAACTTCGCGCTCGCCTCGAGCCTGACCAACGTCCTGCGCCTGCTCGACGTCAGTCTCGTGGTCGACCACAACACGCAGGCGCAGCCCTTCTGGGGAAAGACCGGTCACTACACGATCGCGAGCCTGGCCTGCGAGCACCTCCGGACGTCGCGCCTGAAGACGCTGATGCGCAACAACCTGGACCGGATCGGCTTCCAGCTCTCGGCGCTCGATCCCGACGACATCGACGGGGCCACCACGAAGCTGAGCCAGAACCCGAGGTTCGTCCCACTCGCAGACGTCCCCGACCTGGTCTGGAAGAACCTCCCGACCACGGTCGTCGGCGGCCGCGACACGTCGTTCAACCGAGGGCCGGAGCACCCGACCCACTACGCCGACATCGACGAGCCGCGCAGCACGGACGGCAAGACCCTGCGCCAGCTCTGCATGGCCGACCCCACCCTGGTCGACGTCGAAGCCTGGCAGGAGTTCTACAGCTCGCTCGGGCACAGCGACCCCGCGGACCGCGGGCTGCTGCCGTTCCGGGTCTGGCAGTTCTACGACGAGATGGTCGACGCCGCCGCGGCCGGCGACGCGGCCCGCTTCGTCTGTGCGGCGGGGCTGGTCTCCCATTACGTCGGGGATGCCTCGCAACCACTGCACGGGTCCTATCTCGCGGACGGCGTACCGGCCACACCGACCGCCCCAGCCCTGGGCCAGGGTGTGCACTCGGCCTACGAGTCGTCGATGGTGGACGCCTTCTCCGCCGAGATCCTGGCCGGGCTGCAGGCGACCCTCACCCATCGCGGAGCCGAGCAGGGACAGATCCTCAGCGGCCACGACGCCGCGGTGGCCGTCGTACGCCTGATGGACCGCACCGCCAGGACGCTCGAGCCGATCGACCTGATCACGGTGTTCGCCCAGACCCAGGTGGGGAAGACGACGTTGGGCCCGACGGTCACCCAGGCCGTCCTCGCCACCTTGTGGGACCACGTCGGCAGCGCGACCGTGAAGGTGATGGCCGACGGCACGCGCACCCTCGCTGCGATCTGGGAGGCGGCGTTCCTGCAGGGAAAGGGCAGGAGCACGATCCCGACGGCGAGCACCAAGACCGTCGACCCGGCCGCGCTCCAGGCGCTCTACGAGGATCCCGACTTCGTGCGGTCCCTCGACCTGGACCACATCGGGTCGGTGCTGAAGCAGCCGCCGGCCTAGGCCGAGCTCGGGTCGACGCGAACCTGTCCTGGGGCCGCTCAGGCCCAGTCGTGACGGGCTGCATGCCAGCCCAGCTGCATCCGGGACTTCGCCCCCGACAGGTCCTGGAGGTGACGCAAACGACGCTGGACCGTACGCAGCGAGAGGTCGAGCTGGGTCGCGACGGCCTGGTCGGTCAAGCCGGCGAGCATCAGCGACAGGATCTGCCGGTCGAGGGGCGTCAGCCGGTCGTCCCCCGCAGCTCGGCTCGAAGCCGGCGTCCAGGTGAGCCAGCTCCAGCGGGTAGGCCTGGTTCCACACGCTCTCGAAGAGCACGTCGAGAGCGGCCAGAAGGCCACTGCGCTGCAGCATGACCGCACCCGGCTCGGCCTCCGAGTCCGCCGGGTCGACCAACAGTGGCACCAGCGCCAGGTCGGCGTCGGCGAGCACGAGCTTGAGCGGGAGCCGATCGACGACCCTCAGCTCGAGCCCACGTCGCAGGGAGTCGATCGTCTCGTGGGTGGCACTGGGCTCGTCGAAGACGGCCTGCTCGAGGACCGCCCGGATCCGGATTCCGCGGAGGGCAGTGGTGGCCTCGGCGGTGTTCTGCCCCGGGGGAACGGCCACGAACGGAGCGGTGACGAACATGCGCAGCTCGCTCGTGGCGGCCTGCTGCACCTGCTGGTAGCGGTGGCGGATCGCGTCGACGCCGGTGACGACCTCGATCAGCTCGCTGATGCTGCGCCCCGCGGTCGCCGCGCGATGCTCCTCTGCCAGGCTCGCCAGGGCCTGCTCCGCCAGCCGGAGCCCGTCGCGACGCTCGGTGATCAGGGCACCCAGCGCGACTGTCGGAGGGGCTACGACGTACGTCTCGTCGCCGGCGCGCAGCGCCAGGCCCGCGTCGACCAGTGCGGCGAGGTCCTCCTCGACGCCCGCGACGGGCCGGTCCAGGGTCGCAGCGAGCGAGGCCGAGGCCGTGCCGGGGCGTCCGAGCAGGGCCCGGTAGACGAGCTCGGCGCGGGGTTCGATGCCCAACGACTCCAGCATCGGCACTCCTCCCCGCGTCTTCCGCCGTGGCGAGGAGACTATCCGCAGGGGGAGGATCGGAGGACCCGCCTCCCGATGCCCGAGCACCGGGAGGTGGCCGGGGTCATGCCCTGGCGCGGGGGTCCTCATCGCAGGCCGTAGGCCCGGACGATCTCCTGCTTGAAGCCGTACCGGCTGTCCGTGGCGGCGTGCGACCGCAGGGAGATGAACCCGTGCGGCTTGTCGGGAACGTCGAGCTGACCGGTCCACCAGCCGCTGGCACCTCGGTGCAGCGTCACCTTCTGCCACCTGTTCCCGCCGTCGTAGGAGACCTGGAGTCCGAGGTCGGTGACCCGACCCGGCACCCGCAGCCCGTCCAAGGAGTCGGGTCGCACCCAGATCCGGTGCCGGGCACCCGCCTTCACGTCGCCGCTGAGGTCGGTCTCCAGCCGGTAGTCGAGGTTCAGCACGGCGAACCTCTTCATCTCGTCGCCCGGCACGGTGTCGGACATGAACCGCCACTCGGTGTGCGTCCGGGTGGAGAGCCGGAACACGTCAGCCGGCCGGCTCGCGTCGGCGACCACCCGGTAGGGCCTGTTGCCGGGCGGCACCTTCCCGAACTGCATGTCGAGGCTGAACTTGTTCTCGTCGATCAGGCGCTTGCCCTGGTACACCTTCAGGTGGAGCGGCGTCGCGCCGAACGGCTCCTCCAGGAACCCACCCATGTCCAGCTGGGTGCTGGAGGAGCTCCAGGGCTGGACGTTCCAGGTCATGAAGTCCTGACCGCGGGAGTTGTAGACCCCGAAGGAGTCGCTGTCGCCCGGACGGATCGCCGGGGCGAACCAGTCCAGCCGCGTCGGCTTGCCGAGGTGGTAGGTCCTCTCCGAGGAGACCATCGGCCAGGGCAGGGCACCGAAGATGTTCTGCGCGTGCGACTCGACCCACTTCTGGCCCGGCGTCACCCACTCGACCCGGGTATCCGGGTGGTGCTCGAGCTCGTCCGAGCCGAGCGCCGGGGTGAAGTCCGTGGCGTAGCGGTAGCCCGACGCTGCCGTTGCGTGCACGGCGTAGTAGCGGGCGTTGATCCGCGCGAGGTCACTCTTCGAGGGGTGGTAGACCAGCGGCTGGTCCGGCACCTGGCTGGGGTAACGCCGCGTGAGGTCGTAGACGAACGGCGTGTACTTCTGCTCGGCAAGCGTCAGCTTGGCACCGCTGTGGGCCAGCGCGGTCAGGTCGGCGCCGGCGTCTCGGTGCACCGACGCGACCGGGATCGGCGCCGAGCCGACGTCCTCGGCCAGGCCGCCGGCACCGTCGTTGACCACGATCAGCGCCCTCGCGCCGGACGTCGCCGCCGCCAGCGCTCGCGCAACCGGCGTGACCGCAGCGCTGTGGTCGACCACGACGATCTTCCCGAGCGCGTCGACGTTCCGGTAGTCCGACATCGCACCGTTGCCGGCGTAGACGGTCCCGGCCGTGATGGTCCCGGAGCCCACCTTGCTACCCCGCTGGGTGATGGTGTCGAAGCGCTGGTCGCCGGAGGGGGTGGCGAGGCCCAGCATCGGCGCGCCCTTGCGCCAGCGCGTGGTGAGCAGGAAGGACCCGTCCGCGACCGGGTGCGTCGGCGACACGTAGATGTCGTCGACCGTCGGCGGGACGTCGTAGCCGCTGCGGAACTCGAGGCCCGTCGCGTGGTCGACGATGTGGAAGTCCACCGTGCGCTGCCGGTCCTCGGTGCGCTGCGGGGCCGTGGTCTGGAGCAGGTGCGCGTCGCGCGCGTCGAGCACCACGTCGGTCGACTGGTGGAGCTGGGTCTCCGGGTCGACGAGGACGGCGAGGCCGGACCGGTCAGCGCTCTCGCCCGCGGTGTCGAGGTAGGTGGTCACCGAGTAGTCGCCCGGCGGGAGCCGCAGGGTCTTCTGCCCGGTCACGAACACGGGGAAGGTCCCGAAGGGGTCCCCGGCGAGGTTGACCGTGACCCAGGCCGCCGCGGGGTTGCCGTCGCGGCCCACCAGCGAGACGTTCAGGTCGTAGCGCTCGTCCTCCTTGACCAGGGCGACCGACGTGCGGGTGACCGCCTTGCCGGTGGCCTCGTCGGTGCCCACGATCCAGCCGGCGTCGCGCCCGATCGCAGCCGCCTGCGGGTCACCGGTCACGGGCACCGTGGCCTGGCCGCCGGCCGGCACGGTGACCGTGGACGCACCGAGAGTGATCGCACCGCCCGTCGCGTTGTTGGTGAGGTCGAGCGTGACGTCGCTGTCGCCGTCGTTGGTGAAGGTGAGGTCGTGGGTGACAGGAGGGTCGCTCGGGTCGTGCGGCCAGGTGTAGTTGCCGAGGAACAGCGAGCCGGTCGCGTGCACGGTGTCGGTGACCGCGGCGGCCACGTCGACCCGGCCGGTGCCGAGCTCGAACGGCGAGTAGCCCTGGTCGTCGAGACCCTTGGCACTGCTCATCAGCTGCTCTTTGATCTGCTCACCGGTCCAGAGGGGGTGCTGCTGGGCCACGATCGCCGCCGAGCCCGCGACGTGCGGGGTGGCCATCGACGTACCGGTGAGGGTGCGGTACAGACCGGTCCCACCGTCGGTCATCTCCTGGGATCGTGCGGCCGTGATGTCGACGCCGGGGGCGACCAGGTCGGGCTTCATGGCCCCGGTCCCGGTCAGCGGGCCCGAGCTGGAGAACGACGCGAAGTTGTCGTTCTTGTCCACGGCCCCGACGGTCAGTGCGGCGGCCGCGGCACCGGGGGTCGAGATGCTCTCGGGACCTGCGTTGCCGGCGGCGATCACGAACAGGGTGCCGTACTGCGCGGAGAGCGTGTCGACGGCCTGCGAGAGGGGGTCGCTGCCGTCCGACGGGTCGGTGTCACCCAAGCTCATGTTGACCACCTTCGCCCCCGACTGGGCCGCCCATTCCATCCCGGCCAGGACCCAGGAGTCCTGCCCGGTGCCGGTGTTGTCCAGCACCTTGCCGACCTCGAGCTTGGCGCCGGGCGCGACGCCCTTGTAGAAGCCGCCCTGTGCGGCGCCGGTTCCCAGGATCGTGGACGCGACGTGCGTGCCGTGGCCGTCGACGTCGGAGATGTCCTCGTCGGGCACGAAGCTCTTGGTGCCGGCGATCTGCGTCGACAGGTCGGGGTGGTTGACGTCGACACCGGTGTCGAGCAGGGCCACCGTGACGCCGGTGCCGTCGTACCCAGCGGCCCAGGCCTCGGGGGCGCCGATCTGGGGCACGCTCTCGTGGAGGTCGGCCTGCACGCGGCCGTCGAGCCACAGCTTCGAGATGCCGTCCTGCAGCGTCGGCGAGGGGTCGCTCAGGCTCTGGGTGAGGCTCTCGTGCGGTGCGATGGAGTTCCAGAACGTGCGCACGTCGGGCTTGGGCGACGTGAGGGCCGCGCCGCGCACCGAGGGGAGTCGACGTTCGAGGGTGCTGCCCTCGGGAGCGCTCACAGGGCCCGGGGCGCGGACGGCAGCCCGCGTGTACGTCGCGATGGTGGGCACCTGATGGCTGCCGGCGTCGTCGTAGCCGTCGGCGACGAGCTCGGTGACGTCGAACAGCCGCTGGTCGAGCCGGTCGGCGCCGAGCAGGCTGACGGCCTCGTCCGGGATGACGTAGAGGTCGTTCCCCTGCTTCTGCATCCGCACCCCGCCGACTGCGCCGGCCGGGCGCTTCACGTCGGCGATCTGTTGTCCGTCGGCCATCGTGGTCAGGGTGACGACGTCGCCGGTGACCAGCGTGACCTTGTGGACCGAGGACGGGACGTCGCGGCGGTGCTGCACGGCAGCCCGTTTGGACGCGGCGTCGGCCGGAGAGTGAACGGTGCCGACGGCCACGGCGAGGGTCAACGGGACGGCAGCCGCGGCAGCGAGCGCGAGGCGCTTCTTCGGGGCGCGGGGCGTGAGCGGGGGGAGCATGACCGCTGTCTACCCGGCGTGATGACCCCCACCCAAGGGATCGCTGTGACGGAGTTCCGCCTTGGCGCCACTCCGCCAGATCGGCGGCGGGGCGCCTGGCCTCTACCGCTCCGTCCCGTCCTAGTGTCGCGTCCAGCTCAGGCTGGTCCAGCGCACCGAACCGTCGGATGCGAGGCCGCGGATGCGCACCGCCGACCAGGTCGGGTTCCCAGGTGCGGTCCAGGTCAGTGTGTGTGGTGGTCGTGGCTGTCGTCCAGGCGGATCGCGGATGGCTGCGGACCAGGACCTGGTAACGATCGGTCCTCGGATCTTGCGCACGGCCCCGACTCACGACACGTCGACCCGAGCGGGAGGTCCTCATCGTCGGGGGCAGCCCCGCCACACCGACGGCCGCCAGGCCCCGGCGGGTCGCGGGCACCGGCCGGCTCGCGAGGGCCGAGCGCGCGGCGTCGAGCGCGCTCGGCGAGGAGGCGAAGCGCCAGTCCCGCTCCTTGTGGACATCGAAGGTGACGAGCGCCTGGATCCGGGACCACCCGGAGCTCGTGAAGACGTCGGTCAGCCAGGTTCCCTTGTCGTGCGACGGATCCACCGGCGCGCCGTCATCGATGGTCGGCTCGCGGCTGCCGTACTCGCACACCCACACGGGCAGCGTCGGGTCAGTGGACGTGGACCCTGGAAGGTGCTCTTGTTCTGCGAGGACTCTTAAGTCCGTGGCCTGGGACGTTGCCCCAGTTGTAGCCGTCCAGGCCGAGCGAGTCGACCCAGCGCCGTCCCGGCCAGATTCGACGGACGTCGGTCGTCCCCGGGTAGACGTCGGCGGCGGGGTCGAACACCCATCGGATGTTGGTCCCACCGGCGTGGCGCACCGTGTCGACGACATGGCGCCAGGCCTTGATGAACTGGGCCGGCGTTCCGCCGGCGGGCCGCGACCCCGATGCGGTGGGCTGGAACGGCACCCAGTCGCCGTTCATCTCCGGCCACGGCCGGACATAGACCTGGTAGGGGTACGCGGCGGCAGCGCGGCCGATCCGCCGCAGGTAGGCGTCGTGGCGCCCCGACGTCCAGGCCGTGAACCGGTACGCCCGGCCCGATCCCATGTCCCAGGAGAGCAGAACCGCTCGGCGTCCCCCCGCGGCCAGCAGCCGCTCGCGGCTGCCCGGAAAGACGTCGCCCACGCCGTAGAACGCGGATACCACCTGGACCGAGGCGCCGAGCAGGTGCTCGTAGTCCCGGAGCACCGCGGGGTCGTCGTCCAGGGTGTGCCGCGGATCGCCGGACACGAAGACACGGAAGAGGGACCGATCGACGAGGGGCGAACGCACCGCAGCACGTTCGCTACCTCCGCTGGGGCCGGATCCGAGCACCCAGGCCAGGCAACCGGCGAGTGCGAGGCCGAGAACGAGCCGTCCCAGTCCCCGGGAGAGGCAGTGGGGCACGGCACTGTGTACCACGCCCCACGAGACCTACGTCACGTTTTGCGTCAGATCTCTCCGTGCCGCGGAACGATGCGCCACAGGGCGCTCCCGGCCGCGACGAGCGCGAAGGCTGCCAGGACGATCCAGAACAGGGTTCCACCCGTGAAGGCGATCGCCCCGGCGCCGGCGATACCGGCAGGCACCGTTGCCGGAAGCAACGAGGTCGGCGTGTCGTACATGGTCACCACCTCCTTTCTCGACCTAGGGCTGCGTCCGCGTACGCCTTGGCGTGCACGGCCTGCAGGAAGACGTCATACCCGAGCTCGTACATGGTGGCGGCGAGCAACATGCGCCACCCACCGCGGTCCTTGACCGTGATGATGCGTTCGACCACGAAGATCGCGCTGACCGCCATCCAGAACGGGTGGATGGTCAGCCCGCCGTAGGCGGCGAACGACCAGACGAGGCTGGTCAGGTAGGCGACGGTGACGAGGATGCCGAACGCAGTGAAGATCTGACGGCCCCAGTAGCGCCAGGTCACCTTGGTGACGCCGTACTGCGCGCAGTTCTCCATAGCGCCCCGCTTCCAGCGCAGGCGCTGGTTCCACAGGGCGCGCCAGGAGGACATGACCTCAGTGGTCAGCGTGCACTCCTTCGGCGACAGGACCGTGAACCCGAGGTGCATCAGGGCGAATGTGAGCTCGTTGTCCTCGGTCAGCACCGTGGTGTCGTAGACGCCTCCGTGACCGTCGCCCGCAGGGATCCGGCCGTCGAGCCGGGCCTGCGACACAGCGGCCAGCGTGCGCACCCGCAGGACCGCGGCGGTCCCGGTGACGACGAGGCACTTCCCGTCGAGCCTGCGGACGTCGCGGGCGTAGCGGGCGTACTCGTTGCGCTGCAGGTGACCGACGAAGGACCGGTCCTCGCTGCCCCGGAAGGTGCCGCCGACGGCACCGAGCTGATCGTCGCGGTCGAGGTGGCGCACGGCGGCCGCGACGAAGCCCTGGTCCAGGGCGCTGTCGGCGTCCTGGATCAGTACCAGGTCGTCGCCGTCGAGGTCGGGAAGGACCGCGGCGAGGGCCTGGTTGAGCGCCCCGGCCTTCTTGGCCGTGTTGCCCGTCGTCTCGAAGACCTCCGCGCCGGCCTCGCGGGCGAGCCTCGCGGTGTCGTCGGTGCAGTTGTCCGCGACGACCACGATCCGGTCGGGCCGGCGGTCCTGGACGGTGAGGCCGGCGATGGCGTCGATGATTCCCGCTGCCTCGTTGTGCGCTGGGATCATCGCGACAACCTGTGACACCGTGCCTCCGTAGGATCTGTCTGTCCTGCGCCTGCGCCGGACCCGTCGTCCAGCTCGTTGCGCACCTCCAGAGTCGCGGAATCGGGGTCCGGATCCCTCGGCCAGACGTCTGCGACCCGGGTCCGCAGGTGTCGTCCACGACCGACGATCGGACCGACCTTCGTCGGTCACCGCCCGACCTGCGTACGTCGCGGGGATCACGGTCGGGGACGAGGCTGGTGACATGAACCGTTCGCACACGCTCCGCATGGCTACCGGGTACGTCGTCGCGGCCGTCCTCTTCGGCGGAGCCGTGTCCCAAGTCCCCTGGACGACGCTCGCCGCGACGGTCGGCCTGGCGGCGCCGACGTACGACCAAGCCGCCGTTGCGGCGACCACCGGAGGGGCCGGGCGCGCCGGCGTCCCGGCGGTGGCGACCTCGCCCCACGCCCCGGATCGGGCTGCGCGGCCGTGGCACGGGACCTTGGCCGTGGCTCCTTGGCACCGGGACTTCCACGTCGTCGACGTCGCCAGGGCAGGAGACGGCGCCCTCGTTCCGCCGGACGACGTATCGACGCTGGGCCGGTGGGATGCGGGCGCCCGACCGGGTGACGGCGTCGGCACCGTCGTGCTGGTCGTCCACCGGGACAGCTGGGAGCAGGGGCGCGGGCCGTTCGCCGAGCTGGAGGCGCTGCCCCTCGGCTCGCGGGTCACGCTCGATGGCGAGACGTACCGACTCGATCGACTGACGACGTACCCGAAGGGCGCCCTCCCGGCGCATCGCGTGTTCGGTCAGGGCGGCCCCGAGCGGCTGGTCGTCGTCACGTGCGGTGGCACCTTCTCCACCACCCGCGGGTGGGACGCGAACGTCGTCGCGTCGTTCGGCCTCGTCCCTGCATAGGCTGAGGGCTGTGACGACACGCTGGGCCCGGCTGGTCGCGTCGAGCCGCATCCTGGATGTGGTCGTCATCGCGCTCACGGTGGCCCTGGCGATCACCTCCATCATCACCTCGGAGCCGTTCGGCCCGAGCGCACTGAACCTCGCCCTCGTGGCTCTCGCGTGCGTCGCGGTCCCTTGGCGCGACCGCTACCCCGAACCCGTCCTCGCGGTCGCCCTGCTGGCGTTCGTCGCGACCGGCACGCCGGCGCCCACCATGCTCGCGATGGGGAGTCTGGCGGCCGTCCACGGCAGCCGGGTCCGGACGTCGATCGCGGCCGCCGTCGCCTCCGTGGCAGTCGTCGTGCCCGAGCTCGACAATCCAGATCCGCTGCGGCTCCACTTGATCTGGGGGGTGCTCATCTGCCTGCCCACGGTGGTCGGCCTCTACATGAGGACGCGGCAAGAGCTGATGGAGGAGGTCGTCGCGCGTGCGGACGCGCTCGCGGCGGCGCAGCACACCCTCGCCGAGTCGGCGCGTCGCGATGAGCGCACCAGGATCGCCCGCGAGATGCACGACGTCGTCGCCCATCAGGTCAGCCTGATCGCCCTGCATGCCGGGGCTCTGGAGCTCACCGAGCAGGGCACGCCGGCCGGGAAGACGGCGGAGCTGATCCGCCAGACCGCCCGGCAGGCCCTTGACGAGCTGCGCACGGTCGTCACCGTCCTCCGCACCGACCCCGGCGACGAAGAGCGCTCGCCCCAGGCGACCATCGCGGAGCTGGAGGATACGGTCGCGGAATGGCGGAAGGCCGGTACCGATGTGACCTTGAACGACCGGACTCTCCCAGGCTTCCTCGACACGATGTCGGCGAGGGCGGGGCGGACGGCGTACCGGATCGTGCGTGAGGCGCTGACCAACGCGAGCAAGCACGCGCCCGGGTCGATCATCGAGGTCGAGCTCGACGACGTGGACGGCTCCCTCGAGGTGGTGGTCCACAGCTCCCCCGCGACCCGGGTCTCGTCCCGCGCGTCGACCGGCGCGGGTACCGGCCTGTTCGGCCTCCGGGAGCGTGTCGAGCTGCTCGGGGGCAGCTTCGCGGCCGGGCCCGACGGGCAGGGTGGTTTCCGTGTGTGGGCGATGCTCCCGCCGGGCACGGGTGAGCTGTGACAGCACCAGGGCGGGACGACGCAGCGGGCAAGATCCGGGTCCTCCTGGTCGACGACGAGGCGCTCGTCCGGACCGGGCTCCGGATGATCCTCGGGACGACTCCCGATCTCGAGGTCGTCGGCGAGGCGGGGGACGGCGTCGACGCGGTGGAGCGGGTCCGCACGCTCGCACCGGACGTCGTGCTGATGGACATCCGCATGCCGAAGGTCGACGGACTCCGGGCGCTGACGCTGGTCCGCGCGCTGCCCGATCCGCCGTACGTCGTCATGCTGACCACATTCGACGCGGACGAGCACGTGTACGAGGCGCTCCAAGGCGGCGCGGCCGGGTTCCTCCTCAAGGACACCCCGCCCAACGCGCTCATCCAGTCGGTGCGCACCGTGGCGACCGGCAACGCCATCCTCTCCCCCGACCTCACGCGGCGGTTGTCGAGGACGTACGCGCGAGTGGTGCCCGAGGAGCTCCGCGCCCGGATCGCCACGTTGTCCGACCGCGAGCGGGCGATCCTGCCACTCATCGCGCAGGGTCACTCGAACGCCGAGATCGGTCGCGACCTCTTCCTCAGCGAGGCGACCGTGAAGGCACACGTGACGCACATCCTCACCAAGCTCGGTGCGACCAACCGCGTCCAGGTGGCCATCGCTGCCTATCGCGTCGGCCTGGCCGGCGACCTGGACTAGGCCCTACTTCTTCGCCTCGCGGCGTAGTTGCCTGAGGGCTTCGATGCGTCCCCGCCACGATCATGCGCAAGCACGTCAGCTCAATAGGACAGGGAGCGCGCCACAATAAACGGAGGTTCCACCGTTCCGGGTCTCCACCCCATGAGTCGGGAGGAGGTGCGGGCCGACGAACTGCTCGAGCGTGATCATCATTCTGCGGGTCACCAGCCGCACTCACGGTAGGACAAGACCCTCTTGACCCGGGATGTGCTCGGCCGTTGCCACATCACCGGTGTCCGCTTGGTGATCCGTGAGCGGTGCGCACAGGCGACGTGAGAGGCCCCAGTCGGAGCCATCGCTGGAGCCCTGCCGGTGTGGGCCGTCTCCGTGGACTGCCGGCGGTAGGTGCAGCCCCCACGGCAGGGTCGCGCGCGTCGGCTCTGCTCACGGTCGGACCGGCCGAGGTCTGCGGTCATCTGGGCAGAGCCATCCGTCGCGAGCACGCCCGTCGCCCCGGCGGCCAGTGCGCCCAGCGCAGTCTCGTCCCGGGCTTCTGGGGCCAGGACCACGACCAGGATCTCGGGGACGGCCTCCCTGATGGCTGCGACGAGAGTCGAGCCAGCCTCCGGCGACATCTCGATGTCAGCGTCCACCAACACCACGTCGGGATGTGTACGACGCACCACGTCGAGCGCGCTCTCGCCGTCGAGGGCCGTTCCGACTACCTCGAATCCCTGCGCAGGGGAGATGGCAGCTGCCAACCAGCGGCTCAACGCCTCGTCGGGTTCTGCAATGACGATCCGGAGCATGGCGCCCTCCTGACTCTGCCTGACCTTGCTGGTGCCGATCTCCGGGGTCTCCGCGATGGAGATCCTGGCGGATCCCCGAACGGGACCGAACACACCATGCCTGCGTCCGCCCGCTGCCAACCAGATGTACCAAGGTCCTACGACCACCGGCGGGACGAGGCGGCGGCGTACCGTGGCCCCGGGCCGTCACCGGGGCGCAGCCCCGACGTCCGCAAGGATCCGAGACCCCGGTCCAGCGGGCGTTGCCGTTCTGCGCATCCCGGGAGCAACTACCCGTGCTGATTCACCCCTCGGGGTGATGTCGAGCCGGTGTACTCGGGGATTAGCGTGCAGCGATGCCGCACCCCCCCAACGCGGCTCACTGCGCCCCGCCAGGCTCCCCCCGTGGCCTGGCGGGGCGTCCTCGTGCCCACTGAAGACCCGAGCCTCAGCAGGGCGGATCAACTCCCGTGCGGTGTGAATGGGCACGCCAGTGGTGGAGGTCGACCCAACGCCGAGGACTACAACAACGCCGCAACCTCGCGGGTGCGGTGCATCCGCGTCGGCGCCGGACAGGCGGCGATGGCCACCTCGAGCAAGGCACGCAGGCGCGCGTCGCAGTCCGGGTCACCGCC
The DNA here is from genome assembly GCA_963819295.1 of uncultured Actinomycetota bacterium. Taxonomy (GTDB): domain Bacteria; phylum Actinomycetota; class Actinomycetes; order Propionibacteriales; family Nocardioidaceae; genus Nocardioides. The sequence continues at coordinate 513,566 of CAWFVO010000003.1, forward strand.
CGCCGCGATGCCGTCGGCGGTGCACCGGATCATCGTCGGAGCGCAGCGCTCGGCGAAGATCCGCGGGGTGATCCGCGGAGGCACGGGAAGCCGTTGGGCCCACGCGACCGCGCCGGGGACGAGGTCGAGGGCGGCCCGGGCCTCGCGCCCGGTCGCAGCCAGATCCGGGCCAGCCTCGGCGCAGACCAGTTCCGCGCTCAGCAGGCCGGCAGCGAGAATGCGTTGCGTCACCTCGGGAACGTCGAGGATCGGCCCAGCGGCCACCGCGACCGGAAGCGTCATCCAGGTGCGATCGTCGCCGAGCCGACCCACTACCGACGGGATCAGCGGCACCAGCTGCTGCCGGCCCGCGTGGCCCATGTGGTCGTTGACCCGGCGAGCAACCTGCGCCAACAAGGGATGGGTGCAGGACGGGTGATCGCTCCATTGCTCGCCCGCGAGGAAGGAGGCGAACTCCATGAAGCATGCCCCACGTCGAGGCGAACGATGCTTCCCACGAGACAGGACCGGTACGCCGTCCGGGACATCCACAGACCTCATCACAACCTCCTCTCACGAGGATGCGACCGCCGGTCGGCAGGATCAAGAGCGCAGACACACGAATGCTCCGGCGCTCGTCATTTCGCAGTGCCGCTGGCGGCTGTGCGCCGCACGGCCGCTCCGGTACCCGTCGTCCACGTGGGGGCGCCCGGTTCCTTCAGGGATGACCTGTGGAAATCGGTCAGATCAGTAGTACCAGGGGAACGGCGACCAGTCCGGGTCGCGCTTCTCCAGGAACTGGTCGCGGCCCTCCTGGGCCTCGTCGGTCATGTAGGCCAGTCGGGTCGTCTCGCCGGCGAAGAGCTGTTGGCCGACCAGGCCGTCGTCGATCAGGTTGAAGGAGTACTTCAGCATCCGCTGGGCCGTGGGGCTCTTGCCGTTGACGAGGCGGCCCCACTCGAGCCCGGTCGTCTCGAGCTCGGCGTGCGGGACTGCCTTGTTCACCGCACCCATCCGGACGCCGTCCTCGGCGGAGTACTCCTGACCGAGGAAGAAGATCTCGCGGGCGAACTTCTGGCCGACCTGGCGGGCGAGGTACGCCGATCCGAAGCCGCCGTCGAACGAGCCCACGTCGGCGTCGGTCTGCTTGAACCTGGCCTCCTCGGCGCTCGCCAGGGTCAGGTCGCAGACCACGTGCAGCGAGTGTCCGCCGCCGGCGGCCCAGCCCGGCACCAGCGCCACCACGATCTTGGGCATGAAGCGGATCAGGCGCTGGCACTCGAGGATGTGGAGCCGGCCGAGCTTGGCCTTGTCGACGGTCTCGGCGGTCTCACCCTCGGCATACTGGTAGCCCGCCCTGCCCCGGATCCGCTGGTCACCGCCGGTGCAGAACGCCCACTTGCCGTTCTTCTCGCTCGGACCGTTTCCGGTGAGCAGCACGCAGCCGACGTCGCTGGTGATGCGGGCATGCTCCAGGACGCGCAGCAGCTCGTCGACGGTGTGCGGCCGGAAGGCGTTGAGCACGTCGGGCCGGTCGAACGCGATCCGGACGGTGCCGTGGGCCTTGGCCCGGTGGTAGGTCAGGTCGGTGAGGTCCTGGAAGCCGGGCACGACGTCCCACAGCTCGGGGTCGAAGATCTCGCTGACTCCGTCGAGGGCACTCATGGCGTGAGGCTATCGGGGTGGACGGGTCGGACCTGGCCTTGACGCCGGGTCAAGGTCAACCGTCCTGGAGAGGAGGACGGATGCACATCAAGGACCTCGCCGAGCGGGCCGGTGCGGGCCGGTGCGCGCCGGTGCGCGCCGGTGCCGACGTGCTCGAACGCGTGCTGGCACGGCGGCCCAGCCCCTGCCGGAATGGCCGGCGCGGAGGCCGCGTTACGGCGTGCATGGCACTCTCAGGCACCTACGTCCCCAGCAAGCAGCAGTGGGTTCGCGACCAGGTGGCGGAGTTCGAGGCGTCGGACGGCGCCCGGGCGAACACGCTGCGCAACACCGGCGACCCGATCGTGGTGATCACCTCGGTCGGTGCGAAGTCGGGCAACCTGCGCAAGAACCCGGTGATGCGGGTCGAGCGCGACGGCACCTACGTCGCGATCGCGTCGAAGGGCGGCTCCGACGACAACCCCGAGTGGTACCACAACTTCCTGGCCCATCCCGAGGTCGAGCTGCAGGACGGCGCTGAGAAGCACACCTACACGGTCCGGCTCGCGCAGGGCCGAGGAGCGGGCCGACTGGTGGGCCTACTCGGTCGAGACCTGGCCGACGTACGGCGACTACGAGAAGCGGACCGACCGCGAGATCCCGGTCTTCCTGCTCGAGCGCGCCTGACGCAGAGTCCCGGGCGTCGCAGCTTCATCATGTGAAGGTGTCAGGCCCTCACTTCTCATGGTGAGCTCGCCGTGTGAAGCCTGGCTTCACCATGTGAACATGGTGAAGCAGGGACAAGTGAGCCCTACCCGCGCCGGGCGATGGAGGCCGCCAGGCCGACCAGGTGGCCGAGCCGCGCCAGCTCGGAGTCGAGGAACTCGGGGCCGCCACGGCGGCCGATCGCGACCACGCGCTTGTGACCGACCGGTGCGACCGCGACCAGGTCGTCGCCGATGGTCTGCACCTCGAGCCCCGAGCCCGGCTTGAGGTCGATCACCAGGGGGCGCGCCCTCGCTGGCGTGCTCGACCCGGAAGCCGTCGGGCCCGACCTTGATCCGCGCCGCCCACTCACAGCGGAACGCGACGGGCAGCAGCTCGACGAGCCGGTCCGGCGCGGTCGCGGGCTCCGCGGTGAGCGACTCCACCACCTCGAGGTCGAGGAAGAGGTTGCTGCCCGCGAGGTAGCGACTGATCCACAGCACCTTCACGCCCTCGACGGCGATGCAGGCCGAGACCACGGAGTCGGGCATCGCGCCGTCGACCATCTCGAGGAGTACGTCGTCCACGGCGGTCCCGTCGTACCGCTTCTCCACGATCTGGATCGCCTCGATGTCGCCGCCCGCCGCGCCGATCGCGCCCGCCAGCCGACCCAGTGACCCGGGCACGTTGGGCAGCTCGACGCGCAGCAGCAGCATGTCCACGACCCTAGCGGCGGCGCATGACGCTCAGGTTTCGTCGTTCGACGGGTGGGCGAGCCGGTCGGCGAGCCCGCTGGCCCGGTGGGCGGGTCGCCCGACGGCCAGACGTACGGCGTCGTGGGTCGCCACCACCGTCACCTTCTCCTCGGCACGGGTCAGCGCGGTGTAGAAGAGCTCGCGGGTCAGCAGGGGGGACTCGTCGGGCGGGAGCAGGACGGTGACCTCGGCGGCCTGGCTGCCCTGGCTCTTGTGCACCGTCATCGCGTGCATCGTGTCGACGCCGGTGAGTCGTGACGTGGACAGGAGCCGGGGGCCGTGGGGCGTGGCGATCGCCGCGCGGACGCCGTCACCGTCGGCGACCACGACCCCGGTGTCGCCGTTGAAGAGGTCGAGCCCGTAGTCGTTGCTGGTCAGCAGGAGCGGACGCCCGACGTACCACTCCTGGCCCCAGCCGCCGCCGATCGGCAGGCCGGTGTGCTCGGCGAGACCCCGCTCGACCGCGCGGTTCCAGTGGCCGACGCCCCACGGTCCGTCGCGATGGGCGCACAGGAGGCGGTGCTGGTCGAGCACGGCGACCGCGCGCCGGGCGTCGCCCGAGGCAGCCTCGTCCCGCAGCGCCAGCGCGTGGGCAACCAGGCGCGTCGCGGAGCGCCGGCAGGGTGGTCGGGGTCGTCGGGGTCGAGCAGCTCGATGTGGGCGCCACCGGCGGTGAGGAGTGCGAGCGCCCGGTCGGCGTCGCCGTCCTTGACCGCCTCCGCGAGGTCGTTGATCTGCCGCCCGAAGCGGTGGGACTCGCGCAGCGAGGCCACGGTCGCGGGCTCACGCCGCGCCAGGCCGTCGACGAGGTCGGCGAGCACGGCGCCAGCCTCGACCGAGGCGAGCTGGTCGGGGTCGCCGACCAGGATCAATCGGCAGTCCGCGCGTACGGCCTCGACGAGGCGGGCCATCATCGTCAGCGAGACCATCGACGTCTCGTCGACGACGATCACGTCGTGCGGCAGCCGGTTGCGGCGGTCGTGGCGGAAGCGGTTGCGGCTGCCGCGCTTCCAGCCCAGGAGCCGGTGGAGCGTCTGGGCCGTCGGGTCACCGACCGCGGCGGCGTGGTCGGCGAACCGTGGCTCGGCCAGGGCCGTGCGGACCGCCTCCTGCAGACGGGCCGCGGCCTTGCCGGTCGGAGCCGTGAGCGCGATCCGCAGCCGGCGGTCGGACTGGTCGGCGAGCAGGGCGAGCAGACCGGCCACGGCGGTCGTCTTGCCGGTGCCGGGGCCGCCGGTGAGGACCGTGGTCCACTGCCGCGCCGCCGCCACCGCGGCGCCGCGCTGCTCGTCGTACCCCTGCGGGAACAGCACCGGGGCCAGCGGCTCGAGGCGCGCGCCGGTCCACCACGGGTGGTACGAGGCCGAGCCGGGCCGCAAGGTCGTCGCGCACCTGGCACTCCTCGCGCCAGTAGCGGTCGAGGTAGGCGACGCTCCCCTCGACCCGCAGCACACCGGCCTCCGCGAGGCGGCTCGAGCCGACCCGGTCGACCCACCCGCCGGTCGGCCACGACAGCCCCCCGGGCAGGGCCTCGGAGGTGAGGTCGTCGAGGTCGAGACACACCGACCCGTGGCGCAGGGAGCGCACCGTGAGCGCGAGCGCGAGCGCGACCTCGTCGTCGGGCTCGGCCGCGAGCACCTGGACGCGCCGGGCCGTGTGGGCGTCCGCGGCCTCGATGACCCCGGCGGCGTTGAAACGGCCGAGCAGGCCCGTCATGCCCAGGGCGAGGCGGCGGTCGCGCGGGTCGTCGGTCTCGAAGGGCTCGATCATCTGCGTCCCTCCAGGAGATCGCTGAGGGCCGTCACCAGCGCGGCCGACGGCGACCAGTCGAAGACGCCGGCGACGTGGCCCTCGACGACCGGGGTCTCGGGACCGCACATCCCGCGCAGGAACAGGTAGAGGACGCCGCCGAGATGCTGCTCGGGTGCGTACGACGGCAGCCGCCAGCGCAGGTAGCGGTGGAGGACGACGGAGTAGAGCAGCGCCTGGAGCGGGTAGTGGCTGTGCAGCATCGCGGCCGCCATCTCTGCGTGGCCGTAGTCGGCCGAGGTGACCGGCACCCCGGTCTCGCCGAGCAGGTTGGTCTTGTAGTCGACGACGACGTAGCGGTGGCCGTGCGGATCGGAGGGGTCGCCGGGCACCCGCAGCACCACGTCGATCGAGCCGGAGAGATACCCGCGGAGGGACTGGTCGCCGAGCGCGCCCGTCAGCTGTGCGGCGTACGACGCGAGCGGGTCGTCGGCGGGCAGGTGTGCGGTCAGCAGTGGCGCCAGGTCGCGCAGGTGTACGTCGGGCCGCGCGGTCTCGGGTCGGTCACCGCCGGTCAGCGGGAACTCGAAGTCGAGCTCGCAGAGCCGGTCGCGCAGCGGGATGTCGACCAGGCGCAGGCCGGACGCGGCGGCCCCCAGCGGGGTGAGCTGCGACGGGAGCAGGGCGTCGGCGAGCTCGTCGGCCGCGACCCCGACCGGCCACCACTGGAGCTGCGTGCGGGTGTGCGTGGCCAGCTCGGAACGCAGGTCCGGTGCCTCGGGGTCGCTCTCCTCGAGCACGCCGTGCACCAGGCTGCCGAAGGCCGCCCCGGACGGCAGCGCGGCCATCGGCGACGGCAGCCCCGTCTCGGCGGGGTCGATGTCAGGCCGCCTCGCGAGCGAGCTCGCTTCGGTCTCGCTGCGGACACTGGGCTCCGACTCCGTCGGATCCCAGCGTTCTCGCTCGACCTCGGGTTCGTCGTCGCGCGGCGACACCTCGGGTTCGGAGGTCACGCCGACCGGCTGTTCCTGCACGCGGATCAGCCCGGAGTAGGACGTGCGACGCCACTCGGTGTCGACCTCGCGGCCGAACGACACGGGCAGCGATCCGCCCCGGCGCCGAGGTCTGCGCCTCGGGTGCTCGTCCGCGATCACGGAGAGCTCCGGCTCGGGGCCTCCGAGCTCGCCGAGCATCTCGAGCACTCGCGCGGCGTAGTCGTCGTCACTGGACGTCCTGCTGGTCGGGGACGTCGGGCTGACCCGGCTGGCGACCGAAGAGGATGCGGTGGAGGCCGCCGTGCTGGGTGTTGGCGGTCGGCGCCCACCAGGTGACGACCTGCGACTGGGCGCGGGTCAGCGCGACGTAGAGGTCGCGCAGCTCCTCGCCCGCCTCCTCGTGGAGATGAGCCTCGCGCGTGGGAGCCCCAGGTCGGCCCCGCCACCGGACACGTCGAGCATCCGGGTGCCGGATTCGTCGTGGTACCGGGCGACGCTCGACGGTCCGGACGTAGTTCATCGCCACGAAGGGGAGGTGGACGACGGGGTACTGCAGGCCCTTGCTCTGGTGGACGGTGGTGATCTGCACCGCGGCAGCGTCGCTGTCGAGGCGGCGGACGCGCTCCTGCGAGCCGACCTCGCGCTCGGACCGCAGCCACTCCAGCAGCCCGGTCGGCCCGAGCGACGGCCGGACGGCGGTCTCGTGCAGCGTCTGGCGCGACGTGACGCAGGTCGGTCAGCAGCCGCTCGCCGCCGACGGTGCCGAGGACGCGGGCCGTCAGTCCTTGCTCCTCGGTCGCCTCGAAGAGAGCGGCGACGCCACGCCCGCGCAGCGAGGAGCGCCCAGCCCCGCAGCCGGTCCGCGATCTCGTCGGTCAGCGCCTCCCCGCCGCGGTCGAGCTCGGCCAGCGTGAGCCCGAGGAACGACGTGAGCGCGGCCGCCCGCACGCGTCCCGCCCGGTGCGGCTGCTCGAGCGCCTCGAGCAGGCACAGCCACTCGTCTCCGGCCGGCGAGGTCAACAGCTTGGTGCCGCCGCCGACCACCGCCGGGATGCCGCGCGCGGCCAGAGCGGACCGGACCAGCTCGGCCTGCGACCACTCGCCCACGAGCACCGCCACGTGGGCGGCCGCGATCGGGGCGCCGTCCCAGGTCGCGTCGGAGGCGAGGAGCGTGGCGATGTCGGCGGCGCAGTCGTGGGCGATGTGCTCACGAGCGACGTCGACCTGGATCACGTTGCCCTTGACCAGCCTCATCCCGGTGCGGCGCACCTGCCGGATCCGGAACGGGGCAGGCGACGGCGCGCCGGCCAGCCTGGTGCCGGGATGCGCGGCCGTCACCGGGCGTACGACGATGCCCGGGTCACCCAGGGCCGCGCCACGCAGCACGACCTGGAGCCGCTCGACCAGCGCGGCGTCGCTGCGTCGGTTGGTGCCGAGGGTCGCGCGGGTCGTCGCGGTCTCCGCGGCCGCGAGGTAGGTGACCACGTCGCCGCCGCGGAAGGCGTAGATCGCCTGCTTCGGGTCACCGATGAGGACCATCGTGGCGTGGCCGGTGAAGGCCCGGTCGAGCACCTCCCACTGCTTGGGGTCGGTGTCCTGGAACTCGTCGACCAGCACGATCTTCCACCGCTGCCGCATCCGCTCACGGGCCGGTGCGTCGTCGCCGTCGAGGGCCTCGGCCAGACGACCGAGGAGGTCGTCGTAGGACAGGATCCCGAGGCGCCGCTTGCGCCGGTCGACCTCGACGCGCACCGCGTGGGCGAAGGCCACGCGCTGGCCGCCGTCGGACTCCGGGTCGTCGGCCGGGGCCAGCGGACGCGTGCGCGTCGCCGACCGCGGTCGCGGCCAGCGTCAGGGCGGCGGCACGCCCGAACGGCGGCTGGGACTTCGAGGTGACCGAAGCGGCGGAGGTAGACGTCGTCGACGACCTCCTCGACGAGGTCGTCGAGGGACTCGACCAGCGTGGCGCCGGTGTCGGTGTCGCCGGCCACCCCGAGCGAGCGCAGCACGGTCTGGCAGAACTGGTGGGTGGTGGCGATCGTGGCGGCGTCGAACGACGCCAGCGCGTCGCGCAGCCGGCCGTGTCGGAGGGTCGACCTCGGCAGCGGCCGGCGTCGAGCAGCGTGGCGAGCACGGGGTGGTCGCGGTCGGCGGACGCCGGGTCGGCCAGCGCGCGCTCGGCCGCGCACCAGCTGCTCGCGCACCCGCTCGCGGAGCTCCTGGCTCGCCGCCCGGCCGAAGGTGATCACGAGCAGCTGGTCGAGCGGTCGACGCCCTCCTCCGCGACGTAGCGCGTCGACGAGCGCGGCGACGGTGAACGTCTTGCCGGTGCCGGCGCTGGCCTCGAGCAGGGTGGTGCCGGTCGGGAGATCGACCCGTGAGGTCGAACTGCTGGAGGTCGCTCACGTCACCACCCTCCCTGCTCGGCCTGGATCAGCGGGCTCCAGACGCGCAGCGCGAGGGCACCGAAGCGCGAGGTCTCGCCGGCGAAGTCCTCACCCGGGCCCGGGCGCCACCCCCACCCCGGGCAGGCTGGCGCCGGGACCCCAGATGCGGCGGACCGCGTCGGCGTCGCGATCGCCGCCGAACTTGCTGCTCCACTCGTAGCCGGCCTTCTCCAGCGCGTCGGGGACGTCCGCGTGTGCGCGCCGGGCCCGGGCGTAGCGAAGCGAGGTCTTCAGCGGCACCGGCAACGGGTCGCGCAGCCCGGCGTCGCGCAGGGCGACGAGGTCGCGCAGCACGCCCTGGGCCGTGTGGTCGAGCGGGCCCAGGAGCGACTCGCCATGGGTGGCGCGTGAGCGGCTGTTGGTGGGTCGGCCGAGGGTGTGGGCGGTCCAGCTGCGGTCGTCGTCCGACGCGGTGAGGGCGAGCAGCCAGACCCACGAGGCCAGCCGGTGCTTGGCGCCGAGCCGGGAGTAGTGGACCGGCACCAGCCGGTCGCCGTACACCTCGGGGACCGTGCCGCGCAGCGAGCGACCCCCGCCCGAGGTCGACACTGACGTCGACCGCGCGCGGCGGCACGGTGCGGAGCGCCGCCGGCGGCGGCCCGCAGCGGAGCGGCCTTGCGGAGGATGTCGTCGAGCATCCGCCAGCCGAGCTGACCCGGGTGGTAGCTCGCCGCGGCGCCACTCGCGCTGGGCGACGACGTCGGGCGGCAGGACCGGCCAGCAGGTCGCCGAGCACGCGGTCGCCGACCGCCCACTGGGCGAGGTTGTCGATCTCGACGGGGAGGGAGTCCTCGGGCTGCTCCTCGTCGGCGGGGAGCGCGACGTCGACGCCGTCGCGGGCCAGGAATCCCTTGACCGGGTCGCCCCAGAAGCGCACGAGGTCGGCCAGGGGTACGTCGACGGGCGCGACCGCGTGGCAGCGGGTCGGTCGAGGAAGGCAGCGGCGGCGACCCGGGGTCCGGCGGCAGCGCGGGCGCCGCGCGGCGGCCGCGGCGTCGAAGGAGAACGTCGCGCCGGGCAGCGAGGCCGCCGGGCGAGACGTTGCTTGCGCGTCGAAGGGCTGCAGCGGATGGTGGACCGTCACGGCCTCCGACGACCGGCCGGCCGTCGGCCGGTGGTCGCGGTGCGCGTCGAGGGCGTCGAGCACCTCGCCGAGCGGTACGGCGGGTGGCCGGGGCCGCCCGGAGACCTCGTTGGCGCCGGTGTAGGTGACCACCAGGGTCTGGGTCGCGGCCAGGATCGCGTCGAGGAGCAGCTGGCGGTCCTCGCTGCGGGCGTCGCGCTCGCCGGTCATCGGGTCACGGGCGAGCACGTCGTCGCCGTCGACCGCACCCTGCCGCGGGAACACCCCGTCGTCGAGACCGAGCAGGCAGACCACCCGATGTGGCACCGACCGCATCGGCACCATGGTGCAGACGGTGAGGGTGCCGGTGCGGAAGTTGGCCCGGGTCGGGCGGCCGGCCAGCCGGTCGGACAGCAGCGCGCGTACGTCGGGCAGCCGCAGGTCGACCTGCCCGAGGTCGGCCGCCGCATGGCGCACCCGGCCGAGCTCGCGCTGCACCTGCCCGGACTGCCAGCCGTCACCGGTCGCGACGGCGGTCAGCGAGGAGACGGCGTCGTCGAGCGGCCCCGAGCCAGTGGTCGAGCGGGCGGGTGCCGGTGAGCCGGTCGGTCGCGTCGCGCAGCCGGTCGACGTACTCGGTGAGCCGCCCGACCAGGTCGACCTGCGCGCTGCCGACGTCGTCGAGCGGGAGGGCCCGGTCGAGCCACGCCGACGAGTCGTCGGAGAGGGCGACGCCGGTCGAGCAGCCGGTCGAGCCCGAACTCCCAGGTGTTGGCGACGTAGCCCGCGAGCCCGAACTCGGCGCGGTGGTCGGCGTCGAAGGCCCACCGCACGCCCGGACTCGCGCGCCCAGGTGTCGAGCTGGTCGAGGTCGTCGTCGCTGAACCCGAACCGCCGCCGCACCGGCTCGGCCCGTGCCAGGTCGAGGACCCGCGTCGCCTGCGCCCGCCCGCCGGCGAGATCGAGCAGCGCCGTGGCGACGCCGAGCAGCGGGTTGGTCTGCCCCGGCGCGCGGTCGGCGAGCCGGACCCGCAGCCGGTGGGCGGGATGGCCGGCTGCTGCCGACCACGTCGCCGAGCCCGAACCCGGCCTCGATCAACGGCGCATACGTCTCGATGTCGGGGCACATCACCAGCACGTCGCGCGGCTCGAGGGTCGGGTCGTCGTCGAGCAGACCCGAGCAGCACCTCGCGCAGCACGTCGACCTGGCGGGCGACGCCGTGGCACGCGTGCACCTGGACCGACCGGTCCCCGATGGCCAGCACGCGGCCGTCGGGCCGGGGCAGGTCGGCGGCGAGGTCGCTCTGGAGCCGGCCGAGCAGCGTGTCGGGCAGGGGCGGGGTCGGCAGCTCCTCGTCGGTCGCGATGGCCGCCGTGGCCAGGGCCCGCTGGAGCTCGCGCGTGTCACGCCCGAGGCTCGACCAGCAGGGGATGACGCACCCGCTGGTGGCTGTCGTCGGCGGCCCGGTCGACCGTCTCCCCCGGTCCGGTCAGGGTCTGCCACAGGGTCGGCGACGGGTGGGGCAGCCAGACGTGGACGTCGCGCTCGGCCGCGAGCGCGTCGAGCAGCTCGATCTCGGTGAGCCGACAGCCGGGTGTGACCGAAGAGGGACAGCCGCACCGGCAGGTCGAACGCCTCGGGGTCCTCGCGCAGCCGCGCCACCGTGGCGGCGTGCCGCGCGAGGGGTGAGGATCCGTCGACGCGGTCGACCAGGCGCCGCCACAGCTCGGGCTGCCAGGCGAGGTCGGCGGCGAGGGCGCGTCCGGCCCCGTCGGTGTCGCGCCCCGCGGACCAGTCGGCCACCAACGACGGCCGCTGCCCGGCGTACGACGCGAACAGGCGCGCGAGCCGTCGGGCCACCGAGAAGCGTCGGCCCATCCGCAGGTCGGCCTCCTCACCGCGCAGCCCGTGGCCGAGGTGTCGGGCGAGCGTGGCGGCCCAGGGCTGGTCGAGGCTGGCTGTCGATGACGTCGAGCAGCGGCCAGGCGAGGGCGTCGGGAGCCCAGGGGTCGTCGTCGCGGGTGCCGGTGATCTCGGCGACGCAGCGAGCCGGGCGAACGGAAGGCGACCGCCGCGCACACGCCGTCACCGTCGGGACCGGCTCCGAGCACGTGGGAGAGCCGCTGGGAGAGCCAGCGCTCCATGCCGCGCGCGGGAACGACGACGAGCTCGGTCGCGAAGGGGTCGGGCAGCGGGGTGGCCAGGAGCCTGCCCAGACCGTCGGCCAGCGCGTCTGCGCGCAGGGCACGGTGGACATGGAGGCTCACGGGCGGAGCCTATGCGGGACGGCCGACGGGTGGGGGCCGCGTGACACGCGGCAGCCCCCGTCCCGGAGGTCCGGGACGGGGGCTGACGACGGTTGCGTGTCGGCTAGTAGTACCTGCGCCGCGTGCCGCCGATCGGCACGAGGTTCAGGATCAGCCCGACCACCAACAGGATCGCGCCGATGATGGTCAGGATGCCGATGTTGGCGATCAGACCGATGATCAGCAGAATCAACCCGAGGATGACCATGCGAACCACCCCTTCCTGTCGTGTGGAATGACGCCCTGACCCTGCCGTGAGCCCGGACCCGCAGGAACACCCGGAGGGGTGACCAGGTCCCGGACCCACGGAGACACCCCTAGGGGTGACGACGTACGCAGTGATGGAGGGCCTACGCTTCCTCGGTGACCATCAGGCTCGCGATCGTCAACGACTACGAGGTCGTCGTCCACGGTCTGGCGTCCATGCTGCGGTCCTACAGCGACCGCGTCGAGGTCGTCGAGGTCGACGCCAACACCCACCCGGGCTCCGAGGTGGACATCGCGCTGTTCGACACCTTCGCCCAGAGCTTCCGCGACCGGGAGCGCATCGCCCGGCTCGTCTCCGACCCGCGGATCGGCAAGGTCGTCGTCTACACGTGGAGCGCCGACGACCCAGCCGGTGGGCCAGACCCGGGTGCCCGGCATCTCGGCGTACATCAGCAAGCGCCTCGCCGCCGCCGACCTGGTCGCCGCGCTCGAGCGCGTGCACGCCGGCGACACGGTGCGCCTGCACGACTCCGGGCGTGGCCCGCTGGTCGGTGGTGACTGGCCCGGCCGCGAGGAGGGGCTCACCGCGCGCGAGTCGGAGGTGCTCTCGTTGATCACCCAGGGGTACTCCAACAACGACATCGTCGAGACCACGATGCTCTCGATCAACTCCATCAAGTCCTACATCCGCTCGGCCTACCGCAAGATCGGCGTCACCTCGCGGTCGCGCGCGATCCTGTGGGGCATCGACCACGGCTTCCAGCCCGACCGGTCACGGCTGGCCGGCGACGATCTCGCCAACGACGTGCGCTGACCGTCGCGAGGAGGCGAGATGGCTGGCGAGTCGCTGGGCCGGACGACCGCGACGAGTCGCGCGACGAGAGGCTCGACCGCAACTGGGACGAGCTGCTCCAGGAGCTGCGCGTCGTCCAGACCGGGATCCAGCTGCTGGCCGGCTTCCTGCTCACGCTGCCGTTCACCCAGGTCTTCGGCGGCATCGACCAGGCCCAGCAGGCGCTGTACCTCGGGCTGGTGGTGCTGGCTGGCGTCGCCGTCGGCCTCAACCTGACCCCGATCATGCTCCACCGCCGGGTCTTCGGCGACCACGTGAAGGACCGGGTGGTCCAGACCGGGCACGTGCTCAGCCAGGTCGTGATCGCGCGCGGTCGCCCTGCTCGATCGTCGGGACCGTCCGTGCTGATCTTCTCGGTGGTGGTCAGCTGGACGGCGGCGCTCGTGGCCGGGGCCGCGTTGGCCGTCGTGCTCGTGACGCTGCTGGGCGTCGTACCCCGGCGGCTCGAACCGCGCTGACCGCGTCAATGGCGCCCGTGGCCGTGCGCCCGGCACAGCTCGACCCGTGATCGACTCGGTGAAGGCGAGGGTCGCCAGGTCCTCGGTGCCGGTGAAGGTGAGGTCGCCGGTCACGCGTCGGAAGGTGCCGGTCCCGGTAAGGCTGGTGGACGTCGAGGTGAACGCGCCCGTCGCCACGTCCAGGGTGCCGGTCACCTCGGCGGTGAGGGTGCCGCCGAGGCCGGTGAAGGTGATCGGCCCGGTGAACGACGCGACCGTGCCAGCCACGCCGGTGATCGTGAAGGCGGCCGCGGTGGTGCCGACCTCGAAGCCGTGGACCGAGATGGTGGCGGTGGTCCGCCCACCTCCGAGGTCCTGGCCGACGCCGGTCGCGTCGACGGAGAGACAGCGGACGTGGCCCCGCTGGTGGTGTCGATCGGCGGCGGCCGAGGCGGGTGGCGCGAGCGCGAACGGCGGCGGCCAGGCAGACGACGCAGAGGCAGGACGAGACGGCGTAGAGACATGCGAACTCCCGGGCGAACCATCCCCCGGGCGGCCCCGAGGGCCCAATGATGTGGGTCGAGGCTACGCCGGCGTGACCGCTTCCGCACGGGTCGCGGCGCGATCGGGCGCCGCCGAGCGGGCGGGCAGCAGCAGGCGGGCGCAGGCCCAGATCCAGAACGAGGCGAGGACGAACTCGGTCAGTACGTCGCTGACGTGGTGGGCGCCGATGTACAACCGGGCGAGCATCGTCCACAGCCGGGATCACCACCAGCACCACGAGCAGGGCCGCGGGCACGCGGGTGTAGGCCCAGAGCAGTGCGGCCAGCGCGAGCGGCGATCCCCGTGGCGGTGCCGGTGTGGCCCGACGGGAAGCTGTGGTCGGGCACCAGCCCGGACTGCAGGATGTGGACCGGCGGGCGCTGCCGCGGGTCGAGCGACGTGCCCGCGAGGTAGAACAGCCCCAGCCCTGCGTCGAGGACGCCGACGAAGACCAGCGGCCACCAGGTGCGCTTCCAGACCGCGAAACCACGCCGAGCACGACAGGACGCTGCGCCGGTCAGGGTCTGTCCGATGAAGGTGCCGACGTTCGGCGAGGTGCGTCAGGCCGCTCGTGCGCTGGTCGACGAACCACCGGTTGACGGAGTTCTCGTGCGCCATCGTGCTCTTGAGCGGGTGGGTGATCAGCCACCCGACGCATCACCAGGACGGCGATCAGGACCGCCAGCGTCACCAGCAGCAGCGACGACGGTCCGGCCGAGCGACCGGCCGGTCGGCGGGGAGAAGCGGCCGGTCGCGGACATGCGCGCGGATTGTTCCGCACCGGCGCTCGGCCGCCCCATTCACCTGCAAAGGGTGACCGGGGTTCACAGGAAGCGCACAGGCGGCACCCACGAGACGCCAGCCCGACGGCGCACACTCGGAGGCATGACCGAGACCCCCAGCGGCAACCGGTGGGAGCCGACCGAGCGACGCCACCCAGCCCCTGACGCCGACGCCCGCGCGGCGAGCCGGCGGCGACTCGGCGGCGACCGGCCGCGGCCGGCGGCCCCGTCGTGCCACCGGAGTACGGCTGGGCCCCGCCGCCGCTCGCGGCGACCGGCCCCGCCGCGAGCCGGCGGCGTACCGGGGTGCTCGCCGCGGCGCCGCCGCCTGGTGCTCGGCGCCAGCGCGGGTGGCTACGCGATCGGCTCGGCCACGGCGGGCTCGGACCGCCCGGACTTCGGGCCCACGCGGCAGGCCCGCCCAGCGGGTTCGCGCCCGGGCAGGGTTTCCCGGACCAGGACGGCCGCGATGGCGACGACGACCAGTTCGACGGGCCCGACGGCAGCGGCGACGGCAGACGGCGACGACGGAGTCATGAGCGTGACTCTCCCGCGACGCGACGAGCGCGCCGCCGCGCGGCCCGCGTCGGTCCGCCCCGGTCGGAGTCGCGCCGGCGCCGACGCGACGGTGCGGCTGCTCGCGGCCTCCGCGCTCTGGCTGGGCCTGCTGCTGGTGACCTACTGGTGGGACGCCGACGGCGGCGATCCGCGACCTGGGCGGCTGGGTGACCGGCCTCGACTCGGTCGGCCGGCTGACCGGGCTGGTCGCCTCGGTGCTGCTGCTCGCCCAGGTCGTGCTGATGGCCCGCGTGCCGCGGCTCGAGGCGGCGTACGGCCAGGACCGGCTCGCCCACCTGCACCGGCTCGTCGGCTTCACGTCGTTCAACCTGATGCTCGCCCACATCGTCCTGATCACCTGGGGGTACGCCGCGGGGCAGCTCACGCAGACCCCCTCGACGCTGTGGAACCTGGTCGTCGAACTACCCCGGGATGCTCCTGGCCACCGGCGGCACGGTGTGCCTCTTCCTCGTGGTCTTCACCAGCATCAAGGCCGCCCGGCGCCGGATCCGCTACGAGTCGTGGCACCTGCTGCACCTCTACGCCTACCTCGGCGTCGGACTGGCCCTGCCGCACCAGCTCTGGACCGGCCAGCAGTTCCTGTCCTCCCCCGGCCGCACCGTTCTTCTGGTGGACGGCGTGGGGCGTGGCCGCCGGCTCCATCGTGGTCTGGCGGATCGGCGTACCCGTGTGGCGCAACCTGTGGCACCGCCTCGAGGTCACCTCGGTGGTCCGCGAGACCGACGACGTCGTCTCGGTCTACCTGACCGGCCGCCGGCTCGACCGGCTGCGCGCCGAGCCCGGGCAGTTCTTCACCTGGCGCTTCCTCGGACGGCCCGGGCTGGACCCGCGCCAACCCCTACTCGCTCTCGGCGGCCCCCGACGGCCGCAGCCTGCGGATCACGGTGCAGGCCGTCGGCGACGGCAGCGCCTCGGCGCTCGCGCTGCGGCCGGGCACCCGGGCGCTCTTCGAGGGACCGTACGGCCGGCTCAGCCCCCGGGCCCGCACTCGCCGGGGCGTCGCCCTGATCGGCGCCGGCGTCGGCATCACCCCGCTCCGGGCGCTCGCCGAGGGGCTCCCGGCCGGGCCGGGTGACTGCGTCGCTGCTGCACCGGTGGACCACCGAGGCCCTGTTCGTCGACGAGTTCGACGTGCTCGAGCGCGAGCGCGGGCTTGCGGTCCTCAACCTCCCGGGCACCGCCGCTGCGACGGCTCCTGGCTGCCGCGCGGGGTCGACGAGCGGGTCGACGACGTGACCGCGCTCCTGCGCTGGGTGCCCGACATCGCCGAGCGCGACGTCTTCGTCTGCGGCCCCGAGCGCTGGACCGACCTGGTCCGCGCCACCCTGCTCGCCGCCGGTCTCCCCGAGGACCGGCTCCACCTCGAGACCTTCGGCTGGTGACCGCGTGAGACGCATCTCCTACTGGGTGCTGAGCACCGTCTCGGCGTTCGTGCTGCTCTTCGGCTTCGACGCCTCGCAGCGCGGCGCGACCGGCGCGAGCCACCGCGGCCACCATCTCCGGCGGCACCTCCGGGTACGTCCGTCCAACGGCGGCTCCGCGGGCGGCACCGGCAACGGCTCGGGCGCGACAACGGGCACCGGCTCGAACGGCTACGAACCCGGCTCCGCAGCTCCGAGCCCGAGCTCCGCCACGAGGACGGTGACCGGCTCGGTCGCCCAGACCCAGTGGGGTCCGGTCCAGGTGCAGCTCACGGTCGGCAACGGCGCGATCACCAAGGTGACGCGTGCTGCAGTACCCGAACGGCAACGGCCGCGACGTCGAGATCGCCAACTACTCGCTGCCGACCTGATCAAGGAGACCATCCAGAGCCAGAGCGCCAAGATCGACATGGTCAGCGGCGCGACGTACACCAGCACCGGCTACATCCAGTCGCTGCAGAGCGCGCTCGACCAGGCCAACCTGTGACCGTGGACGCGCTGCCCGTCCAGCGGTACGTCGCGCACCTGATGGGGATGCCCGTCAGCCTGGCGCTGCGCGGGCGCCACACCGACGACGCTCGCGGCCCGAGGGGCCTGGGAGCGCTGCGTCGCCGAGCTGCACCGAGGTCGACCGCGTCTTCAGCACCTACCGCGCGGACTCGGTGGTCTCCCGGCTGGCGCGGGGCGAGATCGGGCTCGCCGACTGCCCGCCCGAGGTGCACGAGGTGCTCGGCGCTCGGGGAGCAGGCACGAGCCGAGTCGGGCGGCGCGTTCGACGTACGCCGACCCGGGCCCGACGGCGTACCCACCCTCGACCCCAGCGGCGTGGTGAAGGGCTGGGCGGTGCAGCGCGCGTCCGCCCACCTGCGCGCGCTGCCCGACACCGACTTCTGCCTCTCCGCGGGCGGCGACATGGTCTGCCACGTCGCCGACGACTCGCGATCCCGCTGGCGGGTCGGCATCGAGGACCCGCACGACCCGCAGCAGCTGCTCGCCACCGTCGAGGTACGCCGCGGCGCGGTCGCCACGTCCGGCACGGCCCACCGCGGCGAGCACATCATCGACCCCCGCACCGGCGGGACGCCGCGCGCGGTCGCGTCGGTCACGGTCCTCGCCGACGACCTCACCTGGGCCGACATCGACGCCACCGCGGCGTACGCGATGGGCGCCGACGCTCTGGCCTGGCTCCGCACCCGCCCGGGCCGCCGCGGCGTCGTCGTCTGGCGCGACGGGGGCAGCGACGTCTTCGACACCACGCCCTGACCGGGCGGACACCTCCGGGCGCGAGCGCCCGACCGGCCCCCTGATCGACCAACTCCAGGACGCGGCGCGGATGGTCGATCTACCGTCGAACGGTGAACCACCAGCGCCACCGCTCCCTCGCGTCCGTCCTGGGCCTCCTCGGGCTCGGACTGGCCGGGCTCGTCCCGGTCGCCGCCGTCGCCGCGCAGGCACCCGACGGCGCGCGCGCCACTCCCGCCACCGCCCACGAGGTCCCGATGGGGCCGCCCTCGTCCAGCAACCCGTCGAACCCGCTCGCCGGCCGAGCGTGGGGCGTCTACGAGGGCCCCGCCGACCCGGCCTGGCTCCCGTACGTCCACGCCACCGGTGCCCGGAAGCAGGCGCTCGCCACGATCGCGCTGACGCCCAAGGCGAAGTTCTTCGGAGCCTGGATCTCCGACTCCGACATCGCCGCCAAGGTCCGCGAGTACGTCGACAACGCCTCCGGTGGCGACCCCGACGTCCTGGTCCAGCTCACCCTCTTCCGGATGGTGCCGTGGGAGAACCAGGCCTGCACCCGCTTGCCGAGCACGGCCGAGCGCACGTCGTACAAGAGGTACGTCGACACCGTCGCCCGCACGCTCGGCAACCAGCGGGCGGCCGTCGTCCTCCAGCCGGACGGCCCGTTCCTGCACTGCGTGCCGCACGGATCATCGATCCCCGCCCACCTGCTGGCGTACGCCGCCCACGCGCTGTCGGCCCAGCCGCACGTCTCGGTGTACGTCGAGATGGGCTCGGCCGACTGGTTCCGCGACCGGCCCGCCGACGCCGTGCGGATGCTCGAGCAGGCGGGTGTCGCCGACGCCCGCGGCTTCGCGCTGGACACCTCGCACTTCGACTCCGTCGGCCGCCAGATCGACTTCGGGCACAGGATCGTCACCGCCCTCGCCGCCGACGGGATCGCGGACCGCCACTTCGTGATCGACACCTCCGACAGCGGGCACGCCTTCACCGGCGCGTGGTACCACACCCACCACCCCGGCCTCCCGCTCGGCGATGCCGAGCCGTGCCACTGGTCCGGTCAGTCCCACTGCGTCGCCCTCGGCATCCCGCCGACCACCGACGTCGGCGCCGCAGCGTGGGGTCTGTCCGCTGCGCGGGCGACCACGGCGGAGAGCCTCGTCGACGGTTACCTGTGGGTCAGCCGGCCGTGGCTCGCGCACCAGTCGGGCTCGTTCAGCATGACCCGCGCGCTGGCCGAGGTGCGCTACTCGCCGTACCGGTGAGCGGCAACGGCTCCCGACCACGGGGAAGCGGGCCCGCACCGGGTGGTCGGGCGGTGGATGGGCGCGCCCGGAGGTATTCGAAACCCCAACCTTCTGATCCGTAGTCAGATGCTCTATCCGTTGAGCTACGGGCGCATGCCCCCGCCGGGTGGAAGCCCCGACGAGGACTGCACGAGGATAGCCGACCCGCCGTACGGCGCCGAATCCGTATCCCGCAGGCTCCGAGGCGGTCCCCGCGAGGCGTCGGGACGGCCTGTGAGCGGGGTGTGACCCGGGCCACTGACCCTTGATCGATCCAATATGTCAGGACTCCTGACAACGGTAGCGTCCGCTCCACAGTCGGGCGACAACGACGCCGGCCGATCCGCGACAACTTCACGTTCACCCCGTCGGAAGACGGACCGGTGGCCCTTCTCGGGCCCGCAGGGCACGTGGCCACCGCGACGTACGAGAGGGACAGCCGTACATGAGCCTGACACCCAGGCCTCCACCACCACGCACCAGACCGCCCCCACCACCCACCAGGGGATCCTCGACTTCGTCTCCGAGGTCGCAGCCATGACCACGCCCGACCGCATCTACTGGTGCACGGGCTCCGACGAGGAGTGGACGGAGATCACCGACGCCCTCGTCGCCACGGGCACGTTCACGCGTCTCGACCCGGCCAAGAAGCCGAACTCGTTCCACTGCGCCTCCGACCCCTCCGACGTGGCGCGCGTCGAGGACCGAACCTTCATCTGCTCCCTCGACGAGAAGGACGCCGGGCCCACCAACAACTGGATGGACCCGCACGAGATGAAGGCGATCATGCGCGGGCTCTACGCCGGCTGCATGAAGGGCCGCACGATGTACGTGATCCCGTTCGTGATGGGACACCTCGAGGCCGAGAAGCCGATGTTCGGCGTCGAGCTCACCGACTCGGCGTACGTCACCGCGTCCATGCGCGTGATGGCCCGCGTGGGCACCAACGTGCTGCGCCGGATGGAGGAGCTCGACGCCGCGTTCGTACCCGCCCTGCACTCGGTCGGCATGCCGCTCGCCGAGGGTCAGGCCGACGTGGCGTGGCCGTGCAGCGACACCAAGTACATCGTGCAGTTCCCCGAGGAGCGCGCGATCTGGTCCTTCGGCTCCGGCTACGGCGGCAACGCCCTGCTCGGCAAGAAGTGCTACGCCCTGCGCATCGCCAGCGTGATGGCTCGCGACGAGGGCTGGCTGGCCGAGCACATGCTGATCCTCAAGCTCACCTCGCCCCAGGGCGTCACCAAGTACGTCGCGGCCGCGTTCCCGAGCGCCTGCGGGAAGACCAACCTCGCGATGCTCGCCCCGACGATCCCGGGCTGGAAGGTCGAGTCGATCGGCGACGACATCGCCTGGATGCGGATCGGTGAGGACGGCCGCCTGTGGGCGGTCAACCCCGAGTACGGCTTCTTCGGCGTGGCGCCCGGCACCAACGAGCACACCAACCCCAACGCGATGCGGACCATCAACATCGGCAACTCGGTGTTCACCAACGTCGCGCTCACCGACGACGGCGACGTCTGGTGGGAGGGCCTCGAGAACACCCCGGCCCACGCCACCTCCTGGAAGGGCGAGCCGTGGACGCCCGACAGCGAGGAGCTGTCCAGCCACCCCAACAGCCGCTACTGCACGCCGATCAAGCAGTGCCCGATCCTGGCCCCGGAGTACGACGACCCGCGCGGCGTCCCGATCGACGCGATCCTGTTCGGCGGACGCCGTAAGACCACCATCCCGCTGGTGACCGAGGCGCGCGACTGGACCCACGGCACGTTCATGGGCGCAACCCTGAGCTCGGAGACCACCGCGGCCGCGGTCGGCGAGGTCGGCGTCGTACGTCGTGACCCGATGGCGATGCTGCCGTTCATCGGCTACCACGCCGGCGACTACCTCAACCACTGGATCACCGTCGGCAAGGACAACGACGCGGCCAAGCTGCCGAAGATCTTCTACGTCAACTGGTTCCGCCGTGACGACGACGGCGGCTTCCTGTGGCCGGGCTTCGGCGAGAACAGCCGGGTCCTGAAGTGGGTCATCGAGCGCATCGAGGGCACCGCGGCCGCGGTCGAGACCCCGATCGGCCACGTGCCGGCGCCGGGCTCGCTCGACGTCGAGGGCCTCGACCTGACCGAGGAGCAGGTCCGCCAGGCCCTCGCGGTCGACGCCGAGGAGTGGAAGGCCGAGATCCCGCAGATCCAGGAGTGGTTCGAGAAGTTCGGCGAGCAGCTGCCGGCCGTGCTCTGGACCGAGCTCGACGGGCTCAAGGCACGCCTGGGAGTCTGACGCCGAGCCGCTGCCCGACCGTCACACATCTCCGCACGCCTGCAGGACTCCGTGACGACGTACGCCGGGTATGTGCGACGATGCGCGGGTGCGCGGAACCCGAGGTGAGCGGTGACCGAGCTCGGCCCTGAGGAGCGCGAGCTCTTCGAGAAGGTGGCGACGCCGCTGTACGAGGAGGCCACCGTGAGCGGAGGGCTCAAGGAGGGTGACCCACGGCTCGAGGCGGGCGGGGAGCTCCGGCCGGCGCTCGACCTGCTGGTCTCGCTCAACCTCCTCGTCCACGACCGCTCGACCCAGCAGTACCTGCCGGTCGACCCCGCGACGGTCTCGTCCCACGTGGTCAGCCCGATGAGTCAGCAGGGCGCCGTACTCCTCAACGAGTCCTCGGAGTGGGCGCGCGCGTTCGGCCACCTGTCCCAGTCGTGGCGACGATCGCCCTCGTCGGCGCGAGGGCCGATCACCGAGTTCCACAAACGGGCCATCGGCACCTTCATCGAGGGCGCTGTCCGGGAGGCCGAGACGGAGCTGCTGACGGCGCAACCTCAGGCGGCGCGTGACAGCGCGCAGGTTTCGCGCGCGTCGCGCCTCTCGGTCGCGGCGGAGCGAGAGATCGCGGCGCTCCATCGCGGCGTCAAGATGCGCACGCTGTACCAGCACAGCGCGCGGCGGCACGCGCCCACCCGCAAGTACGTCGCGCAGGTGACCGAGCACGGTGCGGAGGTGCGCACCCTGGACGAGTTCTTCAACCGGATGATCGTCATCGACCGTCGCCTGGCGATCATCCCGGGTGCCCCGGACCTCAGCGTCGCGATCGCGATCCGCGAGCAGGGTCTGGTCACCTACCTCGTCGACGTGTTCGAGCGGGCCTGGGAGCGGGCGAGACCGTTCTCCAACACCCAGCGCACGATGATGCACGACATCGCGAAGGAGCAGCGGGCGATGACGATCCGGATGCTCATCGAGGGCCACTCGGACCCGGTCAGCGCCAAGCGGCTCGGCGTCAGCGCCCGTACCTTCGCGGCGTACGTCGCGGACCTCAAGGAGGAGTACGACGCGGAGACCCGGTTCCAGCTCGGCTACACGATGGGGCAGGCCGGCGTCTCGGGCCATGAGGACGAGGAGGACGAGGAAGACGAGGCTGGGCGGCAGTGAAATGGGACGGGACCTGGAGGTCCCGTCCCATTTCAGTGCTCGAGACGGCCTGTGGGGCGGCGTTGAGGGAGGGCGGCCCTTGGGGGGTGGGTCGCCGACCCCGTCCCGAGTTGTCGGATCGTCTGTGGTGGTTGTCCTGGTGCGTTGTCCTGTCGTCTGTGTGCCGTCGCGGGCTCTAGTGGCCGGCCCTGACGCAGCCGGGGCACCCCCAGGTGGTGTCCATCGCGTGTGCGGGTGCAGTGATCCCGAGAACACCGAAGCTCAGCATCGCCGTGACGACCATGAGACCGACCTTGCGCATGTTCTTTTTCCTCACGTCAGTTCCTCCCTGTGGGCACTCATCACCCGAGCACCATTCTGATGCCCAGGAGGACGACACGGGAAACCTGCGATGGGTCAAATACTTGCAATGCAACTTCTTGCAACTTCCCCGGCTAGGGGGCCCACCGCTGCTTCGGTGGGTCGACTCTACGACACAGGCCTCGTCGACGGGTGCGACGAGGCCTGTGCAACTGGCGGAGGCGGCGGGATTTGAACCCGCGAGAGGTTTAACCCTCAACCCGCTTAGCAGGCGGGCGCCATAAACCGGACTAGGCGACGCCTCCCGACAGCGTGCACAGGTTACAAGCAGCGATCGTCGGGCACCCAATCAGGCCGGGCCGGGCTCCGGAGGGGTGTGGGCGTCGCGCAGACGGCGGCGTACGTCGCGGGCGACGACGTCCGGGTCGGCGGCCAAGGTCGCCATCGGGAGCCGGGTCAGCCGGCCGTCGGCGAGCCGGAGCACGAGGCACTGCTCGCCGTCCGGGCTCGCGGCGACCGCCTCGTCGACACTCGACCACGGCGCGGCCGGGACTCCCACGCCCGACAGCAGGCGCACGGCGTACCCCTGGTCGCTGAGACGAAGTGCCTCGGCGCGGCGCAGCAACCACCAGGCCCAGAGCGCGACGGCGAACAGGCCGAGCACGGTGACGACACCGGCGGGGACCCAGCCGGCCCCGGTCAGCAGGCCGACGAACGTCGCGACGACGACGAGAACCCCCAACGTCACCAGGCTGCGGCCGACCAGGCGGGCGCCCAGCGCAGGAGCCAGGCGGTACGACGTGTCGCGGGCGGTCTCGGTCACGGGACGATTCAACCGGGAGCGTGTCCAGGGGACGAAACCGACGGGTCCCGGGCCTTGCCCCGAGGCGTCGAACGGTTCACAGTGGTCGGACTGGGTCGGCCAGCAGCGGGAGGCCTCCATGGCGGCGACGACGGACTCCTTTCTCGATCTCTTGCGGCCTGAGCACATTCACGAGAACGTCGAGGCCTGGCGCTGGAGCGTCCGGCGCCGGCTGGTGCCGGTCCGTGACCGCTTGCACGCCGAGCCGCTCCACAAGCGCGATGCCTGGCTCTCGGCCCGCGCCGCCTGCGTGGTCCGCGAGCGCGACGCCTTGCTGGCGCGGCTGAACGTGTTGTCCCACGACGTGCTCGTCTCCGACCACGTCGACGAGGTTGCCGCACAGCTGAGCCGGCTCCTGGTCGACATCGAGCACCACCGCCAGCGGCTTCACGACCTCGCCTACGACGACGTCGAGATCGAGATCGGCGGCTCGGAGTAGGCCAGCCAGGCCGGCGCGCCGCCTAGACTCGGCGCGGCGCGCCGCCGCTCGCGAGGGGTGGGCGTGCTCGGAGGGGTGCCGGAGTGGCCGATCGGAACCGCCTTGAAAGCGGTCGCTGGCAGAGATGTCAGCCGCGGGTTCGAATCCCGCCCCCTCTGCCGATGCCTGCGTACCATCGCGGTCATGGCCGACTCCCACGACGAGCGCCGGCTCGACGACGAGTCCGCCCGCTGGGTCGAGCGACTGACCGCCGCCGGCTCAGGGCGCGAGTCGTGTGTGCGCGAGCTGCACGAGCTCTTGCTCAGGGCGGCACGGCGAGAGGTGCGACGGCGGAGCGCGGGCTCGCCAGTGACTGGCCGCGAGCTGGACGACCTGGCGACGCAAGCGGCGGACGACGCCACGTACTCGGTCCTGGCCAAGGTCGACCAGTTCCGCGGTGAGAGCCGGTTCACGACCTGGGCCTACCGGTTCGTCGTCCTGGAGGTCTCGAACAAGCTCGGCAGGCACTTCTGGCGACGGCCGCGCGCCGAGCTGGCCGAGGAGGACTGGGGCCGCCTCCCGGACACACTCGGCGCCCCGCCCGACCACGTCGTAGAAGTGCGCGAACTGACCCGCGCCGTACGACGTGCCGTCGACGACCTCACGGAGCACCAGCGCCGCGTCTTCGAGGCCGCCGTCCTCCAAGGCGTGCCGCTCGACGCCCTGGCGGTCCGGCTCGACACCACCCGCAACGCCCTGTACAAGACACTCTTCGATGCTCGACGTAAGATCCGGGCCCACCTGGTCGCCAACGGGTATCTGGGTCAGGAGAACACGGAGCAGAGTGAGGGGGTGCGGACCCATGAGTGACTGGTCCGAGCTCGACGCCTTCCTCGAGACCGATCCTGCCGACGTCGGGTGCGACGAGGCCCTGCGGATCCTGCACGTCTACGTCGACCTCGTCGCGAGCGGCGAGGACGCTGCAGCGCGCTACCCCGGGGTCGCCTCGCACCTGCGTCAGTGCGGTCCCTGCTCGGACGACTTCGAGGGCCTCCTGGCACTCGTGACCGACCCGCCGGCCGAGGGCCTGGGCGAACGGCTGCGGAAGAAACTTCGAGGCGGTCGGTAAGAACCTCCCGTTCGTGGGTGCGAAACCTGGTGACAGGACCACACACCATCAGGAGGACCCATGATCTTCTCGGCACCCCGCTCCAACGTCGCCGGCCTCGCGCTCGCCGGCCTCGCGCTCACCGCCCTCGGGACGGTCGGCTCGGCCGGTCTTGCCTCACCAGCCGCGGCGGCGGAGAGTCACAGCGGCCCGGCCGTCTTCGTCCAGTCCGACAACGTGGCCGGCAACACTGTCGTCGCCTATGACCGCAACGCCGACGGCACGCTGAGCCAGGCCGGCACCTACGCAACGGGGGGCCTCGGCGGCGTCCTGACCGGGTCGGCCGTGGACCACCTCGCGTCGCAGGGCTCGCTCGCGCTGGACCCGTCCCACCACACCCTGTACGCGGTCAACGCGGGTAGCGACACGGTGACCGTGTTCGGTGTCGACGGTGACAGGCTCACGCGCCGGGCCGTCGTCGGCTCGGGGGGTGCCTTCCCGGTCAGCGTGGCCGTCCACGGCAACCTGGTCTATGTCCTCAACGCCCGCGACGGTGGCTCGGTCCAGGGCTTCCGCCGGAACGGGAGCGGGCTGGCCCCGATCGCCGACTCACACCGGCCGCTCGGTCTCGACACCTCCGCGGCGCCCGAGTTCGTCAACACCCCCGGTCAGGTCGCCTTCTCCACTGACGGCTCGCAGCTGCTGGTGACGACCAAGGCGAACGGCAACGACGTGGACGTGTTCGCCGTGACCGGGACCGGATCGCTCAGTGCGAGCCCGACTGTGAACCCCCTCCCCGGCGCCGTGCCCTTCGCCGTCAGCTGGGACGGGGCCGGACACCTGGTGCTCACCGAGGCGGGCACCAACTCCGTGGCGACCTTCGGCCTCGACGAGCAGGGCGTGCTGCACCCGGTGGACACGGCCGCGACCGGCCAGGCGGCGACCTGCTGGATCGTGCGCAGCCACGACCGGTTCTACGCCTCGAACGCCGGCAGCGCCGACCTCTCGGGCTACCGAGTCGCGGACGGCGGCGGCCTCACCTCGCTCGGAACGACCGCAACCGACCCCGGTACGGTCGACGCCACAGTCACCCGCGACGGCCGCTTCCTCTACGTCCAGGCCGGCCAGGCCGGGCAGGTGGACGCGTTCCGGGTGACCACCAGCGGGTCGCTGACCCCGCTCGGATCCGTCACCGTGCCGGGCGCGGCCGGCGGTGAGGGCATCGCAGCCAGCTGAGCCTCGCGTGCCGCCGTCACCGCTTCCGAGTGCGGTGGCGGCGGCGCTGGGCTCCGGATCGCCCTCGATCTCGCGAGGCGAGAGTCCGGCGGGTCGGCTGTGTCGGGGCGTTGGCGCGTGGCCGGCGACCACGACCCTCGCTGGGATGCTCATCGCCGGCGCTGTCAGGGCCGCGCGGGTAACCGGAGCCGTCGAGAGAGGCTCCCGCTGTTGGACGGCAATGTGGGCGTACGGCGCCAGCGCCCCAGCCTGGCTCAGGATCCGACCATCGCCTCCTGTCCGAGGGCCACGACACCGGGGACGAGGACGTCGCACCAGGCGCCGAAGCGCCCTCCGTGGTGACGCGCCATCGTCCGGAACACGTCCCGATCGGACTCCAGCCCCGACTGCTCGCGGGTGACCCTCGTGCACCGGACGCAGCCCTGCGTGGGCCAGAGCAACGCGTCCCCGAGGCGGAGCGAGTGCCCGAGCCAGGCGTCCTCGACCCAGCCCTCGTCGGGGCTGTCGACCAGCACGTCGGGGCGGAACCGACAGGCTCCCAGGTGCCGGTCGGGTGCAGCACCTGGCCTGCTCGCAGGGATGCCGTGGTGAGCACCAGCAGTGCAGCAGCGTCGACGTACCGACTCTCGGGCATGGCCCACTCGATCGCACGGCTGCTGTCGTCCGTGGCGTCCTCGAAGTACTCCGCACGGCCTGCCGCCGCTCCCACCGAGGTCACCAAAGACACCGGGCCGCCCAGCCAGTCGGACAGCAGGCGGTCCGTGACCGGGCCCGGCCCTTCTGCGACCCGGCCGTCCGACAGCGTCAGGACAGGTTGTCCGTCGCGGTACGACGCACGGCCGTGCAGGAGCTCAGGGCGACGGCGCGCGGTGAGGATCCGGCCGGTCCGTCCGTCCCTGATGCCCCGTACTTCCGTGGGCTGTCATCTCGCCGTCCACTCTTAGAGATTTGATGATTTGAGTTCTAACTGTTAGAGTTCTGATCATGAGCACACCGGAGGCAGTCCGCACCAGTCCCCTCGATCTGGTCCGCTGGATCGGATGGGCCCAGCTGAAGGCGGGCGAGGACTGGATCCGCGAGCGCGAGCTCAGCCACGCGCAGAGCTTCGTGCTCGGCTACCTGGTCCAGAACCCGGGAGCGATCCAGCGCGACATCGCTCAGGTGAGCCGCACGAGCGCGGCGAGCGTCTCGAGCCTCCTGCAGGGGCTCGAACGCCGCGGTCTGGTCGAGCGCCGTACGGAGGACGGCGACGAGCGCAGCAAACGCGTCTACGCGACGCCGGAGGGGATCGACCTCATCGACGGCTTCGACACCGCGATGGCCGACGTCGACGAGACGATCCTCGCCCCGTTGGACACCTCCGAGCGGGCCGCCCTGCGTCGCCCTGCTCACGAAGATCACCGCCGAGCTGCCGCAACCGACCCGCTCGTAGCCACGAGCGCGGCCCCGGCCGCGCACCCAGAACAGTCCCGCGCCGCACCGGCCTTCGCCGGCGCGCGTTCGAACCTGCCCGGAGAAGGAGCAGCCCATGAGCACCATGAACCTCGACATCCGAGGTGCCGACCGACGCCGTCGGCACCAACCGCTGGTACCTCTCGGCCGCACCGATCGTCCGCGCCCTCGTGCACCTGTGCGTGCCGATGGCGGCCGCGATGATCGTCGGCGCCGTCTACAACGTCATCAACGCCGGCTTCATCGGCTCGCTGCACGACACCACACTCCTCGCCGCGGTCACGTTCGGCTCGCCGCTGCTCGGCGCTGGTCATGGCGGTCGGCGGCGTGTTCGGCACGGGCGGCGGCGCGCTCATCTCGCGGCTGCTCGGTGCGGCCGAGCGCGACCCCGCGAAGGCAGACGAGATCAAGCACGTCTCGTCGTTCGCCGTCTGGGGTGCGGTGATCGTCGGGGCCGCGCTCGGCGGCATCGGATTGGTCCTGCTGCACCCCCTGGTGTCTCTCCTGGGCGCGGACGCCGACACCGCGCCCGCGACGCGCTCGTTCGTCGCCGTCATGCTCGCGTTCGTCCCCGTGCTCGCCGCAGCGTTCTGTCTCGAGCAGATCGTGCGTGCAGAGGGCGCCGCGCGCCAGGTCATGGTCGGGCTCGTCGGCTCCACCGTGGCGAACGTCGTGTTCGACGTCCTGTTCATCCTCGTTCTGCACTGGGGCGTCGCCGGCGCGGCGCTGGCGATCGGCCTCGCGAACCTCGTCGTCGTCGCGTACTTCGCGGTCTGGCTGGCACGGCACAGCGAGCACCTGAGCCTCGCGCCGCGTTGGTTCACATTGTCGCCCGCCGTGCTCAAGCCCGTCCTCGGGGTAGGCATCGGCGAGCTGCTCCAGGCCGGCTTCCTGATCGTCACTGCCCTGGTGCTCAACAATCTCGCGGCCGCCTACGGCGATGGCCCGCTCGCGGCGATGGGCGTCGTGGTCCGCATCGCGCAGGTGCCGGAGTTCCTGGCGATGGGCGTCACGCTCGGCGTGCTGCCGCTGTTCGCGTACTCCTACGGCAAGGGAGACGGGGACCGTCTCAGAGCGGCGCTCCGCGGGTCCGCGATCACGGTTGGCGCCATCACGCTGGTCTCGGCGTCGACGCTGATCGTGTTCCGCGAGCAGGTGATCTCGCTGTTCTCCACCGACCGACTCGGTGCTCGCGATCGGCGGCACGATCCTCACGGCACAGCTCGTGGCGATGATCGCGAACGGGTTCACGGGCCTGCTCACCTCCCTGTTCCAGGCGACCGGGCGGGCAGTGGCGGCGACCGTGATGTCGGTGACCCAGGGTGTCCTGTTCATCCCGGTCGTGCTCGTCGGCAACCTCTGGTTCGGGCTGAGCGGCATCATCTGGGCCCTGACCGTCACCGAGGGCGCCGCGTTCGTCGTCGGCGTGGTGATGTGGCTGGTGTCCCGTCGCGCGATCGACCGCGGCCTCGGCGAGGGCAGCCCGGAACGCGCGGACGAGGTGCTGGAGCAGGCCGCGGCCTGATGGCTCGTGAGGCGGCCGCCCGGTCCGGTGCGAGGCGCCCTCGGCACAACGAATCCCGACAACTCCCTGGAGCGGGTGGTGGACCCAGGGCGTGGGAAGCCGTTGACTCCTCTCATGGACTCACAGGGGCTGATCAGTCGGGAGATCGACGAGATCCAGACGGCCGCGGCCCAGCAGCCTCCTGACTCGGTCGGGCCCCGGCTGAACTTCCCGCCGTACCGGAGCTCGCTCCTGCGTCACCCCACCAAGGAGCTCCGCCACGCCGACCCCGAGGGTGTCGAGCTCGTGGCTCCGGTGTTCGGGCACTCGGACGTCGACCCGCTCGAGGCCGACCTCACGGTGCAGGCCACTGGGGAGCCGTTGGGCGAACGGATCACGGTCGCGGGTCGCATCCTCGACAGCGACGGGCGCCCGGTGCGCCGACAGCTGGTCGAGATCTGGCAGGCCAACGCTGCGGGTCGGTACGTGCACAAGGGCGACCAACACCCCGCTCCGATCGACCCGGCCTTCACCGGCGTCGGGCGCTGCCTGACCGGCGATGACGGCGGTTATGCCTTCACCACCATCAAGCCCGGTCCCTACCCATGGCGCAACCACCACAACGCCTGGCGGCCCGCCCACATCCACTTCTCCGTGTTCGGCACCGACTTCACCCAACGGCTCATCACCCAGATGTACTTCCCCGGTGATCCCCTCTTCGCACTCGACCCGATCTACCAGTCGATCACCGATCCGTTGGCGCGGGACCGGTTGGTCGCCACCTACGATCACGAGCAGTCCAGCCACGAGTGGTCGATGGGCTACCGCTGGGACATCGTTCTCACCGGGAGCCATGCCACCCCCTTGGAGCAGGAGGATCCGCTGTGACCCTCGCACCGACGCCCGGCCAGACCATCGGCCCCTTCTTCCACTACGCACTTCCCTTCGACCATGACCGCGAGCTGGTTCCTCCGGGGTCCCACGGGGCGGCGCGGTTGCACGGCTACGTGCGCGATGGAGCGGGCGCGGGAGTGCCCGACGCGTTGCTCGAGATCCGTCAGGCAGACGCGGACGGCGTCGTACCCACGGTGGAGGGGTCGCTCCGCCGGGACGGCACCGCGTTCACGGGTTGGGGGCGGTCTCACACCGACGCGAACGGTCACTACTGGTTCTCCACCTACGAGCCCGTGGCCACGACCGCGGACCGGCCGCCGTTCATCGCGGTGACGGTGTTCGCTCGCGGCCTGCTGGATCGTCTCTTCACCCGGGTGTACCTGCCCGCGGAGCCGGAGGTGCTGGCGGCGGATCGGTTGTTGTCCACGTTCGACGAGGCGGACCGTGACCGGCTGACCGCCGTCCGCGACGGCCCGACCAGCCTGCGTTTCGACGTGCACCTCCAAGGACCGGACGAGACGCCGTTCTTGTCCTTCCCCAGGCACCGTCGCTGATGTCTCTGCTCGAGCCGGGCTCATCTCGCGCCCACGGAGTGGCCGACGATGCCGCCCTCCTCGCTGCCATGGTGCGCGTGGAGCTCGCCTGGTACGACGTGCTCGTGGCCCAGGGTGTGGCGAGCACCGACCAGGCCGAGGTCGTCGCGGGGGCCGTGGCGAGATGGCATCCGGATGTGGAGGCGTTGAGCGGAGGCGCCGAGGCTGCCGGCAACCCCGTCGTCCCGTTCGTGGCGGCGCTGCGGCGCGAGATCGACGACGAGGGCGCGGCAGCGCATCTCCATCGTGGGCTGACGAGCCAGGACGTGCTGGACACCGCCCTGATGCTGCTCGCGCGGGATGCGCTCGTGCGAGCCGGCGCCGACCTGACAGCGGTGGGCGATCGTCTGGCCCGGCTGGCGGCGGAGCATCGCGCGACCGTGATGGCCGGGCGGACGCTGGCCCAACACGCGGTACCGGTCACCTTCGGTCTGGTGTGTGCACAGTGGCTCACCGGGGTGCAGGACGCCCTTGCCGACGTGAACGCGACCGCGTCCAACCTTCCGGTGCAGTGCGGAGGCGCCGCCGGCACCTTGTCGTTGGCCGCCGAGGTTCTGGCGGACGCCGGGGCCGCCGCGCAGGCGCAGGCGGCTGCGCTCGACCTGGTGGCGCCCGCCCTGCCGTGGCACACCAGGAGGAGACCCGTGACCCGGCTCGGTGACTGTCTGGTCGGGGTGGTCGACGCCGTTGCCCCGGTGGCTTCGGAGGTCGCGCTTCTGAGCCGCCCGGAGATCGGCGAGCTGAGCGAGGGCCGGACCCCGGGGCGGGGCGGATCCTCGACGATGCCGCACAAGCACAACCCGGTCCTGAGCGTCCTGGTCCGCGCCGCCGCTCTCCAGGCACCCATCCTCGGGGCCCAGCTCCATCTGGCCGCGGGGCAAGCGGTCGACCAGCGGTCCGACGGCGCCTGGCACTCCGAATGGCCGGCCCTGGCCAGACTGCTCCGTCTCGCGGTCACGGCCACCTCGCAGGTGCGCGAGCTTCTCGACGGGCTCCAGGTCCACGCGGAGGTGATGTCTTCCCGGGCGCGCACGGCGGTGGGAGAGCTTCTCGCCGAACGTGACGGCGTGGACACGGTCCCGCACGACGCCGACCCAGCGTCGTACCTCGGCCTGACCGACGCCTTCATCGACCACGCCCTGGACCGATGGCGAGCCCGTGGCTGACCCAGTCCTGCTCGTCGGCGCCGGCCTCGGAACCACCGTGGTCGGACTGTGGGACCGCTGTGCCTCCCGGATCAAGCACACGGACGTGGTCGGCATCGATCTTCCCGGCCACGGCCGCCATGCTCCGGCGACACATCCGGTGACCATGCAGTCACTGGCGGACGCCGTCCGGGCCCGGGCAGAGGAGTTCGGGGACCGCCCGGTCTGGTACGCAGGGGTGTCCCTGGCAGGAGCGGTGGGCCTCACGCTCGCCCTTGATCCCGGCCCTCTGCGCGGCGTGGCCGTGCTGGCGGCGGCGTCGCGGATCGGCGAGCCGTCGGCCTGGCTCGAGCGGGCCGAGCTGGTTCGCCGCTGCGGTACGGCGCTCATGGTGGCCGGCAGCTCCGAGCGTTGGTTCGCACCCGGGTTCGCAGCACGAGATCCCGAGACCGTGGAGGGCATGCTGCGGGAGCTGACGGAGGTCGACGCGGGGTCCTACGCCGCCTGCTGCACAGCCCTCGCGTCGTACGACCTGAAGGGCCGGGTCGCAGCTGCGAAGGTTCCCGTCCTCCTGGGCCGGGGAGCGCTCGACGCCGTCGTGTCGGCGGACGTCTGGGGCCACGACGTCTCCACCCTCCCTGACGTCACGACCCATGTGTTCGCGGACTGCGGGCACCAGCCACCGGCCGAGGACCCGACCCGCGTGGCCGCCGTCCTCACGGAGTGGATCCACCAAGGAGTGTCATGACAGACAGCGACCGGTACGACGACGGCATGCGGGTCCGCCGAGAAGTCCTCGGCGAGGACTACGTGGACGGTGCCTCGGAGCGAGCCACGCCGTTCACGGCCGACTTCCAGCGGTTCATCACCGAGACGGCGTGGGGCTCGGTGTGGACGCGGCCCGGGCTGGACCGGCGCACTCGCAGCGTCATCACGATCACCGCGTTGGTGGCCCACGGGCACTGGGACGAGCTCGCCCTGCACGTGGTCGCCGCTCGCCGCAACGGCCTGTCGGAGGACGAGATCGCCGAGGTGCTGCTGCACGCGGCCGTGTACTGCGGTGTGCCCGCGGCGAACCACGCCTTCGCGATCGCGCGCGATGCCTTGGCGGAGCTCGAAGAGCCACCGGATCGCCCATGACGGACCGGCGGGTGACGCGCACCAGGGTGGGGATCGTCGGCGCGGGACCGGCGGGCCTGATGCTGTCGCACCTGCTCCACCGCGCCGGCATCGACGCCGTGAACGTGGACAACCGGACCCGGCACCAGATCGAGCACACCGTGCGCGCCGGCATCCTCGAGGCCGACAGCGTCCGGCTGCTCACCGACACGGACGTCTCCGACCGGGTCCTGCGTGACGGCCACACCCACGACGGGATCGCCCTGCGGTTCGAGGGCGAGAGCCACCGGGTCGACTTCAGGAGCCTGGTCGGGGAGTCCACCTGGCTCTACCCCCAGACGGACGTGTTCGTCGACCTCGCCGACGCCCGCGCGCGCGATGGCGGCGATGTCCGGTTCGGGGTCAGCGACACCCAGGTCGCCGGAGTCACCGGTGGCACCCCGGCGATCCTGTTCATCGACGCCGGCGGCGTCGCCCACGAGATCCGATGCGAGGTGATCGTCGGTGCCGACGGCTCGCACAGCCTGTGTCGTCAGCAGCTGCCGGAGACCCAACGGCGTACGTTCTCCAAGGAGTACCCCTTCGCCTGGTTCGGGTTCCTCGTCGAGGCTCCGCCCAGCGCAGCCGAGCTGATCTACACCCACAGCGACCAGGGCTTCGCGCTGGTCAGCCAGCGCACGTCGAGCATGCAGCGCATGTACTTCCAGTGCGACCCCGACGAGGACGTCGCCGCGTGGACCGACGACCGGATCTGGTCCGAGATCCAGGGCCGGGTCGCCGGTCCGGACGGGTTCGTCCTGCA
Source organism: uncultured Actinomycetota bacterium (assembly GCA_963819295.1). Taxonomy (GTDB): domain Bacteria; phylum Actinomycetota; class Actinomycetes; order Propionibacteriales; family Nocardioidaceae; genus Nocardioides. The sequence continues at coordinate 547,422 of CAWFVO010000003.1, forward strand.
GGAGGGCCCGATCAGCGACCAGACCGTGCTCCGCTTCCGCAGCTTCGTGTGTGAACCGATGCGGTACGGCAACCTGCTGCTCGCCGGGGATGCCGCCCACACGGTGCCGCCCACCGGAGCCAAGGGACTCAACCTCGCCCTCGCGGACGTGCGCATCCTCGCCGCCTGCCTCGAGCGCGCACTCGTCGGCGACGAGCCCCGAGCCCTCGACCAGTACGGACCCCTGGCACTGGATCGAGTCTGGCGCTCACAGCACTTCTCCTACTGGATGACCCAGATGCTGCACGCCCTCCCGGACGGCGACCGCTACGACCGACGCCGTCAGGTGGCAGAGCTCCGCAGCGTCGTGGGTTCCACGGCCGGCGCCACCTACTTGGCGGAGGGCTACACGGGCTGGCCGCAGGGCTGACCGCGCGGATCAGAACCGGTACGCCGTTTGGCCGTGCTGGTCGCCGAACGCGAGGACCTTGTCGGCCGCGACCCGGTACACCCACGCCCCGCCCTCGGTGCTGCCACCGGAGCTGCCCAGCTCCACGAACTCCGCTCCACGGACCGCGAACCTCCAGTCCTCGCCGTACTTGGCGAACCAGGCGTCGGCCAGTGCCCGGAGCGCGTCCCCATCGGTCACCCGGATCGCGGTGCCCTCGAGGACGACGTCCTTCCCGCTGGCCCAGCCGTTCGCGCCCATGCCGCCGGTGGCCACCGCTACACGCGGATTGGCTTCGAGGTTGTGCGACTTCTGCTCGTCCGGGCCGGTGCAGAAGGCGAAGGCGCCCTCGTGCCACACGCCGACCAGTGGTACGGCGTGGGGGCGCCCGTCGACGCGGACGGTCACGATCCAGTAGAGCTGCGCCTCGGCGAGGAGCCGCTCGATGTCATCCCACGCAGGAGCGGTGGCCGACGCATCGCCGTACCTCGGGTCGATCTGTCCTGTGGGCATCCCGAGCCTCCACCTCCGGGATCAGCGCGGGGCGGTGAGCTCCACGAGGATGTCGCCCTCCTGGACGACATCGCCCGGAGCCACCTTGATCGCGGTGACCACGCCGCCGACCTCGGCGAGGACGGGGATCTCCATCTTCATCGACTCGAGCAGGCACACGGTGTCGCCGGCGGCGATCCGGTCGCTGACGGCAACCTCGACCACGATCACGTTGGCCACCATCTCGGCCAGGATCCGAACCGTCTGCTCGCGAGCCACGAGACCGAACCTAGTGGATACCCGCAGGTAGCCCGACCGGCCCCTGTCACGCCCGGTTCACCAGAGGGCGTAGGTACGGCCGGGCTCGGGCCGGATGGCCGTCGCCTCCTCGGTCTCGGCGAGCCGGCGGCCGCGCGGCCCGGTCGGTCGGGGGCCGGTCAGCCGCAGGTCGATCCGGATCAGCAGGTACCCGATCAGGAGCCCGATGACCGCGCCGTACGCCGTTGCGAGGGTGGCCTCGAGGACGGTCCGCCCGGGGTCGACGAGGGCGTAGGCGACCGGCGCGGTGAGGGCGACCCCGAAGGCGCACACCCACCAGCCCTGGCGGCGCCGGGCGCGCATGTGGGTGCCCCAGGTCAGGGCGGGCACGCCGAGGAACGCGACGATGGGACGCGGAAAGGCGCCGAGGTGATGGTGGCTCCACCGGACCGCTTCGTCGAGGCTGTCGACGAGGCTCTCGGTGCCGTAGCGCCGCAACAGCTCGGCGTACCCCAGCGTGAGCGCCAGCATCAGGCTGCCGCCGACGACCGTGAGCACACCGCGGGTGCCCAGTCCGTGCCATCCCGCGCCCAGCCGGAGGACGGTCAGGAGGGATGCGACGAGCGACAGCCCGAGCACGGCGTACTGGAAGCGGTGGAGGTTGACCACCGGCGCCCAGGCGACGGTGGCCATCGAGCCGACCGCGGCGACCACGAGGGCGACCGCGTTCTCCCGGACCGCCCCGGCGAAGTGGACCGCCGGCACGGTGACCATCACCGCGAACACCGCGGTGAGCACCGCCGTCACCACCGCCGCGCCGCTGCGCAACGAGTCGCTGTCCACGGCCACCACCAGGCCACCGAGGGCCAGCGTCAGGATGGAGAAGACGAGGGGGCGGCCGCCGGTACGCGCCGCCAGCCCCCAGGTGTACGCCGAGCTCGCGGCGATCGCGCCCGCGTCGGCCAGCCATGTCGTGTTGACCCGGCCGGGCCCGTCGGCACCGGCGAGCGCCGCGACCAGCGCCGCTGCCGCGGCGACGACCACCGCCAACCACAGCACGACTGCCAGCTTGTGACCCGGACGACGTTGCCGAGGGGGCGACGCGGGGTCTGCGCTCGGTGCGGCCGGCGGCTCCTGGGTCGGCCCGGGCGTCGGCTCCTCGGCCGCCGCCTCCGCGGTGGACTCCTCGGGTTCGCGCGACGCGCGGCGCGAGGTGCTTCGGGCCGCGCGCCTGGAGGCGCGCGGGTCCGCACGACGACGTGGGGCAGCCCTGGACACGGTGGGTGAGGCTACAGGCGCCGGTTGGCCAGCGACGGGTTGGTGCGGCGGGCCTCCGCCAGGGACGCCGGGTCGAGCGTGGCGCGCAGCGTGGCTGCCTCCGACGCCCCCCTCGACGAGGACGTCACCCAGCGGGCCGACCACCATCGAGTGGCCCGTGTAGCGCGGACCCGGGCTGGCCGACGCCGACGACGTACACCGTGTTCTCGATCGCGCGCGCACGCAGCAGGGTCGTCCAGTGGTCGACCTTGCGCGGCCCGGCGACCCAGGCGGCGGGCACGACCAGGACCTCGGCGCCACGGTCGACCAGGGCGCGGGCGAGCTCGGGGAACCGCAGGTCGTAGCAGGTCATCACGCCGACCGTCGTACCGCCGATCTCGACGGTGAGCGGCTCCCACGGCCCCGGCGGCGAGCACGTCGGACTCGCGGTAGCCGAAGGAGTCGTAGAGGTGGATCTTGCGGTAGTCGGCGTGGGCGCCGCCGCGCACCACGACGGTGTTGTACGGCGTGGCGTCGCGGCGCTCGAACAGCCCCGCGACGACGGTGGTGCCGCGCTCGGAGGCGACCCGCTCGACCTCGGTCACGAACGGCCCGTCGAGCGGCTCGGCGACCGCACCGAGGTCGGAGCCGGGCTCGCCGAAGTCGCGGGCCCAGGCCTCGGGGAAGCACCACCAGGTCGGCGCCCCTCGGGCACGAGCCGAGTCGAGCCGGTCCCGGTTCTCCACCGGGTCGAGCGACGACGCCTCCTGCACCAGCACGACCTGCATGGCCCCAGCCTGCCACCCGGCGGGCGACCGGGCTCACCGGCCACTGCCAGACTGGTCGGGTGGAGTGGGCGGCGGTGGTCCTGTCCGGCGGCGGGCGCCGCGCGCCTCGACGGGGCCGACAAGTCCGCCCTGGAGTACGCGGGCCGCACCCTGCTCGAGCACGCGCTCGACGGCGGTCGCGGCGGCGAGCGAGGTCGTGGTGGTGGGCCCACGGTGCCGACCTCCCAGCGCCGTCACCTTCGCCCGCGAGTCGCCGCCGGGCGGCGGGCCGCTCGCCGGGCTGTGCCGCGGGCGTCGCCGCCCTGGTCGGCGGGCCGCCCCTGGTCGTGGTGCTGGCCGTCGACATGCCCCACGTCACCGCCGACACCGTCGCGCGGCTGCTGGCCGCGGTGGGCGACGGGCGACGGGGCCTGGCTGGTCGACGAGTGCGGGCCGCCGCCAGCTCGCCGGGGTCGTACGACGTGGGCTCGTGCCCACCCCCGGCGACGCCCACGGCGTACCGATGCGACGGCTGATGAGGCGCGAGCGGACCGTCGACGTGGCCTCGGTGGGCCACGAGGCCGACGACGTCGACACGTGGGCGGACCTCGCCCGGCTCCGCGGTCGGCGGACATTGGTCCGCACGCCACGAGGGGATCGGACTTGAACACCTGCCCCGGTTTCGCGAGATTTGCCCTGTGAACCTCCACGACTGGATCGACGAGCTGTGCGACGCCCTCGACATCGAGACCGAGGTCGACGAGGCGCTGGTCCTCGACCTGGCCAAAGTGGCCGCCGACAACGTGGTGCGCAAGGCGGCGCCGATCACGACGTACCTCCTCGGGTACGCCGCCGGCAGCAGCGGCGCAGACGTCGAGGAGATCGAGCGGCTGGCCGCGAAGGCGCAGGCCCTGGGCGAGAACTGGGACCACCCGCCCGAACGCACCGGATCCCATCGACGTGGACGACGAGGTCCCCGACGACAGCGTGGTGGACCACACCGGCGACGAGTACGAGTGAGCGCCACGCGACGAGCCCCGTGAAGGCGATCGTCGTCCGCGAGCCCGGCGGTCCCGAGACGCTGGAGTACGCCGACGTGCCGGACCCCGAGGTCGGGCCGGACGACGTCCTCGTCGACGTGGCCGCGACGGCGGTGAACCGCGCCGACCTGCTTCAGCGGCAGGGCCACTACAACCCGCCCCCGGGCGCCTCCGACGTGATCGGCCTGGAGTGCAGCGGCACGGTGGCCGCGCGTCGGTGACGGCACGTGACCGGGCACGAGGTCGGCGACCAGGTGTGCGCCCTGCTCGCCGGAGGTGGCTACGCCACGCGCGTCGCGGTCCCGGCCGGACAGGTGATGCCGGTGCCCGACGGGCGTCGACCTGGTGACGGCGGCGGCGCTGCCCGAGGTGGCGGCGACCGTCTGGTCCAACGTGATGATGGTGGCCGGGCTGCGGTGCGGGCGACACGTTCCTGGTCCACGGCGGTGCCGGCGGGATCGGCACGTTCGCGATCCAGCTGGCCACGGCGGTCGGCGCCCGGGTGCTGACCACCGGCGGCTCGGCCGAGAAGCTCGCCTTCTGCGCCGAGCTGGGCGCCGACGTGACCATCAACTACCGCGACCAGGACTTCGTCGAGGTGGTGCGCGAGGTGACCGACGGTCACGGCGCCGACGTGATCCTCGACAACATGGGCGCGGCGTACCTCGGCCGCAACGTCGCCGCGCTGGCCATCGAGGGTCGGCTGGTCGTGATCGGGATGCAGGGCGGCACCAAGGCGGAGCTCGACCTCGGCGTCCTGATGCGCAAGCGCGCGGCGATCGTCGCGACCACGCTGCGGGCCCGGCCGACGCGGCGGAGAAGGCGACGATCTGCCGGGCCGTCACCGAGCACGTCTGGCCGCTCGTGGCGGACGGCACGATCCGGCGCGGTCGTCGACACGACGATGCCGCTGGCCGAGGCCGCCGAGGCGCACCGCCGGATGGAGAGCGGCGGCCACACCGGCAAGATCCTGCTGGTCACCTGAGCGCCCGCGGCGTGCCGTTTGTAGGCTGGTGGGATGAGCTCACAGCAGGAGTCCGAGCAGCAGCACGTGATCGTGGTCGGCCCCGACGGCCAGCCCGTCGCCGTACCGGCGGACGCCGTCCAGCAGTCCGAGGAGGGCGACGGTGACGACCTGCGCGAGCTCACCGACCTGGTCGAGCAGCCGGCGAAGGTGATGCGGATCGGCAGCATGATCCGGCAGCTGCTCGAGGAGGTGAAGTCGGCGCCGCTCGACGACGCGAGCCGGCAACCGGCTCAAGGAGATCCACCGCTCCTCGATCAAGGAGCTCGAGAGCGGGCTGGCGCCGGAGCTGGTCGAGGAGCTCGAGCGGCTCTCACTGCCCTTCACCGAGGACGCCACCCCGTCGGACGCCGAGCTGCGGATCGCCCAGGCCCAGCTCGTCGGCTGGCTCGAGGGGCTCTTCCACGGCATCCAGACGGCGATCTACGCCCAGCAGGTCTCGGCCCGCGCCCAGTTCGAGCAGATGCGGCGGGCCTGCCCGGGCGGCGGTCAGGGCCAGCCGGGCCAGGGCCTGCGGCCGGGGATGCCCGCAGCAGCCCGGCGCCGAGGGCGACCCGGGCAGCACCCAGGGCGGGATGTACCTCTAGCAGCGCCTGCGGACGGCGTCCGAGACCGGCGTCGGCGTCCGTGCCCGCCAGGCGCAGCACGTCACCGGGGGCAGCTGTCGCGCAGCACACGGAGCACGAGGGAGGCAGCGCCGACGCAGCCCGTCGTACGCCGTCCGAGCCGGCCGACGACGAGCAGGCCGAGCAGGCTGATGAGCAGCAGCGCGGCCCCGGGGCGAGCAGGCGCGAGAGCCGGGCGGGTCGGCGTCCTGGCGAAGGTCGGCGTGGCCGGCGGGTCGGCTCGGGCTGGGCGCCGCTACCGAGCCGCTGGACGACCTGGTGCGGTGAGCTTCGGGGTCGCCCGGGCCGGTGGCGGGCATGGCCATCAGCCGGGAGCCGCGCTCGGTGACGAAGAAGATGTAGCGAGTGCCCTTGGTCAGCGTCGGCAGCGCGCACGTCGTCCGCGACCCGGGCGGTCACCACGACCGACGGCTGCACCAGCGAGGACTGGTAGACCCGGTCGGAGAGCGACCCGGTAGGTGCGGGTGCGCTGCTTGCCGTCGCGCGCGGACCGGCGCGGACCTTCTTCACCTCGCCGCGGAACACCACGTCGGCGCGGGCGATGTCCTGGTCGAGGGTGGTCTTCGGGCAGGCCGGCGCGGGCGCCGCATGCGCCGGCGCGGTCGCGAGGGGTACGCCGAGCAGCGCCACGGTGGTCACCGCGGCGGCGAGGGCGCGTCGTCCGGGCCGGATCACGGGCACATCACATCACAGCCCGAAAACCTGCGGCGAGCACCGAGGCCACCCCGTCGTCGTCGTTCGCCGGGGCGACGTGGTCGGCCGCGCTCGAGCACCGACGGGTGCGCGTTCGCGACGGCGTACGACGTGCCGGCCCAGGCGAGCATCGGCAGGTCGTTGGGCATGTCGCCGAACGCGACCACGTCGCGGGGCCTCGATCCCGACGCAGCGTCGCAGAGCCGGGCCAGCGCCGCGCCCTTGGTCACGCCGACCGCACTGATCTCCATCAGCCCGTCGACGGTCCAGGTCGCGTCGCCCGGACTCGCCCACCGCGTCGAGCACCCCCGACCGGAAGACGACCGGGATCCAGGGTCGGGTGCCGGACCAGGAGCTTCAGCGCCGGCTCGGTCCACACGGCTGGCGAGGTCGCCGCGCGGGGCTGCCGGGCGGCGCGTGCCCGGGCTCGCGGTAGCCGGGCTCCAGCGCGATGCCCGCCAGCGTCTCGACCGCGAAGTGCGCAGCCCGGCACGCGCGACCGGATCGCGTCGGCCAGGGCCAGGCCCGGCGCCGGGTCGATGCCGTGGACCTCGAGCGGCTCGCCGGTCGCGACGTCGAGCAGCAGCGCGCCGTTGGAGACGACGGCCAGCCCGCGCGACCCGACGTAGGCCCACAGGTCGGCCATCCACCGCCACGGCCGCGCCGTGACGAACGCGACCTCCACGCCGCGGTCGAGCACCGCGCGCAGCACCGACGCCGTGTGCGGCGGACACCGATGCCGTCGGAGCGGAGCAGGGTGCCGTCGAGGTCGGTCGCGACGAGCGCGGACGGTCACGGTCATCCGGCGGAGGAACTCCTGGGTCGGAGGTGCCGGAGGCCCGTCGAAACCAGCGGTCGAGCTCGGTGGCGGCGCCCTCGTCGTACACGGAGTCGGTGACGGCGTCGGCGGCCTCCTGGACGACCTCGATCGACTGGCCCATGGCCACCCCGCGGCCGGCCCAGCGCAGCATCTCGATGTCGTTGCGGCCGTCGCCGATCGCGAGCACGTCGGCCTGGTCGACGCCGAGCTCGGCGGCGACCTGCGCCAGACCCGGACGCCTTGCTGACACCCACCGGCGACAGGTCGAGCCAGGCGGTCCAGCCGACGACGTAGTCGGTGCCGTGCAGCCCGAGCCGGGCGGCGAGCGCCACGAAGTCGTCGGCGGTCGCGTCGGGGTCGCGGATGATGACGCGGCTGACCGGGAGCGAGACCAGGTCGTCGACCTCGGCGAGCATCATCTCCCCGCTGAGCTCACCTTCGGGGAACGGGCCGGTTGACCCGGTAGCCGACGCCACGCTCCTCGACCGCGACCAGGGCGGTCGGGTGGTGCTCCAGCACGGCCGCGACCGCCGGGGCGGCGTCGAAGGTCTCCTCGTGCACGACCTCGAGCGGCGGGTAGCGGAAGACCACGGCCCCGTTGCTCGCCACCACCCACAGCGGCTCGTCGCCGTCGGCGTGGAGGTCGAGCAGGTCGGCGATCCGGGTCATGCCGTGGGGTGAGCGGCCGCTGGCGAGCACGATGTGGGCGCCGGCGGCCCGCGCGCGGTGCACGGCGGCGTACACCGGCGGGCTGATCTGCTCGTACGTCGTGCCGACGCCCTCGACCCACTTCAGCAGGGTGCCGTCGATGTCGAGCGCGACCAGCCGTGGACGCCAAGTCGCTCACCGCCGCATCACTGCCCTCGTCGGTCGAACCTGTCGAGACCACGGCGTCACGCGGTGACCGGCTTGAGCAGGTCGAGCCCGCCGAGGTAGGGCCGCAGCGCCTCGGGCACGCGGACCGAGCCGTCCGCCTGCTGGTGGGTCTCGAGCAGCGCGATGATCGGCCGGTTGGTCGAGCAGAGCGTGCCGTTGAGGGTGGCGACCGGGCCGATCTCGCCGTCCTCGAAGCGCCCGCGGGTGTCGAGGCGCCGGGTCTGGAAGTCGGTGCAGTTGGACGTCGAGGTGAGCTCGCGGTAGCGGCCCTGCGAGGCGATCCAGGCCTCGCAGTCGAACTTCCGCTGCGCCGACAGGCCGAGGTCGCCGGCCGCCACGTCGATCACGCGGTAGCAGAGCTCGAGCTTGTCGAGGAACTCCTTCTCCCACTCCAGCAGCCGCTGGTGCTCGGCGTACGACTCCTCGACCGTCGTGTAGACGAACATCTCGACCTTGTCGAACCAGTGCACCCGGAAGATGCCGCGGGTGTCCTTGCCGTGCGAGCCGGCCTCCTTGCGGAAGCACGGGCTGAACGCGGCGTAGCGCAGGGGCAGCTGCGTGCCGTCGAGGATCTCGTCGGAGTGGTACGCCGCCATCGGGACCTCCGAGGTACCGACCAGGTAGAGGTCCTGGCCCTCGATCCGGTAGACGTCGTCGGCGGCCTGGCCGAGGAAGCCGGTGCCCTCCATGGCCCGCGGCTTGACCAGGGAGGGCGCGACCATCTGGGTGAACCCCGTCGGCGCGGGCCTGGTCCATCGCCATGTTGATCAGGGCGAACTCGAGCTGGGCGCCGACGCCGGTCAGGAAGTAGAAGCGCGAGCCCGACACCTTGGCGCCGCGCTCGAGGTCGATCGCGCCGAGCATCCGGCCGAGCTCGACGTGGTCGCGCGGCTCGAAGTCGAACTCCGGCGGCGTGCCGACCGTCTCGAGCACGACGAAGTCGTCCTCCCCGCCGGCCGGCGTCTCCTCGGCGGCCAGGTTGGGGATCTCCATCATGCGCCGAGCGCCAGGTCTCCTCGGCCTCGGTCTGGGCGGCCTCGGCGGCCTTCACCTCCGCGGCGAGGTCCTTGGTCCGGGCCAGGAGCTCGGCCTTCTCCTCGCCCTGCGCCTGCGGCGATCTGCTTGCCGAGCTGCTTCTGCTCGGCCCGCTTCGCCTCGAACGTCGAGATCGCCGTACGCCGTGCGGTGTCGGCGGCCAGGGCTCGGTCGACCACCTCGTCGGACAACCCGCGCTTGGCCTGCGCGGCCCGCACCCGGGCGGGGTCGTCGCGCAGCACCTTGGGGTCGATCATCTGAGTCGGCTCCGGTGCCGTTGGGTCATGCGGTCAGGCTATCCAGCGCGACGCGAGCGTCAGCACATCAGTAACGCGCCCGCGCTGGGCTGTCCGCCCCGGCCTCCCGGCATACTGACGCCCGTGCTCGACCGCCCCCGCACCGTGACCCTGGCCTGGGCCGGGGTCGTGCGCGGCGCTGTTCGTGCTGCTCGCCTTCCTGGTCCACCTGGACCGCGCCCCCCTGAACGGTCTCGACGACCTCGGGTCGGACGGCCGAGCAGTGGGCGCTCGGGACGATCCGGGCTCGCAGTCGGTGCTGCGGGGGATCGAGATCGCCTTCGGGACCATCGGGATGACGGTCTGGACGACCCTGATCGCCGTACCCCTGTTCCTGCGCGGTCACCGGCGCGCGGCGGTCTTCACCGTCGGGGTGATGATCTCGACGTCGTTGCTGACCACCGTCGTCAAGCTGCTCTACGGGCGGTGCCCGGCCGACCTGGCAGGACCCCGTCGGCAAGCTGGTCTCCAAGTCGTTCCCGTCGGGCCACGCGTCGAGCTCGGCTGCGCTGGCCGGCGTCCTGATCGTGATCGCGGCGATGCTGGTCCGCAAGGCGGTGCTCCGCCGACGCGGTGTACGCCGGCGCCGTGCTGCTCGCGCTCGTCGTCGGTCTCGACCGGGTGCTGCTCGGGCGGCACTACCCCACCGACGTGATCGCCGGCTGGCTGCTCGGCGCCACCGTGGTGCTGCTCTGGCTTTCGTTCTACAGCCCGCTGCCGCGCAGCCATGCCGAGGCCGCGGAGCCGCTGACCGAGGTCGATCCGCTCGGAGCGCCAGCTCGCGGTGATCCTCAACCCCTCCAAGATCGACGACGTCGGCCAGTTCCGTTCGATCGTCGCCGCGATGGCCGCCGAGGCCGGCTGGTCGGAGCCGGTGTGGCACTACACGACCGTCGAGGATCCGGGCACGGGCATGGCCGAGGCCGCCTCGATCGCCGGCGCCGACCTGGTGATGGTGTGCGGCGGCGACGGCACCGTGCGCGAGGTGTGCGCGGAGCTCGCCGGCACCGGCATCCCGGTCGGGATCATCCCGGCCGGCACCGGCAACCTGCTGGCCCGCAACCTCGACATCCCGCTCTACCTGCGGGCCGCCATCGACGTCTCCCTCAGCGGCCAGGACCGCGCCATCGACCTGGTCGAGGTCTCGGGCGACGACATGGAGGACACCCACTTCATGGTGATGGCCGGCATGGGCCTCGACGCCGCGATGATGGAGGGCGTCAACGAGCAGTTCAAGCCGAAGGTCGGCTGGTTCGCCTACGTCGTGTCCGGGGTGAAGGCCCTGATGTCGCCGGTGGTCCGGATGGAGGTCTCCATCGACGAGGGCGAGCTCACCACCCACCGGGCACGCACGGTGGTGGTCGGCAACGTCGGCTACCTCCAGGCGGGCATGCCGCTGCTCCCCGACGCCGCCATCGACGACGGCCTGCTCGACGTCGTCCTGCTGCACCCCAAGCGCTTCCTGTCCTGGGTGCCGCTGGCCTTCCGGGTGCTCGCGAAGCGGCCGCGGACCGACGAGACGATCACCCGGATGCGCGGCCGCACCGTGACCGTCCGGGCCGCCGGCCCGACGCCTCGGCAGCTCGACGGCGACCCGCTCGGCGCCGGCCGCGAGCTGCACATGATCTGCCGGCACGGCCGGGTCCTGGTCCGCGTCCCCCGCTGACCGGCTGACCGGCTTGCCCGCAAGCGGGCCGCGGCGCTCGCTCCGGCCGTGCCGTCCCGACTCCGTCGGGTCGGCCCGTCCCTCACTCGGGTCGCGCGTGCGCGATCGCCTCGTCCTCCTCGGGCGACAGCTGCTGCTGCGACGTCCAGGCGCTGACGTTCTTGGCGTAGGTGCGGGCGTCGGTGCGGCCGTGGATCGAGGTCAGCACCACGCCGTTGCCGGCGTCGTCGAGCAGGGCGAGCGACCACGAGAGGTGGCCGCCCATGTCGCCGAAGGCGTCGTAGCGCACCACCGCGAGGTGGCGCAGAGCGTCACCGCCCTCGGCGCGGAGCGCGGCGACCTCCTGGCGCAGCCCGTGCACGTCCTCGGGCAGCGCGTCGACGCTCGAGCCACGGCGTACGGCGGACTGGCGGCGGAGGGCGACGACGGCCAGCGCCGCGGCCGCCAGCGCGACCAGGAGGGTGACGACGTCGAGGATCCACACGATGAGCGAGCCTAATCGCGCGCAGCGACGCCGTGGAACACTGACGCGCGTGAGTACGACGTCCGGTCGCAGGCCGCCGCCCCTTGCGCATCGTCTACCAGGGCGAGCCGGGCTCGAACTCGCACCTCGCCTGTCAGGAGCGCCATCCCGAGGCCGAGGCGGTCGCCTGCGCCAGCTTCGAGGACACCTTCGCCGCCGTCGAGGGCGGTGACGCGGACCTGGCGATGATCCCGATCGACAACTCGTTGGCCGGGCGCGTCGCCGACATCCACCACTTCCTGCCGACGTCCCCGCTGCACATCGTGGGCGAGCACTTCCTCCGGATCCGCTTCGCGCTGCTCGGCGTCCCGGGCGCGAACCTCGACGACGTCAAGACGGTGCACAGCCACGTGCACGCCCTCGGCCAGTGCCGCCGGGTGATCCGCGAGCACGGCTTCGTGCCGGTGATCTCCGGCGACACGGCCGGCGCCGCGCGCGAGGTGAAGGAGGCGGGCGACCGGACCCAGGCCGCGATCTCGCCGCCGCTGGCGGCCGGCATCTACGGGCTCGACGTGCTGCTCGACGACGTCGAGGACGAGGACCACAACACCACGCGCTTCGTGATCCTCTCCCGCGAGTTCGTGCGGGCGCCGGCCGGCGAACGGCCCCGTCGTGACCAGCTTCGTGTTCAACGTGCGCAACCTGCCGGCCGCGCTCTACAAGGCGCTCGGCGGCTTCGCCACCAACGGCGTGAACATGACCAAGCTCGAGAGCTACATGGTCGACGGCGAGTTCACCGCCACGCAGTTCCTGGCCGAGGTCGACGGACACCCCGACGACCTGCCGGTCAGGCGCGCGCTGGAGGAGCTGGAGTTCTTCACCACCGAGGTGAAGGTGCTCGGCGTCTATCCGGCCGACCCGTTCCGCGACGGCTGAGCCGGGCCGGTCACGACGGAGCGGGGCCCCTAGGTGCCCGCGTTGGTGGTGTCGGCCGCCATCAGGTTGAACATCGCGCCCTGCGGGTCGGCCAGCACGGCCATCCGACCGACGCCTTCCACGTCGAACGCGGGCGCCACGACCTGGCCGCCGAGCTCCAGGGTCTTCGCCACCGTCGCGTCGACGTCCTCGACGTTGAAGTAGATGTTCCAGTGGGGCGGCACGTCCTCCATCGGCGGGTTCATGGCGCCGCCGATCTGCCGGCCCTTGGCGTTGGTGAGGACGGTGTAGGTGTCGTCGCCCATGGGTGCGGCCTCCGACGCCCATCCCGAGCACGTCGGCGTAGAACTGCGCGGCCGCGGGGGATGTCGGGCGTGATGATCTCGTTCCAGATCGGGGTGCCCGGCTCGTTGGCCCGCTGGGTGCCGATCGTGTCGCGCGCCTGCCACAGGCCGACGCGCGCGCCGGTCGGGTCCTGGATCGCCGACATCCGGCCGTTGGTGTTGACGTCGAACGGGCCGGCCTCGACCTTCCCGCCGGCGGGCTCGACCTTCGCGGTCGCGGCGTCCACGTCATCGACGGCGAGGTAGACGCCCCAGAACGCGGGGTGTCCTTCCATCCCGGGCATCTGGCCGCTGATCCCGCCGATCTCGTCGCCCTCGATCGTCGGGACGTAGTAGTGCCCCATCTCGCCCATGTCGTGGTCGTCGAACGACCAACCGAACAGGCCGGCGTAGAACGTCTGAGCCGCGGCCTGGTCGGGCGTCATCAGCTCGATCCAGCTCGGCGTGCCCTGGTCGTAGTGCTCGAACTTCGGCATGGTGCTGCTCTCCCTCTGGCTGGGTGGCTCGACCCCGACCTCCTGCCTACACCCGCCCACCGACCCTGGCAACGGGTCGGGGATGAACGACGCGCGAACGACGCCGGATAGGTTCGGCGGGTGGATCTCGCCGTCATCGCCGTCTCCTTCGGGGCGATCTTCCTGGTCGAGCTCCCCGACAAGACGTTCGTCGCCGCGCTCGTGCTCGCGACCCGCTACAAGCCCTGGGCGGTGTGGGTCGGCGTCGGCCTGGCGTTCCTCGTGCAGACCCTGATCGCGTGCACGGTCGGCCAGGTGGTGACCTACCTGCCGCACCGGGTGGTCGAGACCGTCGCCGGGCTGATCTTCCTCGCCGGCGGGATCCTGCTGCTGCGCGAGGCGCCCAAGGCCGACGCGGCCGAGGCGGAGACCGAGGAGGAGTACGCCGCCAAGGCGACCTCCCCGAAGTCCGGGCTGGCCGCGGTCGGCGCCAGCTTCCTGGTGCTCTTCGCCGCCGAGTGGGGCGACCTGTCGCAGCTGCTCACGATCAGCCTCGTCGGCCGCTACCACGACGCGCTCTCGGTCTTCATCGGCGCCTGGAGCGCGCTGCTGGTCGTCTCCGGGCTCGCCGTCGTCGCCGGCCGCTTCCTGCTGCAGCACATGCGGCTCTCGACGATCCACTACATCGGCGCGGCGGTGTGCTTCCTGCTCGCCGGCTTGACGGCGTACCAGGTCGTCGCGGGGTGACCCCGGACGCGTCCGCACCCTAGAGTGCGGGCCATGTCGACGAACCCCACCACCGGCGCCCGCCCCGCCCATGGCGCCGACTCCGAGGTCGGGCGGCTCGGCACGGTCATGCTCCACCGCCCGGGCCACGAGCTGAAGCGACTCACCCCGCGCAACAACGACCGGCTGCTCTTCGACGGCATCCCGTGGGTGGCCCGCGCGCAGGACGAGCACGACGCCTTCGCCGCGGCGCTTGCGCGAGCGCGGCGTCGAGGTGCTCTACCTGATGGACCTGCTCATCGAGACGATGGCGAGCGAGGAGGCGCGGGACGACGCGATCGCCACGGCGCTGTCGAGCCTGCACCTCGGGGACACCATGCGCGCCTGGCTCGGCCCGATGCTGCGCGAGGCGTCCCCGGCCGACCTGGCGACCTACCTGACCGCCGGCATCCGCAACGACGAGGTGCGCGGCGGCTTCGGCCTGGTCACGTCGCTCCTGCCCTCCGACGACTTCCTGATCGACCCGCTGCCCAACCTGCTCTTCACCCGCGACTCGTCGGTCTGGGTCCGCGACCACGCGACGATCACCTCGCTGGCGATGCCGGCGCGGGCGCGCGAGACGCAGCTGACCGAGCTGATCTACACCCAGCACCCGCGCTTCGCCGGCACGCCGACCCTGCACGGCTGGCGCAACGAGCACGTCGAGGGCGGCGACGTCCTGCTGCTGGCACCCGGGGTGCTGGCCATCGGCGTCGGCGAGCGGACGACGCCGGCCGGCGCCGAGCAGCTGGCCCGCGAGGTGTTCGGGGCCGGGCTGGCCCACACCGTGCTCGCCGTACCGATCGCCCAGGAGCGGGCCACG
This sequence comes from uncultured Actinomycetota bacterium, assembly GCA_963819295.1. Classification (GTDB taxonomy): domain Bacteria; phylum Actinomycetota; class Actinomycetes; order Propionibacteriales; family Nocardioidaceae; genus Nocardioides. The sequence goes on from CAWFVO010000003.1 coordinate 562,485, forward strand.
ATGCACCTCGACACCGTCTGCACGATGGTCGACGTCGACAAGATCGTGATGTACCCCAACGTCGCCGACTCCCTGACGGCGTACGCCGTGACGGTGGCCGAGAGCGACGGCGACCAGCTGGAGCTGAACGTCGCCGAGGCCGAGCACTTCCTGGTCGCGGCCGCCAAGGCGATGGGGATCGACACGCTCCACCAGATCGACACCGGACTCGACCCGGTCACCGCCGAGCGCGAGCAGTGGGACGACGGCAACAACACCCTGGCCATCGCGCCGCGGGTGGCCGTGGCCTACGAGCGCAACGACGAGACCAACGACCGGCTCGAGGACGCCGGCATCGAGGTGCTCCGGATCGCCGGGTCGGAGCTCGGCTCCGGGCGCGGCGGCCCGCGCTGCATGAGCTGCCCGATCGTCCGGGCGCCGCTCGGCTGACCTCGGGGCGCTGGGGCGGCCCTCCGCTCGCGGTCGTCCACGCCCGGGGCTATCGTCCGGAACCTGCCGCCACTCGGCGGTCACGGGTCAGCAAGGGAGCGCGCGGATGGCAGGTCCTTCCGAGAGCGAGGCGCGAGACTTCGCGCGCGCGTACCGCTCCTTCCTGGAGTGGATCCACTCCAGTCACTTGGAGGCCCGCGACCGCAACGAGGTCGTGGCCCTCGTCTCCGACTACCTGGGCGCAGAGGTCCGAGCGGTCCGTCGTAGGCCGCTCGCTGCCCGTCTTCGAGCACGTCAACCTGCAGACGGCCCTCGACGCGTGGACGGCCCGGCCGGGGCGCTCGGTGGTCGTCCACGGCATCACGCTGCCTCCCCACTACGAGCCGATCACCCTGCAACAGCTCGTGACCGGCGAGGGGATCCCACCGCTTCGACTGTCGGCGCCATCGCTGGCGGACCTCCCCAACGGGCCGGACTCGACCCTGGCGTGCCTGCTCCTCGCGGCTCTGCTCGTCGAGGACGCGAGCGGACGCTACGTCATCATGGTGGTGGGTCCGACCGAGCACTCCAACGACCTACGCGTCGAGGTGGCCGGACTCCCGGTCGAGGAAGCCCAGGCCGTCCACGCCGAGCTCGACGAGCTGCGCAGCCGGCTCAACGTCTATCGCGGCCACCTGCTCGACGTCGCCATCACGCCGATGGGCGGGGTCTCCCTCACCTTCGGAGAGGTGCCCAACACCGTCCGGGACGACGTGATCCTGCCCGAGGTCGTCCTGACGCGGGTCGAGCGCCACGCGCTCGGAGTGTCGGCACACCGGGACGCCCTGCTGGCCGCGGGTCAGCACCTCAAGCGTGGGCTGCTGCTCTACGGTCCGCCCGGTACCGGCAAGACGCACACCACCCGATACCTGATCGGGCAGATGACGGCGTACACCCGGCTCGTCCTCACCGGGCGGTCGCTCCACGTGATCGGCTCTGGCGGCGGAGCTCGCGCGTGACCTGCAGCCGGCGGTCATCGTCCTCGAGGACGTCGACCTCGTCGCCGAGGACCGCAGTTTCGGGCCCGGCTCCAGCTCGGTCCTCTTCGACCTCCTCGACGCCATGGACGGTGCCGCCGGCGACGCCGACCTCCTCTTCGTCCTGACGACCAACCGCGCCGACCTGCTCGAGCCGGCGTTGGCCGCCCGGCCGGGGCGCGTCGACGTCGCCGTCGAGATCGACCTGCCCGACGCACAGGCCCGCCTCAGGCTGCTGGAGCTCTACGGTCGCGCGGTGCCCCTGCAGCTTTCCGAGGCAGAGACCCAGGCGGTCATCGAGCGCACCGACGGTGTCACCGCGTCGTTCCTCAAGGAGCTCGTGCGGCGAGCCGTGCTCGAGTCGCTCTTCGACCACACGCCCCTGGAGACGGTGACCGCGGAGCACACCAACCGCGCCCTCGACGACCTGCTCGACAGCAGCCAGCAGGTGACGCGCTCCCTTCTCGGCGTCGGCAACGACCCCGAGTCGGTTCCGGCTGGGCCGGGCCTGGGACCCCCGCCCTGGCCCGGGCGGCAGGGCTTCAGCCGCTACTCGGCGCGCGGTCGACCCCACCACGGCCCGTAGCCGGGCCAGCCTTCCGGGCCCCGGCTGCCATGCTCCGAGGATGCGGGTGACGATCCGGGTGAAGCCCGGTCTCGGGCGGACCGTCGTCGGGGGCCGCTACGACGACGCGCTCGTGGTCCGCGTCAGCGAGCGGGCCGTCGACGGGAAGGCGACCGAGGGCGCGCTCCGCGCCCTGGCCGAGGCGCTCGGCGTACGACGTGCGGACGTGCGCCTGGTGACCGGCGCGACGAGTCGGACCAAGATCGTCGAGATCGACGGCGCCGGCGACCTCTCCGAGCGGGTCCGCGACCTCCTCGACGCCTGAGAGCCGAGGCCGCGTTCCCGGGGCGCCCGAGGACGCGTCACAGAGCCGGGCATGAAGGGGCCCGGCCGATGTTGACGGGGGAGGCAACAGCGGCCGGGCCGTCCACGACCGTAGCGAACGGTGGGCGGGCGGTTCAACCCACCACGCACGCCCGATTCCTCAGCGCAGGGTGACCTGGCGGTTGGCCAGCTCGATCCGCGCCGAACGCTCCTGCGAGGTGAGCTCGCGCGGATCGTCGAGGGCCGCGGTCAGCCGCCCCTGCAGCGCCGCCACCGGCTGCTCGAGCGCCCCCGCACCGGTGCCGGGCGGGAGGTCCCAGACCGGTACGACGAGCCCGTGGGCGCGGAACATCCCGACCAGCTTGGAGCTCTCGACCAGCACGTCCTCGCCGGCCGCGTGCAGCCGCGCGAGGGCGTCCATCAGCGGCGCCTCGGCGTACGCCGAGCACCCACCGGAGGTGCTCCTTGGGTCCGGCTTCGATCCAGTACGCCGCCTCGACGGAGGAGAGCCTGGCCGACGGTGCGACGGCGTCGTTCGCCTGCTCGAGAGCCTCGGCCATGCCCGGCTCGCGGTCGCCCACGTCGTCCAGCCACCACTCGAACCCCTCGTGCACGGTGATCTCGAGCGGCTCGTCGGCCATCAGGTCCTGCAGGCGTACGCCGGATCCGGGCGGGTCCACGAGCCCGACCACGCCCGGCTCGTCGGTCGCCAGCGCCTTCTCCAGCACCGCGGCGAGGTCGCGGGACGGGTCGCCGAACGAGTGCCGCACCTGCAGGCCCAGCCACACCTCGCCGCTCTCGCGCACCATCGCGGGCGCGGCCATCGGCAACAGCGAGCCGAGGGTGACCGTGCGCTCACCCACCCGCAGAGGCGCTGTGGCCGACGGCACGAACTCGCGCAGCGCCACCAGGTCACGCTCGGCGGCCAGCCCCTCGAACGGTCGGATCACGAAGGCGCCGCCCGCCGACCCGTGGCACGCCTTGTAGCGCTTGCCCGAGCCGCAGGGGCACGGCTCGCGCGGCCCTACGGCGTCGTCGGTGGTCGCCCGGTCACGGGCCTTGGTGCGCGAGCGCTTCGCCATGCTCCCGAGGCTAGCCGGACGACGCTGTCGGCTGAGGCGTGAGCCAGCCGATCATCTGGGCCGGCCGGTCGGTGATCACGGCCTCGACCTCGAGCGAGCGGCAGAGATCCAGCTGCTCGTGGGTGTTCACCGTCCACACGTGCAGGTCGCGGCCGGTGCGCACGAGCCGCTCGGCGAACTTCGGGTGCCGGGTCAGCGGGTCGATGCCGGGGCCGAGGATCCAGCCGTCCTCCAGCACCGGCTTGAGCATCGGCCAGTGGCGCGCCCGCTCGATCAGCATCACCAGCCGCAGGTCGGGCGCCAGCCGCTGCATCCGCTGCAGCGCGACGTAGGAGAAGCTCATCACCCGCACCGGGCTGTCAGGCCCCGTCCAGTCGAACTCGGCCAGCAGCTCGACCAGCCGCCGCTCGACGAGCCCGCCGTACCTGGTGGGGTGCTTGGTCTCGATGGCGAGCTGCATCGGCCGGTCCGCCGCGGCGACGGTCTCCATCAGCCGCCGCAGGGTGAGCACGCGGTCGAGGTCGGGGTCCCGGTCGGCGACCTCGTCGTCGAGGGCCGCCCAGGGGTTCTTCCAGGACGCGAACTCGAGCTGGTCGAGGTCGGCGAGGTCCATCGTCGAGACCAGCCCCTTGGCGCTCGCCGTACGACGGAGATCGCGGTCGTGGACGCAGACCAGGTGGCCGTCGGCGGTGAGCCGTACGTCGCACTCCACTGCCTCGGCCCCGTCGCGGATCGCCTGGACGTAGGCACCCAACGTGTGCTCGGGGTTGTCGTAGCTCGCACCACGATGGGCGACGACCTGCGGCCTCATGCCTGAAGTGTGGCCCACGGGCGACCCGGATCGGCGGCGACGGGGCGTGGTCGCTCGCACGTTCACCGACTCTTCCACCGCCGGTTCCCCGCGGTCTACCCTGGAGCCGGCCCGAGGCAGCCGGCCGCCTGCACCCGGATCTCCGGGACGGTGAATGTCTCGCTCGACGACCGACCTGTCCGTGATGCGCCCTCACCGGGCGGACCCGCCAGGCAACGCAGGCCCCTGCTGCCGCAGCCGCGGCGTCCGCCGGAGAGAAGCAGCGTCATGACCGATCCCAAGTCCATGGCCCGTCGGCTGCGTGCCGACCTGGCTGCCCGCGACGTCACCGTGAGCCACAGCGAGGCCCTCGAGATCGTCGCCCACCAGCACGGCGCTCGCGACTGGAACACGCTGGCGGCGCGCCCGCCGGCCGAGGCCTCCGTGGGACCCGCCGTCCCGATCCTGCGGATCTTCGACCGCGCCAAGGCCGTCGAGTTCTACGTCGACTTCCTCGGCTTCACCCTCGACTGGGAGCACGGCGGGCACGCCGACCACTCCCCGCTCTATGCCCAGGTCAGCCGCGGCGGGGCCCGGTTGCACCTCAGCGAGCACCACGGCGACGCCAGCCCGGGTGGGGCGGCGCTGATCCCGGTCACCGACATCGCGGACCTGCACGCCCAGCTACGCGGTCGCGACTACGACTTCGCGAAGCCGGGGGTGCGCGACGAGGAGTGGGGCCGGGTGATGGTCGTGATCGACCCGTTCCACAACCGGATCGTCTTCCACCAGCCGGTCGCCGACGAGGTCGAGCCGCGCCCCAGCGAGGCGGCCGCACCGATCGAGCTCACCTACGAGCTCGCCTGCCCCGTCGATGAGGCGTTCGACGCCTTCACCCGGCGGATCGACCAGTGGTGGCACCCGGCCTACGCGCCCGAGGGTCTCGAGCGGGTCGAGATCGAGGGCGAGGTCGGCGGCCGGGCCCTGATGCACCTGGCCGACGGCGCGACGTACCAGTGGGGGACGGTGACAGTCTGGGAGCCGCGCGCGTACGCCCAGACCTTCACGCTCGCCCAGGATCCCGAGCACCCGAGCACGCTCTCGATAGGTCTCGAGCCGACCATGGCGAACGGACGCCGGCACTCCGGCTCGCGCGTCCACTTCGCCCACGGCGGCTGGACGGCGGCCAACGTCGCGGGCCGGGCGCGCTTCACCGAGTGGAGCATCCTGCTCGACCGGTTCGCCGCGGTGGCCGACGGGCGGCCGGTGCCCGACGTACCGGCCTACGTCACCGAGGGCGGCGGGCCCGGCTAGCGTTTCCCGCATGAGCGATGTGACCGTGCGTGACAACCCCGGGGCGAGCCGGTTCGAGGCGTACGTCGACGGGCGGCTCGCGGGCTTCTCGGCCTACGAGCTGTCCGACGACGTCATCACGTTCACCCATACCGAGGTGGACGACGCGTTCGAGGGGCAGGGCGTCGGCTCCGCGCTGGTCCGTCAGGAGCTCGACGCCGTGCGTGACACGGGTGGCCTGCGGGTCCGGCCGCGCTGCCCGTTCGTCCGCGCCTGGATCGACAAGCATCCCGACTACGCCGACCTCACCCGCCGCCCATGAGTCTGTCCGACGACCTGCGGACCTACCTCCAGCAGGGCCGCGACTCGGTGGTCCGGTCTCTCGACGGCCTGGCGGAGTACGACGTACGCCGTCCGCTCGTGCCGTCGGGGACGAACCTGCTGGGTCTGGTCAAGCACCTGACCGGGATCGAGCTGGGCTACCTCGGCGCGTGCGTGGGCCGGCCGTCGCCGGTGTCCCTGCCGTGGGAGGACGACGGCTCGGTCTGGGAGTCGGCCGACATGTGGGCGACCGCGGACCAGAGCCGCGACTACCTGGTCGGGCTGTACCGGACGGCCTGGGCGCACAGCGACGAGTCGTTCGCCGCACTCCCCCTCGACACCCCCGCGTCGGTGGCGTGGTGGCCCGAGGAGCGCCGCGTGACGACGTTCGGCCACCTGGTCGTGCGCGTGGTCGCCGAGACCGCGCAGCATGCCGGGCACTGCGATCTCGTGCGAGAGCTCATCGACGGCCGCTCGGGCCGCGACGAGCGCGACGACGCCTGGTGGGCGGCGTACCTGCAGAAGATCCAGGACGCCGCCGACCGGCACCGCTGACGCTCTCAGTCGTCGAAGAGGGCGGCCCGGTCGACCGCCATCGTCCCGGTCGGCTCGGCGGGCGTCGGATCAGGGTCGACGATGGCCTCGTCGTCGAGCGAGGACTCGCCGTAGACCGCCTCCGCGAGGCCCAGCGCGAGCCCCATGATCTCGTGATCGGCGAGCCCGAGCCGGATCGCGACGGCGCGGGCGTTCTCGGGGCGGTTGCGCGGGTCCTTCTCCAGCAGGTGCTCGATCACGCCGACCAGGTCCTCCGGCACGTCGTCCGGCAGCGGCGGGGGAGGTTCGTGAAGGTGGCTCATCGCCGTCGCGATCGGCGTCGGCTTGTCGAACGGCTTGGCGCCGCTGAGCATCTCGTGGCCGACGATGCCCAGGGCGTACAGGTCGCTGGCCCCTGTCGCAGGACGGCCCAGGGCCTGCTCCGGACTCAGGTAGCTCGGCGTCCCGAGCAGGTCGCCGGCGCGGGTGTGACCCGAGGCGTCGACGGCGCGCGCGATGCCGAAATCGGTGAGCTTCACCAGCCCGTCGTCGCGGACCAGGATGTTCGCCGGCTTCACGTCGCGATGGACGACACGAGCCTCGTGCGCGACGCCGAGGGCGAGCGCACACTGCCCGATGATCGAGCGCACCTGATCGGCATCGATCCGCCCTCGCTCCTTGATCATCGCCGAGAGCGGTTGGCCGTCGACGAGCTCCATGACCAGGAAGGCGACCCCGTCGTCCTCGCCGTAGTCGAAGAGGGTGGCGATGTTGGTGTGGATCAGAGCCGCCGAGTGGAGCGCCTCGTCGCGGAAGCGGAGCGCGAACAGCTCCTCGTGGTCGGGGTCCGGCCGCATGACCTTCACCGCGACGCGGCGCCGGAGCACGTCGTCCGCGGCCGCCCAGACGTCGGCCATGCCACCTGAGGCGACCCGCCGGTCGAGTCGGTAGCGCCCCCCGAGCAGGTCGCCCGGACCGACTCTCGTCACGTGATGGGCCTCATCGACTCGTCCTCCGCCTCGGTTGCGGGCGACAACTCCGACCTCGGTTCTGGCGGATGACCCAACGCACCAACCTACTCAGGTACGGCGATCGCGCCTCACCCTTCGGGTGCATCACGCGCGCCGGACACGTCTCACACCCGGGCGCGCTCGAGCCGGCACCCCACATGGTCGGGCGCGGTGGTCACAAGAGGCGGCCCGGCCGCGCGATCGTGCTGGGCGCTCAGGCCGTCCGGTCGACAAGCTCCGGGCCGGCGTCGTCACGCCGGTGGCGTGGGGCCTCGGCGGACGGCTTGACCTCGCGTGCGAGGCGGCTGACCACGGAGAAGCCTCGGCCGCGAGGGTGCTCGAGCAGGTGCGCGCCGCGGGCGGGTGTGTCGCTGGTCTGGGGCGCCGCAGTGACAGGCGCGTCCATGAGCTGGGTGTTCATCATCAGTCCCCCCGGACCGTCGTGTTGACGGCCCGGCCGGCCGTCCCCCTCAGAAGCAGAGCTCCTGTAGGGAGAACGGTGACAGCGAATCCACACCGTGTCCCGAATTCCGTGAGATTTGTCATGCCGATGGATGGATCGGCCGGTCTTCAACCAGTTTTCGACGGATTCGGTCGTGCCGTCGGGACTTCGGCCGCCGCGGTCGACCCGCCCTCGTCGAACGTCCCTAGGGTGGTGATGGCGACTACGACGACGACCACGGGAACGACCACGGGACGACCTGAGGAGGCAGACGTGGGAGCGATCCTCGTCCACGAGTTCATGACCCTCGACGGCATCATCGACGCACCGGTGTGGACCGCCGAGTTCGGCTTCGACCCGGCGATGGCCGGGCCGCTCGCAGCCGTCACCGGACGCGCGGCGGGCATCCTGCTCGGCCGTACGACGTACCAGATGTTCGAGCCGGCCTGGTCCACCCGGACGGTCGAGGACGACCCGGGGGCGCCGTTCTTCAACGACACCACCAAGTACGTCGTCTCCGGCACCCTCACCGAGCCGACCTGGAGCAACAGCGAGGTGATCGGCGCCTACGACCCCGAGCGGATCCGGGCCCTCAAGGAGGAGGTCGGCGACCTCTACGTGAGCGGCAGCATCACGCTGGTCCGGGCGATGCTCGCCGACGGCCTGGTCGACGAGCTCCATCTGTTCGTCTACCCCACGACGCGAGGTGCCGGCCCGCGGCTCTTCACCGACGACGCGGGTGTGGGCGCCTACGAGCTCGCCGGGACGGAGCACTACGAGAACGGCGTGGTCTACCTCTGCTACCGACCGCAGCCGTGACGGACCCGCACCTGCTCGGTGACGGGTTGCTCCCGACGCCCTTCTCAGCCGCGGAGATCCGGGCCGGGTGCCCCGCGGGCCGCACCATCCGGCTGTTGGTCGAGCCGGTCGCCGGAGCGTCGTACGAGCGGATGAACCGGTTCGTCGACTGCGACGCCGAGGGCGCGGCCATCGAGAGCTGGGTCGTCGGCGTGGACGGCGAACCGGTCGACCGCTCCGTCGACCGGTCCACGTGGCTAGACCTGCAGCGGCATGCGTCGTTCCCTGCCGCCACCACGCGTCGTACCGAGGAGACGGTCGACCTGCCGCTGGGCCGGGTCGAGTGCCTGGTCTACACGCGCGACTCCGGTGCGCGCTTCGTCTTCGCGAAGGGCCATGCCGGCATGCCTGCGCGCTACGAGCTTCCCGACGGGGCCGGGGGCGTGGAGGTGACCACGATGGTGGCCGACGACTGATCCGCCACGCGGCTCCACGAGGACCTGGCCGCGGTTTCGCGGCCGCCCAACTGGCGCAATTGCGCCGCGGTAGGGCGGCCGGAGCGGTCGGCCGTCAGCGCGACCTGAGGAACGCGCCGAAGTGGGGCACGGTGAAGGCGATCCGGCCGCGTTCGCCGGAGTAGATCAGGCCCTTCTTCAGCAGCGCGTCGCGGGCCGGCGACAGGGACTGCGGCTTCTTGCCGAGCACCGCTGCCACGTCGGCGGTCGGCACCGACTCCACCTCGTCGAGCACGTCGCCGCCGTCCGCCAGGGCGGAAGCGGCGTCGGCCATGGCCCGGAGGTACTCCCGCTCCCCCGGCGTCGCCCGCTCGTAGCGCGACCCGAAGAAGCCGACCGCGAGCTCGCGCTCGGCCTCGGGGGCCCCGACGGTCACGTCGGCCGCGGTGATCGGCGAGCGCGGGGCGAGGTCCCACACGGTCTTGCCGTAGGCCTGGATGAAGTAGGGGTAGCCGCCGGTGGCGGCGTACAGCGCGTCGAGCGCCGCTGCGTCGTACGCCGCGTCCTCGGCCTCGGCCGGCACCCGCAGCGCGAGGTCGGCGGCCTCGCGGTCGAGCCGGTCGATGCGCTGGTAGCCGAAGAGCCGCTCGGAGTAGGACTTCGCCGCCGACAGCACCGCGGGCAGGTGAGGCAGGCCGGCGCCGACCACGATCAGGGGCAGCCCGGACTGGCTGATCTCGTGGCACGCCGCGCAGAGGGCGGAGACGTCATCGGGCCGGAGGTCCTGCATCTCGTCGATGAAGACGGCGATCCCCAGACCCCGGTCCGCGGCGAGGCCGCCGAGGTCGCCGAAGAGCTCGACCAGGTCGATCTCGACGTCGCCGGAGTCGGCCCGGCCCCGGACGGCCGGCGCGTCGATGCCCGGGTGCCACTGGTCGCGGAGCTTCGCGTCCGTCCCGGCCTCGCGCTGGGCGAACGAGCGGATCACGCCCAGCACGTGGGTCACCGAGTCCTCGTCGGGGTGCCCGAGCTCGCGCACGGCCTGGTGCAGCGCCGAGGACAGCGGGCGGCGCAGCCCCTGGTCGGGACGGGCCTCGAGCTTGCCGGTGCCCCACCCACGCCGTACGGCCGCCGAGCGCAGGGCGTTGAGCAGCACGGTCTTGCCGACCCCGCGGAGCCCGGTGAGGACGACGCTGCGCTCCGGGCGACCCTTCGCCACCCGGGCGAGCACGACGTCGAAGGCCCGCAGCTGCGCGTCCCGGCCGGCGAGCTCGGGGGGCCGCTGGCCGGCGCCGGGCGCGTACGGGTTGCGGATCGGGTCCATGCTCGGACGGTATCCGGCCGTCTAGCGCTCACCCTAGATTGCCTGCGCGCGTCGTCCGAGCGGCCGGGACGGGGCCCGGCCCCCCGGCAGCGCGTGCCGGGGGGCCGGGATGGAGCGGCGGGCGTGGCTCGGGTCGGCGAAGGTCGAGTGGACGACCCCCATTTCTCGTGCAGCAGGGTGAGCGGACCCCGACCTCGACCTTGCGGGCAGATGAACACTCGGGCACCAACCTGGTCGGCCTCACCATTGGTTAGTACAGTTGAACTAAATGACTTCCTCGACTCCCGCGGCTCTCGGTCCCCGCTACAAGTGGATCGCCCTGTCCAACACCACGCTCGGCGTCCTGATCGCCACGATCAACGCCTCGATCCTGCTGATCGCCCTGCCCGACATCTTCCGCGGGCCTCGAGATCAACCCGCTCGCACCCGGCAACTCCAGCTACCTGCTGTGGCTGATCATGGGCTACCTCGTGGTCACCGCGGTGCTGGTGGTGACCTTCGGGCGGCTCGGCGACATGTACGGCCGGGTGAAGATGTACAACGCCGGCTTCGCGATCTTCACCTTCTTCTCGATCGCGCTCAGCGTCGTCTGGCTGACCGGCCCCGCCGGCGTCCTCTACCTGATCATCATGCGCCTCCTGCAGGGCGTCGGCGGCGCGCTCCTGATGGCCAACTCCAGCGCGATCATCACCGACGCGTTCCCCTCCGACCAGCGCGGGCTGGCGCTCGGACTGAACATGGTGGCCGGCATCGCCGGCTCGTTCCTCGGCCTGGTGATCGGCGGCGTGCTCGCTCCGATCGACTGGCGCCTGGTCTTCCTGGTCTCGGTGCCGTTCAGTCTCTTCGGCACCGTCTGGGGCTACCTCAAGCTCCACGACCTCAGCCCGCGCCGCCACCACGTCATGGACTGGTGGGGCAACATCACCTTCGCGGCCGGGCTGGTCAGTGTGCTCGTCGCCATCACCTACGGCATCCAGCCCTACGGCGACCACATCATGGGCTGGACCAACCCCTGGGTGATGGGTGCCCTCATCGGCGGGGTCGCCCTGCTGGCCGTCTTCTGCGTGATCGAGACCAAGGTCGAGCACCCGATGTTCCACATCGACCTGTTCAAGATCCGCGCCTTCTCCTACGGCAACCTCGCCAGCCTGCTCGCCGGTCTCGGCCGCGGTGGCCTGATGTTCATCCTGATCATCTGGCTGCAGGGCATCTGGCTGCCCCGGCACGGCTACTCCTTCGAGTCCACGCCGCTGTGGGCCGGCATCTTCATGCTGCCGATGACGGCGGGCTTCCTGCTCGCGGGGCCGCTGTCGGGCTGGCTGTCCGACCGGTACGGCGCGCGCTGGTTCGCCACCGGCGGGATGCTGATCGCGGCGCTGAGCTTCGTGTGGTTCGCGGCACTGCCGGTGAACTTCACCTACTGGATGTTCGCGGCCGCCCTCTTCGCCAACGGCTTCGGGATGGGGCTGTTCGCCTCGCCCAACCGCGCCGCGATCATGAACTCCCTGCCGGCCAACCGGCGCGGCGTCGGCGGCGGGATGAGCACGACGTTCCAGAACACCTCGATGGTGCTCTCGATCGGCATCTTCTTCTCGCTGATGATCGCGGGGCTCGCCAGCTCGCTGCCCGCCACGATGCAGACCGGGCTGGCCGCACACGGCGTACCCGCGGCCCAGGCGCACGCGGTCGCAGCGCTGCCCCCGGTGTCGGTGCTGTTCGCCTCGTTGCTCGGCTACAACCCGGTGCAGTCGCTGCTCGGCGGCCACACCCTGGGCCAGCTCCCCGCGAGCGACGCGTCGTACCTCACCGGCCACACGTTCTTCCCCTCGCTGATCTCCGGCCCGTTCCACGACGGGCTCGTCGTCGCCTTCGCGTTCGCGATCGGCGCCTGCCTGATCGCCGCGGTGGCGTCGTGGCTGATGGGTGGGAAGTTCGTCCACGCCGACGACCAGCACGAGGTGGCCATCGACTTCGCGCACCCCGAGGTGGGAGCTCCGGAGGACGACGCGGCCGTGCCGGACACCGGCGTGGGCGTGCCGGCGCGGGAAGGGGCGCGGTCGTGACCGCCGGTTCGGGGTCGGACGACCTCACCCGCCTCGCCGCGGAGGTGCGCACCGAGGTCGCCCGCCTGGCCTACCACCTGCGGACGCCGGCCACACGCTCCGGCATCACCCCCACGCGGCTCGCGGCCCTGGCCGCGATGGCGCGCTACCCCGAGGGCCTGCGGCAGGGCGATCTCGCCGAGCTGATGAACGTGTCACCGCCGAGCATGACCAGGCTGGTGGAGATCATGACCGAGGCCGGCTGGATCGTGCGCGACCGCGACCCGAGCGACCAGCGGGCCCTGCTCCTGGTGCTCACGCCGGTCGGCCAGAAGACGCTCGACACCCTGCGCATCGAGTCGGCCTCCGTCCTCAGCGGCGATCTCGCCGACCTCACCGACGCCGAGCGGTCCACGCTCGAGGCCGCCGTACCGATCCTGCGCAAGCTCGCCGACCGCCACATCGACGGCCCCCGCGGCGTCTGACCCCCTGTCGTTCGCGGGCCCCGTGGGACGGAAAACGCGGAACAATTGGGTCGGTCCGCCGGGCGTGTCGCTGATTTGTTCCGCGTTTTCTCCCAGAACGGTCCGCGGCCCGGGCAAGCCGGCCGTGGGGTCGCGTTGCGTGCGACCTCCGCCGGGTCCGAACGTCCTCGCTCAGGCGTGACGTCGGTGCAGGGCGACGTCGTACGCCGTGTCCAGGCCGCTGCGGAGCAGCGCGATCAGGGCGGGCACCTCGTCGACGTCCAGGCGGAACGAGCCGGCGCAGACGTTGTCGCGCCACAGCGAGAGCACGACCAGCTCGGACTCGTGATGCCAGGAGACCCGCAGCGCGCGATCGCCACCGCGGGCGTCGAGGAAGATCTCCCCGGCCGCGGGCAGCGGACGCGCGGTGGCCATGATCCAGTGTCGCCCTGCCCCGGTGATCTGTCACCGGTGTGCCTGGCAAAGACCGGACGCCCGGGCACTGGGCATACTGGACCGGTGCCGGAGCTGCCCGAGGTGGAGGCGCTGGCCCTCGATCTGAAGGGCCGGCTCGACGGCCATGCCATCGGCAGGGTCCACGTGGTGGCGTTCAGCGCGCTGAAGACCTTCGACCCACCGGTGCAGGCGCTCGAGGGCACGCTGGTCGACGACGTCACCCGCCACGGCAAGTTCCTCGACATCGAGACGTCCGGACTGCACCTCGTCTTCCATCTCGCCCGCGCCGGCTGGGTCCGGTGGCGCGACGAGCTCCCTCCGGTGCCGCCCCGCCCCAGCAACAAGTCACCGCTGGCCGTGCGCGTGATCCTCGACGACGGCAGCGGGCTCGACGTCACCGAGGCCGGCACCAAGAAGAGCCTTGCGATGTACGTCGTCCGGTCACCGCACGACGTACCCGGCATCGCCAGCCTCGGGCCCGACCCGCTCGACGACGCCTTCACCCGCGAGACCCTCGACCGGATCCTGCAGGACGCCGGCCGCTCCCAGATCAAGGGCGTCCTGCGACACCAGGGCACCATCGCCGGCATCGGCAACGCCTACAGCGACGAGATCCTCCACGCCGCGAAGATGTCGCCGTTCAAACCGGCCAACAGCCTGACCTCCGAGGAGCTCGACCGGCTCTTCGCCGCGGTCAAGGACGAGCTCGGCGACGCCGTCGCCCGTTCGCGCGGGCTAGCGGCCAGCGAGCTCAAGAGCGAGAAGAAGACCAACCTCGCCGTGCACGGACGCGCGGGCGAGAAGTGCCCGGTCTGCGGCGACATCGTCCGCGAGGTCAGCTTCGCCGACTCGAGCCTGCAGTACTGCCCCACCTGCCAGACCGGCGGCAAGCCCCTCGCCGACCGGCGGATGTCGCGTCTGCTGAAGTAGGGGCATGGACCTTTCGCCAGCCTCAGGACAGCGCATCCCCACGGCCGCCGTCGACGGCATCCCGGACCCGCTGCCGGAGAGCCTCTCGGTCCTCGACGTCCGCGAGGACGACGAGTGGGAGGCCGGCCGGCTGGCGGGCTCGCTGCACATCCCGCTGCGCGAGCTCGGCGAACGGTTCACCGAGCTTCCTCGGGGCGTCCAGGTGCTGGTCGTGTGCCGCTCGGGTCACCGCTCGGCGTACGCGACGTCGTACCTGGTGGACCAGGGCCTCGACGCGGTCAACCTGGACGGCGGGCTGGCCGCCTGGCACAGCGCCGGGCGACCGCTCACGACCGACGACGGTCGACCGGGGCAGGTCCTCTAGCCCGGGCCGGCCGCCGCGCGGAACGGGTCAGGACGCGGGGGCGCTGGGCGCCGCGCACTCCTTGGCCGACGTACTGGCCGAACGCCACGATGTCCTTCTGGTCGGCCGTGCTGAGCTTCTTCTCCAGCGCCGTGAGGTCACTGGGCTGCGGGCTGGGCGGCAGCGCCTTGAACTCGTCGAGGAGCACCTCGAAACCGTGTCGGGACGAAGCGTCGATGTCGCTGGGGGTGCCGAGCTTCGTCAGCGAGTCGACAGCGTCCTGCGGGGACTTGCTGTTCTGCAGGGTCGTGCAGAACGTCGCCTTGTCCGCGGTGGTCGGGATGCTCGAGCCGGCCGACGGGGACGAGGAGTCCGACGAGCCGCACGCAGCGGCCCCGCCGAGGACGACGAGCAGAGCGGCCGCTCCCGCGACCTTGGTGGTGAACATCTGGGGTTCCCCCGTTCGGTGGTATCGCTCCACTGTGCCCCCCGAGACCCGAAGACGTCACATCGCGGGTGGGCCGGAAGGGAGGGCCCCCGAGGGCGGCCACGGCGGCAGCGGCACCTGGAGGAGCCGGGGCAGCAGCCCCAGATACTCCCTGCGCGCCATCTCGGTCACGCCGAGCGACGCGAGGTGGGGCGTCTGCCACTGGGTGTCGACAAGCCGTTCCTCGCCGTCATCGAGGATCCCGACGAGCCCCACGAGAGCCGCCTTCGAGGCGTCGGTCTCGCGGTGGAACATCGACTCGCCCGCGAACAGCCCTCCCAGGGAGACGCCGTAGAGACCACCCACGAGGCGCCCGTCGCGCCAGGTCTCCACCGAGTGCACCCAGCCCATCTCGTGGAGGCGGAGGTACGCCGTCCGGATCTGGCCGTCGATCCAGCCGGACGGCCGCGACGGGTCCGCGCAGGCGTCGATCACCTCGGCGCAGGCGGTGTCGACGCGGATCTCGAAGTGGCGCACCGACTTGCGCAGGGACCTCGCGACCTTGCAGGTCCGCCGGGCGCAGCACCCCGCGGCGGACCGGGCTGAACCACGCCATCGGGGCCCGCGGGCCACCCACCGGCATCGGGAACAACCCGTGCCGGTAGGCCGTGAGGACCGTGCCCGGCTCGAGGTCGGCGCCGGTGGCCACCAGGTCGTCCTCGGGGTGGAACCGCGACAGCGGGGGGAAGTCCCACACGCTGGGGGGCGGATCGACCGGCACCTCGCCCACGCTAGTCATCTCGGGCCACGTCCTTCAGCCGGAACGTAGGATCGGAGCATGGCCACGAGTGACACGAGTCGCCAGCCGGCGAAGCTCGCCGAGCTGGCCCCCGGTGTGACCGCGGCGTTCGTCCGCGAGGCTCTGCACCGCGCCATCCACGGCGTGGGCCCGCTCCCGCCTGCCGCTGCCGCCGCCGACAAGCAGCTGAAGGAGCAGAAGGGCGACGTCGACCGGGCCGTCCACGAGGTGATCGAGAACCATGTGCGGTACGCCGGCGCCCAGGGCTTCCTGACCAACCTCGGCGGTCTCGCCACGATGGCGTACATGGTGCCGGCCAACATCACCGGGCTGGCCCTGGTGCAGTGCGCGGATGGTCGCCGGCATCGCGCACCTGCGTGGCTACGACCTGACGGACCCGCGGGTGCGCAACGCCGTGCTGGTGAGCATGCTCGGCGAGGAGGCCGTCCTGGACCTGGTGAGGGCCCAGAAGATCCCGGCGCCCCCGATGGCGCTCGCCACGGCCCCGGCCTTCGACCCCGGCCTCGACCGGGTGATCTCGGCGGAGGTCGCCGCCGACCTGGTCGCCAAGGTGGCCGGCAAGCGCGTGGCGGGATCGGCCGCGCGGCGGATCCCGCTCGTCGGCGGACTGGTCGGGCGCAGGTGCCGACGGCTACGCCACCTGGCGGG
Source organism: uncultured Actinomycetota bacterium (assembly GCA_963819295.1). GTDB lineage: Bacteria > Actinomycetota > Actinomycetes > Propionibacteriales > Nocardioidaceae > Nocardioides. The sequence continues at coordinate 578,998 of CAWFVO010000003.1, forward strand.
TCGGGCGCTACGCCGACCGCGAGCTCCTGCCCCTCGGCGCGGCGGTAGACCTTCATCGCGTAGCGGCCGGCGCGGCTCGCCTCCAGGCTGGCGCACGGTCCGCTGGCGCCAGCGGTACGTCGGTCGCAGGACGGACCGCTCCAGCTGCCGCTGGGTGTCGAGGAGCTCGCCGTTGCGGTGGTCGAGGTCGCGCTGCAGGCGGGCGTTGTGGAGCAGGAGCGCCTTGAGCGCGTCGACCGCGGCGCCGGCCACCAACGCCTCGTCGGGGTGGTCGGGGTCGGCGTACTCCTGCACCGGCGGGGCGCCGCGCAGGTCCTCGAGGTCACCGATCACGTGGTAGCCGCGGCGGCGTACCTCCTCGATCCAGGAGTCCTCCAGCGGCGCTCGCCCACGGGTGGACGTCGGGCGGAAGCGCGAGCCGCGGGCTCTCGGTGCGGTGCGACAGGGTCTGGTGGGCGAGCAGCTCGCGGACGAGCGGTCGGTAGTACGCCGGCTCCAGCTCCTCGTTGGCGGCGCGGTTGATCCGCCGGATCAGGGTGGTCTCCGGGGCGCCCAGCGACGGGTTGACGCGTTCGCCGTCGAGCTGGAGCGGGATCCCCTCGAGCCCGAACGCCTGGGTGAAACGCGTCCAGAGCAGGTCGGGTGAGCCGCCGGCGGGCGGGACGGTCACCAGGTGGATCTGCTCGGGCGGCAGGTCGTGGCCCCAGCGGTCGAGGATGTCGGGGATCTCCTGGACGCCCCAGAACCACGTGGGGATCCGGCCCTCGCGACGCGGGTCCTGGATCTGGTCGAGGAAGCGCCCGTAGGTCAGCGGGGCGCGGTGCTTGACGTTCTCCTGCCACTCCGCCGGGATCTGGCGGACCAGGTCGCGCACGGAGAGCACGAGGTGGATCTCGGCGTCGTGGCCGTGGCCGAGACTCTCCAGTGCGCGTCCGATCTGGGCGCGCGAGGCGGTCGCGAGGATCTCGTGGCTGATGATCGAGGTGCCGTCGAAGCGACGTACGGTCGCGGCGAGCCGGTCCCAGCTGCCGATCGCGTCGGACTCGATCCCGCCCCACGGCAGCCGCATCAGGTCGAGCGCCGCCAGGAAGTGGGCGTCGAACCGGTCGGCGGGATAGCTGAGCCCGTGGGACGGCAGCCGGTGGCGGTTGTGGAACAGCACGTGCTGCAGGTACGACGTGCCGGTCTTGGGGGTGCCGACGTGGAGGAAGACCCGCTTCGTCACGTGCCCTCCCCCGCCAGGTCTGCCAGGTCCGAGGCGACCGGTGCGCCGATCGGGGGGCCGAGCAGCACCCGCATGGCCAGCGCGAGCACCCCTTCCTCGTCGGGCGCGGTGACCCCCGGGCGCTCGGACGGCCCGGGGAGGTCGCCGTGGACAGCGTAGCCACCGGCGGAGAGCCGCCGCCGCAGGTCGTCGGTGTGCTCGGTCAGCCACGCGTGGTGGCGGCGTGGGACGAGCAGCGGACGGACCGGGGTACGCCGCAAGGGTGGGTCGGAAGCGGTGCCACATCAGCAGCGAGCGGCGCTCCGGCGTGACGAGCGTGCCGACGACGGGTGCGGTGCGGCGGGCCAGCTCCACCGCGTCCGCCGAGAGCTCGGCCGCCCACGGGAACGGCCCGGCGACGACCGGCCAGGCGGGCCGCCAGGCGTGGGTCGCCGATCACCACGTGGACTCGGCCGCTGCCCACCCGTCCGGCCCAGGTCTGTGCCACCGCGGCGAGGTCGACCCTCGGGGACAGCGAGCGACGACGTACCTCGGCGGCGAGGTAGTCGCCCCACGGCCGGACGCCGACACCGAACGAGCGGGCCGTCCAGACGTGGGCGAGCATCCGGTCGAGCACCGGCACCGAGCACGACCACGGTCGCCGACGGCCCTCCGGGAGGCCGTCCGTCCGCGATGAGCGCCTCGCGGATCGGGCGCGCGAGCTCGGGGTCGCCCAGCATCCGGTAGCGGCGACGGAGCAGCTTGACCCGGCGTGGCCGGTCGGGGTCCCCGGCCGCGACGACGTCCTCCGCGAGGAGCGCCGTGGCGACGCGCACCAGCTCCTCGGGAGCCAGCCCGGCCGGGTCGACCGGAGGTGGTCCGAAAGCGGAGGGCGGAAGGGCCCCGACCAGGCCGAGGTCGGGCAGACCCCGCCCCGGAGCGCTGGCCGCGAGCACCCGCTCGGCGAGCTCGGCCGACGGGCGGGCGGCGAGGTTCAGCCGCCTCAGCAGCTCGAGCTGCTGGGCACCGGGCAGGTAGCGGCCCGCCTGCTCGGCCGGTGGCGCGGGCCGCTGCCACTGCGACCACGGGCGTAGCGCCGCCCGAGCGGAGATGGTGGACCCAACCCCACGCGCGGGCCACGCCCTCGCTCTCGGCCGGTGCACGACTCGCGGCGGGCGTCACCGGCGGCGGTTCTCGCGGACGCGCCGCAGCCGACCGCGCACGGTGGAGTCGGGGTCGCGCCGGGACGCCGCCTCGCGGGTCATCGCGGCCAGCGCGTCGAGAGCGGCCTCGAGCTGCGGCCTGGGACGGACCCGGTCGGGGTGCTGGAAGTCCTCGGCCGGCGGCCCGGGCAGCAGGTCGCCGACGTCGCCGATCACCTCGACCCCGCTCTCCTCGAGCCACCGGATCCAGGTCTCGCCGCGCTCGATGGCCCAGTCGTGGAACTTCGGGGGCAGCAGGATCGGGCGTGAGCGGCTGCCCGAGAGGGTGTCGCCGGCGAGCATCCCGAGGATCAGGTCGTCGTACGACGCGTCGCGCCTGGTCGCGCGGGAGAGGCGCTGGTTGAGGCGCCGGAGCACCTGCGTCTCCGCGCTGCCCGAGCGAGGCGTTCGACCGATGGCTCTCGTGGGGAGCCCACGCCGGATCGATCCCGAACGCCTCGCAGAAGCGTCGCCACAGCAGGTCGGGGTCGGCGGCGACAGCGTCGGCCTGCGGGACCGTGACCACGTGCACGTGGTCGGGCGGGAGACCGGCGCCCCACTGGGACGAGGACGGCCGGCAGGTCGAAGGCGCGGGCGAACCATGGCGTCCCGGCGCGCACCCGCGAGAGGTAGCGGCGGTAGCTCCAGCGTCGCCCCTGCTTGATGCTCTCCTGCCAGCCGGCCGGCGCCTGCCGCGCCAGGTCGCGGGCGGAGTAGACGACGTGGATCTCGCAGCCGTCGAGGTCGCGCCGCAGCCGCGCGATGTGCTCGGGCTTGGCCGGGGCCAGGATCTCGTGGCTGATGATCACGGTGCCCGAGGACCGGCGCACGCGCTTGGCCATCGCGGCCCAGTTGCCCGCGGCATGGCCCTTCGGGCCGCCCCAGTCCTGGTCGAGGAGGTCGAGCGCGGCCCGGAAGTGGAACAGCCCGGTGCTCACCAGGGGCGAGCGGCTCGGGAGGCGCACGTCGTGGGCCGCCAGCGTCTTGGCGTTGAGGCTGAGCCGGTCCTGGAGGTACGTCGTACCGGTCTTGGGCGCACCGATGTGCACGTACACCCTCCGGCTCATGCCCGGGATTCTGCCAGCCACAGCCCGGTCACCCGCCACAGCCCTGAGGTGCGGGAGAGGGCGTGGCCACAGGACGCTCAGCCGGAGAGGGCGCGGACGACCGCGCTCGGGCTGGGGCGGCCGAGGTGACCGGCCAGCCAGGTGCTGGTCGCGACCAGCGCGTCGAGGTCGACGCCGTGCTCGATGCCGAGGCCGGTGAGGAGCCAGACCAGGTCCTCGGTGGCGAGGTTGCCGGTCGCGCTCTTGGCGTACGGACAGCCGCCGAGGCCGCCGGCGCTCGCGTCGTACGTCGTGACTCCGGCGCGCAGGCCGGCCATGGCGTTGGACAGGGCCTGGCCGTAGGTGTCGTGGAAGTGCAGGGCGAGGTCGTCGACGCGCATGCCGGCGTCGGTGAAGCCGCGCAGCAGCGCCGTGACGTGCCCCGCGGTGCCGACGCCGATGGTGTCGCCGAGGCTCAGCTGGCTGGCGCCGAGGTCGAACAGCCGGCGGCCGACGTCGACCACCTGCTCGACGGGTACGGCCCCCTCCCACGGGTCGCCGAAGCACATCGAGACGTAGGCGCGCACGTCGAGGCCGGCGTCGCGGGCGCGGCGTACGGTCGGCTCGAACATCGCGAACTGGTCGTCGAGGCTGCGGTTGAGGTTCTTCTGCGCGAAGGTCTCGGTGGCACTGCCGAAGATCGCGACGTGGCGGCAGCCGAGCTCGAGGGCCCGGTCGAGACCGCGCTCGTTGGGCACGAGCACCGGCAGGTCGCGCCCGGCTTCGCCGAGGTCGCGCATCAGGTCCTCGGCGTCGGCGAGCTGGGGCACCCAGCGCGGATGCACGAAGCTCGTCGCCTCCACGACCGGCAGCCCGGCGGCCAGCAGGCGGCGGATCAGCTCGGCCTTCACCTCGGTCGGGACGAGGGCGGACTCGTTCTGGAGCCCGTCGCGCGGGCCGACCTCGTAGATCGTCACGCGGGCCGGCAGGCCCTCGGCCGGCACCGTCATCGGCAGGTCCGTCATACGTCGACTTCTCGTCGGTCGAGGTCTTCTCGTTCGTCGAGCGGGGCCGAGACCACGAACAGGGTGGTACCGATCGCCACCTGGTCTCCCGGCGCGGCGGCGACCTCGGCGACGGTGCCCGCGAACGGCGCGGTGAGGGACAGCTCCATCTTCATCGCCTCCATCATGCCGAGGACGTGGCCCTCCTCGACCCGGTCGCCCTCGGCGACGCGGACCTCGAGCACGGTGCCGGGCATCGGGGAGGTGACCGTCCCGTCGCCGACGGCCTCGGCGTCCGATAGCCGGTCCGGCCCGGTCAGGACGAACCTCTGCCCCTGGTAGACTGACCTCGACGATGTCGGGCTGCACGTTGACCACGGCCCGCACGCGGTGTCCGTCGATCTCCAGCTCGAGCACGTGGTTCTCGCCGCTGACAGCTGCTGCACGGGTACGCCGTCCACCAGTGCCGGCATGGCGGTCGACGACGACGTCGCGGTCGAGCTCGACGAGCGTGGGAGCCGGGTCGCGCCCCGAGCCGGAAGCCGTCGCTCTGGAACGGGTGTCCGGTGTCGGTCGCGGCCAGCATGGCGGTGACCCAGGCCGCCATCACCCGGGGCACGTCGGCGTCCGGGGCAGGCACCTCGTGGTGGTCGAGCCAGGCGGTGTCGATGGTGGCGTCGCGGAACTCGTCGCTGGCCACCAGCGCGCGCAGGAAGCCGGCGTTCGTGGTCAGGCCGAGGATGGCGGTGGCGTCGAGCGCACGGACGAGTGCCTGGCGCGCGGTCTCGCGGTCGGGGCCGTGCGCGATGACCTTGCCGAGCATCGGGTCGTACGACGTGCTGACCACCTGGCCCGCTCTCGAGCGCGTGGTCGACCCTGACGCCCTCGCCGGGCCATCGCACCAGGCTGGTCGTGCCGGCCTGGGGCAGGAAGCCGCCGAAGGAGTCCTCGGCGTAGACCCGGGCCTCGATGGCATGCCCGTCGATCGCGAGGTCCTCCTGCGTCAGCGAGAGGGGTGCGCCCGCCGCGACCCGGAGCTGCTCCTCGACCAGGTCGAGCGGCCGGCCGGTCGAGCCCGCCGAGACCACGGCCTCGGTGACGGGGTGCTCGACCTGGAGCCGGGTGTTCATCTCCAGGAAGTAGAAGTCGCCGGTGGCGTTGTCGAGCAGGAACTCCACGGTGCCGGCGTTGGTGTAGCCGACCTCGCGCGCGAGCGCCACGGCCGCCTGGGTGAGGCGAGCCGGAGGTCTGCGTCGACGGTCGGGCCGGGAGCCTCCTCGAGCACCTTCTGGTGGCGCCGCTGCGTCGAGCAGTCGCGCTCGAACAGATGGAGGACGTGCGCCGTGGCTGTCGGCCGAGCACCTGCACCTCGACGTGACGCCCGGACTCGACGTACTTCTCCACGAGCAGGGTGTCGTCGCCGAAGGCGCTGCCGCGCCTCACGCGCGGCGGCGGCCGTCGCCGCGGCGTACTCCTCCGCGGAGCGGACCACCCGCATCCCCTTGCCGCCACCGCCGGCCGCGGCCTTGACCAGCACCGGGAAGGCGAAGGTCGCGGGGTCGGCGTCCACGGCGTACGACGGGATGACCGGCACGCCGGCGGCGACGGCGATCTCGCGGGCATGGTCCTTGCGGCCCATCCGCTCCATCACCTCGGCGCTCGGGCCGACCAGCACCACGCGCGCCGGTCGCCTCGACCGCACGGGCGAACGCCGCGCGCTCGGAGAGGAAGCCGTAGCCCGGGTGGATCGCGTCGGCGCCGCTCGCCACCGCCGCGGCGACCACCTGCGTCGATGTCGAGGTAGCTGTCGACCCGGAGGGCCTCGTCGGCCGCGTGCACGTGGGGCGCGTCGTGGTCGACGTCGGTGAAGACCGCGACGGTGCGGACGCCGAGGCGGCGGCAGGTGCGGAAGATGCGCAGCGCGATCTCGCCGCGGTTGGCGACGAGGACGGTCCGGAGGTCGTGTCACGCCTACATCCGGAAGATGCCGTAGGAGGGCTCGGGGACCGGGGCGTGCGACGTCGCGGCGAGACCCATGCCGAGCACACGGCGGGTGTCGGCGGGGTCGATCACGCCGTCGTCCCAGAGCCGGGCCGTGGCGTAGTACGGCGAGCCCTGCGCCTCGTACTGGTCGCGGATCGGCGACTTGAACGCCTCCTCGTCCTCCGCCGACCACTCCTCGCCGCGGGCCTCGTACCCGTCGCGGCGGACGGTCGCCAGCACGCTGGCCGCCTGCTCGCCGCCCATCACCGAGATCCGGGCGTTCGGCCACATCCAGAGGAAGCGCGGGTCGTAGGCGCGGCCGCACATCCCGTAGTTGCCGGCGCCGAACGAGCCGCCGATGACGACGGTGAACTTCGGGACGACGCTGCACGCGACGGCGGTGACGAGCTTGGCGCCGTCGCGGGCGATGCCGCGGTTCTCGTACTCCTTGCCGACCATGAAGCCGGTGATGTTCTGCAGGAAGACCAGCGGGTATCCGGCGCTGGTTGCACAGCTCGATGAAGTGGGCGCCCTTGAGCGCCGACTCGCTGAAGAGGATGCCGTTGTTGGCCACGATGCCGACCTCGTGGCCCCAGATCCGGGCGAAGCCGCAGACCAGGGTCTCGCCGTACAGCTTCTTGAACTCGTGCAGCCTGCTGCCGTCGACGAGGCGCCGGATCACCTCGCGCACGTCGTACGGCGTGCGGGTGTCGCCGGGCACCACGTCGTACAGCGACTCGGGCGGCTCGTGCGGCTCCTCGATCCGCCCGTGTCGAGCGGGTGCCCGTGGTCGAGCGGTGTCGAGACCATCGGGAGCGTGTCCACGATCGACCGCACGATGGCGAGAGCGTGCGCGTCGTCGTCGGCGAGGTGGTCGACGACCCCGGAGATGCGGGCGTGCACGTCGCCGCCGCCGAGCTCCTCGGCGGTGACGACCTCACCGGTCGCGGCCTTCACCAGCGGCGGGCCGCCGAGGAAGATCGTGCCCTGGTTCTTCACGATCACGGACTCGTCGCTCATCGCCGGCACGTAGGCACCGCCGGCCGTGCACGAGCCCATCACGCTGGCGATCTGGGGAATCCCCCGCGCCGAGAGGTTGGCCTGGTTGAAGAAGATCCGGCCGAAGTGCTCGCGGTCGGGGAAGACCTCGTCCTGCATCGGCAGGAACGCGCCGCCGGAGTCGACGAGGTAGAGGCAGGGCAGCCGGTTCTCGGCCGCGATCGTCTGGGCGCGCAGGTGCTTCTTGACCGTCAGCGGGTAGTAGGTGCCGCCCTTGACGGTCGCGTCGTTGGCGACGATCACGCACTCGCGGCCGTTGACCCGGCCGATGCCGGTCACGATGCTGGCGCTCGGCACGGCGTAGTCGCCCTCGCCGTACATCCCGAACGCCGCCAGCGGGCTCAGCTCGAGGAACGGGCTGCCGGGGTCGAGCAGCCGGTCGATCCGGTCGCGGACCAGGAGCTTCCCGCGGTCGGTGTGCTTCTTCCGCGCCGAGTCGCTCCCGCCACGTCGTACGACGGCCAGGTGCCCCCGAAGCTCCTCGACCAGCTCACGCAGTCCACTCACGTCCCCAGGTTAGCGATCATTAACCTGACGTGCCAACGACCCGGTCAGGGACCTGGGGGCCAGATCACTGCGGTGGGCGCCGCCTGGGTCAGGGTCGCCGTGACGGGACCGTGCGCGAACGACGCCTGGGGCAGGTAGGTGCCCTTGAGGAAGAACGCCCGGTCGATGGCGGTGACGCTCACGCTTGCTCCGCTGTCGGTACCACCGGGCAGCAGCGGCGTGACGCGGCGGACCGAGATGGACTGGACGTCGGCGGCGGTCGTTCCTGGCGGCAGCTCGACCGTGGTCGCGGCCGGGCCGCGGCGGTGAATGGTGAGGAACGTGCCGATCCCGGTGGTCCGACGAGTACGTCGTCGTCAGGTCGCTCTTCAGGACGACGTCCACGGCGAGGGCCGACACGGCGTCGGAGGGCGTCGTGGTTCAGGGCGAGGTAGAGGTAGGTGCGCTGGTCGGCGAGCGCCGCGGTCGACGGGTCGGGAGCGGGTCGGTCGACCTTGTCCTCGCGCACCATCTCGCGGCCCATCACCTGGTAGGTCCAGGGGTTGATGTCCATCTCGTGCTCGCGCGGCTGGGCGGCGCCCAGCACGGCGCGGGTGGAGAGCGCGAACCGCATCGGGTCCGCCGTCTGGCGCTGCCTCTCCAGCGCCCTCGCGTCGCACACGTTGTTGTTGGAGGTGCAGGTCTGGAGCAGCGGGTGGGTGCCGTCGTAGCGGCCACGGAACACCGTCGTCCCGTGGTTGGGGCTCTGGAACACGCCGCTGCCCGCCACCCGGCGGCCCTTGGCGTCGACCTCGACGCGGTAGATCCACTCGATGTCGGTGGTGCGCCCCCACTGCGCCATCAGCGGCCGGCGCGCGCCGGTGCCGCCGTCCTCGTTGCTCCACACCACGGAGTACTCGATGACCGAGTGTCCGGGCTTCGCGCCGGCAGCACCTGGTGCCAGGCGACGAGCGGGGTGTCCGTGCGGTTGTTCTGGAATCGGCCACCGAGACCGGCGACGTTGCGGCCGTAGAGCACCGGCGCGTACTTCGCGGCGACGTACGCCGGGTGCTGGAGGGCCGGACGGTGCGAGAAGCCGATGTCCTGGAGCCTCGCGACACCGGCGTTGCTCGGTGAGCGGCGGGCGGCGTAGTGCAGCCGCAGCGTGTGCCCGCCGGCCCGCAGGTGGCCGAGGGCGAACTGACGCGTCACCGGGCTCGCCGACGTGATCACGATGTCGGTGGCGTAGTGCCCGTCGACGTACGCCGAGACCACGGCGGACTCGTTCCCAGCGGGCGGCCCACGAGACGCCGCGCGCGGAGACCGTCACCGTCGAGGAACACCTCCCCCGCGGCGGCCCGGTGGAACCGGAGCGTCGCATCCGGCCCACCGCGACGCACGATCACAGACCGATCCGGCGGAGTTCCGGACCCGGAGCCGGCGGACTCGATCCGCCGAGCGGCGGAGGCGCCCGGCGTGATCACGCGAGGCAGCGGTGACGACGAGCAAGACGGCCGCGGCAGCGGCGGCGCCTCGGCGGGCCGCGCGGATGAGGGTGGAACGCATGTCAGTCCTCCGATGATCGAGGGCGGTGGCCGGTCAGGGGAGCATCATGCCCCGAGACGTCGCCCGTGCGCGCCGGAGAGCCGAGACACGGCGTCCCACCGACGTTAACGACCGCTAACCTGGGCGCGTGAGCCGGCGGGAGCAGATCCTCGAGACCGCGGCCGAGCTGTTCGCCGCCAAGGGCTTCCACGGTGTCTCCGTCGGCGAGATCGGCCGGGCGTGCGGGATCTCCGGGCCGGCGCTCTACAAGCACTTCGCCTCCAAGGACGCCGTGCTCGCGGCGATGCTCGTCGACATCAGCCAGCGGCTGCTCGACGAGGGGCAGGCCCGCGTGGCCGCGGCCGACGACGCCCAGGACGCGATCGACGCACTCGATCGGCTGGCACATCGACTTCGCCCTGCGACACCGGGCGCTGATCGTCGTCCAGGACCGGGACTGGCAGACCCTCCCGCCGGACGCGCGCGAGCAGGTACGCGCGCTGCAGCGGGAGTACGTCGACGTCTGGGCCGGCCAGCTGCGGCGGCTGCATCGCGGGCTCCACACCGACCGGGCTCGCGCGATGGCCCACGCGGCGTTCGGGCTGATCAACTCCACGCCGCACAGCGGGCTGATCCCCGACGACGCGATGCGGGGGGTGCTGCACCGGATGGCCCTGGGCGCGCTGACCGGCCCTCAGACCAGGTGAGTGATCTCGGCGCTCGGGTCGTCGGCGAGCGCCAGCACCCGGGCGGCGCGGACAGCGGCGTCGACCGCTGCCGCCAGGTCACCACCCAGCTCGTCGGCCTCGCTCCCGTCGTCCTGGTCTGCGGGGCGGCGAGCTCGGCCTGGAGGTCCTCGGGCGAGAGCCCGCGTAGTCGCAGCAGCACCCACGGGTCGCCGTCGACGAGCCAGGCCACCTGGAGCAGCACCGCGAGGGCGTGCACGCACGGGTCGACCCAGGCGTCACACGGGCACGACGTGCCCGAGCTCACCGCCGTACGGAAGGAGCTCGACGCCGGCCTCCTCCGACTGCTCGACGAGGCGGTAGGGCAGCTCGCCGGCCAGCAGCGACGCGAGATGACCAGACTCCCCCGCGACCACCTCGACGAACGCACGACGGCTGATCGGGTCGAGCTCGGGGACGGTGCCGGCCACCGACCACACGCCGGACCGGTCGTAGCAGGCCGCGACGATCGCACCGCGGTCGATGGTGATCCCGCCGATCGACCCGCTGCGGGAGATCGCCCGGGCGGTGTGCAGGTCGCCCGCGGAGTACGCCGCCTCCTCGACCGCCCGGACCCATGCGCGCCCCCACCAGGTCGCCGCCCGGGTGGTGCTGCGACGGGGCGGGATACGGGCGAAGGTCACCGCCGCGTCACGGCTGCCTCCGCAGGGAGACGAGGTCGAGCAGCTCGTCGTTGCTGAGCTCGGTGAGCGCGGCCTCGCCGCGGCCGAGGACGGCGTCGGCCAGCGAGCGCTTGCGGCGCAGGAGCTCGGCGACCCGCTCCTCGACGGTGCCCTGGGTGATCATCCGGTGCACCTGCACGGGCCGGGTCTGGCCGATCCGGTGGGCGCGGTCGGTCGCCTGGTCCTCCACGGCGGGGTTCCACCAGCGGTCGACGTGGACGACGTGGTCGGCGCGGGTGAGGTTGAGGCCGGTGCCGCCCGCCTTGAGCGAGAGCAGGAAGACCGGCACGCCGCCGGCGTCGGGACCGGCCTGGAAGCCCGCCACCATCGCGTCGCGCTGCCGCACCGGGGTACCGCCGTGGAGGAACTGGTGGGGGACCCCGATCCGGGACAGGTGGTCCTCGATCAGCCTGGCCATCGCGACGTACTGGGTGAAGACCAGCACCGAGCTGTCCTCGGCCAGGGCCGTGGCGAGGAGCTCGTCGAGCAGGTCGAGCTTCTCGGACCGGCCGGAGAGCCGGCCGCCCGGACTGCTTGAGGAAGTGGGCCGGGTGGTTGCAGATCTGCTTGAGCCCGGTCAGGAGCTTGAGGACCAGCCCCCGTCGGGTGTCCTCGTCGGCGCGCCGGATGCGCTCCATCGTGTCGCGGACGAACGACTCGTAGAGGACGACCTGCTCGCGGGTCAGCCCGAGCAGGTGGTCGGTCTCGGTCTTGTCGGGCAGCTCGGGGGCGATCCCGGGGTCGGACTTGCGCCGCCGCAGCAGGAACGGGCCGATCAGGCCGGCGAACTGCCGCGCCTTGGTCGGCTCGAGGCCGGACTCGATCGGGCCTGCCCAGACCTTGCGGAACGCCTGGCGGCTGCCGAGCAGCCCGGGCGTCGCCCAGTCGAGGATCGCCCAGAGCTCGGTCAGGTTGTTCTCGACCGGGGTGCCGGTGAGGGCGACCCGGGCGGCGGACGGGATCGTGCGCAGGGCGCGGGCCGTGGCGGAGCGGGCGTTCTTGACGTGCTGCGCCTCGTCGGCGACGACCAGCCCCCACGACGACGGTGGCCAGTGAACCGGCGTCGCGCCGGACGGTGCCGTAGGTGGTGAGCACGAAGCCGGGATCGGGCACGGCGTCGGAGGGCGCGAGGTCGTCGAGCGAGCGCTGACCGCCGTGGAACCGGCGTACGTCGACACCGGGGGCGAAGCGCCGGATCTCGGCCTCCCAGTTGCCGAGGAGCGAGGCCGGGCAGACCACCAGGGTCGGCCCGGGACGCGCGGCGGCGCGGTGGAGGTGGAGCGCGATCAGGGTGACCGTCTTGCCCAGGCCCATGTCGTCGGCCAGGCAGGCGCCGAGCCCGAGCGAGGTGACGCGCTCGAGCCAGGTGAAGCCCTGGCGCTGGTAGTCGCGGAGCACGGCCGCGAGGCCGGGCGGTGTGGGCAGCGGTGGTGCGGTCGCGGCGTCGAGGAGCTGCTCGCGGACCGTCGAGCAGGCTGGCTCCGACGACGACCTCGGCGGGGGCGTCGTCGACGTCGACGACGCCGGTGAGCGCCGCCGCCACGGCCTGCGCCGGCTTGACCGTGCGGATCAGGCGGCTGCGCGCCTTGCGGGCGACCGACGGGTCGACGACGGTCCAGCCGCCGCGCAGCCTGAGCATCGGCGACGACGCCAGGGCAAGCGCGTCCATCTCGGCCTCGGTGAGCGGCTCGCCGCGCAGGGCGACCTGCCAGTTGAAGGCGAACAGCGCGTCACCGCTGAGCACGCCCTCGACGAGCTGGCCCTCGCGCCGGGACGGCACGCGGTCGAGGGTGGCGGTGGCCTTGAGGTCGCGGCCCAGGCTGCGCGGCCAGAGCACGTCGACGCCACCTCGGTGAAGCGCCTCGACGCCGTCCTCGAGGAGGCTGACCAGGTCGTCGGTGGTGAGCGCCAGCTCGTCGGGTACCCGCTGCTCGAGCAGGCGCTCGAGGGGCGGCCAGGCCGCGGCGGCCTCGCGCAGCGCCAGCGAGGCGTGGGTGCGGGCACGGTCGCCGAAGCCGTGCACCGACGGCGCGTCGTGCCACAGCGCGCCGGCGTCGCAGACATGGAGTGGGTCCTGCTCGTCGTGCACCTGCAGCACCAGCCGGCACGATCCGGCGACCAGCTCCTCCTCGTGGGCCTCGACCCGGAGCGAGAGGGTCACCAGCTGGGGCAGGCCGGCCCCCTCGCCTCGATGGCGTGCGACGAGCGCCTGGAGGCGCCGGCTGAACGCGTCGCCCTCGGGCCGGGGTGCGCGTGGAGGTGGGAACTGCGGGTCGCGAGCGTGGGCGCGGCCGGGGACGTGCGCGGCATGGTGTCGACGACGGCGTCGACGAGCCGGCGTACGACGTGCTCGGCGTCGGCCGCCGGCAGCCCGGCGTAGGCGCGCGACTCGGCCAGGCGCCGCAGCCGCTCGGTGTCGTCGGCGATCGAGCGGGGCGAGCCGCCACACGCCGTCGCCCGGCTCGAACTTGCCGGCGGCGACGAACCGCATCGCCAGCAGGGAGGCCGCGGCCAGCAGGGTCACGGAGGGGTGGGCCGCCTCGTCGGTGCGGGCCTTGGCCAGCACCGGAAGGGCGGCCCGGATCGGCAGGGTGATCGTGCGGCTGCCGGCTGCGGCGTCGGTGAACTCCACCACGCCGTCGCGTGGCGCCTCGGCGGCGCGCAGGGTCGCCGGGCCCGAGAGCGGCACGAAGCTCACCGCCACCTCACCGCCCCGCCCAGCACGCGCCACCACCTCGGGTCGAAGCTAGTCGGGCCCTCCGACAACGCTCAGCCTGTGCCGGCCACACCCCGGAAAACGCGGAACAAGTGCCCACGCCGCCCCCGCGTGTCGCGAATTCGTTCCGCGTTTTCCCGACCAGCCTTCCTGACCGACCCTATTGCAAGACTCCTTTCGAAAGAGTAGTTTCGACGCTATGCCCGACCAGACACCGACGCCCAAGGACCGGCGTACCGGCGGCTGCAGGACCCCCGCGAGCTGGCCGCGCTGGCCCACCCGGTGCGGCTCGGGATCATGGAGCTGCTCACGGTCTCCGGTCCGCTGACCGCGACCGAGCTCGCCGACCGCCTCGACGAGACCCCCGCCAACTGCTCCTGGCACCTGCGCAAGCTGGCCGAGCACCACTTCGTCGAGGAGGCCGGCGGCGGTATCGGCCGGCAGCGCCCGTGGCAGGTCCGCTCGATCGGGCTGGCCTGGGACGAGACCGACGCGTCGCCCGGCGAGGTCCGCGCGGGCCGCGCGCTGGAGCAGATGCTCCTCGAGCGCCAGGTCACGCGCTTCCACCAGGCGCGCGACCAGCTCCACGACGACGGCGACGAGGCCTGGGGCGACGCCGCGAGCGCCACCCAGTCCGCCAGCTGGCTGACCCTCGACGAGCTCGACGAGCTCAACACCGAGGTCCGCAGCCGATCCTGGAGCGCTACTCCGACCGACTCGTCGACCCCTCCAAGCGCCCCCCCGGCTCGCGACTGTGCGAGTTCGTCGCCTGGGGGGCGCCGCTGCTCCTGCCCGGCGTCGAGACGACCCCCGCACTCGACCCGAGGCAGGAGCTGAGGCGTCATGAGGCAGGCCTTCCGGCAGCCCGGCTTCACCCGCCTGTACGCCGGTCTCACGGCGTCGATGTTCGGCGACTCGGCGATGCTGCTGGTGCTCTCGATCTGGGTGAAGACCCTGACCGGCTCCAACGCCCAGGCCGGGCATCACCTTCTTCTTCATGGTGATCCCGGCCCTGCTCGCTCCGCTGCTCGGCGATCTGGATCGACCGCGTCAAGCGCAAGCCGTTCCTGGTCTGGGGCCACATCGCCTCGGGCATCGGCGTCCTCCCCCTGGTGCTGGTGCGCGGCGCCCGGCGAGGTCTGGGTGATCTGGGCCGTCGCCATGCTCTACGGCGTCTCGTTCGTCGTCCTGCCGGCCGCGCTCAACGGCCTGCTCAAGGAGCTGCTGCCCGACGAGATGCTGGTCGACGCCAACTCCTCGCTCGCAGACCACCAAGGAGTCGTTCCGGCTGTTCGGTCCCCTGATCGGGGCCCTGCTCTTCACCTGGCTCGGCGGCTGGGCGGTCGCGCTGCTCGACTCGCTGTCGTTCTTCGTGGCCGCCGCGGTGATCGCCACGATCACGGTGCGCGAGACCACGCCCGTAGGCCGAGGAGGCGCACTTCTGGGACGAGCTGACCGCCGGTGATGCGGTACCTCGGCACCGACCGGGTGCTCAAGCACGTGCTGATCGGCTTCGGCATCACGATGCTGGTGCTGGGCTTCACCGAGTCGTCGATCTACGCCCTGCTCGACGCCTTCGACCGGCCGGCGACGTTCGTCTCGGTGATCGTCTCGGTGCAGGGCGTCGGCGCGATCGCGGGCGGCCTCTCGTCGGGCTGGGTGGTCAAGCGGATCGGCGAGGTCGCCACCTGCGTGGTCGGCCTGGTCGTCCTGGTCGTGGGCATCGCGATCATGGGCGCCACCCACAGCATCGTCGTGGTGTGCCTGAGCGCCGCGGTGTTCGGGATGTCGCTGCCGATGCTGATGGTGGCCTTCATGACCCTGGTCCAGCGGCGCAGCCCGCAGGCGATCATGGGCCGGGTGTCCACCGCGGTCGAGGTCGTGATGTCCGTGCCGCAGGCGGTCTCGCTGGCCCTCGGCTCCGCCCTCGTGGTGGTGCTGACCTACCGGCAGATCTTCGCGATCATGGGTGTGGTCACCATGCTCGCCGCCGCACACATCGCCTTCTGGCTGCGCCGGCAGATCCGCGACGACCTCCGGGGTGACGGGCCGCGAGACGGCCGCCCCGTGTCCGATCTCGATCCGGATATGGGGTCGCCGGTGTCGGCGGTCTTGCCTACGCTCGACCTGTAACGACACGAGGAAGAAGACGCACGCATGAGCACCGAGATCGACAGCAGCCAGGTCGGCGAGCCCGCCGGCCCCTCGGACGGCAGGCTCGACAGCCGGGTCATGATCGTGGCGGGAGTGGTCGTGCTGGGCGCGATCATGTCCATTCTCGACATCACCGTCGTGGCGGTCGCCCAGCGCACGTTCCAGGAGACCTTCGACGCGACCCAGGCCCAGGTGGCCTGGACCTCCACGGCCTACACGCTGGCCCTGGCCACGGTGATCCCGATGACCGGCTGGGCCGCCGACCGGTTCGGCACCAAGCGCCTCTACATCCTGGCGCTCGTGCTCTTCACGGCCGGCTCCGCGCTGTGCTCCACCGCGACCACGCTCGAGATGCTGGTCGCCTTCCGCGTGCTGCAGGGCCTCGGTGGCGGCATGCTGATGCCGCTCGGGATGACGATCCTGACGCGCGAGGCCGGCCCCGAGCGCCTCGGCCGGGTGATGGCGATCCTCGGCGTCCCGATGCTGCTCGGCCCGATCTTCGGCCCGATCCTCGGCGGCTGGCTGATCGACGTCGCCTCGTGGCACTGGATCTTCCTGATCAACGTCCCGATCGGGATCGTCGCCGCGGTCTATGCCTGGCGCGTCCTCGACCGTGACTCCGTCCACCCCTCCGAGAGCTTCGACTTCGTCGGCATGCTGCTGCTCTCACCGGGCCTGGCGCTGTTCCTCTACGGCGTCTCGTCGATCCCGGCGGCCAAGCAGGAGCACGGCACCATGTGGACCACGACGGTGGTGGTCAGCTGCGTGGTCGGCCTGGCCCTGGTGGCCGCCTTCGTGCCCTGGGCGCTGCGCCGCAAGAACATCCACCCGCTCATGCAGCTGCGGCTGTTCACCAACCGCTACATGACCGTCGCGGTGATCACGATGTCGCTGTTCGCGATCGCGTTCTTCGGCGCCAGCCTGCTCTTCACGCTCTACTTCCAGCAGGTGCGCGGCGCGACCCCGCTCGCAGTCGGGCTGGCTGGTGGCGCCGCAGGGCTTCGGCGCGATGGTCACGATGCCGATCGCCGGTTTCCTGGCCGACAAGATCGGCCCCGGGCAAGGTGGTGCTCACCGGGCTGGTCCTCGACACCGTCGGGATGGGGATGCTGGCCTTCCTCGACGCGACGACGCCGTACGCCTACATCATCACCGCGTTCGTGATCATGGGCTTCGGCATGGGCGCGACCATGATGCCGGTCTTCACCGCGGCGCTGGCCAGCCTGAAGGACCACGACATCGCCCGCGGCTCGACGCTGATGAACATCACCCAGCAGGTCTCCGCCTCGGTCGGTACGGCGCTGTTCTCGGTGCTGCTGACCAACGCCTACAACCAGCACGCGGACGTCGTGAATGCCGACGCTCGCGATCCAGAACGACGCCAGACCCCGCGCTGGCGTGGCTGAGCACCGGCGCAGGCCCAGGTCCGCGACGGTCCCTGGGCCTCCACTACATGGGCCTGGCCTTCGGCGACGTGTTCGTCGTCGCGACGGTGCTCGTCGGGCTGTGCCTGATCCCGGCGTTCTTCCTGCCGCGTCGTCCGGCCGAGAAGCCCGCCGACGCCGCCGCGATGATGGTCGGCTGACGGGCAGGCGGAGGGACGCACCCTGCGCTCGCTAGGACTCCTGACCGCCTGCGAACGCGTCGCCGGTGAGCACCGGCACCACGCCGCTCACGTCGTACGCCGCCGCCAGGTCGACGTCGGCGGCGAAACCGGCCTCGACCAGCTCGCGGCCGCTGGCACAGTGCGGCAGAGCCTCGGCCAGCCGGTCCTCGACGGCTCGGAACGCGGCGACCGCGGCGGCCGCCTCGGGGCTGAGGCCGGTCTCACCGAGGCCCGGCCAGCACCGCGCCGCGCTCCCCACAGGTCCTCGACCGCGGGTCTCAGCTGCCCGTCCGGCCACCGTTCGCCGGCGGCGACCACCGAGATGCGCGCGCCCGGCCGCGCGCGCAGCCACTGCGCGACGGCGGGCGCGTTGCGCAGGCTGGCCCCGACCACGGTGACCCCGGCGTCGGCCAGGGCGAAGGCGATCGCGGAGCCGTTGGGCGACGGCAGCACGACCCGGTCGACACCGGTCGACGCCCGCGAACGACACCGGCGACAGGCTCACGGAGCCGTCGGCGAGGCCCTCGCGACGGCCGGCGGCCAGCGTCGCGCCCCGCTCGGCGGCGTACGCCGCGGCGTCTTCGGCGCGCCAGGGGTAGGGATGGACCGCGATGCCCTGCTCGACCGCGACGGTGAGCGTGGTCGTGAAGGAGAGCACGTCGACCACGACCGCCACGTCACCGGGCCGCGCGTCGGCCACCAGCGCGAGCGCGCCGCCGAGACCCCAGTCCAGCCGACGGGTGTACGCCGTCTGGCCGTGGGCGCCGCGGGTCACCAGATGCGGACGCGGTCCGCCGGGTCGAGCCAGAGCCCGTCACCCTCCTGCGTGCCGAAGACGGCGTGGAACTCGTCGAGGTTGCGGACGATGTTGGCCCGGAACTCCGGCGGGCTGTGGGGGTCGATCGTGAGGTACTGCTGGTCGAGCTCGGGTCGACGTTTGGTCCGCCAGCAGTAGGCCCAGCTGAAGAACAGGTCCTGGGCGTCCTCGAGACCGACGTCGCCGTCCTGCGCGATCGAGTAGGCCATCAGCGCGATGGTCAGGCCACCGAGGTCGCCGATGTTCTCCCCGACCGTCAGCGCGCCGTTGACGTGCTCGCCAGGGAGGTTGCGGGGCGAGAAGCCGTTGTACTGCTCGATCAGCGCCTGGGACTTGACCTGGAAGGCGGACTTGTCGTCGGGCGTCCACCAGTCCTGCAGGTTGCCGGCGCCGTCGTACTGCGAGCCCTGGTCGTCGAAGCCGTGCCCGATCTCGTGGCCGATGACGGCGCCGATGCCGCCGTAGTTCTCGGCCGGGTCGGCGTCCGGGGCGAAGAACGGCTTCTGCAGGATCGCCGCCGGGAAGCAGATCTCGTTCATGCCGGGTCGGTAGTAGGCGTTCACGGTCTGGGGCAGCATCAGCCACTCGTCGCGGTCGACGGGGGCACCGATCTTCGCGAGCTGGCGGCGGGTCTCGAACGCCTCGGCCGCCGCGACGTTGCCGAGCAGGTCGTCGGGGACGAACTCCAACGACGAGTAGTCACGGAACGTCTCGGGGTAGCCGATCTTCGAGCGGAACGTGTCGAGCTTCTCGTACGCCGCCTTCTTGGTCTCGTCGCTCATCCAGTCCAGCGCCGAGATCGACTCACGGTAGGCACGCAGCAGGTTGCCGACCAGGTCGTCCATCATCGCCTTGGAGGCGGGCGGGAAGTGGCGGGCGACGTACTCGCGCCCGACCGCCTCGCCGATCGAGCCCTCGACCAGCGCGACGCCGCGCTTCCACCGCTCGCGCAGCTCCGGCGTGCCACCGAGCGTGCGGCCGTAGAAGTCGAAGTTGGTCTCGACGAACTCCGCCGCGAGGTACGGCGCGTACGCGCGGACGACGCGGGCGGCCAGCCAGGCCCGCCAGTCCTCGATCGGCACCTCCTGCAGGGCCTTCGACAGGTGCTCGAGGAAGGACGGCTGCCGCACGCAGGTCTCGGCGATCGTCTCCCCCGAACCGCCCAGGTTGCGGATGAACGCCTCCCAGTCGAACGCCGGGCACAGCGCGTGCAGGTCCTCGAGGGTGAGGAGGTTGTAGGTCTTCTGGACGTCGCGCGTCTCGGCGCGCTCCCAGTGGCCCTGCGAGAGCCGGGTCTCGACGGCCATCACCGTCGCCGCCGCGGCGGCCGCATCCGGGCGCTCGACGAGCTCGAACATCCGGGTCAGGAAGGCGACGTACTTCTCGCGGATCTCGGCGAACTTCTCGTCGTGGTAGTAGGACTCGTCGGGCATGCCGAGGCCGCCCTGCACGACGTTGAACAGCATGCGGTCGGAGTTCTTGCCGTCGACGTCGACGTAGACGGCGAAGGCGCCGCTCCCACCGATCTGCTCGAACTCGCCGAGGAACGCCGCGAGGTCGCGGACGTCGCGCAGGCTGTCGACGGCGTCGAGCAGCGGGCGCAGCGGCTCGTACCCGAGCGCCTCGACCGCCTGGTCGTCCATGAAGGAGGCGTAGAGGCAGGCGATGCGCATGGCGTCGTCGCCCAGCCCCTCCTCGCCCGCGACGACCCGCTCGGCGAGCCCCTCGATGATCGCGCGGACCTGCACCTCGGCCGCGTCCGCCAGGTGCACGAAGGATCCCCAGCTCCCCTTGTCCGCGGGGATCTCGGTCGTCTCCAGCCACCGCCCGTTGACGTGGCCGAAGAGGTCGTCCTGCGGGCGGATGTCAGGATCCATGCCCTCGCGGGCGTCGTCGAGCGTGCTCATTCCGGTGAGCCTAGGGGCGTACGCCGTTCATCGCACGCGGACGACGGCCTTCCCGAGCGTGCGTCTGGCCTCCATGTCCTGCAACGCGCGGCCGAAGTCGGCGAGGTCGTAGGTCGCCCCCACCGGTGGCGAGACCACGCCGGACTCGATCATCGGGAGCAGGGATCGCCACTGCTGGTGCATGTAGGGCGGCCGCATCATCGCGTAGGCGCCCCACCCGACACCGCGCACGTCGAGGTTGCCGAGGAGCAGCCGGTTGACCTTCACCTCCGGGATCCCCTGGCCCGCCGCGAAGCCGACGACGAGCAGGCGGCCCTGCTCGGCGAGGCAGCGCAGGGAGTCGGTGAAGGCGTCTCCCCCGACGACGTCGAGCACCACGTCGACCCCGCGGCCGCCGGTGAGCTCCTTGACCGCGTCCTTGAAGCCGTCGACCAGCACCGTCTCGTCGGCGCCGGCGGCTCTCGCGAAGTCCGCCTTCTCCGGGGTCGAGACGACGCCGATGGTCCGGGCTCCGAGTCCCTTCGCCACCTGGAGGGTGGCCGTGCCGACGCCGCCGGCCGCGCCGTGCACCAGCACCGTCTCCTCTGCGCGGACCTGACCCCGCTCCTGCAGGGCGAAGAGGGCGGTCAGGTAGTTCATCGGCAACGCTGCGCCCTCGTCGTAGGAGAGCCGATCTGGGAGCGGGAAGACGGAGACCGCCGGGATCACGGCGCGCTCGCCGGCGCCGCCGTACGGCACGACACCGGCGACCCTGGTGCCCGGCGCGAGGTCGCCCCCGCTGACCACGGTGCCGGCCACGTCGACGCCGAGCGTGAACGGCGGCTCGGGGCGCAGCTGGTACTCGCCCTTGCTCAGCAGCAGGTCGGGGAACGAGATCCCGACGCTGTGCACCTCGACGAGGACGTCGTCGGGGCCGGGCACGGGCTCGTCGACCTCGACGACCCGGACGTCCGCGGGGCCGGTGGGCTGGAGTACCTGGACGGCGCGCATGGGCCCATCATGTCGGGAGGCCCGTGCGTCGGGGAACGGTCCAGCCTCAGCTCGGCCGGACCAGCCGGTTCAGCTCGAAGTGCATCGGGTCGGTCCAGCGCCAGGTGCCGCCCCAGGTGAACCCCCAGCGCTGGAGGATCGCGACGACGTCGCGGTTGATCCGGCCGACGGTGCCCCGCTCGTTCTCCGGAACGTTGACGTCGAACGCCAGGCCGAAGGCGTGGTTGGACAGGGTCGTCGTACCGGCGATGAAGCGCGGCACGTAGCACCCGCCGTACTGGCTCGGGTGGATCGCCTTCGCCAGGCCCCGGGCCGCGATCTCGTCGAGGGCCGCGCGGAGCTGCGGGAACATCAAGGTGTTGCAGGTCATCGGCCCGATGATCGGCATCGTCTCGGTGGAGATGTGCGAGCTGACCCAGGAGCCCTGCGGCGCGATGTGACCGCCGGTGAGCACGGTGTAGCTGAAGGCGCCCACGGCGTCCGCGGTGGTGCCCACGAGCAGGGCGGTCTGGGTGACGCTCGGGTCGAGCCCCAGACGTGCGGCGGCGTCCATCCTCTGCACCGAGGCGCGGCCGCCGACGATGCGCTGGATCGGCTTGCGGATGGACAGCGGCGTGCGGATCCCGGTGGAGACGAGCAACGCGTTGTCCTTGCGCATGCCGAGGGTCTTCACCCAGCTGTCGTTGACGACCGCGTCCACCTGCGGGATCTGGGGAGCGTAGACACCGACGTGGATCCGTGGGGCGTGGGAGCGGGTGCCCATCCGCACGAAACCGCTCTTCGGCACCTGCTTGCGGAACTGCGGCCGGATCGCCATCTCACCCCCGGCGATGCGGTTCCACTCCTGCTGGAACTGCGCGACCTGGTCGGGGTTGTAGTTGCGGTACGTCGCGGGGTCGACCGCCGCGACGTTGATCGCGTGGTCGTCGATGCTGACCTGGGCCAGCGAGAACCGCTCGACGCGGGTCACGCCGGAGACGTGCCTGATGCGGCGCACCATCGCGTCGCTCAGCGGCCGCTGCCGGAAGATCAGCATGTCGGCGGTGTGCAGCGGCGCCTGGAAAGGGCCCGGGTGGGCGACCGCGTGCACCGGGTCGACGGGCGCCGACGAGGTCGGGCGCGTCGGTGTCGACGGGCCGGTCGGGTCCGACGTGGCCGCGACGGGCCCCGTCGACGAGCCGGCTACCGGGTCCGAGGAGCCGGCGCCGCAGGCCGCCAGGAGCAGCGCGGCGACGGCTGTCACCGCGCTCGCGATCCCAAGACGCCCCCGTGTCATGGTCGACAGGGTAGTTCGGGCACCCTCACCGACCACGGTGCGGGCAGTCCAGCTGGGGTGCGCGGACCCTGCCCTGGGGCACCTCCGCAGGCTGCGCCGGCATCTTTCCGGGGATCGTGAACCACGAGACCACACCGCCCGCGGCGAGCAGTCCTGCGCACAGCCACATCGCCTGCATGTAGGCGCTGCTGAACGCCTGCGCGACGTCGTAGTCGGCTCCGGACAAGCCCACGACGACGGGGAGCGCGGCCACGGCGAAGAGCGAGCCCGCGCGGGCGACCGCGTTGTTGACCCCGCTCGCCAACCCTGCCCGGTCGGCCGGAGCCGCACCCAGGACCGTGGCGGTGAGGGGTGCGACCATGAGGGCGAGGCCGAGCGCGAAGACGCACAGGGGCGGCAGCACCCCCAGCCAGTACGACGTACCGTCCTCGACGAAGGACAGCCAGGCCACTCCCACGGCCATCACCAGGGGGCCGACCGTCATCGGGATCCGCGGGCCGATCCGGGTGCCCAGCGCCCCGCCGCGGGAGGCGAACAGCAGCATCAGGACGGTGATCGGGAGGGTGGCGAGTCCCGCTTCCAGCGCGCCGTAGCCCAGCACCGTCTGCACGTCGATCACCAGGAAGAACAGCACCGCCCCCAGGGCGGCGTACACCAGCAGGGTCATCGCGTTGGCGGCGGAGAACGTGCGGGAGGCGAACAGCTCGAGGGGGAGCATCGGATGCCGGGACCGCCGCTCGACCAGGACGAAGGCGACGGCCGCCGCGACCCCCACCGCGAGGCCGATCAGGGCCAGGTCGCTGTGCCACTCGATCAGCCAGTAGGTGATGCCTGCGAGCGCGAGCGCCGCCAGGCCGGCGCCGAGCCCGTCGTACCGGCCTTCCTGGGCGGTCCGGCTCTCGGGTACGTAGACGAGCGTGACCGCGACGGTCACGGCCGCCAACGGCGCGTTGATCCAGAAGATCCAGCGCCAGTCGGCGTACTGCACGAGGGCGCCGCCGATGAAGGGCCCGATCGCGGCCGAGATGCTCGTCATGCCGGTCCAGGCGCCGATCGCGCGGCCGCGGTCGGCGGGCTCGATGCCCGACTCGATGATCGCCAGCGACCCGGGCGCGAGGAGGGCGCCGCCGATGCCTTGCAGGGCGCGGGCGGCGATCAGCGTCTCGGCGTTGGGTGCGAGGCCGCACAGCGCTGACGCGCCGGCGAACCAGACGACGCCGATGAGGAACACGCGGCGTCGGCCGAGCCGGTCACCGAGCGAGCCGCCGAGCAGGATCAGGCTGGCGAGGGTGAGCAGGTAGGCGTTGCTGATCCACTGGAGCTGGGAGAGCGAGGCGTCGAGGTCGCTCCCGATGGTGCGGAGGGCGACGTTGACGACCGTGCCGTCGAGCATCACCATCCCCGAGCCGAGGACCGTGGCGAGCACGAGTCCGCGACCGGCGGCGGAGGAGTACGCGACGGTCCCGGAGCCCATCGGGCGAGGCTACTCCCGGGCCCTGGTCACGGACGGAGCGTCCGCTCGCAGATCCAGGCGATGCCGTCGGCGGTGTCGCCCGGCGTACCGATCGGATGGACGACGTGGGAGAGCACGAGTCGAACGACCATGTCGATGGCGGCGTCGAGGTGCCGGTCGTCGATCGCGACGGGGTAGGTCACCACCCGTCCGCGGACCGTCTCGGTGGCGGTGAGCACGAGGGCGTCGTTGCGTGTGGTCAGCAGGGGGAGCAGCTCGGTCTCCGCGCCGTACGACGCGGAGACGACCGCCTGGAGCAGGGCGTTGGTGCGGGCCAGCTCCAGGACACCGCGCGCGGCCCCGCGGATCGCATCGACCAGGTCGGCCGGGTGTCGGTCGAACGCCGCGTCGACGACGGCGAGGAACTTCGCGAGCTCGGCCAGCACCATCTCCTCGGCGAGCTGAGGCTTGGAGCCGACCTCGTTGTAGACCGTCTGCCGCGAGACGCCGACCCGTTCGGCGAGCTTGCCCATCGTCACGCTGGCCCAGCCGACCTCCAGGGTCAGCGCCGCCGCGGTCGCCACCACCCGGTCGTGCATGGTGGGTACGTCGACGGCGTGGGTCACCTCGCCAGTCTAGGAAGCGTCAGGTGGAGGCACCGCGGGCTCGGAAAGACGCGGAACAGATCAGCGAGCCGCCCGGCGGCCCGTGTTCCGCGGTTTCCGCTCAGGACGCCACCGCTGGGTCCCCCGCGACGAAGTCGAGCTTGTCGCGCACCCCGCAGTCGGGGCAGCACCAGGCCTCGGGGATCTCCGACCACGCGGTCCCCGCCGCGAACCCCTCCCGCTCCTCGCCCGCGACCACGTCGTAGGTGTAGCCGCAGCCCGGACACCGCCACGTGAGCGCCTCATCGCCGGCCGCGTCGCGGGACGTCATACGTTCCGAGCCATCTACGGCTCCGTCCGTATGACGTTGCGGGGGGTCAGCGGGGGGAGGGTACGTCGCCAGCAGCCGGTCGCGCTTGCGCGGGCTGAGGTTGGCCAGCGTGACGTCGCCGCCGAAGTGGGCGAGAACCCTCCGATCCATCACGCGGCGCCAGACGGCGGGGACGATCGCGAGGACGATCATCCCGGCGTACCCCGTCGGCAGCACCGGGCTCTCCTCGAAGTCGCGCAGCGACTGGTAGCGCCGCGTGGGGTTCGCGTGGTGGTCGCTGTGGCGCTGCAGGTGGTAGAGCAGCACGTTGGTCGCGATGTTGTTGGAGTTCCACGAGTGCGAGGGATCGACCCGCTCGTAACGCTCGCGCGCACCGACCCCGACCTTCTGCCGCAGCATCCCGTAGTGCTCCATGTAGTTGACGACCTCGAGCAGCGAGAAGCCGACGACCGCCTGGATCATCAGGTACGGCGTGATCCCGAGCCCGAAGACCGCGATCATGCCGGCCCACAGCACCGCCGACATCAGCCAGGCGTTGAGCACGTCGTTCGAGAGCCGCCAGGGGTGCTGCTTGCGGCGAGCGATCCGCCTCTTCTCCAGGTTCCACGCCGAGCGGAGCGACCCGCCGACGGTGCGCGGCCAGAACTCGTAGAAGCTCTCGCCGAGCCGAGCCGACGCGGGGTCCTCAGGGGTGGCGACCCGCACGTGGTGACCGCGGTTGTGCTCGATGTAGAAGTGGCCGTAGAAGCTCTGCGCCAGAGCGATCTTGGACAGCCAGCGCTCGTTGGCCTCCTTCTTGTGGCCGAGCTCGTGGGCGGTGTTGATGCCGATCCCGCCGATGCAGCCGATCGAGATCGCGATGCCGACCCGGGCGACGACCGACAGATCGAAGGTCGTCATCACCCAGAACGCGCCCACGAAGCCGGCGTACTGGATCGGCAGGAAGAGGTAGGTGATCCAGCGGTAGTAGCGGTCCCTCTCGAGCGCCTCGATCACGTCGTCGGGCGGGTTGGAGCGGTCGAGCCCGGCGACCAGGTCGATCGCCGGCACGATCCCCAGGATCACGACCGGACCGATCCAGAACCACGCTCCCCAGCCGGTCAGGGTCCACATCCCGATCGCGATGAACGCCAGCGACGGAACCACGAGCCCGATCAGCCACAGGTAGCGCTTCCGGTCGCGCCACTGCGCGGTCGAGCCCGGGGGAAGGGTGCCGGGTGCGGTCTCCGGCGACGGTGCCATCGTCGTACCTCCTCGAGACAGGTTTACAAGACAATATGATTTGTAAACCAGCCTGGCAAGGCGCTCGGCTTGCCGCCCGGCTTCCGGTCGGGATGTGATGGGCACATGAGCAAGCACCGCGGGTCCGGACTCCCCTTCGGCATCGACTTCGGCGGTAGCGGCATCAAGGGCGCGCCGGTCGACCTCGAGAAGGGCGAGTTCGCCGAAGAGCGGGTGCGCATCGACACGCCCCAGCCGGCGACCCCGGACGCGGTGGCCGAGGTCTTCGTCCGAGCTGCTCGGCTGCTTCGACGACTCGGACGGACCGGTGGGTGTCACCGTGCCCGGCGTCGTCAAGCACGGGGTGGTCCACTCGGCCGCCAACATCGACAAGCACTGGATCGGCGAGGACGCCGACAAGCTCCTGGCCGACGCCACCGGGCGCGACGTCCACGTCGTCAACGACGCGGACGCCGCCGGACTGGCGGAGGTGCGGTACGGCGCGGCGAAGGGCCGGCAGGGGCTGGTCATCGTCACCACCCTCGGCACCGGGATCGGCTCCGCCTTGGTCTACAACGGCGTGCTGGTGCCCAACTCCGAGCTCGGCCACCTCGAGATCGACGGCCACGACGCCGAGAAGCGGGCCGCGTCGAGCGCCAAGGACCGCCAGGAGCTGTCGTGGGAGGAATGGGCCGAGCGACTCACGACGTACTACCGCCAGCTGGAGCACCTGTTCTCCCCCGAGCTCTTCGTGGTCGGCGGGGGCGTCAGCAAGAAGGCGGACAAGTTCCTGCCGCTGGTCGAGATCGAGACCGAGATCATCCCGGCCACGCTGCTCAACGCCGCCGGCATCGTCGGCGCGGCCCTCTGCGCCAGCGAGAGCTGAGCCCCGCGGTCCTGAG
Source organism: uncultured Actinomycetota bacterium (assembly GCA_963819295.1). Lineage (GTDB taxonomy): Bacteria > Actinomycetota > Actinomycetes > Propionibacteriales > Nocardioidaceae > Nocardioides. The sequence goes on from CAWFVO010000003.1 coordinate 605,913, forward strand.
GCCGCGAGGGACTGACCGCCTCGCCCTACAGCTCCACGGGGTTGCCCGAACGGCGCAATTGCGCTGTTGCAGCACCCCCGGAGGCCGAGCCCGGGCGCGCTGGTGGGAGGCAGCGGTCAGCCGGCCGCAGCCTCGTCGGCGACCCCGTCGGCCAGGGCGGCCTCGATCTGCGGGCGCAGCTTCTCCGGCTCCTTGGTCGGGCCGAAGCGCTTGATGACGCGCCCGTCGCGACCGATCAGGAACTTGGTGAAGTTCCACTTGATGTTGGCGCCGAGGGCACCGGACCTCTTGTGCTTGAGCCACTGGTAGAGCGGGTGGGTGTCGCCGCCGTTCACGTCGATCTTGGCGAACATCGGGAAGGTGACGCCGTAGTTCTGCTGGCAGAACGCCCCGATCTCCTCCTCGGTGCCCGGCTCCTGGTGGCCGAACTGGTCGCACGGGAAGCCGAGGACGATCAGCCCCTGGTCGGCGTAGTCGTCGTACAGCTGCTGAAGGCCCTCGTACTGGGGCGTCAGCCCGCACTTGCTGGCGGTGTTGACGACCAGGACGACGTCACCGACGTAGTCGCCGAGGTCCTGGTCGCGCCCGTCGAGGGTGATGGCGGAGAAATCTCCGAGAGTTGTCATGCTTCGGCTCCTCTGATGGCGGCGGCGACGGCCTTGGGGACGTCGGGGTTGAAGACGCTCGGAATGATGAAGTTGGGGTTCAGCTCGTCGTCCTTGACGACGTGCGCGATCGCCTCGGCCGCCTTGAGCAGCATCTCGGTCGGTGATCTCGTGGGCCCGGGCGTCGAGCAGCCCGCGGAAGACGCCCGGGGAAGGCCAGCACGTTGTTGATCTGGTTGGGGAAGTCGGACCGACCGCTGGCCACGACGGCGGCGAACTGCTCGGCGTCGGCCGGGTCGACCTCCGGGTCGGGGTTGGCCAGCGCGAAGACCACCGAGCGCGGCGCCATGTCGGCGATCCACTCGGCGGGCAGGATCCCGGGCGCGCTGACGCCGATGAACACGTCGGCGCCCCGTCAGCGCGTCGTGCAGCCCGCCACGCAGGTGGTGCGGGTTGGTCCTGGAGGCGAGCTCGGCCATCGCCGGGCTGAGGGTCTCGTCGCCGTCGCAGAGGACGCCCTCCTTGTCGCAGACCACCACGTCGCGCGGCGCCGCCGGCGAGGAGCAGCGTGACGATCGCCGAACCCGCCGCGCCGCCACCGGAGACGACGATCCGGACATCGGGGATCTTCTTCTCCACGCAGCGCAGCGCATTGGTCAGCGCCGCGAGTACGACGATCGCGGTGCCGTGCTGGTCGTCGTGGAAGACCGGGATGTCGAGGCTCTCGCGCAGCCGCCGCTCGACCTCGAAGCAGCGCGGAGCGGCGATGTCCTCGAGGTTGATCCCGCCGAAGCCAGGCGCGATCATCTCGACCGCCTTCACGATCTCGTCGGTGTCCTGGCGTCGCCAGGCAGATCGGCCAGGCGTCGATGTCGGCGAACCGCTTGAACAGCGCCGCCTTGCCCTCCATCACCGGCAGCGCGGCACCGGGGCCGATGTTGCCCAGGCCGAGGACGGCCGAGCCGTCGGTGACGACGGCGACGGAGTTGCCCTTGATGGTGAGGCGACGTACGTCGTCGGGGTTGTTCGCCAGCGCCAGGCTGACCCGCCCGACGCCCGGGGTGTAGGCCATCGACAGGTCGTCGCGCGTGCGCAGCGGAACCTTCGACGTGCACCTCGATCTTGCCGCCGATGTGGAGCAGGAAGGTGCGGTCACTGACCTTGTGGACCTCGACGCCCTCGACGCGGCTGCACCGCGTCGACCAGCACCTCGGCAGTGATCGGCGTCGGAGGCCGAGCAGGTCACGTCGACGACCAGGCGCTCGTGGCTGGAGTCCGCGACGTCGATCGCGGTGACGATGCCGCCGGCCGAGGCGATGGCGGTGGCGACGGCTCCGACGACCCCGTGGTCGGGGGCGGTGTGCAGTCGCATGGTGATCGAGTACGACGACGGGGTGGCCGACATGCTTCTCACCCTAGTCGGGCAGCGGGGACCGCTCGGGGTCGCGTGGGCGGCGGGCGAGCACGGCGACCAGGAGCACGAGCGCGGCGGCCTGCGCGACCGCGATGGTCTCGACCAGCACCGAGGCGGTGCCTGTCGTACAGCCAGCCGGCGAGAACGCCGCCCGTCAGCGCCGCGACCGCCTGGAACGCCGCGAACGCGCCGTACGCCGTCGCCAGCCGGCCGACCGGCACCAGGTCCGCGACGAGGGCCTTCACCGTGGAGTCCTGCACTCCGGTCGCCGCCCCCCAGATCAGCACTCCGGAGACCGCGAGGCCGACCCGGTCGGTGAACACCAGCGCCGGCACCGCGGCCACCACCACGGGCAGGAGCAGGAGGGTGCGGGCGCCGACCCGGTCGTAGGCGAAGCCGGTGCCGAGAGAGGCGAGGGCCTCGGCCCCCATCGCACCGGCGTAGACCACCGGGACCCACGCGGCGGACACCAGGTTCTCGTGGACGAGGTGGAACGAGATCACCCCGAAGGTCATCAGCCCGACCGTGGTGAGGGCGCACGCGACGGCGTAGACGTAGAAGGTGCGGGGCAAGGTGTCGAGGGGCGCGTTGTGAGCCACGGGTGCGCGCTCCGGGTCGCCGACGTGGCGATGCATCCAGGCCAGGACGCCGAGCGCCACCGCTCCGGGGACCGCGAGCACCGCGAGGCCGGCCGCGGTGTGGCCGGTCAGGGCGATCACGACCGCCACGATCAGCGGACCTAGCAGGGCGCCGGTCTGGTCCAGCGCCTTGTGCACCCCGAAGCCGCGGCCGCGCCCGACGGTGCGGGCCGCCACCGCGAGCAGGGTCGACTTCGCGGGGCTCCGCACGGCCTTGCCGGTGCGCTCGAGCAGCACCATCGTCGAGCCGAAGACCAGGCCCGCGGCGCCCAGCGCCGGGGCGAGCGCCATCAGCGGGACGCAGACCGCGGTCAGCGCGTAGCCGACGACCATCCACCGCCAGTAGCGGCCCGAGCGGTCCGCCGCCGGCCCCGAGAACAGCCGGAACCCGAGAGCGGCCGCCTCGCCGGCGCCGGTGACCAGCCCGACGGTCAGCGCCGAGGCGCCCAGGGAGGCGAGGAACGGGCCGGTGATCGAGCGGGCGCCCTCGTAGACGAGGTCCACGAGCAGGCTGACCACGCCCAGCCAGAGCACGGTGCGCCAGCCCGCCCAGGACCGCGTGGTCGCGGCGGTGTCCGCGTCGGGCTCAGCCATCGCGGGTGCGGCGGTGCCAGGCCCAGATCAGGCCGAGCACGAGCAGCACGATCACGGCCTGCTGGTGAGCCCAGGTAGTGGGTGACCCGGCTGATCGAGTGCGCCGCGAAGTAGCCGAGCAGGACGCACGCGGTCCCCCAGAGCACTCCGCCGACGGCGTTGAACACCAGGAAGCGCGGGTACGCCATCCGGCTCGCCCCGGCCAGCGCGGGCATCACCGCGCGCAGGAACGCCGTGAAGCGGCCCGCGACGACGGCCCGGCCACCACGGCGTCGCAGGTAGCCCTGCGCGGCGTCGATCCGCTCGGGGTACCGGCGAAGGAGCGGCGCCCGGACCATCTGCGGTCCGAGCCTGCGCCCGACCTCGAAGCCGACACTGTCGCCGACGACGGCGGCCACGATCACGACGCCCAGGACCGACGAACACCGAGACGTTCCCGGCGGCGGCGAGCACACCGCCGTACACGACGGCGGTCTCGCCGGGCAGCACGAACCCGAAGAAGAGCGCGGCCTCGCCGAAGACGAGACCCGCGATGATCAGGAGCGCCAGCCACGGAGGTACGCCGAGCAGCGTGTCGATGACCTTCTGCAGCATCAGCCGACCAGGTGGGCGTGGACCTTCGCCTGCGCGCCCACGTCGATCGGGTTGGCGTGCCCCCTGCAGGTGGACCGTGACGTCGCGCTCGCGCAGAGTCAGCACGAGCGAGTCGCCGAGCGCCTCGGTCACCTCGCCGTTGATGACATAGGTGCCGTCGACCTGCTTGTCGAGGAGCGAGCCCTCGCTCGCCGCTCTCGACGTCGCCGAGGGCCACCGCGACCAGGGCGGGGCGCCGGAGCCGGCCGCCGAGCCGCCACATCAGCAGGACCATGACCAGCACCAGTACGTCGGCGCCGAGGGTGACGACGGTGGGGCCGTGGCTCCGCTTCTGGCCCTCCAGCGTCGAACACCGCCGGATGCCCCTCGAGGACGCGTACGTCGACCTCACCCGCCTCGGCCGCGGCCGCGCCCGCCGTCGCGTCCACCCGGACACTGCGCACGCGCTGGTCGGGGTCGACGCTCGCCGGGAACCTCAGCCCCAGCACGACGTCGTCCCCGGCCTGCTCCGCCGACACCACGGTCGCAGTCACCGGGACCCCGTCGGAGGACACCTGGTGGAGCCGGTACTGGTGGACGGCGTAGGGCAGGTTGATCACCACCAGGGCGATCACCACGACCAGGATCTTGCGCGCGCGCGGTCCCGGTGCTCTCACGACCGCCAGTATGGCTGGTGGTCCTGCCTGGGCGGGGACCTTCAGCGGCTGGCTACCGGCCGACCGCAGCGTCGAGCAGCGCCTTCGCGACCGCCGCCTCGATGGCGAGCCCGGGCCCCACCAGCGTCGCCAGGGAAGTCGCCTCCTCACGGCAGACCGAGCAGCCGAGGAGATGCACGCGGAAGTCCTCGCTGACCGGGGTGGACCCCGACAGGACCTCCTCGACGAACACGTCCACCCGGTCGAAACAGTCCTCGCACGAGAGCCACGGCTCGGTGATGACGGTCAGCCGCCTGACGTCGTCCTGGGTGAGTGGCCGGACCGTGGTCATCGGCTCGCCTCCTGTGCTCGATCCGTGCCGAGGTATCCCTCGGCCGAGAGGTATGCCCGGAGCCGCTTCCGCACCTCGTGCAGGGTCTGGTAGAGCGCGTTGCGGTTGGTGGCGAGCCGTTCCGCGAGCACGTCGATCGGGATCTCCTCCACGAGGAGGGCCACCGCGACCCGACGCTGGTGCGGCGTGAGCACCTGGTACATGCCCTGCCGGGTCGCGGCGGCGAGGTCGCGGACCTCGACGTACGACTCGGGACCGCCACCGCGGGCCGGTGGTTCGGGGATCGAGTCGAGATCGATCTCGCGGTGCTTCCAGGCGGTCCGTCGCACCTCGACGCCGGCCTGCAGGATGCCGAACTTGAAGGCCCACGTCGTGAAGCGGCTGCGCCCGGCGAAGCTGTCGAGCCGTGCGAGCACCGCCACCGTGGCCTCGTCGGCAGCAGCGTGCACGATCTCGGCGCGCCGCGCCGTGCCCCAGGAGGCGGCGTCGGGCATCCGGTTCACCTGGTGCCGCGCCGCCCGGATCAAGAGGTCGTGCAGCAGCCGGATCGCGTCGTCCCGATCCGGTCCGGGCACGGACAACCGGGCGACCCACTCCTCGTCGGGCAACGCAGCACCGGTCCTCGCGACCGGGGCGCCACGCGCCGGCTGGACACACGTCATACGAGTCAGTGTCGCCCCACCCGTGCCGTCTTACCCACGATCGCAGAATTCGTCGTCCCGGCTAAGACCGGCCCGCTCCGGCACACCCACCCTTACGACGCCCCGATCGAAAGGCAGACGATGACCACCCACACCACCCCCGCCGCGGAGCAGGTCACGTCCCTGACCTCCGACCCCGGCTTCCAGGCCTTCTGGTCGCTGCGCCTCGGCTTCGCCGCGCTCCCGATCCTGTTCGGGATCGACAAGTTCGCCCTGGTGCTCACCGACAACTGGACCCGCTACCTGGCACCGCAGATCGACGACCTCACCCCCGGAAGTGCCGCGACCGCGATGCACCTCGTCGGGGTGATCGAGATCGTGGCCGGCCTCGCCGTCCTCGTGCTGCCGCGCTTCGGTGCACCGCTGGTCGCCGTCTGGCTGGCCGGGATCATCCTCAACCTGCTGATGGTCGGGGGGTACGGCGACGTCGCGCTGCGCGACTTCGGGCTGATGCTGGCCGCGCTCGTCCTGGCTCGGCTGGCGTGGGCGTACCCGACCGGCTTCCGCTCCCTGCGCTCCTGACCCTCCTCACGGACGGCGCTCGGCGCTGACACGGTCGTCCCACCGGGTCATGGGTGGGTAGCGTGCGGGCATGTCCGGTCTCGCCGTCGCCGCGCCGAACGAGGCCGCCGTCGACGCGGCCGAACAGGTGGCGCTGGCCGGTGGCAACGCGGTCGACGCGGCACTGGCCGCCGCACTCGTCGCGATGGTCAACGAGGTCGGGATCGTCTCGCTCAGCTCGGGCGGCTTCGTGACCGTGCAGCCGGGCGGCGACCGGCCGGCGTACGCCGTGGACGGGTGGATGGACATGCCCGGCCGAGGTCGGGCACCCACCCAGGGATCCGGGTCGACCTGGGACGTGTCGACGGCGTACGGCGGCGGCGTCGACATGACCATCGGCCCCGGATCGGTCGCGGTGCACGGCTCGCTGGCGGCCTTCGGCGAGGTCCACCGGCGCGACGGACGGCTGCCGTGGCACGAGATCGTCGCGCCGGCGGTCGAGGTCGCCCGCGGCGGCTACCAACTCACCTCGGCGGCTCGGTACTACCTCGACTACACCCACGACGACGTCTTCGGCTGGGACGCGGAGAGCCGGGCGGTCCTCCACGATGCCGCGGGTGAGCTCACCACGGACCGGATCGTGATGCCCGACCTCGTCGGGTCGCTCGAGCTGATCGCCGCCGAAGGACCCGGTGTGCTCCACCACGGCGAGCTGGCGGAGCTGATCAGCCGCGACGTGACCGGCCGCGGTGGCCTGCTCACCCTGGCCGACCTCGCGGCGTACGAGCCCGTCGTCAGGCCGGCGCTGGTGTCGCGGGCCGGCGGTTGGGCGCTGTCCACGACGCCACCGCCCTCGGTCGGCGGCGTCTGCCTGGCCGCGATGCTGCGCCTCCTGCTCGCCCACCCGGACGAGAACCCGCTCGACCCGGACCACGTCGTCCAGGTCCAGCGGGCCGTGCTCGGGCACCGGCTCGACGTGCTGGACCACGCCCCTGATCTGGTGGCGGCGGCCGAGGCGTTCCTCGACCGCGTCGACCGCGACCACCTCGCCGTCCTCGAGTCGGGCTCGACCGCGCACGTGTCGGCGACCGACCGCTCCGGTACGTCGTGCGCCGTCACGTTCTCCTCGGGCTACGGCTCCGGGATGATCGCCTCCGGCACCGGCATCTGGCTCAACAACTGTCTCGGTGAGCAGGAGCTCAACCCGGCCGGACTGCATGCCGCGCGCCCCGGCACCCGGCTGCTCTCCAACATGGCGCCGACGGTCGGCCGTCACGACGACGGCTCGACGTTGGCGATCGGTTCCCCGGGTGCGGACCGGATCACGACCGCGATCGCCCAGGTGCTCGCCGGCTACCTGTCCGGTCTCTCGCTGCACGAGGCCGTGAACCGCCCGCGCGTGCATGTGCACCGGCCCCGGAGGCCCGACGAGATCGTGAGGCGCGAGACCGAGCTGACGATGTACTACGGCGGGGTCGGCGTCACCGTCGTCGACGCCGCCGGGCAGCTGACTGCGGCCGCGGACCCGCGTCGGGAGGGCGCCGTACGCCTGGTGGAGGGCCCGGCACCGGCGTGAGACGAGGGATTCGAGTGCGATCCACGCAGTTCGACGAAGAAAGTCCCGTGAAACCGCGTCATGTTCCACTGATTTCGGTCGTTTCTTCCCCGTGAGGTCGCGATCCAACGGATCGCGCCACACAGGTCGGCAGTCGGTCGGGGGGACGACACGGGCTGACCGAGGGGTGTTGCCCATCGACCGGGGGGACGAGGGCGCGGCACCGCCGCCCCCGCTGAAACCACGAGCGGGGGCGCCTCTCATTTCAGCCCTGGAGAGGCCCCCTCAGCCGGTCCGGTGACCTCGCTCCACCGCCTCGGCGTCGGTGTGGGGACGTCCGAGACCAGCGATCGTAGGCTCGCCGAGAGGGCCCGCCCCCGCAGTTCGGGCCCTTCCGGCTCGCCTCGCCCCGCTCAACCACCGGTCAGGTGGCCACCTCCGACGGGAGGGTATTTGAACTGGCCCCCGACGGACTGGGTCGTCCCCGGGCCGATGTTGGTGGTCTGGTGGTCGGATCCCGACAGCGACAGGGAACCGAACGAGAGGACCGCCACGGCGGCCACGACCACGGCGGCAGCCGCGGCGTACGGGGTGGTGTGGTGGTGCATGATCGATGAGGTACTCATGGTGACAACTCCTGGTCCGGGGCCGGACTGCCCGGCCTGATCACCACTCACGCTCGTGCTAAGACGCCGCCTTTACATCGGGAAGATTCCTCATCCTCACCACGACGTAGCCGGAGAGTTGCGCCCAGCCCGGGTCGGCGTCGGCAGGGCCGTCACGTCCGCGAGGATCGGACGCGAACCACGAAACCCCCGACCCCGAGAACCCGAGGTCAGCGGCTTTGCTTCCTTTGCGCGAGGGGGGAGTAGCGCGCGCCGCGGTGGGGAAATCCCCACTTCTCGTGCTCCGACCCTTCGGCCCGTGCCCAAGGTCCCCCGGGGAGGGGCCTAACCGCTCTGGGCGGGGAGGGCACAGCGTGATGATGTGGGTAGCGTGCGGAATGTCTGGCACGCATCGGGGAGGCCGGTCCACCGGGGGTGAGGACACGTGAAGGAGTGCTCAACAGCCGGGGATGTGGGCACCTCCTCTCGCCCGGGGACGCTATCCCGAGCGCGCCACCCCGTCTTCTCAGTCGACCCACCGTCCTGCGTCCTCGCGCGAGCTCTGCTGGTGACCCTGTCGCTCGTGGTCAGGTCCCGACTGAGCCGGGTCACCACCATCTTCGCAGTCGCTACCGTAGGCCTCGTCGCACCTGCCGCGTTGATGCTGGCCGACCCAGCGCAGGCTCTGGTGGGCCGACATCTCGTCGCGGCCCCGGTGTCCCAGGTACGTGCGTCATCAGCGGCGGTCGATCCTCCAGCAGCTCAGCGGCCCGACATCGTGCTGTTCCTGACCGATGACATGCGTGCCGACGACCTGAGGTATCTGCCCAAGACCCGACGCCTGCTCGGCGGGTCCGGGGTCACGTTCGTCCAGACGTTCTCGCCGAACCCGCTGTGCTGCCCCGCTCGGGCAGAGCTCGTCACCGCTGAGTACACCCACAACAACGGGACGCACTCCAACACCGGGGCCTGGGGTGGGATGCAGGCGTTGAAGGACCCGGACAACAACATCGGGGTCTGGCTACAGAGCGCCGGCTACCGGACCGCGTACGTCGGCAAGTACCTCAACGGATACGAGGAGTGGCGCGAGGATCATTCGACTCCCGCGGGTTGGGACCACTTCGACGCGACCATCAGGTGGATCTACGAATACACCCGCTACGAGTTCGAGAGTCACGACCGGCCCACCGTCCTGGACTACACCAACACCGGTCTCGATGCCCAGGGCCGCTCCTACATCACCCGCGCCGAGACCCAGATCATGGACGGCTACATCGACGACTTCTCAGGAGGTGGCCAGCCGTTCTTCCTGTTCGACTCCCTGTTGGCGCCGCACGGCGCGCAGGGCGACGTCGGAACGAACCTGCACTACGCCATCCCGGAACCCAAGTACGCGAACCTGTACGCCGGTACAGCGGTCAACCCGGCCACCAGGTCGGCCGCCTTCCTCGACCAGCGCGTCGGCGATGTCCCGATGGAGGCTCGGGCCACGACTTCTGCTGACGCCGTCACCTCGAGAACCGCGGCAGCGCAGTCCAGGTTCCTTCAGCGAATCCGCGCGTTGGCCTCCATCGACGACCACGTGGCCGCGGTCATCCAGAAGGTGAGGGATGCCGGACTGTTCGACAACACGGTGTTCATGTTCTCGTCGGACAACGGCATCATGCTCGGTGAGCACAACCAGATGACGAAGTTCCTCGGATACCAGGAGTCACTCAGGGTGCCGCTTATCATCTCAGGCCCCGGCTTCCCGCAGGGCGTCACATCTTCTTACCCGGTGACCACTGTCGACGTCTCCTCCACCATCCTCGACCTGGCCGGTGCCACTCCGGGCCGTCTCACCGACGGAGAGTCCATCCTCAACGAAGATCGACGACTCGAGACCGCGACCGTTCCCGATCGAAGGTGCGACGATCAAGGACCCCGCTGCCCACGAGTGGGGCTGGCAGGGCGACGTCTTGGGGTCGCTACTCCTACATGCGGTACTGGAACGGCGGCGAGGAGCTCTACGACACCACCCGATCCCAGTGGCAGGAGGAAAATCTGGTCAGACAACCCGCGCTATGCCCTGATCCTGGACCAGATGCGCAGCCTCTACAACGTGCTCAGGTCCTGCCAGGGCGCGGTCCAGTGCAACCCGCCCTAGTGAAAGCCGAAAAAAAGAAGGAAAAAAAGAAGAAAGTAAAAGAGAAGTATAGAAAATGATAGTATGATAGAGGAGCAGCTGGCACAGGCGTGGCTTGATTAGCAGAGTGAGTTGCTGGACACTTTCGTCGAGACGTTGATGAGAGTAGAGGCAGATGCGGTAGGCGGCGCGGCTTACGTCACCAGGCCAGCCCGGATGGGGTGTACCGGAGTACCGGAGATCAGGACAGGGATTTCGACAACCGAGACGGCACCTTGGACATATCGGTGCGGAAGCTGCGCCAGGGTACGTATTTCCCCGATTGGCTGTTGGAGTAAAGTAAGAGAGTTGAGAGAGTATTGAATAGTGTGGTGGTGATTTGTTATTTGTTGGGGGTATAGTAATAGTTGGTTGGATAAGTTGGTGTAGTAGTTGGGGATCAATACGTTGTATAAGAGTTAGGTTAGAGAGATGGCAGAGGAGATAGAAGATAATGTAGAGGAGTTCCGCACCCGCCGACTGGAGTACGCGGGACCGCTCAAGTTCATGGCCGTCGACGCGTTGGTGCTCAAGGTGCGCGAGATCGGCCGGGTCGTGGCCGCGCACGAGCAGGTGGCCACCGGGGTCAACGCGACGGACACCGCGAGATCCTCGGCGTGCAGGTCACGACCAGCGAGGACGGCGCCGGCTGGCTGGGCTTCTTCCGCGACCTGGTCGCCCGCGGCCGGACCGGGGACAAGCTGGTCACCTCCGACGAGCACGCCGGCCGGGTCGCCGCGATCGCCGCGACTGAACGGAGCAGCATGGCAGCGATGCCGCACCGACTGAACGTCGAACCTGATGGCGGTGACAAAGAAGAGCTCGTGGGTCTGGGTCAAGGGGCTGCGCACTCGACAAGGACTAGATGACGAAGAGCTGGTGCAGCCCAGTTCTACCGGGTAATCGACGTGCTAGCTGAGAAGAACGTCGAAGTCACAGACCGCCTCGAGAGCGATCGCGCTGAGCTCCTCGATGTAACGGCGTGCGGCCGGCGCGGAGGCTCAAACGGCCCCTCGACGTGCCGGGTCACACCTGGTGCGCGAGGGGGGAGTTGAACCCCCACGTCCTTTCGGACACACGGACCTGAACCGTGCGCGTCTGCCTATTCCGCCACTCGCGCCAGAAGCGGGGCAAGGTTATCCCAGCCCTCACATGCCTCCCAAACCGGCGTACCGGGAGGCCAGGAGGCCTACGCCCGGCCCAGCAGGCTGGCGCGCCGGCGCGCTGCGCCTCTCGCTGCGGCCGGCCGCCCCGCCTGCGCCGGGTCGACCGGTCCTCGCTGGCCCCGGATACCATCGGCGCAACCCGACGACACGCGGGCCGCGTCCCACAGGGGCGGAAGGAGCAGGACGACGCAACGGGGCCGAGACATGAGGGGAGGACGCGCGGCGTGAGTGGCCTGCAAAGGTTCGAGCAGCGCCTCGAGCAGTTCGTCTCCGGAGCCTTCGCCCGGGCGTTCCGCAGCGCGGTCCAGCCGGTCGAGATCTCCGCGGCGCTCCAACGCGAGTGCGACAACAACGCGCAGATCCTGTCCCGCCAACGCCGGATGGTCCCCAACGACTTCCACGTCGAGCTGTCGCAGGCCGACTTCGACCGGCTCGCGCCGTACGACTCGGCCCTGGTCAAGGAGCTCACCACGCAGCTGACCGAGCACGCCGAGAAGCAGAGCTACGTGTTCTCGGGGCCGGTCACGATCGGCTTCGAGGCCGCCGACGACCTCACCATCGGCCGGTTCAGGGTCCGCAGCCAGGCGCACGCGTCGGTGACCAGCAACGCCACCCAGACCCAGGTACGCCGTGCCCGGGCGTACGTCGAGGTCAACGGCACCCGCCACCCGCTGCAACCGCCGGGCCTCGTCGTCGGCCGCGGCACCGAGGCCGACCTCCGCATCAACGACCCTGGTGTGAGCCGCCGCCACATCGAGTTCACCGTCGACGAGGCCGCCGACGGTGGTGTGGCGATCGCCGTGCACGACCTCGGCTCGACCAACGGCATGCTCGTCGACGGCCACCGCATCACCACCACCCCGCTCAAGGACGGGTCGGAGGTCCGGGTCGGGCGGACCACGCTCACGGTCCGGGTGGAGGAGGACACCGATGTCTGAGCTCACCCTCTTCCTGATCAAGATCTCCTACCTGGCGATCCTCTGGATCTTCGTGCTCTCCGCGATCTCGGTCGTGAGGTCCGACATGTTCGGTGCCCGCGTGCCCCAGGCCGCACGCGAGGCCGCTGCCCCCAAGCCGCGGCGTCAGCCCAAGCAGCGCGCCCGCAAGGGCGCGCCGACCCACGTCCTGGTCGTCGACGGCGCCAACCAAGGTGAGCGCGCCGATCTCGCCGCGGCCCCGATCCTGATCGGCCGCGGGAACGACGCCGCCATCCGGCTCGACGACGACTACGTCTCCACGCGCCACGCGCGGATCGCCGCCAGCGGCGACCAGTGGTTCGTCGAGGACCTCGGATCCACCAACGGCACCTACATCGGCAGCGCCCGGATCACCCAGCCGACGACGTTGGCCCTCGGCACCCAGGTCCGGATCGGCAAGACCATCCTGGAGCTGCGGAAGTGACGTTCCGACTCCAGTACGCCGCGATCTCCGACGTCGGGCGCGTACGCAAGGACAACCAGGACTCCGGCTACGCCGGGCCCTGGCTCCTCACCGTCTGCGACGGGGTCGGTGGCGCCGCACGAGGCGACCTCGCCTCCAGCACCGCCATCGGGCAGCTCCGTCGCCTCGACGAGCCGCCCGACGAGGCCGTCAACGAGCAGGCCCGGCTCGATCTCGTCGACAGCGCCCTCCACCGCGCCTCCGACCGGATCGGCGACCTCGTCGACGAGGAGCCGGCGCTGAGCGGTACCAGCACCACGGCCACGGTCGCGCTCTTCGACGGCGTCCGGCTCGCGATGGGACACGTCGGCGACAGTCGCGCGTATCTGTTCCGCGACCACGAGATCAGCCAGCTCACCAGTGACCACACGTTCGTCCAGAGCCTGATCGACGAGGGACGGATCTCCGAGACCGACGCCCGCACCCACCCCCACCGCAACCTGATCCTCAAGGCCCTCGACGGCGTCCACGAGGTCGACCCCGACCTGTTCACCGTGCAGCTCACCGAGCACGACCGGATCCTGCTCTGCAGCGACGGGGCCTCCGGGTCGCTGGACAACGGACGCCTCGCCGACATCCTCTCGACGGGGTCACCCGACTTCGCCGCCGTCGAGCTCGTGCGAGCCAGCCTCGAGGCCGGCAGCACCGACAACGTCACCTGCATCGTCGCCGACGTCGTGCCGGCCACCGACCACGACGAGCCGGCGGTCCCGATGGTGGTGGGGTCCGCGGCCGAGCTGAAGCGCAAGCCCCGCAGCGGTACGTCGTTCTTCCGCGGCCACCGCGCCGGCGACACCGGTGAGCTCGAGCCGGTCGCCGCCGAGATCCCCGACGACCTCCCACCCGGCGTCCCGTTCGCGATCGACACCGACCCCGAGTCCGCTCGTTACGCACCCCGTGAGCCACGTCGCCACTCGTGGCTGCGACGGTTGCTCGCGCTGGCCGGCATCTTCGGTCTCGCCTGGATGGCCGGGGCCGCCGCGTGGAGCTGGAGCCAGCACCAGTACTACGTCGGCGAGCAGGACGGCGTGGTCACCATCTTCCGCGGGATCCAGGCCGACGTCCCGGGCGTCGATCTGTCGCACGCCTACGAGACCAGCAACGTACGGGTCGACCAGCTCGACGCGTTCTCCTCCGGGTCGGTCCAGGACGGCATCGGCGCGAGCAGCCTCGACGACGCCGAGCGCACGGTGCAGCGGCTCGCCGCCCACCAGGCACCCACCACGACGGCGGGTGGCTGACATGGCCCAGCGCGCCTCCCAGTCCGGGGCCCTCATGCAGTTCGTCCACCGGCGCCGACGCGGGGCCGAGCTGTTCCTGCTCGTGCTCGCGCTCGTGGTCGGGGTGGGTGCCTACGCGTGCGTCGGGCTCGGCGTGAAGGGCAAGGTGCCCGCCGACATCGTGTCCTACGGCGGGTGGCTGGCCGCTCTGATCGTCGCCGCCCACATCACCGTGCGGATGGTCGCGCCGTACGCCGATCCCGTGCTGCTCCCGATCGTGGCAGCGCTCAACGGCATCGGGCTCGCCGTCATCCACCGGATCGACCTCGCCCGCAACACCCACTTCGCCCGGCAGCAGCTGGTCTGGATGACGCTCGGCGTCGGACTGTTCATCGCGACCCTGGTGATCCTGCGCGACCACCGGGTGCTCCAGCGCTTCACCTACACGTGTGGTCTCGCCGCGATCGTGCTGCTTCTGCTGCCGATGGCTCCGGTCATCGGCAAGACCGTCAACGGCGCGCGCATCTGGATCCACGTCGGCTCGATGAGCTTCCAGCCCGGTGAGGTCGCCAAGGTGCTGCTGGTCATCACCTTCGCCGGCTACCTCGTCCTCCACCGCGACGCGCTCGCGCTCGCCGGTCGGCGGGTCGCCATGGTCGACCTCCCCCGCGGCCGCGACCTCGGCCCGATCCTGGCGATGTGGCTGGTCAGCCTCGGCATCCTGGTCTTCCAGCACGACCTGGGCTCGAGCCTGCTCTTCTTCGGTCTCTTCCTGATCATGCTCTACGTCGCGACCGAACGGGCCGGCTGGCTCGTGGTCGGCGCCGGTCTGTTCATGGCCGGCTCGTATCTCACCTACGTCTTCATCGGTCACGTGCAGGAGCGGTTCCTGCTCTGGTGGAACGTCTGGGCCCACTACGGCGACCACACCGACGACAAGGGCCGGCAGACCGTCGAGACGATGTTCGGGATGGCGTACGGCGGCCTGATCGGCCGCGGTCTCGGCCAGGGCTCACCCTGGCGGATCCCGTTCGCCGAGAGCGACTTCATCTTCGGCGCCATCGGCGAGGAGCTCGGGCTGACCGGCTCGATCGCGGTGATCGTGCTCTACGGCCTCATCGTCGAACGCGCCCTGCGTGCGGCGCTGATCTGCCGCGACGACATCGGCAAGCTGCTCGCCACCGGCCTCGCGGGCGCGATCGCCCTCCAGGTCTTCGTGGTCATCGGCGGTGTCACCCACCTGATCCCGCTGACCGGCCTCACCACACCGTTCCTGTCGTACGGCGGGTCGTCACTGGTCGCGAACTGGGTGATCATCGCAATCCTGCTGCGGATCTCCGACGCGGCCAGGCGTCCGCCGCCCGACCTGACCGTGTCGGAGGATGCCGACGTCGAGACCACGCAGGTGATCAAGCTATGAGCCGCGCGACGCCGTCCTCTCGACCGCCGGCACCCGGGACGCGGGGGCCGCGATGAACAAGCCGATCCGGACCGTCTCGATCTTCTGCCTGGTGCTGTTCCTCGCCCTGGCCCTCAACGCGACGTACCTGCAGTACTACCACGCGAGCGCACTCAACGACCGCCTCGACAACGGTCGCGTGGCCGCCGCGAACTTCTCCCGCGACCGGGGCGCGATCCTGGCCGGCAGGCAGGTGATCGCCGAGAGCATCGAGACCAAGGACCAGTACAAGTTCCAGCGCATCTACAAACGACCGTTCATGTACGCACCGGTCACCGGTTGGTACACGTTCGGCAACGAGACGGGCGTGGAGCGCGCGCAGAACTCCTTCCTCTCCGGCGAGGACGACCGGCTGTTCGTGAACCGTCTGGTCGACCTCGTCAACGGCAACGCCACCAAGGGCGGGAACGTCGTGCTCACGATCAACCCTGCCGCCCAGAGGGCTGCGTTCAACGGTCTGAATGCGCTCGGCCCCGGCATCCAAGGGGCCGTGGTGGCGATCGAGCCGGCCACCGGGCGGATCCTGGCGATGGTGTCGCTGCCGACCTTCAACCCCAACAAGCTGGCGAGCCACGACTTCACAGCGGCGAACAAGTACGCCACCTCCCTGTCGAAGCTGCCGTCCGACCCGCTGCTCAACCGTGCGGTCCAGACCACGCTGGCTCCGGGCTCCACCTTCAAGACCGTGACCGCCTCTGCCGCCATGCAGACCGGCAGGTACACGGCCGCATCATTGGTGCCTGGCGGACCGAGCTACCGGCTCCCGCAGTCGACCAAGGTCATCCACAACGAGATCCAGAACTGCGGCACCACGAAGATCCCCTTCACCCAGGCCATGGAGTGGTCCTGCAACACCAGCTTCGCGCCGATCGCCGTCGACGTCGGGGCCAGCGGGATGCACAAGACGGCCGAGGGTTTCGGCTTCAACCAGAAGTACCTCGACGAGAACCAGTACCCCACGCAGGCGATCTCGCTCTACCCGAGCGGCCAGGACGAGGCCCAGACCGCGCTGACCGGCTTCGGCCAGGGCTCGGTCACCGCGACCCCGCTGCAGATGGCGATGGTCGCCGCGGGGATCGGCAACCGGGGAGTGGTGATGCGGCCCTACCTCACCGACGAGCTGCAGTCGCCGTCCCAGGAGACGTTGGTCCCGGGGCACTCCGAGGAGCTCAGCCAGGCGATCTCATCCAGCAGTGCCAGCGAGGTGACCAGGCTGATGGTCGCGACGGTGCGGAACGGCACCGCCCAGCCCGCCGCGATCCCCGGTGTGGCCGTCGCCGGCAAGACCGGGACCGCCGAGAGCGGCCGGACCAACCCCGACGGCACCGAGGTCCCGCCGTACGCCTGGTTCGTGGGGTTCGCGCCGGCCGCCTCCGCCAAGGTGGCGGTCGCGGTGATGATCCAGCACGTGGACCGTCCGACCAACGAGATCGCCGGCGGCACGCTCGGCGGACCGATCGCGAAGGCGGTCATGGAGGCGGTGCTGAGGTCCCATGGTTGAGCCGACGTACGCCACCCAGACGTTCGACAGGCGGAGCGCAGCGACCCGCACGACGGGGTCGTCACCGGCCGGGCACACCGCGCCCGACAGCCGACAGCTTCACGGTCGCGAGGGGAAGGGTCAGCAGTGACTCCCGAGAACAGCCCAGACGGACAGACCCTGATCGGCGGCCGCTACGCGCTCGGCGAGCTGCTCGGCCGCGGCGGGATGGCGGAGGTCCGCAAGGGCACCGACGCGCGGCTGGGACGGGTCGTGGCGGTCAAGCGGCTGCGTACCGACCTGGCCAGCGACGTCACCTTCCAGGCCCGCTTCCGCCGCGAGGCCCAGAGCTCCGCCTCGCTGAACCACCCCGCGATCGTCGCCGTCTACGACACCGGCGAGGAGCAGGCCACCGACGGATCCGGCGTCTCGCAGCCCTACATCGTCATGGAGTACGTCGCCGGCCGGACCCTGCGCGACATCCTCCGCGAGGGTCGCAAGATCCTGCCCGAGCGCGCGCTCGAGATCACCAGCGGCGTGCTGTCGGCGCTCGACTACAGCCACCGTGCGGGGATCATCCACCGCGACATCAAGCCCGGCAACGTGATGCTCACGCCCTCCGGCGACGTGAAGGTGATGGACTTCGGCATCGCCCGCGCGATGTCCGACGCGTCCAGCACGATGACCCAGACCGCGGCCGTGGTCGGCACCGCCCAGTACCTCTCGCCCGAGCAGGCCCGGGGCGAGCCGGTCGACTCGCGCTCCGACGTCTACTCGGCCGGCTGCCTCCTCTACGAGCTCCTCACCGGTCGACCCCCGTTCGTCGGGGACTCCCCGGTGGCGGTCGCCTACCAGCACGTCCGCGAGCCCGCCGCGCCCCCCTCGGACCACGACACCGAGGTGACGCCGGAGGTCGACGCGATCGTGATGAAGGCGCTCGCGAAGCGGGTCGAGGACCGCTACCAGTCGGCCGCGGCCATGCGCAGCGACATCGAGCGCTCCCTCGCCGGCCATCCGGTGCGCGTCGTACTGCCGCCGCCGCTCGGTCCCGCCGCCCGCCGTCACGGACCCGACCACGGTCGTCAGCCCGGTGCCCCTGCCCGTCGACGAGGCCGAGGAGGACGACCGCGGCACCCGGCCGGGGCTGCTGATCTTCCTGGCGTTGCTCCTGCTCGTGGTGCTCGGCCTCGCGGCGTACCTGCTGCCGAAGATGTTCGCCAGCCCCAACGACACGGTCCCGGTGCCCGACCTCTCCGGAATGACCGAGCAGAAGGCGCGCGCCACGCTCGGCGACGCCGGCCTCGCGGTGGGCACCGTCAACCATGCCTTCGACAACAGCGTCAAGGCCAACCGCGTGATCACCCAGGACCCCGGGGCCGACCAGTCGGTCGCCTCGGGGACGCCGGTCGACTTCACGCTCTCGCTCGGGCTCCACCCGACCCGGGTCCCACCCCTGATCGGGCAGTCCCAGCAACAGGCGGCCAGCGCGCTCACGGCCGCCCATCTCGACGCCGTCTTCCAACCGGTCGACTCCGACCAGCCGAAGGGCACGGTCGTCAGCACCAACCCGCCCGCCAACGCCCAGGTGGCGCAGGGGTCGTCGGTCACCGTGTCCGTGTCGAAGGGTCCACAGAAGGTTCCCAACGTCGTCGGCCTGCAGCAGAGCGACGCCGAGAGCGCCTTGCGGGACGAAGGGCTTCGTGCCGGTCCCGGTCACCTCGGCGTCCGACAAGCCTCAAGGTGAGGTCATCCAGCAGATCCCGGGAGCCGGGTCGCCGCAGAACCAGGGCACCCAGGTGACGATCGTGGTCTCCCAGGGACCCACCGAGGCACCGAGCTCGCCGACGACGCCCACCGCGACCGCCACCCTCTCGCCGAGCGGTCCGCCGACGACGCCGCCGCCCTCGGCCAAGCCGCCGCAGTGAGTCAGCTCGAGGGCAGCACCTTCGCGTAGGTCAGGCCGAGGAGGCCGTCGTACGCCGGCGCGGTGATCCTGGGCTCGACCTGCTCGTCCCAGCCGACCGCGATGTCGGGATCTGCGGCGTCGACCCGGTAGACCTGCAGGTAGGAGTCGCGGGCGATCGCGTCGGTGAGCGTCGCCGGGTCGCCGACCGCGGAGATCACGTACGGCTGGCTGTAGGGCACGCCCTGCAGCTGCACGGAGTTGCCGATGCACCGGATGCCGGTGGTGCTGACCACACGCTGGCCCTGGATGGTGATGGCCTGGGCCCCGCCCTTCCACATCGCGTTGACCACGGCCTGGATGTCCTGCTGGTGCACGAGCAGGAGGTTCGGGTTGTCCGGTGAGCTCGCGCTGGTCTCCTGAGGTGCGTCGGAGAGGGTCACGGTCACGCCGGGACCGACCTGCGGCAGCAGGCCGGCCGGACCCTTCATCGCCGCGGCTCGGCGGTTGACCGCACGCACCTGCTTGTTGCCGATCGAGCCGCTGAGAACCCCGACCTGCCCGTGGAGGTCCGTCACGCGGGAGCGCAGGGCGTCGACCTGGGTGGCGTCGTAGCGGACCATCGACGCCAGGTCGGTGAACCGGCCCGGTCGCAGGTCGGTCCCCTCGCTGCTGTGGGCACTGATCACGAAGAGCGCGCCGCTGAGCAGGCCCACGAGCGGCGTTGCGACGCGCCACACCAGGGACCGACGCGGGCGCTGCGGGTCGGCGTCCGGGGACCCCGGATCCGGCTCGGGCGCACGCACGCCGGGGAGCCTGCGGTGGGGTCGGTCGCTCATGCCGACTAAGGTATCCCGCGTCGTGTGAAGGGACGCCATCCGGCGTCGGTTGCGTGGAGGAGTGCCGGTGGCCAAGCTCAAGGCCAAGCAGACGTTCGTGGATCCCGATCGGGGGCCGCTGGTCACCGCGCGCTTCGTGGTCGCGATCGTCCTGGTGCTGGTCGGCATCGCCTGGATCGTCTACTACTACACCGCGGTGCGCGTCGACCCGACCGTGCTCCCGGCCCCCGCGCCCGGCTCACCGAAGTTCATGGCCAACCTGGAGAAGTGGAACTACGCCATCGGCTTCGGGCTGATCCTCCTGGGACTGCTGGTCTCGGCGCACCACGACACACCCCTGGGGCGCGGCCGCGGGGTCGTGGTCGGGATGCTCACCTGCTTCCTGATCGGTCTGCTCTGGATCTGCACGTTCTACGTGCTCTCGGGCGACCAGCTGCCCGAACGTTCCGGTCTTCAACGACCTGGGTCAGTACAACCTGATGGTGGGCATCGGCTTCATGGCGGTCGGCTTCGCCTTCGCGACGCGCTGGGAGTGAGCTCGCCGGGAGCGGCTGGCGAGCTCCCGATCAGAGCGAGACCTCCGAGGTGCGCTCGGCTCGGACCGAGCCTGCGAGGGGCGGGCGACGCGGCTCGGTCACCGGTCCGTCAGTGAAGCGATCGCGCTGATTCCACAGCTGTGGACAGCCCTGTGGAGAATCACACCGATGTAGTTCTCCCCAGGTTCGTCCCCAGCTGTGGAGGAGCCGGTCAGCTGAGAACAGCCGTCCGCGTGACGACGGCGACCACCACCAGCAGCGCTGACCACGGCGAAGCCGGCGCTCTGCCACGCCGTACGCCGCTGTCGGGGCGCATAGGCGAGGATCACGGCCAGCACGACGCCGCCGACGAACCCGCCGAGGTGTCCCTGCCAGGAGATGGTCGAGCGGCCGAAGAACGTGAAGGCGACGTTGATGCCGATCCAGACCAGCAGCTGGTTCATGTCCGCGCGCACCTTGTAGGCCAGCACCAGCAGCGCCCCCATCAGGCCGAAGATGGCGCCCGAGGCGCCCAGGGTCGGCGTGAACTCGGCGGAGAGCCAGTAGACGACGGCGGACCCGACCAGTCCGGAGAGCAGGTAGAGCCCGGCGTAGCGCAGCCGGCCGAGCATCAGCTCCAGCTGTGGCCCCAGCACCCACAGCGCCACCATGTTGAAGCCGATGTGGAAGACCTCGACCTGGGTGAACATGCTGGTCACCAGCTGCCACGTGGCGCCGTCACTGACACCCGGCAGCCAGGTGCCGCCGTTCGCGGAGC
Source organism: uncultured Actinomycetota bacterium (assembly GCA_963819295.1). Taxonomy (GTDB): domain Bacteria; phylum Actinomycetota; class Actinomycetes; order Propionibacteriales; family Nocardioidaceae; genus Nocardioides. The sequence continues at coordinate 627,071 of CAWFVO010000003.1, forward strand.
ACACGGACTGCGAGACGTCGAAGCCACCCCGCGCGAACGAGCACAGCCCCTTGGGACGCAGCGCGAGCCAGTCGACCCATCGGCTCTGCGCGGCGCCGGTCGCCAGGATGAGCACCCAGATCACGGCGTTGATCCCGATGATCGTCATCGACACCACGCCCTGGCGCGCGGGCCGCAGGCCGCCGTACGGCGTCCGGGCGGCGCGGGTCTCCTTGCGCCCCTCGGCGACGCAGCTCGGGCAGTGGAAGCCCACGGCGGCGTCACGCATGCAGTCGGGGCAGATCGGACGACCGCACCGCTGACAGACGATGTAGGTCTCGCGGTCGGGGTGTCGATAGCAGGTGGGAACGCCGACGGGGTCTCCCGCCGGCGTCGACCCAGATCCGTTCGTGGTGCTCAGGAGGCCTGGACCTCCACGCGCTCGATGACCACCGGCTCGACCGGGCGGTCGCCGCCGCCGGTGGGCGTGGTGGCGATCGCGTCGACGACGTCGCGCGACTCCTGGTCGGCGACCTCGCCGAAGATGGTGTGCTTGAAGTTCAGCCACGGCGTCGCGCCGACGGTGATGAAGAACTGCGAGCCGTTGGTGCCCGGGCCGGCGTTGGCCATCGCGAGCAGGTAGGGCTTGTCGAAGACCAGCTCGGGGTGCGGCTCGTCCTTGAAGGTGTAGCCCGGGCCGCCGGTGCCGGTGCCCAGCGGGCAGCCGCCCTGGATCATGAAGCCGCCGATGACGCGGTGGAAGGTCAGTCCGTCGTAGTAGCGCTCGCCCGACCGGCCGGCGTCGTCGCGGTAGTCCTTGGTGCCCTCGGCCAGGCCGACGAAGTTGGCCACCGTCTCGGGCGCGTGGTCGGGGAACAGGTTGATCGTGATGTCGCCCCGGTTGGTCTTCAGGACGGCCTGCTGGTCAGCCATGTCTGCCTCTCGCATGTGGGTAGCTGGTGCGTTGCAGATCCTCCCACGCAGGGCAACCCCCGTCGCCCACCGCCCGCGTCCGCGGTAGGGGTCGCCCTGGTGGGTACGGAGCGGACATGATGGGATGGAACGACGAGACCAGAGGGAGATCCGCCATGGGCATCCGCCGGAACAAGACGATCCTCGAGCAGGCTGCCGACTACGTCGACACGATCGTGGAAGCCGCGAGCGAGAAGGCGGGACCCGCGATCGCCGAGGCGCTGGACAAGGCCGGACCGGTGTGGGCGGACGCCAAGGACAAGGCCGGGCCCGTCTGGGCGGACGCCAAGGACAAGGCCGGGCCGGCGCTGGCCGACGCCAAGGACCGGGCGACCCCGCTGCTGGCGGCAGGCGTCGCCGCCGCGGCCGCCCAGGCGTCCAACGTGGCGGACTTCGCGAACGAGAAGGCCGCCGACCTCAAGGGCGAGCCGGAAGAAGAAGCACCGCCTCCGCAAGCTCCTGATCATCACCGGGGTCGGCGCCCTGCTGGTGTTCATCGCCAAGAAGCTGACGTCTGGCGGCGACCAGGACAACTGGCAGTCGTCGTACACCCCGCCGCCTCCGCCGACCGCGAGGGCCTCGGACACGCCCGATCTACGACGCGGCCTCGGCGTCCTCCGACGAGCCGACGGCGGACGACGAGGGTGGCGCCGCCCCCGACGAGGCGCTGGCCGACGCCGCCGAGCAGGCGCACCCGGTCACCACGCCCGACGAGCCCGCCGACGTGGTCGACGTCGCGCAGGGCGAGGCGTCGCCCAAGCCCTGACCCACCGCCTGGCCAACGGTCAGGACACCACAGCACGACGCCGGGACCGGCCGCGGGAGAGATCCTGCGGCCGGTTCTCCGCTATCCAGGTGTCGATGGTCTCCCACCAGGCGAACAGCCACTCGATCTGCGCGTCTCGCTCGGCGGGGATCTCCTCGCGGGGCACCTGCCACCACCGCATCACGATCACCTTGTCCATGGGTAGCTCCCGCCAGACGTCGCGGACGGTGAGCATGTGGTCGAGCCCGGTGTGGGCGACGAGCACGACGTCCGCCTCCGGGGCCGTGTCGAGCGCAGCCAGGAAGCCGCCCGGTCGAGGGGCCAGCACGTTGGTCATCCGTGCCGCACGGTCGGCCATCCGGTCGAGTCCGCGACCACGCAGCCGCTCGATCCCGCGCCGGCGGCGCTCGGGGGTGAAGTTGCCGCCCTCGGGGAAGATCACGAGCGCGTCGTTCGCGTCGAGGCCACGCGCGAGGTCGGCGATCTGGGACTCGAAGTCCTGGCCCCTGCCGGGGTTGGCGTCGATGAAGCGGGCCGGGATCCGGCTCAGCACGACGTCGATCGACCGGGTCCCAGGCCATGGTGTCCTTCAGGACGACCCGAGGCTCGCGGTGGTACCAGTCCATCAGGGCGTGGATCAGGGTGAACGAGTCGCCCGGACCGGCATGCCGGCAGGCCACGATCAGGGGTGTGCCCGGGTGGGCGTCGGGGCTGGGCCCGCGGGTCTCGATCCGGAGGGCCAGGACGCTCCGGGCCACGACGAACACGACCCACATCAGGCCCTGCACGAGGTCGTAGTGGATGCCCTCGAAGTACGGCGTACGGATCCGGCGGCCGAAGCCGGAGGCCAGCCAGAGCCCGAGGAGGACGACGAGCAGGATGCTCTCGACGGTGACGTAGACCACGAGCATCCAGAGCAGCCGCAGAGCACGCCATCGGCCGGGCACCACAGGGGCCAGCGCTGCGGCCACGATCAGCCAGAGCGGCAGCGTTGTCCAGAGCACGACGGCGAGGACGATCATCGCCGGCGCGATCACGCAGCGCCGGAGCAGCCACATCACAGGGCACCGGCCAGGTAGTCCCGCGACGCTGCGTAGCTGGCGTCGATGCGGACGCGGACCTGCGTGAAGTCCCGGTGGGCCAGCAGCGAGTCGTCGCGGCTCGAGGTCCCTCGGGCCGGGAGCACGTGCACCTCGACGCCCTCGGGCACCTCGGCGAGCTCACGGGCGAAGCGGTGGCGCCGCGCGATCTCGAAGGAGACCCGGGCCACCTCCCACGGGCGCCTCGGCACCTTCAGCGGCCGGTCGATCCGCCCGACCTGGAGGACGAAGACCCGGTCGGCACCCAGCGTCACGGCCCGGCCGAGGGGGATCGAGTTCACGATGCCGCCGTCGAGGTAGTGCTCGCTGCCGACCTTGGCCGGCGGCAGCAGCCCGGGCACGGCGGCGCTGGCCATGATCGCGTCGACGAGCCGACCGCTGTCGAACCAGTGCTCGGCAGCCCGCTCGATGTTCGCGGCACAGACCTGGAAGCGGACGGCGAGATCCTCGAAGGTGGTCTCGCCGAACTCCGCGAGCAGTCGCTCCTGCATCGGCGCCGCGGAGTAGATGTGGGTGCCGGTGGACACCGCGCGCCGTACCGTCCGCAACGGGCGGTCGGAGACCGCGCGCATGGTCTCGGCGTCCTGCCACAGCTCGGTGAGCCGGTCGATCACGGCCGGCGTCGGGTCGCGGGCGACCATCGCGCCGTTCAGAGCCCCGACGCTGGTGCCGAGCACCAGGTCGGGCGCGATCTCGACCTCGAACAACGCGCGCAGCATCCCCACCTCGGCCGCCCCGAGCACCCCACCGCCTCCGAGCACGAACGCCGTCGTCATGGAGTCATTGTGGGGGTAGTCCCCGGTCGAGTGGCTGCCGCAGGGCCCGATCCGTAGTCGGCGGGCGGGGAACTATCCCGGTTGGGGCGCGAGCTCGGGGTGCTCCTCGCGGATCCGGCGGGTGACCACGTGCTCCACCCAGAAGATGACCAGAGGGATCAGGCCGGAGATCACCACCAGCAACGCGAACGGAACCGACCAGCGGGTCTGGCGCCACAGCAGGAACGAGACCACGACGTAGGCGATGAAGACCCACCCGTGGGCGACCCACAGGATGCTCCACTGCTCTCCGAACTGCTGCAGCGACGAGCCCTGCGGCTGCGAAGTGACGTGCCGGGAACACGATGAGCGCGCAGAAGGCGAGCAGGACGCCGACCACCATGGCCAGCACCCGGTAGGCGACGAAGAGGCCTTTCGACACGGACACGGCGTCGAACCTACCCGTCGCCGGCAACGGCCCTCGGGCCGACCCCGCCCGAACACGTCCTCGGTCAGCCAGCGCCACCACATGAAGATCGCGAAGGCCCCGAAGACCCACCACTGGAACGCGTACAGCAGGTTGCGCAGGCCGGTCGACGCGTCGGCCCCGGGCAGGTGCTCGGCGCTGGCCGGAGCCAGGCCGGCCGTCCCCGCGCCGGTCGTGGCGCCACCGGGCACGGCGCGGTCGGTGGCGATCACGTAGCCGCCGTAGAGGTCGCGGCTGGTCCGCTGCAGCAGGTCGGTGATGCTCATCTCGGGCAGGACCGCGTCCGAGGTGTCGACGTCCGGTACGCCGGTGTCCTCGGGCGGCTGCAGCAGCCCGACCAGCGCGGCGCGGCCGCGCGGCGCGGCCGGGGCCTGGGACGGGTCGGTGACCCAGCCTCGGACCACCGGGATCTCCGAGCCCGACGGCATCACGACCGGCGTCACGGCCCAGTACCCCGCCCGACCCTCGCGCTCCCGCCCGGAGATGAAGACGGTCCCGTCCGGATCCCAGGTGCCCTCGACCGTGACGGGTCGGCCGAGCGCGTTTCCGGGGTACGCCGCGTCCGGGCCGAGCACGGAGTCCAGCGGCAGCGGCGACAGCCGCGTCACCGAGGCGGCGCTGTCCACGCGGTGCGCATGCCACACGTCGTACTGCCAACGGCCGAGGAGCACCGTCGCCACCACGGCCGCCACCATCAGCAGATGGACGCCCCAGTAGCGCGGGGCGAGCGCCCGCGCGGCAGGACGGACGGCGAGGTCGGACGGCACGGGCTCAGGCTACGCAGCGGCCCACGGCTCCGGTTCGTCAAGACTCTCGACCGCAGGCTGACCTGCGGTTTCTCGTGGTGGAGCCTAGGGGACTCGAACCCCTAACCCCCTGCTTGCAAAGCAGGTGCGCTACCAATTGCGCCAAGGCCCCTCGGCCGGCCGTGGCCGGTGCGGGTGCGGCTCAGGGACGGTCGACGCGGTCGGTCGCCTCGGCCCACAGCGCCTGCTCGCGCTGCCCCTCGTCGAGCTTCCGCTTGGCGATGAGCACGCCGACCGCAGCGAGGGCGATCAGGAGGATCTTCTTCACGGCGACTCCGTCCATGGGTGAACCAGTGGGCCTAACAGGACTTGAACCTGTGACCTCTTCCTTATCAGGGAAGCGCTCTAACCGTCTGAGCTATAGGCCCGGAGGTGGCCGCCGCCGCACTGCGGGCCGACGACCGGGACGGCCGCACGGCGACCGCGCGGGAAGGTTACCGCAGCGGCCGACGGCCACCCAAAACCGCGTCCGGCCCTCCTGAACGGCGGCGCCCGGAGGGGTCAGCCCTGGTCCTCCGCCAAGGTGACCTCGATGCCGCCGAGCAGCGAGGCAGCCATGTTGTAGAGGAACGCGCCGAGGGTGGCGATCGCGGTGATCAGGACGACGTCGATCACCGAGACCAGCATGGTGAAGCCGAGCACCCGGGACATCCCGACGTAGTCCTCGACGTTGAACGTCGAGGTGTTGTTGCCGCTCGAGAGCGTGTCGGAGACGGTGTTGTTGATCGAGCTCCACACGCCGGCCGCGCCGAGCACCGACCACACCATGAAGACCGACACCACGGTGACGATGCCGAACGCGATCGCGAGCAGGAAGGACACCTTCATCACCGACCACGGGTCGATCCGGCTCAGCCGCAGGCGCGCGCGGCGCGGGCCGCGCACGGGTGCCGCCGCCGAACGACGAGGCAGGCTTCCGCTCGCGGACCGGGGCTGCGACGACCGGCGACTGGGTCTGGATCGGCTGCGGCACGGGGCGCCGCCGCGGCCTGGCGCTCGGCGGCGAGACGCTCGGCAGCCTGACGCTCGGCGGCGAGCCCGCGCGGCCTCCTCCCGCTCCCGCTGGGCGGTCAGCTCGGGGGGTGGCGGCGGCAGGACGCGGCCGGAGCTCTTCTGAGCCTGGCTCGACGCGCGGCGCTCGTCGGAAGCACTGATCCGGCGCTGGAGTCGCTCGGCCAGGGGGATCCGCGCGGTGTCCTGGTGGTCCGGGCGCGTCTGGACAGGTGCCTGCTCGGCAGAGCGCTCTGTCATCAGCCCTCACTCTCTGGATCGACAGCAGGTCCGTTGTCGGACTCGGACGACTCATCTGTTGACGTCGTCCCGCCTTCGATTGTTGCATCAGTACCCATATCCGGCGATTCGTCACTCCCGTCCGTGGACGTCTCGTCCGAGCCGGTCGAGTGCCTCGACCACCTCGGGCGTCTCCACCGACCGGGTGACCACGGCCACCGCGTCGCCGCCCTTGGGCGTCACGAACTTGACGCCCATGGTGTCGCGACCGGTGGCCCGGAACTCGGCGTTGATCGGGCTGCGCACCACCTGACCGGCCTGGGTGATCGAGAGGATCTCGTCGCCCTCGACCACGATGAACGCGCCGACCAGACCGCCGCGGTCCTCGTTGGCCAGCGACATGGTCTTGATCCCGAGGCCGCCGCGGGACTGCCGGCGGTAGTCGGTGATCCGGGTGCGCTTGGCGAAGCCCCCGTCGGTCATCGTGAAGACGTACTGCGGCTGGACGTCGACGGCGCCCTCCGCTGCGTCGCTCGCCTCGGCGTCGGCCTCGGCGGCCACCTGGTCGGCACGGATCACCGACATCGACAGCACCTCGTCGCCGTCGCGGAACTTCATGCCCGTCACGCCCGACGTCGCACGTCCCATCGGCCGCAGCTGGGCGTCGTCGGCACGGAAGCGGATCGCCTGCCCCTTGCGCGAGACCAGCAGGATGTCGTCGTCGGGGCCGACCAGCTCGGCGCCGATCAGCTCGTCGTCGTCCTCGCGGAAGTTGATCGCGATCACGCCGGCCTGGCGCGGGGAGTTGTAGTCGCCGAGGCGGGTCTTCTTGACCAGGCCGTTGCGGGTCGCGAGCACGAGGTAGGGCTGCTGGTCGTAGTCGCGGATCGCCAGGACCTGCGCGATGTCCTCGTCCGGCTGGAAGCTGAGCAGCCCGGCGACGTGTCCGCCCTTGGCGTCGCGCGACGCCTCGGGGAGGTTGTAGGCCTTGGTGCGGTAGACCCGGCCGGCCGTGGTGAAGAACAGCAGCCAGTGGTGGTTGGTGGTCGCCATCAGGTGCTGTACGACGTCGTCCCCGCGCAGGGTCGCACCGCGCACGCCCTTGCCGCCGCGCTTCTGGGTGCGGTAGGCGTCGGAGCGGGTGCGCTTGGCGTAGCCGCCGCGGGTGATCGAGACGACGAGGTCCTCGTCGGGGATCAGGTCCTCCATCGAGAGGTCGCCGTCGGCCGCCATGATCTGGGTACGCCGGTCGTTGCCGTACTTGTCGACGATCTCGGCCAGCTCGTCCTTGACGATCTCCCGCTGGCGGGCCTCGTTGGCCAGGATGTCCTCGAGGTCGGCGATGGTGACCTCGAGCTCGGCCAGGCGCGACGATGATCGCCTGGCGCTGCAGCGCCGCGAGCCGGCGCAGCTGCAGGTCGAGGATGGCCTGCGCCTGGATCTCGTCGATCTCGAGGAGCTCCATCAGGCCGGTGCGGGCGTCGTCGACGTCGGGCGAACGACGGATCAGCGCGATCACGTCGTCGAGCGCGTCGAGCGCCTTGACCAGGCCGCGCTGCACGTGGGCGAGCCGCTCGGCCTCCTCCAGGCGGAAGCGGGTCCGGCGCTGGATGACCTCGATCTGGTGGGCGACCCAGTTGGAGATGAACTGGTCGACCGTCAGGGTGCGCGGCACCCCGTCGACGAGCGCCAGCATGTTGGCGCTGAAGTTGGTCTGGAGCTCGGTGTGCTTGAGCAGGTTGTTGAGCACGACCCGGGCGACCGCGTCGCGCCGCAGTACGACGACCAGGCGCTGGCCGGTGCGGCCGGACGAGTCGTCGCGCACGTCGGAGATGCCCTGCACCTTGCCCGAGTCGGCCAGCTCGGCGATCTTCAGCGCGAGGTTGTCGGGGTTGACCATGTAGGGCAGCTCGGTGATCGACAGGCAGGTGCGGCCCTTGGCGTCCTCGTCGATCTCGATGACCGCGCGCTGCGTCACCGAGCCGCGGCCGGTGCGGTAGGCCTGCTCGATGCCCTCGCGGCCGACGATCAGCGCGCCGTTGGGGAAGTCGGGGCCCTTGATCCGCTCGACCAGCGCGTCCTGGAGCTCCTCGCGGGTGGCGTCGGGGTGCTCGAGCGCCCAACGGGCGCCCTCGGCGACCTCGCGCAGGTTGTGGGGCGGGATGTTGGTGGCCATGCCGACCGCGATGCCGGCGGACCCGTTGACCAGCAGGTTGGGGTAGCGCGCCGGCAGGACGACCGGCTCCTGCGAGCGACCGTCGTAGTTGGGCTGGAAGTCGACGGTCTCCTCGTGGATGTCGCGGACCATCTCCAGGGCGAGCGGGCGCCATCCGGCACTCGGTGTAGCGCATCGCAGCCGCGGAGTCGTTGCCCGGTGAGCCGAAGTTGCCCTGGCCGTGGATGAGGGGAGCCCGCATCACCCAGGGCTGCGCCAGGCGGACCAGGGTGTCGTAGATGGCCGTGTCGCCGTGGGGGTGGTACTGGCCCATCACGTCGCCGACGACGCGCGAGCACTTGGAGAAGCCGCGGTCGGGCCGGTAGCCACCGTCGTACATCGCGTAGAGCACCCGCCGGTGGACGGGCTTGAGCCCGTCGCGTACGTCGGGCAGGGCCCGACCCACGATGACCGCCATCGCGTAGTCGATGTAGGACCGCTGCATCGAGGTCTGCAGCTCGATCGGCTCGATGCGTCCGCCCGGGCCCGGGCCCTCGGGGGGAGTGGTGGCGCCGCCGCCGGTGGGGGTGTCAGTCACGTGTCTGGTTCTCTCTCGTCACATCTATCCGAATCTAGGAATCTTGCAAGACTTCTAGATATCGAGGAATCGGACGTCCTTGGCGTTGCGCTGGATGAAGGAACGGCGCTGCTCGACGTCCTCGCCCATCAGGACCGAGAAGATCTCGTCGGCGTGGGCGGCGTCCTCGAGGGTCACCTGGAGCATCAGCCGCTGGTCGGGGTTCATCGTGGTCTCCCACAGCTCCTCGGCGTTCATCTCACCGAGCCCCTTGTAGCGCTGGACGGGGTTCTCCTTGGGCAGCTTCTTGCCGGACTCGAGCCCGTCGCGCATCAGGGCGTCGCGCTCGGAGTCGGAGTAGACGAACTCGTGCTCGGCCGGCTTGTTCCAGCGCACCCGGTAGAGCGGGGGCTGCGCCATGTAGACGTAGCCGTGCTCGATGAGCGGCTTCATGAAGCGGAACAGCAGCGTCAGCAGCAGCGTGTTGATGTGGTGGCCGTCGACGTCGGCGTCGGCCATCAGCACGATCTTGTGGTAGCGCAGCTTCTCGAGGTTGAACTCCTCGTGGATCCCGGTGCCGAGCGCGGAGATGATCGACTGGACCTCGGTGTTGGCGAGCACCTTGTCGATGCGGGCCTTCTCGACGTTGAGGATCTTGCCGCGGATCGGCAGGATCGCCTGGACCCTCGGGTCGCGGCCCTGTCGGGCCGACCCGCCGGCCGAGTCGCCCTCGACGATGAAGACCTCGCACTCCTCGGGGTTGGTCGACTGGCAGTCCGACAGCTTGCCGGGCAGGCCGCCGCCGCCGAGCAGACCCTTGCGACCGCGAGCCAGGTCGCGCGCCTTGCGGGCCGCGATCCGGGCGCTGGCGGCGGCCTGGGCCTTGCGGACGATGTCGCGGCCCTCGGCGGGGTTCTGCTCGAGCCACGCGCCGAGCTGGTCGTTGACCACGCGCTGGACGAAGCCCTTGGCCTCGGTGTTGCCGAGCTTGGCCTTGGTCTGGCCCTCGAACTGCGCGTCGGTGAGCTTGATCGAGATGATCGCGGTGAGGCCCTCACGGACGTCGTCGCCCGAGACGCGGTCCTCCGGCTTCTTGATCAGGCCCCACTCCTCGCCCCAGCGGTTGACCAGCGAGGTGAGCGCCGACCGGAACCCTTCCTCGTGGGTGCCGCCCTCGGGGGTGTTGATGGTGTTGGCGAAGGTGTGCACCGACTCGGTGAACGAGACGTTCCACTGCATGGCGACCTCGAGGCTGAGGTCCTGGGTGCTGCCCTGGGCGCCGGCGCTCTGCTCGGCCTCGAACGCGATCACGGTCGGGTTGGCCAGCGGCTTGCGCTTGTTGAGGTACTCCACGAAGTCGACGAGACCGCGGTCGTAGCGGAACGTCTGCTCGATGCCGCCGGCCACCCCCTCGTGGATCGCGTCCTGACCGGCGCCGTCGATCTCTGCGGCGACGGTCTCGTCCTTGACCGCCTCGAGGACCTCGGCTGCCACGGGCCGCTCGTCGCGGACCACGATCTCGAGACCCTTGTTGAGGAACGCGTACTCGCGCATCCGGGCGGTGATCGTCTCGAGGGAGTACGTCGTGGTCTCGAAGACGTCGGTCGACGCCCAGTAGGTGACGGTGGTGCCGGTGCGCTCGCCCGGCTCCAGCTCGCGGACGTCCTGGAGCTCGCCGTCGGGGACGCCGACGCTGAAGGTCTGGCGCCAGAGGTGCCCGCGGTTCTTCACGTCCACGATCAGGTGGCTCGACAGCGCGTTGACCACGCTGACGCCCACGCCGTGGAGACCGCCGGACACCTTGTAGCCGCCGCCGCCGAACTTGCCGCCGGCGTGGAGCACGGTGAGGACGGTGGTGACGGCCGGCAGCTCCTGGCCCGGCGCGGTGTCGGTCGGGATGCCGCGGCCGTTGTCCTCGACGCGGACGCCGCCGTCGGCCAGGAGCGTGACCACGACGCGGTCGCAGTAGCCGGCCAGGGACTCGTCGACGGCGTTGTTGACGATCTCCCAGATCAGGTGGTGCAGCCCGCGCTCGCCGGTCGAGCCGATGTACATGCCGGGACGCTTGCGGACCGCCTCGAGGCCCTCGAGCACCTGGATCGCGGACGCGTCGTACTCGACGCCGTTGGGCGGCTCGTGGCAACGCTGCTGCGGGGACGGACTCGGGATCGGACGGCTGGGGAGTCTCGTCGCTCACGCGCACCTCTTCGTCGGGATCGGGGCGGCCGGAGAGCCGCTCGCGACCGGGGTCTGGCATGGAACGGGCCGCGGGCGGACGAGCGCGCGGCCTCGATCTCCATGATAGCCGTTTCCGGGCCGCTCTCCACGTCTCCACCCCGCGGCGGGGGGCATCCGTGGACGAAATCCGGCCCCAGACGGCCCGAGAGGGCGGATCGGAGGCCCTCACGGGGGTGCGGATAGGTCCCCATACGTCCGCGACGGCCGTCAGATCGGCAGTGCGCGCGCTATGGACCGCGGGGCCGACGGGACTCCGGCGCGACTCCGGCATCGCGGTCAGCCGTAGGTGTCGCGCGGTCCGCGGCCGTCACGCACGCTACGCGGACCGTGCTTCCAGGAGGGTGCGTGGGGGCCGAGCACCTCGATCACCACGACGGTGCCGTGCCCGAGATCCTCGTTGAGACGGCGTACGACGGAGGGCGCGAGGAAGCGCAGCTCGGTCGCCCACGTGGTCGAGTCGGTGCGGACCACGAGCTTGCCGTCGGCGAAGGACTCGGCCCGGCTGTGAGCACCGATCTCGTCACCGACCAGGTCGGCCCAGCGGGCGAACATCGAGGCGACCTTGAGGTCGACCTGCCAGCCGTGGTCGTCGACGATCCGGGTCAGGGCGGCGTCGAGGGTCTGGGGGTCGCGGTCGTCGGGATGGGCTCCCGAGACCCGGCCCGTGCGCGGCGTCCGGTCGGTACGGCGTACGGCCTTCTTGCGCCCGGGCGTCGAGCGCGCGGTCGCGCGGGCGAGGGTGCGGGCCAGGTCGAGCCCGTCGTCGGCGTGCGGCTCGTCCGGCTCCGGGGTGCTCCGGGCTCAGTCGTCACGGAGCACCTCCCCGCCGACCACCTGGTAGCGCACCCCGGCGAGCTTCTCGGGTACGTCGGCCGCGACCGCCGCGGTGACGAGCACCTGCTCGGCGCCGGCGACCAGCTCGGCGAGCTGGGCGCGCCGCTCGGAGTCGAGCTCGGCGAACACGTCGTCGAGGATCAGGATCGGGTCGTCACCGTCGGCGCGCACCAGGTCGTACGACGCGAGCCGGAGGGCGAGCGCGAACGACCAGGACTCGCCGTGCGACGCGTAGCCGCGCACCGGCAGCCGCTGCTCGCCGTTGCCCAGAGGAGAGCTGGAGCTCGTCGCGGTGTGGCCCGACGAGCGAGACGCCGCGGTCGAGCTCGTCGTTGCGGCGTACCTCGAGCTCGGCCAGCAGCCGCTCGGCCAGGTCGTCGCGCTCGGTCAGGTCGCCGATCTCGAGGCTCGGCTGGTAGTCGAGTCCCGCGTCGTCGCTGCTCGCCCCGCGCGCGACCGTCGCATAGGCGTGGCCGACGTAGGGGCGCAGCTCGGCGACCAGCCGTAGCCGCTCGGCCAGCAGCTCGGCCCCGGTGCGCGCGAGGTGGGAGTCCCACACCCCGAGGGTCGAGAGCGCGGACTCCTGCGAGGTGGACCCTCTGCGTGCGGCACCGGCCGTCTTCAGCAGGGAGTTGCGCTGCTTGAGGATCCGCTCGTAGTCGGCGCGTACGCCGGCCAGTCGCGGTGCGCGCATCACCAGCAGGTCGTCGAGGAAGGCCCGCCGGCCGGCGGGGTCGCCCTTGACCAGGGCCAGGTCGTCGGGGGCGAAGATCACGGTGCGGACCAGCCCGACCAGCTCGCGGGCCCGCGGCAGGTCGGCGCGGTTGACCCGGGCCCGGTTCGCCTTGCCGGGGTTGATCTCGATCTCGAGCATCGCCTGGCGGCCGTCACGAACCACCGACGGCTCGCACGAGCGCACGGTCGGCGCCGGCTCGCACGAGCGGCGCGTCGGAGGCGACCCGGTGGGAGCCGAGCCGCGAGAGGTAGTCGATGGCCTCGACCAGGTTGGTCTTGCCCTGGCCGTTACGCCCGATGAACGCCGTGGCACCGGGCTCGAGCGCGACCTCGGCCGCGGCGTAGGACCGGAAGTCGACCAGCGTCAGGTGAGCGACGTACACCCCGCCCCCTCCTCGACGCCGTCTCCCACCCCGCCGCTCAGCTCGACGGCGAGGCGTCGCCGCCCGGAGGCGCCTCGGTCTTCACCGCGTGGCCGCCGAACTGGTTGCGCATCGCAGCGATCGCCTTCATCGCCGGGCTCTCGTCCTGCTGGGAGACGAAGCGGGCGAACAAGGACGCGGCGATCGCGGGCATCGCGACGCCGTTGTCGATGCCGGCCTCGACGGTCCAGCGGCCCTCGCCGGAGTCGGCGGCGAAACCGGCGATCTTGTCCAGGTGGGTGTCGTCCTTGAGCGCCGCGACCAGCAGGTCGAGCAGCCAGGAGCGGATGACCGTGCCCTGGCGCCAGGAGTCGAACACCTCGGTGACGTTGTCGACCAGGTCGACCTTCTCCAGCAGCTCCCAGCCCTCGGCGTAGGCCTGCATGATGGCGTACTCGATGCCGTTGTGGACCATCTTGGCGAAGTGGCCGGCGCCGGGCTGCTGGCCGGCGTGCACGAACCCGGAGTCACCCTCGGGCTTGAGCGCGTCGAACGCGGGCTGGACCTTCGCGACGTCGGCGTCGGAGCCGCCGCACATCAGGGCATAGCCGTTCTGCAGGCCCCAGACCCCGCCGGAGACACCGCAGTCGACGAAGCCGACGCCCTTGCGGGACAGCAGATCGGCGTTGATCTGGTCGTCGGTCCACTTGGAGTTGCCCCCGTCGACCACGAGGTCGCCCTCGCCGAGCAGCTCGCCGAGCTCCTTGACCGTGTCGCGGGTCGGGTCGCCGGCCGGCACCATCACCCAGACCACCTTGGGACTGGGGAGCTGCTCGACCATCTCGGCGAGGCTGCCGACGTCCGAGACGTCGGGGTTGCGGTCGTAGCCGACCACCGTGTGCCCGGCGTTGCGCAACCGGGTACGCATGTTGCCGCCCATCTTGCCGAGGCCGATGAGTCCCAGTTCCATGGCGGTGCTCCTCGCGAGGTGGGTCAGGAGAGCAGGCGGCGCGGCATCAGGAGATAGCGGAACCCGGTGTCACCGGCGCCCGCCGAGGCCGCTCCTTCACTACCTGGGCCACCTTCTCCCATCGAACCACTGATGACAACCGGCTTGGTGCTCACCGTGAACGCCAGCTCGACCACGGCCTCGTCGATGACCTGGAGTCCGTCGAGGAGGTACTGCGGGTTGAAGCCGGTGGTGATGTCGTCGCCGTCGATGGTCGCCTCGATCGACTCGCTGGCCTGGGCCTCGTCGCCGGACCCGGCGTCGAGGGTCAGGGTGCCGTCGCTGAACGCCAGCTGGACCGCGGTGTTGCGTTCGGCCACCAGCGCGACGCGCTTGAGCGACTCGATGAGCGAGGCCTTGTCGACGGTCGCGGTGGTCTGGTGCTCGCTGGGGAACAGGCTGCGCACCTTGGGGAACTCGCCGTCGAGCAGCCGGGTCGTCGTACGACGGGTGCCGCCGGGGCCCGATCCCTCGAAACCGATGATCCCCTCGCCGCTCCCGCCCGAGGCCAGCGCGATGGTGACCTCGCTGCCTGCGCTCAGCGACCGTGCCGTGTCGCCGAGGACGCGGGCCGGAACGAGCGCGGCGACCGACTCGTCGGGGCTGTTGGGTGACCACTCGAGCTCGCGGTGGGAGAGCCGGAAGCGGTCGGTGGCCAGCATCGAGATCGACGAGCCCGTGATCTCGATGCGGACGCCGGTGAGCACCGGCAGCATGTCGTCGCGACCAGCGGCCGTGACGGCCTGGGCGACGGCGTGGGCGAAGACGTCGCTGGAGACGGTGCCGGTCGCGGCCGGCATGTCGGGCAGCGCGGGGTAGTCCTCGACCGGCATCGTCTGCAGGCTGAAGCGCGCGGAGCCGCAGGTGAGGCTGACTCGCGTGCCGTCGAGCGTCATCTCGACCGGCTTGGCCGGCAGGCTGCGACAGATGTCGGACAGCAGGCGGCCGCTGACCAGCGCCTTGCCCTCGTCGGAGACCTCGGCGCTGAGGGTGGCCCGCGCGGAGGTCTCGTAGTCGAAGGTCGAGAGCACCAGACCGTCGTCGCTCGCCTCGATCAGGAGACCGGACAGGACCGGGACGCTGGGACGGACGGGAAGGCTGCGGGCCGCCCAGGCGACGGCATCCGCGAGTACGTCGCGGTCGACGCGAAACTTCACTTCACGGTTCCTTCGTAGGACGGGAGGGCGGCCCCGAGGTCAGGTGCCGCACGGGAGGGATTCTGGAGTGAGCATCCTGCCACGCGGGTCCCCCACGCGGGAGGGCCACCCGATTTGTCCGCCGGTCATCCCCAGGTGGGTCGGTGCGCAGGGGCTTCGAGCGATCCGGATCCATGGGTAGGTCCGTAGTAGTCATAGCAGGGGTGGAAACTGTGGAGAACCACTGTTCGTGCAGGTCAGGAGGCCTTTTGCTGTGCACAGCGGGTGTGGATGAGCCTGTGTGGATCACACGGGCTCTGTGGGCTCGACCCGGTCGATCGGAGGTTCGTGCCCGGCGGTGCACAGCCGCTGTGGACGACGCGCCGCCCGGGCCCACACGGCGTACACATCTTGCACGCGTGTAACTCGCTAGCTCTGCCGCGCCTGCATCTTGACCCGGTTGGTCAGCTCGCTCACCTGGTTGAACACCGCCCGGCGCTCGGCGAGGAGCTGGTTGATCTTGCGGTCGGCGTACATGACGGTCGTGTGGTCGCGGTTGCCGAACTGGGCACCGATCTTGGGCAGGGAGAGATCGGTCAGCTCGCGGCACAGGTACATCGCGATCTGTCGCGCCATCACCAGGTGCCGGCCACGGCTCGGGCCGGTGAGCTCGTCGATGGAGAGCCCGAAGTACGCCGCGGTCTGGGCGATGATGAGGGCCGCGGTGATCTCGGGCTCGCCGCCCTCGGGAATCAGGTCCTTGAGCACGATCTCGGCCAGGGTCATGTCGACCTCCTGGCGGTTGAGGTTCGCGAACGCGGTGACCCGGATGAGGGCGCCCTCGAGCTCGCGGATGTTGGTCTGGATCTTGCTGGCGATGAACTCGAGCACGTCGGCCGGGGCACTGAGGCGATCCATGGCGGCCTTCTTGCGGAGGATCGCGATCCGGGTCTCGAGGTCGGGCGGCTGGACGTCGGTGATCAGGCCCCACTCGAAGCGGTTCCGCAGCCGGTCCTCGAGCGCCTCGAGGCGCTTGGGCGCCCGGTCGGAGGTCAGCACGATCTGCTTGTTGGCGTTGTGGAGGGTGTTGAAGGTGTGGAAGAACTCCTCCTGGGTCTGGGTCTTGCCCTCCAGGAACTGGATGTCGTCGATCAGGAGCACGTCGACGTCGCGGTACCGCCGCTTGAACCGGTCCTGCCGGTCGTCGCGGATCGCGTTGATGAACTCGTTGGTGAACTCCTCGCTGGACACGTAGCGGACCTTCGCCCCGTTGTAGAGGCTGCGGACGTAGTGGCCGATGGCGTGGAGCAGGTGGGTCTTGCCCAGGCCGGAGTCGCCGTAGACGAGCAGCGGGTTGTACGCCTTGCCCGGCGCCTCGGCCACTGCGACTGCCGCGGCATGGGGGAAGCGGTTGGACGAGCCGATCACGAACGTCTCGAAGGCGTACTTCGGGTTGAGGCGGGTCTCCCCGGTGGCCCGCGAGGGCTCCGGTGGCGCGACGGCCATGGAAGCGACATGTCCATCTGTCGACATATCGATAGATGGACTGATCGACTCGGCCGGTTGGGGGCGGTGGGCGCTCTCGCCGAGCTGGGCGTTGACCGTGACCGCGAGCCGGATCTCGTGACCGTAGATCGCGGTCAGCGCATCCTCGAGCTGGCCCCGCAGCCGGCCCTCGAGCTGGGTCCGGGTGAAGTCGTCGGCGACGGCGATGATCGCGGTGTTGCCGTGGAGCGTGACCGGTTCACTGGCCTGGACCCACGCCTGCTGGTTGGGCTGCAGGTCCTCCACCACGTGCTGCCAGGCGGTCGCCAGATCCAGGTCGTTGTCCACAGGTTTGTCCCGTTCTCCTCATTGCTGTTCCGTGGTCTCCGTCGCCCGGGCACGACGACCCGATGCGCTGCGTGTTCCACAGGTTTGTCCACACCTTGTGAACGTGACCGCCTCCTTGTGGAAACGGCCCGCCGAGACGCTCACGGTTGACCGGCGGAAACCGGATCACCGCAGGTCAGAGGCCATGGATGCCTCCTCCGGCCACCTGGTGCAGCGGCCGTGGAGCCCTGGTCCGACCCGAACGGGGGAAACTCGACGAGGGTCGAACATAACCCCGGCCGAGGGCCCCGAGCAAGACGCTATCCACAGGCTAGGGGAGGCCTCGGAGACCGATCGCCGTGGGGGTTGCGGAACGGTCTGTTTCCACCGTGGTGGGGTGTCCCGGCGGGCGCGCGCCCGATTTGACGCCGCGGAGACGCCACGCGTACCGTTCATCGGTCACCCGGTGTCGACGGGTGCCGCATGTCCACGCTCCGCCCGGGTTGGTTCCCGGGGTCGTTCCACCGGCGCGTGGGTGGGCGGTGCCGGCCGAAGCCCCAGTCGCATCGACCAGGATTCAGCCAGCGCTGTCTGTCGCCAACGGGCGATCTGGCCGCCACCGGCGTGACCGCCCCTGACCACCATCGGAGAGACCTCGTGAGCAAGCGTACGTACCAGCCGAACAACCGCCGGCGCCACAAGGTGCACGGCTTCCGGCTGCGCATGCGCACCCGCGCCGGGCGCGCGATCTTGTCGCAGCGCCGCCGCAAGGGCCGCAAGAGCCTGGCGGTCTGAGCCCGCGCGGCTCGACCCCCGTCGTGACCCGCGTCCATGCTCCCCGAACCGCATCGGCTGACCCACGGTGGTGACATCCGGCGGGTGGTCCGCACGAGTCGCCGAAGTGGTGGCGACCTCCTGGTCGTGCACGTCCTGCGTCACGAGGGGACGGATCCCGTTCGGGTGGGGTTCGTCGTGGGTCGGGCCGTCGGCAACGCCGTCATCCGCCATCGTGTCCAGCGACAGTTGCGCCACCTGTGCCGAGATCGCGTCGAGGTCCTGCCGACCGGCTGCGAGGTCGTCGTCCGGGCTCTGCCGGCGGCCGCGCGTGCGTCGTACCCGGAACTCGGTGCCGAGCTCGACCGTTGTCTGCAGCGGAGCCTCGGTCACAGGCAGAGGACGGTGAGCTGACGTGCGCTACCTCCTGATCGGTCTGTTGAAGCTGTACCGGCTCCTGATCAGCCCCCTGTACGGCCAGGTCTGCCGCTACCACCCGTCCTGCTCGGCCTACGCCCTCGAGGCGGTGACGGAGTACGGCTCGGTGCGCGGGAGCTGGATGGCTCTGCGCCGCCTGCTGCGGTGCCACCCCTGGGCGCCGGGCGGTTACGACCCCGTGCCTCCCCGCGTCCGCACCACTCCCACCCAAGGAGCCTGAACCCCGTGCACTTCCTCGGCACCATCGGTCACCTGATCCTGACCCCGCTGTACTACGCCGTCTCAGGGGTGCTGCTGGCCTGGCACTGGCTGTTCAGCCTCTTCCTGAACCCCGACGGCGGTGCGGCCTGGGTGCTGTCGATCGTGGGCCTGACCCTGGTCGTGCGCGCGGCCCTGATCCCGCTCTTCGTCAAGCAGATCAAGTCCAGCCGCAACATGCAGCTCATCCAGCCCAGGGTGAAGGAGCTGCAGAAGAAGTACGGCCACGACCGGGAGCGTCTCGCCCAGGAGACGATGAACCTCTACAAGGAGACCGGCACCAACCCGTTCTCGGCCTGTCTGCCGCTTCTGGTGCAGTCCCCCATCTTCATCGCCCTCTTCCGGCTGCTCGACCAGGCACAGAAGAACCACACCGCGAACGGCTTCATGACCACGGCGCAGGCCGAGAGCCTCGCCAATGCCAAGCTCTTCGGCACCATCCCGATCTCCGCGACGTTCATCCACAACCAGGGCCTGGTGAGCGTCCAGATCGTGGCCGCGATCCTCGTCGTCGCGATGACCGCGACCACGTTCACCACCCAGCGCCAGCTGATGAGCAAGAACATGCCGGCCGACGCCATGAGCGGCCCGTACGCCCAGCAGCAGAAGATGCTGCTCTACGTGCTCCCGGTGGCGTTCGCCGCCGGCGGTGTCGCCTTCCCGATCGGCGTCCTCGTCTACTGGACGACCACCAACCTGTGGACCATGGGGCAGCAGTTCTACGTGATCCGCCGCAACCCCGCACCCGGCACCCCCGCGTTCGACGCGAAGCTCGCCCGCGACAAGGCCAAGGGCCGGATCGCCGAGGTCCACGAGGAAGAAGCGCTCCTCGAGGCGTCGCAGCAGCCCGTCCAGCGGCAGCGCGAGCAGCCCAAGAAGCAGACCCGTGAGCAGCGACGGAAGGCGGCCAACCGCCCGCCGAAGTCCGACTCCGGGAAGTCCGATGACACCGAAGAGGGGAAGCAGACATGAGCGACACCGGGGAGATGACCGGTACCGAGGCCACCGAGAGCGAGGTCACCGAGGTGCAGGACTCGACCACGCCGGCCGCCGAGGTGGAGGAGAGCGTCGAGGCCGACTCGACGCCGCTGGTCGAGGTCGACGACTCTGCCGAGAGCGACGCTGCCGACGGCGAGGTCGGCGAGGTCGGCGAGGTCGGCGAGACCAGCGCGTCGTCGCTGCAGGATCGCCTGGAGAACGAGGGCGACATCGCCGCCGACTACCTCGAGGAGCTCCTCGACATCGCCGACCTCGACGGTGACCTCGACATGGACGTCGAGGGCGAGCGCGCCCTCGTCTCCATCGTGGGCGCGGACCTGGCCCAGCTGGTCGGCGAGCGAGGTGAGGTGCTCGAGGCGCTGCAGGAGCTGACTCGCCTGGCTGTCTACCGCGAGACCGGCGACCGATCGCGGCTCATGCTCGACATCTCGGGTCACCGCGCGGAGGTACGCCGGCAACTCGAGGAGCTGGCCGCGGTCACCGCGGCCCAGGTCAAGGAGACGGGTGAGCGGGTGGCGCTGAAGGCGATGACGCCCTTCGAGCGCAAGGTCGTGCACGACGCCGTCGCCGCCGCCGGCCTGACCTCGGAGTCGGAGGGTGTCGAGCCCCGTCGCTACGTGGTGGTCCTGCCCACCTGATGGTCGATGTTTCACGTGAAACACCGCCGCCTCCCGACCCCGCCATCGTCAGCCAGGTCTTCGCACCGGCCCGGCTTCCCTTGCTCGAGCAGTACGCCGCCCTGCTCGCGACCGAGGGCGTGCTCCGGGGACTGATCGGTCCTCGAGAGGTCCCGCGGCTGTGGGACCGGCATCTGGTGAACTGCGGGCTGCTGGCGCCGCTGATCCCCGAGGGTGCCCGAGTCGCGGACCTGGGATCCGGCGCCGGGCTGCCCGGACTGGTACTCGCCCTGGCACGCCCCGACCTCGACGTGACGCTGATCGAGCCGATGGCGCGCCGGGTCGACTTCCTCGTGGAGGCCTGTGCGGTGCTGGGGGCGGACCGGGTGACGGTGGTGCGCGGGCGCGCCGAGCAGTCGGCCGGTCGGCAGAGCTTCGACGTGGTCACGTCTCGGGCCCTGGCGCCGTTGCCGCGACTGCTCACCTGGAGCCTGCCGCTGGTGGCACCGGGCGGGATGGTCCTGGCGATGAAGGGCTCCTCGGCCGCGACCGAGATCTCGGAGGCCGGCGTGGAGCTCGCACGCTGGCACGCGGAGGCCTCGGTGGTGGTGTGCGAGGTGCCCGGGTGTTCACCGACGACGGTGGTCCGGGTGGTCGCGGGTCCGGGCCCGGCGATAGGTTGGCCGACGATCGGTACGACTCGTCGTAGGCGAAGGGGACGCAGGTGAACCAGGACCCGGCCGTGTCGACGGCAGCGCACCCGGAGGGACGGGCCGAGGATGGTCTAGGTTGGCCGGTTGCGGACGAGGCGATGGATCGCCTTCCGACGTTTTCCACCGGTCTGGGGTGGCCCTCTGAGCGTAAAAGTCCACAGAAAGCCACTAGTTATCCACAATCTGTGATGACTAGTCCGGTGGCCGAGGGGACTACCTCGGTTTCACGTGAAACATCGCCGGAATCCGTCGAAGCGCGACCGCCGGTGCGCACCGCGGCCGACTTCGCGGCGGTCGGACAACTGCTCGACGACGACAGCACACCCCTGGCGCGGATGGCGGAGGACACGGTGCTCGCCCGCCAGGAGGCCGCGCGCCGCCCGCCGATGCCACGCCCCGGGGCAACCCGCGTGATCGTGGTCGCGAACCAGAAGGGCGGCGTCGGGAAGACCACGACCACGGTCAACGTGGCCGCTGCTCTGGCCCAGCTCGGCCAGCGGGTGCTCGTGCTCGATCTGGACCCGCAGGGCAACGCCTCGACCGCGCTCGGGGTCGAGCACCAGCGGGGCATCCCCTCGACGTACGACGCCCTGGTCGACGGCGACCCGTTGCACGACCTGATGACCGAGGCGCCCGACCTGCCCGGATTGCTGGTCGTGCCCGCCACCATCGACCTGGCCGGGGCGGAGATCGAGCTGGTCAGCGTCGTGGCCCGGGAGAACCGGCTGCGCAAGGCCCTCGCCGGACATCGGCTGATCGGCAGCGCGGAGGTCGTCGGTGAGGAGCGCCTCGACTTCGTGTTCGTCGACTGCCCGCCGTCGCTGGGCCTGCTCACCCTGAACGCGCTGGTGGCGGGCGAGGAGATGCTGATTCCGATCCAGGCCGAGTACTACGCGCTCGAGGGCCTCGGGCAGCTGCTGGAGACCGTGGAGATGGTCAAGGCCCACCTCAACCCCGGGCTGGTCGTCTCCACGATCCTGGTCACGATGTACGACGCCCGTACCCGGCTCGCGTCCGGCGTCGCGCACGAGGTGCGGTCCCACTTCGGGGACGAGGTTCTGCGGACCACCATCCCCAGGTCCGTGCGGGTCTCGGAGGCCCCGTCGTACGGCCAGACCGTGATGACCTACGACCCGGCCTCGCCGGGTGCCCTGTCCTACCTCGAGGCTGCGCGCGAGATCGCCCGGAAGGGAGCACCGAGATGAGCACGGAACGACGCCGGGGCCTGGGCCGCGGGCTCGGCTCGCTGATCCCGACCGGTCCAGCTGCAGCGGAGGTGGAGCCACCGGCCACCGGCGAGGAGGACTCGACCCCGCCCGCACCGGCCGGCGCCTACTTCGCCGACCTCCCGATCGCCCAGGTCGCGCCCAATCACGTCCAGCCGCGCCAGGTCTTCGACGAGGAGGCGATGGCCGAGCTGGTCCACTCGATCCGCGAGGTCGGGCTGCTCCAGCCGGTCGTGGTCCGCCGCTCGGGCCCGGAGTCCTACGAGCTGGTCATGGGCGAGCGTCGCTGGCGGGCCGCCCAGGAGGCGGGTCTCGAGGCGATCCCCGCGATCGTGCGTCAGACCGACGACTCCGACATGCTGCGCGACGCCCTGCTGGAGAACCTGCACCGCTCCCAGCTCAACCCGCTGGAGGAGGCCGCGGCGTACTCCCAGCTGCTGGAGGACTTCTCCTGCACCCACGAGGAGCTCGCCGAGAGGATCGGCCGTTCCCGCCCTCAGATCAGCAACACGATCCGCCTGCTCAAGCTCTCGCCCGCGGTGCAGCGGCGCGTCGCTGCCGGCGTCATCTCGGCCGGACACGCCCGGTCCCTGCTCGCGGTCGAGGACCCCGACCGCCAGGACCGGCTCGCCGGCCGCGTGGTCTCCGAGGGGATCAGCGTGCGCGGTCTGGAGGAGATCGTGGCCGTCGGCGAGCACGAGCACGGCGCGCCTCCGGTACGCCGGCGCAAGCCGACCGCGCCCGGGCTCAACGACCTGGCGGAGCGCCTCTCCGATCGCCTGGAGACGCGGGTCAAGGTCGAGCTCGGTCAGCGCAAGGGCAAGATCACCGTGGAGTTCGCGTCGCTCGACGATCTGCGCCGGATCGTCGACATCATGGATCCACGGAACCGCAGCGACAAACCGATCTGACGATTCATCGATAAGTCGACAAAGCGACAGATCGCTATCGACGTTCGGCGGCGCGGCGCTCGGCTCGCTGCCGCCGCTCTACGGCGTCCAGCTCCGCCGCGCGCTCCAGGGTCGGGGCGCTACCGCCGTACGACGCCGGCAGCCACCAGGCGCCGTCCTGGTGCTGCGGGTACGCCGCGATCGACGCGGCGAGGAGGTCCTGGAGCGCCGACCGGAGGGTGGCGGTCTCACCGATCGGGTCCTCGCCGGTGACCGGGATCGGCGCCCCGACCCGGATCGAGATCGCGGTCCCGCGCGAGAGGTCGCGCGGGTGGTCCTTGGTCAGCAGCCGCTGCGTGCCCCACAGCACCATCGGGATCAGCGGCACCCCGGCCTGGTACGCGATCCGCACGGCGCCGGTCTTGAGGTCCTTGATCTCCATCGCCCGCGAGATGGTGGCCTCGGGGAAGATCCCGACCAGTTCGCCGTCGGCGAGGTTGCGCAGCGCGTCGGCGAGCGAGGCCTCACCTACCGCTCGGTCGACCGGGATGTGGCGGCAGGCCCGCATGATCGGGCCGCTGACCTTGTGGTCGAACAGCTCGCGCTTGGCCATGAACCGCACCCGGCGCCCGATCCGCTCGGGGGCGACCCCGCCGTAGATGAAGTCGACGTAGCCGACGTGGTTGACGGCCAGGAGGGCGGGACCGGTGCGGGGCAGGTGCTCCAGGCCGGTGATGTCGATCGGCTGCCCGAGCCCCCGCATGGCGAGCTTCGCCGTGGCGATGATGGCGGTGTACAGCACCTCGGGCATGCGGGCAGCCTACGGCCGCACTCGGGAGCGCCTCAGCGCCGGGTCGCGAGGAACTCGCCGATCCGGCCGATCGCCTCCTCGAGTACGGCGACGTCGGGCAGCGTGACCAACCGGAAGTGATCGGGGTCGGGCCAGTTGAAGCCGGTTCCGTGGGTGACCAGGATCCGCTTCGCGCGGAGGAGGTCGATCACGAACGACTCGTCGTCGGCGACGGCGTACACGTCGGGGTCGAGGCGTGGGAAGCAGTACAGAGCCCCTCGGGGCCGCACCGAGGACACCCCCGGGATCTCGTTCAGCATCCGGTCGGCCAGCATCGTCTGCTCGTGGAAGCGCCCACCGGGGGCGATCAGCTCCTCGATCGACTGGTAGCCCCCGAGCGCCGTCTGGATCGCGTGCTGGGCGGGCACGTTCGCGCACATCCGCATGTTGGCGATCAGGGTGAGCCCCTCGAGGAAGTCGGTGGCGAGCTCCTTGGGACCGGAGATCATCACCCAGCCGGTGCGGAAGCCGCAGACGCGGTAGGCCTTGGAGAGCCCGCTGAAGGTCAGGCACAGCACGTCGTCTCCGGCGTACGTCGCGGCGTGGTGGTGGACCGCGTCGTCGTAGAGGATCTTCTCGTAGATCTCGTCGGCCATCACCACGAGGTCGTGGCGGCGGGCGATGTCGACCAGGCTGCGCACCGTCTGCTCGCTGTAGACAGCGCCGGTGGGGTTGTTGGGGTTGATGATGACCAGGGCGTGCGTCCGCTCGGTGATCTTGGACTCGAGGTCGGCGAGGTCGGGGTCCCAGCCGTTCGTCTCGTCGCAGCGATAGTGCACGGGCGTACCGCCGGACAGGGTGACCGCCCCGGTCCAGAGTGGATAGTCCGGCGCCGGCACCAGGATCTCGTTGCCGTCGTCGACGAACGCCTGGAGCACCATCGAGATCAGCTCGGAGACGCCGTTGCCGATGTAGACATCGTCCACATGGACGTCCCGCAACCCACGCTCCTGGTAGTAGTGCGCGACCGCGGTACGCGCGGGGTAGATGCCTTGGGAGTCGCTGTAGCCCTGCGCCTCCGGCAGGTGGTGGATCATGTCGGCGAGGATCGCGTCGGGCGCCTCGAAGCCGAACGGTGCCGGGTTGCCGATGTTGAGCTTCAGGATCCGGTGGCCCTCGGCCTCCAGCCGTTGCGCCTCGACCAGGATCGGTCCGCGTACGTCGTAGCGCACGTGCTGCAGCTTCTGGCTCTGGCGGATCTGGCGCACGGCTCATCCTCTCAGGACGCCGAGGCCCGCCTACGATGGTGTCCGCGGGCCACCGCCCGTTCGCCTCAGGCTCGGAGGTGCCATGGCACGCAAGGTCGTCCGGATGACGCTGGACCATCTCGCCGAGCTCGAGGCCCCCTGCCGCAGCTGTGTGTTCTGGGAGCTGGACCCCGTCCGCCGGCAGCGCGTCGAGGAGCCGGCGGAGGAGAAGGAGGCCTGGGTATCGGCCGTCCTGCGCGACTGGGGCTCCTGCGGCCGCGTGGTGCTCGTCGACGACCAACCGGTCGGCTACGCGCTCTACGGCCCGCCGGCGTACTTCGCGGGCTCGGGGGCGTTCCCGACCTCACCGGTCTCGAACGACGCGGTCCTGCTCTCGGCGGTGTACGTCGACCCCGCCGCACGCGGCGGAGGCTTCGGCCGGATGTTGGTGCAGGGGATGGCCCGCGACCTGATCGAGCGCGGCGGGATCCACGCCGTGGAGGCGTTCGGAGACACGCGCGGCCCCGGTATCGCCGGCGCACGGCGGTGCCTGACCCCCGTGGACTTCCTGACGAGCGTCGGGTTCAAGACGCAGCGCGCCCACGCGACCACCCCCCGGATGAGGATGGATCTGCGGAGCGCGCTGTCGTGGCGTGACGAGGTCGAGGCCGCCCTCGAGCGGCTCCTCGGGGTGGTCAGACCAGCGCCGAAGACGCGTGCCGACCACCCGAGGGCGACGAGCAGGTCGGGGCTCAAGCCGCACTGACCGGGTTGCTGTCAGGCCGGCTTGCGAGCAAGCTCGCTGCGCCGCTCGTGCGGTGCTCTGGACCGGCGACGCCGGTCCAGAGCGTCCTCACTCGGAGATGAACTCGTCGAGCTCCTTGAGCAGGACGGCCTTCGGGCGGGCGCCCACGATGGACTTCACGACCTCACCGCCCTGGTAGACGTTGATCGTCGGGATGCCGTTGACCCGGTAGGACGCCGGGACGACGGGGTTCTCGTCGACGTTCATCTTCACGAAGGTGATCTTGTCGCCGTGCTCGTTCGCGAGCTCGTCGAGGATCGGCGCCACCTGGCGGCACGGACCGCACCACTCGGCCCAGAAGTCGACCAGGACCGGCTTGTCGGACTTGAGCACCGTTGCCTCGAAGTCGGCATCGGTGACGGCAGCGAGGTTCGCCACGGGGATTCCTTCCTGTTGTACGCAGCCTTGGCGGCTGTGCGTCTCGGGACACCATCGGGTGTCACTGGAGTGAACACCATGGTGCCGACAGTTGTTCCGCGTCTCGGGACGCGCGCTGGGCGCTGTCGCCCGGGTCGGGAACCGGCTCAGAGACCGGCGTTCTTGACGTGGTCGCTCGCGGCCGAGCCGGCCACGGCGGACTGCGCCTCGGCGCCGGTGGCGGCCGCGTGGTCCAGCTCCGCGACGTAGCGCTCGGCGTCGAGAGCGGCCGCGCACCCGGTGCCGGCGGCCGTGACCGCCTGCCGGTAGTGGTGGTCGACGAGGTCGCCGCAGGCGAAGACGCCCGGGATGTTGGTGCACGTCGACGGGTGCGAGACGAGCACGTAGCCCTCGTCGTCGAGGTCGATCTGGCCCTTGATCAGCTCCGAGCGGGGGTCGTGGCCGATCGCGATGAACAGCCCGGTGGCCGGCAGCTCGCGCTCGGACCCGTCGGTCGTGTCGCGCAGGGTGAGCGACTCGAGCCGCTCGGTGCCGTTGATCGAGGCGACCTCGGCGTTCCAGATGATCTCCAGCTTGGGGTCGGCGAACGCCCGCTCCTGCATGATCTTGGAGGCGCGCAGCTCGTCGCGGCGGTGGATCAAGCGAGACCTTCGAGCCGAAGCGGGTCAAGAAGGTGGCCTCCTCGATCGCCGAGTCGCCACCGCCCACCACGGCGATGTGCTGCTCGCGGAAGAAGAAGCCGTCACACGTGGCGCACCACGAGACGCCGCGGCCGGAGAGCTCCTTCTCGTTGGGCAGGCCGAGCTCGCGGTAGCCGGAGCCGGTCGCCAGGATGACCGTGCGCGCCGAGTAGGTCTCGGTCGCCGTGCTGACCGTCTTGACGTCGCCCGACAGCTCGACCGCGACGACGTCGTCGGAGACCAGCTCGGCGCCGAAGCGCTCGGCCTGGGCGCGCATCTCGTCCATGAGCGCGGGGCCCATGATGCCGTCGCGGAACCCCGGGAAGTTCTCCACCTCGGTGGTGTTCATCAGGGCACCACCGGCGGTCACCGATCCTTCCAGGACCAGCGGGTGGAGGGAGGCGCGTGCGGCGTAGACCGCGGCGGTGTAACCGGCGGGACCGGAACCGACGATGATGACATCACGGACCTGCTCGTTCACGGGGGACTGCGACATGGGTGCTCCTGAGTGCCGGACGGCGGTTCGGTCGGGCCACCGGCAAGGCTCCTCGACCACTGGCTACAACAGATCGTAGGCGAGCGGGATTCCCGCCGTGATCCGGCCGCGCCCGGCGGCCTACGGGCTGGGGAGCGTGGCCGAGCGGACCGGACTGCTGGACCCGCACAGGTACAGGTCGACGACCTGCGAGCTGCTCCCCGGAGCGTGGAAGACCAGCACGGCCGGCGCGCGCTGGTACGTCGCCCTGACCCGCTCGCCGCCGGCGCCCGGGCCGCCACAGGACGACGCGGACCTGCTCAGGAGCTCGTAGGCGGACGGCGGCGTCCTGCTCTCCAGGACGCGTCTGCCCGCAAGCGCGTCGGCGGTGAAGTGCTGCGGCCGCACCAGGAGCCGCCCGCCCCGGATCTGCGCCGCGCCGGCGGTCAGGTCCCCGCGGTTGGCCTGGGGCGCGTCGGGCCGGACGCGCCGGCCGCCGGCGCTGCTCGAGCCGAGCGGTCCTCCGCGCGGCTCGCGGCCGAGGGGTTCGACTGGCTGCTGGAGCCGGGCAGGTGCTGGGCGACGACGACGCCACCCACCACGATGGCGGCTGCGGCAACGAGCATCCCGGCCGCGCGGTGACGACGCTGGGCGGCGAGGGAGACGACGGTCGCAGGGGTGGGAGCGCCGCCGGGCTCCTCGGGCCCGACCGGACTGCCCCGCGAGGTCGGCGAGGACGGCATCCATCCGGTCGACCACGTCGTCGGGCATCGGTCCGGTGTGGCGTGCGTCTGCGAGGAGGCGACGTACCGCGTCGGCGTCGGGCTGCGGGTGAAGGGCGTCTGGCTCGTCGGTCACGGCGCACCTCCTTCGCGGGCGGGGGTCGTGGTGCTGGGGGACGCGGGGATCGGACGGGCCGGACCGTGCTGGGGTTCCGGGTGACCTCGCTCACGGAGGTGTCGCCGGTCGGGTCGCCCAGCCGATCGCGGAGCAGCCCGGCCAGCCGCTCACGTCCGCGCGAGCAGCGCGACTTCACCGTCCCCTCGGCACAGTCCAGCATCACCGCGACCTCGGCCACGGGGTAGCCCTCCATGTCGACCAGCACCAGCGCGGCCCGCTGCTCGGCGGGAAGGGTGGCGAGCGCGGCGAGGACCGCGCGACGCCGGTCGTCGATGATCGCCGCCTGCTCGGGGTCGTCGACCGGGCTGGTCGAGGTGTACGACGATCCCCTGGCACCACCGGCGCGGTGCTCGTCGAGGTCGTCGGGCAGCGCGTCCGCACGGCGTACCTTCGCCGCGCGGAGCCGGTCGAGGCACGCGTTGACCACGACCCGGTGCAGCCAGGTGGTGACAGCCGCGTCGCCGCGGAAGCTGTCCGCCCGGCGGTACGCCGCCACCAGGCCGTCCTGCAGACCGTCGGCGGCGTCGTGGGGGTTGCCCATCGTTCGCAGGGCGACCGCCCAGAGGCGGTCGCGATGACGGGTGAACAGGGTGGCGAACGCGTCGGGGTCACCGGCGACGTGGGCGGCCAGCAGGTCGGCGTCCGGGCGGTCGTCCGGCGGGCCGTCAGTCACCCTTGACCACCACCTCCGCGACCTCGCCCCGGAAGCCGCCCGCGGTGGCGGGCAGCTGCGTCAGCCACACCACGACGTAACGCCCGGTGGGGGCAGGGTCCAGGGTCACGTCCCCATGGCTGCCGGTGACCGTCGTCTGACCGGCGACCCCGAGGCCCTGGAGGCTCGTCGGCTTCTGGGACGTCACGTAGACCTGGACCCGGGTCGGGGAGCCCACCGTGGTGAGGTCCACCTGGCTCACGTCATGGTCGGCGCCGAGGTCGAGGACCAGGCCCACGCCGGTCTTCAGCCCTTGCGGGCCGAAGTTCTGGGTGTAGGTCTGCGTCGACCAGGCAGTGGCCGGGTCTCCGTCGACGGCCAGGTGCGCCTGCTCGGGGTTCTCCTCGGGCGGGTTTCCCTGCGGGTCGAAGTCGGAGGCGGTGACCCCGGTCAGCGCTGCCGGGGAGGCGCTGGGGCTGGGGGTGCTCGCGCCGGAGGTGGCCCGGGTGCGTCGGGGTGTCGGACGCCGCCCCGAGCGGGGACCGGCCGCGGCCGAGGTTGAAGGCGATCACGGAGCCGATCAGGATCGAGCAGGCAGACCGCGACGATCAACGCGAGCCGGAGCATGCTGGTGCCGGGCGGGTTGCGGTCGTCCTCCTCCTCGTCGTCCACGAACGCCGGGAGCACGCCGCTGCCGGTGCCGGCACCGGTCCCGGAGCTCTCCCAGGGCCAGAAACCGCTGCCCCCCGACTGGGCCGCGACCGGGAGCGCGCGGGGGCGCCGGGCGGGCTCACCGTCGGCGGGGTCGGGGGCGAACAGCGGACGCTCGGGGGGCGGCTCGAACGGCGGCGGCGGCGGCGAGGGCTCGTGGTGGTGGGGGAGCCAGGTCACCTCGTCGCGGTCGTCGTGGAAGATCGGCATGCCCGCCTGGGTCGCGGGCTCCTCGTCGGGCGACCTGGACGGCCGTGGCGTCGGTGTCGTCGGTGGCGTCGCTCGCGTCGGTCAGCGCGGTGGCCTGGTCCACGTCCGGTTCGTCGGCCGGCTCGTCGGCGAAGTCCTGTTCGCGGACCGGCGGGTCCGGCAGCGCCGGCAGGACGACCGTCTCCTGCCCCGACGCGGGTGGTCGATCCGAGCCAGCCAGGCCTCCGCCGCGGTGGCGGAGGGGCCGAGGAAGTCGCGCAGCGTGTCGCTCACCATCGCCGCGGTGACGTCGACGTCACCGCCGCGGTTGAGCACGTGGTCGCACAGCGCGTCGAGGGTGCGCGGGATCCCGGCCCTGACCTGGCGTGGCCTGAGCACATGGCCGTGCTGCGAGGGCGCGGCCGTCACCTTCGAGCGGCTGACGCCCGCCCACCGGCCGGTGAGGGCGGCGTACAGCAGGCCGACGAGGTCCACGACGTCGGTCGACGTACGTCCCGAGGGGAGGCCGTGGAGGGCGGCGTCGACGGCGAAGCCGATCAGCCGGACCGCACCGTCGTGGTCGATCAGGACGTTCTCGGGCACCAGGCGACCGTGGGCGACGCCGGCCTCGTGGGCGAGGGCCACCGAGTCGGCCACCTCGGCCACGACCCAGGCGGCGACGGTCGGTGACAGCGGTTCGCCGTCGGCCAGCAGGATGTCGAGGCTGGTGCCGGAGCCCCACTCGTTGACCACGAAGCAGCGGTCGGCGGCCTCGTCGATGTCGAGCACGCGGAGCATCCGGCGGTCGAGGACGGTCGCCGAGGTGCGTGCGGCCTCACGCAGCAGCGGGGCCCGCTCGTCGTCGCAGGCGATGATGTGCACGGCGACGTCTCGCTGCAGCACCGAGTCGAAGGCACGCCAGAACCGGCCGCCCCCGCTCTCGGTCAGCAGGTCGGTCAGTCGGTACCGGTCGGCGAGCACGTCGCCGGGCCGGGTGTGCTCAGGCACCCTCTCCCCTTCCGGTTGCCCGCGCCCCAATCCTAGGAGTGTCTCGCCCCGGGGGTCCGACGAACCAACGTGTCCACCACGGTGGTGACCTCGCTGAGCCGCATCAGCTCGTGCCAGGAGGAGGAAGACGGCGATGTCGACGCCGCCCAGCACGACCAGCCGGATGCCCGCCCACAGGTGGCTGACGTCGTCGCCGGAACCGGGCAGGACCAGACCGACTCCCCAGGCCACGGCCGTCGAGACCGTGGCGGCGATCAGCAGGCGCACGACGAAGCGGACCAGCTCGGGGGTCTGGAGCCCACCGAGGCGGGACCGGAGGATCAGGTAGGAGGCCGTCGCCCCGAGGACGTACGACGACAGGTAGGCCACGACGAGCGCCGGACAGGTCTGCGCCGGTGTCGCCCGCGACACGAGGACGACGGCGACCACCACGTTGGTCGCCGCGATCCCGCACTGTACGAAGAAGACCGTGCGGTTCTGCTCGAGCGCGTAGAACCCCCGCAGCATCAGGTAGTGCACGGTGAAGAACACGACGCCGGGCCCGAACAGGATCATCGACGGCACGTAGTGGTCGAACGTCGTGGCGGTGGCGCCGTACCCGAACAGGACCTTGGCGGCGTCGTACGCCACGAGCGGCAGCAGGAAGGCGAACGGTACGACGACGGCCAGGGCGATGCGCACGGTGCCCGCGAGGGTGGCGGCCAGACCGGACAGGTCGCCGTCGGAGGCCTTGGCGGAGAGGCGCGGGAGGATGGCGGTCGCCAGCGAGACGGTGATGATCGCGTGCGGCACCATCACGAACAAGAAGGCGGCGGCGTAGACCGTGTAACCCGTCGAGTCCTGGGAGCCGCCACCCAGCCCGCACGCGCCCGCCGCGGTTCCGCCGGACGCCAGCCGGACGACCACCGTGTAGGCGACCTGGTTGACGACCACGAACAGCACGGTCCAGACGCCGAGGCGCAGGGTGTGCGCGAGGCCGGTGTGGCGGAAGTCGTAGCGGGCCCGGAACCGGACGCCGGCCGCCTTGAGGTAGGGCAGCAGGACCAGCGTCTGGACGACGATGCCGAGGGTCGAACCGAGGCCGAGGACGAGCTCCTGCGTCCCGGTGAACGCCGCGCACTGGTCGGACGAGGGCAGCGGGCCGAACCACACCAGGTAGGCGACCAGGACCAGGATCGCGATCACGTTGTTGGCGATCGGCGCCCACATCATCGGGCCGAAGCGCCCCCGGGCGTTGAGCACCTGACCGAGCAGGACGAACATCCCGTAGAAGAACACCTGCGGGAGGCAGAGACGGGCGAAGGCGATCGCGGAGTCGCGCTGCGCGGCCAGGCCGGGGTCGTCGTACGACGAGTTCAGGTAGAGCCGCATCACCAGCGGCGCTGCGATGACCAGCAGCACCGTGACCGTGCCGAGGAAGAGCAGCGCCAGGGTGATGATCCGGTTGGTGTACGCCGCGCCGCCGTCGGGGTCGTTCTTCTGGGCGCGGACCAGCTGCGGCACCAGGACGGCGTTGACCACGCCGCCGGCCAGCAGGATGTAGAGCATGTTGGGGATCGTGTTGCCGATGTTGAACAGGTCGGCGTGCAGCTCGTTGCCGATCGCCGCCGCGAGCAGCAGGTTGCGCAGGTAGCCGCTCATCCGCGACACGACCGTGCCGCTGGCCATCACGGCCGACGACGCGAGGATCCCGCGGCTCTCCGAGACGTCGCTCACGGGCGGGTCCCGGGCAGTGGGGGCGCGGTCACGACGCGCGGCTCCGCAGCACGCGTCGGGTCAGGCGGACCACGATGGCGCCGAAGAGCAGGACGACGCCGGCACCGATGATCACCCAGATCAGGCGGCTGACCGTCTCGGCGCGGATCGGGAAGGTGTCCTGCGCGCCGAGCGGCGTGCCTGCCCGGTTGGTCAGCTCGAGGGTGACCGTGTGGACGCCGAGGGTGTGGGTCGAGGCGTTGAGCAGGACCGACGTCCGTCCGTGCGGCGGCAGGTCCACCTTCTCGCCACCGGTGATCTTCATCTGCGGGTCGGCGACGGCACGGACCTTCACGCTGACCGGGACGTCGAGCGCGTTGCTGACCAGTGCGGAGAAGTGCCCGTTGGCGCTGGCGAGCGTCACCGTCGGCGGGGCGGCGAGGTCCACGCTGCCGAGGTTGTCGGTCACCCAGGTGGAGGTCGCCCGCACCCTGCCCAGGGCGGCGAACGGCTCGCGAGCCGCGGTGTACGACGTGTTGCCGGCGGTCTCGTCGAAGATCTCGCGCCGCAGCACGGTGTTGCCCACCAGCACCGACTGCAGCGTCGCGCCGTGCGCGATCGTCTGGTTGGCCTCGTCGTAGAGGCGGGCGCTGAGTTGCGGGTCGTCCCGCTCCTGCGCACGGAGCCGGGTCGCGCTCATGGTCCCGGTGGGTCCGGCGATCGCCCCGTCCAGCGTGGTCAGGCGCAGCCAAGGCACCTCGAGCCCGCTGAAGAAGCTCGGGCGTAGCCCGTGCTCGCGGCTGGTCGGGAGCTGCACCACGAGCGGCTGCTGGTCCGCGAGGAGCCGCAGGGCCGCCTCGCTGAGCACCCGTTGACGCAGGGCGAGCGAGCTGAGCGGGTCGACGGGTCCGGGGCCGCCCTCGGCGGCGCCGGCCGACGACATGACGACGCGCCGGTCGTCCACGGTGGCGGCCGCAGGCGCGGTGCCGCGGACGCCGGTGTCCTCCAGGAGCACGGTGCTCGACCGGGGCAGGTCGCCGACGGCGACTCCGGCCATCCGGCCGCTGGGCGGTGCCACGACCGGCGTGAGCGGCACCCGCCACGGAGGGAGGGTGTCGCCGGTGCGGCGGATGGCAGCAAGCAGCAGCGGCCGGTCGTAGAGCAGAGCGGTGTCGACCTCGAGGTCGCCGTACGGCAGGCCCATCACCTGGGCGGTCCCGACCGACAGGAGCCCGTGGAGCCGGTTCAGCCAGCGATGGGCAGCCCGCGCCAGCGCCGAGGGAGGGGCCGCTGCATCGCTCGTCGAGGCCGCCGAGCCGGACGACGTCGCCGCGGCCGAGGGGCTCGGCGAAGGACCTCCGTCCGGGTTCTTGGTGGTCGGGGTGGCAAGGGTGCGAGGGGGGTTGCCCTCGGCAAGCCTGCGTACGACGTCGACGACGGCAGGGTCGACCACCCAGGTCAGGGGTCCGCCCCGGGCCGCCTGTCCGGTGGTCAGGAGGTCGTGCAGCGCGCCCGTTCGCAGGCTGTGAAGCCACTCCTCGGTGTTCTCGACTGTGCCGTCCGGAGCGCGGACGATCCCGGCCCGCACCGGGACCACGAGTGAGGTCTGCTCGACCCGCCCTTGGGCGGTCACCGTGGCAGGCACCAACGGCAGGAAGGTGCGGTCGCGCCCCGCAGCGCTGGAGCTGCGACCTTCCGCGGTGGCGCCGAGGGCGTGGACGCCGAACCAGTAGACGCCCGGGGTCGAGATCGTCAGCAGCGAACGCGGCAGCCGGACGGTGAACCGGGCCACCTGGCCGGGCTGCAGGGAGTCGAGGTGGTCGAAGGTGCCCGGCGCGGCGACCCGGTGACCGACGTCGGCGGCGACGGGGGTCTGCGCCGCGGCCGCGAGCTCGGCGGAGGTCGTGATCGGCGTCGAGCCGAAGAAGCCCTCCACGTTGATCGCGGTCCACTCCTCGTCGGAGTCGTTGGTGATCGTGCCCCGGATGGTGATCGGGCCGTGGTCCGGGATGTAGTCGGGCGTGATCGAGCGCATGTGCAGCACCAACGACTGCGTCGGGTCGGGAGGCGAGGCGTACGCCGGGGAGGAGGGCACCCCCGCGGCCGCGCCGAGCGCGATGAGCACCCCGACGGCCAACGCTGCCAGGGCGCGCGACAGCGACGACGGGCGGAACACGCCCCGACTGTAGTGCCGGGTCCTGTGGCGACCCGGGCGGGCCACGCACCACTAGGCTGTCGCTCCGTGTCCGACGCCGCAGATCGCCGACCGCCGGGGAGCGTCCGGCTGGCCGACGCCCAGCGCGACGTCGCCGCCGAGCTCGACCGCATCGCCCCCGTGATCGACGAGCTCGGGACCCGTTTCGCCGCCGCCGGGCACGAGCTGTCGCTGGTGGGCGGCCCGGTCCGCGACGCGATGCTCGGGCGACAGCACAACGACCTCGACCTGACCACCTCGGCGCGTCCCGAGGAGATCGAGCGGCTGCTCGCCGGCTGGGCCGACGCGACGTGGGACATCGGCCGTGCCTTCGGCACGATCGGCAGCCGCAAGGACTCCTTCCAGGTCGAGATCACGACGTACCGCTCGGAGACCTACGACCCCTCCTCGCGCAAACCCGCCGTCGACTTCGGCGACTCCCTCGAGGGCGACCTGCGCCGGCGCGACTTCACCGTCAACGCGATGGCGGTGCGCCTGCCGTCGCGGGTGTTCGTCGACCCGTACGGCGGGGTGATCGACCTCGCGCACGGACTGCTGCGTACGCCGGGCACCCCCGAGGACTCGTTCTCCGACGATCCCCTGCGGATGATGCGGGCCGCACGCTTCGCGGCCCAGCTCGGATTCACCGTCGACCCCACGGTCGTCGCGGCGATGACCGGGATGGCCGACCGGATCGGCATCATCTCCGCCGAGCGGGTCCGTGACGAGCTGACCAAGCTGGTCCTCGCCACCTATCCGCGGCGGGGGCTCAGCCTGCTCGTCGACACCGGCCTGGCGGCGCTGGTGCTGCCGGAGCTGCCGGCGCTCGCGCTGGAGCTCGACGAGCACCACCGCCACAAGGACGTCTACGAGCACACGCTGATCGTGCTCGAACAGTCCATCGACCTCGAGGCGCGGCTCGGTGGACCCGACTTCGTCTCGCGCTTCGCCGCGCTGATGCACGACGTCGGAAAACCGCGCACCCGGCGCTTCCTCCCCGACGGGACCGTCACCTTCCACCACCACGACGTGGTCGGGGCCAAGCTGACCCGCAAGCGGATGCAGGCGCTGAAGTACTCCGGCGACGACATCGACGCCGTCACCACGCTGGTCGAGCTGCACCTTCGCTTCCACGGCTACGGCTCCGGGCAGTGGACCGACTCCGCCGTACGCCGCTACGTCCGCGATGCCGGCGACCAGCTCGACCGCCTGCACGTGCTGACCCGCGCGGACTGCACGACGCGCAACCAGCGCAAGGCCGAGCGACTGCGCCGGAGCTACGACGACCTCGAGGCGCGGATCGCACGCTTGTCGCAGGAGGAGGAGCTCGCCTCGCTGCGGCCCGACCTCGACGGCACCCAGATCATGGAGATCCTCGGGATCGGGCCGGGGCCGCAGGTGGGTGAGGCCTACCGCTTCCTGCTCGACGTACGCCTCGACCACGGTCCGTCGTCGTACGACGAGGCGAAGGCCGCGCTGGTCGCCTGGTGGGCCCAGCGGGACTGATCCCCTGTGGAGGGGTCGCGCGACCGGTCGGCGCGCGCTGCTAGACAGTGGGGGTGACCACCACCGGGACCGACGTCCGCGCCGAGGCCGAGCGCCATCTCCGGGCGCTGGTCGGGCGCGACGACGCCACCCTGCGCGACGACCAGTGGAGGGCGATCGAAGCCCTCGTCGTCGAGCGCCGTCGCGCGCTCGTGGTCCAGCGCACCGGCTGGGGCAAGTCCGCGGTCTACTTCGTGGCGACCCTGCTCCTGAGGGCCGAGGGCGCGGGCCCGACCGTGATCGTGTCGCCCCTGCTGGCCCTGATGCGCAACCAGATCGTCGCCGCCGAGCGCGCCGGCATCCGCGCCGTCACCATCAACTCCACCAACATGGAGGAGTGGGAGCCGATCCAGGAGGCCGTCGCCGCCGGCGAGGTCGACGTGCTGCTCGTGAGCCCCGAGCGGCTCAACAACCCGGGCTTCCGCGACCAGGTGCTGCCTCGGCTCGCGGCCACCTGCGGGCTGCTGGTGGTCGACGAGGCCCACTGCATCTCCGACTGGGGCCACGACTTCCGGCCCGACTACCGCCGCATCCGCACGCTCCTGACCGACCTGCCCGCCGGCATCCCGGTGCTCGCCACCACCGCGACCGCCAACGCCCGGGTCAGCGCCGATGTCGCCGAGCAGCTTGTGGAGGGACTGGGTGCCCAGGTGCTGGTGCTGCGCGGATCGCTCGACCGCGAGTCGCTCCGGCTCGGCGTCGTACGCCTGCCGACGCCCGAGCAGCGCCTCGGCTGGCTGGCCGACCATCTGGCCGAGCAGCCCGGATCGGGGATCGTCTACTGCCTCACCGTCGCGGCCACCCAGGAGATCGCCGACTTCCTGCGCTCCCGCGGACACCACGTCGCGGCGTACTCCGGCCAGACCGACCCCACCGAGCGGCTGGCCCTCGAGGAGCAGCTCGCCGCCGGGCAGGTGAAGGCGCTGGTCGCGACCAGCGCGCTCGGCATGGGGTTCGACGCCACTCTCGGCTTCGTGGTCAACATGGGGGCGCCACAGTCCCCGGTCGCCTACTACCAGCAGGTCGGCCGGGCCGGGCGCGGCACCGACCGCGCGTCCGTCGTCCTGCTGCCACAACCCGAGGACCGCGACATCTGGGCCTACTTCGCCTCCCTCGCCTTCCCCAGGGAGGACCAGGTGCGCCACACCCTCCGGGTGCTGGCCGACGAGGGCCGTCCGCTCAGCACCGCCACCCTCGAGACCTACGTCGACCTCGGCCGCACCCGTCTCGAGCAGATGCTCAAGGTCCTCGACGTCGACGGCGCCGTACGCCGGGTCCGCGGCGGCTGGGAGGCGACCGGCGAGCCCTGGATCTACGACGCCGAGCGCTACGCGCGCGTGAGCGAGGCGCGCAAGCGGGAGCAGCAGGCGATGCTCGACTACCTCGACACCGACCGGTGCCGGATGTGGTTCCTGCGCGACCAGCTCGACGACCCTGCCATCGAAGGGGACACCGAAGGGAACGAGCGCTGTGGTCGGTGCGACCGGTGTACCGGGGCCGAGCTGTCCACGGAGGTCTCCGGCGACGCCGTCGACGAGGCGCGGGCGCGGCTGGCGCGGCCCGGCGTCGTCATCGAGCCGCGGAGCATGTGGCCGACGGCGCTGGCCAACCTCGGCCTCGACCTCAGGGGCCGGATCGGCGAGGGCGCCGAGCCCGGGCGAGCCGTCGCCCGTCTCACCGACCTCGGCCACGGGCAGGCCCTGCGTGAGCTCTTCGGGGGAGAGCCGCACGACAGCCGGCTTCCCGACCCACTCGTGCGAGCCGTGATCGAGGTGCTGCAGGACTGGCGCCCCCGGGTCGAGGGCATCGTCCTCGTGGAGTCGGCGACCCGCCCGTCCCTGACCGCCGATCTCGCCGACGGGCTGAGCCGGTATCTGCGGTGCCCGATCGTGGGTCGTTGGGCGATCGCCGACCCGTCGGTGGCACCGGGTCAGGGAGCGGTGAACTCCGCCCAGCGCGTCGCCGCGGTCTCCCGCCGGTTCCGGCTGGACGGCGACGTCCCGCCCGGTCCCGTGCTCCTCGTCGACGATCAGGTGGTGACGGGCTGGACCCTGACGGTTGCCGCGCGGGCGCTCCGCGGGGCCGGCGCGACGGCAGTCCTACCCCTCGCGCTCGCGGCCCGCGGCTAGGCCGGCCGCGAGGTCAGCGGACGACCGGCAGATCCTGCAGCCGACGGTAGGTGTAGGCCATGCCGATCACCACGACCGGGACCGCAACGAGGAGCCCGACGATGAGCACGATGAAGCCGAGGGCAAGCACGATGGCCGCCAGGATGCCGAAGAGCAGCACCTTGCCGAAGTTGTGCCACACCAGCTTCACGCTTTCCGCGATGGCCTCCGCCGCCTCGAGCTGCTGGTCGACGATGAAGAACAGCGTGAACGAGGTGAGGAACGCGATCAGGAGGCCCGGCAGGAAGCAGAGGACGGTCGCGATGCCGGTGGCGACCGAGATGAAGATGCTGGCGAGGATCACGTGGGTCTTGCTGTAGCCCTCGAGCAGCTTGCCGGTGCTGAAGTCCTCGCCGTCGGCGATCAGCGTGGCGCCGCGGTAGATGCCGGCGAGGAGGACCTGCGCGAAGAGGGACAAGAGGGTGGCCGCCAGGCCGGCGCCGAGGAGCTGCCGCCAGAAGGCTTGACCGCACTGAGCGTTCGGCTGGCCGTTGATGTTCGCCGCGCCGCACTGGGTCTTGCCGAAGAACCCGCCCGCGATGACGAACTGGAAGAACAGCCACACGAGGGCCAGGACGATGAGCACGAGGATCATCGGGACCAGCAGCTGGGCGGGCTTCTTCCAGAACTTCCGCCAGCCGTAGCCGATCGCCTCGGTCGCCCTGTACGGCCTGGTGTCGACCGGGACGCCGTAGGGGTCCGACCCGTAACCGCCGGGCCCCCCCGCCGTGCCCTCGGAGTTGGCTGGGTCATTCGGGTCGCTCATGGCAGGCAATCTAGGGGTGGAGTTGTGCACCTGTCACTAACCACGAGCCCCGGATCCGCACGCGGCGGATCCGGGGCTCGGAGGTGTGGTTGTGGAGGCGTCGGCGCCTCAGGCGTCCTCTTCGCCCTTGATGAAGGCCTCCACGCGGCGGCGGCCCTCGTCGTCGGGAAGCTGGACCGGCGGGCTCTTCATCAGGTACGACGACGCCGAGATGATCGGGCCACCGAGGCCGCGGTCCTTGGCGATCTTCGCGGCGCGGAGCGCGTCGATGATGATGCCGGCGGAGTTCGGGGAGTCCCAGACCTCCAGCTTGTACTCCAGGTTCAGCGGGGCGTCGCCGAACGCACGGCCCTCCAGGCGGACGTAGGCCCACTTGCGGTCGTCGAGCCACGCCACGTAGTCGGACGGGCCGATGTGCACGTTGCGGTCGAGGTGGGACTTCCCGCCCAGCGGACCGGTCAGGTTGGAGGTCACCGACTGGGTCTTGGAGATCTTCTTCGACTCGAGGCGGTCGCGCTCGAGCATGTTCTTGAAGTCCATGTTGCCGCCGACGTTGAGCTGGTAGGTGCGGTCGAGCACGACGCCGCGGTCCTCGAACAGCTTGGCCATCACGCGGTGGGTGATGGTCGCGCCGACCTGGCTCTTGATGTCGTCGCCGACGATCGGGACGCCGGCGTCCTCGAACTTCTTGGCCCACTCGGGGTCGGAGGCGATGAACACGGGGAGCGCGTTGACGAAGGCGACCTTCGCGTCGATCGCGCACTGGGCGTAGAACTTGTCGGCGGTCTCGGAGCCCACCGGGAGGTAGGAGATCAGCACGTCGGCCCGCGTGTCCTTGAGCACCTGCACGATGTCGACCGGCTCCGCGTCGGACTCCTCGATGGTCTCGCGGTAGTACTTGCCGAGGCCGTCGAGGGTGTGGCCGCGCTGGACGGTCACGCCGGTCGGCGGTACGTCGCAGATGCGGATGGTGTTGTTCTCCGACGCCTGTGTGGCGTCGGCGAGGTCGAACCCGACCTTCTTGGCGTCGACGTCGAACGCCGCGACGAACTCGATGTCGGAGACGTGGTAGTCACCGAACGTCGCGTGCATCAGGCCGGGCACGGTGCCCTCGGGGTCGGCGTCCTTGTAGTACTCGACGCCTTGGATCAGGGACGTCGCGCAGTTGCCGACGCCCACGATTGCTACTCGAACCGAACCCATGGGGCTTGTTCCTTCCTTTTCCCTTGCGGGGGTGTTTCAGGTGGTGGTGGTGGCGTCAGCCGCTGCATCGATCGCAGGGATGGCGCTCGCCGGGGTGGTGCCGTCGGGGCCGGCCACGTCGCCGGGCTCGACGGGCGCGTCGTCCACGCGCCCGGGTTGGTCGTTCGAACGCTCGGCGTTGATCAGGTCGGTGAGCCACCTGACCTCGCGCTCGACGGACTCGATGGAGTGGCGACGCAGCTCGCTGAGGTAGCGGTCGTCGCCGCCCGCGGGGTACCGGGCGCGGTCGAGCCGCTCCTGGAGCCGGGAGCGGCGACCCTCGAGGATGCGCAGCCGGATGTCGGCGTCGGTGCGGGAGAAGAACGCGAACCTCATGTTGAAGTTGTCGTCCTCCCACGCGGCCGGGCCGCTGTCGGTGATCTCCTGGCCGAAGTACTGCCGACCGGCCGGGGTGATCTGGTAGACGATCCGCTGACGACGCGACACCCCGGGGGACTCCGCGGTGACCTCGGTGATCCAGCCGGCCCGCAGCAGCCGCTTGAGCGCGGGGTACAGCGATCCGTAGGACAGCAGCCGACCCCAGCCGAGCAGCAGGTTGAGCCGTTTGCGGAGCTCGTAGCCGTGCAAGGGGGACTCGTGGAGCAGGCCGAGCACGGCCAGCTCCAGTGATGCCGCCTTGCGTGCCATTGCCGTGGGTCCTGGTTCTCGAGAGGGTCGGTGCGCGTCGTATGTCGTGGCGATGTGTCGCAACGTTCTATCGCCGCAATCTATCGCAACGATATATCAAATGCGCAAGCCCTCGTTTTCGCTGCGTGTGGTCCGGCCCCGTACCCTCGTCCAGACGGTGGCCCGGTGCAGAGCGGGCACTGTCGTGTGCACCGATCCCCCGACGCACATCTGGAGTAACCCGTGAGTGCCAAGCGCAGGGCCGCAGGCCCCGCCGTCACGCGCAAGCCGCGCAAGCCTGGAACGACCAGGCGGCGGTTGCGGCGCGCCCTGAAGTGGTTCCTGATCGTGGCCATCGTCGGCACGCTGATGCTGGCCGGTGGGTTCGTCTACCTCTACCAGACCACCCCGATCCCGAACCCGAACAAGGACTTCCAGACCCAGACCTCGTTCGTCTACTACAGCGACGGCAAGACCCAGCTCGGGCAGTACGCCACGCAGAACCGCCAGATCATCTCCTACGCCGACATGCCGCAGCAGCTGAAGGACGCCGTGGTCGCCGCCGAGGACCGCACCTTCTGGACCAACAGCGGCCTCGACCCCAAGGGCATCGTCCGCGCGGCGTTCAACGACGCCCGCGGCGGTGCGACGCAGGGCGCCTCCACGATCACCCAGCAGTACGTGAAGATCCTCTACCTGACCCAGGAGCGGTCGGTCTCCCGCAAGGTGCACGAGGCGATCCTGTCGCTGAAGCTGCAGAAGCAGCAGAGCAAGCAGGAGATCCTCACGGGCTACCTCAACACCATCTACTTCGGTCGCGGGGCGTACGGCGTCCAAGCCGCCGCCAAGGCGTACTTCGGGGTCGACGCCGACAAGCTCAGCCTGCGCCAGAGCGCGGTCCTGGCCAGCGTGCTGAACAACCCGTCCCAGTTCGACCCCGCGAACGGCAAGAGCAACAAGGCGGCACTCCTCGCCCGCT
The DNA here is from genome assembly GCA_963819295.1 of uncultured Actinomycetota bacterium. Taxonomy (GTDB): domain Bacteria; phylum Actinomycetota; class Actinomycetes; order Propionibacteriales; family Nocardioidaceae; genus Nocardioides. Next base: position 668,990 of record CAWFVO010000003.1, read on the forward strand.
ACCGCTACGTCCTGGCCGGCATGGCCTCGATGAACAAGGTCCCCGACGCCCAGGCCGCGCGCGCCGAGAAGCGCCTTCCGCGGTTCCCGGTGTTCAAGGCCTCCAGCCAGTACGGCGGGCAGAAGGGCCACATGCTCACGCTCGTGCGGCAGGAGCTGCACCGGCTCGGCTTCACCGACGACCAGATCGACGGCGGTGGGCTGCGGGTGACCACGACCCTCACCCCCACCGCGATGAGGGCGGCCGAGGAAGGCGTCAAGCAGGTGCGGCCCGACCTCAGCGACAGGAGGCTCCACGTCGCGGCGGCCACGGTCCAGCCCGGCACCGGTGCGCTGCTCGGCTTCTACGGCGGCCAGAACTACCTCCGCTCCCAGATCAACTGGGCGGAGGCCGGCGGCATGGTCGGCTCGACGTTCAAGCCGGTCTCGCTCGCGGCGGCCATCACCGACGGCTACTCCCTGAAGAGCACGTGGGACGGAAACTCGCCGTTCTCCTTCCCCGACGGCCTCGAGGTCCACAACGAGGGGCCCTCCCCGGGCACGAGCTACGGCGCCGCCGTCTCGTCGGTGCTGGCGCTCGAGCAGTCGATCAACACCGCGTTCGTCGACATGTCGGACAGCATGGACAAGGGACCCGACAAGATCCTCTCCATGGCCAACAAGATGGGGATCCCGCCGGCCACGCCGGACCCCCACTACCCGGGCATCCCGAGCTCGACACGCGACCTCGAGCCCGACGCCCTGATCACCCTGGGCAAGGCCCGGATCAGCGCCATCAACATGGCCAACACCTACGCGACCATCGCCAACGGCGGGCAGCGGGCCGACGTGCACGTCATCGACAAGGTGACGCTGAGCGACGGCACGGTGAAGTACCAGTACAAGCCGCACACGACGCAGGCGATCGCCCCCGACGTCAACGCCGACGTCAGCTACGCGATGCAGCAGGTCGTCCTCCATGGCACGGGCACCAACGCCCAGGCGCTCGGACGCCCGGCGGCAGGCAAGACCGGGACCGCGACCAACAACCTCAACCAGGTCTCCTCGTCGTGGTTCGTCGGGTTCACCCCACAGATGTCCACCGCAGTGATGTACGTGCGCGGTGACGGCGACAACCAGCTCGACGGCTGGCTGCCGCCGTACAACGGCGCGGCCGGCTACTTCGGCGCCGGCTACCCGACCGCCACCTGGGCCGCGATCATGAAGCTCGACCTCCTCGGTCAGCCGATCGAGAAGCTTCCCGCCCCCGGCGAACGTCCCGGCCAAGCAGACCGACCACGCGCCGGTCCCGACGTTCACACCGCCGCCGGCCACGCACGCCACGTCGCGGCCGTCCTCGTCGGCGCCGTCCTCGAGTGCCCCGACGAGCGCGCCGACCTCGAGCGCCCCGACGAACCCACCGTCGTCCACCCCCACTGCGTCCCCGACGTGCTTCCCACCCGGTCACTGTCACTCGTCCAGCGCGACGCCCACACCGACGCCCACACCGACGCCCACACCGACGCCCACACCGACGCCCCCAGCGAGCGCACGGCCGTTGGCGAGGCAAGAGACCTGGTGATGACCGACTCGGGGCGTGACGACCCCGAACCGGTCGTCCACCCGACCCAGGACGACCCGGTCGCCGCGACTCTGAGCCGCGGCCTCGGTGGGCCCGTCGGCGACCACGCCGGGCGACACCCGTGGTGGACGCCGGTCCGGGTCGTGCTGGCCATGGTGGCCGTGGTGTGCGCGCTCGGGTTCGTGCAGAAGGCGCCGTGCTACCACACCCAGTGGACGAACCAGCAGGCCCAGTACTCCGACCTCTGCTACTCCGACCTGCCCTACCTCTACGTCGGTCGCGGCTTCGCCGAGCTCGCCTGGCCGTACTCGAACGCGATCTCGGTGCGCGATCGCTACGAGGTGATGGAGTACCCCGTCGGGATCGCCTACTACGCGTTCGGCACGGCGTACCTCACGCACTGGCTGTCGGGGTCGCCGAACATCGACAACCGCGGCGGCTTCTCACAGGACCAGCTGTCCCGCGACCCGCAGGTGCGCCAGGAGACGATGCTCTTCGTCGCCGTGACCGCGATCGGGTTCGCCCTGTGCGCGCTGCTCGCGGCGTGGTTCCTCTCCGGAGTGCACCGACGCCGCCCGTGGGACGCCGCGTTGTTCGCGGCCTCGCCGGTCCTGCTGTTCGAGGGCCTGATCAACTGGGACCTGCTGGCGGTGGTCTGCGTCGCCGGCGCGCTCTGGGCCCATGCGCGCGGCCGCCCGGCCCTGACCGGGGTGATGCTCGGCCTGGGCACGGCGATGAAGCTCTACCCGCTCTTCCTGCTCGGCGCGCTCTTCATCGTGTGGGGCCGCGAACGGCGGTGGCGAGACCTGGCGGTCGCGACGCTCAGCGGCGTCGGCACGTGGGTGGTGGTCAACGCGCCGGCGTTCCTCACCGGCCGGCAGGAGTGGAACGTCTTCTGGACGTTCAACTCCCACCGCGGCTCCGACCTCGGCTCGGTCTGGCTGATGGTCGACCAGATGGCAGGCGTCACCAGCGCGGTCCACACCATCAACGTCGTCTCGTGGGTGCTCTTCAGCTGCTGGTGCCTCGGGGTCGCGTGGCTCGGTGCCCTGGCGCCGGAGACGCCGCGTTTCGCCCAGCTCGGCTTCCTGCTCGTGGTCGGCTTCCTGCTGGTCAACAAGGTCTACTCACCGCAGTACGCGCTGTGGCTGCTGCCGCTGGCGGTGATGGCACGGCCGCGTCTGCGCGACCAGCTGGTCTGGCAGGGTGGCGAGATCTTCTACTTCTGCGCGGTGTGGTGGTACCTCGCCCACTACCTCGACCCCGGTGGCGGTGGCAACGCCGGCTTCTACTGGATGGCCATCATCGTCCGGGTCGTGGCGCAGCTCTACCTGGTGGCGATCGTGGTGCGAGACGTGATCAGGCCGGAGTACGACGTGGTGCGCACGGCTCGGCGTCGCGGTGACCTGTCGTGGTGGCAGCTCGGTGGCCGCGGCCAGCTCGCGCTCAGCGGCCGCGGTCGGACCCCCGGCTCCGTCAGCTGACGACGACCCGGTCGAAGCGGGTGATCGTGTGGCGCACCCGGACCGGGATCTCGTCACCGACCGCGGGGACCAGCGGCCCGTGGGGCAGGAAGAGCATCGACGCCTGCATGTGCGGCGGCTCGGCGAACAGCCGGAGCTTGCCGTCGACGGTGAACGGGGAGCGCACGAAGCCGACGGCATCGAGGCCGCCGCGAGCCAGGGTGGCGGCCCGAGCCCGCATGGAGTGGTCGCCGATCGGTGCCTCGAGGCCGACGCCGTGCGCCGTACCGCCGGAGACGACGAGGATGTGGCCCGCCTTGGGGGCCGTGCGGCCGCGGTAGCCGAACACGTCGCCGCGCTCGACCTCGTGGACGTCGAGCACGGTCGCGGTCACCGAGAGGGCGTCGCGGTCTCCGAGCCAGAGGTCGGTGCCGATCCGCGGGCGCACGGCGAAGTCGGCGTAGGAGATGCGGAGCGAGGCGAGCTCGGAGGCCGTCAGGTGGCTGACCCACAGGGTGCGCGTGGGCAGCCCGGCCGCGACGACGTCGTTGACGAGGTGGACGACCTCGGAGAGGTGGGCGCCGGCGGCCAGCGGCAGGTGGAACGCGATGCCTTCCAGACGCGCCCGCCGCCGTTCGAGCAGCTTGGCGGCGGCGCGGAGCTCTTCTGCGGACATGCCGTGGCGGCGCATCGAGGTCAGCCGTTCGAGCACGATCCGGGCGTGTGGGTCGCGGTCGAGCAGGACCACGAGGTCGCTGAGCCGGCTGACGGTGTGGACGACCCGGCCGGGCGGAAGGTCCCCGGCGGGCACCTGGCCGGTCGGACGCCACGGCGTCAGGACCATCAGGTCGCCGGAGAAGCGCTGGGCGACGTCGGGCAGCTCGTCGTAGGTGCCGACCGCGAGGGTGTCGACGCCGAGCCAGTCGGCCCTGCGGGCCAGGCGGCCCAGGCCGAAGCCGTAGCCGTTGCCCTTCGCGACCGGCGCCAGCCCGGGGTTGGCGTCGGCGACCTGCCGGAGGTGCTGCCGCCAGCGCTCGCCGTCGACGGTCAGGGTGAGGCTCATGCGCCGCGCCGCGGGATCAGCGACCGGCGGTTCATGTAGAGCTCGAAGCCCTTGTAGAGCACCCGGTTGAGGGGCAGGTCCCACTCGCCCACGGTCTCGACGGCCTCGCCGCCGGTGCCGACCTTGAACTGGATCAGCCCGACGTGGGGGTCGTCGGCGTCGAGAGTGTCGGTGATGCCGCGCAGGTCGTAGACCTCGGCGTCCTGGGCGATCGCGTCGCGGATCATCGCCCACTGCACGGCGTTGGAGCCCCGGACGTCGCGCTTGTCGGTGGACGAGGCGCCGTAGGAGTACCACGCGTGGGTGCCGACGCGGACCGCGATCGTGGCGGCGACGAGGTCGCCCTCGTGGTGGGCCAGCCAGAGGGTGATCCGGCCCGGGTCCTCCGCGCCCAGCGCGTCGTACATCGTCTCGAAGTAGGACAGGGGTCGTGGGGTGAAGTGGTCGCGCTCGGCGGTGTGGACGTAGAGGTCGTGGAAGGCCTTGAGGTCCTCCGCCGTGCCCTGGGTGACCACGACGCCGGACTTGTCGGCCTTGCGGATGTTGCGCCGCCACAGCTGGTTCATGCCGGCGAGGACGTCGTCCTCGGTACGACGGGCGCCGTCGGCCGTCGTCAGGGGGATCACGAACGTGTACTGCGGCTGACCCGCCGCGAACCCGCCCTCGGCGACCTGCTGCTGCCAGCCCAGCGACTCGAGCTGCTGCACCACCCGGGCCCCGGCGACGGATCGCTCGAGTGGGGCCAGGTCGCCGAGCCGGCGTACGGACTCGTCGGCGACGCCCTCCTTGACCTGGGCAGCGGTCCAGCGCCGCGTCACGACCGGCGGCCCCATCCGGACTCCGAAGGCACCCTGCCCACGGAGGTGGTCGGCCATCGGCGCGAGCCAGGCGGCCAGGTCGTCGGCGGCCCAGTCGATGACCGGGCCCTCGGGCAGGTAGGCGAGGTAGCGATGCAGGCGCGGGAGCCGCCGGTAGAGCACCAGGCCGGCGCCGACGAGTCGGTCGCTGTCGAACCAACCCAGCGACTCGGCACGCCACTCGGACTTCACCGCGGCCCAGGCCGGGGTCTGGAGGAAGCTCGCCCACGACTGCTCGCGCAGGAACGCGAGGTGGTCGGCGGCGGGGATCGGCCGGACGGTCAGGGTCACGGCGACGAGGCTACCGGGGCCGGTCGGGGGCGGAAGAACGCCCGGAACGGGACGCCGGGAGAGGGGATGTGCATCACGTTGAGGTCGGATGTATCAGATGCGTGACGGCGTGCTCCTGAGCCAGTAGAACCGGATACCCCCGACTCTGACGACGACCACGACGGCGAACCTGCTGCAGCCCCGTCCGGCCGTCCGACGTACCGGTGGCAACAAACGTCCGTTGCGTCTCCTGGCGGGAGACGTCGCGGCCTACGTCCGCCCTGCGCGAGGAGGACACCGTGATGGACGACGACCAGCTGTACGACGCCGTACGACGTGCGTGCGACAAGTTCGACCCGATGCCGCCCGGCATGGTCGATCGGATCGCCACCGTGGTGGGCGAACTCGCGCGGCACGATGCCGACCTGGAGTTCGAGCTGATGCTCGTGGTCGAGCGGCTCCGCGACCTGGTCGGCACCCGCAGCGGGGCCCAGTCGTACACGCTGCGCTTCGGCGCTGACGACGTCGAGCTCCTCGTGCGAGTCTCGACGGCCGACGACGAAGGGCGCGCCAGGCTGGACGGCTGGCTGGTACCGGCGTTGAGTGGCCCCGTGCAGGTACGCGAGGTCGAGGGCGAGAAGCGCACCTACGACGGCTCGGCCGACGTGAACGGCCGCTTCGAGTTCCCCGACGTCCCGGCCGGCTTCTACCGGCTGTGGCTCGAGCTGCCTGACAGCCACACCTTCGGCACCCCCGCTTTCGAGATCTGATCCTTCCGCCCCGACCAGAGGACGAATCCCATGGCCGATCCCCGCAACGTCCGCCTCTCGCGCGAGCCGCGGATGCCTCATCGCGACAAGTTGAGTGCCGTGGACGCCCGCGTCCTTGACGCCGATCGGGCCCCGGCGGTCGAAGGCGTCAGCGGTCGACCGACGGCCTACGTCGGAACTCGACTCATGGTCGTCAAGGGAGACCGCCTCGAGGGGCTCGTGTCCCTGCTGCGCTCCGCGGCCGAAACCCTCGGCTGGCAGGTGCGCCTGAACGCCGAGCCAGCGAAGGCACGACGGTTGACGCTCGGTGTCCGCACGGTGAGGATCTCCGGGCCCAAGACACCAGTGATGCAGCAGCCCGACGCATGGGTCCTCCTGCAGACTGCTCGAGCCTTGCACGGCCGTCACGCGATGAGCGGCGTCGACCTCGACCACGTCGTCTCCACCACGCCTGTGCAGCCCTTTCCCTGGGATGTTCCCCATTCGCCCGACCCCTCGGCCTGGATCCAGCCTCAGCCGTGGGACGTGCCCCATCCTTGGGACGTCCCGCACCCGGACGGGTCGGCCGGGGCGTCGGCGGGGCTGCTCAGCTACGGCACACCCGGAAGCGGTGGGCGGCAGCCGATCGCCTATGCCGGCCCCAAGCCCACGCGCACCCCGAACGCCGCTGTCAAGGGCCGCCGACCGGTGGTGGCATTGCTGGACACCGGTTGCTTCCCGCACTACTGGTTCGACGGGGGCGTGGTGAAGACCGGCGTCAAGCTGTACGGACACGACATCGGTGACACCGATCCGGCGACGGATCCTGAGCGGCACGGTGACCTCAACGGTCCCTTCGACGGGTCGCTCGACCGCATCGCGGGTCACGGCACGTTCCTGGCCGGTCTGGTCCACCAAGCCTGCCCCGACGCACAGGTCCTGGCCTGGCGCGGCATTCCGGCGGATCGGCCATTGGTCGAGTCCGAATGGCTGACCACGCTCGCGCAGATCACCGAGCTCGTCCGGTTGGACCGCGAAGGCAAGCGCGGAGGTCACCCCATCGACGTGCTCAGCCTCTCCATGGGCTACTACCACGAGAACGATGCGGACGATCTGCTCGACCCGATCCTGCTCACGATCCTCGACGAGCTCGCCCGACTCGGGGTGGTGGTGGTCTGCTCCGCGGGCAACGACGCGACCGATCGCCCGTGCTACCCAGCGGCCTTCGCCCCCTGGAGCAACGGCCGAGGTCCGGTGCACCGTCGGAACGACCGTGTGCCTGTGGTGTCGGTCGGCGCTCTGAACCCGAACACCACGGACGCCTTGTTCAGCAATGCCGGTCATTGGGTGCGCTGCTACGCGCCCGGTGCCTCGCTGATGAGCACGATGCCCCCGTTCCAGGGCGGGCTCCAGCCGACCGCCAAGGCCTGGGTCGACGGCCGACTCCGCGAGTCGGTGGATCCTGACGACTTCAGCTCGGGTCTGCGGCGTGACGGTGACCAGCGCGGCGGCTTCGGGGTATGGAGTGGGACGTCGTTCTCGGCGCCTCTCTTGGCCGGGTCGATCGCGGCGTGGATGTCGAAGCGACTGCTGAATCGGGAGAACCCGTCTCACACCGCTGCGGCGGCCGTCCGGCGTGGCTGGGACGCGGTGGAGCACCTCACGGAGATCAAGCGGCCACAATAGGCGGGTGCGGACCGCCCACGAGCTCCATCAGGCGGGCCTGGCGGCCCTGGTCGGTCGGCGGCTTCCCGCCGCTCGTCGGCAGCTGGATCGCGCCCGCGCGGCGGCGGCGGAACCGGACCTGATCGCCCGGATCGACGCCAGCCGGGCGTACCTGACCCTTGAGCTCGGCGACCTGGTGGGAGCACTCGCCCTGTGTGAAGACGCACTGGCGCGTGACGGCGTCTCCTTCGAGACCTCCGGTGTGCTGCACAGCCAACGGGCGTTGGTGTTGCTCCGCATGGGTGACACCGCATCAGCGCTCGATGCCTTCGATGTGGGAATCGCGAGGCTGAGTGATCCGGTCGAGCTCGGCAAGGCGCACATCAATCGTGGGAATCTCCATCTCGCGCGGGGTGCGGGTCAGCGGGCCGCTGGTGACTTCTCGATCGCGGTCACCTTGTTGGGAGAAGCCGGGAACCCGCTCGAGGCCGCGATGGCCGAGCACAACCTGGGGTACGCCGACCTGCTGAGAGGCGACTTGGTGTCGGCGTTGTTTCACATGGACGCGGTGCGACCGACGCTCCTCCCCCTCAGCCCAGTGGGTGTTGCGATCTGCAACCAGGACCGGGCCGAGGTGTTGATGGCCGCGGGCTTGGCCCGAGCCGGCCTGCTGGCACTTGATGAAGCTGGCCGCACGTTCGGGCAGCACCACATGCCCCATCGCCGGGGTGAGGCTGAGTTGGCCATCGCCCGTGCCACGTTGGCCAGCGACCCGGCACGAGCCCTGGCAGCAGCGCGAGCGGCTCGAGCCCGGTTCCAGCGCACACGGACTCCCGCCCTCCGACTCAAGGCCGAGGCGTTGGTGCACGGCGCGGAGGTACGACTGGGACGCATCAGTCCGTCGCTGGTCCGGCGTGGTGACGACCTCGCCACCGAGCTGGACGGGCTGGAGCTGCGCTGGTGGGCGATCGACATCCGGCTGGACACGGCGCTGGTGCTGCTCCGTCGTGGCGAGCACGAGGAGGCGGCTCGGCGGCTGCGCAGGGTGCGGGTCCCACGCACCGCGCCCCTCGCCGTACGTCTGCGGGACCGGGACGTGCGCGCGGCGCTGGCCGAGCGCAGCGGCCGGCCGTCTGCGGCCCTCGGACATGTGCGGCGGGGGCTGGACGACCTGCACGAGTGGCAGAGCTCGTTCGGCAGCCTCGACCTGCAGACGATGGTGACCGGGCACGGTCGGCGGCTCGCGGCGCGCGGGCTTCGGGTGGCGAGCCGGTCGCGGTCGCCGGAGGTGCTCTTCGAGTGGTCCGAGCGCGCGCGGATGCTGGCCAGCCGGGTGCAGCCGGTGCGGGTGCCGCACGACGAGGAGGTCGTGGCCGACCTCGCCGAGCTACGCACCCTGGCGGCCAAGGAGGAGGCGACCCGCGAGGACCGGGCGCGGGAAGCCGAGCTGCGCCAGCGGGTGCGGGAGAGCGCGTGGCGGGCGCGCGGCTCCGGGTCCTACGACGAGCCGATGCAGCTCGCGGACCTCCAGCAGCACCTGGGCGACCGCGCCCTGGTGGCACACGTCGTGACTGCCGAACGGGTCGTGGCCCTGGTCGTCACCTCGACGCGCGCCACGACACTCGACCTCGGTCCGACGGAGGCGCTGGAGTCGCTGGTCGGCGGGCTGCTCCCCGGGCTCGACATGGCGGCCGCCCATCTGCCGGACTCCTTCGCCCGCACCGTGCGCGCCGAGTCGACCCACCGGCTGCGTCGGCTGGACGCGCTCCTGCTCGCACCGCTGGCCGACGAGCTGGGCGACCGGCAGCTGGTGCTGACGCCGTCCGGTGCTGCTGGCAGCCGTCCCGTGGACGCTGCTGCCGACCAACCGCGGCCGGCCCGTCGTCGTCGCCGAGTCCGCGACGTCGTGGGCTGCTCGCACCGAGACGCCGTTGCGCTCCGGCTCGGCCGGCTTCGTGGCGGGGCCGCGGGTGCCGCAGGCCGAGAGCGAGACGAACGCCGCCTCCAAGGTGTGGCCGGGCTCGCAGGCTGCTCCATGGCGACGAGGCGTCAGCGGAGGCAGTCAGCCGGTTGGCCGGCGAGGTCGACGTCCTCCACGTCTCGGCGCACGGCCGGCACTCGTCGGAGAACCCGCTCTTCTCCGGGTTCGAGCTCGCCGACGGACCATGGTTCGGCTATGACATCGACCAGCTCGACCGGGTGCCCGACGTCGTACTCCTGTCGGCGTGCGAGGTCGGTCGCTCGACCATGCGCGGTGGCGAGGAGCTGATCGGGATGACGGCCGCCTGGCTCCATGCCGGCGCCAGGTGCGTGGTGGCGTCGGCCGCGGCGATCAACGACGAGGTGGCCCACGACGTCCTGGTGCGGGTGCACGAGGGCCTCGCGGACGGGCACCGACCCGCTTCGGCGCTGGCCCGGGCGCTCCTCGACGTCGACCCCGACGGCCCACCGGCGCCGCTGGTCGTCTTCGGCTGACGCTCCGGCGCGGAAAACGCGGAACAATTCGGCCGACACGCGCCTGACGCGGCGATTTGTTCCGCGTTTTCTTCGCCGGGCGCGCGGGCTACGACGCGTCAGAGGCGGGAGCGGACCGCCTCGAAGTCTGCGAGGTGCTCCTCGGCGCCGCCGGGTGTCTCGAACACAACCGGGGCGCCGGCGTCGCGCACGACCTGGGCGAGCAGGTCGGGGTCGATCTTGCCGGCGCCGACGTTGGCGTGGCGGTCGGCACCGGAGTCGAACTCGTCGCGGCTGTCGTTGCAGTGCACGAGGTCGATCCGGCCGGTGATCGCGGTGATCTCGTCGACCACGCTCTCGAGCGGGATGCCGCCGGCGTGGGCGTGGCAGGTGTCGAGGCAGAAGCCGACCATCTCCGATCCCTGGGCTGCCGCGACGGCGTCGAAGACGCCCTTGATCCGGTCGAGGTAGCGGGCCATCGCATTGTCGCCGCCCGCGGTGTTCTCGATCAGGAGCGGGATCTTGAGGTCGGTGGCCTCGATGGCCTTGCGCCAGTTGTCGAACCCGACGGCCGGGTCGTCGTCCTTGTTGACGTGGCCGCCGTGGACGATGAGTCCGCGCGCCCCGATCTCGGCGGCGGCGTCCATGTGCTGCTGGAGGAGCTTGCGCGACGGGATGCGGATGCGGTTGTTGGTGGTCGCGACGTTGACGATGTAGGGGGAGTGGACGTAGAGGCCGACGCCCGCGGCCTCGGCGTCGGCCCGCAGACCGGCGGCCCCGCCGGCGTACCGGATCTCGGGGCCCTTGTAGCCCTGCGGGTCGCCGAGGAAGAACTGCACGTGGGGCGCTCGTCGCGCCTCGGCCTCGGCGATCGGGTCGGTCTGCTCGACGTGGGCTCCGAGGGCGAGGTCGGCTGGACTCATGCACCCATCGTAGGAAGGGGTGCCGACCATGCATCTCCCGGCCGCGGGTGGCAGGCTGACCTCATGAACGCCTTGGTCCTGATCGTCCTGATCCTCGCCCTCCTCGGCATCGTCGTCGCGGCCGGGTGGGTGGCCTGGGCCTCCATCAGCAGCCGCAGCCGCGACTGACCGGCTGCGGGCCCGGCCGGGCCCGGAGTCTCGTCTGCCACCGCTGCCCGCCGTGATGCCTGCCGCCCGGACACGGGAGCCCTGGGCGGGACAGGTCAGTGGGCCCAGCGGGTGGCGGCGGCGACGTCGTCGGGTGACATCCCGTCGAACAGCTCGATCTCGGACTCACGGACGGCAGTGATCGCGCCGACGAGCGGGCGACCGAACGCCGTAGGCAATACGTCGTCGGCGAGGAACGCGTCGAGCGACTCGCGCAGGGTCGAGGGGAGGCGTGCGATCCCGCGCGCGGCGAGCACATCCGCGCTCAGGGCCGCAGGATCGACGTCGACGGGCTCGGGCAGCCTCGCAAAGGAGGCGACGCCGTCCGCGCCGGCGGCGAGCAGGGCAGCGAGCAGCAGGTAGGGGTTCGCGTGGAGGTCGACGCACTTGACCTCGAGGTTGGCCGTCCCGCTCTCCTGGCCGGCCGAGCCGGTCACCATCCGCAGCGCGGCCTCTCGGTTCTCCAGACCCCAGCACGCATAGGCGCCGGCCCAGTGCTGCGGCACCAGCCGGAGGTACGACGCGACGCCCGGCGCGCCGACTGCGAGGAGCGCCGGCAGGTGGCGGAGCACCCCCGCGCCGAACGCCTCGCCCTCGGCGGTCAGCCCGAACGGACCGGACCCGCCCGCCATCAGGTTGCTCCCGTCGCGCCACAGGCTGAGGTGGACGTGCCCGCCGTTGCCGACGCCCGCGGCATCGACCTTCGGGGAGAACGACGTGCGGTACCCGTGGCCGTTGCCCACGGCGCGGATCGTGGCGCGCACGAGCACCGACGTGTCCGCGGCGTGCACCGGCGACTCGGCCGCGACCGACAGCTCGAACTGCCCCGGGGCGTACTCCGGGTGGAACTGCTCGACTGCCACGCCCTGCGCGCCCAGGGCGCTGAGCACATCGCGGCTGTAGTCGGAGCCGTTGGTCAGCCGCGTCAGCCCGTACGCAGGGCCGGTCACCGCGGGCGTGAACGCAGCGCCGTCGCCCGCCGAGACCACCCACTCGACCTCGACCGCCGACCTCACCGTGATCCCGCGCGCGGCCAGGCCGTCGACCATCGTGCCGAGCAGCAGCCGCGCGTCCTGGTCGTGGGGCTCACCGGTCTGCGCGAAGCGGTCGCCCGGTGCCCACGCCCAGCCGGGCTGGGCGGACAGCACCACCAGCCGGTCGAGGTCGGGCACGATCCGCTGGTCACCGACGGGCGCGTGTCCGTCGCTCGGCGCGGCCACCCAGTCGTCGAACCGGAAGTAGTCGAACGCCGTGGAGAAGCCGACACCCCAGGCGGCCAACGCCGGCAGCCGGTCGAGCGGCACCGACTTCACCCGGGAGATGCCGGAGTTGTCGACGAAGCTGGTGGCGACCGCCACCACGGCCTGGCCGGCCAACGCCGGCAGCAACGACTCGGCGCGGGTACGACGTCGTTCGCGCTCGGCGAGATCCACGGTGCGTCCTCCTCGGGCGACCTGGACAAGCGGCGACGCCCGCGACCAGACTCGCGAAGGCCGCCCGCACGCTGCAAGGGGAACCTCATGACCGCGTCCGATCGCGAGCCGAGGTCCCCGGTGCCCGACCGTCGCCTCGACCTTCCGCTCGACGACCTCGTCGACCACCACTGCCACGGGCTGCTGACGCGCGACCTCGAGCGCGCCGAGTTCGAGTCGTTGATGAACGAGGCGCCGGGTCCGTCACCCCTGGGTACGACGCTGTTCGACTCGATGCTCGGACTCGCCGTACGCCGACACTGCGCGCCGGTGCTCGACCTCGAGCCGCTCGCACCGGCGGAGGGCTACCTGCGCCGGCGGCTCGATCTCGGCGGCGCCGAGGTGAACGCACGGCTGATGGGGGCGACCGGGATCGGCACCCTGCTCGTCGACACCGGCATCGGACCGGCCGACCTGAGCGGCCCCGACGAGGTGGCCGCACTGTGCGGCGCCACGGCTCACGAGGTGGTGCGGCTGGAACGGCTGGCCGAGCAGGTGCTCGCGTCGGGGACCGACGACGTCGCCGGCGAGATCATCCAGCGGCTGACGGCTGCGAGGGACACCGGAGCCGTCGGCGCCAAGAGCATCGCGGCGTACCGCGTCGGGCTCGACCTACCGGCCATCAAGCCCAGCGACGACGACCTCCGCCGCGCACTCCCGGGTGTCGATCCCCGTCGGATCGCGGACCCGGTCGTCAGCGCCTGGCTCGCGCACACCGCCCTCGAGGCCGGGCTGCCGCTGCAGTTCCACGTCGGGTACGGCGACAACGACGTCGACCTCCTCACCTGCGACCCGTTGCGGCTCACGGCGTTCCTGCGCGCGACCGAGGAGCGGGGCGTGCCGGTCCTGCTGCTGCACTGCTACCCGTTCCACCGCCACGCGGCGTACCTCGCGCAGGTCTTCGGTCACGTCTTCATGGACCTCGGACTGGCGACCCACAACACCGGTGCGCTGTCGACGACACTGCTGCGCGAGACCCTCGAGCTGGTGCCGTTCGGCAAGCTGCTGTTCTCGACCGATGCCTACGGGCTGGCCGAGCTGTACCTGCTCGGCGCGGTGCTGTTCCGGTCGGCGATGGCCACCGTGCTCGGTGAGCTGATGGCCGCGGGCGAGATGACCGAGGCCGACGCGGAGCACGTCGCGGCGCTGGTGGCGCGCGAGAACGCCCGCCGCGCCTACGCCCTCTGACCGCGAGGCGCCCCAGCCGGTCTGGTACGACGGGTGGGTGCGGCCGCGCGCGCCACGGCGCCCCGGCCGGGACGCCCGCTGCCCGGAGCAACGCGAGGGCGGCCTCGGCGGTCGGTGGTCGCTGCTCGGGATCGCGCTGGATGAGCGCGACGAGCAGGGTCCGGAGCGGACCGCGGGGAAGGTCGCGTGGTCGTCGCGGCAGATGACCGGTGAGCAGCTCGGCAGCCGTGACGCCGGCCGCGAAGAGGTCGTGCCGCGGGTCGGCCGCAGTGCCGGCCCGGCGTTCGGGCGCGAGGTAGCCGGGCGTGCCCACGGGTTCGGTCTCGCCCGGGTCGTGGAGTCCCAACGGCGAGGCGAGGTCGAGGTCGGCGAGCCGCAGGTGGGGCCGGCCGTCGCCCGTCGGCTCGAGCAGGAGGTTCGCGGGCTTCACGTCGCGGTGGACCAGCCCCGCCGCATGCAGCGAGGCCAAGGCCCCGAGCAGCTGGTCGAGCAGCACCGCCACGTAGCTCGCCGGCAGCGCGCCGTGCTCGGTGAGGAGCTGGTCGGCGGTGCCGCCACGGACCAGCCGCATGGTCACCGCCGTGACCACTCCATCGGTGAGGACGTCGTCGGGGAGCACGAGGTGTGGATGCTCAGCCGGGAGCGGTAGCGGGACGATGTACGAGGAGAGGAGCTTGACGGCGACGACGCACCGCGCCCGCCGATCCCACGCCGCCCACACGGCGCCCGAGCCGCCCTCGCCGATCAGCTCGATCAGCCGGAACCGGCGCGCGAGCAGGGTAGGCATGGCGCGGAGGCTAGGGGCTCCGACGGCTTGCCCGTGGAGGTTGCGCGACCCCCTGTGGACAGGCTCGGCGGATTGGGTGGCCGGCCGGGGCCGCTGCTAGCCTTGCCCGGTTGTCCCCGCTGCGCCTCGTGCCGGCAGTGACGACCTCGGCGGCCGACCCGCGTCGTACGCCGTGTTCTGCAAGACAACGCAAAGCCCTCCTGCCACGGAGAGTCCGTGGCCGCTCTAGTCCAGAGGAGGTGGAGACCGCTGTGCGTGAATATGAAGTGATGGTCATCCTCGACCCGAGTCTCGAGGAGCGGACGGTTCAGCCGTCGCTCGACAAGTACCTCAACGTCATCCGCAAGGACGGCGGCAGCGTCGAGAACGTCGACGTGTGGGGCCGGCGTCGCCTGGCGTACGAGATCCAGAAGAACGCCGAAGGCATCTACGCCGTCATCCAGCTGACCGCCGAGCCGGACACCGTCAAGGAGTTCGACCGCCAGCTCGGTCTCAACGAGTCGGTGCTGCGCACCAAGGTGATGCGGCCCTCGGCCCACTGAAGGCACCTGTGGAACGGCCCTGGCACTTGTCGGTGCCCCCCGTCACGATGGGGCCACGATGACCCCGCACGCGATCAACCCTCACGAGGAGTCCTGACATGGCAGGCGACACCCAGATCACCGTGGTCGGCAACCTGGTCGACGACCCGGAGCTCCGCTTCACGCCCTCGGGCGCCGCGGTGGCCAACTTCCGGATCGCCTCCACGCCACGCACCTTCGACAAGCAGTCCAACGAGTGGAAGGACGGCGACGCGCTGTTCCTTTCCTGCTCGGTGTGGCGGCAGGCCGCGGAGAACGTCGCCGAGTCCCTCCAGAAGGGGATGCGCGTCGTCGTGCAGGGCAACCTGCGCTCGCGCCAGTACGAAACGCGTGAGGGCGAGAAGCGCACCGTCTTCGAGATCCAGGTCGACGAGGTCGGTCCGTCGCTGAAGTACGCCACCGCCAAGGTGACGCGCACGCAGCGCTCGGGCGGTTCGTCGTACGGCGGCGGCCAGCAGGGTGGCGGTCAGGCCGGCGCACCCGCCGACAACGACCCGTGGGCCACTCCGCAGGGAGGCGGCGCCCCCCAGGGCGGCGGCTCCGGCGGCGGCGCTCCCGCGAACGACCCGTGGGCGACCCCGGGCGTGAGCAACGACGAGCCGCCCTTCTGACCGCCCTCAGCTCGTCGGTCGACCCTTCCGAGGCCACGAGCCTGACAACTGAATACCAAGTCCAAGCCACCATTCCGGCGTGAGCCGGGCTCACTGAGAGGGAGCACCACAATGGCCAAGGCAGTCATGCGCAAGCCGAAGAAGAAGGTTTGCCAGTTCTGCAAGGAGAAGGCGACCGGTGTCGACTACAAGGACACCACCCTGCTCCGCAAGTTCATCTCCGACCGCGGCAAGATCCGCGCGCGTCGGGTCACCGGCAACTGCGTGCAGCACCAGCGCGACGTCGCGATCGCGGTCAAGAACGCCCGCGAGCTCGCGCTGCTGCCCTACACCTCGACCGGTCGCTGAGAGGAGCCGAGACATGAAGATCATCCTGACCCAGGAGGTCACCGGCCTCGGCCAGCCCGGCGACGTGGTGGAGGTCAAGGACGGCTACGGCCGTAACTACCTGTTGCCCCGCAACGTGGCGATCCGCTGGACCCGCGGCGGTGAGAAGACCGTCGAGTCGATCAAGAAGGCCCGCTCCTCCCGCGCGGTCCGCGACCAGGACCACGCCGACGAGATCAAGGGCAAGCTCGAGGCCACCCCGGTCGACGTCAAGGTCAAGGCCGGCACCGCCGGCCGCCTGTTCGGCGCGGTGACCACCTCCGAGATCGCCGTCGCGCTCGCGGAGGTCACCGGTGAAGAGGTCGACCGCCGCACGATCGCGCTGGCCAACCCGATCAAGACCACCGGCGCCCACACGGTCACGGTGCGGTTGCACGACGACGTCTCGGCCACGGTGTCGCTCAACGTCATCCCGGCCTGACTCCAGCAGTTCCGACCACGGCCCGTCCCGGTCCACCGGGGCGGGTCGTGGTGCGTCCTGAACGGCACCGCCACGGACCCCTTCCAGGCTGTGTATGAGCGGTGGAATTCCCCCGTCTCCGCCCCAGTGGAGGCGCCATGTCGACAAACCAACGGGCGAATCCCAGATGGCGAGGGGGTGAACACCTCGATTCGCCGACTATTTCTGCTGCACATCTGTGGAACTGCATTCGCGCAGGTCAGCGGCATGGTCGGGGTGGAAACGAGCCTCTTGTCCACACGTTGTCCACGGGTCTGACCACAGGTCCCGGCGTGTCGTCCACGCCCCTGGCGAGGTTATCCACAGCCCCTGTGGACAACGGGCTGTCCGGGGAGGCCGTTCGGCACCTAGATTCACCCGTTGGCAGGGTGGCCGGGGCACGCAGCAACGCCGGTACGTCGAGGTCGGGAGCGGGGCGCGAGCCCGGCCGGACCACGTCGTACGTCGTTGTCGGCGCTGACCCCTAGCGTCACTCCTGTCACAGCCGTCGACTGCATGGGGCGTCGACGGGCAGCGGGGAGGAGCTACTGCGTGAGCATCACCGAGCAGGGGTCGTGGGACGTTCCGGGCGTGCCCGAGCCGCCGCGTGACGACTGGGGTGACGGCCCCGCGGCCTACGAGCCGGGCGAGCGCCCGAGCCGTCCGGGCGACCGCACGCCACCCCAGGACAACGCCGCCGAGCAGAGTGTGCTCGGCTCGATGCTGCTCTCCAAGGACTCCATCGCCGACGTCAGCGAGGTGCTTCGCGGCGTCGACTTCTACCGTCCGGTCCACGAGGTCATCTTCGACGCGATCATCGACCTCTACGGCCGCGGCGAGCCGGCCGACCCGATCACGGTCGGCAACGAGCTGCAGCGCCGGGGCGAGCTGGCCCGCATCGGCGGCGCCCCCTACCTGCACACCCTGTCGGCCAACGTCCCGATCGCCGCCAACGCCGGCTACTACGCCGAGATCGTGCGCGAGAAGGCGATCCTGCGACGCCTGGTCGACGCCGGCACCCGGATCGTGCAGATGGGCTATGCCGGCCAGGGGATCGTCGACGACGTGGTCGACCAGGCCCAGGCGGAGGTCTACCAGGTCACCGACCGCCGGAGCGCGGAGGACTACGCGCCGCTGTCCGACATCATGGACGGCGTCCTCGACGAGATCGAGGCGATCGGCAACCGCGAGGCCGGTCTGTACGGCGTACCCACCGGCTTCGCCGACCTCGACGACCTGACCAACGGCCTCCACAACGGCCAGATGATCATCGTCGCGGCGCGCCCCGCGATGGGTAAGTCGACCCTGGCTCTCGACCTGTGCCGGGCCGCTTCGATCCACAACAACATGAGCAGCTGCTTCTTCAGCCTGGAGATGACGCGCTCCGAGATCACGATGAGGCTGCTCTCGGCCGAGGCGAAGGTTCCGCTCAACCACATCCGCAACGGCCAGATGAACGACGACGACTGGCAGAAGCTCGCCCGCAAGATGGCCGAGGTGTCGAGCGCCCCGTTGTTCATCGACGACTCGCCCAACATGACGATGATGGAGATCCGCGCGAAGGCCCGCCGGCTCAAGCAGCGCCACGACCTGCGCCTGATCGTGATCGACTACATGCAGCTGATGACCTCTGGCCGGAAGGTCGAGAGCCGCCAGCTGGAGGTCTCGGAGTTCTCCCGACAGATCAAGCTGTTGGCCAAGGAGCTCGAGATCCCGATCATCGCGCTCTCGCAGCTCAACCGTGGGCCGGAGCAGCGCGGCGACAAGCGCCCGATGATGAGCGACCTGCGTGAGTCCGGCTCGCTCGAGCAGGACGCCGACATGGTGATCCTGCTCCACCGCGACGACGTCTACGAGAAGGAGTCGGCCCGCCCAGGCGAGGCCGACCTGATCGTGGCCAAGCATCGCAACGGCCCCACCCGAGACATCGTGGTCGCCTTCCAGGGTCACTACTCCCGGTTCGTCGACATGGCCCACTGACCGCGGCGAGTTGACGGGGCGGAAGGATCTGCAATCGGGCGGCTCCAAGTGGCGTCGACGCGATGGGGGGCTGTCGGAGGGGCCGGTTCCTTCTACGATGAGTTCTTTCTCGGACTGTGAACGCACCATCCGAGGCGGTGGACCGAATGCCTGGACGAGGCTGGGCGACGGACCTGCTCGGACGTGAGCTCGAGCGGTCCGCGATGTACGACGCACTCTCGCTCGCTCTCAAGGGGGACCATCAGGTCGTCGTGGTCGCCGGTGACGCCGGGGTCGGCAAGACCACGCTGATCACTGACGTGGCCCGTCGGGCGGAGGACTTGGGGTACACGGTCGCCGTGGGCCACTGCGTCGACATCGAGGCCCGGAGCTCGTTCGGACCCGTGCTCGAGGCTCTCGCCACACTTCTAGCCAAGGTCGAGGACGTCGGCTCGAGGCCGGTGGCACGGCGGATGCGCGCCTTCCTCGACCCCGCGACGCCGAGCAGTCTGGAGCAGCGCGACCTGCTCGAGGACCTGCGTCACGCTTTCCTGGAGGCCGCTGACTCGGGGCCGCTTCTGTTGGTGCTGGAGGACCTGCACTGGGCCGACACCTCCACTCGGGATCTGGCCGTCGCGCTGTCTCGAACAGCGCGGGGCCGGTTGCTGCTGGTGGTCTCGGTCCGGACCGACGACCTTCATCGCCGGGACCCGGCGCGGAGGGCGCTGGCCGAGATCGCCCGGGTCACCGGAGGCCGACGTGTCGACCTCGGTCCCCTGGATCGGGCCAGCATCGCGGGCATCGTGGCATCGGTGACCGGGGCGTGTCCGGAGACGGCAGCGGTCCGGTCGGTGCTGGAGCGTTCCGGGGGCAACCCGCTGTATGCCGAGGAGCTCGCCGCTGCCGGACCGGGAGCGATCCCCGACCAGCTGAGTGACCTCTTCCTCGCCCGGGTGGACGCGTTGGCGGAAGGTCCGCGCGAGCTGGTGCGGACCGCGTCTGTGGACGGCGCCCGGGTGGACCCCGACACGCTGATCGACGTCGCGGGCATCAACCCGGCCGAGCTGGATGCGCGCCTTCGCGACCTGCTCGACGCGAACGTGCTCCGCCATGCTGGGGACGCACTGGAGTTCCGGCACGGGCTGTTGCGTGAGGCGGTCTACGTCGACCTGATGCCCGACGAACGGACTCGGATGCACGGCAGGTTGGCCGAGGTCCTCCAGGCGAGGATCGACGCCGACCCGGATCCGGGGGTGGCGGCGTTGAGCCGGCTCGCGTTCCATTGGGATGCCGCCCACGACCTGGCCCGGACGCTGGCGGCGTCGGTGCGTGCCGGACTGGTGGCGAAGCGGCTGGGAGCGGCCGAGGTTCTCACCCAGCTCGACCGGGCATTGTCGCTGTGGGACCGGGTTCCCGACGCCGAGGCCGTGGCCGGCCATCCCCGGGCAGAGATGCTCATCCTCCTCGGCGAGTCGGCAAACGAGCAGGGCGAGGAGGAGCGCGGGTACACCCTGGTCCGCACGGCACTGGACATGCTCGGGTCCGACCCCGACCGGTTGCTCGCCTCTCGTGCCTACGCGGCGCTCGGCGTGGCGGACGTGCCCGCGGCGATGGCCGGAAGGCAGGAGGCGATCCGACGCGCCGTCGAGTACGCCGGAGACTCCCCGAGCGAGGAGCTGGCACTTGCCTTGATCGCCCAGTCCTGGTTCCTGTTCATGCATCACCGCTTCGCCGACAGTGTCGAAGCCGCCGCTCGAGCCGTCGACGCCGCCAGGGGCGCGGGCTGCGTCGAAGCCGAACTGGATGCCCTCCTGGTTGGATCGAACTCCCGGTACTACCTCGGCCACGTCGGCGACGCGCTCGCGGGGCAGGAGCAGGTCCTGTCCGTGGCCCGGGCAGCGGGCACGGTCGCCCACGCGGTCTACGCCACCGGCTCGCTTGCCATGAGGTATCGAATCGCGGGACAGGTCGGCCGCGGCCTGGCCCTCGCGAGTGAGGGCTTCAAGGAGGGCCTGGCCCAGGGGCTCCCGGTCCAAGCGGCCCAGTGCGGGCTCGCGGCGCTGCAAGGACTCGTGTGGCGCGGCCGCTTCGAGGAGGCGGAACAGCTGCTGGAGGAGCTCGGGGAGCTCGGCGAGCCCGGACTGCCGGAAGCTCGAGCGGAGCTGCTGCTGGCCCGTGGTGACGCGGACGCTGCGAGCCCCCTGATACGCGCGTTCGCGGCCTCCCGGCCGGCGGATTTCCGGGGTCCGGGCGCCTTTGATGTCCTGGCCGAGCTCCAGCTCGCCGCGATGCTCGACGACCAACCCGGCGCCCTGGAGACCGCGAGGTCGTACCTGGCCCAGATGGACGACACCGACTCCCCGCTGCGGGCGGCCGCGGTCGCACGAATCGGCTTCCAGGCCCTCTGCCTGGGCCGCTCGTCGACCGATGCTGGGGCAGAAGAGTTGCGAGACCTTTCAGCGCGGCAGCTGGCCTCGGCACGAGGCGGACTCACCGACGAATGGCGCCCGACCTACCACGGGGTCCAGCTTGCCCTCGCCGAGGCCTACGCCGCCAGCTACGCCGGGAAGACTGCTGTGCCGCAGCTCCGGGCGGCAGTTGCCCTGGCACAGCCCTTTGGCGCCTACTTCGCCCTCGAGCCCCGCCTGGACCTGGCGCAAGAACTTCTGGCCCACGGCGGCCGGGACGAGGGCCGCGAGCTCCTCGTCGAGTGCTGGAGCGCCGCCCACGACATGGGTGCCCGCGACCTCGAGCGCCGAGCGGTCAGCCTCGCCACCCGCACCCGGGTCCCGCTGCCGCAGTCGGCATCACGCGAGGGACCGTTGAGCCGGCTGACGCCTCGCGAACGCGAGGTGCTGGACCTCCTCGCCACCGGCGCCACCAACAAGACGATCGCGACCACCCTGGTCATCACCGAGAAGACGGCCAGGGCGCACGTGTCCAGCGTCCTGGCCAAGCTGAACGTCGAGAACCGAGGTGCCGCGGCAGCGCTCGCTCGAAGCCTCCGTTAGCCGCCCAGACACGCACGTCTCAGCCGAGCTAGCTAGTGGGACGAGCGGAGTCCGGAGACGCCCGTGCCGCTGCGCTGGAGGAGCAAGTACTCGGCCACGCGCGCGTTGCGGTGTTCCGAGGCGCGGTGCTGGACAAGGTACTCGGCCACACGGGCGTTGTGCGCGGTCGGTCCCGCCGACGCCTCAGCGCTGCTCGACAGGGACACCGCGACGGTGAGGGCGGCCAGGATGGTGACGGCCCGACAGCAGGTACGACGGTGCTTGATCGGCGAGGTACTCATGGTGGTCTCTTTCCGAAGCGGGGCGTCAGGTCCGCCCGTCTGAGCCACCCACGCTCGTCTCGGCACCTAGCCCACGACATCGGACAAATGCCCCATCCTGGCCACGGTTGCAAAGGCCAGCTCCCGGCTTGTTGCCGAATCCGCTCCCGCGAGCGGCCGGAACTCGCGAAGTCTTCCAGCCCCATAAGCGGCGGCGGCGATCTGTCGTCTCGAGGCCTGAACAAGGCGCGGGTCGCTCGTGACACAGGCCACAGGCGACGTCCCTTGACCTTGACCCAGCGTCAGGGTTCCACCCTGGTCGCATGACGACATCGCACACCATCCACGTACAGGGTCTGGAGAAGTCGTACCAGGACCTGGAAGTGCTGCGCGGCGTGGACCTCGACGTGGCCCGGGGCAGCATCCTGGCGCTGCTCGGCTCCAACGGCGCCGGCAAGACCACCCTGGTCAAGATCCTCTCCACGCTGCTCAAGGCCGACGCGGGGACGGCCAGCGTCGCCGGCTTCGACGTCGCCGCACACCCGGCGGACGTGCGGGACTCCATCAGCCTCACCGGTCAGTTCGCGGCCGTGGACGAGATCCTGAGCGGTCGGGAGAACCTGGTGCTGGTCGCCCGGCTCCGGCACCTCGAAGACCCGGCCAGGATCGCGGAGGTCCTGCTGGAGCGCTTCGCGCTGACCGACGCGGCGGAGCGGAGGGTCTCGACGTACTCCGGAGGCATGCGTCGACGGCTCGACATCGCGATGAGCCTGATCGGGGACCCGCCCGTGATCTTCCTGGACGAGCCGACGACCGGCCTCGACCCGCAGGCACGCAACGAGGTGTGGCAGGCCATCAGGGTGCTCGCCCGCCAGGGCACGACGGTGCTGCTCACCACCCAGTACCTCGACGAGGCCGAACAGCTCGCCGACCGGATCGCCATCCTCCACGAGGGCCGGATCATCGCGAACGGAACCCTCGCCGACCTCAAGCGGCTCCTGCCGCCCGCCACGATCGAGTACGTCGAGAAGCAGCCGACCCTGGAGGACATCTTCATGGCGGTGATCGGCGACGACGGATCCGCAGGCACCGGCGGTGCCGATCTCGACACCCATGACGCACTCACCACCAAGGAACCACGATGACCACGCACTACGTCGGCGACACCGCCGTCCTCACCGCACGGACCATGCGGCACGTCACCCGCAGCGTCGACACCATCATCACGACCGCGATCATGCCGATCGCGATCATGCTGCTGTTCGTCTACGTGTTCGGCGGCGCGATCCAGACGGACGCGACCAGCTACGTGAGCTACATGCTGCCCGGGATCCTGCTGATCACGATCGCGTCCGGGATCGCCTACACCGCCGTCCGGCTCTTCACAGACCTGGAGAGCGGAATCTTCGAGCGCTTCCAGTCCATGCCGATCACACGCTCGAGCGTGCTGTGGGCGCACGTCCTCACCTCGTTGGCTGCCAATCTCGTCTCCCTCGTCGTGGTCGTGGGCGTCGCCCTCCTGATGGGCTTCCGCTCGGGTGCGGGCGTGCTCGCGTGGCTCGCGGTCGCCGGCATCCTGGTCCTGTTCACCCTCACCGTGACCTGGATCGCGGTGATCGCGGGCCTGTCCGCGAGCACCGTGGAAGGGGCCGGCGCGTTCTCCTACCCGCTGATCTTCCTGCCGTTCATCAGCTCGGCTTTCGTGCCGACCCAGACCATGCCCGGCCCGGTACGCGTCTTCGCCGAGAACCAACCGGTGACGTCCATCGTCAACACGATCCGCGACCTGCTCGCCCAGCAGCCGGTCGGCAACGAGATCTGGATCGCCCTCGCCTGGTGCGTCGGCATCCTCGTCCTGGCCTATGCGGTCGCGATGGCGACGTACCGCCGCAAGATCGCCTGACGCGTCGCATCACACCCCACCCCCTGAAGGAGAAGACGGATGAGCAATCTCTGGAGCAAGGTCGTCGGAGACAAGAAGGAATGGAGGAGCATGGAGGCGCGGGCCGAGGCGCTGCCACGCGACTACCGGATCGTGTACGGCGAGATCAAGCACTACATGTGGAGGTTCACGGCCGGCGATGGCATGGACATCGTTGCGGTGCTGAAGGACGTGCTCGGCCTGTTCGAGACCAGCGCGGCCGAAGGGAAGCACGCCCTGGAGGTCACCGGCAAGGACGTGGCGGCATTCTGTGACGGGCGCCTCCGCGGCACCGCGTCGTACGCAGACACGTGGCGGGAGTCGCTGAACCGCGACGTCGCGAAGAAGCTCGGACCTGCCGGACGGCACGGATGACCGGAGGCGCAGTAACGCCATGTTGACGATCAGCCAGCTCGCGTCGTACGCCGGGGTCACGGTGCGCGCGGTCAGGCACTACCACGCCAAGGGGTTGCTGCCCGAGCCCGAGCGCGACCACTCCGGGTACCGGCGGTACGACGCCCGGGCCGTCGTCGAGCTGATCAAGATCCGAACGCTCGCCGAGGCAGGGGTGCCGTTGGCCCGGGTGCAGGAGCTGTTGGGTGCCGACGAGGAGGAGTTCGAGGCGGCGGTGGCCGAGATAGATCGTCGGCTGCGTCGCGAGATCCGCGAACGCCAGGAGCACCGACGCCAGATCGCGAAGCTCGCGGCCGGCGACAGCCTGTCCTTGCCCGACGAGGTGGTCGCCTATCTCGACGAGCTGCGCGCCAGGGGAGTGTCGGAGGCGGTGGTCGAAGGTGAGCGCGACGGCTGGATCCTGATGGCTGCTCGCTGGCCGGAGACGATCCCGGAGTTCATGGCCGACAAGCGGGCTCAGCTGGAGGACCCGAGAACCGTGCAGCTGTACCGCCTGATCGGCGACCTCCTCGAGCTCGGCCCCGACGAGACGCGGCTGAACGCCGTGGCCGACCTGATCGCCGAGATCTCCGAGCAGGCCGCGGAGCGCGGTGACCTCGAGCGACAGCGCGAGGAGATGGACGACGACGCGTTCATCGATCTCGTCGACTCCTTCGCCTCCGACTCCCACCCCTTGGTCGAGCGGCTGCAGGAGCTGATGACCGAACGCGGCTGGTCCGGCTGGAGTCGGATGGAGAGAGCAGAGGACGACTCAGAGTGCCGGCGCTCCAGACCGACGGACCGACCCGGCTGAGGGTTCCCGGGCTGAGGGAGTCTCGACCGCCGACCCACCGCCGCCGACTCGGTCGAGCGGCTCAGCGCTCGGTGAGTGGCTGCCAGGCGAGGTAGGTGACCCCCGTACTCGACGCCTTGATCGTCCAGCCGGTCCCGTCCGGGCGGATCGAGTAGAGGCCGCCCGACTCCGCGTCCGTGACGGAGCGGCCGGCGGAGGCGATGACCGTGACGGCGATCTGTCGTCCGTCGGGGCTCCATGCCACCGCCGGCGGCGCAATGCCGACGCAGTAGCACCGTCCGAGCTCACGCAGCGCGTGCAGGCCGGTTCCGTCGGCCCGCACCGTCATCAGCGTGTATGCGGTCCCGCGGGGGTCCGCCCGGACGGGTCGGGTCCGGAGGAATGCGATGGCACGTCCGTCGGGGGACCAGCTGGCCGGCTGTGCGGAGCTAGTCCCTGGCGGGAAGGGCTCCAACAGCCGCACGCGTCCGCTGTCCACGGCCATCAGGTAGAGGCCGTGGGCGCTCGTCAGGAGCAGGGAAGTGCCGTCCGGAGACCATCGTGGCCAGCCCGTGGCCCGGGCAGGGATCGGGATGAACCTGACCCGGCCGGACTCCAGGGTCCGCAGCTCGACGCCGTGCTGTTGGCCGACCTGTTTCACCAGGGCCACGCGCGTCCCGTCTGGAGAGATCGCAGCGAATGTGCAGTCCACAGCGCTGCACGGGGCCAGGAACCGGGTGGCGCCAGTGGCGACGTCCATCGCGACCAGGCCGCCGGACCGACGCCCGTAGACCAGCTCTGCGCCGTCCCCGGTGAACTGCACCATCGAGAACTGGCCGGCGTCCTGGGGGAGGTGGTCGAGCTCGCCGCTGACCACGAACACACCGCGGTTGTTGCTCGAGACGATCGCGCCGTTGCTCACCTTCCCGGGCCCGACCGGGTGGGTCGGCGCCTCGATGCGATGGTCGGGGCGCGAGAGCACGACACCGCTGCCGATGAGCAGGAATGCCACGATCACCGCGACAGCCCGCAGCGCGTTTCGATGCGTCCTGGTACGCCGGAGGTCGTCCAACAGGCTCGCGGTATCGGGGGCAGTGCCTGCGCGCAGCTCATCAGCCGCGCTGCGCGCCAGCTGGTCGAGGTTCATCGGGATCCCTCCCCGTCCAGGCCGAGCGCGACGGCGAGGGCCACCCGCGCCCGGCTCAGGTGCTGCTTGACCGTCCCGTCGGAGCACCCCATCGTCTCCGCGATGTCAGCGAGCGGCATGTCGTAGACGTAGCGGAGAGCGGCCGCCTGTCCCTGACGCGCCGGCAGCCGTCGAACGGCCGCCCAGAACTCCTCGGCGGGCTCGCTCAGCTGCGCGAGCGGCTCCCGGCGACCTGCGAGCCGCGCGGTCGCGCGCAGCTCCACCATCCGACGCCGGAACTGGGAGATCGCGAGGTTCGAGCAGGTCTTGCGCACCCACAGCTCGGGACGCTGCAGGTCGCGGACGACGTGCCAGCGTCGGTAGGTGACCAGCATCGCCTCCTGGGCGAGGTCCTCGGCGATCGCCGCACCGGCCAGCCCACGAGCCAGCGCCACGAGGCGCGGCAGCTCGCTGAGGTAGAACTCCTCGAAGCTGCCCCGCTGGTCGCGAGCCGGCCGCACCGCCGGCTTCATCGTCTCGATCGGCGAATCCTCGCTCACACCCTGTACCTCGCATCTGCGCCCATCCAGGATGACAGCGCGACCGGCCCTGAGACTTTTCCCGCATCTTCACAGGAATCCACAAGGTTGGAAGTGCAGGCTCACCCATCAAGCAGGGGGCGCGACCCGTTGGGGGTCGCTGACATGGGGGGCGCACGTGCACGCATTTTCTTCGACCGGGGGCACCACGGAGCAGAGCGGGCGACGTCGGCGTCGTACCTCCGCCATGGTCCCGGGACTGCTCGCCGTGGTCATGTCGGGCATCGGACTCGTGGCCGTCGCTGCCCCGGCGACGGCGGCCTCCCTGGCCGAGGTCGGCCCGACCGACAACGCGACCGGTTTTCCCTTCTGGTTCGGGGACGGCGGTGACGCACAGGTTGGCCTCGACCCGCTCCGCCTGGAGCTCTGTCTGGACGACGAGCAGGACGCGCTGTGCTCCGTCGTGGGCGACCGACCGAGTCCGGGGCAGCCGCTGTCGGTCCCCGAGAACTTCCCCGACGAGTCGTTCTGGTGGTCGGCCGACGCGCTGATCGACACGCCCGCCGGCATCAGGGCGCGACTCGTGCTCGGCCAGGAGGCTGCCTTCGGCGGCCCGGGGGACGTCGCCGTCGGTCAGCAGGTGGCGTTCTCCCGCCTACGGATCCGCATCGACGACCTACCCCCTGGCGCCGGCTACCACGTGACCACGCCGTACGGCGAACGAGACGTCGTCGCCGACGACGGAGGTCGGGTCTTCGAGACCGAGGACCAGGGGTGCATGTCGCCGCCGTGCGGCTTCGAGGCCGGCCTCAACGGACAGGTCGGCCCGTTCCTGCGCTGGGACAGCGGCGCGCCCGAGGGCTACGTCGGGGACCCAGCCGTCGAGCACACCGTGGTCGGCAGCCCCACCGGCGACAATCTCTTCCGGGTCGAGGGCCCGGACATCGGCGGCCCGGGGGTGGACGTCATCGAGACCGACCTGTTCACCGTGCAGGGCCGGATCGCCAAGCCGCGCGCGACCGTCGACCTGCCCGGCGACCTCTACGCCGTCGGCACGCCGGTCGAGATCATGCCGTCGTTCCCCGCCGAGTCCGACGTCGTGTACACCACCGACGGATCTGACCCGCTCACCAGCAACTCGGCAACGGTCCACACCTCGACGACGGACGATCCCGCCGCGACGGTCACGCTGCCGGCGGCCGCCGGCGCCATGACGGTGAAGTACGCCGTACGTCACCAGGGCCAGACCAGCGCCGTGTACACGCAGGAGTACGCCGTGCGCGCGGACCTGTCGCTCGTCAGCGCCACCCCGGCTCCAGCAGTCGCTCCCGACGTGCTCGAGGGCCGCCAGGACGTCGAGCTCTCGGCTGCGACCAACGGCGTACACACCGACGGGGCGATCTACTACACGACCGACGGGACCCGCCCTCGCCTCGACGGATCCGGCGACCCGGTGGGCACGACTCGCGCGTACACCTCGGCGATCCCGGTGACCCGCACCACGATGCTCACGGCGTTCTCGCTGCCGGACCCGAGTGCGACGGACCCGGCCCCCGAGGCCGGACCCGTCGGGCGGTTCCGCTACGTCATCCACAACCTCAGGGACGTCTCGACCGAGCAGACCTTCGGCTACCCCTCCACGCTCACCGACACCGGTCTGCCGGCCGGACCGGGCGAGCCCCGGGAGAACGCCGTCGAGCTCGAGCTGTGCCTCGACGACCCGCTGTGCCCGGTCGTCGGCGACGTGCCGGACCCGACCCGCGGGATCTCGTTCCCGGACAACTTCCCGGACGAGTCCTTCTGGTGGTCCGGTGAGGCGCAGTTCACGGCAGGGGGCGTCGACGCTCGGTTGGTGCTCGGCGTCGAGGCGGCATTCGACACCCCCACCATCCAGGACGGGCACCAGGTGGCGTTCGGTCGGATCCGGGTGCGGCTCGACAACGCTGTCCCGGGGGCGACGTACCAGATCGTTCACCCGTACGGCGTGGTGCGCGCCACCGCGGACGACGGCGGCCGACTGTTCTACACCGACGACAACGGCTGCATGAGCGGGCCCTGCGGCTTCGAGCGGCTGCTGACGCAGCCGGTCGGACCGTTCCTGCGGTGGGAGGACGGCGCACCCGAGGGCTACGTGGGCGACCCGAGCGTCGAGCACACCGTGACCGGCAGCCCCTTCGACACCAACGAGTTCACCGTCTCGCAGGTGACCGACGGTGCCGGCGACCCGATCTCGCCCGAGCAGATCGGATCCACGGACCTGTTCACGGTCCAGGGCAAGCTCGCCGGCCCCGGCGCGATGGCCGACTGGCAGACCGGCACGTTCGACCACCCACTGCAGGTGACCCTGACCGGGAACTCGAGGACCTCGGAGATCCGGTACACGCTGGACGGGTCGACCCCCACCGGCACCTCGGGTCAGGTCTACAACGGCCCGATCGACATCGGTGAGGGAACGACCACGCTGAACTATGTCGCCATGGGCGACGGAGTCACGTCGACCATGGAGACCGAGACCTACACGGTCGACAGCACCGCACCGACCCTGATCGCGTCTCCCGACGCCGGCCACTTCGACGCGGTGCAGAACGTCACGCTGACCACCGACGACCCGGCCGCGACCATCCGCTACACCTCGGACGGATCCGCGCCGGACACCGGGAGCACGCTCTACACCGGTGGCGCGATCTCGGTCGCGAACAGCCTGACGCTGCGGGCGATCGCCACCGACCCGGTCGGGAACACGTCGTCGTTCGCCTGGAGCTACACGATCACGCTGCCCCCCACGGGCGACTCGCCGGCGACCCCGGGCTTCCTCCTGGCGCGCCCGGCCGCTGGAGCGGTGAACGCGGGCGGGGCCACCGCCCTGAGCGGGGTGCTCGCCCCCGCTGGACGGGTCCTGGGGGCTGCGAAGGTACTGCTGCAGTCCCGGCCGGTGACCACGAACGGGGTCCCGTTGGCCGCCGACTGGTCAGGTGTGGGCTGGGGGACCACGGCCGTGGATGGGAGCTTCGCCTTCACCGGTCTGAGGTCCCACGCAGCCACGGAGTACCGAGCGGTGTACACCGGAGACCCGAACGGTGCGATCGTCAGCGCCGCCCGGAAGGTGACGGTGCGTGCCGTGGTGAACCTCGCCCAACCGGACCGCCGGGTCGCCCGCGGGCACAAGGTCACGTTCCGCGGCACGCTCGGTCCGGCCCTTCGCGGCACGACGGTGGTGGTGAAGCTCGACGGCCCCGGTCGCCACACGAAGGTGGTGCGCGCCACCGTCCACGGCACCGGAACCTGGACGGTGACCGTGAGGGCTCCACGAGAGTCGGGCACGTGGGGGGCGGCCGCCGTGTGGCACGGCAACAGCGTGCTCCTCGGCGATCGCAGCCCCAGCCGAACCTTCCGAATCGTCAAGTAGGACTGGGGATGCAGGCGCAACGGGCCGCGGCCCCACCGCCCACCGGCAGATCGGGTGACGGACACAAACCTTGACGGTTGTCTCGTTGGCGCGGCACGGTGGCAGGGAGCGACCAACAAGGCGACGTCATGACGGGAAGAGGCGACCGCCGCCGGAGTATCGGCTACCTGGCGCCCTCAGGTGTGCGCGGTGTGCGGCCGGCTACGTCGATCTGTCGTGGCGTCACCATCCGAGGGAGGCACAGATGAGCAGCGTCGACACCAGCACGGGAACCGCCACCGCCAGCCCACCGGTGAAGCCGGGGGAGATGCGGCTCGAGGTCGTGGTCCTCGCGGTCTCGGACGTCGACCGGGCGAAGGGCTTCTACGAGAAGCTGGGTTGGCGGCTCGACGCCGACCTCGTGGTCGATGACGGCTACCGGGTGGTCCAGCTGACGCCTCCGGGCTCCGCCTGCTCGATCATCTTCGGCACGGGGGTCACGTCGGCGGCGCCCGGCTCGGCGCAGGGCCTCCAGCTCTCGGTGTACGACATCGACGAGGCCCGTGCCGACCTCATCGCGCGGGGGGTGGACGTCAGCGAGCCGTTCCACGACGTGACGGGCATCTTCCACCACGCCGGGACCGAGGGACGCGTGGACGGTACGGCTCCCGAGCGTGCCGACTACGGCTCGTTCGCCTCCTTCACCGATCCGGACGGCAACGGCTGGCTGCATCCAGGAGATCAAGACCCGGCTGCCGGGCCGCTGAGGGGAGTCGCACATGGGCACGACGTACGAGTCGGTGAGCGATCTCGCGGAGGCCCTGAAGCGGGCCGCCGCCGCACACGGCAGACACGAGGAGCGCACCGGCGAGGCGGACCCGGACTGGCCGGACTGGTACGCGCTGTACATGGTCCGTGAGCGTGCCGGCGAGGAGCTGCCGACATGACCAACGAGTACGACGTGATCGTGCTCGGCGGCGGTTCGCCGGGCGAGCACTGTGCGGGGGCACTGGCCGAGGGCGGCCTGCGGGTGGCCGTCGTGGAGCGCGAGCTGGTCGGCGGGGAGTGCTCGTACTGGGCCTGCATCCCGTCGAAGACGCTGCTGCGGCCGGGCGAGGCGGTCCACGGGGCGCGCGAGGCCGCAGCCACCGCCGAGGTCGACGTCGAGGCGGCGCTGGCCTGGCGTGACTTCATGGTCTCCGACTACTCCGACGCCGGCCAGGAGACGCTGGCTGGCCGACCACGGCATCGACCTGCTGCGCGGCACCGGCCGGCTCGCCGGCCCGGGTGTCGTCGAGGTCGACGGCGTACGCCACACCGCCGACCACGTGGTGCTCGCGAACGGCGCCGATCCGGTCGTGCCGCCGGTGCCCGGCCTGCGCGAGCTCGAAGGCGTCTGGACCAGTCGCGAGGCGACCTCGCATGAAGGCCGTCCCGCGCCGCCTGCTGATCATGGGCGGCGGGCCGGTCGGGGTCGAGATGGCGCAGGCGGTACGCCGGCTGGGCGGCGAGGTGGTGGTCATCGACCGGGCCGAGCACGTGCTCGCCCGGGAGCCGGCGCCGCTCGGTCGAGGCGCTCGGCGAGGTCCTGCGCCGCGACGGCATCGAGCTCGTCCTGTCGGCCGGCGTGACCGCCGCGCGGCGCGACGGCGAGGAGTACGTCGTGGAGCTCGACGACGGCCGTGAGCTGCGCGGCGACCGGCTGCTGGTCGCCACCGGCCGGCGCCCGCGGGTCGACGGGCTCGGCCTCGAGACCGTCGGCGTCGAGCCGGACGCCCACGGAGTCCCGGTCGACGCGTACCTGCGCGCGGCGGAGCACGCTCTGGGCGATCGGCGACGTCACCGGGCATCTGGCCGCTGACCCACGTCGGCAAGTACCAGGGCGAGGTCGTCGCCGCCAACATCCTGGGGGAGCTCGCGCAAGGCCAACTACGAGGCGGTCCCGCGCGTGACCTACACCGATCCGCAGGCTGCGGCGGTCGGCGCGGCCGAGGACCGCTTCAGCGCCACCGCGACGCTGTCGGAGGTCGCGAAGACCGCGACGTACACGCACGCGTACGCCGAGAGCAACGGCTTCCTGACGCTGCTCAGCGACGGCGAGCGGCTGACCGGCGCCTACGCCCTCGGCCCCGAGGCCGGCGAGTGGCTGCAGCAGGCCACGCTGGCGATCCGCGCCCACGTCCCGATCGACGTCCTGGGCGACACCATCCAGCCGTTCCCGACGTTCTCGGAGATCTACGTCGCCGCGCTGAAGGCGCTCCGTGCCGAGATCGCGGCGGGGCAGGCGACGGTCGGCGCGGCCCCGCCGACGGGGACGCCATGACCGCCGGGTCCACCGCCACGCTCGAGCGGAAGCCGAGTCTGGTGGGGCAGACCGTCGTCGTGATCGGCGGCAGCGCCGGCATCGGGCTGGAGACGGCGCGGCTCGCGCGCGCCGAGGGGGCCGACGTCATCCTGACCGGCCGCAACCCCGAGCGGCTCGAGAGGCCGCGCTCCGAGCGTCGGCGCGCCGGAGCACCGCGACGTTCGACGCCAACGACCTGGCGGCGCTCGAGGGGTTCTTCGCGCGGGCTCGGAGGACCGATCGACCACGTGATGGTGACGGCCGGTCGGCCCTACTACTCGCCGCTGGCCGAGATGGACTTCGACGAGGCGCGGCGGGCCCTGCAGCGAGCACCTGATGGTGATGCTCGGAGTGGCCCGCTACGCCGGCGGCAGGATCCGCCCGGGCGGCACGCTGCTGTTCATGGGCGGCACCGGCGGCCGGCGTACCGGTGTCGGCCTCGGGATCATCTCCGCGGTGACGGCCGCGCTCCCGGCCCTGACCGCCAACCTGGCGCTCGAGATCGCGCCGGTCCGCGTCAACCTGATCGCCGCCGGCTTCGTCGACACGCCGTTGTCGGCGTCGCTGCTCGGTGACCAGCTCGACGCCCGTCGTGACGAGCTGCGCGCCACGCTGCCGATCGGGCGCGTGGTCGGTCCGGCGCGACGTCGCCGCGCTGGCGGTCCACCTCATGACCAACACCGCCCTGACCGGGGCGACGTACGACATCGACGGCGGCCAGCAGCTCGTTTCCGGCTGACCACCGACGTTTCACCTACCGACCGAAAGGGCTTCTTCCATGCGCTCCGACATCGTCCCCGGCGCCACGTTCCCCGACTACGAGCTGCCCGACCACACCGAGCGTCCCCAGGAAGCTCAGCGAGCTCCAGGGCGACGATCCGCTGATCCTCACGCTCGCGCGCGGCCACTACTGCCCGAAGGAGCACCAGCAGCATCTCGAGCTCGCCGCGTTCTACCCGAAGATCGCGGTGGCCTACACCCAGGTCGCCACGATCGCGACCGACGAGCACCACACGCTGCAGGAGTTCCGCGCCTCGGTCGGCGCGCAGTGGCCCTTCCTCTCCGACCCCGGACGCATCGTCCAGCAGGACCTCGACATCCAGGAGTACACCGACCCCGAGCACGACCCGATGATCCCGCACACGCTCGTGCTGAAGCCCGGGCTCGTCGTCCACAGCATCTACAACGGCTACTGGTTCTGGGGCCGCCCCTCGGTCGTCGACCTCTGGCACGACCTGCGGGACGCCAGCCGGGAGATCCGCCCCGACTGGGACCTCAGCGCCCCGGGACTGCGCGATGCCTGGGACGCCGGCGACCTCTCGTCCTTCCACGGCTGGGACCGGCGGGCCGCCGCGGAGGCGCCCGCCGGGTGATGGTCCCGGTGGTCGCGGCCGACTACGAGCCGGGACCTGGCGGCGGAACGGCGTCGTCGTACACCCGGACCGACGCGAGCCTGCCGCTCCGACCCCGGACGAAGACAGCGACTCCGGCCTGCGGCGGCAGGGGCGTCGTACCCCACCGCACGACGTTGTACTCCAGGGCGCACGCGCGTCCGTCGTCGACCAGGGCACAGGTCTCGAGCGGGATGCCGCCGCCGTGGGAGAACAGCCCGCCCGTAGAAGGCGCTCAGACCGTCCGGCCCTCGGTGGGTGCCTCGGTCGCCGCCGGGCCAGGAGGCAGAGCCGTCCGGCTCGAAGGCCGCGACGATCGCGCCGACGTCACCGGCCGCGAACGCGCGCAGGTACTCGGCCACGACGTCCGACCCGAGCACTCCCGGTTCGGGTTGGAGCAGGGGTGCGCGGCTCGCGTGGCGACCGGTGAGTGGCTGGCTGCTGAAGTAGATCCGCAGCTCGTCGATGCGCCCGTCCGGCTGGCGGTCGGCGACCACAGCGATGGGAAGGTCGACCGCGGCGTCGTCGGGGTCGAGCCGCAGGACGACCTCCTCGAACCCGTGTCGGTCGAGGATGACGTGCTCGACGTCGTCGACCGAGGCGTGGTGCTCGCGCAGCCAGGCGCTGGTGTCGGTGACGAACGCCCGGAACGCGCGCCTCGCCCTTGACCCGTCCGCGCACCGGGTCGTGGATCTCGGGCTCACCGGCGAACGACTCGACCAGTGGGTCGGGATCGCCGGCCATCAGTCCGTCGAAGTACGGCACGGCCACCAGCGAGTCCCGGCGTCGCTCGTCCAGGACTCGCTGCAGCACCGGCGCTGTGAACAGCTCGGGCAGCCACGGCATGCGGCCCAGCGTCCCACAGTCGTCGAGGCCGGCCGCGGAGCGCCGGCGCCGGCCTCCTACGCGCTCCAGTCGCCGGCCACCTGCCGGGTCGCGGCATTGAGCCGGTTCCAGACGTTGATGGACGTGATCGCGATCAAGAGCGCCGAGAGTCCCTGCTCGTCGTACTGGCGAGCCGCGTCCGCCCAGACCTCGTCGGCGACCGGGTCGCCCCGGTCGGCCACCCGCGTCACAGCCTCGGTGAGCGCCAGCGCGGCCCGCTCCGCGTCGGAGAAGTACGGCGTGTCGCGCCAGGCAGCGACGGAGAAGAGCCGCTCGTCGCTCATGCCCTCCTTCTTGAGGTTGGTCGAGTGCATCCCGACGCACACGCTGCACCCGTTGATCTGGCTGGCCCGCAGGTGGATCATCTCGAGCGTCTCGGCGGGCACCCCGAGCCCCTCACCGGCGCGGCTGTAGGCCGTCAGGGCCTTGAGGGCGGCGGGGACCACGAAGACGGGGTGGGTCATCCGTGATTTCATGATCGGTCTCCTGTCATGTCGATCTCATTCGACTCGTCAGACACATGACGGACCACGGAGGAGGAACCTGACAGATGACGTCCCAGGAGCAGTTGGCAGAACAGTTCGAGGAGCACCGGCACCACCTGCGCGGGGTCGCCTACCGCATGCTCGGGTCGGTGGACGAGGCCGACGACGCGGTCCAGGAGGCCTGGCTGCGGCTGTCGCGCACCGATACGACCGACGTGGTCAACCTGCGCGGGTGGCTGACGACCGTCGTCAGCCGGATCTCCCTCGACTTCCTCCGATCCCGGAAGTCCCGTCGCGAGGAGTCCCTGGACGCGCACGTGCCGGACCCCGTGGTGACCTCGTTCGTGTCCGACCCGGCGGCCGCCGCGGAGCAGGCCGACGAGGTGACCCTCGCACTGCTCGTCGTCCTGGACGCGTTGAATCCGCGCGAGCGGATGGCCTTCGTGCTGCACGACATGTTCGGCGTGCCGTTCGAGCAGATCGGTGAGATCCTCGACTCCTCGCCGGCCTCCGCGACCCAGCTGGCGAGCAGGGCGCGACGCCGGGTGCGGGCCGCCCAGCCGGCCGTCGCCGACCAGTCCACCCAGCGTCGCGTCCTCCAGGCCTTCACGGCCGCGGCCCAGCGCGGCGACTTCGAGGCCCTGGTGGCGGTGCTCGACCCCGAGGTGACACTGCGTGCGGACGCGGGACCCGGTGGCCTCTCGATCGTGGTGCAGGGCGCCACGGAGGTCGCTTCGCGCGCCGTCGCGTTCCGGCAGACGGGTGTGGAGCAGGTGTGGGTCCTGGTCAACGGCGCTGCCGGCCTGCTCTCGGTTCGTGACGGACTCCCGGTGTCGGTGTTCAGTCCGGTGGTCCGCGGCGGCAGGATCGTCGAGATCAACATCCTGGCCGACCCCGAGCGTCTCGCTCGACTCGATCTCAGCGGCGTGCTCGCGGCGGGGTGACGCTAGGGACCAGGCGGCGACGTACCCCGGACGACATGCTGGTCAGAAGCCCACCGTTGGGAGCACGATGGCTCCGGGAAGGAGCAAGCATGAGCGTCTTCACGCGGGGGTTCCACGGCCGCCGGAGCGACAACGACGGCCGGCTGCCCCCGGGGCAGTACCTCACCGACGACTTCCCGGTGCTGTCAGCGGGTCCGACGCCCCAGGTCCCGCTGGACCGGTGGGCCTTCACGGTCCGCGCCGAGTCCGGAGACGCGCACACGTGGTCCTGGGCAGAGCTGACGGCACTGCCGACCGAGAGCGTCACGGTCGACATCCACTGCGTGACGCGCTGGACCAAGCTCGAGACGCAGTGGCGCGGCGTCTCGCTCGACACGCTGCTGGAGAACATCGAGACCGCGGCCGACTTCGCCCTCGTGCACAGCTACGGCGGCTACACCACCAACCTCCCACTCGAGGACCTGCTCGACGGCCAGGCCTGGGTGGCGTTCGAGTACGACGGTGACGCGCTCGCCGCGGAGCACGGCGGCCCGGCCCGGCTACTGGTCCCGCACCTGTACTTCTGGAAGTCGGCCAAGTGGGTCCGCGGGCTCGACCTGCTCCTCCAGGACGAGCCCGGCTTCTGGGAGCAGCTCGGCTACCACGACTACGGCGACCCATGGCGCGAGCAGCGGTACCAGGGGGACTGAGGACGCGCCGCACCTGGCGCCCCGCCGTCCTCGTGGACCGCCGGACCGAGACCCTCAGCGCCCGCACCCTCGTCCTCGAGGTCGACGAGTGGGCCGGCCATCTCGCCGGCCAGCACGTCGACGTACGCCTGACCGCCGAGGACGGCTACCAGACCGCGCGCAGCTACTCCCTCGCCGCTCCGGCCGACCGTCGCCGGCTCGAGATCACGGTGCAGCGCACGGCCGGCGGCGAGGTGTCGCCGTTCCTGACCGACGACCTGGGGGTCGGCGACCAGGTCGAGGTGCGCGGCCCCCTCGGTGGCTGGTTCGTCTGGCGGCCCACCGACCCGGCGCCCGTGCTGCTCGTGGCCGGAGGGTCGGGAGTCGTGCCGCTGATGGCGATGATCCGGGCCCGCGCTGGAGTGAGCCGGGCGCCGTTCCGGCTCGTCTACTCGGTGCGCACGCCCGAGGACCGGATCTACGCCGCCGAGCTGCGTCGGCGCGCGGCCGAGGACGGCGGCCTGGACGTCGCCTACGTGTACACCCGGCAGGCGCCGCCCGAGGCTCCACGACCACCGGGCCGGATCGTTGCCGACGACCTGCTCGCCCACGGCTGGCCGCCCGACTTCGAGCCGGCCTGCTACGTGTGTGGCCCGACCCCGCTCGTCGAGGCAGTGGCCGGTCTGCTCGTCGCCGCGGGGCACCACTCCGACCGGATCCGGACCGAACGGTTCGGCGGATCCTGACCGTTCCCATGAGAAGAGGACGCACCATGACGCAGACGGAGAACGGCCCGTACGACGGCAACGCCCTGGCCGGGCCCCTGTCGGAGGTGTTCGCAGTGGAGGTGACGACCGCCGTGGCCCGGTGTCGCGGCTGCGGGAGGTCCTCGCCGGTCGCCGCCCTCATCGTCTACGGGCCCGACCCCGGGCTGGTCGGCCGCTGCCCTGGCTGCTCGGACGTCCTGGTGCGCGTCGTACGCACGCCGGACGAGGTCTGGCTCGACCTGGGCGGGATCAGCGCGCTCCGGTTCGCCGTCCCGACCTGACGACCCGATCTGACGACCCGTGGCGGCTCACCCGCCACGGGTGACCACCCCAGGGGCGAGCGGGGTTAGCGTGGCGCCATGCTCCTGCTCGGCATCATCCTGTTCGGCATGGTCATCGGTGCCGCGGCCCAGCTCATCGTCCAGCGACGCGGGGTCACCATCAACTGGCCACGTGCCTTCGCCGCCGGGCTGATCGGCTCGTTGGTCGGTGGCCTGCTCGTCAGCCTGCTCTCCGGCGACGGTCTGGCCCTGCGCCCCAGCGGCATCATCGGCTCGCTGGTCGGCGCGATCATCGTCACCGCCATCTGGCAGTCGATCGAGGCCCGCCGGCACCCTGCTGGCTGACCTTCGGGTCGGAACCCCGCGTCTGCTCAGCGGTAGGTGTCGCGACGCCTGTGGTTCTGCAGGTAGTCGTCGTACGGCGGGAGGCGGAACAGCGCCCGGTTCGCGTTCGTCGTGTCTTGCCAGATGTAGCGCAGAGTGCTGCGGAGGCCGTGCTTCCTGGAGGTGTTCTCGTGGCTCGTCATGTGTCCATGATCCGTGCCAAAACTGTTCAGCACAAGCGATGATTACTACCGGAACGTGAAGCATCACTGTAGAGTCAAGGCATGATCGACGTCCAACGCCTCCGGGTCTTCCGGGCGGTCGTCGCCAGCGGTTCGGTGCAGGCCGCGGCCGACCATCTCGGCTACACCCCCTCCGCCGTCAGCCAGCACCTCGCCGCTCTCCAGCGCGAGACCGGGCTCGTCCTCTTCGAGAAGGCCGGCCGGGGGATCGCGCCCACGCCGACCGCGAGGGTGCTCGCCGCCGAGAGCGATGAGGTGATGGGCAGCCTCACCCGGCTCGGCGGCCTGGTCGACGATCTCCGCGAGGGCCGGTCGGGCAGCGTGACCATCGGCACCTTCGACTCCGCCGCACAGTCCTGGCTGCCCCACGTCGCCCACGGCCTGCAGCGCGACTTCCCCGACGTCGTCCTCGAGCTCAGCCTCGACGAGCTCGGTACCGCGGGGCAGTCCCAGCCGAGTCGGCGCGACATCGAGGTCGTCAACGAGGCCGCCGACGATCCCGGGGTCGAGCGACCCGGCTACAGCCGGCTGGTGCTCGCTGAGGAGGGCTACTGCCTGGTCGCCCCCGCCGGGCACGAACTGCTCGAGCAGTACCCCGGGCCGGTCCCGATGGCGGCGCTCGCCGACGTACCCATGGTCGACAACGACTTCCACCACACCGGCTGCTCGCGGATCATCGGCAACGCCTGCCATGCGGCCGGATTCAGCCCGCGGTTCGTGGCCCGCTCCGACGACCACCACACGGCGCTCGCCTTCGTCGCCGGCGGCATCGGCGTGACGATGCTGCCCGACCTCGCGGTGCCCGAGGCGATGCCGGGGGTCGAGAGCCGCACGCTCGTCAACCCGACCCCACGCCGGCGGATCGTCGCCCACGTGCGCGACGGCGCCGCTGCGGCCCCTCCGGTCGGTCGCGCGGTCGAGCTCCTCCAGGAGGCCGCGGCGCGGACCGCCGCCCGGCGGTCGGCGAGCTGACGCTGCCAACGGTCTAGACCACCGACCGGGCATGGCAAAGTCTGAGCGGAAACCTCACCAGCACACAGCCAGCCAGGTGAGCATGTCCGTGCGGGCCGAGTCGGACCTCGGTCCACGAACAGCGCCGGGCCCGTCTCTCAGGGACGGGCCCGGCGGCAGGTCCGGCCCCGCTCAGGTGCAGAGACCGTACGCGTCGGAGCCCTGGCGGCGGTGACCGGGGTGGCTCACTCCCGGCACGTGTCCGGCGTCGACCGAGCCGGAGAGCAGGGGCACGGGGAGCGGTCGATCGAGGCGCAGGTCGCGCCAGAGGGTCGACGCTGCAGGGGTCCACTCGACGTGCGCGATGTTGGGCGGGTAGTCCTCGACCGGCGTGGTGAGGAACTGGATGCGGCCGAGCCCGATGTGGCGGAACTCGTAGCCGAGCGCGCCGAGCTTGCGGAGGCTGCCGAGATCCTGGTCGAGCGTGAGCGACTTGGTCGCCGAGTCCAGGAACCCGGTGACGGCGAGGGGGTCGGCCAGGGTGTTCGCGCTCAGCACCTGCCGGAACATCGAGGCGACGAACGCCTGCTGGCGCTTCTCGCGGCCGAGATCGGACTTGTCTCCGATCGTGTAGCGCGCCCGTACGTAGTTCAGGGCCGTCCGCCCGGTGAGCTTGCGGGTGCCCGCGGGAATGTTGATCCCGTGCTGGGGATCCACGATCGGCTGGGGGACACAGACCTCGACACCACCGATCGCGTCGACCATCCCCTCGAACGACGCGAAGTCGACGACGACGTAGTGGTCGATCCTGATCCCCGTCAGCTGCTCGAACTGGCGGGCGGTGCAGCCGGGGCCGCCGATGTTGAAGGCGTCGTTCCACATCACCGCCGTGGCCGGGGCGGAGATCGGCTCGCCGTCCGGGCCGAGGCACGACGGGCGGTTCACGATCGAGTCGCGCGGCACGCTCACGCCGTACGCCCGCTGCCGATCGCCGGACAGGTGGAGCAGGATCGTGGTGTCGGATCTCTGGCCGATGCCGGTGAGGTTGTCGATCCGGTCCCCGGGTGCGTCCCGGTTGTCGGAGCCCATCACGAGGATGTTGACCGGGCCCTTCTGCGCGGTCACGGGAGGGGCGGTGGGCCGGTCGTGGCCGAGCTCGGGGGTGATGTCGACGACGTTGAGGTTGCGGTCGAGATGGTGGTAGACCACGGCCACCGTCACCCCGGTCACCACGGAGATCGTGACCAGCGTGAGCGCGACGACCCGCGCCAACGTACGCCGAGCGGCCCGCGCGGCGGCGTCGTCGGGGCGTCGTACGGGGTCGGACATCGGCGGTCCTTCGAGAGATCGACGAATGCACCGGCGTGGGAGCCGGTGCATCCGTGACCCTACGTGGGCTCAGCCGGCGAGGACCAGGTCGTCGACCGGAGCCTCGGCCTGCGGTGCCTTGTGCGCCGCGCGGAGCGCGACGTACGCCACGACACCACCGGCGATCACCAGTGCGGCTGCGAGGAGCAGCCCGGAACGGTAGCCGATCAGGAACGCGTCGACCGGGGTCCTGCCCTCGGCGAGCGCCGAGCCCTGTCGGCTGGTCAGCACCGCGCCGATCACGGTGATCCCGAGCAGCCCGGCGACCTCGCGGGAGGCGTTGAACACCGCGGAGGCCACGCCCGCCTGGCCGACC
The DNA here is from genome assembly GCA_963819295.1 of uncultured Actinomycetota bacterium. Lineage (GTDB taxonomy): Bacteria > Actinomycetota > Actinomycetes > Propionibacteriales > Nocardioidaceae > Nocardioides. The sequence goes on from CAWFVO010000003.1 coordinate 710,019, forward strand.
GGCATCACACCGAGCACGGTCGCGGTCAGCGGGATGGTCAGGCCGCCTCCGATGCCGATCAACGCGAAGCTCGGCATCAGCGAGAGGAACGACGCGTCGCGGCCCAGCAGCGAGACCGACCCGATCGCCAGACCCATCACCACCATGCCGAAGCCGGTCGAGCGGTAGGCGCCGAACCGGGCGGCGACGCGGTCGGACACGATCGCGGACACGGCCATCAGGACGGCCATCGGCACGAAGGCGGCACCTGCCTTGGTCGGCGAGAACCCCAACACGCCCTGCAGGTAGAGCGAGGTGAAGAAGTAGATCCCGAAGAGGCCGAACGCCCACAGCATCAGGGCCACGATGCCGCCGCTGAACTCGCGTCGTGCGAACAGGCTGACGTCGACCATCGGCTGGGCCACCCGCCGCTCGACGAGGATGAAGGCGAGCGCTGTTGCGGCGGCCACAGCGAAGGCGCCGAGGATGCCGGCCGAGGTCCAGCCGCGGTCGTGCCCCTCGATCAGGGCCCAGGTCAGGGCGACCAGGGACGCCGTCGACAGCATCAGCCCGCCGAGGTCGAGACGACGCGCCTCGGGCTCCCGGGACTCCGTGATCGCCCAGGCGCCGAGCGCCATGGTCACGATGCCGACCGGGACGTTGATCCAGAAGATCCACTCCCAGGACACGTGCTGGGTGAGCAGTCCGCCCAGCACGGGGCCGACCGCCAGGGCCAGCGCGCCGACCCCGCCCCAGACGCCCACGGCGGCGTTCCGCTGGCGCGGGTCGGTGAAGGTCGCGCTGATGATCGCCAGCGTCGTGGGGGTGACCAGGGCGGCGCCGACGCCCTGGAGGGCACGCGCGGCGATCAGTCCCGCCTCGCCACCGGCGAACCCGGCGAGCAGTGAGGAACCGGTGAACACGGCCAGTCCGATCAGGAACAGGCGGCGACGCCCATAGGCGTCGGCCAGGCGGCCACCGGCGAGCAGCAGGCCGGCGAAGGTGAGGATGTAGCCGCTGACCACCCACTCGATGCCCGCGGTCGACAGCCCCAGCTCCTGCTGGATGTCGGGGATCGCCACGTTGACGATGTTGTTGTCGAGGTACGTCATGAAGGTGGCGAGTCCCACCGCCACCAGCGTCCATCCGTTCTTGGTCATGTCCGGTCTCCTATACGTCGTACATGTATGTCGTACAGGAAACGCTGTACGACGTATAGTTGTCAACCCTTATCGTGTATAGTTCTGCTCGTGACCCCCCGAACCGCCACGGCAACCGCCTCCAAGAGCGACCTGAACCGAGCCGCGATCGTCGAGCGCGCGCTGTCCGTGATGGATGCCGAGGGCCCCGACGCCGTCACGATCCGCCGGGTCGCCCAGGAGTTCGGGGTCACCCCGATGGCGCTGTACTGGCACGTCGCCAACAAGGACGAGCTCCTCGCTGCGATGGGCGACGCCCTCCTGGCCGATGTGGTCCCGCCACCGGCGACCGGCTCCTGGGCCACCCAGCTGCGCGGGGTGGTGGAGGCGCTCGTCGCCGAGCTCGGCAAGCACCCCGCGGCCGCCGAGCTGGTCTTCCCCCGCATCCTGGTCACCGAGCCGGGCCTGCGCCTGACCGAGTTCACGCTCGCGCTCCTCGAGGACGCCGGATTCACCCGCGAGCAGGCCGCCGACCTCGCCCGGATGGGCCTGCAGACCGCGATGATGCTGGTCACCCAGCTGCCGGGCGCTGAGAACCAGTCCGCGCGCGACCAGCGCGACGCCCTGCTCGCCGAGAAGCGCGCCCACGTCGAAGGCCTGCCCGAGGACCGGTTCCCCCACGTCCGTGCCGCCGCCGGCGCTCTGACCGCCTGCGACGACGAGGCGGCGTACTACGCGTTCGGCATCGACCTCTACCTGGAGGGCGCCCAGGCCCTGCTGCGCCGTCAGAAGCGCGCCCGCTGACGGTGCGCCGCCCGGCGCCCGCATAACCGGGGGACCCGGTGGGCCCGCATCCGCGATGCTGAGCCCGTGCTGACACGTCGCCTCCGGGTGCCCGCGGTGCTGCGGGAGGAGCGGCAGTACCGCCTGCTGTTCGGCAGCCAGGTGCTGTCGATCCTCGGCGATCGGGTGACCAGCATCGCCCTGCCCTTCGCCGTCCTCTCGATCGGCGGAGGCGTGGGCGCCGTGGCGCTCACCTCCGCCGCACAGTTCCTGCCGTTCGTCGTCCTGGCACTGCCCGCGGGTGTGTGGGCCGACAGGTGGGACCGCAAACGGATCCTGATCGCGTCCGACAGCGTCCGCTTCTTCACCCAGGGGCTGGCCGCCGTGCTGCTGCTGACCGGCGTGGCCCGGGTCGTCGACCTGGTCGTGCTGGCCGCGATCTTCGGTGCGGCCGACGCGTTCTTCGCACCGGCGTTCAGCGGCCTGCTGCCGACCACGGTCAGCCCGGCCAACCTCCAGCCGGCCAACGCGCTCCGCGGCCTGACCTTCTCGCTCGGCAACGTGGTCGGGCCCGTCGTCGCGGGCTTCCTGATCGCGTTCGCCGGCGGGCCGGGGAGCGCCCTGGCGGTCGACGCGGTGAGCTTCGCGGTCTCCGTGGTGCTCCTGCTCCCGCTGCGGCCCCGCCTGGTGTCCGACGCCCTGGCCGAGGAGGACCCGACGGCCAGCACCACGTCGTTCGGCACCTCGCTGCGCGAGGGTTGGTACGAGGTGCGCTCGCGCTCCTGGGTGCTCGGGTTCCTCGGCGGGTTCAGCGTCTACCACGCGATCGTGCTGCCGTCGATCTTCGTCGTCGGGCCCGTCCTGATGCTCCAGGAGTACGACGGCGCCCGTTCCTGGGCACTGGTGACCGCGCTCTTCGGCCTCGGCAACATCCTCGGTGACGTACTGCTCCTCAGCTGGCGGCCCCGCCACGCCCTGCGCGTGGGCGCGCTGATGCTGATCGGTGCCTCGTGCCAGGCGGCGATCATCGGCAGTCACCTCCCCGTCTGGGGGATCGGCGGACTCGAGCTGCTCACCGGCGTCTGCGTCACCGGGATGTTCACGCTCTGGGAGACCTCGCTGGGCGAGCACATCCCGAGTGCGGCCCTGTCGCGGGTGTCGAGCTACGACTACCTCTCCACCACCGGCGTGATCCCGCTCGGCAACCTGCTGGTCGGCCTCGCCGCCGCCTGGTTCGGGCTCTACCCGAGCCTCTACGGCATGAGTGCCATCGGCATCGTCGTGGCCCTGCTCGTGCTGCGGCTGCCCTCGGTGCGGCACCTGCCTCGCGGCACCGCCACCGTCGACGCCTGAATGACCGGGTCGTGTGCCTCGGGCACAACCCCCCACGCACCGCGGCTCAGACGGTGGTGCCGGGTTCCAGGCGGGCGCCGGCGTCGACCGGCGACTCCACGACGGAGCCCCGACCGACCAGCACGAGGTCCTCGTCACGCGCCAGCCGGGCTGCGGGCACGGCACCGACCCTCGCCGTACGACGGATCTCGGAGTGCTCGTCGACGACCGCGGTCTGCACGGATGCTCCGGAGCGGATGACGACGCCCTCGAAGATCACGCTGTCGTGGACCCGTGCGCCCCTCTCGACCACCACGCCCGGGCCGAGCACGCTCCCCGACACCTCGCCCGCCACGTCGCAGCCCGGTGACAGCAGGCTGTCCGCCACCCGGGCGGACGGCCGCACCCGCGCCGCGGGCCGGTCCGGCCAGTGCGAGATGACGGGCCTGCCCGGGTGGTCGAACACGTCGACCTTCCCGGCCAGCAGATCGCGGTGGCCCTGGAGGTAGGTGTGCGGTTGGCCGAGGTCGCGCCAGTAGCCGTCGATCGGTGCCGTGCGCACCGTGCCGGTCTCGATCAGCCGAGGCAGCAGGTGCTCACCGAAGTCGCCCAGGCCGCTGTCGTCGCCGTCCTCCGCGTCGTCGAGCTCGGCCCGCAGGGTGCTGAGCGCCTCGAGCAGGGCATCGGTGCGGTAGATGAAGATCTCCGTGGCGACCGTGCCGGTACTGGGTCGGGCCACCTTCACCTCGAGGTCTGTGACGACCCCACCGCGCCCGGTCAGCACGGCCACGTTGGCCGACGCGATCTTCCTGCTGACCTCGGCCGTCACCAGCGTCGCCGTACTCCCGCGGGCGACGTGGTCCTCGATCACCGGACGCAGGTCCATGGCGAAGACATGGTCGGCACTGGTGACCACGACGTGCTCCGGGCCGCGCCGGGCCAGGTCCGACTGGAGCTTGAGCAGCAGGTCGGCGTTCCCCGAGGCGAAGCCCTCCTCACTGGTCGGCCCGGTGCCGGTCTGCGGCACCATCCGACGGAAGCCACCACGGTTGCGGTCGAGACTCCACGGCCGACCGCCCGCCAGATAGTCGTCGATCGAGTCGACCTGGTACTGCACGCTCACCCACGCGTCCTCCAGCTCGGAGTGGACGAGACTCGACAGCGCGAAGTCGACCAGCCGGTGCACTCCGCCGAACGGAAGAGCCGGCTTGGCTCGCTCCCGGGTCAGCACGTCCATCCGCGAGCCCTGTCCGCCCGCCTGCACGATCGCGAGCACCTCACCTCGTCGCATGGACTGAGCCTGAGGGCGCGCGCGGTGTGGCGCCTCACCCCGGTGAGGGAGGCGACTGTCGGTGGGTGGTCCTAGCGTCGACGGGCATGGACATCATCTTGATCCCGGGCCTGTGGCTGACCGCCCGATCGTGGGAGGCGATCGTGCCGCGACTGACCGACGCAGGCCACCGCCCGCACGCCCTGACCCTGCCCGGCATGGAGTCCGGGGATGCGGACAGATCCGCGGTCACCCGCCAGGACCACGTGGAGGCCGTCGTGGCCGCCGTCGACGCCACCGAGGGGCCGGTCCTCCTGGTCGGTCACTCGATGGGGGGCGTGCTGGCCTGGGCCACGGCCGCAGCGCGTCCTGACCGGGTCACGGGCGTCGTGTTCCTGGCCAGCGAGCCGGGCATCCCCGAGCCCTCCGACTCGATGTTCCCGGTCGAGGGGAACGACGTGCCGCTGCCGGCATGGGACTTCTTCGACCAGGAGATGGTCGCCGACCTCGACGACGACCTCCGCCAGGTCATCCGCGCGGGCTCGGTGCCGTCGCCGCTCCACGCGGTCACCGACGGCCTGACCTTCGGCCACGACGCGCTCTACGACCTTCCGGTCACGATGGTCACCGCGGAGTACGACGCGGCGCAGCTCCAGGCGTGGACCGAAGCCGGCGAGTCCGGCACCGAGGAGATCGCCAAGCTCCGCAACGTCACCTACGTCGACCTCCACAGCGGTCACTGGCCCCAGTTCAGCCGGGTGGACGACACCGTGCGGCTGATCCTGGACGCCACCGACCAGGGCTGACCAGTCACGCCTCGCTGAAGAGCCGCGAGATCACGCTCCGGTCTGAGGCGAGGACCAGCACCTCGTCGTCGGCCTCGAGCACCGTCGTACCCCTCACCTGCACCAGGCGGCCACGCCGGCTGACCATGCTGACCCACACGTCCTCCTCGAGCGGGAGGTCGTCGATGGCCGCGCCGTCCGCTGCCGAGCCTCGGGTCACCACCAGGCGATGGAGTCCTTCGGGCTCGTCGCGGAAGCGCATGCCGAGCGCCCACGGCTCTGGCTCGACGAGGCGCATCCGCACGTGCCAGAGCCGCGCGAGGGTCGGCACCAAGCCGCCCTGAACGACCACCGACACCAGCACCACCACGAAGATCACCGCGTAGATGCGGTCGGCGCCCGGCACACCCTCGGCCACGACGTACGTGCCGAGCAGGATCGGCACGGCCCCCTTGAGCCCGGCCCAGAGCACGAACGCACGCTCCCCGAGCCGCAGCCGGAGCGGTGCGATCAGCAGCCCGACGAACAGCGGCCGGACGAGCAGGATCAGGAGCGCCGCCAGCGCGATCCCGGTCCACGCGCGGCCGTGTCCGTACACCTCGGAGATCGGGATCGACAGTCCGAGCACCGTGAAGGCGACGATCTCGCCGAGGCTGCCGATCGCGGAGACGAAGCGCTCGATCTCGCGCTTGTACGGCGCGCGGGTGTCGCCCACCATGATCCCGGCGAGGAACACCGCCAGGAAACCGGACCCGTGGGCGAGCGTGGTCGCGCCGTACAGCAGGAACGCGAACGCGACGGTGCGCAAGGGGTACAGGGCCTCGTTGGGCAGCGGTGCGTGCTGGAGCAACCAGCGCAGGGCCATGGCGCCGCCCACGCCGAACGCGATGCCGACCAGCATCTGCAGCAGGAACTCGCCGACCCCGTGGGTGACCGCGCCCCAGCCCCCGCCGCTCGTGCCCAGGATGGCGAGCATCAAGGCGATGCCGACCGGGTCGTTGGCGCCGGACTCACCCTCGAGGAGCGTCCCGGTGCGCCCGACCACCTCGCGGCGACCCAGCACCGAGAAGACCACCGCGGGGTCCGTCGGTGCGAGTGCGGTGCCGACGAGGAGGGCGGCCCGCCAGTCGAAGTCGAACGCCACGTGCGCCAGGACGGCCAGGACTCCCGCGGTGACGAAGGTGCCTGCGACCCCGATCCAGACCACTCCTCCCGCGACCGGGCGGAAGCGTGCGAGACCGATGTGCATGCCGCCGTCGAACAGGATCAGGACCAAGGCGATCGTGACGATCCGCTGGTCGGCGCGGATCGACAGCGAGCCCAGGTCGGGGAACAGATCGGCGCAGATCGACGCGGCCACCAGGAAGATCGCGGGAGCCGGGATCCGCACCCACTCGCTGATCCGGCTGGAGCCGACGGCCGCGAGCAGCGCCAGGGCGGCCACGACCACCACCAGCGCGAAGGGGACGATGTCGTGCACGAGGGCTCCTGGGGTCGGTGACAAGTCCGCCGACCAGACTTCCCGGCACTCCGCCGGTCACTCTAGCCGCCGCGCGCCGCTCCGAGCCCGTCTGACATCGCGCCGCGTGGGGCCGGTGGCCACCTTGGTGACGAAGGTCCGCGACGCCTAGCCTGACCGGGTGAGCCGCGACCCAGCCCGACCCTGCTCGATGGTGCCCGCCGCCGACCTGACCGCCGCCGACCCGACCCCGGGCATGACCCGCCAGGTCGCCACCCACGCGGACGGGATGTGGAGCGGCACCGTCGACACCGAGCCGTACGCCGTCTCCGGCTGGCACCACCACGGCGACTACGAGACGACGCTCTACGTGGTCAGTGGGCGGTTGCGGCTGGAGTCCGGGCCCGGTGGCGCCGACGTCGTCGAGGCCGGCCCCGGTGACTTCCTGCGAGTGCCTGCCGGTGCGGTCCACCGCGAGTCGAACCCGTCGGACCAGCCCGGGCGAGCGGTGATCGTGCGTTGCGGAAACGGCGACCCGACGTACAACACCGACGGGCCCGCGCCGACCGAGGAGCGGGCATGACCCTGATCAACCTGCCCGACGGACGCGACCTCGAGGTCGAGGTGAGCGGCCCAGCGGCTGCGCCCGTCCTGCTGTTCGCCCACGGCACGCCCGGCGGCTCGACGCAGTTGGGGGCCCGCGCACGGGCTGCCCACGCGCGCGGCCTGCGGCTGGTCACCTGGTCGCGACCCGGGTACGGCGCCTCGACGCGCCGCGCGGGACGCACCGTGGCCGACGACGTGGCACGACGTGGAGGCTGTGCTCGACCACGTCGGCGCCGATACCTGCCTGATGGCCGGCTGGTCCGGCGGCGGACCACACGCGCTGGCCGCCGGTGCGCTGCTGGCCGACCGCGTGCGGGCCGTGCTCTGCATCGCCGGGGTCGCGCCGTACCGCGCCGAGGGGCTGGACTTCCTGGCCGGCATGGGCGAGGAGAACGTCGAGGAGTTCGGCCTGGCGCTGGAGGGCGAGGAGCCACTGCGCGCCTGGCTCGACAACGCCCGGTCCGAACTGGTCGAGATGACCGCGGACGACGTGGCTGCCTCGCTCGGAACCCTCCTGCCGCCGGTCGACGAGGCGGAGCTGACCGGCGAGTTCGCGGAGCATCTGGCGCAGGGCTTCCGCCAAGGGGTCGCGGGGGGCGTGGACGGCTGGCTCGACGACGATCTCGCCTTCACCCGGCCCTGGGGGTTCGAGCTCTCGGCGATCACGGTCCCGACGTACCTCTGGCAGGGCAGCGAAGACCTGATGGTGCCGTTCGCACACGGGCAGTGGCTGGCCGAACGGATCCCCGGCGTCACCGCCCACCTCGAACAGGGCGAGGGTCACCTCTCGGTCGTTCTGGGGGCGATGGACCGGATGCTCGACGAGCTCGCCGCCGTCCTGGCTACTTGACCGCGAGGATGTCCGTGGTACGGATGTCGGGATCCTTCGCCAACAGGTCGCCCGCGACCTGACCGAGTGCGGCGGGGATCTGGCCGTTGAGATGCGCCTGGCGGCCGTCCTCACCGTCGAAGGTGTCGAAGATGCCGTACGTCGTGTCGCTGAGCTTGAAGGCGTACCACGTCACGGTGCCCTCCTCCTCGACGGCGAGCGCCCGGCCCTGCTCCAGGAAGGCGGCGAGCTCGTCACCCTTGCCGGGCTTGGCCTCGAGCAGGGCGAGCAGTCCTCGGTCGACGGTCATGGGGGTTTCCTCCAGTGGTGTGGGCAGGTCGGTCGTCTCCACCGTAGGCCGCCGATGCCACGAGGCCGACACGTGCCTTGCACCGCTGGGACTCGGGACCGCCCCCGCGTGCCATGCTCGTCGCATGTGGCTGAAGGTCGTGGTGCCGCTGCTCGCCGCGGGGTACGTCGCCTACCGGGTCACCCTGGCCCTGGAGATCGCTCGTGCCAAGCGGCGGGGCGACACGGCGCGCCTCGACCACCTCCGTGCCCACGGCTTCGGCTTCTACCGCTTCGTCGTGGGCACCACGGTCGTCGTCCTGTGCCTGCTGACCCTGTTCCTCATTCTCGAGACCCGCTGAGCGACCTCCTCAACCAGCAGGGTCACGGGCGTCGGCGAGGACGGCCCTCGTCATCGCGACCCGCTGGGCGCAGCGGTGGGGCATGGTCGACCAGTAGTACGGGAACGTCATCAGCCCCAGCGCGAGCGCCCAGGCCCGGCCACGGAGCCAGGTCGCCTCGTCGACGCCGACAGAGTCTCGGAAGGTCTCCCGCGCTGCGGGATCCAGTAGCTCCCAGGCAACCACGAGGTCGACGGTGGGGTCGCCCACGGCCAGGCCACCGAAGTCGAGCACCCCAGCCAGACGTCCGTCATGGACGAGCAGGTTCTCGGCGAGCAGGTCGGCGTGGTGCCAGCGAGGCTCGACCAGGTCGGCGGCGCCGGGCACGCGCATCGCCCGCTCCCACGCGTCTGCACACGCGTCGAGGTCGAGATCGAGTCCGGCGATGGACCGACTGTCCGCGATCGCCGCGCGGGTAGCGGCTTCCATCCGCGCGACGGGCTCGCCGCGGTACCACCGCAGCGCCGGGTCGGCGGCCGCCGCGTCGGGTACGGCGAGATCGCGCAGGGCGGTCACGACCGCGGCGAGATCGCGGGCCAGCGCGTGCCGTGGCCGCGCGCCATCCGCTGGTACGTCGGCTACCTCGCCGTCGAGCCATCGGACGACGGACCAGCGCTCCGGGTACCCGAAGCCGGGCTCGCCCACGTCCAGGATCTCGGGGACGGCCACCGGCAACGCGTCCGCGACGTAGGGCAACCAGCGCTGCTCCTTCTCGATGGTGTCGGTGCCCCCCGGCTGACGCGGCAGCCGCACTAGCAGGTCGTTGCCGAGCCGGAAGAGCGCGTTGGTCGAGCCGGACAGGCCGAGGCGACGCAACGGCAGCCCGGCGTACGTCGGAGACCGGGTCGCGAGCAGCGAGCGGACGAGTGCTTCGTCGATCCGGAGCTCGTCGTCGTGCAACCGGCCGGTCACCCCTCCACCGAAGCGCACCCCGACACGCGGTGTCGAGTCGATAACCGGTGATAGACCTGGGTGCATGCCCGACGCACTCGACATCCCCGTCGCCGGCGGCCTCCTCCGTACGGCGACCTGGCCCGGCAGCGGCGCGCCGGTGCTCGCGATCCACGGCATCACGTCGTCCTCGCGGTCCTGGCCGCTGTTCGCCCAGGAGCTCGACCGGCCCGTGATCGCCCCCGACCTACGCGGTCGAGGCAGGTCGAACCACCTGCCCGGTCCGGTCGGACTGGTCGCCCACGCCGACGACTGCGCGGCGGTGCTCCGCGCGGTGACCGACGAGCCTGTCGTGGTGGCCGGCCACTCGATGGGCGGGTTCGTCGCAACGGTGCTCGCGGCCCGTCACCCCGACCTCGTCCGCGCGCTGGTGCTCGTCGACGGCGGTCTCCCCTTCCCACCGGCCGATGCCCGGACCACCCTCGCCGGACTCCAGCCGATCAAGGCCCGCCTGCAGACGTCGTACACCCGCGAGGGCTACCGCGACTGGTTCCGCGGGCACCCGGCGTTCGCCGGCGACTGGACCCCCGAGGTCGAGGAGTACGCCGACTACGACCTGCCCGACGATCCCGGCCGGCCGAGCGCCGACCCGGACGCCGTGGAGGCCGACCAGATCGACATGCTCGAGAGCAACGCCTTCGCCGAGGCGGTCGAGCACCCCACCCACCCGCGGATCTTCTTGCACGCGCCGCGCGGCTTCGCCGACGACCCACCCGGCCTCTACCCGCAACCCACCGTCGACGCCTACGCCGCCAGGTGGCCCGACCTCGACGTCCGCGCGGTGCCGGACGTCAACCACTACACGATCGTGCTGAGCCGTCGCGGTGCCTCTGTTGTGGCCGATGCCGTCCGCGACCTCGACCCCTAGGCTGACGGTCATGACTCAGGCCGAGACGGCGGAAGACGACCTTTCCGAGGTCGATGACGCGCCGCTGCTCGGGGGCACCGCGCGCAACGTGGCCTTCTCGTTGATCATGGGCGGGATGCTCCTCGCGGCCCTCGACGGGACCATCGTGGCGACCGCGCTGCCGACGATCGTGGGTGACCTCGGTGGCGCCGAGCACATGAGCTGGGTGGTGACGGCCTACCTCCTGACCCAGACCATCGCCACGATCCTGGCCGGAAAGTTCGGCGACCTGTTCGGGCGCAAGTCGATCTTCATCGGCAGCATCGCGCTCTTCACGGTGGCCTCGATGCTGGCGGGCCTCTCGCAGTCGATGACCTGGCTGATCGGGTCGAGGGCCATCCAGGGCATCGGCGGCGGCGGCCTGACTGTCACCGCTACCGCGATGATCGCCGACATCATCCCGCTGCGCGACCGGGGCAAGTACCAGGGCGCCATGGGAGCCGTCTTCGGGGGTACGACGGTCCTCGGACCGCTGCTCGGCGGCTTCTTCACCGACCACCTGTCGTGGCAGTGGGTCTTCTACGTCAACGTGCCGATCGCGGCGGTGATCATCCCGCTGGCAGTGAAGCTGCTGCCCAAGGTCCCCACCTCCGGTCGTCCGATCTTCGACACCCTCGGCATCGTCTTCATCTCGCTCGGGTCCGCGGGGCTGATCCTCGCGACCAGCTGGGGCGGCATCGAGTACGGCTGGGGCTCGCCGACGATCATCGGCCTGGTGATCGGTGGCGTGGTCTTCCTGGGCGGCTTCGTGGTGGCGGAGCACCGTGCCGCGGAGCCGATCATGCCGTTGCGCTTGTTCAAGAGAAACGTGTTCAGCGTCAGCGCCGTGCTCAGCTTCATCGTCGGCTTCGCGCTGCTGGGCACCATGACCTTCCTGCCGACGTACCTGCAGTACTGCCAGGGCGTCAGCGCCACCGTCTCCGGACTGCGCACCCTGCCCATGGTGCTCGGGCTGATCGTCGCGTCGGTGAGCGCCGGCAACGTCGTCAGCCACACCGGCCGGTACCGGGTGTTCCCGATCGTCGGGTCCGTGGTGATGGCCGCGGGCATGTGGTGGCTCTCGCACCTCGACCAGCACTCCACGACCCTCGAGACCTCAGGTGCGATGCTGGTGCTCGGCGTCGGCATCGGGCTGTCGATGCAGGTGCTCACGATCATCGTCCAGAACACCGTCGAGTACCGCGACCTCGGCGTCGCCACCTCCGGCGTCACCTTCTTCCGGACCATGGGCAGCTCGTTCGGTGCCGCGGTGTTCGGCACCATCTACGCCAACCACCTCGCGCCGAACCTCGCCAAGGCGGTCGCGGCAACCGGCGCCGACCCCAGTCAGATCACGTCCCCGAGCGGAGTCCAGGGCCTCCCGATCGTTCAGCAGGCGGCGGTCGTCGCGGCGTACGCCGACACCCTGCAGACCGTGTTCGCCACCGCGATCCCGGTGGCCGTCGTCGCCTTCGTGGTGGCCCTGTTCCTCAAGCAGGTGCCGATGCGCGGGCTGACCCGCCCCGGGGCCTCCGAGATCGGACCTGCCTTCGCCATCCCTGACCAGCGGACCGCGCAGGAGCAGCTCGAGGGTCAGGTCGTCCGGATCCTCCGGACCCGGTTGCCGGAGGCCGCCGAAAGGCTCCTCCAGTCCTCGGAGGCAGGTCTCGACGGCGTCCAGGTGTGGACCCTCCGGCAGGTCGCGATCCAGCAGATCCATACCCACGCCCCAGCCGATCCGTACGCCGTCGCCGCCGCGCACCGCGTGCCGATGGCGCTGATCAGACCGGCGATCGACGACTGCATCGAGGTCGGCCTGTTGTCGGAGTCCGCAGGCCGCGTCGAGCTCACCGAGCGGGGCCGCGAGCAGTTCCGCGCCTTCGTCCGCGAGCTGTGGCGGTGGCTGGTCACCGAGGTGGAGCTGGCCAACGGCGAGCCGCTCGACGACCAGGGACGCGAGGACCTCCAGGTGATCGCCCGAGGACAGATGTTGTCCGACGACCCCGTCACGGAGCCGATCGAGCTCGCCCAGGCCGGCGCGTAGGGCCGGCCCTGGCCGACCGTCACCGGGCATCACTGGAGAGGCGGGAACTCCCCCATCGCGTGGTCGGCGATCCGCTTCATCATCCAGGTGTCGATGCCGCCACCCACCAGACCACCGAGGAGCGGAACCCCACGCCCCAGCTTGGAGAAGGCCTTCTCGCCGACGCCCCGCAGCAGCTTGAACGCGATGGCCTTGTTGACGATCAGCAGTCCGGCCGGCGGCAGCTGACTCGTCGCCATGCTGACCATCCGGCCGCCACCGGTGGCGAGTCCGGCCTTGGCGAGCACGTCGTCGGCGTCGGAGCCGACCAGGGTCAGCAGGATGGCCGACCGGACCAGCGGGTTGTCGACGTCGTAGCCACGCAGCGTGGCGATCGCCCCGACCATCCGCGTGGCCTGCACGTAGAACTCGACGACGTTGACCGGCAGCGCGATCGGCATCGTCACGAAGCCACCGAGGCTCGTGACGAAGCCGCCGATGGCACCGCGCGCGACGGTCTTGCGGGCGATCTTGGAGATGGCCGCCTCCGTCGTGCGGGTCTCACGTCGGGCATCCTCGGCGACCCACTGGGCGGACTTCAGCGGGCCGGCGCCGTCGATTCCGACGTCCATCAGCAGCTGCACGAGGTGCGAGATGGTGCCCTCGTCGGGTGCATGCAACGCCGCGGCGTCGAGAGCATGCAGGGGGACGACGTCGCCGCCCTTGGCGGATCTGGCCAGCACGGGTCTCACTGACCGTCCGGGTCCTGCTCGGCGAGGCGCTCGACACCCCGGTCGAGCTGGTGGCGGACCTGGCCGATCCTGGAGGCGTGCTTGCCGTCCGTACGACGGTCCACGGCGTCGGTGGCCCGGTCGAGGAGCCGGTCGATGTCGTCGCGGTGCTCCCGCGCCAGCGCGGCGGCGCGAGCCCGACCCTGCTGGAGGAGGTGCTCGGCCTGGGTCGCGAGCTCGCTCACCCGACGCTCCACCTCGTACTCCTCGAGCTTGGCCTTGATGGTCTCGCTGATCGGTGGCTTGGACATGCGACCTCCCGTGGTTGCCGGTCTCCAGTCTGACCCGTACCCCAAGGAACCACGAACCTGCGGGTGGGCGGGCACATGGCGGAGTGTGGGTTCCGGGTCCGGCGAGGGCGACAGAAGGATCGCCCGGATCAGCGGAACCGGCGCAGCCGCAGGCTGTTGCCGACCACGAACAGCGACGAGCACGCCATCGCGGCACCGGCGACCATCGGGTCGAGCAGCCCGGCGGCCGCGAGCGGGATCGCTGCGACGTTGTAGGCGAACGCCCAGAAGAGGTTGTACCGGATCGTGGCGAGGGTACGTCGCGCCAGTCGGATCGCGACCGCCGCGCCGCGGAGGTCTCCGCCGACCAGGGTGAGGTCGCTGGCCGCGATCGCGACGTCGGTACCGGTGCCCATCGCGAGGCCGAGGTCTGCCTGGGCGAGCGCAGCCGCGTCGTTGACGCCGTCGCCGGCCATCGCCACGACGTGGCCCTCGCCCTGCAGCCGCGCCACTTCGGCGACCTTCTGCTCGGGGCGCACGCCGGCGACCACGGTCTCGATCCCGACCTCGTCGGCGACTCGGCGCGCGGCCGTCTCGTGGTCGCCGGTCAGCAGGACGGTCCGCAGCCCGAGCGCGTGCAACGACGCGACCGCCTCGGCCGAGGTGGGCTTCACGGTGTCCGCCACGGTGATCGCCCCGCGGGCGACCCCGTCCCACCCGACCACGACCGTCGTGCCGTCCCCCGCGCCGGTGACCACACGTCGTACGGGCTCGGGAACGACGGGGAAGAGGTCGGCGCGGCCGACGGTGACCTCGCGCCCCTCGACGAGCCCACGCGCGCCCAGCCCGGGCAGGCTGGTGAAGCCGTCGACCGCGGGGAGGTCGGAGCCCGCGGCCGCGACCACAGCGCGCGCCACGGGGTGCTCGGACCCCGCCTCGACGGCAGCGGCCAGGCGGAGCAGTGACGGGTCGTCGGACTGTACGTCGGTCACCGTCATCCGGCCCGTGGTCAGGGTGCCGGTCTTGTCGAGCACGATCGTGTCCACGGCCCGGGTCGACTCGAGGACCTGCGGCCCGCGGATCAGGATGCCGAGCTGGGCGCCGCGGCCGGTGCCGACCATCAGGGCCGTGGGGGTGGCCAGCCCGAGCGCGCAGGGGCAGGCGATGATCAGCACAGCGACGGCGGCCGTGAAGGCGGCATCGGGATCGCCGCTGAAAACCAGCCACCCGACCAACGTCAGCAGCGCGATCACCAGCACGACCGGCACGAAGACCGCCGAGATGCGGTCCGCGAGCCGCTCGACCGGCGCCTTGGTGCGCTGGGCTTCCTCGACCAGGCGCGTGATCTGTGCCAGCTGCGTGTCGGCGCCGACCTTGGTGGCGCGCACGACCAGGCGCCCCGAGGCGTTGACCGTGGAGCCCACCACAGCGTCGCCCGGCCCGACCTCGACCGGCACCGGTTCGCCCGTCAGGAGGGACAGGTCGACGGCTGAGCCGCCGTCCTCGACCACGCCGTCGGTGGCGATCTTCTCGCCGGGACGGACCACGAACCGGTCGCCCACGTGCAGCCCCTCGATCGGAACGAGTCGCTCGCCGCGGTCGTCGAGCAGGCTGACCTCCTTGGCGCCGAGCTCCATCAGCGACCGCAGCGCGTCGCCTGCTCGCTGCTTGCTCCACCCCTCGGCGTAGCGGCCCGCGAGCAGGAACGTCGTCACCACCGACGCGGACTCCAGGTAGAGGTGGCCCTCACCGCGGACGACCGCTACCGCCGACCAGAGCCAGGCGGCGACCGTGCCGAGGGAGACCAGCGTGTCCATGGTGCTGGCGCCGTGGCGGGCGCTGACGGCTGCCGCCCGGTGGAACGGCCAGCCGCACCACCAGACCACGACGCCCGACAGGAGCAGGGACCACCACTCCCAACCGGCGACGCGCGTGCTGGGGACCATCCCCCACAGCACCACCGGCACCGTGAGGACGGCCGCGACGAGCAGTCGCACCGGGCGCGGCACGGGTGTCTGCCGGGGCGTCGGGGCCGGGAGCGCGGCGTCGTAGCCGGCACGGCGTACGGCCTCGAGCAGGTCGCGCGTGGACAGCGCGGCGGGATAGCGCACGTGCGCCTTCTCGGTGGCGAAGCTGACGGATGCCTCGACGCCGTCGAGCTTGTTCAGCCTGCTCTCGATCCGATGTGCGCAGGAGGCGCACGTCATCCCCTCGATGTCGAGGTCGACGTCGAGGAGCCCGGAGTGGGTGGTGGGGGCCGGCATCTCAGGAGCGCACGAGCCGCGCGATCGCGGCCGAGGCCTCGGTCAGCTTCTCGTCGGCGTCGACGCCGCTGTCCACGGCGTCGCGGACGCAGTGGGCGAGATGGTCGTCGAGCAGCCCGAGCGCGACCGCTTGCAGTGCCTTGGTCATCGCGGAGACCTGCGTGAGGATGTCGATGCAGTACTGGTCCTCCTCGACCATCCGCTGCAGGCCGCGGGCCTGTCCCTCGATCCGTCGTAGGCGTTTGAGGACGTCGTCCTTGGAGCTCTCGTAGCCGGGGTGTTCCATACCCCACACCATACCCCCTGCGGGTATTGCGCTCATCCCATGTAACGCGGAGTTACTAGCACGCATGCGCCGCTCCAACGACGCATGCGTGCCTGTAACTCCGCGTTACAAGGACGATCGCGCGACCGGCCCGTGGGCGCCGAAACACGGAGGTAACCCGGGTCGGTGACGATGGGGCTATGGAGGCCGACCGCGGGCGTACGCCGGACAGCACCCCCGACCGGGACCTGCGCCGCGACATCCGTCGCGTGACGTCGATCCTCGGCGAGACGCTGGCGCGCACCGAGGGCGACGACCTGCTCGCCCTGGTCGAGCAGGTCCGGGCGCACGCCAAGGAGGGCCGGCTCGACCAGCTGCCCGACTTCGACCTGGCGACCATCACCCGTCTGGTGCGCGCGTTCACGGCGTACTTCCACCTCGCGAACATCACCGAGCAGGTCCACCGCGGCCGCGCCCTGACCCGCGCCGGCGTCGAGGAGGGCGGCTGGCTCGAGCGGGCTGTCGCACGCATCGAGGAGTCCGGGATCGACGCCGACGAGGTCGCGGCGCTGCTCCAGCAGATCGCCGTGCGTCCCGTCTTCACCGCCCACCCGACCGAGGTCGCCCGACGCTCGACGATCGACAAGCTGCGTCGCGTCGCAGCCTTGCTGGCGGAGCCCGACCATCCGCGTCGGACGCGCCGGCTCGAAGAGGCGGTCGAGCTGCTGTGGCTCACCGACGAGATCCGACTGGAGCAGCCCGAGCCGACCGACGAGGCTCGCAACGTCATCTACTACCTCGAGGGCCTGTCGGCCGGCGCCCTGCCCGACGTCCTCGAGGAGCTGCGCGACCGGCTCGTGCCGCTCGGGGTCGACCTGCCCCCGGACGTACGTCCGCTCCGCTTCGGCTCCTGGGTCGGTGGCGACCGCGACGGCAACCCTCACGTCACTCCCGCGACGACGCGCCAGGTGCTGACGCTCCAGGCGGTGCACGGCATCCGGTTGCTGCGCTCGCTGGTCGACCGGCTGCGCCGGGAGCTGTCGGTCAGCGACCACGTCAGCTCGGTCTCGGCCGAGATCGCCGCCCGCATCGGCCGGCTCCTGCCGGGCCTGCCCGAGGTCGAGCCGCGCTACCGGAGGCTCAACGCGGAGGAGCCGTACCGGCTGTTCCTCACCTGCGTCGACATCCGCCTCGGCCTCACCGAGCAGCGCATCGTCGACGGTGGACGTCACGTGTCGGGCCGCGACTACGCCGACGACACCGAGCTGCTCGACGACCTGCTGCTGCTCCACCGGTCGGTGCTCACGCATCAGGGCCGCGTCGTGGCGTCCGGCGAGGTCGAGCGGCTGGTCCGGACCGTCGCTGCCACCGGCCTGACCCTCGCCACGCTCGACGTGCGCGAGCACTCGGCGAAGCACCACGAGGCAGTCGGTCAGCTGCTCGACCGTGTCGGCGAGATCGGTACGCCGTACGCCGCCCTCGACCGGCAGAGCCGCCTCAAGGTGCTGAGCGAGGAGCTCGCGGGCCGACGTCCGCTCGCGCGCAGCCCACTCCCGCTCGACGACGACGCCACGGTCACCGCCGAGACCTTCCGCGCGATCCGCTGGGCCCTGGACTCGCTCGGGCCGCGCGTCGTCGAGAGCTACATCATCTCGATGACCCACGACGCCGACGACGTGCTCGCCGCAGTCGTGCTGGCCCGCGAGGCCGGGCTGGTCGACCTGCAGGCCGGCGTCGCGCGGATCGGCTTCGTCCCGCTGCTGGAGACCGTCGACGAGCTCGAGCAGGCGGAGCTCATCCTCGACGCCCTCTTCGCCGACGCCTCCTACCGCGAGCTGCTCCGGCTCCGCGGCGACGTGCAGGAGCTGATGCTCGGCTACTCCGACTCCAACAAGGCCGGCGGCATCACGACGTCGCAGTGGCAGATCCAGCGCGCGCAGCGCCGGGCCCGCGACGTCGCCCGGCGCTACGGCGTTCGGCTGCGCTTCTTCCACGGCCGCGGTGGCTCGGTCGGTCGTGGCGGCGGCCCGACGTACGACGCGATCATGGCGCTGCCCTTCGGCACCGTCGACGGCGAGGTGAAGATCACCGAGCAGGGCGAGGTGATCAGCGACAAGTACGCCCTGCCCGTGCTGGCGCGGCAGAACCTCGAGCTCGCGCTGGCCGCCACCCTCGAGGCGAGCGTGCTCCACCGCACCGACCGTCGTACGCCGGACCAGGCCCGCCGCTGGGACGCGACGATGGACCGCATCTCCACCGCCGCGCACGTGCGCTACCGCGGGCTGGTCGAGGACCCCGGGCTGGCCGAGTACTTCCTCACCTCGACGCCGGTCGACCTGCTGGGCGGGCTCCACATCGGCTCGCGCCCCGCGCGGCGCCCCGACTCCGGCGACGGTCTCGACGACCTCCGCGCGATCCCGTGGGTCTTCGGCTGGACCCAGTCGCGCCAGATCGTGCCCGGCTGGTTCGGCGTCGGGTCGGGGCTGGCGGCCGTGGCGGACGAGGTGGAGGCGCTGCAGGAGATGTACGCCGAGTGGCAGTTCTTCCGGACCTTCCTCGGCAACGTCTCGATGACGCTGGTGAAGACCGACCTCGAGATCGCCGAGCGGTACGTCGCGCTGGCGCCCGAGCGTCTCCGGCCCCTGCTCGACGAGATCCGGGCGGAGTACGACCTCACCGTCGAGCGGGTGCTGGCCGTGACCGGGGACGAGGCGCTGCTCGACGACGAGCCCACGCTGCGCACCACTCTCGAGATCCGCGAGAACTACCTCGAACCCCTGCACCACCTGCAGATCGAGCTGCTCGGGCGCTACCGCCGCGGCGAGGACGACCCCGCGCTGGAGCGCGCCCTGCTGCTGACCATCAACGGGATCGCGGCCGGGATGCGCAACACCGGCTGAGTCGGACGGGCATGCCCAGCGGCGGCAGGAACGCCTCCACGGCCGGCGACCACATCCTCGGGAGAAGCCCGAGCCGGGACCTTGTCCAGCGCCCGGGAGTCACGTACGCTCGCGATATATCGTGATCTGTCGACGAGTGGTCGACGCAGCACTGAGGAGACGACGGATGGGACACCACAGTTCCTGGGGACGCGACTTCGAGTCCCTCTTCAACCAGCACGGCCCGCAGGGGCGCCGGGGCGGCGAATGGGGAGGTCCCTGGGGACGGTGGGGACCGGATCGACGCTCCGGCCCGCCGCCCTGGCTCACCGGCCTGTTCGGCCTGGCCGGGCAGGACGCACCGCCGCGCGGTCCGCGGGTACGCCGCGGTGACGTGCGTGTGGCGATCCTCGCGGTGCTCGCCGACGAGCCCCTGAACGGCTACCAGGTGATCCAGCAGATCGCGGAGCGCACCGACGGTGCCTGGCGTCCGAGCCCCGGCTCGGTCTACCCGACGATCTCGCAGCTCGAGGACGAGGGCCTGATCGAGGGCGACGACGAGCGGGGCCGGCGTACCCTCCGGCTCTCGGACGCGGGCCGCGAGTACCTCTCGACCCATGCCGACGAGGTCGCCGGCGTGTGGGCGCCCTTCGAGAGCGAGGAGCGGCGAGCGCGCGGCACCGGCGACGCCGCGGACTACGCGTCGCTCAAGCCCGAGATCGGGCGGGTGATGAACGCTGCGTGGCAGATCATCTCCACCGGGACCGACGAGCAGCGCCGCGAGGCGATCGGAGTCCTGGTCGAGGCACGGCGAGGGCTCTACCGGATCCTGGCCGACCATCCCGGCGACGACGGCGAGGTGGACGTGCTCGAGGAGGACGTGCTCGAGCAGGACGTGCTCGAGGAGGACGTGCTCGACGAGGGCCCGGGCGAGGAGGAGCGGTGAACGAGCGACTGCGCATCGGGGACGCCGAGCGCGAGACCGCCGCCCACGAGCTGGGCGAGCACTTCGCGATGGGGCGGATCACCGCGGAGGAGCACAGCGAGCGGCTCGAGCAGATCTGGTCGGCGCGGACCGCCGCCGACCTGGCACCGGCGTTCGTGGACCTCCCGCGGCCGCGGCAGGCCGAGCCGGTGGCAGAGTCCCCTCGTCGTGAGTGGTCGGGTCGCCCTTCGGTCCGGCGCGTGCCGTTTCCCGTGAAGCTGCTGATCGCCCTGGTGGTCGTGGTGCTCGTCTTCACGCATCTGCCGTTCATCCTGGTCGGCCTGCTGGTGTACCTGGTCTTCCTGCGCCGCTTCGTCCACCACCGCCACCCGCGACACACCCGTTGGCGCTGACTCCGGCAGCCGGTCACACCTCGCTGAAGCGGTTCACCCACACGTCCCCGACCTCCATGCCGACCTTCTGGTAGAGGCTCAGCGCCCCGGTGCGGGAGTCGGTGGAGAGGGCCGAGCGGTGCGCGCCGTGCTCCCGGCCGCGGGCGAACGCGTCCACGAGCAGCGCCTGGGCGAGGCCTCGGTGTCGCTGGTCGCGGCGTACGGCGAGCCGGCTGATGAAGGCCTCGATCGGCGGCTCGCCGTAGACCTGGACCAGTGCGGTGCCGACGAGCCGGCCCGAAGCGTCGGTGACCACCCGGAAGTGCCACGGCTCGAAGCCGGGGCGCCGGACGGTCGTGGCCAGGAAGTCGTCGTACGGCTCGCGGTCGCGCACCGACCACTCGAGGAACGCGTCCTCGATCACGGTCTGGACCGCGGGGTACTCCTCGGGTGCGGCCTCGCGGATCGCATAGCCCTCGGGGAGGGTGCGGTCCTGGATCTCCACCCCCTCGGGCAGCGCGAGCACCCAGCTGGTCCAGCGGATCTGCCAGCCGAGCTTCTCCAGGAGCCGGTCGCCGGCCGATCCCTCGGGGACCGGGGTACCGATCACGGTGCCGCCGAGCTCGCCGGTGCGGGCACGCATCCAGGCCGCGAGCGTCGTACCGAGACCACGGCGGCGGTACGACGGATCGACGGCCGCGTCTCCCCGGCCGGACTGGTTGACCTCCGCGTAGGCGATCATCGCGGCGCCGTCGAAGACGCCCACGGTCGACGCCCCGATGTCGAAGCTGGGCTTCTGCCATTCGCCGACGATGTCGGCCGGCTCGATCTCGACCTTGCCGAGGTCGTGCCGCTCCTGGCGTGCCATCACCTCGTACACCGCCCGGGCGTCGTCCATGGTCAACGGCCGCGAGGTCAGCCCCGCCGGGAGCTCCAGGGTGTCCACGGCCGCATTCAACAGGCGAGTCCGCGCGACGTGCACCCGCATTTCCGCCCAGTCGGCGCAAAGAGACACAAAAATGACGCCGACTCGGCGCAAACGCTCACGCGTTCGGCGCCGAGTCGGCGAGAAGAGGCAGTGCAATCACGCCGAGTCGTCACGTGACGACTCGGCGACGGGTCACTTGGCGATGGCGGAGATGTCGAACTCGAGCTTGATCTTGTCCGACACCAGGAAGCCGCCGGTCTCGAGAGCGGCGTTCCAGGTCAGGCCCCAGTCCTTGCGGTTCAGGACGGCCTTGCCCTCGAAGCCGATCCGGAGGTTGCCGAACGGGTCGCGGGCCGAGCCGGTGGACTCGAAGTCGAGGGTGATCGGCTTGGTGACGCCCTTGATGGTCAGGTCGCCGGTGATCGCCCAGTCGTCGCCGTCGCGCGTCACGTCGGTGGAGACGAAGGTGATCTCGGGGTAGGTCTCGACGTCGAAGAAGTCGGCGCTGCGCAGGTGACCGTCGCGGTCCGCCACGCCGGTGTCGATGCTCGCGGCCTGGATCTTCACGTCGACCTTGCTGGCAGCCGGGTCGGCGGTGTCGACCACGGCCTCGCCGGTGAACTCCTTGAACTGCCCGCGGACGGTGGTGACCATCGCGTGGCGGGTGCTGAAGCCGAGGCGGCTGTGCGTCGGGTCGAGCGCGTAGTCGCCCTTGATGTCGGAGATGACGCTGGTAGCGGGGTCGAAGGTGTGGTCAGCCATGGGGGTCTCCTTGAGAAAGTGAGTTGAAGTTTCAACCAACTGTGGGTACAACGTCCCCGGACTCGGATAATTCCCGTCCGTACAGTGACCCGCATCACACTCGCCTCTCGGGAGGGATCACCCCATGCTCCGCACTCACCTGGGCCGCCTGCTCGCGCTCGCGGTGGCCCTGCTCTCCGTGCCACTCCTCGCCCCGGCGCCGGCCCACGCCGCCGCACCGTCGTACGTCGCGCTGGGCGACTCCTACTCCTCCGGCGTCGGCACCCGCACCTACCTCGACGACGGCACGACGTGCCAGCGGTCGGTCTACGCCTTCCCGAGCCTGATCGCCGCCGCGAAGGGGTACGCGCTCAACCTCCGCGCCTGCTCGGGCGCCAAGGTCTCGGACGTGACCAGCACCCAGCTCAGCGCGCTCAGCGCGAGCACGAGCTACGTGACGATCTCGGTCGGCGGGAACGACGCGGGCTTCACGAGCGTGATCACAACCTGTGCCGAGCCCGCCTGGCTCAGCGACTGCAACGGCGCGGTGAAGAAGGCGCAGGGCTACATCACCACGACGCTGCCGGGGTCACTCTCGACGCTCTACTCCTCGATCCGGGCCAAGGCCCCGAACGCGAAGGTCGTCGTCGTCGGCTACCCGCGCCTGTTCAACGGGGAGGACTGCAACGCGCTGACCTGGTTCAGCCCGACCGACGAGTCCCAGCTCAACGCCACCGCCGACCTGATGAACAAGACCCTCGCCGCCGCGGCCTCCGCCAAGGGTTTCGCCTTCGCCAACCCGACCACTAGGTTCCTGGGCCACGCCGTCTGCGGCAACCCGGAGTGGCTCAACGGTCTGTCCAACCCGATCAGCGAGAGCTACCACCCCAACCGCACCGGCCACGCCTCCGGCTACACCCCCCTGGTCAGCCCGCTGCTCACCGGCGCCGGGCTCACGGTCACCAGGGCCGTGCTCGCCAAGGCCCGGGCGCAGGGTCCCGCACTCGCAGCGCAGCAGCGTCAGTACGCCGCTGCCGACCGGTCGATCAAACCCGAGCGCTTCGGCACGCCGTACGCCGGCACCCGCTGAGGCGGTACCGACCGGGCGGGGCCGGGGGCTGACAAGCCGGGTGCCGAGTGCTTGGCTCGGGCCATGCCCCCGACCTCCGACCACAAGATCCTGCTCGCCGAGAGCGACCTGCCCACGCGCTGGTACAACGTCCTCCACGACGTCCCGACGCCCCCTCCGCCGGTGCTGCACCCCGGCACCGGGCAGCCGGTCGGTCCCGAGGACCTGGCGCCGTTGTTCCCGATGGACCTGATCATGCAGGAGGTCTCGCAGGAGCAGTACGTCGAGATCCCGGGCGAGGTGCTCGACGTCTACCGCCTGTGGCGGCCCTCGCCCCTCTTCCGCGCCCATCGGCTGGAGAAGGCGCTCGGGACGCCGGCGCGGATCTACTACAAGTACGAGGGAGTCTCGCCCGCCGGCTCGCACAAGCCGAACACCGCCGTGCCGCAGGCGTTCTACAACAAGCAGGCGGGCATCTCGAAGCTGACCACGGAGACCGGAGCCGGACAGTGGGGCACGGCGCTGGCGTTCGCCTGCTCGCAGTTCGACCTCGAGTGCGAGGTCTGGCAGGTGCGGGCGTCGTACGACCAGAAGCCCTACCGCCGGATCATGATCGAGACCTTCGGCGGCGTCGTGCACCCGAGCCCGAGCGACCTGACCGAGGCCGGCCGGACGATCCTCGCCCAGGACCCCGACTCCACCGGCTCGCTGGGGATCGCGATCAGCGAGGCGGTCGAGGTCGCCGCGCAGCGCGCCGACACCAACTACGCCCTCGGCAGCGTTCTCAACCACGTGCTGCTGCACCAGACCGTGATCGGGGAGGAGGCGCTGCTTCAGCTGGCGATGGTCGGAGAGACCCCCGACCTCCTCGTCGGATGCACCGGCGGCGGCTCCAACTTCGGCGGCCTCGCCTTCCCGTTCCTCCGCGAGAAGTGGGCGGGCCGGATGTCCCCCGTCGTACGCGCGGTCGAGCCGGCGTCGTGCCCCAGCCTCACCCAGGGCACCTACGCCTACGACTTCGGCGACACCCTCGGCATGACGCCGCTGATGAAGATGCACACCCTGGGGCACGACTTCATCCCGGACCCGATCCACGCCGGCGGCTTGCGCTACCACGGCATGAGCCCGTTGATCAGCCACCTCTACGAGACCGGCGAGCTCGAGGCGGTCGCCAAGAAGCAGTCGGAGTGCTTCGCCGCCGGCGTGCTCTTCGCCCGCACCGAGGGGATCGTCCCGGCCCCCGAGCCGACCCACGCCCTGGCCGCGACCATCGAGGAGGCCCACCGCTGCACCGAGACCGGCGAGGAGAAGGTGATCCTGACGGCGCTGTGCGGTCACGGTCACCTCGACCTCTCGGCGTACGACTCCTACTTGCGCGGGGAGATCACCGATCACAGCTGGGACGACGCCGACCTCCAGGCCGCGGTGGCCACGGCCCTGGAGCGGCTCCCCGCGCTGGGCTGAGTCGGAGGCGCACAGCCCTTTGGCAGGATGGCGGCCATGGGGACACGCCGGCTGCCGCTGCTCGTCACGACGCTGGTGGCGCCGGCTGCGTTGACCCTCGTGCTGTCGGGTTGCTCCAGCAGCGACTCGGGGCCCGACCCGCAGCCGGTCGCGACGGGTCTTGCTCAGGGGCTCGCGTCAGGGGACCTGTCGCAGGTGGCATTCGTCGGGACCACGCCCGACGCGGTCCAGAAGCAGTACGCCGCAGCGGTCGCGGGTCTCGGCGGGGTGAAGCCGAACGTGACCGTGGCGGGCGTCAGCGAGAGCGGAGACTCCAAGGCCACGGCGACCCTGCACTGGACCTGGCCCCTGGGCGACGGCTGGAGCTACACCACCCAGGCGCCCCTGCGGACCACGTCGGACGGCAACCACTGGCAGATCGCCTGGCGGGACGACGTCGTCGAGCCGTCGCTCACGGGCGGCGACACGCTCGCCGCCACCACGGTCGCCGCGAAGCGTGGTGACATCCTCGGCCCGCACGGCGTCGGCCTGGTCACCGAGCGGCCGGTGGTGCGCTTCGGTGTCGACCGGCTGAAGGTCGGGGCGGCCCAGGCGCCCGACTCGGCCCGCCGCCTCGCCCAGCTCGTCGGCATCGACGTCGCGCCGTACGTCAAGCAGGTCAAGGACGCCGGACCCAAGGCGTTCGTGCAGGCGATCGTCTTCCGCCGGGAGGAGGTGCCGCCGGCCGTCACCAGTGGCTACACGCACATCAAGGGAGTCGACGCCATCGCGGGGTCCCTGCCTCTGGCGATCACCAAGGAGTTCGCGGCCCCGATCCTCGGCACGGTCGGCCCGGTCACGGCCGAGATGATCAAGGACCACCCCGGCGTCTACCGGGTGGGCGACCTCGCGGGGCTGTCCGGCCTCGAGGGGCGCTACGACGAGCAGCTGCGTGGCAAGTCCGGGGTCCAGGTGGATGCCGTCGACTCGACGGGGAAGCGGACCAAGCTCTACGTGAGCAAGCCGGTGAACGGCCAGCCGGTACGGCTGACCATGGAGCCCCGGCTGCAGCAACTGGCCGAGCGGATCCTCGCGAACGTCGGGCCGGCGAGCGCCATCGTCGCGATCAAGCCGTCGACGGGCGCGATCGTCGCGGCGGCCAACGGGCCCGGCAACAACGGCTACAACGACGCCACCTACGGACGCTTCGCGCCGGGCTCCACGTTCAAGACCGTGGGCTCGCTGGCGCTGGTCAAGCGGGGGCAGACCCCGTCGTCACCCGTGGACTGCCCGACGAGCGTGAACGTGAACGGCAAGGTGTTCACCAACGACAGCTTCTACCCGCCGTCGGCCAACGGCCGGATCACGCTGGCCACCGCGCTGGCGAACTCCTGCAACACCGCCTTCATCAACGAGCGCACCAAGCTCGGCGACCACGACCTCGTCGACGCCGCGGCCACGCTGGGCATGGGCGTCGACCACGACCTCGGCTTCCCGGCGTACTTCGGCAACGTCGTCCCGCCCGCCTCCGAGACCGAGAAGGCCGCCGACATGATCGGCCAGGGCCGAATCCTGGCCTCGCCGATGACGATGGCCACGGTGATGGCCTCGGTGGTCGCCGGGCACACCGTCGTACCGCAGCTGATCACGGCGGTGAACCCGCCGAAGACCTCGCCCACCCCGCTGACCCGGGCGCAGGACGCGACGCTCAAGCAGCTGCTGCGCGGCGTCGTCACCGGCGGGACCGGGATCGGGCTCCACGACGTGCCGGGACCGCCCGTGATCGCCAAGACCGGGACCGCGGAGTTCGACCGCGGCGGCAAGCGCCTCACCCACGCCTGGATGATCGCGGGCCAGGGCGACCTCGCCGTCTGCGCGTTCGTCGACGTCGGCCAGACCGGTGCCGGCACCGCCGGCCCGCTCCTCGAGCAGTTCCTGCGCGGAGCCCTCGCTCGCTGAGCAACGCCGAGTCGGCGCAAACAGGCGCTCAGATCACGCCGAGTCGGCGCAAACAGGCGCTCGAATCACGCCGAGTCGGCGCATGCCGACTCGGCGTGACGGGGCCGGAGGTCAGCGCTCGCGGCTGGCGATCGAGCGGGCCACCTCCTCCGGCATCGGCTCGTAGTGGCCGAAGGACCGGGTGAAGGAGCCGGAGCCGTGGGTGGACGAGCGGAGGTCGACGGCGTAGCGGACCAGCTCGGTCTGCGGGACCTCGGCGTTGATGAGCGTGCGGTCATCGCCCACCTTGTCGGTGCCGAGCAGCCGGGCGCGGCGCGACGACAGGTCGCTCATGGTGGCGCCGATGTGGTCGTCGGGCACGACGACGGCGACCACGTCGTAGGGCTCGAGCATGGTCACCGACGTGGCTGCGGCGGCCTCGCGGAGCGCCAGCGACCCGGCCATCTGGAAGGCCATGTCGGAGGAGTCGACAGCGTGGGACTTGCCGTCGGTGAGGGTGACCCGGAGGTCGACCATCGGGTAGCCGGCGCGGACACCGCGCTCCATCTGGGCCCGCACGCCCTTCTCGACCGACGGGATGAACTGCCGCGGTACGGCGCCGCCGACCACCTTGTCGACGAACTCGAACCCACCGCCCTCGGGCAGCGGCTCGACCTCGATGTGGCACACGGCGTACTGCCCGTGCCCGCCCGACTGCTTGACGTGTCGGCCGAGCCCCTTGCCCTGGCCACCGAAGGTCTCGCGCAGCGACACCAGGAACGGCTCGGTCTCGACGTGCACGGAGTAGCGGTCCGCGAGCCGGGCGATGAGGACGTCGGCATGGGCCTCGCCCATCGTCCACAGCACGAGCTGATGGGTCTCCGGGTTGTTCTCGACGCGCACGCTCGGGTCCTCGGCGGCGAGCCGGCCCAGCGCCTGCGACAGCTTGTCCTCGTCGGCCTTGCTCTTGGCCACGATCGCCACCGGGAGCAGCGGCTCGGGCATCGACCACGGCCTGAGGACCCGCGGCTCCTCGATCGAGGACAGCGTGTCGCCGGTCTCGGCCCGGCTGAGCTTGCCGATCGCTCCGAGGTCGCCCGCGATCACGGCGTCGGCCGGCACGTGCAGGCGCCCGAACGGGTAGGTCAGCGAGCCGACCTTCTCGTCCTCGTCGTGGTCCTCGTGGGTCGGCCCCTGACCATCGAGGGCGAAGAACGACGTGAAGTGACCCGATACGTGGACCGGGGCATCGGGGGTCAGCGTGCCCGAGAAGACGCGCACGATGCTGACCCGGCCGACGTACTGGTCGCTGGAGGTCTTGACGATCTCGGCGACCAGCGTGCCGCGCGGGTCGCCGTTGATCGCCTCCGCCGCGACTCCCGCCGGGGTGAAGACCTCGGGCGAGGCGTGCTCGAGCGGCGAGGGGAAGCCGTCGACGGCGAGGTCGAGAAGCTCCGCGCAGCCGACACCGGAGATGGAGCAGACCGGGACGACCGGGTGGAAGGTGGCGTTGGCGACGGCCGTCTCGAGGTCCTTGGTGAGGGTGTCGTGGGAGATGTCCTCGCCGCCGAGGTAGCGGTCCATCAGGGTCTCGTCCTCGGACTCCTCGATGATCCCCTCGATCAGGGCGCCGCGCAGGTCCGCGTGGTCGGCCCCGTCTTCCAGCGGGCCGACCATCAGGTCGACCAGGCCGGTGACCTCGCCACCGTCGCGCACGGGCACGTAGAGCGGCAGGACCTTGTCGCCGAACGCCGCCTGAGCGGCCGCGAGCACGCCGTCGTAGTCGGCGCGGGCCTGGTCGAGCTTGGTGATCACCACGGCTCGTGGCATGCCCACCTCGGCGCACTCGCGCCACAGTGCGGTGGTGGCGTCGTCGACGACCTCGCTGGCCGCGATCACGAAGAGCGCGCAGTCCGCGGCGCGGAGCCCGGCACGGACCTCGCCCACGAAGTCGGCGTACCCAGGGGTGTCGACGAAGTTGAGCTTGGTGTCGCGGTGGACGACGGGAGCGATGGCCAGCGAGATGGAGCGCTCATGGGCCCGCTCGGACTCCTCGAAGTCGCAGACCGTCGAGCCCTCCTGGATCGTCCCCGCACGGGGGATGGCTCCGGCGGAGGCGAGCAGCGTCTCGACCAAGGTGGTCTTGCCCGAACCGCCCGGTCCGACCAGCACCACGTTGCGGATCCGGTCGGGGCTGCTCGCCCCGAGATCTTGTCCGGCTGTTCTACGACCGCCCGCCTTGTCCGCCATGGTGTGCCTCCCGGTGCCAACGGCGGCCAGGGGTCGGACCGCCGACTCGAAACGTTGGTCCCGAATCAACTCCACCTGGGCCAGATGTTCAAGGGGCGGAGGGTCCCAGATGAGTGCGGCGACCCCGCCATCTACGCAGATGATCTGAGTTCTTCATTTCCGACGTCCTGGTGTCGCGAGCGACACCAGGACGTCGGAAATGGGGCGAGCCCCTCGCAGCATGGGGTCAGCGAGGGGCTCACGTATCGACCGGGTGCTAGCCCCCAGGCCGACGTTCGAAGCGTGTCAGACCTGAGACGATCAGGTGAAGACTTTCGGCAAACTTCACGGAAGTGAAAGGGTATTTCCATGACTGGACTAGACCTCTTGGCGAAGACCGGCTCGCGCGGTCTCTTCATCGGCGGACAATGGCGCGATGCGGGGACCGGGTCCCGCTTCCAGGTTCATGACCCGGCCGACGACTCGGTGATCGTCGACGTCGCCGACGGCGACGCCGACGACGCGATGGCGGCGCTCGATGCGGCCGTCGCAGCCCAGCCAGACTGGGCTGCCACGCCGCCCCGCGAGCGCGGCGAGATCCTGCGCCGGTCGTTCGAGGCGATCATCGACCAGGCCGATGACTTCGCCGAGCTGATCAGCCTCGAGATGGGCAAGACCCTGGCCGAGGCCAAGGGCGAGGTGACCTACGGCGCCGAGTTCTTCCGCTGGTTCTCCGAGGAGGCCGTGCGCATCCACGGCCGCTGGATGCAGGCGCCGGCCGGTGGCTCGAGGCTGCTGACCATCCGCAAACCCGTCGGGCCGTGCTTGTTCATCACGCCGTGGAACTTCCCCCTCGCGATGGGCACCCGGAAGATCGGCCCGGCCGTCGCGGCCGGCTGCACGATGGTGGTCAAGCCCGCCGAGCTCACGCCCCTGACGATGCTCGCTCTCGCCCAGGTGCTGGCCGAGGCCGGGCTGCCGGACGGCGTCCTCAACATCGTCACCACCCATCACTCCAAGGTGCTGAGCTCGACGCTGATGGCCGACGAGCGGCTCCGCAAGGTCAGCTTCACCGGCTCCACGCCGGTCGGGAGGGTGCTGGTGCGCCAGTCGGCCGACCAGCTCCAGCGGGTCTCGATGGAGCTGGGCGGCAACGCGCCGTTCATCGTCTTCGAGGACGCCGACGTCGAGGCGGCCGTGGACGGGGCGATGATCGCCAAGATGCGCAACATGGGTGAGGCCTGCACCGCCGCCAACCGGTTCCTGGTGCACGAGTCGGTGGCACGGCAGTTCGGCGACCTGCTCGGCGCGCGGATGGGTGCGCTGCGCACCGGCCGCGGCCAGGACGCCGGCACCGACGTGGGCCCCCTCATCAACGCCGACGCCGTGGAGTCGGTGGGCCAGCTGGTCACCGACGCCGTCCACGAGGGGGCGGAGGTCCTGTGCGGCGGGTCGGCCCCCGACGGCCCCGGGCACTTCTACTCACCGACCGTTCTGCTCGGCGTGCCGGCCGACGCACGCATCAACAGCGAGGAGATCTTCGGCCCGGTCGCGCCGATCACCACGTTCACCTCCGACGCCGAGGCGATCGCCCTGGCCAACGCCACCGAGTACGGCCTGGCGTCCTACGTCTACACCCGCGACCTGGCCCGCACGATCGCGCTGGCGGAGGCGCTGGAGTTCGGCATGGTCGGGGTCAACACCGGCCTGATCTCCAATCCGGCAGCGCCGTTCGGCGGGGTGAAGGCCAGTGGCTTCGGTCGTGAGGGCGGCTTCGAGGGCATCGACGAGTACCTCGACACGACGTACGTCGCCCTGCCTGGCTGAGCGGGCGGGGTTCGGGCCGAGCGGGGCGCGGGTCCGGTCAGCGGGACTGGCGCGGCTGGGCGAGCGCGTCGGCGAGGTCGAGACGCGAGGTGATCGAGAGCTTGCGCAGGATGTGCGAGACGTGCCATTCGACCGACTTGACGCTCACGCCCAGCTCGACCGCGATCTCGCGGTTGCGCTTGCCCATCACGACCAGCCCCGCGACGCGGCGCTCGGCGGCGCTCAGCTCACCCAGGCGGCCGGCGAACTCGCCGTCGGGTGCCTCGCCGAGTCTCTCGAGCAGCCAGCGGATGCGACCCAGCAGCGGGGTGAGCTCCTCCTGCCGGGCGTACTTCTCCGAGGAGCGGAGCAGGTCGATGGCTCGGGCGGACTCGGTCGGCTGCAGCAGCAGCAGCCAGCCCGCCAGGTCGGTGCGGATCTGTGCCTCGAGCCGTGCGGTACCGGCGCCGATGAGAATGCCGAGCGCCTCGTCGAGCAGCTCCACGCGCTGGTCCGTCGGAGCCACCGCCGCGAGCGTGCGCAGCGAGTAGGCGACGGAGTACGGCGAGTCCATGATCCGCGCGTCGGCGAGCTCCTCCTCGACGAGCTTGACCGCGCTGGCGACCTCGCCCCGGGCCGCGATGAGCCGGGCCAGCCCGCTGCGCCAGGGCAACCACGTGTGGTCGTCCGCGGCGGCGAGCTCCTCGCCGGCGCTCTCGAAGTAGGACACCGCCTGCTCGGCCTGTCCCCGCGCGGCGGCGAACTCGCCGAGACCCAAGCAGGCGCGCGCGGCCACGGGTCCGCGCACGCGGACCAGAGCGGTCAGCTCGCGTGAGAACGGTGCGGCGCCGCGCAGGTTGCCACGGGCCAGCTGGGACAACAGCCCGGTGAGGGCGAGCTCGACCCGGGCGTCCTGGGTGAGGTCCGGGTCGTGGCGCGCGCCGTCCACGAGGGCCAAGGCGTCGGTGATGCGGCCCTGCAACAACGCGTTGCGGGCTTCGCTAGGTACACGGGCGGATACGTCCGTTGCAGGTTCATGTGACGCGCTTGAGTCCGCCCCCCGGGGCTCGAGCATGGATACAAGGTAGGGGACGAAGGGTGCCCTTGGGGAGAGGAGGCGACCGATTTAACGAAGCGCGGCGGTGGCGAGCGCGATCGCACGCTGCGCGGCGGGCTCGGCTGCCGCCCGGTCCGAGGCGACGAGCCCCACCCGGGTACGCCGGTCGAGCAGGTCCGCGACGTCGTGGGCACCCTCGTGGGTGACCCCGAAGACGAGCTCGGCGAGCGTGACCGGGACGCCGTCGGCGACCGGGGCGAGGAGGTCGTCGTCGGCCAGCCCCGTGACCGCCCGCGCGTCGGCCAGGACCAGGCCCGCGTCCACGCCGTAGCGGCGGACCAGGCGTGGCGACGGTGAGGTCGCGGCGAGCCGGGCCAGCTCCGGACGCGAGGCGGCGCCGGCCAGTGGCAGCCGTGCGGTGGTGCTCGGACGGGGCTCCAGGCCGGCTCGGGCCACCGCTGCGTCCACGGCGTCCTCGGCCATCCGGCGGTACGTCGTGAGCTTGCCGCCGACCACGGTGACGACGCCGGACCGCGAGGTGAGCACGGCGTGGCGTCGGGAGAGGTCGGAGGTGCGCCCGTCGGCCCGCAGGAGCGGGCGGAGACCGGCGTACGAGCCGACGACATCGGCTCGGCCGAGCGGGCCGCGCCAGGCTGGACGACACGGTGGTCAGCAGGAACTCGACCTCCTCTGCGCTCGGTTCCGGGACGTCGGGCGGCTCGCCGTCGACCGCCTCGTCGGTGAGACCGAGGTAGACCAGACCGTCGGGCTGGGGGAGCACGTTGAGGAAGCGGGCGTGCGCGCCGGGCACGGGCAGGGTCAGCGCGACGCGGAGGTCGGGGAAGGCGTCGCCCCGCACGACCAGATGGGTGCCCCGGCTGGGGCTCAGGCGGACGTCCTCCACCAGGCCGCCCGCCCAGACCCCGGCGGCGTTGACGACGGCGCGAGCGCTCACGTCGTACGTCGTGCCGCTGAGCTCGTCGCGCAGCGTCGCCCCGGTGCCGGTGACCTCGATCGCACGGGCCCGCGTGCGGAGCTCGGCACCGAGCCCGACCGCCGTGCGGGCGATCGTGGCGACCAGGCGGGCGTCGTCCTCGAGCTGGCCGTCCCACGACAGGATCCCGCCGCGGACCCCGGCGCCGAGCACGGGCGCGAGGTGCCGGCTCTCGGTGGCCGAGACCCGGCGCGGCCGCGGCAGCGTCTCGCGGGAGGTGCGGGCCGCGATGCGGAGCCAGTCGCCGGCCTCCATCCCGGCCCGGAGGAGCGCGGCCTGCCGGTGTCCGGTGCGGTCGTCGAGGGGCAGGAGGAAGGGCAGTGCATGGGTCAGGTGGGGTGCGGTGACCTCCATCAGGATGCCGCGCTCGACGGCACTCTCGTGGGCGACGCCGACCTGGCCGTTGGCGAGGTAGCGCAGCCCGCCGTGCACGAGCTTGCTGGACCATCGCGACGTCCCGAACGCGAGGTCGTGGGCGTCGACGGCGAGCACGGTCAGCCCGCGCGCCACGGCGTCGAGGGCGACGCCGGTCCCGGTGACGCCGAGCCCGATGACGAGGACGTCGACCTGGCCCGGCACCTCGTCGAGCCCGGCCCGGATCCGGCCGCGGCTCATCGCTCGACCGCCCGGCGTACGACCTGCTCGAGCTCGGCGTCGAGAGCGTCCTCGGAGACCTCGTCGTCGACCATGGTGTGAGCGCTCAGCACGAAGCCGTGGGCCGCCAGCAGGAGGGCCCGCGACATCGCGACCGGCGAGCCGGCGCGGATGCTCCCGTCGGCCTGCCCGTCACGGATCCGCGCGGCGGTCAGCTCCGCGATCGCCTGCTGGCTGCGACCGCGACGGGTCAGCAGGTAGGGCAGCAGGAGCTCGGCGTCCAGCTCGACGATGCGGACGAACAGCTCGTTCTCCCGCAGAGCCTTCGTCGTGGCGACCACCTCGGCGACCAGGCGGTCGGCCGCGGTCGGCTTGCCCGGCAGGGCGCCGTCGGCCGCCCGACGGCGCGCGCGACCACCTCGCCCCACTCGCGGGTCATCAGGTCGCCGAGCACGGCGGGCATGTCGGACCAGGTGCGGTAGATCGTCATCCGGCTGACGCCCGCGCGCCGCGCGACCTCGGTCAGCGTCGTCCGGCGCCAGCCCACGTCGAGGATGCAGGCACGGGCGGCATCGAGGTACGCCGACTGAGGGTCGGCGGACGCGTTGTGACGAAGTGACGTCATATGTCACACTGTAACACGTGACCGCGAGAGATGCACCCGACCCGCTGGGGCGACCCGGACCGCGCCACCGACCTGCCGGAGACCGCCCGCGGTCTGGTGGAGCTGGTGTTCCCGGTCGCCGACCACCGGGTGGACGCCGATGCCCCGGTGACGCTGCCGCAGGTTCGCGATCGCTGCTGCGGCCCTCCGAGACCTGGCCGCCGTCGTCGGCGCGGACCACGTGCACACCGACGACGAGACCCGGCGGTTGCGCACCCGCGGCAAGTCCACTCCCGACCTGCTGCGGGCCCGGGCGGGCGACCTGACCGACGCGCCCGACGTCGTCGTCCGTCCGGCCGACGGCGACCAGGTGCAGACGGTGCTCGAGGTGGCGGGACGCCACCGGGTCGCCGTGGTCCCGTTCGGCGGCGGTACGTCGGTCACCGGCGGCCTCGTCGCTCGCCGCGACGGGCTTCGCCGGTGTGCTCAGCCTCGACCTCGTCCGGCTGAAGCGGCTGCTCGCGGTCGACCCGGTGTCGATGACCGCCACCCTCGAGCCGGGGCTGCGCGGCCCGGAGGCCGAGGCGCTCCTGGCCGAGCACGGCCTGACGCTCGGCCACTTCCCGCAGTCGTTCGAGTACGCCACCATCGGCGGCTTCGCGGCGACCCGCTCCAGCGGCCAGTCGTCTGCGGGCTACGGTCGCTTCGACGCCCTGGTGACGGGCCTCGAGGTCGCCACGCCGGCCGGCCACGTCGTCCTCGGTCATGCGCCGGCCAGTGCCGCCGGCCCCGATCTCCGCCAGCTGTTCCTCGGCTCCGAGGGGGCGCTCGGGGTGATCACGTCGGTGACCGTCCGGGTCCGGCCGCTGCCGGAGGTGCGGGTCTACGAGGGCTGGCGCTGGTCTTCCTTCGACGCCGGTGCCGACGCGATCCGTCAGCTCGCCCAGGCCCAGCTCCTGCCGACCGTGCTGCGCCTCTCCGACGAGTCCGAGACGGCCATCAACCTGGCCGACCCCGAGGCGGTCGGCGGGAGCGCGGCCGGTGGGTGCCTGATGATCGCCGGCTACGAGGGGACCTCCGCGGCGGTGACCGCGCGGCGTACCGCGGTGTCGGCGGTGCTCGCGGAGCTCGGTGGCGAGAGCGTCGGCGAGGAGCCCGGGCGATCCTGGGCCGCCGGGCGCTTCGACGCGCCGTACCTGCGAGACTCGATGCTCGACGTCGGGGTGCTGGTCGAGACGCTCGAGACCGCGACGTACTGGTCGCGTCTTCGCGAGGTGTACGACGCGGTCTCGGCCGCGCTGCGGGGCTCGCTGGGTGACTCGGCGATCGTGCTGTGCCATCTGTCCCACGTCTACGAGACCGGTGCGTCGCTCTACTTCACCGTCGCTGCGGCCGAGGGCGCGGACCCGCTCGGCCGCTGGCGCGCGGCGAAGGCGAGCCGCGATGGACGCCATCGTGACCGCCGGGGCGACGATCACCCATCACCACGCCGTCGGGACCGACCACCAGCCGTGGCTCGAGGCGGAGATCGGCCCGGTCGGGATCGCCGTCCTGCGGGCCGCCAAGGCCGCCGTCGATCCCGAGGGGATCCTCAACCCCGGCGTGCTGGTGCCCTGAGAGCCAAGCCCTCGCAGGCCAGCCGGCTCAGCGCTGGAAGGTCCAGACCAGGAGCAGGGTCGGCACGGCGGCCGTCACCGACAGGCCGGCCTCGCCCACGATCTCGAAGGCGTCGCCCGTCGCCAGGGGCTCGGCCAGGCTCGACCGGGCGAGCGCACCGGTGACCACGAAGGCGTAGACCAACGGCTCGTCAGGCAGGTCGAGGGTCTCGCCGGCCGCCAGGTCGGCGAAAGCGAGGGTGGCGCCGGGGACGTCGAGGGCGAGCCCGGTCTCGCCGGCCACCGGGACCAGCCCGGGCCCGCTCAGATCGGGCGTCGCCGTCTGGCGCGCAGGGTCGCCGCCCGTGCTGCCGGGGCGCAGCCACATCTGCACGAAGCGGGTGGCCGTGTCGCCGGCGTGCTCGCTGTGGGTGGTGCCGCGGCCGGCTCGCGTCACCGCGAGCCCGCCAGGGCGCAGCGTCGACGTGCCGGTCTCGTCGCCGTGCACCAGTTCGCCGCTCACCACCCAGGTGACCAGGACGATGTCGGCGTGCTCGTGCGCGTCGTACCCCTGGCCGCGACCGAGGAGGTCGTCGTTGAGCGCGACGAGTGGGCCGAAGGACACACGTGCGGGGTCGTAGGATTCGCCGAAGGAGAACGAGTGTCGGGTCTGGTGTCCCGACTCACGCGTGAGGAACCGGTCCAAAGCCCGACGAACGGTGACAGTCACCTACAGAATGATCCCCGTGCCTCACCCTCTGCTTCCACCGGGCTTCCGGTTCGGTGCGAG
Organism: uncultured Actinomycetota bacterium; assembly: GCA_963819295.1. Classification (GTDB taxonomy): domain Bacteria; phylum Actinomycetota; class Actinomycetes; order Propionibacteriales; family Nocardioidaceae; genus Nocardioides. Next base: position 746,284 of record CAWFVO010000003.1, read on the forward strand.
CACTGCGTCGTACCAGATCGAGGGGGCGGCCGCCGAGGACGGCAAGGGACCCAGCATCTGGGACACCTTCTCCCACCAGCCGGGGACCATCGTGGACGGCTCCAACGGGGACGTCGCGTGCGACCACTACCACCGCCTCGACGAGGACCTCGACCTGATGGCGCGCCTCGGGCTGGGTGGCTACCGCTTCTCCATCTCGTGGCCGCGGGTGCAGCCGGAAGGGTCGGGTCCGGCGAACTCGCGGGGCCTGGACTTCTACGAGCGCCTGGTCGACGGGCTGCTCACGCGCGGCATCCAGCCGATGGCGACCCTCTACCACTGGGACCTGCCGCAGGCCCTCGAGGACGAGGGGGGCTGGCTGAACCGCGACACCGTCGACCGGTTCGCCGAGTACGCCGGGCTGGTCGCCGAGCGGCTGGCCGACCGGGTCGAGCACTGGATCCCGGTCAACGAGCCGAACGTGGTGACCATGCTGGGGTACGGCGTCGGCACGCACGCTCCGGGACGCGCTCTGCTGTTCGACGGACTGCCGGCCGCCCACCATCTGCTGCTGGGTCATGGCCGCGCGGCGATCGCGCTGCGTGCGGCGGGGGCGGGCAGCGTCGGCTGCGCCAACAACCATGCGCCGATGTGGCCGGCCAGTGACGACGAGGCCGACGTCGGCGCGTCGAAGCTCTTCGACGCGCTGTGGAACGGGATGTTCGCCGAGCCGATGCTCTTCGGCCGCTACCCCCACGACCTGCTGCCGCTGCTCGACCCCGTCATCCAGGCCGGCGACATGGCGACGATCCGGCAGCCGCTCGACTTCTACGGAGTCAACTACTACAACCCGATCCGGATCGCGGCCGCCGAGGAGGACTCCCCGGTGCCGTTCGAGCAGCTCAGCATCGTGGGGTACCCGACCACCGACTTCGGCCGGCCCGTCGTCCCGGACTCGCTGCGCGAGTGGCTGATCACGCTGCGGGCGCGTTACCGCGCCGCGTTGCCGCCGATCATCATCACCGAGTCGGGTTGCTCCTACGCCACCGGGCCGGACGCCGACGGTGTCGTCGACGACCAGGATCGGATCGACTACCTCGACGCGCACCTGCGTGCCGTCGCGGTCGCCGTGCGCGCCGGGGTGGACGTCCGCGGCTACTACACGTGGTCGCTCATGGACAACTTCGAGTGGGCCGAGGGCTACACGCAGCGCTTCGGCCTGGTGTACGTCGACTACGAGACCCAGGCGCGGATCCCGAAGCGGTCGTTCGACTGGTACGCCGAGACGATCAGGAAGCAGCCGCCCGATAACTAGGCGGGCGTCGCGGCGCTGCAGCCTGTGATTGCGCCCGAATACCCCCTAGGGGTATGGTCTCGACCATGACCGACAGCTGGCGGATGGCGATCACCGCCACCCGGCACTGCCTGACCGGCTGCGCGATCGGCGAGATCCTGGGCATGGTGCTCAGCACCTGGTGGGGATGGGGCAACGCCGCGAACGTCGCGCTCTCCGTGGTCCTCGCCTTCTTCTTCGGCTACCTGCTGACCTACACCGGCGTACGACGGGCCGGCGCCGACAGTCGCACCGCGGCCCGGGCCGCGATCGCCAGCGACACGGTCTCGATCCTCACCATGGAGATCGTCGACAACGTGTTCCTGCTGCTGGTCCCGGGTGCGATGGCGGCGACCCTCTCCACCCCCCTCTTCTGGTGGTCCCTGGCCGCGTCGCTCGCCGTGGCGTTCGTCGCGGCGGTGCCGGTGAACCACTGGCTGCTGGAGCGCGGGAAGGGTCACGCGGTCGTCCACCGGTTCCACGAGACGCACGCGGGTCACCACTGAGACGGGTGTACCCGTATTCTCTGCGCCATGCGCATGCCTCTCACGGCTGCCGTTCTCGCTCCGCTCATGCTCCTCGCGCTCGGGTGCGCGCCGCAGGCCAGCTCGACGGCGACCGACTCCAGCCCCTCCGCCGGATCCCAGACCGCCGCCGAGTGTGCCCAGGGCAAGACCCTGAAGGACGGCGTCCTGACGGTCGGCACGGACTCACCGGCCTTCGACCCGTGGTTCCACGACAACGACCCGACCAACGGCAAGGGCTTCGAGTCCGCGGTGGCGTACGAGGTCGCCAAGCGGCTGGGCTTCAAGCCGAGCGCCGTGACGTGGACCAAGGTGCCGTTCAACTCGTCGTACGCACCGGGCCCGAAGCACTTCGACTTCGACATCAACCAGATCTCGATCACGCCCGCTCGCGCCAAGGTGGTGGACTTCTCCGACGGGTACTACACGGCGGCCCAGGCCGTGATCGCGCTGAAGGACTCACCCGCCGCGAAGGCCACGACGCTCGCGGACCTCCAGGACCTCAAGCTCGGCGCCCAGACCGGCACCACGTCGTTGACGGCGATCCGCGACGACATCCAACCCACGTCCGAGCCGCTGGTCTTCCAGAGCACCAACGTCGCCAAGCAGGCGTTGCTCAACGGCCAGGTCGACGCCATCGTCGCCGACCTGCCGACCGCGTTCTTCATCACGGCGGTGCAGATCCCGTCCGCCACCATCGTCGGACAGTTCCAGCAGCAGACCGGGAGTCCGGAGCAGTTCGGGATGCTCTTCCAGAAGGGCAACCCGCTGGTCGCCTGCGCGAACCAGGCCCTGGCGACGATGAAGAGTGACGGCACCCTGGCCGCCATCGAGAAGAAGTGGCTCAGCCAGACCGTGAACGTGCCTGTCCTGCAGTGAGCGACGCCGAGACCTGGCAGCCGAGCGCCCGCGAGCAGGAGCGGGAGGCCGTACGACGCTCCCTGCGGCGGCGGGCGATCCTGGTCTCGACCATCGCGACCGTGGTGGTGCTCGGGGGCCTCGTCCTGGTCACCGTCACCTCGCCGGGCTGGGCCACCGTCAAGGCGACGTTCTTCTCGTGGCCCGACGCGAAGGCCTCCTTCCCGTCGATCTGGCACGCCTTCTGGACCTACAACGTCAAGCTGTTCCTGCTCGGCGAGGTGCTGATCCTCCCGCTGGCGCTCCTGGTCGCGCTCGCGAGACAGTCCCGTGCCCCGGCCCTGCTGCCGTTGCGGATCATCGCGGTGGCCTACACCGATCTCTTCCGCGGGATCCCGACGATCCTGCTGGTGTTCATGCTGGGCTTCGGGATGCCGGCCCTGGGCCTCCAGGGCGTGCCCACCTCCCTGTTCCTCTGGGGTCTGGTCGCACTGGTGCTGTCCTACGGCGCCTACGTCGCCGAGGTGATCCGGGCCGGCATCGAGTCGATCCACCCGTCGCAGCTCGCCAGTGCCGACGCCCTCGGCCTGTCCCGCACCCAGGCGATGCGCCACGTCGTCGTCCCCCAGGGCATCCGGCGCGTCATCCCGCCGCTGCTCAACGACTTCATCAGCCTCCAGAAGGACACCGCCCTGGTCGGTGTGATCGGGGTCTTCGATGCCCTCTTCGCGGCGCAGGACTACGCCAACTTCAAGTTCAACTTCACGCCGTACGTCGTCGTGGCCTGCTACTTCATCGTGCTGACGGTCCCGCTGGCCCGGTTCACCGACCATCTGCAGCACCGCGCGATGGAGCGGGAGAGGCAGGGCGCCCGATGAGCGACGCGCTGCTGGAGGTGACCGACCTGCGCAAGTCCTACGGCGACAAGGTCGTGCTCCACGACATCGGTCTGACGGTCTCGGCGCACGACGTGGTGTGCCTGATCGGGTCGTCCGGCTCGGGGAAGTCGACGCTGCTGCGTTGCCTGAACCTGCTGGAGGACATCGACGACGGGGTGATCGAGTTCGAGGGCCGGGAGATCTCCGACCCCCGTGTCGACCGGCGTGAGGTCCGCAGGCGGATCGGGATGGTCTTCCAGGCCTACAACCTCTTTCCCCACCTGACCGTGCTCGAGAACTGCACCCTGGCGCCACGCCGGGTGCACGGAGTGTCGAAGGGCGAGGCGGAGCAGCGCGCTCGCGACCTCCTCGCGTCGTTCGGTCTCGCCGACCAGGCGGACAAGCACCCGGACCGCATGTCCGGCGGTCAGCAGCAGCGCGCCGCCCTGGTCCGCGCCCTCTGCACCCAGCCCACGCTTCTGCTCCTCGACGAGATCACGGCCGCCCTCGACCCCGAGCTGGTCGGCGACGTGCTCACCATCGTCCGCGACCTGGCCGAGCAGGGCACCACGATGATCCTGGCGACCCACGAGATGAGCTTCGCGCGCGACATCGCGACCTCGGTCTGCTTCCTCGACCAGGGCCGGATCCTCGAGCAGGGTCCGCCGGCCGAGATCTTCAGCAACCCCCGCGAGGAGCGCACGCGCCAGTTCCTGGCCCGCGTGCTGGGCTGAGCCACCGGCTGAGAGGATCGCGGGCATGACGATCGAGCTCGGCCGCGGGACCGGGCCGTTGCGCGGGGTGAGGGTCGTCGAGCTGGCCGGGATCGGCCCCGGACCGCACGCCGCGATGATCCTGGCAGACCTGGGCGCCGACGTGATCCGCGTCGACCGGCCGGGCGGCCAGCCGCTCACCGGCGGCCCTACCGACCTGCTCAACCGCGGCCGCCCGAGCGTCGCCCTCGACCTCAAGCACCCGGACGGCGTGGCCACCGTCCTCGACCTGGTCGAGACCTCCGACGTGCTGCTCGAGGGTCTTCGCCCCGGTACGACGGAGCGGCTCGGCCTCGGCCCGGACGCGTGCCTGGCCCGCAACCCTCGGCTGGTCTACGGCCGGATGACCGGCTGGGGCCAGGACGGCCCACTCGCGCAGACCGCGGGCCACGACCTCGGCTACATCGCGATCACCGGCGCGCTCTTCGCGATGGGTCAGGACCACAGCCGCCCGCACTTCCCGAGCAACCTGGTCGGCGACTTCGGAGGCGGGTCGACGTACCTCGTGATCGGCGTCCTCGCCGCCCTGCTCGAGTCGCGCCACTCCGGCGAGGGGCAGGTGGTCGACGCCGCGATCGTCGACGGCACGGCACACCTCAATGCCATGGCGACCGGCTTCCTGGCGAGCGGGCTCTACCGAGAGCAGCGCGCGGCCAACCTCCTCGACGGCGGCGCCCCCTTCTACGACGTGTACGAGACCGCCGACGGCCGGCACCTCGCCGTGGGGTCGCTCGAGCCGAAGTTCTACGACGACCTGGTCCGGCTGCTCGGCATCGCCGACACGGCCCCCGACCGCAACGACCCGGCGAACCATCCGGAGCTCCGCCGCCTCATCGGTGACACGATCCGGCAACGGACGCAGGCGGAGTGGACGGCCGTCTTCGAGCACTCGGACGCCTGCGTCGCGCCGGTGCTGCCGATGACCGAGGCGTTCGAGCACCCCCACCTGGTCGCCCGCGGCACCTTCGTCGAGCGCGACGGCATGACTCAGCCGGCACCCGCACCCCGCTTCTCCCGCACCGCCCCGACCCTGTCGACCCCACCACCCGCCGCGGCCGGCCGGGACACCCGTGAGGCCCTGCGCGCCTGGGGGATCGCCGACGTCGACGCCCTGCTCGCCTCCGGCGCAGCGGCGGAGGCGTGACCGTGGTCTCGACTCCGCCCGATCAACGAGGGACGCACGTCGACGTCCTCATCATCGGGGCCGGGCTCTCGGGGATCGGAGCGGCGGCACACCTGACGCGCACGCTCCCGCGCACGTCGTACGCCGTGCTGGAGTCGGCCGCGGTCAGCGGCGGCACCTGGGACCTCTTCCGCTATCCCGGCGTCCGCTCGGACTCGGACATGTACACCATGGGCTACCGGTTCAAGCCCTGGCTCGACGAGGAGTCGCTCGGCTCCGGCGAGCGGATCCTGGCGTACCTGCGCGAGACCGCCCGCGAGTACGACGTGGAGTCGCACATCCGCTACGACCACCGCGTGGTCCGCGCGTCCTGGGACAGCGCCGCGGCGCGCTGGACCGTCGAGGCCGAGCACGGCGGCGAGACGCTGACCATGACCGCGGGGTTCCTGTGGAGCTGCCGCGGCTACTACGACCACGAGCACGGCCACGAGCCGGAGTTCGCGGGCGCCGAGGAGTTCCGCGGCCCGATCGTGCACCCCCAGCACTGGCCAGCCGACCTCGACTGGTCGGGCAAGAACGTCGTGGTGATCGGCAGCGGCGCGACCGCGGTGACGCTGGTCCCGGCGATGGCCCCCGACGCCGCGCACGTGACCATGCTGCAACGCTCCCCGTCGTACGTGATGAGCCTGGCCGGCCGTGACCCGGTCGCGCTGGCGATCCGCAAGCGGCTCCCGGCCCGCGCGGCCCACACGGTCATCCGCTGGAAGAACATCCTCAGCACCGCGGCCTTCTACCGGGTCTCACGTCGCCGCCCGGCCTTCGTACGCCGCCTCGTGCGCAAGCAGAACGTCGCCCTGCTCCCCGAGGGGTACGACGTGGACACCCACTTCTCGCCGAGCTACGACCCCTGGGACCAGCGGATGTGCTTCGTGCCCGACGGTGACCTCTTCAAGGCGCTGGGCCGAGGCGACGCGGAGGTGGTGACGTCCACGATCGAGCGGTTCGACGACGACGGCATCGTGCTCACCGGTGGCCGCCACCTCGATGCGGACATCATCGTCACCGCGACCGGCCTGACGCTCTCGCCGTTCGGCGGGATCGAGCTCGTCGTGGACGGCGAGAAGGTGGACCCCACGCACACGATGGCCTACCAGGCCCTCATGCTCACCGGCGTCCCGAACTTCGTCTTCACCGTCGGCTACACCAACGCGTCGTGGACCCTCAAGGTCGACCTGGTGGCCGAGTTCACCTGCCGGCTGCTCTCCCACCTGGCCGCCCAGGGCTACCGGAGCGTCGTTCCCGTGCGAGACCCGTCCGTCGGCGAGCTCCCCTTCATGGACTTCACGTCCGGCTACGTGCTCCGTGCGCTCGACCGGCTGCCCCGGCAGGGCGAGCGCGAGCCGTGGCGGCTGCGCCAGAGCTATCTCCGCGACCGGCGCACCATCCGCAAGGCGGCGCTGGAGGACGGCGTGCTCCGGTTCACGTGACCATCACCCCTGAGGGGGTTCTCCAGCGCAGCAGTGGCTGCTTGTGTGAAGGAGTACCCAACCAAAGGGAGAACCGTCATGGGGATGGATGACAAGGCCGGCAACGAGGCCACCGAGCTCAAGGGCAAGGCCAAGGAGTCTGCGGGCAAGGTGACCGGCAACGAGAGCCTGGAGTCCGAGGGCAAGGCCGACCAGGGCGAGGCCAAGGTCAAGAAGGCCGGCCAGCACGTCAAGGACGCGGCCAAGGACGTCAAGGACACGTTCAAGAGCTGAGGACCACCACACGTCCGGAGGGGTTCCGCCCGGTGGCGGGACCCCTCCGGCGTCTCAGCTGGAACCGGCCCCATGCCACCCGCCCGTAGGGTTGCCGTCGTGAGGGGTGCCGTCGGCCGGACCGTACGGCGGTCACTGTGGGAGCAGGTGCCCCGCGACCATCGCGAGACCACCCGGGCCCTGCGCCGACGCCAGGCTGTCACGCTCACGTTCCTCGTCATCGGCGCGCTCGTGCTGTCCTTCTCCCTGCGGATCGACCCCGGCAACGACTGGTTCTACCCGGCGACGCTGGGGCTCGCGCTCGTCTGGACGATCGGTGCCCTCGTGTCCGGCCCGCTCCACCTCGGCCGCACCTGGCGGGGGGAGGCGGGGGAGCCGGGGCGGCGGCCGCTCCTGATGCCCGTGGTCTACGCCGTCGCGCTGGCCGGGCTCTTCGCCATCGGTGGTCTGGTGATCCGCCAGATCCCGGCGCTCGATGCGCAGGTGCGCCACGTGATCGACCACGCGGACCAGGGCTCGGTGCCGTTGCTCCTGGTCATCACCGTGCTGAACGGCGTGGCCGAGGAGCTCTTCTTCCGCGGGGCGCTTTACGCCGCCACGCCCCGCTACCCCGTCGCCGTGACCACGCTCGCCTACGGTGCGGTCACCCTGGCCACCGGCAACGTGATGCTCGCCTTCGCCGGCTTGCTCCTCGGCGCCCTCGTCGGCCTCGAGCGTCGTGCCACCGGCGGCATCCTGGCGCCGATCATCACCCATGTGGTCTGGTCGGCCGCGATGCTGTTCGTGCTCGCCGCGCTCTTCTGATGAGGTGGCTCTCACTCCTCGAGCGCGCGGCGTACGGCCTCGTCGTAGGCGAGGGGCTCCCCCGGGACGAGGTCGCGGATCGAGTGGTCGGTCACGAGCACCTCGGTCCCCATGGAGTCGATGAGGTTCCGGCCGGTGGTGACGTCGACGTCGGTGACCAGGGCGAGCCAGTACGACGACAGCCGCGGCGTCAGCACGGGCACCGTCACGATCGGCACGCGCCGCCCTCGCATCACCTCGGAGCCGATCTCCAGCATCTCGAGGTAGCTGAGCTGGTCGGGACCGCCGATCTCGAAGATCCGGCCGAACGCCTCCGGACGATCGGCCACCCCGACCAGGTAGCGGATCACGTCGTCGACGGCGATCGGCTGGGTGCGCGTCGAGACCCACCTCGGTACGACCATCGCCGGGAGGTTCTTGACCAGCTGCCGGGTGAGCTCCCAGGAGATCCCGCCCCGACCGACGACGATGGCGGCCCGCAGGACGGTGACCGGTACCCCCGCCTCGCCGAGCAGCCCCTCGACCTCGCGGCGCGAGCGGAGGTGGGCCGAGAGCTTCTCGTCGTCGGCCCCGAGGCCACCGAGGTAGACGATCTGGCGCACCCCGGCGTCGGCCGCCGCGCGGCCGAACGCCCGCGCCGCGGCGGCATCGCGCTTCTCGAAGTCAGCACTGTCGAGGGAGTGCACGAGGTAGTAGGCGAGGTCGATGCCGTCGAGCGCCGCCGGCAGGGTGTCCGGGTCGTGGACATCAGCTCCCACTGCGGTGCCGGGTCCGTCGTACGCCTCGGGGCGGCGGGTGAGCGCCCGGACCTCGAGTCCTGCGTCGAGGAGAGCGGGAACGAGCCGGCGGCCGACGAACCCGGTGGCGCCGGTGACAAGGATGCGGGTGGGCGTCACGTGTCCCGTCGTACCCCGCGGCGGTCCATCGACACCCGTCACCTGCTGCGCTTGGCGATGTTCGCTCGCCGGGTCTCGTCCATACCCGCCTCGTAGGCCTGGACGAGCGAGGCGATCGACAGCGGCTTCAGCCGCTCGACGACCTCCTGGATCCGCTCGGGGGAGACGCCCTGCTCCTTGTACACCGGCCAGACCTTGGTCCGGAACAGCTCGTAGAGCTCCTCCGCGATCGCGCGCCCGTGGGCGGCGTACACGTCGGCCGCGGCGCGCGCCGCCTCGATGGGGTAACCGAGGTCGAGCAGGCCGAGGCCCACCCCGAGCTGCGACATCGACACCTGGAACCGGCCCCGCCCGCAGGGCCGTACGACGCCGAGGGCCTCGAGCGTCTCGAGCGCGGCGGGGTCGAGGGTGCGACCGGCGCGGCGTTCGAGCTCGCCCCGCGGCAGCTCCTCGCGGGAGTCCGCCATCCACGGCGCCAGCATGGTGCGGTGCAGGGCGATGTCTTCGGCCGAGGCGTCGGCGGGGATCCCGGCGACGTACCGCTCGATCGCCGAGAGCGTGAAGCCGTGGCCCTGGAGCTCCTGCACCAGCTGGAGCCGGGCCACGTGGTCACCGGTGTAGTAGCCGCTCCGGCCGCGCCGCAACGGCGGCGGCACGAGACCCTTGGTCGTGTAGAAGCGGATGTTGCGCACGCTCATCCCCACCCGCTCGGTGAGCTCGTCGAGCGTCAGCAGCGTGACCGGTTCCACAGCCCCGTCCTCCTTGACGACCATGACAGTAAGAGTGTCACAATCGGTGGCATGGCTCCATCACCCCCGCAAGCATTCGTCTACGACCACCTCCGTACGCCGCGCGGGAAGGGCAAGGCGGTCGGCGGACTGCACGAGGTGAAGCCCGTCGACCTGGTCGTCGGCCTGCTCGACGAGATTCAGGTCCGCAACCCCTCGCTCGACGTACACCGCGTCGACGACGTGGTGCTCGGCGTGGTCTCCCCGATCGGTGAGCAGGGTGGTGACATCGCCAAGACGGCCGCCCTCGCGGCGGGCTACCCCGAGACGGTCGCGGGCGTCCAGCTGAACCGCTTCTGTGCGTCTGGCCTCGAGGCGGTGAACCAGGCCGCGGCCCGGATCCGCAGTGGCTTCGAGGACCTGATCCTCGCCGGCGGCGTCGAGTCGATGAGCCGGGTGCCGATGGGCTCGGACGGCGGCGCGTGGGCGATGGATCCCGCCACCGCGCTGACCACCGGGTTCGTGCCGCAGGGCATCGGTGCCGACCTGATCGCCACCCTCGAGGGTTGGACCCGCGAGGACGTCGACGCCTACGCCGCGGAGTCGCACCACCGGGCCGCGAAGGCGTGGGCCAACGGCTACTTCGCGGAGGCCGTCGTACCCGTCAAGGACGTCAACGGCGTGACGGTGCTCGAGCACGACGAGCTGATCCGGCCGGACACCTCGGTCGAGGGCCTGGCCGGGCTCAAGCCGAGCTTCGAGTCGATCGGGCGCGACGCCGGCTTCGACGACGTAGCACTGGAGAAGTACCACTGGGTCGAGCGGATCGACCACGTGCACCACGCCGGCAACTCGTCCGGGATCGTCGACGGCGCGGCGCTGGTGGCGATCGGCTCCGAGGAGGTCGGCCAGGAGCTCGGACTCACCCCGAGGGCCCGGATCGTGATGACCGCGGTCTCCGGCGCCGACCCGACGATCATGCTGACCGGTCCCGCGCCGGCTGCCCGCAAGGCGCTGGCCAAGGCCGGCCTCGAGGTCGGCGACATCGACCTGTGGGAGATGAACGAAGCGTTCGCGGCTGTGGCCATGCGCTTCATGAAGGACATGGGGATCACGCACGAGGTCACCAACGTCAACGGCGGCGCCATCGCGATGGGCCACCCGCTCGGTGCCACCGGCGCGATGCTCCTCGGCACCCTCGTGGACGAGCTCCACCGCCGCGACCTGCGTCGTGGCCTGGCCACGCTCTGCATCGGTGGCGGCATGGGGATCGCGACGATCGTGGAGGTCGTGTGAGCGCGGAGCGCTCCACGACCTCTCACGAACCTCGCACTCCGATGGTGGTCGGGCGAGCAGCACGGCTGACCCTGCGAAGCCGTGACCCGGGTGTCGAGACCCGGTGACCCCCGCGCCGACCGCAACAACAGACATCCAGCACAGAAGGACTGATCACAGATGACCGACATGGTCTCGACAAGCCCGCCCAGCGACGGGGACTCGACCCGCGAAGACAGCCCGACCGCGGTGCGCTACGAGCGCGACGACGACGGCATCGTCACCCTCACCCTCGACGACCCGACCGCCAGCGCGAACACGATGACCGAGCTCTACCGCGACTCGATGTCCGCCGCCGTACGTCGGCTCCACGACGAGGTGGACGACGTGACGGGCGTGATCGTCGCGAGCGCCAAGAAGACCTTCTTCGCGGGCGCCAACCTGGGGCTGATGCTCCAGGCGAAGCCGGAGGACGCGCCGTCTCTGTTCGCGAACATCGAGGCGACCAAGGGCGACCTGCGCCGCCTCGAGACCTACCCGCGGCCCGTGGTCGCCGCGATCAACGGTGCCGCGCTCGGTGGTGGCTTCGAGATCGCGCTGGCCTGCAACCACCGGATCGTCGTCGACAACCCGGCCGCCCTGGTCGGACTGCCCGAGGCGACCCTCGGTCTGCTCCCGGGTGGCGGCGGCGTGACCCGCATCGTCCGGATGCTCGGCCTGCAGGCGGGGCTGATGGACGTGCTGCTCCAGGGCGCCAGGTTCAAGCCGGCCGACGCGCTGGCCAAGGGTCTGGTCGACGAGATCGTGGCCACGCGGGACGACCTGCTGCCTGCCGCCAAGGCGTGGATCCTCGAGCACCGCGACGACCCCGAGGCCGCGAGCAACGCCTGGGACCGCCCGGGGTACCGGATGCCCGGCGGCACCCCGCAGTCGCCGAAGCTCGCGGCGTTCCTCCCGGCGTTCCCCGCGCTGCTGCGCCAGCAGACCAAGGGCGCGGTCTACCCCGCGCAGCGCGCGATCCTCTCGGCCGCCGTCGAGGGAGCGAGCCTCGACGTCGACACGGCCAGCCGGGTCGAGAGCAGGTATCTGACCAAGCTCCTGGTCGGCCAGAACTTCAAGAACATGACGCAGGCGTTCTTCTTCGACCTGCAGGCGATCAACGCCGGCAAGTTCCGGCCCGAGGGCGTCGAGAAGTTCCAGGCGACCAAGGTCGCCGTGCTGGGGGCAGGGATGATGGGCGCCGGCATCGCCTACTCCTGCGCCCGCGCCGGGATGCAGGTCGTGCTCAAGGACGTCTCCCTCGAGGCCGCCGCCAAGGGGAAGGCGTACAGCGAGAGGCTCAACGAGAAGGCGATCGAGCGGGGCCGGCTGAGCGCCGAGAAGTCCGAGGAGATGCTGGCCCGGATCACGACGACCGCCGACCCCGCCGACCTGGCCGGCTGCAACCTCGTCATCGAGGCGGTCTTCGAGGACCCGAGCCTCAAGCACCAGGTGTTCGCGGAGATCGCGGACCACGTGAACCCCGACGCGCTGCTGTGCTCCAACACCTCGACGCTGCCGATCACCGAGCTTGCGACGGGCGTGGACCGACCCGCGGACTTCGTCGGCCTGCACTTCTTCAGCCCCGTCGACAAGATGCCGCTCGTCGAGATCATCAAGGGTGAGCAGACCTCGGAGGAGGCGCTCGCCAAGGCCTACGACGTCGTCCTGCAGCTCCGCAAGACGCCGATCGTGGTCAACGACAGCCGCGGCTTCTACACCTCGCGGGTGATCGGCACGATGGTCAACGAGGGCCTGGCGATGCTGGCCGAGGGCGTGCACCCGATGTCGCTCGAGCGCGCCGCGACGCAGGACGGCTACCCCGTCGGCACGCTGCAGCTCTCCGACGAGCTGAACATGGAGCTGATGGCCAAGATCGCCAAGGCCGCGAAGGACGCCGCGGAGCGTGCCGGGACGCCGTACGAGGAGCACCCGGGTGGCGCGGTCGTCGCGAAGATGATCGAGCTCGGGCGCCCGTCGCGCCTCAAGGGGGCCGGCTTCTACGAGTACGTGGACGGGAAGCGTCAGGGCCTGTGGCCCGGCCTGGCCGACGTGTTCCCGCCCGCGGTCGAGCAGCCGCCGTTCGCCGACGTGAAGGACCGGATGCTCTTCGCGGAGGCGCTCGAGACCGCGAGGTGCTTCGAGGAGGGCGTCATCGAGTCGTCCGCCGCGGCCAACATCGGCTCGATCATGGGCATCGGCTTCCCGCCGAACACCGGCGGCGCGGCCCAGTTCATGACCGGGTACGAGGCGGCGGACGGACGGATCGGCCTCACGGCGTTCCTCGACCGCGCCGACGAGCTCGCAGAGACGTACGGCGATCGGTTCCGCCCCACGGCGTACCTCCGCGATCTCGCGGCCAAGGGCGAGGGCTTCCCCGCCTGATCCGTGCCGAGCCCGTCGTGGCGTCACGTCTCTCGGCGGCATCGGATGCCACCGCTGGGCGCAGCCGACATCGGCAACTTTCGGTCACGGGAGAGCGCGAAGCGTGGGACGCATTCAACCGACCCGCCGTCGCGACCGAGGCACGATGGTCACGTGGAGACTCTTGGCAGCAGGCAGGTCTACGCCAACCCGTGGATGTCGGTCCGGGAGGACACCGTCCGTCGCCCTGACGGATCCACCGGCATCTACGGCGTGGTGGACAGCCCCGACATCGCGCTGGTCATCGCGGCAGAGGGTGACCGGCTGCACCTCGTCGAGCAGTACCGACATCCGGTCGCCGGACGGCGCTGGGAGTTCCCCTCCGGCAGCGCCGACCAGAGACTCGATGTCGACGCCCCTGCACTGGCCGCGCGCGAGCTGCGCGAGGAGACCGGACTCACGGCCGGCCGGTTGACTCCGCTGGGCACCCTCGACGTCGCACCCGGCATGGTGAGCCAGCGGTGCGGGGTCTTCCTGGCCACGGACCTCACGTCCGGCGAGCCGCAGCGTGAGCTCGCGGAACAGGACATGCGGTCGTCCTGGTTCACGCGCGCCGCCGTGGAGCGGATGATCGTCGACGGCACGATGACGGACGCAAAGTCCGCTGCGGCGTACACCCTGCTGCTCCTGTACGAGCGGACGTCGCGTGGGTGAACGGCCGGCGTTCGTCGGCAACGGCGGGGCGACTTTCTCGACGTTCCCGGGGCAAAGTCGCCCGGTCGCTGCGAGACTTTGCGGGTGAGTGAGCCCGTCGTCGACGTCCGAGGCCTGCACGTGCGGTTCGGCGAGGTGGAGGCGGTCGCGGGCATCGACGTCCAGGCGTACGCCGGACAGGCCACCGCCCTGCTCGGGCGCAACGGCGCCGGCAAGTCCACCACCATGCGGGTCCTCGCGGGCGTCGTCCCGCCGACCGAGGGCACGGTGACCGTGGCCGGCCACGACATCCGCACAGAGACCCTCGCCGTCAAGCAGCTCACGGGCTACTGCCCCGACGTGGGTGGCCTGGTGCCGCGCGCCACCCCCTGGGAGCACCTCCAGCTCAGCGCACGCCTGCGCCGCATGACCGACTGGGAGGAGCGCGCCCGCGACCTGCTCGAGCGCTTCGAGCTCGGCGACGTGATGAACCGCGTGACCGGCGGCTTCTCCCACGGCATGGGCCGGCGGCTCTCGGTCGTGCTGGCCGCGATGCACGAGCCGCAGGTGCTGTTGCTCGACGAGCCGTTCGACGGCGTCGACCCGATCGGCGTCGAGGCCACCTTCGACGTGATCGCCGACGCCCGTGCGAGGGGGGCCACGATCCTGCTGTCCACCCACCTGCGCGACCTCGCCATCCAGGCCTGCGGCTCCGTCCTGGTCATGCGGGGTGGGGCACGCGTCGCCTCGGTCGACGCCGAGGAGATGACGGGCGAGGAGGGGGCACGTGCCTACCGCGCTCTCCTCGACTGAGGCTGGCCCGTCGGCGGATCGCTCCCCCGGCAGGGTCGCAGCCGCCCGGCGCGCGGTGCAGGACGTCGCGATCCTCTTCCGCTTCCGCGCCCAGGCCGTACGTCGGCGGCACCTGGCCCGGTCTCTCGTGGCCACGTTCGTCCTCGTCACCCTGGCGATCGCGATCGTGCCCGCGTTCCTGCCGGGCGCCGAGGGTGCCGGCAAGGCGTTCGACATCTTCCTGCTGATGCCGTCGGCGATGGCCGGCATCCTGGCCCTCAACGTCGCCTCGGCGGTCGCGTCCGGCGGTGGCCGTGAGCTGATCTCGCGCGACCAGGCGTCGCCGTACCCCATCAGCCCGACCACCGACCACCTCGGCGCCCTGGTGCTGGCGCCGCTCAACATCGCGTGGATGATCCAGGCCTGGATCCTGCTCGGGTCGATGGCCTACAGCCTCGGCCCCCACAACCTGTTCCAGGCCCAGGTGGTCATCCTGCTGTGGCTGGTCTTCGCGACCACGTTGGGGCAGGTGGTCGCGTGGACCATGGAGTCCGTACGCCGTGGTCGCTACGGCATCGGGATCAGCCGCGGGATCCTGATCTGCCTCGGCCTCGCCGTCGGCCTGGTCCAGCTGACCGGTCACGTCGCAGACCTCCTCGATCAGGTCCCGACGCTGTGGTTCTTCCAGGGCGGCGTCAGTGGCTGGGGCCTGCGGTGGTGGCTCGCGCTCGTCGTCCTGCTCGTCGGGAGTGTCGTGGCCATCGCCGCGGGCGCCGTGCCGACCCACTTCGCCGCGCGGCGGATGCCGCGAGACGAAGCCCGGATGGAGACCGACCAGCACGCGCCACGGGCGCTGCCGCGCACCGTCCTCGGGCTCCTGATCCGTGCCGACCGCGCGTCCGTCTGGCGCTCGGTGCCGATGCGTCGCGGCGTGCTCGTCCTCGCCATCGGCCCCGGCCTCGTTGCGGTCTTCGGCAACCTGCCCTGGTCGTCGATGACCATCCTGCCCGGCCTGGTCGCCTCGGGTGGCGCTCTGCTGTTCGGGGTCAATGCCTGGTGCCTCGACGGCCGCGGCGCCCTCTGGCGGGAGAACCTCCCGGTCCCGGCGTCGGCGTTGTTCGACGCACGGGCGTGGGTGCTCACAGAGTTCCTGGCCACCGCCTCCCTGATCACCATCGGGATAGGTGCGCTGCGCGCCGGCATCCCCAATCCCGTGGAGCTCTCGGCCCTCGCGTGCACTCTGCTGGTCGTGCTGCTCCAGGTCGTCGGCGCGTCGATGCGGTGGTCGCTGGCCCACCCGTACCCCGTCGACCTCCGCTCGGCACGGGCCACCCCGGCACCGCCGGCCGCGATGGTGGGCTACTCCGCGCGGCTGGCCGTGAGTACGACGTTCACCAGCCTGATCTTCTCCGGCTGCGCCCAGGTGCCCGACTGGCGGCTCTCGGTGCTCCTCGCGATCCCCTGCCTCCTGTGGTCCGGCCTCCGGTTCGCGCGCACGGCCCGGCGCTGGCAGGACCCGGTCGTCCGGGCCCTCGTGATCACCACCACCGCCGCCTGAGCGAGGCCCTACTAGGGTCGGAGCATGGACTTCGCTCCCTCCCCCCGGGCCGCTGACCTGACCCGACGGGTCGCGGACTTCATGGCCACCGAGATCACCCCGGTCGAGGGCGACTACCACCGCGACCTGGCACGGGCACGGCGTACCGGTGATCCCTGGCAGCCCCTGCCGATCCTCGCCGAGCTCAAGCAGAAGGCACGGGCGCGAGGGCTCTGGAACCTCTTCCTGCCGAAGGCGCACGCCGGGGAGTACGCCGCGCGGTTCGGCACCGACGGCGGCGAGGGGCTGACCAACGTCGACTACGCGCCCCTCGCCGAGCAGATGGGTCGCTCGGCGATCGCGCCGCTCGTCTTCAACAGCAACGCGCCCGACACCGGCAACATGGAGGTGCTGCTCCGCTACGGCTCCGAGGAGCAGCGGCGCGAGTGGCTCGAGCCGCTCCTCGACGGCCGGATCCGGTCGGCGTTCACGATGACCGAGCCCGGGGTGGCGTCGTCCGACGCGACCAACATGGAGGCGTCCTGCGTCGTCGACGGCGACGAGGTGGTCGTCAACGGCCGCAAGTGGTGGTCGACGGGCGTGGGGAACCCCGACTGCAAGATCTTCGTCTTCATGGGCGTCACCGACCCCGACGCTGACCGGCACCACCGGCACTCGATGGTGCTGGTGCCGCGCGACACCCCTGGCGTGACGGTCGAGCGGCTGCTGCCGACGATGGGGATCTACGACGAGCCGCTCGGCCACGGCGAGGTGTCGTTCCGCAACGTACGGGTCCCGCTGAGCAACATCATCTCCGGACCTGGTGAGGGCTTCGCGATCGCCCAGGGCCGGCTGGGCCCGGGGCGCGTGCACCACTGCATGCGCCTGATCGGGCTCGCCGAGATGGCGCTCGAGCTTGCCTGCCGGCGTGGCCTGGAGCGCACGGCGTTCGGCAAGCCGCTGGTCAACCTCGGCGGCAACCGCGAGCGGATCGCCGACGCCCGGATCGCCATCGACCAGGCGCGCCTGCTCGTGCTGGACGCCGCGTGGAAGCTCGACGTCGGTGGCCCGATGAACGCGCTGTCGGAGGTCTCCGCGATCAAGGTCGCCGTGCCGTCGATGGCGCAGGGCGTCATCGACATGTCGCTCCAGCTGCACGGCGGGGGCGGCATGTCGGACGACTTCCCGCTCGCGGCGGCGTGGATCGGGGCGCGGTCGCTCAGGCTCGCCGACGGTCCCGACGAGGTGCACCGCGGCATGGTGGCCCGGCTGGAGCTCGGCAAGTACGGCGCGCGGTGAGTCCTCGGCGCGTGCTGGTCACGGGCGCGGCGTCCGGGCTCGGTGCTGCGCTCACCGAGGCGTTCCGAGCGCGGGGTGACGAGGTGCTGGCGACCGATCTGGCCGGGGCCGACCTGGAGCTCGACATCACCTCGGACGACGACTGGTCGGCAGCGCTCGCGCTGGTCGAGGAGCGGTGGGGCGGGCTCGACGTCCTCGTCAACAACGCCGGCGTGGCCGGTGGCGGCCGGATCGACGTCGCCGAGATCGACGAGTGGGAGTGGATCATCGCGATCAACCTGCTCGGTGTGGTCCGCGGCTGCCGCACCTTCGTGCCGATGCTCAAGCGCCAGCGATCGGGGCGGATCGTCAACGTCGCGTCGCTCGCCGGACTCGTGCACCCGGCCGGGATGGCGTCGTACAACGCGGTGAAGGCCGGCGTCGTTGCCCTGACCGAGACGCTCGGCCACGAGCTCTCGCCGTACGGCGTGCACGCGACGGTGGTCTGCCCGTCGTACTTCCGGACCAACCTGATGGACTCGCTCCGCGGCGCCGACGAGGCGCTCGGCGCGGTGGTGACCCAGCTGGTGGAGCGGTCGCCGCTCACCGCGGGGGACATCGCGGCGGCGGTGCTGGCCGGGATCGACGCCGGCGACCAGATCATCCTGCCCGACCCGGCCGCGCGTGCGGCGTACGAGCTGAAGCTGCGCGACCGTGCGGCGTACGACGTGCAGATGCGTCATCAGGCGGCCCGACTCGAGGAGCTCGGCGGCCCGGCCACCTGACCGGCCGGCAGGCCCGATCCGGAGAAGATCACCCCACGAGGACCCCTGCTGCGGCATCGTGGTGACGTGGCCGGAGGTTTCGACGAGTGGGCGGCGGCGCGGACGCCGTCTCTGCTGCGCTTCGCCCACGCCCTGACCGAGGACGGACCGGCCGCCGAGACCGCCGTCGAGAAGGCACTCTCGCGCCTCCGCCAGGACTGGGCGGCCGTCGACCGCGCCGGCGACCCGGACCTGACCGCACGGCGGTTCGTGGTCGACGCGACTCCGAGCCGCCGGCGTGCGGCGGCTGTGCTCCGCGTGCTCGAGGACCGGTCGGACGAGGAGATCGCCGAGGTGCTCGGCACCTCGCAGGCCTTCGCCCGCACGCAGGTCCAGCGCGGGATCGCGACGTTCCAAGGGGTCCTGCCGCCCGGCCGGGAGGGCGCGTTGCTCGATCGGCTGGACCGGGCTGCAACCTCGGCGCCCACCCGCCTCGCCCGGCCTCTGGCGCCCGCCGACTCTCCCGCGCACGGACGGAGTCGCTCGGCCTGGGTCGCCGCCCTCGCGGTACTGGCGCTGGTGGTCACCGTCGCCCTGGTGGCACGCGCGACCCGCACGCCACCTGGTGTCATCACCTACCCGTCCGTGCACGTGCCCACGGACTGGCGCTACGAGTCGTACGACGGTGTCCAGGTGCGGGTCCCAGCGACCTGGGGCTTCGGCGGGGCGCCGATCCCGGTCGCGTTCTTCCACGGGCGGCTGGCCGGGTGCGGCACGGACCGGGCCGCCGTGCTCTCATCGGCCGACTCCGCGCCGTACGTCTCGTCGGTGACGCCCTTCGTCGGACGGCCGTCGATGATGAGCTACGACTGTGGTCCTCGCGGCAGCGACAACTTCATGCCCTCGATCGACGCTGTGTGGCTCGGCTCGCCGCTGGCGGTCGGGGTCAAGAACGTCGGCCCGGTGGTTGCGGAGACTCGGGCGATCGGCGGCCAGCACGTGACCGTGTTCTCCCGCGTGTCGGCGCTGAGGCGCCAGATCCTGGGGACGGCGGAGGTGGTCGATGTCGATGCCAACGGCTGCCCCTCGCATGCAGTGCAGCAGCCCTCGTCCGGCCCCGCGGGCCTCACGCCGTCATCGCTGTCGGTCTGCGTCTACTCGCAGGACACCGGCAGA
This sequence comes from uncultured Actinomycetota bacterium, assembly GCA_963819295.1. Taxonomy (GTDB): domain Bacteria; phylum Actinomycetota; class Actinomycetes; order Propionibacteriales; family Nocardioidaceae; genus Nocardioides. The sequence goes on from CAWFVO010000003.1 coordinate 765,858, forward strand.
TCCGTGCTGATGTGGTCCGGCCGCCTCGACGCAACTTCTGCCCGGGCGTACGCCGACGCGGTCGAACAGGCGGGGTCGCCGGGACCCGCCTGCACCGGGAACCCCAGCGGGCGCTGGGTCGCCCTCGGCCTGCACGCCGGCAACGGCACGCGATGGGACGTGGTCGACCTGCGGTGCGCCGCGATCGACGTGACCGGCGGCGCGGTGCCGCTGACGCCGGCGACGGTCCGCGACTGGGCACGCGAGGGCGTCACGGCGTACGCCGTCGCCGGGCCCTCCGTTCCGCAGTCCGTGGCGGCGTACTTCCACGTGGCGCTGGGCTGACGCACGCGGCCGCTCGACATACTGACCCGGTGAGCACCGCCGACGAGTCGCGCCCGGTCCGCGAGGAGGACGCCTTCGACGTCGAGGCGATGGCGGTCTGGCTGCGCGGGCACGCCGCCGCCTTCCGCGACGACCTGGAGGGGACGCCCGAGGTCCGGCAGTACCCCGGCGGCGCCTCCAACCTCACCTACCTGCTCCGGTACCCCGGCCGCGACCTGATCCTGCGCAGGCCGCCATCGGGTGCGAAGGCGAAGAGCGCGCACGACATGGGCCGTGAGTTCGTCATCCAGCGCGCGCTGGCGCCCGTCTACCCGTACGTCGCCCAGATGGTCGCGCTGTGTCGTGACGACTCGGTGATCGGCTCGGAGTTCTACGTGATGGAGCGGCTCGACGGCACCATCCTGCGCAAGGAGCTGCCGTTCGACCTCTCGGCACAGCAGGCCTCGACGCTCTGCGAGCATGCCTGGGAGGCGTTGGTCAGGCTGCACTCCGTCGACGTGTCCGGCGTACCCGAGCTGGCGGAGCTCGGTCGTGGTGACGGATACGTCGCGCGCCAGGTCGCGGGCTGGACGGACCGGCTCTCGCGCGCGGCGACCGACGACCTCGGCGACTGGAGCGGGGTGACCGCCTGGCTCGACGCCCATCGGCCCGGCGATGTCGGGCAGTGCGTGATCCACAACGACTGGCGCTTCGACAACATGGTGCTCGACCCGGCCGACCGGTTGCGCGTGCACGGCGTCCTCGACTGGGAGATGGCCACCGTCGGCGACCCGCTGATGGATCTCGGCGGCGCCCTGGCCTACTGGATCCAGGCCGACGACGACGACTTCTTCCAGGCCTTCCGGCGGCAGCCGACGACGACACCCGGCATGTGGACGCGCGACCAGGTCGTGCACTGGTACGCCGGGCGTACAGGACTCGAGGTCGGCCCCGAGCGGTGGCGGTTCTACGAGGTGTTCGGGCTGTTCCGGCTGGGCGTGATCTGCCAGCAGATCTGGTACCGCTACTTCCACGGCCAGACCCACAACGAGGCCTTCGCCCGTTTCGGTCCGGCGGTCGGCTACCTCGAGTCGCGGTGTCGCCGGCTGGTGGGCGCCTGATGGGGATGGTGCTGCTGGTGCGGCACGGGCAGGCGTCGTTCGGGGCCGAGGACTACGACGTACTGAGCGAGACCGGCGTCGCACAGAGCACGCGGCTCGGCGCGTGGCTGAGCGAGGCGGCCGACGAGCCCGCCGCCCTGCTGCACGGGACGATGCGCCGGCAGCGCGACACGGCGACCGCCATGGCCGAGGGGGCCGGATGGTCGGTGTCGCCGGAGCTCGACGAGGGATGGAACGAGTTCGACCACCTCGGCGTCGTCGCCCGCGGGGTCGACGCCCACGGCGAGGACGGGTCTCGACTCCGCTCGACCACCGAGATGGACCGGCGTACCTTCCAGCGCGCGTTCGTGGAGGCGACGGCACGCTGGTCCGGTGGCGCCCACGACGACGAGTACGACGAGGCCTGGCCGGCGTTCGTGGCCCGCACCGCTGCCGCGCTCGACCGGGCCTGTACTCGCGACGGGGTCACGGTCGTCGTCTCCTCCGGCGGCCCGATCGCGGTGGCGTGCGCCCTACTGGTCGACCCCGGCGCGACGGCCCGGGAGCTGCCGAGGCTGTGGAACGCCTTCAACACCGTCAGCGCGAACACCGGCGTCACCCGGGTGATCACCGGCTCCACCGGCCGCCGGCTGCTGACCTTCAACGAGCACTCCCACCTGCCGCGCGAGCAGGTCACCTACCGCTGAGGGTCTTCCTGGGCGCCGCCCGGCCCCGGACCGGCCCCGCCAGGCCCCTCGCGACGGCCCGGTTGATGGTCGTACGGCGACAGGCGCACCGGCCGCAGGCAGCCGCCGAGCTCCGCCCTGCGGAGTCACCACGAGGGTGAGCGGATCAGCCTCCAGCGGATCAGCGCAGAGCGGATCCGCCTCCGGCAGCACCCGGTTGGGTCGGCGTACCTCCGGTGTCACCGTGGTTGCATGAGCGACGAACACACGGCCTGGCGCCGGATCGACGACGAGCTGGCCAGCAGCCTGCTCGACCAACGCACCCTCGTGATGGGAGGCGTGCTCGACGAGACACTGGGCAACCGGCTGTGCAACGGCCTGCTGGTGCTGTCGGCGCGCGACCCGCATGCCGACATCCGACTGTGGATCAACTCGCCTGGCGGGTCGGTGCCCGCGATGCTGGCGATCCGCGACGTGATGACCCTGGTCCCCAACGATGTCAGCACCGTCGCCATGGGGATCGCGTGCAGCGCCGGGCAGTTCCTGCTCAGCGCGGGCACGCGGGGCAAGCGCTACGCCCTGCCCCACGCGCGGGTGCTGCTCCACCAGGGCTCGGCCGGGATCGGCGGCACCGCGATGGACATCGCGATCCAGGCCGACGACCTCCGCCACACCCGCGACACCGTGCTCCGGCTGATCAGCGAGGACACCGGGCAGGATCTCGAGGTCGTCGAGCGCGACTCGCGACGCGACCGGTGGTTCAGCGCCGAGGAGGCGCTGGGGTACGGGTTCGTGGACCGGATCGTCGACTCGGTGGACGACGTACAGCGCGCATCGGTGCGGCCACTGGGCCTGGGTCTGGGAAGCGGGGTGCACTGATGACCAGCTACCCGATCCCCTACGTGACCACGCAGACCAACCGCGGCGAACGGACGGTCGACGTCTACAGCCGGCTGCTCGCCGACCGCGTCATCTATCTGGGTACGCCGATCGACGACGGCGTCGCCAACACCGTGATCGCGCAGCTGATCCACCTGGAGTCGGAGAGCCCCGAGGCGCCGATCAACCTCTACCTCAACTCCCCCGGCGGCTCGATCCCGGCGATGCTGGCGATCTACGACGCGATGCAGTTCGTGCGCCCGTCGGTCGAGACCACCTGCGTCGGCCAGGCGGTGGCGACCGCCGCGGTGCTGCTGGCGGGCGGGGCGCCGGGCCGCCGTCAGATCCTGCGGCACGGGCGGGTCGTGCTGCACGCGCCGGCAGCGGAGGGGCGCGGCACGATCCCCGACCTGATCCTCGAGGCGGACGAGATCGAGCGCGTGCGGTCGCTGCTCGAGGAGCTCCTCGCGCACGACACCGGGAAGACATCGGAACAGATTCGTGAGGACACCGAGCGTGACTTGGTGCTCACGGCGGAGCAGGCTGTGGTGTACGGCGTCGTGGACGCCGTGATCACCGAACGGGAGGCGGTCGGATCAGGCCGCGAGGCAGAGAGGAGTGCGTGGTGACTTCCCCGCGGAGGCGACGCGCGAAGCGAGGTCGGCGACCGAGAGGCCGAGGGCTCCGGCCATCGCCGCAAGAAGCTCCGAGGAAGGGTCCTTCAGACCCCGCTCCACCTCGCTGAGGTACTGAGGCGAGACTCCGGCCTCTTCCGCGACGTCGACGAGACGACGTCTGGAGGCCTGGCGCTCGTCGCGCAGCTCGCGCCCCACCGACTCGCGCCACAGGGACTCGACCCCCCGGTCACGACCCGGGTCGGCCGGGCGCTCGCGTGTGCGCTCACTCGGCCGGCGGTACGGCGGGTCCTGCTCCCGCGGTGGCTCCCGGCGGACCGGCAGCGGAACGACGTCACCCATGAACCGATGCTAGGCGCGCCTTTGCCCGAGGTCTGCCCCGTTCCGCTCACAGCGGAACTGTCGCGGCCCCGAGCCGGGAAAACGCGGAACAATCAGCCGGGATCTGGCCGTGCCGGGCGATTTGTTCCGCGTTTTCTGGAGGATGGGCGGCGAGACGGTGACCGCCGGAGCGGCAGAGGCCGCGTAACCTCGGCCGACATGAGCGTCCGGCATGCCACCGCCTGCATCATCGGAGCAGGTTCGTCCGGGATCACTGCGGCCCAGGTGCTGCAGGCCGAGGGGATCGACTTCGACTGCTTCGAGATGGGCTCGGGCGTCGGCGGCAACTGGCGCTACGAGAACGACAACGGCGTCAGCTCGGCGTACCGCTCGCTGCACGTGAACACCTCCCGCGCGGGGACGGAGTACGTCGCGTGGCCGATGCCGGCGAGCCTGCCGGACTATCCGAGTCACTGGCAGATCGCCCAGTACTTCGACGACTTCGTCGACCACTTCGGGCTCCGCGACGCGATCACGTTCCGCACCGAGGTGACGAAGGTGACGCCGGCCGACGGCGGCGGGTGGGACGTCACGATCCGTCCCCGCGACGACGCGCGCGCGGTCGAGAGCCGGCACTACGACCACGTGCTCGTCGCGAACGGTCACCACTGGGACCCGCGCTGGCCCGAGCCGTCGTTCCCGGGCAGCGAGAACTTCCCGGGCGAGCAGATCCACGCCCACTACTACCGCACGCCCGAGATCCTCTCCGGCAAGCGCGTGGTCGTGCTGGGGATCGGGAACTCGGCGACCGACATCGCCGTCGAGGCGTCGCGGGTGGCCCGCGAGACGTACCTCGCGATGCGGCGCGGGGCGTGGGTCCTGCCGAAGTACCTGTTCGGCATGCCCACCGACCAGCTGACCAGCTCACCGCTCGCGCGGGGACCCCTTCGGGTCCAGAAGCTCGGGATGCGGGCGATGCTGCGGATCGCCGTCGGCAAGATGACCGACTACGGGCTGCCCCGGCCCGACCACGACGTGCTCGAGGCACACCCCACGGTCAGCGACGACCTGCTCAGCCGGCTCGGGCACGGCGACATCACCGTGAAGCCGACGATCAGCCGTTTCGACGGCTCCACGGTGGTCTTCGCCGACGGCACCAGCGTCGAGGCCGACGTCGTCGTCTACAGCACCGGCTACAAGGTGACCTTTCCGTTCCTCGACGAGTCGGTGGTGGCCACCGACGACAACCACGTCAACCTCTATCGCCGTGTCGTCCCGCCCGACCGGGCCGGGTTGTGGTTCATCGGGCTGGTCCAGCCGCTCGGAGCGCTCATGCCGCTGGCCGAGGCCCAGGCGCACTGGGTCGCGGACCTGATCACCGGCCGGGTGACGCTCCCCCCGCGCGCCGAGATGCGCGCCCAGATCACGGCGTACGACGCGGCGCTGCGCAAGCGCTTCGTGGCCAGCAAGCGGCACACGATCGAGGTGGACTTCCACACCTACCTCGCCGAGCTCGAGAAGGAGCGAAGGACTCGGGCTCGGGCGCCGGGAAGCGGCCCATGACGAAGCCCTGCCATAAACCGACAGGCTTGACTGTTTGTTTGTACGACGCGAGCATGGCGGGGTGACGACCGTCCGCGTGCCGCAGGAGGAGCGGTCCCGGGCCATGCGCGCGCGGCTGATGGACGCCACCATCGAGTGCCTGGTCGAGCGTGGCTTCGGCGGTACGTCGACCACCCTGATCAGCGAGCGGGCCGGGGTGTCGCGCGGTGCCCAGCTGCATCACTTCCCGACCAAGAACGACCTCGTCGTCGCCGCCGTCGAACATCTCACCGAGGTCCGCGGGGCCGAGCTGGCCGCACGAGCGGCCACCGTCCCGCGTGGGCCCCACCGCACCCGCGCCGTGCTGAGAATGCTCGGCGACCACTTCGCCTCGCCGGTCTTCATCGCCGCTCTCGAGCTGTGGGTGGCCGCCCGCACCGACCCTGCCCTCCTGGCCGCGGTGTCCCCGCTGGAGCAGCGTGTGGGCCGCGAGACCCACCGGATGACGGTCGACCTGCTGGGTGCCGACGAGTCGCGACCAGGCGTGCGCGAGCTCGTCCAGGCGACGCTCGACCTGGTACGCGGCCTCGGACTCGCGGCGACCATCACCGACGACACCCGGCGCCGCAAGCGGATCCTCGACCAGTGGGCCCAGACCCTCGACGAGGCCATGGCATGAGCGATCTGCTCCACCAGGTGCTCGACGACCTCGCAGCGGAGGGCGATCGGCTCGACACGCTCGTCGCCGGCCGCGCCACCAGGGACTGGCGACGTCCCACGCCGTCCCCCGGGTGGGACGTCGCCTCCCAGATCGCCCATCTGGCCTGGACCGACGAGGCGGCGCACGCTGCCGCGACCGACAAGTCCCGCTGGGACGCCCTGGTGGTCGAGGCGATGGCCGACCCCGAGCACGCCGTCGACCGCGCCGCCCTGACCGGGGGCGTCGCGGCGCCGTCGGTGATCCTCGAGCGCTGGCGGAGGGCGCGGTCCCGGCTCGCGGAGACGCTCCGCACCTACCCCGACGGTCAGAGGATGCCGTGGTACGGACCGCCGATGTCGGCCACCTCGATGGCCACGGCCCGCTTCATGGAGACCTGGGCCCACTCCCGCGACGTGCACGAGGCGCTCGATGCGGAGCCGGAGGTGACCGACCGGATCCGCCATGTCGCGCACCTCGGGGTCCGGACCCGCAACTTCGCCTTCTCGGTGCACGGTCTCGCCGCTCCCGCCGAGGAGTTCCGGATCTCCCTCACCGCACCGTCGGGTGACCTGTGGGCCTGGGGGCCGGAGGACGCCGGACAGACCGTGACCGGCGCGGCGTACGACTTCTGCCTGCTGGTCACCCAGCGGGTCAACCGCGCCGACACCTCGCTCGTCGCCGTCGGCCGCGAGGCCAACACCTGGCTGTCCATCGCCCAGTGCTTCGCCGGCCCCCCGGGCGAGGGACGTGGGCCGCGGTGAGGCCGCTCCGTGTCGGCAACTGCTCGGGCTTCTACGGCGACCGCCTCTCGGCGATGCGCGAGATGCTGGAGGGCAGCAGCGACGGACGCAGTCTCGACGTGCTCACCGGTGACTACCTCGCCGAGCTGACCATGCTGATCCTGGGTCGCGACCAGCTCAAGGACGCCGCGCTCGGCTACGCACGCACCTACGTGCGGCAGGTCGAGGACTGTCTCGGCCTGGCACTGGAGCGCGGCGTGAAGCTCGTCGCCAACGCCGGAGGGCTCAACCCGGCAGGGCTCGCCGCGAAGCTCGCCGAGAACGCCGCGGCGCAAGGTCTCTCGCCGTCGATCGCGTACGTCGACGGCGACGACCTGCGCGCGCTGGGTTTCCCCGGTGCACTGACGGCCAATGCCTACCTCGGCGCCTTCGGGATCGCGGCCGCGCTCCGCGGAGGCGCGGACATCGTGGTGACCGGTCGGGTCACCGACGCCTCGCTCGTGGTCGGGCCGGCCGTCGCCCACTTCGGCTGGGACCCGACGGCGTACGACGAGCTGGCCGGCGCCGTGGTGGCCGGGCACGTGCTCGAGTGCGGTGCCCAGGCGACGGGTGGCAACTTCTCGGGCTTCCTCGCGACGAGGCGCGGCCGGCGAAGGCAGACCGCTGGGCTTCCCGTTGGCCGAGATCGCGGGCGACGGCTCCTGCGTGATCACCAAGCACGACGGCACGGGTGGGGGGGTCAGCATGGACACGGTGACCGCCCAGCTGATGTACGAGGTGCAGGGCCCGCTCTACCTCGGCCCGGACGTCACCACGCGGCTCGACACGATCGAGCTCGGCGACGACGGACCGGACCGGGTCCGGATCTCCGGCGTCCGCGGCCAGGCGCCGCCGGGAAGACTCAAGGTGTGCGTCAACGAGCTCGGCGGCTACCGGAACTCCGTCGAGTTCGTGCTGACCGGACTCGGCGTCGAGGAGAAGGCGGCGTGGGTGCGCGCTCAGCTCGAGCCCCGGCTGACCGCGGAGTCGGTCACCTGGTCGCTCGGCCCGGTGCCGACCCCGGACGCCGACACCGAGGAAGGCGCCTCGACCCTGCTCCGTTGCACCGTCCAGGACTCCTCGCCCGAACCGGTCGGCCGAGCATTCAGCAGCGCCGCGGTCGAGCTCGCGCTCGCGTCGTACCCCGGCTTCACGATGACCGCTCCTCCCGGCAACGGCACGCCGTTCGGCGTCTACCGGGCCGAGTACGTCGACCGCAGCGCCGTGACCCAGCGCGTCAACCACGCCGACGGTCGTCACGAGGTGGTCGCGTGAAGTGCCCGCTCGGCACGTTCGTGCATGCGCGGTCCGGCGACAAGGGCGGCGACGCCAACCTGGGCCTCTGGGTGGCGCGCGACGGTGTCTCGACGGGCTCGACCAGAGCCGAGCAGTACGACGAGCGGGTGGCGTGGCTGCTTGCGCTCGTGACGCCGGAGTTCGTCCGCGACCTGCTCCCTGAGACCGCCCGGCTCGACATCGAGGTCTTCACGCTGCCCAACCTCGGCGGGGTCAACGTGGTGATCCACCGGCTCCTCGGCCGCGGGGTGGCCGCCTCCACACGGTTCGACCCGCAGGCCAAGGGCCTCGGTGAGTGGGCCCGGTCGCGGTACGTGGAGATCCCGGAGGGGCTGCTGTGAGCCGGAGGATCGAGCGGGCGATGGTCACCGTGCTGCCCTGGATGTCGATGGGCGGCGAGGTGTCGCTCCACATGGATGCCCCTCCCGACGAGGTCTGGGCGCTCGTCAGCGACGTGACCCGGATCGGGGAGTTCTCGCCCGAGACCTTCGAGGCGCGCTGGCGGCGGGGCTCGAGCGGGCCGGAGGTCGGCGCCCGGTTCAAGGGGCACGTGAAGCGCAACGGCGTCGGCCCGACGTACTGGTCGGCCTGCCGCGTCACCGAGTGCGTGCCGAACGAGGCCTTCGAGTTCGTGGTCGAGGTCGACGGGCCGCTGGACGGGCCGGTCAACCGCTGGGGCTACCGGCTCGAGCCGGAGGGTGACGGCACCCGCGTCACCGAGTACTTCAAGCTGGGTTCCTCGCTGCCGCTCAGGGCCTACTGGCTCATGCTCGGGCCGCTGCGCGGCCGGACCAACGCGAAGGGGATGCGGACCACCTTGGAGCGGATGAAGGCAGTGGTGGAGGGCTCATGAGCGAGGTCTCGACAGGCTCGACCAGTGGCGGGAACCGTGAGGCGATGCTCGAGAAGCTCGCGGACCTCGCCACCGAGCACGCGAAGGCCGTCGCCGGCGGCGGGCAGAAGTACGTCGACCGCCACCACGACCGCGGGAAGCTCCTGCCCCGCGAACGGATCGAGCTCCTCATCGACCCCGGCTCGGCGTTCCTCGAGCTGTCGCCGCTGGCCGGCTGGGGCTCGGACTTCGCGGTCGGTGCCTCGCTGGTGACCGGCATCGGCGTCGTCGAGGGCGTCGAGTGCCTGATCACCGCGAACGACCCGACGGTCAAGGGCGGCGCGAGCAACCCGTGGACGGTGAAGAAGGGCTTCCGCGCCGCACAGATCGCCGAGGAGAACGGGCTGCCGACGATCTCGCTGGTCGAGTCGGGTGGTGCGGACCTGCCGACCCAGAAGGAGATCTTCATCCCCGGCGGCAAGGTGTTCCGCGACCTCACCCGTGCGTCGGCACGGCGGCAGCCGACGATCGCGCTGGTCTTCGGCAACTCCACCGCAGGCGGGGCCTACGTGCCCGGGATGAGTGACTACACCGTGATGGTCCGCGAGCAGGCCAAGGTCTTCCTCGGCGGCCCGCCACTGGTGAAGATGGCGACCGGCGAGGAGTCCGACGACGAGTCGCTGGGTGGCGCGGAGATGCATGCCAGGGTCTCGGGCCTGGCCGACTACCTCGCCGAGGACGAGCACGACGCGATCCGGATCGGCCGCCGGATCGTGGCGCGGCTCAACTGGCGCAAGGCAACGTCAAGCGCCTCGAGCCGTAGAGGGCTCCGTCCGTATGACGTCCCGGGGTTTGCCGAGCCGGACGCGGACCCTGATCAGCTGCTCGACCTGATCCCCTCCGACCTCAAGGAGCCGTTCGACCCGCGCGAGGTGATCGTGCGGATCTGCGACGGCACCGGCCCGGGCAACGAGCGGCCCTTCGACGAGTTCAAGCCGCTCTACGGCACCTCGCTGGTGACCGGCTGGGCGCGCCTCCACGGCCGCCCGATCGGGATCCTCGCCAACGCGCAGGGCGTGATCTTCAGCGAGGAGGCGCAGAAGGCGACCCAGTTCATCCAGCTCGCGAACCAGGTCGACACCCCCCTGCTCTTCCTGCACAACACCACGGGCTACATGGTCGGCGCGGAGTACGAGCAGGGCGGCATCATCAAGTACGGCGCCCAGATGATCAACGCCGTCAGCAACAGCCGGGTCCCCCACCTCAGCGTGATCATGGGCGCGTCGTACGGCGCGGGGAACTACGGCATGAACGGCCGCGCCTACGATCCTCGCTTCCTCTTCACCTGGCCGAGTGCCAAGGCCGCCGTGATGGGTCCGGCCCAGCTGGCCGGCGTGCTCTCGATCGTCGCCAGGGCGGCGGCCGAGGCACGCGGCCAGGCGTACGACGACGAGGCCGACGCCGGCATGCGCGCGTTCATCGAGCAGAGCGTCGAGGAGCAGAGCCTGCCGTTCTTCCTCTCCGGGATGCTGTACGACGACGGCGTGATCGACCCGCGCGACACCCGCACCGTCCTGGCGATCTGCCTGTCGGTCATCGAGACCGGCCCGATCAGGGGGGCCGAGGGCTACGGGGTGTTCCGCACATGAGCTCACCCCACGACCCCTGTGGAGATGTCCATGATTAGACGACTCCTGGTGGCGAACCGGGGCGAGATCGCCCGGCGGGTGTTCGCGACGTGCCGCCGCCTCGGCATCGAGACGGTCGCGGTGCATTCCGACCCCGACGCCGGACTGCCCTACGTGCGTGAGGCCGACACCGCCGTCCACCTCCCGGGGAGCGCGCCGGCCGACACGTACCTACGGGTCGATCTGGTGGTCGATGCGGCGCGGCGTGCCGGCGCCGACGCGGTGCATCCCGGCTACGGCTTCCTGTCCGAGAACGCCGACTTCGCGCGCGCCGTGACCGACGCCGGCCTGATCTGGGTAGGTCCGTCGCCGAAGTCGATCCAGCAGATGGGCTCCAAGGTCCGAGCCAAGGAGCTGATGAGGAAGGCCGGCGTGCCGGTCCTCGAGACGCCAGCGAAGCCACGGGAGGCGGACCTGCCCCTGCTGGTGAAGGCGTCTGCGGGCGGCGGCGGCCGGGGCATGCGGATCGTGCGCTCCCTCGACGACCTGAACAGCGAGGTCGACGCGGCGAGCGCCGAGGCCCAGAGCGCCTTCGGCGACGGGACCGTGTTCCTCGAGCCGTACGTCGAGCACGCACGCCATGTGGAGGTGCAGGTCGTGGGCCACCCGGGCGGCGTCCTCGTCCTCGGCGAGCGCGACTGCTCGGTCCAGCGACGCCACCAGAAGGTGGTCGAGGAGTCGCCGGCCCCTCGTCTGCCGGACCGGACTCGCGCGGCTCTGCACCGGGCCGCGCACGCCGCGGCCGCGGCGATCGACTACCAGGGCGCGGGCACCGTCGAGTTCCTCTACGACGCAGCGGCCGACCGCTTCTTCTTCCTCGAGATGAACACCCGCCTGCAGGTCGAGCACCCCGTCACCGAGCTGGTCCACGGTGTCGACCTCGTCGAGCTCCAGCTCACGGTGGCGGAGGGGGGCTCGCCCGACCCGCGCACCATCGGCGAGACGTACGGCCATGCGATCGAGGTCCGGCTCTACGCCGAGGACCCCGCCGCCGACTGGCAGCCCCAGAACGGGATGCTGACGCTGGTCGACGTACCCGGTGTCGACGGCGAGTTCGACCTGCTCAACCGACCCGGGCTCCGGCTGGATGCCGGGTTCGAGACCGGCAGCGAGGTCTCGACGCACTACGACGCGATGCTCGCGAAGCTGGTCTCCTGGGCGCCCACCCGCGAGCAGGCAGTCCGTCGGCTGGCCGCGGCGTTGCGGGGAGCCCGGATCCACGGCGTGGTCACCAACCGCGACCTGCTCGTCGACATCCTCGAGGACCCCGCGTTCGGGGTGGGTGAGGTCGACACGTCCTTCCTCGCCGGCCGCACGATCGCGCAGCCGGGGCCCGATCGGGGCGCGTCCGTCGCCGGGGCCATCGCCCTGGCCGAGCGCGACGCGGCCGCCCGCCGCGTCCAGCGCGGCGTACCGGTCGCCTGGCGCAACGTCGTCAGCCAGCCCCAGCGCACGACGTTCCTGCGTGGGGACGATGAGGTCGTGGTCGAGTGGTACGGCGGCCGCGACGGCTACACCGTGGACGGGTTCATCGTGGTCGAGGCGGGCCCCGACCGCGTGCTGGTCGAGCGCGACGGCGTCCGGACGGCGTACGACGTGGCGGTCGCGGGTGACGCCGTCGACGTCGACGCGGCGACCGGTCACGTGCGGCTGACCGTCGTCCCGCGCTTCACCGACCCGGCCGATGCGGTCGCCAGCGGCAGCCTGCTGGCACCGATGCCCGGAACGGTGGTCCGCCTCGCCGTGGCGGAGGGTGACGTGGTGGAGGCCGGGCAGTCCGTGCTCGTCCTCGAGGCCATGAAGATGCAGCACACGGTGACGGCTCCCCAGGCCGGCACCGTGACCCGGATCTCCGTCCAGGGCGGCGTCCAGGTGGCGGCCAACGAGGTGCTGGCGGTGGTCGAACCATCGTCGGTCGAGCGGAGTCGAGACCACGAGGAGAAGGAACAGGGATGACCGCATTCACCGAGAGCCCGGAACGCCGGGCGCTGCGCCGCGAGGTGGCCAAGCTGGCCGGCAGGTTCGGCCGCGAGTGGTTCACCGAGAAGGCGCGGTCCGGCGAGAAGACCACCGACCTCTGGCTCGAGATCGGCAAGAACGGCTACCTCGGCATCAACATCCCCGAGGAGTACGGCGGCGGCGGGGGCGGGATCGGTGACATCGCCGCGGTCTGCGAGGAGCTCGCCGCACAGGGTTGCCCCCTGCTGCTGATGGTCGTCAGCCCGGCGATCTGCGGGACGATCATCAGCCGGTACGGGACCGAGGAGCAGAAACACCGCTGGCTGCCGGGCATCTGCGACGGCACCGGGACCATGGCCTTCGCGATCACCGAGCCCGATGCCGGCACCAACACCCACAACATCACCACCACCGCGCGACGCGACGCCGACGGGTGGGTGCTCAACGGCCGCAAGATCTACATCTCCGGCGTCGACGAGGCCGACAACGTGCTGGTGGTCGCGCGCACGGAGGACGCGAGGACCGGCAAGCTGAAGCCGGTGCTCTTCGTCGTCCCGACCGACGCCGAGGGCTTCGAGGCCCGCCCGATCCCGATGGAGATCGTCAGCCCCGAGCTGCAGTTCCAGGTGTTCATCGACGACGTGCGACTTCCGGGCGACGCCGTGGTCGGCGACGAGGACGGCGGTCTCGTGCAGCTGTTCGCGGGGCTGAACCCGGAGCGGATCATGGCCGCCTCGTTCTCGACGGGGCTGGCGCGGTTCGCGCTCGAGAAGGCCGCGGCGTACGCCAAGGAACGCACCGTCTTCCAGGGCCCGATCGGATCACACCAGGCGATCGCGCACCCGCTCGCGCAGTCGAAGATCGAGATCGAGCTGGCGCGGCTGATGACGCAGAAGGCGGCGGCGCTCTACGACGCAGGCGACGACCTGGGCGCGGGCGAGGCAGCCAACATGGCCAAGTACGCCGCCGCCGAGGCCGCCTGCGACGCAGCCGACCGCGCCGTGCAGACCCACGGCGGCAACGGGATCACCCAGGAGTACGGCATGGCCGGGCTGCTGGTCGCGACCCGGGCCGGCCGGATCGCACCGGTCTCGCGCGAGATGATCCTGAACTTCGTGGCGATGCACTCGTTGGGCCTGCCGAAGAGCTACTGACTGGTCACGCGGTCCAGCGCACCGCGTCGTACGCCCAGTCGGCCGGCGCGTGGACCCCGTGCAGTTCGGGCCGTGCGTCGAGCAGAGCGCTGAGTCCGCCCAAGGTTCGGTCCTCGCGCTCGCGCGCGGCCGCGACGCCGTGCCGCCGCCCGGGTCGTGGCGTGGTGTCGTTGTCGGGCTGGCTGGTCTGTGGCAACGGATCCCCCTGGCCGCTCGTGGCCGCTGGCGACGGCTCGTGCGGCCAGCATGCCGTCCGCGGCTTTCGCGCCGGTTACGTCGCGTGAACTCCAGGTGAAGGTTCGGAGCACTCGGCCGGGGTTGCGGCCTCGTCGGGGGCATGCCTCAATGGCGGCAGGCGGATCTGTCGGCAACGGAGGTGGGGATGGTCTCGACGGCGGATTGGCGCTACGTCACGGACGGCGGGCTGGAGACCGACCTGATCTTCCATCACGGGGTCGACCTGCCGGGGTTCGCGGCGTACCCGTTGGTGTGGAGCGACGAGGGGCGCGCGCTGCTGCGCACCTACTACGACGGGTACGCCGACATCGCCGCAGCGGTCGGGGCCGGGCTGCGACTCGAGGCCCCCACCTGGCGGGCGAACACCGACTGGGGTGCGGCGCTCGGCCACGACCCGCGCACGGTCGCCCAGGCCAACCGGGAGGCCGTCGCGCTCCTCCAGGGTTTCGCGCACGAGTGGCGTGACCGGGTCCCGGAGATCGTGGTGACCGGGATGGTCGGGCCGCGCGGGGACGGGTACGCCGTAGGTGACGCGGTCGACGCCGACGAGGCTGCGGACTACCACGCGCCCCAGGTGCGGGCGTTCGCCGAGGCGGGCGTGGACCAGGTGTGTGCGCTGACGCTGACGGATCCGGGCGAGGCGATCGGCGTGGTGCGTGCTGCCGGCTCCTTCGGGCTCCCGGTCGCCATCGGGCTCACGGTCGAGACCGACGGTCGCCTCCCCGACGGTACGACGCTGCGCGCGGCCCTCGAGCGGGTCGACACCGAGGCGCCACCGGCGTACTTCCTGGTCAACTGCGCGCACCCGCTACACGTGCTCGAGGGGCTGGCGGAGCCGGGCGACTGGACCGATCGGATCCACGGGCTGCGCAGCAACGCCTCGACCCTCAGCCACGCGGAGCTCGACGAGGCAGAGGTGCTCGACGAGGGGGACCTGGGCGTCCTCGTCCCGGCACACCGTGCGCTCGAGGAGCGGCTGCCGGCGCTCGAGGTCGTCGGCGGCTGCTGCGGGACGGACGCGCGGCACGTCGCCGCGCTGTGGGGCGTGGGCTGAGCCCCATTGCGCCGGGGCCTTGGCTCAGTCCGGATCAGGGGGTCGCGAGTGCCGCCTGCATCCTGGGGTCGAGGAACGGTCCCAAGCTGCGGGCGTAGGTGTTCGAGAGGTGCGACCCGTCGAAGTACACCGGCACCCCGCCGACGACCGCCTGGCACGTCTGCGACTCGCAGAGGTACGGCGTCATCACCGTCGACGTGATCCGCGGGTCGTGCACCGCGCGGACCGCCTGCATCAGCGGATCGGGAGGCAGCCAGGCGGCCAGGGTGCCGTCGCACCGGGTGTAGTCGTCGGTGTGAGCGGCCAGGCAGTCGGGGATCGGGAAGCCCGGCGCAGGGGTGTCGCGGATGGCGAGAACCCGTTGGTGCGCGGCGGAGAGCGTGCGTAGGACCTGCTCGTAGCCCTGCTCGTAGACCGGCAGGCTGCTGCTGTACCCGTCCTGACCCAGGGCAGTCACGGAGATGCGGTCGGCCATCACGACCAGGTCGAAGCCGCCGGTCAGGAGACGGGTCTGCACATGGTGACCCCAACGCAGACAAGCACGGGCATGTGCGGGCGTGTCGACGTCCTGGAGCATGTCGGCGAGCGCGCACTGCGAGGCGATGAACAAGGTCACGTGCCAGCCGTGGGCGGCCGCGGCCTCCTTGACGGCCGGATACCACTGCGCCGCGTGGGAGTTGCCCACCAGCGCGATGTCGACCGCAGCGTCGGCCGGCCCCGCGACGCACGTCACGACCCGGAAGGTCGGGCGGTGGGCCTGGCAGCCCTTGCGGTCACCGACGGCCCAGGCGTCCGTCTTGTCCGCCGCCACGGCAAGGGGCGAGGGATACAGCGTTCCGGTCCTGGTGACCGGGCAGCGCCCGGCCGGGGCGATGATCGCGGCGGCGCCGAAGCACGGGTCACCGCTCGCCGCCTTCACCTTCGTCGCCGCGAGGCTGGCCTCGATGCTGTGTGTGATCGCGACGTTCTGCAACGTCGCCGCGACGACGACCACTCCCATGGCCGCGGCGCCGAGCAGGTAGGGCTTGAACAACGGACGCCCCCAGGCCGGCGTCCGGAACCTGTCCTCGACCACGCGCTTGGTCAGGTCGGCGAGGGCCAGGGATGCGACGAGGACACCGAGCTTGTCGAGGAGACCGAGGTCATGGCCGAGGTAGGCGGGGACCAGCACGATCAGCGGCCAGTGCCACAGGTACAGCGAATAGGAGATGTTGCCGAGCCACTGCACGGGCGGCAACGCCATCACCCCGGCCGGAGAGCCTGAGGCGCGTGGCGCCCAGGCGGCGATCACGGCCGCGGTTCCGAGCACCGGGACGGCGGCGCGCCAGCTCGGGAAGGGCGTGGAGCCGGAGTACGCGACCGCCGCGTAGGCGATCAGTGCCAGCCCGATCCAGGCCAGGGCGATCCGGGCAGGTGCCGGCAGCGGGATGGCTCCGCCTCTGCCTCCCGCCCTGTCTCCGGCCCCGTCTCCGGCCCTGTGCCCGGCCGGCGCGCGGATGGCGAGCAGCGAGGCGAGCAGACCGCCGACACCGAGCTCCCACACCCGGGTCGTGGTCACGAAGTAGGCACGGGCCGGTTCGACGCCGGTCTCGACCACGGAGTACCAGAACGACGCAGCGACGACGGCGGCGAGACCGAGGCTGACGATGGCCGCGACCCGTCGGTCGATCAGACGCGCGATCAGGGCCAGGACCAGGATCAGGATCGGCCAGCCCAGGTAGAACTGCTCCTCGACCGACAGCGACCAGAAGTGCTGGACGGGGGTCGGCGCGTCCTGGGAGGCCAGGTAGTCGACCGAGTCGTTGGCGAGCCGCCAGTTCAGGACGTAGAGCGCGGCCGACCTGGCCTGCTTCGCGGTGTTGCCCCAGGCGGTCTCCGGTGCCACCAGCCGGGACGCGATCAGGACGCACGTCAGCACCAGGAGCGAGGCGGGCAGCAGGCGGCGGATGCGGCGTGACCAGAACGTGAACAGGTCACGGGGCCGGCTGGGTGGGTGTGAGAGCAGGTGGGAGGTGATGAGGAACCCGGAGATGACGAAGAAGACGTCGACGCCCGTGAAGCCGCCGGTCAGAGACGTCGGGAACAGGTGATAGACCAGCACGATCGAGACGGCGACGGCGCGCAGCGCCTGGATGTCGGTCCGGGGGCCGGTGTCAGGTCGCTCGGGGGCCGCCGGTCGTGTGCGTGCGGCGGGGGCGGCGGAACTCGTAGACACGCCAGCGAGCTCCTCGGGGGACGGTGCGTCAGGCAGGGGGAGTCTAAGCAGGGTGGGCGGATGAGCCCAACTTCGCGGCGGCGCGTCCGGAGGCGGTCGGAACGTCCCGCTCCGTCGTGGCGTGGCCTCAGCGCAGGGGGACGAACCGGTAGCCGCCGTGCCGGGTCACCTGGACGCCCCGCATCGACGTCGCCACCCGCAGCATCGTGCCGGCGACCGGGATCACCATCACGCCGCCGCTGTGGAGCTGGGCGACGAGCTCGTCGGGGAGCTCGCGGGCCATCGCCGAGACCAGGATCCGGTGGTACGGCGCAGCACTCGGCAGGCCGAGGACGCCGGGGACGGCCTCGTGGATGCTCGCCCAGGGCAGGTCGTGGGCATCGAGGTGACGGGTGCCCAGCTCCACGAGGTCGGGCTCCAGCTCCACGCCGAGCACCCGGCCGGTCGGCCCGGTCAGCTGGGCGAGCAGGGCGGTGGACCAGCCGGACCCGGACCCGACGTCGAGGACCCGTTGGCCGGCGTACACGTCCAGCAGGCGGAGCATCGACTCGACGGTCCGCGGCTGGCTGTTGGTCTGGCCGTGCCCGATCGGCAGCGGTCCGTCGTACCCGGCCCGCCGCCGTTCCGTCTCGGGCAGGAACTCCTTGCGAGGACAGGCTCGGAATGCCTCCGCCACGCGGTCCATCAGGCGAGTGAAGCACGGGACTGGCCCCGGTGGTCCGTGACGTTCCGCAGCATTTCTCGGCCGTCAGGGCCCTCGGGACGGGCGGCTCATGGCGACCCGTTGCCGCCGGTGGGCTTCAGCGGGAAGAGGGCGATCGGGTCGGAGGTCGGCTGCTCGGAGCCGCCCTCGGGCTCGACGGAGACCGCAGCCGCCTTGGCGGTCGCGGCGTTGCCCGCCAGCACCGTGGGCTCCGTGGCGTCCGGCATCAGGCCGGCGGTGACCAGGCCCTTCCCGGGCTGCTGCAGCCAGAGCTGGTACGTCGTACCGGCCTCGGACGGGGGTACGTCGTGTCCGATCATCACCGCACGCTCGAGCGACGGCGACATGACGAGGGTGAGCTCGCCGCCGCCCGCGAGGGTCTGGGTGGTGCTCACGGCGTCGGGCGCGTTCAGGATCTGGTCGGCGAGGTCCGCGCGCGAGGAACCGTCGCTCTGCAGCAGACGGACGCCTCCGACGATGCCGAGGCCCACCAGGATCAGTGCGACGGACGCCGCGACCAGCAACGGAAAGGTCCGCCGTCGTAGCGGCCTCACCGCGGCGGCGGGTGTCGCCTCGCTCGTGGCGCCGGGGGTGCTCCCGGGGCTGGCCTCGGGAGTCTCGGGCGGCAGCGGGCGGGTCGATGCGATGCCCGACAGCACCGAGTCGCGGAGGCTCGGTGGCGGAGTCTCGGCCTCCGTCTCGGCGATCAGGGCGGCGGTCTCGGAGAACGACCTGACCTCGGCTCGGCACTCGGGGCACACCGCCAGGTGCTGCTCGAACAGCTCGCGCTCGTCGTCGTCGAGGGCGTCGACTGCGTAGGCACCCGAAAGGGCGTGGATGTCGCTCATCGGGGTCCTCCCGGCGGGGTTCGGCGGAGGAGCGCACCGGGTGAGACGGAGAACGTCGCTGGGTGTCTCATGCCTGCGCCACCTCTCCGACGCCCAACGCGTCTCTCAGCCGGATCAGACCGTCCCTGATCCGCGTCTTGGCGGTGCCGATCGGGAGATCGAGCATGCTGGCCACTTCGGTGTGGGTGTAGCCACCGAGGAATGCGAGCACCACAGCCTCTCTCTGCTTCAGGGTCAGGTCGGCCAGTGCGGCGCGCACCCGGATGGCTTCCAGCGAAGCGGCGGCCGCCTCTGCGGTGGAGTCGTGCTCGACCGTGTGCTCCCTGTGGGAGTAGGCCTCGTCGCGCCGGCCCGACGCCTCGGCCGAGCGGACCCGGTCGACGGCCTTGCGGTGCACGATCGTGAGGAGCCAGGAGATCGCGCTGCCCTTGGCGGGGTCGAAGCGGGTGGAGTGGCGCCAGCACTCGAGGTACGCCTCCTGCGTGACCTCCTCGGCCTGGGCCCGGTCGCGGAGCACTCGGACCGCGAGGCCGAAGGCCCGCGCCGCGGTGGCGTCGTACCACTCGGCGAAGGCGCTCTCGTCGCCACGGCCGGCCCGCTTCAACAGGTCGGCCAGGTGAGCGCCGACCGACCCGCCCCCGTCCGGGGGTGGGTCGGACGGCACGGACCTCAGGTGCGTCACGTCAGGATCCTCGCGTCTTCACCGGGTTCTGTCAGCGTCCCGGTCGCGCCGACGGCAGCAGCACGCTGCCGAGCGACCCCCGTGCGGCGGAACGTGGTGTTCACGGTGACCCTTCCGGTCCGGCCCCTGTGGCTCTGGTGGTTCGGCGCGGCGGCACGTCCGGATGGGGGAGGGCGGCCACGGCCCTGAACCCCGGGGCTGAAATGCGCCCCGCAGGCACCCGACGCGGATGAAAGGATGCGCGGCATGACCGACGAGCTCGTGCACTACGCCGTCGCGGACGCGGTGGCCACGATCACCCTGGACTCGCCTCACAACCGCAACGCCTTGTCCCGGCAGCTCGTCACCGAGCTGTTCGAGCGGCTCGGGCGCGCGGCCGCCGACTCGACGGTGAAGGTGGTGCTGGTCCGGCAGGAGGGCAAGGTCTTCTGCTCCGGTGCCGACCTGTCCGAGGCGACGACGGTCGGGATGGCCGAGGGCGCCCACAGGATCGTCGAGCTCCAGCGCCTCATCGTGACCATCGACAAGCCGGTGGTCACTCGCGTCTCGGGGGCCGTCCGTGCCGGAGGCATCGGCATCGTCGCGGCGAGCGACGTCGCGGTCAGCGCCGACGACGCGACGTACGCCCTCACCGAGGTCAAGCTCGGCCTGGCCGCGGCGATCATCTCGCTCACGGTCCACGCCCGGATGAACCCGCGCGCCGCGTCGCTCACGACGCTCGGCGGTGAGACGTTCAGCGGCGCCCAGGCGGCGGCGTACGGCCTGGTCACCACCGCCGTGCCCGCCGACCGCCTGGACGACGCCGTCGCGACGGTCTGTGCCCAGCTCGCGACCGGGGCGGCGCAGGGGCTGCGCGAGTCCAAGCGGATCCTCAACGCCGACCTGGTACGCCGGATCGACGCGCAAGGCGGCGAGATGGCGGAGCTGAGCGCCCGGCTGTTCGCCTCCGACGAGGCGCGCGAGGCGATGACCGCGTTCATGAACCGGAAGAAGTAGGCAACCTTCCCGAGGGCCCGGCCAGTAGGTAGGGGCATGAGCATCAGGACCGTCGTCGACTCGGGAGGCCGCGTGGACCCTATGACCGGCGCGACCTTCGACGACTTCGTCGCGGCACGCTCGCGTGCGCTGCTGCGGACGGCGTACCTGCTCACGCACGACCACGCGCTCGCCGAGGACCTGTTGCAGACCGCGCTGGCCAAGGCGTGGTTCGCGTGGCGGCGGATCGACGGGAGCCCGGAGCCCTACGTACGGCGCATCCTGGTCAACACCTACGCCTCCTGGTGGCGGCGGAAGTGGAACGGCGAGCACCCCACCGACGAGCTGCCCGAGCGAGCCACGGCCGACCCCGGCGCCGAGCCGACGGACCTGTGGCAGGCCATGGAGCGGCTCCCGCGCCGGCAGCGTGCCGTGGTCGTCCTGCGCTACTTCGAGGACCTGACCGAGGCCCAGACCGCCGAGCTCCTCGGCTGCTCCGTGGGCACCGTCAAGAGCCAGTGCAGCAAGGCACTCGCCAAGCTGCGCATCGACCCCGCCCTGACCGAGGCGGAAGGAGACCTGCGATGAACACCCTGTCCGACCTCCGCACCACTCTCGACGAGCACGCCGAGCGGGTCCCCGACGGCGAGGCGGTCGTCCGCACCGCCGCGGTACGGCACCGGGTCTCGGTCGTACGACGGCGGCGGCGCGCCGTGGGCGCCGGCGCTCTCGCCCTCGTCGTCGCCGCCGCTGTGGGCGTGATCGGCGTCCAGCGCGCCTCCTCGAACCCTCCGCCGGTCTTGTTCGGCGTACGCGCTCCCGAGACCATCAGGTCGCTGGGCTACACCTACCGCAGCGACGGCTCGTCCAGGATCGTCGACGGCCGGGGGTCCATCGAGCTCCGGGCGTCGACCCAGCCGCGGCTGCTGAGCTGGACGACCGACCGGGCCACGACCGTCAAGCTGCGTCTCCCCGACGGGGACCACTGGACCTCGTCGCTGAGCAGGTTCCGAGACTCGGTGGTGATCCCGCCCGGACCCGGGGGAGCGCTGCGAGTGTCCGCTGCCGAGGGCCGCGTCGGTGTGGCGACGTACGACGTCACCGACGCGCAGCCGGACGGCGTCACCCGCGACGGCATCACCTTCCGACGGACGGTCGCGGAGACCCCTCTGCTCACCGCCGTGATCGGTGCTCCGGGACAGACGGTCGCCCGTGCGCCGTTCACTCCGGTGCCGGGTCAGGTGAGGATCAGTGTCTTGTGCGCCGGAGCTCCCAAGGGCTCGCTGGTGCACGTCGCCCTGGGCGGCGGCGAGTCCACCGGCGGCTGCGGCGACCCGTCCTTCGACCCCGGTTCCGACGTGCTGGGGGCGACCCCCGTGGGCCCCGCCGATCGCTCGGTCCGGGTCTGGGTCTCGGGTCCCCACACGTCGACCCCACTGCCGTCGGGATCCGTCGACGGTGTCCGGGTCGGGGTGGGGCTCTACGGGCCGGTGGCGTCCGAACGACTCGCCGGCGTCGCCGTGTCCGAGGTGGTCGAGTACGGCGGTCACACCTGGCGCCTGAGCACCGGCTCGCGCACGCACACGTCGCCGCTCGAGCTCACCGGCGGGCCGGTGCCGTCCCTGGCCGTCGTCGCCATGCGCCATGGGTCGGGGAGCGACCACCCAGATCCTCTTCCACGCGACGGGGATGCCCGTCGACCAGACCGGGTTCTCCGGTCAGGGCTCCGGCAGCACCGGCCCGTACTGGATCCCCGCGGACGCACAGGTACGGGTCACCCGCTCGACCCCGGGCGCCCTCGGGGTCGGCATCTACACGCGGGACGACTGACGCGGTCAGCGAGGCTCGGCCAGTGACCTGGTGAGGAAGACCAAGGTCATGAAGGTGCGGAAGAGGCGCAACGGGTCGTCGCCGGTGAAGGAGACGGTCCGGCCGTCGAGCCGGGTCACGCCGTGGATCCAGGTGGCCTGCTCGGCCAGGTCGGGGGAGAGCAGTTCGACCTCGACCGTGGCCGGCAGCGAGATCCTGGGCGGCGAGGGAACGTCGCGCAGTGCGGAGGCGACCCCGTCCCGGATGCGCTCGCGGGCGGTGGCCGGGTGCAGGTGCTCGGCGGCGTACCGGCTCACCGAGCGCTTCACCTCGATGGTCTCGATGCCGGGGCAGAACGGTGCGACCTCGGGTCCGACGTACTGGTCGCCCGTGATCACCGCCACCGGCACTGCGTGGTGCTGGGCGAGGAGCGCGTTGAGGCCGGCCTCGCCGGTGACGATCGCGTTGAGGCGTACCTCGGCGATCGCGCGCGGGTTGTAGGTGTGGGACAGCACGCCGGGGGACTGCATCGCGGCGTGGTAGCCGAGGAACACGACAGCGTCGTACGACGGGTCGAGCCCCTCCATCATGTAGAGCGGCTTGAACCTCCCGGAGAGGTACGACGCTCGGGCACCGAGGGCGGCCGGCGGCAGGTTGCGCATCACCGAGTGGGAGTCGTTGACGAGGATCCCGTCGGCGCCCGCGGCGACGGCGCCCTCGATCGCCGCGTTGACCTCGCCGAGCACGAGGTCGCGTCCGAGGGCGTAGTCGTCGCCGCCGGGAAGGCACTGCTCCCAGTCGGCGATGCCGGCCACGCCTTCCATGTCCACCGAGATGTAGACCTTCACGCGAACGAGCCTGGCACACGCCCGGCCGCATCGCGACGGGCGCGTCGGCTCGAATCCGGTGGTCGTGCTCCGGGCTTCCAGGGGAGCGGATACGATTGTCGACTCGCACCATGGGGAACACCGCCACCGGCGGTCGGGGATCCGAGGGGACCTTTCTTGGCAGACGATGTGCTGGCGGCAGAGCTCGCCGCAGAGCAGACCTTCGTCGATCGCGTCTACGTCCAGCTGGAGAAGTCGGCGCGCAACGCGCGTGAGCTGGCGCGCGAGGGACACGGTCGTGGACGGCTCGGTCACGAGGGTGGACTGGTCGAGCGCGACGCCATGGTGTTCCAGGCGGCGAAGCGGATCGCCCAGCTCGACGCCGCCCACGAGGGCCTGGTCTTCGGGCGTCTCGACCTGCTGCCGACGCTCGACCCCGAGCCGCGCTACATCGGGCGGATCGGGCTGCGCGACGACGACCGCGACTCGCTGCTGATCGACTGGCGCGCACCGGCCGCCGCCGTGTTCTACCAGGCCACCGCGGCCGAGCCCCAGGACGTCGTACGCCGTCGGGTGCTGCGGTGCGCCGGACCCACGGTCGTCGGCGTGGAGGACGAGCTGCTCGACGCCGAGGCCGAGACCGACCTGCCGATCGTCGGCGAGGGCGCCCTGATGGCCCAGCTGTCCCGCGCCCGCGACCGGTCGATGCACTCGATCGTGGCCACCATCCAGGCCGAGCAGGACAAGGCGATCCGGGCACCCGCCAGGGGCGTGGTGTCGATCAGCGGCGGTCCCGGCACGGGCAAGACGGTGGTGGCCCTGCACCGGGCGGCGTTCCTCCTCTACTCCGACCGGCGCCGCTACGAGACCGGTGGCGTGCTCGTGGTCGGCCCGTCGGGCGTCTTCATGCGCTACATCGAGCGGGTGCTGCCGTCGCTCGGCGAGACCGCCGTCGCGCTGCGGTCGCTGGGCGAGGTCGTGGGCGGCGTACGGGCGACCCGCCACGACGCGCCGGAGGTCGCGGCCGTCAAGGGCTCCGGCCGGATGGCCGAGCTGATGCGGCGTACGTCGCGCCAGCAGGCGCCGGGCTCCCCCAAGGAGTTCCGGGTGTTCTGGCGCGACGACGTGATCCTGCTCGACCGCGGTCAGCTCGGGAAGCTGCGCCGACAGCTGATGGGCCAGGGCCAGCGCAACCGCCAGCTCCCGCGGATCGCGTCCGTCGCTGCTCGACGTGATGTGGCGGCAGGTGCGCGGCGAGCGCGGCCGCGACCGTGGGCGCGAGGCGTTCGACGACGACATGCTCTCCTCCGACGCCTTCGTGGAGTTCGCGCTGTCGTGGTGGCCCGCGCTCGGCGCCACCGAGGTGCTCGGCTGGCTGCGCGACCCGGAGTTCCTGGCCCGGGTCGGCGAGGGCCTGGTGACCTCCGACGAGCAGCGGCTGCTCACCGACTCGTGGCAGGACGACTCGTTGTCCGTGGAGGACGTCCCGCTCGTCGACGAGCTGCGCTACGCGCTCGGCGACGTGCCCGACCGACGCGACGAGGACCACGAGCTCGACGACTTCCTGGGCGGCGACCTGGGGAGCGGCCGCGAGGAGCTCAGCACGGCCTGGGAGCGCGAGTACGGTCCCGGCGCCCCGGTCTGGATGCCGCCCACCCACTCGATCGACGACGACGGCTACGCCCACGTCCTGGTCGACGAGGCACAGGACCTCAGCCCGATGCAGTGGCGGATGGTCGGCCGCCGCGGACGCGGCGCGACCTGGACGATCGTGGGCGACGCCGCCCAGTCGTCCTGGCCCGACCCCGGCCGAGTCCGCCGCCGCGCGGGCGGCCGCGATCGAGGGCAAGGACCTCCACGCGTTCCACCTCTCGACCAACTACCGCAACTCCTCCGAGATCTACGAGTACGCCGCGTCGTACGCCTCTCGTGTCGGGCTCGACGCCGACCTCCCGACCGCGGTGCGCTCGACCGGGGTGTCGCCGCGCGAGGTGACCGCCGGCGACGACCTGGCGGCGACGGTGCGCGCCGAGCTGACCTCGCTCCTCGGCGAGGTGGCCGGCACGGTCGCTGTCGTGGTCCCGATCGCCCGCCGACGCCGAGGTCTCGGGGTGGCTGTCGTCGTGGGAGGAGTTCGCGGACGCCGCCCCGCACGCGGCCACGCCCGAGACCGCGGGCGACGACCGGGTCGTCGTGCTCACCGGCATCGATACCAAGGGCCTGGAGTTCGACGGCATCGTCGTGGTCGACCCCGAGGCGATCGAGGCCGAGTCGCCGACCGGCCGCGCCACCCTCTACGTCGTCCTCACCCGCGCCACCCAGCTCCTCACCCTGATCCGCTGACGCGTCCACGCCCGGCCGCCCGACGCCGAGTCGGCGCGAACAGGCATCGAATCCGCGCCGAGTCGGCGCAAAGAGGCATCGAAACCGCCCCGAGTCGGCGCAAAGAGGCATCGAAACCGCGCCGAGTCGTCGCAGAGGCATCGAACCGCGCCGAGTCGGCACATGACGACGGCACGGTCGGACCTCGGGCACAGTAGGCCTCATGCGCGTGATCCCCGACCGCTCGGCCACGACGTACCTCGCCGACCCGGCGCGCTTCACCGGCCGCGTCTGGCGCACCGACTACATCGACCCCGACGACCTCGAGCACCTCGCCGGCTCGCGGTTCCACTACGAGCCGGGAGCGCGTTCCCACTGGCACGTCCACGCCCACGAGCAGGCGATCGTCGGGATGTTCGGGAGCGGTCTGGTCGCGTGGGAGGGCCTCGACCGGCCGGTCGCCCTCGGCCCGGGCGACTGGTGGCACGTCGAGCCCGGCGTCCCGCACTGGCACGGCGCCACGCCGTCCACGGCGTTCGCGCACCTCGCGATCACGGCCGGTGGCACCACGACCTGGCTGCACGAGGTCGCGGACGACGACTACCGCCGGTGACGACGGAGTACGACGACCTCACCACCCTCGGCGAGTTCCTGGCCCGGCGCGACGACGCCGCGCCCCGAGACGAGCCGAGCGCCGGCCCGCCCCGTTTGTAGGCTGCCGGACATGCCCGCGAACCCGCCTCCCGCTGCCGTGCTCGCCACGCTGCAGGGGTACGACGCGTGGGCGCTGGTCCGGATCGGCGACGACGACACCGTGCTCGCCGTCGGCGGCAGCCGGAGCGAGGTGGCGAGCCTGCTCGACGTACCGCTGGAGCAGGGGTCGCCCGACGAGGGCCGGACGGCCGACCGCCTGCTGGCGATCCCGTTCCGCCAGGTCACCGAGCGCGGCTTCGAGGCCCACGACGACGGCGCGCCGCTCGTCGTCGTCGACATCGACCTCGAGCACCACCTCCCGCTCGACGCGACGCTGGCCGCGATCGCCGACGACGGTATCGAGTTCAGCGACCGCGGCGGCTTCGAGAGCGACGACGAGCAGTACGCGAAGCTGGTCGAGGAGATCATCGCCGACGAGATCGGGCAGGGCGAGGGCGCCAACCTCGTGATCGGCCGCCACTACCGCGCACAGGTCGCCGACTGGGGGCCCGACAAGGCGCTCACCGTCTTCAAGCGGCTCTGCGAGCGTGAGCGCGGCGCCTACTGGACCTTCTGCTTCTTCACCGGCGACCGCTACCTCGTCGGCGCCAGCCCGGAGCGGCACGTCAGCGTGCAGGGCGGGTACGGCGCGGTCAGCGACGTGCGGATGAACCCGATCAGCGGCACCTTCCGACTCGCCGGCCACGGCGACCCGGCCGAGCGCAAGGCCGCGCTGCTCGACTTCCTCGCCGACGAGAAGGAGATCTACGAGCTCTTCATGGTCGTCGACGAGGAGCTCAAGATGATGTGCGACATCTGCCACGAGGGCGGCCAGGTGCTCGGCCCGTTCCTCAAGCCGATGACGCATCTCGTGCACACCGAGTACCTCCTCGCCGGCCGCACCCGACGCGACGTACGCGAGGTGCTGCGCGACACGATGTACGCCGCCACCGTCACCGGCAGTCCGGTGCAGAACGCGTGCCGGCTGATCAAGCACTACGAGACCGAGGGCCGCGGCTACTACGGCGCCGCCCTCGCCCTGATCGGCCGCGACCGCGAGGGCCGGACCCGCTGCGACAGCCCGATCGTGATCCGCGCCGCCGACGTCGACCCCGAGGGCCGGCTCAAGGTGACCGCCGGGGCCACGCTGGTCCGCGACAGCGACCCGATGAGCGAGGTCGCGGAGACCCACGCCAAGGCGGGTGGCATCCTCAGCGCGTTCGGGCTGGTCGACACCCCGGCCGCCCCGGCGTACGGCGTCGACGACCTGGCCCGCGACGAGGACGTGCTGATCGCCCTCAACTCGCGCAACCAGCGGCTCTCGACGTTCTGGCTCACCGACCAGGCGGGCGTGCCGCCGGACCTCCGGCTGGCCGGCAAGCACGTGGCGATCCTCGACGGCGAGGACGACTTCGTGAACATGCTGCGCCACGTGCTCGGCGTCGCCGGCATGACGAGCGAGGTCGTCCCGCACAGCCAGTACGCCGACGGGTCGCTCGACGCCGCCGACCTCGTGATCGTCGGCCCCGGGCCGGGTGACCCGCGCGACGGCGACGACGCGAAGATCGCGACCTTCCGCCGCGCCGTCGACCGGCTGCTCGACCGCCGGCAGCCGTTCCTCGCGGTCTGCCTCGGCCACCAGGTGCTGTGCGATCGCCTGGGAATCCCCTTGTCCTACAAGGACATCGTCTTCCAGGGCACGCAGGCCGAGGTGAGCCTCGACGGTCGCCCCGAGCGGGTCGGCTTCTACAACACCTTCGTCGGCCGGGTGCGCGACGAGGCACCCGAGGGCCTCACGGTCGAGACCGATCCGGAGACCGGCGACGTCCATCTGGTTCGGGGGTCTCACTTCCGCGGCATCCAGTTCCACGCCGAGTCGATCCTCACCGAGCACGGCTCCGACCTGGTCCATCGTCTGGCGAGCGACCTGCTCGCCGACTGACCCGACCCGGTCCCGGACTGCCGCGGGCGACCGTCCACGCCTTCCTGCCGGCCCGGCTCTCGTGCGAAACTCCGAAGATGACTGGTGGGGAAGACGCGTCCTTCGAGATCCGCTCTGAAGCATGAACTGCTCATGTTGCGGCTGTGGCTGCGGGATCGGCCTGGTCGCAGTCGCCGCCATGGCTCTCAGCGTCTGGAGGCTGGTGGCTCGGCGTGAGGTTTCCTTCTCCGTCTGATCGCCCGCTCGTCGCGAGGGGCCAGGGCAACGCCCCGGCTGTCAGGACTGTCGCTCTCGGGGCGGCGTGCGCGCCGCGCGGAGCTCCTGATCACTAGCCCCCGAGCTGCTGGGCCCGCATCACGGCGAGCATGACCGCGTCGACGGCGCCGGTGTGCACGCCCAGGACGAGGAGGGTCATGCCGAGGGACCAACAGAAAGGCTTCCAGCGGCCGTCGTCGAGCAGGTGCTCGTGGATCCAGACCCTCGTCACGCGCACACCCCCGGCTGCCATCCCTTCGCCAGGGTCCACCCGAACGCAGGGCAGGGCAAGGGGCTGCGGGCATGACGGGCGTCGTCAGGAACGCGTCAAGACACGCGATGGATGGGGCTCAGCGGCGCAGCATGGAGTCGTGACACTGCACGCTTCGCCCGGCGGGCGCAAGGTGGACGGCCCGCGCAGGTGGCCCCCCGAGGGTCGGTGGCAGGTCGCGGTGCGGATCGGGGCCGCGGTGCTGCCCCTGGTGACCTGCGCAGTCTTCGCGACCGTCCGCGACAGCATCACCGCCGCGACCGTGGTTCTCGTCCTGGTGCTGTGGGTGGTAGCCGCCGCCGCCACCGGCGACCGGACGGCCGGCCTGCTCGCGGCCGTCTCCGGTGGCGCCTGGTTCGACTTCTTCCTGACCGCGCCCTACCGGCAGTTCGCGATCAAGGGCTCCGACGACATCGAGGCCACGATCCTGCTCGTGGTGATCGGCCTCGCGGTCACGGAGATCGCGCTGTGGGGCTTCCGGCAGCAGGCCCGTGCCGCTGGACGATCCGGCTACCTCGAGGGCGTCCTCGGCGCGGCACGGCTCGTGTCGGAAGGAGACACGCCCGCCTCCACCCTGGTGGACGTCGTCGCCCGCCAGATCACCGACGTGCTGGGTGCCGACGAGTGCCGTTTCGTCGCCAGGTCCCGTCTCGGACGCGCGCGTGGCGGTGCTCGACCACGACGGGGAGGTCACCAGGGGTGACCACGCGGTCGACGTCGACCGGGTCGGCATGCCCTCCAACGACTACGTCGCCATCCCGGTGCGGACGGGGTCGCGGGTCGTCGGGCCACTTCCTGCTCACCGCGACGTCGCACGTCACCTATCCGTCTGCCGAGCAGCGCCGGGTCGCGGTGCTGCTGGCGGACCAGGTCGCGGCGGCCGTCGACGTCGACGCGCGTTAGGCCGACGCGAGGACGCACCCTCGCCGTCGCCAACTCGCGGGGCGACGGTGGCCGGCCGTCAGGAACGCGTCAAGACGCGTGTACGGCGTCTCCGGGCGACCCAGCATGGAGGCGTGACACTCCACGTACCTCCCGGAGAGCGGGTCGACCCCAGGGTCGACCCGCCACCGCTCGCGCACCTCGCCCTGCTCGTGGGAGTCGCGCTCCTCGCGACCCGGCTGCAGCGATGACCACAGTTCTCAGCCGTCGCGCCCGCGACTGGCTGGTGACCGAGGGCGAGGTGCAGCACGCCGACACCGGCCAGCCGTGGTGGAAGGTGATGTGCCTGACCGGGGTCGACTACTTCTCGACACTCGGCTACCAGCCCGGCATCGCCGCTCTGGCCGCCGGTCTGCTCTCCCCGGTCGCGACCCTCGTGCTCGTCGCGCTCACCCTCGCCGGGGCCCTGCCGGTCTACCACCGCGTCGCCGAGGAGAGTCCCCACGGCGAGGGCTCGATCGCGATGCTCGAGCGGCTGCTCAGCTTCTGGAAGGGCAAGCTCTTCGTCCTTGCCCTGCTGGGTTTCGCGGCCACCGACTTCATCATCACGATGACCCTGTCGGCGGCCGACGCGTCGGCCCACCTGATCGAGAACCCCAACCTGCGCCCGACTGCTCACCGGCCACCAGGTCGCGATCACGCTGTTCCTGCTGGCCCTGCTCGGTGCGGTGTTCCTGCGCGGCTTCACGGAGGCGATCGGCCTGGCGGTCGGGACTGGTCGCGGTCTACCTCGCGCTCAACGTCGTCGTGATCGGCGGTCGGCCTGTGGCAGATCGCCAGCCACCCGCACCTCGTGCCCGACTGGACCGCGGCCCTCACCCAGCAGCACGGCAACCCCCTGGCCATGATCGGGGTCTCGCTGATCGTCTTCCCCAAGCTGGCCCTGGGCATGTCCGGCTTCGAGACCGGCGTCGCGGTGATGCCCCACGTCCGCGGCGACGCGACCGACACCGAGTCCCGCCCGACCGGCCGGATCCGCGGCACCAAGCGACTGCTCACCACGGCCGCGGTGATGATGAGCATCTTCCTGGTGACCAGCTCCTTCGTCACCACCCTGCTGATCGCCGCCGGCGCAGTTCGAGCCCGGCGGCCGGGCCAACGGGCGTGCGCTCGCCTTCCTGGCGCACGAGTACCTCGGCAACGCCTTCGGCACGGTGTACGACGCCTCCACGATCGCGATCCTCTGGTTCGCCGGCGCTTCGGCGATGGCCGGCATGCTCAACCTGATCCCGCGCTACCTCCCGCGCTACGGCATGTCGCCGGAGTGGGCCGGCGCGGTGCGTCCGCTCGTCCTGATCCTGACCGGTACGGCGTTCCTCATCACCTGGATCTTCGACGCGAGCGTCGACGGCCAGGGCGGCGCCTACGCGACCGGCGTACTCGTGCTCTTCACCAGCGCCGGGGTCGCCGTGACGCTCGCGGCGCGGCGGGCGGGCCAACGCAAGCGGATGTACGGCTTCGCCGCGATCTCGCTGGTCTTCGCCTACACGACCATCAGCAACGTCTTCGAGCGTCCCGACGGCGTCAAGATCGGCGCGTGCTTCGTGCTGGCCATCGTGACCGTGTCCGTGGCCTCGCGGATCAAGCGGGTCTTCGAGCTGCGCGCCACCGAGATCGACTTCGACGCGGCCAGCCAGGTCTTCGTCCGCGACTGCGCGCGACGCACGATCCGGCTCGTGGCCCACAAGACCGAGCACCGCGATGCCGAGGAGTACGTCGAGAAGATCCGGCAGCTGCGGCGCGACCACGACCTCCCGTCCGACCCCGACGTGATCTTCGTCGAGGTGACCGTCGTCGATGCGAGCGACTTCGAGGGACGGCTCCATGTGCGCGGGCGAGGTGCTCCACGGTCGCTACCGGGTGATGACGGTGACGGCCCCGTCGGTGCCGAACGCCCTGGCCGCCCTGGCCCTGCGGATCAGGGACGACTCGGGCGCCATCCCGCACATCTACTTCGCCTGGACCGAGGGCAACCCGGTCCAGCAGTTCCTGCGCTTCCTGCTCTTCGGCAGCGGCGAGGTGGCGCCGGTGACGCGCGAGGTGCTGCGGCGGGCCGAGCCGAACCCGTCGGCTGCGCCCGCACGTGCACGTCGGCTGAGGCTCGCCGGGTCCGCGACGGTCGTGGTGGAGACTGGGCGTGTGGAGGACAGCGCCGGTGCCGTAGGCCTCGGCCCGCGCCGGGCCGTGCTGGGCTGGGTGCTGGGGTCGTCGGACCGGCGACGCTGACCGTGGTGCTGCTCGCCGTCGACGCCGGCCGATCCGCGACGGCGCTCGAGGCGATGCTCTACCTCAGCCTCGCCGTTGCCGTCGCCCTGGTCGGTGGTCGTTGGCCGGCCATCGCCGCCGCCGTGGCAGGTGCGCTCCTCCTGAACTACTACTTCATCCCGCCCCGTCACACCCTCAACATCTCCTCCGGCAACGACCTCCTGACGGTCCTGGTCTTCGTGCTCACGGCCGTCGCCGTGGCCGCGGTCGTCGACGCCGCCGCCCGCCGCCGCGAGCAGGCGCGTGTCGCCGAGCAGGAGGCCGGCACGCTCGCGATGCTCAACCGCCAGGTCCTCGGCGGTGAGTACGACGTCCCACGCCTGCTGGCCCTCGCCCGCGACACGTTCGGGGCCGGGTCGGCCGAGCTGGTCGTCGAGGAGCCGGACGCGACCCCGGGCACGGCCGTCCTGCCGGCAGGTGCCGGCGGCTGGCTCGTGCTCCGCGACGCCGAGCTGAGCGTGCGCGAGCTGGCGGTGGCCACGGCGTTCGCCTCCCACGTCGGCGTCCTGCGCGAACGTGAGGAGCTCGCCCGCCAGAGCATGGCCGCCCAGCAGCTCGAGGCCGGCAACCGCACTCGCACCGCCCTGCTCGCCGCCGTCTCCCACGACCTGCGGACGCCGCTGGCCGGCCTCCGCTCGGCCGCCGAGACCCTGCGCGTGCACGACACCCGCCTCGACGAGACCGAGCGGAAGGAGCTCCTCGTAGCGATGGAGTCCTCCATCGCCCGGCTGACCGGCATGGTCAGCGACCTGCTCGACATGAGTCGGCTCGAGACGGGCGCCGTCCTGCCGATCGCCGCCGACGTACCCCTCGGGGAGGTCGTACGCCGTGCGCTCGCCGGCATCGAGGAGGCGGAGCGCGTGGTGGTCGGCGAGCTCCCGACGGCGTACGTCGACCCCGGCCTGCTCGAGCGCGTGGTGGCCAACCTCGTCGCCAACGCCCTGCGTCACAGCGACGCAGTCATGGTCGAGGGCTCGTCGGACGGCGCGCGCGTCGAGCTCCGCGTCGTCGACCGTGGGCCGGGAGTCGCGCCAGCCGACCGGGCCAGGATCTTCGAGCCGTTCCAGCGGCAGGGTGACACCGGCAGCGGGGTCGGGCTCGGGCCTCGCGGTCGCCCGAGGACTGACCGAGGCGCAGGGTGGCACGCTCGAGGCCGAGTCGACGCCGGGCGGTGGCCTGACCATGGTGCTGGAGCTTCCTGGGGCCGGGGCATGAGGGTCCTGCTCGTCGACGACGACACCACGCTGCGGCGGACCCTCGGCATCGGGCTGCGCGCCGAGGGGCACGACGTACTCATCGCCGCCGACGGTCGCACCGCACTCGAGGCGCTGCGCGAGGACCGGCCCGACATCGTGGTGCTCGACCTCGGGCTGCCGGACGTCTCCGGCATGGAGGTGCTGCGTCGGCTGCGTGGCTGGAGCACCACTCCGGTCGTCGTGCTGTCGGCCCGGGCCGAGTCGACCGAGAAGGTCCAGGCACTCGACCTGGGCGCGGACGACTATGTGACCAAGCCGTTCGGGATGGAGGAGCTGTTCGCGCGGCTCCGGGCGGCGGCCCGTCGTGCGGGCTCCGACCTGCCGGTCCTCGAGGCTGGCGACCTCGTCATCGATCTCCCCGCGCGCCGGGTGACGAAGGCGGGCGAGGTCGTGCGGCTGACGCCGACCGAGTGGGGGCTGCTCGAGATGCTGGTGCGCACGCCCGGCCGGCTGGTCAGCCAGCAGGACCTCCTGCACGAGGTGTGGGGTCCGACGTACGGGCGGGAGACGAACTACCTGCGGGTGTACGTCGGCGCTCTCCGCAAGAAGCTCGAGGACGACCCGTCGTCGCCGCGCCACCTGATCACCGAGCCCGGCATGGGCTACCGCTTCGAGGTCTGACCGAGCAGGGGCGGCGGGCGTGACCGACTCGCAGCTTGGCGGTCGGAGAGGTGGTTTCAAGTCGTCGCTCAGCGGGCATGAACAACGCGGCGCCCCGCAGCGTGTTTGGCCTCACCCACGGGGCGTCACTTTCGGGTTCGCGACCCCGACACGACATCGAAGCACAGGAGGGCGGCGGGTCACACCACCCACAGGGGGCGACCCGCCCGCATCACCCGGATGGAGCGGCGGGACACCCCCACGCGGTGGCTCTCCGCGTCGCGTACGCCCCACGGTCCTCCGCTCGACCCGCAGGTGCCAGAGCCGGACAGTGGCATGGGTGGGCGACCTATCCTCGAACCGTGGTCGTCCTCGCATCGGTCCTCACCTGTCCCTCGTGCGGGGCGCAGGCGACGCGAGACGATGCCGGAGGCTGCCTGTCAGTACTTCTACACGTGCACCGGCTGTGGTGCGAGGTTGAAGCCCCGGAGTGGCGACTGCTGCGTGTTCTGCTCCTACGGAACGGCCGTGTGCCCGCCCAGGCAAGCCGAAGGGGACGGGCCCGGTGCCGACGTTCGCTGCTGTTGACGATGCCGAGCTGGAGCCGTCTGCCTGCTGGTGCTGCGGGAAGATCGACGCTCCCGAGCGGATGGTGCACCTGGGGAACCACCCCGAGGTCGCGCTGTGCCTGGGATGCGCCCGGTGGGCGGCCAAGCAGGCGTGGGAGATCGAGGACCGACGTCGGACCGGTCCGTTGGTGCGGGCCCGGGACCGGTTCCGGGCCGTCCGACGCGGCGTCGTCGATCGGGGTTGGCACCGGCACCGTGTGTTCGGCGGACCGCTCCGCTGGATCGGCAAGCGACTCCCGTAGGCGCGTCGTCGCCACCAGCCCTCCACGACTGACCGGGTACGGATCCGACGGGTCGGGAACGGGTCGTTCGCGTCTGAGCAACCCGATCGCACGGCTTTCTGTGGCAGGTTGTCGTACCAGCGGTACGCCGTTCGTGGTGGGGGTAGAAGGCGATCATCGGGACCGCCGGAGCTGAGGAGGAAGCGGATGACGCACTACTTGTTGGCCGTGCACGGCCCCGCCGAGACGGACGAGTTCGGCACCTACGGATCCAGGGAGGAGATGGAGGAGGCGTTCGCCGCGACCGGCGTCTTCAACGACAGGCTCCAGAGCGATGGCTACTGGGTCTTCGCCGGTGGCCTCCAGTCGGCATCGACCGCGACCGTCGTCGACGGCCAGGGGGAGAAGCCCGTGGTGACCGACGGCCCCTACCTCGAGACCAAGGAGGTCATCGGCGGTTTCTGGGTCATCGACGCACCCGACCTCGACGTGGCGCTCAAGCTCGCCGCCGAGGCGTCCAAGGCGTGCCGGGGCAAGGTCGAGGTCCGTCCGTTCGACGGCCTCGCCTGAGCCGGCCCGCAGGCGACTGATCGATGGAGGGCGGAACGGCGGCCGTCGAGCGGGTCTTCCGCGAGGAGTACGGCCGCCTCATCGCCTCCCTCGTCCGCCGCTTCGGTGACATCGACATCGCGGAGGAGGCGGCGAGCGAGGCGCTCGTGGCCGCGTTGCAGAAGTGGCCGGAGACCGGCGTACCTCCCAACCCCGGTGCCTGGCTCACCACCACCGCGGGCAACCGCGCGATCGACCGGATCCGCCGCGAGAAGCAGCGCGACGCGAAGCACCAGGCGGCCTTCATGTTCCACGACGACACGCCCCACGAGTACACCGGACCTGTCGAGGACGACCGACTGCGGCTGCTCTTCACCTGCTGCCACCCGGCACTCGCTCCGGAGGCGCGGATCGCGTTGACGCTCCGTCTCCTCGGTGGGCTGACGGTGCCCGAGATCGCGCAGGCGTTCCTGGTGCCCGAGACCACGATGGCGCAGCGGATCACGCGCGCGAAGAAGAAGATCGCGGCGGCGAAGGTGCCCTACCGGGTGCCCGAGGCATCCGACCTTCCCGAGCGGCTCGGCGGTGTGCTGGCGGTGCTGTTCCTCGTCTTCAACGAGGGCTACCTCGCCAGCGGCGATGGTGATCCGGTCCGCGCCGAGCTCACGGGCGAGGCCATCCGGCTGACCCGCGTCCTGCGCCAGCTGCTACCCGACGAGCCGGAAGTGGCCGGTCTGCTCGGGCTGCTGATCCTCACCGAGGCTCGGCGGGAGTCCCGCGTGCGGAACGGACAGCTGGTCCCGCTCGGCGAGCAGGATCGGGCCGGCTGGGACGGCGCTCTGATCGCCGAGGGGCACGACCTGGTCCGCGAGTGCCTCGCGATCAACCGGCCGGGCCGCTATCAGATACTCGCCGCGATCAACGCCGTCCACACCGACGCCCGCACCGCATCGGACACGGACTGGTCGCAGGTCGTCGCCCTGTACGACCACCTGACTCGGCTCGACCCCTCGCCGATCGTGGCACTCAACCGCGCGGTCGCGGTCGGAGAGCTGGACGGCCCGGAGGTCGCCCTGACTCTGATCGAGCGGTTGCCGCTCACGGGCTACCACGCGTGGCACGTCGCGCGCGCCGACATGCTCCGCAGGCTCGGCCGGACCCGCGAGGCGAAGGAGGCGTACGACGCCGCCATCGCCGCCACCCAGAACTCCGCCGAGCGCGCCTACCTGGGCAGGAAGCGCGGCGAGCTGGTCTGAGCGGCGTGCGCACGGCGTAGTGCCGACCTCATCGGTGGCGACTTGCGAGCATTCGTACGGCGTCAGCCGGCAACGAGCGCGGCACCGGGCAGCTGCATGACCATCCGGGTGCCGCCGGTCTCGGTCTGGTCGACGCTCACCGACCCGGAGTGGCGCTCGGTCACCTGACGGACGATCGAGAGGCCCAGGCCGGAGCCGGGCATCGAGCGCGACTCGGCGGAGCGGTAGAAGCGTTCGAAGACCTGCTCGCGGTCGGACTCGACGATGCCCGGTCCCTCGTCGTCGACCGTCAGAGTCCCGTGGTTGAGCCGGATCCGGACGGTACCCCCGGGCGGGCTCCACTTCACGGCGTTGTCGAGCAGGTTGGTCACGGCGCGCTCGAGGGACGCCGACTCGCCGGTCACCCACCACGGCTCGCTGTCGACCTCGAAGGTGAGGCCCGTGCCGCGCCGCCGCGCTCGGGCGACGGCTCGGTCGACGACCTCGGCGAGGTCGACCCGCTCGACGACCGCCCGCAGCGGCTCGTCGCGTGCCAGCTCCACCAGGTCGCCGACCAGGTTGGACATCTCCTCGATCTGGGCGCCCACGTCGTCCAGGAGCTCTGCCCGCGCGGCCGGCTCGAGGCCCCCAGCTGGCGTCGGACTGGAGCAGCAGGTCGAGGTTGGTGCGCAGCGAGGTGAGCGGCGTACGCAGCTCGTGACCCGCGTCGGCGACCAGCCGCCGCTGCCGGTCGCGCGAGGCAGACAGCGCGGCCAGCATCCCGTTGAACGCGGTGGCGAGGCGCGCGATCTCGTCGTCGCCCTCGACCGGCAGGGGCGTGAGGTCCTCGGTCCGGGTGATCACCTCGACGTTCTGGGTCAGGCGGCGTACGGGACGCAGACCGTTCCGGGCCACAGCCCAGCCGGCGAAGGCGGCCCCGATCACGCCCGCCAGGCCGAAGAGCAGCATCACGACGCCCATCCGCTGGAGCGCCTTCTCCTGCGGCGCCATGTTCTGGGCCAGGACGAGTGCGTACTGATGCGACTGGCCCAGCGGCACCGCTGCGACGCGGTAGTCGTTCGTGCCCATCCGGACCGTTCGCACACTCTGGGACGTCGTACCGGAGGCGACCGCGATCTCGGGCTTGCCGAGCGGGAGGTTCTGCTGCTGGCCCGTGTCGACCGGCCCCACCCTGCCGGAGCTGTCCACGAAGTAGATGTGGACGTCCGACGCCCCGATGACCCACGCGGGGATGTCGGCGCCGGTCAGCTGGGCCAGGACGATGCTGTCGCTGGCCTGGTGGGCGCGGTCGCTCAGGGAGCCGTCGAGCGAGCTCTGCAGCGACATCCGCACCGTGACATAGGCGCCGAGCGCGACCAGGGCCACCGCCAGACCGACGGCGATGGTGGTCAGGAGCACGACCCGGCTGGCCAGCGACCGGCGGTAGTGCCACCGCCGGTCGTCCCTCGTCGACGAGCCGGAAGCCTGCCCGGTCGCCTGCGGTGGTCATGACTCTTTGAGGACGTACCCGACGCCCCGCACGGTGTGGAGGAGTCGCGACTCGCCCTCGGCCTCGGTCTTGCGGCGCAGGTAGCCGACGTAGACCTCGAGGGAGTTGGCGGTGGTGGGGAAGTCGTAGCCCCAGACCTCCTCGAGGATGAACGAGCGCTCGAGCACCCGGCGCGGCCGGCGCAGGAACATCTCGAGCAGCGTGAACTCGGTGCGGGTCAGCTCCATCGGACGGCTCGCCCCGGAGCACCTCGCGCGTCGCGAGGTCCATCGACAGGTCGGCGAAGGTGAGCACCTCGTTGTCGTCGCCCTCGGCCGGCACGACGCGGCGCAGCAAGGCGCGCAGGCGGGCCAGCAGCTCCTGCAGGGCGAAGGGCTTGGTGAGGTAGTCGTCGGCGCCCGCGTCGAGTCCTTCGACACGGTCGCCGACCGCGTCGCGAGCGGTGAGCACCAGCACGGGGACGTCGTTGCCCGCCTTGCGCAGCGCCTTGGTGGTCTCGATCCCGTCGAGTCGCGGCATCATCACGTCCATCACCACGACGTCGGGGCCCAGACCGCCGATGCCGGCCAGCGCCTCGGCCCCGTCGGAGGCCAGGGACACGGCGTACCCGTTGAACTCCAGGCTGCGTCGCAGCGACTCACGAACGGCCTTGTCGTCGTCGACGACGAGGACGTGCGGCTTGGCGCTCGAGGCGGTTGCGGGAGGTGTCACGTGCCTACTGTGTCAAACCGTCCTGAACCGTGCCTGAGAACCGCGGCGCCGGTGCTCGAGCTAGGAAGCGGCCGGCGACCTCGGCCGCGCGGGCGCCGTACCCGCCGCCGAACAGGCAGGCGTGCACGAGCAGCGGGAAGAGCTGATGGACGCCCACCCGGTCGGCCCAGCCCTCGGCAAGAGGAGCGACCTCCTCGTAGGCCTGCAGCACCCGTGGCAGGTGGGGCAGGCCGAAGAGCGCGAGCATCGCCAGGTCGGTCTCGCGGTGGCCGCCGTGGGCCGCGGGGTCGATCACGCAGCAGCCGCCGTCGTGGGTCCAGATCACGTTGCCGTTCCAGAGGTCGCCGTGCAGACGGCGCGGCCCCTCCTCAGGTACCAGGTCGGCGAACCGGCCGACCACCCCCTCGACCTCCTCCGCCTGCTCGGGCGTGATCGCGTTCCGGTCGCGTGCGAGCTTCAGGTAGGGCAGGACCCGCTTGGTGGCGTAGAACTCCGCCCACGTCGGCGCGCTCTTGTTCGGCAACGGCAGCCGGCCGATGAACCCCTCGCGCTCCAGCCCGTACGACGGCGCACCGGCGTCGTGGGTCCGCGCCAGGGCTCGCCCGAACTCGCCGGCCGCCTCGGTGGTCAGCTTGCCCGGCTCGACCCAGGCCAGGATCAGGCAGTCCGTCTCGACGGCCAGCACCTCCGGCACCGTCACGCCGCCGGCCTCGCCCAGCCAGCGCAGTCCGGCGGCCTCACTCTCGAAGAAGCCTGGCTGGCGCGTTGGTCAGGGTCTTCATGAAGGCCGAGCGTCCGGAGCTGAGCCGCAGCTTGGTGGCGGTGGCGATGTCGCCGCCGGCGACCGGTGCGGTGGCCGCGACCGCCGTCCCGAGGAGCTCCTCGGCGCGGCGGGCGACGTGTGGCTGCCGGGTCATCCGCGAGCGGCGCTCTGGTCGGTCACGGCGGGCGAGCAGGACGTGTGCACCACCTCAGGTCACCTCCTCGGATCCGACGGGCCCCACGGTAGTACGGCACCGTGCGGCCCGTCCCGCGCTCCGGGTCCGATCAGTCCAGCGCCCAGCCGTGCCAGCTGTCGATGCGGATCCAGGCGCTGACCCGCTTCGCGTCGGGGTTGCCGAACCCGTCGCCGCCGTAGTGACGGGACAGGCGGTCGATGTCGGCGAGCGCCTTCTCCTCGTCGTACTCCCAGCGGACCACGGGCCCGCGGACGCTGACATGGGTGTACCACTCGCCGTCCTTGAGCGCGGTCAGCGAGACGTGGGGATGCTGCTCCATCCAGGACAGCCGGGCGCGGCCGGCGTCCATGTTCACCAGGATCGTGCCGTCGTCCTCGACGAGGTACCACGTGGCCACCGACATCGGGTGGCCGCTCGGCATCACCACCGCGATCACCGCAGGGTTGGGCTCGCGGAGCAGGGCCGCGGCCCCTTCGGGGAGCGGAGCCTTCGGCATGGGCGGTCCTTTCCGGACGGGTCAGGCCAGTGTGGACGAGAGCGCGGCGACGAGGGCGTCCGAGGTGCGCTCGACGATCGCGAGCACGTCGCGGAAGCCGTCGGCGCCGCCGTAGTAGGGGTCGGGCACGTCCTCCCCGGCGCCGACCGGGTCGAAGTCGCGGAACATCGCGACGCGGTCGGTCCGGCCGCCGAGGTCGGCGAGGTTGTCGTGGTCCATGGCGAGGACGAGGTCGTCCTCGGCGGCCCAGGAGTCGTCGTACTGCCGGGCGCGATGGCGGCTCGCGTCGTAGCCGTCGGCCTCGAGGGTGGCCGCGGCCCGGCTGTCCATCGGCCGCCCGACGTGCCAGTCACCGGTCCCGCTGCTGCGCAAGGAGACCCGGTCGTCGAGCCCGGCCGCGGCGAGCCGTGCCTCGAGGACGACGTGCGCGGTGGGGGAGCGACAGATGTTGCCGAGGCAGACGAGCGAGATCGCATACCGGCCGGGCGTCCGCGGCGGGGGCAGGGTCGGCACTACCTACGCGTCGTCCTTGAGCAGGGTGGCCCCGATGCCCCAGTTGACGAGCGTGATCACGATCGAGCCGCAGGACCGCGTTCCAGAAGCCGTTGACGTGGAAGCCGAGGCCGAGGAGGCCGGCGATCCACGCCGTGAGCATCAGCATCAGCGCATTGATGACGAGCAGGAAGAGCCCGAGCGTGAGGATGATGAACGGGATCGAGAAGAAGGTGACGATCGGCTTCACGAAGCTGCTCACGACACCGAGGATCAGCGACACGAGGAGCAGCGGGATCAGCTTGTGCCGGATCTCCTCCGAGCCCGAGGTCGGGCCCGTGAAGTAGATCCCGTCGATCAGCCAGGTGGCGACGGCGACCGCAGCGGCGGTGCTCAGCAGCCAGGTCACGAAGCGCACCGCGGCGAGCATAGTGCGGGCGTACACGGGTCCTGCGCGCAAGCGGGCTGCGGCGCTCCTTGCGGTCGTGCCGCCACGGCCGGCGCCGTGTCGGCGCGTCCTCAGTCGAGATCGAGACGCTCGATGATCGCGTCCTCGGCGCCGCCGAGGTGGCCGTCCAGCTCGGCCACGGCCGCTTCGATGTCGCCGGACTCGAGGAGGTCGAGCAGGTGGTGGTGGGAGCCGGCCTGGTCGCGCGCGTTGCGACGTACCCGGTCGATCTGCGCCAGCGCCAGCCGGAGCTCGGCGACGACCGACTCGGCCATCGCGACCAGCCGGGGCGACTCCGTGAGACCGACCAGGCTGAGGTGGATGGCGAGGTGGCGCTGGTTCAGCTCCTGGTACGTCGCGCCTGCCGGCGACCGCTCGCTCGTAGTCGGCGAGGGCCAGGCGCACGGCGTCGCGCGCCTCCTCGCCGGCCGTCGGCCAGTGCCGGACGCCGGCCGTCTCGAGCACGGCCCGGGCGCGGGACACGTCGCGGACCGAGTCGGGGTCGGGGCTCGCGACGCTGACGCCGCGGTTGGGCTCGCGGGTGGCCAGACCCTCGGCCACGAGCAGCGCGAGGGCCTCGCGCAGGGTCGGCCGGGAGACGCCGAGCGACTCGGCGAGCGCGACCTCGCGCAACGGCGTACCGGACTCCAGCTCGCCCTCGAAGACGGCTCGGCGCAGCTCCTCGGCCACCCGGTCGACCGTCGAGGAGTGCTCGAGGCGGAGGGTGCCGAAGGCGTCCGAGGGACGCTCGAGCGGGTCCATGACCCCATTGTCTGACAGCGGCTTGCCAGACGCCGCATCCCTCGCGATACTCCGTGTTGTCAGATTGTCTGACAATATGCTCGAGACGCGCCGATCCGCTGGGTGAGGCGCGCCGGGTCGTCCCGCGAGCCGCGTGGGTCGACGCCTGCATGTGAGAAGGGGGTACGCCGTGCCGAACGTCCAGTCGGGGGTCCGATCGAGGGCCCGGTCGAGCGCGCTGCCCTGGGGTCGCCGCTACGTGATGGTCCGACCCGACCACTTCCGCGTCGACTACCGGATCAACCCCTACATGGATCTCCACGACCAGCCCGACCCCGGCCGCGCGATGGCGCAGTGGGTCGGCCTGGTCTCCACGATCGAGCGTCTCGGCGGCACCGTCGAGGTCGTCCCGCAGCGCGCCGACGCCCCCGACATGGTCTACGCGATGAACCTCGGCCTCGGCATCGTCCGCCCCGACGGCGGCTCCCACGTCGTGATGTCCCACATGCGCTACGCCGAGCGCCGGATGGAGACGCTGACCGCCCAGCGGTGGTTCGAGCGCAGCGGCCGCTCCACGTCGTACGTCGGTCGCGACGGCGTCGGCGCCCATCTCGAGGCCGGCGACGTCTTCGCGTGGGGCGACGCGCTCGTCGCGGGCTACGGCCCTCGCACCGAGGAGCTGGCCCTCAAGCACCTCGCCACGGACCTCGGCGTCCGGGTGCGGGGCGTGCGGATCACCCACCCGGCGATGTACCACCTCGACCTGGCGTTCTGCCCGCTCGACGAGCGACGCGCGATGGTCGCGCCGGGCGCCTTCGACGACGCCTCGGCCTCCGCGCTGCTCGACCTCGTCCCCGAGCCGCTGGTGCTCACCGACGAGGAGGCGCTGACGACGTTCTGTGCCAACTCCATCGTGATCGGCCGCACCGTCGTGATGCCGGCGGGTGCCCCGGGGCGGGTGGTCTCGCAGCTCGTCGACATGGGGCTTCGAGGTGGTCGAGGTCGAGGTCGGCGAGTTCCACAAGGGCGGCGGCTCGGTCCGCTGCCTGACCAACCCGGTCGACGTGATGCTCGGCCGCGACGTCCCCACCGTCGCCGGTGGGCACGTCGTACTGCCGCCGGTGTCCTGACGCCGAGGCGGCGAAGGCACAGTTTCACCATGTGAAGTGGGCGAACCCTCACGTCACATGGTGAGCTCACCGTGCGAAGCGGCGGTTCACCTACTTCACATGATGAAGCCCTGATACCTGAGACCTGCGCGACCCCGGCCCTCGCCCCTTCGGCGAGCTCGCCCGTTCGGTGACCTCGCCGGCTCGGTCACCGGGGCTCGGCCTACGCTCGCCCCCATGTTCCCGATCGGCGGCACGCACTGGATGCTGCTCGGGGTCGCCATCTCGGGGCTGTTGTGCCTGGCCGTCGCGCTCGCGGTCGGGCGTCGGATGGGTCCCGGTCGCGGGGCTCGCGTGGGGCGGGCTGCTGTGGAGCATCGCGGTGATCGGCCTGGTCACCCTGCTCCCGCCCGTCGACCACCCCGGCATCATCCCCGCCGACCAGCACGCCACCAGCTGCAGCTGGGACATCGGCGGCCCGTCGCCCGGCGGCTTCTGGATCTTCGGCGGGGGCCAGCAGCTCCTCAACGCGCTGCTCTTCGTGCCTGCCGGCTTCTTGATGACGGTCGCCTTCGCCCGGTGGCGGGCCGGCTGGTTGCTGGTGCCGCTCGGCTTCCTGCTGCTGGCGGCGTACTCCCTCGGCATCGAGGAGACCCAGCTCCAGGTCGCCCGCATCGACCGCGCGTGCGACGTCACCGACATCATCGACAACGTCACCGGCGCGGCGGCGGGCGTCGTGCTGGCGCTCGTCCTGCTCCCGGCCGTCCGCCCCTGGCGGGCCAGGAGCCGGCGCGCCCGGAGATAGGTTGACCTCATGCCAGGTCCCCAGCCGCGCGCGTGCGTGTCCCAGATCCCGGCGTACGTCGCGGGGAAGCCGCCGCAGCCGCGCGCGGACCTGACGACGTACAAGCTGTCGTCGAACGAGAACCCCTACCCGCCCCTGCCGGGTGTCCTCGAGGCCGCCGCGCGCGCCGCCGCGCAGATGAACCGCTACCCCGACATGGGCAACACCGCGCTCTACGCCGCGCTGTCCGACAAGCTCGGGGTGCCGACCGAGCAGCTGGCGCTCGCGACCGGGTCGGTCGGGCTGATCTACCAGCTGGTGCAGGCCTACTGCGAGCCGGGCGACGAGGTGGTCTACGCCTGGCGGAGCTTCGAGGCCTACCCGATCGCGGTCACCGCCGCAGGCGCCGCGAGCGTGCAGGTGCCGGTGCGGGCCGACGGCCACCACGACCTCGACGCGATGGCCGCGGCGATCACCGACCGCACCCGGCTCGTGATGGTCTGCACGCCGAACAACCCGACCGGCCCGTCGGTCACCCAGGCCGAGCTCGACGAGTTCCTGGCCCGGGTGCCCGAGCACGTGCTGGTCGTGGTCGACGAGGCGTACGTCGAGTTCGTGCGGATGGCCGATGCCGTCGACGGTCTCGGCGACCGTGCGTTCGCACGCCAACGTCGTCTCCACCCGTACCTTCTCCAAGGCCTACGGCCTCGCCGGCTTCCGTGTCGGATACGCCATCGCTCCACTCCCGATCGCCGCCGCCCTGCGCGCGGTCTCCCTGCCG
This sequence comes from uncultured Actinomycetota bacterium, assembly GCA_963819295.1. GTDB lineage: Bacteria > Actinomycetota > Actinomycetes > Propionibacteriales > Nocardioidaceae > Nocardioides. The sequence continues at coordinate 810,293 of CAWFVO010000003.1, forward strand.
TTCGGGGTCTCCGGCGTCGCCCAGGCCGCCGCCGTCGCGTCTCTCGCGGCCGAGCCGGAGCTGCTCGAGCGGGTGGAGGCCCTGGTGGCCGAGCGGGAGCGCGTGCTGAAGGGCCTCGCGGACGCAGGCGTCGGCGTACCCGAGGCGCAGGGCAACTTCGTGTGGTTCGCGACCGGCGAGCGCACCGGGGAGTTCGCCGCCGCCGCCGACGACCTCGGCATCGTGGTCCGCCCCTTCGCCGGCGTCGGGGCTCGGGTCTCGATCGGGGAGACCGAGGCCAACGACCGCGTCATCGAGCTGGCGCGCGGGTTCCTCGGCGGAGCCGGCCCGGTCGGCTAGACCGAGACCGGCTCGGGCACGGCCACCTGCCGGTCCATCCCCCGGAAGCTCGGCAGGAACGTCGGTGCCATGGTCGCCGCGAAGTAGCAGAGACCGACCACGAGCAGGGCCGGGTCCAGCCCGATCCCGGTGACGAGCACACCGCCGAGCACCCCGCCCAGAGGCATCAGCGACCAGCAGATCGCGCTGGTCAAAGCGGTCACCCTGCCCACGAGCGCGCGTGGGATCCGCTCGAACTCGACGGCGCCGAGCACCGGGTTGAGGAACCCCGAGGCGCAGCCGCCGACCAGGCACATGGCCACGATCGCCCAGAGCGGGACACCGAGCGCGAACAGGACGAACCGGGGCAGCCCGGTGATCGCGAACGCCACGACGTACGTCGTGAAGCGGGGCAGGCGCGTGCCGTAGGCCGCGGCCACGAGCGAGCCGACCATCGAGGCGCCGCCCCATACGGCGAAGACCAGGGCGAGCGCGCCGACCCCCTCCCCGGAGTCGTGCGCCCACACCGGCAGCAGGACGGCCGACCACGCGAGGTCGAGCACGTTGGTGACCGCGATCATCAGGCAGAGGCTCATCAGCACGGGGTCGTGGCGCAGGAAGTCCCAACCGTCGCGCAGCTCCGAGAGGTACGACGTGGGCTGCTCCTCCGGGGTCGGCGCTGGCCTGGACGTCGGTCGCCCGGCCCATCCCTCGCGTGGTGAGCGACAGGACCATCGCGCACACGCCGAAGGAGACGGCGTCCACGGCGACCGCGTTGGCCGCGCCGATCGTGGCGACGAGACCGCCGGCGATCGCGGCGCCGACCATGGTCGCGCCGCGTTCGATCGCGGAGCCGAGCCCGGTCACCCGCTCGTAGGGGACGCCGGCGGTCTCGCTGAGCGACGGGATCATCGCGGTGACGGCCGCATCGCCCGGGCCGCGCAGCGCGCCACCGGCGGCCACGAGGAGCAGCAGCAGGGGGAAGGTGAGGTGGTCGGCCTTGTGCAGCAAGGGGATCAGCCCGACGGCGAGCATCGAGAGCAGATCGGCCGTGATGGCCATCCGCCGCGGGCCCACCCGGTCCACGAGCGGGCCGCCGGTCGCCTTGAAGAGCACCAGCGGCGTCAGCTCGGCTGCCGCGACCAGGCCGGTCTTGGTGGCGGACCCGGTGGTGACCAGCACGAGCCACGGGATCGCGATCATCGAGACCCGGGTGCCGAGGAGGGAGACGGCCTCAGCGGTCAGCCAGCCGTAGAGCGGTACGCGCCGCCCGGTCACCGCTCGTCCCCTTCCAGGACCACCGTGCCCGGCCTGGGGAACGCGTTGAGGTTGACCACGAAGGTGCCGACGCCCGGGGTGTCGGCGTCGTCCTCATCCTCGGACCAGCTGTCGACCAGCTCGGACAGGGCCTCGACGAGCTGCTCCGCACGGGCCGGGGTCAGCCGCAGGTGCCAGTCGCTGGTGGTGCTCGCCTCCTGCCACGGCCGGGGGAGGTACCGGCGTTCGGACACGGCCTGCATGAGGGTCTCGGTGTACATCAGCGCCACCGTCTGGAGGTAGGCCTCGGTGGTCTCGTCCTCGTCCTCGTTGCGGGCCATGAGGTTCGCGCGGGTGCTCTGGTGTCCCGCCTTCCACCACCGGTCGCGCCCGTCGCCGCGGTCGGTGTCCTCGACGATGAAGCCGTGCTCTGCGAGCTGGCGCAGGTGGTACGACGTCGCGCCGGTGTTGAGCTTCAGCTGCTGCGCGAGCTGGGTCGCCGTCGCCGGCCCCTCGAGACGGAGCAGCATCAGCATCCGGAGCCGCGTGGGGTGGGACAGCGTCCGGAGACCCGCGGCACTGGGTGTGATCGACGAGGAAGCCATATCCGCCAACATATCTTTGCAAACGTCTCTTTGCAAACAGTTGTTGGGAGGTTGCCGGAGATGCGCCGTGGTACGACGCGCCCGATCTCTCCGTTGGGACCCGGCCCACGGACGCGAGCGACTCTGATCAGAGGCTCGCCTAGCATGGCCGGCGTGCCGAAAGAGCCCGCCGTCCAGCTCGCCCCGGGGGTCTGGCGGATCCCCTTGGTCCGCGACTTCGTCAACGGCTTCATCCTGCGTGACGACGACGGGCAGGTGACCCTCGTCGACATGGGCATCACCAGGTCGGGCCCGAAGGTGCTGGCCGCCCTGGCCTCGATCGGCTCCGGCCCGTCGGACGTCACCCGCCTGATGCTGACCCACGCGCACCCCGACCACGCCGGAGGCGCCAAGCACGTCGCCGACGCCACCGGCCGGGAGTTCGGCATCCACGAGCAGGACGCGGAGTTCGCCCGCTCGGGCCAGAGCCCGCCCCGCGACCAGCACTTCCTCATCGGGCGTCTGGTGTCACGAGGCAAGGACGGCTTCCCGGCCGTACCGGTCGGCGAGACCTTCACCGACGGACAGGTGATCCCGTTCGCCGGAGGCATCGAGGTGATCCACACGCCCGGTCACTCGCCGGGCCACGCGGCGTACCTCCACCAGGACAGCGGCGTGCTGATCACCGGCGACTCGATCTTCAACGTGCGTGGACTGCGCTGGCCGATCAAGGCGTTCTGCACCGACTTCAAGATGACCACCCAGACCGCACATCGGCTTGCCGAGGTCGACTACACGACCGCCGCGTTCACCCACGGGGCGCACCTGTCGGACAACCCGCGCGAGCACATCCGTCGCTTCCTCGCCGAGAAGAACGCCCTCTAGCGGTGGTCGAGACCGGCCGCGTCCGCGTCGGCATCTCCGGCTGGCGCTACCCGGCCTGGCGCGGGGACTTCTACCCCGAGGGCCTGCCGCAGCGGCGTGAGCTGGAGTACGCCGCCGGTCACCTCACGTCGATCGAGATCAACGGCTCCTTCTACTCCCTGCAGCGCCCGACGTCGTACGCCGCGTGGCGGGCGCAGACCCCGGACGGCTTCGTCTTCGCGGTGAAGGGCGGTCGCTACGTCACCCACCTCAAGCGGCTCGTCGACGTCGACACCGCCTTGGCCAACTTCTTCGCCTCCGGTGTGCTCGCGTTGGGGCCCAAGCTCGGTCCGGTGCTCTGGCAGCTGCCTGAGACCTTCCGGTTCGACGCGGTCGTCCTCGACGACTTCCTCGGCCGACTCCCACGCAGCACCGCTGAGCTGGCGGTCCTCGCGACCGGGCACGACGGCAAGCTCGCGGGCGACCGCGCCCTGACGACCTCCGAGGCCGACCAGCCGGTGCGCCACGCGCTGGAGTTCCGCAGCCCGACGTTCGCCGTACCCGAGGCGATGGAGGTGCTCCGACGCCATGGGGTCGCCTGCGTGCTCGCCGACACCGCCGGGCGCTGGCCCAAGGTCGACGAGGACACCGGACCGATCCGGTACGTGCGTCTCCACGGCGACCAGGAGCTCTACGCCAGCGGCTACACCGAACGGGCACTGGACGAGTGGGCCGCACGCTGCCGCGCGTGGGCGGCGTCCGGGCAGGACGTCTTCGTCTACTTCGACAACGACATGAAGGGCTTCGCCCCCCGCGACGCGATGGCCCTGATCGGGCGGCTCGCCTGACGCTGCGGCCCGTCGGCGTACCTCAGACGGTGAGGACGACCCGTCCGCGAAGACCGGGGCGGCCCGCGGCCTCGTGGGCCTTGGCCACGTCGTCCAGAGCGAAGGTGTCGGCGACCCGGAGCCGGAGGGTGCCGTCCTCGACCAGCCGGACCAGGGCCGCCTGCTGCCCAGCGTCGTGGTGGACGTGAACCGTGGCGACGGTGATCCCGCGCTCGGCCGGGGGTTCGCTCGGGTCCGAGACCGCGACGAACGTGCCGCCATCCCGCACGGCTGCTAGAGCAGGCGCCTCCACCTGGGCGGCGTCCACGAGACCATCGGCGCCGTCGGGCAGCAGGACGCGGACCGCTGCTGCCACGTCCTTGCCCGTGACGAACTCCGTGGCGCCGTTCGCGCGGACGTCGGCCTCGTCGTCGGCCCGGGCGACACCGACCACGCGCAGGCCGCGTCGCGCGGCGAGGGCGACGACGTAGTCGCCGACGCCACCGGCCGCGCCCGTGACGACGAGCGTGGACCCGGCCTCGAGCCCCAGCAGGTCAAGAGCCTGGAGCGCGGTCAGGGAGTTGAGCGGGAGCGTCGCCGCCGCCTCGGGACTCGCGCCACGTGGCGCGTGCGCCAGTGCCTCGTCCGGTAGTACGACGTGCGTCGCGATGGTCCCGGTCGGGCCGACGAACTCGTCTCGTAGTCCGACCACCTCGTCGCCGACCGACCAGCGGGTGACGCCGTCTCCGACCGCCTCGACGGTGCCGGCGACGTCCCAGCCGAGCCCCAGCGGGAACGGCTCGCCGATCGCCGCCGCCAGTAGTCCCTGGCGCATGGCCAGGTCGACGGGGTTGAGTGCGGCCGCACGAACCGCCACCAGGACCTGGGTCGGACCGGGGTCTGGAGTGGGGACCTCGACGACCTCGAGCACCTCGGGGCCGCCGTACCTGTGGGAGATCGCGGTGCGCATGGATGCGCCTCCTTCCGTCTGGTGGATGTGGTGACCTCACTACCGTACGTAGAGTTACTCTCTGTTGGTAAGTAGGCACCTGAGAGTGCGTAACTGACCGAGGGGAGTGCGCCGATGCCCACGATGACGGCGGCCGAGCGACGCGAGCGTGACCGGCAGGAGTTCAACGTGTTCCTCGCGGCCTGCCCGAGTCGCCAGCTCCTCGACCGGCTCTCCGACAAGTGGGTGGGACTGGTGATCTGCGCCCTGGAGCCGGGCTCACAGCGCTTCAGCGAGCTCGCCCGCTCGGTGGCGGGCGTCAGCCAGAAGATGCTCACCCAGACGCTGCGCACGCTGGAGCGCGACGGGTTGGTACAGCGCGAGGTGACGCCGAGCGTGCCGGTCCGCGTGGACTATCGGCTCACGGACCTCGGTCGGTCGCTGCTCCCGGTGATGGCCGCGGTCCACGCCTGGGCCGAGCGTCACATGCCCGAGGTGAACGCCGCGCGCGAGGTGTACGACCGGGCCTCCTGACGGCAGACCCGTGGGTGGGCGGCCGGGCGCCCACGCGGGCCTCAGGTCAGGTGGGCGCCTTCCGCGCGCGAGCCCGGGCTCTCGTCGTCCTCGTCGGCGCCGGAGACCTCCACGGCAGGGGGGCCGCCACGCACCACGAAGTCCTTCTGCCGGATCAGGATCAACGTCAAGACGGCGGAGGCGAATGCGAGCAGGGCCGCGATCAGCGTGATGTGGTTGAGCGCGTCGACCACAGCGGAGGTCCCCACCTGCTGGACCAGGTCGTGGGCCTGCTGACCGACGGTCGGCCCTTGCGCCGCCGTCGCCGCCTGCTGTGCGCCGGCCGCGGCCGCCTGGACCTGCCCTCCCGACAGGGCCCCCGTGAGGCCGTCGACGGCCTGGGCGGGCACCTTGCCGGTCAGCTCCGGCCGGACCGCGTCGGCGACCTGCTGGCTGAAGATGGAGCCGAGCGCCGCGATGCCCGTGGCGATGCCGACCTGGCGGAAGGTCGAGTTCACGCCGCTGGCCATGCCGGCGCGGGCCACCGGTACGACGCCGACCGCGGTGGAGGCGAGCGGCGGGTTGATCATGCCGATCCCCACCCCGGAGACCACCAGGCCGGGGATCAGGTACGTCCACGACGAGTCGTCCTGGATGCCGTGGAGGAGCAGCAGACCGACTCCGAGGATCAGGAAGCCGGGCGAGATCAGCCACTTGACCGGGACGCGCTCGGTCAGCCGGCCGGCGATCGCGGCCGCGAAGAACGAGGCCACGGACAGGTAGAGGAAACGGAACCCGGTCTCGACCGCGGAGTAGCCGAGCACGTTCTGCACGTAGATCACCAGGAAGGTCAGCATCGCGAAGATCGATGCCGAGACGCCGAACGCGGCGATCAGGCCGCCGGTGAACGTCGGCTTCCGTAGCAGCGACAGGTCGAACATCGGCTTGGTCTGGACCACCTGGCTGACCACGAAGATCACGAGCAGGACTGCCGACGCCACCAGCGACGCCACCACCCTCTGGTCGCTCCAGCCCCTCTGGCCGGCCTCGATCAGTCCGTAGACGAGGGCGCCCAGGGCCAAGGAGAAGCTGACGAAGCCGAACCAGTCAGGACGCCCGGCATCGGGGTCCTTGGACTCGACGACCCGCGTCAGCGTGACGGCGAGCGCCACGAGACAGATCGGGATGTTCACGAAGAAGATCCACCGCCAGGACAGTCCACTGGTGAGGATCCCGCCGAGGACGGGGCCGATGGCGACCGCGACGCCGGTCGTCGCACCGAAGACGCCGAACGCCGTGCCGCGGTCCTTGCCGTGGAAGGAGTTGGCAAGGAGCGCCAGAGCGGTGGCGAACATCGCGGCACCGCCGATGCCCTGGAACGCGCGGGAGATCTGCAGGAAGAGGATGTCCTGGGCGCCCCCGCAGGCGATCGAGCCCAGGGTGAAGATGATCAGGCCGATCACAAACAGGCGGCGGCGCCCGTACAGGTCCGCGAGCGACCCCGCGGTGAGCAGGAGGGCGGCGAGGCTGAGGGCGTACGCGTCGATGACCCACTGCAGATCCGACAGCGAGGCGTCGAGCTGGGCCTGGATGTCCGGGAGAGCGACGTTCACGATCGTGATGTCCAGCAGGAGCATGAACACCCCGGTGCAGACCGCCGTCAGGGTCCACCACTTGGGGTCGCGTCCCGCCGGCGCGCTGGCGGCTGGCTGACTCATGGGTCCTCCGTCTCGATCATCACCGAGTTAACGATTACCTGCGGTACGATACGCCTGGATCATGAATCGTCAAGTACCTAACGATTGAGCGGGTGATGAACATCGATGCCGGTGGTGCCGAGACGCGGACCCTGCTCCCCGCCCTGGCGGAGCTCCCGGGCTACCTGGTCTGGCGAGCGAGGTCGCAGGTGGTGGTCGCCCTCGAGGCCGTGCTCCCCGACAACGTCGACATCCATGCGTACGCCGTCCTCCTCGCACTGGCAAGCGGCGGTCCGCGTTCGCAGCGGGCTCTCGCGCAGATGGTCTCGGTCAGCAGCACCACGATGATGAGGGTGGCCGCCGATCTCGCCTCACGGGGACTTGTCGACCGGGTGCGAAACCCCGACGACCGTCGGTCCTACTCCCTGACCCGGACCTCGGAGGGGACGGCCGCGGCGCGCACGTGGCGTCGGTACGCCGAGGAGCTGGAGGACTCGATCACCTCAGGCTTCTCCCAGGGCGAGCGGGAGGACCTGCGCGGCCTGCTGCTCCGCGTGGTCGAGCCCGAGCTGGCGCCGGACACCCCCGAGCCGCTTCGCAAGAGCATCGCCTTCCTGATCACGCGGCTCCACTTCCGGATGCACCGCGACTTCCAGGAGGCCCTGGAGCCCGTGGGGATCGAGCCCGCCCACGTCGGCATCCTGACGGCTCTGGAGGAGACCGGTCCGATCTCGCAGTCCGAGCTGGCCCGCCTGTTCGCGGTCAGTGGCGCGCACATGGTGCAGCTCATCGACGAGCTCGAGCAGCGGCAGCTGGTCACGCGCCGTCGGCTGGAAACCGATCGGCGGTCGCAGGTGATCGAGCTGCTTCCGTCCGCCGACGCGCGTCTGGCCGACGCGGTACCGATCGCGGAGGACATCGTCGCGACGCGCTTCTCCCCGCTCTCGGCCACCCAGTCACGGCTGTTGATCGAGCACCTGCGCCGGCTCGTCACCGCGCCCTGACCGGCTCAGCGCATCGGTTCGAGCTCGCTGCGCAGCCTCAGCACCTGCGTTCCGTCGGCCTGCTCGATCTCGTACGCCGGGTCCTCCGGCGTGCCGAGCCGCTTGACTCGCACGCCCTTGATCCGGCGGATCACCGGCCGGGGATGGATGGCGGTGACCCGACCCTCCGCCGTCCCGGCGCCCCAGCGCCAGGTGACCGTCGTACCTGTTCGAATGCTCATGCAGATGACCGACCCCGAGGTGTGGATGGGCAAAGACTGGACGGACGATACCCAGGTCCCTGGCGGCGTGCGCGTGCGCCTGCCAGACTCCTCGCGTTCGGCAGCGACCCGCGCGCGGGTCCGAGTCCGGGGAGACCCATGCACCTGCGCCGCCGCGCCGTTCTGGCCATTGTCACGTCGGTTCTCGCCGTCTCGGCGCCCCTTGTGGTCGTCGCACCTGCCGCCCGCGCCGATCCGCAGCAGGGCGTCGCGCTGCCGGCTGGTCCAGCCGGGATGACGGCGTTCCAGGTCAGCATGGGGGACGGCGTCGTCTACGCGCTCTGGGGAACCACGTCGGCCACGACGACCTTGTACGTGGCTCCGGACGACGGGTCCGGATCGTGGCAGCAGCTCCATGTCCCGAGCACGGGGGAGCCGGTCGACAACGTGCTGGCGGTCGACGACGGCGTTGTCGTGCAGTACAGCGCGACCACCTCCTGCCCGCGCGTCGTCACGGCAACGACGGACTGGATGGCGCCCGGGTGCCTCAACACCGTGGTCAATGTCGGGCATGGTGGCGCCCTGGTCGCCGTCAAGCGCTACGTGGCCGAGCTTGGCCTCTACGTGTACGACGTCTACGACGCGAAAGCCGGCCCTGCCGGAGGTGTCCTCGACTCCACGTCGTTGCCGCCGGCCCTGGACGGCACCTGGGTGTGGACCGCGTCGCGAGGCTCGCTCTCCGGCTTCGACACGGCAACCGGTGCCAAGCGGTCGCTCCGGTTGGGCGACTCATGTGTGGATGCGACGGTCCTCGAGGTCGTCGGAGACCCGCCGATCGCGCCGGCGTACGCAGAGGTCCGCTGCATCGACGGTGACACCACCCGCTCCGTGCTCGTCGACCTGACGGGCTCAGCTCGTCCGTTCGAGGTGACGGGTCGACCCAGCATGCTGGGCAACGGGTTCCTCTACGCGGGGGGCACCGGGGTCGTGCGGGCCCTGGATCTCACGACGTCGCTGACCGAGCAGGACTTCGCTCCGTTCCTGGCCCGGGGCTGGCAGTGGTACCCGGGCCGCGGTTGGCTCCGTGCAGGGCCGGCCGACCTGTCCGGCACGACCTCCGGAACCCCGAGGATCGCCTACCTGGACGACCTCCACGGGGTGCGTGTCGCGACCTTGCAGGAGCTGGGGGCGCCACCGTCGACAGCCACCGACACGACGGCACCCACGATCACCTCGACAGGAGGATCGCCCGGGGTGGTCCGGCGTTCCGACTTCGACACCCCGATCTCCTTCACCTGGTCGGGTCAGGACGACGGGGCCGCAGCGCCGTCGTACGTCGTGCAGGTGAAGGACTCCGTCCCGACCGATGGCGCACCCGGTTGGCAGCCGCTGGCGGGAGCGCAGAGCACGTTCGCGACCAGTGCGGTGTACCGCGAGCCGAACCAGGCCCAGGCCTGCTTCCGGGTGCGCGCCATCGATCGTGTCGGCAACCGCTCGCCGTGGTCGACACCTCGGTGCACCCGGGTGGACGGATACCGACCGGTGATGTCTGATGCCGTCGACGACACGAACGGGCTCTTGCGCGTCCTCCGGTCCGTGGGTCGGGTCGACGTCACCGGACGCTTCCACGCTGGCGACGACACCGCGGTGACGTCCTACGACGTCGAGCGCCGCGTCGCCGCTCCGGGCCAGTCCTTCGGGTCGTGGATCGGGCCGCGGAGCTGGAAGGGACTGACCACCCACCACGTCACGACGTCGCTGGCACCGGGTGCGGAGATCTGCTTCCGTGCCCGGGCCCACGACGCCGTCGGCCGCGTGAGCACCCGGGGGGACAAGCGCTGTGCGACCGAGCCGTACGACGACGCCACGTGGAACCACCACCGCGCCGCCTCGCGCCGCGTCGCCGGCGCCCTGGGTGGCACGGCCACGCTGCTGACCCACGGGCGGCACTCCCTGTCGCACACCCATCTCTCCGGGCGGATCCTGTGGGTCCGTGCCCGGGGGGCCGGCTGTCCGCACGTGTGGTGGGGTGGGGAGCGCGTCCTGAGCCTCGGCTGCAGCAACGACTTTCACGGCTTCTCCTGGTATGCGGTGGACCTGCCGCGCCGCCACTCGGGGACCATCCGCGTGGCTGTCGACGACTACTGGGGCTGGACCGAGGTGGACGCCGTGGCCGTCGGGCGCTGACCCCCGTGAGCGGCTGGCTGATTCGCTCGGTTTGCGCTCTGCCCGGTAAGTTGGGGGTCACAGGAATGTGGTCCCAGTCACACCTCGGCGTACGCCGCACCACCCCCGCGTCGTACGCCGTTTCGAGCAGTAGGCCGAGCGGTGACCCCGCGAGCCCCTGAACCAGAGGAGCACCCGTGACCCAAGCAGGCTTCGGCCCCGATCTCGCGGAGGTCTTCGGACCCGCGCATCAGGACGGCGGCCCCGAGCTCGTCCAGCTGCTGACCCCCGAGGGTGAGCGCGTCGAGCACCCCGACTTCTCCTTCGGAGACGGCCTCAGCAAGGACGAGCTCGCCGAGCAGGTGCGCGGCTTCTTCCGCGACATGACCCTCACCCGGCGCATCGACGTCGAGGCGACGGCGCTCCAGCGTCACGGCGAGCTGGGCATCTGGGCGCAGCTGCTCGGCCAGGAGGCCGCACAGATCGGCGCCGGCCGCGCGCTCCGCCCGCAGGACTACGTCTTCCCGACCTACCGCGAGCACGGCGTCGCCTACTGCAAGGGCGTCGACCCACTGCTCCTGCTCGGCCTTTTCCGCGGGGTGGACCAGGGTGGCTGGGACCCGCGCGAGAACAACTTCGGTCTCTACACGATCGTGATCGGCGCCCAGACCCTCCACGCCACCGGCTACGCCATGGGCATGCAGCGCGACGGCGTCGTCGGCACCGGTGACCCCGACCGCGACGCGGCCGTGATCGCCCACTTCGGCGACGGCGCCTCGAGCCAGGGCGACGTCAACGAGTCGTTCATCTTCGCCGCGTCGTACAACGCCCCGGTCGTGTTCTTCTGCCAGAACAACCAGTGGGCGATCTCGGAGCCGATCGAGCGCCAGACGCGGATCCCGCTCTACCAAAGGGCTCTCGGCTTCGGCTTCCCCGGCATCCGCGTCGACGGCAACGACGTCCTCGCGACGTACGCCGTCACCCAGGCCGCCCTGCAGCGTGCCCGCGAGGGCCAGGGTCCGACCCTGGTCGAGGCCTACACCTACCGGATGGGCGCCCACACCACGACGGACGACCCGACCCGCTACCGGCTGTCCGACGACGTCGAGCGCTGGAAGCTCAAGGACCCGATCGCGCGTGTCGAGGTCTACCTCAAGCGCAACGGACTGGCTGACCAGGACTTCTTCGACGCCGTGATCGCGGAGGCCGACGACCTCGGCCACCGGCTGCGCGAGGGATGCAAGGCGATGCCCGATCCCCAGCCGATGAGCATGTTCGACCACGTCTTCGCCGAGGAGACCGAGGAGCTGCGCGTCGAGCGCGAGGGCTTCGCGGCGTACCTCGAGAGCTTCGAGGGGGCCCACCGATGAGCGACACCACTCAGACCAAGCCCAAGGTGACCCTGGCGAAGGCTCTCAACATGGGTCTGCGCAAGGCGATGGAGGACGACCCCAAGGTCCTCCTCATGGGTGAGGACGTCGGCAAGCTCGGCGGCGTCTTCCGGATCACCGACGGCCTGCAGAAGGACTTCGGCGAGGACCGTGTCATCGACAGCCCCCTGGCCGAGTCCGGCATCGTCGGTACGGCGGTCGGGATGGCGCTGCGCGGCTACAAGCCCGTCGTCGAGATCCAGTTCGACGGCTTCGTCTACCCGGCGTACGACCAGATCGTCTGCCAGGTCGCCAAGATGTGCTACCGCTCGCAGGGCAAGACGCCGATCCCGATGGTCATCCGGATCCCGTTCGGCGGCGGCATCGGCGCGGTCGAGCACCACAGCGAGTCGCCCGAGGCGCAGTTCGCGCACACGCCCGGCCTCAAGGTCGTCGCCTGCTCCAACCCGGTCGACGGCTACTGGATGATCCAGCAGGCCATCGCCGCGCCCGACCCGGTCATCTTCCTCGAGCCGAAGCGGCAGTACCACGCCGACAAGGCCGAGCTCGACGAGACCGCGACGCCCGACCCGCTGTTCAGCTCGCGGATCGTCAAGCAGGGCAGCGATGTCACCGTGCTCGCCTACGGCCCGACCGTGAAGACGGCGCTCAAGGCGGCGGAGGCCGCGGCGGGTGAGGGAAGGTCGCTCGAGGTGATCGACCTGCGCACCCTGTCGCCCCTGGACCTGCAGCCGGTCTACGACTCCGTACGTCGCACGGGTCGCGCGGTGATCACCCACGAGGCCCACGTCAACCTCGGCCTGGGCGCCGAGGTGGCCGCCCGGGTCACCGAGGAGTGCTTCTACTCCCTCGAGGCGCCGGTGCTCCGTGTGGGAGCCTTCGACACGCCGTACCCCGCGTCGCGGATCGAGGAGGACTACCTCCCGGACCTCGACCGCGTGCTCGACGCCGTCGACCGCACGCTCGACTTCTGAGGAGATCCCCCATGGCCGAGTTCAAGCTGCCCGACGTCGGGGAGGGCCTCACCGAGGCCGAGATCGTGACCTGGAAGGTCAAGGAGGGCGACACCGTCGGCATCAACGACATCCTGGTGGAGATCGAGACCGCCAAGTCGCTGGTCGAGCTGCCGTCGCCGTTCGCCGGGGTGGTGCAGAAGCTGATGGTGCCCGAGGGTGAGATGGTCCCGGTCGGCACCCCGATCATCGCGATCGGTGACACCGCCTCCCCGTCGGTCGAGCCTTCCCGTCGGTCGAGCCGGTCGAGACCACGGAGCAGACGGAGTCCGACCCCTACCTCGGGATGGCCGAGAAGGCCGGGGCCGCCGAGGCTGCCCAGGAGGTCGAGATCGACCTGTCCAACCCGGCCGCGAGCGGTGGCGGCGAGGGGGAGTCCCTGGTCGGCCGCAACAAGGCCGACCGGAGCGCCGTACGCCGGGCCCGCCACGCGGCCGTCCCGTCCTCGGCCGCTGCTGCCGTCACCCAGCAGCAGCTCCAGGGCTCGTTCGAGCCCGGTGTCGCGTCCCCCGACGTGGTCGAGGTGCCCGACGAGCCGGCCGTGCCCGCGACCTCCGCGCCTGCCTCGCCGGCCGCGGAGCGCACCCTCGCCAAGCCGCCCGTGCGCAAGCTGGCCAAGGACCTCGGCGTCGAGCTCAGCGCCCTCGCGGGCACCGGCCCGAACGGCGCGGTCACTCGGGAAGACGTGCAGGACGCCGTCTCGTCGGTCGAGCCTGTCGAGACCGGTGTCACCGGTGGTCTCGGCTTCGCGCGCCCAGCAGGTGAGCGCGAGACGCGCGAGCCGATCAAGGGCGTCCGCAAGATGATGGGCCAGGCCATGGTCGGCTCGGCCTTCTCGATCCCTCACGTGACCGAGTGGGTGACCCTCGACGTCACCCGCACCATGGAGTTCGTCGACCGGCTCAAGAGTCGCCGCGAGTTCGGTGACGTGAAGGTCTCGCCCCTGCTGGTGCTCGCGCGCGCCGTGATGCTCGCGATGCGGCGCACCCCGGAGATCAACTCCTGGTGGGACGACGCCGCCCAAGAGGTCGTCTACAAGAGCTACGTCAACCTCGGCATCGCTGCCGCGACCCCGCGCGGGCTCGTCGTACCCAACGTCAAGGACGCCGAGCAGCTCTCGCTCCACGACCTCGCCGCTGCGTTCAACGCGCTCACCGCGACCGCCCGCGAGGGGAAGACCCAGCCGGCCGAGATGAGCGGCGGCACGTTCACGATCACCAACGTCGGCGTGTTCGGTGTCGACAGCGGTACGCCGATCATCAACCCCGGGGAGTCCGCGATCCTCGCCTTCGGCGCGATCAAGAAGCAGCCCTGGGTGGTCTCCACCGACGACGGCGACGAGATCGTCGTCCGCCAGGTGACGACGCTCGCGCTCAGCTTCGACCACCGCCACATCGACGGCGAGAAGGGCTCGCGCTTCCTGGCCGACGTCGCCGGCATCCTCGAGGACCCCGCCAGCGCCCTGCTCTTCTGACGCACCCGGTCCCGCACCGCCTGGGTCGCGGGCCCCTGAACGGCAACAAGGCACGGCGCCCGGCGCCGAAGGTCGGCGCGGGAGGTCAGCGGGGGTGCCAGGTCGGCTCGCGCTGGGCGAGCAGCCACCGGTGGATCAGGGGCCGGAGGTCCTGACCCGACTGCCTGCTCCACCAGGCGGCGAGGCTGTCGCGGTCCTGGCTGGTGAAGCGGTGGCTGCGCGGCCACCGGGCAGCAAGTCGCCAGAACGTCGGGTCACCGAGGCGCTGCCGGATCGTGTCCCACATCAGGCCCGGGATGTAGTAGGCGTTGCCCTCCGCGAACGACGCCGGCGCATAGTCGGCCGGCGGTCCGTACCGGCTGCGCAGGCCTGGCGCGATCCTGTTCCAGTCCCGCAGGATCGACGTCCGCTGCCCGGGCCGGTGGTCGGCGGTCCAGTTCGCCTCGGCGAGATACGTCGCCATGCCCTCGTTCATCCAGAGATCGCTCCAGTCGTCGGGGGTGACCTCGTCGCCGTACCACTGGTGCGCGAGCTCGTGGACGAGCACGTCGCGCGACAGGCTGTAGCTCTGCATCCCGAGCGTGACCATCGACTGGGTCTCCATGGCGCTGTTCGACGGGACGACCAGGACCCCCAGGGTCGGGAAGGGGTAGCGCCCGACCTTGGCCTCGAGGTAGGCGATGGCCTGTGGGGTGTAGCGAAGGCCCCTGATCAGGCCGGGGCGGTCACTCGGTGTCCAGTAGCTGATCGGGAGGCCGTGCGGCCCGGTGTCCGTGGTCTCCGTGTAGTGGCCGATCGCGATCGTGATCAGGTACGACGCCGCCGGCTCGGGGAGGTTCCAGTGGGTGACCGTGCGGTCGCCGACCGTCCTCCGCGACTCCAGCCGACCGTTGGCCACGCCCACCATCGACTTCGGCGCGTCGATGGTGAGGTCGTAGAACGCCTTGTCGGACGGGTGGTCGTTGACGGCGTACCACGAGTAGGCGCCGTAGGGCTCCTGCATCGTCCACACGCTGCCGTCGTCGGTGGTCGTCCAGCCGGTGGTCTCGAAGTCGCCGCGGTCGGTGGGCGCGACGACGGGCTCCGGGGTGCCGGAGTAGGTCAGCTGCAGGACGTGCCGGTCGCCGCGGGAGACCGGCGTCTGGACGACGAGGTCCTTGCCCGGATGGGTGAACGACACGCGGCGGCCGTCGAGCCACACGTGCCCGACGGCGAGCTGGTGGGCGAGGTCGAGCTGGAGGTGACCGGCCGTGCGCGTGGCACGCAGGACGAGCGTCTCGGTCGCGGTCAGGGTCTCGGTCCGCGGCTCCCACGACAGATGGAGGTCGTAGTGCAAGGCGTCGACGCCGGGGTCGCCGACGTCGGGGTAGACGCTGTCCTCCTGCGGCCGGCTCACCGCTGCGTCGTACGCCGTGGTGTCGGCGCGCGCGGCCTCGCCGGTGACCGCGGGCGCCGCCGGGGTGTGGGACGAGCCGGCCCCGCAGCCGGAGACGAGCAGTGCCAGCGATGCGGCGAGCGCGGGCAGCACCCCTCGCACGGTCAGTCGCTCCCGCGCAGCAGCGGCCGGGCCAGCTTCCTGCCGTGGTGGATCTGGGCCTTCACGGTGCCGAGCGGGATCCCGATCAGCTGGGCGATGTCGTCGTACGACAAGCCGTAGACGTCCCGCAGGATCAGGGGCTCGACGAGCTGCGGGTGGTCGCGCTCGATCTCCTCCATCGCGTCGAGCAGGTCGAGACGGGTGCCGGCGATGACGCTGGTGGTGCGCGGGTCGGGCTTCTCGAGCGGTAGGACGTCGCTGGAGATCGCCTGGTTCTTCATCCGGCGGTACGTCGTGCGGGCGCTGTTGACGGCCACCACGTGCATCCACGTCGTGAAGCGCCCGTTGCGATGCCAGGAACCGATCTTGTTGGCGATGTTGATCAACGCCTCCTGGCAGGCGTCCTCCGCGTCGGGTGTGTAGGGCAGCACCCCCCGGCACACGTTGAGGCAGCGCGGCCGCACCGCCGTCAGCAGCTGCTCGAGGGCGTCGCGGTCGCCGTCCTGGGCACGGCGCGCGAGCTCGTCGACATCGTCCGGCGTCAGCTCCGTGGCCGTCATGGGTGTTCTCTGCCTCCCCGTGCCGCTCTCCCGGTGCGGGAGCGGGTTGTCTCTGCACCATAATGCCGAGGGTGTCCATGCCTGCCCGCCTCGGTCGTTACGCCGTGCGCCGGCGTATCGGGTCAGGCGGTTTCGCCACCGTCTGGCTTGCTTATGACGAGCAGCTGGACTCTCCGGTTGCCATCAAGGTGCTGGCGGAGAACTGGACCGAGGACGGCCACGTCCGGCAGCGCTTCCTCGAGGAGGGCCGCTACCTCCGCAAGGTCGAGTCGCCCTACGTGGTCTCGGTGTACGACGCGGGGTCGCTGGAGGACGACCGGCCCTACCTCGTGATGTCGTACGCCGACCAGGGCACGCTCGCCGACCGCCTGGAGGGCGACGGGCTGAACGTCGCCCAGGCCACCGAGGTGATCCGACAGGTCGGCGAGGGCCTCGCGGCGCTCCACCAGCGCGGCGTGCTCCATCGCGACATCAAGCCGGCCAACGTGCTCTTCCGGACCGTCGACCCCGAGCACGACGGCATGCTCGTGCGCGCCATGGTCGGCGACCTCGGGCTCGGCAAGGCGCTCGACGTCTCGTCGCGGCTGACGATGATCGCGGGCACGCCGTCGTTCGTCGCCCCGGAGCAGGCTCAGGGCGAGCACCTCGACGCGCGTGCCGACCAGTTCTCCCTGGCTGCCCTGTCCTACCTGCTGCTCACCGGGCGCCCGCCGTACGCCCATGGCACCCTCTCCGCGGCCGCCAACCCCGGTCCGCCCGCGCCGATGTCGACGCCGGAACGACCGTTCCCGCCCGCCGTCGAGGACGTCGTACGCCGGGGGCTCGCGGTGGACCGCGACGACCGCTTCCCCGGCGTCCGCTCCTACGTCGAGGCGTTGCGGACGGCTCTCGGCCAGGGCGCGACGGGTGAGCTGCCCGCGCGCTGGCTACCGGTCGACCCCGAGCTCACCCAACCCGGGAACCGCCCCTCACTCGTGCCCCCACGGGAGGATCTCCAGGCCCCGGTCCCACCGAAACGCCGCCGGCGCTGGCCGGTGGCCGCGCTCGCCCTCGTGCTGCTCGTGGCCGGTGGCGCCGCGGGTTTCGTGGCGTGGCAGCGCCTGCATGCCGACGTCACGCACACCGACCAGCAAGGGGCCCTGTCGGTCACCGTGCCGAGCACCTGGAACCGCGACGTGTCGACGTCCGGATGGGTGCCGCCCGACAGCTCGACGAACTACCCGGCCCTCTCGATCGGCGACGGCCGCGACTGGACCAGCAACGGGCAGGGTGTGTTCGTCGGACTGATGCCCGAGCGGAAGCTGCCGCCCACGCTGCCGCAGCACGCCGGCTGCAAGAGCGTCGGGAAGCTGGTGACGAACTCGATCGGCAACGACCCGGCCCGCACGGTCACGTCGACCCGCTGCCCGGGAGTGGTGATCGAGCGGGTCGTCCAGGTCACCACCGACGAGCTGCTCTGGATCCAGGTGCGCAGCGACGACGAGGCGACCGCGCGAGACGTGCTCGCGTCGGTCACCACTCACAACTTGTTCTGAGGTGGCTGGGTCCCGGTCAGGTTGTCGGCGAACCTGAGGAAGAGCGCCTCGAGGCCGTCCTGGTCGGCGGCGCGTCCGGAGACCGACATCTCCAGGGTCGCGTTCGCGTGGTTCGGGCACCGCGAACCACTGGAAGAAGTTGTAGCGCAGGTGCTTCCCGCTGTCGGTGAAGGTGAAGTAGACGGCGCTCGGGGTGCGTTGCAGGACCGAGAAGTTGAGCTTGGAGAACGCCTGCCGGAACCCGACGACCTTGGTCGCGACCATCTGTGCCGGGTTCAGGTCGGCGTTGTCCAGGATCTTCACGCGGAGGCTGTAGCCGCCGTCGATCGGTTCTCCGGCGGGCCGGAAGCGCAGCTGGGCCTGCTTGTCGATCTGCTTCGGCGGGACGACGGAGTCCGTCGGGATCTTGCAGGGCTGGGCGGAGCAGACGCCGTACGCCGTCCACCCGAACGGCACGTGGTAGGTCCACGAGGCGACGTCGTTCCCGATCGAGTGGACGGCCGGCACCGCCAGTCCGGGCTGGAGCGCGGGGTAGCTGATGTCGGGCGCGTAGGTCCTGGTCGGCGGGACCCTGATCGGCACGCTCGGCGACGAGGCCGGGACGGGGGTCGCCGCGGACTTCAGCTCCGTCGTGTGCGGGCTGACGGCGTACGCGACCGCGGCGCCTCCAGCCAGCCCGAGCAGGCCGCACAACAGCGCGACCACGAGCCCCCGCACACTCATGCGGCACACCGTATCCACCGCCCGGTTGCCGCTCCGAAACCGCGCCGGATGTAACGCTTCACCCGCGCGTTTGCGTACTGCTGTCACAGGCGGCATCGTGGCGGGATGACCACGGCCTACTTCGACAAGCACCGCGAACGGCTCGACGCGGCGGTCGCCGCCTGCGCCTCGCGGGAGTACTACTCCGCGTTCGACGAGTCGCCGTCGCCACGGGTGTACGGCGAGTCCGCGGCCGCCGAGGGGAAGGCGGCGTTCGAGGCCTGGCAGGGCACGACCTTTCCGGTCGACACCCCGGGCAGCGGCGAGGACGTCGTGGCGACCGAGCGGTCGCCGTACGGCTTCGACCTCGGCGTCTCCTACCCCCACGTCACCGACGTCGACGTGCTGCTGAGCGCGGCTCAGGCGGGCATGAAGGCGTGGCGCGACGCCGGGCCCGAGGTGCGCACCGGAGTCTGCATCGAGATCCTCGACCGGCTCCATGCGCGGGTCTTCGAGCTGGCCAACGCCGTGCAGCACACCAGCGGCCAGGCCTTCGTGATGGCGTTCCAGGCCGGCGGCGCACACGCGCTCGACCGGGCCCTCGAGGCGATCGCCTACGCCTGGGTGGAGATGAGCCGCACGCCGCGGACGGCGGTCTGGGAGAAGCCCGGCAAGGTGCCCCTGAAGATGGAGAAGACCTTCACCGTCGTGCCGCGCGGCGTCGCGCTGGTGATCGGCTGCAACACCTTCCCGACCTGGAACTCCTGGCCCGGGCTCTTCGCGTCGCTGGTCACCGGCAACTCCGTGGTGGTCAAGCCGCACCCGTCGGCGGTGCTGCCGCTCGCGATCACGGTGCAGGTGTGCCAGGAGGTGCTGGCCGAGGCCGGCTTCGACCCCCACCTCGTCACGCTCGCCGCGGAGGAGCCCGCCAACAAGCTGGCCTCGTCACTCGCGCTGCGGCCCGAGGTGAAGCTGATCGACTTCACCGGCGGCAACGCGTTCGGCGACTGGTTGGAGAAGAACGCGTCGCAGGCGACGGTCTTCACCGAGAAGGCCGGCGTCAACACCGTGGTCGTCGACTCGACGTCGGACTTCAAGGCCATGTGCTTCAACCTGGCGTTCTCCTTCGCGCTCTACACCGGCCAGATGTGCACCGCGCCGCAGAACGTCTACCTGCCGGCCTCGGGGATCTCGACGGACGAGGGCGTGAAGACCCCGGCCGAGGTCGCGGCCGGGATCGGCGCGGCGTTCGAGAAGCTGCTCGGTGACGACGCCCGAGCCGTGGAGCTGCTCGGCGGCGTCGTCAACGACGGCGTCCTCACGCGACTGCACGAAGCCGGGTCGCAGGGCGAGGTGTACGTCGCCTCGCGTGCGGTCACCCACCCCGCCTACCCCGACGCCACCGTGCGGACGCCGACTCTGGTCGGGCTGACCGCCGGCGACGGGCACGTCTACGAGGCGGAGTGCTTCGGCCCGGTCGCCTACCTGATCTCGACCTCCGGCACGGACGAGTCCATCACCCTCTTCCGCGACACCGTGCAGGCGCACGGTGCGATGACCGCATCGGTGTACTCGACCTCCGACGCCGTGATCGAGCAGATGCGTGACGCGGCTCTCGACGCCGGGGTCGCGCTCAGCGAGAACCTCCTCGGCAGCGTCTTCGTGAACCAGTCCGCGGCCTACTCCGACTTCCACGGCACCGGCGCCAACCCGGCGGCCAACGCGTCGTACACCGACGGCGCCTACGTCGCCTCCCGCTTCCGGATCGTCCAGTCCCGCCGCCACCTGTGACGGCACCGACCGCGTCGTTGGTCGAGCGGAGTCGAGACCGGCACTAGCGTGTGCCCGTGGCCGACTTCGTCCTGCGCAACGTCCGGGTGGTCGAGCTCGGGCGGGGGCGCGGGTGGGTCGGTCCGGTCGACGTGTTCATCGAGCAGGGGACGGTCCGCGAGGTCGGACACGGGCTGGACCATCCGGCCGGCATCGAGGAGTACGACGCGCAGGGGCGCTGGGCGATCCCGGGGCTGTGGGACGCCCACGTCCACCTCGCCCAGTGGACCGCGCGCCGCGACCGGCTCGACCTGGCCGGCACGATCTCACCGGCCGACGCGCTGGCGCGGGTCGGCGACTGGCTCGGCAGCCATCCGGGCCCGCTGGTGGCCCGCGGCCACCGGACCGGGCTCTGGGCCGAGCAGCCGACGGTCGCCGCCCTCGACGCCGTCGCGCCCGAGGTTCCGGTCGTCCTGATCGCCGGAGACGCCCACCACGCCTGGCTCAACTCCCGCGCGCTCTCCGCGCTCGGCCTGCCCGACCGCGCGGGCGTCGTGGCCGAGAACGAGTGGTACGAGGCGTACACGCGGATCGACACGGTCCTCGAGCCGGACGTGTCGCCCGAGGCCTACCGCCGCACCCTCGACCAGGCGGCCGCTCTCGGGATCACCGGCCTCGTCGACCTCGAGCGCGGGCAGACCCCTGCGGACTGGGAGGCACGGGACTCACCGGTGCGCGTGCGCGTCGCGACGTACGCCGACGGGCTGGACGACGTGATCGCCGCCGGTCTCCGCACCGGCGACGCCCTCCCCGGATCCCCGGGGATCATCACGATGGGGCCGCTCAAGATCATCTCCGACGGGTCCCTCAACACCCGGACGGCCTGGTGCTGCGAGGAGTACGCCGACGGGTCCGGCGCCGGGGCACCCAACCAGAGCACCGAGGAGCTCGCCGCGCTCCTCGATCTGGCCCACGCGAACGGGCTGGAGGTCGCGACCCACGCGATCGGCGACCTCGCCCTCGCCGAGGCGCTCACGGCCTACGACGTGACGGGCGCGTCCGGGTCGATCGAGCACGCCCAGCTGGTACGCCGCGACGCCCTGCCGGTGATGGCCCGGCTCGGCCTGAGGGCCAGCGTCCAACCCGCCCATCTGCTCGATGACCGCGACCTCACCGAGCTGTGCTGGCCGGACCGGGCCGAACGTTGCTTCGCCTTCCGCTGGATGGTCGAGGCCGGCGTCCAGCTGGCTCTCGGCTCCGACGCGCCCGTGTCGCCTCTCGACCCGTGGCTCGCCATCGCTGCGGCCGTGCACCGCAGCGCCGACGACCGACCGCCCTGGCATCCCGAGCAGGCGCTGACGGTGCGTGAGGCGCTCGCGGCCAGCGTCGACGGTCAGCGCAGCGTCCACTCGGGGATGCGGGCCGACCTCGTGCTCCTCGATGCCGACCCGCTCGCTCCCGCCGACGACACCGCCGAGCAGGCCGCGCGCCTCCGGGCCATGCCGATCGCGCTCACCCTCGTCGACGGCGAGGTCGTGCACAGCGAATGGTGAGCGAGCGAGGATCGTCGGATCCGGCGAAGCCGGAGCCGAGGACCGCAGGGAGCGCCGCCGCGAGCTTGCTCGCAAGGCGGCCTGACAGCAGCTCGCCGCAGCGACCCGACAGCAGCGGGCTCACGCGAGCGCGAGCGTCAGGTCACGGATGGTGGCCGGGTCGTCGAGCCGATCGCCGTACAGCTCGCGCAGCTGGCCCATCCGGTAGCGGACGGTCTGCGGGTGCACGAAGAGCGCGGCCGCGATGTCCTCGCGGCGACCTTGGTAGAGCAGCCACGCGCGCAGGGTCTCGGCGAGCTTCTGCCGAGTGGCCGGCCGGAGCGGGGCGAGCGGCTCGAGCACCCGGTCGCGCAGGTTGCTGACCGCCTCGGGGTCGGCGGCCAGGATCAGGTCGGCCAGGTGCTCCTCGGTGTCGTAGGTCGCGTCGCCGGTGTGGAGGCTCAGGGCCCGGATCGCACGCTCGTACGACGCGCCCACGACGAGCCAGGGGCGCGAAGGGCCGGCAACGGCCCCGCGGCGGCCCAGGGTGCGCAGGAGACGCGCTCGGGCGCGGCCCCCGGCGTCGGGGACCAGCAGCACGCTCACACCCTCCGGGAGGCTGACCGGCTCGCCGACCGCCGACAGGGTGCGCGGATCGAGCAGCCCCAGCACGGGTCGCACCTGGGCGTTGGCCAGCACCACCGCGGTCAGCGTCTTCGGCGGCTGCCAGTCGGCGCGCTCGGCGGCCGCCATCAGGGCGTCGGCGGGGTCGCCGCGCAGCAGTCCGAGCGCCAGCCGGTCGAGGTAGCGCTGCCGCACCCGACCCGTCGTCTCCAGCTCGTCGGCGTGGCCCGCGACGGACGCTGCCGACAGCTCGTCGATGTAGGCGAAGACCAGCTCGGCGAACGACGCGAGCATGTCGGCCGGCACTCCCGCCTCGACCGCGGTCTCGGCGAGCTCGCGCCAGGCGACGCGTGCGCCCACGCGGTAGGCCGAGAGCAGGGCGTCGGCGCTCCGCCCGCTGCGCGCCTCGCCGCGACCCAGGGCGTACGCGCCCTCGAGCGCGGGGGACAGCGGCGTACCGGCGTCGGTCATGCGACCCCGCGCCGCCAGCCGGAGGAATCCCGCGAGCGCCATCTGCACCGCGTTCTCGATGGTGTCGCCCATCGGGCCCCCGAATGCGCCGGCGTAGGACGGCACCTCGTCGGTGACGGCGGCGATGGTGTGGGTGGCGACCTCGGGGAGGCGGCGGCGCAGCAGGTCGAGCAGACGGGGATCCAGCGTGACCGGCTAACACTGACGCCGATTTCGTGCTCGGTCATGCCGAGGATTGTTCCATACGAACAAAGAATGGGCGATCGATTCACGCCCGCTGGTCAGGAATAGTCCAGGGGGGCACGACAGAATGGTGGACATGAGCACGACACTCGAACTGACCCGTGGCTGGCGTGCTCACGCCCGGAAGATCGCCGAGGCCGCCACGACCCCGCTGGTGCCCGCGGACTTCCTCGACCTGTTCGCGCCGCTGCGCGCCGGCGCCGACCTGCGCGGACGGATCGAGTCGGTCCACCCCGAGACCGCCGACGCCGCCACGCTGGTGATCCGCCCGGGCGCCGACTGGGCCGGGCACGTCCCGGGCCAGTACGTCCGGGTCGGCATCGACGTCGACGGCGTGCGCCACTGGCGCGCCTACTCCCTGACCCACGGCCCGCGCGCCGACGGCCGGATCTCGATCACGGTCAAGGCGGTGCCCGACGGCAAGGTCAGCAACCACATCGTCCGCGACTCGCGCCCCGGCACGCTGGTCCACCTCGAGCAGGCAGCCGGTGAGTTCGTGCTCCCTGCTCCCGAGGGCCCGGCCGCGCGCGCCGAGAAGGTCCGACTGCTGTTCGTCACCGCCGGCTCCGGGCATCACCCCGGTGATCGGGATGCTGCGCAACCTCTTCCCCGTCCACCGACAGCGGGGTGGTGCGGCTCGCCCGCAGCGCGCCGTACGACATCACCGTCGTGCACGTCGCGCCCAGCGAGCCCGACTCCATCTTCGAGCGCGACCTCAAGGCGCTCGACGCGGCGGGCTGCATCCGCCTGGTCGAGCGCTTCGACGACGAGCACGGCATCCTCGACCTCGCCGACCTCGAGCAACTGGTGCCCGACCTCGACGACCGTACGACGTTCGCCTGCGGCCCCGGCGGGCTCCTCGACGCCCTCGCCGCCCACCACGAGGAGCGGGGACTCCCCCTCTACGTGGAGCAGTTCCGGGTCTCGCCCCTCGTCGCCGGCGAGGGCGGGACCGTCACGTTCGACCAGGCCGGGGTGGAGGTCGAGTGCGACGGCGCTCGGCCGATCCTCGAGCAGGCCGAGGACGCCGGTGTCCTCATGCCGAGTGGATGCCGGATGGGCATCTGCTACAGCTGCGTGCTTCCGATGCGCGAAGGGGTCGTCCGCGACCTGCGCACCGGCGCGCTCACCACCGCCGTCCCCGGGGAGACAGACCGGGGCGGCGTCCTCATCCAGACCTGCATCAACGCGGCCGCCGGGCCGTGCCACCTCGATCACTAGGAGACGAGATGACCACGATCCAGAAGAAGCCCCGAATCGGCCAGGTCAACCCGATCGCGCACCTGACCACCGAAGACCTCGAGCTGATCGCCAAGGAGCTCGACGACATCCGCCAGTCCGTCATCGACTCCCGTGGCGAGGCCGACGCCCGCTACATCCGCAAGGTGATCAAGACCCAGCGCTCGATCGAGCTCGGCAGCCGCGTCGTACTCCTCGCCAGCCTGTTCCCGCCGGCCTGGATCGTCGGCACGGCCGGCCTGAGCGTCGCCAAGATCCTGGAGAACATGGAGATCGGGCACAACATCCTCCACGGCCAGTGGGACTGGATGCGCGACCCGAAGATCCACTCGACCACGTGGGAGTGGGACTCCGCGACGCCGGCAGCCCAGTGGAAGCACGCGCACAACGAGCTGCACCACAACTTCACCAACGTGATCGGCAAGGACAACGACCTCGGCTACGGCATCATGCGCGTCGACGAGGACCAGCCCTGGGAGCCGATGCACCTCGGTCAGCCGCTGTGGAACTTCTTCAACGCGCTGTTCTTCGAGTACGGCATCGCGGCGTACGACCTCGAGCTGCGCGGCGCGGTCGCACGCGGGACGACCAAGGACCCCAAGTTCCGGCGTGAGGCCAAGGCCGTGGTGGCCAAGATCCGTCGCCAGGTGACCAAGGACTACGTCGTCCACCCGGCCGCGTCGATGGTGACCGGGTCGTTCCTCACCACGATGCTCGCCAACCTCACGGCCAACACCGTGCGCAACCTGTGGTCGCACTCGGTGATCATGTGCGGTCACTTCCCCGAGGGCGTGCAGACCTTCGAGAAGCGCTCGATCGACGGTGAGACCAAGCCCGAGTGGTACGTGCGCCAGATGCTCGGCTCGGCCAACATCTCCGGCTCGAAGCTGATGCACATCATGACCGGCAACCTCTCCCACCAGATCGAGCACCACCTGTTCCCCGACCTGCCGTCCAACCGGTACGGCGAGATCGCCCCGAAGGTGAAGGACCTCTTCGAGCGCTACGGCCTCGACTACTGCGAGCGCCCGTTGCCGCAGCAGGTCTACTCCGCCTGGCACAAGGTGGTCCGGCTGTCGCTGCCCAACGGTTGGCTCGACCAGACCACGACGCGCAACCTGCCCGGCCAGCTCAAGCGGCTCTACCAGATGACCACCGGTGGCCCGAAGGTACGCCGCGCCCTCCAGGCCCGGCTGACCCAGGAGAACCGCCGCATGGCCGAGGCCGCCTGACCCACCGGGCGCCGACGGCCGGTCGCACGTGGGTGGTCGCGGTCCTCGCGCCGCCGGCCCCGAATCGTCCACCGGTGTCCGTGGCGGGGTGAAGACGTCTCCTTGTGTCAGGGGAGGTCCGGCTCGCCACCGTCGATGGTGCGAGCCGGGCCGCGGACGGGGAGTCGTGGTCACCATGACGGACACACAGAGCGGCAGTCGCGCAATCGGCCGAGGGCGCACCGCACCGGGAGGCGCCGCACCGGGACGAGCCGCTCGGCGGGCTGACGCTCGGGCTGGGCTCGACGTACGGCTACAGCGGCGCCGACCTCACCAACCTCCGGCAGGCGCTGGCCCGCGGCGAGGTGCCCTACCAGCCGCCCGGCACGGCGCCGGCCGAGACCCTGGAGCTGCGCATCCACGGGGTCGGCGGCGCCCCACCCGCGGTCAACCTCGAGTCGCCCGCCACCTTGCAGGTCGCCGGTGACGCCCGCGCCGGCTTCTACCGTGCGTGGTTCCCCGGCGGTACGGCGAAGGGCCGCCCGCTGCAGGAGGCCTATTGCTGGGGCCACCTCGACACCGCCTGGTGGACCGCTCTGTGGCTGCTCCTCCTGCCGTTCGGGCTCCTCAACCTCGCCCACTGGGCGCTGCCCCGCGACGGCTCCCGGACGATCCGCTACGCCGCCCGAGCGCTGCTGCGTCTCCTCGGCCTCGTCCTCACCATCGCGTTGGTCGCGACCGCGTCGTACATCGCCCTCGACCTGATCGCCTGGCAGGCCGCCGGGCGCGAGCAGCTCTGGGGCTGGCTGGCCTGGTACGAGGCCTGGGACGTCGGCGCCCGGATGGCGCTCGCCTCCGTCCTCGTGTACGCCGTCATCGGCGTGCTGTGGTGGCTGAGCCTGCGCACCCAGGGCGACTACGAGGACCGTCGTTCCGGCTTCGGCGCGCCCGACGAGCCCGGCTGGGCGCTGTCCGACCCGTTCCTGTGGTGCGGCTCGCGCCCGGTCAAGCGACAGCGCAGCATCCACCTGGTCGCGGCCGCGGCCGTGCTGTTCCTCATGCAAGGGCTGCCGGGCGTGACGTACGGCGAGGCGCTGCGCACCGCGGTCCTCTGCGTCGCCTTCGGACTGTTCGCTCTCGCCGCCGTGCTCACCGTCGCCCCGTGGTCCGACCGGCCACCGCGTCAGGACATGAAGCACGGCGACGGCCCGACTCGGCGACGATCGGGGGGCGGTCGAGGACGCCGTCTGCCACCTCGCACGGGCCGCGCTCCTGCTCTCGGCCGTGGTCACGCTGAGCCGTGTCGTGTGGAAGATCGACGACGCGGGCGTCACCGCGCTGCCCTACGACGGTCGCGTCCAGCTCGTCCTGTTCTTCACCGGTCTCGCACTCGTCGTCGCCTTCGGGGCCGTGGTCGCAGCGCACGCGCCGTGGCGCCAGCACGACGTCCTGGTGCACGGCTTCGCGGCCGCGGGCATCGCGCTCTTCGCCACCCTCGTCTCCACGATCTTCACCGCCAGCCTGCTCAACACGGTCAGCCAGCTGATCTCCAAGCCGACGCTGTCGACGGTCGCCGTCCCCTCGCGGGTGCCGACCGGCCTCTACCTGCCGAGTACGGCGTACTCCGGCGGCCTGGCGTTCCTGGAGGCCGTGCTGGTGACGCTCGCGGTGCTCCTCGTGATCGTCGCGTGGGTGCGGCCGCGCCGCGCCCACGCCATCCGCACCGGCCACGCGCCACACGACCTCGGGCTGCTGTACGCCGGCCACCGGCCGCTTCCGCGACGACACCGGCTCCACCCGCGACTCGGACGCCGCGACGGCGGTGGCGAGCACCATCGCGACGTCCAAGCTGACCGACGCGTCCGGCGTCGTGCTGCTCGTCATCACGGTGCCGACCCTCGTCGTCCTGCTCGGCTACCAGATGCTCCTGCTGGCCCACGAACCGTGGCAGACCGAGAACCTGCGGCGCTTCGCCACGCTGGGTGCCTACCTGGCCACGCTGGCCACCGTCGCGTTCCTGGGCTACCTGCGTTCGGCCGTGACCGACCCGTCAGCCCGGAAGCGGGTCGGCTTCCTCTGGGACGTGGTCACCTTCTGGCCGCGCGCGAGCCACCCGCTCGGCCCGCCGTCGTACGCCGAACGCTCCATCCCCGAGGTCGTCACCCGGATCCGCCGGATCGTCGGCGACACGGCGGAGGAGGGCGACCCGGCTCTGGCGCAGCAGCACGCGGAGGCGTTCGACGCCGGCCCGCAGCCGCACTACCGCGAAGCGCACACCGACGTGCTCGTCGTCGGCTACAGCCAGGGCTGCCCGATCGCGACCGCCGTGGTCGCCCAGCTCCCGCCGGAGGTCCGGGCCCGGACCAGCCTGCTCACCCTCGCCTCACCGGTACGCCGGCTCTACGGCCGCACCTTCCCGGCGTACTTCGGGCACCAGCCAGCTCGAGACCTTCGAGCAGCGGATGACGCGGCCCGACGGCCTCCACTGGGCCAACCTGGTCCGCGAGACCGACTACATCGGCGGCTGGGCGCGCACCCCCGACGACGGCGCCGTCGACCACTGGATCCTCGACCCGCCCGTGCTGTGGGAGGACGCCGACCCGGCGCCACCGCCCACCCACCGGCACTCGAACTGGTTCTCCGACCCGCAGACCCGGCGGTACGCCGAGCGGCTGTTGTAGGGCGAGCCGAGGCTCAGACGCCGGGGAACGTGGTGCGGAGGAGGTCGAGGTCGATCCCGCGCGCCTCGACGCTCGCCGGCGTGTGGTCGGGGTCGAGCCGGCCGTAGACCAGCCGCACCCACGCCTCGGTGGGCAGCGTCAGCTCGGCGGTCGCGTCGGTGTCGTCGGACGACGGGGTGATGCCGACCCCGCCCGGGCCGAGGTCGAGGTGGAAGGCGAGCTCGGGCGCGGTGGTCCTGACCTCCACCGAGACCTGCTCGTCGTGCTTCTGGCCGGTCCAGCCCGCGACCGGGGCGAGGTTGTCGACGACGTACGCCGCCGCCTCCTCGGGGATCGTCGCCGTCGGGTCGAAGGAGACCACGATGTCCCAGGTGTGGACCGCGTGCTCGGAGAGCCGCATCCGCAGGAACTCCGGGAGGCTGCGTTCGGAGCCGAACAGGTCGAGCAGCCCAGGTCTCACGCTCGGCCTCGGTCATGGCATCGACCTGCTCGAGGAAGCGGTCGTTGACCGCGACGGCGTCGCGGGCCTGGCTGAGCGGGTCCTTGGCGTTCCACAGGTCCCAGACCGGCTGCATCGCCTCGACCCCGGGCACCGCCTCGCCCTTGATCCCGGCGTGCGAGGAAGAGCGTGAACAGCTCGGCGCCCGAGCCGAGGTGCGAGGCGACCTGGGCCACGGACCAGTCGTCGTCATAGGACTGGGTCCCGGCCTGCTCCTCGCTCAGCCCGTCGAGCGCAGCGGTCAGTCGCTCCTGGGAGGCGTGGAGTACGGCGACGAGGTGGTCGGTTGAAGATTCACTCATTCCTCGACCCTACCTGCCGGCCCTGGCCGGTCGGCCCCGCTGGGTGCGGGCAGGTGGTCCCACGGCTCGGGCGCGGTGCGCGCGCACCCGCATCCGGGTGCCGCAGCGCTCGCTGCTGCACCAGCGGCGCCGACCGGTGGGGTCGAGGAAGAACCCCGAGCAGGTGTCGTCGCCGCAGTAGCCGATCTGACCACGCCGGGTCCCGGTGAGGTCGGAGACGAGCTCGGCGGCGATCCGGG
The DNA here is from genome assembly GCA_963819295.1 of uncultured Actinomycetota bacterium. GTDB lineage: Bacteria > Actinomycetota > Actinomycetes > Propionibacteriales > Nocardioidaceae > Nocardioides. Next base: position 839,695 of record CAWFVO010000003.1, read on the forward strand.
ACAGGGCCTCGTCGACGTCGGCCGGAGGGCGAGCGTGGAGCTCGCCGGTGCCTCGTCCGATCCGCGTCGGGGCGCCGTGCTGCAGCGCGTCGTCGACGAGGCGCAGGTCGGCTGCTGCGCAGGGGCGACCGTCGTACGCGGCCGAGGTGACGCTCCACATGGCCTCGCGCAGCACGTGTGCCCGCGCGGCGTCGGCGTCGGTCACGCGACGGGCGGGAGCCAGAGCGTGGGCAGCCAGGAACTCCGTCAGGGCTGCTCCGTCCGGCACCAGGTCGCGCTGGTGGTCGCCCAGCCGCCCCCGGAGCGTCGCGAGGAAGGCCGGCCAGACCGCGCCGTACGCATCGCCCCGCACGTCGTCCCACGCTGAGGTCATGGCCACAGTGTAACGGGTTGACACGTTACGAGCGACTGGGGAGGATGTAACGCATGAAACCGTTACAGATTGCGGTGCTCGCCCCGGGAATCTTCATCCTGGTCTGGAGCAGCGGCTACGTCGTGGGCGCCCTCGGCACCGAGGTGGTGGCGCCCGAGACCATCACCCTCTGGCGGTTCCTGGGCGCTGCCGCGCTGCTCGCCGTGATCGCCGGCGTACGACGTGAGCGCTGGCCGCAGGGAGCCGACGTAGCCCGGGTCGCCGCGGTCGGCGTGCTGTTCTTCGGAGTCCAGTTCGCAGCGCTCTACTACGGCATGTCGGTCGGCGTGCCGGCCTCGACCACGGCCCTCGTGGCCTGCTCGGCACCACTCGTGGTCGCAGCCGTCTCGGCGCGACTCGGCTGGGAGACCCTCACCCGTCGGCAGTGGCAGGGCGTGGTGCTCGGGCTCGCAGGAGTCGTCCTGACCCTGGCCGACCGGGTGGGTCGGCCTCCGCACCTGCTCGACCTCGGCTGGACGCTCCTCGGCCTGGTGGGTCTGGCGGCCGGAACGTTGCTCCACGGGCGGCTACGAGTCGACGCCGGCGCCGGCTCGATCGCGACGCTCGAGGTGCTGGGCGGTGCCGCACCGATGGCGGTCGTGGCGCCGTTGACGGGCTCCTTGAGCGTGCCGCTCAGTGCGCAGGCGGTCGGCTCGATGCTCTGGCTGACGATCGTGACGGGTGTCGGCGGGCCGCTGCTGATGTTCGCGTTGATCCGGCAACGCGGCGCGACGGCCACCATCAGCCTGTTGTTCGTGGTCCCCGCGGTGACCGCGATCGCAGCGTGGCCGGTGCTCGGCGCGCCGCTGACCGTCACCGCTGCGGCGGGCCTCGTGGTCGCCGGGATGGGTCTGCTGCTCACGGTTCGTGGCGGGCGCCCGCGCGTCGAGGTCGCCCCGCCGGTGGAGCGTCAGACCCAGTCCGGGTACGTCGGCTCGGGCAGCGGGCCGGTGGACTGGTCGCGGGTCTGCTCGAGCGCGCGGCCGACGGCGTAGAGCGACGACTCCGACCCTCGGGCTCCCCACACGCTGACGGCCACGGGCAGCCCGTGCGTCATCTCGAGCGGGCACGGTCAGGATCGGCGCGCCGGCCAGGGCGCTGGAGTCGGACGCGCCGCCCGAGCCGTGGTCGCCGTTGACGAGGTCGATCGGGCTCGGCGGCGCCATGGCGGGAGCGAGCAGCGCGTCGAGGTCGTGCTCACCCAGGGTCCGGTCCAGCTCGGCCAGACCGGCCGCCGCGCAGGCGTCGACGGCGTCGAGGTACTCCGGCGACGAGAGGCCGCCGAGGGTGAGCGCCCGTTCGAAGAGGGACTGGCCGAACCACGGCATCTCGTCGTCGGCGTGGGCCCGGTTGAACTCCACGACGTCGGCCAGCGAGCGCACCGACGCGCCGCGCGCCGTGAGGTACTCGGCCAGCCCGTGCACGAGCTCGATCAGCATCAGGTTCAGCACATGGTTGTCGTCGATGTCCTTGAGCGCGGGCAGCGCGAGGCCGTCCACGATCTCGGCGCCCGCCGCCGACAGGAACGCCAGCGCCCGCTCGGCGGCCGCGTCGGCCGCGGGGCTGTAGCCCCACAGGTCGCGGGGTACGCCGATCCGCCGGCCGCGCACGCCGGCCTCGAGCAGCCGCGGTGGTGTCGGTCCCGGCGAGTACGTCGAGCAGCGCGGCGTTCTCGGCGACGGTGAGCGTCATCGGCCCCGGAGCGTCCTGGCTGAAGGAGATCGGGACCACCCCGTCGGTCGGCACCCGGCCGACCGTCGGCTTCATCCCGACCAGGCCGCACGCGGCCGCGGGCGCGGTGATCGAGCCGTTGGTCTCGGTGCCGATCGCGAACGGTGCGAGGCGGGCCGCGATGGCCGCGCCGCTCCCCGAGCTCGAGCCCCAGGCCGTGCGGTTGAGGGCGTAGGGGTTGCGGGTGAGGCCGCCGTGGGCACTCCAGCCCGACGTCGCGTGCTCGTCGCGGATGTTGGCCCACTCGCTCAGGTTGGTCTTGCCGAGCACGACCATCCCGGCCTCGCGGAGTCGGCGTACCAGCGTCGCGTCGCGCGCCGGCGGCTCGTCGGCCAGCGCCAGCGACCCTGCCGTCGAGGCGAGCCCGGCGGTGTCGATGTTGTCCTTGATCAGGACCGGGCGCCCGTGCAGCGGTGACCGGCTGCGGCCCGCGGCGGTCTCCCGGTCGGCGGACTCGGCCTCGGCGAGCGCGTGCGGGTTGACCGCGTTGACGGCCCGGATCCGCGGGTCGATCTCGTGGATCCGATCGAGGGCGGCCCTGGTCTCGGTCGCGGATTCGCCGTCGCTGCTCACGGTCGCATCCTGGCAGGTGACGGCGCGCCGGCTCGGCGCCACGATTGGGGCGCGGCGCCATACCTCCGGTAGGTTGGTGGCATCAGCTCGTCGAACTCTCGCCGCGAGTTGTCCGCACGTCGTAGCAGCATCCCGAAGCTCGGGCCTGCTCCGTGCGTAGCCGCCCGAAACCTTCGGACCACGGCTGTCGGTGAGGCACCGCACAGATAGCGCTCTCCTTTGACCTCGTTCGAAACCCTCGGCGTGCCCGCACGCCTGTCCACCGTCCTCGCCCGTCAGGGCATCGACACCCCGACCCCCATCCAGGCCGCGACGCTGCCCGACTCCCTCGCCGGCCGCGACGTGCTCGGCCGGGGCCGCACCGGCTCCGGCAAGACCTACGCCTTCCTGCTCCCGCTCGTCGCCCGGCTGTCCGACGGCCGCTCGCGCCCGGAGCCGTGCGCCCCGCGCCCTGATCCTCGCCCCGACCCGTGAGCTGGTCGGCCAGATCGAGGCGGCCCTCGCGCCGCTCGCCGAGGCCACCGGCCTCACCACGCGCACCGTCTTCGGCGGCGTCGGCCAGAACCCGCAGGTCACCGCGCTCCGCAAGGGCGTCGACATCGTCGTCGCCTGCCCCGGCCGGCTCGAGGACCTGATCGGCCAGGGTCACTGCACCCTCGACGACGTCGAGGTCACCGTGCTCGACGAGGCCGACCACATGGCCGACCTCGGCTTCCTGCCCGCCGTACGCCGGATCCTCGGCCGCACCCCGAAGGGCGGCCAGCGCCTGCTCTTCTCGGCCACCCTCGACAAGGCGATCGACACCCTGGTCAAGCAGTTCCTGCACGACCCGGTCACCCACCAGGCCGACTCGGCGCAGTCGCCGATCTCGACGATGAGCCACCACGTGCTGCACGTCGACCGCGAGCACCGGGTGCCGATCCTGGTCGACCTGGCCAGCGCGCCCGGCCGCATCATCGTCTTCACCCGCACCAAGCACGGCGCCAAGGCGCTGGCCCGCCAGCTCAACAAGAGCGGCGTCCCGACCGTCGAGCTGCACGGCAACCTCGGCCAGGGTGCGCGCACCCGCAACATGGAGGCGTTCCACTCCGGCAAGGCCGCGGCCCTGGTCGCCACCGACATCGCCGCCCGCGGCATCCACGTCGACGACGTCGCGCTGGTCGTCCACGCCGACCCGCCGGTCGAGCACAAGGCCTACCTGCACCGCTCCGGCCGTACGGCGCGCGCCGGCAACGCCGGCACCGTCATCACGCTGATGACCAGCGAGCAGGTCCGCGACGTCCGCGACCTGACCCGCGCCGCCGGCATCAAGCCGACGACCACCCGGATCAACGGCTCCACCCACCCGGTGCTGGCCCAGCTCGCCCCCGGCGAGCGGATCCTGTCCGGGTCGCTCGACACCACGACTCCTTCGTCGTCGTCCCAGACGCGCTCTGGTGGCGGCGGCGGAGGGCGCAACCGGCGTGGACGCGGGCGTGGCGGCTCGGCGGCCAGAAGCCGTCGGGCCAGAAGCCGTCCGGCCAGAAGCCGTCGGGTCAGAAGTCCGGGCCAGAAGTCCGGCGGCAACCGCTCGCGCCGGCCCGCCAGCGCGGCCCGCACGTCGTCCGGCGGGAGCCACAGCGCCGCGTCGTTCAGCGGCCGTCGCTGACCATCGAGTCGGCGCAAACAGGCACCGAAATCACGCCGAGTCGGCGCAAACAGGCACCGAAATCACAGCCGAGGTCCGTCACGGTGCACGACTCGGCGATCCTGGCGGCCGAGCCGCCACAGCCACCAGAGCCCGACGAGGGGCAGGACGAGCGGCACGAAGCCGTAGCCGTTGCCGTAGTCGGACCAGACGCTGGCCCGGTCGAGGTCGGCGGGGTGGCTGAGGGTGCCGATCACGAGGACGCCGGTGAGCTCGACCAGGATCGTCACCATCGCGACCTTCCGGCGGTCCGTCGCCAGGGCCCAGGTGGCGACGATGTAGACGAGGCCCGAGAAGAGCGAGAGCGCGTAGGCCACCGGCGCCTTGGAGGCGTCGGTCGCGAGCTGGACGAGCGGCGCGGGCGGTGGCGGCGACGGCGAAGAGGCCGTAGACGAAGACCAGCACGCGGCCGAGGCCGTGGCGGGTGGACAGGTTGCGCGTCGCTCATCGGTAGGCCCAGAGCTGGTGCAGCCGCAGGAACAGGAAGGCCACGGCGACCACGCCGACGAGCAGCACGCCGGTGCCGGATCTGGTGCGCTCGCCGGCCGACCAGACGAACGCGATCGGCAGCACGAGCAGGGAGCCGACGAGGTAGCCGACGTACGCCGCCACGTTGAGGTCGCCGTGGTCGCCGAACACCCGGACCAGGCCGATCACCAGCTGGACGACGAGCCCGACCTCGATCACCGCCAGGGCGCCGTACAGCCAGGTCGCCGGGCAGCCGGTCGAGCACGATCAGCACCACCAGCCAGAGCGCCGTCACCAGGCAGATCGCGGCCAGCACGATCTGGAGGACGGTCATGCGCGCGAGCCTAGGACCCATCGCTCAGCCCGAGCGAGCGTGAGCGGTCCGGTCCGAGCCGTCCGACTACCATCGCGAGTCCGCGTCGTCTGGAAAGAGGCTCGATGACCCGCGCACTCGTCGCCACCGGCGACCGACACCCTGGCGGTGATGGACGTCGAGCTCCGTGCCGCTGACCGCCGCCGACGTGCGCGTGCGGGTCGCCGGGGTCGGCGTCTGCCACTCCGACCTGTCGATGGTCAACGGCACCCTGTCGCCGTCGTACCCACAGGTCCTCGGGCACGAGGCCGCCGGCGTCGTCACCGAGGTGGGCGCCGACGTGACGCACGGTCGCGGTCGGTGACCACGTCGTCCTCAACTGGGCGGTGCCGTGCCGCACCTGCTGGTTCTGCACCCATGGCGAGCCGTGGCTGTGCTCGGCGATCGAGGGTCTGACCGGTACGCCGGGCGGGCTGCTCGCCGACGGCACGCCGTTCGAGGCCTGCCTCGGCCTCGGGGCGATGGCCGAGGAGGTGGTCTGCCCGGCCACCGCCGTCGTGCCGCTCCCGGACGACGTACCCCTCGAGGAGGCGGCGCTGCTCGGCTGCGCGATCCTCACCGGCGTCGGCGCTGCGCAGAACGCCGCGCAGGTCCAGCCCGGCGAGACGGTGCTCGTCGTCGGGCTCGGCGGCGTCGGCCTCTCGGCCGTGACCGGGGCGCGGCTCGCCGGTGCCGAGCGGATCATCGCCGTCGACACCTCCGCGGCGAAGGAGACCCTCGCGCGCGCCGCCGGCGCCACCGACTTCCTGCTCGCCGACCCGACGCTGGCCAAGCAGGTCCGCGCGATGACCGAAGGCCGCGGCGTCGACAAGGCTCTGGAGTGCGTCGGCTCGGCGACCACGATCCGCACGGCCTGGACCGCCGTACGGCGTGGTGGCACCTGCGTCGTCGTCGGCGTCGGCCCGCGCGACCAGCAGGTGACGTTCAACCCGCTGGAGCTGTTCCACTTCTCGCGGACGCTGACGAGCAGCATCTACGGCAACAGCGACCCCGAGCGCGACATCCCCGCCCTGGTCGACCACCTCCGCGCCGGACGCCTCGACCTGGCCGGCACCGATCACCGACCGGATCGCGCTCGACGGCGTCCCGGACGCCTTCGACGCGGATGCGTCGTGGCGAGGGCGGCCGCTCGATCGTCGTCTTCCCGCGGGCCTGAACGGCCCGTTCAGTCGTCGGCGAAGCACGAGCCGCATTCGGCTCGGGCGAAATCGCGGGGACCGCGGCCGTGTCCCCCCGACACTGCCGCGGCCTTTCTAACCCCCGGTTCTGCCTCGACCGGCCTTGCGGCCGACCAGGTCTCGACCTTAGAACGAGTGTCCGCGCGGGGTGAATGGCACCGCCGGGCCACGCAGATGCCGGGGTACGACGGCGTCCGCTCCCGAGGCGTCGGCAGGCGGGGCGAGTGCGCGCGGCTCGGCGTGCCCGTGATCCCCTGGCCCGCGCGGGCCATCGACGCGGAACCTGAGAATTTCCCAAGGGCTTGACGTAGCGGGCGAGCAGCCCGCGGCGCAGGTTCCAGGAGACCGTCGGCGAAAGGCCGGTCCCGGGTTTCGGAGTCCGCGACCGCGGCCGTGCAAACCACACCGCCGCGGTCTTTGCGGACCCCCCCAGTCCGGTCGTCCCTCCCCCAAGGGCGCCAGACGACACGGACGTTACCTCCAGTTCGCCCCGGACTGAATGACGAATTTGGGTCCCGCGAACGAGACCGATTCGACCTGCCTGGGGGGTGGTTCGACCTCCTGGGAGCGCTCTGCCACCCCTGGTCGCGCCCTGTCCCCTGGCCGATGCGGGCCACATCGGGGTCGGGAGGCAATGATGGACCGCGTGACGACCGACCCCTTGCGCTTCGCGCACGAGACCCTGCCGCAGCGCGTGCGCTTCGCCGCGGGGGAGGCGGCCGACGCGGTCGCCGAGGAGGTACGCCGACTCCAGGCGTCGCGGGTGATGGCGATCGCGTCCGACGCCGCCCGCGCCGAGCAGGTCCTGGCGGGCGTCACCGTGGCCGTGCTCCACACCGAGGTCGTGATGCACGTGCCGCTCGAGGTGGCCGACCGTGCCCGCCTGGTCGCGCGCGACCACGCTGCCGACGTCGTGGTCTGCGTCGGCGGCGGGTCGACGACGGGGCTGGCCAAGGCCGTCGCCCTCACCACCGGGCTGCCGATCGTCGCCGTCCCCACGACGTACGCAGGCTCGGAGGCCACGGACGTCTGGGGCCTGACCGAAGACGGCCGCAAGACCACCGGCGTCGACCGGCGGGTGCTGCCCGAGGCCGTCGTCTACGACGCGAGCCTGATGCTCGGCCTCCCCGTCGCGACGAGCGTCGCGTCGGGCCTCAACGCCGTCGCGCACTGCGTCGACTCGATGTGGGCGCCGCGCACCGACCCGATCGACCGGGCCCTCGCGCTGGAGGGCATCCGCGCCCTCACCGCCGGGCTCCCTCGCGTCGTCACCGACCCGTGGGAGCTCGAGGGCCGCGAGCAGACCCTGTACGGCGCCTACCTCTCGGCCGTCGCGTTCGCCTCGGCCGGCTCCGGCCTGCACCACAAGATCTGCCACGTGCTCGGTGGCATGTTCAACCTGCCGCATGCCGAGACCCACGCTGTCGTGCTGCCCTACGTGCTGGCCCTCAACGGCCCGGCCGTCCCGCTGCTCGATGCCCGGATGGGCGCGGCGTTCGGCGCGGAATCGGCCCTGGCCGGGCTGCAGCGGCTGCGTGAGGAGACGGACGCGCCACGCTCGCTCCGCGACCTCGGCCTGACCGAAGCCGACATCCCCCGCGCCGTCGGGCCGATCCTCGAGGCGGCTCCGCCGAGCAACCCGGTGCCGGTCACGGCCGAGGTGATCGAGTCGCTGCTGCGAGCGGCGTACGACGGCGACGACCCGACCCGGTGGACCGCACCGATCAGGTGAGCGACCGCTCCCCGGTGACGCCGTACTCGGAGACTCTCGCAGCCGCGCAGACCCGAGCGAGCCGGGTGCGCGACCACGCGCACCCCGCGGTTGCGCGACGGGCAGGACGTGGCCAGGGTGACCCGCATGGGCAACGACCGCGGGATCTCGACCGAGCAGGAGGCACGCGAGGCGGAGCTGGCCGAGCGCGTGGTGGCGTCGTTCGCCGCGACCCCGGACCCGCGCACGCGCGAGCTGGTCGAGGCGCTGACCCGCCACCTGCACGCCTTCCTGCGCGAGACGCGGCTGACGGAGGAGGAGTGGCGGCAGGCGATCGCGTTCCTGACCGACGTCGGGCACCTCACCGACGACCGGCGCCAGGAGTTCATCCTCCTGTCCGACGTGCTCGGCGCGTCGATGCAGACGATCACGATCAACAACGAGGCCCACGCGGACGCCACCGAGGCGACCGTCGTCGGCCCGTTCTTCGTCGAGGGGTCGCCCGAGGTCGGCCTCGGGGACGACATCTCCGGTGGTGCGTCGGGTGAGCCGTGCTGGGTGGAGGGCACCGTCAGGGACACCGCCGGCACTCCGATCGCCGGCGCCCTGGTCGAGGCCTGGGAGGCCGACGCCGACGGGCTCTACGACGTGCAGTACGACGACGACCGGGTCGCCGCGCGTGGCCATCTCCATACCGACACCGACGGCCGCTACCGCTTCTGGGCCGTGACCCCGACGCCGTACCCGATCCCCGACGACGGCCCCGTCGGCCGCCTGCTGCGCGCCACCGGCCGCTCCCCGATGCGCGCCTCACACCTGCACCTGATGGTGGTCGCCGACGGCTACCGGACCCTGGTCACCCACGTCTTCCCCCGCGGTGACGCCTATCTCGAGTCCGACAGCGTCTTCGGTGTCCGCGAGTCCCTGATCGTCGACGTCGACCACCAGCCTCCAGGTACGACGACGCCAGACGGCCGCGAGGTGTCCGGCTGCTGGTCGCGGATCAGCTTCGACCTCGTCCTCGCCCCGGCCGGTCGCTAGCGCAGACCGAGCCGCCGCATCTTCGCCTCGACGAGCTTCCGGACGAGAGCATCGGGGAGCGGTTGGTCCAGGGGGAAGTGCAGGGATCCGGTGGTCCCCTCGTAACCGGCGACGGCGTCCCCGAGGTCTGCGAGCACGTCACCGCTGTGGGGCAGGTAGCTGAGGTGGTTCTTGAACGCCGCGAACCCGGCGACCACCTGGCCGTCGACCCGGAACGCCGGCATGCGGTAGGAGATGCACTGCTCGGCCTCGGGGACGACGGCGAGGATCGACCGGCGGAGGGCCTCGAGCGTGGAGCGTTTCGGCTCGTCGAGCGTCGCGAGGTAGTCGTCGATCTCCTCATGACCCATCTGACGTCACGCCCTCTCCTCGCCGGGCCTGACGTCGCAGGACCCAGAGCTGGTAGAGACAGAACACCGCTGCCACGACGAGCGTCTTCGCCAGGGAGAGCAGAGGCGACGAGCCGCCGAACAGCAGGAACCCGACGAACACCAGCAGCGCGAAGACACCGGTGTGGACGAGTGCTCGACGCATGCTCCCGATCATGCACCAGTGGCAGCGCAGACCGGCGCGTGAGTCCTCGTCAGGCAGGTCTGGCGGGTGGGGCGAAGAGGCCGGCGAGGACCTCGACCAGCCGGTCGTCGCCCTCCTCGGCGGCCTTGAGCAGACGCTTGGTGGGTCCGTGCGCGAGCTGGTGCACGGCGCGACGTACCCGCTCCTCGATCAGCGGGCGCAGGTCGTCCGGAACGCCGCGGGTCGCCTGGTCGACCTGGTTCTGGGCGTAGGCCTCCACGTCGGCGCGGAGCCGCGACACCGAGACGGCGGCAGACCTCCCGGCGACCCAGCGGAGATAGCGGGCGAGCTCGCCCTCGACGATCTCGCCGGCCCGGGCGAGGTCGTGGAGCACCGCGCCGTCGTCGATCGCTCCGGCCGCCCGGAGATCGGCCAGGTCCACGAGGGTCACGCCGGGCACGCGGCCGACCTCGGGGGCGACGTTGCGGGGTACGCACAGGTCGATCACCAGCAACCCGCGTCCCGCGTCCACCCCTGCCGGCGGGAGCTGCTCCGCGTCCAGCAGCCGCTGCGGGGACGCGGTGCCGAAGATCGCGACGTCGGCCGTCGCAAGGACCTGTGGAAGCTGCCCGAGGTCCACCACGGTGGCCCCGGCCGCGGCGAGACGTTCCGCGCGGCTCCGGGTCCGGTTGCACACCGTCACCCGGGCGCCCAGCCGGCCGGCGTCGGCCACGACCTCGGCGGCCACGTGTCCGGCCCCGACGACCACGACCCGCAGGCCGTGGAGGTCTCCGCCTCGCGAGTACGCCGCCATCCGTACGGCGGCCGCCGCCACCGAACGTCCCTCTTCGCCGAGCCGGGTGTCGCGGTGCACCAGTCGCGAGGTGTGGACCGCGGTTCCGAGCAGACGCTCGAGCTCGAGCCCATCCACTCCGGCGGCCCGGCTGGCGTCGGCGGAGGTGCGCACCTGACCGGTGATGTCGCGCTCGCCGAGCACGAAGGACTCCAGGCCCGCGGTCACCCGCAGGAGATGCCGGGCTGCGTCCGGGCCGGTGAGCCGCGTCGACACCTCGTCGACCACCGCGGAGGGCACGCGTCGGTTGGCGGCGAGGGCCTCGACCAGCACCGAGGGGTCGCGCCCGCCGGGCAGCACGGCGTACACCTCGGTGCGCTCGCACGTGGACAGCAGGCAGACCTGGCTCGCGCCGGTGCGGAGCTTCAGGTCGACGAGAGAGTCGCCCAGCTCGTCCTGGGTGAACGAGAGCGCCTCGAAGACGGGCAGCGGGATCCGGGTCCCGGCCACCGAGAGGCACGCCAGGTCGGCAGGCATCCCTGCAGTTGCCATGTCGGACATGCGCCTACTCGCTCCCCCGGTCGGCTCTGGGTGGCGCCAGATCTGTGGACGACTGTCGCGACAGTGCCTTGGAAAAAACTTGGTACGGCAGGAGGAGCTCGGAGCGGCACCCGGTGGAACGCAGGCACGAGCAGCGACTAGTTTCGTCAGTGCAGGCCCCGAGCGAGGAGTAGTCCGATGACCCAGACCCAGACGTCGTCCCCGACGTACCAGATCGTCAACCCGGCGACCGGCGAGGTGGAGCAGACCTTCGACACGGCGACCGATGCCGAGATCGAGGCCGCCCTGGCCGCCTCCCGCGCGGCGTACGACGCATGGAAGGACGTGCCGATCGACGACCGCGCCAAGGTCGTCACCCGGATCGCCGAGCTCTTCGTGGAGCGCAAGGACGAGCTGGGCGCCATCGCCACCCGCGAGATGGGCAAGCCGCTGAGCGAGGCCGTCGGCGAGGCGGAGTTCTGCGGAGACATCTTCGGCTACTTCGCGACCGAGGGCCCGACCCTTGCGGCGGACCAGCCGATCAAGACGTTCTCCGGCGGCAAGGCCGTCGTGCAGAAGCTCCCGATCGGTCCCCTGCTCGGCATCATGCCGTGGAACTACCCCTTCTATCAGATCGCCCGCTTCGCGGCGCCGAACCTGATGCTGGGCAACACCGTCATCCTCAAGCACGCCGAGTCGGTGCCCGGGTCGGCCCTGGCCGTCGCGCAGCTGATGAAGGACGCAGGGGTGCCGGACGGCGCCTACGTCAACGTGTTCGCCTCCCACGACCAGATCGAGACGATGATCAGCGACCCGCGCGTCGCGGGGGTCTCGCTGACCGGCTCTGAGCGGGCCGGCGCGGTCGTCGCGTCGATCGCGGGCAAGAACCTCAAGAAGTGCGTGCTCGAGCTCGGCGGCTCCGACCCGTACGTCGTCCTCGACACCGACGACGTGAAGGCCGCAGCCGACACCGCCTGGGAGACCCGGATCAGCAACACCGGCCAGGCCTGCAACTCCAACAAGCGGATGATCGTCATGGACGACGTCTTCGACGGCTTCGTCGCGCGGCTCACCGAGCACGCGAAGGACCTCCGCCCCGGCGACCCGACGGCCGAGGAGGAGGGCACCTTCGCGCCCCTCTCGTCGCGCGCGGCCGCGGAGAACCTCGCCGGCCAGGTGCAGGACGCCGTCAGCAAGGGCGCCACGCTGCATGCCGGCGGGGTCCTGGGCGACGGTCCTGCGGCGTACTACTCGCCGGCCGTGCTCACCGGCATCACCAAGGAGATGCGCGCCTACCGCGAGGAGCTGTTCGGTCCCGTCGCCGTGGTGTACGCCGTGTCCGACGACGACGAGGCCCTCGCGCTGGCCAACGACACGGCGTACGGGCTCGGCGGTGCGGTGTTCAGCACCGACCCCGAGCGCGCGACGAAGGTCGCCCAGCGGCTCGAGGTCGGGATGTCCAACGTGAACACCCCGGCCGGCGAGGGTGCGGAGGTGCCGTTCGGCGGCGTGAAGCGCAGCGGCTTCGGGCGTGAGCTCGGCCCGCTCGGCATGGACGAGTTCGTCAACAAGCGGATGTTCTACGTCGCCGACTGAGCACGGCTGAGACCGCCGACCGGCTACGCAGACCCCGCCACCCCGGGTGGCGGGTGGTCGCCGTGCACGATCAGCACCGGACACGACGCGTGCTCGGCGACCATGGCACTCACCGAGCCGAGCAGGAGGCCTGTGAAACCGCCGTGCCCACGGCTTCCCACCACGAGCATCAGGGCACCTTCGCTCGCCTCGATCAGGACGCGGGCGGCCCCGCCGGGCTCCAGCACCCGACCGAGGTCGGTCGGCGGCTCGTCGCCGAACACGTCCGCGATCGCGTCGTCCTGGACCCGGCGCATGTCGTCCTCGGGATCCCAGTCGGGGATGGGTGCGCCGTAACCGAGGGCGGTCGGGAACTCCCAACCCGTCGCCACCGTGATCGGCGCGCCGAAGGTGCGTGAGAGCTGCGCTGCCCACCGCAGGGCCTGGCGCGACTGAGGCGACCCGTCCATGCCGACCACGATCCCGCGGGTTAGCCGCCCGGCTCGCTGCTCATGGGCAAGTCTCCTGTCGCGCGGCGGCGGGGCTGCAGTCGGTGTCTGACGTCTACGTCGCCGACCGCGCTGGATGCGACACGTCTGCTGCGCCGAGCCTCGCCTGCTCGGCGCGGCACAGGTCGCTCTGCACGGTGGTCGTGTGCTGGGCGGCCACCAGGAGGTCGACCACCTCGTCCTGGGTACGCCCGGGCGCGTCGTTCCAGTGCGTCAGGTCCAGGACCTGCATCATCCGTACCTCCGGACCGGGGCACCACCGGACGGGTCGCTCGGCGTCGTCGCGGAGGGCGTGCCAGGTCAGGTCGAGGGTGCGCTGGACCCGCTGCGAACGTTCGGTGCCCGGGCCGCCGGCCGCCTGTACGACGGAGCCGACCAGACAGGCGCCGGTGACCGGCTGGGTCCTGGCGAGCCGCAGGTCGAACCCCGTGATGGCCCGTCCACCCTCCGGCGTGGAGACCGTGAACCACGCGCCCTGGACCCAGCCGTCCCCGACGATGTCCGCCGCCTGCTCGAGCAGGGTGCGGATGGAGAAGAGCTCGGCGAGATGAGACGACAGCGCGTCGAGTCTCTTCAGGCGGCGTCGCTCGGCGCGGCGCTCGCGTCGTCCCAGCAGGGTGGGCATCCGTAGCGGTGCGGTCGTCGTGCTCACGAGAACCTCCTCATCGACCGGCTCTCCCACTCTCATCCGCTCGGGCCCAGGGCGCAAGAGGCTCGGACCGAACGCCGTGCCCACCGGGAGGTCCGGGAGGCCGGGGTTGCTACTCCTCCAAACTGCAACTGAAAGGGTTGCAATTGATCGAGAGAAGTGCAACTCTGGAGTTGCATTCAAGCCAGATCCCACGGAAAGCGAGATGACCATGAACGACCAGAGCTACCGCACCACCCTCGTGGTGGACGCGACCCCCGACCGCGCCTTCGAGGCGATCAACGACGTCCGCGGCTGGTGGTCGGAGGATGTCGACGGCCGGACCGACACCGTCGGTGCGGAGTTCGCCTACCGCGGCAACCAGGACGGCGTGAACGTCCACACTGCGCAGATCCGGGTGACCGAGCTGGTGCCCGGTCAGCGGGTGGCCTGGCACGTGCTGGACAACCAGATGAGCTTCATCGACGACCAGGCCGAGTGGAAGGACACCCGGATCGTCTTCGAGATCTCGCCGACCGACGAGGGCACGGAGATCCGTTTCACTCACCTCGGCCTGGTGCCGGCGTACGAGTGCTTCGACGTCTGCTTCGACGCCTGGACGTTCTTCGTCCAGTCCAGCCTGCGGGGGCTGATCGCCACCGGGCGCGGCGAGCCCATGCAGAGGCTGGGCGCCCCGCTGCCCGCCGGGTCCGCCTGAGGATCAGGAAGGACCCGTGCCGGTCAGGGCGGTGAGCCTGTCGAGACCGGCCGGCGCGTGGGCCTGCAGGCGGCGGCGTGCTTCCCTCACCTCGGCGCGGTCACCGTCCCCGGGCGGCACCCGCGCCGGGTTGAGCGCGACGCCGTCCGCCCAGGCCGCGATGTCGGGCTCGGCGCCGAACGAGGCCGCGGCGCGGGTGCCCAGGACGTTCATCGTCACCCAGTCGGCGAGGGTGTTGCCGTACGGCGAGGGCGGGCACAGCCGGTTCTTCTCCAGGTCGTCCTCGCGCGTGGCCTCGACGTACCCCACGAGTGCCGCGCCGAAGCAGGGGAACCCGGCCCTGATCGGCTGCAACGTGATGGCCGAGCTTCCCCAGACCGGCACGAGCGGTGGGTTCTGCAGGCCGGACGCGGCGCAGTGCACGACGACGGCGTCCTTCGCCACGGCGACCGCGCCGTCGTCGAGGGTCAGCCGGCCCGGCTCCACGCGTCGGACGTGCCCCAGCCGGACGACGCGCTCGATCGCGCGCAGCTGGTCGAGCTCCCACGGTGGCGAGCGTGGGTGCCTTCGCCATCGTCGGCGTCACCGACCGGTCGATGCGGACCAGGACTCCGGCATCCTCCAGCCCGAGGAACACCTCGTCCAGGGACGTGGCCGCTGCCGCCGCCTGCATGATGTCGGCCGCCATGCCCAGGAACACCGCCGGATCGGGTTGCACCACGGCCCGGTTGAGCATCCAGGGGTCGCGCGGTCTGACCCAGCAGATCCGGTCCGGGTCCACGCCCTGGGCCATCAGCCAGATGCAGGCGTCGGTCGCCGTCTTGCCGGACCCGACGATGACGAACTCGCTCGGCGCCCGGTCGAGAACGGCGAGGTCGTTGACGGGGATGACGTGGGCGCCCTCGCCGACCTCGAACGGCGGCGGCGTGTCGGCCGGGATGTCCGGGGCGAGGTAGCGGGCGTCGACGATCCGGCATCCCTGCCGCACCTCGAACCGCTCCCCGGAGACGCGCGACAGCATCTGGCGATCGCCGAGGTACTCACAGCTCGGGAGGAGCTCGACCCGCCCCGACGGCAGCATCCGGTCGCTGCAGGACCCGGCCGTAGTAGGCCAGGATCTCGGACACGCCGGCCCGCTCGTGGAGGCCGGCCTCCGGGCCGTGCTGCTGCACTCGACCGCCTCCGAGCAGCGTCGACGCGACGCCGTAGAAGGAGGAGGCCTGGTGCAGCTGGACGAACGGGTAGGCGTCGAGCCAGTGGCCGCCGACGCTGTGCCGACGGTCGACGACGACCACCCGCGCGTCGGCGTGGTCGATCAGCGCGTCGGTGAACGCCAGGCCGGTGGCGCCCGCACCGACCACGAGGTAGTCGGCCTCCACCACGCGCGTCACCGGTCAACCCAAGCACGGCGGCGCGGGACGGACGGCGCTCTCCTCCTACAGGCCGGCGCGGAGGATGGCCGCCGCCCCGGACATGGCACGCATCTTCCCCTCCGCGCTGGCCCGGGGGAGGTACTTCATGCCGCAGTCGGTGGCGATCGTGATCTTGTCGGGCGAGGTGTAGGGGAAGGCGCGGCGGACCCGGTCGGCCACCGTCTCGACGGTCTCGACCTCGGGGTCGGACAGGTCGATCACGCCGAGGATGATCGTCTTGCCGGCGAGGTCGGCCAGGACGCCGAGGTCGAGACCCGACTGTGCGGTCTCGATCGAGATCTGGTCGGCCGAGCACCCGGCCAGCTCGGGCAGGAACGAGTAGCCCTCGGGTCGCTCGTGGATGATCGCGGCGTACCCGAAGCAGATGTGGACGGCGGTCGTGCCGGTGACCCCCTCGAGCGCGGCCTGGAGCGCGGCGAGACCGTACGCGCGGGCGGCGTCGGGCCGGGCCTGCATGTACGGCTCGTCGATCTGGACGATGTCCGCGCCGGCGGCATGCAGGTCCTTGATCTCCCCGTTGACGGCGGCGGCGTACGCCATCGCGGCCGACTCGACGTCTGGGTAGTGGTCGTTCTGCGCCTGCTGGGACATCGTGAACGGCCCGGGCACGGTCATCTTGACGGTGTGGTCGGTGTGCGCCCGCAGGAAGGTCACGTCGTCGACCTCGATCGGCCGCGGCCGCACGATCGGGCCCGCGATCCGCGGCACCGGGTTGGGGTGTCCGCTCCGGTCCAGCGCCGTACCCGGGTTGTCGATGTCGACGCCGTCGAGAGCGGTGGCGAAGTGGTTGGAGTACGACTCGCGCCGCATCTCGCCGTCGGTGATGATGTCGATCCCGGCCTCCTCCTGGGCGCGGATCGCCAGCAGCGTCGCGTCGTCCTGCGCCTGCTCGAGGTACGCCGGGTTCGACCCGCCACAGCTCCTTGGCCCGCACCCGCGGCGGGAAGCGACCGGCCAGCTTGGCGCGGTCGATCAGCCAGTCCGGCTGGGCGTAGCTGCCGACCAGCGAGGTCGGCAGCAGGGGCGGGCGGGACGACGACGTGGTCACGGTCGGGGCCTCTCGGTAGCAACAGCGCGCTGACCCGACGACCCTAGCGCATCAACCGGTCGGTCCCGCGCTCCGCTTCTCGATCGCCTTCACCGTCTTGTCGAACGCCTTGACGAGGACGCCCTTCCCGACGGTGCCGACCACGACGCCGAGCAGCCGCCCGCGGAGGTTCTTGCCCTCGCGTACGACGTCCACGTCCACCACCGTCGTCCCGTCGGGCTGCCCGGTGAAGGTGTAGGTATGGCCCGAACGGCCTCCCCAGATGTTCGAGTCCGTGGTGGTGAGGACGACGCGGTGGGGATCGGACCAGTCGTAGTCCAGGCGTTCCCAGATCCCCCGGGACCCTTCGGTGACGTCGGCGTGGTCAGGGCCCCGGTCGTGGACCTTCAGGTAGTCGTCCGTGCTGTTGCCGAAGATCTCGGCGCGGCCCGGACCGAAGTCGGTGAGCGCGGCGACGAACTCCTCGGGCGTCGCGGTGGTCGTCGCGTGGAGGTGGATGGTCGGCATGCGGTCTCCTGGTCAGGTCTGCGGTGACGGATCCACTGCCGGCTGGGTCTACGGATGCTTCCGGGTATGGCGGTGGTGATGCTCCAGCAGGGTCGCGTCGGCGTCGAACTTCGGATCGGCGACGAGGTACTGCGCCATCAGACTGTCATGCCGGTGCGCCGCCGGATGCACGGGTTCTGGGATCACCCGGCCCTCGGCGGTGTCCCAGAACCGGTCGGCCATCGCCCACATCCGTCGCGCGACCAGGCCCATCAGTCCGGTGTGCGGCGACCGCGGGTGCGGGCGGGTCGGACCGTGCGCCTCCACGTCGAACATCTGCCGGGCCAACCCGTCGATCGTCACCGGATCGCCGTACCTCACCAGGTCGCCCACCATCCGGCGCTCGAGCCGGTTGTGCTCGTCGAGCCGGGAGTGCGCGCTGGTCCACAGCTCCGGCCACGTCATGGCGACCGCATAGGCCTGGCCGTACAGCTTCCCCTTGATCTGCGACAGCGTCAGCTCCAGGCGTCGTGCCGCGTGCAGGTAGTCCCGTCGGAGGTCCTCACCTCCCGGGACGGTGCGACGTACCTGCCCGAGCAGGACGGCTTCGACCGAGGCGAGGTGCCGGCTGGTGGCGGCGAGGAACGTGTCGATGTCCGCGTAGTAGTCGCGCGGCCTGTCGGCGTCCCGGTGGGGGAGCAGCGCCGCCCCGAGCCGTTCCTCCAGGGACCGTTGCGTGGCCTCGACCGCGACTGTCAGCGAGTCTCCGTGCGTCATCACACCACCTCGAGGGAAGTGCCCGACGCCCGCCCGGTCACGTCGGACCGCCTTCACCGAGTGTGACCCTCCGACGGGCCGCAGGCAACGGGCGAGGCCATCACGCGGGCCCGGTCAGGCCCTGGCACGCACGGGTGGCGCGACGGCTGCCCATGAGGCCCGAGGTCCAGTCAGCTGGTGACGTCCTTGGTCGTGAACCTTGCCCACGCAGCGGCGAAGAACACCACGGCGTACGAGGCGGCCAGCGAGAGGCCGGCGACGATGTTGTTCCAGGCGATCGGGTCGCGGAACAGGTCGCCGAAGTCCAGCCAGTGATGGGTCAGCAGGTAGGGATGCAGCCAGGCCACTTGTGGGATCGAGTCGAGGACGAGGGACGTCGAGCTGAAGATGATCGTGACGATCATGGCGGCGATGGGCTGCTCCGTCAGGGTCGAGGCGAAGAGCCCGACGGCGCCGAGCGCGGCCAGACCGAGGGCGAGGTACACCGTGGCGAGCACGACGCGGAGCAGCCCGGCCCCGAACGAGACCTGGGTGCCGGACAGCAGCGTCATGGGGCCGCCGCCGAACAGGATCAGCCCCATCAGGATCCCGACCACGCTGACGACGAAGGTCGCGATGAAGGCGCCGACGACGATGCCGGCGTACTTGACCAACAGCAGTCGGGTCCGGGTCACCGGCGTGACAAGGAGGTAGCGCAGGGTCCCGAGGTTGGCCTCCCCGGCGACGCTGTCGCCGGCCACGACTGCGACTGCCAACGGCAGGAAGAGCCCGAGCTCGATGGTGAGTGCGGCGAGCGCGACGAACAGGCCGTTCCCGGTGATGGACCGGAAGAAGTCGGGCGCGTCCTGGCCGGGCTGCGAGAGCGTGCTCTTGACCGAGATCGAGATCAGGACGGGCACCGCGGCGAGGACGAGCAGGCCGGCCTGGTTGCGGCGGCGACCGACCATCAGCCGGAGCTCGGAGAGCAGGAACCGCGGCGACCAGGCCACCCGAGGTGTCCGGACGACGGTCGGGGCCGAGGCATCAGCCACTGACATCGAATCCCTCCCCGGTGAGCGACACGAACAGGTCCTCCAAGGACGGTCGGGCGACCCGGAAGCCCACCACCGAGACACCGGCGTGCACGCACGCGGCGACGATCTTCTCCGGCGCCACCTGACCGAGATGTCCGGTGGCGCTGGAGGCAGTCGTGTGGATCCCGGTCACGCCCAGCTCGCCCATCACGCGGGCGGCGTCCCGGGGCGAGTCGGTCTCGACGATCGCCTCGGTGGCTCCTCCCGACCGCAGCTCGCCACTGGCGCCCTGGGCGACCAGGCGCCCGACGTGCATCACGCCGAGGTGGGTGCACATCTGCTCCACCTCGGCGAGAAGATGGCTCGAGACCAGCACGGTGGCGCCGTCCTGGGCCAGTGACCCGACCAGCTGGCGTACCTCCCGGGTGCCCTGCGGGTCGAGCCCGTTGGTCGGCTCGTCGAGCACCAGGAGGTCCTTGGGTGTCAGCAGAGCACCGGCGATCGCGAGTCGTTGCCGCATCCCGAGCGAGTAGGCACGGAACCTCTTGTCTGCCGCGGCCAGCAGCCCCACGCGGTCGAGTGCGGCGTCGACCCGTCTGCGGGCGGTCGACGGGTCCGCCGTGCGGTCCGCGGCGTCGAGCCGGTGCAGGTTGCGCCGCCCGGAGAGGTAGGGATGGAACGCGGGCCCCTCGACCAGCGCGCCCACGGCCGGCAGTACCGCCGATGCTCTGGCCGGCATCTCTTCGCCGAAGAGCTCGACCTGGCCGGCGGTGGCGGTGACGAGGGCTAGCAGCATCCGGATGGTGGTGGTCTTGCCGGACCCGTTGGGGCCCAGGAAGCCGTAGACGGATCCGGTCGGCACTTCGAGGTCGATCGCGTCGACCACCGTCTGCGAGCCGAAGCGCTTGGTGAGTCCGCTCGTGCGGACCGCCAGATCGGTCACCGCTGCGCGAGCGCGGCGTACAGCAGGCGCGGTGCCACCGCGCCGACCGCCACCCGCCCGTCGTTGCTGATCACGGCGGAGAGCAGAGCGCTGCTGAGCAGGTGCCCCGAGCCCCAGGAGCCAGAGACCGTCGGCAGCTTGTCGACGATGCCCTGCAGCTGCGGCGACTGGCCGGAGCCGTGCTGGTCGGCGGGCAGGGTGGTGACCAGCACGCTGGACCAGCCCTTTCCGACCACGTCCGGCGCAGCGCCGGGTGCTCGACCGGTGCGGGTCTGGTGGCCGGAGCCGAGCCGTGTCGGGACGGAGCCGGCCTTGACCGTCGCGCCAGGGGGAGGCGTGAAACCGAACACCGAGGCGTCGGGTGTCGCCGTGGAGAACGACGTGAAACCGACCTGGAACGCCGGGCTCGAGGCGCCCTTGGCGAAGACCTGGACCCGCGTCGGGATGTGGGTCGCGCCGTCGATCGCGATCTGCACCGAGCCGACCAGCGACCGGGAGTCACGGGGTACCAGGCTGACCACGTACGCCGGACGGCCCGCCACGGTGGCGGTCGGGTCCGTGGTCACCTGCGTGCTCGGGTCGATCGCTTTGAGGGCGGCATCGGCGGCGCGCTGGGGTGTCATCGCCGCGCCGGCGGGTGACGACTCCGCAGGCTTCTGACTCGCTGCGGGTACGGTCCAATGCGTTGCGGTGTTGTCGTGGCTCGACCAGGCCCACAGATCGGTGCCGTGGCGCACGAGGTCGGACTCACCGAGCTGGCCGAGCAGGGCGAGCCGCTGCTCGTCGGGTCCGGCGTACCAGAGCCGCATCGTGTGCGAGCCGGACACGAGCGAGGAGAAGCTGGCGGCGTTGCCGCCGTGGCCGCCGATGGTCGGCAGGGACGGCAGCCCGAGGTCGGTGGTCTCGACGACGGTTCCGGACAGGGCCTTCACCTTCGCGTGGCTGATGTCGACGAGCAGCTGGGCCGCGGTGCGCGGGGGCAGGGAGCCGTGGGCGCTCGCGGTGACGGACTGCACCAGGGGCCCGAGGCCCACGAGGGCGATCGCGGCCACAGCAGGGACGGCCCAACGGGCACGTCGGGAGCGGAAGAGCGAAGCCATGCCGTCCATCATTGCTCGCGGTCGCTGTGAGTTCGCTGAGAACCTGTGGCTGGAGTCAGCCACGGCCGTTCGGTACGGCGTGCCAAGGTGGGCCCATGCGGCTGCTGCTCGTCGAGGACGAGACGCGACTGGCACGTGCGCTGCTGCGCGGACTGACCGCCGACGGCTTCGCCGTGGACGTGGTGGGGGACGGCACGTCCGGCCTGGCCCGGGCTCGTGAGGGGCAGTACGACGCCGTCCTGCTCGACGTGATGCTTCCCGGCTTGTCCGGCTACGAGGTCGTCAAGCGGCTCCGCGCCGAGGACAACTGGGTACCGGTGATGATGGTCTCGGCCAAGGACGGTCCTTACGACCAGGCGGACGGGCTCGACTACGGCGCGGACGACTACCTCACCAAGCCCTTCGACTACGTCGTACTGCTGGCCCGGCTACGCGCCCTGTTGCGTCGGCAGAGCGATCCCAGACCGCCGGTCCTGGCCCACGGCGACGTGGCCCTCGACCCGGCGACCCGCGAGGTCACCCTCGGCGGCGAGCCGGTCGCGTTGAGTCGGCGCGAACACGAGCTGCTCGAGTTCTTCCTACGTCACCCCGACCGCGTCCTCACCAAGACCGAGCTGCTCGACCGGGTCTGGGACGCCCGCGGTGGGGGCTACGAGCCCAACACGGTCGAGGTGTACGTCGGCTACCTGCGCCGCAAGCTCGGCCCCGGATTGATCGAGACCGTCCGGGGCGCCGGCTACCGGCTAGCCCGATGAGGGGCGCCCTCGCCGGGCCGGCCGGGTGGTGGCGGCGCCGGTCGCTGCGGGCACGACTGATGACGATCGGGCTGCTCGGACTGGCGGTGGCGCTGGCCGTCGGGAGCGTCGCGCTCTACCTCGCCCTGTCCGTCGCCAACCAGCGCGACCTCGACCGGCGGGCGGAGGCGACGGCCGCGCAGGTGGCCGACCTGGTCACCTCGGGCCGGCTGCCCTCTCCGATCCCGGTGACCGGTACCGAGTCGGTCCAGGTGATCGACTCCCAGGGACGCGTGCTGAGCGCGTCGGCCAACGGAGACCGCCTCACCCCTCTGCTGAGCGCGGCCGAGCTGACCCACGCCGAGTCCGCTCCGGTGACCGTGTCCGGTTCGCGGCTCGCAATGAGCTCGACCCTGCGGGTCAGCGCCACACCCGTCTCGTCGGCCACGGACGCGCCGGTCGTGGTGGTGGCCGAGCCGGTCTCGGACCTGGTCCGGAGCCAGCACCTGCTCGTGGTCACGCTGCTCGTGACCTACCCACTGCTGCTCCTGGTCCTCGGTCTGATCGCGTGGCGGGTGATCGGCGCAGCCCTGCGGCCCGTCGAGTCCTTGCGGTCGGCGGCCGAGCGGGTCTCGGGATCCGGCAACGACGAGCGGCTTCCGGTGCCGGAGTCCCGCGACGAGATCCACGCCCTGGCCGTGACCCTCAACTCCATGCTCGAACGGCTCGCGGCGGCGCGGGAGCGCGAGCACAGCTTCGTGGCGAACGTCGCCCACGAGCTCCGCAGCCCACTTGCGTCGCTCCGGGTGCAGGTCGACGTCGCGAGCCGACACGGCGCGAGCGAAGAGGACCGCGCCGACCTCGGCGCCGAGCTCGGTCGGCTGTCGACGCTGGTCGAGGATCTCCTGGTGCTGGCTCGGCTCGACGCCGGGGGGACCCTGCCCGCTCCTGAACCGCCCGTCTCGCCGGCCGAGGTGCTGCCGGGCTTCGCGACGATCGAGCCGCCCGTCGTCGCGGTCGGAGACGTTGCCGACGGCACCCTGCCGATGAGCCGGCTCGAGCTCGAACGGGTCGTCGGCAACCTGATCACCAACGCCCGGCGCCACGCCCGCTCCCGAGTCGACGTCTCCTTCCGTCGTACCGCAGAAGGAGGCGTGGTCGCAGTCGCCGACGACGGTGCCGGCCTGCCCGAGGCCGAGCGCGCGCGTGTCTTCGACCGCTTCGCCCGCCTCGACGATGCCCGCGACCGTGACAGCGGTGGCAGCGGCCTGGGCCTCGCGATTGCCCGGGAGCTGGTCCGCAGCCGCGGTGGTGAGCTCCTGCTGCGCGACTCGTCGACCGGTGGCCTCCTGGCCGAGGTGTGCTTCGGGGCACACGCCCCCCACGCACGTTGAGGAACGCAGCCGAAGCGGACGCTGCGGCAGGCGGTCTTCTCGGTACACCACTGGACTCCGCCCAGCTCGAGGCCGTGCCCGAACTCCTGAGAAGGACGGCGCGTCAGGCGCGGTCGGCGGCCTCGGACAACGCGTCGGTGAGGATCGCGGCCAGGGTCTCGACCTGGATGTCGGCGGTGGTCGTGGCCTCTTCGCCGGCCCCGTCGAGTGCGCGGGCGGCGAGCCCGGCCTTGCTGTCGATCAGCTCGGCGATCTTCGCGTCGATGGTCTGGGCGGCGATGATCCGCCAGGCGGTGACCGGCTCGCGCTGACCGATCCGGTGCACCCGGTCGATTGCCTGCGTCTGCTCGGCGTTGGTCCACGAGAGCTCCGCGAGCACGACGTTGGACGCGACCTGGAGGTTGATCCCGACCCCCGCGGCGGTCAGAGAGCAGACGATCACCTTGACGTCCGGATCGCTGACGAAGGCGTCGATGGCAGCCTGTCGGGCCGTGCGGGTCTGGTCGCCGCGGATCGTGGTGGTGCGGACGCCGCGCCGGGCGAAGATCTCCTCGGCGGTGTCCATGACGTCGAGGTGCTTGGCGAAGAAGACCACCTTGCCGGTGCTGCGGGCCAGCTGGACGGCGTAGTCGGTGGCGAGCTCGGCCTTGGCCTGGCCGATCTTGCGCACCATCGTGAAGACGTTGTCGCCCGTCTTGGCCTCGCTGCCCTCGGCGACCTCGCGCTCGGCCACGCGGCGTACGAGCTCGTGGTCGATCCCGTCGTCGTCCAGCACCGACGCGCCCGCGCGCCGGTGCTCGAGCGCCGCCTGGTAGCGACCGACGAGGCGCCGCGCGAGCTGGTCCTCCGCGTCGCGGATGGAGCGGCCGACCGCGCCCTCGAGCTCGACCGGGATGTCGGCGACGCGGCGGGCGGGGATGTCGGCAGCCACGTCGACCTTGCGGCGACGCACGATGCCGAGGTCGACGACGGCCTGGCGGGCGGCCGGGTAGAACGCGTGGTCGGCCGGCGTGAAGCCGGTCTCCTCGAGTGCGGCCATCAGGACGTTGCCGGGCTTTCGTTCCTCGATCCATCCGAGGACCTGCCAGATCGCACGGAAGTCCTCGATGTCGTTGATCAGCGGGGTGCCGGTCAGGGCCATCAGCAGCGGCCGGGCGACGCGCCGGCGGATCCGCTGGGAGACCTCCAGGACGTTCTGCGAGCGCTGGGACTTCTTGTTCTTGATGTAGTGGGCCTCGTCGACGACCAGACCGCGGAAGCCGTGCTCGCTCATCCAGCCGACGTGGCGGTCGAGTACCTCGTAGTTGACGACCACGATGTCGGCGAAGCCGTCGACGGTCTCGCCGTCGCCGTGGATCACCGTCACGACTGCGGTGGGGGGTCCACATCTCGGCCTCGCGCGCCCAGTTGGTCTTGACCACGTTGGGGACGATCGCCAGCAGCGGGTAGGCGTTCGCGACCTGCGCGGCCAGCAGGGCCTGCGCGGTCTTGCCGAGGCCCGGCTCGTCGGCGAGGAGGAAGGTCCGGTGACCCTCCGCCACCGAGGCCAGGAGCCGCGACTGGTGCGGCATCAGGTCGAGGTCCTTGGGCAGCAGGAGGGGACGCGGGTCGGGCAGCTCCATGCACGCCGACGAGCCCGGCGAGGCCTGCTCGAACGAGTTCAGCAGCGGACCGATCAGCTCCCAGCCGGACAGCCGGCCCAGCACCCGCGGTGCGGCCTGGCTGAAGTCGGGGACCAGGAACGGGTTGGCCAGCTGTGCCGAGAGCACGGACTGCGGCAGCACCTTGCGCTCGGGACGTACGCCGGCCGCGGACGGTGCGCTCGGCGGCTCGGGCTCCGGCTCGGGCTCGAGGCCGGCCGCGGCCTGCATCTCACGCTCCAGCCGACGGGTGCTGTCGGAGATCTCGGCGTCCTCGGCCAGGAGGTGGAACAGCGACGGCTCCTGGGCGGCCGTCTGGGCCAGGATCGTGGCGACGCCGTCGAGGCGCTTGAGCATGGTGTCGCGCTGTTGGTCGGTCAGCGTGTCGTCGGCACGAACCCGCGTGCGCTCGGCGCGGGCGAGCAGAGCGACCGCCTGGTAGCGAGAGCGCTGCCCCGAGGTCAGCTGCCGGCTCGTGACCGCGCGTTCGACCTCGCGCACCGCCTGCGCGAGCACCGGGATGATGCCCTCCTCGTCCCGCCTCCGGGTCTGGGTCCGGGTGCGGGATCGCTGGGCCGTCCGGCCGTCACCGGAACGCCTGCGTCGCTGTGTGGCCAACCAGCAGCTCTCTTCCTCATGCGCGTACGCCACGGACACGGGCACAACCCGCCTCCGGCCGCCCGCCAACCCTCGGCGGATCTGATGTCTGCACCTCGTCCCGTGGGGACGGGAACCTGGTGCGTCCGGCTCGTCCGCGCCCGACGGGCGCTCGCGCCGACGCGGGGAGCGACCTGATCAGTCAGTCACCCGGCGGTTGCCGATACTCCCAGTGTACGAGGTCGAGGCCCCGCATGGTTCATCCGGCCACGACTCGGCGTACAACGGCCGTCGTCTAGGACAGCGCCGCCGTCGTCGGTTCGTCCGGACTCCGACGCCCACGCGTAGTTGAGCTTGTGCCGCGAGATGTAGATGAAGGTCTCCGTCGACCGGACGCCGTCGACCCCACGCAGCCGCTCCACGACGCGGAGCAGATCGTTGTTGTCGGTGCACACCAGCTCGATGAGCAGGTCGAAGCTGCCGGCGCTGATCACGACGTACGTCGTCTCCGGCCAGGTCGAGACGAGCTCGGCGATCCGGCCGAGGTCGTTGCTGGCCTGGACGCCGATCATCGCGATCACGCCGAACCCCATGTTGCTCGGATCCGTCAGGCCGACGATCTGGAGCACGCCGGCGGCGGTGAGCGCCTGGATCCGGGCCCGCACCGCCGCCTCGGAGATGCCGAGATCGCGCGCGATCACGGTGTTGGGGCAGCGGCCGTCACGCTGCAGGATCGCGAGAATCCGCCGCGAGATCTGGTCGATGTCCATGCGATATCCGTTGTCCGAGAAGGCCTAGGGCGCGATGTTCGGGGATTGACCGTCCATTTGCTGCGAGGTACGTTACCGCATCAGAGAGGACGGTTGTCCTCTCCGTCGAAGGTACGACGCGGGGGCGCTCGTCCGGAGTCATCGGTCTGGCGCGTGCCTGTCGTCAGCACTGTCATCGGCGGGAGGCACGTGGCGTGAGCTCCGACGGGCCGGGCTCGGTCTACGACATCGAGTTCCGGGCGGTCACCAAGCGCTTCGGTGCACTGACGGCCGTCAACGCCGTCTCCTTCCAGGTCCGGAAGGGCGAGTTCCTCTCGCTGCTCGGGCCTTCCGGCTGCGGGAAGACCACGTCGCTGCGGATGATCGCCGGCTTCGAGCAGCCCGACGAGGGCGAGATCCTGATCGGCGGCGTGGACGCGGTGGGCACACCGCCGTACAAGCGCAACGTCAACACCGTCTTCCAGCAGTACGCGCTGTTCCCGCACATGACGATCCTCGACAACGTCGCGTACGGCTTGAAGCAGAAGGGCACCGGCAAGGCGGACCGGTACGCCGCGGCCGGCAAGGCCCTCGAGCTGGTCCAGCTCACCGGCCGGGACAAGCACCGGCCGGCGATGCTCTCCGGCGGCCAGCAGCAGCGTGTCGCCCTGGCTCGGGCGCTGGTCAACCAGCCGCGGGTCCTGCTGCTCGACGAGCCGCTCGGGGCTCTGGACCTGAAGCTCCGCAAGGAGATGCAGATCGAGCTCACCCGGATCCAGGAGCAGGTCGGGATCACCTTCATCTACGTCACCCACGACCAGGGCGAGGCGCTGTCGATGTCGGACCGGATCGCGGTCATGTCGAACGGCGTCATCGAGCAGATGGACACGCCCAGCGAGATCTACGACCGGCCGCTGACCGCCTTCGTCGCGGACTTCATCGGTGAGATGAACTTCCTCGAGGGCGGTGTCACCGCCGCCTCCGACGGTGAGTTCGAGCTCGACACCGGCACCGGGGTCCTGGTGCGGGCGCGCGGTGAGGCCCAGAGGGGGCAGTCGGTACGGGTCGGCATCCGCCCCGCGCGGCTGAGCATCGTGCCCGGCCACGTGGACGAGCCGGTCAACACCGCCCGTGCGGTGGTGGCCTCGAAGATGTATCTCGGCGACGAGGTCCAGGTGGTCGCCACTCTCGACGGCGGCACCCGGATGCTCGTGCGTGAGCAGCGCGCCGGCACCGACGACTCGCACGACGCCATCCGTCCCGGCGACCCGATCACCATCCAGTGGGAGCGAACAGCTCCGGTCCTGCTGGCCGAATCTCCGAACCAGCCCAACAACAGAGGTGCCCCATGAATGAGAACCCGGCCCAGCTGAACATGCTCGCTCCCATCGAGACCAAGTCGAAGATGGACGCGCTCCACCGCCAGGTCGAGCGTGCCGCCGGTCACCCGATGTCGCGCCGCTCGGCCCTGGGGATCGGGGGGTTGTTGCTGCTGGGCGCCTGCGGCAGCACGTCGACCGGGACCGGCGCGACCGGCGGCTCGACGGCGTCGGCCGACGCGTTGAGCGGGAAGCCGGTCGAGGACCACCTGGAGATCTTCAACTGGTCGGAGTACGACGACCCGTCGACGTACAAGAAGTTCATGGCCCTGCCGGCCGAGAGCAAGGCCGGGCTGAAGATCCACGAGACCTACTACTCGTCGAACGACGAGCTGCTGGCCAAGCTCAACGCCGGGGGTACGACGTACGACATCATCGCGCCGAGCCAGAACGCCGTCGCGCAGCTGATCCAGGAGAACAAGCTGCTGGCGATGGACCCCAACCTGCTCCCCAACCTGAAGAACCTCGACCCGAAGTTCCTCAAGCCGTCGTACGACCCGACGGGGAAGTACCACGTGATCAAGGACTACGGGATCACGATGGCCTTCTACAACAACAAGATCGTCACCGAGCAGCCGCAGACCATGCACGACTTCTACGCACTGCTGCCGAAGTACGTCAGCAAGGGTCGGACCAACCTGCTCGACGGTGCGGAAGAGGTCGTCCCGCTGGCGCTGATGGCCCTCGGTCTCGACCCGAACACCAGCAGCAAGGACGACTTCAGCAAGGTGTCGGACTACCTGATGTCGTTCCGCAAGGGCGTCACCACGATCTCGTCCTCGTCGTACATCGACGACGCCATCGCCGGGAAGATCATCCTCGGCCAGGGCTGGAACGGCGACGTACGCCGGATCGTGCAGGGCCGCAAGAAGCAGGGGGACATCACCGCGGTGCTCCTGCACGACGCGTCGGAGATCTGGGCCGACAACTGGTGCATCCCCTCGACCGCACCGCACCCGGTCGCCGCGCACGCCTGGATCAACTGGCTGCTGACGCCGTCCACGGCCGTGACCGAGATGGAGTACCACAACTACGGGATCCCGATCCCGGCGGCGCTCTCGCAGCTGGACCCGTCGCTGAGCAAGGACCCGCTGTTCAACGTGCCGAAGTCCTACACCGACAACTACAAGTACATCCTCAACGTGAGTCCGCAGGTCGTGCAGGAGCGCACCAAGATCTACACGCAGTTCCGCGCGGGCTGATGGCAGACGCCGACGCCGACACCGTCACCGGAGCGGGGGGCCGCAGGCGACGATCGTTCAGCCCGCGGTACCCGGCCCGGCTGACGTCGCCGTCGCTGCTGTACTACGCGATCTTCTTCCTCGGGCCGTTGGCCATCCTGGTGGCGTTCTCGCTGGCCACGCAGACCGGGTTCAACGCGATCAGCTACGGCTTCGACACCAGCCAGTACCACCTGGTGATCGACCCGCTGTACCTGAAGATCTTCGAGCGCACCCTGGTGATGGCGGGGGTCGGGTCGTTGCTCACGATGATCGTCGGCTACCCGATCGCCTACTGGATGGCGCGCTACCTGACGACGTACAAGCTGCTGGCGCTGCTGCTCGTGCTCGTGCCGTTCTGGACCTCGTTCCTGATCCGGACCTATGCCCTCAAGATCATCCTGGACTCGCAGGGCCTGCTCGCGAAGTTCACCGGCATCGACATCATGTACACCAAGTACGCCGTGGGCGTCGGGCTGGTCTACAACTACCTGCCGCTGTTCATCATCCCGGTGTTCGCGTCGCTGGAGCGGATGGACTGGTCGTTGGTCGAGGCGGCCACGGACCTCGGGGCCAAGCCGTTCGCCGCGTTCCGTCAGATCACCCTGCGGCTCACGCTTCCAGGGGTCGTCACGGGCGCGCTCCTCGTCTTCATCCCGATGTCGGGGGAGTACATCATCCCCAACATCCTCAGCGGCGGAAACTACGAGTTCGTCGGCAACGTCATCGGCGACCAGTTCTCGTCGGCGCAGAACCAGCCGTTCGGCTCGGCGTTGTCGATCAGCCTGATGATCGCGCTGTCCGGGTTCGTGGCCCTCTACATCCTCTTCGCCACGAAGGAGGAGCGGTTCGGTGCCTAGGTCCGGCAAGATCTTCACGGCCAAGCGAGGGTTCACCGCATGGGCGGTGGGCGTCTTCGTGTTCCTGTACCTCCCCATCGCGGTGATGGCCCTCTTCGCGTTCAACAAGCCCGCACCGGCGGCGGTCGCGTCGTTCCACGGGTCCAACGTGTGCGACATCCCGCCGTCCCAGCTGGGGAACCTCACGGTCTGGAACGGCTTCACCACCTGCTGGTTCAAGGTCGGTCTCCACGACCCGACGTACATCCCGGCGATCGCGACGAGCGCCAAGATCGCCGCCGCTGCGGCGATCGTCTCGACGCTGCTCGGACTCGGCGCAGCGCTCGCGCTGGCGCGCATGAACAAGCTCCTGCGGGTCCCGTTCGACGCCCTCGTCTACATGACCCTCGTCGTCCCGGAGATCGTGATCGCCGTGGCGTCCCTGATCTTCTTCGTCCAGCTCCCGCACTACGTGCCGTTCTTCCCGCCGCTCGGGGCGTGGACGATCTTCTTCGGGCAGGTGGTCTTCGGGGCTTCCCTGTCGATGCTCATCATCCGGGCGAGGTTCGTCGGCATGGGCGACAGCCTCGAGGAGGCCGGCTACGACCTCGGCTCGGGTCGGTTCTCCACGTTCCGACAGGTCACGCTGCCTCGGCTGTTCCCGGCGATCATCGCCGCGGCGCTGCTGTCGTTCACGTTCTCCTTCGACGACTACGTCCTGCCTGCGTTCACCAACGGCACCACCAACACCTGGCCGATCGTGCTCTACTCAGCGGTCCGGTTCGGGATCACTCCGGCCGTCAACGCGCTGGCGACGCTCATGCTGGTGGCCACGCTCTTGGTCATCGCGATGGCCGGTCTCGTCCTGCGCCGGTCTCGCGTCCCGACCGCCACCGAGAAGGACGACCCCGCGGTGGCGGGCGTCACCCTGGGTCTCGGCTGACCCCTCGCGCGGTTTCTGCGTCGGAGCCACCCCACGGACGACCGGCACGTACGTCGCCGGACGACGAAGCGGGCGGGCTCCCTGCGCCTCGCGCACTGACTGACGCCTGAGGTGGGCACGCCGATCCGGACCCGCGATCTGAGGTACGACCTATGGCACGTGACCGATGTGAGCGGGTTGCCTTAGCGGCAGGTTGGAGAGCACGAAAGCACCACCCGAACCCACCGAGGAGTCTCCGATGCGCACCTTCGTCAACAGCCGGGCCATGGCCCTGACCCTGGCCCTCGAGGCCATCGACGACCAGGTCAGGCGCCCGCAGCGTCCCGCGGCAGCGTCGGTTCCGGCGTACCCGCGACGTGAGCGCGACCGATGAGGGCGGCCGGTGATCCTCCACACCTCGGGTCAATCCTCAGCCGGCGGGTCTCCCGCGACCTCACGCGCCCAGGCCGCGTGCTCCCGGCGGGCCCAGCGGAGCGGCACTCGCCCGGTGCGGATCCCGGTCATCGCGTGGGGGTCCTTGGCGGCCATGTAGATGTGGCCGACGACGAGCAGGCCGACGGCCAGGGCGAACCAGTCGTGCACGAACGTCGCGCCGCTGCGCCAGGGGAGCGGCGCCAGGTTCGTGAAGTACATGACCGTGCCCGAGAGCAGGAGCACCGCGATCGAGCCGGCCGACAGCGAGGCGTTCAGCTTCTGGCCGGCGTTGAACTTGCCGACCTCGATGGTGCCGTCGCGACGCGTCCGCGACCGGAGCCAGGCCCAGTCGCGCGAGGTGAAGCGGTTCAGCCGGCGGGCGTCGTCGCGGTAGGACCTGCTGACGATGCCGGCGAGCAGGGGAACGGGCAGCGCGAAGCCGGAGTAGACGTGGATCTGCTCCACCAGGTACCGGTGGCCCACGAGCACCGCGATCGACCCGTTGTAGAGGACCGCCGCGGTCAGGATGCAGATGACCATGAAGGTGCCGGTCAGGCCGTGGACCCACCGCGAGCTCAGGCTGAAGCGGTCGACGGTCCGCCCCGCCTCCGGCTGTACGTCGACCTCAGGTGCGCTCATCGATGCTTCGTCCGTTCGACGAGCCGACGAACCCGTCCACGTCGTACCCGCGGTGCTCCCAGTAGCCGGGGATCACCTGGTCGGTCACCTCGATGCCGGACAGCCACTTCACGCTCTTGTAGCCGTACATGGGCGCGACGTAGAGCCGCACCGGGCCGCCGTGGTCGTGCGTGACCGTCTCCGCCGAGCATCCGCAGAGCGACGATGACGTCCGGCAGCCGCGCCTGGTCGAGGGTCAGGCTGTCGGTGTAGGTGCCGTCGAACGACGAGAGCCGCAGCGCCTGCCCGTCGGCCTGGACGCCGGCGTGGTCGAGGATCGTGGACAGGCGCACCCCGCTCCAGTGCACCTGCGGCACCCGCCATCCGGTCACGCACTGGAAGTCGCGCACGAGCGAGGTCTGGGGCATCGCCTGGAGGTCGGCGAGGGTGAGGGTGGTCGGGCGGTCGACGAGGCCGTTGACCACCAGGCGGTACGACGTGGCGTCCTTCGTCGGCACGCCGCCGGTCACCGAGTAGAAGCGGAACGTGTCGCCCACCGGCAGGAGCGACGTCAGCCCGGTCGGGTCGCGCAGCTGGATCGGCGCCAGGACCGAGACGACGGCGTTCTGGGCGCGGGTGCCGGTCACGATCCCGAGGGCGCCGAGCCCGAAGAGGCCCAGCACCACCCGCCGTCCGATGGGGGTGCCGTCGTCGGGGAGCCTGGACGACGGGGCCTCCGTCGCCCGGCCCCGGCCCGGACGGCGAGCCCACCATCGGCGCATGCCTCCAACGTAACCCTCCTACGCCAACGGGGTACGTTGGCCGACATGGGTCGCATCGTGATGCTCGTGATTGGCGCTCTCCTGTTCCTGGCCGGCATCCTCTGGACGCTGCAGGGGCTCGACGTCATCGGCGGGTCCGGCATGAGCGGGCATGCCATCTGGGCCGTCATCGGCGTGATCGTGGCGGTCATCGGAGCCGTCCTCTTCGTCCGCACCGTCCGCACACCGGCGGTCAAGAGCGACGTCTGAGGGTCACCTCGCTCCGCGCCTCACGCGGACGCGCTGAGGACGAAGCGGGTTCCGACGACGCAGGAGGCGAAGGCGGACGGGCTGAACGCCCCCGCCAGCGCGCTCGCGGCTCGCCAGCCGGTGCAATGACCGGGCGAGACGATGCGCGGCGCGACGAGGCGTGCCAGGTCCTCGACGGTGGCGGGGATGCGTTCCTCGACCGAGGGACCCGCCAGGTGGTACCCGCCCAGCAGCAGGTCGATCGGCTGCTCAGGCAGGAGCCGGAGGGCCTCGAGCCCGACGTTGACGACGCCGGCGTGGGAGCACGCGGAGAAGACGGTCGTGCCCCGGCCGCGCACCCGAGCCGCGAGGAAGCGCTCGTCGTGGATCTCCGGATCCGGGGTGGCCTCTCCCTCACGCCAGGTGAAGTGCCCTTCGAAGCCGGTCTCGTAGGTCGTCCTACGCGGGATGTCACCGCTGGACAGGAAGACTCCGGCCACTGGGTGGGCGTCCGCGTGGGTGGCGATCTGTCCGCCCGCTTCCTCGATCTCCGCGAAGGTGGGTTCCACCGGAAGCATCGCGAAGGTGCCGAAGGACGTGAGCATTCCGCGTCGGTCAGGTCGGTCCGGATGTACGTCGACGAGGAGCGGCGGCCGGCCGGCACGGGTGCGTGCCTCGGCGATCGCGCCGACCACGGTCGGGATCCCTCGCGTGTGGTCCCCGTGCCAGTGGGAGGCGAACAGCACGTCGATCTCCGACAGGTCGATCCCCAGGCGAGCGGCATTGCCCAGCCACACGTCTCCGGACGGGCCGACGTCGAACAGGACCGTGGCGGCGTCCCCTCCTCGACGCCCCGTGGCGACCAGCGAGAAGCCGTGACAGGCAACGCACAGCTGCTCGAAGACGGACACCATGTCGTGCCCGTCATGCGTCCCGATGGAGGGGCCGTCCAGGAGGTGGACCAGTTCCGGGACCTGCGGGATGCCGGCCGGGATGGACGACAACGTGTCGGTTGCGTTGTCGACGACGACGGTGACGAGCAGCTCGTCGAGCTCGACGGTCTCGTCGCGGGCGCCCTGTTGCATCGCCCCATGGTTTCCCCGTCGGGTCGTCACGGCAAGGCGCGGCCGTGACGGGCCTCTCCGACGAGCCCCATCCGCAACGGCTGGAGCAGCTGGTGACCCGGATCCGCGATCACACCCGTAGCGACGACGTGACCGCCCCGGCCCTGCACCGGTGCGACTGACCGCTCACTGACCGTGGCGCGTCCCACCAGTCGAGCACGCGGCGCGCCCGCAGGGTGTTCCAGCGGCTGGGGCGACCGTCGCCCTCCTCGAACTCGACGTGGACCGCGCCGGGGTGGGTGTTCTCGAGCAGCCAGGTGCCGTCGCCCTGACGCTTGGAACGCACGAGCTCGACCGCCTCACCGAGCCTGGGGTCCCTGAGATCGGCTCTCCGGAAGTAGTCGAGCCCGCGCAGGACGTCGTAGTGCCACCTGGTCGGGAACGAGAACTCCAGCCAGGTCTCGACCGGCACCTGGCCGGTGCTCCTGCGCCGGAACAAGCGAGCGCTCGAGCAGGTACTGCTCCCCGCGGCGGCGGGCAGCGAGGGTCTCGGCCGAGCCGCCCAGCGCGCCCTCGTACTCGAGCAGTCCCTCGAGCACGCAGATCGTGGAGTCGAACGACGACACGGTGGCCCCACGCTCGGCCTCGCAGTTCCAGCCGCCGTCGTCGAGCTGATCGGCGAGCAGGCGAACGACGATGCCCGTCGACGTCGGCACCGAAGTAGGCGCCGAGGGTCACCGTGTGGCCGTTGATGCACGGCTCGACCTCGCCGTCGAAGAACGGCTCGCCGTTGTACTCCCAGAGGCAGTTCGCCGCCACCAGCGACGTCATCTCCCGGGCGGTCTCGGATGCCGGGTCGAGCCCGAGATCGCGGAGATCCAGCATCACCGGCAGGGTCGCCGTCCAGGGCTGGCTGTCGTCGTCCGGCGGGGCGCCCCGGCCGGGGAAGCAGGCACCGCCCATCCACTGACCGTCTGCGTCACGAGCGGCCAGCAGGCGCGCGCCCCAGCCCACGTGCGCCACCCGGCCGCGCTCGGTCGCCACGGACTCAGCGGGCGTGTCGGTCAGGTCGCGCATGACCTGCCACCGGATCGCCGGGTCCGAGTCGAGCAACCACTCCATCAGGGGAGCAGGCGCCGACGTCTCGATCGTCGTGTCCAACGCGTTGTCATCCATGGCGGCCACGCTAGGAGACATTCCGGACGCTGTAGGTCCGGAAACGTTCGCTATCGTCGGTTCGGCCACCTCACCACCCAGCCGTGGCCCCGATCGATCGGTGTCCGATGTCTGAGCGCACCCTGGTCCTGCTGCGCCACGCCAAGTCCGACTGGTCCGGTGATCAGCCGGACGTCGCCCGGCCGTTGTCGAACCGGGGGCGCAGGCAGGCGCCGGACGCGGGCAGCTGGTTGGCCGCGAGCATGGGACGCATCGACCTGGCCGTTGCATCGCCGGCGGTCCGTGCCAGGAGCACCTGGGACCTCGTGTCGGCCGAGCTCGACGTCCCGCCACCGATGCGGATCGACGAACGGGTGTACGGCGCGTCCGACCGTGAGCTCCTCACCGTGATCCGGGAACTGCCCGACGAGTCCCACAGCGTCGTCGTGGTCGGGCACAACCCCGGGATCGAGGACCTGGCTGCTCTCCTGACCGGTGAGACGGCCCGGATGCCCACCTCGGCTCTGGCGGTGATCAGGGTGTCGGGCCCCTGGTCGACCGCACGCCGCGGATCGGCGGTGCTGGTGGCGTCGGGTCGGCCACCCGTGACGCGATGAGTCGCACGGAGGGACTCTCGTCCCACCCGCGTAGCCTCGTCGCATGATCAACGGCAGCCATGTCGTCGTGTTCAGTCACGATCCGGAGGCGGACCGCGCCTTCTTCGCCGACGTCCTCGGGCACCCGTACGTGGACGCGGGAGGCGGGTGGCTGATCCTCTCGCTTCCCGCCGCGGAACTGGCCGTCCACCCCTCCGACGGTCCGGTCGGGCACGAGCTGTACTACATGTGCGACGACGTGGAGGCCACCGTGGAAGACCTCCGCGCCAAGGGTGTCGAGTTCACCCAGGGCATCTCCGAGGAGCGCTGGGGGCGGCTCACCCGCTTCCGCTTGCCTGGCGGAGGCGAGGTCGGGATGTACGAGCCACGCCATCCACGCGCCATCGATCTCTGAGCAGTCCACGACTCCGCTCGTCCGCCACGACCACCGCCGCCAGCCCCCGGCGGAGGTGTCATCCAGGTCGAGGCCGGCCCGCGCGGACCGACCGCGTGGAGGTCAGCAGAGGACGCGCGACCGCTCCGGGTCGAAGAACGGCTTGAGGGAGACCCGCGCCGGCACCCGGGTGCCGGCGACGTCGATCTCGAACGAGCCCGCGGCCAGGTCGGCGCCGGTGAAGCCGTCGTCGCGGGCGATGCCGGCGATCCCGCACGAGGTGCCGAGGGAGTGGCCGAAGCCACCACTGCGGACGTGGCCGACCGGATCGCCGTCCCAGTAGACCGGTTCGTCGCCGAACAGGTCGTGGTCGGGGGAGCCGAGCAGCACGTTGACCAGCCGACGGCTCGGCGGACCGGACTCGCGCTGCTCGAGCAGCGCATCGCGCCCGACGAAGCCTCCGGGCTTGTCCCAGGCGACCGCGAAGCCGAGTCCGGCCTCGAGCGGGGTGTCGGTGGAGTCGATGTCGTGGCCCATGTCGCGGAACGCCTTCTCCAGACGCATCGTCTCCAGCGCCCCGAGCCCGGTCGGGCGGAAGCCCAGATCGGCGCCGGCCTCACGCAGCTGTTCGTACAGCGTGGCGCCGAACTCGGTGGGCACCAGCAGGTCCCAGCCCAGCTCACCGACGTACGTCACCCGCAGCGCCCAGAGCGGGGTGTAGCCCAGCTCGACCTTCTGCGCGGTGAGGTAGGGGAAGGCCCCGTCGGACCAGTCGTCCGGGCTCAGCCGCTGGAGTACCTCGCGCGACCTCGGCCCCTGCACCGACAACAGCGCGTGCCCGCTGGTCACGTCGGTGACGAGGACGAACTCCCCGGCGTGGGTCTGCCGGCGGATCCAGGCCGGCACCCGGCGGTGGATGGTGTCGCCGCTGATCACGACGTAGCCGTCCTCGGCCAGCCGGGTGACCGTGACGTCGGCGATGATCCCACCGCGGTCATCGAGCCACTGGGTGTACACGACCCGGCCCACCGCGGTGTCGACGTCGTTGGCACAGATCCGGTTGAGGACGGTCATCGCGTCGGGGCCCTGCACGAGGTGGTGCGACATCAGGGACAGGTCGAAGATCGCGAGCGAGTCTCGGGCCTGGAGGTGCTCCTCGCGCGTGCGCTCGAAGGCCTCGCCCCGTGCGAAGCCCCACTCGACGGTGGGGGTGACGCCCGGCCCGGCGAAGTAGTCGGGGTACTCCCACCCGCTGGTCGCCACGAAGTGGGCGCCGTCGGCGACATGGAGGGGGTGGTACGGCGAGCGGCGGACGTTGCGACCCAGCCGTGGCTGGGCGTTCGGCCAGGCCAGGTCGTTGAGCAGGAAGCCGAGTCGTTCCACGGTGCGCTCCCGGCGGAAGAGCCGGGTGGCCTGGAACTCGTGCGTCCGGTCGACGCCGACCGCGGTGACGTCCAGCGGCGGGTGCTCCTCGATCAGCCACTGCGCCATCATGTGGCCCAGGCCGCCGCCCGAGAGGATGCCCACGGAGTTGAGGCCGCAGGCGAGGTAGAGGTTGTCGACCTCGGGTGACTCCCCGAGCATCGGCGACAGGTCGTCGGTGAAGCTCTCCGGCCCGCAGAACAGGGTGCGGATCCCGGCGTCCTCGAGAGCTGGGAAGCGCCGCATCGCGACCTCGAGGAACGGCGCCAGCCGGTCCCAGTCGGGCGGGAGCACCGCGAAGGCACTGTCCTCCGGCGTGCCGTCCAGGGCCCACGCCTTCGCGACCGGCTCGAACATCCCGACCAGGAGCCCACCCCCCTCCTCCCGGTAGTAGCCGTAGGCCTCGCCCTCCTCGACCACGGGCACCGACTCCGGGGTCACCCCCGCGATCGGCTCGGTGAGCAGGTAGTAGTGCTCGGCGGCCTGGAGCGGCACGGTGACGCCTGCCTTGGCCGCCAGCTCTCGACCCCACAGCCCCGCGGCGAGCACGACCTTCTC
The DNA here is from genome assembly GCA_963819295.1 of uncultured Actinomycetota bacterium. Lineage (GTDB taxonomy): Bacteria > Actinomycetota > Actinomycetes > Propionibacteriales > Nocardioidaceae > Nocardioides. Next base: position 877,671 of record CAWFVO010000003.1, read on the forward strand.
GCACTCCACGTCACCGCGCTTCGTGCGGACGCCGACCACCCGGCCACGGTCGAGGACGAAGTCGGTGACCTCGGTGTCCTCGAAGATCCGCACGCCCCGCTGCCGGGCCCCCTTGGCCAGCGACATCGTCACGTCCACCGGGTTGGCCCGCCCCTCGTCGGGGGTCCAGAAGCCGTGGATGACGTCGTCGGTGCGGATCAGCGGCACCAGGTCGCCCACCTCGCGGGCCGACAGCACCTCCTTGGTCATCCCCACCGAGCGCATGTACGCCGTCTCGCGGCGGAAGCCCTCGTCGGCGCGAGGCGTCGTGGCCAGCTGGAGGTAGCCGCAGCGGCGGAACCCCGTGGACAGCCCCGTCTCCTCCTCCAGCCGCGCGTACAGCTCGGCGGAGTAACGAGCCATCCACAACGCATCCTCGGTCGTGCCGCCCGAGACGACCTCACCCGCCGCGTGCCAGGTGGTGCCCGAGGTGAGCTGCTTGCGCTCCAGGAGTACGACGTCCGTCGCACCCAGGAGCGCGAGGTGGTAGGCGATCGACGTACCGATCACGCCGCCACCGACCACGACGTACTGCGCCCGGCCGGGCAGGTCGCCGGAGGGGGCGGGCGAAGCGGCCTCGGCATGGGCGGCTGCGGGGTTGATGGCGGTGAAGTCGAGCGACATGGGGGCACCCTGCCACGGTTTGAACGGCTGTTCAATCGGTCGTCCGGCCATTGCCTGGCCGCTGGTGCGGGTGTGAGGCAGGGTGGGGGTCGTGACGTCGTCATCGCCGGAGCAGTACGTGACCAAGCCGCTCGAGCCTGAGACGTGGGCCGATTTCGCTGCCCTGGTGGAGGCGAACAACGGCGTCTGGGGTGGGTGCTGGTGCATGGGGTTCCACCCCGAGGGCTTGAGCAAGGACAGCACCGTTGCGGGGAACCGCACTGCCAAACGTGCCCACGTCGACAACCGGACCGTGCACCAGATGCTCGTCTACTCCGACGGTGCGTGCGTGGGCTGGATCCAGTACGGACCTCCGGCCGAGGTCGCCACGATCAAGAACCCCAAGGCGTACGAGAAGGAGCTGGTGGACCTACCCGACTGGCGGGTCGGCTGCGTCTTCACCGGCAGCGGACACCGACGCCAGGGCGTGGCGCGGGCGGGACTTGCGGGAGTGCTGAGCGCGATCGGCGAGGCCGGCGGAGGCGTCGTCGAGGCGTACCCCGAGCAGCTGGAGGGGCGCGGGCCTCAGCGCGGCGCCTACCTGCACACCGGGCCGGAGACCCTGTTCGAGGAGTTCGGTTTCGTCCGTGACCGCCGCATCGCCAAGTGGCGCTGGGTCATGCGCGCGACCGTCCCGCACCAGGCGGAGAGCTAGAGCCAGTCCCGCCGTACCGCGAGACCGCCGGCCTCTCGCTCCAACGCGGCCAGCACGGCGCGGGCATCGAAGACCTCTCCCGGTGCCACGGCCCCGGGTCCGCGGTGGCGTCCCTCGAGGAGCCGGACCGCGCCCTCGACGACGATCGGCGCGGTGACCGCGTAGATGTCGCGGCCGGTGGCGCTGGCGCGTCGGGTGTCGCGGCCACGGCGTACCACGACGTCGACGACGAACTGCTGGGTCGAGCGGCCGCGCTGGTCGGCCGCGGACGGTGGTGGGGTCGCGAGGTCGCGGAGGTCGTCGAGCGGGGCGGTGTTGAGGTAGGACCGGAGCTCGCCCACGTCGAGATGGCGGTGGATCGTGATGACCTCCGAGAACGGCTGCTGCACGACGGCCTGGTCGCCGAGGGGCTCGGGGAAGGACCAGGTGCCGGTCGGAGCGGGACTGGTGAGTGCGGTCAGTACGCCGTCGCGGATCACCAGGCGGGTCGCGGTGTTGCGGACGCCGGTGGCCCGGGTGCCGGCGGTCGGCCACCAGCGGTCGAGACCGATCGCGACCTCGACCTCGTCGGCGTGCGCGTCGCCATCGAGCGCGTCGGTGACGAGGAGGTCGGCCAGCCCGCCGTAGAACGCCATGGCCGGTACGACGGCGACGCCTGCGTCACGGGCCGAGGCGTCGAGCTCGCGGTAGAGCTCCTGCACGGCCGGCTGCTCTGCGGTGACGTCGAGGTAGTGAGCGCCCACCTCGACGGCGGCGCGTGCCAGCGGGACCGCGGTGTCGAGGAACGGCCCCGCGCAGTTGATGACCGCGCCGGCACCGGCCACCGCGCGCCGCAGCAGGTCGGGGTCGTCGACCCCGACCACACGGTGGTCGAGGCGGCCGGGGCGCGACGCGACCGCAGTGAGGCGCTCGGCGCTGCGACCCGCCGGCACGGGCGTGAGCCCGCGTCGCAGCAGCTCGTCGACGACGAAGCGCCCGGTATGGCCGGTGGCGCCGTAGACCAGGACTCGTTCGGATGCGTTCACGGCACCATCCTCCAAGCCGGGCGGAGCGCACACGAGCGTCCGAAACGACGCTGAGCGTATAGTTTCGGACATGCCTCGGATCGCCCTCGTCATGCACGGCTCGGCGATGCTCTACGAGGTGGCCATCGCCTCCGAGATCTTCGGCGTCGACCGCTCGGACCTCTCGCCCGGCGGCGAGTGGTACGACCTCGTGGTCTGCACCGCCGACGGTGCCGCGCACCGGTGGCTGCCGGACCTCCCGACCGCGTCGTACGCCGAGATCGCCCGCGTCGAGTCGGTCGTGGTCCCGTCGAGCAACGACCTCGACACGAACCCTGACCCCGAGCTCGTCGAGGCGCTGCGCCTGGCGCACGGGCGTGGCGTGCGGATCGCTTCGCTGTGCACCGGTGCCTTCGTGCTGGCCGAGGCGGGGCTGCTGGACGGCCGCGTCGCGACCACGCACTGGATGCACGCCGACGACCTGGCCCGCCGCTTCCCGCAGGTCGACGTGAGGCCCGACGTGCTCTACGTCGACGAGGGCGACGTGCTCACGTCCGCGGGCAAGACGGCGGCGCTCGACCTGTGCATCCACCTCGTGCGTCGGGACCTCGGCGCCGCCGCTGCCAACGGGCTCGCGCGGCAGCTGGTCGTGCCCGCGCACCGCAGCGGCGGCCAGGCGCAGTTCATCGTCACGCACGCCGAGCCGCGCAGCCCTGACGGGCTGGCGCCCACGCTCGAGTGGGCGCAGGGGCACCTCGATGAACCGCTGACCGTGCGCGACCTGGCGGCCCACGCCGGTCTCAGCACCCGGCAGCTCGGTCGTCGGATGCACGCCGAGCTCCAGAGCGGGCCGCTCGACTGGCTGCAGCACCAGCGCGTCATCCGCGCCCAGGAGCTGCTCGAACGCACCGACGCCTCCGTGGAGCAGATCGCCGCCGGCTGCGGCATGGGCACCGCCGCCACCCTGCGCCGTCACTTCCACCGCACCGTCGGGGTCACGCCGACGGCGTACCGGGCGACGTTCCGGCTCGGCTGACACGGGGGACGGGTTGGGTACCGAGGACCCGATCGAGGTTCAATCTTCCATGGAGGAACTGGACTGGGTCCGCGAGCAGGGCGTGGTGATGCAGTCCGCACGGGGGCCGGTGCCGAGCCTGGCCGAGCGAGTCGCGGGTGGGCCGATCCGTGGGAGCTGGTGGGGTCATCCCTCGGGGCACGAGATCTACCGCGTGCTGAACGAGGTCCGCGCCTCCCCCGACGTCGTCGCCGTACGCCTGCTCAACGGGAAGGTCACCTTGATCCACCGTCGACTCTGGCCTGCCCTGGTGCGCGCCGCCGAGCGATTCCCGCCGGAGCGCCTCGCTGCGATCGACGAGGTGCACACAGCTTCGGGAGCCCACCGAACCATCGAGATCCCCTTTCCAGACTGGGTTCCTGCAGAGGACGTCTCAGCCGCGGCCCTGCTGACGATCGGCGAGGCGTTGGCCGAGCTTCCTGCCTGCCTCCGCTGAGGCGTCGGCTGGGGAGTCGGTCACCAAGCTCGGTCGGCTCGGGCGAAACGCCTGGGCCCGATGATCCACGACGCCCGTCCGGACCTGCCCATGGTCACCGAACCTTCGCGGCACCCGTGTCGCGGAGAGCGGAGAGTTGCTAGGTTCACAGCGATGGAGCCACTCCAGGTCGCGATGGACGGTCTGGCGGAGCGCACCGGGTTCGCCGGTGTCGTGCGCGTCGACCGCTCGGGCGAGACCGAGCTTGCACGCGCCTACGGACTCGGGGATCGGGCGCACCGGGTGCCCAACACGGTCGACACCCTGTTCGCGATCGCGAGTGGGACCAAGACCCTCACAGCGTTGATGGTGATAGCCCTGGTCGAGCGTGGCACCCTCGAGCTCGCCACTCCGGCCCGTGAGCTGCTCGGCGAGGACCTCCCCCTGATCGCCGACGACGTGACGATCGAGCAGCTGCTGGCGCATCGTTCCGGCATCGGCGACTACTTCGACGAGGAGGACATCGCCGACGTCGCCGACTACGTGCTGCCGGTGCCGGTGCAGAAGCTGGAGACGACCGAGCAGTTCCTGCCGGTGCTGGACGGGCATGCGACCGTGTCTCCCGCGGGCGCACGGTTCGCCTACAACAACGGCGGCTACGTCGTGCTCGCCCTGCTGGCCGAACGAGCGAGTGGCGTGGACTTCCACCGCTTGGTGCACAGGCTGGTCTGCGAGCCGGCGGGCATGCGTGACACCGCGTTCCTTCGCTCGGACGAGCTCCCCGGCCGCGCCGCCCTGGGATACCTCACGGTCGACGGCCCGAGGACCAACGTGTTCCACCTCCCGGTGCTGGGCAACGGCGACGGCGGCATCTACTCGACCGCTGCGGACCTCAGCGCCTTCTGGGAGTCACTCCTCGCAGGAAGGATCGTCTCGCCGGAACGAGTGGCCGACATGCTGCGAGCGCGCAGCGACTGGCCGGAGGAGAACAGGCGCTACGGGCTGGGGTTCCACCTGGCCCCGACCGGCGACGGGGTCTGGCTCGAGGGGCACGACGCGGGGGTGTCGTTCTCCAGCCTGCATCAGCCGTCGTCCTCGATCACCTACACCGTCATCTCGAACTGGTCAGAGGGTGCCTGGCCGATGGTCGAGCTGCTCGGCGACCGGCTCGGCACCTGATCCGCGGGCCGTCCGGTGGCGGCACGCCCTGAGCCGTTGTTGCGACTTGTGGACCCCGTGGTCCCGACGTTGGTCCCTAGCCCGGCGGTGCGGAGGCGAGCACCGTTGAACGGGACAGGGCAAGCAGTGCAGTGTTCCTGTCGGCCAGGCCCGACCGGCCAGGTCCCACACCACAGGTAGACAGCGGGCGAGATGGCGACGAAGACGCGAAGGCGGTCGACGTGTCGCTACTGCCATCGCCCCATCGGACTCTCGCGCTGGTCCGGCTGGATCGACCTGAGCCTCGACGGGTCACACGACATGTGCGCGGGCACGATCTCGGGGGTTCACGCACCTACTGGTCCGGCAGACTGACCCTCTTCGCCGCTGCCCATGCCCATGAGGAGTAGCCGTGGCCGGTATGACGGATCTGCAACAGCTGCTCGCCACCCTCGAGCCCGAGGTCAGGGACGGCGAGTACGTCTACGTCACCGACCCCGGCGGATCCTCGGGGCTTCTCCGACCCGAAGCCCTCATCGAGGAGGCGGAGGGTCGAACCCTGGTGGTCCGCCGAGAGGTCGCCGACGATGCCGGGCTGGCCTACGACTTCGTGGGCTGCTGGATCACCCTGACCGTTCACTCCTCGCTCGACGCGGTCGGCCTCACAGCCGCGTTCTCGAGTGCCCTGGCTCGAGCCGGGATCGGCTGCAACGTGCTGGCCGGCCGGTACCACGACCACATCCTGGTGCCTCACTCCCGGCGGGAGGACGCGGTCGCAGTCCTGCGGGCGCTGGCGACCCAGCATTGAGAAGTGGCGCGCCTCCTGACCGTCCGCTCCTGGTGTGGCGTCTCTCTGGGAGGCTCACGGCATGACCCACGCGGACCCGGCGGACAGCTGTGAGGTGAGTCTGCTGGTGCCTCATCCACGGCGTACCGCGGTGCTGGTCGCCGACGAGACGACGTCCTTCGACACCCCGATGCCCGCGCGCCGGGTGAGGCTGCCCACGTTCCGGCTGCCCAGCAGGGAGCCGCTCCTGCCCGACATCCTGGCCTCCGTCGACGTGGTGGACACCGACACGACAGCGGTCCTGCGGACGGTTGTGACCTCGTCCGGTGATGCCGAGGACAGCGATCCGGGCAGGGGCGGCGAGCTCACGTTGATGGTCGAGTTCGATGCGGTTGCCGCCGATCCGCCGCCCGGGTGGAGCTGGCGGGACCTCGATGCGGACGTGATCGCGCGGCTGGAGCCGGAGGCGTCGCGTGCGGCCGTGGCCTCGTGGGCCCGGGAGCGGGTCGAGGGATGGTCGCCGTTGCGGCCCGCGTGGTCCCGACCGGGCTGGTTCGCACGGGCGTCCGCCTGGATGGTCCAGCAGATGGCGGCGCACGGCCACCCGGCTGTCGGCGCGCCGCGGCAGCACCAGCTCTGGAACGTGTCCGTCGTGCTGCGCGCCTCGTCTGAGGATGGTGACGCCTTCTTCAAGTGCAGTGCCGAGAGCTTCCGGCGCGAGGCCGCCACGACGCAGGCGCTGGCCGAGCGGATGCCCACCCTCGTGCCGGAGGTGATCGCCGTCGACGGTGCCGAGGGATGGATGTTGATGGGTGACCTCGGTGCCGTCGAGCTGGGCGACCAGGACGAGGCGCTGTGGCACGAGGGCCTGGTGGCGGTCGCCGGCATCCACCGCCTGTGGCTGGGACGCACTGCCGAGCTGGTCGGTCTCGGGCTACCCGTCCGGTCGCTGACAGATCTGGCCACACAGGTGGAGGAGATGAGCGACGACACCTCGCTGCTGGAACGGCTGTCCCCCGACGTGCGGGCGAGCTGGCGGGCGGCGGCGCCGACCATGGCCGAGTCGTGCCGGCGTCTCGACGAGCTCGGGCCCGGTCCGACGCTGGTCCATGGCGACCTCCATCCGTGGAACGTGGTCCTCGGCGCGGACGGTGTGCGCGTCTTCGACTGGACCGATGCCGCGGTGTCGCATCCGTTCGTGGACCTCGCCGCCTACGTCTTCAGATCCAGTGACGTCTCGGTGCGCAACCGCCTGGTCGATGCCTATCTCGCTGCCTGGTCGACGGAGGTGTCCCCGGCGACGCTGCGCGAGGCGGGAACCCTCGGGCTGGTCGTCGGAACGCTGTACGAGGTCCAGACCTACCGCGCCCTCCTGCCGACGCTGTTGGGCAACGGAGCGGACGACGACCTGGCCGGGTCCGACCTGCACTCCATCCGCCGCGCCCTGGCCCGTCATCGGCTGGGTCTGGAGAGCCCGATCTGACCGCGCTACCCGTGGACGTCTCAGTCCTCCGCGAAGACCCGTTTGGTCTCGGTGATCCGCTCCGGAGAGGTCGCCCCGTGTTTCGCCGCGTGACCTTAGCGCCGACCGTCCGGTACGTCGATCAGGGAGCTGCACGTCGTCCCGCGAAAGCAATCGCGTTGCTCGGCCCTCCGTGGGCGCCTAGCGTTGCTGACCGTGTGCAGCCAGGACGTGCGCTGATCGCGCCCATCCCTCTGGAGATCGGAGAGTCACCACGCCATGACGGCCGAGCTCCGAGCTCTCTGCTTCGACGCCAACGACCCGGCCGGTCTCGCGCGCTTCTGGGCAGGCATCCTGGGCTGGGAGCCGGCCGACGACCCCCGCGACGACGTCACCCTCCTGCCGGCGGACGACACCGGCTTCCGGTTCCGGTTCCTTCCGACCCAGGAGCAGAAGGTCGAACCGAACCAGATGCACCTCCACCTGACGAGTGCGTCCCTCGACGACCAGCAGCAGACCGTGGCCACGTCGCTCCGGCTCGGCGCCCGGCACCTCGACGTCGGCCAGGACCCGGAGGAGCGTCATGTGGTGCTCGCCGATCCCGAGGACAACGAGTTCTGCGTCATCGAGCCGGGCAACGACTTCCTGTCCGACTGCGGACGCTTCGGAGAGCTGACCTGCGACGGTTCCCAGGAGGCGGGGTACTTCTGGAGCGCAGCGCTGGGCTGGCCGCTGGTCTGGGACCAGGACCAGGAGACGTCGATCCGCTCGCCGCGCGGCGGCCCGAAGATCAGCTGGGGTGGCCCGCCACTGAGGCCGAAGACCGGGAAGTACCGGCTCCACTTCGACCTCGCTCCGCCTGCCGACGGAGTCCAGCGGGCCGAGGTGGACCGTCTCGTCTCCCTCGGAGCGACTCACGTCGACATCGGCCAGGGCGAGGTCAGCTGGGTGGTGCTGGCCGACCCCGACGGCCATGAGTTCTGCGTCTACCCCTGATCGCACGAGCGTCCGGCTCGGCGGGCGAGCTCAGACCACTACGTCACGTCACGTCGTACGACGTGTCGCATCGAGCGTCCCCGCTTCAGCCCGCCCAGACGGGCGCCACCTCTTTGCGGTAGCGGCGGCCGAAGATCCCTCCGATCACCAGGACCACAGGGCGGGGCACGTTGGCGTTGAGCGCGGATCTCTCGGCGGCGGTGGCGCCGTCCTGCATCCAGGCGAAGAAGGTCCCGGCCTGGGCCAGTCCGGTCCGACGGCTGAACTTCTTGCCCATCTCCTTCAGCGCCGGGTCCCCCTCGTGCTGCGTCAGCGCGGACTCGGTCTCCTGCTCCTCGTGGTCGAGGTGGGCGACGGTGGTCGTCTGGAGTCGCTCCATGGCGGCGGCAGCGGCGTCGGCGTCCGCTCGGGACGCCGTACGGCGGAGCGTCTCCATCGCCTCGCGGGTGGCCGCCAGATCGGCGGCCATCTTCTCGTGCTCGTGGTCGAAGGTGGCGATGGTCGGCTCGGCGATACCGATCGCCTGCAGCGCCGGCCACGCGATCTCGTGCTCTCCCTCGTGATGCTCGGTGAGCTGAGCGTCGAAGTTGACCCAGGCCCGATGCAGCCCTGAAGCGCGTTCGCGGTCACCGTCGGCGAAGACGTCGAGAGCACGTCGGAAGCGGTCGAGGTCACGGCGTACCGCAGCGTGGATCGACTTGTTCATGCTCATGTGCGTGGACGAAGAGGCCATGCCGCCACGCTAGGCGCCGACGGGGTCGCGTGGAAAGGCGAGCTTCGGAACGAAGGCTGACCGGACAGTCAGGACACCGCAGCCTTCACCAGGGCGACGATCGCCTTCTCGACCTCGGGACTCCACCTCATGAGCGCGTACGCCGCGGGCCACATGTCACCGTCGTCGAGGTTCGCGGTGTCCTGGAAGCCGAGCGTGGAGTACCGATACTTGAACTTGCCTGAGTCCTGGAAGAAGACGACCACCTTGCCGTCCTCGTTCGCATAGGCCGGCATTCCGTACCAGGTCTTCGGCAACAGCTCGGGTGCCGCCGCGGTCACCGTCACGTGCACCCGCTCCGCGAGGGCACGGTCCTCCGGTGCCATCTTCTCGATCGCGTCCAGGGTCGCCTGGAGGCCGTCGGCCTTCTTGGCCCCCTTCTTGCCCTCGGCACGCAGCTCGGCGGCGCGCTCCTTCATCGCGGCACGCTCCTCGGCGCTGAAGCCGTCGGACTCGGTCTTGGCATTCTTCGTGGGCATCTCGGACATCCTTCCAACGGGTCTGGGGCTCTGTGTCTCGTGGCTTGCCTTGAAAGGCTAGGGCCGCGGGCCTGCGGGACGCTTCTCCGTTCCTGATCGATCAGGCCGGCGAGAGGGTGGGCTGCTTGCTCACTCGAGGGAGAACGGCGGATAGCGATCGGTGACGAGAAGGAATGCGTAGGCCTCGACCCTGATCCACCAGCGAGCGACACCGACCACGTACTCGAACAGGCCGCGCGGATAGCGTCCGGTGACCAGGATCGCGAACCAGGCGATGACGACCGCGAAGAAGGCTCCCGCCGACAAGAAGATGAGGACGAAGAGGTGCGGGATCGCGAGGAACCACTTCACCAACGGCAGCCAACGGTTCAGATCGCGCTCGACGTCGGGATAGTCGATGTCGAGGTGGACGCTCTGCTCCTCGACCGTCGAGGGGTACTGGTCGCTGAGCAGCGCGAAGTAGGCGCCGACACGGGTACCGAACCGAGCGAGCTCGAGGGCGAAGTCGAACCACCAGCGCGGATAGCGCTGCCGGAACAGGATCATCAGCAACGTCGCCGTGAACAGCCCGGCCGCGACCCCGCCGCTCGTCGTGCTCACCGTCTGGGCGCCCTCGTGGTAGACCGTCCGCGTCACTCCGGCGGTGAGCACTCCGTAGATGATCGCGATCGGGATGATCAGCACCATCCGGAACAGGACCGTCACGCGGTTGTGCTCGTGGAGGTAGTCGACCCCGAGCCGTGCGGGATAGACGGGCGGTGCCTCAGGCATGCTCATGGACGTCTCCAACTGAAGCGAACAGACGGCCCGATGAGACAGGCCCTAGCGCTCCATGCTGTCGAGACCCACCGGTCGGCGCAACAGGTGGCGAGCCAGCCCGGATGCGGGGCACCTGTCGGCGGCAGGGTCGGTCGTGTAGAACTCGAGGGTGACCGCCCGAAGCTGGCCGCGCTGGTCCGAGCTCCAGCCACTCCTCCGTCCGACCGGGGTCCAGCTCCACGGCACCGAGCGCCGGCTCGCTCGGGCCGCTTCGGTGGCCGACCTGCGGCTGCTGGCCCGGCGACGGGCACCTCGAGCGGTCTTCGACTACACCGACGGCGCTGCCGGCGCGGAGATCGGTCTGCGCCGGTCGCGACAGGCCTTCGGCCGGGTGGAGTTCCAGCCCCGCGTGCTTCGCGACGTCTCGCACGTGGACACCTCGACCACGATCCTCGGACGACCCTCGGCGCTGCCGCTGGTCTTCGCGCCCACCGGGTTCACCCGCATGATGCACACCGAGGGAGAGGCCGCGGTCGCCCGCGTCGCGGCGCGGGTCGGGATCCCGTACGCCTTGTCCACGATGGGCACCACTTCCATCGAGGAGCTACCGGCCGCGGCACCCGGCGGCAGGCTCTGGTTCCAGCTCTATCTCTGGCGTGACCGGGCGGCCAGCAGGGACTTCGTCGATCGGGCCCGCGAAGCGGGCTACGAGGCGCTGGTGCTCACCGTCGACACACCCAGTTCCAGGCGCGCGCCTGCGCGACGTACGCAACGGCCTGACCATCCCGCCGTCGCTGTCGATGCGGACCTTCGCCGAGGGCGCTCTCCACCCCGCCTGGTGGTTCGACCTGCTCACCACCGAGGCCCTGGAGTTCGCGTCGCTCAACCGTTTCGAGGGCACCGTCGCCGAGCTCGCCGGCCGGATGTTCGACCCGTCGGCGACGATGGCCGACCTGTCGTGGCTGCGCTCGGTGTGGCCGGGCTCGCTGGTGGTCAAGGGGGTCCAGCACGCCGCCGACGCGCGCGCGGTGGTCGACGCGGGCGCGGATGCCGTCCTGGTGTCCAACCACGGCGGCCGCCAGCTCGACCGGTCTCCCACCCCGCTCGAGGCACTGGCCGGCGTCGTCGACGCGGTGGGTGACCGAGCCGAGGTGTACGTCGACGGCGGCATCCTGTCCGGCAGCGACCTCGTCGCCGCGGTCGCTCTCGGGGCACGCGCGGGGCTGGTCGGGCGCGCGTACCTCTACGGCCTCATGGCGGGAGGTGAGCGTGGCGTGCAGCGGGCCGCCGACATCCTCCACGCGGAGTTCACCACGACCCTCGCCCTGCTGGGCGTGACCAGGGTCGACGACCTCGGTCGCGACCATGTACGCCTGCGCGGGGCCTGAGGTAGTTTCCATCGGATGGACGTCATCGAGTACACGCCGACCCGCGAGCAGTACGTCTACACGTTCGGAGGCGCTGCCCCGGCCATGCGCGTCAGGCCGGGTACGGCGTTGCGGCTCTGGTCCGACGACGCGTTCTGTGGCGTGCTGCGCAGCGTCGACGACCTGTCGAGCGTCAAGGTCGACCTGCGATTCGTCAACCCGCAGACCGGCCCGTTCTACGTCGAGGGCGCCGAGCCCGGCGACACCCTGGTGCTGCACCTCGTCGCGCTGGAGCCGGCTCGCGACTGGGGGGCGTCGGCCGCGATCCCGTTCTTCGGCGGCATGACCAGCACCGACCGTGTCGTCACGCTGCAGGATCCGCTTCCCGACACCACCTGGATCTACGAGCTCGACCGCGACCGCGGCACGGTGGCCTTCGCAGCGCGGCACAGCGACCACCGCATCGAGCTTCCGGTCGAGCCGATGCTCGGCACCGTCGGTGTCGCCCCCGCCGGAGGCGAGGTGCGCTCCTCGCTGGTGCCCGACCGCTTCGGCGGCAACATGGACACCCCGCAGATGCGCGCCGGCGTCGACGGTCTTCCTCGGCGTCAACGTCGAGGGCGCGATGTTCTCCATCGGTGACGGTCACTACCGCCAGGGCGAGGGTGAGGCCTGCGGTACGGCGGTCGAGGGCGCGATGACCACCACGTTGATCGTGGAGCTGATCAAGGGCCACGCGCCCGGCTGGCCCCGGATCGAGGACGACACGTATTGGATGACCGTGGGCTCGAGCCGCCCGATGGAGGACTCCTGGCGGATCGCGAACGCCGAGCTCGTGCTGTGGATGGCCGAGCTCTACGGCCTGCACGCGATGGATGCCTACCAGCTCTGCTCCCAGATCGCGCAGGTACCGGTCGCCAACGTCGTCGATGCCAACTACAGCGTCGTCGTCAAGGCGCCCAAGGCTCTGCTGCCACGCGTCGACGCGTTCGAGGGCATCCACGCCGACCTCGTCGGCCGTGCCGGGTCGCTCGGCACCACCTGAAGACCTCACCGCTTCTCAGCCCGAAACCCGGAAGGTCAACGCCATGGATCTGCAGCTCAACGGCACCCGCGTCCTCGTCACCGGCGGCACCCGTGGCATCGGCCGGGCCATCGTCGCGGCCTTCCTCGACGAGGGCGCAACGGTCGGCTTCTGCGCGCGTGACCCCGAGGAGGTCGCCGCTACCCGGCAGGCCCTGCAGGACCGCGGCCGGGTCACCGGCAGCGTCCTCGACGTCGGCGACGCCGACGCGCTCGCCGCGTGGGTCGAGGAGTCTGCCGCCGCGTTCGGCGGCCTCGACGTGGTGGTCGCCAACGTCAGCGCCCTCGCCATCCCCGACAGCGAGGAGAACTGGCAGGCCAGCCTCAACGTCGACCTCATGCACACGGTGCGTCTCGTACGCGCCGCGATGCCGCACCTCGAGCGCAGCGAAGCCGCCTCGATCATCGCCATCTCCAGCGTGTCCGGGCGCGAGTCGGACTTCGCCTCCGGGCCCTACGGCACGGCCAAGACCGCCATCATCGGCTACATCAACGGCCTCGCCCTCCAGCTGGCCGAGCAGGGGATCCGCGCGAACACCGTCTCGCCCGGCAACACCTACTTCGAGGGAGGTGTGTGGGCCAGCATCGAGACCGGTGACCCCGAGCTCTACGAGACCGCGGTCGGACTCAACCCGACCGGCCACATGGGTACGCCCGAAGAGGTCGCCGGGCCGGTGGTCTTCCTGGCCAGCCCGAGGGCCCGACGCGTCAGCGGCACCAACCTGGTGGTCGATGGTGCCCTGACGCGTGGCATCCAGCTGTAGGGCAGGCAGGTGCCGTACTCGTTCCTGTCCCACCTCGAGTGCTCCCGCACCGGCGACGTCTACGACGCCGACCGCGTGCAGGGCCTGAGCAAGGTCGGCGCTCCGCTGCTGGCTCGCTACGACCTCGAGCAGGTGCGAGAGACGCGTCACGCGCGACGAGATCGCAGGGCGACCGGCTGACCTGTGGCGCTACCACGAGGTGCTCCCGGTGCGAGACCGCGCACATGTCACCACCCTGGGGGAGGGGATGACGCCGTTGCTCCCGCTGCCGACGTACGGCGCGGCCGTCGGCGTACCCGGTCTGCTGATGAAGGACGAGGGACTCATCCCCACCGGGACCTTCAAGGCCCGCGGCGCCGCGGTCGGCGTCTCGCGGGCGCGCGAGCTCGGTGTGCGGGCGGTCGCGATGCCCACGAACGGAAACGCCGGCGCCGCGTGGTCGGTGTACGCCGCGCGCGCCGGCCTGGGCAGCCTGATCGTGATGCCGGTCGACGCCCCCGAGATCACCCGGCGCGAGTGCGTCGTGGCGGGCGCGGAGCTGTACCTGGTCGACGGGCTGATCAACCACGCCGGCGCGTTGGTGAAGGCCGCCGTGGAGGAGCGGAGCGGCTACCAGGAGGTGTCCACGCTCAAGGAGCCCTACCGCATCGAGGGCAAGAAGACGATGGGCTACGAGATCGCCGAGCAGCTCGGCTGGCAGGTGCCCGACGTGATCCTCTACCCGGCCGGGGGCGGGGTGGGCCTGATCGGGATCCACAAGGCGATGCAGGAGATGCAGGAGCTCGGCTGGATCGGCGACCGGCTGCCGCGGCTGGTCGCCGTACAGGCGACGGGGTGTCCGCCGATCGTGGACGCCTATCACGCCGGGCTCGACGAGAGCACTCTCGTGGAGGGCACGCACACGCTCGCCTTCGGTATCAACGTGCCCAAGGCGCTCGGCGACTTCCTGGTGCTACGCGGCGGTGCGCGAGTCGGGTGGTACGGCGATCGCGGTCAGCGACGACGCGATCCTCGCCGAGCTCCAGGGCCTCGCCGCGGCCGAAGGTGCCTGGATCTGTCCCGAGGGTGCGGCGTGCCTGGCCGCGGTGCGTGAGCTCCGCGAGTGCGGCTGGATCGCCGAGCACGAGCGGGTCGTGGTGCTCAACACCGGGACCGGGCTGAAGTACCCCGAGACCGTGCGGGTCGACGTACCCGTGCTGCCACGCGACGGTACGGTGCCCGCGCCCGCCTGAATGACCGGACGCGCCACCCGCTCAGAGGCGCTTGACGAACTCTGCCGAGACCTCGATCGGCTCGAATCCCATCTGCTCGTTGATGGAGACCATGTAGCCGTTGGTCTCGCCGTTCTGGGTGATCACCAGGGTCAGGTCGTCGCGCGCCGCCTGCACGGCGCGCAGGTTGACCGCCTTCGTGGCCAGGCCGAGCCGGTGTCCGCGGTGCTCGCGGTGCACGAACGTGCCCCACTGGTAGACGTGGGTGTTCTCGCCCAGCGACAGGGCGAGCGTGGACTGGGCCACGACCTGCCGATCCGGGGTGAGGGCGACCGTCTCGTAGCGAGCGCGGCGCTGCGCGGCCGTGGACGCCACGATCTCGGCGTACCGCTGGGGCGTGACGTCCTCCTCCTCGAAGTCGATGAGGCCGGTCGGAGCGTCGACCGCGAGCTGGCCGAGCAGCACACAGAGCGACTCGACGAGGTCGTCGGGCACCGCTCCGACGAACGTCTCGATCCGGTAGCCCACGTGGTGTGGCGCGGCCTCGTCGATCCACTCCTGGATCCGCTCGTCGGGGACGGGGAGCGGGAGGTGGCGCACCACCTCGAAGTCGGAGAGCTCGTAGCCACACGCCTCCGCGAAGCGGCGGTGGGCATGGGTCTCGCGGTCGTCGAAGGGGAGGATCGACTCGGCCATGATCAGCGACCGGCCGTCGTCCTTGGCGATCTGCTCGAGCCGCTCGACCAGCGCCCGACCGATGCCGCGGCGTCGCTCGGGCACGTCGACGCTCAGGCGGAACGCGGCCTTGTCGAGGTTGTCGAGCAGGAACGACCACAACACGGCGTTGCCGACCATGCGGCCGCCGTCGTACGCCGCGAACAGCTCCTGCCGCTCGCCGCTGTCGGGCGAGCGGAACGCACCCAGGAACTCGTGGAACTCCCAGAAGGGCGCGTCCGGCCGGCCGAGGAGCTCGGCTCGGCGGGTGAGGTCGTAGAAGTCGCGCATCACCCTGTCGTCGGCCAGGGCGGCTCTCGTCGAGCGTGCGGATCTCCACGACGTACGAGGCTACGACCGGCGGAGCGGCGGCCGACACTGGTTTTTGGTCGTGGTCGGGCGGCACCCGGCGCCCAGCCCTGCTGTCAGCCGCGGGCCATGGCGTCGACGCAGACGGTGATCGCCAGGATCAGCGGCACGTCCTGGCCCTCGGCCATCTGGACGCCGTAGGAGTCGCGGACCCGGAACCACTTCTTCGACACCGTGGCGACGGTGTCGCCGTCGCGCTCGATCTCGTACTCGTGGTCGACGATGTTGCCGTGGGCCTTGAGGTCGTCACCGCCTTCGACCTCGATGATGTAGTGGTCGCGGATGCCGATCAGGCGCTTGCGCACCGTGGCCCTGGTGTCGCCGCGCTCGATGGTCATCTTGTCGCGGACGGTGAGCTTCTTCTCCTGGATCTTCGAGACCTCGTTGCCGTTGGCGTCCTCGAGGATGAACGTCTCCCGGAGGCGAGCTGCCTTGCCGTTGACCTTGAAGACCTTGTCGCCGTCGTCGTCCTCGATCCAGAAGTCGTCGCCGATCGCCAGGAGCTTCTCCCGCATCATGAACTTCGGCCCGTCCGGTCCGCGCCTCAGCAGCCCCATCGTCGGTCTCCTCTCCTCGCGTCCCACGACCGCCGGTTGTCCCGCGGCGCCCGCTTCGACTCTAGTGGGCGGCTCCCTACATCGCCCGGGTCCAAGGTCCTGGTCCGTACGCCGTACCGACGTTCACGACCCGCCGGCGCGGGGCTACTGTCGATCGCCCAAGGTGCCGCGACTCCTCGGCACCCTCGACGAACCCGGAGGGACACATGTCAGAAGATCAGAACAACGTGGACGAGCCAGAGATCGTCGCCGCTGGTGCGGCGGTGAGCGACGGTGCGTACACGCTCTTCGTCGCCGACTTCTCCGACACGGACACAGCGTGGCAGGCCTACGAGGCCCTGAAGTCGGTCGAAGACGGTCGGACCGTCGAGATCGAGGGCGTCCTCGTGGTCAAGCGAGACGCAGAGGGCAAGCTCGAGGTACAGAAGGCGACCGACCACAGCACCAAGCACGGCTTCCGATGGGGCCTGGTGGGCGGGGTGGCTCTCGGCGTGCTGTTCCCGCCGTCGATCCTCGGCAGCGCCGCGGTGCTGGGCGCGACCGGCGCCGCCGCCGGCAAGGTCCGTCAGCGTCACCACCAGCGCGAGCTGGAGGAAGAGCTCCAGGACTCGATCGCTCCCGGTCACTCCGGGATCCTGGCGTTGGTGTCAGACCCCGGCAGGGTCGAGATCCGTCAGGCGCTGGACCGCGCCGACGCGATCGTGGAGAGGGCTGTCGACAAGGTCGCAGCCGAGGACATGAAGGCCGCCGCCAAGGAGGCCGAGGCGGACGCCAAGGCCGAGTCGGACGACGTATAGCCGACCGGAGGGTCACTCGCCGGAGCCGGCCGCCCGATCGGGTGGCCGGCTCCGGCCGTCGAGGCTGGGCGGAGTCAGAGATCGAGCACGAGGTCGGCGCTCGGCTGCGCCGAGCAGATCAGCACCTCGTCCGCGCCGGGCGGCTCCAGCGGAGGGGTCTCGTACGACGCCTCCCCTGACAGCACGGCCGTGACGCAGGTGTGGCAGACACCGGTGCGGCACGACCACTGCGTCGGTACGTCGCAGGCCTCGGCGAGCTCGAGCACCGACGCGTACTCGTCGGACCACCCCGTGGTCAGGCCGGAACGGGCGAAGGTCACTTCCGGTCCTGTCGCCGGCGGGCCTGGCGGTTGGTGCGGCGGCGGTGCGTCGGCCCCGACGACGCCGGGGTTGATCGGCGACCGGGAGCCGAAGCGCTCGGTGCGGATGCGGGCCCGGTCGAGGCCGAGGTCGGCCAGGGCGGCGGCGACGTCGTCCATGAACGTCTCCGGGCCGCAGACGTACGAGCTCGCCTCGGTCGGCAGGCCGAGCCCGGCGATCACGTCCGCGGTGAGGCGCCCGGCCCGGATGCCCGAGCTCGGGGCGAGCGGCTGGGCCGGGGTCGTGTAGTAGACGAGCGAGTGCGCCGACGGCAACCGGCTCAGCAGGTCGGCGGCCTCGGCGGAGAAGGCGTGGCTGTCGGCGTCGTGAGTCGTGTGGATCCACCACACGTCGCGGGCGCTGCGCTCCCTCGCGAGCCGATGCAGCATGGCCAGCACCGGCGTCAGCCCGATGCCGGCGGAGATGAGCAGCACCGGATCGGCGCCGTCGTCGAGGACGAAGCCGCCTCGTGGCGCGGCCACCTCGAGGCGATCGCCGCGCCGCAGGTGGTCGTGCAGATAGGAGCTCACCACTCCGTGCGACTCGCGCTTCACACTGATCCGGTAGCCGCCATCTGGGTCGTCGGACAGGGAGTACGTGCGCACCGGGACGGGATCCCCGGCTCCGGGCACGCGCAGAGTCAGGAACTGGCCGGGTCGGTACGCCGGCAGCGCGTCGTCAGAGGTGAAGCGGAACGACGTCACGGAGGCGGTCTCGACGACGACGTCGGCGACCGTCAGGGTGCGGAAGCCAGGCCAGGCGGGCGGTGGGGCGACGGCGACCCCGGCGGGCGAGTCCGCTCCCGGTCCGCCCTCCAGCATGCTCCGGAACGACTCCCGCCAGCCGGGGCTCAACGCGGGGACGTCCATGGCCGCCTCGAGCCGCTCCCGGTCGTGGCCGGGCAGGTAGAGGAGTGCATCCACGTCGGCCACGCTCAGCGCGTGCGGCCCGCGTCGGGTGCGCACGATCTCGTCGCCGGCGGTGACGCGACCCTCCGCGATCACGCGCAGGTAGAACCCGGGGCGGTGGTGGGCGACCAGCAGCGAGGGGAGTCGCGGTTCTTCCATCCGCATCCCCACCCGGTAGCACGTCACGCGCGGCTGGGTGACCTCGAACTCGGCCTCACCGATCCGGTAGCGGTCGCCGATGCAGACCTCGTCGTCACCGAGCCCCTCGACCGTGAAGTTCTCACCGAAGGCGCCGTGCTCGAGGTCGTCGCGTCCGAGGAACTCCTGCCAGTGCCGGTACGACTCGATCTGGTAGACCAGCACGGCGCGCTGCTCCCCGCCGTGCCCGGCCAGGTCGCCCTGCCCGTCGCCGTCGATGTTGAGCCGCCGCACCATCTGCGGCCCGGTGACCGGGCTCTTCCAGACGCCGGTGTGGACGGTCCGGCCGCGCCAGGAGACGTCCTTCGGCAGGCCGACGTTCACCGAGAGCAGGGTCGCCATGGCTCCAAGATTCGCAGATCATGGCGACCCGCGCAGGGTGCAGCCCACCAGTCGTCAGGCCGTGGGTGCCGGCCCTGCGCGCTGGACCTGGACGCCGACGCTGTCGTCGGACGGCATCAGGATCCACAGGATCGGGTAGATCAGGAACTGGCTGCCCGGGAGGACCAGGAGCACCAGCACGAACAGGAGCCGGGCGGTCCAGGGGGAGAGGCCGAAACGGTGGCCGAGACCTGCGAGCACGCCGCCCAGGAACCGCTGGTCGCTTGATCGGACCAGTCCGTGACGGGCGAAGCTCTGGCGGATGTCGTTCATGGTCGGTGCACGTCCTTCAGGTGGTGTGCCAGGGCATCTCCCTGACATCTCCACTCTGCGTCACCAGACCGTCCTGCCACATCGGGTACCGCCCTGACTCTCCCCCGTCCCCGCGGGCGTCGGGTCTCAGGGTGGTACGCCGGTCCCCGTCCCTCACTCGCGTCGGACGGCTGTCGGGGGGAGCGTTAGCCTGCCGGAATGACCGATGCCCTCAGCCTGACCCAGGACGAGGCCCGGGAGCGTGCGGCGCTCCTCGAGGTCCGCCGCTACGACCTCGACCTGGACCTGACCGGCCTGGCGGCGGGCGACACCCTGCGCGCCACGTCGACGATCGCGTTCTCGGCCACCACGGCGGGTGCGACGACGTTCGTCGACTGCCTCGGCGAGGTCGAGGAGGCCGTCCTGAACGGCATCGCGCTGGCGAGTGGCCCGCCGCCGGGAGGCCGCCTGGAGCTGCCGGATCTGCAGACCGACAACCTCCTGGTCGTGCGCTCGGCGCAGCGCCGGACCGGGGCAGGGCAGGGCGTGCATCGCGCAGTGGACCCGAGCGACGGCGAGGTGTACGTGTGGACGAGCTTCGAGCCCGACGACGCGCGGGTGGTCTTCGCCTGCTTCGACCAGCCCGACCTCAAGGCGGTGTTCGGGATCACCGTGCCACGTGCCGGAGCGGTGGCTGGTCACGAGCAACACCGGCGACGCCGAGGTCGAGCACGAGCGACGGCGTGAGCACGTGGACGTACGCCGACACGCCGCCGCTGTCGACGTACGTCCCGGTGGTCAACGCCGGCCCCTTCTCGAGCTGCGCAGCCGAACGCGCGGGCTTCGACCTCGGGCTGCTATGCCCGCCGGTCCTGGCCGCCGATGCTCGAGCGTGACGCCGAGGAGCTGTTCGACATCACCGCCAAGGGGCTGACCTTCTTCGGCGAGCAGTTCGCGATGCCGTTCCCCCAGCCGCGCTACGACCAGGTGTTCGCGCCCGGAGATGGGCGGCGCCATGGAGAACTACGGCTGCGTCACCTGGAGCGACACGCTTCGTCTTCCGCAACCCGCCGACGTACGCCGAACGCGAGCAGCGCGCCCTGGTCCTGCTGCACGAGATGGCGCACATGTGGTTCGGCGACATGGTGACGATGCGCTGGTGGGACGACCTCTGGCTCAACGAGTCGTTCGCGGAGTGGGCGTGCGGGTGGGCGGCCGTCGGCTGCACCGAGTTCACCGACACGTGGGCGGGCATGCTCGCCGGCGAGAAGCAGGACGCGTACGCCGCTGACATGCCGCGCCCGACGACGCACCCGATCCGGCAGCGAGCTCCGCGACGTCGCGACCGCGCAGGCCAGCTTCGACGACATCACCTATCCCAAGGGCGCCGCGTGCTCAAGCAGCTCGTCGCGTTCGTCGGCGAGGACGCCTTCGTCGCCGGCCTGCGAAGGCTACTTCCGCCGCACGCCTGGGGAAACACCACGCTCGACGACCTGGTGAGGAGGTCGCGGACGGCCAGCGGGCGCGACCTGACGCGGCTGGGTCGAGGGCTGGCTGGAGACCTCTGGCACCGACCGCCTCACCGTCGAGCTCGAGGACGGCGGTCTCACGCTGGTCGCGACGCCACCCGAGGGACGTGACCCCCTGCCGCACAGCCTGCGGATCGGTGCGTACGCCGACCGTGGGGACGCGTTCACGCTGGTCGAGAGCCTCTCGGTGGAGGTGTCCGGCGAGCGCACCCGGATCGAGCCCGGCGTCGAGGGCGCCGACCTGTGGCTCGTCAACGACGAGGACCTGACGTTCGCCGTCGTACGCCCCGACCCGGCGTCCCTGCGCCTGCTGCTGTCCCGCGGCGGCCACCTGCCGACCGCGGTGGGTCGCACGCTTGCGTGTCACGACCGCGTGGAGGCTGTTGTACGACGGCGAGCTGACCGCCCAGCAGTTCGTCGACTGCGGCGTGCACGTGCTGCGTCACGAGACCGCCGACTCCGTCATCGAGCCGCTGGTCCTCCGGCTCGTCGAGGTGGCCGACCTCTGGGCGCCGCTCTCCGCGCGGGACGGGCTGCTCTCCCAGGTGGCCGATCTGTGCGTGTCACTGGCCGACGACCCGGACCGTCGGGTGGCTGCCCTGCGGGGACTCGCGAACAGCGCCATCACCCCGGCTCATCTCGACCTGCTCGCCGCGGAGGCGACCGATGCCGACCTCCGCTGGCGCCGGCTCATCAGGCTCGCCGAGCTGGACCGACTCGACGACTCCGAGGCCGCCGCACTTCTCGCCGAGGACCCCAACCCGGACGCCTGGATGAGTGCCCTCCAGGCGCGCACCGCGCGCCCGTCCGCGGAGGCCAAGGCCGAGGCCTGGCAGATGGTGGTGGAGGACCGCAAGATCCCACCCGGTGTCATCCGTCGCCTGGGCCGGGCCTTCTGGCGACCCGGCCAGGAGAACCTGGTGACGCCGTACGCCGACAGGTTCCTGGAGTCCCTTGGTCCGATCGGCGACTCCGGCATGGTGTGGGCGCTGAGCCTGACGTTCTCGTTCTACCCGACGGTCGGCGGCGACGAGGGCTTCCTCGACCGCCTCGACCTCGCGGCCGGAGACGTCGGTGTGAGCCCGGTCGTGCGACAGACCGTGCGCGATCTCAACGACCGCCGCCGCCGTTGGGACGCCGCACGGCACGGCGCGGCCGAGTAGGCGTGGTTCACCCGCAGCGGGTGAGGTTGTCTCGCGGGGCCGTCCTCACAATGGCGTGACGACAGGCTCACCGACGTGGGCTGAGGGAAGGATCCGCCGATGGGCTGCCTGCTCGCACTCCTCGCCGGGGTCGCGCCGCGGCTCGTCCTCGCGCTGGTCTGGATCTTCTCGAACCTGGTCGACCGCGCCTTCTCCGGATTCCTCGTCCCACTGCTCGGGCTGATCGTCTTCCCGTACGCGACCTTGTTCTACGTCCTGGCCTACAACCCGATCGTCAACGGGTTGAGCGGCTGGGGTTGGTTCTTCGTGGTCATCGGCTTCATCTTCGACATCGGCCACTGGGCCGGTGGCGGTGTCACCGGCCGCCAACGCCGCGCCGGCGCCTACTAGCCCGGTCGGCCGGAACCGTTCCTCACTCGTCTCTGGCGGTGAAGGAATGGTGCTCGTGAAGGACGGTCCACCGGCCGTCGACCTTGCGCAGTCCCACGGTCAGACGTGGGCGCCGATCTGGGATGGCTTCGAGCTCCTCGGGCGTCCCGCACCGGAGCAAGCCGTAGGCGAAGGCCACGTCCGGGCCGGCGACGACGTCCAACGCCAAGAGATCGAAGGTGGCCCCCTCCTGCCACCGGAAGAACCCTGGCCAGGTCTCCTGGTAGGCAGCGAGTCCCCGCACCCCGTCCTCGGGCTGGGGGACGTCGTACATCACGATCCCGGCGTCACACCCCGCTCGATATCGGCATGGCCCTGCAGCGTCTGCACCGGCCGCTGCCGTCGCGGCCCGCGCGGGCCGGGTCACCCGGACCCGGCCAGTACCGCCTCGCGGAACCGGGCGCCGGCCTCGGTGACGTCGTCGGCCGTGGTCTGCCAGCTGGTGACGAGCCGCACGTCCGTCGGGCCCATCCGGTAGAAGAGCAGGCCGGCCCCGGCGGCTGCGTCGATCGCCGGTGCCGGCAGCTCGACGAAGGCCATGTTGACGTCGACGCGCTCCTGAAGCCGCACGCCGTACGACGCCAACGCCTGCAGCTCGTCCACGAGCTCGGCCATCCGCTGGTTGGCGTCGGCGGCCAGGCGCAGCCACAACCCGTCACGGAGGTACGCCGCCACCTGGGCCGACTGGAACCGCATCTTGCTGGTGACGTGTCCGGACCGCTTGGTGCGGTACACGAGCTCCTCGGCGATCCGGTCGTCGAAGGCCACGATCGCCTCGGCGCTCAGGGCCCCGTTCTTGGTCGCGCCGAGCGAGAGCACGTCGACCCCGGCCCGCCAGGTCACGTCGGCCGGTGCGCAGCCGAGGCCGGCCACCGCGTTCGCGAAGCGGGCACCGTCGACGTGCACGCGCAGCCCGAACTCCCGGGCGATCGCGGTGAGCTGCGTGACCTGGTCGGGCTGGTACACCGTGCCGACGTCACTGGGCAGGGTCAGGGACAGCACGCTCGGCTGGCTCTCGTGCGGGTCACCCCACCGGACGCCCTCGAGGGCCGCTCGCAGGCGCTCGGGCTCGATCAGGGCGTGAGCACCGTCGACGCCCTGCATCACCGCACCGCCACCGAACATCGACGTCGCCCCACCCTCCGCGGTGATGATGTGGGCCGACGGATGACAGAGGACGGCGCCCCACGGGGGCGTCGCCGCCGAGAGCGCGAGCGAGTTCGCGGCCGTCCCGCTGGTCACGGGGAAGACCCGGGCGGTGGGGTGCTCGAACACGGTCCGCACGATCTCCTGCAGCTCCGCGGTGAGGTCGTCTCCGCCGTACGCCAGGGCAGAGCCGGTGTTCGCGGCCTGCACGGCTGCGAGGATCTCCGGCGCGACGCCTGCGGCGTTGTCACTGCGCAGCTCGATCACGCGCCCATTGCGCCCCTCCGCGGTCACGGGGCCGCCGGCGGCGTCGGCTCGGGGTCGGACAGGCTGATGTCGACCATCAGCTCGTCGGCGACCGCCTCCAACATCGAGCGGAGCGTGTTCATGCTGGTCCCCGGCGGTGCCTCGAGCACTGCCGAGGCCTCGAACAGCATGCCCCCCGCCATCGGCGCTTCGCGCACATCGGTCCTGAGCTCCTCGATGCCGATCCGCTGGGCGGCGAGGGCGGCGGAGATCTCGGCCACGATGCCGGGATGATCGGCCCCGATCAGCTCGAGACTCAGCCGCACGGACTCGCGCTGGGCAGGCACGTCGGTCTGCTCGACTGCCACCAGCAACCCGATGTCCTTCAGGGCTGTCAGGTCCGCGACCAGCGCCTCGGCACGATCGTCGGGGACGGCCACCATGAGGATGCCGGCGAACTTGCCCGCCAGCCGCGCCATCTGACTGCGTTCCCAGCTCGCCCCGTGGGCGTTGATCGGGGCCGAGAGCGCCGACACGAGGCCCGGCCGGTCGTCGCCGATGCAGGTGAGAGTGAAGGTGGCCATGAGCGCAGGCTACGAGATCCTGACGCAGGGAGCGTGGGCGCTGAGGCGACGACCCCGCGGCAGGGGGTAGGGCCGGCAGGGCCGAGAGGCCGTGGGGCGCCCCAGGACGCGGGTCACAGGAGGTTGAGGCAAGGGCGAGCGCCACCGGCACGACGAACCAGCCGAGCGCCAGCAGGAGTACGGCGTACCCGACGAAGCCGCGGCTCCGGTCTCGCGGCGGATCGCCCGCGGCCCCGGATGGTCTCGTACAGGGTTCGGAGCGGCACGTCAGGACGAAGTCGGTCCGTCAGCTGGTCCAGGAGGAACCCCTCGTGGTGCCCGGCCTCCCCACCCGAGATCGGCCCGTCTCCTGCCACGTCTCGCAAGGCCTCGCAGCCCTGAGTCACACCACCGTGCCACGCGCCGGAGTCAGCCGGCGGCGTACCGCCCGTGGAGCCGGGGTAGTCGCCAGGGCGCCACGCCCGTCTCCCCGGTTCGCTCCATGACGAGGCGGTGCACCTCTGCCAGGACCGGGTCGGGCGAGGTGATCACGTCCTTGATCGCGAGACCCACCTTCCCATCGTCTCAGGGTCCGCGTCCTTCGAGCCGCTCGGTCGGATGCCGTCGGGGGCAGCGTCGGGACCGGTACCGATGCCCCCGGTAGAGTGGTCGCATGGACACGGAACTCGTCCCGATCGCCTATACCGCGCTCGAGCGTGGGACGCCGGTGCAGACCAGCGATGGTCGCGACTTCGGTACTGTCGCGGCCGTTCTCGTCGACGAACCGGTCGACGTCTTCGACGGCATCAACGTCGAGACTCCCCACGGCACGAGGTTCGTCGACGCCGATCAGATCGGTCGGATCTTCACCACGTGTGTGTGCACGAGCTTGTCCTGGGACGAAACAGCGAACCTGCCCGCCCCGCGCTGAAGGCCGAAGGCTCCAGCCGGGGACGCCCGCTCGGCCACGCAGCAACGTCGGGGCCTGCCGCGGTGCGAGCGATGGGTCATCGGTTCTTCGTGTTGCAGCAACCCGGGAGGAGGCCGTCCATGTCACATGTCAGGCGGCTCGACCACGTCGGCATCACCGTCGCCGACCTCGAGTCGGTGACGGCGTTCTTCGTCGACCTGGGTCTCGAGGTCGAGGGTCGCACGTTCGTGGAGGGCGAGTTCATCGACACCGTCATCGGCATCCCGGACTCGCGGACCGAGATCGTCATGCTGCGGCCGCCAGGCGGAGGGACAGGGGTCGAGCTCGCGAGCTTCGTCAGACCCGACCATGAGCCCGGATCGCCCACCGCGATGGCCACCGAGCTGGGGATGCGCAGCGTCTGCTTCGAGGTCGACGACCTCCACGCGGCCCTCGACGGCCTTGCTGCGAACGGATACGGGCTGGTCGGCGGGATCGGTCAGCACGAGAACACGTGGCGGATGGCCCAGGTGCGCGGGCCCGAGGGAATCGTTGTCTCGTTGACCGAGCGGATCGACTGACGACGAGTCGCCGATCAGACGCCCACCCCATAGCGAAGGTGAACGACTCCGCTGCGGAACCGGTGTTCGTCCAACAGCTCGAGCCGGACGCGCACGTCATCGGGCAACGCGCGCTTCCCACCGCCGACGACCATCGGGCAGAGGAACAGATGGCACTCGTCGATCAGGCCGGCGGACATCGCCCGGCCAGCGAGCTCGGCACCGCCGATCGTGAGGTCGCTGCCGGAAGACTGCTTGAGCCGACTGATCGCGGCGGCATCGAAATCGTGCTCGATCCGCGTCCTGGCGCTCCACGACGTCTCGAGCGTCCGCGAGAAGACGATCTTGTCGGCCGATCGCCAGATCTCCGCGAAGTCCCCGGTCACCGTGGATCGGTCACCGCTCGTGCCCGCGGTCTCCCAGTAGACCATCGTCTCGTACATCCGACGTCCGTAGAGGTAGGTGCCGATCGGCCGCTCGAGGTCGTTGATGAAGGCGTGCACATCGGCATCGGGAGCCGCCCACGCGAAACTGCCGTCCCGGTCCTCGACGTATCCGTCCAGGGAGGCGATCGCCGAGTAGATGAGCTTGGCCACGCCGTGTCTCCCCTCGGTCATTGACGCCGAGGTCCGCCGGGACCCGCACGACCTCGGCTGCAGATACTAGGCCCGAACCACCAAGACGCGCGGCCCCCCTGCTCGATGACCTCCACGCAACGCAGTCGGGCCCGGCCCGTCATACGCCTGAAGCGGTGGTCTCGCGGCCGAAGAAGGTCAGGACCGCCAGGACGCGACGGTTCTCCCGCCGGCCCTGGTTGAGCCCCAGCTTGGTGAAGACGCTGCTGACATGAGTCTCGACCGTCTTGAGCTCAACCGTGAGCTGCTCGCCGATGGCGCGGTTCGACCGGCCCTCGGCCATCAGCGCGAGCACCTCCAGCTCACGTGGAGAGAGGTGATCGAGCAGGTCGTCGCGATGCGTTCCAACCAACGCGCGGTCGGCGGCGCGTGGGGAACGGAACAGGGTTGTGGTCATCGTCTCTTCGTCGCTCCGGGTGAGGGATCGTTCCTTGTCACCTATATGTCGATCCGGAGACCACAAATCCGACATCCGGGTCCGAACCGCTGCTCGGAGCCGTCGGTGAGGACCGACCTGTCCGGCCGCGTCGTACGACCTCGGGACGCCATCCGCCAAGACGACCCGCACAGGTCCAGGTGGGGGCTTCGACGGTCGCGCAGGTAGCCCTCGACCGACCCACCGGCGGCTCGAACTGCGCTACCTTTCGCACCACGGTCATCACCCAGGAGCGTGCCAGTGAGCGTCTTCCCAGCAGGCGACCCCGGCGCCGGGTCGTTCCGCGACTTCCCTCCAGGACCGCACGCCGGGGTGGACACCGACCCGGAGGCCCGGGTCGCCTCAGGCTCCATCGACGCTCGCGCCCGGAACGCGCTCACCCTCGGACTGCTCAGCCTCCTCTTCGGGGTGGTGACCGGCATCCCAGCCATCTGGGTCGGACGGAAGGCACTCCTCCATCTCAACGCCGCCGACGGTGCCCTGAAGGGCCGTTGGGCCGCCTGGGCCGGGATCGTGCTCGGCTGCCTCAGCGTCGCCACCACCATCGCGGTCTGGACCTACCTCCACACTCACTCCTGATGAGCGGGTGAGTCTTCGAACCCATGGCCCCAGACGCGTGGGAAGAAGGAGCCCTCGCTCTCACGACCGCCCAGGGCCCCTCGGTCGAGACCCCCTCGTGAACCTCGGCTGAGGCTGACTCGTCGGCTGTGCGTCCCTCCTCGAAGGTGACCCCTCGGGTGAGGGCTACTCGGACTGGAGCTGCTTCAGGATTCGGGCCAGGTGGTCGCGATCGGTCCTGCTGAGACGCTCGAACAGCTTCTCCGACTCGAGGCCGCGGGCGCGGCGTACCTCGTCCATGAGCTCGGTCCCGCGCGGCGTGAGGGAGACCAGGGTGGCGCGGCGGTCGGTGGGGTCTGGGGAGCGCCGGACCAGGCTCTTGGCCTCGAGGGCGTCGACGACCTCGGTGGCGGAGCGAGGCGCGATGTGGAGGTGGTGGGCGAGCTCTGAGGAACGCACTCCGCCCTCGTGACCCGTGAGGATCCGGATGGCGCGCATCTGGGAGGGCGTGACGTCCCAGGCGGAAAGGGACGCCATGGAGGCCGCGCGGAGGCGGCGCGCGACGGCACCGAACTGCTCACCCAGGCCCTCGGTGGAGGTGTCTCCCGTCACGGGAACAGAGTAGTGCCTCATGATGTTGTAGCCTCATGATGAGGGAACCTCAGCAATATCGGTAGAGGGTCTCGACTCTCGCTCGACCGACGAACACGGCTCGACCGACGAACACGGCTCGACCGACAACATCACGACAACAGGAGGACGACTTTGGCGTCGACCACGTCCATGAACACCGGCCTCAGGGGCCGGTTCCGTACCCCCGACAAGCCCACCGCTGAGGAGAAGCGCCAGGCAGGCGAGGTCTCGCTGCGCCGGATCGCGCGTCTGTTCGCGCCCCACCGCTGGGCCGTCATCGGTGTCGTCGCCATCATCGTCGCGTCGTCGATCGTCGGCCTGGCGTCGCCGTTCCTGCTCCGCGCCATCATCGACACAGCCCTTCCCCAGCAGGACCTGCGACTCCTCGTGATCCTGGCTGCGGGGATGGTCGCCGTCGCCGGAGTCACGTCCGTGCTCGGCGTGGTCCAGACCTGGGTCAGCACGAAGGTCGGCCAGCACGTCATGCACGGGCTGCGCACGGACGTGTTCGCGCATCTTCAGCGGCAGTCGGTCGGCTTCTTCACGCGCACCCGCACCGGCGAGGTTCAGTCGCGGATCACCAACGACATCGGAGGCATGCAGTCGGTCGTGACCTCGACCGCGACCTCGATCGCCTCGAACCTCACCACCACCGTCGCCACGGCCGTCGCGATGGTCGCCCTGTCGTGGCGGCTCGCCCTGATCTCGCTCGTGGTGCTGCCGCCGGCCATCTGGCTCAGCCGTCGCGTCGCCCGGATGCGTCGTGAGATCACCGCTCGCCAGCAGCGCGAGCTCGCCGACCTCAACGTCACCATCGACGAGGGCCTCTCCATCAACGGCGTCCTGCTGAGCAAGACGCTGGGAACCGGTCCGAGCCTGGTCCGCCGATTCACCGAGTCGAGCGCCAGGCTGATCGACCTCGAGCTCCGGTCGCAGCTCGCCGGCCGCTGGCGGATGGCGTCGATGAGCGTGATCTTCGCGGCGATCCCGGCCGTCATCTACCTCAGCGCCGGGCTGCCGGCGACCGCCGGCACGATGACGATCGGCACCCTGATCGCGTTCACCGCCCTGCAGAGCCAGCTGTTCCGGCCGCTGATGGGGCTGCTCAACACCGGCGTCCAAGTGGTCAGCTCGTTGGCGCTGTTCCAGCGGGTCTTCGAGTACCTCGACCTCACCGTCGAGGTCGACGAGCCCGCCGACCCGGTCGAGATCGATCCGTCCGAGGTCCGCGGCCACGTCCGCTTCGAGGGCGTCGGGTTCACCTATCCGGGGAACGACGTACCGGCTCTCGACGGCGTCGACCTCGACCTCCCGGCCGGTACGACGACGGCGCTGGTCGGTGAGACGGGCTCGGGCAAGACGACCCTCGGCTCCCTCGTCGCCCGGCTCTTCGACCCGACCGAGGGGCGGGTCACCATCGACGGCGTCGATGTACGCCGCCTCCGTCTCGCCGACCTCGCCGAGATCGTCGGCGTGGTGAGCCAGGAGACCTACCTGCTCCACGCCACCGTGCGGGAGAACCTCCGCTACGCCCGCCCGGAGTCCACCGACTCCGAGATCGAGGACGCCGCGCGCGCCGCCCGCATCCACGATCTCCTCGTCTCGCTGCCCGAGGGCTACGACACCGTCGTCGGCTCGCGCGGACACCGCTTCTCCGGCGGCGAGAAGCAGCGGCTGGCGATCGCCCGCACCCTGCTACGCAACCCGCGGATCCTGGTGCTCGACGAGGCGACCAGCGCCCTCGACACCGAGACCGAACGCGCCGTCCAGCAGGCCTTCGACACCCTCGCCGAGGGTCGTACGACGATCACCATCGCCCACCGGCTCTCGACCGTCCGCGATGCCGACCAGATCGTCGTCCTGGACCACGGACGGGTGCGCGAGCAGGGCACGCACGACTCGCTCCTGGCTCACGCAGGCAGGTACGCCGCGCTCGCTGCGTGAACGTCTCCGCCGATGAGGCAGTGGGCCTCAGCTCAAGGCCCGCAGCGCCTGCGCCGCGTCGGAGACACACGTCGCGAAGGGGGGAGCGTCGTCGGCCGAGACCCACCGGGCGAACGCCACGTGGAAGACCGTGACCGCGCTGTGGGCGGCCAGGGTGGCCGCGGGCTCGGCCACCCCGCGCTCGCGCAACGCCTGGGCGGTCGTCTCGGTCATCGCGGCGAGCTTCAGCAGCTCGCGCTCCTGCAGGCTGGGGTTGTCCGCGACGATCGTCGACCGGCGTACGGCGTGGTCGCGCCGGTCCTCGAGCAGGCCGCCCGCCGCGTGGTCCGGCTCGCGCTCGACGGGGCTGCGGCCGGTTCGCGCGTGCACGCCGTCGGCGAGGAGGGGCTCGCGTCTCGCGACATCGCCGGCGCCATCGGCGACTACCTGGGCGTGCCGACCAGGTCCGTCGCGCCCGACGAGGTCGAGTCACACTTCGGCTGGATCGGCCGCTTCTTCGGCATGGACATCACCGCGTCGAGTGCACGAACCCGGGAGCTGCTGGCCTGGACACCCATCGGCCCGACCCTGTTCGAGGACATCGCCGGCGGTGCCTACGCGTCGAGGTAGGGGCTAGGCGGCACGCACGACGTCGTAGGTGACGAGGGCGAGGCCGTGGCCGACGGTCCTGGTGCCGGTCAGCCGCATCACCGTCCGGTCGTCGGTCTCGGGGAAGAGCCGTTCGCCGCTTCCGAGCACGAACGGGTAGACCATCAGCCGCAGCTCGTCGACGAGGTGGTGCTCGATGAGCGTGCGGGCGAGCCGTCCGCTGCCGTTGAGGACGATCTCCCCGTCCAGCCGCTCCTTGAGCTTGGTGACCTCGTTGACCACGTCGCCGGTCAGGACCGTCGAGTTGGTCCACCCGGGGTCGAGGAGGGTCGAGGACACGACGTACTTGGGCATGCTGTTCAACCGGTCGGCCCACACGCCGGTCCGCTGCGGCCAGCGTGCGGCCAGGTAGTCGTAGGTCCGGCGGCCCAGGAGCAGCGCCTCGGCGCGCTGAGCCTCGCCCGTCTCGACCTCTGCCCACCCCTGACGGTCCTCGTCCCCGATCTCGTTGAACCAGCCGCCGTGCGCGAACCCGTCGTCGCCGGTGGGGTCCTGGACGACCCCGTCGATGGTCACGTTCTCGCTGATCACGATCTTTCCCATGTCGATGCTCCATTTCGTCGGTGGTCACGTGCTGCTGATGGAGACACCGGGTCGCCGGGAAAGTGGTCGCGGACCGACCGCCCAGTTCGCGCCTCGGCCGGTGTCGGTACGGCGAGGAGGTGCGGCACGATGCAGACCGTGGGCGAGGTAGGGGCGGAGATCGGCACCGAGGAGCTGATCGCCCGCGCGCGACGCGGGGACGACGACGCGTTCCGCGAGCTGACCGAGCCGTACCTGCGGGAGCTGCAGGTGCACTGCTACCGGATGCTCGGGTCGTTCCAGGACGCCGAGGACGCCCTCCAGGACTCGCTGCTGGCTGCCTGGCGCGGCCTCGAGTCGTTCCAGGGCCGTGCGTCGCTGCGCACCTGGCTCTACAAGATCGCCACGAACCGCTGCCTCAACGCTCGGCGCTCGGTCGCCCGGCGCCGGGCGCACGAGTGGGACGTGCCCGGCGTCGAGCCGCCGGAGCCGACCCGGCTCGGCGAGGTCGTCTGGCTCGAGCCGCTTCCCGACGCCCTGGTCGAGGGCGGCCTCGTCGTACCGCTCGGGCCGGAGGCCCGCTACGAGCAGACCGAGTCGGTGACTCTGGCCTTCGTGACCGCCCTGCAGGTCCTGCCGCCGCGGCAGATCGCCGTACTCGTGCTGCGTGACGTCCTCGGGTTCTCCGCCAAGGAGACGGCCGAGGTGCTGGACTCGACCGTCGAGTCGGTCACCAGCGCCCTCAAGCGGGCGCGCGCGAACCTCGACCGCCGACGCCTGGCCGTCTCCGATCGCGAGCCCCCGCCCGCCCCGCGCTCACCGGCCGAGGTCGCGCTCCTGGCGAAGTTCGTCACCGCCTACCAGGCCGCTGACCTCGACGCCGTCGTCGCCCTGTTGACCGACGACGTCTTCATCGCGATGCCGCCGATGCCGTTCGAGTACGAGGGCCGCGATGCCGTCGCCGACTTCTGCACCCGCATCTTCGCCGCGGACCGCCGCTTCGACCTCGTCCCCACCCGCGCGAACGGCCAGCCGGCGTACGGCGTCTACCTGCGCGCCCCCGACGGCACCAGCCACGGCGTCGGTCTCTTCGTGCTCACCCTCAGCGGGGGTCGGATCAGCGCCATGACCCGCTTCGAGAGCAACGTCCTCCACTGGTTCGCCCTCCCGTCGTCGCTCCCGAGTCGATGAGGGCTTCCGCGCCATGCGGGTCTCGGTCGGGGGGTGTCCCCTTGCTGTGACAGCTCGGTGGGCCGCAAGAATGGTCGGGTGACCGCCTGGGCCAACGATCCACTCACCGTGTCCGTGCCGGAGCTCGATCCGTCGGCGCTGCACGAGTCCTTGAGCACCCTCTGGGGTCTGGAGGGGGAGCTCACCGGAGTGCACGGAGAGCGCGACCGCAACTTCCGGATCGACACGCCCAGCGGTCGTTACCTGCTGAAGGTTCACAACGCCGCGGACGGAGAGGAGGTGCTGGACCTCCAGCACTCAGCGCTTCGCCACATCCGCGCCGTGGCACCCGACGTGCCGGTGCCGGACGTCGTGCTGACCCGACAGGGACACCGGTGGGTGGTGCTGACCGGGCTGGACGGTCGTCGCTCGCTGGCGTGGGTGATGACCTGGCTGGATGGCCGGCATCCGGCTCCGGAGGAGCTGGGGCCTGCCCAGCTGCGCGAGTGGGGGCGCACGTCGGCCCGGCTGGGGCAGGCGCTTCGTGGGTTCGTCCATGAGGCGGCGTCCTACCCGATCGCCTGGGACATACGACGACTCCCGCAGCTGCGACCGTGGCTCTCAGCGGTCGAGGAGGCGCAGCGTCCGGCGGTGCGTGCTGTGCTCGACCGGTTCGAGGAACGAGTCACACCGCAGCTGCTCAGGATGCGCGCCCAGGTCGTGCACAACGACCTGGCCCCCACCAACGTGCTCGTCGACGACACGCTCGCGGTCACCGGCATCACCGACTTCGGGGACATGACCCACACGGCACTGGTCTGCGACCTGGCGGTGGCGACGGCCGACGTGCTCAGCGGTCGCGACTCCGGTCTGGAGCTCGCGCACGAGGTCCTGTCGGGGTATGACTCCATCACCCCGCTGGAGCCGCAGGAGGTCGGACTCCTCGCTGACCTGATGGCCGGTCGCTACGCCGCTTCCATCTTGATCACCGCCTGGCGGACCCGGCAGCAGGGCTTCGCGCCGGAGATCGGCGAGGAGGCGTACAACCGGCTCGAGGCCATGCTCGACCTCGGCCTGGACACGCTGACGGCTGGGTTCACCGACGTCGCGGAGCGCGGCCCGCGGGGCGCACCGAACCCCGGTCGCGGGCTGGCGTACCGCCGGCGATCCTCGACAGAGCTTCTTCGCGCACGCTCGCGCCTGCTGGGCGGGCTGGAGCTCAGCTACGCCCAACCGGTGCACCTCGTGGCTGGACAAGGGATGTTCCTGGAAGGGGCAGACGGGCGCCGCTACCTCGATGCGTACAACAACGTGCCGGTGCTGGGACACTCGCACCCGGCGGTCGTCGACGCGGTCTGCTCCCAGCTGGCCACGCTCAACACCAACAGCCGTTACCTGCAGGAAGCCCCGGTCGAGCTGGCCGAACGGCTGCTGGCCACCCTCCCGGCTCGGTTCGACCGAGTCCTGCTGGTGAACTCCGGCAGCGAGGCCAACGACCTCGCGTGGCGGATCGCGCGCCACGCCACCGGCGCTTCGGGAGGCATCGCGACGTCCTGGGCCTACCACGGCGTCACGGAGGCGACCTACGCCTTCTCGCCGGAGAGCTGGGGAGGCGATCCGCCGCCGCTTCACATGCGGTTGGTCGAGCCTCCGCCGGACGCGTCGGCTGCGGTGGCGTCAGCGGTCGAGAGCCTCGACGCCGCAGGGCATGGCGTGGCGGCCATGCTCGTGGACGGTGTGTTCACCAGCGACGGCATCCGCGGGCCTTCTCATGCCTGGACCGCTGAGGCTGCCGGCATCGTGCATGCCGCGGGCGGGCTGTACGTCGCGGACGAGGTGCAGGCCGGTCACGGACGCACCGGGGACGATCTGTGGAGCTTCGTGGCCGGCGCGGTGCCCGCTGACCTGGTGACCCTGGGCAAGCCGATGGGCAACGGATACCCCGTCGCCGCCGTGTGCGGCCCAGCGGAACTGGTGGACCCGTTCATTGCCGACACCGACTACTTCAGCACGTTCGGCGGGGGCACCGCCGCGTGTGCAGCAGCGGTCGCAGTGCTGCGGACCATCGAGGAGGATCACGTCGTCGCCCACGTGGCAGCAACCGGCGCTCGACTGCTCACGGCGTTGCGCGAGGTCACCGCAGAGGAGCCGCAGGTGGGCGACGTACGCGGGTGGGGGCTGGCGGTCGCTCTCGACATCACGGATCCCGCGACTGGTCGGGCCGACCCGAACCGCACCCGACTGGTCGTCGAGGGCATGAAGGAGCGGGGCGTGCTGATCGGTCGCACCGGACGGGAGGGCGCCACCTTGAAGATCCGACCCCCCCTGGTCTTCGGCGACGACCATGCTGCCCTGCTCATCGAAGCGCTGGAGGGCACCCTGCGCGCCTCCCGATGAGCAGGCCTCCTATCGGGCTCGCTCCTCGGCCACTGAGTTGCCGCCGTCCACGACCAGGCACTGGCCGGTCACGTAGGCCGCGCCGGGCGTGCACAGCCACGCGACCGGCCAGGCGACCTCATCGGGGGTGCCGCTGCGTCGTAGCGGAACCAGCTGCCCCTCCTGCACCTCGTCGTCGGTCTGCGAGCCGGTGGCGATCCAGCCCGGCGCGACGGCGTTGGCGGTGATGCCGTCGGCGGCCAGGTCGACGGCCAGGGAGCGCACCAGGCCGATGAGTGCGGCCTTCGCCGAGGCATAGGCCGCATCCCCGCGCATCGCCATCACCGGGCCGGTCACGCTGGAGACCATCACGATCCGCCCCCACCCGTTGCGTCGCATGGCCGGCACGGTCGACCGGGTCATCAGGAAGGCGGTGTCCAGGTTGCGGCGCAGGCTGTGTTGCCAGTCGTCGTACGGGAGTCCGTCGACACCGCCGGAGAGGGCGCCGTTGTCGCTCACCGAGACCATCCCGGCGTTGTTCACCAGGATGTCGACCGTCCCCCAACGCTGAGTGACGGTCGCGACCACGTCCGCCGCCGCCGTGGGGTCAGTGAGGTCGGCGACCACGCCGGTGGCCCGGACGCCGGCCTCCTGCAGGTCCCGCTCCCGGTCGCGCACGCGGTCCGTGGTGGCTGTGAGGGCCACGCTGGCGCCGAGCTCACCGAGCCGCCGGCATACGGCGAAGCCGATGCCGGTGGGACTCCCTGCCCCGGTCACCACCGCGACGCGCCCCGAGAGGTCAAGACCCGTCGTCGTCACGGCACGGATGGTGCCAGACGGCGGGGACCGTGGCCAGCCGCCCGGCAGTGTCGAGGACTTCGTCGCCTCCATACGATCGGGAGCATGAAGATCCTCACGGGTGCCGGAACCTACGTGGCGACCACCGATAGCCACTGGGAAGAACATCTCACGGTGCCCGACCTCAGTTGTGGCACGTACTCGCTGCCCGCCGGCGGTTCCGATCCCCAGTCACCGCACACCGAGGACGAGCTCTACCTCGTCACTCGCGGAACGGCCACCCTCTGGACCTCCAGCGGAACCGCACCGATGCGACCTGGAGACGTTGCCTTCGTCCCTGCCGGAGAGGAGCACCGTTTCGTCGACATCGTCGACGACTTCGCGGTAGTCGTCGTCTTCGGACCAGCCGAGTACTCACGTGCCCAGGACGGTTCGAGCTCCTCCTGAGCGGCCCGGCTCATCCGAGCAGGCCGCGTCCTTGGAGCTCCCCGAGCAGAGTGGCAGCGTCGGTGAAGCGGACAGCGTCCATGCCGGCGGCGCGGGCGACGTCCACGTTGCGGAGGTTGTCGTCGACGTAGAAGACACCGCCGAGCGGGTGGGTGAGCCGACGGGCGAGGACCCGAAAGATCTCGTGGTCTGGCTTGGCGACGCCTTCCGCGCCGGAGACGACGATGTCGTCGAAGAGCTCGAACACCTCGGGGAAGAGCTCAGGTCCGTGGTGGATCGTCTCGGCCGACCAGTTCGTCAGCGCGACCAGCCGAACCCCGCGGTCGTGAAGGGCGCGCAGGATCTCCGCAGTTCCAGGGACCAACCCGCGCAGCGAGAGGGCGAAGTTGGGCCGGTAGGCGGCGATCTCCTCCGCCAGTTCCGGGAAGCTGGCCGTGGCCGCTGCCTCGGCATCCGCCCAGGACCGGCCCGAGTCTTGTGCGTGGTTCCACGCCGCGAAGTCGAACTCGCTGCCGTGGACGAACTGCTCGGCACGCGTCCGCCCGACGGCAGCGGCAACGGCCGGCACGGGGTCCCAGAGCACGACGACGCCACCCAGATCGAACACCACCGTCGTCATGCCTCACCTCCCAGCCAGCCTGGTGGATCAGCTGCTCCACCTGGCCAGCACGCTACCGACCACACCGAACCGGCCCGCGAACGCACGGATCCGCTGACCTCACCCTGATGGGTGGTACCGGAGTGGTTCGCGAGGATCAGCATGGGGATGCCTATGCGGCTGTGGGTGGGGGGCACGTCCGCGGACGACCCGCACCGGCAGAGCGCCGGGAGCGGCTGACGGGATTCACCATCTCGGAGGTGCCCGAAAATGAAGCGCATTGTCAGCGCGGCGCTCGCCGCCGTCACGGTCCTGGCCATCTCCTCGGTGGCCAGCAGCCAACCTGGTTCCCTGCCATCACGGGACGAAGCCGCCTTGGCTCCTACCCGGGGTGCCCCGAGCCAGGGCATCGAGGGCAAGGTCAACGCCCTGCTCGCGAAGATGACGACCGAGGAGAAGCTGCAGCAGGTACAGCTGCTCTCCGACGGCCAGATCACCGATGCCGACGCGCGGGCAGGGGTCGGCGGCGTGTTCAGCCTGGTGGACCCGGCGAAGATCGACCACTTCCAGCACGTCGCCGTCGAACAGTCCCGGCTGCACATCCCGATCCTCTTCGCCTACGACACCATCCACGGCTACCGGACCATCTTCCCGGTCCCGCTCGCCGCCGCCAGCTCGTTCGACCCCTCGGTCGCCCAGGCGGACGCCACGATCGGTGCCCGTGAGTCCGCGGTCGTCGGCATCAAGCAGATCTACAGCCCGATGGTCGACGTCTCCCACGAGCCCCGCTGGGGCCGGATCGTCGAAGGCAACGGCGAGGACCCGTACGTCGGCTCCGTGATGGCCGCGGCCCGGGTCAAGGGAGCGCAGGGCTCGGACTACTCCAAGAGGGACAAGGTCGTCACCAGCGTCAAGCACTTCGTCGGCTACGGCCAGCCCGAGGGCGGCCGCGACTACAACACCACCGACATGTCCGAGTCGACGCTGCGCAACCTCTACCTCCCGCCGTTCAAGGCCGCGATCGACGCGGGCGCCGACACGGTGATGTGCTCGTTCAACGCGATCAACGGCGTACCAGGCTGCGCGAACCCCTACACCGAGACCCAGATCCTCAAGAAGGAGTGGGGCTTCGACGGCTTCATCGAGAGCGACTACACGGCCGTCGCCGAGACCCGCGCCTGCCCGCCGGTCAACCCGAACGACGGACCGTGCGGCCACGGCACCGCGGCCGACGGGCCCGAGGCGGGCGCCAACGCCCTCATGGCCGGCACCGACTCGGAGATGGTCAGCACCAACATCCGTGACTTCGGCACCCAGCTCCTGGCGCGACGACAGATCACCATGAGCCGGCTCGACGACGCGGTCCGTCGGATCCTGCGGGTCAAGTTCCGCGCCGGCCTCTTCGACCACCCGTACGTCGACCAGGCGAAGGCCACCGACCCTGCCAGCTTCCTCACCCCGGCGGATCGCACGGCAGCCCGGACCGCAGCCGGCAAGTCGATGGTGCTGCTGAAGAACGACAACGCCACGCTGCCCTTCGACCCCACCAAGAAGACCGTGGTCATCGGCCCGCTCGGCAGCGACCAGCACGACATGCTCGGCCCGTGGTGGGGCCAGGGCAAGGACGGTGACGCCGTGAGCGTGCTCGAGGGCCTCAAGGCCCAGTCGCCCGGTACGACGTTCGTCCAGGGCTGCACCCTGAGCAACGACGAGCCACCGGTCTACGACCCCGCGAACGACTGCACCTCCGCAAACGGTTTCGCCGACGCGGTCGCCGCTGCCAAGTCGGCCGACCAGGTCGTGCTGGCCCTGGGCGAGACCCGGGAGATGAGCGGCGAGGCCGCCAGCCGGTCCACTCTCGACCTCCCCGGTCAGCAGCAGGAGCTCATCGACGCGATCAAGGCGACCGGTACGCCGTTCGCGGTCGTGCTGTTCAACGGCCGGCCGCTGACTCTCGGTGACGTGGCGGCGAGCTCGCCGGCGATCCTCGAGGCCTGGTTCCCGGGTGTCGAGGCCGGCAACGCCGTCGCCGACGCCGTGTTCGGGAAGGTCGACCCGGGCGGAAAGCTGCCGGTCTCGTTCCCGCAGCGGCTCGGCCAGGTACCGATCTACTACAACCACCTGCCGACCGGACGTCCCTGCGACGTCACCCAGAAGTACGACTCGCGCTACCGCGACCTGCGCTCGTGCGACCCGCTGTACCCGTTCGGCTACGGGCTCAGCTACACGACGTTCTCGGTCACGGGCCTCACGCTCGACCGGACGACCGTGTCGCCGTCGGGACGTGTACGCGCGACCATGACGGTGACCAACACCGGGCACGTCGCGGGCGACGACGTCGTCCAGCTCTATCTCCACGACCCCGTGTCGAGCATCTCGCAGCCGGTACGCCGACTGCGCGGCTTCGAACGGGTCAGCCTCGAGCCGAACGAGTCGCGGCAAGGTGACGTTCACGCTGGACCGCAGCGACTTCGGGTTCTACGACAACCGGGGCGACTTCGTGGTCGAGCCCGGACAGATCGAGGTGTACGCGGGCGACTCCTCGCAGGCCACGATGAAGGCGACCTTCACCGTGACCGGTCGTCGCTGACCGCGACACCCACATCGGACCGGCGGGGCAGCCACCCCGCCGGTCCGACCGCGGTCTGGAGTCTCCGCATCTACGTCATCCGACGGATGACGGCCGCAAAGGACCGTCCCTAGCGTGCAGGAAGGCGAACCTGCACACCCCGGTCGCCGACCCCCAGGTGTGAACGCCTGGTCCGACGTGCCGAGAGGAACCACCATGCACAACCTCCGACAGGCATCCGCGAAGCCCGGCGCCGTCGAGTCCATCATCGTCGACGCCGCCCGCGCGACCGACTAGCGGCGACGACATGGATCTCGACCTGACCGGCCGCGTCGCCATCGTCACCGGCGCCAGCAAGGGCATCGGCCTGGCCATCACGACCCTGCTCGTGGAGGAGGGTGTCCACGTGTACGCCGGCGCCCGGGTGGCCGGCGACGAGCTCACCGCGCTGGGCGAGACCGGTCGGGTCGAGTTCGTCGAGGTGGACCTCGGCACCTCGGACGGCGCCACCGCACTGGTGCACGCGGCGACCAGCCGTGGCCGGCTGGACATCCTGGTCAACAACGTGGGGGCGGTGACGCCGCGGCTGACCGGCTTCCTCGCCGTCACCGACGAGCAGTGGACCCACTCGCTGAATCTCAACCTGATGGCCGCCGTGCGCACCACCCGCGCCGCGCTGCCGACGATGCTCGCCCAGAGGCGGGGTGCCATCGTGACCACGAGCTCGGTGAACGCCTTCCTGCCCGACCCGACCGTGATCGACTACGGCGCCGCCAAGGCGGCGTTGAGCAACTTCTGCAAGTCGCTGTCCAAGGAGGTCGGGCCGTACGGCGTACGCGTCAACACGGTGAGCCCCGGACCCGTTGCCACCGACCTCTGGCTCGGCGACCACGGCGTCGCGGCCACGATCGCCCGAGACCAGGGCGGTGACCCCTCGGCGGTGGCCGAGAGCGCCGCCGCCGACAGTGTCACCGGCCGCTTCACGCTCCCGGCCGAGGTCGCGAGCCTGGTCGCGTACCTGGCGAGCGACCGGGCGGCCAACATCACCGGCGGAGACTTCACCATCGACGGCGGCCTGACCACGACTCTCTAGACCCGAGCTCGACCAGTAGCGTATGGACAGAGCGGGAACGACCCAGTCAACGGTGACGGTCGGGACGACTGCTGTCGCGCGTGGCTGGGGGGTTGATGGCGGAGATCGGCCTCGTCGGGCGCGTCGAGTCCCGAGACTTCCTCCTGCGAGCACTGGGCCAGGGGGCCCGGGTGGCCGTCGTCCTGGGCGGCCCCGGCGCCGGGAAGACCGCCCTTCTGGCAGCGGTGGCCGCCGGGCAGCGCGAGCAGGGCGTCCGGGTGATCGAGGTGACGGGCCAACCGCTCGAGGAGGGGCTGGCCTTCGCGGCGCTGGTGGAGCTGCTCTCCTCCCTGGAGCCCGGAACCCCCCGGTCAGGGGTCCGTGTGGACGAGCTGACCCTGGTCTCGTCCGACCCCCTGCGCCAGCGGCTGGAGGTGCTCCGCCGCGTCGAGGAGCTGTCCGACGGACCGGTCCTCATCGTGGTCGACGACGCCCAGTGGATCGATGCCAGCTCCCTGTCCGTGCTGGCCTACGTGGCCAACCGGATCTCCGACAGCTCGGTCGCGATGGTCGTCGCCGCGCGCGGTGGGGTGGCCCCGCCGGGCTTCGCCGGCCACCCGGTCGTGCCGCTCCCCCGTCTGGACAACCTCCAGTCCCGGCTGGTCCTGCGGCGCACCGGTCTGGACCTCGACGACTCGCTGACAGCCGCCATCGTGACCGCGTCGTCGGGCAACCCGCTGGCCCTCCTGGAGCTCGCCCGCGCGGCCGCGTCCGGTGCCATCACCCCGACCGACACGTTGCTCCCCATGCCCGAGCGGCTGGAGCGGGCCTTCGCCGCCGAGCTGCCCGACCTGCCGGCGTTCACCCGCGCGCTCCTCGTCCTGGCCGCCGCCGGCGCCGACGACGTGGGCTCCTTGAGTGCGGTCAGCGAGCGGGTCGACGTGCTCGCCGGTCTCGAGCCGGCCGAACGCTGCGGGCTCCTCAAGGTCGGTGGCGGCAGGATCCACTGGCGGCACCCGCTGGCCCGGGCGGCGACGTACGCCGCGGCGACCGCCGACGAACGCCACCGCGCTCACCTCGCTCTCGCCGCCCTGCCGGCCCAAGCAGCGGACCGCCGGGCCTGGCACCTCTCGTACGCCTCGCTCGGACCGGACGAGGAGGTCGCCGCGGAGCTGGAGGCCGCCGCCGTACGCGCGCAGGCCTCGGGTGGCTACCTCGAGGCCTGCCACGCGATGCACCGCTCGGCTGAGCTGTCGGCCGACCCGCACGAGCGGTCCCGCAGGCTCGTCATCACAGCCGAGCTGGCCGCACAGGCCGGCGAGTTCACCCGACTCCCTGAGTTCGGGAGGCAGGTGCACGAGCTCACCGACGACCCCGAGCTGCTGACCCGGGTCGACCACTCCATCGCCTACGCGCTGGGCCACACGACCCGCCAGCGCAGTGCCCGCCTCGCACTCCTGGCGGTGCTCGAGCGGTCCTGGCAGCTCAATCCTGCGGCGGCCTGGTCGACGCTGACGTCGCTCGCCGCCCTCGCGGTGCGGACCGGCGAGGGCAACGACGCCCTGATCGAGTGGCAGGCGCGGCTGGAGTCGGTGGACCAGCCCGTGCCCCCGCCGTTCAGCGAGGTGCTGGCGGCCGCCCGCGCGTGGGTCCGCTCCGTCGCCGGCGGTCCGACCGCCCGGACGCCGGAGCTCGTGGAGCTGGTGCTGCGCCCGCCCACCCTGGGACCCGACGACCCGCCGGACATCGTGTTCGGCACCGAGATGCTCCTCGGCTCGGTGGCCTGGCTGGTCGACGAGCACCACGCGGCGCAGACCCACCTGGCCCGGGCCGTCGAGCTGATGCAGGCCACGGACGCCACGGGCGAGCTCCCCCAGACCCTCCTCGCCCTGGCGCACGTGCGGTTCGAGATGGGGAGGTGGGAGGAGGCCGAGGAGACCTCTCGACTCCTGTCCGATGTCGCCGAGGCTCGCGGCCTCGACTTCCTGGGCTACTCCGCCGCCGAGGTCCGGGCCCGGATCGCGGCCGTGCGCGGCGATGCCACTCGGGCAGTGGAGATCGTGCGGGTCACCGAAGCGGCCGTGGACCCCGGGGAGTGGGCGTCGCTGACCTGCGACCTGATCCGGACCAAGGGGCTGACGGCAGTGAGCGCCCGCGACCATGCGCTGGCGTACGCACACCTGCGCGGCCTCTTCCGCGACGACGGCACCCCGCTGCACTGGCGAACGTCCCTGCTCGGCATCGGCGACCTCGCGGCGGCCGCGGTCCGTACCGGGCACGGGCACCAGGTCGTCCGGCCGATCGAGTGGGCCGTCGCACACGTCGGTGCGTACCCGAGCGCTCGCGTCGCCATGACCGTTGCCCGGGCGGTGGCGAACACTGCCGGCGCGGACGCGGGCCCGTCGTTCGAGGAGGCGATCGCGGTCGAGGGTGGCGACGCGTGGCCGTTCGAGCGGGCGAACGCCCAGCTCGAGTACGGCGTGTGGCTACGCAGGCAACGCCGGCCGACCCTTGCCCGGGAGCAGCTGCGGGCCGCGCTGACGACGTTCGAAAGGCTGGGGGCCCCGGCCTGGGTCGAGATGGCTCGCTCGGAGCTGCGGGCGGCCGGGGTGGCGACCGGCGCACCCGAAGCGAGCTCCCGGTCGGCCCTCACCACGCAGGAGCGTCAGATCGTGCGCCTGGCGGCCACCGGGCTGAGCAACCGGGAGATCGCGGAGGCGCTGTTCCTCTCCCCGCGCACCGTCGGCACGCACCTGCACCACGCCTTCCCCAAGCTGGGCGTGACCACCCGAGGCCGCCTACGTGACGTCGTAGACGGCCTCGAGGAGTAGGCGCGCTACTTCGCGAAGCGCGACACGAAGTCGAGGGACACCTGCGCGACCTCGCGCCAGCCGGCGTCGATGGTCAGGGAGTGACCCCGACCAGTCAGCTCGTTGAACTCCGTGACGCCCTCGTTCTTGGCCTGACGCTTGTACGTCGCGCGCGAGATCGCGTGCGGCACCTGGTGGTCGAGCTCGCCGGAGATGACGAGCATCGGTCCGCGGTCCTCGGTCTTGTTGTCGACCTTGGTCTCCGAACGCGGGTTGAAGTTGGCGAACGCGGCCTGGAAGACCGGCACGCCGGAGCCGGCGACGCTGTAGGTGTCGTAGAGCTCCTTGGCCTCCTCCTCGGAGACGGCGTTGCCGAACCCGTAGCGGAACTGGTCGAAGGTGAGGGCCACGGCCCGGTGCCGGTTGGCGGGGTTGGACAGGACGGCGGAGCTGGACTTCAGGGCGGCGATCGGGACGGGCAGCACGCCCCGGCTCGGCGCCGGGTCGATCGCGACGGTGACGGCCGACAAGCCGCGCCCGGCGAGGATCTGTGCGAGCAGACCGCCGAACGAGTGGCCGATGACGGCCGGCTTGCGGTCGAGGCGTTCGACGATCTGCTGCTGGTACGCCGCGATGTCGCCGACGCTCTTGTCGGCGAACACGCTGGGATCGTCTCGGGCCTCCTCGACCGACGGAGGGTCGTCCGGCCAGCCGGGAGTGACCGCGGCGTACCCGGCCTCCTCGAAGAAGGTGGCCCACCGGTCCCAGCTCGAGTCCAGGAGCCACAGGCCGTGCACGAAGACGACCGGCTGCTTGCCCGAGGCGTTGGCGCGATCCACCTCCTCGAGCTCCGAGGCAGTGGGAGGCGGAATGATCGGGTCGCTCATGCGTGTACTCCTTGATGAGGATGAACGGGGCGGGGACACGGCGAGCCGGCCGCTGCCCGAGGCGCCGTCACGCGTCGCACCCACGCTAGGAGCACGGCGGATCTACGTCATCCGTCGGATGACGTAGATGCCGAGTGGCCGGGTGCGTGGCAGCCACTGACCACACCGCTCAGGTCGGATGGTCGCGGTGACCGTGCGGCAGTTCACTAGGCTCGGGCGAACGGCGAGGCGAGGTGGCCCGCGGGAGGAGGTAAGGGTGAACGCGAGCACGGTCGAACAGTCCCCGCTGCGCAGGCGTGCCGCCCGGTTCGGCTGGCTCACCGTCGGCCTGGCGACCCTTGCCATCGGCTTGCTGGTCGTGGCCGCCGTCCGGCTGATCCAGGAAGATCCCAGCATCGCTGCGAAGCCGGTACTCGTGCCGCTCAACGTCGGACCTGAGAGACCCGGTGGCGCGGTGCTCGTCGCCCTGGGACTACTGGTCGCATCGACCTTCGTCGGACTGGCCGGGCTGCAGACGGCGGCGGTGATGCGCGTGCTGGCTCTGGACAGGCACGTGCCGCCGCCACCACCGCCAGCCGTTCGCCGTGCGCGGCACCTGATGGTCGGCTCGTTCGACACTGAGCTGGTCCGCGCCGATCAGGCGACGGACGGGCCACCCGCCGCGCTTCCCACACCGGAGGAGCTGCCACCCGGCACCAGGCTGAGGTGCACCGTGCTGATCCCTGCTCACAACGAGGAAGCCGTCCTCGGGCTGACCTTGGGGTCGCTGGCACAGCAGACACGTCGCCCGGACCGCGTGATCGTCGTGGCGGACAACAGCACCGATGGCACCGTCGACGTAGCCGCCGCCCACGAGGTCGAAGTGGTCGAGACGACTGGCAACACGGAGAAGAAGGCCGGTGCACTGAACCAGCAGCTGAGCCGCCTGCTGCCGCAGGCCGAACCTCACGACGTGGTGCTGGTGATGGACGCAGACTCCACCCTGGCCCCGGAGTTCCTCGA
This sequence comes from uncultured Actinomycetota bacterium, assembly GCA_963819295.1. GTDB lineage: Bacteria > Actinomycetota > Actinomycetes > Propionibacteriales > Nocardioidaceae > Nocardioides. Next base: position 922,547 of record CAWFVO010000003.1, read on the forward strand.
GGTAGCGCTCGGGCTGATGGAGAGCGACCCGGGTCTCATCGCGGTCGGTGGCCTGTTCTACGGCGAGAACGGGGGAGCGCTCGTCGGCCAGTTCCAGCGCAACGAGTACACCCGCTACCAGCGCCTGGTCGCCCGCAAACGCGGCCGCGTGTTCGTCCTGACCGGGACCGCTTCCGTGATCCGCGCCTATGCGCTCCGTGCGGTGGCCGACGCGCGTGGCCCGCTGCTGCCGGGACCGGCCGGGAAGGTCTACGACACCCTGGCACTCACCGAGGACAACGAGCTCACCTTGGCCTTGAAGACCTTGGGCGCCAGGATGACCTGCCCGTCGCAGTGCCGGGTGACCACCGAGATCATGACGTCCTGGCGTGACCTGTGGCGCCAGCGACTGCGGTGGCAGCGGGGTGCGCTGGAGAACATCGCCGCCTACGGCCTGACCCGCGCGACCGTGAGGTACTGGGGCCAGCAGCTCGGCCTGGCGTACGGCGTCGTGGCGTTCCAGTCCTACCTGCTGCTGATGACCGTGGGCCTGCTGGCCGCAGACAGCCTCCGGTGGTCGCCGTTCTGGGTCGCCATCGGGATGATCTTCGTGGTCGAGCGGATCGTCACGTCGTGGGCGGCCGGATGGAGAGGCCGAGCGCTCGCCGCGCCGATGTTCCTCGAGCTCGGGTACGCCGTGTTCCTCCAGGCATGCTTCGTCTTCTCGTTCGTGCAGATCCTCCTCGGACGCAAGGCAGGCTGGAACTACGTGCCGAGACCAGCGGTTTCAGCAGCCCTGACGCCCTGGCTGTTCGGCACCGGACTCCTCACCACCTGGGGAGTCCTGCTTCCCGCATCGGTCCTGACGACCGACTGGTTCACCGTGCTGGCCTACTGGGTCGGGTTCAACACACTCGTCTACGCCTTCCTGAGCGTCCTCCACCTCCTGCCGCCGATGCATCGCCGGCGGGACGGCGTGAGCGGCAAGGAGCGGAACGCGCTCGACAGCCCCACAGCCGCCTGACTAGGCGGGGTTGCGGCCGACCACGTACAGGCGCTGCGTCGTCTCGCCCCTGGCGGTGACCGGCCCGCGGAGGTACCACTCGACGTCCACGAGCCCGGCCGACTCCACGACCCCGACCACGAACGCGGGTTCGTGCATGACGAAGTCGAGGTCGACGTGATGCCCGAACCACTCCCCGAGGTGGCGGACCTCCGCTCCCGCGTGCATGCCGAGGACCAGCCACCCACCGGGAGCCAGTGGTCGGACCAGAGCCGCGACCGCGTCGGGAAGCTCCGAGGCCGCGAGGTGGATCAGCGAGTACCACCCCAGGACAGCCGCCCACCCGGCACTGGTGGCGGGACGGCTCAGCCGCCGCAGGTCGCCGACCTCGAACGTGAGGCCCGGGAAGCGTCGGCGGGCCTCGGCCACCATCGCGGGCGAGAGGTCGATCCCCGTCGCCTCGGCGCCCCCGCCGGCGAGGTACGCCGTCACGTGGCCCGGGCCCGAGCCGACGTCCACGACTGGTTGTCCGGCCGCGTGGGTGAGCACCCGGTCCAGCAGCCACCTCTCGAACGGCAGGCCCCGCAGCTCGTCGGCGAGGTGGTCTGCATAGGAGGTAGCGACGGCGGCGTACGACGACCGCACCGCCTCGTCGCGCACCTCGGCGCCGCCTGCGATCACGGCATCACGGTCGACCGCCGTCTCCGCGGGGGACCCGGAGTGCTCCGCTGTCGCTCCGAGGAGGTGCACCCAGCGATGATCCTGCTGCCCGGGTCGTCGCTCGAGCTCGCGCACCAAGGGTCGCGGACCTTCCGCCATCCGGCGCAGACACGCCTCGACGTCGCCCCGATCGGCGAACGGGTGCAACCTTTCGGTGCGCGTTCGCAGCTCACCCGGCGCCTGCGGCCCCCGGAGCAGCAGCACGGTGAGGAGGGCCCGCTCGTCGGGATCGAGCCCGAGGTGCTCATCGAGGATCTGGTGGTACTTCAGTGTCCGTCGCCCCGTGTCCGACCACACGATGCGCAGCAGTCCCCGTTCCTTGAGCGACCGCGCCGTCCGCTCGACCGTCTGCTGGTCGAGGTCGACGACGGGCTCCCGGTTGCTCGTCTGGTTGCAGGCGGCCCTCAGCGCGTTGGCGGTGAGGGGGTACGACGCCGGCACCGTCGTCTGCTTCTCCATCAGACTGCCGAGGATGCGCTGGTCGTCCGGCTCGAGGACGGGAAGCTCGCTCACCCTGACGACCCTAGATCCCGGCGCTCGTCGTGGCGTCAGGACCGGACCTCACTGGGCCGTGTCCGAGACCCACACGCGACGTCCGGTCGGGCCGTGGGCGACCTCGTTGCCGTTGGACTGCATGACGAAGTTGATCGCGCGATGCCGGTAGTCGCCCGTGCTGGTCCCCGTAGCCCAGAGGACACGCCTGCCCTGGTGCAGGACCAGGTTCCCGTTCAGGCGTAGCTGGAGCACGGCTCCGGGGTGGCCCGCGGTATGGGTCTGCCAACGCACTGCTCCGTGCGGGCCGCGCTGAACGAGGTTGCCGTCGGCGTGCATCGTCAGTCGATATCCGTTGCCACTGACCAGTGACCGCCCGGGGTGCAGCACGGACCCGGTGGTCATGTAGACCAAGGCGTCATCTGCTAGTCGGCCCGCCTCGCCAGGGCGACGTGCGGAGTCGAAGACGATGCGCGACGCTGGGCCGCCCGTGGCATCGGGCGGTGTGAAGTTCACCGTGAAGCGCCCCGATGGCTTGACGTCGAGGAAGGGGCGGCCATCGGCCGGAGTCGCCAGCCGCCCGGTGTGTGACCTCCACAGTGGGTGACCACCGTGCTCGATGACGAGGTCTCCGTCGGGCTGCATCAGCAGGTGAGAACCGTGAACGGACGTGTTCGAGGCCCACACCACCGCACCGTGGAACCTGAGCACGAGGTCGCCGTCCCGCTGCATCGTCAAGGTCGTGGGTGGGTCGCTGTGGCTGTAGACGTTGGTCAGGCGCTGGCCGGGTAGCAGCCTGTCGCCGCTGCTGAGGACCTCGGCATGCGTTCCGCTCGACCACACGGCTCGGCCGTGCGCTGTGTACATGACGAGATTGCCGTCATCCTGCATGACGAGCCGGTTGTTGCTTCCAGTGCCCGCGGTGTGAGTCGACCAGATCGCGACGCCGGGTCTCGACAACAGGACGAAGTTGCCGTTCCGCCGCAGGATCGCGTAGGCGTGCGGCGTCGCGCGTCCACCCTGGGTCCACAGACCCGAGCCGACGACCGGGCCGAACTGGTCGATCTCGAGCCCGACGCCTCCGGACGTCTCCGTCCTGGCGTTGTAGTAGATGCCCAGCTGGTACTCGGAGTTGGTCGAGACGATGGCAGATCCGCCGGGGTCCGACGGCGACGGCCGCAAGGTCTGGCCGACGGACAACGTGTTCGACGGGCCTGCGACAGCTGCGGTCGAATCCGGCACTGCCACACTCGCGGCCGCACACGACGCAACGGCAACGAGGATCGCAGCGGCACGCCCGGCTAGCTGGTTCATGGCGAGAGGCTAGGACATCACCGTGAGACGTCGCCGTGAGGGGGTTCTCGGCTCCCGCGGGCTGCTCAGCCCGGGGGTTGGCCAGGCCGGGCGAGCTGCCAGACGCCGGGTCTGGTCTTCGTCATCAGCCCTTCATCGATGAGTGCCACCCGCGCTCGGCGAGCCGCGTACCGCCAGCGCAGCTCGCCCTCGGGCGTGGTCGCGCTGTCCTCGGGCAGCAGCCGGTCCTCAGCCAGGATCTCCAGCTCCAGGAACAGCTCGTCGGCCTCCAGCTCGCCACCGGCCCGCTCCAGCACGGTGATGATCAGAGGCTTGAACACGTCGGGGGGCGTCCAGCGCCGAGCCACCGGCTTCTCCGGCGCAGCCGACGAGCGGGCCCTGGTGGTCGGTCGCTTCCGGGACTTCGGCGCCGGCTTGACGGCCTCCGGCGGAGGCGGGGGCGGCCGCCCGTGGAGGCACTGGGACCGCGGCAGATCACACAGCTCGCAGTAGTCATCGGACGCATTCATTGTCACCAACCTAACCAACCGCGACCGTCACAGCTGCCCGACCGCGATGAGGCGGGACTGGAGCTCGCCGTACGCCGCTGCTGGGGGTGGCGGCACGCCGTCGCGCACCGCCAGCGAGGCCCGAGTCGCGGCGCTCAGGGCGGCGCGGTACGGCAGGGAGCCGGTGCTGACTCGGCGTATCCCGAGCTCGCCGAGCTCGGCGAGCGTCCGACCGGGGATCGCGAGCACGTTCACCGGGACGTCGAGGGCTCCGGTGATGGCTCGGAGCAGCCCGGGGTCGGCGGCGCCTGGAACGAAGACACCGTCAGCGCCGGCCCGGGCGTACGCCGTGGCCCGCCTGAGCGTCTCTTCGAGGTTCTCTTCCTGGTGCAGCCAGTACGTGTCGACGCGAGCGTTGAGGAACACCCCGGGATTCTCGGCCTTGACCGCTGTCACCTTGGCCGCGAAGTCGGCTGGGTCTACGAGCTGCTCGGCGGTGCTGTCCTCGATGTTGACCCCCTCGGCACCCAGCCGAGTGACGTAGGCGGCGACCTCGGCCGGGTCGTCGGAGTAGCCGTCCTCGATGTCAACGCTCACGAAGACCGGCAGTGGTCGCAGCTGTTCGGCGAGTCGGAGGTTGGCCTCGCGGGTCGACCGGCCGCCGTCGGGCAGGCCGAGACTCGAGGCGACACCGAAGCTGGTCGTCCCGATCGCCGGGAACCCCTCGGCTGCGAACGCGAGTGCAGACGGCAGGTCCCAGGCATTCGGCAGGAGGAGGGGAAGCGGTGCGGTGTGGAGCTCAGCGAACGTGCTCATCCGTGCTCCGCACCTCCTTCCGGGACGTCGTACGCCCCGATGGCGCGTGCCGCAGCTCGGTCACGATCCTTCTCCTTCCTGGTTCGGACCTCTGCGAGGTGAGGGCAGCTAGGGGGTCACGGTGAGGTGTAGGGCGTGGCCGAGGATGCCGGCCAGTCGCGCGGTCTCCGTCCCGATGGCCTCGTCGGGCCGGGGCCGCTCATCGAGCCAGGAGACCGTGAGCTCGTCGTGCTTCCGCGCCCAGGTGCCGCAGACGACACCGCCGACGATCACCGGGTTGGCCTTGCGGGTGACGAGGTCCCGTCGGGACTGCGGGGTGACCTGGACGTCCTTGGTGCCGGGGCCCATCACCCATTGGTCGTGTCCGGGAAGGAAGCGCAGCGCATTCGAGGGCACCGCGGCGACGAGGGAGTCGACGTCCTCCCGTACGACGTAGGCCGTGGTTCCCTCGATGTCGACCGGGACCAGGCGGTCGCGGATCTCGGTCAGCCACCGGTCGAGCCGTTTGCGGCCGGCGCTCAGGCCCTGGCCGAGCCAGTAGTGAACGTGGTCGAACGTCGCCGGCCCGTACGTCCGGAGGTACGCCGTGATGGCGCGCGGACCCGCGTCGTCGAGGTCGGGGACACCCGCCCACCTCGGGTTGAGGTCGAGGCGCTGGAAGGTGTGCCGGCCGTCGCGGGGTGGCCCGAAGCTCATGTCTCCTTGCCAGGTCAGCGGCTTGATCAGGGTGACCGCGCCCTCGTCGAAGACCGGTTTCAGGTGCCGGTAGGCACGGTGGGTCGCCAGCACGTCGCCGAGCTCGGGGATGGTCAACGGCCCGTCGCTCAGCGCCTCCCGCACGGCCGCCCGGAAGCCGGGCCAGTCCGCGGGGGTGAGCTGGTAGTACTCCACCCAGCTCGGCAGCTCCCACTGCCGCCCGGCGGATCGGAGCGCGAGGTAGATGCCGCCGTCCTCCGGCGAGAGGTAGTTCATCGACCCGCGGAACGCGAACGCCTTGATCACCGTCCCGTCCGCCAGTGCCTTCATGAGCTCGCCGGACCGCGAGGTCGTACGCCGGGTCCGAACGGCGAGCTCGGCCAGGGCCTCGTCCATCGACGGCACCGCACCGAGCCGGCGTACGACGTCGGGCACGGACTCGGACCCGACCGGGTCGAGCAGATGCCTCTCCAACCGCCAGCTCAGCGCCTGTCTCCAGGAGACAGAGACGTCGGTCGGGGTGTTCATGCGAGCAGCCTCGCAGCGATTCCGGCCCCTGGACAGCACCGCCTCGGCAGGGGCAGGGTGCTGGGATGCCACGTCTCGGAGTTCTCGTCCTGTCCACTGCAGTGCTCGCCGGCCCCTTCCTGGGGAGCGCGACCTACGCCGGGAGCGCTGCGACAGCGGTCTCTGGCCACCACGGAGCCGGCGGCCACGACCACGGCGGGCGGCTGTCGTGGAGGGAGACGGTCATCGACGCCGACCAGAGCTTCCGCGGCCTCGACGCGGTCGACCGGCGTACCGCATGGGTGACCGGCGGCAGCGCCACCGAGGGTGGTCCGGGCCGGGTGTTCCGCACGACCGACGGCGGCCGGACCTGGGAGGACGTGAGCCCTCCTGACACCGCCGGCCTGCTGTTCCGCGATGTCGAGGCGCGTAGCGCCAAGCAGGCCGTGATCCTCGCGATCGGACCTGGTGATGCGTCCCGGATCTACCGCACCACGGATGGTGGGGCGACCTGGGACGCGGCCTTCGTCAACGACGACCCCGATGCGTTCTACGACTGCATGTCGTTCTACCCGGGCGGCCGGCGCGGACTGGCGTTGAGCGACCCGGTCCACGACAAGTTCCGGATCCTCGCCACCAACGACTTCGGCCGTTCGTGGACCGTCCTCCCGAACGACGGCATGCCGGCGGCGCCGACGGAGTTCGGCTTCGCCGCCAGCGGCGACTGCCTCGTCACGGCGGGCCACACGGCGTACTTCGGCTCCGGCGGCGGCGCAGCGCGCGTCTTCCGTTCCGACGACTTCGGCCTGACCTGGACCGCTAGCGACTCCACGATCCCGGCCGGCGCCCAAGCGGGTGTGTTCGCACTGACGTTCCGTACGCCGCGGCAGGGCGTCGCCGTCGGCGGTGACTTCGAGCACCCCACCAACGGTGTCGACGTCGTGGCGACGACTCACGACGGCACCACCTGGCGCAACGCCGGCGACCTGACGCATCTGGCCGAGGACGTCGCCTACCTGCCGGGTCACGGGCACCGACTGATCGTCACCGGTCAGTCCGGCGACGTGATGGGCACCAGCGTCAGCCCCGATGGGGGTCGCCACTGGACCCGCGTCAGCGCCGCCGGCTACCACACCCTCGACTGCACGCACGACGGCTCCTGCTGGGCTGCTGGCGGCAACGGCCGCGTGGCCCGCCTCGTCCACTGATCCACGATGCCGGTGCTGGGAGTCGGCGGGATCTTCTTCCGCGCGAAGGACCCCGAGGCGCTCAGCGCCTGGTATCGCGAGCATCTGGAGATCGGTGCGGGTTGTGCCGTCGAAGACACCGGCCCGCCGGACGAGTGGTCGTGGAAGGTGCAGGGTGGCCCGCTGGTCTTCGCGCCGTTCGAGGCGGCGACCGACTACTGGGAGGCGGACCAGCAGTTCATGCTCAACCTGCGCGTCCGCGACCTCGACGGCCTGCTCGAGCGACTGAGCGCCGACGGGGTCGAGGTGATCGTCAAGCCGGAATGGGACTCGCCCGAGACCGGGCGGTTCGCGCGGATCCACGACCCCGAGGGCCATGCGATCGAACTGTGGGAGCCGCCGGCGCCTCCCGAGTGAAGGCTGGGCCGAACCGGACCTGTGAGGACCTGTGGGGACGCTGTGGGATCGGGTCGGTGGTGAACCATGCACCGGCCGGCACCGTGGGGCCAGGTAACCGACGAGCGTCGCGGACGTCGGACCCTCGCACGTGAGGGCGGCGTTCGCGGCCAGACAGCGAGGAGCCTCCATGTCCCATCCACGAACTCCGATACGCACGTCCCTGAGCGTCCTGTCCGCCCTGCTGATCGCCTTCTTGGCGTTCCTGCCCGCCTCACCGGCCTCGGCCAACGACCGGCCTGCGACCATCTCGTTGCCGAACGGGTTCTCCCCCGAGGACATCACGGCGGGGCCCCATCACACGTTCTTCGTGGGCTCGCTCGCGACGGGCGCGATCTTCCAGGGCAGCTTCACCACCGGGAAGGGTTCGCTGCTGGTGCCGTCCTCCACCGGCCCGACGACCGGCCTCTACCTGGAGCGCCGGGACGGGCACGACCGGCTGTGGGCGGCCGGTGGACCCTCCGGTCAGGCGCGGGTGTACGACGCGACCACGGGAGCGCTGCTGCGCACCTACCAGCTCGCCGACCCGGCCAGCGGCACGTTCGTCAGCGACGTGATCGTCACCGACCACGCGGCGTACTACACCGACGCGTTCGTCCAGCAGCTCTTCGTGATCCCGTTCGGCGAGCACAGCCACCAGGCCCTGCCACCGACGTCCGCCGCCCGGACGGTGCCCCTGACCGGTGACGTGAGCTACGTGCCCGGCCCGAACGTGTTCAACCTCAACGGTCTCGCCGCGTTCAAGGACACGCTCGTGTCGTTCCAGACCGTCACGGGCGAGCTCTTCCGGATCAACCCGATGAGCGGTGTCACCCAGCAGATCCCGGTGATGGACAAGAAGGGCAACCCGGTCACCGTCGACGGCGCCGACGGCATCGCCCAGCGCAGTCACACCCTGTTCGCCGCGCAGAACTTCCCGGAGAAGCTCGCGACGGTGAAGGTGGACGGAGACCTGCACAGCGCTCGCCTCGTCGACGTGGCGACCAGCCCGGCCCTGGACATCCCGAGCTCGGTCGAGGAGGACCGGGGCGACCTGTTCGGGCTCAATGCCAGGTTCACCACCCCGCCCACGCCCACCACGACGTACGACGTGGTCCGCGTGAAGAGGTAGGCCCGCACGCGCGGACGGCCTGTGGCGCTGCCACAGGCCGTCCGTGTCCCGAGGCGAGCGAACGCCACGACGCACGGACTCTCCCAGCGCCTCGGCGCCCGGTTGTAGCGTCCGTGGGGAGCCGATCGCAGAGGTGCCACCATGAACGACCGTCCGCCCCTTCCGCCGTTCACGGCCGAGACCGCCGCACAGAAGGCGCGTGCCGCCGAGGACGCGTGGAACACCTGCAACCCCGAGCGGGTGTCGCTCGCGTACACGCCGGACAGTCGTTGGCGCAACCGGGACACGTTCCTGCACGGTCGGGACGACATCGTGGCGTTCCTGCGGCAGAAGTGGGCGCGCGAGCTGGAGTACCGGCTGATCAAGGAGGTCTGGGCGTACGACGGCAACCGGATCGCCGTTCGCTTCGCCTATGAGTCACACGACGCCGACGGCCAGTGGTTCCGCTCGCACGGCAACGAGAACTGGGAGTTCGACGAGCACGGCCTGATGCGGCAACGGCACGCGAGCATCAACGACATCGCGATCGACGGCGCAGACCGGCTCTTCCACTGGGACAGGTCGGGACCTCGACCCTCGGACCACCCCACCCTGACCGAGCTGGGCCTCTAGACGGCGTCAGGCGTCGGTGCCGGTGTCTGGATCGGGATCGGCGCTCACGACCTGGGCGTGGGGCCTCGACTGCCAGAGGGACCAGTCGTTGCTGACGTCGCTCGCGGCGCGGAGCAGCTTCGGGAGATGGGCGTCGAGGAGTCGGTCGGTGCTGGTCTCGGCGGCGTGGACGGTGACGTTCATGGCGGCGCGGACCGTGCCGGTGCCGTCGCGGACGGGAACCGCGATGGATCTCACGCCCGGGGCCAGCTCCTCGTCGGCAAGGGCCCAGCCGCGGGCGCGGACCTGGGTGAGCTCGTCGTCGAGGGCGGCGCGCGGCTTGCCGATGTAGCGGGGCAGGCCGGAGCGCGACGGGATCTTGAGGACGGCATCGAGCTCGCCAGCGGAGAGTGCGGCCAGCAGGACCTTGCCCTGAGAGGTCTGCGGGGCCGGGAACAGCGTGCCGATGTCCACGCGGAGGGCGATGATCTTCGGCACCGAGACCCGGGCGACGTAGACGATGTCGCTGCCGTCCAGCTGGGCCATCGACGACGACTCACCGGTCTGGCGGACCAACGACTCGAGGTGGGGGCGGGCGACGTCCCAGAGGCCGAGCGAGGCGACGTACGCCGTGCCGAGCGTGATCACCCTCGGCGTCAGCTCGAAGGTGCCGTCGAGTGAGCGGACGTAGCCGAGCTCCTCCAGGGTCAGCAGCAGTCGTCGGGCGGTCGGGCGCGCCAGGCCGGTCGCCGCCGCGACCTCGGCCAGCGACAGGGCGCGATGGTAGGTGTCGAACGCCCGCAGCACGTCGAGACCGCGCGCGAGCGACTCGACGAAGTCCGGCCCAGAGCCGCGTCCTGCCACCGCCGAATCCTAGGAGGAGGAGTCGGGGTTGCCGAACATGGTGCCGCGGGCGCCGTGCGTCGCCTCGGTCTGGAAGTCGGTGTACTGGTAGGGGTTGTCGAGCATCTTGCCGCCCTCGGGCATCGCGGGGTGCATGCCCGCCTGCCAGACCTCGTCGCCCATCGCACCCTGAAGGTAGGAGACGGTCGCGTCGATGGAACGGCGTACGGCGGCCGCGTCGTAGCCGACCAGCCTGCCCTCGCTCTTCACGACCTTGCCGTCCACGAGCACCGTGTGCACGTCGCCCCGCTGGGCCTGGAACGCCACCTGGCCGTAGGGGTTCAGCAGCGGGAAGGAGACGGGCGAGTCGTCGTTCTTGATCAGGACGACATCGGCCTTGGCTCCGGCGACCAGCCGGCCGAGGTCGTCGCGACCGAGGGCATGGGCGCCGCCGCGCGTCGCCCAGTCGACGACGTGCTCGGCGCGCAGCGACAGCGCGGTGACGGTGTCGCCCTTCACGTGGGCCTCGAGGTGCTCGCGCGACCGGTCGGCGCCGAGCGTCGTCCGCATCGCCGAGAACAGGTCGCCGCTCCACCACACACTGGTGTCCATCGACAGCGACACCGGGATGCCGAACTGCCGCACCTGCCAGGTCGGGGGGTAGCCCTGGCCGGCGCTCTGCTCGGACTCCGTCGACACCGAGATCGAGCCGCCGCTCGCCGCGATCCGCTGGTAGGAGTCGGTGCTCAGCGTCGCCGCGTGCACGTAGATGTTGTCGGGCGAGGCGAAGCCGTTCTCGTGGATCAGCCGGATGCCGTCGTCGTTCGTGGCGCCCCAGACGCCGGCGTGCGTGGTGACCGAGAGGCCGAGCTCGCGGGCCACCTCGAACGCCGCCCTCTCCGGGAACGCCGGGTCGCCGGTCACGTCGAAGGCGAGCTGGAAGCCGAGCATGTCGCCGGCACCCGTACGCCGGCGCTCGAAGAAGTCGCGCACGGCCGGGTCGGCGGTCCACTCCCACGGGCCGGCCTGGATGTTGCCGTAGGCGAGCACGAACCGGCCGGGCACCGCCTGCAGCGCGTCGACCGCCGCGTCGGCGTGGTCGACGGTCTGCAGCCCGTGCGACCAGTCGACGGTGGTCGTGACGCCGGCCTCGAGCGACTCCCACGCCGAGAGCAGGTTGCCGGCGTGGACGTCCTCGGGGCGGAAGGTCTTGCCGTGCTCGAGGTAGTACCAGACGAAGTACTGCGTCAGCGTCCAGTCCGCGCCGTACGCCCGCATCGCCGTCTGCCACATGTGGCGGTGGGTGTCGATCATGCCCGGCATCACGATGCCGCCCGTCGCGTCGATCTCCTGCGTGCCTGCGGGTACGTCGAGCGAAGGGCCGACCGCCTCGATCCGGTCGCCGACGACCAGGACGTCCCCGACGCTGTGGACCGTGTGGGTGTCGTCCATCGTCAGCACGGTGCCCCCGCGCAGGACGATCGCTCCGGTGTCGGCCATGGTTTCTCCCGTACGTGTGTCCGTCTGGCGGTCAGTCGTGTCTTGCGTCACTGTGGTCCCGCTGCCGACCGCCTGTCAAGAGGTCCTTGACACCGCTCACCGCGTGCTCCGAGACTGGCGAAACACCGGAGCGGACGCATGTCCGTGTTTCAGTAAAGGATCGCCGTGACCGACCGACCGACCGGACCGCTCGCGGGGCTGCTGGTCGCCGACTTCTCGCGGATCCTGGCCGGCCCCTACGCCTCGATGCTGCTCGCCGACCTCGGCGCCGAGGTGGTCAAGGTCGAGGCGCCCGCCGGCGACGACACCCGGTCGTGGCAGCCGCCCGTGCGCGACGGCGTCGCGACGTACTACCTCGGGATCAACCGCAACAAGCGCTCCGTCGCCCTCGACCTCAAGGACCCCGGCGACGTCGCGCTCGCCCAGGAGCTCGCCGGCCGCGCCGACATCGTGATGGAGAACTTCCGCCCCGGCGGTCTCGCGCGCTTCGGCCTCGACTACGACACCGTCGCGGCCGCCAACCCGAGGGTCGTCTACGCCTCGATCAGCGGCTTCGGTACGACGGACCGGGGCCGGGTACTGCCCGGCTACGACCTGATCGTCCAGGCGATGTCGGGCCTGATGAGCCTCACCGGCAGCCCCGACACCGAGCCCTTCCGCTCCGGCATCTCGGTCTTCGACGTGATGGCCGGGCTGCACGCCACGATCGGCATCCTCGCCGCGCTGCACGCCCGCGAGGAGAGCGGTCGCGGCCAGCACGTCGAGGTCAACCTGCTCTCCTCCGCCCTGTCGGGGATGGTCAACCAGACCAGCGCCTTCGTGGCCGGCGGCGTGATCCCCCAGCGGATGGGCAACAGCCACCCCAGCCTGTTCCCCTACGAGCCGCTGATGTGCGCCGACGGCGAGCTGATCATCACCGCCGGCAACAACGGGCAGTTCCGCAAGCTGGTCGAGGTGCTCGGCGTCCCCGAGCTGGCCGACGACCCGCGCTTCGCGCGCAACGAGGACCGCACCGCGAACCGCGACGAGCTGCGACCGCTGCTCGTCGAGCGGCTGATGACCCGGCCGAAGCTGGACTGGTTCCGCGTGATCATCGCCGCCGGCGTGCCGTGCGGGCCGATCAACACCGTCGACGGCGGCGTGGGGTTCGCCACCGAGATCGGGCTGGACCCGGTCGTCGAGGTCGGCGAGGGAGAGGCGATGGTGCCGTCGATCCGGAACCCGATCACCTTCTCCGAGACGCCCGCCGACTACCGGCTGCCGCCGCCCGGGCTCGACGAGCACGGCGACGAGATCCGGCGCTGGTTGTCGGGGGATGGTGGTGTCGAGAGGGCGATCCGCGACCGTCTCGACACCCCGGGAGCGAGGAGATGCCATGAGCGAGCTGGAGTTCCCGACGTCCCTGGGGACGTCGACACCCGACCAGATCATGCTGATGGGGGAGGACCTCACCGAGCTGATGGGGAACGTCGGGTTCGGCGAGCTGGCGTTCTGGCTGGTCGCGCTGCGGCGCCCGACGCCCAGCGAGACCAGGGTCTTCGAGGCGGTGCTCGTCGCGCTGGCCGACCACGGGTTCACGCCGACCGCGATCGCGGCCCGGCTCACCTACCTCTCCGCGCCCGACTCGCTGCAGGGCGCACTGGCCGCCGGACTGCTCGGGGGCGGGTCGCGGTTCCTCGGCGTGACCGAGGACTGCGGCGGCTACCTGCACGCCGTACTCGACGAGCACGACGGCGACCTCCCCACCGACGACGCCGAGTGGGACGCGCTCGCGCTGGCGGCCGTACGACGGACCCGCGAGCAGGGCAGGTACGTCCCGGGCCTCGGCCACCCGGTGCACAAGGTCGAGGACCCGCGCACCCCGCGGCTGATCGCGATCGCCGAGGAGGAAGGGCTGCACGGTCCCCACCTCCGCTTGTTCGAGGCGATCGGCCGTACACACGAAAAGGTTCTGGGTAGAAGACTCCCGCTGAACGGAGCCGGTGTCTGCGGCGCCGCGCTCGCCGACCTCGGCCTGCCGGTCGAGCTGCTGCGCGGCTTCGCGCTGCTGGCCCGGGCCGCGGGCCTGCTCGGCCAGCTCGCCGAGGAGCGCCGGCGCCCGATCGGGATGGACGCCTACCTGACCGTCGACCGCAACGCCGTCTACGTCGACCCGACCGACGACTGAGAAGAGAGGAGCGAGCATGGCCACCGTCGCCGCAGTCATCGCCTCGACGCACCACCCCTTCTACCTGAAGGCCAGCACGGCCACGGGCGCCGAGCGACCGCCGTTCGCCGACGAGTGGCAGGCCAAGATCGAGGCCTTCCGCGAGACGCTGACCCGCGCCGAGCCCGACGTGCTCGTGATGGTCGGCAGCGACCACTTCCACCAGCTGTGGCTGGACAACATGCCGCAGTTCCTGGTCGGGAAGGCGCCGTACTTCGACGCCAACTGGTACAACGAGGAGCGCGAGTTCGGCCTCCCGCGGATGACGCTGGCCGGCGACGAGGAGCTCTCGTCCCACATCCTGCGCGGCGGCCTCGACCGCGACTTCGACCTGGCGTTCAGCAACGAGCTGCGGATCGACCACAGCATCACCTGCCCGATCATCACGCTGCGGCCGCAGGCCGACCTGCCGATCGTGCCGATCTACACCAACATCTTCGCGCCGCCGCTGCCGCAGCCGAAGCGGTTCGTCCAGCTGGGCAAGGCGATCCGCGAGATGGTCGAGTCGTGGGAGAGCGACAAGCGGGTCGCGATCATCGGCACCGGTCACCTCTCGCTCGAGCTCGGCGGGCCCCGTCAGTTCGGCGAGCACGGCCCCGATCCGGAGTTCGACCGCAAGGCCGTGGAGTGGATCGCGAGCGGCGACATCGAGGGCTGCTGCGGCGAGGTCAGCCTCGAGAGCCTGCACCTGCCCGGCAACGCCACCCACGGCTTCATGGACTTCATGCTGATGATGGGCGTGGCCGGTGACGGGGTGAAGGCCGACTACACCGACTCGCTCGACCTCTTCCACACCATGGAGGCGTACTTCACCTGGTACCCGGAACGGAGCGCTGCGGTGAGCAAGTACCTGCTGGACAAGTTCCTCTACACCGTCGACCGCGACCCCGACCTCGTCGAGCGCTATCGGGCCGACCCTGCCGGCACGGTCGCCTGGTGGGAGGCCGAGATGGCCAACTCGATCCTCAACTGCCACACCGGCGAGAGGTCCACCTGGCTCGCCCTCACCGACGAAGAGCGCCGCGCGCTGATCGACCAGGACCACGTGAGGCTCTTCGAGATGGGGGCCCATCCGTTCCTCGCGCTGACGCTCTTCATCGCGATGTTCGAGCGCGACCACGGGCCGCTGGAGTACCAGATCGCCTACGGCAAGGCGATGGAGCACCTCTCGCTGCCCTACCCCGACATCGCCACCTGATCGGGCGCCAGATGTTCGCCGCCGTTCTGCACACACCCGGTTCGCCGCCGTCGTACGCCGAGCATCCCGGCGCCGTCGGCAGCGCCCGGGTCGACCCTGGTCCGGGTGACTGCCGCGCCGGTCGTCCCGCTCGACCTGCTCTGCGCGTCAGGCACGTCGTACTTCGGCGTTCCGGCGACGCCGTACGTCCCCGGCGGTCAGGGGGTCGGGGTCGTGCGAGGCCTCCGACTCCTACGCGGTCGGTACCCGCGTCTGGTTCTACACGCCGGCCGGGATGCGGCCGGCCGACGGCAGCCTCGCGGAGCTGTGCCTGGTGCCGGACGAGGACGTCGTACCGCTGGAGGCGTCGGTGCCCGACGAGCTCGCGGCGGCGCTGGGCCTGTCGGGCGTCGCTGCCTGGATGGCGCTGTCGTGGCGCGGCACGGCTGCAGCCGACCGAGCGGGTGCTGGTGCTCGGGGGTGGCGGTGCGGTCGGCCAGGCCGGGATCGGTGCGGCCCGGGCGCTGGGCGCAGCGATCGTGGTCGCTGTCGCCCGCCCTACCTCCGTCGACCGGGCCCGTGCGGCCGGCGCGGACCTCGTCGTACCTCTCGGCGACGACGTCGACGCGCTCGCCGGCGTCCTGTCCGAGGCCGGGCCCTTCGACGTCGTCCTCGACCCGGTCTGGGGGATCGCTGCGACAGCGGCCTCGCGCGCTCTCGCCCCCGGGGGACGGTTGGTCAACCTGGGCGGCGGGTCCGGCGACGAGGCGACGCTGCAGTCGTCGGTCCTGCGCAGCCGCTCGGCCTCGGTGCTCGGGTACACCAACAACGCACTCACCGCCCCACAGCGGGCGGCCGCTCTCGCCGCCGTCCTCGGGCACGCCGCCGCCGGCCGGATCCGGATGGCGTACGACGTGCTCCCGCTCGCCGAGGTCGAAGCGGCCTGGGCCCGGCAGGCCACCGGCGCGGCCGACGGACGCTGTGTCCTGGCCCCGGGCTGACCGCCCACGGAAAAACGGGCCACCGCAACCTCTCGTCAACCGGTTGACCCATCTACTAATGTGTCGGACGGCTGAATTTGGAGTGAGGAGTTCGACAGTCGACGCCGGGTCAACCGGCGTCCCGAGTGCTCAGGCAGGTGGCAATGTCCGAGGACAAGATCGAGCCGGGGACCTACCCCGTCGCTCAAGGTGATGAAGCAGTCGCGCTGGTCGGGGGGTTCGCCTACGACGCGGCGCTCGATCGCTGGTCGTGGTCACCGGAGGTCTTCCGGATCCACGGTTTCGAGCCGCACGACGTCGTGCCGACAACGGAGCTGATCCGGTTCCATGCGCATCCCGACGACCGCGACGCGGTCGCCGACATGCTGACGCACGCGATGGGGTCGCCCGGTCGGTTCAACCTCTCCTTCCGACTCGTCGACGCGCAGGGAACGACCCGCCGGGTGCTGCTCCTGGGGTCGGGCTCGAGCGTCGAGGGGGCCGTCCGGCTGCGTGGGCAGCTCGTCGACCTGACCTCGTGGCAGGACCAGATCCTCAACGACGACCTCGGGCCGTTGGTCGACGACTTCCGCGCCCATCGCGCGGTCATCGAGCAGGCCAAGGGAATCGTCATCCAGCTGTTCGCCGTGGACGCCGACGAGGCGTTCGACCGGCTGCGCGCGTGCTCCCAGGCCGCGAACGTCAAGGTCCGCGACCTGGCGGAGTACCTCGTCATCGCCGCGGCACAGGACCGCACGCCCGGCAAGCTCGAGAACTCGCTCGGCCTGGCCGAGATCTTCGAGGTGCTGGCGGCGGAGAGCGACGCGGTCTGAGCCGCGGTCGCTCTCGCTACGGTGAGGCGATGGACCACCAGATCGCCCAGCAGTGGCTCGACCGCTACCTCGCCGCGTGGCTGAGCTACGACCGCGAGGCCATCGGCTCGCTCTTCAGCGACGACGTCTCCTACCGCTACCACCCGTGGGACGAGCCGGTCGTCGGCCGTGACGAGGTGGTCGCCTCCTGGCTCGGCGAGCGCGGTGACGACGGCGCGTCGACCCGGGACGCGACCGGCACCTACGACGCGGCCTACGCGCCGGTGGCCGTCGACGGCGACGTCGTGGTGGCGACCGGCACCTCGTCGTACCGCGACGAGCCGGGCGGACAGGTCACCGAGACGTTCGCGAACTGCTTCGTGATGCGCTTCGACGGCGAGGGCCGGTGTCGGGAGTTCACCGAGTACTACGCGAAGCATCCGTGACCCGACGCGGCGCAAACCCAGGGTGACCGCGGACCCGCGCGTCCCCTAGCATCGGGCCAGACTTTCCACCGAGCCGCGCGGGGAGCGGCGGTGATCCCGATCGGGGGACCCAACATCGCGCGCGTGCTCCGGATGCCGGGTGTCACGAACGACACCCGTGAGGGCGTCCTGTCGTCGTGGCTGATCGAGGAGACCCATGCCTTCGAGGCGGCGCAGACGATCGCGTACGTCGAGACCAGCACGCTGCTGCTCAGTGTCGAGTCCGGCCGGCCCGGCGTACTCCTCAAGACGCTGGTGGATCCCGGCACCCGCGTCGGTGTCGGGATGCCGATCGGCGTGATCGGTGACCGCGACGAGCAGGTGGCCGATCTCGGGACGTTGCTCGCCGAGCTCGGGGTGAACGGCGATGCCCAGACGTCTCGGGTGTCCACCCCGCTCGCGCCGGAGCTGCCCGAGCCCTCCCTGACCGCGGCATCGGCCGCGGTCGCGCCCAAGCCCGAGGTGTCGGCGACCGAAGAGCCGGAGGAGCAGACGTCCCGGGAGCCGTCGCCCGAGGAACCTCCACCCGCACCGATCCGGGTGAGCGAGCCACGGCTGACCCACGACCACCTGCGCACCACCGTCCGCGCCGAGCGTCTGGTCGCGCTCGCCGCCGCGGCCGGTAGCCCCGGCGTCCCGGTGACCGTCGAGCACCTGGTGGTGCGCGCGGTCGCCGGCGCCCACCGCCAGCTGCCGGAGCTGAACCTGACCCGCGGTCCCGACGGCGTACTCCGAGAGGATCGCGTCGATGTCAGCGTCACGATCGGTACGCCGGACGGCTCCGTCGCAGCGGTCCTCCCCGACGTGGCGGCGCGGTCGCTCCACGACCTCGCGGTGCTCATGGGTGAGCTGACGACCCAGGCCCGGTCCGGACTGCTCGCCCACGCCGACCCGGGCGGCAGCATCGCGATCTCGCACCTCGGCCGCTACGGCCTCGACGACTCCGTCCCGAGCGTCTCACCACCGCACGTCGCCGCCCTGGCGGTCGGGGCCGTGCGCGACGAGCCCGTGGTGCAGGGCGGCGCCATCGTGGCCGGAAAGACGCTGACGCTGACCCTGTCGGTCGACCACGCCCTGGTCGACGACCTCCTGGCGGCGCGCTGGCTCGGCGTCGTGGCAGCACTGCTCGAGCGGCCCGAGTGGATGCACGACTGAACAGGGACTGTGTCGCGACCCGCCCACCTGTTCTCGTGCATATGTGTCAGAACGGGTGCAAAGCGTCGTACGCTGTAGCGCGCAACCGCTCGGGACGACGGCTCGTGGAGCCCGCGGGGGCCGGTCGTACAACGGGGACGCAGGATGGCAGACGAGCAAGAAGGGTCGGGCGACGCTGAGCCGCGCCCGGCGCGGACGGTGGCGATCATCGACGATCACCGCACGTTCGCGGATCTCTTGCGGATCGCCCTGTCCGCCGAGGAGGACCTGACCTGTGTCGGTGTTGCCTACGGCATCGACGAGGGCCTGGAGCTGGTCCAGCGGACGCGGCCGGACCTGGTCCTGATCGATCTCGTCTTCGCGGGCGACGAACGTGACGGCGTCCTGGTCACCCACCAGCTCGGCGAGCTCCTTCCCGACACCCAGGTCATCGTGCTGACCGGGCACCAGGAGCCGGAGCTGCTGCACCGGGCCGCCACGGCGGGGGCGAGCTCCCTGCTGACCAAGGACGGGTCACTGCCCGACCTGCTCGCGACGCTGCGACGCGCGTCCGGCACGGGGTCGGTGATGCACCCTCAGCTCCTGCGCGCGATGGTCGATGTCTCCGACCCACGAGGAACGGCCGTCGAGTCGCTCCTGAGCGCCCGGGAGCGTGAGGTCCTCGCCCTGATGACCGTGGGCATGGACGCACGGACGATCGCCCGCCAGTGCGACATCTCGGTGCACACGTCCCGCGGACACATCAAGTCGATCCTGCACAAGCTGGACGCGCACTCCCAGCTCGAGGCTGTGGCCGAGGCGCGCAGGCGGGGGCTGCTGCATGACCGTCGGCGCGCCTGACCCTCGGGCCGGTCGAACCACGGACGACCGATGGGTGCTGCGAGCGGCCGTCCTCCGGTTCGCCGCCATGAGCATGATCCCCCTGGCCGTCGTCGCCGGCGCGGTCGTGTTCGCCAGCCACCACGTCGCCCACGAGCTCGCGCTGCAAGAGGCCGGTGAACGCAGCCAGGGGCTGGCCGAGCGGGTGGCCCAGCCGCGCGTCGGGGAGGAGCTCCGGCACCGGGACCCCGCCGCGGAGCAGCGTTTCGGAAGGGCAATCCGGCCGCACATCGAGGGCGGAGCCTTCGACCACGTCATCCTCTGGGACGAGCACGGCACCGCCATCTGGTCCGACGACCCCGGCTGGCTCGGCCACACGCTGCTGTTCCCGGCCGAGGTGAAGGAGGCCCTCGCGACGGGAAAGGTCCTGACCGCTGCGCCCGGCGACGACCGCCTCGACTCTCCTGGGGAGAACGATCACCTGGACGCGTTCTACGAGGTGTACGTACCGGGCACGGACGCCTCTGGACAGTCGTTCCTCCTCGAGACCTACATCAACCCGCGCCAGATCGCCGCCAGCAACGCCGAGGTGTTCAGCGCGCTCCTGCCGGTGGGGATCGGAGGCCTCCTGCTGCTCCAGCTGGCCCTGATCCCCCTGGCCTACGTGCTCGCGCGGAACATCGAGCGTGGTCGCCGTCACCGGGCCGAGCTCCTGGAGCGCTTCTTCGACTTCTGGCAGCAGGAGCGGCTGCATCTCGCCCACGAGCTGCACGACGGCGTGGTCCAGGACCTCTCGGGTGCGGCGTACGTGATGCCGTCGATCGTGAACCGGCTGCCGTCGGGTGCCGAGGGCGACGACGCCAAGGCAGCCGCCGTGCGGATCGGGAGCCTGCTGCGTCAGAACCTGCGGGCCATCCGCTCCCTGGTCTTCGACCTGGTCCCGGTGGAGCTGGGCGGCAACCTCCGCGACGCCCTGGAGGCGCTCGGGGCTCGCCAGCGGGACTCCGGCACCGAGGTTCAGATCAACGTCTCCGACGATCTCGTCCTCGACCCCACCGTGGCCACCTTGATCTACCGCGTCGTCCGCGAGGGACTGCGCAACGTCGAGAAGCACGCGGAGGCTCAGCGGGTCGTGGTCACGGTGGTCGCGCGTGGAGGGATGGTCTCGACCTCCCTGTTGGACGACGGGAGGGGCGTCATCGAGCCCGACCCGTCGCGCACGAGTCACTTCGGGCTCCCACTGCTCGAGGCTCTGGTGCGTGACGTCGGCGGGACCATCGAGCTGACGTCGCGCGCGGGCAGCGGTGCGACGCTCGAGGTCGTCCTGCCCGCGAGGCTCCCGCTCTGACGGTGCCGATCGACGGGGGCAGCCGCCGTGCCTACGCTGCAGGCATGGCCCTCGTCCACCGCGCCACCGTCAAACCCTCCAAGCAGGAGCTGGTGGAGGCGTGGCTCCCCACGCGACCCTGGGCCCGGGGTCTGCAGATCACCAAGAAGCTCGCGGAGTACCGCTTCGACGACCCCGCCGGCGAGGTCGGGGTGGAGACGATCCTCTTCGCCACCGGAGAAGATGCGACTGTGCAGGTGCCGCTCACCTATCGGGCGGCCCCGCTCGACGGCGCCGACGCCTTCCTGGTCGGCACCAGCGAGCACTCGGTGCTCGGTGCCCGCTGGGTGTACGACGGTTGCGGCGACCCGGTCTGGGCCGCCACCCTCGCGGCGGCGATCCTGACCGGCGGCACCCAGGTGCAGATGTACCTCGAGGAGGACGGACAGCGGATCGACATCCCACCGCGGATGACGGTGCAGGGCAGCGGCACCCCGGGTGCCGAAGTGCCGGTGATCGCCGGGGTGGACTCGGTCCGCGACGACGGCGCGACCACGGTGGTGCGGGTCGGTGACGTCGAGCTCGTGGTGGCGCGGGTGGTCGGGGCACCGATCGAGGCGGGCGAGACGCTGTCCGGGGAGATCGGCCCGGCGAGCGCGGTGCTTGCCGGACTCCGGCGTACGTCATGAGCATCGAGCTCCGCGAGGTCACCGACGACGTCCGCGAGGAGCTGAGGTCCGTGCGGCTCGGTGAGGGGCCAGGTGGTCCAGGCGGCTTCTACCGTGGCCTGGGCTTCGTCCCGACCGGCGACGTGGACCACGAGGAGATCGTCGCGCGTCTGCCGATCTCCTAGGCCCCCGGCCGGCGCACCATCGCTACGGCCCGCGCTCGAGCCGCAGCCCGAAGTCGAGCTCCCAGGTCTCACCGTCGTCATGCGACTGCTCCCACCGGCCGTCGACGGATCGGCCGTCGTCGGCGATGGTGCCGGTGAAGCGCTGGGAGAACGGCAGCTCGGAGAAGTCGGGCTCGGTACGCCACAGCGTCCACTCCGGGCCGGTCAACGTCATCCGGTAGACCCGGGTCACGCCACGGCTGTCGAAGTAGTGCTGCCGGAACTCGTCGACGGACTCGTCGTACTCGATCATCGCCAGGCTCTCCGGGAACGGCGACGGGAGCGTCGACCGCTGGAGCAGGTAGGTGTCTCCCAACGCCCAGTCGAAGGTGATCGTCCCGGTGGGGTCGCCGTGGCCGGTGACCTGCTGGGTCCACTGGCCGACCAGGACGTCGAGAAGGCCGAGTGCCGGTGGGCGGTCAGCGTCGGTCATGAGCCCAACGCCGCCGACACGACCTCGCGCGCGGCCTCCTGCACCTCGGCGAGGTGGTCGGGTCCGCGGAACGACTCGGCGTAGATCTTGTAGACGTCCTCGGTGCCGCTCGGGCGTGCGGCGAACCACGCGTGCTCGGTGGTCACCTTGAGGCCGCCGATCGCCGCGCCGTTGCCGGGGGCCTCGGTGAGCTTGGCGGTGATCGGCTCGCCGGCCAGCTCGGTGGCGGCCACGTCGTCGGGGGAGAGGGCGGCGAGCTTGGCCTTCTCCTCCCGCGTCGCCGGCGCGTCGACCCGGGCGTACGCCGGGTCACCGTGCGACTCGACCAGCTGCTGGTAGAGCTCGCTGGGCGTCGTACCGCTGACCGCCAGCATCTCGGAGGCCAGCAGGCACAGGAGGATGCCGTCCTTGTCGGTGGTCCACGTCGAGCCGTCGCGACGCAGGAACGAGGCGCCCGCCGACTCCTCCCCGCCGAAGCCGAACGAGCCGTCGATCAGCCCGGGCACGAACCACTTGAACCCGACCGGCACCTCCACCATCGGCTTGTCGAGCGACTCGGCGACCCGGTCGATCATCGAGCTGCGACACGAGGGTCTTGCCGATCCGCGCGGTCGCCGGCCAGTCCGGCCGGTTCCCGCTGAAGAGGTAGGCGACGGCGACCGCGAGGAAGTGGTTGGGGTTCATCAGGCCGGCATCGGGGGTGACGATGCCGTGCCGGTCGGCGTCGGCGTCGTTACCGGTCGCGATCTGGTAGTCGTCCTTGCGCACGATCAGCGACGCCATCGCGTCCGGCGAGGAGCAGTCCATCCGGATCTTGCCGTCCCAGTCGAGGGTCATGAAGCGCCAGGTCGGGTCGACCAGCGGGTTGACGACGGTCAGGTCGAGGCCGTGCCGCTCGGCGATCGCGCCCCAGTAGTCGACGCTCGCACCCCCCAACGGGTCTGCGCCGATCCGGATCCCGGCCCGCTTGATCGCGTCGATGTCGACCACGCTCGGCAGGTCGTCGACGTACGTGCCCATGAAGTCGTACGCCGTGCAAGCGGCGCGGGCGCGGGAGAACGTGATCCGGTGGACGCCCTCGAGGTTGGCCCGGATCAGCTCGTTGGCGCGGGCCGCGATCACCTGGGTGGCGTCGGTGTCGGCCGGGCCGCCGTGGGGCGGGTTGTACTTGAACCCGCCGTCGCCGGGCGGGTTGTGGGACGGAGTGACGACGATGCCGTCGGCGAGGCCCGGGCCCGTCGTCCGCCCGTGGTTGGCCCGGATGATGGCGTGCGAGACGGCCGGCGTCGGCGTGTAGGCGTCGCCCGAGTCGACGAGCACCGTCACGTCGTTGGCGATCAGCACCTCGATCGCCGTCGCCCACGCCGGCTCCGACAGGCCGTGGGGGTCGCGCCCGAGGAACAGCGGGCCCGTCGTACCCCTGCTCCTTGCGGTAGTCGCAGATCGCCTGCGTGGTCGCGGCGATGTGCTCCTCGTTGAACGCCGTCCTGAGGCTGCTCCCGCGATGGCCGCTGGTGCCGAACGCGACCTGCTGATCGACGTCGTCGGGGTCCGGCTCGAGGGTGTAGTACGCCGTCACGAGGTGCGCGACGTCGACGAGGTCGGACGGCTGGGCGAGGGTTCCTGCGCGCGGGTCGGCCATGTGCTCCATCATGTCGTCCTCCCCGGTGGTTGAGGAGGGTCCGACCCCGATGGTTGAGGAGGGCGTCCTCGCGCCCGTCTCGACACCACCCCGTGTGTCCCGTCGCCACCGACCTGGCGCACGGAACACTACGACCATGGCACTCACCGACTTCCCGCGCTTCCCGCTCACGTTCGGCCCGAGCCCGGTCCATCGGCTCGAGCGCCTGACGGCGCACCTCGGCGGCGCCACGCATCTGGGCCAAGCGCGAGGACTGCAACTCAGGGCTGGCCTACGGCGGCAACAAGACCCGCAAGCTCGAGTACCTCGTGCCCGACGCGATCGCCAAGGGCGCCGACACGCTGGTGAGCATCGGCGGCTACCAGTCCAACCACACCCGCCAGGTCGCCGCGGTGGCCGCCAGGATCGGGATGAGGTGCGTGCTCGTGCAGGAGAAGTGGGTCGACTGGCCGGACTGCGTCAACGACCGGGTCGGCAACATCCTGCTCAGCCGGATCATGGGGGCCGACGTACGCCTCGACGACGCCGGCTTCGACATCGGCTTCCGCGACTCCTGGCGCCGGGCGATCGAGGACGTCGAGGCGGCCGGAGGTACGCCGTACGCCATCCCGGCCGGCGCGTCCGACCATCCGCTGGGCGGCCTGGGCTTCGCGCGTTGGGCGGAGGAGGTCGAGCAGCAGGAGCGCGACCTCGGCGTCTTCTTCGACACGATCGTCGTCTGCACGGTGACCGGGTCGACCCACGCCGGCATGATCGCCGGGTTCGCCGGGCAGGACCGGCCCCGCCGCGTGATCGGGATCGACGCGTCGGCCACCCTCGAGAAGACCCGCGACCAGGTCGCCCGGATCGCGCGCAGCACCGCCGAGCTGATCGGGCTCGGCCGCGATCTCCGCGACGGCGAGATCACCGTGCTGGAGGGATGGGCCGGCGACGTCTACGGCATCCCCGTGCAGTCCACGCTCGATGCGATCCGGCTCAGCGGCCAGCTGGAGGGCATGATCATCGACCCGGTCTACGAGGGGAAGTCGATGGCCGGCCTCATCGACCTGGTGCGTGACGGCGAGATCGGACGCGACTCGCACGTGCTGTACGCCCACCTCGGTGGCCAGCCCGCCCTGAACGCCTACTCCGGCCTGTTCACCCACACCGAGCGCCTCGACGTCTGACCCGCTGGCGGGCGCGAGAGCATCGACGGTGAGGAGGCGCGGTGCGGTCGGTCGCGGGTCGAGGAGGCGCGAAGGGGCCCGGGCGCCATCCGCCGCCCGAGACCGGGTGGACCTCGGTCACTCGACGCGCACGCTCAGCAGGTCGCCGGGCTGACAGTCGAGCACGTGGCAGATCGCGGTCAGCGTCGAGAACCGTACGGCGCGTGCCCGGCCGTTCTTCAGCACGGAGAGGTTGACGACGGTGACCCCCGCCCGCTCGGCCAGCTCGGTGAGCGTCATCCCGCGGTCGGCCAGCAGCTTGTCGAGGTGGACCTCGACGGCGTGGAGCTCCTCGTCGTCCGGCGGGTCGGCGGGCTGCGACGCCGTACGCCGTCTCATACGGTGGCGTCGATCTCGCGCTGCATCTGTACCGACTGCGCCATCACCCGGCCGACGGTCAGCAGACCGAACCCCGCGAAGAGCACGGCCCACGAGAGGTGCACGAAGGCCACGCTGTCCCACGGGGTTGTCCCCTCGCGCATCGTCGCGAGCAGTCGTCCACTCGCCCAGGCCTCGACGAGCGCGACGGTGATCGCGCCGAGCAGCACGTACAGCCCCAGCCGGCCGACGCCGAGCGCGACGTGTGGCGAGAACAGCCCGCGGCGCCTGGCCGTGCGAGTCAGGTGCCACGCAAGCGCCAGGAACCCGAGGGCGTAGAAGAACGTGGGAGCCATCGTCAGGGCCGACCACAGGTGTTGCCACGACGAGGGGCTGTTGTCGCAGAGCGTGTAGCTCGCCGCGACGGTCGAGATGCCGCGTCCGACGTCGAGATGCTGCTCGTTGATCCCGCCGTGACCAGAGATCTCCCCGACCGCGCTCTGCGGTGCGGTCAGACACACCGACGGGTCGCCCATGCCGAAGTACGACCCGTGCCCCAGGAGGGCAAGCGGGAGCCCGATTGCGTTGAAGAACACCATGAGGGTGATCGCGACGCTGAGGATGAACTCGATCGGGGCCAGCGCATTCTTCGTCGCATCCATAACGACAAACGATAACATCGATTGTCGATATGTCACAGCGGTTCGACTAGGTTCGTCCGGTGCTGGAGACGGGGCTGGTGACCGATGTCGACGGGAGGGACGTCGTCGTGCGGTACGCCGACCCCGAGCACCACGCGGAGCAGGTGAGCGTCTGGGCGCACCTCCGGCTCGGCGACACCACGATGGCGCGGGTGGAGGGCGGCTGGGAGGTGCGGCTGACCGACCTGCCGGTCGACCGGCTCGAGTACCTCCTCGACGTCGACGGCCACCTGCGTCCCGACCCCGGCAACCCGCACGTCGTACCGGGGCCGTTCGGGGACCACTCCTGGGTGGCGCTGTCGGACTACCGCGAGCCGGAGTGGCTGAGCCTCGAGCCCGTGCCGGCGCAGCGTGCGCCGCTGACCCTCTCGCGCACGGCGGTCGGGCGGATCGACGCCGAGGTCTGGTCGCCGGCCGACGCCCGAGCCGGGGAGCGGCTTCCGATGCTGGTCAGCCACGACGGTCCCGAGATGGACGCCTACGGCGGGCTGACGGCGTACGTCGGAGCACTGGTCGGCGCAGGTCGCCTGCCGCGGATGCGGGTCACGCTGGTCGCGGCGGGCCCGCGCAACAAGAGGTACGCCGCCAACCCGGCCTACGCCCGGGTGCTCGGCAACCGGCTGATCCCTGCGCTGCGCGAGACGGTGGCCATCGACGGGCGGCCGGTGCTGATGGGCGAGAGCCTCGGCGCGCTGGCGGCGCTCCACGCGGCCTGGACGATGCCGGGCACGTTCGCCGGGCTGTTCCTGCAGAGCGGCTCGTACTTCACCGCCGACCTGGACCCGCAGGAGTCGGGCTTCGAGTTCTGGCCCGAGGTGACCGGCTTCGTCGCCAGCGTCCGGGCCGCGGAGCAGGCGGCGCCGGACGCAGCGGTGACCACCTTGACCTGCGGCACAGCCGAGGAGAACCACGCGAACAACGTCGCGATGCGCGACACACTGGCCCGCGTCGGCGTCGAGACCTCGTGGGGCGAGATGCGCGACGGACACACCTGGACGTGCTGGCGCGACACCCTACGACCCTTACCTGACCGACCTTCTCGTGCGAGTGTGGGGCTGATGCACCGCGAACAGCTCGAGCTCGACGCCCCCGGCCTCGACCGGCCGGGCACCGTGATCCGCTACGGCCACTACGGCCGGCCGGTGATCGTCTTCCCCAGCGAGCAGGGCCGGGCGTGGGACTACGAGAGCAACGGCATGGTCGGCGCCGTCGCCCACCTGATCAACGACGGCCGGGTGAAGCTGTACTGCGTCGACTCGTTCGACCACGCCAGCTGGTCAGACCTCGGCCTCCCACTGGAGGAACGGGCACGACGTCACCACGCCTACCAGTCGTGGATCAGCGACCAGGTGGCGTCGTACGTCGGCTCCGACAGCGGCGGCGCGAGCGACGCGATCGTGACCGGCTGCTCGATGGGCGCCTACCACGCGCTGCAGATGGCGCTCACCCGGGCGGACCTCTTCCCGGTCGCGATCTGCCAGTCCGGCAACTACGACCCGTCGACCTGGCACGGCTGGGGCGAGCGGGGTGACGCGGCGTACTTCACGAACCCGCTCGACTACGTGCCCCACCTGCACGGCGACCACCTCGACTGGTTGCGCTCCCGGCTCCACGTCGTGCTGACCGTCGGCCAGGGCGCCTGGGAGACGCACCCGACCGGGTCGCTGCCGAGCGCGCGACGGATGGGACACGTGCTCGCCGAGAAGCAGATCTCCCACGACCTCGACGTGTGGGGCCACGACGTCTCGCACGACTGGCCGTGGTGGCGCAAGCAGATCGCGCACCACCTGCCGCACTACTGCTAGCTCTGCTAGACACGAGGACATGGGAGTCCCGGGAAACTTCGCCGACCGGGCACCGGCCGGTCTCGCCGACACCGAGCTGTTCGCGGTCGACGCCTACCGCACCGAGTTCGACGCCACGGTGGTCGAGGTCGACCGCGAAGGCGGTCGGGTCCGGCTCGACCGCACGGCGTTCTACCCGACCGGCGGCGGCCAACCACACGACCTCGGCGACCTGGTGACGGCCGACGAGACGCTGGCGGTGACCGGCGTACGACGCGAGGCCGGCGCGATCTGGCACACCGTCGACGCGGACGACCTGCCCGACGTCGGGACCGAGGTCGCGGGCACGGTCGACTGGGACCGGCGGTTCGCGCTGATGCGGACCCACACCGCGCTCCACATCCTGTGCGGCGTGATCTGGGCGGACTACCGCATCCCCGTCACCGGCGGCAACATGGAGCCGCTCAAGGGGCGCCTCGACTTCCCGTTCGCCGCGATGTCGGCCGACCTGGGTGCCCGGGTCGAGCGTCGCATCAACGACGAGATCGAGCGCGCGCACGAGATCCTCGTCGACTTCCTGCCGCGCACGGTCGCCGACTCGGACCCCGCGCTGATCCGCACGTCCGCCCACCTGATCCCGGCCGCGATCGACCCCTTGCGCGTGATCGACATCGTCGGACTCGACCGGCAGGCCGACGGCGGCACTCATCTGCTCTCGACGGCCGAGGTCGGCCGGGTCCGCGTCGTCGGCACGGAGAGCAAGGGCAAGGACAACAAGCGGATCCGGCTCGAGGTCGTGGACGCATGAGTCGTGCGCCCGGACGTCATACGTTCGGTGGTCTCTATGGCTCGCAACGTATGACGTCCCGCACGGTCGCTAGGGTCGGAGCATGGCCGGTGCGACGAAGGACCACCTGATCGGATTGTTGCTGGGCGCGGAGGAGGACTGGCCACAGGCGTTCGAGCAGATCCTCCGGTTCGTCGGCCCCGTCGAGACCGACGGTACGACGCACTACCTCGGCAGCGAGCGCCTGACCATCGAGCCGTTCGACCTCGCTCGACCCGGTCCGCACCGGCCTGGTGATCGACCGTCTCGCGCACTGGTACTTCCATCCGCGCGAGTGGCTGAAGAAGGCCGCGCTGGTCAACGGCACCTACCTGCTCAACAGCCCGTTCACGTTCCAGTCGATGGAGAAGCACTCGGCGTACTGCGCGATGCTCCGGCTCGGCCTCCACGTGCCGAAGACGATCCTGGTGCCCTACAAGAACCCCGTCGACAACCACCGCTGGACCTACACCAGCGCGAAGTACAACGAGCCGTTCGACCTCGACGTCCTGGCAGGCGAGGTCGGCTACCCCCTCTACATGAAGCCGTTCGACGGCGGCGGCTGGCGCGGCGTCTCGCGGGTCGACGACCCCGACGACCTGCACCGGGCGTACGACGAGTCGGGCGAGATGCTGATGCACCTGCAGGCGACCGTCGACTTCGACCACTTCGCCCGCGCCCTCTCGATCGGGCCCGAGACGATGGTGATGGACTTCCGGCCCGACGAGCCGATGCACAACCGGTACGCCGTCACCCACGACTTCCTCTCGCCGTCGGCCGGCAAGCAGGCGGTCGCGATCTCGCGGATCGTGAACGCCTTCTTCCACTGGGAGTTCAACTCCTGCGAGATGCTCGTCAAGGGCGACGACGTCCACCCGATCGACTACGCCAACGCCTGCCCCGACGTCGCGCTCACCTCGCTGCACTACTACTTCCCGTGGGCGATCACGGCCCTGGTGCGGTGGTCGACGTACTGCCTGGTCACGGGCCGCCGTCCCAACAACGACCTCGAGATGGACGAGTACTTCGCGGTCGCCGACTCCGACCGCAGCTACGACGAGAAGCTCGACGCCTACCTCGCCCTCGCCGACGCGCACTTCGAGACCGAGCGCTACCGCGACTGGTGCACCTCCCACCTCGGCCACCTCGACGCCCTGGTCGCGGAGTGGGTGAGCGGGGCCGACTTCGACCGGCTGCTCGTCGAGACCGTGCAGGCCACCTACCCGGCGCGGGAGCACGAGCAGTTCCTCGCCCACTTCCGTGGACTGATCGGGATGTGGGTCGCCGACCAGAGCGCACGCGCGTAGCGGGTCCTTTCACGGTTTCATCATGTGAAGGTGCCCAACCGCCGCTTCCCATTGTGAGCTCATCGTGGGAAGCGGATGTTCACCTGCATCACATGGTGAAGCGGTGACTCGCCACCCCCGGAGACCTACCTACGACGCGCCGATCCGCGCCCGGTCGCGCGCGGTCGCGATCGCCTGGGTGAGCGAGGCGACGTCGAAGGCACCGTAGTGGCGCCGACCGTTGATGAAGAACGTCGGCGTGCCGGACACACCGCTGATGTCGGCCGACTCGACGTCCTGGCCGACCCGGCCGGCGTGGTCGTGCTTGTAGAGCTCCTTGGTGAAGCGCGGCACGTCCAGCCCGAGCTCCTCGGCGTAGGCCAGGAGGTCCTTCTTCATCAGGTGGTCCTGCCGGGCGAGCAGCAGGTCGTGCATCTCCCAGAACTTCCCCTGCTCAGCGGCCGCCTCGGACGCCTGGGCGGCCAGCTCCGCCTGCGGGTGTACGTCGGACAGCGGGAGGTGGCGCCACACGAAGCGGACGTCGCTCTCGCCGACGATGGCACGAACGGCGGGCTCGGCCTGGCCGCAGTAGGGGCACTGGAAGTCGCCGTACTCGACCAGGGTGACCGTCGCGTCCTTCGGTCCGCGGACGTGGTCGCGCTCCGGGTCGACGTCGTACGAGAGGTCGACGAGCTGCTCGGCTCGCCCGAAGAGCGCCTCGGTACGACGATCGGGCGGCAGCAGGGCGGTGATCCGGAAGACCACCCAGGTCGCCGCGGAGGCGATGGCGGCCGCGGCGAGGACCCCGATCTTGGCCTCGGCGAGGCGGTCGCCGTCGAAGGCCAGGGTGGCGATCAGGAACGAGACAGTGAACCCGATGCCGGCGATCGTGCCGCTCCCGGCGACCGAGGCCCAGCCGACCGCGGGCTGCACCCGGCCGTGCGTGACCCTGGCGATCGCCCAGGACGCGGAGACGACCGCGACCGGCTTGCCGACGACGTACCCGAGAACGACGCCGAGCGTGATCGGAGAGCGCACTGCGCGCTGCAGGAACTCCTGGTCGACGACCACACCGGCGTTGGCCAGCGCGAACAGCGGGACGATCACGTAGCTCGTCCACGGGTGGTAGAAGCGCTGGAGCCGGTCGTTGGGGGACAGCGTCCGGGTCAGCCCGACCGCCGCAGTGCGGGCGAGGTCGGGGGTCGGCTCCTCGCGGAACTGGCGGAAGAGCCCGGTCGCCTCCTCCAGGTCGCCGCGGGCCGGGGTGTACGCCGCGGCGGTGAGGCCGATCGCCAGCCCGGTGACCACGGGGTCGACCCCGCTGGCGAGCAGACTCCCCAGATCACCACCCCGGCCGCGAACACGACGGGGGGAGGCAGATGGCGGAAGTGCTTGACCACCAGGAGCGCGACGTACAACACCACAGCGAGCAGGAGGTACCCGACGTGGAGGTGGTCGGTGTACACCACCGCGATCACGAGGAGCGCCACGATGTCGTCGACGACGAACACGGTCAGCAGGAAGGTGCGGACGCGATCGGGGACGTCACGCCCGACCATCACGAGCAGGCCCAGGGCGAGGGCGGTGTCGGTCGACATCGCGACGCCCCAGCCGTCGGCGCCCGCACCACCGGCGTTGACCGCCAGGTAGAGCGCGACCGGCACCAGCATGCCGAACAGCCCCGCCGCCACGGGCAGCAGGAACCGGCTGCGCTCGCGGAGGTCGCCGAGGTCGATCTCCCGTCGTGCCTCCAGCCCGACCACGAGGAAGAAGAAGGTCATCAGCCCGCTGTTGATCCAGGTCCGCAGATCCCTCGTCACGCTGTGGTCGCCGAGCCGGAGGCCGAACGGCGTCGTCCAGAGCCGCTCGTAGCTGTCGCCGAGGTTGGCCCAGACCAGCCCTACGACGATGGCCGCCACCAGGATGCCGGCGCTGCCGGACTCGGTCTTCAGGAACGCCCGGACCGGGGTCGCGAACTCGCGTCGCCACGGGGTGCGCAGCCCCCCGCCCTCGACCGTCCCGTCCGTCGCCATCGACACGCTCCTCGTCAGGGGTAGGTGATCCCGGTCGCGGCCTCGGACAGGTCCCAGAGCGCGTGCTGCGCGTCGCGGTCGCCGGCCTGGCGGGACCAGCCGACCAGCCGGGGAGAGCCGGCCACCTCGCCGAGACCCGAGGGACCGCAGTACGTCGATCCCGGCAGGTCGGCGGTCGCGGCCATCAGTGTCGGCCAGGCCCCGACGGCCGGTGACTGCCCGATCCCCCGGTTGGCGGCGTCCAGGATCGAGGCGAACCCACCGCTGGAACGGCCGAACCGCCCGTTCACCACCAGGTGCGTGCCGGCGTACCCGGGATGCGCCGCGTGGGCGGACGCCGTCGACCCGGACTCACGCAGCCGCCGGTCGAGCTCGAAGGTGAACAGCAGGTTGGCCAGCTTGGTCTGGGAGTAGGCGATCCAGCGCAGGTAGGGCTTGGCCTTGACGCGCGGGTCCCCGAGGGGAGGCCGGTGCGCGAACCGATGCATGAGACTCGACACGGTGACCACGCGACCGTCGGACGCCAGCCGAGGGAGCAGCAGGCCGGTCAGCAGGAACGGACCGAAGTGGTTGGTCGCGAGCTGGCTCTCGAAGCCGTCGACCGTCCGTCGGTACGGCGTCGCCATGATCCCGGCGTTGTTGACCAGCAGGTGGATCGGGCCGTACGACGCAGCCTCGGCCGCCGCGGACCGCACCGATGACTGGTCCGCGAGGTCCACCACCAGCCGCTCCAGTGCGGCCCCGGGCACCTCGGCGCGGATCGTCGCGTCGGTCTCGGCGAGCTTGTCCGGGGAGCGGCCGGCGAGCACCACGCGAGCGCCCGCCCGGGCGAGCTCCAGTGCGGTGAAGTAGCCCAGACCGCCCGCACTCACGCCGGTGACCAGCGCGGTCCGGCCGGACTGCGCGGGGATGTCGGCGAGGGACCAGCTCACGGGGTGAGCGCCATCCCGGCCAGGATTCGCGCGGCGAGGCTCCCGTCGCCGGACACGGCCACCGTCACGTCCGCGGCCGTACGTCGACCACCGGTCAGCACGATGAACGTCTCGCGGTCCATCGCCAGGTGCACGGTCGGGTCGGCGGGAACGCTCGGCCAGCGCGCCGCCTCGACCGGACTCGGAGATCCCGAACGCGGCCGGGGCACTGCCGTCGACCTCGACCACCAGGGTCGAGCCCGCGGGCGCGGCGGCCCGCTTGGCGAGCACCATGCCCATCCCCTCGAGCAGGTAGTCGGTGGAGTGCTGAGCGGGCGCGTTGTCGAGGCCGCCCGGGCGGCCGACCGCGCGTCGTACGTCCTGCTCGTGCATCCAGACGTCCAGGGGCCGGTTGCGCAGCAGGGTCTGCCAGTTCCAGGCGATGTCGCCAGGCGTTCGGGGTGGCATCTCCGTGGCGTCCTCGGGCGGGTCGGTCAACAAGTTGGTGCGGCGCTTCGTGGCGCTCTCGCGGATCTCGTTGATCAGTGCGTCGGGCGTCGCATCCCGCCGGGCGATCACACCCTGCTCGGTGTAGGCCTGGGACAGTGTCGCGACGTGCGGCCCAGGGTCGATGTGGGCCGTCTCCTCGGGTGCCCCGGAGAGCACTGCCTCGAGATGGGCGGTGTGCGCCGCGCACGCGTGGACGTCCCAGCCGGCCAGGTCCGTGGGGGTCGACCACTTCTCGGCCGGCAGGGCCTCGAGCAGCCGGGTGAAGTCGTCGATCGCCTCCCACCAGACGTCGACGTAGCCCGCCAGCCGTTCCCGGTCGCTCATGGCGCGAGCCTAGGGTCTCTTCCTCAGGAGGTGATGAGTCGGTCCGCGTGGTCGCGCTCGCTGACGCGCACCTCGTCGGGGCCCGACGACACCACGGTCCAGGTGCTGACGACGCCGTCCGGGTAGGTCCACTCGCCTCCCGCCAGCGCCGCGTCGATCAGCGCGCGCACCGCGGCTTCTTCGGTGGCTTCGGCCGCGAACAGGACCCGCACCCGCAGCTGCGAGCCCTCCACCTCGACCGTCGTGTGATGGGCGGCCACCGGGCACGGCGGCTCGTGGACAAGGCTCCCGCACAACGCGATCGTCACCGCGCCGCCCGGCGCCCGGTGGTCGAGGGCCGGTGCGGGGTCGAGCACTGCGTCGTGCACGAAGGCGGTCCGCATGGGGCCAGTATGCCCGGCGTCCGGCGTCCGGTCGTCCGGTCGTCCGGTCAGAGGGTCCGGACCTCGTGACGCTCGGGATCCCACCTGCGCAGCGCCGTCAGCGTGAGCTCCGCGTCGGCGTACCCGAGCACGTCGACCGCCCGCTGCAGGTCGCCGCGCGGCAGCCGCCGGGCCAGGGTGACGTGGGGGAGCCAGCCGGGGTGGCGCTCGTCCTCGATGCCCCAGCGGAGGTCGAGCACGGCCCGGGTGAGCGCCTCGGGTACGTCGAGGACCCGGGCGACGGTGACCTTCTCGCCGCCGAGGACGGCCAGGCCCGCCGCCCGGACCCGGATCGGGAACAGCGGGCCGAACAGCTCGGTTGCTCGGGCCTCGGTGTCCGGCGTCAGGTCGGGGAGTGCGAGGACCGTGACATGGGGGGTGTTGGTGGCGACGGCGTGGTCGAGCTGGGACGGCAGCCCGGCGTCGCGCAGGGCCTGCCAGTCACGGCGTACGGCGGCGTCCCCCGCATCGTCCGGGACCAGCTCGAGCGCGTGGAGCCGCGGCATCAGGGGAGCCGGGCTTCCCGGTGGAAGGGAACCGTCGTGGAGGCGACCGCGTCCCTCCCCACGGTGGCTGCGCCCAGGTCCACGCGATCGCCCACCGCGATCTCGCCGCCCTCGAGCACCCGGCAGACGGATCCACCGCGCCTCCGGAGGGCCTCCTGGGCGCCACGGCCGATGGTGTCGTCGAGGAGCTTGCACGGGGCCGCCACCCGCACCACCTCGAGCAGCACGTCGCCGATGCGGATCCGGGAGCCGGGCAGGGTCGGGACGTCCCCCTCGTCGAGGGTGAGGTTGCGGCGGGTCAGCTCGGCCGGCACGTCCGACCCGAAGGCCTCGGCCGCGGCCCGCAGCGCGGTGCTGCTCTGCACGGTGACGTGCCGGTGCTTGGTCCCGTGGTAGCGATCACCCACGATTCCCTTGCCCGCCTCGATCGTGGCTCGGTCCACGGCACGCATCGGCAGCCGGGTCGCCTTCGCGACGTGGATGCTGGCGAGGTGCGGCACACCACGAGCCTACGAGGCGGCGTACGTCGGGGTGCCCGGGCTGCTGCTTCCGGCGCAAGTGCGCCACTGGGGCGACCACAGTCCGTGCCACAGGTCACGCCGTCGCGGATGCGGACGATCAGAGGTGCCGCCCCTAGAATCGTCAGCAGCCAGTGGGACTCGGTCCGAGTTCGAGGCCCACTCTCATAGCTTTGGCCCGGTGTGGTGGCGCAGCCTTTACTCAGCTGCGCAGAGACCAGCGATCGGGTGGAGCAAGACAGCGTCTTGCAGGCTCACCGGATCCGCACCCGCGGCCCCGCGCCGGACGCACCCGAGCAAGCCGAAAGTTGTGACGACGCATGTCTGCGCCCGAGTTCGAGACCACCGACACCTTCGACGTCGAGACCGAGTCCACCGAGACCGAGACCGAGTCCACCGACACCGAGTCCACCGACACCGACACCACCGAGACCGTGAGCAACGTGTTCACCGGCCTCCCCGCCGAGCTGATCGAGGCGCTGCGCCTGCAGGGCATCGTCACGCCGACCCCCGTCCAGGAGGCCGTGATCCCCGACGGGATGGCCGGCCACGACGTGCTGGGCCGCGCCCAGACCGGCTCCGGCAAGACCCTCGCCTTCGGCATCCCCGCCCTGGCGAAGCTGGCCGGCAGCAAGAGCCGCCCGTGCCACCCCCGCGCGGTCATGATCGTGCCGACCCGTGAGCTCGCCAACCAGGTCGCCGGGGCGATCCAGCCCCTCGCCCAGTCGATGGGCCTGAAGATGGTCACGGTGTACGGCGGTACGCCGTACGACAAGCAGACCCGGCAGCTGCGCCAGCGCGCCGACATCGTCGTCGCGACCCCGGGCCGGCTCGAGGACCTCCTGGAGAACGGCTACTGCTTCTTCGACGACATCCAGCTGACCGTCCTCGACGAGGCCGACCACCTGTGCGACCTCGGCTTCTACCCGTCGGTCGACAAGCTGGTCGGGATGACGCCCGAGGGCTCGCAGCGGATGTTGCTCAGCGCGACGCTCGACGGCGACGTCGACAAGCTGGTCCGCACCCACCTGCGCAACCCCAAGCTCCACGAGCTCGACCCCAACGCCGGCTCGGTCACCACGATGACCCACCACACCCTGACCGTCGGCGGCTTCCGCGAGAAGGTCGGCGCCGCCGTCCGCCTGGTCGAGGCCAACGGCCGCACCATCATCTTCACCCGCACCCGCGAGGGCGCCGTCGAGCTCGCCGAGGCCCTCACCCACCAGGGCGTCGACGCAGTCGACCTGCACGGCAACCTCAGCCAGAAGGTGCGCGAGCGCAACCTGCACCGCTTCTCCTCCGGCAAGGCGAAGGCTGTCGTCGCGACCGACGTGGCGGCCCGCGGCATCCACGTGGACGCCGTCGACATGGTGATCCACTTCGACGCGGCCAGCGACGCCAAGGCCTACCTCCACCGCAGCGGCCGTACGGCGCGCGCCGGGCGCGACGGAGCCGTCGTCACGATCACCACGCCGAAGTTCCTGCAGCAGGTCGTCCGCCTCCAGCAGAACGCCGGTGTCGAGGTGCTCCACCACGACATCCAGACCGCGCCCGACCACCTCTCGGCCGCGGCGCTGGCCAAGCACGGCTCGCCCGCGCCGAAGTCCTCGTCGTCGTCCTACGCCGGCAAACGGTCGGGCGGCCACAAGTCGGGCGGCTACAAGGGCAGCAACCCGAAGGCCGGCTACCGGTCCGGTGGCGGCTACAAGGGTGGTCAGAAGACCGAGACCGGTCCTCGCAAGACCGGCCCGTCGTACGGCAAGGGCAAGGCGTACGCCGGGAAGCGTGCGACCGCAGCACGCTGATCAGCCGCGGGCCAGCGAGAACGCGATCGCGAGCATCGTCAGCCCGATCAGCACGTCCAGCACCTGCCAGGCCCGGGGCCGCGCGAGCACCGGGCTGAGCAGGCGCGCGCCGTAGCCCAGGCCGGTGAACCACAGCACGCTGCCCAGCCCCGCGCCGGCCGCGAACCACCACTTGCCCGTCGGCCCGTGGTGGGCCGCGATCGACCCGAGCAGGAGCACCGTGTCGAGGTAGACGTGAGGGTTCAGCCAGGTCAGGGCCGTCGCCTGCAGCACGGCGCCCCGCAGTCGGGGCTCTGCGTCCGTCGTGGCGGTGAGGGCGCCGGCGTGCCGCGACCGCCACAGGGACCGCACGCCGTACGCCGTGAGGAAGGCGACGCCGAGCCAGCGGACGATCGTCAGCGCGGTCGGTGCGTGCTGCACGATGGCGCCGATCCCGGCGACGCCGGCGGCGATCAGCACCAGGTCGCTGACGGCGCAGATCGCCACCACGGGCCCGACGAACTGCCGGAGCAGACCCTGCCGCAGCACGAACGCGTTCTGTGCCCCGATCGCGACGATCAGGGAGAGACCGGTGAGCAGTCCGGCGACGAGGGCGTCGAGCACGCCCTCACGCTAGGGGTTCGAGCGGACGCCGCCCTGCCGAGACCACCCCGGTGGGTGGTCCCGCAGCCGACCCGAGAGATTCTCTGGACTTTCTGGCGCCAGGCAACCCCGGACGGGGTCCCGGACGTGTTGAATGCCGGAGAACGTTCACCTTTCGGGAGGCACCCTCATGTCATCACCTCTGCGGACGCATGCCCGCACGCGCACCTTGTCCGTGCTGACCGTGACGGCCCTGGCCGCGGCGCTCACCGCCGTACCGGCCAACGCCGCAACGGTCGGCACGACCACGCCCACGCCCGACCGCGACCGCGACCGGTCCCTGTCCCGACCCGTGGGGCCGAGCGTGCGCACGGTGACGATGCTGACCGGTGACCGCGTGGTGCTCCGCACCGACGCCGCCGGCCACACCACCGCGGCGATGACGCCCGACTCGCCGCACTACGGGCGTCCGGTCGAGTACGTCGACGCCGGGGCACACACCTGGGTGGTGCCGAAGCTCGCGCCCGCCGTACGGGCCCGTCTCGACCCCTCGGTCTTCGACGTCGGGGCGCTCTCCGGCCGGGTCCCCCTCACGGTGACCTTCGCCGCCGGCGCTCGGGCGCGCGACCTCCCGGGCCTCGACGTGCGTACGTCGTCCGCGCGCAGGGCCGTGAGTGGTCGCACGACCGCCTCCGCGTCGTACGACGCCAGTCGGCCGCTGCCGGCCCGCCTCGCGTCGTCGCTCTCAGGGGTCTCCTCGATCGCGGTGGCCGGCGCCACGGGCGGGACCACCCAGCTCGGCCCCGCCTACGAGCTGCACACCCTGACCATTGATGCCACGACGGTCCGGGGCCGCCCGCTGCCGGGGGCCGACGTGTTCGTCATGAACACCGACGACGGCCGGCTGTTCGGCGCCTTCGGAGGGATCGTCGACGGGCAGTGGAAGGTGTCGGTGCCGACCGGCAACTACGTGATCCTCAGCGACGACTTCAGCCGCGTGGTCGTGAAGAGTGCCTCGGTCACCGGTGACACCACCGCGTCGTTCTCGATGGCGGACGCCACCGTCAGACCGAGGCTCATCCTGCCCGACCGCCAATCCCTCTTCCCCTCGCTCGACGTTCTCGCCAGCGACGAGCGAGGCCGCTCGTCCCTCGACTTCGGCTTCGGCGGCTTCCTCCCCCGGATCAGCCCCCTCGCGTCCCTGGCCTCCGGCACCCTCCACACCGAGGTT
Source organism: uncultured Actinomycetota bacterium (assembly GCA_963819295.1). Lineage (GTDB taxonomy): Bacteria > Actinomycetota > Actinomycetes > Propionibacteriales > Nocardioidaceae > Nocardioides. The sequence continues at coordinate 961,140 of CAWFVO010000003.1, forward strand.
TCCGACCTCTGGACCGTCAAGGGGTACCGCGCGTTCACCTTCGACGGCCAGCACGAGACGATGCACCCGATCAAGCAGGTGGCTGCCGCCAAGGAGACCCTCCCGGGCATTCCCCGCCACCTCACGTTCCGCTACCGACCGGGTGACTTCGCCCAGGTCGCGATCAAGCACTATGCGACCGGCCCCAAGGCGGCGTCCCTCGACGGATGGATCGGCTTCAGCCCGATCGACGTCTTCGGCTTCACCGAGCTCTTCCCCTCCGTCCGGCCGGGTGTCATCCACGGCCTGCTCCTGGCCCGGAAGAACCTCGCCTGGGACAGCACGACCACGGTCAACCAGAGCTTCCGCAGCTTCGCGCAGCTGGCCCAGCAGGCGACGTACCGTCGCGGCCAGCACGCCCAGGTCCAGTTCTTCCGCGGACCGGTGACGCCCGTCGCCGACTCAGGAGACGAGTCGGCGAGAGCCGGGCGCGCCTGCGCGCTGTGCGTCACGGACGGCGTGCTGCACGGCTTCCTGTCGATGATGACGAGCGCCGGCTCCCGGCAGTTCGGCATCGACGACCACGGTGCGTGGGCGCTCTACCGGGGCCGCACCCGGCTGCAGCGCGGGGGGCTGGTGATCTCACCCTTCGTCAAGGGCGTCGCGCCCGGGGAGACGATGCGGCTGGTCGCCGAGACGACGCCGGTGAGCACGAGGTACCAGCTGTCCTCCCACGTCAGCGACGTCTGGTCCTTCGCCGTGCCCCGCTCGGACGCCCCGGTCCCGCTGCTGCGGGCTGACTATGTGCCGCCGACGAACCTGAGCAGCCACGGGCGTCGTGGTCGCGAGTCGTTCCCGATCACCTTCGACAACCTCGGCCCGTTGGACACGCCGGTCGCGTCGGCGAGCGTGCGGTGGTCGACGGACGACCGCACGTGGCACGCCGCGTCGCTGACGCGCAAGGACGCCAACACGTTCCGGGTGTCCTACCTCAACCCGGCGGCCACTCGGGCGCACCCCGCCCTCAGCCTGCGGATCAGGGCAACGGACCGGGCCGGCCGTACGCTCTCCGAGCAGGTCAAGCACGCCTACCTGCTGCCCATGGGCAGGGCGCGCTCGGCAACCACCGGCACGCAGGCGCATCGCCAGCGGTTCGAGCCGACGAAGCTCTGCCGTACGTCGGGCACCCACCAGTACCGCTGCTTCGTGAAGCTGAACGCCGCCACGAGGTCGGTGGGTCGGGCCGAGCCCGACCCGGCCGGCTGGGGAGCACCGGCGCTGCGTCAGGCCTACGGCCTGTCCGGTGCCTCGGCGACCACGACGGTCGCGGTGATCGTGGCCTTCGACTACCCGTCGGCCGAGGCGGACATGAACCACTACCGTCGGCAGTTCGGCCTGCCGGCCTGCACGAGGGCGAGCGGCTGCTTCACCAAGCTCAACCAGAAGGGCCAGCCGGGTCCGTTCCCCCGGCAGGACTTCGGCTGGGGCGTCGAGGCCTCGCTGGACCTCCAGATGATCTCCGCTGCGTGCCCGACGTGCCACATCGTCCTGGTCGAGGCCAGGCAACCCACCGACGGGGCGCTGGGTCGCGCCGAGACCGCGGCGGTGAACGCCGGGGCCACGGTGACCAACCACTCGTTCGGTCGGATCGAGCTGACCGGCACCGACAGCCAGGCCGTCCGGTACGACCACCCCGGAGTGACCGCCGTCGCCTCGACCGGTGACTTCGGCTACGGCCCGGCCAGCTTCCCGGCCAGCTCCCCGGCCGTCATCGCCGCCGGCGGTACGACGCTCGCCCGGTCCGTGACCGACCCTCGGGGCTGGACCGAGCGGGCGTGGCGCTTCGCCGGGTCCGGCTGCTCGGCGTACTTCGACAAGGTGGGCGGGCAGACCGACCCGGCCTGCCACGGCCGTACCGACGGTGACCTCTCGGCGGTCGCGAGGGGCCTGGCGATCTACAACACCTCACTGCCCCGGGCGTTCAGGGGCTGGCTCGAGGTCGACGGCACGAGTGCGTCGTCCCCGCTGATCGCCGGCATCATCGGCGCCTCGGGGTCGGCCGGCATCCGGCCGAGCGACCTGTACGCCGAGCCGGGCGCGTTCCACGACGTGGTCGGGTGGCTCGAACGGGTTCTGCCTGGGCAGCTACATGTGCACCGCGGTCGCGGGCTACGACGGCCCGACCGGACTCGGTACGCCGAACGGCAGCATCCCGATGCCTCCGGGCTGAGCGGACGGCCGGACGACGACAGCCGGCGGTGTCCTCACGGACACCACCGGCTCGGTCGTCCCTGTCCCCGAGGGGAACGGTCAGAACGCGGCCTCGTCGAGGTCCATCAGCGCGAGGTCGGTGTGCTCGGCGATGGCCCGCTCGGCGGAGATCCGCGGCAGGTTGGTCTGGGCGAAGAACTGCGCGGCAGCCACCTTGCCCTCGTAGAAGGCCTTCTCCTTGGCGGGCAGCTCGCCGGACAGCCGGCCCAGCGCGATGTCCGCGCCGCGGAGCAGGAGCCAGGCGCAGACGACGTCGCCGAGGGCCATCAGCAGGCGGCTGGTGTTGAGGCCGACCTTGTAGATGTTGCGGATGTCGCCGCCCTCGGCGGAGGCGTCCGCGCTCATCAGGTCGTTGATCATCGCGCCGACGATCGCCTGCGCGTCCTCGAGTGCCTTCGCCAGGAGCTGGCGCTCCACCTTGAGCCGGCCGTTGCCGCCCTCGCTCTCGAGGAAGGCCTGGATCTCCTTCGCCAGGTGGCCGAGGGCCCTGCCCTGGTCCTTGACGATCTTGCGGAAGAAGAAGTCCTGCCCCTGGATCGCGGTCGTGCCCTCGTACAGGGTGTCGATCTTGGCGTCGCGGACGTACTGCTCGATCGGGTAGTCCTGCAGGAAGCCGGATCCGCCGAAGGTCTGGAGCGACTCGGTGCCCAGCAGCACCCACGACCGCTCCGAGCCGTAGCCCTTGACGATCGGCAGCAGCAGGTCGTTGACCGCCATCGCCAGCTCGTCCTTCTCGCCGGCGTGCTCGGCGACCATCACGCGGTCCTGCCACGAGGCGGTGTAGAGGACGAGGGAGCGCATGGCCTCGGCGAACGACTTCTGCGTCATCAGCGAACGACGTACGTCGGGGTGGTGCGTGATCGTCACGCGCGGCGCGGTCTTGTCGGCGGCCTCGGTGAGATCGGCGCCCTGGACCCGCTCCTTGGCGAAGTCGAGGGCGTTGAGGTAGCCGGTGGACAGCGTGGCGATGGCCTTGGTGCCGACCATCATCCGGGCGTTCTCGATCACCTGGAACATCTGGGCGATGCCGTTGTGCACCTCGCCGAGCAGCCAGCCCTGCGCGGGTTCGCCTCCGCCGACGCCCGGGTCCCCGAAGGTCAGCTCGCAGGTGTTGGAGACCTTGATCCCCATCTTGTGCTCGACTCCCGTGACGTAGACGCCGTTGCGCTCGCCGGTCGACTCGCCGGTGTCGGGGTCGAAGTGGAACTTCGGGACGAGGAACAGGCTGAGGCCCTTGGTGCCGGGACCGCCCGCGCCCTCCACGCCGTGCGGGCGCGCGAGCACCATGTGGATGATGTTGTCGGAGAGGTCGCCCTCCGCCGAGGTGATGAAGCGCTTGACGCCCTCGATGTTCCAGGTGCCGTCGTCGTTCGGGGTGGCCCTGGTGCGGCCCGCGCCCACGTCGGAGCCGGCGTCGGGCTCGGTCAGCACCATCGTGGTCAGCCAGCCGTTGTCGACGATGTGCTGGGCGATCTTCTTGTCGCGCTCGTTGCCGTTGCGGTGGATCACGCCGGCGAACATCGGGCCCGCGCCGTACATCCAGATCGCGGGGTTGGCGCCGAGCACCATCTCGCCGACCGCCCACTGGAACGACGAGGGGGCCGGCGTACCGCCGAGGTCGGCGAGCGTGCCCAGGCGCCAGTACTCGGCGCCCATCCAGGCGCGGTAGCTCTTCCTGAACGCCTCGGGGACCGGGGCGGTGTGGGTCTCGGGGTCGAAGACGGGCGGCGTGCGGTCGGACTCCTCGAACGACGCGGCCAGGTCTTCCCGGGCCAGCCGGTCGACCTCGGCGAGGATCTCGCGGGCGGTGGCGACGTCGATGTCGGCGAAGGGGCCGGCGCCCAGGACCCGGTCGGTGCCGAGGACCTCGAAGAGGTTGAACTCGATGTCGCGGAGGTTGCTCTTGTAGTGGCCCATCTGCCTACCTGTTCGCATCGTCTCGTGGTCCGCCGCGGTCGTCGGAGCCGTGTCGAGAGTACGGCTACTCATCAGTAACTTCATTCTGCCCCGGAGGCTACGTGCAGGCAACAGACCCGCGGGGATGCGGGGTGGCGCTCCCGCTCGGATGTGACGCAGACCACGCGTGGTTGCGCGGTTCGGGGCGTGCTTCTGGGAGACTGCTCGCATGCGAGTCTCCGCCAAGGCCGACTACGCCCTCCGCGCCCTGATCGAGATGGCCGCGCGCGGCGACGGCGACCAGAACGGCCGCCCGGTCAGCGCCGAGGAGCTCGGCAAGCTGCAGGACATCCCCCACAACTTCCTGCAAGCGATCCTGGCCGACCTGCGCAAGGCCGGCATCGTGCTCGCCCAGCGCGGGCAGGCGGGCGGCTGGCGCCTGGCCAAGTCGGCGTCGGACGTGACGGTCGCCGACGTGATCCGGGCCGTCGACGGCCCGCTCGTCTCCGTCTACGGCCTGCGGCCCGAGGCGGTGTCCTACAACGAGCGCGCCGACGCGCTCCAGCGGGTGTGGATCGCCGCCCGGCACTCCCTGCGTGACGTCTTCGAGCAGGTCTCGGTCGCCGACCTGGCCTCGGGCGCCCTGCCGCCGGTCGTCGCCGCCCTCACCGAGGACGACGACGCCTGGCAGCCCCACTGACCCGAGGTGGACGACCGGCGAGTCGGTGGTCGAGCGGGCAAGGCGGTGGTCGAGCGGAGTCGAGACTCACTCGTCGACGGCGGTGACCCACTCGACGAAGGGGCGGAGGGTGCGCCAGTCGTCGCGGACGGCCTCGAGCAGCTCGGTGGTGTGGATGATCGGTTCGAAGCCGTAGTCGTGGCCGATGGTGAGCGACTTGTGGCGGAGCAGGCCGATGCGCGGATGGTCCACGTCGTACCCGCGCGGCGCGGTCTTGAGGGCGTGGCCGCCGATCGTCCAGCCGCCACCCTCGAGCTTCTCGAGCATCGACTCGAGCTCCCGGCCGGTGCGGTCGTCGTCGATCGCGGCGCGGATCGCGGCGATCCGGGGTCCGGTGGCGTCGTAGAAGCCGGCACCGGTCCGGACGCCTCGCGCCGAGATCTCGACGTACCAGCCGGTCGCCGGGCCGACGCCCACGAAGGCGCCCTGCGCGGTCTTGTACGGCGTCTTGTCCTTGGCGAACCGCACGTCGCGGAACGGGCGGAACACCTTGGCCTCGCCGAACTCCGGCGCGAGCGCAGCGCAGAGCGCGACCATCGGGCGGCGGACCGAGTAGTCGTAGGTGCCCTTGTGGCTGTCCCAGAACGACCGCGTGTTGTCGACCTCGAGGTCGTCGTAGAAGTCGAGGGCCTGAGGTGGGAACCCGGTGAAGTCGGCCGGCATGCCTGCGAGCCTACGGTGCGCCGACCGATGCGGTGACCTGTTGGTCGCCGGCGGCGGCGAAGGCGGTGACGGTGAGGTGGTCACCGCCGCAGCGCGGCGGCGAGAGGAAGGCGTTCCCGCGGCCCTTCGAGGCGAAGACGGTGGTGAGGCCGGCGTCCCCGGGATTCCATCGGAGCAGGGTCGCCGGGTCCCGTCTCGTCGGAGGATCGCGCACGAAGTACGCCGCCCCGCCGCAGGCGACGAGCGAGCCCGACGTACCGGGCCCGAGGTCGAACCAACCGCTCGCGGTGTGCGCGTAGAAGTGAGCGGCCTCGATCCGGTGCTCGTTCGGGATCACCGACCACGCCGCGCCGCCGGAGAGCGCGGCGGAGTCCCAGCCCTGGCAGTCGGCGACGCCTGGTAGGGGTACGGCGTGCGCGCCCGTCCGGCCGAGCAGGGTCCGGCACGAGGGATGGTGGTCGTCGAAGCGCATCAGGCTTGCGCCGTCGGCCGTGATCGAGGCCCGGCTGAGGCCGTTCCGCGGCGGGACGCACGTGTCGGCCTCGGGCCGGAGCGTGCCCAGGCTCAACCAGGTGACGCAGTACGAGCCGTGCGGACCGGCGGTGGCGTGGGCCAGCGAGTCGGGGCCGAGCGCCCAGGTGCCGCCGACGCTCGTCGGCGGGGTGGAGGTGCGGTCGAGGATCCTGGCCCTGCCCGAGCCGAGGTCCACGAGGGTGGCGACGTCGGGCGTCTGCGCGAGCTTGTCCTCGCTCACCACCAGCGCGTGGCTGCCGTCGAGGAAGGCGTCGGAGATCCGAGCGTCGGCGCCGGCCCTGATGGTGCGTGGATGCGGCCCCTGGAGGAGGGCGGCGGTGCCATCCGGGTCGACGGTGAGTCTCCAGCGCCCGCCGACCGTCACCAGGTCCCGGGTCGAGCCCGGGACCGGCTGCCAGTCGAGCAGGGCGGTGGTGGCCGTGACGACGGCCGGGTGGTCGCTGGTGCCGGTGGACGGAGCCGACGGCGTCGACGACGACGACGTGCTGCTGGGCGCGTCGCTCGAGGGCGCGGTGCTCGGAGGTCCCGAGGTCGGGCCGTCCGCGGTGCTGGACGTGCCCGAGCCGCACGCCCCGAACATCAGCACGCCGGCCAGGAGGAGCGCGGCACCTCCCGCCCGCGTGCCCGGACGGCGTACGGACGTCACACGCCGACGTCGTGCTGGAAGTGCGCCTCGTTCGCCCGGTAGGACTTGAAGGCGTTGCGCCACTGGACGCGGTCGATGAACGGCTCGTCGGGGTGGAAGCGCTGTTGGTTCCACGGCTCGAAGTAGCCGAGCAGGGGCGTCTTCCCGTCGCGCTTCTGGTACCCACGGCCGACCTGGAAGTGGCCGGAGCCGTCGTGGTCGAGATACGGGTAGAACTGCGTGAGCAGCACGGGGTGCAGGATCACCGGGGCGCGGTAGTCGACGATGTGGCGTGCCATCAGCAGCATCCACTTCTGGAACGACCAGTCGCCGATGTCGAGGGTGATGTAGGGCCCGGCGTGCGCCGACCTGTCCCAGCCGGTGTACTTGTTCACGACGTCGACCATCGAGGTGATCGACGAGCCACTGGTCGTCGTACCGAGCTTCTCGGCCCAGTACTTCTGCGAGTGCATCCGGCCCGACCAGCCCCAGGTGATCATCTGCATCGAGGTCGGCCCGCACCAGTAGGTGCGGTGCTGTTGGGTCACCTCCCGCGAGTCGAGGACGGTCGCCTTCTGCGGGTAGTCGCGCCAGCGCTTGACCCGCTGCCGGGCCATCGACGACGCGGGCGCGACGACGGACGACGTACCGCTGCGGGAGGCGGAAGCCGCGCCGGTCGCCGCTCGGACCTCCGGGTGGCGGGCGAAGAAGTGGGGCGGGAGCGGTACGCCCTGCACCTGGTGGCGCAGCAGCCAGACCTTGGCGACCGAGCGAGCGGCCTCGGTGAGCTCGGCGGTCTGCGCGGCGGCGCGTTGCTGTGGGGTCAACCGGGCGTCCTGACGCAGCGCGGCGATCATCGACAGGTCGCCGGTGCTGGTGGCCTGCGTCGGGCGGACGGCCTGGCGAGCCGCGACGGCCGCCGTGCTCCGCTGCACCTGGGCCTGGGTGCGGTCGGTCCAGCCCGAGCCGAGGCAGTAGCGCTGGCCCTCGAAGACCGCGCACCGGACGAGGTCGCCGGCCAGGGTGCGAGCCGGCGTCCGGGCGGAGAACTGACGGGTCGTCCCTGCCCCGACGACGCGGGTGATCTCGCGTCGGTAGGCGGGCGTGAGCCGACCGTAGCCGGCGGTCAGCGGCCCGTGCCGGTCGGGCCCGGCGGCCCGTCGGATGGTGCCGTCGTCGGTGCCGCCTCCGTGCGGCACGAACGGTAGAAGGGCGAGCACCAGGGCCAGGGCTCCGAGCGTGATCCAACGGGCGCGGGACATGGGGAAGACCTCAAGACTTCAGGAGTCACTTCCACACCACTGTCCACAACGGCCACATCCTCGTCAAGGGCGGGGGTCTTCACCGCTTCATCATGTGATGAGGGCGAACCGCCGCTTCACATGGTGAACTCGCCGTGTGAAGCGGAGGTTCACCTGCCTCACATGATGAAACTGGTGAGGACGCGCACGGCGGACGACCCCCGTCGCTCGCCGTCGCCATTCCCGGCGCGGAGCGCGACAAGCCCAGGCCAGGGACGTGGAGCGGATGACGAGACTCGAGCTCGCGACATCGACGATTGGGCAGAGTGTCGCGCGGAGCGCGACAAGCCCGGCCGACGTGGCGGATGCGAGCTCGAACTCGCGAACGTGGAGCGGATGACGAGACTCGAAGCTCGCGACATCGACGATTGGGCAGAGTGTCGCGCGGAGCGCGACAAGCCCAGGCCAGGGACGTGGAGCGGATGACGAGACTCGAGCTCGCGACATCGACGATTGGGCAGAGTGTCGCGCGGAGCGCGACAAGCCCAGGCCAGGAACGTGGAGCGGATGACGAGACTCGAACTCGCGACATCGACGATTGGGCAGAGTGTCGCGCGGAGCGCGACAAGCCCAGGCCAGCAACGTGGAGCGGATGACGAGACTCGAACTCGCGACATCGACCTTGGGAAGGTCGCGCTCTACCAACTGAGCTACATCCGCACGCCGGCGAAACCGGCGTGACGGATCGTACCCGAGGCTGTGCGACCAGTCAGATCGGCTCGAGCGCGGGCCGTTTCGGCTGTACGCCGTCGCCCGAGGAGCGCCCGGTGAGGCGTCGCTTGATCCATGGCGCGGCATGCCGCACGGCCCACTCGAGGTCGGCCCGGCGTCCGGCCCGGAACGGGGTCTCGCCGAGGGAACCGGTCGGGTCGGACAGGTCGAGGTCGTGGGAGATGCCCAGCGTGTCGAGCACCTCGATGGCAACCGCCCGGTGCCCGAGGGGCCCGAGGTGCAACCGGTCCTCGGACCACATGAGGTCGGGCCTCTCCGGTCGCATCCGCCATGAGTCCAGGACGACGGCACCGTGCCGCTCGGCGATCTCGCGGACCTGCTCGTTGTAGACCGCGAAACGTCCGCGCAGCCGGGCGAAGGGGCCGCCACCGCCCGGGTCGAACGCCGTGAAGATGCCGACCCGGGCGCCGGTCGCGGCGAGCGTGCCGATCGCGTCGTCGTACACCTCGGCCAGCGCGTCGACGTCGCAGCGCGGACGGATCAGGTCGTTGCCGCCGCCGTAGATGGTGACCAGGTCGGGCTCGAGGGCGAGCGCCGGCTCGAGCTGCTGGTCGAGGATCGGACGGAGGGTGCGGCCACGGATCGCGAGGTTGGCGTAGCCGAAGTCGTCGGTGCGGGTGGCCAGCACCTCGGCGACCCGGTCGGCCCAGCCGCGCAGCCCGTTGGGGCGCTCGGGGTCGGGGTCGCCGACGCCCTCGGTGAAGGAGTCGCCGAGCGCGACGTACCGGTGGAAGACGGGAGCGGTCACGTCCGGCATGGTGCCAGAGGGCTGGCGTCGCCGATCGCCCGGTAGCCTGCGGGCGTGCTGTTGAGCGACCGCGACGTCCTGGCCGAGATCGACGCCGGGCGGATCGTGATGGAGCCCTGGGACCCCGCGATGCTGCAGCCCTCGTCGATCGACGTACGGCTGGACCGCTACTTCCGGGTCTTCGAGAACCATCGCTACCCCCACATCGACCCCGCTGCCGACCAGTCCGACCTGACCCGGTTGGTGGAGCCGGACGGCGAGGAGCCGTTCATCCTGCACCCGGGGGAGTTCGTGCTCGGCTCGACGTACGAGGTCGTCTCGCTGCCCGACGACGTCGCGGCCCGCGTCGAGGGCAAGTCGTCGCTGGGCCGGCTCGGCCTGCTCACCCACGCGACGGCCGGCTTCGTGGACCCCGGCTTCTCCGGGCACGTCACCCTCGAGCTGGCGAACGTCGCCACGCTGCCGATCAAGCTCTACCCGGGCATGAAGATCGGGCAGTTCTGCTTCTTCCGGCTCTCGTCACCCTCGGAGCATCCGTACGGGTCGGAGAAGTACGGTTCGCGCTACCAGGGCCAGCGCGGCCCCACGCCCTCGCGCTCGTTCCAGAACTTCCACCGGACCTCGATCTGATGGCACCCACGCTGGCCGGCGTGACCGTCGCCGTTCTCGGCGGCACCGGGCCACAGGGCCGGGGCCTGGTACGCCGCTGGGCCGCCGCCGGCCTGACGGTCCTCGTCGGCAGCCGGTCGGCCGAGCGCGCAGCAGAGATCGCTGCGGAGCTCGCTGAGGCCACCGGCGGCGACGTCCGCGGGCTGGCCAACGAGGACGCGGCCGCGGGCGCAGACGTGGTCGTGGTCGCCGTGCCGTACGACGGGCACGCGGGCCTGCTCCGGTCGCTGGCCGGCGTGCTCGCGGGCAAGGTCGTCGTGGACTGTGTCAACCCCCTGGGCTTCGACCAGCAGGGCGCCTACGCGCTCGACGTCGCCGAGGGCTCCGCCGCGCAGGAGGCCGCCGCGATCCTGCCCGGGTCGACCGTGGTCGCCGCCTTCCACCACATCAGCGCCGTGTTGCTCGACGATCCCGAGGTGTCCTCGCTCGACACCGACGTACTCGTGCTCGGCGATGACCGCGACGCCACCGACCTGGTGGCCGCGCTCGCCGAGGCGGTGCCCGGGATGCGGGGGGTGTACGGCGGGCGGCTGCGCAACGCGGGCCAGGTCGAGGCGCTCACGGCCAACCTGATCAGCGTCAACCGGCGCTACAAGGCGCATGCCGGGCTCCGCGTCACCGACGTCTGAGTCTCGACCGGCTCGACCCGGGAAGAGGCCGAGACACGCACGATCGCCCGTTGAGACGCGCGCGATGTGCGCATCTCAACGGGCGACTTGGCGACCCTCGACAGAGAACGGGTCACAGCCAGCTCAGCTTGCGGACCTTCCGGGCGCGACGCCGTACGCCGATGGGCTCCTGCTCACGGTGGGTCGGGTGGATCCGGTCCTCGATGAGATAGCGAGCTTGTGCCTCGATCACGGTGGTGTTCATGGTCGTACTCCCTTCGGTGTGGTGGGTGTGGTCAGACCTGGGTCAGGACGATGTCGCCGCTGACGGTCCGGGCCTCGAGCTCGATGTGGTCCTGTCCCTCCTGAGGGGCCCCGACGCTCTCGAGGTTGGAGCGGACCTTGCCGGTGACGGTGTTGATGTCGGCCCAGACCGGCGTACCGGCCGGGATCCCGATGCGGACGTCGCTGCTGGCTCCCTTGGCGCTGACCCGGCCACGCCGGGCCGAGCCGACGGTGAGGTCGCCGCTGCCGGTGGACAGGGAGACGTCGCTGTTGGCGGTGACGACCTTGAGGTCGCCGGACCCGGTCTTGACGACGGTGCGGGCGTTGGCGGTGCCGACCTCGACGTCGCCGGAGCCGGTGGAGACGCTCAGCTCCTTGACGCAGGTACCGACGGAGACGTCACCCGAGCCGCTCTTGATCCGGAGCTCGGCGAGGGCCTCGGAGACCTCGACGTCGCCGGAACCGGTGTCGACCGACGCCGCGCCCGAGAAGGTGTCGCAGGTGACGTCGCCCGAACCGGTCTTGAGCCGGGTCTCGGCCACTTGGCCGTCGAGGGTGATGTCGGCGCTGCCGGTCTTGACCGCGAGCTGGCTGTCGGTCGGCAACGTCACGTCGACGACGAGGTCGTGGTCCTTGCCGAAGAACCCGCCGCCGCGCTTGGGGCCGATGACCCGCAGCTCGTTGCCCTCGAAGCTGATCTCGACCTCGTCGGCGTCCGGCCCCTCCACCTCGACGGTGGTCGTGGCGGTGGTGGTGGCGTGGATGAGGACCCGGCCTCGGCCGATCTCGACGGTCAGGCCGAGGGGCTCCGGGGTGTCGAACTGGCGCTGCATGGTTCCTCCTGGTGTCGCCCCGATGGTGGGATCAGGGTGTGTTCTGCCGGGGGATCGGCCTGGTGCCGTCCCCGGTCGGGATGTGGTGGTGCGCCGGCGTCAGAGCCAGCCGGTCATGCGCTTGTTGCCGCGCTTCGAGCCGCCGAACGGATCGCCTCCGCCGAAGAAGGGGATGCTGGAGAGGTCGACGTCGATGTTGATGGCTCCGTCGCGGCTGGCTGCGCGGACGACGCTGACGAGCCAGGTGTTGAGCGACTGGCCGGCCTCGGCCGCCCGCTCCTCGGCCTTGGCCTTCACCGACTCGGGGATCCGGAGGGTGATCCGGGCCAGGTTGCCGTCGTCGACCTCGTCGGGGCTCGGCGGGGGCGGCGGCGGGGGCGGGGTCGGGGTCGCGACGTGGACCAGGAAGTCGAGGTCGCGCCCGTTGAGCCGGACGTCGACGCCGCCGTTCGGCATCTCGGCGGTGATCTCGGCGGCGGCCTGGGAGACCGCCTCCATGATCGCCAGCCGCGAGCTGGAGTCGAGGGCGAAGCTGAGGCGCTCGGCGGCCTGGCGGGTCTCGTCACCCGCCGAGTCCGCGGCGGAGACGAGAGCCTGCCGGAGGCTGTCGACGTACGGCGTGATGTCCATGCGCATCATCCTGACATCACTGTGATGTCATGTCAAGCATCGCTTGACATCAAATGGCGTCACGGTGACATCGCCGCAGGTCAGGGGCGGTTCAGAGGTCGAACAACGAGCCGCCCTCGCTGATGTCGGCGTCCGTCCGGCGATCGGACGCCGACTCCGCGGAGGCCTCCTGCTCCTGCTTCGCCTCGGGCTCCGCCGGGGGCTCGGGCTCCGGCGCGGGCTCGGCGTCGGGCTCGTCGTCCGCGTCGAGGTCGAACAGGGAGGAGCCGGCCTTGGTCTCGGCGGGCTCGGCCGGCGCGGGTGCGGGCTCGGGCTCGTCGCGTCGAGGTCGAACAGGGAGGAGCCGGCCTTGGTCTCGGCGGGCTCGGCCGGCGCGGGTGCGGGCTCGTCGTCCGCGTCGAGGTCGAACAGGGAGGAGCCGGCCTTGGTCTCGGCGGGCTCGGCCGGCGCGGGTGCGGGGTCGTCGTCGTCGTCGAGGTCGAACAGGGAGGAGTCAGTCCTGGTCTCGGCGGGCTCGGCCGTCGAAGGAGCGGGCTCGGGCTCGTCGTCGTCGAGGTCGAACAGGGAGGAGCCGGCCTTGGTCTCGGCGGGCTCGGCCGGCGCGGGTGCGGGCTCGGCGGGCTCGGGCTCGCCCTGGGTCTCCTCGCTGCGTGCCGCAGGGGCGCTGACCGGCGCGGGAGTGCGGGTTGCGGGCTCTCCCTTCACCGAGGCCAGCAGCATCTGCGCGACGTCGAGCACCTCGACCTCCTCGCGCGCGTGGCCGTCGGCCTGTTCGGAGGCGAGCCCGTCGGAGAGCATCACCCGGCAGAACGGGCAGCCGACGGCGATCTGGTCGGCGCCGGTGGCGACGGCCTCCTTGGTGCGGTTGACGTTGATCCGCTCGCCGAGGTTCTCCTCCATCCACATCCGGGCGCCGCCCGCACCGCAGCAGAAGGAGCGTTCGGCCGACCGCTCCATCTCGACGTACGACGCTCCGGGCAGCACCTGCAGGAGCTCACGGGGCGGGGCGTAGACCTGGTTGTGGCGACCCAGGAAGCACGGGTCGTGGTAGGTGATCGACCGCGACCTGGCAGCCGGCTCGGCACCCGAGGCCCCCTCGCCGGCAGGGATCGGGGTCAGCCGCCCGTCGCGCACGAGCCGGTTCAACAGCTGGGTGTGGTGGACGACCTCGAGCTCGAGGCCCAGGTCGCGGTACTCGTTCTTGAGGGTGTTCAGGCAATGGGGGCACGTCGTGACGACCTGCTTGACCCGGTGCTCCGGCCACATTCCACCGAGCGTCTCGACGTTCTGGGCGGCCAGGCCCTGGTAGACGAACTCGTTGCCGGCTCGGCGGGCGGGATCCCCGGTGCAGGTCTCGCCGTTGCCGAGCACGCCGAACGAGACGCCCGCGAGGTTCAGCAGCTCGGCGACGGCTCGCACCGTCTTCTTGGCGCGGTCCTCGTAGGCGCCGGCGCAGCCGATCCAGAACAGCCAGTCCACCGAGTCCATCGACACCTCGCCGCCATCAGCATCGGCCTCGCCGACGACCGGCACCTCGAAGTCGAGACCCTTGGCCCAGTCCATCCGACCGGACGCCGACAGGTTCCATGGGTTGCCGCGGCCCTCGAGTCCCTTGAAGAGCTGGTTGAGCTCGGCGGGGAAGTTGTTCTCCACCAGCACCTGGTAGCGGCGCATGTCGATGATGTGGTCGACGTGCTCGATGTCGACCGGGCACTGGTTCACGCACGCCCCGCAGGACGTGCAGGACCACAGCACGTCGGGGTCGATCACGCCGTACATCGACTCATCCCCGATCAGCGGGCGCTCGAGCTCCTTGACCGCGCCCTCGGGTGCGCCACCCTTGTCGCCGGCGATGATCGCCGGCGCCGCGGCCATCGCGTGGTCGCGCAGGTCCATGATCAGCAGCTTGGGAGACAGCGGCTTCTCGGTGTTCCAGGCCGGGCACTGCGACTGGCAGCGGCCGCACTCGGTGCAGGTCGAGAAGTCCAGGAGGCCCTTCCAGGTGAAGTCCCGGATCGAGCCGACGCCCAGCCGCGCCTCCTCGTCGAGGTCGTCGATGTCGTCGAGGGTCACCGGCTTGCCGGCCGAGATCAGCGGCTTCACCGCGCCCAGTGCGACCGGTCGGCGCCCGAACAGCACGTTGAGCGGGGCCACGAAGATGTGGAGGTGCTTGGAGTTCAGCACGAAGATCAAGAACACCAACATCACGCCGATGTGGAGCAGCAGACCGATCCCCTCGAGCACCTCCAGTGCGCTGTGCGACAGGTCCAGCCCACCGGCACCGAGCAGGTTGCCGACGCCGATCGAGATGAAGGCCCCGCTGGAGTAGGGCAGGTTGCCCAGCGCGGACGACGCCCCGCGGAACAGGAACATCGTCCAGATGACGTTGAAGATCATGAACAGCGTGATCCACGCGCCCGACAGGTGGGAGCCGAAGAACCGGGAGCGGCGACCGAGGTCCTTCGGGGCGTTCCGGAGCCGGATCCAGACGAACGTGGCGATCCCGAACAACGCCATCATCGCGATGAAGTCCTGCAGGAAGCCCAGCACCGGCCAATGCCCGACCAGCGGGATCGCCCACGACAGGGTGTCGGCACCGAACGCCAGCCCGATCAACGCGCCGTAGGCCTCGAGGTAGACCGTGGCCAGGATCACGAACGCCCAGAACACGAAGAAGTGCGCGGCCCCGGGCACGCTCCACTTCAGCAGCTTCCTCTGGCCGAGGACCTCCACCACCTGGGTCCGCACCGCCAGGCCGAGCCGCCCGGTGACACCCTCAACACGGTCGGGCGCGGGCTGCCCGCTGGTGATCAACCGCTCCAGGAACCACACCCGGCGCCCCGCGATCGGCAGTGCGACCAGGTTCAGGAGAAGCCCGATGGCGAGTACGGCGGTCACAGTCACTCCGAGTGGTCGGGTGGTCACGGACGGGTCGGCGTCGACACTACGGGCCCTCGGACCCGACCGTCATGCACGCTCGACCCCGGGATCGTACCCACAGGTAACGTGCTGCGGTCGGGTCGGTGTCCTTCCTCTCAGACCGGTCCGCCGAGCCGCTTCGTCAGTGCCGTCGCCGCGCGTCGTACCTCCTCGGCGAGGGCGTCCGGCTCCCCGTCGGCGAAGGTGACCGCGACGCCGGCGACCGGGTGCTGGTTGTGGTCGAGGACGGGTGCCGCGACGCTGGCCTGACCGGGCGTCACCTCGCCCTGCTCGGTCGCATAGCCGCGGCGCCGGGTCTCCGACAGCACGCCACGGAGGGCGCTCAGGGTGCGTGGGCCGGTGCCGTGCCGGTCCACGAAGGCCGAGGGATCGGGGTAGAGCGCGCGCACCTGTGCGGCCGGCAGCGTCGACAAGATGGCGCGCCCGCTCGCGGTCAGGTGGGCGGGGAGCCGCACGCCGACGTCGGTGACCAGGGGCGGCCGCCCCGGGGCCCGTTCCTCCACGACGTAGAGCACGTCCCGGCCGTGCAGGACCGCGAGGTGCGCGGTGTGGCCGGTGCGGTCGACCAGGTCGGCGAGCAGTCGCCGACTGATCCGCTGGAGCGGCTCCTGGCGGCTGTACCCACTGCCGACCTCGAACGCCGCGACGCCCAGCCCGTAGCGGTGCTCCTCGGGCAGGTGGACGACGAAGCCCTCCTCCATCATCGCGGAGAGGAGGTGGTACGCCGTGGAGCGCGGCAGCCCGCACGCTCGGGTGATCCGGTCCAGCGGCACCGGGTCGGGCTGGCTGGCCAGGAACCGCAGCACGCGAAGGGCTCTCGTCGCCGCCGGCACCTGACCCATGCCGGGATCGTCCCACGCGTCGCGAGGAACGATCCCGGGGTCAGGTCAGTCGGTGGGGCGGGTGCGCGCGCCCTCGGTGGGGGTCTCCGTGGTCGTGTCGGTCTCGGCGCGGTGGCTGGCCGTCGTGGTGGAGTCGCCAGCCGCCGTGGTCGGGTCGGGTGCACGGCTCTCGTCGTTCCAGACGCTGGGCTCGTAGTCCGCCGACTTGGTGTTGACCTCCGGGTCGAGCCGGTCGGCCTCGCGCAGCTTGTCCTCGTAGCCCGCCTGCTCGACCTGGTGACCCTGTTCGGCCTGTGCGGCTCGTTCCTCGCTGCGCTCGGCCTCGGTCTTGGCGAGCTCGGCCTTGGCCCGTGCGTCCTCGGCCTGCCGCTGCGACTCGGTGAGGTCACCGGCCTTGGCCGAGGCCTCGGCCCGTAGCTCTTCCGCGCGGGCGCGATGCTGCTCGGTACGGCGCTTGCTCATCATCGACACCAGAGCGCCGATCACGACCAGCACCACGATGATCACGATGACCCAGATCAGCCAGGTCGGCATGGTGAGCTCCCTCCGTGCGCCCGGACGGCCCGGGGACCGTACGACAGTAGACCGACGCGGGCGGCGGCCAACCCCCCGAAGGGGTGACCGGTCGGCGGGGAGACCGGTCTCGGATCCCAGACACCCGGGACGTCGTGACGGTGGCGCCGTGCTCGGGCGCGGGAGTTGGATGGGCCACATGCAGACCGTGCAGGTGGGCGTGGGTCCGGTGTCGTTCGAGGACGTGGTCGCGGTGACCCGCGGCGGGGCCGCGGTGGCGCTGACCCAGGACGCGCTCGCCGCGATCGACCGCGCTCGGGCCGTGGTCGAGGAGCTCGCGGCCGCGCCCACGCCGTCGTACGGGATCTCGACGGGGTTCGGCGCCCTCGCCACCCGCCACATCCCGAGCGAGCTGCGCGAGCAGCTCCAGCGCTCCCTGGTCCGCTCGCACGCCGCCGGCTCCGGGCCGGAGGTCGAGCGCGAGGTCGTGCGGGGCCTGATGCTGCTACGGCTCTCGACCCTGGCCACCGGTCACACCGGCATCCGGCGTGAGACGGCGCAGCTGCTCGCGTCGCTGCTGTCCGCGGGGATCACGCCCGTGGTCCGCGAGTACGGCTCGCTCGGTTGCTCCGGCGACCTCGCTCCGCTCGCGCACTGCGCGCTGGCGCTGATGGGGGAGGGCGACGTACGAGACGCGTCCGGTGCGCTGACGCCGGCCGCCGACGCGCTCGCTGCCGCCGGCCTGTCGCCGGTGGAGCTGCGGGCCAAGGAGGGTCTCGCGCTGATCAACGGCACCGACGGGATGCTCGGGATGCTGGTGCTCGCGATCGCCGACCTCCGGATGCTGCTGCGGACCGCCGACATCGCCGCCGCCATGAGCGTCGAGGCGCAGATGGGCACCGACCGGGTCTTCGCCGCCGAGCTCCAGGCGCTGCGACCGCAGGTGGGCCAGGCGCTGTCGGCCGCGAACCTGACCAGGGTCCTCGCCGGGTCCGGCGTGATGGCCGCCCACCGCGAGGACCGTTTCCATCGCGTGCAGGACGCCTACTCCCTGCGCTGCTCACCGCAGGTGCACGGGGCCGCCCGTGACACCGTGGAGCACGCCGCCACCGTCGCAGGGCGCGAGCTGGCCAGCGCCGTCGACAACCCGGTGGTGCTGGTCCCGACCGGCTCGACCGACGGTCCGGGCCGGGTCGAGTCGAACGGCAACTTCCACGGCGCCCCGGTCGCCTACGTCCTCGACTTCCTGGCCATCGTCACCGCCGACGTCGCCTCGATCTCGGAACGGCGTAGCGACCGCTTCCTCGACCGCGCCCGCAACCACGACCTGCCGCCGTTCCTCGCCGACGACCCGGGCGTCGACAGCGGGCTGATGATCGCGCAGTACACGCAGGCCGCGATCGTCTCCGAGCTCAAGCGACTCGCGGTGCCGGCGAGCGTCGACTCGATCCCCTCGAGCGCGATGCAGGAGGACCACGTGTCCATGGGGTGGTCCGCGGCGCGCAAGCTGCGGCGGTCGGTCGACGGGCTGACGCGGGTGGTCGCGATCGAGCTGATGACCGCGGCGCGTGGTCTCGACCTGCGGACCACGACCGGTGACACCGCCGGGACGTCGCCCGCGCCGGCGACCGGCGCCGTCGTACACCTGCTGCGTGAGCACGGGGTCGGTGCTCCGGGCCCCGACCGGTTCCTGTCGCCCGAGATCGAGGCCGCGGTCGCGCTGGTCGCGTCGGGCGCCGTCCTGTCCACCGTCGAAGAAGTGATCGGAGACCTCGCATGAGCGACAACCCACGGCTGCCCATCCACGCCCCCCACGGCACCGAGCTGTCGGCGAAGAGCTGGCAGACCGAGGCTCCGCTGCGGATGTTGATGAACAACCTCGACCCGGAGGTCGCGGAGCGTCCCGAGGACCTGGTCGTCTACGGCGGCACCGGCAAGGCCGCCCGCACCTGGCCGGCGTACGACGCGATCCTGGCGAGCCTGCGCGACCTGGAGGACGACGAGACGCTGCTCGTGCAGTCGGGCAAGCCGGTCGGCGTGATGCGCACCCACGAGTGGGCCCCGCGCGTGCTGATCGCGAACTCCAACCTGGTCGGCGACTGGGCCAACTGGGAGGAGTTCCGCAAGCTCGAGGAGCTGGGCCTGATCATGTACGGCCAGATGACGGCCGGCTCCTGGATCTACATCGGCACCCAGGGGATCCTGCAGGGCACGTTCGAGACCTTCGCGGCGATCGCGGACAAGAGGTTCGGGGGCACGCTGGCCGGGACGATCACGCTGACGGCCGGCCTGGGTGGCATGGGGGGCGCGCAGCCCCTAGCCGTGACCATGAACGACGGCGTCGCGATCTGCATCGACTGCGACCAGACCCGGATCACCCGACGCATCGAGCACCGCTACCTCGACGAGCAGGCCGACTCGCTCGAGGACGCCGTCGCCCGCGCCGTCGCTGCGCGCGACGAGCGCCGGCCGCTCTCGATCGGCGTACTCGGCAATGCCGCCGAGCTCGTGCCGCAGCTGCTCGAGCTGAAGGCGCCCGTCGACATCGTGACCGACCAGACGTCGGCCCACGACCCGCTGTCCTACCTGCCCGTCGGGGTCGCCTTCGACGACTGGCACGACGCCGCCGAGCGCGACCCGGCCGGTTTCACCAAGGACGCGCAGGCCTCGATGGCCGCGCACGTCCGGGCGATGGTGGAGTTCCAGGACGCCGGCGCCGAGGTCTTCGACTACGGCAACTCGATCCGCGACGAGGCGCGCAAGGGCGGCTACGACCGGGCGTTCGAGTTCCCCGGCTTCGTGCCGGCGTACATCAGGCCGCTCTTCTGCGAGGGCAAGGGCCCGTTCCGCTGGGCCGCGCTGTCCGGCGACCCGGCCGACATCGCCGCGACCGACCGCGCGATCCTCGAGCTGTTCCCCGAGAACGAGCGGCTGCGGAAGTGGATCACGATGGCGGGCGAGCGCGTGCAGTTCCAGGGGCTGCCCGCCCGGATCTGCTGGCTGGGGTACGGCGAGCGGCACCTGGCCGGCCTGAAGTTCAACGAGATGGTGGCCAGCGGCGAGCTGAAGGCGCCGATCGTGATCGGTCGCGACCACCTCGACTGCGGCTCGGTCGCCTCCCCCTATCGCGAGACCGAGGCGATGCTCGACGGCTCGGACGCGATCGCCGACTGGGCGATCCTCAACGCCTTGGTCAACACCGCGTCGGGTGCCACGTGGGTCTCCTTCCACCACGGCGGCGGCGTCGGCATGGGCCGGTCCCTGCACGCCGGCCAGGTGTGCGTCGCCGACGGCACCGATCTCGCGGCGCAGAAGATCGAGCGGGTCCTCACCAACGACCCGGGCATGGGCGTGATCCGCCACGTCGACGCCGGCTACGACCGCGCGGCCGAGGTCGCCGACGAGCGGGGCGTGCGCGTGCCGATGCGGCGGTGACCGAGGCGCGTCTGGAGGTCCTCACCGCGGTGTGGGCACTTGTGCCGACGCCGGGAAGGCCGGTGCTGGTCGCGGTCGACGGGCCGGTTGCTGCCGGCAAGACGACGCTCGCTGACGCACTGGCAGCGATCGCCGACCGGCCCGTCGCGCGAGCGAGCCTCGACGACTTCCACTTTCCCCGGGCGCACCGGCACGCCGAGGGTCGCTCCGGCGAGATGGTGTGGGCGCGGGCCTTCGACTACGAGGTCGTACGCCGTGAGCTGCTCGAGCCCTGGCGGCGCGCGCCCGGAACGTCGTACCGGCGGCGCTGGCATGATCCCGTCACTGACACCCCGGCCGACGACGAGCCCGAGACCGTGCCCGCCGGTGGGGTGCTGCTCGTCGACGGCGTCTTCGCGCAGCGGACCGAGCTCGTCGACCTGTGGGACCTCGTGGTGTACGTCGACGCTCGGCCCGAGGTCCGCGTGTCCCGGATGGCCGCGCGGGACGGCGTACCCGACGAGCCCGAGCACCCCGACCAGCGGCGAGTCCTCGACGCGCAGCGCATCTACCTGACCCGCTGCCGCCCCCGCGAGCGAGCGGACGTCGTCATCGACAACACCGACCCCGCCACTCCCGGGATCGTGCGAATCGCCTCGGGGAGCGTCATCCGTCCCGCAGAATGACGCTCCGTGAGCCCTCGACCGGCCAAGCGCCGCGTGAACCTGACCGACATCTCCTCCCGCGCCTGGGAGCACCCGGCCGACCAGGGCGCCCTGGTCGCGCTCCGCAAGCTCAGGGGTTTCGACAAGGTCCTCAAGGCGATGTCGGGGCTGATCAACGAACGCGCGGTGCGCCTCGAGCTCCTGGGCTCGGCGATCCGGGTGGACGAGCGGCAGTTCGCCGTGCTCCACCGGCTCCTGGCCGAGGTGGGCGCCACCCTCGACGCCCCCGAGCTCCCCGAGCTCTTCGTGCGGGCGTCCCCGCTCTTCAACGGGGTCACGATCGGCATGGACAAGCCAGTGATCGTGCTGGACTCCGCGCTGATCGACCTCCTCGACGAGGAGGAGCTGCGCTTCGTGATCGGCCACGAGCTCGGTCACGCGATGAGCGGGCATGCGCTCTACAAGACCCTGCTTCTCCGGCTTCTCAGCGTGAGCGGGCTGTTCTCCGCGATCCCGATGGGCGGCCTCAGCATCCGGATGATCATCGCCGCGCTGATGGAGTGGAGCCGCAAGGCCGAGCTGTCGGCGGACCGCGCCGGCCTGCTGGCCACCCAGGACCCGGCGACTGCGTTCCGGGCGCACATGAAGCTCGCGTCGGGCGGTCACGTCGACAACCTCGACCAGACCTCGTTCTTCGCCCAGGGGGCGGAGTACGCCGGCGCCACGGACATCCGTGACTCGGTGCTGAAGCTGCTCCTGATCGAGCGCCGCTCACATCCGTTCCCGGTCTCGCGCGCCGCCGAGCTGCGCAGCTGGGTCGACTCCGGCGCCTACACGACGGTCCTCACCGGCGCCTACCCGCGCCGCGAGGACGACGCCACGGCTCCGGTCAGCGAGGCCGCGCAGGCGGCTGCCCGCAGCTACACCGAAGCCTTCAAGTCCAGCCAGGACGTGCTCGGCCGGATGATGCACGACGTCGCCGGCTGGCTCGGCTCCGCCAAGGGCTGGCTCGACGAGCAGATGCGCCGGCGTTCCGAGGACGACTGACCCGGTCAGCTCGAACGGGCCGCGATCGCCTCGTGGATCGCCAGCGTGCGGCGAGCGGTGTCGACGTGGAGGTTCTCGATCATCCGGCCGCGGTAGGCGACGACGCCCGAGCCGGCGCCGTCCGCCCACGCCTGCAGGATGCCCCGAGCGTCCTCGACGGCCTGCTCGCTCGGGGCGAAGGCGGCGTTCGCGCCCTCGACCTGCCCGGGATGGATGAGGGTCTTCCCGTCGAACCCCAGCTCGCGACCCTGCCGGCACTCGGCCAGGAAGCCGTCGGCGTCCTGCACGTCGTTGAAGACGCCGTCGAGGATCACGCGGCCGGTCGCCCGTGCGGCCAGCAGGGCCAGCCCGAGGCCGGCCAGCAGCGGCTGACGGCCCGGCACGTGCTCGGCGTACAGCTCCTTGGCGAGGTCGTTGGTGCCCATCACCAGCACCGTGAGCCGTGCGTGCGCCGAGGCGATCTCCTCGGCATGGAGCATCGCGAGCGGCGTCTCGACCATCGCCCACAACGTCGTGTGCTCCGGGGCGTCGTACGACGCCATCGCCTCGGCCAGGGTGAGCACCGCCTCGGCGCTGTCCACCTTGGGTACGACGATCGCGTCCGGCCCGGCTGCGCACGCTGCCCGCAGGTCATCGTCATGCCACTCGGTGTCGGCGCCGTTGACGCGGATCGTCACCTCGCGGGCGCCGTACTCCCCGCCTGCCGCCGCCGCGCAGGCGGCCTCGCGCGCTGCCGGCTTGGCGTCGGGTGCGACCGCGTCCTCGAGGTCGAGGATGAGGGCGTCGCACGGGATGGTCCTCGCCTTCTCGAGCGCCCGCGCGTTGGACGACGGCATGTAGAGCACCGAGCGGCGCGGCCGGAACGAGCCGGCGTGGTCGAGCTCGTCGGGACTCATGCGTCGATCCCGGCGTACAGCTCCTTGAGTGCGGGGTCGCGTTCGGCCAGCTGATCGGCGAGGTCGACGAGGACCAGGCACTGCTTGAGCGAGGCGTCGTCCTCCATCTTCCCGTCGAGCATCACCGCGCCGGTGCCGTCGCCCCCGTTCGCCTGCAGGGCCGCGACCACGCGCCGGGCATGGGCGATGTCGTCGGCGCTCGGGGAGAAGACGCGGTTGGCGATCGCGATCTGCGTCGGGTGCAGGCTCCACGCACCGACGCAGCCGAGGAGGTAGGCGTTGCGGAACTGGTCCTCGCAGGCGACCGTGTCGGCGATGTCCCCGAAGGGGCCGTAGTAGGGGAAGATCCCGTGCGCTGCGCAGGCGTCGACCATCCGCGCGATCGTGTAGTGCCACAGGTCCTGCTGGTACGTCGCTCGCTCGCCCTCTACGTCGACGCCGTCGGAGGTCTTCACCGGGTCCTGCCGGACCACGTATCCCGGGTGGCCGCCGCCGACGCGGGTGGTCTTCATCCGCCGGTCCGCGGCGAGGTCGGCCGGGCCGAGGCTGAGCCCCTGCATCCGCGGGCTGGCGCCGCAGATCTCCTCGACGTTGGCCACACCGCGCGCCGTCTCCAGGATCGCGTGCACGAGCAACGGCTCCGTCAGACCGGCGCGGGCCTCGAGCTGGGCGAGCAACCGGTCGACGTACGCGATGTCCTCGGCGCCCTGCACCTTCGGCACCATGATCACGTCGAGCTTGTCGCCGATCTCGGTGACCAGGGTGGTGAGGTCGTCGAGCACCCAGGGGCTGTCGAGGGAGTTGACCCGGGTCCAGAGCTGGGTCGGCCCGAAGTCGGTCTCCTGCGCGATCGTCACCAGGCCCTGACGGGCGGCCTCCTTGTGGTCGGCCCTGATCGCGTCCTCGAGGTTGCCGAGCAGGACGTCGACGGTGCCCACCAGCTGCGGCACCTTGGCCGCCATCTTGGCGTTCGAGGGGTCGAAGAAGTGGATCGCCCGGCTCGGCCGGGCCGGGATCTCCCGCAACGGCTCGGGGGCGCCGACGGCGAGCGGCCGGAAGAAGTCCTTGGCGGAGCGCATGCGCGGAACCTACCGCCGACGCGCGGCGCCCGGGTATGACGCAGTCCACTCGGGCGCCCGGGGACGGCTTGACCCTCACCCTGCGGGAAGCCACAGGCTCGACCGGCCGGCGGTGGTCGTCGGTGGACGAGGATGTGAGACATGGAGCGGATGACCATCGGTGAGTTCGCCCGGGAGGCCGGGCTGACCGCCAAGGCGCTGCGCCTGTACGACGAGATGGGGCTGATCGCGCCCACCGAGGTGGACCCGGCCACGGGCTACCGCTACTACGCCGCCGAGCAGCTCGAGCGGGCTCACCTGGTGGCGCGCCTGCGGCTGGTCGGCATGCCGCTGGCCCGGATACGGCAGCTCGCGGACCTCCCGCGGGAGGCGGCCGCGGCTGCGGTGACGTCGTACTGGCGGCAGGTCGAGGCCGACACCCGGACCCGTCGTACGCGTGTCCAGGCCCTCGTCGAGGAGATGAGAGCGAAGGAGACACAGATGAACGGGATCTCGACGAGAAGGAGCGAGGTGGCCAGCCGCCTGGAGCAGGGCCGCCGCGCCGAGCAGCTGGACGCCATCGACGCTGGAGAGAGGCAGTGGTTGGTCGCCGACGGGAACGGCGCTGGCGGGCACGCCGCTTCGGTGGCGGTGACCGCGTTCCTGGAGAGTGAGCTGGATGGTGAGCCCGTGACGGCCCTCGACCAAGCGGTGGCGCGAGCCCAGGGTGCGGTCGAGGCGCTCCGCGGCGGGAAGGCGATGTCCTCGACCCTCACGGCCGCCTGGTGGCTCGACGACCGGGTCGCAGTGGCCCACATCGGGGACTCGCGGGCGTGGCTGCTGCGCGACGGCAGGCTGAGCCGGTTGACCACCGACCACACCGAGGTGCAGTCGCTGCTCGAGTCGGGCGAGCTGACCGAGGAAGAAGCGCGGACCGACCCACGGCGCAACCTGATCAACCGCGCGCTCGCGGAAGGTGCTCGGGAGAGGCGGACGTGCTCGTCGTACCCGTGCGTGAGCGCGACCGGCTCGTGCTGACCACGGACGGGGTGCACGCAGTCCTCGACGAGGACCACCTGCGCAGCCTCCTCGACCAAGGCACGCCGCAGGAGTCGGTGGACGCCGTCGCCGCCGCGGTCGAAGACGCGGGTGCGCCCGACAACTACGCCGTGGTGATCGCCGACCTCGCCTGAGCGACCGCGCGGGACGTCATGCGAAATGGTCGCCGAGACGACCGGGACGTATGACGTCCCAACCCGGCGTTAGGCGTGCACGCGGGCGTGGGGGTCGATCTCGGCCGCCACGTCCTCGTCGCCGACGTCGGCGGTGTAGTCGTCCCACCGCGTCTGGTCCTCGCCCGGATCGACCTTCATCGCCCTGAGCACCACCGTCAGGACGATGGTGACGAGCACGTTGATCCCGAACGCCACAGCGGCGATGTAGACCTTCGTGTCGGTGCCGGGGAAGCTGGCGAGCGGTCCGCCGAAGTGCGCCTGGGTCGGCGAGGAGACGCCGTACGCCGTCCACGTGCCGTAGGCCATGCCCGCGGCCCAGCCGGCCAGCACCGCCCATCGGTGGAACCAGCGCGTGTAGAGACCGACCACGATCGCCGGGAACGTCTGCAGGATCCACACCCCGCCGAGCAGCTGCAGGTTGATCGCGAACGACCTCGACAGGGCCAGCACGAACACCAGCGCGCCGACCTTCACCAGCAGCGAGGCGATCTTGCTGACCTGCGCCTCCTCGCGCGGGGTCGCATCGGGGCGGAAGTACGCCCGGTAGATGTTGCGCGTGAACAGGTTCGCAGCCGCGATCGACATGATCGCTGCCGGGACGAGCGCGCCGATGGCGATGGCGGCGTAACCGACGCCCGCGAACCACGGTGGGAACTCGTTCTCGAAGAGCTGCGGGACCGCGAGCTGCGGGTTGGGCGGGTTGCCGGCGACCTTGACGCCGGCGGCGACCGCGACGAACCCGAGCAGCGCGAGCAGACCGAGCAGGAAGGAGTACGCCGGCAGCAGCGCGGCGTTGCGGCGGATCACTCCGCGGTTGCGGGTGGAGAGCACGCCGGTGACGGAGTGCGGGTACATGAACAGCGCCAGGGCCGATCCCAGCGCCAGTGACGCGTAGGCCCAGTGCAGCGTGGGAGGAGGGATCATCCCCTTGGGCGACGCCTGACCGGCCGCGATCGCGTCGGCGTTGTCGCTGTTGAACTGCGTGAAGGAGTCGTTGGTCGCGCTGAAGATGTGGCCCCAGCCGCCGAGCTGGCTCGGCAGGTAGATCACCGCGACGATGATGACGACGTAGATCAGGACGTCCTTGACGAACGCGATCAGCGCCGGCGCCCGCAGGCCCGAGGAGTACGTGTACGCCGCGAGCACGGCGAACGCGATGAAGAGCGGAAGGTCCTTCACGAACCAGCCGCCGCTGCCGCCGAAGCCGGCCACCTCGAGCACCGACTGGATGCCGACCAGCTGCAGGGCGATGTAGGGGGCGGTGGCCAGGATGCCGGTCAGCGCCACGGCGAGCGCCAGGGTCTTGGAGCCGTACCGGCCCTGGACGAAGTCGGCGGGCGTGACGTAGCCGTGCCGGTGGGAGACCGACCAGAGCCGTGGCAGGAACAGGAAGATCAGCGGATACACCACGATCGTGTACGGCACGGCGAAGAACCCGACGCTGCTTCCGGCGTAGAGCGTCGCGGGCACCGCGATGAAGGTGTACGCCGTGTAGAGGTCGCCGCCGATCAGGAACCAGGCGATGAACGTGCCGAACCCGCGACCGCCCAGGCCCCACTCGTCGAGGCTGTCGAGATCGGCCTTGCGCCACCGGGCCGCGGCGAACCCGAGGACGGTCACGACGAGGAAGAGGAAGACGAAGACGCTGACCGCCACGGCGCTCATCGGACGGACCCCTCACGCCGGCGGCCGCCTCGCTGGGACAGGCCGTAGGCGGTCGCGGTGAGGGCAGCCGACACCAGGATCAGCGCGAACTGGAACCAGAAGAAGAAAGGGAATCCGAAGAGAGTCGGGTCGGTCTTGTCGTACAGCGGCACCCAGAGCGGGAGCACCACCGCCGGCAGCAGGATGACGATGATCAGCGCCCAGAGGCCGGTCGACGGCCGTCGCGCGGGGGCTGGTGAGTCCTGGGACATGGCACACCTCCGAGAGTTGCCGTCTCACGTACCCACCTCGACGACAGGTATGCACACGCGCGTCTCGAGGCGTGATCCGCGCCCCGGCCCGCGGGCTACAGCTCCGCGACAGCAGGGTGCCGGATGACCGCGTTCCACTCGTGCACGCCGGCGACGGTCACGCCCGGGGCCGTGTAGTAGGGGTCCGCGGCGAGGATCTCGTCGACGTCCTTCCGGTGGTCGACGAGGAAGACCAGCAGCGAGCCCGACTCGTCGCTCCACGGACCGGCAGCGAGCAGTCGGCCTTCGTCAGCCAGGCGGGTCAGTCGCTCACGATGCCCGGGTCGGAGGTCGAAGCGGGCGGGGTCGTCGGAGAACTCCAGCTGCACGGCGTACATGCTCGCCATCGTAGGCATCGGGCTCTGTCGGCTGCCGTGGCTAGGGTGGCGGCATGGTCGACTCGGTGCCGTCGCTGTTCGAATGGGCGGGTGGCCGGACCGCCCTCCGCCGGATGGTCGACGCGTTCTACGACCGGGTGGAGCGCGACGAGCTGCTGGCCGGCTTCTTCCCGGGTGGCGTCGGGGAGGAGCACCGCGCCCACGTGGCCGCGTGGTGGGTGGAGGTCTTCGGCGGCCCCACGACGTACACCGACGAGCTCGGCGGCTACGAGGCGATGCTGGCCCATCACCGCGGGCTCGCGATCACCTCGGAGCAGCGCTTCCGGTTCGCCTCGCTGATGAGCCTCGCGGCCGACGACGCGGAGCTTCCGTCCGACCCGGAGTTCCGCGCGGCCCTGGTCGGATACCTCGAGTGGGGCACCCGGATCGCGCAGCACAACTCCCAGCCGGGTGCCGACGTGATCGAGCACGCGCCCGTGCCGCGGTGGGGCTGGGGCGTCGCTCCGCCGTACCGGCCCTAAATCCGCTGGCGTCGCCGACGCCCGGCTGCGAGGGTCGCCGCATGCCAGCAAATCCACTTCGACGAGGAGATCGCCGCGTCGTACGACGACGACTCCGACGAGCGCTTCGACCCGGCCCTGCTGGCCTCGACGACCGGGTTCCTGGCCGAGCTCGCCGGCGGGGGCCGTGCCCTGGAGCTCGCCATCGGGACGGGTCGGGTCGGCGGTACCGCTGGCCGCACGTGGGGTGCCGGTGTCGGGGATCGAGCTCTCGCCGTACATGCTCGCGCGCCTGCGGGCCAAGCCCGGCGCCGCCGCCATCGAGGTGGTCGAGGGCGACATGACGACGACGCGGGTGGACGGCGAGTTCGCGCTGGTCTACCTCGTCTACAACACGATCACGAACCTCACCTCGCAGGACGAACAGGTCGCGTGCTTCGAGAACGCGGCACGGCACCTGGCGCCGGGGGGCTGCTTCGTCGTCGAGGTGTTCATCCCGGTGCTGCGGATGCTCCCCCCCGGCACGACCCGGCACGTGTTCGCCGACGAACCCGGCTATCACGCGTATGACGTGTACGACTTCGCCAACCAGATCGAGTGGTCTCACCACCTCCGGCTGCGTGACGACGGGACCTACCGACGCTCTGCGGCGCCCTACCGCTACGCCTGGCCCGGCGAGTTCGACCTGATGGCCAGGATCGCGGGGTTGCGGCTGCGTGAGCGCTGGGCCGACTGGGAGCGGTCTCCGTTCACCGGCGAGAGCGAGCAGCACGTGTCGGTCTGGGAGAAGCCCTAGCGGGGTCAGCGATCGCGCCGGAACCAGCGGCGCTTGGGTCGCTCGCTCCGGGGCGGCTCGGGTGCGGTACGTCGTGCGGCCTCGCTCGCGCGGCGGCGGGCGAGCCGGCGTTCGCGCCAGGCTTCGACCTCGGGCTCGACCTCGCGGGGCATGGTGATCAGCGGGGGTCCGTCGACCGGGGTGTAGCGCGCCCGCATCACCCGGGCGTTGAACTCCTCGAGCTCACGGCGTACCTCCGACTCGGCGGTGTGGCGGTCGAGCTTCGCGTCGAGCTCGGCGTCGTCCTTGCGGAGCTGGAGGGCCGGCGGCAGGACGCTGATCTTCTCGCGCTCGACCAGCTTCTTGAGCCACCAGTCGGGGTCGTGCTGCGGCGCCGAGACCCTCGATCGGCTTGCCGGCGCCGGGCAGGTTGTCGAAGTCACCGCGCTTCATGGCCTCCTGGATCTGGAGGTCCACCCACTGGTTCTTGCTGCTGCATCCGCTGGGCCGCGGCGGCGCGGCCGGTGCGCTCGTCGCGCTCCGGCGTGCGGTCTGGGGATTCCGAGCCACCCATGTGCGACATTTTGCCATGTGGCCGAGACGGCCCGCCGGTCAGTCCTCGCGTACGGCGGTCGCGCGCGGCATCAGCAGGAGCCCGAGGGCGGCGAGCAGGGCCGCGGCTGCACAGACGGACCAGACGACGAGGTACCCGTGCAGCGGGGCCTGGCCCTTGACGGGGTCCTTGATCGAGCCGGTGCTCGACAGCGCGATCGCGAAGATCGCCGAGGCGATGGCGCCGCCCATGGTCTTGGTCGCGTTGGTCATGCCGGTGGCGAAGGCCGTGCGGTCGGACGGCGCACCCGCGGCGGCGCTGGCCGGTAGCGCCGCGACGAGGGCCCCGGACCCGACACCGGCGATCGCCATGTTGACCAGGGCCTGCGTCGTCGAGTCGTGGAAGGGCAGCCAGAGTCCGTAGCCGAGTGCCACGAGCAGGGCCGAGAGCACGAGCGCGTTGCGCGGCCCGAGCCACCGGGTGGTGAGCGGCAGGGTGAAGGCGCCGATCGCCAGGAAGACCACGTAGACGCCGATCAGCGCGGACACGAAGCCGGCGGTCGCGCCCAGCCCGTAGCCGGCGACGTCGGGGTCGGTGCGGGCGAAGGTCGACAGCGGGATCTGGGCGCCGAGGACCGACATCCCGAACAGGAACGCCGTGACCTGCACCGGCCACTGCCGCGGGCTGGCAAGCAGCCGGACGTCGACCAACGGATCGGCCTGGCGCAGCTCGTAGCGGACGAACGGCAGCAGCGAGAGCAGGCCGACGAGGATCAGCGCCCAGCCGAGCGGCCGGCCCGGCCCCTGCAGGCGGATGGCGATCAGGCCGCCCATGACGAGGCCGATGGAAAGGCTGACCAGGGCGAGACCGCCGAGGTCGAGGTGGCCGCCGGCGCCCGGCGGGTCGCGCTCGATGCCGAACCAGATCACCACGAACGCGGCCGAGACCACGATCGCCGGGATCATCAGCACCACCGTGAACGAGGTCGCGCCGACGAGCGCGCCGGACGTGACCGCGCCGATGATCACGGCCAGCTCGAGGGCGCCGACGAGGATCCCGGCCGCCCGCCGGGTGAGCTGGTCGCGGCGGGACATCAGGGCGCCGACCGACGTACGCCGGTAGACGATGGCGACCTCCATCGGGAGCCACACGACGTACGCGCCTTGGATCGCGAACCCGATCAGGAACGTCGTGAACCCCGGCGCGAACGCGAGGATCCACGACCCGAGCGCGGTGACCGCGGTCGACAGGAGGAGTACGTTGCGCGCGCCCACCAGGTCGCCCAGCCGCGCGAGGAACGGCACCGCGAGGGCGGAGACGACCAGCTGGGCCGCCTCGAACCAGTTGACGCTGGCGTCGTGGATGGAGAGGTGGTCGGCGATGTCCTGGTAGATGGGCGTGTAGTAGCCCTGCAGGATGCCGCTGGCCAGCTCGACGCAGACCAGGAAACCGACGATCCTCGCGAGCCCGTGCACCGGGTCGCGCGTCATGGGCGCCGACTCAGTCGCCGCCACCGGGGAGTCTCTCGATGAGCCGGCGGTACCAGTCGATCCCGGCCAGGAACGCATCGACGCCGAGGTGCTCGTCGTAGGAGTGGACCGCCTGGCGCTGGGCGGTGGTCATCTCGAACGGCGCGAACCGGTAGACGTGCTCGCAGATCCGGGTGAAGTGACGCGAGTCGGTGGCGCCGGCCATGACGTACGGCGCGGGCACGGCGTCGGGGAACAGCTCGGCCACGGTCGACGTGACCAGGTCGAACGCGTCGCCGACCGACGACACCGGGCTGGCCTCGCCGCGCTCGACGACGCGGATCTCGACGTCGTCGTCGTCGATCACCCTGCGGAGATGGGCGAGCGCCCCGGCGACGGTGTCGCCCGGCATCACCCGGATGTTGACGCCCGCCGTGGCGGACGACGCGATCACGTTGAGGGCCGGGCTCGCGTCGAGGGTCGTGACGGCGAACGTCGTGCGCGCCATCGCCGCTGCCTCGGGACCGGCGGCGATCAGGGCCCGGGTGAGCAGCGGCTTGATCCGGTCGGCCCGGCCGAGCACGGGTCGCAAGGGACGGGGCAGGTGAGGGGCGAGGGTGCGCATCAGGTCGACGGTGGTGTCCGGGAGCCGGGCGGCCATCGGGGAACGGTCGATCTTGAGGATCGCCCGGGCGAGGCGGGTGGTCGGTCCGTTGCGGGCCGGGGTCGAGGCGTGGCCCCCGCGTCCCGCGACCCGGAGCTCCACGCTCGTGGTGCCCTTCTCGGCGACGCCGATCGCGGCGACGGCGCGCTTCACCCCGGGGAAGGCCTCGTGTGCGACCGCGCCGCCCTCGTCGAGGACGAGCCACGGCCGTACTCCTCGTCGTACGAGCTCGTCGACGGCGGCTTCGGCGGAGGTGCCGGACACCTCTTCGTCGCATCCGAAGGAGAGCCAGACGTCCTGCGCCGGGAGGTGGTCGTCCTCGAGGAGTCGCTCGACCGCCTCGCAGACCGCGGCGACGCAGCCCTTGTCGTCGAGGGTGCCGCGACCCCAGACCGCGCCGTCGACGAGCTCGGCGGAGAAGGCCGGATGCTGCCAGGGTGCCGACTCGTCGACGGGGACGACGTCGAGGTGGGCCATCAGGACGACGGGCAGGTCACTGCTCGCGCCGGGCCAGTGGAACAGCAGCCCGTGGCTCCCGACCCGGGTCAGCTCGAGGCGCTCGTGCAGCAGGGGGAACTGCGTGCGAAGCTCGTCCAGCAGCCGGTCGAAGGCGTCGGTGTCGACGCGTGACCAGTCCCGGTCGGAGACGGTCGGGATGCGGACCAACGCCTGCAGCTTCGCCACCGCACGGTCGGTCATGGCTGCACGGTAGTGCGAGCAGGCTCTCGGATCCGAGACGGGGTACGCCGGGTGGCGCGTTGACCCGGCGACCCCGGACCGGTGGACTGGGGTCGGTGTCAGCCCCAGGAGCCGCGGTGTACGACGTCGGCCAGGGGCTTGCGCTTCCGCGCGGTGGGCGAGCCGGAGGGCTGCTCCTCGGTGGCGCGGTGACCGAGCGTGATGGCTCCGACCGGGTCGAAGTCGTCCGGGATGCCGAAGGCCGCGCGGGTCGCCGCCTCGTGCCCGGGTGGGATGCCGAAGAAGCACGAGCCGAGCCCCTCGTCGACCGCCGTCAGCAGGATCAGCAGGCTCGCCATCGCCGCGTCCATGTGCCAGAACGGCACCGGCCAGCGGGCCTCGTCCTCGTCGGTCCAGCCCTTGTCGTCCTCGGCGTACCTGCTCAGGTAGGCGGCCTTGCTCGAGCACGGGATGACGACCACCGGGGCGGTCTGCATGCCGGCGAGCCAGCTGTCGGGGAGCTCTCCGGGGGCCGTCGTCACCTCCCAGAAGCGGTCGACGTCCGGCCGCTGGTCGAGGACCAGGAACGCCCAGCCCTGACTGAACCCGGCGCTGGGCGCGCGGACGGCGTTCGCCAAGGCACGGTCGACGAGGGCCGGGTCGACCGGGGTGTCGGTGTAGTCACGGATCATGCGGCGGCGGCGTACGACGTCCTGGAACTCCATGGAGCCGAGTGTGCCTGACGACTTCGAGCAGATGTGGTCCGACCTGGCGCCGGTCGGCCGGTCCGCCTCGTCGGGCGGCTACTTCCGGCAGCCCTTCACCACCCCCGAGCGCGAGCTCTCCGCCTGGTTCACCGAGCAGGCCGCCGCCCGCTCCCTGCGCCTCGAGTCCGACCCCTTCGGCAACGTCGTCGCGTGGTGGGATGCCGAGACGGTCCGGGGAGTCGACCTCCCGGGGGTCGTGACCGGGTCGCACCTGGACTCGGTGCTCGACGGAGGGGCGTACGACGGACCGCTGGGGGTGGTGTCGGCGCTGGCGGCCGTGGACCGGCTGCGAGAGCGGGGGTTCCGACCCGGCGCGGCCGATCGGGGTGTCGGTGTTCGTCGAGGAGGAGGGGTCGCGGTTCGGGCTGGCCTGCCTGGGCTCGCGGCTCGCCACCGGTGCGACCGAGTGGTCGCACGCCCGCGCGCTGCGTGACCGGCACGGCGTGCCGCTGGAGGAGGCGATGGGTGAGGAGGGTCTCGAGGTGGAGAATCCCCAGCCCTGGCTGGACTCCTCGCGCATCGGGTGCTTCGTCGAGCTCCATGTCGAGCAGGGGCGTGACCTGGTGGACCGTGGGCACGCGGTCGGTGTCGCGAGCCGGATCTGGCCCCACGGCCGGTACCGCGTCGACATCACCGGCGAGCCCAACCACGCGGGCACGACGCGGATGGAGGACCGCCAGGACCCGATGCTGACCTATGCGATGACCGCCCTGGCCGCCAACAAGCAGGCGCGGGTCGCGGGCCAGCGGGCGACGTTCGGACGGGTCGAGACGACTCCCAACTCCACCAACTCGGTGCCGTCCGCCGTGACCGCCTGGATGGATGCGCGCTGCGAGAGCGAGGAGGCGCTCGCCGATCTCGTCGCCACGATCACACGCCAGGCGGAGGAGCGGGCGGAGCGCGACGGTACGTCGCTCACGGTCACCGCCGAGTCGGTCTCGGGAGCGGTCGACTTCGACGCCGACCTGGCTGCCCGGATCGCCGCCGACCACGAGAGCGGGGACTGGCCGGTCATCCCGACGCAGGCCGGCCACGACGCCGGAGTCCTGTCGGCACAAGGGATTCCGAGCGCGATGCTCTTCGTCCGCAACCCCACCGGCATCTCGCACTCGCCTGCCGAGCACGCCGAGATCGCGGACTGCCTGGCCGGTGTCGACGCGCTCGCCGAGACCCTCGAGCGGCTCGCGACATGACGTCGTACCTGCTCGAACGGGCCTGGGTCGACGGTGCGGTACTGGACGACGTACTCGTGGATGATCGAGGACGGACGCTTCACTTCCGTCATTTCGCCGAAGGACCAGAAGCGTGAGGATCGCCGGTTCACCGGCGACTCCGGCGCAAGCCCCACCACCCTCCCCGGGCTGACGATCCCGGGGCTGGCGAACTGCCACAGCCATGCCTTCCACCGCGCCCTGCGCGGCCGGACGCAGCGCGGGCAGGGGACGTTCTGGACCTGGCGCGAGCAGATGTACGACGTCGCGGGGCGCCTCGATCCCGACTCCTACCTCGCGCTGGCGACGGTCACCTTCCGCGAGATGGTGGCGGCCGGGATCACCTGCGTGGGGGAGTTCCACTACCTGCACCACCAGCCCGGCGGCACGCCGTACGACGACCCGAACGCGATGGGCCACGCGCTGATCGAGGCCGCCCGGCACGCGGGGATCCGGATCACCCTGCTCGACACCTGCTACCTCACCGCGGGGATCGGACGACCCGTCGAGGGTGTGCAACGACGGTTCAGCGACGGCGACGTCGACGACTGGGTCGACCGGGTCGACGCCATCGGGTCGCGGGACCACGCCGGGATCGGCGGCGCCTACCACTCGGTCCGGGCCGTGCCGCTGGACCAGATGAAGCGCCACACCGCCTCTCCGCTGCACATCCACCTCTCCGAGCAGGTCGCCGAGAACGAGCAGTGCCTGGCGGCCTACGGGATGACGCCGACGCAGGTGTTCGCCGAGGCGGGCCACCTCACCGAGCACAACACCCTGGTCCACGCCACCCACCTCACCGACGACGACGTCGCACTCATCGGCGAAGCCAGGTCGTACGTCGACTTCTGTCCCACCACCGAGCGAGACCTCGGTGACGGCATCGGCCCGAGCCGCGCGCTGCACGACGCTGGAGCCCGGCTGACCCTGGGCTCCGACAGCCACGCCGTGATCGACCTCTTCGAGGAGATGCGCGCGGTCGAGCTCGACGAGCGACTCGCCACCCAGCAGCGCGGCCACTGGACGGCGGCCGAGCTCCTCACCGCCGGCACCCGTCACGACTCCCTCGGCTGGGAGCGACGCAGGTCGCATCGCCGTCGGCTGCCGCGCCGACCTGGTCACGATCGGCACCGACCGCGTCCGTACGGCGGGCACCGGCGCCGACGAGCAGACCGCGGTCTTCGCGGCCGTCGGCGGAGGACGTGACGCAGGTCGTGGTCGACGGCCGGGTCGTCTTCCGGCAGGGTGACCGCGAGCAGCTCGGCCGCGACCTGGCCGACGTGATCGGCCGGATCTGGGAGAACGCATGAGCTCCACCGTGATCACCGGCATCGGCGAGCTGGTCACGAACGCACCGGGCGGACGCGATCTCCTCGGGACCATCGTGGATGCGGCACTCGTGGTGGAGGGGTCGACCGTGGCCTGGGTCGGGCCGGCGGCCGAGGCGCCGCCGGCCGACGAGCGGGTCGACGCGGGCGGACGGGCCGTGCATGCCCGGCTTCGTCGACTCGCACTCCCACCTGGTCTTCGCCGGCGAACGCTCCGCGGAGTTCGCCGCCCGGATGGCCGGTGAGTCCTACGCCGCCGGTGGCATCCGAACCACGGTCGCGGCCACGCGCGCCGCCACCGACGAGCAGCTCACCAGCCACGTCGGCCGCCTGGTCCAGGAGATGCGCCGGCAGGGGACCACCACGGTCGAGATCAAGAGCGGCTACGGCCTCACCGTCCACGACGAGGCGCGCAGCCTCGCCGTCGCCCGCCAGTTCACCGAGGAGACGACGTTCCTCGGCGCGCACGTCGTGCCCGACGGGACCACCCCCGAGGAGTACGTCGCACTGGTCACCGGCCCGATGCTCGAGGCGTGCGCGCCGCACGCCCGCTGGGTGGACGCGTTCTGCGAGCGCGGGGCGTTCGACGCCGACCAGGCGCGGGCCGTCCTCGTCGCCGGAGCCGCGGCGGGACTCCGTGGGCGACTGCACGCCAACCAGCTCGGGCCCGGGCCCGGCGTACGGCTGGCGGCGGAGCTCGGCCTCACCGCCGTCGATCACTGCACCTACCTGACCGACGACGACGTCACCGCGCTCCGCGACGCAGGCACCATCGCGACCCTGCTACCGGGCGTCGAGTTCTCGACCCGCCAGCCCTACCCCGACGCGCGCCGACTGCTCGACGCCGGGGTCCGGGTCGCGCTGGCGACCGACTGCAACCCGGGATCGTGCTTCACCAGCTCCATGCCGCTCTGCATCGCGCTGGCGGTCCGGGAGATGGGGATGACCCCCGCCGAGGCGGTGTACGCCGTGACCGCGACGGCGGCGGGCGGCCCTCGACCGTGACGACGTGGGCGCGCTCGTTCCCGGCCTGCGGGCCGACTTCGTCCTGCTCGACGCCCCCAGCCACGTGCACCTGGCCTATCGCCCCGGCGTACCCCTCGTCACCGGCACCTGGATCGGCGGCCGACCCGTCTGACGGTCCTCCACCCCCTCCTGACCTGCGGTGATGCGGTGTCTGAGGTAGCCGAACCGATCCGGCTGCGGGATCTGAGGTAGGCGGCCTGCGAGGGATAGGGCACGCGTGCCGATGTCCGGTCCTACCTCAGAGCGAGAGTCTCTTCGTGTCAGCCAGAGAAACCACGAAGGGATTAGAATGATGAACGACCTGTTCCTCCTCGAGCCGGAGTACCGCTACCACGCCGAGCGCGCCAGCAACGAGCTCAAGGCGGTGCGCAACCGCCGCTGGCTCCGCCGGCTCAAGGACGGCCGCACGGCCGCCGCGCACGAGAAGAACTGGATCAGCTGAGGTGTCGACGGTGGTCCACGACATCATGGACCGCATGACGTCGGAGCTGATCGGGCGAGATGCCGAGCTGGAGCACCTGAGCTCCACGCTCGGCATCTCTGCGTCCGGCTCCGCCGCACCCGCCGAGCGCGCCTCCGTCCTGCTCGCCGGCGACGCCGGAGTCGGCAAGACCCGCCTCCTGACCGAGCTCCGTGACCGGGTCGTCGACAGCGGCTGGCAGGTGCTCGCCGGCCACTGCCTCGACTTCGCCGACTCCGCCCTCCCCTACCTCCCCTTCTCAGAGATCACCGGCCGGATGGCCCGTGAGCTGCCCGACCTCTTCGACGACGTCGCCACCCGTCACCCCGCCCTGCTCCGTCTGCTGCCCGGCCAGCGGATGTTGAGCCAGGCCACCGACCCCGAGTCGATCCCCGCGGACCAGGCCGCCCTGCTCGACGGCGTCCACGCACTCGCCGAGGCGGCCGGCGCCCGCCAGCCGCTGCTCCTGGTCGTGGAGGACCTCCACTGGGCCGACCAGTCGACGCGCGACCTGATCAGCTTCCTGTTCGGCCGCGGCTTCGAGGCGCCCGTGGCCCTGATCGGCTCCTACCGCTCCGACGACCTGCACCGCCGCCACCCGCTCCGCCGACAGGTCGCCGTGTGGGCCCGGATGACCGGCGTCGAGCGGGTCCAGCTCGAGCCGCTCGACGCCGCCGACGTACGCCGCCTGGTCGAGCGCCTCCACCCCGACCCCCTCCCCGAGGAGCGGGTGCGCGACATCGTCACCCGCGCCGAGGGCAACGCGTTCTTCGTCGAGGAGCTCGTCGGCGCCTCGTGGGCCCGCACCGGCGGCATCCCCGAGGACCTCGCCGACGTGCTCCTGGTCCGCCTCGAGGGCCTGGACGACGCGGCCGTCACCGTCGTGCGGGCGGCTGCCGTGGCCGGCCGCCGCGTCTCCCACGCCGCGCTCAGCGCCGTCGTCGACCTGCAGCCCGCCGACCTCGACCGCGCGGTGCGCGACGCGGTCGAGCGGCCACGTGCTCGTGCCGAGCCGCGACGACTTCTACGAGTTCCGGCACGCGCTCCTCGCCGAGGCGGTGTACGACGACCTGCTGCCGGGGGAGCGCACGTCGCTGCACGCGGCGTACGCGCGGGCGCTGCAGGACGGCCGCGCGACCGGCACGGCCGCCGAGCTCGCGCGGCACGCCCGCCTGGCCAAGGACTACGCCACCGCCCTCACCGCCAGCCTGCGGGCCGGCGACGACGCCCGTGGGGTGGGCGGTGCCGAGGAGGCCGCGCAGCACTACCTCCAGGCGCTCGACCTGTGGCACGACACCAGGCTGCCCGACGACACCGACCTCGACCTGCCGCGGCTCGTGGGCCTGGTCGCCGACGCCCTGATCACGGCCGGCCACCCGGCCCGGGCGCTCGGGGTCACCCGCGAGCAGCTCGACCATCTGCCGCCCGACGTCGACGACTCGGTCCGCGGGCAGCTCCTCGGCGTGCTGGCCGGAGCGCTGATGATGACCGAGACCCAGGAAGACCCGCTCGCGCTCACGCGCGAGGCCGTGGAGCTCGTCCCCGACAAGCCGTCCAATGCCCGGGCGAAGGTGCTGGCGGTCCATGCCCGGCATCCTGGGGCGGACCGGACGGTATGCCGAGGGACGCGAGGTCGCCATGACCGCACTCGCCCTGGCCGAACGGCTCGACATGCCCCGCATGGCCAGCGACATCCGCACCACCCTGGTGGGCCTGGAACGAAACGGCGACTCGCCCGAGTCGCTGATCGAGTCCCTGCGCTCCGCGATCGACCAGGCCGCACAGGCGGCGCCTCCAACGCCGAGCTCCGGGCACTGCTCCTGCTGGGCAACCACTACCTCGACCAGGGCCAGTTCGCCGACGCCGACGAGACCTTCGAGCGCGCCACCGCCCGGGCCCGGGCCGAGGGCACGCCCTGGGTGCCCTACGCCGCCGAGGCGCGTTGGATCCACGGCGTCTCGCTCAGGCTCCAGGGCCGGTGGGACGAGTCGCTCGCGCGTGCTCGACATCACCGGCGAGGTGGTGCCGCCGATCTACGCCGCCCTCCTCACCGCGACGCGCGCCCAGATCCTGGTGGCCCGCGGCGAGCCGGGAGCCGAGGCGCTCGCGCGTGGGCTCCACCCGTTCTGGCGGCAGGAGGGGCTGGTCGCGATCACCGGAGGGTCGGCCGAGCTCGCCGTCCACGAGCATTCCGGTGACCACGAGGCCGCGCTCGCGACGTACCGCCTGATCGTCGACACGCTGACCGGCATCTGGCACCCGCTCTTCCAGGCGCGGGTACGGCTGGCCACCACCGTGCTGGCGGCCTTCGCCACTGCCGCGAGCCATCGCAGCGCGGCGGAGCGTGCCGAGGACGCCGGGATCGTCACTGGCCTCGTCGCCGACGCCCAGAGCGTGCTCGACCGCCGTGGCGACTCCCTCGTCTCGTGGGGTCCCGAGAGCCGGGCCTGGGAGGCGCGGCTCTTCGCCGAGCTCCTGCGCTGGAGGTGGGCCGCCGACATCGACCCTCCTGGCCAGGACGAGCTGATCGCGGCGTGGCGTGAGGCCGTGGACCAGTTCGAGGCGTACGGCGCCCCCTACGAGCTGGCCGTCGTGCGCTCCCACCTGGCCGAGGTGCTCGCCGCCACCGGCGACGCCGACGGCGCGCGGGTGTTGATCGAGGCCGCGACCGCCACCGCCCGCGAGCTGGGCGCCGCGCCACTGCTGGGCAGGCTGGGTGGCGGCGCCCCACGAGTCGCGGTCGTCGGTCCGCGCGCCAGCCTCACTCCGCGCGAGGCCGAGATCCTCGCCCTCGTCGCCGAGGGTCGCAGCAACGGCGAGATCGGGCGCCAGCTCTTCATCAGCACCAAGACGGTCTCGGTGCACGTCTCCAACATCCTCGGCAAGCTCGACGCCTCCGGTCGCACCGAGGCCGCGGCCATCGCTCGCCGTGAGGGTCTGCTCGGCTGAGCGCAGGTTGGCCGGCCGGTTTCACGTACTCGTAGTATGGCCGGCAGGAACGGAGCCGCCATGACCTCGCTCGAGCAGACCGACAGCGCCGACCTGACCGCGCGCCGCTTCGAGCGGATGCGCCCGTTCGGGGGTGAGCCGGGTCCGCCCGTCGACGCGACGGGGCTCCCGCCCGGGCCGCGCTGGCCGGTCTGGGTGCAGAGCGTGGGGCTGCTGCGCTTCCGGCACCGGTTCGTCCCTCACATGTGGCGCAGGTACGGCGACGTCTTCACCGTCCGGATCGTCCCCGGCGGCCGCCCGCTGGTGCTCTTCACGCGACCGGAGCACGCCAAGGAGATCTTCGCGGGCGATCCCGAGGTCTTCCATGCCGGCAAGGGGAACGCGATCCTCGGCCCGATCATGGGCGAGCACTCGCTGCTGCTCCAGGACGGTGCCGAGCACAAACGGGCGCGTGCGCTGCTGATGCCGGCGTTCAACGGCCAGGCGTTGCGTGGCTACCGCGGCCTGGTCGAGGAGGTCGCCCGTGACGAGGTCGCACGATGGCGCCCCGGCGAGGAGTTCCGCAGCCTCGACCGCATGAACGCGCTCACCCTCGAGGTGATCCTGCGCGTGGTCTTCGGTGTCACCGACGAGTCGCGGCTGGCACGGCTCCGGCCGTGCGTCAACCGCACGGTCAACATCAGCCCGGCGGTGCTGCTGGGCTGGGGCTATCCACAGCTCCAGCGCTTCGGGCCGTGGAAGCGGACGGTCGCGAACGCCTACCGGCTCGACGAGCTGATCTACGCCGAGATCCGCGAGCGGCGCCGGGCCACCGACCTCACCGAGCGCAGTGACGTGCTCTCGCGGCTGATCCTGGCCGGCGGTGAGGGTGCTCGTCCTGAGGGGACGAGCGGCGAGCCCTCGCGCAACGACCGGCTGACCGACGAGGAGCTGCGCGACCAGCTCGTGACGCTCCTGCTCGCCGGTCACGAGACCACGGCCACGGCCCTCGCCTGGGCGCTCTACGAGCTGGGCAGCGACCCCGACCAGCTCACGCGTGCCCGCGAGGCCGCGCGCAGCGGCGACGACGACTACCTCGAGGCGGTGCTGAAGGAGTCGATGCGGCTGCATCCGGTGATCCCGATGGTGGTCCGGACCCTGATGAAGCCGGTCACCCTGGCCGGCTGGCACCTTCCCGCCGGCGCCACGGTCGGGCCGTCGATCCTGGTCAACCATGCTCGCGCCGACAGCCACCCCGACCCCGAGCGCTTCGACCCCACACGCTTCGTCGGGCAGAGCCCACCGGTCAACAGCTGGATCCCGTTCGGTGGCGGGGTACGGCGCTGCATCGGGGCCGGGTTCTCGCTGATGGAGGGCGTGGCGGTCCTGCGCGAGGTCCTGACGGCGTACGCCGTGACCGCGACCGGGCCCGACGTGCCCAAGGTCCGCAACATCACGAGCGTGCCGCGGCGTGGGGCTCGTGTGCGTGTGGGCTGAACCACGAGTTGGGTATTTCCCGGGCGGCATCCCCCGGCGACCGTCACAATGACCCGATGGGGTGGGGGAGGCGTCTGCGCGCGCTCAGGATGGACGTGGGTCCTTTCCGGGAGCATCGTGACTTCCGCCTGCTCCTGATCGCCGGGACCGTCTTCTACCTCGGCGGGATGATGACCTACGTCGCCATCCCCTTCCAGATCTACACGATCACGGGCTCCAACCTCGCGGTCGGCGCCGTCGGCCTCGTCGAGCTGGTCCCGCTCATCGTCTTCGGTCTGTACGGCGGCGCGCTGGCCGACCACGTCGACCGCCGGCTCCTCCTGATCTGGACCGGCATCGCCCAGGCGGCCTTCACGGCCTGGCTCGCCATCAACGCCTTCTCCTCCCACCCGCGCCTGTGGGAGATCTTCCTGGTCTCGGGCCTGCTCGCGTCGGCCTCGGCGCTCCAGCGCCCCTCGCGCGAGGCGCTGCTCCCGCGCACCGTGCGGCACGACGAGATGGTCGCGGCCAACGCGCTCAGCAGCTTCGGCATGCAGGGTGGGGTCCTGGTCGGTCCGGCGATCGGCGGTGTGCTCGTGGCCTCCTTCGGGCCGGGTTGGTGCTACCTGGTCGACATCATCGGCCTGTTCGTCGCCTCCATGCTGTACGCCGCGATGCGCCGCTACCCCCACGTCGGCGACACCGAGCCACCCAGCCTGAGCGGGATCCGCAAGGGCCTCAGCTACGCGATGAGCCGCAAGGACCTCCTCGGCACCTACGTCGTCGACCTGATCGCCATGCTGCTCGCGATGCCGGTGGTGCTCTTCCCGGCCCTGGCCCAGAAGGTGTTCGGCGATCCGCACCTGCTCGGCCTGCTCTACTCCGCCGAGACGATCGGCGCGCTGGTCGCGACCGCGACCTCGGGCTGGACCTCCCGGATCCATCGGCACGGCCGCGCGATCGTGCTGGCGGCGATGGCGTACGGCGCGTTCGTCGCCCTCGCCGGTACGGCCCACAGCATCTGGGTCGCCCTGGTCTTCTTCGCGTTCGCCGGTGGCGCCGACATGATCTCGGCCGTGTTCCGCGGGACGATCTGGAACCAGACCATCCCCGACAACATGCGAGGTCGGCTGGCCGGCATCGAGATGCTGAGCTACTCCATCGGACCGCTCGCGGGCCAGGTCCGAGCGGGCTTCGTGGCGGACCGGTGGAGCGTCCGCGGCGCGATCGTCAGTGGCGGCGTGAGCTGTGTCGCCGGGGTCGGGATCACCGCCATGTGGCTGCGCGGCTTCTGGTCCTACGACGAGCGCACCGACGAGCACGCCCAGGCCGAGCGAGTGGCCAGGCAGCTCGCCGCCCAGCGGGCCGCTCGACCCTAGGCCGGCGCGCCGGGCGCGGGAGGATCCGGGCGAGGCGGAGCTGAGCCCGCCGATTTCATGCTGGAGGATGACCGTGACCAGACTGCAGTCGCAGCCGGTGGCGGGTGCCCTTGCCCGTTCCGGGACAATGGCGGACGAGGAGGTGTGACGCGACGTGAGTGCGGACGAGGAGCGCCCGGTGATCTACGGGTTGCTGGCCCTGGTCGGTGTGGCCCTGGCCGTCGGTCTGGTGACGGGGGTGGCGCTGATGGCGGGCGCCCACGTGCTCGGCCTCTCCGGCGGACACGCCGCGGTCGCCGGTGACGCCGGCGCGAGCCTGTTCCTCCCCGAGCCGCAGAAGACGAAGGCGTCCGACGGACCCTCGATCACGCTCGGCGGCGCGCCGACCTCCGGCTCGCCCCAGACCTCGAAGCCGACCATCCACAAGCTCAAGAAGCAGATCTCGCTCCAGTCGGGTGAGACGGCGGTGTCACCGATGGGTCGGATCGACCTGACCGGCACCTATCCCGGCGGCGAGGGCGCCGTGCTGAACGTCCAGAAGTTCAGCAACGGTTCGTGGCAGGACTTCTACTCGATCTCGGCCTCGGTCACCAACGGGCAGTTCTCCACCTACATCCAGACCGGGACGCCGGGCATCAACCGCTTCCGCGTGATCGACTCC
Source organism: uncultured Actinomycetota bacterium (assembly GCA_963819295.1). Taxonomy (GTDB): domain Bacteria; phylum Actinomycetota; class Actinomycetes; order Propionibacteriales; family Nocardioidaceae; genus Nocardioides. Next base: position 1,004,431 of record CAWFVO010000003.1, read on the forward strand.
GACAGCACCCTCACCTCCAACGAGGTCAAGGTCGCCATCCGCTAGCGGGAGAGAATGTTTCGACCCGGCGAAGCCGGGGACTCATGGTCGCAGGGAGCGGCGACGCGAGCTTGCCTGGGAGCCGTGCCCGCACGTCGGTCGGTCACCGTGCGACGTACCCAGGCGAGGGTGCCGGGCTGGCCGGCGACCACGCCGCCGAGCACCAGCAGCACTCCCGCCGCCTGGAGCGGCCCGAACGCCTCCCCGGCGATCGCGACCCCGAGGGCGGTGCCGACCACCGGGTTGATCAGGCCGATCAGCGAGACCGCGCCCGCAGGCATCGCGCGCAGCCCCGTGAACCAGCACCAGTAGGCCAGGCCGGTCCCGGCCACCATCAGCCACAGGTAGCCGCCGACGGCAGGAGCATCGAGGTGCGGCGGCGGACCCTCGACGAGCCAGGCGACCGGAAGCAGCGCGAGGCCGCCCACGACCAGCTGCCAGGACACGAGCGTGAGCAGGTCGACCGGCGGGGTCCATCGCTTGATCAGCACGAACCCGAGGGCCGAGACCACCACCGAGCCGAAGGCGCCGGCCAGCCCGAGGGCGTCGAGGTGGCCGGGTGAGCGCAGCACCAGCAGCGCGACACCCACCACACCGACGGCGGCGGCCACGATCCGCCCGGTGCCCGCCCGCTCGCCGATCACCAGCGCGGCGAGCACCATCACGGCCAGCGGCGAGGTCGCCTGCAGGGTCGAGGCCAGGCCGCCTGGCAACCGGTAGGCCGCGAGGAACAGCAGGGGGAAGAAGAGTCCGATGTTGCACACACCCAGGGCGGCGGCCCGCCACCACCAGTCGCCTCGCGGGAGACGGCGGGTCACGGCCAGCAGCACCAGCCCGGTCGGGAGGGCTCGCAGGGTGGCCGAGAGCAGGGGCCGGTCGGGAGGCAGGAGGCGCTCGGTGACGAGGTACGTCGTACCCCAGGCGGCGGGGGCGAAGGCCGTCAGCAGGACGGCTCTCCACGAAGAAGTTTCCATGGAAACTAATATACCTTCCCAGGAAGGTATAGTGAAGGGATGGAGCCGGACCACGTCGACGAGATCCTCGCCCAGTGGGCGCGCGAGCGGCCCGACCTGGATGCCTCGCCGATCGGTCTGATCGGGCGGCTCCACCGGCTCGCGGACGTGCTGAACGTCGAGCTGCGCAAGGTGTTCGCCGAGGAGGGACTCGGGGACGGCGATTTCGACGTGCTCGTCACCCTGCGCCGGCACGGCGCGCCGTTCGAGCTGACGCCGAGCGAGCTCGGGGCGTCGACGATGGTCACGTCGTCGGCGGTGACCAAGCGGATCGACCGGCTGGAACGCGGAGGCCTGGTGACGCGCACGGTCAGCGAGGCGGACGCCCGCTCCCGGCGGATCAGGCTCACCGAGGACGGCCTGTCGCTGGTCGACCGGATGATGGGGCGGCACGTCGCCAACGAGCAGCGCCTCGTGTCCGGACTCACCGAAGCCGAACGCACCCAGCTGGCCGGGCTGCTGCGCCGCTGGGGGCAGTCCCTCGATCCCGGGCCGGCCGCCGACTCCTAGCAGCCCGTGGGGTGGACGGCCCGGGGAACGGAGTCAGCCGAGCCAGTCCATGGTGTTCGGGTTCGGGCCGGTCCGGCCGTCCTCCCCACGGTCGAGCGCGCTGATCGCCGCGATGTCGTCGTCGGAGAGCTGGAAGTCGAAGATCGCGAAGTTCTCCCGCATCCGCTCCGCGCGCAGCGACTTCGGGAAGACGATGTCGCCGCGCTGGATGTGCCAGCGGAGGGCCACCTGGGCGGGCGACCGCCCGACACGGCCGGCGATCTCCTTGATCGTGGGGTCGTCGTTCACCCGGCCCTTGGCGATCGGCGCCCAGGCCTCGGTGGCGATCCCGTGCTGCGCGTTGGCGACGCGGGCCGACTCGTTGCCGAGGAAGGGATGGACCTCGATCTGGTTGACCGCCGGCACGACGCCGGTCGCGTCGATGATCGTCTGCAGGTGCCCGGGCTCGAAGTTGGAGACGCCGATCGAGCGGGCCCGGCCGTCCTCGTGGAGCTCGGTGAGGGTGCGCCAGGTCGTGGCGTAGTCGCCGTCGTACCGCGTGGGCAACGGCCAGTGGATCAGGAAGAGGTCGACCTGGTCGAGCCCGAGCCGGTCGAGGGACTCGCCGAACGTGCGCCGGGCGTCGTCGGGACGGTGGAAGCCGTTGTTGAGCTTGGTGGTGATCCAGAGCTCCTCGCGGGGGATCCCGGCGGCCTTGATCGCGGCGCCGACACCTTCCTCGTTGCCGTACATCTGTGCGGTGTCGATGTGGCGGTACCCCGCCGCGAAGGCCTGCTCGACGGTCTCCTGCGTCTGCTCGGGCGGGACCTGGAAGACCCCGAAGCCGAGCTGGGGGATCTGCCGGTCGTCGTTGAGGGTCACGGTCGGGACGGTGGAATCGGTCATGTCAGGGCCGACAACACGATTGCGCAACTTATTCCGCCCGGACCTGCTTCACGCGGGGATGTCTTGTCCGGCCCCTGTTAGATGGGCCGCGTGTCCGCGCCCCGTCTGTTCCCCGTGCTCGCCCTGACCGCCGTCCTCGCAGCGGGGTGCGGTGGAGGATCCAGCTCGGGCGACGGCGCCTCGGGCGGCGACAGCACGACGGTCCCCACCGCCTCCGGTGCCCTCCAGCTGCGGCCGGTGTACGCCCACTACACCGAGGGGGCACCGCTCGGCACCCAGCTCGGCCCCGCGGTGCCTAAGGACCTGCTGACCGCGATGAAGAGCCACGACTGCACGTCGAAGCCCTCCGAGGTCCAGGGCATGCTCCTGGTCTGCGACTCCGACCAGACCGTCTACCTGCTCAAGGACCCCATCGTGACCGGGGGAGTGGCCTCGGCCACACCGGAACAGGTCGGGCACCAGAAGCTGTGGTTCCTGAAGGTGGCTCTCGACCAGCAGGCCACCGGCACCCTCTCGCAGGCGAGCCAGTCGCTGGCCGGCTCCGAGCTCGCGGTCGTGCTCGAGAACCGGGTCCTCAGCTCGCAGCTCATCGACTCGTCGCTCGCGGACGGCCACCTCGCCATCACCGGGAATCTCGACCGGGCACAGGCGACGAAGCTCGCCCACCAGCTGTCGGGCTCCTAGCCCCCCAGCTCGTTCGGGTTGCGCCATTGCCGCTCGAAGGGCAGGCGCCACGTGAACGGCGCGATCAGCTGGTGGATCTGGTTGGGGCCCCAGGAACCCTGGGCGTACGGCCGCACGATGGGCGGGTTCTCCAGCAGGGGCTGCGAGAGCTCCCAGAGGCGCTCGATGCCGCTCGCGCTGGTGAAGAGGGTCCGGTCGCCCCGCGCGGCGTCGTAGATGAGCCTCTCGTAGGCCTCGAGCACCGCACCGGCCCAGCTCGTCTCGTGCATCGCGAACTGCATCGACAGCTTGTCGAGCTTCATGCCCGGGCCGGGTCTCTTGCCGTAGAACGACAACGACATCTTGGCCTGGTCGGCGAGGTCGAAGGTCAGGTGGTCGGGGCCGTGGTCACCGACACCCGAGCCCGACGGGAACATCGAGCGGGGCGGCTCGCGGAAGGCGATCGAGATGATCCGGGCGCCCTCGGCGAGGCGCTTGCCGGTGCGCAGGTAGAACGGCACGCCGGCCCAGCGCCAGTTGTCGACGAAGCACTTGAGCGCGACGAACGTCTCGGTCTCGGAGTCGTGGGCCACGCCCTCGATGTCGCGGTACCCGACGTACTGCCCACGAACGACGTCGGTCGGCTCGATGCTGCACATCGACCGGAAGACCTTGTTCTTCTCCTCGCTGATCGCGAGCGGGTCCAGCGTGGTCGGCGGCTCCATGGCCGTGAAGGCCAGCACCTGGAACAGATGGGTGACGACCATGTCCCGGTAGGCCCCGGTGCTCTCGTAGAACGACGCCCGCTGCTCGAGGCCGAGCTGCTCGGGTACGTCGATCTGCACGTGGTCGATGTGGTTGCGGTGCCAGATCGGCTCGAACAGTCCGTTGGCGAAGCGGAAGGCCAGGATGTTCTGCGCGGCCTCCTTGCCGAGGAAGTGGTCGATCCGGAAGATCTGGGCCTCCTCGAAGACCATCGTGCAGCTCGGCGTTCAGCTTCTGAGCGCTCTCGAGGTCGGTGCCGAACGGCTTCTCCATGATGATCCGGCTGCGCTCGACCAGGCCCGCCTCGTTGAGCTCGTGGACCACGGCGAGGGCGGCCTTCGGCGGCACGGACAGGTAGTGCAACCGGTCGAACTCGCCGGCACGCTCGCCCTCGGCCTCCTCGATGGTGCGTCGCAGCCCCTCGGGTCCCGCGTCGCCGGGAGCCCAGTGCAGGAGCTTGGCGAACTCCGACCAGCCTTCGATGTCGCCGTCGCCGCCCCCGAACTCCAGGACGGCCTCGTGCGCGAACTCCAGGAACGAGTCGCGGTCGTGCTCGTCGAGCGAGGTGCCCACGATCCGGATGTCGCGCATCAGACCCGTCTGGAACAGGTGGAGCATCCCCGGCAGCAGCTTGCGGCGCGAAAGATCGCCGGTGGCACCGAAGAGGACGACGGTCGTCGGCGTGAGAGGCATGACACCAGCCTGCCCCCCGCAGCCGTGAAAGAGAAGAACGACGTACGACGTCCGGAGGCTCAGCTGTGGCCGTGCGCGAGGGACTCCTCCTGGGCGGCCTCGGCCTCGGCGTCGGACTCGGCCCCGGCTTCGGTGCTGACGTCGGGCTCGCTCGCGGAGTCCTCGCCCTGGCCTGCGCCGCCCTCGGTGTGGTCGTCCCAGGCGGCGTCGGGAGCGTCGGCCAGCCCCGTCAAGGAGAAGGGGGCCGTCCCGGTGAGCGTGGCGAGCATCTGTCGGACGTTGGCCAGCTGGGAGTTGATGCTGTCGCGGCGCTGGGTCGCGGCGGCGAGCTCCCGCTCGGAGTCGCTCCGGATCCGCTCCGCCGTCGCCTTGGCCTCGCTGACGATCTGGGCAGCGGACTCGCGGGCGTCCTCGGCGAGACGTCCGGCCTCCTTGGCGGCCTGGGCACGGGTCGCCTCGGCGTCGAGGCGGGTGCGCTCGGCCAGCTCGCTCATCTCGTCGAGCCGGGCCTGGGCCTCACCCATCTTCTGCGTGAACTCGTCCTCGGCTGCGCTCCGGCGGCCGGCCAGCGTGGTCTCGAAGTCCGCGGCGGCCTTCGCCGCCCGGGCCCGCTGCTCCTCGTAGACGGCCTCGGCCTCCTGCAGCCGCACCGAGGCGTCGCGCTCGGCGCTGTCGCGGTGCTCGTCGGCCGCCTTGCGCGCGTCCTCGACGATCCGGGCCGCCTGCGCGTCCGCCTCGCTGTGGGTCCGGGTGGCGTAGCGGTCGGCTTCCTCGCGGACCTGCGCGGACTCCTGCTGCGCGCTCGTGCGTTGTGCGTCGGCCTCCTCGTGCGCCTGGGTCCGGAGCTCGAGGGCCTCGGTCTCGGCCAGGCCGAGGATCTGCCCGACGCGGGACCCGAGGTGCTCGTAGCTGGCCGGCTCCTCCGGCGCGGTGGCCGACTGGTGGAGCTCCTCGACCCGGGCGGCGAGCCCGTCGCGCTGGTGCGTCAGCTGGGCGACCGCGTCGGTGAGCTCACCGAGCCTGCGGTCGACCTCGGCAGGGTCGTAGCCACGCATCACGGTCTTGAAGGTGCTGTCGTCGGTCACAGGTCTGGATCCTCTGAGGTGGGGGGGTGGGGGTGTGGCACGGCAAGTGCCTGGATGACACCCGAGAGCTGTCCGAGCTCGGCGGTGATGCCGTCGCGTCGGCGGGCGAGCAGGGCGATCTCCGCCCGCGCGTCCTCGAGGGTACGGCGTGCCTGTGCGCGAAGCTCGTCGGCCTCGGCCCGGGCAGAGGCGACCAGGCCGGCGCCCTCGGCCCGGGCCCGCCGCAGCTCGTCGTCGGCAGCGTGCTCCTTCTCGAGGATCTCGAGGGCCACCTGCTCGCGGAGGGTCCTGGCTCCGTGCTCCGCCTCGTCGAGGCGGTGTCGGGCGCGCTCCTCGGCCTGGGAGGCCGCCGCGTCTGCGTCCGCCCGGATCTGGGCCGCCTCGGTCTCGGCCGGCTTCCCGTGCCGCTGCGACGTCCGACTCGGCGAGCGCCTGCGCCTCGACGGCGGCCTGCCGAAGGGCCGCGGCCTCCTGGTGCGAGGCGTCCCGCTCCATGTCGAGCTTGCGGCGCAGCCGGCTGGAGACGTCGCCCAGGGCGAGCCGGGCACGGCGTACCCGGTCGCCGGCCTCGCGGTGTGCGACCTGCCGCAGGCGATCGGTCTCCAGGTCGGCGGTCGCCAGGAGCGACCGCACCGTCTGCTGGGTCCAGGTCGTCTGCTCAGCCGCCGCGTCGAGCTCACGCCGCGCCTCGTCCTGCGAGGCCGCCACGATCTCCTCGGCCCGGGCCCGGGCGTCGGCCAGGACCTGGTCGGCCGCCTGCCGCATCTCGTCGCTGTCGACGGCGGCGGCCTCCCGTGCGGCCCGGGCTTCCTGCTCGGCCTTCTCGAGGAGCGAGCCGGCCTCCGCCTCCGCCGCCGCCAGCAGCGTCTCGCTGCGGGCCTGTGCGGCGTCGACGCGGGAGGCCACCAGGTCGCGCGTCTCGGAGTCGTGCTGGTCGGCGCGTGCCTGGGCAGCAGCGACCCACGCATCGGCCTGCTGCTGCGCTTCGGCGCGCAGCCGGTCGGCGCTCTCGTGGGCCTCGCGCTCGTGCTCCTCCGCCCCGCGGAGTCGCTCGGTGGCGATGCTCTCGGCCTCCGCGACGATCTGGTCGTGGTGGGTCTGAGCGGCCTCCATCAGGAGCCGGGCCTGGTCACCGGCGTCAGAGACGACCTGCTGGGCGTCGGCCGAGCTCGTGTCGAGGGTCTGCTGAGCCAGGTCGCGCGCGTGCGCGGCCTCGGCATGGAGCTGCTCGGCCTCCGCCTTCAAGCGCTGGGCCTGCACGGTCAGCGAGCGCGCCTCCTCCTCGGCCTGGGCCTGGAGCTCCTCGGCCACCCGCTGGGCATGCCGAAGCAGGGCTGCAGCCTGCTCGTTCCAGGCTGGCCCGGGGGCGGGGGCGGGTTCCGGCTGGCCCTGTATCGCGACCATCCGACGATCCTCCCAGAGGATCGCCGGGAGCGGGAGGGGAGTGGGTGAAGAGGGGTGATGCCGGCCCGGACGCCTGGAGACGCGATCTGTTCGGCGTTCTCGGCGGGAACATGGACGGTGTCGGGCCTGGGACGTGACCCGCGCCGGCACCCGGGTAGTCGAGGTGCCGGCGCGAGCCGGTGGGACGGGCGCGGCGCGAGGAGCAGGGAGTCACCTGCGGCCGTGCCCGTCGAGGCGTGTCAGTGCGCGGGGCGGACGATGCGGAACGTCCACCACGGCAGGCGGTAGTGCTCGGTCGGCCGGCCGGTCAGGCGCGCGGTCTCGCGTCGCGCGCGTTGGTAGCTCCGGGCGGCGCGCGCCTGGGCGCGGTACTCGGCCTGCGCGACCCGCTCGTCGATGGTGTGCTGGGCGATGGTCAGGGCCAGGTTCGGGCTGGCGACGAAGGTGTTCATGGTCTGCTCCTCGGGACTCTGTGGTGTTTCCTCGTGACCACAACTCTGCGTCTAAGACGTCGTCCGCGGATCGGGCAGATGACGTAGATAGGGCCTCAGATCGGGTGGCCTGCCGGCGAGCCGAAGGGGCTGTGTCAGAGCGCAGGCCGGCCGAGCTGAGGAATCTGCCCGGTGTCCGCGGGCGCGGACTCACGGCGCGCGTGTGAGGTGCGGAGGAGCCGGACCAACCGGCGTGGCCATCCGGACGGCGTCAGGCGGGCCGAACGGCAGGCATTCGACGTAGGACCGGAGGCAGTGCTTTGCCGGATGTGGCAGGCGGGGCTTACCTCGACGGTGGCTGATGAACCAGCCGGGGCTTCCCGGCCCGAAGAAAGGTCATCACCATGTCCACCACGAGCAGCACCCACCAGCCCCGTCGCCGGCCGCTCCTAGCGGCCCTCGTGGTCGCGGGCATCGTCGCGGCAGGCGGCGTCGTCGGGGTGGGCTGGCACGAGTCCGCCACCTCGGGCACGGGCGACCAGGTGCCGGTCCTGACCCCACCCCGACCGGCGAGCTTCACGAACGGCACTGTCGCCGAGCGCAACCGGGAGGAGAACGGGCGGTACTTCCCGAATGCCCGCGTCGCCGAGTATCGCCTGCGCTTCGCCGAGCGCAACCGGGAGGAGAACGGGCGGTACTTCCCGAATGCCCGCGTCGCCGAGTACCGCCTGGAACGGAACGGGCACTCCGACGGCGGCCAGAAGAGGGGTCGCGGCGACTTCCTGCCGACGACCGGGGGCGGGAAAACCGTCGGCGCGCCCTGAGCACGAGCGGACCACGGGGGTGGATCGGGCGGGGGAGCCGACGGCTCCCCCGCCCGATGGTGCTCGAGTATTCAGAGGATCCGCTGGTACCACGCAGTGTCGAGCCACCGGCCGAACTTCTGGCCGACCTCGCGCATGGTGCCGAGGTGCTCGAAGCCGCAGGCCTGGTGCAGCGCGACGCTCGCGGGGTTGGGCAGGGCGATCAGGGCGAGCGCCACGTGCATCCCGTCGGCCGCGAGTCGCGGCAGGAGCGCGTCGTACAGGCGGCGGCCGAGGCCGTGCCCGCGCGCCTGCTCGGCGAGGTAGACCGACGTCTCACGGGTGAGCCGGTAGCCGGGCCGAGGGCGGTAGTCGGACGAGTAGGCGAAGCCCACCACCTCGCCGGCGTCGGCGTCGACCAGGAAGTGGTCTCCCGGCTCGCCGCTGGCCAGGCGACGTGCCCAGTACGCCGGTGGCGGCGGCTCGAGGTCGAAGGTGGAGATCCCGGTCAACACCTGCTCGTCGTAGATCGCCGTGATCCCGGCAAGATCGTCCGCCGTCGCCGGGCGGACCGTCACGCCAGCATCCCGTGTGCGCGGAACATGCGCTCGTAGATGGCACGCACGACGGGCTCCTTGTGCCGGTTGTAGTCCATGCCGGTGCCGCCTCCGGGCCGCTCGTTCATCTCGGTGGCGGCCGCGCGCTTCGCGTCGGCGTACGCCGTGAGGTCGTCGGGATGCTCGCGCAGCCACGCCTGGAACATCTGGTGGCGCACGACCTCGGGGCAGTCGCGGCCGAAGACGTGGAGGTGGGTGACGGGGTCGTCGTGCCTCAGCAGGCGATGCTCGTGCCACCACGGCTCGCGGACCCTGTGCACGAACCCGACGGCCTCCAGGTCCGGGAGGTACGACGGCTCGTCGGCCGGGTCGGCGACCACCAGGTCGACGTCGATCACCGGCTTGGCCGGGAGCCCCACCACCGAGGTGGAGCCGACGTGGTGGATCTCGAGCACCCGGTCACCCAGCGCGTCTCGCACGACGCCGGCGATGCGGTCGAAGTCGTGCGGCCAGCGGTCGTCGTACTCCACGACCCGGATCTGGTAGGGGCTGTCCGTCTGGCCGAGCACCCAGGGGTCGGCATCGGGCGGGTCTTGGTGGAATCTGGTGATCTCGTCGTCCGAGGGCATGCCGCCACGCTAGCGAGCGCGTCCCTCGCGGATCTCGAAAGCCTGGGCAGGGCGGTTGGTGGTGATCATCCAGACCCGCGGGTCGTGCAGGAGCCGTCGCTGGACCCGAGGGCTGTCGACGGTCCAGACCAGCAGCGGGACTCCGATCTTCTTGGTCCAGCGCGACAGACGGAGGATCGCCAGGGCGTAGTGGGCCGCGACGGCGTCGGCGTTCGAGTCGGCGAAGCGGCGGTGCGGGAACACCTCGCCCCACAGCCTGCGTACGGCCTCGGTCCACGACATGCCCCGGATGCTCGAGCCGATGCTCATCCCGACCAGGACGCCCGAGCGTCGCTCCACCGCCCACGCGCGCATCGCCCGGGTCGCGCTGCGCCGGCCGGTGGTCATCACGATCCGCTCCGCGGGGAGGCCGGCGGTGAGCGCCGCGAGCAGGTCGGACTCCCACGACTCACCCTCGCGCCGCGCATGACCCGAGGTCTCGAACTTCACGTCGACGTGCGCGCCCATGTCGGTCTCCGCCAGCGCCGCGAGCAGCTGGTCGAGCCGGAGCACCTCGGGCGCCCGGTCGTGCACGGCCGGCCAGTCGAGGGTGCGGATCGGGTCGTCGCCGAGGTCGGGGTCGTGCGCGATCACGAACACGCCGTCGGCGCACCGGCGTACGTCGAACTCGCAGTAGTCGGCTCCGACCGCAGCGGAGTGGGCGATGCCGGCCACGGGTCCTCGGCCCCACCGACCTCGCCGAGCTCGGTGAAGCCGCAGCGATGGGCCGAGATCAGGACCCGGTGTGCCGCCACAGTCGAACCGTAGCGCCCTGCACGGCGTCGTCGTCGTGTCGTGGCGACGTAGCTGCGGTCCGGTCAGCGACGGAACCGGAGGGTGACGATCTGGAAGGGCCGGAGCGACAGCCTCCGCGCCGTGCAGGTCGTCGCCCACGAGCGGTCGCTCCAGCAGGTCGACGACCTCATGGCCCTTCGTCTCGAAGGTCGGGGTCACCCGCACGCGGGTGCGTGCGCCGAGCGGCTCGTAGAGCCGCACGACGAGGTCACCCGAGCCGTCCTCGGCGAGCTTGACGGCTTCCACGTAGGCAGTGCCGCCCTCGACGCGCACGAGCGGCTCGACCGCCCGCCCTCGTCGGCGTCGTAGCGGGAGATTCAGGCCGTAGCCGGCGCGCGCCGCGTCGGCGACCCGGGCGCCCGGCACGATCGCGTGGCGGAACGCGTGCCGACCCTGGTCCGTGTCGGGATCGGGGAAGCGCGGAGCGCGGAGCAGGCTGGCTCGGATCCGCGAGTAGGTCCCGCCGCCGGCCCGTGGGTGGCGCGTCACGTCGTGGCCGTACGTCGTGCGGTTGGCGAGCGCCACGCCGTACCCCTGCTCCGTCACCAGCACCCAACGGTGGGCGCAGACCTCGAAGCGGGCGGCGTCCCAGCTGGTGTTGACGTGCGTCGGGCGGACCACGTGGCCGAACTGCGTCTCGTAGCGCGCCTCGTCGGCGTGCACGTCGCAGTCGACGCCGAGCTTGAGGACCTTCTCGCTCTCGTGCCAGTCGACCTCGGTGTCGATCTCGATCCGGCCGAGGTGCAGGGCGATCCGCTGCTCCACCGTCGAGGCCCCGAACGACCGACTCACGACGACCGCGTCGCCGTCCACGCGGAGCCCGTCGACATCGGTCAGCGCCACGACGTGGTGGCGGTAGTGCGCATCGAGGTCCCAGGCGTCCCAGCGGTTCGGATGGTCGGGGTGGAGCTCGAGCAGGTTGGCCGCACCGCCGGGTGGCAGCACCTCGCGGTCGTGGCGGAGGTCTCGGATGGAGCGGATGATCCCGGTCGCGTCGACGGCGACTCGGAAGAGGTCGCTCTCGAGGACGGCACCGCCGTCGTCGGTCGGGCGCGTGGTCGAGGCGAGCCGGCCCTCGGCGGGGGTCGCGGCGGCGAGTGCGGGGACGTCGATCCTGCCGAACGGCGCCGCGTTGAAGGCGATCGGCTCGTCACCGTCGTCCGGCGAGCGCGTCCAGGGCGCGGTCGATCAGCGACTCGAGGTCTTGCATCACCCGGGCGTACGTCGCGCGAGCCTCGCGGTGCACCCACGCGATCGACGAGCCGGGCAGGATGTCGTGGAACTGGTGCAGCAGCACCGTCTCCCACGCAGCCCGCAGCTCGTCGTAGGGGTAGTCGAGGAGCCCGCGGACGCCCGCGGTCGCCGACCACAGCTCGGCCTCGCGCAGCAGGTGCTCGCACCGACGGTTGCCGTCCTTCATCGCGGCCTGGGAGGTGTAGGTGCCGCGGTGGATCTCGAGGTAGAGCTCCCCGGTCCACACCGGCGCCTGGGCGGCGTACTCCTCCTCGGCGGCTGTGAAGAACGCCTCCGGCGTCTCGACGCGCACCCGGGGCGACCCTGCGAGGTCGGCCGTCCGCCGTGCGCGGCCGAGCATCTCGCGGGTCGGCCCGCCGCCACCGTCGCCGTACCCGAACGGCGCCAGCGCCCGCGACGCGACGCCCTTGTCACGGAAGTTCGCGGCGGAGTGGGCGAGCTCGTCACCGGTGAGCTCGGCGTTGTAGGTGTCCACCGGGGGAAAGTGGGTGAAAACGCGGGTGCCGTCGATGCCCTCCCACCAGAACGTGTGATGGGGGAAGGGGTTGGTCGTGTTCCACGAGATCTTCTGGGTCAGGAACCACCGCATCCCGGCCAGGCTGACGATCTGGGGGAGCGCCGCGGTGTAGCCGAACGAGTCCGGCAGCCACACCTCCTGCGGCTCGACGCCGAGGTGCTCGGTGAACCAGCGTTTCCCGACCACGAACTGCCGGGCCATCGCCTCGCCGCCGACCAGGTTGGTGTCGGACTCCACCCACATACCGCCCACCGGGACGAAGCGCCCTTCGTCGACGTACGCGCGGACGCGCGTGAACAGCTCGGGGTACGACGACTCCAGCCAGGCCCACTGCTGGGCGCTCGACATCGCGTAGACCAGCGAGTCGTCGGTGTCCATGAGCTGTACGACGTTGGCGACGGTGCGGGCGACCTTGCGGACCGTCTCGCGGACCGGCCAGAGCCACGCGGAGTCGATGTGTGCGTGGCCCACCGCCGAGATCGTGTGTGCACCTCGCGCGGCGGGCGTGGAGAGCACACCCGTGAGCTCGGCGCGGGCCGCCGGGGCCGAGCCCACGACGTCCGAGAGGTCGAGGACGTCGAGGGCGCGCTCGATCGCGCGCAACAGCTCCGCGGCGCGCTGGTCGTCGGGGAGGTTGCGGCGCAGGCCGTCCGCGACGTCGAGATCGGCCACCAGCTCGGCGACGCCCGTCTCCCGACGGCACAGGTCCGCGCGGGTGAGCGCGTAGAGCGGCTCGGGACCCGAGGTGAGCCGGTCGCCGAGGGTGGTCGGGCGGAAGCCGGTGAGGACCGTCGGGTTGGCCGCGGACTCGACGTACCACTCGACGTGGGTGCCGGCCGTCGTCGGGAGCCAGTCGTTGAGCGGGTGGAGGCCCTTGACGATGCGTCCGTCCGGCTCGTGCGCGAGGCCCTCGGCCTGGAAGCCCGGCACCGCACGCGCCCAGCCCAGGTCCAGCACGGCCTCGAGGCTGCCGGGCTCGTCGGGCACCGTCCCGGTGAGCCGGAACCACGACGTGCCCCAGGCGGGCCCCCAACGCTCGCCGACGGAAGCGGGTCGGTACGCCGCGGCCCTCGCGATCTCGAACGGCACCGGCTCGCCGGCATGGCCGTCCTCGGCCGGAGGGACGTGCCACACCTCGACCCTCAGCGGTGCGACGGGCGTGTGGATGGCCGGTCGGAGCCGCTCGGCCAGCGCGCGGGCGAGCCGAGCCTCGATCTCGTGCCGGCGGTCGTGCATGGCCCGAACGTACGCCCCGGGTAGCGCCGCAGACCCGTGATCGGCGCGCCGCCCGAAGCCGGAAGAACCGGGCGGCGGATGTGGGAACAAGGAGGCCGCCGCCCTCGTTGGAGCAGACGAACGAAGTTGAGTCGATCAGGCTCAACGAGTTTGCTTCCTCCGTGCGCAGCACGCAGGATGGCCCGTGCATCCCCCAGTACCCACTCGGCCGGAACGCCCGGCCGGACAACCCGGAGGTAACCCAACATGGCTCGTGCCGTCGGCATCGACCTCGGTACGACGAACAGCGTCGTCGCCGTCCTCGAAGGTGGCGAACCCACCGTCATCCCCAACGCAGAAGGTGCCCGCACCACCCCGTCGGTGGTCGCGTTCGCCAAGTCCGGCGAGGTCCTCGTCGGTGAGGTCGCCAAGCGGCAGGCCGTCACCAACGTCGACCGGACCATCCGGTCCGTCAAGCGACACATGGGCACCGACTGGTCCCAGAAGATCGACGACAAGGACTTCACCCCGCAGCAGATCAGCGCCTTCGTGCTGCAGAAGCTCAAGCGCGACGCCGAGGCCTACCTCGGTGAGACGGTGACCGACGCGGTGATCACCGTGCCGGCGTACTTCTCCGACGCACAGCGCCAGGCCACCAAGGAGGCCGGCGAGATCGCGGGCCTCACCGTGAGCCGGATCGTCAACGAGCCGACCGCGGCCGCGCTGGCCTACGGGCTCGACAAGGGCGACGACCAGACCATCCTCGTCTTCGACCTCGGCGGCGGCACGTTCGACGTGTCCCTGCTGGAGATCGGCGAAGGCGTGGTCGAGGTCAAGGCCACCAGCGGTGACAACCACCTCGGTGGTGACGACTGGGACACCCGCGTCGTCGAGTGGATGGTCAAGAAGTTCAAGGACAACAACGGCGTCGACCTGGCTCAGGACAAGATCGCCATGCAGCGCCTCCAGGAGGCCGCGGAGAAGGCGAAGATCGAGCTCTCGGCGTCCAGCGAGACCACGGTCCACCTGCCCTACATCACCCACGGTGAGTCCGGCCCGCTCCACCTCGAGGAGAAGCTGACCCGCGCGGAGTTCCAGAAGATGACCTCCGACCTGCTCGACCGCACCAAGGCGCCGTTCCAGTCGGTGCTGAAGGACGGCGGCGTCGACGTCAGCAAGATCGACCACGTCGTACTCGTCGGCGGCTCCACCCGGATGCCGGCGGTGAGCGAGCTCGTCACGCAGCTGCTCGGCGGCAAGGAGCCGAACAAGGGCGTCAACCCCGACGAGGTCGTCGCGGTCGGTGCGGCGCTCCAGGCCGGCGTCCTCAAGGGCGAGGTCAAGGACGTGCTGCTCCTCGACGTCACGCCGCTGAGCCTCGGCATCGAGACCAAGGGCGGCGTGATGACCTCCCTGATCGAGCGGAACACCACGATCCCGACGAAGCGGTCGGAGATCTTCACCACGGCCGACGACAACCAGCCGAGCGTGGAGATCAAGGTCGCGCAGGGTGAGCGCCAGATGTGGGCGCAGAACCAGCCGCTCGGCAACTTCGAGCTCACCGGTCTGCCGCCCGCGCCGCGGGGCATCCCGAAGATCGAGGTGACCTTCGACATCGACGCCAACGGCATCGTCCACGTCTCCGCCAAGGACCAGGCGTCCGGGCGCGAGCAGTCGATGACGATCTCCGGCGGCAGCGCGCTGTCGAAGAACGACATCGACCGGATGGTCAAGGAGGCCGAGCAGTACGCCGCGGAGGACGCCGCGCGGCGCGAGGCCGTCGAGACGCGGAACCAGGCCGACTCGCTGGTCTACACCACCGAGAAGTTCCTGACCGACAACGCCGACAAGATCCCCGACGACGTCAAGACCGAGGTCCGGACCGACCTCGACGCCCTCAAGGCGACCCTCGAGAACGCCGAGGCGAGCTCGGACGAGATCCACACGGGCGTGACGAAGCTGAGCGAGTCCAGCCAGAAGATGGGCGCCGCGATGTACGCCGCCGCCGAGGCCGAGCAGGCCGCTGCCGGCGGGTCCGACACCTCGACCGGCGGGGCCGACGACGACGTCGTCGACGCCGAGATCGTGGACGAGCCTGCTGACGAGGCGGGGGACGAGGGCGGCGAGGGCGAAGCCAAGTGACCGAGAAGCAGCCCGAGGGGGAGCCCGCAACGGCTCCCCCGGAGGCGGGCTCCACCACGGCGGAACCGACCGGGTTCGAGGCCTTGCTCGACGACATCTCGGGTGTCGACAACATGCTCGAGGAGGGCGCACCCCTCGAGCCGCAGGACCTGGCGGACGACGTCGTCGACCCGGCGGTGGCGCAGATCCAGCAAGCGCTCGCCGAGCGCACGGCCGACCTGCAGCGCCTGCAGGCGGAGTACCTGAACTACAAGAGGCGCGTCGACCGTGACCGCGAGCTGGTGCGTGAGAACGCGACGTACGCCGCACTGGCGCCGATCGTCGAGGTGCTCGACACCATCGACCGGGCACGTGAGCACGGCGAGCTCGACGACGGCTTCCAGGCCGTCGCCGACCAGCTCGAGCGCGTCGTCGCCCAGGCGGGGCTGGTCAAGTTCGGCCAGCCGGGCGACGCGTTCGACCCGCAGATCCACGAGGCGCTGAGCCACATCGGGGAGGATCCCGAGGTGGAGGTGACCACGGCCAAGGTGGTGGCGAAGGCCGGCTACCGCTTCGGCGACCGCGTCGTACGCGTCGCCCAGGTCCTCGTGGTCGACCCGGCCGACGCCTGAGCGCGCCACCCGCGGCGACAGCGAGACACGACAACACCGGAGAGGAGGGGACATGAGCACCGACGGCATCCGCACCGACTGGGCGAACAAGGACTTCTACGCCGAGCTCGGCGTGACCAAGCAGGCGACCCAGGCGGAGATCAAGAAGGCCTACCGCAAGCTGGCGCGTGCCAACCACCCCGACTCCAACCCCGGTGACACCGCCAAGCACGAGAAGTTCAAGGCGGTGGCCGAGGCGTACGACGTCGTCGGCGACGAGGAGAAGCGCAAGAAGTACGACGAGGTGCGCGACCTCTACGCCGGCGGAGGCTTCGGGGGCGGCGCGGGCGGCGGCTTCGACATCAACGACCTGCTGCGCGACCGCAGCGGTGCCGGCGGCGGTTTCGGCGACCTGTTCGGCGACCTGTTCGGTGGGCGAGGCGGACGCCAGCAGACCCGCACCCGCCCGGTCAGAGGGGCCGACGTCGAGACCAACGCCACGATCAGCTTCACCGACGCCATGGAGGGCGTCACGATCAGCCTCCGGTTGACCTCGGACTCGGCCTGCCCGCAGTGCCACGGCACCGGCGGCAAGCCCGGCACGACTCCGAAGATCTGCCCGGAGTGCGAGGGCGCCGGCTTCGTCGTCAACTCGATGGGGGGAGCGTTCTCGATCAACGAGACCTGCCCCCGCTGCCACGGTCGGCAGCTGGTGTACGACGAGGCGTGCCCGACCTGCCACGGCTCGGGCCGCGGCACGTCCGCCCGCACGATCCAGGCCCGCATCCCCGCCGGCGTGAAGGACGGCCAGCGGATCCGGCTGCGCGGCAAGGGCGGTGCGGGTGAGAGCGGCGCCGCCCCCGGAGACCTGTTCGTCAGCGTCAGGGTGACGCCGCACCGGCTCTTCGGGCGGACCGGGGACAACCTGACCCTCGACGTCCCCGTGTCCTTCGACGAGGTCGCCCTGGGAGCCGAGATCAAGGTCCCGACCCTCGAGGGAGCGGCGGTGACCCTCAAGATCCCGGCCGGCACTCCGAACGGTCGCACCTTCCGCGTCCGCGGCCGCGGTGCCCGGAAGAAGGACGGCACCAAGGGCGACCTGCTCGCGACCGTCCAGGTGCAGGTGCCAGCGCGGCTCAACGACGCCGCCCGCGAGTCTCTCGCTGCCTACCGCGCGGCCGGTGCGGACACCACGCTGCGCTCCAACCTGTTCGAGAAGTCGTGATGAGCGGGCGTGACCGGGCCCAGCTGCCGCCGGACGCCGCTGTCTACGTGATCAGCGTGGCGGCCGAGCTGTCGGGGCTGCACCCACAGACGCTGCGGGCGTACGAGCGGATGGGCCTGATCATGCCCGGCCGGACCGGCGGCGGTGGTCGCCGCTACAGCCACCGCGACATCGAGCTGCTCCGTGAGATCGCGTCCCTCACCGCGGGTGGGGTCGGGATCGAGGGGGTACGCCGGATCCTCGAGCTGGAGAACCAGGTGACGGCCCTTCGTGCTCGCAACGACGAGCTCGCGGCGGAGGTGGCCGCGACCCGCGACGCACTCCGCGCGGCGATGACCACCCGTCGTACCGACCCCAACAAGCTGCCGGTGGTGCGCCAGCCCGATCCCAGCGCCTCGCTCGTCGTCTGGCGGCGCAGCCGGGGTCAGTGAGCCGGCCCTCGCCGAGGTGTGAGCCTTCGGAGAGCGATCCCGAGCAGGATCAGCAGGATTCCGATCACCGCAGCCATGGCGGCGACCCCGAAGGCGACGACCGACGTGAACAGGCTGGCCTGGAGGAACGACGCTGTCATCACCGTGTCGCGGTTGGGGTCGTCCTGCGGGAGCTCGGCGTAGGTCTTCCCCTTCCCGATCTCCTTGGCGTGCTTGCCGATCACCATCGCCTGGGCGTACGCCGTGAGCGGCCCACCCACGTCCTTGCCTGCGAGCATGTCGGCGTCGTCCGCGACGACGATCTTCTGGTCGGCCAGGGTCTGGTGCACGGCGACGTAGGCGACGACGCCGGCGACGGTGAAGATCGCGCCGGCGATGATCATGACCAGGGCGATCGCCCGGACCCCCCGGCCGCCGCCGCGCCCGGCGGTGTCGGCAGTGGGCGCGGTCGGCTCGACCGGATCCGCGGGGGTGTCTGCATGGGACATGGCTGTCTCCTCGGGTCATCGCCCCCGCGCTCGCTCGTCAGGGACGTGCTCGGGACCCACGATGCTCTGGCGCGCCACGCGACTGCAAGGCCGACACGGGTTGTCACGACGCCCAGTGACCGGGCCGTGTCAGCCGCTCCGGAAGCGTGGTGCGGGCATCTCCACGGGTGGCGTTGACCTGGCTCTGGCTGAGGAACAAGGCGTCCGCGAGGTGGGATCCGCGGACGTCGGCATCGCGCAGGTCGGCGCCGAGCAGATCGGCTCGACCCAGGTCGAGGTCGCGTAGGTCGGCGCGGATCAGCGCCGTGCTCCGCAGGTCCGCGTCGCGCAGGTCGTGATCGCGGAGGTCCCGCCCGGCCAGGTCCCGTCCCCGGAGATCGACGCCGCTGCGGAGCCGGGCGCTGGCCGCCTCGAGGGCGGAGCCCACGCGGTCGTGCAGGTGGTCGAGGTCGAGGTCGAGCAGCTCGTTCGGGGTGGCCCGGGTCATCCGGTTGATCTCGGACGCGAGGTCGGCGGCCGTCGGCTCCGGGCTGCGGCGGCCGACCTCGCTCAGGTGCGCGAGCATCTCGTGCAGCACCCGCATCACCGAGAGCACGGCGGACATCTCGCCGAGGTTGTCCTGCTCGCGCCACGACACCCCGCCGTAGGTCACCTGGGAGACCTGCTGACCGGCCCCGAAACAGTCGAACGTCACGCAGCCGGCCCAGCCGTCGGACCGCAGTGAGGCGTGGATGCGGCACCGGTCGTCGTCGGCGAGGTTGGGGCACGGCGTACCGCCGGGCTTGTCCAGGCCGAAGCCCGACACCGCGCTGAACGGCAGGAGCACGCAGCACAGGGCGAAGCACTGCTCGCAGTCCGCGACGAGCGACGGTGTCTCCGGGACGGTCACCGGGCCATCCTCGCAGGCGCGGAAACTCGTCAGAGTTGAGGGGAATCGACTCAACTTCTGGTTCGTTGTACCGATAGGCGGCCACACTGGGTGGCGCGCCGCCACGAGTCGTAGGAGACCGACGTACAGATGAGCCAGTTCGGGGCCGAGAAGTTCACCACGCGCAGCCGTGAGGCGATCGAGACCGCCCAGCTCGCGGCGACGACCGCGGGCAACACCCAGACCGAGCCGACGCACCTGCTCGCGGCGCTGCTCCGTGATGCCGACGGTACGGCGCGCCAGCTGGTCGGCAAGGCGGGCGCCGACGCCGCGGCGCTCGCCGCCCAGGCGGAGAGCGCGCCTCCAGGCGTTGCCGAAGGCCAGCGGAGCCACGGTCCAGCAGCCGGCCGCGTCTCCGGCGTTGACCCGGGTGCTCGCGGGCGCGCTCGATCTCGCGGCGTCGATGAAGGACGACTACGTCGCGACCGAGCACCTGCTGATCAGCCTGGCCACCGTCGAGTCGGCGGCGCGGACGCTGCTCACCGACGCCGGCCTGACGGCGGACGGGCTGCGCGAGGGCCTCACCTCGCTCCGCGGGAACCGGCGGGTGACCAGCCCGGAGGCGGAGTCGACGTACGAGAGCCTCGAGAAGTACTCCGTCGACCTCACCGCAGGCAGCCGAGGAAGGAAAGCTCGACCCGGTGATCGGGCGCGACTCCGAGATCCGCCGGGTGATCCAGGTGCTGTCGCGGCGTACCAAGAACAACCCGGTGCTGATCGGCGAGCCCGGCGTCGGCAAGACCGCCGTCGTGGAGGGCCTCGCCCAGCGGATCGTCGCCGGCGACGTGCCCGACTCCCTCAAGGGGCGGCGCCTGCTGAGCCTCGACCTGGCCGCGATGGTGGCCGGGGCGAAGTACCGCGGCGAGTTCGAGGAGCGGCTGAAGGCCGTGCTGGAGGAGATCAAGGACTCCAGCGGACAGGTGATCACCTTCATCGACGAGCTGCACACCGTGGTCGGCGCGGGCGCCGGCGGCGACTCGGCCATGGACGCCGGCAACATGCTCAAGCCGATGCTCGCCCGCGGCGAGCTGCGGATGATCGGCGCGACCACCCTCGACGAGTACCGCGAGCGGATCGAGAAGGACCCCGCGCTGGAGCGCCGCTTCCAGCAGGTCTTCGTCGGCGAGCCGAGCGTCGAGGACACCATCCAGATCCTGCGGGGCATCCAGGAGAAGTACGAGGCGCATCACGGCGTCCGGATCACCGACGCCGCGCTCGTCGCCGCGGCCACGTTGAGCGACCGCTACATCACCGGGCGGCAGCTGCCCGACAAGGCGATCGACCTCATCGACGAGGCCGCCTCGCGGCTGCGGATGGAGATCGAGTCGTCACCGGAGGAGATCGACCAGCTCCGCCGTAACGTCGACCGCCTGAAGATGGAGGAGTTCGCGCTGGCCAAGGAGACCGACCCCGCGTCGGTCGAGCGACTGGCGAAGCTGCGCGCCGACCTGGCCGACCACGAGGAGCAGCTGCGCGGGCTCGAGGCGCGCTGGGAGCGCGAGAAGGCCTCGCTGGAGGGCGAGGGCGAGATCCGTCGGGCCCTCGACCAGCTGCGGATCGAGGCGGACAAGCTGCTCCGCGAGGGCAATCTGGAGGCTGCCTCCAAGATCCGCTACGAGTCGATCCCCCAGCTGGAGAAGAAGCTGGCCGCCGTCGAGATGGCCGAGGCCAACGACACCGAGCCCCTCGTCGGCGAGAAGGTCGGCGCCGAGCAGGTGGCCGAGGTGGTCGAGGCCTGGACCGGGATCCCGACCGGCAAGCTCCTGCAGGGCGAGACCGCCAAGCTGCTGGAGATGGAGTCGGTGATCGGCCATCGTCTGATCGGGCAGGCGGACGCCGTGCGCGCCGTGAGTGACGCCGTACGGCGGTCGCGGGCGGGCATCTCCGACCCGAACCGGCCGACCGGCTCGTTCCTCTTCCTCGGTCCGACCGGCACCGGCAAGACCGAGCTGGCCAAGTCGCTGGCCGAGTTCCTCTTCGACGACGAGCGGGCGATCGTCCGCATCGACATGAGCGAGTACTCCGAGAAGCACTCGGTCTCGCGGCTGGTCGGCGCCCCTCCGGGCTACGTCGGCTACGACGAGGGCGGACAGCTCACCGAGGCGGTGCGGCGACGGCCGTACTCCGTCGTGCTCCTCGACGAGGTCGAGAAGGCGCATCCCGAGGTGTTCGACATCCTGCTCCAGGTGCTCGACGACGGTCGCCTCACCGACGGCCAGGGCCGCACGGTCGACTTCCGCAACACGCTGCTGATCCTGACCTCCAACCTCGGTTCGAACTTCCTGGTCGACCCGACGCTCGACCCGGAGGCGAAGAAGAAGTCGGTGCTGTCGGTGGTCCGGGCGAGCTTCAAGCCCGAGTTCCTCAACCGGCTCGACGAGATCGTGGTCTTCGAGGCGCTGACGCCCGACGAGCTGACCCACATCGTCGACCTGCAGCTGTCACTGCTCGAGAAGCGCCTCGCCGTACGCCGGATCAGCATCGACGTCACCGACGCCGCGCGCGCCTGGCTGGCGGAGACCGGCTACGACCCGGCGTACGGCGCGCGGCCCCTGCGGAGGCTGATCCAGAGCGCCATCGGCGACCGGCTCGCCCGGATGCTGATCGGCGGCGAGGTCAGCGACGGCGGCAAGGTCACCGTCGACGTCGACAACGGCGAGCTCGTCCTCGACGCCGTCTGACCGCCGAGTCGGCGCAAAGAGGCATGCAGATCACGCCGAGTCGGCGCAAAGGGGCATGCAGATCACGCCGAGTCGGCGCGTGACGACTCGGCGACGGGCGGGACGACGGGATCGGTACGCCGCGCTCGCTCCTAGTCCTCGGCGGACTCGGCCCAGAGGTTGACGCCGGAGTCCACGGCGTACCGGTCGATCTCGGCCAGCTCGTCTTCGGTCAGGGGGGTGGCGTCGAGCGCGTCGAGGTTGGTGTCGAGCTGCTCGACGCTTGACGCCCCGATCACCGCCGAGGTGACCCGGCGGTCGCGCAGCGCCCACTGGAGAGCGAGCTGGGCCAGCTTCTGGCCGCGGCGCTGGGCGATGTCGTTGAGCGAGCGCACGCGGCCGATGACGTCGTCGTCGAGCCCCGCGATCGTGGAGTCGTCGCGCGCGGCCCGGGAGTCACCGGGCACCCCGTCGAGGTAGCGGTCGGTCAGCAGTCCCTGGGCGAGCGCGGTGAACACGATGCACCCCATCCCCTGCCCCTCGATCTCGTCGAGCAGGCCGCCCTCGATCCAGCGGTTGAGCATCGAGTACGACGGCTGGTGGATGAGCAACGGGGTCCCGAGCGAGCGGGCGATCGTGGCCGCCTCCCGGGTCTTGTCCGCCGAGTACGACGAGATCCCGGCGTAGAGCGCCCGGCCCGAGCGCACCGCGGTGTCGAGCGCCCCGATCGTCTCCTCGAGCGGGGTGTCCGGGTCGAACCGGTGGCTGTAGAAGATGTCGACGTACTCCAACCCCATCCGCGCCAGCGACTGGTCGAGCGAGGCGAGGACGTACTTCCGCGAGCCGCCGCCCTGGCCGTAGGGGCCGGGCCACATGTCGTACCCCGCCTTGGTCGAGATCACCAGCTCGTCGCGGTACGGCGCGAAGTCCTCGCGCATCCAGCGCCCGAAGTTCTCCTCCGCCCGGCCGTAGGGCGGGCCGTAGTTGTTGGCCAGGTCGAAGTGGGTCACGCCCCGGTCGAAGGCGCGTCGCAGGATGGCACGCTGCGACTCCTCCGGCCGGTCGTCGCCGAAGTTCTGCCACAGGCCCAGCGACAGCGGCGGGAGCTGGAGGCCGCTGCGTCCGCAGTGGCGGTAGTCGGTGTCGTCGTACCGGTTCTCGGCTGCCTGGTAGCTCATGTACCCATCCTGCCCATGTCAGGGGATCGCCGACACCTCGGGTCTCGCGGCCTCCGCTGATGCACCCGGCGCTGGTCCGGCGTGGTGCAATGGAGGGCGTGAGCGAGCCGTCGAAGACCCCGGCCCGGCCCCCGCAGGTGACGGTGGCCGCCTGGATGATCATGATCGGCTCGGTCTTCGTCGTGCTGATGGTGTGGGACCGGATCGCCGGACTGCACTCGATCGACACCCGCAAGGCTCTCCAGCCCCTTCTCGCCGATCAGCGGATCAAGGATGCCGGGATCCAGATCAACGACCTGCTGGCCGTGATCCGGGTCGTCTCGATGATCGCGGCCGGCTGCGCCGCCGCGATGGTGGTCCTCGGATACCAGACCCTCCAGCGGAGCCGCACCGCACGGCGCGCGCTGACGGTGCTCGCGGTGCCGTTGTTCATCGCCGGCCTCGCGACCGGCGGCTACGTCTCGTCGGCCGTCGCGGCCGCGGTCGGGACCCTGTGGCTGGGGCCGGCGCGGATCTGGTTCGACGAGAACGTCGCGTCCGCCGGAGCGCAGACGGCCCACGCCACCCACCCCGCGACCCGGCCCGTCTGGCCGCCGCCCTACGACCCGGGTCCGCCGGCCCGACCCGGGCCGGCGCAGTCCGTACAGGCGACGTCACAGCCCGGGGCCGATCGGACCGACCTCGCGCCGGCCAGCTGGACCCCACCACCGACCTCGAGGTACGGCGATCCCGTGGCCGCCGCACCCCGCGCCAGGCCGGCGACGCTGGTCTGGGCCTGCGTCCTCACCTGGATCTTCACCGGCCTCGCCGCGGCGGTGCTGGTCACCTCGATCGTGCTCCTGGCCCGGGACCCCGGCGTGATCCTCGACAAGATGCACGAGCAGAACCCCGACCTGGCCTCGCAGGGCGTGAGCGACCACCTCATCCTGGTGGTCTGCTACGTCACCTGCGCGCTCCTGACGCTGTGGTCGGTGGGCGCTTCGGTCCTCGCCGTGCTCGCGTTCCGCCGCAAGCGCCTGGCGATGTACGGCCTGCTGGTCTCGACCGCCGGCGCGGCGGTGTTCTGCCTGCTCGGTGTCCTGGGCTCGTTCGTGGTCGTCGTGCCCCTCGCGGCCGCGGCCGTGACGATCGGTTGCCTGGTGCGCCCCGAGGTCAAGGCCTGGTTCGACTGATCAGTGCGTGAGGTCCACGGCCGCGAGCCGCCGTAGGCCTTCCTCGATCACGTCGACCTCCTTGCAGAAGGCCCAGCGCACCAGCTGGTCGCCCGCGTGGCTGTCGTGGAACGGCTGAGCCGGGATCGCGACCACACCGGCCCGCTCCGGCAGGGCCAGGCAGAACTCCAGGCCGTCCGCCCAGCCCAGTGACGAGATGTCGGTGAGCGCGAAGTACGTCCCTTCGGGACGGCGTACGTCGAGTCCGAGCGACGCCAGCCCGTCGCAGAGGAGGTCGCGGCGCTTCTCCAGGCTCGCCGCGAGCTCACGGGGCCAGTCCGGTTCGTGGTCGAGCCCGTGGGTGACCGCCGGTTGTAGCGGGGCACCCGAGGTGAAGGTGAGCCACTGCTTGGCGGCGAGGGCCGCGCCGACGAGGTCGGCCGGGCCGGTCGCCCAGCCGACCTTCCAGCCGGTCACGCTGTAGCTCTTGCCCGCGCTCGACAGCGTCAGGGTGCGCTCGAACATGCCGGGCAGCGTCGCGAGGGGTACGTGCGCGTGGTCGTCCGAACGTGAGGTGCTCGTAGACCTCGTCGGTGATCACGACGAGGTCGTGCTCGAGGGCGACGTCGGCCACCGCCTGCAGCTCGTCGCGGGTCAGCACCGTGCCGGTCGGGTTGTGGGGGGAGTTGAGCAGCACGAAACGGGTGCGCGGGGTGACGGCCGCGCGCAGCTCGGCGACGTCGAGCCGGAAGTCGGGCGCGCGCAGCGTGACGGGGCGGCGGATGCCTCCGGCCATCTGGATCATCGCGACGTAGGAGTCGTAGTACGGCTCGAGCACCACGACCTCGTCGCCGGGGTTCACGAGACCGAGCAGGGCCGCGGCGATGGCCTCGGTGCACCCGGTGGTCACCAGCACCTGCGTGTCCGGGTCGAGCGCGAGGCCGTAGTGGCGCTGCTGGTGCCGGGCGATGGCCTGGCGCAGGCCGGCGACGCCGGTGCCCGGTGCGTACTGGTTGGCACCCGACGCGATGGCGTCGCGGGCGGCCTCGAGCACGGACGCAGGACCGTCTGCGTCGGGGAAGCCCTGGCCGAGGTTGACCGCGCCGGTGCGGATCGCGAGCGCGGACATGGTCGTGAAGATCGTGGGCGGGATGCCGTCGAGGCGGCGGGCGGTCGGCACGGTCATGCGGTGCTCATGCCTGGGTCGCGGACCACGCGACCAGGAGCTCCTGCTCGCGTTCCGGCGAGATTCCGGTGTGGGCGTTGCTGGCCTGGTCGGGATGGGCCTCGGCCCACGCCAGGGTGTCTCGCACGATGTCGGCGAACGGACGGTGGGTCAGCCCGGTGGCCTCAGCACGCGAATTGCCCATGGCGAGGGCGAGCTCGGGGCTCCCCTCGGACCACAGCGGCAGCTGGGCTCCGTCCACCCCGTGCTCGACCAGCCAGTCGCCGTCCACGTGGACGAGGTCGGCGTCGCCGTCGAGGGCGGCGACCGTCTCCTCCACCATGGCCGCGAACGTCGTCGCGGGTCGGGCCGCGGTGAAGGCTCCGGAGACGCGACCCTCGGCCAGACGCACCGTCCAGGCACCCATGTCGCGGGCGTCGACGCACTGCATCGGCGCCTCTGCGGGGCCGGGCACCAGGATCTGACCGCCGCGTGCGGCGCGCAGCACCCAGTAGGGGTAGCGGGCCGTCGCGTCTCGCGGGCCCACGACGTACGTCGGGCGGACGATCGCCAGGCCGGCGTCGCCGTACAGCTCGCGTACGGCGGTCTCGCACGACACCTTGAGGGGGCCGTAGGTCTGGTTCGTGACCTGGTCGACGTCGTCCGCCGCCTCCTCGAGGAGTGGGGAGTCCTCGTCCGCGCCGGCCGTGAGCGGCTCCTGGTAGACCGACACGGTCGAGACGAAGACATGGTGCCCGCCGCGGTCGCCCAACGTCTCGTGGAGGTGACGGACCTGCCCCGGCAGGTAGGCGCAGACGTCGATGGTCGCGTCCCACGCCGGGCCGGCCAGCACCGACAGGTCGCCGTTGCGATCGGCCAGCAGATGTGTCGCACCCGAGAGCTCGTCGGTCTGGTTGCGATGGAGCAGGGTGACGTCGTGCCCGGCGTCCAACGCCGCCTGGGCCATGCCGTGCCCGACGAAGTGGGTGCCACCGATGATCAGGATCCGCATGCTGGGAGAGTAAGCCACATGGCCCGTTCGGTTGACCAAGCCCTGGCACGTGACATCGACGCGCGCTGCCGCCTGACCGGCGAGTTCACACTGCGATCCGGGCAGGTGGCGAGCGAGTACTTCGACAAGTACCTCTTCGAGACCGATCCCGACCTGCTGGCGCGGGTCGCCGCGGCCATGGTGCGGCTGCTGCCCGACGACACCGACCTCCTCGGTGGCCTCGAGATGGGCGGGATCCCGATCGCCACGGTGGTCAGCGCCCAGGCGCGGGTACCGGCGCTGTTCGTACGCAAGCAGGCGAAGACGTACGGCACCTGCAAGCTCGCCGAGGGCCCGCCCGTCGACGGGCGCCGGGTGACGCTGATCGAGGACGTGATCACCACCGGCGGGGCGGTCCGCGACGCGACGCACGCCCTGCGCGAAGCGGGCGCGGTCGTCGAGACGGTGGTCTGCGCCATCGACCGGTCACCCGGCGACGACAACCCGCTCGCCGACGTCGGGCTGGAGATCCGGTCGGTCCTCACCAAGGCCGACCTGGACGCCGTACGCGGCTGACGGGCACGTGGCCTAGCTGGTCGCCTCCTGGCGGCGGTGCTTCCACCACTCGTAGGCGACCGGGATGACCGAGATCGCGAGCAGGCCGAGGATGACCAGGTCCAGCTTCGAGCCGAGCCCCGGGAACGCGCTGCCCAGGAAGTAGCCGGCGCACATGATCACCGTGACCCACAGGGCGGCGCCGATCAGGCTCCACAGCCAGAACTTCACCCGCGGCATCTCGCTCACGCCGGCGACGAGGGTCACGTAGGTGCGCACGAACGGGATGAAACGGCCGATCACGAGGGCCTGGCTGCCGTGCTTCTCGAAGAACTCGACGGTCTGGTCGATGTAGACCTTCTTCACGATCCGTCCGTCGTGACGTCTCACCGGGGCGCCGACCGCTCGGCCGATCTCGTAGCCGACGACGTTGCCCAGGAACGCCGCGACCACGAACGCCAGGATGCCGAGGAGGAGGTCGACGAAGTTGGGCCCGTTGGTGAGGTTGAGCTGGTCGGTGGCGAGGAAGAGTCCGAACGCGAACAGCAGGGTGTCGCCGGGCAGGAACGGGAACAGCAGCCCGCACTCGATGAAGACGATGACCAGGCTGACCCAGACGAACTCCGTGTGGAAGTTGTCGAGCAGCCAGTTGGGGTCCATCCACGGGATCCCCAGGAGCATCGTCTGCAGGCCGGTCACCCAGCGAGCCTACAGAGCCGGATCTGATTGCTACCTGTCCGCACGGGAGTGTCTGCCGGCGCTGCCGGCGGGGTTGCCCCTCGGCTAGCGTCCTGGCCATGGAGCAGAGCGAACGCGACGGGTTCCTGGCCGCTGCCCGGATCGCGCGCGACCTCGTACGCCGGCCCGAGGTCTCCGCGCGGTGGGGCGAGGAGAGCGCCTGCGCGGGGCTGAGCATCGGTGGCCTGGCGTGCCACCTCGGCAGCCAGACCGACCTCGCTGTGGGCCTCCTCCGGACGGGCCGCTCCGAGCTGGCGCCGATCCCATTGTCCGAGCACTACGCACGCGCCGCCTGGGCGAACAGCGGCCTCGGCGACGAGGCCAATGTGGGGATCCGCGAGGGGAGCGACCGTCAGGCCGCGGAGGGTCCTGAGGCACTGGCCGCCCTGCTCGACCTCCGGCTCTCCGAGCTGCCCGGCGTGCTCGACGGCGTCGCGTCCGACGATCCGGTGCTCATCCCCTGGCAGGGCTGGGCCGTCACCGCCCACGACTTCCTGGTGACGCGGCTGATGGAGACCACCGTCCACTCCGACGACCTGGCCGCCAGTGTCGGTCTCGAGACGCCGGAGTTCCCTGACGCGGTGGTCTCGCCGGTCCTCGGCCTCCTCACCGAGCTGGCCGTACGCCGCCACGGGGCGACCGCCCTGGTGCGGACGCTGACCCGACCCCAGCGGGCTCCGGGCTCGGTCGCCGCGTTCTGATGACGGGCGAGGAGCGCGCGCCGTACGACCCGATGCCCCACGGCCCGGCCGAGGTCGGCGTCGGACCGTGGCCGGGCGAGTGGCCCGCCGGTGAGGAGTACGACGAGAGGTTGCTCGCCGAGGGCGACCGCCGCAACGTGGTCGACCGCTACCGCTACTGGCGGCTCGAGGCGATCGTCGCCGATCTCGACCTGCACCGGCACGACTTCCATGTCGCGATCGAGAACTGGCAGCACGACTTCAACATCGGGACCGTGGTCCGCACCGCCAACGCGTTCCTGGCCGCGGAGGTGCACATCGTCGGCAACCGGCGGTGGAACCGTCGCGGCGCGATGGTCACCGACCGCTACCAGCACCTCCGCCACCACGCCACGGCGGCCGACCTCGCGTCGTACCTCGGGGAGCGCGGGGTCCCGCTCCTCGGCATCGACAACCTGCCCGGGTCAGCGCATCTCGAGACGATGGAGGTGCCCCGGCAGGTGTGCTTCCTGTTCGGCCAGGAGGGCCCGGGGCTGTCGCCGAGCGCGCGGACGGTCTGCGACGGGACGTTCTCGATCGCGCAGTTCGGGTCGACCCGCTCCATCAACGCCTCGGCCGCCGCCGCGATCGCCATGCACACCTGGATCCGTGCGCATGCCGACCTCGGCGACGGCGTGTGGCGGGGCTGACTCAGCTCGAGGTGTGGCTGTAGCAGACGACCGTGCGGTCGTGCTGGCCGTTGTAGATCGGCTTGGGCTTCCACGAGAACAGGAAGTTCCGGTCCGTGGACACCAGTGCAGGGCAGCGGTTGCGGCCGATCTGGGTGATCCGCTTGGTGCCCGGGAACGTCTTGAGACTGACGGTGAAGGAGCCCGTGGCGCGGTAGTTGTGGGTGGCCGTGCACGTCGTGGTGACGTGGTTCGTGCCGGCGAGGCAGCGCTTCGCGCTCCGTGGGATCGTGCTGCTCTTCAGCGCGGGCACGGCGTCGGTCGGCAGGTTGCCGTACTTGGTGCCGTGCACGATCGCCAGGTCGCACCGCAGCCAACGTGCCCCACCTGCGGCCTGCTGCGCGGTCGGCCTGAAGAACAGGAACGTGTACGCCGTCCGGTCGATGACCCGGTCGGTCCCGCCGACAGCGGTACGGAACGCCGGGTAGCAGATGTCCGTGCCGGCTCGGAGGAGCTTCGCGTTGGTGTCCAGGTCGGCGTACGTCGTGCCTGGCGGCAGGTTCCGCACCGCGATCACCCGGCTGTTGTGTGGCTTCGCGCAGTCGATCGGAGCCGAGGTGTCGCTCTTGGCGGATGCCTGGGCGAGGGTGAGACTGCGGCACTCACCGACGACGGGCTTGCCCGTGGCCTTCGCGCTCGTCGTACTGCCGGCGTACGCCGGGCCGGTCAGGGTCAGGGCAACGGCCGCGCCGAGGGCGGCCAGGGCTCGGGTGCGTCCCGAAATCGTCATGTGGTCCTCCTAGTGACGGACGCATGTTAGGGGCAACCGCGCCGTCCGGTGGGATTCGGGCGGATATCTGCGGGTCGAACCGCCCATCAGGAGTCACCCGCGCTGCCACTACTGTGGACGCGCCGGAACCCGCAGGCCATGAGGAGCCATCGATGCCCGTCGCCACACCCGAGATCTACGCGCAGATGCTCGACACCGCCAAGGAGAAGGGGTTCGCGTTCCCGGCGATCAACGTGTCGTCGTCGCAGACCCTCAACGCGGCCCTCAAGGGGTTCGCCGACGCGGAGTCCGACGGGATCATCCAGATCTCGACCGGCGGTGCGGAGTACCTCTCCGGCCCGGCCGTGAAGAACATGGTGAGCGGGTCCGTCGCGTTCGCGGCGTACGCCGTCGAGGTGGCCAAGAGCTACCCGATCCACGTCGCGCTGCACACCGACCACTGCCCCAAGGACAAGCTCGACGGCTTCGTCCGGCCGCTGCTCGACATCAGTGCCGAGCGGGTCGCGCGTGGTGAGGCCCCGCTGTTCCAGTCGCACATGTGGGACGGCTCCGCCGTACCACTCGACGAGAACCTCGCGATCGCCCAGGAGCTGCTCGCCAAGTGCGCGGCGGCCCACATCATCCTGGAGGTCGAGATCGGCGTGGTCGGCGGTGAGGAGGACGGCGTCGAGGGCGCCATCGACGAGAAGCTCTACACCACCCCCCAGGACGCGCTCGACACGGTCGCCGCGCTCGGGTTGGGCGACAAGGGCCGCTATCTGACCGCCCTCACGTTCGGCAACGTGCACGGCGTCTACAAGCCGGGCAACGTCAAGCTGCGTCCGGAGATCCTCGAGAAGGCGCAGGACGCGATCATCGAGAAGTTCGGCACGGACGCCGGCTTCGGCCCGGGCTCACGCCCGCTCGACCTGGTCTTCCACGGTGGCTCCGGCTCCTCGGAGGAGGACATCGCGGCCGCCGTGACCTACGGCGTGGTGAAGATGAACGTCGACACCGACACCCAGTACGCCTTCACCCGGCCGGTGGCCGACCACATGCTGCGCAACTACGAGGGTGTGCTCAAGATCGACGGCGAGGTCGGCAACAAGAAGCAGTACGACCCCCGCGCCTGGGGCAAGGCGGCCGAGGGCGGCATGTCGGCCCGCGTCGTCGAGGCGTGCGCCAACCTCAACGCCACCGGTCACTCGATCGGCTGAGGCGGCCTCGACGTCATCCGGTCCGAGCCATCTAGGGCTCGGAAGGTATGACGTTGTGCGGTCGGGTCAGTCCAGGGCGACCGCGGTCGCGGTGGGCTGCTCGGCGGCGGCCTCCTCGATCGCTGCCCTGCGTGCCACGAGGTGGCGCGGGAGCTCGAAGAACATCACCGAGATGAGCCCGAGCACCAGGACGGCGGTCGGGAGCAGCATCGTGTCGGACATCGCCGCGCTGAACGGCGCGCGTACGACGGACGGGAGCTGCTGGAGCGCGCCCTCCGGCTCGGCGCCGCCCGAGAGCCCGTGGGCGGCGATCCGGCTGTCGAGCAGGACGGCGATCGCGGCTGAGCCCAGGACGGCACCCACCTGTCGCGTGGCGTTGTAGACGCCCGCTCCCGCGCCGGCCATCTGCATCGGCAGGTTGCGCGTCGCGGTGGCCGCCAGCGGCGCCCAGATCCCGGCCATGCCGATGCCGAGCAGCCCCATCATGGCCACGATGTGCCACACGGCGCCGTCGGCGGTCAGGGACCGCGAGATCAGGAAGATCGCGACGGCGGTCACGGCGAAGCCCGCACCGGTGAGGATCCGCGGGTGGACCTTGTCGGTGAAGCGGCCCACGATCGGGGCCAGGATGATCGTCATCACCGCCATCGGCGCGAACAGCAGCGCGGACTGCAGAGGGGAGTACCCCCGGACCAGCTGGGCGTAGAGCATGATCGGGAAGCCCATCGCCGTAGCCGTGAACGACATCGTGGAGATCGCGAAGTTCGAGATCGAGAAGTTGCGGTCGTGGAACAGGCTGAGGGGCACCAGCGGCTCGTTGCGGTTGACCCGCTGCCACCAGATGAAGATCGCGAAGATCGCCAGACCGCCGATGATCGAGGTCATCACCCAGGCGTTCCAGTGGTACTTGTGGCCCTGCTGGATCCCGAAGACCAGCAGGAACATGCCGATGCCGCTGAGCGCGACGCCGAGCCAGTCGAACTGGTGGCTGTGGGTCTCGAGCCTGGGGACCAGCCGAACGGCCAGGACGAACCCGACCACGCCGACGGGGATGTTGATGAAGAAGATCCACTGCCAGCCGAGCCCGTCGACCAGGATCCCGCCCAGGATCGGCCCGACCAGGGTGGCCACACCGGCGGTCGCACCCCACAGGGCCATCGCCTGGCCGCGCTTCTCGGCGGGGAAGATCCGCGTGATCACGGCCATCGTCTGAGGCGTGAGCAGCGCGGCCCCGAGCCCCTGGAAGACCCGGGCGGCGATGAGCATCTCGATGCTGCTCGTCAGGCCGCACCACAACGAGGCGAGCGTGAAGAGGGTCAGCCCGATCAGGTAGATGTTCTTCGGCCCGTAGCGGTCGCCGAGGCGACCGGTGATCAGCAGGGGAACGGCGTACGCCAGGAGGTAGGCGCTCGTCACCCACACGACGCTGTTCACGTCGGCGTGGAGGTCGGAGATGATCGCGGGCGTCGCGACGGTCACGATCGTGGTGTCGACCAGGATCATGAAGAAGCCGAGACACAGCGCGAAGAGGGCCGGCCAGGGCCGTACCTCGGGAAGGGGCGCGCGGGTCACGGTCTGCTGGGCCATGACGTAAGTCAACACCGGTCCACCGACATTGATTCCACCCGTTTTCCGGCCTTGGCCGTCTGGCAGGGTGATCCCATGAGTCCCGTCGACCTGATGGCCGGTCCGCCACCCACCCACCTGCCCGTGGACCCCGCAACGGCCGAGCTGGACGCCGGGGAGGCGCCCGCCGCCGTCGTACGTCGGCACCCGGCGTCGCCGGCCGCCTGGGCGGCCTTCGCCGAGCTGGCCCGCGAGCAGGGGGCGGACGACGTGACGGTCTACGCCTACGCGCGCGTGGGCTACCACCGCAGCCTCGACCTCCTCCGCCGCAGCGGCTGGAAGGGCCACGGCCCGGTGCCGTGGGAGCACGAGCCGAACCGGGGCTTCCTGCGCTGCCTCGCCGCCCTCGCCCTGTCGGCCCGCGCCATCGGCGAGACCGACGAGTGGGACCGCTGCTCGTCGTTCCTGCGCGACTCCAGCCCCACCGCCGCCGACGCGCTGCTCGGCTGAATCTCCCCTTGTAACGCGGAGTTACAGCCACGCATGCGCCGTTACAACACCGCATGCGGGGTGGTAACTCCGCGTTACAAGGGGTGTGGGACTCAGGCAGGTGTGCGGTATCGCCGACCCCGGAACCGGCGCGCCGACTCCTCGAGACGGCCGGGCAGCGAAGGCCCGAAGCGCGCAACAGTGACGGCGTACTCCGCCAGCAGCCGGTGCTTCGCGCGCTCGCGAGCCGCACCCCAGAAGTCGTTCCAGGTCAGCCGGGACATGCCCAGACCTTCGGCGCAGACCTGCTGCTGGCGCTTCCGCTCTTCCCAGAGGGCGCGCTCGACACCGTCGTCCGCGACCCCGCCGCGATCGACCGAGCGGAACTTGAGGCGCCCGTCGAACTCGAACAGGTGGCAGCCGACCCGCAGGTCGCACCAGTGCAGCCCGCCCCGGACGAGGACCGGGAACTGGGTCTCGATCGGCCCAAGACCGAGCTCCGCGA
Source organism: uncultured Actinomycetota bacterium (assembly GCA_963819295.1). Lineage (GTDB taxonomy): Bacteria > Actinomycetota > Actinomycetes > Propionibacteriales > Nocardioidaceae > Nocardioides. The sequence continues at coordinate 1,037,864 of CAWFVO010000003.1, forward strand.
CCAGCTCGCGGGTCAGCGTCTCGCCCACGCTCTCGGCGCCCGGGTCGGCATCGTCGACGGCGGAGCGTGCCGAGGTCACGCCCGGCCACGACCTCATCGAGGCGTAGGCCGCGGCGAGCTCGGCCCTGGGCACGCCGAGCTGCAGTGCGCCGTCGGCGGCAACCAGACCGGCCCGGTAGCCATGGGCCCGTGCCAGGTCGACCACGGTGCGAGCGATGCCGAGCGCAGGGAGACCGTCGACCTCGACGACGGCGCGGGTCGGGTACGTCGCACCGTGGTGGCGCACGCCGTACTGGATCCGCGAGCCGTTCACGTGGGGCCGGGTGACGTGGACGTCGGCCGCCTGCGGCCGGATCAGGGGTACGCCGAGCAGCAGCGCCGCCGAGTCGTGGCTGAAGACGTGGGGGACGGTGAGCGTGAGGTGCGCAGCTCGTACTCGGGCGAGCGGTCGAGCCCGGAACTCGTCCCACTCGGACCAGAGCTGGGCAGTCGTGTAGACGCCGCGGCGTACGGACACGAGCTCGCCGGACCGCACCCAGCGTGCGACTCGTCGTGGATGGAACCCGAGGATGCTCAGCTGGGTTGCCGTCACGAGGCCGTGGCCGGCTGCCACCGCCGCCAGTACCCGGGTCTCCATGGACGGAGCGTTCCCCGAGATCCGCCCGGTTCAACGGGGACCCAGGCGGCCTGTGGATGACCGGGCTTGCCGGGTGCGCGCAGCCGCTGTAACGCGGAGTTACCACCACGCCTGCGCCGTTGCAACGCCGCATGCGGGCTAGTAACTCCGCGTTACAAGTGGCCGGGTGGGGGGAGGGTCAGCCGCCGAGGAGCGTGCGCACCCGGTCGCCGCCGAGGGCCACGATGAGCGTCGGCAGCCTCGGACCACGGTCGGCGTCGACCAGCAGGTGGTACAGCAGCCGGAAGAACTCCTTCTGGTCCGCCTTCACCTCGTCGGTGGGCTTGTCGTCGAGCGACATCCCGCGCGCCAGCTTGGGCACGCCGTAGACCAGGGACGTCACCGAGTCGAGCTCGAGGTCGCCCTGCAGGCCCTGCAGCAGCAGCGCGAGCCACTCGCGCTCCTGGCTCGACAGCGCCTCGATCGCCGGCGCGTCGGGCTCCGAGCGCACCGTCGTCCGGTCGGCGGCGGGGACGAACTCCTCGGTCCAGGCCATCGCCCGCGACAGCCGCGGCTCGAGGTCGTCGACCGAGTCGTGCGCGTGACCCATGTGGGCGACGATCCGGCTGATCTGCTCCGCCGACCCGGCAGTCACGTCCGCCACCGACGCGAGCGTCCGGAACGGCACCACCACCCGCGGGGTCGGGAGCGGGCCGTAGGACTGGGTCGCCGCCGCGCGCTCGTAGGCGAGCACCTGGGTGTCACGCTTCGTGGTCGCCTTGCGGCCCAGTGCGTCCCACTCGTCGTACAGCCGCACGACCTCCTGGCCGAAGTCGATGTCGAAGGTCTGCTTGGGCTGGCGCCGCACGTAGAGCCAGCGCAGGATGCCCGGCTCCAGCACGCGCAGGGCATCCTGGGCAGTGGGCGCGCCCCCGGCGGACGACGACATCTTCTGCACGCCGGCGAAGCCGACGAAGCCATACCCGAACCAGGCCGGCCGCGGGTAGTCCCACACCGACTCGACCAGCTCGTGGCCGACGGTGAACGACGATCCCGGCGTCGCATGGTCCATGCCGGCCGGTTCGAAGTCGACGTGCTCGAACGCCCACCGCATCGGCCAGTCGGCCTTCCAGACGAGCTTGCCCTCGTTCTGCGTCGTGAGATTGGTGGTGCCGTGGTAGTCGCACACCGAGCAGGTGTAGGCGAGGTCGGTGGTGTCGTCGTCGTACGCCGTCACGGTGGTCGTGTCGCGGCCGCAGTCGCGGCAGTAGGCCTTGAACGGGAAGTAGCCCACGCCATGCTCGTCGGCGCCCTGGTCGTCGTTCGCGACCGAGTCGGCCATCGCCTCCGCTTCCTGGAGGGCGTGCTCGTCGTCCGCCCCTGTCGCGGGCTCGAGCCGCTTCGTGCGGTACTTCGCCAGCACGCCGTCGATGTCCGCACGATGGCGTACGGCGCGCAGCACCTCGTCGCGGTAGACGCCGGACCGATAGCGCTCAGCCTGCGAGATCGTCTCCACCTCCGCGCCCAGGGCCTCGAAGGTCTCGAGCACCGGCACCTTGAAGTGCGTCGACCACGAGTCGTGACAGCCCCACGGGTCAGGCACGGCGACCAACGGGCGACCGATGTGCTCGACGTACGACGGGTCGACGCCGTGCGGCACCTTCCGGAAACGGTCGTAGTCGTCCCACACGTGCAGGTGACGGACCGGCACGCCGCGGCGCGCCAGCTCGTCGGCGACGAAGTGCGGCATCAGGAACTCGCGCAGGTTGCCCAGGTGGACGGGACCCGAGGGAGAGATGCCCGACGAGCAGGTCACGGGCCCGGCGGCACCGGTGCGCTCGTGGTGGCGGATCGCGTCGTCCGCGGCGCGGGTCACCCAGTCGACGGGGTCCTGCGTGGCCATGAGTGCTCGGGGCTCCTGGATGGGTCAGCGGTGAGTCCCGAACGCTACCGGAGGAGAGACCTGTCCCCGAAGCGCGGGGCGGCCGCGGCCATGGGGACGGCGACCCGTCATGACACCGTGATCTCGGCTCGGCCGAGGTACGGCTCAGCGGGGCAGGATGAACGAGTAGCGCCTGAGGCTCGACCCGCCAGCTGCGCTGCCGCTCGGGGCCCGAGATCTCACCGTCGGCCGAGATGTAGAACTCGTCGCCGGAGATCGTCACCTGCGTACCCCGGTGGTACTGCACGTCGTCGCGGTGGTGGTGCTCCCCGCGGCGCAGCGACAGGGCGTAGCCGAGCTTGGCGGCCGGGCCGACGGCATGGGAGATCATCACGTCCACCTTGCCGTCCTCGGGATCGGCCTCCGGGGTGAGCTCGGTGCCACCGCCGACGTTCGCGCCGTTCCCGACCGAGACCATCAGCACCGGCCGGTCGAGGTCGGTGACGACCTCGCCGTCCACCTCGACGTGCATGTGCACGCTCGGCGGGTGGAACGCCGCGAGGACGGCGCCGATCGGGTAGCCGAGCCTGCCGAGGTTCACCTGTCCGACACCGACCGAGCCGAGGCGCTCCTTCCAACGGGCGCCGCGGCGGCTGGCCTGTGCGCCGGCGCCCACGTGCACGTTGTTGACCACGATCTCGCCGAGCTCGTCGACGATCAGGTCCATCGGGCGCACCTCGCCCGACACGATCACCTTGGCGGCCTCCGCGGGGTCCAGCGGGATCTCGAGGGTGCGAGCGAAGTCGTTGCCGGTGCCCATGGGCAGTAGCCCGACCACGGCGTCCTTCAGGTCGTGTCGGCGGTACAGGGCCGCGATGACCGCGTGCAGGCTGCCGTCGCCGCCGGCGACCACGATCCGCCGCGAGGCCGCGCGCTGGAGGACGCCGTCCAGCTCCCCGGGGCGTGGAGGTCGACTGGACCTCGACGGAGCACGCGCCGCGGAGGATGTCGAGGGCCGCCTCGAGGGCCTCGTCGTCCGAGGTGCCCGCCTCGTCGTTGGTGATCACGAGCAGGGGGTCCACGGCCCGGACCCTAGCCCACGCGGGAACCGACCAAGGTCATCCCGTGGGGTAGGGTCGCTGCCGCACGAGGCCCTGCCGGCGCTGATGGCGCGAGCGGGGCCCTACGTTTCTCGAGCCGGCGGAGGTCCGATGCCCGCGATCGTCGTCCTCGGCGCCCAGTGGGGCGACGAGGGCAAGGGGAAGGCCACCGACCTGCTGGCCACCACCGAGTCGATCGACTACGTCGTCCGCACCTCGGGTGGCCACAACGCCGGACACACCATCGTGGTGAACGGCGAGAAGTTCGCGACCCACCTCCTGCCCAGCGGCATCCTCACGCCCGGCACCGTCTCGGTGATCGCCAACGGTGTCGTGGTCTCGCCCGAGGCCCTCTTCCGCGAGGTCGACGCCCTGGCCGAGCGCGGCGTCGACGTGTCGCGCCTGGTCGTCAGTGCCAACGCCCACGTGATCGCGTCGTACCACACGACGATCGACAAGGTGACCGAGCGCTTCCTCGGCAAGAACAAGGTCGGCACGACCGGCCGCGGCATCGGCCCGGCGTACTCCGACAAGGTCGCGCGCGTCGGGATCCGGATCGCCGACCTGTTCGACGAGAAGATCCTGCGCGACAAGGTCGAGGCGAGCCTCGACGTGAAGAACCAGCTGCTCGCCAAGGTCTACAACCGTCGCGCGGTCGAGATCGACGCCGTGGTCGAGGAGCTCCTGGCGTACGTCGAGCGGCTGCGGCCGATGGTCGCCGACACCTCGCTGCTGCTCAACCAGGCGCTCGACCGGGGCGAGACCGTGCTCTTCGAGGGCGCCCAGGCGACGATGCTCGACGTCGACCACGGCACCTACCCGTTCGTGACCTCGTCGTCGCCGGTGGCCGGCGGCGTCTGCACCGGCGCCGGCGTCGGGCCGACGCGGATCGACCGGGTGATCGGCGTGATCAAGGCGTACACGACCCGTGTCGGGTCCGGCCCCTTCCCGACCGAGCTGTTCGACGAGGACGGCGAGAAGCTCTGGAAGATCGGCGGCGAGGTCGGCGTCTCGACCGGCCGCGACCGCCGGTGCGGCTGGTACGACGCCGTCATCGCCCGCTACGCCACCCGGGTCAACGGGCTGACCGACCTCTTCCTGACCAAGCTCGACGTGCTCTCGAGCTGGGAGCGGGTGCCGGTCTGCGTGGCGTACGACGTGGACGGCACGCGGCACGACGAGATGCCGATGACGCAGACCGAGTTCCACCACGCCAGGCCGGTCTACGAGTACCTCGACGGCTGGTGGGAGGACATCTCCGACTGCCGGTCCTTCACCGACCTGCCCGCCAACGCGCAGGCCTACGTGCGCGCGCTCGAGGAGCATGTCGGGCTGCCGGATCTGGGGCGTCGGCGTGGGCCCCGGCCGCGAGCAGACGCTCGTCGTACCCGGCTGAGCCGAGGCGCTACGCTCCTCGCATGCTGACGCCGAAGCAGGCCATCGACACGTTGAGCGCACCGTTCGAGCCACCCCCTGGCTACCGGGCGGCGCACGCCAAGGGCGCCTTCTACGAGGGCACCTTCACCGCGACGCCGGAGGCGACGGCCCTGTGTCGCGCCCAGCACCTCGACGGCACGGCGACCCCGGTGCTGGTCCGCTGGTCCAACGGCGCGGGCACCTCGGCCTGGCCCGACGGCAAGCCGGACATCCGCGGGATGGCGGTGAAGTTCCAGCCCGCCGCGGGCGACACCGACCTGCTCTGCCAGACGTCGCCGCGGTTCCCGACCGACGACCCCGCGGTCTTCGTGCAGATGGCCGAGCCGGCCGTCCACCAGTGGAAGCTGCCCTGTTCATGGCCCGGCACCCCCGCACGATCGTGCCGCTGCTGGAGGGGATGCGGCGACACGCCCTGCCGACGCCGGTCAGCTACGCCGAGATCCCCTACTTCCCGATCCACGCCTACGGGTGGCGCGACGCCGACGACCGTCGTACCTGGGTGCGTTACGAGATGCACCCGGTGGCCACGGAGGCCGACCGGCTCGACGAGACGTTCTCCGGGCCCGACCGCCTGCGCGACGAGATCGTCGCCCGGCTCGGGCGGGGTCCGGTCGAGTTCGATCTCCACGTACAGGTCGCCGGCGCCGGCGACGACCCCCACTCGGCGGTCTCGGTGTGGGACCACCCCCGCGACTTCGTCGCCGGGCGGGTCACGGTGACTGCGCCGGTCGCGGATCCCGAGCAGGGCGACGAGGTCGTGGTCTTCGACCCGACCCGGATCATCGACGGCCTCGAGCTGTCCGACGACCCGATCCTGCGCTACCGCCCGCTGGCGTACGCCGAGTCGGTCAAGCGCACGCCAGGGCGTCGCCGCGGCTGAGGTCGACGGCGACTTGATCGCGGCCGGGCAACGCGGGTCAAGCAGGCCCGCGGATCGGCCGACGCTCGCGGCCCATGACCCTTCCGTACGCCGAACCCCTGACCCTGATCGATCCCGCCGACCTCGTCGTGCCCGAGCCGCCGCGCCGCGGTGAGCCCGGCGGCGAGCCCTGCTTCCCCTGCAGCGCCGACTCCGACTCGGCAACCAGATCTGGTCCGACGAGACCTGGACCCTCCACAACCCCGGCCAGACCGGGCTGCCGGGGTCGGTGTGGCTGGCCTCGCGCGCCCACTTCGACTCCTTCGCCGACATGCCGGCCGACGTCGCGACGACCTTCGCCGGCGTGTGCGGCCGGGTCGAGCGGGCTGTGCTCGCGCTCGGCGACGTCGGCCGCGTGCACGTCTACCGCTGGGGAGACGGCGGCGCGCACTTCCACGTGTGGTTCGTGCCGCGGCCGCTGGGCCGGCTCGACATGAGCGGGCCGACCTGCTGATGGCGTGGGAGGACGTGCTCCCGGCGGCGACCGATGAGCAGATCGCCGAGGCGGGGCGTCGGATCGCCGACGCGATGGTGTAGTTGCATGGCCGCCGTGACGATCGCCGCAGGCCCTCGACCGCCGGCTCGGGCTCGGCGACGCCGTGTTCATCGGGCTCGGCTCGATGATCGGCGCGGGGGTGTTCGCGGCGTACGGTCCGGCCGCGCGGGCCGCCGGCACCGGCCTGCTCGTCGGTCTGGCGGTGGCGGCCGTCGTGGCCTACTGCAACGCGACGGCTCGTCGGCGCAGCTCGCCGCGGCGTACCCCTGCGCCGGCGGCACCTATCTCTACGGCCGCGAGGTGCTCGGCGACTGGTGGGGCTACCTCGCCGGCTGGGGCTTCATGGTCGGCAAGACGGCGAGCTGCGCGGCGATGGCGCTGACGTTCGCGGCGTACGTCGCGCCCGACGGCTGGCAGCGGCCGGTCGCCGCGGCGGTCGTGGTCGTGCTGGCGCTGGTCAACTGCGCCGGCGTGACCCGGACCGCCCTGCTGACCCGGGTGCTCGTCTCGCTCGTGCTGGTCTCCCTCGTCGTCGCCTCGCGTCGCCTGCTTCTCGGGCTGGGTCGTCCTCCGGCCTGTCCGGCTGGGCGTCGCCCGACCACGGGCTCTACGGCGTGCTCCAGTCGGCCGGCCTGCTGTTCTTCGCCTTCGCCGGCTATGCCCGGATCGCCACGCTCGGGGAGGAGGTGCGCGAGCCCGAGCGGGTGATCCCGCGCGCGATCGTGCTGGCCCTGGCCGGCGCGGTCGTCGTGTACGCCGTCGTGGCGGTCGCCGTGCTGTCGGTGCTCGGCGCCGTCGGGCACGGCCGCGTCGAGCGCTCCGGTCGCCGACGCCGTGCGCGCGGTGGCGGCCCGTGGGCGGTCGGGGTCGTGCGGGTCGGTGCGGCCCTGGCGTCGGCCGGTGCGCTGCTCGCGCTGATCGCCGGTCTCGGGCGGACCGGGCTGGCGATGGCGCGCGAGCGCGACCTGCCTGGCTGGCTGGACGCCGTCCACCCGCGCTTCCGGGTGCCGCACCGCGCCGAGCTCACGCGTCGCGGCGGTCGTCGTGGTCCTGGTGCTGACCACCGACCTGCGCGGGGCGATCGGCTTCTCGTCGTTCGGGGTGCTGCTCTACTACTTCGTCGCCAACGCGTCGGCGTACGCCAGGGCCGCACGGCCCGCCGCTTCCCGCGCTGGCTCCAGCTGCTCGGCTGCACCGGCTGCCTGGTCCTCGTCGCCACCCTGCCCTGGCGCGCGGTCGTCGCCGGCCTGGCCGTCTTCGCCGTCGGCCTCGCGATCCGGTGGGTGCGCCTTCGTCACAGCTCCACCATGTGAAGGTGTCGAACCTCCGCTCCACACGGTGAGCTCGCCATGTGAAGCGGAGGTTCACCTGCTTCACATGATGAACCTGGGTCGACGCCGCCGCGACGGATCCACCACTAGGCTGAGCGGCGATGAGACGCCCTCGTGATCGGTACCGGCGGCCGGGAGCACGCGCTGGTCCTCGCCCTCGCCCGCGACCCGGCCGTGACCGAGGTGCACGCCGCACCCGGCAACCCCGGCATGGCGCGAGCTCGCGACGCTCCACGACGTCGACCCGATGGACGGCGCGGCCGTCGCCGCGCTGGCCGTCGACCTCGGCGCGGGACTCGTCGTCGTCGGGCCCGAGGCGCCGCTGGTGGCCGGCGTCGCCGACGCCGTGACGGCTGTCGGCGATCCCCTGCTTCGGGCCGTCCGGCGAGGCCGCGCGGCTCGAGGGGTCCAAGGCGTTCGCCAAGGAGGTGATGGCCGCGGCCGGCGTCCCGACCGCCGCCGCGCACGCCTGTACGACGCCCGAGGAGGTCGCGGCCGCGCTCGACGAGTTCGGCCCGCCGTACGTCGTGAAGGACGACGGACTCGCCGCCGGCAAGGGCGTGGTCGTCACCGACGACCGGCAGCAGGCGCTCGACCACGCCGCTGCGTGCGGCCAGGTGATCGTCGAGGAGTACCTCGACGGACCCGAGGTCAGCCTGTTCGCGCTGTGCGGCTGGAACGAGCCGACGGCACGACGGTCTACCCGCTCCTGCCGGCCCAGGACTTCAAGCGCATCTTCGACGGCGACGAGGGCCCCAACACCGGCGGCATGGGCGCCTACACACCGCTGCCCGTGGGCGCCCGCCGACCTGGTCGACGAGATCACCCGCACGGTGCTCCAGCCGACGGTCGACGAGATGGCGCGACGCGGTACGCCGTTCCAGGGCCTGCTCTACGCCGGGCTCGCGCTGACCTCGCGCGGCGTGCGGGTCGTGGAGTTCAACGCCCGCTTCGGCGACCCCGAGACGCAGCCGATCCTGGCGCTGCTCGACTCCCCGCTCTCGCCGCTCCTGCTCGGGGCCGCGACCGGCACGCCTCGCCGACGTACCACCGCCGGCGTGGAAGCCCGGCGCCGCCGTCACCGTGGTGATGGCCTCCAGGGGCTACCCCGAGTCCTCGTCGAAGGGCGACGTCATCGTCGGCACCGAGACCCTCGACCACGATCCTCACGTCCACGTGATCCATGCCGGCACCGCAACGGACGACGGCCATCTCGTCACCGCCGGCGGCCGGGTGCTGGCCGTCACCGCGGTCGGCGCCGACATCGCCGACGCCCGCGCTCGGGCCTACGAGGGCGTCGCGATGATCTCCTTCCCTGGCGCCCAATGGCGCCGCGACATCGCTGCGGGTCGATGACCCAGGACTCTCGGGACGAGGCCGTCACCGTCAGCGGCGGCACCATGGTGCGACTGACCCAGCCTCCGCGCGCTGCGGCCGGCTCCGCCGTACTTCGACCCGGGACGGGTCGTCTCGTGGCACTACGGCGTCAGCGTCGATGTGCTCCGAGTCGTGCGCGACGACGCGCGGGGCCTGGTGGCGTGGCTCCCGGCGGGGTCGACCCGGCTGGCCGCGATGCCGCGGGACGGGCGTGCGATCCGCGACCGTTCCCTCGAGGAGCGCGCGGCCCTGGCGGCGCCAGACGGCCGGTTCGTCGTCCTCGAGGGCGACTGGCACAGCGCGCCGACCCACGTGCTCGCGCCCGTGCTGGCCGAGCACCACCGGCCCTGAGGCCGGGGCTCACTACGCTGGGGCCGTGACCGTCCCCAACGTCCTGGCGACGCGGTACGCCGCGCCCGACCTCGCCGCCATCTGGTCGCCCGAGCACAAGATCGTCCTCGAGCGCCGGCTGTGGATCGCGGTGCTCCGGGCCCAGCGCGACCTCGGCGTCGACGTACCCGATGGTGTCGTCGAGGCCTACGAGAAGGTCGTCGACGACGTCGATCTCGCCTCGATCGCCGACCGCGAGCGGGTCACCCGCCATGACGTGAAGGCGCGGATCGAGGAGTTCGCGGCGCTGGCCGGGCACGAGCACATCCACAAGGGGATGACCAGCCGCGACCTGACCGAGAACGTCGAGCAGCTCCAGGTGCGGCAGTCGCTCGAGCTGGTCCGCGACCGCGCGGTCGCCGCACTGGCCCGGCTGGCCCGACTCGCCGCCGAGCACGAGACGACGGTGATGGCCGGTCGGTCCCACAACGTCGCCGCCCAGGCGACCACGCTGGGGAAGCGCTTCGCGACCATCGCCGACGAGCTGATGGTCGGGCTCGAGCGCGTCGAGGAGCTGCTCGCCCGCTATCCCTTGCGCGGGATCAAGGGCCCGATGGGCACCTCTCAGGACATGCTCGACCTGCTCGACGGCGACGAGGAGAAGCTCGCCGAGCTCGAGCAGCGCGTCGCGGGCCACCTCGGCTTCGAGCGCGTGCTCGACAGCGTCGGCCAGGTCTACCCGCGCTCGCTCGACTTCGACGTCGTCTCCGCGTTGGTGCAGCTGGTCGCCGCGCCGTCCAACCTCGCCACCACCATCCGGCTGATGGCCGGCCTCGAGCTGGTCACCGAGGGGTTCGCCGAGGGCCAGGTCGGCTCCAGCGCGATGCCCCACAAGATGAACACCCGCTCCTGCGAACGCGTCAACGGCCTGGCCGTCGTACTCCGCGGCCACCTCTCGATGGTGAGCGAGCTGGCCGGTGACCAGTGGAACGAGGGCGACGTCTCGTGCTCCGTCGTACGCCGGGTGGCCCTGCCCGACGCGTTCTTCGCCGCCGACGGGCTGTTCCAGACCTTCCTCACCGTGCTCGACGAGTTCGGGGCCTTCCCCGCTGTCATCCAGCGCGAGCTCGACCGCTACCTGCCGTTCCTGGCCACCACCAAGGTGCTGATCGCCGCGGTCCGCGCCGGCGTCGGTCGCGAGGCCGCACACGAGGCGATCAAGGAGCACGCCGTCGCGGTCGCCCTCGAGATGCGCCAGGGTCGCACCGACAACGACCTGTTCGACCGGCTCGCGGCCGACCCGCGGCTCGGCCTCGACCGGGCCGCCATCGACGCACTGGTCCGCGAGCCGATCGAGTTCACCGGAGCGGCCCGCTCCCAGACTGCCGCCGTCGTACGCCGGGTGGAGCAGGTCGTCGCCCGCCACCCCGACGCCGCGGCGTACACCCCCGGCTCGATCCTCTGAGTCCTGCCGGGTCGATCCTGGGGGCTGTCCAACCGGCGCAATCGCGCGGTTTCGACATCAGCCCGCGGGCCGGCCAGAAGGCGGCCGCCGGCGCGACCAGGGGATCAGCTGCCGAGCAGCCGGTCCAGCTTGGCCTCGATCCGCTCGATGTCGGCCTTGGTCGCCGACTCGAGGTCGGGCCGGAGGTCGACGACGATCGTGCCGCCCGGCTCCAGCTTGACCTGATCGACGTCCTCCACCTTGTAGGCGTTCTGCCGGCGCAGTGCGGCCTCCATGTCGCTCTGCCGGACACCCTCACGGCGCAGCGCCTCGGGGATCCATCGCCCCGAGCGCGCCAGCACGGTGGTCGTCCCCTCCAGCAGGGCCGCTGCGCCGCGCCAGGGGCGGACGACGTGCACCAGGAACGCGTTGGCCGCGATCAGGACGGTGGCCCCGATCAGCCCGCCGAGCAGCGAGTTGTCCGGCCCGATGATGGCGTTCTGCACCACGTTCGACAGCAGCAGCACCACGATCAGGTCGAAGGAGTTGAGCTGCGCCAGGTCGCGCTTGCCGGCGAGCCGGAGCAGGACGATCAGCCCCCAGTAGACGACGACGGTCCGGATGATCTTGTCGAGCACCGAGATGTCCAGGTGCGTGAGGTCGGTCCACATGGCGCTCATGATCGTCGCCGGAGCGTGCCGCACTCCTTAGGCTTGCCGCATGTCGACGGCGGTGACGGTCAAGGTCACCGGCCGCGTGCAGGGCGTCGCGTTCCGGTGGTACGCCGTGCAGGAGGCCGAGCGGCTCGGCGTCCGCGGATGGGTGCGCAACGAGCCCGACGAGTCGGTGGCAGCCCATCTCGAGGGCGACGACGAGGCCGTGGCGGCCATGGTCGCCTGGTGCCGCCGCGGCCCGTCGTCCGCCGTGGTCCGTGACGTCGCGGTGACCGACGCGCGTCCGACCGGAGCGGCGTCGTTCAACATCAGGTACTGACGGCCGTGGTTTCGGTGGTCGAGCAGAGTCGAGACCCCCGAGGTCGGTAACCTTCGCTGCATGCCGCACCCCGCCGTCGCCCCCACCATCGACGACGCCGTACACCTCCACTCCGGCAAGGTCCGCGACCTCTACGAACTCCCCGACGGCCGCCTGCTGATGGTCGCCAGCGACCGGATCTCGGCCTTCGACTTCATCCTCGAGACCCCCATCCCCGACAAGGGCGAGATCCTCACCCGGATGTCGCTGTGGTGGTTCGACCAGCTCGCGGCGCTGGTGCCCCACCACGTGCTCTCCACCGAGGTGCCGGCCGAGGTGCGCGGCCGCGCGGTCATCTGCGAACGGCTCGACATGGTCCCGGTGGAGTGCGTCGCGCGCGGCTACCTGACCGGGACCGGCCTGCTCGACTACCGCGCCACCGGCGAGGTCTGCGGGATCGCGCTGCCCGCAGGGCTCGAGGACGGCAGCCGGCTGCCCGAGCCGATCTTCACCCCCGCCACGAAGGCCGACCTCGGCGAGCACGACGAGAACGTCTCGTACGACGCGGTGGTGCAGACGGTGGGCGACGACACGGCCGCCGAGCTGCGGATGCTCACCCTGGCCGTGTACGCGCGGGCCGAGGGCATCGCCCGCGACCGCGGGATCATGCTGGCCGACACCAAGCTGGAGTTCGGACGTCGACCCGACGGCACGACGGTGCTCGCCGACGAGGTGCTGACGCCCGACTCGTCGCGCTTCTGGCCGGCCGACGACTGGCACCCCGGCCGCGCCCAACCGTCGTACGACAAGCAGATCGTGCGCAACTGGCTCCTCTCGCCCGCCTCCGGCTGGGACCGCGCGTCCGGAGAGCCCCCGCCGCCGCTGCCCGACGAGGTCGTGGAGCTGACCCGCGCGCGCTACCTGCAGGCCTTCGAGACCCTGACCGGTGAGACGTGGTGATGCCGTGACCACCTTCACGGTCACCATCGACCTGCCACACCCGCCGGCCGATCTCTTCCACTTCCTGGCCGAGCCGCGCAACAGACCGCTCTGGCAGTCGTCCCTGCGCTCCGTGGTCGACGTCGACGAGGGTGAGCCGCACGCCGGACAGCAGTGGCGCGACGTCACGAAGGTCGGGATCAGGCCGTGGATGGAGCTGACCGAGCTGACGCCGTACCGGGTGATCGCCGAGACCGGCACCTGGCGCGGCGTCGACGGCCTCCTCACCCTGCGCTTCCTGAAGACCGGGCAAGGGACGCGGGTCACGGCCGAGGGCAGGCTGATCGGCCACGGTCCCTTCGCCCTCGCCGCCGCCGTGAGCGGCCGGTGGGCGCCGGAGACCGTCCGCAAGGACCTCCTCCGCGCCTCCGACGTACTGACCGAGCAGGACAGCCCGGTCTGACGCAGCCGACGTTCGGGAAACGCGGAACAAGAGGACCCGGCCGGGTCGGTGGGTCGCCGGGTGCTCAGGCGAACGGGTTGGGACGACCGCCGGGGAGCTGGGCCAGGAGCTCCTGGGCCTTCGCCAGCAGCTTGTGCTCGACGAGCACCTCGTAGCGGGTCGCCACGACCACCCTCACCGAGGAGAAGTCGCGCTGACCGCGGGTGGCGGCGTACCCCACGAGGGCCCACACGATCCCGAAGATCACGCCGAAGAGCGCGGTCGTGACGATCGTGATGAACCCGCTGTTGCTGTCGAAGATCGTGAAGAGGATGCCGATGAAGATGCCGAGCCACAGGCCCGACAGGGCGCCACCGAGGGCCACCTTGTTCGTCGTGAGCCGGCCGGTGATCCGCTCGACCTGCTTGAGGTCGGTCCCGACGATCATGCAGTTCTGCACCGGGAACTCCTTGTCGGACAGGAAGTCCACGGCCTTCTGCGCGGCGGCGTAGTCGTCGTAGACCGCCAGCGACTGCGGGAACTCGAGCTGGAGGACCCGGGAGCCCTGGAGGCCCCCGCCACGACCGCCGAGGGGATTGTTGGTTGCCATGGCACCAGTGTGCCGAAGCCTTCCGCACGACCGCGTGGTGGCGGTGCACGATCCCGGGCGCCGCCGTCCCTAGACTGACGGCGTACCCGCGCGCTCGTGCGCGACCGCCGTTGCGAAAGGCGCGACCCGTGGCCCGATACGTCGTCGACGTGATGCCCAAGCGCGAGATCCTCGACCCCCAGGGGAAGGCCGTCCTCGGGGCGCTTCCGCGACTCGGGTTCCACGGCGTCGTCGACGTGCGTCAGGGCAAGCGGTTCGAGGTCGAGGTCGAGGGGGACGCCGACGACGACCGGCTGGCGGAGGTACGACGGATGGCCGAGACGCTGCTCGCCAACCCGGTGATCGAGGACTTCGTGGTCACCGTCGACGGCGCCACCGACGAGACGCCGCCACCGCCCGCGGTCGCAGAGGAGCCGTCCGCATGAGGATCGGCGTCGTCACCTTCCCCGGGTCACTCGACGACGCCGACGCCGCGCGCGCCATCCGGCTCGCGGGCGGCGAGGCGGTCGCGCTCTGGCACGGCGACGCCGACCTGCGCGGCGTCGACGCGGTCGTCCTGCCTGGCGGCTTCTCCTACGGCGACTACCTCCGCTGCGGTGCGATCTCGCGGTTCGCTCCCGTGATGACCGAGGTGGTCTCGTGGGCCGGCCGGGGGATGCCGGTGCTCGGCATCTGCAACGGCTTCCAGATCCTCTGCGAGTCCCACCTGCTGCCCGGCGCCCTGATCCGCAACGACCACCGGAAGTTCGTGTGTCGCGACCAGCGGCTCCGGATCGAGAACAACCGCACGCCCTGGACCTGGTCGTACGCCGAGAACGCCGAGGTGACCATCGTGCTCAAGAACGGCGAGGGCGGTTTCGTGGCCGATGAGCCCACCCTCGAGCGGCTCGAGGGCGAGGGCAGGGTGGTGGCGCGCTACCTCGACGACAACCCCAACGGCTCGCTGCACGACATCGCCGGCATCACCAACGAGCACGGCAACGTCGTCGGCCTGATGCCCCACCCCGAACACGCCGTCGAGGGCCTCACCGGTGCGGGCACCGACGGGATCGGCTTCTTCGCGGGGCTCGCGACGCTCGCCGCTCGCTGAGCCGACCTCCCCGACCTTTACGCCCGCAGCCCGCTTGCGAGCGCCGCCCAGAGGCTGGGGGTGGCGACCCCGGAGGGGTTGCGGTTCAGGGCGATCTGCCAGGCGCGGAGAGCGAGGTCGGTGCGGGGACCGAAGAGCCCGTTCACGGGCAGGTCGGTCCCCATCGTCGCGGCGTTGAGGGTGCGCTGCAGGTCGCGGACCGACGGGCCGGTCGAGCCGAACTTGAGCACCGGCTGCTGGCCCGTCGCGAGCAGCGACATCCACGCGCGTCGGCTCCAGGAGGGCCCCACGTGCAGGCCGTGGGCCTTCTGCCAGGCGCTGATCGCAGCGAGGGTCGCGGTGTTCAGAGTCCCGGTGAGCCGACCGGCGTACGCCTTCTGCTCCTTGAGCAGGCACTGCATCGCCTTGATGAGCGTCGGGTCAGCGGTCGCGGTGACCCGCGGGTAGTCGGGGAAGTCCACCGCGACGCCGTGGCAGTGGGACTCGGCCGGCGCCTGAGGGGAGCCCAGCGACAGGTAGTCGCGATCGATGTTGATCGTGACGCCGCCCCACGTCTCGTCGTGGCCGCCGACGTACTGCTTCATCCGACCGCCGGGCCGCCAGCCGTCGTCGCGGATGTACGTCGTGGACGTGTTAGCCATCCCGTCCCACCGCGCGATCCAGATCTGGTCGGGGAGGTGGTACGCGGTCGGGTTGCTCACGCGCGCCTGGTCGAGCATCTTGATGCCCGAGCCGGCGCTGGAGTAGACCCCGGAGAGGTAGTTCAGGGTGTGGATCTCGCGAGTCCAGGCGCTGAGGAAGGCCAGTGCCGAATCACGGCACTGCGTGCGGGTGGCGTCGAAGCCCTCGAGGTCGTAGTACATGGTGCTGCCCGGCGAGAGGCCGAGCGCCCGGGCCGCTGTCACCGTCTTGTCGGCCTCGGCGAGTCCCTGTGCGCGCGCCTTGGCGTAGTGGCCGTGCGTGCCCGGGTCGGGGTTGATCCGGGCGTCGTTGCCGTAGCGCGGGAAGCGTGCGTTGCACGACGCCTGCGGTCCGAGCGTGATCGGAAGGAGCTTCCAGCCCTTCTGCAGCTGGGTGGACACCCAGGTGGGCGTCAGGTTGGGCTGCACCTTGCACGCGCGGGAGGCGCCGGAGATGTAGATGCCGACCGCGAGGTACGGCGACCTCCCCAGCCACGCGTTCATCGCCTTCTGCGTCGGCGCCAGGCACTGGTCGAAGCCGTAGCCGTGGAAGGCGCCCGGAGTGGCGACGTTGGCCGTGACCGAGTCGGCTGGGCCGGCGGGGCCGACCGCGGCGACCAGGGTGCTGCCGACCAGGGTCAGCGCGGCTGCCGCGAGCAGGGGGCGGAGCAACATCGGGTCTCCCGGTCGGTCGTCTGTGTGCCGTGGTGGGGCTCGGCTGTCACCGAGGCCCACGGGACCCGACACCATAAACACAACCGTCACATCTGTCACAGGAGTTCGGCAGAACTACCTCTGTGTAGTTGTCCCGGGAACGGGTCGTCCGCCCGGGGTGGTGCTCCACCAGCACCTCGGGCGGACGAACGACCCCACCGGCTAGGCGGCCTCGGCGAGCTCCGGCTCGATCTCGAGAGCGGCCGGCTCCGGCAGGCGCTGGGCCCGCAGCGCGACCGCAGCGACCACGAACGCCGCCAGGGCGAATGCCGGCCGAGGTGAGGAACGCCGGCTCGACACCCGGCACGAACTGTCCGGGAACAGCACCCGCGGCGTAGACGGAGACGATGGCGCCCACCCCCACGGCACCGCCGAGCTGCTGCGTGGTCTGCAGCAGGCCGGAGGCGGAGCCGGCGTGCTCGGGCTCCACGCCACCGAGCACGGTGGCCGTGATCGGCATGAAGATGAAGCCGGTCGACAGGCCCGCGATCAGGACCGGCCCGAAGACCGAGCCGAGGTAGGTCGAGGAGGTGCCGAGCTGGCTGAGCCAGAGGAACCCGACGACCAGCGCCGACGTCCCGATCATCACCATGGTGCGGGCGCCGAGCACCGAGATCAGCCGCGGGGTGATCCGCGACATCCCGAACACGCCGAGGCTGAAGGGCAGGAACGCCAGGCCGGTCTGGAAGGGGCCGAAGCCGAGCACGCGCTCGTCGTACTGGACGACCAGGAAGAACATCGAGAAGTTCGCCCCGATCACCAGCGCCATCGCGGCGAGAGCGCCGACCCGACGACGGTTGCGGACCAGGTGCGGCTGCACGAGCGGATGCGGGTGACGCCCCTCGGTGCGTGCGAGGACCAGCAGGAGCAGACCGCCGACGGTGAAGCCGGCGATGGTGCGGACGGACAACCAGCCGTGCTCCGGCGTACCGATCAGCGACCAGACGATCGCGACCGCACCGAGGGTCGCGGTGAGCGCTCCGACCACGTCGAAGCGGCCCGGGCGGCGCGGCGTCTCGGTGACGAAGCGACGAGCCAGGACGAGCACGGCGATGCCGATCGGGACGTTGATCCACAGCGTCCAGCGCCACGAGCCCAGGTCGGTCACGACTCCGCCGAGGAGCAGGCCGATGGAGGCGCCGGCCGAGGAGACGGCCCCGAAGAGGGCCAGGGCCCGGTTCCGGGCGGCCTCGTCGGGGGCGCTGGTGGTGAGCAGGGCCAGCACGCTGGGAGCGGCCAGGGCGGCGCCGGCGCCCTGCAGGGCTCGCGCCAGGACCAGCTGGGTCGGGGTCTGCGCGAGACCGCCGAGCAGCGAGAAGAAGGTGAACATGCTCAGCCCGATCTCGAACATCCGGAGCCGGCCCCGGACGTCGCCGAGCCGGCCGCCGAGCAGGAGCAGTCCGCCGAACGCGAGGGTGTAGGCGTTGAGGACCCACGACAGCGACGCCGGCCCGAAGCCGAGGTCGGTGTCGATCCGGGGGAGGGCGACGTTCACGACGGTGGCGTCCAGCACCAGCATCAGCTGGGCCACCAGCACGATCGCGATCCCGGTCGCAGCGCGGCCGGCGTGGGCGGGGAGCTCGGTGGGAAGGTCGTGGGTGAGAGAGGTGTTCTCGGAGGAAGACACGAGATGGATCCTGTTCTGGCCCGAAGCCTCGGGCCGAGGTACGCTGTAGCGGAGAAGTTCTCCGCTTGGAGAACACAATACGGAGACTGTCTCCGTTTGGCAAGTGAGGTGGGACATGCGCGCCGATGCGCAGCGCAACCGGGAGCGGTTGATCGAGGTCGCCCGTGAGGTCTTCCGCGAGCAGGGGTACGACGCCTCGCTCGACGAGGTGGCCAAGCGAGCCGGGGTCGGCGCCGGCACTCTCTACCGCCACTTCCCGAGCCGCGAGGTCCTCCTCGACGCGATCATGCAGAGCTGGGTCGACCGGGTGAACGAGTCCGCCGACAAGGTGCTCGCCCACGAGGGTCCGCCTCGCGACCTGCTGCTGTCGTGGTTCGAGTCCTATGTCGCGCTGATCAGCCTCCACAAGGGCGGTCCCGCCAAGATCACCAGCGCGATGGGCGACGAGAAGTCGCCCATCGTCACCAAGTGCCGGGTCCTCACCGCCGCCACCGAACGCGTGGTCGAGCGGCTCGAGGCCGAGCACGCACTCCGCGACCAGGTCGAGGCCGTGCAGATGTGCCGCCTGGTCGGTGGCGTCGCCGCCGTGGCCGACAACTCCAGCCTCGACCACGCCGCCGTACGCCCCCTGCTCGAGGTCATCGCCGACGGCATGCTCGTCTGAGCCGACACCGAGCCGGTTGTTCCGGGCGTGGTCCTCGGCCACGATGAGTTGTGACCAGCCCGGGCCCCGCCGCCAACCCGCGCCTGCGTGTGCTGGGGCCGCTCGAGGCCCTGGTCGACGGCCGTTCCGTGCACGTGTCGGGGCTCCAGGGCGCCCTCGTCGCACTGCTTGCGGCCGAGCCGGGTGCGACCGTGACCGTCGACCGCCTCGCGGACGAGCTCTGGCCCGGCCACACTCCGCGCAACCCGGCCAACGCGACGCAGATCCTCGTGTCGCGCCTGCGGGCCCGGCTGGGCGCCGATCTCGTCGAGACCCGACCGGGCGGCTACCGGCTCGCCGTACCCCTCGAGGCCTTGGACGCGGCTACCTTCGAGCGGCTGGTCGAGGCGGCCGCCGGTGTGGAGCCCGGCCGGGCGGAGGGTCTGCTGGCCCGGGCCGAGCGCCTGTGGCGCGGCCCGGCCTTCACGCCGTACGACGACCTCCCGGGCGTCCGCGCGGCGGCGGCCCGACTCACCGAGCTTCGGCTCACGGCCCGCGAGCGGAGGGGCCAGGCGCTGCTCGAGCTGGGACGGTGCAGCGACGCCGTACCCGACCTCGAGGCTCTCGTCCTTGCTGACCCCTTGCGTGAGACCGCCGTCGGGGCGCTCGCGACCGCGTTGGCACGCACCGGCCGCGCCGCGGAGGCCCTCGGGCAGGTGGCTGATCTGAGGTCCCGGCTCCGCGAGGCCGGACTCGATCCGTCGCAGCGCATCGAGGTCCTGCAGCAGCGGATCCTGACCGGCGACCTGGGACCCGAGGGCGAGCAGACCGTGGCCGGATCCTCGCTGCGGCTGGTGTGCCGTCAGCTCACCCGGGCGCCCGGTGAGACGGTCACGCTCGGTGAGACGGGCGCCGGACAGACGCTGGTGTTCGTGCCCGGCTGGGTGTCTCGCCTCGACGCGCTCACCACCGGGGTGGATCCGCGCGGTCGGGTGCTGGCCCTGCTCGCCGCTGACCTGCGCGTGGTCACCTACGACCGCTACGGCACCGGCCTGTCGCCCGGGACGGTCCGTTCGTTCGACCTCGACACCAGCGTCGCAGAGTTGCTGGCGGTGCTGGACGCACTCCACGAGGACCGGGTCGTGGTCTTCGCGTCCAGCGCCGCCAGCCCGATCGCGATCGCCGCGGCCGCACGCGACCCGCGCATCGTGCGGCTGGTCCTGCTCGGTGGGTACGCCGACGGCCCCGAGCTCTTCAGCAACCCCGGCGTCCGCGAAGCGATGCTCCACCTCGTCCGCTCCAGCTGGGGCGTGGGGTCGCGGGTCCTGGCCAACCTCCTCATGCCCGACCGCTACGACGAGAAGGTCTTCGCCCGGTTCCAGCGGCAGGCTGCGGATGCTGAGGTGGCGGCGGGGTTCCTGGAGCAGATGTACGACGCCGACGTGGCGGACCGGCTGGACCTGGTGCGTCAGCCGACCCTGGTCCTCCACTACGCCGACGACCCGGCCGTGCCGATCGCCGGCGGCGCTCGCGTCGCCGACGGCATCCCCGATGCCCGGCTCCAGGTGCTCGAGGGGGCCTACCACCTGCCTCCCGCACGTGATGCCGCCCTGGTCGCCGACGCGATCGTGTCGTGGTGCCGCGAGGGTCTTCCCGACGCGAACGAGCCGCACGCGACACGACAGTGAGTTGAAAGGTCCCTCGGTCACCGTGCAGGCATGACCGACCTCGCCTTCCAGACCCATCCCGTCCGGGGACCCGCCAACGCTGCCTTCTTCTCGCTGGCCGGAGGAATGTTCGACCGACTCCTCGGACCACACAAGCGACGGCTCTTCGCCGACCTGCCGGACACCGTGGTCGAGCTCGGATCGGGGGTCGGCGCCAACCTGCGCTACCTCGCGCCGGGCTCGACCCTGATCGCGGTGGAGCCCAACTCCGCCATGCACGGCCGGCTGCGCCGCGCCGCCCAGCGCAGCGGTGTACGACTACAGGTGCAGGACGCACCGGCGGAACAGACCCGGCTGCCCGATGCGAGCGCGGAGGTCGTGCTCAGCAGCCTGGTGCTGTGCAGCGTGGCCGATCCCGCCCGGGCCCTCGCCGAGGTACGACGAGTGTTGCGGCCGGGGGGCCGCTTCATGTTCGTGGAGCACGTCGCGGCCCCCGACGGATCCCGGCTGCGGCGACTGCAGCGCGCGGTCCGCCGTCCGTGGGCGTGGTGCTTCGAGGGGTGCTCCTGCGAACGGGACCTGGCCGCGGCGGTCCGGGCGGCGGGTTTCCACCACGTCGATCTCGAGACCTACCGGTTGCGGTCACCGTTCCTGCCGTTCAACACCCAGATCGCCGGGGTGGCGACGGCCTGAGCCGGTGACGCGACGCGGGCTGCGAGTCATTGGCCGGTCCGCGGCGTCCACTCCGACGTGCCTGCCCAGGTCAGACGGCGTGGCGCCGGTAGATTGAGGCCGTGCCGCAGAACCTCGACACCGTCGCCGTCGCGGCCACGGACCCCGACCGTGACCAGCCCTGGGCCGAGCTCGGGCTGAAGGAGGACGAGTACCTCCGGATCCGCGAGATCCTCGGCCGCCGTCCGACCTCGTCGGAGCTGGCGATGTACTCGGTGATGTGGAGCGAGCACTGCTCCTACAAGTCGTCCAAGGTGCACCTCAAGCAGTTCGGTGAGCTCGCCCAGGAGGCCCTCTCCTACTCGGGTGAGGCCGGTGGGGTCGGCAAGATGCTGGCCGGCATCGGCGAGAACGCCGGCGTCCTCGACATCGGCCAGGGCTACGCCGTGACGTTCAAGATCGAGTCGCACAACCACCCGTCGTACGTCGAGCCCTACCAGGGCGCCGCGACGGGCGTCGGCGGGATCGTCCGCGACATCCTGGCCATGGGTGCCCGGCCGGTCGCGGTCATGGACCCGCTGCGCTTCGGGCCGCTCGACGCCGACGACACCCACCGGGTGCTGCCGGGGATCGTCGCCGGGGTCGGTGGCTACGGCAACTGCCTCGGCCTGCCCAACATCGGTGGCGAGGCGGTCTTCGACGCGACGTACGCCGGCAACCCGCTGGTCAACGCACTCTGCGTCGGCGTCCTCCGGCACGAGGACCTGCACCTCGCCAAGGCGTCCGGCACCGGCAACAGGGTGATCCTCTACGGCGCGCGCACGGGTGGCGACGGCATCGGCGGCGTCAGCGTCCTTGCCTCCGAGACGTTCACCGACTCCGGGCCGACCAAGCGCCCGAGCGTCCAGGTCGGCGACCCGTTCATGGAGAAGCTCCTCATCGAGTGCACCCTCGAGCTCTTCGCCGCAGGCGTGGTCGCGGGGATCCAGGACCTCGGCGGCGCCGGCCTGTCCTGCGCGACCTCCGAGCTCGCCAGCGCGGGTGACGGCGGCATGCGGGTCTCGCTCGACCTGGTGCCGCTGCGCGACTCCTCGCTGGCGCCGGAGGAGATCCTGATGAGCGAGTCGCAGGAGCGGATGATGGCCGTCGTCGAGCCCGGCGACGTCGACCGGTTCCTCGCGATCTGCGCCAAGTGGGACGTCGAGGCCGTGGTGATCGGCGAGGTCACCGACGGCGAGCGCCTGGAGATCCACTGGCACGGCGAGACCGTCGTCGACGTACCGCCCCGGTCGGTCGCGCACGACGGCCCGACGTACGAACGCCCCTTCGCACGCCCCGACTGGCAGGACGGGCTCCAGGCCGACACCGCCGAGACGCTGCCCCGCCCCGAGTCGGGCGACGAGCTGCGCGAGACGGTGCTGCGCCTGGCCGCCTCGCCGAACCTCTGCGACAAGTCGTGGATCACCGACCAGTACGACCGCTACGTCCAGGGCAACACGGTGCTGTCGCAGCCGTCGGACGCCGGCATGGTGCGCGTCGACGAGGACACGCACCTGGGTGTCGCTGTGGCGACCGACGGCAACGGGCGCTTCGTGAAGCTCGACCCCTACGCCGGCGCGCAGCTCGTGCTGGCGGAGGCCTATCGCAACGTCTCGTGCTCCGGTGCCACCCCGCTGGCCATCTCCGACTGCCTCAACTTCGGCTCGCCGGAGGACCCCGACGTGATGTGGCAGTTCGCCGAGGCCTGCCGCGGTCTCAAGGACGCGTGCGCCGCGCTCGGCATCCCGGTCACCGGCGGCAACGTGTCGCTCTACAACCAGACCGGCACCACCGCGATCCTGCCGACGCCGGTCGTGGCCGTGCTCGGCGTCGTCGACGACGTACGCCGGCGTACCCCCGCGGGCTTCCCGGCTGACGGTGAGGTCATCGTCCATCTCGGCCAGACCCGGGAGGAGCTCTCGGGCTCGGAGTGGGCGCACGTCGTGCACGGCCACCTCGGCGGCCTGCCGCCGCGCGTCGACCTGCGCGACGAGGCCAACCTGGGTCGGCTGCTCGTCGAGGCCGCCCGCGGCGGCTACGTCACCAGCGCCCACGACATGTCCGAGGGCGGCCTGGCGCAGGCCCTCGTCGAGTCGTGCCTGCGCCACGGTGTCGGCGCGACCGTCTCCCTGCTCGGCGA
The DNA here is from genome assembly GCA_963819295.1 of uncultured Actinomycetota bacterium. Lineage (GTDB taxonomy): Bacteria > Actinomycetota > Actinomycetes > Propionibacteriales > Nocardioidaceae > Nocardioides. The sequence continues at coordinate 1,061,031 of CAWFVO010000003.1, forward strand.
CCCGTTCGTCGGGTTGTTCTCCGAGTCGGCGGCACGCGCGATCGTGACGGTCCCGGCCGACCGGCTCGCGGCGTTCCTGACGATGGCCGCCAGCCTCGGCGTACCCGCCGGCGAGGTCGGTCGCACCGGCGGCTCCGCTCTGGTGGTCAGTGACCGCTTCGAGATCCCGCTCGACGAGCTGGGCGCCGCCTGGCGCGACACGCTCCCCGCCGCGTTCGGCGGCTGATCTCCCGCCTGCCCCGGCTTCATCATGTGAAGTGGGTGAACAAGCACGTCACATGGTGAGCTCACCGTGTGACGTGGAGGCTCGACACCTTCACATGATGAAACCGTGGTCCGGCTGCGACACCTTCACATGATGAAACCGAGGTCCGGCTGCGAGACTCGCCGCGTGAGCAGCAGTACGCCGGACCCGCGCAGATCAGGTACGGCGACGACCCGGCCCAGTTCGGCGAGCTGACGCTGCCCGTCGGGCCGCCGAAGGGGGTCGTCGTCGTCATCCACGGCGGGTTCTGGAAGGCGGCGTACGACGTGTCCCTCGGCCGGCCGCTCGCGGCGAGCCTCGTCGACCACGGGTGGGCGGCGTGGAACATCGAGTACCGGCGCGTCGGGAACGGCGGCGGCGACCCGGCCACCTTCGACGACGTCGCCGCGGCGATCGACGCGCTGCACGGCCGGGATCTGCCGCTCGACCGCGTGCTCGGTCTTGGCCACTCCGCCGGCGGCCACCTCGCGACGTGGGCCGCCTCACGCGGCCGCTTCTCGCGCTGGCCGACCAAGGTCGACCTGACCGGGGTGGTGTCGCAGGCGGGCGTCCTCGACCTGGTGGCCGCGTTCGACCGGAACCTCGGCAGCGGGGCGGTCCTGGGGCTGCTCGGTCACGCACCCGGTCCCGACGACGCGCGGCTCGACCCACGCGCGCAGCTCCCGCTCGACGTAGCGGTGCACTGCATCCATGGCAGCGGCGACGACGTCGTCCCCGTGAGCCAGTCCCAGGACTACGTCGCCGCTGCGCGGGCCGCGGGCGCGGAAGCGCGGCTCACCGAGGTCGACGGCGACCACTTCGTCGTCATCGAGCCCTCGTCGCCGGTGTGGACACAGACCTTGGCGATCCTCGATGGACTCTGAGGGCCTGCGCATCGGCCGAGCCGTCGTCGTACCCGAACGCGAGCTGGCCGAGCGCTTCTCCCGCTCCTCCGGCCCCGGTGGTCAGGGAGTGAACACCGCCGACTCGCGCGTGGAGCTCTCGTACGACGTCGCGCGCTCGCCCTCGTTGCCGGAGACGGTCCGCACCCGGATGCTGGCCCGCCTCGAGGGCCGGCTGGTCGACGGCGTCGTGACGGTCGCAGCCTCGGAGCACCGCACCCAGCTCGCCAACCGCCGAGCCGCCCGTGACCGGCTGGCCGTCCTCCTCACCGAGGCCGCCGCCCCGCCGCCCCGCAAGCGCCGTCCCACCAAGCCCAGCCGGGCCGCCAAGCAGCGCCGTCTCGACGAGAAGAAGCGCCGTTCGCAGACAAAGCAGGGGCGCGCCGGCCGCTGGGACTGACGGGGTCTCGAAGATCCCCTCAGGCGGTCTGCGGGGTGACCGACGAGACGGTGTCCGACTCGATCTCCGCGCGCCACTGGTCGGGCCGCGGCACCGAGCGGATGGTGCGGCTCAGGGTGGGGACCAGTGCGCCGAACGCGGTCGCGACGACGAGCAGCGCGATGGCCCGGCCGCCGCCGAGGTGGGCGAGCATCCAGCCACCCAGGAGCGGCGCCAGCGGCATCACGCCCATGCCGACGAAGGACGTCGCCGAGCCGACGCGGCCCTGCAGGTGGTCGGGGGTCATGGCGGCGCGATAGGCGCCGATACCGGCGTTGCCGGCCGGGTTGAGCAGCAGCAGCAGGAAGACCGAGATGCAGGCCGCGAGCGGCGTCGACCACCACACCAGGGGTAGCAACGGGAGCACGCACATCCAGGCGACTGAAACGGTGAGTACGCCGGTCCGGGTGCGGTCGATGATGGACGGCGCAGCGAGCGCGCCGAGGATGCCGCCGATGCCGGCGGCGGTCGACACGAGGCCGATCTGCGCCGCGGGGTACCCCTCCTGGATCAGGCGCATGGTCACCACGAAGAAGCAGGCGTTGACCAGGAGGTTGCTGGTCCCCGACCACACGAGCAGCGTGCGGAAGAAGGGCTGGTGCCAGACGAAGCGGAAGCCCTCCTTGACCTGCTCGACCGGCGAGACCGCGGCACCGGAGCGCGGCTTCGGACGCAGGTCGGTGCGGAGCCGGCTCAGCGTGAAGCAGGAGACGGCGTACGACAGTGCGTCGAACAGGAACGGCGCCCACGCGCGGACGGCGTACAGCAGGCCGCCGAGCGGGCCGCCGAGCAGCGAGGCGATGTGCTGGCGTGCCTGGGCCTGGCTGTACGCCGTGGCCAGGTCGTCCTCGCGTACGACGCTGCGGATCGCGGCGATCTGTGCCGGCTGGAAGACGCCCTGGGCCACGCCGGTGAGCAGCGCGACGACGGCGAGGTGGGGGACGGTGAGCGCACCGAGCCAGCCCGCGACCGCGAGACTGCCGTAGAGGACGACGCCGCTCGCGCTGGCCATGAGCATGAGCGCTCGGCGGTCGTAGCGGTCGGCGAGGATGCCCGCCGGCAGCAGCATCGCGCAGAGGCCGAACAAGCCCGCCGCCTCGAGCAGGGCCGAGACGAAGGTCGAGCCGGTGAGGTGGTACCCGATGAGGGGAAAGACGAAGAGTGACATCGTCGAGCCCAGCTCGCTGATGGTCTCCCCGGTCCAGAGGATGGTGAAGTCACGGTTGCGAGCAAGCTCCCGGTAGCTGGTCATGTTCCGCACCATATATTGCGCAATAACAGTTGCGCAATACTACGTGCGGAATTTGCTAGGGTCATCCACGTGACCGAGGGCGAGGCCTACAAGACGCACGACCCGCGGGTGCTGCGCGCCATCGCCCACCCCGTACGCGTGCGGATCCTCCACGAGCTGAACGCCGCCGGGCCGTCGCGTGCCGCCGACCTGGCCGCCGACCTCGACATCCCGGCCAACCAGGCCAGCTTCCACCTCCGCCAGCTCGCCAAGTACGGCCTCGTCGTCGAGGCCCCCGAGGAGGCCCGCGACCGCCGCGACCGGGTCTGGAAGGTCGTCAGCGAGTCGGGGATCCAGCTCGATCTTTCGCTGATGGACAAGGAGCCCGGTGGGCCCGCGGCCGTCGACGTCTGGAGCGAGAACTCGCGACGGTTCAGCCACGCCGTCGTGGACGCGATCTACGCCAGTGCCCGCGACGAGGACTCCTACGGTCACCTCAGCCAGGGGGCGCTGCGGCTCACCGAGGAGGAGGCCAAGCAGTTCGCGACCGAGCTCGTCGAGGTCGGCCGCCGGTGGAACGCGCGGACCCGAGGCCGCGATCCCGAGCGCAGGACCTACATGTTCATGGAGATCCTGCAGCTCTACCCCGACCTCGGACCAGCCGTCGACGAGTGACGCGCGCGTGGTGAGATGGTCTCGTGCCTGCTCGTCTCCGGCCCGCGCCCGCCGCCGAGGTGAGCGCCGCGCTCGTGGCGTCACCGCGCGATCGACAGCAGACGCGGCTGCTGGTCAAGCACTACCTGGCACTCCTGTCCGAGCGCGCACCGGGTGCGTCGGTGGAGGTCCGGGTGCCGCCCTACGCCGCCGTCCAGGCGGTCGCGGGCGTGCGCCACACCCGCGGTACGCCGCCGGCGGTCGTCGAGCTGGACGCCGAGACCTGGATCGCGCTGGCGACCGGTGAGGTCTCCTGGCCGGAGGCCGAGGCCTCCGGACGCGTCCGCGCGAGTGGCGAGCGGGCGGACCTGTCGACCCTGCTGCCCCTGGAGGCCTCGTGACCGTCGCCCTGCTCCCCAGCCAGGTGCTCCTCGACGCGGTCGGTCCGGTCGACGGCGTGGAGCTGGCGGTCTGGTCGGGCGACGGGCCACCGCTGCGCGACGACGCCGACCTCGTGGTGCCGGACTACGGCCGCGGCCGCGCCGCGATGGCGATGCTCGACGCCCTGCCGGGGCTGCGCGTCGTACAGCTGCAGACGGCGGGGTACGACGGGATGCTCGAGCTGACCCCGGACGGCGTCCTGCTGGCCAACGCCCGCGGGGTGCACGACGACGCGACCGCCGAGCTGGCGCTGGGGCTGACCATCGCGTCCCTGCGCGGCATCGACACCGCGGTCCGCGAGAGCGGCACCTGGCGGCAGGACACCCGGCGGCGCAGCCTGGCCGACAGCCGGGTCGCGATCCTGGGCTACGGGTCGATCGGGCGGGCTGTCGCCGAGCGGATGGTCGCCTGCAAGGCCGTCGTCACCGGAGTCGCGTCGACGGCCCGCGATGACGACCTCGTGCGGCGGGTCGTCACGGCCGACGACGTGGACTGGGCCGACCAGCACGTCGTGGTGGTGGTCCTGCCGCTGACCGACGCCACCCGGCACGTGGTCGACGCGGCGTTCCTGGCCCGCTTGTCCGACGACACCCTCGTGGTCAACGTCGGGCGCGGCCCGTTGCTCGACACGGACGCGGTGCTGGCCGAGGCCGGCCGGCTCCGCTTCGCACTCGACGTCACCGACCCGGAGCCGCTGCCGGAGACCCATCCCCTCTGGACCGCTCCCGGGGTGCTCGTCACGCCCCACATCGCCGGCGGCACCACGGCGATGCTCCCGCGGATCGCCGCCCTGGTGCGTGACCAGCTCGAACGGCTCCGCGACGACCGCCCGCTCCGCAACGTGGTCCGCTGACTCGGCGCGAAGAGACAACGAAATCTCGCCGAGTCGGCGCAAACAGGCAGCCAGATCACGCCGAGTCGGCAGGTGACGACTCGGCGAGGGGTCAGGCGCTGATGACCTCGCGGAAGGAGTCGACGAGGAGGTCGATGTCGGCTTCGCTGGCCACGATCGGCGGGGCGAGTCGAACGGTCTGGCCGTGCGCCTCCTTGGCCAGGATCCCCTTGGCGAGCAGTGACTCGGTGAAGTCGCGACCGGTCATCTTGTCCGGCGCGATGTCGATGCCGGCCCACAGCCCGCGGGCGCGGACGGCGTCGATGCCGTGCCCGACCAGGTCGGACAGGCCGACGTACAGCTGCTCGCCGAGCTTGGCGGCGCGCTCCTGGAACTCGCCGGTCTCCAGCATCGCCACGACCTCACGGCCGATGGCGGCGGCGAGGGGGTTGCCGCCGAAGGTCGAGCCGTGGGTCCCGGGCGTGATCACGCCGAGCACGTCGCGGTCCGCGGCCACGGCAGACACGGGGTAGAGCCCGCCGCCGAGCGCCTTGCCGAGGATGTACATGTCGGGTACGACGCCCTCGTGGTCGCACGCGAAGGTGCGGCCGGTGCGGGCCAGGCCCGACTGGATCTCGTCGGCGACCATCAGCACCTGCTGCTCGCGGCAGAGGGTGCGCACGCCCTGGAGGTAGCCCTCGGGAGGAATGATGACGCCGGCCTCGCCCTGCACCGGCTCGAGGAGCACGGCCACGGTGGTCTCGTCGATCGCTGCAGCGAGCGCGTCGTAGTCGCCGTAGGGCACGAGCCGGAAGCCGGGGGTGTACGGCGCATAGTCGTGCGTCGCGTCGGCGTCCGTCGAGAACGAGACGATCGTCGTGGTGCGCCCGTGGAAGTTGCCCTCCATCGCCACGATCGTGGCCTTGTGGTCCGGCACGCCCTTGACCTGGTAGCCCCACTTGCGGCTCACCTTGATCGCGGTCTCCACGGCCTCGGCCCCGGAGTTCATCGGCAGGATCATCTCCTTGCCGGTGAGATCGGCCAGCGCCTCGGAGAACGGCCCGAGCTGGTCGTTGTAGAAGGCCCGGCTGGTCAGCGTCAGGCGACCGATCTGCTCGCGTGCGACCTCGACGAGGCGCGGGTGGCCGTGCCCGAAGTTGAGCGCGGAGTAGCCGGCGAGGCAGTCGAGGTAGCGCCTGCCGTCGACGTCGGTGACCCAGGCGCCCTCGCCCGATGCGACCACGACGTGGAGCGGATGGTAGTTGTGCGCGGCGTAGGTCTCGGTGAGCTCGATGTGGTGGGCGGTTCCGGGCGTGGTGTGGTTCATGGGGCTGCTTTCGGGACGTCGGGATCGCGGCAGGCGACGTGCTCCCATCGTCTCGCACCAGCACCCAGGAAGCCAAATGATTGTCAGACAATTCCCGCTGGGTGATCGGACCGTCCCGGTCGATAGGTTGGTGGGCATGAGCGATGACGACCTGACCACCGACCTCAGGGCCCGGGTGCACGACGTACTTCCCGGCGTACGACGTGACCTCGAGGCGCTGGTCCGGATCGAGTCGGTCAGCGCCGACCCCGAGCGTGCGGGGGAGGTGCAGCGCAGCGCCGAAGCGGTCCGTGACCTGTTCGCCGCCGAGGGGTTCGACGTCCAGATCACCAGCGCCGACGGTGGTCGCCCGGCCGTCATCGCGCACAAGAGTGCGACCCGCGACGGCGCGCCGACGGTCCTGCTCTACGCCCATCACGACGTACAGCCGGAGAACGACCACGCCGACTGGGACTCCCCGCCGTTCGAGCCGACCGAGCGCGACGGACGGCTCTACGCCCGCGGTGCCGCCGACGACAAGGCCGGTATCGCCGCCCACCTCGGTGCGCTCCGCGTCCACGGCGACGACTTGCCGGTCAACGTCGTGATGTTCGTGGAGGGCGAGGAGGAGGTCGGCTCCGACAGCCTCCCAGCGCTGCTCAAGCAGCACCTCGAGGAGCTGCGCGCCGACGTGATCGTGATCGCCGACAGCGGCAACTGGGACATCGGCGTCCCCGCCCTCACCACCAGCCTGCGCGGCCTGGTCCGCTTCGACGTCGAGGTCCGCACCCTCACCCACGCCGTCCACTCCGGCATGTGGGGCGGCCTCGTGCCCGACGCCCTGATGACCCTCAGCCGCCTGATCGCGAGCCTGTACGACGACGCCGGCAACGTGATCGTCGACGGCCTGGTCTCCGGACCCGCGGCCGACGTCGACTACCCCGAGGAGCGGTTGCGCGCCGAGTCCGGGGCCGTCGCGAGCCTCGACTGGATCGGCAGCGGCTCCAGCGTCGAGCGTCTCTGGACGAAGCCGTCGCTGTCGATCATCGGCCTCGACGCCCCCAAGGTCTCGGGCTCCAGCAACACCCTCGTGCCCGCCGCCCGCGCGCGGCTCAGCCTCCGGATCGCGCCGGGCGACACCGTCGCCAACGCCCGGGACTGCCTCCAGCGCCACCTGGAGTCCCACGTCGCATGGGGCGCCGAGCTCACGGTCACGCCGGTCGACTTCGGCGAGCCGACCGCGATCGACGCCACCGGCCCGGCGTACGACGCGGCGCGCGCGGCGTTCACCGAGGCCTGGGACGGCACGCGAGCCCATCGACATGGGCGTCGGCGGCTCGATCCCCTTCATCGCGGAGTTCCTCGACGCCTTCCCCGAGGCGAGTGTGCTCGTGACCGGGGTCGAGGACCCCGACACCCGGGCCCACGGTGCGAACGAGGGCCTCCACCTCGCGGAGTTCGAGCGCGTGGTGCTCGCGGAGGCCCTGCTGCTCGACAAGCTCGGGGCACGCTGAGAGGTCAGCGGGTCACGGCGTACAGGAAGCACTGCGGCAGCACGGTCCGCACGTGCACGGTCGCGACGCCGGGCTGCGTGAGCAGACCCGTCGATCGCCGGGGCCAGGTCCTCGTCATCGGCCAGCGTGTTGTGGTCGTAGTCCATCGATCCCGTCGGCGCGGTAGGTCCGCAGCACCCGCGGCCCGTGGTCGAGCTCGGGCGGCAGCGCCGATCCGGCGTACCCCTCGCAGCGGCCGGCGTGCACGTAGACCGGCCCGACCTCCCGCCACGGCGACACCGCGGTGAATGGCGCCCAGGAGATGAGGGCGATCTGCTCTCCGGGACGCGCGAAGCGCAGGCAGCAGCGCAACGGTTCGCCGTCGCCGGTCGCGTCGTACGCCGAGAACGGGTTGCCGAAGTCGTCGACACCGGCCTTCCGTACGGCGTCCAGCCGAGCCGGGTCGATCGCGTGCACGGTCAGGGTCTGCTGGGTCTGGGTGGTCGTCGTCATGCCTCAACGATCCCCGACGGAACGCCGAGGTTCCGGCGGAAATCGGACACGGCGTCGCCGTGCGCCGATGCCGGACCGGATGGCCCCCTCACCTAGACTCGCCACGTGACCCCACCCACCAGCCGCCGGGGCGGCGACGGTCGGCTCACCGCAGCGCTCGACCCGCTGGACCAGGGTCCCCAGGACGCCTGCGGTGTGTTCGGGGTCTGGGCCCCCGGCGAAGAGGTCTCCAAGCTCTGCTACTTCGGCCTCTACGCGCTCCAGCACCGCGGCCAGGAGTCGGCCGGGATCGCGGTCAGCAACGGCCGCCAGATCCTGGTCTACAAGGACATGGGTCTGGTCTCGCAGGTCTTCGACGACTCCACGCTCGAGTCGCTCAAGGGCCACCTCGCGATCGGCCACGCGCGCTACTCCACCACCGGCGCGAGCACCTGGCAGAACGCCCAGCCGACCTTCCGCCCGACCGACGACGGCTCGATCGCGCTCGGCCACAACGGCAACCTGATCAACACCCACGAGCTGCGGGCCATGGTCTCCGAGCTCCCCGGCCTGCCCGGAGAGCTCGAGCTCAACCGCAGCCTCGAGACGGCCTCCACGAGCGACACCGGTCTGGTCACGGCCCTGCTCGCCCATCATCCCGACACCTCGCTGGAGCAGCGGGCCCTCGAGGTGCTGCCCCTGCTCCGCGGCGCGTACTCCTTCGTCTGGATGAACGAGTCCACGTTGTACGCCGCCCGCGACCCGCAGGGCATCCGGCCCCTCGTCCTCGGCCGCCTCGACCGCGGCTGGGTGGTGGCCAGCGAGGACGCCGCCCTGGCCACGATCGGCGCGAGCGTGGTTCGCGAGGTCGAGCCCGGCGAGCTCCTCGTCATCGACGAGAACGGCCTGCGCTCCCACCGCTTCGCCGAGCCCGCGCCCAAGGGTTGCGTGTTCGAGTACGTCTACCTCGCCCGCCCCGACGCGACCATCGCCGGTCGCAGCGTCCACCAGGCCCGGGTGGAGATGGGCCGGCAGCTGGCCCGCGAGTTCCCGGTCGAGGCCGATCTGGTGATGCCCGTGCCCGAGTCCGGCACACCCGCGGCGGCGGGGTACGCCGAGGAGAGCGGCATCCCGTTCGGCCAGGGCTTCGTCAAGAACGCCTACGTCGGCCGCACCTTCATCCAGCCCAGCCAGACCCTGCGTCAGCTCGGCATCCGGCTCAAGCTCAACGCCCTCGAGCACATGGTGCGCGGCAAGCGCCTCGTGGTGGTCGACGACTCGATCGTGCGCGGCAACACCCAGCGGGCACAGATCCGGATGCTCCGCGAGGCCGGCGCCGCCGAGGTCCACGTGCGGATCAGCAGCCCGCCGGTGAAGTGGCCGTGCTTCTACGGCATCGACTTCGCCACCCGCGCCGAGCTGATCGCCAACGGCCTCGACGTCGACGAGATCGCCTCCAGCGTCGGCGCCGACAGCCTCGGCTACATCTCCCTCGACGGCATGACCCAGGCCACCGGACAAGCACCCGACAACCTCTGCCTGGCCTGCTTCACCGGCAGCTACCCGCTGGAGCTCCCCGACGAGAGCCTGCTCGGCAAGCACCTCCTCGAGGCCTCGCTGGCCTCGCCGCACGCCGCCCGCGAACTTCCCGTGCTCAACAACCCCTGATCGAGGGAGCCCGCCCGTGACCGAGCAGACCCCGCCCTCGGGGCCTCACGCGTACGCCGCGGCCGGCGTCGACCTGGAGGCCGCCGACAAGGCGATCACGCTGATGCGGGGCTGGGTCGAGAAGACCTCCGGCCCCGAGGTGATCGGCTCGCTGGGCGGCTTCGCCGGGTTGTACGACGCCTCCGCGCTGACCCGCTACAGCCAGCCGATCCTGGCCACCTCGACCGACGGTGCCGGCACCAAGGTCGCGATCTCGCAGGCCATGGACGTCCACGACACGATCGGCTTCGACCTGGTCGGCATGGTGGTCGACGACCTCGTCGTCTGTGGGGCCGAGCCGCTCTTCATGACCGACTACATCGCCTGCGGTCGCGTCGAGCCGGAGCGGATCGCCGCCATCGTCAAGGGCATCGCGGAGGCCTGCCTCGAGGCGGGCTGCGCCCTGATCGGTGGCGAGACCGCCGAGCACCCCGGGCTGATGGAGCCCGACGCCTACGACGTCGCAGGCGCCGCGACCGGCGTGGTCGAGGCCTCCCGCCTGCTCGGACCCGGCCGGGTCCGTCCCGGCGACGTGGTGCTCGCCATGGCGTCGAGCGGCCTGCACTCCAACGGCTACTCCCTGGTCCGCCACGTCCTGCTCGACCAGGCCGGCTGGGCGCTCGACCAGCACGTGGACGAGCTGGGCCGCACGCTGGGCGAGGAGCTGCTCGAGCCGACCCGGATCTACGCCAAGGCCTGCCTCGCGCTCGCCGCGGAGACCAGCGTGCATGCCATGGCGCACATCACCGGCGGCGGCCTCGCCGGCAACCTGGCTCGAGTCATGCCCGAGGAGCTCACGGCGTCGATCGACCGCGCCTCGTGGTCGCCCGCGCCGATCTTCGACGTCGTACGGCGCGTCGGTGCGGATCTCGCAGGAGGACCTCGAGTCGACCCTCAACTGTGGCGTCGGCATGGTCGCCCTCCTGCCCGCCGCGGACGTCGACCGTGCGGTCGCCACCCTCGACCGGTTCGGCGTGCACGCCTGGGTGGCCGGCGAGGTGGTGCTCGACCGGGACCGTGGCGGTGGGGTCCGCCTGACCGGTCAGTACGCCGGCTGGGGCGCCTGACCGGCCCCCGGGCACCCCTTTTCGGACCGTCTGAGCCTCGGTTCGAGCGAAATCTGGTCCAAATCGGGATGGGGTGTGCGGGAACAGCCACCCATTGGGTAGCGTTGCCCCCACGACGATATGACCGATCAGACCGGTGCCACGGTGTCCTTCCCCTGGCCCGGCCCAGAGTGCGAGGGGGTCGACCCTATGGGGCGCGGCCGAGCTAAAGCCAAGCAGACGAAGGTCGCCCGCGACTTGAAGTACCGCACTCACGAGGCGGACTTCGGGGCACTGGCGCGCGAGCTGCACGGCGAGACCGACAGCGACGACGCTACCGACGACGCGGTGGACGACCCCACCGACGAGTGGTCGGACTACGCCGAGCCGTCTCGCGACTGACGGATTTCCCGTCCCACCGGCCCAGTGGTTGGGACCTGTGGTGTGCCCTCATGACCTGACCCCGGGTCGCCCAGGTGGCGCATTTGCGTGGTTATGGCGGCTCCGGAGAACTCTCGGAGGGGAAGGGGCGCCCGATGGATCAGCGGGGGAGGTAGAGCCCGCGGAGGCGTCCGACGTCGCGCATCCGGCGCTCGGCGAGCCGGTCGGCGGCCTCGGCAGGGGTGATCGCCTCGGTGCGGGCCAGCTCGAAGACCGCCTTGGTCGTGTCGTAGATCTTCGACGCGCGCTGCTCGGCCCGTTCGAAGCTGAAACCCTCGAGCTCGTCGGCCACCTGGATCAGGCCTCCGGAGTTCACGCAGTAGTCGGGTGCATAGAGGATCCCGCGATCATTGAGCGCCTTCTCGATGCCCGGGTGCGACAGCTGGTTGTTGGCGGCGCCGCAGACGATCTTCGCGGTCAGCACGTCGACCACGTCGTCGGTCAGGGCGTCGCCCATCGCGCACGGCGCGTAGACGTCGATCTCCGCGCGCACCAACGCGTCCGCGTCGGCGACCGCGGTCGCGCCGTACTCCTTGACCATCCGGTCCACCGCCGGCTGGTAGACGTCGGTCACCACGACCTGCGCGCCGTCGTCGACGAGGTGCTTGACCAGGTGGTGACCGACCTTGCCGACACCCGCGATGCCGACCGTGCGGCCCGAGAGCGTGGGCGAGCCCCAGAGGGCCTCGGCGCTCGCGCGCATCCCCTGGTAGACGCCGTACGCCGTGAGCACCGATGAGTCGCCGGCGCCGCCGTGGGCGACGGTCCGGCCGGTGACGAACCGGCACTCGCGTGCCACGACGTCCATGTCCTCCGAGTAGGTGCCTACGTCGCAGGCGGTGTAGTAGCGGCCGCCGATGGCCTGCACGAAGCGTCCGTAGGCGCGCAGCAGCGCTTCGGTCTTGTCCTTCATCGGGTCACCGATGATCACGGCCTTGCCGCCGCCGAGGTCGAGGCCGGCCAGCGCCGCCTTGTAGGACATCCCGCGCGAGAGGTTGAGGACGTCGCGGATCGCTTCCGCGGTCGTCGGATAGGGGTAGAAGCGGGTGCCGCCGAGACCGGGTCCGAGGGCGGTCGAGTGGATCGCGACGATGGCCTTCAGCCCGGTCACGTGGTCGTTGCAGAAGACGACCTGCTCGTGGTCGGCGCCGAGCTCGAAGACGTCGACACCGTCTGGGCCGGTCATGGGGGCGCCGAGACGGGAGCCGATGACGGAAGGGTCCGCGGACATGCTGGTGCCTCTTTCGGTCGCGCCACGCGGGTGGGTGGCGTACGGGCGGGCCACGAGGGGTGGTGTGACTCACCTCGCACGATAGTGCGCCGACCGCCCAGGCCGGGAATCGACCAGGATCAGTGCGGCTGATGGTGGCCGCCGGCGCCCCGCCCAACCGGGAGCGGGACGCAGTCGGGCACCCCTCCGACCCAGATCGGGCGACCCCTGCTCACCCGGCGGAAGGTCAGCGCAGGCTCGCGACGTAGCGGCTCGCGGTCCGGGCGTCACGCATCCGGCTCTCCCAGGTGACGCCGACGACCAGCAGCAGGGTGCCCGACAGACCGATCACGACCCACGGCGGCAGGTCCGCGGCGTACGGCGTCAGCTCGCGCAGCACGAGCACCGCACCGACCGCCGACCCGACGACCAGTGGGGCGTTCCACCGCAGGGTCACGCCGGCCAGGACCAGGACGAGGCAGCCGACGCCGAGCAGCAACGCCCGCAGCGAGACCGGGTCGCCCCACGCGACCAGTAGGGACGGGACGGTGGCGAGGGTCAACCCCGGCGCGAGCAGTCGCATCGAGTCGCCGTGTTCGCCGTCATGGAGCAGGCGCCAGACGCCGATCCCGGTGAGCACCAGCGCCGCCGGCAGGGTGTAGGCCTCCGGCACGGTCACCCCGAGCTCGGACAACCGCACCCAGGTCGCCATCGCGAGCAGCAGGCCGCCGGGCCAGGCGAGGACACGACGGGAGGGGTGGACCAGGGCAGATGCCGTCACGAGGGCGCCGGCCACCGTGAGATGGAGGGCGAGGGCGAAGGCGGTGTCGGCAGCGGCCACCACCGAACCGGCCGAGGCCAGCGCGCCCACCACGGCGGCAGAGATCTCGAGCACGGGCTCGGGACGCCAGATGGCAAGTCCGCCGAGCACCACCAGGATCGGAAGGGCGCGGTCGACCGCAGGGACCGACAGGGCCTCGGCCCCTGCCCAGACCAGACCGCCGAAGGCGAACGCGAAGGCGGCGGTGGCGACCCGGCCGGTGAGGTCGGCGCGGAGCATCAGGTGGAGGCACAGTGCGGTGGCGACAGCGAGCGCGATGGTGGTCATCGCCGCATTGGGCAGGGCTGCGACCACGGCGAGGAGACCGGGAACCGCGGCGACGCTCCTGACCGCAGCGGCCCGAGAGTCGGGAAGCCGCTCGGCGGCAGTGAAGCCTGCGCAGGAGGCGACCAGCAGGACGGCGACGACGGTCGCGAGCGGTACGTCGTACAACGGGAGGGTGACGACGGCACCGACGATCGCGGCTGCCCCGACGGCGACGATCCACGTCGTACGTCGCAGCGGCGACCACAGGCCGAACACGGCGCAGCCGGCCGCGGCCAACGTGACGAGTGTCGGAGCCGCGAGCCAGGCCGAGACCCAGGGCGACGACTCGGGCGACGTGGACACCGAAGGGCTGGGTGAACGGCGCACCCACGTGGAGCGTGGCACGTAGCGCGGAGCCGGCCAGGTCCAGGAAGACAGCGACCGGCAGGACCGCTGCCGCGGCGAGCGGCAGGACTGCGACAGGACGCAGCCGCTCGGGCGCGACGGTCGCGATCACCGACCAACCCAGGACGCACGGCAGCAGGCTCACGGTGGCGACGGTCAGGGAGTTGTCGAGCGCGGGGGCGACGACGATGAACGTGGCGACGAGTGCTGCCACGGAGTACCCCACCAACGTGGGGACGCGGCCCAGCCCCACGACGCGGGCGGCCGCGGCGGCGACCGACGCGGCCGCCAGGAGCGGCCAGACGGCGCCGTGTCCCCAGAGGTGGGCGACCGTCTGGTCCGCGACAGCGCGGTCCAGCCCGACCCCCACGACGTAGAGCCACCCGAACGCGGCGGCGACAAGGCTGGAGACCCACAGCGGCGTGCTGGGCATCGTGACGCCCACGCGACCGAGGCCCAGCAGCACGAGAGTGGCGACCAGCATCGGGACCGGAGCGTCGAGGGGCACCTGCGCGCCGACGCCGGCGACCAGAACGGCGAACGGCGCCACCAGGGCGGGCGCGACCAGCGGACGGGGGAGGGTCAGCAGGAGCATCCCCAGCGCCACTGTGCCAACGACCGCTCCGACGATCGTGACGAGGCCGGCGTCACCGATGTCGCCGAGCCACCCGGCGTGGCGGGCGCCGATGACGTCGAGACCCACCAGCCCGAGGCCCACGACGGTCAGGGCCTCACCGGCCATCCGGAGGCCACGGCGGGCGAAGAGCTCGGCGCCGCCGAGGGCGCCCATTGTCAGGACGAGCAGGACGACAGTGCGGCCGCCGACGCCGAGCCAGCTCCACGCCACGGCGAGGAAGGTCACGGCGGCCACGAGCAGGCAGAGCGCGCCGAGCGTCAGCAGGATCCTCGGGACCGAGGCTCCGGTCAACCGCGGGGCCGGGAGGCCCCCGCGCCGCGACGCACCGGCGCCGGCCCGGATCGGTGCCGGGTACGGCGCGGTGTCCCCGAGCAGCGAACCGGACGCCGACGCTGCCTCCACGGAGACCGGTGCCGGCCGCGATGCCACCATCGCCTGCTGCCGCAGGCCGGCGAGCAGCACGTCGGCCCGCTGCAGCGTCGCGAAGAGCTCGACCGCGCCGGAGCCGGTCAACGGCAAGGCACAACGCGGGCAGACCTGCGGTGCCTCCGGAAGGGGAGTGCGGCAGTCGGGGCAGCGGGACGGATCGGCGTACGTCGTCATGAGTGCTAGTACCGCATGACCTGAGTACGCAGGCCGACCGTCGAGACGCTCAACCCGGATGAGTATCCGGGCTCAAACCCAGCGTGGTCCGGAGCGGTGATCTCGACCAGTGACGGTCCGCAGATCGTAGGTGGCCAGGGGCGGGGTCGAACCGCCGACCTTCCGATTTTCAGTCGGACGCTCGTACCAACTGAGCTACCTGGCCGTGGTCGCACCCCGCATCCGCGGAGCGCGAGAGCACCTTACCGGAGCGTTTACCGCTCCCCGAAACCGGCAGCGTCCGCCCGAGTGCTATTGCGCTCCTTCGCCTCGTCCGACTCCCCTGGCGAGGTCTCACTCGTCCGAACGGGCACCCACGACGGCCCGCCGAGTCGGTACGCCGGAGCCGCGCGCCGTATGCTGGCCGCGCTCAAGCGCACCGGCCCCCATCGTCTAGCGGCCTAGGACGTCGCCCTTTCACGGCGGTAGCACGGGTTCGAATCCCGTTGGGGGTGCAAGGTTGAAAACGGGTCCTGACCGACGGGCGGCGGAGCCCCAGTGGTGGGCGGCGATTCCAGGGACAGCAGCCGGACAGGCAGTTACGTCCGCTCCGGACGCCCGGGCCGAAGGGAGTCATACCGCAGGTGCCGCCAGAAGCTCTTTCGCCGAAGGAGCAGTTGTCTCGCAATGCTGAAGTTTGGCGGGACCGACCACGCACCCCTTGGGGCGCTGGCACCTACCAGGTGCTTGCCCGGTTCCACGTCAACTTCGCGCCCGCGCACGAGTGCCGCTTGAAGCCGCCGGAGGCGAGCCCGGGAGGTTCTGTGGGGCGTGTGTCGGCATTGTCGCCGGTTCTGCGGTAAAGAGCAGCGCGGACCAGCGCGGACGACGCCCGGGTGGTGGCGAGGGCTGGGAGCGCGGATCGATGACCTGCGCGCCCCGGCGCGGGCGGTACATGGGGGACGCCCGCGCCGGAGCGCTTGCTGTCCTTACGTGACGCGGGCCGTCCCGGTTCAAGGCGCAGCTCCGCTCGAGCCGGGAGGCCCCGAGTCCAGCCGGTCTATCTTTTCTGACATGACGGCCATGCTGGAGCGCCTCAGGGATGCGATGAACGCCCACGATGCGCAGCGGATGGCGTCGTTGTGTTCTGTGGAGTACCGAAGCGCGCAACCCCTGCACCCGAGTCGGGGGTTCGGCGGGAGCGCCCAGGTACTCGAGAACTGGTCGTCCGTCTTCGATGGGGTGCCGGACTTCAGCTCAGAATTGGTCGCTTCCTCGCAGGACGGGGAAAACGAGTGGGGCGAGTGGTACTGGCACGGTCACCACGTGGACGGGTCGCCGTTCGCAATGCGTGGTACGACGATCTTCGTCGTGCGTGACGGCCTCATCGCTGAGGGACGCCTATACATGGAGCCAGTGGAGGCCGATGGCGGGGACATCAAAGCTGCCGTACGGGAGCTGTACAAACCTCCACCTGAGCCGTCGCACTGATCGTCGCCAAGCCACCAGTGGAACCCAAGGCCTATTCAGAGGACGAACGCGCACCGGCTGTGTGAGTGCGCTCGGACTCAGATCCCTGAGGCTTACTCAGCCTCGTGCGACCAGTCACCATCGGCGCGGTGACCCGGAGGAAAGCCGGGGCAGCTCCCTTGTGGGGCGTTGGTCCTCGAGCCGTGCTCGGCCGTCGAAGGCGTGAGCGATAAGTACGCCTCGCGTAGTCGAGGTGCCGCACACTAAGCGACCCGCGGCGGCACAGGTCCGCAGCGGGTCGCTATGTGACGCCGTAGGCAAACATCGGGATTGCGGTAGGCGGTCGGCCCAGGAGAGTTGGGTGCTCCCGGGTGTCTCAGAGGGTAGGGCTGGGTGCTCGAGCGGCGGCAGCCCAATCCGGGTTGGTACGCCTCCCCCAAAGGTCTGAGGCCCGGGTCAGCCATGTGTCGGACTTGACCTTGCGCCCTGCCGCATGCGTCCCGAGGCGTGTGGTTTGAGGTTCCAGGAACCCCGGGGTCGATCACATGGTTATGGCAAGGTTTCCGGTTGACGGTGTGCGCCATGAGCACCGCTACGGCACCCTCCGGGTATGCATGGATGAGGGTGCACCTTGCGGTTCTGTTTGCGGTTCTCGCGCTCGTCGCCTTCATCCCGGCGACTGCGTCCGCGGCTCCGGCCTCGACGGGGACGGCTTGCGGTGCACAGGTGCTCACCACCACCACCGTCACCCCCGCGATTCACCAGCAGGGACCCGAGCACAGCGTTTTGGTGACCCATGCCATCCGTCATCACGTCCGCTCGACCGTGGCGCAGCGGCGCGCGAGCCGCGCGGACACCGGTGCGTTCACCCAACTGCCTGAAGGCCTGTGGCCGCCTGGTTGTCTCACCCTCGTCGCTCGGTGGGGGCGGTCGACCGACCGCCCGCTCGACCGCGCCGTCACGATCCATCCCTTGAGGCTGTGATCTCGCATGTCCACATCCAACATGCCGGCCGGCCGACCGCCCTAGTACGCGGATCGCGTCGGCCGTTCTCGTGTGCGCGGGGCAGCTTGTCCCGTTCGGTGCCGATCGCCCTCCGTGCAAGACCCGGGTCCTCCTCGACGGAGTGGACCAGGCGCAGCACCTCCCATGGGAGCCAACGAGTACCGAAAGAAGGAAGATCATGAGAAAGCCTCAGTTCAACACGATGAGGTGGTGGGTCGCGCTGATGCTGGTCGCCAGCGTGGCGACCGTTTCGGGGGTCGGCGCAGCCAACGCCAAGGGTGGTGGCGGTGGGGGTACCGCCAAGCCCCCGAGGGGGGCGGTCTCCCCGTGGGTGATCCCGACCCTGGCGGACCCGACATTCTCGGTCGCAACAGCAAACCTGCACGGCTTCGACGACACCGGGCTGATCGAGAGCGCCGCGGTGGGGGATGGCACCGGCTGCTCAGCGGACCCAGACACGTGGGGAGGCACCGTCACCTTGAACGGGATCGTGTTCACCATCCCGTGCAATCTGATCGTCCAGATGCCGGCGAACACCCTGACCTGGGCCCAGTTCGTGAACGGCTCCGACAGTGCGGGGGCGCTTCCGGTCAAGGGCCTTGAGCTGCGCGTGGTCGGCAACATGGTCGGGACCGCGCACATCGCCGGCCTGGCCTACGCCTCCCAGCAGTCGGTCAACGTCGGCACCGGCACCATCACCGGCTTCGACTACGCCCAGGGCACGATGCTGGTCGACAACGGCAGCGGTGCGACCGTGCGGGTGCAGATCAACGACCCGGTCGTCGACGGTCTCGTGGACTCCAACAACAACCCGACCGGTCGGTTCAGCGCCGGCCAGTCGCCGGACCCGCGGTTCAGCGTGGATCAGGACAACCCGACCATCCACGCCTCCACCGGATACCCGATGTGCATCCCGCGCACCGACCCGAGCACCTCGGGCGACCCGTTGTGCCCGCAGGCAAACCGCCCGCTGGCACCCCCGTCGCCCAACCCGACCGGGATCCCGGCCTGCCGCAACTTCAGCGTCGCCGGCGTCGTGCCTCCTGCCGCGGGCGAGCTCAACCCACCTCGCGCCGGTCAGGTCTACTGCTCGCAGTACGTCATGCCCACACCCCCGGCCGACAACACCACGCCGATCACAGGTCCCGACGCCCGCCAGCAGGCTCCGTTCGAGGTGGGCGACTTCGTCTCCTACTCAGGCTCGCTGATGCAAGACGGCAACGGCAACGACTTCGTCTCCGCGCACACCATCGAGGCGAACCTCGGGATCTACACCCAGCCGGGCACCCAGCCTGCCTACATGGCGATTGGTGAGTTCGGTGTCGGGACCGCAGACCCTGCGGCCACGGCAGTCAACGGTGCGGCCCAGGAGACCCAGGACCGGATCTTCCTGGAGTCCGAGACCACCGACGTGAAGACGCCGGTCGACATCTACTACCAGGACTCGCGTGCCGACGGATCGATCTTCAACCGCTGGATCACGCCGTTCGAGATGACCGGTGAGAACGCCACACCGCTGTCGGGTCCGACCGGTGGCATCACCACCCAGAACACCGGAGCCCAGCCCCAGCGGGCCAGGCTCCGGGCGACCAAGGCGCCGGCCGGACTGCTCAGCCAGCCCAGCCGCACCGTCCGGGTGGCCCAGCGCTCACTGTGCATGCCGACCCCGGTGGACCCCACCGTCACGACCATCAACCAGGCCGCTCTCGACACCTGCTTCTCGGGAGCCAGGCGCGTGGCCAACGGTCTGAAGGCGGGGCAGTACCAGGCCCCGGTCTTCGAGTACATCTTCCCGGAGAACGTGATGCCCGGTGACCTGCCGGTGCCCAACGACCTGTGGCACCTGCCGTTCCTGCGCACCCACACCGAGGTCGGTGGCACCAACCTCGTCGACGGGGAAGGAGCCGGCCACACCGGCGCGCTGGTCCCCAGCCCCTGGTGAACCCATGACGGGATGGGCCGGAGCTTGCACCTCCGGCCCATCCCGGCACAACCCGGCACAACCCCGATGGCGCGGTCACGGGAGGGAAGCATGCGACGCACCAAGCTCGTCCTGCTGACGGTGGCAGTCGCCACCACCATCCTCGGGTGCACGTCCGCGCCCCCCGCCCCCACCTCCACGCCACTCACGCAGCCCGCGGCCGCAGCGCACTCCTCGACGGCGTCGCAATCCCAAGATGGCAGCGGGCGCTCTGACCCGGGGCGACGTGGTGGACGCGGCCGGGACGGTGCGAGCCTCCCGAATCTGCTCGCGGTCCTGCCGGCCGGTATCCCGCCACCACCCGGTGTCGTCACGTCCTTCGGCAGCGGTCCCGGCCGCTGGAGCATCCTGGTGGTGGTGCACGGCTCCGCCCAGCAAGCTCAGGCCTCCGCCGTCGCGTTCTACGTCGGTCATGGGTTCCACCGCGACAGCGCATACGCCGTGCACGGCCCGGGCTACCGGATCACGATGATCGCCGAGAACCGCGACCACTCAGCCACCGAGACCAACCTGACGGTGGTGGTAACACGCCAGGCCTCGGCCCAGGTCTCCTCGACCGGCTCGGGGACGTAGCAGAGTGGCATCGCGGCCAGCCGGCCCAGCACCCGCGACCAGGGACGTCGAGGCGACCGCGGCGAGCTGGCGGACATGGTCGAAGATGAACGCCCGCAAGAACGACCCCGACGTCGAGGGCGCGTAGGCACCGGCGAAGAGCCGACCCAGCCCGCCGTGCCGCAACAGCGCCATGCATCGATCGAATCAACACCGGCGACCATCCCCCGCGACCAGCGAGGCGACCTTCAACCAGGGGTTTCGCGCCCTTGTCGCCCGGCACGCTCAGGTGCTCACTCGGCTCATCGGTGGATCCGGGCTCCGTCGCTCAACGAAAGCACTCCCTTGACCACTTCGGACCAGAACGGAGTGTTCCGGGGCTCGGTACGGAACCTTCCCACCAGGCTCCTCTGGCGCGGGCCGCTCATGTCGTCCGGAGGAGCGGGGCCTTCACGACGAAGGATGCAGCGGCTTGGGTCGAAGCACCCTTTGGCGGGCGATGCGCCAGCCATCCGCGGTGCGTGGTAGCCGGTCGTCGTACACGCCGCTTCCGACGGACCCATCGCCGCGTACGCCGCTGAACTTCGAGCGAGCAGTGACCTCTCCGTCGTGCTCTGCGACGACGATGTTCGTCACGTGGTGGGCCACAGGGTTGCTGTCCCCTAGTTCACCGGCGATACGCCGATCGCTTCGACACCGCCCGTCGAACAATCGCAGCCTGGTAGTCCCCCTTCCGCTGCTGGTCGTAGGACGTACGTCCTATGGACTCTCCGACCGGGCTTCCTGGACCGTTGACGGCAGGCGAAGGACAACCCCCGGGAGCAGACACCATGAAGCGCATCACCATCTTGGCCGCGGCGGGCGCCCTTCTCGCCTTTCCGGCGATCGGATCAACACCGGCGTTCGCAGCGACCGACGACAGCCCCGCGGCCCATGTCCGGGTCCTCGCCCAGCACGGCGGCCACCCGGGACCCGTCGTGACCCTGCCGGCGGGCGTCCCACTCCCACCCGGTGTCGTCACGGCCTTCGGCCGCGGTCCCGGACGCTGGAGCATCCTGGAGGTGGTGAACGGCTCCGCCAAGCAAGCCCTGGCCTCCGCCGTCGCGTTCTACGTGCGGCATGGGTTCCACCGCGACACCGCATCCCGCGTGCACGGCAAGGGCTACCGGATCTCGATGATCGCCGAGAACCGCGACCACTCGGCCACCAAATCCAACCTGACCGTGGTGATCACACGCCAGACCTGAACGACCCTCGTGGCGCGGATATCCAAGGCCCTCTGAACGACGACCTCAGCGCTGCCCGCACGTGGATCAAGGCAACCAGCGTGGCCTCACCCCATGGGCTCCCAGGTCCTTAGTGCGTGTCGATCCGATCGAGAGCGTCAGCGCCGGGGACCGACACCCGTGGCCGTCAGCCGCTGAACGCGCGTGGGCAGGCTCCGTCGAACTCGCCGACGGTGCTGCCGACCGAGAACGGCCGGCCGGCCTGAGCGCTGGCGGCCAGCCGCGCGGCGTCGGTGATCGCCTGCTTGTTGTCGCCGAAAGCCGTTCCGGTCAGGGCGGTGAGCTGCGAGGAGGCGTTGTGGAGCTGTTGCGCCTCGACCTGTGTCAAGGGCTTGCCCCCGTCCATCCGGCGGATCGTGTCGACGTACGGCGTCGCCTGCTGGCAGGCGCTCTGCTCGGGACCACTGCGTCCCTGGATCACGGCGACCAGGAGCGCGCCGCCGACCAGGACGCCCAGACCCAGGATCCAGGCACCGGCCCCCAGGTCGGTGAACCAGTCCCAGCAGGACCGGAAGACCCTGCCGATGTGGCGGCCGACGGAGAAGGTGGCGTCACGTGCCCGGCTGCTCCACGGGACTACCTCGTTCACGCCGAGGAGTGTGTCACTGCTTCGCTCGGATGGAGCGCATTCGGCGGACGTGCCGATTGTGAGGGGCCTGAGACGATGGGTTAGAGTTCCATCCGCTTTGGACACGCGCCAGAGCACGCCAGGCCCCGTAGCGCAGTTGGTTAGCGCGCCGCCCTGTCACGGCGGAGGCCGCGGGTTCGAGTCCCGTCGGGGTCGCTCCACGACACAGCCGGTTCGGACACTGTCCGAGCCGGCTGTCGCGTCTCCGGGCTGCAGCAGCCTCGGCCCTCCGGCGTACCCCCCGGGCCCGCGGCTAGGGTCTCGACATGGAGCTCGACCGCGCGGGGTTCGAGGCATTGGTGGACCAGGCCCTCGACGAGATCCCGGCAGAGATCGCGGCGCAGGTGCACAACGTCGTGGTCCTGGTCGAGGACGAACCGCCGGCCGACGAGCCGGACCTGCTCGGCGTCTACGAGGGGGTCTCGCTCACCGAACGTACGGCGGACCACACGGGCCTGCCCGACCGGATCACCGTCTTCCGCCAGCCTCTGCTGGAGATGTGCGAGACGCCCGAAGAGCTGGTCCGGGAAGTGCGGATCACGGTGGTGCACGAGATCGCCCACCACTTCGGGATCGACGACGACCGGCTCCACGACCTCGGCTACGGCTGAGTGTGGGACCGGGCCTCGTCATCGACCCAAGGTCGCGGCTCGGCTCCCGCCGCCTGACGCACGAACTCCTGGAAGAGCCACTGCTGGAAGACGACCTGCTCGGGGGTGCGGGCGAGTGTGAGCAGTCGCTCGTTGCGGCAGAACGCGTCGGCGAGGTCGAGCAGCTCCAGGAGTCGGGCGAAGCGCCGCTCTGAGTCGGTCGGCGCTTTCACGTCGAGATCGACATGGGACTGGCCGGTCTGCAGAGCATGCAGCAGCGCCTCGCCGCCGAGCTGGCCACGGACGTCGCGCGCGAGGGAGGAGAAGAAGAACGAGAGGTCGGAGGCGACGGGATAGGTGTCCTGGTGGGCGAGTGCGAGCAGCCGTAGCTCACGACGTAGCTCTGCGCCGTGGGCGAGGGTGCCCTGCAGCAGGTCAGCCGGCACGTGGAGGAGCTGGACGGCGATCGCCGGGCCCTCGTCGGCCGGTGGGTCGCCGGCCTCGTCGTCCCAGCCGAGGAGGACACCGGGCACCGGTGCGCCGGGCGGGTTGGCGGAGGGGACGAACCACACGAGCTTGCCCTCGCCGTCGCGCTCGGCGCCCCAAGCCTCGCTGGAGCTCGCCACGATGCCGAGCCCGCGGCCGAAGGTCGGGAGCTCGTCGAGGAACTCCTGACCGGCCTCGAGTGGCGGGAACGCAGGTGGGTCGGCCGAGCCGTCGCGCACCTCGACCCGGGGATGGCTCCGGGTGCCGCGCAGGCGAACCGTCACGGGCGGTCTGCCGTGGAGGATGGCGTTGGTGACGACCTCGGACAGCGCCAGCTCGGCGTTCTCGCGCAGCTCGGGGCGGCCGATCTCGGCGCACACTCCGACCACCCACCGGCGCGCCTGCGTGGCGCCCGTTGGGCCAGGCGCAAGCGGCTGCGCCGGCCGATTCAACGGCACTGTGTCTGTCTCCACCCGTCCAGGCGCGCTGACCGCGCCAGTCGTGGCTCGTCTACCCTCCCCACGCCCATTTGAAACCTCAACTCGCACACGCGTTGCCACCCGCACCACCCTGCGAGTGTGAGCAACCAGACGCCCACCCCGGTTGTCCAACAACGGTCCACGGGGGGCATCGTGGACACATGGGTGAGGTCACACGCAGCAACCGGCATCAGGTCGTGGTGATCGGCTCCGGGTTCGGGGGGCTGTTCGGCACCAAGGCGCTCAAGCGCGCGGACGTGGACGTCACGGTGATCGCGCAGACGAGTCACCACCTCTTCCAGCCTCTGCTCTACCAGGTCGCGACCGGGATCCTGAGCGAGGGCGAGATCGCGCCCTCGACCCGCGAGGTCCTCGCGAGGCAGCGCAACGCCCGGGTGCTGCTCGGTCAGGTCACCGGGATCGACCTGGCCTCGCGGACGGTCGTGTCCCAGGTGCTCGGTCGCGAGACGGTCACGCCGTACGACTCGCTGCTCGTCGCGGCAGGCTCCGGCCAGTCGTACTTCGGCAACGACCAGTTCGCGGAGTTCGCGCCCGGGATGAAGAGCATCGACGATGCGCTGGAGCTGCGCGGACGGATCTTCGGCGCGTTCGAGATGGCCGAGCTGGGTGCCTCGCGCGGTGATGAGGTCGACCACCTGCTGACGTTCGTGATCGTCGGCGCCGGCCCGACCGGGGTCGAGATGGCCGGACAGATCGCCGAGCTCGCCCACCGCACGTTGCACCGCGACTTCCGGGCGATCAACACCAAGCGGGCACGCGTCGTCCTCATCGACGCCGCCGGTCAGGTGCTGCCTCCCTTCGGCGCGAAGCTCGGTGCCAAGTCCAAGGCCGAGCTCGAGCGCCGGGGAGTCGAGGTGCTGCTCGGCGCGATGGTCACCAACGTCGACGAGCGCGGCATCGAGGTGCAGTACAAGGACGGGCGCGCCGAGAAGATCGCGGCGGTCACCAAGATCTGGGCGGCCGGCGTTCAGGCGTCGACGCTGACCCGGACCCTCGCCGAGCAGTCTGGCGCCTCGCTCGACCGGGCCGGCCGGATCGGCGTCAACCCCGACCTCACTCTGCCCGGCTACCCAGAAGTGTTCGTGGTCGGCGACATGATCGACCTCGACCATCTCCCCGGTGTCGCGCAGGTCGCGATCCAGGGCGCGAAGTACGCCGCCAAGGAGATCAGCCGGCGGTTGGCCGGCAAGCCTCCCCAGAAGCCTTTCCACTACTTCGACAAGGGGTCGATGGCGACCATCAGCCGCTTCCGCGCTGTTGCGATGATCGGGAAGCTGCGGCTCACCGGGTTCATCGCCTGGCTGCTGTGGCTCGCGGTCCACCTGATGTACCTGACCGGGTTCAAGAACCGGATCACCGCGTTGCTGCACTGGGCGGTCTCGTTCGTCGGGAGCGGGCGCTCGGAGCGGACTGCGACGGAGCAACAGATCTTCGGGCGTACGGCGCTGAAGCGTCTGGACCGGGGCGCGGCCGACCTGGTCTCCGGCCCGGGTGAGTACGACGCGTCAGCGGCATCGATCGCGGCGTCGATGGCAGCACGCCGGCGAGCGGAGCTCGAGGAGCAGGCGCTGGCGGAGATCCGGCTGACCGACTCGGGTGAACGCGGCCACCCGGTCCACTAGGCGAGGTTCTCCAGCACGACCGCGAGACCTTGGCCCACGCCGATGCAGATCGCGGCCAGACCCCAACGCTCCCCGCGCTCCTGCAACACCGCGGCCAGGGTGCTGAGCACCCGGGCGCCCGAGGCTCCGAGCGGATGACCGATCGCGATCGCGCCGCCGCGGGTGTTGACGATCGCTGGGTCGATCTTCCAGGCGTCGAGGCAGGCCAAGGACTGCACCGCGAACGCCTCGTTGAGCTCCACCGCGCCGATGTCGCCCCAGGTGATGCCAGCCCGTTCCAGCGCCCGGCCGGCCGCCTCGACGGGGGCGATCCCGAAGCGCTGCGGTTCCAAGGCCGCGGCACCGCGACCCGCGATCCGTGCCAGTGGTGCCAGGCCGGTGGCTGCACCCTCGCCTCCGATCAGGAGCGCGGCCGCACCGTCGTTGAGCGGGGAGGCGTTTCCGGCCGTGATCGTGCCGTCGGGCCGGAAGGCCGGCTTCAGGCCGCCGAGGGTCTCCACGCTCGCGTCGGGGCGGACGCACTCGTCGCGCGCGAGCCCGTCGACCGGCAGCACCAGGTCGTCGTAGAAGCCGTCGGCCCAGGCCTGCGCCGCCCGTTGGTGCGAGGTCACCGCGAAGACGTCCTGCCGTGCCCGCCCGATGCCGAGCGCGTCGGCCAGCTGCTCGTTGCACTCGCCCAACGAGACGGTCCATTCCTCCGGCATCCGGCTGTTGACCAGCCGCCAGCCGAGGGTTGTCGACACCAGCGTCTCGTTGCCGGCCGGGAAGCCGCGAGCGGGCTTCGGCAGCACCCACGGCGCCCGACTCATCGACTCGACGCCACCGGCCACCACGAGCTCGGCGTCGCCGGTCTCGATCAGCCGCGCCGCGTCCATCGCAGCCTGCAGGCTGCTGCCGCAGAGCCGGTTGACGGTCGCCCCGGGCACGCTGACCGGCAGTCCGGCCAGCAGCACCGCCATCCGGCCGACGTTGCGGTTGTCCTCGCCCGCGCCGTTGGCGCAGCCGAGGATCACGTCGGCGATGTCGGAGGGGTCGACCTCTGGCGCGCGGTCGAGCAGGCCGCGGACCACGGCCGCGGCGAGGTCGTCGGGCCGACTACCCGCCAGGGCGCCGGCGTACCGACCGAACGGCGTGCGGACACCGGCGTACAGGAAAGCGTGGTTCACGTAGGCCCTGTGGGACTCGAACCCACAACCCATGGATTAAAAGTCCACTGCTCTGCCAATTGAGCTAAGGGCCCGGGGGATCAGGAGATTAGTCGGGAGAACCCTCGGGACGACAACTCGCGATCCGACCCGTCTGTGCCTGGTCCTGTCGAGACAGTACTGGGACACGGGACCTGGCTGCGCGGGGTCTCTCCCCCACGCGACCCGTGTGCGCTGTGCCCGGGCCCCATTTCGCCCCGCCAGGTCCCAACACTCCACTGAAGGTGGACGCCATGGAGGAGTTCCCCGCCGGCACCCTCGCCGCGGGCCGCCCGTTCCACTGGTGACTTCCTAGTCAGATGACGGATGTCGAGGCGCCCTCTTAGGCCGAGGCTCGAAGACAGAAGAGACCGCCCGTTCTGGGCCCGACCCGTAGGAGGAGTCATGACACACCCCACCACTCGCCGGCTCAGCAGGCTGACCATGGCTGCGGCCGCCGCCGCTGCCGCCGTTGTCGTGGTGAGCGGTTCGCCGGCAACCGCCAAGGCGCACTCGCCGGGGG
The DNA here is from genome assembly GCA_963819295.1 of uncultured Actinomycetota bacterium. Lineage (GTDB taxonomy): Bacteria > Actinomycetota > Actinomycetes > Propionibacteriales > Nocardioidaceae > Nocardioides. Next base: position 1,088,007 of record CAWFVO010000003.1, read on the forward strand.
TCAGAGCCCCGACGGCAGCCGTGGGCACCACCGGGGACGGGGTCCACCCTCCGCGGTTTCCGTGACCTGGCAGTGGCTATTCCACGAGACCCATCCGATGTGCGAGCCCGGCGACCTCGGTCCGGTTCGCTGCTCCCAGCTTGGCGAGGATGTGCGACACATGGACGCTGGCGGTTCGCGGCGACATGAACAGAGCGGTTCCGATCTGGTCGTTGGTCGCACCACGCACGACCAGCTGTAGGACCTCGGCCTCACGGTCAGTGAGGATCGCGCCCGACGTTCGCGGTCGGTGGCCGGGCAGGTCCACCCGGGCCCGGCCGGCCAGTGCCTGTACGCGGTCGGCCAGGGGCCGCGCACCGATCCGGTCGGCGAGCGCCCATGCCCGACCCAGCTCCGATGACGCCACCGCGTGACGCTCCGAGGCGGTCCCGATGTCACGTGCGAGGACGGCGTCGGCCAGGCTCAGCCGGCACCAGGCCTCGTCGTACGGCACCGACAGCCGACCCCAGGCCTTCGCGGCCTCACCGAACAGGGCCACCGGATCCGCGCCCTCGGCGACAGCCAGATGGGCGTCGACCTCCGTAGCCCATGCGTGCCCGACGGGGCCGGCGTGGGACAAGGACGCGGCCGCACGCCGTACGCGGGACACTTCCTCCTCGGTGACCGGACCCCCTAGCGCCCGCGCCGCGGTCAGGACGTAGCCCCAGATCAGGTTGCCCTGATGCGTCAGGTTGTCGGCTTCCAGAATGGGCCGCAGTACGGCGCGAGCCTCCCCGTACGTTCCCCTTTCCAGTGCGAGCGTGGCCATCGCCCACGCAGGAAGCCCGGTCCAGTCCAGCGAGCTGCCCTCGGTCCCGATGGGCGGGGTCCCCTTCGACGACTCTGCCGCGAGGGACGCCGCCAGCTCGAAGTCACCGCAGACCGCACTGACTCTCGCACGCGCTGCCGCACCGGCCGCCGACGCGAGCGGTGAGAGGTCCGGCAAGCTGAGGTACAGCTCGTGCACGCGCGCGTAGTCGCCGAGCAGGCGGTGCGTCTCCGCCGTGATGGTCACGAGCCGGCTCCACCACCACGGTGCGGCCAGTGGGGAGCCGATCTTGGCGAGGAACTGGTCGCCGAGCTCGGCAGCCTCGACGTACCTGCCAAGTGCCCAGAGCGCGAGGGCCAGCTCGCGTGCGGCACCGTAGTACTCCTTGGGCTGCCGCTCGGCCGTCTCGATGACCTGCCTCGCGAGCTCGGCGGCGTCCTCGTAGTGATGACGGCAGTTCTCGAAGTCGGAGCGAAGTAGCAGGACCATCGCGAGGCCGCCGTCATGTTCGATCTCACCCGCGGTGTGCTCCGCGAGGTCGGCGTAGCGGGCGACCTCGAGTCCCAGTGCGTCGGCGTGTCCGAAGAGGGCGGCGAACACCTCGAACAGCATGCGGGTCGGTGGCTGGGACGCGAGCTCCTCGGCCACGATGGGAAGGTCGTGTGGCTCCAGGGGAAACGGCGCGGGTTCCCCGAGTATGAAGGACGTGTTCCACCGTTCGTATCTGTACCAGAGCTGTTCGACCTGGGTGGGATGCGTGTTACGTCGTTCCTCCTGATCGATCAAGTCGCGCCTCAGCTCGTACTCGTCGGCGTCCGCGAGTGCTTCCGCCAGCAACGCAACGAGCGTGTTCCGGTCCATTCCGGCGGTCTCGTCGGGAAGGGCGGTCCGGTCCCAGAGGTCAAGAGCGCGGCGAAGGTGCACTGCCCGCTCCTGGGGCGCGTGGAGCATCGCGGCTGCCCTGGCCGCCCGGAGGGCGGACTCGAAGGCATGGTCGGGTTCGGCCGCGAGGTACCAGTGATGGGCGACGGCCGAGACAAGTCCGAACTGGCTGGGGTGACGGTCGTCCTCCACGTCCGCGTCGAGGACCTCGGCCCAGCGCCGGTGCCAGGACGTGCGAGTCGGGGCCGGGAGTGAGTCGGACACGGCCCGCCGTAGCAGCGCGTGGTGGAACCGGTAGCGACCCGGGGTCAGCTCGTCGAGCACGCCTGCCGCGGTTGCCTCGGTGAGCGCCGCATCCAGCTCCTGGCGGCTCTGTCCGGTCACGTCGATGAGCCGGGTGACCCGGAAGGGCCGTTCCTCGACCGAGGCTGCCTGCAGGACCGCGGTCCCCGCTGGACTCAGCCCCTCCACGCGCGCGGTCAGCGAGACCGCCAACGTGGCCGGCAGCTTCGCGGTACCCGATGGTGCGATCCCGTTGCCCACCGTGGCGGCCAGTATCTCCTCGACGTACAAAGGGATGCCGTCACTCAAGGAGACCACCTGGCGCATCAGGTCGCCCGATGCGCGGGTGCCGTTCAACGCATCACGTGCCTGGGCCGCGATGTCGTCGGGGCCGAGCGGCGACAGGACCATGGTGACGGCCGCACTCGAGCGGGTCAGGTTCGCCACCTGGTGGGCAACAGCCGCGTCGAGGCCGGCGACGGCACGAACCGTGGCGACCACCAGCAACCGGCCCCGTCGAGCAGTCCTGGCCAGGAACACCACGAGGTCCAGCGACGATGCGTCTGCCCAGTGCAGGTCTTCGAGGAACAAGCACACGAGCCGTTCGCGGCTCAAGGCCGCCAGAAGGTGTTGAACCGCGCCGAACATGGCGAGCCGGTCGAGCACTGCACCGTCGGAGGTGCTGGGAGAGCCGCCAAGCAAGGGAGCCAGCGCCGGCGCGCGGGCACCGAGCAGGGACTCGAGACTCTCCTCGCCGACCTCCATGGCGAGGTCCTGGAACAGGCTTGCGGCCAGTCCGTAGGGGATGGCGCCCACCGTCAGGTCTACGCCGTGACCAGTCGCGATCAGACAGGTGTCGTCGGCGGCGCCGATCTCGTTGGCGAGCTCGCGCACCAGCCGGGTCTTGCCGATGCCCGCCTCACCCTCGACGACCGCCACCGTCGGGAGTCCTGAGTCCGCACGATGCCAGGCCTCGCGGAGCAACGCGAGCTCCTCGCCGCGTCCCACGAGTGCCCGGCTCCGGACGACCCCCATGGGTCGATTGTCGCCCACCCTTGCGGCTGCGTCATCCGGCCGCCCGTCACCGAAGTGACGGGCGGCCGGTCCTGGCTGTGTCGTGGTGCGAGGGCGCTACTTGACGGTGACCGGGACGGACACCCGCACGCCTTCGCCTGCCGCGTTCACGGCCGCGACCGAGAAGACGTACCGGCCATGAGCCAGCCCGCTGAACTTCGCGGAGCGAGCGGAGGCCGGCTTCGACGCTCCGTTGCCCCACTGTCCGGCCGAGTAGCCCACGGCGTAGCTGGTGATCGGGGCCGACCCTGCAGTGGCAGGCGCGGCCCAGGTGACGGTCACCAGGCCCTTGCCGGTCTGCTTGGCGGTGACCGACCTCGGCTTGCCCGGCAGGGTCCCGTGAACCGTCAGGGTGGCGGCCTTGGACGTCGTCTCGCCTGCCCTGTTGGTGTAGACCACCCGGTACAGGGACCCGGAGTCGGCCAGGGTCGGCTTGAACGAGTAGGAGGCCCTGGTGGCGCCGGCGATGTCCTCGAAGCCGGCGCTCCCATGGGGTCGTACCTGCCACTGGGCCCCGGGCGCGGGGTCGGCCGTGGCCTTGGCGGTGAACGTGGCGACCTTGCCGGCGTCGACTGTCACGTTGGTCGGGTTGGTGACCATCGTCGGCTTCGAAGCGGTGACGGTCAGGGTCGCCCAGGGAGTGTTCACAGAGCTGTCCGGGTTGGTGAACACCGCCCGGAAACGCCAACCGGAGTGGGCGGTGGTCGGTGCGGTTCCGGAGTACCGCGCCGCGGTCGCCCCCTCGATGGCGCGGACCACGCCGTCCTCCTTGCGCACCTGCCACTGGATGGTCGGGGCCGGGTCCGCCTGGGCGGAGGCGGTGAACGAGAACCGGGCGCCGGACCTGACGCTGGTGCTCACGGGGCCGGCCGTGACTTCCGGTCGGGAGGCGGTCACGGTGAGGGTTGCTGCGTCGGTGGCGGCGGTCCCGTCCACGTTGGTGAAGGAGGCGCGGTACTCGAACCCGTTCTGGGAGTAGCTGACGCTGGGGAGCTCGAGCCCCGTGGAGTTGGCGTCCGGGACATCGACGAAGTTGGCTCCACCGTCCTGGCTGACCTGCCACTGCTGGATGGCGTCCGGGTCGCTGGACGACGCGACGAACGAGGCCGGTTCACCGGCGGTGACGGCGATGTCGGACGGTGCCGTGTTGATGCTGGGCAGCTCGAGTGGGACGGCGCCCGCGGGGGAGCTGTGACCGGCGGTCGCTGCTGGGGCAGCGGTGGCGGCCGAGAGAGCGGTGCAGGACAGGCCTGCGGTGAGGGCGAGGACGGCGAGCGGCTTGAGGACCTTGCGGTGGGTCCTGGTGACCGGCGTCGGGGTGTGCGACACGGGGTTGTTTCCTGCTTCCATCGAGGAGTGGTGCACGGCTTGGGCATCCTGCCCGATGCCGCCCGGCCGCACAGGAGAATCGGCCGACTCGCCTTGCGCCGGGCAGGTGGTGCGCCGTCGCGCAGACGCGGTTCACCTCGCGAGCACCCCGACTCCCGAAGAGGAGCCGACACCATCCGATCGGTTCGGTCCTGCCTCAGGTACGCGCTGGGGGATCCTTCAGCTCGTGGCGGATGGTCAGCACCGGCGTGTGGAAGTGGGCAAGCCGGTGCTCGAGGTCTTGGTGCAGCCAGGAGGAGAGGTGGTGGGACGGTACGTCGAGGATGATCTCGTCGACCGGTTCGCTGAACAGGATCTCCTCGATCGCGTCCATCGGGTCGTGGCGCACCGAGACGGAGCCGATGACGGGGGCGTGGGCTGCGAGCTCGAGCTGCGGCAGGGCCGACCTCAGGGTGATCTCGGCCTCCGCCGCCTTGTCGTGGCGCTCGGGGTGCAGGAGGTGGAGCTCGGCCCGCGCGGGGTTGAGCACCATCAGGCGGAACTTGACGTCACCGATCTCGGCACGGTGCCGGATGGCCGCGCGCAGGGACGGACTGGGCTCGGCCGTGTCGGTCACGACCAGGACGCGGTGGGTGCGGGTGTCGGACATCGTCGGCTCCTCAGACCTCATCCGCGACCGGTGCCCGTTGCTGCCGCAGTCCAGCCGCCTCGGTCCGGTCCTTGTCGGTGATGGTCAGGTAGACGACGACCGCGAGGATCGTGCCGAGGAACACCACGCTGGTCCCGAGCGTGCCGAGGCCCAGGCCGCCGTCGGTGCGCGGCGAGGCGAGGTAGTCGCCGATGTTGGCGCCGAGAGGGCGGGTCAGGATGTAGGCCAGCCAGAAGGACAGGACCGGCCCCATGCCCAGCTTCCAGGCGACCAGCACGGCCAGGATCAGGGCCATCGGGAGGAGCACCGACTTGCCGGGGGACCAGCCGGTGAGCTCGAGGGTCCAGTCGCCGACCGCTGTGCCGAGGGCGAAGGTGACGAGCACGGTCAGCCAGTAGAACGCCTCGCGTGGGGTCGTGACGATGGTGTGGATCGACAGGGTGTGCTCGCGGGCGTACCAGATCGAGAAGACGGCCGCGAGGAGTACGGCGAACACCGTGGAGCTGATCCACAGAGGGACGCCGCGGCCGTCGGTGAGGTTGTCGGTCAGCAGGGTGCCGACCACGCTGATCAGGACCACGGAGAGCCAGTAGACGCCGGGCACGTAGCGGTTGAGGCGGAACTGGGCGACCAGGGCGATGATCAGGCCCGCCGAGAACAGCAGCGTCGTCTTGGTGAGCCCGAATCCCAGCGTCTCGTTGATGTAGTCGGCAAAGCTCTCGCCCACCGTCGTACACAGGATCTTGATGACCCAGAAGTAGACGGTGACCTCGGGCACCTTGTTGAGCATGATCCGGCGCGCACTCACAGTGGGGGCTGTCGTCATGGGCCCCAGGATGTGTGTGGGGTTCTGACAGCGACCTGACTGACAGGGCGGGACCCGGGCTTTCGCGTGCGCCGCCCGGTGCAGTCAGGAGACTGTCATGCACGTGGTCCTACCCTTCCCGTCATGACAGGGATCTGCCGCACACACTCCGACCGTCGTTGCGACACGCTCTGACCCATGGACCAGCTGACCTACCTCCAAGCAATCGTCATCGGTGCCATCCAGGGCTTCACCGAGCTGTTCCCCGTCTCGAGCCTGGGCCACTCCGTGCTGGTCCCCGCCTGGCTCGGCGGGAGCTGGAAGCCGCTGGTCGAGCAGGAGGCGAGCCCGGAGTCGCCGTACCTGGCGTTCATCGTCGGTCTGCACGTGGCCACGGCGCTCGCGCTGCTCCTCCTGTTCTGGCGGGACTGGGTGGGGATCATCCGCGGGTTCTTCGCCTCGATCCGGCACCGCCGGATCGAGACGACGTACGAGCGACTCGCGTGGCTGATCGTGCTCGCGACGATCCCGGCCGGGATCACCGGCCTGCTCCTCGAACACTCGCTCCGGACGCTGTTCGCCAAGCCACTGGCCGCAGCGGTGTTCCTCACCATCAACGGCCTGATCCTGTTCGCGGCCGAGTATCTGCGTCGCCGCGCCCCCGCGCACCATCCGGTCGTCGTCGAGCCTGGTGACACCGCAGCGACGGGTGTGGACGTGGCCATCAGCCAACAGGTGAGCCGCCGGGACGCGGGGATCATCGGTGTGGTGCAGACGTGCGCGCTCCTGCCCGGCATCAGTCGCTCCGGCGTCACGATGAGCGGTGGTCTGCTGCGTGGGCTGACTCACGAGGAGGCGGTGCGCTTCTCCTTCCTGCTGGCGACGCCGATCATTCTCGCGGCCGGTCTGCTCAAGGTCCCCGACCTTGCCGGCCCGCTCGGGAACGGCATCCGTGCCCAGGTCGCGGTGGGGTCTGCGACGGCGTTCTTGTCGGCGCTGGTGGCTGCGCGATTTCTCGAGCGCTGGTTCCGCACTCGAACCCTGATCCCCTTCGCCGTCTACTGCCTGGTCGCGGGCGCGATCTCCATCGTCCACTTCGCCTGACGAGGAGGTCGTTCCAGAGGTGCCCCGTACGCTCACCCGTGTGCCTGTGATCGGTGTCTGCGAGGACGAGCCTGCGCTCCGCTCGGTCCTGGCCCGTGCCCTGCGAGCCACGGGCCACGAGCCACTGGTGGTGGCCACAGCCGCCGAGGCGCTCCGGGCGTTCGTATCGCGGCGACCCGACGCCCTCGTGCTGGACATCGGACTTCCCGACGCCGACGGGCGCGACCTGTGCCTGGCCCTGCGTGCCGCCGGCGTCGACGCCCCGGTGCTGTTCCTCACCGCCCGCGACGGACTCCACGACAAGGTCGCCGGCTTCGAGGCCGGTGGCGACGACTACCTCACCAAGCCGTTCGAGATCGACGAGCTACGCGTCCGCCTGGAGGCGCTGCTCCGGCGTACCCCTGCGCCCACGCCCGAGGAACCCGGAGCTCCCGTGCTCGACCCGGCGCGGCACGCTCTCGTCGTCGGTGACGTCGAGGTCTCGCTCACGCCGACCGAGTTCCGGCTGCTCGGCCGGCTGATGTCCGAGCCCGCCACCGTCGTACGACGACGCTCCCTCATCGCCGCGGCCTGGCCGCACGGGGCCATGGTCAGCGACAACACCCTCGACTCCTACGTGCGACGACTCCGCAACAAGCTCGAGACCCTGGACCTCGAGGGCATCGCCACGGTGCGAGGAGTTGGCTACCGGTGGCGCTGAGGTCCGGCTCCCTGCGAGCCCGGATGGCTGCGTCGGCTCTGCTGGTGTCGACGCTCACCGCCGTCGTGCTGGTGATCGGCGTCCAGCTGCTGCTCGCGGCCAGCAACGACGCGACGGCGCACTCGCGGCTGACGTCGCGAGCCCAGGCCGCCGCGGCCACCGTCGTACCGACGCCGCACGGCGTCCGGGTCCTCGAGCAGCGGTCTCCGGTGCTCGACCAGAACGTCTGGATCTTCGACGAGACCGGCGCGCTGATCGAGGGAAGCCTCTCGCAGCCCGCCTTGGCGCGCACCGTGCGCGGAGTCAAGAACTCGCCCGAGCAACGCCAGGTCACCCTGGGGGAGACCTCGTTCTACGTCCTCCCCGTGATCCACGGCGGCACGCAGGTGGCGACCGTCGTGGCGGCGGAGTCCCTCGAGCCGTACGAGGGCGCCGAACGGCACTCGCTGTGGCTCTCGTTGCTGCTCGGTGCGACGACCGTCGCGGTGGCGACGGCGGCCGCGTGGGTCGCGGCGACCCGGTCGCTGCGGCAGGTGCAGGCGATGGCCGACCTCGCCGACGACTGGCGCGAGCACGACACCGGTGCCCGCTTCGACACCGGGCCCGGAGGCGACGAGATCGCCCACCTGGGCCGCACGCTCGACCTGATGCTCGACCGGATCGTCGAGGCGATCACGGCCGAGCGCCGGCTCACCGACGAGATCGCCCACGAGCTCCGCACCCCGCTCTCGGTCGTCCTGGCCGAGGCCGATCTCGCCCGCCGGACCGCGACCGGCTCGACCCGTGAGGCGCTCGACGGCATCTACGCGGCAGCGGTCCGGATGCGGGACTCGATCGACACCATGCTGACGGCGGCGCGCGCGCACGCCCGGGGCAGCGAGGGGGCGACCGTCGGAGAGCTGATGTCGAGCCTCGGCCTGCCGCCCTCGTCGTACGACGACGTCGTGCTGGCGGCGCCGGCGTCACCGCTCGCCGCTTCGGTTCGACCGCTCCTGGACAACGCAGAGCGCCACGGCGCGGGCTCCACGAGGGTGGAGGTGAGTCGGGACGGCCGCACCGTGGTGATCGCGGTCCTCGACGACGGACCCGGCGTTCCCCTCGGAGATCTCGAGACGGTGTTCCAGCCCGGCCACACGACCCGCTCCGACGGTTCGGGGCTGGGGCTTGCCCTCGCCCGGCGCATGGCGCGCACCGCAGGCGCCGACCTCGTCGCGCGTCCCGGGCCGGGCGGACGGTTCGAGGTACGCGTTCCGGCTCGGTGACCGCTGGCACCCTCCTCGAGCTCTCGCGGGCCTGACCCACTTCCCCAGCGTGGGGGGAGCCCGGAGGTGGTGACCCGATACTTCCGCGCTCGACGCACGCGAGAGGTCCGGATCGGCCGCCTTTCTCCCGTCTCCTGGAACTGCGTGCACGCGGGTGGTGTACGTGGGCGCCTGCATTGGTATGGTCGTTGTTGCAACAGGTGCAGGTTCCAGCAGGTTTGACGCCCGCGGAGTTTGTGATCCAACGGCGTTCTCTTCGTGGGTGCCACCCATGCAAGTCGGAGCGACGTGTCACCGCATCTGCTGTGGGGTCATCGAAGTGATGGCCCCTCGTTCCGATAACAGGAGTAACGAGCACATGGCTCAAGGCACCGTGAAGTGGTTCAACGCCGAGAAGGGTTTCGGCTTCATCGCGCAGGAGGACGGCGGCGACGACGTTTTCGTGCACTACTCGGCCATCCAGTCGCAGGGGTACAAGTCCCTTGACGAGAACCAGAAGGTCGAGTTCGACGTCACCCAGGGCCCGAAGGGTCCTCAGGCGGAGAACGTCCGCGCGCTCTGAGTGCGTGACCGGGCGACTGCCCGGCCCCAGGACATGAAAGGGGCCTCGCCTTCGGGCGGGGTCCCTTTCGGTTTCCGGGGAGCGACCGGTATTTTTGTCAACGTTTAGGCACCAAGTGGCGGGGAAGGCTTTTCCTTCGACCCGTACTCCATGCCCCGATGCGGTCTGAGAGGTGTTGTCCGTGCCCGACCAGTTCGATGTGTCGCTGGAGGACAGCGACCTCCTCGGCGAGGTCGAGCTGACCACCAACCTCATCATCGCGGCGAGCGAGACCGACGACCACCTGACCGACGCCGAGATCGACGAGATCCTCGGGGTCGAGCCGCGGCGCAGCGCCTGACCGCGCCGTCCTGACGTACGCCGGCTCAGCAGGTCGCGAACAGCAGCGGCCCCGTGCTCAGGTCCGACAGCACGAACGCGCCGGACACCGGCGTCGCGTGTATCACCACCAGTGACCCATGGGCGGTCACCGCGTCGACGCGGAAGCGGTCGGTGAAGCTCCCGCCCTGACCGGGCGCGGGCCCCCTGGCCAGCGTGGCGCGGGTGTCGGCGTTGGTGCGGGCCTGGTCGGAGTCGTCGAACTCGAAGGCCACACGCACGGAGCCGTCCGGCTCGTCGGACATCGCGAAGGCGGTGTACGGGTTCACCTTGCCGGCCGCCGCGAGGAGCCGCCGCCCCTCCGCCTGGTCGGTCTCCCCGGCGTGGCCCATGGCGAGCGCGCCGCACGCGTAGTCGCCGGCGTACACCGCCGACGACAGGGGCTCACCCGCGTCGTCCACCACTGCCCCGAGCCCGGTGGCGCGTGGCCCGTCGCCGTGCACCGCCTGCAGGGCGACGGACAGGTACGCCGACGAGTCGGAGGCCAGGACCAGCGAGTCGTCCGTGTCGACCGCGACGTAGGACAGCTCCGGGGTGAGGTCGGGGGAGATCCGGGACACGAGGTCGGGTCCGCCGCTCCAGACCCCGCCCGCGTCCGTCGGGCTCCTGGTACCCGAGCGCGCGGAGGTGGTCCGCCACCGCGTCGAGGTCGGACGCCGGCAGGTGCAGCATCACGACGGCACCCTGGTCGGACTGGCTGAAGAGCTCCCAGTCGGCGTTCGCGGGCGAGAACCCGAAGCGCTGCTGGAGGACGGGGGCCGATACGACCAGTGCCGACGTGGAGCTGAGGTCGTCGTTGAACGCGCTGCTCAAGAAGTGGTGGAGGTCGCCGACCGAGGAGTCGGCCGTCAGGTCTGCCTTCTCGTGTGCGCGGACCGCCGCCCAGTCGGTCCAGGACGCGCGCTGGGTGCCGGAGGGGGCGTGCCCGACGGCCCAGGCGAACGACGTACTGTCGCCGCCGCGCCACCACAGGAAACCTCCGACGGCGAGCACGAGCGACAGCAGGACCGCTCCGGCGACCCAGAGTCGTCTCCGCACGCGCGCTCCTTGTTGCCCGGGGGGTGGCCCCGTCGATGACCTCCCCGCGAGGGTGGTGTGAGACTAGCCGCATGCCGTCCGCGTCCAGGCCCGGAGACGTCCGCGCCGCCGGTTCCGTGGTCCTGCGCAAGGGCAGGGTCCTGCTGGTCCACCGACCGACGTACGACGACTGGTCCTTCCCCAAGGGCAAGCTCGACCGTGGCGAGACGGCAACCGCTGCGGCCGTGCGCGAGGTCGAGGAGGAGACCGGTCTGCGGGTGCGGCTCGGTGTGCCGCTGTCCCGGCAGTCGTACCCGAACGGCGCCCGTACCAAGGTCGTCGACTACTGGGTCGGGCGCGTGGTGGGCGACCACGACGTGTCGTCCTATCTCGTCAACGCCGAGATCGACGAGGTCGCGTGGGTCAAGGTCGAGAAGGCGGTCGACCGCCTCACCTACAAGCGTGACCGGCACACGCTGGCCGAGGCTCTCCGCACCGGCAGGGCCACCCGGGCGCTCGTCGTGCTGCGGCACGGCCAGGCGCGAGCCCGGAAGTCGTGGCGGCGCGACGACCGGCTACGCCCCCTGATGGTGCTCGGGAAGACCCAGGCTCGGGGCGTCGTACCGGTGCTCGACGCGTACGCCGTCTCACGCGTCGTGTCGTCGTCCAGCACGCGGTGTCTCGACACGGTGCGCCCGTACGCCGAGCACAGCGGTTGGCCGCTGGGGTCCACGGACGACCTGTCGGAGGAGGACGCGACGGCCGCCGGTGTGCTCGCGATCGTCGACGAGCTCGTCGACTCCGGCGAGGACGCCGTGCTCTGCACGCACCGGCCGGTGCTCCCGTCGGTCTACGACGCACTCGGAATCCCGCGCGAGCACCACGCCACGGGTGAGCTCGTCGTGATCCACCACCGAGGGGGCCGGGTGCGGGCGGTCGAGCGACACCTCGGCTGAGCTGGGGGTGGACGGCGAGGCCCGTCGCCACGCCCCTCCGGAGTGTTGTGGCCGACTGGGCGCCGCGAGTTCATCCGGCGTTCACCGACACCGCCATGATCGTCCACCTCTCGCACCTAACTTCCGAGGTGTCCCAGACCCCGCGAACCAGGAGCATCGACGTGAAAAGCTCTTCCCTGCGACGGACCGCTCTGCCGGCCGTCGCCATCCTCACGGTCGGCCTGACGCTGGCCGCCTGCGGCGACAACAGCAGCAGCGGCGGTAGCACCAGCGGTGGTGGCACGCTCAACGGCGGCGGTGCGACCTCTCAGGCCAACGCCCAGACTGTCTGGCGTGCCGACTACCAGAAGGCCAACGGCGGCACGATCAACTACGAGGAGGTCGGCTCGGGCACGGGCGTCACGAACTTCACCAGCAAGGCGTACAGCTTCGCCGGCACCGATGCGTTCCTGACCGACCAGCAGATGACCGCCGCAGCCAAGTCCTGCGCCAGCGACGTGGTCGAGGTGCCCGCCTACGTGAGCCCGATCGCGGTGGCCTTCAACGTCCCGGGCGTCACGTCGCTGAACCTCGACTCCCAGACGATCGCCGACATCTTCAACGGCAAGGTGACCACCTGGAACGACCAGGAGATCGCCTCCCAGAACTCCGGTGTGAAGCTGCCGAGCACTGCGATCACCACGGTCCACCGCTCGGACGAGTCGGGTACGACGTTCAACTTCACCGAGTACCTCAACAAGACCAGTGCCGGCGCCTGGCCCTACCCGGCCAACACGGTCGTGGCCGGCCAAGGGTGGTCAGGGCGCGGACGGCACCTCCGGTGTGATCGGCGTGCTCAGCGACACGGAAGGCGCGATCGGCTACGCCGACGACTCAGCGGTGACAGCCGCGGGCAACCTCGGCGTGGTGTCGATCAAGGTGGGTTCGAGCTACAACCCGCCGTCCGCCACGGGCGCCGCGCAGGTGCTCGAGGCGTCCCCGCCGGCTCCGAACCAGCCGGCGACCTCGATGGCCACCCAGATCGACCGGACGGCCACGGCCAAGGGTGACTACCCGCTGATGCTGGCGTCGTACCTGCTGGCCTGCCAGAAGTACAGCGACTCCGGCACGGCCGACATGGTCAAGGGCTACCTGACCTACGTCGTCTCCCCGGCCGGCCAGCAGGCCGCCGCGAAGACCGCCGGCTCGGCACCGTTGACCCGGCACTGTCCCAGAAGGCCACGTCGATCGTCTCTCAGATCTCCGCCAGCTGATCGAGGCGGGTACGGCGGTCGCCCCTCGGGGACGGCCGCCGTACCCGATCCTCACACTCGAGCACCACAGGAGCCCTCGTGACCGCCACCGTCTCCCCGGAGAAGGCAGGCCCCGACACCACACCGCCGACCACTCGGCGCGGTGATCGCACGTTCGCTGCCATCACTCGGCTCGCTGCGTTCACGATCCTGGCCGTCCTCGTGGCGGTCTTCGTCTTCCTCGCCGTGGAGGGGTGGTCCGGATTCACCTCGGTGCCGGCGACGTATGCGCCGTTCACCTCGTTCACGACGTACATCTGGCCGCTGGTGGTCAGCACGATCCTGGCCTCGGCGATCGCCGTGATCGTGGCCGTGCCCTTCGCGATCGGGATCGCGCTGTTCGTCTCGCACTACGCGCCGCCCCGGCTCGCCTCTCGTGCTCGCCTACCTGATCGACCTGCTGGCCGCGGTGCCGTCGGTGGTGTTCGGGCTCTGGGGCGGTCGCTACCTGGCGGGCTACCTACAGCCGTTCCAGGTCTGGCTGCACGACCACTTCGGCTTCCTGCCGTTCTTCGGCCCCGGACCGCCCACGCCCAACGGGCGATCGCTGTTCACCGCCGGGATCGTGCTGGCGATCATGATCCTGCCGATCATCACCGCGATCACGCGTGAGATCTTCGTGCAGACGCCCACGTTGCAGGAGGAGGCGGCGCTCGCGCTGGGTGCGACCCGCTGGGAGATGATCCGCTACGCGGTCTTCCCCTACGCCCGCTCCGGCATGGTCTCCGCCGTGATGCTCGGCCTCGGCCGCGCGCTCGGAGAGACGATGGCGGTGGCGATGATCCTCGCGACGACCCCTGAGGTGACCCTCAACGTGGTCGGCACCGCGAGCCCGGCCACGATCGCGGCGAACATCGCCTTGAACTACAAGGAGGCGACCCCGGAGCGTCAGTCGCTCCTGATCGCCACCGGGCTGGTGCTCTTCCTCGCGACCTTCCTGGTCAACTTCGCCGCGCGCTGGATCACCGGGCGCAACCAGCGAAAGCTCGCGCGATGAGCAGCGGCGTGATGCAGATCTCCAGCCCCCGACTGCCGCGCTGGGCTCCCGGCCTGGTCGCCGTGATGGCGCTGGCGCTGGCCGGTCTGCCCGCCATCTTCGCCGGTTGGAGCGTCGTCCAGTGGCTCCTCGTAGCCCTCGTGGTGTTCCTGGTCGCCATGCCCCTGTGGTCGCGGTTGGTCGAAGGCCGGCGAGCAGCGGTCGACCGACTGGTGACCACGCTGGTCTGGGTGTCGTTCGCGTGCGCCATGGCGCCGCTGGTGTGGTTGCTGTGGGTGGTCCTCAAGAACGGCCTGCCCGCGATCAACGCGGACTTCCTGACCACGTCGATGCTCAACGTGGTCGGCGACGAGCAGGGCGGGATCCTGCACGCCCTGCTCGGCACCCTGCTGATCACCCTGGCCGCGACGGCCATGTCGGTCCCGATCGGGATCTTCACGGCCATCTACCTCGTCGAGTACGGCAAGCGCTCGAAGCCCGCGCGTCTGATCACCTTCCTGGTCGACGTGATGACGGGCATCCCGTCGATCGTCGCGGGCCTGTTCGCGCTCTCGCTGTTCGTGCTGTTCTTCGGACCGGCGTACCGCAGCGGCTTCGGAGGTGCGGTCGCGCTGACCCTGCTGATGATCCCGACCGTGGTGCGCTCCTCGGAGGAGATGTTCCGGCTCGTGCCCGACGACCTCCGCGAGGCGTCGTACGCCCTCGGCGTGCCGAAGTGGCGCACCATCGTGAAGGTGGTGCTACCGACCTCGGTCGCCGGCATCGTGACCGGCGTCGTCCTGGCCATCTCCCGGGTCATCGGCGAGACGGCGCCGCTACTGGTCGTCGCAGGCGCCACCGACGGCATGAACAGCAACCTGTTCGACGGCCGGATGACCACCCTGCCCGTCTTCATCTTCTCGCAGTACTCCACCTCGACCCAGGTCGGCTACGAACGCGCCTGGGGCGGCGCGCTCGTGCTGATCGCCCTCGTGATGGTGCTCAATCTCATCGCTCGTGTCATCGGGCGCATCTTCGCGCCCGCCAAGGGACACTGAGCGGGACGCCGGCAAGGAAGGGATCATGGCCAAGAGCATCGACGTCTCTGACCTCGACATCTACTACGGGGACTTCCTCGCGGTTCAGGGGGTCAACATGACCGTCAAGTCCCGGTCGGTCACGGCGTTCATCGGACCGTCCGGGTGCGGCAAGTCCACCATGCTGCGATCGCTGAACCGGATGCACGAGGTGATCCCCGGCGCCCGCGTCGAGGGGAAGATCGTCGTGGACGGGCAGTCGCTGTACGACCCGAGCATCGACCCGGTCGCCGTACGCCGGCAGATCGGCATGGTCTTCCAGCGGCCCAACCCGTTCCCGACGATGTCGATCTACGAGAACGTGCTCGCCGGTAGCCGCTTGAACTCCAAGAGGTTGAAGAAGTCCGATGCCGACTCGATCGTGGAGAAGTCGCTCAAGCAGGCCAACCTGTGGGAAGAGGTCAAGCGGCGGCTGAACAAGCCGGGCATGGGGCTCTCGGGCGGCCAGCAGCAGCGACTGTGCATCGCGCGCGCGATCGCGGTGAACCCCGAGGTGCTGCTGATGGACGAGCCGTGCTCGGCTCTCGACCCGATCTCGACCTCGGCGATCGAGGACCTCATCCACGAGCTCAAGTCCGACTACACGATCGTCATCGTCACCCACAACATGCAGCAGGCCGCCCGGGTGTCGGACGACACGGGTTTCTTCAACCTCAAGGCCACCGGCCAGCCCGGTCACCTCGTGGAGTTCAACCCCACCAAGAAGATGTTCTCCACCCCCGACGAACCCGCCACCGAGGCCTACATCTCCGGCCGCTTCGGCTGAGAACGAGCAGGCGTGCACCGACGGAGGAGGTGCGCGGCGGCGCAGGTGGCGGCGGAGCGAGCTTGCGCGCAAGGCGTCCAGCGCGCCCAGCTCCCGTCAGGTGAGGATCGGGTTGAGGACCACGAAGCACAGCGCTGCGGCGAGCCCGGCGGCGGGGAAGGTGAGGACCCACGCCGTCACGATCGAGCGGGCCATGCCCCAGCGGACGGCCGAGAAGCGGCGGGTGGCCCCGGAGCCCATGATCGCCGACGTGATGATGTGGGTCGTCGAGACCGGTGCCTGGTAGACGAACGCGGAGACGTAGAGCACGAAGGCGCCGACCGACTCGGCAGCGAAGGCGTGGGGCGGGTCGAGATGGATGATCTTGCGACCGAGGGTGCGCATGACCCGCCAGCCGCCGGAGTAGGTTCCCAGCGAGATCGCGCTGGCCGACGCCGCGATCACCCAGAGCGGGAGCTGCTCGGTGTCGGGGGCGAGGTACCCGGCAGTGATCAGGACCAGGAAGATCACGCCCATGGTCTTCTGGGCGTCTTGGAGACCGTGCCCGAGCGCCATGGCGGACGCCGAGACCGTCTGTCCCAGCCGGAACCCTCGGGTGACCCGGCCCGCGTTGCGGTTCCGGAAGATCCACAGGATCGCGAGCATCAGCACGAAGGCCAGCCCGAACCCGACCACGGGCGAGACCAGCATGGGGATCACGACCTGGTGGAGGACCGTCGACCAGTGCACCGTCGTACCGGCCGCGAGGGCGGAGCCCACCAGCCCACCGATCAAGGCCTGCGTCGAGGAGGACGGCAGACCGAAGTACCAGGTGACGAGGTTCCAGACGATCGCCCCCAACAACCCCGCGAGAATGACGATCAGTCCCTCGCGGCCGCTCGGCGGAACGATCACGTCCGACACTGTCTTGGCGACCTTCTGGCCCAGGAAGGCGCCCACGAAGTTCATCACCGCGGCCATGGTCAGCGCCACGCGCGGAGTCAGGGCACGGGTCGACACCGACGTGGCGATCGCGTTGGCCGCGTCGTGGAAACCGTTGGTGTAGTCGAAGAACAGGGCAACGACCACGACCGTGATGACGATCGCGAGGTCCACTCGGTCAGGACTCCTTGACTGCGATCTGCTCCACGATGTTGGCGACCTTCTCGAACGCGTCGATCGCCCCCTCCAGTGACTCCACGATGTCCTTCAGCTTCAGCACCTCGATCGCCTTGAAGTCGCCGCTGAAGAGCTTGGCGAGGGTACGGCGGTAGCTCTTGTCGCCGGCGTTCTCCAGGCGGTTGATCTC
This sequence comes from uncultured Actinomycetota bacterium, assembly GCA_963819295.1. Lineage (GTDB taxonomy): Bacteria > Actinomycetota > Actinomycetes > Propionibacteriales > Nocardioidaceae > Nocardioides. Next base: position 1,105,234 of record CAWFVO010000003.1, read on the forward strand.
GATCCAGTACTCGTCGAGCCCGGTCATCGTCCGCACGTTCGGCATCGCTGCGGCGGTGATCTCGGCGCAGCGCTGGATGACCTCCACCAGAGTCAGGAACTCGACCGGCAGGGTCACGACCTCGTAGAGCAGGATCAGGTCGACCACCTCGTCGAGGTCGTCCATCACGTCGTCGAGACCGCTCGCCAGCGAGTAGATGTCCTCCCGGTCGAACGGCGTCACGAAGCTGCTGTTGACCTTGCGCACGATGGCGTGGGTGTTCTCGTCGCAGACGTGCTCGGCCTCGCGCATCCGGTGTGCGACGTCCTCGCGGTCGGCGCCCTCGGAGATCATCTCCGCCAGCAGTCCGGCACCGGTGACGATGTGCTGGGCGGAGAGGGTGAACAGATCGTAGAACGACGTATCGGTGGGACGCAGGCGCAAGGCCACGACGTACTCCTGTCAACGGGGCGCGAATCGCGAACATGCTACGGGCGGGTCGGCGAGCGCACGCAATCCACCCCGACCGAGGACGCTCCGATCCGGCGCCAGCCGGAGCGGAGCGGCCGCAGGGAGCCCGAGACGAGCTCGCTCGCGAGGGGGTCGAGACTCCGATCCGGCGCCAGCCGGAGCGGAGCGGCCGCAGGGAGCCCGAGACGAGCTCGCTCGCGAGGGGGTCGAGACTCCGATCCGGCGCCAGCCGACGCCTCAGGTGACCAGGCGTGGTCGCCGCTTGTTCTCGACCATGATCTCCTGCAGATGGTCCGGTCCGTCGTTGGCGACCCACTCGCCGTCGCTGCCCAGGATCCAGGCGTACGTCGTGGGCGCGAACGACAGGTCGAGCAGCGACGAGACCTGGGCGACGTTGGCCTCACCGGGCAGCTGCACCAGCACCTCGACGCGGCGGTCGAGGTTGCGGTGCATGAGGTCGGCCGAGCCGAGCCAGATGCTCGGCTCGCCGCCGTTCTCGAACCAGTAGACCCGGCTGTGCTCGAGGAAGCGGCCGAGGATCGACCGGACCGCGATGTTCTCGGACAGCCCGGGCACCCCGGGCCGTAGCGCGCAGATCCCGCGGATCAGCATCTCCACCGGCACGCCGGCCTGCGACGCCATGTAGAGCGCGTCGATGATCCCCTCGTCGACCACGGAGTTGGCCTTGATCCGGATCCGCGCGGGGCGACCGTTCACGTGGTGGTCGACCTCGCGGTGGATCCGCTCCACCAGGCCCGTGCGCACCGAGTCGGGCGCGACCAGGAGCCGCTCGTAGGTGGGGTTGCGGGAGTAGCCGCTGAGGTTGTTGAAGAGGTGGGCGACGTCCTCGCCGATCACCTCGTTGGTGGTGATCAGCCCGAGGTCCTCGTACATGCGGGCGGTCTTGCCGTTGTAGTTGCCGGTCCCGATGTGGGTGTAGCGCCGGATGCCCTCCGGCTCGTCACGCACCACCATCGACAGCTTGCAGTGGGTCTTCAACCCGACCAGTCCGTAGACGACGTGGCAGCCGGCCTGCTCGAGCTTGCGCGCCCAGCGGATGTTGGCCTCCTCGTCGAAGCGCGCCTTGATCTCCACGATCACCAGCACCTGCTTGCCGGACTCCGCTGCGTCGACGAGGGCGTCGATGATCGGGGAGTCGCCGGAGGTGCGGTAGAGCGTCTGCTTGATCGCCAGCACCTGCGGGTCGGCCGCGGCCTGCTCGAGGAAGCGCTGCACCGAGGTGGCGAACGAGTCGTAGGGGTGGTGCAGGAGTACGTCGTACCGCCTCGTGGCCTTGAACACGTCGACGGGCGCGGCCGACTCGACCTCCGCGAGCTGCGGGTGGGTCGTCGGCACGAAGGCGGGGAACTTCAGGTCCTCGCGCGGCAGGTCGGCGATGCTGTGCAGCCCGACCAGGTCGAGTGGGCCGGTCACCCGGAAGACCTCGTCGTCGGTGATGCCCAGCTCGGAGATCAGCAGCTCGAGCACCTGCGGGGCGATCGTGTCCTCGACCTCGAGCCGCACGGGCGGCCCGAAGCGGCGGCGCAGCAGCTCCTTCTCCAGCGCCTTGAGGAGGTTCTCGGCGTCGTCCTCCTCGACCTCCAGGTCCTCGTTGCGGGTGACCCGGAAGCTGTCGACCTCGAGCACCTCCATGCCCGGGAAGAGCCGCTTGAGATGCTCGCCGATGACGTCCTCGAGCGGCACGAAGCGCTGGTTGCCCAGCGGCACGAAGCGGGCGAAGATCGGCGGCACCTTGACCCGCGCGAAGTGCTCCTTGTTGGTCTTGGGGTTGCGCACGAGCACGGCGAGGTTGAGCGACAGCCCGGAGATGTAGGGGAACGGGTGGGCCGGGTCGACCGCGAGCGGGGTCAGCACCGGGAAGACCCGATCCTTGAACAGCCGCTTGCAGAACTTCTGCTCCTCGCGATCCAGCTCGTCCCAGCGGACCAGGTCGATGCCCTCCTTGGAGAGCTCGGGGACGAGCTCCTCGCGGAACAGTCGGGCGTGGCGTTCCATCAGGTCGCGGGTGCTGGCCCAGATCTGCTCGAGCACCTCGCGTGGCATCAGGCCGGAGGCGGCGCGGACCGCGACGTCGGCCGCGATCCGACGCTTGAGGCCGGCGACCCGGACCATGAAGAACTCGTCGAGGTTGTTGGCGAAGATCGCCGTGAAGCGCACCCGCTCGAGCAGCGGCAGGGTGGAGTCCTCGGCCAGCTCGAGGACGCGCTGGTTGAAGCGGAGCCACGACAGCTCACGGTCCAGGAAGCGGTCGTCGTACGCCGCGACGGCCGCGAGTGCAGCCTCGTCGGGCTGGTAGGGGGGCTCTACGTCGAACGGCTCGTCGGCCGGGACGTCGCCCTCGCGCGAGGAGTCGAGGGAAGCCAGCTGGACCATGGGAATCAGTGTGGCACCGACCGGTGTACGCCGGGTACCTGGTCGCCACCCGGACCGAGCGCGCGCTCCGCGCCCCGGTGGCTAGGTTGTCGCACGTGCCCTCCCGATCGACATTCCTCGCAGCCGCCGACCTGCGGGCCAAGGCGATGACCATCAAGGCCGCACTCGGGCTCCCCCCGGGGGTCCAGCGGAGGCTGGCGGGCAAGCGCGTGACCGTCGACGGCCAGACGCTGGCGGTCGACACCCAGCTGATGCTCCGGCTCGAGAAGCTCGCCCGCGAGCCGCAGGTGGCCTCGCTCCCGGTGCCCGAGGGCCGTCGGGCGCTGCTCCTCCAGACCGTGATCGTCGGTGGTGACCAGCCGATCGGCGCCGTCCGCGACCTGCCGGTCGGCGACCGGCGCGGGCGCCTGTTCGTCCCGAGCGGCGCGACCGCGCGAGGTCCGCTGCTGGTCTTCTTCCACGGGGGCGGCTGGATCTACGGCGACCTCGACAGCCACGACCCGGCGTGCCGGTTCCTGGCCGAGCGGAGCGGCGTACGCGTGCTGTCGGTGGACTATCGGCTGGCACCCGAGCACCCGTTCCCCGCGGCGTACGAGGACGCGGTGGCGGCGTACCGCTGGGTGGTCGCGCACGCGGCGTCGCTCGGCGCGGACCCCGCCCGGCTCGGCGTCGGCGGCGACTCGGCCGGAGGCACGCTCGCAGCCACCACCGCGATCGCAGCAGCGCGCGAGGGCCTGCCGCTGGCGTTCCAGCTGCTGATCTACCCCGGCACCGACATGACGACGAGGACCGAGAGCCGGCGGCTGTTCGAGCACGGTTTCTACCTGACCGACGAGTTCATGGACCTCGCCAAGGCCCACTACCTGCCCGACGAGTCACGGTGGGCCGACCCCGAGGCGAGCCCGCTGCTGGGCGAGGTGCCCGCGGGTCTGGCGCCGGCGTACATCGCGACCGCGGGCTTCGACCCGTTGCGCGACGAGGGTGAGGCGTACGCCCGCAAGCTCGCGGAGGCCGGCGTCGCGGTGGAGCTGCGGCGCTTCCCCGACCAGATCCACGGGTTCCTCAACGTCGTCGGCGCCGGCCGCACCGCGCGTGCCGCGACGGCCGAGCTGGCGGCCCGGCTCGCGGCGGGGTTGGGCGCCGGTCAGTAGACGAGGGCCTGCACGTCGTCGGCCAGCACCTCTTCGACGTACGACGGGGAGCCGGCGACGCGGACCCCGGGCACCAGGTCCGCCTCGTCGATGCCCCGGCGTACGGCGCACTGGGTGCACACCGTGACCCGCCCGCCGGCGAGGACCGCCGCCAGCAGGTCGGCCAGCGACGAAGCGTGGGGGAGTGTGAACGCCTCGGCGCGTCCGGGGACACCGAACCACGCGGCCTCGCCGGTCAGCCACAGCGAGACGTCGGCCCCGGCCGCCACCGCGGTCGCCGCCACCGTGAAGGCCTGGTTGCAGCGCTCGGCGTCGTCGGCGCCCGCGGTGACCTTCACGACGAGCGGACGGACCATGCGGCCACCCTAGAGCGGCGGCGGGCCGCCCTAGACTTCCAGGCATGCCGTTCGAGATCCCGGAGAACATCCACCCGAACACAGCCCGCCTGGCGTGGCTGATCGGGACCTGGGCGGGCAACGGCCACGGTGAGTACCCCGGGATCGAGAACTTCCAGTTCGGCCAGGAGGTCGTGTTCCAGCAGGACGGCCGACCGTTCATCCACTACTTCAGCCGCGCCTGGATCGTCGACGACGAGGGCAACCACGTGCGCGAGGCGGCGCAGGAGACCGGCTTCCTGCGCCCGCAGGAGGACGGCACGCTCGAGGTGGTGCTGGCCCACAACCTGGGGTACGTCGAGGTCTGGCACGGCGAGCTCCACCCCGAGCAGCCGCGCTTCGAGATCGCCACCGACGCCGTGGTCCGCACCGCCACGGCCAAGGACTACACCGCCGGCAAGCGGCTCTACGGCTATGTGAACGGCGACCTGCTGTACGCCTACGACATGGCCGCCGAGGGCCACGAGCTCCAGCCGCACACCCACGCCCAGCTGGTCAGGCAGTAGCCGTGTCCGAGTCCGACTGGCGCGAGACGCTCCGGGAGCGGGGGTACCGGCTCACGCCCCAGCGCGAGCTGATCCTGGGCGCGGTCGAGCAGCTCGGCCACGCAACCCCCGACGAGGTGCTGGCCGAGGTGCGTACCCACTCGAACGCGGTCAACGCCTCGACGGTCTACCGGACCCTGGAGGTGCTCGAGGAGCTCGGGCTGGTGCGACACGCCCACCTGAGCGACCGGGCGCCGACGTACCACTCGGTCACCGATCACGAGCACTTCCACCTGGTCTGCCGGAATTGCCACAAGGTGATCTCGGTTGACCCCGATGTGCTCACTCCCGTCATCGACCGCCTCGCCGCCGACCACGCGTTCACCGTGGACATCGGCCACCTGACGATCTTCGGCCACTGTGAGGACTGTTCGTGATGACGTCCCCGCTGCTCTCCCTGCCCGGCGCCGTCGCCGGGAACGGCATCGACGGCCCGGTGGCGGCGCACTACGGGTCGCTGTACGGCGAGCAGGTCACCCTCGTGGCGGGCGACGGGTTCGTCGACCTGTCCCACCACGACGTGGTGCGGGTCACCGGGCCGGACCGGTTGCAGTGGCTGCACGACCTGACGACGCAGTACTTCCTCGACCTGCCGCAGCGGACGTGGACCGAGGCGCTGATCCTGAGCCCGCAGGGACACGTCGAGCACGCCTTCGCCGGCGTCGACGACGGCGAGTCCTACACCGCGGCCACCGAGCCGGGGCGGGCGGCAGCGCTCGTGGAGTTCCTCGACCGGATGCGGTTCATGAGCCGCGTCGAGGTGGCCGACGTGACCTCCGAGCTGGCCCTGACCTACCGTCCCCCCGCCGGGCACGAGCTGGTGCCACGCGATCGGCTGACCACGTACGCCGAGGCCGCCGGTCCGGCGTGTGGACTGTGGGCCTACGAGGCGCTCCGGATCGAGCGCGGGGAGCCGCGGCTGGGTCTCGACACGGACCACCGCACGATCCCCAACGAGGTCGGCTGGCTCGGCATCGCCGTCCACCTCGACAAGGGCTGCTACCGCGGGCAGGAGACGGTGGCCCGCGTGCACACCCTGGGCCGCCCGCCGCGACGACTCACCCTGCTGCATCTCGACGGCTCCGAGAACCGGCTGCCGGCCGTGGGCTCCGAGCTGCGCTCGGGCGAGAAGGTGGTCGGCTTCGTCGGCACCTCCGCCCGCCACCACGAGCTCGGCCCGATCGCGCTCGCCCTGGTCAAGCGCAACGTGCCGCTCGACCAGCAGCTCGAGGTCGACGGCCTCCCGGCCGCCCAGGAGGTCCTGGTGGACCCCGAGGCCGGTCTGCACGTGCGTCCTCGCCTGACCTGAGCGGGGTCGCCCCGAGCTACTCCGGGACCCGGGAGTACTGCACGTGGGTCTCGGTGTGGGCGAACCCGAGTCTGGAGTACGTCGCGATCGCGGGGGCGTTGTCGGACTCGACGTACAGGATGATCTCGCGTACGCCGAGCGCGGCCAGGTGGGCGAGGCCCGCGGCGGTGAGGGCCCGCCCGAGGCCCCGGCCCTGGGCCGCCGGGTCGACCGCGACGACGTACACCTCACCGAGCGCCTCCGAGTGCTGCTTGGTCCAGTGGAAGCCGAGCAGCCGTCGTTCGGTGGGGCCGGCAGTGGGGCCGGCATCGGCGACCAGGAGCCCGGCGGGGTCGAACCACGGCTCGGCCATCCGATCGGCGAGGTTGGCCGCGTCCATCGACCCCTGCTCGGGGTGGTGGGCGAACGCCGCAGCGTTGACACGCAGCACCTCGTCGGCGTCGTCGGGCCGGTAGCCCCTGATCGTCACGCCGTCGATCTGCGGCACGTCCACGTGAGAGGCTCCGCGGCGCATCACCCACAGCTCCCGGGTCGCAGCGAAGCCGACCCGGGCGGCGATCGCCCGTGCGGCCGGGTCGTCGACGTGGGACCACGCGGTGACGTCGCCGGGCGCCCCGGCCAGCGCGGAGCTGGCGAGGGCGAGGCCGACGCCAGCGCCTCGCGCGTCCGGCCGGACCGCGAGGTCCAGCCCGTGCGCGCGCAGCAGCGCGAAGCCCTCGTCGCCGTGGACCCACAGCAGGGCGCCGTCGAGCCCGGAGTGGGCCAGCGCCATCCGGCCGGCCTCGTCGAGCGGGTCGGCGCCGTCCGCAGCCTCGCTCTCGCGGCGTACGGCGGTCACGACCGCGAGCGCAGCCTCGGCGTCGTCAGGGTCGACGCGGACGACGCTCAGGACCCGCGCCCGGTGGTCTCGACGGGCTCGACCGACGGGGCTGGCTCGACCGACGGGGCGGCCGCGGCCGGGGTCTCCTTGGACGGCAGCACGAAGCGGTAGCCGACGTTGCGGACGGTGCCGATCAGCGTCTCGTGCTCGGGACCGAGCTTGGCGCGCAGCCGACGGACGTGCACGTCGACGGTGCGGGTGCCGCCGAAGTAGTCGTACCCCCAGACCTCCTGGAGCAGCTGGTCGCGGGTGAAGACGCGGCCGGGGTGCTGCGCGAGGTACTTCAGCAGCTCGAACTCCTTGAAGGTCAGGTCGAGCGTGCGCTGCCCGATGCTGGCCGTGTACGTCGCGTCGTCGACGACCACCTCGCCGGAGCGGATCACGTGGTCGTCGTTCCCCTCCTCGTCACGCCCGGCACTCAGCCGCCCGATCGTGAGTCGGATGCGTGCCTCGAGCTCGGCAGGTCCGCAGGTGTGGAGCACCACGTCGTCCATGCCCCAGTCGTGGGCCACCACGGCGAGCCCGCCCTCGGTCACGACCAGGAGGACGGGGCTGTCGGTACCGGTGGTGCGCAGCAGCCGGCAGAGGTCTCGCGCATGGGCCAGCTCCTGGCGCCCGTCGACGAGGATCACGTCGGAGTCGGGAGCCTCGAGGAGGGCACTTCCCTCTGCGGGCAGGATCTTGACCTGGTGACCGAGCAGGGCGAGGGCCGGGAGCACCTCCGCGCTCGGCTGGAGGGCGCTGGTGAGCAGCAGCAGCGTGCTCATGCGCTGACCTCCCTCTCCGGCGGTCGAGCCGATCTGCCCGGCGGTCGAGCCCGTCGAGACCCGATGCGTCAGGATATCCGGCATGGGCAGCGGACCAGACGACCTCGCCACCGGTGAGACATCGGCGATCACGGTCCGCTACTGGGCGTCCGCACGTGCCGCGGCCGGCGTCAGCTCCGACGCGCTGCCGGTCACCGGCCCGCTCACGCTGACCGACGTCGTACGACGGGCGGTGGCGCTGCACCCCGACACGCGGCTGCCGAACGTGCTCGAGGCCTGTTCGGTCCTCGTCGGCGACCAACCGGTGGGCTCCCGCCAGCCCGACGGCGTACTGGTCGACCCCGGCCAGACCGTGGAGTTCCTCCCGCCGTTCGCGGGTGGCTGATCAGCCGCGCAGCTCGGACAGGAGCTCGGCCGGCGTCATCTCGCCGGGGCCGGCCGCACGCGCCGCGGCCTCGGCCATGAGCGTCTGGATCCGCGCGTTCGCGGGCGTCGGTACGCCGTGCAGGCGGCCGAGCAGGGCGATCTCGCCGTTGAGGTAGTCGGTCTCGACGCCGGCACCCCGCGCCAGGCTCTGCCAGGTCGAGCCGCCACCTCGAGTCGCGCCCGCCACGGGCTCGAGCCGGAGATGGTCGCCACGTCGGTCGTCGTCCTCGGCCTCGGTCACCGCAGCGAGCCCGGCCGCAGCGAGGGCGCGCTCCGCCTCGCCGGCCAGCAGGCCCAGCGCTGTCGTCGCCTCGTCGGAGTCGAGCCCGGTTCCGCAGAGCGCCTGGACGGCGTTGCCGAGGTTGTTGAGGAGCTTGCGGTACTTCCAGCGCATGATGTCCGGTCGCGCGACGGACTCGCAGTGCGAGTCGCGCAGTGCGGCCGCGAGCCCCTCGTCGACCTCGTCGACACCATCCGGGAAGCCGCCGAGGTCGAGGATCCCGGTCGCGGCGGCCGAGTGGGCGACGACCACGCCGGGCTCGAGATGCTCGGTCGGCATCATCACGCAGAGCCCGTGCACGTGGGCGAACCAGCGCGCCAGCGTGCGCTCGTTGGCCACCCCGTTCTGCGCGGCGACGACGGGAACCTCCGGCCCGGCCGCCGCGACGAGTGCTCGCGCGGCGGCCTCGGTGTCCTGGCTCTTCGCCGCGAGCACCACCACGTCGTCGGGCGTCCATGCCACCTGGGACGGGTCGCCGTACACCGGGATTTGTAGCGTGACCCGCTCCTGCGGCGTGGCGAAGGTGAGTCCGTGCTCGCGGATCGCCGCGCCGTGGGCACCGCGCGCGATCAGTGCCACGTGGTACCCGCTCTGGTGCAGGCGCGCGCCGATGGTCCCGCCGATCCCGCCCGCCCCGAGCACCACGATGCGCATCCCACAACCCTAGGTCTGCCTCTGGGCGCGGAATGAGAAGGGCCCTGCGCAGGTTGAGCGCCACATGGACCTCGGTCGGTGGGTGCTGCTCATCGCCGTCGCCGGCGCACTTGCGTTCGGCGGATGGCGTGCGGTGTCCGACGGCCGGTTCCGGGGGACCCATCGGGTCCGGGGCGGCGGTCTCGAGTCCGCACCGCCGGAGGCTCCGCGTCGACCGAAGGGGGAGGCCGACGTGGAGTCCGGTCTCGACTCCGCTCGACCGGCGGCGAGCAGTGTGCTGCTCGGGACGGCGTACGACGAGCAGCGCGGCGAGCGCGCGACCCTCCTGCAGTTCTCCTCAGCCTTCTGCGCCCCATGCCGCGCGACGCGACGGATCCTGGCCGACGTCTCGGCGGCCGTCCCGGGCGTGACGCACGTCGAGGTCGACGCCGAGGAGCATCTCGACCTGGTCCGGCGTCTGGGCGTGCTGCGGACGCCGACCACGCTCGTGCTCGACGCTGCCGGACGCGAGATCGCCCGAGCGAGCGGGGCGCCGCGACCGACCCAGGTCCTCGCTGCCTTGGACGGGGTGGTCGCGTGATGTCCACGATGTGGATGGGTGTCTCGCAGAGTGGGACGTACCGTGGTGGCGAGCGCTTCGGCCCGCCTACAGTTCCGAGCATGTCCTCGACACATCTCACGCGCCGGCGCGCAGTGGATCACTGCCGCGTCCGCTCGTCGCTGTGTCGAATGTCCTGACGCGAGCCCGTTCCGCGCGCAATCTTTGTCTACTTAATCAGTAGACTTTGCGGACGGTCTCTTCCCCCAGACCCTCGTCCGTCGTCAGGAGCACCATGTCCACCACCTCCACCGCCAGCCAGGCTCTCGGCTCGGGCATCGACCCACGGGGTCCGCGGTTCGCGGCGAGCCTGACCTCCGTCGTGCTCGCCCTGGTGCTGGTGACGCCGACCCCGGTCGCGGTCACCCTGCTGGCGCTGCAGACGGTCGTCTTCGGCATCGGGGCGGTCCGCGGCATCCAGCACACGCCGTACGCCTGGCTGTTCCGTACCCTCGTCCGGCCACGACTCGGTGCACCGCACGAGCTCGAGGACCCGCGGCCCCCGCGCTTCGCGCAGGGCGTCGGGCTCGGCTTCGCGCTGGTCGGACTCATCGGCTTCGCCGCCGGCCTCACGCTCCTCGCACTGGTCGCCACCGGCCTCGCCCTGGCTGCCGCTGTGCTCAACGCGGTCTTCGGCTTCTGCCTCGGCTGCGAGATCTACCTCCTCCTCCAGCGTGCGACCGCGCGCTGACCAGACCCCGCGCCGGGACCCGGCGTACAGAAAGGTGAACCAATGAGCCGCGACACCGCTCTCGTCCCCGCCCAGTGGGTGGAGGACCATATCGACGACCCGAAGGTCGTCCTCGTCGAGGTCGACGAGGACACGGCCGCCTACGACAAGGGCCACATCCAGGGCGCCATCAAGCTCGACTGGACCACCGACCTGCAGGACCAGGTGCGGCGCGACTTCGTGAACAAGGCGCAGTTCGAGGCGCTGCTGGGCTCGCGCGGCGTCGCCAACGACAACACGATCGTGCTCTACGGCGGCAACAACAACTGGTTCGCGGCCTACGCCTACTGGTACTTCAAGCTCTACGGTCATGACGACGTGAAGCTGCTCGACGGCGGCCGCAAGAAGTGGGAGCTCGACAGCCGCGAGCTGACCGACGAGCTGCCCCAGCGCGCGGAGACGTCGTACACGGCGAAGGACCAGGATCTCTCGATCCGCGCCTACCGAGACGAGGTCGTGGCCGCGATCGGAGCGCAGAACCTCGTCGACGTGCGCTCGCCCGACGAGTACGCCGGTCGGCTGCTCGCCCCGGCCCACCTCCCGCAGGAGCAGGCGCAGCGCGCGGGCCACATCCCGACCGCCGCGAACGTGCCGTGGAGCAAGGCCGCCAACGACGACGGGACCTTCAAGTCCGACGACGAGCTCAAGGAGCTCTACACCGACGCCGGTGTCGACTGGAGCAAGGACACCATCGCCTACTGCCGGATCGGGGAGCGCTCGTCGCACACGTGGTTCGTGCTCAAGGAGCTGCTCGGCCAGCAGAACGTGAAGAACTACGACGGCTCGTGGACCGAGTACGGCTCCCTGGTCGGCGTACCCGTGGTGGTCGGCGACGACGCCGGATCGGCGGACGCCTGATGTGCGGCGCGACCGCTGGCGGGCTCTCGCTGGACGGCGTCGACGTGGCCAAGGAGGCGGTGGTGCAGGGGCAGGTCGTCCGCGACGGCCGGCCGGTGCCCAACGCCTACGTGCGGCTGCTCGACCGGACCGGTGAGTTCACCGCCGAGGTGCCGACGTCGGCGAGCGGGCACTTCCGCTTCTTCGCCGGCAACGGCGAGTGGACCCTGCGCACCCTGGCGCCACGCACCGAGACCATCGACCACAAGGTGAAGGCCGCCGTCGGCTCCGTCGCCGAGGTGACGATCACCCTCTGACGCCGAGTCGGCGCAAACAGGCACGCGGACAACGCCGAGTCGGCGCAAACAGACGCGCGGAAGAGCGCCGAGTCGGCGCAAACAGACGCCCAGAGAACGCCGAGTCGTCACCTGACGACTCGGCGTTCGTACGTCGGGGTGCCTCCGCGGGGCCCCGCTAGACTCCGCGCGTGCCGACCTGCCCTTCGTGCGGTAAGGAGCTCCCGGGGAACTTTCCGTTCTGCCCGTTCTGTGGTGCCCCGCTGACCGCGCAGCCGGCCGCATCCGCGCACGAGGAGCGCAAGGTCGTCACGGTGCTCTTCTGCGACCTCGTCGGCTTCACGGCGGCCTCGGATGCGGCCGACCCGGAAGACGTCCGCGCACGCATCCGTCCCTACCACGCTCGCCTGCGACAGGAGATCGAGCGCTACGGCGGCACCGTGGAGAAGTTCATCGGAGACGCGGTGATGGCCGTCTTCGGCGCGCCGATCGCACACGAGGACGACGCCGAGCGCGCCGTTCGCGCCGCACTCCGCATCCTCGAGGCGATCGAGGACCTCAACGACCAGGACGCTGCGCTCGCCCTCCAGGTGCGGATCGGCATCAACACGGGCGAGGCCGTCGTCGCCCTGGGTGCCCGCCCCGAGGAGGGAGAAGGGTTCGTCACGGGCGACGTCGTGAACACCGCTTCTCGCCTGCAGGGCGCGGCGCCGGTGGACGGGATCGCGGTCGCCGACACGACGTATCGACAGACGGAGCGGATCTTCGACTTCGAGACGCTCACGCCGGTACGGGTGAAGGGCAAGACCGAGCCACTTGCGCTGTATCGGCCGCTTGCTTCGCGAGCGCGGTTCGGTTCGGACGTGACCCGCACCCATGCGACGCCGCTGGTCGGCAGGGAGCTCGAGAAGGCGCTGCTGATCGGCACGTTCGAGCGCTCGGCCCAGCAGCGCTCCTGCCAGCTGGTCACGATCGTCGGCGAGCCGGGCGTCGGCAAGAGCCGCCTCGCAGCGGAGCTGTTCCAACACATCGACGAGCGCCCGGAGCTGGTCACCTGGCGGCAGGGTCGTTGTCTTCCGTACGGCGAGGGGATCGCGTTCTGGGCGCTCGGGGAGATCGTGAAGGCCGAGTGCGGCATCCTCGACTCCGACTCGCCGGCCGAGGCTGGGGCGAAGCTCGGGCGCGCTCTGCCCGTCGACGAGCGGGATGCGGTGTGGCTGCAAGCCCGCCTGGCTCCGCTCGTGGGGGCCCCCTCGGAGTCCGCGTCGCAGGAGGAGTCGTTCACGGCGTGGCGGCGCTTCCTGGAAGCGCTGAACCCCCAGGGCCCGACCGTGCTGGTCTTCGAGGACCTGCACTGGGCGGACGATGCCCTGCTCTCCTTCCTCGAGCACCTGGCCGACTGGTCGGAGGGCGTGCCACTGCTCATCCTCTGCACGGCCCGCCCCGAGCTGCACGAGCAGCATCCGACCTGGGCAGCCGGGCTCCGGAACGCGACCACGGTCAACCTGGCTCCATTGACCGACGAGGAGACCGCGCGCCTGCTCTCCTCGCTCCTCCAGCGCGCGGTCCTACCGGCCGCCACCCAGCAAGCCCTCCTCGAACGGGCCGGCGGCAACCCCTTGTACGCCGAGGAGTTCGTCCGACTGCTCACAGACCGGGACCTGCTCGCCGAAGGACTCGGCGACGTCCAGCTACCCGATTCGGTCCAGGCGCTGATCGCCGCCCGACTGGACACGCTCTCGCCGGAGCGCAAGAGCCTGCTCCAGGACGCCTCCGTGATGGGGAAGCTCTTCTGGGCGGGCGCCCTCGCTGACATGGGTGAGCGCGACCCTCGCGAGGTCGAGATCGCTCTGCACGAGCTGGCCCGCAAGGAGCTGGTGCGCCCCGCTCGCACGAGCTCGATGGCGGGCGAGGCCGAGTACGGATTCTGGCACCTCCTGGTCAGGGACGTCTGCTACGGGCAGATCCCTCGCGCGGGGCGTGCTGCCCGGCACCGTGTCGCCGCCGCCTGGCTCGAGCACAAGGCCGGTGACCGGGCCGAGGACCTCGCCGACGTCCTCGCCTACCACTACCTGAGCGCCCTCGAGCTCGGCGGCACCGCAACCGACGCAGACCAGGCGCGGGAGCTCGAGGCGAGCGCGATCCGCTACCTGGCCATGGCTGCAGAGCGGGCATTGGCGCTTGACGTGACGCGGGCCGAGGCAAGCCTGGCCAAGGCGCTGGTGCTCGCCCCGGCCGGACACGCCGAGCGCGCGTGGCTCCTCGAACGATGGGCGCACGCAGCCCAACAGCAGAACCGCCTCCAGGAGACACGCGATGCGTACGAGGAGGCGCTGGCCCTGTACCGCGACCGGGACGAGAGCGTTGCCGCGGGGCGCGTGCTGACGCTGTTGTCCGTCGTGGCCGGCCGGATGAGCGACCGCCATACCGACCAAGAGTTCCTGGACGAGGGCCTGGCCCTGCTCGAGGCGCAACCGCCCGGCCCCGAGCTCGTGGCCGCGTACGTCAGCCAGGCGGGCAAGCACTACGTCGTGGGCAGACCGTCGGAGGCGATCGTGGCCGCCGAGCAGGCCCTTGCTTTGGCCGCAGAGCTCGGTCTCGCCGAGCCGGTGGCGGCACTCGGCTTCCGCGGGGGAGCCCGCTGCACGCTGGGTGAGCGGGAGGGACTCGAGGACATGCGTTCAGCGCTCGCGCTCGCGGTCGAACAGGGACAGGGGCGCACGGCAGCCCAGCTGCACAACAACCTGGCGGATTCCACGTGGCAGTTCGAGGGTGCCGCGGCGGCGTTGGCCGTCTGTCGGGAAGGGATGGACTTCTGCGAGCGACGGGGGATCGCCGAGTACGGACTCAGCATCACGGGCATGAGCGCGACCATGCTCGCAGCGCTCGGCCTACCGGAGGAGGCACTGGCCGTCGCCGAGCCGGTAGCGGAACGTCTGCAAACGGCTGGCGACATCTTCTTCACCGAGCCGCGTTCGACGGTGCTTCGCCAGCTCGTCGAGCGTGGTCAGCACGAGGGTGTCGCTGGTGTGGACGAGATCGTGACGACGGCGCGCGACAGCGACAGTCCGCAGGTGTACGCCCACGCGTTCACGGCCGCGGCACGCCTGCTGCTGGCCCAAGGTCACCGGAGGCAGGCGAGCGACCTGCTGATCGAAGTCACGCAGCTGCCGGAGGTCTTCGCGGAGGCCTACTACGCCGAGTCTTTGCCCGCGGTGGTCCGGACTGCGCTCGCACTCGGGGACCCGGGGCTGGCCGCACGGCTGGTGGACGGGGTCGATCCGGTCACGCCGCTCTTCGAGCATGCGCTCGCGGCGGCACATAGCCAGCTCGCCGAGACCGAGGGTAACCACGCCGAGGCGGCAGCGCTGTACGCCGTGGCGGCCGAGCGCTGGGGCAGGTTCGGCAACGTCCCCGAGCGCGCCTACGCCCTCCTCGGCAGGGGCCGCTGTCTGAGCGCTCTCGGCAACCCTGAGGCGGAGGCCCCGTTACGCGCGGCCCGCGAGCTCTTCGCGTCGATGGGCTACCAACCGGCCCTCGCGCAGACGGAGGAGCTGCTCGCCGGCTCAGACACCGCCGCGATGTAGCGATGACGATCGCCGAGTCGGCTTGTGACGACTCGGCGCACATCTGACGTCCTCTTGTGCCGACTCAGCGGTCGAGGAGGACCGTGAACGGGCCGTCGTTCACCGACTCGACCAGCATGTGGGCACCGAAGACGCCACGCTCGACCCGGGCGCCGAGGGCGGCCAGTGCGGCGCAGAAGGCGTCGTAGAGAGGCTCGGAGACGGGTCCTGGTGCGGCGGCCTCCCAGGTGGGGCGCCGGCCCTTGCGGGCGTCGCCGTACAGCGTGAACTGCGAGACGACCAGGACCGGTGCGCCGAGGTCGGAGGCCGACTGCTCGTCGGCGAGGATCCGCAGACCCCAGACCTTCCGGGCCATCCAGTCGACCTCGGCGGTGGTGTCGGCGTGGGTGACACCGAGGTAGACCAGCAGTCCGGGGGACGTGAGGCTGCCGACGACGGCGCCGTCCACGAGCACGGACGCCGAGGCGACGCGTTGGACGACGGCACGCATGCGCTCATCATCGCCGGTCGAGCATCCTCGCCGGTCGAGCGGAGTCGAGACCCCTCTGACACGATGAGCCCATGAGCGACCCGCTGATGATCACCGTGGCACCGACCGGGGCCGAGACGGCCAAGGAGGACTGCCCCCAGCTCCCCACCACGCCCGAGGAGATCGCGGCCACCGCCCGGGCGTGCGAGGCCGCCGGCGCGGCGATGATCCACCTGCACGTCCGCGACGCCGAGCACCGGCCCACGCTCGATCCCGGGCTGCTGAAGGAGTGGGTGGCGGCCGTCCGCGACGCCAGCGACCTGATCGTCCAGCTCTCCACCGGCGGCAGCGTGCACGACCCGCTGGACCAGCGCCTCAAGGTGCTCGACGCGGAGCCCGACTCGTGCAGCCTGACGATGGGCACCACCAACTTCGGCGACGACGTCTTCTCAAACCCCTGGCCGTTCGTCTGCGAGCTCTACCAGCTCGCCCAGGAGCGCCGCGTCGTACCAGAGTTCGAGCTGTTCGACCTCGGCCAGGTGCACGCGCTACGCCGGCTCATCGATCGGTACGGCGTACCCGCCGGTGGCAAGGTCCACGTCGACCTGGTGATGGGCGTGCCCGGCGGCATGAACGGTACGACGGACGCGCTCGTCGCCGCCGTGCGCGATCTGCCCGCGGAGACGACCAGCTGGTCGGCCACCGGCATCGGCCGCTCGACCCTCGCCGTGATGCTGGCCAGCCTCTCCAAGGGCGGCCATCTGCGCGTCGGCATGGAGGACGTGCTCACCATCAGCCGGGGTGTGCCGGTCGAGTCGAACGCCCAGCTCGTCGAGCGCGCGGTCGCCGTCGGGGGCCTGGCCCAACGGACCCCGATGAAACCCGCTGAGGCGCGTGAGCTGATCGGCGTCGGCGCCTGACGTGGCACGCGGCCCAGGTGCCTGCGAGCGCGAGCCGTGCCTGGTCCGCCCTACGCGGGGTCAGCCCGGACTCCTGACGCAGTCGCAGGTAGTCCGCCACCGCCGGTGCGCTGTCGACCGGCCGGTAGTCGTCATCATCCATGGCAAACCTCCTCCAGCCCGAGCAACGGGTCCCTCGAGCCACCCCCACGCCGAGTCGGCACATGCCGACTCGGCGTGTTTGGGATGCCTGTTTGCGCCGACTCGGCGTCAGGAGCCGGAGTTGATCATCCCCGCGCCGACGGTGACGCCGGTGGCCTCGTCGATGAGGATGAAGGAGCCGGTGGTGCGGTTCTTGGAGTAGGGGTCGCAGAGCAGGGGCACGGTGGTGCGGAGCTGGACTCGGCCGATCTCGTTGAGGCCGAGCTCCTTGGTGTCCTGGTCGCGGTGCAGGGTGTTGACGTCGAGGCGGTACTGGATGTCCTTGACCAGGGCTCGGCCCATCCGGGTGGTGTGCTTGATGGCGAGCTTCTGGCGCGGCCGCAGCGGCTCGTTGGTCATCCAGCAGACCATGGCGTCGATGTCCTGGCTCGGCTTGGGAGCGTTCTTGACCCGCGCGATCATGTCGCCGCGGCTGACGTCGACGTCGTCCTCGAGCCGGACCGTGACCGACATCGGCGGGAACGCCTCGTCGATCTCCTTGTCGAAGAGGTCGATGCCCTGGATCGTCGAGGTCATCCCGGAGGGCAGGATCACGACCTCGTCGCCGGGCTTCAGCACGCCGCCGGCGACCTGGCCGGCGTACCCGCGGTAGTCGTGGTGCTGGTCGGACTTCGGGCGTACGACGTACTGCACCGGGAAGCGGGTGTCGACCAGGTCGCGGTCGGAGGCGACGTGGACGTGCTCGAGGTGGTGCATCAGCGTCGGACCGTCGTACCACGGTATGTTCTCCGAGCGGGTCACGACGTTGTCACCCTTGAGCGCAGAGATCGGGACGACCGCGAGGTCGGGGATCGACAGCTTGGTCGCGAAGTTCGTGAACTCCTCGTGGATCCGGTCGTAGATCTCCTGCGACCAGTCGACCAGGTCCATCTTGTTGATCGCGAGCACCAGGTGGGGCACCCGGAGCAGCGACAGCAGGACGGCGTGCCGGCGGCTCTGCTCGGTCAGGCCCTGGCGGGCGTCGACCAGCACCAGCCCGAGGTCGGCGGTCGAGGCGCCGGTGACCATGTTGCGGGTGTACTGGATGTGGCCCGGGGTGTCGGCGATGATGAACTTGCGCGCCGGCGTCGCGAAGTAGCGGTAGGCGACGTCGATGGTGATGCCCTGCTCGCGCTCGGAGCGCAGACCGTCGGTCAGCAGGGCCAGGTCGGTGTAGTCGTAGCCGCGGGAGTGGCTGGTGGCCTCGACGGCCTCCAGCTGGTCCTCGAAGATCGACTTCGAGTCCAGCAGCAGCCGCCCGATCAGGGTGGACTTCCCGTCGTCGACCGAGCCGGCCGTGGCGAATCGGAGCAGGTCCATCAGAAGTAGCCTTCCTTCTTCCGGTCCTCCATGGCTGCCTCGGAGAACCGGTCGTCGCCTCGGGTCGCGCCGCGCTCGGTGACGCGGGCGATGGCGACCTCCTCGATGATCTTGTCGATGGTGTCGGCCTCGGACTCGACCGCACCGGTCAGGGTCAGGTCGCCGACGGTGCGGAAGCGCACGGTCTTCTCGACGACCTCCTCGCCCGGCTTGCACGGGTTGTGGCTGCTCTCGGTCAGCCACATGCCGTCACGGTTGAACACGCGGCGCTGGTGGGCGTAGTAGATCTCCGGGATCTCCACGCCCTCCTGGCCCAGGTAGTGCCAGATGTCGAGCTCGGTCCAGTTCGACAGCGGGAAGATCCGCATGTGCTCGCCACCGTGGATCCGGCCGTTGTAGAGGCTCCACAGCTCGGGGCGCTGCATCTTGGGGTCCCACTGACCGAAGTCGTCGCGGTGGGAGTAGACGCGCTCCTTGGCCCGCGCCTTCTCCTCGTCGCGACGGCCGCCACCGAACGCGGCGGTGAAGCCGTTCTCCTCGATCGCGTGCAGCAGCGTCGCGGTCTGCATCCGGTTGCGGCTGGTCTTGCCGTCGTCGATCACGATCCCCTGGGTGATCGCCTCCTCGACGCTGGCCACCACCAGCCGGACCCCGAGCCGGTTGACCCAGTTGTCACGGGTCGC
Organism: uncultured Actinomycetota bacterium; assembly: GCA_963819295.1. Lineage (GTDB taxonomy): Bacteria > Actinomycetota > Actinomycetes > Propionibacteriales > Nocardioidaceae > Nocardioides. The sequence goes on from CAWFVO010000003.1 coordinate 1,124,105, forward strand.
CAGCACCTCGTCGAAGTCCAGGCCGGTGTCGACCTGCAGCAGCGGGAACGGGATCTTGGCGGGATAGAACGCCTTCTCCGCCAGCCGGAGCATCACGATCGAGTCCTTGCCGCCGGAGAACATCAACACCGGCTTCTCGAACTCGGCGGCGACCTCACGGAAGATGTGGATCGACTCCGCCTCGAGCTGGTCGAGCTGGCTCAGCTGATAGTCGGCATGCGTCGGTGGTGCACTCATCGAATGTGGGGGCCTCTCCTCGGGACAGCAGCCCTCATGCTATCGGCCGGGAGGCAGACCCCCGAACTCGGCGGGTGGCCGACGACGCGCCGGGACGGCCTACGTCGACGCCTCGGGCGTGCTCGATCTCGATCATCTGGACCCCCGGGGTGACGTATCTCGCAGGGGCCTACGGGAGCTGGGACTGATCGTCACCGGCCGCGTCGGCGGCACCGACGGTGGACGGGGCCACGGTGAGCGGACGCTCGCCCTCCAGCTCGGCCACCGTCGGCGATCCGTACATCGGCAACCCCTGGGTACGACGGATCAGGCCCCAGACCACCGGCAGCACCACGACCATGGCCAGGCCGACCAGAGCGATGAAGACCGGGTGCGTCTGGTCCTCGCCGGCGCCGAGCGGGGCCCAGCCGGACTTGTCGAGGAGCGCGAGGCCCGACATGGTGAGCACGATCACGATCCCGCGGCGGATGAACGACTGCGGCACCCTCGGCGCGATCCGGCTGCCCAGGATGCTGCCCGGCGTCGAGCCGAGCACCAGCGGGACCAGGATGTGCCAGTCGAGGCCGTTGAGCGCGATGTTGGAGATCGCCGCCGCGATCACCAGGGGCACGGCCTGCACGAGGTCGGTACCCACCAGTCGCAGCGCGGACAGGCCCGGGTAGAGCATGACGAGCGAGATCATGATGACCGAGCCGGAGCCGACGCTGGTGATCCCCACCAGCAGGCCGCCCAGGGCGCCGATCGCCATCGTCGGCAGCGGCCGGATGCGAGGGTCGGGGTCGGCTTGCGGGCCACCGCCGCGCACCCGGCGGAGGTTCACGTAGAGCCGGAGGGCGTACGTCGATGCCGCGAACAGCAGCGCGAAGCCGATGCACTTCTTCAGCAGCACGTCGAGCTCTTCGGCCGAGCCGGCGATGTGGTGGATCAGGAAAGGCCCGACGAGCGCGAACGGGACCGACCCGATGATCAGCCACTTGGCCAGGGTCCAGTTCGGCTGGCCCTCACGGGCGTGCGTGATCGCACCACCCGACTTGTAGATGGCGGCCGCGGTGAGGTCGGCCGTCACCACCGTCGACGCGCCGCCGACGCCCAGGAAGATCAGGGCGGGAGTCATCAGGGCGCCGCCACCCATGCCGGTCAGACCGACGATGGTGCCGACGAAGAAGGCGGCGACGATGATCGAGAAGAAGTCAGCAGTGAGCCAGTCACCCATGGGCGCGGTCCTTCCACGGAAGGTAGGGCAAGGCGCCTAACTCTACCGTTTGACGCGACCTTGTCCAATTAAGCGGGACGGTCGCGCAGCCTCTCCACGACCACCTCGAGCATGCCCTCCATGGTGACGGCTGCGCGTCGCGCCGCCTCCGGGCCACGCCGGTAGGGGTCGGCGATGTCATGGTCCGGCGAGGCCGGGACGCGACGGCTCGCGAGCGCGTCCAGCAGGGCCCGGCCACGGAGGGCGGGGTCCGCGGCGTCCGCGCTCGCCACGAACTGGCCGAGCGTGAAGATCTTGCGGATGGCGGCCGGGCGTTCCCCGAGCAGTCGGGTGCGATGCGCCGCCTCGGCAGTGAGCACGAGGTCCGCGGCGTCGATCAGCTCAGCGGTCGCCGGCCGGCTCCGGAACCCGTCGACCTCGGTGTCCCGGCGCGCGAACTCCGCCGCCATCGTGTCGCTGACCGGTGCGGCCTCGAACCCGTCGGTGCCGGCGCTGCTCACCTCCACCCCGGCGTCGGGCCCGAACAGCTGACGGGCCCTGAGCTCGAGGTACGGCGAGCGGCAGATGTTCGCCGTACACACGAACAGCACCCGGATGGGCTCGTGGTCTCGACCGCTCGACAGGCTCAGGACCGCGCTCCGCTCGACCGAGGAGGCGTGGTGACGTAGCCGGCCTCGGCGAGCGCGGCGAGGACCCCGTCGCGGCAGTCCTCGATCGAGCGGCCGGTGGTGTCGAGGCGCAGGTCGGCGTCGTCGGGCACCTCGTAGGGGGACGAGATCCCGGTGAAGTCGGGGATCTCCCCGCGACGCGCCTTCGCGTAGAGGCCCTTGCGGTCGCGCCGCTCGCACTCCTCCAACGGTGTCGCCACGTGCACCAGGAAGAAGGCGCCGCCGGCGGCCGCCGTCATCGCCCGGACGTCCTGGCGGGTGGCGTCGAACGGCGCGATCGGACTGCAGACGGCGACGCCGCCGTGGCGCGAGATCTCCGCGGCGACCCAGCCGATGCGTCGGATGTTGGTCTCGCGGTCCTCGCGGCTGAACGTGAGTCCGGCCGACAGGTTCCGGCGTACGACGTCGCCGTCCAGGCTGGTGACGGTGCGCTCGCCGCGCTCGAGCAGGGAGTCGATGACCGCCTGGGCCACCGTCGACTTCCCGCTCCCCGACAGCCCGGTGAAGAAGAGGACCAGCCCCTGCCGCGCCGGCCCTGGCCGGTCGGCCTCGACGATCGCGGCGATGTCGTCGGGGTAGTCACCGTCGCTGTCGCCGAGAGCGAGCACCGGGTCGTGGCCGGCGTACGCCGCCACCACCTGCACCCCCAGGTCGTGGTCGGTGGCGGCGTCACCGTGCGAGGCGAGAGGTACGGCGACCACCGCGGCCCCGGTCAGCCGCTCGGCGGCCGCGAGCGAGGCGCGCAGCAGGGCGACAGGCGACAGGTCGGGCGTGCCGGGGCCGGTGAGCGCCAGCAGCACGACCGGCGTGCCCAGCGAGCGCAGGCGCTCGATCTCGCCCTCGGTCAGGGCGTCCACGACCGGGACGAACGTGGCGCCGGCACGGGCCTCGCGGACCTGGGCGGGCGTCAGATGGAGGCGCCGGAACGGCCCGTGCTGGGCATGGGTCAGGACCTCGACGCCACCGTCCGGGGCGAGCCGCGCCAGGGGGAGTCCCTCGGGGTCCACCAGCTCGACCTCCTGCCCCACGAGGTCGGACGGCAGGTCGAGGGTGACGGGGGAGCCGGGCTGGTTGAAGCCGGTGACCGGGCCGAACGCCCCGCCGGTGAGCAGCTCCAGGTCGGCCAGCTCCCGAGGGGTCGGGCAGTGTTGGGGCGTCGGCACGGGACCATCCTGCCAGCGTCGCTACCCTGGCCGGATGCCCGCTCTCACCCCCCCGTTCCCGGCCGTGGCGCACACCCTCCCGACGGTCCGCCGATGAGCCACGCGGTGCCGGTCGCCGAGATCGTGCGCAACGGGTTCGTCGAAGGACACCACTACGGGTCGCTGGTCTCCGTGGACGCCGACGGTGCCGTCGTCTGGTCGGTCGGCGACGTGGAGAGCCCGATCCTGCCGCGCTCGTGCAACAAGCCGATCCAGGCGCTGGGCATGGTGCGAGCCGGGCTCGACCTGCCGCCCGACCTGCTCGCCCTCGCCTGTGCGTCCCATTCCGGCGAGCCGTTCCACATCGAGGGCGTACGCCGGATCCTGGCCTCGGCCGGTCTCTCCGAGGTCGACCTGCAGACGCCGCCGGACTACCCGCTCGACGACGCAGCACGGGAGCAGGTGATCCGTGAGGGTGGCACCAAGGCGCCCGTCCTCATGAACTGCTCGGGCAAGCATGCAGCGATGCTCGCGACCTGCGCGGTCAACGGCTGGCCGACCGAGACCTACCTCGACCCCGACCACCCGGTGCAGCAGGCGATCGCCGCCACCTTCGCGGAGATGACCGGAGAACCGATCGCGGTCACCGCGGTCGACGGCTGCGGTGCACCGCTGCTCTCGGCGTCTCTGCTCGGCCTGGCCCGGGCGTTCGGGCGGGTGGCGCGCGGCGTGGACGGGTCCGGAGCCGACCACGTGCCGTCGGCCCGGATCGCGGACGCGATCCGGAGCCACCCGGCGTACGTCTCGGGGACGACGCGCGACGAGCGCGCACTGCTCACCGCGATCCCGGGCGCGATCGGCAAGGCGGGGGCGGAGTGCTGCTACGCCGTGGCCCTCGCCGACGGCCGCGCCGTCGCGCTCAAGGCCGACGACGGGGCGCCCCGGGTACGGCCCGTCCTGATGGCCGAGGCGCTTCGGCGTACCGACGGTGTGCTCGAGGACCCCTCCGTCGACGTCGAGGCCGTACGCCGGACCGGGGTCGTCGAGCTGCTGGGAGGCGGGGTCCGCGTCGGAGAGATCCGTGCGACCTTCTGACAGCCGAAGGACGGGCCCGATTGCGTGCACTGCTAGCAGACAGGAAGTGGAGCAGACGCCCGGAATTCACAGGGAGTTCGGCTACGTGTGACGCGACCCACGCTCCCGCGAGTTGGGGTTTGCTAGCAGGTGCTAGCAAGATGGAGGCATGGCCAAGGGCAAGGTCGGCAATGCCGTCGAGACGCTCGGTGACTACCTGCGCGAGCAGCGGGTCTCCGCCCGTCTGTCGTTGCGACAGCTCGCCGAGCAGGCGGGCGTGTCGAACCCCTACCTGAGCCAGATCGAGCGCGGGCTGCGTCGCCCCTCGGCCGAGGTGCTGCAGCAGCTGGCCAAGGCTCTGCGCATCTCCGCGGAGCAGCTCTACCTCCGGGCCGGGATCGTCGCCCCCGACGAGGGGATCGGTGGCTCGGTGGAGCTCGCCGTCCTCGGCGACCCAACCCTGAGCGAGCGGCAGAAGCAGACCCTGCTCGACGTGTACGCGTCCTTCCTCGCCCTCAACAGTGGGCTGGACACCTCTGAACGAGCCCGGCACGAAGCCGGGTAACCACCCGAAGGAGAAGTCATGGCCAAGGCCAAGTTCGACATTCCCACCCAGATCCCCACCGCCGCCGCGCGTCCGCTCTACGCCGGTGTCGGCGTGACCGACCTCGTCGTCGAGACCGTGCGCGACTATGTCGCCGACGTGCAGAAGCGCCTCGACGACGTGCAGAAGAGCGTCTCCGGCCTCGAGGCGAAGCCCGAGGTGCTGCGTGACCGCGCCGGCAAGGCCGTCGTGGACCGGATCGACTCGCTCAACAAGGACGCGCAGGCCCGCCGCCGCGTCATCGAGCAGCGCGTCGCCGAGCTCCAGTCGGAGGTGCAGACCTTCCCGACCCGCCTGCAGAAGCTGGTCGACGCACAGGTCGCCACGGCCGGTGACACCTACGCCGAGCTGGTCAAGCGCGGCGAGTCGCTCGTCGGCCGGATCCGCCGCCAGCAGGCCACCCAGGACGCCGAGGCTGCCGCGAAGACCACGGTGAGCAAGGCCAAGACGACGAGGACCCAGGCCACGAAGACGGCCAAGACCACCACCGCCAAGGCCCGCAAGAGCCCGGCGAAGAGCAGCGCCAAGGCCACCACCACCGCGGCGAAGAAGACCGCGAGCAGCGACGGCCAAGGCCGTCACCGACGCCGCCGAGAAGATCGGCGACTGAACCCCGACCCACGTCACGTGCGCGTGACGTCTGCCTGACCACCGGGCCCGGGAGCCACGTGCTCCCGGGTCCGGTGCTGTCCGGAGCCCTGCTCGCGGACGAGTGGGCACCGTGAGAAAGTGGAGACATGGAATCCGCCGATCGGCCATGGGGGTCGTGGCACGTCCTCGACGAGGGGCCGGGCTTCAAGGTCAAGCGCATCGAGGTGCTGCCGCAGCAACGGCTCTCGTTGCAGACCCACGCCCAACGCTCGGAGCACTGGACCGTCGTACGCGGAACCGCGACCTGCCTGGTCGACGGCGTGGAGCACGTCGTCCCCTCCGGTGGAGCTCTCGACGTGGCCGTCGGCGCGGTCCACCGGATCTGCAACGAGCACGAGGAGCATCTCGTCGTGATCGAGATCCAGCGCGGTCCCTACCTCGGCGAGGACGACATCGTCCGCCTCGAGGACGACTACGGCAGGCTCGAGGCGTAGGCGCGCAGCGCCTCCCGCGCATCGACCGGGTCGAAGCCGGTCGCCTGGATCCGGCGCAGCGACAGCACGCTGCTCGTCGGCCGCGGCGCGGTCGCGCGCCCGCTGGCGTACTCCTCGGTGCTGATCTCCCGCACGTCGCCCGGGTCCCGCCCGCGTAGCGTGAAGACCTCGCGCGCCACGTCGGCCCACGACATCGGCGGGCCGCCGTTGCTCAGGTGGTAGGTGCCGTACGGCGCGCGCTCGTCGAGCAGATGCCGGGTGGCCCGCACGATCTCGTCGGTGAACGTGAGCCGGCCGACCTGGTCCGCCACGACCGAGGGAGTGGCTCCCTCGGCGGCGAGTCGAGCCATGGTGCGGACGAAGTTCGGCCCGTCTCCGACCACCCACGAGGTGCGCACGACGTAGTGGCGAGGTGCGCCGGCCACGGCGACGTCGCCGGCGGCCTTGGACTGGCCGTACACGCCCAGCGGCGCCAGCGGCTCGTCCTCGTCGTGCTCGGCGCGCGACCCGTCGTAGACGTAGTCGGTGGAGAAGTGCACGAGCGTGAAGCCGTGCCGGGCCGCCAGCCGGGCCAGCGCCGCCGGCGCCTCGGCGTTGACCGTCCAGGCCGTACGACGCCCTTCGGGCGTCTCGGCGCGGTCGACCGCGGTGTACGCCGCGGCGTTGAGGACGAGGTCGTGGTCCCCCCAGGGCCAGCGCTCCAGCGCATCCAGGTCCGCGAGATCGAGGTCGGTGCGGGTCACGCCGCGCGCTCCCGGGAGGCCCGCCGTCAGGGCCCGGCCCAGCTGACCGTCGGCGCCGAGCACCAGCGGCGCACGCGTCGGCACGGGGGTGACCGTGTCGAGGGCCGGAGCCATGCGGTCCTTCTCGGAGACCGCCCGCTCCTCGAGCGGGACCGGCCACGCGATCGCCAGGGCAGGGTCGGCGTGGTCGACGGCGACGTAGGCCGCCTCGGGGCGCCAGTGGTCGTTGACCAGATAGGTGTACGCCGTGGCGTCGGCCAGCGTCTGGTAGCCGTTGCCGACCCCGCGCGGCACGAAGACGGCCACGCCGGGCTCGAGGTCGACCGCGAAGGTCGTGCCGAAACCGGCGCCCTCGCGCAGGTCCACCCACGCGGCGTACGCCGCGCCCGAGGCGACCGTGACCAGCTTGTCCCAGGGCTCGGCGTGCATCCCCCGGGTCGAGCCCCGTCGCTCGTTCCACGCGACGTTCGCCTGCACCGGCCCGAAGTCGGGAAGCCCGAGGGCCGTCATCTTCGCCCGCTGCCAGGCCTCCTCGAACCATCCCCGCTCGTCCGTGCGCACGTCGAGCCTGAGCACCAGCAGACCCGGGATGGGCGTCCGCTCGACCGCCAGGTCCGGCATCACTGACCCTTCGCGGCGTACGCCGCCTCGGTTCCGTGCTTGTGGGGGGCCCACCACTCGCGGTGGTCGGTGTACCAGGCGACGGTCTCGGCCAGACCCTGCTCGAAGTCGCCGAACCGCGGCTGCCACCCGAGCTCGAGGCGGAGCTTGCCCGCCTCGATCGCGTAGCGCTGGTCGTGTCCGGCCCGGTCGGCGACCAGCTCGTAGTCGTCCTCGGGACGACCGAGCAGGCGTAGCAGCATCCGCACGACCTCGAGGTTGCTGCGCTCGCCGTCGGCCCCGACGAGGTAGGTCTCACCGATCCGACCGCGGTCGAGGATCCGGAGCAGGGCGGAGCTGTGGTCATCGACGTGGATCCAGTCACGGACCTGCTCGCCGGTGCCGTACACCCGCGGACGTCGCCCCTCGAGCACCTCGGTGATCTGGCGCGGGATGAACTTCTCCACGTGCTGCCACTGGCCGTAGTTGTTGGAGCAGTTCGAGAGCGTGGCCCGGACTCCGAAGCTGCGCACCCACGCGCGGACGAGGTGGTCGGCGCCGGCCTTGGCGGCGGAGTAGGGGCTGCTCGGTCGGTACGGCGTGTCCTCGGTGAAGCGCTTCGGGTCGTCGAGGGCGAGGTCTCCGTAGACCTCGTCGGTGGAGACCTGGTGGAAGCGGGCGTCGGTACGGCGTACGGCCTCGAGGAGGACGTAGGTGCCGACCAGGTTGGTGCGGACGAACGGCTCCGGGTCGTCGAGGGAGTTGTCGTTGTGGGACTCCGCGGCCAGGTGCACCACCGTGTCGTGGGCCGCGACCAGCGGATCGACGACCGCGGCGTCGGCGACGTCACCCACCACGAGCTCGACCCGGTCGGACGGCAGGTCCGCCAGGGCCTCGGGGCTGGCGGCGTAGGTCAGCTTGTCGAGCACCGTCACCCTGGCGTCGGTGTGCTCGACGACGTGACGAACGAAGTTGGCGCCGATGAAGCCGGCGCCACCGGTGACGAGAAGGCGGTCCATGGGCCTGATCGTAGGAGCAGCGGGTGCCTCCCCGCGCAGTGGAGGGCATCACGCGTCCCTAGGATGAGCGCCATGCGGGGGATCATTCTGGCTGGTGGCACCGGCTCGCGGCTGCACCCGATCACCCTTGCCGTGAGCAAGCAGCTGGTCCCGGTCTATGACAAACCGATGATCTACTACCCGCTCACCACCTTGATGTTCGCCGGGATCCGCGAGGTGCTGGTGATCACGACCCCCCACGAGCAGGAGTCGTTCCGGCGCCTGCTCGGCGACGGGTCGGCGTACGGCGTCGAGATCTCCTACGCCGAGCAGCCTCGGCCCGACGGCCTCGCCCAGGCCTTCCTGATCGGCGAGGAGTACATCGGTGACGAGCCGGTGGCGCTGATCCTCGGTGACAACATCTTCTACGGACCCGGCTTCGGCTCCAACCTGGTGCGCTTCTCCCACGTGGAGGGGGCGGCGGTCTTCGGCTACCAGGTGGCCGACCCTTCGGCGTACGGCGTCGTCACCTTCGACGAGAACGGCCTGGCGACCTCGCTGGAGGAGAAGCCGGAGCACCCGCGCAGCCACTTCGCCGTGCCTGGCCTCTACTTCTACGAGCCCGAGGTGGTCGAACTCGCCCGCACCCTGCGGCCGTCGGCGCGGGGCGAGCTCGAGATCACCGACCTGAACCGGCTGTATCTCGACGCCGGCCGGCTGCACGTCGAGGTGATGCCCCGCGGCACCGCGTGGCTCGACACGGGCACCGTGCAGTCACTGATCGCGGCGGGCAGCTTCGTGCAGGCCATCGAGGAGCGCCAGGGGCTCAAGATCGGCTGCCCCGAGGAGGTGGCCTGGCGGATGGGCTTCCTCGACGACGCCGGTCTCGCGGAGCGTGCGGACGCGCTGACCCGCAGCGGCTACGGCGACTACCTCCGGGCCCTGCTCGAGGAGCAGGTCGCTCAGTAGGCTCGGCGCTTGGCTACCCTCGACGCATGAAGATCCTCGTCACCGGCGGCGCCGGCTACATCGGGTCGACGACGGCGAAGGCGCTCGAGGACGCGGGTCACGTGCCCGTGATCCTCGACTCGTTGCTCACCGGACCACTCACGTTCGTGCGTGACCGGATCTTCTACGAGGGCGACATCGGCGACCGCGACCTCGTGCGCCGGATCGTGGAGGAGCACCCCGACCTCGACGCCACGATCCACATGGCGGCGCGGATCGTCGTACCCGAGTCGGTGGAGAAGCCGTACGAGTACTACCGCGACAACGTCGCGAAGTCGCTGGAGCTGTTCGACCAGCTGGTGACCCTCGGCAAGCCCCGGGTGCTCTTCTCGTCGTCCGCCTCGCTGTACGCGATCAAGGACGACTTCGAGGTCACCGAGCTCGACCCGCTGGCGCCGACCTCGCCGTACGCCCGGACCAAGCGGATGATCGAGGAGGTGCTCCAGGACATGGCCGTCGCCACGGACCTGCGAGCGATCATCCTGCGCTACTTCAACCCGATCGGCTCCGACCCCGACCTCGAGTCGGGCATCTATGCCAAGGAGCCCTCCCACGTCCTCGGGCAGCTGGTGATGGCCGCTCGCGGGCAGAAGGACACCTTCACGATCACCGGCACCGACCACCCCACCCGCGACGGGACCGGGATCCGCGACTACATCCACGTGTGGGATCTCGCCAGGGCCCATGTCCGGGCGGTCGAACGGTTCGACCAGGTGCTCGCCGAGGCCGATGACCCCAGCGTCGTCATCAACGTCGGACGCGGCGACGGCGTCACCGTCCGCGAGCTGGTCGCGGCCTTCGAGCGGGTCTACGGGCACGACGTACCCGTCGCGGAGGCTCCACCACGACCGGGCGACGCGGTCGGTGCCTACGCGAACGTCGACCTCTCACGCCGGCTCCTGGGCTGGCAGACCGAGCTCTCCATCGACGAGGCCATCGCCTCGGCGCTGGCCTGGAGCGATCGCCGCCAGGAAGTCCTGGGCTACGAGTGACCCGGCGGTACGCCGTCCATCTCGCCGCCGCGGTCGTCACCGCGTCGGTGGGTCTGGCGGCTCCGGCCTCCGCGAGCCACGACTTCGCGGGCGACTCCGGGGGCGGGCTGGGCTCCTCGCTGCCTCTGAGCGGCCGCACCGTGGTGATCGACCCGGGTCACCAGCTCGGCAACCACCGCTTCCCAGCCCAGATCAACCGGCTGGTGCCGGCCGGCGGGTTCGAGAAGCCGTGCAACACGACCGGGACGGCGACGAACGGCGGCTACCCCGAGGCCACCTTCGCCTGGCAGGTGTCACGGCTGCTGAGACATCGGCTCGAGGCGCTCGGCGCCGTCGTACGGCTGACCCGGCACTCCAACAGCGAGGACCGGTGGGGGCCTTGCGTCGACGTGCGCGGCCGCGACGGCAACAAGCTCCCCGCCGACCTGAAGATCAGCATCCACGGCGACGGCTCGTTCGCCGCGGGGGCCCACGGCTTCCATGTGATCGCCCCGACCGATCGCAAGCCGTGGACCCACGACATCTTCAAGCCCTCACGTCGGATGGCCCTCGACACCCGGGCGGCGTTGCGGGGTGTCGGGCTGCGGGTCGCCAACTACATCGCCGGCGGTGACGGCCTCGACTTCCGCTCCGACCTCGGGACACTGAACCTCTCGAACATCCCGACGGTGATGGTCGAGCTGGGCAACATGCGCAACCCGATCGACGCGAAGCGGATGACCTCGCCCTCCGGACGGGCGACGTACGCGCGAGGCCTGGCGCACGCCGTACGGCGCTTCCTGGGGTGACACAGTCGGCTGACATAGGGTCGGGCCATGGCCGGCCTCTCGGGGAGCTTCGTCGCGCTGCGGCACCGGAACTTCCGCTGGTTCTACATCGCCAGCACCGTGAACCTCGTCGGCACCACGATGTCCGGCGTCGCCCTGGCCTTCGCCGTGCTCTCGATCTCGGACTCCGCCACCGACCTCGGCTACGTGCTGGCCGCCAGCACGATTCCCACGATCCTCTTCCTGCTGCTCGGCGGCGTGGTCGCCGACCGGGTGTCCCTCACCCTGGTGATCCGGCTCGGCGCGACCCTGCTCGGGGTGACCCAGGCGGCCGCGGCAGCCCTGGTCATCACCGGTACGGCGCAGATCTGGATGCTGATCTGTCTCGAGGCACTCAACGGCACGGCGCTGGCCCTGACCTTCCCGGCCCTGCAGTCGATCACGCCCCGCCTGGTGCCGCCCGACCTCCTGCAGCAGGCGAACGTTCTCCAGTCGCTGGCCCGCGGCGCCTTCCGGGTGATCGGCCCGTCGATCGGCGCGCTGCTCGTCGTCGGGCTGGGAGCCGGCTGGGCGCTGGCCGTCGATGCCGCGACGTGGCTCGCCGCGGCCGCCATCCTGGCTCTGGTCCGGCTCCCCCCGCGGCCGCCGCGCCAGGAGGCGCGGTCGACGTTCGACGACCTCAGGGAGGGGTGGACCTACGTCCGCAGCACCACGTGGCTGTGGGTGGTGGTGATCGCGTTCTCGGTGCTCAACGCCGTGCAGGCCGGGGCGTGGTCGACGCTCGGACCGGCGCAGGCCAAGGAGACGATCGGGGCGCAGGCCTGGGGCATCGTGCTGTCGGCCCAGTCGGTCGGGCTCCTGGTCACGACGTTCGTCATGCTCCGGCGGCCGCTCCGCAGGCCGCTCCTGTCGGGGATGCTGGGCATCGCGTGGCTGGGGGTCCCGATGATCGTCCTCGGCTGGGACCCCCAACTGGTCCCGCTGGCGATCGCCACCTTCGTGGCAGGGGCGGGCACGGAGGTCTTCAGCCTGGGCTGGACGCTCGCGATGCAGGAGCACGTGCCTGCGGACATGCTGTCGCGTGCCTACTCCTACGACGCCCTCGGCTCGTTCCTGGGGATCCCGATCGGTGAGCTCGCCTTCGGCCCGCTCGGAGCCTCGCTCGGCTACGGCCCGGTGCTCGTCGTCAGCGGCTTCGGCTACATCTCGATCGCCCTGCTGACCCTGACGTCGCGATCGGTGCGAGACCTACGACGTGTGCCCGTCTCGGACTCCATGGCGACCGCTCGGTAATGTCGCTGACATGGACCTGACCCTCACCGACGAAGAGCGTGAGATCCGCGAGTGGGTGCGCACGTTCGTCACCAAGGAGCTCATGCCCTTGGAGCCGACGGTGCTCGAACGCGAGCGACAGGGCGAGCGTGGCTTCTCCCTCGAGGAGCTTCGGGGGCTGCAGGAGAAGGCCAAGCAGTCGGGTTTCTTCGGCGTGCTCACGCCCGAGGAGTACGGCGGGATGGGGCTCGGATCGTTGATGGCCGCCCTGATCGAGATCGAGCTCGGCCGCACCTTCGTGCAGTTCCGGTTCGGTGGCGACGCCGACAACATCCTCTTCCACGCCAACGACGAGCAGAAGAAGCGCTACCTCGAGCCGACGATCAGCGGCGAGCGCTACAGCTGCTTCGCGATCACCGAGCCGGAGGCCGGCTCCGACGCCCGGAACATCCGCACCTCGGCGGTCCGCGACGGTGACGAGTGGGTGATCAACGGCGAGAAGACGTTCATCACCGGCGGTGACATCGCCGACTTCTGCATGGTCTTCGCGGTCACCGACAAGGAGAAGGGCGCCGACGGCGGCGTGACCTGCTTCCTCGTCGACCGGGACGCGGGCTGGACCTCCGCCACGATCCCGACGATGGGCGAATGGGGCCCGGCGTCGCTCTCGTTCCAGGACGTGCGCGTGCCGCACTCCGCGATCCTCGGTGAGGAGGGCCGCGGCTTCGCACTGGCGATGAAGTGGATCGGGAAGGGCCGCTTCATGTTGCCGGCGCGAGCGCTCGGGGCGTGCGAGCGCCTGGTCGAGATGGCGATGGAGCAGGCCAAGAACCGCGTCACCTTCGGTGAGCCGATCGCCAACAGGCAGGCCATCCAGTGGATGATCGCCGACTCCGCGGTCGAGATCGAGGCGCTGCGCTGGCTGGTGCTCACCGCCGCGTGGCAGGTCGACAACGGCATCGACTCGCGTCAGTCACAGTCGATGGCGAAGCTGTACGGCGGCGTCCAGGCCAACCAGATCGTCGACCGCGTGCTCCAGATCCACGGCGGCATGGGCTACACCCGCGAGCTGCCGGTCGAGCGGTGGTACCGCGAGCTGCGCCTGTTGAGGATCTACGAGGGCACCGACGAGATCCAGCGCCGCACCATCGCGCGCAACCTGCTGTCGGGCCACGTGTCGGTGCGGGGGCACCTCGGCTGACGGCGCTCAGTCGACGGCGAGTCCGTGCATCGCCGCGAGGACGGCGCGCACGTGCGCGACCTCGTGGGTCCGGAAGAGGTGCGTGCCGCCCAGGCTCCCCACGACCGCGAAGAAGCCCTCGGCCTTGCGGAACTCGTCCTCGAACAGGTCGAAGGCGTGCGGCAGCGCGTTGCACACCGGTACGCCGAGCGGCCGCAGCCGGAACGACTGGGCCAGCACCCGGGTCTGGTGGCGCACCCGGGTGGGCGGGTCGGTGAGATCGGCGTAGTAGAAGCCCATGCCAGGGTCGAGCACGACGCGGTCGACGCCGAGGACGCGGGCGCGCTCGAGCCGGCGTCCGAAGTGGTCGAGCAGGTGGGGGAGCGGGTCGACGTCGACCGCGACCGAGCCGATGTCGCGCACGTTGCCGTTCTCGACGAAGCACAGGACCACCGCTGCGTCGTGCTCCGCGGCCAGGGCGAACATCTCGTCCTCGTGCTCGCGCCCGGTCATGTTGAGGACGCGGGCGCCCGCGGCGAGGCCGGCTCGTACGACGGTGGGCTCGTAGGTCTCCACCGAGACCACGGTCTCGGCCGCCAATGCCTCGATCACCGGGACGAGTGCCGCGATCTGCTCGGCCGCGCCGATGCGCTCCGCGCGGGCGGTGCTCGACTCGGCGCCGACGTCGACCACGTGGGCGCCCTGGGCGACCTGGACGCGTGCCTTGCGGATGGCGGACTCCGAGGAGACCGCGACGCTCTCGCGGTACGTCGAGCCGCGGGAGAGGTTGACGGTGCCCATCACCGTCGGTGCGTCGTCGCCGATGACCACCGAGCCCACCCGCACCGGTGTCACCGCGGCGCGGAGAGTCGGTGCGATAGGTGTCCCGCAGGGCGGCCAGGTCCTCGAGCGAGATCATCGCGGAGAGTCTAGGGCGCCCGACGGGTGTACTGGACGGCCGAGTGTGGCGGCAGGATGGGGCGGTGACCACCTTCGGACGGCTGTCAGACCTCGACGACGACGCCCTGCGCGCTGCGTACACCCCGCCGCGACTGCCGTGGTTGAGCCTCAACTTCGTGGCGACCGCCGACGGCGCCGCGCAGGGCAGCGACGGGAAGAGCGGCAGTATCAACAACGAGGCCGACAACCGGGTCTTCCATGCCCTGCGCGAGCTGGCCGACGTCGTGATCGTCGGCGCGGGCACGGTGCGCGTCGAGGGCTACCGTCCCAACCCGAAGCCACTCGTCGTGGTGACGCGCTCCGGAGAGCTGCCGCCGACCCTTCTGGAGGGCGACACCAGCCGGCTCTACCTCGCCACGGGCGCGGACGCTCCCGGGCTGGAGCAGGCCCGGACGGTGCTGGGTGACCGGGTGCTCGTGCTCGGTGACTTCGCCCCCGACCTGGCCGCGCTGCGACGGGCACTCGAGGACGCGGGTTTCGCGAGCCTGCTCTGCGAGGGCGGCCCCCATCTCGCCGCCGATCTCCTGGCGGCTGGTCTGGTCGACGAGCTCTGCACCACCGTGGTGCCGTCCCTGGTCGGAGGTGCTCACCTCCGGATCGCCGAGGGCGCCCTCGTCGACGTACCCCTGCGGCTCCACTCCCTCCTCGAGTCCGACAGCACCCTCCTCGCTCGCTGGTTCGTGGGCTCGCGGGGGTAGTCGGGGACCCGGGGTGGACGGCGCGCCCCCCACGGGACGCGCCGCCCACGTCTCGGGCGGCGGGCACGGCCGGACCCGAGGCCTGACAAGCGTCCAACGAGGCGGTGGGGTGGACGTCACGGCTCCAGGGGGTGTTTCGCTGGTCCGGTCGAGATGTCAGGCTGGAGGCGTGAGCACAGAGGCCATCGACCCGACCGTCCCACCCTCCGGCACCGGCTGCGTGGAGTGCCTCGCCGCCGGCGGGTGGTGGGTCCATCTCCGACGCTGCACGACGTGCGGCCACATCGGTTGCTGCGACACCTCACCCAGGCAGCACGCGACGGCACATTGGCGCGAGTCCGGCCATCGGGTGATCGCCAGCTTCGAGCCCGGCGAGGAGTGGTTCTGGGACTTCGAGCGCGAGGAGGGGTTCGAGGGGCCCGTGCTCGCCGACCCGCAGAGCCATCCGGTGGATCAGCCCACGCCCGGGCCGGAGGGCGCCGTACCCGACGACTGGCGCGACCACGTCAACTGACGTCCTCGTCCTCCACCGGCGGGTCCTTGCGGGCGGTCCGGGGCTCCCAGTCGTAGACGACCCGGGTGGCGAGGACGAGGTCCTGCAGTGACTTGTTGTTGCGGCTGAAGGGAATCCACACGATCCCGATCGGCAGCACCACGACGAACACCGCGCGGATGAGGGCCTTCACGAACCGGAGCCGCCGACCGCCGTACCCGAGCACCCGCAGCCCCATCACGAGGTAGCCGTAGGTACGGCCGCTCAGCGTCCAGAACACCGTCAGGTAGACGACGGCCACGCCGAACGCGGCGGCGAGGCTGAAGACCAGGCCCAGGTCCGGGAACTGGAACGAGCGGGGGTCGATGAGGAAGACCAGCCCCACCAGACCGAGGTAGCCCCCGAGCAGGATGGCGCCGATCACGAACGAGTCGAGGACCGCTGCGATCAGGCGGGTCACGATACCGGCGCGCTGCCCCTGGAAGGGCCGAGCCTCGCGCGGGACCGGCGAGATCCTGGCGTGCGCCTCGTCCGTGCCTGCCTCGTCGTCCATGTCGCCTCAGGAGCTCGCCGGGCCCTGGGTGCGGGCGCGTCGCAGGAGGAGCCGGTCGATGGCACGGTCGACGGCCTGGTCGGCGCCGATGCCCTGCAGGCGCACACCCTTCACCGTCTCGGAGGCCATGGACCCGGTCGAGTCGCGGATGATCTCGGGCAGGTCGACCCCTTCGATGATCTCGTTCGCGAGCGCGATCAGGTCCATCTGGTCGAGGACGGCGTCGACCACCTTCACCAGGTCGACCCGGTTCAGGACGATGGCGGTGAGGTCCATCTTCTCGAGGACGGCGTCGACCACCTTCACCAGGTCGACCCGGCTCAGGACCATGGCGGTGAGATCCATCTGGTCGAGGATCCTGTCGATGTCGAGGGTGCCCGCGATCGCGTTGACGTCGACCTTGGCCACCACCGCCGCGATCTCGTCCTCGTCCACGTGTGTGATCACCGTGCGGACGACTGCATCGAGGTCCACGCGCTGCAGCACGATCTCGGTCAGGTCCAGGCTGTCGAGGACGGGCTCGACCTCGACGCGCCGCACGACCTCGGCGATCGCCACGGTGGCGAGGTGGTCGAGCGCCCCGGCCAGCGACACGGCGTACGTCGTCGACCGGCGCACGACCGGCGCGAACGCCGCCTGCACGACCGGCGGGACCGGGACCCTCGCCAGCGTGTCGACGCCTGGGATCCTCATGGCAACGCCCCTTCCAGCCTGTGCACCTGCCTCTTGCTCGCAGTGTGCGCGGGAGTGGCGGGCTGGCGACTCACCCGTCCGGGGTGATCCACACGTCATCGGGCGGCACACCCACGTGGGGTGCGCCGCCCGGCTGACGTGCTGTGCTGACGCCCTAGGTCAGTTGGCCGCCGACTTCGTGACCCCGAAGGGCTCGAAGTCGTACACGGAGCCGTTGATCTGCAGGGCGTCGACCGCGCCGGTGAAGGCCGAGTCACGACCCTTGGTGATCTGGGCGGACAGGATGGTCGCGTCAGGCATCCTGGCCGAGACCTCCGCCAGCGTGCAGTAGCCGTCACTACCTTGGTTGCAGTGCGAGTCCGTCCCGGCGTTGCCGGTCAGGAACCACTGCTTGGCCGTCGATGCGTCCTGCGTCTGCCACCCGTTGGGCGTGGTGTCGTTGACCGGCACGTAGACGAGCGTGGAGTAGCTGACGTTCCGGCCACCGGTGATCTGGCCGGGGTTGATCTCGAAGGACACACCCGGCAGGTTCGCCGGGGTCGGGTTGGCGGTGCCCACACCCAGGTCCTCGCCGGTGGCGAAGACGGAGTAGCTGACCGTGGTCAGCCCCGACACGGGGTCCCCGGCGAAGTCGACCTGGTTGCCGAAGACCGCCTTGTCGGCGGCCGATCCGGTGTGGATGCCGAGGCTGCCGACTCCCATCGGAGGCTGGACGGAACCCAGGGCCCCCGCGGCCGACGGACCCGCACGCAGGTAGGCCATCGCGTTGCCGATCACGTTGCGGTCGACGAGGCTCCAGTTCGGACCGTCGTACGTCGCTGCCGGACCGGCGGGTCCCGCAGGCCCGGCGGGACCCTGCTGGCCGTCTTGGCCGTCCTGCCCGGGCATCCCCTGCGGTCCGGGCTTGCTGAGCTTCTTGACCAGCCCGGGGTTCAGGTCGCTCGAGCGGATCGTGCCGTCCTGGATGACGCGGTGGTTCACCGAGCCGGTGGCCAGGTCGATGGCCCGGATCGTGCGGTTCTGGATGTCACCCGTGGTGATGGCACCGGTGGCGAAGGCAGCCCCGCCGGCAGCCATGGTGAGGACGACGGCGCCGGCAGCCACCGCGGTGGCACGCGACCGGAACGCTGAGTGCAGCTTCAAGTTGGATCACTCCCGTGTTTGTGAGCCCAAGCTCGGGAGTGAGGTCCACCCCGAGATGTAACACGGCCTCAACGAGGCCCGGGGACGGACGTTATGGGTGGGATCGTGCGACTCGCAGCGGAACCGGCAGAAATGACCGCTCGGTCAGATCTCGTCGGCTCCGTCGGGGTTCAGCGGGCGCCCTTGCGGGCCCGGGACGCCAGCTTGCCGCGCTCGTTCTGGTCGAGCACGAGCTTGCGGATCCGCACGTTGTGGGGCGTCACCTCGACGCACTCGTCCTCGCGGCAGAACTCCAGGCACTGCTCGAGCGAGAGCCTGCGCGGCGGGATGAGCTTCTCGAAGTTGTCGGAGGTGGCGGACCGGATGTTGGTCTGCTGCTTCTCCTTGGTGATGTTGACATCCATGTCGTCGGCGCGGGAGTTCTCGCCGACGATCATGCCCTCGTAGACCTCGGTCGTCGGCTCGACGAACATGATCCCGCGCTCCTGCAGGTTCGTCATCGCGTACGCCGTCGCGGCACCCGAGCGGTCGGCGACGAGCGAGCCGGAGGCACGCGAGCGGATCTCGCCGGCCCACGGCTCGTAGCTCTCGAAGACGTGATGGGCGATGCCGGTGCCGCGCGTCTCGGTGAGGAACTCGGTCCGGAAGCCGATCAGGCCGCGGGCCGGGACCAGGAACTCCATCCGCACCCAACCCGTGCCGTGGTTGGTCATCTGCTCCATGCGCCCCTTGCGGGTCGCCATCAGCTCGGTGATCGTGCCGAGGTACTCCTCCGGCGCGTCGATCGTGAGGCGCTCCACCGGCTCGTGGACCTTGCCGTCGATCTCGCGCGTCACGACCTGCGGCTTGCCCACGGTCAGCTCGTAGCCCTCGCGGCGCATCTGCTCGACCAGGATCGCCAGCGCCAGCTCGCCACGACCCTGCACCTCCCACGCGTCGGGTCGCTCGGTGGGGAGCACCCGCAGGGAGACGTTTCCGACGAGCTCGCTGTCGATGCGGTCCTTGACCAGACGCGCGGTGACCTTCGAGCCCTTCTCACGCCCGACGAGCGGCGAGGTGTTGGTGCCGATGGTCATCGAGATGGCCGGCTCGTCGACGTGGATGAGAGGCAGCGCGACGGGGCTCTCGGGGTCGGCGAGCGTCTCGCCGATGGTGATCTCGGGGATGCCCGCGACGGCGCAGATGTCACCGGGGCCGGCCTGCTCGCCCGGCTTGCGCTCCAGACCCTCGGTGATCAGCAGCTCGGTGATCTTGACGTTCTTGACCGTGCCGTCGCGCTTGATCCAGGCCACGTTCTGGCCCTTCCTGAGGTAGCCCTGGTGGACCCGCACGAGGGCCAGCCGCCCGAGGAACGGCGACGCGTCGAGGTTGGTGACGTGGGCCTGCAGCGGCGCCCCCTCGTCGTACTCCGGCGCCGGGATGGTGTCGAGGATGGTGCGGAAGAGCGGCTCGAGGTCGGGGGAGTCCGGGAGGCCGCCGTTCGCGGGCTGCTCGAGGGAGGCGCGGCCGGCCTTCGCCGAGGCGTAGACCACGGGGAAGTCGAGGGCGTCCTGGCTGTGGTGCTCGTCGAGCAGGTCGAGGAACAGCTCGTAGGTCTCGTCGACGACCTCGGCGATGCGCGCGTCGGAACGGTCGACCTTGTTGACGACCAGGACGACCGGCAGGTCGGCGTTCAGCGCCTTGCGCAGCACGAAGCGGGTCTGGGGCAGCGGCCCCTCGCTGGCGTCGACGAGCAGCACGATGCCGTCGACCATCGACAGCCCGCGCTCGACCTCGCCGCCGAAGTCGGCGTGGCCGGGGGTGTCGATGATGTTGATGGTCATGCCCTGCGGAGCGCTTGCGCCCGTGTAGTGGACCGCGGTGTTCTTCGCGAGGATCGTGATCCCCTTCTCGCGCTCCAGGTCGCCGGAGTCCATGATCCGCTCCGCGACCCCAGCCTCCTCCTGGTGCGCGGTGAACGCGCCGGCCTGGTGGAGCATCGCGTCGACGAGCGTGGTCTTGCCGTGGTCGACGTGCGCGACGATCGCGACGTTCCGGAGATCTGAGCGGGTCGAACGGGTGGCAGGCATGGCGGTACGACGTCGCTTTCGCAGGCGGGGGTTGACCCCTGATCGTATCGGCCGGACACACGCGGGCCCGCATCGTCGCCACGGGCCGGCCACACCCCACAGGTGGCCGGCCGGCGCGACGTGCGGGCCGCGGGGCTGCGCCTCAGGAGACGCGGCGCCGCATCACCTCTGTCGCCAGGCGGACCCGGAACCGGCGCTGCCTGGCCCACAGCGGAACGACCAGTCGGTCACGGTTCGCCAGCTCGGCCGTACGCCGGATCCGGTTTCCCAAGCAGTCCTCGCAGTAGCAGCCGTGGACACCATGGGGGGTGGTGGTGTGCATCGTGGCCTCCTCACTGACTTAAACGCTGCTGGGGCCGCCGGGTGACGCGGACGATCGGCCAGACGCGACTAGTCCGATCGGACCGGCACGGCGGACCCGCCGGCCCCGAGGCTCATCTGCGAGCGGCGCGGTGTGGAGCCCTCACGCGGTGGACACGAGCTCGAAGGCGCGCCACATCGCGGCGTACCGACCGTCTCCCGCGACCAGGTCGTCGTGCGTGCCGTCCTCGACGACGCGGCCCTGGGACAGGACCACGATGCGGTCCGCGGTGCGGGCAGTCTGGAGCCGGTGGGCGATCAGGATGGTGGTACGCCGCCCGGCGACCGCAGCCATCGCGGCCGAGACCTTCGCCTCGGTGGCGAGGTCGAGGTTCGCGGTCGCCTCGTCGAGCAGCAGGACGGCGGGATCGACGAGGTCGGCCCGGGCCAACGCGATCAGCTGCCGCTGTCCGGACGACAGCGAGGAGCCGCGGTCGGTGATCGGGTGGTGGTAGCCGTCGTGCAGCGAGGCGATGAAGTCGTGGGCACCGACGGCGCGCGCGGCACCCTCGACCTCGGCGTCACTCGCATCTGGGCGACCGTAGGCGATGTTGTCGCGGACGGTGCCGGTGAAGAGGAACGACTCCTGCGGCACGTAGCCCAGCCGGCTGCGGAAGTCGTGCAGGCCGAGGGACCGCACGTCGTGGCCGTCCAGGGTCACCGAGCCGGAGTCGGGATCGTAGAAGCGAGCCAGCAGCTTGAGGACGGTCGACTTGCCGGCGCCGGTCTCGCCGACCAGAGCGACAGTCTCGAGGGCGCGGACGTGCAGGTCGAGGCCGCGCATCGCCTCGGGCGGCCGCCGTCGTACGGCGTCGGCCTCGGGGAGCGCAGAGTCCGCCGGGCCGCGGACGCCGGACGAGACGGCATCCGGCGACGGGTAGCGGAAGTGGACGTCGACCAGCGCGAGGTCGCCGCGCACCTCCGCCAGTGCCACCGGGTGCTCGGGCTCCGGGGTCAGGGTGTCGAGGCGCATCAGATCGGAGATGCGGTTGACGGAGACGCGCGTCTGCTGCCAGGAGTCGAAGACCTGCGAGAGCTGCTGGATCGGGGAGAAGAACATCGTCAGGTAGAGGATGAACGCGATCAGCACGCCGGTGCTCAGCCGGCCCTGGTCGATCAGGTGGGCGCCGACGCCGAGCACGATCACGTCGGCGATCGCCGAGAGGAACAGCACGAACGGGAAGTACGTCGCGATCGCACGCTGGGCCTTCAGCCGGGCCTCGAAGTAGCGACGGCCCAGCCCGTGGAAGCGCTCGACCGTACGCTCCTCGTGCACGAAGGCCTGGGCCTCCCGGATGCCGGAGAGGGACTCCTGGAAGTCCGCGTTGACCACCGCGAGCGACTCGCGGACCACGTCGTACAACCGGTTGGTGACGCGCCGGAAGATCACGGTGGCGACCGCGAGCGGCACGATGACCGTCAGGGTCCAGAGCGCCAGCTCGACGTCCATCAGGAGGAGCGCGACGCCGACCCCGACGAACGTCACCAGCGAGACCAGGGCCTGGAGGAGGCCGTTCTCGATCAACGTCTCGAACTGGTCGACGTCGGTGGTCATCCGCGTCATCGTCCGGCCGGCCATCTCGCGCTCGTAGTAGTCGAGCGAGAGCCGCTGGAGCTGCGCCCAGATCCGGATCCGGAGCGCGGCCATCACCCGCTCGCTGGTGCGGCCGGTCACGAAGGTCTCCGCGACCTGGTCGAGGAAGTCGACGAGCACGACCAGCAGGAACGCCGCGGAGGCCAACCACAGCACCTCGGGGGCGTTGGCCGAGACGCCGTCGTCGATGCCCTTGCTGACCAGCCAGGGGCCGAGGAGCGCGGCGCAAGCGTCGAGCACGACCAGCAGCAGCCCGAGGGCGAACGGCCAGCGGTACTCCGAGACCAGACCGCGCATCGAGAACCCCGGATCGGGCCGGGACTCCTTCTCGAGGTCGAGGACGATGTGGTCCCGGACCGGCGGCAGCGCCTCGACCCGCGCGAGCAGCTCAGGGGTGGGCGCGAGCGCCATCTGCCAGCCGCTGCCACGCATCCCGGGACCGAGGCTCGCCGGTTGCGGCAGCTTCGAGGTCCGACGCTCGTCTGCCGCGCGTACGGCGTCGGCGCGGCTGCCGCTCTGCCACGCCTCGGGGGTCACCTCGAGCTCGGTCAGGGTCTCGATCGAGTCGCCCACCGCGGCCGCGGCCTCTGCGTCGAGGCCGGTCAGCAGCTCGCGGTACGCCGGGTTGCGGGCCATCAGCTCGTCGTGGGTGCCGTCGTCGGCCACCCGCCCCTCGTCCAGCAGGACGACCCGGTCGGCGAGGTGGAGGGTGGAGAGGCGGTGGGCGACGATCAGCGACGTGCGTCCGGCGAGCACCTCGCGCAGGCCGGTGAAGATCGTCGCCTCGGTGCTGGAGTCGACCGCGCTGGTGGCGTCGTCGAGAAGCAGCACGCGGGGGTTCATGAGCACCGCGCGGGCGAGGGCGACGCGCTGCCGCTGGCCGCCCGAGAGGCTCAGGCCGCGCTCGCCGACGGTGGTGTCGTAGCCGTCGGGGAGCTCCCGGATGAAGTCGTCGGCGCAGGCGACGCGGGCCGCGGCCTCGACCTCCTCGCGGGTCGCGTCGGGCCGGCCGTAGGCGATGTTGGCGGCGAGGGTGTCGGAGAACAGGAAGCTCTCCTCGAACGCCGCACCGATCTGGGCGCGGAGCGAGCGCAGGGTCACGCCGCGTACGTCGTACCCGTCGACGAGGACCTGGCCACGGTCGGGGTCGAGCATCCGCTGGACCAGCGCCACGACGGTCGACTTGCCGCTGCCGCTGGAGCCGACGAGCGCCACCCGCTCGCCCGCGGCCACGTGGAGGTCGATTCCTCGCAGCACCTCTTCCTCGTCGTACCCGAAGTGCACGTCGCGGAGCTCGATCTCGCCGCGCAGCTCCTGAAGCTCGACGGCGTCCGGCTCGTCCTCGATCCCGGTCTCGAGGTCGAGGACCTGGAAGATCCGCTCGACTCCCGCTCGGGCCTGCTGCCCGATGGTGAGGACGCCAGCCAGCTGGCGGGCGGGAGCGACGAACTGGGTGACGTACGTCGAGAACGCGAGGAAGGTGCCGAGCGTGATCTCGCCCTGCAGGGCCAGCCAGCCGCCGAGCGCGAGCACCGCGACCTGGGCGAGCGTCGGGATCGCCTCCAGCAGCGGCTGGTAGCGGGCCTGCAGCCGGGTGGCGCGCATCCGGCTGCCGTACAGCGTCTGGACGACCCCGACCATCCGGTGGAGCTCGCGCTCCTCCTGCCCGAACGCCTTGACCACGCGGACCCCGCCGACGTCCTCGTCGACGATCTCGGCGACCTCGCCCTCGCGCTGCTGACCGTCCCAGCTGGCCGGGAACACCTTGACCCGCAGGCGATAGGACACCACGAAGAGCGCGGGCGCGATGACCAGGCCGATGCAGGCCAGCAGCGGCGAGAGCCAGAACATGATGACGAGCGACATCAGCATCAGCAGCACGTTGCCGAACATCAACGGCAGGAAGTTGAGCAGCCCGAGGATCAACGTGGTGTCGCTGCTGGCGCGGGCGACGAGCTGTCCGGTCGAGAGCTGGGAGAGGGTGCGCTGGTCGAGGGTGAGCAGGTGGTCGTGGAGCTGGTTGCGGAGGTCGTACTGGACGCCGAGCGAGGATCGGCCGTTGTGGAAGCGCCGTAGGTACGCCAATCCGAAGACCGCGAGCGCGATGAGGACCATCAGCAGCAGCCATGGCCAGAGCGGCTTGGACGGATCGCCGATCACGTCGTCGACGACCGTGCGGGCGATCAGGGGGACCGCGGTCTGGCCGGCGCTGCCGAGGACGGCCGCGGCGAAGGAGATCTGGACGTCGCGCTTGTGCTTCCAGACCTGCCCGCTGAGCCTACGGATCCACCCGGGTGTGGGGACCTGGCTGGCTGGCATGTGGCGGCGACGTACCTCTCTGGTCCTGGCCCGAACGGGCCGACGAGAGTCTAGTTGCGCCCTCCAGACCACTCCCCCGGACGTCGGTCGTGGACGTCCTTCTGGTGGTCTTGTGGTCACGGTTTGAAAGACGAGGTGTGTGGTGACGGTCGGCTTTTGTTGCGGTGCCTCCGGACGTTTGCCTTCGAGTACGGCGTCGTTTCTTGGGTTGCGGTTTCTTCTCTTTCGCATTCGGGAGGTTTTTTGCTGTGGATATCTCGGATGATGGGATAAACCCTGTGGATATCGGTTGGAATGTCGGTGGCCACTGATTCGATATCCGTATGTCGATCTCGGAGCTCGCCCCCGGCGCCAGCCCTGCGCTGGTGCTCGCCGAGGCCGTGGCCGCGGTCCGTGAGGCGGCGGAGGTGCTGTGGTCGGCGAGGTCGGACGACGAGCTGGTCGAGGTGGTCGCCCGGGTCCAGCAGCTCACCTCGGCCTTGGCGGTGGTCGAGGCCGGGGCGGTCGCCGAGGCCGACGCCCGCGACCTGGCCAAACAGCGGCTCCACTACGGCTCGACCGGGGACTGGCTCACCCATGTGGGCGGGCTCTCCCGCGGCGAGGGGAAACGCCGAGTGGTCCGGGCCAGGGCGTTGACCGGTCCGCTGGCGCGGACCCGGCAGGGACTGGTTGAGGGGACGGTGTCGCCCGGGCAGGCCGACGTCATCGTCCGAGCCGTCGACGACCTGCCCTCCGGTGACCTGGTCCGCCGACGCGGCGAGAAGCTCCTGGTCCGCCAAGCCGGACACCTCGACGCCACCGAGCTCGCCCGGGCCGGGCGGCACCTGGTCGAGGTGGTCGACCCCGACGCCGTCGACCGCCGGCTCGAGGCCGCCCTGGAACGCCAGGAACGTGCCGCGCACCTGACCCGGTACCTCTCGATCAGCCAGGACCGCGCCGGCGGCGTCCGCGTGAGGGGCCGCGGGACGGCCGAGGACGGCGCCCTGCTGATGGCGGCGCTGCTGCCGCTTGACCTGCCCCGACCCCAGGTCGACCCAGCCCTGGACCCGGAGACCGGGGAGGACCACTTCGACCGCCGCGACCACGGCGCCCGGCTCTGGGACGCCCTGGTCACCACCGCCCACCACGCGCTCGACACCGGCCTGCCGCCGGAGACCCACGGCACCCCCGCCCGACTGCTCGTCACCCTCGACCAGCAGACCCTCAAGGGCGACCTGGAGGCAGCCGGGGTCGGCACCAGCGCCGACGGCACCGAACTCCCACCCGAAGCCCTGCGCCGGCTCGCCTGTGACGCCGAACTCATCCCCGCCGTCCTCGGCACCCACGGCGAGGTCCTCGACCTCGGCCGCCTCCGCCGCCTCGTCACCACCGCCATCTGGACCGCCCTGGTGCTCCGCGACCGACACTGCACCTTCCCCGCCTGCCGACGACCGCCCCTGATGTGCCACGCCCACCACCTCACCCACTGGGCCAACGGTGGCGAAACGAGCCTCGACAACCTCGCCCTCTTATGCGCCCACCATCACCGGACCATCCACCACACGCCTTGGCGGATACGCCTCAATCCGGTGGATCGAAGACCCGAATTCAAACCACCACCCACCCTCGGCACCCATTCCACCTGGATCCGATATCGACCACGAATGGGATAACCGCGCGAGCTGGAACCACCGACGTTCCTAGATCGCGTGTCCGCCGTTGACCGTGATCCGTTGGCCGGTGATGAATCCACCAGCATCCGACGCCAGGTGCCCCACCATCGCGGC
Organism: uncultured Actinomycetota bacterium; assembly: GCA_963819295.1. GTDB lineage: Bacteria > Actinomycetota > Actinomycetes > Propionibacteriales > Nocardioidaceae > Nocardioides. The sequence goes on from CAWFVO010000003.1 coordinate 1,150,336, forward strand.
AACGTCGTCCGGCGTGCCCATCCGTCGCAACGGCACCTCAGCCGCGTAGGAATCGGTGTCGATGCCGGCGTGGCGCTCGACCGGGATCCATCCGGGTTGGACGAGGTTGACGGTGATGCCTTCCGGGCCGAGTTCCTTCGCCCACACCTTCGTGAGTCCGATCTGGGCGTTCTTGGCAGCCACGTACGCCGACATGAGAGGCACAGCCCGATCTGCGAGGTCGGAGCCGATCAGGATGACCCGCCCCTCCCCGGACGACCGCATGCTCGGAAGGGCTGCCTGCACGAGCAGGGTGGGACTCTTGACGAAGAACTCCAGCTGGTCGAGGTGGGTACGCCACGTGAGGTCGTCCACGCTCACTTCTGGCTGGGGGCCGGTGGCGTTGGCGACCACCGCAGTGACCGGGCCGAGTGCTCGGGTGACTTCCGCGAACAGTGTGGAGACCCCGTCCTCAGTGACGACGTCGGCGCCGAACGCTTCGGCGACACCGCCGGCCTCTCTGATCCGGTCGACGACGGACTCCGCCGCCTCCCGACCGCGGAGATAGTTGACCGCAACCGGCCGCCCGTCAGCCGCGAGTCGCCACGCGATCGCCGCACCCAGCCCCCGCGAAGCACCCGTGACGACCGCGACGCCAGAGGAAGCCATCCGCCCACAGTACGAAAGGTCCCGCTGGCAGGCGGTGCGGTGCCGACTTGCCCTCCCTCACCTCGTCCGGGCCTGGAGGGAGAGATTGTTGCCGTCGGGATCGTGGAACCACGCGATCCGTGCTCCACCCGGCGCCGTCCAGACGTCGCGCTCGTCCTGGTCCATGCCGTCGTAGCGGTTGAACGTGACGCCGGCGGCCACGAGCCGATCGATCTCAGCGTCGAGATCGGCGACGACCCAGCCCAACACGGTGTACGGCGCAGCGCGGACCTCGTCGACCAGGGTGATCCGCAGCTGGCTCCCGGGTGTCTCGTGGACCAGCGCATACGGACGCGCGTCGCTGAGTCCGAGGCCCAGCACCTCGCCGTAGAAGTGCTGTGCCGAGTCCAGGTCGCTCACCCCCACGAATCCCACCTGCCTGGCGTCCTCCAGCATCGCGGTCACGGCTCCTCACCCGGATGTTGGGTCTGACCGACGGCCACACCTCGACGGCCATTGTCCTTGGAGATAGCGGCTCGGCGGCGTAGGAAGGGCGCATGACTCTCGGACGCCACTGCTCCTTCGTCCCGCCGTACCTCCTCGAGCGGATCGCTGCGTCCGACTCCGAGGCGGCCGACCACTGCCGGGACGACGCTGGCTGCCGACCAGGCGTTCCGAGCACGGCGCGTGGCTGCCCCGACGACGACAACAGCCACGACCGCGCCCGGGGCGGCCTGGGTGGTCCACACGGCAGCGAACGGCTCCACCTTGCCCGGGAGCGTGGTGCGTATCGCGGGTGACCCCGCCTCGGGGGACGCCTCCGTCGACGAGGCGGCCGACGGCATCACCGCGACCCTCGGCCTCTACCGCGAGGCCTTCGCCCGCGCGTCGTACGACGGGAAGGGCGCCGAGGTCGTGCTCACCGTGCACTACCAGCAGAACTACGACAACGCGTTCTGGAACGGCACACAGCTGGTCTTCGGCGATGGCGACGGCCACGTGTTCGGCTCCTTCACCAAGCCGGTGGACGTGCTGGGGCACGAGTTCACCCACGCCGTCACCCAGTTCACCGCCAACCTCACCTATCAGGGCCAGTCGGGTGCGCTCAACGAATCGGTGTCCGACTGCTTCGGCATGTGCGTGAAGCAGCGGGTGCTCGGCCAGACCGCCGAGGCCGCCGACTGGCTGGTGGGCGAAGGCATCTTCCTGCCCGGCATCCACGCCCGGGCGTTGCGCGACATGGCCCACCCCGGCACCGCCTACGACGACCCCACGCTCGGCAAGGACCCCCAGGTCGGTGACATGGCCGACTACGTCGAGACCACCGACGACAACGGTGGGGTCCACACCAACTCCGGCATCCCCAACCGCGCCTTCTACCTCGCGGCCACCGCGATCGGGGGCGACACCTGGGAGGGTGCCGGGCAGATCTGGTACGCCGCGCTGACCGGAGGGCAGGTCACCGCCGCCACCGACTTCGCCGGCTTCGCCGTGGCGACCATCGCGGCCGCCGGTGACCACGCCGACGCGGTGCGCCAGGCGTGGACCACGGTCGGTGTCGACCCGGCGGGTGCCTCCGCGCCCGCCGGCGGCGGAGTCCAGCTCACCCCGTCGGTCGTCCGGGTACGTCGCACCGGCGGCGTGGCCGGTCGCACGGTCGAGGGCTCGGTCGACCTGGCCGCCGACGACCCGCGGGCCACCGCGGCCCGCGACCTCGTCGACCGGCTCGACCTGGGCCTGCCGATCGAGTCCGAGACCTTCCCCGACGGCTTCAGCTACACCTTCGAGGTCGGCGGCCGGTCCGTCACCGTGCCGCAGCAGCACCTGAGCGACGAGCAGCGGGCGCTGGCCGAACTGCTGCTGTCCGGCCCCTGACGCCGTCAGTCCGCCAGCGCGCGGTCGAGCGCGGCCGTCACGTGGAGGGTGGTGCACGGATAGACCGGGAGCTCGCAGTCGGCCTGGGTGATCAGCAGCTCGAGCTCGGTGCAGCCGAGCAGCACACCCCCGGCTCCGGCGTCCCACAGCTCCTCGATCACGCCCAGCACCCGCCTCCGGGTCGCATCCACGACCCGACCGTGCACCAGCTCGTCGTAGATCGCGCTGTTGAGCATCGCGTGGTGGCGAGCGTCGGGGACCACGGTCTCCAGTCCGTGCCGGGCGAGCCGATCGGTGAAGAAGCCGTCCGACATCGCGACCGTGGTGCCGATGAAACCGACCTTCCTCACGCCCTGGGCACGCACCTCCTCCGCGACCACGTCCGCGAGGTGCAGGAGCGGCAGGTCGACGGCCGCCTCCACCTGGTCGGCCACCTTGTGGAACGTCGTCGTGCACAGCAGCAGGAAGTCGGCTCCGGCGCGCTCGACGCCCCGGGCCGCGTCGGCGAGGAGCTCACCGATCTGCTGCCACCGCTCCTCGTCCTCCAGCGCGGTCACCTCGGCGAAGTCGACGGTGCTGAGCACGAGCCTGGGTGAGGAGAGTCCTCCGAGGCGGTTGCGGACCCCGAGGTTGAGGTCGCGGTAGTAGACCTCGCTGCTCTCCCAGCTCATCCCGCCGACCAGTCCGATCGTCTGCATGGCCAGCAGTCTGTCCCGGCGCGGAGGGGTCCGTCACCCGGTCCCACGGTTCAGACCCGGTACACCTTGTGCTGGGCGGCCTGGGCGCGCGGCTTGATCACCAGCTCGTCGATGTTCACGTGGGACGGGCGGGTGGCGATCCAGGCGATCGCGTCTGCGACGTCCTCGGCCACGAGCGGGTCGGGAACGCCGGCGTACACCGCCGCCGCGCGCTCCTCGTCCCCGTCGAAGCGGACCTTCGCGAACTCGTCGGTGCGCACCATCCCGGGCGCGATCTCACTGATCCGGATCGGCTCGCCGACCAGCTCCAGGCGCAGGGTCTCGGTCACCACCTGGGTGCCGTGCTTGGCCGCCGTGTAGCCGCCGCCGCCCTCGTAGGCGATGTGGCCGGCGGTGGAGCCGACGTTGACGATCAGCCCGTCGCCGCTGGCCCGGAGCGCGGGCAGCAGCGCTTGTGTGACGTGGAGCAGGCCGAGCACGTTCACGTCGTACATCCGGCGCCAGTCCTCCGGATCGGCCTCGGCGACCGGGTCGGACCCGAACGCGCCGCCGGCGTTGTTGACCAGGACGTTGAGGGTGTCGCCCACCGACGCGGCCAGCCCCGACACCGACTCGACCGACGTGACGTCGCAGACGACCGCGGTGCCGTCGATCTCACGCGCGAGGTCCTCGATCCGGTCCGCGCGACGGGCAGCGCACACCACGGCGTACCCCTCGCGGGCGAGGGCGCGGGCCGTGGCGGCCCCGATCCCGCTGGAGGCACCGGTCACGACGGCGGTACGACGCATCATGGCGATGATTCTGCCTGCCCGGATGCCCGGCACCTCGTCCGGATGGCACACTGAGGGCCCGATGGGACAACACATCGACGCTGCGGGCCCGAGGAACGCACGCCGTACGGCGCAGATCTGCGGGCTCCTGGGTGGGGCCGCCTGGGTGGTCATCTACTTCCTCGACTCCGGCAGTGCCCTGGCGAAGTCGCTCCTGTGGGGCGGGGGCGTGCTCCTCACCGTCGCCCTCTTCGCCATCGGGATGATGCTCGTCAAGAGCGACGTGATGCCGCTGCGCGTGTTCGTGGCGCTGGCCCTGCCGACGCTCGTGTGGGGCGTCTTCGCACTGGTGCGCGACTCGGTGAGCAACGAGGAGTTCGTGGACGCCGTCTTCGGCGCCCTCGTCGCGCTCCTCTCGGTCGTGCTCCTGGCCCGCCCCTCAGCGGCCCGACGGGCCACCCTCTGACGACGCGGGCGACGAACTGCTCGGCCGTCGCGGGAATCACCAGCCACTCCGTGCGGTTGGATCGGTTTGGGCCCGCTCTGTGTGCGGGGGAAGGGGTGACGTCGTGGAGCTCACCGAGGCCGACGCCGTGCGGCGGGTGGCCATGATCAGCGTGCACACCTCACCGCTCGACCAGCCCGGCACCGGCGATGCCGGTGGTCTGAACGTCTACGTCCTCGAGCTCTCGAGGCGACTCGCCAGCGCGGGGATCGAGGTCGACATCTTCACCCGCGCGACGTCCTCGCGGCACGAGTCGGTGCTGGCGGCGGGCGACGGCATCACCGTGCACAACATCCATGCCGGTCCGTTCGAGGGCCTGAGCAAGGGCGAGCTGCCGGCTCAGCTGTGCGTGTTCGCGCGCGAGGTGCTGAGGACGGAGGCCGCCAAGCCGCTCGGCCACTACGACCTCGTGCACTCCCACTACTGGCTCTCCGGCCAGGTGGGCGCCCTCGCCCGTGACCGCTGGGGCGTGCCGCTGGTGCACACCATGCACACGATGGCCAAGGTCAAGAACGACGCGCTTGCGATCGGTGACACCCCCGAGCCCGTCGCGCGGATCATCGGCGAGGAGCAGGTGGTCGAGGCGGCCGACATGCTCGTCGCCAGCACCGACATCGAGGCCAAGCAGCTGATCAACCTGTACGACGCGGATCCCGGCCGCGTCGAGGTCGTGCAGCCCGGTGTCGACCTCACCGTCTTCCGTCCGCGCGACACCGATGAGGCGCGTCGCCGACTGGACCTGCCGGCCGATGCGCACGTCGTCCTGTTCGCCGGCCGGTTGCAGCCGCTCAAGGCACCCGACGTGCTGCTGCGCGCGGTGGCTCTGCTGCTCGCGGAGACGCCGGCCCTCCGGTCGCGCCTGGTCGTCCCGATCGTGGGCGGACCTTCGGGCACCGGTCTCGAGCACCCCGAGGCACTGGCCGAGCTGGCCGACCGGCTCGGTATCGGGGACGTCGTGCGCTTCGTGCCGCCCGTGCCGCCGGCCGAGCTCGCACTGTGGGACGCCGCCGCATCGGTGGTCGCCGTGCCGTCGTACAACGAGTCCTTCGGCCTCGTCGCCGCCGAGGCCCAGGCCGCCGGGACACCTGTGATCGCCGCCGCCGTGGGCGGCCTGGCGACGGTCGTCGCCGACCGCGAGAGTGGGCTTCTCCTCGACACCCACGAGCCGGCCGCGTGGGCCTCGGCGCTGCGCCAGGTCCTGCTCGACGACGCCTTCCGGGCTCGGCTGGCCCAAGGGGCACGTGAGCGCGGCCTGATGTTCTCGTGGGAGGCCACCGCCGAGCGCACCCTCGACGTCTACGAGCGGGCGCGGCACGCGCTGCGGGAGCTCGTGTGAGCGCCGGTCCCGAGACCGAAGGGTCCGCGGACCGCGCTCAGGTACTGCGCGACTACCTCACCGACAACGACCTCGACTACACCGAGGCAGACGGGGTGTTCAGCTTCGCGCTGCCCGGGGAGCGCAAGCTCCAGACCCCCGTCCGCCTCGACCTCGGCCCCCACGCCCTCGGGGTCCACGCCTTCGTGTGCCGCAACCCGGACGAGAACCACGAGCGCGTCTACCGTTGGCTGCTCGAGCGCAACCTCAAGACGTACGCCGTGTCCTACGCCGTCGACCACGTCGGCGACATCTACCTCGACGCCCGGCTGCCCCTCGCGCTCGTCACTCCCGAGGAGCTCGACGGCTTGCTGGGCTCGGTGCTCGCCCAGGCCGACGGCTCGTTCAACACCATCCTCGAGCTCGGCTTCGCCTCCTCCATCCGCAAGGAGTGGGAGTGGCGCAACCTGCGCGGTGAGTCCACCAGGAACCTCGACGCGTTCCGCGGCTGGCTCGAAACCGACGCGGATCCCCCTTCGCCAAGGTGACGCGGCGGGGGCTGGCACAGCACCCCCGGACGAGCCCTAGATTGACCCCGTGGAGTGGCCGTTCTTCGACCTGCGCATCTCGTGCGGCGAGGTGCTGTTGCGCGGTGTGACCGACGCCGACCTGGACCCGCTGCTGGCGGCGTTCCCCGACGAGCTCGACCAGGACCCACGGCACCAGGCCTTCCTCGAGCGGGCCGCCGACCGGCGCCGGGTGCTCGTCGCCGAGATCTGGCAGCACCGCGGCACGTGGTCCCCGACGTCGTGGTGCCTCGACCTGGCCGTGGAGGTCGACGGTCGCGTGGTCGGCGTACAGGCGCTGGAGGGCGAGGAGTACCCCGTGCTCCGCACCGTCGACTCCAACTCCTGGCTGGCCACCGAGGTCCGCGGCCGCGGGCTCGCCACCGCGATGCGGACCGGGGTGCTCGCGCTCGCCTTCGACCACCTCGACGCGGTCGCTGCGATCTCCTCCGCGACCCTCGACAACGCGCCGTCGCTGGCCGTCTCGCGACGCCTCGGGTACGCCGACAACGGCCTCAGCCTGAGCAACTCGCAGGACGGCGTGATCGAGCTGCAGCACCTGCGCCTGCTCGCCGAGACCTGGCGAGCCGCCGGTCACGCGGTCGAGATCGAGGGCGTCGCCGCCTGTCTGCCGTGGTTCGGGCTCAGCTGAGCGCCAGCGCCGCCAGCGCCAGGGCTGCCGGCACCGCCTGGACGACCAGGATCCGCTTGTTGACGGTCGCGGCGCCGTAGACGCCTGCGACCACGACACACACCAGGAAGAAGACCTTCACGTCGGTCTGGTCCGAGACCAGGCCCCAGACCAGCCCGGCCGCCAGGAAGCCGTTGTAGAGGCCCTGGTTGGCCGCCAGCACCTTCGACTCCTCGGCGAAGTCCGCCTCGAGCCCGAAGACCCGGCGCCCGGTGGGCGTGGTCCACAGGAACATCTCGAGCACGAGGAAGTACAGATGCAGCGCGGCGACCAGGCCGATCAGGACGTCGGCGACGATGTTCACGCCCGCAGCATGACAGGACTACGCCGGCGCGCTCCTCAACCTCCCGTCTCGATCGCGGTCCTCGCGGGCTCGGCTCGCGGGGCGTGAGGCTTGCGCCGCGAGACCGCGACGCCGACCAGGGCGAGCGCCCCACCGGCGTACGCCATCGTGGGGGGCACCTCGCCGAGGAACAGCCAGCCCATCAGGATCGTCAGCGGCGGGACCAGGTACGTCGTGATGCCGAGGCTGCTGGCGGTCATGTGCCGCAGCGCGAAGGCGTACGTCGTGAACGCGATCGCCGTGGGGAACAGGCCGAGGTAGACCACCCACCAGATGTCGGACGCGGACGCGTGGGAGGTGTCGTCGACGAGCTGACCGGCGAAGGGCAGGCAGACCAGCGGCGCCGATCGTGCACGCCAGCCAGGTGACGTGGAGCGCGGACAGGCGGGAGACCAGGGGCTTCTGGACCACCAGCGAGATGGAGTACACGAGAGCCGCCAGCAGGCACAGCGCCACCCCGAGCAGGTCGTTCTTCCCGTCGGGTTGGGACACGCCGATCAGCACCACGCCGGAGAACGCGAGGAGCAGGCCGAGCCCGAGCCAGCCGGTGAAGCGCTCGCCGAGGAAGAGCGTTGCCAGCAGCGCGATCAGGACCGGTGAGATCTGGATCAGCATCGCGGCGGTGCCGGCGTCGACGTGGCGTTCGCCGGCGTTGAGGGCGAGGTTGTAGACCCCGAACCACAGCACCCCGATCACCACCAGGCCGACCCAGTCGCGGCCGCTCGGCCGCGGCAGGCCGCGAGAGACCGCGACGACCCCGAGCGCGATCGCCCCGACGACGAGGCGTCCGAGCGAGAGCGCCCCTGCCGAGAAGTCCTCCCCGAGATGGCGGATCGCGACGAACGCCGACGCCCAGAAGACGAGGGTCACGGCCACGGCGGCCACCGGGAGCCAGGCACGGTGTTCGGTGGTGGGCACGACGCCCAGCCTAGGGACGACCACCGACGGTCTCACGCGGGTATCGGACGTGGCGTCGCGCGGCACCGTCCGGTCAGTCGAGCGTCGAGGCCCGGGCGACCAGCTCGGGCACGAAGACGACCTGCTCGTGCAGGTGCCCCTCGAGCGACTCGTCGGCGACCAGCCGTGCGGCGGTGCTTCCGAGCTCCTGTCGAGGCTGGCGCACCGACGTCAGTGGTACGGCGGCTGCCGCGGCGAACTCGATGTCGTCGTACCCGACGATGGCGATGTCCTCGGGCACCCGGCGGCCGGCCCGGATGCACTGCTGCAGGAACCCCAGGGCGGTGATGTCGTTGCCGCAGAAGGCCGCCGTCGGGCGGCGCCGCGCGGGGAGCCCGAGGAGGCGCTGGCCCGCCTCGCGGCCCGCCGCGACGGTGAGCTCGTCGGTGCCGAGCCGGATGAGCTGGTCAGCCGGAAGCCCGGCGTCGTCCCAGGCGGCCCGCGCGCCGGCCCAGCGGTCCTGGATCTGGCCCAGCTCGGCCGGACCACCGATGAAGGCGACCCGCGTGTGGCCGCAGTCGATGAGGTGCTCGACCGCGAGGCGCCCGCCGAGCGCGTCGTCGACAGCGACCGTGCAGAACTTCCCCGCTCCGCGGGTCCGGTCCACGATCACGACGGGGGTACCCCGGCGCACGATGTCGCCGAGGATCTCCGCCTCGGGGTCGACCGGCGTGATCAGGATCCCCTGCACGCGCTGCTCCTGCAGGTGCTCGAGATGGGCCCGCTCGCGCTCGGGGCTGCCGGCGCTGTTGCAGATGAAGAGCGAGAGCTGCTCGTCGGCCGCGGCGTCCTCGATGCCCTGCGCGACGTCGGTGAAGAAGGGGTTGCGGGCGTCGAGCATCACGTAGGCGAGCGCACTGCTGCGTCCGGCTCGCAGCTGTCGGGCCCCCTCGTTGCGCACGAAGCCGAGCTCGGCCATCGCCTGCTCGACCCTCTCGCGGGTCGCGGGGCGCACGCGCTGGGGCCGGTTGAGCACGTTGGACACGGTGCCGAGAGAGACGCCGGCGGCGGCGGCGACGTCCTTCACCGAGGCGCCACGGCGCACGCTCGGCAGCCGTGCGGTCATCCCGGTCCCCTTTGAAACGTGGTCAGCACACCCTAGCGTCTCCTCGCGCGAGTCGAGCTCAGGGTCGGCTGAAAGTCCCCCGAAACACTGGGGAAACAAGTCCTTGACGGGGGGTACTGACGTGCATTACTGTCCGTTGAAACCTTTCAATTCAGGGACGGAACTGCATGACCGAGACATCCGTGACGCCGACGCTGGAGCTGCGCGACGTCGCCAAGTCGTTCGGGTCGGTCGTGGCCCTGCGGGCCGGCACGCTCGCCGTGCAGCCCGGCTCCATCCACGCCCTCGTGGGCGAGAACGGCGCGGGCAAGTCGACGCTCGTCAAGATCGTGGCCGGCGTCCACCAGCGCGACGCGGGCGTCTTCCGCTTCCAGGGCGAGGACGTGGACTTCGCGACCACGGCCGCGGCCAAGGACGCCGGCATCGCGGTGATCTACCAGGAGCCGACGCTGTTCCCCGACCTCTCGGTCACCGAGAACATCTTCATGGGTCGTCAGCCGCTCACCCGCGGGCATCGCGTCGACCGCACGGCGATGTACGCCGAAGCGCAGCAGCTCTTCTCCCGGCTCGGGGTCCACCTCGACCCGCGACGCACGGCCCTCGGACTCTCCATCGCCGACCAGCAGATCATCGAGATCGCCAAGGCCATCTCGCTCGACGCCTCGCTCCTGATCATGGACGAGCCCACGGCTGCCCTGTCCGGCAACGAGGTCGAGCGACTCTTCGCCGTCGCCCGGTCGCTGCGCGACGAGGGCCGGGCGCTGGTGTTCATCTCCCACCGCTTCGACGAGGTCTTCGCGCTCTGCGACACGGTCACGGTGATGCGCGACGGCTCCTACATCTCGACCGACCGGATCGAGGACACCTCGGTGTCCGAGATCGTCGCCCGGATGGTGGGCCGTGAGGTCGCCGAGCTCTTCCCGAAGACGCCGGCGCCGGTCGGCGACGTCGTCCTCGACGTGCGCGGCCTGACCACCGCCGGGGTCTTCCACGACGTCACCTTCTCGGTGCGCGCCGGCGAGATCGTCGGCCTCGCCGGCCTGGTCGGGGCCGGGCGCAGCGAGATCGCCCGCGCCGTCTTCGGGGTCGACCACTACGACGCGGGCTCGGTCACCCTCAACGGACGCGCCGTGCCTCCCCATCGCCCGCGTGCCTCGATCAAGGCGGGCATCGCGTTCGTGCCCGAGGACCGCCGCCAGCAGGGCCTGGTCACCGAGGGATCGGTGGCCCGCAACATCACCGGCGTCATCCGGTCCGGCCTCACCCGCGCGGGTCTGCTGACCTCGTCTGCCGAGAACGCCGCCGCCGCCCCGTGGGCCGGAAGGCTGGCGGTCAAGACGGCCGCCCTCGACATGCATGCGACCACGATGAGCGGCGGCAACCAGCAGAAGGTCGTCATCGCCAAGTGGCTGGCCACCAACCCGCGGCTGCTGATCATCGACGAACCCACCCGCGGCATCGACGTGGGCACCAAGGCCGAGGTCCACCGACTGCTCTCGGAGCTCGCCGGCCAGGGCATCGCGATCCTGATGATCTCCTCCGAGCTCCCCGAGGTGCTCGGCATGGCCGACCGCGTGCTCGTGGTCCGCGAGGGCCAGATCACCGCCGATATCGACCGCGCCGACGCCACCCCCGAGTCCGTGATGACGTTTGCCACCCGTCCCGCTGGCGAGACCGAGCCCGCAGCATGAGCGCCACCGAGCTCCTCGTCGAGCCGAGTCGGCTCAGCCCGGTGAGGCGCGCCGTCACCGGCGTGCTCCGCTCCCGCGAGGCAGCGATCGCGGGCGTGCTCGTCGTACTCCTGGTGGCCACGACGGCCAAGAGCTCGTCGTTCGTGTTCAGCCACGACGGCTGGCGCGACCTGTTGCTCTCGCCGTCATTGCTGCTGCTGCTGGCGATCGGCGAGATGGTCGTCATCGTCACCCGCAACGTCGACCTGTCCGTCGGTTCGGTCCTGGGCCTGACCGCCTACGGGACGGGGCGGCTCTTCATCGACCACCCGGGCATCCCGATCGTGGCCGTCTTCGTGATCGGGTTCCTGTTCGGGGCCGTTCTCGGCAGCGTCAACGGGATCCTGGTGACCGCCTTCCGGGTGCCGGCCCTCGTGATCACCCTCGGCACGATGTACATCTACCGCGGCATCCTCGTGCACTGGGCAGGCAGCAAGCAGATCTACGCGTTCAACCTGCCGAACTCGTTCCAGGACCTCGGCACCCAACAGGTGCTGGGCATCCCCGTGCTGACGATCCTCGGGTTCATCGTCCTCGGGCTGGTCGGCTACTACCTCCGCACGGCCCGCGGAGGCCGCGAGCTCTATGCCATCGGGTCGGACCCCGAGGCCGCCGTCCTCTACGGCCTGCCGGTGCAACGCCGGGTCTTCGGCGCCTTCGTCCTGTGCGGTGCGCTCGCAGGGCTGGCCGGTGTCGTCCAGGCCGCGCGCTACTCGACGGCCACCTCGGCGACCGGTCAGGGCCTGGAGCTCCAGGCGGTCGCGGCCGTGGTGATCGGTGGCGTCGCGATCTTCGGTGGGAGTGGAACGGTGTGGGGCGCCGCCATCGGCGCGTTCCTCCTGGTCACGATCAACTCGGCACTGCCGATCCTCGGCATCCCGGAGTTCTGGCAGAACGCGGTCGTCGGCGCCCTGATCCTGAGCTCCATCTCGCTCGACCGGATCCTGTCTCTGCGCCGCGCACACAAGCTGATCGAGTCGAGGGACGATTCATGAGCCACACCGCCACCTCGACCGTCGACACCCCGACCGACGCCACGGTCTACGCCGCCTACGCGCGGCCCGCTGTGGCAGCGGCTCCTGCTGACGCGCACCGCCGCCATGGTCGCACTGCTGGTGCTGGCCTACGTCTACGCCTTCAACCGGGTGGAGTTCTTCGACGGCAAGCTGACCAACTACTTCCTGCTGATGGACATGGCGCCGATCCTCCTGATGGCGCTGCCGATGACGCTGATCATCATCACCGGCGAGATCGACCTGTCGGTCGCCAGCATCCTCGGGCTCAGTGCGGTGGTGACCGGCCTCCTGATCCACGACCACCACTGGTCCGTGCCGGCCGCGGGTGCGGTGGCCCTCGTGGTCGGCCTCTTGGCGGGCGCGCTCAACGGATTCCTGGTCGCCTACGTCGGACTTCCGTCGCTCGCGGTCACGATCGGCACGCTCGCCCTCTACCGCGGGATCGCGGTGGGCCTGATCGGCACCAAGGCGGTGAGCGGGCTGCCGCAGCACTGGCGCGACCTCGCCAACCAGCACATCGGCACCAGCAGCTACCCGTTGATCGTGATCCCGATCGTGGTGCTCGCGGTCCTGTTCGCGGCCCTCCTGCACTTCACGCCGTTCGGCCGGGGCGTCTTCGAGATCGGCCTCAACGCCGAGACCGCGCACTTCAGCGGCGTCGACGTACGCCGGAGCAAGCTGTTGCTCTACATCGCTCAGCGGTGTCGTCTCGGCGTTCGCCGGGATCTTCTACCTGCTGCGCTTCGACAGCGCCAACACCGACACCGGCACCGGCCTGGAGCTCCAGGTGATCGCGGCCGTGCTGCTCGGCGGCGTGTCCATCTTCGGCGGGCGGGGCAACCTGCTCGGCGTCCTGGCCGGAGTCCTCCTGATCGGGGTGCTGTCCAGCGCCCTGCGCCTGCAGCAGACCAGCGCCGATGTGATCGAGATCGTCATCGGTGTGCTCCTGGTCCTCTCGGTGATCTCGACCCAGCTGCTGGACCGGCTCCGTGCTCTGCGGGTCCGAACCAGAAGGACCGAGCGGTCCGCCTCGACGCCGGAAGTCGGCGACGAGTCACGAAAGGTGAAGTCATGAAGTGGAAGTCCAAGCGGTTCGCCGCCACCGCTGCTCTGGCACTGACGGCGAGCCTTGCTCTCGCCGGCTGTGGCAGCAACTCCAGCAGCACCCCGACCGCATCCGACGGCGGCTCCAGCACCAGCGCGGGCGGTGACCTGACGGTCACGCTCATCCCCAAGAACCTCGGCAACCCCTACTTCGACACCAGCGAGGCCGGCGTCAAGAAGGCGATGAGCGCCATCGGCGGCACCTACACGCAGGTGGCTCCGCAGACGGCGACGCCGGACGGTCAGGTGCCGTTCATCAACACCGCCACCCAGCAGGGCACCAAGGCGATCGTGATCTCGTCCGACGACCCGTCCGCTCCGTGTGACGCGCTCAAGCAGGCCATGGCGGCCGGCATCAAGGTGGTCACCTTCGACTCGGACACGAGCCCCGACTGCCGCGACGTGTTCGTCAACCAGGCGACCGCCGACGGCATCGCCAAGGTGCAGGTCGACATGATCTCCAAGCAGATCGGTGACTCCGGCGAGATCGCGATCCTGTCGGCCGCTGCCAACGCCACCAACCAGAACGCGTGGATCGCCACGATGAAGAAGGAGCTGGCCGCCAACCACCCGAACATCAAGCTCGACGCGGTGGTCTACGGCAACGACGACGACCAGACGTCGTTCGACAAGACCTCGGCCCTGCTCCAGCAGTACCCGAACCTCAAGGGCATCATGTCGCCCACCACGGTCGGCATCGCGGCTGCGGCTCGGTACCTGTCGAAGTCCGACTCCAAGGGCAAGGTCGCGCTGACCGGTCTCGGCACGCCGAACCAGATGCGGCCCTACGTCAAGGACGGCACGGTCAAGGAGTTCGCGCTGTGGAACCCCGAGGACCTCGGCTACCTGGCGGCGTACGCCGCGAGCGCCCTGAACGACGGCACCATCACCGGGGCCGAGGGTGACTCCTTCGATGCCGGCTCGCTGGGCAAGTTCTCGGTCGACTCCGACAGGCACCGTCCTCCTGGGCAAGCCGTTCGTCTTCGACAAGTCGAACATCGACCAGTTCAACTTCTGATCCTTTCGGGCACGCCGGCCGGCGGTCATCCTGCGCACCGCCGGCCGGCCACCCGGACCCTGACCTTCCACCCGTCCGACCCATCGGAGGTGAGTCATGCGCGTGTGCTTCCAGCTCCAGGTCCGGCCAGACCGGATCGACGAGTACCGGGCACGTCACGCCGCGGTATGGCCGGACATGCTCCAGGCCCTGGCCGAGACTGGCTGGCACAACTACTCGCTGTTCCTGCGTGAGGACGGCCTGCTGATCGGCTACGTGGAGACGCCGTCGATCGCGGAGGCCCAGGCGGGCATGGCACTCACCGAGGTCAACGCTCGGTGGCAGGCCGAGATGGCGGAGTTCTTCGAGGAGCTCGAGGGACGCGCGCCGGACGAGGGCTTCCTGGTCCTCGAGGAGGTCTTCCACCTGGAGGACCAGCTGTCCGCGGTGACAGAGCAAGCGACGAAGGAAGAAGACAGACGATGACCAGCTTCGGCGAGATCGCCCCGCTGCTCGCGGGACAGGCGATCGAGGTGCCCTCGTGGGCCTACGGCAACTCGGGCACCCGCTTCAAGGTGTTCGGCAGCCCCGGAACGCCCCGGACGGTGCAGGAGAAGATCGCCGACGCCGCCGAGGTCCACCGCTGGACCGGGCTCGCTCCCTCGGTGGCCCTCCACATCCCCTGGGACGCCGTCGACGACTACACCGCTCTCCGGGAGTACGCCGAGGGGCTGGGCATCCGGCTCGGGACGGTCAACAGCAACACCTTCCAGGACGACGACTACAAGCTCGGCAGCCTCACCCACAGCGACCCGGTCGTGCGTCAGAAGGCGATCGACCACAACCTCGCGTGCGTCGACGTGATGGACGTGACCGGATCGCGCGACCTCAAGATCTGGCTCGCCGACGGCACCAACTACCCCGGCCAGGACGACCTGCGCGCCCGCCAGGAACGACTCGCGGAGTCGCTCGCCACGATCTACGCCCGGATCGGCGAGCACCAGCGACTCGTCCTCGAGTACAAGTTCTTCGAGCCGGCGTTCTACCACACCGATGTGCCCGACTGGGGCACGTCGCTGGTCCAGTGCCTGGCCCTCGGCGAGCGCGCCGTCGTCTGCCTCGACACCGGCCACCACGCCCCGGGCACCAACATCGAGTTCATCGTCATGCAGCTGCTCCGGCTGGGCCGGCTCGGGTCGTTCGACTTCAACAGCCGGTTCTACGCCGACGACGACCTGATCGTGGGAGCGGCCGACCCCTTCCAGCTCTTCCGGATCCTGGTCGAGGTGGTGCGCGGGGGAGGCTACGGCCCCGAGAGCGACGTGGCGTTCATGCTCGACCAGTGCCACAACATCGAGAAGAAGATCCCCGGCCAGATCCGATCGGTGCTCAACGTCCAGGAGATGACGGCACGTGCCCTCCTCCTCGACGTCGAGGAGCTGGCCAAGGCCCAGGCGGACGGCGACGTGCTCGCCGCCAACGCCCTCTACATGGACGCCTTCTACACCGACGTCCGGCCCGACCTCGCCGCCTGGCGCGAGAGCCGCGGCCTGCCCGGGGACCCGACCGCGGCGTACCTCGCAAGCGGCTACCAGGACCAGATCGAGCTCGACCGCGTGGGCGGCACCCAGGCGGGCTGGAGCTAGCGCAACCCCCACGACCCCCTCGGCACAGCGAAAGGCGTCATGTCCTCAGCAGCAGCGGAGCTCGTCGCCCGGTCCAACCGGCTCGGCTCCGACCCGAAGAACACCAACTACGCCGGCGGCAACACCTCCGCCAAGGGCGTCGAGACCGACCCGGTGACGGGTGCGGACGTCGAGCTGCTCTGGGTCAAGGGATCGGGCGGCGACCTCGGCACCCTCACCGAGAGCGGGCTCGCGGTCCTGCGACTCGACCGGATGCGTGCCCTCGTGGACGTCTACCCCGGCGTCGAGCGCGAGGACGAGATGGTCGCTGCCTTCGACTACTGCCTGCACGGCAAGGGCGGTGCCGCTCCTTCGATCGACACCGCCATGCACGGGCTCGTGGACGCGCCGCACGTCGACCACCTGCACCCCGACTCCGGGATCGCGATCGCGACGGCCGTCGACGGCGAGGCGCTGACGCAGCGGATCTTCGGTGACAAGGTCGTGTGGGTGCCGTGGCGACGGCCCGGCTTCCAGCTCGGCCTCGACATCGCTTCCGTCAAGGCGGAGAACCCGAAGGCCGTCGGCTGCATCCTCGGCGGCCACGGCATCACGGCCTGGGGCGACACCTCCGAGAAGTGCGAGCGGAACTCCCTGTGGATGATCCGCACCGCCGAGCGCCACATCAAGAAGCACTCCAGGAAGAACCCGTTCGGGGCGCGGCTGAAGAAGTTCGAGCCGTTGGCTCCCACACAGCGTCGGGCCCGGGCCGCCGAGCTCGCGCCCCTGCTACGGGGCGTGGCGTCGCAGGACCGGCCGATGGTCGGGCACTTCACCGACGACCCCGTCGTGCTCGACTTCCTGGCTGCCCGCAGCCACCCGCGGCTGGCCGAGCTCGGCACGAGCTGCCCCGACCACTTCCTGCGCACCAAGGTCAAGCCGATGGTGCTCGACCTGCCGGGCGGAGCCCCGCTGGCCAAGGTCAAGGCTCGCGTCGCGGAGCTCCACGCGGCGTACCGGGCGGACTACCAGGGCTACTACGAGCGCAACGCGACCGCGAGACTCTCCGGCGATCCGCGGCGCCGACCCACTGATCATCCTGGTCCCCGGCATCGGGATGTTCTCGTACGGCGCGAACAAGCAGACCGCCCGCGTGGCCGGGGAGTTCTACGTCAACGCGATCAACGTCATGCGCGGAGCCGAGGGGCTGTCGACGTACGCGCCGATCGACGAGGCCGAGAAGTTCCGGATCGAGTACTGGGCGCTGGAGGAGGCCAAGCTCCAGCGGATGCCGGCGCCGAAGCCGCTGGCGACCCGGATCGCGCTGGTCACCGGGGCGGCGTCCGGCATCGGCAGGGCGATCGCCGAGCGGCTGGCCCGCGAGGGCGCCTGCGTGGTGATCGCGGACCTCTCCCTGGAGAAGGCGCAGGCCGCCGCGGCGGAGATCGGCGGCAGCGACGTCGCGCTGGGCGTGCAGGTCGACGTCTCCGACGAGGACGCCGTGCAGGCCATGGTCGACGCGGCGGTGCTCGCCTTCGGCGGCCTCGACCTGGTGGTCAACAACGCCGGGCTGTCGCTCTCGAAGCCCCTTCTCGAGACGACCGCCGCCGACTGGGACCTCCAGCACGACGTGATGGCCAAGGGGTCGTTCCTGGTGTCTCGGGCGGCGGCGAAGGTGCTCGTCGAGCAGGGGCTCGGCGGCGACATCGTCTACATCTCCTCGAAGAACTCGGTGTTCGCCGGGCCGAACAACATCGCCTACTCGGCGGTCAAGGCCGACCAGGCGCACCAGGTGAGGCTGCTCGCGGCCGAGCTCGGGGAGCACGGCGTCAAGGTCAACGGGATCAACCCCGACGGGGTCGTCCGAGGCTCGGGGATCTTCGCCGGCGGGTGGGGCGCCTCGCGGGCCGCCGTGTACGGCGTACCGGAGGAGGAGCTGGGTGCGTTCTACGCCCAGCGCACGCTGCTCAAGCGCGAGGTGCTCCCCGAGCACTGCGCCAACGCGGTCTTCGCCCTCGTGGGGCCCGACCTGACCCACACGACCGGGCTGCACGTGCCGGTCGACGCGGGCGTGGCTGCGGCGTTCCTGCGATGAGCGCCCGGCCATGAGTGCTCTGCGTCTCGCTGCCGTCGACCTGGGTGCCACGAGTGGCCGGGTGATGGTGGCGGACGTGGCGTCCGACCGGCTGGACCTGAGCGAGGTGCACCGTTTCCCGAACGCGGCGGTGCCGGTGGGCAACCGACTGTTGTGGGACATCCTGGCTCTGCATCGCGGCATGCTGACGGGGCTCGAGGAGATCGCGGGCAGCGGCGCGCTCGACGGGATCGGGATCGACTCCTGGGGCGTCGACCACGGGCTCCTCGACGAGACGGGCGCGTTGCTCGGCAACCCCTACAGCCATCGCGACCGGCGCACCGACGGGGTGGGCGAGAAGGTGGTGGCCGAGGTCGGCGCCGCCGAGCTGTACGCCGTGAACGGCCTCCAGCAGCTGCCGTTCAACACGATCTACCAGCTGGTCGCCGCGCTCGGGACCCCTCAGCTGCGGGACGCCCGCACGATGCTGTTGATCCCCGACCTGCTCACCTACTGGCTGACGGGGGAGATCGGGGCGGAGCGCACGAACGCCTCCACCACCGGGCTGTACGACGTGCGGTCCGGCAGGTGGGCGACGGGTCTGGCCGAGCGACTGGGGCTGCCGGCGGGGATCCTCCCGCCGCTCCGCGCTCCCGGGATGGTGGTCGGGCCGGTGCTGCCGTCCGCGTCCGCGGCGTTGGCCGGCGTACCCGTGGTGGCAGTGGGGTCCCACGACACCGCCTCGGCCGTGGTCGGCGTACCGGCGGCGGACGAGCCGTTCGCCTACATCTCCTCCGGCACCTGGTCTCTGGTCGGTCTCGAGCTCGCTGCGCCCGTCCTCAGCGAGGACGCGAGGCTCGCCGACTTCACCAACGAGACGGGCGTGGACGGGACGATCCGCTTCCTGCGCAACGTGATGGGGCTCTGGGTGCTCTCGGAGTGCGTGCGCGAGTGGGACGAGGAGCTCCCGGCGCTGCTCGCCGCCGCTGCGGAGGCGCCAGCCCTGCGCACGGTCGTCGACATCGACGACGTGCGGCTGCTGCCACCCGGCGACATGCCGGCCCGTGTCGCCGCCCTCGCCGCCGAGGCCGGCGAACCCGACGACCGAGACGACCGCGGCGATGACCCGCTGCGTCCTCGACAGCCTGGCCCTCGCCTACCGGCGGCAGGTGCGCACGGCCTGCCGCCTGGCCGGTCGGGAGATCTCCGTGGTCCACGTCGTGGGAGGCGGAGCGCACAACGACCTGCTGTGCCGGCTGACCGCCGACGCGTGCGGCCTGCCGGTGCTGGCCGGCCCGACCGAGGCTGCCGCCCTCGGCAACGTGCTGGTGCAGGCGCGGGCCCTCGGCGCGGACCTGCCCGACCTCGCGGCGATGCGCGCGCTCATCCGGCGGACCCACGACGTACGCCGCCACGACCCCGACCTCGGGCTCGACTGGGACGCCGCGGAGCGCCGGGTCCGGTCGGCCCGGCGACCGTGACCGACGGCATGATGGGGCGCATGCGCGTCGCGTTGATGGTCACCTGCGTCAACGACGCGATGTTCCCCGACACCGGCCGGGCGGTCGTCGACCTGCTGACCCGGCTGGGCGTCGACGTGGACTTCCCGCAGGCGCAGACCTGCTGCGCGCAGCCGATGGTCAACACCGGCTATCTCGACGAGGCGGTACCTGTCGTCCGCACCTTCGTCGAGGCCTTCGCGGGGTACGACGCGGTGGTGACGCCGTCGGGTTCGTGCGCCGGGTCGGCGCGCCACCAGCACGGGATCGTGGCCCGCCGGTCCGGCGACGCCGGGCTGGAGGCAGCGGTGGCCGAGGTCTCGCCGAGGGTCCACGAGCTGAGCGAGTTCCTCGTCGACGTGCTCGGCGTGACCGACGTCGGTGCCTCCTTCCCGCACCGGGTGACCTACCACCCGACCTGCCACTCCCTGCGACTGCTGGGCGTGGGAGACCGGCCGCGCCGGCTGCTCGAGGCGGTCCGGGGTCTGACGCTCGTGGACCTGCCGGCGGCCGACGAGTGCTGCGGGTTCGGCGGCACGTTCGCGCTGAAGAACGCCGACGTGTCGGTCGCCATGGGCGCCGACAAGGCCCGCCATGTCCGGGAGACCGAGGCCGAGGTGCTGGTGGCCGGCGACAACTCCTGCCTGATGCACATCGGCGGCATCCTGTCCCGGCAGCGGTCCGGCGTACGCGTGATGCACCTCGCGGAGATCCTCGCCGCCACCGAGTCGTCGGTCGGGCTCGACGTCTCGACAGGCTCGACCGGCGAGGGAGAACGCCGACCATGACCGCGACCTTCGTGGGCATGCCCGCCTTCCCGGTCGCAGCCCGCGCTGCGTTGGGCGACACCCAGCTCCGGCACAACCTGGCCCACGCCACCCACACGATCCGCGACAAGCGCGCGCGGGTGGTCGCCGAGGTCCCCGAGTGGGAGGAGCTCCGGCAGGCAGGCGCCGACCTCAAGGACGCGACGCTGGCCAGGCTCGACCGCCACCTGGAGCAGCTCGAGGCCGCTCTCGTCGGTCGCGGTGCCGTCGTGCACTGGGCGCGGGACGCCGCCGAGGCGTGCCGGATCGTCGCGGACGTCGCGAAGGCGCACGGCGCCGACGAGGTCGTGAAGGTCAAGTCGATGGTCACCCAGGAGATCGGGCTCAACGAGGCGCTGGCCGCCGAGGGGATCGCGGCCTGGGAGACCGACCTGGCCGAGCTGATCGTGCAGCTGGCCGACGACCTGCCGTCCCACATCCTGGTGCCGGCGATCCACCGCAACCGGGCCGAGGTGCGCGAGATCTTCCGGACCCGGATGGCGGCCGCAGGGCGGCCGGCGCCCGACGACCTCACCGACGACCCCGCCGAGCTCGCGAACGCCGCGCGGCTGCACCTGCGCGAGAAGTTCCTCCGCGCCAAGGTCGGCGTCTCGGGCGCGAACTTCGCCGTCGCCGAGACCGGGACCCTGGTGGTGGTGGAGTCGGAGGGCAACGGCCGGATGTGCCTGACCCTCCCGGAGGTCCTGGTGTCGGTGGTCGGGATCGAGAAGGTGGTGCCGGGCTGGGCCGACCTCGACGTCTTCCTCCGGCTGCTGCCACGCTCGTCGACGGGCGAGCGGATGAACCCCTACACGTCGATGTGGCACGGCATCACTCCGGGGGACGGCCCGCAGGAGGTGCACGTCGTACTCCTCGACAACGGACGGACGCGGGCCCTCGCCGACGAGGTCGGCCGGCAGGCGCTGCGCTGCATCCGGTGCTCGGCGTGCCTCAACGTCTGCCCGGTCTACGAGCGGGTCGGCGGGCTGGCGTACGGATCGGTCTACCCCGGTCCGATCGGCGCGATCCTCAACCCGCTGCTCAAGGGCGTGGGGGTCGATGCGCAGACCGACTCGCTGCCCTACGCCTCGACCCTGTGCGGCGCCTGCTACGAGGTCTGCCCGGTCAAGATCGACATCCCGTCGATCCTCGTCGACCTCCGCGCCCAGGTCGTCGACGCGCATCGCGGCGGGCGTCCGAAGGCGGAGGCGATGGCGATGAAGGGTGCGGCCTGGACGCTCAGCGACGCCCGGCGGCTCGGCGGCGCCGAACGCCTGTCCGGCCTGGTCGGGCGCTTGTGGGGCCGCGTCGGGCGTACGTCGCTCCCCGGCGGCCGGCGCGCCCTCGGCCGGCTCCCCGGGCCGGGCGCCGGCTGGTCCGGTGCTCGGGACCTCCCGGCGCCACCGCGCGAGTCGTTCCGAGCCTGGTGGCTGCGTACTCGGGAAGGAGGGACCCGCTCGTGAGCGCTCGCGAAGGGATTCTGCGAGCTGTCCGGGAGGCGCTCGCGGCGGCACCCGAGCCGCCCGTGGCGCACGTGCCACGTCGTACGCCGGACCCCGGGGCCGACCTCGTGGGGCTGTTCGCAGAGCGTGTCGCCGACTACCGGGCCGTCGTCGAGCGCTGTGGTCCCTCAGAGCTCCAAGCCCGGGTCCGCGCTGCGCTTCCTGACGGCGCGCGGGTCGTCGTACCTCCAGGCCTCGACCTGGACATCCCCGGTGCCGTGGTCGACCCGGCGACCGGCTCGGGAGGACCCGAAGGCCTGTCCGCGGCCGATCTGGACGCCCTCGACGTGGTGGTCACCCGCGCCCGGCTGGGGATCGCCGAGACCGGCACCATCGTGCTCGACCACGGCCCCGGCCAGGGCCGCCGCGCGATCACCCTGGTGCCCGACCGTCACGTCTGCATCGTCGACGCGGCCCAGGTCGTCGCCGACGTCCCCGACGCGTTCGACGTGCTGGACACCTCCCGGCCGCAGACCTGGGTCAGCGGCCCGAGCGCCACCAGCGACATCGAGCTGGACCGGGTCGAGGGCGTCCACGGCCCCCGCCACCTTCACGTGATCGTGGTGGGCTGATCCTCCCGCTCGGGGCGGTTGTCACGGCTTCATCATGTTAAGCAGGTGAACCCGCACGTCACATGGCGAGCTCACCATGAGAAGCGGAGGTTCGACACCTTCACATGATGAAACGGTGTCGCTCCTGGTGCGCCGGCCGGGCCACGCGCCGTTGACACCGCGGCAGAAGCTCAGTCGCCGACCGGGACCGGTTCGGGTTCCGGCTCCGGGTGGGGATGGGACGGCTGGACCCGGAGGATGTGGGCGACGCGGTCTGGGAGCATCCAGTTCCACGAGCCGAACAGGGAGACCAGGGACGGCACCAGGACCGAGCGCACCAGGGTGGCGTCGAGCAGGATGCCGAACCCGAGCCCCGTGGCGAGCACCTTGATGTCGGTGCCGGGGCCGGAGGCGAGCGCGGCGAAGGCGAGGAAGAGGATCAGGGCCGCACTCGTGACCAGCCGGCCGGTCCGGCCGATGCCGAGGACGACGGCGTCGTCGGTGGACAGGCCCCC
This sequence comes from uncultured Actinomycetota bacterium, assembly GCA_963819295.1. Taxonomy (GTDB): domain Bacteria; phylum Actinomycetota; class Actinomycetes; order Propionibacteriales; family Nocardioidaceae; genus Nocardioides. The sequence continues at coordinate 1,173,168 of CAWFVO010000003.1, forward strand.
GTCGTACTCCTCACGGATCCTGGAGAGGATGAACACCTCATAGTCCATCGACAACCCGAACAGGAACGCGAAGACCATGAGCGGGATCCAGAAGGTGACCGCGCCCGTCGCCTGGATCCCGAAGACCGCGTTCGAGCCGTAGCCCTGCTGCCAGAACAGCACCATCAGGCCGTAGACGGCGGTCAGCGACACCAGGTTGAGGATCACCGCCTTGAGCGGCAGCAGCAGCGACCGGAACGCGCGGGCCAGGAGCACGTAGGTCAGGAGCGAGATGATCAGGAGCATCTGGGGGAAGTTGCCGTAGACGGCGTGCAGGAAGTCGACCTGCGCGTTGCCGAGCCCGGTCACGCCGATCACGCCGTCGGTCTTGTCCGCCAGAGCGGTGACGTCGCGCACGACCTGCACGCTCGTGGAGTTGACCGTCTCCCCGTCGGGGATCAGCACGACGACCGTCTGCCCGTCGACCGAGGAGCCCCGGCCGGTCGGCACGACGGCCGCGGTCACGCCGTCCACGCCGCCGAGGGTCTGCGCCACTGAGTCGGCCTTGTCGGTCTCGGTGAGCACCTCGATGGGGGTGAGGGAGCCCGTCGTCACGCCGCCGTCCTTGAGCACCTGCAGCGTGTCGTACGCCGGACCGGTGTGCGCGAGCGACGACGAGTCGGCGGCGCCGATCTTGATGCCGAAGAACGCCGCGCAGAGCACGCCGATCACGGCCAGCGCCGAGCCGGCCGCGACCCAGCGGTGGCGCACGATCATCCGTGCCCACGAGGTCCAGCCCTTGCTCGGCTTGTTCTCGTGGCGGATCTTCGGCCAGTCGACGCGCGGCCCGATGCTGCCCAGGATCGCCGGCGTCAGCGTCAGCGTCACCAGCACGCTCGCAACCGGGATCAGGGCACCGGCCATGCCGATGCTGCGCATGAACGGCACCGGCAGCACGACGAGGGCGAGCAGGCCGATCGCGACCGTGAGGCCACTGAACAGCACGGCGTGGCCGGCCGTCTCCATCGCCGCGACCACGGCGTCGTGGTTGTCGCGGCCGTGGTCTCGTTCCTCGCGCCATCGGGTGACGAAGAGCAGGGAGTAGTCGATCGCGACGCCCAGGCCGACGAGCGCGACCAGGAACTGCACGATGAAGGAGACGTCGGTGAGATAGGTGAGGGGCAGGAGCAGGAGGAACGTGGTCAGGATCGAGACGGCCGCCACCACCAGAGGCAGGAACGCGAGCAGCGACGCGAACACGAACAGCAGGACGGCGAGCGCGCCGAGCGCCCCGAGGAGAGTCTCGGTCAGCACCCCGTTGCCGCCGGAGCTGTCGCCGACGGCAAGCGCGTCCATGCCGGTGACCCCGACGACCGCGCCGCTGGGCGCAGCGCCCTGCACGGCCTCCTTCACGACCTTGGTCGGGACCACGTCGGTGAAGCTCTGGGGGAACGGGTAGAACACCATCGCGTACGCCGTACGGTCGTCGGAGGTGCGGAAGGCCTTGTCGCCCGTGTTGGCCTCGTCGACTACGCGCAGCGGGACGCCCGCCGAGCCGACCGAGGCGAACGCCTTCGCCACCTCGGCCTCATGGCCGGTGATGGTCTGGCCCTGCGGCAGGGTGACCGTCGCGAGGAGCGGCGTGGTGTTGCCGCCGTTGTGGAAGGCCGCGATGATCTTGTTCGCCGCGGTGTCTCCGGGTTGTCCGGGCAACGAGAAGTTGACGGTCATCCGGTTGGTGACGGTGCTGGCGACCGCGCCGCCGGCGACGGCGATCAGCACCCAGGCCACCACGATCAGCAGTCGGTGCCGCAGCACCATCTCGCCCAGACGACGCATGCTCGGCCCCTCCCCGTCACGGAGAACCGAGGCTAGCGCGACCGGGCCCCGCACCGCCTCCGGGAATACCCTGACATCGCGGACAGATCGCGGTCAGAGATCGAGCTTGTACCCCAGGCCGCGGACCGTCACCAGGAGCGCCGGGTGCGACGGGTCCGGCTCCAGCTTGGCCCGCAGGCGCTTCACGTGGACGTCCAGGGTCTTGGTGTCGCCGACGTAGTCCGATCCCCACACCCGGTCGATGAGCTGACCGCGGGTGAGGACGCGGCCGGGGTTGCGGAGGAAGAGCTCGAGGAGCTCGAACTCCTTCAGCGGCAGGCGTTGCTGCTCGCCGTCGACGGTGACGACATGGCGCTCGACGTCCATCCGCACGGACCCGGCCTCGAGAGTCATCGGCGCCAGGTCGGGCTCCGTGCCGCGCCGGAGCACGGCCCGGATCCGCGCGACCAGCTCGCGGGGGGAGTACGGCTTGGTGACGTAGTCGTCGGCGCCGAGCTCGAGGCCGACGATCTTGTCGACCTCGTCGTCCTTGGCGCTGACCATGATCACCGGGACGCTCGAGACGGCGCGGATCTGGCGGCACACCTCGGTGCCGGGCAGGCCGGGCAGCATCAGGTCGAGGAGCACGATGTCGGCGCCGTTGCGGTCGAACTCCGCGAGCGCGTCCGGACCCGTCGCGGCCAGGGAGACGTCGTACCCCTCCTTGCGGAGCAGGTACGACAGCGCGTCGGAGTAGCTCTCCTCGTCCTCGACGACGAGCACTCGCGTCATCGGAGCGGTCCTGCGGACTGGCTGTTCATGCGTTCTCCTCCTGGCGTGAGCGCGGAAGCGACAGGGTGAAGGTGGACCCCTGACCCTCCAGCGACCACACGCGTACGTCGCCGCCGTGGGTGGCCGCGACGTGCTTGACGATGGACAGGCCGAGACCGGTGCCACCGGTGGACCGGTGGCGCGCCGGGTCGACCCGGTAGAAACGTTCGAAGATCCGGTCGAGCTCGTCGTGCGGGATGCCGATGCCCTGGTCGACCACGGAGATGTCGACCATGGAGTCACACTCCTTGGTCGAGATCAGCACCGTCGAGTCCAGCGTCCGAGTAGGTCACGGCGTTGGCGAGCAGGTTGGTGACGGCGGCCGAGACCTGCTCCTCGTTGCCGAAGATCCGGAGCCCCGGCGTACCCCCGACGACCACCTTGATGTTCTTGCTGGTGGCGTCCATGACCGTGACGTCGACCGAGCGGGCGATGACGGCGTCGACGTCGACCACGGCCGGCCCCTCGATCGGCTCGTCGCCCTGGAGCCGTGACAGCTCGATGATCTGCTGCACCATCTGCAGCAGGCGGTCGCTCTCGGTCAGCATCCGGCGGGCGAAGCGCTCGACCGCCTCCGGGTCGTCGGAGGCGTCCCCGACCGCCTCGGCGAGCAGCCGGATCGCCCCGACCGGCGTCTTCAGCTCGTGGGACACGTTGGCCACGAAGTCGCGCCGCACCGCATCGACGCGCCGCTCGCGCGTGCGGTCCTCGACCAGCGCCAGCACCAGCCGTGAGCTCAGCGGCGCGACCCGCGCCGTCACCGTGCGCGGCGGGCCGTTGGGCTGGGGCAGCACCAGGTCCGCCTCCCGGATCTGGCCGTCCCGGCGCACCTGGCGCACGAGCTCGGCGAGCTCGGCCGAGGCGAGCCGCTGGCTGCGCACCAGGCCGAGCGCGACGGCGGGGGCGGAGGACTTCACGACCTCGTCGGAGTCGTCGACCACCACGGCGCTGCTACGGAGTACGGCGAGCACGGTCGCCACGCCGGCAGGCAGGACCGGCTCCTCCGAGCGGGCGACCATTCCCTGCTGGCGTTGGCTGACGCTCCAGGCCAGGACAGCGCCTCCGGCGACGACGGCCCCGATGAGCGCGGCCAGAAACGCCTGCGTCGTCGGGCTCACGCCTGAATCGTACGCAGGAGGTCACCGGGAACCCGATCCGGCGAGGCGTGCTTGCCCAGTGTTCACGGTGCGTTCACCGGGCGGCCCCCACTGGTCACCTTCGTCCGCTTACGGTTGCGGCATGCGCGAAGCTTTCCATGATCAGCTCGACTCGATCTTCCAGGACCTGGCGGAGATCTGTGGCGAGGTCGAGGCGGCGGTCCGCAACGCCACCGCGGCACTCCTCGAAGGGGACGCCGAGGGGGCCGAGGCCGTCATCGCTGCGGACGCCAAGATCGACCGCGCGCGCGAGCGGGTCGAGGACACGGCGTTCTCCCTCCTCTCGCTGCAGCAGCCGGTGGCCGGCGACCTCCGCGTCGTGGTGTCCGCACTGCGGATGGTCACCGAGCTCGAGCGGATGGGTGACCTCTCCGTGCACGTCGCCAAGATCGCCCGGCTCCGGGTTCCCGAGATCGCGGTCCCGGAGGAGGCCCGTCCCACGGTCGCCCGGATGGGAGCGGTGGCCGAAGACATGGTGCGCCGGGTGGCGGCGATCATCTTGGAGCGCGACGTCGCGGCCGCGATCGAGGTCGGCCGTGACGACGAGGAGATGGACCAGCTGCGCCGCTCGTCGTTCACCCAGCTGCTCAGCGACAACTGGCAGTACGGCGTGGAGGCGGCCGTCGACATCGCCCTGCTCGGCCGCTACTACGAGCGGATCGCCGACCACGCCGTCTCGGTCGCGAACCGGGTCGTGTTCGTGGTCACCGGGCAGTTCCCGGTCGCGGTCGAGCTAGTAGCGCCTGGAGAAACGCGGACGCTGCCTCGGCGAGAGCGGGCAGCGCGAGCCCAGTCGCGCTTCGCGACGGAGTGCGCTCGTTCCTCGCGCTCTCCTGCTCAGCGACCCTGGTTGGCCACGGCTGCGGCGGCCTCGGCGGCGGCGTCGGGGTCGAGGTACTGCCCGCCGACGACGGTGGGCCGCAGGTCGTCGTCGAGCTCGTAGACCAGCGGCATCCCGGTGGGGATGTTGAGCGCCGGCGATGTCGTCGTCGCTGATGCCGTCGAGGTGCTTGACGATGCCGCGCAGGCTGTTGCCGTGGGCGGCGATGAGCACGGTCTGTCCGGCCCGCAGGTCGTCGGCGACGGGCCCGTCCCAGTAGGGCAGCAGGCGGGCGATGACGTCCTTGAGGCACTCGCTGCGGGGCAGCTCCGACCCGAGGTCGGCGTAGCGCACGTCGTGGGCCTGGGAGAACTCGTCCGCGTCGTCGATCGGCGGCGGAGGGGTGTCGAACGAGCGGCGCCAGAGCATGAACTGCTCCTCGCCGTACTCCTCGAGGGTCTGCTTCTTGTTCTTGCCCTGGAGGGCGCCGTAGTGGCGCTCGTTGAGGCGCCAGCTGCGCCGGACCGGGATCCAGTGCCGGTCGGCGACGTCGAGGCTGATCACGGCGGTGCTGATCGCGCGGCGCAGCAGGGAGGTGTGGACGACGTCGGGCTGGATCCCGGCGTCGCGCAGCTGCTCCCCGCCGCGGAGCGCCTCGGCCCGGCCCTTCTCGGAGAGGGCCACGTCGACCCAGCCCGTGAAGAGGTTCTCGGCGTTCCAGACGCTCTCGCCGTGGCGGAGCAGGACCAGGGTGTGTGTCATGTCAGCTCGACGAGGCGCTGGGGGACGAGGTGTCGGTCGGGGAGGAGGTGTCGGAAGGCGACGAGGTGTCGGAGGGGGACGAGGTCGGCGACGGCGTGGCGGTGTCGAGGCCGGCCCACTGGCCGTCGTCGAGGACGACCGGCACCGACAGCGTGGCCGTCTCGCCGTTGTCGAACCCGATCGACAGCGTGACGAACTGGCCCAGTCGGTAGGTGCCCTGCACCGCGATGCCGCCGTCGGTGGCCAGGTTGACCAGGCTCTTGGGGCCGATCGGGAGGGGCTCCACGGTGATCTGGCCGACCTCGGTGCCGTCGCCGGCCATGGAGGTCAGGCTGATCTGCTGCGTCTGGCTGGTGTTGACGAACGTCGCGATGAAGGTGCCGAGGCCGTCGGACTTGCTCACGATCGCGGCGTTCAGCACGTCGACCGTGCCGCTGCGGTCGTTGGCCCCTGCGGTGATCTGGTTGACCTTGTCGGTCGGATAGTTGAATCCGCACGCGGCGAGGGCGGCGATGAGCGCGAGACCAGCCGATGCGGTCGCGAGAGTCCGTCGCAGGTTCACGGGCGACAGACTAGCGGGCGCTCGGCGGGGTCATCGAGACAGCCCGACCGTGCTCCCGACCAGCCCTGCGACGGCTGCAACGACGACGCAGAACACGATCGCGAGCACGAGCAGGCGAGGGGCTCCGACCCGCAGCGCGAGCCGTAGGGGAAGGTGCCGCCGACCGGCCTGGTGGTCGTCGACCAGGCCCCGCAAGCGAGGTCAGGACGTGGACGCCGACGCCGAGCACGGCGGCGACCGCGGTCATCGCGACGGTCGGTGCGCTGCCCTGCGCGCCACCTCCCCACCCGCCGTACGACAGGTACGCCGGGTAGAGGGCGAACGAGACCGCCCACGGCAGCCACGAGAACATCCCCTCGCGCAGCCACCGGTTCCCGGCCAGCCCGACCAGCACCGAGAGCAGGTAGGCGAGGCCGGCGGCGATCCCGCTGGAGAGCGAGAGCGGCACCAGGAGCAGCAGGGCGCAGGCCAGGGCGAAGCCGACCGTCCCGCGTTCGAGCGCCCCGGTGGCAAGGGGCTTGTCGGTGCGCTCGGCGGCGCGGTCGGCCTTCTCGTCGACGAGGTCGTTGTCCCAACCGAGCACCGACTGCCCGACCAGGACCGTGGCGAGGACCAGTCCGACCTCGCGCGGGGCCCGCCCCGACACGGCGGCCGCCACGGCCATCCCGAGCGCAGTGAGCACCGCCTGCCGGGGATGGGCCGCACGCACCAGCAGGACCGGCACCACGCGTCCCCCTGGCCCGATGGGGCGGATCCGGAGGAGGCCTCCGGGGCGGGTGGTGCGGATGGTGCGGACATGCCCCGCAGTATCCGTCATCGGCCGACCGGCCGGGGACGCCCGGCGGCGACACGCCGCGGCCGGCCAGGGCTCGAGGACGCATATGCCAGCGGTTTCTGTCAAGCCCTCAAATGGCCTCTGACCTGCGGAGACGATGAATAGAACACCTCCACCCTCGTGTTAGACTGGTCACCTAAGAAGGGTGGTACTGAACAATATGTCTTTCACCGTGGGCGAAACCGTTGTGTATCCCAATCACGGCGCCGCCGTCATCGAAGACATCGAGATGCGGACGATCAAGGGTGAGGACAGGGAGTACCTCGTCCTTCGTATCGTCGCCCAGCAGGACCTCGTGGTCCGTGTCCCCGCGTGCAACCTCGACCTGGTCGGAGTGCGCGACGTGGTCGACAAGGACGGGCTGGAGCGCGTCTTCGACATTCTTCGTGCGGCTCACGTCGAGGAGCCGACCAACTGGTCGCGCCGTTACAAGGCGAACCTCGAGAAGCTGCACAGTGGCGACGTGATGAAGGTGTCGGAGGTCGTTCGCGACCTGTGGCGCCGCGAGCGCGACCGTGGCCTCTCGGCCGGTGAGAAGCGGATGCTGGCCAAGGCCCGGCAGATCCTCGTCTCCGAGCTGGCCCTGGCCGAGAACACCAACGAGGACAAGGCCGAGGCGATCCTCGACGAGGTCCTCGCCTCCTGACGCTCGACCGACGCGGCCCCGCACACTCCGGTGTGGCGGGGCCTCGTCGCGTCTCGGTGGTCGAGCGGAGTCGAGACCCGGTGGTCGAGCGGAGTCGAGACTACGATCCCCGGACCATGAGCTTCTACGACGACGAGCCCGCCACACCGCTCGGCGTCGTCGTCGAGCGTGGCCGGGGGTCGCTGCCGTTCGCGCTGCTCCACGGTGAGTCGCTGGTCGCCTGCGCGGCCTGGGCGATGGGGGAGGCGGGGATCCTCCTGCTCGACCTGGTCACTCCGTGGGAGGACGTCCGCGACGCCGGGGCGCCCCTGGTGTGGCACGACGCCTGTGCCCGATGACGCCGCCGGACTTCCTGGCCGCGTGCGTACGACGTGCGGTCGCCGAGGATGCGGTGGTGGTCGGCGTGCTCCCGGTCACCGACACGGTCAAGGACGTGCAGGAGCGCGACGGCGTCACCCTGGTGACGCAGACCCACGACCGCGACCGGCTGCGGCGGGTCGCCTCTCCGCTCGTGCTGCCGCCCGCGGTCGTCGCCCGGCTCGACGACTGGCCAGACGAGGACCTGGTCCGCGCGGTGGCCGACCTCCGCACGCTCGGGCCCCTGGTGTTCGCCGAGGCGCCGACCTCGGCCGCCCGGGTCTCCTCGCCCACCGACCTCGTCCGGCTCGAGGCCCTCACCTCACGATGAGCGCCTCCGCCACCAGGAAGTCGTCGGCGACGGTGAGCTTGAGGTTGCCGGCGTCCGACCCGACCGCCACGACGGCCACCTCGGCATAGGCCGCCAGGCAACCGGCCGTGTCGGTGGCCTCGAACCCGTCTGCGCGGGCGGCGCGGTGGGCCGCGAGCAGGTCGGCCGCCCGGAAGGCCTGGGGGGTCTGCACGCCGACCAGGGGATCGGGCAGTGCGTCGCCGTCGAGGTCGACCAGGTGGTCGAGTGGCGCGACGGGGATCGCGCCGCCGTGCTCGAGTGCCGCGGCCAGCACGCGCTCGTAGAGAGCCTGCGTGGCCAGGGGACGAGCGGCGTCGTGCATCGCGACGACGTCGATTCGCCGGCCTCGATCTCGTCGGCGAGCAGGGAGAGCGCCTCCCACTCCGAAGCGTGCCGGGTCGGGCCCCCGGTCACCATCGCCACCTCGGGTTGCTCGTCGCCGTCTCCTGACCCGGTCGAAGGCTCGAGATACGGCTCGACCGCGGCCCGGACGGCCTCGTGCTCGCCGTCGCGTACCACCAGCACCACCCGTCGTACGCCGGGCACGGCGCGCGCCGTGGTCACGGACCGCGCGATCACGGGCACGCCGCCCAACGGCAGCAGCACCTTGTTCACCTCGGCGCCGACCCGGGTGCCGGCGCCGGCGGCCAGCACGACGACGGCGGCTCGCATCAGTGGACCAGCGCGGTGGCGATGGCGGCGATGCCCTCGCCGCGCCCGGTCAGGCCGAGCCCGTCGGTCGTCGTCGCGGACAGCGAGACCGGCGCACCCACGGCGTCCTCGAGCACCGCGGTCGCCTCGTCGCGGCGCGGACCGAGCCGGGGGCGGTTGCCGATGACCTGCACCGCGACGTTCCCGATCTCGTAACCGGCACGTCGTACCCGGTCGGCCGTCTCCGCTCAGGAGGGCGACCCCGGACGCGCCGGCCCACTCCGGCTCCGACGTACCGAAGTTCGAGCCGAGGTCGCCGAGCCCGGCGGCGGAGAGCAGCGCGTCGCACATGGCGTGGGCGCACACGTCGCCGTCGGAGTGGCCTGCGAGGCCCTGGGGCTCGTCGGGCCAGGCGAGGCCGGCGAGGTGCAGGGGCACGCCGTCGGCGAGTCGATGCACGTCGACACCGATGCCCGTGCGGACTCCGTCTGTACTTCCGGCCACGGAGGTGATCATGCCCGAGCAACAATCTGTCCGTGCGGTCGCGTTGGCTCTGGGCGCTCGCCGGCGTGCTCGCCGGTGTGGCGGGTCTGGCGACCAGTCTCCTCACTGCCGGCCTCCTCGGCCTGCGCGGCAACCCGATCACCGACGTCGCCGAGCTCGTCGTACGGCTGACGCCCGGGAAGGTGGCGGAGGACGCGATCCAGCTGGTCGGGCACAAGGACAAGCCGCTGCTGGTCACCGGCGTCCTGGTCGTCGTGCTGCTGCTCTTCGCGGCGTTCGGGGTGCTTGCCAGGCGGTCGCCGGGGGCGGGGGTCGCGGGCTTCGTGGTCCTCGGGGTGGTCGGGCTGATCGCCGAGCAGTCGCAGTTCGGCGCTCCGCCCACCGGCATCCTGCCGATCGTGGTCGGAGTGATCACCTGGCTGGCAGTTCTGGCCCTGCTGACCGCACCGTTGCGACCTCAGCCTTTCGACGACACCGACCAGCAGCGCCGCTTCCTCCTGGTGGCCTCCGTGGTGGGTCTGGGCAGCCTGGTCGTCGGCGTGCTGGGGTGGAACGCCGGCGGTCACCGCCGCGCGGTCGACGAGGCGCGCAAGTCGCTCAAGCTGACCGGCGTCACGTCGCCGCCGGTCCCGGCCGGCGCCGAGGTCGGTCTCAGCGGCATCGAGGCGTGGCAGACCCCCGCGAGCCGCTTCTACCGGATCGACACCTCGTTCAGCCCGCCGGCGATCGCGCCGAAGGACTGGACCCTGCGCATCCACGGGATGGTCGACCACGAGATCACGCTGACGTACGCCGATCTGCTCGCGCGGCAGCGCAGCGAGATGTGGATGACGCTCAACTGCGTGTCCAACACCGTGGGCGGCAACCTGATCAGCAATGCCTGGTGGAGCGGCGTACGCCTCAAGGACCTGCTGGCCGAGGCCGGCGTCCAGGCGGGTGCCGACGCGGTCAAGCAGACCTCCGACGACGGCTGGACGTGCGGGACGCCGCTCTCGGCGCTCACCGACGACCGCGGCGCGATGCTGGCGATCGCGATGAACGGGCAGCCGCTCCCGATCGAGCACGGCTTCCCGGTGCGGACGCTCGTGCCCGGGCTCTACGGCTACGTGTCGGCGTGCAAGTGGGTCCGCGACCTCGAGGTGACCACCTTCGACTCGTTCACGGCGTACTGGACCGACCGCGGGTGGTCGGAGCTGGGCCCCGTCAAGCTCGCCTCGCGGATCGACGTACCGCACGACGGCGCCCACGTGAGCGCGGGCCAGGTCCGTGTCGGAGGCAGCGGCTGGCAGCAGAACACCGGGATCAAGGCCGTCGAGGTGCAGCTCGACGGCGGCGCCTGGCAGCAGACGAACCTCGGTCGCCCGTCGATCAAGGACTCCTGGGTGCAGTGGGACGCGACGCTCGACGTGACCTCCGGTGACCACCAGCTGCGCGTGCGTGCCGTGAACGACGACGGCGAGGTGCAGACCGCCGTCCGCGCCGAGCCGGCCCCGAACGGCGCGTCCGGCTGGCACACGATCTCGTTCAGCGCGGGCTGACGAGGTCCTGCCGCGGGCCGTAGAGGTAGCTCTCGCCCGGCCTGGTGGGTCACCACGCGCCTCGGCCGCCGGTCGGGAGGGGCTGGTCGTCGCGGTGGATCACGTAGACCGTGCCGCCCGAGCCGCCGAGCCAGGCGCGCTCGAACTCGCCGCGGTCATAGGTGCGACGTACGCTCCGGTCGCTGGGGGCGCCGGGGTCGTTGCTGACGACGTCGCCGGTGTCGGTGAAGCCACGGATCACGACCAGGTGGCCGAGCGTGCCGTGGGTCGGTGCGCGGGCCAGAGCGCCGGGTGGGTAGGCGACGCTGGCGACCAGGGGGATCCCGGCGTCGACGAACCGCTCGGCGTCACGCAGGTCGCGGAGCCGGGTGACGAAGGCGTTCCCGGCCTCACGTGCGGCCCAAGCCGTGTTGAACGACCAGTTGCCGGTGCCCTTCCAAGCCGGGTCGTGGACCTGACGGGCAGCGGCGGGGATGTCGGTGCTGCGTGGCAGCCTGCCGGCATGGGACAGCACCATCGCGACCGACGCGGGCGAGCACCACCCGCGGCCTCCCACCTCGGCGTACGTCATCTGGGAGAGACGTGGCACGTCGAGCACCCGTTCCCGCCGGCGCAGGGGTGCCGACGTGGAGCCGGGCCACTTTCCCGCGGAGACCACAGCGCCGATCCGGTGCACGGTCGCGTCACCGTGCACCACCACCCGTAGGCGATAGCCGTCCGCGCCGTCTCGGCGGTCGCCAGACGTCGGTGTCCACCTCGGGGTCGCCGGTGACGCTGGTCCTCCGCGTCGGGCGCGTGCCGGACGACCAGTGGCCGAGGTCGTGCCACGCACGGTGGCCGCGGGCCTGGGCGGCGACCTCGATCCAGGTGCCGCGCGGGGTCGTGGCCGACCACGAGGCCACCGCTTCCGCGAAGACGAAGCCCGGCTCGCACCACGGCGACGTCCAGGTCGATCGGTCGTCGGTGCGCGGGGCGCCGCCCGTGGTCGCCCGGCCACGCGTCGTACCGGATCCGGCGGGCCACGCCCCGACGATAGGGGACGCGACCCGGGCCCCAACTACGATTGGCGGGTGACTCTCCGGCTCCACGACACCGCTACCCGCGACGTCCGCGACTTCGTCCCTCTCGAGGAGGGCAAGGCGGGCATCTACGTGTGTGGCCTGACCGTCCAGAGCGAGCCCCACGTGGGTCACGTGCGCTCGGCCGTGAACTTCGACGTGCTGCGCCGCTGGCTGATCGCATCGGGCTACGACGTCACGTTCATCCGCAACGTCACCGACATCGACGACAAGATCCTGGCCAAGGGCGAGGCCCAGGGCCGGCCGTGGTTCGAGATCGCCTACCTGATGGGCCGCGAGCTCGACAAGGCGCTCGACGCGATCAACGTGCTGCCGCCGACCTACGAGCCCGCCGCGACCGGGCACATCCCCGAGATCCTCGAGCTGATCGGGCAGCTGGTCGCGAGCGGCAATGCGTACGCCGCCGCGGACGGGTCGGGCGACGTCTACTTCGACGTGCGCTCCTGGCCGTCGTACGGCGAGCTGACCCGGCAGCGGATCGACGACATGGAGGCGGCCGAGGACGCCGACCCGCGTGGGAAGCGCGACCCGCGCGACTTCGCGCTCTGGAAGGGCTGGAAGAAGGCCCTGGAGCCGGAGACCGCCGCGTGGCCCTCGCCGTACGGCCCGGGGCGGCCGGGCTGGCACATCGAGTGCTCGGCGATGGCGGCGAGGTATCTCGGCCCGGCGTTCGACATCCACGGCGGCGGCGTCGACCTGCGCTTCCCCCACCACGAGAACGAGCTGGCCCAGTCGCGCGCGGCCGGTCAGGCGTTCGCGTCGTACTGGCTCCACAACGCCTGGATCACCACCGCCGGCGAGAAGATGTCGAAGTCGCTGGGCAACTCCCTGCTGGTGCCCGAGGTGCTGAAGCGGGTGCGGGGCATCGAGCTGCGCTACTACATGGTCTCCGCGCACTACCGGTCGCACGTCGAGTTCTCGTTCGAGGCGTTGGACGACGCGGCGCTGGCGTTCCGTCGGATCGAGTCCTTCATGCAGCGGGCGCGGGAGGTCGCGGAGCCCGAGGGCGCCTCGAGCGAGGCCGAGGCAGCGTTGTGGGCCGGCTTCGTGGCCGCCATGGATGACGACCTCGGCACACCCGCCGCCATCGGCGTCATCCACAACGCCGTACGGCGCGGGAACACTCTCCTCGCCGAGGGTGACGTCGGGGCCCTGTCGGCGACCCTCAACGTCGTGGTGCGGATGCTCGACGTGCTCGGGCTCGATCCCGCCGATCCGGCCTGGGGCTCGCTCGGTGAGTCCGACGACGCGAAGCTCGCCGCCGCGGTCGACGCCCTCGTCGCCGGTCTCCTCGAGGAGCGGGCCGCCGCTCGCGCCGACCGGGACTGGGCCCGCGCGGACGAGATCCGCGACCGCATCGCCGCCGCCGGCATCGATGTCGAGGACACGCCCGACGGCCCGAAGTGGACGGTGCGCTGATGCCAGGGAACAGCAAGCGCAAGGGCGCGATCCGGAAGTCGTCGAAGCGGCCGACCGCCGGCTCGGGCGGCCGGGTCCGGCAGGGGCTGGAGGGCAAGGGCCCCACGCCGAAGGCGACCGACCGTCCCAACCACAAGGCCCACAAGTTCAAGAACCGCGCCGAACAGGCAACCTCGGCCCGCCCCAAGCGCCGCAGCGCCGGCGACGACGAGTGGATCGCCGGGCGCAACTCCGTGGTGGAGGCGCTGCGGGCCGGTGTGCCGGTCAGTGGTGTGTACGTCGCCGAGGGCACCGAGCGCGACGCCCGGCTGCGCGAGGCGTTCAAGCTCGCGGCCGAGGGTGGGATCTCGCTGCTCGAGGTCACCCGCGCCGAGCTGGACCGGCGTACGGACAAGGCGGTGCACCAGGGGCTCGCAGCGCGGATCCCGGCGTACGAGTACGCCCATCCGACGGATCTCCTCGACGACGCGGCCGAGCGTGGTGAGGCGCCGCTCATCGTGGCCCTGGACTCCGTCACGGACCCCCGCAACCTCGGCGCCGTCGTCCGCTCGGCAGCGGCGTTCGGCGCCCACGGGGTGGTGGTCCCCGAACGTCGGGCAGCGCGGATGACCGCGGCGGCCTGGAAGTCGTCAGCGGGGGCAGCCGCGCGGCTGCCGGTCGCGCACGCCACCAACCTGGTGCGGACCCTCAAGGACTACCAGGACGCCGGGTGCCAGGTCGTCGGCCTGGCTGCTTCCGGTGACCTGTCCCTGCCCGACCTGCTCGCCGACGCCGACCTCGCGTCCGGCCCGCTCGTGGTCGTCGTGGGTTCCGAGGGCGACGGTCTCTCGCGCCTGGTCGGTGAGACCTGCGACCGGCTGCTCTCGATCCCGATGACCTCCGCGGTCGAGTCGCTCAACGCGGGCGTCGCCGCCTCGATCACCCTCTACGCCCTCGCCCAACACCGCTGACGCCGAGTCGGCAGCTGCCGACTCGGCGTGATCTGGTTGCCTGTTTGCGCCGACTGGACGTGTTTTCGTTGCCTGTTTGCGCCGACTCGGCGTATGACGGTCCGGCGCCGGGTGGGAGACAGGCGTCACAGGATGGCATCATCGGCCGGGTGGGTACCACGGTGGAGCGGCTGCTGCCGCACGACGACGACGGGGTCGGTGAGGCCCTGCTCGAGCTGACCCGTGAGATCTCCACGAAGGAGCTCGCACCTCAGGTGCACGACGCCGAGGAGCGCGGTGAGTTCCCGGAGGCGGCGTACCGGCTGCTCGGCAAGTCGGGTCTGCTCAGCCTGCCCTTCCCCGAGGAGTACGGCGGCGGCGACCAGCCCTACGAGACCTATCTGCAGGTGGTCGAGGAGATCGCGACCGCGTGGCCGAGCGTCGGGGTCGGGGTGAGTGTGCACGGCCTGACCGCCAACGTCGTGAACAGCAACGGCAGCGACGACCTGCGCGGCGAGTGGCTGCCGCGGATGCTCAGCGGCGACTGGCTGGGCGCCTACTGCCTCTCGGAACCGCAGGCCGGGTCCGACGTGAGCGGCATCCGCACGCGGGCGGTGCGCGACGGCGACGAGTACGTCGTGCACGGCACCAAGCAGTGGATCAGCAACGGCTCGTGCGCCGACTACTACATCCTGTTCGCCCGTACCTCCGACGATCCCAAGGGGGGCCTGTCGGCCTTCGTGGTGCCGGGCGAGACGCCGGGCATGACCTTCGGCGCGCCGGAGAAGAAGATGGGCCTCGCGTGCGACGTCACCACGCAGGTGATCTTCGACGGCGCCCGGATCCCGGCCGCTCAGCTCGTCGGCGAGGAGGGTGCGGGCATGAAGGTCGCCCTGTCCGCGCTCGATGCCGGCCGCCTCGGCATCGCTGCGGTCGCGACCGGGATCGCCCAGTCGGCACTGGCGCACGCCGTGGCGTACGCCGGCCAGCGCCAGCAGTTCGGCCGGCCCATCGGAGAGCTGCAGGGGCTGCAGTTCCTGCTCGCCGACATGGCGGTGGACGTCGAGCGTGCCCGTGCGACGTACCTCCTGGCCGCGCGGCTCAAGGACGCCGGCCGCCCCTTCAGCCGCCAGGCGAGCATCGCGAAGCTCACCGCCTCGGACGTCGCGATGCGGGTGACGACGGATGCCGTGCAGGTGCTCGGTGGCAACGGGTACACGCGGGAGTACCCCGTCGAGCGGCTCTTCCGCGACGCCAAGGTCACCCAGATCTTCGAGGGGACCAACCAGATCCAGCGGATGGTGATCGGGCGCGACCTGCTCCGCTGAGGCAGGTCCGGTTCAGCGCTCTACCGTGTCCGCGGCGTCGGCATCCGGGACGTCGTCGCCGGCGACGAGCTCGTCCGGCTTCGCGGCGAGCACGGTGTCGATGTAGTCGCGGGCCGTCTCGAAGATGCCGATCTCACGGCCGGCGCGCTCCGAGAGGTACCACCGGTGCACGAGGATCTCGTGGAAGATCTCGGCCGGTTCGAGCTTTCCACGCCCCTCGGGCGGGACCAGCGCCATGATCGGCTCGAAGATCTCGGTCAGCCACCGGTTGGCCGCGATGCCCCTGTCCTCACGCCCCAGGTCGTAGTGGGCGATGAACGACGCCATGTCGTTGAGCAGCCGCCGGGCCTGCGCGTCCTCGACATCGAGGCCGGTCAGCGCCTGGAGCTCGCGGCGGTGGTGGCCGAGCTCGACGACCTTCGGTTGGATCCGGATCCGGTCGCCGTCGAAGTCGGTGACGATGTCGAGCTCGTCGACGTCGAAGCCGAGGTCGTTCAGGCGCTCGATCCGCTGCTCGATCCGCCACATCTCGTCGGCGCCGAACTCCTCCTCCGAGGTCAGCTCGTTCCAGAGGTCGTCGTAGCGTCTCTGGATCAGCCGGATGATCTCGTGGCCGTGCACCTGCGAGCTGATCGCCCCGCCCGCCTGCAGGTCGAGAAGCTCGGCGAACACGTTCTCGCAGCCGACCTCCACGTCGTACTCGCGCATCTGACGCGACAGCGTGGAGCGAAGCTCACCGGTCTCGGCGTCCACGAGGTACGCCGCGAACCCACCGGCGCTGCGCCGGAACAACACGTTCGACAGCGAGACGTCACCCCAGTAGAACTCGGCCAGGTGGAGCCTGACGAGGAGGACGACGAGCGCGTCGATGAGGTTGGGCAGGCTCTCGGCCGACATGCCGTGCGCGAAGAGCGCGCGATAGGGGAGTGAGAAGGCAAGGTGCTCGGTCATCAGGGCGCACGGCAGCGGCTCGCCCGCGGGGTCCTCGCGCCCGGTGACGACCCCCAGCGGCCGCACGGCCGGCAGTGCGAGTCGTTGCAGGTCCCGCAGCAGGCGGTACTCCCGGAACGCCATCTCCTCCTGGGTCTCCTTGACGGCGTAGGTGCGGTCGCGGAGCCGGACGATGCGGACGATGTGGCGGCTCAGGCCGCGGGGGAGCGGGACGACGTAGTCGGCCGACCAGTCCTCGAGGGGTGTGTCCCAGGGCAGTCGCACGACAGCGGGGTCCGGCCGGCTGGCCACGATGTGCAACGCCATGAGGCCAGGCTATGTCGTCGGGGACGTTCAGTGACCGTCCAGGAAGACCGCGCCGGGCCCGCGGTGGGCCACCTCGTCGTCCGGGTTGCTGAGCGCGCAGCGCCGCAGGCTCAGGCAGCCGCAGCCGATGCAGGAGTCGAGGGTGTCGCGCAAGCGCTCGAGCTGCTCGATCTGGGCGTCCAGCCGCGGCCGCCAACCGCGGCTGAGCCGGGTCCAGTCGGCCTTGGTGGGGGTGCGGTTGCTGGGTAGCGTCGACAAGGCCGTCTCGATCTCGTCGAGGCTGAGGCCGACGCGCTGGGCGGTGCGGATGAAGGCCAGGCGCCGCAGCATCGCGCGTTCGTAGCGTCGTTGGTTGCCCGTCGTACGCCGCGACCGGACGAGACCGAGGTCCTCGTAGTAGCGGATCGCACTCGTGGCCAGGCCTGAGCGCTCGGACAGCTCGCCGATGGTGAGCTCGATCATGTCGCCCAGGATGCCTTGACTTCAAGTTCACTTCAACTTGTGCAATGGCCGAATGGACAACATCGGACGACTCATGAACCTGATGACCGGGGACGAGAAGCACGACCCCGCGTCGTACTCGACCCTCGCCGTGATCCGGGTGCTCTACGAGCGGGTGCTCGACGTGGCGCCGGAGACCGTCGACGACCCGCGGCGCGACCGGTTCCTGCTCTCGAAGGGGCACGGACCGATGGCCTACTACGCCGTGCTCTGCGACCGCGGGTTCTTCCCCGAGTCGTGGCTCGAGTCGTGGGCGTCGTTCGACTCACCGCTCGGCCACCACCCCGACCGCAACCTCGTGCCGGGTGTGGAGATCTCGTCGGGCTCGCTCGGGCACGGGCTCCCCCTCGCGGTCGGTACGGCGCTCGGGCTCCGTGCGCAGGGAATCGGCGCGCGCGTGGTGGTGCTGGTCGGCGACGCGGAGCTCGACGAGGGCTCCAACCACGAGGCGCTCGAGCTGGCGGCGGCGCTCGGCCTCGATGCGCTCACGGTCGTGGTGGTCGACAACCGGAGCAGCAGCTACACCGTCCCGGGCCGGATCGCGGAGCGGTTCGCGACCGAGGGCTGGCAGGTCACCACCGTCGACGGTCGCGACCTCGACGCCTTGGAGAAGGCACTGTCCGAGCGCGTCCTCGGCGTACCGAACGTCGTGGTGGCCACGGTGCTCGACCACGAGGAGGCAGCGGCATGAGGACCCTCACCCGCGACCCGCGCACCCAGTTCGGCCGGACCGTCACCGAGCTGTTGGACGAGGACCTCTCGACGGCCCTGGTCCTGGCCGAGATCTCGGCCCGGTTCTTCACCGACGCCCTGCGCCGCCACCCGGACCGCGCGATCAACGTCGGGATCCGTGAGCAGCTGCTCGTCAACGTCGGCGGGGGGCTGGCCCTCACCGGGATGCGGCCCGTCGTGCACACGTTCGGCACGTTCCTGGTCGAGCGTGCCTTCGAGCAGGTGAAGCTCGGGTTCGCCCACCAGGGCGTGGGCGGGGTGCTGGTCGGAGGCGGCGGTTCCTTCGACGCGTCGGACTCCGGCCGGACCCACCAGGCGCCGGGAGATGTCGCGTTGATGGACACGCTCCCCGAGGTCACCATCCATGCGCCTGGGACCGCAGGGGAGGCCGACGTGGTCCTCCGCCGCGCCGTGGCCGGCAACGGGCTGCACTACGTGAGGATCGTCGAGCAGACCAACAGCGACTCCTTCCCCGACGTCGGACTGCACGTCGTACGCCGTGGTTCGGGCGCCACGGTCGTGGCGCTCGGGCCGGTGCTCGACGAGGTCCTGGAGGCGACCGCCGGACGCGACGTGACGGTGCTCTACGCCCACTCCGTCCGGCCCTTCGACGCACGAACCTTCCGGAGCGTGCTCACCTCGCCGGCCGTGGTGCTCGTCGAGCCCTGGCTGTCCGGGACCTCCGCACGCTGCGTCGCCGACGCCCTGGTCGACGTTCCCCATCGGCTGCTGGCCCTGGGCACACGCCGGACCGAGCTGAGGCACTACGGCAGCCCGGCCGAGCACCAGCGCTCCCACGGCCTCGACGCCGCCGGGATCCGGCGTTCCGTCGACTCGTTCCTGGCTGCGTGATCGGGCGTACCCGCCACTACGATGGCCCGGCCGCGGTGTGCGGCGCGCCGGTGTAGCTCAGACGGTAGAGCGCTTCTCTTGTAAAGAAGATGTCGCGGGTTCGATTCCTGTCACCGGCTCGGTCGTCGGCCTGGTCAGCCGGCCTCCACCACGTTGTGGGTGACGGTGTCGACGCGCTGGTCGTGTGCCCCGGCCACCGCGCCCAGCGCTGATCCGCCGGCCACGGCGGCCAGGGCCGCGACCGTCACCGCTGCCGCCAGCAACCGGCGCCGCCGGAGCGTGAGCTCCTCTACGCGGAAGGTGAGGTCCTCCTGGGGGGCGCGCTCGGTCATACCTCCATGGTGGCTCCGGCCCATGAGACGACCCTGTGGGGTTCCTGACCCTCGCCTGTGAGCCCTCGGTCCGCAGGGGAGAGGCTCAGCGGACCTGTTCGACCTCGAACTCCCGGCCCGGGTGCGCGATGGCGTCCTGGGCGGCGACGATCCGGAGCTCCCGCTCGCCGGACTCCAGGGTCGTCGCCAGCACGGCGTACACCGAGGAGACGGTGGAGGCGAGCGCGTCCGCCGCGGAGCCGGTCTCCTTCAGGTGGGCGGTGAACAGGGCCGCGGTGAGGTCGCCGGAGCCGTTCGCCTTCATGGGCAGCCGCGGGGTCCGCACGCTCCAGGCGCCGTCGCCGGTCACCGCCAGCATCTCGATCGTGTCGTCCGGGCCGTCGGGCCGCAGGAACGACGTCACCAGTACGGTCGTCGGCCCCAGACCCCGCGCGATGTCGGCCGACTCGAGCGTCGAGGCGAGGTCGTCGGGCTCGGTGTGGGTGAGGAAGCCGAGCTCGAACTGGTTGGGCGTGATGATGTCGGCGGCCGGCACCACCTGCTCGCGGATGATCGGCGGGATCGCGGGATCCACGAAGCATCCGCTGGTCGCGTTGCCCATCACGGGGTCGCAGGTGTACGTCGCCGCCGAGTTGGCCGCCTTCACCTGGGCCACCGCGTCGACGACGACCTCGCAGATGCCAGGCCCGCCGAGGTAGCCGGACAGCACGCCGTCGCAGGTCGCCAGCACGCCGCGCTCGGCGATGCCGGTGACGACCGCGCGTACGTCGTCGGGCGGGAGCAGCGGGCCGCGCCACGCGCCGTACCCCGTGTGGTTGGAGAACACCACGGTGGACACCGGCCACACCTCGTGTCCGAGCCTCTGGAGCGGGAACGTGGCCGCCGAGTTGCCGACATGACCGTAGGCGACCGACGACTGGATCGACAGGAACCGCATCCCGTCATCCTGTCATCGCTCGCTGTCCGACCCCAGCCCTACGGTGAGCGCATGGAGCGATTCGTCGAGCAGGACCTGACCGGTGCCGAGTTCCGCGAGTGCGACCTGACCGGCGCCCGCCTGATCGGTGTGGTGCTGCAGGACGCCGAGATCGACGGGCTGGTCAGCAACCTCGTGGTCAACGGCGTCGAGGTGACCGGTTACGTCGAGGCCGAGCTGGACCGACGCCATCCGGTGCGCCTGCTGATCCGCTCCGACGAGCCCGCTGAGCTGCGTGAGGGGTGGGCCTTGCTCCGCAGTGACTGGGATGCGACCTACGCCCGGCTCGAGGCGATGCCCGGCGGCAGCGAGCACGTGCGCGTCGACGACGAGTGGTCGGCGGTCGAGACGCTGCGTCACCTCGTCTTCGTCCACGACTCGTGGTTCCGTCGCTGCTGCCTCGGCCGGACCGACCTGTTCACGCCGATGGGCCTGGGGCCCGACTACGTGTTCGACCAGGGGGAGCAGGGTCTCGACCGCTCCGCGACGCCGACGCTCGCCGAGGTCCGGGCCGTGCGCGACGACCAGGCCGCCGAGCTCGAGGCCTGGCTCGCGGCCGTCACCGCTGCCGAGCTCCAGAAGACCGCGCCGGTGCCCGACGGCCCAGGCTGGCCGCCGTACGCGCGGGGCCGGAGCGTGGGCCAGTGCCTGCGCACGGTGCTCAACGAGGAGTGGGAGCACCACCGTTTCTGCGTGCGCGACCTCGACCGGCAGGAGGTCGCACGGGCTGGCTAGGGTCGGAGCATGAGCGAGATGACGTACCGCCCGCTGGGCGACTCGGGCCTGATGGTCAGCGCCGTGGGCATCGGCTGCAACGCCTTCGGCCGCCGGGTCGACCTCGACGGCGTGCGCGACATCCTCGACGCCGCCCAGGACGTCGGGGTGACGCTCCTCGACACCGCCGACACCTACGGCGGCCAGGGGGCGAGCGAGGAGATGCTCGGAGAGGCGATGCACGGGCGCCGCGACGACTTCGTGGTCGCCACCAAGTTCGGGATGGACATGCAGGGCGCCAACGGCGCCGACCACGGTGCCCGCGGTTCGCGCGCCTACGTACGCCGAGCGGTCGAGGCCTCGCTGCGCCGGTTGCGGGTCGACCACATCGACCTCTACCAGTACCACGAGCCCGACGACATCACGCCGATCGAGGAGACGCTCTCGGTCCTGACCGACCTGGTGCGTGAGGGCAAGGTCCGCTACCTCGGCGTCTCGAACGTCGGCGGCTGGCAGGTCGCGGACGCCGACTGGACCGCCCGCACCGGCGGGTTCGAGCGGTTCGTCTCGGTGCAGAACCGCTACTCCCTCTTCGACCGCACCGTCGAGGAGGAGGTCGTGCCCGCCTGCGAGCAGTTCGGCCTCGGCGTGCTGCCCTACTTCCCGCTCGAGTACGGCCTGCTCACCGGCAAGTACCGCCGCGGTGCTTCTGCACCGGCCGGGTCGCGCGCGGCGGCCATGGCCGCACCCTGGCTGGAGAACGCCGACTGGGACCGGATCGAGCGCCTCGAGAAGTACGCCGAGCAACGCGGAGTCCCGGTCCTCGACATCGCGATCGCCGGCCTCGCAGCGCAGCCGGCCGTCGGGTCGGTCATCTCGGGCGCGACCCGCGGCGACCAGGTCCGTGCCAACGCCGCCGCACTCGAGTGGCAGCCCGACGAGGCCGACCTCGCCGAGCTCGACGAGATCACCCGGGCCTGACGAGCCGTCTGCCGGGCCACGACTCGGCCCGGCGTCGGCGTACGCCGGTCAGGCCACCTGGAGCGACCGCTTCGACAGCCCCATCCAGAAGCCCTCGAAGAGCTGCTCGCCCGGAGCCTCGGGATCGGTGGCGGCGCCGAGGGTGACGAAGAGCGGCGTGTAGTGCTCGACGGTGGGGTGCGCGTAGGGCATGCCCGGCGCCTGCGACTGGTACGACGCGAGGGCGTCGACGTCGCCACGCGCGAGCGCCTCGCCGGCCCAGAGGTCGAAGTCCTTCGACCAGCCGGGAGCGTCCGCGTCGATCCGGAACTCGGTCAGGAACGGCAGCCCGTGGGTGAGGAAGCCGGAGCCGATGATCAGCACGCCCTCGTCGCGCAGCGGGCGGAGGATCTCGCCGAGGGCGAGCAGCCGGGTGGGGTCGGAGGTGGGCAGCGACATCTGCAGCACCGGGATGTCGGCGTCGGGGTACATGATCTTCAGCGGAACCCAGGCGCCGTGGTCGAGGCCGCGGCTGCTGTGCTGGTGCACCGGCTCGTTGGCCGGCATCATCGCCGCGACCCGCTGGGCCAGCGCCGTTGCGGGCGGCGTCGCGTAGGTCATCCGGTAGTACTTCTCCGCGAAGCCGCCGAAGTCATAGACGAGGGGCGCGCCGTCGGCGCTCAGCATCACCGGCGCGGACTCCCAGTGCGCGCTGACGATCAGGATCGCCGTCGGGCGCGGCAACGTCGCCGCGAGTCCCGCCAACTGGCTCGACCACAGCGCGTCGTCGAG
This sequence comes from uncultured Actinomycetota bacterium, assembly GCA_963819295.1. GTDB lineage: Bacteria > Actinomycetota > Actinomycetes > Propionibacteriales > Nocardioidaceae > Nocardioides. The sequence goes on from CAWFVO010000003.1 coordinate 1,195,851, forward strand.
CAGCGGCGGCGCGCCGTGGCCGATGTACAGGGCAGGCATGCGGTCGGTCATGACAACTCGAATGAGTGCATATTCAACTTTATTCCGCGAGAGGGTGGTCCGAACCCCCCGTTGTACCCGGGTCCGGACGACCCAGTCTCGTGTTCCGGCGCCGGGATGTCATGACCGATCCGGGCCAGGGGTCTCGAGGCGCCCGGTCACCCGTGCAGCGACCAGTCGACCGGTTCGCCGCCCTGTTCGACCAGCAACCGGTCGACCCGCGAGAAGGGCCGGGACCCGAAGAAGCCGCGCGCCGCCGACAACGGCGACGGATGCACCGACTCCACCCACGGGACCGGACCGAGCGCCGGCTTCAGCGACTGGGCGTCGCGTCCCCACAGGATGGCGGCGGCGGGGCCGCCGCGCCGGGCGAGGGCGTCGATCGCGCACGAGGTCACCTCCTCCCAGCCGCGACCGCGGTGCGAGGCGGACTCCCCGGGCCGGACGGTGAGGACCCGGTTGAGCAGCATCACCCCGCGGTCCGCCCACGCCGTGAGGTCGCCGTGCGGCGCGGGCGGGACCCCGAGATCCGTCGAGAGCTCCTGGTAGATGTTGCGCAGCGACCCGGGCAGCGGACGTACGTCGGGCGCGACCGCGAACGACAGCCCGATCGGGTGGCCGGGGGTGGGGTAGGGGTCCTGACCGACGATCAGCACCCGCACCTGCGCGAGCGGCCGTCGGAAGGCCTTGAAGATGTCGTCGCCCGCCGGAAGGTAGCCGCGCCCGGCGGCCAGCTCCGCCCGGAGGAACACGCCCCATCGCCGCGATCCGCTCGTCGACGGGTGCGAGGGCCTCGGCCCAGTCGGGCGCCATCAGACCTGCGCTCCACCAACCCGCTCAGTGCACCCACGCGCTCACGCTAGCGAGGGAGGCCGCGACGTAGCAGGCTGGACGGATGACCGGCTCGCGTCGCGCCACCGTCGCCGACCTCCGTGCGCTGGCCGGTTCGATGCCCGGGGTCACCGTCGAGAGCGGGCCGAAGGGCAACGACGTCTACCAGGTGAGCCGGCGCAGCTTCGTCTTCTTCCGGACGCCACGACCCGACGCGGTCGACCCGGAGACCGGGGAGCGGTACGACGACGTGGTGGTCCTCTGGGTGGGCTCGGAGATCGACAAGGAGGCTCTGGTCGCCGACGAGTCGACGCCGTACTTCACCACCCCCCACTTCGACGGGCACCCGTCGGTGCTGCTCCGCACCTCACGGATCGGCGAGGTGAGCCGCGAGGAGCTCGCCGAGGTGGTGTACGACGCGTGGCTGGCGCGAGCCTCGAAGACCGCGGCCAAGAGGTGGTTGGCCGAACGCGGCGTCGGGTGAGGGGCCAGGGCGAGTGCGACCACCTCGCCGACTCCAGCGGATACGGGAGTCAGAGCGACCCTCGGGGACCACAATGGCGACATGGCTACTGTCAGCGGTTCCGATCCCGTCGAGATGCAGGTTCTCTCGGCCCTGACCTCCGGGGCTTCCACCGTGTTCGGGGTCGCGGCGGAGGTCGGTGAACCCGAGAGCGCGGTCGGACCGGTCCTCGAGGAGGCGGTCGCCGAGCAGACGGTCGTGCGGCTCGACCTGCCCGGGTTGCCGACGTACGCCCTGACGCCGAAGGGGCTCGCGCTCCTCGGCGGGTCCCCGGAGGCGCAGGCTGTCGTCGACGGCACGCCCCAGGACGCCCCAGCAGCCCCCGACGACGCGACTGCGCCGGGTGCGCTGGCCCAGGAGCCGCTCCCGCCGGCCGCGCCGACGGGCCTCGGTCCCGGTACGGCGTCCGGCGGGACGAGCATCTCGACCGATCCGGCTCCCACGCCCCAGGTGCGTCGCCGCCACGTCGCGTACGCGGCCGGGTACGTCGTGATCGGACTGCTGCTGCTGGCCGTCCAGCCGATCCTCGGCGGCCTGGCCGTGGTCGCCGGGCTCGTCCTCGGTGGCTACGCCCTCCGACCGCTGTTCGCGACGAGTACCACCAAAGTCAGCCGTCGCTGAGCAGGGCGTCGAGCCGCTCGCGAAGCAGCCGGCGCTCAGCGCCGGTGGGTGCGAGGTCGATCGCGACCCGGAGCGACGCGGCGGCCTGGTCGAGGCGCCCGAGCTTCGCCTGGAGGTCGGCCTTCGTGGCGGCGTGGAGGTAGTAGCCCGCCAGGTCTTCGGAGAGCTCCTCGACCATCGCCAGCGCCGGGGCCGGGCCGTGGGTCATCGAGACCGCGACGGCGCGGTTCAGCTCGGTGACGGGCGTCGGCGGCAACAGGGTGTAGAGGTGGCCGATCGCGGCCCAGTCGGTGTCGTCGGCCCTCGCGGCGACGTCGTGGCACAACGAGATCCGGGCCTGCACGGCGTACGGACCCCACGGTCCGTCGTGGCCCTCGAGGAGCGCCGCACCCTCGACGATGGAGTCTCGGTCCCACCGGCTCCGGTCCTGCTCCGCCAGCGGTACGACGCGCCCGTCGCGCACCCGGGCCGGCCTGCGGGCATCGGTGAGCAGCATCAGCGAGAGCAGCGAGCGCACCTCCTCCTCCCGGGGCAGCAGGTCCACCAGTGAGCGCGTGAGCCGGATCGCCTCGGCCGAGACGTCGACCCGCAGCACCGACTCGCCCGAGGAAGCGGCGTACCCCTCGTTGAACATCAGGTAGAGCACGCCCAGGACACCCTCGACCCGCTCGGCCCACAGCTCCGGCGGCGGGACCCGGTAGGGGATGCCGGCGTGCTTGATCTTCGCCCGCGCCCGCACCAGCCGCTTCTCCATCGTCGGCTCGGTGACCAGGAACGCCCGGGCGATCTCGGCAGCCGTCAACCCGCACAGCGTCCGGAGGGTGAGTGCCATCCGCGCCGGCATCGGCAGCGCCGGGTGGCAGCAGGTGAAGATCAGCCGCAGCCGCTCGTCGGGGATGTCCTCGACGTCCACCGGAGCGACCTCGTCGCTCGAGTCCGCGTGCGCGAGGTCGAGCTTCGCGCCTTCGGTGGTACGACGTCGGATCCGGTCGCGCGCCCTGTTGCGCGCCACGGTGGTCAGCCAGCCGAGTGGTGAGTCCGGCACCCCGTCGCGCTCCCACGCGACGAGCGCCGAGGCGAAGGCCTCCTGGGCGCACTCCTCGGCCAGGTCCCAGTCGCCGCACCAGCCGATCAGGCCCGCGACGAGCCGCCCCCAGCTCTCGGCGAAGCTGCGGGCGACCGCGTCGTCGGCTCGGGTCATCCCTGCCAGAGCGGCCGGAGCTCGATCACACCGCCGCCGGCGACCGGGTGGCCTGCTGCGACCTCGAGGGCGTCGTCGAGGTCGTCGCACTCCAGCAGGTCGTAGCCCGCGATCTGCTCCTTGGTCTCGGCGAACGGCCCGTCGGTGGTGACCACCTCGCCGTCCACGCGACGTACGGTCACGGCCTCGCTCGGGAACTCCAGCGCCCAGCCGTACAGGCGGCGGGGGCCGGCGGCGTCGATCCAGGCGTCCACCTCGTCGGGCCCCTCGTCGAAGTCGTCGCGGGTCGGTGCGGACCGCTCGGCTGCGTGTCTCGGAGACGGTCTCGGAGGCGGCCGCCATCGCGCGCCGCATGTCGGCGCACACCAGCATCAGGTAGCGCAGCTTGCCGTCGGGCACCTGCTCCGGCACGACGGGGTCGGGCATGCCCTCGTCGAACGCGCGCACCTCGATGCTGCCGAGGTACGTCGTCGGGTGCGCCGCGGCGACCGCCACGGCCGCGTCGAGGTCGGGGCAGTCGATCACGTCGTACCCCGCCACCTGCTCCTTGGTCTCGGCGAACGGCCCGTCGGTGACCACCGGCGCGCCGTGCGGGGCACGCACCGTGGTCGCATCGGACACGGGCCGCAGCCGCGCGCCGTCCAGCAGGACGCCGCGCGCCAGCATCTCCTGCACCCAGGCGTCGAGCGCCTCCGGTGTGGCGCAGGTGGGGTCGTTCGGGGTCGCGTCCTGGTCGACGGCATGGATCATCAGGTACTTCATGGGAACCCTCCTCGGGGCTGGTCGTCGACGGCGCCGGGTCGTGCCGTCACCCAGGGGACGAACGGCACGGCGCTCGGCAGGACACTCTCCGCCACCGGATCCGCGTCAGCGGCCGCCGAGGGCGCGGGACTGGGCCGACCCGTACCGTCGCGTGGGGTTGGTGCCGATCTCCGCGGCCTCGGTCGCGGTCCTCGGCGAGGCCTTCTTGGCTGTCGCCCTCTTGGTCGGGGCCTTCTTGGCGGTGGCCTTCTTCGTGGCCCTACGTCGACGCGGCGGGCGCCGGCGCCTCGGGCTCCGACCACTGGTCGATCCACTCATCGAGCACGAGCCAGGTGCTCGTGCGCGCCGTGCGCCCGGTCAGCATCCCGAGGTGCCCGCCCGGGACGATCTCGAACCGCACGTCCCGTGCGCCGGTCAGCATCGGCACCGACGCCTTCACCGACGCCACCGGCGCGATGCCGTCGGCGGCGCCCGCGAAGACCAGCACCGGCGCGGCTGATGGTCGCGACCGAGACGGTGCGCTCACCCACCTCGAAGGTGCCGTCGACGAGCGCGTTGCCCTTGAGAAGCCGGTGGTAGAGCTGGCCGAAGGTCCGCCCCGGGTACGCGATCATGTTGTCGGAGAACCGGTCGACGGCCTCGATCTGCGCGAGGTAGTCGGCGTCGTCGAGGTGCCGGGCCAGTGCCAGCGGCTTGGTCACCAGCTTCTGGAACGACGACAGCTGGAAGGCCCAGCGCACCAGCGGCTGTGGCGCCATGCCGGCGGCCCGGTAGAGGCGCGTGATCGCACCGCGTCCGTCGGTGAAGGTGAGCAGGGGCCGTAGCGGCGCCACCAGCGGCACCTCACGGACGTCGAACGGCGAACCCAGGGCGGCGATCGAGGCGATCGGCAGGTCGTTGTCGCCGGCGGCCGCGAGCAGAGCGAAGACGCCGCCGAGCGACCAGCCGACCACGTGGACGGGCCGACCGCCGGCGTGCGCGGACACCTCGCGGATCGCGGTCGGGACGACCTCGTCGATCCATGGCCCCATGCCGAGGTCGCGGTCGCGGAACGAGACGGCGCCGTACTCGACGAGGTACGTCGGACGGCCGGCGTCGACGAGGTGCTCGATGAGCGAGCAGCCGCGGCGCAGGTCGTAGCAGATCGCGGGGGCCGCGAGCGGCGTCACCAGCAGCACCGGGTCGCCGTGGGCGTGGACGCCCGCGGCGGGCCGGTAGTGGTAGACCTCGCGGAGCGTGCCGTCGTCGATCAGCGTGCGCGGCATCGGCCGGAGGTCGGCCAGGCCGCCGTGGACGAGCCGATGGGCGACGTTGCCGGCGGCGGACACGACCTGATCGGGCTTCGGGATCAGGTCCATGCCTCGAAACTACCCGAGCGTGCACTCGGTGCGATCTGCCGGCCGGAGTCCCGCTCGGCGAGCCGACGCGGGATCACAATGCCCCGACCCGCGTCGGCCCGGTGGCGATTCGCGCGCCACACCGGTCCAACGTGGCGCGGACCGGCGGGTTACGGGCGATCGAGGTCGAGTCGGTCAGCCGTCGGGTGTCGGCTTGAGCCGCTTGCCGTGCGGGGGCCGGACCTTGTCGAGCTCGTCGAGGAAGCTCTTGGCCCACGCCGCGACGTCGGCGTGCCTCACGGTCCGACGCATCGCGCGCATCCGGCGCTGCCGGTCCTTGGGGTCGGCCCGGCAGGCCTCGAGCAGCGCGGCCTTGGTGCCGTTGATGTCGTAGGGGTTGACCTGCCAGGCCTGGCGGAGCTCGGCGGCTGCGCCGGCGAACTCCGAGAGCACCAGCGCGCCGTCCTCGTCGTACCGGCAGGCGACGTACTCCTTGGCGACCAGGTTCATCCCGTCGCGGTAGGGGGTGATCACCATGACGTCGGCCGCGCGGTAGAAGGCGGCCATCTCCTCGCGCGGGAACGACGAGTGGAGGTAGCTGATCACCGGGCGGCCGATCCGGCCGAGGTCGCCGTTGATCCGGCCCACCAGCCGGTCGATGTCGTCGCGAAGCACGCGGTACTCCTCGACCTGCTCGCGCGACGGTGTGGCGACCTGCACGAAGACCGCGTGCTCGACGTCGAGCTCGCCGTCGCGGATCAGCTCGGAGAACGCGCGCAGCCGCGCGTAGATGCCCTTGGTGTAGTCGAGCCGGTCGATGCCGAGGAACACCTTGGTCGGGTCGCCGAGTGCGGTGCGGATCTCGGTGGCCCGCTTCGCGACCTCCTCGGACCTCGCCAGCTTCTCGAAGCCCTTGTAGTCGATGGAGATCGGGAAGGCGGCCGCGCGGACGGTGCGGCCCTCGGGCAGGTAGACCAGGTCGCGGTGGGTCTTGTGGCCCACGCGCTGGCGGACCAGCCGGACGAAGTTGGCGGCTCCGCCGGGCAGCTGGAAGCCGACCAGGTCGGCCCCGAGCAGACCCTCGAGCAGCTGACGCCGCCAGGGGAGCTGCTGGAAGAGCTCCGCCGGCGGGAAGGGGATGTGGAGGTAGAAGCCGATCCGGAGGTCGGGCCGCAGCTCGCGCAACAGCTGGGGAACGAGCTGCAGCTGGTAGTCGTGGACCCACACCGTGGCGTCCTCCGCGGCCCGCGATGCGGCGTGCTCGGCGAAGCGCTGGTTGACGTTGACGTAGGCGTCCCACCACTCGCGGTGGAACTCGGGCTTGGCGACCACGTCGTGGTAGAGCGGCCACAGGGTGGCGTTGCTGAACCCCTCGTAGAAACCGGCGATCTCGTCCTCGGTCAACGCGATCGGGTCGAGGGCCATCCCGTCGTACTCGAAGGGCTCGAGCCGCCCTTCGCTGTCGCCCGGCCAGCCGACCCAGGTGCCGCTGTTCGCGCGCATGATCGGCTCGATCGCGGTGACGAGGCCACCGGGAGACCCGCGCCAGCCGGGGCTGCCGTCGGGGTTGGTGATCCGGTCCACCGGCAGCCGGTTCGCAACGATGACGAGGTCGGCTGCTCCGTTCGGGGACACACCTCGACCCTAGCGTCGCCGCGGGGGAGGAGCCTCACCCCCGGGTGGAGGCGTCCGCGTCGTCCGCGTCGTAGCGCACGCCGATCTGGCGGCGGATCTCGTCCATGGCGTCGAGCAGCTCGAGGGTCTGCGCGCGCGGCACGAACGGGCTCTCGGTGAGCCCGTCGCGCAGGCACTCCTGCACGTGGGCCGCCTCGTTGCCGAGACCCGTCCCGAGGAGGGGCGCGGGTGACTCGAACCGCACCGGATCACCGCCGGACGGCGTCCACACGACGTACGACGGGTGGTGGAAGGGGGCGGGCAGGTCGAGGCACCCCTCGTCGGTCGCGATGCTCGCGCTCCGGGGGCTGTTCGCGGTCATCGAGGTGGTCAGTGCCGACACCCCGCCTCCCTGGTGGGCCACGGCGATCGCGACGTCCAGGTCGATCCCGCTCGCGGCCAGCTCGGCGGTCGCCGCGACCCGGGCGAACGGTCCGAGCATCATCCGGGCGAACGTGAGCGGGTAGATGCCCATGTCGAGCAGTGCGCCGGCGCCGAGGTCCCGCTCGCGCATCCGGGCGCTGGCCGACTGCGGCACCACGAACCCCAGGTCGGCGTGCACCTGCTTCGGCGTCCCGAAGTCACCGGCCCCGAGCCGGCGCTGCACCTCACGGATCAACGGGAGGCAGCCCATCCACATGGCCTCCATGCAGAACAGGTCGCCCGCGGCGGCGAACAGCGTGTCGCCGTCGCGGCGGTTCAGGGTCAGCGGCTTCTCGCACAGCACCGGCTTGCCGGCCGCGAACGCCAGCCGCGCGTGCTCGAGGTGGACCGCGTGCGGGCTGGCGATGTAGACCACGTCGACGCCGGGGTCGGCCACCAGATCGGCGTACGACGCGTGGGCCCGGGTGTCGTCGTCGCCGTGCTCGCGGGCGAACGCCTCGGCCGAGCCCAGCGAGCGCGACCCGACCGCCGCGATCGCGGCGTCGGGGACGGAGTGGAGGTCGGTGGCGAAGTCGCGAGCGATGCGCCCGGTCGCGAGGATGCCCCAACGGGTGACCGGTGGCGTCGTCATGGCTCCATCCAGCCGGATCCGGCGACGCGCCGCAACTGAATGACATCGCTGTCATTCCTCGCGTAGACTCGCCGCGGACGAGAACCCACAGGTCGACGCAGGGGGAGACACCGGATGGACGCCGCGCACGCACAGCCGAGCCGTGACGGTGAGGCCGAGCCGGGGCTGGGCGAGCGCGACCGCGAGATCCTCGAGTTCGAGCGGCAGTGGTGGAAGTACGCCGGTGCCAAGGAGACCGCGATCCGCGAGTCCTTCGACATGTCCGCGACCCGCTACTACCAGGTCCTCAACGCCCTGATCGACCGTCCCGACGCGCTCGTCGCCGACCCGCTGCTCGTACGTCGCCTGCGCCGGATGCGCGCGGAGCGGCAGCGCGCCCGCTCGGCGCGACGGCTCGGGTTCGAGGTCTGAGATGCGTCGGCTCGACCAGCGCGGGGTGGTCTTCCCGTCGCCGGTGATGATTCTCAGCATCCTCGCCGTGGCCATGGCCGGAGTCGCCTGGGTCGCCACCCGTCACTCCGCGCCGACCGAGCAGCTCGTGGAGCCCAGCGCGCACCGGAGCCCGAGCGCCCACCACTCGACGTACCACCCGCCCAAGCCGCGCCACACCAAGCCGGCCAAGCCGGCGATCGACCGCTCGAAGGTCGTCGTGGAGGTGTTCAACAACTCCGGCGTCACCGGGCTAGCCGGCACGGTCGCGGGGCGCGCGACCAACGCCGGGTGGCAGGTCGTCGGGTCCGACAACTGGTACGGCACGATCCCCTCCTCGACCGTCTACTACCCGCCGCGGCTCGCGTCCGCCGGCCACCTGCTGGCCCTCGACCTCGGCATCCACCGGGTGATGCCCGCGGTCACCCCGATGCGACTCGATCGGCTCACGGTGATCCTGACGGGGCCTCTCGGCGCACCCACGCACTGAGTCTCGACTCCGCTCGACCACCGACTCGACTCCGCCCGACCACCGACCTCCTCCGTAGACCGCCGACCCCCTCCCGGCCGGGATGTGATGAGGTGACCCCGTGCGGTTCACGTCCCCGGAGGCCGAAGAGCGGTACGACGCGCTGGTCGCCGTGGCGTCGTACGCCGTGGTGGGCCTGGACTTCGACGGCACCCTCGCCCCGATCGTCGACGACCCCGAGATCGCCCACATCCACCCCGACGCCCCCGCCGTGCTGATGGATCTCGCCGACGTGGTGCGGGCCGTGGCGGTGATCACCGGTCGCCCGGCACGCAAGGCCCTGGCCCTCGGTGGGCTCGACGAGGTGGGCCAGCAGATCGGTGACACCGGCCGCGAGCTGTTCGTCTTCGGGCAGTACGGCTACGAGCGCTGGAGCTCCACCCAGCGCCGGGTGGTCTCACCCCGTCCGCCGCAGGGACTGTCCGGCTTCCTGCGCGACCTGCCCCGGGTGCTCCGCGAGGCCGACGCGGCGGACGCCTTCGTCGAGGACAAGGGTCTCGCGATCGCGGTCCACACGCGCCGCCTCGAGGACCCCAACGCGGCGTACGAGCGCCTGCAGCCGAAGCTGCGCGACCTCGCCGACCGCTACGGCCTGGTCGAGGAGCCCGGACGCAACGTGATCGAGGTGCGCTCGCCGGGCATGGACAAGGGCGTCGTGGTGCGCAACCTGGCCAAGGAGGTCGAGGCGCGTGGCTTCCTGTTCGCCGGCGACGACCTCGGCGACGTCGAGGCCTTCGAAGCCGTGGCCGAGCTCCGCGAGCAGGGCCTGCCCACGCTCCTGGTCTGCTCGGCCTCCCAGGAGGAGAGCGCCCTGATGTCCCTCGCCGACGTCGTCGTTCCCGGCCCCGACGGCGTCCTCGACCTGCTGCGCAAGCTGACGGCGGACGCGCGCGCCGCCGGATAGTCCTCCGGTCGCAGGGCTGCGACCGGGTGGCTGACGACCACCCGAGCGGGAACGATCCGATCGCGTCCGCTATTCGAGACGCTGGTCCAGCATGTGGATCTCGGTTTCGCGACGCCGCCGAGACTCACCTAGCCTGAGGCCAGCTCATCGAGAGGGACTGAGGGAACGGCCCGTCGAAGTCCCGGCAACCACCGCGAGCCTCCCGTCCGTGTGCAGCACACGGGTGGTCGCGGACCAGGTGCCAATTCCGTCCCATGGCGAGGGTCGCCGCGGGGAAGATGAGAAGGAGGTCCTTCATGAGCACCCTGGTCACCGAGACCCGTACGACGACCCACCGCGACGGCGCGTTCGGTCATGCCCGCGCGCTGTCGTGCCGCGAGTGCGGCCACGAGGTCGAGCTGGGGCCGCACTACGCGTGCCCGGAGTGCTTCGGCCCGCTCGAGGTGGCCTACGACTTCCCCGCCGTCACCCGCGCCGAGATCGAGGCCGGTCCGGCCAACATCTGGCGCTACCAGGCGCTCCTGCCGGTGCCGTCCGACATCACCGAGAGCCCCAACACCGAGCCGGGCTACACCCGCCTGCTGCGAGCCGACAACCTGGCCCGCGAGGTCGGGATCCAGAGGCTCTGGGTCAAGGACGACTCCACCAACCCCACCAACTCGTTCAAGGACCGCGTCGTCGCCTGCGCACTGAGCGCCGCCCGCGAGCTCGGCGCGAAGGTGTTCGCCTGCCCGAGCACCGGCAACCTCGCAAACGCCGTGGCCGCGGCCGGAGCCCGGGCTGGGATCAAGACCGTGGTCTTCATCCCCGCCGACCTCGAGCGGCCCAAGCAGGTCAACTCCGCGGTCTACACCGAGAACCTCGTCGCGGTGGAGGGCACCTACGACGACGTGAACCGCCTCGCCTCCGAGATCGCGGGCGAGGAGGAGGGGTGGGCCTTCGTGAACGTCAACGTCCGCCCGTTCTACGCCGAGGGCTCCAAGACGCTCGGCTACGAGATCGCCGAGCAGCTCGGCTGGCGGCTGCCCGACCAGATCGTGATCCCGGTGGCTTCCGGGTCGCAGCTGACCAAGGTCGACAAGGCGTTCCGCGAGCTGATCGCCCTCGGCCTGGTCGAGGACAAGCAGTACCGGGTGTTCGGGGCGCAGGCCACGGGGTGCTCGCCGGTGAGCACGGCGTACAAGACCGGGACCGACGCGATCCGGCCGGTCAAGCCCGACACCATCGCCAAGAGCCTCGCCATCGGCAACCCGGCCGACGGCATCTACGTGCTCGACATCTGTCGCCGCTCCGGCGGCGCGGTCGAGGACGTCTCGGACGACGAGGTGCGCGAGGGCATCCTGCTGCTGGCCCGTACCGAGGGGATCTTCACCGAGACCGCCGGAGGCACCACCGTCGCGTGCCTGAAGAAGCTCGTCGCGACCGGCCTGCTCGACCCGACCCTCGAGACCGTCGTCATCAACACCGGCATGGGCCTGAAGACCCTCGACGCCGTCGCCGACTCGGTCGGTCCCGCCGCCACCATCGACCCGTCGTACGCTGCCTTCGTCGCCACCGGCATCGCCTGACAGCGCGATCCGTTGGCCGAGCGGAGTCGAGACCACACCCGAAGGAGCACCCACCCATGAGCGTGTCCGTCCGCATCCCGACGATCCTGCGTACCTACACCGGCGGTGAGTCGGAGGTGTCGGCCCAGGGGGAGACGCTGACCGAGATCCTCGACGATCTCGACAGCAACTACTCCGGCATCAAGGGCCGCATCGTCGACGAGAAGGGCGAGCTGCGCCGCTTCGTGAACGTGTACGTCGGCAACGACGACGTCCGCTTCCTCGAGAACCTCGAGACGGCCACCCCCGACGGCACCCAGATCTCGGTGATCCCGGCGGTGGCCGGCGGTTGCTAGGGGTTTCCCGACCTCGAGGCGCCGATTGCCTCGGCCGGACCCGAGAATCCTTGGCGATCCGGGTCAGACTGGCCGCGTGCTGAGCAGCCTGTCGCCGGCCCGTCGCCGGTTCGTCGCGGGGACGGTCGGGCTCGTCGTACTCCTGGCGGCGGTCGTCGGAGGCACTGCGGCGGTCCGGGCCGTGCAGGGTCGCGGGCCCGACGTGACACCCGTGGCGCAGGACGCCCAGCCGCCGGTCCTGCTCGTCCCCGGGTACGGCGGCGCCACCAGCGACCTCGAGCCCCTGGCCGCTGCGCTTCGGGCGCAGGGCCGCGACGCGACGATCGTCAGCCTTGCCGGTGACGGCACCGGCGACCTCCACCTCCAGGCCGGCGTGCTGCAGACGGCGGTCCAGGCGGCACTGCGCGGCGGCGCCCGCTCGGTCGACATCATCGGCTACTCCGCGGGTGGCGTGACGGCCCGCCTCTGGCTGAAGACGTACGACGGCGGGTCGGTCGCTCGGCGCATCGTCACGCTCGGCTCACCTCAGCACGGCAGCGACCTGGCCTCGCTCGCCTCCGACATCGCCCCGGACTCGTGCCCGGAGGCCTGTCGCCAGCTGGCAACGGACAGCGACCTGGTGCGCTCGCTCAACTCCGGTGACGAGACGCCGCAGGGTCCGCGCTGGGTTTCGATCTGGACGACCGACGACCAGGTCTCCGTCCCGCCCGAGACCGCGGTGCTCGACGGGGCACTCGACTTCTCGGTCCAGTCGGTCTGCCCCTCCCGGCGGGTCACCCACGGGCAGCTGCCCGACGACCCGGCCGTGATGGCGATGGTGCTGACCGAGCTCCGGCGTACGCCCCCGGTCATCCCGTCCACCTCGGTCTGCTCCGCCGTGGGGTCCTGAGCAGGCGAGCGGCGGCCGGCCTCCGGCGCCGCGGGCGGCGTCAGTCGGTGATGTCCTTGGTCACGAAGTTGGCCCAGGCCGCCCCCAGGAACACCACGACGTAGCCCGCCTGGAGGACCACGCCGTGGACGACGTCGTGCCAGCGGATCGGATCTCGGAAGAGGTCGACGAACGCGAGCCAGTAGCGGGTGACGAGGTAGGGCTGCAGCCCGTGTGCCGCATCGAGGGTGAGCAGCAGCGACGACCCGATCAGCAGCGCGAGGGTGCCCATCGCGGCGGCCAGCGGGGAGCGCACCATCGTCGACAGGAACAGGGCGACGGCTGCGACGCCCAGCATCGACAGGAGGGCGTAGGCGAGCGCGAGGCCGGTGCGCTGCATCAGCTGAGGGGTGGTCAGCGACGTCCCCGAGAACGTCGTGGTCACGGCCGAGGAGGTGACCTGCTGGTCGCCGAGCAGCAGGACGCCGAGGACGTACGCCGTCGCCGCGACCACGAGCAACGTGACCAGAACGAAGCCCATCACCGCGAGCAGCTTGGCCACCAGCAGCCGAGTCCGCCCGACCGGCCGGATCAGCACGTAGCGCAGCGTTCCCTGCTGGGCCTCGCCGGCGATCGTCTCGCCGGCCGTGATCGCGACGGCCGCCGGCAGGAACAGCGGCAGGATGATCGCGATCGCGGCGAGTGGGTAGAGCGCGCCGTTGGAGAGCACCGCCGAGAGGAACGCCGGTCCGGTGCCTGGCCGCGGTCCGATCTCGGTGACCGCCAGCAGTACGGCGACCAGGGAGGGCAGCAGGTCGATGATGCCGATGGTCACCCAGGTCCTGCGGCTCCGCAGCATCTTCAGCAGCTCGACCCCGATCACGACCGCGCCACCCGGTCCGAGCCCGCCTCGGTCGCCTCCAGGACGACGTCCTCCAGGGAACGCCGCTCCGGCGCGAGCATCTCGACCCGCACCCCCTCGCGGACGAGGAGGGCGTTCAGCGCAGCGGGGTCGGCGTAGCGGATCAGCAGCTCCTGACCGTCGTACGACTCCACCTGGCCGTCGAGCAGCGACCGCGCGCGGGCCACGTCCGGGGTGCGGACCTGCAGCCGTCCGGTCGGCCGGCGCAGCACCGCGAGCCGCTCCTGGAGCACCAATCGTCCGCGGTCGATCACTCCCACTCGGCCACACATCTGCTCGACCTCCGCGAGCAGGTGCGAGGACAGGAAGATCGTGGTGCCGTTCGCGTTGAGGCGCAGGAGCAGGTCGCGGATCTCGCGGATCCCTTGCGGGTCCAGGCCGTTGGTCGGTTCGTCGAGCACCAGCAGCCGCGGGGTCCGCAGCAGTGCCGCGGCGAGGCCGAGCCGCTGGCGCATGCCCAGGGAGTACGCGCGGACCGGTCGGTTGTCGACGCCCCCGAGCCCGACCTCGTCGAGTGCGTCGTCGACACGTCTGGCCCGGCTGGCTCGGAGGCCTGCCGGCCCCATCGAGTCGAGCAGCACCAGGTTCGCCCGCCCCGACATCCCGGCGTACGCCGCCGGTCCCTCCACGAGTGCGCCGACCTCGGGCAGCACGTCGCGCGCCCGCGCGGGCATCGGTTGGCCCATCACCTCGATCGAGCCCGACGTCGCCAGCACCAGCCCGAGCAGCATCCGGACGGTCGTGGTCTTGCCCGAGCCGTTCGGCCCCAGGAAGCCGTAGACGTCGCCTTCGGCGACGTCCAGTGCGAGGTCCTCGACGGCGTGCACGGCGCCGAACCGCTTGGTCAGACCCTGGGTCCGGATCATCCGCGGTACCTCGTGCCGGCATCGAGATCTTGCGCAGCCTGCACGAGGGTGTCGTCGGTGACGGTGCCGGTCACGAGCCAGCCGAAGTCGAACGGCTCGTGGGAGAAGGTCAGGCCGACGCCGAGCGGGCCGACGCGTAGCAGGAGCACGCCGTGGGTCTCGTGGCCACCCGACTTGCGGAGCTGGTCGGCGAGGTAGCCGGCGTCGCGCGACTGCAGCGGCAGCGCCATGACCTGCGTCAGGCCGCTGCCGTACAGGCCGACGGCCTGTCGCGAGCCGCCGGTCCGCGGGATCCCGGCGACGGAGGCGGGCGGCAGGACGGGCGCGAACTGGTTCGCAGCGTCCGCGATGTCGAGTACGGCGTCCGCGGTCATCCGCAGCCCGGGTGCCGGATGGAAGCCCGTCGCAGGGGCCGAGGGCGTGGTCAGGTCCACGGTGGTGAACGCCGTGGAGAGCACGGGCTGGGTCCCGTCGCCGTAGGCGTCGAGGGCGAGCACCAGCCCGGTGTCCGGGTCGGCCCACAGGTCGACGCGGTCGATGCTGGTGCGCGGGTCGCTCGGCTGCAGCCTGAGGCCGACCGCGTCGTGACCTGCGATACGCCGAGCGGGCAGCCGGGTGACATCGTTCGGGTCCGCGTCGGTCAGCGCACGATGGGCCAGCGCGGGCGGCAGCAGGTCGGCGTCGCGTGGCAGCCGGATCGACGGGTCGATGCTGGTCTGTGCCTCCTCGCGCTCGTAGTCCCACCGGATCATCGCCGAGCCGTGTCGGAAGAGGTCGATCTCGCCGGTCGGCAGGAGCTTGTCCACCCGCCAGTCCTTCGAGCTGCGCCACCACACCTGCATCCGCGTGTCACTGCCGAGCAGGTCGGCGACGTCGCTGAAGTGGTCGGAGACCGGCAGCCCCAGTCGTCCGTGGACCTCCACCTCACCGGAGTACGCCGCCGCGTCGCCGCCCTGCACCCGCGCCAGCAGGTCGCTTGCGCTGATCGCCTCGTCGTGCACGGGCAGGGCGCGCACGGTCATCGGCACCAGCACCACGAGGGCGACGGCGAGCGCGACAAGGCTCCAGCGGTGAATGGGCCGCATGCCACGAACCTACGTCGTCAACCCGCACCCAGTTCGACCGTCTCGGGTCAGACGTCGTCGACCGGCAGGTCGCGCCGGCCCCTCGTCGGAAGCCGGATCTCCCAGCTGCGGGCATCGGGGTCGGAGAACCACAGGAGCGCCGACACGACCCTCAGGGCCCGGACCGCGCCCGCCATCAGGACCAACGCCAGGGGGATCTCGACGAGGACCGCGGCCAGGATCGCCTGCCACAGGTCGCCCGGGGCGGAGGTGAACAGGTCGAACCACGCGTCGCACAGCAGGACCACCCCGGTCGCGAACGCGGCGAGCAGGCCGAGCACCCGTCGTTGGGCGCTGAGCCAGAACGTGAGTGCCAGCAGCACGAGCTCGATCCCGTCGAAGCCGACCCAGAGCGGACCCCAGGCACGGACCTGGTGCTTGTCGGGCAGCGAGGCGGCCAGGTAGATCGTCCAGGGGACGAGCAGGAGGGCGGCCGTCGCCGCGAGCCCGACCCGGAGACGTCGGTACCTCTGCAGCGTCGCGGCATCCCTCACGACGTCGCTCATCGGACGGGCGAGGCGCGCGATCAGCACCCGGCGCTCGTCCGGCTTCATGCGCGCGATGTCCTCGTCGGTGAGCACCCACCCATACTGGCAGGACGTCAGGTGGTGCCGGGTTCGCGGTTCCGGAGAGACAGCAGTGCGTCCGACCGCTGGGCGTAGAGGAACTGCCAGAGCACCGGTAGCGCGAGCAGCCAGACCAGGAGCTGAGGACCCTGGCCGATCGTCCGGGCCGAGCCGATCACCCCGAGCACCAGGGGGAATGCGACGGCCGGCAGCGCGCAGCTCCACACCCAGAAGCGTGGGGCGTGGCCGAGCAGCCCGGCGACGAGCGACGCAGCCGAGTGGAGCGCGACCCCGCCGACGATCACCCAGAGCATCAGGCCGTGCAGCGGCTCCAGCACCGCCACCGACTCGCCGAGCCCGACGCCGATCAGCAGGATCCCGAGGGTGCTGGCGAGGTGGAGCGGGAGGCCGAAGCGCGGCGGCATCGACCCCGGTCGTACGCCGGGTGCGGACGCGAAGCCGTAGGAGAAGGTCAGCAGCCAGAGCAGCACGAGCAACAGGAAGCCGGCGATCGAGGTGCCGACGAAGTCGCGGGTCCACGAGGTCTGGGCCGCGGTGAGCACGAGCGCGGCGACCGACTCGCCGAGCACGATGATCACGAAGAGCCCCAGCCGCTCCTCGAGGTGCTCGCGGTCGACGTCGACCTCGGTCAGCCCGACCAGCTCGGCCGGCCTCTCTCCGTCGCCGCGGCGCCGGTGCGAGTCGGCGGCCTGGCTCATCCTGCGTTCGAGCTGCGCGCGCCGGTCGTCCGGCAGGCGCTCCCCGCGCGTCAGCACCGTCAGCAGGTCGAGGGCCAGCCCGAGCGCCCACAGCCAGTACTTCCACGGCACCGGCACCGCCAACGAGACCAGCCACGGCAGGGTGAACCCGCCGACCTGCAGCAGCGGCCACGCCGTCATCAGCCGGCCGGTGCGCAGCGAGTCGCGCGCCGCGAAGACCCGGACCAGCACGAAGGCCGCGGCGAACGCGTTCGCGCGGGCCTCGAAGTGCCCGGGCGCGGCCGCCGCCATCACCGCCAGCAGGAACATCGAGACGATGACCGTGCGGACCCGCGTCAGCTCCCCAGCCACGTCGGCGTACATCACCACGCTCACCCAGGCGAACCAGACCGCGCCGTAGGAGACCAGGAACAGCCCGAGCTCGCGGTAGGTGGCGTCCTCGCGCAGAGTCGCCGACAGGACGGCGACGGCGGCGACGACGACGAGGTCGAAGAACAGCTCGAGCCACTCGACCCGGCCGGGTGCGTGCGTCTCCTCCGACTGCCCGCTCATGCGCTCACGGTAGGGCGTTGCCTACGCGTAGCTCTCGGCCTGGATCGCGTACAGCTCGGCGTAGGTGCCGCCGCGGGCCATGAGGTCGGCGTGGCTGCCGACCTCGGCAACGCGTGCGCCGTCGAGCACCACGATCAGGTCGGCCATCCGCACGGTCGAGAAGCGGTGGGAGACCAGGACCGTCACGCGGCCGTTGTCGCTGGCCTCGCGGGCCCCGGACGCGAATCGCTCGAAGAGGGCGTGCTCGGTCTCGGCGTCGAGCGCGGCCGTCGGCTCGTCCAGCATCAGCAGCAACGGCTCCCCGCGCATGTAGCCGCGGGCGAGGGCGAGCTTCTGCCACTGACCGAAGCTGACGTCGACGCCGCCGTCCCACGACGGGCCGAGCTGGGTGTCCAGCCCGTCTCGCAGGTCGGAGACCAGGGTCGTCGCCCCGGCCCGGTCGACGGCGGAGCCGACGGCACCCCGGTCGTCGCGCCGCGGCTGGTCCCCCAGGCCGACGGTGGTCGCAGCGAGGAACTCCAGCCGGGCGAAGTCCTGGAAGGCCCCGGCCAGCCGCTCCCGCCACTGGGACACGTCGGTGCGGTTGATGTCGACGCCGTCGGCGGTGATCCGCCCGGAAGTCGGTGTGTACATCCGCGCCAGGAGCTTGACCAGGGTGGACTTCCCGGCACCGTTCTCGCCGACGATCGCGATCACGCCGCCAGCGGGCAGCACCAGGTCGACGTGCTCCAGCACCGGCCTGGTCGTGCCGGGGTAGACGAACGAGACGTCCTCGAACGCCACGCCGTGCTCCAGACGGTCGGGGACCTGGAGGTCGCTGTGCGCGTTCTGCTGGGCCGTGAAGTCCTCCAGCCAGGCCAGTCGCTGGGCGGAGTCGAGCCAGATGCCGCGCAGGAAGCCGAGCTCACCGACCGCCGAGCCGACGTACGCCGACAGCCTGCCGCCCGCGGTGAGCACGAGCACCACCGCACCGGGGCTGGCGTCGAGTCCGGTCGCGACCCAGGCCACCGCGACCACGAACGCCAGCGAGAAGACCGTCCACGCACCGGTGAGCCAGGCGGCGCTCGCGAGCTGGGTGACCCGGAGGGCGCCGAACCACTGCTCCCACGCCGCACGGCGGCGCCGGCCCAGGTCGTCCTGGTTGCCGGTCACCCGGATCTCCTTGCCGGGCGGCGGCGAGGTGGCGACCGAGAAGACGTGGCGGCCCAGCCGTCCGTGGGACGCGACCCGCTCCTCGGTGCGCTTCTCGACCTTCGGCCGCCAGACGGCGATCACGAGCAGAGGCAGCGCGCCCACCAGCAGGAGGAGCAGCCAGGGGTTGATCGCCGCCAGCAGGACCGAGACGAAGGCGAGCCGCACGAGCCAGCCGACCATCGTGAACATCGAGGCGAAGAGGTGGTCGAGCGCGAACACGCCCGTGCGGAGCACCGCGATCCGGTCGAGGAAGACCGGCCGCTCGTGGTGCTCGACGGTGGCGACCTCTGCCTGCAGCCGAGCGACATGACCCTGGAACATGATGTTGAGCCGGTCGCCGAGCCTGCGGATGGTGCGCGTCAGGGTGACCTGGAGGGCCCAGATCATCGTCGCCGACAGGGCCAGCCCGAGGGCGCCGACCAGCAGCAGGGTGCGGTCGTGGTGGACCAGCCCGTTGGTGACCAGCGCCAGCCAGAGCGCGACGAGCACGTCGGGGAGCGCCTGCAGCAAGGTCATCGCCAGCGACGCGAGCAGCAGGCGTGGCTCCGCGCGGTAGCCGAGCCTGACGACGCGGATCATCGACGGCAAGGCCGGCCGGCATCGGCCCGGCGGTGTCCTCCGGCTGGCCGGCGGGGTCAGAGAAGGTCATGGACGACCTCCTCCCCGTGCTCGTCGACCTCGACGAAGCGGCTCGCTTGCAGGTCGTACATCGTGTGGTAGCGCCCGCCGAGGGCCATCAGGTCGTCGTGGCTGCCGAGCTCGATCGCCCTTCCGTGCTCGACGACGCAGATCAGGGCCGCCTGCCGCACGGTGGAGAACCGGTGGGAGACGAGGATCGTGGTGGCCTCCGACGTCGAGCCGAGCACCCGTCGGAAGATCTCGGACTCACCGCGGACGTCGAGCATCGCCGTCGGCTCGTCCAGGAGTACGACGTCTGCGCCGGCGCCGACCTTGGCGATCGCCCGCGCCAGGGCCACCCTCTGCCACTGGCCGCCCGACAGGTCGACGCCCTCCGGGTAGCCCTTGGCCATCGGCGCGCCCAGGTCGGCCAGGCCGAGCGCACCTGCCCGGTCGAGCGCGGCCTCCACGAGCGTGTCGTCGGCGCCCAGCGGGGCGACGTTGTCGCGCAGGGGCAGCTCGTAGCGCACGAAGTCCTGGAACACCGCTGCCACGTGGCGCCGCCAGTCGTCGAGGTCGAGGTCTCGCAGGTCGACGCCGTCGATCTCGATCGAGCCCGAGTCGGGGTCGTAGAGCCGGCAGAGGAGCTTGGCGATCGTGGTCTTGCCGGCGCCGTTCTGGCCGACGATCGCCAGCGACGCGCCGGCCGGGATCGTGAGGTCGAACCCCTCGAGCACGGGCCGGCTCCCGGTCGGGTAGGTGAAGGTGACGTCGCGGAAGCGGATCTCCGGCGCCCGCTCGGAGTGCCGCGGGTGCGTGCCCACCTGGGTGAGAGCGCCCGGCGGATGCCATCTCGGGCTCGAGCCGTCGGATGGCCGTCACCGGGGCAGCGGCCCCGTCGAGCGCCCAGCTGAGCCCGCCGAAGGCGATCGAGCTCGCGCCGAAGGCCGCACCGGCGTACGTGACGACGGCCTGCAGGTCGAGCTGGCCGTCGTACCCGCGCTCCGCGAGGACCCAGAACAGCAGGGCGTTCGCGGCCAGCACGATCACGAGCGCCCCACCGAGCGAGCGCTCGCGGAGGCGGGTGGCGTCGTACTGCAGCTGGTGGAGGTGGAGCCGGTGGTCGGTGAAGCGGTCGAGCAGCCACGGCGCCAGTCCGAACAGTCGGACCTCCTTGGCAGCAGCGGGCTCGGTGGCCAGGTCGAAGGCGTACGACGTGTGCCGGCGGGCGGCCTTCACGGCGTCGGTGTTGCGGTCGCGCCACACCCCGCTCTCGCGGAGCAGCCAGTGGGTCGAGCCCCACGCCGCCAGCAGGAGCAGGGGTGCCCACCAGGCGAACCCGACCAGCACCAGGGCCGAGGCGATACCACCGAGGAGCATCACGAGGCCCTGGGCGATGAAGTCGATGTTGAGGTACATGGGTGGCGCCGACCAGCCGAGGTCGAAGTCGCGGGCGGTGGTGAGGTCGTTGGTGAGATCGCCGCGCTCGAGGTGACCGATGCCGTGGGGGCCGAGGGTGGCCGCCATCAGGCGGTCGTTGAGCACGCTGCTGAAGCGGTGACCCAGGAGGGTGCCGACCACCTGGTGGACCGGCGGCCCGACCTGGGAGAGGACGAACACCACCCCGAACACGACCAGGGGCACCGTGAGGTCGGCCCCCGCGTCGAGACGACCGACGAGGAGGCCCGTCGCGATCGCCAGCGCGGCCGGCACCAGGGAGCGGACGACGAGGAGCAGCCACCACGCCGCGGCGAGGCCGGGCACGGATCGGGTGAGCGTGGAGAAGAACTGGGCGGCGGGGCGCTCGCCCAGCCGGGACACGCGCACACCGGACCACCGGATCCGAGACGGACGATCGGGCACGCCGTCACCCTAGGCGACCCCGCGGACACCCCCTCGAACCTGCGGGTGCCACGCTCACGGCCACGGTCAGCCGAGTGACGCGAGCCGTGTTCCCAGGTGCTCGCGCTCGGGCTCGTTGTCGCACAGCTCGACCGCGCGGGAGAGCTCCGCACGCGCCTCGTCGGTACGACCGACCCGGGCCAACAGCTCGCCCCGGATGCCGGGCAGGCGGTGGCCCGGGAGCTCGACGCCGTCCAGCGCGCGCAACCCGGCGTGCGGCCCGTCGGCCTCGGCCACGGCGACGGCGCGGTTGAGCCGGACGACGGGAGAGTCGCTCAGCGCGACGAGCTCGTCGTACCGCGCGACGATGCGGGGCCAGTCCGTGGCGTCGGCGTGGGGTGCGATCGCGTGCTCGGCCGCGATCAGGGCCTGCACGAGGTACGGCGTGCCGGGGGCGGCCGCGTGCGGCGTCAACAGCTCCAACGCCTCGGTGATCTCGTCGGTGTGCCATCGGCCACGGTTCTGGTCGGGCAGCAGCACGAGTCGTCCGTCGTGCATCCGCGCGTCCCGCCGCGAGTGTTGAAGCAGCATCAGGGCGAGGAGGCCGTCGAGGTCGACGCGTCCGGGCAGCAGGTCGCGCAGCAGCCGGGCCAGCCGGATCCCCTCGCCCGCGAGCTCGGGCCGCACCACCTCCGCGCCCGACGGCGGGGCGTAGCCGGCGGTGAACGCCAGGTACGCGACGTCCGCGGCGCGCACCACCCGGCGCTCGAGGGCGGCACCCGTCGGCACCGCGAACTGCTCCTCGGCCAGGCTCTTGCGGGCCCGGGTGAGGCGGGCGGCCATGGTCGAGGTGGAGACCAGGAAGAGCCGGGCGATGTCGGCGGTGCTGATACCGAGCACCAGCCGGAGCGTGAGGGAGGCGGCGTTCTCGCGCGAGAGCGCCGGATGCGCGCAGAGCATGACCAGCCGCAGGCGCTCGTCGCGCACGGGCTCGTCGGCGTCCGCCATCACGCGCTGCGCCTCCTCCTGGAGTTCGGACTCGACCGCGAGCATCGGGAGCTTCCGGGCGGCCACCGCCTCGGCCCGCAGCCGGTCGAGGATCCGGTGGCGGGCACCGGTCAGCAGCCAGGCCGGCGGGTTGGCCGGTACGCCGTCCCGCGGCCAGGTACGGGCCGCCGCCTCGAAGGCGTCGGCCAGCCCGTCCTCGGCGAGGTCGAGGCGCCGGAACTGCGCCACCAACAGGGCGGTCAGCCGACCCCAGTGCTCGTGCCAGGCGGCTCCCAGGGCTGCGTCGACCGCCCGGTCGATCGCTGGGTCGAGCGCTGGGTCGAGCGCTGGGTCGAGTGCTGGGTCGGGTGCTGGGTCGCCCGGGGGGTCACTCCCAGTCGCTGGTGCCTTCATAGCCCTCGATCTGGATCACGGGGCGCACCTCGACGGCGTACGACGACGGCAGGTGGCGGCACAGGTCGAGCACCAGGTCCATCGAGTCGGCCTCGACCAGGTAGAAGCCTCCGAGCTGCTCGACGCCCTCGGCGTACGGACCCTCGGTGACCACCGGCTCCCCGTCGACATGACGCAGGGTGCGTCCTGCTGGGGACTCGGCCAGCGCCTCGCCGGCCACCATCCTCGCCCGATCGGTCACCGCCTTGTCGAACGCGTCGTGGGCGTCCATCACGCGCTGCCGCTCCTCAGGGGTCGCGGTGTCCCAACCGCCCTCCTCGGCGGCCAACAGCACCAGGTACTTCATCGCGGGTCACGTCCTCTCGTGTCGGAGTCTGTCACCGCGATGACGGCCCTGCTCCGGAGGAATCGACATCCACCGGGGCAGGGCACTGTAGAACCGCGCGTCAGCCGGGGATGGGGAGGACCGCCGGGGTGCGCTTGCCGTCGGCGCCGATGGCCCGCACCCCGATCAGGGCGTTGTCCTTCGAGAACCCCTTCAGGGTGGCCGTGGCGACCTTGCCCACCGGCACGGCGTGGGTCCAGACCGGCTCGATGGTCGGCCGCCAGACCACCTCGTAGCCGGCCGCCGCCGGGTCGAGGGTCCACTTCAGCGTCGTGTCGTTGGTGAGCTGGGTGACGTCGACCTTGACGTCGCGCGGGGTGCCGGGGGCGTTGGCCAGCGACCACAGCCCGGCGGCGTTGACGCGCGCGACGCCCGCGACGTAGTCGAAGTCGACGAACTGGGGGAGGTCGCCGAACTGCACGCCGTTCTCGACGCGCACGTCCTGGTGCTCGTGGTCGAAGTTCTCGTGCGGCTCGGTGAACCGGACGGCCGGGTAGCCCTGTTGCAGGAACGACAGGTGGTCGCCGGCCCGGAGGAACCGGTCGAGCCGGTAGATCAGCCGCACGTCCATGCCGGTGGCGTCGCGGGTCGCCACCTCGGTCAGGAAGCGGCCCAGCTCGCGAGGGGCCGTGTCGTTCTCGCCGTCGACCTGGATCAGCTGGGTGTCCGTGGCGGTCGGCGGGCGCGAGATGCCTTCTGCGAAGAGCCGCACGCTGGTGCGGTCGCGGGTGCCGTCGTCGGCGGTGCTGGAGCCGACGATGTCGTTGTTGAGCATCCCCTGGATGTCGGTGTTGGCGGCCTTGAAGAGCGTGGCGGCGTGGTGGGAGCCGTAGAGGTTCTGCTCCTCACCGGCCACGGCCATGAAGACGATCGTCGCGGCCGGGTCACGGGTGGCCATCACCCGCGCCAGCTCCATCGAGACCGCGACCCCGGAGGCGTCGTCGTCGGCGCCGGGCGCGTCGTCGACCCGGTTCATCACGTCGGTGACCCGCGAGTCGTAGTGACCGGAGATGACGTAGGTACGTCCCGGGTCCTTCGACCCCTTGAGGGTCGCGATCACGTTGCTGATCACGGTCGGGGTGTCGATCCGGACGCCGACGGGCTGGGTGTAGGACTGGACCTCGACGGTCATCCGCCCGCCGGAGGTGGCGGCGTAGCCCTGGAGCTCGTGGAAGATCCAGTCGCGTGCGGCGCCGATCCCGCGGTTCGGGTCCGTCTGCGTCGAGAGCGTGTGGCGGGTGCCGAAGCCGACCAGCGTCTCGATCGTGTGACGGATCCGTCGCGGATCGACGTCGCGGAGGATGCCGCGCAGGGTCCGGTCGGCGCGTTGTGGCTGGTTGAGGTGTCCGGGGCCGTCGGGCCACTGCGGAGGTAGGACGCCGTCGGCCCCGTGGGAGGCGGCATGGGCCGGGTCCAGGACGAACCCGCTTCCCGCGAGAGCACCGGCTGCGATGGTGCTGCCCGCGAGGAACGTACGACGGCTGGCGGCGTGGGCGTGAGGGGTTGACTGGTCGTGGTCTTCCGAGAGAGACATGCTCTCGTTTGTAGTACCCCTGGCCCGGTCTGGCCAGGGGTACTAGTACCAAAGGGCAGGTCTGGCCCAGGTCACATCCCGCCACCGGCGGCGTACGCGCGCACCTCGAGGCGGCCCTCGTTCGCGGCCAGGCGCCCGACGCACTTCAGCAGGTCGTCGAGGTCCTCGGTGTCGATCACGTAGAACCCGGTCAGCTGCTCCGCGGCCTCGGCGTACGGCCCCTCGGTGACGGTGACGTCGTCGAGCGACCCGCTCACGATGCGCGCCTGGTCGGAGCGCACCAGCTCGGCTCCCTCGACGAAGCTGTGGCCGCGTTCGGCGAGGAGCTTGGCGAACTCCATGTGCGCGTTGTAGACGCGCTCCTTCTCCTCCTGGGGAGTGGCCTCCCAGGTGTCCTCGTTGCCCGGGATCAGGACGACGTACTTGGCCATGGCCGTTCCTCTCGGTCGTGGTGGCTTGAGTCTGTCACCGGGATGACGACGTGGGGAGGCCGGAATCGACACGCCCGGCCCTCCGGCACCGGGAACAGTCGTAGGGAACGTCGTACGACGCCCCGCGAGGCTTCTCCAGGAGCGAGCTGCGGCTCGGCTGGCCGCCGTGGCTCGGCGACCGAGGGCCTCGACCGAGGGCGGCACCGCGGCCCCCACGTTTGCACTCGGATGGTGCGAGTGCTAAACATGACGCTGGCACTCTCGGGTAGAGAGTGACAACACATCCGGACCGGTGAGTTGAGGTCAGAAGCGTCGGCGGGAAGGGTCCGCCGGGCAGCCTGACCGTCCGTCGCGGGCAACGAGCCGGCCGCCACACGCTGTAACCACGCCAGAAGGAATCGCGGAGAACATGGCCAAGCTGATTGCTTTCAACGAGGAGGCCCGCCGCGGTCTCGAGCGAGGGATGAACCAACTCGCCGACGCGGTCAAGGTCACGCTCGGCCCCAAGGGCCGCAACGTCGTCCTCGAGAAGAAGTGGGGCGCGCCCACCATCACCAACGATGGTGTGAGCATCGCCAAGGAGATCGAGCTGGAGGAGCCGTTCGAGAAGATCGGCGCCGAGCTCGTCAAGGAAGTTGCCAAGAAGACCGACGACGTCGCCGGTGACGGCACGACGACGGCGACCGTGCTGGCCCAGGCGATGGTCCGTGAGGGCCTGCGCAACGTCACCGCCGGCTCCAACCCGATGAGCATCAAGCGCGGCATCGAGAAGGCCGTCGAGGCGGTCGTCGAGCAGCTGCACGCCGCGTCGAAGGACGTCGAGACCAAGGAGCAGATCGCCTCGGTGGCGGCCATCTCCGCGGGCGGCGACCAGAGCGTCGGCGACATCATCGCCGAGGCGATGGACAAGGTCGGCAAGGAAGGCGTCATCACCGTCGAGGAGTCGAACACCTTCGGCATCGACCTCGAGCTGACCGAGGGCATGCGCTTCGACAAGGGCTACATCTCGGCGTACTTCGCCACCGACATGGAGCGCATGGAGGCCGTCCTCGAGGACCCCTACATCCTCGTCGCCAACCAGAAGGTCTCGTCGGTCAAGGACCTGCTGCCGATCCTCGAGAAGGTCATGGGGTCCGGCAAGCCGCTCCTGATCATCGCCGAGGACACCGACGGTGAGGCCCTGTCGACGCTGGTCGTCAACAAGATCCGCGGCACCTTCAAGTCTGTGGCCGTCAAGGCTCCGGGCTTCGGTGACCGGCGCAAGGCCATGCTCCAGGACATCGCGATCCTGACCGGCGGCCAGGTCATCTCCGAGGAGGTGGGCCTCAAGCTGGAGTCGACCGGCCTCGAGCTGCTCGGCCAGGCCCGCAAGGTCGTCATCACCAAGGACGAGACCACCATCGTCGAGGGTGCGGGCGACTCCGCCCAGATCGAGGGCCGGGTCAACCAGATCCGCGCCGAGATCGAGAAGAGCGACTCCGACTACGACCGCGAGAAGCTGCAGGAGCGCCTGGCCAAGCTGGCCGGCGGCGTTGCGGTGATCAAGGTCGGCGCGGCCACCGAGGTCGAGCTCAAGGAGCGCAAGCACCGCATCGAGGACGCCGTCCGCGCCGCCAAGGCGTCGGTCGAAGAGGGCATCGTGGCCGGTGGTGGCGTCGCGCTGCTGCAGGCGGGGGCCCGCGCGTTCGAGAAGCTCGACCTGGACGGCGACGAGCGCACCGGCGCCAACATCGTCGGCGTCGCGGTGAGCGCACCGATCCGACAGATCGCGCTGAACGCCGGTCTCGAGGGTGGCGTCGTGGCCGAGAAGGTCGCGGGTCTCCCGGAGGGTCACGGCCTCAACGCGGCCACCGGCGAGTACGGCGACATGCTGAAGGCCGGTGTGCCCGACCCGACCAAGGTCGTGCGCTCCGCGCTCCAGAACGCGGCCTCCATCGCGGCGCTGTTCCTGACGACCGAGGCGGTCATCGCGGACAAGCCCGAGAAGGCTGCGGCGATGGGCGGCGGCGACCCGTCCGGCGGCATGGGCGGCATGGACTTCTGACCGACAGCTCACAGAACCAGCACGGAAGGCCCCCGGTCCACCGGGGGCCTTCCTGCATTTCTCTCCGGCCTTGCCGGGACGCCATACGTTGTGGGCGACATGACGACCCGTTCGTACGACGTCCCGCGAGGGCTGGCCGGGCTGTGCCTGCTGGCGCTCCTGCTGACGGCGTGCGACACCGGCTCGGCTGCCACGGGCGGCTCGCAGCAGAACCCGCACCCCCACCGGAGCTCTCAGTCCCCGCGCCATCCGGGCTCGACGCCGACCGCGTCCCCGACCAGATCCCCGACCAGATCCCCGACCAGATCCCCGACCAGATCCCCGACCCGGTCCGTTCCAGCGGCCCCCGCCTCCGCAGCCCTGGCCCGCGC
This sequence comes from uncultured Actinomycetota bacterium, assembly GCA_963819295.1. Lineage (GTDB taxonomy): Bacteria > Actinomycetota > Actinomycetes > Propionibacteriales > Nocardioidaceae > Nocardioides. The sequence goes on from CAWFVO010000003.1 coordinate 1,223,056, forward strand.
CCAGCTCGGACGGCTCGTGGTCAGGCCGCGCCCGCAGGGCACCCGGGGCTATGTGCGCGACGCGTTCGGCAGCGACTGGGTCGACACCGACCACAACGGCTGCAACCAGCGCGACGACGTCCTTCTTCGCGACTCGGTCCCGGGCACCACGAAGGTGGCCCAGCAGGGGGCCTGCGACCACGACGTCCTCGCCGGCACCTGGCACGACCCGTACACCGGTCGCATCCTCCGGTTCACCGACCTCAAGGAGCTCAGCCAGGCCCAGGCGATCCAGATCGACCACGTCGTGCCACTCGCCGAGGCGTGGGTGTCCGGAGCGGCGCGCTGGAGCCGTGACCGGCGTGAGGCCTTCGCCAACGACCTGCACGAGCTGCTCGCCGTCGACGGGCCCACCAACGCGAGCAAGGGCGACGGCGACCCCGCGGCGTGGCGGCCCCGCAAGGGCTACCAGTGCACGTACGCGAAGCACTGGATCGCGATCAAGAGCGCCTGGCACCTGGCGGTCGACCCGTCGGAGGTCGCCGCGCTTCGGCAGATGCTGGGCTACTGCCGCTGAGCACCGGCCGTCCCTGTGAGAGCGTGACGTCGTGCCCTGGACGATCGCCCGGCCGACTCTGGACGACCTCGACGAGATGGGCCGCGTCCACGTGCAGGTGTGGCGAGAGGCGTACGCCGGTCTGCTGCCCGACGCCTACCTGTCCGGCCTCGACCCGACGGTCGGACCGCGGCTCTGGCGCGAGCGGTTCGGGAGCTCGCCGGACGTGAGCTGGTGGCTCGCCCGCGACGAGGACGGCATCGTCGGCCTGGCCACCTCCGGACCGGCTCGCGACGAGAACCGGCCCGTGCCCTTGGAGCTGTACGCGATCAACGTGCTGCGGCGTGCCCATGGCACGGGCCTCGCCGACGACCTGATGACGCACGCGATCGGCGACCGTGCGGCGTACCTGTGGGTCCTCGAGGGCAACGACCGGGCACAGGCGTTCTACCGGCGGCACGGCTTCGTCGACGACGGGGGCCGCAAACCGGACCCTGCCACCGGCGTCGCCGAGGCCCGGATGCTGCGCGGCGACGCCGCCCGGTGAGCGGCACCGCCCTCGCACTGGTCCTGACTGCAGCGCTGCTCCACGCGACCTGGAACCTCGCGGTCAAGGGCGTCGACGGCGATCGCGTCGCGTTCGTCTGGACCTACATCGTGGCCTCGTGCGCGATCTGGACGCCCATCGGCGTGGTCTGGGTGCTGGTCACTGGCGAGCACCCCACGAGGTGGTGGCTGGTCGGGGCCCTCGTGTCCGGGGCATTGCACGTCGTCTACCAGCTGGTGCTCCAGCGCGGGTACGCCGAGGGTGACCTCAACCTCGTCTACCCGTTGGCACGCGGCTCGGGGCCGCTGTTGACGTTCCTGTTCGCGGTGGTCGTCCTCGATCAGCGACCGGGTCCGGTGGGTTTCGCCGGCGTCGTCGCGGTGGTCGCGGGCGTGCTCCTGATCTCGCTCGGTGGCGGGGCTCTGCACCCGCGAGAGGCCGTCGCCTGGGGGTTGGCGACCGGCGCGACCATCGCGGCGTACACGCTGTGGGACAACAACTCCGTGAACGCGCTCGACGTCCCGCCGGTGCCCTACTTCGTGCTGGGACTGGTGCTGCAGCTGCCGCTTCTGGCCGTGCTGCTGCGTCGTCGTCCCGACCCCGTCCCGGTACGCGAGGTCTGGAGGACGGCCCGGGCGCCCGCCCTCACGGTCGCCGTGCTCTCGCCGTTGGCCTACCTCCTCGTGCTCCGCGCGATGCAGCTCGCTCCGGTCGCCCTGGTCGCGGCCGCCCGCGAGTCGAGCATCGTGGTCGGCGCCGTCTTCGGGTGGCTGGTGCTTCGCGAGCCGCGGCCGGCGCGACGCCTGGTCGGCGCGGTCGTGGTGCTGGTCGGGATCGGGCTGATCGCGGTCGGGTGACGCGGTCGCGAAAGGTCCGGCTCCGAGCCGGACATGTGTGAGGGTGGAGTCCGTGGACGCGCTGGACGTCGAGGCACGGCGTACGCGCTTCGAGGCGATCGCCCGGGAGCTGGTCGACCCGCTGCGACGGTTCCTGGCGCGGCGCGCCGATGCGGCGACGGCCGACGACGTGCTCGGCGACACCCTGCTCGTCCTCTGGCGCCGGTACGACGACCTCCCCGACCGCGTGCTGCCCTACGCGTACGGCGTCGCGAGGAACTGCCTGGCCAACGCCGAGCGTGGCGCCCGACGTCAGGGTCGCGTGGCCGGTCGGATCGCGACCTTGGACCCGCCGCGCGAGGCCGTCGCGCCGGCGGACGACGACCGGCTGGGCGAGGCGCTCGCCGCGTTGCGGCCCGACGACGCCGACCTGCTGCGCCTGTGGGCCTGGGAGCAGCTGACCCCGGGCGAGATCGCGACGGTTCTCGGGGTCACGTCCAACGCCGTCAGCATCCGGCTGCACCGGGCACGGGGGAAGCTCGCGGACGAGCTGCGAAAGGTCGAGACCGCTGCCGGACATGAGGGCTCGACGGAAGGGAGGGACAGGTGAACGAGTACGACGACGACACCCTGCTGGCTCGGCTGCGGGCCGCCGACCCGGCCGCCTCCCTGCCGCCTGCCGACCCGGAGACGGTCGCCGACCTCCTGGAGGACGTGATGGGTGAGACCACGACCCGCACCAACGAGTCGCGCGACACCGGCGCACACGACCGCAGTCCGCTCACCTGGCTGGTCGCGGCCGCGGCCGTCCTGCTGATCGTCGCCACCGGCGCCTTCGCGCTCGTCAACCACGGCCGCGACACCACCGCGACCGCCGACCACACGGTCACCTCGTTGGCGGTGCCCCAGACCCAGGGGCGGTGCCTGATCCCGAACGCCGCCGTCCTTCGCCTCCAGACGATTGCCTTCCACGGCACCCTCACCGCCCTCGCCGATGACTCCGCCACCTTCCGCGTCGACACCTGGTTCACCGGTGGACGGACGGACGAGGCCACGGTCAGCGCGCCGCCCGAGCGGCTGGCCAGCTTCGTCGGAGGCGCCGACCTGACCGTCGGCGGGCACTACCTCGTGGCAGCCCACGACGGTCTCGTGAGCGGGTGTGGTCTCAGCGGCCCCGACAACCCGGCACGCGCAGCGCTCTACCGCCGGGCGTTCGGAGGCTGACACCCTCCCGTCTGACAGGCTTGCCGCGTGGAAGGACTGCTGCTCGCCGCCGGGGCCGGCCGCCGGATGGGCACGCCCAAGGCGCTGGTGTCCGACGAGTCGGGGTCGTGGCTGCTCCGTGGCCTGGCCAACCTCGCCGCGGGCGGCTGCGACCGGGTCACGGTGGTACTCGGGGCCGAGACGGTGGAGAGCCAGGCGCTCCTCGCGTCGACGACCGTGCCGTCTCGGGTCGTGGTCGCCGAGGACTGGGCCGAGGGCATGGGTGCCTCGCTCCGGGCCGGGCTGCGCTCACTGGCCGACTCGTCCGACCCAGCAGTCGTGGTCTCCCTGGTCGACCTTCCCGACCTGGTCCCGGCGGTGGTCGCCCGTGTGGTGGCGGCCGGCGACGGGCCGGCGACGCTGGCCCGAGCGTCGTACGACGGGAAGCCGGGGCACCCGGTGCTCCTCGGCCGCGACCACTGGGTGGGCGTGGCCGAGACCGCCCGCGGCGACCGTGGGGCACGCGACTACCTGGCCGCCCACGAGGTCACCCTCGTCGAGTGTGCCGACCTCGCCACCGGCCAGGACGTCGACTCCCGGACGTGAGCGCCCGACCGGTACCCGGGAAGGACGCCGATCCAACCATCGGCCAACGGGCCCGCCAGTAGCCTGGACGACATGGAGCCGTCCTCTGCAGCCGACGTGTCCGCCCTGCTCGGGCGGACCGGTTACCTCTGCGACGACGAGCTCGCCACGGTCACCTACCTGACGCTGGCCATGCAGCGTCCCCTGCTGCTCGAGGGAGAGCCCGGCACCGGCAAGACCGCGCTCGCCGAGGCGCTGGCCGAGGGCCTCGACCTGCCGCTCGTGCGCCTGCAGTGCTACGAGGGCATCGACGCGACCCAGGCGCTCTACGACTGGGACTTCCCGCGCCAGATCCTCCACCTCCGAGCGCTCGAGGCCGGTGGCGGTGCCGACGTCGAGGAGGCCGAGAAGAGCCTGTACGACGAGCGGTTCCTGCTCGCGCGACCGGTGCTGGCGGCGCTCCAGCAGAGCCCGGCCCTGCTGCTCGTCGACGAGGTCGACCGCGCCGACGACGAGTTCGAGGCCTTCCTGCTCGAGGTGCTCTCGACCTGGCAGGTGTCGATCCCCGAGCTCGGCACGGTCAAGGCCGCGACCCCGCCGATCGTCGTCCTCACCTCCAACCGCACCCGTGAGCTCCACGACGCGCTCAAGCGCCGCTGCCTCTACCACTGGATCGAGCACCCCGGCCTCGAGCGCGAGCTGCAGATCGTGCGGTCCCGCGCGCCCGAGGTCTCCGACGCGCTGGCCCGGCAGGTGGTCGGCGTCGTCCAGCAGCTCCGCGGCCGCGACCTGCAGAAGCCGCCCGGAGTCGCCGAGACGATCGACTGGGCTCGCGCGCTGCACCACCTCGGCACGGCCGAGCTCGACCTCGAGACGGCGGCCAGCACGCTCGGAGCGCTGGTGAAGTACCGCGAGGACTCCGACCGCGTGAAACACGCGCTGGACCAGCTCCTCCGTTCATGAGCGAGCCGGTCGCCCGGGGCGGCGACGAGATCCTGCTCGCCTTCGCCCGTGCCCTCCGGGCCGGCGGAGTGCCGGTGACCCAGGACCGCACCCAGGACTTCCTGGCCGCCACGGCCACGCTCGGCGCCGAGGACCCGGTGGCCGTCCGGACCGCCGGCCGCGCCACGCTCTGTGCGAGCCCCGACGACCTCGCGCGTTTCGACCAGATCTTCGAGGCGTTCTTCAATGCCCGCGACGGGCTCCCACGCGTACGTCCGGCCACGGTCACCGAACCGAGCGTCTCGCCGCTCCCCTTCGAGGACGCGGAGACGGGCGAGTCCGACCAGGTGGACGAGGTCGTCCGCGCCGCCGCGAGCGCCGCCGAGGTGCTGCGCCACCGCGACGTCGCCTCGATGTCGGCGGGTGAGAAGCAACGTCTCGCGGGCATGTTCGCCACCCTCCGACCGCGCGCACCCACCCGTCGTACGGCGCGACACCAGCGCTGGCACCGCGGCCAGGTGGACGCCTCCCGCACCCTGCGCGCCAGCCTGCGCCGGCTCGGCGAGCCCTCCGTCATCGAGTGGCGGCGGCGGGCGCACCGTCCGCGCCGGGTCGTGCTGCTCGTCGACGTCAGCGGTTCGATGAGCTCGTACGCCGATGCACTGCTGCGCCTGGCCCACCGGCTGACCCAGGGCATCCCCACCGTCGAGACCTTCACGATCGGCACCCGGGTCACCCACGTCACCCGCGCGATGCGGATCCGCGACACCGAGCGGGCCCTGGTCTCGGCCGGCGAGACCGTCCCGGACTGGTCCGGCGGCACCCGGCTCGGCGAGACGCTGCGGTTCTTCCTCGACCGCTGGGGACAGCGCGGAATGGCAAGGGGGGCGGTCGTGGTTGTGTTCAGCGATGGATGGGAACGAGGCGACGCCGCGCTGCTCGGCGAGCAGATGGCCCGGCTGCGGCGCATCGCGCACCGCGTGGTCTGGGTCAACCCGCACCGCGGCAAGGACGGCTACGAGGCCGTCCAGCAAGGTGTGGTCGCAGCGCTCCCCTATCTGGACGACTTCGTCGCCGGGCACTCGCTCGCGACGTACGCCGAGCTGGTCGAGGTGATCGCGGATGCGTGAGGTACTGCCGGAGCTGCTGGAGTGGTGGCGGGCCGGCGAGGAGGTGGGCGTCGGCACCGTCGTCGCGACCTTCCGCTCCGCCCCCCGCCCGCCGGGCGCCTCGATGCTGGTCGGCCCCGACGGGACAGCCGTCGGCTCGGTGTCGGGCGGCTGCGTCGAGGGCGCGGTCTACGACCTCGGCCAGGAGGTCGTCGAGAGCGGCCAGCCCATCCTGCAGCGCTACGGCATCTCCGACGACGACGCGTTCGCAGTGGGCCTGACCTGCGGCGGCATCCTCGACGTGTACGTCGAGAAGGTCTCGCGCACGACCTTCCCCGAGCTCGAGGACCTCGCAGCCGACCTCGAGGCCGGCCGGCCCGTCGCGGTCGCCACCGTGATCGAGCACCCCGACCCCGCCTGGCTCGGCCGGCGTGTGGTGGTCCACCCCGACCAGCCGGTCACCGGCTCGCTCGGCTCGACCAGGGCGAACGACGCCGTACACGACGACGCGATGGGCCTGCTGGCCAGCGGCACCAACGCCACCTTGACCTACGGACCGGACGGCGAGCGCCGCGGCGAGGGGATGCGGGTCTTCGTGTGGTCCTTCGCCCCCAAGCCGCTGATGCTGGTCTTCGGCGCGATCGACTTCGCGGCCGCGGTGGCCCGGGTCGGCAGCTTCCTGGGCTACCACGTGACGGTCTGCGACGCCCGGCCGGTGTTCGCGACCAACACCCGGTTCCCCGAGGCCGACGAGGTCGTCGTCGAGTGGCCCCACCGGTTCCTGGAGAAGCTGCGTGACTCGGGGGCGGTCGACGGCCGCACCGTGATCACGGTGCTCACCCACGACCCGAAGTTCGACATCCCGCTGCTCGAGGTGGCGCTGCGCCTGCCCGAGGTCGCGTACGTCGGCGCGATGGGCTCGCGACGTACCCACGAGGACCGCGAGGCGCGGCTGCGCGAGGTCGGGATGACCGAGGAGGAGCTGGCCCGGCTGTCGAGCCCGATCGGCCTCGACCTCGGTGCGCGCACCCCGGAGGAGACCGCGATCTCGATCGCCGCCGAGATCATCGCGGGGCGCTGGGGCGGTTCCGGCCACCGGCTCGCCGTCCGCGACGGACGCATCCACCACGACTGAGGCCATGACTGGGGCCACGACGGGGGCGCAGGCTGATGGGTCGCCGGTGTGAGGAACCTGGTCGCCGCGCTACCGTGACCGACGTCACTCCACGACGTCAGGACCTCCATGAGCACCACGCGCGATCTGCAGGGCCGCCGGCTCGATTCCCTGCGCGCCTGGACGGCCTTCGTCGAGCACGGTGACGATGCGGAGGCGCTGGTCCGCCCCGAGATCCTGCGCAGCTGGCAGCGCTCGCAACCCCGGGTCTCGCGCGACGTCGCCGAGGCCCCGCTCGACGACGAGGCCGAGGCCCGTGACTTCTGGCGTGACTCGCCCCTGCAGGAGGCCGTCTCCCGCGTCGAGGACGAGCTCCGCCGTACGGCGCAGGACGGCGACCTGGTCCTCGCCGTGACCGACGCACAGACCCGCATCCTCTGGACGTACGGCGGGCGGGTCATGCGCCGCAAGGCCGAGTCGGTGAACTTCGTCCCCGCCGCCCGCTGGGACGACGAGTCGGTCGGCACGAACGCGCTCGACCTGGCCAACCGGCTGGCCCGTCCGAGCATGGTGTTCAGCGCCGAGCACTACGCACCGATCGTGCACAACTGGGTCTGCTGGGCGGCCCCGGTGCACGACCCGGTCACCGGCACCCAGCTCGGCGTGATCGACCTGTCCACGACCTGGGAGCGCACCCACCCGATCGGCCTGGCGACTGCGCGGGTGCTCGCCCGGCTGATCGAGACCGCCATGCCGCTGTCGGCGATGCACCCGGTGCTGGCCGAGGCCGACGGCCCGACCGGCCTCCAGCTCCGGCTCCTCGGCAACGCCGAGGCGACCCTCGACGGCAGCAGACTGCTGCTCAACCGCCGGCAGACCGAGATCCTGGCGATCCTCGCGCTGCACCCCGACGGCCTCTCGCTCGACCGCCTCCACGCGCTGGTCTACGGCGACCAGGCGGTCACCCTCTCGACGCTCAAGGCCGAGGTCTCCCACCTGCGCGCCGCGCTCGGCGGTCAGCTGGCCTCCCGTCCCTACCGCCTCACCCTGCCGGTCGCGACCGACATCGACGACGTGCTCGACGCGCTCCGGCGCGGTGACGCGGCCGCCGCGATCACGAGCTATGGCGGCGACCTGCTGCCGGGCACCGAGTCACCCGCCCTGGTCGAGCTGGGGGAGTACGTCGCCGTCGCCATGCGCGAGGCGCTGCTGGCCAACCCCGAGCCGCACGCGGTCATCCGCTACAGCGAGCTCGCGCCGTACGACACCGAGGTGCTCGAGGTCTGCCTCGCCGCCCTCGGCGACCGGCCCCACCCCGCCAAGCCCCTGCTCAAGGGTCGCCTGGCCGTCGCCGGAGGCTGAGGGAGCGACGGTCCGCGTCGGTCTTGTGCGCGGCACGGCGGCGGGATTAGCGTGCGAAGGACCTGCGCGCCTCTGCAACCTGTGGTGCGAGGTGCTTCTCGGGAGGGAAAACGCGCATGCTCCGTCGCCTCGCACTGGTCTCGGTCTCGACGCTCCTGCTGACGTCCTCGGTCGCAGCAGCCACGGCACGCCCCGATCACGGCGGCCACCACGGTCACCACCGCTGCTCGTCGGGAGCGCGCACCCTGTCGCACCTCGGTGACCACGTCTATCCCGACATGGGCAACGGCGGCTACACGAGCCTCCACACCGACGTGCACCTCGTGTACGACGCCCCGTCCGACCGGTTCCTGCCCGGCAACCACGTCGTCCTCACCGACCGGGCGACCCAGTGCCTGACCGACTTCAGCCTCGACTTCGAGCGCACCTCCGTGCTCGGCGCCGACGGTCCGGACCTCACGGTCGGGTCGGTCACCGTGAACGGCCGACCCGCCTCGTGGCGCTTCGTGCAGCCGACCTATCCCGGCGACCCCCGCGGCCAGGACGACCCGAACCCGCTGGCGCACCAGGCGTCGCAGGTCACGCCGGTCGGAGGTCCGGACGCCAACCCGTTCCCGCCGGCGTGCTCTCCGCAGGTCACCGGTGACGACGTCAACGCGCAGAACGGCGAGCCCTGCCCCGCCAACAAGCTCGTGATCACGCCGCCGCGACCGCTGGGCGCCGGCGAGGTCTTCCGGGTGTCGGTGGCCTACACCGGCCGGCCGGGCGTCCATCTCGACGGCGACGGCTCCACCGAGGGCTGGTTCCGCTCCGACAGACCGGCCGGCGACGGCGGGTTCGTGACGACGGAGCCGGTCGGCACCGAGGACTGGATCCCGCTGAACAACCACCCGAGTGCCAAGCCGACGTACGACTTCTACGACACCGTGAACGCCGGCCGTACGGCGATCGCGAACGGCGAGCTGCTCTCCACGGTGTCGAACCCGCCGGACGGCGCCTTCCCGGGCGGCTCGACGACGTTCCACTGGCGCTCGGGTGCGCCGGTGGCCAGCTACCTGGTGGAGAACAGCGTCGGCGGCTTCGACCTCACCTCGCGGCTCGGCTCCGACGGGATCCGCTACTACGAGGCCCAGGGCAGCTCGCTCAGCCCCGCGCAGAAGGCGAGCAACCTCGAGGTGATGAACCAGCAGCAGGACATCACCGAGTTCCAGAGCGGGTTCAACGGGCGGTTCCCGTTCCGCACCGACGGCGTGCTCGTGGGCGTCCCGGCGGCCAGCTTCGAGGAGGAGATGCAGACCATGATCACGTTCGCCGGCGGGCGGATCGGGCTGCAGACCTTCAACCACGAGAACATGCACCAGTGGTGGGGCGACAACGTCTCCGAGGGGAACTTCAACCTGACCTTCTTCAAGGAGGGCATGGCCACCCTCGGGGAGTACCTCTTCACCGCACGCAGGGCCCAGACCGCAGCGGGCGGAGCAGGTACGCCGGCCGGGGACGCGGCGTTCGAGAAGAGCCTGGTCGACCGGTTCAACGCCAACTACGCCAACACCGGCAGCCTCTGGACAGCCGCACCGTCCGACCCCACACCCGCGCGACTGTTCGCCACGAGTACGACGTACACCCGGCCGGGCACGGCTTACCTCGCGCTGCGGGAGATCCTCGGTCAGGACCGGTTCGTGCGGGCCCTAGGGCGGATCCAGCGCGACTACGGCGGTGCCAGCATCACCGAACCGCGGCTCGAGGCCGAGTTCGCTCGCTTCCTGCCGAGGCACAGCCATGCCTGCCGGGCTCGGTTGGGGGACTTCTTCACCCAGTGGTTCGACACGGTCTACCGGCCGGGGGGCGGCGCCAACCGGCCCCAGCTGACCGGCCCGGGTCTCGACGGGCCGGGCTTCTACGACGCCCACGGACGCTGCCGCTGACCCTGCCGCTGATCGGGCAACCTTTCGCCAACCGCCGGGGCCCTAGCGTGACGCACACCACAGAGCCGCTGTGCGCGAAAGGCAGGCGTTTCGATGACCAAGATCAGTCTCACCGTCGACGGGGCTCAGGTGTCCGACGACGTCGAGCCCCGGATGCTTCTGGTGCAGTACCTCCGCGAGAAGCTCGGGAAGACCGGCACCGTGATCGGGTGTGACACCAGCAACTGCGGAGCGTGCACCGTCCACCTCGACGGCCGCAGCGTGAAGAGCTGCAACGTCCTCGCGGTCCAGGCCGACGGCCATGAGGTGACCACCATCGAGGGCCTGGCGCACGACGGCGAGCTGCACCCGGTGCAGGAGGCGTTCCGTGAGTGCCACGGTCTCCAGTGCGGGTTCTGCACTCCGGGGATGATCATGCAGTCGGTCGACCTGCTCAACGAGAACCCGCACCCGACCGAGGAAGAGGTCCGGGTCGGGCTGGAGGGCAACCTCTGCCGCTGTACCGGGTACCACAACATCGTCAAGAGCGTCCTGCACGCCGCCGAGCACTCCGGCGAGAAGGCGGGTGTCCAGTGACCGCCACCGCCGACGCCCCCGCCAAGCCCGAGATCGGCAACGACCGTCGCCGCAAGGAGGACCAGCGGCTGATCACTGGCCGCACGCGCTGGACCGACAACCTGACCCTGCCCGGGATGCTGCATCTCGCCATGGTGCGCAGCCCGTTCGCCCACGCCACGATCGTCTCCGTCGACACCTCGGCGGCGGCGTCCTCTCCGAACGTCGTGGCCGTGCTCAGCGGCGCCGACTTCGGCGAGGAGCTGGGCGTGTGCATCAACGCGTGGCCGATCACGCCCGACCAGGTGACCCCCGCCCACTCGCCGATGCCCAGTGACCGGGTGGTGTTCGCCGGAGAGATCGTCGCGGTGGTCGTGGCCCGTACCGCTGCCGAGGCCCGTGACGCGGCCGAGCTCGTCGACGTGGAGTACGACGAGCTACCGGCGGCGCTCGAGCTCAAGGCGGCAGCGGAGGCGGCCGACAACGGCGGCGCGCTCGCGCACCCCGACCTCGGCACCAACAAGTCGGCTCTGTGGGTGTTCGACTCCGGCGAGGCCGGGACCGGCGGCAACGTCGAGGAAGCCATCGAGAAGGCGCGCACCGACGGGATCGTGATCGAGCGGGAGTACCGCCAGCAGCGGCTGATCCCGGCGTTCATGGAGCCCCGCTCGGTCGTGGTCGACCCGACCGGCGAGCAGCTGACGATGTGGTCCGCGACCCAGATCCCCCACATCCTGCGCTTCGCGCTCGCGGCCACCACGGGTGTCTCCGAGTCGAAGATCCGGGTGATCGCGCCCGACGTCGGCGGCGGTTTCGGCGGCAAGCTCCAGGTCACGCCCGAGGAGTGGATCGCCTGGGCGGTCGCCCGCCGGCTGAGCCGGCCCGTCAAGTACACCGAGACCCGCAGTGAGTCCCTCATGGTGGCCCACCACGGCCGTGACCAGTGGCAGAAGCTGACGCTGGCGGCTGAGAAGGACGGCACGGTCACCGGTTTCAAGGTCGACCTGCTCGCCGACCTCGGTGCCTACGTCGCGATCGTCGGTGGTGGGGTGCCGGTGCTCGGCGCCTTCATGTTCAACGCCATCTACAAGTTCCCTGCGTACCGCTTCGCGTGCCAGACGGTGCTCACCAACAAGGCCTGGACCGACGCCTACCGCGGCGCCGGCCGGCCCGAGGCGACGTACGCCATCGAGCGGATCATGGACGAGCTGGCCGTCGAGGTGGGCGTCGACCCCCTCGCGATCCGGGAGAAGAACTGGATCAAGCACGAGGAGTTCCCGTTCACCACCGTCGCCGGCCTGACCTACGACTCCGGGAACTACGAGGCCGCCACGGCGCGGGCCAAGGAGATGTTCGGGTACGACGACCTCCGCGCCGAGCAGAAACGGCGCCGCGAGGCGGGCGACCGGGTGCAGCTGGGGATCGGGATCTCGACCTTCACAGAGATGTGCGGGCTGGCCCCCAGCCGGGTGCTCGGCAGCCTCGACTACGGCGCCGGCGGCTGGGAGCACGCGAGCGTGCGGATGCTGGCTACGGGCAAGGTGGAGGTCGTCACGGGCTCCAGCGCCCACGGCCAGGGACACGAGACGGCGTTCAGCCAGATCGTGGCCGACCGGCTCGGCGTGCCGTTCGAGGACGTGGAGGTGCTGCACGGCGACACCGCCGTCTCCCACAAGGGCCTCGACACCTACGGCTCCCGTTCCCTCGTGGTCGGTGGCGAGGCGTTGGTCAAGGCGGTCGACAAGGTGATCGCGAAGGCCACGCCGATCGCGGCCCACCTGCTGGAGGCGAGCGTCGACGACATCGAGTTCTCCGCCGGCCGGTTCTCGGTCCGCGGCACCGACCAGGGGCTGGGCATCGCCGACATCGCCCTGGCGACGTTCGCGGCGCACAACTACCCGGAGGGGATCGAGCCGAACATCGACGCCGAGGCGACGTACGACCCCGTCAACTTCAACTTCCCGCACGGGACGCACCTGTGCGCGATGGAGGTCGACACCGAGACCGGCCAGGTGACGATGCGCAAGTACGTCTGCTGCGACGACATCGGCAACATCATCAACCCGCTCATCGTGAGCGGGCAGGTGCACGGCGGTCTCGTCCAGGGCATCGCGCAGGCGTTGTGGGAGGAAGCGATCTACGACGACGCCGGGACGCTGGTGAGCGGCTCCTTCGTCGACTACCTGCTGCCGACGTCGGCCGACACGATCTCCTTCGACATCGACCACACGACCAGCCCGTCGACCACGAACACGCTCGGCACCAAGGGCGTCGGCGAGGCGGGCACGATCGCCTCGACCCCGGCCGTGGTGAACGCGGTGGTCGACGCCATCCGGCACCTCGGTGTCAACGACATCACCATGCCGTGCACACCCGAGCGGGTGTGGAAGGCCATCAACACCGCGTCAGCCAAGGGCGGGGCGACGGAGGCCGCGGCGATGCCGCACTTCGATGCTTCCGAACCCGGTCAGTCCAGTACGGAAGGAGCGGGCGCATGATCCCGGCCAAGTTCGACTACCTCGCACCGACGAGTGTCGAGGACGCGCTCAGCGCACTCGCGGAGCACGGCGACGACGCCAAGATCATGGCCGGCGGCCAGAGCCTCCTGCCGGTGCTCCGGATGCGGCTGAACGCACCCGAGGTCGTGATCGACATCGGCCGCATCGACAGCCTGCGTGGCATCCGCGACGACGGTGACGCGGTCGTCATCGGGGCACTGACGACGCACTCCGAGGTCGTCACCAACGACCTGGTCCAGCAGCACGTGCTCCTGCTGTCGAAGGCGGCGGCGGAGGTGGCGGACAACCAGATCCGGCACCGGGGCACCTTCGGCGGGGCGCTGGCACACGCCGACCCGGCCGGCGACATGGGTGCCGCCGCGCTCGCACTGGGCGCGGAGTTCGTGATCGCCGGCTCCGGTGGCACCCGGACCGTCGCGGCCGACGACTTCTTCGTCGACCTCTTCGAGACCGCGATCGGCGAGGACGAGATCCTCACCGAGATCCGGGTCCCGAAGCACACCGGCTGGGGCGCCCACTACGAGAAGTTCGTCCGGGTGGCCCACCAGTGGCCGATCGTCGCGGTCGCCGTCACGGTGAAGGCCGACGGCGGGACGATCAGCGAGGCGAAGATCGGGCTCACCAACATGGGCTCGACGGCGCTCCGGGCCTCGGCGACCGAGGCGGCCCTGGCGGGCGTCGCGGCCACCGAGGACGGCGTACGCGCGGCTGCCGACCAGGCGGCCGACGGCACCAACCCGCCGAGCGACCTGAACGGCGACTCCGACTACCGCAAGCACCTCGCGACGGTGCTCACGCGCCGTGCGGTGCTGAAGGCGGCCGGGGCCTAAGGCGCTACCAGCCGAGGCTGAGCCGAACCTCCGGACGACGAACGTCCGGGGGCTAGGCTCCCTGGCTTGTCACTGAGCCACCACCTTGAGGAGACATCGCTCGTGGAGCTGACACACGAATTCACCGTCCCGGTGCCCGTCCAGGAGGCGTGGGACCACTTCCAGGACATCGCCTCGGTCGCGGAGTGCTTCCCGGGTGCCCAGGTCACCAGCACCGAGGGCGCGACGTTCGCCGGCTCGGTCAAGGTGAAGCTCGGTCCGATCGCGCTGGTCTACAACGGAACCGGCACCTTCACCGAGAAGGACGAGACCGCCTATCGCTTCGTCGTGGACGCCAAGGGCAAGGACAAGCGCGGCAACGGTACGGCCGGGGCCACGGTCACCCTGTCGATGGACGGCTCGGCGGGCGACTCGACCGACGTCAGGGTGCACACCGACCTCGCCATCACCGGCAAGCCGGCCCAGTTCGGCCGCGGCGTCATGCAGGACGTCTCCGACAAGCTGCTGGGTCAGTTCGTGAGCTGCCTGGAGCAACGGATGGGCGAGGGAGATGGCTCGACGGCTCCCGCCGCCGAGGCGACGGCCGCCCTCCCGGCCGAGGACGCGGCTCCGGCAGCGGCTGCGGCTGCCGATGCACCCGCCACACCGGCCGAGGAGCCGACTGCCGCTCTGGCGACGCCCGCCACGGAGGCGGCCGCTGCGGAGGCGGCGACCGCGCCGGCGGCCGCTGCCCCGGGCGCACGCAAGGCAGCGCCTGCGGCGACGCGTGGCTCGGACGACGCGCTCAACCTGGGTACGACGGTGCTGCCGGTCCTGGTCAAGTCCTACTGGAAGCAGGCCCTGGCGGGGGTGGTGGTCATCGGCGTGATCGTCTGGATCGTCACCCGCTGACGGCCGCCTCCTCCGGCTCCGGTGCCGGGACGCCGTTCACGCCGGGAGGCAGGCTCGCCTCGAGCCGCATGGCGACCCAGATGATCGCGGCACAGCCGATGACCAGCTGGGCGATGTAGAGGCCACCGGCGGCGTGGCCGATCAGCCAGCCGGCGATCGCCGGCGCGACGATCGCGGCCAGCGAGAAGGCCCCCGAGCTGAGGGCGTTGTAGCGCCCACGGAGGTGGTTCGGTGCCAGGTCGTTGACCAGGGCCGGGATCGTCGGCTGCATGAGGGTCTCGCCGAGGGCGAAGACCGAAGCACACGCCGCGACGAGCAACGTGGCGCCGAGCGTCCCGGGGACGAGCCCGGACAGGCCCAGGAGCACCCACGACACCGACCAGATCAGCGACATCACGCAGATCACGCGGGTGCGTCGGCGACCCTCGATCCTGCGCAGCACGACCAGCTGGAGGACGACGATCACCAACGTGTTGCACGCGTA
This sequence comes from uncultured Actinomycetota bacterium, assembly GCA_963819295.1. Taxonomy (GTDB): domain Bacteria; phylum Actinomycetota; class Actinomycetes; order Propionibacteriales; family Nocardioidaceae; genus Nocardioides. The sequence goes on from CAWFVO010000003.1 coordinate 1,238,493, forward strand.
GGCGAAGCCCAGGCCCTGCGTCGAGATCCGCCCGACGTCGCGGGCGAACGCCTGGAGACCGGCGTTGAGCTGGGAGTAGCCGACGTACGACGAGACGAAGCTCAGCAGCATCATCCACGCCACCGCCGGCCTGCGCACGACCTCGAGGTAGGACTCGGACGGCGGCGGCTGCTCGTCGCCGTGGTGGACCGGGCGTCCGGCCAAGTGGCGCAGGGGGACGAGCAACAAGTACAGGACGGGCAGGAAGGTCACCGCGTCGGCCAGGTAGATCAGCTGGAAGGTGACCGGTCGTTCGACGTCGACGAAGAGGCCGCCGATGATGCCGCCGATCCCGATGCCGAGGTTCAGCAGCGTGAAGTTGACCCCGAAGTAGCGCTGCCGCAGCTCGGTGGGGACGGCGGCGGCGATGAGGCTCTGCGAGGCGGGCCAGGACACGCCGAACGCCGCGCCCTGCAGCATGATCGCGATCATCGCCAGCCCGATTCTGTCGGCGAACGCCAGCACCACGTCGGCCGCGATCAGGAACGAGAGCGACCCGATGACGACGACGCGAGCGCCGTACTTGTCGATGACGGTGCCTCCCGGCCCGACCACGAGGAGCCCGATCAGCGGGCCGAGGCCGATCAGCCAACCGACGTCGCTGAGGGCGAAGCCGCGGATCTCGTGGAGGTAGACCACCAGGAACGGGAGCACCAGCCCGGTGCCGAGGAACTCGAACGCCACGACGGACAGCAGCAGCTTCCCTTCGCGGGGCAGGTCGTGCCAGAACGACGCGAGGGTGGTCGGGCGGGCTGGTGCGTTCTCGGACATCGCCCTCGAGCCAACCAGCGACCACCGACACTCGCACCCCGTTTTCGGACCGTAGATCAGGCCGGCGCGTTGCGGTGGTCTTGGGTTGCGGTTGTGAGGAACGAAGAGTGTGGTGGCGGTTCGTTGTTGGTTGCGGTACCTCCGGACGTTCGTTTGCAGGTGCAGCGTTGTTTGAGGTACTCGTGTGGGTTGCGGCTTTTTCTTCTTCGCATGAGATCGAGCCCGGATGACTATTTTCTGTGGATGATCTCGGATTCTGGGATAAACCCTGTGGATATCGGCTGGAATGTCGGTGCTCGCTGATTCGATATCCCCATGTCGATCACCGCCGAGGCTCCCGGCCAGTCACCCGCAGCGGTGCTGGCCGACGCGGTCGCGGCGGTGCGCGGGCTGGCGGAGGTGCTGTGGTCGGCGAGGTCGGACGACGAGCTGGTCGACGTGGTCGGCCGGGTCCAGCACCTCACCGCGGCGTTGGCGGCGGTCGAGGCCGGGGCGGTCGCGGAGGCCGACGCCCGGGATCTGGCGAAGGAGCGGTTGCACTACGGGTCGACAGGTGACTGGCTCACTCACACCGGCGGACTCTCCCGCGGCGAGGGCAAACGCCGGGTGGTCCGGGCCAGGGCGTTGACCGGACCGTTGGCCCGGACCATGCAGGGACTGGTTGAGGGGACGGTGTCGCCCGGGCAGGCCGACCTCATCGTCCGAGCCGTGGCGGACCTGCCGCCCGGTGACCTGGTCCGGCGCCGCGGGGAGAAGGTCCTGGTCCGCCAGGCCGGCCACCTCGACGCCACCGAGCTCGCCCGGGCCGGGCGGCACCTGATCGAGGTGGTCGACCCCGACACCATCGACCGCCGGCTCGAAGCCGCCCTGTCACGCGAGGAACGCGCCGCGCACCTGCAACCGCTACCTCTCCATCAGCCACGGACCGGGCCGGCGGCGTCCGGGTCCGAAGGGCCGCGGGTCGGCCGAGGACGGCGCCCTCCTCCTGGCCGCGCTCCTGCCGCTGACCTGCCCGGAGCCAGCCCCAGACCCGGAGGCCGACCCAGAGACCGACGGGGGCCGGGCAGGAGCGCCTCGACCGCCGCGACCACGGCGCCCGGTTCTGGGACGCCCTGATCGCTACCGCCCAGCACGCACTCGACACCCACCTGCCGCCGGAGACCCACGGCACCCCCGCCCGGCTCCTGGTCACCCTCGACCACGCCACCCTGAAGGCCGACCTCGATGCAGCCGGCATCGGGACCGCCGCCGACGGCACCGACCTACCCCCCGACACCCTCCGCCGCCTCGCCTGTGACGCCGAGATCATCCCCGCCGTCCTCGGCAGCCACGGTGAGGTCCTCGACGTCGGCCGCCTCCGCCGCCCGGTCACCACCACGATCTGGACCGCCCTGATCCTGCGCGACCGACACTGCACCTTCCCCGCCTGCCGGCGACCGCCCCTGATGTGCCACGCCCACCACCTCACCCACTGGGCCAAAGGCGGAAGAACGAGTCTCGACAATCTCGCCCTCTTATGCGGCCACCACCACAGGGTCATCCACCATTCGCCCTGGCAGATACGACTCAACCCGACGGATCGAAGACCCGAATTCAAACCACCACCCGCCCTCGGCACCCATTCCGCCTGGATCCGATATCGACCGCGAATGGATTAGCTCACGGCCGCGATCCTGGCGGCGGGTCCTCGCCGGTGCGGCCGTCGACGGCCTCCCGGAGCAGGCGCCGACGGTGCCGTGCTGGAGCGACTGCTCAGAAGACGCCGCGCGGCCGGAACTGCACCGAGATCCGCGGCCCGGCATGGGCGACCTTGGGTACGGCGTGCTCCCACGTCCGTTGGCAGGACCCGCCCATCACCACCAGGTCGCCGTGCCCCATCTCGAACGACAGGGACTCGCCGCCGCCGCGCGGTCGCAGCGCCAGCCGCCGCGGGTCGCCGAACGACACGATCGCGACCATCGTGTCCTGCAGGCGACCGCGCCCGATCGTGTCGCCGTGCCAGGCGACGCTGTCGCGGCCGTCGCGGTAGAAGCAACAGCCGGCGGTGACGAACGGCTCGCCGAGCTCGGGCAGGTAGTGCGCGCTGAGCGCCTCGCGTGCCTGGTCGAGCAACCGATGGGGGAGCGGCTCATCCTCGCCGTAGGTGTGCACGAGCCGCGGGACGTCGACCACCCGGTCGTACATCTGCCGGCGCTCGGCGCGCCAGGGGACGTCGGCGACCAGCCGCTCGAGGACCTCGTCGGCGCCGGACACCCAGTCGCGGCGTACGTCGACCCAGGCACCGCGCGTCAGCGGGTGGCGCTCCGCCGGCTCCAGCCCGCCCAACCCGGCGGCGTCGACGGCCGGCTCGAAGAGCGTGCCCTGGAAGTCCATGGCGCGAGAATACCACCGGATCGAACAGGTGTTCGATCCCTGAACTCGGGTTGTCTCGGGGGTCGGCCCGGGTGGCCCCCGGTGTCGCGACCTTGGCGGACCTTGGCAGGCTGGGCCCGTGAGCGAGCCCGCGGCGCGGATCCGCGACCTGGTCAAGACCTACGGGTCCGGCGATGCGCTGGTGCGCGCGCTCGATGGTGTGAGCCTCGACCTCGAGGCCGGACGGTTCACCGCCATCATGGGCCCGAGCGGCTCGGGCAAGTCGACGCTCATGCACTGCGCGGCCGCGCTCGACCGCGCCGACTCGGGCACCGTGCACGTGGGCGACCAGGAGCTGTCGCGCCTGGGTGACAAGGCGCTCACCCGGCTACGTCGTGACCGGATCGGGTTCGTCTTCCAGGCCTACAACCTGGTGCCGACGCTGAGCGCCGAGGAGAACATCCGGCTGCCGCAGGCGATCGCGCGACGCAAGCCCGACACCGCCTGGTACGACGAGGTGATCGACACCGTGGGCCTGCGCGACCGGCTCACCCACCGGCCCCACGAGCTCTCGGGCGGGCAGCAGCAGCGGGTCGCGGTGGCCCGGGCCCTGGTGGGCCGGCCGCAGATCGTCTTCGCCGACGAGCCGACCGGCAACCTCGACAGCCGTTCCGGCGCCGAGATCCTCGAGCTGCTCCGGCGCAGCGTCGACGACCATGCGCAGACCGTGGTCATGGTGACGCACGACCCGGTCGCGGCGGCGTACACCGACCGCGTGGTCTTCCTGTCCGACGGCCGCATCGTCGACGAGCTGCGCGACCCCGAGCGTGAGCAGATCATCGCCTGGATGGCCGCCGCCGAGCCGGCGGACTGACGTGCTCCGAGCGGTCTGGAGGAGCCTGCTGGCGCGCAAGGTGCGCCTGCTGATGAGCACGTTCGCGATCGCCCTCGGCGTTGCCTTCGTCGTCGGCTCGCTCGTCTTCTCGGCCGCGCTGAGCGCCGGCTTCAACAAGCTCTTCGGCTCCTCGGTCGGCGACGTGGTGGTCCGGCCGGCCGGCAGCACGACCTTGAACGGCGACCCCTCGACCCGGACCGTGCCGGCCTCGCTCGTGACGCGCTTGGAGAGCGTCCCGGGGGCGGCCCGCGTCGACGGCAACGTGCAGGCGCTGGGCGTCTTCGTGGTCGGTAAGAACCACAAGGTCGTCGGCGGCCTCGGCGCGCCGACGTACGGCATCAGCTACTCCGACGCGCCCGCGGGACACGGCGTACCCGGGCTGACTCTCGTCGCCGGTCACGCACCGCACGGCCCGCACGAGGTGGTGCTCGACGAGGCGACCGCACAGGACGCCGGCTACTTCATCGGCGAGAAGGTGCCGATCGTGACCGCGACGCGGAAGGCCGTGCTCAACGAGCGGCTCGTCGGTCTCGCGGGGTACGCCGACAACACGTCGCTGGCGGGCGCGACGTTGACGATCTTCGACGTACCGACCGCGCAGAAGCTGTTCCTCAAGAGCAAGGACGCCTTCTCGAACGTCTGGGTGACCGCCGACCCGGGGGTGTCGCAGACGACGCTGCGCGACGCCGTCGCCCGCGACCTTCCGCCCGGCGTCCGTGCTCTCACCGGCGACGACGCGGCGGACGAGTCTGCGAGCCAGGTGCTGCAGGGGGTCAAGTTCCTCCAGACGTTCCTGCTGATCTTCGCCGCGGTGGCGCTGGTCGTGGGCGCCTACCTGATCGTCAACACCTTCTCGATCCTGGTGGCCCAGCGCAGCCGCGAGCTGGCGCTGCTGCGGGCGCTCGGCGCCTCGCGGCGACAGGTGTCGCGGAGCGTGTTGCTCGAGGCGCTCGTGCTGGGGCTCCTCGGGTCGACGATCGGGCTCGTACTCGGCGTCGGCCTGGCCTACGCCATCCGCTGGCTGATCGGGCTGGTCGGTCTCGACCTGGGCAACCAGCCCCTCACCCTCACCCCGCGCGCGGTCGTGTCGGGCTACGCGACGGGCATCGTGGTGACGATGGCGGCGGCCTGGCTCCCGGCACGGCGCTCCGGCCGGATCATGCCGGTCCAGGCGCTGGGTGACGTCGTCGCGCTGCCGGAGTCGTCGATCCGACGTCGGTTCGTGCTCGGTCTGGTCCTCGTCGTGTCCGGGGCGGCGGCGACGCTCGCGGGCCTCTTCGGGTCGCTCCAGCACTCCGGCTACTGGGTGGGCGGCGGGATCCTCGGTGTCCTGCTCGGCGTCACGGCCGCTGCGCCGCTGGTCTGCCGGCCACTGCTCTCCCTGGCGCGATGGGCCTATGCCGGGGTCTTCCGCGCCGTCGGCAACCTCGCCGGCCAGAACGCGCTGCGCAACCCACGCCGTACGACGGCCACCGCGTCGGCGCTGATGATCGGGCTGGCGCTGGCGTGCACGATGTCGATCATCGGGGCGTCCGCCAAGGCCAGCGTCGACAAGACGATCAACGAGAACTTCATCGGCCGCTACGTCGTCGGCAGCGCCTTCGGACAGCCGTTCTCCCCGCAGATCGCGCAGAAGATCGCGAGGGTGCCCGGCGTCAGCCAGGTCGTGCGGCAGCGCTTCGCCTTCGTCGAGGCCGACGGCGACCGCTCCTCGGTGACCGGCGTCCTGCCCTCGCAGCTCGGCCGGTTCGGGCTCCGGCTCAGCTCCGGCACCGCCGGTCTCGACGGGCGCACCGTGCTCGTCAACGCGAAGTACGCCGCCGACCACCACCTCGGCGTCGGGTCCAGGGTCGTTCTCGGCAAGCTCCCGGTCGGCGAGCGGGCGTTCCGGGTCGGCGGCGTGTACGAGGACACCCCGCTGGTCTTCGACTTCGTCACCGCGGCGCGCAACCTGACCGCGGCCGGGTTCGCCGACAGCGACAACTTCCTGATCGTGTTCACCTCGCCCCGCGCGGGCGACCTGCTGCCGACGCTGCAGCAGAAGGTCGAGAAGCTGCCTGTGGTCACCGTGCGGGACGAGCAGCAGTTCGCAGACCAGCAGCGCGCGCCGATCGACCAGCTCGTGCTGATGGTCGACGCGCTGCTCGGCCTGGCCCTGGTGATCGCGATCCTCGGGATCGTGAACACCCTCGCGCTGTCGATCATCGAGCGGACCCGCGAGATCGGCCTGCTCCGGGCGATCGGGCTCGGGCGGGGGCAGCTCCGGCTGATGGTGACCCTCGAGTCGGTGGTGATGGCCGTGCTCGGCGCGGTGCTCGGCGTCGCGCTCGGCATCGGCTTCGGCATCGCGATGATGTACGCCGTGCGCGACCAGGGCCTCAACGTGATCGCGATCCCCTGGAGCCAGCTGGTCGTCTTCCTCGGGCTGGCCGTCGTCATCGGGGTGCTCGCGGCCGTGCTGCCGGCCCGCCGCGCGGCGCGGCTCGACGTGCTCACGGCGATCTCCGCCACCTGATCCGCGGTCCCGTGGCCCGAATCCTCCACGGGTGCAGCAACGTGATTCCGGTCATGCGCACCCCCTCGACGCCCTAGACTCCGGCGCGTGGATGACGTGCTCGTACCGCTCGGTACGACCCTCAAGCACGTCCAGGTGCGGGAGTACGTCCGCAACCTGATCGCCGACCTGCCCGAGGGTGCGCCGGCACCGTCGGAGCGCGACCTGATGCAGCACTTCGGTGTCGCGCGGATGACGGTGCGCCAGGCGATCGACGCCCTCGTCGCCGAGGGCCTCCTCGAGCGGGCGCCGGCCCGCGGCACGTTCGTCCGCAAGAACGCCCGCCCGGTCACCCGCCCGCTGTCGTTCACCGAGGACGCGAAAGCGCGGGGCTGGACGACCACCACCGAGACGCTGGCGCACGGGCTCGGCCAGGCCGGCCCCGGCGTGGCCAAGGCGATGGGCATCACCCCGGGCGACGCGGTCATCCACTGGCGCCGCCGGCGCCGGCTGGACGACGTACCGCTGTGCGTCCAGGACGTCTACCTCAACGAGGTCCTGCTGCCCGGCTTCCTGCAGACCGGGCTGCCGGAGAGCCTCTACTCGATGCTCGCCGCGCGCGGCCTGCGACCGACGTCGGCCGAGGACCAGCTCACGGCCGACCTCGCGAACGAGATGGACGCCGAGCTGCTCGACCTCGCCCCGGGCGAACCCGTGCTGCGCCACTCGCGGCGCGGGCTGGTCGGCGACGTGGTGATCGAGGTGTCCCGGACGACGTACGCCGGCAGGCGGTTCACCTGGTGGGTCCCGCTGACGCTCAGCCCCTGACCAGCCGGCCCCGAGCCGTCAGCCGAGCTCGCCGAGCCGGCCCAAGGGTGCGATCGTCCGGCCCGACTCCTCGCACACCCACTGCGGCGACGGGACCGCCGATGTCGGGCTCGATGTAGAGCGCGTGCTCGGGCCGCTCCGGGTCGCAGGTCACGCACAACGGCCAGCGCCCGACGCTCTCGAAGAGGGCGTCCTGAACGTCCTGCGCGACCAGCCCGGCGACGTACACCTCGCCCTCGGGCCACTGCTCGGCCCACCAGCCCCGGTTGGCGCACGCATCCTCCAGGGCGTCGACAGCCTCGGGGGTCGCCCGGTGCCGGGCTTGGAGATCGGCGAGCACGAGGGCCCGGGCGGCCAGCAGCAGCGTGTCGTCCACACTCCCGATTGTGCCCCGGTGCCGGTCACGCGGGGTCGCACGGCTTGGACAGCCCTGACCTCAGGGTTTGCTTGGGTGGCGGTGGGGTGCCGGGCCGAGTCCGGCTAGCCTGCCCAGGATGTACGACGTCGCCCTCACCGTCGCCGCCTGCGTCCGGTCGGGTACCCGGGTGGACGTGGGCTGGCTCGTGGCCCGCGAGGGCCCGCCGGTCGATCCCTCGGAGGCGCTGGCGCTGACGCCCGGAGGCGGCCGGAACGGTCACGTCTGGGGCGGAGCCGCCGACGACCAGATCGTCGAGCGCGCTGCGACCGTCGGACGCGGCCGGCTCGTCCCGGTCGAGGTCGGGGAGTACGAAGCGGCACTCGCGGGCGAGACGGCGACGGGCTCGGGCCAGTGCCTGGTCCTGCCGGCCGACGTGCTCCCGCCCGAGCTGTGGGACCGGCTGGTGGACCGGGAGCCGGTCTGTCTCGTCACCGATCTCGACGGCGACGGGCTCGCCGTCTCCACGCGGCTGGTGGAGGTGGAGCAGGTCGAGGCCGAGGACGCCGACGTGGTCGCCGCCTGGTCCAGCGGCCGGAGCACCACCCACGTCTCGCCCGGCCGGGTCGTGACCGTGCTGCGTCCAGTGCCGACCCTGGTCGCTGCCGGCCCGGGCCCGGTCGGCGACGCCGTTGCCCGGATGGCCGACGTCCTCGGCTGGCGCATCCACCGCGCTCCGGACCCCGGCTCGGCGATCCCCCTGGTGGTCGGGCTGACCGTGCTCGACTCGCTCGTGGTGACCGGGCACGACGACGAGGTGGCCGGCCGGATCCTGGAGGCCGGATTGTCCTCGCGGGCGGGCTACATCGGCGTCGTCGCGCCGCGGGCCCGCCAGCAGGCCCGGCTGACCTGGCTGACCGACCGCAACGTCACCGGCCTCGAGCGCATCCACGGACCGGCCGGTCTCGACATCGGAGCCCGGACGCCCGGCGAGGTGGCGGCCGCAGTGCTGGCCGAGGCCATCGCCGTACACCGGCTCGATGCGCAAGCGAATCCTTAGGCGCGCGTCGTGGGCGGGCTCCGCGCGACCTACAGTGGAGCCAGCGGGTCCCGCGACGGAGCCGCGTGCAGAGAGGAGAGCGCGATGACCGACACGTCAGAGCGACGGCGTCCAGGTCCTGCGCGCGCTCTGGTCGGCCGAGGACCGCGACCGGTCCGAGGTCGACGAGGAGTGCGGGCCGGTCACGCCGTGCCGCAACATGAAGGACGTGACGCTTCGACGGGTTCGGCTCCCCGGGGTCCGACCTGAAGGAGGCCTGGCGCGAGCGCCTCGCCCGCGAGGGCAAGCTGGGCTCCGGCAGCCTCCGCGACCTGGTCGACACCCCTCGTGGCGATTGAGTACGACCAATGAGCCGGGCGCGATGACGCGGCCCGACTCGGTGCCGGCTCTGACGGAAGCGCTGCGCAACGTCGGCTATCTCGCCGACCGCGGCCTGGCCACCACGGTGCACGTGGCCCTCACCCTGGGGCGTCCCGTGCTGCTCGAGGGCGAGGTCGGGGTCGGCAAGACCGAGATCGCCAAGGCGCTCGCGCAGGTGCTCGACCGGCGCCTGATCCGGCTCCAGTGCTACGAGGGCATCGACACCAACCAGGCGCTCTACGAGTGGGACTACGCCCGCCAGATGCTCGCCATCCGCGCCCTGTCCGAGCACCAGCTCGCCGACGACGGGTCGGTCGACGCGCTGTTCGGGCCGCGATTCCTGCTCGAGCGGCCGCTCCTGGACGCCGTGCGGACCGGCGCCGGCGCGGTGCTCCTGGTCGACGAGGTCGACCGGGCCGACGACGAGTTCGAGGCCTTCCTGCTCGAGCTGCTCTCCGACTTCCAGATCACGATCCCCGAGATCGGCACGATCGTCGCCGAGCAGCCGCCACTCGTCGTACTCACCAGCAACCGCACCCGCGAGCTGCACGACGCCTTGAAGCGTCGCTGCCTCTACCACTGGGTCGGGTTCCCGTCGCCCGAGCGTGAGCTGGAGATCGTCCTGGTCCGGGCGCCCGGCGTCTCCCGCAGCCTGGCCGAGGCCGCGGTCGCGGCGGTGCACCGGCTGCGCGAGATGGACCTGGCCAAGCCGCCCGGGGTCGCCGAGACCATCGACTGGGTGCAGACCCTCGAGGTCGTGGGGGCCGAGGAGCTCGAGCCCGAGGTCGCCGCGGACACCCTCGGTGCCGTCATCAAGGACCGCGACGACCTCGAGCAGGTGCGCGACGACCTCGGCTGGGTCGCCTCCGGTGCCTGACCCCGTCACCCCCGCCGAGTCGGCGCAAAGGGGCAGCGAGAACACGCCGAGTCGGCGCACAAGGGCGTCGAGAACACGCCGAGTCGGCACGTGACGACTCGGCGTCCGGACTTCACGCCGATGCTGGTCGGCTTCACCACGGCGCTCCGGCGTGCCGGGCTGACGGTCGGGTCGGGCGACGTGCTGACCTACTGCGCGGCCGCGACCGTGGTCGACCTGACCGACCTGGTCGACCTCTACTGGGCCGGGCGCTGCACGCTGCTCACCGGGCGTGAGCAGGTCCCGACGTACCACCGGACCTTCGTCGCCTACTACCTCGGCGACCCCGACTCCGCGCCGGGCGCCTCCGCTCTTCCCGGCCGTCGCGCGGGCGGAGGCGCTGGCGACGCTGGAGATCGCGGAGACCGAACGGCTCGGCGAGGAGCAGCAGGAGCAGGAGGCCGAGCTCGGGTACGCCGCTGCGAAGGCGTCCACCGTCAAGGCCAAGAGCTTCGCGGCCTGCACGCCCGAGGAGCTGGCCGCGCTCCGGCGGATCATGCGAACCATGCAGCTGGCTCCGCCCCGACGGCGTACCCGGCGGACGGTCCCGACCCGCCACGGCCGGCTTCCCGACCTGCGACGCACCGTCCGGGAGTCGATGCGGCTGCACGGCGAGCCCGGGGCCCTCCACCGGCGCCGCCGCCGGCTGCGTACGCGGCGGCTCATCCTGCTCCTCGACGTGTCGGGCTCGATGGCCGACTACTCACGCAACCTCGTGCAGTTCGCCCACACCTCGACGCGTGCCGCCGACCGGGTCGAGGTGTTCTGCTTCGGCACCCGGCTGACCCGGATCACCCGCGAGCTCGAGCACCGCCGTCCCGACCTGGCCCTCGACCGCGCCGCGGCGGCCGTGACCGACTGGGAGGGCGGGACGCGGATCGGCGTCTGCCTCGACGAGTTCGTACGCCGCTGGGCCCGACGCGGGCTCACCCGCGGCGGGATCGTGGTGATCTGCTCCGACGGCCTCGACCGCGGCGACCCCGAGCTGCTCGAGTCGGCGATGCAGCGGCTCTCGCGGCTGTGCCACCGGATCGTCTGGCTCAACCCCCACAAGGGCGGCCGCACCGACTTCACGCCTGACACGTTGGGCATGATGGTCGCCGAGCCGTACGTCGACGAGCTGCTGTCCGGCCACGACCTGGCCAGCCTGGCGGAGTTCGCCCGGGTGCTGGCCACGATGCGCTGACCGGGCAAGGAGAGGAGACGGCGTTGCAGTGGAGCGTGTCGGCGCAGGCGAGCGGTGACCGCGAGCTGAGCCGCGAGGAGATCGTCGAGCTCGCCGACGCGGTCGCGCCCGCCGGTGGGGTCGCCTCCGGCATCGGCCAGACGGCGTACGGCGCGCAGCTGCTGGTCGAGGCCGAGACCCGGGAGGCGGCGCTCGAGCGCGGGGCGTCGATCTTCACGGCTGCGGCGGCCAGGGCCGGGCTGCCGCCCTGGCCGATCAGCGCGATCAGCGCGCTCTCGGAGGACGACGACGAGGACGACGGGCCGTGATCCGGCTCGGCTCCCTGGCGGGCTACCCCTTCGAGGGACCGCGCGTGCTCGCCGGCTGGACGGTCCCCGCGGCCCCGGCCGTGTACGCCGTCATGTACAAGCCCGACGAGGACGCCGAGGCCTACGCCGTGATCTACGTCGGCCACACCGAGGACCTCCGTCAGGAGCGCCTACCGTTCCGGCACCCGCGGTCCTCGTGCTGGGTCAAGCGGGCGGGCAGCAAGTGGCGGCTGCACGTCGCGTGGTTCGAGGTGCCGGGCGGCCAGGCCGGGCACCGCAAGCAGATCGCCGAGGAGCTGTGCGCGGTCTACCGCCCCGGCTGCAACGAGCAGCAGTTCGACAGCACCTGGAAGGACGAGTGGATCGGCGGGTACTCCGCGCCGACCACCGGTCCGCTGACCACGGGCCGCCAGCCACCGGAGCGCTGACTCCCAGAGTCAGCGACAGGCCCCAGGGAGGGGAGTGGTCAGACGCCCGCGGGCTCCTCGTCGGGGTGGTAGCCGACGCTCTCGCCCAGCCGCGAACGCCGGGTACCGGACGCGGGCCGTGCCGGCGGCCGCCCGCCGGGCTGGGGCTCGCGTGGCGTCACGCTGGTGACGATCTGCTCGGCCATGCCGTAGAGCAACGGCAGCGCGCCGGCCACGACTCCGCCGGTGCGGTTGATGTGCTGCACGTCCTGCACGATCGGGGCGGCGTTGCGGCCGATCGCGTGCACGATCTCGGCGCACTCCTCGAGGTTCGTGGCGATCCGGGTGAGCTGGGCACCGACGATGTACAGGTAGATCGCGAGACCCGCGATCAGCAGCACGATGTCGACGACCGACAGCACGACGAGCGTGGTCACGACCGCACCTTTCCGAGCACTCGGCCGAGGAAGAGATGATGCTGCAGACCCTCGGCGAGGACCGCTTCGACGCCACCGGCCGTGACGCCGATCAGGGCGGCGTCCTGGGTGTTGTGCTCGGCCGCCTTGAGGGTCTCCTTGACCGCGGCGACGCGCTGGTCGATGGTGCGGACCTCGAGCACCAGGATGGTCAGCAGCGCGGCGACGGCGAGTACGACGACGAAGCCGCCGATGACGGCGCCCCACCACAGGTTGCGGTCGGTGTCGCTGAGCAGCGGCACCACCGGATGCAGGGACAGGACCGTCATCTCAGCCTCCCAGCCGCTCGCGGCCGCGCTGCAGCCCGGCGATGATCTCGGTCGCGTGGTCGATGGTGGTGTTCAGCTGCGACAGCGCCGCGGTGTGGCGCACCGAGTCGCCGAGCGAGGCGTCGATGGCGCCCGCCTGGCGGCCGATCCGGCGCGGCCAGCACGAGGATCGGCACGACGAGCGCGACGACCACGAGGACGACGACGATCCCGATCGCGTAGCCGATCGTCCAGCCCGACGAGGCCAGCACGGTGACGGCGAGCGGGCTGCTCATATCGCCTCGCAGAAGTCGCGGACCGGCTTCAGGCTGGCGTTCACCGACGGCAGGACGTCGGGCACGGTGCTGGTGCGCTCGGCGATCACACCCACGCCGCCGATCACGCTGTCGAGCGTGGCGGTCACGGCACGGAGGTGGAAGATCACGCGCAGCAGACCGAGCGCGGCGACGGCGATGATCACCGTTGCGATCACGATGGTCACCCAGGCAACGAGTGGCATGGGGTGCGCCTCCTTCTGTAGGTCGGTCGGGTCGTCACTTCGGCGGGAGCAGCTTGGCCACGGAGCCGCCGTAGCGGGCGGCGCCGGTGGCCACGGCGTGCACGGTCCGGTCGGTCGTCGCCAGCGCCTCGGGTACGCCGTCCAGCTCACCGGCGAGCTGGACGCCGCCCACCAGGATGTCGTCGGCCGCGCCCCGGATGCGCTCGAGCGCGGCGAGCACCCGGTTGAGCAGGGCGACGAGCACCGGCGCGATCACGAGCAGGAGCACGATGTTGCCGATCCACCACAAGGCCATGACGACTCCTCAGCTCGGGCTGGTTGGTAGGGGAGGAAGAACCGGCGGAAGACGCGCATCAGGGCCATCCGCGCCGCCTGGAGGCCGAGCGCGAGACCGCTCGCGGACGCCGTACCGACGCCGTCGAGCGACTCGCCACGCTCCAGCGCACCGATCCGCTGCTGCATGTTGGTGGCGAACTGCCCCATCAGCACCGTGGTGACGTCCTGGATCATGCCGCGGCCGTACTGGGCGGCGGCACCGGAGAGCTGGAGGTCCTGGTCGAGGTTGACCTTGGTGCCGGACCCGGCCGACGTCAGCTGGGCGGTGATCGTCATCGCCGCCTGGCCGCGGCCCTTCTGGTCGGCGCCGGCCGCGTCGATGACCATCTTCTTGGCCGCGTCGTCGCGCTCGAGGATCTTGGCCTTGCCGGCGAACTGCAGCTTGACCGGGCCCATCCGGACGCCGACGGTCCCGCCGTAGGTCTCGTCGCCGAGGTCCTCGGTGAGCTCGGCGCCGGGCAGGCACGCCGCGACCTGGGGGACGTTCCCGAAGAACTCCCAGACCTTGTCCAGCGGCTCCGCCACGTCGAACTGGTTCTTGATCAGCATCCCTCAGGCCTCCGCATCGCTCAGGTAGCGCGCCGGTTCGGCCGCGAACGACTCCGAGCACCCGGCGCAGCAGAAGTAGTACGTCGTGCCGCCGTGCTCGACCGGGAAGTGCGCCTCGTCGGCGGTCACGGTCATGCCGCACACGGGATCGAGCACCTCGATGTCGACTGCGGCCTTCGCGGGCGGCGTACCGAGGCGTTGGGAGAACTCGCCGGCGGCCCGGCGCTGCACGAGCTCGGCGAGGACCGCGACCGCGATCTCCTGGTGGCTGGTCCGGCCGAGGTCGATGCCGACCGGGCGTCCGGACCCGGTCGAGGAGGTGCTGGGGCACGCCGCGTTCGGCGAGGTAGGCGAGCAGGGCCTCGCCGCGCTTGCGCGACGCGACGAGCCCGACGAACGCCGGGGCCGCTGATACCGCGAGCCGTACGGCGTCCTCGTCGCCGTGGCCCTGCGAGGCGATCACCACGACCGAGCGCTCGGTGACGTCGGCGGCGGAGAAGTCGCCGGCGTCGATCACTCGGCTCTTCCAGCCGAGGGTGCCGGCCAGCTCCGCCAGCGTGCGGGTCATCGGGGAGCCACCGACGACGACGAGGTCGAGGGCGGGTACGACGGGTTCGACGTAGATCTGCAGGGCGCCCTCGCTCTGGCACGCCATCGGGACGTAGAACATCCCCTCGGGCAGGCCGGCCTGCGGCACGTCGGCGGTCCCGAGGAACAGCAGCCGCGGCTCGCGGCTCTCGATCACGCGGATGGCCTCGCGCAGGACCACCGGCTCGGCGCAGGCGCCACCGATGAACCCGTAGAGCTGGCCCTCGCGGGTGATGATCGCGCGGGAGCCCATCTGCCCCGAGGACGGAGCCTGACGCCAGACCACGGTGGCCAGCGCGAACTCCTCGCCTCGGCGCGCCAGCTCGGCGGCCTGCTCGACGATGTCCCAGCCCTCGGTGTTCATGGTCCTCGCCCGGCCTCAGTCGTCCGTCTTCACCGGAGGCGCGCCGGACACGTCGTGCCGCTGGGTGAGCGCCTCGTGCACCCGGTCGGGGAGCATCGGCATGTCGATGTTGCGGACGTCCGCGCCGTCCGCCTGGCTGACGGCGTCGATCACGGCGTTCACGAACGCTGCCGGGCCGCCGACCGTGGCGCACTCGCCGACGCCCTTGGCGCCGATCGGGTGGTGCGGGCAGGGCGTGACGACCTCGTGCAGCTCCCAGCCCGGGGTCTCCCACGCGGTCGGCAGCAGGTAGTCCATGAAGTTCGAGCCGACGCAGTTGCCCTCCGCGTCGAAGGTGATGAACTGCATGCTGGCCATCGCATAGGCCTCGGTGAGGCCGCCCATGATCTGGCCCTCGACCACCATCGGGTTGATCCGGACGCCGCAGTCGTCGACGGCCACGAACCGCAGCACGTCCCAGACGCCGGTCATCGGGTCGACCTCGACGGTCGCGATGTAGCAGGCGAACGGCCAGGTGAGGTTGGGCGGGTCGTAGTAGGCGTTGCCCTCCAGGCCGGGCTCCATGCCGTCGGGCATGTTGCTGTACGCCGCCATCGCGCACTCCTGGATCGTGACGCCCTGGGCCGGGTTGCTCCGCACGTAGAACCGGCCGAGCTCCCACTCGACGTCCTCCTCGGAGACCTCCAGCAGGTGGGCCGCGAGCTTGCGCGCCTTCGCCCGGACCTTGCGCGACACCATCGCGACCGCCGCGCCGGCGACCGGCGTGCTCCGGGAGGCGTAGGTGCCCATCCCGAACGGCGCGGTGTCGGTGTCGCCCTCCTCGACGACGACGTCCTCGGACGGGATGCCGAGCTCGTGGGCGACGATCTGGCCCCAGGTCGTCTCGTGGCCCTGGCCCTGCGACTTGGCGCCGGTCCGGAGGATCGCCTTGCCGGTCATGTGCACCCGCAGCTCGGCGGAGTCGAACATCTTGATGCCCAGGATGTCGTACTCACGGCTGTTGCCGGCGCCGAGCGGCTCGGTCATGGTCGAGATCCCGATGCCGAGCAGTCGGCCGCGCGACCGAGCCTCCTCCTGCTGCTGTCGGAAGTCGGCGTACCCGATCGCGTCGAGCCCGACCTGCAGGCACTTGGCGTACTGGCCGGAGTCGGTGAGGAAGCCGAACGGCGTGCGGTGCGGGAAGTCGTCGTCGCGGACGAAGTTGACGCGGCGGAACTCCGCCTGGTCCATGCCGAGGTCGTCGGCCGCGGCCTGGACCATCCGCTCCTGGAAGAACATCGCCTCGGTGACCCGGAAGGAGCAGCGGTAGGCGACGCCGCCGGGTGCCTTGTTGGTGTAGACCCCGCGGGCGGTCAGGTGTGCCGTCGGGATGTCGTAGCAGGCGAACGCCGAGTGCATCAGGCCGATCTTGAACTTGCTCGGCTGGGCGTCGGAGAAGAAGGCGCCGTGGTCGGACGTCGTGTGCATGCGCACGCCGAGGATCCGGCCGTCCTTGCGCAGCGCCAGCTCTCCGTCGAGGTAGACGTCGCGGGCGAAGCCGGTCGAGATCAGGTTGCCGCTGCGGTCCTCGATCCACTTCACCGGGCGCTCGGTGAGGATCGAGGCGAGGATCGACATCACGTAGCCCGGGTAGACCGGCACCTTGTTGCCGAACCCGCCGCCGAGGTCGGGGGAGATGATCCGGATCTGGTGCTCGGGAAGCTCCGCGATCAGGGCCACGGCGGCGCGCACGATGTGCGGCGCCTGCGTCGTCATGTAGACCGTGAGCTTGCCCGTGGCGCGGTCGAAGTCGGCCAGCGAGCCGCAGCACTCCAGCGGCGACGGGTGCGACCGCGGGTAGTGCAGCGAGATCTTCGAGACCAGGTCGGCCTCGGCGAAGGCGCGGTCCGTGCGCTCCTGGTCGCCGACCTCCCAGTCGAAGATGACGTTGTCGTGCTGGTTCTCCTTGTCGTCGCGGATCAGCGGCGCGCCGTCGGCCATGGCCTGGGTCGGGTTGACGATCGGAGGGAGCGGCTCGTACTCGACGTCGATCGCCTCGCAGGCGTCCTTGGCGATGTAGGGGTCGTCGGCGATGACGCAGGCGACCTCCTGGCCCTGGAACCGGACCTTGTCGGTGGCCAGCACGGCCTGGGTGTCGTAGCTCAGGGTCGGCATCCAGGCGAGGTTGCGGGTCGCCATCATCTCGCCGGTGAGCACCAGCCGGACGCCGGGGATCTCGTAGGCCTTGCTGGTGTCGATGCTGGTGATCCGGGCGTGGGCGAGCGGGCTGCGCAGGATCTCCATGTGCAGCATGCCCGGCAGCACGACGTCGTCGATGTAGTGGCCGCGGCCCCGGATGAAGCGGTTGTCCTCGACCCGGCGGCGGCTCGCGCCCATCCCGCCGATCTTGATCTCGTCGAGCGCCCGGCTCTCGGTGACGGTCATCTCAGGCCCCCTGGGTGGCGTCGGCGGCAGCGGCTCGTGGGGCGTCGGCGGTGGTGTCGGGCGCGGCGTCCGTGCCCGCCTCGACCGGCGCGTCGCCGCGCTCGCGCGCCGCCGCCCACAGCACCGCCTTGACGATGTTCTGGTAGCCGGTGCAGCGGCACAGGTTGCCGGAGAGGGCGAACCGCACCTCGTCCTCGGTCGGGTCGGGGTTGGCGTTGAGCAGCGCCCGCGAGGCCATCATCATCCCGGGCGTGCAGAAGCCGCACTGGAGACCGTGCTCGGTGGTGAAGCCCTCCTGCACCGGGTCGAGCTCGCTGGCGGTGCCGAGGCCCTCGACCGTCTGGACCTCGTGGCCGTCGGCCTGGACCGCGAGCATCGTGCAGCTCTTGACCGGCGTGCCGTCGAAGAGCACCGTGCAGGCGCCGCAGTTGGTGGTGTCGCAGCCGGTGTGGGTGCCGGTCAGCTGGAGCCCCTGGCGGAGCAGGTGGGCCAGCAGCAGCCGCGGCTCGACGTCGAGGGTCCGCGACCCGGCCGTTGACGGTGATCGTCACCCGGCGTACCGGTACGTCGTCGCCGGGCTTGCTGGCGATCTCCTCGAAGAGGCTGGTCATCGTCAGGCCGCCTTGGTCGTGGTGGTGGAGACCCGGGTCAGGATCCGGGTCACGAAGGTGTGGATCACGTGGCGCTTGTAGTCGGCGCTGCCGCGGTGGTCCGACCTGCGGCTCGGCGACCGAAGCGGCGAGGTCGGCGGCCCGCGTGATCGCGGCTTGGTCGAGGACCTGGCCGACGAGCGAGTCGCCGGCCTCGCGGGCGTCGATGGTCCGGCCGCCGACGCCGCTGAGCGCGATGCCGGCCCGCACGACCCGGTCGCCGTCGAGCTCGACGGCCACGGCGGTGCCGGCGGTCGCGAAGTCACCGACCCGGCGCTCGAGCTTGAGGAAGCCGCCCTCGAGCCGGCCCTTCGCGGCCGGGACGATCGCCTCGACCGCCACCTCGTCGTAAGCCAGGGTGTTCTGGAACGGCCCGGTGACGAAGTCGCCGATCGCGATCGTGCGGCGGCCGCCGGGGCCCTGGGCGACGACCTGCGCCACCCAGCGCGGTGATCACGGCGGCCCAGTCGCCCTGCGGGTCGGCGTGGCACAACGAGCCGACCAGGGTGCCGCGGGTGCGGACGATCGGGTCGGCGATCAGGGGAGCGGCGGCGATCATCGTCGGCTGCCGCTCCGCCAGGAGGGTGGAGTGCTCGAGGTCCGCGTGGCGGCAGAGCGCACCGACGTGCAGCGCGCCGCTGTCGTCGACCCGGTGGTAGGCGAGGTCGGGCAGGTTGTTGATGTCGACCAGCAGCTCGGGGGAGGCGAAGCGCAGCTTGAGCAGCGGCACCAGGCTCTGGCCGCCGGCCAGCACCTTGGCCTCACCGCCGCCCTCGTGCAGCAGCGAGGTCGCCTCGGCGATGGTGCGCGGGGCCTCGTAGCGGAAGCGCGGCGGGAACACTCAGGACTCCTGCTCGTCGACGGGACCGGACGGCGACGGTGCGGCGCGGTGAATCGGCGCGGACAGGGGGTCGGGTACGGCCACGGGTCCCGAGTCGACCGCCGTGGGGTCGGGGCGCGGCTCCTGGTGCGGCGGCCACGGGCCCTGCACGGGCTGGCCGGCCACCTTCAGGTAGTCGACGAGCTGCGGGAACGCCCAGACCGTCGGGCTCTTGCCGGTCTTCGGCGCGTTCTCGATCAGCTCGTACATGCGCGGGTTGCCCTCGTTGTGACCGTCGGACTCGACTGGCACCTGTTCTCTTCCCCTCTCCGCCGTCCAGGGTCGGCGGACCCACACCCCCCACTGTGACTGCCGTCACTCTCGCGGACAACCTGCGGCTAAGCAATGCCTTACGTCGCTCGCGCCCGCCTGCGCCGACCGCCCGCGAGCGGGCAGCATGGCGGCATGTCTCCTGCACCTCCCACGCCCACCGACAGCCCGCTGCCGCCGATCGGCGTGGTCCGGTCGGCGTACGGGCGGACCGAGGAGGCCCCGGTCCAGGCCCGGCTCAACCCGGACGCCGCCGGGATGGTCGAGATCGCAGCGGCCTACGCCGCGGGTCTGACCGACCTGGCCGGCTTCGACTTCGCGTGGCTGATCACCTGGCTGCACCAGCCGCACGACATCTCGCCGCCGGGCCTGCGCCAGGTGCCGTTCCTGCTGCGGCCCTCGGACCGCGAGGTCGGGGTGTTCGCCACCCGATCGCCGCGTCGCGTGAACCCGATCGGTCTGAGCCTGGTGGAGGTGGTCGCGGTGTCCGAAGCGGGCCTCGAGTTCCGCGGCGTCGACGTCGTCGACGGCACCCCGGTCCTCGACCTCAAGCCGTACGTCAGGCGGTTCGACGATCCAGGACGGCCGGTGCGGTGCGGGTGGTTCGACGACGTCGAGCTCCGCGAGGGAGTGCGTCCGGCCGACCTGTAACTGCTTCATCATGTGATGTAGGTGAACCGCCGCTTCACACGGTGAGCTCGCCATGTGAAGCGGTTGTTCGACACCTTCACATGATGAAACAGTCGTCAGTGCAGCCGGTTCTAACTCCAGAGCGTGACGTGCACGGCGGGCTTGAAGCGCCCGTGCGCGACCGCCCGGCCCCGGAGCATCGCCTGGGTGGCGCGCGGGGTGGTGATGAACCGGGTCATCTCCTCGGCTGCCGGCGTCGCCTGGCCGCCGCCGAGCGTCGAGATGTGCCACGAGCCCTGGGCGCTCAGGTTGCGCCCGGTCACCTGCACGAGCTGGCCGGAGGCGAGGTCCTGGGCCACCGCGAACGAGAGCGTCAGCGAGATCCCGCGTCCGCGCTTGGTCTCGTCCAGGGCGGCGGCGTGGCTCTGGAAGATCTGCTGACGGTCCTCGGGTACGCCGAGCCGGTGCAGCAGGGCCGTGGTGACGCCGGCGTCCTCGGCGGCGGAGGGTCCGAGCAGCCAGGTCTGCTGGCGGAGCATGCTCATGCTCGGCTGCGCCCGGAGCACCGGATGGTCCGGGCTCGCCACCGCGACCACCTGGTAGTTGAGGAACAGCTTGCTGCTCACGGTGTTCTCCGGCCGCGCGATCCGCGGGCCGATCGTGGCGTCGACGGTGCGGGTCATCAGCAGCGACTCGAAGCGCGTGGTGCGGTGGGTGCTGAGCTCGACGTCGAGGTCCTTGGCCCGCTCCGCGAACAGGCCGATCAGGCCCGGGGCGGCGTACTCGGCGAAGAGGGTGGAGGTGCCCAGCCGCAGCAGCCGGCGCCCCTCGCCGGCCGCGCGCACCTCGAGCACGGTGCGGTCCTGGAGCCCGAGCAGCTCGACGGCGCGGCTGGCCAGCCGGAGCCCGCCCGGCGTGAACGCCAGGCCTGCCGAGGTCCGGGTGAAGAGCTGGTCGCCGAGCTCCCTGCGGAGCTGGCCGACGTGCAGCGAGACGGCGGCCTCGGTGACCAGGAGCTCGGCCGCGGCTGCCTTGACCGACCCGAGCCGGACGACGGCCGCGAACGCGCGCAGCTGGGTCGGGGTCATCGGGCTCTGCTCATGGGACGGGGGCCCCTCCCTTCTGCATGGCCTCCCACACCCGCGACGGAGTCAGCGGCATGTCCGCGTGCCGCACACCGTACGGCTCGAGCGCGTCGATGATGGCGTTCACCACCGCCGGCGGCGAGCCGACCGTCGCGGACTCGCCCACGCCCTTGGCGCCGATCGGGTGGTGCGGCGACGGCGTGACCGTCGTACCGGTCTCCCAGTCGGGCACCTCGAGCGCGGTGGGGATCAGGTAGTCCATGAGGGACGCGTTGAGGCAGTTGCCGTGCTCGTCGAAGCCGATCTGCTCCATCAGCGCCATCCCGACCCCGTCGGTGAGCCCGCGGTGGATCTGGCCCTCGACGATCATCTCGTTGATGCGGGTGCCGCAGTCGTCGACGGCGACGAACCGGCGTACCTTCACCACGGCGGTGCCGGGGTCGACGTCGACCACGCAGATGTAGGCGCCGAACGGGTAGGTGAGGTTCTCCGGGCTGTAGGTGACGTGGTCCTCCAGGCCGCCGGCAAGGCCCTCGGGCAGGTCGGCATCGCCGTACGCCGCGGCCGCGATCTCGACGCATGGTGACCGAGGCCACGTCACCGGGCACGCCGCGCACCGAGAACGTGCCGCGCTCCCAGTCCAGGTCGGCCGGCGAGACCTCGAGCAGGTGGGCGGCGATCTCGCGGCAGCGGTCGCGCAGCTTGCGGGCGACGAGCACGGCCGCCGCGCCGGAGACCGGCGTCGAGCGGCTGCCGTAGGTCCCCAGTCCGTACGGCGTGTTGTCGGTGTCGCCGTGGATCACGTCGATGTCGTCGGGATGGATGCCGATCTCCTCGGCGACGATCTGCGCGAACGTCGTCTCGTGGCCCTGGCCCTGGGTCTGCACGGAGATGCGGACGACCGCGGTGCCGGTGGGGTTGATCGTCAGCTCGCAGCCGTCGGACATGGCGAGCCCGGCCAGGTCCATGTCCTTGCGCGGGCCGGCGCCGACCGCCTCGGTGAAGAACGCGACGCCGATCCCCATCAGCTCGCCGCGCGAGCGGCGCTCGGCCTGCTCGGCCCGGAGCTCGTCGTACCCGGCAGATCCGGAGCGCCTCGGCCATCGCCAGCGGGTAGTTGCCGGAGTCGTAGACCCACCCGGTGCGGCTGACGTAGGGGAACTGGTCGGGCTGGATGAAGTTCGCGAGCCGCAGCGCGACCGGGTCCATGCCGAGCTCGTCGGCCAGGATGTCGACCATCCGCTCCACGAGGTAGACGGCCTCGGCGATCCGGAACGAGCAGGCGTAGGCGACGCCGCCGGGCGCCTTGTTGGTGTGGACCGCGGTCATCGAGCAGTAGGCCGCCTCGAGGTCGTAGCTGCCGGTGAACACGCCGAAGAAGCCGCCCGGGGAACTTCGTCGGCGTCGCGGCGCCGTTGAAGGCGCCGTGGTCGGCGAGCACGTGGCTGCGCACGGCGAGGATCCGGCCGTCCCGGTCGGCAGCGATCTCGCCCTGCATGACGTAGTCGCGGGCGAAGCCGCTGGCGACGAGGTTCTCGGTGCGGTCCTCGGTCCACTTGACCGGCTTGCCCGGTGACCATCGAGCCCGACGATCGCGCAGACGTAGCCCGGGATAGATCGGCACCTTGTTGCCGAAGCCGCCGCCGACGTCGGGGGCGATCACCCGGATGCGGTGCTCCTCGATGTCCGATGAAGCGTGCCAGCAGGGTCCGGTGGGCGTGCGGCGCCTGGGTCGTCGACCACAGGGTCAGCCGGTCCTCGACGCGGTCGTAGTCGGCCACCGCGCCGCAGGTCTCCAGGGGAGCCGGATGCACGCGGGGGAAGACGATCTCCTGCGCGAGCGTGACCTCGGCCCGGGCGAAGACCGCCTCCGTGGCCGCTGCGTCGCCGGTCTCCCACTCGAAGCAGAGGTTGTCGGCCTTGCCGGGGATGTCGTCGCGGATCAGCGCGCTGTCGGGGTCGAGCGCCCGCCGGGAGTCGACCACCGGCGGCAGCATCTCGTACTCGACGTCGATCAGCTCGAGCGCGTCGCGGGCGGCGTAGCGGTCCTCGGCGACGACGAAGGCGACCTCCTGGCCCTGGAAGCGCACCTTGTCGGTGGCCAGGACCGGCTGCCGGTCACCCGGGAGGGTCGGCATCCAGGCCAGCCCGCGCTGCCTCCAGCATGGCGCCGGTGACCACCGCCCGCACCTTCGGATGCGCCTCGGCGGCCAGGGTGTCGACCGAGACGATCCGGGCGTGGGCGACGGGGGAGCGCAGGATCGCCAGGTGCAGCATCCCGGGCAGCTGCAGGTCGTCGGTGAACTGCCCGCGGCCGCGCACCAGGCGGCGGTCCTCCTTGCGGAGCATCCGGCCGTGCCCGAAGGTGGTTGCCTCGGCCTCGCCCGGCTCCACACCGAGCTCGATCACGACGCCTCCTCGGGGAGGTCGTCGGCGTGCTCGGCCGCCCAGCGCACCGACCGCACGATCGTGGCGTAGCCCGTGCACCGGCAGATCTGGCCCGAGATGGCCTCGCGGATCGTCTGCTCGCTCGGGTCGGGATCGCGGTCGAGCAGCGCCCGCGCGGTCAGCAGCATCCCCGGCGTGCAGAAGCCGCACTGCAGCCCGTGGCACTCCATGAACCCGCGCTGCACCGGGTCGAGCACGCCGTCCACCTCGAGGTGCTCGACGGTCTGGACGTCGTGCCCCTCCGCCATCGGCGCCAGCACGGTGCACGACTTCACCGGCTCGTCGTCGTAGAGGACGACGCAGGCTGCCGCAGTTCGTGGTGTCGCAGCCCCAGTGCGTGCCGGTCAGTCCGAGCTCGTCGCGCAGGAAGTGGACCAGCAGCATCCGGGCCTCGACGTCGCGCGTGACCAGCTCGCCGTTGACCGTCACCGACACCTCCATGCGCCTACGCCGTCCCGGTGCTGGTGCCGGCGAGCGCCCGGTCGGCGGCGGTCCGGAGGGTACGACGGGTCAGCTCGTCGGCCAGGTGCCGCTTGTAGGCCTCCGACCCGCGAGCGTCGGTCACCGGGCGGCAGCT
This sequence comes from uncultured Actinomycetota bacterium, assembly GCA_963819295.1. Classification (GTDB taxonomy): domain Bacteria; phylum Actinomycetota; class Actinomycetes; order Propionibacteriales; family Nocardioidaceae; genus Nocardioides. Next base: position 1,262,509 of record CAWFVO010000003.1, read on the forward strand.
GGCCGCGGCGAGCCGGCCGGCCTCCGCGAACGCTCCGTCGTCGGGGCGCCGTCCGCGGAGGGCCGCGGACACCTCGGGGATGCCGGTGGTGTTCGGCCCGACTGCGGCCAGCCCGACCCGGGCGTCGGCGATGAGCCCGTCCTCGAGCCAGATCGCGGCGCCGGCCGCGACGACCGCCCAGTCGCCGGCGCGCCGCTCGACCTTGAGGTAGGCGCTGCTGCCGGACCGGCGGACCGGGATCCGCACCTCGGTCAGCAGCTCCGCGTGGCCGACGGCAGTCTCGTAGGGCCCGCGGTGGAACTCCGCCATCGTCACCTCGCGCGTGCCGGACGACCCCTGGATGACGCAGACCGCGTCGAGCGTCGTACACACCGAGGAGAGGTCCTCCGACGGATCGGCCTGGCAGAGCGCGCCACCGAGGGTGCCGCGGTTGCGGACCGGCGGGTCGGCGATGACCCGCTCGGCGTCGCGGAAGATCGGGAACAGGTCCCACAGCAGCTCGGACTCGAGGAGCTCCCGGTGCCGGGTCATCGCACCGATCCGTACGACGTCGCCGTCCGCCTCGATGTAGCTGAGGGAGTCGTGCAGGTCGTTGATGTCGACGAGGTACTCGGGCGTGGCGAGCCGGAGCTTCATCATCGGCAGCAGGCTGTGACCGCCGGCGATCACCCGCGCCTCCTCACCCAGCCGCTCGAGGAGCCCGACCGCGTCCTCGACACTGGTGGCCCGGGCGTACTCGATGGGCGCGGGCACCTGCATGCGGTCATCGTAGGGCGCTCGAAGCGGGGTCGTGTGCTGAGCGCGCCCGGGCGCGGTCCGGCACGCGACCGTCGGCCTAGGCTGACCGCATGCCGGGTGCTGCTGGAGGTCGCGGTCTCCGACCCGCGCGACGTGGCGGGCGCGGCCGAGGGCGGTGCCGACCGGCTCCACGTGGTGGTCCCCGGGCCGACCTGCGGGCTGTCGCCGGAGCCGAACCTGGTCAGTGCGATCGGGCGCGAGAGCGACCTGCCGATGTTCGTGCTGCTCCGGCTCAACGACTCGTGGTCGACGACGGGCGGCGAGTTCGCACGGCTGATCGGGCTGGCCGAGGACTATCTCGCGTGCGGCGCGACCGGCGTCGCGTTCGGCTTCCTCGACTCCGATCTCGAGATCGACACCGAGACCTGCTCGATGCTGCTGTCCAAGATCCCGAACGTCCCGTGGACCTTCACCCGAGCGATCGACTCCTCGCTCGACCCGCGGCGCTCGTGGCGGCGGCTGCGCGACCTGCCGCGGCTGGTGGCGGTCCGGTCCGCCGGCTCTCCGCAGGGGCTGGCCGTCGGGTACGACGACCTGCTGGCCACGGTGACGCCCGAGCTCGCGCCGCTCGTGATGCCGGGGGGTGGACTGTCCGCCGAGCAGGTGCCCTGGCTGCTGAAGGCCGGCATCCGCCAGCTCCACCTCGGTGGGCAGGTCCGTCCCGGTGGCTCGGCGAAGGCGTACGTCGACCCGTCGTACGTCCGCTCGTGGCGCACGCTGGTGGACGACTCGGTGCGATGATCCTGATCGACCCGCCGAACGCGCCCGGCCACGGCCGCCTCTGGTCCCACCTGGCCAGCGACACGTCGTACGACGAGCTCCACGTCTTCGCCCGTGGGATCGGCATCCCGGAGCGGGGCTTCGACCGTGACCACTACGACGTACCGTCCGAGCGCTACGACGACGTGGTCGCCGCCGGCGCGGTGCCGGTCACCTCGCGCGAGCTGATCGCGCGGCTGCGTGAGGCCGGGCTGCGGCGGCGCAAGCGATCACCGCGAGGGGAGGACTGATGCGCAGGACGGACGTCAACGCTCCCGGGGCCGACCGAGGACAGCGCAAGGACTGGTGGGGCGTCGATGCTCGAGGCGCCCGACCCGCGGCAGCTGCTGGCCTTCTGGTCGGAGATCCTGGGCGTGCCGATCCACGAGCGTCGACGAGCACCGGCGGGACGCTCGACTTCGGCGAGGGCGTGGGCTACCTCTCGGTCCAGCTGGCGGAGGTCTACGAGCCACCGGTCTGGCCGCGCCGAGCCGGGCAAGCAGGGCATGCAGCTCCACCTCGACGGTCGAGGTCGACGACCTGGCCGCCGCGGTCGCACCACGCCGTCGAGCTCGGCGCGACGCGAGGCGGAGTTCCAGCCGCAGGACGACGTACGGCGTGATGCTCGACCCCGCCGGGCACCCGTTCTGCCTCTACACGCTGACGGCTCTGGTCTGGTCTCGTGAACGGTTTCATCATGTGAAGGTGTCGAACCTCCGCTTCACACGGTGAGCTCACCATGCGAAGTGGAGGCTTCACCTACTTCACATGATGAAACCGTGAACTCCGGCCTACCCCAGCCCCTCCAGCTCGCGGGCCAGGTTGGCGCGTGCGTGGGCTCCCAGTGCTCGCGGGCGTACGGCGTGTGGAAGAGCCGTCCGCGCCCTGGCAGGTCGCGCAGCACGGCCGTTCGGCCGACCGCGAAGTCGGTGTCGGAGACGTAGGCGTAGTCGCGCCGCACCCCGGTGACGTACGCGTCGTACCGTTCCGGCGACGCGGCCAGGATCGCCAGGTCGGCGTCGCAGAGCACCTGCCCGGCGAGGTCGTCGTCGGCGGGGTCGTGGTGCTCGGTGAGGCGTACCAGCCGCGCCACCTCGGCGGCGTGCTCGGTGTCCGCGAGCGCCTCCTCGGCCCAGCGGCGCTGCGGTCCTCGTCGCCGCGCTGCCCGTCGTACACCCCGTCGTGGAACCACGCGGCCAGCCGCACCGGCCGGACCGTCGCCGGCGAGGCCGGCGCCGGTGAGCTCGTCGATCCGGTCCAGCACCTCGGTGAGGTGGAGGAGGTCGTGGTAGCCGCGCACGGGGTCGCCGTACGCCGCAGCAGCGCGTCCCGCTCGTCGTGGTGGTCGGGCAGCGGCCAGCGCCCGGCAGGTCGTCGGGCGTCATGCGCCGGCGGTGCCGAGGCCGGGCGCGGCCCTCTCGCGCTCGGCCCGCAGCCTCGCCACGACGGACGGGTCGCTGGTCATCGCCCAGCGGATGGTGCGGGTGGCCAGGGCGCCGAGTGGTCGGGCGAGCCGGTCGTGGACCAGCGGCACCATCGGCAGACCGAGCGGCTCGCGGGACCATCGCGGCATCAGGCCGATGGACGCGGCCACCAGCACGCCGTACGGGAGCCGCGCGGGGAGCGGGAGGTCGGGGTGCCAGATCAGGTACGACACGGCCTCGCGGGCGTGGTCGGTGACGGTGAGCTCGGGCCGGAAGCGGGCCATCGCGGCCTCGAGCTCCGCCTCGGTGGTCGGTGGGTCGACGACGCCGAGCTTGCGCGCCACGAACGCCGTCTGGGCGACGTACTCGTCGCGGCCGGCCTGGTCGAGCGGCCGGGCGCCGTACAGCTGGTGGGAGAGCAGGAAGCTGTGGATCTCCGCGATGTGCACCCACTCGAGGAGGTGCGGGTCGGTGGCCGTGTACGGCGTCCCGTCGGGCATGGTGCCGACCACGCGCTCGTGGATCGCGCGGACCGCGTCGACCGCCTGCTGCGGCGTCGCTCGGCGGTGCCGAACGTGGTCACGGCCAGGAAGCGGCTGGTGCGCGCGAGCCGGCCCCAGATGTCGCCGCGGTAGCCGGAGTGCTCCGCCACGGCGGTCATCGCCTGCGGCTGGAGGGTCTGGAGCAGCACGGCGCGCAGGCCACCGACGTACATCGACGCGTCGCCGTGGACCCGGGTGATCGGGCTGCCGAGCGGGAACCAGCGAGGACCGGGCGTGCCGTGGATGCGGTCGCGGTGCATCGTCGCCCTGCGGGCCGGCGACCCGGGTGAAGATGCGCGTCGTTCAGCCGGTCACGGATGCCACGGATGACCACCGAGGCCCCGGCGTGCCGTGGATGCGGTCGCGGTGCATCGCGCCCTGAGGACCCGCGACGCGCGCGAAGATCGCTGTGTTGAGCCGGTCGCGAAGGGTGCCCACGCAGTGGAGCCTAGATCGTGGCCTCCAAGGCACCGTCGACGTCGGCCAGCAGGAAGGGCTCGCCCAGGAACTCCTCGATGCCGGCCAGCGACCTGGCGCGGGCCTCGCTGTCGCGGGCGGCCAGCCACATCTGCAGGTGACGGTGGCCGATGTGGTGGAGCTGGGCGACCGTCAGCGCGAAGTCCGCGCGGCCGGTGATGCGTCCCGGGCCGCCGGCGTCGCGGTAGGCGTCGTACAGCCGGCGCTGGCGGACGGCGTCGCCCCGGCCGAACTCGAAGACCACCATCGCCACCTCGCGGCTGGGGTCGGCGGGCCCGGCGTTGTCGAAGTCGAAGACGCACAGGCCCCCGTCGGGAGTGCGGCGCAGGTTGTCGGACCAGAGGTCGAGGTGGCAGGTCTGCACCCCGTCCATCGGGCGTCAGGATCGTCTCGACCTCCAGCAGGCGGGGCAGCACCTCGGCCAACCGGTCGGCGTACGGCGCTCCCGCACCGCGCGACGTCTTGAGCACGGCCCGCCACTCGCGCTGCCCGAGGGGCGCCTGGAACCACTCGTCCACCGCGCCCTCGGCCGGACGACGTACGGCGTGCAGTGCGGCGAGCAGTGCCCCGACCGCCTCAGGGTCGAGCCACGGGTCCGGGTCGGCGATCTCGACCCAGCGGTCGCCTGCAGGAGCTCGCCTCCGACCTCCGCGACGAACCGTCCACCCGCCCGCTGCGGCTGCGGCGTCGGGATGCCCGCCTCCCAGCAGGCGAGATGGAAGGCACTCGACCGCTCGACCGCGGCCACCTCGTCGTCCGCGAACTCCTCGAGCGACTCCTTGACCGCCCAGGTCCCGCGGTCGGTGACCAGCCGGCGTACCTGCCCGAGCTCGCCGCGCGCCACCGGCTCGCTCAGCGACTCCGCACGGCCGAGCCCGAACGCGTCGGCCACTGACTGCGCGTCGAGGGTCACGCGCGTCAGTCCTCGGCGTCGCGGATCGAGTAGGCGTAGCCCTGCTCGGCCAGGAACCGCTGCCGGTTGGCGGCGAAGTCGGCGTCGACGGTGTCGCGGCTGACGATCGTGTAGAAGTGGGCGGTCTTGCCCTCGGACTTCGGTCGCAGCAGGCGGCCGAGGCGCTGGGCCTCCTCCTGACGCGAGCCGAACGAGCCGGAGACCTGGATCGCCACCTCGGCGGTCGGCAGGTCGATCGAGAAGTTCGCGACCTTGCTGACCACCAGCAGCCCGACCTCGCCGGAGCGGAACGCCTCGAACAGCCGCTGCCGCTCCTTGACCGCCGTCGCCCCGGTGATCAGCGGTGCGTCGAGGGCTGCCGCGAGCTCGTCGAGCTGGTCGAGGTACTGCCCGATCACCAGCGTCGGCTGGCCCGGGTGCTGCTCGACCAACCGTCGTACGACGTCGACCTTGTGGTGGGTGCACGACGCCAGCCGGTAGCGCTCCTCGGGCTCGGCGACGGCGTACACCATGCGCTCGGCCGACGGGAGGGTCACGCGCACCTCGACGCAGTCGGCGGGCGCGATCCAGCCCTGGGACTCGATGTCCTTCCACGGGGCGTCGTAGCGCTTCGGGCCGATCAGTGAGAACACGTCGCCCTCGCGGCCGTCCTCGCGCACCAGCGTGGCCGTCAGGCCGAGCCGACGGCGCGCCTGGAGGTCGGCCGTCATCCGGAAGATCGGGGCCGGCAGCAGGTGCACCTCGTCGTAGACGATCAGGCCCCAGTCGCGGGCGTCGAGCAGCTCGAGGTGGGCGTAGACGCCCTTCCGGCGCGTCGTCATCACCTGGTACGTCGCGATCGTGACCGGCCTGATCTCCTTGACCGACCCGCTGTACTCGCCGATCTCCTCGGCGGTCAGCGACGTGCGCCGCATCAGCTCGTCCTTCCATTGCCGGGCGCTCACGGTGTTGGTGACCAGGATCAGCGTGGTCGCCTTCGCCTCGGCCATCGCGGCCGCACCGACCATGGTCTTGCCGGCACCACAGGGCAGGACGACGACGCCGGAGCCGCCGTGCCAGAAGGACTCGACCGCCTCCTTCTGGTACGGCCGCATCGACCAGCCCGACTCGTCGAGCTCGATCGCGTGGGCCTCCCCGTCGACGTAGCCGGCGAAGTCCTCGGCCGGCCAGCCGATCTTGAGCAGCGCCTGCTTGAGGTTGCCGCGCTCGGACGGGTGGACGGCGACGGTGTCGGCGTCGATGCGGCTGCCGATCATCCCGGCGATCTTCTTGGCGCGCAGGACCTCCTCGAGCACCGGCCGGTCGTTGGAGACCAGCACCAGCCCGTGGACGGGGTGCTTCTCCAGCCGGAGCCGGCCGTAGCGCGCCATCGTCTCGGCGACATCGACCAGCAAGGCGTGCGGGACGGAGTAGCGGCTGTACTCCAGCAGCGTGTCGACGACCTGCTCGGCGTCGTGGCCGGCGGCGCGCGCGTTCCACAGCCCCAGCGGGGTGAGCCGGTAGGTGTGGATGTGCTCCGGCGACCGCTCGAGCTCGGCGAACGGGGCGATCGCCTTGCGGCAGTCGCTGGCCAGAGGATGGTCGACCTCCAGCAGCAGCGTCTTGTCGCTCTGGACGATCAGGGGTCCGTCGTTCACGCGGCGGCCGGTCTCAGGTGAAGCACCGGACGAGTCTACGGAGGGGCGCCTACGGACAGGTCGGTCCCCTGATCGAGGCGGGCCAGCGATAGCGTGCCCGCGTGAGCCAACCGCTGACCGTGATGTTCATGCCGGAGTCGGCCTACGGACCCACCAACCAGTGCATCGGTCTGGGAAAGGTGCTGCTCGACCGGGGCCACCGCGTGGTGTTCGCGGCCGAGGCGTCGTGGGCGGGGCGGCTGGAGCCGTTCGGGTTCGTCGAGGCGCTGGTGGACCTCGCCGAGCCGGACCCCGACGCCGAGGAGGGCGCCGCCGGGCAGTTCTGGATCGACTTCGTCAACGAGACGGCCCCCGAGTTCGCCAAGCCGACCACGCGACCAGCTCGCGACCTTCGTCCAGCCGACGTACGCCGCGCTGGCCGACGGCGCGCGGTACGCCGAGCCGCGACTGCGCGCGATCATCGCCGAGCATCGGCCCGACGTGATCGTCGAGGACAACGTGGTCTCGTTCCCCGCCCTGATGACGAGCGACGCGACGTTCGTCCGGATCGTGTCGTGCAACCCGCTCGAGGTGCGGGGTGACGACATCCCGCCGGTGTTCTCCGGCTATCCGATGGACGACCGGTCGCAGTGGGCCGAATTCCTGGTGGAGTTCGACCGGGTCCACTCCGACACCTGGGCGGGCTGGGATGCCTGGTGCCAGGAGCAGGGGGCCCCGCCCCTGCCGCCGCGCGAGTTCATGCACGCCTCGCCCGACGCCAACATCTACGTCTACCCGCGCGAGCTCGACTACACCGACGCGCGGCCGCTCGACGACACCTGGCACCGCATCGACTCCAGCGTCCGCGAGACCGACGAGGACTACCAGGTCCCGCCCGAGGTGGCCGACCGTCCGGAGGGCAGCGAGCTGGTCTACCTCTCGCTGGGATCGCTCGGCGGAGCCGACGTCGGGCTGATGCAGCGGCTGATCGACGTACTCGGCACGTCGCGGCACCGCGTCATCGTGAGCATGGGTCCGCGCGCCGACGAGCTCCGCCTGGCCGCCAACATGACCGGCGCCGCGACCGTCCCGCAGACGAAGGTGATCCCCCAGGTCGACCTCGTGATCACCCACGGTGGCAACAACACCACGACCGAGGCGATGCACTTCGGCAAGCCGATGATCGTGCTCCCGCTCTTCTGGGACCAGTACGACAACGCCCAACGCGTCCACGAGCTCGGGTACGGCGTGCGGCTGCCGACGTACGCCTTCACCGACGACGAGCTCCTCGGGGCCGTCGAACGGTTGTTGGCCGACGCCGGGCTGCGTGCGCGGATGGCGGCCATCGGCGCCGACATCCGGGCGCGCGACGGACTCCGCCGCGGTGCCGAGATCATCGAGCGGGTCGGCCTGGAGCGCCGTGCTGGCAGCTGATCGGCTCACCCTCGACGCGACCCACGCGATCCGCGTGGTCCCGACCGACGACGGACCCCGTGCCGCGCCGTTCGTGCTCGACCAGGGCGAGTGGCGCCGGGCCGCCGTCGGTGACGGCGCGGCCGCCGCGCTCGTGCGTCGTCTGTACGACGAGGAAGCGGCGACCCAGGGCTTCCGGATCACCGCGCCCGAGTCGATGCCCGACAGCCTCGACGCCCTGGACGAACGGGCGATGGGAGTCGACCAGACGCACGAGTCGTGGGTCGTGGGCGGGCAGGTCGTCGTGAAGTGGATGACCGAGCCGCTGACGGGACCCCATCCGGCGGCGTCCCGGCTCCGCCGGCTCGCGGCCGCCGGGTTCGCCGAGTCGCCCGCACTGTGGGGGCTGGTGGAGTGGCGCGAGACCGCCACCGACGACTGGGTCCCGGTCGCCGTCGCGCAGACCTTCCTGCCCGGCACCGAGGACGGCTGGGCCTGGGCCGTCACCGAGGCCCGACGCGCGCTCCGCATCGAACCGGGCAGGTCCCATGACTTCGCCGGCGACCTCGGCGAGGTCGTCGGGCGGATGCACGTGGCCCTGGCGGACGACCCGCCGGCGCGGCTGACCGCCGCCCTCGCCCGCCGGCACGCCGACGAGGGGCTCGCCGCCCTCGACCTCGCCGTACGGCTGACCGAGCCGCACGATCCCGCCTCCCACGCCCTGCTCTCGGAGCACCGTCCGCGGATCGAGGCGGTGCTGGCCGGACTGGCCGACGCCGCCGGCACGGCGGTGCTCCCCGTCCATGGTGACCTCCACGTCGGCCAGGTGCTGCGTGGGCCGGAGGGGTACGCCGTGGTCGACTTCGACGGGAACCCGACCCGCTCGCCCGCACTCCGTGCCGAGGACGCTCCCGCCGCCTGCGACGTCGCCGGCATGCTGATCAGCCTGGAGAACGTCAGCCACGTCGCGCGGCACGGCGCCACGGTCCCCGAGGGCGGTCCCGAGGCGGCCGCTCTCGACTGGACCGCGCTGGCGTGGACCGGCCATGCGCAGGGGCTGTTCCTGAGCGGCTACCGGCGCGCACTCGCCGGCCGGCAGGACCTGTTCGACCCCGCGCTGGTGCCGGCGTACGGCTGGGAGCAGCTGTGCCGGGAGTTCGTCTACGCCGCCCAGCACCTGCCGGAGTGGCTCTACGTCCCCGCCGCGTCGCTGCGACGGCGACTCGAGCAGAGCTGATGGATCCCGGGCTGTTCCTCGCCGACCTCGAGGAGAAGCCGGCCCGCCTGGCCGCGCTGGCGCAGCGGCTCCGGGTCACCGACCCCTGGGCGGCACTCGGCGAGATCGACGCACCCCTGCTGCTCCTGGGGATGGGCTCCTCGCACTACGCGAACCAGGTCGCGGCCGCACGCCTGAGGTCTCGCGGAGTGCCGGCGGTGGCCGAGCTGGCGGCCTCCGACCTCCTCCCGGTCGTGCGTCCGGGGACCTGGGTGGTCGCGGTGTCCGCCTCGGGTGGCTCAGCAGAGACCCTCGACGCCGTACGCCGGCTCCGCGAGGCCGGGGGCGGGGCGCGCTTCGCGGCGCTCACCAACCGGCCCGACTCTGAGCTGGCAGGGTTGTGTGACGTCACGGTCGATCTCGCGGCGGGCGACGAGCGGGGCGGGGTGGCCTGCCGGTCGTTCCAGCACACGCTGGCCCTGCTGCTGGCGCTGGAGGAGCGGCTCTCCGGCGGCCCGGGGTCTCGACCCTTGTCCGCCTCCCAGATCCCGACCCTGCTCGAGCAGACGGCCGAGGCGAGTGCTCACCTCCTCGCCGGCCGCGCCGGCCGGGCCGGCTGGCTGGCCGAGGTCTCGGCGGCCGCCCTCGGACCCCAGGGCACCCACGTCGTGGCACCCGCACGGCGGATCAGCTCGGCCCTGCAGTCGGCGCTGATGCTCCGCGAGGGTCCGCGCCTGCCCGCGGCCGGCTGCGAGACCGCCGACTGGAGCCATGTCGACGTCTACCTCACGAGGTCCACGGACTATCGACTGGTCCTGCTCGCCGGCTCGCGGTGGGAGCCCGAGCTGCTCGACTGGGTCGGGCGCCGGTCCAGCACCCTCGTCGCGGTCGGTGGTGAGGTGCCCGGCGCGGCGGTGACCGTGCGCTACCCCCACGACGACGTGGACGACGTACGCCTGCTCACCGAGACCCTGGTCGTCGAGCTGCTGGCGGCGGCGGCCTGGCGGGCCCGCCAGCCGGAGTGACGCTCAGCCCGCGGCGGCCTTCTGTCGCGCGCGGTAGGCCGCGACGTTGGCTCGGGAGGAGCAGCGGTCGGAGCAGTAGCGGCGCGACTGGTTGGGCGAGGTGTCGACGTAGACGTTGGTGCACGGCGTGGCCGCGCACACACCGAGTCGCGTGGGGCCGAGGTCGCAGACCAGGTTGGCCAGCCCGAGCAGCGACTCACCGATTAGCAGGTCGGCGACGCTGGCGGCCCGGTTGGCGACGTGGATGTGGAGGTTCGCCGGGTTGTGGTCGGCGATCCGTGGCGTGATCGGGTGCTTCTCGAGCAGGGTGTTCAGCCCGTCGACCACGCCCCTCGGGTCGTCGTGCGCCGACGCCTCGAAGACGGGCCGGAGCTCACGCTGGAACCGGCGCAGGACGGCGACGTCGCGGTCGTTGACCTGCGGCTGCAGCCAGGCCCTGTTCCCGAGGAAGCTCACGAGCCCGTCGAGGTCGGGGAGCTCCGCGTTGAGCAGCGCGGCCGACGACTCGGCGTACCGGACGAAATCCACGATTCAAGTCTACGGAGCCGCGCCAGCGGGTTTGCGGCGCGACCGTCAGCCGGCGTCGTCGACGGGTTGCACGGTGCGGATCCGGTGCACGGCGAACTGTCGCAGGTCGTCGGCGCGATGGTCGCGCGCGGTCAGCCAGCCGCCGTCGACCCGGACGGGGTCGACCAGGCGTTCGGTGGCGGTGCCGTGGTTGTCGACGTAGGAGATCAGGACGGTGTGTCCGGACTCGACGGCCTCCCGCAGGGCCGCGAGCGAGCCGATCGGGGTCAGCGCCCCCGCCGAGCCGGCGGTGCCGCGGGTGGCGGCGACCTTGTCGCCGGACCGGATCGCGGTGACGACCTGGGCCAGCCGCACCTCGAGGCGGGCATCGGCGGTACGTCGCACCACTCCCCGCCGATCACCGGGCCGCGCGCGTAGCCGGTCGGGGCGGCTCACGTGCACGCTCCCGTCGATGCTCTCCACCAGGGGGGAGACCCCGAGCTCGCGCAGACGCGGGATCAGCACGTCGAGCGGGGTCGTGCTGACCAGGACGGTCGGCGCCAGCCGCCGCAGACCGAGCGCCCCGGCGCGGGGGTGGTGCAGGAGCTCGGTGAGGGCAGCCTCGTCGTCGGCGCGCAGGAAGGCCTCGGCGTGCCCGACCCGGACGGTGCCGTAGGTGCGCGCGGCGTCGTCGACGAGGTAGGTGAGCGGCTGCGGCACGGGGGTCCGCGAGACCGCCGTCAGGAAGGCGTGGACCTCGTGGGCGGCCCAGCCGGCGTCGAACGCGCGACGTACGGACGCGGCCGTGAAGCGGTAGACGGTCGCCTGCCCCCGGGACTCGACGTCGGCCAGGAGATGGAGGTCGCGGGCCCGTTCGCGCACCAGCGGCCCGGGCGCGACAGCGGTGAGGTCGGCCTGGATCAGCACGTGGTCGACCTCGTCGGGTAGCAGCGGCGTGAGCAGGGGAGCGGGGTCGTCGCCGGTCAGGAGAGCACGCGCGTACGACGTGAGCCCGCCGAGGCCGGTGATGCCCAGGTGGCCGGACTCGGCGAGGGTCGCCACCACCTGCTCGGCGCGCGAGGGGGGACGCCGCGGGCGCAGCCAGGCGAGCCGGGCGACCACCGACGCCGGACCCGTGCCGGTGGCGACCACGAGGCCGGAGGGGAGTGCGGCCAGCTGGGCGAGCGTCATCGCCCGCGTCTCGGGCGCGACCCGGCTGGTGTGCTCCGGGTCGAGGGCGTTGCGGGTCTTGCCGGCGTCGTCGCGGGTGCCGACCAGGAACGGCAGCCGTTCGGTGTCGAGCCAGGCACGAGCGAGGCGCGTCCAGCGGGCGCCGGCGGGCTCGTCGCACCAGGCGTCGAACGCCTCGGTCGGCGTCCAGGCCGGGTTGCCGTCGGGGTCGGGCCAGGTGGCGAGCAGCCCCGCCGCGGCGGCCACCTCGATCACCAGCGCGGTCGTCGGCTCGTCGAGCTGGGCGAAGTCGGCGGCCGCCTTGAGGTCGCGCACCCCCAGCGCGCCGCTGCGCAGGGCGACCGGCGGGTGCGTGCCCCAGTGGTCGACCAGCAGCTCCACCCGGCGTACCGCCTCGAAGGCAGCGCCCGCCGCTGCCCGGTCGACCAGCGCGGCGTCCCGCTCGGAGGTCGCCACCTCGGGCGGTACGTCGATCCGCTCGCGGGTGGTGTGCCCGCCGCGGAGCGCGATCTGCACCTCCCCCGGCACCCGCACGAGCCGCGGCCGGCCCGGCACCAACAGCCCCCGCGACAGCAGCTCCTCGGCAGGGCTCGCCGCCTCGGCGGGGCTGATGGCGCGCCGCGCGGAGCCGGCGTCCGCCTCGCCGGAGGCCTCCTCGACGTGCTCGAGCATCGCCCGCGCGGCGGTCGACAGCTCGGACAGGAGCGGGCCGACCTCCGCCGGGGAGCGCCCGGGCGTCATCGGATGGAGGTCCGAGAGGGACCCCATCGCCTCGGGTACGCCGGTCAGCGGGCGCAGCCCCGCGTCGTTCTCCCAGACCAGGGCGAGGTCGGTGAGTCGTCGTACGGCGGCCTCGACAGCGGGCGGTTCGGCGTCGAGGATGTGCACGAGTTCCGCGTCGGTGGTGGTTCCCGACGCCACGAGGGCATCAAGGACGGAGAGCTCGAGGCGCGTGAGCAGGTCGAGAGCACGGTTCAGGGACGATCTCGTGGCGGCCCGCGACGCCAGCTGCGCGCAGTCGGCGGGGGCGGGCGTGGACAGGTCGGGTCGTTCGCGCAGCAGCCCGGCCAGCCGCTCGTCGGGCCAGCTCCGCAGCTGGTCCGCGAGCGAACGGTGGCCCCGGCTCGGGAGCGGATCCGCGAGGCCCCGGGGCGGACGTGGTGGCCATCGTTCCCACGCTAGCGGTCTCCCCCAGCCCCGCATCGGCTCGCGCCCGATGAGCGACCTCGACGACGGTGCGGTCGGCGAGCGTGACCCGGCCGAGACCCACTCGGTCGGCGTCGGCGCCCACCTGGTCGGGCTCCGGTCCGGGGCGGCCACCGACGTCGGGCTCGTGCGCGAGGCCAACGAGGACTCCTACCTGGTCGACCCGCCGGTGTTCGTGGTCGCCGACGGGATGGGCGGGCACGACGACGGCGACATCGCCAGCCAGATCGTGGTCGAGGAGTTCGCCCGGCTCGCCGACGCCGGCTACGACCCGCGCGACGCCGCCGATGTGGTCACCGCGACCCTGAGGCAGTGCCAGCGACGGCTCGAGCAGTACGGCGACACCCACCGCGGCCGTGACGGCGGACCCTGGCAGGGCGGTACGACGGCCGTCGTCGCGCTGCTGGCCGAGGACCTCGGCCCGCGCTGGCTGCTGGCGAACCTCGGGGACTCCCGCATCTACGCGTTCAGCGGAGGTGACCTGGTGCGCGTCAGCGTCGACCACAGCCTGGTGCAGGAGCTCGTCGACGCCGGACAGATCACCGAGGAGGAGGCGGCGTTCCATCCCGACCGCCACATCGTCACCCGTGCCCTCGGTGGGCCCGACGACGTCGACCCGGACTTCTTCCTCCTGCGTCTCGACGCCGCCGAGCGCATCCTCCTCTGCTCCGACGGGGTCACCGGGATGATCGACGACGCCGAGATCGCCGAGCTGCTGGCCGACAACGCCGACCCCCGCGACGCGGCCGATCGGATCGTGGCCGCGTCGTTGTCCGCAGGGGGCGTCGACAACGCCACCGCGGTCGTCGTCGATGTGGTGGGATTGCCCAGCGATCGCACCCGTGACTCCCAGCAACCGCGCGAGTCACTGCACGAGAAGCTGGGGGGCCTGCCGTGACCGTGAGCCGCTCGGTGGTGCCCGGTGAGTGGTACGCCGTGCTCGGCGACGAGGTCGTCGTGCTGCTGCCCCCGACGGCGAAGGCGCGGGTGGCCGGCGTCTGGGAGCGGGTCGACGAGGGAGCGGGCTTCGACGAGGTCCTCGACGCGCTGGTCAGTGGTGGATTGCGCGAGCTCCGGGGCTTCGTCCTGGTGAGCAACACCGGAGGCGACGTCAAGCTCGTGATCCGGGGCGCCGGTGAGGCCCGGCTGACCACGGCCGACGGCCCGGTCACGATCTCCGGAGACGCGGGCTCCACCTGGGTCGAGCGGCAGGTGCCCGGCGTGACCGGCTTGCGGCTCAGTGTCGCGGAAGGTGACGGTGAGGGTCCGGCGTACACCTTGGGTTCGGGGCTGGTGCGGGCCTCCTCCGTCGTCCAGCCTGCCCCCGAGGCTGCCGCCGACACCGGGCCGCTCGTGGCGGCGTCCGCGCCCGCTCCCGAGCCGTACGTCGGCGATCCGCTCACCGACCAGATCCCGGCCCAGCCCATCGAGCCGGCCGCGCCCACCTCCGGTCCCGCGGCGTACGTCCCACCGGTGCCCGAGGTCGTCCCGCCCGCGGAGCCCGGGGCGCCCGCACCCGCGTCAGGCATCCACGCCGCGGAGCCGGCTGTCGCGTCGACGCCCGTCGCGCGACTGGTGTTCTCCACCGGCGAGGTCGTCGACGTCGACCGGCCGGTCGTGGTCGGACGCGCGCCGCGGCTGCGCGGCGACGGCGACGACGAGACGCGCCTGGTCACGGTTCCCAGTCCGCATCAGGAGATCTCCTCGACCCACCTGGAGATCCGACCCGGCTCCGCAGCCGACCAGGGTTCGGCCGTGGTCACCGACCTCGGCTCGACCAACGGCACCCTCGTCGTCCAGCCCGGCCTGCCGGCGGAAGACCTGCAGCCCGGCATCGCGGTGCAGCTGCTGCCCGGTGCGATCGTGGATCTCGGTGAAGGGGTGACCATCCAGGTCGCCGGGGTGTGACCGTGTGAGCGTGTCCGCGCTGCGCCCGGAGCAGCAGGTCCCGGCCGGGTGCCGGATCGTGGTCGCCGACCTCGAGCGCCGCTTCTACGCCGGCGCCGTCGATCGGACGATCGCGTGGGGACTCGACCTCGTGGCCGTGATCCTGGCCCAGCACTACCTGCTCGCCCGCGGGCACCTCCTCCTCGGGATGCTCGTGATCGTGGCCGCCCTGGTGGCCGTCGGAGCCGTCTTCGCGACGCTGCTCGGCAGCACCGGCCGGACGCCCGGGCGTGCGCTGCTGGGACTCCGGGTCGTCCGGGTGACCGACGGACGGCCGCTCGGCATCGGTCCTGCGGTGCGCCGCACGCTGGTGGTGGGGCTGGCGACCGTGCCGTTCGGGTTGGGCCTCGCCGCGCTCGCCTGGACCACCGCGGCCGACCCCGGGCGGCAGCGCCGGGGCTGGCACGACCACCTCGTGTCCTCGGTCGTGGTCGACGCACGGCCGGTACCCGTCGAGGCCGAGCCCCGCGACCTCGGCGCCCGCCACGTCGTGAACCTCACCGCCGCCCGCCTCCTCCCCGCCCGTCGTACGCCGGGTCGCCCCCGACGTCTCGCGCGGGCAGGCGACGTCGCGGCCGGTCGCACCGTCGCGCGTGCGGCCGGTCTCCTGGGTGCTGGCTCTCGACACCGGTGAGCGGGTGGTCGTCGACACGCTCGTCCTGATCGGTGGCCGGCCCGAGGCTCGCGCGGGTGAGGAGGGCGCGCGACTGGTCGCGCTGCCGTCGGCGGGCGCGACCGTCTCGGAGACCCGCGCCCAGGTCGAGGTGGCCGTCGTCGTGGCACCCGACGGCGCGCTGGTCGTGACCGACCGCGGCTCGACCGAGGGCTCGGTCCTGGTCCGTCGGGGCGTGTGGCGTCCGCTCAGCCCCGGCCGGCCGACGACCCTCCTGGAGGGGGACCTCGTGATCCTCGGTGACCGCACCCTGACGGTCGTTCGCCAGCGCTGACAGACCCTCCCGCTGGACGGGCCCAGCCGCTAGGTTCCGAAGATGGAGTCCTACGCCCGAGGAGAGACCGAGCCCGCACTTCTCGAGGAGACGATCGGGGCCAACCTGGACCGCACCGTCGCCCGCTTCCCCGACCGCGAGGCGATGGTGGAGTTCGCGACCGGCACGCGCTGGACCTGGCGCGAGTTCGACCGTGACGTCGAGGTGGTCGCCCGCGGCCTGCTCGCAGCAGGCATCGAGAAGGGCGACCGGATCGGCATCTGGGGGCCGAACAGCGCGCGGTGGACGATCACGCAGTACGCCACGGCGAAGATCGGCGCGATCCTGGTCAACGTCAACCCGGCGTACCGCACCCACGAGTTCTCCTACGCCGTCAACCAGTCCGGGATGCGGATGCTGATCTCGGCGACCGCCTTCAAGACCAGCGACTACCGCGGCATGGTCGAGGAGACGGCGCCGCTGAACGCCGCCCTGGAGCGCGTCATCTATCTCGACACCGACGACTGGGACGCGCTCGTCTCCGAGGGCGAGGCGCTCGACGCGGACGTGCTCAACGTGCGGATGAGGACGCTCGACGCCGGCGACCCGATCAACATCCAGTACACGTCGGGGACCACCGGCCGCCCCAAGGGCGCGACCCTGTCCCACCTCAACATCCTCAACAACGGCTACCTCGTGACCGAGCTGCTCGGGTTCACCGAGCAGGACAGGCTGTGCATCCCGGTGCCCTTCTACCACTGCTTCGGGATGGTGATGGCCAACCTGGGCTGCACCAGCCACGGCGCGACCATGGTGATCCCAGCACCCGGCTTCGACCCGGCGGTCACGCTGCAGGCGATCGCCGAGGAGCGCTGCACCGCCGTGTACGGCGTACCGACGATGTTCATCGCGATGCAGCACGCCCCGACGTTCGCCGACCACGACCTGTCGTCCCTGCGGACCGGGATCATGGCCGGCTCGATCTGCCCGGTGGAGGTGATGAAGCGCTGCATCAACGACATGCACATGGAGGCCGCGTCGATCGCCTACGGCATGACCGAGACCAGCCCCGTGTCGTGCCAGACCCGTGCCGACGACGACCTCGAGCGGCGTACGGCGTCCATCGGCCGGGTCCACCCGCACGTCGAGATCAAGATCGTCGACCCGGTCACCGGCGAGACCGTCGAGCGCGGCGGGTCGGGGGAGTACTGCACCCGCGGCTACTCGGTGATGCTCGGCTACTGGGAGGACCCCGAGAAGACGGCCGAGGCCGTCGACGCCGACGGCTGGATGCACACCGGAGACCTCGCCGAGATGCGCGAGGACGGCTACTGCAACATCGTCGGCCGGATCAAGGACATGGTCATCCGGGGCGGCGAGAACGTGTACCCCCGCGAGATCGAGGAGTTCCTCTACTCCCACCCCGACATCGAGGACGTGCAGGTGATCGGCGTTCCCGACGAGAGGTACGGCGAGGAGCTGTGCGCGTGGATCAAGCTGCGCGACGGTGCCGACCCGCTCGACGCCGACGCCGTCCGCGCCTTCGCGACGGGCAAGCTCGCCCACTACAAGATCCCGCGCTACGTGATGCTCGTCGACGAGTTCCCGATGACCGTCACCGGCAAGATCCGCAAGGTCCAGATGCGTGAGGAGACCGCCGAGAAGCTCGGCCTCACCGGCGTCGGTCACGCCCCGGGCGGGTCGTAGCCGGAGAAGACGCGGGCTAGGTTGGTCGCGACCGACTCGTACCCCCGCAAAGGATGTGTCCGTTGAGCGACGAACTCCGACAGCTGGCCGACGACTACTGGCAGGCGATCCTCGACGAGGAGCCGACCGAGCGACACCTGCTCGGCGACTACTCCGACGTCGGGAGCTACGAGGAGGTCTCGCGCGAGGCGGAGCAACGCCACGTCGCCACCCTGCGCGACTTCGCGGCCCGGGCCGAGGCGGTCGACGACGGGCTCGCTCGACCCGGAGGAGGTGCTCACCCGCGGGGTGATCATCAGCTCCGCCACCGCCCACGCCGACCTGCTCGACACGCCCCTGGGCTGCCGCAACGCCGATCCGGTCCACGGGGTCCAGGTCAGCATGGCCCTGGTGATCGGCCTGTTGGCGGTGCCCGACCAGACCGTGGCCGACGCGATGTCGGCCAAGCTCGACGCCGTCGGCACCCATCTCCGGCAGCTCGCCGAGCGCACCCGCGAGGGAGCGGGATCGGGCTGGGTGTCGCCGGCGTTCGCGGTCGCCGCAGACGATCGAGCAGATCGAGAAGGCGCTCGCCGTACCGCTCGCCGACGATCCGGTGGTCGCGGCGGTGCAGCTCCCCGAAGGCGTCGACGCCGACGCGGTGCGCGGTGCTCTCCGCGAGCGCCGTCGAGCGGTCACTACGTCCCGGGCCTCGAGGACTACCGCGACGCCTTGCGCGAGGCCCTGCCCCACGCCCGGTCGGAGGAGGAGTGCGGGTTGTCGTGGCTGCCCGGCGGTCCCGACGTGTACGACGCCACGCTGCGCTACTTCACGACCACCGAGAAGTCCGCTCAGGAGATCCACGACATCGGCCTGGCCCAGGTCGCCAAGCTCGCCGACGAGTACCGCGCGCTGGGCCCCGAGGTGGTCGGCACCGACGATCTCCAGGAGATCTTCGAGGCGATGCGCACCGACCCCAAGCTCCACTTCGAGCACGGCGACGAGCTGGTGGACCAGTCGAGGATCGCGCTGGCCCGGGCCGAGGCCGCCATGGCCGACTGGTTCGAGGTCGTCCCTCAGGCGCCGTGCGCGGTCCAGGGCACCGAGGTGGGCGCCGAAGGCGTTCTACTTCCCGCCCGCGACCGACGGGTCCCGGGGTGGCACCTTCTTCGTCAACACCGACGACCCCTCGTCGTGGGGCCGGTTCGAGCTCGAGGCGATGGCCTTCCACGAGGGAGTGCCGGGCCACCACCTCCAGCTGGCGATCGCCTCGGAGCTGCCCGACACGATGCCGGAGTTCCGCAAGCACGTGCACAGCTCGGCGTACGCCGAGGGCTGGGGCCTCTACACCGAGCGGCTCTCCGACGAGATGGGCCTCTACTCGGCGTCGGTCGACCGGATGGGGATGTACAGCGCCGACTCGATGCGTGCCTGCCGGCTGGTCGTCGACACCGGTCTCCACGCGCTGGGGTGGAGCCGCCAGCAGGCGATCGACTACATGGTCGCCAACTCGCCGCTCACCGAGGGGGTCTGCCGGCCCGAGGTGGACCGTTACATCTGCAACCCCGGCCAGGCCACGTCGTACATGATCGGCCGGCTCGAGATCCAGCGGATGCGGGCCGAGGCCGAGCAGCGTCAGGGTGACCGCTTCGACGTCAAGAAGTTCCACTCCGCCGTGCTCGACAGCGGTTCCCTGCCGCTCGACGTGCTCGACCAGGTGGTCGCCGCCCGCTTGCCCTGACAGTGGCACCAGCGGCGCTCAGCGGTGCAGCCGCAGCCGTCCGCGGTGCCGGCGGGGGTCGGCAGCGGCGAGGCGCTCGGCCCTCAGCTCCTCGACGGTCTCGTCGTCGTACGCCGGTAGCGGGCCGGCGGCGCGGGCCAGCAGCTCGTCGGCCAGCCAGGGGTTGCGCACGAGCGCGGGGCCGTGGAGGTAGGTGGCGATCACGGAACCCTGCTGCGCGCCCTCGCTCAGCGCGTCCCCGTTGCCGACCCCGACGACGAGGCGTCCGAGCGGTCGCGCCTCCGGTCCGAGTCGTGCGCTGCCGCGATGGTTCTCGTACCCGCTGAACGTCGGTGCGCCGGGCAGGTCGACGGGCTCGGTGACGATCTCGCCGACCGCTCGGGCAGGGAGGTGACCGCCGTCCACGTCGAGCAGCCCGAGGCCCGGCGCCGAGACTCCCCGGCCGTCGAGGAAGCTGCGGGACAGGAGCTGGAGTCCCGCGCACACCGCGAAGGTCGGTGCCGTCTCGAGCACGGACGCGGCCCGGTCGTCGGCGAACAGGCAGCGCGCGGCCAGCACCTGGGCGGAGTCCTCTCCGCCGCCGAGCACGTAGAGGTCCCCGCTGCGCGGCAGCGGCTCGTCGAGCCCTACGTCGAGCACCCGGACCGGGATGCCGCGCACCTCGGCCCGGTGGACGAGGGACAGGACGTTGCCGCGGTCGCCGTACGTGCCGAGCAGCTCGGGGTAGACGTGGACGATCGTCAGGGCCTCACCCATGGTGGAGCTCCCGGAACGCCGTACGGAACGCCGTGTAGTTGGCGACGACGTCTACGCGCCCAGCCGGAAGGCCGGCCAGGGCCTCGGTGAGGTGACCGCCGACCCGCAGGACGCGGATGTCGTCCAGCTCCAGCCGGACCGCCAGGTCGGTGGCCCGCCGACCCTGGACCACGACCTGGCGGCCGCGCAACGACGCGAAGGAGACGTCGTACAGCCAGGAGCTGTCGCGGCCGTCGACACCCTCGGCATTGAACAGGAGTACGACGGGATGGGTGTCCGGCGCCATCAGGGCGAGCAGCTCGAGCCAACCCGCGGGATTCTTCGCCAGCATCAGCCGGAGGTCGTGCGGACCCCGCGTGAACCGCTCGAAGCGGCCCGAGACCGACGCCACGGTGGCCACGCGGGCGGCGGCGTCGGCGGGCGGCACGTCCTCGGTGGCCGCGGCCGCCAGGGCGAGAGCCGCGTTGCACAGGTTGAACCGTCCCGGGCAGGGCCAGACGGAGGGGGACCCGCCCGGTGCCGCGGTGGCACAGGTCGTCGCCGTCGAGCCACCAGTCGGGCTCCGGTCGTCGCAGGTCGCACGTGTCACAGGCCCAGGAGGCGTCGCCGTCGCGCAGGCAGCGGCCCCCGCACGCGGGGCACACCAGCGAGTCGGCCGTCCACTGTTGCCCGGCCGCGACCCAGATCTGGGCGCGGGCGGCACGAGCCGCCCAGACGATGTCGGGGTCGTCGACGTTGGCCACGACGAGGCGGACCCCGGCCAGGGCGTCCCGCCAGGTCGCGGCCAGCACCGCCACCTCGTGGTGCCGCGAGAGCTGGTCCCGGCTGAGGTTGCCCAGGACGACGCACCGCGGCGTGGACGGTCCTGATCGCCCAGGGCAGCCAGGACTCGTCGACCTCCAGCACGAGACACCGCTCGCGGGACGTCGCGAGGGTCCCGGCCAGCCCGGACGCCGTGTTGGCGCCGCCGCGGTTGGTGCCGACGGGGCGCCCGTCCGCGAGTGCACCGGCGAGGAGTGCCGTGGTGGTGGTCTTGCCGTTGGTCCCGCTGACGAGGAGGATCCGCCGACCCCGGCTCAGCGCCGACGGGGCGTCAGGGGCGAGCGCGGTGAGCACCCGCCCGCCGATGACCAGGCCCGACCCACCACGGAGGCGACGGGAGAGCGTCGCCGCGGCGCGTGCGGCGTACCGACCGAGGACGACGCGTCCTCGCGGCCGCCTCGGACCCAGGCGTGAGGGCACGGCGTTCGCCGGAGGACTCACGGCCACGGCACGACCACCGGGGCGTTGCTCACGTTTCCAGTGAAGGTCCGGATTCCTGCCAGTCACCTGATCGAGCCGTCCCGTCGGGCTCTCCGGCTCCCCGAACGGCGGCGCTTCGAGGCGGTGGGAGGCGCTGACGGGCAATCGGTTGGTAACTCCGAAGGGCTCCCGCCTAGGCTTGCCCGGCGCCCGGGTGCCCGGGCGCCGACGAACGCGCACCAGAAGAGGGATGAACGTGCCGACTGGCAAGGTGAAGTGGTACGACGCAGAGAAGGGCTTCGGGTTCCTGTCGCAGGACGACGGGCCCGACGTCTACGTGCGCAACGATGCTCTCCCGTCGGGTCTGAGCACGCTCAAGGCCGGCACCCGCGTGGAGTTCGGCATCGCCCAGGGACGTCGCGGCGACCAGGCGCTCCAGGTGCGGGTGCTCGACTCTCCGCCGTCGGTGGTGCGCAACCAGTCGCACGCCCGCCGCAAGACTCCCGAGGAGATGGCTCCGATCGTCGAGGACCTGATCCGGCTCCTGGACGGCGTCGGCGAGGCCTACCGGCACGGCCGCCATCCCGACGCCCGGCAGGCGAAGCCGACCGCCAAGCTGCTTCGTGCCCTGGCCGACGAGCTCGAGCTCTGAGCGAGGTCGAGGGCTAGGGAGTCGCCGGCCTCTGCTCGCGCTCGGCGACCGGGACCGGCGTACGCCGTCCGGGCTTGGCCAGCACGAAGACCGACCAGGCGAGCAGGACGACGGCCGCGATGGTGAGGCCGAGTCTTGGCTGCAACGGCATCGCGATGCCGACGAAGCCGCCGATCACCCACGCCAGCTGGAGGGTGGTGTCGCTCCGGGCGAAGGCCGAGGTCTGCACGCGCTCCGGCACGTCGCGCTGGATCGTGGAGTCGAGCGACAGCTTGGCCAGGCACTGCGCCAGCCCGACGGTGAAGCCGAGGACGACCAGCGACACCAGTCCGTAGAACAGGGCGGCCAGGGTGACCGCGGCGACGTCCGCGAGCAGCGCGAGCACCACGGTGATGCGAGGGTGCAGCCGCCTCGCGAAGGTGCCGATCGCGATGCCTGCGATGTTGCCGGCCCCGGCCCCGCCGATCACGACCGCGAGCAGGAACTGCGGCGAGTAGCCGCCGATCGGGTGCTCGCGAGCAGGAACGCCATGAACAGCGTGAGGAAGCCCGAGAGCCACCGCGGCCCGCAGTTGGCGCGCAGGGCGAAGGCCATCGACGCCGGGATCCGGACCTTGCCCCGCTGTCCACCGGCGTCGGCCTCGTCGCTGCGTCTCCCCGCTCAGGAAGCCGATCGACTCCTCGCCCTGGCTGGAGTCGACCCGCGACGGCAGCCGGATCGCCAGGACCGTGGCGACCACGAAGACGACGAAGGCGTAGCGCAACGACCACTCCGGGCCCACCATCGCCGCACCCGCCGCGATGGGTGCCGAGATCGCCACCCCGACCAGTCCGGCCATCGAGTTGCGCGCGTTGGCGGTGACGAGGGTGAGCCCGTCGGGCAGGAGCCGCGGCACGGCGGCCGCCCGCGCCACGTTGTAGGCCTTCGAGGCGACCAGCACGCCCGAGCGCGGCCGGGAACAGCCAGAAGGACCCGTGGACGACGGCCCCGGCCATCACCCAGCAGAGGAACGCCCGCGCCGCGATGGTGGCCCCGATGGACCAGCGCCGGCCGTTGCCGAACCGGTCGAGCAGCGGGCCGAGGAGCGGTGCGAGGACCGCGAACGGGAGCATGGTCAGGCCCAGGAACAGCGACACCTGCCCGCGGGCCTCGCCGGTCGGGACCTGGAAGAACAGGGTGCCGGCCAGCGAGACCGCCACCGCCGCGTCGGCGGCCGCGTTGAGCGCCCCGAGCTCGATCAGACGGGCCAGGCCGCTGCTGTCCGCGCCCTCGGCGGCCGCCGCGCGGCGCGCCGTACGGTAGGCGGCGCCGCCGAACCGGCCGGCGCCACGACCCACCGACCGGAGCCCCCGGCCGGTGACCTTGGCCCCCGAGCTCACGGAGTCGCGCCGCGAGCGACGGTCCGACTCCCCGGGCGTTGTCATGGCTCCATCCTGCACGGTACGGCCGACGACGTCCGAGCCTGGCGCGCCTCGTTCCGGGGAGCGATCTGACAGCGACGCGGTCGCATCAGTCATCATGGGCGGCATGACTGGTGCCGACGAGACCGTGGTGGCCGAGCGCGGGCGGACGGCCAAGGCCGACGCGGCGGTCGTGACGGCCGTCGACGCGGCCCGCGAGGCGCTGCTCACCGAGGTCGACGAGGCGGAGGTCGGCGACCATCTCGGCGCCCAGCCCGAGGGCGAGCGCGTCGCGACCCACCTCTTCGAGTGCCGCAAGGCCGGATATCTCGGCTGGCGCTGGTCGGTGACCGTGGCGCGCGCCAAGCGCCAGAAGGTCGTCACGGTCGACGAGATCGTGCTGATCCCCGGGCCCGAGGCGATCACCGCCCCGGAATGGGTGCCCTACCGCGAGCGGATCAAGCCCGGTGACCTGTCGCCCGGCGACCTGCTGCCGGTGGCCGACGACGACCCGCGGCTGGTCCCGACGTACTCCTTCGGCGACGACCCGCTCGACACCGACGCGAAGACCCAGGTCCGCGCCGTAGCCCAGGACCTCGGTCTCGGCCGGATCCGGACGCTCTCCCCGGAGGGGCACGAGCTGGCGGCGCAGCGGTGGTACGACGGCGACTCCGGGCCGGAGGCGCCGCTCGCGCAGTCGGCACCCGAGCCGTGCTCGACCTGCGGTTTCCTGGTGCGCCTCAACGGCTCCCTCGCGGAGACGTTCGGCGTCTGCGCCAACGGCGACGCCAACGACGACGGCCGGGTGGTGGCGTTCGGCCACGGCTGCGGGGCCCACTCGGAGGTCCGCCTGGCCAAGCGGCACGAGCCGATCCCGCTGCCCGACCCGGTCGTCGACGACATCGACGACCAGCTCGAGACCTTCTGAGCCCGCACGGGCTCGTCGCGAAAGCCGGTCGGCGGCGTTCGTGAAGGATCAGCTGGGGGCGTCGTCGCGCAGCGCCCGGGCGTTCTGGCGACGCCGGCAGTACTCCAGGCCGAGCAGACCGAGACCGCAGCCGGCGGCACAGGTCCAGAGCATCCAGGCGTGCCCGGCGTCCTGGAGCCGGCCGTAGAACGGCAGCATCGCGACGAAGCCGATCACCCAGAGCGCGACGCCGACCTGCACGGTGCGGACGCCGTCGACGTCGAGGGGCTCCACGTCGGCGACGATGTAGGTGCGCTTGCCGAACTCGTGGGTCATCGGCTGGTCGTCGCGCAGCTCCATGCGCCCACTCTAGGGCCGGGGCCGTCGTGGCTCGGTGCGAGCCGCCGTACCAAGCACGCCGAGTCGGCGCAAACAGGCACTCGGATCACGCCGAGTCGGCGCAAACAGGCAGCGAGATCACGCCGAGTCGGCGCAAACAGGCAGCGAGATCACGCCGAGTCGGCGCATGACGACTCGGCGATCCAGCGGTGCCCGGCCGGGGAATGGTTAGCGTGGGTAATGAGTTATGCTAACGATATGCCCACCGTCGAGATGGCCTCCCGCACCGATGCCGGGCTCGCGAGCGAGCTCCGGCTGAGTGTCATGCGGCTGCGCCGACGGCTGGCGGGCGAGCGTCACCCGGACAACGAGCTGAGCATGGGCGCGATGGCCGTGCTCGGCTGCCTGTTCCGCAACGGCGACCTCACCGTCGGCGAGCTCGCCGCCCACGAGCGCGTGCAGCCCCCGAGCATGACCCGCATCGTGAACGCCCTCGCCGACGGCGGCTACGTCGTACGCCGTGCCCACGAGACCGACGGCCGCCAGGTCGTCGTCGTCCTGTCCGAGCGGGGCCGCACCACCCTCCTCGCCGACCGCGCCCGCCGCGACGCCTGGCTCGCCCAGCGCCTCAGCGGGCTGACCACCGACGAGCGCGACACCCTCCGGCGCGCGGCGCCGATCCTCGAACGACTTGCCAACTCCGACTGAAAGCTGCTCGTGAGCCCCACCTTCCGCGCACTCCACAACCCCAACTACCGGCGCTACGCGCTCGGCAGCCTGGTGTCGAACACCGGTACCTGGATGCAGCGCGTCGCCCAGGACTGGCTGGTCCTGCGGCTGACCGACGGCAGCGGCACCGCGCTCGGCATCACCACCGGCCTCCAGTTCCTGCCCGTGCTGCTCCTCTCGCCGTACGCCGGTGTGATCGCCGACCGCTTCCCCAAGCGCCGCCTGCTCCAGCTCACGCAGCTGACGATGGCGCTGGCCTCGCTGGTGCTCGGCGTGCTCGCCGTCACCGGCGCGGCCGAGGTCTGGATGGTGTACGCGATCGCCTTCCTGTTCGGCATCGGCTCGGCGTTCGACGCCCCCGCCCGCCAGTCGTTCGTCTCCGAGCTGGTGGGCCCCGACGACCTGACCAACGCCGTCGGCCTCAACTCCGCGACCTTCAACACCGCCCGCATCATCGGCCCGGCCCTGGCCGGCCTGATGATCGGCGCCCTCGGCGGCGGCGCCTCGGCCACCGGCTGGGTGATCCTGATCAACGCCCTCTCCTACGGCGCGGTCATCTGGCAGCTCGAGCACATGGACACCACGTTGCTGAACTCCCCGAAGCCCGTCGCCCGGACGCCGGGCATGCTGCTCGAGGGCGTCCGCTACGTCCGCAGCCAGCCCAAGATGATGATGATCCTGGTGATGGTCTTCTTCGCCGGCACCTTCGGGATGAACTTCCAGATCACCTCGGCGCTGATGGCCACGGAGGTCTTCGGCAAGGGCGCGGGCGAGTTCGGCATCCTCGGCTCGGCGATGGCGGTCGGCTCCCTGGCCGGGGCGCTGCTCGCGGCGCGCCGGGTCCGGATCCGGGTCCGTCTGCTCGTCGGCGCGGCCCTCGGCTTCGGCGCCGCCGAGATCGTGGCGGGCCTGATGCCGACGTACGTCGCGTTCGCGCTGATGTGCCCGGTGATCGGCGTCTGCACGATCACCATGCTCAACTCCGCGAACTCGACCGTGCAGCTCGAGTCGGCGCCCGCCCTGCGCGGTCGGGTGATGGCGCTCTACATGACCATCGTGATGGGCGGCACGCCCATCGGCTCGCCGATCATCGGGTGGGTCGGGCAGCACTTCGGCCCGCGCTGGACCCTGGTCGGGGGCGGGCTGCTCACCATCTTCGGGGTCCTGCTGGCGCTCGCGCTCTTCGCGCGCCCGTCGCGGGCCGCGGCCGAGGCCGCGGCGGCTGCCGAGCCGGAGGGCGTCGCGGTCCACGCGGCGTGATCTCGGGCCGGCTCGGCGCCGCCGCCGGAACCAGTCCTCGGGTGGGCTCGCTGCGGACAGTCCTGGTGGCTCGCGAGCAAGCTCGCTTCGCGCTCGCTCCGGCCGGTCCACCGCGACTGCGTCGCGTCGGACCGTCCTCGCTCGATCTCGTTTTGGCCCGCAGGGGCAACGCGGGTAGCCTTGAGAACCGTGTCCGGCTCGTCCGGACCGTTGCGCACGCCCTCCTTCCGCCGTCAGGCTCGGGGCCGCGCGCAGTCACCACGGCACACAGAGCGACAGCGCAGCATCATCGTGCCCGGCAAGGCGCCGGGCCTGAGGAAAAGACCGAAAGGGAACCACCGAGTGCCCACCATTCAGCAGCTGGTCCGCAACGGCCGGCGCGACAAGGCGTCGAAGACCAAGACGCCCGCCCTCAAGGGCAGCCCGCAGCGCCGAGGCGTCTGCACCCGCGTCTACACGACCACCCCGAAGAAGCCGAACTCCGCCCTCCGCAAGGTCGCCCGCGTGCGCCTGTCGAGCGGCGTCGAGGTCACGGCGTACATCCCGGGCGTCGGTCACAACCTCCAGGAGCACTCCATCGTGCTCGTCCGCGGCGGCCGGGTGAAGGACCTCCCCGGTGTCCGCTACAAGATCATCCGCGGCACGCTCGACACCCAGGGCGTGAAGAACCGCAAGCAGGCTCGCAGCCGTTACGGCGCGAAGAAGGAGAAGAGCTGATATGCCGCGCAAGGGTCCCGCTCCCAAGCGGCCGCTCGACGTCGACCCCGTGTTCGGGTCGCAGCTGGTGACCCAGCTGGTCTCCAAGGTGCTCAAGGACGGCAAGAAGCAGGTCGCCCAGCGCATCGTCTACACCGCGCTCGAGGGCTGCCGCGAGAAGACCGGCACCGACCCCGTGGTGACGCTCAAGCGCGCCATGGACAACGTGAAGCCGGCCATCGAGGTCAAGTCCCGCCGCGTCGGTGGCGCCACCTACCAGGTCCCGATCGAGGTCAAGGGAACACGGGGCACCACCCTGGCGTTGCGCTGGTTGGTCGGGTACGCCTCGGACCGTCGTGAGAAGACGATGTCGGAGCGCCTGATGAACGAGATCCTCGACGCCTCCAACGGCCTCGGTGCCGCAGTGAAGAAGCGCGAGGACACCCACAAGATGGCCGAGTCCAACAAGGCCTTCGCCCACTACCGCTGGTGATGTGGTGGCGGAGTGCGAGATCACCCCGGTGGTCACCGCGCTCCCCACGTCACCAAGTCCTACCTAAGGAAACGAACCCCCAGTGGCTGTCGACATCACCACGGACCTGAAGAAGGTCCGCAACATCGGCATCATGGCTCACATTGACGCCGGCAAGACCACCACCACCGAGCGCATCCTCTTCTACACCGGCATCACCTACAAGATCGGTGAGGTCCACGAGGGCGCGGCCACGATGGACTGGATGGAGCAGGAGCAGGAGCGCGGCATCACGATCACGTCCGCCGCGACGACCTGCTGGTGGAAGGACCACCAGATCAACATCATCGACACCCCCGGTCACGTGGACTTCACCGCCGAGGTCGAGCGCTCGCTGCGCGTCCTCGACGGCGCGGTCGCCGTCTTCGACGGCGTGGCCGGTGTCGAGCCGCAGACCATGACGGTGTGGCGCCAGGCGAACAAGTACGCCGTGCCCCGGATGTGCTTCGTCAACAAGCTGGACCGCACCGGAGCGGACTTCTTCCGCTGCGTCGACATGATGGTCGAGCGGCTGAACTCCACCCCGCTGGTCCTGCAGCTCCCGATCGGCGCCGAGCACGACTTCCTCGGTGTCGTCGACCTCGTCGGCATGCGTGCCCTGACCTGGCGTGGCGAGACCACGATGGGTGAGGACTACGAGGTCGAGGAGATCCCGGAGTCGATGCGCGCCCAGGCCGACGAGTACCGCGAGAAGTTCCTCGAGACGCTCGCCGAGGCCGACGACGACATCATGGTGAAGTACCTCGACGGTGACGACCTCTCCGTGGAGGAGCTCGAGGCCGGCATCCGTCGCGCCACCCTGGCCGACAAGATCAACCCGGTGCTGTGCGGCACGGCGTTCAAGAACAAGGGCGTGCAGCCCCTGCTCGACGCGGTCGTGAAGTACCTCCCGAGCCCCCTCGACATCGACGCGATCATCGGCCACAAGCCGAGCCACGAGGACGAGAAGATCGAGCGGATGCCGTCCGACGACCAGCCGTTCTCCGGCCTGGCCTACAAGATCGCCTCCGACCCCCACCTCGGCAAGCTGATCTACGTCCGCGTCTACTCCGGCAAGCTGGAGGCCGGCGCGACCGTCCTGAACTCCGTGACGGGGAAGAAGGAGCGGATCGGCAAGGTCTACCAGATGCACGCCAACAAGCGTGAGGAGATCGCGTCGGTCGGCGCCGGCCAGATCGTGGCCGTCATGGGTCTGAAGGACACCAAGACCGGTCACACGCTGAGCGACCTCCAGAACCCCGTCGTCCTCGAGTCGATGTCGTTCCCGGCCCCGGTCATCGAGGTCGCGATCGAGCCCAAGACCAAGAGCGACCAGGAGAAGCTCGGTACCGCGATCCAGCGGCTCTCCGACGAGGACCCGACGTTCACGGTCAAGACCGACGAGGAGACCGGCCAGACGATCATCGCCGGCATGGGCGAGCTCCACCTCGAGATCCTCGTCGACCGGATGAAGCGCGAGTTCCGCGTCGAGGCGACCGTCGGCAAGCCGCAGGTGGCCTACCGCGAGACGCTCCGCAAGGTCGTCGCGAACCACAGCTACACCCACAAGAAGCAGACCGGTGGATCGGGTCAGTTCGCGAAGGTGGTCATCACCCTCGAGCCGAGCATCGACCCCGAGACCGGGCAGGGTGCCGGCTACGAGTTCATCAACAACGTCTCCGGTGGCCGCATCCCGCGCGAGTACATCCCGTCGGTCGACCAGGGCGGCCAGGACGCCATGGAGTTCGGCGTGCTCGCCGGCTACCCGATGGTCGACGTGAAGTTCACCCTCGAGGACGGCGCGTACCACGACGTCGACTCCTCGGAGCTGGCCTTCAAGATCGCCGGCAACCAGGCCTTCAAGGAGGCCGCGCGCATGGCGAAGCCCGTGCTGCTCGAGCCGATGTTCGCCGTCGAGGTGATCACCCCGGACACGTTCCTGGGCACCGTCATCGGCGACATCAACAGCCGTCGCGGCCAGATCCAGTCGCAGGAGGAGCGCCACGGTGACATGGTCATCAACGCCCTCGTGCCGCTGTCGGAGATGTTCGGGTACGTCGGTGACCTGAGGTCCAAGACCTCCGGCCAGGCGTCGTACTCGATGGAGTTCGACTCGTACGC
Organism: uncultured Actinomycetota bacterium; assembly: GCA_963819295.1. Taxonomy (GTDB): domain Bacteria; phylum Actinomycetota; class Actinomycetes; order Propionibacteriales; family Nocardioidaceae; genus Nocardioides. Next base: position 1,292,509 of record CAWFVO010000003.1, read on the forward strand.
CGAGGTCCCCGCGGGCATCGCCGACGAGATCGTCAAGAAGGTCCGCGGCGAGTAGTCGCCAACCAGGTCCCCCGGACATGACGGGGGCATTTGGCCGGATCGTCGGCATTGCAGCAGAATCATCGAGTCAAGTGACAACAACAGGAGGAGCCCACAGTGGCTAAGGCGAAGTTCGAGCGGACCAAGCCGCACGTCAACATCGGCACGATCGGTCACATCGACCACGGCAAGACCACCTTGACCGCGGCGATCACCAAGGTCCTGCACGACCAGCACCCCGACCTGAACCCCTTCACGCCGTTCGACGAGATCGACAAGGCCCCTGAGGAGCGTCAGCGCGGTATCACCATCTCGATCGCGCACGTCGAGTACCAGACCGAGGCGCGTCACTACGCCCACGTCGACTGCCCGGGTCACGCCGACTACATCAAGAACATGATCACCGGTGCGGCCCAGATGGACGGCGCGATCCTCGTGGTCGCCGCCACCGACGGCCCGATGCCCCAGACGCGTGAGCACGTGCTGCTCGCCCGCCAGGTCGGCGTCCCGGCGATCGTCGTCGCGCTCAACAAGTGCGACATGGTCGACGACGAGGAGCTCATCGAGCTCGTCGAGATGGAGGTGCGCGAGCTCCTCTCCGAGTACGAGTTCCCGGGCGACGACATCCCCGTGATCAAGGTCGCTGCCTTCCCGGCGCTGAACGGCGACGAGAAGTGGGGCGCCTCGGTCCTCGAGCTGATGAACGCCGTGGACGAGTACATCCCGACCCCCGAGCGTGACACCGAGAAGCCGTTCCTCATGCCTGTCGAGGACGTCTTCACGATCACCGGTCGCGGCACGGTCATCACGGGCCGCATCGAGCGCGGCATCGTGAAGATCAACGAGGAGGTCGAGATCATCGGCATCCGCGAGGGCTCGCAGAAGTCGACGGTCACCGGTGTCGAGATGTTCCGCAAGCTGCTCGACGAGGGCCAGGCCGGCGAGAACGTCGGTCTGCTGCTCCGCGGCACCAAGCGCGAGGACGTCGAGCGCGGCATGGTCGTGATCAAGCCCGGCACGACGACCCCGCACACCAACTTCGACGCGAGCGTCTACATCCTGTCGAAGGAGGAGGGCGGCCGTCACACGCCGTTCTTCAACAACTACCGCCCGCAGTTCTACTTCCGTACGACGGACGTGACCGGCGTGGTGACCCTCCCCGAGGGCACCGAGATGGTCATGCCGGGTGACAACACCGAGATGGCCGTCGAGCTGATCCAGCCGATCGCCATGGAGGAGGGCCTGCGGTTCGCGATCCGTGAGGGTGGCCGTACCGTCGGCGCCGGCCGGGTCACCAAGATCAGCAAGTGATCCCCTCGGTGGTCGAGCGAAGTCGAGACCACGCTGACCCCGGACCTCGGTCCGGGGCCGTTCTGCGGTCGGGCCTGCGGGGATCCCGACGATGGCTGTGGATACCCCGGTTCGACCACCATCGTCGGGACTACCCGCCGCGGGAAAACCCGTGGAGGCGCGACGACCGTACGTCGTACCGTGGCCGCGACCGGGAACCGGCCGGCCCCAGATCCCCAGGAGGCAAGCAGATGCGAGGAGCGCGTGTGACCGCCCAGCTCTGCTCCGACCACCTCAAGGGGATCACGCGTGCCCGCACGTTCACTCAACCTCGGCATCCTGGCGCACGTCGACGCCGGTAAGACCACACTCACCGAGCGACTCCTGCACCAGGCGGGAGTCATCGACCGCCCGGGGTCCGTCGACTCCGGCACCACCCAGACCGACACCCTCACGCTCGAGCGCCGCCGCGGCATCACCATCCGTGCCGCCGTCGTGGCGTTCCCGCTCGGCGACCTGACCGTCAACGTCGTCGACACCCCCGGCCACCCGGACTTCATCGCCGAGGTCGAGCGCTCGCTCGTCGTGCTCGACGGGGCGGTCCTGGTGCTGTCGGCCGTCGAGGGCGTGCAGCCGCAGACCCGGATCCTGATGCGCGCCCTGCAGCGCCTGCACGTCCCGACCCTGCTGTTCGTGAACAAGGTCGACCGGACCGGAGCCGATGTCGACGCCGTCCTGGCGTCGGTGGCGAAGCGGCTGAGCCCCGACATCCTGCCGATGGGTGCGGTCCACGACGCGGGCAGCCGCGGCGCCGGGTTCACGGCGTACCCGGCCGACGATGTCGGGTTCCGGGCCCGCGAGACGGAGGTGCTCGCCGAGCACGACGACGCCCTCCTCGCGGCGTACGTCGAGGGGCGCGGCCGCTCGGCCCGGAGGCTGCGCCGCGGCGTCGCCACGCAGACCGCCGCCGGGCTGCTGCATCCGGTGTACGCCGGCTCGGCCGCCACGGGAGCCGGGGTTCCCGAGCTGATGCAGGGCATCGCCGACCTGCTCCCGGTCCCCGAACCCGCGCCCGGCGCTGCGCCGTCGGGGCGCGTGTTCAAGGTGGAGCGCGGCGGCGCTGGGGAGAAGGTCGCGTACGTCCGGGTCTTCACCGGGGCGGTGCGGGTGCGGCAGCGCCTCGACCTGCCCGAGGGACGCGTCGGCAAGGTCTCAGGGGTCCAGCTGTTCGAGTCCGGGCACTGGGTCCGCTCCACCGAGGCCGGTGCCGGGCAGATCGCGCGGCTGCACGGGCTCGGTGCGGTCCGCGTCGGCGACGGCTTCGGTGGCCCGTGCGGCGCCGACGACCATCACTTCGCCCCGCCCACGCTCGAGGCGTCGGTGACGGCGGTCCGGCCCGGGCAGGGCCCGGCGTTGCGGGCCGCCCTGGCGGCGCTCGCCGACCAGGACCCGCTCATCGACGCTCGGAGCGACGACGACGGGCACGTGGTCGTGTCGCTCTACGGCCGCGTCCAGCAGGAGGTCCTCGCGGCCACCCTCGCGGAGGAGTACGGCGTCGAGGCGGAGTTCTCCGACGCCAGCGTCCTCCACGTCGAGCGCCCGCGCCGGTCCGGGCGCGCGGTCGAGGTGCTCAACACCGACACCAACCCGTACGGCGCCACGATCGGGCTCCGGATCTCGCCGACCGATCCCGGGTCGGGGCTGAGCTTCACCATGGAGGTGCAGTCGCGCGGCGTACCGCTCTTCCTCTTCAAGAGCGCGGAGGCGTTCGCCGCTGTCATGGAGCGCCACGTCGCGCGCACCCTCGAGCACGGCCTGTTCGGCTGGGGCGTCACCGACTGCCGGGTCACCCTGACCGACATCGCGTACGCCTCCTGGGACGGGCCGCCGTCGACCCGCGGCGACCTGCCGACCGCTCTCGACTACCGCAAGCTGACGCCGATCGTCCTCCGGCAGGCTCTGGCCCGCGCCGGGACCCGGGTCTGCGAGCCGGTGCTCCGGGTGTCGCTGGAGGTGCCGACCGAGAGCACGCCCGCGCTGCAGCGGCTCCTCGGCCGTTGGGGCGCAGAGCTCACCGACCAGACCTCGCACGGCGACTACGCGACCCTCGAGGCGCGGCTCCGGGCGGCGCGTCTCCACGAGCTCCAGCGGCAGCTGCCCGACCTGACCGGTGGTGAGGGTGTGCTGGAGTCCCGCTTCGACGGCTACGAACCGGTGCGCGGTCGGGCCCCGAGACGTCGCGGGCAGGCAGTGAGAGGGTGAGCTGGGTCGGGTCTCCTTCCTCCATGGCCTGCTGCGCGGCGACCATGACGCGCGCTGGCTGCGTTGACGTCGACTCGACGATGCGCGCATCGCCTCGCTCCTCCGCCTTGCCATCACACGTCCCTCGCCGCCGCTCGCGACGGCCGAGAGGAAGGAGACCCGACCCATGCCGCGCTTCACCCGTGCCGAGCTGGAGTCCTACCGCGACGCCGAGGTGCCCGACCTGGCCGGTCCCGGGATGCGGCTGCTCTTCGTCGGCATCAACCCCGGGCTGATGACCGCCGCCACCGGCATCCACTTCGGCAACCCCGGCAACCGGTTCCGGCCGGCCCTCGTGGCGGCGCGGCTGCTCGCGCCCTTGGACGGTGCCCCGCCCGGCATGACCGAGGCCGACCTCGCCGCCCTGGTCGCTCGGGGCGTCGGCATCACCAACCTGGTCCGGCGTGCCACCGCACGCGCCGACGAGCTGACCAAGGCCGAGCTCGTCGAGGGCGGAGCGCGGCTCGAGGCGTTCGTCGCCGCGCACCGGCCGCGGGTGGTCGCCGTCCTCGGCGTCACGGCGTACCGCAGCGCCTTCGCCCTGCCGAAGGCAACGCTCGGCCGGCAGCCCGATCGATCTGTCCGGCGCCGAGCTGTGGGTGGTGCCCAACCCGAGCGGGCTGAACGCCCACGAGACGATCGGCTCCCTCGCCCTGGCGTACGCCGAGACCGGCACGGGCAGCGGGCGTCGTCCTCGTCGGCGCCGGTTGAGAGGGTGGGGGCATGACCGTCCACGCCCATGGCACCTTCGACGTCACGATCACCCCGCAGCCGCCGACGACTCCGGCATCGGCCGGCTCGACCTCGCCAAGCGATGGCACGGCGACCTCCTCGCCACCGGCACCGGGCTGATGCTGTCCGCGGGCGACCCGACCCTGGGTCGGGCCGGGTACGTCGCGCTCGAGACGGTCACCGGCACGCTCCACGGCCGCGAGGGCGGCTTCGCCTTCCAGCAGTACGGCGTGATGCGCGGCGACGCGCGGGAGCTCCGCTACGGCGTCGTGCCCGGCTCCGGCACCGGCGCCCTCACCGGGCTCGAGGGCACCCTCACGCTCACCATCGACGACGACGGCACCCACACCTACGACCTCGACTACACCCTGCCGTCTGCCCGATGGGTCAGTCCGCGAGCAGCGCCAGCTCCTCGTCGACGTACTGGTCGCTGTCGCCGAGACCGTCCAGCTCCGTCTTGAGGGCCAGCTGCATCTCCCGCGCCTCGTCGCGGCGTCCGAGGTTGCGCAGCGACCACCCGATCATCCAGCGCGCGACCCGGATCTGGGCCGGGTCGCCGATCCGCTCGCGCGCGGCCAGCGCCTCCTCGAAGGTCGCCAGCGCTGCGTCGAAGTCGCCCGCGTCGGCGTAGGTCATCCCGATGTTGTTGAGCAACGAGGCGTCCCAGTCGCGGGCCCTCTGCTCGGTCGCAGCCCGGGCGATCTCGAGCGCGCGACGGTTCACGGCGAGCTGCTCGTCCGAGGGCGCGACCAGTGCGACCATGTGGAGCGCGTCGACGTGGAGGGCCTCGAGGCCCGCGGCCTCCGCGATCGACGCCGCCGCCTCGAAATGGGGACGCGCCTCGTCGGGGTGGCCCGACGAGCGCAGCACGCGGCCCCGCTCGAGCCGGAGGTACGTCGCGGCCTGTGGGTCGTCGGAGGCCAGGCCGTCGAGGACCCGGGTGGCCGCGTCGTAGTTCTCCTGCAGCCCGAGCGCGCGGACGTACTGCGTCAGCCACGCGGTCCGGTCGGGCTCGGCGGCCCGCTCGGCCGCGTCCAGGAAGCGCTCACCGGACGACGCCGGGTCGTCGAAGTCCCAGAGGGGTCGTGGGTCGATCACGCCGGAAATCCTGCCATGCAGGGAGCCTCGGCCAGAATGACGGCCATGTCCCCCGAGCAGACCCCGCCTGCGCGACCGCATCACCGGTTCACCGCAGACGGCCGGCGGATGCGCGAGGTGCTCAGCTACTCGCGGCGCGGGAGCCGCTTCACCCCGAGCCAGCAGCGGGCGTGGGACGCCCACCGCCAGGCGTGGGTGATCCCCGACGAGGCCGTCGACGAGGCGGGGTTCCGGCTCGCGACCTGGTTCGGGCGCGAGGCACCGCTCGTGGTCGAGATCGGCTCCGGTGTGGGGGAGGCGACCGGCGTGCTCGCCGCGACTCTGCCGTCGTACGACGTGCTGGCGCTGGAGGTCTGGCAGCCCGGCGTCGCCGCGTCCCTGGCCGAGGTGGCCGCGGCCGGCGCGACGAACGTGCGGTTCTGCGCGGTCGACGCCGTGTGGGCGGTCCAGCACCTCGTCGAGCCCGCTTCGCTCGCCGGGCTCTGGACGTTCTTCCCGGATCCGTGGCCCAAGACCCGACACCACAAGCGGCGGCTCGTCAACGCGTCCTTCGCCGCGCTGGCCGCCTCGCGCCTGGCTCCGGGGGCGACCTGGCGGCTGGCCACCGACTGGGACGACTACGCCGACCAGATGCGTGAGGTCCTCGACGCCGAGCCGGGCCTGACCGGTGGCGTCGTGGAGCGCTGGGCGGAGCGACCCGTGACGAAGTTCGAGCGCAAGGGCCTCGACGCCGGCCGCACGATCACCGATCTCGCCTACACGCGCGCCTGACCGGGATCGACTGTGGCCGGGCGCGGCTCACCCGAGGTCGACGCCGGCCTCGCCCAGCTCGTGCTCGGCGCGGAGCCGCTCGCTCTCGCGTTCGAGCGCGTCGGTGATCCGGTCGAGCTCGGTGGGCACGCCGAGTGCCCGGCAGGCGTCCAGCAGCGCGTCGTCGTAGGCCGCGATGATCGCCTGCCGCCGGGAGTACGGCGTCCCGGTCGGGGGCCGCAGGGCCTGTGACCGGATCCGGCGCAGGTCGGCCGCGATCCGCTCGATCGGCATCCCCGCCGGGACCGGGGGTGCGGGCGGAACCACATGGAAGCGACGCCCGACCCGTCGGCCCACGTCGACGATGAGGTCGACGTGGAACACGCACCACAGGACGGCAGCTCCGCTGAGGGTCACCTCGGCGAGCAAGATCACTCCGGCCCAGCTGCCACCCGGCATGGTCCGACGGTAAGCGCGGGTCGAGCGCTGGACAAGAGACCGCCCCTGGAACACTCGGCGCCATGACGCAGCCACCGATGCCTCAGCAGCCGATGCAGCCGGCGTACGGCCCGCCTCCGCCCAACCACCCGCAGGCGATCACGGTGCTCGTCCTCGGCATCCTCGGCCTGGTGGTCTGCGGGATCCTCGGGCCCTTCGCCTGGGTCATGGGCAACCGCGCGGTCCGTGAGATCGACGCCTCCCGGGGTGCGCTCGGTGGCCGCACCGAGGCCAACGTGGGCCGGATCCTCGGGATCGTGGCCACGGTGCTGCTCATCGTCGGGCTGGGGGTCGTGGTGCTGATCGTCGTGTTCGGCGCGCTCGTGGGTGTCTCCAGCAACTAGCCCGGCCGACCACGGTCAGTCAACCGCGGATCCTCACCTCGCGCGGCGGGTGAGCCGGGCGCGCAGTGTCTCGTCGCGATGGAGCCGGGCGAGGTCCCGGTCTCGGCGGGCAGCGCTCACCGCAGCGAGGAAGTCCCACGAGGTGGTGCCGGGCGGTGGTGCCGGCGCGACGTAGTCCGCCATCCGGGTCGCCAGCATCGCGCCGAGCCGGTCGCGGGACGAGGCGTCGAGCGCCGGAAGCCGGCCGAGGTACTGCCGCACCGCCAGGGTGAGGCCGACCGGCGGTGTCCCGACGTCCGCGGCTGCAGCCCAGGCGGCGAGCGCCACCGGCATCGGTGCGGGCGCAGGAAGGGTGAGCTTGACGCGGTCGCGGACGACGTACGTGCCTGCGGCGTGGTCGCCGATCCGCTTGCCGCGCGCGCTGATCAGGCAGCAGAAGAACGCCGGCCCGCCGTAGAGGGCGTAGATCTCGACGATCCCGATCAGCGCCCGGACGAACGACTGCTGGGCGTTGACGGTGCCGCCGTCGTCGCGGACGACGCGCAGCCCGAACGCGACCTTGCCGAAGGACTTGCCGTGGGTGATGGTCTCCAGCGTGGTCGGGTAGACGAGGAAGACCACGATGAAGGAGCCGACGAGGGCCACGTGCTGCAGCGCCCCGTCGGTGTTCGCGGTGGCGACGAACGTCAGGAAGAACACGCAGATCGCGATCACCAGCAGGACCGCGACGTCGATCAGGCCCGAGCCCATCCGGGCGCCCACGGTCGCCGGGGGCAGGTCGAGGGCGACGGCCTCGCCCGTGACGAGGTCGTCCGGGGTCAGCATCGCGAAGTCCGGCGTCGACATCGCGATCACCTTAGGCTCTCAGGCGTGGACCTGGACGCTTATGTGCTCGCTCACCACGCGGAGTGGGAGCGCCTCGAGACGCTGACGCGCAAGCGCCGTCTCGACGGACGTGAGAGCGACGAGCTCGTCGAGCGGTACCAGCGGGTCGCGACCCACCTGTCGGTGATCCGGACGGCGGCGCCCGACGCCACGCTGATCACCTACCTCTCGCTCCTGCTGAGCCGCGCTCGCAACCGGTCCGGTGTCATGCGCGCCGGCACGTGGAACGGCGTGCGCACCTTCGTGACCGAGCGGTTCCCTGCCGCTCTCTACCGGCTGCGTTGGTGGTGGATCGGGACGGCCGCGGCCAACGTGGTCGCCGTCTTCGTGATGATGTGGTGGCTGCTCGCCCACCCCGACATGGAACAGAGCCTCCTGACGCCCCGCGACGTCGACCAGCTGGTCAACCACGACTTCGCCGGCTACTACAGCCAGTACGCCGCCACCCACTTCGCCGCCGAGGTCTGGATCAACAACGTGTGGGTCGCCGCCCTGTGTCTCGCCTTCGGCGTGCTCGGGCTGCCGGTGGTCTACCTGCTGTTCCAGAACGTCGCGAACCTCGCGATCATCGGCTCGATCATGACCCGCCACGGGCACGGTCCCGAGTTCTGGGGGCTGATCCTCCCGCACGGCATGCTCGAGCTCACCGCCGTGTTCGTGGCCGGTGGCGTCGGGCTGCGGCTCTTCTGGTCGTGGGTCGATCCGGGCGACCTGACCCGTGGCCAGTCCTTCTCCCGGGAGGGCCGGACGGCTGGAACCGTCGCCATCGGCCTGGCCGGCGTCCTGGCGATCAGCGGCTGCATCGAGGCCTTCGTGACGCCCAGCCCGCTGCCGACCTGGGCCCGGATCGGGATCGGGATCCTCGCCGAGGCCACCTTCCTGGCCTACGTGTTCGTCCTCGGGCGCCGTGCCGTCGCGCGCGGCTACACCGGCGACGTCGACCCTCAGCTCCTCGAGGACCGGGTCGCCACCCAGGCGTGAGCCGGCCGTCAGGGCAGGGCCGGCTGATCTCAGAGCAGGCCGCGCGCCTTGAGGGAGAGGTAGTGGTCGGCGAGCGCGGGTGCCAGCGCGTCCGCCGGTACGTCGATCACGTCGACGCCGAGGGCACCGAGCAGGTCGGCGGTACGCCGGCGCCGGGCCAGGGTCTGCTCGGCCGCGGCTGCGGCGTACACCTCGTCGAGACCGTCGCGCGACCGCGCCATCCGCTCCAGCTCGGGGTCGCGCACCGATGCGAGGACCACCCGGTGATGCCGGACCAGCACCGGCAGCACGGGCAGCAGCCCTTCCTCGACCGCGGACGGCTCGAGCGGGCTGAGCAGGCAGACCAGGGCCCGCTGTCGTCCCGTCGACTGGACGGCACTCGCGAGCGCCGTCCAGTCCGCCTCCGCTATCTCCGGTTGGAGGAGGGCGAATGCGTCCTCCAGCCGGTTCGTGGCGTCGCGGGCACCAGCCAGGCGCAGGCGGGTACGGATCCGCCGGTCGCCCGCCACGACGTCGACGCGGTCACCGGCCCGGGACGCGAGCGCGGTGAGGAGCAGGGCGGCCTCCATCGCGGAGTCCAGGCGCGGAACGTCGTCCACGCGCCCGGCCGAGACCCGCGACGTGTCGAGCACCAGGACGACCCGCCGGTCGCGCTCGGGCTGCCAGGTGCGGACCACCACGGTGCGGTTGCGCGCCGACGCGCGCCAGTCGATCGAGCGGACGTCGTCGCCGCGGACGTACTCGCGCAGCGAGTCGAACTCGGTGCCCTGGCCGCGTACCCGGACGGCGGACCGGCCGTCGAGGTCGCGGAGCCGGGCCAGGCGTGAGGGCAGGTGCTTGCGGGAGTCGAACGGCGGCACGGACCGGACCCGCCCGGCCACCTCGCGCGTGGTCTGCCGAGCCGCCAGGCCGAGCGGCCCCAGGGTGCGCAGGGTGACTCCGAGCGCGTGGAGCTCGCCGCGCCGGGTCGGCCGCAGGGGGGTGGTGACGACGCTGTGGTCGCCCGGACCGAGCCGGAGCCGGTGTCGGTTGCGGGTGGCGCCGGCGGTCGGCTGCCACGCGTCGCGCACCTGGAGCGTCGTACGCCGGGTCCCGTCGTTGCCGACCACGAGCGCGCTCGCGGACTCCTGACCCGCTCGCACCCGGTCGACGGGCAGTCGCTCCACGGTGACCCGATCCGGCGAGGGCGCCAGGGCCACGTCGAGCACGGTCACCAGGCCCACGACCAGCACCCACAGCCACACGGTGCCGACCGTCGGGCGCAGCACGACCGCCACCAGCCCCAGCAGGAGCAGCAGCGGGACGCGCCCGGTGATGGCCATCGAGCTAGCGCGGGACCGCGACCGAGCCCAGCGCGGAGGCGAGCACGGCGCTCACGTCGACCCCCTCGAGCTCGGCCTCGGGCCGCAGGGCCAACCGGTGGGCGAGGGTGGCCTGGGCGAGCGCCTTGACGTCGTCGGGCGTCACGAAGTCGCGGCCCGAGAGCCACGCCCAGGCGCGCGCCGTACGCATCAAGGAGACCGCGCCGCGCGGGCTGGCGCCCAGCCCGAGGGACGGCGCCTGCCGCGTCGCCCTGGCGACGTCGACGACGTAGCCGGCGACTTCCGGAGACAGCTGGACCTCGCCCACGGCGCGGCGGCCGGCCGCGATGTCGGAGGCGCCTGCGACCGCCGTCACGCCGGAGGCGACGATGTCGTGCGGGTCGAACCCGGCCGCGTGCCGACGCACGATCTCGAGCTCCTCGGCCCGCTCCGGCACGGGCAGCACGACCTTGAGCAGGAAGCGGTCGAGCTGGGCCTCGGGGAGCGGGTAGGTGCCCTCGTACTCGACGGGGTTCTGGGTCGCGGCGACCAGGAACGGCCGGGGCAGGGGGTGCGAGACCCCGTCCACCGAGACCTGTCCCTCCTCCATCGCCTCCAGCAGCGCCGACTGGGTCTTGGGCGGCGTCCGGTTGATCTCGTCGGCGAGGAGCAGGTTGGTGAAGACCGGACCCTCACGGAAGGTCAGCTCGCCGCGGGCGCCGTCGATGACCATCGAGCCGGTGATGTCGCCGGGCATCAGGTCGGGCGTGAACTGCACCCGGGTGGTCTGCACCGACAGCGCGGCCGCGAGGCTGCGCACCAGCAGGGTCTTGGCGACCCCGGGGACACCCTCCATCAGCACGTGCCCCCCGCACAGCAGGGCGACCAGCAGGCCCGAGACCGCGGCGTCCTGGCCGACGACAGCCTTGGCCACCTCCGAGCGGACGGCCCCCAGGCGCACGCGCGCCTCGTCGCTCGTCAGGTCGCCGTTCTGGGCCTCGGTCTGGACATGGGTCTGGACATCGGTCTGGGGGTCGCTCATGCGTGTGACACCTCTCTGTCGAGCTCGTCGAGCCGGCGGGCCAGGTCGGCCAGGTCGTGGTCGTGGGCGGGCGGGACCGCATCGGGGCTCAGCAGGGCGTCGACCTCGGCGACGCTGCGTCCGGCCTGCGCCGCGACGGCCGCCGCGAGCACCGCCGGCTCGGTGTGGCGGGGCAGACGGAGCCGCTCGGTCAACCGGGACCGGGCTGCCGACCTCAGCGACTCCGCCGCATGGCCGCGGTCGCCGGCCCGCCGGTAGAGGCGGCCGAGGTTACGGGTCGTCTCGACCGCCTTGACCTCGACCGGCAGCGGCTCGACGGCCAGCGGCCCGAGCCGGCGCGAGCGCCACACGACCAGGCCGATGCTGGTCATCAGCACGAGCCACAGGGCAGGGGTGAGCCAGCGGGGGAGCAGGCTGGAGGGGGAGACCCCGTCGCGGCCCACGAGGTCGGTGAGCGACGGGACGTACCAGACCAGGTGGGTGCGCTGGCCGAGCAGTCGCAACGCGACGGCCGCGTTGTCGCCGTCGAGGATCTGGTCGTTGGTCAGGGCCGCCGAGGCGCCGAGCAGGGTGAGGCCCGGACGCGGCTCGGCGAGGAGGACGCCACCCTGGGCGCGGAAGCACCCCTCCGTGTCGAACGCCTCGGCCTCGGGCACCTGCAGCGCCAGCCCGTCGTACGACGGGCAGCCGGCGGGCACCGGGTCGTGCGGGGAGGAGGTCACGGCGTACGACCCGATGTCGAGCAGTGCGGTGAGCTCCGGGCCGGGCGCGACGACCACGAGCCCCGCGTCTCCCTGGTGGTCGAGCAGCCGCCGCGTGGTCGAGCGGCCGAGCCGGTCGGCTGCGGTGACCACGACCATGGTCGAGGAGTCGGTCGTGGCGCGGTCGAAGGCGTCGGCCGACCGTACGACGTCGACCGAGACGCCCTGCTCGTCGAGCACGCGGGCGAGCGCCTGCGCCCCGTCCCCGCCGGGGTTCTGCGGGTCGAGGGCGGCGGGGTAGGTCCGATCGTCGCGACCCAGCCAGGCCGTCAGCACGACGGCGAGCAGGGCGACGGCCACGATCATCACCGTCGTGCGGTGCCGCGAGAGGAAGCTCATCGGGCACCGGCCAGGGTGTCGTCGAGACCGAGCACGGCGCTGGCGTCGTCGCGGGTCGCCGGTTGGTCGCCGTACAGCGTGGCGTCGAAGAGGTCGGCGCTCCGGCCCACCAGCGGCCCCTCCTCGGGGTACGACGCCGCCAGCCGCGCGGCGACCTCGTGCGCGGTGGCGCCCGGCTCGTCGTCGAGCCGTCCACGCTCGATCTGGCGCGTGGCGACAGCCCGGAACCCGTCGACGACCGCCTGCCCGTGGCGCCCCTCGGCCAGCGACGCCTCGGCCCGGCGGCGGAGCTCGACTGCGGACGGCCGGTCCTCGGTCAACAGCGGAGCAGAACGCGGCCGCTGCCGTCGGTCGCGACGAAGCCGGGAGAGGACCACCAGCAGCGCCGCGAGCAGCAGGGCTCCGATCAGCATGGTGACGAAGACCGTGATGCCCGACGAGCCGGACGCCGCGCTGACGCCGCGGTCGAAGACGCGGCCCAGCCAGGAGACCAGGCGCTGCCAGACGTCCTGCTGGTGGTACTCGCGGTGGAGGAGCTCGGCCCGCAGCAGACGCCGCCCCTCGTCACCGGAGGGGTCCAGGGGCGGGGTGGGGGCGAGCATCAGTCGGGCAGGATCCCGGCGCGGCCGAGCAGCTCGACGTCGTACGCCTCCTTGCGGATGCGCTGGTCGACGTAGAGCAGGGCACTGACGGCCGCCTGGAAGGGCTGCAGGACCGCTGCGGCCACCACGGACCCGACGGCGGTGAGGAGGAGGTAGGCCGTGAGGCCGAACCCGCTGCCGGTGTCGCCGACGAGGAACACCTCGCCCGCGATGCTGAAGGGCAGACGCAGGATGCCGCCCGCGAAGCCGACGACGACCGCCATCAGCAACAGGATGCCGAAGAGCCGCCAGAACTGCTGCCGCGTGAGTCGTACGGCGCGCCGGAGGGCGCCGAGGATGCCGACCGGCTCGAGCATCAGCGTCGGCACGGCGAGCGCCCGGACCCTGACCCAGAACCACGCGTACCCGACCGCCAGCAACAGCCCGAGCACCACGCCCACGAGCACCGTGTCTCCCAGGGGTGCGTCGAAGGCGAAGATGCCGACCAGGAGGATCCCGACGACCAACGCGCCGGCCACCACGACCACCAGCCCGAGCAGGAGAGCCATCCCGAACAGCCGCCACCGCTTCCCTCGGGTCGCGGCCCACGCCTCGCTCATCGTCAGCTTCCGACCGACCGCCGCTGCGGACGTCACGTGCGCGATCATCCCGGACACGAAGAGCAACCCGATCGACTGCAGCTGGCTTCCGACGACGAGCGATCCGAAGGCCGCCACGAGGCCGGTGACCTGGCCGCTGGTGATGCTGTCGCCGTTCGGGTCGAGGCTCAGGCCACCGGTGGACCCGGTCACCAGGCCGGTCACCACCGGGATCACCATCGCGACCGCCGAGACGAGCACGGCGGCACCCACGGTGGCCCGGGGGTTGTAGCGGATGATCTTGAAGGCGCCGTCGAAGATGTCGCCGAGCACGAGCGGGCGCAGCGGGATGGCCCCGGGCTTGTGGGCCGCCAGCGGCTGCTGGACCGGGTACGGCGCGGGGTAGCCGGGCGGAGGACCCGGTTGGTAGCCGGGCGGCTGGCCGGGGACGCCACCCCAGCCGGGGGTCGGGCGCGGCTGCCCGGCGCCCGGAGCGGGCGCACCGGGAGCCGGGAACGACGGCTGCGCGCCGGGTGGAGGAGGCGACGGCTGACCCCACCCGGGCGGTGGTGGCTGGTCGTCCGACACGGCTCTCTCCCTCGTCCTGGGGCCCTGCCGGCCAGTGTCCGGAGGCCCCGCGAGGCGCCATCCTGTCAGGTACCGAGCAGCCGTGCGTGAGGAACGAACGCACGGCGTCAGCGAGGTAGGGCGAGCGTGTCGAAACATCCGGGACGGTGCCCGGCCTCCTCGGCCCAGGAGTGCGCCCGACTCGATTTGGCGCATGCGGGGGCGATCTGTCAGGATTGTCCGGTTGCTCCGGCGGGTCGCCGGGGGCACCACACTTGATTGTTGAATCGCGTCTCCCGCTGGTTCGGTGGTCTTGTGCGGCCGCACCACACCGACGTAGGTCGGTCGGAGACCCGAAGGCCCGGCCTCCTGGTCGGGTGTCCACCAACACGATGCAGGTCCACCCGCGAGGGGTGGTGTGTGCCGCGGAAAACTCGCGACACGCCCGACCTCGGGGGTCGGGGTCTCAGCGTCGTGGAGATGGCAAGGAACGCAGCGGACGGCCCCGGCCCGGGGCCCTTCGGACGGACGTAGCAGCACGACACGAAGGACGAGAGAGACCTATGGCGGGACAGAAGATCCGCATCAGGCTCAAGGCCTATGACCACGAGGTGATCGACACCTCGGCGCGCAAGATCGTGGACACCGTCACCCGCACGGGTGCCAAGGTCGCCGGCCCCGTGCCGCTGCCGACCGAGAAGAACGTGTACTGCGTCATCCGCTCGCCCCACAAGTACAAGGACTCGCGCGAGCACTTCGAGATGCGCACGCACAAGCGGCTGATCGACATCATCGACCCCACGCCGAAGACCGTCGACTCCCTGATGCGCCTCGACCTCCCCGCCGGTGTCGACATCGAGATCAAGCTCTGAGGCTCCTGACATGACTGTTGAACGAAACGTGAAGGGCCTGCTGGGCACCAAGCTCGGCATGACCCAGATGTGGGACGACAACAACCGGATCGTCCCGGTCACCGTCGTCGCGGCGTCCACGAACGTCGTCACCCAGGTCCGCAAGCCCGAGACCGACGGCTACAACGCCATCCAGGTCGGGTTCGGCGAGATCGACGGGCGCAAGGTCACCAAGCCGGACGCCGGCCAGTTCGTGAAGGCCGGGGTCACCCCCCGCCGCCACGTGGCCGAGATCCGCACGGCCGACGCTCCGTCGTACACCGTCGGGCAGGAGCTGGCCGTCGACACCTTCGCCGCCGGCGAGGAGATCGACGTGACCGGCACGACCAAGGGCAAGGGCTTCGCCGGTGTGATGAAGCGTCACGGCTTCCACGGCGTCGGCGCTTCCCACGGCGCCCACCGCAACCACCGCAAGCCGGGCTCGATCGGTGCCTGCGCGACTCCCGGTCGCGTCTTCAAGGGCGTCCGGATGGCCGGCCACATGGGTAACGACACCGTCACCACCCAGAACGTCACCGTCCACGCGGTCGACGCCGAGAAGGGCCTGATCCTGCTCAAGGGCGCCGTACCCGGCCCCAAGGGCGGCCTGCTGGTCCTCCGCTCGGCCGCCAAGCGCGCGCAGAAGGAGGCCTGACCATGGCGACGACCAAGAAGGCTGCCTCTTCGGCTGCCCCGGCGACTGTCGAGGCCGTCCAGGTCGACCTCCCCGCCGAGATCTTCGACACCGAGGTCAACATCCCGCTGATCCACCAGGTCGTGGTGGCCCAGCAGGCGGCCGCCCGCCAGGGCACCCACGCCACCAAGCGCCGCGGCGAGGTCCGCGGTGGTGGCCGCAAGCCCTACAAGCAGAAGGGCACCGGCCGCGCCCGTCAGGGCTCGACCCGCGCTCCGCAGTTCGCCGGCGGTGGCGTCGTCCACGGCCCGCAGCCGCGCAGCTACGCCCAGCGCACCCCCAAGAAGATGATCGCCGCCGCCCTCCGCGGCGCGCTGTCCGACCGGGCGCGCGACGGTCGCATCCACGTCGTGGAGGCGCTCGTCACCGGTGACACCCCGTCGACCAAGGCGGCTCTCGCCGCGCTGGCCGGCGTGGTCTCCGAGCGGGCCAACTTCCTGGTCGTGCTCGAGCGCTCCGACGCAGTGACCTGGCTGTCGCTGCGCAACGCCCACGAGGTGCACATCGTGGCCGTCGACCAGGTCAACACCTACGACGTGCTGGCCAGCGACGACATCGTCTTCACCCGCGGTGCGTACGACGCGTTCGTCGGTGGCACCTCGTCCTCGAGCGCCCCGGCCACGCTGGTCGAGACGCCTGCCGCGAAGACCGAGGCCGAGCCGGCGCAGACCGAGGCGGCCGACGTCGAGGTCGCGGTCGAGGCCGACGACAAGCCGGCGCTGCCCCAGGGCGCGAAGGCCCCGCTGAAGAGCGGCGGTGCGCCGAAGGGCTACGAGGTCAAGGGCAACGCCGACTCCGGTCTGTACCACGAGCCCGACGGCCAGTGGTACGACCAGACGGTCGCGGAGTTCTACTTCAAGACCGCCGACGACGCCGAGGCTGCCGGGTTCACCCGCGCCGGCGGTGAGAAGGAGGACGACCAGTGAGCACCCTGCACAAGGACCACCGCGACATCCTGCTCGCGCCGGTGGTGTCGGAGAAGAGCTACGGCCTCCTCGACGCCAACAAGTACACCTTCCTGGTGGCCCCCGACGCCAACAAGACCGAGATCAAGATCGCGGTCGAGAAGGTCTTCGGCGTCAAGGTCACCTCGGTGAACACCATCAACCGCGCCGGCAAGACGCGCCGTACCCGCAACGGGCTCGGCAAGCGCAAGGACACCAAGCGCGCCATCGTCAGCCTCGCCGAGGGCCACCGCATCGACATCTTCGGAGGTCCGGTCTCCTGACCGGGCTCCTGACTAGGACGAGACAACCATGGCTATCCGCAAGTACAAGCCGACCACCCCGGGCCGTCGTGGCTCCTCGGTGGCCGACTTCGTCGAGATCACCCGGACCACGCCGGAGAAGTCGCTGACCCGACCGCTGCCCAAGAAGGGCGGCCGCAACAACCAGGGTCGGATCACCACCCGTCACCAGGGCGGTGGCCACAAGCGCGCCTACCGGATCATCGACTTCCGTCGCTACGACAAGGACGGCGTGCCGGCGAAGGTCGCGCACATCGAGTACGACCCGAACCGCACCGCCCGGATCGCGCTGCTCCACTTCGTCGACGGCGAGAAGCGCTACATCGTGGCGCCGAAGGACCTGCGCCAGGGCGCGATGCTCGAGTCGGGCCCGACCGCCGACATCAAGGTGGGCAACAACCTCCCGCTGCGCAACATCCCCGTCGGTACGACGATCCACTGCATCGAGCTGCGTCCGGGCGGTGGCGCCAAGATCGCCCGCTCGGCCGGCAACTCCGCGCAGCTGGTCGCCAAGGAGGGCTCGCGCGCCACGCTGCGCCTGCCGTCCGGCGAGATGCGCTTCGTCGACGTCCGGTGCCGTGCCTCGATCGGTGAGGTCGGCAACGCCGAGCAGTCCAACATCAACTGGGGCAAGGCCGGCCGCATGCGCTGGAAGGGCAAGCGCCCGACCGTCCGCGGTGTCGTCATGAACCCCGTCGACCACCCCCATGGTGGTGGCGAGGGCAAGACCTCGGGTGGTCGCCACCCGGTCAGCCCGTGGGGCAAGCCCGAGGGCCGCACCCGTCGCAAGGGCAAGGCCAGCGACGCCCAGATCATCCGTCGTCGCCGTACCGGCAAGAAGCGCTGAGGAGTCTGACCTATGCCGCGCAGCCTGAAGAAGGGCCCGTTCGTAGACGGCCACCTGATGAAGAAGGTGGACGCCGAGAACGACAAGGGCTCCCACAACGTGATCAAGACGTGGTCGCGCCGTTCGATGATCGTGCCGGCCATGATCGGCCACACGATCGCCGTACACGACGGACGCAAGCACGTTCCCGTGTTCGTGACCGACTCGATGGTCGGCCACAAGCTCGGCGAGTTCGCACCGACCCGCACCTACCGCGGGCACGTCAAGGACGACCGCAAGGGGAGGCGTCGCTGATGCCGACCACTGAACGCCGCCGCATCAGCGCCCGCCGCGAGTCGCTGCTCGGCGACCAGCCGGGCGCCTACGCGAGCGCCCGCTACGTGCGGATCACGCCGATGAAGGCCCGCCGGGTGACCCAGATGATCCACGGTCTGCCGGTCGACGACGCCCTGTCCCTGTTGCAGTTCGCGCCGCAGGCCGCGGCCGCGACCGTCTACAAGGTGCTGGAGAGCGCGATCGCGAACGCCGAGACCACCGAGGACCTCGACCGTGCGGCCCTGGTGGTCAGCAACTGCCAGGTCGACGAGGGCCCGACGATGAAGCGCTGGCGCCCGCGCGCCCAGGGCCGCGCCACGCGGATCCTCAAGCGCACCAGCCACATCACCCTCGTGGTGACGCCCGCGGCCACGCCGGCGCCCACGAAGAACCGGAAGAAGGGGAAGGCCTGATGGGCCAGAAGATCAACCCGAACGGCTTCCGCCTCGGCATCTCCACCGACCACAAGTCGCGCTGGTACGCCGACAAGCTCTACAAGTCGTACGTCGGTGAGGACGTCGCGATCCGTCGCCTGCTGTCCAAGGGCATGGAGCGCGCCGGCATCTCCAAGGTCGAGATCGAGCGCACCCGCGACCGCGTCCGGGTGGACATCCACACCGCGCGTCCGGGCATCGTGATCGGCCGCCGCGGCGCCGAGGCCGACCGCATCCGCGGCGACCTCGAGAAGCTGACCGGCAAGCAGGTCCAGCTCAACATCCTCGAGGTGAAGAACCCCGAGGTCGACGCGCAGCTGGTCGCCCAGGGTGTCGCCGAGCAGCTCAGCGGCCGGGTGCAGTTCCGTCGCGCGATGCGCAAGGCGATGCAGACGACCATGCGGTCCGGTGCCAAGGGCATCCGGATCCAGTGCTCGGGCCGCCTCAACGGCGCCGAGATGTCGCGCACGGAGTTCTACCGCGAGGGCCGGGTCCCGCTGCACACGCTGCGGGCCGACATCGACTACGGCTTCTACGAGGCCAAGACCACCTTCGGCCGGATCGGCGTGAAGGTCTGGATCTACAAGGGCGAGGTCGCGGGCACCCGCGCCGAGCGTCAGGCCCAGGCGGCCGCGCGTGCCGGCGTCCCCGGTCGCAGCGGTCGTCCGCAGCGCGCCGGCGAGCGCCCGAGCCGTGGCACCCGCCCGACCCGCGGCGACCGCGCCGGCTCCGCCCCCGAGGCTGCGCCGGCCGAGGCCACCGCAGCCGCGCCGGCCGCCGCTCCCGCCGAGTCCGGAACGGAGGCCTGACCATGTTGATGCCCCGGCGTCTCAAGCACCGCAAGCAGCACCACCCCAACCGGAGTGGTGCGGCCAAGGGCGGCACCCGCCTGGCCTTCGGTGACTTCGGGATCCAGGCGCTCGAGGGGTCCTACGTGACCAACCGACAGATCGAGTCGGCTCGTATCGCCATGACCCGTCACATCAAGCGCGGCGGCAAGGTGTGGATCAACATCTACCCCGACCGCCCGCTGACCAAGAAGCCCGCCGAGACCCGCATGGGCTCGGGCAAGGGCTCCCCTGAGTGGTGGATCGCCAACATCAAGCCCGGTCGCGTGCTCTTCGAGCTCTCCGGCGTCGACGAGACGACCGCGCGCGAGGCCATGCGCCGCGCGCAGCACAAGCTCCCCCTCAAGACCCGTTTCATCTCCCGCGAAGCAGGTGAATTCTGATGGCTGCGCTCCAGGCACACGAGCTCGACGAGATGAACCCCACCGACCTCGAGGCCCGCTTGCGCGAGGCCAAGGAGGAGCTGTTCAACCTGCGTTTCCAGGCGGCCACCGGCCAGCTGGAGAGCCACGGACGGCTCCGCACGGTCAAGAAGGACATCGCCCGGATCTACACCGTGGTGCGTGAGCGCGAGCTCGGCATCCAGGTCCACCCCGGGCGCGAACGAGGAGACTCAGAAGGAGAGCGCTGACGCATGAGCGAGCAGACAGCAACGCAGCGCAACACCCGCAAGGTCCGTGAGGGCCTGGTCGTCAGCAACAAGATGGACAAGACCGTCGTGGTCGAGGTCGAGGACCGCGTGAAGCACGCGCTCTACGGCAAGGTCATGCGCCGTACGTCGCGGCTCAAGGCCCACGACGAGTCCAACGACTGCGGCATCGGCGACCGCGTCCAGATCATGGAGACCCGCCCGCTGTCCGCCACCAAGCGCTGGCGCGTCGTGGAGATCCTGGAGCGTGCCAAGTGATCCAGCAGGAGTCGAGGCTCAAGGTCGCCGACAACACCGGTGCCAAGGAAGTCCTCTGCATCCGTGTGCTCGGCGGCTCGGGTCGGCGCTACGCCGGCATCGGTGACGTCATCGTCTGCACGGTCAAGGACGCCATCCCCGGCGGCAACGTGAAGAAGGGCGACGTCGTCCGAGGCCGTGATCGTGCGCACCACCAAGGAGCGCCGCCGCCCGGACGGGTCCTACATCAAGTTCGACGAGAACGCCGCGGTCATCCTGCGGCAGGACGGCGAGCCGCGCGGCACGCGCATCTTCGGCCCCGTGGGCCGCGAGCTGCGCGACAAGCGGTTCATGAAGATCATCTCGCTCGCACCGGAGGTGCTCTGAGATGGGGAAGCACGCGATGAAGATCAAGAAGGGCGACACCGTCAAGGTGATCGCCGGCAAGGACAAGGGCGCCGAGGGCAAGGTGATCCAGGTGCACCGCGAGGAGCAGCGGGTCGTCGTCGAGGGCGTGAACCGCGTCAAGAAGCACACCAAGGTCGTCAACCAGGGCGGTCGCGCCGGCACCACCGGCGGGATCATCACCACCGAGGCCCCGATCCACGTGTCCAACGTGATGCTGGTCGAGGGCAACGGCGTGACCCGGGTGGGCTTCCGCCGCGAAGAGGTCCAGAAGCGACGCCCCGACGGGTCGACGTACGCCGGCACCCGCAGCGTCCGCGTCTCGCGCCGGACCGGGAAGGAGATCTGACATGACCGACACCGTGACGGAGACCCCCGCGGCCGAGCCGAAGGTCGCCCCGCGTCTCAAGACCCGCTACCGCGAGGAGATCATCCCCGCGCTCAGGAGCGAGTTCGAGATCGCCAACATCATGCAGGTGCCCGGCCTGACCAAGATCGTGGTCAACATGGGCGTCGGCGAGGCGGCTCGCGACTCCAAGCTGATCGAGGGCGCCATCCGCGACCTGACGGCCATCACCGGCCAGAAGCCGACGGTGACCCGGGCCCGCAAGTCGATCGCCCAGTTCAAGCTCCGCGAGGGCATGCCGATCGGCGCCCACGTGACGCTGCGCGGCGACCGGATGTGGGAGTTCCTCGACCGGCTGCTGTCGCTCGCGCTGCCCCGGATCCGGGACTTCCGCGGGCTCTCGCCCCGGCAGTTCGACGGCCAGGGCAACTACACCTTCGGGCTGACCGAGCAGGTCATGTTCCACGAGATCGACCAGGACCGGGTCGACCGCCCGCGGGGCATGGACATCACGGTCGTCACCACCGCGCCGAACGACGAGCAGGGGCGCGCGCTGCTGAAGCAGCTCGGCTTCCCGTTCAAGGAGAACTGACCATGGCGAAGACTGCACTGAGGGTGAAGGCGGCGCGCAAGCCCAAGTTCGCCGTGCGTGGCTACACCCGCTGCCAGCGCTGCGGGCGGCCCAAGGCCGTCTACCGCAAGTTCGGCCTGTGCCGGATCTGCCTGCGCGAGATGGCCCACCGCGGCGAGCTGCCCGGTGTCACCAAGTCCAGCTGGTGACCTCGACTCCGCTCGATCAACGAACGTCCTACAACCGCTGAAGGTCCGACCCGGAGATCAACCGGGCCGGAAACCACAGAAGAGAGAACGACACACACCATGACGATGACCGACCCGATCGCAGACATGCTGACCCGTCTGCGCAACGCCAACCAGGCGTACCACGACTCGGTGACCATGCCCTACAGCAAGCTGAAGCAGGGCGTCGCCGAGATCCTCAAGGCCGAGGGCTACATCACGTCCTTCGACGTGGCCGAGGCCCCCGACGGTGGCGTGGCCAAGACCCTGACCATCACCCTCAAGTACGGCCGCAACCGCGAGCGCTCGATCGCCGGCGTACGCCGGATCAGCAAGCCCGGGCTGCGCGTCTACGCGAAGAGCACGGGCCTGCCCAAGGTGCTCGGCGGCCTGGGCGTGGCGATCATCTCGACCAGCACCGGACTGCTCACCGACCGCCAGGCACACCAGAAGGGCGTGGGTGGGGAAGTCCTCGCCTACGTCTGGTAGCCCGAGACCCGAGAAGGAGAACTGACATGTCGCGCATCGGAAGAATGCCCGTCGTCGTGCCCTCGGGTGTCGAGGTGGCCATCGACGGCTCGCTGGTGACGGTCAAGGGCCCCAAGGGCACCCTGAGCCACTCCGTCGTCACCCCGATCACGGTGGAGAAGACCGACGGCGTCCTCAACGTCACGCGCCCCGACGACGAGCGCGAGAGCCGGGCCCGTCACGGCCTGACCCGCACGCTCGTCAACAACATGGTCGTGGGCGTCACCGAGGGCTACGAGAAGAGGCTCGAGATCGTCGGCGTCGGTTACCGCGTCCTGTCGAAGGGCCCGACCCAGCTGGAGTTCCAGCTCGGCTACAGCCACTCGATCACGTTCAACGCGCCCGAGGGCATCACCTTCACGGTGGACGGGCCGACCCGTCTCGGCGTCCAGGGCATCGACAAGCAGCTGGTCGGCGAGGTCGCTGCGAACATCCGCAAGCTCCGTAAGCCCGAGCCCTACAAGGGCAAGGGCGTGCGCTACGCCGGCGAACACATCCGCCGCAAGGTCGGAAAGGCTGGTAAGTGACATGGGTATCTCCCTGTCCAAGCACAAGCACACCGCGTCCCGGACGAAGGCGCGCCTCCACCGTCAGGTGCGGGGCCGCAAGAAGGTCGCCGGTACGTCCGAGCGTCCGCGCCTGGTCGTGACCCGGTCGTCCAAGCACATCAGCGTGCAGGTGGTCGACGACCTCGTGGGCAAGACGCTGGTCTCCGCCTCCACCATGGAGGCCGACCTGCGCACCCTCGAGGGCGACAAGACGGCCAAGGCCAAGAAGGTCGGCGAGCTGGTGGCCGAGCGGGCGAAGGGCGCGGGCATCGAGTCCGTCGTCTTCGACCGTGCAGGCAACAAGTACCACGGCCGCGTCGCGGCCCTCGCCGATGCCGCCCGCGAGGGCGGCCTGAGCTTCTGATGGCGTCGCAGGACCAGAGCAGACTTATCAAGGAAGAGGACATCTCATGAGCGGAGCCCAGCGCGGACAGCGCGGGGGTGGCGATCGCCAGGGCCGGGGCCGCGACGACCGTCGCGGCGGCGGTGCTGAGAAGAGCGCCTACGTCGAGCGAGTCGTGGCGATCAACCGCGTCGCCAAGGTCGTCCAGGGTGGTCGTCGCTTCAGCTTCACCGCCCTCGTCGTCGTCGGTGACGGCGACGGCATGGTCGGCGTCGGCTACGGCAAGGCCAAGGAGGTGCCGGCCGCCATCGCCAAGGGCGTCGAGGAGGCCAAGAAGGCCTTCTTCCGGGTTCCCCGGATCCAGGGCACCATCCCGCACCCCGTCCAGGGTGAGAAGGCTGCCGGCGTGGTCATGCTGCGCCCGGCCGCACCCGGTACCGGTGTGATCGCGGGTGGCCCGGTGCGCGCCGTCCTCGAGTGCGCCGGCATCCACGACGTGCTGAGCAAGTCGCTCGGCTCGTCCAACCAGATCAACATCGTCCACGCCACGGTCGAGGCGCTCCGCATGCTGGAGCAGCCCCAGGACGTCGCCGCCCGCCGCGGTCTGCCCGTCGAGCACGTCGCCCCGGCGGCACTGCTCAAGGCGCAGGCCGAGGGCACCCCCGAGGTGACGCACTGATGGCACAGCTGAAGGTGAAGCAGCTCAAGAGCGGCATCGGCTGCAAGGTCAACCAGCGCGAGACCCTGCGGTCGCTCGGTCTCAAGCGGATCGGCGACGTGGTCGTGAAGGAGGACCGCCCGGAGATCCGGGGCATGGTCCAGACCGTCCGTCACCTGGTGACGGTCGAGGAGGTCGAGTAACCCATGACGTTGAAACTGCACCACCTGCGCCCCGCGCCCGGTGCCAAGACCGCCAAGACCCGGGTCGGCCGTGGTGAGGGCTCCAAGGGCAAGACGGCCGGCCGCGGCACCAAGGGCACCAAGGCCCGCTACCAGGTGCCCGCGAACTTCGAGGGTGGCCAGCTGCCACTGCACATGCGCCTGCCGAAGATGAAGGGGTTCAAGAACCCCTTCAAGGTCGAGTTCCAGGTCGTGAACCTCGACAAGCTCGGCGAGCTCTTCCCCGAGGGCGGCGCCGTGGGCGTCGACGACCTCGTGGCCAGGGGCGCGGTCCGCAAGGGCCAGCCGGTCAAGGTGCTGGGCCAAGGTGACCTGTCGGTCGCCGTCCAGGTGAGCGCGCAGGCGTTCTCCGGCTCGGCCAAGGACAAGATCGAGGCGGCAGGCGGCTCGGTCACCGTAGTGTGACACTCGTGTACGGCGCGGGCCGGGCGGGCACTTCGCCCGTCGGGTCCGCGCCTCACGCGTTCTGCCGACGTCCGAGTGGCTGCGGGTCGCCTGTTAGGCTTCCGGCGGCCTTCGCGGACGACGAACGAGGGCCGGATGTCGTCGCTCGGGCGGTGTCAGCAACAGGTCGCAACCGCCCGATGGCACTCCTGAGGGCGAGACCAAGAAAGAGGATGCAGTGCTAGGCGCTTACGTCAACGCGTTCCGTACCCCGGACCTGCGGCGCAAGCTGTTGTTCGTCCTGATGATCATCTTCTTCTTCAGGGTCGGGTCGCAGATCCCCGCACCGGGTGTGGACGTCGCGAACGTCCATTCGTGCATCCAGGGCGCCACCGGCGGCGTCTACAACCTGATCAACGTCTTCTCCGGCGGCGCGCTGCTCCAGCTGACGATCTTCGCGCTGGGCATCATGCCCTACATCACCGCCAGCATCATCCTGCAGCTGCTCGTCGTGGTGATCCCGCGGCTCGAGGCGCTGAAGAAGGAAGGCCAGGCGGGCCAGACCAAGATCACCCAGTACACC
>CAWFVO010000004.1:0-59942 GCA_963819295.1 uncultured Actinomycetota bacterium
ACGTATTCGGTCGCGTCGAGTTGCCAGCAGCGTTCGGCGCCGGATAGACGAACCGCCGCCAGGCCGAGCGGGGCTTCTTCTTTGGCTCAAGCCGAGCGACGCCTGCTTCGCGGAAGATCCGTGCCAGCGACGCCGTGGAAGGGACCACTTCCAGGCCCATGGCGCGCATCTTGTCGTGCACGCTCGATCGGGCCGTGGTCCAGCCCGGAAGCCTCGAGCGCGGCCCGCACTTGCACAGCCTGGGCCTTGACCTCGTCGGTCAGCTTCGACGGGCTCGCCCTCGGACGCCGGGTCCGAGGCTCGAGCACCGCGGCCGGTCCTTCGGCCTGCGCGCGCTTACGCAACTGATAGAACGACTTCCGGGAAATGCCGTGCTCGGCACAAAACGTCGAGACCGCCCCGCGTGGGGCGTCCTCTGGCCACTGCGAGATCGCGAGACGGACACTGGGATCAATGGGTACATGGGCGGCCACCGCCGCAGCCTCGCGGCCCAAGTGTCACCACCAAGACCACCGGAAGTGACGCCGATGTCCTGATGCAGAATCGTCACCGAAGTCTTGAGACATGACACAGCACTTCGGCGGGCTTCGGCAGGGCACTCGAACATGTGTTCGATATCCTTCGGCATGGCTGGAGGGATGGGGTGTGATGTCTCAGGACATGGGTGACAGTTCTGTGTCAGGACATCGGTGACGGTTGGTGTGTCAGGACTTCGGTGACACTTTCGGGTTTTTCGGGCGGGTTCCTGGGGGTCGGCCGTTGCCGACGTATCGGATGCCGGGAGCGGGTCTGGTGTGCTCGGCGAGGATCTCGCCTTCGAGGTCGGTGATGATGATCTTGGCGCCGGCCTGGTTGCCGTAGTGACAACGAGGACCTGCTCGAATGCGTGGTCCACGTCGACCTTGTAGAAGACCGATTCCAGCGTGATGGTGCCGACACTGCTCACCGTTCTGACGCGCGTGTCGGGGGGTAGGTCTGCGGGCGCCTTCGGTCGGGGACGCAAGCTGGGGACCGGCGCCTGGTAGGCGGGCCGGTCCGGTTTCGGACGGGGCGGATCGGCTTTGGGGGTCGCCTCCCACGCGGCCAGCGGCGTGATGCGCCCTGGCAACCCTTGATGGGGGCGCTGAGTGTTGTAGATGTCGTCGAACGTGTCGACCTGGGCCTGGAGCTCGGCCAGCGACTCGGCCAGCGGCTGCTTGTCGAGGTAGCGGAACAGGGTCTGGTGGAAGCGTTCGTTCTTGCCCTGAGTGGTCGGCTTGTACGGCTTGCCGGTGATCGCCTCGGTGCCCAGCGCGGCAACATGTGCGACGAGCTGGCCCACGAACCCACGCCGGGTCGGGTTCAGCGCCAGCCCGTTGTCGGACAGCAGTCGTTGCGGCACACCGTGGGCGGCCACCGCCTTGTCGAAGACTGCGATCGCGTCCTTGGCGGTCTCGCCGAGTGCGACATGGGAGGCGACCGCGTACCGGGAATGGTCGTCGATGAGCTGGAAGATCACGCACTTACGTCCTCCGGTCAGGACGTATTCGGTCGCGTCGAGTTGCCAGCACGCGTTCGGCGCCGGATAGACGAACCGCCGCCAGGCCGAGCGGGGCTTCTTCTTTGGCTCAAGCCGAGCGACGCCTGCCTCGCGGAAGATCCGTGCCAGCGACGCCGTGGAAGGGACCACTTCCAGGCCCATCGCGCGCATCTTGTCGTGCACGCTGATCGGGCCGTGGTCCAGCCCGGAAGCCTCGAGCGCGGCCCGCACTTGCACAGCCTGGGCCTTGACCTCGTCGGTCAGCTTCGACGGGCTCGCCCTCGGACGCCGGGTCCGAGGCTCGAGCACCGCGGCCGGTCCTTCGGCCTGCGCGCGCTTACGCAACTGATAGAACGACTTCCGCGAAATGCCGTGCTCGGCACAAAACGTCGAGACCGCCCCGCGTGGGGCGTCCTCTGGCCACTGCGAGATCGCGAGACGGACACTGGGATCAATGGGTACATGGGCAGCCACCGCCGCAGCCTCGCGGCCCAAGTGTCACCACCAAGACCACCGGAAGTGTCACCGATGTCCTGATGCAGATTCGTCACCGAAGTCTTGAGACATGACAGCTGGAGGGATGGGGCGCAAGAGTGACCGTGCGTCACTGCACGAGCGGATCCACGGCACTCCAGCGACCCACGAGCCTCCCGGGGTGAAGCGCTGTTGGGTCACCGACCGACACGGCCGACTACCGGGCCTCCTGCTCGAGTGGCGGCGCACCGCCTCCGGGTGGCAGGGCCGTGTCGTGCACCTGGTCGCCGACGATCGCGGCTGGGTCGTGATCGAGGAGTGGCTACCCGCCGAGCTGCTCGACGCCGATCCTTGAGGGCCAGCCGCGGAATCCCCAGTTCTAGTGGCGCGTTTCTTCTCGTCGGGTCCATACGCTCGAACGCGAGGCCCGCCGGACCACCGCACCGGCGGGCTTCTCCATGTCCGCACGACCCCGGCGCAGCCGCCGAAGGTCTCGGGCCTTACGCTCCCCCTTCGATGCCCGCCGGTTTTCCCCGAGACCGGCGGGCATCACCATCTTTGGTCAGCGGTACACCCCATATGGGCGTTGCCCGCGCCCGGCCGTCGACTCTAGTGTCGAAGACGTAGCGCGTCGCGTTCTCCCTGGTCGTGGTCGTGCTTAGATGCCCGCCGGTCCCCATTCCGGCGGGCATCGTCATGTGACGAGCACGGGACGTCGTCCGTGGTGGCGGACGGCAACTCCTACGGCGACATCGAGATGCGTCGGTTCACCCAGCATCCGGACAAGCCCTCGCTGCGACTCCGGGTTCTGCACCACGATGCCGAGCGTGGGTTCGACTACGTCTCGGGAGCAGGACGGGCTCCGGAGCGGGCCGGCAGCAGCGGGTGAACGGTGATCAGCACGAAGAACGACTGGGCCACGATCTTCTGACACTCGGTCGAAGTCGGTGGCCGATAGCCTTCATCCGGCGCGGGAGACGCCGAGCGCGAACTTCTACAGCAAGGTGTTGTGATGCGGAAAGTCAGCCTGTCGTGGGTCGCCCTCGTGTGCGTCTCCTGCTTCCTGTTCACCGCGTGCGGCCAGGGCACTCCCAGTGGGCCTTCGGCCTCGCTGACCCGACCGACGCCGACGCGGACCATCTCGAAGCCGACGGGAGTACCGACCGCCTCGCAGCCCGTCACCACCCACACCCACACCCACACCGACTCCCACTCCCACACCTGCGCCGACGGTCGCGCCCACCCGCACCGTCACGGCGACGGCGACGGCCACGACCACCGCCACGACCACCGCCACGACCACAGCCACACCTACCCCGACGCCCACGCCCACCCCGACGCCCACCGCCACGCCGACCGAGTCGCCTTCCGAGACGACCTCCGACGCCTCGACGGACGAGGGCAGCGGCGTCCCGACCTGGGTGTGGTGGCTGCTCGGACTCCTGCTGCTCGCCCTGGCGGTCGGCCTCCCGCTCCTCATTCGGGCCCGCCGGCGGGCGGCCTGGAACGCCGAGCTCGCAACTGCCTCGGAGGAGGTCGCCTGGTTCGCCCGGGTCCTCCTCCCCCAGCTCCAGTCGGCGAGCTCGGTCGACCAGCTCTCCGGCGGATGGTCCGTCGGACTCGCCCGGGTGACCGGCGTACAGGATCAGCTGACCGCGCTGACGGCCACGGCTCGCCGCGACGTCGACGAGACCCGCGCGACCCAGTTGCGCGACGCGGTGCGCGAGGCGCGCGAAGGCATGGACGGCCTGGTCGCCTCTCGGGCCCCCGGCCCCGTCTCCCAGGAGGTGGCGAGCATCGCCTCCCACCTCGAGGCAGCCCTGACCGTGGCCACACCCTGAGGCGACCGCCCCCGCTGCACCTGTCGAGGTTCGTCTCCGCGACGGCTCGCGTCCCGGCACCACGTCACTAGGCTGGGCGCGTCATGGCGACCCCTCTCGAGCTCACCGCGTCCGCGGTGCTGTTCGACATGGACGGCACGCTGGTCGACTCCACCGGGGTCGTCGAGATGCTCTGGGGCCGGTTCTGCGACGAGTACGAGATCGACACCGGGACGCTGCTGGCCTTCTCCCACGGCCGGCGTACGCCGGACATCGTCGCCCGCTTCCTCCCCGATGCGTCCCCGGTCGAGATCGCGTCGGTCAGCGCCGAGCTCGAGGCCCGGGAGCTCGCGGTCACCGACGGCATCGTGGAGATCCCGGGGGCCGCACGCCTGCTGGCGACCCTGGCCGTTCCGTGGGCGGTGGTGACCTCGGCGCCCCGCGAGCTCGCCGTACGCCGGATGGTCGCCGCCGGTCTCCCGGTGCCCGACGTGCTGGTCCCTGCCGACGAGGTCGCGCTCGGCAAGCCCGCTCCCGACGGCTACCTCCGAGCCGCCGAGCTGCTCGGCGTCGCCCCCGACACCTGCCTCGCCCTGGAGGACGCCGAGCCCGGCGTCCGGTCGGCGCTCGACTCGGGCGCCCGCGTCGTCGTCGTCGGCGACCTCGACACCGAGCTCACCCGCGGGCTGCACCGGATCCCCGATCTCCGCGCACTGCAGATCAGCCCGTCGAACCGACCCAGCGGAGAGTGAAGTGCCACACCCCTGGCCCGAAGCGGGGATCGACGGCCGGGGTGGGTGCCGACGGTGCCCAGGCGATGGTCGAGCCCGGCGAGCGCATCCGGCCGCCGGACGGACACCTGGAGTGGGCGTACCCGCTGGTGGTCGCCCCGAAGGCCTGACGACTCCTACGCCGACACGCCGCGTCGGGTCCCGGGATCTCAGCGCGTCGCACGGTCCAATGATCTTGGCCCGGCGACGTATGAGATCGCCGGGCCTGATGCATTTCCGCCTAGACGGTGACCTCCTCGAGGCGTCCGGTCGCCACGTCGAAGATGAAGCCGCGCACCTGGTCGCGGTGGGGGATGAAGGGGTTGGCCGTGATCCGGCCGAGCGACTGGCGCACGTCGGCGGCCACGTCGTCGAAGGCCTCTGCCGACCAGGCGGGCTTCAGGCCGGTCTCCTTCTGGATGCCGGCCTTGAAGTCGTCGTCGGTGAAGGTGAGCATCCCGCAGTCGGTGTGGTGGATGAGCACGATCTCGCGGGTACCGAGGAGTCGCTGACTGATCGCCAGCGACCGGATGGCGTCGTCGGTCGCCACACCGCCGGCGTTGCGGATCACGTGGGCGTCACCCTCCTCGAGACCGAGCAGGTCGTGGACGTCGAGCCGGGCGTCCATGCAGGCAAGGACGGCAACGTGCTTGGCGGGCGGGAGCGGGAGCGGGCCTTCGAAGCTGGCGGCGTACTTCTCGTTGTTCTCGAGCAGCTGGTCGGTGACGGACATGGGGACCTCCTGATGGATGGGTCTCCCAAACTAGACCGAATGGCTAGACAATCAAGCCCGTCCTACCATCCGGAGCCGACGACGCTCGTCGGCACCAGGGTGAGGACCAGTCGGTGCTCGGCGACCATCGCCGCGAAGAACTCGCCGGGATCTGCGTGGGACTCCCCCGTGATCGACTCGTAGGTGTCGAGCAGCGCCCGTCCGGCGTCGTCGCCGGGGGTCGTGGTGACGGCCCCGAGGGAGGCCTGGCAGGAGACCGAGGCGTAGGACCAGAAGTCGTCACCCACGACGTGCACCACCGCGCGCGGGTCACGGGCGAGGTTGCGGGTCTTCGCCCGGTCGGCGGTCACCGAGACCCGGAACGACGTGCCGTCGAAGGCGGCCAGCACGTTGGACGACTGGGGAGCGCCGTCGGCGCGGGTCGTGATCAGGACGACCCGCGTCCGGCCGGTCAGCCACTCACGGGCAGCATCGTTCAGGTCAGCCATCGAATCCTCCGTCGTCCTGGATGTTGAAGCCCCAGCAAGTATGCGTCCTCGGGAAGGGCTCAGCGCCCGCAGTAGTCGGCGATCTCGGCCAGGATCGAGACCTTCAGGTCATCTGGCGCGAACGAGGCGCGGACCGCGGCGCAGGCCAGGTCGCCGACCTCCCCGGTGTCGAGGTCGAGCAGTCGCGCGGCCACCTCGTACTCCTGGTTGAGGCTGGTGCCGAACATCGACGGGTCGTCGGAGTTGACGGTGATCGTGACTCCGGCGTCGCGGAACACCGTGATCGGGTGCTCCTCGAGGCTGGCCACCGCCCGGGTGGCGATGTTCGACGAGGGGCACACCTCGAGCGGGATGCCCGTCCTGGCCAGGTGGTCGAGCAGCTTCGGGTCGGCGGCCGCCGAGGTGCCGTGTCCGATCCGCTCGGCGCCGAGCAGTCGTACGGCGTCCCAGATCGTCTCGGGTCCCGTGGTCTCGCCGGCGTGGGGCACGCTGTGCAGCCCGGCCCGGCGGGCATGGTCGAAGTGCGGCTGGAACTGACCGCGCGGCACGCCCTGCTCCGGGCCGCCGAGACCGAAGCCGACCAGGGCGTCCGTGCGGTTGTTGAGCGCGAACGACAGGGTCGCGTCGGCGGCCGGCACGCCGCTCTCGCCGGGGATGTCGTAGATCCAGCGCAGCACGATCCCGAAGTCACGCTCGGCCGCGATCCGGGCGTCCTCGATCGCTTCGGTGTAGACCTCGATCGGCATGCCGCGGTCCGAGTCGTGGGGCAGCACCGAGGTGTACGGCGTACACGTGAGCTCGGCGTACCGCACCTGCTGGTGGGTGGCGAGCTCCCTGGCCACCTCGTAGGTGAGGTAGCGGATGTCGTCCTCGGTGCGGACCAGGTCGACGACCGCGAGGTAGACCTCGACGAAGTGGGCGAAGTCTCGGAACTCGAAGAAACCCCGCAGCTCGTCGGGATCCACCGGGACCACCCCCGGGTGGCGCATGGCCAGCTCGGAGACGATCGCGGGCGAGGCCGACCCGACGTGGTGGACGTGCAGCTCGGCCTTGGGCAGGCCGGCGATGAAACCGGCCATCGGGGACGCGGGGCTCACGTCGCCGAGTCTGTCAGGGGGCGGCCCGGGCCAGCCAACCGACAGGCTACGAGCCGGTCACCCAGTAGTAGGTCCCGACGGCCACCGCGGGCAGCAGGCCGAGCAGCAGCCAGGGCGTCAGGATCCGCTTCAGGTTGATCGCCCGCATCCCCGCCATCGCCATCAGGCCGACCACTCCGGAGATGAAGAGCAGCCCGGGGCGTGCGCCCGCCCGGTCGACCGTGCCGGAGAGGATCGCCAGCCCGGTGGCGAACAGCGCGCACACCGTCAGCAGCAAGGTCGACATGACCCAGCGTTGGACGCGTTCGACCTGCACCTACTTCACGAGCGCCAGGACGGCGTTCGCGGCGACCTGAGGACTCGGCGGGGAGCCACCCTGCAGCTGGTCGTTGATGTAGACGGTGGGCGTGCCGTTCACGCCGTCCTTCGACATCTGGTCGGTCGCGTTGACCACCCACTGGTGGTAGACGTTGCCGTTGATCAGCGGGGTGACCGTGGCCTCGTCGGCACCTGCCTGGACGGCCCACTGGATCAGCGTCGAGTCGGGCACCCCGGCGGTGCCTTCGGTCGGCTGGTTGGCGTAGGCGATCTCGTGGAACTTCAAGAACGCATCGGGACCGGCGGTGCTGAGGACGGCCATCCCGGCGTTCAGCGCTCGGCTCGAGTAGTTGGTCGTCGAGGAGTGATCGAGGAAGGCGACCATGTGGTAGTCGACCTTGACCTTGCCGTCGGCGATCGCGGCCCGCACCTGCGGGCCGGTGGCGGCCTCGAACTCCGCGCAGATCGGGCACTGGAAGTCCTCGTACATCTTGATCGTGTCCGGCGCGGAGGACTTCCCGATCACCACGTTGTAGGCGCCGGTCAGGTTGGACGGCGTACCGCTCGAGCCGACCGCCTTGCCGCTGGTGTCCTTGTTGCTCGAGATCGCGAACATCACGCCGGCGATGATCGCGATCGCCACCACCACGGCGCCGACGACCAGCAAGTTGCGGGTCCGCTCCTTGCGCTTCTGCTCCCGCATCAGCGCCTGGGCGCGCTCAGACTTCGATTGCTGACGAGTCTTGTTCGCCATCGGCGAGCCTTTCGTACGAGGGGAACAGCAGGTTGTCGAGGGCGAACTTCGTGCGTGGCCAGATGACCAGCCAGGCGGAGCACAGCAGCAGGCCGATGTCGCGAGCGATGTCGATCGCGTACTGGCGCTGCGGATCGGCGGGTACCCCGCCGTTGCCGAAGCAGCCGCAGTTGATCTCCAGGCCGCGTGCCCACGCCGACGAGATACCGATGATGAACGCCAGGAAGAACAGCCCGCTCAGGATGCCCATGGCCCGGGTGAACAGGCCGAGGATCAGCAGGGAGCCGATCACGATCTCGATGGTGGGCAGGGCGTGACCGACGGTCGGCACGATCGACTCGGGGAGGATCCGGTAGGCGCGGACGGCCCGGACGTTGCCCGCGGGGTCGGAGAACTTGGACAGGCCGGCCACCAGCTCCACGGCACCCACGATCAGGCGCGCCAGAAGGCCGACCCACTGCTTCACGATTCACCAGCCTACGGATCCGGCCTGAACTGACGCTGAACAACCTCACCGATGTGCCGAACGCCTCACCAGGGCCGAACGTCACCTGCCGTACGCCGGGCTGGGTAGTGTGCTCCCTTGTGAACGAGCGCCTGGTCTGGATCGACTGCGAGATGACGGGCCTCGACTACGTCGCCGACGCGCTGATCGAGATCGCGGCCGTGGTCACCGACTACGACCTCAACGTCCTCGGTGACGGTGTCGACCTGGTGATCAAGCCTCCCGCCGAGGCCATCGACCAGATGGATGACTTCGTCCGCACCATGCACGAGAAGTCCGGGTTGCTCGACGAGCTCGACAGCGGCCTCACCCTCGAGGACGCCGAGCTCCAGGTGCTCGCCTATGTGCGTGAGCACTGTGCGGAAGGCTCGCGGCCGCCCCTCGCCGGCAACACGGTCGGCACCGACCGTGCCTTCATCTCCCGCGACATGAAGGACCTCGACGCGTTCCTGCACTACCGGATCGTCGACGTCTCCTCGATCAAGGAGCTGTCGCGCCGCTGGTTCCCTCGCGCCTACTTCGCGGCGCCGACCAAGCGCGGCAACCATCGCGCGCTGGCCGACATCCAGGAGAGCATCGAGGAGCTGCGCTACTACCGGGCCGCGATCTTCGTGCCCTCACCCGGCCCCGAGAGCGCCGAGGCCAAGGTGCTGGCCAAGGAGGTCGGAGGCTCTCTCACCGGTCTCGGCGACGGTCCCCCCGATGGGAGTTCCGCGGGCTGATTGCCCTACACTTCCTCACTGGCCCCGGCTGGACCGGTGCCGCATGGTGGGTGTAGCTCAGCTGGTAGAGCGCCGCGTTGTGGTCGCGGATGTCGCGGGTTCAAGTCCCGTCACTCACCCCAAGCAGCGCCACCCCTCGCGACCACGTCAGTCCCGCGCCATCGCGGCGTGGAAGTCGCGCTCGAGGTCGAGGTAGACGTCGTCGCTCACGTTGATCTCGACGACGCGGATCCGACCGCCGGTGAAGGCGAACGGCGCGCCGTACTCCTCCGTGACCGGGTCGGAGCCGTCCCGTCCGACGGTCAGGCCCTCGCCGCAGAGCGCGAAGTGGCCAGGCTGGGTCTTCCAGTCGCTCTTCGCCACGGCGAGGTCGTCGACGTAGAGGGTCGCTGTTCCGAGGGCCTCGCCGTGCCCGCCGTGCGACTCCTTCGAGAACTCCACGCCCAGCACGTGCGGCCCGGCCGTCAGCTCGTCCGGCGAGAACAGCTTCTGCTCGGGCGAGATCCCGAGGAAGTTGTTGACGTACCAGAGCTTGCGCTCCTTGATGAAGAGCGTGTGCCCGCCGAACCTCGCTCCGTTGGCGATGAGCACGCCCTCGGAGTCGTCGGTCAGCTCCACGTCGGCGAGGATCTTGAACGAGCGCCCACGGATCTCTGCAGCCGCGAACTCCGGCACCGGAGACGTCTGTGGGTAGTACCGGTAGATGCCTCCCTCGGGGATCTCTGCGACCGGCATCAGCTTGATGAGGTCCTCCATGGACCGGTTGTCGAGCGGCAGTACGTCGTACTTGCCGGCCTCGACGTACCAGAGGTTGACCAGCTCCTGGACCTTCTCCGGCTGCTCCGAGGCGAGGTCGTGGAGCTCGGCCCGATCCACGTCGGAGTGGTAGAGCTCCCAGGTCTCGTTGACGAAGTCGGCAGCCGTCGCGCCCTGCTGAGGGGCTCGCTGCGCGACCACGTGCCAGCCGTCGTGCCAGAGTGCACGCGTGCCGAACATCTCGTAGTACTGGATCTTCTTCTCGGTCGGACCATCGCCCTCGAAGGAGTACTTCATCGAGACACCGGGCAGCGGACTCTGGGCGTACCCCTGCACCTGCTCCGGGAACTCCAGGCCGATGCACTCCAAGATGGTCGGCACGATGTCGACGGCGTGGTGGTACTGGGTGCGCGTCTCCCCGCGGGCAGCGATGGCCTTGGGCCACGAGATGACAAGGGGGTCCGCCACACCTCCCTGGTAGGTGTAGCGCTTGAACATCTTGAACGGCGTCGAGAACGCCGTCGCCCATCCGGTCGGGTAGTGGTTGTACGTGTCCGGCGACCCGAGCTTGTCGAGCATCGCGAGGTTCTCGGCCACGTCGTCGGGCCACGCGTTGAAGAACTTGTTCTCGTTGACCGTGCCGTCCGGGCTGCCCTCGCCGGACGCGCCGTTGTCGGCGCAGTACATGACGATCGTGTTGTCGAGCTGGCCCGTCTCCTCCAGGTAGTCGATGATCCGGCCGACCTGGGCGTCGGTGTACTCCGAGAAGCCGGCGTAGACCTCGGCGAAGCGGGCGAACAGCTTCTTCTCGTCGTCGTCGAGCTCATCCCAGGGCCGCACGTGGTCCAGCGGCATGGCGGCCTCGCCGGGAAGCGGGTTGATGTCGGAGTACGTCGTGCCCTCGGGCAGGATCCCGCGCTCGACCATCCGCGGCAGCACCCACTCGCGGTACGCCTCGTAGCCGTCGTCGAACTGGCCGGCGTACTTCTCGATGTACTCCTGCGGGGCGTGGTGCGGCGCGTGGTTGGCGCCCGGGCAGAACCACAGGTACCACGGCTTCTTCGGCGCCGACGTCTTGCTGTCGGCGATGAAGGAAATGGCATGGTCGGCCAGGTCCTTCGAGAGGTGGTAGCCGTCCTCAGGCATCGAGGGCTGGTCCACGTAGTGGTTGTCCTCGACGAGAGTGGGGTACCAGTTGTTGGTCTCGCCACCGATGAACCCGTAGAAGCGGTCGAAACCGCGCGCCAGTGGCCAGTTCCGCTTACTCGCACCGACGGCCCACTCGTCGAGCGGCACGTTGTGGTTCTTGCCGACCCAGAAGGTGTTGTAGCCGTTCTCGCGCAACACCTCGCCGATGGTGGCGTTCTCCATCGGGATGTGGCCGGTGTGGCCGGGGAAGCCCTGGGCACCCTCGGCGATCTGGGCGAAGCCGTTCTGGTGGTGGTTGCGTCCGGTGAGCAGGCACGACCGCGTGGGCGAGCAGAGCGCGGTGGTGTGCCACTGCGTGTAGGTCAGGCCCGGATCCAGCGCCAGCGAGCGGAGCGACCGATCGACAGCGACCAGGAGCTGCTGGCCACCGGGATCGCCTCCCTGGTGGGGGGCTTCTCGCAGTGCCTCCCGCCGGCCGGAGGCTTCTCGCAGAGCGCCATCAACCTGCGTGCGGGGGCGAAGACCCAGCTGTCGGTCCTCACCACGGCCGTGCTCGCCGTCCTGGTCGCCCTGTTCCTCGGGCCGGTCCTCGACGACCTGCCCAGCGCCATCCTGGCCGCGGTGGTGCTGGTGGCCGTGCTCGGCCTGATCCAGCCTCGGGAGTTCGTCCGGCTCCGCCGGATCGACCCCGCGTCGTACTGGGTGGCCGTGATCACGGCCGCCCTCGGACTGACGGCCGGCCTGCTCCTCGCCGTGGGCGTCGGCGTCGTGCTCACCCTGGTCCTGGTGCTGCGCGCCTTCAGCGCCAGCCGGGTCCGGCCGTTGTACCGCGCGCCGGGTGGCGGGTGGACCATCAATCTGCCGGCGGGAGGCGGCGCACCACCCGCCGGTCTGCTGGTGCTCCACCTCGACGGATCTCTCTACACGGGGAATGCGCGGCCGACCCAGGACGGCGTGCTTCATGCGGCGCTCGCGGCCGATCCGCGCCCTCGCGTGCTCATCCTCGAGGCCTCCGAGGTCCGTCGTGTCACCATCCCGCTGCTCGACACCTTCGAGGGCCTGTACGACGACCTGGCCCAGGAGGGCATCGAGGTCCTCGTGGCCGCAATGCCACAGGACGCGGTCGAGCGCGCGCGAAGGTCGGACTGGTTCGCGGCGTACGACGACGCCGGGCACCTGCTGCCCACCGTCGACGCCGCCGTCGAGGCGGCCGAGGCACGGCTCAGGTCCGACGGCGGCGCCTCACCCGGTCAGCCGGGGATATGACCGAAGTTCCCCTTCTGGAAGTCCTCGTAGGCCTGCAGCACCTCGGCCTTGGTGTTCATCACGAACGGGCCCGCCCACGCGATCGCCTGGCCGATCGGCCTGCCACCGACCACGATCACGTCGAGCTTCGGGGAGCGACTCTCCTGGCTGCCGTCGGCGGTGATGGTCAGGAAGTCACCGGCGCCGAACACGGCGGACTGACCGCTGTGGATCGGGCGGGCATCGGTGCCGACCGTGCCGTCTCCGTTGAGGACGTAGACGAGCGCGTTGAACTCGTTGTTCCAGGGCAGCTCGAGGCGCGCCCCGGGCTCGATCGTCGCGTGGACGAGCGCCATCGGCGTGTGGGTCGATCCCGGGCCCGCCTGCGGGCCGACCTGGCCCGCGATGACGCGCACGATCGACCCCGCGTCGTACGACGTGAGGAGGGCGACCTCACCGGAGCGGATGTCCTGGTAGCGAGGCGTGACCAGCTTCTCCTCGCGTGGCAGGTTCACCCAGAGCTGGATGCCGTGGAAGAGACCACCGGACTGCACCAGCCATTCCGGTGGCGTCTCGATGTGGAGGATGCCGGAGCCCGCCGTCATCCACTGGGTGTCGCCGTTGGTGATCGTGCCGCCGCCGCCGTGGGAGTCCTGGTGCTCGAAGACGCCGTCGATCATGTAGGTGACGGTCTCGAAGCCGCGGTGGGGGTGCCAGGCGGTGCCCTTGGGCTCTCCGGGCGCGTAGTCCACCTCGCCCATCTGGTCCATCATGATGAACGGGTCGAGCAGGGCGAGGTCGATGCCGGCGAACGCGCGGCGGACCGGGAACCCCTCGCCCTCGTAGCCCTGTGGCGCGGTGGCCACCTGCCGCACCGGGCGAGGCTGGTCCCCGAGACCGGGCTCGGGAAGCCTGGTCAGGGTGGTCAGGTCGTCGACTGTCACTGCGGGCATCGTGCCCACCTCCTGCTTCTGGCGCCCTCGGTGGCGCTGCGCCCGGAGAACGGTAGTTGAATCTTGAATATTCCTCCGGAGGCCCTCTCGCAGCATCCTCCCCGGGCCGTTCGGACGTCGAGACCGGCGGTTCGTCCGCATCCGGCCGATTGGGCCGCGGCGTACGACGCTGCTAATCTTGGACGCGCTTGACCGGCATGCGCCATTAGCTCAATTGGCAGAGCAGCTGACTCTTAATCAGCGGGTTCGGGGTTCGAGTCCCTGATGGCGTACTACATGTCCCCAGGTCAGAGGCCCGATCACATCGCGGTGACCGGGCCCGACTTTTAGCGACGGCAGTTCTGACGGCGGTTCACCCGCCCAGTGCGCGTTCGACCACGCCGAGCGCGGCCACCTTGGCCGAGTCCTGGACGTGCCCGTAGGTGTCCGCCGTCAGCCGGGTGCTGGCGTGCCCGAGGATCTCGCTCGCCGTGCGCATCAAGACCGCCCCGTCGGCCAGCATCGCACCGAGCTCTGCCCTCCCTGCCTCAACGACGGCCGCCGGGAGAGCGCGCAACTTGGCCGGAAGGGGCCGGAGCCCCGGAGTAGGTAACCAAACCCGTAAGTCGGCGGATGTGCGTTCAATCCGTCGGGGCGATTCTCGCGGTGTAGGCACCAACCATCCAGGGAGACTCCCCTTGTTCTGCACGAACTGCGGCGTTCAAAACAGCGACGGAGCGCGATTCTGCGCAGGCTGCGGCCACGCGATCAGCGCTACCACCCAGCCACTGGCCACCCATGCGGCGCCCGCGCCAGCGGCACCCAGAGCCCCCTGGACCGACGGGGCCCACCGCCGCGCCCCCGCACCCAATCCGCTCCCCACCATGAAGCTTCCCAGATTCGACATCACGCAGATCCTCACGGGCGACTGGCTCGGCTCCCTCACCACCGCTCTCGCCACCCTCGCCACCGCGTTTGGGCTTTCCTCCCTCATTCTCGCCCTCATGCACCCGAACGGCACTAGTGCGAAGGGCTTCGCGTCCCTGGCTGCGATGATCACCGCTAGCGCATTCGGCGGAGACTTCGCGATCACCATCGATGACAGCAGCGGCTCAGGCGCCATTACCTACGGCGCATACCCGCTGACAATCACCGCGGTCGCTCTCATCGTTGCCGGCCTACTTTCTCCGCCAGTTCCGTCGCTATCCGGACTGGACCGGCCGGGTCACCCACGCGATCCGCACGGCGATCATCTTCTCCGCGGGCCTCATCGCAGCGACGGCCTTCCTGAAGTCCGATCTCAGCCCAGCCCGCGGCCTGAACGCCGGTCTCGGCCTCACCGGCGTCGGTGAGAACGTCTACGCCGTACCCGGCGCCCACCATGCCAACATCGCCACCACCGCAATCCTCGGCGCCGTATGGCTACTCGGCGTCGCCGCGGCGCTCATCCTGCTGCGCGACCAGACGCTCCCGGGCACCCATCAGGCGCCTCCGCGACTGGATCGCACTTCCCCTGAAGTCGATCCTCATCCTGGTCGCCGGCTCCGCGCTGGTCGGGGCCATCGGCGCTGTCGTTCTCTACGTCGCCCGCGAGGGGGCACGCAACACAAGCACCGTGGCCGTCTGGATCGCCGCCCTCCCCAACCTCGGTCTCAACATCATCTACACCGGCACCGGGGCCGCTCTCCACAGCCTGAGCGCTGGCAGCGTCAAGGTCGATCGCTTTCACAACACGTACCACCTCACCCACTTCGCCGGCCATGCACCCAGTGGTTCTGGTTCGCACCCGCCGCGACACTTATCGTCTTCGGCGCATCCGCCCTCTACGTGGCCCGGCGCTCATCCAACGCCGCCAGCATCCCCAGCGACATCCTCCGTTGGCTCGCCGGACTCATCCTCGCCACTCCCGTGCTCGTTCACCTCGCCGCGCTACATCTCAACGGCGCTGGAACCACGCAATCCGGCACGAAGAGCATCTGGACGCACATGGTCCTCGGCGTCGACCAGTGGCAGGCCATCGGCATGGCTGCCCTCTGGGGCTTCGTCATCGCTCTCGTGATTGCAGGAGCGGCGCGAGCCCGCTCCGGGCACAGCCAGCAGGAGGCGTACTCCTCGGTTCAGATGCCCTCGCACCAGATGAGCGACGAGGACCTTGTCGCCCCGTAGGTCGCGAACTGCCAAGCCGCAGGCCCCATCGACAGGAGACCTGTCTCGGGGCCGGACGGTGCTGATGCGTGGCCGACGCGGAATAAGCAACGCCGTAAAGCCCGCTGATCCGGCCAACGTCCTGACAAACCGTCGCCATCGACGATGTGAACATGCAGTTCGCTCTAACCGTCTCGGAGGGAATCCACATGCAAGAGACGACTCTCTCCCGGCTCACCGCCACGTCGGTCGGCCTCGCGGCGCTCGTGTCGCTGATGATGACCAGCCCGGCGCAGGCTCATTCGGTCCGGCACTTCACCAACTGCGACGCGATGCACAGGGTGTACCGGCACGGCGTCGGGCTACGGGGCGCTCACGACCACACTTCAGGCACCCCGGTGACGAACTTCGCCCGCCGGCCCGCGGTGTACCGCGCCAACACCGGGCTCGACCGCGACAAGGACCACATCGCGTGCGAGTCCGCCTGACCCTCGCGGCCCTGGCAGCCGCTGGGTGCCCGTGGCCGCGGCCGGCCTTGCCGCACCAACCCAGGCCGCCACGACGGCAGCCAGGACGGCCACCGCCAGCACGACCGTTCAGATCAGGGTCCGTGCCGCCATCAAGCAACTCCCGGTCGCCAAGCACTCCCACGTCGGGAGCTACGACCGCGACAAACAGTTCGGTGACTGGGCCAGCGAAGGGAACGGGTGCGACACCCGAGCGGCGGTGCTGAAGGACGAGTCCCTGAAGGCGACGACCCAGAACCAGAACTGCACCATCGAAACCGGCAAGTGGTACTCCTACTACAACGCCACCAGCTACACGAAGGCCAGCAGTCTCCAGATCGACCACACGGTCCCGGTCGAGAACGCCTGGATCTCGGGTGCCTGGAACTGGACGCAGGCCACCCGGGTCCGTTACTACAACGACCTGGGTGACTCGCGGACCCTGGTGGCGGTCGACACCCACGACAACGAGTCGAAGGGTGACCAGGACCACCACCTGGCTGCCTCAGGATGGCAAGTGCCGCTACGTGCGCTCCTGGAGCGCCGTCAAGACACGCTGGCATCTGAACGTCACCTCGCCGAGAAGGCGAAGCTGACCAAGCTGGCGGCCAGCTGCCCGAACGTCAGGCTGACCGTCACCAAGGCCTCGATCGACGCGGTTAGGACGACACCGTGATCGGGCTCCTGCTGTCGACATGCATTCAACTCGTGCTGCTTCCATTGCGGATCTTGGCGATCGTGGTGAACGCTCTGAGCCATGTCAGCGGGTCCCGACGACCGCGCAGGTCGAGCACCAGGCAGCCGCAACGCAACGCGCCGAGCATGGCGCGGCCGTCGTACCTCACATCCAAGGCAATCGGAGTACCCGTGAACCAGGCTCAACCGCCCTCACGACACCTGTGGTGGGCCCTCATGCCGGTCTACACGGTCGGTCTACTGGGCTTCGTCCCGGTACTGCACGCCGCCTTCACGCTCCGTCGTCGCAACCTCTGGATCTCGGCAGCGATGTACGCCGGTGCGGCCCTGGTCGGCGGTGCGCTCCTCAACTCGGCTCCGGAGGACGGAAGCGGAGCCGCCTCGAATGTTGGCACGGTGATCCTGTTGGCGACGGCGGCGATGAGCACAATCCAAGCGATGCAGCTGCGCAGCGCAGTGTTCGGTGCGCAGACTCCCCCGCAGACCGCCGGCCAGATCAACGCGGCTGATCCAGCCATTCAGCGAGCCCTTCACGGCCGAGCGCGTCGAGCCGAGGCACGACAGCTAGCCGCACAAGACCCCGCCCTCGCGCGTGAACTCCGTATCGGTCACCCAGAGCTTCCGCGCCAGTACGACGACGGTGGGCTCGTGGACATCAACACGGCGACCCAAGCGGCGCTGTGCAAGCACCTCGGACTCACCGATGCGGACGCCCAACTCATCGTCGACAATCGGTCAGCGCTCGGCCGATACGAGAACATCGACGACATCGTGGCCCTGTCGGAACTTTCCCCCCGGACTTTCGACGCCATCAAGGACTGGCTGATCGCCCTCTAGTCCGGGATCCATGTCGGCTGGCTGGCTGTGCCCGAAACGACGAAGGGGCCCCCGGCGGGGGGAGGCAGCCCGTAGGCCACCTCCCCGTCGGGTCAGGCGAGCACCCGGTAAAGGGTGCTGAGGGTGGTGCGATGAGCTTGCCGAAGTCGTGTTCCGCTGACCACGGGCAGCACATGCTCACCACACGCCTGGGCGGCTACAGGATCGCCTGCGCCCCAGGTAGAGCGTG
The DNA here is from genome assembly GCA_963819295.1 of uncultured Actinomycetota bacterium. Lineage (GTDB taxonomy): Bacteria > Actinomycetota > Actinomycetes > Propionibacteriales > Nocardioidaceae > Nocardioides. Next base: position 17,696 of record CAWFVO010000004.1, read on the forward strand.
ATCGCGGTCGTGAGTGCGAGTCGTGAGATGCAACTCCAGACGCGTCTACCGGACCTCCGGAACGGCAGCGACCAGTGATCGGAGTACATATCCGATCGCTCCAGTCGATGAAGTGCACGTCAGCCGGCGTCGCCACCCGCCCTCAACGTCGCCTCCCAAGCATTCGTCGCGGTGCGAGTCCGCGGCCCCGGTGCTCGGCCCAGGTTCTGGTCGCGGCCGGAACGCCGAGTCGGCGCAACAGGCACGCTGAGGATGCCGCGTCGGCCCGTGACGACTCGGCGTTTTCCGTCGCGGTGCGTCTCGGCGGGCCCCGCTAGACTCCGCGGGTGCCGACCTGCCCTTCGTGCGGTGAGGAGCTGCCCGGGGGACTTCCCGTTCTGTCCGTTCTGTGGGGCCGTTGACCGGCGCGGCCGGCTGCGTCGGCGCTGGAGGAGCGCAAGGTCGTCACGGTGCTGTTCTGCGACCTGGTCGGGTTCACCGCGGCCTCGGATGCGGCTGACCCGGAGGATGTCCGGGCGCGGATCCGTCCGTACCATGCTCGGCTGCGGCGGGAGATCGAGCGTTACGGCGGCACGGTGGAGAAGTTCATCGGGGACGCGGTGATGGCGGTGTTCGGGGCGCCGGTCGCGCATGAGGACGACGCGGAGCGCGCGGTCCGGGCGGGGCTTCGGATCCTGGAGGCGATCGAGGAGCTGAACGACGCGGACCCTGCGCTCGCGCTGCAGGTGCGGATCGGCATCAACACCGGCGAGGCGGTCGTGGCGCTCGGCGCCCGCCCGGAGGAGGGCGAGGGGTTCGTCACCGGCGACGTCGTCAACACGGCTTCTCGTCTGCAGGGGGCGGCGCCGGTGGGCGGGATCGCCGTCTCCGAGGCAACCTATCGGCAGACGGAGCGGGTCTTCGACTACGAGGAGCTCGAGCCGGTCCTGGTGAAGGGCAAGGCGGAGCCGCTCGCGCTGTACCGCCCGCTGGCTGCGCGTGCTCGGTTCGGCTCGGACGTGACCCGCACGCATGCCACGCCGCTGGTGGGCCGGGAGCTGGAGAAGACGCTGCTGGTGGGCACGTTCGAGCGTCTCGGCCCAGCAGCGCTCGTGCCAGCTGGTCACGATCGTCGGCGAGCCGGGGGTGGGGAAGAGCCGGCTGGCTGCGGAGCTGTTCCGGCACATCGACGAGCGCCCCGACCTCGTCACGCTGGCGGCAGGGTCGTTGCCTGCCGTACGGGGAGGGGATCGCGTTCTGGGCGCTGGGGGAGATCGTGAAGGCCGAGTGCGGCATCCTGGAGTCGGACTCGCCGGCCCAGGCCGAGGCGAAGCTCGAGCGGGCCCTGCCGGCCGACGAGCCGGATGCGGTGTGGCTGAGGGCCCGGCTGGCCCCGCTCGTGGGGGCGCCCGCGGAGGCCGCCTCGCAGGAGGAGTCGTTCACGGCCTGGCGGCGGTTCCTGGAAGCGCTGGCCCCCAGGGCCCGACCGTGCTGGTCTTCGAGGACCTGCACTGGGCCGACGATGCGTTGTTGTCGTTCCTGGAGCATCTGGCGGACTGGTCGGAGGGGGTGCCGCTGCTGATCTTCTGCACGGCTCGGCCCGAGCTGCACGAGCAGCATCCGACCTGGGCGGCAGGGCTGCGCAACGCGACCACGATCAACCTCGCTCCGCTGACCGACGAGGAGACCGCGCGGCTGCTCGCCTCGCTGCTGCAGCGGGCGGTGCTGCCGGCGGACGACCCAGCGGGCGCTGCTCGAGCGGGCGGGTGGGAACCCCCTGTACGCCGAGGAGTTCGTGCGGCTGCTCGCCGACCGCGAGCTGCTCACCGAGGGCGTCGAGGAGTCCGGTGCCGGACTCGGTGCAGGCGCTGATCGCCGCCCGGCTGGACACGCTGTCCGCGGAGCGGAAGAGCCTGCTCCAGGACGCCTCGGTGATGGGCAAGCTGTTCTGGGCCGGCGCCGTGGCCGAGATGGGTGGCCGGGACCCGCGCGAGGTCGAGCTGGCGCTGCACGAGCTGGCGCGCAAGGAGCTCGTGCGGCCGGCCCGCACCACCTCGATGGCAGGGCGAGGCCGAGTACGGCTTCTGGCACCTGCTGGTCAGGGACGTCTGCTACGCGCAGATCCCGCGCGCCGCCCGCGCTGCCCGGCACCGTGCCGCCGCCGGCCTGGCTCGAGGACAAGGCGGGCGAGCGGGCCGAAGACCTCGCCGACGTGCTCGCCTACCACTACCTGAGCGCCCTCGAGCTCGGCGGCGCCGCCGGCCGACGCGACCAGGCGCGAGGAGCTCGAGGCGAACGCGATCCGCTACCTGGCGCTGGCCGGCGAGCGTGCGCTGGCGCTCGACGTGACGCGCGCCGAGGCGAGCCTGGCCAAGGCGCTCGGGCTCGCCCCCGCCGGGCACCCCGAGCGCGCTGTGGCTCCTGGAACGGTGGGCGCAGGCCGCGCAGCAGCAGAACCGACTCCAGGAGACCCGGGCCGCGCTCGAGGAGGCGCTCGCTCTCTACCGCGAGCAGGACGCAGCGTCGCCGCCGGGCGGGTGCTGACCGTGCTGTCCGTGGTGGTGCGGCCGGATCGGCGACCCGCGTGCGGACAAGAGGCCATCGACGAGGCGGTGGCGCTGCTCGAGGCGCAGCCGCCCGGCCCCGAGCTCGTCGCCGCCTATGCCAGCTGGCCGGGATGCACTTCGTCGGCGGCGAATACAGAGAGGCGATCGCGGCCGCCGAGCAGGCGCTCGCCCTGGCCGCCGAGCTCGGCCTGCCCGAGCCGGCCGACGGCGCTCGGCTTCCGCGGCGGCGCCCGCTGCTCACTGGGGACGCGGGAGGGGCTCGAGGACATGCGCCGGGCGCTCGCGCTCGCGGTCGAACAGGGGCAGGGCCGAGCCGCGGCCGTCCTGCACAACAACCTCGCGGTCGCCACGCTGGCAGTTCGAGGGGCCGGAGGCGGCGCTGGCTGCCTGCCGGGAGGGGATCGACTTCTGCGAGCGGCGCGGGATCGCCGAGTTCGCGCTCATGATCGCCGGCATGAGCACGACCTTCCTCGCAGAGCTCGGCCGACCCGAGCAGGCGCTCGCCGACGCAGCGCCGGTCGCGGAACGACTGGAGGCAGCCGGCGACGTCGTACTCGATCGAGCCGCGTCTCGACAGCTTCGCCTGCTCGCCGAGCGGGGCGAGCACGAGGATGTCGCCGGTGCGGACGAGCTCGTGGCGACGGCGCGTGACAGCGGCGAGCCCACAGGCGTACGCAGTGGCATTCACCTCCGCCACGCGGCTGCTGCTCGCCCAGGGTCACCGGACGCAGGCGAAGCGCGCTGCTGGTCGAGCTCGCCCAGGTTCCGGAGATCCGCGCCGAGCCCTACTACGCAGCCGCGTTGCCCGAGCTCGTCCGCACCGCGCTCGCCCTCGAGCGAGCCCGAGCTGGCCAGGCGGCTGGTGGACGGAGTCGAGCCCCGTCACGCCGCTCTTCGAGCACGCCCTCGTCGCCTCCCGCGCCGCGCTCGCCGAGGCCGCCGGCGACCAGAGCCGAGGCCGCCGCCCTCTACGCCGAGGCGGCCGAGCGCTGGCGCGCGTTCGGGAACGTCCCCGAGCGCGCCTATGCACTCCTCGGCCAGGGACGCTGCCTGCGCCGCGATCGGCACACCCAAGGCCGAGGAGCCGCTGCTCGACGGCGCGCGAGCTGTTCGCTGCGATGGGCTACCGGCCCGCCCTCGCCGAGACCGACGAGCTGCTCGCCCGCCGCCCGGATACCGCCGCAATGTAGCGACGACCGCTCGCAAGCTCACCGCCCGAGGAGGACGGTGACGGGGTCCTCGTCGACCGAGCCATCCGCATGCGGGTGCGCCGCCACCGTGGCAGTCACCGCCGCCTCTTGCCCACGATCTCGCTATGAACGAGATGCGACACCCATGTAGCCACGCATCCGTCCGGAGAACCACACCGCACCTGGCGCTGCTAGGTACGCCCCACCCGCTTGCAGCAAAGCGGCTGCAAGACCGTGGGTGTGCGGCGGTCGTGGCTCGGGCGAACCGGATGTCGCCGCCGCCTCACGCCCAGGTCGCGTGGGCAGCGGGACTAGCTCAAGCCACCTGTTGCAGTGATCAGGATCGGACCTTCAGGCACGAACCCTTGCCTATACCTTCGCCCATTACGGTCCCATGGACCCACCGCGTGAGCGATTCGCCCGATACATGATCGGATTCGTTATCCGATACAGCCTCCCCCCTGAAGGAGATCTTCCGTGGAGACATTCTCGCGGTGGGCCTCCCCGTACTCGGCTGGGCCGCCGCGCCAGTAGCTCGAGCCGGCGAACCATCCCACGATGGACGGGGCAGGGTGGGGCCCGTCAAGGGAGGCGACGTGCCCGGTCCGCGCGGCACCGTCCCAGTAAACGCTGAGTGTTTGCCATCTCTGCGTCGGCGTACCACCCCGGCCATGATCGGCTGCGTCCAGGTCGCGAACGACCTGGATCCGCTAGGGCGCGTCTCCCTATTCGCGTAGCCAGATCATCACTGACCGGAGCACGACGCCTCCTCGGGTATACGGTGGCGGAGCTTGTCGTAGCGACGGTCTCACGGGCACCAGTCGCTGGTAACCCAGCTCGTGAAGCTCACCCACCATCGACATGAGGCGCTGAGCCTCACGGCCGGTGTTGCTTCCGCGAGCGTTGTTGGCCACCAGGTGCGTCCTTGTCGTAGATCTGAGTCGTTCGATGCAGTGCACGCAGTCCGTGGTTTCAGCACCGGGCTGGGCGCCAGCCCATTGCTGGACGGCTCGTCAGTCGGTGGAGCAACGACGGAATGGTGCTCCTGTGGACCACGGCGACTCGTCTTGCGGACCCAGGGCGATAGCGCGAGCAATCCCAACTGGGGAATGTGCTGGGCATCGGAGTACGGCTCCGCGCGGCGAGGGCTACATCCTCGGCCCTACTTGAGCTCAACATGCCTGCAATATGCCCCATGCTCCGAGACCATCCTGGTCACGCCGACGTTCCTGATCCCCTTCAAGGAGGTCTTCATTCCCGAGTAGCCCGCAGCCGGGTCGCCGACCTGGGCGAGCGAATAGAGGAAGCGAAGCACCTTATCCCCCCGGGAGTAGTAGTTGTAGGCAGTCCCAGCAACCGCCCGGTTGAGGCCCGACCAGTCCCGATTCGCTCCGATCGCGGCGCCCAGCAGGTGCATCTCCTTTACGGTCGGGGCGCCCGGGGTGGCACCGAGCGCATCCGCTGCGCAGATCATCGCGCGCGCCCCCAGGCTGTGGCCTATCAGGACCACGTCATCGACATCGGTGCGTGCGATCAGATCGGCAACGATTGCACCGGTTTTGTTCGCGCGCTGCCGTGCTCGGAACCAGGGGTTCTTGACCAGATCGACAAAAACCAGGCTCCTCCGATTGGGCCTACCTTCTTCGCCGCGGACTTGCTCGCTCCCATTGCCAAACTTCTGACTGCGTAGGACATGGCCGCCTTGCCCATCCCGCCACCCAGCACGACCGAGAGAGCCTTCAGGTCCTCCGCGCCCCAGTGCACCCGATAGACCGGAGACTCTGGATACCGTCGGGTGACGATCCGCTCCCAGTCCCCCCACCCGGACTTGCCTTCAGTTAGGAACCCTGAGCACACAACAACCGGTACGCCCGTACCTGCCTTCAATTTCTCTATCGCGAAGGACTTGTCCTCTCGGACGTAGGCGTTGCTCAGCCCGGCACCGATGGCCCCGCCGAGACCGCCGCCGACGGCCATGACCACCGCCGTACCCCCTGCCATGCCGAACCCGCCGGTAGCCAGCGAGCCTCCCCCGATTAGTGCGAGCCCGTAGCTCGTCGCGGCCGCTCCTGAGTAACCACCGACCAGGGTGCCCAGCATTCCACCAACAAGCGGCGCCGCAACGAGTCCAACACCCGTCATCGCGCCAGCGGCCACAAGGGCAGTGCCGGCAACTTTAGTGGTTCGGGCCAGGTTTGCTTTGTCATACCTGAAGAGCCCCTGGTAGTCACTGACCTCCTTGAGGCGGGCATTGGCACGCTCGAAACTGGGAAGTCGTGCCGGTGCTCGGCGCAATAGCGCGGAATGCGGGCCTGACCGAAGCCGCGGGTGGCCATGTTGTCGCATCTGGGGTCCACGCAGGTCAAGGTGGCAGCGCCGCACGCCGTGCAGAGGTAGGTAGGGACCGAGAACGCGAGGTCGACCTTCCGATGGAGCGCAAGCCCGAAACACGCCGAGCACCACCCCCCGCGGGTCTCGCTCCCAACGCATTCCACCAGGTCGGCGATGTTGCAGGCGAGACCCTCGTGCAGCTTGGCCTGCTTCGCATAGGCGTCACGCCGCTCCTCCTGCCGCGCAATCCTGCGCTCCTTCTCCTGACAGGCGAATGCCCACACGTTGGTGGTGATTACCCGATTCCTAGTGAGCTCTCGTCGTCCGGTCAGCTTTGGGAGGGCCACGTCGAGGTTCCGCTCGCCCCATCTGCCAGCCCTTGCTGGTGCGGAGTTCGCAACTCATACCTCGGATGCCGTCCGGCGTGAAGGTCAGGGAAGACTTGGACATGAGTCCCAAGGTGCTGCACGTAGTGGGGTTTGTCCATCGTCTCCCAGGCCGAGGTGCGCGTCCCGACTGCAAACTGATGACGCCAGTCGCGTGCCAGATCACACGGAAGGCGGCGACTCTTTCATCTGGGGCCAAAGGCATCGTCCACTTGGCCGACCCCAGTCGCAGTGCGCCGGGTTAGGAAGAACCATAGATTGATAGCCGATTCCTCGGCGTGCAATTGGCGGCTGAGTCTCCGCGTCGTCCATAACACGGCGAGAATACGACAACGCGACAGTGATATCAGACATCGCGAATTCTGGGCCGGAGTGACGTTCGCACGAGATGGAGGGGCCGCGCCTGCTGGCCCATCCCTCAACATGATCCCGCCGATGGGCGGCGCTGATCGCGGCTCCAGATCGTCGCGCAAGACAGTGGATCCGGATCGAGGTGATCGGACTAGCTATCCGATCGCCCCGGCCTCGACGCGCCGTGACCAGGTTTGAGCGACTGGACTGTGGGCTGCCGCCGATGGGGTCGAGCGCGGTACAGGTGAATCGGTAGTTCCCTCCCGGCAGACGCATGTTGTAGCTCCGCTTGATCGGCGAAAGGACCGGCGACTCGGTTCGGGACGCGACTGTGCCGTTGGCTCGGTAGCGGAACGCGGTGATCCGGTAGCCCGTGATCGCCTGACCGCCGCTGGTGATCAGCGGCTTCCAGCTGGCGATGCCGGTCAACCGGCCCCGACGGCGCCTGACTTGGCGGCACCGACCCGGGGTGAGCCGGGTACGCCGGCCGGGATGACGGTGTTGCTGGGGGCTTCTGGCCACGGAGTCACCGATGGCGTTGGTGGCGACCACGGTGAAGGTGTAGCCGGTGCCGTTAGTCAGCCGCGTGAGGGTGGAAGTGGCGGTGTCGGCGCCGGTGACGGTCCTGGTGCCCCTGCCCGGGCTGCTGGTGATCGTGTAGCCGGTGATCTTCGAGCAGCGTTGGCCGGCTTGGTCCAGGACACCCTCGCGGAGGCGTTCCCGGCGGTCTGAACCGCCCCGGGGAGTCCGCCTCCGGCACTCCGGGGGGGTTCACTGGCGTGGCTGGCGCGTGAGAGCAGGGTGCAGATCGATCGGCCTGGAGCACCACCCCGCAGGGCCTTCGGCCCCGCGCGTGAGGGCCGCCGGCAACGGCATGTGCGTGACCCGGACAGGGCCATGTGGCCAACTACCACGTTGACCGCCCACGGCGGAGATCCGAAAACAGGTAACCGAACCCGTAAGTCGGCCGGTGTGCGTCCAGCCCGATCCGGCGACCCTGGACGGCGGGTCCCCCTGGGCACGTCGCGACACCTCGTTGTGATGTGTGGGGCATGGCCCGCTCAGGGGCCGGAGGCGCGCCTGAGGAAGACAGTTTTCCGAAAGGCACACGCCTCTGGGCCGCACAGCGAAGTCACCAGGCCCGCCGCGCCTCGACGGTCGGGTGCTGACGAGGGCCAGATCGACTTGCCCGTCTCACAACCGGACCACATTGCAAAGGGCCGCCTACAGAGGTTCGCCCCTTTTCGACCCAACGCGCAGGTTGCCGCCGGCACCAATCGATTCCATGACCAAACACAGATCCGACCCCGGACAAACTCCGGCGCGGCATAGACGACAGGAGCAACATCTTGCGGCATAAACGCCAGCCAACAGCGATCTGCATGATCGCGGCTGCCATTCTCGGACTAGTGATTCCAGCCGCTTCTGCCCAGGCTCACGGCACACTAGAGCTCGCAGGCGCGTCAGCGGTCGGGGGCACTGACAGCCAACAAGCCCGTGCCGCGCACCGTCAGGCATCTGGCGCGGTGGCCGTGCCTTCTCCGATGCGTGGCGCCTGGTCAAACGGATCCAGCGGGAGGCCGGCCGAGGATTTGTTTGCCGCCGTGAGCAGCGCTCTCCGCAGCCCTGCCGCCAGCCGCGCCGCCAGCACCGCAGTAGTGCCCGCCGCTGTTCCGGCCACCGTGCCCGTCTTCACCGCGCCGGCCACCGGAGCAACCGTCTCCGGGGAGCTAGCCGCGACTGTCACCAGCTCTGCGCAAGTGGTCACGTTCAAGCCCGATTTGGGCTGGTCTACCGAGTTCCGGTTGTGAGCGGCACCGCGTCCTTCGCCGTCGATACCTTCGGTGAGGCGGACGGCGCCCACACCCTGACCGCCTACGACTGCGACGCCTCCAACAAGTGCAACACAAGTGGGGCCGCAGTGGACTACATGGTCGACAACGGCCCGGTCACCGTGACCTCGCCTGGCGACGATGCGACGGTTGGGTCCAGCTTCGTGGCCTCGGCCGACTCAAACGGGGGCACGATCGTGTTCTTGGTCGACAACGCCGGGGTCGGCACCGTGACGTCCGCGCCGTACATGGCCACAGTCAACACGGCCAGGCTCAGCCCCGGCCAGCACACCCTGCAGGCCATGCGGTGCGAGACCACCCGGAACTCGTGCGCCACCTACAGCGCCCCGGTCACTTTCACTGTGGCCCGCGTGTCCCCGGTCATCACCTCGGTGACCCCGTCCCGGTTCTCACCGAACGGAGACGGCCGCTACGAGACCACCAACGTCCACTACAAGCTGGACTCCCCGCAGACGGTGACTCTGCGAGTCACCACCACACACGGAGCCCCTGTCCGCGGACCGGTCAAGCTGGGCCACCGCAGCGCCGGCGCGTACTCATACGCCTGGAACGGCCACAACAACGTCGGCAGTGCGCTGCCCAGCGGCGGTTACGTGGTGAAGATCGACACCACCGCAACCGTCCACGGGACCACCGTGACCGGGCACGCCGAACGAGGCGTCATCGTCGACGTGACCGCGCCGCGAGTCAGCAGCCTCCACGCGACGCCCGGCACCCTGTACCCCGCCCATGACGGATACAAAGACACCACCGTGCTCACGGGAGGCGTCAACGAGGCTGTCTCATCGCTGCGGGCCGAGGTGTTCAACGCTGCCGGCCGCAAGGTGCGGACCATCACCGGCACCCGCGGTAACGAAGGCACGAAGAGGCTGACGTGGAACGGACGGACCACGTCCGGTGCGGCCGTTCCGGCCGGCCGGTACTCGTTCCGGTTCGTGCTGCGCGACACCGTCGGCAACGAGACGAAGAGCGGCGGGTCCACTGTCCTGGTCTCTTCCAAGAAGCTGGTCAAGAAGACCGGTGCCAAAACCATGGCGCCGTACGCCAGCCACACCGACCTCGCCATCGGCGCCTGCTCCGAGGTGCAGCACCCGGCGCAGCCCGGACGGGACTGGAAGCAGTCGCTGGCCTACCTCAGCGACTACGACCTGTGCTCCTACCCCTACGACGTCGACCTGCTCGCAACCACCCAGCACACAATCACCCTTCCGAGCGCCATCAAGTACGGGACCATCCAGGTCTCCGCGTACGGCGGTCGGGACGTGCCCGGGTACAACGACGTCGGAGCGATCATCTACGAGAACAAGTACGGCGACATCAGCAACAGCGGGGCAGGACTCAGTGCCCCGGTGAAGTGGCACTCCGCCAGCCGGGTGTCACTGCCGAACTTCCTCCAGAACGGCCACCGGTTCAAGTGGTGGGCCGGAACGACCGACTACAACTTCTACGACATCAAGTCATTCAAGGTGGATTACACCTACTTCGTCCTGAGGTAGGCATCGCCTCCCGTCCACAGCCGTACCCGGTCCTCCGTGCCCATCAGTGCGCAAAGCAGCGGCCGTCCCCACAAACGGGGATGGCCGCTGCATTGTTAACTCCTGGGTTTGCGCCCCAGATGTGTATGTGCAGTGGGCCATCGCCGGGGCCCTTTCGCCCGGTCGCGGTTGTCGAGTCATTTCATCCGCTAGGTGTCGGCGTCAGGGACACCCAGCGGTGTCAGCCATCTCGCAATCCTAGAAACGGGTAACCACACCCGTAAGTCGGCCCATGTTCGACCAACCCTCTTCGGGCGATCCTAGACAGGCAGATCCGGGCCGACGGGAATCTAAGACCCGCACAAATTCGAGGCAGCGTACTGATCCTTAGCCACCACCCGCCGTATGGAAGAACGATGAAGGAAACAGCTAACCCCGGGGAAATGGCTCGGCGTCCCCACCTGTAACACACCAGCAGCAGATCCGGATGATCGGGGCGGCGAGGGCCTCAGGCCGAGGGCTACTACCTCCCGGCACGCATGGCCCCGACGAAGCCTGTCTCATCCGCCCAACGAATCGCAACCCCCTTCCGTGAGGTCTACTGATGAAGCGTTCCCTTTCCTGCCTGATCGCGGTTGCCGCGGGGCTCTGCGGGCTACTCGCCGCCGGCCCAGCGGTCGCCACGACGGCTGCCGTGGGGGACACCGACTCACGCCCAGCGCAGGCCCGGGTGGCAAATTCGCCCTCTGGGCAGGACTCCCTTAGCGCCTCCGCCTATGCAGTCCAGCAAACTGGCAGACTGACGGTAGGAAGCCCACGCCTGGCCGATCGATTGCATCGGACGGACCCAACCTTCAGCTCTACCGATCGCAACGAGGCGATCCGCAGAGCTAACGCGGCCTCCGCCGCCACAGCGGATCACTTGCATCTGGGCTCCGGAGAAGCGCTTGTCACCCGCGACGTGGTCCGCGACAACGACGGTGCCAACCACGTCCGGTACAGCCGCACGTTCGACGGGATGCCGGTCATCGGCGGCGACCTGATCGTCGCCAGCGGGGCCAACGGGGGGATCCGCACCGTCGAGTACGCGAACCGTGACCGGGTCAGCCTTCCGTCGACTCGGACAACTCTCACCGGAGCGCAGGCCGCCGACCAGGCGGCCACGCGCACGAACCTGGCCGTCGGCACGTCGGCACCGACCAAGGTCGTTTACGCCGTCGACCATGCCCCAGTCCTCGCCTGGCAGACCACGGTCTCCGGACGCGAGAAAGACGGCACCCCGATTGTCGACCTCGTCTACATCGACGCTCGCAGCGGCAAAGAACTCGGCCGGCTACCGCAGATCATGGACGCCAGCGGCACCGGTCACTCCCTCTACAGCGCCAAAGTCGCGCTGACGACGACGCACAGCGGCTCCCGGTACCAACTGCGCGACGCAAGTCGCGGCGCAGCGAGGACCTACGATGCGAACAACTCCACGAGCAGCTCGCAGGGCACGCTGTTCACCGACGCCAACAATGTCTGGGGTGATGGGACGACGTCGAGTCGCCAGAGTGCGGCGGTGGATGCCGCCTACGGCGCGGCCAAGACGTGGGACTTCTACAAGTCGGCGTTCGGACGCACCGGCATCCGCAACAACGGTGTCGCAGCGAAGTCACGCGTGCACTACGGGAAGAATTACGAGAATGCCTTCTGGCAGGACTCCACGTTCACGATGACCTACGGCGACGGCGGCGCAGAGTTGAGGTCCGTCACCTCCCTTGATGTTGCGGCGCACGAGATGACGCACGGCGTGACAGCGGCTACCGACGGGTTGGTTTACCAGGGGGACGCTGGAGGGCTCAATGAATCAACCTCCGACGTGATGGGCACCATGGTGGAGTTCTACGCCCACCGCACCACCGACCCTGGGGACTACTACATCGGCGAGAAGATCATGCGGCACGGGGGTTTCCTGCGTCGCATGGATCGTCCATCGCTTGACGGAGCCTCCGTCGACTGTTGGAGTCCCTCCGTGGCCAGACTCGACCCGCATTACTCCTCGGGCGTCGGCAACCACCTCTTCTACCTGCTCGCGGAGGGAACTGGTAGCAAGACCATCGGCGGCCGTGCCCACAACTCAACAACGTGCAATGGCACCACCCTGACCGGCATCGGTCGCAACCCCGCAGCGGCCATCTGGTACCGCGCCATGACCACCTACTGGACATCGACCACGACCTATCCCCAGGCCGCCAACGGGATGGTGGACGCAGCCAAGGACCTCTACGGGCCGAACTCAGCGCGCTGCAACGCCACCGTCGCAGCGTGGCAAGGCGTCAAGGCCTCACCCACCCACACCTGCGGCACCACATCGCCCCCTCCCGCCGGCGGCGAGCTGCTACGCAACCGCGGCTTCGAATCCGGCCCTACCACGTGGACGGCAAGCGACGGCGTCATCACCGACTCCTTCGACGGCTTCCCGCATTCCGGCTCCTACTACGCCTGGCTCGACGGGTACGGCTCGTCGCACAGCGATGCACTTTCCCAGACCGTCACGATACCGCCCGCGACCAATGTCACTTTGGGGTTCTACCTCTATGTCGGCACCGAAGAGACCGGCTCAACCGCCTATGACACCCTGAAGGTTCGGGTCACGGCCAGTGGCACGACCTCGACAGTGGCCACATTCTCCAATGTCGATGCTGGAAACGGTTACCTCCATCGGACAGTCGACCTCAGTGGCTACGCGGGCAAGGCCGTCACGCTCAACTTCCTCGGCACCGAGGACTCGTCACTCGCCACCAGCTTCCTCATCGACGACACGTCCCTCGTCGCCAACTAGCCAAACCCGGAGGGCGAGCTAGTGAACCGCCCCGGCGAGTCCGGAGACTTATTGGTTTGAGACTCCGGCTGGTTGTCGGGGCTGGTGGTGAGCGTGGTGGGCTGTTTCGGCTTCGACCGGTGTGAGGTCGTCGCAGTACTCGAAGAGGCGGCGGTGGTTGTACCAGTCGACCCATTCGGCGGTTTCGATCTCGACGTCGTCGAAGCCTCGCCAGGGACGCCGGGCCTTGATCAGCTCGGTCTTGTACAGGCCGATCACGGACTCGGCCAGGGCGTTGTCGTAGGAGGAGCCGACGGCGCCGGTGGAGGGCTTGATGCCCGCGGTGTCGAGGTCGTTCGGTGTAGGCCACCGACAGGTACTGGACTGCCGTGGTCGTGGTGGGCGATGAGCGCCGGCCAGGTCCCGGCCTTCGCGGTGCCGGGTCCAGATGGCCTGGTCGACGGCGTCGAGCACGAGCTGGGTGGTCATCGTGGTGGCCACCGACCAGCCCAGGATCCGGCGGGCGTAGGCGTCGATGACGAAGGCGGTGTAGCACCAGCCCGACCAGGTCGAGACATAGGTGAAGTCGGCGACCCAGAGCCGGTCGGGTGCCAGCGGGGTGAACCGGCGGTCGACCAGGTCGGCCGGCTTGACCGCGGCGGGGTTGGCGATGGTGGTGCGCTTGACCTTGCCGCGCACCGCCCCGGCCAGACCGAGCTCGCCCATCAGCCGTTCGACCGTGTACCTGGCGATCGGTGCCGCCCCGGCCGGGCGTTCCCGGTTCAACGTCAGCCACACCTTCCGGGCCCCGTAGACGCCGTAGTTGGCGGCGTGCACCCTGGCGATGTCGGCTTGAGCTGCCGCGTCACGCTGTTGCCGTGCGGTGGGTGGCGGTCGAGGTGGTCGTAGTAGGTCGACGGGGCAACCTGCAGACCGTGCTCGGACAGCACGGTCGCAGATCGACTCCACACCCCATCGCAGACCCCGGGCTCGGCCCGGTGACCCTGGTGTGCGCGGATGAACTCCACGATCACCGCTGTGGCCGGTCGAGCTCGGCCGCAAAGAAACTCGAGGCCGCCTTGAGGATCGCGTTGGCACGCTTGAGCTCGGCGTTCTCCCGACTTGCAACCGCTTCAGCTCCACCGACTCCTCGGTGCTCACACCGGCACGCTGCCCGGCATCGACCTCGGCCTGCCGGCACCACTTGCGCACCGTCTCCGCCGTCCCGACCCCCAGCAGATCCGCGACCTGGCTCATCGCCGCCCACTCCGAATCGTGATCACCCCGGATCTCCGCGACCATCCGGACCGCCCGCTCCTTCAGCTCGGCCGGGTACCTCCGTGAGGTGTTCCCTGACATGACTCCATCCTTCCCAAGGATCGGAGTCTCCGGACTTGCCGGGGCGGTTCAGTTCGAATGGGGTGCCGGGCTACGGGTGGCTCACTGCGGGCGCGGGTGCGACGGTTTGCGTTCTGCGAGGGCGGCTAGGCCGTAGTCGGTCAGGCCGAGCAGGTCCAGCAGGGAGTGTTGGTGGGCCTCGCGGCGTGAGGATCTCCGTCGCTGGCTTGTCTCAGCGTCCACTGAGACGACGTAGTTCTGACGGAGCCGTTGTAGGCGGGAGTGGCTCTGGGCCACCGCGACCTGGTCGGCCTCGTCGCGAAGCCGGGTACGAATCTTCAGATCCTCTGCCTGTCCTTCGACTGTGAAACCCATACCGCCCCTTTGACTGCGGCGGTGATGCCCAACATCGAGACCGCAATTGCAGGGTGGGCAGCGGGTCCACCTACGAGGCCGAGAGCTCGGTGGGCGGGCACGGTGCCGGGCGCGGTGTTCACGCCCTTCGGCCTCAAGCCGGGTGGCGACATGGGGGTGTGTCCGCCGGTGACCATCAGCCAGGCGGTGGGCCGGATGTCCGTGCGCCGAGGTCGGACGGTCCCAATGTCGGTTCGGGTTGCCCGATCGGGCCTGCGGTCCGGGTACTTGGAGAAGGTCGCGCCTGCGATCAGGGATGAGAATCCAAGGCCGATGCGGAGAAGTACGACGAACGCCAATGTATGCCCGCCTGAGCCGGCAGCGCCCAGTGCGCACAAGAACGCGAAAGCACGACCGTCGTCGCGCATCCGAAGCCGCCCTTTGTCTTGCCCTTGGTCTTCTCAAGGTTCGCCGAGGCGGTCAAGGTTCTTCCAAGTCGTTCCTTCGACCAGCCGTTTCCATGCGGTGGCGTGACTGGGGACGGTGTCATCGAGACGCCCCCAGCGGGTGCTTCACCGAGGCACCCGACCCGGGGGCGGAAGCGTGGGCAGGCCCGGTTGGCAAGGCCAGACCGAAGACAGTCGGCCCGACAGTAGTTATAGCTGGGCGCGGGTCTGGGATTGTGAGCAAATCGAGAGTTCCTCCGAAATCGGAGTGGGCGGAAGCATGCGCGCATCCGCTGGCCACGGTTTGTCTGGACCTTGAGTGCGTAGCGCCCCCTCGACAGGCCGGAGGCTGAGGAAGCCGCAGGTGATGGAGCTGGCACGGTCATGCGGGGTCGGGCAAGCCGTTCGTCTCGTTGGGCGATGTTCCGGTGTCGACGCTCGAGGCGAGCGCGGCTGCCGAGGCGGAGGCCGAGGCCACTGTGTCGTCGAGCGACTCCAGGGCGCGGGACAGCGCGGGCATCCCCAGCGCCCGGGGCACGGATGAGGCCGTCCGTCTCCACTCCGGTGCCTCCAGGTGGCGGATCTCGTACTGGACGGCGCGCACAGACGAGGCCAGGTTGCGTTCTTCTTGTGGAGGAAGCTCAGCCATCGCGCTCCGGGCGTGATCCATGATTCGGGTGGGGTCATCGATCGCGGCGCGCAGGTGTCCCATGAGGCGGCTGCGTCGGGCAGCGGGCTGCGGCCGGCAGGCAGTCCAATCATCGGTGAGCGACTTCTCCAAAGCCTGCAGCGCCGGCAGCAGGAACGGCCGAAATTCCGGATCGTTCTGGGCTCGCACGTCGAGCTTGGCGAGCTCGTCGATGAACGTGGCCGACGACTGCTTGGCAAGCATGCTGCCCAGGGTGTTGCGGCCGGTCGCGCCGGCGACATGAGCCACCGTGCCCACGAGCAGTGCTCCGCCGGCCATGCCCAGTCCACCGTGCGCGAGGCTCCCGCCACCGAGGAGAGCGAGTCCGGCGCTGGTGGCGGCTGCGCCGTGGAGGCCCAGGAGGTGGGTGCCGATCGACGTGCCGACGGCGTGGGCGGCCCCACCGGTGAGCATCCAGGCCGAGGCCACGAAAACGCCCATGCCGACCTGGGCGCCCGGAGCGATCGCGTCCTTGCGGATGCGCTTGCTTACTCGGCGGTATTCATCGTGGAGGCGCCGAACCGATTCGGCCGTCACTGAGGCGTCGAGGTGTCTCGCACCGCGAGCCAAGGTGTCGAAGCGGTCCATCACCCAGTTGCTGCCCTTCGGCCAGTCGGTAGAGGTCGCGGCCTCCAGCATCACCAGTTGAAGCCGGCTCGAGGTCAGGGATTCCGCACGCTTCGACAGCAGGGTGGCGGTGGTCTGGGCGAGCTGGTCGGTGTCCTCGAGCTCGGCCCACGAGTCCATGTCGCTCCCTGCGAGATGGTGGCTGAGCTCGATGGTGGCCGTGGCCAGGGCGGCGAGCGCGTCTCGCTTCGCCGGCGCCTTGGCGCTCCACAGGTTTGGGTTACCGAGCTCTTGTGCTTCGCGCAGCGTCTCGTCGTCCCTAGCAACGGTTGCCTCAAGGTCGGCCGAGTAGGTGAACAACTGCAGCAGTCGCACCGTGATCAGGTCCTCGACCGAGAACTGTTCGGGAATGGCGTTCATTGTGACGACCGCCTCCCGACGCGGCCTCGATACGACAGACCGCTGCCCGGTGTCCGCAACGTGATCCGCGGCCCTGCACTGCTCCCTTGGACCCTCCACCAACGCCCACCGACGCTGCCACCTAGGCCACGCCGAGACAGAGTGAGGCGGAACGGCCCCCAACCGAGGGACTTCCTGATAAGCACGAGTACTGCCTTTCTGTGTTGGTACGAGCGGGGCGAGCCGACGGATCCAGGGTCGCCGAGGATGGGCACGGCCCGCATCCGCCGACTTACGGGTTCGGGTTACCTGTTTCCTGCCTGGTGCGTGAACCCCCGGCACCGACATCACCAAGCTAGGGACAGGGATCGTGTGCTCTCGCGAGGAGATCGTTCAGTTCGAACTGGCCCTCGTCCTCGTCGGGCCTGGGTGGTGTGGGTCGCGGGGTCGGCGACCACCACCACGCGCGTCGCGGCCGCGACCGCGTTCCGTCCGGCTCGGTGCAGCGACCCGCCCACCCCGTCCGCACGTCGTGACCGGCTCCGTGGGTCCGAAGCGGGAGTCACCTGGCAGGCTCGCCCTATTGGGCCGATGGACTCGGGATCCTCAGTCCGGCCTTGGTCACCGGTTGCCTCCCTGGAGGCCCTCAGCAGGCCCGACAACAAGCACCTGGGGGGTGGCATCCAAATGGCCTGAGCCGTATTGGTCGAGTCCGAGCAGCCGGATCCGGCTGTTGATCACCGTTAGGACCACGTTGATGGCACGCAGGTCCCCGGCCATGGCTCGGTCCCAAAATTGATGACTGAAGCCGATCGAGCCGACTTCCCTCCAGGGCTCGCAAAACGTCGACGTTCTCGGCCTGGCGCTCCGACAGCGCCTTCGACACCGCCCGATGGGCCGACCCCCGGTTGGTGAAGCCGACCTGCCGCGCGATCTCGTCATACGAGCAGCCCAACGCGAGTAGTTCGACAGCTCGCGAACGTTTGATGCGGGCCTCGGCAAGCGATCTCATCATTCCTCCAGCCACAAGGAGATCATCAGGATCAAGCCGCTCCGCGGGGACCTACGGCGAACCAGGCCGATCAGCTGCTCCGTGACGCATGTCGCGTTGGTAGCGACGTCTGCATAGACCTCGACCGCGGGTGTCTCCGTGGGTGACCAAGGTTGCGATCGGACGGACATCCGATCGCCAGAAGGGAAGCGCGCCTGGGCACAGGCAAGGCAGAGCTGGCTCGATCGTTGAGGGACCGAGCCAGCTGCGAACCGTGCCTTAGCCGGTCGTGGCCATCCGTGCACGCACGGCTTCATCGGCGCTCTTCCAGACGCCGTCCATGAGGGCGATGGCGCGCTCGCAGATCTCCCTTGGGTCGACTCCAACGTCGTGGTTGGCGGCCGCCAGGATGGCCGCGATGGGGTCTGAGTACTCCCAGATGTCCCCGGGACCCTCTCGCTCTGGTGCTCGTCCAACCATCGGATTGTCGAGGTCATGCCAGACATGCTGGAGCACTCGGGGCGCCCTCGACGAGAGGAGCCTGCCCCAGATGACCTCGGCTGCAAGGTCTCCCTCTTCACCGTGCGCCGCCTCGACGGCTCGTTGTTGGTCTTCACCAGATAGTTTCCAGTAGTAGAGACCGTCGGAGGCCATCGCGGCACCCTGGTCGATGACACGATCGTCGATGCGACCCGAGCGGATGATCTGCATCCGTGGTCGCGGCTGTTCGTTGTTCAATTTGGATTGCTCGCGTCGCGGAAATCTGGTCAAGGACTGGTCACAGACTCGTCAGCACTAGCTGTCCCGAGCCGGACCAGATGGACGGCGGTGAGCGTGAACCCGGACGCATCACTCCCACCAGTGACCCAGATAGACGTCCTGGCTCGAACTCTTAATCAGCGGGTTCGGGGTTCGAGTCCCTGATGGCGTACTCACTTCGGCCCCCGACCAGCAGCAACGCTGATCGGGGGCCGTTGACGTCTGTCCCAAGTGCCCGGTTGGTCTCTCGGCGGCCACGGAGTTCGCGACGGCCGTGCCCAGGTGGACGTCCTGAGTCATGCTAGGTCGGGCCGCGCACCTCATCTGTCAGCCTTCCGCCCGACGCCCCCGGGAGAGGACCGGAGACGGCGCGCCGTTCTCGACATCGAGCCCGCTTCCGACGGGGCCTTGGCTCCGGTCGTCGGCCCGTGACAGGTGGGGTTTCTGGGCCTTACTGTGCTAAAGGGCCGGTCATCAGCGGTTTGTCGTAGGCAGCTCACTCAGGTTGCCTTCCTTGGGGAGAGTTGTCATGGCGAAGCCAGTGAGGTCGTTCGCTTTCCACCGGACGCCACGTCGCCGAGCACCGGGCGGCGCGATGCTGATCGTTCCGGCGGTCCTCGCCGTCGGCGCCTGGCTGCTGCCGTTCGTGCCCAGCAGCTCATTGGCAAGCACACCACCAGCGGTCACGGTGACGGTCACGGCCAGCCCGGCGTCCGGCGGCACCGTCGCTCCCGGCGCCACGATCACGTACAAGCTCAGAGCCGAGAGCAGCCAGCCGCTGCCGGCCGACGCCACGGTGGTGGACGATCTGTCCGGCCTGCTCGAGAACGCCAGCCTCACCACTCCCCCGGGCGAGCTCGCGAAGGACGGCCTGACGCTGGGCGCGAACGCCACGAAGCTCACGTGGACCCTGCCTCTGCCGGCGGGGACGGGCGGGTCGAACACGGTCGCCACCACGTCGTTCCAGGCCACAGTGTCAGCGAGCGCGCCTGACGGCGCCAACCTCACAACGACCGCCACGTCACAGGGCGGTGAGCCGTGCAACGACAACGAAGCGTGCGCCACGACACTTAAGGTCCAGGACGCGTCGCCCTCGCCGTCTCCGATCACCGACAGCCCGACGCCGAGTGACTCGGCGACGCCGACCCAGCCGACGCCGAGCAGCACTCCATCGCCAACCGATACGCCGACGCCCACCGGTTCGCCGACGCCTACCGGTTCGCCGACCACGACCAGCACGCCGAGCTCCTCGCCGCCCACCTCGCCGTCTCCGTCGCCGGGCGCATCCTCTCCGTCAGCCTCCTCCCCCAGCACGACGCCGTCACCACACCGGCCACCCACCCACACCCAGGCGCCGTCGGGTCCCGTGACCACCCCGGGGCCGAAGGCGAGGCTCAACGCTGCCGCGGCTGTCCCATGCACCGACCCGCAGAACGGTCCGGTCGTCGTGGGCGGCTTCGAGATCGACGGCAACCTGTGCACGAACAACGCGAGCAACTCCGACTGGGACGCTGCCGGGGCCCAGCCGATCGCCACCGACCCGGTCGGCAGCGCAGACACCTCGTCGTTCGCCGGAGGCGTCAGCGAAGCGAACGGTCCGAACTGGACCGTGGCTCAGACCACTGGCAACGGGATCGGGGCAGGACAGGCACGCGCGGACATCGGAAACCTGTACGCGTCGACACGGGTCGTCGGCGCGGACGTCTTCACCTACTTCGGCTTCGAGCTGCAGAACAACATCGGTACGACGAGCCTCCACGTCGAGCTGAACCAGAAGCCGAACGGCGACGCGTCCTGTCCCAGCGGCAACCGTGGAGCACCCAGTCCTTGTCGGACGGTCGGCGACCTGCTGCTGGGCTTCGACAAGTCCGGTAGCACCTCGATGACCTTGGCAGCGGCCTGGACCTGGAACGGCTCGGCGTGGGTCCCGCGGTCCGTGACCGGTGCTGCCGTGGGCCGGGTCAACAACAACGACATCCACACCCTGAGCGGCGGGACGATCCCGGCGGGTGAGTTCGGTGAGGCCGCGGTCAACCTGACCGCGCTGTTCGGACCGGGCAGCTGCAGCGGCAGCTTCGGCACCTTGAACGTACGCACCAGTGCGTCGACGACACTCACCTCGAACCTCATCGACTGGGTCCAGCCCCTCCAGCTGGGCGTTCCGAGCACCTGCCCCAAGGTTGTCCTGCAGAAGCACTGGGTGAACGGATCCGACGGCGACACCGCCCGCCTCTCCCTCAACGGCGCGACCACGGCTCCCGCGTTGGCCACCTCGACGGCCAACGGACAGCCCGACTTCACCGACACCCTGAACCAGGCGACCACAGCCGTCGAGCCTGGATCCCAGGTGAACCTCGCCGAGACCTTGGGCAGCGGTAACAAGGGCACCTACACCAGCACTATCGGTTGTGACAACGGCGTCCTCACTCCGCCGCAAGCCGGAAGCTCCGGCTCGTTCACGATGCCGGCGAACGCGAATGCCAGTACCACGATCACCTGCACGGTGACCAACACCCGGCAGCAGGCCACGATGACGTTGACGAAGGTGTGGGCGACCTCGACGTCTGGAGATACGGCTGGTCTGAGGATCGACACGCCTCGTGGGAGCACCGGTCCGACGACCTCGACCGCGCCCACCAGCACCACGATCACGACCCCGGTCCTCTCCGGTGAGCCGGTGACGGTGGTCGAGGCGTTGGGCGATGCGAATGCGGCCTCCTATGAGGCCACGACGGTCTGCACCAACGTGAACAACTTCCAGACCGGCGACTTCGGCGCCTCCTTCACGGTGCCGAACACACCGACAGGCATCGCCTGCACGATCACGAACCGGGCCGTTCCCGCCCAGCTGGTCCTGTCCAAGGACTGGGTGAACGGGGCCGCCGGCGACACCGCCGGCCTGACGATCACCAATGTCGCCAACCCCAACGACACCGACTCCGCGGTCGCTACGGTTCCGGCGGGCGGAGTGCGTTCGACCGAGTCGGCGAAGCTGACCATCAATCCGGGCGAGACGGTCACCCTGTCCGAAACGCTGCCGGCCATCACCCACACGAACACCGGCACCTACGACCCCACCTCGCTGCTGTGCGACGGTCAGCCGGTCACCTTCACCGTGACCGGCAGCGGAGCCACCGCCACCTTCACCGTCCCGTCCTCCGCACCGGTGAGCTGCGTGTACACCAACACCCGGCAGAGCGCCACCGTGGTGCTGCAGAAGCACTGGGACAACGCTGCGACCGGGGACACCGCGGACCTGTCGATCACCGGCGGTGTGACCGACCCGGCCACCGCGACCTCCACGGTGACCGCCGCGACCGGGTCGACGTTCACCGACACCACCAACCAGGCCACCACCGCGGTCCACACCGGGGACCAGGTCACCGTCACCGAAGCACTGGGGACGGCCAACACCGGCAGCTACGACACCACCCTGGCCTGCGACAACGGAGTCACCCCGAACGCCGACGGCACCTTCACCGTGACCGCCGACCTGGCCAACACCACGGTCACCTGCACACTCACCAACACCCGCACCGCCGGAACGTTGACCCTGCACAAGATCTGGGCGAACGGCGCGGCCGGGGACACCGCGGACCTGACGATCACCGGCGCGGCCAGCAGCACCGACAACACCTCCACCGTGCCCAACCCCGCACCGCTGCTGTTCGACGACACCGACCACCCCGCAGACGCACAGATCCAGTCCGGGCAGGTCATCACCGTCGCCGAGGCACTGGGGACGGGCAACACCGGTAGCTACGACTCCGAACTGGTCTGCGACAACGGCGCGACCGGCACCACCTCGGCCACCTTCACCGTCGGCGCCAACCCCCGCACCATCACCTGCACGGTCACCAACACCCGGACCGCCGGGACGTTGACCCTGCACAAGATCTGGGCCAATGGTGCGGCCGGGGACACCGCGGACCTGACGATCACCGGCGCGGCCAGCAGCACCGACAACACCTCCACGGTGCCCGACCCCGCACCGCTGCTGTTCGACGACACCGACCACCCGGCGGTCGCGCGGATCCAGTCCGGACAGGTCATCACCGTCGCCGAGGCACTGGGGACGGGCAACACCGGTAGCTACGACTCCGAACTGGTCTGCGACAACGGCGCGACCGGCACCACCTCGGCCACCATCACCGTCCCCGCCAACCCGGGAACGGTCACCTGCACGGTCACCAACACCCGGCAGACCGCCACCGTGGTGCTGCAGAAGCACTGGAACAACGGTGCGACCGGGGACTCCGCGGACCTGTCGATCACCGGCGGCCTGACCGACCCGGCGACCGCGACCTCCACGGTCACCACCGCGACCGGGTCGACGTTCACCGACACCGCCAACCAGGCCGCCACCGCGGTCCACACCGGAGACAAGGTCACCCTCACCGAGGACCTGCCGGCCGCCAACACCGGCAGCTACGACACCACCCTGGCCTGTGACAACGGCGCCCAACCCGACGCCGACGGCACCTTCACCATCACCGCCGCCATGGTCGCCACCGGAGTCACCTGCACCTTCTCCAACACCCGGCAGCAGGCCACGATGACGTTGACGAAGGTGTGGGCGACCTCGACGGCCGGGGACACGGCTGCTCTGAGTATCAACACGCCTCGTGGCACCACCGGTCCGACGACCTCGACCGCGCCCACCAGCACCACGATCACGACCCCGGTCCTCTCCGGTGAGCCGGTGACGGTGGTCGAGGCGTTGGGCGGTTCCAATACCGCCTCCTATGACGCCACGACGGTCTGCACCAACGTGAACAACTTCCAGACCGGCGACTTCGGCGCCTCCTTCACGGTGCCGAACACACCGACAGACATCGCCTGCACGATCACCAACCGGGCCGTTCCCGCCCAGCTGGTCCTGTCCAAGGACTGGGTGAACGGGGCCGCCGGCGACACCGCCGGCCTGACGATCACCAATGTCGCCAACCCCAACGACACCGACTCCGCGGTCGCTACGGTTCCGGCGGGCGGAGTGCGTTCGACGGACTCGGCGGAGCTGACCATCATCCCGGGCGAGACGGTCACCCTGTCCGAAACGCTGCCGGCCATCACCCACACGAACACCGGCACCTACGACCCCACCTCGCTGCTGTGCAACGGTCAGCCGGTCGACTTCACCGTGACCGGCAGCGGAGCCACCGCCACCTTCACCGTCCCGTCCTCCGCACCGGTGAGCTGCGTGTACACCAACACCCGGCAGAGCGCCACCGTGGTGCTGCAGAAGCACTGGGACAACGCTGCGACCGGGGACACCGCGGACCTGTCGATCACCGGCGGTGTGACCGACCCGGCCACCGCGACCTCCACGGTGACCGCCGCGACCGGGTCGACGTTCACCGACACCACCAACCAGGCCACCACCGCGGTCCACACCGGGGACCAGGTCACCGTCACCGAAGCACTGGGGACGGCCAACACCGGCAGCTACGACACCACCCTGGCCTGCGACAACGGAGTCACCCCGAACGCCGACGGCACCTTCACCGTGACCGCCGACCTGGCCAACACCACGGTCACCTGCACACTCACCAACACCCGCACCGCCGGAACGTTGACCCTGCACAAGATCTGGGCGAACGGCGCGGCCGGGGACACCGCGGACCTGACGATCACCGGCGCGGCCAGCAGCACCGACAACACCTCCACCGTGCCCAACCCCGCACCGCTGCTGTTCGACGACACCGACCACCCCGCAGACGCACAGATCCAGTCCGGGCAGGTCATCACCGTCGCCGAGGCACTGGGGACGGGCAACACCGGTAGCTACGACTCCGAACTGGTCTGCGACAACGGCGCGACCGGCACCACCTCGGCCACCTTCACCGTCGGCGCCAACCCCCGCACCATCACCTGCACGGTCACCAACACCCGGCAGAGCGCCACCGTGGTGCTGCAGAAGCACTGGAACAACGCCGCCACCGGCGACACCGCGGACCTCTCCATCGCCGGCGGCGCCCCGGACCCGGCGACCGCGACCTCCACGGTCACCACCGCGACCGGGTCGACGTTCACCGACACCGCCAACCAGGCCGCCGCCGCGGTCCGCACCGGGGACCAGGTCACCCTCACCGAGGACCTGCCGGCCGCCAACACCGGCAGCTACGACACCACCCTGGCCTGTGACAACGGTGCCCAACCCGACGCCGACGGCACCTTCACCATCACCGCCGCGATGGTCGCCACCGGGGTCACCTGCACCTTCTCCAACACCCGGCAGAGCGCCACCGTGGTGCTGCAGAAGCACTGGAACAACGCCGCCACCGGCGACACCGCGGACCTCTCCATCGCCGGCGGCGCCCCGGACCCGGCGACCGCGACCTCCACGGTCACCACCGCGACCGGGTCGACGTTCACCGACACCGCCAACCAGGCCGCCGCCGCGGTCCGCACCGGGGACCAGGTCACCCTCACCGAGGACCTGCCGGCCGCCAACACCGGCAGCTACGACACCACCCTGGCCTGTGACAACGGTGCCCAACCCGACGCCGACGGCACCTTCACCATCACCGCCGCCATGGTCGCCACCGGGGTCACCTGCACGGTGACCAACACCCGGCAGAGCGCCACCGTGGTGCTGCAGAAGCACTGGAACAACGCCGCCACCGGCGACACCGCGGACCTCTCCATCGCCGGCGGCGCCCCGGACCCGGCGACCGCGACCTCCACGGTCACCACCGCGACCGGGTCGACGTTCACCGACACCGCCAACCAGGCCGCCGCCGCGGTCCGCACCGGGGACCAGGTCACCCTCACCGAGGACCTGCCGGCCGCCAACACCGGCAGCTACGACACCACCCTGGCCTGTGACAACGGTGCCCAACCCGACGCCGACGGCACCTTCACCATCACCGCCGCCATGGTCGCCACCGGGGTCACCTGCACGGTGACCAACACCCGGCAGCAGGCCACCCCGACGCCATCGATCGCTCCCACTGAGACCGCCTCGCCGTCAGCTCCGCCGTCAGCTCCAAGCCAGTCTCCTGCACAGACTGGCCCGGTGCCCCTCACCGGAGACAAGGGCGGGAGCGCGGGCGTCGGCGCCGGATACGCCTGGCAACTGGCCCTGGGCTCCTTGGTCTTCCTGGTGACCGCGGGAGCGCTTGTCGGGTGGGTGCGGAGACGCAGTGCGTAAGGCGGCAGTGGCTCGGTTGGTGGCGGCAGCCGCGAGCGTCGCGCTCGTGGCCATCGCCGCCGATCTGTTCGTCCGAGCCGACAACCCGGGTTCCAGAGCTTCGGCGACAGTTCGGACGGCGCACTGCGCCGGGTCCGCGACGGGCGAACCGTGTGCTCGTCCTTCGGAGGCAACCGGCTCCGGCTCCGCGGTAGAGCCCGGCAAGCCGCTGCAGATCGACATTCCCGCGATCGGGCTCCACACAGCAATCGCCGGCGTCGTCTCCACACATGAGGGAGGGCGTTGGACGATCGACCCGCCGAAGCAGACACTCGGCCAGTTGGAGCGCGTCTACTGGTGGAGTGAGCACGCCGCCCCTGCCGACCCCTCCACCGGTGCGGCCTACCTCTACGGACATTCCTGCACCCACCTCGTCTGCGCATTCAACGACTTGCATCAGGTCTCGAAAGGCGACCTGGTACGGATCAGGACGGCTCGCGGCGTGTTGAGCTACCGGGTTGTCGCCAAGCCGAGCAGGTTGGCGAAGACAGCTGGAGGCATCGGGTCCAGCTCCATCTACAACTACGGTGTCGCCAACCGACTCGTACTGATCACCTGCGGTTACCTGCCCGACGGCTCGTCGCCGTTCAACTGGGTGGTGATCGGTCACCTCAGCGCCAGCACCCCAGCACGGTGAACTGGCCTGGCACTCTCCATCGGGACCCCACGTGGTCAAGACCCGGGTCCAGGCTCGGGATTCAGGCGGAGCGCTGGGCTGGGTCGCAGCGGCGGGCGCCGGCCGACACGACCAGGTTCCCGCCGCCCCTTACCTGCGACACGCCCGGGACGTGGTGCTCGCTAGGTGCCCGGAAACCAGTCGCTGATGGCCATCAACGAGTGTCGTAGTCGTTGACGAAACCCTTTGGCTGAGCCAGATTCTCGATCAACCACCAATTCCGGTGATGGCGGTCATCCGGACGGTGCCACATGTCAGCGAGGAGAGAGACCGTCGCTCCCGACCATGTCGATCTCGAGGACCTCGCGAGGCCGCTCCCCCGTCGCGCAGGTTGCGGTGGAGGCTCTCGGCCGTGATGGCACTCGGCTCGGAGGGGTGGACAGGGTGGCCATGATGGGTGCATGACAACAGGATCTCTCCACATCGTCGTCGCGTACGACGGGTCCGATGAGGCCCAGCTCGCGCTGGCGTGGAGCGCGGAGACAGCCCGGCTGGACGGATCGACCCTACGTGTGGTCGTGGTGGGCCCCGACCCCAAGCACGGTTCCGGGCGGGGGCGGGAGGGCGACGAGCATCGGGTCGAGACCTGGGTCGAGTCCGCGACTCTGCTCCTCGAGCAGGCTGCGGTCCCGGGGTCCGTCGTGGAGCGGCTGCACGGACCGACGGTGCAGCAGCTCCTCACCGCCACGGACGGCGCCCGCCTGTGCGCGGTTGGCAGCCGCGGGCACGGCAGGGTCGAGGGGGTCTGGTTGGGGTCTGTCAGCCAGCACCTGGCCCGGCACGCCACCTGCCCGGTTGCGGTGGTGCGCCCACCCCACGATCCGGACGCACGGCAGATCCTGGTGGGCGTCGATGGCTCAGGTCACAGCGACACGGCGCTACGGTTCGCCTGCGAGCGCGCCAGTCTCACCGGGGAATCCGTCCTCGCGGTCTACGGATACCAGCACCGGAGTCGCCAGGACGGGGGCCTCGGCGGGTCACCCACGGACCGTGACGCCGCTGCCGTGGAGGACGCAGACCGGATGCTCGCCGAGTCGGTGAGTGGGGTGAAGGGGGACTACCCAGATGTGGCTCTGAGGACGGTTGCGCGGGTCGGTGGGGCCGGGAAGGCACTGGAGGAGTTGTCCACCGAGGCATCACTGGTGGTCGTGGGCTCGCGGGGCCGGGGGGCGTTCGAGGGCATGCTCCTCGGCTCGGTCAGCCAGGAGGCACTGCACCGGGCAGCCTGCCCCGTTGTCGTCGTGCACTGACCGAGCCTTGCCCAGGTGCGCGCAGCCTCCCGCCACCGCTCGGCGCCGCATCTGCGAGCCGGCCATCGCGAACCCGGCCCGTCGAGACAGCCCGCGGACGGTGGGGGTCCTCAGTCGTGCGGCCTGAGGTGGAGCCATGGGCGAGACAGCTCGAAGGCCCGACCGGAGACCACCTTCGGCTCGATTTCGACGACGTTGTACTTCAGCGTCGGCACCCACGGGCGCAGCGGAACGTTCTCCGCACGATGCGCTTGGTCCTCGGGAAGCAGGCGTGCCGGCCCGCGCACGACGACGCTCCGCGCCCAGTCCTCCCCATATCGATCGATCTCGAGTGCCACCTCGGACCCCATCGCTACGGCGAGAAGCTTGTTGCCCTCGGCGGTGAGGAACAGCAGGGAGCCACCCTCGACCGCATAGTTGATGGGCGTGATGTGGACCTCGTCGACGAGTCGATAGGCAAGTCTCCCGAACTCCTCCTCACGCAGCATCTCCCAGCACTCTTCCGATGTCAGTTCGCTGACCATCTCATCGGTCATGGCGGTGACTCCCCTCGGCGTACGGCGTGCTCGATGCCCGTCTGCCATCGACCGTAGGCATGCTTCGTCAGTGCCCACAAGGACCAATGGTCCGGTGTCTGAGGGTGCTTTCAACGCCACCGCTCAACTCGGCCCAGGGGTCGCGCCGTTCCGTGCTCGGAGGGTGGAACGCGACGGCTGGGACGAGGGCACTCCTTCAGCGTTGGGATCGGTAATGCTGGCGCCAGACCAGCCGGTGCACCGGGATCAGGCGCGGGATGCTGCGTACACCGGGGATCCAGGGGAGGAACATCAGTCCGAGTGTCAGCACCATCATCAGCGCCCAGACCTGGGTGTCGGCGTTCTCCGAGGTGGAGAACGGCTTCACCTGGTACCAGAAGGTGTAGAGCCACATCCACGGCTGACCGGGGTAGTTGCCGACCTCGTTCATCATGCCCCACTGGTCGCCGCCGAGATTGTCGGCCACCGCCTGGTCCTCCAGGTAGGCACCGTCGGCCAGCAGCAGCATGCTGCGCGTGGCGTCACCGCCGTAGAAGTTGCCGCCGGAGGTCAGGGACCCCTCGAGGCCTCCCGACGCGGCCAGCCGCAGGAAAGCCGTCGACAGCACCGGCACCGGGCCGTAGGGCCCGGCCTTGACCTGGGCGGGGTCCCCGTCGGGCGCCTTGGCGAGCGCGTCGGCGTAGGCGGTCGCGGCGGCGGCCTGCTGCGCCGCCGGCATGGCCTGCCACTGGGTCAGTGCAGCGGCGACCTTGGGGTCTGCGGAGGCAGCCTGGAGCGGTTGGAGCACCAGGTCTTGGGAGTTGACCGGTACTCCGACACCGCCCCACTTCTGGAGCTTCAGACCGAGCACCGACTGCCCCTCGGACGCGTGGTTGTACGGCGCGCCGTACGTCGCGCTGGTCGTGGTGCCGGCGAGCTCACCTGCGGCGGTAGCGACGACGTCCGCGGGGTCGGCCTTCGCCCACCCGGACATCGTGATCGCCTTGTCATCCGGCGACGAGAACACGGCCGCCAGCGCCAGGGACAGCCCGGTCATGATCACCAGGGCGATCGTGAACTCCTTGACCAGGTCATAGGAGCGAGTCGGGTAGTCGTGCGAGTCCGGTGTGTGGCGCGGGTGCCGCCGCTCCTGAAGCGCGGTCATGGCGTGACTCCTTCGCGCTCGTCGTCCAGCGGCGGCACGACACCGTGCCGCCGGACCAGCACCACGTGCATCACGACGATGGCCCCCACCGCCAGCGGCAACAGGGTGACGTGCCACAGCAGCATCTGGCCGGGGTTGAGGACGTTGAAGAAGCCGCCCACTCCGATGGAGTTGATGCCGTCCTTCGCCTCACCGCTGATCCACTGGGAGTCGAAGTTGGACTGGGTGAGATAGCCGGTGAACGCCGTGCCGATCGAGGTGACGAAGGCGACCACACCGGTGACCCAGGTCAGCCCGCGCCGGCCGCGCCAGGCGGCCATCCAGAACTTGCCCCACAGATGGATCACCATGGCCGCGAAGAACAGCTCGACGCTCCACAGGTGCACGGAGTTCACGAAGTGGCCGAGCGACGAGGTGTGCCACCAGGCCACGCCACCCAGGGCGAGCGCAAGGCCCGAGCCGACGACGACGACCAGAGCGGCGAGAGTCAGCACACCGAAGACGTAGATCCACGACGCGACGTAGGCCGGCTGCCGGTCCGGCAGGACCTGGCCGGCCGGCACCAGCCCAGACATCCGGTCGCGCACAGCGACGGTCCAGCTGCGGTCGCCTGCGTCCGACGGCGTGGTCACGAGTCGTCCTCGTGCGTGCGCTCGTCGACGTGCCCCTGCGGGAACGGGATGACGAGGGCGAGAACGAAGACCACGATCATCCCGAGGATGACCAACAGATTGGTGAGGCTGATACTGACCACGCCCCAGTCGACGTACTTGCCGGCTGCCCACATCACTGACTCGACCTCCTCCGGGACGCCGCGCGGCCCCCTCGGGTCACGGTCTCGTGCGCCCGGACAGCCGGAACAGGGTCGAAGTACCCTTCCCGGTTCAGCGAGGCGACAGCGTGGTCGACAACTGGTCTGATTCCGAACACGACGGACCCCGCTCATGTCAAGCGAAGGGATCCGTGGTCCAGGGGTGGCTTCGCAGCCCACTCCGTCGCGGATGCGACGAGGCTGTGCCCCTCGAGAGTCCCACCAATACCCCACGCCTGTCCAGGCGCGTTCCGGTGGCGAGCCTCGCCCACTGACAGACCAGGCCTTGGTCACGGACGGCCGAACAGACCCCCCATATGGGCTGCACGGAACCAGGACCGGGGACCCTGACCACCGGGCACTCGGACCCTGTCTGGGGTCGGGGCGCGATACCTACCGTCGAAAGCGACGGACTACCACCTCGCCGCACACGACGAGACAGGTAGTGGGGAAGCGTCGCATCACGGGGGCGGTGCACAACGCACAACGGGGGGCCATCATGGCCGAGAACATGTCAGATCCGCGCGGAATGGCGCGCCGGACGATCCTCAGGCTCGGGGCACTGGGCGGGGCCGGACTCGCGTTCGGCGCTGTGCAGGGAGTGGTGAGGCCCCGCCTCGCCGGCGAGGCATGGCTCTCGCCGGATGGCGCGTTCGCCGCGACGTCCGACGCGCTGTCCACCGTGCTCTACCTCGAGCTCTTCCCGACCAGTCCGCTGATCCTGTCGCCGTTCACCGACCCGCTGCCGAGGCCGAAGGCACTGCGGCCGATCCCCAAGAGCGAGTACAGCAACTGGAAGACTCGCGACGGCAAGGCGCACCCGCCGGGTCCCGGACGCGGCCAGCAGAACTCCCTCTTCAACCAGCAGCACCAGATCTGGCCGAGCAAGATCGGCTCCCCGGACCCGATCGTCTACAAGATCGACCTGAAGGTCAGCACCCACGCGTTCACCACGTCTCTGGTGCGGCCTATCGACGCGAACGGAAACCCGACGGGGTCCTTCGACGAGCAGGGCGGCGCAGTGGCCACGGGCGACCGGTCGCTGCCGAACAGCACCATCTACGGCTTCAACGGCACCTTCCCGGGCCCGATGATCAACGCCGAGTACGGCAAGCCGGCCCTGGTGCGATTCGAGAACTTCCTGGACCTGAACCCGCTCGGCGTGAACCGGATGGACTTCGGCTCGCCGGACTACTCCTTCCTGACCCACCTGCACAACGGTCACACCGCGCCCGAGAGCGACGGCAACCCGCACTACTCGATGAACTTCGGTCCCGTGCACGAGGGCTACCGGCCAGGCATGTCGGTGGACAACCTGTACCTGAACTGGCCGGCCGGTGGCGACGACCGGGAGAAGCAGAGCTTCTTCTGGTTCCACGACCACCGGATGGACCACACCGGAGCCAACGTCTACAAGGGCATGGTCGGGCTCTACCCGATCTACGACCCGAAGAACGGGATGGACATGGGCGACGAGCGGCGCGGCCTGCGCCTGCCCGGCGTCCGGACCAACAACGCTGACGGCAGCTTCGACGTCGACTACGACGTCCCGCTGGCCTTCTACGACTGCCTCCTCGACGACGGCGTCACCGAGCACCACGACGCACACGACTCGGAGTACCCCGAGGCGGGCAACCCGCGCACGCACCCGGAGTACTGGGGCAAGACGTTCTTCCGGCACATGCCGAGCCACGGGTTCGTGGGCGACATCTTCACCGTCAACGGCACGGCGTACCCGGTGCTCGAGGTCAAGCGCCGCAAGTACCGGTTCCGCTTCCTGGACGCCTCGATCGCCCGGATCTACGACTTCAAGCTGATGACGTCCACCAACGGACCGCAGTCCGCGGTGTCCTTGGGCTTCACCGGGCTCGACCTCCAGGGCCAGTGGCGGATCCCGGACGGCCAGCAGTGCATGAAGTTCACCCAGGTCGCCAACGACGGCGGTCTGCTGCCGTTCGCGATCACGAGGGACCACTTCGAGCTCTGGCCGGCCAAGCGCCGCGAGATGATCATCGACTTCACCAAGTTCATGGACGGCACGCCGACCACCAAGGGTGACGAGATCTACCTGACCAACACCATGACGATGCCGACCGGCCGGATGTGGACCAACTCCGAACGCACGAACAGCGCCGACCCGGCGTACAAGATCCCGATGCTGAAGTTCGTGATCGGCGACTCCGCGCCTGACAACAGTCTGATCCCGGCGCCGCTGCAGCAGCTGCGGCCGCTCCCGCCGCTGCCGGCCAACTGGCAGAGCATGATGGCCGACCGGAAGATCTTCCGCGTCGAGCGGGCGCCCGCCCACAACCCGGTCGACGAGTTCGAGTGGCAGATCAACGGCGAGAAGTTCGACCCGTTGAACGTCGTCCACAGCCTGCAGAATCCGAACGGCAACACACCGCAGGCCCTGCAGAAGAAGGGCAGCTTCGCCCTCTGGGAGATCCAGAACGGCGGCGGCGGCTGGGTGCACCCGTTCCACCTGCACATGGAGGAGCACCGGACGGTCATGCGCAACGGCGTGGACGTCACGCACGGAGACCCGAACCACCCCGAGGACGTGGGGCGCGAGGACCTAGCGGCGCTCGACCCCGGCGAGCACGTGGTGCTGTACCGCGGGTTCCGCGACTTCGTCGGTCCGTACGTCGCGCACTGCCACAACCTGGCCCATGAGGACCACGCCATGATGTTCGGCTGGTCGATCACCTCCTAGTAGGACGTCGTCGTCCCGAGGTGTCTGGGCACCTCGGGACCACCATCGATCTCCACCCACCCAGAGAGCTGAGTACGTCATGTCCACCCTCTCCACCTTCAAGCCTTCCCGGTCCCGGGCCCACAGTCCTGTCCGGCACGGCGTTCCGTGGGGGACCGTCGCGACGCTCGCCGTCGGCATGTCCTGCACGAGCGCGTTCTGGCTGGTCGCACTGGCTGGTGCCGTCGGGTCACCCGAGCGCTACCAGACGCCCTTCGCCACCTGGGTGATGATGTCGATCGCACTACTGCCGTTGTACGGCGCGGGAGTGCTGGGCACCCTGATGCTGGCGAAGCGCTGGTTCGGGCCGACGCTGCGCTGGCCGAGCACGGTTCTCGCGACCGGGCTCCTGCTCATCGTGGCCGGCACCCTGGTCGGGATCGCTGCGATCGCGGCGAGCTCGGCGTACGACTACAGCCTGCAGCTGCCCCACATCGGTCGCACCATGGCGGGGATGGCGCCCTGCACGGGCGACTGCATTCCCAAGGAGAAGCACGACATCTTCGCCCTGCACGTCCGTGGCGTGCAGCTGGTCAGTCAGAAGCTGTTGCTGACCAACGCCGTACTGGTCTTCTGGATGATCGCCATGTGGGGTGGGCGGATCAAGCTCTCGAGGTCGTCGAGGCATGACGACGGAGCGGTCGACGCAACCGTCCGCGGCAGCTTGGCGAACGACATGCGGTTGCTGCTGGTCGGGATGGTGGCTGGCGCCGCCCTCATCCACGTAGCGATCATCCCCGAGCACCTCGCGGAGTGGCCCGCGGCCGGCATGTTCTTCATCGCGCTGACCGCCGCGGAGCTCGCGGTCGCAGGTTTGATCCTGGCCCGGTTCCGCGACCGTGCAACGCTGCTCGCCAGCATCGCGTTGTCGGTGGTGCCCCTGGTGGCGTGGCTCTGGTCCCGCACCGTCGGGCTGCCGTTCGGCCCCGAGCCTGGGGTCGCTGAGGCAGTCGGCGTGCCCGATGTGCTCGCGTGCATTCTCGAGATCGGCGTCATCCTGGCCGCCCTGGCGCTGCTCAAGCCCGGCCGTCTTTCGCGGCCCGCACGGTCAGCACACGTCCAGGGCCTGGTGGCGCTGACCCTGATCGGGGTCGTCTCGATCGGCTTCGTCGCCACCGGCCCCAGCTGGTTCGACGCGTTCGGCGTCCACGCCAGCCAGTCCTCGATGGCGATGTCGCCATGAGTCATCTGACGTCACTCGGTCTTGTCCAAGCCAAAAGCGGCGCTCATGTCGCGGTAGGAGGGAATCGGTCATGAGGCAAACCAGCTGGTCTCGCATGCGGCGTCAGGCGATCGGGGCGGTGGTGCTGGCCGTCTGTGCGGCGCCAGTTCCCGCACTCGCGACAGCGGCACACGCACAGGGCGGTTCCGTCGTACACGCACGGTCCGTCCTGGGCAAGCGTGGACCCACTCTCGTCAGCGGATTCAATACCAAGGCACTGACGATCAAGGCCGGCCGGAAGATCGTGGATGACGTCATCGTCAAGCCGCACGCGAAGCGTGTGGTGTTGATCCAGGCGCGCCGCCCGGGCTCGGCGGACTTCAAGACACTGTCGACCGGTCACTCGTCAGCCACCGGCACGTTCCACGCCGTCTACGTCGCGTCCGGGGCTGGCACCTGGCGGTTCCGGCTCCTGGTACGTCGCACCCCGACGCGCGAGCAGGCCGTCACCGGCATCCGCGTGGTCAAGGCCGTCGACCTGACTGCTCCCAAGGCGGTCACCGGCATCGGTTCCGAGGTCACCAGCACCACGGCGAAGCTGACCTGGGTGAACCCGACGGACAAGGACTTCTCCGGCGTGACGATCCGGCGCACGGTAGGCCCCCACCCCGCGCAGTCGCCGACCGGCGGCACGGGAATCGCCGACACCGGCCCCGCGGACACGACGTTCACCGACCACGGGCTGACCGACAACACGCAGTACACGTACACGCTGTTCGCGCACGACCAGTCGTCCAACTTCGCGCGCTCCGCCACGGTGACGCTGCGCACGCAGCGACTCCCGGTCACGGGCCTCACCACCACGCAGGTGACCCGCACGAGCATCGCGCTCGCGTGGACGAACCCGGACGACGTCGACTTCACCGGCGTGACCATCCGCCGTGCGGACGGCCCGACCGCCCCGGTGTCGCCGACCGACGGCAGCCCGGTCGCTGACGTGCCGGCACCGGAGAGCACCTTCACCGACACCGGCCTGACGCCCGACACGCAGTACACCTACGCGGTCTTCGCCACCGACGGTGCGCACGTGTCGGCGGCCGCGACACTCACCCTGCGGACCCGGGCACCGGGCACCCAGGCCGTGCTGAAGGTCAACCCGCTGACCACCAACAGCGTCAACGTCACCATCGGCACCCCGGTCGCGTTCGACGCGAGCGACTCGCTGCCCGCCGACGGCACGGACTTCACGGCGTGGAGCATCGACTACGGCGACGGGACACCGGTGGACACCTTCACCGCACCCTTCGACCCGACGGACCCGTTCAACGCCGAGCACACCTTCACCGGCAACGGGGACCGGACGGTCACGCTCAGCGTGACGGACAGCCACAACAACACCGACACGGACGTCGTCGTCGTGCACGTGTTCTCGGCGCCCACCGTGTCGATCCAGTCGGAGAATGGGTCGCCCGTGGTCGGCCAGGACGTCGTCTTCGACGTCAACGCGCAGACCCCGAACGGCACCACGTTCACGTCCTGGCAGATGGACGTCAGCGGTCCGGAGGTCTTCTTCCTCTCCGGCATCGGCGCACCGGCTCCCGCGCTGGACCCCGTTGCGTTCAACTTCCCAGGCACCTACACGATCGACTTCACGATCACCAACGACGCGGGCGCCGTGGTGTTCGCCGACCCCGTGATCGTCGTGGTGGGGCCGTGAACACGTGGGCGGACACCTCGGGACCGCGGTCCGGTGATCCGGACCGCGGATCCCACAGGGGTGATGCCGTTAGCCCTGCTCCGGGAGGGCCTTCGCCTCTCAATGGGGACCGTCGCCGGGACCTACTTTCAAGACAAGCCTGCGGAGTCCTCGGTTCGAAGCAGGGAACGGACAGTTCGCGTCAACCAGATGCGGCCCTACTAGTCCACGGGGGACGATCGTAATGGCTCACTCATCTCATACACACCGCATGTCTGCCCTGGCCGGCTGCGTCGCCGTACTCCTCGGCGTCGGAATGGCGCCAGCCCAGGCCGGCTCACCGGTCGGTGACGCTGCGGTCCGCGCCCACCTGGCAACCACGACGCTCAAGGGCTTCAACAGGGCGCCGGCGTCGGTCCTGATGCCCGGTGCGGTGGTCGACGCGGTCAGCATCCACCCCCGGGCCCACCGGGTCGTGCGGGTCCAGGCCGAGCGCCCCGGCAGCAAGGTCTTCGTGACCGTGTCCTCGGGCTTCTCGAACCAGCACGGCGACTTCGCGGCGGTGTACAAGCCGACCAAGGCCGGCACGTGGCACTTCCGTCTCTTCCTGCCCGCGACCGGCAGGGCGAACCGTCTGGTCTCGGCCAGCCGCTCGATCACCGCGACCCAGGACACGACCGCGCCCGGGTCGGTCACCAACGTGAACGTCGTCCAGGGAGTCGGCTCGGACCTGGCCCTGTCGTGGACGAACCCGACCGATGCCGACTTCGCCGGCGTGATGATCCGCCGGACCGTCGGCCCGACCCCACCGGCCTCGCCGACGCAGGGCGTGCTGGTCACCAACACCGCCAGCGACGCGACGTCGTTCACCGACCAGGGCCTGCCAGGGAGCACCACGTTCAGCTACGCGCTGTTCGCCTTCGACACCGCCAAGAACAAGGCAGCCGGTGTGACCAGGACCGTCACCAGCGGTGCCGCCACCACGGCCGTGCTGACGATCAACGGCTCCACCGGTCCGAACGCGAACGACACGGTCAACGTCGCCGAGGTCTACGACATCAGCACCGGGACCCACGCGGGCCGGACCCTGACCATCGCGTCCGGGACCCTGGACTACGGGGACGGCACCACTCCCGAGGAGTTCGTCGGTGACCCGTCCACCTGGGTTCCGGCAGGACACCAGTACGCCAAGACCGGGACCTTCAACGCGAGCCTGACCGTCCTCGACTCCGCCTCGAAATCCGTCTCCACGTCGATCCAGGTGCACGTGGTCGCCGAGCCGACCGCCACGATCGGGGTCGACCCGACCAGCGTCCTGGAGAAGGGCAAGGACGTCAGGTTCCTGGTCACGTCTGCTACCCCGACCGGCACGTCGTTCACCGACTTCGACCACTTCAGCGACGCCGGGGACAACTTCATCTCGGGAGCGGGCAACCCGCCCGCGTCATTCACCATCAACTTCGCCGCCGCGGGCACCTACACCGTGACCGTCGAAGGCTTCAACGACGCCGGCGGAGTCGCGACAGCCTCCGTCCAGGTCGTGATCGTCGATGCACCACCACCCACGCCGTAACCACGGGCGGCTGACGCCGCTCCCCGCACAGCAGTCCCGACCGCAAGACCCCACCTTTTGTCTCGGACCTAACAAGGAGAAGACATGAAATCGACATTGGTCCGGCGGGCAGTCACCGTCGGTGCCGTGATTGCGCTGGCCGCCACGGCAGCCGCGACGGCCAACGCCGTCGTCCAAGACCCACCGGGCCGAGCAGGCTCGCTGGTCTCCTTCGGGCCCCTGATGGACAACGGGTTCCCGACCTCCTACAAGGACAGCAATGGCGTGCGTCTCGAAGCGTGCATCACCGCTGCCGACCCGCTGTGCGCGGCAGCGGCCGTGCCGGGCGTCTACGACCCGAACCTGCCGCTCTCGTTCCCGACCAACTTCCCGAGCGAGTTCTTCTACCAGCTCTCCAGCGCCGTGCTCCCGGTGAACGCGGCGAACCCGACCGAGAAGCTGCTGGTCGAGACCAACCTCGAGGGCGGGTTCGCCCCTCCGGGGACCCCGGTGGCGGGCCAGCAGCAGGTCTTCGCCCGGGTGCGGATCAAGGACGTCAACGTCCCTAACGGCACCACGTGGCGGATCACCCACCCGTACGGCGTGGACGAGATCACCGCCGGCGCGAACGGCAAGCCCGGTATCAACGAGACCACGGACGTCGGCGCCATCCCCGGCCAATTCGGCGCAGCCCTCGGCGGACGGGTCGGCCCCTTCCTCAAGTGGGACCCGAACTTCGCGCCGGCCGCACCCGCCGGCTACATCGGCGACCCCGGCACCCTTCACGAGGTCACCGGCAGCCCCTACAACACCAACTACATCAAGGTCGAGCAGAAGAACCCGGACGGCAGCTACACGCTGATCGGCCAGTGGAACAACCTGTTCTCGCTGCAGGGTCGCCTCGCGGTCAACAGCGGCGTCGACGTGGACGCGGCGTACTTCAGCGGCGGCGACAGCGGCGGGTTCCTGGACGTCTACGCGTCGTCCGACGCCGGCCAGGCGATCGTGGTCAGCGCCAACGCTGCGCTCGGGCACGCCCGCGACCCCGATGCGTGAGATGCAGGGCCGCTACTACGCCCGGATCGCGGTGAACACCAAGATCCCGGCCGGGACCCAGATCGAGGTCGTCAACACCGGTGACAAGCCGGTGGCCAAGAAGACCTTCACGATCCAGGACCAGGTCGCCATCACGTCCGCGACGTACAACGCCGACAGCCAGGACCTCACCGTCCAGGCCACCAGCACCGACCTCGAGTCGGGCGTGGACACACCTGTGCTGACTGCAGTCGGGTTCGGCTCGACGCTGCCAGTGCCGCTGGTCAACGGTCAGGCGACCTTCCCGAACGTGACGGCTCCGCCGCCCGTCGTCAAGGTCACCTCGAGCGCGGGTGGCTCGGACACCTCGACCCTGACCACCTCGGGCGCCGGCTTCGGGGCCCTCGCTCCGGTGGCGCAGTTCGCGACGCCGCCCACCGTGCAGGTCGGGCAGCCGGTGCCCCTGGACGGAACGGCCTCCATCGGGAACATCACGAAGTACACGTGGTCGTCGGCCAACGGCACCATTGCGGTCGATCCGGCCAACCCGGCTCTGGCCACGTGGACACCGGACACTGTCGACCCGGCCGCGCAGGTCAAGCTGACCGTGGACCGGACCCGGTGGGACCAACACGGCGACCAACCTCGTGAACGTGATCCCGGCGGTCGTCACCCTGGTCGACGCAGGGCCAGCCCAGACCGCGACCCGCGGTACGGTCGTCACCCTCGCGGGGACGGCGAGCGGACAGTCGTCGGTGCTGTGGAGCCAGGTCAGCGGACCTCCGGTCACGCTGTCCAGCACCACGTCGCTGACGCCGACGTTCACCTACCCGAAGCAGGCGCTCCCGGTCGGTCCGGCCGGACACATCAACACCGGGTTGGTCGTGGACAACAGCCCGATCGTGCTCCAGCTGACCGCCACCCCGAACGGTGGAGGCACCCCGGCGAGCAGCACGGTGACGATCTCGCCGACACCGGAGACGATCACCCCGGGCACCATCCGGTACCGCACCCAGAAGGGTGAGTGGACCGCGTGACCGGGACGACCAACCTCAAGGCCGGCCAGATCATCGCGATGGTCCTCGGGAGCGACCCCGCGAACGGCAAGTTCATCGGTCAGGCGACGGTCGACGCCGCCGGAGCGTTCTCGTTCCGGGGCGGGGCGCAGCCGGTGGCGGCCGGAACCACGGTCAGCTTCGTCAGCCAGACCGGCGGTTTCCTCGCCAACGGGCCGCTGCTGATCACGAAGTAACCCGCGTGCGGAGTCCGGCCCGTGCCCCGGGCCGGACCCCGCAGTGACCCGCATGCGGGGCCTGGCCCGAAGCTTCGGGCCGGGCGCCGCATGTTCCATTTCACCTCCGGAAGGCCCGGACGACATGAACGACAAGCACCGACTCACCGCACGTCGTGCCGTGGCCGCCGTCTCCGCCGGCCTGCTGGCCCTCGGGCTGGCCTCCGTGACGCTCCCCGCACCGGCAGCCCAGCGCGACGTCGGCCCCCGTGGGCCAGGGCTTCACCATCGTTCCCTCCGACCTGGCGTTCATCCTGAAGCAGATCAAGATCGCCGAGCACCACGCGGCCACCCTCACGCCGCAGAACCCGTGCGGCACCCTGGTGGGGCCGGGACCGGACCAGATCCCGGACCGGCTCAGTCCCTTCGGGCTGCGGACCGTCGACGGTTCCTGCAACAACCTCTTCCCCGGCCGTGAGAGCTTCGCGACGGCCGACCAGCCCTTCCTGCGGCTGACCGCCCCGGCGTTCCGCCCTGCCGAGGACGTGCCGGCCGGTTTCTTCGGGCCGGGCAGCGGGGGCCAGATCACGTCGTACGCGCAGAAGAGCGGGAACGTCTTCGACTCGCAGCCGCGGGTGATCAGCAACCTGATCGACGACCAGACCTCGACCAACCCCGCGGCCGTCGCCGCGGCGGGCTTCCCCGTCCGCGCCCAGCCCGGCGCCCCGCGTTACGTGCCCTGCACCACCGATCCCGACCCCCTCTCGAACCCGCCCGTGGTCGGCATCCCGGCAAGCTGCATCCCCTCCCACCACACTCTGCCGATCCCGAACATCAGCACCGACCAGGGCCACTCGCCCCCCTACAACTCGCTGTTCACCTTCTTCGGCCAGTTCTTCGACCACGGCCTGGACCAGACCGTCAAGGGCGGCGGCACCGTCTTCGTCCCCCTCAAGGCCGACGACCCGCTGATCACGCGCGGACCCGACGGCGTCCCGAACACCGGTGACGAGGTGCCGCCCAGCCAGGCCTTCATGGTGCTGACCCGGGCCCAGAACCAGCCCGGACCGGACGGCGTCCTCGGCACCGCTGACGACATCCAGACGCCGGACAACACCGACTCACCCTGGATCGACCAGTCGCAGACCTACGCCTCGCACGCATCGCACCAGGTGTTCCTGCGCGAGTACGTCGACAACGGCGCCGGCGTCCCGGTCTCGACCGGTCGCCTGCTCGGCGGTCTCCCTGCGGGTGAGACCTACGCCGGCTCCCCGGACGGACGCACCGGCCTGGCCACCTGGGCCGCGGTGAAGCAGCAGGCTGCCCAGCTCCTCGGGCTCCAGCTCACCGACCGTGACGTGACCGACGTACCGATGCTCGCCACCGACCCCTACGGCAGGTTCATCCCGGGCCCGCACGG
This sequence comes from uncultured Actinomycetota bacterium, assembly GCA_963819295.1. Lineage (GTDB taxonomy): Bacteria > Actinomycetota > Actinomycetes > Propionibacteriales > Nocardioidaceae > Nocardioides. The sequence continues at coordinate 58,630 of CAWFVO010000004.1, forward strand.
GCTTCCGCAGTACGTGACCAGGTCGGGCCTGGTCGAGGGTGACATCTCGGCACCGGTGCCGGTGCCCGCCGACGCCTTCCACGTGGGCGCCCCCTTCGTCACCGACCTCGCGCACAACGCCGACCCGTCGGAGGTCGACACGAACAACGACGGCGTTCCGGACACGTTCCCGATCCCCGACCCCGACAACACCCCGTCCGCGGACTTCGCGAACCAGCCCTCCGGCACCTACGACGACGAGATGCTGAACTCGCACTTCGCGTGCGGCGACGGCCGCTGCAACGAGAACATCGCACTCAGCGCGATCCACCAGGTCTTCCACTCCGAACACGATCGGCTGGTCGGCCAGATCGAGGACGTGCTGACCCACGACACGACCGGCGCGACGTCGCTGAGCGACTGGCAGCTCCCGAACGGCGCCGGCGCCGGCACGGACAGCTGGAACGGCGAGCGGATCTTCCAGGCCGCTCGGTTCGTCAACGAGATGGAGTACCAGCACCTGGTCTTCGGTGAGTTCGCCCGCAAGGTGGCCCCGGGCATTCCCGCCTTCGACGGCTACTCGCCGGACGTCAACCCCGCCATCGACGATGAGTTCGCCCAGGCGGTCTACCGGTTCGGCCACTCCATGCTCGACGATGACGTTGCCCGCACGACCGTGGACCCGGCCACCGGGGTCGTCACGAACGACTCGATCCCCCTGCTCACCGCCTTCTTGAACCCGCCGGAGTACTTCGCGGGCGGCAGCACCGGCACGCTCACGCCCGAGCAGGCAGCCGGCAGCGTGATCATGGGCTCGTCGGACCAGGTCGGCAACGAGATCGACGAGTTCGTCACCGAGACCCTGCGCAACAACCTGCTCGGCCTGCCCATGGACCTCGCCGCGATCAACATCGCCCGCGCCCGGGAGTCCGGGATCCCGCCTCTGAACGACGTACGCCGTCAGATCTCGGACGTCACCGGCGACCCCTCGATGGCGCCTTACGACTCCTGGGCCACCTTCGGCCAGCACCTCAAGCACCCCGAGTCGCTGGTCAACTTCGTCGCGGCCTACGGCAAGCACCCGACGATCCAGAACGCCACGACCCTCACAGCGAAGCGGGACGCGGCGCGGGCGATCGTGGACCCCCAGCCCGGCGACCTACCGCCGCCCGACGCGACGGACTTCATGACCGGCACCGGCGCCTGGGACCCCGGACACGGCCGGACCGACACCGGCATCGAGGACGTCGACCTGTGGGTCGGCGGGCTCGCCGAGGCGACCAGCCTCAATGGCGGCCTGCTCGGCTCGACGTTCAACTACGTCTTCGAGAACC
>CAWFVO010000005.1:0-16976 GCA_963819295.1 uncultured Actinomycetota bacterium
CACCTGGCAAACCGTTCTGACCAGCGGAAACTGCGCCCGCACCCCGCGAACCTGGGGATTGTCATTCTCCGGTCAGGTCGCGAGATGGCCCCCGGCGGCCCCCCGAGGCAGATTGAGCAGCTCGAGACCCGCTGATGGGCCCCCGTTCCGAGGAAGTGCAGGTAGAGGTTCTGGTCGCGATGGACTCGTGACCCATCCATGCCTGGACCGTTCCCGGGTCGACCCCGCGGGACAGCCACAGGCAGGCCGCGGTGTGGCGCGGGTCGTGAATGCGACGCCCTTGACTGGTGCGGCGCCAGTCCACGGCGCGCAGCGTCGCCGTGCGGTGGAGCTGCGCACCACGGTCGGTCGTGAAGAGCAGATCGTGCGTCGCGGTTGCACCGATGCCAGGTAACCGACGAATGTCGCCCTGCCGCTTAGCCGAGTTCACGGCCCGTCAGCCCGTCCCAACGCAGCCGCACGTACAACAGCCGGACCGGCCCGCCAGCCCAGGGGTGCGGGTCCCGAAACGCCCGGATCACCGCTAACTCATCGGGATCCTCGATCATCTCACCGGCACCTGTGGCCACCACGCTCCACCCCTGCTGCCGTTCTAGGTCGAGTCGGTCCACCTCGAAGGCGAGCCTGCTGTTCCATGCCCGAGTGCCCAACATGCTGTACGGAGCAGCGCGGAACACAATTGCGTCCTCGACCACCGAGTAGTTCACGGGCCAGATCATCGGGCCGCTCCCGGTGCAGAGCGCCACCCGGCCAACCTCGGCGCTCAACAACAACTCACCACACCGGTCATAGGACAATTCCCTCGGTGCCTTCACCCATCCAGTGTGCCTCCGGCTCACTGCTAACGGCATGAGTGATGGCTCCCACTTCGACCCCATCCCCTCATGCCGCGATGAGGGCGTCGGGTCATGCCGATGAGCGATCATCCGGATGAGTTCGCGGGACGACGCACAGCGCAGTCCTAGTGTCGGGAGCAGGGGCCGCCCCCTACTCCCCCGTCGTGGGGCGCTCTAGGTGCCCGTCGGTGACCCCATGCCCCGGCGGGCATCGCCCTTTTCCCGTCGGGCGATCAGGCGTACCTTGCGGAGTAACCGAGCACCCAGCATGGGGCGCCCCGGAGTTCCCGGGAGAAGATGCGCCCTGCTTGGTCGGGGCCGATGGCAGGGCGCATCTCCGGCACCGGCACCCGACTGCCACCCGACTGCCACCCGATGGAGACCCGAGACTCCGGCGGGCTTCGTTCGGTGTCCCCAACGCGTAGGGTGTTGGTGCGTGGCTGTGTACCGGATCCGTCACACGTACACGGACCTCGAGGGCGTGGTCGGGACGTTTGAGAGCGATGGAGAAGCCGTCGCTTGGTGGTTCGACTACGCACACCAGCACCCTGCCGTCCAAGCCTGGGAGATCGTCCTGGAGCGGGACGATGGGGGCCACAGGTGGGCATCCGCTGCGACCCATGAGACCGACGCCACATAGCGGCCCTGCGCTTGACCCGACGCCCGCTGGAACCCGATGCCTGGCGGGCGTCGTCGTAATCAAATCGTCGTGTGGATCATGGCCTACAGCGTGGCTGCCGAAGGGCGCGAACTCATGACCTGGGGAAGCGGCGGCGCAGGCCAGGAGGCCCAGTGGGTCCCACACGGGATCGAACACGCCTACCGAGGCGGTGACTCCGTGTCGTTGTGTGGGGAGAAGCTCTCCAGGCTGAAGCTGTTTCCCAACCAAACGTTCCTGACCGACCGGAATCCGGACCTTCTCTGCGCAGAGTGTGCGCCCAAGCGTCGATGGGGTAGCCCCCGGGAGACCCGAGAACGGGCGGGCGTCGTCGCGGCGTCGTAGTGTGCGGAACATGGAAGCGGTCGTGCTTCGTGTCCGGCTCATCAGCGGTGACAGCATTGATGTCGCCTACGAGGATCGCGATGCGGGCAGCGAAGGCGAGGTCATCGACCATGTCGTCTCCACGCTGTCCGAGGCCTCCGGGGTGTTGCGCTGTCGACACGGCGAACGACTCGTGGTGCTGTATGCGAGGGGTGTCGCCGCTGTGGAGGTCGCGCCCCGCGGCGCAGTCCTGTAAATGACGCTGGTCCTTCTCGCGGTGCGGCTCGTTGGTGACGCGCCGTGCCCGGGCGCGGTTCTCGGGACGCAAAAACCGCCCCCTGGAGGGCGTACCTCGGAGACGGCTTCGCTTACTGGAGAAGAGCTAACGTTGCGTTCCGCCTCGACGGTCGGCGCGGCCACTCTCGCCACTGCAAACATACTCCGAAACCCTAGGGTCTGCTGCGTGGTCGGGTGATGGGGCGAACAGGTAGAGCAACGCACGCTCACGCTGTCCGGTCTCCGCACCGTTGACCGAGCGCCCGAAAGAGGCTGTACTACTCGACTTCCCACCCGCGTGCCAAGGCGTCTGCACGTAGCTGGTCTCGGATGGGCACGAGATCCGCTGCAAGTTGCCGTTGCGCGCCTTCATCAACCCGACCCCATTGAGGCCACAGGTCCCAGAGTCGCTGCGCCCGCGGTTGCCCATCTTGAAGCAGTAAGTCACCTCCGAATCGCCGGATGTCCCTGATGAGTGAGTCGGTCGGCTCTCCGAAAGTCGGACGGTTCCACGCGAAGATGTCCGTGTATGAGTGATCGCGCGGGCGCCCATGTTCATGGCCCGAGTCTCGCAGCCCGCACTCATGCCGCTGTCAGGATGCGCGCTCATGCCGATGTAGAGGCGGACGTTCAGGGCACGCGGCAGCGGCGGATAGCTCGTAGTGCATCCGTCCACGCGATCCATCCCGAGCGCACTCGGGGAGGCGACTGGTTTGCCCCGCCGACGGGCGCGCATGTCTTGAATGAGCACTCGGGAGCTGCTGCCTGACCGTCAACATCCACTGCGCGCGTCACCTTCCTCGCCGTAGTCGAGGACAACGGGTGCAGCATGGCGTCTCTCGAGCGACTCCAGTCGGGCCCGTTCGCGGTTGAGATCGATCCCGGTCGAACGGGGGTTCCACTTCACATACCGCTCGCCGAGGCGGAAGGACACTCCGCCTAGCTCGTTGTGCCAGGCCGGCTCAGGCACGTCCCCGCTTGCCAACGCGAGCACGATGTCCGGGATGGCGAGCCCCTCCATCGACCACGGCCTGGGATCGCGTGATTCCTGCCCGGCATCCAAGAGTCACGACCCAAACGCCATAGGTACACGCACATCGGCACGCGAGGAACACGGACAACGGATAGAGAGCGCTCGTTCCCGAAGGGCCTAGTCTCCCGACATGGAAGCTGAGGGATCACCGCGTTGGGTCTACGTCGTGACAGACATCGAGACGGATGGCCCCCATCCCGGCCCCAACTCGATGCGTTCCTTCGCATCCGTGGCGATCAGCGCGGACGGTGCCGAATCGGGGCGGTTCGAAGCGGTCCTCGAGCCCTTGCCGGGGGCAGCGCCCAACCCGGACACCTACGCCTGGTTTCAAACTCAGCCGGAGGCCTGGGCTGCCTGCACGACAGACCCTCACCCGCCGAATGAGGTGATGAATCGGTTCTCTCGATGGTTGCAAGGTCTACCCAATCCCCGCATGTTCGCGGCGCACCCTATGGGCTTCGACGGGACCTGGATCGACTACTACCTGCGTCGCTACACCCCCTATGGGCTTGCCCAAGGACCATACGAGGAAGACAAGCTTTTCGACCTCCCCGGACTCTGCCTCTGGACCTACGCAGCAGCACTGACGGGCACCGCTCCCGGCGAGTACCACCCATCGCAATTGCCGTCCGAGCTCCTCGGGGACGTCCCCCATACACATCGAGCCATCGACGATGCGGTGGGCTACGCGAACCTCCTCGTCAACCTTCTCGCGATGACCCCCGTCACGTAGCGGCGCCCGCTCATCGGATGTGCGCGCGCGGACAGCGGCAGGAGCGGTCGCTGGTGGACCCGGTCCGACAGCCAGGAGTACTGTCGACCCGATCGTGCTCCCGGGAGGAGGCAGCGATGAGCGTTCGCGCGGCGTACACCAGGGGCCTGCTCTCGTCGGTCTCGCTCGTTCTCCTGGTGCTCGGGCTGACGACGATCCCGGCGGCGGGCGGGCCTGGCCGCCCGGCAGCGGCGCTCCTGCCCGCGCCGCTGGCCTGCAACCAGTCGGCGGGCCACTGCTGGAAGCCCGCGGTCAAGGCCCGGTGGCAGTACCAGCTGCAGGGGTCGCCCGGTCGTCATGGCGGATGTCGCCACGCGAGCACGGGGTTCGTCAACATCGGAGTGACGGGCACATCGTTCGCGAGCGGCCGGACTGTTGCGCCGACGGTCTTCGACATCGACTTCCTCAAGGACGGCAAGTGCTACTCGCCGCAGGACTACTCCGTCCTGAACTACGCAGCCGTCCAGGCGCTGCATGTGCGCGGTGCGAAGGTCATCGGCTATGTGGATGCCGGCACGGCGGAGACCTGGCGCCCGGACTACCCGGAGATGCAGGCGTTCGACCAGAGTTGTGACGGCTGCTTGTTCGGGAACCCGCTCAGCAGCTTCCCCGACGAGTACTGGCTGAACATCAACCCTGGTGTGAAGGGGATCAACCCGAACACCGGGCGCTCCGAGACCACCCGTCAGTTCCTGTTGGACGAGATGCTCGCCAGGGTGAAGGAGGCGAAGCTGATCGGCGTGGACGCGATCGAGTTCGACGACGTCGACGGTTACCAGAGCCACTCTGGGCTGTCGATCACCCCTGCCGCACAGCTCTCGTACAACGCGGCGCTGGCGAACCTCGCCCACCGGGTGGGGCTGTCGGTCGGGCTGAAGAACGACCGGGACCAAGCCGACGCACTCCAGCCCTACTTCGACTTCGGGATCGAGGAGGAGTGCTGGCAGAGCGCCGAGTGCGGGGCGGTCCAGTCCTGGCCGGCGCAGTACGGCAAGGCGGTGTTCGACGTGGAGTACGAGTCGCCGCCGTCTGCGTTCTGCCCCCAGTCCAACTCGCCCCAGTTCAACTTCAACACGATCCGGAAGACCGACGACCTGTTCGATCTCCCGTATAGGCCGTGCCGGTAGTCACCGGGAATGGCTAGCCTTCGTTGTCGGTTTGCGACCGCGAGACCACCGACCGCCCGCACGTCGGCTGAGAGGTCGATGAGCGGCCGCGCTGGTCGCCGGTTGCGGGCCGCGATCGGTACGGTGCCCATGTGCCGACATTCCCCGACACAGACCTTCAACTTATCCACGTTTGGGCACGCCAGTGCGTGCCTGAACACTTGTGGGAACAGTTGAAGGGCGAGGCCGATCTCTCAGAACGGCATGTCGACATCGTCGAGGTCCGACCTCCGTGGGACGGCCGCGGCGAGCACACCCGCTTTCCGATCGCCCGTCTCCGGTACGCCAAGTCAACCGGGCTGTGGGCGATCTACTGGCGTGACCAGAACCTGAAGTTCCATGAGTACAAGGGCAAGCGTCCGTCCAAGAACATCCAGACCCTGCTCGACTACATCCAGGACAGCGGCGACCCCATCTTCTGGGGATGAACCATGCCTCTGAAGTCCGCAAGAATCTCGTAAGTCTTCGGGCCACTCCGCGCTAACCACGTCGTTGGCACGCGGCCCCCGGCGGGCCCCTCACATTGAAAAATGCGATCGGGATACCGATGTTCCCAACCGTTGTTGACGCTCACCAACAGGTTCAACAGCCCCGTGCTGGCCGCTCGTAATGAGAAGGTCGTCGGTTCGATTCCGACAGGCGGCTCCAGAAGCAGTCCCGCGTCCTCAGCCAGCGCAGAAGCAGTGCTCGCGCGCCACGACGGTCAGTGGTGTCACTCGCCGGTCGAGTCGCGAGCTGTCCACCAGTGGCCCCGCGACCGCATCCAGCAGTTCCAGACCCACTCGATGGGCACCCGCGCCTCGCCACCCGCCGTGCTTACTACGACCAGCTCCCACGGCCGGGCAAGGACCACACAACGCCGCGCTGCGACAGCTCGCGAACCGACTCGTCGGCATCCTCCAAGGCTGCCTCGAGACGAACCCGCACTACGACGAACACACCACCTGGCCCGCCTTCCACCAAGAGGTCGCTTGGCGCCATGGGATCTCTCTTTGCCGATGCGAGTGTTTCGTTCTGTCTCGTCAGGCACGCCGAAACGCTTGACTCGGCTCGGCGGTCGCAGCGATCAGGAGGGCGCTGATGCGTGTGGCCATCAAGGGCAGGTTTCGCAGCCCTGGGCAGTCAGGCGAGATCGGCGTGCCGTCTGCGCAACGTCGCCGTAGTCCGTGCTTGCCACGATTCGACGAGCACGTCACGCAGGTCGCTCTCGTCGAGACCCGAGAGCCTGGCCATCACGACCCTGCGCGAGTAGCCCCTAGCTCCCCAGAACGTCTCGGCATCCGACTCTACGTACCCGTCGACCAGTCGTTCGTCGCCCACGCAGAACTGCAGCACCCCGCTCTCCTCCCTTGACCGGGCGTGAATCCGCGTTCGCACGAGCACAGCCGGGTCGCCGGAGTGCGCCTCACCACCCACGGTCTCGGGCAGGGACGATGCGATTCGCTCGACATCGGCCAGGTGGTCACACTGTGACCCGAAGCCAGCGAGGACTGAGGCCCCTTTGATCGCGATTGACCACCCGCGCCAACACATCGCCCGAGATCCCGGAGACAGCGGACAGAACCATTGCCTTCACATGCCGATGAGCGTGCCTCCACCGCGCCGCGACCCTCCACGTGGGGACCTGCTGTGACGATGGGAGTCGGGCTCGCGTCACGCTGATGATCTGATGGTCACAAGCAACCCCGCACGCAGAGGAACTTCCGTGACCTCCATCGACCTGAGCAAACGCACCGACTTCCCGACTGGGTTCGACGAACGGGCCACCCTGACCCAGCTCCTGAGCTATGTCCGCCTGACCGTGCACGCCAAGTGCGTCGGCTTGTCCAACTCGGACGCGGTGCAGACGCCGCTGGTGACCTCGCCGGCCATGAGCATCGCCGGCCTGGTCAGCCACCTGCGCTGGTCAGAAGCCTTCTGGATCGACGTCGTCTTGCTCGGCCGGCGCAACCAGTGGCCGGGGACGGACGACGACTCCGAGCTCCAGATGCGCCGTGGACTCGAACAACCCCTGGCCGAGCTCCTCGACGACTACGCCAAGCAGGCAGCCCACACCGACGACGTCATTGCGACCCGCGACTGGGACGCAGAAGCAGTCGGCCGGGACGAAAACACCGGCAAGCCGTTCGCGTTGCGGTACATCATCACGCACCTGATCGCGGAGACCGCTCGGCACAACGGCCACCTCGACATCCTCCGCGAGCTCGCAGACGGCGTCACCGGCGACTAGCCCAGCCGACTGAACCGCGCCCGCTCATTGTCGCTGTCCGGTCGCCCTCCCATGGCTCCCGATGTGCGGTCGTCGGTCGTGCCGGGACGAACGGCCTTCAGCGCCTCCGCATCAGCGTTTGGACGAGAACCAACGGAAGTAGTGGGTGACTACCGCTCGTGCTTGCCGCGCTGGGTCGACTGATCGTAGGTCGGCTTGCCTCTGAATTGGCACCACAAGGTGGGGACCCAGCCGTGCTGGTCGCGCCAGCGAGGCGGCGCCCACCGGCGGGGCAGCATGAACGCCCACATCCAGAATCCGAAGAAGAGCAGCAGGACGCCGAGTCCCACCATGATTCCGGCGAGCGCGTGATACCTGTCGTGGGTCACCTCGGTGAGCACGAGAGCGAGCCAGGTCAGGGTCATCCCGGTGGTGCCCGGCAGCATGAACGCGTGGTAGCCCGGGACGCTGGCTGGGCCGGTGAACGCGACGATCCCGCGACTCAGGTCGGTGTCGCGGCACCACGCGAGGTAGGAGCCGCCGATGCCGATGGCCAGGAAAATCGGCACCCCGAACCACAGTGCGATCACGTCACTGGTGCTCATGCGCTCATCTTGCCGTCGCAAGTCATGACGGGTGGAGCAAACGCACTAATGCTGCGAGTCGGGCGTTCGCGAAGGTGCGGGAGCCGAGCCCGTGCCGGATCGAGCATGCATCCACTCCCACCTCTCTACTTCGTACCTATTTCCGCCCCTGTATCTATTCGTTGAAACGCGGAGTAGTCTCCAAAGGTTCGAATATTCCACATCTCATCAGTTCTCATCGGAGACGCATGATGGAAATAACCAACCGCAATCTAATCCGCTGGGCGGGATTATCCGCCTTTGTGGCGGGGATATGTTACGTGCTTGTCGGACTGTTCCATCCGCCGAACATCGTCTCGTCCGTCACCACCACCCGCTGGGCCGTGGTCCACGTGATCGCCTGCGCCATGTGCTTCTTCGGCCTTGTCGGTATGGCGGGCCTCTACGCCAGGCAAGCTCTGAAGACCGGCTGGCTTGGCCTGGTCGGCTACATCCTTCTCAGCCTCTGGCTGGCCCTGATCATGGGTTTCAGCTTTGTTGAGGCATTCATCCTGCCGCACCTTTCGACGGCGGCGCCGGGCTTTGTGGTCGCCTGGATGGGAATGTTCAACGGGCCTTCTGGCAGCTTCGACCTCGGAGTCCTGCCGACTCTTTGGACGCTGAGTGGACCCATTTACATTCTCGGCGGCCTGTCGTTCGGCATTGCAACCTTCCGGGCCGCCATCCTGCCGCGTTGGGCGGGCGCGCTGCTGGCTCTGGGGACCGTGCTGGCTCCGGTCGCGGCACTGGTTCCCAACGGCACCCAGCCCAAGGCTGCGATTCCAGTCGGGGTGGCCCTCGCCTGGCTCGGGTACGCCCTGTGGTCAGAACGTCAGGAGCGGCCAAGTGCGACCCCTCAGCAGAACGACGTGGCGGCGACGGCGCGACCCTGACCCACGGCGACCGGCACCGTGCCGGCCCTGGTGCTGCCGAACGTCGGGGCGTCGATCCCACTGAGAGCAGCCACGCTGACGGACCGGGTGGAAGCGGCCGTCTCGTCTCGGTCTCATCGCCCGTACCGCGTAGCTGAAGCTCGTCAGATCCTGCCGAGTGACCGGTCAGGACTGCACGGGCTCGGGCTGGGCAGCTACTTGGCGGCATGTGGGCCGCGGTGACGTCCATCAGGGTCGTCGTTGCCACGAACCGTGCTTCTCGACGATCGAGTCCCTTGCCTAGGGTTGCGACTTGAAGCGGCGAACCTCATGCGGCCAGCCGCACGCCTCCGCGAGCTTGCCCGCCCAGAGCTTGGCGGCCTCGTCATCGGCGACGTCCACCACCGCGAACCCGCCCAGAAACTCCTTGGTCTCGACGTATGGTCCGTCGGTGATCATCAGGGTGCCACTGGTGGCGTCGGCACTGTAGACCGGGCCGTCCTCCTCCTCGAGCCCCCCGGCGAAGACGTACACGCCAGCCGCCTTCATCTCCTCCTCGACCGCCACGGAGAGCGGTCCGCGCCCGCGGAACCACTCCTCGGTGTGGTCGCCCACCCACTGCTGGTTGAAGTACAAGAGGTATTCAGGCACGACGGCTCCTTCGGCTGTGGCGGACCCAGCGGTCTGGGTTCACTTACCCTACGAACGGCGAGAGGCGAATCTGACACGGTTGCGCGGGGACCTTTCGTGGCAGCGGAGAGCACTCGCGCGCAGGACGGCATGTGTGCGACCGGCCCTCGGGGTCCGGACTTCCTTGTCGGCCACCACCTTCCTGTGACCCACCGCCTCTGGTCCGAGCTGGGCGAGAGTCTCCTCGACCGCGCCAAAGGTGGCGTCCCCGTGCCCGCCCTGCACGATCGTCAGCCGCGAGTCGGTCAGCCTCCCCTGCAGCCACCTGATGCTCATCGAGCCGGATCCGTTCCTGCGGAACCGCCGCACGGGCAGCGGCGGCGTAAGTCCGAGTCCGGGACCGCCCGTACGCCGGCTCGGGAAGGCCTCTGGTTGCCCCGCTGCATCCTCGTCAGCCGACCGGGACGCGCCTGCGAGAGCCGGGTAGACCTAGCGCGTGCGCTCGTAGAGCCGCAGTGCCATGACCGGGCAGTTCCTGACCGCATGCCGCGCCGACTCGTGGTCTCGTCTGGGGATCGCGGGGTCTCGTTCACCGCTGCGCGTGATGGGGAAGCCGAAGTCGTCGAGTCCGAGAAGCTCCGGCAGTAGCTCGGCACAGGACCCGTGACCGTCGCAGCGGGTCCAGTCGATGTGCAAGTGCGTGGTCACGAGACTGCCCTCCTGGACGCAGACGGGCACCAGCCTTCGAGGTGGGCGGCCACGTGGCCACGGAAGATGTTGAGGGTCGAGGCGACGAACCGGGCGCTGCCGTCGGGATGGGCACACGCGCCCCGGCCGGTCACGAGCCGCGCCATCCGCCTCAGTTCGTCGGGGAGCGTGCGATCACGCGAGCCGGCCGCCAGCCGTCGCAGGTTCGCCGCCATGTGGGGCAGCCCGTTCAGACAGGGACCGCACTGCTCGGCCGACTCCCCGGCCAGGTACTCCATGACGTCGGTCGCGAACGTGAGCGGACAGGAGCGTTCGCTGAGGACGTGAAGGACGCCCGCGCCCACCGATGCCCCGTACGGCGCCAGTGCGGATCGCGTGAGGCGGACGTCGATGTCGGAGACCGGGACCCAGGCGCCGTGGTACCCGCCCACCAGCACCGCCGCCGCTGGATCCGGCTCGGACGACGCCAGGACTTCGCGCAAGGGCATGCCGCGTGGGGCTTCGACGACGCCAGGGCGTCGTACGGCGCCGCTGATGGTGAACAGCGACGTCCCTGGGTCGTCCGGTGCCCCGGCCGTACGAAACCACTCCGGTCCATGGCGGACCAGAAGAGCGAGCTGGGCGAGGGTCTCGACGTTCAGCACGAGGGTCGGTCTGCCGTCGACGCCGGACTCGGTGACTCGTGTGAACGGGTCGCTCGGGAGGGGGGGATTGCCGTTGAGCTGGTTGACCACCGCCGACTCCTGGCCGGCGACGAACCCGCCTTCCAGAATCACAACGTCGACCCGTCGGCCCCGCGCCGCAGCCCTGACCGGGCCCGGGTCGATGCCCGGTCCGAGCGCGAGGACGGCTCGTTTGGCGCGCGTGGAGCGGCCCAGGACCTCCAGCCCGTCGAGAACCAGGTGGGGGTTGTGGTCGATGAGGACGGCGTCCTTGGAGCTGAGTGGCTCGCCCTCCAGGGCGTTGCCGACCACGACCGGTTTGCGGCTGCGCGAGGTGACTGCGCGGACCTTGGTTGCAGTCGGGAAGCCGGCTCCGCCTCGGCCCGTGAGTCCGCTGTCGTGGACGATCTGGAGGAGTCGGTCGACCCGCATGGTCGGGAGCGGCCCGTATCGGGTCCAGTGTGCCTCGAGAGTCGAGTCCCGGTCGGCATCGGCGCCGAGGAGGAGCCGACGCGTCGAACCCGGCGGGGTGGGGCGACCTGTGCCAGGACCCGACGTGCCTGCACCGGAGGTGGCGGTCATGCGACCCTCCGTGGGCGGCGGCTCCAGCCGCGGCCGGCGAACGACGGGGCAAGACGCCAGCCGACGGCGACGACGACAGCGGCGGTACACACCACCGCGAGGCCGCGGAACCAGGTGGTGGTGGCGTTGGTACCGGCCCCGAGGGCGTGCAACAGGGCCATGGGCCACAGGACGTAGGTGGCCCAGTGGACGGTACGGAACACCCTGGGGCCGAGCCGCTGCCGTAGCAGTGACGCCGCGGTCACCGCGATCAGCAGGTCAACGGCCAAGGTGCCGAGTCCGAGCCACAGCGGCCGGTAGGAGGCCAGGAAGGGGAAGACGAGGTCGATGAGCTTGACCTGGGCGTACGGGTCGAGCAGGAGGCTGACGACGTGGGCGACCACGAGCCCGGTCCCGGTCAACGCGGCGGTCCGGTGCAGGTCGCTGATGCCGAATCGGCCAAGACCTGCGGCGTTGCGGCCGGAGCGGGCGATGATGCCGAGCACCAGGGCGAGGCTGAACATGACCAGGGCGACCACGCCGGTACCGCGGCCGAGGTCCCACATGGCCGATGTGAGGGCAGCGCTCACGCCGCCTCCCCAGAAGACTCATGGGGCCAGTCGCCGACGCACACGACGCGGCGCTGCTGGTCGACGAGCCGCGCGCTGAACCCACGGTCGGACAGCCAGGCAGGTGCCTTGGTTCCGAGGACGACGGCCGCAGTCGAGGCAGTGTTGGCCTCGACGCAGGTGGGGGCCGCGACGGTGACGGTGCGCCAGACGGGGGCGGCTGGTGCGGCCGTGCGCGGGTCGAGGATGTGGTGGAAGCGAACGCCACCGCGACGCCAGGTACGCCGCACCGTCGAGGAGGTCGCGACAGCCGAACCTGCTGACAGCGTGACCTGACACGCGGGGTCATCGGCAGCGTCGACGACCGCCACCTGCCATCCGCCCTGCGGTGCGCGCCCTGCGGTGGCGATGTCGCCGCCCAGCTCGAGCAGCACCCCTACGCCGAGGGCGGCCACGCGGGCCGCAAGGAGGTCCGACGCCCGGGCCTTGGCGGTGGCGCCGAGGTCGAGGAGAACACCAGCGGGAAGCGTCAGCCGGTCTGCCTGGAGGTGGACGCGGCGCCAACCAGCAACCGCGGGAACCAGGCGGACCGCAGGGCCGTCGGTCGGCAGCTGCTCGATGCTGCGGTCGTATCCGAGTCCCTGCATGAGGGTGCCGATGGTGGGGTCGACGAGCCCGTCGCTGGCCTCGGACGCCGCGAGCGCTGTGTGCACCAGGTCCGCAAGCATCGGTGAGACGCGGTGGGAGGTCGGGGTGAGGTTCGGCTCTGACAGACCAGCCATTCCGGCACGCCCCGAGAGCTGGATGAGCTCGGAGTCGGGGCGGAACCGAGAACAGGCTCTCTCGACCTCGTCGAGACCGGCCAGGACTATGCCTCTCGCCGCCTCGAGCACAGCCGGGTCGGTCACCACCAGGCGGCCCGTGGTCGTCCAGACCTCGAAGTCGTAGGAGCCCGTGCCGTCATGTGCGGGCATGTCAGGACCCGCTCGTGGTGGCCTGCGGCGGGCTGGGCGTGGGAGCAGCCACCGACGGCGTGGCCTTCTGAGGCGTCGGGGAAGTAGCAGGCGAGCTCCGGTCGCGGTGACCAGAGCCCTGCGGTGTCTGGGTCGTCTGCGAGCTCGAGTGGTGGCGCGCCGTGCTTCCGGTGCCGCCGGAGGTTCCCCCGCCGGAGGTGGAGTGGGTGACGGCGCCGATGCCGAAGGATGCGCCGACCGCGCCCACGACTCCGAGCGAGGCGAGACCGGTCTGCAGTCGTCGGCTGCGCTGAAGAGGCGTCATGCCCTCCACACTGTGCGGAGACCCTGTGCCGAACCTGTGAAACCGGGCGTGTCGCCTGACTGGAACCTGACTACGCCGAGCAGCGAGCGTGATCTCGCTGTTCTGCGAGCGATGCTGGACCCATGCAGACCAAGCGAGACGAGCGTCCAGGCGGCACGCTCGGTACGGCGGTCGTGGGCGCCGTCTCCGAGGCGGTGGCCGAGGCGACGGGGCGCGAACGTCGTGCCGACCCCGTGCTGGCGCGCACCGGCGGCCCCGCTGGAAACGCTCTGCTGACCGCGTGGACCGCACTCGTCCTGCTCGTGGGCTCGGTGGCCGAATTGCTCACGCTGTTCAACGTCAACGGCCTGATCTCCTGGCACGTGGCCATCGGCGCCCTCCTGATACCGCCGGCGGTGATGAAGACCGCGAGCACCGGTTGGCGGATGGCCCGCTACTACGGCAGGAACCGCCTGTACGTCGAGGCCGGGCCGCCGCCCATGCTGCTCCGTGCGCTCGCGCCGCTGGTGGTGGTCTCGACGCTAGGGCTCCTGGGCTCCGGGGTACTGCTCGTGCTGCTTGGCCCGGACCACGCCCACCAGGCTCTGCTCGACATCCTCGGCTTCCGGGTCGACTACCTGAGCGTCCATCAGGGCTTCTTCGCGGTGTGGGTGGTCGTCACCGGGCTGCACCTGCTTGGCCGCATCGTGCCAGCGCTCCGGATCACCGTGACGCCGGGGCACGCTGCCGCGGTCGTGCCCGGTGCGCTGACCCGATGGCTCCTCCTTGCCGCCACGGCCGTCTCAGCGGTCGCCCTCGCCGTGGTGCTGGTGCAGGCGGACGGCAGCTGGGTGAGTGTTCAAAGCTTCGACTTCCAGCACTAGGCCTGGCCATCGGCTTCCTGTGCCGCGCGAGCGGCGTCCCGCTCGGCCTGGGACCTGAGGATGCAGAACTCGTTCCCCTCGGGATCGGCGAGAACCGCCCAACCGGTGCCGGGTCCCCACTGGCCGCGCAGGTCCAGGACCACGGTCGCCCCGTGCTCGAGCAGCCGCGCCACCTCGTCGTCACGGGTTCCCTCTCGCGGCATCAGGTCGAAGTGGATCCGGTTCTTGACCTGCTTCGCGTCGGGGACCTCGATGAACAGCACCTGGTGGCCGGTCAGGGGGTCGCGGATCATGCACTCCTCATGGCCGGACTCGTTGGGGTCGTCCTCGAGATCGACGTAGCCCAGCACCGGCTTCCACCACTCGGAGAGGTCGTAGGCATTCGCGCAGTCGATGGAGGTGTGCGAGATGAAGGAGGTCATCTGGACACTGTGCCCAGGTGCCCGGCGCGACTCAACGTCAATTCCTCCCGGCTCATCACGACGGCGTTCGAGAGAGGAATCCGCCGGTTCACCCGCGTGGGGCGAGGCAACCCGTCGATCGGCACCCGAGACTGACCGCGTGGTGGAGCGTTGGCTGACGGGAGGCGACCCGGACGACCGGGACGGCCGGGCCCGGCTGGTGGCCTCCGCCGGGGACGACCTCACGGACCTCGCCCGGCGGATCCTGGACTCGTTCCTGGGTCGTTGCGTACGGCGCTTCATCGACATGACGGGCATCGACCGGAGCATGGTGCTGGCCTCACAGGCCTTCACCTCGATGATCCCGTTGCTGATCCTCGTCGCGACCTGGGCGCCGGCGGACAAGGACAACGTGATCGCCGAGTCCCTCATCAGCAAGTTCCACCTCGAGGGGGATGCCGCCTCCGCGGTGACCCAGCTGTTCGCCGTCCCCGAGGGCGCCACCGGCAGCGTCAGCACGTTCAGCGCCCTCCTGCTGCTGATCTCCGGTACGTCGTTCACCAGGCGGTTCCAGCGGATGTACCGGTCGGCGTACGAGCAGCCGAAGGCCGGCATCCGCAGCGGTGTCTACTCGACCCTCGGTCTCGTCGTCCTGCTGCTCGAGGTCTTCGTGCTGTACGGCGCGCGGGCCCTGGTGGACTACCTGCCGCTGAGCTGGTTGATCACCCTGCCCTTCTCCATCGTGACGGGCACCATCTTGTGGACGTCGATCCCCTATCTGTTGCTGAACCGTCAGGTCCACTGGCGTCGCCTCGTCTTCGGCGGTCTCGTCGCCGCCGTCGCGACCGCGGCGTACTCCGTCGTCAGCACCATCTACATGCCCGGGCAGGTGGAGCGCTACACCCAGGAGTTCGGCCTGTTCGGAGTCACCATCGCCCTGATCGGCTGGCTCCTGGCGATCGCCTTCATCCTGGTCGGCGCGGCTGCGATCGGCGCGGAGTTCGACAGGAGCCTCGCCTCGTGGGCGCTCGCGCTCAAGACGAGGTTCCAGCTGGAGGACCCTGCCCTCGAACGCCCGGAGCCCACCGCGGCCGACCTGGCGGCCGGCCTGACCACGGACGACATCCGTCTGGTGATCCGGGTCATCGGAAGCTGGGGGATCCTGACCGCCGCGGTCTGGGTCGCCACGCTCGTGGTGCCGGGGATCAACGTGCCGGGTGGCTTCTGGGCCTACGTCGTGGTGTCCCTGGTGCTCGGCCTGGTGAGCGCCCTGCTGGGTGCGCTGCCACGGGTCCTGCCCGTTCCGCAGCCGGTCCTCGTCGTGGCCGCCCTCTCGCTCGTCGTCAACGGCGTGCTGCTGGTGATCGTCGCCTGGCTCAGCGCGGGGCTCGAGATCGACAGCTTCGGAGCGGCCATGCTGGGTGGCCTCGTGATCGCGGCGGTGACCACCGCGCTCGAGATCCTGTGGAACCCGATCAGGCGACACCTGTAGGCCTTCACCCGGCACCGCGGGATGCTCGCCCCGCCGCCCCGACCCAGTCTCGGACGAGAGCCGGAGGCGCGGTCGAGCCCGGGTCAGGCCTCGGTCGCCACCTCCAAGGGGGCCACGTCGGTGTCGCCGCCGAACATGAACGCGTAGGTCAGGCCGGCGATCGCGCCGCCCACCAGTGGCGCGGCCCAGAACACCCAGAGCTGGCTCAGCGCGTCGGCCCCGGCGAAGAGGGCCGGACCGGTCGAACGGGCCGGGTTCACCGAGGTGTTGCTGACCGGGATGCTCGCCAGGTGGATGAGGGTCAGCGAGAGCCCGATCGCGAGCGGGGCGAAGCCCTTGGGCGCCCGCGTGTCCGTCGAGCCGAGGATCACGTACAGGAAGACCGCCGTGAGGATGACCTCGATGACGATCACCGACAGCAGCGAGTAGCCGCCCGGTGACCGGTCGCCGTACCCGTTCGTGGCGAAGCCGGAGGTCTTGGCACTGAAGCCGTCGACGCCGTTGGCGACCACGAAGAGCGCGGCGGACGCGACGATCGCGGCGACGACCTGGGTGACGACGTACGGCAGGAGCTCCGACATCTTGAATCGCTTGGCCAGGGCGAGACCCAGCGAGATGGCCGGGTTGAAGTGGCCTCCGCTGATGTGACCGACGGAGTACGCCATGATCAGGACGGTGAGTCCGAAGGCGAAGGCGACGCCGAGGTAGCCGACGCCGACGTTCGGCACCCCCGACGCCAGCACGGCCGTGCCGCAGCCGCCGAACACGAGGACGAACGTGCCGAGGAACTCGGCGGTCAGCCGCTGGGTCAGGGTGTAGTCATTCATGGCGCTTCCTTCCGGAATCGGCAATGTGCAGCCTCCACCCTGGTCAGCCGTGAGTCGCCCGTGCCTCACCCTGACCGGGTGACTCGGGCGGCTCCGTGGCCCTGATCGAGCCGCACCGGCCGCGGGTACCTTGGCGCCCGCTCGGATACGGCGGGGTACGCCGGCCTGACCGCGGACCGTCCGACCCGCGATGCGGCATGAGCGATCCGGCGTGCC
>CAWFVO010000006.1:0-6855 GCA_963819295.1 uncultured Actinomycetota bacterium
GCGATGGATCTCGATGAGGTTGTCAGCCCACCACACGAGTGCTGACGCGACGTCGTTGGGACCCCACGGTCGTCGGGCCACCGAAGCAGCCACGTCGCGGCCATCACGGACCATGTGCACGATCCGGGCGCGTGGAACATCCGGCAGAGCGTGTCGGCTGCCTTCGCATTGGGTGGTGTCATCTCCACCCAGGCTAACGCGCCGGCCTCGCGACGGAAGGGACCCACCACGTCCTGCATGAATCGCCGTGAAGCGGCCCACGGGTCCGCCTCGTACCCCTCGCGGAGTCGGCGCAAGCCGCGGTTCATCTGAGGGCGGGTCGCGATGACATGGAGGCCACGGGGACCGTTTCTCGCCGGGCGCGAGTACCACTTGTTGCGCATCCGGCGAGCGAACTCATCGACGGTGACGCGTCCGTCGGCAAGGTCCGTCAGACCGCCCGGGTCGACGTGGAACCTCAGCTCGATGGGAACGAGCACGACATCAGCGCGCGCACCGATCAACTGCGCCACCACGGTGGTCCCGCTTCGCCCGGTGCCGCCGACGAAGACCGGCGCGCCGGTCTCTGCGCGTATCGCCATTCTCGTCTCGCTCCTCGCTGCTGGTCCCGCGGTCGTCGGCGACAGTCCCGGGTGCACCGCACGAGACGCGCGGGCCCCGGCGGGGCGATGCTAACGCGTAGCTGAGGTGGCGCGCCCACCTCCACCTCGGTCGCCCATGTGCGCTCCGGGGGCGCCTACGATGGCTGGTCTCGGGACTCTCGCTCCACCCACGCCTAGGGCGGCGGACTCCATGCCTGTGCCGAGCAGGACACCTCCTTTGCTGCTGGGGCGCGAGCGGGAGGTCGCGGAGCTGGACGACGCACTGTCCCTGGCGTTGACGGGAGAGCCTCAGGTCGTCGTCGTCGGTGGGGATGCAGGAATCGGCAAGACGACGCTGATCGCCGACCTGACTCGTCGCGCCGAGGACCTCGGGTTCACGGTCGCCGTGGGCCACGGTCTCGACATCGAGGCCGGAATCCCGTTCGGGCCGGTGATCGAGGCTCTGTCCACGCTCTTGGCCAAGAGCGAGGACGTCGACTCTCGGCCGCTGGCACGACGGATGCAGGCATTCCTCGACCCCGCGACGGCGAGCGTTGGGGAGCAGGTCAACCTCCACGAGGACCTGCGCCTGACCGTCCTGGAGAGCGCTGCCTCCGGGCCGGTGCTGCTGGTGCTGGAGGACCTGCACTGGGCTGACGCGTCGACCCGAGATCTCGCCGTCGCCCTCTCGCGCACCGCACGCGGCCCGCTCCTCTTCGTGCTCTCGGTCCGGACCGACGATCTGCATCGCCGGCACCCTGCCCGGAAGGCGCTGGCCGAGATCGGACGGGTCACCGGGGGCCGACGCGTCGAGCTCGGCCCCTTGGACAAGGTCAGCATCGCCGGCATTGTGGCCTCGGCTTCGGGGGCGCCACCAGGTCCGGCGCTGATCCGTTCCGTGCTGGAGCGATCGGAGGGCAACCCGCTCTACGCCGAGGAGATCGTTGCCGCCGGGCCCGGAGCGGTCCCTGACCAGCTGTCCGACCTCTTCCTCGCCCGGGTCGACGCGTTGGCCGAGGGTCCGCGTGAGCTCGTGCGGACGGCCTCTGTGGACGGGACGCGAGTGGACACCGTCACGCTCTCAGAGGTCGCGGGGATCGACCAGGTGAGGCTGGAGGCGTTCCTCCGCGACCTGCTCGACGCGAACGTGCTGCGCAACGTGGGGGGCTCGCTCGAGTTCCGCCACGCACTGCTGCGCGAAGCGGTGTACGACGACCTCCTCCCCGACGAGCGCACCAGGCTCCATGCCGCGCTCGCCCGACTCCTCCAGGCGAGGGTCGACGCGGATCCGGAGCCCAGTCTGGGGCCGCTGAGCCGGCTGGCCTTCCACTGGTCGGCCGGGCACGACCAGCCTCGTGCCCTGGAGGCGTCCGTGCGCGCAGGGCAGGCCGCCCAGAAGGTGAACGCAGCCGAGCAGGTCACCCTCTTCGAGCGCGCCCTGTCCCTGTGGGACCGAGTACCCGACGCCGAGACTGTGGCGGGGCTGACGCGGATCGAGCTCACCGTGCTTCTGGGCCAGGCGGCGATGCAGCAGCAAGACCTCGAGGGCTGGTACAGGCACACCCGGCTAGCGGTCGACATGCTCGAGCCGACCACCGACCGGCTGGTGGCGAGCCGGGCCTACTCCGCTCTGGCAGCCTGTGCGTTCTTCGTGCCGGACCCGCTGGGCCCAGAGGAGGCGATCCGCCTCGCCGTCGAGTACGCCGGCGAGGCCCCGAGCGAGGAACGGGCCTGGGCTCTCGTCGCCCAGACGCAGCTGCACAACCGGAACGACCGCCCCGCGGCTGCTCTCGAAAGTGCGGACGCAGCGATCGAGGCCGCCAGAGCCGCGGACTGTACCGAAGCCCTGGTCTGGGGCCTGAATGGCAGAAACCTCGCTCTGGCCTACCTGGGCCGACTGAACGAGGCGTCTGCGGGTGGGGAAGAGCTCATCTCGCTGGCGCGAAGCGCGGGCATGTCCGGCGTTGCACACGATCGTGCCGTGTGGCTCGCGTTCACCCTGATGGACTCAGGCCAGGTCGCCCGGGGGATCTCCCTCGCGCAGGCGGCCCACGGCGAGGCCCTTGCCGCGGGGGACCTCACGTCCGCCGCGCGTTGCGGGGATCCGATCGTGACCGGCCTGACCTGGCAAGGTCGCTTCAGCGAAGCCGAGACGCTGCTGGCGGAGATCCGGGAGCTCGGCCTGGGGAAGGGCGCCTGGCAGGGCCTTCGTGGGGAGCTTGCGCTGGCGCGGGGAGACGTCGAAGCGGCCACCCTTGTGATGCCACGGACCGCAGAGGTTGCAGCATCCGGCAGTCGTCACCCGACCGAGGGCGAGGTTCTCAGAGAGCTCCAGATCGCCGCACTCGGCGGAGACCATCACCGGTGCCTCGAGGTCGCCCGGTCCTACGTCGCTCTGCTGTACGACTGCGACTCACCGCTGGTCAGTGCGTGGGCTGCGCGGATCGGCTTCCAGGCGCTGGCCTTCACAGAGTCCGCACCCGCCGCGGATCGTGCTCCACTCCGCAGCCAGGCGACACGTCACCTGGAAACGGCGCGAGGCCACCTGAGCGATGAGTGGCACGGCAGCTCCTCGGGGGTTCAGCTCGCGCTCGCGGAGGGGTATGCCGCCAGGGTCGCAGGGCAGCCCGGCATCGAGCAGTTCCGTGAGGCCGCGAGGCTCGCTGGACCGTTCGGGGACTTCTTCGAGCTCGAGCCCCGGCTCGAACTGGCGGAGGAGCTGCTCCGGCATGGCGGCCGGGACGAGGGCCGGGAGCTCCTCGTCGACTGCTGGACCGTGGCACACCGCATGGGCGCGCGCGGCCTCGAGCAGCGGGCCTTCCGGCTCGCCACCCGCAGCCGCGTCCCGCTCCCGGAGTCGGCGGCCACCCCTCAGGGACCGTTGAGCAGGCTGACACCGCGCGAGCGCGAGGTGCTCGACCTCCTCGCCACCGGCGCCACCAACAAGACGATCGCCAGTGCCCTGTTCATCAGCGAGAAGACCGCGAGTGTTCACGTGTCGAACCTGCTGGCCAAGCTCGGCGTCGCCAACCGCGGCGCGGCCGCCGCCCTGGCCCGAGCTCTGGTCGACTGACCATCTCAACCGTCACAGCACGCTTCCGAATCCGCAACCGGCCGTCTCCGCAACGCCACGGTGGTCGCCCCGGGCGGGGTCTGCCGAGCCCGTTCTCCGTCGCCAACGCCCCTCGTGGGCGCCTACCATGAATGGCTCGGACCTTCCGCGCATCCGCGCCTAGGGCGGTGGACCGCATGCCCGTAACGAGCGGGACGCCTCTGCTGCTGGGGCGCGAGCGGGACGTCGCGGAGCTGGACGAGGCGCTCGGGCTCGCCGCGCAGGGAAGCCCTCAGACCCTACTGGTCGGGGGCGATGCCGGGATCGGGAAGACCACCCTGGTGGCGGATCTCGAACGCCGGGCGGCCGGGCTGGGGTTCACCGTGGCCACGGGCCACGGTCTCGACATCGAGGCCGGCATGTCGTTCGCCCCGGTGGTCGAGGCGGTTCGTGCGCTGCTGACCGGGATCGATGACCTCGGTTCGCGGCCGTCGGCGAGGCGGATGCTGACCCTGCTGGATCCCGAGGCACCGCGGAGTCGGGAGGCGTTGCAGGTGTTGGACGACCTCACCGCTGTCGTGCTCGAGGCCGCGGCCGCTGGTCCGGTGCTGGTGGTGCTGGAGGACATGCACTGGGCGGACCGCTCGACCCAGGACTTCGCGGCCGCGCTGTCGAGGACCGCGCGTGGGGCACTGGTGTTGGTGCTGACCTTCCGCAGCGACGAGCTGCACCGCCGCCACCCGTTCCGGAAGACGTTGACCGAGATCAGCCGGACCCCCGGGTCCCGACGCATCGACCTGGGCGGGTTGGACCGCGCCGACATTGCCGCCATCGCCGCCGCCCACACCGACGGGCCGCCCGACCCGTCGCTGGTCGACGCTGTGCTGGCGCGGTCCGAGGGGAACCCGCTGTACGCCGAGGAGCTCCTGGCCGCCGACCAGGACGCCAGCCAGGAGGGGGTCCCCGACCACCTGTCCGATCTGCTGTTGGCTCGGATCGACGCCCTCGAGGAGGGCCCGCGGGCACTGCTCCGCCTAGCGTCGGTCAACGGGACCCGGCTGGACACCGAGACGCTCGCCGAGCTGGCGGGACTCGACCGGGCCCAGATGGAGGGCTATCTGCGGGAGGCGCTGGACGCCAACGTGCTGCGCCAGGCCGCCGGGTCTCTGGAGTTCCGGCACCCGTTGTTGCGTGAGGCGGCCTATGACGACCTGATGCCCGACGAACGGACCCGGATCCACGCCAGTTTGGCAGAGATCCTCCAGGCCGGGGTCGACGCCGAAGCCGATCCCGGAGTGGCGGCGCTGAGTCGGCTCGCCTTCCACTGGAACGCCGCCCACGACCTGCCCCGGACCCTGGCGGCGTCGGTGCAAGCGGGACTGGCGGCGAAGCGACTGGCGGCGGCCGAGGCTCTCACCCATTTCGAACGCGCCCTGTCGCTGTGGGACCGGGTCCCCGACGCCGAGGCGGTCGCCGGCCACCCCAAGGCCGAGATCGTCCTCCTCCTGGGCGAGGCGGCAGTCGGGCAGGGTGACTACGAGCGCTGGCACACCCTGGTCCGCACCGCGGTGGAGATGCTCGGACCTGACCCCGACCGATTGCTGGCCAGCCGCGTCTACTCCGCGTTGGCCACCTGCAGATTCGACGTCGAGGACACGATCGGTGCGGAGGACGGCGATCCGGCTCGCCTTCGAGCATGCCGGCGACTCCCCGACCGAGGAGCAGGCTTGGGCCTTGTGCGCCCGGTCGCACTACCTGAAGCGGCAGGGCCGCTTCGCGCTGAGTGTCGCAGCCGCAGGACAAGCCATCGACGCCGCCCGGATCGCGGGGTGCGTCGAAGCCGAGGTGGATGCCACGCTACCTGCGAGATCGCTCTCCCTCTTCCACCTCGGCCACGTCGGCGACGCCCTCGCGGGGCTGGAAGAGGCCAAGGTCCTGGCACGGTCCGCGGGCTTGGTCGCGTACGTACTCGACTCAGTGCTTCCTGTTCAGTACATGGAGGCGGGTCAGGTCGATCGGGGCCTGTGCGTCGCCACCGAGGGCTACGAAGAAGCCCTCGCGCTGGGGCTTAGGTTCCAGGCGAGCCTGTGCGGTCGCGCGGCGCTGGTAGCACTCCTGTGGCGCGGGAGCCTCGACGAGGCGGAACAGCGGTTCGAAGAGCTCGGTGAGCTCGGACTGCCCGCATCCAGCTGGCGTCGGCGCTCCCTGCGCGCGGAGCTGCTGATGGCCCGCGGTGACGCGGACGCGGCGGCCCCCCTGGTCCGCGAGACCGCGGCCCAGACACAGCCAGTACGCCAGGCTTCGTTTGCATGGGATGTGCTGACCGAGCTCCAGCTCGCCGCGATGCTCGACGACCGGCCCGGCGCCGTTGAGACGGCGAGGTCGTACCTGGCCCAGATAAAGGACACCGACTCCCCGCTGATTGCAGCCGCGGCCGCACGGATCGGCTTCCACGCGCTCTGCCTCGCGCGCTCGGCGCCCGGTGTCGAGACCGGCGAGCTACGCGACCTTTCAACTCGGCAGTTGGCGGCGGCACAGGGCGGGCTCACCGACGAATGGCGCCCGACCTACCACGCGGTCCAGCTCGCGCTCGCCGATGCCTACGCCGCCAGGTACGCCGGAGAACCGGCCATTGCCCAGTTCCGGATAGCGACCTCACTGGCGGAGCCGTTCGGCTCCTACTTCGCCCTCGAGCCGCGCCTCAACCTGGCCGAGGAACTCTTGGCACACGGCGGCCGGGACGAGGGCCGCGAGCTCCTCGTCGAGTGCTGGAGCACCGCCCATGACATGGGCGCACGAGAGCTCGAGCGACGCGCCGTCAGCCTTGCCACCCGCACCCGCGTCCCGCTGCCCCACACGGTGTCAGGCGAAGGACCGTTGAGCCGGCTCACACCCCGTGAACGGGAGGTTCTCGACCTCCTCGCCACCGGCGCCACCAACAAGACGATCGCGACCACCCTGTTCATCACCGAGAAGACCGCGAGCGTGCACGTGTCCAACCTGCTGGCCAAGCTCGGCGTCGCCAACCGCGGCGAGGCCGCCGCCCTGGCCCGCCATCTCGTCCGCTGACCCTCACGCGAACCGGTGTGCATCCTCGGCTGCGCGGCGGAAAACGCGTCCACCGTCTGCTACTTCCACGCACACCGACACCCGAAGCACGCTGTTGGCCGCCCGCTCGGGCGTCACCCGAGGTGGCCGTGATGATCCAGCAAGTAGAGCGAC
>CAWFVO010000007.1:0-456825 GCA_963819295.1 uncultured Actinomycetota bacterium
TTGTCGTTCCCATCGCGGGCGCTGTGGCGACCGCAGGGCCGCAGCGATACGCGGTGCGTCGGGGCGACACGCTGATAACTGTTGCCGATCGTTTTGGGGTTTCGGTTGAAAAGCTGCGGCGATGGAATCATTTGTCGTCGAACGTCGTGAAGCCAGGGAGTTCGCTCGCAGTTGTAGAGCCGGTCAAACTTGCACCTGTAACGCATGTACGCAGCAGAACAGCACGGGGCAAGAAGAACTCGCATATCGCGGCCGCGCCGGTTCAGGCGACTTCTTCACATGCCGGCACAAAACAGGGCCTTTCAAAATCGAAACAATCTTCGACGACCATGAAGAAGAGTTTGACTACGACGAAGCAAAAGACAACGAGCAAAACAAAATGAAAAGCTGTCCGACAAGCTACCCATTAAAAAAGATTGCTTGCCATTGCTGGCGCTTCGATGCATCCTGTTGCTAGAATCTCGTGCCAGGATGTAACGATGTTTTTCTCTGCCATCGTACTGTAGGACGGAAGCAAAGAGCGGTGGAAGTACAAAGCAGCGAGGGGAAATAACGATGATGTTCGACGACACGATCAAACTTTACGCAACCTCAGCGGATGACGACCACCACTACAACGATGAAGCTGAAGATGACCATGACGATTTACGGCAGCGCTTCGGGGACGATGACGAAGAAGAAGAAGTAACGATGACCTCGGACGATGATGAGGAACTCGACGAGGAAGAGGACGGGACGTTGCAAGGAACTCATGCAGAGGATGCGACCATCTTCACGCTGCCACCGTCGCCGATCAGCAGCTATGAACCTGCAACCAGAGCCGTCTGAGCTTGCCAGTAAAGAGTAATGCTCGACGAGCGTAGCGAAGCCAGTCAAACCAGCGCCTAAGAAAGCGGCTGCTCCGGCAAAGAAGGCTGCTGCCAAAGAAATGCGGTCAGCAAAGAAGGCTGCCAAGAAGCCCGCTGTGAAGAAGGCTGTCAGCCAAGAAGGCTAGCGAAGAAGGCTGTCGCCAAAAAGTTGTGGCGAAGAAGGTGCGCCAAATCAAAATCTGCCGCGAAGAAGGTCAGTGCTCGTCGCGGTGGTAGGGCCACTCCTAAAAAAGTGGCTGCAAAAAAGAGCACTAAAAAATCAATCGAAGAGAGGTATTACCTTGGCAACTAAGAAAAGCAGCAAAGAAGCAGCTGCAAAGAAGGCAGTGAAGAGGGCAGTCGTGAAGAAAGCTCAAGAGGGCAATAGTAAGAAAGCAATCAAGCGGGCTATCGTCAAGAAGGCATCGCAAAGAAGATCGCAAAGAAGTAATAAGCATTAAGTAAGGCAAGCAAATAGGCCCGGACTCCTCAATTGAGAGCCCGGGCCTTTTTGCGTCTGCTGGTATGGATTTACTTTTTGTTGGCGGCGATTTCGGCCAGGACGTCGTCGCTGTGGACGTTGGGATCGACCTTCTCCCAGACCTTGACGATCTTGCCGGTGGGTGAGATGAGGAAGGTATCGCGGGCGGCGAACTTCATGTCGCCGTGGGTCATGAGGGGAACGCCGTAGGCGTCGACGACCTTGTGGTCGGGGTCGGCCAGGAGCTTGAAGCTGAAGGTGTCTTTCGCGCACCATGCCTTGTGGCCCTCGACGGTGTCGAGGCTGACGCCGAGGACGACCGCGTTGAGGGCGTCATACTTAGCCATGTCGCGCTGGAAGTTGTGGGCCTCGATGGTGCATCCCTGGGTCTGGTCCTTGGGGTAGAAGTAGAGGACGACCCACTTGCCTTTGTAGTCGCGAGAGGCTGACGGGCTTGTCTTCCTGCGAGGGCAGGGTGAAGTTGGGTGCGGTGGCTCCCGCCTGTACGATGTCTGCCGCGGCGGCGGCATGGGCCTTGATGCCGAAGCCGCACGCTGCAATTACGCCGATGATTGACTGCGATCCAAACTGCTTTGCGCATGGTGTTTCCCCTTTTGGTACATCTTTTTGAGTAGACGAGCGTAGGCCACGTAAGACGCAGGCCCAAGGTGGCCGCGCTGCAATTTTACTCCTGCACTTACGATGGCTTTACGGGGCCGTGACAATATCTTTACATCGCGGCGTCGTGCTAGCGGCGACGATCGGCGATGCCGGCTGAATCAGCGGCTGCGATGATGGCGCGCGGGATCGAACGAAGAGCGGTCTTCCCTGCTTCGATGGAGAGACAGGTTGCGCCGGCGGACTGCATGGCGTGGATGGTGGCGACGCCGATGACAGGGACGTCGAAGCGCATGTCCTGATTGGGTTTGGCTACTTTGACGACGGTGAGGTGAGCGGCGGAGGGTGGTTGTCTTTCTGGTGGCTTCGCCGGGGAAGGCTTCACCGGCGAAGTCGAGGGTGCGGAAGAGTGCGCCGGCGCGGGCGATGGTGGCGTCGGTGCCTTCCATGGCTTCGACGGCGACGCAGGCCTGAGCGGCGATGACGACGGTCTGGCCGAGATCGTAGGCGGCGATGGCCTGGGCGACGGTGCGGCCGTAGGCGATGTCTTTGCCTTCTTCTTCGTCGGGCGCGCGGCTGGTGAGGACGCCGGGTTTTGCGAGGAGCGGTTCGAGGTATTGCGTGGAGGAGATGAGTTCGATGCCTTCGTCGCTGAGGACTTTCGCGACTGGCGCCGAGGAGCATGTCGGTGTTGCGGGTGCGGAGGTTGAGGAGGAGCTTGGCGAGGCGCCAGTCGGGGCGGATGCTGGAGAAGATCTGCTTGTGCTTGACCTGGCCGGCCATGACGGCGCGGGTGACGCCTTCGGCCTGGAAGGTTTCGATGAGGCGGGAGAGTTCGCCGAGGGAGAGCCAGTGGACGTGGATGTCGGGATCGGCGGCGGCGCGTGTCGTTGATTTCGGGGTCGGTCTCTTCCTTGATGGCGGCGACGACTACGGTGAGGTTGTGGGCGCGTGCTGCATCGAGCAGCAGGAAGGGGAAGCGGCCGTTGCCGGCGATCAGGCCTAGTTTCGACATTCGCTACGAGCTTACGCGCCTGGAATTTTGGGGGACTCTGAGCAAGGCAAACGAAAAGGGGAAACGGCCGATGGTTCTGTGCTTCGATCCGCTTTGGCTGGGTGATTTTTCTTTGAGGGCTTTTACTGAGAAGGCTAAAGTCAAGCGATGGTTGAGCCAATTCGTTGTGGAAAAAAGCGATCTTCGGGGTTTGTGGTGAGTTGTGGTTCTTCATGGTGGATCTTTGGTTTTGTTGGGGTTGTTCTCAGTTGGTATTGGCATTTACCAGGCTCTGCGGAGTCGATTTTTGTGCGCAAAACGTGGAGAGATTGTGGTGAATCGTGTGGCTGGATGTGGACACACGATGGTGGTCTGGAATCGATTCATTTTCTCTACGATGCGATCGTAACCATAACTTCTGTGTGGCCCGTCATTCGACCGCAACCCGGGAATTTGGAATCCTTCACGAGGCTCGATGAGTGCCAAGGCGATTTCTCATCAATTGACATGGGGCCAGCGGGTCACAACTCTTTCGTAGTTTCCAAAACCCCGTTTGGCGGGAGCCTCCAACAACCCCGTTACTCAACCCACGGTCCACCTCTTCAGTGTTGGGTCTGAGACGAGAGCGCTCAGGCCGAACATCTCTCCGTGACCCCAAAATCAAGCCTACACCTTGGGTCTCAAGTGAATCTCTTCTCGTTTTTCCTGCCCTTGATTGCGAAGGAAATCTCATGCATGTATCCATTCAGCCCGTAAAACAGGGGGCATTTGTCATTAAGTGGGTGTAAATAGAGGCGCTACCTATAATTTCTACTAGTTCCCATGGCACCCGGTCGATGTCATCATGGGAGTAATTCATGATCAGCGAAAGGGTAGACCCGTCAGCGCCGCCACGATCAGGCTCTTGGGTGATGTTCTTCCTTTTCCGTAACACGGGAGAAGCGGCATGGAATTTCTGGATCGCTCTTAACCTGCGCAGATTGTGGCGGTGACTTTATCTTCACCGCTGGGGAACAACTCTTTTTCTTCGACAAACAATTCAAGAACGACCCGAAGCGCTGTAAGCCGTGCAAGTCCAAGCGGGCTGGCACCGGTCTGAAGGCTGGTACCGGGCCGGCGGCGGCTGGTCTTTCGCGCACGGAGACGCGCACCGAATGCTCGGCGTGCGGCATCGAGACGACGGTGCCGTTCAAGCCAACGCAGGGGCGGCCGGTGCTTTGCCGGCAGTGCTTCCAGAGCAACCGCGCGCCTACTACAGGGGCTCTCGTTACGGGGCGGCCACCGCAGAGATGGTTGCAGGCACGGGTGCGGAGCACACTGGGGTTGGCGCAGAACTATTGGTCGCAGCACAGGCTCCGCACGCTTAGGGATGAAACGAAGGTGCATCGCCGTCACTATCAGTCCAGAAGGCCGGAGTAATATATGTCGCTTGAGCACATTGCTCTGATAATTGCAGCCCCTATCCTCGTCCTGATTATCCTATGGGCCACCGCTTCTCGATTTCATCGGCCCACCGTGGCGTTTTCTTCAACGCAGACGTAACGAAAAAACTTCCAACGAGGTCCCGTTTTCGGTGGAAATACCGAACGCCTTGGCAGAATAGCTGCGCTTAGTCGAGTTCATCGAGTTCGTCCCACGGGAGTTCTCTTGGGGTTGGAGGGTCGCCTCAATCCACAGCGGAGGGATTTTATTCCCGGTGCACCAAGGAGGTATTCGGTGTTGCGAGCAACCTGTCCGAACTGAAAGGAACACGAGCGTGGATCGTGGTACCACGCTGGAGTTGGGATTCGATTGAAAGCGCTCCCTTCAGGAGCTTCAGACGCTCCTCCATGCTGATGAGGCCAAGCCCTCGGCTCGCCTTTGCGGCATCGACGTCAAAGCCTGCGCCGGCGTCGGTAACCGTGAGATGAATCTCATCCGTCGTTCCCCACAATTCACTTCGAAGTACTGTACCCCACTGTGCTTTGTCGAATTATGCAGGGCTTCTTGCAGAACTCGGAAGAGGCAAAGGGAAATGTCCGGCGACAAAGGGACAGGCAAATCGTGGATTTTGCAGTCAATCTCCACTTTCTGCTGCTCGCCGAATTCTCTGCAGAAGCCTCTCATAGCCGCAGCAATACCCAGGTATTCCAGTCTTGACGAGTGCAACTCGTGAGACAAGGATTGAATGTCGGTGGCTATCTCGGAGGTCTGCTTCTGTAGTTCGCCTATTGGGCTAGTGAGTTCAGACGAATTGGGAGGGCTTTGTTGGAGTTGTGCCAGCTTGATGGCCAATAGTGCGAGACGTTGACCGATGTCATCATGAAGCTCTCTGGCGATCCGGCTACGTTCCTGCTCCTGTGCCTCAATCAACCTGCGGCTCACGCTCGCGAGCGCCGCTTCCGCCAGTTTTCGCTCCGTGATGTTCGCCACCATTCCGATCATTCGCAGCAGCTTTCCTTGCTCGTCGAAGAAGCCTTTCGCGCTCTTCTCCAACCAAACAACGGATCCATCGGGCCTCAGCACGCGATAGCTAGCCTGTGAAGTCGGGTTCTGTGGAGTAAGCCGGTCGACTGAACCGAGAAACAGTGCGCGGTCGTCTGGATGAATGGTGGCTAATATTTGCTGACGAGTAAGCTCTTTCTGCTGATAGCTGTAACCGAGAACATTCACGTATTCCTCGGATCGTACGACCGTATCGGTTTGAACATCCCACTCGTACGCATACATCTTTGCGGCCTGAGCTGCCAAACGAAAACGTTCTTCGCTCTCGCGCAGTGCCTCTTCCGACCGCTTGCGCTCCGTGATGTCCTCCACAAAGGCAAAGACGAGCGGGGATTCTCCATCCCCGTTTCTCAACAGAGACACATTCAGTTGTCCCCAAAGCTGACCCCCATGTTTTCTCACATATCGTTTTTCCAGCGAGTACTTGTCGATGACACCTGCACGGAGCTGTTGAAAGAGAGCCCCATCGTCTTGGGAATCTTCGGGATTAGCAAATTGGGAACAATTCATGCCGCACAGTTCGTCCTCGCGGTATCCCAGCATGGAGCAAAGTGCTGGGTTGGCAAGCAAGAGGTTCCCTTCGAGATCTTCCACTGCGATTCCCAGTGACGCTTGCTCAAAAAGGTACTGGAAAAGCTGTTTAGCCTGTGCGGGCAACGCTAGCGAGGACATGACGAACTCCAGAACGTAAAGCCTTTTCCAACGGATACCCTGTACTTTACACTGCAAAACTGAAATTGTTGCCCATAATTAGGGACTAAAGCTTATTATTCCCCAATCGGCAGAACATGGCATCAAGAGCCCAACCACGGATGAGTGGGCTGCGGAGGTTGAGTTACGAGAAGAGCGTTTCTCGGGTACTGATTCATTGCAAATTCATTAGCGCTGCTTAGCGCGAACGTAAGGCAGTTGCGAGGACAGAGATGCCGCGTCGCAGCTCTGCCGGGTTACAGCCTGCGAAGCCGAGCATGAGAGCCGGGGGCCGTTCGTATTCGCTGCAGCTCCAGTTGCTGGAAGACAGGGAGATGAGCGATGCCCTCGCCGGGCTGGCGTTTTTGCGGGCACTCCCCGATGTGGTCCGCGCAACGTGGGCAGTCGTTGGACATTCGTTCGGAGGCTCTCTCTCATTGCTCATGGCTGAGCGCGAGCCGAAGCTGCGGGCGGTCGTCTGCATACTCTCATGCGCCGGTTATAGCTGGGATCAGTCTCCACAGCTGCGAGAGCGGCTGCTTACTGCAATGGCACACATCGGGATGCCGGTTTTCTTCATTCACGCAGCGAACGACCACTCACTTGCGCCGGGTAAGGAGTTAGACGCAGACTTCAGCAACTCGGTAAACCGCATCTGCTGAAAATTTACCCACCAATCGGGAAGACGGCCGACGACGGGCACGCCTTTCCGATTCTGGGTGTGAACATTTGGGAGCCGGATGTATTCGGCTTCATGGACGAACACATGCGAGAGTAGCCCGGTGAGCGTTCTTGTTTTGACCGCGACCAATGGCCAGAGAAGTTGTTGAGCGGATGCGCCCGTGTCACATCGTCAGAACGACGCGGAACTGTGCGTTGCCGCTCATCATGCGCGCGTAAGCCTCGGCCGCTTTTTCGAGCGGATAGGTTTCAATCATGGGACGCACGCCGGTTAGTTCGGCGAAGCGCAGTGTGTCCTCGGAATCGGTTGGTGTTCCCGAGGCCCAGCCTTGAATAGTTCGACTTCCAGTAATGAGCTGTACCGGCGTGACCTCAATGGGATCAAATGCCGCGCCGACCACCATGAGCTTGCCGTTCGGCCCCAGACCGTCGATCAGCTCGGACATCGCTTTCGAGCTTGGCGCCGTCGCCAGAATTACCTGTGCGCCGCCCAGTTTTTGCAGTTCCTCTGCTGCGTTCGTCGCTTTGCTGTCGATGTACACGCTCGCTCCGAGTTTCTTTGCGAGCGCCGCGTTTTCGGGCCCGCGCCCGATCGCCGCGACCTTATAGCCAAACTTGTTGGCGAATTGAATTCCGAGGTGACCCAGACCGCCGATGCCCTGCACCGCAACAAGGTCGCCGGGGAGCGCACCGCTGTGCCGCAGCGCGTTGTAGGTGGTAATTCCGGCGCA
Source organism: uncultured Actinomycetota bacterium (assembly GCA_963819295.1). Taxonomy (GTDB): domain Bacteria; phylum Actinomycetota; class Actinomycetes; order Propionibacteriales; family Nocardioidaceae; genus Nocardioides. The sequence goes on from CAWFVO010000007.1 coordinate 7,528, forward strand.
GAGCAGCGGTGCTGCTTCGACGTCACTTAGACTTTCCGGTATCGCCACCAGCGCCTCCACGGGAGCCACCATGTATTGCTGGTATCCGCCGTCATAGCTGATGCCCGGAATTTTCAGATTCCGGCAATTGCGAAAATCTCCGCGCCGGCACTAGAGACACGTGCCGTCCTGGCCGCCGTGCCAGCCGACGCCGACGCGCTGTCCCTTCTTCCACTCGGAAACACCGGCACCCAGTTCATCGATGATGCCGGCGACTTCGTGTCCTGGAACGCGGGGATACTGAATTCCGGGCCAAGCGCCTTCTTTCGTGAGCACGTCACTGTGGCAAACACCACAGGCCTGCACCTTGATGCGCACGTGTCCTGCGCCCGGGCTCGGGAATCTCGCGCTCGACGATCTGGAAATCTCCTCCGGGCTTGGAATCTGCGCCACCTTCATTGGTGCGATTGCGACTTGTAGTTGCCATAAATGCCTCCTATGAGTTCTCAACCATGGTGTTAGAAGACATTTGTGGCGGGGCGACCAAATTTCGCTAGCCCCAACCGTTTGTGCGTGAGCGCAAACAGGTTCTGCACAAGAGCAGATGCTGCGTCTGACATTTTGGACGCGGGTTAGAGAGCAGACAGGCGCATTTTCCTTCCCAGCAGCTTACCTTGCGGTGGCGGCTGGTGGAAAGGCAGCGGGTGAGACCGGGCGAAAATGTGCCGTTCAACGATTCCTTAGGAATCGTAGCCGGGGCCGGCAGGCGACCCGCACTTTTTCCCAGAGCTTCTCCCAATTCCAGATTCCGGACATCACCTGGGTCGGCAACGGGAATCCAAGTTGGTGGGCGAGCATGCAGATCTGCCCACGATGGTGGGCTTCGTGAGCAAGCATGTAGCAGAGCATCTCCATGCCGACCGGCCAGGGCTGGGCCCACGCGTCCCTGCGAAACTCTTTGATGCGGCCTTGACCGCCGAGCGCTTCAGCGAGCATCTCGTTGAAGCGAGCGGCGCTGTCGGCCAATCCCGCGCGGGCCTGATGCGGGGAGGATGGGTGCGGTTGAGCTGGAGTGGAACCTTTAGGTGCGGAGCGGTAAGCCTGATCCACTTGGTGCGGACATTGTGCATGTGCGTGAAGATCGCCGCGATAGTGCGGGTGTTGGCAGGCGGTTTAGCTGGCGGTTTCGCTTTCCAGACGGAGGGGGCGAGATGCTCGATAAGCACCTGGTTCATGCGGTCGTTGGCGGCAAAGAGTCGGACTGCGGCTCGACCGAGTTGAGAGTGAACCCTGGGTTGGCGCTTGGTCACGGTCCCTGCTCCTCGGCCTAATCATACTTTCCGGGAATTCATCGCAGGGGCCGGGCGAAGGACAGTTCGTGGCCATCAGGATCGGCATGTGGAAGTAGCGTTCGCCCCAGGAGGCGTCGCGTGGGATTTAGGGTTGAATCCTCTCTCCTTCAGATATGCCAGAAGGCATCGACATCGGAAACGTGGAAGATGAGCCGACCCCACCGCTGCACAGTGTCACCTTGTTCGAGGTTCAGAGTCGCAGATTCTGAATCGCTTGCTCGTAGCGTAGAGAAACCTGCATGTTCTCCGCCGTAGAGAAGCTTCATGCCGAGTACGTCTCGGTAGAACTGCACTGAAGTCTTCATGTTCAAGACACGAAACGTGATCGCAGAGATTTTTTCAATCGCCGGCGCCATAGGTCAGCAGTGTACGTCGAACTTAGATTTCCTCAGGGGATGCGGGCAATTGAAGGTGATCCATCCCCGGGTCTAGAATTCAGCCATAGCCATTGAGTGGCTGGGGAGGTCATATGCCCCATTATGAGTTTGGCTGCAACGACTGCAAAGAAACATTCCTGAAGACTCTGACGATCGCGGAGCATGACGCGAAACAGACTGACTGCCCGCACTGCGGCAGTCACCAGATTGAGCAATGCTGGACCGCGTTCTCTGCCATCACGTCGAAGAAGAGCGCCTAAGCGAATCGGTGTGAATGTGCGTATGCACTCGATAGATTTTCCTTGGCCGCTCTTCAAATCGACGGCGACACGTACGAGCGGGATGTAGTGATCGACTGTAGCGAGATCGCAAACGCAAGAAGGCGCCGGCTAAGTGATTCCGCAACGAGATGGAAGCAGAGTCCGAAAACGCCATCCTGCATCTAAGCCGGCAGGTCCTCCTGTCTTCGACGGGGAATCTCGAAGGCGAGATGAGTGCTCGCCTTCCGATTCGTTCCTGCCTTCGTGTCATTGCTGCGTTCTTGTCATTGCGGCAATGAGTGGCTGGCTCTGGAAGCACTACCCACCCAAAGGAGATGCATGCAAAAGTTACGAGACTGTTTTAAGCACCGCAAAAAGGCGCGGCGGTCGGGCATTTCAACGTCGCCGATCTGGTTATGTTGAAGGCGGTTTTCGCCTCGCGCGGGAACTGAAGGTCCCGGTGCTCGTAGGGGTGTCTGAGGGCGAGCGCGAGTTTATGGGGGTCCGTCAGATTGCGGCCCTGGTGCGAAGCCTGCGCGAAGAATTTGATTTTCCGATCTTTTTGAACGCCGATCATACACATTCTCTCGCGAAGGCGTCGGAAGCGGCAAAGGCAGGGTTTGACTCCATTGTCTTCGACGCTTCGGCGCTGCCGTTTGAAGAAAACGTCCGCCAGACGAAAGAAGCGGTCGCAGGCCTTGAAAGCGATCAATCCTGCGATCCTTGTCGAGGGCGAGATTGGCGACATCGGAACCGGTTCTGAAATACATGAAGGCTCCGGACCTTCAAAGGGGCTTGACGACTCCCGAGGAGGCGAAACAGTACGTCGAGGCCACAGGAGTCGACATTCTGGCTCCGGCGGTGGGCAACATGCACGGGATGCTTCGGAAGCATGGTGAAGGGAGAGACGAAGAAGCATTTGGACATCGAGAGAATCGCTCAAATCAAGAAGTGCGACAGGGGTTCTGCTTACGCTACACGGCGGATCGGGAACCGACGACGAAGATTTCCGCGAAGGCGATCGCGGCCGGGATCAATATCGTCCACATCAACACGGAACTGCGGGTTGCATGGAGACGCGGTCTGGAGGATGGGTTGATGAAGCAGAAAAATGAAGTGGTCCCGTACAAAATCCTGCCGTCCGTAGTTGCTGCGGTCAAGCAGGTGGCTGACTCGCGCTTGAGGCGATTTAGCCGAACCGAACAACTGGATTGCAGGACGTAAAGCTCGGCAGATAGCGCCGATCTCGAATGGCTATCGCTTCCCAGATCGACGATGCGGGCGCGCAGGATTTCGGACGAGTACTACTCCTGCGCGGGGGTTTCGTCTTCCTTCAGGTAGGCGGGAGCGAGGGTGCCCTTGCTCTTTGCGATCGGGAGCAGAGTTGGGTAGAACTGGACGAACGTCGTGTCTACGGCGGCGTGGGAGGAGTGGCAACTGTAGCAGCCGGCTGTCGTGGGAATCATCTTTGCGGTTTTAGCATCACCAAAGCCAAAGAAAGCCCACTTGCCTGGGAAGCGTTTTTCGTCTTTGACGTGCACTTCGATACCCATAACGGCTCCCTGGTAGTTCCCTTTCTGGTTTATCGAACCCTTGCCCTCTGCACGGCGACCTTCGAGCACGAAGGTGGTTTTGTCGGGCCAGGTGCCGGTGGCCACAAATAGCTCGGTATGCCTCAGGATTGACGAAGACATTGTCGAACATGTGGTGGCCGTCCATCGCGTTGGGGCTGTAGCTCATGTCGAACCCGGCGGTGAGGTAAACCCATTCGCGATAGTGTTCGGGGAGCTTGAGTTGAGCCTCGGCGGTATATTCCAGGTTCGAGTCCGACTCCGTCACACTCTGATGGAAGTCAGTCGAGGCGACGAAAACGACTACGAGCAGCAGAACGGTCTGAGCTGTGGTGATCATGGGAGGAGTATCCGCCTGGTGGGGCAAAAGGGATAGGCCGGTTATTGCACCGTTCCGGCGATTCGCTGCATTGCTGATCGTTTTGGTTGAGCAGTAGAATACGATCTCGATATGGACACGAACTCCAAACGCGCGCGGTCGCACCGATGGATATGGATTATCTCGATCTGGCTCGGCTTCGGGCTGGTAGATGCGGTGCAGACGGTTTTTGTGATGCGTGGGGAGGGAATGCATCACGCGTGGGTCAGACGTTCTGGACCTGCTTGGCTGGCTGGATACCGTGGGCTCTTGCGACTCCGTTGGTGCTGTGGCTGGGACGGCGGTTTCCACCAGTGAAGTTGCGGCCGGTAGGACTTGGGTGGTGCATCTGGCGGCATGCGCCGGGGTGGGATTGACGTTCGCCGCGTGGATGGCGTGGCTGGATCTAGCCTTCAACCCATATGCGAGAAGTTCGTCTCCGGGGACGTTTGCGCACATTTGGATCAACAAGTTCGAAAGCGGGATCCTTACGTTCCTGGTGTTATACGGTGCGATCGTCACGGTCAGCTATGTGCTGGATTCGAGGGAACGGCTGGCTCTGCAACAGACCGAGACAGCTCGGCTGAACGAGATGCTTTTGAAGGCGCAACTGGATGCTCTGCGGCGGCAAATTGAACCGCACTTTCTGTTCAACACTTTGAACGCTGTAGCCGGGCTGGTGCGCGAGGACGAAACGATGCGGCGGTGGGCATGATTGCGGGATTGAGCGACTTTTTGCGGAGAGTGTTGCAGGGATCCACTGACCAACAGGTGCCGCTGGGGGAAGAGATGGCGTTCGCGCAAAAGTATCTGGACATCCAGAAGGTGCGATTCGCGGAACGGCTTCAGCTGAGTGTGGATGTGCCAAGGGAGCTTTATCCGGCTCAGGTGCCGAGTCTGATTTTGCAGCCGATGGTGGAGAATGCGGTGAAGCATGGCATCGCGAAACGGGCTCAGGGTGGGGCGATTCGGATTGTGGCGTCTCGCAGCGATGGGGTGTTGACGCTGAGGGTTTGCAATGATGGGCCGAGTTTGCCTGCGGATTGGGATCTTGATGGGAAGATGGCCCGGCCGGGGATCGGGATGTCGAATGTGCGGACGAGACTGCAGAGTATATAAGGAGATGAGCTACCGTTGACCATGCGGAATCAGGATGCAGGTGGTGTGGAGGTATCGGTTTCCCTGCCGTTTGCGGTTGCCGCGTCCGGCAGGGAGAGTTGAGTGATGTCCAGCCCCGGCAGGATAAGAGCGCTGGTGGTGGATGATGAGCCTTTGGCTCGGAGCAATCTGACGGTGCTGCTGGGGCGTGATCCGGAGATTGAGGTTGTGCGTGAGTGCGGATCGGGCATGGAAGCGCTGGCGGAGATTCGCAGCTCGAAACCGGATCTGGTGTTTCTGGATGTGCAGATGCCGGAGTGCGATGGATTCGATGTGCTGGAGATGCTGGGTGGAGAGCTGCCGCCGGCGGTGGTCTCCGTTACGGCTTACGATCAGTACGCGTTGCGAGCGTTAGCTGGCCAACCTGCAGAACGGCGACCGCCTCTACTACCTCAACCGCACCGCGGGCATGAACCTGCTCTCCCAGCTCGAGGGCAACTCCTTCGCCGAGATCATCTCGCGCAACACCGAGGGCACCCAGGCGCTCAAGGCCGACGCGTTCTCCACCGTCGACTGCCGCTTCGAGCTCAGCCACCTCGACGGCACGGCGGCCGGCTTCGTCGCGCACGGCGCGACCGTGGCCGACGACCCCACGACGGCCGGCTGCGACGAGAGCCAGCTCCTGCTGCGCAAACCCGACGGCACGATCGCCTACCGCACCAGCAACAGTGTCGACCCGAGCGGCGTCAACCAACAGGCCGTGTACGACGGCACCCCGGGCGTCGACCGGGTGACCGGTGGCACCGACAACGACACCTTCTGGGGCGGTGCGGGCAACGACACCATCGACGGCAACAGCGGCAACGACGTCGTCTTCGCCGGTGACGGCAACGACGTGGTCACCGACTCCGACGGCGCCGACACCCTCGAGGGTGGGCCGGGCGACGACGCCATCGACGGCGGTCCCGGCATCGACCTGCTGCTCGGCGGCGACGGCAGCGACCTGATCAACGGCGGTGCCGGCGGCAACGTCATCTTCGGCGGGCCCGGCACCGACTTCGTCACCGCCGGCTCCGGCGCGGACACCGCCGAGGGCGACGCGGGTGACGACTGGCTCCAGGGCGGCGCGGGGGCGGACGCGCTGTCCGGTGACCACGCGGCGCCGTTCTTCGACGACCCGGGCCAGGTGACGCCCGGCAACGACGTGCTCATCGGCCAGTCGGGCCCCAACAAGTACGACGCCGAGGGCGGCGACGACATCATGTCGGCCGGCGCCGGCCTCGACGAGTTCGCCGGGCTCGGCGGCTTCGACTGGGCGACCCACCAGTACGACACCGTCGGCGCCGACGACGACCTGAACCTCAACCGCGTCCAGCCCGGGATCCCCCCGACGGTGGCCAACCGCGACTCCTGGCAGGAGACCGAGGCCGTCTCCGGCTCGGCCCACGACGACGTCATCCGCGGCGACGACACCACGCCCAGCACGGTCGGCGGCCCCGGCTTCACCGGCTGCGACGTGCTCGACCAGGCCGGAGTCGACCGGATACAGGGTCTGGGGGCTCTGCTGCCACCGCTGACGACCCTGTCCGGCCCGGTCATCGCTGCCTCGAAGGCCGGCTTCTGCCCGATCCACGGCCCGGTCTGGGGCGCCGGCAACATCCTGCTCGGCGGCGCCGGCAGCGACATCCTCGAGGGCCGCGGCGGCGACGACATCATCGACGGCGACCGCGCCCTGACCGTGCGGATCAGCCTTCGCACCGACCCGGCCGACCCGAGCACCGAGATCGGGTCCACCGACCTGCTCGAACACACAGCCCTGACCGGCGACTTCGGACCCGGCACCGCCGGCATGACCCTCCAGCAGGCCATCTTCGCCGGCCTGGTCGACCCGAAGGACCTGGTCATCGTCCGACAGATCGACGACCCGACCCCGGCGCCGGACACGATCGACACCGCGGTGTTCTCCGACCTGCGCGCCAACTACGACTGCATCGTCGGAGGCGTCACCACCTCCCCCTGCGGCCTGACCTCGGACGGCGCGACCACCCAGGTGGTGCATGCACGCGGGAGCCACGCGGACGGCACCGACACCATTCGCAACATCGAGCGCCTGCAGTTCGCGGACGTCGTACCGCCGAGCGCGCCGACGTCGGTGACCGCCGTGGCCGGGGACGGGCAGGCGACCGTCGGCTGGAGCGCGCCGGCAGGTCCGGTGTCGGGCTTCGAGGTCGAGGTCACGGCGACCTCGGACGTGTCGGTGTCCGGACCGCTTCGCGAGGCGCCCGCCGACGCCACCAGCCTCGTGGTCGACGGGCTCACGAACGGCACGTCGTACACGTTCCGGGTCCGAGCGCTCAACTCCGCCGGGCCCGGCGACTACTCGGCCGCCTCCAACGCGGTCACGCCCGAGGTCTTCGTGCCGCCGCCACCCCCACCCGTTCAGCCCGCGCTCACCAGCCGGCTGACCTCCTCGCTGGTGAGCGTCGGCCACCACGTCGCGGTGGCCGGGACCGTGACGCCGTACCAGGGAGTCACCGTCACCCTGACCCGCGAGCTGCCCGACGGCACGACCCGGGAAGTCGCACGGACGACGATCGACCCATCGGCGACGAGTGGGAGCTTCCGGTTCCCGCTACCGACCACGACCAGCGGTACCGAGGCGTTCCACGTCACCGTCACGGGCCCGACGATCGAGACGACATCCGGCCCCACGCTCCAGCTGGCGGTCTACCGGGCCGACGTAGGCGGCGTATCACCCCGGGGCCGCGAGTTCGTGACGCTGGACAACACCGGCAGGGTCGGCATCCAGATCGGCGGATGGCGCCTGCGTGACAGGTCCGGCAAGGTGCTCGTGCTGCCGGAGTTCAGCCTCGCGTCCGGGAAGTTCGTCAAGGTCTACACCGGCAAGGGCAAGGCCACGCTGCACGCGTTGTTCCTCGGGAAGAACGTCAACATGTGGTTCGCCACCCACGACACCGTCCACCTGTACGACGGCCGAGGGTCACCGATCGCCACCTTGCGCTACTAGCGGGACGCGAGGCCGTCCTGACCGTCAGCGTCTTTGACCTCACCTCGAGAGGGGTGAAGGTCGCCGGTTCGCGGGAGGGTGGCCCGAGCCACCAACTCTCCCCGCGTGGCTCAGAGTGAGATGGTGCCGCGGCACACGTCGCCGGTGGAGCGACGCACGGCACGGAACACGAAGTGGTCGGTCCCGGCCCGGTTGGACAACCGGCGCAGCACCGTGAAGGAGCCACTGACGCCGTGCGTGGTGCTCGAGCCCTTCGCAGCGCGGCTGCCGTTGTGCTTGATCGTCCAGTCCCAGACCTGCCCGACGTGGTTGCTGTCGACCTCGGCCTCGACCTCGATCCGGCCGTTGGACGGCTTCGCCTTCATGGTCCACACGGCCGCGCCGCCGCAGCCGCCGTGGCTGCGGACCGCTCCGCCCCCTCCGTGGCTGGCCGTGGCGGGAGCCATCGCCGCGAGCGGCAGGGCCAGGGTCGACAGTGTCAGAGCGGCGAGTGCGGTGCGAGTCTTCATGATGGTGCTCCTTGATGGTGGTGGTCTGTGTGTTCCACCAGCATCCCGGCACCGCAGTAGGAGTTGCCATTGGCCGCTGGTCCTACGACGTTCGTCTCCCCAGCCAGCCCGAGCCGCACCCCGATGCGGGACCGCCGCCGACGCAGCATCGTCCAAGCCTGTGGGCGCTGAGGTCCGGGTGGGTACGGTCGGGTGGATGGTGCAGAACTTGTTGGATGCGATCCAATCGGTGCCGCCCACCCTGGCCTACACGATCATCGGTCTGCTGGTGTTCGGCGAGTCCGCGTTCTTCGCGGGCTTCGTCGTTCCCGGCGAGACGGCCGTGCTTCTCGGTGGCTTCCTCGCAAGCCAGGGCCAGCTCGACATCGTCACCCTGATCGTGGTCGTCGTGGTCAGCGCGATTCTCGGCGACACCGTCGGCTACGAGGTCGGCAAGCACCTGGGGCCTCGGGTTCTGCAGTGGGGCATCTTCCGCAAGCACGAGGCTCGACTCGAAACGGCACAAGGGATGCTGCGTCGTCGCGGCGGGCCGGCGGTCTTCCTGGGGCGATGGACGGCCTTCTTCCGTGCAGTGATGCCAGGCATTGCAGGGCTCAGCCGGATGAGATACCGGGTGTTCGTGTTCTGGAACGCTCTCGGTGGAATCACCTGGGGCGTCACGTACAGCCTCATCGGCTACTTCGCTGGTGCCTCCTACGAGAAGGTCGCCTCGACCATTGGGAAGAGCACGGCCGTCGTGGCCGGAGTGCTGGTGGTCGCCGGGGTGGTGGTCTGGCACGTCAGACGCAAGCGGCGCGAGCACGACCAGGAACCGGAGCACGCCGCCACCCCTGACCAAGCCCGAGGGGACACGTCAGGTCCCGCGGACTAGCGCCGTTCACGTGCAGCACTTCGCGTGGGAACCGTCTGGGCCCTCGCGTGGTGGGAGACAGAGCAGCGACAGGGTTCGCAAACGCACTCCTGTGAGCCTGAGTGCGCTCCGCCGGGCGTTGCGCGTTTCGTGGTGCAACCAGCGCTTCGATCGTGTTGTCTCATCGACATGACCAGACCTCCCCCGCGTCGAGGCGCGTGGCTGGGCACAGGCCTCGCTGTGGTCGGGCTCGTCGGCTGCGGAGTCGCTGGCCCCGACACGCGAACCTTCGTGGGACCGGTCACTGTGGTCAACGCGAGCAGGGTCTGCATCGGCGGCCCGGACGCGAGCGGTGAGTGCTTCATCAGGAGTCAGTTGACCCGGGACCTCCGGGTGAGTGACTGCGTTCGCGTGAGTTATGCGCTGCATGACTCTGCGGGACCATCGACCGCCTCCAAGATCGAGATCCTCGATGTCGCCAGCCATGCTGGCGCATGCTCGAGTCAATGACCCTGGCCGATCCTGTCCTGGCAGGATTCGCCCACTACGCGGAGGTGGGCGTTGGAGCGTGAGCTGCTGGGATTCGTCGCGGGCTTCGTCATCGCGACGATCACGAGCCCCGTCGGAGTGTCCGGTGCGGTGTTCCTGCTGCCCGTTCAGCTGTCGGTCTTCGGCGTGCCCAACCCCCAGGTCACACCCACGAACCTTCTCTACAACGTCCTGTCGGGTCCGGGGGCACTTCTCCGGTACGCCCGGCAGGGTCAGCTGCGCGGGCCGCTGACCCGCAGCCTCGTGTGGGGCTCAGTCCCGGGCGTCGTCATCGGGGCCGTGTTGCGGGTCTACGTGGCCGACGACCCGACCGTGTTCAAGCTCCTCGCGGCAGCGGTGCTCGCCCCTACGGGCCTGTTCATCCTGTTGTCTACCCGCCGCAGCGGAACTCACCTGACGAGGGCACCCCTGAGCCCGAGGGTGATCACCCTGGCCGCCTTCGTCGTCGGGATCGTGGGTGGCATCTACGGGATCGGCGGTGGGTCGATCCTCGGGCCGATCCTGGTCGGCTCCGGGATGGCCGTCAGCCGAGTGGCCCCAGCCGCGCTGGCGAGCACCTTCGTCACGTCCATCGTCGGGGTCGCCACCTTCACGGTTCTGCAGGTGAACGCGGCGGGGTCCATCGCCCCCGACTGGTGGCTCGGCGTCGCGTGCGGGCTCGGTGGGTTGTGTGGGGGCTACCTCGGCGCTTCCCTCCAACCCCGTATGCCCGAGCAGCTGCTCCGCACGATCCTCGGTCTCCTGGCCATCAGCCTGGGGGTGCTGTACGCGGTTCAGGCCGCAACCTGAACGCACGAGTACGGTTCCGGTGCTACCAGTTGATCGAGCCCTCGACGAGTGGCCGGCCGAGCATGGCCGACCTCATCGAGGTCACCGCGTGTCCTGGCCGGCCCGTGGCGGCGATGGTGGCGTGCATCTACCGCACGAGGATCTCGACGTCCGGCGGACGTGCTGTCAGTCCGCGAACACCAGGGCGGCAAGCATCACGAGCCCCAGCACACCGAGGAACATGGCGCCGACGCCGACGACGATCCGCCCCGAAAGGTCAGTGGCTCGCTGGTAGGTGACCAGCGCGAACACCGCAAGGGCCAGGAGTACGACGGTGAGGACCCACAACCAGACCATGCCCCACCGTAGCCCCGGTCGACACCACGAGCCGGGACCGAGCGAGCGGGTTCGTCTGGCACATCCTGGTCGATCCTCGCCCGGCCGACGCCGCCGGCCCACGATGCGGCCGGCAGCTCAGTCGGCGGCGGGTGCCAGCTCAGCCACCAGCGCCTCGACCCGCGACCGGATGTCGTCGCGGATGACCCGGACCGCCTCGATCGCCTGGCCGGCTGGATCGTCGACCTTCCAGTCCTCGTAGCGCCTGCCCGGCACATAGGGGCACTCGTCGCCGCAGCCCATGGTGATCACCACGTCGGAGAGACCGACCGCCTCGGTGGTGAGCTTGCGGGGTAGCGCCCCCGCGAGATCGATGCCCTCCTCGCGCATCACGGCCACCGCAACGGGGTTGATCGCCGTACCCGGCGTACTGCCGGCCGAGCGGACCTCGACCCGGTCGCCGGCCAGGTGGCGCAGGTAGCCGGCGGCCATCTGGGACCGGCCCGCGTTGTGGACGCAGACGAACAGGACGGCGGGCTTCTCGCTCATGGCGATACCTCCGAGGTGTCGAGGGCCGGGTCGCGCTGAGGGCGCGGGAAGAGGTAGCCGACGACCACGAGTCCCAACGCGCCGCCGCTGAGCTCCATGAGCACGAAGGCGGGCACCGACGAGGGCGCGATGCCGGCGAAGGTGTCGGAGAGGGTGCGGGCGACGGTCACCGCAGGGTTGGCGAAGCTCGTCGAGCTGGTGAACCAGTACGCCGCCGTGATGTAGGCGCCCACGGTGAACGCCACGGTGTCGACGCGACCGGCGCGCAGGCTCCCGAAGATCACCAGGACCAGGCCGAAGGTCGCCACCACCTCGCCGAGCCAGTGGCCGCCACCACCGCGTGTCGTCGACGAGATGGAGACCGCGTCGAGCCCGAACATCAGGTTCGCGACCACGGCGCCGACGCACGCACCGACGACCTGCGCGACGATCAGGGCCACGGCCTCTCCGGTGGTGAGGAGTCCCCAGGCCCGTTCGACGAGCGTCACGATCGGGTTGAACGACGCCGACACAGGCTGCAAGGCCAGGATCAGCGCCACCAGAGCGGCGCCGGTCACCAGGCTGTTCTCGAGCAGCTGCAGCCCGACGTCGTCCGGGGAGAGCCGCGAGGCCGCGATGCCCGAGCCGATCACCGCCGCTACGAGGAAGCCAGTACCGAGCCCCTCCGCCACCGCGCGGCGGGTCAGGTCGGGACTCATCCGGCCACTCCCCCGATCAGGGATCCGAGGTCGGCGAGCGCCTCGCTCCGAATCCGGTAGTAGACCCACACTCCGCGCTTGGTGCGGTCGAGCAGCCCGACGTCGTGCAGCACCTTGAGGTGGTGGCTGATCGTCGGTTGGGACAGGTCGAAGGCGTCGTTCAGGTCGCACACGCACGCCTCGCCGTCCTGGTGGGAGGCCACCAGCGAGAGCAGGCGAAGGCGTACCGGGTCGGCGAGCGCCTTGAGCAGCGGAGCGATCCGACCGGCCTGGTCGTGGCTCAGCGGCTCCTGGGCGAGCGGCGAGCAGCACGCGACGGCTTCGAGGGGCGTCAGGGACAGCACAGACTTCGACACCCATCAATATTGACAGATGTCGATCTCTGAGGCAATCTCTATCCATCGACCATCATCAATGTCTAGGAGAAATCGTGTCCCGGATCCAGCTCGCCCTCAACGTCGACGACCTCGACGAGTCGCTCGCGTTCTACCGCCGCTTGCTCGGCGCCGAGCCCGCCAAGGTCCGGCCCGGCTATGCCAACTTCGCCGTCGCGGACCCCCCGCTGAAGCTCGTGCTGATCGAGAACCCCGGCCGGGGCGGCAGCCTCAACCATCTCGGCGTCGAGGTGGACGACACCGCGGCGGTGGACGACGTACGACGTCGGCTGGAGACCGAGGGGCTGGGCACCATGGAGGAGCGCGGGGTCACCTGCTGCTACGCGAGGCAGGACAAGTTCTGGGTCGAGGAGACCCCCGACGCCGAGCGCTGGGAGGTCTACACGGTCCTGGCGGACAGCCCGACGGCGAGCGCTACGTCCGAGGATGGCGCCACCTGCTGCGCCGGGGCGGACGAGCAGACGCCGGCCTGCTGCGCCTCCTGAGCCCTGCCGGCGCGATCCTTCGCGCTAGACCGGGGTCGCGTCCTCGGGGTCTCCCCCGCCCGGTGGCCGCCGGCGCTGGACAGAGCGACGCTCGGCTGACCGACGCTCGGCCGGCCGGCGCGACGGCCCGCCGAGCCTGAGCCAGCGCCGGTAGCGCCATGAGCTGCGCCGCTCGAGCTCGTCGAGCATCAGACCACGCAGGGCAACGACAGCGCAGCGCCTGGACACATCGGTCTCGGTGCGGAGCCGACGGTCCGAGCTGCCCCATGCAGACACCAGCTCGTCGTACGTCAGCTCCTTGACGGCGGCCCGGAGCGTGGCCACGTCGGCGGCCGGGTCCAGCACCTTCGGTACGCCGGCGCGCCGCTCGGGTTCGGGCTCCCACGGCCCCCAGATGAAGTACATCTCCCACCTCCGCGCGTCGTTGCTCCCAGCATCTGGCGGCGGCGACGGGCGGAGGCAGTGGCAGTGGTCCCGTCGCCCCGGGGCCAAAGACCCACGCTCCCGCGCCTGTGCCCGGGAGGTGACCTTCTACCTGTCGTCGGATGACAGCGGACCCTGTGTCGGAGGAGGTGGTCCCGGCAGAGTCGTCAGCAACCGGCGAGGAGATCACCATGACCGACCAGCCCACCCTGCGGGCCCTCGTGGCCTTCGAGTCCATGTTCGGGAACACCGAGCGCGTAGCCCGGGCCGTGGCTGCCGGGCTGCGACTGGAAGGGATCGACACGAAGGTGTTCAACGTCTCCCAGCCCGAGGCCGTGGACCTGACCGGAATCGACCTGCTCGTCGTCGGAGCACCGACGCACGGCTTCTCGCTGAGCCGACCCGTGACCCGGCACGACGCCGTACGCCAGGGCGGTCGCGAGGCCGCCGAGGGCATCGGCGTGCGTGAGTGGCTCCGCACCCTCGACCACTCCGACCGGAGACTCGTGGCGACGTTCGACACCCGGATGACCAGAGTGCGCTACCTCCCGGCCTGCGCGTCCCGTCGTGCTGCGCACGAGCTCATAGAGCACGGTCACACGATGGTCTCCGTCCCGACGGGGTTCCTGCTGAAGGACGTCTCCGGACCGCTCGAGTCCCGCGAGATCGACCGCGCGATCGCCTGGTCGCGGCGGGTGGCCACCGAGGCTCAGAGCCGTCTGACCGTCACCGCCCACTGAGTCGGGTCCAGACATGGAGACACCGCGCCCGCCCACCGGATGCGTCGTCGTCGGCGTCGACGCCGCACAGCCCACCGATCGCGCACTCGACTGGGCCGCCGACCAGGCAGCTCTCGAGGATCGTCACCTCCTGCTGGTCCACGGCACCGGCACTCCGCTCGCCGTCGGTACGTCGTGGAGCGGCGTCGGCGGGCCCGATCACCTGCAGGCTGCCGGCCGGGCACTCCTGGCCCGCGCAACGACGCGCGTCGTGACTCGCCACCCCGAGCTCGTCGTGCACCAGAGCGTCCGCGCGGTCGACCCGTGTCGGGCCCTGCTCGACGCCTCCGCCGACGCGGCCCTGCTCGTGGTCGGCTCACGCGGGCGCGGACACGTGCTGAGCCTGGTCCTGGGCTCGGCGAGTGAGCAGGTGGCCGACCGCGCCTCCTGCCCGGCGGTCGTGATCCGCCCGCAGCACAGCCACGAGGCTCGGCGCGGGGTGCTGGTGGGCACCGACGGAACGGCCGAGTCGCAGCAGGTGCTCCGCTTCGCCCATCGCTACGCGCGTCTACACGGGTTGCCGCTCACCGTCCTGTACTCCGGGCGGGACGGGGATGCCACCGTCCCGCAGCACGTCGTACCGGACGAGGGGCAGTTCCTCGAGTGGGCCCGCACCCCGCTGGCGACGTCGGTGGCCGACCTGGCGGCGCAGCACCTCGAGGTGTCGACGACCCTCGTGCTCGGCCGTGGCACCCCCGCAGGGTGCCTGCTCACGGTCGCCGACTCGATGGACCTGGTGGTGGTCGGTCACGACGAGCGCGGCTTGGTCGGAGGCTTCACCGACGGCTCCGTGGCCGTGGCCGTGCTCGAGCACGCCTCCGTCGCGATCGCCGTCGTACCGGTGGCCGCCGACGCCCTGGCCGCCACCTCTTGACCCCTTGTTGCAAGACACTTGCAACAAGGGGTCGTTCGCGTTTAGTGTGCCGACATGGCCCTGACCACTGCCACGCCGGCCCCCGAGGCGGCACTCACCCGCTTCCGCCGCGACCTCGGTCCGGCCGACCGGCGCTCGCTGGTGGCCATGGGCGGGTTCATCGTGCTGCTGCACGTCGCCGGCCTCGGCATCCTCTTCGGCTTCGTCACCCCGCAGCACTTCGCCCTCGGCGGCGACCACCCGGTCTTCACCGTCGGCGTCGGCGTCCTGGCCTACACCTTCGGCCTGCGCCATGCCTTCGACGCCGACCACATCGCAGCGGTCGACAACACCACCCGCAAGCTCCTGGCCGACGACACCGACCGCAAGCCGCTGTCGGTCGGCTTCTGGTTCTCCCTCGGCCACTCCACCATCGTCTTCGCCCTCGCCGTACTGCTGTCCCTGGGCGTGAAGGCGCTCGCCGGCCCGGTCGCCGACGACTCCTCCACGCTGCACTCCGCCACCGGCATCATCGGCGCGGGGGTCTCGGGCGTGTTCTTGTGGGTGCTCGGCCTCCTCAACCTCGTGGTCCTGATGGGGATCCTCGGGGTGTTCAAGCAGATGCGCCGCGGGGAGTACGACGAGGCCCAGCTCGAGGAGCAGCTGAACAAGCGCGGCTTCATGAACCGCTTCCTCGGCGGGCTCACCAAGAGCGTGCGCAAGCCGTGGCACATCTACCCGATCGGCGTGCTGTTCGGTCTCGGCTTCGACACCGCCACCGAGGTCGGGCTGCTGGTCCTCGCGGGCGGTGCAGCGGCGTTCAACCTGCCGTTCTACGCGATCCTGGTGCTGCCGATCCTCTTCGCGGCCGGCATGTGCCTGGCCGACACCGTCGACGGCGTGTTCATGAACGTCGCCTACGGCTGGGCCTTCGCCCGCCCGGTCCGCAAGGTCTTCTACAACATCACGATCACCAGCATCTCGGTCGCCGTGGCCCTGCTCATCGGCACCGTCGAGCTGCTGACCGTGCTGGCCGACCGGGCCCACATCACCTCCGGCCCGATCGCGGCCATCGCCGACATCCCCCTCGACTACGCCGGCTACGGCATCGTCGGACTCTTCGTCGTGTCGTGGCTGGTCGCGCTCGCGGTGTGGCGGTTCGGCCGCATCGAGGAGCGCTGGAGCTCCGACCTCGCCGGCTAGAGATCCGGCTACAGGTAGAGGCCGGTCGCCTCGTCGCCGAGGCGGTCGGCGGCGACCGCGTGTACGTCGCGCTCGCGCATCACGACGTACGTCTCGCCCTGCACCTCGACCTCGGCCTTGTCGTCCGGGTCGAACAGGACGCGGTCGTCCACCTGCACGGTGCGGGCGTGCGGGCCGGCCGCGACGACGCGCGACCAGACCAGCCGGCGGGCGCCCATGCCGGCGGTGGCGGGGATGACGATGCCGCCGGACGAACGGCGTTCGCCGCTCTCCCGGTCGACCTCCACGAGGATCCGGTCGTGCAGCATCTTGATGGGCAGCTTGTCGGACACGGGTACCGGCTAGTCCGAGGCGACCTTGCGCACCACCGTGAAGAGGACCACCAGCCCGAGGATGCCGCCGGCGACCTTGAGGATGTTGGTGGTGCGCGGCTGGCCGGTCTGGTCGACGAAGTAGCCCTTGATGGTGGTGATCTCACGCCGCACGATCGTCTTCGGGCTGGTGCGGTAGACCAGCTGGTCGATGGTGCCGGCCAGGCGCTCGCGCGTGGCCTCCATCTCGGCCTCGAGCGCGCTCGTCTCCTGGGTCACGCGCGAAGGCTATCAACTAGGTTCTCGGTCGTGACCAGACTCTCTCCCGGCGCCCCTGCGCCCGACTTCACCCTGCCCGCCGATGACGGCTCCACGGTCTCCCTGTCCGGCCTCCGGGGTCGCAAGGTGATCGTGTACTTCTACCCGGCGGCGATGACGCCAGGGTGCACGAAACAGGCCTGCGACTTCACCGACTCCCTCGCCTCCCTGCAGGCTGCGGGGTACGACGTCCTCGGCATCTCGCCCGACTCCCCCGCCAAGCTGGCCAAGTTCCGCGAGCGCGACTCGTTGACGATCCCGCTGCTCTCGGACGCCGACCGGGCGGTGATGAAGGAGTACGGCGCGTTCGGTGAGAAGAAGCTCTACGGCAAGACCGTGGAGGGCGTGCTCCGCTCGACCTTCGTCGTCGACGAGGAGGGCGTGATCAGCCTGGCGCAGTACAACGTCAAGGCCACCGGTCACGTCGCCAAGCTCCGGCGCGACCTCGGGCTCGACTGACCTGACGGCGCCACGACACTGAGTCGACACCATTGCGACGTCACAATGATGTCGCTATGGTGCGGAGATGCCGTCAACCACGTGGGACCTCCGGGCTCCGTTCCACCTGCTCCACCGACACCGCGACCTGCGACTGCTGCTCGCGGCCGGACTGGTCTCGCTCAGCGGCGACTGGGTGCTCGGCGTCGGCCTGGCCTACTCCGTCTACGCCCTGACCGGGTCGACGCTCGCGTCGGCCGCCACGCTGCTGTCGTCGTTCGTGCCCCAGGTCCTGGTCGGCAGCGTCGCAGGCGTCTTCGTCGACCGGTGGGACCGCAAGCGGACCATGGTCGTCACGAACCTCCTGCTCGCCGTCGGACTGCTCCCCCTCCTCGTGGTGTCCGGGGCGGACCGGATCTGGCTCGTGTACGTCGTCCTCGCGTTCGAGTCGGTCGTGGAGGTCTTCTTCGCGCCGGCCGAGCAGGCCTTCCTGCCACGGGTCGTCCCGGACGAGGACCTGGTGGCCGCGAACGCTCTCAACGGCCAGGTACGCAACCTGGCGCGGCTCCTGGGATCCGGGTTCGGTGGCGTCGCGGCGGCGCTCGGGGGCATCACCGCGGTCGCGGTGGCGGATGCCGCCACCTTCCTGGTCGCGGCCGTGCTGATCGCGCGGATCAGGGAGTCCGGGAAGGCACTGCAGCCTCCCGAGGGGGAGGCGGCGGAGGTGGTCCGCGGGCGCCTGGGGGCGCTGGTGGACGAGTGGCGCGCCGGCCTCCGCGCCACCTGGCACACGCCCGTCGTCCGGGCCCTGATCATCTTCACGCTGATCACCAGCGCCGGCGAGGGGATCATGGGCACCCTGTTCGCGCCGTACGTCCGCCACGTCCTCCACAGTGGCGCGCAGGTCTACGGCGTGATCACCGGGGTGCAGGCGATCGGTGGGATCCTCGGCGGCTTCCTCGTCGCCGCCCTGCACGACCGGTGGTCGCCGGTGACCATGCTCGCCGCCGGTGCGATGGTGTTCGGACTGGTCGACCTCGCGATCTTCCTCTACCCGCTCCTGTGGGTCTCGCCGTGGCCGGCCGCCGTGGGCATGGTGCTGGTCGGCCTCCCGGGCGCGGTCACGGTCGTGGGGTTCCAGACCCTCCTGCAACGCCACACCCGCGACGCCGAGCGCGGCCGGGTGATGTCGCTGGAGATGCTGGCCGGCTCGGTCACCGTCGTGCTCGGCTCGCTCGCGGCCGGGCTCCTCGGCGACCGGATCGGGATCATGCCGGTGCTGGCCGTGCAGGGCGGAGGGTACGTCGTCGCCGGGCTGCTGATGTTCGCGCTCCTCGACCGATCGGCCGGCCGGACGCCGGCCGCCGCGACCCTAGACTTGCCCGGCACGCGCTCGTAGCCCAACGGCAGAGGCACCGCGTTTAGGTCGCGGCCAGTGAGAGTTCGAATCTCTCCGAGCGCACTCCACCTCGGCAACGCGTCGGTGACGTCTCAACGCCGGAGGAGACCGGCGATCTGGGGGGCGATGTCGCGCAGGGCTCGGCCCCGGTGGGAGATCGCGTCCTTGGCGGCCGGGTCGAGCTCGGCGGTGGTCCGGCCCGGCTCCTCGGCCGCCTCGAACAGCACGTCGTAGCCGAAGCCGCCGCTGCCCCGCGTCTCTCGGATCACCGTGCCGTCCATCCGACCCTCGACGACCAGCTCGGGCCCACCAGGCGCGCAGAAGGCGACGACGCACGTGAAGTGGGCGCCGCGCCGCTCCTCGGGTACGTCGTGCAGCTGGTCGAGCAGCAGCGCGTTGTTGCGATCGTCGGACTTCGGAGCGCCGGACCAGCGGGCCGACAACACCCCGGGCATGCCGTTGAGCGCGTCGACACACAGGCCACTGTCGTCGGCGACGGTCGGCAGCCCGGTGGCGGCCAGGCCCACCCGCGCCTTCAGGAGCGCGTTGCCGGCGAAGGTGGGCTCGTCCTCCACGGGTTCGTCGTACGCCGCCACGTCGTCGAGGCCGAGCACCTCGACGTCGGGCAGGTGCTCGGCGAGGATCCGCCGCATCTCGCCCAGCTTCTTGGCGTTGCGGGACGCCAGGAAGACCCGGCGCCCGTCCCCATCGGTCGAGCCTGTCGAGACCACCGACTAGACCTCCAGCGCCGCCCGCTGGAGGCGGGTCAGCTCGACGCAGCCGTCGGCGGCGAGGTCGAGCAGCGTGTCGAGCTCGGCACGGTCGAACGGCGCGCCCTCGGCGGTGCCCTGCACCTCCACGAAGTGTCCGTCGCCGGTCATCACCACGTTCATGTCGGTCTCGGCGCGGACGTCGTCGTCGTAGTGCAGGTCGAGGCGCGGCACGCCGTCGATGATCCCCACGCTCACCGCGGCCACCGAGCCGGTGAGTGGCTCGCCCTTGAGCGCGCCCTTGGACCGCAGGTGGGACACGGCGTCCGCCAGTGCGACGTACGCGCCGGTGATCGCCGCCGTGCGGGTGCCGCCGTCGGCCTGGAGCACGTCGCAGTCGAGGACGATGGTGTTCTCTCCCAGCGCCTGGTAGTCGATCACCGCGCGCAGCGAGCGGCCGATCAGGCGGGAGATCTCGTGGGTGCGGCCGCCGATCCGGCCGCGCACGGACTCGCGGTCGGAGCGGGTGTTCGTGGCGGCGGGCAGCATCGCGTACTCGGCGGTGACCCAGCCCAGACCGGATCCCTTCCGCCAGCGGGGCACGCCCTCGGTGGCCGAGGCGGCGCACAGGACGCGGGTGCGGCCGAACTCGACCAGCACCGACCCGGCGGCGTGGTCGAGCCAGTGTCGGGTGATCGTCACGTGACGCAGGGCGTCGTCGGCCCGTCCGTCGCTGCGGGGTGCGGGGGGCGCGGAGGTCATGGCCCGACCCTAGCCAAGCCGGTGGTCGAGCGGCTTCACCGGTGGTCGAGCCTGTCGAGACCTACTTGACCTCGGCTCGCCGGATCCGCCAGAGCCCGATCACGAGGGGTACGACGAGCCAGATGAACCCGCTCACCGCGAGGTGAGCCCACTGGGTGCCGGTCAGGGGCATGTCGTACAGCTCGCCCTGCGCCGACTGGAAGTCGATCCACGGCGCGAAGTGGGAGAACCACTCCATGAGGGCCGAGCCGATGGCGAGCAGACCGGGGAGGACGTAGCGGTAGGCGAAGAACACCACGATCGCGGCCGGGGTGTTGAGCAGGAGGCAGGCCAGGGCGAAGCCACCGAGCATCGCGAAGGTCTGGTTGATGATGAACCCGAAGAAGCCCGACCAGCCGAAGGTCCAGTCGATCGGCGCGTCACGCATCGTGCCCAGCAGCAGGTTGCAGATCACGCCCACGACCAGGGCGAAGACGATCACGAACGCCGTGAGGGCAACGCCGGCGAGCATCTTGGCCAGCACGATCCGCATCCGGCGCGGCTCGAGGGTGAACGTCGTCATCGCCGTCCGCTGGCTCCACTCGCTGGTGACGAGCATGATGCCCAGCACCGGCAGGAGCACCGACGAGACGAACGCCGACACCGCGACGAAGTCGCCGAACGAGGCCTCATCGTGTGGATGGGTTGCCGCGACGATCAGGAAGATCACGTTGGCCAGCAGCGCCAGGCCGACGGTGACGCCGATCAGCCAGCGACCGGCCCGAGTGTCGGCACTCTTGCGCAGCTCGATGGCGAACAGGCGACCGAACGGGATCCCCGTCGTACCGGTGACGTCGAAGCTGAGTGCTGGGGTGCTCGCTGGCGTGCTCACTTGACCTCCGTGCGGTTGATCCGCCACAGCCCGATCGCGAGCGGCAGTCCGAGCCAGATCAGGCCCGAGGTCAGGAGGTGAGCCCACTCGGTGCCGGCCATCGAGCCGTCGGTGAGCGGCTGCTGGGCGAAGCCGAAGTCGATCCACGGTCGTACGTGATCGAACCAGCTCATCAGGGCGGCGCCGATCGCGAACGGCACCGGCAGCACGAACGAGTAGACGAAGTACACGACGATCCCGGCCGGCGAGTTGAGGAAGAGAGCCCCCAGGGCGAAGCCGCTGGCCATGCTGATGACGTAGTTGAGGAAGTAGAGGAACATGAGCTTGCCCACGCTTCCCCACACCACCGTGTGGCCGGAGAACGCGCCGTACAGCACATTCGCCAGGGCCCCCAGCACCATCCCGATCGCCCACGCGACCACCGCCAGGATGAACAGGCTGACCAGCTTGGCCACGACCACGCGCATCCGGGACGGCTCGAGGGTGAAGGTCACCATGGCGGTGCGCTGGCTCCACTCGCTGGTGATCGACAAGACGCCGAGGACCGGCAGCAGGATCCCCATCGGGGTGTTCATGCCGATCAGGAAGTCGACCCAGCTCGGGTGGAGGTCGTTGCCGAGGATGACCGCGATCTGGATGACCAGCACCAGCAGCGTCAGGGCGACGATGGAGATCAGGAGCCAGCGGCCGGCCCGGGTGTCGGCGAGCTTGCGCAGCTCGACGCGGACCAGGCGCCCGAAGGGCACCCGGTGGGTCGAGCTGACGTCGAAGGTCAGCGCGGTCGCGGTCATCCCGGCCGCCCCTGGACGGCCGGCTGGCCGACGTCCTCCCGGGCGGTGTCGGCGGTCAGCTCGAGGAACAGGTCCTCGAGGCCGCCCTCGTTCCCGGCGCGGAGGTCGGTCAGGACGAGCTGGAGCTCGGCGGCGACCCGCCCCACGTCGACCGGCTCGGCGGTGACGCGGAGCCCGGCACCCGCCGGGTGCACCTGGAAGCCCTTCTGGGCCAGCGCCTCGCTGAGCTGCTGGTTGTCGAGCCCGGTGACCAGGGTGGTCGAGGCTCCACCCGAGGCCTGGCTCAGCAGCTCGTCGCGGGTCCCGCGAGCCACGATCTTGCCGTTGCCGATCAGGATCATCTCGTCGGCGATCTGCTCGACCTCGTGGAGCAGATGGCTCGACAGCAGCACGGTGCCGCCGCGATCGGCGTACCCCTTGAGGAGTCCGCGCATCCACCGGATGCCGGCCGGGTCGAGCCCGTTGGCCGGCTCGTCCAGGATCAGCACGGACGGGTCGCCGAGCAGGGCGTGCGCGATGCCGAGACGCTGGCGCATGCCGAGCGAGTAGTTGCGGACGCGACGCTTGGACTCCTTGGCGTCGAGGGACACCAGGTCGAGCATCTCGTCGACGCGCGTGCTCGGGAGGCCCATCGTGCGGGCGCCGATCTCGAGCACCTCGCGCCCGGTGCGCCCTGCGTGTTGGGCAGAGGCGTCGAGCAGGACCCCGACGTGACGGCCCGGGTTGGGGATCTGGGGGTAGTGCAGGCCCCCGATCGTCACCTCCCCGTGCGTCGCCGGGGTCAGACCGACCATGACGCGCATGGTGGTCGTCTTGCCGGCGCCGTTGGGTCCGAGGAAGCCGGTCACCGTGCCCGGCCGGCACTCGAAGCTGATGTTGTCGACTGCGATGAAACTCCCGTAGGCCCTGGTGAGCCCTTCCACCTTGATCATGGGGCACAGCCTGCCCCATGGGGCCACAGGAATCACATCAGGGATGCCCCTGAGAAGTCAGCCGAGGGTGTACGCCGCGCCGGGCACGGCCGCGGTCAGCTCGCCGTCGTACACCGCCTTCGCCTCGGCCAGCATGTCGTCGACGTCGTACCACGGTGGAACGTGGGTGACCACGAGCCGTGGAACACCGTTGCGGGCGGCTACGTCTCCGGCCTCGCGGCCGGTCAGGTGCAGGTCGTGGGGATTCTCATCGCCATCGCGGAACGACGCCTCCGCGAGCAGCAGCCCGGCGTGCTCGGCCAGCCGGTCGAGCCCGCCGCACGGCCCGGTGTCGCCGGTGTAGGCGAGCGTCCGGCCATCGGCGGTCACCCGAAGCCCGTACGCCGGCACGGGGTGCGCCACGGGCACGGGCTCGACCAGGAACGGTCCGACCGGGACCGGCCCGTCGTACTCGTGGAAGTCGAACTCGCTGGTCATCCCGTGCTCCGCGGGGAGGTCGTAGGCGCGCGCCATCCGCTCGGCGACGCCGGTGGGACCCCAGACCGGGATCGGAGGCAGAGCACCGCCGGGGTGGTACTTGCGCAGGACGTAGTAGCCGCACAGGTCCATGCAGTGGTCGGGGTGGAGGTGGCTGAGGAACACGGCGTCGACGGCCGCGGGGTCGGCGTACCGCTGCAGCGAGCCGAGCGCCCCGCTGCCGAGGTCCAGCAGGATCCGCCAGGTGCGCCCGTCGGGGTCGTCGGCCTCGACGAGGTAGCAGCTGGCCGCGGAGTCGGGGCCGGCGAAGGACCCCGAGCAGCCCACGACGGTGAGCCTCATGAGAGCCCACCGGCGAACTGGGCGGCCATCGCGAGCTCTGGCCCGAGGAAGCGTCGACCGATGTGCTCGAACTCGTCGGGCGCACCGGTGGTGAGGAAGGAGTACGACGGCTCGCCTCCCGAGCGCGCCAGGTCGCCGCCGACGAGCAGCTTGTAGACGTCCTTGGCACACTCCTCGGCGCTGCTGACGAGGGTCACGTCGTCACCGACGACGTAGGAGATCACGCCCGTGAGCAGGGGGTAGTGGGTGCAGCCGAGGATCAGCGTGTCGACCCCGGCAGCGACCAGCGGGTCCAGGTAGTCGTGGGCGGCCGCGAGCAGCTCCTCACCGCCGGTGACCCCGTCCTCGACGAAGTCGACGAAGCGGGGGCAGGCGCGGGTCGTCAGGGTGATCTGGGGGGCGGCGGCGAACGCGTCGTCGTAGGCGAGCGACTCGGAGGTGGCCCGGGTGCAGATCACGCCGATCCGGCCGTTGCGGGTGGCCGCGACCGCACGCCGGGTCGCCGGGAGGATCACCTCGACGACGGGCACGTCGTACCGCTCCCGTGCGTCGCGGAGCATCGCCGCGCTGGCGGAGTTGCAGGCGATCACCAGGGCCTTGACGCCCTGGTCGACCAGGTGGTCGAGGCACTCGAGGGCGTACTCACGCACCTCGCCGATCGGCTTGGAGCCGTAGGGCTGGCGAGCGGTATCACCGAGATACACGATCGACTCGCAGGGCAGCTGGTCGATCACCGACCGGGCCACGGTCAGCCCGCCGAACCCCGAGTCGAAGATGCCGATCGGCGCGTCGGAGGTCGGTCGGGGCACAAACGCACAGGGTAGGTGGTCGAGGGGACCAGCGCACTCCGACGCGACCGATGTCACGCCATCGTGTCGGTGGTCGAGCGGAGTCGAGACCTACTCGAAGAGCTTGGCCTGCGGCGGCCCGAAGGACGGGTCGACGCCGTCGAAGAGGCTGCTCACCGACTCGCCGGCGTGCACCCGGGCGATCGCCTCGGCGAAGAGGCCCGGCGACGCTGCGCACCTTCAGCTCCGGCCACCCCGAGGGTGCGGGCACGGTGTCGGTGGTCACCACCTCGGTGATCATCGGGTGCTGGCGCAGCCGTTCGACCGCCTTGCCGACGAACAGACCGTGGGTGCAGGCGACCGCCGCGCCGGTGCAGCCGGTGTCGGCGAGCCGGTCGAGCAGCTCGACGATCGACCCACCGGTGGCGATCTCGTCGTCGAGGACGATTGCCCGCTTGCCCTGCA
The DNA here is from genome assembly GCA_963819295.1 of uncultured Actinomycetota bacterium. Lineage (GTDB taxonomy): Bacteria > Actinomycetota > Actinomycetes > Propionibacteriales > Nocardioidaceae > Nocardioides. The sequence goes on from CAWFVO010000007.1 coordinate 32,552, forward strand.
CGTCACCGACGATCGAGTCGATCACGACGCGATCGTCGGCGAGGCGGCGCTTGCTGCCGGCGGCCACGTTGAGGCCGAGGAGCCGGGAGAACTGGGTGGCGGTCTTCGCGTTGCCGAAGTCGGGCGAGACCACGATCGCGTCCGAGAGGTCCTGCGCCAGGAAGTGGTCGGCCAGGATGCCGAGGGCGGTGAGCTGGTCGACCGGGACCGAGAAGAAGCCGTGCACCTGGGGCGCGTGGAGCGTCATCGTCATCACCCGATGCACGCCCGCGGTCGCGAGCAGGTCGGCGACCAGGCGCCCGCCGATGGAGATGCGGGACGCGTCCTTCTTGTCGGACCGCGCATACGAGTAGAAGGGGATCACCGCGGTGATGGACGCCGCGCTGGCACCGCGGGCCGCGTCGATCATCAGCAGCAGCTCCATCAGGTGCTCCTGCGTCGGCGGCACCAGGGGCTGCACGATGTAGACGTCGCGCTGCCGGCAGTTGGCCTGGAGCTGGGCCTGGAGACAGTCGTTGCTGAACCGGGTCATCTCCACCGGGGACAGCGGGACGTCGAGGTCGTCGCAGATGGCCTTGGCCAGAGGTCGGTGGGCGGAACCGCTGAAGACGACGACGTTGCTGTCGGGCACTGACACTCCACAAGGGCTGGGCCGGGCGGGTCGGGCTCAGGGTATCCCGCCGCCGGTGGGACGGACAGGCAGCGTTCGCCGCAGGTATCAGCGCCCGCCAGCGGCTCTCCTGGTCAGACATGCGACTCACTTCGATCCTGACCTCCAGCGCCGCCGCGGCTGCCTCGGTCGTGCTGCTCGCCGGACCTGCGCTGGCTCAGCACATCGGCGGCACGAGCGGTGACGACCACCTGCAGGGCAGCTCCCAGCGCGACACCATCCGCGGCCACGCGGGCGACGACGTGATCGCGGGCCACGGCGGACCCGACCGGCTGTTCGGCCAGGCCGGCGACGACCTGCTGCGCGGCGGAGCAGACCGGTCCCGAGACCTGCTCGACGGCGGCCCCGGCGACGACCGGCTGTTCGGCGGGCCGGGCGGGGACTTCTTCTTCGGAGGCCGCGGCGACGACGTCGTCCGCGCGGGCCCCGGGAACGACCAGCTCGAGACCATCCAGGGTCGCGACAAGATCTTCATGGGCGCCGGCAACGACGAGCTCAGCTTCCTGACCGACGACAACGCGCGCGCCGTCATCGACTGCGGCAGCGGCCACGACGTCGTCAACTACCTCGGGGCGATCGACACCACCGACGTGATCCGCGCCGACTGCGAGGTCGTCAACGCCAACACGTCGGACTGAGCACGGCTTGCCCCTGGGCTCGGTCGATCAAGAGCGCCTGGCGAGCAAGCTCGCTGCGGCGCTGAGCTCCGTGGCGTGACCCGGACTTCGTCCTGGCCACGCCACTGCGCTCATGCCCACAGCTGCCCCTCGAGGCGGTCCTCCGCCTCGTCGATGGTGCCCTCGTAGGCGCCGGTGGAGAGGTACTTCCAGCCGCCGTCGGCGACCACGAAGGCGATGTCGGCACGGTCGCCGGAGCTCACCGACTTGGCGGCCTGGGCGAGCGCGGCGTGGAGGATCGCGCCGGTCGAGATACCGGCGAAGATGCCCTCGCCGTCGAGCAGCTCGCGCACCCGGCGTACGGCGTCGCGGGGACCGACCGAGAACCTCGCGTCGATCAGGGTCTCGTCGTACAGCTCGGGGACGAACCCCTCATCGAGGTTGCGCAGCCCGTAGACCAGCTCGCCGTACCTCGGCTCGGCGGCGACGATCCGCACCTCGGGCTTGTGCTCGCGGAAGAACCGGCCGACGCCCATCAGGGTGCCGGTGGTGCCGAGGCCACCGACGAAGTGGGTGACGTCGGGCAGGTCGGCGAGGATCTCGGGACCGGTGCCCTCGAAGTGGGCGAGGGCGTTGGCGGGGTTGCCGTACTGGTAGAGCATCACCCAGTCGGGGTGCTCGGCCGCGATCGTCTTGGCGACGCGGACCGCCTCGTTGGAGCCGCCCGCGGCCGGCGACGACACGATCTCGGCACCCCACATCCGCAGCAGCTGGCTGCGCTCCGCCGAGGTGTTCTCCGGCATCACGCAGACCAGGCGGTAGCCACGCAGCTTGGCGACCATGGCCAGGGAGATGCCGGTGTTGCCACTGGTCGGCTCGAGGATCGTGCAGCCCGGCCGGAGCAGCCCGTCCTTCTCACCGTGCTCGACCATCGCGAGGGCGGCCCGGTCCTTGACGGACCCGGTCGGGTTGCGGTCCTCGAGCTTGGCCCACAGGCGTACGTCGGGGCTCGGCGAGAGCGTCGGCAGCCCGACGAGCGGGGTTCCCCCGACCGAGCTGAGCAGGTCGTCGAAGCGCATGCCATCAGGATGTCACCCGAGGCGAGCGACGGGGCCGGCGTATCAGCGCAGGAAGAACTCCGGGTCGAAGTCCTCCAGGGAGATGATCCGCACGCGCGGGAGGGACACGTTGAACGCCTTCACGTCGTGCTCCAGGTCGTGCAGCGAGACCCCGGCGCCGGTCAGCTGGGCGCTGATGAACTCGCGGAACCCGATCACCCCGACCCGACGGTCGTCGGTGAGCAGCGCCTGGACCTGGGGCAGGAAGTCGGCGTCGTGGCTGCAGAGCAGGACGTCGGCGTCCTTCCCGATCAGCGCGTCCAGGGTGCGCTGGATGCCGATGTCGACGACCTTCTGGTCGGCGCGGCCCGCGAGCGGGATCGGTCGGTAGTCGAGGGCCAGCAACGCCTGCACGAAGCCGATCGGCATGTGCCCGGCGGAGGCGTTGAGGAAGAAGAGCCCGGTCACCGGCTGCCCCCACAGCGACTCGGCGTACTTCAGGACCCGCTCCCAACGCGGCCGCTCCTCGGGCTCGGGGCGGCGGGAGAGGACGCTGCCGCCGAGGGTGGCGTCGAGGTTCTCGCCGTCGACGAGCACGAAGGTACGTCGCGGCGAGGTCGTCTCCATCCCGGCACTCTAGGGCCGGGCGGAACGACGGTGCATCAGCCTCCGGCGACGGCGGGCAGGACGACCACCTGGTCGCCGTCGGTGAGCGGCGCCTCGAGCCCGCCCAGGAACCGCACGTCCTCGTCGTTGACGTAGACGTTGACGAAGCGCCGGAGGTCGCCGCCCTCGATCAGCCGATCCTTGAGGCCGGGGTGGCTCGCCTCCAGGTCGTCGATCAGTGCGCTCAGGCTGCTGCCGCTGGCCTGGACGGACTTCTGGTCGTCGGTGTAGGTGCGCAGGATCGTCGGGATCCGGACCTCAACGGGCATCTGGGTCTCCTGGTGTGATGGAGGGAGTCGTCGGGCTGACGGACAGGGAGTCGACCACGGTGACCTCTTCCTCTGTCACCTCGCCGTCGACGATCCGATACGACCTGAACTCCACAGGACCCTCGTTATTCCCGTGCTCCCGGGTGCCGACGAGCACGTAGTGCGCCCGCGGCTCCATCGCCAGGCCGATGTCGGTGCGGCTCGGGTAGGCCTCGGTGGCGGTGTGGGAGTGGTAGACGACGACGGGCTCCTCATCGCGCGCGTCCATGTCCTGGTAGAGCCGCAACAGGTCGGTGGAGTCGAACTCGTAGAAGGTCGGGCTCCCGGCGGCGTTCACCATCTCGACCAGGCGCTCGGGCCGGTCGCTGCCCTCCGGGCCGGCGACGACGCCGCAGGCCTCGTCGGGGTGGTCGCGCTTGGCGTGCGCGACGATGCCGTCGTACGTCGCACGGTCGAGGATGAGCACGCTCCCAAGCGTAGAGGGGAGCGTCGTACCGCTCGCGCCTCGGCCGGTCGTCCGGGGTCCGGTGGTCGAGCGGCCCGGGGTCGGTGGTCGAGCGGAGTCGAGACCCGGAGTCGAGACTCACACCTCGGTACGCCGACGCACCACCTCGACCGGGACCCCGCCGAGCCCGAGGCGGTAGCGGACGTGGTCGGCGTACTCGGCGAGCTTGTCCCACAGCGCGGCGTGAGCCGACCACGGGAGCGGGTCGGCCCCGCGGTACCAGCTGTCGCCGAAGGAGATCCACACCGCGGACCAGTCGGCCGCGTCGTCCCAGTCGCCGCGCTTGGCCTCGACCAGACGCCGTCGGACCTGGAACGCCATCCGCGGCCCGTCGGGACAGCCGGGCGTCGTCGCGATCGGCCAGACCCACAGGTCGAGCGCGGCGAGGTCGAGCTCGAGGTCGCGCAGCACGCCGGGGTCGACCAGGACGGTCGCCACGTTCACGTGCGGACGGCGCATGCCCACGCACGCTACCCACGACCGGCGACATCTGACGAGGGTTTGGTTCGGAGTGACGTGTGCCCCGGGACCGCGCGGGTCCCGGGGCACACGGAGTGCGGAGCGGTGGGTCAGGGCAGGAAGTACATCGGGTTCGGGATCTTGAAGGTCCGGTCGGAGAAGCCGCCGTCGAGGTCGCTGAACTGGTCACCGAGGTTGGCCACGATGTCGTAGCCGAGCGACTCGATGTGCTGACGGGTCAGCGACTTGTACTGCACCCGGGTGCACGTGGGTGTGCAGCTCGCCAGCCACGGGCTGGTGTTGTCCTTCAGGAAGACGTTGGCGTTGTCCCAATCGAAGCCGGCGTCGGTCAGGTTGGCCTCGGTGGGTGCCCGCTGTGTCTCGGGGCGTCCGGTCAGGAAGAACACGGTGTACCCCTTGGCCTCCGCCTTCGCCTCGAGGTCCAACATGCCCGGCACTGCCGGGAACACCGAGGCCGAGCCGGCGTTGACGAAGTTGGCGTTGGTCGTCCCGTTGAACACGTAGCTGCTGTAGATCTCGTAGCTGAACGTGTTCAGGGTCGTGTCGTCGATGTCGAACACGATCGCCGGCTTGCCGGAGAAGTGCCCCTGGTTGTGGTGCTGGTGGGCGCGCTTGGCCAGGAACTTGCCCGCGTCGGTGGCAATGCCCTCCACCTCGTGGGCGTAGGCACTGTCCGGGCTGAACTGGTGCAAGGTCTTGGTCGGGTCGCCGGGCGCCGGGGTCGTGGTGGAGGTGTCGCCGTAGTAGGCCGAGATCGCGGTCTTGACCTGGTCGATGTTCTGGATCTGGTCGGCGCTGGTCGGGGCCGCCGGCGGCGCGGGGACCGCGGCGTGGCCATGACCCTCGTGTGCGAGGGCGAGACCAGGCAGGGTGAGCGCGGCGGTGACCGCGGCAGAAGCGACAGCGACGCTGGCGGTGCGCGCCGGCCGCTTGAGGGACAGGTGCTTCACAGGGGAGCCTCCGAGTGGGGTGGGAATGTCGAGGGTCACCCAAACACGGCGGGGACCTCCACCACAAGGCCGTCGGACGGCCATGACCAGGCTGGATGATGACGACAGGGAACGCTCAGCCGAGGGCTTCGACCAGGGTCTCCTGGAGCAGGCCGATCCAGTCGTAGATGTCGTGGGCCTGGCCGCGCGGGTCGTCGTCGGGCAGCGACGCCCAATACGCGTCGTCGCCTTCCTCGACCTCCAACCGGGTGGCCAGGGCGAGGCGCAGGTCGGTGAACGACTTGAGCCAGACCAGGGCGGTCTCCTGGTCCAGCTCGACGTCGATCACGAGTCGCTGCTCGCCGAGCTGGGGTGGGAGACCTGCCTCCTCGAGCGTGTCGATGATCACCGCGGCGCCCACCGCCTTGCCGTCACGAAGCGCACCCTCGGTGAAGCGCCGGAACTCGGAGGCGGCCTCCTCGTCCTCGTCGTACGCCGAGGGGAACAGGCGCGCGAGCACCGGGTCGTCGGGCTCGGTGGTCGGGCCGTCGAAGCTCAGCATGGCCTCGAGCGGATCGGCGTGCTCGCGCGGAGCGGCCTCCTCGTTGCGGAGCAGCTCCACGAGCTGGGAGGCCAGCGAGCGCAGCAGGTCGGCCTCGAAGCCGGAGAAGGTCGCAATGATCCGCCCGCTCCGCCGGTGTCGGGTGAAGCCGCTCATCGGGGGTCCTCGCCCGAGCGCTCTGGTGGGGTGGTCATCGGGTGCTCACTGCTTCTCGAGCGTGGCCCACAGGCCGTACTCGTGCATGGCCTGCACATCGCGCTCCATCTCCTCGCGGGAGCCGTTGCTGACCATCGACTTCCCGTCATGGTGCACCTCGAGCATCAGCTTCTCCGCCTTCTTCTGGTCGTAGCCGAAGTAGGTGCGGAAGACGTAGGTCACGTAGCTCATCAGGTTGACGGGGTCGTTCCAGACGATCGTCACCCAGGGCTTCTGCGTGAGCGTGATCTCGTCAGGAGTGAGGTCCGGCTCGACCTCGACGGGGCTCGTGGTCGCCATCCGCACATCGTGGCACAGGCCGCCGCACGCTCCCGGCCCGACGCTGCGGCACACGCCGGCCCTGCGCTCGGGCCAGGGCTGGGCCGTACGCGGGGCCATACGCTGGCCCCGTGCCCGCGTCGACCGCCCTGCTGACCGACCACTACGAGCTGACGATGCTCCAGGCGGCGCTCGGCTCCGGCACCGCACACCGTCGCTCGGTCTTCGAGCTCTTCCCGCGACGCCTCCCGGAGGGGCGCAGGTACGGCGTCGTGGCGGGGGTCGGGCGCGCGCTCGACGCGCTCGAGGACTTCCGCTTCGACGGCGAGACGCTCGAGACCCTGCGGGACGTCGTCGACGACCGCACCCGCGAGTGGCTCGCCTCCCACCGGTTCGCCGGCGACATCTGGGGCTACCCCGAGGGCGAGGTGTACCTCCCCTACTCGCCGCTCCTGGTGGTCGAGGGGACCTTCGCCGAAGCGGTCCTGCTCGAGACCCTGCTCCTGTCGATCTACAACCACGACTCCGCGATCGCGTCCGCCGCCTCGCGGATGACCAGCGTGGCCGGCGACCGGCCCTGCATCGAGATGGGGTCGCGCCGTACGCACGAGGAGGCTGCGGTGGCGGCTGCCCGTGCGGCGTACGTCGCCGGCTTCGCGACGAGCTCCAACCTCGCGGCCCGTCAGCGGTACGGCGTGCCGACGGCGGGCACGAGCGCCCACAGCTTCACGCTGCTCCACGACTCGGAGTCGGATGCGTTTCGCGCCCAGGTCTCCTCTCTCGGGGTCGGCACCACCCTCCTGGTCGACACCTACGACATCCGCGAGGCGGTCCGGACGGGGGTGGAGATCGCGGGGCCGGGGCTCGGCGCGGTCCGCCTCGACTCCGGCGACCTCGGCGTGCTCGCCCGGGAGGTGCGCGCCCAGCTCGACGACCTCGGCGCGACGCGGACGCGGATCGTGGTGACCAGCGACCTCGACGAGTACGCCATCGCGGCGCTCGCGTCCGCCCCGGTCGACGCCTACGGCGTGGGGACGCAGCTGGTGACCGGCTCCGGGCACCCGACGTGCGGCTTCGTCTACAAGCTGGTGTCGCGAGCAGACGACGACGGCGCGATGGTCTCGGTCGCGAAGAGGAGCACCGACAAGATCTCGCTCGGGGGACGCAAGTACGCCATGCGGCGGCGGTCGCCGGATGGGGTGGCCGAGGCCGAGGTGGTCGGGGTCGGAGAGCCACCCGCCGACGACGGCGACGACCGACCGCTGATGGTGCCGCTGGTGCGCGGTGGCGAGGTCATCGGCCGCGAGACCCTCGACGAGTCTCGAGCCCGTCACGTCGCGGCGCGTGCCGAGCTCCCGCAGGCGGCCCAGCAGATGTCGCGCGGCGAGCCCGTCATCCCGACGATCCACGTGTGAGGACACCATGGCCCTGTTGACCTGCGACTTCTTCTCCGACGCGCTCGAGGTGGGCACGTCGATGACCGTGGTGCTGCCCCAGCAGACCGAGGAGCAGATCGGAGTCACCGGCGGTCGTTCGGACGCGCCGCCACCCCTGCTCTACCTGTTGCACGGTCTCTCCGACGACCACAGCGGCTGGCACCGTTACACCGCCATCTGCCGGTACGCCGAGCAGGCCGGGCTCGCGGTCGTGATGCCAGCCGTGCACCGCAGCTTCTACACCAACGAGGCGCAGGGCCATCGCTACTGGGACTTCGTCTCCGAGGAGCTACCCGGCATCGTCCACGAGTTCCTCCGGGTCACCGACCTGCCCGAGGAGACCTACGTGGCCGGCCTGTCCATGGGCGGGTACGGCGCCCTCAAGCTCGCCCTCACCCATCCCGAGCGGTACGCCGCCGCGGCGTCGCTCTCCGGTGCAATCGACCTGCGGACGCTGATGCTCCTGCCCGAGCGCGCCGACCTGCTCGGTCGAGTCTTCGGGGGTGCAGTGACCGACGAGAACGACCTCTTCACCCTCCTGCCGCACGCGTCCGGCGTACCGCCGCTGTATCTGGGGTGCGGCACCGAGGACGCGTTGCTGCCCGGCACCCAGCGTTTCGCCGACGAGGCGACCGCTGCGGGGCTCGAGGTCACCCTCGACCTGCGCCCCGGCATCCACGAGTGGGGAGTCTGGGACCCGATGATCGCCGACGTCATCGCCTGGCTGCCGCTTCCTGGGCGGCACCACCCCGGTCAAGAAAACGCGGAAGAAATCGGCTGATCCGAGCCTCAGCGCGGCGATTGTTCCGCGTTTTCTTGCGCGAGCCCCAACCGTCGCATCAGCCGATGTCGTCCGGCTCCGGAGAAGAGCGATTCGCGCAGCAGGTCGTGCCAGGCCTCGATCCGCGCGGGCTCGTGGGGCCGCCCGAGTGCACGATCTGCGTCGCGCAGGATCGACAACGCCCCGACGAGGACATCCTCCTTGGTGTAGCCCCGGCGTTCGAAGCCGGCATCGGAGATCCGTCCGACCCGCCGGAGATCGCGGCGCTGTTGACGTCGCGAAAGGTGGTCCGATCCGTCGTACTCGGGCAGCCGATTCGTGCCGAGGATCCGGAGATCGGTCCGGGCGACTGGGTCGCCTGCCTCATCGAGCACGACGTACTGGGGCTCGACCGCGACCTGACAGACCCGGTGGAGGATCCGCAGCAGCCCTTCGTAGATCGACTCCGCCCGGCCGTCCATCAGCGGGATCGCCAGCCTGAAGCGCGGCGCACCCCGTCGCCGCAGTCGGGAGACGGCCACGAGCTCGGCGCGGCTGACGTCGCCGGCATGAAGGGCCGCGTCCCCCAGCACGACCACGTCGAGGAGTCCGAGGTCGCGGGCGCACGCGAGCAGCGTCTCCCCGGAGCTCGTCACACGTACGCCGTCGACGAGCTCCCACCGTGGGATCTCGTCGTGGCGACAGACGGCGAGTCCGGGGCGGCTGATGCGATCCGCACGGCCCGATGCCACGAAGAGGGGCAGACATTCCGGCATCGGGGGTAGCCACCAACCACGCAGCCTCGCCGCCGTGAGTCCTGTGAACGATGACCAGAACGGCAGGGCGAGCTGCCAGGCACGGAGTCTGGCCGCGTGATCGCCCGCCAGGTCCGCGCGCACGTGCGCGCCGTACGTCACCGGCGTCCATCCCACTCCCGGTCGTCGTCCCCACCGGATCTCGTCTTCCACCACGGCCTCAGCCTGACCGGCCCAGCGTCCTCAGGCCGGGACGGAAGACCGTCCTGTGGAGAACAATCGTGAGCGGCCCCCTTCGAGCAGAAAACGCGGAACAAATCGCCCTCGGAGCGCTGACTGGCCCGAATTGTTCCGCGTTTTCTCCCGGGGTCAGGCGACGTGCCGGCGAGCTGCTGTTGCACGGCCGGCAGGCCACCGGGTCGGCGACGGCCGGCTCGGCGATAATCTCAGGGGCATGACGCGTGCGCTGATCGTCGTCGACGTTCAGAACGACTTCTGTGAGGGCGGCTCGCTGCCCGTGAGCGGCGGCGCCCGGGTGGCCGGCCAGATCGGCCAGCTGCTCCACCACTGGACCCGCCAGGACGACCATGCGCCGACGTACGACCTCGTGGTCGCCACCAAGGACCACCACGTCGACCCCGGCGCCCACTGGGCCCGCGAGCCCGACTACGTCGAGTCGTGGCCGGTGCACTGCCGGGTCGGCACCGACGGCGAGGCGTTCCACCCCAACCTCGACCCCCAGCCCTTCGACGCGATCTTCCTCAAGGGCGAGCACGCCGCTGCCTACTCCGGGTTCGAGGGGCGTACGACGAGTGGCGTGGCCCTCGCGGACTGGCTGCGCACGCGCGGGGTCGAGCGGGTCGACATCTGCGGACTCGCCACCGACTACTGCGTGCGCGCGACGGCTCTCGATGCGCGGATCGAGGGCTTCGACACCCGGGTGCTCACCGAGATGTGCGCGGGTGTCGCACCCGAGACGAGCGCGGCCGCCCTCGACGAGATGCGGGCCGCCGGCGTCACTCTGGGCTGAGCGCGGCCAGCGGGCCCTCGACGAGCGGTGCCATCGACTGGGCCACCGAGACCAGGCCGGTCATCGGCCGGATCATCACGCGGAACTCGCTGACCTGCCCGGACTCGTCGAGCGAGACGAAGTCCGCGCCCTCGAGCTCGCGCCCGTCGACCGACGCCGTGAACATCAGCACATGACCGCGGCCGTCGTCCTCGGCGAAGGTCCGCACGTAGCGGAGGTCCTCGAGCGTCTCCATCGCCGCCCGCAGGAAGACCATCGTGGCGGCCCGTCCGGCGTACGGCTTGAAGAGCGCCGGGCTCCGGAACACCACGTCCTCGGCCAGCAACGCCTCGACCGCCACGGGATCCCTCGCCTCCAGGGCCTTGCGCAGCTGCTCCATCACTCCCCCTCGAAGTCCGGGGCCCGCCGTTCGGCGAACGCCCGCATGCCTTCCGCCGCGTCGCTGGTGCGCAGCAGCAGCGTCTGCCCGGTGCGCTCGCGCTCGAGCGCCGCGTCCAGGCCAGCGTAGGCGGCCGCGTTGACCGCGCGCTTGGTCGCGGCCTGTGCGAGCGGCGCCCCCGCAGCCAGCCGGGCGACCACGTCGGCCACGACGATCTCGAACGCGTCGTCGTCGGCGAGGTGGCTGACCAGCCCGGCGTCGTGGGCTTCACGACCGGTGAGGGGTTCGGCGAGCAGGGCCATCCGCATCGCCCGGGCCCGGCCGATCGAGGCAGCCACCGAGGAGCTCGACCCGCCGTCGGGCATCAGCCCGATCCGCGCGAACGCCAGCAGGAACGTCGACGACTCGGCCGCCACCGCCAGGTCGCAGGCGAGCGCGATCGAGCACCCGACCCCGGCGGCAGGACCGTGCACCGCCGCCACGACGGGCTTGTCGAGACGGGTCAGGGCCCGGACGATCCGGTTCGCGCGGTCGAGCGCGCGCACGTCGAGCTGCATCGGCCCTTCGACCCCGGCGATGTCCGCTCCCGCACAGAACGCGCGCCCCGCTCCCCGCAGCACCACGACCCGGACGCCGTCGTACGTCGCGGCCGCCTCGAGCTCGGAGGCCAGCGCGTCGGACATCTCGTCGGTGAGCGCGTTCAGCTGCTCTGGGCGGTCGAGGGTCAGGGTCAGCACGCGTCCGTCGCGGGCCACGCCGAGATCGGTCATCCGCCGTCACCCCACTTCTCGGCCAGCGTGCGGATCACCTTCAGGTTGCGGTTGGTGGCCACACCGAGATGCTTCTCGACCACCGCGTTGCTCAGCTTGGCCGAGTGGTAGTCCTTCCCGAGGAGCAGGTAGGCGGCCCGGCCGCGCACCTCCGCGCGCTCGCCCCCCTTGCCGGCCCCGTCGAGCTCCTTGACCGCGGCCGCGCTGGGGGCGTCCTTGAGCAGCGAGACGTACAGCAGCCCGTTGTGCCCGGCGGCCAGCTCGTCGGCGTCGGCGGCCACCGCGCTCAGCTCCTTCGGTGTGAACACGATGGTCGGCACCTCGAACCCTGCCGCCGCTGCGAACGCCTGCTCCAGCGCTCCCTCGACCTTCACCCGGCTCCGCAGGCTCGTGGTGAGCCGGACGTTGCCGGTGTTGATGTAGGTCACGACGTCGGTGCAGCCGGCGTCCTCGCACGCCTGCACGATGGCGCTCTTGGCGAACATCCGCTTGCCGACGTTGATGGCGCGCAGGAAGGCGATGTACGTCGGCACGCGTGCCATCCTGCCGTTCCGACCCGACTCGGTCCATCGACAGTCTCGGTATCCTGCGCCCATGCCGACCGACCTCGAGGAGCAGAGCAGCGAGCTCGTCGTGTACGCCGCGCGGCTGGTGCGCGCCGTACGCCGCCGCGTCGGACACCCGTCCGGCATCCGGATCCTGTCACTGCTCGACGAGGTCGGCCCACAGGGAGTCACCGCCCTGGCCGAGCTCGACCGCTCGTCGCAGCCGACGATGTCCGGCGCGGTGCGTCAGCTCGCAGGAGCAGGGTCTGGTGGCCCGTGCGAGCGACCCGACCGACGCCCGCCGGTCGTTGGTGCGGCTGACGCCGGCGGGGCATCGTCGTCTGGTCGCCGCCCGACGCGAGAACGGCGTCGCCGTCGCCGAGCGGCTCGAGCACACCGGCCACACGGCCGACGACGTCGCCGCGGCCGTGGCGGTGCTCCGCGACGTCATGGCCGAGCAGCTCTAGCCAACGCTCGAGCACCCGCGACCCGCCAAGCGCGTCGTTCACCTCGGTGCGTCGTGGTCGAGATCACGTGGAATGTCCATAGGTTTCCTATGTAGGATCGAACGCGACCCTCCTGAAAGGAAGCCCGTGTCCACGCAGGTCCGCCCCGCCCACGACACCCCGGTCGAGTCCGGCTCGTTCTTCGCCCAGCCGCGTGCGGTGTGGGCGGTCGCGTTCGCGTGCGTCATCGCGTTCATGGGCATCGGGCTGGTCGACCCGATCCTCAAGAGCATCGCGGTCCAACTGGATGCGACGCCGAGCCAGGTGTCGCTGATGTTCACCAGCTACATGGCGATCATGGGCGTGGCCATGCTGGTGACCGGCGTGATCTCCAGCCGGATCGGCGCGAAACGGACGCTGCTGTCGGGTCTGGTGCTGATCATCGTGTTCGCCGCGCTGGCCGGCTCGTCGAACAGCGTGGGCGCCGTCGTCGGCTTCCGCGCCGGTTGGGGTCTGGGCAACGCCCTCTTCGTGGCCACCGCGCTCGCGACCATCGTGATGTCCGCGACCGGCGGCACCGCCCAGGCGATCATCCTGTTCGAGGCCGCGCTCGGCATCGGCATCGCCTCCGGGCCGCTCGTCGGCGGAGTGCTCGGTGAGCACTCCTGGCGGGCCCCGTTCTACGGCGTCTCCTGTCTGATGCTGATCGCACTCGTCGCCACCGCGTTCTTCCTGCCGAGCACACCTCCGACGGGGCGGCGTACGTCGCTGGCCGACCCGTTCCGCGCCCTGCGCCACAAGCCCCTGCTGGTGATCGCCCTGACCGCGGTCTTCTACAACATCGGCTTCTTCACGATCCTGGCCGCCGGCCCGTTCGCGCTGCCGAGCGCGGGCATCATCCAGATCGGCTGGATCTACTTCGGCTGGGGGCTGCTGCTGGCCCTGGTGTCGGTGTTCGTCGCGCCGCATCGTGCAGCGCTGCGATCGGGACCGTGCCGGCGATCCTCGTCACGCTCGCGCTCTTCGCGCTCGACCTGGCTGTGATGGCCGCGTTCGCCGACCATCAGGCCGTGGTGGTGGTCGGCATCGTGCTGTCCGGCGCCCTGATCGGCAACAACAACACGCTGATCACCGAGGCCGTGATGGGAGCGGCGCCCGTCGAGCGGCCGGTCGCCTCGGCGGCGTACTCCTTCGTCCGCTTCTGCGGCGGCGCGATCGGCCCCTACGTCGCGCTCAAGCTGTTCGGGCTCCCTCCTGACGTACACGTGCACGCGCCGTTCTGGTTCGGCGCGGCGATGGTGGCGATCGGACTGGTGATCCTCGCCTGCGGCGCCCGCCTGGTCAGCCCGCACGCTGGCGACCCACCACGAGACCGCCCTCGACGAGGCCGAGGCAGTCCTGGTCGGCGACCTCGACTGAGGACCCACAGACACGCCGGGCGGGCGGTGCCCCGATGCCTGCCCGCCCGGCGTCCTGGCCTCGACACCGGACGTCGTGGGCTCTGTCTGGCGTGACCGCTGGATCCCCCGGCTGGATCAGGTGGTGAGGCGGAAGGCGGTCGGCCGGCGGTCACCCTGCTCGCGAGCGGAACGCTCGACGCAGAACTCGTTCCCCTCCGGGTCGGCCATCGTCACCCAGCCCGAGCCGTCGTCACGGCGGTGGTCGGCGACGATCGACGCGCCCGCGGCGAGGGCCGCGGACACGGTCTCGTCCCGGGTCGTCGACTCGGGCTGGAGGTCGAGGTGCAGCCGGTTCTTGGCCGTCTTGCCCTCCGGCACGGGGATGAAGAGGAGCCCGGTGCCGTCGAAGGGGTACGACGGCGCCACCACGACCTCGGGATCGTCGTCGTAGAAGAGGTGCCAGCCGGTGACCGTCGACCAGAAGGCTGCCAGGCCCCGGGCGTCGGCACAGTCGAAGGTGATGTTGTGGATCCGAACGCTCATGCCCCCACCCTCGCATCCCGCGCACGCGAGCAACCGCGAAACCTCGGCGCGGGTACGCCGCGGCCCCGGCCGCCCGGCGTACGGTCTGCTCGCGTGCCCTGCGACTACTGCGGCGTCGAGTTCGACCCCATCTCCACCCGGTGGCTGTGCCCGCACTGCCACATGAAGGCCAACTGCTGCGACGGGGCGCCCCTGGCGGCCTGCGGCACCACGCGCGTGCCGGAGCCCGAGCACCAGAGCCGACGGGCGTGACCGGCACCCTCGTCGTCCGTCCCGATCGGCTGCTCGACGTCGTCGACCGGCGACCTGCTCACGAACCGCGCCGTCGTGGTCGAGGGTGACCGGATCGCCGCCGTCGTGGCCGCGCACGACGCGCCCACCGACGCCACGTCCTCGACCTGCCGGGCGCGACGCTGCTGCCCGGCCTGGTCGACTGTCACGCCCACCTCGTGGGCGAGATCGACAGCGGGCAGGGCTACACCGAGCTGCTCACGCGCACCGGCGCGCAGGAGGCGATGACCGGCGTGCGCAACGCACGCGCGACGCTGCGCGCCGGGTTCACCAGCGTGCGCGACGTCGGCAACTACCGCGCCTTCGTCGACGTCGCGCTGCGCGACGCGATCGACGCAGGCTGGACGCCGGGTCCGCGGATGATGGTGGCCGGCGCCTTCATCGGGTGCCGTGGCGGCGGGGGCGACATCAGCGGTCTCGCGCCCGACGCCGATGAGCATGTGCCCGCGGAGCTGCGGGTGGGCGTGGTCGACACCGTC
Source organism: uncultured Actinomycetota bacterium (assembly GCA_963819295.1). Classification (GTDB taxonomy): domain Bacteria; phylum Actinomycetota; class Actinomycetes; order Propionibacteriales; family Nocardioidaceae; genus Nocardioides. The sequence goes on from CAWFVO010000007.1 coordinate 47,616, forward strand.
GACGACGTGACCCGCGCGGTACGTCGGATCCTGTACGGCGGTGCCGACCTGATCAAGCTGATCGCCACCGGAGCGGTGATGTCCGACCGGTCGGACCCCGGGGTGCCCGAGCTGAGCGAGGCCCAGATCCGGGCCGCCGTCGAGGAGGCCGGACTGCACGGCGCGCACGTGGCGGCCCACGCACACGGCGCCGAGGGGATCAAGCGGGCGGTCCGGGCCGGGGTGCACTCGATCGAGCACGGGTCCCTGATGGACGACGAAGGCGTCGCGATGATGGCCGAGTCGCGCACCTGGCTGGTCGCCGACATCTACGGCGGCGACCACATCGCCGAGTTCGGACGGCAGCACGGCTGGAAGGCCGACGTGCTGCGCAAGAACGACGAGACCACCCTCACCCAGCGCGCCGCCTTCGAGAAGTGCGTCGCCGCCGGCGTCCGGATCGCCTACGGCACCGACAGCGGCATCTACCCGCACGGCCAGAACGCCCGCCAGTTCGCCTACCACGTCCGGCACGGCCAGACGCCCGTCGAGGCGATCAGGTCGGCCACCGTCCACGCAGCCGAGCTGATGGGGTGGTCGGACCGGATCGGCCGGGTCGAGCCCGGCCTGTACGCCGACCTGGTCGCGGTCGCCGGCGACCCGACGTCCGACGTACGCCTGCTCGAGGACGTGCTCCTTCGTGATGAAGGGCGGCGAGGTCGTCATCGGGGGGATCCTGACCGCCGAGTCGGCGCAAAGGGGCAGCAGAATCACGCCGAGTCGGCGCAAAGGGGCAGCGAAAACACGCCGAGTCGTCACGCGCCGACTCGGCGTCTCGGGCGACTCGCACAGCCCGTCGGCAGGGGCTCAGAGGTTGCCGCGCAGCTCCTGCTCGCGCTCGATGGACTCGAAGAGGGCCTTGAAGTTGCCCTTGCCGAAACCGAGGGAGCCGTGCCGCTCGATGAACTCGTAGAAGACCGTCGGCCGGTCGCCCATCGGCTTGGTGAAGATCTGGAGCAGGTAGCCGTCCTCGTCGCGGTCGACCAGGATCTTGCGCTTCTTCAGCTCCTCGATCGGCACCCGCACCTCGCCGATCCGGGCCCGGAGCTCGGCGTCGTCGTAGTAGGTGTCGGGGGTGTCGAGGAACTCGATGCCGTTGTCGCGCAGCAGGTCGACGGTGCGGAGGATGTCGCCGGTGGCGAGGGCGATGTGCTGGCAGCCGGCGCCGTCGTAGAACTCGAGGTACTCGTCGATCTGCGACTTCTTCTTGGCGATCGCGGGCTCGTTGAGCGGGAACTTCACGCGGTGGTTGCCGCTCGCGACGACCTTCGACATCAGTGCGGAGTAGTCGGTGGCGATGTCGTCGCCGATGAACTCCGCCATGTTCGTGAAGCCCATGACCTTGTTGTAGAACTCCACCCACTCGTCCATCCGGCCGAGCTCGACGTTGCCGACGCAGTGGTCGACGGCCTGGAACAGCCGCTTGGGGTGGCCCTCACGACGCACCACCTTGGTGGTGTCGGAGACGAAGCCGGGCAGGAACGGGCCGTCGTACCGCGAGCGGTCGACGAGGGTGTGACGGGTCTCGCCGTACGTCGCGATCGCGGCGAGCCGGACGGTGCCGTGCTCGTCGGTGACGTCGTGCGGCTCGTCGAGGATGGTGGCGCCCATGGCCCGCGCGTGGTCGATGCACTGGTCGACGTCAGGCACCTCGATCGCGATGTCGACGACACCGTCGCCGTGCTTGCGATGGTGGTCGAGGGCCGGGCTGCCGGTCGTGACGCCGCCGGTGAACACGAAGCGGGCGCTGCCGGAGCGGAGGACGTAGGACTTGCTGTCGCGGCTGCCGGTCTCGGGGCCGGAGTACGCCTCGAGGTCCATCCCGAGGGCGAGCTGGTAGAACTGCGCGGTCTGGGTCGCGTTGCCGACCACGAAGCCGACGTAGTCCATCCCGGTGACCGGGAACGGGTCCCGGCTCGCGTCGTACTCCACCAGCCCCACGAGCTGCTTGAGCTGCTCGAGGGTGAGGTCGGCCTTGAGCTCGTCGGCGGTCAGCGCGCCGCCGGTGGAGGGGGTCTCATGGGTCGTGGTCATGGGCGTCACCTTGCCCAACGCTGACAACCTGCGCAACAGTACGCCGATTCGTCGTACACATTGCCCAGCCTCAGGAGCCGTCATGGACGATCTCGACCGCAGGTTGCTCGCCCTGTTCGCCGCCGACCCGCGGATCGGGGTGCTCCAGGCCTCGCGCGAGCTCGGTGTCGCCCGCGGCACCGCGCAGGCGCGGCTCGACAAGCTGATCTCGACCGGCGTGATCACCGGTTGGGGCCCGGAGCTCTCACCCGAGGCGCTCGGCTTCCCGGTGACGGCGTTCCTGACTCTCGAGATCCGGCAGGAGGACGCAGCGCTCGGCGGTCACGACGCCGTGGCGCGCCATCTGGCCACCATCCCCGAGGTCCTCGAGGCCCACACCATCACCGGCGCCGGCGACCTGTGGGCCCGGGTCGTCGCGCGCTCCAACTCCGACCTGCAGCGGGTGATCGACCTGGTGCTCCAGGACCCCGCCATCGTCCGGTCCTCCACGGTGATCGCCCTGGCCACCCAGATCCCCTACCGGGTCCTGCCGCTGGCCCACTCGGGATAGTCAGCTGAAGATCATGCAGGTGGACGTCGCGTGCGCGACCAGCCGTCCCTCGGCGTCGTAGAGCTGCGCCTGGGCGAGCGCCGTACGACGTCCGCGCTGCAGGACCGAGCCCTCGCAGCGCAGGCGGCCGGACTCGACGGTCACGGGACGGAGGAACTTCACGGTGAGGTCGAGCGAGGTGTAGAGCTCGCCCGGCGCCAGGGTCGAGTGCACCGAGCAACCGGTCGCGGTGTCGAGCAGCGTGGCGAGCACCCCACCGTGCACCGAGCCGATCGGGTTGTAGTGGCGCGGTTGCGGCACGAGGCCCACGTGGATCGCGCCGCGCTCGCCGCCGAACCCGTCGAGACCCAGGGTCTCCGCGATCGGCGCGCCCGGCAGCCGGCCGTCGAAGATCGCCTGGAGCTGCTCGAAGCCGTCCAGGGTCGAGAGGTCCTGCACGCTCTGGGTCTCGGTCATGGACGCAGCCTCGCAAACCCTTGCTGGGTCTGTCAACAAGACTTAGGGTACGGCACATGAGCCCCTCCCCGTCCGCGCTGGCCTGGTCCACCGAGAACTGCACGGTCGGGCGCACGATGGCGATCCTCGGCGAGCGCTGGACGTTCGTCGTCCTGCGCGAGGTCTTCAACGGCGTACGTCGCTTCGACGACATCAAGCGCCACAGCGGCATCCCTCGGCAGGTGCTGAGCAACCGGCTCGCGCTCCTCGTCGAGCAGGGTGTCCTCCGGCGTGAGCCCTACCAGGACCCCGGCGAGCGCGCGCGGCACGAGTACCGGCTGACCGAGAAGGGGTTCGACCTCTACCCCGTCCTGGTGGCGATCGCCGACTGGGGCGACCGCTACCTCGCCGACCCGGAGGGCCCCCCGGTCGCGTTCACCCATCGCGACTGCGGAGACCCGGTGCACGCCGAGGTGCGTTGCGCGCAGGGTCATCGGGTCGAGCGTCCGCGCGACATCGCCCCCCGTCCCGCCGCCGGCGCCCGGGCCTTCGAGCCCGCCGGCTAACCCGTAGAACGCGACGCCCACTCGCGGAGACGGTTGATCCGGGCGTGGAGCTGCTCGGAGTTGGCGATCGCGGCGGCGGGCCCGCCGAGCTCCTTGCGGAGCGCCGAGTGGGTGACGCCGTGGGCCTGGCCCGTGCGGTGGTGCCAGGCGGAGACGAGGCCGTTGAGCTCGCGGCGCAGGATGGCCAGCTGCTCGTGGGTGGAGACCTCGCGCTCGGCGGGCGCGTCCGCGGCCGGCGTACGACGCGAACGCTGGCGGTGGTGCAGCAGCTCGCGCACCTGGTCGGGCTCCAGCAGCCCGGGGATGCCGAGGAAGTCCATCTCCTCCTCCGACCCCACGTGCACCTCGCCCGCGTGACCGAACTCCCCGCCGTCGTAGACCACGCGGTCGAAGCGGGCCTGCGAGCCGAGCGCCTGCCAGGTGCCCTCGAGCTCGTCGGACGCGCCGACGTCGGCGTTGGCGCGGTCGAGGAGGTCCTGCTCGGCGGCGAAGAGGTCGCTCTCGTCGGTGATCCGTCGCCCGAGCACGTGGTCGCGCTCGACCTCCATCTCGGCGGCGAGGCCGAGCAGGTGGGGCACCGACGGCAGGAACACCGATGCGGTCTCCCCGCGCGCCCGGGCCCGCACGAAGCGACCCACCGCCTGGGCGAAGAAGAGCGGGGTGGAGATCGCGGTCGCATAGACGCCCACCGCGAGCCGGGGTACGTCGACCCCCTCGCTGACCATCCGCACCGCCACCATCCAGCGGTCGTCGGAGTCGGTGAACGCAGAGATCTTCTTCGACGCCGCCTTCTCGTCGGAGAGCACCACGGTCGGCGACTCACCGGTGATCTTCTTCAGCAGCGCCGCATACGCACGGGCGGAGTCCTGGTCGGTGGCGATCACGAGACCACCCGCGTCGGGGACGTGCCGGCGTACCTCGGTCAGCCGGCGGTCGGCGGCGGCCAGCACCGACGGCATCCACTCCCCCGCCGGGGCGAGCGCCGTGCGCAACGCCTGCGCGCCGAGGTCCTTGGTCATCGGCTCGCCCAGCCGCGCGGCCACCTCGTCGCCCGCGCGGGTGCGCCAGGCGAGGTCGCCGGAGTACGCCATGAAGAGCACCGGGCGCACGACATGGTCGGCGAGCGCGTGCCCGTAGCCGTAGGTGAAGTCGGCGACCGAGCGCGGGACCCCGTCGGCGCCGGGAGCGTAGGTGACGAACGGGATCGGGTTGATGTCGGAGCGGAACGGCGTACCGGTCAGCGCCAGCCGCCGCGTCGCCGGCTCGAAGGACTCGCGGACCGCCTCGCCCCACGACAGCGCGTCACCTGCGTGGTGCACCTCGTCGAGGATCACCAGCGTCTTGAAGCGCTCGGTCCGGATCCGCATCGCCAGCGGGTTCACCGCCACCCCGGCGTACGTCACCGCGACCCCGACGTAGTCCGCGGACGTCTTGCCCGACCCGGCGGAGTACGTCGGATCGAGGGGTACGCCGGCTCTCGCCGCGGCCTCGGCCCACTGGAGCTTGAGGTGCTCGGTCGGAGCCACCACGATGATCCGGTCCACGATCCGGCGGCCCAGGAGCTCGGCGGCCGCCGACAGCGCGAAGGTCGTCTTGCCCGCGCCGGGCGTCGCGACCGCGAGGTAGTCGCGGGGCGCACGCTCGACGTAGTCGGTGAGCGCCGCCGTCTGCCAGGCACGAAGCAGTGGCGCCGTTCCCCATGCCGCGCGCTCCGGCCACGCCGGAGTGAGCACGGGAGTCGGAGGGACGGCGGGACCTGGAGGTGGCCGTCCGGTCACTCGGCCCCGTCCCCGTCGCCGCCGGGCTTCATCGACTCCCAGATCTCCTTGCAGTCAGGACAGACCGGGAACTTCTCGGGGGCGCGGCTCGGCACCCACACCTTGCCGCACAACGCGACCACCGGGGTGCCCATGACCATGGCCTCGGTCAGCTTGTGCTTGTCGACGAAGTGGCTGAAGCGCTCGTGGTCGCCCTCGTCGGTCGGGACGGTGCGCTCGTCGACGCGTTCGTCGACGGCGGTCTCGGTCACGAATCCGATCTGAGGCACCGCGCCAGCCTACGTCAGCGGCGCGTCAGTTGAGCTCAGGGTCGATGGGCCTGTTGACGTGCCAGGCGAGCTCGCCCGGCTGGCGGCGCATCACGTCGCGCCACAGCTCCGTGGGGTCTGCCCGGAAGGCGTCCGGCGGCAGCGCGGGTACGACGTACCAGTCGCCGCCGGCGATCTCGCCCTCGAGCTGGCCGGCCCCCCAACCGGCGTACCCCGCGAAGATCCGGACGCCGTCGACCGCGGCGTCGAGGTCGGTCACCTCGCCGTCGAGGTCGACGATGGCGAGGCGGTCCGTCACCGGCCGGACGCCCAGGGGCACCTCGTCGGGGTCGCGCACGAGCGCCACGGCCAGCGCGCCCTCGGGCGAGACCGGCCCCCCGCGGAACAGCACCTCGGGCTCGGCCACGATGTCGCCCCAGTCGGCGAGCACCGAGACCACCGGTACCGGCGACGGGCGGTTGAGGACCACGCCCATCGCGCCGTCCTCGTCGGCGTCGAGGAGCAGGACCACGGTGTCGGCGAAGTTGGGGTCGAGGAGCTCGGGCGAGGCAAGGAGCAGCATCCCCGCCTGGATCTCCGACATGTGACCAGCATGCCCGCCGGAGGGCGCCGCCGGAAGACGAACGACGGCCCCGGTCCGGCGGGAGGGTGCCGGGACCGGTGGCCGTCGGTGAGCGGCGGCCCTCCGAGTGGTCGTCAGGCCGCGACGTGCGCCCTGATCCGGCCGAACAGCCGGCGCGGTCCCGGGGGTGTCGGGGTCGGCCGATGGGTGAGCCGTGCGCGCTGCTCGAGCTCGAGACCGGTCGCGACGGTGTCCTCGGTCCGAGCGCCGGCGCGGCCGGCCATCGCGGCCATCAGCACCCGCTCCTTGGCGGCCGAGATCGCGAGCGCGGAGGCCATCGCTTCGTCGAGCGGTCGGGCCCGGTAGTGATCGAGCACCAGCCGGGTGCCCGGCAGGTCGTCGGCCGTCGCGTGCCATCCGTCGATGGCGGCCTGCTCGAGGTCGGTGGGGTGGTCGAGCAGGGCGCGCTCGAGGTGGCCGGCCAGGCGGGTGTGCCAGCGCAGCTGGAGCGCGCCGAGCAGGGTGAGCTCGTCGCCGAAGGTCTCGCGGACGCCGGTCACGTCCATCGGCAGCACGCCGTCCCGGCGTGCGTCGGCGGTCTGGGTGACGGCGCGGAGCACCTCTCCGCGGTGATGGAAGGTGGTCCAGGTCATGGCCATCTCCTCTCGTGCGGTGCCTCCGGCGAGGAGCGTCCTCGCCGGAATGCACATACCGTGGGTACGTACTCACGGTATGTGAAGGCGGTCGCACTTCGCAAGAGAGGGTCGAGCAGGCAACGACTGTCAGGCCGCCTTGCGAGCAAGCTCGCTGTGGCGCTCGCTGCGGCGCTCGGCCCCGACTTCGTCGTGTCCTAGCGTCCTGGCTCGGCCCCGACTTCGTCGTGTCCTAGCGTGCTCGCTCGATCTCGACCATCACACTCGTCGACTTCACCACGGCCGTGGCGGGGACGCCGGGCTGCAAGCCCATGTCGTCGGCCGCCTCGCGGCTCATCAGCGACACCACTCGGTAGTCGCCGCAGGCCAGCTCCACCTTGGCCATCACACCGTCCCGCTCGACGGCGGTGACGATGCCGGTGAACCGGTTGCGGGCACTGGAGGTCTTGTCGCTCCCGGCGAGCGAGCTCAAGAAGGCCGGCCAGCTCTCCGGCGGGGAGCACTCGCTGGTTGCCGCGGCGCTCGAAGGTGATCCGGCCCTCCGCCTCCCACCGGCGCAGGGTGTCGACGCTGACCCCGATCCGTTGGGCCACCTCACCGATCCGCAGGTAGTCGACCACCCGTTCAGCATAGGGGCGGGCCGTGCTCAGGTCGGGAGCTCGCGCGACTATCCGACTGCGCCGCCGAGTAGCGGCTGATCGCGGACTCCTTCACCGACACCCAGACCTCACGTCCCGGCTCGAGATCGAGCTCGCGGACGGCTTCCGGCGTGACATCCGCCAGCACATCTCGCTCACCCGTCACCAGCAGCCGCACCGACGTGCCGTGGACCGCCACCTGGGCAATCGAGCCTCGCCAGCGATGGCGTGTCGACCCCTCCGGCTCGTTGCGGGACACGGTGACGACTTCCGGCCCGAACGCCAGGAAGTCGTCCTCGTCGCGCAGCACGTTGAGGCCGACCAGGCGGGCGACGTGCTCGGTACGAGGTCTGGCCGCCACGTCGCGCGGGCTCCCGCTCTGGACGATCCGCCCGTCATCGAGCACCAGGACCCGGTCGGCCAGGGTGAACGCGTCGATCGCCTCGTGGGTCACGAGCAGGCACACCCCGTCATACGCCGCAAGGTGACGGGCGAGCTCGAGTCTCAGGCTCGTGGCCACCCCGGCGTCGAGACCACTGAACGGTTCGTCCATCAGCAGTAGCCCGGGCTGACCGGCCAGGGCCCGGGCGATCGCGACGCGCTGCGCCTGACCGCCTGAGAGCTCGCGCGGACGGCGTGTGGCGAGGTCCGCGATGCCGAACCGCTCGAGCCACGACCGAGCCAGCGCATCCGCGGCCGTTCGGTCGACCCCGCGCGACCTGGGACCGAATGCGACGTTGTCGAGCGCCGAGAGGTGAGGAAAGAGCAGACCTGCCTGGAACACGAGCCCGACCCGACGGTCCTGCACGCTGAGCGGCGGGTCGGTCCACGACTCGCCGTCGACGGTCACCTCACCCTCGGCCGGCACCAGCCCGGCGAGCGCAGAGAGCAGGGTCGACTTGCCGGCTCCGTTGGGGCCGATCACGGCCACAACCTCTCCCGGCGCGGCACTGAGGGTGACATCGAGACGACCCGGTACGACGAGCCTCGCCCGCAGTCCGCTCACGGACGGGTCAGCCAGCGGTTGCGGAGCAATGCGAGCACACCGACGGACACGACGAGGAGGATCATGCTCAGCGTGCGGGCGACGTCGGGCTGCGACTGCAGCGCCGTATAGATCTTCGAAGGCATGGTCTGTGTGGTCCCAGGGTAGTTGCCTGCGAAGGTGATGGTGGCGCCGAACTCGCCGAGCGACCGCGCCCAGGCAAGGGCGGCACCCGCGACCACGCCCGGGAAGGCCAGCGGTAGGGACACACGGCGGAACGTCGTCCAGCGGTTGGCGCCGAGGGTGGCGGCGACCAGGTCGAGCTCGTCCCCGGCGGCTCGCAGGGCACCCTCCACGCTGAGGATGTAGAACGGGATCGACACGAACGTGTGGGCGATCACCACGGCGGCGGTGGTGAAGGGCAGCGTCAAGCCGAACCACTCGTAGAGCCACCGCCCGATCAGGCCGGTCCGACCGAGCGCCGTGATCAAGGCGACGCCCGCTACGACCGGCGGAAGCACCAGGGGAACGATCACCGCCGCGCGCACCACAGAACGTCCCGGGAACTCGATCCGAGCCAACAGCCAGGCCAGTGGCGTCCCGAGCAGCACGCAGGCGATGACCGTGGCCACCGAGGCCAGTGCCGTGAGCCAGAGCGCCTGCAGCACGGAGGTCGAGGTCACCTGGCTGACGAAGTCGCCCCACGGGGTCTGCACGATCAAGCTGACGGTCGGCACCACCAGCAGGGCCGCCGCGAGCACCGCGGGGACGAGCAGGACCGCCGGCGTTCGACCCAGGGAGCCCTGAGTGGCGCCAGATGTCGACCGCCCTGCGCGCCTCGGTCGTTGCTCGGTGGCTCGCGCGGTCATCTCACGGCGCGCCGAAGCCGGCGTCCTGGAGGACTCGTTGGCCCTGGCTGGACATCACCAGGTCGACGAAGTCCTGCGCGAGGGCCGACTGCTTGGATTGCTCGAGCGTAGCGATCGGGTACGTCGTGGTCTGCTTGGACGTGCCAGGGATCGGAATCGTCTTGACGGCGTCACCCGCCGACACGGCGTCGGTCGTGTAGACGATCCCGGCGTCCGCCTCGCCCTCGGTCACCTTGGCAAGAACGCTCTTCACGTCGACCTCGGTGCTCGCCGGCTTGGTCGTGATGTGGTCCTGCTCGAGCAGCGCGGCGGCGACCTTGCCGCAAGGCGCGGTGTCGACGCACACGACGTACGTGACGCCCCCGGAGTCGAGGTCGGCGAACTTCGTGATGCCCTGGGGGTTGTCACTCGGGGTCACCAGGACCATCAGGTTGGTCGCGAAGTTCTGAGGCGGCGACGCCAACACCGACTTCGCGCTGTCCATGGTGGTGGTGTCTGCGGTGGCCAGGACGTCGGCCGGAGCGCCGCCCGCGGCTTGCTGGGCCAGGGTGGCCGATGAGTCGAAGGCGAGCTTGACCTTCACCCCTGGATGGTCCTTCTCGAACTGGGCGGCCAGGTCGGTGAAGGTTCCCGTGAGGGAGGATGCGGCCAGCACGGTGATCGTCTTGTCGTCGTTGCTGCCGCACGCGGTGAGCGGCGCCATCGCGCAGACGAGGACAGCAGTGGCCACGGTCCGGCGGATCACAGATCGCATGCACGCTCCCAGTAGTCGAAGTCGAGGTTGGTCCAGGCCGAACTGTTGTAGCACGGACACCTAGGTATTACCTAGAGACTCCTCAGCGTTCGCTGAGGCGGTCGTTCGGCACCGCGTCTCGACCGGTGCCGACCCCTAGACTGCGGCGGGTGACCAAGAGCGCTCGGGGACGCCTCGTCGGCAAGGTCCCCCACGTGCCGGGGACGAGCCGGCGCGCGGAGTACTCCGCCTCGACGCGCCGTGCGCTGGTCGACGTCGCCGAGCGCCTCTTCACCGAGCACGGGTACGCCGCGACCTCGCTCGACGCGATCGTGGCCGGGGCCGACGTCACCAAGGGTGCGCTCTACCACCACTACTCCGGCAAGCAGGCGCTCTTCGAGGCGGTCTTCGAGCGGGTCGAGTCCGCCGGCGCGCAGTCGATCCAGGACGCGCTGACCGGTGACCAGGACCCGTGGGACAAGGCGCTCTCGGGGCTCCGGGCCTTCCTCGAGGTGGTGCGGCAGCCGTCGTACAGCCGGATCGTGATCCAGGACGGCCCGTCGGTGCTCGGCTACGAGCGCTTCCGTGAGCAGGAGGAGCGCTCGACGTTCGCCTACGTCCTCGACACCGTGCGGGCGGTGCTCAACTCCGGCAGCGTGGTCGCTGGACGACGAGATGGAGCACACCTTCGCCAGGATCTTCTTCGGCGCGATGTCGTCGTCGGGCGCCAGCGTGTCGCGCGCCGACGACCCCGACGCCGCGGCCGAGCGGGTGGAGCTGGCGATCGGTTTCATCCTGGCCGGCCTCCGCGCGCTGGCCGACCAGGGCGCGGAGATGCCGTCGGTGCCGGCCGTGCCTACTTCTTGAAGGTGACGTTGCCGCCGTCGACCGGGACCAGCTCGATCCACGTGTGACCGGCGGGCACCTTGAGCGCGTCGCCCTTCTTGGTGGTCAGCTTGATCTGCGAGTCGGGCGCCTTGCCCTTCTCCCAGTTCGCAGCGACCATCCGGCCGTTGTGGAAGAGCAGCGCGTTGCCCTTGCCGACGAGGAGCGTCTTGGGCACGTGGTTGCCGGCCGGGTCGAGGTAGCCGGCGTCGCCCTCCTTGACCCGGAGCACCAGCACGTTGGTCGCGGGGAACTGGTCGCCGCCGGGAGCGTTGCTGTTCAGGTTGTGGTAGCTCCCGTTGGTGAACTGCCACTGGGTGGTGTGGCCGCCGGAGAACTGCGCACCGATCGTGGTCACCTTGATGCCCTTGGGCAGGTCCTTGTCGGAGCCCCAGGTCAGGTAGTCCGGCGGCGTCGCGGGCTTCGCCTTGGCGCTCGTCGCGACCTCGTTGAGGTGCGCGATCAGGTTGTAGGGGCTGGGGCGCTGCGTGGAGCGGTAGAAGCCCTTCGAGCCCTCGGTGTAGAACGGGATGCCGGCGGCCTTGATCAGCGCGATCGTCCGGTTCGCGGCGCCGCTGGTCACCATCGAGGCGTGGACCGGCGAGACCACGGGGATGTCGCTGGCGCGCATCGACCGGATCGGCCCGACGTTGGTCGGGATGTCGGAGTAGTAGAACGCGGCGAGACGGGTCAGGCCGCCCTCGACCAGCTCCTCGACGACCAGGTCGGCCTTGCTCAGGCCGACCTGCGGCTGGCTGGAGACGGTGTTGTCCATCTTCGCCACGAGTACCGGGTGGTCGAGCGCGGAGGTCTTGTTGGACGGGACCTGAAGGCCGGTCAGAGGCCAGAACTGGGTGATCGTCTGTGCCGCCCACGACCTGCTGCGGGTCAGCAGCGGGAGTCGAGCTGGACGAGCCGCCACAGGCGCTCAGCAGCAGGCTGGTCGCGGTGAGGGCGGACAGGGTCAGGGCAACGCGTCGCACAGGGAACTCCATCGGGGCTGGGACCACGGGTCCGCACCAGTGTGAAGGACGATCCCAACCTGTTCGGGTTGGCCACGCCGTGGACGTGACCATCGTCACCCCGGTCAGCCGGCGTCGGCGTAGGTCACCGAGGTCAGCGTGGTGTACGTCGTGGGGTCGAGGAAGGCGACGTGGACCGATCCGCTGGACGCCTGCGACTGCGGGGACGACCACCATCAGGGCCGCCCGGTCCTGGAAGTTCGCACCCTGGGCCGAGTCGCGTGAACGCGGTGCGGAGCACGATCGGGTCCGCCCCGCTCGCCGCCGCCACGTCGGTGGTGGCGTGGGAGAGCACCTGCTGCACGGTCGCGCCGTCGACCGGCGACAGGCCGCTGAACGTCACGCCCTTGGTCTGCAGGGCCGCGGTGAAGCCCGGCGGCAGCTCGGAGTAGACGTCCACCCCGGACCCCTGGTCCTTGCCGTGGGTGAGCACGAAGGCCAGCACGCCGATCCAGACCAGCACGAGCACGCCGGCCACCACGCGCGTGGATCGGCTTCATGCCCGGCGTCCGGCCGAGCTGGCGCACCTGCGGCTCAGACAAGCTTGGCGCCCCCGTCGACGTAGAGCGTCTGACCGGTGATGTACGACGCCTCGTCGCTGCACAGGAACGCCGCGGCGGCCGCGATGTCCTCGGGGTAGCCGACGCGGCGGACCGGGTTGCGGTCGGCGGCGGCCTTGCGGAACTCCTCGACCGGCATGCCGACCCGGGCGGCCGTGGCGTCGGTCATGTCGGTGGCGATGAAACCCGGGGCGATCGCGTTGGCGTTGACGCCGAACGGGCCGAGCTCGATGCCGAGCGTGCGGACGAACCCCTGGATCCCCATCTTGGCGGCGGAGTAGTTGGCCTGCCCGCGGTTGCCGAGCGCGGAGACGCTGGAGAGGCAGACGACCTTGCCGTACTTCTGCTCCACGAAGTGCTTCTGGGCCGCCCGGGTCATCAGGAAGGCGCCACGCAGGTGGACCCCGATCACGATGTCCCAGTCGTCGTCGCTCATCTTGAACAGCAGGTTGTCGCGGGTGACCCCGGCGTTGTTGACCAGGATGTGGAGGCCACCGAGCTCGGCGGCGACCCGGTCGACGGCGCTCTGCACCGACGCGGCGTCACTGACGTCGCAGGCGAGGCCGACCGAGCTCGCACCCTCGGTGAGCGGCAGGCTGCCGGCTGCCTCGGAGGCCTGCTCCGCGTCGAGGTCGAGGACCGCCACGGAGGCGCCCTCCTCGGCGAACCGGTTGGCGATGGCGAACCCGATCCCTCGTGCGGCTCCGGTGACGACGGCGACGCGCCCGTCGAAGCGACCCATGGTGTGACTCCTCGTCGGCTGGTGACGGTGACGGCCGGGACGCGGGGTCCGGCCATCGGCCACTGTAGAGCGCCGCCGGGCGCGACCGTGACCCGGGCACCGGGCCTCAGCTGACCCGTCAGCCGCCCTCAGCCGAAGGTCGTTCGCCGCTCCCCGAAGGCCAGGATCGTGGTGTAGGACTCGTTCAGCGGCAGCTCGGCAACGACCTTGTTGTCGCGGGTCGCCGGGTCGAAGTGGGTGATCGCGTCACGGGCGGCGCCGCCGTCGCAGGAGACGCCGGTCTGGAGCACGAGCCGGTGGCCGCGCCGGCCGATCAGGTACACGTTGCCCTGGCTGTCGGGGACCCGGACGCGGGTGGCGGTGCCGTCGGCGTGCTGGCGGGCGAGGAACACGACGCCGCACGGGCCGGAGGCCTCGAGGTACGTCGTACCGCCGAGTCGGCGTGCGTCGATGTCGCCGAGGTCGCTGCTGGCGCGGCCGTGGTCGGCCGAGACCGGCCGGGCGCGCTGCCGTCCAGGGGCACGGCGTACAGCCGGGTGACGCCGTTCGCCCGCGAGCAGGTGGCCAGGACCGTCTCGGCCTTCCACCAGCGAGTGGGGGTGCAGGGACGCGGGCGTCGGGAGGGTGCGGATCAGGTGCCCGTGCCCGTCGACGAGGCGGAGCTCGTGCAGGTCCCGCGACTGGGGCGCGACCACGACCTGCCGCGCGTCGGGCGTCGGCAGGACCATGCCGTCGGTGTGGCTGGCGATCGGGAGCGCGGTGCCGTCGGGGTCGATCCGGACGACCCGCTGGCCGCGGCTCCCGCCGTACCTCGCGGCGTACACCGAGCCGCCGGGGGCCATCGAGATGGTGGCGACGGCCGGGACCGAGGGGTAGCACGTCGCGGGTGCCGGCGCGCAGGTCCAGACGCACGGCACGGGCACGCTTCGTGCCCTGGTCGACGAGAAGCAGGGCGGTGCGGCCGCTGGCGCTCCAGCCCGCCAGGCTGCGGTAGCCGCTGCCGTCCTTCGCCACCGAGGTCCTCGCCAGCTGGTAGCGCCCGCCCCGAGGGTCGACCAGGTCGAGCAGCTGCCGCTCGGCGTTGATGCCGAAGTCCCCCCGCGTGCCCTGGGCGATCAACGTCAGGTACCAGCCATCGCCGACCTGGCGCCACGGCACCCGGTCGCCCAGCGCCACGCGGTTCGGGCCGAGAACCGGGGACCTGGCCCCTTCGGTCTCCATCCGGTGCATGGCCGAGCCGTGGGCCGCGGAGGTGGGGACGGTGAGCGCGAGTGCGGAGAGTGCGGCGACGACGAGACGCGAGCGGGTCATGCGAGTGCGATGCACGCGACCGCCCGGAAGTTGCCTTCCGGGCGGTCGTGGTGGGCGCGCGGCGCGTGGTCAGGCGGCGCTGGGCGTGACCGCCGCCTCCGCCCGCGCTCGGAGGGCGTCGAGGTCGGTGGCGTCGGCGAGCACGGCCTGCACGACGGGGTCCTCGGACCTCGTCAGCGCGACCAGCAGGCGGGCGCCCGACATGCCGGACACCTCCTGCCGCGAGTCGCGGTGGTCGTCGAACCGGTCGCGGAGGACCGAACGGCGTACGTCGCGCAGCAGGCCGCGGAGCTCGCGCGAGAAGCGCGGGCCGTCCGCGCGACGGCTGCGGGGGCCACGACGGCCGCGGCCCTCGTGGTCGTGGTGGTGAGGGTGGTGGTGGCGACCCCGGCCGCGCCTCCGACCGCGCTCGGGCCGCGAGGCCCAGCCGTCGGCGAGGTCCTGGCCGAGGTTGCTGCGGACCGCATCACGGACGCGGTCGAGGTCGATGCCGATGGCACGCAGGGCCTCGCGGTCCTCGTCGTACGACGTGGGGGCGGTGTCGGCGTCGCTGTCGCTGTCGGTGCCGGCTGCGTCGGGCTGGTCGACGGGGTCGACGTGCCGGTCGGCCACGATCTCGCGTGCGACGTCGAGCCGCAGGCCGTGGTCGGTGAGGGCGGCGTAGGCCGTCCCCCGGGCGTTGGCGAGCAGGCCGAGCAGGAGGTGGTCGGGACCGACCTCGGTGTGGCCCAGCTCGCGGGCGATGTCTGCCGCCTGTGCGACGGCGATCCTGGCTTCGGTGTCGAATCGGGACTGCATGGGTGTCTCCTCTGAAGAGTCGGTGGCTCCCGCCGTCAGGGGCGGGAGTCGCGGGAGTGCTTCTGGTGAACCGCCTGGCGGCTGATCTGCAGCACGTCGGCGATCGCCTGCCAGCTCCAGCCCTGCTCGCGTGCGTTGCGGACCTGCACCGCCTCGAGGCGGTCGGCCAGCGCGCGGAGGGCCCGGACGGCGGCGAGCCCCTGTTCGGGATCGTTGCTCGCTGCGGACTCGGAGAGCTCGGTGGCGTCGTTCACTGTGTCAAGTAAACCTGACGCAACGCGGATCTGTCAAGTTACCCTGACAGGACGGCGCGGAGGCGGCCGACGTACTCGGCCGCCTCGCCCTCGGCGTAGGTGGTGCGCGGCCAGAAGAAGCCGCGCAGTCCGTCGCCCTTCGTGCGAGGTACGACGTGCAGGTGCAGGTGGGCGACCGACTGGCTGACGACGTTGTTCATCGCCACGAAGCTCCCCTGCGCGCCGAGCCCGTCGACGACGGCTCGCGCCAGCCGCTGGGCCGCCTCGAGGAACCCGTCACGCAGTCCGGCCGGCAGGTCGAGAAGCGTGACGACGTGCTCGCGCGGAACCAGCAGGGTGTGGCCCTTGAAGACCGGGCGGGCATCGAGGAACGCCACGAAGTCCGGCTCGTCGAGCACGATCTCCGCCGACGTCTCCCCCGCCACGATCGAGCAGAACACGCACGGCGTACTCATGCGATCACGGTAGGCGCCCGGCCCGCCCGACCGACCCCTTGGCACGATGCGAGTCGTGGACCTCGCCTCAGACCTCGCCCCGACCGGGACCCTGCGGGCCTCGATCAACCTCGGCAACCCCGTCCTCGCCCAGGGCACACCGACCGAGCCGCGAGGGGTGACCGTCGACATCGCCCGGGCACTCGGCGCACGCCTCGGCCTGCCGGTCCAGCTCACCTGCTTCCAGGCCGCCCGCGAGTCCTTCGAGTCGATGAGCCGGGGTCTCGCCGACATCTGCTTCCTGGCCATCGACCCGGCGCGGGAGGAGACGGTCGCGTTCACCGCGCCGTATGCGGTGATCGAGGGCGTCTTCGCCGTACCGCACGAGTCATCCCTGCTCTCGGCCTCCGACGTCGACCGTCCCGGGATCCGCGTGGGGGTGAAGGAGGGCTCCGCCTACGACCTGTACCTGACCCGCACCCTGGAGCACGCGACCCTGGTACGTGGACCCGAGGGGACCACGGTGTTCGCCGACGAGCGGCTCGAGGTGGCGGCCGGCATCCGGCAGCCGATGGTCGACTTCCTCGCCGTTCGCCCGGACCTGCGCCTGCTGGAGCCGAGGTTCATGGAGATCCGACAGGCCGTGGGAACGACGCGGGCACGCAGTCGGGAGACGATCGCATTCCTCCGCACGTTCGTCGAGGACCTGAAGAGCAGCGGGTTCGTCGCCGACGCGCTGCATCGCTCGGGACGGCGCGACGCGACGGTCGCGCCTCCGGCGCCCTGACCCGGGCGGCGGGCGACGTAGGATCGCGGCATGGGTCGGGAGTCCACGGAGGTGACGGCGCGGGTGTGGGTCGCCCTCACCGGGACGGCGTGCGCGCTGCTCGTGATGCTGGCTCCCTCGCTGCTGGCGACCTCGGCGGCCGAGGCCACCCCCCTCACGCTGGCCATCGTGACGATGGCTCTCGCGGCGCTCGTGCGGCTCGACCTGCGCTCCGTCGCCCTCGCGGCGGCGGGCGCCCGGTCGGCGACTCCCCCGGCCCGCGATGCTGCGCCGATCGTGCTGACCGCCCGGGTCACCGACCCGGTCCACCACCCGCTCCGACCTCGTGCTCCGGGAAGGGCCTGACGCTCGCCTCGTGCGAGCCACGTCGCCCTGCCATTCCCGTTTCTGACCGAGGAGCACGTCCATGTCTGTTCTCACCCCGCTGTCCCATGCCCTCGCCGCCGTGGTCGCGGCGGCCCATGCCGGTCTCACCTCCCTCGGCGCCGATCCGGCGTCCGGCGCCACGTGGGTGCTGTGCATCGCGGCCGTGGTCGCCGTCGTACGTCTCGCGCTGCTGCCTCTGGCGTGGCACGGCGTGCGCCTCGCCCATGCCTCGGCGCGGGCACGGCCGCAGCTACAGGAGCTCACGGAGCGCTACCGCTCGCGCAGGGACCACGCCGGCCTGCGCGCCTTCGCCGACGAACGACGCCGGATCACGGCCGAGCACGGCATGTCGCGGTGGGGTGGGCTGCCACTCCTGGTGCAGGTTCCGATCTGGCTCGCGCTCTACCACCTGATGGCCACCGTCGCGGCCGGGACGACGGTCGGCGCGCTGGGCTCCGGGCTCGTGGCATCCCTGGGCGCGGCGACCCTGCTGGGGGTCCCGCTGGCCGAGCGCGGCTATCTCGGCGGCAGCTGGACCCATCTGACCGTGGTCGCGGGCCTGGCGGCGACGGCGGCCACGCTGTCCTTCGTCACCCAGAGGTACCTGGTCGCACCGAGCAGCGTCGTCGACGGCGTTCCCGGGGCGATGGCCAGGATCCAGCAGATGATGCCGATGATCTCGGCCGCGGGTCTGGTCGTGGCCGGAGGCGTCGTTCCGGTGGCGCTGCTCGTCTACTGGGTGTGCAACGGGGTCTGGACGCTCGGCCAGTCGGCGGTGGTGTGGCGGTGGTTCCCCACCCCGGGATCGCCCGCCGCCACCCGCGCACGCTCGTGACCGCCCGTGGCAGGGTGTCGCCATGGGCGAGACGACGACCGTGGTCGCGGACCTGATCGGGCTGGAGCTCGAGGAGGACGAGTCGGAGATCTACGACCGCCCGATCGGGCTCCGCCTCCTGCACACCGATGACCGGACCGGAGCGGTGCACTACCTGATCCGCTACCCGGAGGGCCTCCAGGCGCTCCGCCACACGCACAGCTCGGCCCACACGATCGTGGTGATCCAGGGGGCGCTCTCGGTGGACGGTCGGGTGGTGCCCTCCGGGAGCTACGTGCACTTCCCGGCCGGTGTGGCCATGCACCACGCTCCCGCGCCGGGCACGGACTGCCTGTTCGTGATCGCGTTCGACGGACCCCTCGACGTCACGCCCGTCGACGACGTCTAGAACCTTGGGGTGGCCTGCCGCCGCCGTCGACGGATCCCGGTCGTGGCGGCCTCGCTCGCGCTCGCGTCGTCGCTGGGCGCCGGCTCGAAGTCGGGGCCGAAGAAGGTCTTGATCGTCGGCCCGAAGAGAAAGGCGATCACGCCGCCGACGACGAGCACCGCGGCCGGAACGACGATCCACAGCATGGTGACTCCTTCGGCGAAGGTCGTTCGGCTTGGACGCTACTCCTCGTCGGCCGACCACACAGCCAGAGAGCCGCACGGCTAGCGTGCCGGGGTCGGCACCCCGCCGTACGGGAAGGAAGGCGTGATGGCCAACAGCAACAACAGCGTCGTCGCCGGTAGCGGCGCGATCTACGGTCTCGGCATCCTCGGCGCGTTGTTCTGGTTCTGGCAACAGGCAGACGGGTTCTGGGAGCACGCGTACGCGATCTTCGAGGGGTTCTTCTGGCCGGCGTACATGGTGTACCAGGCCTTCCAGGCCCTCGGCACCTGACGAATCCCTTCACGCCTACCGGGAGGGCCGCGCGGCCAGGGTGAGCAGATGCTCGCGCTCGGCCCGGTTCGTGGCGCGCTCGGCCGCCTGACGGAAGAGCGCGCGCGCCGCGGCGTGGTCGCCGGCCAGGTCGGCCAGATGACCGCGTACGACGGGGAGCCGCGGGTGGTCCGGCAGGCGCGCGGCCACCTCGTCGACGAGGGCCAGTCCTGCCTCGGGACCGTCGACCATGGCCAGGGCCACGGCGCGGTTGAGGGTGACCACCGGGTTGTCGGCCAAGGCGTCGAGGAGTCCGTACAGGGCGAGGATCTGGGGCCAGTCGGTCTCCTCGGCCGAGGCTGCCCGGTCGTGGACGGCCGCGATCGCGGCCTGGAGCTGGTACTCCCCCACCCGTCCCCGGCCGATGCTGCCGTCGAGCAGCGCCCGACCCTCCTCGATCCGCGCCGTGTCCCACCGGCTGCGATCCTGCTCGGGCAGTGGGACGAGCCGACCGCGGTCGTCGGTCCGGGCGGGACGCCGCGCATCGAGGAGCAGCATCAGCGCGAGCAGGGAGGCCGCCTCGGTCTCCTCCGGCAGCAGTCGGTGCACCATCCGCGCCAGCCGGATCGCGTCGGCCGACAGGTCGGGTCGTTGGGCGTCTGTACCGCCGGTGGCGGCGTACCCCTCGTTGAAGATCAGGTAGAGGACGTGGAGGACCGCCGGGAGACGCGCCTGACGCTCCTCCGGATCCGGCAGGGCGAACCCGGCACCCGACTCGCGGATCCGCTGCTTGGCGCGCGAGATGCGCTGGGCCATGGTCGCCTCCGGGACCAGGAACGCCCGGGCGATCTCGGCCGTGGACAGGCCACCGACGGCGCGCAGCGTCAGCGCGACCGCCGAGGCCGGGGTCAGTGCCGGGTGACAGGCCATGAACAGCACCGCGAGGGAGTCGTCCCGCGCCAGCACGTCGTACGCCGGCGGCTCGGCGCGCGCGGCCCGTACCTCTCGGTCGCGCCGGGACGCGTCGCTGCGGTACTGGTCGAGCAGCCGCCTCGAGGCCGTGGTCGCGAGCCAGCCGAGCGGGTGCTCGGGAACCCCGTCCCGCCAGCGGGTGTGGGCGACGACGAGCGCCTCCTGGACGGCGTCCTCGGCGCCGTCGAAGTCGCCGTACCGGCGGACGAGGACGGCGAGGACCTGCGGCGCCAGCTCGCGCAGCAGGTCCTCGACCTGGTCCATCGTCAGGTCCCGGTGGCCTGCTGGAGGTAGGCCTCCATCTCGCTCGGGTCCTCCGGCCCCTCGTCCATCACCCGCCGCAGGTGGACCGGCTGCTGGGTCGCGACGCCGTGGCGGCCGGGGACGGCCGAGACGCGCGCCGCGATCTCGACCGCCCGCTCCTCGGTGTCCACCTCGACGATCTGGTAGCCGGCCAGCCACTCCTTGAACTCCTGGTACGGCCCGTCGGTGACGACGGGCGCGGCCTTGCCGTCGGAGCGGACGATCCGGGCCAGGTCGGGGCCGGTGAGGATCGTGGAGTCGACCAGCTCGCCGCTGGCCACGAGCTCGTGGTGGAGCGCCCGGTAGTAGTCGAGGTGGGCGGCGACCTCCTCGCGCGTCCACTCCTCCATCGGCGTCTCGTCCGCACCCGGGGTGAAGGTGACTCCGATCAGGTACTTCGCCATGTCCGTGCCTTCCTGCTGGTGGCGCCGCTCTGGCGCCGTCTACGAGGAGAACGGAGCCGTGGAGCGGTTCTCGACATCGAACCACGAGCGGGACGCAAGACCAGCGTGCCGACGGCTCAGTCGACGACGGCCTTGATCACCTTCTTGAGGGCGCCGGGCTGACTGGGACGGCGGGGTGCGCTCCTGCGCTTGTCGATCATCGCGGCGCCGATCTCCTGGAGCTGCTTGCGACCCAGGCCCGCACGCACCTTGGGGAACCACTCGTCCTCCTCCTCGGTCATGTGGTGCTCGACGTTCTCGATGAGCACCGTCGTCTTGGCGTCGAAGCGCTCGTCGCTGGGCTTCATCGCGGACAGCTCCATGACCAGGACGTCGGCGACGTGGTGCTCCTCGTACGACTCCAGGACGTCGTCCTCCACGTCGGGGAGCAGCTCACGTACCTGGGGGTACATGACCTCGTTCTCGAGGTAGGTGTGGATCGTGAGGAGCTCGATGATCCGGTCGACCAGCTGTCCCTTGCGCGCCTCGGCCCGGGCGCCGGCGTTCTCGAAGGCCCGGAAGGACTTGCGGATCTCTCGGTGCTCGTTCTTGAGCAGCACGATGGCATCGGTGGACATGGGTGTTCTCCTCGGGTGGCGGTGGGACCGCGCCGTACCCAGGCAGACACGGCGTATGCGGTCAGGAGCCGATGCCGGCCTACGTGCCCCCCGCGCGGAGCCCGTCCAGCACCTCTCGAAGCTGATGAAGCTCGGCGGCCATGGGTGGGAGCGCAACCGCGTCCTCCGGGTCTCGGACCTGGTCGAAACGTCATGACCTGTGCCTCGGTGCAGGCGGTGCCGAGCTCGCCTCCCCTGCACTAGACCGGCATTCGGGAAATGCGCGTTTTGGCAACAAGCCCGAAATTCAGCGCGCACACTGGCGAACATTGAACTCACCACCACCGGGGGAACCATGCTGACCATCAAGGAAACGCTGGACGAGATCGACACTCGGAATGCCGAGAACGAGAGCGGCGAGGTCGGCGACGTGGTGACCGAGCCGACCGAGCCGACCGAGGTCGAGGACAGTCCGGCGAACCCCGCCGCGCGGATGCTCGAGCTGGCTGCCGGTACCGCCGACCAGCTCGTGGCCGACGCCCAGGCAGAGGCCGAGTCGCTGGTCACCACCGCACAGGCCGAGGCCGACGCGATCCTGGAAGCCAGTCGCACAGAGGCCGACCGGGTGACCGCCGAGCTGGTACGCGACAAGAAGGAGCAGGCCGCAGAGCTGGCCCGGGAGCGCGTCGCGGCCCTGACCGGGCTCGCCGACGAGAAGGCCGCCCTCGAGGCGAGCATTGCCAGGCTCCGTCAGGTACAGAGCGACCACCGAAGCCAGATGCGGCAGCACCTCACCGAGCAGCTCTCGTTGCTCGACGCTGCCCTGCCAGAGCCACCGGCTGGCGCCGCCGACTGACCCGGCCCTCCGGTCACGCGCAGGCAGGACCCCGGCCCTCGGCGGCTAGGGTCTCGAGCATGGCGACCGGCTCCTCCATCGGTTTCGCTGCCTCGGTCGGCGGCCTCGCCGGGGCGTCGCTCGCCGCGCACCGCGGAGCCAGGCCGGCGGTAGCCGCAGCGTTGGTCGGAGCGGTCGGCCTGGGTACGTCGGAGGCGGTCGCCCGGGCGCGCCAGAAGGACGGGGAGATCCCGGCGCTGTGGCAGCGCATCGCTGTCAGCGCCGCCCTCGCGGCGCCACTGGGCTGGGTTGCTCAGAAGGTGACGAAGGCGGGTCCGCGCACGGTGGGCTCTTCCACGGGCGCCGTGGTCGGGGCGATGGGGTTGCGGCCGCAGAAGGTGGTGATGGGCCCGGTCGTGGGTGTCGCCGTCGGGCAGGCACTCTCCCGGGGGCCGGCACCGGCGGCGGTGGTGGCAAGCGGCACTGTCCTGGCCTACCGCAGCCTGTCCGCGCTGCTCTTCCGCGACCCACAGGTCAGCCTGCTGGCCGAGCGGGTCAGGGCCGCCGACCTCCCCTTCGTGGTGCCGCGGCCGGCCAGGTCGGGATACGTCGGCACCGGCTACGTCCAGGACCTCGCCCAGGAGCTCGGAGCCCGCTACACCGCCGACGTCCACGACACCGGGATCGTGGCTTCCCTCGACGCGCTCCAGGGACCGGACCTCGACCCCGAACAGGTCCACCCGCTCGTCCGGGAGTTCTACGAGCACACCACGCGGTTCGCTCTGGACATCGTCCCGCAGTGGCGGCTGTGGGTACGGCCGGGCTATCTCGTGTACCGCACCGCGGTCGCTCGTCCACTGGGTCAGGCCAGCATCCCGATGAACCAGCGCGAGGCCCAGCGAGGGGTCCGCAGCCGCATCGACACGGTCAGCGGGATCGATGGCACGGTGTCCGTGCGCGGTTGGATCCGGTCGTTCGCCGACGACGACGAGCCGATCATGGTGGGCATCTACACCACCTACACCCAGGGGAACCGCGGCTACGTCAGCGTCGGGTTCCCGGTGCCGGAGGGCAGCTTCACCGCCACGCTGCTCCCCCGATCGCGGCCCGACCGCGGCCTGACACTGACCAGCCGGGTCCACGACGGGCAGGCAGGGCACTACCTCACCTACGTCGACCCGGCCGCAGACGAGCTGACAGCCCTGGCCGTGCCCGGCTTCGAGGAGCAGCTCGACGTCTTCGTCGAGGACGGCGCGCTGCGAGCCGAGCATGCGTTCTGGCTCTTCGGCTTCCCGTTCCTGACCCTCCACTACCGCATCGCACGCAAGCCCAGTAACTGATCCCGGCCCGTGCCAGTCTCGGGTCATGACCATCATGCACACCCCTGACCCGAACGCCGTCCACCACCCGGTGGTGGCGCACGAACTGTCCAAGCAGGCCCAGGATCTGCAGCTGCGGATAGCCGATCTGATCACGAGGCTCGCCGGGTCGATGCTGTTCGTCTACCTCCATGTGGTGGCGTTCGCCGTGTGGATGCTGGTGATCGAGCAGAAGCCGTGGCCCACACTCACGCTCATCGTCTCGCTCGAGGCGATCTTCCTGTCAACCTTCGTGATGATCGGCCAGAACCGCCAGGCCGTGTTCCAGCAGCAGAAGGCCGACCACGACTTCGTCGCCCAGGAGGAGGAGCTGCACCTCAACACGCAGCTCACACGGCAGGTCGAGCGCCTCACGCGGGAGATCCATGGGGTGGTGCTCGGCACCGGGTCGGAGTCAGGGTCTGGCTCGGCACCGGCCTAGCCGACGTCCTCAGGACTACACGGCTTCCTGCAGCCGATGAGGGAGCGACCCGCGCGTCAGAGCTCTCGCAGCGCGGTCTCGGCTGCGTTGAAGCCGCACATCCCGTGCACCCCACCCCCCGGTGGGGTCGAGGACGAGCACAGGTAGACCCCCTCGACCCCGACCTGGTACGGGTTCAGCGTCGTCCTCGGACGGAGCGCGATCTGCTTCGCCGTGTTCGCACCGGCGCCGATGTCACCGCCGACGTAGTTCGCGTTGTACGTCGCCATCTCCGGCGCGCTTCGGGTGGCGGTCGCGAGGATCCGCTCCCGGAAACCGGGGGCGAACCGCTCGATCTGACGTACGACGTGCTCGGTGGCGTCTCCGGTGAACGCGTGCGGCACGTGCGCATAGGACCAGAGCGGGTTGGCCGAGCCGGCAGAGCGGGACGGGTCGGCGAGGTACTGCTGCCCGACCAGGACGAACGGCCGATCGGGCATCTCACCGCGCACGGCGGCTGCCTCGCTCGCCGCGATCTCCGCCGCCGACCCGCCCAGGTGAAGGGTGCCGGCGCGGCGGGCGTCCTCGTTGGTCCAGGGCACATCGCCCTCGATCGCGAAGTCGACCTTGAACACGGCCGGGCCGAACCGGTATCGGTCGAAGGCACGCCGCACCCGTCCGGGCAGCCGAGCGCCGACGATCCGCACCACCGCGTCCGGCGCGGTGTCCAGCATCACGACGTCCGGCGTCCGGCCGTCGAGGTCGCGCAGCTGGTCGAGGCTGGTCACGGTGACCCCGGTCTTGACGGTGCCGCCGAGCTCGGTGAGCAGCCCGATCATCGCGGTCGAGATCGACTCGGTGCCGCCCTTCGCCACGGGCCAGCCGGCGCGGTGACCGGCCGCGGTCAGCATCAGTCCGACCGAGCCGCTGAGCGGGGTGTCGAGCCGACTGAACGCATGCGCCGCAACGCCCATGTACAGAGCCTTGGCCAGATCGCCGTCCCAGCGCCGGGCCGTCCAGGTGGCCGGGAGCAAGGCATGCAGCCCGAACCCGGTGAGCGTCAACGGATGCTTCGGGAGGTGCACGATCGGCCGGAAGATGTCGTCGAGCAGGTCGTCGAATCGTCTGGTCAGGGGCTCGAAGAGCCGTCTCCACGACCGGGCGTCGTCGCCCAGCGAGGCGAGCGTCACCTGCAGGTCGCGAGACAGCACGCCGGCACGGCCGTCGTCGAGCGGGTGCACCAGGTCGAGCTCGGGCCACAGCCATTCCAGCCCGAACCGGTCCAGCCCGAGCGTGGACAGGAACGGCGAGACGACCCCGGTCGGGTGGAAGGCGGCGCAGTCGTCGTGGAGCAGCCCGGGAAGGGTCAGCTCGGACGTCCGGGTGCCGCCACCGGGCCGGTCGTAGGCCTCCAGCACGGTGACCTGGATCCCGTCCTGGGCGAGGCGGATCGCGGCTGCCAGACCGTTGGGCCCGCTACCGATCACGACGGCGGTGCTCATGTCCTCACCTTTCCACGGTCGTCGAGCCGGGCACGTAGCCGTGCAAGGGCCACGCGACCTCGAGCACGCACCGGTGGTCACCGACTTCCTGCGCGGCTGACCCGGATCCTCAGACGTCCGCGGGAAGTGGGCCGGGACCCGTCATCGGACGCTGCCCTCGGCGAGGTCGGTGGGCCTCAGGCGATACACCTGGAGGCGCAGGTCGTAGTACTTGTCGGTCTCGCCGACCCACTGCATGCCCAAGCGCCGCGCGACCTTCTCGGCTCGTTCGTTGGCGGGTCGCATGACGGCGAACAACTCGTGCGCGGAGCTCTCGAAGGCCCAGCCGGCCACGGCTCGCGCAGCTTCCGTGGCGTAGCCGTTGCCCCAGTGGCTCGGGCTGAACTGCCAGGCCAGCTCGAGGTCCTCCTGGAACGGCGGCATCCGCCGCAGGGTGATCGATCCGACCAACACGCGGTCCCGCTCGCGTCGTACCGCCCAGTGGCCGACCGGAGGCTCTGCTTCCGCGTCCTCCTGCGCCCACCGCTCCAGAGCGGCCGACATCCCAGCCTCGTCGTGGACGGGCTCCATGGCCGGCGCGAGCCAGTGCGTGACCTCTTCGCTTCCGAAGATCGCCAGAGCGGCTGACACGTCCCCGGGAGCCCACGGCCCCATCACCAGTCGCTCCGTCTTGACCGCAATGTTCTCCGACGCCATCACCGGTCCTTTGGTCGTGTGGGTTTGTACTCCGCCCAACAACAGCGGCGACGCATTGCTTCCAGCCGAGGCGTGAACGATGAACGGGCGAGGGCCAACGAGCTCACGGGCCGCTGCCGGTCCTCCTGGTGGGACTGACGGTCGTGACATCGCGCGGCGGTTGGCCGATCCGGGCCTGACCACGACGGTCCTGACGAGCACGGTGACCGGTCTCGTGGCCGACGACACGTCGTGGTCGGTGCGACTCCGGCAGGCTGTCCCGGTTCTTGCGATGCTGGCCGGCGCCTTCGCGGGCGGCGCCCCGCTGCGATCGGTCGACACCGGGGCGCCCCTGTGGGCGGCTGCCGCGCTGCTGGTCTGCTCTGCCACGGCGGCACACGTCGCGACGCGGCGCGCCCACTCGGAGGTCTGGGCGTAGCCCGGTCGCCGGCTGCTCCCGGGAGGGCGCGTCTCAGAGCGAGTGGATCACCGCGCTCTCGACCCCCGGTTCGAGCCGACGGAGCTCGGCCGTACACGCGTCGTTCACCTTGGTAGGCCATCCTCGGGAGGTGGACCGCACGGATGGGAGCACGCCGTGACGTTGCTCCGAGCCGATCGCGCGTCACCTCCGCGGACCCTGGTCGACATCCTGCAGAGCACGACGGAGGCTCATCCCGACGATGCTGCGATCGACAACGGCGCCGAGGTGCTCACCTACACCGAGCTCATGGAGCGTGCTGGCGAGCTGGCCTCCCTGCTGGGTGACGTCGGAGTCGGCAAGGGCGGCCGAGTGGGCGTCCGCGTCCGCTCCGGCACCACCGACCTGTACGTGGCCATCGCAGCCGTCCTGCTCGCCGGTGCCGCCTACGTCCCGGTGGATGCCGACGACCCGGACGAGCGAGCGACGACGGTGTTCGCCGAGGCCCACGTCGACGCGGTGATCCGCGACGGCCTCGCCATCGAGCGGGTGCCGGGCCCGGTCCGTGCTGCGCCGGCCGATCCCGAGGTCACCGACGACGCGTGGATCATCTTCACCTCGGGCTCCACCGGGAAACCCAAGGGCGTGGCCGTCAGCCACCGCTCCGCCGCCGCCTTCGTCGACGCCGAGGCAAGGCTCTACGTCCAGGAGGACGTGCTCGGCCCCGGCGATCGGGTGATGGCGGGCCTGTCCGTCGCCTTCGACGCCTCCTGCGAGGAGATCTGGCTGGCCTGGGCGTACGGCGCGTGCCTGGTGCCGGCACCTCGGTCCCTGGTCCGCAGCGGGATGGATCTCGGACCCTGGCTGATGGCCAACGACGTCAACGTGGTCTCCACGGTGCCGACCCTGGTGTCGCTGTGGCCGATGGAAGCCCTGGAGAAGGTCCGGTTGCTCATCCTCGGCGGAGAGGCCTGCCCGCCCGAGATCGGCGAGCGGCTCGCGACCGGCGACCGAGAGGTCTGGAACACCTACGGCCCGACCGAGGCGACCGTGGTCTCCTGCGCGGCCCGCCTGAGCGGCGAAGGGCCGGTACGGATCGGGCTGCCGCTCGACGGCTGGAACCTCGCCGTCGTCGACGCCGCAGGCACACCGGTCGGCGAGGGCGGCAGCGGTGAGCTGATCATCGGCGGGGTCGGCCTCGCGCGCTACCTCGACGCCGACCTGGACCGGGAGAAGTTCGCGCCGATGCCCACGCTCGGGTGGGACCGCGCGTACCGCAGCGGCGATCTCGTCCGGAACGACGGCGAGGGCCTGGTGTTCCTGGGCCGGGCGGATGACCAGATCAAGCTCGGTGGCCGCCGCATCGAGCTCGGGGAGATCGACAGTGCGCTGCTCGCGCTCCCAGGGGTCACCGGCGCCGCTGCCGCCGTACGCACGACCCGCTCGGGGAACCGCATCCTGGTCGGGTACGTCGCGACCGATCCCACGTTCGACCCGCGCGCCTCGGTGGCACACCTGCGAGCCACGATGCCGGCCCCCCTCGTTCCTCGACTGGTGGCCGTGGACACGCTCCCGACCCGCACCTCGGGCAAGGTGGACCGCGACGCGCTGCCGTGGCCCGCGACCAGCGTGGGCGGCAGCGGCGGCACCGGCCGGCGGCTGGAGGGCACCGCGGCCTGGGTGCACGAGATCTGGACCGACCTCCTCGGGGCAGAGGTCGACGACCCCGACGCCGACTTCTTCGACCTCGGCGGCAGCAGCCTCACCGCCGCACAGCTCGTCTCGCGGCTGAGGTCACGGTTCCCCGAGGTCACCGTCGCCGACATCTACGAGACCCCCACCCTGGGGGCCCTGTCGACGGCGCTCGACGGCATGGACAGCCCCGCTGCGGTCTCGAACCGCACCGTGTCGCCGGTCCCGGTCAAGACCCAGCTCGGCCAGGCCCTCTTCACCATCCCGCTGCGAACCCTCACCGGCCTGCGGTGGCTCGTCTGGACGGCGGCCGCCGCGAACGTGGCTCGCGCAGCGTGGGACCTGGACTGGCTGCCGGCGTCCTCGTGGTGGCTGATCGCCGTGGGCTGGCTCCTCCTCATCAGTCCGCCGGGACGGCTGACGATCGCCGCCGTCGGCGCGCGCCTGGTGCTGCGAAACGTGGCGCCAGGCACCTACCCCCGCGGCGGGAAGGCGCACCTGCGCATCTGGCTCGCCGAGCGACTCGCCGACGAGGCCGGCGTCCTCAACCTCGCCGTCGCACCGGCCTTGAAGGTCTACGCGCGGGCGCTGGGCGCCACGGTCGGGCGGCACGTCGACCTGCACTCGGCCCCGCCGGTGACGGGCCTGCTCAGCCTGGGCGCGGGGTGCTCGGTCGAGGCG
Source organism: uncultured Actinomycetota bacterium (assembly GCA_963819295.1). Taxonomy (GTDB): domain Bacteria; phylum Actinomycetota; class Actinomycetes; order Propionibacteriales; family Nocardioidaceae; genus Nocardioides. Next base: position 76,440 of record CAWFVO010000007.1, read on the forward strand.
GAGGTGGACCTCGCGGGCTACTGGCTCGACGGCGACCTCCTGCAGGTGGGGGGCATTGCGATCGGCGAGAACGCACGCATCGGCACCCGGAGCACCCTGTGCCCGGGGGCGGTCATCGGTGCGTCGGCCGAGGTGGGGGCCGGTTCGGCCGTCTTCGGAGACGTGCCGGCGGGTGAGTTCTGGTCGGGTGGCCCCGCAGCTCACGTCACCGAGGCGCGGGGTCCCTGGTCGGACGCAGTTCCACGGAACCGGCCGCGGTGGGTCCTGGCCTATGCAGCCTCGGCCCTGCTCATCTCCCTGTTGCCGCTCCTGGCCTGCCTGGCCGGCCTGCTGGCGGTGTCGCACTGGCTGCGTGACACCACCTCGGTCGCCGACGCCTTCAGGACCGCAGCGATCACGCTTCCCCTCGCGACGGTCGTCGGACTGCTCGTGCTCGCACTGCTCGTGGTGGCCGGCGTACGACTCCTGGCGATCGGGCTCGAGCCGGGCCACCACCCGGTGCACGGTCGCCTCGCCTGGCAGGCCTGGTCCACGCTGCGGCTCCTCGACGAGTCCCGGGGCTGGCTCTACCCCGTGTACGCGAGCACGCTGACCCCGCTGTGGCTGCGGGTCCTCGGTGCCGAGATAGGCGAGGAGGTCGAGGCGTCGACGGTGCTGCTGATCCCCAAGCTCACGACGGTCAACGACGGTGCGTTCCTCGCCGACGACACGCTGCTCGGCGGCTACGAGCTCGGTGGCGGCTGGCTCCGCATCGACGAGGTGAAGATCGGCAAGCACGCGTTCCTCGGCAACTCCGGGATGGCCGCTCCGGGGCGCAAGGTCCCCAAGCGGAGCCTCGTCGCCGTGTTGTCCGCGGCGCCACGGCGTACCAAGGCCAAAGCGGGCATGTCGTGGATCGGCAGCCCGCCCACGAAGCTCCGGCGCGCCGCCGGCGACGTCGACCAGACCCGCACCTACCAGCCCGCCACCCGGCTCAAGGTGGCTCGAGCGTTCGTCGAGGTGTGCCGCCTGGTCCCGGTCATGCTCAACCTGCTGCTCGTCCTGGCTGCGGTCACGGCGCTGCTCGAGCTGTGGCTCCACGCTGGATGGTGGGCCGCTGCCGTGCTCAGCGGGCTCGTCCTGATGGTGGGCGGTATGGTCGCCGCCGGGATCGCGACGGCCGCCAAGTGGGCGCTGGTGGGGCGCATCCGGGTCACCGAGCACCCGCTGTGGAGCAGCTTCGTGTGGCGCAACGAGCTGGCCGACGCCTTCGTCGAGATGATCGCGGCGCCGTGGTTCGCCCGGCCGGCCACCGGGACCTGGGCCCTCAACATGTGGTTCCGCTCCCTGGGCGCCCGGGTGGGGCGCGGCGTGTGGTGCGAGACCTACTGGTTGCCCGAGGCCGACCTCGTCGAGCTCCGGGACGGCGTGACCGTGAACCGGGGGTGCGTTGTGCAGACGCACCTGTTCCATGATCGGATGATGGGCATGGACGTCGTGAGCCTGCGGGCCGGCTCGACCCTCGGGCCCAACAGCGTGATCCTGCCCGCCGCGGTGCTCGGCAGGCACGCCACGGTCGGCCCGGTGTCCCTGGTCATGAGGGGTGAGTCCGTGCCCAGCAAGACCCGCTGGATCGGCAACCCGATCGGTCCCTGGCTCGACGCCGACGAGGTCACCGGTGACGTGGCCGCGGTCGGCGCGTCCCGTTGAGCCAGCGCGCGGCCGACCGGGCCGACGAGTACGTGCCCGGGCACGGCGACCTCCGGTTCGACGTGCTGTCGTACGCACTGGCCCTGCGGTACGACGTGGACGACAACCGCCTGGCCGGCCGAGCCACCCTGCGCTGCCGCGTCGCGAAGGACACGGACCGCCTGGTGCTCGACCTGCACCGGCTGTCGGTGACGAAGGTGACGGTCGACGGCGTCCGTCCCGCGAAGTTCACCCATCGCAGCGGCCGGCTCGAGATCCGCCTGCAACGACCGGCCACGGTCGGCGACGAGCTCACGGTGGCGATCGCGTACGGCGGCCATCCCGCTCCGGTGGGCGGGCGGCTGGGCGACGCCGGCTGGGAGGAGCTCGCCGACGGCGTGATCGTGGCCGCGCAGCCGCACGGCGCCCCGTCCTGGTTCCCCTGCAACGACCGGCCGTCCGACAAGGCGACGTACGTCGTCGAGCTCACCGCGCCCACCGCGTACCACGTGCTGTGCAACGGCACCCTCGTCGAGCGACATCGCGGCGCGAGCACGATGACCTGGCGCTACGAGCAGCCCGAGCCGATGGCGACGTACCTCGCGACCGTGCAGATCGGTCGCTACGTCGTGCGACGCCTGGCCGACGAGCCGGTGCCCATCGACATCGTGCTCCCCGAGGCGAACCCACACCGCTCGGACGGACCGTTCGCCCGCCAGGGCGAGATGATGAGCGCGTTCGTCCGGCTCTTCGGCGACTACCCGTTCGAGGCCCCGTACCGGTCGGTGGTGACCGAGGACGACCTCGAGATCCCGCTCGAGGCGCAGGGCCTGTCGATCTTCGGGAGCAACTTCCTCCAGGACGACTGGTCCACCGAGCGCCTCGTGGCCCACGAGCTCTCCCACCAGTGGTTCGGCAACAGCCTGACGATCCGGAGCTGGCGCGACATCTGGATGCACGAGGGGTTCGCCTGCTACAGCGAGTGGCTGTGGTCCGAGGCATCGGGGCGCGAGTCGGCGGACGTCAAGGCTCGCGAGCACTGGAAGCGGCTCGACGACCTGCCTCAGGACCTGCTGCTCGGCGATCCCGGCCCTGACGAGATGTTCGACGACCGCGTCTACAAGAGGGGTGCCCTGCTCCTGCACGCCTTGCGCCTGACGCTGGGCGACGAGACGTTCTTCGAGCTCCTGCGCGAGTGGGTGGCGAGCCACCGCCACGGCTCCGTCGGGCGCGGCGAGTTCACCGCGCTGGCGGTCGAGGTCGGCGGGAGCGCCTGCGCGGACCTCCTGGACGCGTGGCTGGACGAGCTCCCCCTCCCGGAGCTCCCGGCGAGCTGATCGCCGACCGCGCGGAAGGCGACACTGGGAGGGTGACGATGAGCAACCTGGCCTGGCACTTCGTGGTGCGCGACGTCGAGCGCGCGAGCGCCTGGTACGGCGAGGTCTTCGGGGCGATCGAGACGGGCCGGGTGACCCTGCCCGACGCCACCGTGATGACAGCCGACCTCCGCATCGGTGACGCGGTGATCGCGATCGGCCGCGAGCTTCCGCAGTGGGGTGTCCTGTCTCCCGAGTCGCTGGGCGGGACCTACGGCGCCCTCCACCTCCGCGTGGACGACGTCGACGCCGTGTGGGACTCCGCGATGGCAGGTGGTGCCACGGCGTTCGAGCCGGTGCACGACGCCTTCTGGGGTGTCCGCACCGGCCAGCTCATCGACCCCTTCGGGCACCGGTGGGCGCTCGACGAGGCCCTGCGCGACGTCCCTCCGGAGGAGGTGCAACGCCTCGCCGCCGATGCCTTCGCCGAGGCGCTGGCCGGTTCGGCCGAGACACCACCCACGCAACCCGGCGTGCGTGAGCTTCGGCTCGTGGTGACCACCGAGGACTACGCCGCCGCCGTCGAGTTCTACCGCGACGCGCTCGGGATGTCGGTCTCCGCGGAATACCTCTCGGACGACCAGGGCCGGGTCGCGATCCTGCAGGGCGGCGTCGCCACCCTCGAGCTCGGCGATCCCGCCCACGGCGAGTACGTCGACGCAGTCGAGGTCGGCCGGCGCGTCGCCGGCCACGTCCGGCTGGCGCTCCGGGTCGACGACGCTTCGGCCGCCACCAGTGCGGCCGAAGCGGCCGGCGCCGACGTGATCGCCTCGCCGACGGTCACGCCGTGGGGCTCGCGCAACGCGCGCCTCGAAGCCCCGGGCGGTGTGCAGATCACGCTGTATCAGGAGGGCGAGTCCTGAGGCATTCCGTCCCCGGCGTCCGCTGGTCTGATGACCGCTACGGCGGCGACGTAGCCGTCGGTCACGGGGAGGTCCGCGAGCCAGCAGCGCTCGGGAGCCGGGAGGCGCTCGTCCCAGGACAACAGCCGCGGACCGTCGTCCAACCGAACCCCCCGGGGGTCGATGGCGAGCCCCCAGCCGGTGGCCTTCAGCACTGCCTCCTTGCGGACCCAGCTCACCGTCGGATCGCCGCTGCCCTCCTGCGGATGGGCAGCGACATCGTCGAACCCGGGAAAGGCAGCGCGTCCGACCTCTTCGACGTCGACGCCGACCGGGCCGGCCGTGCTCACCGCGGCGACGACCAACCCGGGCGTTCGGCTCAGGCTGACGTGCACACGGTCCCCGGCGACGTAGGGCTGGCCGTGGTCGCTCCCACCGCAGCGGGCGCAGCGACGGCCGATCCGAAGGCGCGCACCGACGTGCCGGGCCACGAGCTCATCGAGGAGCTCGCCGGCCGCGGCGGACTCCGTCGACGAGCGCCAACCGACCCGCAGGCGCGGCCCGCCAGGGTCAGCCAAGCCGGAGCCGGTCGCGGGCAGAGACGGAGCGCTTCCAGGCACTCCCGAAGTCTGCGGCACGGTCCGAGCAGAGCAGCTCGAGCCGTGCGTGCAGCACGCCGTAGGTGAAGGCGTTCTCGCCGGCCGCGGCGGCGGCGTCGGCCACCTCGAGGAGCGCCGTCTCGGCCTCTGCGTCGTCGTGATGATCGCCGAGCACGGTCTGGATCCGCTCGTGCGCCCTGACCATCCGTTCGGCGTCCCTGCCGTAGACCGGGACCAGCGCCTCGGCGGCGTACCGCACCCGCTTGGCCGCCTTGCGGACGTCGTGCAGGTCCGCTGCGTCGACGACCTCCGTGTCCTCGTCGGCGCCGGCCGCCCGGACCCGGGAGCGCAACCGCTTCCAGTCGTGGTCGAGACGCTTCGGCAGGACGCGGTGAGTCGGCTCGAGAGCGGCGTCGGTCCACGGCGGAGCCTGCGCGAAGGCTTCGAGGCGATCGATCAGGTCGAAGTAGCGGCTCGACGTCATCGCCGACAGGAGCTCCGTCCGGGACGACCTGAACCGCTGACGGAAGTCCCGGTCGATGCGGGCCCGCACCGGCCCTCGCACCAGATCCTCCGGCTGCTCGTCGGCCAGGGTCCGGAGCAGCTGGTGCAGGACCTCGCAGTCGCGAGGCCCGCCGAGGACCGCGGCGAGCCAGCCGAGCTCGTCGTGGAGCGGCTCGGACTGCGCGCGGTCGAGGAACGGCCGGTAGCTGGCGAGGGCGTGACGCAGCCGACGGACGGCGACCCGCATGTCGTGCACGGAGTCGGGCGCGTCGTGGCGGACCCAGGTGTCGAGCTGTCGCAGGACCGCCACCTGGGTCATCATCCGGAGCTGGATCACCTCCGCTGCCGGGCCCTTCCTGCTCGGCTTCGGCACCACGACGGGCTTCGCGGGCGGCAGCCGGTCACCCACCGCCCGGAAGAGCTTCGAAGGGCTGTCGGACCGTCGTACGCCGAGCGTCGCCATCAGGTCCAACGCGTTCCCGAGCAGCGACGGACTGTCGGACAGCAGCTCCACCTCTGCCTCGCGCCAGGTGAGCGGGGTCAGACCGGGCGCATGGCCGCTGGCGGGCTCGGTCGACACCCGGTCATCCGCGAGCTCGGCCAGCACCTCGCCCCGCTTGCCGTGGAGGCGGTGGACCCGGCGGTCCGTCCGGATCGTGACGACGTGTGCCAGGACCTGGTCCCGGACGAGACCGGCCACCACTCTCCGCAGGGCGACGGGAGGGGTCCGGACCGCACGACCGAGAGGGACGGCGATCTCCAGCCGCGCGCCGTCCATCGGAAGCTTCAGGTGCCACCCGGCATCCTCGCCGCCAGTACGCCGACGCAGGACGACGCCCGCCTCCGCGAGCGCGAGGTCGGGGGTGTCGAAGTACGTCGCCACGAGCTGCTGCTCCACCGTCGACACCGAGGTCACGCCCTTCAGGGAGGAGAGGTCGGGCAGCACACTGGACTCGTCGAGGTCGTACTTGTCCTCGACCTCGCGGTGATCGGCAGTCATGCACTATTTCTACTCGACCAGCATGAACAGCGCCGGTCAGGACTACGCGCCACCCACGTCGGCATCATCGATGATCTCTCGGGCGACCGACTCGTCCTCGGCCGCGACGAGCACTCGCACGCCCTGGGTGAGCTGCCATTGCGGCTCGAGGCCACCGGCATCGTCGGCTGAGGTCGTGGCGGCGATCCCGTGGGACTCGAGCATCCCCACGATGAGCTGCGCCTCGATGAGCGAGGGCGGACGAGCGACGATCCTGGTGAGGCTCGTCATGTCGCGATGCCTGTCGAGCTCATCGCGACGTCCTGCGGCCAGGTCGCGCCGGATCACGCTGCGACCGTCGCGGCTGCTTCGTCCGCCAGCGCATCACGAACCACGTCCAGGACGTCGCCGACCACGTGCACCGTCAGGGCCTCGAGGACCTCCGTCGGTACGTCGTCCAGGTCAGGCTCGTTGCGGAGCGGGACGAACACCTCGGTCAGCCCGTTGCGCTGTGCGGCGAGCAGCTTCTGCTTCAGCCCGCCGATCGGCAGCACCCGGCCGTTGAGGGTGACCTCGCCGGTCATCCCCACCTCGGAGCGCACCGGGCGACCGGTGGCGAGCGAGGCCAGCGCGGTCACCATCGTGATCCCCGCCGAGGGGCCGTCCTTGGGTGTCGCTCCGGCAGGCACGTGCACGTGGATCGCCTGGTCGAAGAACGCCGGGTCGACCCCGAGCCGGGTCGCGTGGCTGCGGACGAAGGTGAGCGCGATCTGTGCGGACTCCTTCATCACGTCGCCGAGCTGGCCGGTCAGGGTCAGGCCGGCCGGACCCTCGTGAGCGGACGCCTCGACGAAGAGCACATCACCTCCGAGCCCGGTCACGGCCAGACCTGTGGCGACCCCGGGCACCGAGGTGCGTTCGTGGGCCTCCGGGGTGAACCGCGGCCGCCCGACCAGGTCCTTCAGGTCGGCCAGGTCGATGTCGACCCGCTCCGACCCGGTCGCCAGGCGGGTGGCCGCCTTGCGAAGCGCCTTCGCGAGGAACCGCTCCATCTGTCGGACCCCGGCCTCGCGCGTGTAGTTGGCCGCGATCTCGTGGAGGGCTGCGTCGGAGATCGAGACCTCCTCGGCGGTCAGCGCGGCGCGATCGAGCTGTCGGGGCAGCAGGAAGTCACGCGCGATGGCGACCTTGTCGTCCTCGGTGTAGCCGTCCAGTGTGACCAGCTCCATCCGGTCCAGCAGCGCGGAGGGGATCTGCTCGACCACGTTGGCGGTGGCGATGAAGAGGACGTCGGACAGGTCCAGGTCCAGCTCCAGGTAGTGGTCGCGGAACGTGTGGTTCTGTGCCGGGTCGAGCACCTCGAGCAACGCCGCCGCCGGGTCGCCCCGGTAGTCGGCCCCGACCTTGTCGACCTCGTCGAGCAGAACGACCGGGTTCATCGAGCCGGCCTCCTTGATCGCCCGGACGATCCGGCCCGGGAGCGCGCCGACGTACGTCCGGCGGTGACCACGGATCTCTGCTTCGTCGCGGATGCCGCCCAAGGCGACGCGGACGAACTTCCGACCGAGTGCCCGTGCGACCGACTCGCCCAGCGAGGTCTTGCCGACCCCCGGCGGACCCGCGAGCAGGATCACCGCACCCGAACCGCGGCCGCCCACCACCTGGAGTCCACGCTCGGCACGCCTGCTCCGGACGGCGAGGTACTCGACGATCCGCTCCTTGACCTCGTCCAGTCCATGGTGGTCCGCGTCGAGCACCGCACGCGCGGCGACCACGTCGGTGGAGTCCTCGGTCGTGACGCTCCAGGGCAGCTCGAGCACGGTGTCGAGCCAGGTCCGGATCCAGGCCGTCTCGGGACTCTGGTCGCTGGAGCGCTCCAGCTTCCCGACCTCTCGCACCAACGCCTCGCGCACGGCCTCGGGGACCTCGGCGGCCTCGACGCGGCTGCGGTAGTCGTCGGCCCCGTCGGGCTCGCCCTCGCCGAGCTCCTTGCGGATCGCCGCGAGCTGCTGGCGCAACAGGAACTCCCGCTGGCTCTTCTCCATGCCCTCGCGGACATCCTCACCGATCTTGTCGGTGAGCTCGGCCTCAGCGAGGTGCTCCCGCGTCCAGCCGATCAAGGCCTCGAGGCGCGCCTCCACGTGGGGGTTCTCGAGGAGCTCCCGCTTGCGGTCCACGGAGAGGTACGGCGCGTAGCCGGCGGAGTCGGCGATCACGGCGGGGTCGGTCATCTGGTGGACCGAGTCGATGACCTGCCAGGCGTCACGCCGCTGCAGCACGGCCACGACCAGCCGCTTGTACTCCTCGGCGAGCTCACGGGCACGATCGGTGACGTGGTCGTCGATCGCCTCGACCTCGACCCACAACGCCGCACCCGGCCCGGACACACCGGCGCCGATGCGGCCACGACGCTCGGCCTTGAGGACTGCGGCGGGGCTGCCTCCGCTGAGGCGACCGACCCGCTCGACGGAGGCGATCACGCCGTACGACGCGTAGCGATCCTCGAGCCGCGGAGCCACGAGCAGCCTGCCGTCGCTGCTCGCGCGCGCGGCGTCGATGGCGGCCTGGGAAGACTCGTCGAGCTCGATCGACACCACCATGCCTGGCAGCACGACGAGGTCGGGCACGAACAGGACGGGAAGACTCTTGTGGGACACGGTGTCCTCGCTTTCGAAAACCTGAGTGATGCCCACTCAACTCTTGAAGGCGTGAGGGTGTTCCGAAGGGGCCTCGTGTTCGTCCAGGGCGAACACGGTGGTGACGGCCTCGCTGCGTGATCCGTGCGGTGACCGCCAGCCAGGTTCGTTCCGTGGTGGACCTGGCCTTCCTCCAGGAGGTCCCGGACGCGTTGATCGAGGAGTGGGTCGCCGACGGCTTCGTCCCGACGACCCCGCAAGGGCGGAAGTACCGACCTCGCTCGGCGCTCCTGTGGCGCAGCGGGCTCGCCTCAGCCGAGGAGTTCACCTTGCCGACGGCTCGGGTCCAGGTCTACCTACGAACCCGCTGCTGAGGCGGCCAGCGCAGCGTCGAGGATCGCTTGCGCGGTGCGGTGCGGTGCGTGAGCGTGCGCGCGGCCTTCGGCTGGAGCCCGCGTACGTCGAGCAGCACGATGAACGCCTCCCAGCCACCGATGAGTTCCGGGCCGTCGTGACGGCGCACGGGTGGGAGGAGTTCCCGAGCACCCCGGTGCTGTTCCAGGTGGTCACGAGCGACGACGGGGCCGTCACCTGCGTCACGCCCACCGTGGGCCGCGGATGACCGGGAGGAGACGGGATGGACCTGTTCGAGATCGCCGGGAGCGAGCACGGCGTTCCCGCGTTGCGGTCCGTGACAACGGTTGGTCGAAGGAGAACACTGCGATTTGGACGGGGTCGACCACGAGTCCGCGGCCCGCACCTCGCATCCGTCACACGACCGAGAATGGAGCAGGCACATGAGCAGCACTTCGTCCGGCGGCCGACACGGGGACGGCACCTCGGCTGTGGCTTACGGAGTCACCGTCTTCGCTGGCGTCCTCCTCATCGTGGTCTCCATCTTCCAGGTCTTGGAGGGCATCACGGCGATCGCGAATGACACGATCTTCGTCCGAGGCCTCAACTACACGTGGCAGTTCAACATCCAGACGTGGGGATGGATCCACCTGATCATCGGCCTGATCGCGTTGGCGACCGGTATCGGCATCATCATGGGCCAGACCTGGGGCTACCTCGTCGGGGTGGGCATCGCAGGGGTGTCAGCCCTCTCGGAGTTCATGTTCATGCCGTACTACCCGTTCTGGTCGCTGGCCGTGATCGCGATCGACGTGCTGGTCATCTGGGCGTTGTGCACCCAGATCGCCAACGACCGCACCGTCTGAGCCTTTGGCGGGCTGATCCTGGGGGTGCGCCTCCTATCGCGCGAAGGTGACGTGGATCGTGCCGCTCTGGGACACCTCGCTCGTCACCTGGTGGGTCTGCTGCAGCCCACGGAGATCGGCCCACACCCGGTGGCCCCGGTCGAGCACGATCGGGGCGATCGCGACGTGCAGGTCGTCGACCAGTCCGGCGCGCAGGAAGTCGCGCGCGGTGCCGATGCCGCCGCCGACGCGCACGTCCAGACCGCCGGCCGCCGCGGTCGCCTCGGCCAGCACGTCCTCGATGGCCGTGCTGCGGAAGTGGAACGTCGTGCCACCCTGCATCGGGATCGACGGACGCGGTGCGGTGTGGGTGAGGACGTAGACCGGGTTGCCGAACGGCGGCGTCTCGCCCCACCACCCCTTCCACTCGGGGTCATCGGGGAAGGAGTGGAGGCCGAACATGGCCGCGCCCATGATCTCGGCCCCCACTCCCTCGAAGAACGCGGCCGCATAGGAGTCGTCGGCTCCGGTCGTGCCCGCGCCGCTCGTGTCTCCGAAGATGCGCTCGCGGAAGGTGCGGGTGGCGGCGTACGCGCTGGTCAGCGGCTCCCAGTCCTCACCCATGGGGTTGTCCGAGCCGTCGCCGGCCGCGGTGTAGCCGTCGAGCGAGGCGAACAGGTCGATGCGAACGCGGGTCACGTCAGGATTCCTTTCGGTTGATGCGGGTCAGGTGGCTCGGTGCAGGTGGATGCCGAGTCGGTCGGCCTGGCGCTCTGCGGGGGTGCGCTGCTCGCCGAGCCACAGGTGCAGGACGTCGAGGGCGCCCGGTCGCAGGCTCACGGTGCGGACGCGTCCGTGCTTCTGCGACGTGACAACGCCCGCGTCCTCGAGGACGTGCAGGTGCTGCATGAGCGACGGCAACGCCATGGAGAACGGTGCCGCGAGCTCCGACACGACGGCTGGGGCCTTCGACAACCGTTCCACGACGGCCCGGCGCGTCGGATCCGAGAGAGCACGGAGCACGCCGTCGAGCTCGTCGTGATACTTAGGCATACGCCTCACTATTGTGGAGGGCCGGGCATCCGTCAACCGGCGCACCACACAGCCTCAGCAGCGCGGCCCGCAGCTCCGGATCCGGGAGCTCTGCCGGCGGCACCTGATCGACGGAGTGCAGGGAGTGCTCCGCGCGTCGCCGTCGAACGGTGCGCGCTGCCTCGCGCTGTGCCTTGCGCAGCGCGACCCGGCGTACCCAGAGGTCGGGCCGGTCATAGGACCGGACCTTCCGCCATTGACGATGCAACTCGATGAAGGCGTCCTGCGCGATCTCTTGAGCGAGCTCGTGGTCATGGACGACGAACCACAGGGTGCGCACCAGTCGCGGATAGGTCGCCGAGTAGATCTGACGGAAGTCGACGTCATTGTCAGAGGGCGCGTGGGACACGTCCATGACGTCGGGGTCAGGATCTTCACGACGGCCGTAGCGCGTCATGTCACCCATCATGATCGGGTCGGGCTGGAATCATCGCCGGTTTCACCTCACACCCCAACAGTCCGCAGCGGGCCGAGACCTTTACCTGGCAACCGGGACCGGGGCACGAGTGTTCGGCTGAGTCTCACAGCAGTCGGGGACGCCCTGGTAGGAGGACACAGAGCCCTCCGTGCTGCGACGGATGGGCGCCGAGAGGTGGCCGTGGTCAATGCGTCACCACGCGGCGGAGTGAGCGCACGCTCGCCGCTGGTGTGGGGGCCTCAGACTGACTGGAAACCACTGCAGACGAGCCGGACGTGGGTGATCCGGTCGTCCTGCACGCGGTAGTAGGCGACCTGCTCTACGACGGTGGGCCCCGACTCGGTGGACACCGACATCCGGTAGCTGATCTTCGAGACCTCGCCCACCGTGTCGTCCTCGACAAGGCTCACGTGCGTGACCTCTTTGCTCTCGTCGAACCAGGTCCCCAGCACGATGTCTGCTACGTCTGAGGGCGTCTCGGCGTCCCAGAACCTGCGGGGGGTCACGGCTCGGAACTGGACCGGCGTAGCGAAGAGATTCCGCAGAGCCAGCCAGTCCCGGACTTCTATCGCCGCCGCCAACCGGGTGCCGAGGGTCTCAGTAGCTGAAGGTGTTGGCCGGCTCATCGCCGATCCACTCCCACATCGGGACGGTGCCGCCCAGCTCTGCGTTGCTCACCAGGTCACCCTTGTCCAGGTGCCGGGCATCGAAGCAGATCGGGCAGACCAGGTAGCGACCGTCAGCAGCGGCATACCTGCCAACGAGGTCCTCGAGTGGCGGGCAGCCTTCACAGCCGTGGGCCCTTGCGTTGTCCCCCACCACGAGACGGGCCGCCTCCTTGGTCAAGAACATCAGGGTGGGTCGCCCCGCTTCGGCCGAACCCACGGCTACGAGGAAGGCCACCGTGACCTTCTCCGCGTCCTCGAGTCCGGTGGTGAGGCTGATGACTGACTTGGTCTTCATGACCACTCCTCTCGGTCTCCGCGATGGTGTCGCGGTCCGGGGTTCAGGTCATGGGGCAGGTGCCTCATCTTCAGCGCTGTTCACCAACCCGTGCTGGACGGCGAAGAGCGCGGCGCCGGTGCGGTTACTGACCTGGGCCTTCGCGTAGATGTGCTCCAGGTGGTTGCGAACCGTCTTGCTGCTGATCGACAGGCTGCGAGCGACCTCCTCGGCACTGGCGCCGCGAGCGGCCAGGGCCAGCACTTCCACCTCCCGGCTGGTCAGGCCCGAGGGACCCAAGGACCGAGTCCCGGTCCGGTGCCCGGCGACCTGGAGCACGGCGTCGACCGCCGCTGCGTCAAGACGTCCGGCGCGGGCTTCGTCACGAAGCCTCTCGGCCGCGTCGGCGGGGCCTCGCGCGGGGCGGTGGGGGCGCTGCTCGAGGGAGCCCTGGTAGCTGTCGGCGGCCGCCAGCAGCCGCTGCGTCATCGGCAGGGCAGAGCCGACGATCCCGCGGGGGTAACCGGACCCGTCGAGGCGTTCGCGATGCAGCTCGGCGATCGAGCACACGGCCTCGAGCCCGCCGACCCGCTTCAGGATGCGACCGGTGAGGTAGGGGTAGAGGCGGATCCGCTCCTGGTCGGACTCGGTGAGGCTCCCTGATTTCTCCCACACCGAGTTCGGCACACCCATCCGCCCGAGGTCGTGCACATAACCGGCCCGACGTACCCGCGCGACGTCGGGGCCGGGCAGTCCGAGTCGCGCAGCTGCGGACGCGGCGAGCTCTGCCACAGCGCGTGAGTGACCGACCGTGAAGGGGCACTTGAGGTCGACGAAGTCTCCCATCGCCTGCAGGAGCGCGTCGGTACCGGCGTCGTCCAGGACGACGTCTCGGTCCGGCGCCAGGGCGAGCGCCTCGGACCAGGTGTCTCCCTCGGCCAAGCCGGCCAGCTCTGTACGACAGCTCTCGAGCACGGCCACCAGCTCGGGATCGAACTGGGTGCCACTCCGCTGGCGAGCCATGGCTCAGCGCGCCCGAGACGCCGTACCTGCGCAGGTGCACCTCGACGGTCTCCGCCAGCTGGACCACCCTGGTGGGCAGCGGGAGGTCGGACCCGTGTCGCCCTGACGGCAGCCCGGACCCGTCCCAGCGTTCGAAGGAGCACTGGACTGCGTCTCGCACGCAGTCGTCCAAGCCGATGTGCCCGGCCAGCAACCCCGCCGACAGGCAGTGCGAGTGGATCAGCGCTGCCATCCGGCTGCGCGGTGTGACCAGGAGGGTGAGCAGCAGCCGTGCCCGCTCGTACGGCGGTCGGTCAGAGCCGGCACGACGTACCAGGAACAGCAGGTATGGCAGGCCGGCCCAGTCGAGGCCGTAGCTGTCACGCCGCATCGCGAGGTCGTCGCCGAACCACTTGCTGAACTCGTGGGAGTCGGCATGACAGCCGATCCAGAGCACCAGGTTCGTGTAGTACACGCACTCCCGCTGACCGGCGTCCAGGTCGAGCCGGTCCGCCAACAACGCGGCGATCCGTGCAGAGCCCAGTACGTGCTCCGCGGGCAGTCCGAGACCCAGGTCGATCGCGATCGACAACGCTGCGAGGACCTCCGCCCTCTGGGGCCCCGCGGACCTGCTCCCAGCACCCGACGCCGGCATGGACGCAGTGTGGCACGCACCCCAACAGCGCGACCGCATCCGCATGCCGTCACGACTCAGCGACCGCAGCGGTCCACACGATCCCAGGGCCAGTCGGCAGCGAGCCAGCGTACGACGGGGTCGGCCAGGGGTACGTCGAGGTCCGACCTGTCGGCCCGTACCCACGACTGCACGGTGACGTCCGGCGCGCCGCGCGAAGTCGTCGGCGTGACGGCGACCGCGGCCGGTCGCGCGGATCGTGCCGAGGAGGCCGGGGAGCCCGAGGCAGGTAGCCGAACCCGTCAGTCGGCCGATGTGCTGGGGGCACGATCCGGAGATTATTGAAACATCAACCAGTTCGGTTGGTACCCACCAGCCCGAGGCCGACAGGCCCCCGGACCAGGAAAGGAAAGTTCCATGCGCCGCCGCACCTTCGATGCCCTCATGACCGCTGCCGGTCTGATCCTCACCGTCGTCCTCACCTCTGCCGGCGGCTTGATGCTGTGGGCCAACCACTTCGTGGACCACCAGGTCTCCACCCAGCTGTCCGCCCAGCAGATCTACTTCCCGGAGAAGGGCAGCGACGCGCTGAACGACCCGGCCGTCAAGCCCTACCTCAGCCAGTACGCCGGCCAGCAGCTGACCACCGGCGCCCAGGCCGGTGCCTGGGCCGACCACTACATCGCGGTCCACCTCAAGGAGATGTCGGGTGGCAAGACCTACGCCGAGCTGAGCGCCGCATCGCGGGCCAACCCCGACGACCAGAAGCTCGCCGGCCTGACCGACACCGTCTTCAAGGGCGAGTCGCTGCGCGGGATGCTGCTCAACGCCTACGCGTTCGGCCAGATGGCCACCATCGCCTTCTACGGCGCCCTGGTCGCCTTCGGCGGCGCCGCCCTGATGCTGCTCCTGAGCCTGCTGGGGCTGGCGCACCTGCGGCGGGTTCCCGCCGAGGCCGAGGTCAAGCTCGGAACGGGCCGAGGACTCAAGCCCGCCACCGCCTGACCCAGGCCAACCCGTAGGGCCCGAGCCACCCGGCTCGGGCCCTTCCTCACGCTCGGACACGGCCCAGCGGGAGCCGTCGACCTACCGAGTCTCGCGCTGTCGGCGGTTACGTCGCTGGCGAGGGCCACGGGGTTGATGGCGGGCAGCGTCCGTCCCGGAAAGCAGTCGGGCGATGCCCTGGACGCTCAGGGCGATCCTCCTGGGGCTTGGCCACTCATCGGCATGTCACGACGCCCTCATCGCGGCGTGTGAGGACGTTCTGGCACGGCATACTCGTCGCCATGCCAGAAGTCGACCCTGAGGACGACACCCTGACGCGCTTCGTGATCTGGCACTTTCGGTATGACCCTGATCGTCGCGAACGGCGAAATGTCTTGGTCACTGCCTACGACGAAGAGGCCGAGTTCGAACAAGCCATCGAGGTGCTCAGTCGAGATCTCGAGTTGTGCAAAGCCCGTGGAGACGCCGAGGAGTGTGAGAGCTTGGGAGGCGTTGTCTACGAGCCCGGTGACCGGGACCGAGCGCGAAGGAAGCGCATGAGGTCCCACATCCACTTCACTCCGGGAGCGCCATCTGGTGACACCCCAGGCCGTGCGGATGTGCAGCTTGTCGTGATCGAGGACGACCCGGGCAACTGATCAAGGCCGGCGCTGTTCAACATCGGCGAATATTCGCACGTCCGGGATGCGAAGGTGTTTGCCTGCCCCACGGCGCGGTCATGCAGCAAGATGTCCGTCGTGAGCGCGGAACTCGGAGCCCCGTCAGCCAGCCGGCGTGGCCAGTCCACGCTGGTGTCGGCGATCGTGGCGATCGGCGTCGTCGCGGGCTGGCTGGCCTACGACCGCTGGGTGTATCCCCACCTCATCCAGCGGATCATCGACGCCGGGAGGATCCACACCCTGACCGGGTTCTACCTCTACGCCCTCGTCGACGCCATGGTGAGGTACTTCGCGCCGTACGCCCTCGTGCTGCTGCTGTGGGGACGTACGAGCCGCCGGCGGCTCGGGGCAGCACTGTGCGCTCTCGCGATCGGCATGTACATGTGGGCCCTCTGGGTGATCTTCGACAAGTGGATCTGGAGGGACAACGCGACCGCAGCTCAGGCCAACGCGTACGAATGGGCGAACCTGCTGGTGGTCTCGGCCGGCATCGCCTTGGCGTGGGGCGTCGCGCGCCGCTGGGGACGGATCTGGATGGTTGGCCTGGCAGCCGCGCCAGTCCTCGCCGCGATCACCCACGAGCTCGCGCTCCACTCGACGTGGTGGCGCACCCATCTGATCCTCGACGAGGGCCGCTCCCACGACCTCACCCGGGAGATGGTGTTCATCGCGCCCGCAGTGATCACCGCGGTGATCTGCTGGCTGATCGAAGTCGGTTCCACTCGACGCACCCCGGAACCGGTGCCCGAGCTTGTTCCGGAGACGAAGGCGTCCCTCTGAGCGACGTCAGGAAGAACGCCCCGACGGGGTGATGAGAGCGCTTGCGAGTGTCCGTGGCCGACGGAATGCGACACCTCAGGGCCGCCCGGACAGCGGCATCAGCGGGAGGTTCACCTGGTCAGTGGTCGCGCCTGTCTCGCTGACCCTTGACCGTGGGGACCAGTCAGGATCACCGAAGACCCGAACGGCCACGGAGATCGGGACGACGAGCCGGGGGCCGGCGAGCTGAGTTTGCTACTCGAGCGACGAAGCCCGGCCGGGGCTGCCCGCCGGTGGCCGAGTCGAACAACCCCTGGCCGACCACGCGGGCAACCAGCCAGGGACGCTGCAACGTGGGAGGCACTCTCCCGCCACTTGGGGGACGTGCACGTTGGTTGGTTGGTGGAGCTGGCGGGAATCGAACCCGCGTCCTCGAGCGTCGAACCAGGTCTTCTCCGGGTGCAGTCAGTGCTGTCGTCTTCTCAGTCCCGGCGCTCGCACTGACACGTCGCCGACAGACTCAGTCAGGATGAAGTCCCGGCCGCCCCTCCTGACAGAGAGCGACCAGCGAGCCTTCTAGATGAGGCCTGGGTCCGGGACGAAGGCAGGTGCCCGGTCAGACCCTTCGGTCACTGCTCAGGCAGCGAGAGCGAAGTTACTGCGCGTGTTGTTGGCAGTTATAGGTTCCCGACGAACGTTTACGAGATGACGTCGGCTTCTCGACCCGCTTCCCCTGGAACTGACGTCCCAAGTCGAAACCGATCAGCCCCTCTTGAGTTGTTGTCCACCGGCTACAACGCGTGCGGCCGGCGGACATTCCCAGTCTAGGGGGCGGAGCCGACACCCGCGAACCCGTAGCGGCGTACGTGGGCCGGGCCCCTGGCTCTCACGGCTCACCGAAGAGGCGTACGGCGTTCTCCCAGCAGACGGCTCGGAGCCATCCGTCGCCGAGGTCGAGGCGGGCCAGAGCGGCCAGCTGGGTGGCGTAGGGGTAGGGGATGTTCGGGAAGTCGGTGCCGAGCAGCACCTTCGGCTGGAGGTCGCGCAGACGCGGGACCAGCGCCCGGGGGAAGGCCGCGCCCAGATCGTCGAAGAAGTCGGTGAACACCATGGTGGTGTCGACGCACACCCGCTCGTAGGTCTCGGCGAGCCCCACGAACTCGGCGTACTCCGGCGCCCCGAGGTGGGCGATCACCAGGGCCAGGCGCGGATAGGAGCGGAGCAGGTCACCGACGGGCCCCGGCCCGGTGTACGGCGTGCCGACCGGCCCGGAGCCCGCATGGATCACCACCGGCGTGCCGGCGTCCTCGAGCACACCCCAGACGTCGGCCAGGAGCGGGTCCCGGACGTCGAAGGCGCCCACCTGCACGTGCACCTTGAAGATCTCGGCACCGGCGGCGACGCGCGCCGAGACGTACGCCGCCGCACCAGGCTCCGGGTAGAAGGTCGTGCTGTGCAGGCAGTCGGGGACGCGGGCGGCGAACCCGGCCGCCCAGTCGTTGAGGAACTCCGCCATCTCCGGCCGGTGGGCATAGGGCAGCGCCGAGAAGCGTCGTACGCCGAAGCCGCGCAGCGTCTCGACCAACGCGTCGTCGTCGCCGCGGTAGGCCAGCGGCCATGGCCGGCCGATCAGCGGGCCGGCGGTGTCGAACTGCTCGCGGACCTTCGCCATCACCCGCGCCGGCAGGAAGTGGGTGTGCACGTCGAAGAGCCCGGGCAGCCCGAGCTCGGCCGCGAACGCGACCGGGTCGACGCTCACAGCGGCCTGACCAGGATGAGGGTCGGGCCGTTCCAGTCGATGCGCTGCAGCTCGGTCATCGAAACGAACCCGAGCGCGAGGTAGAACGCGCGGGTCCGGGCATACCCCTCGTCCTCGTAGGACGGCCCGACGGTGTGCACCTCGAGCAGCCGCACCCCCGCCTGCCGAAGGTCGGCCACGACCGTCTCGACCAGCAGCCGCCCGATTCCCAGGCGATGCCGGTCACGGCGTACGGCGAGCAGGTGCAGCTCGCGGGACTCCGGGAAGTGCTCTGCCAGCAGCGCGACGCCGACCACCTCGTCGCCGTCGACCGCGAGGTACGACGGCAGCCGTCCCGAGTCGGCGACGTACTGCGCGTTGGCCTCCGGGATCCCGAACCACTCCGGCACGCTCGCCAGGATCCCTGCCACGGCCGGCGGGTCGGCACGCCGGACGACCTCCGGTCCCGTCACGGCGCCATCAGTCGGGCAGGCCCTTCAGCCGGCGGCCGATGGCCTGCTGCTTCTCGCGCTCGGCCTGGCGATCGGCCAGCGCGTGTCGCTTGTCGTAGGACTTCTTGCCCTTCGCCAGCCCGATCTCGACCTTCGCGCGGCCGTCCTTGAAGTAGAGCGCGAGCGGCACGAGCGTGTAGCCCTTGTCGCCGATCTTGCGCTCGATCTTGGCGATCTCTGCCTTGTTGAGGAGGAGCTTGCGGCGCCGGCGCGCGGCGTGGTTGGTCCAGGTGCCCTGGGTGTACTCCGGGATGTGCACGCCGTGCAGCCAGACCTCGTGGCCGTCGACCTCGGCGAAACCGTCCACCAGGCTCGCGCGGCCCTGCCGCAGGGACTTCACCTCGGTCCCCATGAGCACGAGGCCGGCCTCCCACGTGTCCTCCACGTGGTAGTCGTGTCGCGCCTTGCGGTTCTGCGCGATCATCTTGCGGCCCTGCTCCTTCGGCATCCGGCCATTGTTTCAGGGCGGCGCGAAGGCGCGTTAATCACTTTGGTCTCAGACCAGGCCCGACCAGCGAAACGGGGGCTCGACCCAGCGGATCGTCGTGGCTCAGCCGATCCAGGACGCGGGGTTCACTGCCACGCCGTTGACCATCACCGTCATGTGGGTGTGGCAGCCGGTCGACCAGCCCGTCGTCCCGATGAGTCCGACCACCTGCCCGCGGGAGACGGCCTGGCCGACGTGGGTGCGGTAGGCCGACAGGTGGTTGTAGATCACGGTGACGTTCTTGCCGTTGATGAGGCCGAGGTTGAGGAAGAGCCGGTGACCCCAGACCGAGGAGTAGTACTCCGACAGGATGTGTCCGTTGCCCGCCGACCAGATCGGCGTACCGCAGGCGGCGCCGAAGTCGTCGCCGTCGTGGAGCCCGTAGTAGTGCATGACGGGGTTGATCCGATAGCCGTACGGCGAGGTGATCGGCCCGTTCACCGGGCGCATCAGGAGGCCGCCGGTGGGGCCGGTGTAGCCGCCGCCCCGGTGCTGCTCGCGGGCGATCTCGGCCATCAGCTGGCGATGGACGCGGTTCGCGCGGGCCTTCGAGGCGGCCAGGATGCGTTGGTCGTGGGCACGGACGCGGCGGGCCGTCGCCAAGGCCTGCTGCCGGTGGCGCACGCTCGTCGCGACGCGGTCACGGGCGGCCGTGGCCTGCTCCTTGTACTGCTTCTCCTGCAGGAGCTTCGCGTCGGCCTGGGCACGCTTGAGGGCGACCTGGTCACGCGCCTTGGCGAGCTGGTCGGTCTGCACCTTGAGCAGCACCGTGGTGGCCTCGAGCCCGTCGAGAGCTTGGTCCTGGGAGGAGAGGACGAAGTTGTTGTTGGCGTTCCGGGCGGTGAGGTCGGCCGGGGACACCGACTGGAGCAGCGACATCATCCCGACCAGCTGGGGGTCGCCCTGCTCGTAGAACGACGTGACGGTATGGACCAGCGTCGTCCGCTGGTCGGCCGCGGCCTGCGTGCCGCGAGCCAGGTTCGCCTCGGCGGCTGCGAGCTGGACCCGCGCTCGGTGGAGCTGGCGCTGGATCTGGTGCAGCCGCTCGCGCGCCGCGTGGAAGTGGGCTCGCGCGACCCGCAGGTCGTGGCGGGCCGTGCGCAGCTCGGCGCGCGACCGGCTCAGCGCGGCAGCTGCCTGGGTGGCCTGCTTGCTCGACTCGTCGAGGTCGGCCCGGGCATGCTTGACCGAGTGCTGCGCCTGACTCTGCCGGTGACGCAGATGCTTGACGTCGGCCTGGGCCAGCGGCGTGGAGGCGGCGCCGAGGACGAGCGCTCCGGCCGTGCAGGCCACGGCCAAGCGTCGACGGGCGGTGACGGGGAAGAGTCGCACCGGTGAGCCTTCGGGTGTTCGGGGAAGGTGAACACCGCGACGCTAACCGACCGAACTCACACTTTGAGGTATTTGCGGGTCAGCACGAGTGTCGGGATCAGCGTGAGCAGCGGGCCGAGGATCGCGATCACGAGGAGGGACAGCCAGTAGTCGTGCATCCCCACCCACGGGATGAAGCTCAGATCGGTGCTGAGGTGGCCCTGCACCTGGAACTTCATGAAGGCCCCCACCGCGCACGCGGCGAGCGCCACACCGATCACGGCGGTCACCACCGCCTCGAGCAGGAACGGGAGTGCGATGTAGAGCGTGGAGGCGCCGACGAGCCGCATGATGCCTATCTCACGGCGTCGCGCGAACGCCGCCAACCGGATCGTGTTGGCGACCAGCAGCAGGGCCGCGACGACCAGCACGAGTGCGGTCCAGAACGAGCCCCACTTGAGCCACGAGATCGTGTTGAAGATCGGTTTCAGGATCTTGTGGACGTCCTGCACCCGCGAGACGCCGTCGAGGCCCACCACCGAGCTCTCCACGTCGCGGAACTGGTTCGGGTTCTTCAGCGTGATCCAGATCGACTGCGGCATGTCGGCCGCGGAGATGGGCGAGTTCGGGCCGTCGTACTTGCCCGGGAACTGCTCCTGGAGCTTGTTGAACGCGTCCTGCTGCGACTCCTGGTGGGAGCTCGAGACCTGGGTGTTGGTGTCGACGACCTTCTGGATCGCCTGCTTCTGCGTCGGGGTGACCGCCCCGGTGCAGGCCGGGTTGGTGTCCTGACGGCTGCAGAGGTAGACGGTGATCTGGAGCTGGCTCCCCCAGCGGTCGGCGACGCGGTGGGCCTCCTGGTTGAGGAGGACTCCGACGCCGACCAGGGACAGCGAGACGAACAGGGTGAGGATCACCGCGAGGTGCATCGAGAGGTTGCGGCGCAGGCCGCTGCCCAGCTCGGTGAAGACGTAACGCAACTGCATGTAAGAAGCTCTCTCCGGAGTCGAACGGTCAGTGCTGGAAGCCGTAGACGCCCTGCGCCTGGTCTCGCACGACGCTCCCGTCCGCCAGCTCGACGACGCGCTTGCGCATCTGGTCGACAACACCTGCGTCGTGGGTGGCCATGACGACGGTGGTGCCGGTGCGGTTGATCCGGTCGAGCAGCTTCATGATGCCGACCGACGTCGCGGGGTCGAGGTTTCCGGTGGGCTCGTCGGCGATCAGGATCATCGGCCGGTTGACGAACGCGCGGGCGATCGCGACCCGCTGCTGCTCGCCACCGGACAGCTCGTCGGGCATCCGGTCGCCCTTGCCGTCGAGACCGACCAGCTCGAGGGTCTCGGGGACGGTGGCGCGGATGTCGCTGCGCGACCTGCCGATGACCTGCAGCGCGAAGGCGACGTTCTCCGACACCGTCTTGTTGGGGAGCAGTCGGAAGTCCTGGAACACGGTGCCGATCTGGCGGCGCAGCCGCGGGACCTTCCAGCCGGCGAGGCGGTTGATCTCCTTGCCGGCGACGTAGACCCGGCCCGAGGTGCAGCGCGCCTCGCGCAGCACCAGGCGCAGCGCGGTCGACTTGCCGGAGCCCGAGGTGCCCACCAGGAAGACGAACTCGCCCTTCTCGATGTCGATCGAGACGTTGTCGAGCGCGGGGTGGCTCCCGCCGGGGTAGGTCTTGGTGACCTTTTCGAAGCGAATCACTGAAGGGAGGTTAGCCGAGATGACCAACCGTTCCGGCATCCGCGCGGCGCGCCCGGCTCCCAGGACCGGAGATTAGCGTGCAACCGGACACAGGGGCCGGGCGTGTCTGTTGCAATGGGGCGACATCGGGTCGGTCAGGTCCTGACGAGGGAGCCATGGGCAACGGGGAGCACGAGTTCACGGCGTTCTACGACGCCACGTGGGCGCGCACGGTCGCCTGCGCGTACGCCGTGACCGGTGACATGGGTGCTGCCGAGGAGGCGGCCCAGGAGGCGTACAGCAGGGCCTGGCCACGCTGGTCGAAGCTCGCGACGTACGACGACCCCGGCGCCTGGGTGCGCCAGGTCGCCACCCGACAGGCGATCAGCCGCTGGCGGCGCAGCCGCACGGCCCAGCGGTTCCTGTCCCGCTCCCGCCCACCGGAGAACACGTCGGCTCCCGACGAGAACACCGTCGCCCTGGTGACCGCGCTCCGCGCCCTCCCCGAGGCGCAGCGCCGTGCGCTCGTCCTCCACCACCTGGCCGGCTTCACCGTCGCCGAGATCGCCGCCCAGGAACGCTGCCCGGAGGGCACGGTCAAGGCGCGCCTCTCGCGGGGCCGCGCCGCGCTCGTCCCGCTCCTGGACGGCACTCCGAACGGAGAACCCACCCATGCCTGAGCACGAGACCCACGACTACCAGGGCGCCCTCGACGAGGCCTTCGCCCGCCTCGAGCAGGACATCACCACCCTCTCCACCGCGCCCGGGGCAGGCGCGGCCGTCGCCCGTGCCCGACGACGCCGTCGTACCCGGGCCGGCGCGGTCGCCGTGGTGGCCGTCCTCGCGGTCGCCGGCGTCGCGGTCGCCCAGGGCGTCCGCCACGACACGGCGGTCGAACCGTCGTCTTCCCTGCCGACCCCCGCCCCGCTGGACGCCGCCGCCCTGACCGCCGCGTCCGACGGCTGGACCTCGGCCTGGGCAGCGGCCGGCCCGGAGAAGTCCCAGCTGCTCGCCGCGGGGCCCGTGGAGCACTGTCTGGCCAGGACTCCCGCGCTCACCGAAGCGGCCGGCCCCGTGCGCGGCAGCGGCAACCTCTTCTTCGCAGCCGGGAAGGCGTCCGCGTTGGCGACCCTGGTCGACCTCGGCGGCACGAGCGCCGAAGCCGACCGGCTCTGGGCCTCGCTGACCACGACGTTCGCCGGGTGCGGGGCCGCGACCCCCGCAGAGCACCTGGCCTGGGACGGCGCCGAGGGCCGCTCCTACGACCTGGTCTCCGCGACCGGCAAGCCCGAGCACTTCTGGGTCGCCCAGGAGGGCTCGACGATCGGTCTGATGTGGGTGAGCGGAGCCCCGTCCAACGTGCCTTCGGCTGCCGATGACGGGGTGATTCTCGCGATGGTGGCGGCCCTGCGGTTCCCAGGGTCCTACCACGACGAGTCCAACACGACCAGCGGCGCCAGCGTCAGCGAGAGCGGGACCTCAGCCTTTCTCTCCGCCAGCGACTTCGCTGCGGCGCTCGGGGGCTGGCAGAGCGGGTGGTCCGCCACCGGCGGCAAGCGCGACGTGAGCACGCTGCCGTGTGGGGTCAACCTGTCGAGCGCCTCCTCGGGTCACGGCTCGTCCCTCGGCGCCAACGGTGACCAGGAGACCTACGGTTTCGAGACCGAGGGCGCCGCGCAGCAGGCGCTGCAGTCCGCCGCCGACGCGTTCGCCGCGTGTCCCTCGACGTCGTACGACGTGCACACGGTTCGGACCACCGACGGTCGTACCGTGACGGTGGTCGCCGGAGCCGGGCCCGACGCCGACGTCGTCTGGCTCGTGCAGTCGGGCACCGGGATCGCCTCCGTGGCGATCCCCGCGGGTGACACCACCCCTCCGGACTCGGTCACCCGGGCAGTCGGTGAGCTGTTGCTGGTCGACCTCCGGGTCGACGAAGGCGCGCCCGTGAGCACGTCCTCGCAGTCGGCGGGCAGCAGCGGCGGACCGGTCGAGCGAGGGGCGACCTCGCCGGACGCGTCGTCGAGCACCGCACCGTAGGCGCCGCGGCGACCAGCTGAGACCGCAGATGCCTAGCCGGCGGCAGCGTTCTCGGCGCCCATCCGCCAGCGGATGCCGGCCTCGAGGAAGCCGTCGATGTCGCCGTCGAAGACCGCCTGCGGGTTGCCGACCTCGTAGTCGGTGCGCAGGTCCTTGACCATCTGGTACGGGTTCAACACGTAGCTGCGCATCTGGTCGCCCCAGCTGGCGTTGGCGTCACCGCGCAGGGCGTCGATCTCCGCGCGCTCCTCGGCCTTCTTCACCGCGAGCAGCTTCGCCTTGAGGATCACCATCGCGCTGGCCTTGTTCTGGAGCTGCGACTTCTCGTTCTGGCAGCTGACCACGATCCCGGTGGGGATGTGGGTGAGCCGGACCGCGGAGTCGGTGGTGTTGACGCTCTGGCCGCCGGGACCGCTGGAGCGGTAGACGTCGACGCGGATCTCCTCCTCGGGGATCTCGATCTCGTCGGTGCGCTCGAGCACCGGCACGACCTCGACCGCGGCGAACGACGTCTGCCGACGGCCCTGGTTGTCGAAGGGGCTGATCCGCACGAGGCGGTGGGTACCGCCCTCGACGCTGAGCGTCCCGTAGGCGTACGGCGCGTGGATGGCGAAGGTGGCCGACTTGAGGCCGGCCTCCTCGGCGTAGGAGGTGTCGAAGACCTCGACGGGGTACTTGTTGCGCTCGGCCCAGCGGGTGTACATCCGCATCAGCATCTCGGCGAAGTCCGCGGCGTCGACGCCACCGGCGCCGGAGCGGATCGTCAGCAGGGCCTCGCGCGCGTCGTACTCACCGGAGAGCAGGGTGCGGACCTCGAGGTTCTCGACGGCCTTGTGGATCTTGCCGAGCTCGCTCTCGGCCTCGGCCAACGTGCCCGCGTCGTTCTCCTCCTGCGCGAGCTGGATCATGATCTCGACGTCGTCGATGCGCTGGTCGAGCTCGACGAAGCGGTCGAGCTGCCCCTGGATGGCGGAGAGCCGGCCGGTGACCCGGGTCGCGTTCTCCTGGTCGTCCCACAGGTCGGGGGCGGCCACCCGCTCGCCGAGGTCGGCGATCTCGGCGCGCATACCGTCGAGGTCGAGCACCTGGCCGATCGTCTTCATGGTCGCCCGGAGCTGCTTGATCTCCACGTCGAAGTCGATGCTGGCCACGAGACGCAACGTTACGGCACCGGGCCAGGCCGGGCGGAACCGCCGGCGCCGCTCCGGGAGCGCTCAGGGGGCGGTGAGGTCGAGGTGGAAGGCGTCGGCCAGAGAGGGCGCCGCGGCCGCCCCGCGCAGCGGCGCGAAGTGCAGCACCTCCGCGTAGAAGCGGCTCAGGGAGAGGTGGGTGAGCGGGGTGCTCGACGACCTGGTGGCCCGGCATGTCCTTCGTCGCGACCACGGTGAGCACTCGGTTGTCGCCGGAGCGGTCGTCCTCGTCAGCGGTGATCACCACGACCAGCCGCCCACTCCGGAAGTCGGGCCCGGCGAGCACCGGGGCGACCTCGGTCTTCAGCCAGGCGTCGGCGGTCGCGAGCGGACAGTCGTGGGCGATGTGGCACAGGTCGGCGATGACCATGCCGGCGCCGGGCAGCGTGCCGGCGCGGGCGTCCGGACCCAGCTGGTCGAGGGGTACGTCGTACCTGTCGCAGGCGGCGCGCTCGTCGACGAAGTACGCCCACGGGTTGTGCTTGACGGCGTAGGCGCCGGCCGGCGTGGTCACGCACGTGCCGGGCATCGCCTCGGCGTACAGGCGCGCCGTGCTGCCGACCTGGAGCGCGCGTCCGAACACCGAGGGGCCGCCGATCGGATGGCTGCTCGGGTCGTCGTCGTCCTGGACGCCGAAGGTCGAACCGCCGGCGATGGCGAGGTAGTTGGGCAGGGACGGGTGGGTCATCGCGTGGTACGCCGTCGCGTAGCCGTACCGGTCGGCGAGCGCGGCCGTCCAAGGCATCTGCGCGCGCATCTCGTCGAGCGTGTGGTTCTCGACGAGGAAGACGAGCACCTTGGTCGGCGGTACCGCGGTCGGGGTCGCACGGGCGGACGGTTGCGGCGACGCGGTGTGCTGCGACGGGTGCGGTGCCGCGGGATGCGTCGGAGGCGCCAGGTGGTCGTGAGCCGTCGAGGTGGACGTGACGGCGCCGGGCTGGGCCGTCGCGGTGGTGGACGACCCGCCGGACCCGCACGCGGCGAGCAACGCCGCCGTCGCGACGACGCCGAGCGCCTGCACCCATCTGCTCACGGACACGGTCCCCTTCCGACCGAGCCAGCGTAGAGCGCACCTGGTCGGCGGACCGGGCTCACCCGTGGCTCGGTCAGATCGTCGACAAGTTTGGGGATCTCTGCGCTCCGCACCCGCTCCCGGGAAATTCTTTACCTGCTGCCCGGTCTGTGCGGATCTACGATGTGGTCCTCCCCCTGACAGTGACCGCGTAGTACCTCGAGAAGGAATGTCGGATGACGGGGAAGCATGTCAGGGTCGTCCAGCTGACCGGCGACGACACCTACGAACGCATCTGGGAGCTCGTGAAGGTCGGTGCGGTCGTCAGCGTGGTGTTCGTCCGCGACGGCCACCAGCGGATGCTCGCCACCACGACCATCGTCGACGACCACGGCGTGACCGTGGACCAGACCGCCGTGGAGATGTGACGTCGCTCGCCGACGTGCGGCCGCTCGCGCGAGCTCAGTTCCAGCTGGGGTCCGCCGGTGCCAACGGCGTGATGCCGAGCTCGCCTGCCGAGTCCACCGATCGACCTACGGTCCGGGTGTCGATGTGGCACAGCAGCACGACGGTGGCCGCGATCAGCACGAGGTTCTTGGCCACGAACTCGCCCGACTCGGTGAGCAGGAACGGGTCGTCACCCCGGAACATCAGCTGCGGGAGCATGACGAACGTCAGGAACGTGCCGGCCAGGTGCGCCACCATGAGCGGCAGCACCAGTCGAAGCGCGAAGCCGGTCACGAGCGCGATCCCGAACGCGACCTCGGCCCCTCCCAAGACCATCAGCGCAGCGCGAGGATCGGCCCATGGCAGGGTGCCCGACACGATCGCCGCCACGGGTGAGACCCCGAAGACCTTCAGGGCTCCGAACCAGATGAACACGACGCCCAGCAGGATGCGTAGGGCCGGCAGGGTGACGGGTCGCATCGTGTCCGCTACCGAGTACTCGATCGTCTCGACGTAACGTCTCGCGCGTCCGATCCGCGGTCTCACCGAGGCGCGCGAAGAAGTAGAGATGCTCATGGGGCTTCCTTCCCAAGATCGTGCGATGCGCCCCACACGGGGGCTTCCGAATGAAGCCCTTCGCGATCGAGAGAGTGACAGGCGGTACTTGAAGAAACCTTGATCGGTGACTCGCACTGGTGTTCCGGGTCTGGGTACGTCCTCAGTCGTCGACGCCGACCTCGGCACTGCTGGTGGCACCGACGTTCGCCCGTGCGGGCGAGCCCGGGAGGTGGAGGGGCAGCGGGACCGGTGCGTGGACGACGACCAGCACCCGTTGTGAGGTCGGGTCCACCGAGACCTCGGCGGTGAGACCCGGGAAGCGCGTGAACGCGCCGACGCGGTGGAGGTAGTCGGCGACCGCGGCACGGGCGAGACCGACGTCGAGGTGGAGGTCGGCGTCCAGCCCACCGGCGTACGCCTCGTGGCCGGAAGCGCCCGCGTCGGCGGCGGTGAGGGCAGCGCCGTCGGCGACCGTGTCGAGACCCTGACGCTGGAGGTACGCCGCCGACGCGTCGGTCACCACCGCCGCCATCATCGCCAACACCAAGGCGAGGCCGACGATCATCAGCGTGCCGGTGCCACGCTCATCGCGCATCGGCCACCACCTGGAACTGCCCGATCGGCACGGTCTGCGTCGCGTCGAGGGCGAAGCTCGGCCGGTTGGCCCCCAGCGCGGTCGGCATCAGCGGTAGCACCACCCGCGAGTGCACCGACACCGTGATCACCGACGTCCCCTGGTGGCAGTCGCTGGGGAACGGCGTGCAGCTGACGCGGATCTCGGGGGTCACCCCGTGCACGCCCTGGTCCTCGAGCGCGACGCGGGCCGCCTCGCGGGCGCGGACAACGCCGGTCGCGTCGTCCGGAGCCAGGGCGTAGGCGCGTGCTGCGGCGCGGGCCGCGGCCGAGACCCCGAACGCGCCGCGCTGTACCTCGAAGACAGACATCACGATCCAGAGCATCGGCAGGATCAGCAGGATCCCGAGCCAGGACAGCTCGACCAGGGCGCTGCCCCTCTCGTTCGGCCGCATCAGTCCTGCTCCTCGATCGCGTGGCCGGAGACGTCGAGCGCGATCGCCGGTCCGCCGATGCCCAGCGCC
This sequence comes from uncultured Actinomycetota bacterium, assembly GCA_963819295.1. Lineage (GTDB taxonomy): Bacteria > Actinomycetota > Actinomycetes > Propionibacteriales > Nocardioidaceae > Nocardioides. Next base: position 104,826 of record CAWFVO010000007.1, read on the forward strand.
GGGACGACCACGTGGACGGTGACCTCGATCGCCGGCGCCCCGTCGATGGTCACCTCGCGGGCGGACACCCCCCGCGCGTAGCGCCCCGCGAGCGCACCACTGATCTGGCTGCGGGTACGTGCCGCACCCTCGTCGGGGCCACGGTCGAGGGTGGCGGCGTACCGGGCGCCCTCGGACGCCGCCGCGGTGAGCGTGTTGCGGACGAACAGCACCAGCCCCACCTGCAGGATCCCGAGGAAGACCGGCACGAGCACGACCAGGACGAGGACGAAGTCGACGACGGCGGCTCCGCGCTGCCGGTCGGGTCCGCCCGACGGACGGCCGGCCACGGCTCAGCCGTGCACGCTGTCGAGCGCGGCGGTGAGCATCGAGTTGAGCTGAGGGCCCGCCAGCTTCCACAGCGCGCCGACCAGGCCGGCCGTCATCACCGTGACCAGGACCCAGCCCGGCACGTCGCCACGTTCGTCGCGAGCGGGCGGTCAACGCCAGCAGCAGCCGAGCGGCCAGGAGGTCGGGTGTGTTCATGGTGGTCTTCTCTCTCCGGGGTCAGGGTGTCGTGAGATGAAGCCCGATCACGCCGGGCCAGAAGGCGATCAGGACGGTCACCGGCAGGATGAGAAAGACAACCGGCACCATCATCAGAATTTCCTTGCGGGCCGCCACCTCGATCAGGTCGCGTCGACCGGCCTCCCGCACGTCGGCAGCCTGGGCGTGCAGGACGTCGGCGAGCGGCGTACCGCGTTCGACGGCGACCGCGACGCCCTGCGCGAACCGCGCGACCGACGGCAGACCGGTGGTGCGCGCGAGGTCGTCGAAGGCGCGGCTCACCGGCTGGCCGGTGCGCACCGCGGCCAGGACGGTGCCGAGGTCGCGCGAGAGCTCGCCGCCGCTGCGACGTACGACGCGGTCGAGGGCGGCGACCGGGCTCTCGCCCGCCGCGACGGCGAGGGCGAGCAGCTCGGCGATGACCGGGAACTCGGCGACCACCCGCCGCTCCCGATGAGTCACCTGCGAGGTGAGGTAGGTGTCGCGGGCGAGCACCCCGGCGGCGAACCCGACCGCGCAGAGCAACAGCGAGGACAGGGTGCCGCCGCCTCCGCTCAACGCGTCGAGCAGGCAGTAGGCGGCGACCGCGGCGAAGCCGCCCAGCCCCCACAGCACCTGCTCGACCCGGAAGTCGTGCAGCGTCGTCTCGAGGGCGGCGCGCTCCAGCCGTCGTCGTACGGACACCGACCCGCCGAGCACCCGCTCGACCCCGGCTGCCGACGACGCCAGGAGCGGCCCGAACACGCCGGTCGCCGCGGCGACCGGCGACGGGCTCGACGTCGAGGCCGGGCACGCGGCCCAGCCGGGGTACGTCGCGCAGGTAGGGGAAGACACGCAGATCCAGGGTCGGGCGGTGGATCACCCGGACCCGCGCCACGACGAGCACCAGCCCGAGCCCAGCGACTCCGCCGAGGACGATGCCCGTCACGGCCGGGCTCACGACAGGATCCTGCGCTCGGTGGGCAGGCGACCGATGCGCATCATCAGCCGGTAGGCGACCAGGCACGCGGCGGCCGCGAAGAGCAGCACGACGGTGCCGGCGGCAGACGCGTAGCGGCGGATCACGGTGGTCTGGAGGCTCATCATCAGCAGCACCAGCCACGGCGCGGCGACCGCGAGCCGGGCGCCGTTGACGGTCCAGGCCTGCCGCGCCTCCATCTCGGAGCGGGTGCGGGCCTCGTCGCGCAGGTAGCCGGACAGGTTGCGCAGCAACCGGCCGAGCTCGCCGCCACCTACCTCGCGGGCGATCCGCAGACCCTCGACGACGCGGTCGCCCACGGGGTCGGCGAGCCGCTCCTTGAGCCGGTCGAGGCACTCCCCGAACCGGCCGGTCACCTGGTAGTCGAGGGCGAACGCGGCGAACGACGGCCGCAGCGGCTCCGGGCCCCTGACGGCGAGCGCGGCGAGGGCGTCGGGCAGGGACAGCCCGGCCCGCACGGCCGAGGCGAGGTTGTCGACGGCCTCCGGCCAGACCTCGGCGAAGTCGCGCTGCCGGCGCCTTCGCCGCGCCGACACCAGCGTCACCGGGAGGAACCCGGCCATCACGCCGAACAGCACGGCCACCGGCGGCGTCCTCGTCACCACCTGCATCAGCAAGGTCGCGGCGACGCCGCAGACCAGGCACAGGGCGATGAAGGCCGGCACCGACACCTGCGCCAGGCCGGCGCCGGCCAGGAGCTCGGCGGTGCGGCGGCGGGTACGGCGTGCCCGCGGGACGCGCGGCACAGTGAACGCCGACCAGACCAGGAGCAACCCCACACCGACCCCGAGGCCGACCAGGACGCCCATCAGCGTGCGCCGTTGAGGATCGCGTGCACGTCGATACCGACCCGCTCGTAGTGCGCTGGCCGCGGAGGCATGCCGGCCGCACGTCGGAGCTCACCCCCGGCCCGCTCGAAGATCGGCTCGATCTCGATCACGTCGTTCTCGACCCGACCCGGGACGCCGACGATCTCGTTGACCCGACGGACACCGTGCGGGTCGATCCCGAGATGGACGACGAGGTCGACGCTGGCGGCCACGGTCGGGACCACGAAGCGCCCCGAGATGTTCTCGCCCGCGAGCAGCGGCAGCGTGCACATCTTGACCAACGCCTCACGGGCGGAGTTGGCATGCAGGGTGCACATGCCCGGGACTCCGGCGTTGAGCGCGAGCAGCAGGTCGAGACACTCCTCGGCCCGCACCTCGCCCACGATGATCCGGCTCGGCCGCATCCGCAGGCTCTCCTTGACCAGGTCGCGGAGGCGGATCTCGCCGGTGCCCTCGAGCCCGCTCTGCCGCGTCTGCATCGCCACCCAGTCCGGATGCGGGAACCTCAGCTCGAAGACCTCCTCGGCACTGACCACGCGCTCGCCGCCAGGGATGGCCGCGGCCAAGCAGTTCAGCAGGGTGGTCTTGCCTGCCTGGGTAGCGCCCGCGATCAGGATGTTGAGCCCGGCGCGCACCGAGGCCTCGAGGAACGCTGCCGCGGTGGGTGTGAGAGTGCCGAGCTCGACCAGCTCGTGGAGACGCCCGGCAGTGAGGATGAACTTGCGGATGTTGACCGCCGACCAGCCGCGGCTGATGCCCTCGAGTACGACGTGGAGCCGATGGCCCTCCGGCAGCATCGCGTCGACGAACGGGCGGCTGAGGTCGATCCGCCGGCCGCTGCTCTTGAGCATCCGCTCGACCAGCTCCTGCACCTGGGCGCCGGTGAGGATCAGGTTGGTCAGCTCGTGGCGTCCGCGGCGGGCCACGAAGACCCGGCTCGGGTCGTTGATCCACACCTCCTCCACGGTGGAGTCGTCGAGCAGGGGTTGGAGCGGACCGAAGCCCGAGACGCGGGAGACCAGCTCGCCGACCATCGAGTCGACGTCGGCCACCGGCGCCACGGCCCCGGTCAGGCTGCGGTCGTCGTGGGCCCGCACGACGATCTCGGCGAGGCGGCGTACGACGGCCGCGTCACGCTGCGGATCGACGCCCTCGCGGCGTACGACCTCGCGCACCTGCTGGTCGAGCGACTCGACCAGGTCTGCGTGTGCGTCTGCGGCAACGACCGGCAAGGCGATCCCTCCCCGAGTAAGAGATCCGTTCCAGCAAGGTACGACGGTCCCCACGGTCGCGTGAAGGGGCACCGGCCAATCTGTGGATGACCTGCGACGGATGGTGCAACTGCACACTCGTGTGGCGCGGCGAGGGTCAGCAGCCGCCCGTCACAGGCCGGCGAGCACCCGTCCCAGGTCGTCGCCCTGGGTGGCGAAGTCGAACGCGAAGGAGGAGCGGTCGGACGCCTTGCTCCGCGTGACCCCACGCGGCCTCTCCACGTCGGCCGCCTCCCAGAAGTAGTGGAGCTGCGCGCCGAGCACCGAGGCGAACAGGTGCTCGTTGCGGGCGACGTACGCGTTGTGGCTGATCGCGACGACGGCCTCGAGCCGCTGGCAGTGCATCAGGTTCGCCATCGCCGACCCAGCGAACCCGGCCACCACCCGGGCACCCGCGAACAGCGCGACCTGCTCGGCGAGCGGAAGCTGCTCCGGGTAGAAGACGTGGAACCCCCGAGAGGCGAAGAAGCTCTCGACCTCCTCCTGGTTGCGGCAACCGCGCCGGTTGCTCAAGGAGGCACCCCGGGAGACGAAGATCCGCTCGTGGGGGGCAGGCTCGGCGCCCGCGAGCAGTCCCGCGGTCAACCTGGCCCAGGTGTCCCGGAGGTCCGGGTGCACGTAGTAGGGCTCGTGGTTGTGCCACATCGGTGAGGCTGCCACCACGCTTCGCAGCTGCACGGGTCGGTCCGACCACGTCAGGTCGGACTCGGGGATCCCGTAGGCGGTGAACAGGCGGCGTTCCAGCGATCCGTCCCGCCCATGGGCGGTATTGGTGTGGAAGAGCACCCGGAGCCCCGGGATCTCGCGTTTCGCTCGTTCCCAGCCCCACAACCGGCAGAGCACCTCGGTGGTGAGGTGCCCGAAGTGGCTCGGGAACACGCAGTCGAGGTAGTAGAAGTCCCCGCGCAGGACACGCGTGGGGTTCGGTCGGTCCAGCCGCGCGAACAACGGCGTCACCGAGCGCATCCGCGGATGGCTGGGGTACTTCGCCCTGGGCCATCGGAAGGACTCAGGCAGGATCGTGTTGCCGGCGTAGAGACGCATCGCACCGAGACTGACGAGGTTCCCCTCGTAGTGCCGCACGGTCAGCTCGGGGTAGTCGAGCGTCCCGGGCCACGGGTCGGCGTGGGAGGGGCCGTACGACGCCTCGTCGATCGCGGGGGTCAGCCGGCCGGCGGGACGGGTCTCCAGGACCGAGACCTCGATCCCGGGCTCCCGAGCCTTGAGGAGATCACCCACATCCTTGCTCTCCTGGAGCTTCAGGGGGTTGCGCCCGAGCTTGGTGGCCACGACGAGGTCCTCGGTCACCAGCACGCCCTTGACCTGGTGCCCGATCCCGCGCCCGCGACGACCGTGTCCGACCTCCTCGTCGTGACTCAGTCCGGCTGCGAGCATCCGGAGGAAGCGGCCCTCAACAGCATCGGTCGGGCCCCCCGTTGTCCCGAGCCTCTCGACGGTGCGGTCGACGACGTACGCGCCGCCGCGGCGGAGGTGAAGAAAGAGGCGCTCGAACAGGACGCGGTGATCCTTGGCCAACGAGACGAGCGCCGCGGGGCCGAGCACGACCACGATGAGGTCCTGGGCGTTGAGCCGGGTCAGGCGCGCCGCGACGTCGTCGAGGTCGGCCACCTCGACGATCGTGCGGGTCTTCCTCGCCTTGTCCGATCCGAGGTCGAGGTCGGGTGCCCCGCCGACGAAGAGCAGCGAGACGCGGTCGCGGGAGAAGTCCTGAAGCCAGCCCCCGAGGGCCTCCTGACAGGCCGGATCAGCCAGGACGACGACCGTCCGGTCACCCGCACTGCCCATCATCTCTGCCGCCGCACTGCCCAACCGCGCGCCGCCGGCGGCACCCGCGTGGGAGCCCGCGTCCCCTTGCCTGTGCGCGACGCGCGCCGTGACCGACCTCCCCCAGCGGCGCAGTCGGCGCCCGACCCGGCGAGCGACCTTCTCGTCGTTCATCAGCGTGCACTCCTCGGCGCGCCGAAGGCGCGGCGTCGTGGGGCGCGATCCCCGGACAGATGGTCCACGCGGGAACCCTATGCGTTCATCCCTCGCAGGACGCGAAGATCCCGGCGAGGCGACGCAGCCTCGGATCTCGGTTCCGCCGACGCCCGTGCTGGTTTCCGAGTCGCGCGCTCGTGTTCGTCGGGACCGTGACCCCGTCGGTGCCGATCAGCGGGAGCGGAGGGTGCCGGGGAACCAGGCGTTGGTCCACAGCGACTGGACGCGCACGCGCTGGCCCGGGTACGGCGCGTGCAGCACCTCCCGGTGGCCGTGGCTGAAGCCTGCATACAGACCGACGTGGTAGACGCCGCCACGGCCGGTGAAGAAGATCAGGTCGCCGCGTCGCATCTGGCTGCGCGAGATGTGCCGCGCGAAGTGCGCCTGCGCGGCGGCGGTGCGCGGCATCGCGCCGAAGCCGGCGTGGTGGAACGCGAACGACGTGAGACCCGAGCAGTCGAACGCCCGCGGGCCGGAGGCGCCGTAGACGTAGGGCTTGCCGCGCTGGGCGGACGCGACCCCCATCGCGTGCGCGACCCGGCCGGCCGCGCGGCCGCGCACGGCGTGGTGGTGGTGGTGCCGCAGGGCGTGGTGGTGGTGCCGCACGGCGTGGTGGTGATGACGATGGTGGCCGCGCGCCTGCGCCGCAGGGGCGGCGGCGAGGACGGTGATGACGATGGCGGCCAGGAGGCCGACGACGGCGATCAGGCGTGGGGTGGTGTGGGCCGCCGAGCGTCGGGCAGGACGGAGTGCGGTCAAGGTGTGGGACATGTGGATTCCTTCCCACGCCTGTGAGGTGAGCTGTCGGGTTCGGGCGAAGAAGGTTGCCCGGCCGCCGTTCGGCGGCTTCACCCCGAGGGATCCGTGGATCCCGAAGGTGGGTCCCCCACTCCTGCCCCGTCGACGACCCGGATCGGGTGCGTCGTTCGGTGGACGGTCGCCCGGAGAGGCAGGACTCGGCGTACCCGGGGACCGGTTGTGCTGGCTGCAATTTCTGGTACTTGACGGTAACCAGGCGACTCCCCGAATCACGACTCCTGGTTGCGCTTGACTCTGAGAATCCCCTGAATCCACGCGGGAAAAGTCGCCTGTATGGGATCGACGTCACACGCTGCACGACCGAAGTTGGCGGCGCGTCGATCACGGATGTACCATTCGGTACACAGGAAGGGAGACACGTCATGCAGTACGAGAAGAGCCTCACAGTCGCCGCGGACCCGGCGCGGGTCTGGAAGGTGCTCAGCGACATCGAACGCTGGCCGGAGCGGATCAACACGTACCAGGAGGTACGCCGTCTCGACGGCGGCGACCTGCGGGTCGGCAGTCGCGCCCACGTCAAGCAGCGAGGCCTGGCCGCGGGCGAGTGGGAGGTCAGTGAGCTCGTCGAGGACACGACGTTCACCTGGGCCAGCCGCCAGCCGGGCGTCCGCATCGTCGGCCGCCACACGGTCTCCGTCGACGCCGACGGGCGGACTCGCCTGACGCTCGTGCTGGAGCAGTCCGGCTGGCTGAGCGGGGTCGTGACGATGGCACTGGGCCGCAAGGTCCGGGAGTACGTCGACCTCGAGGCCGAGGCCTTGAAGGACGCGGCCGAGGCCGCGTGAGCCAGGCCCCGACCGGCCGCGACGCGCTGCTCGAAGGGGCGATCGGCCACTTCGCCGCCCACGGGATCGGCGACACCAGTCTGCGCGCCCTGGCCGAGGCGATCGGCACCAGCCACCGGATGCTGATCTACCACTTCGGCTCGCGCGAGGGGTTGCTCGCCGCCGTGGTCGACACGGTCGAGGGGGGCGCGCGCCAGACGCTGGCGCGCATGGTCGAGGACGCGCGCACCGACCCCGACCCCCTCGACGCCGGGCTGCGCTTCTGGCGCCTCGTCACCGACGACGCGCTGGTCTACGGTCCACTGTTCTTCGAGCTGTCGAGCCACGCGATGCTCGGTCTCCCCCACGCCGTCGAGCTACGCGGCCGGCTCGTCACCACCTGGTTGGACGCGTTGGCCTCGATGTGGCGCGCACGCGGCGTACCGGCCCGGCGCGCACGCACCCAGGCGCGGCTCGACCTGGCCGTCGCGCGGGGACTGCTGCACGACCTCCTGCTCACCGGCGACCGGCGGGGCGTCGACGCGGCGATGCGGCGGTACGCCCGGGAGACGGTCGCGTCGCTGCTCGGGTGAGCGGGCGAGGTGTCACAACAGCGCAATTGCGCCGGTTGGGCGCGCCCCGGGGGAACGAGGGAGGCTCAGGACGACTCGAAGCGGAAGCCGATGCCGCGCACGGTGACGACCCTCTCGACGCAGGCCGACCTCTCCAGCTTCTGCCGCAGCCGGCCGATGGTGACGTCGAGGGTCTTGGTCGAGCCGTACCAGCCTTCGCTCCACACGTCGGCCATCAGCTGCGACCGAGAGACCACCTTGTCACGGTGGGCTGCGAGCGCGGCGAGCACGCCGAACTCCTTGCCGGTCAGCGGCAGCTCGTCGTCGCCGACGTAGACGCGGTGGGCCTCGACGTCGACGATCAGGCGCCGCCCAGACGGGGTCGGGCCGGCCGACCGAACGGTGGTACGCCGAAGCAGTGCGCGCAGGCGGGCCAGGAGCTCTGCGAGCCCGAACGGCTTGGCGAGGTAGTCGTCGGCGCCCGAGTCGAGGCCGACCACCCGGTCGAGCTCACCGGACCGTGCCGTGACGATCAGGACCGCTCCCTGGTAGCTGGCCTCGCGCAGGGCGCGACACACGTCGAGGCCGTCCATGTCGGGAAGGCCCAGGTCGAGGACCACGATGTGGGGGTTCCAGCTCGCCGCCTGCTCGATCGCGCTCCGGCCCGTCGACGCCCGGTCGACGGCGTACCCCTCCCGCTCGAGCGTGTGCACCAGCGGAGACGCGATCTCCTCCTCGTCCTCGACGACGAGGACACGGTGCGGGGCCATGATGCGGAGCATAAGCGGCCTCCCGCCGAGATCGAGGCGTTCGTTCGGGCACTTCCAGATGACCGATCCGGAGCATTGTCACGAGCGAACGACGGTCCCGTCGCGCGCCCGACCGCGGGACGAGAGGCGTGGTCCCGCCCGCAGCGGGGACTACGGGCGGTCCACGGGCTGTGCCGACCCCACCCCCCGGTAGGTCGGCCTGCCTCCGGCACCACGCGGGTTTGGAGCTCGCTGCGCACCGGGCACTCCCCACGCTACGTAAGGCAGGGCAACGATTGAGCCACGCTGGATGCACGGGATGGTAAACAGCCGCTACCCGTCCAGACTCAGCCGGTGAAGAGGTCGCCGTGCTCCTCGACCCGCGCGAGCACCTCGTCGTAGCGGAACTGCTCGAGGGCGAGCGGGTCCTCTGCGCCCTCGCCGACCTCGTCCCAGGTGACGGGGGTGGCGACCGTGGGGCGCTCGAGGCCGCGCAGGGAGTACGGCGAGAGCGTGGTCTTGGAGCCGGCGTTCTGCGACCAGTCGAGGAAGATCTTCCCGCTGCGCTTGGACTTGGTCATCGTCGCGGTCACCAGCTTGGGCTGCTCGCCCTGGAGCTCCTCGGCGAGCTCCTTGGCCATCGCGGTGACGGCGTCGGAGTCCCGACGTCGCGGGAGCGTCGCGTAGAGGTGCATCCCCTTGCTGCCGCTGGTCACCGCACGGGCGTCGAGCTTGCGCTCCGCGAGCTTCTCGCGGACGAGCAGCGCGACCTGGCAGCACTCGTGCAGCCCCGCCGGGTCGCCCGGGTCGAGGTCGATCACGAGCCGGTCGGCGCCGCGGGGCTTGCCCTGCTTGGTGACCGTCCACTGGTGGACGTGGAGCTCGAGGGCGGCCAGGTTGGCGGCCCAGGTGAGGGTCGCGAGGTCGTCGATGATCGGGTAGACGAGGCGGTCGCCGTGGCGGCTATCGCCGCGAGACCCGGTCGTGGGCACGTCGGCGGTGCGCACCCAGCGCGGCGTACCGGCGGGGGCGTTCTTCTCGAAGAACCGGTCGCGCTCGACGCCGTGCGGCCAGCGGACACGGGTGACCGGGCGGTCCCGGAGCAGCGGGAGCATGACCGGCGAGATCTGTGCGTAGTAGTTGAGCACCTCGCCCTTGGTGGTGCCGGTGCGCGGGTAGAGGACCTTGTCCAGGTTGGAGAGGGTCAGGGTGCGGCCGTCGACCTCGACGCGGACCTCCTGCTCCTTCGGGCTCATGGGTGGGTCACCGGCCCACTGCCAGCAGCGGCACCTGCGCGGGGTCGAGCCGCCCCATCAGCTGCCGCAGGAACGGCCGTGGGGCGCTGACACAGCCCGCCGTCGCGCCGTCGCCGTTGACGTGCAGGAAGATGCCCGCGCCGCGGTGACGCACCTGGTCGTGGTTGTAGCTCGTCACGATGGAGTACTCGTACTGCACCGGGAAGTCGCGCAGCCGCTCCGAGCTGTTCTCGGCACTGGCGGAGAGCCACCAGCGGAAGCCTCCCTGGGCCTTGTTGCGGTAGCGGTTGTAGAACCGTGAACCGTTGTCCTCGACCCAGTAGTCGCCGGGGTGGATCCGGCGGTAGGGCAGTTCCCAGCCGGTGCCGCGCGCGTGCCGGCCGAACGACGAGATCAGCCTCACGGTGCCGAGCGGGGTGGTGCCGCTGCCCTGGACGCGGTGCAGGGGTCGCGCCAGCCCGCCGTACCCGATCCGGCCGTCGCGCGCGTCGTCCACGCGGCGCCAGAGGCCCTGGCGCAGCAGCCAGAACCCGACGCGCGCGTGGTAGCCGTGCGTGCGGTTGACGGTCACCACCTGGCGGGTGCCGGCGTGGAGGGCGACACGGACGCCGCCGAGGGTCACGTGCGTGACGTCCGCTCGGGCGGCGCCCGGGGAGACGAGGGTGAGCGCGGCCGCGGTCGCGACCGCGGCGAGGAGAGTCTTCACGAGAGGTCCTCCGGGGTCTGGTCGGTACGGACGCCGACGTACGACGGTTGGCGGAGCCGGCCCTGGGCCGAAGGGCCGAGCGACTCGACGTCCACGACCAGGACCGGCTCGACCCACGTCGTACCCAAGGAGTCGGGTCTCGGCACGTCGTCGGCGAACGGGCTGGTGTCGCGGGTCAGGCCGGAGAGGACGTCGCGGAGCATCAGGGCCTTCTTCCCGGCGAGGCCGCTGCCCACGCGGCCGCGGTAGAGGAGGCCCGCCGGCGAGGGCTCACCCACGAGCACCGCGCCGAGCCGGTCCCGCGAGTCGGTCTCACGCCGCCAGCCGCCGACGACGTAGGAGTCGCGGCGGCGGTGGGCGAACTTCAGCCAGTCCTTGCTGCGCAGGCCCGGCCGGTAGCGGCTGGTCAGTCGCTTGCTGACGATCCCCTCCAGCCCCTGCTGGAAGGTGGCTTCGAAGAGCATCTGGCCGTCGTCGTACGCCGGCGGGGTCTGCCAGCGGTCGTCGTGCAGGTCGAGGTCGGTCAGGGCCTGTCGGCGGCTCGCCAGCGGTTCCTCCATGAGGTCGCGGTCGCCGAGCCCGAGCAGGTCGAAGACGAGGAGGGTGACCGGGAGCCGCTCCGCGAGCGCCCGAGCCCGGTCCGCGCGCGAGACGTGCATCCGCTCGGCCAGGGCTCCGAAGCTCGGCGCGCCCTCGGCGAACGCGACCACCTCGCCGTCGAGCAGCGCGTCGTCCAACGGGATCCGGGCGAGCTCGGGGAAGGAGACCGTTGCGTCGTTCTCGTTGCGGCTCCAGAGCCGGGCCGCGCCGTCACGCACCTCGACGAGCACGCGCATGCCGTCCCACTTCACCTCGTGCTGCCACTCCTCCCCCACCGGCACGTGGGTGCCGCGGGTCGCGAGCATCGGACGCATGCCACCATCCTGCCCGAGCAGCAGTGCGCGAGGGACGAGCGCACTGCGTGGGCTCGGGCAGGTCGAGCATGCGACGCGACCGAGCAACGAGGTCGCGCGAGCGTGTCGAGACCCGGGACGGGCACTCGGACGGTGACCCAGGGGTCTCGACTCCGCTCGACCGACGAGACGTCGCCGACCGACGAGGACGCCGCTCGACGAGGACGGGGGCGCGGTGTCGGTGGCGGGTGGCAGGGTGGCGACATGGGCAACCACGCAGCGACGATCCGTCGGTTCTGGGCAGACCACCGAAGCCCGCGACTGGGAGGGCTTGGCCGAGGTGCTCCGCCCGAGATGGTCTACGAGATGGAGCAGACGCGCGAGCGGATCCGGGGGCGCAGGAGTTCCTCCGCTTCTACGGGAGTACCCGGCGACTGGCACCTCGCAGTCCGGCGTGTGATCGCCGACGAGGCAGCTGGTGCGAGCGTCGTCGACTTCACGGTGGGCGACGAGCAGATGGTCGACATCAGCTTCTTCACCTTCGACGACGCAGGCCTGATCGAGCGCGTGGATGACATCTGGCCGGAGCCGTACGAGCCTCCGGCCGACCGTGCCCACCTGACCGAGCGGTCTAGCGAGGGTCTGGGGCGTCGACGTTCCAGTGCTTCGAGACCGCAGGCAGCCATCCCTCGTCGCGGGCAGGACCGAACGCGAAGCGCGAGATCATCCGTTGTCCGCCCTCGACATCGCCGTACAGCAGGTCGACCGTGAACGACTCGCGGTTCCGGACCATCGATCCCGCCTGCGCGAAGGCCGGATCCGAGGGATCGCGCAAGGCGCCCTGCCAGAAGCCGAGGTCGCCGCTGGGGATGTAGAGGTCGCGGGTGAGACGGTAGAAGTCGCGGTGGTCGGGGCGCTCGGTCTCACCGACGAACCGGTCGGGGTAGAACATCCACGCGTTCAGCAGGGCCAGTCCGGGGCCGACGTTGCGCAGCGAGAGGGTCAGGTAGATCGCCTCGTCGGTCGCCTCCGCCGTCGCACGTCCGCCGGCGACGTGGACCCAATGGGAGTCGACGAAACCGACCTTCTGGTCCTCGTCGCTGAGCTTGGACGGGATCAGCAGCGGCTTGATCGCCGACTGCAACGTGCGCTCGGCCAGCCGCGCCGAGCTGTTCGACGACCGCACCGCGGCGAAGGTCGCTGCGGCGAGGACGAGAGTCCCTGCAGCCGTCCCGATCTCCGCGACGGTCGCCCAGTCCATGGCCGCATTGTGCCCGAGTGCCTTCGCCAGGGTCGGCAACCGGAGGAGGCGAAGGTGGCACGACGTAGCGCCGGCGCGTCCGGCTCGCTGGGTGCGCGACGTCGTCGACGCCTCGATCGACCTAGGAGGCAGTGCCGAGGTCTCGATGTACGACCTGCGGGCGGACTTCCCCAGTCGTTGCCCTGGCGGCCCTCGCGGGGACGCGTGACCGTCGTCCGGGCTGACCGGCGGCACGCGGTGTCGGTCAACGACCTGCGCGCACGTCGTACGCGACGCCCGCGCTCGAGTCTCTGCTCGGTCGGCCGGTGACCTACGCGGGCTCTCGACGAGGCCGCGACTGGCCGGGCGCCTCCGATGACGCACGTGCGTTCGCGGCGTCGCTGGTCGATACTGGACCGCGTCGTCGACTACACGGAGGTATGAGATGCGTGCGATCTGGAAGGGCGCCGTGTCGTTCGGGCTCGTGAGCGTGCCCGTCAAGCTGTACTCCGCCACGGAGTCGCACGACGTGTCGTTCCGTCAGGTGCACGCCAAGGACGGCGGCCGCATCAAGTACCAACGCGTCTGCTCGATCGACGGCGAGGAGGTCGAGTACGCCGACATCGCGAAGGGCTACGAGACCGAGGACGGCGAGATGGTCATCCTCACCGACGACGACATGGCGTCCCTGCCGAGCGAGTCGTCGCGCGAGATCGCGGTCGAGAAGTTCGTGCCGTCCGACCAGATCGACCCGATGCTCTTCGAGAAGTCCTACTACCTCGAGCCGGAGAAGACCGGCGCCAAGCCCTACGCGCTGCTGCGCCAGGCTCTGCTCGACGCCGACCGGATGGCCGTGGTGACCGTCGCGCTGCGGCAGCGCACCTCGGTCGGCGTGCTGCGCGTCAAGGACGACGTGATCGTGATGCAGACGATGATGTGGCCCGACGAGATCCGGAACCCCGACTTCAACGTCGACGCCGGCGAGGTGAAGCCGGCCGAGGTGAAGATGGCCAACATGCTCGTCGAGACGCTGGCCGGCGACTTCGAGCCGAGCGAGTTCGAGGACGACTACGCCGAGGCCGTCGAGGCCATGGTCAAGAACAAGATCGAAGGCGGTGAGGTCAAGCGGACGCCGACCTCCACCAAGTCCTCCGGCGAGGTCGTCGACCTGCTGGCCGCGCTCCAGCGGTCGGTCGACGCGGCGAAGACCGCGCGCGGCGAGTCCGACGACGACTCCTCGGCGAAGAAGAAGCCGGCCAAGAAGGCCACCGCGAAGAAGGCCACCAAGAAGACCGAGAAGAAGGCGGCCAAGAAGGCCAGCTGACGTCCCCTCACCGCGCGGGACGGGACGAGACCAGGTGCCCGAACGCGACAGGGCGGTTGTCGGTGTGGAACAGCTCCGAGCACGTGGTCAGGGTGATCAGGTGCTCGTCCGGCGACCGGCCGGGCGGCTGCAGGCTACCGTCCGGGTTCGTCGGCAGCGGAGCCGTCACCCAGGTGGCGGTGAACGGCACCACGAGGTCGTCGCCGCCCGTGTCGAGGACATAGGTGTAGACCCGGCGCCCGTCTCCACGATGACCCGGTCACCGACCTCGAGGTCGGGCATGTCGCGCAGGGGCTCGCCGTGGGTGACCGGTGGCCGGCGATCGCGAAGTTGCCGACGCCGCCGGGAGGGCGGTGCGGGTAGTGGCCGAACCCGGCAGCGAGGACGCGTCCGACGTCCCTCCAGCACGGGAACGGCGTAGTCGTGCCGAACCGCGGGATGTGGACGATGCCCAACGCGCGGACCGGGGTCGTCTCAGATCGAGACCCGGTCACCGTCTTCCCTTGTACCCAGTCCTCGTGCAGGGTGGCGATCACCCGAGCCTGGTGCGGTGGGAGACCCAGTTCGTCCCCCAGAACTCCCATGCGAGCCAGCCCAGGATCGCCAGGCCGCACCCGATCAGGCCGAGGCCGATCCACAGGGTCACGCGTGACCGGGATCGTCGTGCCGAGGGCGCGGCCGTCCCGAGGGGGCTCTCGTCGACCGTCATCGACACCTCCTCGGGGCGGTGCTGGGCCCGATCACGCCGTGCTGGACCGCACCCGCCGTACGCCCAGGACTGCGGCCCGGACGCGATCAGCAGGAGCGCGAGGGCGAACAGGCCCGGGGTCCCGCGTAGGCGCGCCGGTGTCGGCCAGGCTCGGGCCGATGGCTGCAGGTCCGACGGTCACCGTGGCCTTGCTGGTGTTCTGGGTATCACAGGTGGACGTGGCGTTCCCCGACGCCGGGGCGTCACACAGCGGCTGACCGGAGGCATCCGTCGGCGTTCCGGACACGATCACGGTGTTGGTGGTGTCCTGGTCGACCGTGGTCGTGCAGGTGAAGACCCAGGTCTCGTCCAGCGCGTCCTCGAGGATGCTGGTGGGTGTGTCGAGCAGGTTGTCCCCGTCCTTGTCGCCGGAGACGAACGTGAGCGGCGAACAGGTGTCGTCGGTGATCCCTTCCTTGACCCGGCCAGTGGCACGTCACCGGTGTTGCGCACGTGGTAGGTGTAGGTGACCTTGCCGGGTCCGTCCAGGTGGGTCGGGCTCGCGGACTTGTCCACCTCGATGCCTGGGTGGAACGGCGTGACCTGCGCTGTGGCGAAGTCGGACACCGGGATACGAGCGTTGACGGTGCTGCCACCCAGGGCCCCGATGGCCGCGAGGTCGACGGTGGGCTTGGTGATCGTGGCCTTGCACGTGTAGCGCCACGTCTCCGCGGGCACCCGGTCCAGGAAGTCGTCCTGGTTGCCACCCTCCTTGGCGACCAGCTTCGGCTTGCGACAGACCGGGTTGGACGGCTGGCTGATGTCGCGCAGGGTGTTGGTGTCGCAGGACGTCGTCCTCCGGAACGGGGCTGGTGCCGATGTTGGTGGCCAGGAACGTGTAGGTCACCTTGGCGCCTGCGGGCACCAGGCTCTTGCTGACCGACTTCTCCAGGTTGATCGCGGGCTCGAGCACGGTCACCTTGGCGGTGTCACTGTCCGCTGTACGTGTTGCCGAGTGGGTCGATGCCGGAGACCGCGACCCGGTTCGTGTCGACGGTGTCGGGCGCCGGTGGCATGTCGACCGCTCTGGTGCAGGTGTAGGTCCAGCTCTCCGGGCTGCCCGAGTCGGTGCCGTCGAGCAGACCGTTGTCGTTGTCGTCACCGCCGGTGAAGGCGAACGGTGCGCACTTGTCGTCGACCGGGACGACGTTGGAAAGGGCCGCGTCGCCGGTATTGGTGACCACGAAGGTGTAGGTCACGTCTCGACCTGCCCGGACCGACGTCGGCGACGCGGTCTTGGTGATCGAGAGTCCCTGGCTTGATGACGTGGACGGTGGCGGTGTCGTCGTCGGTCACGCGTCAGGTCGGGGAACTGCGTCCCGTCGACGTCCGGTATGCCGGTCGCCGTGACCGTGTTGACCACGTCGCCCGCGCCGTTCGCGACTGCCAGGGAGAGCGTGGTCTCACAGGTGTAGTGCCAGACCTCGCCGGGGTCCAGAAGACCGTTGCCGTCGTCGCCCAGCGGGTTCGCGGGGACGAGCGGGGTGCACCTGGTGTCGGTCGGGGGATCCGGGTGTGAGCGTCCAGGGGCACGGTCCCGGTGTTGGAGACGTCGTACGTGTACTGCGCCGGCGCGTGGATCGCGGCACGTCCGGGCCGGCGATCGCCGGAGCGGTGGGGTCGAGGACCGGGTCTCGGAGCGCGGTCTTGACGACCTCGATCCCGGGCGTGAGGATCCGGACGACGGCGGCCGCGACGTCGTGCACCGGGTCGACACCGGGCAGCGGGTTCCCATCGGCGTCGGAAGGCTGGCCGGTGATCTCCGCGACGTTGATGACCTGGTGTGAGGCGTTGTCCGACACCTGGTTAGTACAGGTGAAGGTCCATTCCTCGCCGGGATCGAGGAGCTGGTTGTCGTTGGCGTCACCGCCGGTGAAGGTCGTCGGCTGGTCGCAGCGCGGGTCCACGACCCAGCCCGGCTCGGTCGCGCTCGGGCCGGTCCCGGCGGGCGGCGCGTCCGGGACGGTTCAGGGGCGCGTCGCCTGGGTTGGTGGCGGTGAACGTGTACGTGACTTCCGCCGAGCCGCCAGGACTGACCACGACCTGCGTCGGGCTGGCCGACTTGGTGAGCAGGATGTCCGGGTTGACGAGTGAGGACCGACGCGCTGTCGGACGCATTCACCGGCGGGTTGCGTCCTGCGAAGGGGTCCCCGGTCACGGGGTTGACCGGGACGCCGCTCACCGTCGCGGTGTCGACCACGCCCTCCACGGGGTTGTTGGAGCAGGTGAAGTGCCACGTCTCACCGACGTCGAGGATGGCGTCGTTGTTGCCGGGGCCGTCGGCGCCGCGCACGATCGGGTCGCACGCGGGAGGGGACGGAGGCACAGTCGTGTCCTCGAGATCCACGTTCTGCAGCGGGGTGTTGCCTGTGTTGGTGACGTCGTAGGTGTAGTTGGCGGCACCGCGCGGAGTGATCGTCGCGGTGTCCACGCCGTTGACCTGCTTGACGATCGAGATCGCGGGGTTGAAGATGGCGACGTCGTCGGAGGCGACATCGGTGACCGGATCCCCGACCGGGGGCGTCCCGTGGGCGGTCGCCGTGTTGGTGATGACCTGACCGGCCCGGGACGACCGACGAGGCCGTCACGATCTGGTGGTCGCAGGTGAACCTCCACGCCTCGGTCAGGTCGAGCAGGCTGTCGCCGTTGAGGTCGCCGACGTTCGTGCCGGTTGCCGGAACGGGCTGCACCGTGGCGCACTTGTCGTCTGTCACGTGGACGCTCGACAACGGGGTGTTGCCGGTGTTGGTGACGGTGTAGTTCGAGGTGACCGTGGCCGGGGGGTCACCGGGGTTGGGGTTGTCGGCGAGGTCGCCGCGCACCTCGGTGGGGGTGTTCACCTTCTCCAGGTGGATCGCGGGTTGTAGTTGAAGGAGTTGTAGACCTTGCAGGTGACGATCTCCTGCCTGATCGGGTTGATGGCGAACGACGGGTTCACCGGATCGGCGAAGTCCCGCTGACGTCCGAACGTCACCGTCTCGTTCTTGAGGGCGCAGGTGAAGTCGTTGTTGTTCCCGGGTCTGCCTGCGGTGTAGTTGTTCTTGAGCGTCTCGCTGACTGTCGCGACGGAGTCCGCTTCCGGTGGGATGGGCTCCCATTGGAACTGCGCGAAGCCGTTGTTGTCCGTGCTGACGGTCTTGGAGACAGCGTCGCGTGGTGCCCTCCGGAAGGATCCAGCGGAACCCGGTAACCGGTCGGAACCGTGCGGCGTCACCGTCATGTCCCAGCCCGACGCAGGCGCGTACTGCGCGCTGCCCGGCGTCTGGGCGAGCTTCTGGATGGTCAACGACGGCGAGCAGAGCTCGGAGCACCAGCGCGAACGCATCAAGGCGCGAGCTTGTCGAAGTCGGTCACCAGCGCGACGTCGACATCGTTGAGACTGTCGATGTTGTTCGAGGTCGGCGTCCTTGACCACCTGGGGGCCCGCGATCTGCACGAGCCGGTTCTGGCTGTTGCTGTTGCCAGGGCGTTGCCGACCCCGACCGCGAGCATCCGCGCGCCGTGGCTCTTGACGCTGTTGGCTTCCTCGACCGCCCGATCAGGTGATCTGGGCCTGGTCGATGTCGAGTCGGTGCCGAACCTGACGTCAGGTGGCGGTCCTGGTCGGACCCTTGTCGCCCGGCTTGTCGAAGTCGTACGCCGTCGGGTCGCCGTCGGTGATGTAGACCACGAGGGCAGGCGTCAGCGGGTAGGGGGTCTCGGCCGCCTGGCGCAAGAGACGCGTCCCAGTTGGTGTACTGGTCGCTGCTCTGCCGTTGTTGAGCTTGACCTTGCCCTGCGCTGAGTAGAGGTCGACGTTGGCCGGGCGCGGAGGCTTGGGGTTGTAGTAGCCGTTGATCGCATTGCGAAGCACGCCACCGGCAGCCGAGCGAGTTGTCGTCGACCACCGTGCTCGGCGCCAGCTGCTGGGTCAGCGAGGCGAACTGGGTCACCCGCACCTTCGAGTTGGTGTTGGACAGCGCGTCGAGGAAGGCCTCGGCAGCGTCGCGGACCTTGTTCACCGCATTCGAGCTCTGGATGGAACCCGACGCGTCGAGGACGAGGGTGATCGGGAGGACGCACTTCTCCTCGATCTGCGGGTTGGGTCACCGGAGCCACCGCGGCCTGGGCCGTCGGGATCCCCACCCCGAGCAGCGCGCAGAGGGCGCGATCAGCAGGAGCGCAAGGACAGCGCTAGGGGTGTGACGCACCACCATCGAATATGTCAGGAACACCACGGATAGGGAAGAAGAAACTCGGAGTGATTCTCCTCGGGGCGCGCCCGGCAGACGAGAGCCGGCCGGGAGCGGCCGGGTGTGGGGCGCGGTGGTCGAGTGGTCGCTCGACACCCATGGAGCGAGATTCCTCTTGTACACAAGGGAAATCTCCAGCGCGACGCCGACCCGCCGCCGGGCCCTGATCACCGCCCGGAAATCCGCCACATGCGAGCCGCCCGCAACGCGGTGGCCCGCCCTACGATTCGCAGATGATCGAGTACGTGTGGCGAGGCGCCTTCGAGAGCGCTGAGGTGGAGACGCTGCACGCCGAGTGCTTCGATCGCCAGCCGAGCGAGTGGGATTGGGCCGGTCAGGTCGAGAGGCACAGCCTCGGGTGGGTCTGCGCGCGCGATGACGGGACGCTGGTCGGGTGGGTGAACCTCGCCTGGGACGGGGCCGGGCACGCCTTCATCCTGGACACGATCGTGACCGGCAGGCATCGCAGGCGGGGTATCGCCACCCAGCTCGTTGCCGCCGCCACTGCCGGCGCCCGCGCCGCGGAGTGCGAGTGGGTGCACGTGGATTTCGAGGATCACCTCGCTGCGTTCTACTTCGAGGCGTGCGGCTTCACGCCGACGCCTGCAGGCCTGATTCGACTCTGACCGGGAGCCGGGCAGGGACATGGGAGTCCGGCCGACGGCGGCTGAGTGGCCCGAACCATCGGGATCGCTACGTTGTCCCGGTGCCTCGACTGATCCATCTCAACGGCCCTCCAGCCGTGGGGAAGTCGGCCCTCGCGCGACGCTGGGCCGACGACCATCCGGGCACGCTGCTCTGCGACATCGACGTGCTGCGGACGATGATCGGCGGCTGGGAGACGTACGCCGAGAGCGCGGGCCTGAGCCGGACCGGCGGCCTGGCCCTGATCACCGCCCATCTGCGCACCGGTCGCGACGTGGTGGTCCCCCAGCTCGTCGGCCTGCCCGACCAGCTCGAGCGCTTCCGTGGAGCGGCCGAGGATGCAGGCGCGTCGTACGTCTGCGTGCTGCTCGCGGCGACCGCGGAGGAGGTCGCGCGGCGGTTCGAGGTGCGCGACGCCACCGCGGCGCCGGATGACCGCTGGGCGGCGTACGTCCGCGCGTTCTGGGACGGTGGCGGGTCCGACGAGCTCGGGTCGGCGATCGACCGCCTGGAGCGGCTGGCGGACGACGGGTGGATCCGTCTCGAGTCGACGACGCCCGACCAGACGTACGCAGCGCTGGTGGCAGCCCTGGACGGCTGAAAAGATCTCAGGAGGGGTGTCGAAACCCGAGTGCGCCGTTCGACGTACGGACGCACTGACTGGATCGACCGGCACCCAACGAGAGGAAATCCGATGCGCTACCTGTGCTTCGTCAAGATGGACGAGTCCGAGGACCTGAACCCGCCCGTAGCCCTGATGGAGGCCATGGACGAGCACGTCGGGCAGGGCTTCGCCAGCGGCATGCTGCTCGACGCCGGCGGGCTGTACGGCGTCAAGGAGGCCGTCGAGTTCCGCGTCCGCGGCGGCAGCCTGACCGTCACCGATGGCCCCTACGCCGAGGCCAAGGAGGTCATCGGCGGCTGGGCGATCATCAAGGTCGACACGCGAGGAGGAGGCTCGGGCCGAGGGCCAGAAGATGGCCGACCTCCACCTCGAGCACTGGCCCACGTGGGAGGGCTCGATCGAGATCCGCCGGATCGCGGAGCCCGAGGAGGCTCCCACCGGCTCCTGACCCGGTGGGCGGTGCCGCCTAGTCTCCTGGTGTGAGCGAGGGCGGGACCACCGAGTCCACTCAGGACACGATCCAGCGGGTGTGGCGCGACGAGTCGGCCCGGCTCGTCGGCGCCCTCACCCGGATGACCCGAGACCTCGCGCTCGCCGAGGACCTCGCCCAGGACGCCCTCGTGGCCGCGCTCCAGCAGTGGCCCACCGAGGGCGTCCCCGACAACCCCGCGGCCTGGCTGATGCAGACCGCCAAGCGTCGCGCCATCGACCAGTTCCGGCGCGCCGACACCCTGCGCCGTCGTACGACGGAGCTCGGCCACGCCCTGCAGGAGCGGGAGGAGGTGGACATGCCCGACCTCGACGCGTTCGTCGACCACATCGACGACGACGTGCTGCGGCTGGTCTTCCTCACCTGCCACCCCGCGCTGTCGCCGGAGAGTCGAGCCGCCCTCACCCTCCGGCTGGTCGGCGGGCTCACCGTCCCCGAGATCGCGCGCGCCTTCCTGACCAAGGACGCCACCATCGGCCAGCGCATCTCGCGGGCGAAGAAGACGCTGGCCGGCGAGTCCTTCGACCTGCCGGTCGGGCCCGAGCGCGAGGAGCGGCTCGACGACGTGATGGGCGTCCTCTACCTGATCTTCAACGAGGGGTACGCCGCAACCGCCGGCGACGACTGGATGCGGCCCGACCTCTGCGCGGAGGGGATCCGGCTGACCCGCATGCTCGCGGGTCTGGCGCCGCTCGAGCCCGACGTGCACGGCCTGCTCGCCCTGATGCAGCTCCAGGCGTCCCGGCTGTACGCGCGCTCGGACGCCGACGGACGGCCGGTGCTGCTCGACGACCAGGACCGCGCGACCTGGGACCAGCTGCTGATCCGCCGCGGCCTGGCCAGCCTCGACCGCGCGATGGCTGCGAGCAGGACGGGCCGCCCGCTCGGGCACCTACGTCCTCCAGGCCCAGATCGCCGCCTGCCACGCCCGGGCCGCCTCCGCCGAGGAGACCGACTGGGCCGCGATCGCCGGGTGGTACGACGTGCTCGCCCAGGTCGGCGACAACCCGGTGGTCGAGGTCAACCGGGCCGTCGCCCACGGCCGCGCCTCCGGACCCGACGCCGGACTGGCCGTGCTCGACGCGGTGGCCGGCCATCCGGCGCTGGCCGGATCCCACCTGGAGCCGAGCGTCCGGGGCGACCTGCTCGAACGAGCCGGACGGTTCGACGAGGCCGCGGCCGCCTTCACCGAGGCAGCCGACCTGACCGGCAACGGCGGCGAACGCACCCTGCTGCTCGGCCGAGCCGAGCGCGCGCGGTCGGGCCGCTGAGCTCGGTCTCCGGTCGGGGTCGACGAGCTCTTCCCCTCCGTGTCGAAAACTGGAACCGTCGTACGACGAAGGGTGACCGACCCTCACCCAGGAGCTGAGATGACCGCCACCGACACGTCCACGAAGGACTCCGTGAGCACGACCGCTTCGCCACGTCCGCCGACGGCACCCGGATCGCCTACGAGGTCAGCGGCACCGGCCCCGCACTGGTGCTGGTCGACGGTGCGCTCTGCCAGCGCAGCATGGGTCCGGCCCGGCCGCTGGCCAAGCGACTGTCGCCTTCGTTCACCGTGCACGCCTACGACCGGCGCGGGCGCGGCGAGAGCGGACCCGGCGAGACGGCGTACGACGTGGAGCGCGAGATCGAGGACCTCGCCGCGGTCATCACGGCAGCGGGCGGCCACGCCCACGTCTTCGCCTCCTCGTCCGGCGCCGTGCTCGCGCTCGAGGCCGCGCGCCGTGGTCTCCCGATCGACCGGATGGTCCTCTACGAGGCACCGTTCATCGTCGACGACACCCACGCCCCGAACGACCCCGACCTGCCGGCGCGGTTGCGCTCACTGGTCGAGGCCGGCAGGCGCGGCGAGGCCGTCAAGATCTTCCTGCGCACGGTCGGCGCGCCCGCACCCATGGTCTCGGTGATGCGGCTGACCCCGGTCTGGAAGAAGCTGACCGGGGTGGCCCACACGCTGCCCTACGACCTGTCGATGGTGATCGACCACGAGCAGGGCCGGCCGCTCCCGGACGGTGCCTACGACGCCGTCTCCCAGCCGACCCTCGTGGTCGCAGGGGGCAAGAGCCCGGCGTACCTGCGTCACGCCCAGGCGGCGATCGCCGACGCCGTGCCCGACGCCCGGCTCGAGACGCTGCCCGGCCAGACCCACATGATCAAGGCGAAGGCGACCGCACCCGTCGTCTCCGCACACCTGCTCGCCACCGGCACCCACCTGAAGGAGAAGGCCATGACCACCACCGGCGAACCCTGCTGGATCCACCTCTACACCGACGACGTCGACACCGCGGTCTCGTTCTACGGCGGCCTCTTCGGCTGGTCGGCCGGCGAGCCGAGCGAGGAGTTCGGCGGCTACCGGATGTTCCTCCGCGGAGAGGAGCCGGTCGCCGGGCTGATGCCGAACGACACGCTCGGACCCGAGCGTCTGGGAGGTGTTCCTGCAGACGCCCGACATCGGGGCGACGGTCGAGCGCGCCCGCGCACGGGGCGCCGTGGTCGCGACCGACGTGATGGCGGTGGCCGACCTCGGCTCGATGACCACGCTCGTCGACCCGGCCGGAGCGCTGGTCGGCGCCTGGCAGCCGGAGAGCTTCCCGGGTTCCAGACCCGCGCGGCCGTCGGCGCGCCCGGCTGGTTCGAGACGCTCACCACCTCCTACGGCGACGCCGTGGCCTTCTACGAGGACGCGTTCGGGTGGGACACCCACGTCGTCAGCGACACCCCCGAGTTCCGCTACACGACGCTCGGCGTCGACCAGGACGCCCGTGCCGGGATCATGGACGGCTCGGCCTTCCTCGGCGACGAGCCGTCGCGGTGGAACGTCTACTTCCAGGTCGAGGACACCGACGAGACCGTCGCCGAGGCCGTGGCCGCGGGTGGTCAGGTGGCCTCCCAGGCCGAGGACACGCCGTACGGGCGGGTCGCGGAGCTCCACGACCCCGCCGGCGTCGCCTTCCGGATCATGGGCCCGAACCAGGAGGCCGGCTGACGCACGTGGAGGCACGGCCGTGGCAGGCGACCGTGCCTCCCGACCCCCACAGGGGTCCGGCGTCGCTCCGCGTCAGGGCTTGAGGCGACCGAGCGGGCCCCTCGTGTCGGCGAACTGGGCGGTGTTGAGCACCTGGACGCCCGCGTTGTGCTCGCCGTTGAACGGCGTCACGTTCGTCGGGCAGCCGGCCTTGCCGGCGTCCGTCGGCGAGTTGAACCACAGGCCCAGGTGGAACGTGTGGACGGGACCGAACGGCGGGTTGCTCGTGGCGTCCGGGAACGGCCCGTCGTGCACCGACGGCGCGGGCGCCGTCCCGGGTGCGACGGCGAAGGTCTCCTGGTTGAAGCGACCCACGAAGGTCCCGTGCGCCTCGCCCTTGCGGTCCGTCTCGAGGTCACCCTGGTACCACCCCACGCCGAACGGCGCGTTGGGCACCTGGATGACGAAGAGGTCGAAGTCGGTCCGCTTGGGCAGCCCTGCGGCGTGGACCTTCATCACCTCGACCGGTCCGTCGTTCTGCACGACCACCCGCGCGCGGGCGTGTGGCAGGCAGCCCGCCGCCACGATGCCCGGCGAGCGGTGCAGGTGGAAGATGTTCTTCGGGCCCGCCGCGTCCGCGTGGGTGGCCCCCACCACCGCTGCGCCGGTGGCCAGAGCGGCCGCACTGCAGGCGGCCCATGTTCGTCGGTTGATCCTCATCGTTGTTCTCCTGGTGTGAGTGACACCAGACCCCCGTGGCCTGGATAGCGCTCACAGGCTCGCGGATCTCGCCCGCCCGTCCATGGAGAGCACGAGGAGATGGGCGGGGGAACGGGTGGAGATGCCGCGGTCGGGTCAGGGCGCGACGAGAGGCCACGGACGGGCCGCCTCGAGCTGCGCCGCCAGGCTCAGGAGCATCTCCTCACCGTCGGTGGGGCCGACCAGCTGGACGCCGAGCGGCAGGCCGTCGGCACCGGTCCCCGAGGGCACGTTGCAGGCGGGGTTGCCGGCGAGGTTCCAGAGCGCGGCGTACGCGATGGCGGGCATCGACCTTGAGCGAGGCGCGTACCGAGCCGGTGCCGTCGAGGACGCCGACGCGCGGCGGCCGGTTGGCCGTCGAGGGCGTGAGCAGCACCTCGACCGTGTTGTTGAGCGTGGAGGTCGAAGACGCGGTTGGCCTTCGCGGAGATCTTCTCGGTCTGCCGCAGCGCGCGCTCGATCACCTTCGGCGTCACCCAGGAGCCGAGCCGGTAGGTCTCGCGGGTACGCCGCTCGAGCCGGTCGTAGTGCTCGACGGCGTCGGCCTCGGTCCGGATGCCGGCGAAGAACTGGGGCACGAACGCCGTGGTCGGGTCGGGATAGCCGGGGTCGACCTCGCGGACGTCGTGGCCCAGGTCGGCCAGCAGCGCCGCCGTGTCCCGGACGGCGGCGACGTGTTCGGCGTGCGGCTTGACGCCCCTGGTCACCGGCTTCACCGTCCAGCCGATCCGAAGCCGCCCGGGCTCGCGACGCGCGGCGTCCACGAAGGAGCCGACCTCGCCGGCCCGCCACCTGTCGGTGGGCAGGTTGCCCCGGATCACGTCGTAGACGATCGCCGAGTCGAGCACCGTGCGCGTCAGCGGGCCGACCGTGCCGAGCGACCACCACAGGTGCTCCATCGGCGAGGTGGTGACGCGGCCGCGCTGCGGCTTGAGGCCGAACAGCCCGCAGAAGGCCGCCGGGATCCGGATCGAGCCACCGCCGTCACCGCCCATCCCGATCGGGACCATGCCCGAGGCGACCGCGGCCGCCGTACCGCCGCTGGAGCCACCGGGCGTGAAGCCGGTGCGCCAGGGGTTGCGCGTGTAGCCGTAGGCGACGGACTCGGTGTACGGCCAGGCGCCGAACTCCGACATCTGCGTCTTGCCGACGATCACCGCGCCCGCCTCGCGGAGCCGTCGTACGACCTCTCCGTCGGCAGCGGCCGGCGTGCTGTTGCCGTGGCCGCCGAAGGTGGTGACGCAGCCGGCGACGTCGAGCTCCTCCTTGATCGCGACGGGTACGCCGTACAGCGGGCCGCGCATCTCGGCCTGACCGAGCTCGAGGATGCGAGCCTGCTCGCGCGCCTCGTTGTCCAGCACCACCGAGAAGGCGTTGAGCTCGGCGTTGCGAGACCCGATCCGGGTCAGCGCGTCCTCGACGACCGCGACCGGTCAGGTCTCCCCCGAGGCGATGCGGTGGACGATCGCGGCTGCGTCGGGCGGGGTGTCCGTCATGGCCGCAGGGTAGGCGTCTGACCGATTCCGCTCCCACGGCGGCCGGGTTGCGGGATGATTCGACACGGACCGGTCCGGGCGCGTCCCTTGTTCGTGTCACCGTCAGCTGCCGGCGAGGGCAGCGGAGAGGCGCCCTGATGACCACGCGCTACATCGCGGCCACGGCCGTGCTCGCCTCGATGGCGATCCACCTGATCCTGTGGTTCCAGTTCATGCATGAGGACCCCGTGCTCGGCCCGGCGTTCCTGGTGAACGTGGTTGCGGGGGTCGTCATCGCCGTACTCCTGGTCCGCTGGCACCACTGGCTGCCGGGCGTCCTGTCGGCCTGCTTCGGCGTGGCGACGCTGGGAGCCTTCACGCTCGCCACCACGGTCGGCCTGTTCGGCACGCACGAGCACTGGTCGGGCTTCTACGTCTGGGGTGCTGCGATCGCCGAGGTGACCGCGGTCCTGGCCGGCTTCGCCATCTTCCTGGAGGACCCGGACTCTACGCGGCACGACCATCGGGGTGGGCGTCGCCGCACGGATGCTCCTCAGTCGGCAGCGACCTCCGGCCCGGCGTCGTAGCGCTCGGAGAGCGCGTAGCGCAGCAGGACGACGTCGCCGATCTGCTCGGTCGAGGCCAGCCGGGCCCGGTGGCCGGGGTGCCACGGGAAGTGGGCCTCCCCGACGAAGCGCCGCGCCCCCGGCTCCCCGACGAAGAACGGCGCGACGACCAGCTGCAGCTCGTCGACCAGGTCGTCGGCCAGGAACTGGGTGTGCACCGCGCCGCCGCCCTCGACCATCAGCCGGCGTACACCGCGGGCGTGCAGGTCCTCGGCCAGGTCACACATCCGCACCGGCTCGCCGCCGTCGACCACCTTGGTCAGGTGGCCGAGCCGGTGCTGCAGCAGGTCGACCACGGGGCTGCTGCCGTAGACCAGCTTGTCGGTGCCGTCGTCGGCGAAGAAGCGCGAAGACGGGTCGAGGCGGCCGCGCTCGGTGACGGTGACCTTGGTGGGATGCTCCGGCAGACCCCGCTCGAGCCGCCGGCGGCGGCGCTCGGGGTTGCGGACCAGCAGCCGGGGGTTGTCGTTGCGGACCGTGGTGGCGCCGACCAGGATCGCGTCGACGCCCGCGCGCACCCGGTCGACCCGGTCGAAGTCGAGCTCGTTGGAGAGCAGCAGCCGGCTCTCGGACGCACCGTCGATGTAGCCGTCGATGGACATGCTGCAGCTCAGCAGCGTGTAGGGGCGCTCAGCCACGTCGCACTCCCTCCAGCTCACTGGCGTCGTCGGGCTCCTGGAGCTCCACCCTGGCACGGTTTCGCCGGGCCAGGGCGTCACCCACCAGGACCAGCGCGCCGGGGAGTGTCGCCACCGCGGCGAGGACGCCGTACACCAGGGAGACCGTGAGACCCACGGACGCGCCCAGCCCGGCCATCCCGAACGCCCACGCGGTGAGGCCCTCGCGCGGACCCCAACCCGCGACGTTGAGCGGGATCGCCGAGCCCATCATCACCACCAGGCCGGTGACGAGGAGCAGGCTCCAGGACGCGTCGACCCCGACCGCGCGGACCGCGATCAGGAAGACCACGAGATGGCCCAGGGCCGAGCCGCAGGAGGCCACGACGACCCGCAGCAGAGTCCCGCCACCCAGGACGGTCCGGAGGTCGGCGGACAGGCGTCCGCCGCGACGGAACACGAACCAGCCGGCAGCCACGACCGCCAGGACTCCCGCGGCCGCTAACGGGGTGAGCGGACGCAGCGGGGAGGCCAGCGACAGGAGGACGACCAGGACGAGCCCGAGCTGGACGACCTGGCCCGAGCCGCGCTCCCACGCGGTGGCCCGCACCCCGGCACCGACATCGCCGACGCCGCGACCGTGCAGGACGGCGCGGTGGGCGTCGCCGAGGATGCCGCCGGGCAGCGTCGCGTTGAGGAACTGCGAGCGGTAGTACGCCGTCACGGCCTCGCGCCGGCCGAGCGGTACGTCGAACGCACCGGCGATCGTGCGCCAGCGCCAGGCCGACGTCAGCGTCGACGCCAGGGTCACGACCAGGGCAGCCAGCACCACCGGCCAGGTGGTGACCTGCCACGCCTCGGTGAACGGGCCGGTGCCGAAGTGCCAGAGCAGGGCGAGCAGAACGACGCCTCCGCCGACCAGGCGGAGCCACGGCCAGGCCCGGCGTACGGCGGGCGGCACGGTGGGCAGGCTCATCGACGGCCCATCCCGGCACTGGCGCGGACCCGGCCGCCGACCCGGGTCAGCACGTCGGAGAGATCGGCTGCCGTCCGGTCCCAGGTGGGCAGGGCCGGGCGTCGCGAGGCGGCCGCGCGCCGGAGCCGGTCGCGAAGATAGCGCTCGTCGATCCAGCGGGCGAGGCCGTCGGCCAGGGCGGCCGGGTCGTCCGGCGCCACCAGCAGCCCGGGCACGGCGCCCCCCGGCGCCCGGCCCAGCGCCTCGGGCACGCCGCCGACCCGGGTCGCGACGACCGGGAGCCCGTGCGCCAGCGCCTCGGTCACCACCATCCCGAAGCTCTCGCCGCGCGACGGCAGCACGACCACGTCGGCCCCGTCGTACGCCGCCCTCAGGGCGGGTCCGACGAGCGGGCCCGCGAACGTGACCCGCCGCTCCCACCGTTGGGCGTAGACCTGGGCCTGGAGGGCGGTCACGTGTCCGGGGTCGACGTCGAGCGAGCCCGCGCAGAGCAGGGACCACGGACGCCGCCCCAGCCGGTACAACGCCTCGAGCAGCAGGTCATGACCCTTGCCGGGGTGGACGGTCGCGACGCAGAGCAGGGAGGTGCCGGTGCCGGACCCGGCTGCGAGCGGTGCCCGGTCGGTGCCCGGCCGCACGGCGTACGCATGCCGGAGGCCGTACCAGGAGCGGACCTGTGCGCGCGCCCACTGGCTGGTGGTGATCACGGCGGCGGCCGAGGCGAGGACGGTCTCCTCGGCGGGGCCGGGACCGAGCGGCATGTGGAGCAGCACCACGACCGACAGGCGGGTGGAGGCAGCCGGCAGGACCGAGGCGGCTCCGGACGCCACCAGGCCGTCGACCAGGAGGGTCGAGCCGTCGGGCAGCCCGTCGAGCAGCAGGGACAGCCGGGCCAGGTCGGCCAGGTCCGGCCGCGGCCAGTCGCCGCCGACCTCGTGCTCGACGACGGACCAGCCGAGGGCGCGCAGACCGTCGAGGGCGCGACGGTCGTAGAGGTTGCCGCCGCTCGGCCGGGTGGGGTCGTCGACTCCCGCCGGCAGCACCGCATGGATCGCGGTTCGTGGCGTAGGGCTCATGGCGTGCGCTCGTAGCTCGCCCAGGCGACCGGCGACTCGTGGAGGGTGACCCGGATCCGCGCCAGGTCGCCGACCGCCACGCCGAGCCCGCCGTCGTGGACGCGGGCGGCGAGGCGGTCGGCGATCGCGCGCGCCAGCACCTCGGTGGTCGTGTTGAGCCCCGCCAGTGACTCGACCTCGTCGAGGTTGCGGTAGGTCAGGTCGGACAGGATCGCGTGCAGGGCCTCGGTGGCCCGACCGATGTCGAGGACGATGCCGTCGGCGTCGAGGTCCTCCCGCGCGAACGCCGCGTCGACGACGTACGTCGCACCGTGCAGCGCCCGGGCCGGCCCGAAGACCTCCCCACGCAGGCTGTGCGCGACCATCATGTGGTCGCGGACGGTCACCTCGAACATCAGCGCTCCCCCTCGCCCGCGCGGTCGTAGGTGACCGTATGACACAGCGCCGGGATCGAGCCGGAGGCGAGCTTGACCATGACCTCGGGCAGCTCTGCGAACGGCGACTCACCCGTGAGCAGCACGTCGTAGGCGGGGTCGGTCAGGAGGGACAGGGCGAGCCGCAGCCGGTCGGCGCGGCTTCGCCGGCCCCGTCGCGCAGCAGCGACCTCGCCCACCTGGCTGGCCCGGATGCCCAGCCGGGCCGAGTGGAACCGGCCGCCCAGCGACAGCTCGACCGGTGTGTCGCCGTACCAGCTGAGATCGGTGACCGTGCCGTCCGGGCCGAGCAGGTCGAGCGACAGCTGCAGGCCGGCGCCGCTGCCGCTGGTGTGGATCACGAGGTCGAGGTCGTCGGGGGCGTCGTCCGGGTGGGCGAAACCGACGCCGAGGGCGGCGGCCACCTCCGCACGGTCGTCGGTGTCGACCAGGGTCGCGTCCACACCCGGGACGCGGGCCAGGAGCCGGGCGATGCAGCAGCCGACCATGCCGGCCCCGACGACCGCGACCCGGTCGCCGATCAGCGGGCGTGCGTCCCAGAGCGCGTTCACCGCGGTCTCCACCGTGCCGGCGAGCACCGCCCGCCGCGGCGGGACACCGCCGGGCACCGGCGTGACCGCCTCGGCCGGCACGACGTAGGCCGTCTGGTGCGGGTAGAGGCAGAAGACGGTACGGCCGAGCAGGTGGGGGACGCCCGCCTCGACCACACCGACGTTGAGGTAGCCGTACTTGACCGGGCCGGGCAGCTCACCCTCCTGGAACGGCGCGCGCATCACGTCGTACTGGCTCTCGGGCACCCCGCCCCGGAAGACCAGCGCCTCGGTGCCGCGACTCACGCCGGAGACGAGCGTGCGTACCCGCACCTCTCCGGCGCCCGGGTCCGGCAGATCGACCTGACGGATCTCGCCGGACCCGGGCTCACTCAGCCAGTACGCTCGGGCCGTTCGTGACACGTCGGCTCCCTCCACGTCCGGCTGGTTGTGAACCGACGCCGGCCCGTAGTCGTATGACTGGTAACCGAACATACGGAGGTACGGTGCGCACGGTTCACGGCGGTCCACTGACCGTACTGCCGGGCGTCGCCGCCATCTTGGCACTGCTCACGGCAGCGGTGGGCCTGGGCGTGGCCGCGCTCGCCACCGGAGCCGCACTCACCCTGGTGCTCTGGGGCCTGCTCGAGTACGGGATGCGCCGGGAGGGCCTCGACCGGTTCGGACCCGCCAACACCGTGACCCTCGTCCGCGCCGGTCTGGTCGTGGCGATCACGGCCCTCGTCGTGCAGTCGTGGAGCACCGAGGTGCCCCGATCGCTGATCGTGTCGCTGAGCGCGGTCGCGCTGGCGCTCGACTTCGTGGACGGGCGGCTGGCGCGCGCGCGCGGCACCGTCACGGCCCTGGGCGCCGCGTTCGACATGGAGACCGACGCGTTCCTGATCCTCGTCCTCTGCGTGTACGTCGTACCCGTCGCCGGTGCGTGGGTGCTGCTGATCGGCCTCGCCCGCTACGTGCTGCTGCTCGCCACGTGGGTCTGGCCGTGGCTGGGCGGTCCCCTGCCGGTGCGGCCGTGGGCCAAGATCGTCGCCGCCGTCGAGGGCATCGTGCTGGTGGTGGCTGCGAGCGAGGTCCTGCCGACCGCCTGGGCGCAGGTCCTGCTGTTCGCCGCCCTGGTGCTGCTCCTGGAGTCGTTCGGCCGCCAGGTGGTCACGCTGTGGCGACACCGGAGCGAGCACCCGGTGCCGCGATCGCCCCTGGTCCGCCCGGTCCTCGACGCTCTCGCCCTGGCTCTGGTCTGGCTCGCGCTGGTGCTGCCCCAGCGCCCGGACCAGCTGACCGCCGCCGTGCTGGTCGGGATCCCGGTCGAGCTGCTGGTCTTCCTGGCTCTCGCGCTCGTGCTGCCCTCCGCCTGGGGTCGCTTCGTGGCGGCGGCCAGCGGAGTGTTGTTGGCCGTCGTCGTCGTGGTGACCGTCCTCAACCTCGGCTTCGAAGTGGGTCTCGACCGCCCGTTCAACCCGATGACCGATCCGGGCTACCTCGGCTCCGGCATGGATCTGTTGCACTCCTCGCTGGGCCGGGGCGGGGCGATCGTCGCGACCGGCGCGATCCTCTTCGCGCTCGTCCTCGGCACCGCGCTGTGCGTGTGGTCGGTCCTGCGCACCCGTCGTACCGTCCGGTCGGCGCCACGGGTGTGGACGGCAGTGATCGTCGGGCTCGCCCTCGTCTGGGCGGTGGCCGGGGTGGGCGGCGCCCGGGTGGGCGGGATACCCGTCGCCGCGGACCCGGCGGCGTCTCTGGTGACCGGTCAGGTGGACCAGGTCCGCGCGGAGTTCCGCGACCGGGCGGCCTTCAACCAAGCGCTGACCCATGACCGGTACGCCCGGACCCCCGGCCGCGACCTGTTGACGCGACTGCGTGGCAAGGACGTGCTGGTGGTCTTCGTCGAGAGCTACGGTCGCGTCGCGGTCGAGGGCAAGTGGTTCTCCCCCACCGTCGACCGCACCCTCACCGACGCGACCGCCCGTCTCGGACGACTCGGGTTCCATGCGCGCAGCGGCTGGCTGGGCTCCCCCACGTTCGGGGGGATCAGCTGGCTCGCTCACTCCACGTTCCAGTCCGGGCTCTGGATCGATTCCCAGCAACGCTACGACCAGGTGCTGTCCAGCAACCGGTTCACCCTCGCCTGGGCGTTCAAGAGGGCCGGCTGGCGGACCGTCGGCGACATCCCGTCCGACCCGCAGCCCTGGCCGGAGGGCCAGCGGTTCTACCACTACCACCGGATGTACGGCTCGTACGACGTGGGGTACGCCGGCCCCCGGCTGGGCTACGCGCGGATCCCCGACCAGTACACCCTGAGCGCCTTCAACGACCGCGAGCTCCAGACGCACCGGCACCCGGTGATGGCCGAGATCGACCTCGACTCGAGCCACATGCCCTGGATCCCGCTGCCGCGTCTGGTGCCGTGGAACACCCTCGGCGACGGCGCCGTCTACAACGGCATGCACGACGCGAACTTCACCCCGCTGTCCACCTTCGCCGACTCCCACGCCCAGCAGGGCCACTACGCCCGGTCGATCTCCTACTCGCTGCGCTCGCTGGTCGGCTTCGTGCACCACGCCCACGACAAGAACCTCGTCATGGTCGTGCTCGGTGACCACCAGCCGCACTCGGGCGTCAGCGGCACCGGGGCCTCCCACGACGTCCCGATCTCCCTGGTCGCCCACGACCCGGCCGTGCTGAGGCAGATCTCCAGCTGGGGCTGGACTCCCGGGCTGCACCCGGCCAGCGAGGTCCCGACGCTGCCGATGAACGAGTTCCGCGACCGCTTCCTCGCGGCGTACGGATCGCACCCCACCGGACCCTGACGCAGATCCGAACCGAAGCACCGGCTCGCTCGTGTCTCCTGGCGAGGGGCCTGCAACTGGCCCGGATCGGAGAAAAGCGCATGATCGTCCGGCTGATCACGGCCGCTGCCGTCCTCGTCTCGGCAGGCGTCCACTTCAAGCTGTGGCTCGACTTCAAGTCCCTGGACGTCGTAGGTCCGGCGTTCCTGGTGAACGCGGTAGCCGGCGTGGTCATCGCCGTGCTTCTCGTCGCCTGGAAGAGCTGGCTGGCGCCGCTGCTGGCCGTGGGTTTCGGGGTCGCCACCCTGGCGGCCTTCACCGTCTCCACCACCCCCAACGGACTGTTCGACGACCACGAGAAGTGGAGCGGCAGCTACGTCTGGACCGCCGCGATCGCGGAGGCCGTCGCCATCATCGCCGGGCTCTACCTGGTCGTGAAGGAACGCCGTACGACGCCGGTGCGCGAGCGCGCCACCGTGTCCGCCTGAGGCACTTCCTGTCCGTCCCACGACGAAGGCCGACCCGCTCTGAGCGGGTCGGCCTTCGTGGTGTCGGACGTCGTGTCGGCCGCGGTGGCGGGAGCCGAGGGGATCAGAGGGGGGCCCAGCCGACGGGTGTGCCGTCGATCCGGGTCACCTCGACCGAACGGATGTTCGGCTGGCGCGTGTGGGTGGCGGCGGTGAGCACCATGGTCTTGCCCGGGAGCCCGTTCCAGGTCGCGACGCGCTGGGTCCGGCCGTCGGTCGTGTGGATGACCAGGGCGTAGGCGCCGCCCTCATAGCCGCCCCGGACGGGTGGGTAGCCGCAGGTCACGTCGATACGCGTGCCCCAACCCACCGACGTGATCGCGACCGTGGCGGTCATCGGGTCGGTGCCGACCGCCTTCAACGGCAGGACGTCGGTGGCGGCCGCGCCGGTGGCGGAGGTGGTGGGCAGGGCCTCCGGGGTGCCCGACCCCGCGTGGTCGAGCACCACGACGCCGCCGACGGTCACGACGACCGCCGCCGCGGCCGCGAGACCCGCTGTGAGCCAGGTACGCCGGCGCTGACCGCGGTGCATCGCGTCGACGAGACGCGGGAGCAGCGTGTCGGGCACCGGCTCGGGATCACCCTCGTCGAACACCTCGGGCTCCAGACGCCCGAGCAGACCCGGCAGCCCGGCGAGGTCACGCACGGCCCGCGAGCACGCGTCGCAGCCGGCCAGGTGGCTCTCGAACTCGCGCCGGTCTGACGTCGAGAGCGAGCCCAGGACGTAGGCGCCGTCCCAGGTGGCGTAAGGGCAGGTCATGAGACCACCCCCATCTCTTCGAGGGCCAGCCGCAGAGCCCGCAGGGCGTAGTGGGTGCGGGACTTCACCGTGCCCTCCGGGATCGCGAGCCGGCGGGCGGCCTCAGCCACCGAGCGACCGTTGAAGTAGCACTCCTGGAGCACGGCGCGGTGCTCGGCGGACAGGTGGGTGACCGCGTCGGCGACCACCCAGGTCATCAGGAGCTCGTCGCTCCGGTCGTCGGTGTGCGCCGGCTCGGGGACGTCCTCCACCGGGAACTCGGAGCGAGCGCGCTTGGTGCGCGACTCGTCGATCACGATGTTGCGCGCGACGGTGAACAGCCACGCCCGGACGGACCCCTGACCCTCGTCGAGCAGGGCCGCGTTGCGCCAGGCGCGGAGCAGCGTCTCCTGGCAGACGTCCTCGGCGCGGGCCCGGTCGTGGTTGGTCAGGCGGAGGCAGTGTCCCCAGAGCGCGCCACCGTGCTCGTCATGCAGACGCTGCATCACGACATCGGGACTCTCGGCCATCACACCTCCCACATTCAGGTATACGTCGTACGTGGTCGTTCGGTTCGGTCCAGGGTGCCGCATGGGGCCGGTTGGTATCAGTGGGACGCGGGGACGGACCACGTGACGGAGCGCCAGCCCGATCAGGCCAGCGACTGGATCCAGGCCTCGTGGAGGTCGGAGAACCGGCCGTCGCCGCCCTCGATCAGGTCGCCCGGGGTGCCGTCCTCGACGATCCGGCCGTGCTCGAGCACGAGCACCCGGTCGGCGATCTCCACGGTGGAGAGCCGGTGGGCGATGATCACCGCGGTGCGGCCCGACAGGATCGTGCGTAGAGCCCGTTGGACCAACCGTTCGGAGGGGATGTCGAGGGAGGAGGTCGCCTCGTCCAGGATCAGCAGCGCCGGGTCGGCCAGGAAGGCCCGGGAGAAGGCGACCAGCTGGCGCTGACCTGCGCTGAGCAGGCCACCCCGGTTGGAGACCTCGGTGTCGTAGCCCTGCGGCAGGGCGGAGATGAACCCATGGGCTCCGAGGGCCCGGGTCGCTGCCTCGACGTCGTCCTGGGTGGCGCCGGGGCGGCCGAAGCGGATGTTGTCGGAGATGGTGCCGGAGAAGAGGTAGTTCTCCTGGGTGACCATGACCGCGGCGTGGTGGAGGTCGGTCGAGGTGAGCGAGCGCAGGTCGACGCCGTCCAGGGTCACGGCGCCCTCGACGGGGTCGTAGAAGCGCGTGGCGAGCTTGGCGATCGTGGTCTTGCCGGCACCGGTGGTGCCGACCAGGGCCACGGTCTGGCCGGACGGCACGACCAGGTCGAGGCCGGGCAGCACGGGAACGCCCTCGACGTACTCGAACCGGACGTGGTCGAAGCGGAGGTCGCCGCGGGCCTCGGGCAACGCGACCGGAGCGGTGGGCTCGGGTACGTCGGGCTCCTCCTCGAGGACCCCGGAGATCTTCTCGAGTGCTGCGTTGGCGGACTGGAAGGTGTTGTAGAACTGCGAGATGTCCATCATCGGCTCGAAGAACTGGCGCAGGTACAGCAGGAACGCGGCCAGCACGCCGACGGTGACCTGGCCGTCGAAGGCGAGGTAGCTGCCGTAGATCAGGACGACGGCGATGGTGATGTTGCCGATGAGACGGATCTCGGGCATGAACCAGGCGACCAGCCGGAACGCGACGAGGTTGGCTGCGCGGTACTGGTCGTTGACGTCGTCGAAGATCTCCTGGTTGCGGGACTCGCGACGGAAGGCCTGGACCGCGCGGATGCCGTTCATCGACTCCACGAAATGGACGATCACCAGCGCGACCTTCTCGCGGGTCACCCGGTAGCTCTTCGCCGACTCCTTGCGGAACCAGTTGGTGGCCCAGGCCAGGAAGGGCCCGCACAGCAGCGCGACCAGGCCCAGCTTCACGTCGAGGTACAGCAGCAGGACGGCCGTACCGACCAGGGTGAGGGCCGCGGTGATCAGGCCGTCGAATCCGGTCTCGAGCATCTCGTAGATGGCGTCCACGTCGGAGGTCTGGCGCGAGATCACGCGACCCGAGGTGTAGGAGTCGTGGAACGCCGGGCTGAGGCGCTGGAAGTGACGGAAGATCCGCTGCCGGATCTCGAAGAGGATGTCCTGGCCGATCTGCCCGGAGCGGACCAGGAAGATGTTGCGCGAGACGGCCTGGATCAAGCGTGGCGGCCAGCACGCATCCCACGATCACGAACAGCGGCTTCAGGTTGTTGTCCTGCTCGATCGGCGGGATGCCCCTGTCGATGCCCAGGGCCACGAGCAGGGGGATCGACAGGCGCGCGGCGTTCTCGATCACCACCGCGACGCCCAGGAGCTTGACCTCGCTGCGGTAGGGGGTCAGCAGGTTCTTCAGCAGCCGACGGGACCGGTCGGCGAGCCGTGCGGTGGTCTCGGCGCTGAGGTCGTCGCGGCCGTCGGCGGCCACGCCGCGCCACTCCTGGCCCTCGGGCACCTGCTCGGCCGGCTGCGGTTGCGTGGTCGTCGTCATGCGGGGTCCCTGCGGCGTTGTTCGGCGGGGGAGCGCAGCGGAGGAGACGAAGAACGTCGTGGGGTGAGTCTCATGCGGATTGCTCCTCGAGCTCCTCGACGTCGGCGGCGAGCAGCTCCCGGTAGGCCGGCACGGTCGCGAGCAGGTGGCGGTGGTCGCCGACGTGCGTGATCGTGCCGTCCTGGAGCAGCGCCACCCTGTCGGCCAGCAGCACGGTGGAGGCTCGGTGGGCGACGACGAGGCCGGTGGTGGAGGCCAGGACCCGCTGCAGGGCCTCCTCCACGAGCTTCTCGGTGTGGATGTCCAGCGCGGAGAGCGTGTCGTCGAGCACCAGCACCTTCGGCTGGGCGAGGACCGCGCGCGCGAGGGCGAGACGCTGGCGTTGACCGCCGGAGAGCGACATCCCCTGCTCACCGATCCGGGTGTCGAGGCCCCAAGGCAGGTCGTGGACGAAACCGGCCTGGGCGATCTCGAGTGCCTCGGCGATCTCGTCCTCGGTGGCGTCGGAGCGGCCGAGCGTGAGGTTCTCGCGGGCGCTCATCGAGAACAGCGTGGGCTCCTCGAACGCCGTCGCCACCAGCGAGCGGAGCTCGACGAGGGCGTAGTCGCGCACGTCGACGCCGTCGATGGTCACCCGGCCGCCGCTGACGTCGTAGAGCCGCGGGACCAGTGCCGTGAGCGAGGTCTTGCCCGAGCCGGTCGAGCCGACCAGGGCCAGCGTCTCGCCGGGCGCGAGGTCGAGGTTGACGTCACGGAGGACGGGCGTGTCGGAGCCGGGGTAGGTGAAGTCGACGTGCTCGAAGCGCAGGTGGCCCTTCGCGTGCGGAGCCGTGGCCGTGCCGGAGACGATGTCGGGCAGCGTGTCGTAGATCTCGAGCACCCGGGCGGCAGCCGTCATCGCCTCCTGGGCCATCGCCAGGATCACGCCGAGCGAGGCGACCGGCCACACCAGCGACAGCATCAGCGTGATGAACGCGACGAGCTCGCCCGGCGTCAGGGCGCCACGACCCACGCCGATCGCCCCGAGCAGCAGCACCACCACGACGGCGAGGTTGGGGATCATCTCCAGGAAGGTCCAGAAGCGTGCGGACAGCCGCACCTTCGCGACGCTGGTGTCGAGCAGGCGTCGCGCGGCGACGTCGTACTGCCCGGAGACGTGGGGAGACCGACCGAACGACTTGATCACGCGGATCCCGACGGCGCCCTCCTCGGCGAGCGTGGCGAGGTCGCCCTGCTGGTCCTGCACGTCGCGGGAGACGACGACGTAGCCCTTCTCGAAGCGCATCGAGAGCCAGACGATCGGGGCCGACGTCGCCGCGACCACCAGGCCGAGCGGCCAGTAGAGGTGGAGCAGCACGAGGGTGGTGACCACGACCTGGGTGATGTTGACCACCAGGAACAGCATCCCGAAGCCGAAGAACCGCCGGATCGCCGAGAGGTCCGTGGTCGCGCGGGAGAGCAGCTGGCCCGACTGCCACTCGCTGTGGAAGCTCATCGGGAGCTCCTGCAGCCGCTCGTAGAGGTCGTGACGCATCTCCGTCTCGACCTCCAGGACCGCCTTGTTCTGGACCCAGCGGCGCCACCAGATCAAGAACGCCTCGAGGATGCCGAGACCGAGCACCAGGAGGCCGAGCGGGAGGATGCCGCTGGCGTCGTGGTCCTCGATCGGGCCGTCGATGAGCGCCTTGATGACGAGCGGGATCGCGATGGCGACCGCGATCCCTGACATCGAGGTGAACAGCATCACGACGAGGGCCGGGATGTGTGACCGGAGGTAGCCGCGCAGGCGCCACAGCGAGTGCACGCTCGCGGGCGGGTGGCTGTGGGCTTCGGCAGGCATTGTTGGTCGACTGTAACGCCGGGAACCGACAGACCACGAATCCTTTTGTACGACGCGTAGCCCCCGATTGGGTCTTACATCACCCTCGGTGCCGTGCGACGCGTCCGGCTCAGTTGGCGAGCAGCCCGCGCACCACGCGAAGACCCACCGACATCCGCGCCAGGTCTGCCGTGTCGTCCTCGCAGATCTCCTGGAGGACGGAGGCCGCCCGTTGGACGACGACGGTGTCGCCCTCCTCCCACTCCGCGATCCGGGCCGGCACCGTCTCCTCGGCCGACGTGTCGCGCAGCACCTGCGCGGTGAGCTGGGCGTGCACGGCGTACACGTCGTCGCGCAGGGCGGCCCGGGCCATCGTCTGCCAGCGGTCGTCGCGCGGCAGCGCCAGGATCCGGTTGACCAGGTCGGGCAGGCCGAGCCGCTCACCGAGCGCGAAGTGCAGGCGCGCGACCTGCGCGGGATCCAGCGACATCCGGTCGGCGATCTCGGTGATCCCGAGCAGCATGTACGCCGGGTGGAGGACCGCGACGCGGCTGGCGAGGTCGTCCGGGACGTGCTGGTCGACCAGCGTCTTCTTGCGCCGCTCGTAGGCGCGCAGCTCGCGGCCCGTCAGCAGGGACGGCAGCTCACCCATCAGCTGCGCGACCGGCCCGCTGAAGTAGTC
This sequence comes from uncultured Actinomycetota bacterium, assembly GCA_963819295.1. Taxonomy (GTDB): domain Bacteria; phylum Actinomycetota; class Actinomycetes; order Propionibacteriales; family Nocardioidaceae; genus Nocardioides. Next base: position 144,067 of record CAWFVO010000007.1, read on the forward strand.
GACCGTGCCCTGGCTGTCGAGCGGAGGCCGCCGGTTGTTGACCAGCCAGCGCGACGCCCGCTCGACCAGCGTCCGCATCTCGACCCGCATCAGCGTCTGGGTGCTGGCGTCGAGGGTGTTGTCGAAGGTCCTGATCTCTTGCCGCATCGGCAGGGAGCCGAAGATCTCGCGGGCCACGAAGTTCGCGCGGGTCAGCTCCTCCGGCGTCGCCCCGGTCTCCCCCGCCAGCCGCGGCCAGAACGTCATGCCGGCGCCGTTCACGAGGTCGTTGACGACCTGGGTGACGATGATCTCGCGGCGCAGCGGGTGGTTCGCGATCGCGGCCTCGAAGCCCTCGCGCAGCTGGGTCGGGAAGTACGCCATCAGGTCGACGTGGCAGTAGGGGTCGTCGGGCAGGTCGGAGTCGATCAGCTTGTCGGCGAGGATGATCTTGGTCCAGGCCAGGAGCACCGAGAGCTCCGGGGTGGTGAGGCCTTCGCCGCGCTCGGCCCGGCGGCGTACCCCGCGCGAGGTCGGCAGGCCTTCGAGCTCGCGGTTGAGCACCCCGGACCGCTCGAGGGTCTTCATCCAGTCCTCGTGGACGTGGAGCAGGGACGGGGCGTTGGCGGCGGCGTTGGCCAGGGCGAGGTTCTGCTCGTAGTTGTCGCGGAGCACCAGCGCAGCGACCTCGTCGGTCATCTCGGCCAGCAGGTGGTTGCGCTGCTTCTCGGTGAGGTCGCCGTCGCGGACCACACGATCCAGCAGGATCTTGATGTTGACCTCGTGGTCGGAGGTGTCGACCCCGGCGGAGTTGTCGATGAAGTCGGTGTTGATCGCGCCGCCGCGTCGGTCACCACCGCGATCGGCGCCGTACACGGCGTACTCGATGCGGCCGAGCTGCGTCAGGCCGAGGTTGCCGCCCTCCCCCACGCAGCGGGCGCGCAGGTCGCGGCCGTCGATGCGGATCGCGTCGTTCGCCTTGTCGCCGGCGTCGGCGTGGGTCTCGTCGCTCGACTTCACATAGGTGCCGATCCCGCCGTTCCAGAGCAGGTCGACCGGCGCCTGCAGGATCGCCTTCATCAGCTCGGCCGGCGTCATCGCCGTGACGTCGGACCCGAGGTCGAGCGCCTTGCGGACCTGGGGGCTGATCGTGATCGACTTCAGCGAACGGGCGTAGACACCGCCGCCCTCGGAGATCAGCGATGAGTCGTAGTCCTGCCAGCTCGACCGCGGCAGTCCGAACATCCGCTTGCGCTCCGCGAACGACGCCGCCGGGTCGGGGGTCGGGTCGAGGAAGATGTCGCGATGGTCGAAGGCGGCGACCAGCAGCGTGTGCTCGGAACAGAGCAGGCCGTTGCCGAAGACGTCGCCCGACATGTCGCCGATGCCGGCACACGTGAAGTCCTCGGTCTGACAGTCGACGCCGCGCTCGCGGAAGTGGCGCTGCACCGCGACCCAGGCGCCCCGGGCGGTGATGCCCATGGCCTTGTGGTCGTAGCCCACCGAGCCGCCGGACGCGAACGCGTCGCCCAACCAGAAGCCGTAGTCGTGGGCGACGCCGTTGGCGATGTCGGAGAAGGTCGCGGTGCCCTTGTCGGCCGCCACCACGAGGTAGGAGTCGTCGGAGTCGTGGCGTACGACGCCCGCCGGCGGCACGTTCTCGCCGTCGACGAGGTTGTCGGTGATGTCGAGCAGCCCGCAGATGAAGGTCTTGTAGCAGGCGACCCCCTCAGCCAGCCACGCGTCACGGTCGGCGGAGTCGGGGAGCTGCTTGCAGAAGAAGCCGCCCTTGGCGCCGACGGGCACGATCACGGTGTTCTTCACCATCTGCGCCTTGACCAGGCCGAGCACCTCGGTGCGGAAGTCGTCGCGGCGGTCGGACCAGCGCAGGCCGCCTCGTGCGACCGCGCCGAAGCGGAGGTGCACGCCCTCGACCCGCGGCGAGTAGACGAAGATCTCGAAGCGCGGCCTCGGCTGCGGCAGGTCGGGAATCTCCGAGGGCTCGAGCTTGAAGGACATGTAGGCGTGGTGCTTGCCGTCCTCGCCGAGCTGGAAGTAGTTGGTCCGCAGCGTCGCGCGGATGTGCGTCAGGTAGGAGCGCAGGATCCGGTCATGGTCGAGGCTCGCGACGTCGTCGAGTGCCCGCTCGATCCGGGTGACGATCTCCTCGACCCGGGCGGTCCGCGCCTCGGCGTCGGCGGCGACGCCGTTGCGTCCGGGGTCGAAGCGCGCCTCGAAGAGCTGCACGAGCAGCCGGGTGATGTCGGTGTTGCCGCGCAGCGCCTCCTCGATGTAGTCGACGGCGAACGGGCTGTTGCCCTGCTTCATGTACTTGGCGTACGCGCGCAGGACCGTGGCCTGCCGCCAGGTCAGCCGGGCACCGAGCACCAGGGCGTTGAAGCCGTCGATCTCGTTGAAGCCGTCCCACACGGCGCGGATGGTGTCCTGGAACGCCTCGCGCATGAGGTCGGGCATGCCGGGGGCGTAGCGAAGCCCGAACTCGTAGATGTACGACGGTCGGTCGACGTGGTCGAGCTGGTAGGGCCGCTCGTCGACGACCTCGACGCCCATCGACGACAACGCGGGCAGGACCTCGGACAGCGAGATCGGTGCGCCGCGCCGGAAGACCTTCAGCCGCGCCTCACCGCGAGCGGCGTCGAGCGCTGAGAACAGCGACAGGTCGGTGCCCGCCTGGCCGAGAGCCTCGAGCCGACCCAGGTCGAGTGCGCCGGTGGCGGCCGAGAAGTCCTCCTTGTAGGCCTCGGGGAAGGCCGACTGGAAGGTGCGGGCGAGACGCGAACCGACGTCCTCGCCGAACTCGGTGATGGTGGCGGCGGTGAAGTCGTCGCGCCACGAACGTGAGGCATCGGTGAGCCGGCGCTCGAGCTCCACGACGTCGATGTCGGGAATGTCCACGCCCTTGGCGGGGTGGACCACGAAGTGGACCCGCGCCGTCGTCGACTCGCTCATCCGCACGGTGAACTCGACGGACTCGCCGCCGAGGCTGGTCTTGAGGATCTCGGAGAACCGCTCGCGGACGCTGGTGTTGTAGCGGTCGCGGGGCAGGAAGACCAGGACGCTGACGTAGCGCCCGTAGGTGTCGCGGCGTACGAAGATGCGCAGCTGCCGTCGCCCGCGGGTCTCCATCACCCGCGTGGCCATCGTCGCCAGCTCGTCGACCGGCGTGTGGAACAGCTCGTCGCGCGGGTAGGTCTCGAGGGTGTCGATGAGGGACTTGCCGGCATGGCTGTGGGGATCGAGTCCGACCTGCTGGAGGACGTCCTTCGCTCGCTCGCGCAGCAACGGGATCCGCCACACCGACTCGGTGTAGGCCGCACTCGAGAACAGGCCGAGGAACCGGCGCTCGCCGACCACCTCACCGGCCTCGTCGAACATCTTCACCCCGACGTAGTCGAGGTACGCCGGGCGGTGGACGGTGGAGCGGGAGTTGGCCTTGGCCAGCACCAGCAGGGTGTGCTCGCGGGCCATCGCGGCGACCTTGGCCGGCAGCTTGCCGGACGCCGACGACATGTCGGGGTCGTTGCGCAGGATGCCGTACCCGGTGCCGGGCACGCCGCGCAGGTAGTCGCCCTGCGCGTCGTGCTCGAGGTGGTACTCGCGGTAGCCGAGGAAGGTGAAGTGGTCGGCGCACAGCCACTCGAGGAAGGCGAGGCCCCGCTCGAGCTCCTCGGCCGAGATCGAGGTGGGCGGGTCCGCCCGCAGCTCCTCGACGATGACCCCCGCCTGCTGGCTCATCCGGCCCCAGTCCTCGACGGACTCGCGGACGTCACGCAGCACCCGCTGAACGTCGAGGGCGATCGCGTCGACGTCCTCGTCGTGCCCGATCCGGCTGATCTCGACGTGCATCCACGACTCGCGCTCGGCGCCCTCGGGCGGCTCCGCGGACTCGTTGTCCGGGCTGGCGATCGTCTCCAGCCGTCCGGTCACGTCGCGGGTCACGTCGAACTGCGGGTGGATGACCAGATGGACGTCGCGCTGCTGCCGGGCCAGCTCCATCACGACCGAGTCGACGAGGAAGGGCATGTCGTCGGTGACGACCTCGACCACCGAGTGACCTCCGGCCGACCAGCCGTGCTCGGCCAGGGTCGGGGTGAAGACGTGGACGCGGGCAGTGCCCTGCGGGCGTGAGTCGGCGGTGCGGTAGTGCGAGGCCAGCGCGCCGTACAGCTCCTCCGCGGAGCGGTCGCCGACGTCGTCGGTGGACACGTGGCGGTAGTAGGCCTGGAGGAGCGGACCGACGTCGTTGCGGGGCGGCCCGCCGGTGCCGGAGCTGCGCTCCGCGAGGGCGATGGCCTGGGTGAGCAGGTGGGACTTCTCGACGTCGGTCGTCATTGACACAACCCGACACTAGGACTCCCGACACGCGCGGACAAACCGCGGCACGGAGCGGCGTACGACGGCCTGCGACAGGTGCCGCGGCCGCGTCCTCGACGTGTCCCGGACAGACCTCCCGCGGCGATCACCGCTCGACGCCCGCACCGCACTCACCCGGTGAGACCACTGCCCGGCATGATGTCCGCATGAAGCGCGTCTCGCACACCCTGACCTATCCCGGGACGACGGTGGACGACGTGTTCGCCATGTTCGGAGATCCGGCGTACCGGCGGGCCGTGTCCGACTACCAACACGTGGTCGACTTCGCCTGCGAAGTCACCCCGGACGGCCCGGGGATGGCCGTGCGCCTGGAGCAGGCCCACGGCACCGACCGGATCCCGGGCTTCGCCCGCAAGCTGGTCGGGGACGAGATCCGCTTCGTGCAGGAGGAGGCCTGGTCATCGCCGTCGTCGGCGGACATGCACGTGACGATCCCGGGCAAACCCGGCGAGATGAGCGGGACGGAGGCCCTCACGCAGTCCGGTCCGGACGTCGTGCAGACCATCGACCTGACCATCAAGGTGTCCGATGCCGTTCGTGGGAGGCAAGGTCGAGGACCTGATCGCGGGCTTCATCGGCAAGGCCTTCGAGGCCGAGAACAAGGTCGGCGTGAAGTGGCTCGTCGGCGAGTGGCGCGTCTGACCCTCAGCCCATGTGGGGGTAGCGATAGTCCTTCGGCGGGACGAACGTCTCCTTGATCGACCGCGGACTGGTCCAGCGCAGCAGGTTCTGCGCGGATCCGGCCTTGTCGTTGGTGCCCGAGGCGCGGGCGCCGCCGAACGGCTGCTGCCCGACCACCGCACCGGTGGGCTTGTCGTTGACGTAGAAGTTGCCTGCTGCGAAGCGGAGCAGGTGCTGCGCCTCGGCGATCGCCCGGCGGTCCTGGGCGATGATCGAGCCGGTCAGCGCGTACGGCGCGAACGACTCCATCTGCTGGAGCACCCGGTCGTAGCGGCTGTCGTCGTACACGTGGACCGCGAGGATCGGGCCGAAGTACTCCGTGGAGAACATCTGGTCCTTCGGGTCCGTGGACTGCACGACGGTCGGCCGCACGAACCAGCCGACCGAGTCGTCCAGCTGGCCCCCGGCCAGGATCGAGAGGTGGCTGTTGCGCTTGGCGCGCGTGATCGCGCTCTTGTGCTTGAGCGAAGGCCCGGTCGTCGATCACCGCGCCCATGAAGTTGGACAGGTCGGTGACGTCGCCCATGGTCAGGCCCTCGACCTCAGCCACGAACTGGTCGCGCATCTTCGCCCACACCGACCGCGCGACGTACGCACGGGAGGCGGCGCTGCACTTCTGGCCCTGGTACTCGAAGGCGCCCCGGATCAGCGCAGTGCGCAGCACGTCAGGATCGGCGCTCGCATGGGCGACGACGAAGTCCTTGCCGCCGGTCTCGCCGACGATGCGCGGGTAGGAGCGGTACGACGCGATGTTCTCGCCGACGGTGCGCCACAGGTGCTGGAAGGTCGGGGTCGAGCCGGTGAAGTGGATGCCGGCCAGGTCGGGGTGGGTGAGCGCGACCTTGGAGACGTCGAGACCGTCGCCGGGGAGCATGTTGATCACGCCCGGCGGCAGACCGGCCTCCTCGAGCAGCTCCATGGTGATGCTGGCGGCGACCTGTTGGGTCGGGCTCGGCTTCCAGACCACCGTGTTGCCCATGAGCGCCGGAGCCGTCGGCAGGTTGCCGGCGATCGCAGTGAAGTTGAACGGAGTGATCGCGTAGACGAAGCCCTCGAGGGGCCGGTAGTCGGAGCGGTTCCAGATGCCGGGGCTGTTCGCGATCGGCTGCTCGGCGAGGATCTGCCGGGCGAAGTGGACGTTGAACCGCCAGAAGTCGATCAGCTCGCAGGCGGCGTCGATCTCGGCCTGGAACGCCGTCTTCGACTGGCCGAGCATGGTGGCCGCGTTGAGACGCTGCCGCCAGGGACCGGCGAGGAGGTCGGCGGCCTTGAGGATGACGGCGGCCCGGTCGTCGAACGAGAGCGCGCGCCATCCCGGTGCGGCGTCCTGCGCGGCCTTGATCGCGGCCTCGGCGTCGCGGGTGGTGGAGTTCTTCATGACCCCCAGCACGTGCTGGTGGTCGTGGGGCTGGACGACCTTGATCTCGGCGCCACCACCGTTGCGCCGCCGACCGCCGATATGGGCTCGGAGGCTGACCTGGCGCCGCTCCTGCCGGACCAGCTCAGCACGCAGTGCGTCCCGCTCGGGGCTGCCCGGCGCGTACGTCAGGTTGGGCTCGTTGACCGGGTGCGGCGGATGGGTGACGGCGTCCATGTCCGCGATGCTGTCAGACAACCCGGGCGCGCTCAATTCCCGCTGGGCCGACCTGCTGGCGGCTGTCCGGGGGCGCCCAACTGGCGCAATTGCGCCGGTATGACGGCAGATCGGCCGTTTTCGATGTCGAACCGGCGCAACTGCGCCGTTCCGGCGACCCAGGGAAGCGCGGCGAGGGACGCATCGGGCTCAGCGGAGGAGGTCGGCGATCTCCTGGGTGGCGTACCAGCCGAGGTCGTCGTCGGGGTCGGCTCCGTCGTCGGGTACGTCGTCGGGGTCGGCGTGCACGGCCACCACGTCGGCGAGGGTCACGGTCGTCGGCAGGCCGGCGGCCGCGACCTCGGCGACCACCACCACGCGCCGCCGCTCGCCCGGTTCGAGCCCGGCGGCAAGCTCGGCCGACGAGTCCGCGGCCGTCGTCAGCGCGTCGTACTCCTCGTCCTCGGAATCGTCCACCGCCACGACCACGTCGTCGCCCACACCCATCGCCCCGTCGCTCTGCAATGCCGCCAAGTCCTCCATCGTCGCCGGCAGGTAGATCCTCACCGCGCGCCCCCCGGCTTGCGCGCGGGCTTCCGGGTCCGGCCTCGGGGCACCTTCGGCCGGGCGTCGCCGGCGGTGTCGAGGAGCTCGTCGAGGGCCTCGTTGAGACAGACGCCGAAGACCTCGGCGTCCGGCACGAGATCGCGGTCGGCGGTCACGCCGTAGAAGACCGAGCCGTCGTACGACGTCACGCCGATCGCCAGGGCGTGGCCGGGCAGCAGCGGCGGGACGGGGTAGGTCTGCTCCATCACCGCGCCGGCGGCGTAGAGCGGCGACTGCGGACCGGGCACGTTGGTCACCGAGAGCTGGAAGCCGCGCCGCATCTCGGCGGCCGCGACCCGGGAGCCGATCGCGTGGAAGGTCGAGGGAGCGAAGCCGGAGATGCCGGCGATCCGGTTGGCGGCGACCGCGCGGCCGGTGTCCTTGTGGGCCTTGAACGAGTAGGACACCTGGTGCAGCCGGACCACCGGGCTCGGCTCGCCCACCGGGAGGTCGACGAAGTGCGGGGCGATCTGGGTGCCCAGCGAGGTGGCCTCGAGCTCGGCGTCGTGCACCGAGACCGGCACCACGGCCCGCACCTGACGCAGTCCGCCGAGCGACTCGGCGCGGGTCATCAGCCAGCTCCGCAGCCCGCCGGTGACGGTCGCCAGGATGACGTCGTTGACGGTGCCGCCGTGCGCGTCGCGCACGGTCCGGTGCTCGGCGAGCGAGCGGCGTACGGTCACGAAGCGGCGCTGCTGCGACAGCGTGCCGCCGATCGGGGTGTCCTGCTCGGACCGGCGGTTCGCGAGCGCGTTGACGACGGTGCCGAGGCGACGAGTCGCTGGCGTCGGCGCCTCGCCAGAGGGAGTCGGTGGCGCCGCGCACGGTGTCGAGCGCGGTGTACGGCGTGGCCAGGGTGTCGCGGACCGCCTCGAGCAGCAGGCCGGACGACGACACCGGCCGTCCGGGCCGCCAGTCGTCGGCGCCGAGCTCGCGCCGCTCGGGCTTCCGGTCCAACAGCACCTGGGCGAGGTCGACGACCTGGGCGCCGTCCACCAGAGCCAGGTGGGCCTTGGAGAGCACCGCGACGCGGCCGCCCTCGAGCCCCTCGACGAAGTAGACCTCCCACAGCGGCCGACTCCGGTCCAAGCGGCCGGGAGACGATCCGTGCCACCAGCTCACGAAGCTGGTCCATGGTCCCCGGGCGGGGCAGCGCCGAGCGACGCACGTGGTAGCCGAGGTCGAAGTGGGGGTCGTCCACCCACACGGGGTTCGCCAGGTGACCGGGGACCCGGCGCACGCGCTGGCGGTAGCGCGGCACGAACGCGATCCGGTCGGCGATGAGCTGCACCAGCGTGTCGTGGTCGAAGCCCGACGTCCCCGGGTCGAAGATCTCCACCGTGGCGTTGTGCATCGGTGTCGTCGCCGTCTCGCAGGTCAGGAACGAAAGATCGCGCGCCCTCAGCCGCTCGTTCATGCGCCCCCCTGTGCCTCGAGTATTGTTCCGCCATGGGATTCTGGCAGAGGTCCGAGACGAGCCTCTCCGGTCCGCCCGGGAGAAAGGACACCACATGCGTCGACTGCTCGCGGCGATCGCGTCCGCGCTGCTCGCCGTCGCGCTCCTCGCGGGATGCGGTGGCGACAACTCGTCCGGGGCATCGTCCGGCGCGCAGACCACCAAGGTCATCGAGATCACGTTCAGCGGCGACAACGTGACCCCCAACGGTCAGCGGTACGACGTCGCGGTCGGGCAGCCGATCGAGTTCGACGTCACCGCGGACAAGCCCGGCGAGATCCACGTCCACTCCTCGCCGGAGCAGGAGTTCGAGTACGACGCGGGCTCCAGCACCATCCAGGTCAAGCCGATCGAGGCACCGGGCATCATCACCGTCGAGTCGCACACGCTCAACAAGGTGATTCTTCAGCTCCAGGTCACAGTGATCGAGCTCCTCCCGGGCCTGCTCCCGCAGCACGGTCTCGGCGGCGCGCAGGACCTGCCGATCTCCCGCTCGCTCGCCATCCTCGGCGCCGCGGCCGCGGTCGCCGTCTCGTTCGTCGTACTCGTCCTCGCCTGGCGCAAGCCGCGGTACGACGCCGCCACGAGCGGACGGCCGGCACCGGCCTGGCTGGCGCGCATCGTCGACTCGGTCGTCTATCGCGGCATCCTCCGCCTGGTCGGCCTGCTCGGGCTGCTCTACCTCGTCGTCGTCGCGGTCCGCGGCAAGGACCTGCTGATCAACCCGATCTTCGGCATCTTCTACGTCTGGATCTGGGTCGGGATGGTCGTGGCCTCCCTGCTCTTCGGCCGGGTCTGGAAGGCGATCAGCCCGTTCCGGCTGATCAACGGTGGCCTGGCCCGGCTCTCGGGCGGCGACCCGGACGACGGCCTCCTCTCCTATCCCGAGCGGCTCGGGATGTGGCCGGCGTCCGTCGGCCTCTTCGCGTTCGTGTGGATGGAGCTGGTCTACCCGCACAACGTCGACCTCGGTCCGGTCCGGCTGTGGTGCGCGATCTACCTGGCGATCATGGTCGTCGGTGGTGCGCTGTTCGGGAACACGTTCTACGAGCGGGCCGACCCGTTCGAGGTCTACTCGAGCCTGGTGGCCCAGGTATCGGTCTGGGGTCGACGCGACGGGCTGCTGGTGATCCGCAGCCCCTTGGCCAACCTCGACACCACTCCCGCCACCCCGGGCCTGGTCGCCGTGGTCTCCGTGCTGTTCGGCAGTACGGCGTTCGACGCCTTCCGCGAGTCCACGCGGTGGCTGACGTTCATCCAGGACACCGGCTACTCGACGTACCTGCAGAACAACCTCGGCCTGCTCGGCTTCTGCGTCGGCGTCGGCGTGATCCTGTCGCTGGGGTGCATGGCGACGGGCGTCGGCTCCGACCTCCGGCGACGCGACCTGCCGTCGCAGTTCGCCTTCTCGGTGATCCCGATCATCGTCGGCTACATCGTGGCCCACTACCTGAGCTACTACGTCGAGATCGGCACCCAGACCCTGGTCCAGGCCAGCGACCCGCTCAGCAACGGCAGCAACCTCTTCGGCACCGGCACCCTGACGGTGCCCTACTGGCTCTCCTACCACCCGACGTTCCTGGCCGACAGCAAGGTGGTCGCGGTCGTGGCCGGACACGTCGTCGGAGTGATCGCCGCCCACGAGCGCGCCATCAAGATCCTGCCCAAGAAGCACCAGGTGACCGGACAGATCCCGCTGCTGATAGCGATGATCGTCTTCACCGTCGGCGGGCTCTACCTGCTGTTCTCGTCCTGAGCCGGCCCTGCCGTCAGCGGCCGAAGAACCGTGACCGTCGCTCGCGGTGGGGTGACGGGGAGGGCACCAGCGCCTCGGCCACGGCCGCGACGGCACGGCCCAGCTCGGTGTCGCCGAGATCGACCACGCTGGTGCCGCTCACCAGCGCGCGGTCCGCCGTCGCGCGGTCGTCGGGCAGGAAGTGCACGCCGGCGAGCCGACTGAAGCCTTCGACCATGCCGACGATCTCGCGTTCCGACCAGCACAGGGTCGACCGCATCCGGTTGACCACGACCCGCACCGGAGCACCGCCACGGCGCTCGCGGAGCTCGACGAGCCCGCGCGCGAGGCGGGCGAGCCCGACCGGGTCGGCGGCCCCGACGACGACGACCTCGTCGGCCACCTCGAGGGCGCCGAGCGTCAGCTGGTTGCGCCCCGGCCGGGTGACGAGGTCGCTGCCGGGGTCGTCCTCGAGGCTGAAACCGGTGTCGACGACCACGTGGCCGTGAGACCGGGCGACCTCCAGGAGGTGCTCGACGACACCGGCGCGCACCTCGACCCACCGGTCGGGACGAGGCAGACCGGTCACCACCGTGAGGTGGTCACCCAGAGCGCGCCGCACCGCGGTGAAGCCGGCCGCCAACGCCCCGTCGCCTGCCAGCCGTGCGGCACTGAGCAGGCCGGAGACCTCGTCGAGCACGCCGAGCTGCTGGGCGACCGAGGCGGCGTAGGGGTCGGCATCCACCAGGGTGGTGCGCAGCCCACGCCCGGCGAGCGCCGCCGCGAGCGAGGTGGCGACGAGCGTGCGACCGGGCGCGCCGGCCGGACCCCAGACGACGACGACCCGACCGGACCCCGCCGGAGCCGGAGCGTCGTCGTCCATCAGGACGTCAGGGGTCGCGACCGGCTCGTCGTCGGACTCGAGGAGCTCGAGCGCGCGCGGCAGGTCACGCTCGTCCGCCAGGCCGTCGACACCGACCCGCGCGGCCGCGCGCCCGGGCCGCGTCAGGGCTCCCGCCACCGGCGACGGCGACGACGCGCACCTGGTGGCGATGGAGGAGTTCCACGGCGGCCTGGTCGAGGCCCGGTGCGTCGAGGGCGACCAGTGCGGCGTCCGCCTGGCCGGCGCTGCCGACGGCGAGCAGGTCGTCGACGTCGACGCAGCGCTTGAGCACGACCAGCCCGGGTCGCCCGGCGACCAGCTCGAGCACGGGCGACTCCCACGCAGCGCCCGCGGCGACGACGAGGACGACGACCACGTTCAGCCCCGGCCGACCACGGTGAGCGACGGGTCGTCGGTCGATGCGAGCAGCCGGAAGAACCGATGGGTGTCGGACTCGCGCACGCCGAGCACGAGCATCCGCCCTCCCTGCGCACCGAACGCCTCGTCGGGCGGCGGCGCGTCGAGCACCGTCACCCCGGCCAGGACCGGCCGGCCGCTGCAGACCTGGCTGACGACGCAGCCGCCGCGTGTGGAGGGCCGCAGGTAGACGTCGACCACGTCACCCGCCCCGACCGAGCCGGGCACCTGGTCGGACGCGACGGAGATCGGCACCTGGCGCAGGGAGGCGTCGTCCGCAGAGCCCACGGCGGCGCGCGGCACCAGCTCGCCCGCGGCGAGGCCGTGGAGCAGCCGGAGACCCGACGGCAGCTGCTCGTCGGCGCCGAGGTAGAGCGCCGCGTCCGCCGGGTCGGCGAAGCCCACCCGGCGTACGGTCAGGTCGTCGCCGGTCAAGGCGTGACCCTGCCCCATGGTGTCGGTGGCCGCCCACACCGCGACCGTGTCGTCGGACGTGCCGAGCACGAGCGCCCCTGCCAACACCGATGCGGCGACCACCGCAATACCGATCCAGAGCCGTGGGTCGCGCCACCCGGGCGCCGAGGCGCGGCGTGCCGTGGGCGTGTCAGTCATCCCGAGATTCCTGCTCACCGAGCCATCATCACCCCAGAACCGGCCTCCGCGGCAGCCTCCTCCACAGACCGGATCGGCACCGCGCGGGCCACCCGGTCACTCGTGCAACGATGGCCCCATGCCTCCCACGCCGCGGTTCCTGACGCTGGCCGACGTCGCCGAGGTGCTCAGCACCTCCAGCGCGCAGGTCTACGCGTTGGTGCGCCGCGGCGACCTGCCCGCGATCCGGATCGGCGGCCGCGGCCAGTGGCGGGTGGAGTCGACCCAGCTCGAGGCCTACATCGCCCGGATGTACGACGACACCAAGGCCTACGTCGACGCCCACCCGTTCAGCGACCCCGAGCCGCAGCCGGCTCCCAGCGACTCCCCCGACGTCACCGTCGACTGATCAGCCGACGCCGCCGACCGGGTTGGGCTTGGACGAGCCGTTGATCGCGGGCTGGCCGCCGGTCTGCACCGGTACGCCGTCCACCGGCGAGCCGTACTCCGGGCTGTAGGTCTGGCTGTGCCGGAAGGTGTCCACGAACTGCTGCAGCCGCGGGTCGGTGGGGCTGTTCACCCGGAGCTGGTAGCCCCACGAGCTGATCACGATCGGGCTCGGCAAGCTGGCGTCGGTCCAGGGCGACACGTCCATGAACCGGTTGGACCGTCCGCCGTCCGAGGCCTCGGAGATCATCGACTGCTTGTTGAAGAAGTCGTCCAGCTTCGACACGTCCGAGGCCGGCAGGTTCGGCCGATAGGTGATCCACACGGCGCCGTGCTCGAGGTTGTGCACCGCGCGCTCGCTCGGAACCGGCCGGGTGTAGACCCCGGCGTTCATCCAGATGGGGTTGTGCGGGCCGCCGACCGGCGGCGTGACCGCGTAGGTCACGGGTCCGGTGACGTGGTCGTGACCGATGGTGCCACTGGTCGCGGTGCCGGGGGCCGGGTAGCCCGCGGTGTTCCATGCGAGGACGCCGCGGATGTCGGTCGGGTTCGACACCTGCTCCGGCTGGGGCTGGGCGGTAGTCGGGCCGGTGACCGCGGCCGGCAGGATCTGCTTGGCGGTGTCGGAGAGCTTGGTGTGGCTGAGGTTCTGGAAGACGGCCAGACCGATGCCGATCACCACCAGCACGACGACGACACCGGCGAGGATGATGCGCCGGCGCTCACGTCGCTGGTGGTCACGCTGGATCTCGGCCGCCCGCTGACGCCGTGCGGACTCTGTCTCACGACGGGAGGTCTTGCTCACCACGCCACTGTAAGCGGGCGATCCACAAAGATCAGCCGACCTGCGAGCCGAGGGTGATCCGCAGCTGCATGACGGCGCCGCCGCGCTTCACGGTGAAGGACACCGTGTCCCCCGGCTGATGCGCACGGATCGCCACGATGAGCGCGATCCCGTCCGGAACCTTGTCGCCCGCGACCTCGGTGACCAGGTCGCCCTTCCGCATCCCGCCCTTGCCCGCCGGGCTGCCGGAGGTGACCGCGAGGATCTTGGCGCCGCTGTCGGTGGTGGCGCCGGTGTCGACGCTGGCGCCGATGACCGGGTAGCGCGCACGCCCGGTGCGCAGGATCTGGTCGGCGGTGATCTTGACCTGGTCGATCGGGATCGCGAAGCCGACGCCGATGCTGCCGGCCTCTCCGGACCCGCTGCTGCCGGTGGTCGCGATCGCGGAGTTCACCCCGACCACGCGGCCGGAGAGGTCGACCAGGGGTCCGCCGGAGTTGCCGGGGTTGATCGCGGCGTCGGTCTGCACGGCGTTGATGTAGGAGGACGCGTCCGAACCGATGTCACCGCTGGTGGTGACGGGTCGGTTCAGCGCGCTCACGATGCCGGCCGTGACCGTGGAGCTGAGCCCCAACGGTGAGCCGAACGCCACGACCTGGTCGCCGACGCGGAGCAGCCCCGCGGAGCCGAGGCTCGCGGGCGGCAGCTTGGGTCCGCCCTTCACGTAGAGCACGGCCAGGTCGTACGTCGGGCTGCGGCCGACCACGGTGGCCGGGTACCGGTCGCCGTTCTGGTCCATGATCTCGATCGGCCCGTTGTGGCTGACCGCGTCGGCGACCACGTGGTTGTTGGTGATGTAGTGCCCGGACCGGTCGAGGACGAAGCCGGAGCCGGTCGCGCCGTCCTTCTTGCCCTGGTACTGCGCGAGCACCTGGACCGTGCTCGGCAGCACCTCCTGCGCCACCGACGCGACCGAGTGGTTGCTGATCGGGAGCGGTGCCTGGGAGACGGTGCCGGCCGCGCCCAGGCCGCCGCTGACCTGGCCCTCGCGGGAGCTGGTGTGCCAGTTCTCGTACGCCGCACCGCCGACCACGCCGCCGACCACCCCGATCATCAGGGCCAGGATCGAGACCACGGGCCACAGCCAGCCCGGCACCCGACCGCCGCGGCGGCTGCGCCTGCGGCTGCGTGGCGAGGCGGTGGGTCGGGCCTGGCGGCGGGTAGGGCCGACCGGAGGACACGACGTCGTAGGAGGAAGGGGCAGGCGCCGGCCCCGGAGGCGTCCACTGGTGCGGCGGTTGCTGCTCGCGCGGCGGCAGCCAGGTCGCGCCGTCGGACGACGGTCAGCGGCGCGGTGTCGTCGGTGCTACCGGGATGCTCGTCGCTCACGCCGTCCTGACTCTCCACGGGGGTGCCGCCCGATCCGGCCCGCACATCTCGGCGTCGGCGCCGACGCGGCCCTACTGCGCGAGTGTACGACGCAGGGCCCGCATGAACGGCGGGGTGTCCTGACGGTCGGAACCGGGCGCAGAACGCGCGGCCAGGTGCTCCCGATCGACGATCGTGGTGATGGCGTTGGTCAGCGAGGTGCCGAACGACTCCCCGCTCGGGCGGACGATGGCGCCGGGTGCGTTGGCGGGCGAGGCCCCGAGGGCCAACACGCCCATCACGGCCGCGCCGATGGCGCCGCTGCCGATGCCGGTCATGCCGAGGTGCCGCCGGGACCGGCCCACCCCCGTGCCGACGAGCGCGTCGTCGTCAGGGTCGGTCCAGGCGGCCGCGATCCCCTGGAACAGCAGCGACCCCTTGAGGTGGGACGGCGCCGCGGAGCCGGCGTACTGCATCGTCGCGAGGCGGGTCTTGACCCAGCCCTCGCGCTCGACGGCGTCGCGGCACTGGTGGCAGGAGTGCACGTGCTCCCAGGCGCGCTCCTCGTCGGCAGGGGACATCTGACCGTCGAGGAGCGCGCTGACCCTGGGACCCAGGTGGCCGATGACCGGGCCGATCATGACGTCGACGCCTGAGGCAGCGGCGCGGGCCCACCGAAGCGGGTACGGCCGTCGACGGGAGCGCGGTGCGCGAGCGCCGTGCGGAGCATGGCGCGACCGCGGTGGATGCGGGAGCGGACGGTGCCGAGCTTGGCGTCGAGGATCGCGGCGATCTCCTCGTAGGACAGGCCCTCCACGTCACAGAGCACGACGGCGGCGCGGAACTCCGGCGGCAGGGTCGACAGCGCACGCTCGATGTCGTCGTCGAAGGTCTGGTCGGCGTAGGCGGTGTCGGGCGTCGGGAGCTCGCTGCGCAGCCGGTCGGCGCGCTCGTCGGACAGCGCGTCGAAGCGGATCCGCTGCTTGCGGCGCGCCTGGTCGAGGAAGAGGTTGGTGGTGATCCGGTGGATCCAGCCCTCGAAGGTGCCGGGCGTGTAGGTCGAGAGGCTGCGGAAGACGCGGACGAAGACCTCCTGGGTGAGGTCCTCGGCATCGTGCCGGTTGCCGGTCAGGCGCATCGCGAGGCGGTAGACGCGGTCGGAGTGCCGGTCGACGATCTCTTCCCACGTGGGTACGCCGGACTCCGGCGTACCGGGCTCGTCGGGCTGCTGCGACGCGGTGTCCACGTACCCCTCCTGCTGGCGCTTGCGCGCCGGTGACCCGAACAGTGCGATCTCCTTGCTCCGAACTCTCGTCTCCGAGGCTGAGAGAAACCTGTGAGAAGCGCCTCTCGCAGCATGTGAACGTCGTGGATGCAACGAACGGGAGGGTGCCCGATGTTCCCGACCGGAGGCCCCTCGTGCCATGCGGTGTGACGGCGTTCCGGCGGCCCCCCTGCGCGATAGGGTCGCCGTGTCCGATCCACCCACGAGCGCCGCCCGCGCCGCCCACCGACCCGGAAGGCCGCAACCGCCATGTCCGTTGCTCCGCCCAAGTCCGTCAGCTGGTCCTACGCCGAGCACTTCGTGGCCGAGGACGACGTGCTCGCGGCGGCTCGTGCGCGGGCCGACGAGGTCGGCGTGGTGGCGATCGGCTCCGGCGGTGGCGCGGCCCTGCGCTTCCTCGCCTCGGTGATCGAGGCCCGAGCGGTCGTCGAGGTCGGCACCGGCACCGGCGTCTCCGGGCTCTGGCTGCTGCGCGGCATGCGTTCCGACGGGATCCTCACCACCGTCGACATCGAGGCCGAGCACCAGCGACTGGCCCGCGAGACCTTCACCGAGGGCGGCATCACCCCCCAGCGCGCCCGCACCATCGCCGGCGCCGCGCTCGACGTCCTCCCCCGGCTCACCGACGGCCACTACGACCTGGTCTTCTGCGACGGCGACAAGGCGGAGTACGGCGCCTACCTCAAGGAGGCGCTCCGCCTGCTGCGGCCCGGCGGGCTGGTCGCCTTCGACAACGCGCTGTGGCACGACCGGGTGGCCGACCCGTCCCAGCGCGACGAGGAGACCCTGGTGATCCGCGACCTCGGGCGGGAGATCGCCGCCCACGAGTCGCTGGTGCCGGTGCTGCTGCCGGTCGGCGACGGGCTGCTGGTCGCCAAGAAGGAATGGTCGCCCGAAGAGTGAGCGAGGACGGCCCGGTCGGACGGAGTCCGAGCGGGTCACCGCAGCGAACGCCGCTGCGAGCCTGCTCGCAAGGCTCCCCTGCTCAGCCTCGGCGGGCGGGCCGGAAGCCCGCGCCACCCTCGGCGATCGCGACGACGGCGCACGGCTCGATCAGGACCGGCGGGCTGCCGATGATCTGCGACCCGGGCGCCTCGGCCGCTCCGGCGGTGAACGTCTCCTGGAACGCTGCCCGCGCGGCCTCGTCGACGAAGACGTAGCAGCCCTCGAACCACTCGCCCGGCACCGTCCGCCAGGTCTTGTAGGCGAGGTCGGGCAGCGCGCTGAACCGGTCGTACGACGTGTCCGCGACGTAGTCCGCGAGCGCCCGGTCGACGCCGTCGGGGGCCTCGGCCAGCGACCACCGGACGGTGAGCCCCCGCAGGTCGCTCATCGCGCGAAGCCCGCCAGGGCCTCGGGGCTGGTGAGCCAGGTCAGCAGTGCGCGGGCTCCGAAGCCCGAGGGGCCGGTCGTCCACTCGAAGGAGTCCGACGGCGAGTCTCCGACCGAGGCCAGGTCGAGGTGCGCCCACGGCAGGTCGCCGGCGAAGTGCTGGAGGAACAGTGCCGCCGTGATCGCGCCCGGGCCGCCGGGGTTGTTCTTGGAGTCGGCGATCGTGGACGACAGGGTGTCCTCGTAGTCGCTCTCGAGCGGCATCCGCCACAGCGGCTCACCGGAGGCCTCGCCCGCGTCGTAGAGCCGGGCGGCAAGGCCCTCGTCGTTGGTGAAGAACGCCCCGACCCGCTGGCCGAGTGCGACCTTGATCGCACCGGTGAGCGTCGCGACGTCGACCAGCACGGCGGGGTTGAGCTTCTCGACGGCGTAGGCCATCGCGTCCGCGAGCACCAGTCGTCCCTCGGCATCGGTGTTGAGGACCTCGGTGGTGCGGCCGCCGTACTGCGTGACGACGTCGCCGGGGCGCAGTGCGTTGCCACCGATGGCGTTCTCGGCGGCGGGCACGAGCCCGGTGACGCGGAAGGGGCAGCCCACGCGACCGAGGGCGGCCAGCACGGCCATCACCACGGCGCCACCGGTCATGTCGCGCTTCATCGTCGACATCGCCTCACCCGGCTTGATCGAGAGGCCACCGGTGTCGAACGTGATCCCCTTGCCGACGAGCACCACCCTGGGCGCCTTGCGGGCGCCACGCGGGGGTGCGTAGTCGAGGCGGATCAGCCGCGGCGGCGTCGCCGAGGCCCGGCCGACCGCCAGCACCCCGCCGAAGCCCTCATCGGCCAGCTTGTGCTCGTCCCAGACCGTGCAGGTCAGGCCGTGCTCGTCGGCGAGCGCCTCGGCCTGCTCGGCGAGCCATTGCGGCGACTTGACGTTGGACGGGACGGTGGCCAGCATCCGGGCGCGCCAACCGGCGCCACCCAGCTCGAGGCCGCGTTCGAGGTGGGCCGAGACGTCGTCGTCGACCGCGGCGAGCACGATCCGGCGTACGGGCTCGTGCTCGGGCCCCTGCGAGCGCCAGTGGAAGCCGAAGGAGCCCAGCATGGCGCCCACGACGAAGGCGGTCAGCGCCTCGCCGTCACCGGCGGCGGCGACGGTGGTCGCCAGGGTGTCGTGGTCGACGGTCTGGCGCGCCAGCGCCGCGCCCGCCCGACGGAAGTCACGCGGGCTCTCGTCACCCAGCCCGACCAGCAGGACGAGACGCAGAGAGTCGTTGCCGGCGAGCCCGCCCACGGGGACGGCGACGACCTCGCCGCCCGTGCCTCGCGCCCGGCGGGACTCCAGCACGGCCAGCAGGTCGATCCCCAGCGCATCGGCCGCGGCCTCGGCTCCGGGGCCGAGGACCGGGTTGCCGTCGTCGGTGGTGAAGGGGTAGGCAACGGCCTCCACACCCGTGAGCTCGTGCGGCAGCAGCCCACTCAGTGCGAAGGCCGGCGGAGAGACCTGGGGTGGAAGAGTCGTGGCGGTCGCAGGCACCTCAGCCCACGACGTCCTTCAAGGCGTCTCCCAGTGCGCCCGCCTCCTCAGCGTTGAGCTCGACGACAAGCCGGCCACCACCCTCCAGAGGCACGCGCATCACGATGCCGCGCCCCTCCTTGGTGACCTCGAGCGGACCGTCGCCCGTCCGGGGCTTCATTGCCGCCATCCGCGCACCTCATTCTTCTTGTTGGGCCCAGGACGCGCGGGGACAGCGACCCCACACGACGATGTGGGCACCATTATCCCCTATCGAGGCGGGGCGCGGAGCCGTACCCCGACCGAGAACTGGCACAGTGACCGCATGCGCGCACGCTCGGCTCTGTTCGACGTGTACGGCGATCACCTCCGCTCGCGCGGCGACCAAGCGCCCGTGTCGGCGCTGATCCGGCTGCTGGAGCCGGTCGGGATCGCGGCCCCGGCCGTGCGGACGGCGATCTCGAGGATGTCGGCGCAGGGCTGGCTGGAGCCCACCAGGGTCGACGCGGCACCGGGCTATCGCGCCACCCGCCGCGCGATCGAGCGGCTCAGCGAGGCGGCGTCGCGGATCTACCGCTCCGGGCCGGAACCGTGGGACGGCCGCTGGCGCCTGGTCTTCGTCGACGTGCCCCGCGAGCGCGGGCCGCGGGCACGGCTGCGGGAGGAGCTCCACTACCTGGGGTACGCCGAGCACGCGCCGGGCGTGTGGCTGTGCCCGTTCGAGCGCCCCGAGGTCGACGAGGTCGTCGCCCGGGCCGGTGGACGCGCCCGCCACGCGGTCGCGGTCGACCTCGCGCCCGACCCGGTGGAGGCGTGGGACCTGGCGCGCCTCTCCACGTCGTACGCCGCGTGGCCAGACCTGGCGGACGCCCTCGTGCGCGCTGAGACCGACAGCCGGGGCGACGAGGACCAGGCGGCCTTCGCCGCCCGCTTCCGGCTGGTCCACGAGTGGCGCAAGTTCCTCTTCGACGACCCCGGGCTACCGACGGCCCTGCTCCCCCGCGACTGGCCGGGCCAGGCGGCGGCGGACCTGTTCACCAGCGAGGCGGCGAGGCTCAAGCCGGCCTCCGACCGGTTCGTGGCCCGCTGCCTGGGCGTGTGACGGCCGCGGTGAATAGCCTGCTGGCATGACCGCTGACGTCTCCCCTGTCCTGCTCGACGTCGCCGATGGCGTCGCGACCGTCACCCTCAACCGCCCCGACGCGATGAACAGCCTCGATGTCGCGACGAAGGAGGCGCTGCTCGCCGCCGTACGCCAGGTGGCCGACGACCCCGCCGTACGGTGCGTGGTGCTGACCGGCACCGGCCGCGCGTTCTGCGTCGGTCAGGACCTCAAGGAGCACATCCAGATCCTTCACAGCGCGTCGAGCGACGCACTGTTCCGCACCGTGGACGAGCACTACAACCCGATCGTGACCACGCTGGTCGGGATGGCGAAGCCGGTGATCGCGGCGGTCAACGGTGTGGCCGCGGGGGCCGGTGCGAGCCTGGCGTTCGCCTGCGACCTGCGGATCCTGGCCGACACCGCCGGCTTCAACCTCGCCTTCGCCAACGTCGCGCTCTCGTGCGACACGGGCTCGAGCTTCACCCTGCAGCGACTGGTGGGGAAGGCGAAGGCGATCGAGCTCCTCTACTTCCCCCGCACCGTGAAGGCCGACGAGGCGCTGTCGCTGGGCCTGGCCACGCGGGTGGTCCCCGCCGCCGAGCTGGCCGAGGTCGTCGACGACCTGGCCGCACGCCTGGCCGCCGGGCCGACCGTCGCGCTCGGCGCGATGCGGCAGTCGGTGGAGTACGCCGCCGGCCACGACTTCGCCGACGCCGTCGCCTTCGAGTCAGCCCAGATGACGAAGACCGGCGCCACCGCCGACCACGCGGCCGCGGTCGCGGCGTTCGTCGCCAAGGAGAAGCCGGTCTTCGAGGGCCGCTGAGCCGCTGGCCACTACCGCCGGCGTGTTCTGTGACTGAGGGGCCTGCCGTTTGGAACCAGCGGCAACGTCAGCGACCGGAACTGCGCGCGACGCCCTTGACGCCGCCACGCCAGGCGCCGAAGAGGTGCAGGATCCGGTCGGGTGCGGCCCGCAGCTGCGCGGCGGGCGGCGACGCGCCGTACTCCACGGTGAGCGCGAAGCCCGGGAACTTGTGGTTGAACCACATGGTCATGGTGCCGTGGCAGCTGCTGCCGCAGTCAGCTTCGTCATCGGCAGGTCGAGCGCGTGGGCGACGCGGCGGGAGAACTTCGGGCGCTCGGTGATGTCGACGCCGTGCAGCGGTTGGTGGAAGGACAGGACGTACGCCGGCTTCACCGTCGACAGGAACCTCATCATCGCCCGCGTCTCCGGCTCCGACCCGGGCTTGGGCCCGGAGTTGTAGTTGCCGGTGAGGCGGACCCACTTGAAGGGGTAGTTCCGGTTCGGGTCGACGCCGTGGGCGTTCTTGCGCGTGTGGTGCGCGAGGCCGTCGGGGTTGTAGACCGGCACGATCCACAGGTTCACGTCGTGCACCGGGGCGCCGTCACGCAGGTCGGTCAGGATCCGTCTCGGTGCCGGCTCGTTGCCGTGCATGAGCGAGATCAGCACGACCTTCTTCTTCCCGGGCTCTCCGAGGTGCCAGGCCACGATCGGCCGGCCCTGCACCGAGTGCCCGATCACCCGGTGCCCGAGGACCGCGGGCTGGGCGTCGGCGGTGGTCGCGCGGGCGGGCAGGACCAGCAGCGCCGGCAGCAGGCCCAGGCGCCAGGCCGGCCGCGGCCAGGCCTCGGCGGCGTCGGGTCGCTCGAGAGGGCGGGCGCATCAGCTGTGGGTCGCGAAGTACCAGGTGAACACGAGCACGCCCACCAGCATCCCCACATGGGCGAGCACCGACAACCCCGGACCCTCCGACCAGCTGTCGTCGGTCGTGGCCGACGCGTGCTTGCCGCGGCTCGGCATCCACCGCATCAGGATCAGGAGGCCGACCAGCGCGGTGAGCCAGTAGAAGAACAGGGCGATGATCCCGATCAGGGAGTTGTCGTTGCCCGTCACCAGGAAGTAGACCCACAGCACCAGCGCGACCACGCCGCAGGCGGTGTGCGCGTTCACCGTCCCCATCCCCACCTGGTGCTGGCCCGCGGCCCGAGCCTTCGAGAGCCGGACGCGCGTCAGCACCACGACGACGGCGGAGAGGAAGGTGAGGACGTAGACGATGTACTCAGGCTTCACAGCCGCTCAGTGTGCCGAGGCGGACGGGTCGGTGTCACCTCCGGTCTCGGGCCGGGGTAGCGGCGAGGACCTCCTCGTCAGCGCGGCGGTCGGCCGCCTCGCGCTCCTCCGCGAGCCGCTCGAGCAGGGCGTCCACCTCGGCCATCCGGTAGCCGCGCACGGCCAGCGGGAACCGGATCCGGCGCAGATCGTCGGCGGTCACCGGTCCCTCGGACGGCACCAGCGAGTCGGGCGAGTCGTCGTACGCCGGTCCCAACGGCTGACCGCGTCCGGCGGCGACCACCGCGACCCCCCGAGCGCGAGCACGATCAGGATCGCGAAGAACCAGATCATCCGCGCGTGTCCTTCTCGCGGGCCCGCGCCATCATCGCGACGGCCTCGTCGACGTCGTCGGTGAGGTGGAGCATGTCGATGTCGGACTGGCTGATCGTGCCGTGCCGCAGCGCCGTGTCACGCAGCCACGCGATCATGCCCTGCCAGTAGTCGACGCCGAGCAGCACGAGCGGGAAGCTCGTCACCTTCTGCGTCTGCACGAGCGTGAGGGCCTCGAAGAGCTCGTCGAGGGTGCCGAGGCCGCCCGGCAGTACGACGAAGCCCTGCGAGTACTTCACGAACATCGTCTTGCGGGCGAAGAAGTAGCGGAAGTTGATGCCGATGTCGACCCACTGGTTGAGACCGGACTCGAAGGGCAGCTCGATGCCGAGGCCGACGCTGGTGCCGCCGGCCTCGCTGGCGCCCTTGTTGACCGCCTCCATCGCGCCCGGGCCACCGCCGGTGATCACCGCGAAGCCGGCTGCGGTCAGCTTGCGGCCGACCTCCTCACCCTTGGCGTACGTCGGGTCGTCGGGCTTGGTGCGGGCCGAGCCGAAGCAGCCGATCGCCGGCCCGAGCTCGGCCAGCGCGCCGAAGCCCTCGACGAACTCGGCCTGGATCCGCAGCACCCGCCAAGGGTCGGTGTGCACCCAGTCGGTCGCACCACGGGAGTCGAGCAGCCGCTGGTCGGTGGTGGTGCCGTCGACCATGCTCCGGCGCATCACCACCGGGCCCTTGAACTTCTCGTGGGGGTCGGTCATCGCGCGTCGCCTCCGAGCCAGGTGCGGAGCGCCTGCTCGCAGTGGCGGATCTGCTCGAGCGGCACGAACTCCTCCTGCTTGTGGGCCAGCATCGGGTCGCCGGGGCCGAAGTTGACCGCGGGTACGCCGAGCGCGGCGAAGCGGGCGACGTCGGTCCAGCCGAACTTCGGGTTGACCGTGCCGCCGACGGCCTCGACGAACTCCTTGGCCGCGGGCCGGTCGAGACCGGGCAGGGCGCCGGGAGCGCTGTCGGCGACCGTGCACGTCGTACCCCGAGAAGAAGTCGCGCAGGAACGCCTCGGCCTCGGCCTCGCTGCGGTCGGGCGCGAAGCGGTAGTTGACCGACACGGTGCAGAGGTCGGGCAGCACGTTGCCGGCGACGCCGCCGCTGATCCCGACCGCGTTGAGACCCTCGTGGTAGGTCAGCCCGTCGATGACCGGCCTCCGCGCGTCGTACGCCGAGAGCCGCTCCAGGATCGGGGTGGCCCGGTGGATCGCGTTCACGCCCTTCCAGGAGCGGGCGCTGTGGGCGCGCTCGCCGTGGACGGTCACCTCGACCCGCATCGTGCCCTGGCAGCCTGCCTCGACCACGGCGTCCGACGGCTCCATCAGGATCGCGAAGTCCGCCCGCATCAGGTCGGGGTCGCTCACCGTGAGCCTGCTCAGCCCGTTGAACTCGCTCTCGATCTCCTCGGCCTCGTAGAGGATGAAGGTGACGTCGCGCACCGGCTCCGGCACCGTGGCCGCGAGCCTCAGGATGACGGCGTCGCCGCCCTTCATGTCGCAGCTCCCGAGACCGTGGAGGTTCGTGCCGTCGTTGCGGCTGGGCAGGTTGTCGTTCAGCGGCACCGTGTCGAGGTGGCCGGCGAGGACGACGCGCTCGCCGCGGTCGAGCTCGGTGCGAGCGACGACGGTGTTGCCGCGCCGGGTCAGGCTCAGGTGGGACAGGGTCGCCAGCGCGGCCTCCACCGCGTCGGCGATCGGCCGCTCGTTGCGGCTCACCGACTCGATGTCCACGAGCTGTTCGGTGAGCGTGACGACGTCGGCGCTCAGATCCAGGTCCACGGAGCCCATCCAACCAGCCCCTCAGGCCCGCTCGAGCTCGATCACGGGCGACTCGACGGTCGCCCTCGCTCACGTCGAACGAGGTCGCGAGGGTCTCGCGCGCGATCAGGGAGGCGTGGGTGCGCGCGGCGTCTGCGACGGCCGGGGCGGCCACCACGGTGAGCGCGATCCGGTCGGAGACCTCGAGGCCCGCGTCGCGGCGCGCCTGCTGCACGGCCCGCACCAGGTCGCGCGCGACGCCCTCGGCCTCGAGCGCGGGCGTGACGGCGGTGTCGAGCACCACGAACCCGCCACCCGGAAGCATCCCGGTCGCGGAGTCGGCGCCGCCCGCGGC
Source organism: uncultured Actinomycetota bacterium (assembly GCA_963819295.1). Taxonomy (GTDB): domain Bacteria; phylum Actinomycetota; class Actinomycetes; order Propionibacteriales; family Nocardioidaceae; genus Nocardioides. The sequence continues at coordinate 168,783 of CAWFVO010000007.1, forward strand.
GACCGTCTCCAGGGAGAACTCACCGTCCTGCAGGACGAGGCCACCCGCGGTCACCTCGCCGCTCTCCGAGACCGACCAGTCGCCGGACTTCGAGCCCTTGATCGCGGTCTGCACGTCCTTGCCGAGCCTCGGCCCGGCGGCGCGGGCGTTGACCGTGAGCCGCTGCGAGACGCCGTACGACGCCGCGTCGGGGTGGTCGGTCCCGAGCAGCCGGACGTCCTTGACGTTCAGCTCGTCGGCGACGATCTCCTCGAAGCCCTTCAGCCGCTCCGCCCCGGCCACCACAACCGTCAGCGTCGACAGCGGCAACCGGTTGCGCAGGGCGGCGCCCTTGCGCAGGGCGGAGCCTGCGGAGCACACGTCGCGGACCTGGTCCATGGCCGCGACCAGCTCGTCGTCGGCCGGCAGGTCGTCGGCGGACGGCCAGTCGGTCAGGTGCACCGAGCGGTCGCCGGTCAGGCCCGCGCCAGACCTCCTCGGTCGTGAGCGGGAGCAGCGGCGCCGCCACCCGGCACACGGTCTCCAGAACGGTGAAGAGCGTGTCGAACGCGTCGGTGTCGACGTCGCCCTCGGCCGCCCAGAACCGCTCCCGGGACCGGCGGATGTACCAGTTCGACAGCACCTCGAGGAAGGCCCGAGTCGTGTCGCAGGCGTTCGCGACCTCGTAGTCGTCCAGCTGCCGGGTCGTGGTCTCGACGTACTGCCGGGTCTTGGCCAGCAGGTAGCGGTCCATCGGGTGCGTGGACGTGGTGGAGCGCTGCGCGTCGTAGCCCTGTTCGTGAACGGCGTTGGCATAGAGCGCGAAGAAGTACCAGCAGTTCCAGAGCGGGATCAGCACCTGGCGGACGCCCTCGCGGATCGACTGCTCGGTGACGATCAGGTTGCCTCCGCGCAGGATCGGAGACGACATCAGGAACCACCGCATCGCGTCGGCCCCGTCGCGGTCGAAGACCTCCCGGACGTCGGGGTAGTTGCGCAGCGACTTGGACATCTTCTGGCCGTCGCTGCCCAGCACGATGCCGTGGGAGAGGCAGGTCTCGAAGGCCGGCCGCTCGAAGATCGCCGAGGCCAGCACGTGCATGGTGTAGAACCAGCCGCGGGTCTGGCCGATGTACTCGACGATGAAGTCGCCCGGGAAGTGGTGCTCGAACCAGTCGGCGTTGTCGAACGGGTAGTGCACCTGGGCGAAGCTCATCGAGCCCGACTCGAACCAGCAGTCCATGACGTCGGTGACACGGCGCATCGTCGACCTGCCGGTCGGGTCGTCGGGGTTGGGCCGGGTCAGGTTGTCGATGAACGGCCGGTGCAGGTCGTCGGGGCGTACGCCGAAGTCGCGCTCGAGCTCGTCGAGCGAGCCGTAGACGTCGATCCGGGGGTACGCCGGGTCGTCGCTCTTCCAGACCGGGATCGGGCTGCCCCAGAAGCGGTTGCGCGAGATCGACCAGTCGCGGGTGTTCTCCAGCCACCTGCCGAACTGCCCGTCCTTGATGTGCTCGGGCACCCAGCGGATCTCCTGGTTGAGGTCGAGCATCCGGTCGCGGATCTTGGTGGTGCTGACGAACCACGACGACACCGCCATGTAGATCAGCGGCTCGCGGCAGCGCCAGCAGTGCGGGTAGGAGTGCTCGTAGGACTCGCGGCGCAGCAGAACGGTGCCCGGCGTGACGGCGCCGGTCTCCGCCGGTTCGGTGGTCGAGGTCTCGCCTCCGCTCGACCGCCTGGAGCCGACCCGCGTCATGTTCGTGAGGTGCTCGATGATCGCGACGTTGGCGTCGAAGACGTGCATGCCGGCGTAGTCGTCGACCGGCGGGGTGAAGCGGCCGTCCTTGGCGACCGGCACGACCGGCTCGATGCCTTCCCGGTCGGTGACCGCCTTGTCCGCCTCGCCGAAGGCGCCCGCGGTGTGCACCAGCCCGGTGCCCTCGGTGGCGGTGACCAGGTCTGCGGCCTCGACGAGGCGGTAGGCACGCGCGTGGCCCGGGTAGTAGGACATCGGAGGCACGTACGTGCTGTCGACCAGCTCGGAGCCCCTGAACCGGGCGAGGATCTCGGGCGGGTCCCACTTCCGGTGGCCGGACGCGGAGCCGTCCGCCTCGGGAGCGAGCTCCTTGTCATAGGCCCTGAGCCGCTCGGCGGCGATGAGGTAGCGCTCGGGTGACCCGGTGGACGACGACTCGACGACGACGTACTCGAGGTCGGGGTGGACCATGATCGCGAGGTTGGCGCACAGGGTCCACGGCGTCGTCGTCCAGATCAGGGCCAAGGCGCCCTCGGCCGGCCCGCTCGTGATCCGCATGCCCACGGTGACCGCGGGGTCCTGGCGCATCTGGTAGACGTCCTCGTCCATCCGCAGCTCGTGGTTGGACAGCGGCGTCTCGTCGTTCCAGCAGTAGGGCAGGACACGGAAGCCCTCGTAGGCGAGCCCTTTCTGCCACAGCTGCTGGAAGGCCCACATGACCGACTCCATGTAGTCGAGGTCGAGGGTCTTGTAGTCGTGGGAGAAGTCGACCCAGCGGGCCTGGCGGGTGACGTACTCGCGCCATTCGTCGGTGTACTCGAAGACCGACTTCCGGCACTCGGCGTTGAACGCCTCGATCCCCATCTCGAGGATCTCGTCGGTGGTCTTGATGCCGAGCTGGCGCATCGCCTCGAGCTCGGCGGGCAGGCCGTGGGTGTCCCAGCCGAAGCGCCGCTCGACCCGGCGCCCGCGCATGGTCTGGTAGCGCGGGATCAGGTCCTTGACGTACCCGGTCAGCAGATGGCCGTAGTGGGGCAGGCCGTTCGCGAACGGCGGGCCGTCGTAGAACACGAACTCGTTGGCGCCGTCCTCGCCCGCGTCACGCTGCTCGACACTGGCCCGGAAGGTGTCGTCGGCCTCCCAGTAGGCCAGCACCCGCTCCTCGATCTGGGGGAAGCGCGGGGTGGCCGGGACGCCGCCCTGGGCGTCCCTGGGTGCGGCGGCGTCGGTGGAGACCTTCGGATAGGTCATCGGCGGTGCTCTCCTGGTCCTCGTGGGTTGAGCTTGTCGAAACCATCGAGGACGACCCCTGGCTGCCGGGGACCGCGGTACCACCTCGCTTGCACCCCGTGGCCTCGCCTCCGCTCGGCCACCGAGCACCGCTCGTTGCAGGCTGTGACGGGCCCACCCGCCCGGTTCTACTGGGAGCGTCCCGTGGTGTCGATGTGCTCGACCGACGGGGCGGACCGTTCTTCCGGAGGCTCGCCGCTGATGACGGCTCAGACGCCTTGGCTCCAGGGTATCGAGTTGCGGGTCGGGTCCGCGAATGGGTTGGGTGGGCGCATGAACGAGCAGGCACCCCGCACGTACCCCGACATGTGGGTCGACCCCGAGCACGACCCGCGCGAGAGGATCGAGACGTCTGCGGGTGAGAAGGCGGTGCTGGCCGAGTACCTCGACCGCTACCGGATGACCCTGGAGATGAAGTGCGAGGGTCTCGACGCCGAGCAGATGGCCCAGCGCTCGGTGCCGCCCTCCACGATGTCGCTGCTCGGCCTGGTCCGTCACCTCGCCAAGGTGGAGCACCACTGGTTCCGCCGCTGGCTCGAGGGACACAGCGACCTGCCGCGCCTGTACAGCACCGACGAGGAGCGCGACCTCGACTTCAACGGCGCCGTGCCCGACGACGCGGTCGTGGCGGACGCCTGGGAGTCGTGGCACCGAGAGGTGGCGCATGCCCGCGAGGTGTACGCCGGCATCGACGACCTCGGTGCCCGAGTCGGGCTCGGCGACGAGAGCGGCGAGGTCCGGGACATCGTGGTCCACATGATCGAGGAGTACGCGAGACACGTCGGGCACGCCGACTTCCTCCGCGAGCGCATCGACGGCCGCACCGGCCAGTAGCCGGGGCTCCGTAGACTCCCGGCGTGAGCGAGCAGAAGGCACACGGCCTGGGCCTGGCGACCGTGGTGACCAGCGGGGCGAGCGAGGGCACCGTCCTCGAGACCTGGTTCCCCGTTCCCGCGCTCGGTGAGCCGGCGGCCGGGGGGACCGTGCCCCCGGCCCTCGCGGACCTGGCCGGCGACCACCCGGCCCGACGCGTCCGGACCGAGGTCGTCCGCGTCGCGATCGACCTCGCCGAGCCGCCGCGCGACGTGCCCGATGCCTATCTGCGCCTGCACCTGCTCTCCCACCGACTGGTGCGGCCCCACGGGCTGAACCTCGACGGGATCTTCGGCGTCCTGACCAACGTGGCCTGGACCAGCGCCGGGCCGTGTCCGACCGACGACTTCGAGCCGACGCGGCTGCGGCTGCGAGCGCAGGGCCCGCTGCAGGTCTTCGGCGTCGACAAGTTCCCGCGGATGACCGACTACGTCGTGCCGTCCGGCGTCCGCATCGCCGACGCCGACCGGGTACGCCTCGGCGCCCACCTGGCCGAGGGCACGACGGTCATGCACGAGGGCTTCGTCAACTACAACGCAGGCACCCTCGGTACCTCCATGGTCGAAGGCCGGATCACCGCCGGCGTGGTGGTGGGCGACGGCTCCGACGTGGGCGGCGGGGCCTCGATCATGGGCACCCTGTCCGGTGGCGGCACGCAGGTCGTCTCGATCGGCGAGCGCTGCCTGCTGGGCGCCAACTCCGGCATCGGCATCGCTCTCGGCGACGACTGCGTCGTGGAGGCCGGCTGCTACGTCACCGCCGGCACGAAGGTGACGCTGCCCGACGGGCGCGTGGTCAAGGCGCTGGACCTGTCCGGCGACAGCCACCTGCTGTTCCGGCGCAACTCCGTGACCGGCGCCGTCGAGGTCGTGCCGTGGCGTGCCGGGGGCGTCGCACTCAACGAGGCCCTGCACGCGAACTGATGGGCATCGTGCGGCGGACGGCCGCGGTCGTGGTGCCGCTCACCCTGGTGGTGGGCGGGGTCTGGTACGGCATCGCGCGGCACGGCGGGTCCTCGACCGACGACTCCGTGGGCCTGTGCACCACGAAGGTCAACGGGTTGAAGGTGGTGCTCACGGCCACGCAGGCCCGCAACGCCAGCGTGATCTCGGCGATCGCCGTACACCGTGGGATGCCGGCGCACGCCGCCACCATCGCGCTGGCCGCGGCGCTGCAGGAGTCGAAGCTCTACAACCTGCACGGTGGCGACCGGGACTCCCTCGGACTCTTCCAGCAGCGCCCTTCGCAGGGCTGGGGCACACCCCGGGAGATCCTCGACCCGGTGCACGCCACCAACGCCTTCTACGACGCCCTGGCCCGCGTGCCCGGCTACGCAACCATGCCGGTGACCGTGGCGGCGCAGCGCGTGCAGCGCTCCGGCTACCCCTCGGCGTACGCGGTCTACGAAGGGGACGCACGTGCTCTCGCGTCGGCGCTGACCGGCTTCTCACCCGCGGCGTTCGCGTGCCACCTCAACGCCTCCACCGGTACGCCGGCTCCCGCCGCTCGGCGTGCGGCCGCGCTGCGGCGCGCGCTGGCCCCGGCGTTCGGCGCGGTGCAGGTGAGCGTCGTCGGGGGGTCGCGCCTGGAGATCCTGGCCCCCTCCAGCCCCCAGGGCTGGGCGATGGCGTCGTACCTCGTCAGCCGCGCGCCGGGGCTCGGGCTGCGGCAGGTGGGCTTCGACGGGCGGGACTGGTCGGTCGACAGCGCACAGGGCTGGCGGCGCGGCGGATCCGCGCCTGCTTCGTCCGTCCTGGTCGGGTGAGTAGCCCGTTCCGACCAGGTGCAGAAACCACGTCGAACATTTGACTCGCCAATCAGCACCGTCGGCGCTCCCGGGCCTTACCCTTGCGTCACACATGCAGAGCCCGGGGGGGCCCTGAGGGGGGTTTCGATGATGCACAACTCGACGCTGTTCACCATAGGTACGGCGTTACGCCGTGCCCAGACCAACAGCCTGCCGGTGGAGGTCCTGGTCGGGGGCCACTGGCTGAGCGGCAACGTCGCCGGGCTCGACGGTCACGGCCTCGTGCTCAGCACGCACTCCGAGCACTCGGTCGTGCGTCTGGAGTCGATCATCGCGGTGCGCATCCCCGAGAACGCGCCGAACGCCCCGACTGCGGAGGCGTTCGACGACCATCACGAGCTGACGGTCGCCGTCGTCGACGAGGACGCCTGGGCGATGCCGGGTCCCGTGAACGCCTGACCGAGGCCTGCCTGACCCGTGGCTCAGACGGGTCAGCCAGGATCGGTGCGCATCGCGTAGGCCGCCGCTGCCCGTCGCGGCCGGCCCGACCTCCTGGCGCGGCGCGCTCAGCCGAACCGTCCTGGACGTAGTCGCGGGTGCGCTGGTCCTGAGGGTTGTCGAACATCGCGCTCGTGTCGCCGTACTCGACGATGACGACCGTGACCTCCTGATCGAGGTACTTCATCGTCTCCTCGATCACGCGGCTGGAGGTCGGGTCCAGGCCCGAGCACGGCTCGACCATCAGCAGCGTGCTGAGGTCACCCGAAGGAAAGTGCCTTGTCAGGTGGAACGAGGCGCGAACACACGCGCGCTGTTTCGCGAATCACCAGTCCCTACTGGGGTTTCCCGGCTCACGCGGGCCACGGGGTGATCGATTGTCGCGCCTGTTTGACACGCCCAGGACGCCTGGCGTTCATGTTTCCGTGGGACCTTCCACCCCGTGGGCGGCTGGGTGGTGGCGTCGGACCGGGTGTCGCGGATCGTGCTGCCCGCGGCCTACCGAGCCGGTAGCCACGTGTCCCCCGGAGCGCACCGCGTGCCGGAGAAGTGGGGCCACGCGGTCGACCAGGGCGCAGAGCGGACGCTGTGCGGCCAGCCGGTGCGGGGGCTCTTCCGCTTCGACACGATGCTCTTCGAGCACCTGGGCCATCACCTGCGGTGCCCGGTCTGCGACGACGTGGCCGACCACCCGCACGCGGGCGCCGTGTCAGGGCACCGACGCCAGCCTGGCGGCCGCCGCGGCGACGCGCTCGTCGGTGGCGGTCAGGGCGACCCGGACGTGGCGTCGCCCGGCGGGGCCGTAGAAGGTGCCGGGAGCGACGAGGATGCCGAGGCGGGCCAGGTCGGCGAGGGTGTCCCAGCAGTCCTGGTCGCGGGTGGCCCACAGGTACAGGGAGGCCTCGGAGTGGTCGATCCGGAAGCCGGCGGACTCCAGCGCTGACCGCAGCGTCGTACGACGTGCCGCGTAGCGCGCGTGCTGGGCCTCCGCGTGGGCGTCGTCGGCCAGAGCAGCCGCCATGGCCACCTGCTGGGGGCCGGGCTGCATCAGGCCGAGGTTCTTGCGGACCGCCAGCAGCTCGGCGACGAGCGCCGGGTCACCCGCAACGAACCCGCAGCGGTAGCCGGCCAGGTTGGACCGCTTCGAGAGGGAGTGGACGGCGAGGATCCCGTCGTGGGTGCCGCCGCAGATGTCGGGGTGCAGCACCGAGACCGGCTCGGCGTCCCACGCACACTCCAGGTAGCACTCGTCGCTGACCAGGATCGTGCCGCGCTCGCGGCACCACTCGACGACCTTGCGCAGGTGGGCCGGTGGCAGCACCCGACCGGTCGGGTTCGACGGCGAGTTGAGCCAGAGCAGGGCGGGGCGTTCCGGTCCGAGGCCGGTCAGCGACTCCACGCCCCGGGCCCGCGCCCCGGCCAGCGCGGCGCCGACGGCGTACGTCGGGTAGGCGAGCTCGGGGTGGACGACCAGGTCGCCCGGCCCGAGGCCCAGCTGCGTGGGCAGGGAGGCGACGAGCTCCTTGGTGCCGATCACCGGCAGCACGCCGTCGACGCCGAGCCCGGTCACGCCGTGCCGGCGGGCCAGCCAGTCCACCGCGGCCTGCCGGGTCTCCGGCCGGCCGATGGTGGTGGGGTAGCCCGGCGAGTCCGAGGCCGACTCGAGGGCGCGGCGGACGACGTCGGGCGTCGGGTCGACAGGGGTGCCGACCGACAGGTCGACGATGCCGTCAGGATGGGCGCGCGCCTGGTCGGCGTACGCCGTGAGCTGGTCCCAGGGAAAGTCGGGGAGGCGACTGGAGACGAGCCCGACGTGGTCTCGACGAGCTCGACCGACGTCGGGTGAGGTCACTCGTCGTGCTCTTGGGGCGGGAGCGCCGCGACCAGCGCGTGGTCGTGGTCGATCTCGCCGAGCTTGGCCGCACCGCCGGGCGAGCCGAGGTCGTCGAAGAAGTGGACGTTGGCGTCGTAGTAGCCCTTCCACTCCTCCGGGGTGTCGTCCTCGTAGAAGATGGCCTCGACCGGGCAGACCGGCTCGCACGCACCGCAGTCGACGCATTCGTCGGGGTGGATGTAGAGCATCCGCTTGCCCTCGTAGATGCAGTCGACCGGACACTCGTCGACGCAGGCGCGGTCCTTGAGATCGACGCACGGCTGGGCGATGACGTAGGTCACCTGGTCCTCCTGACGGACACGTTCGAACGGTTGACCCGCAGCCTAGTATCCCTCCGTGCCCGACCCCGGAACCACCCACAGCCTGGGCCCCCATGTGGTCGGCCAGCGGGTCGTCGTACGCCGGGTGGTGCGGGGCGAGACCGGTCCGTCCGGTGGTCCCGCGATGACCGACGTGCTCGGGATCTGTACCTCCTGGCGGGACGGCGTCTGCACCGTCCAGCCGGAGTCGGGCCCCCCCGTCTCGATCCCGGTCGCCGACATCGTGACCGGCAAGCCGGTGCCGCCGCGGGCGTCGGTGCGGCAGCGGGTCCCGGCCCGCGAGGCGGAGCGGCACTCCCTGCCGATGTGGCCGCTCGTCGAGCGGGTCCCGCTCGGGGAGTGGGAGCTGCGGACCGACCCGGCGCCGGTCGGGCGGCTGCTGAAGAGAGCCAACTCGTGCCTCGCCTTCGGCGATCCCGGGCTGCCGCTGCCGGTGGCCGCCGAGGCGGTCCGCGAGTTCTACGCGGCTCGAGGGCGCGACGCACTGGCGCAGGTGGAACGGGGGTCCGCGGAGGAGTCGGCGTTCGCGGGGCTGGGCTGGACGCCCGTCCTGGGCGGCGACACTCACTTCCTGCTGACCTCGTTGGCGCACGCCTCGCGGCTGGCGGGCTCGGACCTCGACGTCGAGTTCACCGAGGACGGCCCTCGAGTCCGGGTGGTACGCCGGGTGGCCGGGCAGGACGTCGGGTCGGGCCGGGCCGCGCTCGACGGCGACTGGCTCGGCGTCCACGGGCTGGAGGTCGAGCCGCAGCACCGCGGACGGAGGCACGCGACGGCGATGATGGCGGCGTTGCTCGAGTGGGGCGCGGAGCAGGGCGCCTCCACGGTCTGGCTGCACGTCGAGACCGACAACGAGCCGGCGCTGGCGCTCTACGGCGGGCTCGGGTTCCGGATCCACCACTCGAACCGCTACCTACGGTCTCCGGTGTGACCGGCTCGGTGTCGGTCCGCGAGGCCGAGATGAACGCGCTCACCCTCTGGGTCGAGCCCTCGTGCCAGGCGCTCGGTGACTGGGTCCTGCGGACGGTGGCCGAGGCGCCCGGGCTGCGGCTGCCGCGAACCAACTCGTGCCTGGCGACCGGCGACCCGGGGCTGCCTCTCCGTGCGGCCGTCGGGTCGGTGACGGCGTTCTACGGCGCCCTCCGGCGGACACCGATGGCGCAGGTCGAGGCCGGGTCGGAGATCGAGGGGGTGTTCCTGGCGGCCGGTTGGACCGGCGTACCCACGGAGGAGACGTCGTTCCACCTCGCCGCCCTCGACGAAGCCCGGGCCCGGTGCCGCTCCGCTGGCTCGGTGGTGACAACCGTCGACGGCACCCGCGCGCTGGCGGTCCGGAGCCTGGCCGGCGGCGAGGTCGGGCGCGTGCGGGGAGAGCTCAACGGCGAGTGGCTCGGCGTCCACGGCCTCCAGGTCGAGGAGCCCCAGCGACGCCGCGGTCACGCCCGCGAGCTGATGGCCGGGCTGCTCGACGCCGGCTCCTCGGCGGGAGCGAGCACCGTGTGGCTCGAGGTGGCCGACGACAACGGTCCGGCGCTCGCCCTGTACGCCGACCTCGGTTTCCGGCGGCACCACGCGTGCCGCTACCTGGCCGCGCCCGCGTCCGCCTGAGGCCGGCGGTCCGGCGAGGGTCAGACGAGCACCTCGGACTGCGACGCCGCCCGGACGCGGTCGCGGGCGGTCAGCAGCTCGTCGAGGCGGCGATGCACCTCGTCGTACTCCTCGTCGCTCTCCGCCGCGTCGATGCGGCCGGCGATGGCACGGATGGTGGCCTCGATGGCCGCGACCTCGCCGGGGATGTGTCGCGTGATCAACAGCTCCAAGACCTGGTGGCGGGTCATCTGCCTCCCCTCCTTCCTGTTCGTCTACCCACCTGTGACCCATCTCAATCCTCCCGCCGGCACCGGACGCGCATCGACCTGAATCGTGGGTACGGTTCCCAGATGGCCATCGCCCGGTTCCCGAGCCTCGTCCTCGACTGCCCCGATCCCCCCGCCCTCGCGACCTTCTACGGCACGATGCTGGACTGGAAGGTGGAGAGCTCTCCCGACTGGGCCGACGTCCGCGCCGACTACGGGCATTGCCTCTCCTTCCAGCGCGTGGACTCCTACTCCCCGCCCGACTGGCCGGGCCAGGACGTGCCCCAGCAGATGCACCTCGACGTCATCGTCGACGACCTCGACGCCGGCGAGCAGGCGGTCGTCGCCCTCGGCGCGATCAAGCACGACCATCAGCCGGGCACCCGGTTCCGGGTCTTCCTCGACCCCGCGGGACACCCGTTCTGCCTGTGCCTCGACTGAGACGGCTTCCTTGGCCGTCCCGAGCCTGCTCACGGTGTTCGCCCACCCCGATGACGAGTCGTTGGCGGCGGGCGGCCTGCTCGCCCGCCAGGCCGCGGCCGGGGCGCGGACCGCCGTGGTCACGGCGACCTGGGCCGCGGACACACACCGTGCCGGTGAGCTGGCGGACGCGCTCCGGGTCCTCGGAGCGGGCGCCCCGCGGATGCTGGGCTACGCCGACGCTCGCCTGCCCGAGTCGGCCCTCCGCCGTCCGCGCTGGTGCGACGCACCGCTCGATGACGCCGTACGACGACTGGTCAGCCACCTCCGCGAGTTCCGGCCGGACGTCGTGGTCACGCACGACGGATACGGAGGGCTGACCGGCCATCCGGACCACGTGCACACCCACCGGGTGACGATGCTGGCCGTCCAGGCCGCGGGGCTCGATCTGCTCTACCCGGAGGACGGCACCCCTTGGCGTCCGCGCGCGGTGTACCTGGCCACGCATCCGCACTCTGCCCTGCCGATGCTCCGGGACATCATCGGCCCGCGCAAGGCCGTGTACACCGTGCCGGACGACCAGGTCGCGGCACGTCTCGACGTCACCTCCTGGCTGGACCAGAAGGTCGCCGCCATCCTGGCTCATCGCAGCGAGGTGGAGCGCGGAGCCCTCCCGGGTCAGGTCGCCCGTCTGTCACCGGACGGCCGGGCGAGGCTGCTGTCCACCGAGTGGTACCTCCGCTCGGACGTGCCGCCGATGGGGATCGGCCAGGGAACGGGGGACGCCTACGACCTCATCGCGATGCCTTGCGGTGAGCCCTGACCACGAGATCGTGCATGGTCAGCTCCGTCGCACCACGCGTCACCTGCCGGGCGCGCGTCTCTGCGACGTCGACGTCCCACACCTCGGTGCTGAGCGCTGAGACGACGGCGTCGGCTCCGATCGCTGCGTCCACCGGGGCGTGGGCCGCCGAATGGGTGTCGGCGTGATCATGGCCGGCGACGAACAACGTGCCGCCTGGCGCGACCGACTCCGCCAGGCGGGCCACGAACGTGGCGAAGGGCTCGTCCGGGTGGACGTACTGGCTGACCACGAGGTCGAACCGGTGCGCCGGCCGCCACTCGGTGAGGTCGGCCACGACCCACGAGATGCGCTCTGCGAACTCGGGCGCCTCCTCCGCCGCGAACGACTGGGCATGCCCGACGACGGTCGGTGAGATGTCCAGCGCCGTCACCTCCCAACCCTGCCGGGCGAGCCAGACGGCGTCGGCCCCGGTACCGCATCCGGCCTCGAGCGCCGTTCCGACGGGCAGGTCGACCAGCTCGGTCACCAGGTGTGGGCTCGGCTCGCTTCGTCCAGGCACCGTTCCCTGGTAGTGCTGCTCCCACCACTGCGACCCGAAGGCGTGGTCGTCGTGCGGGGGCTGGTCGCTGGTCGACATGGGCGAAGCCTTCCTCCTCGTCGGGCCGTGGTACGTCGGGCCGAGCCTAGGTGTACTGGGCTCGTTCACCGGTGAGACCGCCGTCGACTGCGGGCCGGTCACCTGTCGGTTGCGCCCGTCCAGCAGGTGCACGGATCTCGTTGCGGGTGCTGAGCCTCCGGCGTCGACCCCGTGGCGAGAACTGGGCCGAGCCGACGTGCAACGGATCGCCGTCTGACGTCGTTCAATGAGACATGGGGCGAGATCCGGCCGAGGATGCGGCCTTCACCGAGTTCGCGGTCGCGAGCCGGGCTCGTCTGCGCAGCACGGCGTACCTGCTGTGCGGGGACTGGGACCGTGCCTCGGACCATGTGCAGGAGGGCCTGATCCGGGTGTACGTCGCGTGGCCGAGGCTGGTCCGGCGCGGCGGGGAGCTCGCCTACGCCCGCAAGGCGGTGGTCAGCGCCTTCCTCGACTCCACCCGCAAGCGGTCGAGCGGCGAACGGCCCACGTCGCAGCACCCTGACCGCGCCTCCGGCGAGGATCTCGCGGCCCACGTCACCGACCGAGCCGCGCTCATGGACGCGCTGGGGCGGCTGCCGGGGCGCCAGCGTGCGTGCGTGGTGCTGCGGTACTTCGAGGAGCTCGACGTCCGCGAGACCGCCGCGGCGCTCCGGTGCAGCGAGGGCAACGTCAAGAGCCAGACCTCGCGTGGACTGGCTGCCCTACGGGCGATGTTCGACGACGGCTCCCGCGACGAGCTCGTCGTAGCCGGAGAGGGGAACCTGCCGTGGTGAACGACCTCACGGGGCTGATGCGGGAGAACGTCGCAGCTCCCCCGCCCGACCACTTCGACCCCGACGCCCTGGTGGGCGCCGGCCGCCGTCGCGTCAGGCGACGTACGGCGTACGCGGGCGGCACGGCCCTGGTGGTCGCCGTGGCCGTCGTGATCACGGCCGTCAGCTGGCCGAAGAGCAGCGACCACGCGGGACTCACGGGCCACCGACCGGCACCCGATGCGCCCACGCTGCACCTGGCCGACGCCGAGCATGCCGTGAAGGGACGCGACTACCGGGTGTTGGCGTCGTACACGAACCACAACCTGGACCGCGACAACGGACAGTACTTCGACGGGGTGACCGATGACGGCCTGATCCTCTTCCGGGACGGACCCCGGCAGGGTCTGTCCCACCCTCGGTTCGCGCTCATGGACCCGGCGACCGGCAAGAAGGACTGGCTGCCGGGTCTGGGGATCGGGCAGACCCAGACGTTCCCCGTCGATCTCGGCACCGACCGGCTGGTCCTTCTCGCCCCTGGCGGCGGTGGTGGGGCCTTGGTCGCGTACGTCTTCGACCGTGAGGCTCGGACGTGGAGCGAGCTGAGGTGGCCTGGCCTGCCTGCCGTCGGCTTCCCCCGAGCGGTCATGGGGGCCGACGGCCGGCTCTACGTGTCCGTCCCGGCCAGTCAGGGCCAGCCTCCCGTGGGCGGCTTTCCCACCGGCCCAGGTGGCCAGGTCGACGACGCCGACGCGGCGGGAGACACCAACCACCTGTGGTCGGTCTCGCTCACCGACACCTCCGACGTGCAGGACGAGGGCCTGACCGTGGGCAGCGTCGCGTTCACCGACACCTCGATGGTGTGGACCGACTCGACCAACGGCCATGCCGGGACGATCCACGTGCGCGATCTGGCCGGCGGCGAGGAGCACTCCTTCGACCCCCGGTCGGGCCCGCGGTGCAACCTGCTGTCCTTCGGGGCGACCGATGACCGCGTGGTGCTGGGACAGTACTGCGGCACCTACGCCGGCGGAGTCCGCGACGACAGGGTGCAGATCCTCACGACCGATGGCGACCAGGTGGTCACGTTCCAGGGCAGCGGGATCGACGGCGGTCTGGCCGGCACCAGCGGGACGGGCGACCTGGTCTCCGTGGTGTCCGAAGAGCACGACCGGGTCGGCACCTACGTGTATGAGCCTGACACCGGCCGGTTCCTCCGGCTCAGCAGCAGTGTCTCGAAGTTCGGGCTCGGCGGACCGACCCCCGCGGGGCAGGTCCTCTGGCACACCCCGGCCAACCACGGTCACGGCGCCACCCAGTGGCTCGGCCAGGTCATCCCCTGACCCGCCGAGTCTGGCCTGACACCGATCCTGCGGCCGATCCTCCAGCAGCCCAGATCGACGCGCCAACGCACGCAGTGGCTCAGAGCAACCAGTCCTGTGCTCCGCCGCCTGGAGGGTCGATGGAGGTCTGCTGCGATCGGCTGAGGCCCACCCATGGGCCGGAGCCCATCGAGCGTCCGCGATGGGCTGAAGCGGGCCAACGTCCTTCATGGTGATCGTCGGCGCTGATGTCCGCGGCGACCTGGCTGGACGGCGGCCGGCCGGCGCAAGGCGACGATGCGATGGTGGCGAACGATCCTGCGGAGGAGGAGACGCCGCTCGAGGGCGGTGGGCTGACCAATGTGGTCCGGGTCGGTGAGACGGTACGGCGGACCGCGGGTCCGTGGACACCGGTCGTGCAGGCCCTGCTGCGCCACCTGGAATTGGCTGGGTTCGCCGGCGCTCCGCACAGCCTCGGCACAGATGAGCGAGGTCGCGAGGTCCTGACCTGGGTCGCGGGCGAGCAATCCGCCTGGTACGCCGACGACGACCTCGTGGCGTTCGGCCACCTCGTCCGCGAGCTGCACGACGCCACGGTGGGCTTCGCCTCCCCAGCCGACGCGCCCTGGCAGCGGATGGTTGGCGCACCCACTGACGGGCCGGTGATCTGCCACAACGACCTGTCACCTGACAACGTCGTCCGCACCACGCGGCACCTGGTCATCATCGACTGGGATCTCGCCGCCCCGGGCACGCGTCTGTGGGACGTCGCCTGGGCGGCCTACCGCTGGGTTCCGCTGTACGACGCCGCGACGTGCGCCCGCCTCGACATCCCGGTCCCCGACGTGGCGCGGCTGCGCCTTCTCGTGGACGCCTACGGGCTCGAAGCCCCCGACCGCGCAGACTTGCTCCCCACCCTGGAGGCGCGCTTGGAGTGTCTCATCGCGACTGCAAGGGCCTGGGGCACCCAGGGTCGGCCCGGCTGGGTAGACGTGTGGCGTGACACGGGCGGTCGCCAGTGGCAGGCCGGGCTGAGCTACGTGCGTAGCCAGCGTGGCGCCTGGGAGCAGGCACTCCGCTGACCGCACGTCAACTGTCCTGCTGGAAGGTTGTGAAGCGCCGTGCCGAACAGTGCTGGCATTCGACTTCCATTGCCGTCAACGTGGCGCTGGCAGGGACGCGTCACTCCGCTGCGTCTGCGCTCCGAACTCGACTGACCTCGAGGTGTGCAGTGGCGCGGGTTGCACGCGATCGGATCGGTAGTCTCGTCGCTGACGAGCCATCTTCCCGGGCATCGAGTCCGGGTAGTAGCGTCTGCCGGGAACCTCGGGATGGGCGTGCTAGCCGGTCTTGAGGGGGGCGGCAGGGGTGAACCACTGCTCGGTTTGCGAGGCGGTGTTGCCCGCCGGCGCGAAGTTCTGCGGTGAGTGTGGCTCTGCGGTCCATAGCCGTTCCTGCTCGGCCTGCGGCGCTAGGTCCGACGGCGAGAAGTTCTGCACGGAGTGCGGGACTCCCATGGCGGTCGTTGGGTCGCGGCAGGCACCGCCGCGGTCCGGGGAGCCGGTCGCGGAGCGGCGGGTGACTTCGGTGCTCTTCGGGGATCTGGTGGGGTTCACGCCGCTGTCGGAGGGCAAGGATTCTG
Source organism: uncultured Actinomycetota bacterium (assembly GCA_963819295.1). GTDB lineage: Bacteria > Actinomycetota > Actinomycetes > Propionibacteriales > Nocardioidaceae > Nocardioides. Next base: position 184,580 of record CAWFVO010000007.1, read on the forward strand.
AGGAGGTCCGAGAGCTGTTGTCGGCGTACTTCGCGCAGTGCCGGCTGGTCGTGGGCAGGTACGGCGGGGTGGTGGAGAAGTTCATCGGCGATGCGGTGATGGCGGTGTGGGGGGTGCCGGTCGCTCACGAGGACGATGCCGAGCGGGCGGTGCGGGCCGGCTTGGAGCTGGTCGCGGCGGTCGCGGCGATGGGTCATGAGGTGGGCGCGCCGGGCTTGGCGATGCGGGTCGGGATCGTGACCGGTGAAGTGGCGGTCACTGTGGGCGCGACGGCTGAGGGGATGGTCGCCGGAGATGCCGTGAACACCGCGGCTCGGGTGCAGTCTGCCGCGGAGCCGGGGCGACTGTGGGTCGATGAGGCGACCCGGTCGCTGGCGAGCGCGGCGATCACGTTCACCGACACCGGAGAACATCAGCTGAAGGGCAAGGCGGAGCCGGTGCGGTTGTGGGCGGCCGGGGTGGTGGTCGCGGAGGTCGGGGGTGGTCAGCGGGTCGACGGGCTGGAGGCCCCTTTCACCGGGCGGGACGCGGACCTGCGTCTGGTCAAGGATCTTTTCCACAGCACTGAGGAGTCGCGTCGACCCAAGCTCGTGGTGCTCGACGCTGAGGCTGGGATGGGGAAGTCCCGGCTGGCCTGGGAGCTGGAGAAGTACGTCGACGGACTGGCGGCTCTGGTCAAGTGGCACCGCGGCCGTTGCCTGTCGTATGGCGACGGTGTCGCGTTCTGGGCGCTCGCCGAGGCGATGCGCGCCCGGTTCGGTCTGGTCGAGGCTGACACCGGCGAGACGGTCACCGAGCGGCTCGACGCGGGGCTGGTCGAGTTCGTGCCCGAGGAGAGTGACCGGGACTGGTTGCGGCCCAGGCTTGCGGTGCTCCTCGGTGCCGGCGGGGGTGGGTCGTTCGCGCGCGAGGACCTGTTCGCGGCATGGACGGCGTTCTTGGAGTACCTCGCCGGAGACGAGATGGTGGCGCTGGTGCTCGACGACGCACAGCATGCCGACGAGGGCCTGCTGGACTTCCTCGACCACCTGCTGTCATCCGCGAAAGCCCCGATCTTCGTGCTGGCGCTGGCTCGTCCCGAGCTGCTGACCAGACGGCCGGCCCTGGGCGGACGCCGGACGACTGTGGTGCGCCTGGATCCGCTGGACGAGGGGGCGATGGCGAGCCTGGTCGACGGGCTTGTTTCCGGCCTCGCGTCAGCCTCACGCGCAGCTCTGGTGGACCGCGCCGAGGGGATCCCCTTGTTCGCAGTCGAGACGGTCCGGGCGTTGATCGACCGCGACCTGGTGGTCCCCCGCGGCGGGCAGTACGTTCCGGCCGACAGCGCTGCCTTGGACCTGAACGCGATCGGTGCGCCGGCTTCCTTGCAGGCTCTGGTCGCGGCCCGGCTGGACGCGCTCCGGGCTGCGGAGCGGCGGATCGTCACCGACGCCAGCGTGCTGGGCGAGTCCTTCACCATCGACGGGCTGCTCGCCCTCGGCGCAGACCCCACCGACCTCCAGAAAGTGCTGGACTCGCTGCGCCGCAAGGAGATCATCGTGGTGCAGACCGACCGCTTCAGCGCCGAGCGCGGTCAGTACCGGTTTGTCCAGTCGGTGGTCCGCCAGGTCGCCTACGCCACCTTGTCCCGCCGCGACCGCATGGCCCGGCACCTTTCCGCCGCCGATCACCTCGCCGCACTCCCCGACCCGAGTGACGACTTGGCCGTCGTCATCGCCCAACACCTCCTCGACGCCGTCGAGGCGGACGCTGCCAACGACCCCGACCACACCACCTTGACCGCCAGAGCCTGCACCTATCTGGAGCGGGCTGCGGTCAGGGCCCGCCGCGTCGGTGCCACCAGCGAGTCCGAACGCCTGCTGGAAGCCGCGATCCTCCACACCGAGGGGGAGAGGGATCAGGCGAGGCTGCACCTGTTCGCCGCCGGCGTCGGTGATGATGCGGGGCACTTGGCCGAGGCGCGCGCCCACGCGGAGGCCGCGCTCCGGCTGTTCGACCAGGTGCAGGACCCCATCGGCGCTGGACGCGCTGCCGCGGCCCTGAGCCACTCCACGTACCGGAACAACTCGGCGGCCGCCGTCGCGATCGCCGAACCCAGGTGGCACGCACCTCGACGGCGTGGCCGGCGCGGAACGGGCCCGGTTCGAGCTGGCCCGCGCGCTGAGGGATGCCCACGTTGGCCTAGCGGACATCAGGATTGAGATCCAGTATGCCGGGGAGATGCTCATCCTGGCCGAGGCGCTCGACGACCCTGAGGCCCTCGCAACAGCGCTCGGTGCCCTCGGCACGGGGTACCTCAGCGCGGGCGCTCACCGGGGCGGCGTCCTCCTCCTGGAGAGCGCCGCCGCGATCGCCCGCGAGCACGACCTCCCGCTTGCCCTCACCCGGGCCCAGCACAACCTGGGTGCGTTCCTCAACTGCCGCGACCTGCCCGTCGCGCTCGGTCATGCTCAACAGGCGCGTGATACCGCCCGACGTGCCGGGTTGCACACCTTGGCCGAGGCCGCCACCACCAACATGGCCATCAGCCTGTGGTGCCTGGGACGACTGGGCGAGGTCGCCGAACTCAGTACCCAGGGCTTGGAGGCCACCGACCCGCAAGCGCGAATCACCTCGGGCACCTTCGAGGTCTGGCTCGCCGACGCGCGTGGCGAGGCCCTTCCGACGTCCGCCCAGGACACCGACACCGACTCCGAGAACAACCTCGCCTGGATGGCAAGCGCCGACCTGACTCGTGCGGTCGCCGCCGACAACCAGACCGAGGCCTCACGCCTCGCGCCGGCCATCCTGAACCACCTGATCGCGGCATCCAGCCTCGAAGACGACTTCTTTCTGCTCTGGCCGCCCCTCGTCCTGGCCGCACTGAGCGCTGCCGATCTCGATCTCGCCGAGCGACTCCTGGCACCGGTGACCAACGCCCTGCCCGGACAACGCTCACTCGCCGTGGCCGCCCAGTGGCACCGCCTCCGCGGACTCCTCGCGGCCGCCCGCGGTGACGACCCGGGGCTCGCCGAGACCGAGCTGCGCGCCGGGGTCGAGGCCCTCGATCGCTTTGGCGCGGTCGGCTTCCACGCCCAGGCGCAGGAGGAGCTCGCCCGTTGGCTGATCACTGAGCACCGTGACGAGGAGGCCGCCCCCCTGCTCACGGCTGCCCGGGCGACCTACGACCGCATAGGTGCCACTGGCTGGCTCAGCAGGCTCGACGACTGGCAGACCACCCACTTCCAGACACCCGCCGCTTCCCGGACGGCTGTGTACCCGACGCCTCGCTGATCACCGGGTCACGACTGTGGCTGGCGACCAGCGCGCCGAGGAACTGTGCCATCCCGCATGCGCGCGAGCTCGGGAGGAAGACGTCCCGCACCTGGACGCAACAGATGAAGTTCGAGGCGTTCCAGTCGTTGTGAAGTCCCCCAACGGACTCAATTCGGCCCTCATCGGCTCCAGATGACATGCAGCGTCGTGGAGGGAGCCGTTCGGTGCCTCGAGACCCGGCGCAGGTGTGGCAGTCTGGTGCCTGCGCGGCTCGGTCCGAGAGTCGTTCGCGGGGATTCGAGGAGTCGACGTGGCGCTGATCGAGACCACCGGCCTGCACCACGTTCGCCTGACCGTCTGCGACCTCGCACGCTCCCGGACGTTCTACGAGGAGGTCATGGGCTTCGAGGTGGCTGCAGTGTCTCCGGGCGATCCTGACGACCCGGCCGTCCGTGCGGATCCCGCACAGCTGTACGGCGGCGTCGTCTATCAGACCAACGGGATCCTGTTCGGACTTCGGCCGGTTGCCGCCGCGGGGGACACGTTCGACTCCGAGCGGACGGGGTTGGACCACCTGAGCTTCTCGGTGTCGTCCCGCGACGCGTTGCTGGCAGCGGCCTCGGCCCTGGAGGAGCGTGGCATCGTCCACGGAGAGGTCATGGACCTGGCCGGGTTCGGCATCGCGATTCTCTCCTTCAGCGACCCCGACGGGGTGCACCTGGAGCTGACCGCACCGCTGTGACCACCGATGACACAGAGCGTCCGTTCAGCCCCGATCCGCCGTCCGGGTTGTGTGTCAATCCGCCAATAGGTCGTGCCTTCGCCGCCTGCGCAATCACTTCTTAGACTGCCGGCCGCGCACGACGACGTACACCAGACCGGCTACCGCGACAGCGACCAGCGTCCAGAGCACGATCTGCAGTCGCTCGTGCGGCTCGGCCTCGACGAGCGGCGCCACACCGGCGACGATCACGGCGACGGACACGAGGAAGGCGAAGAAGAGGCCGCGGGTCTCGCTGAGGAACTGTCTTGCCTGGTGCTCGATCTGCTGCTGCTGGAGCGTCGCAATCCGCTCCAGCAGGTCGAGGGTCTCGGAGGTCTGCTCCACCTCGAGCTCCAGACTGCTCGGGGAGACGTCGTCGTCCTCTTCTCCTGCCGGCGACGCAGACGCCTTCCCAGGCTCAGATGTCGCACCCAGCTCCGGTGGCGCGTCAATGCCAAGTTCGGGCAGTGTCTGTCGGGCGCGCTGCGCCTGGTGAGCAAGCCGCTGTTGGGTGCGCACGTAGGAACGACGCATGTCCGGGTCGAGGTTGGCCGGACCGCCACGACGACTGCGCTCGAGGGAGTCGTTGACGACGGATGACGTCCCCCGGATGACCTCGCGGAGAGCAGCGTCGAACTGCTCCTGCTCGTCAGGGCTCAGGATCCCGTTGTCGGGTCGTGAGACGGCACGGAGGGTTCGGAAATCGACGTACCTGAGCGCCTCGGGAGTGAGGTCCGCGGGAAGGTCGTCACGCGTCAGCTGAGGATGCCGTGGATGTTCGCGTGGAGACATGGGGCCATCTTGCCGCGCCACCCGCCCACGTTGGTGAGACGTACACCCGGGCGACGGGCCCAGCCCATCCTGCCGACCTCCACCCCATCCACGGTCCGCGAGTGCTCGTCCTGGGAGGCGCGTCATATCTCCGCAATCGCCGCTCCCGCCTATCCCTCAGCTAGAAGCTCGCCGCGGCGGCGGAGTGGTAGCGCTTCCATGGGGAGCTCCGCACGGTGGTTCCAACGCTGAGCAGTAATTCTGGTCGTAGCGGTCGCGAAGTCGTGTCGTACGGCGGCCAGGATGGGAGCTCGCAGGGCGGCCGGTGCGGACTGCAACGAGCTCTGCGACTGGGCGCCCGACTGGTCGGCCACGGCGCCGAGTGCCGAGCGCGCAGTCATCGTCAGTTGACATCGAACTCGTTGCCTTCCGGGTCCTTCATCCCGACCGCGTAGTGGTCCAGCCCTTCCTCCGACAAAGCGCCGGTGATGCTGGCGCCCAAGCCGGACAGGCGACGAGCCTCCGCGTCCACTCGCGTGCGGCGGGTCTCGATCGGGTCCTTCCGGTCGCCGCTCGCGTGGATATCGAAGTGCAGCCGGTTCTTGACCACCTTGGCCTCGGGTACGACGTGGAACCAGATGCTCGGACCGTCCCCTTCCGGGTCACTGATCCTGTCCTCACCGTCGACCAGCTCCTCCTCGGACACCCCGAGGTCGCGGTAGAAGTCGTTCCAGGTAGCGAATCCAGCGGGGACCGGCGCGAGCTCATAGCCCAGGGCGTCGGCCCAGAACCGAGCAAGAAGATCCGGGTCGTGACAGTCGATGACCAACTGAAAGCGGACCGACATCGTTGTCCTCCCTCCCAGGCGCTGCCGCAGCTGCCGGGATACTGCCAGACAGTTCACGAGTGGTGGCTTCGCGTGGTCCGACCACATCATGCGCCGTGCGCTCTGCGCCACTCGCTGAGCTGAGCGGAGAAGGCAGCCGAGCTCCCTAGTCGGATGCCGTGGTCGAGGCCAGCAGGTGGCGTGCCCTGCGACCGAGGTCGCTCAGGTCCACCCGCCCCTCTTCCGCCGCAGCCGCCAGCCGCGCCGCCAGGTCCAGGGCCTCGTCCAGATCAGGTCCTGCGATGGCGGACTCCTGACCCATGTCGCGAAGGATGGTGATCTCGGTCCGGGAGGCGATCAAAGGGTCGGCGACCCCATCGATCCAGACGCGGGTACGTCGGCCGTCGCCGCGTTCCTCGCCGAGGATGCGCTCGAGCGCGAAGATGCGGTCGGCACGCGCGAACTTGCCGAACCCCAAGGCCACCATGCGGGAGTCTGCCGCCACGTGGCCATCTTGGCACTGTCCACCGACGTCGGTGCCGTGGCTCGCACGCCATGTCGACTGCCACGTGGCGTGAGCTTTACCGCCGTCGCACCATGGAACGTGAGATGGAGCGTCACACACCGAGGAGACACGCATGGACGCGACTGAACCACAGCCTCCGACGATCGTTCGATGGACTCGGGGGCTCGAGAACGCGACAGCACTCGACGCGCCGGTGCGGGCGATCGAGCCCGCGATCCTGACGCTGTTCGGAACCGGGATTCGCGGGTCCGTCTTGCGTGGCCAGTGGCTCGGCCACACCGTCCACCCGGTGCTGACCGATGTCGTGATCGGCACCTGGACCTCCGCCAGCCTGCTGGACCTGTTCGGACCACGTGGCTCGTCGGCCGCGGCAACGAGACTCGTCGGTGTTGGTCTCATCGCGGTAGGTCCGACCGCCTGGACCGGGTGGGCGGAGTGGTCCGCGGCCGAACCCCGCGACCAGCGAGTGGGGCTCGTTCACGCCATCACCAACGGTCTTGCCATCGGCGTCTACACCGCGTCATGGATCGCCCGTCGACGCGGACGGCACGGCGCCGGCGCCGGGCTCGCACTGGCCGGAGCCGGCGTACTGGGAGTCGGCGCTTACCTGGGTGGGCACCTCGCAGCGGCACGCAAGGTCGGCACCTACGACCCGGCGTACGACGTTGTCCCGCACGAGGTCTGACCGTCGGCGACGAACCCGTAGGCACGTCCGATCCGCGGGAGCGATGCATCGTCGTTGTTCGCCTTGACTTCAAGCTCACTTGAGATGTCAGCCTTTGGCCATGACACCTAGGAGCCATCAGTTGCGCACTTTCAGGGCAGCGGGCCGGTTGACCGGCTCACCCATCCGACCGTGCGGGCCCGACCATGGCTGACTTCGCACTCCACCTCGTCGTCGAGGACGTGTCCGATGCAGTGGACTTCTATGAGCGGGCGTTGGGCGCGCGGGTGACACGCGTGCTGCATCTGCCGGACAGATCCGTCGCGACCGCCGAGCTGGCCATCGAAGGGCTGCAGGTGGCGCTGGCCGCGCCGGTGCCAGGGACCTCGTTGGCGACACCGCTCTCGACGTCGACGTCCGTGGCCGCCTACCGGTTCACCGTCCCGGACGCTGATGCCGCGATGCACCGAGCGGTCTCGGCGGGCGCCACGGTGCATTCACCGGTGCACGATGCGTTCTGGGGCGTGCGGACAGGGGAGGTCCTGGACACGTCGGGCCACCGGTGGGCCTTCGACCAGCGCGTGCGGGACGTTCCGGTGGAGGAGATCGAGGCGCAGCTCGCGGCGATGTTCGGCAGCGCCTGATCCAGCACGGCCGTCGCTTCCCGATCAGCTCCGGCACCGAGTACCGACTTGGCGCTCTGGCGGCTCGTCCGTAGGATTTGGGCTGGCGACCGCGGGGTGTGACGAACCCCCTCCGATCCGGGAGAGCAGCGGGAGCCCGTGCGTACGACGTACTGCGGCCCCGACCGGAAGGCACGGGGACTGAGGCCGGGGCTGACCCGGCGAAGGTGTGGTGGCACCGCGACTTTGCCCCCGCCCACACCTCCAGGGCCTCGCCACACCTGGAGGACTGATGGTCTCGACAAGCTCGACCAACGAACAGATCGCGCGCACCCTCACATCCGAGCTCCCCGCGGCGGCCCCGGGCGAGCAGGTCCGGCTCGACGGGTGGGTCCACCGCCGGCGCGAGCTGGCCAAGATCACCTTCCTGGTCGTGCGCGACCGCACCGGCCTGGCCCAGGTCGTCCTGCCATCCGGTACGCCGGTCCCGCCGGAGGAGACGCCAGTCACCGTGACCGGCACCGCCACCCCGAACGAGCAGGCGCCCGGCGGCGTCGAGGTGACCGAGGCGACGGTGACTGCCCTCGGCGAACCGGCCGACACCCCGGCCGTCGAGCTCTGGCGGCCGACGCTCAGCACCGGCCTGCCCACCCTGCTCGACCACGCCGCGACCACCTGGCGGCACCCGGCGCAGAAGGCGAAGTGGGAGCTGGCTGCTGCCAGCCTGCGCGGCTTCCGCGAGACCCTCGACGCCGAGGGCTTCACGGAGGTCCACTCCCCCAAGCTCGTGGAGTCCGCCACCGAGAGCGGCGCCAACGTCTTCACGGTCGACTACTTCGGCCGGCCGGCGTACCTCGCCCAGAGTCCGCAGTTCTACAAGCAGCAGCTCGTCGGCGTCTTCGAGCGCGTCTACGAGATCGGCCCGGTCTTCCGCGCCGAGCCCCACGACACCGTGCGCCACCTGGCGGAGTACGTGTCGCTCGACGTCGAGCTCGGGTTCATCGAGGACCACCGCCAGGTGATCGCCTGCCTGCGCGACGTCGTCGCCGGGATGGTGGACGGCATCCGGGCGTACGCCGCGCCCGCGGTCGAGCGGCTCGGGCTCGAGCTGCCGGAGGTCCCCGCGGCGTTCCCGATCCTCCACTTCCGCGAGGCACTGGAGATCGCCGGGGCGCCGGCCGACGAGCCCGACCTCAGCCCGGCCCACGAGCGCGCGCTCGGCGAGTGGGCGAAGGCCGAGCACGACTCGGACTTCCTCGTCGTCGAGGGCTACCCGACCCTCAGCCGGGCGTTCTACAGCCATCCCGACCCGGAGGACCCGCACTGGTCGCGCGCCTTCGACCTGATCTTCCGCGGCATCGAGCTGGTCAGCGGCGCGCAGCGGCTGCATCGCTACGCCGACTACGTGGCCACCCTCGAGCAGCGGGGCTATCCCTACGAGCCCTACGCGTCGTACGTCGAGGCGTTCCGACGGGGCATCCCACCCCACGGCGGCTTCGCGATCGGGCTGGAGCGCTGGGTCGGTCGGCTGGTCGAGGCGCCCAACATCCGGGAGGTCACGCTCTTCCCCCGCGACCTGCACCGGCTGGCGCCGTAGGCCACCGCCGACGCAGGATGGGGCGATGGCCTCCTACGACGTGAACCGCGACGCCGTCGCCCACTGCCGTGAGCTCATCGAGAAGAAGCAGTACGTCCTCGACAGCGACTGGGGCAACGTCCAGCCCGGGGCGGACGCGCAGAACGCCTTCCTCGAGCGCCACTCGTGGGAGGAGTACGCCGCGTGGCACCTCGGGTTGACCGAGGGTGCCACCGACCAGACCAAGGGGCGCTACGCCTTCGTCTACGGCGACCTGCGCCGCGTGCACCGGACAGCGCTCATCGCGTGCGTCTACCGCGCGTCGGAGTGGCGGCACAAGGACGTCGAGCTCGCCGCGCATGATCTGCTGCAGCTGCTCGACAAGACGGCGGGCTGACGCGAGGGCGTGCTCAGTGGCGGTGCTGACGGCAGACGACGGCGGGCACCGGCGAGTAGTGCACGGCGTACGACGTGCTGTGGTCGGCGTCGCCCGAGCCGGAGTGCGCGAAGGTGCGGGTGACCGTGACGTCGAAGCCGGGGTGGCCGGCCCGCTCCTGGCACCCCTGGCCGCCGTGCACGACGCGCCCGGACGGGACCACGTTGTCGGGGGTGCTGTGGCTCGAGGTGACCGTCCATCGTGGCGTCGACCAGAGGCTGACGGTGAGCGAGCCGTCGTGTGAGGCCGACGGTCGCACGATCGCCACGGAGACCAGCACGCCGTACGACGTGTTGTCGGTGAAGACGAGGTCCTGCCCGTCGTCCAGGGTCGCGTCGCTGCCCATCGGGTAGGCGCCGGTGTAGGCCGGCAGGGTGGCGTGGGAGCCGAGCTGCAGCCCACCGAGCCAGGCGGCGTCGAAGGTCGCGGTCGCGAGCTGGGTCGCCGCCTGGCTGCCGGGGACGTCGGTGTCGAGCCGGTCTCGGAGCGACAGGCTGTCGGCGGGCTTGACCACGGCGCCGTCGAGCCGGGCGGCGGCGGACACCAGTCCGTCCACGTGCGACCCGCGTGGCAGGTGCACGGTGGCCGACGAGATCTGGTCGGTGATACCGAGCGCGCGCGCATCCGCGTCCGTGAACGAGGCGGGGTCGCGGCTCGCGCGCACCCGGGCGGTCCGTCCGGGCGCGCTGATCGCGTCGACCAGCGCCGTCGCCAGGTCGCCCGGCGCGAACACGCACCCCGGAGCGAGCGCGCACCACGTGCGGCCGGCCGTCGACGAGTGCGACCGTCGCGTCCTGAGGGGCGTCGGCGGGTCTCCTGCCGAGCCGGTCGGTCACCACCGTGGCCAGCGCCTGGGCACGGACCGTGGGCTGGAGGCGATGGCCCACCTTCTGGGCGCCGAGCAACGGTCCGTACGACGAGGGCTGCAGCCGCACCGTGTCCCGACCGAGGCGCAGGGTCACCGCCGAGGCCATCGCCGGGTTGGCGAAGCCCGCGACGAAACGATGCAGGGCCGCGGCGTCGATGTCAGGTGCCGTCGCCACCAGCGGCAGCTGCACGCGAGGGTCGTTGCTGAGGTAGGCGTCGAAGAAGGCAGCAGCTGCTCCCTTGAGGTCGACCGCGAGGCCGTCCCGCGGCGGGGTGACGAGGAAGCCGTCGCGGTGGAAGGTCACCACGCCGTCCGTCGGGGCGCTGCCGTCGGAGCGGTCGAGGCGGTCGATCAGGGTGTCGAGACGCGCCTGGTCGAGCTGCTTGACCGGGTCGATCCTGGCGCCGCCGGTGTAGTAGGCCCACAGCCGCTCGGGCGACCAGCTCCGCGCGGCTCCGGCCGCATGCACGGAGGCCGTGTAGTCGACGTCGAGACCGACCGCGCGGGGACGCACCCGCATCGTGCGCCCGTTGACGACGACCGTGAACGGCGTACGCGCCCGACCGCCGAGCCCGGCGCGGAGCACGACCTCCGCGGAGACCGGGCGGTGGCCGCCGATGTCGACCCCGGCGACGCTGGTCCCGACCGGGACCTTGTCGCTGGCCGCGAGGTACGCCGCGACGTAGCAGCCGCCGGCGAGCAGAGCGAGTCCCAGGATGAGCAGCACGACGACCCGACCGCCCTCACGCTCGGGGCCCGGCCGGTGGTCTCGCCGGGTCGAGGGTGCCACGGCGAAATGCTAGGACCGATCCGCGTCGGCGGGTGGCTGCAACGCGCCGATCGGATCCGCGCGTCACAGCCCGGCGAACAGGTCAGTCTCGAGCCCGTCGGGACCGACGTCGGCCGGACGGCCCTTGGCGATCCTGAAGAACTCCGTGCCCCACGCCCGGTTCCCCACGTTGTTGGACAGCGCGAAGAACGGCCCGTCGACGGTGATCTGGGTGCGGTGGGCACGCAGGGCGTCGAGCTTCTTCTCGACGTAGCCATGGCCGTCGACGGCCGCCGCGATCTCCGCGTCGGGAGTGGTCATGGGCAGTGGACCGTCAGGGTCCATGCCCTCGAACGACGTGGTGTCCCCGGCCGCGCGGAGGGAGCGGAGGCTCTCGCGCATCCGGCTCTCCGACATCGCGCTCCAGTAGATCTTGGCGATCTCCCACGGCTCGCCGAGGTCGCGGCGGTACGACGGCACCGCGGCCAGCTGCGCGGCGTACATCGCGACGCGGTGGGCCTGGATGTGGTCGGGGTGGCCGTACATGCCGAACTGGTCGTAGGTGACCAGCACCTGCGGGCGCACCTCGCGGATCACCTCGACCAGCAGGTTCGCCGCCGTCGTGAGGTCGGCGTGCCAGAAGGCGTTCTCCGGCACGTGGCGGCCCGGGATCGCGTACCCGTCGTCGTGCCACTCCATCCCGGAGTCGCGGAAGTGGCCGAAGCCGCCCAGGAAGCGGTGGTCGGTGACGCCGAGGATCCGCATCGCCTCGTCGAGCTCGCCCCGCCGGTGCTCCGCGAGCTTGTCGTCGCGGTCCGCGGCGAGGTGCTCGAGCTCGGGGACGAGGATCTCGCCCATCTCGCCGCCGGTGCAGGTGATCAGCGTGACACCGCGCCCCTCCGCGACGTACTTCGCCATGGTCGCGCCGGTGCCGATCGTCTCGTCGTCGGGATGCGCGTGGACCAGCAGCAGCCGTTGGGCGGGAGAGTCGCTCATACCTCCGACCCTAGGAGACGCGCTCCCAGGAACGTCCGGAGGGTCGGCAGCCGCGCCTCGAACGCCTCGAGCCACTGCTCGGTGCGGGCCGGGCTCGCCGACCGCTTCGAGCCGCCCGATGCCGGGGTCGCCCGCTCTGATCGCGGCGCGGATGCCGTCGACGACGCTCCCCACCCGAGCGGGGACCGTGTCGAGGATCGCGGTCGCACTCGGCCCGCCGTACGCGTCGGCCAGCACCTCAGGCGGCGTGCCACTACGTCGTCGGCGGTCGGCCGGAAGAGCGGGACCGCGCACCAGGCCAGGTGGGCGAGCTCGAACACGACCGTTCCCGGCCCCGCGACGTCCCAGTCGAAGACACCGGCCACGCGGTCGCCGACGAAGGCGACGTTGTACGGCGCGAGGTCGTTGTGGGCGACGACGTCGCTGTGTCCGGACGGCGGGAAGCGCCAGGGGCCGGGGTGGGCGAACCCGGTGACGGCCCGGTGGTACTCCCGCGCCCACCGGGCGAGGTCTGCCAGCCGAGCGTCCGAGACGAGGTCGGTGTCGATGTCCACGACGTCGCCGGGCAGGTAGTCGAGGACCTCGCGCCCACGGGCGTCGTACCCGTGCACCCGCGGGACCGCCCGCAGCCCCCGCTCGCGGAGGTGGTCGAGCAGCGCGTGCACCGCCGGCGTCCAGGGCCCGGTCGGACGGCGGACCGTGTCGCCGATGCGCACGGCGCCGCCGACGTTGCCGCCCTCCAGTGCCTCGCCGTCGAGCAGCCGGTCGCGCAGCGCGGCGACGAACGGCCGGTCGGGCTCGAGCCAGTCGACCTGGTCGAGGTCCTCCGGAGCGAGCCAGCGCAGCACGTCGTGGTCGTCACCCGGTCGCGGCGCGGCGTCGAGGAGCCGGCACACCGCGACCCGGAGCAGATGGGTCGTCCCGATCGGCTGGTCACCGTCGAGCCAGCCGTCGACCGCGACCGCGCAGCCGAGCTCCTCGCGGACCTCGCGCACCAGCGCGTCGCCCGGCGACTCCCCCGGCTCGACCTTGCCGCCCGGGAGCTCCCACCGGCCGACGACGGCGGCTGGCGTCGTACGGCGGGCGGCGAGGAGACAGCCGTGGCGCACGATCGCGGCGCCCACCACGAGCGTCGGGGCGTCGCTCACGGGGCGAGGGTCGTGGCCGCGGCGGGCGGGCGCTGGGCTTTCGACGTGGCGCGGAGGTGCTTCCCGTGCGCGGCCATGTCCCCGGACCCCCTGCGTTCGTGGCCCAGGCGAAGGGCCGCCGAAAGCGTAACCGGAGAACCCACAGTGCCTCGTTCGAACCGCGTAGCGGGGCACCGACGCACATCGCGCGGCCCGGCGAGCGCCGTGGCCCCCTGCTGCGGCACGATGAGGGTGTGAGGAAACGGCAGCCCCGGTGGGTCTACGACGAGGGCGAGGAACCCGATCCGCGTTTCACGCTCGCCAACGAGCGGACCTTCCTGGCCTGGGTGCGTACGTCGCTCGCCATGCTGGCCGGAGGCGTCGCCCTGCACGCGCTCACCACTCCGGGTCCCGCCCACCTGCGGACGATCCTCGCCGTGGGTCTGATCGTGCTCGGCGCCGTGGTCGGGTCAGGGTCGTTCGTGCGCTGGGCGCGCGTGGAACGCGCGATGCGGCGGCACGAGCCACTCCCGTCGTTCGGGCTCGGCGTGGTGATGACCGCGGCGATCGTGGCGGTGGCAGTCATGCTCATCATCATTCTCGTCTGAGCGCTCAGGCCTCCAGCCAGAACACCTTGTAGGACAGGGCCGGGTGCCGGTGCGGTCGCGTGCCCCGGCCGGCGATCCGATGGCCCCACGACTCGACCCCGGCGGCGAGGTCGTCGCGGTCGGTCTCCTCGTTGTGCTTGCCCAGGATCAGCCGCCCACCAGGCTCGAGGAAGGTCAGCAGGTGGTCGACGTACGCCGGACGGCTCCGGTCCGGGACGTACTCCAGCCCGCTCCGGACGTAGGTGAAGAGGCGAGGCGGCCGCCACGCAGCAGCGTTGGCGGTCCAGATCCGGTGGGCCCACTGCGGGTACCGGTCGCGGGCCAGGTGGGCCAGGCGGGCCGAGATGTCGACACCGTAGGGCTCGATCGGGTGGCCGTCCTCGTCTCCCCACCGGGCGACGGACTCCATCAGCAGACCGTTGGCGCAGCCGATGTCGAGGAAGGTGCCGGCGCGGTCGACGGCGTCCATGACCGGGCGCCGGGAGAACTCCCACGCGGCGGCGTCGCCACTGTGGCCGGACTGCATCTGCGGGGTGGTGGCGCCGAGGTACGCCGGCTCGACGATCGCGAGGATCGCGGCGTGCCAGCCCTCCTCGTCGATCTCGCCGCGCTCGAGGGAGGCGTCGATCGCGGCGAGCTGTTCCCAGCCCCGCTCCTTGGCGCGCTCCAGCTCGGGGTCGGGCGAGGGGCTCACGCCCCCATCCTGCCGCGGGTCGGGTCAGGCGGCGCGGTGGAGGTGCGTGACGCGGCGGATCATCGCGCGGAGGCCGGAGTCGGCGTCACGGGGGCGGCGCAGCGGCAGCATGTCGGTGCGACCCTCGTGGAGGGCGATCATCAAGATCGCCTCCTCGTCGTACTCCGCGGCGAGTCGGTCGGCGCGGTCGAGGTCGTTGTCTCCGACCGCGATGTTGACGGACTCGACGTAGTGGTCGTGCAGGGCGTTGAGGTCGTCGATCAGGCGGGACATCGTGGTTCCCTTCGATGGTGTGTTGCTCTTGCTCACCAGTGTTCTCCACTTTCTTGGAACGATCCAATTGCGGGCACTGTGATGTCGCTCTCCCGGTCTCGGGGGCCCGCGAGAAGCCGCCCGGTCAGGCGTCGCTCGAGCTGGGCCGTCCGCGCTTCGGCAAGGGCGCGGCGTGCCTCGGCATCCGCCCCGCCTCGGTGAGGGCCCGGCGCAGGAGCACCTCGATCTGGGCGTTCACGCTCCGTAGCTCGTCGTTCGCCCAGCGCATCAGCGCGTCGTGCACCGCGGGGTCGACACGGAGGAGGACCTGCTTGCGGGCGCTCACGTATACAGGGATCCGGCGTTCACGACCGGCGAGGGCGGCTGGTCCCCGCAGAGAACCACGAGCAGGTTGCTGACCATGCTCGCCTTGCGCTCCTCGTCGAGCTCGACCACCTCGTGGGCGGCCAGCCGTTCGAGCGCCATCTCCACCATGCCGACCGCGCCCTCGACGATCCGGCTGCGGGCGGCGACGACGGCGTCGGCCTGCTGCCGGCGCAGCATGGCCTGGGCGATCTCCGCCGCGTAGGCGAGGTGGGAGATCCGGACCTCGACGATCTCGACGCCGGCGAGCGAGACGCGCTCGGCGACCTCGTGGGCCAGCTCTCCGGCGACGAGGTCGGTCGAGCCTCGCAGCGAGGGCCCCTCGCCGTCGGCGTCGTCGTACGGATGGGTGGTGGCGACGTGCCGGAGGGCCGACTCCGCCTGCACCGTGACGAAGTCCTGATAGTCGTCGACGGCGTACGTCGAGCGCGCCGTGTCGGCGACCTGCCACACCACGATCGCGGCGATCTCGACGGGATTGCCCTCGGCGTCGTTGACCTTGAGCCGGTTGGTCTCGAAGTTGCGCACCCGGACACTGACCCGGCGCCGGACCGTGAGGGGCAGGACCCACCAGAATCCGGGGCGACGGACGGTGCCGGCGTAGCTGCCGAAGAACTGGACGACCGACGTCTGGCCCGGTGTGACCACGGCGAGCGACAGGGCGATGATCACGCCGGCCGCGATCGGGACCCAGGCCCAGATGGAGCTGTGCCGCAGGGCGACGTTCGTGATCAAGACGCACACCGCGACGGCCCCGACCCCCAACCAGCCGGTCACTCTCAGGGCCTGACGTTCGGCGATCTCGACGCGGGCTCCCTGGTGGCCCGCGGGTCCGGGTGACGTGGCAGTGCTCATGACCGCTCCTCAACTAAAGTGATATCAAATAGATAGCACTTTAGCGCCGCCCTGGCAAGGGCCGGCATCACTCCGCGCGCGGCCCTGACCAGGTCCAGAGCGGCATGGACAGGGCGTCGGGGACGTCGTCGGCCGAGTCGGGATAGGCGTCCATCAGGCCGATCCCCCAACGGAACCAGGCGACCAGCGTCGTCCGGAGCTCGGCATCGTCGGGCAGCCCGGCGTCGTCGAGTGCCGCTACGAAGCACAGGACGGCGCGCTCGTCCATGTCGTCGTGCTCGCCCTCGCCGGAGTGGAGACGCACGACGTGGCTCTGGTCGCCCATCGTCATGGTGTACGTCGAAGGCCCGCCGAGCTGCTCACCCCAGTACGCCGCCAGCCGCTCCGTGTGATCGGTCCGGTACCCGTGCTCGAAGGCGTGGGACACGACCGGGTCTGCCAGGACCCGCTCGTGCCAGGCATGCGCGAGGGCGAGGACACCCTCCGCACCGCCGGCTGCGTCGTACAACGACTCGCGCATCGGCTTACTGTAGGAGGCCGCTCGCGCTCCTGACATCCGAGGCCCAGCTCACGGGCGGAACGACACCGCGGCCGCGAGCCAGGCACCGGAAGCGTTGCCGGTGGCCGGGTAGCTGCCGGCCGACGTCGCGACGCGGTACGCCTTGCCGAGGTAGCGACCGGACGTGGACATCGCGCCGATCCCGTTCCACCCGGCCGACCACGTCGAGTCAGCCGAGCCGACCGGGACGGAGATCGCTCCGAAGACGATCTCGTGCCCGGCGCTGGCCACCGCGGCACCCGAGGAGAACCCGCCCGCGCCGCCGGTCGCCGTGGAGGCCCGGTCCGCACTCGTGACGCCGGCGAACTCGTCGGCACTCAACCGGTAGGTGGCCGCCGAGGGGAAGCTCACCGTGAGCTTGTCGTTGGCGACGAGCGGCGTCGCCGCCACCCCGGACAGGACGACGAGCCGGTTCCCCGAGCCGTCGGCGACGTCGGCCGTCGCGACGTAGGAGTTCCCGGCCGGGTCCGTGCCCGAGACGGGTCCGGTGGCCGCCGTCCCCGACAACTGCAGCGTCAGTACGACGAGGTCGCCCGCCTGCACGCCGGCCGGCTTCCACACCGTGACCGACCCGGAGGTGTGCGCGGTGGTCGAGTAGTTGTTGGCGATGGTGCCGACGTAGGTGGGGTCGACCCCGCCGGCCGTGGTTGCCGTCACCGTCTGTGTCGCCGCCGCCGACAGCCCTGCCGTGTCGGTGACCGTCACGGTGACGGTGTACGACCCCGGCGACGTGTACGTGTGCTGCGCCCCCGGCGCCGACTGACTGCCCGACCCGGAGCCGTCCCCGAAGTCGAAGGAGTACGTCAGGCTCTGCCCCTGCGGATCCGAAGAACCGCTCGCGTCGAACGTGACCGGCAGCGGCGCCGTACCACTCGACGGCGACACGCTCAGCCGCGCAGTCGGCGCACTCGGACCGGACGCGGTCACCGTCTGGCTCGCCGCCGCCGACAGCCCTGCCGTGTCGGTGACCGTCACGGTGACGGTGTACGACCCCGGCGACGTGTACGTGTGCTGCGCCCCCGGCGCCGACTGGCTGCCCGACCCGGAGCCGTCCCCGAAGTCGAAGGAGTACGTCAGGCTCTGCCCCTGCGGATCCGAAGAACCGCTCGCGTCGAACGTCACCGGCAGCGGCGCCGTACCACTCGACGGCGACACGCTCAGCCGCGCAGTCGGCGCACTCGGACCGGACTGCGGCCGGAACTCGTAGGCGCCCAGATCGTCGTAGAGCCGCGGCCCCTCGGCCTTCGTGTTCGGCGTCGCCGGGTCGTCGACGCGCGGACTCCCGGCCGCGTCGACAGGCTGCTCACCCGCGACGCCCGAGTTGGCACGGTCGATGGCCGGCGACCCGGCCAGCAGCGTGAAGTTCGCAGCGGCCGCGTCGGCGAACCTCGGATCGCCCTGGACACCGTGCGTCTCCTGTCCGGTGGCGGCCGACATCGCGGCGAGCGAGGAGTACGCCGTCTTGAACACGTACATCGTGCCGGGCTTCGACAGGTAGACCAGGTTGTGGTCGACGGTCGTGGTGGCCGGGGCAGAGTCCCAGATGCCGATGTTGCCGGCACGCCGACTGCAGGAGATGCCGTTGTACGCCGGGTAGACCGCATTGTCGACGGCCACGTTGTTCTGCACGACGTAGTCGCCCGAGGTGCCTTCCACGTTGATCCCTGACGTGCAGTTGTGGAAGACGGTGTTGCCGATCAAGCGGCCGCCCGTGACGTTGAAGTCGTCGATGCCGTGGTCGCCGTTGTTGTAGGTCACGTTGTCGGCGGCCAGGTTGTTGTTGCCGCCGGTGTAGAAGTTGATCCCGGAGTCCTCGTTGTCGTGGGTGACGTTCCCGATCAGCGTGTTTCCCGGGCTGATCACGTCGATGCCGTTGGCGTTGCGCTGATACCCCTCCGCGTTGAAGCTCGAGATGTTGCCGGACACGGTGGTGCCGGTCGTGCCGCCCGTGAGCAGGATCCCGTGGTCGCTGTTGTGATGCGTGACGTTCCCCTGGACGAGCCCGGCCGTCGTACCCGAGAGCTTGATGCCCTGGGCGACCTTGCCCTGCACCGGCTGACCCGACCGCGTGACTTCGTTGTCGATCAACGCGATGTGATCGCCGCCCGACACCGAGATCCCGGCGCCGGTCGTCCCGGAGACCACGAGGTCCGAGATCGTGACGTAGCTGCGCGACGAGACGAGCACTCCGTTCACGACACCCGCACCCACCGAGGGATGCCGTCCCGGCCAGGCGGTGACCGTGACGGGCGCCGACGCGGTCCCGGAGACGCTCGGCTTGACGGTCTCGGCGTAGGTGCCGTTCCCGACGTAGACCGTCGCTCCGGCCTGGAGCTTCGACACCGCCGCCGCGATCGTGCAGAACGGCGCCTGGGTCGTCCCCGCCCCTCCATCGGTGCAGGTCGACATGGTCCGGTCGACGTAGAGATCGCCCCCGGCCGCGTGAGCTGCTTCCACGGCGACGAGCTGCACGGCTGCGACCGCGGCGACGGCGCACAGGCACCCCCGGAGCGCACGCCACGACGCCGAGGCCGACCTCATCCACTCAGGATGCGTGGCGGCGGAGCGGTCACGCATCCCCCATCCGACGTACGCCGCTCATCCCGACCATGGTCGGCCTCGGCGCGTCCGGAACGGCCGGGGACTTCATCGGCCGTTCGCCCTTCCTCGTCCTCGCGTGGCCCGGCGCCGCTTGGCTGACGGCGAGGGCGCTGTCCCCCGGCGACCCCCACCCGCCCGCCACCGAGGAGATCTCGTGCGCCACGGACCCCACGACGGCCACAGCCACAGCCACAGCCACGCCCACGCCGTCCGCCCTCCCGGCCAGGACACGATCGAGTTCTTCGACGCCAACGGTCGGTACGGCGATCCCGTCCACTGTCACACGGCGGGAACACGGCCAACGGCGACTTCTGGCCCCGCTTCTACAGCCGCACCCACGTCGGGCGACGGACTTCTCCTACGCCGCCGTGATGGACGGGTTGCGCGCCGGACGGGTCGGCCTGGTGCCCTTCGAGCAGCCGAACCCCACACCCTGCTGCGCCGACCACACCTGAGCACGCCGGTGCGCCGTACGGCCGGGGGTCCGCCCGCCTGCCCGGCCGTGCGGGGCGCTAGCGTTCCACCATGTCTGAGCCGAAGGGTCACCCGACGTCCGGCGCGTCCGCAGCGCTGTCGGGCGAAGCACTGGGAGACCGGCCGGGACCCACATCGGTCCTGATGAAGGTGCTGAGCGCCGCACTCTCCGGTGGGCTGCTCGTCCTGCTGTTCCTGGTCATCGTCCCGGCCCTGGGCAGCCTCAGCGGCGTGTGGGACGCCATCACCTCGATGTCGGCCCTCACCTTCACGGTTCTGCTCGTGGCGGCTCTCGTCATCCGGGTACTGCTGGCCGCGGCGTACCCACCCGTGATCCCCGGGCTCTCGTTCGTCCGCTCGCTGATCGCGCGCGAGTCGTCGTCGGCCGTGAGCAACGTCGTCCCGGGCCCGTCGGGGACGGCGACCCAGTACGTCGTCCTGCGAAGCTGGGGGGTCAGCACCGAACGGTTCGCGGGCGCCACGGTCAGTGTCAGCGTCCTCACGGATGCCTTGGTGTTCGCCGCTCCAGGGCTGTTCTTCGTCCTCTGGGTGGCCCTCGGCCGACCCGCCGAGGCAGGCAGTGAGCACGTGTGGCTGATCGGTGGGATCGCGATGGTGGTCGCGGTCATCACGGTGGTGCTGGTCGGCGCGGTGGCTCGCAGCGAACGCCTCGCGGCCATGCTCGGCCGCATCGGCCAACGGTGCGTCAACCCGCTCCGCCGTGCCCTCGGCAAGGAGGCGGTCACCACCTGGCCCGACCGCGCCCGCGAGCTCCGGACCTCCACCTTGGGCCTCGTCCGAGGCAACGCGCGGGTCCTCGGCGGCTGCATCGGTGGTGCCTACCTGCTCAACGGGTTCCTCCTGGTCGGCTGTCTGTGGGCGTGCGGAGTCGAGGCCGCCGCGATGCCGGTGTCTCTGGGTCTCCTGCTGTACTCCGTCGGCCGGTTGCTCACGATCGTCCCGATCACGCCTGGCGCCATCGGCGTCGCCGAGGTCGTCTACACCGCGGTCTACGTCGCAGTGCTCGGCGAGTCGTCACAGAACACCGTGCTCGCCGGGGTGCTGGTGTACCGGGCGCTGACCTGGGGACTGCCGCTGGTCACCGGGGCCATCTCGTACCTCGCCTGGCGCGTCATGCGCCATCGCGAGATCCACGAGATGGCCGAAGCCCAGCCGGAGTGAGCATCGCAACCCCCGGAACGAGTCAGCGGCAAGCCCTCAGGCAGCGCGTTGCAGCGCAGCCGCCAGCGCTCGGCCGTGCTCGGTGGCGAGGGCAGCGGCGTCTGCCCGCATGATCTCGGCGAGGTCGGCGAACTCGTCCAGGGCCGGGTTCACGCCCACCAGTGCGAACTCCTCCTCTACGGCGAGCAGGTCCAGACCCCAGACATCCTCGAGGATCCGGCGCATCCAGGGAGTGGCGTGGTCCCAGCCCTCCCGGGGGGTGCCTGCGCCGTAGGCGCCGCCGCGGACGGTCGCCAGGACCGCGGGCCTGCCGGCAATCGCGGTCGGCTGACCGGCGGCCATGCGCGGGTCCGTGACGACCAGGTCGACGTAGGTCTTGAAGTGCTGGGAGACACCGAAGTTGTACAGGGGGACGGCGAAGAGCAGCGCGTCCGCGGCGACCAGCTCGTCGACCAGCCCGGCCGCGAGTGCCGCCGCCTCGGTCTGGGCGGGGGACCGATGGTCGGCCGGAACGTACGCACCGGAGACGGCATCGGCCCACGCGGTGGCCGGGACCGGGTCCGTGCCGAGGTGGCGTCGTAGCACCTCGTCACCGGGGTGGGCCCGTGTCCACTCGCGCTCCACCAGGTCGCCGAGGGCGCGACTGTGGGAGCCGTCCACGCGGATGCTGGCGTCGAGCCGGAACAGAGTCATGTGAGGTCTCCTTGGTTGGTAGTTCAAGATTGAATGAATGTATCATGAATAATTCAATCTTGAAATATCTCGCCTTGGGTACGATCGCGCCACCGGTGAGCAGGAGGTAGGAATGGCCGACCAGGAGCCGCGCTGGCTCTCCCCGGAGGAGCAGCAGGCGTGGATCGGCGTGACGGCGGTCATGTGGTTGCTCCCCGGTCCCCTCGACGCGCAGCTGCAGCGCGACAGCGGCCTCAACCTGTTCGACTACTTCGTGCTCAGCTCGCTGTCGATGGCCGAAGGCAGGCAGCGACGGATGAGTGACCTCGCCACCCAGTCGAACGCCAGCCCGTCCCGCGTCTCCAACGTCGTGAGCAGACTGGAGGCGCAGGGCTGGGTGACGCGGCACCCCCACGAGCATGACCGGCGCAGCACCGTCGCCACCCTCACCGCGGCCGGCTGGGACAAGGTGGTCGCCGCCGCTCCTGGCCACGTCACCGCCGTACGACGTCTGCTGATCGACCGGCTGACCGACGCGCAGCTCGCGGCTCTGCGAGAGGTCGGCGCGTTGGTCGCACGCGAGGTCCTGGGCGACCGGTGCGCGGACGACCTGATGCCCAACGCCTGATCACGGCGGAGCGACTGGCCCCTGGCCTCGCCGCTCAGCGGCCCGACGCCGCGCAGACGATGCAGACCCGTGCCGTCGGTCTGGCTTCGAGCCGTTCGTCACCGATGCGGGCTGCGCACCTCTCACACGTGCCGTAGGTCCCTTCGTCCAGCCGCTTCCGCGCCGCATCGATCTCCTCGAGCTGGCCCTCGGCCTGCTGGATGAGGGCTCCGAGCTGTGACCGCTCGAAGGCGATCGTCGCCCCCTCCGGATCGTGCTCATCATCGGCGTTGGAGTCGCGGGAGGCTGCCACGACCTCCTCGAAGTCATGGGTCAGGGTCGCCAGGCGCTGGAGCGCCTGTCGGTTCTCGGCTTCGAGTCGATCACGCGCACGCACGTCGACCATCCTGACCGACCAGGCCCTAGGAGCGGTGCGAGGATGCCCGGGTGCGTCGTGCCGTGGCTCCTCTGCTCGCGGTGACGGTCGCGATGGTGCTGGCGGACTCCGCGGTGGTGACCCTCGCCCTGCCCGACATCCTGCGCAACCTGCACACCTCGGTCGGTCAGGTCGCCTGGGTGCTGATCTCGTTCAATCTCGTGCTGGGGCTCGTCGCCGTGCCCATGGCCCTGCTGTTCACGCGGTCGCGGCCACGGATCTTCTGCGCCCTCGGGATCGCGGTGTTCGCGGGCTCGTCAGCGTGGTGCGCGGCGGCGTCGTCGATCGAGGTACTGCTCGCGGCCCGCTGCATGCAGGCGCTCGGTGGCGCGGCGGCCCTGATCGGCTGCCTCGAGCTCCTGGTCGCGGAGTACGGCGAGCGCCGCGGCGTCGCTGCGTGGGTGACGGCCGGCGTGGTCGGCACGGCAAGCGGCCCGGTGGTGGGTGGACTGCTGACGCAGGCGTTCTCGTGGCAGGCGATCTTCGTGGTGCAGGTGCCGATGGCCGTGGTGGCCGTCCCAGCTGCGCTGGCGGTGGCCGCCGTACCCGCGCCCACACCGGACCGACATCGTCCGTCGCTGCGTCCCAACCTCACCCTTGCTCTGCTGTCGGCCGCACTCACGGCGGCGTTGTTCCTGCTCGTGCTGCTCCTGGTCGAGGGCTGGCACCGCTCGCCGGCAGCGGCGGCGCTGGCCGTGTCCGTGGTACCGGTAGCGGCGCTGGCGGCACGGCCACTGGCGCGTCGCCTGGCACCACCCGACGAGGTCGAGGTCGCGGTGGGCTGTTTCCTCATCGCCGGCGGACTGGTCGGCCTGGCATTTCCGCCGTCTGCCGACCTCGCGTGGACGATCGCGCCGCAGGCCCTGGTCGGGCTCGGGCTGGGCCTGACCATCGACCGGCTCACCTCCCAGGCGATGCAGATGCGCCTGCCGCGGGTACAGCACGCGGGATGGACCATCAGCGCTCGCCACATCGGTGTGGTCGTGGGCCTGGCGCTCCTGACCCCCGTCTTCACCGCAGACCTGCACGATGCCCGGACGCCGGCCCAGGAAGCGATCACGTCCTTGGTGCTCGACGCTCCCCTGGAGCCCCAGGTCAAGATCGCGGTGGCCCGAGCCCTCGGCCACCAGCTGTCGGAGCAGCAAGGTCAGGTCCCCGATCTGCGCCCCGCCTTCGCGACGTTGAGCCTCAGCCCGGCCGAGCGTTCCGCCGGAGCCACCCTCGAGCGCGCCCTCCACGCCCAGCTGGAGCGCGCCGCGACGCGGGCGTTCCGCGACTCGTTCCTCGTCGGCGCCGGCCTCGCGCTCCTGGCTCTCCTGACGGTGATCGCGCCACGCAGGAGGACGTCCTCGTGACCCGCCGCCCCCACCCTGGCAGCCTGCCGGCGGTCGCGCTGGTCCTGGTGGCTGGCGTGCTCGGCGTCCAGGTCGCCTACGGCGGCGGGACCTTCGAGCCCCTCCGGCCCGCCGACCCGTGCGCCACGCGTTCGGTCACCTCGCGCGCCGGTGGCCTTGACGGGCTCACCGAGCGACTCGTGCTGCTCGGCATCGACGGCGCCGCCTGCCGCCTGCACGTCAGCCGCGAAGAGCTCACGCTCGAGCTCGCGCAACCAGGCACCCGCACGGACGCCGAGATCGACGCCCTGCACGACGGCCTGCAGTCGGCTGTCCGACAGATGAAGGACGACGGGTCGCTGCCCCCCGCCTCGGAGCTCGTCGACGAAGCGCTCGACTCCACGAACCTCAACGCCTTCGTCGAGGCCGCGATCCGTGCCCTTCCGGACTCCGTGGTCGACGCCGCCCTGAAGACCGACGACGTCCTCCGCCGCACGATCGACAACCTCGACCTGCGCGCCCTCCTGACCAACGTCGACAACCCGTCCGACCTCGACCAACAGATCGACACTGCAGTCACCCGAGCCGTCAAGGAGTCGCTCGTCGCACGCCTCCGCGACCTGCTCTGACCACCGGGTGACCTCGGGTCCGTGACGATGCCGGCATCGACTACTCGCCGAGTCAGACCAGCTCGCCGATGAGGTCGGCGAAGGCGGCGAGGTAGGCGTCGACGTCCTCATCGGTCGCGGCGACCGAGCACGTCGGCCCGGCGCCGACGATGGCGTCCCAGACGCCCCGGTTCGCGAGGTAGACGCGCAGGAGCCTGCGCAACGGCACGT
This sequence comes from uncultured Actinomycetota bacterium, assembly GCA_963819295.1. Taxonomy (GTDB): domain Bacteria; phylum Actinomycetota; class Actinomycetes; order Propionibacteriales; family Nocardioidaceae; genus Nocardioides. Next base: position 209,277 of record CAWFVO010000007.1, read on the forward strand.
CGAAGCTCTCCATCGCCTCGGTGGCCGTGCGCGGCAGGGCCGGGCTGAACGACAACCCGCTGCGCGGCCAGAACCGGTGCGTCGTCCACGGCAGCCCCGAGTCGGCCACGACCTGGGACAGCCCATCGGCCAGCCGGGCGCCGAGCCGTTGGCTGTGCGCATAGGCGTCGTCGGTCAACACCTCACTCATGGTCGCCCGCGCCGCGGCCATGGAGACCGGGTTTCCGAACAGCGTGCCGCCGACGGCGACCTGCGGCTTGTCGTCGTCGCGACCACCGGGGCGCTGCAGCACCGCCGCCACCTCTTCGGTCATCCCGTACGCACCCAGCGGGATGCCCGCGGCGATCGACTTGCCGACCGTCACGAAGTCGGACGCGAGCGCCCAGCGCCGGGTGAGTCCGCCCGGACCGACGACCTGGGTATGGGTCTCGTCGTAGGCCAGCAACGTGCCGGTACGTCGGGTCACCTCGCGCAGGCCGTCGTGGAAGCCGTCGTCCGGCATCAAGAGGCCCACGTTGTTGGTGAGCGCCGGCTCGGTGATCACGACGGCCACCTCGCGGTCCGCGAGCACGCGCTCGAGAGCTTCGAGGTCGTTGAACGGTACGACGAGCGTCCGGGTGGTGACGTCGTGCGGCAGGCCGTCCTCCTCCGGCACCAGGCGGCCGTCCTCGAGCTCGACCAGGACGTCGTCGAAGTGGCCGTGGTACTTGCCGTCGAAGAACAGCACCTTCTCGCGGCCGGTCGAGGACCGGGCGATCCGGATGACCTCGGTGTTGGCGCTCGTCGCCGCCAGCGTGAACTGCCACAACGGAAGGCCGTAGCGCCGCGCGAGCTCGCCCGCGACCCAGATCGAGTCCTCGGTCGGCAGCAGGTACTGCGACCCACGGCCGACCTGCCGGCTCACCGCCTCGACCACGGCAGCCGGGCCGTAGCCGGTGAACATGGACATGTCGGCGATGTTGAAGTCGGCGTACTCGTGGCCGTCGACGTCACGCAGGCGCGACCCGGCGGCCGACTCGATGAACAGCGGCGGATGGTCGTACGAGGTGCGCAGCCAGCTCATCGGCACGCCGTTCGGCATCACCGCCTGCCCGGAGACCCATAGCTCCTGGCTGCGCGGACGCATCCTCACGAAGGCGGCGTCCTCACGCTCCTTGAGCGCAGCCACCCGCGTCGGGTCCACCCCCGATCCGCCCATGCCGGAAGCGTAGAGCACCGGGTTCGGGGCTCTCCGCAACCGCAATCGGTCGTCTCCGGCTCCTGCTCACAGCGACTACGCTCGGTCGAGCACAGGGTCAACACCTCCTGTACCCGCGGACGCGATGAGTTCCGACCCCGCCGCCGGTATGTATGGACGAGCTCGCCGGAAGACCCAGGCGAACCGATCACGAAGGAGAATCCGATGTCAGACATTCGCGCGGAGGACGAGGCCGCCATCCAGGCCGTGCTCACCGACTCCTACGAGGCGTGGGAGGCCGGCGACGCCGACGGCATGGTCGGCGACTACACCCCGGACGCGACCGCCATCATGACGGGCTCGTTCCGCGACAGCCGGGACGTGATCCGTCGGAGCATGGCTGCGGCCTTCGAGGGGCCGCTGCGAGGGCAGCTCGACGTACAACAAGCTGGTCAGCCTCCGCTACGTCGGCAGGGACGCCGCGATCGTCGTCAGCGAGTCCGGCATCCTGTTCCCCGGCCAGACCGAGGTTCCGGACGCGGCGAAGGTGAACGCGACCTGGGTGCTGGAGAAGCGGGACGGCCGGTGGTTGATCGCGGCCTACCACAACAGCCCGGTGCGGGCGTGACGACGACGGTAGAAGCCTTCGATCGTCGGGCCGAGCCGTTCCGGACGGAACTGCTGGCCTACTGCTACCGGATGCTCGGCTCGGCTCACGACGCCGAGGACTTGGTGCAGGACACCTACCTGAGGGCGTGGCGGGCGCGGGAGCAGTACGACGAAACGCGCAGCTCACTGCGCACCTGGCTCTACCGGATCGCGACGAACGTCTGCCTGACCGCCTTGGAGGTCCGCGGCCGCCGCCCGCTGCCGGCCGGGCTGGTGGCCGCGTCGGACCCGCTCGGGCCGCTCGTCCGAGGAGAGAACGTCGCCTGGCTCCAGCCCTTGCCGGACTCGTTGCTGGACGCCGGCGATCCGGCCAGAGCCGTGATCGACCGCAGCAGCCTGCGCTTGGCCTTCGCCGCCGCCCTGCAGCACCTGTCGGCGCGTCAGCGTGGTGCGTTGATCCTGCGTGACGTGCTCGGCTTCTCCGCGGCGGAGGCTGCGGAGATCCTGGGCACCACCGTCGTATCGGTGAACAGCTCCCTGCAGCGGGCGCGGAGCCGTGTGAAGGATCTCGGGGTCGGGCGGCAACGTCCCAGCGAGCCGTCTGCCGCCGAGCAGCGCGCCTGGGTCGATCGCTACATGAGGGCGTTCGAGCGCGCCGACGTCGAGGGTCTCAAGCGGCTGCTCACCGAGGACGTGCTCATGGAGATGCCGCCGATGCTCAACTGGTTCGTGGGCCCCGACAACTACGGCCTGTTCATGGTGTGGGTCTTCGAGCACGCCGGAACGGACTGGTGTCTGAAGCCGGTCGCCGGCAACGGCCAGCCCGGGTTCGCCGCCTACCGGCGCGTCGGTGAGCGATACGAGCTGCACACGCTCCAGATCTTCACGATCACCGCCGAGGGCATCAGCCGGAACTCGGTGTTCCAAGATCCCGAGGTCTTCGCGTCGTTCGGCCTGGCGGCGGGACTCGACGCCCGGGGAGTCTCCCGGCACTGAACCCGCCGAGCCACCACGCGCCCGTGGTCAGTGGCGGCTGGGTCGGTAGGTGAGCTCTTGGGTCCGGCCGTCAAGCGTCCGGCTGTCCAACAGCTCCAGGTCGAAGTCACCGGCCCCCTGGAAGATCGGCTCCACCCCGGTCTTCCCGGTGATCACCGGGAAGACCGTCACCTGAACGCGGTCGACGAGGCCGGCGGCCATCAGCGCCCAGTTCAACGACAAGCTGCCGTGCGAGCGCAGCGGCACCCCGGACTCCCCCTTCAGCCGGTTGACGACGTCGACAGCGTCACCGCTCACGACAGTCACGTCGGGCCAGTCGAGAGGACCTTCCAGCGTGGAAGACACGACTGTGGCCGGCATCCCCCTCATCCGCGTGGCCCAGTCCTCGGGTGCCCCGGACTCCTCGTCGTTCCCCGACATCATCTGGGCGAACTCTCGGAAGGAGTTCGCCCCGAAGACCATCCTCTGCGGCTCGCCGTACAGGGAGAGGCGGTGCGCGAGCAGCTCGGGACCCTGCTTGCCCCAGTAACCGCCCCAGTCGCCGTCGGGGCCGTAGGAGCCGTAGCCGTCGAGGGTGGCGAAGACGTCGAACGTGTAGATCGCGGACATGTGGCGCTCCTCGAGTGCGGGGATCGGAGGGTGTCGTGGCGACCCGCTGGCCGCCTCTCACCCGTTCTACGAAGACCTCGCCGCGGATACGACAGGCTGCCAGCAGAATTCTCTCTCCGGACACCCCACGAACGCGCAGGCTGATGACGGGCAGGCCCGCGCGGCTCCCGACGTAGGGCACCTGAACGCGAAATGCTCCCTGGGAGTCGCACTCACCTGCCGCTGTCCGGGTTGCTCACAAGCCCATAGCGGACGTAGCGGTCGTCCTGAAAGGGGCCGTCGAGGTGGCTTGCTCTGCAACCTCTGCCGGGTGTCAGAAGGGGCAAGACGGCGAGCAGACCCGCACTTCGCCGTCGTCATCGGGTGCGTCTTCCTCGCGGCGTCCCTGGGCATCGTCTTCGGGGTGTGGTCACTGTCGCAGCCGTGGACCCATGCCCTGCCGATCAGCGTTGTCTCTGCGTCCGTCGGTGGCGTGCTCGGCGGTGTCATCTTGATCGGGATCTCGATCGCCGAGTTGGTCCACCGCCTGCGAAACGGACCACAGGAGCCTGGGGCCCCACTCAGTGCCCTGACATGCCGCTGCCCGGTGTCCTGTCATGCCCTGTGAGTGCGCTGCTCCGGTCTGGGCTGCTGGTAGTTTGCCGAGGTCTCTGATCGTGCTCGTCACCGAGTCCGCAGGTCCTGTCGTCGTTTGGTTGCGGAGGCTGTTGTGTTGTTCCGGCTTCCTAGTCCGGCATTGATTGTCGTGCTCATGGTGATCATCGTCGGGGCTGCGCTCGGCGGTCTGCTCGTGGGACGGTCGCGGCGAGAGCATCACCACGGTCTCAAGGAGTCCTCCGGAGTGATCCAGGGCGCCCTGTTGGGCTTCATGGGCCTGGTCCTGGCCTTCGGCCTTTCCCTGGCACTGGGACGCTATGAGGACCGTCGGGCCGCGGTCGTCGATGACGCCAACACCATCGGAACCACCTATCTACGAGCACAGACCCTTTCGGAGCCCATGCGCAGCCAGTCGTTGCCCCTGCTCGTCAAGTACACCGACGCCGAACTGGCACTCACCGACGACGTACCGGGCAGCGACGCCGCTGACCAGACCATCGCTCAGGGATCGTCCCTCCAGGACCAGCTCTGGACACTGGCGGGCCGCGCCGTCACGAAAGAACCGACCTCCACTGCCCCACGGCTGTACGAGGACAGCCTCAACTCGATGATCGACCAACAGACGGTACGCGTCGCCGGACTCAACAATCGGGTGCCGACCGAGGTGCTCCTGCTCGAGGTCATCGGCTCCGCCGGAGCCATGTTTCTGGTGGGACTCCATGTGGGCCTTCTGGGTCGCAGCCTGACGCCCCTCCTGTTGGCAGCAGGACTGGTGACGTTCCTGCTCTTCGTCACGTTCGACCTCGATCGCCCGACTCGCGGGTTCATCCAGGTCCCCGACGCTCCGTTGGCGGCGCTGCGGGCATCCATGAACGAGCCGCCCGCCTACGGCCCCCCGTAGTCAACCTCCGCCACCGATGGCCACGACTGCGACTGCGACGGCGGATCGCACTCCCATGCTGCTGTCCGGTCCCACGCACGTGCCGATGAGCGTGCTCCAGGTTCAGGACGGAGAACGCCGCTCTACTTCGGTGTCCAGCCATTCGGCTAGGGCGCGCGGGTTCGCATCAATCGTGGCAGGCACGGAGAATCCGGGACCAGTGAACGTGGCGAAGAAGTCGTCGGTTACGCGGAGGGGCCACATCTTCGACGTCTGGTATTCGTTGAAGAACTGCGGGATCACGTGGATCATGATGTTTTGCTGCGTCCTCGTGCCCGCGTGAGCACGGACTCCGACCACTTCACCCCAAGGGACATGGATCGGCCTCCAACGAGAGATCCGTATGCCCGTTGAGTCGATCCGGAGAGGCGGTCCCTTGGCTGTCGCGACCTCGAGGAGCGGCAGCAATCCCAGGAAGGACACCATCACGAAGGCGAAGATCCCCAAGACGACGCCGAGGGCGTTCAAGAACCCGAGTGCCATGAAGCCGCTCCCCAGCAGAACTAGGGCGACCACGAACAGGGTCGCGGCCACCTTCCGCTTGCGAAGGCGGACCTCGACGCATCCGTTTTGCGCCAGGGTCGTCGCCCATTCCTCCCGTTCACTCACGGCGTGGACCCTAGACCAGTATCCGCGCGCTCGCCCGGCGCAGCTGGGTCTCGACCATCCGCTGAGTCCTAGGCCGATCAGCGGATGTCCGATCGTGGGACACCACGGTCAGGCCCGCAGCCCGCATGGCACTCACCGCATGGCACTCGCCGTAGGACGCTTGCTGGCTGGGGGCAGGTAGTCATCGGCGGCCCCCAGCCAGCATCCGTGGATCAGTTGAGGTGGAAGAGCTTGAACATGCCCATCGCGAAGTGCGGCATGCCGTTGGTCTTGCTGGGCCAGAAGCACATCACGATGTACTTGCCCTTGGGGACCGAGTACTTCCACACCATGGTGTGGCCGGGGCTGATGATGCCGGCCTCGGTGCTGCCCGCCAGCGCCCAGGTCGGTGGGGTCTGGGTGTTGCTGGCGATGTAGTCACGAACGTCCTGGTTCGTCGTGGACTCCTGGACCTGGTTGAGGACCGGGAAGTGCGGCTCTTGGGCGTTGTTCGTGGTCCTCATCCAGCCCGAGTGCGGGTCGGTCGCCGGGGTCACCCAGCGGTTGGCGTCGACGGTTCCAGCCGCGTTCACCCACCCGGTTGGCTTCGGGAGCGCACCACGGTGGATGGTTCCCCTGACGGTCAACCGCGCCACGGCGTTGCTGTTGTTCCCGATGTTGATCACGTAGTACTTGCCGGGCTTGTCGATCTTGACGCCCCACTGGTTCGGCTTGGTGACACCCTTGGCCGGCACGTCGATGCCGCCATAGAACACGACGTTGTGGTCGACTCGCTTGATCGCCGCGACGTTCCCTTGGCCAATGCCCGCACCGAAGTCCTGGCTGGCCTGGGCGAGGCTGTACCCGGGCCGCAGCCGGAGCACCTCCAACTCTCCGCCTGAACCGCCGCGGTAGACCTTGAACAGGGTGTTCCCGGGCCGGATCGTGGTCGTCGAGACCTTGATGCCGCCCTTGGTCGAGGTCAGCTTCACCGTCTGCGCGGAAGCCGCCTGGACGCGCTGGTCGGTCGTGGCCTGGGCTGCGCCGCCGGTGACGGCAAGTCCGGCCACCGACGCCGCGAGCACCAAGGCGGTGCCGACGGCAGTAACTTTCTGCATCTGAGTTCCCTCCTCGTCAGGAGTCCCCTGGGTAGACCCCCCCGGCGGAGAGTGTTCAGCCGACAGTCGCCCGGTGTCACGAGGCGGTACGAAAATTCCCCCTTCCGGATGACCCGTGGAGTACCAAAATCCCTCGCGAGGACGAACCCCTGGCGAGTCGAAGGCTCTCACCTGCTCGATCCGACGAGCCGAGGCCGTCCCTCATCGCTGCCCTGAACGCACATGCCGCCGTCCGGGCGTCCTCACAGCCGATGTGGGGGACGTTGTGCCCTACACGCCGAACCCCGTCGCACATACATTCGGGGTATCCGATCTGCACAGGGAGCGTGGGCGTGAGTAACTACTTTCAAAACCCCGGCAATGCAGCGTTCCGCGACTACTCTCCCGGGCCCCATTCCGGGGTCGACCCCGACCACGACGCGCACCTGGCACCAGACTCCATCGACACTCGGGCCCGAACCGCGCTCACCCTCGGCCTGCTCAGCTTCCTCTTCAGCGTCCTCACCGGCATCCCAGCCATCTGGGTCGGACGGAAGGCGCTCAAAGACATCAACGCAGCCGACGGCGCTCTGAGGGGTCGCTGGGCCGCTTGGACCGGGATCGTGCTCGGCTGCCTCAGTGTGGCCGTCCTCATCATGGGCTGGACCTACCTCCACCAGCACGGGTGAGCCCCTCCGAGCCAGACCATCACGGTTCCTCGGCCTCCGCGGCTCACCCAGTGAGCCGTTTCTGGCGCCCGCACCGCTGAGCGGTAAACCAGGTTTGCTTCTGGGCGTAGCCTTGGGGTTGCCTGACAGGAGCGGTCATGTGGTGGATCTTCGGCGGTGGTGTTCTCATCGCATTCCTGTGGATGTTGGCACCGACGTGGCGAGTACTTCTCAAGAGTCTCCCGCCCGAGCCGCGTGATACCGGCCCGGTCTTCTGGGCTCAGCACTCCTCGTCACACGGCTGACGTCCGCTCGTACCTGCTGTCCAGGTGCACGCTCCATGCCGATTGGTGGACGGATTCCGCCGTGTTCGATGAGCCGTCGAGTGGCATGGTCAGGCATCGGGCCGGCCGACGACGCGGGCCCAAGACGGCAGGATGGGGCCATGGAACAGCAACGACCAGGTGAGCCAGTACTTCGTGCCGGCCCCGCTTGAGCGCAGACTCAACGCGTGGCTGTCGGTCCAGGGGTTCCACTGGGAAGGGGACTGGCTCGAGGTCGAGGGGGCCGAGCAGGGCAACCAACGCGGAGTCGCAGTCATGGGTGGAGTCCCGGGCCGCGGAGAGGATGGTGCCCCGTCGGCTGGCGCCGCCTCGCTGGCGCGAGCAGCAAGGCTGGGTCCCCACCCTGTGGCGCCGATTCCGAGGCAAGCTGACCTACGATCAGTCGACCCAGCGCGGCAAGCACGAGCGGTAGTCACCACCACTCGCCTTGGTTCTCGTCCAAACGCCGATGCGGAGGCGCTGAGGGCCATTCGTCCCGGCATCACTGACGACCGCACATGGCATGAGCGGAATGCCCGGACAGCGATGAGTGGGCGATTCAGCGGATGGGTGGAGCCAGCGTCCGGCCTTTACGTCGTTTCCCGAGGCGGCACCACGGCGCTCAACGCCAGACCGACCGCGACGAACACGACACCGAAGACGGCCAGAACGAACCCGGCCACGTTGTGGATGCTGTGCACGACGCCGTTCCCGTCGCCGATGCTGATCCAGCTCACGAAGGCCGTCACCAGCAGAAACACACCACTGAGCGCCAGCGATGCGCCGAGTCGACGGGTGAAGTCCTCAATCGTCATGACGTGTCTCCCTCATCGGATCCGACGGCGGGTGTTCGCCGCTCGGGGCATTATCGGCAGCAGGGGCTGCCGACGGTCCACGAATCGCCCACGCCCGCCTGCCCGGTCACACTCACAGCCGGTGAGCGGTCGGGCTAGCGAAGAGTCAGCCATTCGATGAGCACGGGTCCGCCATCCGGCGCGAACTGGATCGCGCGGATGGCCGAGCGCTTCGGCACGGTGATCAACCAATACCCCGTCACACAGTGGCCCGGCGACAGAACCTTGTGAAAGGGGTACGTCGGTGTTCGTAACGGCTGCGCGCTGTCGGGGTCGGCTGGGTAGATCTGGCCGTCCATGCCCTCGACACGCCAGTCCCTCCAGCTCACCGTTTCGCGCTGGCGGCTGGACCGCTTCACACAGGTGCGCACCTCTTCCCCCCAGAAATCCTGTCTCGTCCGATTCTGGCGCGGAGGATGCCCGTCGGTGCGGGGGTCGAGATTCGTCTCGATCAGCAATTTCACGACGAAGTTGCCGGCGCGACGCGGTGGCGGATTCACGTCGGAGTGCGCGGGGTGCCTCTTGTGCGTCCCCTGGGTGCTCGATGCAGCCCGGGACGGGGCAGCGGACGGCGGGGTCAACGCCGCCCCCGGTGTCGCGAGTGGGCTGGTACCGCCCGTTACGTCTGCAGCCTGGTGACTGTGGGCACATGCGCCGAGGAGCACACTGGCCACCGCCAGTCCCACCGCGCTTCGCAGACATGCCCAGCGAGTCATCGAACTTCCTTCCTATCGTGGGACGCGCGTGCGTATTAGCTGTGAGCACGGCGAGGAACTCACTCCTCGACGCGACCGGGATCAGGCCCGCTCAGGTGCTGTCGCTACCGCGCAGCGTCCTCACATGCCTGCTGTCCGGGCGCACGCACGGGCCGATGAGCGATCCCGGCACGCGGCGTGGTTTCGGCGCAGTCAGATGGGTGGCGAGGGCGTCACGGGGTCGCGGTCATGGCGCGCATGGTGCGCGGCGCGTTCTCGTTGTCGTAGAGCACGACGGCGTCCCCGTTCGGGGCGACCTGAGAAGAGACGCCTTCGATCTCACCGCCTGGGTCGGGCGCGACGGTGAGGATGCTGCTCCAGCTGCCGCCGGATGGCCGATACCGCCCGTGCAGGACCTCCTGACCCCAGGCGACCCACGTGTCGCCGGTCTCGTTGAGCGCAACCGACACGAAATCCGACGCGCTCCCGTCAGCCGGGCTGAGCCACGCGGGCGCGGACCACGGACCGTGGGGAGGACGTCGGACCAGGTCGACGCGACCGCCCTCGTGTGCCAAGGCGACCAGGGCCGTGCCCCGGCCGTTCATGGCCAGCGAGTAGGCAGAGTCTGGCGAGAGACGGTGCGCTGTGCCCCACCGCCCGCCGGTAGGCCGATAGACGGCCTCGACCGGGCCGATCCAGGTCGGCATGAAGACGACCAACGCATCGCCGGCACGGTCGACGGCCAGGCTCGGGGCATACCCCTCGCGGGCCACGGTGGTGGCATTGCTCCAGCCTTCACCCGGGTGCCGGCTGCGGAACAGCAGGGAGCGGGGTTGTCCGACGGGATGGTGCACGTACAACAACCGCACGGTCCCGTCGGCCGCGATGCCCACCTGTGGGTGATGGCTTCCGGCGGCCTGGGTCACGTCGACGACGTGGGTCCACCCTCGACCCGGCCCGTGATAGACCGACCGGATGCGATAGGGCTTGTTCTGAGTGCTCCAGACGACCACGGCCGCGCCCTTCGGGCTTACCGCCAGGGTGAGCTCAGAGGCTCCCCCTTGCCCCTTCGGGTCACCGGAGATCCGGACGGGCTTGGACCAGCCGGAGCCCGCGGTCTTCTTCGCTGCCATGACCCCGCCGGCGGAGCCCGGCTGCTGGGAGATCCACACGGCAGTGATGGTCCCGTTGGCGTCAGTCACCATGCTCGACCTGATGATCTCTGGGTTCGTCGCGATGACCGCGGGCTGGCTCCAAGTGCTGTCGGCCTGCCGCTGGATGCTCATGATGCCCGCGCTGGTCCCCCAGACGAGGGTGGCGTGGTTCTGTGGATCAGCCATGAACGTCGCGCCCTCCATGACCACAGGGTCTTCCCACACGACCTCGGTGGACGCCGCCTTCGTGCCTGCGCCGCCGGGAGGGGCCACGGCGACCGTCGGAGCGGCGAGCACCATGGGCGCCACCAGGGCGAGGGCCGCGGTGGACTTCACCAACATCGACTGCACACTCATCGGACACCTCCAGCGGGCGACACGGTGGGTAAGCCCGCCATCACCCACTCTCCGCTGGTCGAGCCCGGCTCCACCACCGCCCATGGACCCAGACGCCCCAGGCCCTTTGTCCCGGGACGGGTGGACGTAAACGTCGCGCCAACTCCGCCGCTCACCGCAACGCCATCGGCGGGGCTGAGTCGCTCCCCGCCTGGCGCACCCTCATGCCTGATGAGCGGTAAACACGGACGGGCGACCGTAGTCTCTCCCTGATGAGCGATCTGGAGCCCGCTGAAGCCGTGTGGCGAGAGGTCGACTACGCCCAAGCATGGGCTCCCTTCAACGCACGCTTCGACTTCAGACCTGACTTCCACGAGGGCACTGCCCCGGCAATCCGACTTCCGGAGCACTGCCTAGTCGTCGACCTCTCGCCCGTATTCCTCGACGAAGGGCCACGCTTCGCCGCGGGCGAGGCGGCGATCAATGCCGCGGCGCTCCGAGCCTTCGTCTGGCTCGGCGACCAAGAGGAACTGAGCGCCTTGGACTGGAACCACCCGGCCTACCGATACGAGCCTGCGGCTCACGCCCTGTCCGACCTGGGCTGGGTCGTCCCGGTGTTCCCGAACGGTGACTACTACATCCACGCGACCCAAGACTTTCGTTGGGGAACGTTCGGCCACCCATGGCAGCAGTCCCTGTGCATCTGGGGCGACCTCATCGACTCATTGGGCAGGGAACTCCTGACCTGGCTACCGAAGCACGCGCAGAGCCCCACCTAGCGTCCGCTCATGCCTGCGGGCTCACCGAGGTGCTCGATCGGTTCGTCCTGGAGTCGACGGACGGGCCGGTCGAGCACATACGCATCCGCTGTGTGGCGGGTCCCCTTTCCTCGTCCCGACGAGCTATCTGGAGTGACTGCTATGCAACCCACCATCAGCGAACCGACCGGGACGTTCCTCCTCGAACTTGAGTCGGAGCTGCCAGGACCGAACGCTCGTGCCGCTACCCGCGCTCATGCACATGCCGATGTTCGGATGCCGAAACGATCCATTGGCGCATTCAAGGGAGGTCTCGGACCTGGGACGCGCGTACTGTGATCGGCACGCTGGAGTGAAGGTGGGGACATCGGTGGCTGCGAGCGTTGTCCGGTTCGAGTCGCGCGCAGTGATCCAACGACCCGTGAGTGAAGTCTTCGAACGTTTGGCGGATCTGCCGGGGTACGGCGGGTGGATGCACCGCACCGGTCTGTTCCGTGGGTGCAGCCTCACGTCGGAGGTCCCGATTCGAAAGGGGACGACGTATGTCGATTCGACGCGTATGGGCAGATTCGACGGTGAGGTGATCGAGTTCGTGCCGCCGACGCGAATCGCGTTTCGGGAGACTCTCCGGTGGTTCGGGTCCCCGATGACACAGGCTCGGCCCGAGTACACCTTGGAGGGAGACGAGACCCAGACCATCGTTCACCACGTGGCCGTCGGGGAGCTCTATGGCTGGATGAGGTTCATGAAGCCTGCCGCGGCATGGATGGCGAATCGGGAGCGGAGCAGCACCCTGGACTCACTCAAGCGTTCCATGGAGTCCCACTAGATGTGGGACTGACGTCCATGGCGACTCCCGTAGTGGCGCAGCTCGCGGGTGCACCGAACGCATCCCTCGAACCGTCGGCAGTATTGGTGACCGGTGTCTATGGCTCGGGCAAGAGCACGGTCGTCGCCGACATCGGTGCACTGCTGGAGAGCCGCGGTGAGTGCTATGGGGTGTTAGACGTCGATTGGCTGGGCTGGTTCGACGTTGCGGCAGGCCCGGAGGTCAACCAGAAGCTGACGTTGTCCAATCTGCGGGCCATCTGCTCGGCCTACCTGGATGTTGGGGTTCGGCGGCTGGCCTTGGCCTGGGCGATCCGGGATCGGGCACAACTCGAGGCGACCCGGGTGGCGGTTGGGGTGCCGCTGACGGTGGTGCGGCTGGAGATCGACCATGCCACGGTTCGGGCCCGACTGGGGCGCGACCCGACCCAGGAACGTCGCGAAGATGACCTGCAAGAAGCGCTGCGCTGGTTATCTACGAACCAGGGCGTGGGTCTAGAAGACCTGCGCATCCCAGCGACGTTGCCTGTGCGGCAGATCAGCGAACTCATCTGCCGTCACCTCGGGTGGCCGTGAGCGACTGCAAGCATCGCCCTCTCATGCCGCAAGTCGTGCGTTCGCGCAGGGGCGCGCGGCGGCTCCGAGTCGGCACCCGTTCACTCGGGTTCGTCGCCCAGTCGGGCGGGGAAGCCTCCGGTGGCGACCGGTCCCCATCTGGTCGCAGTGATCCGCAGCAGCGACTTGCCTTGCTCGACCATGGCGCTTCGGTACTCCTCCCAATCGGAGTGTTCGCCTGCGATGGTGCGGAAGTACTCCACCAACGGCTCGACGGACTCAGGCACATCGAGGACCTCACAGGTGCCGTCCACCTGGACCCATGCACCTGCGAAGTCGTCTGACAGCACCAGGACCGAGACCTCGGGCCGGCGACGTGCGTTGGTCGTCTTGGCACGTTCTGGATAGGTCGAGATGACGATCCGCCCGGTGCCGTCGACGCCGCCTGTCACAGGCGACGCCTGCGGCGTTCCGTCGGAACGCCGAGTGATCAGGACCATGTGGTGCCTGGGCCTGACGAACTCGAGAAGCTCGTCGAGGTCAACGGTGGTGTTGGTTGCGATCGTCCGTGCCATGCAGCCATTCTGACCCGGCGGGCCGAGCGAGGTTTCCGCGGTCCGAGCCCTCGCAGGCGGACGGCGTACGCGGTCACTCGACAAGCAGCACCAGCTTCCCGCGCATACGTCCCTGCTCGCCCACCCTGTGCGCTTCGGCGACCTCGGCAAGCGGGAAGGAGTGCGCGACCGGGAGCCGGAAGCTACCGGACTCGACGAGCTCGCCGATCGAGCCGAGCACCTGAACGGCTCGTCCGTCATCTCCCCTGCTGAACCTCACCCCGTGCTCCTGGGCACCCACGAGGTCGGCAACCGTGATGACATGGTCGGCTCCGCCGGCGAGTCCGACCAGCTCGGCAAGCACTCCGTTCCCTGCGACGTCCAGCGCGCCGTAAGCAACCGGCTCGGCGCCCAGCGAGCGGAGGTACTCGTGGTTCGCGGGACTGGAGGTGCCGATCACGCGTGCGCCGTGCACCACCGCGAACTGGAACGCGGCGCTACCCACGCTTCCGGAGGCGCCATTGATGAGCAGGGTCATGCCGCTGCGGGGTCCGAGCTGCTCAAGGGCACGCATCGTCTCGATCGCAGCCGGCAGAGCAGCAGCACCTGCGAAGTCGAGCGACGCTGGGATCGGTGCGTAGTAGGCCAGGACTGCGAGCTCGGCCTGGGCTCCCTCGTCGGCGGTGAACCCGAACACCCGGTCGCCCACGACGACGTCGTCAAACCCCCTCGCCGAGCTCATCGACGGTGCCGGCGGCCTCGTATCCCAAGGCCTGTGGGAGACCCTGATCCATCAGGCCCCATCGCTTCTTCCAGTCGCTCGGGGTGATGCCGGCGGCGCGCAGCTCAACCCGGACCTGACCGGGGCCGGGATGCGGATCGGGAAGATCCACGATCTCGAGGACCTCCGGGCCTCCGAATCGGTCGAAGCGGACCGCCTTCATCACGTCCTCCGCGCATCGTCCAGTGGACCAGTCAGTTGCCACACAGCCGGTCCTTGAAGCTCGCCCCTCGAACAGCTTGCGGCCAGCAGAAGCGGCCGCGTGGATGACCCTGCCAGACCTGCCTGGGCGACCACGAGGCGCCGCTGGTCGTCGTGCGCTCGCGATACTGATCGGCATGCCTCTTCGCCTGCACCACATCGTCATCGACGCCCACGACCTGCCCTCCCTCGCGAGATTCTGGGCCGAAGCCCTCGGCTGGAGGGTGCTGTCCGTGCGCGAACGCGAAGTGGTTGTCGGACCGAGTCCCGACGCACCCGTTGGCCTGTGCTTCATGCCGGCCGGGTCGACTCGAAAGACCGTCAAGAACCGAGTGCACCTGGACCTGACCACGACGGCCGACGATCGCGACTCGGAGATCAGGAGACTGATCGGACTCGGTGCACGCCGGGTCGACGTGGGCCAGACCGACGAGGATTCATGGGACGTTCTCGCCGACCCCGAAGGCAACGAGTTCTGCGTCGTACGACCAAGAACCTCGCTGGTCGGCTGATGACATCAACCCTCGAGCGACTCCATCCCGCGCCGTAGACCGGAGCTCGGAATGGCCAACGGCATGGAACCCAGGGTGTCTCTGGGCCGTCTCAACCGCATGACGCTACGGACAGCCCCTTTGACCGCGCTGATCGCGCTCGCCGTGATCGGGTGTTCTTCGTCTGGCCAGGACTCAGCAGCGAACTCGGCTCGGTCCGAGCGCGTGAGGACAAGTGACTCCGCCTCGCCCGAGGGAATCGACACGGGCATTGTGACCGGCAGGCTCCTGCTCGTCGGCGGTCCTGCGCGCGGGTTCAGAGCGACCTCGGGCGAGGTGCGGCTCCAAGGCGCGTCGGCGGCTCAGGGCGACGTCGATCGACGCGGCCACTTCGAAGTCGCGGTCGACCCAGGAACCTATCGAGTCACCGGCACCAGCCCTGAGTACGGGAGCGGTCACTATCTGTGCCGGGCAACGCACCCGGTCGAAGTGGCGGCCTCCGAGACCCGTCGAGTGAACGTCTTCTGCCAGCTGAAGTAGCACGGGCCGGTCAGTCCGAGTACGCACGCTCTTGTGCCGCTGTCCTGTCGCCGCGGACGACTTGATGTCTCCCTGGTGAGGAACCGGTGCTGCTCGACATCCGTCGAACGAGCATGAGATCGAACGGCCACCATGCGCTGCTCATCGGGGTCTTGGCCCCCGTGCTCCTCTGTGCGGGCTGCGGTGGCCCACCCCTCACCGCTGGTACGTCGGAAGCGTCCTGCGTGGGTCCCTACCTGAACGACCAGCCGCCGAGCGGCCCCTTCAGTGGGCAGACGCCGACCGTCAGTCCCCGGTCCGCAATCATGATCTACGGCCACTGGTACACGGGCACGTGCAACGACACGGGCGGCCACGATCCCCTGAAACCGTTGCCGCCGGTGCACCTGACCCTCACCCTGCCAGGAGGCGCAGCCGAGGCACTGGGCGAGTTCAACGCCCAAGGCCCAGACCTGGGCTTCTCCACCACCGTCGAGGTGCCCGCAGGAACGCCCGCCGGTACTGCCACGGTCCGTGACGATCAGCCGCATCCGGCGACCTACACCTTCAAGATCGGCCAGGAGCCCGGGTCAGGCCAACGCACTCACCCTGGTATCCAGAGCGGAGGGCGATCAACGGTGGGTCGTGATCGCCGGCGGGCTCGAGCCCGGTGAGTCGGCATATCAAGCATGCGAGCGCGAGTTCCGCGAAGAGGCGGGTCTCGATGTGCACTGCGAGCGCCTCGCCATCGTCGGAGACATCATCATCCGACCCAACGGCAGACTGGAGCAGGACGTCTGCTTCTACTTCGTTGTCACCGCGTCTCGGCAGGCGAGCAGCAGGGCCGCCGTTGCCAGCCAGGAGCCGGTCTCGAGGTTGGGTGGATCCCGCTGACCCAGCTGGACCATGCTCCACTCGTGCCGTCGGCCCTGGGCATCCTGATTCCGCGTGCCCTGGCCGGCGAGGGCACGCTCTATGCCACCTACGACTGCCGATCGCATCCCGACGAGCGGGCGGGTACCCACATCTGGCCCTGAACTGGCGCTCACAAGGTGCGCGCGCACCTCATGCACCAGTAGCAACCAGGCAGCCGTGGATGACGTGCCGACACCAGCGGACGACCTCCGAGTGGTCGGATGAGCGCCATCTTCGACGGCGGTCCGTGCGAAGAGAACATGGGGTGTGCGGGCAGCTGTGTCAGGCTCGCTCCATGCCGCGGACGCATCGGATCGAACCCGACGCCAAGGTGGTCGCGAGGCTGGGGAAGACCGCCCTGGCGCTGCCCGAGGCCTACGAGGAGGACGCGTGGACCGGGATCCGGTGGCGGATCCGAGCCAAGACATTTGCCCACGTCATGGTCGGCCAGGCGGGCTTCGAGTCATCCTTCCGCGATGTCACGGGCATCGTTGACCCGACCACCCTTCTTACCTTCCGTGCCACCGGAGACGAGTTGCTCGCCCTGGTTCACGCCGGCATGCCGTTCTACAAACCGCCGTGGTCACCGACGATCGTCGGGATGGTGCTCGACGTCGACACCGACTGGGCGGAGGTCGCCGACCTGGTCACCGAGAGCTACCGGATCTGTGCCCCGCAGAAGCTGGCGCGGCTGCTGGACGAGCCGGTGGACCAGCCCTCCGGCACAGACTGACTCACCACCTCGACGACAACAGCATCGGCCCGTCTCAGTGGGTCAACCCAGCACTTCCTCGACCGACCCCGCCCTCGACGTGGCCACCAAGCCAGTTACCCGACTGAAGGCACGCTCGACCGCACTGCTGGCTCGTTGACTTGGGGTCCAGGCGGACAGCCGGTGACTCATCGGAGCGGCTGAAGACGTCCGGGTCAGCGCGAGCGACGTCCGAAGGCGAGGTACGCCAACGGTCCGAACGGCTGGGCGACGAACGCCGCAGTCCACAGCAGTTTCGGACCACGGACAGCCTGCGAGGGCCGACGCACCAGATCCCGGACTGCAATCGCCGTGAGAACGAGCTCGACAGCTCCACCCGCAATGATCGCCGACCGCTCCGTCGGAGTGAGGTCGGCCCAAGACTTCTTCTCGCCCATGCCTTCGACCCTATGCCGAGGCGGTTGCTGGGAGGCGTGGTACCCCCAGGCGGTGGCGGGACCTGACTGGGGCCTGGAGCCGGTCCCGACCGAGGCCGGAACCGCTCGGCGCCCGGAGTTGAATCGCGACAGGCGCAGGTCCGGTCGACGATGCCCTCCTGCCTCAGGATGGTGCCCGTGGGGTAGTGGTGCTTCGTGCCCTTCACGGCTGAGGACGGGTTGAGGTCGATGGCTTTGCGTTCGGCCGGGGTGTCCGGGGTCGCCACCGTCGGGATTCTCGCGAGCGGCGTCGACGTACGCCGACTCCCGCGCGCGGCCGCAGCGCTCGCCCGAGGCCTGGCCGACTGGCGGGTTCAACCACCCATGGGCAGGTGGGGGCCAGCCGTAGATCGACGCTGCCGGGCCCGGTTCACCTCATCGGTTGGCTGCGGGGAACGCTGCCCGGCTGCGTAGCACCCGGCGTAGGTCGTCGGCGTTGTCGCTGATCGCACGGCGCATGCCCGGCTCGAGGTCGTCTCGCGCCAAGCAGGTCGCGGCCAGCCTCAGGGTGGACTCGTCGACGGCAACCCGCGGGAACAGCAGGTGCGCGACCTGTTCGACGACCCAGCCGGTGCGGATACGCGCCGTCTCCGGGATCTCCGCGAAGTAGCGGGAGACGAACGGGGCGGTGAGGTCCATGTGGTCGTGCCGGAAGAAGGCCTCAGCCGAGGCGTACAGCTCGGAGTTGGTGAGCGCAGCGTCTGTGGTGAGCGCGCGCCACACCTCGGCCTTCGTGTCGGGATCCGGCAGCGCCGCGGTGCACCGGCGGGCGTGCAGGGCCCCCTGGGATGAGGGGTCCCGGTACTGCTCCCGGGCGATGTCGTCCGGTCCGGCGACGTTCAGCCGGCACAAGGTCTCGAGGATCCGCCACCGGAAATCGTCGTCGGCCACCACGCCCGTCGGGGTGGCCTTGCCGCTGAGCCAGCCCTGGAGCAGGTCAGCGTTGGCGGTGGCCCGGATGGCTGCCCGGGCGGCCACGAGCTGGCGGTTGCCCCCAGGTGGTGCGCTCTCCAGGACCCGGAGGGCGATCGCCTCCACGCGTGCGGCGTCATCGGGGGCCACCAGGTACGTACCCAGGGCGCCGAGGAGACCGGTGAACCTTCCCCCGAGGACGGTCTCGACCGCGAGGTCGCCGTCCTGGGGGAGCGCTGACTCAGCAGTGGCCAGGTAGGTCTCGGGGTCGACCACGGCGTCGAGCAGTCCCTCGCGGAGAGAGCCCCAGATGACCGCGCGGGCGACCGGGTCCTGGATCAGCGGCAGGAGTCGTGGCAGCCGCCTCCGCGAGCCCTCGTCGAGCACGATCTTGGCCCACGTGTCGTCGCCCGAGTCGGGCAGCACCAGGCCCTCCGGACCCAGACCGGGGAGCTGCAGGGTGACGCTGTCACCCTCGAGCAGCACGGGCGTCGACGTCGCGCGCCCAGCAGCGTCGTACGCCGTGACCGTGAACGCGTGCGGGCGGGAAACCGGCTCCGGAGACCCGTTCTGGCGTCGCACCACCACCGTCGACCCGTCTTTGGACACCTCCGTGCTGAGTGTGTCGACGCCCTGTGTACGCAGCCATGCCGCTGTCCAGGCGGGGACGTCCTTGTCGCTGGCCCGGTCCCACGATTCGATCAGGTCGGCGAGCCGGGCGTTGCCGTAGGAGTGTCGCTGGAGATGGTCGATGACACCCGCCGTGAACGACTCATCGCCCAGGTAGGCGTTGAGCTGCCGAAGCACCGCCGCTCCCTTGCTGTAGGAGATGCCGTCGAACTCGGTCAGTGCCTGCTGGGTGTCTCGGGCGCCATTGCCGGCGATCGGATGGCTGGAGGAGCGCTGGTCCGCGGCGAGTCCCCAGGCCTTGGTGCGGAAGGCGAACTCCACCCACACGTCGTCGAACCTCGTGCAGTTGTTGGTGGTGCGGTAGCCCATGTACTCGGCGAAGGACTCGTTCAGCCACAGGTCGTCCCACCAGGTCATGGTCACGAGGTCGCCGAACCACTGGTGCGCCATCTCGTGCGCCACCACCATGGCCCGGTTGGCGCGCAGCGAGTCCGTGGCTTGGGCCTTGAAGACGAGCTCGTCGGTGAAGGTGACGCATCCCGGGTTCTCCATCGCGCCGGCGTTGCACTCCGGCACGAACACCTGGTGGTACTCGCCGAAGGGGTACCGGATCCCGAACAGCCGGTGGTACTCGTCGAAGCACTGCGCGGTGACCGTGAACAGCTCGTCGACATCCTGGTCGAGGTGTGGCGCGAGGGTCTGGCGGCAGTGCAGGCCCAGCACGATCCCGTCGTACTCGCGGGTCACCGAGTGGTACGGGCCGGCGACCACAGTGGCGAAGTACGTGGCGAGCGGCTTGGTCTCCGCGAGCGTCCACCGCCCCGGCTGAACCTGCTCGGCGGCGCCGTTCCCGAGCACGATCCAGTCGCTCGGCGCGGTGACGTCGACTCGGAATATCGCCTTGAGGTCGGGCTGGTCGAAACAGGCGAAGACCCGTGGCGCAGCAGGCAGGAACGTCATGGCGTAGACGTAGGCCTGCTTGTCCTCCGGATCCACGGCCCGGTGCAGGCCCTCCCCGTCGTGGGAGTAGGCCATCAGCGCCTCGACGACGACCGTGTTCTCCTCAGCCAGGCCAATCAGGGCCAGCCGGCCGTCGTCCACAAGTCCGACGTCGACCGGCTCACCATTGAGGAAGATCGATGTGACCTCCGCCGCCTGTATGTCCAGGAACGTGTCCCGGCGGTCGAGGCTGCGGAAAGCAACGGTCGTGTGTGACCCGAAGAACTCCGAACCCCGGGTCAGGTCGAGCTCGATGTCGTAGGACCTGACCGCGATGGCCGCGGCTCGCTCTGCTGCTTCCGTGACAGCGAGGCTGCGCATGAGAGCACCCTAGAGGTCCGGTCTCGCGGTCATCAGCCGCGCGAGGAGACCGCTCCGGTGAGGGCAGTGGGAGCAGTACGTCGTTTGAGCGTCGTCGGTGCCCGCATGCCCGCCCCCTCTCGATGGGCGGAGGCCTGGAGCCGTGCCGACATCTCGCCCGACGGTCCTGGTCGGCTCAGACTCCCCGCCCACCACGGAGGCGGGAGAAGATGAAGAGGGCGAGCGCGATGATCACAAGGACGATCAGGATGGTCCACAACATGGGGGCTCCCGGGGGTAGGTGTGCCCGGTCCGTACCCACGGCGACAGTGTCCAAGCGTGAGGACAACCCTGAGAACCTCGTTGCTCAAGCCACAAGGCCTCTGCTGTCGGGCCACCTCCGGTCGAAACGCCGCTCCACGCCGCTGCCGGACTCACGCTCGTGGCACCGGGTGTCCGTGCCCGGATCCACGTCGGGTGGCCGCGGGAGGCTCTCGGCTTCCAGGCACACAGCGCCCTCAGCTCTGGGGACGCGCGCAGCGGCGCCCGGTTCCTACGCTCGACTCGAAGCCCGGTGGGTTACCCGAAGGCCCCCGGCGGGCTTCACCATGCGTAGCCTGAATACCGCGATTGGGGGTCGAGGGAGGGGGTGTGCCCGGGAGTACCGTCGAAGTGGGTGCCCGAGATCCCCCGTGAGGGCGCCTGCACCCGGCGACGTCGCCCCATGCGGGTCGCCGGGTGGCCTGCGAGAGGAGTACCCTGCGCCCAGTGGCGCGCCCCGCCGCTATCGGGGGATCAGCGACGGGGCGCACTCACACGTCTGGGCGAAGGAACCCCTTGGGTGGTGCGCCACTGTCCTCGTCGTGGGTAGATCCTGGTACCTCTCCGCTCCCAACAACTTGTAGAGGACTGCGCCTCCGCCGCCCCCACTTCGACCTGGGCGGCGGGGCGCACTCATGTCCGACCTACGCTCGATCCGAAGCCCGCTGGCGTCCCAAAGCGCTGGCGGGCTTCTCCCTCGCTGGAAGGCTGCTGGCGCCCGGTGCGGGGACCCCTGGCGCCAGCAGCCTGGAGGAAGGTAACTGGCGCGCGTCCGCCGCGGGCGGGCATTCGAACAGGTCATGGCGTGACGGTGCTCACCCAGCGGGCCGGGCCAATTCGCCCGTAGCCAAGACCCATTCGCGCGTCCTAGTCTCGGGTTGCCAGCGCCGCCGCACAGACGGCCGGGGGGTGGCAAACGCGACGCCCGCTAGAGACCCGAGACTCCAGCGGGCGTCGTCACGTGTGCACGGACGCATCACCAAGTTCCGGTCCTACGATCCCTCGAGCCTGGCGCGTTCCTCGGGTGTCGCTATCACACCTATGGGGGTGTGGGGAGAGAGCCCCACGAGTCGTAGTCTCCGATGACGCCTTCGGAGATCAGACCGGCGCGTGTGGATCCGAGGGCCGGCGCCCCCCTCTCGAGCAGCGACGGGGCGCGATCCATTGCGCGGAGCCCGTCGAAGCGTCCCCCGCACTTTGCGGCGGGCTCCGTCCATGGTGCCCGCATACCCCGAAACTTCCCTTCACAGCAGCCCGTCCCGCGAGATGCGAGACGGGCTGTGCGGTGCAACCCCGCTGATCGAAGGGCCTCTGGGGAGAGCGCCGATAGGTCACCGTCCGGCGGGGGTCTGTCAGGTTCGAGCATGCCCACACGTTGCGGCGCAGCGGCAGGGGCTTTGGTCACGGCACCACTTTCATTCGGCGTCCAGCAGCACGACTCGACAGTCGGTGGGCTTCGAGTTTCAGATGGCATCCTCCTCAGCCGTGTCGCTGGCCTTCTGGTCGCGCAGTCTCCCCACGGATCGCTGCAGAATCGACACTCCTACGCGTCTGGGCTCATCGCGGCCGGGGCGACATCGTGGTCATGCGGTCAAGGTCGACCGCCAACGTCCCCAGCGTGGGGCTCGGTTCCCGATCACTTATGCCGTTGCAGTGCGTGGCCGATTGCACGGGTCCGTGGGCTACTCAGGCCCGGATGTCGACGCGCGCCAACTGATTGAGCAGCCCCTGCGCACCAAGTCCCTCCAAGTACGTGCGAGCGGTATCGACGGCGCCTTCGGGCACCAGTTCCTCGGGCAACACGGCTGCCGCGTCGAGGGCCATGAGGGCGTGGGTGAACGGGTCGCCGACTGCGAGCCGAGCGGCCAGCAGAGTGTCGTAGGCGTTCGCCGCCTCGGCGGCGTTGCCCTCCAGGGCGGCGATACCCGCCTCGACCGCCCGCCTGGCCGCGGTGGCCCAGCGCCGGTGGTCCGGCGGCATCGCCTCTAGCGCGGCCCGGGCCCTGGTTGCGTCCCCCAGCCACAAGGCGGCTCGCGCCGCGCACCAGGCGGCCATCCCACTGTTGATCCCCAACGGCTCCAGGTCGATGGCGGCCATGGCTTCCTCGTAGGCGCCCACCAGGTCTCCGGCGGTCAGTTGGACGACCGCACGGACCCGGCCGTGCCAGGCACGCATCGAACGGTCACCGTCCTGGGTACCGGGCCTGGCCAACTGGTCCAGGGTGGCTCGAGCCAGGGACTGGTCCCCGCGGTACGCCGCCAGCAGCGCGATGTCGAGCCGCAGGGGTTCGGCCACGTTCTCCGGAAGTGCCGGTCGGCCCTGCAGCTCGGCGAGGAGCTCGTCGGCCTGTGGCCAGGCGCCGATCTCCACGGCGAACTCCACCGCGTTGGCGGAGGCCGTCATCTCGGAGCCGCCAAGACCGCCTCGCCGGGCGACCGCCGCGGCCTCCAGGGACTGCGCGAACGCCTCGGTCCACTCCTCAGCCTCGAGCGACAGCCCGACCCGTACCGTGGCCACGGTCCGCAGGTCGTTCTCCTCGTCGGCGACCGCCAGCAACCCGCGCATCAGCACCATTGACTCCCGGCCCCGTCCGAGGATGCGCAGCACCGCGGGACGGATCGACATCACGCGATGGAACTGGTCCCATGCCCCGGATCGCTCGAAGCCCGCCAGCGCGTGGTCGACGCGGGCCAGGGATGCCTCGAAGTCGCCGTCGAAGTAGGCGAGGATGCCCAAGACGTAGTCGTAGCAGGCGCGAGCGAGCACGTCCCCGGAGTCGCCCAGCCTTTCGCCCATGGCCGCGACCAGGGCACGCATCTCGGGGACCAGGTCCATGTCGCCCAGGGCCTCGCCGAGGATGCCCATCGCCACCACTTCGGCGGTCGCGTCTCCGGTCTCGCGAAGTACGTCGACCGCCTCCCGGCCGTAGTCGAGCCGGCGGTCGTACTGCAGGGCGTCCTGAGCGGCGCGGGCGGCCTGCTGCAGCAGATCTGCCCGTTGGTGGCTGGTCGGGGAGATCTGCAACGCCTGCTCGGCGAACACCAGCGCCTGCTCCGGTGACCCCAGGGACGTCGCTCGTTCGGTGGCCTGCTGCAGCCAGTCGCGGGCCCGGGCCGTCAACGCGTCGGCGTCGGGTCCGGCGGGAGTCGCGCGCAGCGCCTCGAGGTAGTGCGCGGCGACCGCCCCCGCGAGTTCGCCGTCGTCCGCCGATTCCAGGTGGTGGGCCACCGCGAGGTGCGCGCTGCGCCGGGTGGCCTTCGCGAGCATGCCGTAGGCGACCTCACGAATGATGGCTTGCAGGAACGCGTACTGCCCGCGTTCTGGTGACCTTGGGTCGGCCTCGTGCACCAGGAACTCACGACGCGTCAGGTCGTGCAACCTTGGTTCGAGCACGGCGGTGGGAGTGCCCGTCACCGCGGACAGTGCTTCCAGCGTGAAGCTCTTGCCGAGCACGGCTGCGTCCTGTAGCAACGCTCTGTCCTCAGTGCCCAAATCGTCCAAGCGTGAAGCAACCAGCGCGTGGAGCGTCTCCGGAACCTGCAGCTCGCCAAGGTCGCCGACGAGCTCGTAGGTACCGTCCCCCAAGCGCAGCACGCCTCGGTCGGCCAGCATCCGGATCATCTCCACGGCGTACAAGGGCATGCCCTCGGCGCGGGTCACGATCCGTGACACCGCGCCCGCTGCGGCGTCTGGAACCATCCCGCACACGAGCTCGGTCATCACGTCGTCGGGAAGGGGCTCGAGGTGCAGTGCCAAGAAGTTGCGCGTGCCCGCGCCCCACGTCGGCCTGCGGTCCGTGAGCTCGGGGCGTGCGAGCGTGACGATGAGGATCGGCTTGCTTCGCGACCACTCCATGAGCGACTCGATGAAGTCCAGGAGGCCGGCGTCTGCCCACTGAAGGTCCTCGAACACCAGAGCGACCGTGCCGGCCTCGCTGATCCGCTCGAAGAACGTTCGCCAGGCGGCGAACAGCTCATCGTGCCCACCGGCCGGACGTTCGCCCATGCCCAGCAGGAACGCCAGCCTCGGCTCGAGCCAACGACGCTCCTCCTCGGCCGACACGTGCTGGGCCACGGATGCGGCGAGCTTGGCTCGCGACAGCCCGAGCGGGTCGGTCTCGGCGATCCCAGCCCGCATCCGCACCATCTCGCCCAGCGCCCAGAACGTGACCCCGTCGCCGTACGAGGGGCATCGGCCACGGTGCCACCAGACGGTCTCGGCCAGCCCGTCGACATACTTCAGCAGCTCCCACGCCAGGCGTGACTTGCCGATCCCGCCGATCCCGATCACCGACACAGCACGCGCCCTGCCCTCGCGGCCCGTTGCGTGCAGCAGCTCTTTGAGCATCCGCACCTCTTCGGCCCGACCGACGAACGGCGGCTCAACCGCCATTCGGTTCACACCGAGCCGCTGGGCCACCACGCGCAACGCGCGCCAGGCACGGACGGGCTCTCCCTTGCCCTTCAGCGTCAGCTCGCCGGCGCTCTCGAACGCGATCGCACCGGACGCCGCTCGGACGGTCGCCTCACCGACCAGCACGCACCCCGGGTCGGCTGCCGACTGCAGCCGCGCCGCGGTGTTGACCATGTCGCCGGTGACCATGCCTTGGTGGTCGACAGCTCGGGCCGTGGCGGCCTCACCAGTGAGCACCCCGCACCGTGCCCGAAGAGCCGCACCGACCGAGTCGCCCAGGTCGACTACGGCATCGACCAGCTCGAGGCCAGCCCGAACGGCGCGCTCGGCATCGTCTTCGTGCGTCACCGGGGTGCCCCACACCGCCATCACTGCGTCGCCGATGAACTTCTCCACCACGCCGCCGTGCCGTCCGATCACCGTCTGCGTGGTCTCGAAATAAGAGTCGAGGAGCGCGCGCATGTCCTCCGGGTCTCGCTGCTCCGACAACGTGGTAAACCCGACCAGATCGAGGAAGAGCACCGACACCAGCCGCCGCTCCATGGGCGCCGTCGGCCCGCTGGTGCTCGCGTCGACGTCCGGCATCGATCCTGCATCGGCGACAGCCAAGGCGCTTCCGCACTCACCGCAGAACTTGCCGGCCGCCGGGTTCGCCGCCCCGCACACGGGACACACGCGCGCCAGCGCAGAACCGCACTCCATGCAGAACTTGCGCCCTGCCTCGTTGACGGTCCCGCACGCTTCGCAGTTCACGGACGCCCTCTCGTCGACGAGGCACGAGCCTACGGCCGATACCCCGGCTGTGACCGTGTTAGCTGACCACACGTGGGTGGGTGATTCCGATAGCGCAGCCGAGAGTGTCGTGTGACCGCGGAGAGTCGACCGGTCTTTCGGAGGCGTCGCAGCCTGAGCAGCGAAGTCCATGTGAACGCCCCACGCAACGCGGGCGCAGACCACCACCTGGCGATACATGCCAACACCGCGCCGCCTTCGTCCAGGCCCAGCCGCGTCATTCCACCGGGAGCGAGCGCCGCTCCCCAGGTGCGTCACTTCGCGGCGAGCAAGCCTGCGCTCGGTGGAGGCATTGATCGCGGAGCGGCGAGCATCCAACAGCACCGACAGGGCTTGGCGTTCGCCACCGCGGCGGGGAGTCCACCACCGCGGTCGCGCCATCGCCTCACGAGCGGCACGGATCGCATCGAGCGGGTCGGACTTCGCGCCGTTGCGGCGCGCCGTCCGCTTCGGGTGGTCCAACTCGATGACGATCTCCGAGGTCTCCAGCAGGTGCCGGCTCAAGCCAGCGCCGTGCCAGCCGGTCCCCTCGATCGCCCAGGCCCGCAAGGTGGCGTGGTTGTCCGCGAACTCAACAAGCTCGAGGGCCCAGACCTAGGCGGTCAACTGGTGCTCGGCTCGCCGGCTTCCAGGCCATTCGA
This sequence comes from uncultured Actinomycetota bacterium, assembly GCA_963819295.1. Classification (GTDB taxonomy): domain Bacteria; phylum Actinomycetota; class Actinomycetes; order Propionibacteriales; family Nocardioidaceae; genus Nocardioides. Next base: position 235,718 of record CAWFVO010000007.1, read on the forward strand.
CACAGAAAGTCACATGCCCGTGAGCGGATGTGTGCGGACACTGCTGCTCGGCGACAGCCATGCGGCGGCACGCGCGCCCAAGAGCAGTCTCATGGGGCCTTCGACATGACGACGGCGGCGAGGTCCCAGTCGTACTTCATCGGCGATGCGGCGATCCGCACTGCATAACGTTGAAATACCTCGTCGACAAGACCACCACGGTCCGGGCTGAGGACACCGAGAAGCGTCGGGGCAGAAATCGCGCGCATGGTGTTCGCCCACGCGGTGCCGAACGCCTTTGAGTCTCCCGTCTGTTCAAAGGAGTCCCAGAACGGGTCCGGCGCTGTGGTCGCCTCGAGGTGCTGCAGGCGAAGTCCTGCGTACTGACCCTCGGACCCAAACGGTGCGCTCAGCTCAGCCATCGACCGGTACCAGATCGGGACAGTGATCTGCAGCTGTTCGGCTTCGGTGAACTTCCCCTCCCTGCCGAGCTCGAGGATCGATTCCCACAGGTGCGTCCACAGCAGGTCGGAGTTCACCGGTCGACCCGTGCTGATGATCACCAGGCACAGCAGTTTGCCGCCGTCGCGCAACTCCGACGACCGTGACTCCAAGAAGCCGCTCCAGTCGCGCGCGGACTGACGTGACGCGGCCGTGCGCACCGCAGGAACCGCGCTCAGGGTAGGAGTGACCTGGTCGGGTGCATCGACAGACTTCTGGCTCAGCCAGTGCACCGCCCACGAGTTCCAGCCCAGATGCACGTGCCCGGGAGGCAGGACCGTTCCGAAGAAGGAGCGACCGACCGCTGCGGCGTACACCCCTGGGGACCCACTCAGGTAGCTGTTCGGGTCGTCGTCCAGCGCGTGGAACAGCGAGGTGAAGTCGTTCGAGGGCAAGTCGGTATGGAAGACCAACGCCGGCTTGTCGGCACCGCACCGGGCACGGACTGCCTCAATGGCGACGCGCATGGGTGCCATCGAGTTGCGGCCCTGCGATGCCCCATAGTCGGCGAGAACAACGACCTCCTCGCCGACCGGAACCTCCGCGGCCGCCTGTTCCAGCAGCGACAACATCCGGTCGATCCCCGCTGCCTGGGCCGACGAGTGCTGGTTGTAGAACCCAGCCCCCTCCATCGACGTCCGTGTCGGTACCCCATCCATGGACATGGTCAAAGCCTCTCCGGTCGTCGTACCAACCGAGTCCCAACGAGACAGCCCGCAGCGTGTTCGTGCGGAGAATCAACCCGACCCTTGACGCCGGATACTGGCAGACACAGACCACCCGCGACGACCTTCGAGGCCAAGTCGGTCCGCAGCAGCGGCTCCGGTCGTCCGCATGGCGTACAGCCGGGGCCTGACCTGGCTGTCCCGACCGTCGCTGCCGAAGCCCCAGACCAGGTACTCGTCTGCTACGACCTACAAGGTCGCGCAACGATCCGAACTCTCCCCAGGGATCGAGCGCACCTATCGCTGAGAGTCACTTCGCCGGTGCGGCGCGATCTCACCTGCATCACTCGACCGCGACAGGCCGCAGGTCGGGTCAGCCCTCGACGTAGACCGCGAGGGTGTCCGGATGTACTCCGTCGTACGCCATGGCGGCCGCGCCGGCCTCGCTTTGCATCACGACCTCGAACGCCGCCATGTCGGCGACGTCCATGCTGAGACCGACGTGGTTCGGCCTGCTGGGGTCCACGAACGTGCTGATGTTGCTCGCGACCGAAGCGAAGACCTCCTCGCGCTTGGGAGACGACAGCCAGTGGGCAACGTCGTCGACTTCGTGGGTGGCAATCAGCTTTGGCATCGGGAGTCCTTCACGTAGGTGATCGGCTCTGCCCGAGCTGTCCCCGTCGCCGTCTTGGGCGGGGTCGCCTTTGCACGCTACTCGGGTCTGGGGGCGGGCGCCATGAGCCCAAACCGGTCGCAACGTGGCAACGCTTGGCACCGCGTCAGCCCGACCTGCGGAATCTCTTCGGTTCACACGTTGAAGCGGAACTCGACCACGTCACCGTCGTGCATGACGTAGTCCTTGCCCTCCATGCGTACCCGACCGGCCTCCTTGGCCTTCTGCATCGAGCCGGCCGTGAGGAGGTCGTCGTACGACACGATCTCGGCCTTGATGAAGCCGCGCTGGAAGTCGGTGTGGATGACGCCGGCGGCCTCGGGGGCGGTGGCACCCTTCCTGATCGTCCACGCCCGTGTCTCCTTGGGGCCGGCGGTCAGGTAGGTCTGCAGGCCGAGGGTGTCGAAGCCGACCCGGGCGAGCTGGTCGAGGCCGGACTCCTCGATGCCCATCTCATGGAGCATCTCGTGGGCCTCCGCGTCGTCGTCGAGCTCGACCAGCTCGGACTCGAACTTCGCATCGAGGAAGATCGCCTCGGACGGTGCGACGAGGTCCTGCATCTTCTTCTTCAGGTCGTCGTCGCCCAGCTCGTCGGCGTCACAGTTGAAGACGTAGATGAACGGCTTTGCGGTGAGCAGCGACAGCTCACGGATCAGGGTGCGGTCGATCGAGGTGTTGATGACCGGGGTCCCGGCCTCGAGCGCGGCGAGCGTCTCGCGGGCGGCGTCGAGGTTGGCGGCCGCCGACTTGTTGCCGCGCGCCTCCTTCTCCAGCCGAGGGATCGCCTTCTCGACGGTCTGCAGGTCGGCCAGGATCAGCTCGGTCTGGATCGTGCCGAGGTCGGACTCCGGGTTCACCTCACCGTCGACGTGGGTGACGTCTTCGTCACGGAAGACCCGGGTGACCTGACAGATGGCCGCGGACTCGCGGATGTGGGAGAGGAACTTGTTGCCCAGCCCCTCGCCCTCCGATGCCCCGCGCACGATGCCGGCGATGTCCACGAACTCCACCGTCGCAGGCAGGATCTTGGCCGAGCCGAAGAGCTCGGAGAGCGGCTGGAGCCGCTCGTCGGGAACGCCGACGACGCCCACGTTGGGCTCGATCGTCGCGAACGGATAGTTCGCCGCGAGTACGTCGTTCTTGGTCAGCGCGTTGAACAGCGTGGACTTGCCCGCGTTGGGGAGACCGACGATGCCGATGGTGAGAGCCACGTTCGGCGAGTCTACGGAGAGGGGGGCGGGCCTCCGAATCCCTGCGGCCCGCCTCAGCCCGTGCCGGCAAGAAGTTCCGCGCGCCGGGTCCAGGCGAAGCGCAGCACCGTGATCGAGAAGACCCAGGTGACCGCGACGATCACCGCCTCGAAGGCCCCACCGCCGCCCTTGCCGAAGATCCCGTGCTCGAGGTCGTAGAGCAGGTCCATGGAGCCGAGATAGAGGCCGGCGGCGCCGGTCGCGATCAGCCAGAGCAGCGCGCTCGGGCGACGTCGTACCAACGTCACGAGCGCCAGCACGCAGGCGACCCCCAGCCAGAGGTCGGCGAGGGGGAAGGCGTTCTCGAAGTCGTAGTAGGCCTGCGTGTGCTCGCTGGCCAGCCAGTCGCGCTGCGTGAACCAGATCGACCAGTACGCCACGTCGAGGGCGATCGCGACCACCAGCATCACGATCACGGTGCGTCTCATGGGGAGATCCAAGCAGTACGACGTAGCGACGCCCGGCTCGTTGGGGGGAGCCGGGCGTCGCCGTGCGGGGGGTGGATGGAGGATCAGTCGTCGCTGCCGTGGCCGCCGTGGCCGCCGTTGTCGTCGCCACCGTGGTGGCCGCCGTTGTCGTCGCCGGGCTCGGGGGCGTTGTTCACGCCGCCGTTGTCGTCGCCGGGCTCGTTGGCGCCACCGTTGTCGTCGCCGGGCTCGGGGGCGTTGTTGGCGCCGCCGTTGTCGTCGCCGGGCTCGTTGGCGCCACCGTTGTCGTCGCCGGGCTCGGGGGCGTTGTTCACGCCGCCGTGGTCGTCACCGGGCTCGTTGGCGCCGCCGTTGTCGTCGCCGGGCTCGGGGGCGTTGTTCACGCCGCCGTTGTCGTCGCCGGGCTCCGGCTCGCCCTGGCCACCGTTGTCGTCGCCGGGCTCGTTGGCCGCGTGGCTGTGGTGCCGGACCTGGGTGGCCGTGCGGTGGTGCCCCGCCGGGTCGTCGGCGCCGTGGTGGCGGTGGTGTCCGGCCGGGTCGTCGGCGCCGTGGCGATGCGCGGTCTGCACATGGGCAGCCGGGTCGTCGGAGGTGGCGGCGTTGGCCGCATAGACGCCGAGGCCCGACGTGGCCACGAGGGCTCCCGCGGCGGCGAGGTAGGTGATGCGCTTCATGGTGTGCTCCTGGGGGAATCGTTTGTGGGGGTGCTTTTCGGTACGGCATCAGCCTGTCGTGAACGCGGTCCGAGAAACCATGGGACGGTGGTGCTACGACCATCGGCACCGCGCGGGCAGCCCTCCGGAGCGGCCCTAGGGTGGGCGGATGCGGATCGCCACGTGGAACGTCAACTCCCTCCGCTCGCGCATCGAGCGCGTCGAGGCGCTCCTCCAGCGGCACGACATCGACGTGCTCGCGCTTCAGGAGACGAAGGCCCGCGAGGACCAGCTGCCCCTGATGGGTCTCCAGGCAGCGGGCTACGACGTCGCCGCCGCCGGCACCAACCAGTGGAACGGCGTCGCGATCGTCAGCCGGATCGGGTTGGACGACGTGACCGTCGGCTTCGAGGGCATGCCGGGGTACGGCGAGCCGCTGGCGGCCGAGTCGCGTGCCCTCGGCGCGACCTGCGGCGGCGTACGGATCTGGTCGCTCTACGTCCCCAACGGCCGCAAGCCAGACGACCCCCACTACGTCTACAAGCTCGACTGGCTCGCCCGGCTCCGCGAAGCCGCCGGTGCCTGGATGGGCTCCGAGACGGCCCTGGTCGGCGACTGGAACATCTGTCCGACCGACGACGACGTGTTCGACCCGGCTCAGTTCAAGAACTCCACGCACGTCACGCCGCAGGAGCGGGCTGCGTTCCAGGCCTTCCTCGACGACGGGTACGCCGAGGTGACCCGCGCCTACGCGCCCGGCTACACCTACTGGGACTACTACCGCCAGCGGTTCGAGCGCGACCGCGGTCTGAAGATCGACTTCGTCCTGGCCACGCCCTCGCTGGCGCCGCGCGTTACCGGCGCGTTCATCGACCGTGAGGAGCGGGCCGGGCAGGGTGCCTCCGACCACGCGCCGGTCGTGGTCGACCTCGGCGACTGACTGTCAGCACTTCGTCTGGAAGGTGAGGTGGTCGACCCAGGTCACCGTCTCGGGATCGCCCGTCTGGTGGTAGGTCAGGACGACGCCGTCGGTGTGGAGCGGAAGGGCGTCGGGGTAGACGCGCAGGTGCAGGAAGACGTTGTACCAGCCGGTCGCCGGGTCGAGCGTCGCTCCGGTGGCCGGGACCCGCTTGTTCCACTGGATGCTGCTGCCCTGGGCGAGGATCGCGGGTGCTGGCCAGCCCTCGACGACCCCCGTGCCGCCCGTGGACGCGGCTGGCGCCACCCACGCCCCGGCCACCTGGACGCCGTCGGCGTACGTCACCGCTGCGCTGTCGAGGGTCGTCGGCGAGGACGCCTTGACCATCACGGGGTAGTAGACGTAGTCGACCGGGTCGCTGCCGGTGATCGCGAAGCAGGTGTGGGAGTGCCGGCCGTCGGACTTCGGGGTGAAGCTGAGCGCGGAGGTGCCGGGGGTCGACCCGGTGGTCGGGGCGGTCGTCGGGGCGGACGTCGCGGGGCTGGTCGGCGTGCTCGACGGCCCATCGGTCGGCGAGCCCGTCACCGACGGATGGGCCGTGCGGGTGTGGGCCGCGGTCGGCTGGGGCGAGCTCGAGCCGAAGCACCCCGACAGGAGCAGACACGCCCCGACCGCCACGACTCCCGTACCCATCCTGTGCCTCATGGGGCTCACGGTAACCAGTGTTGTCGGTGGTCCCTGGGACCGTGGCCGTATGAACGTGATGTCGGAGCTGATGATGCTGCTCGTGGGGCTCGCGGTGGGGGCGCTGGTGGGCGTGTTCTGGGCGCGCTCCCGGCCGTCGTACGTCGGAGGGCTGGGGCACGGCATGGTCGACCGAGCCGAGGTCATGCAGGGCCTCGACCGGCTCAGCGACCAGCTGCAGGACTTCGAGCACGCACGCGCGACCTGGCAGGGCGAGCTCCACCAGCAGGTGCTCGACATGCGCCATACCGCTGACGGACTGCGGCGCGAGACGCAGAGCCTCTCCACCGCACTGCGCCGCCCCCAGGTCCGCGGCCGGTGGGGTGAGCTCCACCTGCGGCGGGCCGTCGAGCTCGCAGGCCTCGTCGACCGCTGCGACTTCGAGGAGCAGGTCCATCTCGCCGACGGCAGCCAACGCCCCGACCTGGTGGTCCGGTTGGCAGGCGGCCGCAGCGTGGTGGTCGACGCCAAGGTCCCGCTCGACGCCTTCCTCGACGCCACCTCGAGCGACGACCCCGACCACCGCGAGGCGCATCTGGCCCGTCACGCGCGCCAACTACGCGGCCACATCGAGCTCCTGGGCTCCAAGCGCTACTGGCGCTCACTGCCGGAGACACCGGAGTTCGTCGTGCTCTTCCTGCCGGCCGAGTCGTTCCTGGCGGCCGGCCTCGACGCCGACGGCTCTCTCATCGAGTACGCCGCGGAGCGCGGCGTCGTGCTGGCGAGTCCCACCACGCTGATCGCGCTGCTCCGCACGGTCGCCCACGGCTGGCGCCACGAGTCCCTGGCGGACCAGGCACGCGAGATCCACCGGGTCGGGCGCGACCTCCACGAACGTCTGCGCACCATGGGCGCCCACCTCGGGAAGCTCGGCCGCTCCCTCGACACAGCCGTCGCCGCCTACAACCAGACCGTCGGGTCGTGGGAGTCGCGGGTCCTGGTCGCCGCCCGGCGGTTCGAGGAGCTCGACGCCACCGACGACGTCCTCGAGTCGCCACGGCAGGTCGAGACGGCCGTGCGCGCCGTTGGTTCGGTGCATCCGCTGCCTCGGCGCGCCGCGGACGACGAGGAGGCGGCCGAGCATACGGTGGGTCCGTGAGCGAAGCGAGAGCGCGCGTCGGTCTGGCACTGTGCGCGCACCGCCACACCGTGCGTACGCCGCGAGCCCATCCGGGCCGCCGCCGCGACGTACGAGCGCAGGCCCGCCTCCACCGCTGCGCGGTCCTCGCAGCGACCCGCGACCGCCGGGAGGACGGTGACGACGAGTGATCGCCGGCCGCGCCCACGTCGGTCACCCCCCGGTGTCCCGGAGCTCCCACCAGACCCGGCCTCAGTGGGAGGGCGACACCCGCGGCAGCGAGGTGGCGGTGCTCGCGAGCGCGGTGGCGCTCACGGTGGCGGCGGCCGAGGTCTTGATGGTCGGGCACCTGCGACTGTTCTTCGACCTCTGCTTCGTGGTGGTGTGCCTCGGCGCGGCGCTGATGGTGCGGCCGCGCGACTTCTTCACGGTCGGAGTGCTCCCGCCACTGCTGATGTTCGGCACGATGGTGCTCGTCGCCCTCAACGGCCCCCAGGTGATCGCCACCGCGCACGACGGCGTCGTCCAGGCGGTCATCACCGGCCTCGCCCACCACAGTCTCGCCCTCTTCGCCGGGTACGCCGTGTGCCTGCTGACCCTGCTCGCGCGTCAGCGCGGCTCCGTCAGTGGCCCGGCGCACTGACCCGGCTCACTGACCGGGCTCACTCCTCGAAGCGGCTGATGTCGCCTGCGCCCTTCCGGACGATCTCGGGGTAGCCCTCGGACCAGTCCACGACCGTGGTCGGCTCGGCCAACGTCTCGCCGGCCTCGACCACCAGGTCGACCACCTGGTCGAGCTCCTCCTTGATCTCCCAGCCCAGCGCCCGCGGCTCGGTCTCCCCCGGCAGGATCAGCGAGCTCGTCACCAACGGCTCGCCGAGCTCGGTGAGCAGCGCGTGGCAGACGGCATGGTCGGGGATCCGCACCCCGATCGTGCGCTTCTTCGGGTGCAGCAGCCGGCGCGGCACCTCGCCGGTGGCGGGAAGGATGAACGTGTAGGGACCGGGGGTGGCGGCGCGGATCGCGCGGAAGACGCTGTTGGAGATCTGGGCGAACTGGCCGAGCTGGGCGAAGTCGGAGCACATCAGCGTGAAGTGGTGCTTGTCGTCGAGGTCGCGGATCGCCAGGATCCGCTCGCGCCCCTCGCGGTTGCCCATCCGGGTGCCGAGCGCGTAGCCGGAGTCGGTGGGGTAGGCGATGAGGGCGTCGTCGTCGCGCACGGCGTCGGCGACCTGCTTGATCAGCCGGGGCTGGGGGTTGTCCGGATGCACGTCGACGTAGCGGGCCACGCGCCCGAGTCTAGGGACGTCTCGCAGGGTGCTCACAGGCCCGTCGCAGCGGAGCCGCAGGTGAGCGACGTACTACTCGGTGCATGACTCAGCAAGCCTGCCTGCCAGTTCTCCCATTCGCCCCACATCAGGCCCGCGCGGATGTCACCGTGAACCGTATGACCGCAGTCGGCGACAAGGCGTCGTGCGCATGATCCCGCGTACGGTCGTCCGCTTCCTCGCCGTGGGCGTCTGCAACACCCTGATCGACCTGGCGCTCTTCTGGCTGCTCAACGCACCGCTCGGGATCGTGCTGGCGAACTTCGTCTCGACCTCGGCCGGGATGACCTTCAGCTTCCTGGTCAACGGCCGCCACACCTTCGGCGCCTCCCGGATCACAATGCGCCAGGCCTTCCTGTTCGTCGCGTCGAACGGCGCGACGATGTGGGTGCTCCAGCCGCTGCTGATCCACGCCGTGCACGATGTCGTGGCCTTGCCGCTGATGGCCGCCAAGGTGGTTGCGCTGGGCGGGAGCGTCGTGGCCAACTTCCTGCTCTACCGGTACGTCGTCTGGCCCGACCGCGTAGCCGGCCCCGACGGAGGAGGGGGCGGCGTGAGCGCGGGAGCGTCGAGTGCGCGCACGACCGAGCCTGCGAGGTCGTGACCGCGCGACGAGACCGCCGCCGTCAGGCGGCGTCCGTGGTCTGGGACCGACCGCGTAGCCGGCCCCGACGGAGGAGGGGGCGGCGTGAGCGCGGGAGCGTGGCGCAGGTCGCGCGCACGACCGAGCCTGCGAGGTCGTGACCGCGCGACGAGACCGCCGCCGTCAGGCCGCCTCCGTGGTCTCGACAGGCTCGACCGACGAGCGCCGTCAGTTCTGTGCCGCAGCCCGCAGGTCTCGCCGCAGCTCCGGAGGCAGGGCGAAGATGAGCGACTCCTCGGCGCTGTGCACCGCCTCGGCGTCGGGGTAGCCCCGCTCGGTCAGGTAGGAGAGGACGCCGTCCACCAGGGCTTCGGGCACGCTGGCACCGGAGGTCACACTCACGTGGTCGACGCCCTCGAGCCAGGCCTCGTCGATCTCGCTGGCGTCGTCGACGCGGTGGGCGGCCTTGGCGCCGGCCTCGAGCGCGACCTCGGCGAGGCGCACGGAGTTCGAGGAGTTCGCCGACCCGACCACGATCACCAGGTCGGCGTCGTGGGCGATCTCCTTGACGGCGAGCTGGCGGTTCTGGGTGGCGTAGCAGATGTCGTCGCTGGGCGGGTCGAGCAGCTCGGGGAAGCGTTTGCGGATCGCGTCGACGGTCTCGAGGGTCTCGTCGACCGACAGTGTGGTCTGCGAGAGCCAGGCGACCTTGGCAGGGTCACGGACCACGATCGAGTCGACGTCGGCCGGCCCCTGCACGAGCTGGATGTGCTCGGGCGCCTCTCCTGACGTGCCCTCGACCTCCTCGTGGCCGGCGTGCCCGATCAGCAGGATGTCGTAGTCGTCGCCGGCGAACCGCTTCGCCTCGTGGTGCACCTTGGTCACCAGCGGGCAGGTCGCGTCGATGGTCTTGAGTCCCCGCTCCTTGGCCTCGGCATGGACCGTGGGCGAGACGCCGTGGGCGGAGAAGACGACGGTGGCCCCCTCGGGCACCTCGTCGAGCTCCTCGACGAAGACGGCACCGCGCGACTCTAGGTCGGAGACGACGTGCTTGTTGTGCACGATCTGCTTGCGCACGTAGACCGGCGCGCCGTACAGGTCGAGCGCCTTCTCCACCGTGATCACCGCGCGATCGACGCCGGCGCAGTAGCCCCGGGGCGCGGCGAGCCGCACACCCTGGTCGGAGGGCACCGGCATGCCGAGGTCCACACTCATGCGGCGAGTCTAGGTGGACGACGGTCTCGCGCCCGAACCCGCGACCGGCTGCGCTACCGCGTCGGCGGGAGGGCCTACGCTCGCGGCCATGGCCCTGGAGACCTCGCTCGCGGCGCCCGCGCCGGTGCGACAGATCGCCCTGGCCATCTCGGGCTGGGTGGGCCGGCTCGGCCCGGTGTGGGTCGAGGGGCAGATGGCGCAGATCAGTCGCCGCCCCGGGCTCGGCACGGTGTTCATGACGATGCGCGACTCGGCCGGCGACATCTCGATCCCCGTGACCTGCGCGCGGACCCTCTTCGACAGTCTCAATCCGCCGCTGGTCGAGGGGGCCAGCGTGGTGATCCACGCCAAGCCCGACTACTACGCCAACCGCGGCACCCTCTCGCTGGTCGCCCGCGAGATCCGGATGGTCGGGCTCGGCGAGCTGCTCGCCCGGCTCGAGCGTCGCCGCCAGCTGCTCGCGGCCGAGGGACTGTTCGACCCCGGGCTGAAGAAGCCGCTGCCCTTCCTGCCCCGCTGCATCGGGCTGATCACGTCCCAGGGCTCCGCCGCGGAGCGCGACGTCGTGGAGAACGCCCGCCGGCGGTGGCCCGGCGTCACCTTCGAGACCGCGTACGCCGCCATGCAGGGCTCCCGTGCCGCGAACGAGGTCATCGACGCACTCGCCCGGCTCGACCACCGTGGCGACGTCGACGTGATCGTCGTGGCCCGCGGCGGTGGCTCGGTCGAGGACCTGCTGCCGTTCAGTGACGAGGCCCTGGTCCGCGCGGTGGCCGGCACCCGCACCCCGGTCGTGTCCGCGATCGGCCACGAGCCCGACACCCCCCTGCTCGACCTGGTCGCCGACGTGCGCGCCTCGACGCCGACCGACGCGGCCAAGCTGCTGGTCCCCGACATGGCCGAGGAGCTGCGCGGCGTCGACTGGGCAACCCAGCGGATCCGCGCACTGGTCCGTCAGCTGGTCGACCACGAGTCGCGCGCTCTGGCCGACCTGCGGTCCCGACCGGTCCTGGCCGATCCCCGCACCCTGGTCGACGCCCGGGGGGTCGAGATCTCCGACCTGCGCGACCGGGCGCGCCGGGTCCTGACCCACGCGCTCGCGCGCGCCGGCGACGACATCGCGCACCAGAGCGCCCGCGCACGAGCGCTCTCACCGCTGGCCACGCTCCAGCGCGGGTACGCCGTCGTCCAGGCCGCCGACGGCTCGGTCCTCGCGACGACCGCGCAGGCCGAGGTCGGCGCCGACCTGAGCATCCGGCTCACCGACGGGCGGGTCCTGGCGACGACGTCCGCGGTCGAGCCCGCTCCCACCCCCGAGGAGGACCATGTCTGAGGAGAAGCCGGGCTACGAAGCGGCTCGCGCCGAGCTGATCGAGGTGGTGCGCGCGCTCGAGGCCGGAGGCACGACTCTCGAGGAGAGTCTCGCCCTGTGGGAGCGCGGCGAGAAGCTCGCGACCCTGTGCCAGGAGTGGCTCGACGGCGCACGGAAGCGGCTCGACGCGGCGCTCGACGACTAACAAGGAGAGCGACTCGGTCAGGAACCGGACGATGCAGTTCGTCCGCGACGACGGCCAGTGGACCATCAACGGCGGCACGTGGGACGACGTCATCGCCAGCCACTTCACCAAGGTCCTGGCGAGTCCACGGACGAACGACGTCGAGGTGTGGACCCTCGTCAACGAGTCCGGAGGGTGGCACCACCCCGCCCACATCCACTTCATCGACTTCCGGATCCTCAGCCGGAACGGGCGCCCTCCCCAGCCGCAGGAGCGCGGGGCGAAGGACGTGGTCTTCCTGGGGGAGGGCGAGTCCGTCCGACTGCTGATCAAGTTCGACGAGGGTCGCGGCAAGTACATGGAGCACTGCCACAACCTCGTCCACGAGGACCACGACATGATGGGACAGTTCGAGATCGTCGACCCGAACCGCCCGAGCGACGACCCCTTCTCCGCACCGGCCCAGAAACTTCCCGAGGGACCGCTCTGAGGCCGGCGATGCCGACGTCTCCGCCTCAGCAGCTGCACCAGGACGCCTCCGGACCAGGGCGCGCCGTCGAGTACGCGACGGCCGGCGTCATCCTCACCGGTGTGGCGGGGTTGATCCACCTCTGGGTGGCGCCTGAGCACTTCCACGAGGCATGGGTGCTCGGGGCGTTCTTCGTGCTGGCGGGGATCGGCCAGCTCGCGCTCGGCGCGGCGCTGGTGAGAGGACTCGGGACCAGGGGGCTTCTCGTCGGTGTGGCAGCCAACGCCGGGCTCGTCTGTCTCTACGTCGTCAGCCGCACCGCCGCGCTCCCGTTCCTCCCCGCGCACGACGAAGGACATGTCGAGCATCTGCCGGTGGCCGGTGCCGCCGGCAACGGCGTACCGGTCTTCCCGCACTCCAGCATCGAGCCGGTGGGCCTCCTGGACCTGACCTGCCTGCTGGCGGAGCTGGCCCTGCTCGTGATGCTCGTCGCCCTCCTGCCGACGAACCCGCGCAGAGTCACCGCGAACGCGCTGATGGGCCTCGGGCTCCTGGCCGTTGCCGCCAGGGCCGTCGGCGTGCTGGGGTGAGCGCGGCCCCTGGGGTCGACGCTGAGCGACGCACTCCCCACGTGAGGCTGCGCCCGATCCTGCTCACGCTCGGGGTCGTCGTCCTCGTGATGGTGAGCCTGCGCTTCGTCGCGGAGCCGATGCGCGTCTCCTCCGACTCCATGAGGCCCACCTTCCGTACGGGAGACGAGGTGCTCGTGCAGAAGCTCGGCGCGCACGCCCGCGAACCGTCGGCGGGGGACGTCGTGGTCGCCCGGAGTCCCGCCAGCGGTGACCTGGTCATCAAGCGCGTGGCCGCCGTCGGTGGCCAGACGGTGGGGATCGCGGACGGGGTGTTGAAGGTCGACGGGAAGTCGGTTCCCGAACCGTACGTCGACCGGGCCCAGGTCGACGGGACGTTCTTCGGGCCGGTACGGGTCCCGGCGGGATCGGTGTTCCTGCTCGGCGACCAGCGCCTCGGCTCGGTGGACTCGCGCTCGTTCGGGCCAGTCCCGGTGGGGTCCATCGTGGGCAGAGTCCTCGTCCGGGTGTGGCCGCCGTGAGCTACGCCGGGTGGGCGGCGTAGCCCTAGCCTGCGAGCGGGTCCGAGGTCAGCGAGCCGGCGAGGGTCTCTAGCTCCGCCTGCGTCGCCGACCCGAAGACCATGAGCGTCTGGTGGTGCCACGGCGCGACCAGGGCGGTGTCGCCACCGGAGTCGGTCCAGGTGTCCCAGCGTCGAACGACCCCGCTGTCCAGGGTGACCGGTGTACCCGCGGTCGGGTTCGCGTCGACGTACGTCGTGAGCAGCTCGGCCGCCGACGCCGGCGACTGCTCGAAGCCGGCGTACTCGTTCGAAGCGGTCAGCATCGAGATCCCGAGCGCGGGCGGCTTCCCCGGCGTGTAGTCGAGGTTCGTGGCGTACCAACCCGTCGGCAGGGTCGCCGGGTAGACCAGGTCGGCGCCGGCCTGCTGGGCGAACCGCACCTCGGCGCGGTAGTCCACGTGATCCGGCTTCACCTCGGGGTCGGACCGGACGAAGGCGCGGAAGCCCACGAAGGCCAGGATCACGAGGACCGTCACGATCAGCGCACCGACCATGCCGGACGGCGACCGCTGATAGCGGCCGGGCTGCTCGCTCACCGACGTCCTCTTCCTGGCCTGGCCTGCAACCGGGCCATCTTCACAGGTACACCTAGGCTGCCCGCGTGCCACCCCCCTCGGACATCGTCGTCGTGCTGGCCCTCGGCGGCATGCTGGCGGTGGCGTTCGTGCACCCGTCGGGAAGGGTGGAGGCACTCGTCGGCCTGGCCTGTGCCTGCATCACGCTGGCGACCGGTCTGCTGACCGCGGCCGAGGTGCGCGCATCCCTCACCAGCTTGGCGCCGGTGGTGGCCTTCCTGGTGACGATCCTCGTGGTCTCCGACGTCTGTGCCCGAGCCGGGCTGTTCGCCGCGGCCGCGCAGCGTGTGGGGCGCTGGAGCGGTGGGAAGCCGGCGCTGCTGTTCACGGGGGTCTTCGGGCTCGCGGCCGTCGTCACCGCGGTGCTCAGCCTCGACGCGACCGTGGTCCTGCTGACTCCGGTGGTCCTCGCAGCCGGCCTGGCCCGCTCGGTGCCCACCGAGCCCGGCACCTACGCCTGCCTGCGGATGGCCAACTCGGCCTCGCTCCTGCTGCCGGTCTCCAACCTGACCAACCTGCTGGCGTTCCCGCACCTCGACCTCACCTTCACCGGCTTCGCGGTCCGGATGGCACCGGTCCTCGCGGTGGTGCTCGTCGTGGAGTACGTCGGACTCCGTCTGCTGTTCCGGCGCGAGCTGACCGGCGGGCCCCGGCCGGACCACAGCCCCCTTCAGCCGCTCCCGGCGTTCCCGCTGGTCGTCGTCGGGCTGATGCTGGTCGGGTTCGCCGCGGTCTCACCGTTCGGGGGCCAGCCCTGGTGGGTCTCGGCGACCGCCGCCGTCGTGCTCGCCGTCTGGGGCTACCGGAACGGGCTGCTCGGGGTACACGCCCTGGTCCGCTCGGCCCATCCCGGCTTCGCGATCTGGGTGCTCTCGCTCGGCATCGTCGTGGCCGGGATGTCCGTCGGCTTCCTCGGCGAGGCGGTCGGGGACCTGCTCCCCCACTCGCTGTCGCTCGGCGGGATCGTGCTGATCGCGGTGATCGCCACGGTGCTGGCCAACCTCGTGACCAACCTCTCGGCCACCCTGTTGCTCGTGCCCCTGGTCGCGCCGCTCGGCACGACCGCCGTGCTGGCCGCACTCCTCGGACTCAACATCGGCAGCGGGCTGACCTGGACCGGCTCGCTGGCCAACCTGCTCTGGCGCCGCACCCTCACCCGGCACGACGCGGCGCCCGGCAGCGCGGCGTACCACCGGGTCTCGCTGGCCCTGACGCCGCCCGCGCTGCTGGCAGCGGCGATCACGCTCTGGTTGACCAGCTGATCCGCAGATCGGCAGATCACCCGGTTGAGGCGAGGTGCCTCGCCCCGGGGGTGGGGAATACTCACCCCTGTTGGCGTCGTACCGGAGCGCGGAGGGACTCGAGCCGCGCGTGCGCGCCATCGTGCTCGCCCAGTCCGCCAACGTCGTCGTGGAGCGCCCGTGAAGATCCTCCCGAAGAACCGCCTCCTCCTGCTGCCCGCCCTCCTCGCCCTGATCCCGCTGACCGCGTGCGGCGGCGGCAGTGACAGCACGGGCCCGGGCGGCCAGCGCAACGCGCCGAGCTCGATCACGGTGCTGGCCGACTCGTCGCTGAAGGCCGCGTTCACCCAGATCGCGCAGCAGTTCGAGGCTCAGAACTCCGGCAGCACGGTGAACTTCACGTTCGGCCCGTCGGCCACCCTGTCGCAGCAAGCGCTCGCCGGCGACCCGGGGGACCTGCTCTCGACGTCCAACCAGGCGGACATGAACAAGACCCTGAAGGTGCAGCTCAACTCACCCCAGCTCTTCGCCAGCAAGGGCTCCGCGACCTACGCGATCGTGACCCTCGTCCAGTCGAAGAACACCTCGCTCGGTCAGGCGTTCATCAACTTCGTCACCAGTCAGGCCGGCAAGCAGATCCTCCTCAAGGACGGCTTCGGCCCGCCGTGAGCGAGGCCGGGTCCCGCCCCGACCGATAGCATCGGCCCATGACCGAGAGCCTGGAACCTGCGCCCGACTCGCCGGACCGCAACCTGGCCCTCGAGCTCGTGCGGGTGACCGAGGCCGCCGCCCTGGCCGCCGCCCGCTGGGTGGGCCGGGGTGACAAGGACGGCGCCGACGGGGTGGCCGTCGATGCCATGCGGACGATGATCGCCACGGTCCAGATGCGCGGTGTGGTCGTGATCGGCGAGGGCGAGAAGGACAACGCCCCGATGCTCTACAACGGCGAGGAGGTCGGCGACGGCACCGGCCCCGAGTGCGACGTCGCCGTCGACCCGATCGACGGCACCACGCTGGCGGCGAAGGGCATGAACAACGCCGTGTCGGTGCTGGCGGTCGCACCGCGCGGGTCGATGTACGACCCGTCCGCGGTGTTCTACATGGAGAAGCTGGTCACCGGCCCCGCGGCCGCCCACGTCGTCGACATCCGCAACCCCGTCGCCGAGAACATCCACGCGATCGCGAAGGCCAAGGACTCCCACCCCGAGGACGTCACGGTGGTCATGCTCGACCGGCCACGCCACGAGAAGCTCGCCGACGAGGTGCGGGCGACGGGCGCGCGGATCAAGTTCATCGTCGACGGAGACGTGGCCGGCGCCATCATGGCCGCCCGCCCCGACACCGGCATCGACCTCCTGCTGGGCATCGGCGGGACGCCCGAGGGGATCATCGCGGCCTGCGCCATGAAGTGCGTCGGCGGTGTGATCCAGGGGCGGCTGTGGCCGAAGGACGACGAGGAGCGGCAGCGCGCGCTCGACGCCGGTCACGACCTCGACCCCGACCACGTGCTGTCGACCGACGACCTCGTGACCGGCGACGACTGCTTCTTCGTCGCCAGCGGGATCACCGACGGCGAGCTGATGAAGGGCGTGCACTTCCGAGCCCACGGGGCGACCTCGCAGTCGCTGGTGATGCGCTCGCGCAGCGGCACGGTCCGCCTGGTCAGCAGCGAGCACCAGTTCGAGAAGCTAGACGCCTTCTCCGTTCTCTGAGCCCTCCGACCCGCGCTCTGCCAGGGCCCGGCGTACGGCGCTGACCACGGTCGGGTCCACCGCCATCCCGAGGTGCGAGGAGCGCACCTCCACGGGGTCGGCGAGCGGGTCGATGCACGCCCGCCAGTCGACGATGCCGTCGCGTCGCGAGTACACCGCGGTGAAGGCGACGTCGGGCGGCAGCGGCCGGCGGCTCTCGTCGAAGCTGGCCCGGGCGCAGTCGCCGGCGACGCACTCGAGCGCCATCAGGCCTGGCACACCGGCACGGCTCAGCCGCACGAGCGCGTCGACGCTCCGGGCCAACGAGGCGTGGTGAGCGCCCGGCGCGAGCATCGGACTGCCCAGGGTGACGATGCCGGAGACCAGGTCGGGACGGCGTACGGCGAGACCGCGGGCGATCATGCCACCGAGGCTGTGGCCGACGATCCGGACCCGGCGGCCGCGGCGGGCGACGACCGAGGCGATCCGCGACTCGAGGGCGTCGGCGGCCTGGACGGTGCAGCCGACGTTGGCACGGATGTGGGAGCGGTAGGTGCGGTGGCCCTGCTCGCGCAGGGCACGGGCCATCAGGGCCAGGCTCGCGTCACCTGCCAGGAAGCCCGGCACCAGCACCACGGGGTCGAGGTCGCGGACCGCCCCCTGACCGGCGTACGGCCGGGGGTGGGCGACCCTGCCGAGCCGCGACCAGGCGAGCCGGCCGGCCTCGGTGACCACGCTGGCCTCGCGCAGCACCGCTGACGCACGTGGAGCGGCGTACCCCTCGGGGAGGAGGAAGTCGGCGACGCCGTGCCGACCCGACATGATGGCCACGAGGATCGACGGTACGACGTCCTCCCCCGTCTGTCGTGGCACTCTCCACCGATCGCTGGCGACTTTTCGCTCGCAGGCCTCGGATACGGTGCGGATGTGAGCGCCGGCCCCACCCCCCAGGTCCCCGACATCGCCGTGTCGCCGGAGCTGTTCGCGCCGGTGCCGTCCGGAATGGTGCTCTGCTACCAGACCTTCGGCGACCCCGACGACCAGCCACTGCTGCTGGTGATGGGGCTCGCCACCCAGATGATCTTCTGGGACCCCGACCTCTGCGCGATGCTCGCCCGCCACGGCTACTACGTGATCAGGTTCGACAACCGCGACGTCGGCCGCTCCTCGCGGGCGCCGGGCCGGGTGACCCGCCGGATGCTGGTCGAGGCCTTCGCCGGGCGCCGGACGCGGGCGCCGTACTCGATGCACGACCTCGCGGACGACTCGTTCGGCCTCCTGGACCACCTCGGGATCGCGTCGGCCCACATCGTCGGCATCTCGATGGGCGGCATGATCGCGCAGACCATGGCGATCGAGCAGCCCGCTCGGGTGCGCTCGTTGACGAGCATCATGTCGACCACCGGGCGGCGCTCCGTCGGCTGGCAGCACCCGCGGCTGATGCCGGCCATGCTGCGCCCGATCAAGGCGGGCCGTGAGGCGTACGCCGACAGCAGCGTGCGGATGTGGCGGATGATCGGATCACCGGGCTTCGCCCGCCACGAGGAGCGCACGCGCGAGCTGGCGGGCGAGGCGTTCGACCGCGGGCTCTCCGGCAGCGGCGCACTCCGCCACATGATGGCGGTCCTGACCCAGCCCAACCGGACGTCGGCCCTTCACCGCCTGCACCTGCCGACCCTCGTCGTACACGGGCTCGCCGACCCGATGGTGCACGTCTCAGGAGGACGCGCGACCGCCTCTGCGATCCCCGGCGCCGAGCTGCTGCTCGTCGACGGGATGGGCCACGACCTCCCGCCCGAGGTCTACGAGACCCTCGTCGACGCGATCACGCGCACCGCAGCGCGAGCCTGACGCCACGAGAGCCGGCCGCCGGTCGGCGGCCGGCCCCCGGGCGCGTCAGTCGGAGATGCGGGCCCCGGTCTCGGTGTCGAAGACGTGGACCTGGCGCGGGTCCGTCGTCACGTGGATCCGGTCGCCGGGCCTGACCGTGCCGCGCGCGGTGACGCGGACGATGACGTGGGCCGGCGTCCCCTCAGCGTCGCAGGTGCCGTAGACGAAGCCGTCGGCGCCGAGCTCCTCCACCACGGTCACGTCGATCGGCAGCCCACCGTCCTCGGCGGACACCAGGCGCCATGCCTCGGGCCGTACGCCGACCGTGATGTTCCCGCTCATCTTCTGCTCCGACGTGGGGTCGACCGGCACGTCGTACCGGCCGATCCGGGCCTTGCCGTCGACGGCTCGGGCCTCGATCAGGTTCATCTGGGGCGAGCCGATGAAGCCCGCGACGAAGAGGTTGACCGGCTTGTCGTAGAGCTTCAGCGGGATGTCGACCTGCTGGATCTCGCCGAGCCTCATCACCGCGACCCGGTGGCCCATGGTCATCGCCTCGACCTGGTCGTGGGTCACGTAGACCGTGGTGACGCCGAGGTCGGCCTGCAGCTTGGCGATGTCGGTGCGGGTCTGGACCCGCATCTTGGCGTCGAGGTTGGACAGCGGCTCGTCCATGCAGAAGACCTGCGGGTTGCGCACGATCGCGCGCCCCATCGCCACCCGCTGACGCTGGCCGCCGGAGAGGGCCTTGGGCTTGCGCTCGAGGTACTCCTCCAGCCCGAGGATCCGGGCCGCCTCCTGGACCCGCCGTTCGCGCTCCGCCGTCGACACCTTCGCCATCTTCAGCGCGAAGGCCATGTTGTCCGACACTGTCATGTGGGGGTAGAGCGCGTAGTTCTGGAAGACCATCGCGATGTCGCGGTCCTTGGGAGGGACGTGGGTGACGTCGCGGTCGCCGATCAGGACCCTGCCGGAGTCGACCTCCTCGAGGCCGGCGAGCATCCGGAGCGACGTGGACTTGCCGCAGCCGGAGGGTCCGACGAGGACCATGAACTCCCCGTCGTGGATCTCGAGGTCGAGGCCGGGGACAGCCGGGCTGTCGGTGCCGGGATACCAGCGTTGGGCCTTCTCGAACGTGACTGTTGCCATGGTGACGCTCCTTCACCGGCAGGTACGTGCCGGACGATCCGTTGTGAAGTGAGAGCGCTCACAGTAGCGGCCGAGGTCACGAATGTGCATCCCAGGGCCCGGCAATAGCGCTCGGCACACGCTCGGCAGGCAGTCAAGGTCTTGCCAGCGACCCGGAATGGGACTACATGTGAGGCAGTTCACTTTCGTGGAGGGAGCGCGTCATGTCTGTCCCCAAGCGATCTCGGGAGGCGGCTTTCACCGTTCCCCGACGTCGCGTCTTGGGCCCGCTGGCTGCCCTGAGTCTGGCAGCAGGAGTCCTCACCGCGTGTGGCAGCTCAGGTGGCGTGCCGACGTTGACCTGGTACATCAACCCCGACAGCGGCGGTCAGGCCGCCATCGCGAAGAACTGCAGCACCGACCAGTACAAGATCGCCACCCAGGTGCTGCCACAGGACGCCACCCAGCAGCGGGTCCAGCTCGCTCGGCGGCTGGCCGCACACGACTCGGGCATCGACCTGATGAGCCTGGATCCGCCGTTCACGGCCGAGATTCGCAACGCCGGCTTCCTGGCACCGATCCCGCAGGACGTGCAGGACCAGCTGAAGCAGCAGTCGTTCAAGGGCGCGGTCGCGGCCGGCACCTGGAACAACCAGCTCGTGGTCTTCCCGTTCTGGTCCAACACCCAGGTGCTCTGGTACCGCAAGTCCTTCGTCCAGAAGGCCGGCATCGACATGAACAAGCCGGTGACGTGGGACCAGATCATCACGACCGCGTCCAAGAACGGCGGCCAGATCGGGGTCCAGGCAAACAAGTACGAGGGGTACTCCGTCTGGATCAACGCCCTCATCTCGGGTGCCGGCGGACAGGTCATCTCCGACGCGCACAAGGGCGCCGACGCCACGATCGACGTGAACTCACCGGCCGGCGACGACGCGGCCGGCGTCATCAACAAGCTGGCGCACTCGAGTGCCGCGCCGCCGGACCTGTCGGTGTCGAACGAGGGCACCGCCGGATCGACGTTCGGCTCGCCCGCAGGCGTCGTTCATGGTGAACTGGACGTACATCTTCCACAACTACGACTCGACCCAGCCGGACGTCGCCAAGGACATCGGCTACACCCGGTACCCGGAGACCGTGGCCGGGCAAGCCTCCCGGCCGCCGTACGGCGGCATCGGCATCGGGGTCAGCGCCTACTCGCAGCCACGTGGACGACGCCATCGAGGCCGCCAAGTGCCTGGTCAGCCCGAAGAACCAGGGCATCAACGCCGAGCTCACCGGCAACATGCCGGCGAGCGCCGCCGGCTACCAGTACCCGCCGCTCCAGAAGCTCTACCCGCCCGCGCTGCTGGCCCTCTTCCAGCAGAGCGTCGACGCTGCTGCACCGCGGTCGGTCACTCCGCTACTGGAGTGACATCTCGAGCGCGCTGCAGAACACCTGGCACCCACCGGCCTCGGTCAACTCAGAGCACCCCCGCGAAGTCCGCGAACTTCATGCGAGCAGGTACTAGACGGGAAGACACTGCTATGACGACCCGTCACCGAAGCGCCGACCGCCAAGCCGGTCACCCCGGAGCACGGCGCCCAGCTCAGCGACCGCGCCGCGGCCGAGAACAGGCTCGGGCGAAGGCTGGTGGCTCCGGCGGTCGTCGTGATGCTCGTGGTCACCGCCTACCCGATGTTCCAGGCGCTGTACCTCTCGTTGTTCCGCTACCGGCTGACCGACCCCAACGCGAAGGAGTTCATCGGTCTCAGCAACTACGGCACGGTGCTCACGGACTCGTTGTTCTGGAAGGACACCTGGAACACCGTGCTCATCATGGTCTTCACGGTGGCGGTCGAGCTGGTCATCGGCTTCGCGTTCGCCATGGTGATGCACCGGATCATCGTCGGACGCGGCCTGATGCGCACCGCGATCCTGATCCCCTACGGGATCGTCACGGTGGTCTCGGCGTTCGCCTGGCAGTTCGCGTTCAGCATCAACAACGGCTTCATCAACGACTGGTTCCAGTGGCTGCCATGGATCAGCCCGGACACCAACTGGTTCGGCTCGCACTGGCCGGCGATGTTCGCGATCATGGTCGCGGAGATCTGGAAGACGACGCCGTTCATGGCGCTGCTGCTGCTCGCCGGCCTGTCGCAGATCTCCGACGACATGCTCGAGGCCGCCCAGGTCGACGGCGCTACCTGGTGGCAACGTCTCTACAAGGTGATCCTGCCGAACATGCGGGCCGCGATCATGGTCGCGGTGCTGTTCCGGGCCCTCGACGCGTTCCGGATCTTCGACAACATCTACATCATGACCAGGGGTGCGCAGGACACCGAGTCCTCGTCGTTCCTCACCTATCGACAGGTCATCGAACAGATGCAGCTCGGCCTGGGCTCGGCACTGTCGGTGCTGCTGTTCGCGGCGGTGCTGCTGCTGGCGTTCAGCATCGTCAAGCTGTTCCGGGTCGACCTGGCATCGGCGAGGGGTGAAGGCTGATGCGTCAGAAGATGGGGCCCCTGCACTGGTTCGGCTTCGTTGCGATCCTGGTCTGGTGCCTGTTGCCCGTGGCGTGGATCATCTCGCTCTCGTTCAAGTCCATCGCGGAGACCACCGTCGGCAGTCCGCAGTTCCTGCCCAAGCACGCGACCATCGACAACTACAAGTCGTTGCTGGACTACAACAACCCGGCGGGCCACGACTTCCTGCTGGCCCTGCGCAACTCGTTCGGGATCGCGTTCATCTCCACGTTCCTGGCGGTCATCTTCGCGACCCTTGCGGCGTACGCGATCGCGCGTCTCGATTTCAAGGGCAAGCGGCTGGTCCTGTCGGTGGCGCTCGCCATCGCGATGTTCCCGGTGGTGGCGCTCGTCGGGCCCCTGTTCGACCTCTGGCGGAACCTCGGCCTGTTCAACACCTGGGCGGGCCTGATCATCCCCTACATGTCGTTCACCCTCCCGTTGGCGATCTGGACCCTGTCGGCGTTCTTCCGCGAGATCCCGTGGGAGATGGAGCAGGCGGCGCAGGTGGACGGCGCCACGTCGTGGCAGGCCTTCCGGAAGGTGATCGTCCCGCTCGCGGCGCCCGGAGTCTTCACCGCCGCGATCCTGACGTTCTTCTTCGCGTGGAACGAGTTCGTGCTCGCCATCTCACTGACGTCCACGACTGCCTCGCGGACGGTGCCGGCTCAGATGTCGTTCTTCGTGGGTCCCGACCCGTTCAACCCGCCGTACTCCCAGCTCGCCGCGGCGTCGGTCATCGTCACCATTCCCGTCATCATCATCGTCCTGTTGTTCCAGCGCAGAATCGTTGCCGGTCTCACCTCCGGCGCAGTGAAGGGTTGATCCAATGGCTGCCATCGAGATGAAGAACATCGTCAAGGAGTACGGCGACGGCTTCCCCGCAGTGAACGACGTCTCCATCGACGTCGCCGACGGGGAGTTCATGATCCTCGTCGGGCCCTCAGGCTGCGGCAAGTCCACTCTGCTCCGCATGATCGTCGGCCTCGAGGACATCACCTCCGGCGAGATGGTGATCGGCGGGAAGGTGGTCAACGACCTGGCACCGCGCGACCGCAACCTCGCCATGGTGTTCCAGAACTACGCGCTGTACCCCCACCTGACCGTCTACGAGAACATCGCCTTCCCGCTCCGGCTGGCCGGCGCCTCCAACGACGAGGTCGACCGCAAGGTGCGAGACGCGTCCACGACCCTGGAGCTCGACGAGCACCTCCAGCGCAAGCCCGGCAACCTGTCCGGTGGCCAGCGCCAGCGCGTTGCGATGGGCCGGGCCATCGTGCGCGATGCCCAGGCGTTCCTGTTCGACGAGCCGCTGTCGAACCTCGACGCCAAGCTGCGCGGCCAGATGCGCACCGAGATCGCCCGGCTTCAGCGCCGGCTCGGCATCACGACGGTGTACGTCACCCACGACCAGACCGAGGCGATGACGCTCGGTGACCGGGTCGCCGTGCTGAGACGCGGAGTGCTGCAGCAGCTCGCGACGCCTCGCGAGCTCTACACCAACCCGGGCAACCTGTTCGTCGCCGGCTTCATCGGCAGCCCGCCGATGAACTTCCTGCCGGCAACCGTCGAGGGCAACCAGGTGAAGCTGCCGTTCGGCACCGTCACGATCCCTGACGCGAAGGCCGCGAAGGCGAAGGGCAAGGGTCTCCTGATCGCCGGGATCCGACCGGAGCACTTCGAGGACGCCTCGGTCGTGGACTCGACCCGGGCCCAGGGCTCGACCTTCAAGGCCAAGGTCGACGTCGTCGAGTGGCTCGGCAACGAGGCCTACGCCTACATCCCGTTCGAGGCCCCGCCCGAGGTGCAGGAGCAGCTGACCCAGCTGGAGCGTGATCTCGACGGCGAGTCCATGCGGACCCAGCTGGTCATCGGTCTCGACGGTTCGAGCCGGATCGCCGAGGGCGACGAGGCGGAGATCTTCGTGGACTCCTCGAAGATGCACCTGTTCGACCCGTCGACCGGGGAGAACCTCACCCTCGACACGTCGAACGCCGGCTCGGTGCCGACGGACTCCTCGACAGACGCCGTCGTGGACGCGCAGGATGCCATGGCCTCGCCGGCCGAGCAGGAGGGCGCCAGCTAGTCGGATCTGCGACGCAGCCGCCCGCGCCGCTCTCCCGGCGCGGGCTTGCGGCTGACGCTCACGCCACCCATGAACGCGAACCCCCGGACCCGTACGACGGGGCTGTTCTCGTCGAGCTCGGGCGGGACACTGTCGGACGGTCCCTCGTAGCCGCCCATGATCCCCACGCCCTCCATGATCACCTGGGTGTGGGGGTTCACCTTGATGTCGGCACCACCCATGATCGCGTTGATCGTGATGGTCACCTCCCGGGCCGCGAACTGCGCCCGGCGGAGGTCGAGGTCGGCACCTCCCATGAACGCCACGACGGTCAGGTGCTGCGGCACGACCCAGACGCCCTTGCGTGAGAGACCACTCAGGATCGCGAGATGCCGCTCCTCCGCCGGTCCGGGCACCACCGGCGACGGCGCCGCCGCGGGGCGGCTCGGGGCCCTGGTGGTCGGCGTGGTCGGCAGGTCGAGCGTGATCGGGACCAGGTCGGCATACGTGCGAGCGGCGTACGTCGCGTCGAGCCGCTGATCGAGCTCGTCGAGGTCGATCCGACCCTCGCCCGCGGCCTCGCGCAGGACCTCCGCCACCTGGTGACGGTCCTGGTCGGAGATCCGCAGCTGTGACGGGTCCGGAGTGTCCATGAGGTCAGCCTAAACCTGGCCGGCGGGGTGTTAGCCTGCCGACGGCGCGGCCCGCTCGGACCGGCTGTCGGATAGCCACTCGGAGGGGCCGTCATGAAGATCTTCCGCTCACTCGCCCTGTTGTCGGCGCTGCTGGTGCTGGCCGCCTCGGTGCCGTTGCTGGCGCTCACGTCGGCCACGGCCGAACCCGGTGTCTTCCAGACCGCGAAGAACCGCCAGATCAAGACGTTCACCATGCACTTCAAGCGGATCTGCCCCGAGTGCAAGGACGGCGGCGTCATCCTCTTCTTCACCAAGGCCCAGGCCAAGCTGAACTTCACCGTCGGCACGTACCGGATCGTCGACGAGAACTCCAAGTACGACTTCTACTTCGTCGACGTCGACACGAGCATCACCAAGCGCAGCGGCGACATGGGCTACGGCTGGCTCGACACCGACCTCGTCAGCCTCGGGAAGACCAAGATCGTGAGTGCGTCGTACACCCTCGGCAAGTCCGCCGAGAACGTCGACAGTTGCACGAGCTTCCCGATCGACCTCGGCGTCGGCTTCTTCGGCGTCTCGGCCGGCACCTCGGTGGGGGCCGTGTCGCTGTGCCACGACGGGTCGAAGATGACCAGCGCCGACCTCAGCCACAGCATGCACGGCGGCCGGGCCTACCACGCGACGGGCATCGCCGGGATACGCAGCCTCGACATGCGACGGTTCGTGCGGGTCCCTCAGGGCGCGCATCCGCGCTTCGGCATCGTGGCGACCACGAACCACGACTCCAGGTTCTGGGACGCCGCCAACCGCCGGTGGCGGGTCCGCCACCAGGAGGTCGTGAACGGGCTCGACATCGGAACCCGGCCCCAGCAGTAGAGGTCCGCCGACCTTCAGGGCTTGACGGCGACGACGACGTCGCGCACGATCGCCCGGTCCACGCGATGCTGGAAGCCGCGGTAGGCCGGGGTGTCGACCGGCTGGAGGCCGGCGTCCGTCAGCACGGCCAGGGTGTCCGCGCGCGGGCCGGTGCGGGTGTTGACCGCGATCCCGATGGCTCCGCCCGGTCGGAGCACCGTGGCCCATCCGGGCACGGCCGCGGCGAGCAGGTCGAGCGGGCTCCGGTGCAGCCCACCGCCCGAGCGGCTGCCGTGCTGCACGCCGTACGGCGCGTCGGTGACGACGACGTCGACGCTCGCGGTCCGGAAGATCGACGACGTCTCCAGGGTGTCGGCCTGCGCGACGCTCACGCCGAACGTGTCCCCGGCCGCCCAGCCCTCCTTGTCGATCGCGAGCTCGGCGTCGAAGCGGCGGCCCAACGTGCGTCCGTCACGGCGCAGCCGGCTGGTGGACGCGGTGTGCTTGAGCCGCTTGTCCTTCAGCCAGCGAGGCAGGAACGCGGCGTAGGCCTCGACGTCACGCTCGTCGACGTCGACCCCGATGGCGTGCCAGCCGTACATCAACGCCTGGTTGAGGGTCGTCCCCCGGCCGCAGAGCGGGTCGAGGACCCTGAGTCGCTGGGTGAGCATCCGGTGCGCGCTGCCCGACGCCAGGACCGTCACGTTGAGGAGCAGCTTGGTGAACAGCTCGTTGGTCTTGCCCTGATACTTCAGGATCGTCAGCAGGTCGTCGTCGAGACAGTCGAGCCGGTGGAGCTCCACCGGCCGCAATGCGCCGCTCGTCCGCTGGAAGAGGGCGAAGGCGGTGGAGACGTTGGCGACGTGGGCGAGGGCGGACTCGTCGAGGTCGCCCTCGAACGTCACGTACTCGACGCCCGCGATCACCTCGGGCCGCACCTCGCCGAGGCGGGCGACCAGGACGGTCTCGGCCAGGACGCCGAGCTCCGCGACGGTCAGGGCGGCGGCACTCCGCGCATAGACACGGTTGGCCGATGGCGACACGAGCAGTGCATACGAGCTCACGATGGTCGAGACTAGGGCCGGTCTGCGAGGATCCGGGCCTCGCCTCACACGAAGGAGCGCCAGATGCCCGAGGTCGACCGTCGCAGATTCCTGCAGCTCACGGGCGGGGGCGCGGCGCTGTCCGTGCTCGCCCCGTCGATCGCGCGCGCGGCGTCGATCCCGGCGTTCCGACGGGCCGGCTCCCTCGACGACGTGGAGCACATCGTCGTGCTGATGCAGGAGAACCGCTCCTTCGACCACTACTTCGGCACCATGCGTGGCGTGCGCGGCTACGGCGATCCGCACCCCGCCATCCTGCCGAACGGGAAGTCGGTCTGGCGACAGCCGGCCGGGAAGGGCCTGAAGGACGAGGTGCTGCCGTTCCGGCCCGACCTCGACAACCTCGGCCTGCAGTTCCTCCAGGACATCGACCACGGGTGGGACACCCAGCACGCGGCGTTCGCCCGCGGGAACCACGACCGGTGGGTCCCGGCCAAGAGACGCCCGCGACCATGGCCCACCTGCGGCGCGGCGACATCCCGTTCCACTACGCCCTGGCCGACGCCTTCACGGTGTGCGACTCCTACCACTGCAGCATGCTCGGCCCGACCGATCCCAACCGCTACTACCTCTGGTCCGGCTGGGTGGGCAACAACGGCAAGGGCGGCGGCCCGGTGGTCACCAACGCCGAAGCGGGCTACAGCTGGCACACCTACCCGCAGCGCCTGCAGGCCGCGAACGTGTCCTGGAAGATCTACCAGGACCTCGGCAACGGGCTCGACGCGGCGCACAACTGGGGCTTCGGACTCGATGCCTACATCGGCAACTTCGGCGACAACGCCCTGCTCTACTTCAACGACTTCCAGAACGCCGTGCCCGGAGGCCCCCTGTTCGAGCGGGCCCGGAAGGGCACCGACGTGGCACACGAGCCCGGCACCACCTTCTTCGACCAGCTGCAGGCCGACGTCACGGGTGGCACGTTGCCGCAGGTCTCCTGGATCGTGGCGCCCGAGGCGTTCAGCGAGCACCCGAACTGGCCGGCCAACTTCGGCGCCTGGTACGTCTCGAAGGTGCTCGACGCCCTGACCAGCGACCCCGATGTCTGGGCCAAGACGGCGCTGTTCCTGACCTACGACGAGAACGACGGGTTCTTCGACCACCAGGTCCCGCCGTACCCGAACGTCGGTGGCCTCAACGGCGCGTCCACCGTCTCGCTCACTCACGAGATGTACAGCGGGCGCGACGGCACCCACGGCCCCTACGGCCTCGGCATCCGGGTCCCGATGACGGTGATCTCCCCGTGGAGCACGGGCGGCTGGGTGTGCTCGGAGGTCTTCGACCACACCTCGATCATCCGGTTCATGGAGCAGCGGTTCGGCGTACGCGAGCCGAACATCACGCCCTGGCGCCGGGCCGTCTGCGGCGACCTCACGTCGGCCTTCGACTTCTCGATGACCCCGGGCGCCGCTCCTACGCTGCCGAACACCGACGCGTTCGCCCCGCCCGACAACCTGCGTCACCCCTCCGTCCCCACGAGCCCGCCGAAGAAGCAGCGCGTGCCGAAGCAGGAGGCCGGCGTCCGGCCCTCGCGCGCACTCGGCTACCACCTCCATGTCGACCTCCACGTGTCCGCGACGGGGCTGGACTTCACGATCCTCAACCGCGGCCGGCTCGGGGCACAGCTCCAGGCGCGGTCGAACGACGTGGCGGGCGCGCCGTTCAGCTACACCGTGGGCGCCGGCCGCACGCTCACGCCGACGCTGAAGGCCCACGGCCGCTACGACGTCAGCTTCCACGGGCCGAACGGGTTCTTCCGCCGGTTCGCGGGCGACACGACCGCACCCCTGCTCGACGTACGGGGCGGGAAGCGCGACGGGCACCTGGTCCTGCGCGTGCGCCACCACTCCGACCAGACCCTGCGTATCCAGGTCGCCGACGCCTACGGCCTGGACCGCACGGTGAAGGTGCGCCCGAAGACCGTCCGCACCATCCGGATCCCGCTGGCCGCGACCAGGGGCTGGTACGACGTGAGCGTCACCGTCGCGGGCCATCCGCACGTCGTGCGCGCGCTGGCCGGGCGGTTCGAGAACGGGCGGGACGGCACCAGCGATCCGCAGCTCGGCCGGTGACCAGCCGGGTGTGCGCCCGGACTAACCTGCCGGTGTGAGTGACCCCGCCCAGCCCGAGTTCCGCTACTCCGACCTGCTGCCGATCGGCGCCGACGACACGCCGTACCGCCTGGTCAGCACCGAGGGTGTGTCGACGTTCGAGGCCGACGGCCGGACCTTCCTCAAGGTCGAGCCCTCGGCGCTGCGACTCCTCACGGCCGAGGCGATGCACGACATCGCCCACTACCTGCGGCCGGCCCACCTCGCACAGCTGCGCACGATCATCGACGACCCGGAGTCGAGCGCGAACGACCGCTTCGTCGCCCTCGACCTGCTCAAGAACGTCAACATCTCCGCCGGTGGCGTGCTGCCGATGTGCCAGGACACCGGCACCGCGATCGTGATGGGCAAGAAGTCCGAGGGCGTGCTCACCGGCGCCGAGGACGGCGAGGCGATCAGCCAGGGCGTGTACGACGCGTACACCCAGCTCAACCTGCGGTACTCCCAGCTCGCTCCGCTGACGATGTGGGACGAGAAGAACACCGGCACCAACCTCCCGGCCCAGATCGAGATCTACTCGACGCCCGAGCATGACGGGGTCCCGGAGTACAAGTTCCTCTTCATGGCCAAGGGCGGTGGCTCGGCCAACAAGTCCTTCCTGTACCAGGAGACGAAGGCGGTGCTCAACCCGACGCGGATGCTGAGCTTCCTCGACGAGAAGATCCGCTCGCTCGGCACGGCCGCGTGCCCGCCGTACCACCTGGCGGTGGTGATCGGCGGCACCAGCGCCGAGTTCGCCCTGAAGACCGCGAAGTATGCCTCGGCCCACTACCTCGACCAGCTGCCGACCTCAGGGACGCTGTCGGCGCACGGGTTCCGCGACCTCGAGCTCGAGGAGGAGGTCTTCAAGCTCACGCAGGGCTTCGGGATCGGCGCGCAGTTCGGCGGCAAGTACTTCTGCCACGACGTGCGCGTGATCCGGCTGCCGCGTCATGGCGCCTCGTGTCCCGTCGCGATCGCGGTGTCGTGCTCGGCCGACCGTCAGGCGCTCGGCAAGATCACGCCGGAGGGCGTCTTCCTGGAGCAGCTCGAGACCGACCCGGCGTCGTACCTTCCCGACACCACCGACGAGCACCTGGACGACGACGTGGTGCACGTCGACCTGAACCGGCCGATGTCCGAGATCCTGGCCGAGCTGACGAGGTTCCCCGTCAAGACGCGGCTGTCCCTCACCGGCCCGCTCGTGGTGGCGCGCGACATCGCGCACGCGACGATCAAGGAGCGGCTCGACGCCGGCGAGGAGATGCCGTCGTACCTCCGGGACCACGCGGTCTACTACGCCGGCCCGGCCAAGACGCCCGCGGGCTACGCCTCCGGCTCGTTCGGCCCGACCACCGCCGGCCGGATGGACTCCTACGTCGAGCAGTTCCAGGCCGCGGGCGGCTCGCTCGTGATGCTCGCGAAGGGCAACCGCAGCAAGCAGGTCACCGACGCCTGCGCCGCCCACGGCGGCTTCTACCTCGGGTCGATCGGCGGCCCCGCCGCCCGGCTCGCGCAGGACTGCATCACCTCGGTCGAGGTACTGGAGTACCCCGAGCTCGGCATGGAGGCAGTCTGGAAGATCGAGGTCCAGGACTTCCCGGCGTTCATCGTGGTGGACGACAAGGGCAACGACTTCTTCACCGACCCGTCCGGCGCCGTCACCGTCCCGCTGTCGGGGATCCGGGTGCGCTCCGCCCAGTAGGTCCCCCGGACGTCATACGAGGTGGTCGTCTGCGCGACCCGTCCGTATGACGTCCCGCGAGCGGACACCCTCTCGCAGCGAGCGCTCGCTCGATCTGGGCGAAGAACTCGTCCGGCGCGACGCGGAAGCCCAGGAGCGGCAAGCGGAGCACGAGCGCGTCGGTGAGGGTGAGGTCGTTCTGACGCAGTGCGTCACCGACCACGTGAGCAGCCCAGGTGTGCTGGATGCCGTCGATCTCGACCACCACACCCCAGTCGGCCCAGATCACGTCGAGGTAGTAGCGACCATTGCGTCCCTTCCTCACCACCTGGCGACTGGGTGTCGGGAGACCACGCCGGCGACACTCCCGGGCGAACTCGAGCTCCCCGACTGACCGAGCGCCTTCCTCCAGATCCAGGATGACGGCGTGGATGAGTCGCCGTCGTCGGTCCCGGCGGATGCGGAGCGCCTCCGTTCCAAGATTCTCGACAGTCGCCAGTCGCTGCTGCACGACCATGGTCAGCAGGAGAGCCGCCTGCTTGTCGCTTCGGGCCCACAGGGCTGCTCGTACGGCGGCCACCGGGATGCGAGTCCGCGGCACGCCCGAGCCGACCAGGTCGTCGCGGCTCCAACGACGCGTCTGGCGGATGTCGAGGCCCTTCCCTCGCCGAACCCGGGCCCCGCGTGGCACCGACACCCGGATCCGGTCCGCCGTGAAGTGCTCGAGGCCAGACGCGAGGAGCGACGAGACCCCGTCGAGGTGCGCCCGAGGTCCGGCCTCGAAGACGGCTGCCCACCGGAGACCGTCGAGCGGGATCAGTCCCGTGGTCAGGGCCAGGGACTGGCTGCCGACCCGGCGCCATCGGCGCGCACGGACCTGGGCCCGGAGCTGTCCACGCGTCAGACCCGCGTCGTACGCCTGGATCCGCGACACGACGCCGCCCTGTGTCTCGGCCAGCCGCTCCACCCTCCGCATCGGGTCACCCCACTCCGACACCTGCGAACCGGTTGACATCCCAGGAGTGTCGACTGAGTCCGAGCTCGCCACCACGAGGGTCATGGCCGCCTGTGGACGGACCCGCGGTGTACGTCGGCCGCCCGCCTGACGTCATCCGAAGTGGTGGCCGGGGCGACCGGTTCGTATGACGTCCTGTCAGGCGGTGGGCACCAGTCCGAGCGAGTCGCGGCGACGTCGGTCGAGCGGGGAGGTACGACGGTCCAGCCGGCCGTCGAGCAGGGTCAGGGCGCGTTCGGCCTGATCGTCGCTGACCAGGCAGAACAGCAGCGTCTCCTCGACGATCTCGCGCTGGGCGGCCGAGCCGCCGACGCGCGACAGCCCGGGCAGGACGTCGGTGAGCAGTCGCGATGCCGCAGACCATTCCTGCTGTCCCGCGGCGAGCAGGGCGTCGCACACGGTGACCACCGTCGTGCGCACGGTCAGCTCACCGGAGGCCTCGCAGTACGCGCGCAGCCGGGCAAGCCTCGCCAGGTCGCCGGAGGCAGCGACTGCGAGGGCCGCGTGCAGCGCCACGAAGGGCGTCTCCGGGCGGTCGACGAGGTCGGCGCCGGCCGCGGCGAGCACCGACTCGACGGGCGGCGGGGCGGTCTCTCCGTCGAAGACGGAGGAGCCGGCGGCGGCGTCCCAGCCCGACGTGGTCACGGTCCATCGCCACAGCAGGGACGCGGAGTCGATGAGCGCACGGACCCCGGTCACGGCCGGCGGGGCGAGCTGGGTGTAGTAGCGCTGCCGCACGGCCTCGGTGTCGCCGAGCGCGAGCTCGTGGAGCGCGGCGTGCCACGAGAAGTGCGCCCGGTGGCTGGCGGCGCGGCCACTCTCCTCGACCCAGTGGTCGAGCCAGGCCCGCCCGGTGTCGTGCCTGCCGGTCTCGTACAGCACATGGGTCTGGGCGTGGACGGCGTGCCCGGAGGTCGGCTCGCAGGACAGCGCGCTCTCGGCCAGCAGACCGGCGTCGTCGAAGCGGGACTGGTCCTGACGGGTGAAGGCGAGCAGGGAGATGTACCACCAGTGGTCGCCGTACGCCGGCGCAAGTCCCTCGACCAGCTCCCACGCCTCCTGCTGGAGGTCGGTGACCCCGGAGAACGCGATGGTCGGCACCGCCGCGGACACGGCGAGGACGTCGCGGGGGTGCTGGGCGATGTGGTTCATCAGCGCCGTGGCGCCGGAGCGGCGTACGTCCTCGACCCGGCGGCCGACGACGTCGACCAGGCTGCGCTCGCGCTCGTCGGCGCGGGTCCGGGCCGCTTCGCGAGCCGCCTCGAGGCAACCGGTGACGTCGACACCGGCGCCCGCCTCGTGCCCGAGCATGGCGAGCGCGGCATGAGCGAGCGCGAAGCCCGGGTCGAGGGCCGCGGCCTCCTGGAGCCGCTCCTCCGCTCCCGACTGCAGGCGCATCAACCGCTCCAGGCCCGCGTTGTACGCCGCAGCGGCCTCGGCCGTGGTCGAGAGCGGCAGCCCGAGCGGGTCGCGCGGCCGCGCGATCGGGTGGTGCCCACCGACGAGCCGGCCGTCGGCCAGCCGTCGCGGCAAGGGCGCCACCTCGTCGAGGACCGACCCCGCCACCTGCGCGGCCTGGGTCCGGATCTCGGGGATGGCGGTCGACTCCCACAGCTCGCCACGACGTACCGAACCCAGGGTCCAGATCGGGGCCTCGGTCGAGCCGGCGGAGTCGATGAGCCGGCCGGCTACGGTGCGCAGCCCCATCCCGGCGGTGCTCGGCTGTCCGAGGGCCACCCCGCCGCGAGGCGTCAGGAGGTCGTCGAAGAGCGGGTCGACGCCGGGCGCGAGCGTGGTGCTGGTCCCGGTGCAGTTGACCACCCAGCCGACCTCGCGCACGGTCCCGTCGCTGAGCGTGACCCGGAGCCCACCGCCGGTCAGCGGCTCCGTCTCGGCGACCTCGGCCGCCGCGCGGGTCAGCACCACCGCACGCTCGAGGGCGGTGACCACGTCGGCCGACTCCGGAGGCATCCGGTGACGTAGCCGTCCCCACGCACTGGCGTCGACGCGGAGGAACTCCTCGCGGTCGCGCTCGTCGAGACGCTGCCAGAGCGCCTGGACGACGGTCCGCAGCCCGTCCATGGCGGGACGCCAGTCGCCCGTGGCGCGCTCGACCCGGGCGAGATGCTCCGCGGTGCGGAGACGGTAGTCCTCGAGGGTGTGGCCCCAGTCGTCGATCTCGGGGATCGCGGCCAGCTGGAGCTCGCCGGCATGGCGGCTCGGCAGCTCGCCGTGGCGGGAGACCGCGTGGATCCGGCGGTCGGTACGACGGTCGGGGCCGGTGAGCGAGAGGACGACGTCGACCATGGTCAGGCCGGTGCCGACGAGCAGGACGTCCGCCGGTCCGGCCGCGTCACGGCGTACGACGTCGAGGGCGCCAGGAGCCCACGGATCGGGGACGAAGAACGCGGAGTCTCGCAGCGCGGCCGGCGCCCAGCCCGCGCCGGGCGGCCGCTCCCCCGTGGCCAGCACCACGGCGTCCGCCCGGTGCACCTGGCCGTCGTCCGCGGTGACCAGCACGCCGGCCCCGTCGCGACGTACACCGGCGGCACGCACGCGGAGGTGCCGCAGCCCGACCGGCACGTCGCCCTGGTAGGCGCAGGTCAGGGTCTCGTCGAGGTAGCGCGCCCACTCCGCGCGCGGTGCGAAGACCGCGGGCTCGGGGAGCAGCTCTGGGTGCTGGCGCGCTCGCCAGGCGACGAAGTGCCCCGGCTCCTCGGGCAGGGCGCTCATCGCGCCGGCCGGCACGTTGAGGAGGTGGCGCTCGTCGACCGTGCCGAACGCCGTGCCCCGCGCGCGGTACGCCGCGGGGTCGAGCAGGACGACCTCGAGCGGCGTACCCCGACGCCCGGCGGTCCGAGCGAGGTGCATCGCGGTCAGGCTTCCGGCCGCGCCGGCGCCGACCACGACCACCTTCGGTGTGGACGGTGTCTCGCTCATGGATCCCTCCTCGTGCTCCCCGGAATCTTTCTCGACCTATTTACTCTACTTTGACGCACGGCACCAACTCCTCACCACGCTCGGCGGGTCGCCTACGGTGACGTGATGGAGTACGTCGAGGTCGCGCGCAGCGAGTCCGAGTACGGCGAGCTGGTCCTGCGCGCGCGACACCCGGACTCCGGCGGCCCGACCGTACTGGAGCTCCGTGCCAACGGCATCTTCGTGATGGACACCGCCGAGCACACCTCCGAGCGCGCCCTGGCGGACGCAGCACTCGGCCTCGTCGAGCACCCACGTCGGGTGCTGATCGGCGGTCTCGGGCTCGGCTACACCCTCGATCGGGTGCTGGGCGACCGTCGGGTCGAGCACTGCGACGTCGTCGAGATCGAGTCGGCGTTGGTCGAGTGGATGCGCGACGGGACCATCCCCCACGGCCGCCGGCTGCTCGCCGACGACCGGGCCCGGGTCGTGGTCACGGACGTCGCCAACGCGGTCGCCGAGGCCTCGCCCGCGTCGTACGACGTGGTGCTGCTCGACGTCGACAACGGTCCCGGACACCTGGTCCACGCGTCCAACGCGGCGCTCTACCGCGAGCCGTTCCTCGAGGCGGTGCGCGAACGACTGACGCCCGGCGGGGCGCTCGTCGTGTGGTCTGCGGCGCGCGAGCCCGAGCTGGAGGCGGACCTCCGCACCGTCTTCGGGGAGGCGGAGGAGCAGAGCCACGACGTACGTCTGCAGGACCACGACGAGTGCTACTGGCTCTACATCGGACGCCGCGATCCGGCCCGGTAGCGTCGGAGGCATGAGCCCTTCCAGCCGATCAGCACCGACCCGCACCGAGCACGACTCGATGGGCGACGTCGAGGTGCCGGCCGACGCGCTGTGGCGGGCGCAGACCCAGCGCGCGGTCGACAACTTCCCGATCAGCGGCCAGCCGCTGCCGCCGGCTCTCGTCCACGCCCTCGCCCGGATCAAGGCGGCGGCGGCCCGGGCCAACGCCGATCTCGGGGTCGTCACACCCGAGCAGCGAGACGCGATCGTCGCGGCAGCGAACGCGGTCGTCGCGGGCGAGCACGACGACCAGTTCCCGATCGACGTGTTCCAGACCGGTTCGGGCACCAGCACCAACATGAACGTCAACGAGGTCCTCTCCTCGCTCACTCTCCGGGCGGGAGTCGAGTGCCACCCGAACGACGTCGTCAACGCCAGCCAGTCCTCCAACGACACCTTCCCGAGCGCCATCCACGTCGCGGCGGTGGTGGAGCTCGGTCCGCTGGACGAGAGCATGGGCGTGCTCCACGAGGCCCTGTCGCGCAAGGCGGAGGAGTACGCCGGCGCGGTGAAGTCGGGGCGGACCCACCTGATGGACGCCACCCCGGTCACCTTGGGGCAGGAGCTCGGCGGCTACGCCCGGACGGTCTCCCTGGCCCGCTCGCGGATCGGTGCGACGCTGCCTCGGGTGCGCGAGCTCGCCCTCGGGGGAACGGCGGTCGGCACCGGCATCAACACGCCTGACGACTTCGCCCAGCAGGCGATCGCCCACCTCAACGCGAACACCGGCGGCGAGTTCACCGAGGCCGAGAACCACTTCGAGGCCCAGGGCACCCAGGACTCGCTGGTCGAGCTGAGCGGCGCCCTCCGGACGTACGCCGTCGGGTTGGTCAAGATCTGCAACGACCTGCGCTGGATGGGCAGTGGCCCGACCGCCGGCCTCGCCGAGATCCATCTGCGGGACCTCCAGCCCGGGTCGAGCATCATGCCCGGCAAGGTCAACCCGGTGATCCCCGAGGCGGTGCTACAGGTCTGCGGTCAGGTGATCGGCAACGACGGCGCGATCACGTTCGCCGGCGCGTCGGGGAGCTTCGAGCTCAACGTGATGCTGCCGGTGATCGCGCGCAACCTGCTCGAGTCCATCCGCCTGCTCGGCAACGCGTCCCGGCTGCTGGGCGCCTGCGTCGAGGGCATCGCCGCCGACCTCGACCGGATGCGCGCCTACGCCGAGTCGTCGCCGAGCATCGTCACGCCACTCAACAAGTACGTCGGCTACGAGGCGGCCGCCACGATCGCCAAGCGGGCGCTCGCGGACGGCGCCACCATCCGGCAGACCGTGCTCGACCTCGGCTACGTCGAACGAGGTGAGCTCACCGAAGCGCAGCTGGACGAGGCCCTCGACGTGGATCGGATGACCCACCCGTGACCGAGGCGCCGTCGAAGACCTACGTCGTCACCGGCGGCAGCGACGGCATCGGCCTGGAGTGCGCCAGCCAGGTGGCGGCCGCCGACCCCGGCTGCCGGATCGTGATCGTCGGCCGCAGCCCCGACCGGACCGCCACCGCGGTCGGCCGGATCAGGTCCGAGCAGCCGTCGTGCCGCGTGGACTCGCTGCTCTGCGACTTCGCCGACCAGCACGCCGTACGCCTGCTGGCCGGGGACCTGCTGAAGACCTGCGCGCGGATCGACGTCCTGGTCAACAACGCCGGCACCGTCTTCTCCAGCCGCCACCTCACCGCCGACGGGATCGAGTCGACGTTCGCGATCAACCACCTCGCGGGCTTCCTGCTCACCGCGCTGCTCCGCGACCGGCTGGTGGAGAGCGCGCCGGCGCGGGTGGTCTTCACGTCGTCCGAGGCCCACTACTCCGCGACCATGGACCTCGACGACCTCGGCTTCGAGCAGGGCTACTCGATCATGAGGGCCTACGGCCGCTCCAAGCTGGCCAACGTGCTCACCGCACGGTGCCTCGCGCAGCAGCTCGAGGGCACGGGTGTCACCGTCACCGCGCTGCACCCGGGCGCGATCGCCACCAACATCTGGAGCGGCGCACCGTGGTTCGCGCGGCCGGTGCTCGCCGTGCTCAAGCGCTGGAAGATGGAGTCGCCCGAGGTCGGCGGCTCGAGACTCGCCTTCCTCGCGACGAGTCCCGAGGTCGAGGGACAGACGGGCGGCTACTACCAGCGCAACCGCCTGCGCGAGCCGTCCGAGCTCGCGCGCGACGACGCGCTGGCCGAGCAGCTGTACGTCGCGAGCGCGCGCCTGACCGGTCTCGACACGACACCCGGCTGACCTCACTCGCCGAGGAACGCGTCCAGCTCGTCCACCAGCTCGGGCCAGGCCGGCTCGTCGGCCATCACGATGTGGTTGCCACTGTCGACGAGGTGCACCCGACTCCCGGGGATCAAGGCGGCCAGCTCGCGAGCCTGGGAGGTGGGCACCCGACGGTCGCCCCGCGCATGCACGATCAGCGTGGGGCAGGCGACCCGCGTCGCCAGGGAGGAGACGTCGACGTTCGCGAAGGTGTCGAGGAAGCGGACCACGTTCTCGGTCGACGTGGTGGCCCGCTGGAGCGCGTTGAAGGCGTCCCACCGCTCCCGGTCTGCGTCGGGCAGGAACTGGGACGCGAACACCTGCCGGTACGCCGGGTCGTCACGCCGCCAGCCGACACGGCCGACCTGCATGTCCAGGGCCGCCTCCTCGCGCTCCTCGGGGGTGGCGGCGCGCGCGAGCCGGCCACGGGCGTAGGCACCGACGAGCACGACGCGGGTGACCCGCTCGGGATGACGGACGGCGTACGCCACCGCCACCGCGCCGCCCTGCGACAGTCCGAGCAGGGGGAAGCGGTCCAGTCCCACCGAGTCCACGACCAGCTCGAGGTCCTCCACCCAGGCGTCGAGGCTGATGTCGCGGACGTCCCAGTCCGACATGCCGCAACCTCGCTCGTCGTACCGGATCAGACGGTGGCGCGCCGACAGCGCGTCGATCCAGTGTGCCCAGATCGGGCTGTCCCACTCGAGGTCGAGGTGCGTGAGCCAGTTCGCCGCCTTGACCAGGGGAGGTCCCGACCCGGTCGATGCGAAGGCGATCCGAACCCCGTCCGGTGAGGTGCAGTACCGGATCTCCTGGGCCGCGCGCTTCCGGGCAGCCCGCGCCGGGAGCGGGGCCGGGTGCTCGTCGGTGACCGCGGCCACGAACCGGTACCCGACCCCGCGCACCGTGGCGATCAGCCGCTGCCCCTGTCCGTCGTCCCCGATCGCCCTCCGGGCTTCCTTGAGCCGGCTGGTCAACGTCGAGTCGCTCACGAACCGGTCGCCCCAGATCGCGTCGAGCAGCTCGGTCTTGGGTACGACGCGGTCGCGGTGGGCGAGCAGGTAGACGAGGACCTCGAACACCTGGGGCTCGACGTGCACAGCCACACCGGCACGATGAAGCTCGAAGCGCGCCGGGTCCAGCTGACAGGTCTCGAAGGTGTACACCATGGCTCCCGGAGACCGTCATTGTCCCGGCTCGGGCCTCCGGTCGACAACCTGGTTGCGGTGTCGTGACCGCGCCAGACCCCTCCGCACAAGAAGGACGGCGGACCGTTGCCGGCCCGCCGTCCTCATGAGGTCACGTGCAGCTCAGCGCTTCGTCAGCGTCGCCGTGTGCGTGAGCACCGCGGAGGCGTTGCCGACCTTGTCGGTGGCCCTCACCCTGAAGACGAGCGTGCCCTTGCGGAGGCCGACCAGCTTGCCGGCCCAGAGGTGCGTCGTGGTCGTGTGCACGGTCAGGGTCCCGCTCTTCGCGAAGGCCCTCGCCTTGGTCGTCGCCGTGACCCACGTCTTGGTCGCTGGCTTGTACGCGTACCAGCGCGTGCCGCGCCGCTCGACCGCCCGCAGCTTGACGAACTTGACGCCGGTTCCGGCCGTGTCGGTGGCCTTGCCCCGCAGCGTCCTCCAGGCCTTCACGGAGTGCTGGGCCTTCGGGAGAAGCAGACGCACGACCGGCTTCACGGTGTCTGCACTGACCACCACGGAGGAGGAGGCGTCGATCTGGGAGCTCTTGAGAGCCTCGTCGGTGAGAGTGACCTTCGGGGTGTAGTTGCCGGCAACGGCGTATACGTGGGACAGGCTGGCGCCGGTCGGCCAGGCCGTGACGGTCCCGTCGCCCCAGTCGACCGAGCGCGCGATGTTCGCCGCCGGGCTCCAGTTGTCCGAGAGCGAGGTCTGGGTGACGGTCACCCGGGTGAGCGTGGCCCATGCCGTAGCGGGTCCCGCCACGTAGGTGCCGGTGGGCGCGGTCAGGTCGTTGATCACGACGGCCGGGGCGTCGACGACGCTCTGGTTGTGGGCCGCATCCGTCAGGGTCACGGTCGGCACGTACCGCGCCGCAGTCAGCGGGTAGGTGTGCGTGAGGGTGGTGCCCGTGGTCCAGGCCACCGGTGACAGGGGGCCGGCCGGGCCGTCCCAGTCGACGCTGCGCGTGATCTGGGCGACCGGCGAGTCGTCGGTGAGTGACTCCTGGGTGAGGGTGGCCACACCCGTGTTGTTGTCCCAGGTGGACGAGTAGTTGCCCGTAGGGGCCGTCAGGTCGGCGAAGGTGACGTTGGTGCGCACGGTCGCCCCCTTGAAGTGGGTCGCCAGAGGCGTCACGGCAAGGCTGCCCGTGCCCGGAGCCGTGGTGACGTCGAGGTGCCAGCCCAGGGTCGTCACCGTTGTCGACGCGAGGGTGACCCCACCCTTGGTGAGGGCGACCTTGTACTTGGTGGCGTTGGCCGCGGCAGTCCACGTCGACGAGAACGCGTAGGAGCCTGCCGACGATCCCGGCGCCGCGCTCGCTGTGGTGATGGTGAGGCCGCCGGGCTTGGTCGGCTTGGCCTGGGCTGCGGTGGTGCCGACCATGCCGACCGCCACGGTGGCGGCCACGACGGTGGCGAGTGCACGTAAAGAGCGCGCGAGCATGTATCCCCCTTGAAGTGGAAGCCCTGGTTCCCAACCAGGACGTCTCACATTCAATCGGTTCTGACGGCGCTTCCGTGGAGGAATCGCGAGAACCGCACCCGCAGGCGACACATTTGAACCGAAACCGACCGATCGGCCGGACCGGACTAGTCCTACCCAGCCAATCGGACTAGGGAGCCGACCGTCAGTACCAGCCGTTGCCCTGCTTGAAGCCCCACGCGCCGCAGGGAGAGCCGTAGCGTTCCTGGATGTAGCCGAGTCCCCATTGGATCTGGGTGACCGCATTGGTGCGCCAGTCGCCGCCCGTGCTGGCCATCTTGGAGCCGGGCAGAGCCTGCGGGATGCCGTAGGCACCGGAGGAGCTGTTCTCGGCGTTCACGCGCCATCCGCTCTCGCCCGCCCAGAGCGGGACGAGGCACGACATCTCCGAGGAGGACCAGCCGTACGACGGCAGCAGCGCCTCGGCGATGTTCTGCGGGTCCTGGGCGGACAGGTTCTCCTCGCCACCGACGGCGGGGCCGGTGGTGAGGCCGAGAGCGGCCGCCTTGGCCGGGTCGCTGCTCTCGCGCCGGTCCGAGGATCGCGACACGACGACGGAGCGGCGCGTCAGGTCGGCGGCCGAGGGCGCCTGGTCCGTGGTCTGGGGCGCTTGGTGGGCGGTGACCGCCACCGGGACCAGCGTGTCCGCCAGGTGCACCGGGGAGCCGTGCGTGTGCACGACGCCGGCGGCCACGGCGACCCCGGTCGCCGCGACGGCCAGGCCGCCGAAGGTGAGCGTGGTGCGGAGTGCCTTCCGCGCAGGCCGAGCCCGCTCTCCGACGTGACGCGGACCAGCAAGGGCCAGCGGTTGCGTGGGGGCAGGCGCGGCCCGGTGCTTGGGTGCGTACTGCTCAGGGGTCACGAAAGTCATTTCGGGGGGTAGACGACTCGACACAGTCCGCGCCTCTGGGCCGTTCGAACTACTGACCCCGTGGAGCGGACTGCATCTTCACCTTGCATGACTCGGAAGGGTCGTGCAAACCGAACGCACCAGAAAGTGCCTGAATTTGGCCCGAGCCCGTGCCTCACAAGTCACGTGGGTCACATCAGGCGCATCCGCCCCACGGACAGGGTGTCATCGGTCACGAAGTGGTCACGGGCGTGGCCACCGAGGTGGCCCCGCCCGTGGGCGGCCGGGAGCCAGACATGGGTCAGAGCGTGACGTTCTCCAGCATCTCGGTGACCAGCGCCGCGATCGGCGAGCGCTCCGAGCGGGTCAGGGTGACGTGGGCGAAGAGCGGGTGACCCTTCAGCTTCTCGACCACGGCGACCACGCCGTCGTGCCGTCCGACCCGGAGGTTGTCGCGCTGGGCGACGTCGTGGGTGAGGACGACCTTGGAGTTCGCCCCGATCCGCGAGAGCACGGTCAGCAGCACGTTGCGCTCCAGCGACTGGGCCTCGTCCACGATCACGAACGAGTCGTGCAGTGAGCGACCCCGGATGTGGGTGAGCGGCATGACCTCCAGCATCCCGCGGTCGAGGATCTCCTCGATCACCTCGCGGGAGGTGATGGCGCCCAGGGTGTCGAACACCGCCTGCGCCCAGGGCGACATCTTCTCCGACTCCGAACCGGGCAGGTAGCCGAGCTCCTGGCCCCCGACCGCGAACAGCGGCCGGAACACCACGACCTTCTGGTGCTGACGCCGCTCCAGGACCGCCTCCAGCCCCGCGCACAGCGCCATCGCCGACTTGCCGGTGCCGGCGCGGCCACCGAGGGAGACGATGCCGACCTCCGGGTCGAGGAGCATCTCCAGCGCGATCCGCTGCTCGGCGGAGCGGCCGTGGATGCCGAAGGCCTCACGGTCGCCGCGGACGAGGTGGACGTGCTTGTCGGGGCCGACGCGGCCGAGCGCCGTACCGCGCTCGGAGAGCAGGACCAGACCGGTGTGGCACGGCAGGTCGCGGGCCGACTCGATGTCGGACCACCCGTCGTCGTACAGCTCGTCGAGCACCGCCGCCGGCACATCGAGCTCCGCCATGCCGCTGTAGCCAGGGTCGGAGTCGCCGGTGTGCTCGCCGTGGTACTCCTCGGCGCGCAGGCCGACGGCGGAGGCCTTGATCCGCATCGGCAGGTCCTTGGAGACCAGGGTGACGTCGAGGTGCTCGTTGGCGAGGTTGCGCGCCACCGCGAGGATCCGGGTGTCGTTGTCGCCGAGCCGGAAGCCGGACGGCAGCGAGTCGGCGTCGGTGTGGTTCAGCTCGACGCGGATCGTGCCGCCCTCCTCGCCGATCGGCACGGCCTCGTCGAGCCGCCCGTGGGTGACACGCAGCTCGTCGAGCACGCGCAACGCCGAGCGGGCGAAGAAGCCGAGCTCGGGATGGTGGCGTTTCGCCTCGAGCTCGGTGATCACGACCACCGGCAGGACGACCTCGTGCTCGGCGAACCGGCGCAAGGCGCCGGGATCCGACAGCAGCACGCTGGTGTCGAGGACGAAGGTTCGGACGGAGCGCTTCTGGGACGAGGACTTCTTCGTCTCCTGCGTGGCCTGCGGCACCGGGTTCCCCTCACCAGACCGTGCGCGCACCCTTCGCCCGGTCCTGACGCGCTAGCAGATGGACCGAAGAGGTGTCCGAAGGCCGGAGTGCCGGCCCCCTGAGCGCGACGGAGCCCGTCGCACTGTCTGGTCGTGAGTACTCACGAACGGGCCTCCCGATTCGGCCAGGCTTCCCCGCCCCGCCGATAGCGCGAAAGTTACGCCGCTCGTGGCGCGAATCACGCCGACACGCCCGAATGCGGGGTTAACACTGAGTGACGGGGTCTCGACCTCGCTCGACAGCCGAGGTACGCCGTTCAGGAGCCGGCCTTCGAGACGCTCGCTCCTCAGGAACCGAACCGGCGCTCACGCTGGGCGTAGGCGCGGATCGCCCGCAGGAAGTCGACCTTGCGGAAGTCGGGCCAGTAGGCCTCGCAGAAGTAGAACTCGCTCTGCGCGCTCTGCCAGAGCAGGAAGCCGCCGAGACGCTGCTCGCCGGAGGTCCGGATCACCAGGTCGGGGTCGGGCTGGCCCTTGGTGTAGAGGTGTTCGGCGATGTGGTCGACGTCGATGACCTCGGCGAGCTCTTCGAGGCTGGTGCCGCGCTCGGCGTGCTCCTGGAGGAGCGACCGGACGGCATCGGCGATCTCGCGGCGGCCGCCGTACGGCACGGCCACGTTGACCAACAGTCCGTCGACGTCCCGGGTGGCCTCCTCCGCCTCCTTGAGCCGGGTCGAGAGGGCCGCCGGCAGGAGGTCGAGGGCGCCCACCGGGTGGATCCGCCAGCGGTGCTGGACGGCCAGCGCGTCCACCGCGTCGCCGATCACGGTGAGCAGGCCCTCCAGCTGCTCGGGCGGGCGGTTGAGGTTGTCGGTGGAGAGCAGCCACAGGGTGACGACCTTGACGCCGACCTCCTCGCTCCACTGGAGGAGCGGCTCGATGTTGGCCGCACCGGCGCGGTAGCCGTGGTTCGGGTCGTGGCCCACCCCCTTGGCCCAACGCCGGTTGCCGTCGAGCATGACCCCGATGTGCTGAGGGATCCGCTCCTTCGGCAGGGCCTTGACCATCCGCGCCTCGTAGGCGGGGTAGAACAGTCGGCGCACTCGCTCCTTGAGCTCGGGGATCGCGGCCACACCTGATGGTAACCGCGCG
Organism: uncultured Actinomycetota bacterium; assembly: GCA_963819295.1. Taxonomy (GTDB): domain Bacteria; phylum Actinomycetota; class Actinomycetes; order Propionibacteriales; family Nocardioidaceae; genus Nocardioides. The sequence continues at coordinate 279,584 of CAWFVO010000007.1, forward strand.
AGGTTCTCCGCGGATGCCCAGGCGGCGGTGCCCGGCGTCCGCGTACTGTCTCTGTATGAACGACTCCATCCGCGCCGGCCTGGACTCCCTGGCCCATCAGGTCGCGGATCAGGTCGCCGAGGTGAAGCCGCACCTGCGCGGATGGCTCCACCTCGCCACCGCGCCGCTCACCCTCGCGGCCGGAATCGTGCTGATCGCTCTCTCGCCGACCGCCGAGACACGTTGGGGCTCGGCGGTGTACGTCGCCTCGGCGGTGCTGCTGTTCTCCACCTCGGCGGCGTACCACCGGGGGCACTGGTCACCCAAGGTCGGCGGTCTGCTCCGCAGGGCCGACCACGCCAACATCTTCCTGCTGATCGCCGGCACCTATACGCCGTTCTGCCTCCTGCTGCTGAGCGGCACCTCGCGGGTCGTGATGCTGGCGGTGATCTGGGCCGGAGCCCTGCTCGGGATCGCCTTCCGGGTGTTCTGGATCGGGGCACCCCGCTGGCTTCACACCCCGATCTACATGCTGTTCGGGTGTGCCGCTGTGTTCGTCCTGCCGCAGTTCGCCGAGGGGTCGCAGCGGCTCGGCATGGGCGTCGGCATCGCCGTCATGGTGCTGATCGCGGTGGGCGGCGCGCTCTACATGCTCGGCGGCGCGGTCTACGGCTTCCGCCGGCCCAACCCGTCGCCGCGGTGGTTCGGCTTCCACGAGGTGTTCCACAGCTTCACCATCCTGGCGTTCGTGGCGCACTACGTCGGCGTCTCGCTGGCGACGTACTCCCTGCGCTGAGGGATCGCGGGCTTGCCAGCGCCCGGACGTGTGCTCGCTCACGTCGGGGAACAAATGGGTGCGCTGCCTCGTCACACCCCAGGTATGGCTGAGAAGAGTGCGCACTCCCTGAACTATCCGACCGTCGTCGCCGGTGCGGTCGCTGCGGCGACGGCGACCGCGCTGTCGAGCCAGCTCGGCCTGCTCGGCACGATCCTCGGAGCCGCGATCGCCAGCATCGTCAGCGCCGTGGTGACCAACGCGCTGGGCGGGTGGATCGCCCACCTCCACGGCGCCACCCGCGACCGGGACCCGCTGCCGTTCCAGCGGCTGCTCGTCGGCGTCGCCGCGATCACGCTGGTGGTGCTCGCTTTCCACACAGGGCTGGGCCTGGTCACGGCCGGGGTCCCTGCGGACGGCTTCGCCGGCCGCCTGGCGGCCGAGGTCGGACTGCGCTGACCCGCAGCACTCGAGGCGCTACGACGTCGGCACGGCGCCCTTCGACGGCACCGTGACGACGAAGGTGGAACCCTCGCCCATCGTCGACACCAGGTCGATGCCGCCGCCCAGGCGGGCCACGATGCGTTGGGAGATGGCGAGCCCGACACCGCTTCCCGGTACGTCGCGCGCCTGCGCGTCGCGGGCTCGACGGAACATGTCGAAGACCGTCGCCTGGTCAGCCTCGGACATCCCGACCCCGTCGTCCGCGCACATCATCTCCACGGCGCCATCGGCCTCGCGGAGGGAGATGCGGACCTCGCCGTCGGGGAGGCTGAACTTCACCGCGTTGTCGATCACGTTGGCATAGACCCGGGCCAGGGCATCGCCGTCCGCGGAGACCATCAGCGTCTCGGGCAGGTCGAGCACGAACCGCAGCCCGCGCTGCTGCGCCTCGATCTCGGTATGGCGGCACGCGTCGCGCACCAGCGTCACCGCGTCGGCGTCGGCGCCCCGGTCACCGGCGAGCCCCTCCTCGGCACGCGCCAGTGCCAGCAGGTCGTCCACCAGGTTGGACAACCGCTCGGCGCTGCGCCGGATCGCGGCCACGGGGTGCACTCCCACCTCGGCCAGGCGCCGGTCGGACTCGAGCAGCTCCGCGTTCAGAGCGATCGCGGTCAGCGGCGTCTTGAGGTCGTGGGTGAGGGAGGCGACCAGGTCGCGGCGGTACTGGTCGAGCTCGCGCAGCTCGTCGACGAGGTGCCGGTCGCGGCGCCGGGTCTCGAGCTGTTCGACCACCGAGCCCAGTCGTCGGCCGAGGCCGGCCAGCGCGGTGCGCTCGTGCTCGGCCCAAGGCTCGTCGTGGTCGCCGCGGAGGACCAGCAGCGCACCACGGGCGCTGGTGCTGCTGCCGATCGCGGCGAGGAGCGCCCGCTGCTGCTGGGCGAGCCCGGCGATCCGGCCGAGGAGCGGGGAGTCCGCGTCGGTGAGGGTCGTGTCGTCGGTCCAGCAGATGGCGACCATCGGCTCGACCAGGGTGCAGATGTCGGCGCCGAGGCGACCGGCGACGTCAGCGGGGTACGACGCCGCCTCGGCGTGCGCGCCCGAGGCCACCTCGGCGCACGTCCAGACGGCTCCGGCGCGCATCATCTCGGCGAGACGCGGCCCGATCGACGCCAGCAGGTCGGGGATGTCGGGCTGAGCGAGCGCGTCGTACACCATCGACTGCGCGGCGTCGGAGAGCCTCAGGTACTCGACGAGGACGTGGTGCTCGTGCAGCAGGTCGAGGGCGAGTCGCGCCTGGTCTGCGTACAGCCCGACGAGCGCGGCCGTTCCGGGCGCGAGGTCGTCGATCCGCACCGGGCTGGCGCTGAGCACGCCGACCAGCGTTCCGCCGTGGGTGCGGAGCGGCGCGAGGAGCACGGCCTCACCGTCCGCGGCGCCGACACCCTCGGGGACGTCGACGTACGGCAGCGCGTGCCGGGTGGTGACGTGGAGCCGGCCGAGCCGCTCGGACTGGTCGAGACAGCGCTCGAGGTCCGCCCGCGGCCAGCGGCGGCCGGTCGGGGCGGGTCCTGCGGTGGCGCCGGCCACGGCGACGACCTCCAACCAGCGGTCGTCGACGACCCGGCTGACCAGGGCAACTCGCGCATCGACGACGTCGCGTACGGCGTCCGCGACGCGCGCGACATCCGCATGACGGTCTGCGTCGTCCGCGTCGTCCTGAGCAGACGTCGGGTCGCCCCCGGATCGATCCCCCACCCCGAAACCTCGATCTGCCTCGCGGCGCCCCCCGGCCGCGGTCGTGAGCAGACTAGTTGACCGGCCCTCCGCTCGTGGCCAAATCCTCCGGTCGTGTCACGGGGGCAGCGCAGACCTGGTTGCGGCACACGTACGCGGCGGGACGACCGTCGACGGCGTCCCGCCCCACCAGCAGCGGTACGCCGGGATGGGCTCGGTCGGCGACGACCACCACCGCGCCGGGCCAGGACCGTGCCCGTCGCTCCAACGCATCGCGCTCCGAGCCTGCAGGGCCCACCACCGCGATCTCGGGTGCCCCGTCGACCAGCGCCTGCGCGGCCGCGAGCGACCACCCGGCGAACCGTGGCGCCCGCCGCCCCAGCGACGACACCGTTGCCAGCGCCTCCTCGGCCGCGTCACGCCACCGCCCGTCACCGGTGAGGGCGTGCGCCCCGAGCAGGGCGTGCACGGTGGCGGACGTCCCCGACGGACTTGCGTTGTCGCTCGGGTCGCGTGGTCGCGCGACCAGGTGCTCGCCGTCGGAGGGGGTGTCGTGGAAGCCGCCGTCGTCGGCCCGGAAGAACGCGAGGGCCGCGTCGAGCAGGGCCGTCGCCGAGGACAGCCAGCGCTCGTCGGCGGTCACCGCGCACAGGGCCAGGAACCCGCCGGCCACCGCGCCGTAGTCCTCCAGCACTCCCGCGGGCGTCCCGACCCGTCCGTCGCGGGACACCCGTCGCAGCCGGCCGTCCTCCAGATGGAGCCGGGCCAGCAGATCGCCCGCCTCGCGCGCGGCGTCGACGTACTCCTCGCGGCCGAGCAGCCGGCCGGCGTCGCACAGTCCGGCGATCGCCAGCCCGTTCCAGGCGGCGACCACCTTGTCGTCGCGGGCGGGCCGGACGCGCGACCCGCGGGCGGCGAGCAGTCGGGCGCGCACGTCGTCGAAGCGCTCCCAGTCGTCGGGGTCGTGCAGGAGGCGGAGGGTCGACGTGCCGTGCTCGAAGGTCCCGGTCACCGCGAAGAGCTCGGTCGCCCAGCGGCCGTCGTCGACGCCCAGCACGTCGGTGAGCTGGTCGGGCGTCCAGACATAGAAGCGCCCCTCCTCGCCCTCGCTGTCGGCGTCCAGTGCCGAGGCGAGCCCGCCCTCTGCGGTGCGTAGCTCGCGCAGCAGGAAGTCGGCCGCCATCGTGGCGACACGGTCGCCGAGCGGCGTACCCCAACGGGCGTAGAGGCCGACCAGCTGGGCGTTGTCGTAGAGCATCTTCTCGAAGTGCGGCACCACCCACGCGTCGTCCACGCTGTACCGGGCGAAGCCTCCGCCGAGCTGGTCGTGGATCCCGCCCCGGGCCATCGCGTCGAGCGTGACGTCGAGCATCTGCCGTTCGGTTGCGCCGGGACGTCGGCGCAGAAGCTCGAGGACCATCGACGGTGGGAACTTGGGCGCCCCGCCGAAACCTCCTCGTGCCGCGTCGAAGTCCTGCCCGACCAGCGCGACGGCTGCGTCGAGGTCGTCCGCGGTCAGGGCCTCGCCGCCGAGCGCGGTCTGCCGGGCGAGGTGCTCCCGGACCGACGCGGCGGACCGGCGTACGTCGTCGGGCCGGTCGCGCCAGGCCTCGGTCAACGCGGTGAGCACCTGGCGCAGCGACGGCTGTCCCATCCGCGGGCGGTCCGGGAAGTAGGTACCGGCGAAGAACGGGCTCCCGTCGTGGTCGAGCACCACCGTCATCGGCCAGCCTCCCTGGCCGGTCATCGACACGGTCGCGTCCATGTAGACCGCGTCGACGTCGGGCCGCTCCTCCCGGTCGACCTTCACGCACACGTACTCGGCGTTGAGCTGGGCAGCGGTCGCGTCGTCCTCGAAGGACTCGTGCGCCATCACGTGGCACCAGTGGCACGCGGCGTACCCGACGCTCAGGAAGACCGGTACGCCGCGCCGACGCGCCTCGGCGAACGCCTCGTCGCCCCACTCCCACCAGTCGACGGGGTTGTCTGCGTGCTGCAGCAGGTACGGCGAGGTCGCGGTTGCCAGCCTGTTCGCCATCGGTCCTCCTGCCGTCTCTGGAACGCCCGATGACGAATGCAGACAGCTCGTGTTCTGCAGGGGATCGGCGTTCCTCGCCACACGGTGTCACATCATCCGGAGAGCGCCACGAGGACCGCTGCCGATCCGCGGTCCCACGCGCAGCGAACCTCGCCCGGCCACAGGAGGCGAAAGTCCTGCACGCCATCGACCGACGACCCGGGACGCCAGGCGTGCTTCCGGACGACGATGGAAGCGGAGAAGGAAGGGGCATCCCCATGAACACCATTTCCACGGGCAATCGCGACGGCGTGGTCGTCGCGGTCGACGGCTCCGAGCAGGGGTACGTCGCGGTGCGGTACGCGGCGCGCGAGGCACGAGCGTCTCGGCGTCCCACTTGACGCGATCCATGTTCTCCCCTCGACCGTCCTGGCCGGGTCGGCGATGATGATGATGGTCCCCGACGAGTCGGTCCGGTCCTACGGCGCGGAGATCCTCGAGCGAGCGCGCACCACCGCTCTGGAGACCGTCCCGGATCTCCAGGTGACGACCCAGCTGCACATGGGCGGCGGCCGCATCCACCAGCTGGTCACGCTCGCCGCGCATGCGAGCCTCATGGTTCTCGGAAGCCGGAGCCCCGGCAACCTCGACCGCATCTGGACCGGTGGGACCGTGACCGGTGTCGCCAGCCGGGCAGCCTGCCCGGTGGTCGTCGTACCCGCAGACGGAGGGCCAGCAGCACCGCACGGGCGGATCCTGGCGGGGTTCAAGTCACCCGCGCACGCGGCCGAGCTGTTCGATGCGTCGTTCCTTCTGGCCGACGAGCTCGACGCCGAGCTGGTCGTGCTGCACGCCTGGAGACTCGAGGGCGTCTACGACGACGCCATCGTCGACCGGGTGGATGAGGAGCGGTGGTGCCGTGAGCAGACCGAGCTGATCGAGCGGCAGCTCGTGGACTACCGAGCTGCCTTCCCGGACGTCAAGGTCCGGCTCTACGTCCGGCACGAGGACCCGGCACACGCCCTGGTCCGTGGTACGCGGGGTGCCGATCGCCTGCTGATGGTGCGCCCGGCCCACGGTGGACTCGTCCACCACCTCGGCCACACCGCCCGAGCGGTTCTGCGCGAGGCCCACTGCCCGGTCGAGGTGCTCGCGCCGGAGCGGCGACGCCACCAGCCGAGCACACCCGTGGTGGTCGAGCGCTCTGGAGAGTTCGTCCCGTGACGGTCGCCGTCGGCCAACCGGACCTTGGACCCTGGTGGCGAGACCGTCTCCGAGGCGATGCTTCTTGACGAAGACCGAGATTGCGAGGAGGTGGGGTCGATGCTGGTGAGGGACGTGATGACCGTTGACCCGATGACCACCACACCGGACTCAGGCGTCAAGTCGGCACTGAAGCGGTTGTCCCAGCTTCGGGTCACCTCGTTGCCGGTGGTCGACGATCGCCGGCAGCTGTGCGGCATCGTCAGCGAGGCGGACCTGATCCGCGGCATGGCGATCGCGGACCCGCGCGCCCAGGAACGCCCCATCACCATGCACCCGGTGACCGCTGCGCGGACGGTCGAGGACGTCTACACCCGCACACCGACCAGCGTTCGTCCCGAGGACGACGTGATCACCGCCGTGGACCTGATGGGTGCCAAGGGCTTCAAGAGTCTCCCCGTCGTCGACGATGACCACCGGTTGGTCGGCATGGTCAGCCGGAGCGACGTGGTCCTGGCCCTTGCCCGGGACGACGGGCTCATCGCCGAGGACATCAGCCGGGTCTTCGGCGAGCTCGGCCGCACCGACTGGAGGGTCGAGGTGGCAGAGGGAGTGGTCGAGATCACCGGGCCCGATGCGGCGGACCACTCGCTGGCGCACACCATCGCTCGCACGGTGCCGGGCGTGGTCGGGGTCCGGATCAGGTGACACACGGTGGACGGCAACGCGATCTCCACGTCCGGGCTCGTGAAGGACTTCGGTCGGGCCCGAGCGCTGAACAGGCTCGACCTGGTCGTCCACTGCGGAGAGGTGCACGGGTTCCTCGGCCCCAATGGCGCCGGCAAGACCACGACGATCCGGATCCTCCTCGGCTTGCTGCGCAAGACGGGGGGCGAGGTCTCGCTCCTGGGCGGAGATCCCTGGCGTGAGGCGGCCGGGCTGCACCAGCGACTGGCCTACGTACCCGGCGAGGTGAACCTGTGGCCCAACCTCACGGGTGGCGAGATCATCGACCTTCTGGGCGCGCTGCGTGGTGGGCTGGTCACCTCACGGCGTACGGAGCTGCTGGACCGGTTCGAGCTCGACCCGACCAAGAAGTGCCGCTCGTACTCCAAGGGCAACCGGCAGAAGGTGGCGCTGGTGGCGGCGTTCGCCTCCGACGTGGAGCTCTATCTGCTGGACGAGCCGACGTCAGGCCTGGACCCGCTGATGGAGAGCGTCTTCCAGGACGTCGTTCAGGAGCTACGCCGGAGTGGTCGCACGGTGCTGCTCTCCAGCCACATCTTGTCCGAGGTCGAGGCCTTGTGCGACCGGGTCACGATCGTTCGCAATGGCCGTGCGGCCGAGTCAGGGACCTTCGCCGACCTGCGTCACCTGACCCGGACCACGGTCGAGGTCGAGACCACGAGGCCGCTGCGAGACCTGGACGGCCTCCCAGGGGTGCACGACCTGGCTCAGGAGGACACACGCGCCCGGTTCAGCGTCGACCCGGGTCAGCTGAACGAGGTGCTGGCCCGCCTGGTGGCCTTCGACGTTCGTTCGCTCGTCAGCTCACGCCCGTCGCTCGAGGAGCTCTTCCTTCGGCACTACGGCGACCAGGCGGAGCAGTCGCCGCACGAGGTGGGCCTGGCGTCATGACCGGGATAGCGGGCGCGGGGCGGTTGACTCTCCTCGCGCTGCGCAGGGACCGCATCTCCACGCCCGCCTGGGTCGTGGGACTCAGTGTCTTCGTCGGCGCAACCACGGCACTGTTCGTCTCGGACTTCGTGGACCGTGCCTATCTCCTGGAGCAGACCCGGATCGTGGCCTCCAACGCCGGGATGCGGCTCGTCGGGCTCAGCTCCGGCCCGACCGTCGGCGGCTACATGTTGCACCGCGAGTTCGTCACGTTGGCGGTGCTGGCCGCGCTGCTGTGCACCTCCGTGGTGGTGCGGCACACCCGGCAGAACGAGGAGCTCGGCCGGGCCGAGCTGCTCGGTGCCACGGTGGTGGGCCGGTACGCCGGGCTGTTCGCGGCCGTCGTAGCGGCGACCGTCGCCGATCTGGCCCTAGCCGGAGGACTGGCCGCGGCGGTGCTGGCGAACGGGCTGCCGCTGACCGGGTCGGTGCTGGTCGGCGCATCGGTCGGCGCGGTGGGCCTGGTGTTCGTGGGGGTGGCCGCGGTCGCCGTCCAGTTGTCCGCCACCGGCCGTGGCGCGACCGGGATCTGTGCCGGCGCTCTCGGAGTGACGTTCGTCCTCAGCGGGGTGGGCAACATGCTCGGCACGGTCGACGCAGCGGGGACCCGGGTCGACAGTGCCTGGCTCGCGTGGCTCTCCCCGATGGGCTGGGCACAGCAGGTCCGGCCGTTCGGGGGCGACGACGTGCGGCCCCTCGGGCTGTCCCTCCTGCTCACGGCCCTCCTCCTGGTGGTCGCGGGAATCCTGGTCAACTGCCGCGACCTGGGTCGCGGTCTCGCCCCGGAGCACCCGGGCCACGACCGCGCGGCTCCTGGTCTGCTCAGCGTCACCGGCCTGGCCTGGCGGTTGCAGCGCGGCGTCTGGCTCGGCTGGGGGCTCGCGCTCGGCCTGTTCGGCCTGATCCTCGGGTCACTGAGCGAGCAGATCCGGCACGCCACCGGCGCGACCGCAGAGTGGTACACCCGCACCGGCGGCAGCCACGTGATCCTCGATGCCTACCGCACCTCGATCATCGAGATGGCCGGGATGTTCGTCGCCGTCTACGTCGTCCAGGTGTTGTTGAGACTGCACAGCGACGAGGCGGGCGGGACCCTGGAGCCCCTCCTGGCCACGCACGTCAGCCGGTGGCGATGGCTCGCCGGCAGCCTGGTCAACGCCGTTGCGGGGGCCACGGGCCTGATGCTCCTGTTCGCGACCTGCATGAGCCTGGGCGCCGGTCACGTTCTGGGTGACACGGCCCACGAGATGGTGGTCCTGTCCACTGCGGCGCTGGCACAGCTGCCGGGCGTCCTTGTCCTCGGGGCCGTGGTCGTCGCCGCGGTCGGTCTGCTGCCGCGAGCAGCGGTACCCGCTTCGTGGCTGCTGCTGGTCGCCGCGTTGGCGCTGGGCCCGATGTTCGGGCCGGGCCTGGGGCTGCCGCCCTGGCTGCTGGGTCTCTCACCCTTCACCCACCTTCCGAAGGCGCCGGCCAACCCGATCGCGGTGACGCCGTTGGTCCTGGTCACTGCGGTGTGCGTGGGCCTCGTCGGCATGGGGCTCGTGGCGCTGCGTCGTCGCGACCTGGCGCTGCCTGCGTGAGCCGCTCGGGTGTCGCCGCCACGGCCCTGAGCGCCGGCCCCAGGACCTATGACCCCTGAGGCGTGACCCACGACTCTGCCGTGTCAGTCACTGCGCGCGGGACCCTCGAACTGACCACCTGCATGAAGTACGTGGGGCTGCCGCCCTCCGACGCACGCCGGTGGACGACTCGAACATCGGGAGGACCCCATGATCCCCGTAGCACTCATCGTCTTCTTCGGGCTCACCGCCCTGAGCATCCTGGTGCTCCTACTCCTGCGATCGGCGTCGCGTGACCACGAAGACACACGCGCGCGCCTCCTTCAGCCCGGCGCTGAGACGCTGGCGTACGACATACCGGACGGGCAGGATCCCGCCGAGGTGATCGTCGCCTTGAACCGGGCCGGCTACAAGGCCCTCGAGGACGGGGACGCCTACCAGGTGCTCGTGCAGTGTCCCCACGGCCGTGTCAACGATTTGCCCAGGGTCCAGGCGGCCATCGAGCAGGCCGGCGCCTCCGGAGGCATCGGGATCGCCGAACACCTCCACGTCGTGCGGTTCGCGGACGAGGGCTGAATCGCCGACGGCGTCGACAGCGCGCATCGGAGCTCAGCCCCGGGCCGCGCCGTACCCGAGCAGGGCGGCGAGCCCGAGAGCGCTGCGCGGTGCGTACGCCGCGCGCCACAGCCCGCCGTGCACGGCAGCGAACGCCTCGTCCTGCCAGGGATGGTCGTGCAGTCGGGGCCGCCATGCGTGTGCAGGTCGTGCACGAGAAGCGCGGCCATCAGGACGTTGGCGGTGGCGGGCTCGAAGACCTCGATGCCGAAGCGGTGGGCACCGGCGTAGGCAGCGGCGAGAGCGCGGTTCTTGACGACCGAGCGGGTCCGGGTGGGCGGTGCGACGTTGAGGGAGACCATGGCGCCGGCGTCGCGGGCGACGCTCGCGCGCCAGCGCTGCAGTCGCTTGGCCAGGGCGTAGTTGGGTCCCTGCTGGGCGACCAGGCTGTCGTTGATGCCCGGGTCGGCGTCACGTACGTAGGAGCGTCGCAGCAGCCGGCCGCCGCTCACGGTTCGCAGCGGCCGGGAGAGCAGCTTGGCCGTGCCCGACCGGTGCTCATAGCTGCGAGTCGCCTGCTCCACGGCCTCGCGCGGGACGGCGAACACGTCGGTCGGCGTGGCCAGGAACGCCAGCGCGACGTCGTCGCGGCGGTCTGACAGACCGGAGGGTGAGCGCGTCCACCGCCACCGAGAGCCGGACGTTGGTACCGCCGTCGGCGTACACGTAGTTGCCGAGCACCAGCGGCCCGCGCAGGTCGGCGAGCCAGCCGGCCACGAGCGGGCACGTCGACGATGAGGTCGGCTCCGGCTCGCTGCTCGAGAGGCGACGTACCACCATCTGGCCCGGCGGGGACGAGCAGCGTGCCAGCCCCCGTCGACGCCGTGTGGAGGATGCGCTGCCAGAGCTCGGGGCGGGGAAGGTCGACCGCGGCGACGCGCGCGCCCCACCGCAGCAGGGCCTGGAGCGGCCCCATCTCGGCGCCGGCGCCGAGGACGGCGACGGTGTGGCCGTCGAGGGACAGCCAGTCGGGGTTCGCCATCACCGTTCGTACGGCGTCGGACGCGGAGGGCTCGAGCACGCCGGCCGTGACCCATCCGTCGAGACGCAGCGCGGAGCGCGTCGCCGCGGAGCCGCTCCCCCCGGAAGGGCAGGGAGAGCTCTCGCTCGGGGTCTCCGGTCCCGGTCAGCTCGACCGTCTCGAGATGCTGGGTGGGTTCGGAGGCCGACCAGTCGGCGAGCGGTATCTCGTCACCGGAGGCGTGGGCGACGGTCATCCGCGCATGCACGGCGGCGAGGCCGGCACTCGCGATCCCGAGGCTCGCCTGCCTCGAGGCCGAGCCCCGCCTCCACGAGCCGACGGAAGTGCAGGAGGTAGCCCGAGCGCCAGTTCGTCTCGTGCTCGGCATCGAGCGCTCCGACGGGATCGACGGCGCGCAGCGCATCGGCGACGACGCCGCGTCCGACAGGCGTGGTGCTGCGCCGACCCTCGCCCGACTGGGGGAAGTCGACGGCGTACTGGTCGGTGCCCATCCGGACATCATCCTCCCAGCGTTCGTGGCTCCCGGCACGAGTCGGATCCGCTTCGTCGCGATGCTGCTGGTCGCCGGGACCACGACGCTCCTGGCCCCACGACTGCGTCGCAGGCGTGTGCGGCCAGAATGAGCCCATGGATGCCGAGGCGTGGAACGACCGCTACCGCGACAGTGAGCTGGTCTGGTCGGCCGGCCCGAACCAGTTCGTCGAGGCCGAGCTGTCGGACGTGGCCCCGGGGCGCGCGCTCGACCTGGCCGCCGGCGAGGGACGCAACGCGATCTGGCTGGCCCGACGAGGCTGGCAGGTGACCGCCGTCGACTTCTCGCAGGCAGGGCTCGACAAGGGCCGCACCTTGGCCGACGACGTCGCCGTCGAGTGGGTCTGCGCCGACGCGACCACCTGGCGCGGCGACTCGTCGTACGACGTGTGCGTGGTGGCGTACCTCCAGCTCCGTGCCGATGAGCGCCGTTCTGCGGTGCGCAACGGGTTCTCCTCGGTCCGCCCGGGTGGCGTCTTCCTGCTCGTCGCCCACGACACGACGAACCTGACCGAGGGCACGGGTGGACCCCAGTCCGCCGAGGTCCTGATGACGGCCGAGGACATCCTCGCCGACCTCGACGGCGAGCGGTTCGAGGTGCAACGGGCCGAGCGAGTGGCACGCGAGGTCGTTCAACCCGACGGCGACACCCGCACCGCGTACGACGCCCTCGTGCGGCTCGTCCGCCGTGACTAGCCACCCGTCGGGCGTCGTCGCGTGCTCTACTGACTCCCCCAATGCCGAACCCCGAGGCCCGATGACGCCGAAGCCCAGCCCCTCCCCGTCCGACCCGCTGTTCGAGGGGCTCACCTACAGCCGCGCCAAGAACGCGTTCTGGCTCGGCTTCTTCTCGCTGATCTGCCTGGGCTTCCTCACCGGCATCCCTGCCATCTTCGTGGGGGCGCAGGCGCTCAGCGACATCGACGCGTCCGGAGGGCGGCTCCGCGGCAGGGGCACGGCCTGGCAAGGCGTCGTCCTCGGCAGCATCGGCACGCTCCTGAACGCCGGCCTGGCCACGTACTACCTCCGATAGTCCTGCCTGACGGCCTCAGCGGTCTTTGCTCGGGGCACCCGCGTCGGCGAGACTCGGGCGGTGGCAACGCCCGCGACCGAGACCATCCCCGCGCTGCTGGCCGCCGCGGTCGAGCGAGACGCCGGGGCGACGTGGCTCCGCACCGACGAGGGCACCCTGACCTTCGGCAGCGCCGCCGATCAGGTGGCCCGACTCGCCGGCAGGCTCCGGGATGCCGGTGTCGGTCATGGTGACCTCGTCCTGGTCACGGCGAGGACGACGCCGCCGTACGTCCTGTGCTGGTTGGCGCTCGCCTCCCTCGGTGCCGTGACCGTGCCCACGGACCCCGGCGCCACCGTCGACGAGCTCGCCGGTCTGGTCCACCAGGTCGTCCCGCGGATGATCGTCACCGACGCCGCGCTGCGGCCCCAGGTGGTCGAGGCGCGCCGGCAGCTCGCGATCGAGGTGCTCGACATCGACGCTCTGGTCGAGGACTGGACCAGCGACGACGGCGTCGACGGGTCCCAGCCGGAGATGGCCGTCGGGCCGGACGACCTGGCCGTCCTCATCCCCACCTCGGGCACCACCGGCAAGTCCAAGCTCGTCATGCAGACGCACCGCGCCTATGCGATGGCAGGCGTCGGCTTCCCGTACTGGATGGAGCTGACCGCCGAGGACCGACTGATGACCTCGCTGCCGCTGTTCCACATCAACGCGCCCGCCTACTCCGTGCTCGGCTCGCTCGCTGCGGGTGCCGGCCTGGTCCTGTTGCCCCGCTTCTCGGCGAGTGGCTTCCTCGACTCGGCCCGCCGCCACGGCGCGACCGAGTTCAACGCGATCGGGGCGATGCTGGAGATCCTGATGCGGCAGCCCGTCCGACCCGACGACGCGGAGACCGACCTGAGGCTGTGCTACACCGGCCCCTCCCCGGCCCGTGAGTGGCAGGAGGCGTTCGAGGAGCGGTTCGGCCTGCGCGTGGTCTGCGGCTACGCGATGTCGGAGTCGCCGTACGGGCTGATCTGGAGACACGGCGAACGCCCCTTCGGCACGCTCGGCTCCCCCCGGCAGCACCCCACGCTCGGCACCGTGAACGAGGCGCGGGTGGTCGACGACGGCCGCGACGTCGCGACGGGCGAGGTCGGCGAGCTGCTGCTGCGCAACCCGACGGTCACGCCGGGCTACTGGCAGATGCCCGAGCAGACCGAGGCCGCGGTGGTCGACGGCTGGCTGCACACGGGCGACCTCGTCACCGCGGAGGCGGACGGCACCTACACGTTCGTCTCGCGGGTGAAGGAGGTGCTACGACGACGCGGCCTGAACCTCTCACCCACCGAGGTCGAGGAGGCGATCGCCACCCACCCCGACGTACTCGAGGTGGCGGTCGTGGCGGTGCCCTCGGAGCTCACCGAGGACGAGGTCAAGGCCTTCGTGGTGGCGGCACCCGGTCGCAGCCTCGACTTCGAACAACTGCGGGCGTGGACGGCCGAACGGCTGTCCGCGTTCAAGGTCCCCAGGTTCTGGCAGACCCTGGACGCCCTCCCCCGCACCCCGACATCGCGCGTGGCCAAGCACCGCCTGCCCGCAGGTCACCAGCCGGACGAGTACGACGCCCAGCCCGACGCCGGCGGGCCGGGCTAGATGCTGAAGAACAGGTTGAGGAACCGGTCGGCGAGGGCGATGTCACCGCGCACGGTCCCGCCGTTGGTCCGCCCGAAGGCCCGCAGCACCAGGCTCCCCGCATCGAACTCGAGGTAGGCCGGCAGGCTCTCGATCTCGCCGGTCTCGTAGGTGAGGCCCTCGCCGCTGACCGAGACGCGGTAGTCGCCGGCGTTCTGGCCACCGACGCGGACCCCGATCGTGAACGGCTCCGTGACGGCCTCGGCCCGGACCGTGCCCTGCCAGATCGCGAACATGAACGGCACCAGCAGGTCTGCGGCCTCGCCCGACAGCGCGTGGCCGCGGCCGCTGGTCTCGCGGATGTCCCAGGAGTGCACGCCGTAGTCCATCAGCTGACCGGCGGCGTAGAAGAACGCCGGCACCGGCCCCATGTACGCGTGGGTGACCATCAGGCCGGTCCAGTCGTCGGGACCGAGCGCCTCGAGGATCCCCTGCATCTTCTCGAAGTCGACGCGCAGGCGCTCCATCATCTCGGTCTGAGGCATGCCACGGAACGACGTCGCACCCTCGTTCGCGAGCTGTGCCATCACCGCGAGCCCGTGCGGTGCGGGCACCTCGCCGGTCCCGCGGGCCGCGTCGAAGGCCCGGAAGTAGCCCTCGGTCGTGTCGATGAGGTGGCCCACGACGTCACGGGTCGACCAGCCGGCACACGCCGTCGGCGACTCCCAGACCTCGGGTCGCTCGGCCAGGGCGAACATCCGCTCGGCCTCGTCCCGGACCACCCGCAGGATCGTCGGCTTGCCCTCGAACGTCATCGCGTTCCACTCACTCATGCACAACACCTCTCTGGCTGGCTGGTCAGCAGGGCGGAAGGTACGCCGCTACTCGTCGAGCTGGTGCCCGGCGAAGAACATCAAGGGATCGCTCAGCAGCTCGATCTGGATGCCGTCCGGGTCCTTGAAGTACATCGACTCCTCGATGCCGAGGTCGGGACCCGCGTAGGTCACGCCTTCCGCTTCCAACCGCTTCTGGGCCTGCTCCCACTGGTCCCGCGGCATCGAGATCGCGATGTGCTGGACCCCGCCGATGGCCTCGATGCCCGGCTCGAGACCGAGTCCCGGGAAGTCGAAGAAGCCCAGCAGGGTCTTGTTCCCGAGATCGAAGAAGAAGTGCGACGAGCCCTGGTAGTCGCGGTTCTCGACCAGCTCCACCAACGGGAACCCGAGGACGTCCTGGTAGAACCGGATCGTCCTCTCGACGTCCGAGCAGATCAGGGCCGCGTGGTGGATCCCGCGACCCGGAGAGGTGCGCTCCGTGACGGGACGGAGGTACTGCTCACGAAGCTCGGCCCGTCGGGCCTCCAGCTCGTCCAGTGACGACTGATCCAACAAGGTGCCACCCCGCTCTCATGCGCGCCTATGTGGTTGAGACCACAACGACACTATTCACCCTCGGGCGGGCAGGGGGAAGGCCCGCTCACTCGCCCGCCAGCAGCGCGCGGTAGTCGTCCCAGGTGTCGACATCGAGGGGTACGTCGCCCGGCACCGCCACGCTGACGACGTCGCCCCCGGAGTCGACCAGCTTCCACACCGCCTTGTCGCCGTGCAGGCCACGCAGGGTGTCGAACATGCCCCTGCCGAACCACAGCGGATGGCCGGGACCGTCGCCGTACGCGCAGACGCCGACCTCGTGGTCGCGGGCCCCGGCCGCGAGCGCGCGGATCGCGTCGACGCTCACCCCCGGCTGGTCGCCGAGCAGCAGCACGATGCCACGCATCGCAGGGTGCACGTGGTCGAGACCGGAGCGGATGGACGTCGCGCAGCCCGCGCCGAAGTCGGGGTTGAGCACGACGTCGGTGTCGCTCAGGTCGACCCGCGCCTGCACCTCGTCGGCCGCGCCACCGAGGGCGACCACCACCTGCTCGAAACCGGCCGCACGGACCCTGGCCAACGTGGCGTCGAGCAGGGTGGCACCGCGGAAGTCGAGCAGCTGCTTGGGCTGCCCGAGCCGGCGGGAGCCCCCGGCGGCCAGCACCAGGGCGGCAACGCCGTCATGCAGTACGTCGTTGCCGATATGCGCGCTGGCCACGGTGCGGAAGCCTACGCCCGGGCTCCTGGCTGCGTTCGTCTCCTCGGACGACAGCGCCGGCTCAGGCGGTCTCGACTCCGCCCGACCCTCGGATCCTCAGAAGCTCGACCGACGGATCCTCACGAGTCGGAGCGGGTGTGGGTCGGCGGCAGCTGGTCGGAGCCGTCCGGTGCCTGCTCGTCGTACACGCCGGCCTCGTTGGCAGCCTTCACCTTGCGCATCTGCTTGACGAAGCTCCAGCACAGGAGGGCGACGGCGAGGATCAGCAGCACGAAGATCCCGAACGCACCCCAGCCGGCCTTGACGTTGTTGTCGCTCGGGACGGGGTCGAGGGCGAAGATCTGGAGGACGAGCAGCTGCATCTCCCCATTGTCTCAGGCCCGGCCCAGATCAGACAGGCCGGATCCCCGCGAAGAGGTCGTCCTCGGGCAGCGAGGTCTCGACGTGGCTGGAGACCAGCTCGAAGTCCTCCGTCGGCCAGACCTGCGCCTGGATCGCGTGTGGGATGGCGAACCACGGGCCGTCGGGGTCGATCTGGGTGGCGTGGGCGAGCAGCGCCTGGTCGCGGACCCCGAAGAAGTCGGAGCACGGCACCCGGGTGGTCAACCGGTTCTCCCAGCTCTCGTCGCGCTCCCACTTCTCCAACCGCTCGGCGTACGGCGACTCGAGGCCGTGGGCGAGCATCGCGTCGTTGATCGCCTTGAGCTTCGCCCAGCTCCAGCCGTGGTGGTAGTAGAGCTTCAGCGGCTGCCACGCCTCGCCCGCATCGGGGAACCGTTCCGGGTCACCCGCCGCCGCGAACGCCGCGACGCTGATCTCGTGGCAGCGGATGTGGTCGGGGTGCGGGTAGCCGCCCTTCTCGTCGTACGTCGTGAGCACGTGCGGCTTGAAGCTGCGGATCAGCGCGACCAGTCGCTCGGTCGACACCTCGAGCGGCACCAGCGCGAAGCACCCTTCGGGCAGCGGCGGCGGCGGGTCGCCCTCGGGCCAGCCGGAGTCGACGAAGCCCAACCAGTCCTGGCGAACGCCGAGGATGTCGCGGGCCCGCTCCATCTCCTGGCGGCGCACCTCGGCCATGTTGGCCGCGATGTCGGGCCGGTCCATCTTCGGGTTCAGGATCGAGCCGCGTTCGCCGCCGGTGCAGGTGGCGACGTGCACGTCGACGCCCTGCGTGACGTACATGGCCGTGCTCGCGGCTCCCTTGCTCGACTCGTCGTCGGGGTGGGCGTGCACGTGCATGAGCCGGAGACCGTCGCCCGGGCGCGCGGCACCGTCAGGGTGCTGGGACATGGTCGCGAGTCTAGGAGTGAGCACCCACCGTGCGACGATGAGGGACGTGGAGCAGACGCTGTCCGAGCGGTACGCCGCGCCCCCCGCGTGGCGCCGCCCGGTGACGGTCACGGCCGTCGTCGTGGTGGCCGTCGTCGCGCTGGCCTGGCTGGCCTGGGCGGCGATCGACCAGGCGAGGCCGAAGGTCGAGTCGAACCTGATCGGCTGGGACGTGGTCGACGCGCACTCGGCGACGGCCCGGATCGACGTCAAGGTGTACGCCACCGGATCCCATCCGACGTGCACGGTGCAGGCCCTGGCCAGTGACCACTCGATCGTCGGCGAGCGCACCTTCCAGCCGATCTCCGGCACCAACACGGTGACGGTCCGGACCCAGCGGGAGGCCACCGCGGTCGACGTACCGGGTTGCATCGCCGACGGCCAGAACCACCCTCGCTGACCTGCACGTTTGTGGGTTTGGCGGGCAACTCTTGGTAGACTCGTCGCTTCTGGCCGCGCCACCACGACGCAACCAGCACGTCCAATCAGTCCCGCGGTGTGGCGCACCCAACGACACCCGACACACGACAGTCGCGTCGACGCGTCTGTGAGGAGATCCGCATGATCTGGCTGACCCAGCAGACGTTCGACCGGCTCACCGCCGAGCTCGAGGACCGTCGCGGTCCGGTGCGCGCCGAGATCGTCGAGCGGATCAGCGCCGCCCGCGACGAGGGCGATCTCAAGGAGAACGGCGGCTACCACGCCGCCAAGGACGAGCAGGGCACCAACGAGGCCCGCATCCGACAGCTCGAGGAGCTGCTCAAGGACGGCACGACCGAGCCCTCGGTCGACGACCAGACCGTCTCGGCGGGCAAGTTCGTCACCTACCGTTTCGCCGGTGACGACGACGAGTCGTTCCTCCTCGGCGCGCGTGAGATCGCCGACGACCGCACCGACATCGAGGTCTACTCCCCGCAGTCGCCGCTCGGTGCCGCGCTGGACGGCCACAAGGCCGGCGAGACGGTCGACTTCGAGCAGCCGAACGGCAAGGTCGCCAAGATCGAGATCATCAGCGCCGTCCCGTTCAAGGATTGAGTGAGAGGTAGCTGCCGCAGCCGGTTGCGGTCAGGCCACCTCGCGAGCGAGCTCGCTCGGTCTCGCTGCGGCCGTTCCGCTGCGACTTCGTCGCGTCGGAACGTCCTCGCTCGCTATTCGAACACCCGGTAGCCGCGCTCGCGCAGCCGGGTGATCACCAGCTCGGCGTGGGACTCCCCTCGCGTCTCGAGCTGGAGGTGCACCTCGACCTCGTCGAGCGACAGGTCGGCGTTGATCCGCGCATGGGCGACCTCGATCACGTTCGCGCCGGCCTCGCCGACCTCCGAGAGCAACCGGGCGAGACCGCCCGGGCGATCGGGAATCCGTACCTTCAGGTCCAGGTAGCGACCGGCCGCCGCCATGCCGTGCTGGATCACCTTGCCCAGCAGGAGCGGGTCGATGTTGCCGCCCGAGAGGACCCCCACGGTCGGGGTCGAGAAGCGGCCGGGATCGTCGAGGATCGCGGCCACGGCTGCCGCACCGGCCGGCTCCACCACCATCTTCGCCCGCTCGAGCGTCGCCAGCACCGCGCGTGACAGCGACGCCTCGGACACCGTGATGATCTCGTCGACGACGTCGCGCACCGCGGCGAACGGCACCGCGCCGGGCAGGCCCACGGCGATCCCGTCGGCCATGGTCGTCATCGAGCGGAGCGCCACCGGGTGGCCCGCCTTCAGCGACGCGGGGTACGCCGCCGCCCCCTCGGCCTGCACGCCGATCACGGTGACGCCCGGCTTCTTCGCCTTGACCGCGATCGCGATCCCGGCCAGCACTCCGCCGCCGCCGCACGGCACCACGACGGTCTCGACGTCGGGAGCCTGTTCGACGATCTCCAGCCCGACCGTCCCCTGTCCGGCCACCACCTCCGTGCTGTCGAACGGGTGGATCAGCACGGCTCCGGTCTGCTCCTGGAACTCCCGAGCGGCGACCAGTGCGTCCTCGAGGTACCGGCCGTGGAAGACGACGTCCGCGCCGTACCCCCGGGTCGCCTTCTCCTTGGGGATCGGCGCCCCTTCGGGCATGAACACCGTCGCCTTGATGCCGAGGAACTGGGCCGCGAGCGCGACGCCCTGGGCGTGGTTACCGGCCGACGCCGCGACCACGCCGCGCGCCCGCTCCTCCTCCGAGAGGTGCCACATCCGCGTATAGGCACCGCGGACCTTGAAGGAGCCGGTGCGCTGGAGGTTCTCGCACTTGAGGAGCACCGGGCTGCCGGTGAGTGCCGAGAGCCACCTGGACTCCTCCATCGGCGTGCGGACGGCGACACCTTCGATCAGCTGAGCGGCCCGCTCGATGTCCTCCACCGAGACCTGTACCACGTCAGCCATCGTGCTCCTTGTCGGTCGGAGGTGCGTCCCGCTCGTCCGCGACCTCGACCTGGTCGAGGTCCCCGACGTGGCCGTCGCCGGGGTTGCCGTCTCCGTCGGTCCCGGGTCGGGACGGCGTGCCGCCGTAGTCGGCCTGCAAGGCCTCCTGGGGATCCTCGCCGAGCGCGCTCTGGCTCGCCAGGTGCTGTACGACGGCGTTGGCGGCCGCCGCGAACGGTACGGCGACCAGGGCGCCGGGGATCCCGGCCAGCAGGATGCCGGCGGCGATCGCGATGATGATGCCGAGCGGGTGGATCGAGACGAACCGGCCCATCAGGAACGGCTGGAGCACGTGGCTCTCGATCTGCTGCACGAGCACGACGGCACCCAGCATCAGCAGGGCCACGACGATCCCGTGGTCGACCAGGGCGACCAGCACCGCGACCGTCCCGGCCACGAAGGCGCCCACGATCGGGACGAACGCGCCGAGGAAGACGAGCACGCCGATCGCGAGCACGAACTGCACCTGGAGGATGGAGGCGGCGATCATCACGCCGACCGCGTCGGTGATCGCGACGAGCACCGTGGCGCGGACGAACTGGGTGAGCGAGATCCAGGCGACGTGACCCGAGCTGTCGACGCGACCCCGGGCTGCGCGCGGCGAGATCCGGACGAACCAGGCCCAGATCCGGTCGCCGTCAGCGAGGAAGAAGTACGTCGAGAACAGCACCAGGAACAACCCGGCCAGGATGTGGGTGAGCGCGCTGCCGATGTTGGTGACCGAGCTCAGGAAGGCGCCGCTCTGGGCCTTCTGGCTCAGGTAGTCCTGGGCCTTCTGGATGTAGGCGTTGATCTGCGAGTCGCTGACGTGGAACGGGCCGGTCTGCAGCCAGCTCTTGATCTCACCGAGTCCGTCGGACACCTGCGTGGCCAGGTCGTTGGCCCCGCTGGCGACCTGCTGCCCGGCCAGCGCGAGCATGGTGGCCACCAGGGCGAGCAGCCCGAGGACGAAGATGAAGGCGCCGATCCCGCGCCGGATGCCGATCCGCTCCATCCAGGCGACCAGGGGCGAGCCCAGCGCCGCGATCAGGAGCGCGATGATCACCGGGATGGTGAGCTCGGCGAAGAACTCGACGCCGCGGAACAGGGCGTACGTCGCGATGCCGATCACGATCAGGCGCCAGGCCCAGGCCGCGGCGAGGTCGAGCCCCCACGGCACCTGTGCCGGCGAGAAGTTCGAGGGGCCGGTCTCGATCGCCACCTGGGGACGAGGCTCGGCCCGGCGCAGCCACTGATGGGCGAGGCGTCCGGCCAGCCGCTCACCCGCGCCGTCGTCGCCGGGCGTCCCGGGGCCCGTCGCGGCGTCGTTGCTCACGGGGTTCAACCTACGCGACCGCCGGTCCGGTCAGGCGGCGGACGAGTCGGCGGGCCGCGTCCGGATGTTCGGCGGCCAGGAGCCCGACGGCCGCCAGCAGGTAGTCGGCATCGACGGTGACCTCGGCCCGTCGCGGGAGCTGCCAGCCGCCCTCGACCTGCCCGCCGACGCTCCCGGCGAAGATCCGCTCGGCGACCCCGGCACGGCCGTGGCGCAGGACGCCGCCCGAGCCGACCAGCAGATCGACCTCGCGGAGATCCTTGCCGGACCGCTCGACCACCCGACCTTCGGGGCTGACCACGACCTTGCTGCGTCCGGCGTGGCGGCGCAGGGCGAGGCCCACGGCCTCGCGGGCGAGCTCCTCGTCGAGGTCGGCCTCCGCGTCGTCCACGGGGACGAAGCCCGGGTCGGCACGTCGCCGGAGGGCGGCGTCCGCCAGGTCGCCACGCCCGGCCGCCTCGGCCGTGGTCACGGCCGACCAGCGCATGCCGAGGTCGCCCTCGACGGTGCGCGTGACCCGGGTGGTGGCGACGACCTCGCGGCTCAGCCCGGCCTCCTCGGGGTCGAGCTCGACCACGCTGTGGACGTCGGTGGTGGCGCCGCCGACGTCGACGACCACCGTGTCGCCCGCGACCTCGGCCAGGAGCTCCACGCCGGTCAGTACGACGTCGGGCGTCGCGCCCTGCACCATCGCGAGGAAGTCGTCGCGACTGCTCAGGTGCTTCCCGCCGATCACGTGGGACAGGAACAGCTCACGGATCGCGGTGCGGGCACCGTCGGGCGCCAGGACGCCGATCCGCGGCACGATGTTGGGAGCGACCACGAGCGGGTTGGCGGCCAGGATCTCGGCCACCTCGTCGCGGGCCTCGGTCATGCCGGCGACCACGACCGGGCCGCTCCAGCTCGTGGCGAGCGCGCGGGCGCAGGCCAGGATCGGCTCGGGGTTGCCGCCATCGGTGCCGCCGGTCAGCAGGACGACGTCCGGCTCGCTGTCACCGACCCGGCCCAGGTCGTCGAGCCGGCCGGCGGCCAGGACGGCCACCACCTTGCCGCCGCTCGACAGCGCGACCCGGCGGCCGGCCTCGGCGGTGACCAGCTCCTCGTTGCCGACCACGGCGATCCGCAGGCCACCGCCCGCGCTCGAGCAGGCAAGGGTCGGGGCGTCCGCTGCCCTGGGGTCCTGCGCCGACCAGGGCGGCCAGGCACGCGTCGTACCCCTCGAGGACGTCGGTGTCGATGGTCGTCGGGTGCTCGGCGGCGGCGACGATCCGGCCGTCGGCCAGGTCGACCAGCGAGGCCTTGGTGAACGTCGAGCCGAAGTCGACGCAGACGACGGCGGTGCTCGACGTCGGGTCGGCGTCAGGCGAGAGCACGGTCGAGGTCGGCGATCAGGTCGTCGGCGGTCTCGATCCCCACGCTGAGACGGATCAGGTCGTCGGGCACCTCGAGCTCGGT
The DNA here is from genome assembly GCA_963819295.1 of uncultured Actinomycetota bacterium. Taxonomy (GTDB): domain Bacteria; phylum Actinomycetota; class Actinomycetes; order Propionibacteriales; family Nocardioidaceae; genus Nocardioides. The sequence continues at coordinate 302,318 of CAWFVO010000007.1, forward strand.
GCCGGCCACGCTGACGTGCGTCATCCGGCCGGGATGCTCGATCAGGCTCTCGACGCCGCCGAGCGACTCACCGAGGATGAACACCTCCGCGCGAGCGCAGGTGTCGAGCGCCGCCTGCTCGCCGTCGGCGTGACGGAAGCTGACGATCCCGCCGAAGCGCTTCATCTGCCGTGCGGCCACGTCGTGGCCGGGGTGCTCGGGCAGACCGGGGTAGAACACCTGCGAGACCTTCGGGTGCCGGGTGAGGAACTCCACCACCTGCTCGGCGTTGTCGCAGTGCCGGTCCATCCGGACGCCGAGGGTCTTCAGGCCGCGATGGGTCAGGAAGCAGTCGAACGGACCGGGCACGGCGCCCATGGCGTTCTGGTGGAACTCGATCGTCTCGGCGAGGTCGAGGTCGCGGACCACGACGGCGCCGCCGACCACGTCGCTGTGCCCACCGACGTACTTGGTCGTCGAGTGCACGACGATGTCGGCGCCGAGCGCGAGCGGCTGCTGGAGGTACGGCGACGCGAACGTGTTGTCGACGACGAGCATCGCGCCGGCGTCGTGGGAGACCTGGGCCAGCGTCTCGATGTCGGCGATGGCCAGCAGCGGGTTGGTCGGGGTCTCGACCCAGACGATCCGGGTCTGCCCGGGCCGGATGGCGGCGCGGACCGCGTCGACGTCGCCGACCGGCGCGGGGCTGTGCTCGAGCCCCCAGCGCCGCTCGACCTTGTCGAAGAGCCGGAAGGTGCCGCCGTACGCGTCGTCGGGGATCACCGCGTGGTCACCCGGTTCGGTGAGCGCGCGCAGGATCGTGTCCTCGGCGGCCAGGCCGCTGGCGAACGCGAAGCCGCGCTCCCCCTCCTCGAGGGCGGCGAGCGCACCCTCGAGGGCGGTGCGCGTCGGGTTGGCGGAGCGGCTGTACTCGTAGCCACCGCGGAGCCCGCCGACGCCGTCCTGCTTGTAGGTGCTGGTCGCGTAGATCGGCGGGATCACCGCGCCGGTGGTGGGGTCGGGCTCGTAGCCGGCGTGGATGGCGCGGGTCTCGAACCCGGACTTGCTGCGATGTTCCTGGGTCACGACTCTGAGCGTAGGGGTTGCGTCCGCCGGTCCGGGAACGCCCTCGCGCCCTCCGTTGTTGCACACTGTGGATACCCCATCCAGGGGCGCCAGAAGGAGTAACCGTGTCGATCTTCTCCCGCCACAAGACCACCCTGCCGAGCGCCGAGGAGGCGCTGCCCGGCCGGGCCACCAGCGAGTTCGTCATCGCCCCGAAGCACCGCGTCCTCGACGCGCCCGTCGTCACGCCCACCGCCCCCGAGGGCTACGAGGTCGCGATCTTCGGCCTCGGCTGCTTCTGGGGCGCCGAGGAGATCTACTGGCAGAAGCCGGGCGTCTGGTCCACCTCGGTCGGGTACGCCGGCGGCACCACGCCCAACCCGTCGTACGAGGAGGTCTGCAGCGGCCGTACCGGCCACACCGAGGCCGTCCGGATCGTCTTCGACCCGTCTGTCATCTCGTACGCCGACCTGGTCAAGACCTTCTTCGAGGTCCACGACCCGACGCAGGGCATGCGCCAGGGCAACGACGTCGGCACGCAGTACCGCTCGGCGATCTACTGGACGACCCCCGCGCAGGAGCAGACCGCGCGCGAGCTGACCAAGATCTACGGCGACGAGCTGCACCGGCAGCGGATCGGTGACATCACCACCGAGATCCGCCCGGCGTCGGAGACGCCGTACTACTACGCCGAGGACCACCACCAGCAGTACCTGGCGAAGAACCCGTTCGGCTATCGCTGCCACGCCAACACCGGCATCCGGTTCCCCGCCGGCGAGTAAATTCCCGACGGGCTGTCGAATCGGGCTGCCATCGTTCGTGGGGTACGTGAGCGCGAACCGCTGGGTCCGCACGACCACAAGGAGCAGTCATGGCCGAGTACCTCCTCTACTTCAACCAGCAGTGGGTGGGTGACCACTCCGAGGAGTGGTTCCGCTCGCGCGGTCCACTGGCGATGGCGGTGGTGAACGAGATGAGGGCCGCCGGCGTGTACGTCTTCGCCGGCGGCCTGGAGGAGGAGGACGGACCGGTCTACAGCGCCGACCCCACCGGCGGAACGATGGTCATCACCGACGGACCGTACGTCGAGACCAAGGAGTTCCTGGGCGGGTTCGCCATCGTCGACGTGCCCGATGACGACACCGCCACGATGTGGGCGGGCAAGGTCGCTGAGGCCTGCGGCTGGCCCCACGAGGTGCGGCGCTTCAAACCGCAGCCTCGGACCGAATAGCCGGACGGTGCCCGTCCCGTGGCGGGTGCAGGTGCAGCACGTGAGCGAGCAGGGGTGGCCCGAGTTCCTCGCCGCTCGGCCCGCCTGGCGAGGGGTCCACCACCCGTCGGCGACAATGGCGACATGACCGAGCTGCCCCGGAAGGCCGTCGCGCGGACCGCGCGCCTGGCGGCGTTGCCTCTGGGGTACGCCGGGAGGAGCGCGCTCGGACTCGGCAAGCGGCTGAGCGGCCGCAACCCGGACGCGGTGATGACCGAGATCCAGCAGCGCACGGCCGAGCAGCTGTTCCGGACCCTCGGTGAGCTCAAGGGCGGGGCGATGAAGTTCGGCCAGGCGATGTCGGTGCTCGAGGCAGCGCTGCCGGACGAGCTCGGGGCGCCGTACCGTGCCGAGCTGACCAGGCTCCAGGACTCCGCACCACCGATGCCGACCCAGACCGTCCGCGACCAGATCGCTGCCGACCTCGGTGCCCACTGGCGCGAGGAGCTGGTCTGGCTCGACGGTGGGCCGACCGCCGCCGCCTCGATCGGCCAGGTGCACCTCGGCCGCTGGTCCGACGGCCGCGAGGTGGCGGTCAAGGTGCAGTACCCGGGCGCCGGCGACGCCCTGCGCAGCGACCTGCGCCAGCTCGCGCGCCTGGCCCGCACGATCGGCCCGATGGCACCGGGGATCGACGTGAAGCCGCTGATCGCCGAGCTCCAGGCCCGCGCCAACGACGAGCTCGACTACACGCTCGAGGCCGAGGCCCAGCATGCGTTCGCCGAGGCGTTCCGCGGGGACCCCGAGATCGTCGTCCCCGATGTGGTGGCGGTCGGCGAGCACGTGCTGGTCACCGAGTGGCTCGAGAGCCCGGCCTCGCTGGCGTCGGTGATCGAGTCGGGCACCCAGGAGGAGCGTGACCACTACGGCGAGCTGTTCGTGCGGTTCCTCTTCTCCGGGCCGGCACGCACCGGCATGCTGCATGCCGACCCGCACCCCGGGAACTTCCGGATCCTGCCGAACGCCGACGGCAGCCCCGGCCGCCTCGGGGTCCTCGACTACGGCGCCGTCGCCCGACTCCCCGGAGGTGCCCTGCCTCAGGCGATGGGCGCCCTGATCCGGATCGCGGGCCTCCGCGACCCCGACGAGCTGGTCGCCGGACTGCGGGAGGAAGGCTTCATCCAGCCGGGGGTGAAGCTCGACCCGCAGCTGGTGCTCGACTACCTCGCGCCGTTCGTGGAGCCGACGCAGGTCGAGCGCTTCCGCTTCTCCCGGGAGTGGATGCAGGTGCAGTTCCAGCGGCTCAACAACCCCAAGGAGCCGACGTTCACCCTGGCGCTCAAGCTCAACCTTCCGCCCGACTACCTGCTGATCCACCGCACCTGGCTGGGTGGGGTCGGGGTGCTCAGCCAGCTCGGCGCCGAGGCGCCGTTCCGCGAGATCCTCCTGGAGTACCTTCCGGGCTTCGCCGCCCCGGTCTGACCTCAGGTCAGCGACAGGTACATCACGTGGAGGCCGACGGGCCCGTGGGTGGTCGAGCGGAACGCGCCCGGCACGGTGCCGACGATCTCGAAGCCGAGCGACTCCCACAGGTGCACGGCCGCGGTGTTGGACTCCACGACGGCGTTGAACTGGATGCCCGCGAACCCCTGCTCGCGGTGCCACGCCACGACGTACGACGCGAGCGCCCGGCCGACGCCACTGCCCTGCGCCGCGGGGTCGACCATGAACGACGCGGTGCCGACGTGGTCGCCGCGACCGGGGCGGTTGGGACCCATCTTGGCGGTGCCCAGGATCCGACCGCCGTCCTCGAGCGCGACCGTGTGTCCGGGCGGCTGCTCCATCCACCAATCCCGACCGGTCTCGAGGTTGAGGTCCTCGGGGAAGGCGTAGGTCTCACCGGCCGCCACGATCGCGGAGAAGAACGGCCAGATCCGCGGCCAGTCCTCGTCGGTCGCGGGCCGGATCCGCGGGTCACTCACCCGTCTGCCCGTCGACCGCCTCCCGGATCAGGTCGGCATGGCCGTTGTGGCGTGCGTACTCCTCGATCATGTGGACCAGGATCCAGCGCACGCTGAACGCCGACCTGTCCTGGCGGCTCTCCTTCACCGACGGGGTCGCGAGTCCGGTGTCGGCGGCCAACGCCTGCTCGAGACACCGGTCGCTGGCCGAGCACGCCTGGTCGAAGAGAGCGAGCTGCTGTTCGGGGGTGTCGTCGGCAGCGGTCCGCCACTCCCAGTCGGGGTCGCCCTCCCAGTCCACGTGACGCCACTGCTCCGCCTGCTCGTTGCCCAGCAGGATGACGCTGAACCAGTGGTCCTCGACCAGCGCGAGGTGCTTCATGATGCCGCCCAGCGTCATCGTCGAGGGCGGGTGCGGCGTCGCGAGCTGCCGCTGGTCGAGCCCAGCGGTCTTCCACCGGAGCGTGTCCCGGTGGAAGTCGAGGTACCCACGCAGAGTCGCCAGCTCGTCGGCGAGCAGCGGCGGGTCGATGCGGGCTTCGGCGGTCTGGACTGGCGTCATGTCCGCGACGCTAGCGACGTACGGCGACCGCACGCATCCCGGTTTCCCCGAGTCACTGCCCGGTCTGGCCGTCGATCGACTCCCGGATCAGGTCGGCGTGCCCGTTGTGACGGGCGTACTCCTCGATCATGTGCAGGAGGATCCACCGCAGGCTGAAGCTGCCGCCTCTCTCGGGGTCCTCGGCGACGGAGAGGCCGTCGAGGCCCACCCCGCCGGGCCCCAGGGCCTCGTCGAGGACGGCGTCCGAACGGCGTACCGCCTCGTCGAACAGCGCGAAGAGCTGCTCGGGGGTGTCGTCCTTGGCGGTGTGCCACTCCCAGTCGGGGTCGGCGTCCCAGTCGACGGTGTCGAAGGGAGGCATGAAACCGCGGCCCATGAAGTCGTCCTCGAACCAGCTCTGGTCGACGATGGCGAGGTGCTTCATCATGCCGCCGAGGGTCATGTCGCTGGGCGGTAGCGCTTGCGCGAGCTGCTCCTGGGTGAGACCCGAGCACTTCATCCGGAAAGTGTCGCGGTGGTAGTCGAGGAAGGCGCGGAGCGAGGCGACCTCGTCTGCGCGCAGTGGGCGTTCGGTGCGTTCCATGACGGTCGACGCTAGTCCTGGCAGGCCCCGGCCGCACGGGGGTTGCGCTCACCACAGGCCGAGGACGTCGCCCCCGATCCGCACGATGAACGCCGACACGACGATCACGAAGAACACCCGGACGAACCCGGTGCCGCGCGCGACCGCCGTACGAGCGCCGGCGTAGCCGCCGACCAGGTTGCAGGCGCCCATCACCAGCCCGACCTTCCACAGCACGGCGCCCTGGGGCACGAAGACGCAGAGCGCACCGAGGTTGGTCGCCCAGTTCGCGAGCCGGGCCTTGGCCGACGCCTCGAGGAAGCTGTAGCCGAGCAGGGCGACGAGGGTGATCACGAAGAAGCTGCCGGTGCCGGGGCCGAGCGCGCCGTCGTAGAAGCCGATCGCCAGCCCCGTACCCATCGCGGCCCCCGTGTGTCGGACACCGCCGAAGCGCAGCGCGGTCGTCTCCCCGAGGGCCGGACGGAAGAGCACGTAGCCGCCGACGACGATCAGCACCACGAGCACGATCGGGTCGAACGCCGCCGACGAGATGTGGGACCCCACGAACGCGCCGCCGATCGAGCCGACGAAGGCGCAGGCCATCATCGGCCCGAAGGTCCGCGGATCGGGTCGGATCCGGCGGTAGTACGTCGCGCTGCTCACCGTCGTACCGCAGATCGAGCTCAGCTTGTTGGTACCCAGGATGGTCGCCGGCGCCGCGGACGGCAGCCCGAGGAGGAGCGCCGGGAGCTGGATCAGCCCGCCGCCACCGACCACCGCGTCCACGAACCCCGCCGCCAGCCCCGCCAGCCCGAGCAGCAGCAGCGTGGTCGTCGACGGGTCGGACACCCGCGCAGCCTAGGAGGTGCGCGTCCGGCACCGGCTCTCCGCCGAGTCGTCGCGTGCCGACTCGGCGTGATTTCGACGTCCTTTTGCGCCGACTCGGCGTGATTTCCGCGTCTCTTTGCGCCGACTCGGCGTTCCTGGGGTCAGTAGAAGCCGTGGCGGGCCAGGGGGCCGCGCAGTTCGCGCTCCTCGTAGGCGAGGTGGCTGAGCAGCCGGTCGCCGAGGGTCTGCAGCGACGCCTCCACCGCGTCGAGGGCGTCCGCGTCGGCGTCCTGGACGAGCCCGACCAGCACCCGGTCCACGTCGTCGAGCAGGTGGTGGATGACGACGTGCTCCTCCGACAGACGGTCCAGGACCGGCGCGGCACCCGGCTCGGCCCGCCGCAGGTGCGGGAAGACACTGGCGTCCTCGAGCGTGTGGTGGCCGTTGACGAAGCCGCAGTAGGACTGGCAGTAGGCGCCGAGGGTCCAGTTGTTCTGGCGCAGCGACATGGCGTGCACCTCCGACCGTGCCTCGACCGCTGTCAGCACCCCGCGGCGTACCTCCTCCACCAGGCCGTGGAGCCGGCTGAGCTCCGAGCGCAGGTGGTCGTGGATCTCGACGAGGTGCCGGTGGTAGGCCTCCTGCTGCGACGAGTACGCCGTGCGCGTGGCCTCGTCGAGGGTCGGCCGCGTCGTCTCGTCCCAGAGAGCTGCCACGTCGTCGTCCATCACGCCCGACCCTAGCCACCTAGGCTGGCAGCGTGCGGATCGTCTCGTTGCTCCCGTCGACCACCGAGATCCTGTTCGCGATCGGCGCGGGTGACGACGTCGTCGGGGTGACCTTCGAGTGCGACTACCCGGAGGAGGCCCGCACCCGGCGGATCGTGTCGACGTCGGCGATGCCGGAGGGGCTCGACCCCGCCGCCATCGACGCGTTCGTGGTCGAGGCGATGGCCCGGGGCGACGACCTCTACCACCTCGACGAGGGTGCCCTCGCCGGACTCGACGCCGACCTCGTGGTCACCCAGGACCTCTGCGCGGTGTGCGCGGTCGACGTCTCGGTCGTCGACGACGCGCTGGCCCATCTCGGCTGCACCGCCGAGGTGCTCACCGTCGACCCCTCCACCCTCGACGAGGTGCTCGCCTCCATCGTGGCGCTGGGCCGCGCGACCGGCCACGAGCACGAGGCCGAGCGGCTGGTGGCCGGACAACGCCAGCGCCTCGACGTCGTACGCCGACAGACCGCGGGCCGTTCGCGTCCGCGGGTGATGTTCCTGGAGTGGACCGACCCGCCGTTCGCACCCGGTCACTGGATCCCGGAGATGGTCGAGGCGGCCGGTGGCGAGCCGGTGCTGGCCACCGCCGGCGAGAAGTCGCGCCGGGTCACCTGGGAGGCGGTGCACGCCGCAGAGCCCGAGGTGGTGATCGTCGCACCGTGCGGCTTCGACCGGGCCGGCTCGCAGCGCCTGGCCGACGACCTGGTCGCGAGCGGTGCCCTGCCGGTCGGCGTACCGGTACGGGCCGTCGACGCCAACGCCTCCTGGGCCAGGCCCGGCACCCGGCTGGTCGACGGGGTCGAGGAGCTCGCCGCGATCCTGGCAGGAGTCGACGCCCTCCGGTGAGGCTCAGCTCTTCGCGACGAAGGTCGGGTAGACGTGATCGAAGCTCAGCTGGTCGCCATGGCCTGACGCGACGATCGAGGCCAGGCCGACGCCGACCCCCGCGAGCACGATGAGGAAGCACAGCCCGGCCAACGTCCTGCCGATCGCCTGGCGGCGGCGTACGACGGTCGCGTCAGCGCCATCTGCACGCGCCGCGCCCAGGGCCGAGGCCCGGACGCCGAGGGCGTAGACCACGGGGAGCCCGGCCCCGAGGACGAGACTGTAGAACAGCACCTTCCAGGCGTCCTGGAGGAACAACAAGAACATCGGTGCCCCCTCAGGCCGCGACCGGCTCGGACGGCGCGAGGGCCGTCGACGGGTCTTCCCAGTCGTCGTTCACGTTGTCGGCCGTGACCGGGTTGCGACGCGAGCGGGCGTACATGAGGCCGGAGGCGACCACGAGGATGGCGACCATCACCAGGGCACCGGCGAGACCACCCCCGGTCGTGTCACCGATCTCCCAGGTGGCCGCGCCCACCAGCGCAGCCATCGGCAGCGTGATGAACCAGGCCACGGCCATCCGGCCGGCCACCCGCCAGCGGACGGTGGCACCGGGCTTGCCGAGGCCGCTGCCGAGGATGGATCCGGTCGCGACGTGGGTGGTCGAGAGGGCGAAGCCGAGCTGGCTCGACGCCAGGATGACCGCGGCCGCAGCGCCCTGGGCAGCCGTGCCCTGGCGCGGCTCGATCTCGGTGATCCCTTTGCCCATGGTGCGGATGATCCGCCAGCCACCGACGTACGTTCCGAGCGCGATCGCCAGCGCGCACGAGACCTTGACCCACAGCGGGATCGCTGAGGTGTCGGTCCAGCTGCCGTAGGCGATCAGGGCGAGGGTGATGACGCCCATGGTCTTCTGGGCGTCGTTGGTGCCGTGCGCCAGCGCCATCAGCGAGCCGGTGCCGATCTGGCCCCAGCGGAACCCGCCGGTGTTCAGTCGCTCACCCAGCGCCCGCGTCACGCGGAAGATCAGCCAGGTGGCGACCATGGACACGGTCGCCGCGATGACCGGGGAGGCCAGCGACGGCAGGATCACCTTGCCGACGACCCCGTCCAGCTTGGTGCCGTCACCGGTCCAGTGGACCCCACCCCAGCCGATGCCGGCGATCGTCGCGCCGATCAGGCCGCCGAAGAGCGCGTGCGACGAGCTCGAGGGCAGGCCCAGCAGCCACGTGACGAGGTTCCAGATGATGCCGCCCACCAGACCCGCCAGGATGATCAGCAGCAGGGCGGACCCGTGGTCGGCTGTCAGTGCCGAATCCGGGGCGCCGTTGGAGTCCTGGATCGAGACGACCGCGTTGGTCACGGTCAACGCCACGGCGACGGACAGGAACGCGCCGACGAGGTTGAGGACGGCCGCGAGGGCGACTGCGGTCCGGGGCTTGAGGGCTCCGGTGGCGATGGTGGTGGCCATCGAGTTCCCGGTGTCATGGAATCCGTTGGTGAAGTCGAACCCGAGGGCGACGATCACGACGAGGATGACGGTGAGTAGTTGCGCCGACACGGAACTGAGTGTGGGGCCGACGGCTGACCGTTGGAAATCCCCAAGGGCCAGTTCACCAAGTATTCGGGCGTACGTTCATCTGCCGTTCATCTGACAGGTACCAGTGGGACAGAAGTGACCAGTGGTGCTCAAGCGCCCTTCGACTGGCGGGGGTCAACCGACCCAGAAGCCCCGTCCGCCGAACCAGTCGCCGTACTGGCCCGCTCCGCCCGGTGCGCGGGACCCGAGGTAGGAGCCGACGACGGCCGCGCCGAGGTCGTCGAGCTCCGGAGCGACCACCCGGCCGTCGACCCGGCGGGCCATCGAGTCGACGAAACGGGCGAGCCCGGCGTCCGTGCCGAGCCGGAAGAAGGTCACCTGAGCGCCGAGCCGGCCGGAGTTGTCGAGCTCGCGGACGGAGTAGGCAACGGTGAGTGGATGGGGCGGGTACTCGAAGTAGACCTCGCCGTTGGCCTCGAGGTGGGAGGTCGGCTCACCGTCGGTGACGATCAGCAGCACGGGCTGGGCGTTCGGGTGCTTGCGGAAGAAGCGGTTGGCGAGCAACAGCGCATGGTGGAGGTTGGTGCCCTTGTCCCACATCGCGTCGAGGCCGGTCAGCTCCTCGATGTCCATCACCTGCGCATGCCGACCGAAGCCGATCAGCTGCAGGGCGTCGCCGCGGAAGCGCGACCGGATCAGCGTGTGCAGGGCGAGGGCCGTGCGCTTCATCGGCACCCAGCGGCCGTCCATCGCCATCGAGAACGACGTGTCGACCAGCAGGGCGACCGCGGCCTGGGTGCGCGCCTCGGTCTCGGACACCTCGACGTCGTCGACCCGGAGCCGGACACCGTTGCGAGCGGAGCCGCCTTCGCCGACGACACGTCGTACGGCGTTGGTGATCGTGCGCGTGACGTCCCACGGCTCGGTGTCGCCGAACTGCCACTCGCGTGTCGCGCCCGACATCTCGCCGGCGGCACCGGACTGGCGCAGGTCGCGCTGTCCCTGCCGGCCGCTCATCCGGGTGGCGACGTCCTTGAGCAGCGCCTTGCCGAGCTGGCGCATCGCCTTCGGGCTCAGCTTGAGCTGACCGTCGCTGGTGCGCTTGAGGTAGCCCGAGTCGCGCAGCGCCTGCTCGAGGCGCTGCAGGGTGCGCGCGTCCACGGCCGCCTCGTTGCCGAGCTGGCGAGCCAGCTTGTCGAGGTCGACGTCGTCGAGCCGGGCGCCGTCATAGGACTGCGAGAGCTGGTCGGCGAGGTCGTCGAGGTCCGCGAGGTCCTGGAGTACGCCGGTCCCGTCGCCGAGCCCGAGCCCCTGCTCACCGTCGAAGCGCTCCGAGCCGCCCCAGTCCTCGCCGGGTCGGAGCGACTGGAGGTTCGCGTCGAGCTGCGACAGCTGCTGCATGAGCTCCGGCGAGCCGAACGCCTGTTGCGCGAGCTGCATGAGCTCCGCCCGCTGCTCGGCGCTCATCGAGTTCATCATCCGCTGGGCCGCAGCCGCCCGCTGGGCCATCGCGTCGATCAGCTCGTCGACGTTCTGCGGGTTCTCGGGGAAGAAGTCGCCGTGCTTGTCCATGAAGTCCGCGAAGTCCTCGGGGGTGTCCTCGCCGCGGGCGTGCTTGGAGAGCAGGTCGTTGAGGTCGGTGAGCATCTCGTTGATCGCGGCGCGGTCGGCGTCGGTGGCGCTCTCGAGCGCCTGCTTCATGCCGGCGAAGCGCTGGTCCAGCAGCTCGCGGCCGAGGAGGTCCTTGATCCGCTCGTAGTCCTCGCGGGCCTCGCGACTCTTCCAGTCGTACTGGCTCAGCTCGCTGACCGCAGCCGCGGTCGAGGGCGGCAGGTTGTCGAGCTGCAGCTCACGCAGCGCGCGGTCGCCGTCCTCGAGGTCGATGTCGCGGGCCAGCTGCTTGCGCTCGTTGAGCACCGCGCGGTCGAGCAGCTCGCGGACCTCCTGGAGGGTGCCGTCGAGGTTGTGCCGCTGGGTCAGCTCGCGGCGCTTCTCCGCGATCCGGCGGGCCAGGTCGTCGAGGCCGCGCTGGTCCTGGCTGCCGCGACGCAGGAACTCGCGCATCGCCCGCTCGGGGCTGTACCCCGCCATCACGTCCTGGCCGATCGCGTCGAGCGCCTCGGCGATGTCCACGGGAGGGGCGAGCGGGTCGGGCCCTCCGTCGTACGCCGTGTAACGCGAGCGGGGCTGGTGCGATCTAGCCATAGACCGTCTCCCCGCCCCCGGACTCCTTGCTGATCTTGCGGGCGAGGTAGAGGCCCTCCAGCGCGAGCTCGATGGCCCCGGCCCGCTCGCCGTCGTTGCGCGCGTCGAGCCGCTCGCAGACCTCGTCGTACAGCTCTGACTCACCGAGGATCGGCAGCCCGATCAGGAAGTCGCGGGCGGTGACCTGCTCGCCGGTCGTCACCATCTGGCCGGCCTCGATCCGGTCGACGAGGAGCGCGAAGTCGAGACCGCGGAAGTGGTGACGCACGGTCTCCGCGGTGGCCGTGCGCAGGAGATGGGTGAGGATCTCGGCCTCGCGGCCCTCCTCGCCGGTCTCGAACTCGATCTTGCCGCCGAGCACCTCGACCGCGGCCTCGAGGTCGACGACCCGCGCCACGGCCTCGTCCTCGCCCTGGCGCGTTGCGCGGTGCAGCGCGGAGGCCGCGACGGTCTCGGCGCCGGCGATCGCGAAGCGGGCGCTGACACCGGATCGCTGGTCGACCGAGGTCGACTCGCGCAGGTTGCGGGTGAAGCGGGCCAGGATCTCGACCAGGTGGTCGGGCACCTCGGCGACGAGCGTCGCCTCCTGCCGGATCACCGCGATCTCGTCGTCGAGCTCGGTCGGGTAGTGGGTGCGGATCTCGGCGCCGAAGCGGTCCTTGAGCGGTGTGATGATGCGGCCGCGGTTGGTGTAGTCCTCGGGGTTGGCGCTCGCGACGACGAGGGTGTCGAGCGGCAGCCGCAGCACGTAGCCGCGGATCTGGATGTCGCGCTCCTCCATCACGTTGAGCATGGCGACCTGGATCCGCTCGGCGAGGTCGGGCAGCTCGTTGATCGCGACGATGCCGCGGTGGCTGCGCGGGATCAGCCCGAAGTGGATCGTCTCGGGGTCGCCGAGGTGGCGACCCTCGGCCACCTTCATCGGGTCGACGTCTCCGATCAGGTCGGCCACGGAGGTATCGGGGGTGGCGAGCTTCTCGGCGTACCGCTCGTCGCGATGGCGCCACTCGACCGGGAGCTCGTCGCCGAGCTCCTCGGCGCGGCGCCGCGACGCCGGCGTGATGGGGTCGTAGGGGTGTTCGCCCAGCTCGGCCTCGCCGATCACCGGCGTCCACTCGTCGAGCAGGCCGACCAGCGAGCGCAGCAGCCGGGTCTTGCCCTGGCCGCGCTCGCCGAGGAGGACGACGTCGTGCCCGGCGAGCATCGCGCGCTCGAGCTGCGGGATCACGGTGTCGTCGAAACCGTGCATCCCCGGCCACGGGTCCTCGCCGGCCGCAAGCATGGCCAGGAGGTTGTCGCGGAGCTCGTCACGCAGGTGCTTCTGCACGTGGCCGGACTCGCGGAGCTGGCGGAGGGTGCGGGGCGTGGGTGCGTCTGTCACGTCATCCACGCTAGTCCGGCACGCAACGTCGCCGGCCGCGACCGGGTCCGGCCGACGCCGGCGGCGACCCCGCTCAGGCCTCCCCAGCGGCACGCAGCCGGTCCAGGACCTGGTCGTGACGTCCGCGCAGGGCGGTCCGGACGGCGGACAGCGCCTCGCCGATCTGGTCGAGCCTCTGGTCGGCGGTCTTGAGCCGCGACTGGACCGAGAGGTCGCTGAAGAAGTTGTCGAACCAGACGTCGAGCGTGCGCGTCAGATCGGTGACGCCCACGCCACCCAGGGCTGCGCCGTCCAGGTGCACGTCCGCCAGCTCGCGACGCAGCCGGTCGAGCGCGGCATCGACCTCACGCATGTACTGCTCGGCCTGGTCGATCCGGTCGTGCTTCATCAGGCTCGAGAAGAGTCCGCCACCGAACCACGTGTCGTAGGTGCCCCACGCGCGGGCGCTGCCGACCCGACCCTGGGCGGCCTCGAGGCTGGCGAGTGCAGCATCCGTGGCGACCTGAGCCTCTTCGATCTCGCGCAGCTGCGCGCGGTCGTCCTCTCCCGGGATCTCCGTCATGGCCGCATCCTAGGTTCCGCCGCGTGCCCCGCAGGCAAGACTGGACGCGTGGCACGTCGCATCCTGGGTATCACCGGCCCGCCGGGGGCCGGCAAGTCGACCTACGCCGAACGGCTGGTGGCGGAGTCGACGTTCGCGGCGGCGTACCTGCCGATGGACGGCTTCCACCTCGCCGACCAGGCCCTGGCCCGGCTCGGGCTGCTGGACCGCAAGGGCGCGCCCGAGACCTTCGACGCCTGGGGGTACGCCGCCCTGCTGCGACGGGTGCGCACCGCGCGGGAGATCGTGTGGGCGCCGGGCTTCGAGCGCGACCTCGAGCAGCCGCTGGCGGGGTCGATCGCGATCGAGCCCGACGTGGAACTGGTCGTCACCGAGGGCAACTACCTGCTGCTCGACCGGCCCGAGTGGCGGGCCGTGCGGACGGAGCTGGACGACGTGTGGTTCCTCGACGTGCCCGACGGGGTACGACGTCCGCGCCTGCTGGCCCGGCACACGGCGTACGGCAAGACGCCGGCCGAGGCGCAGGCCTGGGTGGCCCGGGTCGATGATGCGAACGCCGCGTTGGTCGCTGCCACCCGCGCGACCGCCGACCGTGTGATCGAGCCCGGGGAGGCGGCGACCGGACTGCCGCCAGAAGGCGTCCGAGCTCAGGACCATCGGCCCTGACCGCTGCCGCCACGAGGGCGGAGCATGAAGGACACAGGAATTCTGGGCCAGGTTCGGGAAGGTGTCCGCGATGTTCGAGTCGTTCGACCTCACCACGACCGAGTGCGAGGAGCTCCTCCGCGCCGGACTCGTCGGGCGCGTGGCCGCGTGCACACCCGCCGGCCCCCACATCGTCCCCGTGAACTACTCGGTGGTCGACGACGCGATCCTGCTCCGCACCACGCCGTACAGCATGCTCGGCAGCCAGACCCGAGGCACCATGATGGCTCTCGAGGTCGACCAGTTCGACTACGAGTACCACCGCGGCTGGAGCGTCCTGGCGCGCGGCCGCAGCGAGATGGTCGTGGACGCCGGGGAGCTGGAACACATCCGCGAGACGTGGAACCCGACGGCCTGGGCCGCCGGTGGACGCACTCTCTACCTGCGCATCCGCTGGACCGAGCTCACCGGGCGTCGGCTGGGCCAGGGGTGGGACCCGATGGCCGCGTTGCCGGTCCACCGCGCGGTCTGACCGACCCGTGCCCATGCCGCGCGGGAGCTGACGTCCGGCCGCTTCACCCGGGCAGGGGCAGAAGGCCCCACGGACAGGGTCCAACGACCCTGCCCCGCGCCGGGACGGGCGCTGACCATGGGCGGAGGGAGGAACGATGACGAGCACGACGTCGGCGCGCGCCGAAGCACCCGTGGCGGCGCCCGACGAGCTGCCCGGCTCCAGCCAGATGCTGCTCGACGCCGTCATGGCCTTGTCGGCCGACCTCGACCTGCACGGCGTCCTGGAGCGGATCGTCGAGTCGGCGACCGCACTGACCGGTGCCCGGTACGGCGCACTCGGGGTGCTCGGTCCCGACGAGAGCCTGAGCGAGTTCCTCACCACCGGGATCCCGGGCCGGGTGCGCGACCTCGTCGGCGACCTACCCCACGGCCGCGGCATCCTGGGGCTGCTGATCACCGAGCCGCGGCCGCTCCGGCTCACTGACCTGACGCAGCACCCGGCGTCGTACGGCTTCCCGGCGCACCACCCGCCGATGACGTCGTTCCTCGGCGTCCCCGTGCACATCCGCGGCACCGTCTTCGGCAATCTCTACCTGACCGAGAAGGAGGGTGGCGGCGACTTCACCGACACCGACGAGCGGCTCGTGGTCGCGCTCGCGAACGCCGCCGGCCTGGTGATCGAGAACGCCCGCGCCTACGGCCTCAGCGAGCGCCGTCGCCAGTGGCTCGAGGCGGCGGCCGGTCTGACCGACGCCCTTCAACCGCCGGTGGAGTGGGACCTCGCCCTCCACCAGATCACCACGACGGCACGCCGTGTCGGGCGGTCCTGGGCGACCGCCGTGGTGAGCCCCGGTGCGGACGGCGGGGTGCGAGCCCTGGCCTGCGAGCCGCGCGACGTCGAGCGGGCCCTCGTGCTCGTGGACGACGCCGTACGGTTGGTCGGCGCGGACCGACTGGTCGACGCCGTGGACGTCTCGCTCGGCACCATGACCGCATCGGTGGTCCCCCTCCGCGTCCGGCTCGCGGGGGGCGGCACCCTCGTCTCGGTCTTCGACACCGACGAGGAGCGGCTCCGCGACGTCGACGACCGCGAGCTGTTGATCAGCTTCGCCGACCATGCAGCCCTCGCCCTCGACCGGGCGCTGGCCGTGGGCGACCGGGAGCTCCTGGCCGTGATCTCCGATCGCGAACGCATCGCCCGCGACCTCCACGACACGGTCATCCAGCGGCTGTTCGCGGTCGGGATGCAGCTGCAGGCGGTGTCGCTGACCGGCGGCGCCGAGCTCGGCGAACGTCTCCGGGCCAGCGTCAAGGACGTCGACGACACCATCCGCGACATCCGCGCGACGATCTTCGAGCTGCAGACCCAGGGCAGCCAGACGCTGCGGGGCGACCTCCAGGCCCTGGCCCGGGAGTACGTAGAGCCGCTGGGTTTCTCACCGGCCATGCGCACGAGCGGTCCGCTCGACACCGTCGTACCCGACGTACTGCGCGAACAACTGCTACCCGTGGTCCGCGAGGCCCTGTCGAACGTCGCGCGTCACGCCCACGCGACCCGGGCCGAGGTCGAGGTCGTCGTCGACGACGACCTCCTGCACGTCACCGTCATCGACGACGGGGTCGGTCTCGGCCACGACGTTCGCCGGAGCGGCCTGCGCAACGCGCGCGAGCGGGCGCGCCTGCTCGGCGGGGACCTCGAGCTGTCGCCGGCCGAGCCGCACGGGCTCGTGCTGCGCTGGTACGCCCCGCTGGAGCCGGGCGCGGCCCAGGACTGACGGTCCGGACCCCCGTTCGGCGCCGGTGCTCAGTGATGGGAGTCGGGGTTGAGCAGCTTCGAGGCGAGCACGGCGGCCTGGGTACGACGCTCGAGGCCGAGCTTGGCCAGGATGCTGGAGACGTAGTTCTTGACCGTCTTCTCGGCGAGGAACATCCGCTCACCGATCTGCCGGTTGGTCAGGCCCTCGGCGATCAGGGCCAGCAGCTTGAGCTCCTGCTCGGTCAGGTCGGCCAGCTCCGGTGCGGTACCGGGGCCGTTGCGCACCCGCTCCAGGACCCGCGCGGTCAGGGCGGGGTCGATGAGGGAGTTGCCGGCGGCGACCTGACGGACCGCGCCGATCAGGTCCTGTCCGGTGATCTCCTTGAGCACGTAGCCGGCCGCGCCGGCCATGATCGCGGCGAACAGCGCCTCGTCATCGTCGTACGACGTGAGGATCAGCGCCTTGATCTCGGGGTCCACGCTGCGGATGGTGCGGCAGACCTCGATCCCCGACCCGTCGGGGAGCCGGGCGTCGAGGACCGCCACGTCGGGGCGCAGGGCCGGGATGCGGGCCGCGGCCTCCTGGGCCAGCCCGGACTCACCGATGACCACGATGTCCCCGCCCGACTCGAGCAGCGCACGCAAGCCCTGGCGGACGACCTCGTGGTCGTCCAGCAGGAACACGCTGATGGGTGTGGCGGCGTCACTCATGGCGTATGTCTAGCACCGGGGTCGCGGTGTGCGCTGACGGGTCCGTAGTCGTCCGCACCGGGGAGTCGCACGAGCGCGTCGACATGCTCCAGCCCGACGGGCTCGTGGGTGATCCAGACGACCGCCCGTTGACCGTCGGCGGCGAGGACCAGGGCGGCCAACTGCTCGGCCGTGGCGTGGTCCAGGTGGGCGGTCGGCTCGTCGAGGACGAGCACCCGCTGATCGGCCAGGAGCGACCGGGCAACGGCCAGGCGCGCCCGCTCGCCGCCCGACACAGCCGAGGCCCCATCACCGAGCCGAGTCGCGAGCCCGTCGGCAAGACCGTCGAGCCAGAGCTCGAGGCCCGCCTCACGGAGTGCGGCGCCGACCTCGTCGTCGGAGGCCTCGGGTCGGGCGAGCCGAATGTTCTCGGCGACGGAGGTGGCGAAGACATGCGGGTCGTCGTCGACGAGCCCCACCGTGCGGCGTACGTCGTCGAGGGCCAGCCGCGGCAGGTCGACGCCACCGAGCCGGACCGACCCGGCGAGGGGGTCGACGAAGCGCAGCAGCAGGGCGGCCAGGGTGCTCTTGCCCGAGCCGGACGGACCGACGACCCCGATCCGGCGCCCGCTCGGCACCGAGACCGAAAGTCCCGACAGGGCGGGGTGACCGTCCCACCCGGCGGTCACGTCGACGACCTCCACGGCGCTGTCGGCGGGAGCCGGGACCGGTGAGCGGGGTGCCTCCACCGTCGGCGGGAGCGCCAGCAACGCGTCGATCCGGGCCTCCGCGGCGTGGGCGCGGGCAGAGGCCGTGCCGGCATCGACGACCGGCACGATGACCTCCCCGAGCGCCATCGGCACGAGGATCAGCAGGGCGGCGAGGGGCGCACTGAGGTCACCCGCGGCGACGGTCGGCGCGACCAGGAGGGCGACTGCCGCGACCCCGGTCCCGCATCCGACGAGGGCGAGCAAGCGGCCGAGGCCGAGCCAGCAGGCGCTCCGGACGCTCCCCCGGCCCACCTCGTCGCTGGCTGCGGCGACGGCGGCGACCGCACGTTCGCCCGCCTGCCACATCACCAGCTCGTCGGCGACCTGAGTGGTCTCCACGACGCGCTGGGACAGCCGGGCCCGGGCGTCGATGCTGCCCTGCTCGCTCCGGGCAGCGCCGACCCGCGTGATCACGTGGGCCACGCCGCCGACCACGCAGGTCGCGGCGACGACGAGGCCGACCCGGAGGTCGAGGGCGGCGGACACGGCCGTGGCCAGCGCAGCCACCAGGACCAGCCCGCGGACCGGCAGCCGGCTGCGCAGCTCACGGTCGAGGACGCTGTCGACGTCGTCGACGACCGCGGCCAGGACGTCTCCACGACGAGGTCCGAGACGCCCGGGCGTGAGCGGCACCAGCGCGTCGTACACCTCGGCGCGGCGGCGAGCCAGCAGGCCGAGGGCCGCGTCGTGCGACAGCAGGCGCTCGGCGTACCGCAGCACCGGACGGGCGAGTCCGAACGTCCGGACCAGCACGATCGCGACCAGAAGGGTCAGCACGGCGGGGCGGCTGGAGGCCTGCACGATCAGCCAGCCCGAGGCCGCGGTGAGGGCGACCCCGGCCGCCGACGCCAGGCCGCCGAGGAGGGTCGCCAGGCCGAGCCTGCTCGGGGGGTACGACGCCGCGGGCTCGAGCGCGGCGGTCTGGACCGTCGGCCGAGACGTGGCGTTCCCGAGCACCGGGGTGATCGGTGCGGCCAGGTGGACCACCTGGTCGGCGAGGGCGACGAGGGCGGGCCGATGCGCGACCACGACGACGGCCCGGTCGCGGGACAGCTCGACGAGGGTGTCGGCCACGACGTGCTCGGTGAGCGCGTCGAGGTGGGCGGTCGGCTCGTCGAGCAGGACCCAGGGCCGGTCGCTGAGCACGATCCGGGCGAGGGCGAGGCGGGCCCGCTCACCGGCGGAGAGCGACGCGCCGTCCTCGGCGAGCGGGGTGGCGAGCCCTCGCGGGAGCTGCCGGACGCGCTCCTCCAAGGCGACCCGGCGGAGCACCTCCCAGACGGCGGAGTCGTCGGCGTCGGGGGCGCCGAGGCGCACGTTGTCGGCGATGCTGCCGCCGACGAAGAGCGGCCGCTGCGGTAGCAGAGCCACCTGGGCGCGCCACGCCTCGCCGCCGACGGGCACGCCGTCGACCAGGAGCCGGCCGGTGTCGGGCTCGCGCAGCCCGGAGAGCACGGACAGCAGGGTCGACTTGCCGGCGCCGGAGGGACCGGTGACGGCCGTGATCCCGGTACGGCGTACCACGACCGAGACGCGATCGAGGGCCGGCGCCACCCGGCCGGGATAGGTCACGGTGACGTCGTCGACCTGGAGATCCCCTTCGCGGGCGGCGCCGGCCTCGGACGGCGCGGAACGCGTCAGCAGGTCGTCGACGCGTTCGAAGGTGGCCACGCCCTCCGCGGCGGCGTGGAACTCCGCGCCGACGCGGCGCAGCGGCCAGTACGCCTCGGGGGCCAGGAGCAGCACCACCAGAGCGGTGCGCAGACCGAGGTCGCCGTCTGCCAGCCGGAGTCCGACAGTGACGGCCACCAGGGCCACCGACAGGGTCGAGACCAGCTCGAGCACGGCCGAGCTCGCGAACGCGATCCGGAGCGTGTCGAGGCTGGCCCTGCGGTACCGCTCGGTGACCTCGCGGATCCGGGACGTCTGGGCCTCGGCCCGGCGGAACGCGACCAGCGTGGGCAGCCCACGCATCACGTCGAGGAAGTGGCCCGACAGCGAGGCCATCGCCCGCCACTGCCTCTCGGCGCGATCGCGCGTCGCGAGACCGACGAGCGCCCCGAAGACGGGGATCAACGGAAGGGTGGCCAGCACGATCACGGCGCTGACGACGTCCTGCGTCGCGATCACGACCACCGTGAGCAGGGGCAGCACCGACGCCAGGACCAGAGCCGGCAGGTATCGGGTGAGGTAGGGCTCGGCCGCCGCGACCCCGCGCGTGACGAGGACGGCCGTCTCCCCGGCCTGCGGCCGGTCGGCACCGGACGGCGAGAGCACCGCCCGCACCACCTCCTGTCGTACGTCGGTCCCGACGACGCCGGCCGCGCGGGCGGCGCACACCTCGGCGACTAGCCCGACCAGTCCTCGGGCAGCGAAGACCCCTGCGACGGCCAGCGCCCAGGGCAGGACCGGGTGTTCGTCGACCACGGCGACGACGAGGCCGGCGACCAGCCAGGCCTGACCGATGAGGAGCACGCTGGTGAAGACACCTCCGACGATCACTCCGGTCAACGGGCGCCGTGCCGGGGCGAGGCGGCGTACCAGCCGGGGGTCGGTCGGTCTCATCCGGCGGCGGCCTCGAGATGCTCCTCGGGGATGTGGTGCACCGAGATCCGCTTGCGGAACACCCAATAGGTCCATGCCTGGTAGGCGAGGACGAACGGGGTGATGAACACGGCCACCACGGTCATCACGGCCAGCGTGTAGTGCGTCGACGAGGCGTTGGTCGTGGTCAGGTTGAAGGCCGCGTCCGTCGAGCTCGGCATGACGTCGGGGAACAACGCGGTGAACAGACCGGCCACGGCGAGGCCGATGCAGGCGAAGGTGCCGATGAAGGCCCAGCCCTCCCGAGCCTTCAGGACCGCGAGGAGGCCGGCGACCAGCGAGGCCGCGGCGAGCACGAAGAACACGGCCGAGCCCACGTTGCCGGTCTCGACCTGCGTCCAGAGCAGGAACAGGACCGCCACGACGGCTGCGGCCAGGCCGACTCTGAGCGCCAGGTTGCGGGCCCGGACCCGGATCGGACCATCGGTCTTGAGCGCCACGTACATCGCGCCATGGGTGAGGAAGAGCAACAGGGTGGTCGCGCCGCCGAGCAGCGCGTAGGGGTTCAGCAGGTTGAAGAAACCGCCGGTGTACTCCATGTTCGCGTCGATCGGGACACCTCGCAGGATGTTCGCGAACGCGACACCCCACAGGAGCGCCGGCACGAAGGAGCCGACCACGATCGCGACGTCCCACGCTCTACGCCACTCCTCACGGTGTCGCTTCGCGCGGTACTCGAAGGCCACTCCCCGGACGATCAAGGCGAGCAGGATCAGCAGCAACGGTAGGTAGAACCCGCTGAAGAGCGTCGCGTACCAGTTGGGGAACGCGGCGAACGTCGCGCCCCCGGCCACCAGCAGCCAGACCTCGTTGCCGTCCCACACGGGGCCGATCGTGTTGATCAGCACCCGGCGTTCGCGGTCGTCGTGGGCGAGGATCGGCAGCAGCATCCCGACCCCGAAGTCGAAGCCCTCGAGCGTGAAGTAGCCGATCCAGAGGACGGCGATCAGGATGAACCAGACGGTGGTGAGCTCCATGGGTCGTCTCCTCAGTACGCGAACGCCAGCGGGCGGTCGGCGTCGTCATCGTCCGGCGGGGTGGAATCGGCAACGTCGGGCAGGCCCTGGCGGATCGTCTTGAGCAGGAGCCCGACCTCGACGACGGCGAGCGCGGCGTACAGGAGGGTGAACGTGATCAGCGAGGTGGCGACCAGCCCGGCTCCGACGCTCGGGGAGACACCGTTCGCGGTCGTCATCAGGCCGAACACCACCCACGGTTGGCGACCCATCTCGGTGAAGATCCACCCGAAGGAGTTCGCCGCGACCGGGAGCAGGGGCAGGAGGATCGCCAGCCACGCCCACCCGCGACGGGTCGGCGCTCGACCCCGCCGGGTCGCGTAGAGGATCAGCAGAGCGGCCGCTGCGCTCAGCAGGCCCAACCCGATCATCAGGCGGAAGGTCCAGTACGTCACCGGGATGACCGGGATGTAGTCGCCGGGCGAGTAGTACGGCGCGCCGGGATCCTGCCCGTAGGTCTGCTGGTACTTCGCACTGAGCTCGTTGATCCCCTGGATCGTCCCGTGGAAGTGGCCGGTGCCGAGGAACGAGAGCAGGCACGGGACCTTGATGACGTCGGTGTGCGAGCTGCCGTTGAGGTTCCCGACGGTGAGCACCGAGAACGGCGCACAGCTCTGGGTGTCGTAGAGCGCCTCGGCCGCGGCCATCTTCATCGGCTGGACGTCGGTCATGATCTTCCCCGAGATGTCGCCCGTGAACGCCACGCCGAGCCCCGCGACGAGCAGGACCGTGGCACCGGTCCGCACGCCGTGCCGGAAGGTCTGGTGGTCTTCCTCCCCGGGAGCGGCCCGGACCATGCTCCAGAACGACACCCCGACGACGAACGCCGCTCCCGTCAGGTAGGCGGCCAGCACGACGTGCGGGAACGTCGCCAGCTGGACCTTGTTGAAGAGCACGGCGAAGAAGTCGTGCAGCTCCGCGCGGCCGGTCTGCCTGTTGTAGGTGTAGCCGACCGGGTGCTGCATCCAGGAGTTGGCGGCCAGGATGAAGTACGCCGAGAGCAGGGTCCCGATGTGCACGATCCAGATGCAGGCGTTGTGCAACCACGGGGACAGCCGTTCCCACCCGAAGATCCACAGACCCAGGAACGTCGACTCGAGGAAGAAGGCGAGGAGGCCCTCCACCGCCAGCGGTGCCCCGAAGATGTCGCCGACGAAGCGCGAGTACGCACTCCAGTTCATGCCGAACTGGAACTCCTGCACGATGCCGGTGACGACACCGATGGCGAAGTTGATGAGGAAGAGCTTCCCGAAGAACTTGGTCAGCCGGAGCCACTGGGCGTTCTGGGTACGCACCCAGGCGGTCTCGTACCCGGCCACGATCGCCGACAGCCCGATCGTGATGGGGACGAACAGGAAGTGGTAGACGGTGACGATGCCGAACTGCCACCGGGCGAGGTCGAGTGGGTCCACGGGCGACAGTCTGGTGCCGCGGACCCGAGGGTGGGAAGGCTGACCGGACTACCGTCGAAGGACTTTGGTCCCTCCCCTCGGGCGTCGCCTACCGACCCGCTCGCGCTCAGGCCGGGATCGCCCGCCTCCCCGAGTACGCCGCGAACCGGTCCAGCGCTCCCGCGCCCTCCACGGGGTCGACCTCGTCATCGAAGGCGAACCCACGCCCCCCGCGGATGATCGGCTCCGCCAGCGCGGCGACGTACGCCACGACCTCGTCGGAGACCTCCATCGTCTGGCCGCTCCCCTGGGCCAGGTCCCACCCGTGGAGGAGGAGCTCGATCGCGAGCACGGCCGGGCCGAACGCAGCGGGCACGTCGCGCCCGGCAGGGTCGGTGACCGTGCCCTCGAGGCCGCGGTCCTGCCAGGCGCGAAGTGTCAGGTCGGTCATCTGCGAGACCTTGCTCTCGAGCGAGCCGTCGGCCGGCATCTCGACGGTGGCACCGGCCATAGCGCCCAGCCCCGAGATCGACTCCATCAGATGGACGGCGAGCTGGTGGCAGTTGAGCTCGGTGCACGGCGTCGGCTTGGGCTTGTCCTCCGCAGTGAGCCTGCGCAGCATCGGCTGGAGCGTGGCCAGCGCGGCGTACCCGACGACGATCGGGTCGAGGTTCGCCGGCGCCCAGGCCCACTCGTCGGGCCCGGCGTCGCCCTTGACGGCGAGGCGCTCGAGCCGCTCGAGGTAGTGCTCCCAGCCCTGGGCGTGGCCCTCCAGCTGGGCACCGACCAGGCCGGCGTGCTCGATCGTCAGGCGGCTGCCGCCCTCGGTCCCCTCGATGGTGACCGTCACCGTGGAGGCGTCCGGCGGCAGGTCTGCGTCGTCCTGCCAGCCCCATCCCAGGACCAGGCGCCGCCCGGGCTCGACCTCTCGGACCGTCCCGCCCGCGACGTGGGCGGCACCGGGCGTGACCATCCAGCTCCAGGAGCCGCCGGCGCGCAGGTCGACGGTGGCGCAGACCGCGGTCCAGCGGCGCAGCCGCTCGGGCTCGGTCACCAGCGCGAACGCCTCGTCGGGACCGACGGGCAGGTCGACGCTGGAGGTGAAGACGTCGTTCATGGTTTCTCCTCGGGTCGTGCGGCAGTCGTACGGCGTGCGAGGTCGGCCATCCGGTCGGCGTCGCGGACGAGCTCATCGAGCTCGCGGGTCCAGAAGGTGGCGATCTCCGCCTGGAGCCGCGCGATCCCCGAGGGCTCGATGCGGTAGAGGCGTTGGCGTCCCTGCTGCTCTGCGGTCACCAGCCCGGCCTCGGCGAGGACGCCGAGGTGCTGGCTGATGGCCGGTCGGGTGACGTCGAAGTGTCCGGCGATGTCACCGGCGTACTCCGGGCCGCGCGCCAGCAGCTGCAGGATGCGGCGCCGGGTCGGCTCCGCTGCTGCCGCGAACGCGTCGGTCACCCCGATACGTTAGCGATCACTAACGTATTGCGCAAGAGAGCTCGGGCTACGCGCAGGGGAGGCGAGTGGGAGAAAACGCGGAACAAATCGCCGACACGCGGACGCGGGTGCGCCACTTGTTCCGCGTTTTCCGCCGGGAAGGCCGGGATCAGGCGCCGGCGAGGAAGGCGAGAAGGTCCTGGCGGGTGAGCACGCCGACCGGCTTGCCGTCCTCGTGGACGAGCACCGCGTCGGCGTCCTCGAGCAGGGTGACGGCGTCCTGGGCGGACTCGGTGGAACCGATGGTCGGCAGCGGGGGCGACATGTGGTCCTCGACCCGGTCGGTGAGGTGGGCGGCACCGGTGAACAGCGCCTCGAGCAGGGTGCGCTCCGACACCGATCCGGCCACCTCGGCCGCCACGATCGGCGGCTCGGCCCGCACCACGGGCATCTGGGAGACGCTGTACTCCTGCAGGATCGCGACCGCCTCGGCGATCGTCTCGGCCGGGTGGGTGTGCACCAGGTCGGGCAGCCGCCCGGACTTGCCGCGCAGCACCTCGCCGACGGTCTGGTCGGCCGACGCGAGGCCGCTCGCGAAGCCGTACTGCGCCAGCCACTCGTCGTTGAACACCTTGGTCAGGTAGCCGCGCCCGGAGTCCGGCAGGAGTACGACGATCACGGCGTCGTCGCCCTCGGGGGTCCCGGCCAGCTCCTGCGCGACCTGGCGTGCGGCGTACGCGGCCATCCCGGACGAGCCGCCGACGAGCATGGCCTCCTCGCGCGCGAGCCGGCGGGTGAAGGCGAACGAGTCGGCGTCGGAGACCTCGATCACCCGGTCGGCGACCGAGCGGTCGTAGGTCTCGGGCCAGAAGTCCTCGCCGACTCCCTCGACGAGGTAGGGCCGGCCGGTGCCCCCGGAGTACACCGAGCCGGCCGGGTCGGCGCCGATCACCTGGACCGCGGGGTTCTGCTCCTTCAGGTAGCGACCGACGCCGCTGATCGTGCCGCCGGTGCCCATCCCGCAGACGAAGTGGGTGACCCGGCCCTCGGTCTGCTGCCAGATCTCGGGGCCGGTGGTCTCGTAGTGGGAGCGCGGGTTGTTCGGGTTGGAGTACTGGTCGGGCTTCCACGCGCCCGGCTGCTGGGAGAGCCGGTCGCTGACGTTGTAGTAGGAGTCGGGGTGCTCGGGCGCGACGGCGGTCGGGCAGACGACGACCTCCGCGCCGTACGCCTTGAGCACGTTGCGCTTGTCCTCGCTGACCTTGTCGGGGCACACGAACACGCACTGGTAGCCGCGCGCCTGGGCGACCATGGCCAGCCCGACGCCGGTGTTGCCCGACGTCGGCTCGACGATCGTGCCACCGGGCTGCAGCGCGCCGGACGCCTCGGCGGCGTCGATCATCCGCGCCGCGATCCGGTCCTTCACCGAGCCGCCGGGGTTGAGGTACTCCACCTTGGCGAGCACCAGCGGGCCGCGCTCGGCGGGCCCCTCGGGCAGGTCGAGCGTGCCGTGCAACCGCACCAGCGGGGTGTTGCCGATGAGGTCGAGAAGCGACTCCACGTACTCCATGCGGGCCAACATAGCCGCGCTCCCGGGGACCCCCGACATCGGCGACAATGGCCCGGTGGACGTCGACAGCCCGGCGAGTCGTACGGCGCTCGGCGCCGCGCGGCACCGCGCCGTCCACCAGCTCCTCGAGGCCGGGTCGATCCTGCACGACCCACTCGCGGTGCGGGTGACCGGTGACGACCCGGACGACCTGCGTGGCTCGCGCCCGGGAGCGCGGCGACCACCGGATGCGGTGGTTCGTGTGCGTCCGGAGCCGGTACGCCGAGCAGGTCCTCGCCGACTGCGGTGGGGGTCGGGGTCGACCAGCTGGTGGTGCTCGGCGCCGGGCTCGACACGTTCGCCTACCGCAACCCTCACGCCGGCCTCCGCGTCGTGGAGGTGGACCATCCGGCCACCCGCGCCTGGAAGCTCGAGCGGCTGGCAGCGGCGGGGATCGCAGTCCCGGATGACGTCGTCCACGCCGCCGTCGACTTCGAGCGGCAGGACCTGCTCGAGGTGCTCCGCTCCGTCGGGCTGGACCTCGAGCGACCGACGCTCTTCTGGTGGCTCGGCGTGACGCCGTACCTCACCGGGCCGGCGGTCGAGGCGACGCTGCGACGCCTGGGCTCGCTGCGCGTCGTCGGCGGTCGTGCTCGACCACGCGACGCCGATGGACGACGCCGCTGACTCGGCCGCGCTGATGCGTCGCCGCCGCGAGGCGGTGGCACGGCTCGGCGAGCCCTGGGTCAGCGCGTACGCCTACCCCGAGCTCGCCGAGCTCGTGCTGCGCTCCGGCTTCACCGACGTGCGGCCGGAGGACGAGGGTGCGACGATCCGCCGTTGCCTGGGCCTGCCGCCCGCTGACGAGCCTCGGCCCTCACACCTCCTGCTGGCCACCCGGGGGTGGCCCGGTGTCATGGGTCAGCCGCGGTCGTAGCGGCTGGTCAGCTCGGGCTGCGGGTTGAAGGCCCACAGGGTGTAGTCGTTGACGCGGCGCAGCAGCAGCCGGCCGATCGTACGGAACCTGGTGTCGTTCATGGGTTGCTCCCTTCCGTTGCGCGGGCCGCGGGTCGGCCCGTCGTTCGCCACTCTTCAGAGTCAATGTTTCGATCGCGTTAGATCGTTCCAATTCCGGGTGAGACCCGAGTCACGACCAGTCCCCCGGCCACGGATACGTTGGTCCCATGGGGAAGGCCGCAGCGGCACGCAAGCTGGCCTCCGCCGCGGCGTACGGGGGCGGAGGTCTCTCGGTGCTGGGTGCGGGCCTGTACGGCGTGCTGCGCGCGGAGGCCACGCTGGCTCGGCACGCGATCGGGAACGCCGACACCGCACCCCCGGACTCCACCGGCTGGTACGGCCGCGGCCGTCCCGGCCCGGCGATCAAGATCGCGCTCCTCGGCGACTCCAGCGCTGCCGGCTACGGCGTGGACCGGGCCGTGGAGACCCCCGGTGCCCACCTCGCGAGCGGCATCGCGGCGGGAGCCGACCGCCGCGTGCACCTGCGTGCCTTCGCCAAGGTCGGCGCCCAGTCCGCCGACCTCGACGGCCAGATCGACCGGGCGCTGACCACCGACCCCGACGTGGCCGTGATCCTGGTCGGCGTCAACGACGTCACCCATCAGGTGCGGCCGTCGCAGTCGGTGCGCCAGCTCGCCGCCGGCGTACGACGGCTCCGCGAGGCGGGCGCCAAGGTGCTGGTCGGCACCTGCCCCGACCTCGGCACCGTCAAGCCGATCCCCCCGCCGCTGAAGCAGATCGCCCGGTCCTGGTCGCGGCGGCTCGCCGCCGCGCAGGCGATCGCGACCGTCGAGGAGGACGGGGTCGCCGTCTCGCTGGGCTCGATCCTCGGTCCCGACTTCGAGGCCGCTCCTGCCCTGCTCTTCGGGCCCGACCGCTTCCACCCGTCGGCCGAGGGCTACCGCGCGCTCGCGGAGGTGCTGGTGCCGAGCGTCCTCAGTGCGCTCGGCTTCGGCGAGGACGACGCCCTGGGGCGTAGCCGTGGCGAGGGCACGATGCCGGTCGCGACGGCGGCCGTCCGCGCGGCCAAGACCGCCGGCACCGAGCTGGGGGACAAGAAGGGCCTCTGGGTGGAGCTGCGCCGGCGTGCCCGGCTGCGCTCGGTCCCAGAGGCCCCCTCGGACGACGAGGTCGTCAGCGACGCATGATCGCCAGGATCCGCAGCAGGTTGGTGTAGATCCACACCAGGCTGACGGTCAGGCCGAAGGCCGCACGCCACGACTCGCGGTCGGGCAGACCGGCGCGGACGCCGTTCTCGACGAAGTCGAAGTCGAGGATCAACATGAACACGCCCAGCACCAGGCCGAGGATGGCGAAGACCAGGCCGATCCCGGTGAAGCCGTAGAGCCCGATCGCGTTGCCGAAGAAGCCCAGGATGAGCTCGAGGATGGTGAGGCCGACCATCGCGAACATGGCGCCGATCACGAACATCCGGAACCTGGTGCTGACCTTGATGTTGAAGAACTTGTACGCCGCCAAGGTGCCGGCGAAGGCTGCGAACGTGCCGAGCACGGCCTGGATCACGATGCCGTCGCCGTAGGCAGCGTCGAACCACTTGCTCAACGCGCCCAGGGCGACGCCCTCGAGGGCGGCGAAGGCCAGCACCAGCGCCGGGCTGATCACCCGCTTGAAGGAGTTCACGAGCGACAGGCCGAAGGCCCCGAACGAGCCGATGGCCATCCAGGCGTAGAGCGTCTGGATCGAGCTGTTGGACACGTCGTTGTTGATGTCGGTCAGGGCCGGCGTCATCACCCACGTGATGAAGGCGAACACGATCACGATGAAGATCGACAGGCCGGTCTTCTGCACCACGCTGTCGATGGTCATCCGGCCGGTGCCGGCTCCGGTGTGCGTGGGCGTACCGGTGCTCCACGTCGACGGGTCGGTGGTGCCGTAGCCCTGGTGGGCGGTGCCGCTTCCGTCGTAGACCTGGTTGCCGTAGGCGTTGGCCTTGCCGTTGAACTCGTTCGAGTTGCGGAAGACGGGGTTGTTGCTCTGCATGGTCTCTCCTCGGAGGCCGCCACGGCCGTCGCTCTGACGGACCGCTGAGAAAGATCTTACCGAGCCGATGATCGGAACCGGAGCGTGGAGGCGCGGCTCTGGCCGATGCGTCGTCGACGGTCGCTGTTAGGTTCGCCGGATGCGTTTCGGACTCAGCGTTCCGCCCTTCACCGACCCGAGCGAGGTGGTGGCCCTCGCGACCCGCGCAGAGGCCTCCGGGTGGGACGGGTTCTTCCTGTGGGACCACCTCAGGTGGGACGGCGTGGTCGAGGCCCACGACCCGTGGG
This sequence comes from uncultured Actinomycetota bacterium, assembly GCA_963819295.1. Lineage (GTDB taxonomy): Bacteria > Actinomycetota > Actinomycetes > Propionibacteriales > Nocardioidaceae > Nocardioides. The sequence continues at coordinate 331,446 of CAWFVO010000007.1, forward strand.
TGCTGCTCGGCGCGATCGCCCAGGAGACCGAGCGGATGTCGCTCGGCACCATGGTCACGCCGCTGTCGCGACGCAGGCCCCAGGTGGTGGCCAAGCACCTGACCACGCTCGATCACCTCAGTGGCGGGCGCGCGATCTTCGGGGTCGGCCTCGGCGACCCGCCCGACCTCGACTTCTCCGACTTCGGCGACGAGCCGTCGTACCAGGTCAGGGCGGCGATCACCGACGAGGCGCTGACCGTACTCGGCGGGCTGCTCGGAGACGGCCGGGCGTCCCACCACGGCGACCACCTCGACGTGGACGCGTCGGTCCGCCCGCTGCCGGTGCAGCGGCCGCGGGTCCCGATCTGGGTCGCCGGTCGGGCGCCCCACACCCGACCGCTGGCCCGGGCCAAGCGGTGGGACGGCTATGTCCCGATCGCCAGCCCGTTCCTGTCGCCGGCCGACCTGGCGGCGTACGTCGGCGAGCACCCCCGCGACGGGTGGGACCTCGTGGCTCAGTGGACGCCCGGCTTCACAGCCGACGAGTTCGCGGCCGTCGGCGTCACCTGGCTGATGCGGTCGACCTGGCCGTCGGAGCCGGGCTGGCTCGACGAGCTGCGCGAGCTGGCCGCGGCTCCGCCCGCGTGAGGTGCCCCCGCTGGGGGTCGAACCCAGACTGAACCGCTTTTAAGGCGGCTTCCTCTACCGGTTGGGATACGGGGGCGCTGCAACGTCATACGGTGCGAGCCATAGATGGCTCCGTCCGTATGACGTCCGGCATTGTCGCAGGGGTACGGCGGGTCAGGGGGTGGCGATTCCCGCCAGGTCGCGGGCGGTGGCCAACACGTCGTCGAGCATCGCCGGGGTCAGCCTCCCGGTGAAGGTGTTGTGCTGCGACGGGTGGTAGCACCCCAGGAGCGTCGCCTCGTGCGCGTCGGAGGCCAGCATGACACGGGCGCCGTGGGCGAACCGCGGCTTCGGTCTCGGTACGTCGAACCCGGCCCCGACGAGTGCGCGGAGCGCACCGTCCCAGCCATACGCGCCGAGCGCCACCACGACCCGCATCGTCGGCGCGAGGAGCTCCAGCTCGCGGTTGACCCACGGCGCGCAGGTGTCGCGTTCGGCGACGGTCGGCTTGTTCGCGGGCGGAGCGCAGCGGACCGTCGCCACCATCCGCGCCTGGACGAGCGTCTGCCCGTCGCCGGCGTGCTCGCTCCGCTCACGGGTGGCGAGTCCGACCCGGTGCAGGCTGGCGAAGAGCCAGTCGCCCGACGAGTCGCCGGTGAAGACCCGGCCGGTGCGGTTGCCGCCGTTCGCGGCGGGCGCGAGCCCCACGATCACGATCCGCGCGTCACCGACCCCCGTGGTAGGGGCGCCCCAGCCCGCGATCGGGCGGCCCCAGTAGGGCTGCGCCGCGAACGACGCGCGCTTGTCGCGAGCCACGTCCTCGCGCCAGCGGACCAGACGAGGGCAGGCCGCGCACACACTGGTCCGGGCCTCCAGGTCGCCGAGGTGGTCGGTGGCGGCCAGCCGGCGTACCTCTGCGGGGGTGCGCGCCACGGGCGTGAACGGCGTCGCGGGGTCGTCGGGCCAGCCCGTTCCGGGCGGGACCGGGCTCGCGAACGGCCGTCCGGTGAGGGGATGCGGGAGCAGGGTCATCCGTCGTCCACGAGCGACCAGGCGATGCCGTAGAGGATGTCGGCCTCGGACACGCGGTAGTCCTCGACCGCGGAGTCGCCGAGCACGCGCGACCAGATCAACGCGCCGGCGCCGATCACGTCCGCACGCCCGGGATGCATGGACGGGATCGCCCGCCGCTGCGCAACGCTCATCGCCACCAGCCGCTCGACGTACTCACGTGTCTCGGCGGTACCGAGGACCGCGCCGTCGATCGCGTCGCGGTCGTACACCGGCAGGTCGAGCATCGCCGCCGCCAGTGTCTTGACGGTGCCGGAGGTGCCGACCACCGAGCGCGCCTCGGCGAGCGGCACCGGGCCGCTCTCCAGGTGGCGGTCGATGTCGGCCAGACAGGCCGCGACCTGGTCGCGGGTCGGAGGGTCGTCGTGGAGGTGACGCTCGTGCAGCCGCACCGAGCCGATGTCGAGCGACGTGCCGACCTCGGGCCCGTCGTCGCCCAGCACGAGCTCGGTCGAGCCGCCGCCGATGTCGACGACCAGTACCGGCGGCACCAGTGACTCGTGAAGGGTCCGCGTGGCGCCGGCGAACACCAGCGCCGCCTCCTCGTCGCCGGACAGCACCTCGGGCGTCACCCCGAGCCGCTCGCGCACGCCGGCGGTGAAGACCTCGGCGTTGCGCGCGTCGCGCGTCGCCGACGTGGCACAGAAGCGGACCCGGTCGACACCGTGGGCGCGGATCATGGCGGCGTACTCGTCGACGGCGGCGAACGTCCGGACCAGCGCCTCCTCGGCGAGGGAGCCCGTCGCGTCGACGCCCTGTCCCAGCCGCACCACCCGCGACTCACGCACCGAGATCGCAGGGAGAGCGCCGATCAGCAGCTTGACCGAGTTCGTGCCGCAGTCGATGGCCGCGACCTCAGACACAGGGACCCTCGGCCCACCACGACCCGAGCCGCTCGACCACCTCGTCGCCCAGCGGGTTCACGCCGGGCCCGGCGGCGAGCGCCTGCGCAGCCAGGGCGTGGAGGCACTTGACCCGGTCGGGCATCCCGCCGGCGGAGACCCGGTCGATCTCCGGCACCTCGCCGAGGTCGGCCCGGGCGGCGAGGTAGGCCTCGTGGGCGCGGCCGTACGCCGCCGCTAGCCCCGCGTCCTGGCCGAGCCGGTCCTCCATCTCGCGCATCACGCCGGAGCCCTCCAGGGTCCCGATCAGCGACGCGACCCGGGGACACGTCAGGTAGTACGTCGTCGGGAACGGTGTCCCGTCCGGCAGCCGCGGCTCGGTGACCACCACGTCGGGCAGCCCGCACGGGCACCGGTGACCCACGGCGTGGGTGCCCCGAGGCGCTCGGCCCAGCTGGGCCTCGACCGTGGCCAGGTCTGCCGCGGCGACCGGCTCAGCGGGCGTGGCCACCGAGGTACTTCAGGGGCTGGTGTGTCGGCGCGACGGGTGGGTCGCCCGCGAGCTCCACGGACTTCCACTCGGCGGTCCACCAGGCGGTGGGCGTCTTCGTGGTCGTGGTCCGCGGATCGGTGAGGGTCGCCTGCGCCGCCAGCGGCTTGCCGTCCGCCCCGATCACGACGTACGACGTCTGGCCGGGCATCAGGTAGCCGAACCGGGCCCGCGCCTGCTCCTTGACGTACGCCGGGTCCTGCCAGCGCTGCTTCTCGCTCTCGAGCTCGTGGATGCTCGACTCGCTCGAGGCGATCTGCCCACGTAGCTCCTGGATCTGGCTGTGCTGCTGGAAGTAGGCCTTCAGCGACGACGCGTAGGAGATCGTCAGCACCGAGAGCACGAGTACCAGCACCATCGCCCGGCCGGTGAAGCGCGACTGGCGGCGCTCCCGAGCCGGGGGCACCGCCGCGGCTGCGGAGTCCGGCCGCGTGCGCCCGCGCTGCCGCGGCCCGCCGGGGCGCGCACCCGGACGCCCGCTCGGAGCGCGGCGCGGCCTCGGCTGCGGTGTGGGCTGGGGCATCCGCCGTCAGGCCCCGAACCGCGGGAAGGCGCGGGCGCCGGCGTAGCGTGCCGCGTCGCCGAGCTCCTCCTCGATCCGCATCAGCTGGTTGTACTTCGCGACCCGCTCCGACCGGGCAGGAGCTCCGGTCTTGATCTGGCCGCAGTTCGTCGCGACCGCGAGGTCGGCGATCGTGGTGTCCTCGGTCTCGCCGGAGCGGTGGCTCATCATGCAGCGGTAGCGGTTGCGGTGGGCCAGGTCGACGGAGTCGAGGGTCTCGGTCAGCGACCCGATCTGGTTGACCTTCACCAGCAGGGCGTTGGCCTGGCCGCCGTCGATGCCGCGCTGGATGCGCTCGACGTTGGTGACGAACAGGTCGTCGCCGACGATCTGCACGGCGTCACCGAGCTCGTCGGTGAGGGTCTTCCAGCCGTCCCAGTCGTCCTCGTTGAGAGGATCCTCGAGGCTCACGATCGGGTACGCCGCCACCAGGTCGGCGTAGTAGGCGGTCATCTCGTCGGCGGACTTCGTGCCGCCCTCGAAGGTGTAGGTGCCCTGATCGAAGAACTCGCTCGCGGCGACGTCCATCGCCAGGGCGATGTCGGTGCCGAGCGTCAGCCCGGCGGCCGCGACCGCCTCGGCGATCAGGTCGAGCGCGGCGCGGTTGCTGTCGAGATTGGGCGCGAAGCCGCCCTCGTCGCCGAGCCCGGTGGCCAGCCCCTTGGTCTTCAGCACCGACTTCAGCGCGTGGTAGACCTCGGCGCCCTCCTGGAGCGCCTCGCGGAACGTGGCCGCCCCGATCGGCGCGATCATGAACTCCTGCACGTCGACGTTGGAGTCGGCGTGCGAGCCACCGTTGAGGATGTTCATCATCGGGACCGGCAGCAGGTGGGCGTTGGGGCCTCCGACGTAACGGTAGAGCGGCAGGCCGGCCGAGTCCGCCGCGGCGCGGGCCACGGCCAGCGAGGCGCCGAGGATGGCGTTGGCGCCGAGGTTCGCCTTGTTGGGCGTGCCGTCGAGGTCGATCATCGTCTGGTCGACGAGGCGCTGGTCGTCGGCGTCCAGGCCCTCGAGCGCCGGGCCGATCTTCTGGACGACACCGGCCACGGCCTTCTGCACGCCCTTGCCGCCGTACGCCTGCTCGCCGTCACGCAGCTCGACCGCCTCGAACGCTCCGGTGGAGGCACCGCTCGGGACCGCCGCGCGGGCGAACGAACCGTCGTCCAGCAACACCTCGACCTCGACCGTGGGGTTGCCCCGCGAGTCGAGGATCTCGCGGGCGCCGACAGCTTCGATGATCGCCATGCGGCTCAGACTAGCCACGCCTTGCGGCCGAACCGTGCAGACACCCACGCGGCGGACGACGACCCGCACGGCCGTCCGCGGATCAGGCCGACGCGCCCTGGAAGGTACGGCGGTAGGCGGTCGGGGTGACACCGAGCCGGCGGGACAGGTGGAGGCGCAGGTTCGCGCCGGTACCGAGCCCGCTGAGCTCGGCGATCTGGTCGATCCCGAGGTCGGTGGTCTCGAGCAGGCGGCGGGCCTCGTCCAGCCGCTGGGCGGCCAGCCAGCGCAGCGGCGTCGTACCGGTCTCGGCCAGGAAGCGGCGGGCGAACGTACGGGGGGCCCATCCCGCGTGGCGGGCCATGTCGTCGACGGTCAGCGGCTCGCCGAGGTGAGCCACCATCCACGCACAGGTGGCGGCCAGACCCTCGCCGGCCGGTGGCACCGGCTGGGTGAGGAACTGCGCCTGCCCGCCGTCGCGATAAGGAGCCACGACCATCCTTCGCGCGAGCGCAGCCGCGACGGCGGCGCCGTGGTCCTGCCGGACGACGTGGATGCACAGGTCGATGCCCGCCGCGAGACCGGCACTCGTCAGCACCTGGCCGGTGTCGACGAACAGCACGTCGGGGTCCACGTCGACGGTGGGATAGGTCTCCGCCAGCTCGCCTGCCGCACCCCAGTGGGTCGCCGCACCTCGCCCGTCGAGCAGCCCCGCCGCAGCAAGGGCGAAGGCGCCGGTGCAGACCGACATCAGGCGGGCGCCGCGCGCTGCGGCGTCACGCAGGGCGCCGCAGACCTCCTCAGCCGGACGGTCGTTCGGGACATAGCCGGGCACGACGACCGTGTCTGCCTCGGCGAGAGCCTCGAGCCCCCGGGCCACGGCGACCGAGTATCCGGTGGTGGTCGGCACCTGCCCCGGTTCGGGCGCGCACACCTCGAAGGAGTACGGCGCCGGCGCGGGCCAGCGCCCGAAGATCTGGGCCGGGATGGCCAGGTCGAAGGCGACCACCTCGGGCAGCGCCAGGGCGACGACGCGATGCATGGCTCGATCGTGCCACAGGGTTGGCAGGATCGTAACGGATATTGGCATTGATGCCACTCGCACCCGGTCGCCCCGGTGGCGGACCCTGGGCCGCATGACCACCTCCACGCCGCACTCCCCCACCCCCGGGGGTCCCCGCCACATCGGCATCCTGCTGTTCGACGGCGTCGAGGAGCTCGACGCGGTCGGCCCGTGGGAGGTGCTCGCGTGGTGGACCCGGTCGTTCCCCGAGGACGGCTACACCGCGTCGACCTTCTCGACCGACGGCCGGGCCGTGACCTGCAACAAGGGGCTCGTGATCCAGCCTCACCACGCGCGCGAGACCGTGCCGGACCTGGCGGTGCTGGTCCACCCCGGCGGCGACACCCGCGCCCTCAGCGCCGACGAGGAGCACCTCGCCTGGCTGGGAAAGCAACGTGAGACCGTCCCGCTCCTGACCAGCGTGTGCACGGGGTCGCTGGTCTTCGCCAAGGCGGGTCTCCTCCGCGACCGCCCGGCCACGACGTACTGGGGAGCCCTCGAGCGGGCTGACCGAGAACGACCCCTCCATCGAGGTGCGCCCGGACGCCCGCTGGGTCGACGACGGGGACGTCATCACCGCCGCCGGCGTCAGCGCCGGCATCGACATGGCCCTGCACCTCGTGGTCCGGCTGGCCGGGGCCGACCGCGCCAAGCAGGTACGACGCGGCATCCAGTACGACCCGGAGCCACCGGTCTGACCCGAGCTGAGCAGTTCTTCCCGCCGTACGCCGCCCACCCGCCACCCATCGCCGAGTCGTCACGTGCCGACTCGGCGTGTTTTCGCTGCCTCTTTGTGACGACTCAGCCTGTTTGCACTGCCTCTTTGCGCCGACTGGGCGTGTTTGCACTGCCTCTTTGCGCCGACTCGGCGGTCTGCAGTTGCCTCTTTGCGCCGACTCAGCGCACGGCCCGGCGTACGGCGTCGCGCAGGGCCTGCTCGGGGTCCACGCCCGAGCCGACCGCCTCGTCGACCAGGGCCAGCAGGCGGTCGCCGAGATCGGCGCCGTCGTCACCCGGGGCCGGCAGACCGGTCGCGGCGTCCGGACGCCGCTCGAGGATCTTGGTCGCTAGCAGCAGCGCGGGCAGCCCCGTGGCGATCCCGTCGTACGGCGAGGGCCGGCCCGGGCGGTCGCGCCGCTCGGCGCGCTTGATCTCCTGCCACTGGTCGTTCACCTGCGCGGCCGAGAGTCCCGACGGGGTGTCCGCGCCGAAGACGTGGGGGTTGCGGCGGTGCATCTTGTCGCTGATGCCCCGCGCGACGTCGTCGAGGGTGAAGTCGCCGGACTCCTCGGCGATCACGGCGTGGAAGTACACCTGCAGCAGCAGGTCACCGAGCTCCTCGCGGAGGTGGTCCGCGTCGCCGGTGTCGATCGCCTCCAGCGTCTCGGAGGCCTCCTCCTCGAGGTAGCGCGCGAGCGAGCGATGGGTCTGCTCGCGCTTCCATGGGCAGTCGCGGCGCAGCCGCCGCATGTCCTCGAGGAAGTCGAGCAGCGGCTCGCGCCCCGTCATCGTGGGGCCACCGTCAGCCGCAGACCGCCGACGCCGGCAGCGCGGCGGTGTAGGCGGGGTCGGGCTGCCCCGCGCTCCCCGCGCCCTGCGAGGCCAGCGTGCTCAGCGGGTACGACGTGCTGTCGGGGCTCGCCTTGAACTGTCCGCCGTCGACCGCGACACCGAAGACCGGGTCCACGCTGATCGAGTGGGTCTTCAGCCAGTCCTCGGTCGCGACCTGGCCGCGTTGGAGGGCCGCCTTGGTGGTGGGCGCAGCCTGGCCGGCCTCGGTGAGCAGCTTCTCCCCGACCGCGACCTGCACGGTCTGGAGGTAGGGGTTGCCGGCCTCGACGTCGACCACGGCGTCGCGCAGCTCGGGCGCGGCTGCGGCGAACGGCTGCGACACCTTGGTCACCTGCTGGGCGTACTGCGAGGTCGGCTGTACGTCGTACTGCGCAGCGAGCTGCTCGCCGAGGAGCCGCTGGGACAGGCTCGCCGCCACGAACTGGCGCAGGAACCGCATCGGGACGCGCTGGCTCGACTGGGTGATCTGCGGCGTGTAGGCCTCGCAGTAGCGCTGGGTCGTGTCGTCGATCTTGCTCATCGACAGGGACTCGTCGCCGACGACCACGGCCGAGCCGGGATGCAGGCCCGTCGAGGCGCCGCAGCCGCTGAGGACGAGCGCGGTCAGGGCGAGACCGACCAGGCCCACGGGCCGGGCCACCCCACGGCCCCGGGCAGCGAACGCGCCGACGCGCGCTCTCCCTTCGCTCACGTTGACTCCCTTGGATCGATGACGGTGTCCACGACCGTACGCGCCCATTCAAGCAGGGCGACCCCGTCGATCGGGCGGGCCCCGGCGCCCTCGACGTGCGGCCGGGGAACGAGCATCGAGCCGAGCTGGGACTTCACGATGCTGCGGGGATACAGCCGGTTGAGACGTACGACGCGCGACTCCGGCAGGGCGACCGGCGCGAAGCGCACGTTGCGACCCGCGATCGTCACCTCGGAGATGCCCGCCTGTCGGGCCCGCGCCCGGAACCTGGCCACCAGCAGCAGCGAGGCCACCTCGACCGTCGGCTCGCCGTAGCGGTCGTCGAGCTCGTCGCGGATCTGGTCGACGTCCTCGTCGGTCCGGACCTCGGCCAGGCGTCGGTACATCTCGAGACGGAGCCGCTCGCTGGGGATGTAGGTGTGGGGCAGGTGGGCGTCGACCGGGAGCTCGATCCGGACCTCGCCGAGGTCGTCGGCCGGGGCTCCGTCGGACCGGAACTCCTGCACCGCCTCACCGACCAGCCGGACGTAGAGGTCGAAGCCGACATCGGCGATGTGCCCGGACTGCTCGCCGCCGAGGAGGTTGCCGGCCCCGCGGATCTCGAGGTCCTTCATCGCGATCGCCATCCCGCCGCCGAGGTCGGAGTGCTGGGCCAGCGTCGCCAGCCGCTCGTGGGCGGTCTCGGTGAGCGGCTTCTCGGCGGGGTAGAGGAAGTAGGCGTAGGCCCGTTCGCTCGAGCGGCCGACCCGGCCGCGCAGCTGGTGGAGCTGGGAGAGGCCGAGCGTGTCGGCCCTCTCGATGATCATCGTGTTGGCGTTGGAGACGTCGAGCCCGGACTCCACGATCGTGGTGCAGACCAGCACGTCGAAGCGCTTCTCCCAGAAGTCGAGCATGACCTGCTCGAGCTGGTGCTCCCCCATCTGGCCGTGGGCGACCGCCACGCGCGCCTCGGGTATCAGCTCGCGGATCCGCGCCGCCGCCTTCTCGATCGACTGCACCCGGTTGTGGATGAAGAAGACCTGGCCCTCGCGGAGCAGCTCGCGGCGGATCGCCGCGGTGGCGGTGCGGTCCTCGTAGGCGCCGACATAGGTCAGCACCGGGTGGCGCTCCTCGGGCGGCGTGGTGATCGTCGACATCTCGCGGATGCCGGTGATCGCCATCTCCAGGGTGCGCGGGATCGGGGTCGCGCTCATGGACAGCACGTCGACGCTCGTGCGGAGGCGCTTCATCTGCTCCTTGTGCTCCACACCGAACCGCTGCTCCTCGTCGACCACGATCAACCCGAGGTCCTTCAGCCGGATGTCGGGGTTGAGCAGCCGGTGGGTGCCGATCACGATGTCGACCGAGCCCTCACGCAGACCCTCGGCGACCTCGCGGGCCTCCTTGTCGGTCTGGAAGCGGCTCAGGGAGCGGATGGTCACCGGGAAGGCTCCCATCCGCTCGGCGAACGTCGAGTAGTGCTGCTGCACCAGCAACGTCGTCGGCACGAGGACGGCGACCTGCTTGCCGTCCTGCACGGCCTTGAACGCAGCGCGCACCGCGATCTCGGTCTTGCCGTAGCCGACGTCGCCGCAGACCAGCCGGTCCATCGGGACGGTCCGGCGCATGTCGGCCTTGACCTCGTCGACCGTGGTCAGCTGGTCCGGGGTCTCGTGGAAGGGGAAGGCGTCCTCGAGCTCGCGCTGCCACGGGGTGTCCGGCCCGAAGGCGTGGCCCTGGGTGGCCTGCCGCGCGGCGTACAGCTTGATCAGCTCGGCGGCGATCTCGCGCACCGCCTTGCGGGCGCGGCCCTTGCGCCTGGCCCAGTCGGAGCCGCCGAGCCGGTCGAGGCTGGGCTGCTCACCGCCGACGTAGCGGGTCACCTGGTCGAGGCTGTCGGCCGGGACGTACAGCCGGTCGGGAGGCCCGCCGCGCTTGGACGCGCCGTAGTCGAGGACGAGGTACTCGCGGGTGGCGCCCTGGACCTCGCGCTGCCTCATCTCCACGAACCGGCCGACGCCGTGCTGGTCGTGGACGACGTAGTCACCGGCCTTGAGCTCGAGGGGGTCGATCTGGCGCTTGCGCCGTGCGGGCATCCGGTTCTGGTCGCGGGTGGCGGTGCGCTGGCCGGACAGGTCGTCGCCGGTCAGCAGGACCAGGCCGACGGCCCCGTCGACGAACCCGTGGGCGAGGGTGGCCGTGGTGACGGTGACCAGCCCGGGCTCGAGCGGGGCGGCGTCGTCGGGCTCGACCAGCCGGGCGGCGACGTCGTGGTCGCCGAGGACCTCGACCATGCGCTGCGCCGGGCCGTGCGCGGGATGCACCACGACCACGCGATGACCGTCCGAGAGCCAGCCGCGGATGTCGGCGACGGCACGCTCCAGGTCGCCGCGGTAGCCCTCGATCGGGACCGCGCCGACCCCCTGAGCGGCACCCTCGGTGAGCTCGGAGTCGAGACCGAAGGGGCTGACCGTCCACCACGGCATCCCGAGCTCACGGCTGTGGGCGCGGACGTCGTCGAGCTCGCGGTACGACGCGGCGCCCAGGTCGATCGGCGCCGTGCCGCCGCCGGCGGCGGCCGCCCAGGACGCACCGAGGAACTCCTCACTGGTGGCGACCAGGTCGTGGGCACGGCTGCGGACCCGCTCCGGCTCCACCACGACGACCTGGGTGTCGTCGGGCATCACGTCGACGAGCAGCTCGAGCTCGTCGACGAGCACCGGCGCGAGCGACTCCATCCCCTCGACGGCGATCCCGGCCGCGATCTTGTTCGTCATCTCGGCCAGCTGGGGGTGCGCCTGGCCGAGCGCAGCCGCGCGTCGACGTACGTCGTCGGTCAGCAGCAGCTCGCGACACGGCGGCGCCCACAGCCTCGGCAGCTGCTCGATGGTGCGCTGGTCGGCGACCGCGAAGGAGCGCACCTCCTCGACCTCGTCGCCCCAGAACTCCACCCGCACGGGATGCTGCTCGGTCGGGGGGAAGACATCGATGAGCCCACCGCGGACGGCGAACTCGCCGCGCTTCTCCACCAGGTCGACGCGGGTGTACGCCGCGTCCGCGAGGCGGCGGACGACGTCGTCCATGGCCACCGTGTCGCCCGGGGCCAGCTCGACCGGTTCGAGGTCACCCAGCCCGCGCACCTGCGGCTGCAGGATCGAGCGGACCGGTGCGACGACCACTCGAAGCCGCCCCGAGCCCGCACCGGGCTCGGGATGACGCAGCCGGCGCAGCACCGCGAGCCGGCGGCCCACCGTGTCGCTGCGGGGGCTGAGCCGCTCGTGCGGCAGCGTCTCCCAGCTCGGGTAGTGGGCCACGGCTGCCGGGTCGATCAGCGAGGCGAGCTCCTGGGTCAGCTCCTCCGCCTCGCGTCCGGTGGCGGTCACCAGCAGCACGGTGCGGCCGGCCCGGACCAGCCCCTCGACCAGGAACGGCCGCAGCCCAGCCGGCGCTGTCAGGTCGAGGAGCCCGAGGCGTGGAGCATCGGCCAGAGGCTCGGCCAGGGCACGATCGGAGAGGACGATCTCGGACAGGGCGGACAGGACCACGGATACCTCGAGGCTTGCGGGACGGACAGCACGACAGCCCCCAACCGGACACGGGAGGGGGTATGGCCCTCAGGATAGTCGGGCCCGCGGACGGTCAGTCGATCCCGGCAGCCTCGCGGAGGCGGACCAGCGTCTCGTCCAGCCGGAACGGGACGGGCCCCTGTGAGGCGACCGCCTGGAGCAGGGTGACCAGCGCCCCGGCGTAGGCGGTTGCGGCGTTGCGACGGGCGACCAGCGAGAAGTGCCACGGCCGGACGGAGACAGCCCGGCAGATCCGGTTGGCGCGCTGCACCAGGGGGAGCACGTCGGCGGCGGGCAGGGCCATCAGATCGGCGAGATGGAGCTGGCGCGTACCCGTCGCAGCGGGTGTGGCAGGGCGGACGTAGTTCACCATCCCGCCCATCCGCAGCTCCGAGAGCACCGAGGCGTTGTCGAGCCGCCGCTCGCAGCGCAACACCGCTGCCGCCTCATCCGTCCGGGCGCTGTGATCGGCGTACCAACCGACGACGCCGACCACGAGCGCCAACGCCAGCGCCGGTCCCCACCAGCGCCACCGGCGACGAGGATCGTCTCGGAAGCCAGGCTCGCGCTCGCCCCGACGTGCCCGCCGAGCCGGCTCGTCGTCGAGCAGGTCGGGCGCGGGTAGCCCCGGGTCGGGCTGGTCCGCGTCGGACGACATGGGCCCAGTGTGCGCTCGTGGAGGCCCCGACCGCGAGGGGTCGCAGCCCGCGATCAGGACGGGTCCGCGACCCTGCCCACGAAGAGCGGGGTGCCGTGGGCCGTGTCGTGGATGACGAACAGGAACGGACTGTCGAGGACGAGGGTGTGTCCGGCGACGATCCCGCTGGCCTCGTCCATCACCACCGCGGTCGCCGCAGCGGCCTCGGTACCGGCCTCGTCGACCGCGATGAATGCCTGGTGCAGCACGTCCTTGACATAGAGGGGGTCGTGGGGCGACATCGGGGTGAAGTCGGCGCCGTTGTTGTCGAAGGCCAGCGCCATCCCGAGATCCGTCAGGATCTGCCGTAGCCCGGTCGGGGTGCGGAAGGTCCAGCGCGGCATGGCGACCTGAACGCCCGGCCGCCCTTCGGCGGTGAGCGCGCCGCCCATCAGCGCTGCCACCGCGTCGGCCTCGTGTCCCTCGTCCGGCAGCACGACCGTCATGGCGAGGGCACTGCCGGCGTAGAGCATCCGGGCGCCGCGCCAGTGCGGCCCGGTCACGTAGCTCGCGCCGTCCGGAGTCGCCCGCATCATCGGTACGTCGACCCGGGAGCCGTCGGCGCGGCGGAAGGCCTGCTGCGTCGTGGCGACCTTCTCGAACGGCGTCAGCCAAGGCGCCTTGAAGTACAGCGCGTTGACCAGCACCAGCCGGGTCGTGGGGTCCAGCGAGCCGGGCGGCAGGATCGTCGGGATCCGCTCGTGCGTCTGCTGAGCCGTCCACCGGTTGATCAGCGTGCGGGAGCCCTCAGCGTCGTGCCGGAAGTCCACGGTCCGCATCCCCGCGCCGTACTCCTTGGCGAGCACGTTGAGGAACGCCCGGCCGAACTCCGTGGCCGCGTCGCCGAACAGCTGGTCGGCGCTGGCGAGGGCGATCTCCCCCGTGTTGCCGTCCGCGAGGTCGACCCGGCCGGCGAGCGCTCCGAGCGACCGGCTGAGCGCCGCCATGCCGCCGTTGTACGTCGCCAGCGAGCCGATGTGCAGCACGTCGCGCATCTGGGTCTGCGTGGCGCCGGCGGCACCGTTCGCCGTCATCGCCAGCGCGACGGCGATGGAGTACGGCGAGAGCGCGAGGTTGTGGCCCGCCGGCGCCAGGTGAGCCCAGAGGTCGTCGGTGAACGCGCCGATCGCGGAGACCACGTCCGGGATCGCGTGTGCGTCACCCGCACTCCGTGCCACGTCGGCGGAGACGAGCCGGATCCCAGCAGGGTCGGTCGCTGAGCCGGAGCCGTCCCGACCGCCACAGGCGCTCAGGGCCGGAGCGACCAGTCCGGTGACGCCCAGGATCCGCAGGGTGTCGCGTCGGGTGAGCATGGCCATGGGACGGCTGGCGAGCCCGCCCGGTTCCCGGTCAGTGCCAGGTCTCGTCGTCGTACGACGGGTCGAAGCCCCCGCACTCACAGCGGTCGGAGCAGGCGAGGAACCGGTGGGTGGCGTGCCCGCAGGACGGGCACGGCATCTCGTGCGAGAGATGGGTGGTGTTCTCGACCACGGTGTCCCACATGACCGGCTCCTTCCTGCTCCTCGGTGATGTGTTGAGGAGGCACGGCCGGGTCGGCGTGATACGTCAGTCGGTGCCGTGCCGTCGTACGAACTCGAGGATCTGCTCGGACAGCTCGGGACGGCAGACCACCAGGTCGGGCAGGGAGACGTCGTCCTGGTTGTAGCGCAGCTCCGAGCCGTCCACGCGCGAGCAGAAGAGTCCGGCGGAGCGAGCCACGGCTACCGGAGCGGCGTTGTCCCACTCGTACTGCCCGCCCGCGTGCACGTACGCATCGGTCACGTTCCGGACCACCGACATCACCTTGACCCCTGCCGACCCCATGGGCACCAGCTCCGCGTGGATCTCGACTGCCATCGCCTCGACGAAGGCGGGCGGACGGGTACGCGAGACGGCGATCCGTGGTCGCGCACTGGTCCGCGGCGGTACGACGGGCGGGTGCCCGGTGTCGAACGTCTCGCCGAGAGCCGGCTGTGCGACCGCGCCGGCCGTCAGCTCGCCGTCCTCCCAGAGGGCCACGTGGACGGCCCAGTCGTCACGCGGCGGCTCTGAGAACTCACGCGTGCCGTCGAGCGGGTCGATGATCCAGACCCGAGAGGCCGCGAGCCGCGACTTGTCGTCGGCCGCCTCCTCCGAGAGCACCGCGTCGTCGGGCCGGTGCTCCGCGAGCAGGCGGGCCAGCACCTCCTGGGCCGCTCGGTCGCCGGCGTCCTTCAGGTCGCGACCGGCCAAGCCCTGTTGGCGAACCTCGAGCAGGCGCTCACCGGCAGCATCGGCCAGCCAGGCTGCCAACGCGTGGTCGTCTTGGGCCGAGGGGTCGGTCGCGGTCGTCACCGACCCAGCCTAGTGTCGCCCTCTCACTGGGTGTGTCCCCATTGACGTGCCAACGCGCTCGGCCGACTGGACGAGCGGATACGCGGGCACTGCTGCATAGAGGGCGGCGGGCAGGATGAGCCCATGCGGACCTTCGATGAACTGATCGCCGAGGCCGAATCGGCGGACATTACAGGGTGGGGCTTCGCGTGGCTCGATGGTCGCGCCACGGAGCAACGTCCACCTTGGGGATACTCGCGTCTGCTCGCCGACCGGCTGGCACGGGCCGCGTCCGCCCTGGACATCGACACCGGTGGCGGTGAAGTGGTCTCGGAGGCGTCCGTGCTGCCGGAGCGGATGTGCGTCACCGAGGCATGGCCACCGAACGCGCAACGGGCGCGTGAGGTACTGGGCCCGCGAGGCGTCGAGGTGCACGAGACGAAGCAGGACCAGCCCCTGCCCTTCCCCGACGAGTCGTTCGACCTGGTGACGGCGCGGCACCCGGTGAGCCCGGACTGGTCAGAGATCCGGCGCGTGCTCGAGCCCGGCGGCCACTACTTCGCCCAGCACGTCGGCCCGGCCTCCGCGTTCGACCTGATCGAGTTCTTCCTCGGCCCACTTCCCGAGCATCGGCAGGGCCGAGACCCCCGTCGTGAGGTCGCACAGGCAGAGCAGGCGGGACTGACCGTCACAGACCTCCGCACGGCCCGCTGTCGCATGGAGTTCCTCGACGTCGGTGCGGTCGTCTGGGTGCTGCGCAAGTGCGTCTGGTGGGTCCCGGACTTCTCGGTCGACCGGTACCGGGCCAAGCTCTTGGAGCTGGACGACCTGATCCGGCACCGGGGGGCGTTCGTGGCACACTCAACGCGCCACCTCATCGAAGCTCAGCGGTAGGCCGCCCGCTCGACCGCTGCCTCACGCTAGGCAGCCGGTCAGTGCGGCCCTGCTGCCACCCGAGCAACGGACAGGTCCCGCAGGACAGTGGCCACGCAGGCCACCTGGAGCCAGCCGGTAGCCGAGGAAGTGGTGTCCTCGAAGGACTTGGCCAGTCGGCGGCTGCGTCCGAGGCGTCCATGGGCAACCTCGACCCGCCAGGCATGCCGGATGGGCCGGAACACGGGCTGCCTGTCGTCCCACCCCACCCGTCGTACCTCGTAGCCGTGACGACGACCGAGCTGCGCGGCGGCCCGCGCCGTCACTCCCCGGTCCACGAGGACCAACTCCAACCGTCCGGCGACACCCTGCCCTGACAGGTGCTCGAGCATCAGTTCTGTGGTGACGTTCTCGTGCGCGGAAGCGGGCACCACCAGCGCCCCGACGGGGAGCCCTGTCACGTCGACGGCCACCACGCGCTTCGCTCCCTTCATGCGGCCATACGGGCCACCCCGGTCGTGGAACGTGGCACCTCCGTTGGACGAACCGCGCGCCAGGTGCGTGTCGATCACGACCATCGAGGGGCGTCGCCTCTGCACGACCGCTGGCGTCGCGCGCCGCCGCATGAAGCACCGTGAGAGCGCGTGCCCACGTGCCGATGCGCGACCACCGGCGAAACTGCCACCAGACCCCGGGTCCACGGACCGAACGACTCCGGAAGGTAGCGCCACTGGCATCCGGTCTGCGAGATGGAGAGCATCGCATCCACGACGCAGCGCAGGTCGTCCGCATGCTTCCTGCCCCGCTTTCCCGGCGCGTTGAACACCGGCTCCAGAAGGTTCCACCGGTCGTCGGTGAGGTCACTTGGGTAGGACATGCCCCGCACAGTGACGACGAGCGCCGCCGCCGCAATAGGGACACACCCAGTCAGAGACGGCCGAGCAGGCGGACAGCCTCGGCGATCCGCGCGTCCAGCGCGGCCTCGTCGTTCATCCGGTCGACGGGTCGGCCCTGTCTCGAGACGGGGACGCCCCAGACGTGGGCGCGCACCACCGCACGGCGGCTCGGCCGCCGCGGCAGCGACGGGCGCTGCTCCGACGGCGGGTCCGGAACGACCCGCAGCGACGGCCGCGTCCCCTCCGGCGCCGACGGTGCCGGCGGCTCCGTGCTCTCGGTACGTGCGTAGGCCAGCTTCACGACAACCATCCCCCATCGAGACCCGCGAGGTCTCGCCCAGTGGCCGGAGCTGTTCGACTCCCCCGAGTCGGTCCGACCGCTCCCCATCCTCCGCCAGTCGGCCTCGGATGCCCAGCCCCCCGGACACTTCTTTACCCAAAATCCCGGCCGTGCCACGATCCGTCACCGACACCGTGTGCTATCAGGTGGCTGGTCGCCACACCCCCGCACCAACCTAGGTGCTGGATACGCCCCTGTGATCGCCAGAATTGGCCAAGCGCCCGACCAGCACCGGATCGACCCGAGGGTTGTCTAGGCTGTGCGGATGCCGGGGGCGAGAGACACCGATGTGGGTGCCCGAGATGTGACTCGACAGGTGCTGAAGCGGGTGACCCGAGCCGTCGGATGGGCCACCGCCGACCTTCGCCCTCCACCCGACTTCCTGATCATCGGAGCCAAACGGGGTGGCACCACCAGCTTCTACTTCGACCTCATCGACCACCCGGCCTACGTGCGTCTCTTCCCGCCACCCGTTCCCGTGCTGAAGCGCGATGCCACCAAGGGCGTCCACTACTTCGACAGCAACTTCACGCGAGGTGAGCGGTGGTACCGCTCCTACATGCCCACGTCCGCCGCCCGGAGCCTCGCCTCTCGACGCAGTGGCGGACGGGTCGTGGCTGGTGAGGCGTCGCCGTACTACCTGTTTCACCCGATGGCCGCCGAACGCGCCCACGCGAGCGTCCCGGACGCGCGGGTCATCGTGCTGCTGCGTGACCCGGTGAGTCGCACGCACTCCCACTGGAAGGAACGGCGGCGCAGCAAGGCCGAACCGTTGGAGTTCGAGGAGGCCCTCGCCGCGGAGCCCGGCCGCCTGGCGGGCGAGCGGGAGCGGCTGATCGCCGACCCCGCCTACATCAGCTACGCGTGGGAGCAGCAGTCCTACGCGCTCCAGAGCGTGTACGCAGACGCCTTGCGCCCGTGGGTGGATCGATACGGTGTCGACCGCGTGCACGTCGCCATCAGCGAGGAGTACTACGCCGACCCCGTCCGCGTCCTCGGTGACGTGGACGAGTTTCTGGGAGTGACCCGTCGGCGCACCTCGACCGGGGCCATCCGCAACGCCGCCGAGGGTTCACCGCTTCCCCCGCCTCTCGAGAGCCGGCTCCGGGAACAGTTCGCCGGTCCCAACCGCGCACTCGAAGAGCTGGTCCACCGGACCTTTCCGTGGGAGTGACGTGATGCGCGTCCTCTGTTCACCCGCCTGAGCCTCGACTGGTCGAGAACGGCCCGTCGCTCTGGTCCCAACGCCTACACTCGGGCTGATCCCTTGTACGGCGACGAACAGGATGTTGCGTGCCTCTTCACCACTACCTCCAGGTCTTGCGCAAGCGCTGGGTGACCATCGCCGTGGTCACCTTCGTCTGCGTCCTGGCTGCGGGCATCGTCAGCGTGTTGACCCCTGCCACGTACGCCGCCACCGCCAAGTCGTTCGTCAGCCTCACCGACGCAGGCGGTCCCTCGTCGTCCCTGGCTTCGAACTCGCAGTTCGCGCAGTCCCGGGTGGAGTCCTATCCGGAGATCGTGCACTCGCCGAAGGTCCTTCAGCCGGTGATCGACGACCTCGGGCTCGACCTGACCGTTCAAGAGCTCGACCAGAAGGTGACGGCGGTCAACCCGCTCAACACCGTCAACCTGCAGGTCACTGCCACCGACCACGACGCGAAGACCGCCGCACTCATCGCCAACGGCGTCGCCACCAACATGGCCGCGGTGATCGAGGATCTCGAGACCCCGCGCGACGGCTCAGCTGCTCCTGTGAAGGTCACGGTGACCGTGCCGGCACATGTACCGCAGTCACCGGTCTCGCCGCGGCGGACCCTCAACCTCGCGCTCGGCCTGCTGATCGGTCTCGCCCTCGGGGCCGTCGGCGCGATCATCCGCGAGGCCCGCGACACCACCGTTCGCTCCACCAGCGAGCTGTACGACCTCACCGGGCTGAGTCACCTGGGTTCGGTGCGTTACGACTCGTCGTTCCCGACGAACCCGCTCGTCGCCATGCAGACCAGAGGGTTCGGGGTCGAGGACTTCCGGACGATCCGGACCACGCTGCAGTTCGTCAACGTCGACTCGCCTCCCCGACAGATCGTCGTGAGCAGCGCCATCGCCACGGAAGGCAAGACGTTCACTGCTGTCAACCTCGCCATCACCATGGCCCGGGCCGACCGCAGCGTGTGCCTGGTGGAGGGCGACCTGCGTCGGCCTCGCGCAACTGCCTACCTCGGCGTGGACGGTTCGCTCGGTCTCAGTGACGTCGTCGCCGGTCACTACGAGCTGGATGACGCCCTCGTGGCCTGGAACCGCGGTCAGGTGACCGTCCTCCCTGCGGGCACGACTCCGCCCGACCCCGGGCAGCTCCTGGGCTCACATGCGATGGAGGAGGTCCTCAGCGAGCTGCGTAGCCGGTTCGACCTGGTGATCATCGACGCGCCTCCGCTGCTGCCGGTGAGTGACGCGGTCGTCCTCGGCGGCATCTCCGACGGCGTCATCGTGGTGGCGCGCTACCGCCATGTGCGGAAGGAGCAGATCACGCTCGCCGTCGAGCACCTGCGCGCAGCGAATGCGACCGTGCTCGGGACCATCTTGACCCTCGTGCCCGCGAAGGTGCACGGCGCGCAGTACGGCGACGACTACGACTACGCGCACCCGGGAGGTCCGTCCTACGCCGCCGCTGAGGAGGAAGCGGCTCACACCGACTCCACGGGTGGATCGGACCGGGCCGAGTCGGGACAGGTGGAGACCACTGAAGTGCGCGACAACACCGAGTCCGGGCCTCACGACAGGGTCTCTGCGGAGGTGGCGGCCGTAGCCGCCGTTGCCGCCAGCAAGGACTCGGCCGGGAGAGGGCCGCGGGATGTCGCCGTCACTGCGCCCGAGGCGGTCGCGAGGCCGACGCTGGTGCACCCGCCCACGAAACCCGCACCGGGGAGCAGTCGCGGCAAGCAGGTCGGCGGAACTCCTCGCTCGACCGGCAGCGAGCGTCGGTGAGCAAGGTTCAACCCACGGACAACCCGAGCACGTAGCCCACCCCGTCCATCGTCTGCGTGACGGCGGATGTCACCTCGGCGACGACGTGGCGGTGGTTCGCATGACTGGACTTCACGTGGGCATCGCGGATGTCCACGTCGTAGACGGTCACTCGTTCGCTGCCGAACAATCGGCGCCGACGACGCTCGGTGAGCAGCGAGACCTGGCCGCGCGCCGCATCCATCTCACCGACCAGCCAGTGCAGCGCTGCGGCCGGCACCGCGGGCCGGTCGAGCGGTCGCAGCTCTACCCCATGGTTCTTGACGCCGTTGGTCGGCAGCCGCACCGCGTCGACGACACGGCTGGACAGCACGGCCGCCTCGCGCATGGTGAAGAGCTTGCTCCGAACAGCAGGGTCGATCCGGACGATCTCCGCGCTGGTCTGGCGATCGGCGGTGATGACCATGGTCGCCTTGTCGATGTCTGCCCTCGACACCCGGCGCGCCTGGTGCCGGCCCATCACTGCCAACGTCCCCGCATCCACCGAGGTCAGCGTGCGCGCTTCCTGGCACCAAGGCGCCCCGCCCTCGGCTCGGGTCCCCGCGCTCACCATGACGATCTGCGCGCCCTCAGGCTGGGGCCCCAGACAGCTCAGGGCCACGGCTTGAGCACTCGGCGAGCGGCAGATGTTCGCCGCGCACACGAACAGGATGCAGGCCATGATTGCGCCTCTCTCGTGCTGGCTCGGTCCGGACGCTAGTCCGACCGTTCCTCCAACGGATCCATCACAGGCCCCGACGGACGGCGAAGGGTGGCGACATCCGACCCGCGGGCAACGGGACCCGGCTCTTGTGGACCACCTTGGCTCCGGCCAACGCCAGTGGGGCGACCTGCTGGTTGGCCGCCGCGTTGGCGGTGGTCGTGGCGTCGTAGACCCTCACGCTGTCGACCGTGGCGGCCACGGGGAAGACGGTGGAGGTGGCGGACAGGTAGTTGATGACGCCGACCGAGCCCGGGGCCTGCATGGCGGGTGCGGAGTCCGTGCCGGACGCCTGCCAGGTGGCAGGTTCCGCGGTCCCATCCCTCCAGACCTTGGCCATGACCGTCGTCGGTGAGGTACCCGTCGCCTCGAACCTGACGTCGATCTTGTCTCCTGCAGCCACCGTCAGCCCGCTGACGGTGACCGTTCCCGTGATCGCCGCCTGTCCTGCCGCGTCGATCCGCAGGAGCGTCAGTGCGAGAGCCCCGTTTGCCTTGATGTTGAGGTTGGCGGTGTACTGGCCGGCTCCGGGCACCTGCCGACCGATCACCGAGAAGAAGCTCCCGCCGCCGTTGGCGATCTGCTGCGGACTGAACATCAGGCGGACATCGGCCTGCGTGGTCGACACCGCATTGAGGTTGATGGTGGGACCGGAACCGGCCTTGGGCGCGGCGATGGTCCCGACACCGGCGGCGACCTTGAAGTTCGACTGGGTGCCGGTCACCGTCCAGGCGCCACCCTGGTCCGCCGTACCCCAGCCGTTGCTGACGGTACGACCGAAGTCGTCCGAGGCGATCAGGGTCGGAGCGGGGTTGGACACGGTGACAGGGTGCTGGACACTGGCGGCGCCGCCAGCGTTGTCGGTCACGGTCAGGGTGACGGTGTAGGTCCCCACCGCGTAGGTATGGGCCGGGGTCGCGCCGGCACTGTGCGCCGACCCGTCTCCCCAGTTCCAGTCGTACGACGCGATGGTGCCGTCCGGATCGTTCGACGCCGTGCCGTCTGCCGAGACGTTCAACCCGTTCGTCGAGAGGGTGAAGGCCGCGTTGGGCGCCGTGTTGGTCACGTGGATCTGACGCGACGAGGTGTCCTTGCCTCCCTGGTTGTCCGTCACCGTCAGTGCCACCGTGTAGTCGCCCGGTGCGCTGTAGGTGTGGTTCGGACTGGCGGCGCTGCTCTGCCCGCCGTCTCCGAAGTCCCAGGCGTACGACGAGATCGTGCCGCCGTCGGTGTCGTGCGACGCCGAGCCGTCGTACGAGGCCTTGAGACCCGCCTCCGAGTCCGTGAAGCTCGCTACCGGCGGCTGGTTCACAGACGGGTGCACGTCGTGCTGGATCGTGGCGGTCCCACCGTCGGTGTCGGTGACGGTCAGAGTGATGGTGTCAGTCCCTGATCCGGCATAGGTGTGGCTCGGCGAGACGCCCGAGTCGTGGGCGGATCCATCGCCCCAGTTCCAGTCATAGGAGGCGATCGAGCCGTCCGGGTCGCTCGAGGCCGACCCGTCCACGGTCACGTTGAGCCCGTCGGTCGACGCGGTGAACGAGGCGCTGGGCGGCGTGTTGGTCACGTGGATCTGCCGCGACGACGTGTTGGTGCCCCCCTGGTTGTCGGTCACCGTCAGCGTGACGGTGTAGTCACCGGTGTGCAGGTAGGTGTGGTTCGGCGACACCGAGGTGTCTGAGCCCCCGTCTCCGAAGTCCCAGGCGTACGACGCGATGGTGCCGCCGTCAGTGTCGTGCGACGCCGAGCCGTCGAACGAGGCCTTGAGTCCCGCCTCCGAGTCGGTGAAGCCGCCACCGGTGGCTGGTTCGCGACCGTTCCGCCGCCGGCCAGGTAGTGCGCGCGCACGTCGGAGGCGGTCAGCTCGTTGGAGTAGACCGCGACCTCGTCGATCGTGCCGTCGAAGTACGGGCTGTCACCGCCCCAGTCGGTGTCGCCGCCCACGCGCCAGTAGCCGTTGTAGGCCTGCTGGCTCGTCTGCGGGTTGGTGCCGACCTCGGTGCCGTCGACGTAGAGATGCATGCCGTCGGAGCCCTGCGTGGCGACCATGTAGTGCCACTTGCTGTCGTTGTAGGTCGCCGGCGAGGTGGCCAGGTTGGTCTGGCCGGTCCAGGTGCCGAAGGTGAGCTGACCGGAGTTCTCCATGTAGACGTGGCGGTCGTAGTTGCCGCTGCTGCCGGTCTGCTGGTCGCCGAAGCCGATCAGCTTGCCACCATGGGTGGTGGTCGTCTTGAACCACAGCTCCTCGGAGTAGACCGTCGGGACCGGCCTGCTGATTCGCCGAGCCGATCGTGCCGTTGGCGCCGTTGAACGCCGCCGCCGTGTCGCTTGTCCCGGACACGCCACCCGGCTGGTTGAGCGTGACGCCGCCGGTGATGATGCCGTCGTCGCCGTTCGGGCTGGTGTCCTTGGCCGTGGTGCCCGAGGTGTCACCGAGCCGCCAGTAGAGGTCGGGGCTCGAGTCGTAGACGGCCTTGCCGTAGGCGTCGGTGGGAGCAGCCGCGGTGCCGAGCGAACGGCCGCTGTCCACGTAGTGCTGCTGCACCTTGGCCAGGCCCAGCGCGGACGGGTAGACCGCGACGTCGTCGATGGCGCCGCTGAAGAAGTTGCTGGCGGGCTGGTTGGGCCACCCGTTGAGGTTGTCGCCGCCGATCCGCCAGTACCCGGTGTAGGGCTGGCCGACGGTCGTGCCCTGGTTGACCCCGATCTTCTTGCCGTCGACGTAGAGCGCCATGCCCGTGGTCGAGCTGAGCGTCCCGACGATCTGGTGCCAGGCCCCGTCGTTGTACGTCTTCGGGCTGGTGATCGTGTAGGCGCTGTTGTTGTAGACGCCGAAGATGATGTGTCCGGCGTTGTCCATGTAGATGTGACGGTCGTAGCTGGAGCTCGTCCCACTCGCGGAGTCGCCGTAGCCGACGATCTTGCCGCCCTGGGTGGTGGTGGTCTTGACCCACGACTCGATGGACAGGTTGGGCGTGGCAGGCTGCGTGGAGTTGGAGGCAGCGAAGCCGTCCGCCGCGCCGTCGAACGTCGACGCACCGTCGGTGTCGCCGGAGATCGCGCCGGTCGAGCCACGCGTCACACCGGGTTGAGCGGTCGCGTCGTTGAAACCGGCGTGGTCGTAGACGGCGGTACCGGAGGTCTCACCGAGTCGCCAGAAGTCGAGGGCACCGTCGGCGACGACGTCCTGGGCGTACTGGCTCTGCGAGCCGGAGCTGATCGTCACGCTGTTGGAGGCGCCGAGGTTCAACGCGTTGCCGAACGCATCGGTCACCTTCACGGTGTACGTGTACGTCGACCCCGGCGTCAGACCCTTGTCGATGAAGCCCAACATCGGGTAGTTCCAGTAGGTCGAGTCAGCGGTCGTCGTGTAGACCGGGGCCGTCGTACCCGAACGGAAGACGTTGTACGTCAGCGTCTTGTTGTCCATGTCGTACGCCGACTGCCACGCCACGCGGGCCTGGCCACCGGCGAACGACTGCGCCGCGGGCGCCGGGGCACCGGGTGCCTTGGTAGGAGCACGCTTGTTCGGAGCGCTCGTCTTCGTCGCGAACCTCACCAGCCCCTGCTGGGCCGTGCCGTTCACGGACGGGAACTCGCCACCCAGCACGACGTACTGGCTGTTGCCGGCCACCGTCCACGCTGCCTGGCTCTGACCCGTGTAGCTGCCGACGGCGAGCTGGGGGAACCACTGGAGCAGCGACGAGTCGGGGACGCCGTTGAAGTTCCAGCCGTAGTCGTCGGGACCGATGTTGGTGCCGGTCGGGTAGGTCGTGTACGCCAGCGAGTGGCGCATGTTCACCGACCAGTCAGGGCTGCTGTTGTTGAAGTCGCCGATGAAGGAGCAGTTGTGGGCGTGGCTCACGCTGTAGAGGACCTGGCCGACCGGGTAGGTGTCGTAGGTGTCCCCGTGGCAGTCGTTCACCCAGCTGACGGCGCCGGTGTTGCCGTTCGCCGCGAACGTACCCTCGAAGTTGCCGCACCCGAAGGCGTAGCCCCCGCCGTAGATCTGGTTGTTGTCGACGGAGAGGTTCGTGACGCCGCACTTGGTGCCACCGTCGGTGACCACCTGGTTGATCGGCCACGGCGCGGTTGCTCCGGTGCTGGCATCGAGGGCGCCCATGCCACTGGCCGCCTGCCCGTTGAGCGTGGTGAAACTGCCGCCCACCACGACCTTGGTGCCGTCCGGCGAGAGCACCATGGCGCTGACCTTGTTGTCGTCCGCCTTCGGAGCCCACGGCAGTATGGCTCCGGTGGCGCTGGCGAAAGCGGCAAGACGCGTGCGGGCCGCACCGCCACCGGCGGAGAAGAAGCTGCCCCCGACGTAGACGGTCGACGCGTTCACCGCGAGCGCCGAGACCTGGGAGCTCACGGACGGGTGGAACACGTTGTCGAGCGCGCCCGTTGCGGTGTTGAAGGCCGCGATGTGGCTGCGGGCCACCCCGTCGACCGTGGTGAAGTCACCGCCGACGTAGACCCGGGAGCCGTCAGGTGAGGCACGGATCACCAGGCCCTGGGCGCTCAGCTGGTGGCTGAACGAGGTGACCGCATTTCCGGTCGTCAGGCTGTAGGCGAAGATGTTGTTCGCGGCGATGGAGCCGGCTCCGCCCACCGCGACGCCTGGGGGTCGCGCCTGGGTGAAGCTGCCGGTGACGTAGACGACGTTGCCTACCACGACCTGCGACCAGACCACGCCGTTGACCTGCCAGGTCGGCAGAGCATCGGCGGACACGGTCTCGGGCAGCCCGTCCGTGGGCGCAGTATCAGCCGACGCCGGCGAGGCGACGAACCCGATGCTGCCTCCGAGGATCAATGCGGCGATGACGATGCCGGCACGAATCGACGTGAGTCGTGACTTGACAACGGGACGGAACACGCTGGCCCCCGACGGTGACAGACCGCGCGGTTTGACCGCACGGAGGCTCAGACCCCCCAAGCCATGGCCACCGTAGGCCGAGACTGCTCAGCCACCCAGGATCGACCTGAAAATTCGCCAGTCATGGGTATGCAGCGTGCCGCAGGGGTCAGTGGGAGACCGATCCGTGGAAGGTGGCCGCATAGTGGCGGCCGTCGAAGTCGAGGTGGATGGTGACGTCGGACAGCTGGTCCACCGGGATGGAGAACGCATAGGTCGCGGTGGCCTTGTGCCCCGGCGCAACGGTCGCACCGAAGTCCTGGGTCCGGTCGTCGTAGACCGGGCTGGCGATTCGGGCCGGTGACCCGAACGACGCGGTGGGCACGACGTGGTCCAGCGACACGGGCTTCGTGCTGCCGTTGGTGAATGCGAGGTCGAACGTCGTCATCGGACCTGCGACCACTCCGGGACCCTGTCCGGTCACATGCCCCTGATGGATGCCGGTCACCTTCAGCCGGACGCCATCGGGATAGACCACCGGGTGACCGAACGGCGCTGGAGCGGCTGAGATCGACGGGTGCGGGCGCACGCCGTTCCGGACGACCGGCCTGATGATCGGGGGCGCCGGCGGAGACGGGCTGACTTTCACGCCGGCCCCGGAGGAGGGCTGGTCAGGCGTCGAGGGATCGGTGGACTGTGTCGCCGCCGACGTCGCCGGGGAGGTCGCGGTCCCCGAGTCCTGGTGCGAGCACGCCGACACGGTCGCCGACAGGGCGACCCATAGTCCGAGGCACGCTGCGCCTCTCCTTGCTGCCGTGATGGCCATCTCTTCCCCCGTCATGACTCGGGCCCACGCCCGGTGTCTCAGTCAGCCTCCGCCGGCGCCGTTCGCCCAGGAACGCATCGTTCTCTCCCCGGCCAGGGAGGTTGTCGCCATCAGGATAAACAGCACGTACGAATCGAGGAGTCCGCTGGCCGTGATCCCCCACAGCATGCAGTACACGAAGAGTGCCACCCAGAATGCTCGGGCGGGCCTGGCGATCCGCAGCACGCCCCACCCGGTCAGCACGACCCACAACCCCAGGAGGGTCATGCCCACCCAGCCGCCCTGGACATAGGCAGAGACCCAGCTGCTGTCGAGCACCTGGGTGTCCCAGTAGGTCCCGGTCACCGCAACCGTCTTGGCGGACAGGCCCTGGCCGAAGAGAAGCTGCCAGAAGTCCTTGTGTGAGCTGAAGGCCGCGTGCCATGCAATCGTGCGCGAGCTCAGGTTGGAGAGGGTGCTCGTGCCGCCACCACGTTCGACGAAGTGGGCGACGAGACCGGTCGAGGCGCTGATGTAGAAGACCACCGGGATGGCCAGGACGACGCCGACGAAGCCGGCTGCGGGGACCCGCTCCGACAGGAGGATCACGATGGCCACCGCCAGCAGCGCGGCAGCGAGACCTGTGCGAGAGCCGGTCAGCCAGATCAGGCCGGTCAGCCCGAGGATCGACGCGATGCGCCACGGTGCGAGGCTCCCCCCCATCGCTTCCCAGGCCAGCAGCAGAAGGGGTACCCCGAACATCATGGCGAGCTGGTTCGGGTTGAGCGGCAGGAGCATCCCGTGAAGCCGCACGCCGGTCAACGCGGCGGGGACACCCGTCCCCGACACGGCCACAGCCGTGAGGACCAAGGACACGCTGAGCGTTCGGACCAACATCCTCATGGGCACGCTCTGAACCAGTAGGACCACGGTCGCGCCGACGATCGCCAGTCGGGTGGCCGTCACGACACTGCTGAGGAGAACTCCGGCTGCCCAACCGCCGAGGATGGTGGCGCTCAGAAACGCCGAGACGACCGACACCGTGCGAATGCCTATCTGGGACCTGCGCTCCGCGCTCTGCCACAGAGCGAACGCGAGCACGAAGGCCACGACGCTGAGGAGTGACTTCGCGAGCACGACCGGATCCAGACCGCCGGTGTAGTACACGGCGGCCCGCCAGGACAGCAGCGACACGACCAGGAGTGACCACACCAGAGTGACCCGGCCCGCCCTACCCCGGCCGGGGTCTCCGACGCCGGTCAGCGCGCTGGATTCGGGCGCGCTCCACCGTGTGCGCTGGTGCGCATGCGTCTCGGCAGTCACGGGCACCAGACTAGAGCGAGGCATCAATTCCCGAGGCGTTCACCGGCATCTCCGCCTCAGCGTGCACATAGCGCTGCAGCACGAGCCACCGGATCACAGCCCCGTCGATGAAGGAGCCGACCGCCAACACGTAGGGGGCCCAGGAGGCAGACGCGTTCCCCACGAACATGACCGCGGCCAGTAGTCCGACCGAGAAGGCGGAGTCAGCCGTACGCAGCGCCACCACGAGACGCTGTCTGCCCCGCACGGACGCGAGACTCGCGTACGGCATGACGACGGCACTGGAGGCGGCGTACACGGCCCAACCGAACACGGCGAGCGGAAGCAGCGAGAACGAGGGGCCGGTGACGAAGTGCCCGAACAAGGGCACGAGTGCGGTTCCGATCGAGCCGATGACCAGGGTCAACACGAGCATCACGAGCGCCGCCCGGTCCGCCCGCCGGACGAGTGGACCCCAACGTTGGTCCTTGGTCTGTGCATAGGAGGAGAACAAGTAGGAGCCGAGTCCCCCGACGACGAGGAGGGCCGGAGACATGTAGACCCGACCCGCCTCCATCTGGCCGAAGAGCGCACTGCCCACGGCGGCGGTCACGATCAGTCGGCCCACGGTCAGCATGGTCGGTCTGATGCCCTGCTGGATCGCACGCCACGAGCCGAACGCCGCCACCTCTCGCATCGCGGCCGGCCGCCAGGGCGCGAGCCACCGTTCACTCCTCGGAAGCTGGAGAACAGCCACGACAACGCCCACGATCTGGCCGACCAGCAGGGCGACCAGCAGGGCCTCGATGGTGAGCGGATGGTTCACGCGCCAGGCAAGCAACACCGCCAGCGATGCGGCGAGACCACCGAGGTCGACCACGACCAAGGACCAGAACCGCATGATGGCCACGAGATAGAGGCGCAGCACGCTCTCGACCAGGAACACCATGTTGGCCAGCGCGAACCAGATCGCAGTCTCACTGTCGAGGACTCCTGCCCAGACATACACGACGGCGATGACCGCACTGACCACGGCCGACGAGATCAGGCACCAGGCCTGGAGAGCCGCCCGAACCTCGCGCTTGCCGCGGTCCAGGATGATCAGTGAGTCGCCCACCAAGCCGTTGCACAGGGCGGTCGTCGTGAGCATGGCGCTCAGAACAAGGGCGAACTGCCCGAGACCGGTCGCGCCGAGGGCGTGCGCGGCGACCAGCTGGAGCGCAAAGCTCGCCATCGCTTGAGACAGCTGTCCCGAGACGGCACCAGACAGGTGGCGAACTCGCCGCCCCGGGCGCTTGACCACGGGTCCCCCTCTCGCAGCAGATGGCGGGGGCTCGACCTCATCTGCAAACGGCCGCTCCCCCTGGACTGCCGCTCGATCCGCGACGAGCGTATCCGGCACCTCGCGACAGAGGGACGGATTCCCTCGTCCGGACCTGCGCGACTCCGTCTCCGCCCGCCGCCTTCCGCGCCGGTCAGACCGACTGAAGGTCTGCGAGGTCGAGCGCCTCCAGCATCCGTGTGTGGAGCGGGTCTCCGTCCGACTCCCACTGCTTCCGGGAGCGCCACACCTCCCGCCAGTGCTCGATGGCCGTACGCGGCAGTCCCGACGGAATGGGCGTCCCCGCGAGGACGTAGGCCCCCACTGTCAGGTACGTGCGGTCTGCCTCCGGTGGAAGGCGCGCGACATCCTCCCAGTCGTACAGCCACACCTGGCCCAGGTGATCTCGTCGCAGGTTCCACGGTGCGACGTCGCCGTGGGCGGGCTCTCCGTCACCCGGCTCGACGACGGCCGCGGCCACCTCAGCGATCTCCTCGAAGAGGCCAGCAGGTGGTGAGAAGACCGGGTGATGTGGTCGACGGAAGACCGCGGACTGGATCGACCAGTGGACGTCGCCGACCGAGCCCGAGCCCAGCGCACGGGGTGTCCGGAAGCTGCTCGGGGAGGACGCCTCCGCAGCACCGAGGGCCGCCTGCTCGCGGGTCAGTCCCTCGGGCTCGGACCTGACCTTGACGAGCCCGAGGGCTCGTCCGTCTCGCACGGCCGTCAGGGTGAGGCCAGCTCGGGCCGCCTCGCGACGGCGGTAGAGGGCCACCGAGTGGATCGGTCCGAGAGTCTGCGCCCACTCACGCACCAGATCGACCCAGGTCTCGTCGTCGTACGGGAAGGGCACCCACGTTCGGCCGCCCGGCACGATGCGAGCTCCCGCTACGCGCACCGCACGCGCGGCCAGCCGCTGGACGAGCACGATCCGTGGCCGGCTCGCTGCGTACATCGTGACTCCCACAGCCGCCGCGGCCCGGTCGCCGACCGGCAGCAGCACGTCACGCTGACCCGGCGGGAAGCTCTTCATCCAACCGAGCCCGGCGCCGGGCTCGGTCGACCCCATCGGCACTCCTCTCAACGGCATTTCCACACATTCTGCACACTCGGCCGCGAGCTCGGCGCCCCACCTCCGCCGAAGGCCAAACGTGGGGTATCGGCGAGGGCGCTTGACAAGCCTCGATCCGAGCCACCTGAATTTCTCGATTTCCACCCAGCACCACTGGTCTCGTTGGTAACATCGTTCTTCGCAAGCTGATCGGCGCAGGGCTTCAGCGTCGCGTCTCCGGGGGGAGTCGAAGGCCAGGCCATGTGAGGTTCCGAATGTCCCCCAAGTCCTCGTGGGTCCTCGCCACCGTGCTGGTGGTCACAGGTGGGCTGCAGGGCGCGGTGAGCCCTGCCCAGGCAGGGAACGCGCCCCTAGCGGCCCATGGCTCGCTCTTCGTGTCCGTGCATGGCCAGGACGCGGCCGCGGGGACGTCGCTCCATCCGCTTCGCTCGATCCAGACGGCGGTCGACAGGGTCCCCCCCGGCGGCACGATCATCGTGGGCCCAGGTCGGTATCACGAGACCGTGACGCTCTACAACAAGGACGGCGTGACGATTCGCGCCGCCCGTCCCGGGAGCGTGTGGCTCGACGGGAGCAGCCGGGTTCGCAGGTGGCACCAGTCGGGTCGGCATGTCTGGGTGAGGGCGCACTGGCACCATGAGTTCAACTCCAGCCCTACCTTCAACTGGAACGCGCCGGACAACACGCAGCAGTACTGGCAGTTCGTCAACCCCCGGCACCCGATGGCTGCACATCCCGATCAGGTCTTCGTCGACGGCCACTCGCTGCGCCAGGTCGCCAGGCTCGGTGCGGTGCGGCGGGGTCGCTTCTTTGTCGACTACGGCAGCCACCGGCTCTACATCGGCACCGACCCCAGAGGCCACGATGTGCGGGCGAGCACCATCGCCAAGGCGATCACCATCCAGAGCAGCGGGGTCACGATCGCCGGCATCAACGTGGAGGCGTATGCACCCTCCGTCCCAGCCATGGGTTCGGTGACCGTCGAGCGTACGCACGTCACGCTGTCGCACATGCTCATCCGCGACATGGCGACGACGGGCCTTTTCGTCGGCGCCGCGGACAGCCGCCTCGACCACGTCACCGTCCTCCACAACGGACTGCTGGGGCTGCTCGCCACCTACGCCGACCGGCTGCACGTGCTCCACATGACCTCGGCCGGCAACAACTCCGAGCTGTTCAACATGGCACCCGCGGCAGGGGGCGCCAAGATCGGCCGGAGCACCGGCGTGGTGATCCGCGACAGTCGGTTCGTCCACAACCACGGCACCGGCCTGTGGTTCGACGAGTCCTGCTACCGCCTCAGCGTGCTCGCGTCGCGGTTCCTCGACAATGCCAACCACGGCATGTCGGTGGAGGTCTCGGGTCACGCGACGGTCGCAGGCAACGTGATCGCCCACAACGCCGGGAACGGCGTGAAGATCAACGACTCCGACAACGTCGAGGTGTGGAACAACACCTTCGTCGGCAACGACGAGCCGATCGCCGTGCTCCAGGACAACCGCGACCAGGATGCTGGCGGCGTCTACCACGACACGAGCCTGCCCCTGCCGTGGGTGAACCGGCACATCACCGTGCAGAACAACATCATCGCCCACGCGGGGCGCGGGTCGTCGTGCCTGCTGTGCGTCATCGACTACACCCACCGCTTCAGTGCTGCCGATCTCGATCTCGTGGTCAACGGCGACGTGCTCCAGCGCAGAGACCGACGGACGCCGTTCATGACGGTCATCTGGCCCCTCACCAAGCAGTCCTCGGTGGGTTTCCCGACGGCTGGCTCGTTCGTGAAGGCATCGGGACAGGAACTGTCGCATCTCGCACTCACCGGGAAGGCCGCCGTCACCCACACCTTCCAACCGACGACGCGCGTCAGGCAGGAGGCCGCCACGGTTGCGCGGCCGCTTCCGGAGTGGCTCGCCAGCGTTGCCCACCGCACCGTCGGTGAACGAACCCTGGGCGCGTGGTTGGGCCGCTAGCCCCACGATCGCTACGTGGCGGACCCTCGCCCGGACAGAACCGCACGGTCTCGGCCCGGGTGGTTACCATCCTCCGGTGCCGAAGGTCCGGACCGTCCTGGTCGCCAACCCTTTCTTCGACGTCTACGGTTCAGACCTCCAGATGCTCGAGAGCGTGCGGGCCTTCCGGAGCGAGGGCTGGCGCGTGGTCGTCGTCGGTTCGACCGACGGCCCGCTGAGGGCGCAGTTGCTCGAGCTCGGGGCTGAGACGCGGCTCCTGGACTACCCGGTGCTCAAGCGTGAGTTCAGCAGTCCCCTGGGCGTCGCCCGGCTGGGAGGAGTCGCTGCCGGCGCATTCCCCCGGATGCGTCGGCTCATCGACGAGGTCCGGCCCGACGTCTGCTACGTCAACACGGTGACGCTGCCATGGTGGCTTGCGGCCGCCCAGAAGCGCGGCTGTGCCGTGCTCTGTCACGTGCACGAGGCAGAGCCCGACGAGAGCGGCTGGGTACGCCGCGCGATGGCTCTCCCGCTCTTCCTGGCGGACGCTGTGGTCGTCAACAGCTCCGCATCCCTGGATGCCCTGTGCGGCACCGTCCCACGACTCCGCAGGCGCAGCCACCTGGTCTACAACGGCGTCCCCGGGCCCGACGAGCCACCGGAGCCGGCAGCGTTCGGGGAACCGGTCCGCATCGTGGGAGTGGGTCGTCTCTCGCCTCGCAAGGGCCCCGATCTCGCCCTGGAGGCCATGGGGCACCTCGTGGCTCGCGGGTACGACGTACGTCTGGAGCTCTGCGGAACGGTGGTCCCGGGCCAGGAGGACTTCGGCCGCAGGCTCGAGGCGCGAGCTGCTCGGCCGGACCTCGCTGGGCGGGTCACGTTCAGCGGCTACTCCTCGCCGGTGTGGCCGGCCCTCGCCCGGGCTGACATCTTCCTGACCGCTGCCCGCGCGGAGCCGTTCGGCAACGCCGTCGTGGAGGCCCAGCTGGCGATGCGCCCCGTCGTCGCAACGGCGGTCCAAGGACACCTGGAGACCGTTCGCGACGGCGAGACGGGCCTCCATGTCACCAGCGAGGACCCCCGGGCCATGGCCGATGCGATCGCCCGGTTGATCGACGACCACGATCTGGCTCGGAGCATTGCCGCCCGTGGACGGTCGAGTGCGATGACGAGCTTCTCGATCGACCAGTATCGCGCCGGTCTGCTGTCGGTGGTCGACGCCATGACGGGCGGCTGACAGTACCGCTCGCGGGTGCTCCCTCACCACGAGTGCGCGCGCTCGCCGAAATGGGGGAGATCTCGGTCTGACCCTCGGTTGAGGGGCGGCGCGCCCGTAGTTTGGTGGCCAGGGGATAACGGGACCCCTGTCGATGCATGCACCTGGGGGGCGCGATGATGCGAGTGGCGGTCGTGGGAGTGGGGAAGATGGGGCTGTCCCATCTTTCCTTGCTGGGCGCGCATCCTGACGTCGAGCTGGCAGCCATGTGCGACTCGAGCCGCACCGTCCTCGACGTGCTGGAGAAGTACACCGGGATCACCGCTGTGGACGACTATGACGTGCTCCTCGACCGGACTCCGCTCGACGCCGTCGTCATCGCCACGCCGACCCACACGCACTACGCCATGGTGAAGAAGGCGCTGGAGCGGGGACTGCACGTGTTCTGCGAGAAGCCTCTGACGCTGAGCGCCGACGAGTCCGCGGAGCTGACTCGACTCGCGCAAGCCGCCGGGGTTCACGCGCAGGTGGGCTACCACAACCGGTTCGTCGCGACCTTCGCGGAGACCAAGCGGCTGCTCGACGCCGGCGCCATCGGGACCGTGCGCCACGTCCAGGCCGAGGCCTACGGCCCCGTGGTGCTCCGCAACAAGGGCACCACCTGGCGCTCACGCAGGTCCGACGGTGGCGGCTGCCTGTACGACTACGCAGCCCACCCCCTCGACCTCCTCACCTGGTACCTCGGCGAGCCGTCAGGTGTCGGCGGGACCGTCTTGGGGAGCATCTTCTCGGCCACCACTGAGGACGAGGTCTACTGCACCCTCTTCTACGACCAGGGCGTGAGTGGACAGCTTTCGGTGAACTGGTCCGACGAGTCGTACCGGAAGATGTCGACCAAGCTGACGCTGACGGGCACCACCGGTCGGATCACCGTCGACCGTCAGGAGTGCCAGGTGTACCTCCGGGACACGGCCGTGGTGCCCGACGGCTACACCAAGGGCTGGAACATCCGCTACACGACCGACCTCACGCCTCCGGTGTGGTTCTACGTGCGCGGTGAGGAGTACAGCGCCGAGCTCGACCACTTCATCCGGGCGGCGGCCGGCACTCTCCCTTCGGAAGCGCACCGCGACGTCAACACCTTCGCCTCGGCTGCCGTCACCGACCGCACGATCGAGTGGATGCTGCTGGACGCCGAATCGCCTCACCGGACCACCCGAACCGAATCCGCAGACACTGTTCCGCTCCTACCTGCCGCGACGCGCCGCAACGAGTCCAGGAGAGGGGGTCGTGCCCGCCGACGCTGGGCCGCCCTTCGTCCGTCTCGCCGCGGCCGAGTCGCCTGAACCGCCCGCACACCACGAGGGAGTCTTGATGGACCGCCTGCTCTTCGGAGACAACCAGTTCTTCGGCGTCAACCACATGTCGGAGGAGAAGGCGCGAGCTCAGGCGATGCGCTTCAACGACACCGAGTCGATCATGTCGGTGCTCGACACCGCCTACGACGAAGGCATCCGCACGTTCATGTGCACCACCCATGAGCAGGTCGGGAACATCACCGACATGGTTCGGTCGAACCCGGGGCGCTATGAAGGCTTCCTCTTCTACCCGGGGATGCCCTACGCCCACAAGTACGCCGATGCCGTCACGGACCTGGGAATGCTCGGGGCGATGCGCAAGTTCCTCGGCGAGGCCTCGATGTTCAGCACCGCAGTCCGGGGGAGCCGCGTCCTCGTGGCCAAGGACCTGGAAGCCGGCATGAAGATCCTGGTGGACGCGGAGATGTCCATGTTCACCGGCCTCGAGACGCCGGTCGTCTTTCTTCAGAACGTCGTCGTTGACCTGCTCCTCGGCCTCGGGTTCAACGATGCTTTCGCCATGTTCGCCCGCTACGTCGAGGAGCGTTACCACGCGGAGCCGGGCTTCATCACCATGAACATGCCGCGACTCCTGGACGCCCTGGACGAGGTCGGGATCGAGAACCCGATCGTGTGCAGCAACATCAACAAGCTGGGATTCCGGATGTGCGGGGGCGTCGACGCCTATCGCGAAGCACTTCAGGAGCGCAGGTTCCGTGCCATCGCGATGTCGGTCTACGCCTCAGGGGCCATCCCGCCGACCGAGGCCTTCGAGTGGATCGCACAGTTCCCCAGCATCGAGTCGGTCGTGTTCGGAGCCTCCACGGCTGCCCACATCCGCAGCACACGCGAGATCGCGGAGTCGGTCTGGGCACCTCAGCGGCCCGCCCTGCAGCGCGACACGCGAGTCCTGACCGGGCTTCCCGCGAACTGACCCCTACTGGGCACCGCCCGTGGCACCTACGCGCTGCTACGGGATCGCTCCTGCTCCTCCACGTACGCGGTCCAGGCCGACCGCCCGTCGGCCGCGTGGCGCCGTCGGCCGCTGGCCAGGCCGCGCGTGGAGTACCCGTCGCGAAGCCGCCTCAGCAGGTCCTCGTAGCCGTCAGCGACGTCGTCCCACCGATACGTCGCACGGGCCCGCTCACGGTTGGACCACCCCTTGAGCTGCATCTCCTCTGCGGTCAGCTCCGCCTTGCTGACCTGCACGCAGAGCTCCTCCGGAGTGCGGAAGAAGATCCCGGCAACGCCGAGGACCTCTCGGTTGAAGACGACGTCGTAGGCGATCACGCTGGTGCCGGCGCCCATGGCACGCAGGAGGGACGGATTCGTCCCCCCACACGAATGGCCGTGCAGATAGGTGAGCGCGTTGGCATAGAGCTCGTCGAGCAGCGCCTGGTCCCATACTCCACCGAGGAGCCGGATCCGCGGGTCGGCAGCGGCGACCGCCTGGATCTGCGCCGTGTAGTCATCGGCGTACGGCGCGGACCCCACGACGACCAGGGGCGAGTCGGCGTCTGAGCGGTGGTAGCCCTGCACGATCTCGAGGACGTGGTTGTCGGGCTGGAAGCGAGCAACCACCAGGTGGTAGCCGCCGGGGGCCAGGTCGAGCGCCCGGACCCGGGCCGAGCCCGGTGCGTCCTGGATGGGTGCGCCGTACGTCAGGAGCTCGGTGGGGAGGCCGAACTCCACGCGGTAGTAGTCGGCGATTCCCTGGGCATCGGCGATGATCGCGTCGGCTGCCCGCACGGAGTACGCCTCGACGGCTCGGTAGTAGTGCCGGCCGGCACCATCCCACTTGGACCGCTGCCACTCCAGTCCGCCGACGTGGACCGCCGTGGGGATGCCCTTGAGCCGCAGCGCAGGCAGGTACGGCGCGTTGGCAGGGTTCAGGACGAGGACCGCGTCCGTGCGGCGCGGGTCACGCAGCAGACTCGCCACGGAGAGCCCGGTGTGGCTCAGGGTCTCCAGCGTGCGCCGCTTGGCAGCGGGCAGGTGCACCAGCTCCATGCCGAGGTGGCGGCGCTGGGTCGGATCCTCGGCGCCGCGGCAGTAGACCACGACTTCGTGTCCGCGAGTGACCAGGCGCCGGCCGATCTCCTCGACCGCCGTCTCGAACCCGCCGTACCGAGCCGGGACGCCCCTGGTACCGATCATTGCCACGCGCATTTCTGTCTGCCCCCCAGGCATTGACTACGCCGATGGTTCAGCGATCCCGGATGCAGGGCACTGCTCCGAACACGAGGCCCACCCGACGTCGAACGCGGGCCCCACCCGCGCACACGATGTCTGGACACGACCGTATCGACGCCCTGCGGACGGTCACATCGCCGGAATTGAGGATCAGCCCGTTGCTGCCCACCGACGCCCAGCCCGCTCACCCGGCCGGCGTGGCCCG
This sequence comes from uncultured Actinomycetota bacterium, assembly GCA_963819295.1. GTDB lineage: Bacteria > Actinomycetota > Actinomycetes > Propionibacteriales > Nocardioidaceae > Nocardioides. Next base: position 368,296 of record CAWFVO010000007.1, read on the forward strand.
GTGTGGCCGTCAGTGCCGGGCACCTGCGGGGGCTCCCAGCCGACCTGGTGGGCGAGCCCGACGGCCGTCAGCTGCGAGCCGACCTGAAGCTTCGCCAGGATCGACTTCACCTGGGTGCGCACGGTCGACTCCGAGACGAAGCGGGTGCGCGCGATCTCGCTGACCTGGTGGCCACCCATCAGCAGGCCGAGCACCTCGGCCTCGCGACGGGTGATCTGGTCGAACCGCTCCCGCAGCAGGCGCCGCGACGCCATCGACTCGCGATGGATGTGCAACAGCTCCGCCCGCCGTTCGCGACCCATCACCGCGCGGCCCGCCCGGAGGCGGGAGACGGTCTCGATGATGGTGCGGAACGGCACGGACTTGTGGATCACCGTCGCCGCGCCCGAAGCGAGCGCCTCTCCCTGGCTGGCCGCCGCCACCGAGCCGGTGACGACCGCCACCGTGACTCCGGAACCGACCAGAGCAGGCACCAGGCTGGACCCGTCCCTCCCCACGCCAAGGTCGAGATCGAGCAGGACCAGATCGGGATGCGTCTGCTCGATGCTCCGGACGAGCTTCCTGGCCGACACGTCGTCACCAGGTACCACGGACATGGCCTGGAAACCTTCGGTACGCAGGGCTATCACCAGGGTCTCGGCGAACAACGAGTGGTCGTCGACCACCGTGACCCGGTACGCAGCCGTCATGCCGCGCCGCCCAGGTCGCCCTGGGGCAGCGTCAGGTCGAAGCGCGCGCCGGCTCGGACGTCGGGGACCAGCTCGAGGGTGCCGCCCAGCCCGTGGGCCAGCCTTCGGGCGATCGACAGGCCGAGGCCCTGGCCCTCGGAGTCCTCGCGATGGGCGCCGCGCTCGAAGATCACGTTGCGGAGCTGCTCGGGGACGCCCGGTCCGCTGTCAGTGACGCTGACCCGGATCATCGATCCCTCCCGCGTCGCCTCGATGCGCGCGGGCGCGCCGGGCGCGTGCCGCGACGCGTTGACGAGCAGGATCTGCAGCAGCTCGACCACGACATCCTGGCGACCGCGGATGCGGTAGCCGGACTCCTGCCAGTCGACCTCCTGGTCTGCCAGCCCTCGGGTGAGTACGACGCTGCGGACGATCTCGTCGAGATCCATCTCGTCCACCGGCTGGTACTCGCTCGCGCTCAGGTCGGAGGCGGATGCGAGACGCTGAAGGCGCTGCATCTCCTCCACGACCATGGCACCGAGTCGTTGGCCCATCACCGGACCCGCCTCGTCGGGCGGAGCCGTCAGCAGCTGGACCGCCGCGCTGACCGCGGCCAGTCCGGAGCTCAACGCGTGCATGCGATCTTCGTAGTCGGCGAGCGCATCGGAGCGCACGGCCGAGACGTCTGCCTCGGCCACCGCCCGCGGCGCGATCGCATCTTCACTGGTCGGGGCCCGGCCCGGACATGGTCGTCGAAGACCAGTCCCAGGGCGCCCCACACGGACACAACTAGACATTGAATTATCCCCCCATTGACGCCTGATCCCCCCGGAAGGCGTCACAGACCGGAGATGCCATCACCCCCTTTGGATGGCGCCCTCCCGGTGCTCACTCGGAGCTCCGGACCCGGCTGTACCTGCATCATGGTGGCCACGTCGGGAAATGTCGACACGGCGTACCAAAGATTTATGTTCCTCTCACCCCTTGGTGTGAGGTCGGTGCAAGAGACCTCCCCCCAACGGGCCAGGAGGCGCCGTGAACGACGATCGGAGCCCGCTCGTCGCGGAGCCCGCGACGAGCCCGTCGATCGTCAGTAGGCCCCGCGTCGACGTACGACGGCACCGAGCGTCCGCGCCAGGATCGACGCGTCGTGGCGGAGTCGCCAGTTGTCGCTGTAGTGCAGGTCCAGCGACATGCCGGCGTCCCAGGACAGGTCGGACCTGCCACTGACCTGCCACAGTCCCGTGATGCCGGGCAGGACCGCGAGCCTGCGGAGCTCGACGTCGTCGTAGTCCGCGACCTCGGTCGGCAGAGCCGGACGGGGGCCGACCAGGGACATCTCCCCCTTGACCACGTTGATCAGCTGGCCCAGCTCGTCCAGCGACGTTCGCCGAAGGAGGCGCCCGACCCTGGTCACGCGGGGATCGTCATGGATCTTGAACAGGGGCCCGGAGGCCTCGTTGCTCGCCAGCAGCGCATCGCGCTGGCGGTCGGCGTCGATGCTCATGGTCCGGACCTTGTACATCACGAACGGCGTCCCGTTGCGTCCGATCCGTACCTGACGGAAGAGACCGGGTCCGGGCGAGTCGATGCGGACCAGGAGGGCCAGCAGTCCGAGGAGCGGAAGGCAGACGACGAGCATGAGCAACCCCAGCACCCGGTCGATGAGCGCCTTGCCCATGCGGACCGGCGCACCGGGACTGCTCGGCAGGACACGCAGGGCGGTGGTGTTCGCCAGCCGTACGGGGACCACCCGGTGCGGGGCGGCCGAGCCCACGGCGTCGAGCACCAAGAGCTCGGCGTGCTGGCTCTCCAGGAGCCAGCTCAACCGTCGCAGCTCGCGGTCGGACACTCCCTCACCAGAGGAGACCACGACCAGGTCGATCCGGTGTCGGCGCACCAGAGCCGGGATGCGGTCGAGCCCCGTCGACGTCGGAACGCCGACGATCCGCACGGGCGGTGCCTCCGCGGTCCGAGGTTCGGTCAGCACGGCGGCGACCACGTCGACGGCTGAGCCGTTGGACCACTGCATGGCGGCGCGCGAGATGCTGGCACGGTTACCGACGACGAGCACTCGCGAGGTGGGGCGGACAAGACGCCGGACGCGCGACATCACCATGACCACCACGCCCGCGCTGGCCAGTACGACGACCGACCGCGAGAGCGCAGCGGCCGGCAGCACGTCACCCGCGACGACCAACGCAACGGCCGAGAGGACGAGGGCCAGGTCTCGCACCAGGGTCCCTGGATGCACACTCGCGTCGAGCGTGTGGCGGTTGCGGTAGGCGACCACGGTGACGGCGAGGACGAGCAGGACGCCCAGCGGCCCCGTTCCGACGATCCAGGCGACGACGAGCCCGACGAGGAACACGGCGACCAGCTCGCCGAGAACCCAGGCCCGAGGGGCAAGCCACGCCATGGCCGACGCCCGTCGACCGTCGGGGACACCTGACCGGGCGTACGGCTCCGCGACGGTGAGCGAGCGCTCTCGGGGCGCGGGGTCCACGACCAGCGGGCGCGTCTGCAGGCTGCGCCCGAGGTCGAACTCGTCCGCGCCGACCGCGACGTCGACTGCCAGGTCGCCGCCCCAGGACTTCAGTCCCAGGAGATGCGGTGGCTCGTCTCTCAACTCTGTCATGTGTTCCCCCCGCATGCGCAGGAGGACGCGCCTTGTTGCCCAGCCCCCTGGCATGCACCTTCTTCGGCGAGGAGTTGGTTGGTTCCCACTCCGCGCCCCCCGAGGCATTGTTGGGCCACGTCGCAGTGCTAGACCAGCGAATGGCTCAAATGTGACCCATCTGGGGTACGTGGTGATGCGGGGCCGGGAGCTGGGTCAGGAGTTGAAGCGCCCTTGGGTCCGCTCCAGGCCTTCCGAGACGAGGGACTCGACCGCGTCCGCGGCCGTCACCACCTGGAGCGGGAGGTCCTTGCGCTCGGCCGCCGAGTAGTTCGAGAGCACGAAGTCCGACACGTCCTGACGTCCGGGAGGTCGACCGATTCCGATCCGCACCCGGTAGAAGTCGCCGGTGTCGAGCGCGGAGCGCATGGACCTCAGGCCGTTGTGGCCGTTGTCGCCCCCACCGAGCTTGACGCGCATGGTGTCGAAGGGCAGGTCGAGCTCGTCGTGCACCGCGACGATGCGCTCCGGAGGAACCTTGTAGAACGACGCCAGCTGCTTCACGGCACCTCCGGACTCGTTCATGTAGGTGCGCGCGCGAGCGAGCACGATCCTCGGGCCGTCGCTGCCGGGCGACCCCAGCCTGCCCTCGACCACGTCCGCGCGTCCGGACTTGTGCGGCGCGGAACGACGCGCCCAGGCGGTCGGCGAGCTCGGCGGTCACGAGGTAACCGACATTGTGCCGGTGGCCGGCGTACGCCGGTCCGGGGTTGCCCAGCCCGACGACGAGCCAGACGTCGCTCGTCGCCCCCACAGCAGCCATGTCACCCGTCCCGATCTCGTCCACGCCGGACGAGGAGGGCCGCCTGCGCAGCCACCCAGGTCGGCGCGGCAGCCTCACTCGTCGGAGTCGGCCCCGGCCGGAGCATCGCCCTCGGCGGAGTCGCCGCCGGCGGCCTCGGCCTCGGCAGCGACGTCCTCGTCGCTGGCCTCGTGCACGATCCCGGCGTCGGCCTCGGCCTCGGAGAGCTCGGCCTCGAGCTGCTCGGCTGTCTGGGCCTGGGTGATGTTGACGACGAGAGTCTCGGGGTCGACGAGAAGCGTGGTGCCCTCGGGGAGGTCGAGGTCCGAGGCGTGGATCTGGGTGCCGACGGGAGCGCCCTCCACCGAGACCTCGATGAACTCGGGGATGTTGGTGGCCTCGGCCTCGACCTGCACGGTCGCGTTCTCGGTGACGACCAGGGTCTCGGAGACGGCCTCGCCGACCACGTGGACCGGTACGTCGACCGTGACCTTCTCACCCTTGCGGACCGCGACGAAGTCGATGTGCTCGAGCACGCGGCGCAGCGGGTCGACCTGCACCTCGCGGGCCAGCGCGAGCTGGCTCTTGCCCTCGATGTCGAGCTCGAGCAGCGCGTTGGCGCCGCCGTGCTTGAGCGCCATCATCGTGCTGTGACCCGGCAGCGTGAGGTGCATCGGGTCGTTGCCGTGGCCGTAGACCACGGCCGGGATCTTGTTGTCGCGGCGGATGCGGCGGGCCGCGCCCTTGCCGAACTCGGTGCGCATCTCTGCGGTGATCTTCTCGGCCATCTCGTCCATCTCCTCGCGTGGTGGTCGCCCCTGTTCGTGGAGGGCGCGACCGGATGTCGGTGGGCCGCAACGAGAGAACGCCGCGCGACCGGGGTCAGCGCGGCGCGAGCCGTCCGCCCTGTCGATCACGGACACCCGGTCGGGCCGGGTTCCCTCGCCGAGGCAACTGCAGAAGTCTAGACAGTGGCCGCACCGGCTGGCGAATCGTCGCCGCCGGACGAAGGTGGGGAATCCGTGTTCGCTCTCGCGGACGGTTCGCCTAGGGTCGGTCGGGTGTCGCTGACCTACACCGAAGCCCTCGCCCGCGCCGCCCGGATCTCGGACGTCACCTACCGCATCGACCTCGACCTGACCTCGCGTGAGTCGTTCGGGTGTCGCACCACGGTCACGTTCGACCTCCTGGACCCCCGGGCCACCACCTTCCTCGAGCTCGCCAACGCCGCAGACCTGCGGCTGACCGTGAACGGGGCGCCCGTCGAGTCACCGGTGTACGACGGGACCCGGATCACCCTGCATGACCTCGCGCCCAGCAACGAGGTGGTCGTCGACGCGCGGGTGCCCTACGTGAACGACGGCGACGGGATGCACACCGTCACCGACCCGGCCGACGACGCGACCTATGTCGCGGCGTACGCCGGCATGGACCTCGCGCACCGGGTCTTCGCGTGCTTCGACCAGCCCGACCTCAAGGCGCCGATCACGCTCACGGTCCGGGCGCCCGACGGATGGACCGTGGTCGCCAACGGGCGCCTGGTCGACGGCGACCGTACGCGACCCGGGTCCACGTGGCGCTTCACCACCACGCCGCCGATCTCGACGTACCTCTTCACGGTCTGCGCCGGCCCCTGGCACTCGCGCACCTGGGAGCACGCCGGCCTGCCGTTCGGCTGGCATGCTCGGGCCTCGCTGGCCGCCGAGCTGGACCGCGACTTCGACAACCTGCGCGAGGTCACCGAGCGCTGCTTCGACTTCTACACGCGGACGTTCGACGAGCCGTACCCGTTCGACTCCTACGACCAGGTGATGGGCCCCGGCCACAACTGGGGCGCCATGGAGACGGCCGGCTGTGTCACCTTCCGCGACGAGTACCTCCCGCGCAACGAGCCCGACGCCGGCGAGCTGGTCGACCGCGCGACCGTGATCGCGCACGAGATGGCGCACATGTGGTTCGGCGACCTGGTGACCATGAAGTGGTGGCAGGACACCTGGCTGAACGAGTCGTTCGCGGACTTCATGGGCTACCACGTGGCCCACGAGGCCGGCGTGCTCGGCTCGTGGCCCGACTTCTCGCTCAACCGCAAGCCCACCGGGTACGTCGCCGACGGCCGCCGCTCGACCCACCCGATCGCCGAGGACGCCGAACACCTGGTCGACGTCGACACCGCGTTCACCAACTTCGACATGATCACCTACGCCAAGGGCGCCTCGGTGCTCCACCAGCTCGTGATCTGGCTGGGCTGGGACACGTTCGTGAAGGGCACCAACGTCTACCTCACCCGCCATCGGTTCGGCAACGCCGAGCTCGCCGACTACCTCGAGGCACTCGACTCGGTGACCGACCGCGACGTGCGCGGCTGGGCCGAGTCCTACCTGCGCACCACGGGCTTCGACACGATCCGGGTGACACGCGAGGGCGACGTACCCGTGCTGGAACGTGAGGGCTCACGTCCCCACCGCTTCAGCGTCGCGGGCCTGCACGGCTCCGACGTCATCGGCACACGGCTGGTCGACCTCGAGTCCGAGCCGGTGTCGCTGCAGGAGTTCACCGGCAGGGCCGTGATCCCCAACGCCGGCGACGAGGCGTACGCCGCAGTCCTGCTCGACGACCTGTCGTGGCAGGCGGCCGTCGACGGGTTGTCCGACCTGCCCGACCCGCTGCTCCGGGCCGTCACCTGGACGAACGCGTCGAACCGGGTGCGCTCCGGGCTGTCGCCGGTCGGCGACTACCTGGCGGTCGTGCAGGGCCACCTCGCGGCGGAGACCGACCCCGTCGTCTTCGACAGCGTGCTCCGGCGGCTGATGCGCGTCGTGCTGCCGCAGTGGACGTCGCCCGAGGCCTACCCCGACGCCGAGCGGGTGGTGGCCGAGGTGTGTGCGGCCGCGCTGACCGCCGGCGACGCCGACCGCGGGCTCGCGGCGATGCGGCGGCTCGCGCAGACCACCAGCGACGCTGGCCTGCTGCGCGGCTGGCTGGAGTCCGGCGAGGCGCGTCCGGGGCTGGAGGTCGACCGCGACACCCGCTGGCTCGCCGTGCGCCGGCTCGTGGTGCTCGGAGAGGCCGACACCGACCTGGTGGAGGCCGAGGCTGCGGCCGACCGCACGTCCAGCGGCCACCAGTCGTCCCTGGCCGCGCTCGCGAGCCGGCCCGACGCGGCCGCCAAGGCGGACGCCTGGGCGGGGATCGTCGACCCGACCGTGTCCAACCGCGACTGCGAGGCCCTGGTCTCCGGGCTGTGGACCCCGGGGCAGGAGGAGTTCTTCGCGCCGTACGTCGCCCGCTACCTCGAGGATGCTCCGCGCGTCGCCGAGCGGGGCCAGGCGTTCGCCGCCGAGATCGCCTGCGCCGTGCCGCGGACTCCGATGGCCCTCGAACGGCTCCAGGAGCTGCGAGACGACCTCGATGCCGCGTCCGAGCGGACCGACAACACCGTCCTGCGCCGGGGCTGGCGCGACGCCGTGGACGACTACGACGTGGCGCTGCGCGTGCGAGCAGCCGGGCTGAGGCGGGCTGCTGTCCGGTTCATCTGTGCGGGGCGTGAGGCGGGCTGCTTTGTCACGGTTTCATCATGTGAAGTGGGTGAACCGCCGCTTCCCATGGTGAGCTCACCGTGTGAAGCGGAGGTTCAGCACCTTCACATGATGAAACCCAGGCGCAGCACCAGCGAGCAGCCGGCTGAGCGAGGCTCGCGAGCAAGCTCGCTTCGCGCGGCGCTGCGGCCTTCTGCACCGGCTCGGCCGGGTCAAACGGTCCTCACGCCTGCCCGTCGAACATCTTGGTGACCGAGCCGTCCTCGAACACCTCGCGGATCGCCTGTGACAGCAGGGGTGCGATCGACAGGCAGGTGAGCTTGTCGAAACGCTGCTCGTCGGAGAGCGGCAGGGTGTTGGTCACCACGATCTCGGTGACCCGCTGTTCTTGAGCCGGTCGACCGCGGGGCCGGACATGATCGGGTGGGTTGCGGCGATCACCACGCCGGCGGCGCCGTCGTTCATCAGGGCCTCGGCGGCCTGCACGATCGTGCCGCCGGTGTCGATCATGTCGTCGACGAGCACGCAGATCCGACCGGTGACGTCGCCGACCACGCGGTTGGCGACGACCTCGTTGGGCCGGTCGATACGACGACTCTTGTGGATGAACGCCAGCGGCGCACCGCCGAGGCGGGACGACCAGCGCTCCGCGACCTTGATCCGGCCGGCGTCGGGGCTGACCACGGCGAGCCGCTGGTCGCCGTACTTCTCGCGGACGTAGTCGGCCAGGATCGGAAGCGCCATCAGGTGGTCGACCGGGCCGTCGAAGAAGCCCTGGATCTGGTCGGCGTGGAGGTCGACGGTGATCAGCCGGTCGGCGCCGGCGGTCTTGAAGAAGTCCGCCATCAGCCGCGCCGAGATCGGCTCGCGGCCGCGGTGCTTCTTGTCCTGGCGGGCGTAGCCGTAGAACGGCATCACGACGGTGATCCGCTTGGCGGACGCGCGCTTGAGCGCGTCGACCATGATCAGGTGCTCCATGATCCACTCGTTGATCGGGGCCGTGTGGCTCTGGATCACGAAGGCGTCGCAGCCACGGACGGACTCGTCGAAGCGGATGTAGATCTCGGAGTTGGCGAAGTTGTAGGCCTGCATCGGCACCAGCCCGATGGCGAGCTCGGTGGCGACCTCCTCCGCGAGGAGCGGGTGGGCCCGCCCGGCGAAGACCATCAGGTGCTTCTTGGTGGTCTTTTTCGACTTAGCGGTCACAGGTCAGGATTCTCCTCCACCGTCGGCAGCCTCCCCAATCGTGGTGTCCTCGGAGGTCGGGGCACGTCGTTCGAGGTTGCGCTGAGGTCCGCCCGAGACGGCCAGCGTCCCGGGCGGCACGTCACGGCGTACGACGGTGCCGCCGCCGGTCACCGCTCCGTCGCCGATCGTGACCGGGGCGACGAAGGTGTTGTTGGCACCGGTCTTGGCGCCCTTGCCGACGGTCGTGTGGTGCTTGTGGGTCCCGTCGTAGTTGGCGAAGATCGTGCCGGCCCCGATGTTGGTGCCGTCGCCGATCTCGGCGTCGCCGACGTAGGACAGGTGCGGCACCTTGGCGCCGTCGCCGATCTGGGCGTTCTTGGTCTCGACGAAGGCGCCGATCTTGCCGCTTGGCACCGAGCGTCGTACCGGGTCGGAGGTAGGCGAAGGGCCCGACGTTGGCGCCCTGGCCGATCACCGCGAGGTCGCCGTGGGTGCGGACGACCCGGGCCGCGCGGCCGATCTCGCAGTCCTTGAGCGTGGTGTCGGGGCCGATCACGGCGTTCTCGCCGACGACGGTCGCGCCCAGGAGCTGGGTGCCGGGCAGGAGCGTGACGTCGGGCGCGAGCACGACGGCGGCGTCCACCCAGGTCGTCGCGGGGTCCATCACGGTCACGCCCTCGCGCATCCATTCCTCGACGATGCGGCGATTGAGCTCGCGTCCGAGCTGGGCCAGCTGGACGCGGTCGTTGACGCCCTCGGTCTGCATCACGTCGCCGAGCGGGAACGCGCCCACGGCGAGCCCCGCCTCGCGGGCCAGGCCGACGACGTCGGTCAGGTAGTACTCCCCCTTGGCGTTGTCGTTGCCCACGCGGGGCAGGGCGTCGACGAGGAACTCGGCGTCGAAGGCGAGGATGCCGGAGTTGATCTCGTGGATCTCGCGCTGCTCGGCCGTGGCGTCCTTCTCCTCGACGATCCCCTCGACGTCGCCCTCGGCGTTGCGGACGATCCGGCCGTAGCCGTGGGGCTGCGGCACGATGCCGCTGAGCACGCTGACGGCGCACTCGGCGGCACGGTGCTCGTCGGCGAAGCCGCGCAGGCTCTCGCCCCGGAGGAGTGGGGTGTCGCCCGCTGCCACCAGCACGGTTCCGGTCGTCGTACCCGCGGCCTCGAGGGCGATCCGTACGGCGTGGCCGGTGCCGAACTGCTCGTCCTGCACGGCGAGCGTGACCTCGGGCATCAACGCCTGGATGTGGGGGCCGACCTGGTCGCGCTGGTGGCCCACCACCGCGACGACGTGCTGCGGGTCGAGCGCCTGCACGGCCTTGAGCACGTGGTCGATCATGCTGCGGCCAGCGATCTCGTGGAGCACCTTGGCCGTCTTGGACTTCATCCGGGTCCCGCCACCCGCCGCCAGCACGATCACGGTCAGGTCACTCGGCATGAGTCCAACCTAACCTCCGTCTGCCCCGGCGCTGCCATCGTCCTCCGGACTGGTCTCGCCAGGGCCCGAGTCGTGCTGCCCGCCTGGCGGGCCCTGACCCTTTCTGGGGCATTCCCCGGTTGGTCTGCCGGGCCCAAGGTGCTGCCCCGCCTGGTGGGCCCTACCCTTTCTAGGCATTCCCCGGTTGGTCTGCCGGCAGGGCCCGCCTGACTTTGAATCAGGACTAGCGACGTAGGTTCGACTCCTACCCGGGGAGCCACGACGGCGGCGCTCAGGCCGCCGGGAGCAGCGCTTGGTCGGCCGCTGGGACGGCGGGCTGCGCGTGGCGGCCTGGGTGTGACGTCGTCCGGCCCGGTCAGGACGGGTGCCACAGCGTGCGCGGCGCGGGTCAGCATCGGCCGCCCGATCTCGCCGGCGAGGTGGCCCAGCTGCCCGACGGTCAGGTCGGGCAGGTAGGCCCGTCCGATGGCGAGCGAGATCCGCGGCAGGTCCAGGCCACTGGCATAGACGAGGTGGACCGGTCGGAACGTCGGGTCGAACTTGGCCTTGAAGCCGAGCAGCGAGCGGAACCCGTACGTCGGCTCGAGCGCCCGTGATGCGGTGTCGAGCACTCGGTCGAGGACCCCCTCGCACGCTCCACCGCGTCGGGCAAGGGGCGCGACCGACAGACTCATCGACTCGAACCCCTCGTCCTTGAAGGTCATCGCGCTCTCGGCGATCAGGAACTCCATGACCGGACGGAAGCCGTCGTGGCGGCGGCGCATCAGGTCGAGCGTCCACCCGACCACGCGACCGTCGCGGTGGACCGGCATCCAGCTGGTCACTCCGTGGACGCGGCCGTCGGCGTCGACCGCCAGATGGGTGCGGACGTGGGGATCGAGCGCCTCGGTCATCCCGCCGAGGGTGAAGCCCATCTCCGGGAGGGGCTTCTCCTCCAGCCACGCCTCGGAGACCTTCCGGACCTGGTCGAGCAGGTCCGGCGACGCGTCGCGCAGGTGCAGGACCTGCATCGTGATGCCTTCCTTCGCGGCCCTGTTCCGCGCGGTGCGCACGTCCTGCCACGGGCGGCCCTTGAACTCGAGGCCGTCCAGTGCGATCACGGTGTCCTCGCCGATCTGGAGGGCGCTCCATCCGTGGGGGGCGCTGGCGACGACGAAGTCGTCCCCGACTGCGTACCAGGCAGTGGTGAGCCCTTCCTGCTCGCAGAACCGGCGGAACTCCTCGATCGCCTCCGTCCAACGTGCGCGCGGTCCGACCGGGTCGCCGACCACGATCGCGATGCCGGAGCTCGGGTGGTAGGTGAGGGCCACCGCGCCGTCTGCGGTCGCCCAGGACTGCGATCCGGTCCAGGTGTTCTGCCAGCCCAGCGACCCGGCTCCGTGGGTGGTGATCCGTCGTTCGAGGTCCGCGACGACAGTCTGTGGACGACGTGGCTGGGAACGGGCGGCACCGTGGTGCCAGATCGCGAGGGTGAGCAGGCTGGCCGCCAGGAGGACGTCTCCGATGCTGAGCGTCACCAGGTGAACGACGTGGAGGGCCAGGGTGCCCGCGGAGGACACCAGGAGGATGTTCCAGGCGAGGGCGCGGCCACGGCGTAGCCCGTCAGCCAGCGGGAGGGCCACCACCAGGAAGCCGATTCCCGTGGCGAGAGCGGGTGCGGACGGGTCGACCACCGGTCCCGGGCCGAGCGGGCCGCCGTAGCCGGGGAAGAAGACCTCGACCAGCTCCGTCGCGGCGGTGGCAGCAAGCAGGAGCGCGGCCCCACCGCGAGCTCCGGACAGGTTCGATCCCCGAGGACCCCACGGCGTACGACGGCGACCGGCGACCCACGGCCCCGCGACCAGACCGGCCCCGAACGAGAGCAGGTGCTCCAGGTCCCACAGCAGGCCGGAGCGGAGCAGGATCACCACGAGGTACGCACCGACCCCCACCCGGATCGCCCGACGCACGGGGGCGTGCAGGAATGCGGTCAGGACGGCGAGCACGCCCAACCCGCCGGCCGACAGCCCGGTGTCGGTCAGCCGGGCGAGCCCGTCCGCCCAGCGCCAGTCGACACCGGATGCGACCCACAAGAACAGCGAGGCCCCCACCGTGCCGGCGAGGTGGGTGCCGACCACCGTGAGCGCGGTACGCCGGGCGCCGACGCGGTGCTCGAGGGCGCCGACGACGAGGGCGACCAGCCCGCCGGCCACCGGCAGCAGGCCGGCCGAGGGCACGATCAGACCGCCGACGAAGTAGGTCCACACGCGTCCGTCCTGCAGGGCCGGAAGCCCGAACGACATGGCGTCCGCGTGCGGATGACCCGAGAACGTGCCGTAGACGGCGCTGGTGACGAGCATGGCGAGCACCAGCCCGGTCGTGAACGGGTAGCCGGCGACGACCAGCGCGACGCGGCGCCAGGCGAGCACCGGCAGTGGTGTGACGTGAGAGGCCATGGCCACCACGGTGTCGGTCGGCGGGGCTCGCGGCGATGGTCCTGGTACCCCCGCATAGGGGGACCCAGCACCCCCTCGGCCGCGCGCCGACCTCAGCGACCGCGGATAGTGTGGCGGCATGGATCTGCCCGTGATGCCACCGGTGCGGCCGATGCTGGCCAAGAGCGTCAAGGGCATTCCCGACCCGGCCAGGTACACCGTCGACGACATCGTGGGTCTGAGCTTCGAGCCGAAGTGGGACGGGTTCCGCTGCCTGGTGTTCAAGGACGGCGACGAGGTCGAGCTCGCGAGCCGCAACACCAAGCCGCTGACGCGCTACTTCCCCGAGGTCGTCGACGCGATGCGCGAGCAGCTCCCTGAGCGCTGCGTGCTCGACGGCGAGATCTTCGTGGCCCTGCACGGCGACGACGGGGTCGACCGGCTGGAGTTCGAGACGCTGCAGGAGCGGATCCACCCGGCCAAGAGCCGGATCGACATGCTCGCGGAGAAGACGCCGGCCGGCTTCGTGGCCTTCGACCTGCTGGCGCTCGCCGACACGTCGTACGTCGACCGGCCGTTCTTCGAGCGCCGGGCGGCCCTGGAGAAGGCACTCTCCGGGCTGACCGGTCCGTGCTTCCTCACGCAGACGACGACAGACCCCACGAAGGCCGAGGAGTGGTTCCACCAGTTCGAGGGCGCCGGGCTCGACGGCGTGGTCGCCAAGCCGCTGGGCGCGCCGTACGTCGAGAACGCCCGCACCATGCTCAAGATCAAGCACGAGCGCACCGCCGACGTCGTCGTCGCCGGGTATCGCGAGCACAAGACCAGCACGCCGGAGCGACCCCTGCTCGGCAGCCTGCTGCTCGGTCTGTACGACGGCGACCAGCTGCAGCACATCGGCGTCAGCGCCAGCTTCACCGAGGCCCGTCGTGCCGAGCTGATCGAGCAGCTCCAGCCGCTCGTCGTCCCCATCGAGGAGCATCCCTGGGGGCGCTGGGCGGAGTTCCTGACCGCCAACCCCGACCGGGTGCCGGGCACCCAGAGCCGCTGGAGCCAGGGCAAGGATCTCAGCTTCACGCCCCTGCGCCCCGACCTGGTGATCGAGGTCGCCTACGACCACATGGAGGGCCGGCGGTTCCGTCACACCGCGCAGTTCCGCCGGTGGCGCACCGACCGCGACCCCGAGAGCTGCGGCTACGACCAGCTCGACGAGCCCGTCTCGTACGACCTGACCGACGTCCTCGGCGGCTGAGGGCCTAGGCTTTCGGCGCCACGAACCACCGCCCGACCGGGAGCTGACATGAGCGAGACCTACGCCGTCGTACTGATGGTCGAGCAGGCGCTCTCCGCCGCCGACGCCGCACAGGTCCGGTCGCTGCACGAGGGCCTGGACGACGAGGTGCGCTACCACGTGCTCTTCCCCGCCGAGGACGCGGCGGCTCGCGTCGAGGCCGCGATGGGGACGCTCGGCGGCGACAACCTCACCGGCGCACCCCCGATGCCTCCGGACCCCGAGACGATCGAGATGATCCGCGAGGAGACCGAGCGGCAGTCCACGCGCGACCTGCAGGCGACCCTCGAGGCGCTCCACGCCGCGGGCGCCGCGGCCGAGGGCGAGGTCGTCGACGGGGACCCGATCGAGGCACTCGCCGCGACGGTGACGCGCGTGGACGGCCGCGAGGCGATCATCCTCACTCGCTCCCACGTGGTGTCGGAGTTCTTCCACAGGGACTGGTCCTCGCGCGCCCGCCGCGCGATCGGCGTACCGGTCCTGCACCTGCTCGAGCACGAGAACTTCGACGAGCAAGCGGGCTCAGGAGAGGGCGTCACCGGCCTGTGACGATGGCCGGCTGTGGTCAGTCCGGGGTCAGTCCGGGACCCGGTTGCCCTGGTCGTCCCAGTGGGCGGCGACCTTCTTGCTCGGTTGGACCCTGGGGGGCTCGCCCGGCATCTTGGGGTAGTCGGGTGGGTAGTTGAGCTCGACCGCACCCTGGTCCTCGAACAGCGCCAACAACGGCTCGAGCGAGTAGTGCTCGTCGTCGATGCCGACCCACGGGTCGCCGTCGGCGAGGCGGTCGGGCACCGTGAAGAGGTTGTACGCCGCGGGGTCGGTGACCGTGGCGAGCTCCTCCCAGCTCATCGGGGTCGAGACGGGCGCGCCCGGGATCGGCCGCAGGGAGTACGCCGAGGCGATCGTGCGGTCCCGGCAGTTCTGGTTGAAGTCGACGAAGATCCGCTCGCCACGCTCCTCCTTCCACCACGCGGTGGTCACGCCGTCGTCGCGCTTCTCCAGCTCGCGGCCGAAGCCGATGGCGGCGTGACGCACGTCGACGAACTCCCACCGCGGCTCGATCCGCACGAAGACGTGGACGCCGCGGTTGCCGCTGGTCTTGGCCCAGCCGCGCAGCCCCAGCTCCTCGAGCAGCTCGCGCGCGACCCCGGCCACGCGCACGGCGTCGGTGAACGTCGTACCTGGCTGGGGGTCGAGGTCGATCCGCAGCTCGTCGGGCCGGTCGACGTCGTCGCGGCGTACCGGCCAGGGGTGGAAGGTGAGTGTGCCCATGTGGGCGCACCAGACCGGGACCGCGATCTCGGTCGGGCAGATCTCCTCGGCCCTCCGACCGCTGGGGAAGGTGATCTCGACGGACTCGAGGTAGTCGGGCGCACCCTTGGGCACGCGCTTCTGGTAGAACGCGTCCGCATCGCGATCCTGGGGCCCGGTCGCGAGCTTCATGCCCTGGCGGACACCGGAGGTCCAGCGCTCCAGCGCGGTCGGCCGGTTGCGCAGGGCCCGCATCAGGCCGTCGGCGGCACTCGCGAAGTACTCCGCCACCATCAGCTTGGTGACCTCGGGGGTGTGCTCGGTGGCCTCGTAGATGACCCGGTCGGGGCTGCTCACGCGCACCGCCCGGTCGCCCGCGACCACCTCGGCGGCAGGCGTCTTCGGCATGCGGCCAGGCTAGCCGCACCAGACTGGCCCTCATGGACCCACGACTGCGGACGGCCGTCGACGCGAGCCGACGTTGGTACGACGACGTGTTCGGCCTGCACGCCATTCCCGTGCGGGTCGAGCGCGGGTTGTGGTCGGCGCTGGGCCAGCCTCCCCCCTTCCACTCCGCGGCGAAGGCCCTGATGCCGGGAGTGGAGACCGTCCGCGTCATCGGCGCGGTGGACGCCCTCGAGCACTGCGCGGTGGCCGACTCCTTCGGCGATCTCGAGCTCGACCGGTACGGCTTCGACCTCCTCTTCGAAGCCAGCTGGGTGCATCGTCCTCCCTCTGACCGCACCACGGGGACGCTCCCCGTCGGGTGGTCGCTGGTCGACACCCCCGAGTCGCTCGCGGAGTGGAGCGTCGCCCACGACTACGTGGACGTGCTGCCCCCGGCCGTCCTCGACCACCCTCGCTTCCGGATCCTGGCCTGCCACCGCGGCGGCCACATGGTCGGCGGCGGGATCACGCATCAGGGCGACGGCGATGTCGGCCTCTCCAACGCGTGGGGCGTCGGCGCCGCGGACCAGTCCGACGAGCTGCTGGCAGCGGCGTCGGCGCTGCACCCGGGTCAGGCGTTCACCGGCTACGAGCAGGGCGCCGAGCTGGAGGCGCTGCTGGCGGCCGGTTTCAGCGCGCTCGGCCCACAGCGGGTCTGGGTCCGCTGAGCGGTGGAGGCCCCTATTACTGTGGAGGCATGAGCTACCAGGTGGAGAAGACCGACGAGGAGTGGCGTCAGCAGCTCTCGCCGGAGGAGTACGCCGTCCTGCGCCAGGCCGGCACCGAGCGCGCCTTCGTGGGTGAGTACACCGACACCGAGACCAAGGGTGTCTACCGGTGCAAGGCGTGCCAGCACGTGCTGTTCGAGTCCGACACCAAGTTCCACTCCGGCTGCGGGTGGCCGAGCTTCTACCAGCCCGTCACCGACACCGTGGAGTACATCGAGGACGTCTCGATGGGGATGAAGCGGGTGGAGGTGCGCTGCGCGAACTGCGGCTCCCACCTCGGCCACGTCTTCCCCGACGGCTACGGCACCCCGACCGGCGACCGGTTCTGCATCAACTCGATCGCGATCACCCTCGAGCCGGCCGACCAACCCGCCGAGAAGGCCTGACCCCGCCGTACGTCATACGTCCTGGTCATCCGGGCGACCGGAACGTATGACGTTGCGGGGATGAGTCACGGGAGGCGGGCCAGGAGGTCGGCGACGGGGGTGCGGGCACCGGTGTAGAAGGGGATCTCGTCGCGCACGTGGCGCCTGGTCTCCGAGCCGCGCAGGTGGCGCATCAGGTCGACGATCCGACTCAGGTCGTCGGCCTCGAACGCCAGGATCCACTCGTAGTCGCCGAGCGCGAAGCTCGGCACCGTGTTGGCGCGTACGTCGGGATAGCCGCGAGCCATCTGCCCGTGCTCGGCGAGCAGGCGACGCCGCTCGGTCTCCTCGAGGAGGTACCACTCGTAGGAGCGCACGAACGGGTAGACGCACAGGTGGGCCCTCGGCTCCTCCTCGGCGAGGAACGCCGGCACGTGGCTCTTGTTGAACTCCGCCGGCCGGTGCAGCGCCATCTGCGACCAGACCGCCCCGAGGCGGCGACCGAACGCCGTACGACGGAAGCGGTGGTAGGCGTCCTGGAGCTGCTCGCTCGTACCCGCGTGCCACCAGATCATCACGTCGGCGTCGGCGCGCAGGCCCGCGACGTCGTAGGTGCCACGCACGACCACGTCGTCGGCGGCGAGCTTCTCGAAGAGGTCGGCGACCTCGGCCGCCTCGGCCGCCCGGTCGGCTCCACGATGATCCGGGCCGTCGTCCGGCCCGAACGGCTCGTCGAGGCGGAACACCGACCACATCGTGTAGCGGACCGTCTCGTTGATCTCGCGGGTGCGGGAGGCGTTGCTCTGCTCGCTCATGTGCTCAATTCTGCCCCTCGAATCGATGCGACTGCTCGGCGGGCCGAGCCGATCACGGCAGGGATGCCGACGCCGTCGTACAGCGCCCCGCAGACCGCCAGCCCGGGCACGGCGTCGACCGCCGCCCGGATCCGGGTCACCCGGTCGAGGTGACCGACGGCGTACTGAGGCAGTGCACCGCCCCAGCGCTGGACGTGCGCGTCGACGGGCCGCACCTCCTGACCCGTCGCGAGCGACAGGTCGGCGACCACGTGCGCGACCAGCTCCTCGTCGGGGGCCTGGAGCGACGCCTCCTCTCGGTGCCGTCCGATCGAGGCGCGCAGGAGACGCAGGTCCGTGGCCTCGCCGACCCAGCGCCACTTGTTGAAGGAGTACGTCGACGCCTTGATCCGCCGGCCGTCCACCGAGGGGACCAGGAAGCCCGACGAGTCGCCGACGTCGAGCGCCGGAACGGCGATCGTGATCACCGCCATCGAGGCGTACTCGACCGCACCCAGCACCTCGGACGCCGCCGGAGCGACGTCGGCCAGCAGCCGCGCAGCGGGAGGGCCCGGAGCGGCGACGACGACCCGGTCGGTCTCGACGGTCTCGGGCTCGCGGGTCGAGCCGACCGTCAGCCGGAACCCCGAGGCCGTGCGCTCGATCCGCCGGACGGTGGCCGAGGTGCGGATCTCCACGCCGTCGGTCTCGGCGAGCGCGAGCGGCAGCCGCCCGATCCCGCCGACCAGGCCGGCGAACATCGGCGGTGGTGAGGGAGGCGGCGGTGGCAGAGCCGCCGCGGCGGCCAGCAACGAACCGTGCTCCCGGATCATCTCCACGACCTGCGGCGACGTGGCCGCGGCCGACAGGTGGTCGGCATGACCGGCGTACACGCCGCCGAGCATCGGATCGGCCAGCCGGTCGACGACCTCGTGACCCAGCCGCGATCCAAGCAGCTCGCCGACCGACACGTCGGTCGGCCCCAGGGGCAGCACCGTCTCGGCGCGCGCTCGGGCCAGGCCGTCGTCGGAGAGCACGCCGGTCGTCGCCAGGGCATCGAGCTCAAGTGGTACGCCGAGCAGCGTGCGCGGCAGGGGCCGGAGCGCGCCGCGGGTCCAGATCTGGGTC
The DNA here is from genome assembly GCA_963819295.1 of uncultured Actinomycetota bacterium. GTDB lineage: Bacteria > Actinomycetota > Actinomycetes > Propionibacteriales > Nocardioidaceae > Nocardioides. The sequence goes on from CAWFVO010000007.1 coordinate 386,966, forward strand.
GACCCCGCGGCCGGGTGGACCACGTCGAGCCCCAGCTCGGCGACCAGCCCGACGGCCTCGGGGCGGCGCGCGAGCATCGACTCGGCGCCGATGTCGACGAGTACCCCGCCCACCTCGTGGAGCCGCAGCTTGCCGCCGACGACGGGCGAGCTCTCGAGCAGCAGCACCGACATCCCGGACCCGCTCAGCTCGCGGGCCGCCACCAGGCCGGCGACACCGCCGCCCACCACCACCACATCGGGTCGCTCGGACACGGCGCCACTCTTGCACCTGCCTGAGCACACGGGCCAGGGAGGCGACGAGTGCTCGCCCCGTAGCTCGCGAGCCGAGGGAACCACGCGTGGCGCCGGGCCGTCCGACCGGCATGACTCTCACCCGTCCACGCCTCGTACTCGTCGGCATCCTCGGCCTGATCGCCCTCAGCGGGTGCAGCGGCGGGGGTGCGAGCGGGACCGCCGCTGCCGGAGCGGCCTCGGCCGACAACAACAGCCTGGCCCCGGTGCCACGAGCCGCCTCGGGCTTCGCCGAGGACAGTGCAGGCAAGACGGTGGACGCCTCCACGATCGTGGAGCAGAAGGCCATCATCAAGAACGGCGACATCGTCCTCCACACGGCCGATCCACAGCGAGCCCGCGACGGCGTCGACGTCATCCTGACCCGACTCCACGGCTCCATCGACGACGAGCAGACCGTCTACGACAAGTCCGGCCGGATCAAGGACTCGCAGCTGGTGCTCCGCGTACCGGTCGCCTCGTTCACGACCGCGATGGACGACCTCACCAGCCTCGGCACCGTGGTGCACTCCAGCAGCAGCGGCCAGGACGTCACGACCGAGGTCATCGACGTCCAGCAGCGTCTGCGGACCCTGAGGATCAGCCTGAACGACCTCAACTCGTTCCAGCGCCAGGCGGCCAACATCGACCAGCTGCTGCGCTTCGAGCACGCCATCACCCAGCGTCGCGGTGAGTACCAGTCGCTCAAGGCGCAGCGCAACCACCTGCTCAACGAGACCAGCATGTCGACGATCAGCGTCGACATCTCCGTGCCGCCACCCGCCCACGCCACGGCCTCCGGTCCGTTCGACCATGCCGGGTTCGGGACCGGCCTGCGGCACGGCTGGTCGGCACTCACCGGGACGGTCGTGGTCCTGCTGACCGCGGTGGGTGCCGTGCTCCCCTTCGCTGTGGTGCTCGCCGTGTTCGGTCTGCCTCTGTGGTGGTGGGGACGTCGGGTGTGGCGGACCCGGCCCGCGGACCCTGCTCCGGCCGAGGGGCCCGCCGCGGACTGAGCCCGGCGGGTCAGTACGACTGCACGAACTCCGTCAGCCGCGCGAGCTGGTCGGGGTCGGTCGTCGGGATGACGCCGTGGCCGAGGTTGAAGATGTGGCCCTGCGCGGCACGGCCGGCCTCGATGACCTCCGCGGCGCGCGCCGTCATCACCTCGGTCGGAGCGAAGACGAGGGTGGGGTCGAGGTTGCCCTGCACCGCTCGGTCACCCACCTTCGCGATGGCGTCGGCGAGCGGCGTACGCCAGTCGACGCCGACCACGTCGGCGCCCGCCTCGCCCATCAGCCCCAGGAGGCTGCCGGTGCCGACCCCGAAGTGGATGCGGGGTACGCCGAGCTCGCCGGCCGCCGCCAGCACGCGCGCGGAGTGAGGCATCACCGACGCCTCGTAGTCGGCCGGGGTCAGGGCGCCGGCCCAGGAGTCGAACAGCTGGACGGCCGAGGCGCCGGCCTCGACCTGCACGGAGAGGTACGCCGCGGAGATGTCGGCGATCTTGCGCATCAGCGCGTCCCAGACGTCGGGGGCGCCGAACATCATCGCCTTGGTCTTCGCGTGGTCCTTGGACGGCCCGCCCTCGACGAGGTACGACGCGACGGTGAACGGCGCGCCGGCGAAGCCGATCAGCGGGGTCGCACCCAGCTCGGCGACCAGCGCCTGGATCGCGGCCGTCGTGAACGGCACGTGCTCGGGCGTGAGGTCGGGGATCGCAGCGACGTCCTCGAGGGTGCGCACCGGGTGGGCGACCACGGGACCGACGCCGGGCTTGATGTCGAGGTCCACGCCGACCGCCTTGAGCGGCAGCACGATGTCGGAGAAGAAGATCGCGGCGTCGACGCCGTAGCGGCGGACCGGCTGCAGGGTGATCTCCGTGGTGAGCGCGGGATCCATGCACGACTCGAGCATCCCCACGCCCTCGCGGAGCTTCAGGTACTCGGGAAGGGAGCGCCCGGCCTGGCGCATGAACCACACCGGCGTGTGGTCCACCGGCTCCCCCCGGGCGGCCCGGAGGAACGCGCTGTCGCGGGGTGCGGTCATGGGTGAATGGTGGCAGCCCGCGCGGCGTGTTCGCACATCCGTGCTGGACGGCCGACCTACTGTGAGGTCATGGTCGTCGGTCCTGAGGCGCGCCCCGGAGCGGGTGCGCCGCCGAGCCCTCCTGAGTTCCAGGAGGCGGTGCGCGCGATGGGCGAGGCCCGGATGCGCCCCGAGGTGCTGTGCGAGCCGATGCCCGCGCCACAGCGGATCGCGCCGTACGCCGCCGCCCTGAGCGCCGACGTGACCGTCGACGGCGTCGACGTCAGCACCGGCCGCCTGATCCTGCTCCACGACCCCGCCGGCAACGACGCCTGGGACGGCACCTTCCGCTGCGTCGGCTACGCCCGGGCCGAGATCGACCTCGAGATGATCACCGACCCGGCGCTGGCCGACGTCGGCTGGTCGTGGCTGACCGAGGCGTTGGCCGCGCACGGAGCGGCGTACGCCTCGGCCTCGGGCACCGTCACCCGCGTCGCCACCGACAGCTTCGGGGCGATGGCCGACGACGAGGGCAGTGCCCAGATCGAGATCCGCGCCTCGTGGACCCCGCAGGTGGTCGACGGGAGGTTGGAGATCGAGAACCATGTCGAGGCCTGGGCAGAACTACTGTGTACGGCGGCGGGTCTGCCGCCGGTCCCGGAGGGCGTGACCGCCATGCCCAGTCGTCGTGGCCGGCGCGGAGCCGGTCACTGACGATGAATCCTGCCTCCGAGACCCCTCCCCCTGACGCGCCCGACGACGAGACGGCGCCCGACGACACGCCGCAAGAGGCGCCGCCGGCTCCGCTGCTCGGGCTGCGCGACGGCCTGCCCCCGCTCACCGAGACCCCACCCGCCCTGGTCGACGCCTGCCGTGCGCTGGCCGCGGCGAGCGGCCCGGTGGCGATCGACGCCGAGCGGGCGTCGGGCTACCGCTACTCCTCGCGGGCCTACCTGATCCAGCTCAGGCGCGAGGGCGCGGGCACCTTCCTGGTCGACCCGATCGGGTTCGACTCGCTCGACCCGCTCCAGGAGGTCCTGGAGGGCACCGAGTGGATCCTGCACGCCGCTACCCAGGACCTGGCCTGCCTCGCCGAGGTCGGGCTGGTCCCCTCCGCGCTCTTCGACACCGAGCTGGCCGGCCGGCTGCTGGGTTACCCACGGGTCGGCCTCGCGACCCTCGTGGAGACGCTGCTGGGCTACTCCATGAAGAAGGAGCACTCGGCCGCCGACTGGTCGACCCGGCCGCTGCCCGGGCCGTGGCTGGAGTACGCCGCCCTCGACGTCGAGGTCCTCGTCGAGCTGCGCGACGTCCTCGCCGCCGAGCTCGTGGCCCAAGGCAAGGACGAGTGGGCCCGCCAGGAGTTCGACGCCTTGCGCGGCTTCACGCCGGCTGTGCGGGTGGAGCCGTGGCGACGTACCTCCGGACTGCACAAGGTGCGTGGACGCCGGCTGCTCGGCGCGGTCCGCGAGCTCTGGGAGGCCCGCGACGAGCTCGCCCGGGAGCGCGACGTGTCCCCCGGCCGGTTGATCGGTGACAGCGCGATCATCGCCGCCGCGATGGCGATGCCGGCCACCCGGTCCGACCTGCTCGGCACGCGCGGCTTCCACGGACGCGGCGCCCAGCGTTACGCCGACCGGTGGCTCGACGCGCTGCAGCGGGCTCACACCATGCCCGAGGACGATCTGCCGGTCCGCGCACCGCGGACGGACGGTCCGCCGACGCCGCGTGCGTGGGCCGAGCGCGACCCGGTGGCCGCCGAGCGCCTCGGCCTTGCCCGCGACGGCATCGCGAAGCTGTCGGAGGAGCACGGACTTCCGGCGGAGAACCTCGTCTCACCCGACTCGGTCCGCCGGGTGATGTGGGCCCCCCCGGCCGCCGAGGCGGACGCGGTCGCGGCCCAGCTCACGTCGTACGGCGCCCGTCCCTGGCAGGTCGATCTGGTGGCGCCGGTGCTGGTCGACGCGATCATCCGCGCTCAGCCCGAGGGCTGACCCGACTCGCTGGCGCTCGCGCTCGGTTCGACTCGCAGCACCCGGCGCGACGCGCGGTCGGCCTGACGGGTCCGGGGCGGCACCAGCGAGGGCCGTCCGTGCATCATCTTCTCGAGGGTCGGCTCGACCGCGGCGTCCAGCTCGTCCCACGGCCCGATCAGTGGCGGGAACTGCATGCTCTTGACGCTGAAGGTGAACACCGACGCGTGCTGCGGCAGCCGCCCCGGCTGCTGGAAGTCGTCGGAGAGGGCGACCGTCTGGTTCGCCGGCTGGAGGTAGCCGGCGGAAGCGACGCCCCCGAGGGCGTCCGGAGAGGAGGCGTAGACCAGGAAGTCCGCGGCCGTGCCGGCGTCGGTGGCGCGGCTCGAGATGCACAGGCCGGTGAGTCCGCCGGCGGTGGCGGGAGTCCCGAGGTCGGGCATCGGCATCACGTCGAAGTTGAACAGGAGTCGGTTCCGGAGCGCCGGCACGATGTCCCGAGAGGCCTCCAGGAGCCCCAGCCGGCCCTGCTCGAACCACTGCAGAGGGCTCTTCTCCGCCAGCTGCTGGGGAGACAGGCTGATGCCCGGCCGGTGCATCACCCGGACGGTGCGGATCAGGGCCTGCTGGCTGGCGGCGTCCGACAGAGTGAGCCCGGTCGGCGTGGTGGCGTCGTCGAAGATCCGGCCACCACCGGAGAGCACGAACGGCGCCACCCCTCCGAGGCTGGGCTCGACATAGGCCCCCGCAGCCCTCGCGTGGTGGCGCACGGCCCACTGCGCGGCCGCGGCGAACTGGTCGAGCGACCAGCCCTGACCGGGCACCGGCGGGTCGGCCGAGACCTGCCCGAGCTTGACGAGCTTCTTGTTGTAGTAGATCACCGAGGGTGAGATGCCGTAGGGCAGACAGTTGAGGTGGTTGTCGGTGCCGAACGCGGTCAGGGTGCTGCGCGGGTAGTCGTCACCGAAGTCGACGCCGCGGTCCTCGAGCAGCTGGTCGATGGGCTGGATGAGCTGGTGCTGGTCGAGGAAGAGGAGGTCGCGTCGCGAGGCGATGAACACGTCGGGCGGCCTCACCCCGGCTCGGAGGTCGGCCATCATCGCGGCCTCGTCCGGCCACGCCTTCACCTGGACGATCACCTGGCGGTTGAGGGGGGCGAACAGGGAGGCCATCTGTCGATAGCTCGCGACCTCGTCCACGGAGCCGACCACGCCGAACGTGAGCGTCTGGCGGGGCAGCTGCGTGGGAGCAGAGGACGACGGCGAGGTCGGGCGGGCTCGAGGGCGGCGCGGCGCTCGACGACGACGACGAGTCGCACGCCGCGAGCACGCTGGCCGAGAGGAGAGCCGCGACGGCGAGGCCGGAGATCGCCCGTCTCCTGCCCCCGACTCGCCTCTGCACGGCGAAACCCTAGCCGTAGCGACAAGAGTGAAGTGCGCCGGACCGGGAGCGCCTCACGGCGCGTGGCCGCTCATAGCGGCTGATTTTGGGACCCGGGGCTGCCACGGCCCGGCGCACTCCGACAGTGTAACGGGGCGACGTCTCCTGGCATTCCGAACGGCGCACCCGGTGTGGACGCGGCCTACGACAGGTGGCCGGACAGCTCCAGGCGCGCGGCGCGGCCCAGCTGCTCGGCCACGGTCTGGATCCGTGCGGCGGCGAGGGCGTCGGTGTCGGCCAGCGCGGCCCGGCCGGTGGCGACCACGCGGGCGAAGGCGGCGGCGCGCAGGAGTACGTCGGCGAAGTCACCGACGGCGATCCCGCGCAGCACCTCGTCGACCATGTCGCGAAGCTCGTCGGGACCCGGCGGCTCGGCCACGCCGGCGACCACGTCGTCGACGGCGGCGCGGCGTCGGCCCGCCTCGAACTCGCGCGCGACACCGACCGGGTCGGCGTACACCCACGAGCGCAGCAGGTAGAGCCGCCACAGGCAGCCCGCGACCGAGTCGGCGGGCCGGGCGGCCCACGCCTGGGCGATGACCTCGATGCCCTCCGTGTCGGCGAGGTGGAGCACCCGCTCGGCGACCGCGTCGTCGCCCGACGCGCGTGCACCGCGCACCAGCAGCTCGGCGGCACGGTCGGCCGCCTCGGCCACCCGGACCGGGTCGTCCCCAGAGTCGAGCCCGCTGAAGAAGCGGTCGCCCGGCGTGAGCGGGCGGTGGTGGGGGCGTTGGGTCACGGGTGCCACGGTAGTCCGCGCGGGCATCGGCCGGTGTAGAAACTCGGGTGCCCCGGGGATTCTCCAACCGGCCGGGCGGTCAGACGGTGAGCAGGGTGCGGATCCGCTGGTCGCTGACCGGACCGTCGGTGCCGAGCTGCTGGGCGAACAACGAGACGCGGTACTCCTCCAGCAGCCAGCGGGCGCGTCGCAGCCGTTCACCCGGCGGGCGGCCGTCGGGCAGGGCGGCGAGCCGGTGGAGGACGGCGTCCTGCACCCCGGTGACCTGGTCCATCAGCTGCCGGTCGCGCAGCACGTCGTCCGCGAGCCTCTCGCGACGGCGCCGGACCGCCAGGAGGTACGTCGGGAAGCGGCGCAGCCGCTCGGCGCCCGCCTCCCCCAGGAAGCCGCGAGCAACCAGCCGCGCCAGCTGCTCACGCATGTCCTGCAGCGCGGGGAGCGTCGCCAGCTCGGCGCGGCCGCTGAGCATCCGGTCGACGTCGCGCCAGTCGGAGAGGATCCGGAGCACCTCGGTCAGCACCGGACGGGTCCGGGTCGCCAGCGCCTCGCGTCCGACCGCGAGCAGCGCGTCGTACTCCTCGAGCGTGCGGACGGGCGGGCGGGCGTCCACCACGTCGGCGAGGATCGCGCCGCGAAGGTCGTCGAGGAGCTCGGCGACCGTGGGGTACGGCGAGCCCGCCAGGCCGAGGCGGTCGGTGGTGTCGAGGTCCGCGGTCGGGTCGCCCGCGGGGAGCTCGAGCAGCAGCAGGCGGCGTACGCCGAGCCGGTGCCGTGCCGCGGCCTCGTCCGGGGAGCCGAAGATCCCCAGCCCGACGGTCGTGCCCTCGTCGGTGACGGCCGGGTGGGCGAGCACCTCGTGCCCCGCCCGGGTCTGCAGGATCTCGTCGGGGATCTCGCCGAAGGTCCACGCGGTCTGGCCGGTCGCACCCAGCCCGCTGTCGTCGGCGACCGCGGCCAGTGCCTCGTCGAACTGGTGCCGCAACGGCGCCTTGAGCGCGTCGAGATCCTTGCCGCGGGCCTGCTCGTCACCGGTCTCGGCGACGACCCGGTAGGTCGGCTGGAGGTGGGCCGCCACCTTGGACCAGTCCCAGGCGTCGCGCGGGATGACCACGCCGGTGGTCGATCGCGCCCAGCGCTCCAGCGCGTCGAGCAGCGGCTCCTCCCCGGGCGGGACCGTGGCCAGGAAGTCGCGCGCCTTGTCGGGTGCGGGCACGAAGCTGACGCGGAGGTTCTTCGGCAGGCTGCGGATCAGGCTGGTGACCAGCTCGTGGCGGACGCCGGGGACGTTCCACGAGAAGTCGTCGGCGGCGACGCGGTTGAGGGTCGCGACGGGTACGTCGATCGTGAGCCCGTCGTCGGCCGCGCCCGGCTCGAAGTGGTAGCTGATCGGGAAGGTGAGCCCCTCGCCCTGCCAGGCCTCGGGGAAGTCCTCGGCCCGCACCTCCTCGGCCGTGTCATGGGTGAGCATCGCGGGATCGAAGGTGAGCAGGTCGGGACGGGTGCGGCGCTCCTGCTTCCACCACTGGTCGAAGTGGGCGCCACTGACGACGTCGGCCCCGATCCGCGTGTCGTAGAAGTCGAAGAGGGTGTGCTCGTCCACGACGATGTCGCGGCGCCGCGCCCGGTGCTCGAGCTCCTCGGCCTCCTCGAGCAGGCGCTGGTTCTCGCCGAGGAAGCGGTGCCGGCTGGACCACTCGCCGTACACGAGGGCGTGCCGGATGAAGAGCTCGCGGCTCAGCTCGCGGTCGATCCTGCCGAAGGCGACCAGCCGGTCGGTGACCAGCGGGACGCCGTACAACGTGACGCGCTCGTGGGCCATCACCGCGGCGCGCTTGCGCGACCAGTGCGGCTCGCTGTAGCTGCGCTTGACCAGGTGGGCGCCGACCTGCTCGGCCCACTCGGGCTTGATCGCGGCGTTCTGCCGGGCCCAGAGCCGGCCCGTCTCGACGAGCTCGCCGGCCATGAGGTACGCCGGGTTCTTCCCCCGCAGACCGCTGCCGGGGAAGATCGCGAACCGGGTGCCGCGGGCCCCGAGGTACTCCCGCGGTCCTCGCCCCTTGCCGCTGGTCGAGCCGGTCGGGGCCCGCTCCTCCAGCACGCCGATGTGGGAGAGCAGCCCCGACAGCAGCGCCTGGTGGATCCCGTCGGCGTCGTACGGCGCACCACCCTCGGACGTCATACGGTCGGAGCCGTCTACGGCACGTTGTGTATGACGTCCGCCGGGGCCGAGGTCGACCTTGAGCTCCCGGCACACCTGGCGGAGCTGGGACTCGAAGTCCTGCCACTCGCGGACGCGCAGATAGTTGAGGTACTCCCGCTTGCACATCCGCCGGAAGGCGCTCGACGACAGCTCGCGCTGCTGGGCGCGCAGATGTCGCCAGAGGTTGAGCCAGGACAGGAAGTCCGAGGTGGTGTCCTTGAAGCGAGCGTGCAGCTGGTCGGCCTGGGCCCGCTCCTCCAGCGGCCGCTCGCGTGGGTCCTGCAGCGAGAGGGCGGCGGCGATGACAAGGATCTCGCGGACGCAGCCGAGCCGCTCGGCCTCCAGGATCATCCGTCCGAGCCGGGGGTCGATCGGCAGCCTGGCGAGCCGCCGGCCGACCCGGGTCAGCCGCGCCTCGCGGCCACCGCCGGCGAGCGCCCCGAGCTCCTCGAGCAGCTGCACCCCCGCCGACACGTTGCGGCGGTCGGGCGGCTCGACGAAGGGGAAGCGGCCGACGTCACCGAGCCCGAGGGACGTCATCTGGAGGATCACCGAGGCCAGGTTCGTGCGCAGGATCTCGGGGTCGGTGAAGTCGGGCCTGCCCTCGAAGTCCTCCTCGGCGTAGAGACGGATGGCGATACCCGCCTCGACGCGTCCGCACCGGCCGGACCGCTGGCGTGCGGAGGCCTGGCTGACCACCTCGATCGGGAGCCGCTGCACCTTGGTCTTCAGCGAGTAGCGCGAGATCCGCGCCAGGCCGGTGTCCACGACGTACCGGATGCCGGGGACGGTCAGCGAGGTCTCGGCGACGTTCGTGGCGAGGACGACGCGGCGCACGGTGGCGGGGTGGGACGAGAAGACACGGTGCTGCTCGGCGGCCGAGAGCCGGGAGAAGAGCGGGACGATCTCGAGGGACCGGCCACGGTCCGGCTTCAGGTCGGCCAGCGCATCTGCGGTGTCGCGGATCTCGCGCTCGCCGGGGAGGAACACCAGGATGTCGCCGGGTCCCTCGCCGGACAGCTCGCGGACCGCGTCGAGGATGGCCTCCGTCTGGTCGCGGACGACCGCCTCCCCCTCGTCGTCGGTCTGGGGTACGTCGATCAGCGGGCGGTAGCGGATCTCGACGGGGTAGGTGCGTCCCGACACCTCGATGATCGGCGCCGGCCGCGGGCTGTTGGTGCTCGAGCCGGTCGAGACCTCGGCGAAGTGCCGCGCGAACCGCTCGGGGTCGATGGTCGCCGAGGTGATGATCAGCTTGAGGTCGGGGCGGCGCGGCAGGAGCTGCTTGAGGTAGCCGAGCAGGAAGTCGATGTTGAGGCTGCGCTCGTGCGCCTCGTCGATGATGATCGTGTCGTAGCGGCGCAGCTGGCGGTCGCGCTGCAGCTCGGCCAGCAGGATGCCGTCGGTCATCACCTTGATCCGGGTGTCTGCCGAGGTCCGGTCGGTGAAGCGGACCTGGTAGCCGACCTCCTCCCCGAGCGACGTCTTCAGCTCCGAGGCGAGCCGCTCGGCGACCGACCGCGCCGCGATCCGCCGCGGTTGGGTGTGGCCCACCATCCCGCCCCGCCCACCCGCACCGCGGCCGAGCTCCAGGCAGATCTTCGGCAGCTGGGTGGTCTTGCCCGAGCCGGTCTCGCCCGCGACGACGACGACCTGGTGGTCCCGGATGGCCGCCGCGATGTCGTCACGCCGCTGGCTGATCGGCAGCTCGGGCGGGAAGGAGATGTCCACAACGCGGGTGATTCTCCCCCAGCGGCCGCCGGGACTCCCAGCGAGTTACCCGGCGGCCCGCCGGAACACGCGGAACGATCGGCCCGATCACCCGGGCGTGTCGCCGATGTGTACCGCGTCTTCCGCAGCGGGGGCGGCTTCCGGCGACCATTGGCAGGTTGTCGGCAGGAAACCGACACCACGACCCCAGTGCGTTCACAGGGAGGGCACAGGACTCCGGCGGACCGTGAAGCCATGACACACATCCAGCGCAGCCGGCGCCTCCAGGCCGGTCTGGCCGGGCTCAGCGTCATCAGCGCCCTCGGGACCGCCGTGGGGCTGGGCCTGACCACGCACACCGGCACCTCCAGGTCGGCGAGCCAGGCCAACGGCGGCTCCGCCGGCTCCCGGTCCACGACCTCCGGCTCCACGACCTCCGGCTCGCGTGACGGTGGCGAGGGGGACGACGGCACAGGGGACGACGGCACGGGGTCGAGAACGCCGTCGAACCGGGCCTCGACGAACCAGGCGAGCCCGGTCACGCCGCCGAGCAACTCCGCGCCGCAGGCGACCACGAGCGGCTCCTGACATGTTCGCGCCCGAGGACACCACGTACCGCTTCGACCTGTGGAGCACGACCTGTGCGGTGGTCGTCACCGACCCGGACGCGCTCGGATCGGTCGTCGAGATCGTCCGAGCCGGGTTGGACGAGGTGGAGCGCGCCTGCTCGCGCTTCCGTCCCGACTCCGAGATCTCCGACCTCACCCCCGGCCGCAACCGGCTCTCGCCGATGCTGGCCGACCTGGTCGGCACCGCGCTCGACGCGGCGGAGGCGAGCGCCGGGCTGGTCGATCCGACGGTGGGCAGCGTCGTACGCGCGCTCGGCTACGACCGCAGCATCGAGCTGCTGCCGGCTGACGGCGCGCCCGTCGACCTCGTGCACCACGTGCCCGGCTGGCGGCGGGTGCACCTGTACGGCGACAAGCTCGAGCTGCCGCGTGGTGTCCAGCTCGACCTCGGCGCCACCGCGAAGGCCCGGGCGGCCGACCTGATGGCACGGCGGGCGGCGGCCTCGGTCGGTGTCGGCGTGCTCGTCGAGCTCGGCGGGGACATCGCCACCGCAGGCGCCGGCCCAGCCGGCGGCTGGCAGGTGCTGGTCTGCGACAGCGAGGACGACCCGGCCGCCCAGGTCACGCTCCGGCCCGGCTGTGCGCTCGCCACCTCCTCGACGGTACGACGGGCCTGGCGCCGCGGCGGCGTACGCCTGCACCACATCATCGACCCCCGTACGGCGGCCCCGGCCGCGCCCGTGTGGCGCAGCGCGACCGTGGCCGCACCCACGTGCACGGAGGCCAACACGGCCTCGACCGCGGCCGTGATCCTCGGCCACGACGCCGGCCGTTGGCTCTCCGAGCGCGGCTGGACCGCGCGCCTCGTCGACCAGCGGCACCGCGTCGTCCGGGTCGGCGACTGGCCTCGGGAGGTCGCGGCATGAGCGCCGCCCTCTGGGCACTCGGCCGCGGCACCGGCGTCGTCGCGCTCGTGCTCTTCACGGTCTCGCTCGTCCTCGGCATCGTCGCCCGCTCCGGTCGGCCGGTGCCGTTGCTGGGCCGGTTCGGGACCAGTGACCTGCATCGCACGGCCGCTCTCACCGGTACCGCCCTCGTGGTCGCCCACGTCGGAACGCTCTACCTCGACCCCTACGCGCAGCTCCGCCTGGTGGACCTCGTCTTCCCCTTCCTGGGAGCGTACAAGCCCCTGTGGCTCGGCCTGGGCACGCTCGGCCTCGACCTGCTGGTCATCGTCACCATCGTCTCCCTGCTGCGGCACCGCGTCGGCCCGCGGGTGTTCCGGACCGTGCACTGGGCGACGTACGCCCTGTGGCCGGTGGCCCTCATGCATGCACTCGGCAACGGCACCGACGGCGGTTCCACCTGGTTGCGAGGGCTGGCCGTGGTCTGCATCAGCGCGGTCGTCACGGCGGTCGGCTGGCGACTCAGCCCGTCGTACGCCCACCGCGGCTGGACCCGTCACCCGAGGAGGACCGCATGAGCACCCCCACGAGTGTCAGGGCCGCGACCCGGCGCCTGCTCGACGCCCCCGAGCATCGGGTGGCGGTGCCCCGGCTCTCCCTGGACGAACTCCTCCGCGCCGTGGCCGACAGCGGTCTCACCGGCAGGGGTGGCGGGGGTTTCCCCACGGCGATCAAGGTCCGCTCTGTCGCATCCGGTGACCGCAGACCGGTCGTGGTCGGCAACGGCATGGAGGGCGAGCCCCTCAGCCACAAGGACGCCGTGCTGCTCGTGCACAACCCGCACCTGGTGCTCGACGGGCTCGAGGTGCTGGCGCGTGCGATGCGTGCCAAGCGGGCGATCCTGGCGATCGGTCCCGAGATCGACCCCGGTCCGGCTCGGGCCGCCGCGCGCGGCCGCAGGGTCGAGGTGATCCCGCTCGAGGGAGGCTTCGTCGCCGGGCAGGAGACCGCGCTGGTCAACCAGCTGGACGGCCGCCCCGCCCTCCCTCGCGACCCGTTCACCCGGATCACCGAGTCGGGCGTCGGAAGGCGTCCGACCTTGGTCCTCAACGCCGAGACGCTCGCCCAGGTCGCCCTGGTCGCGAGGCACGGTGCCGGCTGGTTCCGCTCGGCCGGTACCGCCGAGGACCCCGGTACGTCGCTCTTCACCGTGAGCGGCTCCGTGGCCCGCTCCGGCGTCATCGAGGCCGACCGGGGCGCCTCTCTGCGTGACGTGCTGGCGCCGACGGGGCCGCTCCAGCCGGCCGCGGTGCTCGTGGGCGGATATCACGGCGCCTGGGTGCCGGAGTCGAGGCTCGACGTCCGTCTCACCCGGAGGGAGCTCGCGCCGTTCAATGCAACTGTCGGTGCCGGCGTACTGCACGTTCTCGGCGACCGCAGCTGTCCGATCGGCTTCGCGGCGGAGGTCGTGGACTACCTGGCGGGCGAGTCTGCCCGCCAGTGCGGACCTTGCCTGAACGGGCTACCGCACCTGGCGAGGAACCTGCACCGGCTCGCGGCCGGCGTCCGTGACCCGCACCTGCCGGCCGAACTCGCCCGGATGAGCGCCCAGATCTCCGGACGGGGGGCCTGCGCGCACCCCGACGGGAGCGCCCGCTTCGTCGCGTCGACGCTCGACGTCTTCCGCGACCACGTGGCCATGCACCTCGAAGGCTGGTGCCCCAGCCGGGTCCGGAGGGTCTCGTGAACACCCGTCTGCACGTCGACTGGACCCGCTGCGACGGTCACGGCAGCTGTGCCGAGCTCCTGCCGCGCGTGCTCGGCGTCGACGACTCCGGGTTTCCCATGTCGCGGTCGGGTGAGCGCGACCCGATCGTCCTCCGCAGGGACGAGGAGGCGGCCCGCCACGCCGTGCGCAACTGCCCGGTGATGGCGCTGCGGTTGTACGACGCGCCGAGCTGAGCTCAGCCCCGAGGGCCCCGAGGGCCCGAGGGCCCCGCGGGCAGCAGGCCTGACTACGTGCGTCGGCAGCCTCAGGCCTTCCCACGGGTCAGTGCACGCCCTGGCCGAAGGGTGGCTGGCCCTGCTGAGGGCCCCGGAAGCTCTGACCGCCAGGGAAGCCACCGGGCCCGCCGTGGCCGACGCGATCGCCGCCACCGTGGGTGTGCTCGCCGAGGATGAAGCCGCTCAGGCCGCCGATGATCAGTGCGGCCAGGGCCACCGCGATCACGGCGCGCATCCCGAGCACCTGGTCGAAGAAGGACTGCTGCACCGGAGCGGCGTACGCCGGGCGGGCGGGCTCGGCTGGCAGCACGGGTGCCGGCGTCGTGGCCTCCGGCGCACTCGTGCCGGGCTGGTCGGTATCGCTCATGGTGTGCAGTGTGCTCCTCCCTGCTGTGGCCGCGCTGTGGATCGGCTCTGAGGACGTCGTGTCCACCGGACAGGGTTCTCACAGGAAACTCACAGCCTCCGTGGTCACACTGGTGCCATGGAGCTCACCCGTTCCGACGGATCACCCCTGCGCGTGCTCGTCGTCGACGATGAACAGAACATCGCCGAGCTGATCAGCATGGCCCTGCGCTACGAGGGTTTCGAGGTCACCGCCGCCAACACCGGCACCAAGGCCGTCTCGGCCGCGAAGTCGTTCGACCCCGACGCCGTCGTGCTCGACATGATGCTGCCCGACTTCGACGGGCTCGAGGTGCTGCGCCGGATGCGCGCCGCCGACCCCGACGTACCCGTCCTCTTCCTCACCGCGCGCGACGCGGTCGAGGACCGCGTCGCCGGCCTCACCGCCGGTGGCGACGACTACGTGACCAAGCCGTTCTCCCTCGAGGAGCTGGTCGCCCGCCTGCGCGGCCTGATGCGCAGGGCCGGCGCACGTCGTGCGCAGTCGTCGGCGTTGTTGACGGTCGGCGACCTCGAGCTCGACGAGGACAGCCACGAGGTACGCCGTGCCGGAGACGAGATCGCGCTGACCGCCACCGAGTTCGAGCTGCTGCGCTTCCTGATGCGCAACCCCAAGCGGGTGCTGTCGAAGGCCCAGATCCTCGACCGCGTGTGGAACTACGACTTCGGCGGCCAGGCCAACGTCGTCGAGCTCTACATCTCCTACCTGCGCAAGAAGATCGACGCGGGCCGCGATCCGATGATCCACACCATGCGCGGCGCGGGATACGTGCTGAAGCCGGTCGCGTGAGCCGACCATGAAGCGTTTCGCGTCGTTGACGTCGCCGCCTGGTCGTCACCGCCGTGCTGCTCGTGGCCGTGGTGGCCCTGCTGATCGCCGGGGCCGCCACACTGGCGCTGCACGCCTACCTCGACTCGCGGCTGGACCGCGACGTGCTCGCTTCGCTCAGCCGGCTGCCGCAGGACCACCAGAGGTCCGCTCGACGCCGCCCAACGACCGCGACCGCGACAACCACCCCTTCGACCAGCCACGGATCGGCCTGCTCTCCGGAGTGCTCCACGGGCCCGGGCGGCAGCTGGGCCCAGGTCCCCAACGACGAGGGCGCCGACCAGCTGGTCTCCTCGGCCTCGCTCACGGCGATCGAGTCGCTCCCGGCTGACGGTCAGCCGCACGACGTCAACCTCCCGGGATACGGCGAGTACCGCGTCGCCCTCGCCCCGACGCCCTTCGGCACGACCGTGGCCGGGCTGCCGGCGTCCTCGGTCGACGGACCGGTGTCGCAGCTCATCCTCTGGGAGGTGCTCGTCGGGGCCCTCGGTATCGCCGCCGCCGCGGGCGCGGGCATCGTCCTGGTACGCCGTCAGCTCCGGCCGCTGCGCGAGGTCGCGGCCACGGCCCACCGCGTCGCCGAGCTGCCGCTGGCGACCGGTGACATCGAGCTCGCAGAGCGCGTCCCCGAACGACTCACCGACGAGAACACCGAGGTCGGTCAGGTCGGCTCGGCCCTCAACACCCTGCTGGCGCACGTCGAGTCGTCGCTGACCGCGCGGCACGAGAGCGAGCAGCAGGTCCGCCAGTTCGTCGCGGACGCCTCCCACGAGCTGCGGACCCCGCTGACCACGATCGCCGGGCTACACCGAGCTGGCGCGGCGCCGGCCCGACGACCCCGTCACGACGCGGACCGCCCTCGACAAGGTCGAGGAGGAGTCGGCTCGGATGACCGCGATGGTCGAGGACCTGCTGCTGCTGGCCCGCCTCGACTCGGGGCGGCCGCTCGAGCGGCACACCGTGGACCTGTCCCGGCTCCTGGTCGAGGCCGTCTCGGACGCCCGCGTCGTGGACCCCGGTCACCGCTGGCGGCTCGACCTGCCGGAGGAGTCGATCGAGGTCAACGGCGACGTACAGCGGCTGCACCAGGTGGTGACGAACCTGCTCACCAACGCCCGCAAGTACACGCCGGCCGGAACGACCATCACCGTGTCCGCGAAGCCGGGCGGCTTCTCCGTGCACGACGACGGCCCCGGCTTCCCGCCGGGCCTGGCCGAGCACGCCTTCGAGCGGTTCGCCCGCGGCGACGCGGCCCGCACCCGCGGGGACACCGGCGGCGCCGGCCTCGGCCTCGCGCTCGTGCAGGCGATCGTGACCGCCCACGGCGGCACGGTCAGCCTCCGCTCCCGCCCCGGCGACACCGAGGTCACCGTCTCCCTCCCCTCCTGAGCCGTCGTCCCGTCTCACAGAGGGGGCACAGGGCGGCGAGAGGGGGCTGCCAGACGGTCGCGTGAGAGTCGGGGCATGACCTCGGAGACCACCTCTGCCGCTCTGTCCCGCGACCTCCTCGCCCGCGACGCCGTCGCCGACCCGGTGGTCGCCGGACGTCCCCGACCCGCCCTGCCATGGGTGGGCCGGGGCCGGCGGCCGACGGGCCCCACGCTCTCGCGGCCCCCCGAGCCGCTCGAGCGGTGGGCGCTCGCCGGTCTGCTCGTCGCGACCGCGCTCCTCTACCTCTGGGGCCTCGGGGCGTCGGGCTGGGCCAACTCGTTCTACTCCGCGGCCGCGCAGGCCGGCTCGGAGTCGTGGAAGGCGTTCTTCTTCGGCTCCTCCGACGCCGCCAACTCGATCACCGTCGACAAGACGCCGTTGGCGCTCTGGCCGATGGGGCTCTCGGTGCGGATCTTCGGGCTCTCGTCGTGGAGCATCCTGGTGCCCCAGGCGCTCGCGGGCGTGGCGGCCGTCGCGCTGCTCTACGCCACGGTCCGGCGTACGACGGGATCGGCGGCGGCCGGGCTTCTCGCGGGCTCGGTGATGGCGCTGACCCCGGTCGCGGTCCTGATGTTCCGCTTCAACAACCCCGACGCGATGCTGACCCTGCTGCTGGTCGCCTCGGCGTACGCCACCCTCCGCGCGGTCGAGGCCTCCCACGTCGGCGGCCGAGCCGCCCGCTGGCTCGCCCTCGCCGGCGTGCTGGTGGGCCTCGCCTTCCTGGCGAAGATGCTCCAGTCGTTCCTCGTGCTGCCGGCGCTGATCGCGGTCTACGCGCTGTACGCCGGTGTCACCTGGCGCCGCAGGCTCCTGCACCTGCTGGCCGCGGCGGCCGGGTTGGTCGTCGCCGCCGGCTGGTGGATCGCGATCGTGATGGCGTGGCCGGCCGCGTCGCGGCCCTACATCGGCGGCTCGCAGCACAACTCGATCCTCGAGCTCACGCTCGGCTACAACGGCTTCGGCCGGCTCAACGGCTCGGAGACCGGCTCGGTCGGGCGGCGGGAACACGACGGGCGGCCAGTGGGGCCCGACCGGGCTGTTCCGGATGTTCGGGTCCGAGGTCGGCAGCCAGGTCGGGTGGCTGATCCCGGCCGCCCTGGTCCTCGGCGTCGCGGGCCTGTGGTTCGCCCGCGGCCGCGGCGGCCTGGCCGTCCGCGCCGGGCTGACGCTGTGGCTCGGCTGGCTCCTCGTCACCGGCCTCACCTTCAGCTTCATGGCCGGGATCTTCCACCCGTACTACACCGTCGCCCTCGCCCCGGCGATCGGCGCCCTGGTCGGGATCGGCGGGCTCGTCCTCTGGCGGCACCGCGACTCGCTCGTCGCCACCGGGATCCTCGGGTTCGTCACGGCGCTCACCGCGCGCTGTCCTACGAGCTCCTGGCGCGCGACGCCTCGTGGCACCCGTGGCTGCGGTACGCCGTGCTGGTCGTCGGGTTCGTCGCTGCCGCGCTGATCGTCGGGGTGCACCACCTCCCACGGCGGGTCGCGGCCGCGGTCGCAGGCGCGGCGCTGGTCGCCGGACTGGCCGGCCCGGCGGCGTACTCCGTCGCGACGGCGGCCACCCCGCACTCCGGCTCGATCCCGAGCGCCGGGCCCTCGTCGGCCGGCGGGTTCGGCCCGGCGGCGGAGTTCGGCCCCGGCGGCGGCCGCCCCGGTCGGCGCGGCCACCGGTGGCACGCCCCGGTGGCGGCCGCCGGACGACGCCGGCGGCACGACCGGAGGCGCCAGCACCGGCGGGCTGCTCGACGGCAGCACGTCGAGCGCCGCGCTGACCACGCTGCTCGAGACCGACGCGTCGTCGTACACCTGGGTCGCCGCGGCCATCGGCTCCAACAGTGCGGCCGGCTACCAGCTCGCCACCCAGGAGCCGGTGATGGCGATCGGCGGGTTCAACGGCTCCGACCCGAGCCCGACGCTCGCGCAGTTCCAGCAGTGGGTGAGCCAGGGGAAGATCCACTTCTTCATCGCCCAGGGCGGGGGCTTCGGCGCCGGTGGAGGCGGGGGGCTCCAACGCCAGCGGCGGCACGTCGTCGCCAGATCGCATCGTGGGTCGAGAGCACCTTCACCGCGAAGACGGTCGACGGCGTCACCGTCTACGACCTGACCGTCGGGCTGACGGCCGATGCGGCTGGGACGCGGATAGCGTCACCCGCATGGCCGCACCGTCCCTGCCCACCCACGTCGACCATCTGATCGTCGGGTCCGGCTTCGCCGGTCTCTGCGCGGCGATCAAGCTCGCCGAGGACGGCGAGACCGACTACCTGGTGATCGAGAAGAGCGACGACGTCGGCGGCACCTGGCGCGACAACACCTACCCCGGCGCCTGCTGCGACATACCGAGCCAGCTCTACTCGTTCTCCTTCGCGCGCAACCCCGACTGGACGTCGTCGTACTCCCCGCAACCCGAGATCCAGGACTACCTGCGCCGCATCGCCCAGGAGTACGGCGTGACGGCACGCACCGCCTTCCACACCGAGCTCGAGCACGCCGCGTGGGACGATGCGGCCCAGCGCTGGCACATCCGTACGTCGTCCGGCGAGGTCACCGCACGGACCCTCGTCGCGGCTGCCGGCAGCCTGTCCGAGCCGCGGCTGCCCGAGATCGAGGGCATCGAGGAGTTCGGCGGCGCCCTCTTCCACTCCGCTCGCTGGGACCACTCGGTCGACCTGGCCGGCAAGCGTGTCGCCGTGATCGGCACCGGTGCCTCGGCGATCCAGATCGTCCCCGAGGTGCAGCAGGTGGCCGCCCACCTCGACGTGTACCAGCGCACCGCCCCGTGGGTGATCCCCCGCAACGACCGCACCTACCCGAAGACCGAGCGGGCCGCCCTGCGCCGCATCCCGGCACTCGCCCGGCTCTACCGCGCGGGCATCTACTGGGCGCACGAGGGCTATGTCCCGGCGTTCACCTGGCAACCGCGCCTGGCCGCGCCGGCGCAGAAGGCCGCGATCGCCAACATCCACCGAGGCATCAAGGACCCCGGGCCTCCGTGCGAAGGTGACGCCTACGTTACCGGATCGGCTGCAAGCGGATCCTTCGCTCCAACACCTACTACGCCGCGCTCGCGGAGGACAACGTCGACGTCGTCACCGACCCGATCGCCCGCGTGACCCCGACCTCGATCGTCACCGCCGGCGGGCACGAGCACCCGGTCGACGTGATCGTGGTGGCGACCGGGTTCTGGACCACCGAGCCGCCGATCGCCGAGCGCATCGTCGGCCGCGAGGGCCGCAGCCTGGCCGACGTCTGGGCCGACGGCGGGATGGCGGCGTACAAGGGAACGACCGTCCACGGCTTCCCCAACCTGTTCCTGCTGGTCGGCCCCAACACCGGCCAGGGCCACACCAGCATGGTGTTCATCATCGAGGCGCAGGTGGCCTACCTGCGCGACGCGCTCGCCACTCTGCGCAGCCATCGGTACGCCGCCCTTGAGCCGCGCGCGGACGACCAGCGGCGCTGGAACGCCGACCTGCAGCGCACGGATGAAGCGGACCGTCTGGAACTCCGGCGGCTGCTCGTCGTGGTACCTCGACTCCGAGGGTCGCAACACCACCCTCTGGCCGCGCACGACGTACACCTTCCGCCGTCTTCTCGCGCGCTTCGACGCCGAGGCGTACGACGTCTCCCCAGTGGTGGCGGGCCGCGACGCCTCCGCGGAGGAGGTCGGAGCGTGAAGACCGTGGACGACAAGGTCGTCGTGGTCACGGGCGCGGCGTCGGGGATCGGCCGGGCGATCGCCGTCGACGTCGCGCGCCGTGGCGCGGTCGTCGCGATCTCCGACGTCGACGAGGCGGGGCTCGCCGAAACCGTCGAGCTGGTCAAGGCTGCCGGCGCCCGCGGGGTCCGCGGCGACCGCCTCGACGTCGCCGACCGCGCCGCGATGACGGCGTACGCCGCGGCGGTCGCCGAGCAGTTCGGCCGCGTGAACGTGGTCGTCAACAACGCCGGCGTCGCGCTGGCGGGCGACGTCGAGGACCTCGACTACGACGACATGGAGTGGATCATCGGGATCAACTTCTGGGGCGTCGTGCACGGCACCAAGGAGTTCCTGCCCCACCTGGTCGCCTCGGGCGACGGCCACGTCGTGAACCTCTCGTCGCTCTTCGGCCTGCTCTCGGTCCCGGGCCAGTCGATGTACAACGCCTCGAAGTACGCCGTGCGCGGCTTCACCGAGGCGCTCCGCGAGGAGATGCTCGTGGCCGGCCACCCGGTCGGCGTCACCGCCGTACACCCCGGCGGCGTCAAGACCGCGATCGCCCGCAACGGCCGCTACTCCAGCCGCGAGGACGCCGCCGAGTCGGCGGCGATCTTCGACGAGAAGATGGCCACGATGTCTCCCGAACGCGCGGCCGAGATCATCGTGACCAAGGGCATCCTCGGCGGCCGCGCTCGCGTGCTCGTGGGGCTCGACGCCCACGCTCCTGCACCACTTCGCCCGCCTCACCGGCTCCCGCTACCAGGACGTCGTCGCCTCGGTCGCCAAGCGCACGAAGCCGCCGAAGATCTGACTGGCAGGATCGGGGTATGGCGCTGGAGCTCGGTGACCCCGTCCGGACCGAGATGACGAAGTGGGGCGAGCGGCCGCACTGGCACATCCCCGGTCGTTGGCTGGGCAGCGACCGAGCACGGCGACTGGATCGGCATCCCGGCCGGCACCCGGATGGTCCGCCCGGGGGCCGACATCCGCAGCCCGGTCGACCAGGTCGGTCTGGTCCCGCCGGCCGACGCGCCCGATACGGAGCGGGGCTGGCTCGCCACCTTCCACGCACCCGGCGGACCACGGGTGACGCTCTACATCGACATCACCACCCCGCCGATCTGGGACGGCCCGGTCCTGCGCGCCGTCGACCTCGACCTCGACGTCGTGCGCGGCCTCGACGGCCGGGTCTGGATCGAGGACGAGGACGAGTTCGCCGACCACCGGGTCGAGCTGGGCTACCCCGACGAGGTCGCCTCGGCAGCCGAGAAGTCGTGCAGCCGCGTCCACGCCGCCGTGCTGCGCGCCGATGCGCCGTACGACGGCTCGCACGAGCCGTGGCTCGCCGCCGTGGCCCGGCTCAGCGCACGAAGCTGAACAGCGTCTCTGGCACGGGAGCCTCAGCCGGGCGGCGCAGGACGGAGATCCCGAGACGCCAGGCGTCCACCTCGGGGACCAGGAACTCCCGCGTCTCGAACCCGTGTGCCTCGAACCGGTCACGCGCCCACTCGGCCGGGTCGCCGTAGCCATGGGTCGCCTCGGCGCGGAAGCGGTTGCTCCGCGACCACATCACCGTGCCGCCCGGCACCACCATCGACGCCGTGGCAGCGATGGTCCGCTCCGCGTCGGCGTCCGAGACGTTCCCGAGCACCCCGACCAGCACCAGCACGTCGACCGGAAGGCGGTCGGCGTACGTCGCAGTGGCGGCTGCGTCGCCGGTCCGGACCTCGATGGGCACCCCCGCGTCGGTCGCCGCACGGCGCGCCGCCTCGGCGAGGCCGGGGTCGAGCTCGACGAGGCAGGCGTCCACCTCCCGGTCCGAGCCCGCGAGCACCGGGACGGTGTCGCGCCCGTCGCCGCAGCACAGGTTGAGCAGCCGCACCGGTTCGACGGCCTCGTCGACCAGCATCGCCAGGCGTGCCCGCACCTGCACGAGCCGGCGCGACACCGGCGAGTCGGCGTCGTCGTAGTCGCGGTGCCACTCCTGCCAGTCCTGTCGTCGTGCACTCATCGTGAGTAGCCCCCTTCCGGCTCCACCATCTCGAGACGTACGCCGAGCAACCGGACCGGGCGGTCGTGCTCGACCCGGTCGAGCAGCGAGACGGCGGCGTCGGCGAGCACGATCGGGTCGTTCGTCGGGGCCGGCAGCGTGAGCGACCGGCTCACCGTGATGAACGGGCGGTAGCGCACCTTGATCCCGACCCGGGCCGCCGGGCGGCCCTCATGGTCGATGTCGTCGACGACCCGAGCAGTCAGCGCGCGCACCTCCTGCGGTACGACGTCCCAGGTGAGGTCGGTCTGGTAGGTCTCCTCGCGTCCGTGCGCCCGCGGCACCCAGGGGCTCGCGTCGACCGGGCTGGTGTCGGCGCCGCGGCCGAGCCGGTGGTACCACGGCCCCATCGTCGGCCCGATCGCCTCGGCGAGCATCCGGGCGTCGGACTCCGCGAGCTCGCGGACGGTGTGGATGCCGAGCGCGGTCAGCCGCTTGCCGATCCGGGAGCCGATCCCCCACAGCGCCGTGGTGGGCCGCTCGCCCATCACGTCGAACCACTCGGCCTCGGTGAGGTAGCCGATCCCCGACCCGTCGCCCTCCCCCGTCTTGCCGAACGCCGTCGCGATCTTGGCGCGCAGCTTGTTGTCGCCGATGCCCACGCCGCAGTGGAGGTCGGTCGCGACCAGCACCTCGTGGCGGATGTGCTGAGCGAACACGCGCGGGTCGCCGAGCTCGCCGTGTCCCTCGCCGGGACCGAGGAACGCCTCGTCCCACCCCAGCACCTCGACCACCACCGGTACGCCGCCCCACTCCAGACCGCGCAGGGTCGCCATGACCCGCGCCGAGGCCTCGTCGTACGCCGCTCGGTCGACGGGCAGGAACACGGCGTCAGGGATCTTCCGCACGGCGACCCGGAGCGGCATGCCGGAGCCGACGCCGTACTCGCGGGCGGCGTACGACGCCGTTGCCACCACGCCGCGTTCGGTCGGGTCGCCGCGTCCGCCGACCACCACCGGCCGTCCGACCAGCTCGGGCCGCCGCAGCATCTCGACGGCCGCGATGAACTGGTCGAGGTCGACGTGGAGGACCCAGCTCATCCGTCGCGCCTCGCCGGGGGCAGCGAGTCCGTGGCCTCCAGAGGATCCATGCCGGTGAGCAGCAGGAGGTCCACGACCACCGACCTGATCTGCGCCAGGATCACCTCCGCGGACAGGTCGTCGCTGCGCTCGACCTCACCGGTCGCACGACCCACACCCAGCAGGGCGGGCTGCGCGACGCTCGCCATCCGGTCGGCGTCGAGCTCGGTGGCGACCACCTCGACGGCCGTCGCCAGCTCACCGGTCAGGAGCGAGTAGGAGCGCGGCACCGGTTGCCCCTGGTACGCCGCGACCGCCGTACGCCGGACCAGCACGCGGGTGCTGCGCAGGGCCCGATCCAGCGGCTCGACCAGGTCGGCCATCTTCCGCAGGCCGGGACCGTGCCGGATCCGGAACGGCGACGACGCGACCACCGACAGTCCCTCATCCGCGGCGTCCTGCAGCTCACGGATGAGGTGGTCGGTCTCCCGCGCCTCGGCCAGCAGCGACAACGCCGGGTCGACGTCGCCGGTCATCATCACCTCGCTGGCGGCCTGGAGGAGGTCACGCACCTTGCGCAGCACCTTGGCCGCCTGCTCGCGCGGCCGACGGAGCGGCGCCGCGGGGACGGCAGTCGCCGCGACGAGGGCGACACCGCCACCGATCAGGCAGTCGGTCCAGCGGGTCCAGCCGGCGTTCGGGTCCGGCAGCAGGGTGGCGACGACGATCGACTGGACCGCCGCCTGGATCACGAACACCTGCCCGTTGTCGAGCAGGATCGCGGTCGTCATCGCCAGCCCGACGATCAGCGTGATCTGCCAGGCGCCGGTGCCGATCAGGCGGACCAGCAGGTCGGCGCCGAAGACCCCGAGAGCGACCCCGACCGTCACCTCGGCGACCCGTCGCAGCCGCTGGCCGTACGACGTACCGAGCGACACGACGGCGGCCACCGGCGCGAAGAACGGCGCGGAGTGACCCAGGAGGTCCTTGGCGACGAACCAGGCGACGCCCGCTGCGATCGCGCACTGGGCGATCGCCCAGCGCTTCGCCCGCCATCGCTCCAGCCGGGTGTCGAGGGACGTCCGCCCGCGCACCATCGCCTCCTCGAACGGGCGTGGCTGCATGCCACCGATACTTTCACGCGCCGCGGGCCGAGCTTGCGAGGTCCGCGATCAGCGCGGGAGATCGAGGAGAGCTCGGCTCGGAGCCGAGCTTGCTCGGGGAGGAGCGACGCGTCTCGAAATCCACGCGCGACGGGCCGGGCTTGTCGGGCCTTGACGCAGCCGCAAGGATCGGGCACATGGTGCACCTCCTCGATCCCACCGCCGCGGGTTTCCTGATGGCGGAGAACCGACGGATGCCGATGCACGTGGGCGGGCTGCAGCTGTTCTCCAAGCCCGAGGGTGCGGGCCGCAACTTCGTCCGCGACCTCTACACCCAGCTGCGGGAGAGCGAGGACATCGCACCACTGTTCCTCAAGCACCCCCACCGCTCGATCAAGACCGCTCGGCCAGTGGGTGTGGGTCGAGGACGAGGACTTCGACATCGAGTACCACGTGCGACACAGCGCCCTGCCGAAGCCCGGCCGGGTGCGCGAGCTGCTCGAGCTGTGCTCGCGCCTGCACTCCACCCGCCTCGCGATCGAGCGACCGCTGTGGGAGTGGCACCTGATCGAGGGGCTGCGCGACGGCCGGGTCGCGATGTACTGCAAGCTCCACCACGCCCTGGTGGACGGCATCTCCGCGATGCGGCTGCTCCAGAACATCCTCAGCACCGACGCCGAGCGCACCGACATGCCGGCGCCGTGGGAGAACCGGTCCAGCCGTTCGCGCGAGATCGACGAGCCCAGCGAGAAGAAGGACCTCGCCGAGCTACCCGCACAGGCGATGCGCTCCGCGCTCGGCATCGGCGCCGAGGCGGCGGGCCTCCCCAGTGCGCTGATCAAGACGCTGAACCGCTCGGTGCGCAACGAGACCTCTGCCCTGGCTCTCTACGCCCCGCGCACGATCCTCAACCAGCCGATCACGGCCGCCCGCCGCTTCGCCGCCCAGGACTGGCCACTCGAGCGGCTCCGCGCCATCGGCAAGGCCACCGGCACCACCCTGAACGACGTCGTGCTCGCGATGTGCAGCGGCGCGATGCGCACCTACCTCCTCGAGCTCGACGCGCTCCCCGACACGACACTGATCTCGATGGTGCCGATCGGTCTCAAGGCCAAGGAGGCCCAGATCGCCTCCTCCTCGGGTGGCAACGCCGTCGGCTCGGTGATGGTGAAGCTCGGCACCGACCTCCCCGACGCCGCCGACCGCCTCCAGGTCGTGCACGACTCGATGGTCAGCGGCAAGCGTGCGCTGGCCGAGATGACGCCGGTGCAGATCCTGGCGATGAGCGCGCTCGGCCAGGCGCCGGCCATCCTCGGCCCGATGCTGAAGATGAGTGGCCTGGTGAAGCCGCCGTACAACCTGATCATCAGCAACGTCCCCGGCCCGCGCACCAAGCAGTACTTCAACGGCATGCGGCTCGAGGGCACCTACCCGTTGTCGATCCCGATCGACGGGATGGCGCTCAACATCACCTGCAACTCCTACGCCGACCAGATGGCGTTCGGCTTGACCGGCTGCCGCCGGACCGTCCCCCGCCTCCAGCGCCTCCTGATCCACCTCGACTCCGAGCTCGACGCCCTGGAGCGGGCCGCCGGAGTCTGACCCTTCGACCGCGGGTCGGGCCAGTGCGCCGCTACGTCGCCACGGGCCACGCCGCGCGCGGGGGAGCCGCATCGAGGAGCGCGTCAAGGAGACCTCGGTCGCCTTCGATCGTGACCCCGTCGAGGCAACGGTCCACGAACAGCGAGTAGATGCCTTCCGCGTCGCCCTCCACCACGACGTCCGCGTCGTCGATCCGACCGTCCACGACCTCCCCGTCGACGAGCGAGGCGACCTCCGGGCCGGCCCGGAACTCGAAGCGGCCGGCCGGGGCGAGGGGTGCCATCACGATGTCCATGGCGTTCGACAACCAACCCTCGAACAGCTCGTCCCGATCCGTGGGCGGCCCCAGGGAGCGAGCACCCCACAGCGCCAGCTCGCGCATGGCCGGCCGCAGCTCACGACCGTAGTCGGTCAGCTCGTAGACCTTCGACGCCGCGGGCGGCGGCAAGGTACGCCGGGTGACCACGCCATTGCCCTCGAGCTCACGAAGGCGCGCAGCAAGGATGTTGGTCCCGATGCCAGGCAGGTGCTCGACGAGGTCGGTGTAGCGCTTCGGTCCGTGCATCAGCTCGCGGATCACGAGCAGGGCCCAACGGTCTCCCACGAGATCGAGAGCATGTGCCATCGGACAGTACTGCTCGTAGCGCTTAGCCATGCCGAAAGGATACCACTCGGTAACGATTTGGAAGAATCTACTTGTAAAAGTGAAGTAGTCACGGCTAGAGTCGCCGACATGACTTCAGAAACGCAAGTAGAAACGCATGCAACGCGGGAGGCGCCCTCCGACCGCAGGTGGCTGGCTCTCGCTCTCCTGTGCGTCGTCCAGTTCATGGTGGTCCTCGACATCGCGATCGTGAACGTCGCGCTTCCCTCCATCAAGGTGGACCTCGGGTTCTCCCAGGGCGACCTCCAGTGGGTCATCAGCGCCTATGCGCTGGTGTTCGGCGGGTTCCTCCTGCTGGGTGGGCGGGCCGCCGACATGCTGGGGCGACGCCGCATCTTCCTGGTCGGCACCGCCGTGTTCACCGTCGCTTCGCTGCTGGCCGGTCTCGCGTGGTCAGAGCCGTCCCTGATCGGCGCCCGCGCCTTCCAGGGGCTCGGAGCCGCGATCATCACGCCGGCTGCCCTGTCGATCCTGTCCACGACGTTCGCCGAAGGTCGCGAGCGCAACATCGCACTGGGCGCCTGGGGCGCCGTCGGAGGCTTCGGCGCCGTGGCGGGCGTGCTGCTCGGTGGAGTCCTCACCGACGCCCTCAGCTGGGAGTGGATCTTCTTCGTCAACGTCCCGGTCGGCATCGTCGGCTTCGCGCTGGCTCCGGTCCTGCTCACGGAGAGCCGTGACGCCCGCGTCACGAGGTTCGACCTGCCGGGCGCGGTCCTGGTGACGAGCGGACTCTCGTCGCTCGTCTACGCGATCACCCAGGCCGGCCAGAAGGGCTGGCTCGCGGCGGAGACGCTCGGCGTGTTCGGGGCTTCCCTGGTCCTGCTCGGCGCCTTCGTCGCCTGGGAGCTTCGCCACCCGGAGCCCTTGATGCGCTTCGGGATCCTCCAGACCCGCACCGTGAGCGGGGCGAATGTCGCCGGGTTCATCCTGGGAACCGCGTTGTTCTCGATGTTCTTGATGCTGACGCTCTACATGCAGCAGGTCCTCGGCTACTCCGCGATGAAGACGGGCGTTGCCTACCTCGCGGTCGCCGGTACGGCGATCGTGTGGTCGGGGGTCGCCGGCCAGCTCGTGACC
The DNA here is from genome assembly GCA_963819295.1 of uncultured Actinomycetota bacterium. Classification (GTDB taxonomy): domain Bacteria; phylum Actinomycetota; class Actinomycetes; order Propionibacteriales; family Nocardioidaceae; genus Nocardioides. The sequence goes on from CAWFVO010000007.1 coordinate 414,683, forward strand.
CGGGTCGGCGTGAAGCCGGTGCTGGTGACCGGGATGACGATGATGACCGCTGGCCTGCTGTTCTTCACCCAGGTGTCGGTCGGCGGCAGCTACGTCCGCGACCTGCTGCCGGGCTTCCTGCTCATCGGGGTCGGGATCGGGTTCTCGTACGTGCCGATCTCGATCGCGGCGCTGGCGGGAGTCACCGCCTCCGAGGCCGGGCTGGCATCGGGCCTGATCAACACGTCACAGCAGATCGGTGGCGCGCTCGGCATCGCGGCACTGTCCACGATCGCCACGTCGCACACCGCGGACTCTCTCGGCAACGGGTCGGCCCTGCCGGCGGCCCTGGTCGACGGATTCTCGTGGGCGTTCCTGGTCGGCGCGATCGTGGCCGCCCTGGGCGTGGTCGCGTCGCTGACCCTGATCCGGCGCGACGAGCTGGAGGTGGAGGTTGTGTCCGAGCGGCCGGTGGAGCCGGCGCTCGATGCCGCCTGAGCTGTCGGCGTCTGACACATGGGTGGGGCGGGTCCTGGTGGACCCGCCCCACACGTCGGGGTTCACGAGTACAGCCGCTTGACGATCTGGTCGAAGGCCCGGTCGGGGAGCACGCGTCGGGCGCCCATGATCGTGCCGGCGCCGCGGCCGACGGGGTAGCGGGGCTTGGGGTGGCTGGTCGTCGCGGCCTTGACGATCTTCTTGGCCACGACCTCCGGGCCGCTGGAGGTCATCGGCTGGTCGGCCTTCTCCATGCGCGACCGGACCTTCTCCGCCTGGTCCTCGTACGCCGTACCGCGGCTGACCTCGACCAGGCTCTCGCGGGAGATGGTGTTCCACTCGGTGCGGATCGGGCCGGGCTCGATGATCACGACGCGGATGCCGTACGGCGCGAGCTCGACGCGCAGGCTGTCACTCAGCCCCTCCACGGCGAACTTGGTCGCGTGGTACCACGCACCGAGCGGCTCGTAGAACTTCCCGCCGATGCTGCTGACGTTGATGATCCGGCCCGACTCCTGTGCCCGCATGTGGGGCGTGACCAGCTGGATGAGCCGGGCGAGGCCGAAGACGTTGACCTCGAACTGGCGCCGCGCCTCGTCGATCGGCACATCCTCGACCGAGCCGTAGGACCCGTAGCCGGCGTTGTTGACGAGCACGTCGAGGCGCCCGTGGTCGGCGATGACCCGCTCGACGCCCGCGACCATCGACGCGTCGTCGGTGACGTCCATCGCGAACGTACTGACACCCGACCGAGCCAGCGCCTCCATCCGGTCGACGCGTCTGGCCACGGCGTACGTCGTGAAGCCGGCGTCGCGGAGTCGCAGCGCCGTCTGCTCACCGATCCCGCTCGATCCGCCCGTCACCAGCGCCACGCGTGTCGTCATGAACCCATCATGAGGGGAGGATGGCGGACATGAGCGAGCAGGGCTGGCGCACCTTCCTCGGTGCGGACGGGGTCGACGACTGGGTGGTGCTTCACGGCGGCGCGGTGGCGGTGTTCCGCGTCGGGTCGCTCGCCGAGGCCGCGCGACTCGCGGCTGAGCTCGCCGGTGTCGCGGGTCTCGAGCCCTCGGGAGCCCTGCTCACGATCACGGCCGATCGGCTGACCGTGCGCCTGACCCGCGACCTCTGGCTGCTCGAGCCGCATCATGTCGAGCTGGCACGAGCCGTCTCGTCGGTCGCACGGGGGCAGGGCGCCGTCGCGGACCGGGCGGCGGTACAGGAGGTGCAGCTGGCCGTCTCCGCACGGCCGGAGGAGGGCAACGTCGAGTTCTGGCGGGCCGTGCTCGGGTACGCGCCCATGGCCGAGGACAACGCCGTCGACCCGCTCGGTCACGGGTCGACCGTCTGGATGCAGGACCTCGACCCGGCCAAGCCGCTGCGGCATGCCATGCACGTCGACGTATCGGTCGCGCGCGAGCACCTCGAGGCACGCCTGGCGGCGGCGCTGGCCGCGGGCGGGCGCATCGTCGACGCGTCCGCAGCCGGGGAGAGCTGGACGCTCGCCGACCCCGCCGGCAACCGCGTGGACCTCTGCGCCTGGCCCGACGGGGCCACTCGGGAGGAGCCGCGGGACGAAGCGAACGCGGAACAAGTCAGCCTCACGGAGCCGTGAGAGGTGAACCTGTTCCGCGTTCTCCGCTTGCCCCGCCCCCTGAACGCCGAGTCGTCACGTGCCGACTCGGCGCTCCTGGGGTGCCTCTTTGCGCCGACTCGGCGCTCCTGGGGTGTCTCTTTGCGCCGACTCGGCGGAAGTCAGGCGTCGAAGCGGTCGAGGTCCATGACCTTGGCCCAGGCGGCCACGAAGTCGCGGACGAACTTCTCCTGTCCGTCGTCGCTGGCGTAGACCTCGGCCAGGGCCCGGAGCTCGGAGTTCGAGCCGAAGACCAGGTCGACCCGGCTGCCGGTCCAGGTGACGGCCCCCGAGGCGTCGCGGGCCTCGAAGGTCTCGGCGTCCTCGGACGTCGGGCTCCACGTCGTACCGAGGTCGAGCAGGTTGACGAAGAAGTCGTTCGTCAGCGTGCCCGGGCGGTCGGTGAGGACCCCGAGCGACGACTGCTGGTGGTTGGCGCCGAGGACGCGGAGACCACCGACGAGGACCGTCATCTCGGGCGCGGTCAGCGTGAGCAGGTTGGCCCGGTCGACGAGGAGGTACTCGGCGGGGAGCCGCTGGCCCTTGCCGAGGTAGTTGCGGAACCCGTCGACCGACGGCTCGAGCGCGGCGAACGACTCGACGTCCGTCTGCTCCTGCGACGCGTCCGTGCGGCCCGGGGTGAACGGGACCTCGACGTCGTACCCGGCCTCGGCGGCGGCCTTCTCGACGGCCGCGTTGCCGGCCAGCACGATCAGGTCGGCGAGCGAGACCGACGTGTCGCCCTCGCGGTCGTTGAAGGCGTCCGCGATCCCCTGAAGGGTGCGGAGCACCGGGGCCAGCTGCTCGGGGTCGTTGACCTCCCAGCTGCTCTGCGGCTCGAGGCGGACCCGGGCTCCGTTGGCGCCGCCGCGCTTGTCGCTGCCGCGGAACGTCGACGCCGACGCCCAGGCGGCCGACACGAGCTGGGCGATGCTCAGCCCGGCGTCGAGCACCTGCTGCTTCAGCGAGGCGATGTCGGCGGCGTCGACCAGCGGGTGGTCGACCGTCGGCAGCGGGTCCTGCCAGAGGAGCTCCTCGGACGGCACCTCGGGGCCGAGGTAGCGCTGGATCGGGCCCATGTCGCGGTGGGTCAGCTTGAACCACGCGCGCGCGAAGGCGTCCGCGAACTCGTCGGGGTGCTCGTGGAACCGACGCGAGATCGGCTCGTAGACCGGGTCGAGCCGCAGCGACAGGTCAGTGGTGAGCATCGTCGGCGGCCGGGCAGCCGACGACGCGGACGGGCCCGGGATCGTGCCGGCGCCGGCGCCGTCCTTGGCCACCCACTGGTGCGCCCCGGCCGGGCTCTGGGAGAGCTCCCACTCGTAGCCGAAGAGGTTGTCGAAGAAGCCGTTGCCCCACTGGGTCGGCGTGGTGGTCCAGGTGACCTCGAGGCCACTGGTGATCGCGTCCTCGCCCTTGCCGCTGTTGTAGGTGTTGCGCCAGCCGAGACCCTGCAGCTCGAGGGGTGCGCCCTCGGGCTCGGGGCCGACGTACTGCTCGGGGTCGGCCGCGCCATGGGTCTTGCCGAAGGTGTGGCCGCCGGCGATCAGCGCGACGGTCTCCTCGTCGTTCATCGCCATCCGGCGGAACGTCTCGCGGATGTCGCGCGCCGCGGCGATCGGGTCGGGCGTGCCGTTCGGGCCCTCGGGGTTGACGTAGATCAGGCCCATCTGGACGGCGGCGAGCGGGTTCTCGAGGTCGCGGTCACCGCTGTAGCGCTCGTCGCCGAGCCAGGTCTGCTCGGGACCCCAGTAGACGTCCTCGTCGGGCTCCCAGACGTCCTCGCGGCCACCGCCGAAGCCGAAGGTCTCGAAGCCCATCGACTCCAGGGCGACGTTGCCGGTCAGCACCATCAGGTCGGCCCAGGACAGCTTCTTGCCGTACTTCTTCTTGACCGGCCAGAGCAGCCGGCGTGCCTTGTCGAGGTTGCCGTTGTCGGGCCAGCTGTTGAGCGGCGCGAACCGCTGCTGTCCCGCACCGGCGCCGCCGCGCCCGTCGCTGATCCGGTAGGTGCCCGCGCTGTGCCACGCCATCCGGATCATGAACGGGCCGTAGTGGCCGAAGTCGGCCGGCCACCAGTCCTGCGAGGTGGTGAGGACCTGCTCGATGTCGCTCTTGACCTGCGCGAGGTCGAGCGAGGAGAACTCCGCGGCGTAGTCGAAGGCGTCGCCCATCGGGTCGGCCTCGGCCGGGTTCTTGGCGAGGATCCTCAGGTTGAGCCGGGTCGGCCACCAGCGCTGGTTGCTGTTGCCGCCCTCCACCGGGTACGCCGACCGCTCGTGCGCGACCGGGCACCCGCCCGCGTCCTGGGTCACGTCCGAGGTGCTGACGGGTCCTTCGGCGGACTCGACGTTCATGTCGCCGACAGCGGCGTCGTGTTCCTGAGCCATGGGACTACCTTTCCGATCTCTGGTTGGTGATACCGGTTCTGGGCGGTGCAGCGCAGGAGGGGCACAGGCCCCAGTAGGTGACCTCGGCCTCGTCGATCACGAAGCCCTGATCGTCGGCGGCCGTCAGGCACGGCACCTCGCCGACCGCGCAGTCGACGTCGACGACGGTGCCGCACGTGCGGCAGACCAGGTGGTGGTGGTTGTCGCCGACGCGCGCCTCGTAGCGGGCCACCGAGCCGGCGGGCTGGATCTTGCGGACCAGCCCGGCTTCGGTGAGCGTCCGCAGCGAGTCGTAGACGGCCTGGTGCGACACCCCGGGCAACGTGCTGCGGACGGCTCCGATGAGCGAGTCGGTGTCGGCGTGCGGCCAGGCGTACACCGAGGCCAGGACCTCCGACCGCGGACGCGTCACGCGCAGTCCGGCACCGCGCAGGAGCTGCGGCACGTCGGGGGTCGGCACCCGTCGATCCTGTCCCGTTTTCTTGAACGAGTCAAGAAAAAGGCCCGGCGGCTCCCACCTCGACGAACCCGCCACCGACGACGTCCGCGACCGCCCGCAGCCGGGCCCGCGTCACGTCACTGACCCGCGCGTAACCAGCCAGGTCCGCGTTGGAACCGGGGCGGACCGGCTCGGGGGCGTTGACCGACACGCAGGTACGCCGTCCCCCGTCGACCGCGTTCTGCAGCGCGACCGCGTGGCCCGTCGTGCCGCTGCCGGCGAAGGGGTCGAGCACCCGGGCGTCGGAGGGCATGGTCTCGAGGATCCGCTGCAGCAGCCCGGTCGGCTTGGGCGACTCGAAGAGGTGGCCGACCAGCGCCTTGAGCTCGGCGACCGCGGTGTCCGTGGAGCCGATCTCGGAGGCGAGCCAGATCGTGCGGAGCTTCTTTCGGCGACCCTCGTGGAGCCAGTCCTTCTGGAACACGTCGGCGCGCCGGCCCGTCGTACCGCCCACCCAGCGGCAGACCAGGTCGTCCGGCCGTTCGTCGATCCGGGCCGCCGACCAGCGCCACACCGCGGGAGCGCCGTCGCCGAACACCGGCTTGATCTCGAGCGAGCCGTCGAAGGGCTCGGTCGCGACCCGACCCGTGTCGGGCGACCCGTAGATCGCGAAGTGGAGGGTCGGGGCAGTGACCGGGTTGAACTTCTTGTTGGTGTTGCGCAGCGGGAGCCGCCGGTAGCGACGGCCGTCGTCCTCGGCCAGGGGGAAGTCGCGCGGGTCGACGGTCGACGGGCTCGAGGGGTCGAGCGCGCAGGTCGCCATCGACCGGGCGTAGACCAGGAGGTACTCGTGCGAGGTCGCGAAGCCGCCGCCGAGCTGGCGCCCCTTGGGGTTGAGGTTGACCACGATCTGGGCGACGAAGCAGTCCTCACCGAAGACGTCGTCGAGGAGCAGACGCAGGCGGGTGACCTCGTTGTCGTCGATGCTGACGAAGACCGCGCCACGCTCGGTCATCACCTCCCGCACGGCCTCGAGCCGCGGCCGCATCATCGCCACCCAGGCGCGGTGCCGGTCGACCCGCGGCCCGGCGACCTTGTCGTTGTAGGCGAACGGGTTGCCGGTGTTGTACGGCGGGTCGAGGTACACCACGTCGTACCGCCGGCCCGACGCCGCCAGCCGTGGCAGGACGTCGAGGTTGTCGCCCACGACGAAGGTGTTCCACGGCTCCGATCCACTCACAGTCGCTCACGCTAACCGGGGCCGCGCGCGTCGACGGGTGAGGCACGACCGTCACTGGGCTGCCCGGGACCGTGGCGACCGCGACGGTCGTCACCGGGGCCAGGCACTCCGGCAACGGGCTGGCGACCTCCTCGGCGGTGATCTCCACCTCGCCGTTGGCGTCGAGGGCGACCACGGCGCCGGGCGGTACGTCGCAGCCGAACGCCACCACGGCGCCGTAGACGATGTGTCCGCTCTTCGCGGCCTCGGCGGCGGCGGCGCCGACCCGGTGGGCCATCGCCGGTGACTGGAACTGCCGCGCGAAGGCGGCCACCTGCGCCGGCGTGTCCAGCAGGCTGGCGTGCGTGGACATCCGCCCTCCCCCGCCGGTCTGCGAGATCAGCGGCAGCACCTTGGCGCCCGCGATCGGGCCGGGGCCGGGGCTGTCCGGAGCGGTGGCGGTCGAGCTCGACGAGGCGGAGCCGCAGCCGGCCGTGGTGGCCAGGGCAGCGGTCGCCAGCAGGGTCCCGAGGGTGCGTCTCATGCGAATCGGACGTCCGCGGCCGGGCACGGGTTCCGTCACACGTCGAGGAAGGGCTGGCCCTTGCCGAGGACGGTCAGGCCGTCCTCGACCAGGAAGCCGCGCTTGGCGTCCATCTCGCGGTCCACGCCGATCTCCGCACCAGGGGGTACGACGACCTCCTTGTCGAGGATCGCGTTGCGCACGGTCGCGCCGGCCCCGATCTTGACGCTGTTCATGAGCACCGAGCCGTCGACCACCGCGCCCTGCTCGACCCGGACCGCCGGGGACAGCACGGAGCGGTGCACCTGCCCACCCGAGACCACGACCCCGGGCGAGAGCAGCGCCTCCCCGGCGACCGGGGCGCTGCCGTCGGCGCCCTTGACGAGCTTGGCCGGTGGCTGGGGGCCGTAGTCGGTGAAGATCGGCCATTCGGTGTTGTAGAGGTTGAAGACCGGCAACGGCATCACGACGTCCATGTGGGCGTCGTAGTAGGACCGCATCGTCCCGACGTCGCGCCAGTAGCCGCGGTCGCGGTCGGTCGCGCCCGGCACCTCGTTGTCCTTGAAGTCGTAGACACCGCCCTCGTTGCGGCGTACGAAGGCCGGCACGATGTCGCCGCCCATGTCGTGCTTGGAGCCGGTCATGTCGGAGTCGCGCGTCACGGACTCCAGCAGCGCCTGGGCGTCGAACACGTAGTTGCCCATGCTGGCCAGGACCTCGTCGGGGTTGTCGGGCAGGCCGATCGGATCCTTCGGCTTCTCCAGGAACTCGCGGATCATCCGCGGGCTCTGCGGGCTGACGTCGATCACGCCGAACTGGTCGGCCAGCGAGATCGGCTGCCGGATCGCGGCGACCGTGCAGGGTGCGCCGCTCGCGACGTGCTGGTCGACCATCTGCGAGAAGTCCATGCGGTAGACGTGGTCGGCGCCGACCACGACGACGATGTCGGGCTGGTCGTCGTGGATCAGGTTGAGGGACTGGTAGATCGCGTCGGCGCTGCCGAGGTACCAGTGCTTGCCGACGCGCTGCTGGGCCGGCACCGGGGCGACGTAGTTGCCGAGCAGGGCCGACATCCGCCAGGTGGTCGTGACGTGACGGTCGAGGGAGTGCGACTTGTACTGCGTGAGCACCACGACGCGCAGGTAGCCGCTGTTGACCACGTTGGAGAGCGCGAAGTCGATGAGGCGGTAGATCCCGGCGAACGGCACCGCCGGCTTGGCCCGGTCGGCCGTGAGCGGCATCAGCCGTTTTCCCTCGCCGCCCGCGAGGACGATGGCCAGGACTCGCTTGCGGCTCGCTGGGCTCATGCAGGCACGCTAGCCAGGTAGGACACCGAAGAGATAGGGGTAGCGTCCGCGGCATGCGTGTCGACATCCTGACCAAGGAGTACCCACCCGCCATCTACGGCGGCGCGGGGGTCCACGTCGCCGAGCTGGTCCGGGCGCTGCGCGGGCTGGCCGACCTCGACGTACGCGTGCAGGCGTTCGGAGCCCCCCGCGACGAGCCCGGCGTGACGGCGTACGCCGACCTGCCGGAGCTCGGCGCGGCCAACGCCGCCCTGCAGACGATGGGCGTCGACCTCGCGATCGCCGGCGGCTGCGAGGGCACCGACCTCGTCCACTCCCACACCTGGTACGCCAACCTCGGCGGCCACCTCGCCGGACTGCTGTACGACGTCCCCCACGTGGTCACGGCCCACTCGCTGGAGCCGCTGCGGCCGTGGAAGGCCGAGCAGCTCGGCGGCGGCTACGCGCTCTCGTCGTTCGCCGAGCGCACGTCGTACCTCGGCGCAGCGGCGGTGATCGCGGTGTCGGCAGCGATGCGCGACGACGTGCTCCACGCCTACCCCGACGTCGACCCCGGCAAGGTCCACGTCGTCCACAACGGGATCGACACCGAGGGCTGGTCGCGCGTCGACGACCCCGACCGGGTGCGCCGCCAGGGCGTCGACCCCGGCAAGCCGTCGGTGGTGTTCGTCGGCCGGATCACGCGGCAGAAGGGCCTGCCGCTCTTCCTGCGCGCCTGCCGCGAGCTGCCGCCCGACGTCCAGCTCGTCCTCTGCGCAGGCGCCCCCGACACACCCGAGATCCAGGCCGAGGTCGAGGGACTCGTCGCCGAGCTGGCCGCAGACCCGGGAGGGCGTGGTCTGGATCCGCGAGATGCTCCCGCGGCCCGACGTGGTCGCCCTGCTGTCGGCCGCGACGGCGTTCGTCTGCCCGTCGATCTACGAGCCGCTCGGCATCGTCAACCTGGAGGCGATGGCGTGCGAGACCGCGGTCGTGGCGACCGCGACCGGCGGCATCCCCGAGGTCGTCGTGCACGGCGAGACGGGACTCCTGGTGCCGATCGAGCAGGCCACCGACGGAACGGGCACGCCGCTGAACCCCGAGCAGTACGTCGCCGACTTCGCCGAGGCGCTGACGTCCGTGGTGTCCGACCCCGACCGGGCCGCCGAGATGGGCCGTGCCGGACGACGCCGTGCGATCGAGTCCTTCTCGTGGGGGGCGATCGCCGACCAGACCAAGACGATCTACGACTCCCTGGTCTGACCGCCTCGTCCGCAGTCTTATCGCGTTCCCTTGCCCGTCGTCACGAACGGGGCATACCTTGTCGGCCATGGACCTGCTGCCCTCGGCCCACGTCGACGCCTTCTGCCGCGACCACCTCCCGCCCGACGACCAGTGGCCGGAGCTCGTGTTCACGCTGCCCGAGCTGCAGTACCCCGACCGGCTCAACGCCGCGACTGCGCTGCTCGACGACGTGGCCGCGCGCCACGGCGGCGACCGGCCGTGCCTCCATCAGCCGGGCCTCCCGACCTGGTCGTACGACGAGCTGGTGGCGGCAGCGAACCGGGTCGCCCACGTCCTCGTCGAGGACCTCGGGATCGTCCCGGGCAACCGCGTGCTCCTCCGGGGGCCCAACAACCAGTGGCTCGCCGCTGCCTGGTTCGGGGTGCTGAAGGCAGGGGCCGTCGTCGTCACCACGATGCCGCTGCTACGCACCGGCGAGCTCCAGACCATCCACGAGATCGCCCGGCTCGACGCTGCGCTGGTCGACCACCGGTTCCTCGACGCGGTCGAGCCGCTCGGCCTGCCGACCATCGGGTTCGGCGACGACGCCTGGCTCGAGCGCCTCGCGCCGAGGCCCGCGACGTTCGACGACGTACTCACCTCCAGCGACGACGTCGCGATGCTCGCCTTCACCTCCGGGACCACGGGCCGACCCAAGGCGACGATGCACTTCCACCGTGACCTGCTGGCGGTCTGCGACACGTTCTCGCGCCACGTGCTCCAGCCGTCGGCCGACGACGTCTTCACCGGCACCCCGCCGTTCGCCTTCACCTTCGGGCTGGGCGGCGTCCTGCTCTTCCCGCTGCACACGGGCGCCTCGACGCTGCTGGTGGAGAAGGCGACCCCGACCGAGCTCGCCGACCTGATCGAGGCCCACCGCGTGACGGTCTGCTTCACCGCGCCCACGGCGTACAAGGCGATGCTCCCCCTCATCACGGCCGGCCGGCAGCTGCCGAGCCTCAGGACGGCGGTCTCCGCGGGTGAGCACCTTCCGAAGGCGACCTGGGAGGCGTTCCGCGACGCGACCGGCGTACAGATCATCGACGGCATCGGCGCGACCGAGATGCTCCACATCTTCGTCTCGGCCGCGGGCGCGGACGTCCGGCCGGGGTCGACCGGTCGCGCGGTCCCGGGCTACACCGCGACGGTCGTCGACGACCAGGGCCAGGAGCTCCCCGCCGGCCAGGCCGGGCGGCTGGCCGTGAAGGGCCCGACCGGCTGCCGCTACCTCGACGACGCCCGCCAGACGGCGTACGTCCACGACGGCTGGAACCTGACCGGCGACACCTTCGTCCGCGACGACGACGGCTACTTCTGGTACCAGGCCCGCAGCGACGACATGATCATCAGCTCGGGCTACAACATCGCCGCGCCCGAGGTCGAGGAGGCGCTGCTGAAGCACCCGGCCGTCACGGAGTGTGCGGTGGTCGGGGTTCCCGACGAGGCGCGCGGCATGCTCGTGAAGGCGTACGTCGTGATCGCCGCCGACGCGGCGGTCAGCGCCGGCGAGCTCCAGGACTTCGTCAAGGCCGAGATCGCGCCGTACAAGTACCCTCGCGCGATCGAGTTCGTCGCCGAGCTCCCGAGGACCGCGACCGGCAAGCTGCAGCGCTTCCGGCTGCGGGCTGTCCATGGCTGACCACTCCCCGCGTCACCTGATCCTCACCCTCGTCGGGCTCTACGCCCGGGGCGAGGCCAACGGGCTCTCGGTCCGCGCCCTGATCGCGCTGATGGAGGACCTCGACGTCGACGCGGCCGCCACCCGCTCGTCGGTCTCCCGGCTGAAGAAGCGCGGCGTCCTCGAGCCCGCGCGGACCGACGGCCAGGCGGGCTATGCCCTCTCGGACCGGGCAATGGCGGTGCTGCGCGAGGGCGACGCGCGGATCTGGTCGCGGCCGCGGGCGTCGGTCGAGGACGGTTGGCTGGTCGTCGTCTTCTCGGTGCCCGAGGCCGAGCGCGGCAAGCGCCATGAGCTGCGGTCCCAGCTGACCCGGCTGGGCTTCGGGACTGCCGCGCCCGGCGTGTGGGTCGCCCCCGGCACGGCGTACGACGAGACGCTGGCCGCTCTGGAGCGCCAGGGCCTCGCGTCGTACACCGAGCTGTTCCGCGGCGACTACCTCGGCTCGGGGGCGACCGCGACGCGCGTCGCGCAGTGGTGGGACCTGCCCTCGATCGCGGTGCTCTACGACGAGTTCCTGGCCGAGCACCGGGGGCTGACCCGCCTCCGCGAGCCCGACCCGGCGCGCGCGTTCGCGTCGTACGTCCCGATGCTGACGGCCTGGCGCCGGCTGCCCTACCTCGACCCCGGCATCCCGCTCGCCCTCCTGCCCGGCGGCTGGCCGGGGGAGAAGGCGGGCGAGCTGTTCGCGACCCTGGACGGCCGCCTGCGCGAGCCCGCGGCGAAGCACGCCCACGCGCTGATCACGGGCTGAGGTGGGGGTGGTGTCTCAGGTTCATCAAGGTATGCAGGGAAACCAGCACTTCCCTCGATCAATTCGTCATGGGGCGTTCCGGTTCGGCTACATACCTTGATGAACCTGAGACGACGACAGCCTGCTCAGAGGACGGCGTACCCCTGCACCTCGACGAGGGCGTCGGCGTCCCACAGCCGGGAGACACCGATCCCGGCGGTGGCGGGATAGTCGGTGCCGCAGAGGCGCCGCCACACCTCGCCGATCTCGCGGGCGTGGGCCCGGTAGTCGTCCATGTCGACGATGTAGATGGTCAGCGAGGCGAGCCCGTCGGGCGTACCGCCGGCCGCGCCGAGGGCGAGCAGCAGGTTGGCGAGCGACTGCTCGAACTGGGCGACCACCCCGCCCTCCACGATCGCGCCGGAGGCGTCCATGCCGGTCTGACCGGCCAGGAACACGGTGGTCCCCCGCGCGACGACCGCGTGGGAGAACCCGGACGGCTTCACCAGCGAGTCCGGGTTGATTCGGTTGAGGTCACCCATCAGATGGTGTCTCCTTGTTCTCGGCCGTCGCGAGCGGCGGCCAGGGCGTGCGGTGGCAAGGCGGAGGAGCGAAGGCGATGCGTCAGCATCGTCGAGTCGACGACAACGCAGCCAACGTGCGTCATGGGCGCTGCGCAGCAGGCCATGGAACAAGGAGACACCATCTAACTCTGTACTGCTCCTCCATCGACGTTGAGGCCCTGGCCGTTGACCGCGGCGTTGTCGACGCACAGCATGACGGCTCCGGCGACCTCCTCCACGGTGACGAGCCGCCCGATCGGCTGCATGTTCGCCAGGATCTCGCGGGCGTCGTCCTCCGAGCGGCCGGTGCCGGAGGCGATGTTCGCCACCGACGCGTCGGTCATCGGGGTGTCGACGTACCCCGGGCAGACCGCGTTGACGGTGACGCCGGAGCGCGCGACCTCCGAGGCGGCGGTGCGGACCAGGCCGAGGACACCGTGCTTGCTCGCGGTGTACGCCGCGATCCGGGCGCTGCCGACCTTCCCGGCCACCGACGCGATCACGACCACGCGACCGAACCCGGCCTCCGTCATCGATGGCAGGGCGCGACGCAGGCAGCGGAACGGGGCGGTGAGGTTGAGGTCGAGCATCCGCTGCCAGTCCTCGTCGGTCGTCCGCACCAACGGTGCGGACATCGAGGCGCCCGCGTTGACCACCAGGATCTCGACCGGCCCCCACTCCCCCTCGACCTGCGCGAACGCCGTGTCGATCGCACCGGGATCGAGCACGTCGGCCGTCACGACGAGCGAGTCTCCGGGCAGCGAGGCGGCCACCTGGTGGAGCGCGACCTCGTCGCGCGCGACCAGCGCGACCCGGTGACCGGCATTCGACAGAGCCAGCGCGCAGGCGGCGCCGATCCCCTTCGAGGCGCCCGTGACGAGGGCGATCACCGGAAGGCCGGGATGCCGGTCAGATCGGCGCCGACGGAGAGCAGATGCATCTCCTCGGTGCCCTCGTAGGTCATCACGGTCTCGAGGTTGTTCATGTGGCGCATGACCGAGTGGTCGAGCGTGATGCCGGCTCCGCCGAGCGTCGTCCGCGCCTCCCGGGCGACGTCGAGCGCGGCCCGCACGTTGGCGTACTTGCCGTAGGAGACCTGGATCGGGGTCAGCTGCCCGGCGTCCTTGAGGGCGCCGAGCCGCCAGGCGACCAGCGACGCGTTGTTGACCGCGACCGCCATCAGCGCGAGCTTGCGCTGGGTGAGCTGGAACGACGCCAGCGGCTTGCCGAACTGTGAGCGCTCGCCGGTGTAGGCCAGCGCCTCCTCGAGGCAGGCCCGGGCGGCGCCGACCACCCCCCAGATGATCCCGAAGCGGGCCTCGTTGAGGCACGACAGCGGACCCTTCAGTCCGCGGACCTCGGGGAACGCCGCACCGGCCGGGCAGCCGCACGTCGTCGAACGCGAGCTCGGCGGTCACCGAGGCGCGCAACGAGAGCTTGCGCTTGATCTTCTGGGCGGTGAAGCCCTTCGCGTCAGTGGGTACGGCGAACCCGCGGATCCCGTCGTCGGTCTGGGCCCAGACCACCGCGACATCGGCGAGGGTGCCGTTGGTGATCCACATCTTGGAGCCGTTGAGGACCCACCCGTCACCGTCCTTCTTGGCGTGGGTCTTCATCGAGCCGGGATCGCTGCCGGCGTCGGACTCCGTCAGCCCGAAGCAGCCGATCGCCTCGCCGGTGGCCATCCGCGGCAGCCACTCCTCCTTCTGCTCCTCGCTGCCCCAGCGGTGGATCGCGAACATCGCCAGCGAGCCCTGCACGCTGACGAAGCTGCGCAGCCCGGAGTCGACCGCTTCGAGCTCGCGACAGGCCACGCCGTACGCCGTCGCACTGGTGCCGGCGCAGCCGTAGCCCTCGAGGTGCATCCCGAGCAGCCCGAGCTTGCCGAAGAGCCGGCCGAGGTCGTCGGGCAGCGTGCCCTCGTCGTACCACTCGCCGATGTGCGGGGCGAGCTCGCTCTGGGCGAAGTCGCGGACGGTGTCGCGGATCGCTCGGTCCTCGTCGGTGAGGAGGTCGTCGATCCTCAGGAAGTCGTGGGCCATGTCAGCGGCCTTTCCAGTCGGGCTTGCGCTTCTCGTTGAACGCGGCGTGGAACTCCGCGTGGTCGTGAGTGGTCATCAGCAGGGCCTGGGTCATCGCGTCGAGCTCCATGGCCGGCCCGAGCGGCATGTCGAGCTCGCGGGTGATCAGGGACTTGGTCTGCTGCAGACCCAGGGTCGGCCCGTCGGCCAGGCGCCGCGCCAGGGCGGCGCAGGCGCCATCGAGGTCGTCGGTGAGCTGGGTGACCAGGCCGTAGCGGTCGGCGGTCTCGGCGTCGATCGTGTCGCCGAGCATGAGGAGCTCGGTGGCGCGGCCGTAGCCGACGAGCCGCGGCAGGAGGTACGCCGCGCCCATGTCGCCGCCGGAGAGCCCGACCTTGGTGAACAGGAAGGCGAACCTCGCCTGGGGTGTGCAGACCCGGAAGTCGGCGGCGATCGCGACCACGCTGCCGGCGCCGGCCGCGATCCCCTGGATGCCGGCGATGATCGGGATCGGGCACTCGCGCATCGCCCGGATCACGTCGCCGGTCATCTTGGTGAAGCCCATCAGACCGGCGGCGTCCATCTTGATCAGCTCGCCGATGATCTCGTTGACGTCGCCGCCGCCGCAGAAGCCCTTGCCCTGGCCGCGGATCACCAGCACCCGGGTGTCGCCGCGGTGGGGCAGCTCGGCGAGCAGGTCGCGCAGGTCGGCGTAGCTCTCGAAGGTCAGCGGGTTCATCTTCTCCGGCCGGTTGAGGGTCACCGTGGCGACCCCGTCGTCGACCGAGAAGTCGAAGTGCTGCCAGTCGTCGGTGATCCCGGCGCTGGCGCGGTAACGCGTCACTGGCTTCCCTTCATGAGTCCGCGGGCGATGATCGTCCGTTGCACCTCGGAGGCGCCCTCGTAGATCCGTGGCGCCCGGACCTCACGATAGAGCCGCTCGAGCAGATGCCCACGCTGGAGCCCGCGCGCACCGTGCAGCTGGACGGCCTGGTCGACCACCCACTGCGCGGTCTCGGTCGCGAAGAGCTTGGCCTGCGCGGCGCTGGTGGTGATCTCGCGTGGCGCCGCACCGCCGTCGTACGCCGAGGCGGCTCGGCGTACGAGCAGTCGGCCCGCCTCGATCCGGGTCGCCATCTCGGCCAGCGTGTGCTGCGTGGCCTGCTGGTCGATCAGCCGGCCACCGAACAGCTCGCGCTCGGTCGTCCAGGTCAGGCTCGCGTCGAGGGCAGCCTGGGCCATGCCGACCGCGAACGCGCCGACGCTGGGCCGGAAGAGGTCGAGGGTCCGCATCGCGACGCCGAACCCCTCGTCGACCTCGCCGAGCACGTCGTCCCGGGAGACCCGGACGCCGTCGAAGTGGACGGTGCCGAGGGCGTGCGCTGCCACCATGTCCAGGCGCTCGCCACTGAGACCCGCACTGTCGCCGCTGACCGCGAAGGCCGTCACACCCCGCGCCCGGGCGCCGGGCGTGGTGCGGGCGAAGACGGCGTAGACGTCGGCCTCGGGTGCGTTGGAGATCCAGGTCTTGGTGCCGTGCAGCGTCCAGCCGTCACCGTCCGGCCGTGCCTCGAGGGAGAGAGCGGCAGCGTCCGAGCCGGCGCCGGGCTCGGAGAGGGCGAACGCCGGTACGACGTGGCCGCTCACCACTCCGGACAGCCAGCGCTCGCGGGTGGCGTCGTTCCCGGACTGGAGGATCGGGTAGGAGCCGAGACCCTGCAGCGCCAGCGCCGTCTCCGCCTCGGTGTTGACCTCGGCCAGCCCCTCGCGGAGCAGGCACAGCTGCATCGCGGCCGCGTCGCGCGGAGCCTCGTCGGGCTCACCACCGAACAGGGTCCGGAGGAGGCCGAGCTCGCCGAGCCTCGTGATCAGTGGCCGGTTGACCGCGCCGTGGACAGGCGGGACGTCCTCGAGGTCCGCGGCCACCCGGCGTACCCACTCCAGGAAGTCCTGCTGGCCGGGGGTCAGCCCGTAGTCAGCCGCGCGTTCGCCCACGTCGCCGACCATACCGGTGACGCTATTGCGTCTTGACAACTCCCGTCAAGAAAGCGCTATGTTCGTGGCATGCGGATCGCGGTGATCGGTGGCGGCCCCGGCGGCCTCTACTTCAGCGCGCTCGCGCAGCAGCTGGGTGCGGCGACGGGCCAGCGCCACGAGATCACGGTGTGGGAGCGCAACGCGCCGGACGACACGTTCGGGTTCGGGGTCGTCTTCAGCGACGAGACGCTCGGCGGGATCGAGCACGCCGACCCGGTCGTCTTCGAGCAGATGCAGCGCGAGTTCGCGATCTGGGACGACATCGACGTGCACTTCAAGGGGGAGGTCGTCACCAGCGGCGGCCACGCGTTCGCGGCGATGAGCCGGCGCCGGCTCCTCGAGATCCTCCAGCAGCGCTGCCGCGACCTCGACGTCGACCTCCGCTTCCGCACACCGGCACCCGACGTCGCCGAGCTCGCCGCGTCGTACGACCTGGTCATCGCCTGCGACGGCCTCAACTCGGCCGTCCGCGCGCGCTACGCCGACACCTTCCGGCCGACCCTCGACGTCCGTGACTGCCGCTACATGTGGCTCGGCACCGACAAGGTCTTCGACGCCTTCACCTTCCACATCCGCGAGACGCCGTACGGCGTGATGCAGATCCACGCCTACCCCTACGACGCCACCGGCTCGACGTTCATCATCGAGATGACCAGCGAGGTCTGGCGACGCGCCGGCTTCGAGGAGTACGCCGACCGGGAGTGGGCGCCGGGCGAGTCCGACGAGAAGTCGATCGCACTCGTGCGCGAGCTGTTCGCCGACGTACTCGGAACGCACGAGGTCCTGGCCAACAACTCCCGCTGGATCAGCTTCACCACCGTCCGCAACGAGTCGTGGGTCCACGAGAACGTCGTCCTGCTCGGCGACGCCGCGCACACGGCCCACTTCTCGATCGGGTCGGGCACCAAGCTGGCGATGGAGGACTCCCTCGCCCTCGCGGCCTGCCTCCACGAGGAGCCGACGGTGGCCGAGGCACTGGCGACGTACGACGAGGAGCGCCGGGCCGTGGTCCTCTCCACGCAGCGCGCGGCGCAGGCGAGCCTCGAGTGGTTCGAGAACCTCGGGCAGTACGTCGACCAGGAGCCCACCCAGTTCGCCTTCAACATCATGACCCGCTCACGCCGGGTCACCTACGACAACCTCCGCGTGCGCGACCCGGGCTTCGTCGCGCAGTGCGAGGAGTGGTACGCCGACGAGGTCGCGCGTTCCTCATCGGTCGAGCGGAGCCGAGACCACACACCCCCCATGTTCCAGCCGGTCACCCTCCGCGCCGCGACCGGTCCGGGGCTGACTCTGCACAACCGGGTGATCGTCTCGCCGATGGACCAGTACGTCGCGGAGGACGGCCTGCCGACCGACTTCCACCTCCTGCACCTCGGCGGCAAGGCGCTCGGCGGGGCCGGCCTGGTGATGACCGAGATGATCTGTGTGTCGCCCGAGGGCCGGATCACCCTCGGCTGCGGCGGCCTGTGGACCGACGAGCAGCGCGACGGGTGGGCACGCGTCGTCGACGTCGTCCACAGCCAGACGTCCGCAGCCATCGGCTGCCAGCTGGGCCACTCGGGCGCGAAGGGCTCGACCAAGCTGATGTGGGAGGGCATGGACGAGCCGCTCCCCGACGACAACTGGGACGTCGTCGCAGCCTCACCGGTGCCCTACTCCCCCGACAACCAGACGCCGCTCGAGCTCGGCCGGCCCGAGCTGGACGCGATCCGTGACGAGTTCGTCGGGTCGGCCCGGCGCGCGGCCGAGGCCGGCTTCGACCTGCTGGAGCTCCACTGCGCCCACGGCTACCTGCTGTCCGGCTTCCTGTCGCCGGTGACCAACCGGCGTACCGACGAGTACGGCGGCGACGTCGCCGGCCGGCTTCGGTTCCCGCTCGAGGTCTGGCACGCGATGCGTGAGGTGTGGCCGGCCGACCGGCCGATGACCGTGCGGATCTCGGCCACCGACTGGGTCGAGGACGGCCAGTCGTTGGAGGACGCGCTCGCGGTGGCCGGGGCGTTCGCGGAGGCGGGCGCGGCAGCGGTCGACGTCTCGACCGGGCAGGTGACCAAGGCGGAGCGGCCGGCGTTCGGACGCAGCTACCAGACGCCGTACGCCGACGCGATCCGCAACCGGCTCGGCGTTCCCACCATCGCGGTCGGCGTGATCTCGTCGTACGACGACGTGAACTCGATCCTGATGGCCGGCCGCGCCGACCTCTGCGCGCTCGGCCGGGTGCACCTCTACGACCCGATGTGGACGCTCCATGCCGCCGTCGAGCAGGACTACGACGGGCCGGGCGCGGTGTGGCCGATGCCGTGGCGGGCCGGGCGCCGCAAGCCGCAGACCGGACGCAACGACGGGCCGAAGCCGCGACTGGAGCTGATCCGCTCGCGCGGGACGGAGTCGAGGCACCGCCGGTGGCGGCCGGGAGCATCCGACTAGCCGATCGCCCGCGAGGTGGTGCGGTGATGGGTCGCGAGGTCGATCACGCCGGCGAGCTCCATGGTCATCCGATGCTCCTTCCTCTCGTGGGTGTCGACGTTCTTCCCCACGTCGACGGCGCGCCCGCACCTGCGGGTCGCGGGCCTGTGGAGAGCCGTTCGCGGACGGGGTCGGATCGGGGCATCGTCGTGGGCATGACCGAAGAGCCCTTCCGACCGCTGGTCCGCACCCAGTCCGAGCTCGAGCAGATGTGGCGTCGGTTGATGTCGCCGCTGGGTTTCTCGTCCCACACGCTCTGGATGGTGGTCATCGAGGACGACCGGCCGGTACCCCAGGTCATCGAGATCGTGGAGGCGGCCGAGGCTCCCGGCCAGGAGGACGCGGTGGCGTTCGCGCGGGTCCTCGAGCACCTCGCCCAGCCCGGGTTGCGCTTCGCCTTCCTGCGCTCGCGACCCGGAGGCGGTCCACCCGACACCACCGACCGGGCCTGGGCGCGGGCGCTGCACGAGGCGGGACGTCGGTCTGCGGCAGCCATCGACGTGGTCCATCTGGCCCACGACCACGACGTACTCCCGATCGCGGCCGACGACCTCCTGGCCGAGCCGGCGTGAGTCCTGCGTGACCCGGCATGCCGTCGTCCACAACGCCACCGGAGGCGGGTGCCAGGAAGGCGTGAAGTCGGTACGGTGGAGGGGATCGATGGCATCCGCTCGGGAGGCACCGCGATGGCGCTACGTCGCAGTCTGGCCGGCTTGTTGGCCGTGCCCGCCCTCCTGCTGCCCGCTCTCCTCGCCGGGTGCGGCGACGACTCGTCCGTCGCCGACCCGCCCGTCCAGAGTGCGCCCCACTCCATCGCGACCAGCGACCCACCGGCGCACGAGAGCGCGCAGCACTTCATCCAGCGCTGGGCCGATGCGAGAAGCACCCGATGCAGAACACCGGGGAGACCGCACGCGTATCTCGCGCATGAGTCGAGGACTGCAAGGCTGCAACCAGCTGGCTCGCATCGTCACGCGGTATCTACTCGCATGGCGGGATTCATCGCACTGAAGGGCTGGAGCACATGCTGTCGATCGCTTCGAGCGGGCCACACGTGTGGCGGTCGTCGTGTTCGCAGTCACGACGGATTCAGCTCCAACGAGCTACAGGAGTCTTCCGTCGGGCCTCCGTCAAGACTTGCTGGCGGCCGATCACTTCCAATTGAGACTCTCACGCAACAAGCGGACACGTGGCTCGTGACGTCTCGTGCAGGTCGCCTCATGAACAGGCACTTGCGGCGATCGTCTCTGGCCACATTGGTCTTTGCCGGCTCTCGCTCTCGGCATCAATGGCAGCCGCCGACGACGTCGGATGTCAGTGCTCAGGCGGTGGAACCTGGGCGCAGGTCAGTCAGGCTGCATCAAGTCCGGGGGCGAGACGAACGGGTACATCGCGTCGCACTCCGACCACACCTACTCGATCCGGCCGGCGTGCGAGATCGGCGGCGGGGCGCTGTGCGCGGAGCCGGGCCGCTGCAACATCGAGGGCCACGAGGGGAACCTCTTCAACGTCTACGAGGACAACAACCCCGAGCCCCTCGACTGGCAGGCCTGCCTCACCGACCGGGAGGCCGAGCGCCTCGGTGGGATCACGCCCGGGGCGGTGCAGCACGCCTTCGAACGCCTGGCCTGGCCGCCGTCACCACTCGTCGTGCAACCGCCCAAGGGCCGGACCTTGGTCAACTTCGACACGAACTTCTACACGACCAACACCCACCCCACGACGCAGACGGTCACCCTGATCGGCCAGCCGGTCACGATCGAGGCGACGCCGACCGAGTACCGCTGGAACTTCGACTCCGGTGCCCCAGACGGACACCTGACCACCACCGACCCCGGCGCGGCGTACCCCGACCTGCGCGTGACCTACCGCTACCTCCGCGTCGGCACGGTGCGGCCCAGCGTCGACACGACGTACACAGGCCGGTACCGCGTCGGCGACGGACCCTGGCGCACCATCCCGGACACCCTGACCGTGCCCGGCGCCCCGGTCGACCTCCAGGTCGTCAGCGCCACCCCCCACCTCGTCGGCTACTGAGCCCGGCCGCCGAGTGCCGCCCACCCCGTGGAAGACTCCGGCCGTGCCCTCGAACATTCGCAAGAACGCCTGGCCGATCGCCGTCGTCGCCGACGTCCTGGTCGTGCTCGTCTTCGCCGCCGTCGGCCGTTCCAACCACCACGAGTCGGCCGGGCTGCAGGGCATCTGGCACACCGCGTGGCCGTTCCTCCTCGGTACGGCGCTCGCCCTCGCCCTCAGCGCCTTCACCCGGACCGACCCGCTGAGCCTGCGCGCCGGCGTACGCGTGTGGCTGTGGACGGTCGTCATCGGGATGGTCGTGCGCGCCTCGCTCGGGAGGGGCGTGGCGCTGTCGTTCATCATCGTGGCGCTGCTCGTGCTGGGCGCCCTCTTCCTCGGCTGGCGGCTCGCCCTGGGCTGGCAGCGCTGGCGGTCGCGCTTCCGCTTCCTCCGGCGCTGAGCGGTTCCCTGAGGGGCGATGGGCGACCACCCCTAGGGATGGTCACTGACCACCCCGGCAACCCCTACCGTGAGAGCGACCGTCGACCGAAGGGAGGTCACAGTGCCGACGGAGGCCGTCTCACTACGGCGGGAGGCGGCAGGGCCGCTCCCCCGCCAGGCCGCCGAACGCGCCCGCGCCGCGGTTCCCGCGCACGGAGCTCCGGACCTGACCAGCGCGCTCCAGGTCGCCAGTGACCTCGGCCCGTGGGTGCCACTCCCGATGCAGGGCGACACGCTCACCCTGTGGGAGTCGCTGGCCAGCCTCGGCGCGATCGACCTCACCGTCGCCCGGGTCACGGAGCCGCACCTCGACGCGCTCTCGATCCTCCGCGAGGCCCGTCGCCACGGCCAGGTCGGCGACGAGGACTGGCACCGCAGCTCACCGAGCTGGAGCGCCGCCCGGCTCTGGCAGGTGTACGCCGCCGAGGGCGGCGGGCGACTGCACGCGACCGAGGCCGACGGCGCCTGGACGCTCAGCGGCGTCAAGCCGTGGTGCTCGCTGGCCGGCCGCGCCACCCATGCCCTCATCACCGCCTGGGTCGACGACGAGCAGCGCGGTCTCTTCGCCATCGACCTGGCCGACCCCGGAGTGTCGACGGACGCGAGCGAGACCGGCCAGTCAGCCGAGTGGGCCGCCCGGGGGCTGGCCCAGGTCCGGAGCACCTCACTGGCACTCGACGCCGTTCCCGCGGTCCAGGTCGGCCTGACCCAGTGGTACCTCACCCGACCAGGGTTCGCGTGGGGCGGCGTCGGCGTTGCCGCGATCTGGTACGGCGCGTCCGTGGCGCTCGCGCGCACGCTGCGCGCCGCCGCCGCCAGACGCGAGCCGGACCAGATCGCCCTGCTCCACCTCGGCGCCGTCGACACCGCGCTCGCCCGGGCGCGCGCCGTCCTGGCCGAAGCCGCCGCCGTCGCCGACGACCCTGACACCAGCCCCGATGAGGCGGTGCTCGTCGCCCAGCGCGCTCGGCAGGTGGTGGCCGACGCGGCCGAGGAGATCCAGCACCGGGTCGGCCATGCGCTCGGCCCGGCACCGCTGACCGGCGACGAGGACCACGCGCGACGGGTCGCCGACCTCACCGTCTACCTCCGCCAGCACCACGCCGAGCGCGACCTCTCCCGGCAGGGCGCACAGGTGCTCGGCGACGACCCCGGCTGGCGCTGGTGGTGAGCCGCCTTCCCCACGACTTCACGGCCCCGGGCCCGGGCACCAAGGCGGAGGTCTGGACCGCGGGGCTGACCGTGGCGGGTCGCGAACCTGCGACCCTGCACGCCGTACGCCGGCTCGTCGTCGTCTCCGCGCACCCCGACGACGAGTCCCTCGGAGCCGGTGGGCTCATCGCCTCGGCGACCGCTGCCGGGGTCGACGTCCACCTCGTCTGCGCGAGCGACGGCGACGGCAGCCACGAGCGGTCGCCGACTCATTCCCCCGAGGTGCTCGCGGCCCGGCGGGCCGAGGAGTACGCCGAGGCGGCCGCCCGGCTGGGCGTCGCCGCAGGCTCGCTCACCCGGCTCGGGCTGCCCGACGGTGCCCTCGCCGACCAGGTCGCCGCCGTGACCACTGCGCTCGTGGACCTGGTCGGCGACGGCCGAGACACGGTGCTCGCCTCCACGTGGACCGAGGACGGTCACCCCGACCACGAGGCTGTGGGCCGGGCCGCGGCCACCGCGGCCCGTCGTTGCGAGGCCGAGCACTGGCAGTTCCCGGTGTGGTTCTGGCACTGGGCCACCGCCGACGATCCGAGGGTGGCGACGTTCCGGCCGTTCGCCCTCGCGCCCGAGGCACGCGCCGCGAAGCGTCGGGCCGTGGCCGCCCATGCCAGCCAGGTGGCGCCGCTCTCGTCGGCGCCCGGTGACGAGACTCTTCTGGACGCCGACTTCCTCGCACACTTCGCCGGTGACCACGAGTGGTTCGTGGTCACGCCCGGCGTCGAGTCGAGGGACGACGAGCTGGACGAGATCCATCGCGACGCCGAGGACCCCTGGGGGGTCGACTCGCGGTGGTACGAGCGTCGCAAGCGCGACCTCCTGCTCGCCGCGCTGCCTCGCGCCCGATTCCCCAGTGCCCTCGAGGTCGGGTGCTCCACCGGCGCACTCACGGAGGACTTGTCCGAGAGAGCCGACTCCGTCCTCGGCGTCGATGCCTCGCCGACGGCGCTCGACGCAGCGCGTCGGCGCCTGGGCGACCGGCCGGGCGTCACCCTCGCCGCGCGTCGACGTCTCGCGCGACTGGCCGGAGGGTTCCTTCGACCTCGTGGTGATCTCCGAGGTCGGCTACTTCCTCAGCCCTGCGGCGCTCGACCGACTGGTCGAGCGCGTCGCCGGGTCCCTGTCCGCGGACGGCGTCGTCGTGCTGTGCCACTGGCGGCATCGCGTCCAGGGCTGGGTGATGAACGCCGACGAGGTGCACCGACGGTTCGCGGAGGGACCGGTCCCGCCGCTCCAGGCGCGTTACACCGACCGCGACGTCGAGCTCCGTGTCCATGCGGCGACGTGGCCGGCGTACGACCGATGACGAGCGGGCCGATCGAGCAGGTGTACGTCGTCGTCCCCGCTCACGACGAACGTCGCCTGCTCGGCCGGCAGCTGACAGCGATCGAGTCGAGCCTGAGACACGCCCGGCTCCGTCGGCCCCGGCTCGCGTGCTCCGTCACGGTCGTCCTGGACGGCTGCACCGACGGCTCGTCCGAGGTCGTCGCCCGCTTCCCGGCCGTGCACGCCGTGGAGGCCCAGCGGGGCTGTGTCGGTACGGCGCGCCGCCTCGGCATCGAGGACGCGCGGAGCTCGCATCCCTCCGACCCCGCACGCACCTGGGTCGCCTGCACCGACGCCGACAGCGAGGTCCCGACCCACTGGCTGCACACGCAGCTGGAGCTCGCCGACAGCGGCTCGCGGCTCGTCCTCGGTACCGTCCGCCCCGATCCGCAGGACCTGGAACCCGGCCGGCTGGCCCACTGGTGGTCGCGGCACCGCCTGCGCGACGGACATCCCTACATCCACGGCGCCAACCTCGGCTTCACCCTCGCCGTGTACGACGCGGCGGGCGGGTTCCGCGACGTCGCCGACGGGGAGGACGTCGATCTCGTCGGGCGGATCAAGGCGCTGGGGGTGAGCTGGGCGGCGACGTCCCGGATGCCGGTCCTCACCTCGGGCCGCCTCGGTGGCCGCGCGCCCGCCGGGTTCGCGGCGTACCTGCTCTCGCTGGCGCCCTGACCGAGCCGAGGACTCAGAGCCAACCGTTACGACGCGCGAGCAGGGCAGCCTCGGTCCGGTTGCGGGTCCCGGTCTTGCCGATCGCGTCGGAGAGGTAGTTGCGCACCGTGCTCGCGGAGAGGTGCAGTCGCGCGGCGATGTCGGCGACGGTGGCGCCGTCCTCGGCGGCGGCCAGCACGTCGCGCTCGCGCGGCGTCAGCGGGCTGACCGCGGTCCGCAGCGCCTTCCCCGCGAGCTCGGGGTCGACCACGTCGCACCGCCGGCCACCTTCCGGATCGCCTCGGCCAACCCCTCCACCGGCCCGTCCTTGACCAGGAACCCGGCCGCGCCCGCGGCCATCGCCCGCTGGAGATAGCCGGGTCGCCCGAAGGTCGTGACCATCACCACGCGGCACGCAGGCAGCGCCTCGGCGAGCAGGGCAGCCGCGCTCGAGACCCGACACGTGGGGGAGCTCGATGTCGAGCAGTGCCACGTCGGGCTGGACTTCCACGGCCGTCGGCACGATCTCGGCCCCGTCGGAGACCTGCGCCACCACCTCGAGGTCGTCCTCGAGGTCGAGGAGGACGGCGAGGGCCCCGCGCATCATCGCCTGGTCCTCCGCCAGCAACACGCGGATCACGCGCTGCCTCCGGGAGGGTGGCCACCAGCCGGAACCCCTCGTCGCCGGCACCACGTCGAGCACCCCGCCCGCCGACACCACACGGTCGCGCAGACCTTCCAGTCCACCGGTCCGGAAGCGCCGGAGCGGTGGGCCCGCCCACTCCGTCGTCGGCGATGGTCAGTGCGATCCGTCCGCCCAGGTCGGTCAGAGCGATCCGGCAGGCACTCGCGCCGGAGTGCCGCAGCACGTTGGTCGCGCCCTCCCGCACCACCCAGGCCAGGACCTCGTCCGCATCCGACGGAGGCGCCACCGACTCCTCGACCGTGGTCACGATCCCGGCCGCGTCGAGCGCCCGCCGCGCCCCGTCCAGCTCCTCGGCCAGGGTGGGCGCGCGCATCGCGTCCACCGCCTGCCGTACGTCGACCAGCGCCTGCCGGCCGATCTGCTCGATGTCGGCCGCGTGTGCCGCCGCCGCGTCGGGGTCCTGCGCCGCCAGCCGGCGTACGGCCTGGGCCTTGACCACCATCACCGAGAGCGTGTGGCCGAGCAGGTCGTGCAGGTCGCGGGAGAACCGCTCGCGCTCCTCGGCCACGGCGACGCGCGCCAGCTCCGCCCGGGTACGACGGAGCTCGGCCACCGTGTCGAGCAGCGCGGTGAAGGCCGCGTTCGCCACGCCGGCCAGCAGCACCACGAAGCCCTCGGTCCACATCCGGCTCGCGTCGTGCGGGGTGACCGCCCACGCGGCCCACATCGAGGCGGCCGCGACGACCGGGATGGCGACCACCAGCCAGCGCCCGCGGAGCACGGCCGCCAACGCGTTGGCCAGCGAGCACCCAGGTGGGCAGCCACTGGCTGCTGCCGTGGGTGGCGCCGGCGAAGGTCGCGGCCACCAGCGTCGACAGCGCGACGTAGGCCCGCGGGTCGCGCCACGGCGGTCCACCGAGCAGGGCCGCCGTCACCGCCGAGGCGGCGATCACGAGGATCATCGCCACCTGGAAGACGACGTCGCCCGCGCTCCCGTGCACGTCGAGCAGTGGCCCGAGGAGCAGCACCGGGGTCCACAGCAGCACCGAGGCGTTGCGCTGCCACGAACAGCCGAGCCGGTTCCGCACGGCGGTCACGCTACGCGGTCCGCGTGGCGGCGGCGGAGCCCCACGATCACCACGGCGCCCACCACCAGGTGCATCGCAGCCAGGGTCAGCCCCGCCGACAGGGTCCGGGCGCCGGCCGGTCCGGCGAGGGACACGACCCACACGGCCAGCGCGATCCCGGTCCAGACGCGGCGTGCCGCCGGCGTACGACGCTCCAGGACGCGCAGCAGCCCGGCTGCGGCCACGGCCACCACCACCGTGGTGACGATCACCGACACCAGTCCGATCTCGCGGGTCCCCGACCCCGATCTCACCGCCACGTCCACGCCGGCCACCGTTCCCCCGACCCAGACCAGCGCCGCCGCACCCGCGGCGACCACGGCCACGGGCCAGTCGTCGCGCCACGTTCCGACACGCTGCACTGCCTGGTCCTGCACCGTCCCGTTCATCGTCCTGCCTCCGTTCCGCGCCCGGTCCCGAGCGACGTCTTCACGCTAGGAACGCGGGCGGCTCGACGGCAGAGCCGGATGTGGACGAACGACTGCGACAAAATGTCCGACGGGCATGAGAAACCCCCGCCAGTCATGGGGTACCGGCGGGGGCTTTCTCCTGTAGGGAGATCTCTCAGCGAAGCGCAGCCACCAGGGCGCGCGCCGACAAGTTCTGTGGGTAGTTGATCGTAGCGACGTCGCGCGTGGGCCTCCGGGTGCAGGGGAGAGTGCTGGCGCACCCACCGGCGGTAGCCGAGGGCCGCCATCGACTGGTAGTCGAAGCGGAGCTCGCGCAGGCCGCGCTCGACCTCGAGGCTGAGCCCGTCGGCGACGAGCATGCCGTGGACCGCGCCGGGCCGGCACTCCGCCCGGAGCCAGTCCACCGACAGGGCGAGCTGGTCGAGCGCGCCGATGCCGACCGCGGTGGTCTTGGTCTCCAGGACCAACCAGTCGTCGGCCCTGCCCTTGTCACAGTCGGCGGTGAACCGGAAGAGCAGGTCGGCACGCCGGCCGTCGACGAACATGTGCTGCTGGCCGCGCACGCCGTCCATCTCCTCGTTGGCCAGGCGTACGGCGTACCCGAGCTGGTGCAGGAGGTCGAGGCGCGCGAGCAACCAGCCCTCGAACGCGTCGCGGCCGGGCAGCGCCCAGACCGGGTAGGGAGCGGGTGTGCCCTCGGCGCTCGGTTCGAAGGTCATCAGCCACGCGTCGAGGATCTTCAGCGAACGCTCGGCGTCGTCGTCGGGGATCAGCAACCGGTCCATGCAGCGGGCGAGGAGGCCGAAGCGGCCGATCATCGGGTAGCGCGCAATGGTCTCGATCGGCAGCATCAGGGACAGCGAGAGCTCGGCCTCGGTCACGTCGACGCTCTCCGGTAGCTGCCACTGCCCGTCGCCGAGCCGCAGCAGCAACCGGTCGAGCACCGGACAGCCGAGGCGTCCGATCACGAGCGGCGGAGCCACTACCGAGATGTCGTCAGTCACACATTCGTCGACCGTCTCGTGCGCCACCATGCAGAGCTCGGAGACGAGCCCGTAGGACTCGCCTGTCGCCCGCATGACGGCGTTCACGACTTTGTCGGACTCGGCCATTCGTCACACCCCCCCAGATGTTGAGGAAATGGTAGCCACGATGGCAGTCAAAAAGCCTGACCCATGGGGGCCACGTGAGTTCCTTTACCCACTGGCAGGCCGCACTGCCGCGGCTCCCATCAGGGCGGGCTCCACCGCTTTTCTACTCGGCCGAGACGGGCGTGTCCTGCGAATCCGTGAGGTTTTGCCGTCGCCGTGTGGCCAGGCCCGGGCCGTCGGCGCCGGGTCAGCCTCCGTAGGTACGGCAGGGCTGCGACCGCAGCGAGCGACAGGGCGGGGCGCTCCGGGGGATGGCGACGTGCGGCACCACCGAGAACGCGAAGGACGACTGATGCCGCCGGTCGGAGGCGATCGTGACCCGCTGGCCGTGGTCGAGGGTGTCGAAGGCCCACAGCGGCTTGGCGCCGCCCGGTGCGTCCAGCGTGATCCGGATCCGGTCGCCGGCACGGAACGGCTGCGCGAACGGCAGGATCGGGATCCGGAGCAGGCGGTACGTGCCCTTCGGCATCGGCCTCGCGTCGGCCTCCAGGTCCGTGTGCACCGGCTTGGTGGCCGTCGACTGCGACTCGATCAGCTTGCGATGGCTGGCGCGCAGCCATCCGCTCTGGACGTAGACCTCGCGGCCGTTGCGCCGGACGTCGCTCAGCGTCGCCTCGAGGTCGACGTCCTTGGTCGACGACTTCACCCAGACGTCGACCGAGCCGGTGCCGATCGAGACGAGGTTGCTCTTCAGCGGCGCGGAGATCCAGCCGATGCCCGTGCCCTTCGGGATCTGCTTCCAGTTGTACGCCGGGTGCGGCGCCCCAGATCGCGCTGCTGGACCCGTGGTAGTCGGTGGCAGGGAGAGCGGAGGGGTCGGCGGAGAACGACCGCGGCACAGCCGACTCCCTGCTCCTCGAGAGCCGGCCGTGGCGGCCGAGGAACAGGCGCATCGTCGTGGCCTGCGGGATCGGCCAGGAGCGGAAGGTGCGCACGAAGCGCGGAGCCGGTGCGCCCGACGCCTGGTCGGGGGAGTCGCCCTCCTCGAAGAGGATCCGCACCTTCCCCGACGCGTTGAACTTCTTCTTGGCCTGCGCGAACGTCAGCCCGGCGTAGCTGGGCTGCTGCGTCAGGTGGAGGTTGGTCATCCCGGTCAGGCTCTGGACGAGCTGTGGCCCGACGAACGTCTTGCCACCGGTGGGGATCCGGTGGGCGACGTAGAAGTCGAGGAAGTCGGCGTACCGGCCGAACTCACCCAGGCTGAGCGACTCGGTGTGGGAGCCGTTGCTCATCGTCGCGAACACGTGTGGCGCGTGGGTGAAGCGGTTGAGGAACTCCGGGAAGTGCCCGCCGGTCTGCTCGTCCTGCCAGGCGCCCGCGATGTAGACGGGCACGTTGATCCTGTGCACGAAGCGGCTCGGGTCGATCTGCTGGTAGTAGGTCTTGTTGTAGAACGGGTTGTCCTCGATCAAGGAGACCGGGTCGGGGTTCTGGAGCCGGACCAGCTGGTTGGCGTCACAGGTCGCGTTGGCGCCGGGGTTGGCGGGGTCGGGGTCGTGCTCCCAGCCCTCGCCGTACGGCGCGGCCTGGTGTGCACGGTCGGTCGCCCACGGCGTCGCAAAGCCGGTGTTGAGGATGCCTCCCGGCCAGAGCGTGCCGCGGTAGGTGTCGTCGATGACCGACAGCGGCGTGATCGCCGCGAGGTGCGGCGGCGTCGTGCGCGCGACGTAGAGCTGCTCGATGCCGGGATAGGAGATGCCGACCATGCCGACCTTCCCCTTCACCCAGCTCTGGGCGGCGACTGCCTCGATCGCGTCGTACCCGTCGAGGCTCTGCACCGGCTCGAAGGGCAGGAAGGAGCCGCCGGAGCAGCCGGTGCCGCGGATGTTCACGCCGACATAGGCGTAGCCCAGGTTGGTGAACACCGACGGGAAGGCCGTCTCACGCGGGTTGCTCGGGTCGTAGCCGCTGTACTCCACGACCGTCGGGTACGGCCCGGCGCCGAAGAACGCCGCGTTGGGTAGCACGACGTTCGCCGACAGCGTCGTACCGTCGCGGGTCTCGATGAAGTTGAACCCGGCGTGGAGCGTCTGGCCGCTGTAGAACGACTGGTCGGGAGCCGCCGCGCTGAAGGCGGTCACCTGGGCTGGGGTCGACTCGAAAGCCGTGGCGGGCGCGGTCGTGCGCACGGTGTAGGACCCGGGGCGGATCTGGCGCCACATCAGGCTGCCCTGGCTGTCGACGATGCCGGTGTCGACGACGGTCCCGTCGCGGACCAGCTCGAGCTGGTCGCCCACCAGGGTGGTGGCGTCGAGCACCTCGAGCTGGGTGGTGCCGGGCCGGACCGTGAACGGGTCCACCGCTGCTGCCGAGGCCGAGGTCGTGGACGACTGGACCACCGTCAGGGTGGCCAGGGCGAGAGCCAGCGAGGCGAGGATGGTCACGAGGGCAGCGCGGCGGAGCGGCGTACGACGGGGCATGAGCGGATCGTGCCACTCGACGCCGTTGTGTGCACTCGATCCAGGGCGCGCGGCGCCGCGAGTTTCGACGACCGACGGAGATCGACCGGGCCGCGACCGGGCAGTCGGGAATCCGACGCCGCCCCGGCGGGTTGCCCCTGACATGACCGAGAAGCAGGTCCTCATCCCGGGTCCGGACCACCCGATCACCGTCACCCCCGCCGACACGACGGTCACCGTCCGCCTCGGCGGGCGCACGATCGCGAAGACAGAGCGGGCGCTCGTGCTCCAGGAGGCGAGCTATCCGCCCGTCTTCTACCTGCCGCTCGACGCCGTCGAAGCGGACGCCCTGCGGCCGTCGTCGCACGAGACGTACTGCCCGTTCAAGGGCGACGCGTCGTACTACTCGCTCGCCGACGGCGACACGGTCGTCGCGGATGCGGTGTGGACCTACGTCGCGCCCTATGACGCGGTGTCGGAGATCGCGAACCACGTCGCGTTCTACCCCCAGCACGTGGAGATCTCAGCGGCCTGAGCCCTGGCGCCGCGTGGCCGTCAGCGGGACAGTGGCCGCATGGCCGGTGCGGTGGACGCCGTCGTCGCGACGATGCAGTCGCGGCAGGAGGCGCTGACCGCCGAGCAGGAGCCGCTGCGCGAGTTCCTGGGCACCTACCAGCGCACGACGCTCGCGGTCGGGAAGGCCGTCGACGGTGGCCTGTTCGAGGATGCGGCGTGGGTGGAACGCTGGGACGTCGCTTTCGCCGAGCTCTACCTCACCGCCCTCGACCTGCACCTGTCCGGCGGTACCCCGTCCCGGCCGTGGCGGCTCGCCTTCGACGCGCCGCACGACGTACCGGCCCTGCGCCTGGTCCTGCTCGGCATCAACGCCCACGTCAACTACGACCTTCCCCAGGCGCTGCTCGCGGTCATCACCGACGAGGACTTCGACGACCCACTGCTGATGGAGCGGCGTCGCCGCGACCACGAGCGCATCGACGGCGTGCTCGCGGGCCGTGTCGCGGCCGAGGACGACCAGCTCGCCACCAGGTCCACGCGCTCCTTGCTGGACCGCGCGCTGCAGCCCCTGAACCGGGTGGCGTCCAGACGGTTCCTGCGCGAGGCGCGGCTCAAGGTGTGGCACAACACCACCGAGCTGCAGGCGGCCCGCCTCGCCGGTCCTGCGGCGTACGACGAGCGGCTGGCCGAGCTCGAGGTCCTCAGCGCCGCGCGCATCGCCGACCTGCTGGCGCCGGGGCAGGTGCTGCTCCGGCTGGCGGTCGCCGGTTTCGGCGTACTGCTCCCACCGGCCGCGTGACTCAGGCGGCCGGCACGACCCGCCGCGCGCGGACCTCGTAGGTGACCCAGAGATAGGCCGATCCGGCCAGCACCAGCAGGAGGCCGACCAGCAGCGGCCAGGTCAGCGCCCGGCCGCTGATCATCTCGTCGCGCGCCCGCACCGCCGCCACGAGGATGAGCCCGAGCATCACGACCTCGACCTGGAGCATCAGGCGCAGCGAGGTCCACCGGGCATCCAGCCAGGTGCGCCGCACCCGCGCCACCGAGGCAGAAGACCGCCGCCATGACCCGGCAGGTCAGGGGTGTCAGCGCCCACGGCCACAGGTCGATGACGGCGCTCGGCACCAGGAACATCACGATCCCCTGCGCCAGCGCGGCGAGGCCGACGATCGCGACGAGGGTGCGCTCCACCGGGCGCAGCAACACGTCGTCGGCGGCCGGCGGTGCGGCGTACCTCCGATTGGCGAGCCAGGCGCCGAACACCAGGAACGGGGTCGTGAAGTAGAGCGCCGCCCACAGCCAGAACGCGACGTGGTGGTGGAGGAACTTGTCCCAGTGCAGGAGCGTCGCGATGGCGAGCAGGCCGGCGAACGTCGTCACCGCCAGGAACCCGGTGCCGGTGTGGTGCCAGTGCCGCTCACCCACGACGCGGACGAAGAAGTAGGCGCCGCCGAGGTACGCCGACGCCAGCACCATCGACGTCATCGTCGACGGGATCGCCCACGCCCAGATCTGTGCGGTGCGCGCGGGGAACAGGTAGAGGATCACCCACGCGACGACCAGGAACGGGACGATGAAGAGCGACAGCCCCCGGGTGAACGGCAGCACCCGGTCGTCGCGCGGCACTCGATCGACAGCAGCCATGGGCACCTCGCACGGTCGGTGCGCCCGAGCTCGCGCCTCAGAGTGTCCACCCGCGGCGTCCTCGGCGACAACGCGTCAGGCGGGCGGCGGCGGGGCCGGCAACCGGGGCTACGGCCGCCAGGCGGCAGCTTCGACGGAGTTGCCCTGGGGTGCGAGGGCATTCGGCTGCGGCCAGCTCGAGCTGGTCACCGCAGCGGCCAGCAGGTCGGCGAGGCCAGGCGTCTCGGGGTGTGCCTCGTCGGTGAGCAGGTCCCAGTAGCCGACCTTGCTGCCGTCCGCCCGGGCGACGTACAGCCGGTCCTTCTCCGACCGATCGGCCAGCCCGCCTGGTCCACCCACGCCAGGTCGCGCCTCCGACCGCCCGCGCGGTTCAGACCCTCTCGCGGGCGAGGTCGCGGAGACCGGCATGATGCTGGCCATGCCCGGTTCTACCAGCGAGCTCAACGTCCTCGGCGAGCCCCTCGAGGCCTGCGGTGGCGACCCGATGACCGGGTTCTATCGCGACGGGTTCTGCTCGTGCGGTGAGGAGGACGCCGGGCTGCACGCGGTGTGCGCGGTGGTGACCGAGGAGTTCCTCGAGCACCAGCTCTCGGTCGGGAACGACCTGACGACGCCGATGCCGGCGTACTCCTTCCCCGGGCTGCGGCCGGGCGACCGGTGGTGCGTGGTGGCCGTGCGGTGGCTCCAGGCCCACCGCGACGGCGTCGCCCCGCCCGTCGTCCTCGCGTCGACCAACGAGCGCGCGCTCGAGGTGGTGCCGCTGTCGGTCCTGCAGGCGTACGCCGTCGACGTGCCGCCGGACCTCAGCGCGCTGGACTGAGCGCCCAGCCGGTGCCCGGTCCCGGCGATTGAGCGACGGCCGTGTCAGGGCGAGATGCCCGGCTGCGGCCTGACGAGACCGGTCATGGGCGGCGCACTGCCGCGTCGTGGCACGATCGTCGGGTGGCAGAACCGCGGACCTACCGGGCGCTGGCCGAGTCGGCCTGGGCGTGGGTGCTCGACCAGGTACGTCGCAACGCGGACGGACTCTGGCTCCCGGAGTACCCGAGCGAGGAGGAGCCCGGGGAGTTCGGCTACGGCCTGCACTCCGGCATCGCGGGGCTGGCACACGTGCTGTCGGAGATCCGGGTCGCGCGGGACCTCACGACCGACGAGCGGGTCCTTGGGGACGAGATCGCCGCGACGCTGGTAGGCCGGGTCCCCGACACCACCGAGTACGACTACTTCAACGGGCTGGTGGCGACGATCGGGGCACTCATCGCCCTGGACGCGCCTGGCGCCGATCTCGCCATCGCCCGGCTGCGCGAGCTGGCGACCGCCGATGGCTGGCAGCCGACCTGGCTGGCGCCGCCCCGCGCCGTAGCGGAGGGGCGCTGCAACGACGCGACCCTGGGTACCGCGAGCGTGCTGCTCGGCGCCCTCTGGGCTCTCCGGTACGACGTGCCGGGCGCGACCGACCTGGCCGGCTACGCCACCGACGTGCTCCTGTCCGAGGGCGAGGAGCGCGGCACCGGTGTGTACTGGCCGTTCGTCCCGCTCCGCTTCCTTCTTGGGGAGGACGTGCAGATGCCGAACTGGTCGCACGGTCAGGCCGGCATCGCCGCCACGCTCGCGGCGGCGGGCGTGGCGCTCGGGCGACCCGACCTGGTGGAGAAGGCCACCCGCGGAGCCGAGCACCTCCTCTCCCTCGGGGACACCAGCGACGGGGGCCTCCGGCTCCCGCGCCGGATCCCCGGCGTGGAGGATCTCGACACCTTCACCTACACCTGGTGTCACGGACCGGCTGGCACGTCGCTGCTGTTCGCCGCCCTCGATCGCGCGAGGGTCCCGGCGGTGGCCGGCAGCACGCCGTACGACTGGGAGCGTGCCTGCCTCCACTCGCTGCGCGCCTCGGGCATCCCGGAGCGCCGGCACCCGGGCTTCTGGGACAACGACGGGCGCTGCTGCGGTACGGCGGGCGTCGGCGACGTGGTGCTCAACGTCTGGCAACGCCACGGGAACGACGAGGACCTCGCCTTCGCGGTCACCCTCGCCGACGCGATCGCCGAACGCTCGATCCGCGACGGCGACCACGTCTACTGGCGCTTCGTCGAGCACCGCAATGCCGACCCCCTCCTGCCGCCCGGCGCGGGGTGGATGCAAGGCGCCGCCGGGATCGCGGCGTACCTCTTCCGCGTCGCGCGGGTCCTCGAGCAGGGTCACGACGCACCGGCCGTCGCTCGGATGGACACCTGGTGGGCAGTACCGGAGGCCTCAGCCGGCTGAGATCACGGCCGGCGCCACGTCGGTCTGCGCGAAGTCGTCGCCCGTGAAGAGAAGAGGCTCGCCGGTCTCGACCGAAAGGGCGTAGGCGAAGCAGTCACCGAAGTTCAGCCGAGCGGACGAGCCGGAGCCTCGGCCGTAGCGGCGGTGGGCGATGCGGGCTACCGCACCATGTCTGGCCGAGACGGGGACGATCTCGATCTCGAGCGCCTCGATGATCTTGTCGAGACGCTCGCCGTGTGCGGCCGAACGGCTGTCGGCCACGATCGAGACCTCGAGCCAGGTGGCCACCGACATCCGGCACGTCGCCTCCGCGGCCGTACGCAGCAGCCCCACGGCCCCCGGTTCGTCGTTCACGATCGCCATCAGGGCCGATGAGTCGACGATCACTGCGGCAGCCCGGTCGCGTCGTCGTAGAGGTCCTCGACCCGTGCGATCTCTCGATCGTCGTTGCCGGGGTCGGCCCGGTAGGCCGCCACGACCCCGCGCACCAGGTCGACCTTCGCTGCAATCCGCGCGCGAGCCGGGTCGGCGTCGTAGTCGCGCAGCAGTCGCACCAGTGCCTCCTCGATGGCACCCGTCTGGGACTTGCCGGTCAACCGGGCCGCCTCGCGCGCGAGGTCGTGCACGCGCTCGTTCTTGATGTTGAGTCCCATGGGTATAATCTACCATCGAGATCTTCTACCCTTCTACCCTTTCCGTCCTCGTGGACAGCTAGGCAGGCCGAGCTTCCGGGTATCGACGAGAGACATC
Source organism: uncultured Actinomycetota bacterium (assembly GCA_963819295.1). Classification (GTDB taxonomy): domain Bacteria; phylum Actinomycetota; class Actinomycetes; order Propionibacteriales; family Nocardioidaceae; genus Nocardioides. The sequence continues at coordinate 450,052 of CAWFVO010000007.1, forward strand.
GTCGGTCAGGTCGCCGACGATGTCCCCGGCGAACCCGCGGTTGAGGCGCCGCTGCACTCGGTGTCGAGCACGCGGCGACGCCCTCACGCGGGCGGCGTGCAGTGCGCGTCCGACCCCGGGAACGTCAGGCCCTCGTGCCCATCGTCCCAACGCACGAGGTACGGCGGGGCGCCGTCCTCTCCGCGCACCTCGAGGATCTCCCCCTCGTGGCGGGCCGACCCCACGGTGTGGCCCTCCACGACGAGCCGATCGCCTACGTTGGCCTGCATCGCGATCACCCTCTTCCTGTCGTGTCGTTGAGCTCCACGATCGTCCTGCGCACCGCTGGCGGCAAGGGGTCACGCCCTCCTGGCATGGGTGATCGCGAACGACAGCAGAGCCAGACCAGCGGCCGCGACCGCCGTCCAGCCGTACAGGTCGGACAGGGGTACGCCGTGGTCGACGAGAGGGCCGACTCCGAAGGCTGCGACGCCGTACCCGACCTGGTAGAACGCGATCACGCCTCCCGCGACCGCCGCCGACACCCGGGGAAGAGCGCCTTGGCCGAGGCTGATCACCAACGGCAGCAGGGCGGAGCAGCCCAGCCCGGCCAGGCCGAAGACCACGATCCCGCTTGCGGGTGAGGCGTCGCTCAACGCGGCGGTGAGGGCGAACGTGCCCACCAGCACGATCGGCAGCACCCGGAAGACGGTCGGTGGCGGCAGCCAACGACCGATCGCGGCGAAGAGCAGGCGGCCGACCGTGACCATGGCCCAGAAGGCCGTGAGGGCCAGCGCCGCCTGGGTGGGCGAGGCGCCGAGCGAGGCCATCTCGTGCTCCGACCAGTTCCCGTTCATGGTCTCGCAGATGCCGTAGAGGACGGCGAACCCGGCGAACAGCCAGAACCGTGACGGGATGCCGCCGCGTTCCGCCGGTTCCCGAACGGCGACAGCCGTCTCGACGCGCAACGGCAGCCGTGCGGCAGCCAGGAGCAGCAGGACCAGCAGGATGGTCGACAGGACCGGGAGCCCCCACCAGAAGCCGAGGCCGACGAAGACGGCGACGAAGACGGGAGCCAGCGCCGTGCCCAGCCCGAGCAGCGCGTTGAGGGTGAGGACCGCGCGGTCGGCTCGGTCGGGCTGGAAGGCTGCGGCGTAGGTGTTGAGCACCGGCACGGTCAGCCCGAAGCCCGCCCCCAGGAGCCCGGTGGCCACCAACAACAAGGGATACGCCGCGGGGTCGCCCTCGAAAGCGGTGGTGAGGACGAGGACCAGCATCGAGCAGATGTTCGCGGTCAGCCCGAGCAGCAGAACCCGCTTGCTGCTGAACCGGCGAGCCAGCTGGGCGCCGAGGAGCGAGGTGACGATGGCGGTCAGCACCTGCGGCAGGAACATGGCGCCGTACTGGGTGTTGCTGAGGTCGTACTCGGTGGGGTCGGTGAAGATCGTGCCCGCGGCCGGGAACGTCACCAGGGTGATGCCCTGGACGAGTCCGGCCAGGTTGACGACGCGGTTCTCCGTTCTGGACGCCATCCCGCGTGTCAGCTACCGGCGTCCGCCACCGACGTGAGCGGCTTGGTCACCGTCTCCAGCGACTGGCCCTCGGCCTTGATCCCGATGAGGAGCTCGACCAGTCCGCCGGCCATCATGATCAGGCCGCCGATGACGTAACCCCACACCATCCCGGTGCGGCTCTGGCCGTCGCCGATCAGGATGCCGTAGAACAGTGCACCCAGGGCACCGAAGATCTGCGCGATCGCGAAGAAGACGGCGATCGCCTCGGCTCGGATCTCGATCGGCCAGGTCTCGCTCACCGTGAGGTACGCCGCGCTGGCGCCGGCCGAGGCGAAGAAGAAGATCACCACCCACGTCAGGGTCTGGGTCGTCGCATTCAGCTTGTCGGCTCCGAAGAGCCACGCGCTGACCAGCAGCATCCCGCCGGAGAGGAGGTAGGTGCCCGCGATCATCGGCTTCCGCCCGATGGTGTCGAAGAGCCGACCGAGGAGCAGCGGCCCGAGCAGGTTGCCGATGGAGAACGCCAGGCCGTAGATCGGCACCTTGGTGGCGCTCACGCCGTAGAAGTTGACGAGCACCAGGGCGTAGGTGAAGAAGATGGCGTTGTAGAGGAAGGACTGGGTGATCATCAGCGAGGCACCGAGGATCGCCCGCTTCGGGTACTGGTGGAACACCAGGCGCAGGAAGACCAGGTAGCCGTACTGCTCCTCCGGGACCAGGCTGATCGCCTGGCTGTCGTCGACCGGTGTCAGCTCACCGCCCGACTCGCGGACGGCGTCCTCGATCTTGGCCAGCTCGCGCTCCGCCTCCTCGACGCGGCCGTGCGTCATCAGCCACCGTGGACTCTCCGGGAGCGTGCGGCCGACGACGATCACGATCAGCGCCAGCACCGGGCCCATCAGGAAGGCAAGCCGCCAGCCCACGTTGATGGCGAAGGCATTGAGGAAGATCAGCGAAACGAACGAGCCGATGATCGCGCCGGCCCAGTAGGTGCCGTTGATCCAGATGTCGACGCGTCCGCGGTACTTGGACGGCATCATCTCGTCGATGGCCGAGTTGATGGCGGCGTACTGACCTCCGATCCCCATGCCGGCGACGAATCTGGTGGCGTAGAAGAAGAGCAGCCAGCCGTGGTGGTGACCCGTGACGAACGCCGCGGCGCCGGTGCCGAGCAGGTACAGCAACAACGTCATGATCAACAGGCGCTTGCGGCCGATCCGGTCCGACATCCGCCCGAAGTACAGGGCGCCGATCACTTCGCCGACCAGGTAGACCGACGCGATCAACCCGATCTCGCTCGAGGTCATGCCGAGCGTCTTCGGGCTCGAGAGCACCCCCGTCACCGAGCTGGCGATGGTGATCTGCAGCCCGTCCAGGATCCAGGCCGCGCCGAGGCCGGCGACCATCCGGGTGTGGAAGGGACTCCAGCTCAGTCTGTCCAACCGGGCAGGAATCGTCGAGCGAAGCGGAGCCGACGCGCTGGCGGTCATCACGAACCCCCTGAATGAGGGCCCTGCCGCGGCGGGTGGACCGACGGTCCCCCTCGACCATGGAAAGGGCATGCTCACGATGGCCCTCACCTCCCGCGACGGGCATCAGCCCATCGGGGTGAAGTCGCTCAGGAGCAAGGTGGGAGTCCTCCGCCGGCGCGACGGCGCCAGCTCACTCCTCGTCGTCGGTCTCCTCGACCGGCTCGACCACCACACGCTGGAGCTCGAAGTCCACCTCCGGCATGTACTCCGCGACCCTGACCGACGGGAACGCCGTGGCCAGCCAGGCCAGGCCCAGCGACAGGGTCGGTTGGACCACCGACTCGATCGCCTCGAGGCGCAGCTGCTCAGGCCACACCGTCACCAGCAGCCCGTTCTTGTTCTCCGTCCACAACGCGCCACCTGCCGACCAGGCCTCGACGACCGGCTGCAGGTCCAGCTCGGCGCCGGGCGGAGCGCCGACCATGGTGAGGACCGAGCCCGAGGCACCCACCAGACCGGTCACCTGGAGCTCGCCATCGCCCGCCTGCTCGGCGCGTACGACGTCCCCTGCCGCCAGCGGGACGACGAACGAGCTGTTCCGCAGGCGGTAGGAGCCACCACCCTGGTCTGCCTCGACCGGCTCGGCCCACAGCGACTCGCTGGCGGGCATGTTCTCGGTGGGCTTGTACCTCATGCGTAGCTTCACCACGTCGGGCGCTGTCCGATCCTGCGTCATGCGGGCTGCCTCTCGGGTTGAACGGTCGCGTCAGCGTAGGTGCTGGCCGGGGCCTGTGGAAGCATTTCGCTGGTCAAGCGCACTCTGTGCGCCTCTGGATCCGCGCCGCCGATGGGGCCATGATGCGGACGTGGCCTTCGATGCACGTCGTGGCGCGTGACGCGCGCGACGGTCGCCGCCGTCCAGGCGACGCCGGTGTTCCTCGATCGCGATGCCACGACGGAGAAGGCGTGCGCGCTGGCCCAGGAGGCCGCCGCGGGAGGCGCCTCGCTGGTCGTGTTCCCCGAGGCGTTCATCCCGGCGTACCCAGACTGGGTGTGGCGGTTGCCGGCGTGGCAGGACGGGCCGTTCATGCACCGTCTGCTCGACCAGGCGGTCGCCGTGCCGGGTCCGACGACCGCCCGCCTCGGCGAGGCGGCGCGCGCGGCCGGCGTCTACCTCGCCGTCGGCATCAACGAGATCGCGGGCGGGACGCTCTACAACACCCTCCTCTACCTCGGACCCGACGGTGAGCTCGCCGGCACACACCGCAAGCTGATGCCCACCGGCGGCGAGCGGTCCGTGTGGGGGTACGGCGACGGCTCGACGCTCGGGGTCGTGCCCACACCGTTCGGTGTGGTCGGCGGCCTGATCTGCTGGGAGAACTACATGCCGCTCGCGCGGGCGGCCATGTACGCCCAGGGCGTGGAGATCTACCTCGCGCCGACGTGGGACAACAGTGAGGAGTGGGTCGCGACCCTGCAGCACATCGCCAAGGAGGGACGGGCGTACGTCGTCGGGGTCGCGCCACTGTTGCGCGGCAGCGACGTGCCCGAGGACCTGAGGGGCGAGATCTACCGTGCGGACGTCGACGACTGGATGAGCCGCGGACACACCACCATCGTGGGACCCGGCGGGCAGGTCTTGGCCGGCCCGGTCGTGGACCGCGAGGAGATCGTGTACGCCGAGATCGACACCGACCAGGTGCGCGACCAGCGCCGGCTCTTCGACCCGGTCGGCCACTACGCCCGGCCGGACGTCTTCCGCCTCACCGTCGACACGCGTCGACAGTCGTCCGTGGACTTCACCTGACGACCACCCTGCTCACGTCGCACACGCGGCGAGCAGCTCCCGCTGGCGACGGACGCCTCCCCCAGCGGAATAGTGGTGCCCGACGGGCGGTTGAGAACGATAGTTGAATTCGCAACTATCGAGACAGGACTCACATGCAGATCGGCATCTTCACCGTGGGCGACGTGACGCCCGACCCCACGACGGGCCGGACACCGACGGAGCACGAGCGGATCAAGGCGACCATCGCGATCGCCAGGAAGGCCGAGGAGGTCGGGCTCGACGTCTTCGCCGTCGGTGAGCACCACAACCCGCCGTTCATCGCCTCGGCGCCGACCACGACGCTGGCGTTCGTCGCCGCGCAGACCGAGCGGCTGATCCTGTCCACGTCGACGACGCTGATCACGACCACGGACCCGGTGCTGATCGCGGAGAACTACGCCAAGCTGCAGCACCTCTCCGACGGACGCGTCGACCTGATGATGGGGCGCGGCAACACCGGCCCGGTCTACCCCTGGTTCGGCAAGGACATCCGTGAAGGCATCAACCTCGCGATCGAGAACTATCACCTGCTCCACCGCCTCTGGCGCGAGGACGTCGTCGACTGGGAGGGCAAGTTCCGTACGCCGCTCCAGGGCTTCACCTCCACGCCGCGGCCACTGGACGGCGTACCCCCGTTCGTGTGGCACGGCTCGATCCGCTCCCCCGAGATCGCCGAGCAGGCCGCGTACTACGGCGACGGCTTCTTCGCCAACCACATCTTCTGGCCACCGTCGCACACCCAGCGGATGGTCGACCTCTACCGCCGCCGCTTCGAGCACTACGGCCACGGCACCGCCGACCAGGCGATCGTCGGCCTCGGCGGCCAGGCGTTCATGCGCAAGAACAGCCAGGACGCCGTCGACGAGTTCCGCCCGTACTTCGACAACGCCCCGGTCTACGGCCACGGCCCGTCCCTGGAGGACTTCACACGCGAGACACCGCTGACCGTCGGGTCGCCGCAGCAGGTCATCGAGCGGACCCTCGGCTTCCGTGAGTACGCCGGCGACTACCAGCGCCAGCTGTTCCTCATGGACCACGCCGGGCTCCCACTGAAGACCGTGCTCGAGCAGCTCGACCTCCTCGGCGAGGAGGTGGTGCCGGTGCTGCGCCAGGAGTTCGCCGCCCTCAAGCCGGCCCACGTCCCCGACGCCCCCACGCATCGGTCGTTGGTGGAGGCCGCGCGCCAGTCGTCCGAGCCCACCCACTCGTCGGTCGAGCCTGTCGAGGCCACCGAACAGGCCCGCGCATGACCAGCGACATCGTCATCATCTCGGCCGGTCTCTCGGTCCCGTCGAGCACGCGCATCCTCGCCGACTCGCTGGGGTCCGCGACCCAGCGGGCGCTCGCGGCTCTGGGCCAGGGCTCCGAGCCGGAGGTCATCGAGCTGCGCGACCTGGCTCACCTGATCACCGACAACCAGCTCACCGGCTTCCCCACCGGCGCGCTCTCCGAGGCCGTACGCCGGGTGGCCGAGGCCGACGCCGTCATCGCGGTGACGCCGGTCTTCTCGGCGAGCTACTCCGGGATCTTCAAGAGCTTCTTCGACGTGCTCGAGGACGGCACCCTCGAGGGCAAGCCGGTCCTCGTGGCCGCCACGGCCGGCACCGCCCGACACTCGCTGGTGCTCGACTATGCGATGCGTCCACTCTTCGCCTACCTGCGCGCCGACGTCGTACCGACCGGTGTCTTCGCCGCCAGCTCCGACTTCGGCCCGGCTCCGGCTCCGGCTCCGGCTCCGGCTCCGGCGTGACCGGTGGCTCGCTGTCGGCCCGCATCGAGCGCGCCGCCGGCGAGCTGGCGGACAAGGTCCTCCGTCGCGGCACGGCCCTCCCCGACGACCCGTTCACCAACCCCACGCCGTTCGAGGACCTGCTCAACGGTCAGTCCTGACTGGGGCAGATCCCCGGAGGTCATCCACACCGGGTGATGCCCACGCGCAGATCCAGGGTCAGGGTGGAGGGTGTCGCCGGAGCGCTGACCA
>CAWFVO010000008.1:0-16783 GCA_963819295.1 uncultured Actinomycetota bacterium
GCCGCGCGCGGTGAGGCCGGCGACGAAGGCGCCGTGCGCCTCGCCAACCGAGCGCCTCTCGTCGTCGCTGCGGGCGTCCCACACGGTCTCGTCGCCGGGGATGGTGATGAGGTACTCGGTCATGGCGGTGCCTTTCTGGTCCTGGGATTCTCCGTCACCTCCATGACGGGCCGGCGACCCGGCCCATCGACAGAGATTTCGGACCGCTCGAACCCGCGTGGGAGGATCGGGGTTCGCCACCACGACGCCCGAAAGCAGCGAAGACACCGCCGTGCCCACGACCCCGACCGCGCCGCCTCCGGGCCGCACCGACCCCGCGGTCATCCGAAACTTCTGCATCATCGCCCACATCGACCACGGGAAGTCGACGCTGGCCGACCGGATGCTGCAGCTGACCGGCGTCGTCGACGAGCGAGCGCCCGGGCGCAGTACCTCGACCGGATGGACATCGAGCGCGAGCGCGGGATCACCATCAAGAGCCAGGCAGTCCGGATGCCGTGGACGGTGGCGGCGGACAACGAGCAGGGCGCCGAGCCCGGCACCTACGTGCTCAACATGATCGACACCCCCGGCCACGTCGACTTCACCTACGAGGTGTCGCGCTCGCTCGAGGCGTGCGAGGCGGCCGTGCTGCTCGTGGACTCCGCGCAGGGCATCGAGGCGCAGACCCTCGCCAACCTCTACCTCGCCCTGGCCGCCGACCTCCACGTCATCCCGGTCTTGAACAAGATCGACCTGCCCTCCGCGCAGCCCGAGAAGTACGCCGCCGAGCTCGCCGGCATCATCGGCTGCGACCCGAGCGACGTACTGCGACCTCGGCCAAGACCGGCCTCGGGGTCCTGGAGCTGCTCAACGAGATCGTCAAGCAGACCCCGGCGCCGATGGGCGACCCCGATGCCCCGCCGCGAGCGCTGATCTTCGACTCGGTCTACGACACCTACCGCGGGGTGGTGACCTACGTCCGCGTGATCGACGGCAGGCTCAGCCACCGCGACCGGATCAAGATGATGTCGACCGGCGCCGTGCACGAGATGCTCGAGGTCGGCGTGATCAGCCCCGAGCCGGTCAAGGCCGGCGACCTCGGCGTCGGCGAGGTGGGCTACCTGATCACCGGGGTGAAGGACGTCCGCCAGTCCCGGGTGGGTGACACGGTCACCAGCCAGCACCACGGCGCCAGCGAGGCGCTCGGGGGCTACAAGCACCCCAACCCGATGGTCTACTCCGGGCTCTACCCGATCGACGGCGACGACTACCCCACCCTGCGCGACGCTCTCGAGCGTCTCCAGCTCAACGACGCGTCCCTGGCCTTCGAGCCCGAGACCTCCGGCGCGCTGGGCTTCGGCTTCCGCTGCGGTTTCCTCGGCCTGCTCCACATGGAGATCACCCGCGACCGGCTGGAGCGGGAGTTCGACCTCGACCTGATCTCGACCGCGCCCAACGTCGTCTACGAGGTGGCGATGGAGGACGGCACGGTCCACACCGTCACCAACCCCAGCGAGTACCCCGACGGCAAGATCGCCGAGGTGCGCGAGCCGGTCGTCCGCGCCACGATCCTGAGCCCCAGCGACTACATCGGCACGATCATGGAGCTCTGCCAGACCAAGCGAGGCAACCTGCAGGGCATGGACTACCTCTCCGCCGACCGGGTCGAGATGCGCTACACGCTGCCCATGGGCGAGATCGTCTTCGACTTCTTCGACCAGCTGAAGTCGCGGACCAAGGGCTACGCATCCCTGGACTACGAGCGCTCAGGCGAGCAGGCGGCCGACCTGGTCAAGGTCGACATCCTGCTCCAGGGCGAGCCGGTCGACGCGTTCTCCGCGATCGTGCACCGCGACGCGGCGTACGCCTACGGCGTGATGCTGGCGGGCAAGCTGAAGGAGCTGATCCCGAGGCAGCAGTTCGAGGTGCCCATCCAGGCTGCGATCGGCGCCCGCGTGATCGCGCGCGAGAACATCCGCGCGCTCCGCAAGGACGTGCTCGCCAAGTGCTACGGCGGTGACATCACCCGTAAGCGCAAGCTGCTGGAGAAGCAGAAGGAGGGCAAGAAGCGGATGAAGATGGTGGGCCGGGTCGAGGTGCCACAGGAGGCGTTCATCGCCGCGTTGTCCAACGCTCCCAGTGGTGAGAAGGCCGGCAAGAAGTAGTGCCCCGGACACCGCTCGGGAGCCCGGTGCCGCGTGCCGTGGCCGTGGTGGTGCGCGGCCCCAAGGTGCTCGTGATCAAGCGTCGCCTCGACGGACGTGAGTACGCCGTGCTGCCGGGCGGCGGCGTCGAACCGGGGGAGTCCGCCGCCGACGCCGCGGTCCGCGAGCTGGCGGAGGAGTGCTCGCTGCAGGGCACCGAGGTGCAGCACCTCTTCGACGACGACCACGGCGGCCGCTCAGCGTCGTACTTCCTGGTCCAGGTGCCGGAGGGCGAACCGGTGCTCGGCGGCACCGAGGCCGAGGAGCACGACCGAGAACTCCTACCAGCCGCTGTGGGCGACCGCGCCCGAGCTCGAGCTGCTCGGCGTGCTTCCGGAGGAGATGGTCCCGCTCGTCGTCGACGCTGCCTGGCCACTGACCGTCAGCGAGGCCGACGCCGACGACTGGCCGGTCGTCGAGGCGCTGTGGCAGCTGTACCGGCACGACCTGTCGGAGTTCCGGCACTCGGCTCCCGGGCCCGACGGCACCTTCGCGCCCGGCCGGCTCACGTCGTACGGCGACTCGCCCCGGCGGGCCGCGTATCTCGCCCGGCTCGGCGACGTACCGTGCGGGTTCGCGCTCGTACGGCTCGGGTCAGGACGCGACCGTCGGACGATGGGGGAGTTCTTCGTGACCCGCTCGACACGGGGCCGGGGCACCGCGCAGGCATTCGCGCGCGAGGTGCTGGGACGGCATCCCGGCGCCTGGGTGATCCCGTTCCAGAACGAGAACCCTCGCGCGGCGGCCTTCTGGCGTCGCCTGGCCGCCGAGACGATGACCGACGTGTCCGAGCGGATGATCCCGGTGCCCGGCAAGGAACACCTGCCCGACGACGTCTGGCTCTCGGGCTCGGTGGCCGCAGCGCCACGGTGACGTGCTGCGCAACCGATCGGTCCGGACTCGCGTCCCAGGGATGATCGCGTCGCCCAGGAAGGTGTACACCATGCGTCCTCGTACCACCGCTGTCGTCCTCGCCGCCGTCACGGCCGCTGCCCTCGCCTCGGTCACGGGCGGCTCCGCCCGGGCCGGCGGCACACCCCACACCCACCGCGTCGTCGTACGCCCAGTCGATGCGCATGGCCATCCGGTCGCCGGCTGGACCGTGCATCGGCAGCGCCACGTCTCCGTGCAGTGCGACGGCGGCGCTCTCGCCGCCGTCGACGACGGCATCACCGAGTGCTTCCCGACCGCGGCGTACCTCCCGGCCTGCTGGAAGTCGCAGCACCACACGGTGCTGTGCCTCCGCGATGCCCGGAGGCAGAAGCTCGTCCGGGTGCGATACACCGGGTCGTTCGGTTCGCCGACCGCGCCGAGGCACACCACGCCGGAAGACCTCGACCTCGCCGGGGGACAGCAGTGTGACGTCCGCTTCGGCGGCGCGTGGAGCACCCTGCCCTCGCACCCGCGCTGGCTCGGCTTCTACTCCTGCGCCCACGGCAGCATCTACGGCCCGGCGTCCGGCGACGGGATCGACCGCGAGCACCCGGTGTGGACGGTGCACGAGTGGCGCAGCGGCACCAAGGAAAGCGTCGTGAGGCACCGGGTGGCGACGGCGTACTACGTCGGCACCCACAGCTGAGGCGGCCGCCGCATCGCAGAAAACGCGGAACAATTCGCCGACACGCCCGGGTCGGCGGGGGAATTTTTCCGCGTTTTCTTCCGGAGTCGGGGCCGCACAGGTCAGAGGCGGGACGTGGTGACGCCAGCCAGAGTGAGGTCGAGGGCGGTCGCGAGAGCGGCTGCGGCGTCGGCCACCTCGGCCTTGCGGAGCCGGCGTGCGCCCGGGAAGCACGTCACCGCGAGCGTGCGGGTCCGACCCGGGCCCTCCAGGCGCCAGTGGCCGCGGATCCGCCCGTCGACCAGGACCGGCGCCAGCATCAGGCCGTTGGTCCGGTGCCAGAGGACGTCGTTGTCGGCGTCGGACACGAACCGCCCGCGCGACCTCGGGTCGTAGCCGCACAGCAGAGCATCGAACTCCGGCAGCAGGCGTACGCCGGGCACCTCCCGCGCCGCGGCCGGCCGGGGGAGGTCGGCGTAGGGCCGCCCGTCGGGGCCGTCGCACCAGGTCGGGTCGAGGCGCTCGAGGAGCGCGTCGACCCGCCGGAGCCCTAGCCCCGACCACCAGGCCACGTCCTGGCGGCTGGACGGGCCGTAGGAGGCGACGTGGATGCGCACGGCCTCGAGGACGGGGTCGTCGGGGACGCTCCGGTCGGGCAGCACGCTGGTGGCCGCGCGGTACCCGGGGGAGCCCTGCCCCGACCACACACCCTTGAGCGGGCGCCGCAGCAGGCCGCCGTGGCCGAACGAGAAGTAGCGGCCGGCCGGGTTGTCCATGCGTGCGGCCGACTCGGACTCGCCGTGCTGGTCGAGCCACGCGGTGAGGTACGTCGTGAGCTCGGCCGGCGACCGCCACTCGTCGGCGGCGTACGCCTCGATCGCCGCCCAGACGTCCTCGAGCTCGGTGTGGTCGAGCCGCAGGAACCGGCGCCACAGCGTGCGTTGGGCGGTGCGTGTCGTCGCGTCGAGGGCTGCCTGGTGGTCGGGCGTGGAGGTGTGGACGGTGCCCCGGATGTTGCTGCCGCGGACGATCCGCCAGGACTCGTAGGCCTCCGTCACTGCCTCGTGGGTGACGCCCGGCAGGCGCCCGCCGAGCCCGACGTACGGCGAGCGGGCGGTCTGGGACTGGATCGGGCCGATCCGACCGACGGCCGCGACGACAGCGTCGGCGTCACGTCCCTCGAGGTCGGGGAACTGCCGCGCCAGGCTGAGCCCGCGGAGCTCGTCGAGGTCGTAGCGCGCCACGGCCTCACACTAGATAAGGCCATCGACACCCGGCATGCCACGATGACCGCCATGCCGCTCGTCCTGCCGCCCGGCCTCGAGGAGCAGCGCGAGCTCGGCTCGGACTGGGCTGCCTGGCTCGACCGACTGCCGGCGCTCTTCGCCGACGTTCTCGCCGAGTGGGAGCTGACCCGCGAGGGCGACGAGCTCTGGCACGGCTTCTGCTCGCTGGTCGCTCCGGTCCGCACGGCCGACGGCGGCCCCGCGGTGCTCAAGGTGAGCTTCGACGGGGACACCGAGTCCGAGCACGAGGCGTTGGCACTGCAGCACTGGCACGGCGACGGGGTCGTCCGCCTGTTCCGCGCCGACCCGCGCCGCCGTGCCCTGCTGATCGAGCGGTTGCACCGGCGCGACCTCACCGAGGTGTGGGACCTCGAGGCGTGCGAGATCGTCGCGGGGCTCTACCCGCGGATCCACCATCCGGCCCTTCCACAGCTCCGCACGATCACGTCGTACGTCGATCTCTGGCTCGACTCGCTCGCCCGGCTCCCCAGCGACGCGCCCATCCCGCGCCGGATGGTCGAGCAGGCGCTGTCGCTCGGCCGCGACCTGGTGGCGGACCCGGCGAGCGTCGGGCGGATCATCCACGGCGACCTGCACTACGAGAACGTCCTGGCCGCGGACCGCGAGCCGTGGCTGGTGATCGACCCGAAGCCGATGTCCGGAGACCCTCACTACGAGCCCGCACCGATGCTGTGGAACCGCTTCGACGAGTACGCCGGCGACGTGCGCGACGGCGTACGTCGCCGCTTCCACGCCCTCGTCGACGCCGCCGGGCTCGACGAGGGTCGAGCCCGCGACTGGGTCGTCGTCCGGATGGTGCTGAACGCGAACTGGTCGATCGAGGACGCCGAGCGGGCGGGTCGGCCGCTCCACGACGAGGAGCGCGCCTGGATCACGCGGTGCATCGCGATCACGAAGGCGGTTCAGGACTGACACCCGACGCGCCGTAGGCCCGTCGGCGTCCTCCGCTGGGATACTGGCTCCGACCCCCAGAGGAGGAGCGTTCGGGTGGCCTTCGACCCCGTGGTGATCGACAAGCGCCCGCGTTCCCTCGCCCACATGTTCCGCGAGCGGGTGGAGACCACGCCCGACGCCGAGGCGTACTACTACCCGGTCGACGGCGGCTGGCAGGAGTCGACCTGGGAGCAGACAAATTCGCTGGTCGAGGGGCTGGCCGCCGGGCTGGTCGCACTGGAGGTCCAGCCGGAGGAGCGGGTCGCGGTGATGGCGACGACCCGCTACGAGTGGGTGCTGGCGTTCCTGGCGGTCCAGTTCTGCGGGGCCGCGGTGACGCTGGTCGACCCGGCCGCGGGTGACCTCGAGGTGGCCCACGTGCTGCAGGACTCCGGGGCGCGCGTCGTGATCGCCGAGGACTACGAGGCGGTCCGCACCCTGTGGCGGATCCGGGCACGGATCCGCGACGTCGCCAAGGTCGTGCAGATCGACGGCGACTACCCCGACGAGCGGGTGCTCTCGCTCGAGGGACTGCTCGGGCTCGGAGCGGAGCAGCTGGAGGCCGAGCCGCGTGTGATCGCCCAGCGCCTCTACGCCGTACGCCGGCAAGGGCTGGCCGCGATCGTCTACGAGCCCTCCAGCGACGGGTTGCTGCGCGGGGTGCGGCTCACCCACTCCGCTCTGACCTACCAGGCCGCCGCGGTGGCGTCGCTCGGCGTCGTCGGCGAGCCCGACCTCCTCTTCCTCTGTCTCCCGCTCGCCCACACGTTCGGTCGCGCCCTCTTCGCCACGCATCTCGCGTGTGGCTATCCGGTCGCCCTCGAGGGCCGGCCCGATCGCGTGCTCGACTCGTTGGCCAAGGTCCGGCCGACCGTGGTCGGTCTGACGCCGGCCCTCCTGGCCGACGTGCGCGAGCGCGTCGAGAACGAGAACCGCTCCCGGCTGCTGCGCCGGCGCGCTGAGCGCCGGATCCACGCGGCAGTCAGGCAGGTGTTCGGCGAGCGGCTCCGGTTCGTGGTCGCGGCGGGCTCCGGTCTCGACGCGGACCTGATGGAGTTCTTCGACCTGGCCGGGGTGGCGGTGCTCGAGGCCTATGGCCGCCCCGAGACCGGCGGCGCCGCGTGCCTCGCGCTGCCCGACGACCGGGGGAGCGGGACGGCGGGCCGGCCGCTGCCCGGGACCGAGGTCCGGATCGCGGCCGACGGGGAGATCCTGGTGTCGGGGCCTGGTGTGATGGAGGGCTACCACCGACGTCGCGCGGACACCGCGGCCGCGCTGCGGCAGGGCTGGTGGCGCTCCGGGGACGCCGGAGTGCTCGACACGCACGGACGGCTGCGCGTGCTCGGGCGTCAGCTCGCACCGGCGACGGAGTGACCGTCGGGGCTCCGATCGTTGGCTACCCGTGCGTAACCACGTGAACTAGATTGAGCGTCGGCCACGTTCAGCCGCCCTGCTTCCAGGAGAGACATGCCCGTCAGCCCCGACTCCAGCTTCGTCGACGACATGGTCGCCAACGTCGCCCTCCAGTTCCTCGACCGGGTCTCCCGGAGCCCTCGAGCCGAGGCGTTCCGCTACCCGCAGGGCGAGGAGTGGGCGTCGGTGACCTGGGCCGAGGCCGGCGAGCAGGTCTCGCGGCTCGCGGCCGGCCTGATGGCGCTGGGACTCGAGCCCGAGCAGCGGGTCGGCATCGCCTCCGGCACCTGCTACGAGTGGATCCTGGCCGACCTGGCGGTGATGTGCGCCGGTGGCGCGACCACGACGGTCTACCCGTCGACCAACGCCGAGGACACGACGTACATCCTGAGCGACTCGGAGTGCCGGGTCGTCTTCGCCGAGGACGACGAGCAGATCGCCAAGCTCAAGGACAACAAGGCGGAGCTGCCCCACCTGGCCAAGGTCGTCACCTTCACCGGGACCACCGACGGCGACTGGGTGATCGGGCTCGACCAGCTCGGCACCCTGGGTGACACCTACCTCGCCGAGCACCCCGGCGTCATCGCGAAGACCGCGCAGGCGATCGGGCCCGACCAGCTCGCCACCCTGATCTACACCTCCGGCACCACCGGCCGCCCGAAGGGCGTGCGGCTGCGCCACCGGTCCTGGGTCTACGAGGGCTCGGCCATCCAGGCACAGGACATCCTGAGCGAGGAGGATCTCGAGTTCCGCTGGCTCCCGATGGCGCACTCCTTCGGGAAGGTGCTGCTCTCCACCCAGCTCGCGGTCGGCTACCCCGCCGCCATCGACGGGCGCGTCGACAAGATCATCGACAACCTGGGGGTCGTCCGGCCGACGTTCATGGGCGCCGCGCCGCGGATCTTCGAGAAGGCGTACTCACGGATCGTCACGATGCAGGCGGCGAAGGGCGGCTTCGAGGAGGCCGTGTTCACGTGGGCGTTCAAGGTGGGGCTCGCCGACACCCGGGTGCGCAAGGAGGGCCGCAAGCCGGGGCCGCTCCTGCAGGCGAAGCACTTCGTCGCCGATGCCATGGTCTTCGGCAAGGTGCGCCAGCGCTTCGGCGGACGGGTCCGCTTCTTCATCTCCGGCGCCGCCGCGCTCAACCAGGAGATCGCGGAGTGGTTCCAGGCCGCCGGCATCCTGATCCTCGAGGGCTACGGGCTCACCGAGTCGTCGGCCGGGTCGTTCGTGAACCTGCCCGACCACCACAAGATGGGCTCGGTCGGGCTGGTCTTCCCCGGCAGCGAGGTGCGCCTCGGCGAGGGCGACGAGATCCAGATCAAGGGCCCGGGCGTCATGGACGGCTACCACAACCTCCCCGAGGAGACCGCCCAGACCCTCACCGAGGACGGCTGGCTTCGCACGGGCGACAAGGGTGCCCTCGACGACGAGGGGTTCCTGACCATCACCGGCCGGATCAAGGAGCTCTTCAAGACCTCCGGCGGCAAGTACATCGCCCCTCCGGCGATCGAGTCGAAGTTCAAGGCGCTGTGCCCCTACGCCAGCCAGTTCGTGGTGTTCGGCAACCAGCGGAACTTCGTCGTCGCCCTGATCACCCTGGACCCCGACGCGCTGGCCGACTGGGCCAAGGAGAACGACGTCAGCGGTGACTACGCCGAGATCGTGAAGTCCGACGCCTGCGAGAAGATGGTGCAGGGCTACGTCGAGGAGCTCAACAGCCGCCTCAACCGCTGGGAGACCATCAAGAAGTGGCACCTCCTCGACCACGACCTCTCCGTCGAGTCCGGTGAGCTCACCCCCTCGATGAAGGTCAAGCGCAACGTCGTCGAGGTCAACTACCAGCAGCTGATCGACTCCTTCTACGCCTGACCGCCCGTCTTCGAACCACGCGCGCTGCGGTCAGTCGACCAGCTCGGTCGGCTCCGCCACCACGTCGACCAGGGCGCCGTTGCGGAGCACGGTGATCTCCACGCGGGCACCGATGGCGTCGTCGAGCAGCAGGCGCTGCAAGGAGCCGGCGTCGGTCAGCGGCGACCCGTCCACCGCGAGCACCATGTCCCCACGGTGCAGGCCGCTGGCCTCTGCGGGGCTGTGCTCGACCACCTCGACGACCCGGAGGGCGGTCCGCTGACCGGTGCGGTCCGCCCACGCAGGCGGCAGCGGTGACGGAGCGCTGACCAGTCCGAGATAGGCCCGTCGTACGCGACCCTCGTGCAACAACCCGTAGATGATGCGGTTCGTGGTGGCGTTCACCGGAACGGCCAGGCCCAGCCCGATGCCCGCGACCGCGGTGTTGATGCCCACGACCCGACCCGACGAGTCGGCGAGCGCGCCGCCGGAGTTCCCGGGGTTCAGCGCCGCGTCGGTCTGGATGACGTCCTCGATCATCCGCGCGGTGGTGCGACCCCGGGCCGGCATGCTGCGGCCCAGGCCGCTCACGACGCCCGCAGTGACACTGCCGGCGAGTCCGAGGGGATTGCCCACCGCCACCACGAGCGAGCCCACCCGCAGCGTGTCGGCGTCGCCGTACGCCGGCGGGCTGGGCACTGCGCGGTCGGCGCGCAGCACCGCGAGGTCGGACAGTGCGTCGCGCCCCACGACCTCGAACCGGGCCACGGTGCCGTCGGCGAACGCGGCCTCCCCCGAGGCCGCCTGGCCCACGACGTGCCCGTTCGTGATCAGGTGGCCCTCGCCGGTCAGCACCACCGCCGACCCGGCCGATTCGCCACGGTCGCTGCGGATGCGGATCGACGCCACCCGAGGCGTCAGCGTCTCGGCCACGCGCACGACCACCGCCGAATAGGCGTCCAAGGCCTCGTCGTCGTGCGCGGCCCCCGGATCTGGGGCGGTCGGCTCGTCCATGACGGTGCAACGCCGGGCGAGCTGCCCCAGTTTCCGCGTTCGCCGACAGCGGAACAGATCACGCCGCTCTGGTTGGATGGCGGAGTGCCGTCCTCGCTTCCCCCCGGCGACCCGGCTCCCGCCGACGGGAGGCTGCCAGACTCCGCGCTCGCCGAGCTGGGCAGCCGGCCGTTCGGGTTCTACGTGCACGTGCCGTTCTGCGCGGTGCGGTGCGGGTACTGCGACTTCAACACCTACACCGCCGAGGAGCTCGGCGACCAGCCCGGCGCGTCGCGCGCGACCTACGCCGAGGCCGCGATCGCCGAGGTGCGGCAGGCCCGGCGAGTGCTCGGCGACCGGGACCTCCCGGTGGAGACGGTGTTCTTCGGCGGGGGTACGCCGACCCTGCTCGGCCCGGGCGACCTCGCGTCGGTGCTCGCGGCGATCGCCGCGGAGTTCGGGCTCGCCCCCGACGCCGAGGTGACCACGGAGGCCAACCCCGACAGCGTCGCAGCCTGGGATCTCGCGGCCCTCCGGGAGGCCGGCTTCACCCGGGTCAGCTTCGGGATGCAGTCCGCGGTCGAGTCCGTGCTCGCCACCCTCGACCGCACCCACGACCCGTTGCGAGTGCCCGCCGTCGTCGACTGGTCACGCCAGGCCGGCTTCGGCCAGGTCAGCCTCGACCTCATCTATGGCACTCCGGGCGAGTCGCTCGAGGACTGGGAGCTCTCCGTCGAGGCAGCCCTGGCGTGCGCGCCCGACCACGTCTCGGCGTACTCGCTGATCGTCGAGCCCGGCACCGCTCTGGCGCGCCGGGTCGCCCGTGGCGAGCTTCCGATGCCGGACGACGACGATCTCGCCGACAAGTACCTTCACGCCGACGAGCAGCTCGGCGGGGCCGGCTTCTCGTGGTACGAGGTGTCGAACTGGGCGCGTGAGCGGGCCGGCCGCTGCCGGCACAACGAGCTCTACTGGACCGGCGGGCACTGGTGGGGGATCGGCCCTGGAGCACACAGCCACATCGGTGGGGTGCGGTGGTGGAACGTCAAGCACCCCGCGGCGTACGCCGGACGCCTGGCCGCCGACGCCAGCCCGGCCGCCGCGCGCGAGACGCTCGACGCCGAGACGCGTCGGGTCGAGCGGGTGCTGCTCGAGATCCGGCTCCGCGACGGGCTGCCGGTACTCACGCTGGACGAGCGCGGTCGTGCCGAGGTAGCAGGGCTGGTGCAACGCGGCCTGGTCGAGCTGGCCGCCGAGCGGCTCGTGCTGACGCGAGAGGGCCGCCTCCTGGCCGACGCGGTCGTGCGCGACCTGCTGCCGTGAGGCTCAGCTGGACCCAGTCGCCCAGCCGGCCGGTGCCTGCAGCTCCTCGATGGAGTCGGAGCGGTGCAGGACGGTCCAGCGCTCCTGGTGGACCAGCCTCTTGGCGAGGATGCTGGTCGGGCGGACGACCGCGATCGTGCAGCCGGTCCGACGCAGCTCGTCGTCCCAGCCGGGAGCCAGGTTTTGGATGTCGGTGTTGCGCGTGAGCTCGTCGACCGTGAAGGTGTCGCCGTACCCGTGCATGAGCAGGTCGAGCTGGGGATGGCGCCACATCAGGTAGCCGCCCCAGTCCCAGGCGTCGACCACCTTCGTGCCCGGGGGGAGCGACGACAGTGCCGGGTCGACCCAGGCCGGCTGCGTCGGTGGCTGATCCGACGTGAACGGAACCGTGACCCCCAGCACCGCCAAGGCGACGGCCGTGCCGCCCAGGACCAGCATTCTTTCGACCCGGTCCGGTGGAGCCGGGTGTGGCGCGCGCCGCCCCGAGATCACTGCGATCGTGGGCACCAGTAGGAGCGCCGCGACCGGGACGGTGCGCCACGACCAGACGCTGCACAGCACGCACAGGGCGACCAGCATCGCGTCGAGGCGGCGTACCGGTCGCATGCGGAGTAGAGCAATGACCGCGACCACCAGCAGGACGGCCAGGACGATCCACGAGAAGGACACGGGATCGGGCCGGCCCCACTCCGAGAAGAAGCGTGCGCGCTCTTGGACCCGGACCAGCTGGACGTAGAGCTCGGGCCCGACCGGCGTGCAGGCAGCAGCAATCGCGCTGAGCGCCGGAATCGCCAGGCCGCGGGCGAGCTGGCGACGCGAGAGGTCGCGGTCGAGGGCCATGCCGAGCAGGGCGAGGACGCCGAGGCCGATCCCGATCGGCCACATCCCGTGCACCATGGCCCACACCCAGGTGAGCGGGATCAGCCACCAGCGCAGGCGCCCGTCGTCCCGGGTGCGCAGCCAGGCGCCGAGTGTGAGCACGACCAGCAGGTAGCTCAGGACCTGCGGGCGCATCGAGAGACTCAGGTACGACGCACTCAGGGCGGTCATCACCAGGAGCGACACCTGCAGGCGACTGCCCCAACGGCGGGACACGAGGTACAGGGTCGCGGCCAACGCCAGGATCTGGAGCCCCGACATCCAGGCGACGCCCGCAATTCCGAACCAGTCCTCCACCTTGGCCATCACGATCTCCGGGAGCCACTGGGTCGGCACCCAGTGCGCCGTCGCGAACGTGCTGACCGAGCCCGGGTCACCCAGGGACCAGCCCGCCAGGAACTCGTGACCGAACCGCAGGTGGAAGTAGGTGTCGGTGTTGGACAGGGGCAAGGCGGCGGCGAGCACCAGTGCGGTGACAGTGCCGACGAGTATCAGCGTCGGCAGCGCACGGTCGCGCACGAAGCCGGTCGGCCGGCGAGGAGCTGGCCGGTCCTCACCGGTCACCGTGCGCTCAGCGGCGCTGACCCCATGCCTCACGTGGCACCCCTTCCTCGTTCAGCCGAACGACGAACTCCGGACACGGCGGGCCTTCCGGGACGACAAGTCGTTGCAGCCTAAATCCGTACCAGGGACGGCGTGAGGGAAACAGGGAAATCCAGACGAGACCGAGCCAGTCAGAAGGCGACCTCAGCGAACCTCGACTCCAGGTACGTGCTCAGACGCTGAAGGACCACGTAAACGTCGTCAGGTGGTTCCCGGCGGCGTCGTGCACGGTGTTGGTGATCTTGGCGGTATACGTCTTCCCGTGCCTCAGCCTCGACCCGGGGGTCAACGTGGCGCTGCGGTGGTCGCTCGCCACCTTCAGCGCGGCCGCCAGCTTCGAGGCGCGGCCCACCTGGTGGAGCTGGAACGTGGAAGTGGTCACGCCCACGACCTTCTCGCTGAACGTCACCGTGATGCGTGACGTCGGCTTGCCCAACGAGTTCGGTGTCCAGGCGGTCACGGTCGGCTTTGTGGCATCGACCTTGAAGGTGCGCCATGCGCTGGTCGCGATTGCGCCGCGGCTCGGGTCGAGCGCCACCACGCGCCATTGGTACGCACCGTCGTTGACGATGGACGGGGCGTACGCCGTCGCGGCCGTCTCGACCGAGCTACTTCCCCCGTTCGCGTCCTTGACCTCGACGCGGTAGAGAGCGGCAAGAGGCACCGGGTTCCAGCTGTAGTACAGGCCGTTGTTCTTCTGGAACGTGTTGGCTGCCGGGGTCTTCAAGCTCACCGACGATGCGGTCACGAAGAAGCGGCCGTCCGCCGAGAACGGGCGCGCCCGGTTGCCCGCATCGGTCCACGAGACGCGCCAGCGGTACGCGTCGCTGGAGGGCGGAAGATAGGCGGTTGAGACGTAGGACGGCTCCTGCGTGGTGGCGAAGATGACGCGGTTCAGCGGAGAGTGCCCTGCGTCGTCGTTCTTGTACACCTCGATCGTGTACGACGAGGCCCCGTTCATGGGAGTCCACCGGAACGGCGTCGAGCCGGCGACAGTCACGCCTCCGACCGGCGACGGGACAGCCCCGGAGGCGGTCAGATCGACGGGGGGCTGATTGTTGCTGAAGGTCCGGACCTCACTCCAGGTCAGCGCGTTGTTGGCCGGATCGAGCGCCTGGACCCGCCAGTAGAGCGTCCCCTGCGGGAGGGTGCCTGCGCTCGGGGTGTAGAACGGCTGATCCACGGTCTGGTCGACGACAGTGCTGCCGCCGAAGGTCGACAGCGTAGCGACCTGGACGTGGTACGCCTTCGCCGTCTGGTACGACGGATCCGCTCCGTCGGCG
This sequence comes from uncultured Actinomycetota bacterium, assembly GCA_963819295.1. Lineage (GTDB taxonomy): Bacteria > Actinomycetota > Actinomycetes > Propionibacteriales > Nocardioidaceae > Nocardioides. Next base: position 14,330 of record CAWFVO010000008.1, read on the forward strand.
TAGGCGACCGCCTGGTTCGTGACGTAGTAGTCCGCCCACGAGAACGTCGGCTCGGTGGTGACCGCGGCGCCGTTGCCGGGCGAGTTGAGCTGTACCGCCGGCGAGAGCTTGCGGAAGGCGTTCGTGGCGGCCGCGTTGGTGGAGATCGGGTCGGGATTGCACTGCAAGGGCTGCATGCTCTTGCACGGCCGGACGTACCAGTAGTACGCACCCTGGGCAGTGTTGTCGGGCAAGTCGGAAAGGGTCGGCGTCCACATGGTGTTCGTCGTGAGGGCGTACGGGTTGGCGCTCGACACGCGGCTGGTGAACTCACGGTCGTTCCCGAGGTAGATCGCGTACCCGGCCGCATGGGCCTCGGCGGCCCAGCGGAGTACAGGCGTCGCCGGCACGCCCGTGCAGAGCACGGTGCTCGGGTCTGTGTTGGCCAACGCGTTGGAGCAGCCGGCGGAGTTCGACACGTCGGCGAGCCCGTCGAGCGCGATCGTCTGGCCCGATGCGTCCGGGAGGTCCTTGATCGTGAACTGCCCGTAGTCGGCAGGGGAGGTCTCACCGAGCAGGTGGTTGCCCCCGTCGTAGGCGTCGACGAACCAGTAGTAGGTCCCCGGCGACAGGTAGTGGGTGCCGGTGTCGGTCGCCGAGGCGTAGGGGTATGCGGCACCGCTGATGTGCGAGGCGTTGGTGTCGTAGAAGCCGCTCCCCAGTACGCCGATACGGACCCGGTAGTAGGTGGCCCCGGCCAGGGGTCCCCACGTCAGCGAGGGGAACTCCTCGGTCGCAGGGTCGCCGGCGACACCTGTCTCCGGAACCAGCGCGGTGCCGACAGAGGGTGTGTTGCCGGAGACGTTGAAGGTGATGCCGGGGTAGAGCGGCGAGATGTTACCCCCGTAGGGCGTCGACTGGACCGTCCACGTGTACGGGTTTCCCGTCGTCGGGAGTCTCGACTCCGGCGTCCACGAGGTCGAGCTGGTGTCGACATTGGCGACGACGTTGCTGTCCTTGTCCCTGATCACCACGTGGTACGTCTGGGTACCCGCGCTCGGCGCCCAGTCGAGCGTCGGGATGTCGACGGTGCTGCCGTTCGTCGGTGAGGTTTGCGTGATCTGCCCGCCGCTGTACACGAAGTGGTGGATGTCGGAGAAGATGCCTTCGACCTGGCTCGGGTAGTCGAGGGCCTTCACCCGCCAGTAGGTGGTCTGGCCCTGTCCGAGCGCTGCGCAGTTCCCGTTCACGGCGTACGTCGTCGAGCTCGTGAGGCAGGTCGTGAACGTGCCGGGCGAGAAGTTGAGGTCGTTGCCGACGTCGAGCTGGTACAACGTGGCGTGCCGCACGGGCGTCCACTGGTAGAACATCGGGTTGCCCACGGTCGGGGCGAACTGGTTCAGCGGGTACTGAAGCGTCGGCTTCTGGGGCCAGTTGCGCTGGAACGTCCAGGGCGCCGCGTCCGTCCATGGCATGGCGTTGTTCGCGGCGTCGATCGCGCGGACGCGCCAGAAGTAGCCGCCGTTGTTGTAGGTCTGGGTTGGCTGGTAGCGGGTGCCGAGGACGGTGACGTCGTCGACCTTGGTGTTGAAGTCGGGGTCCTTGCCCACCTGGAGCTGGTACCTGGCGGCACCCGGCACGGCCTGCCAGTCGAGCGAGACGTCCTGCATGGTGGGGCTCGGGGTCATGTCGGCGCCGGGCTGCGGGTCGTCGAGCTGGCCGACGACGTATGAAGCGGTGTTGCTCCACGCTGTGTAGAGGCCGTTGCCCCGGATCGCGCGCACGCGCCAGATCCAGGTGCCGGGTGCCTGCGGCGAGCTGACGAAGTACGACGTTCCGCTCGGCAAGTAGTCGCCCGCGGGGGAGGTGAAGCTGCCGTTGTTGTCGACCTGGAGCTCGTAGCCGGACGCGCCACTCACCGGCGACCAGCTGAAGAGGGGCGGGTTGTCAGGTTGGGTCAGCAGGTCTCCGCCGATCGGAGAGACGGGCGTGGGGGCCGCTGTCGGGGAGATGGTCGCGTTCGCCGTGGCCCAGGCGCTGTTGCCCGAGGGGGTGTCTGCTCGGACCTGCCAGGAGATCGCGCCGTCGGGCAGGTTCGTCGTCGGCACGAACCGGTTGTTGGCGGTCGAGGTCTGGATGATCGGGTTGCCCGACACCGAGACCACCAGGTCGTACTGCGTCGCCCCCGACACCCTGGTCCAGGTGAAGGTCGGCGTGCTCGAGGACGTCGATCCGGTCGGCGTCAGCCCGGTGGGCGCCTTGACGGCGGCCTGGGCCGAGACCGGGACGAGGGCAAGGACAGCCGTTGCGAGAAGCCCCGAGAGGGTCAGCCCGAGCGGACGGAAGGAGCGGCTGAGAGACACGTGGAGCCCTTCGGCGGACGGCGTTATGACCGGCCCACGGTAGAGGCGGGGCCCCACGCTCCACGGGAGAATCGAGAAAATGGATCCGTCCCGTGGCCGGCCGGCCGGCCGG
>CAWFVO010000009.1:0-154559 GCA_963819295.1 uncultured Actinomycetota bacterium
AAGATGTTCGGCGGCTCCTCGACGTACATCCCGCTCAAGGTCAACCAGGCCGGCGTGATCCCCGTGATCTTCGCGTCCTCGCTGTTGTACCTGCCGGCCATGGCCTCGCAGTTCAACCAGCAGAACCCGCCCGGCTGGTCGATCTGGATCCAGAAGTACCTCGTCCGCGGTGACCATCCGCTCTACATGATCGCGTTCTTCGCGATGATCGTCTTCTTCACCTACTTCTACGTGTCGATCACCTTCAACCCTGAAGAGGTGGCGGACAACATGAAGAAGTACGGCGGCTTCATCCCCGGGATCCGGGCGGGCAAGCCGACCGAGGACTACCTGTCCTACGTCCTGTCTCGCATCACGCTGCCAGGCGCGCTGTACCTCGGTTTCATTGCCCTGATCCCGCTGGTCGCCTTCGTGCTGATCGGTGCCGACCAGAACTTCCCGTTCGGCGGAACCTCCATCCTGATCATGGTGGGCGTCGCGCTCGACACGGTGAAACAGATCGAGAGCCAGCTCCAGCAGCGCAACTACGAAGGGTTCCTGCGCTGAGATGAGCCACCCCAACACGCCGCTGGGCCGGGGGCCACGCCGATGAGACTGATCCTGATGGGGCCGCCGGGGGCTGGGAAGGGGACCCAGGCCAAGCTGGTCGCCGACCACTTCGGCATCCCCGCGATCTCCACCGGCGACATCTTCAGGGCCAACGTCTCCCGGGGCACCGAGCTCGGCAAGAAGGCCGAGGAGTACATGGACGCCGGCGAGTACGTCCCCGACGACCTGACGAACCTCATGGTCCGGGCCCGCATCGACGAGCCCGACGCCGCGCCGGGCTTCCTGCTCGACGGCTACCCGCGCACGCTGGCGCAGGTCGAGGAGCTCGACGGGATGGTCGCCTTCACCGGGCACCGCCTCGACGCCGCGGTGGTGCTGACCGTCGACCAGGACGAGCTCGTCGCGCGCCTGCTCCAGCGCGCCCAGAGCGAGGATCGGGCCGACGACACCGAGGACGTCATCCGGCGCCGCCAAGAGGTGTACGCCGAGCAGACCGAGCCGCTGATCGAGGTCTACCGCCAGCACGGCATCGTCTACGAGATCGACGGCATGGGCGAGGTCGAGGACGTCACGAAGAGGATCTTCGAGGCCCTCGACGTCGTACCCCAGAGCTGAGTCGGGCGACCCGATGGGCCTCCTCGACCGCGGTGTGGAGATCAAGACGCCGGAGCAGATCGACCTGATGCGCCGTGCCGGCCTGCTCACCGGCCAGACCCTCGAGCTGCTGCGGGGGGCGTGCCGTCCGGGGATCACCACCGGAGAGCTCGACGCGATCGCGGAGGACCACATCCGGTCGAACGGCGGGGTCCCGTCGTTCCAGGGCTACGGCGTCCCGCCCTTCCCGGCGACGATCTGCGCGTCGGTGAACGAGGAGGTCGTCCACGGCATCCCCGGCAGCCGGGTGCTCGACGAGGGTGACGTGATCTCCATCGACTGCGGCGCCATCGTCGAGGGCTGGCACGGCGACGCGGCGATCACCGTCGCGATCGGCGAGGTGCCGGCCGACGTCGCCGAGCTGATGCGGGTCACCGAGGGGTCGCTGTGGGCGGGGATCGCCGCAGCCCGGCTGGGCGGGCGCGTCACCGACATCTCGCACGCGGTGGAGTCGGCGGTCCGCGCACAGGGCGACTACGGCATCCTCGAGGACTACGTCGGCCACGGCATCGGCAGCCAGATGCACATGCCGCCCAACGTGCCCAACGTCGGGCGCCCCGGACGCGGGCCGAAGCTGGTGCCGGGCCTGGCGCTCGCGGTGGAGCCGATGGTCACGCTCGGCACCAACGAGACCGACATCCTGGCCGATGACTGGACGGTCGTGACGGCCGACGGCTCACGCGCCGCCCACTTCGAGCACACCTTCACCCTCACGCCGAACGGCGCCTGGGTGCTCACCGCGCTCGACGGTGGCGAGGAGCGACTCACCGGACTCGGGGTGCCCTTCGGCGGCCGCTGAGGATTCCGGGCTTTTTCCTCATCTGGATAGGTTCGCCGCATGGACGTGACGCCGCTGGTCTGGTGGACCACCATCCTCGTGACGTCCGCGATCCTGGTCTTCGACGTGGTCGTGATCGGCCGACGTCCCCACGAGCCCTCCCGCCGTGAGGTGGTCACGGCCCTGACGTTCTACATCGGGCTCGCCGTGCTCTTCGGGCTGGGGGTGTGGCACTTCGCCGGGAGCCAGTACGGCGGGGAGTTCTTCGCCGGCTGGCTCACGGAGTACTCCCTGTCGATCGACAACCTGTTCATCTTCATCGTGATCATGGGCAAGCTCGCCGTCCCGCGCGAGCTCCAGCAGAGCGCGCTCATGGTGGGGATCGTGCTCGCGCTGATCCTGCGCGGCATCTTCATCGCGGTCGGCGCCGCTGCGATCGCCCAGTTCAGCTGGGTCTTCTACATCTTCGGGCTGTTCCTGGTCCTGACCGCGGTGAACCTGTGGCGGGAGGCCGGCGACGAGGACGGAGGGTACGACGAGCCGCGGCTGGTGGGTTTCGTCCGGAGGCACCTGCCCTTCACCGAGACCTGGAACGGCCCCAAGCTGACGATCCGCGAGCACGGCTCCCGGCTGTTCACCCCGATGTTCCTCGTCATCCTGACGCTCGGCGTGACGGACCTGCTGTTCGCCCTCGACTCGATCCCGGCGATCTACGGGCTCACCAACGAGCCCTACCTGGTGCTGACCGCGAACATCTTCGCGCTGATGGGCCTGCGGCAGCTCTACTTCCTGATCGGTGACCTGCTCAAGCGGCTGGTCTACCTCTCCTACGGTCTGGCGTTCCTGCTGCTCTTCATCGGCGTGAAGCTGATCCTCCACGCGATGCACGAGAACACGCTCCCCTTCATCAACGGTGGCGACCCGATCGAGTGGGCGCCCGACATCCCGATCTGGGTGTCCTTGGTCGTCATCGTCGGCACCCTCGCGGTCACCACGGTGCTGAGCCTCGCCGCCGACCGCCGGCGCGCGCGAGGGCGCACGGATCTCGCGTAGCGACAGCGGGCGGCCCGAGCGAGAGTCGATGCCCGGTCGTGGGCTAGGTCTATCCGCAGGCCGTGGCGTACGGCGACGGCGGTAGGCCCGCCCGAGTCAGGCGCACGTGCAGGCACACGCGTGCGAGGGACCGCACGGTCAGCGACGGCCCGGTCGTCAGGTGGTACGTCGTCGCGCCGCGTGGGGGGGCGGGGCCGAGTGCAGGGTCCGCGCGGTGAGTGCACGCGGTGAGTTGTCGCCGTCCGCGACCCAGAACGGCGGGCGGCCGACGAGCAGGTGCCAGAGCACCGCCCCGAGGGAGTACACGTCGGACGCCACGGACCCGCGCGAGCGACCGTCGAGCACCTCGGGCGCCGCCCACGAGTTCGCATCCCGCACGCCGGTGAGTGCACCCGGGACCCCATCGGCCAGCCCGATGCCCGCCCTGACCGCCTCACGCACCGTCAGCGGGCGGTCGAGCGGATGCCCGGGAATCGCCGGTACGGCCTCGGGCGGCCGCCCCTCGTCGGTCACCATCAGGCCTGGTCGGTGGCCTTCTGGGCCTTCTTGGCGGTACGTCGGCCCTGGGTCTTGGCGGCCGCCTTCGCCGGGGTCGAGGCCTTGAGCCGCACCCGGGGCGGGCGCCCTTCCCTCTGGTCCACCTCGAGGTAGTCCTGGGCGCGCGCGAGAGCGCTGAGCTTGGAGTAGCCGTAGTTGCGCGGGTCGAACGAGGCATGGGTGTTGGTGAGGTAGTTCCCCACCGGCCCCAGGGCCGCCCAGCCGTCGTCCTGGGAGGTGGTCTCCACCGCGGTCGTCAGGATGCGTCGTAGATCTGGCAGGGGCAGCTGGTCGGCGTCGGTGTCGTCCCCCGGGGTCCCGTCCTGCGCGGCGTCGTCGCGGCCGAGCACCTCGAGGTAGATGAAGCGGTCGCACGCGGCGACGAGCGAGGGAGGTGTACGTCGCCGCCCGAGGCCGTAGACCGTCTTGGCCGACTCTCGCAGCCGGGTCGCCAGCCGGGTGAAGTCGGAGTCGCTGGACACGATCGCGAACGCGTCGAAGTTGCCGGAGTAGAGCAGGTCCATCGCGTCGATGATCAGCGCGGAGTCGGTGGAGTTCTTGCCCACGGTGTTCGCGAACTGCTGGATCGGCTGGATGGCGTGGCGCGGCAGCTCGCTCTTCCAGCCGACGAGATGCTGCGTCGTCCAGTCGCCGTAGGCGCGCTTGACCGTCGGGGTGCCGTAGCGGGCGAGCTCCTCGAGGATCGCGGCGGCGTGGGCGGCCGAGGTGTTGTCGGCATCGATCAGGACGGCCATACGGGCCGTGGCGTGGTCGGGCACTCGCGCTCCTTCGGCCAGACGATGTGGCTCGGCCGCCACGCTAGCCGAGCCGCGGGGGAGCCGCAGATGACCCTGCAGGACGGGCCTCACCCTCGACACGCCCGGACGCGGGGGTCGGGTCCACTCCGATTAGGGGTTGGGACCGGGTGCGGCCTAAACTGGCGTGTCGGCCCAACTTGGGTCTGTTTCGCGGTGCCTCGCGGCTGCCCGGAGAACCTACGCCTCCTGTGTTGGGGGTGTGCGTGCGCCCGGGAAGAGGCCCCTGCGGACGGCCACGAGAGGTCCACCCTGCTGGGAGGTTCCCGGGTCGACGGTAGACGAACTGATCGCCTGATCGCTAACAGAAGTGAGGACATGCCGAAAAAAGAAGGTGTGATCGAGATCGAGGGCACCGTCGTCGAGGCTCTCCCGAACGCGATGTTCCGGGTGGAGCTCAGCAACGGTCACAAGGTCCTGGCCCACATCAGCGGCAAGATGCGCCAGCACTACATCCGGATCCTCCCCGAGGACCGCGTGGTGGTGGAGCTCTCGCCGTACGACCTCACCCGGGGTCGGATCGTCTACCGGTACAAGTAAGCCAGCCGAACCGAGCCAGAAAGGGCTGACATGAAGGTCAACCCGAGCGTGAAGAAGATCTGTGACAAGTGCAAGGTGATCCGTCGCCACGGCCGCGTCATGGTGATCTGCGAGAACCCGCGTCACAAGCAGCGCCAGGGGTGAGGGCCGCCCTGTAGGCCGGACGAAGTCCGGACTACTCAGCGGCACGAACACCGAAGCGAGCTTGCTCGCGAGGTAGCCCGACAGCAACAACTAAACACCCCACAACGTGATCGCTAGCTGGTCTCGACAAGCTCGACCGACGAGCACCAGCGAATCACCTCCGGAGCAGTGGCCGGAGCCTGGGCCCGACACCCGTCGGGAAGGCACCAGGACGCGACACGACCGAAACCGCTGTGAACTACCCCGAAGGGAACGCCAGACAACATGGCACGCCTCGTTGGTGTCGACCTCCCGCGCGACAAGCGCATCGAGATCGCACTCACCTACATCTACGGCATCGGCCGTACCCGCGCCCAGCAGCTCCTGACCGTGACCGGGGTCAACCCCGACCTCCGCGTCCACCAGCTCGGCGACGAGGAGCTCGTGAAGCTCCGCGACGCGATCGAGGGCAACGACGAGATCAAGATCGAGGGTGACCTCCGCCGCGAGGTCCAGGCGGACATCCGCCGCAAGATCGAGATCGGCAGCTACCAGGGTCGCCGCCACCGCCAGGGTCTCCCTGTGCGTGGTCAGCGCACCAAGACCAACGCGCGCACCCGCAAGGGTCCCAAGCGCACCGTCGCCGGCAAGAAGAAGGCCAAGTGACGGTCTCGACCCCGCTCGACCACCGAGCACCCTCGATCTTCCGACCAGCTTTCGTTTAGGAGTACTGCATGCCTCCCAAGAGCCGTCAGGCCGGCGCCAAGAAGGTGCGCCGCAAGGAGAAGAAGAACATCGCTCAGGGCGAAGCCCACATCAAGAGCACGTTCAACAACACCATCGTCACCATCACCGACCCCACCGGCGCGGTGATCTCGTGGGCCTCGGCCGGCACCGTCGGCTTCAAGGGCTCGCGCAAGTCCACGCCGTTCGCCGCGCAGATGGCCGCCGAGGCCGCTGGTCGCCGGGCGATGGACCACGGGATGAAGAAGATCGACGTCTTCGTGAAGGGCCCGGGCTCGGGCCGCGAGACCGCGATCCGCTCGCTGGGTGCGATCGGCCTCGAGGTCGGCACCATCCAGGACGTCACCCCCACCCCCCACAACGGTTGCCGGCCGCCCAAGCGTCGCCGCGTCTGACCTCGAGACCTGAGAAAGAGAGACTGACCCATGGCCCGTTACACCGGCCCCATGACCAAGAAGTCGCGCCGTCTCGGTGTCGACCTCGTCGGCGGCGACTCGGCGTACGAGCGTCGCCCCTACCCGCCCGGCCAGCACGGCCGCGGCCGGATCAAGGAGAGCGAGTACCTCCTGCAGCTCCGCGAGAAGCAGAAGGCTCGTTTCACCTACGGCGTCCTCGAGAAGCAGTTCCACAACTACTACACCGAGGCCTCGCGCCGGCAGGGCAAGACAGGTGACAACCTGCTCCAGCTGCTCGAGTGCCGCCTCGACAACGTGGTCTACCGCGCCGGCTTCGCCCGGACGCGCCGCCACGCCCGCCAGCTCGTCACGCACGGTCACTTCCGCGTCAACGGTCGCAAGGTCGACATCCCGTCGTTCCAGGTGACCCAGTACGACGTGATCGACGTGCGCGAGAAGTCGCTGGAGATGACCCCGTTCATCGTGGCTCGTGAGACCCACGGCGAGCGAGTCGTCCCGGCCTGGCTCGAGGCCATCCCCGCGCGGATGCGGGTCCTCGTCCACCAGCTCCCGGTCCGGGCCCAGATCGACATCCCGGTCCAGGAGCAGCTGATCGTCGAGTACTACTCCAAGAAGTAGCGAGTAAGGACGTCTCGACCCGGCTCAGCCGGGACGGGACGCCACAGGGACCGCCGCAGCGAGCTTGCTCGCAAGGCGCCAAACAAGTTCACACCGTCACACACCGATGTTCGAGCCCGTCAAATAGCGGGTGGGCTCGGAAAGGAAAGAATCAGTGCTCATCGCACAGCGCCCGACCCTGTCGGAAGACGTCAGTAGACGAGTTCCGTTCGCGTTTCGTCATCGAGCCGCTGGAGCCCGGCTTCGGCTACACGCTCGGCAACTCCCTGCGTCGTACCCTGCTGTCGTCCATCCCCGGTGCGTCCGTGACCAGCATCAAGGTCGACACCGTCCTCCACGAGTTCTCGACCATCGAGGGCGTCAAGGAGGACGTCACCGAGGTCATCTTGAACCTGAAGGGTCTCGTCGTCTCCTCCGAGCACGACGAGCCCGTCACCATGTACCTGCGCAAGTCGGGTGCCGGAGTCGTCACCGCCGGTGACATCCAGCCGCCGGCCGGCGTCGAGGTCCACAACCCCGACCTGAAGATCGCCACCCTGTCCGACAAGGGCAAGCTGGAGATGGAGCTGGTCGTCGAGCGCGGCCGCGGCTACGTCTCGGCGGTCCAGAACAAGGGCGCCGACAACGAGATCGGCCGGATGCCGGTCGACTCGATCTACAGCCCCGTGCTGAAGGTGACCTACAAGGTCGAGGCGACCCGTGTCGAGCAGCGCACCGACTTCGACAAGCTCGTGATCGACGTCGAGACCAAGCCGTCGATGAAGCCGCGCGACGCCATCGCGTCGGCCGGCAAGACGCTGGTCGAGCTCTTCGGGCTGGCCCGTGAGCTCAACGTCGAGGCCGAGGGCATCGACATCGGCCCGTCGCCGGTCGACGAGCAGCTCGCCGCCGACCTCGCCCTCCCGGTCGAGGACCTGCAGCTGACCGTCCGCTCCTACAACTGCCTCAAGCGCGAGGGCATCCACACCGTGGGTGAGCTCATCTCGCGCTCGGAGCAGGACCTGCTCGACATCCGCAACTTCGGCGCCAAGTCCATCGACGAGGTCAAGGCGAAGCTGCACGAGATGGGTCTGTCCCTCAAGGACAGCGCGCCCGGCTTCGACCCGCAGGCCGCCCTCGCGGCGTACGGCGACGACGACGACGACGCGTTCATCGAGGACGAGAGCTACTGACGAACCAGGACGTCCCGACCCGGCGACAGCCGGGGCGGGACGCCCGCAGTGAGCGCCGCTGCGAGCTTGCTCGCAAGGCGGTCTGACAACCATCTACTCCGGTACCTGACACGGCCGGGGAGAATCGAGAGAGAGCCATGCCCAAGCCCAAGAAGGGTCCCCGCCTCGGCGGCAGCCCCGCCCACCAGCGGCTGATCGTGTCCAACCTGGCCACGCAGCTGTTCGAGCACGGCCGGATCACCACCACCGAGGCCAAGGCGCGCGTCCTGCGCCCGGTCGCGGAGAAGCTGATCACCAAGGCCAAGCGCGGCGACCTGCACAACCGTCGCGAGGTGCTCAAGACGGTGCGCGACAAGACGGTCGTCCACGTGCTCTTCACCGAGATCGCACCGACCTTCGCCGAGCGCCCGGGCGGCTACACGCGGATCACCAAGATCGGCCCCCGCAAGGGCGACAACGCGCCGATGGCGGTCATCGAGCTGGTGACCGAGGCCTACCAGCCGAAGTCCGACAAGCCGGCGAAGAAGACCGCAGCGAAGAAGTCCGCCCCGGCCAAGGCCGAGGAGAAGCCGGCCGACGAGGCCCCCGCCGAGGAGATCGTGGCCGTCGCCGACCCGGTCGAGGCGTCTGCGGAGGCGGTCGACCTCGAGCCCGCCACCGAGGTGGAGGGTGTCGACGCCGACGTCTTCGAGGAGACCGAGGGCGGTGTGTCGGGCAAGTACCCCGGCTCCCACGCCCCGCTCGAGGACGAGTCCCAGGCTCCGGAGGGCTTCCCGATCAAGGGCAACGAGGACTCGATGAAGTTCCACGAGCCCGACGGTCAGTGGTTCGAGCAGACCGTGGCCGAGGTGTGGTTCGACTCCGTCGAGTCCGCCGAGGCCGCCGGCTTCACCCGCGCCGGCGAGTAGGTACGCCGTAGCTGCTGTCGAAGGCCCGTCACCTCACCGAGGTGGCGGGCCTTCGTCGTACGCCGGTCGGGGCGAGGCGCAAGGCTGCGGCCGTGCGACCGGCGGAGCGACAGGCGCCGAGACGGACGCATCGTGCCCCCTCGACAGGTAAGGATGGGCCCATGACGGACGTGCTGGTGGTGGGGGAGTCGCTGGTCGACATCGTGCAGCGCGCCGACGGTACTGTCGATGGAGCACGCGGGCGGGAGCGCGGCCAACGTCGCGGTCGCGCTGGCGCGGCTCGGCCGCTCGGTCGCGCTCGTGACCGCGTACGCCGACGACGAACGGGGCGGGGTCCTGGCTCGCCATCTCAACCAGTCGGCCGTGGGCATCGCCGGCGATCCGTACGCCCTCGAGCGCACCGCCACCGCCGTGGCCACGCTTGCCGCCGACGGGAGCGCGTCGTACACCTTCGACATCGACTGGCGGCTCAACCCGGTGCCGGAGGTGTCGCCCAGGGTCGTGCACACCTGCTCGCTGGGGGCGGTGCTGGCCCCCGGTGCTGCCGACGTGCGTCGGCTGCTGGAGCGGCTGCGTCCGACGGCGACCATCAGCTACGACGTCAACGCCCGGCCCGCCGTGACCGGGACCGGGCCCGACGTGGTGCGCGCGGTGGAGGACGTGGTCGCGATCGCCGACCTGGTCAAGGCCTCCGACGAGGACCTCGAGGTGCTCTACCCCGACCACACCGTCGAGAGGTCGGTCGCGCGGCTCCTCGGCCTGGGGCCGTCGGCGGTGGTGGTGACCCGTGGCCGCGGCGGTGCCACGTGGTTCCACGCGGCGGGGCGGGTCGACGCGCCCGCCACCGACGTCGAGGTGGCCGACACCATCGGTGCCGGGGACACCTTCGGCGCCGCGATGCTGGACTCGCTCGCCGAGCTGGACGCGTTCGGAGGCCGCCTCGCGGCCTTCGCCGCCTCCAGTATCGAGACCGTCCTGCGCCGCGCCGCCCGGGCCGCGGGCGTGACGGTCTCCCGTCCGGGCGCCGACCCGCCGTACCGCCACGAGGTGCTGAGCTAGAGGGGCCGCAGCTCGTCGGCGTAGGACACCGACTGCCGGCGGAGCCGGCCGTCGGCAGCGACGGAGTACTGGCCCATCCGCCACAGGGGCGGGCTGTAGGCGTGCACCGACACCGACCCGTGAACGGCACCGAGCAGCCGATGGATGTGGTCGGGACCGAAGCTGAAGACCTGGCCGCCCTCGACCCGGGTCTCGATGGTCTGGTTGTCGATCGCGAGGTTGTGCTCGAGCAACGTGCCGCTGACCACGGCCACGGCTCCGGACGAGATGTCGTGGTCGTGGAAGCCGGTGTCGTTCTCGGGGGTCCAGCACAGCAGCCAGACGTCGACGTGGGCATCGCGGTAGAGCGAGACGTAGACGCGCTGGTCGTCGTCGAACGCGAGATGGTGCCGCCACAGCTCGGGCCGCAGGGCCAGGCAGGAGGCGAGCGAGCGCAGCTCGTCCTGGTCGAGGTCGCGGCCCGGCAGCGTCTCGAGGGTCAGGTCGCCCTCCAGCGGTGTTGCCTCGCGGGCCGGTACGCCGAGAACGGTGACGCTCATGCCACGACCTCCATCTCCTGTGTGGTCCCGAGGTCACGGTGCGGGTGCCGACCGAGAGCCCGTCGCGGGTTGGCGACCCTCACGGCCCGGGTCGCTGCCTCGCCGAGGAGCGACTCGAGGGGTTCGGCATAGGGCCGGTCGCTGCCCAGCACGATCGAGTCGATGCCCAGGGCCCGGGCAAGCGCGTCGAGCCCCTGCGCGCCGTACGACGACGTGTCGACGAAGACCTCGGGGTCGACTGCCCCGGGCCGTCCCCCGCGGGCGGTGAGCCGCTCGTGGTGGACGGGTGCCAGCCCCGCGCCGGCCGCGAAGACGAGCCGGAGCCGGGGGAACTGCGCGCGTCCACCGAACGCGTGCCAGGCCCACCAGGCGGCCTGCAGCTGGGCGACGTAGCCGACGACGGGTGCCCACCACCGGGGGAGCGCGTCCGCGGCCGGGGCCGGGCCCGGGTGCACGAACACCGGCTTGCCACTCAGCTCGGCCACGCGCAGGACCTCCCCGACGGCATCCCACCCGGCGGGGCCGCCCAGCGCCGTCGCCGGCAGCTGCACCCCGACGAACGCCCCGCCGAGCAGGTCGGTCAGCCCGACCAGATCGGGCTCCACGGCCGGCACCGAGGCCCACGCAGCGAAGTGCTCGGGCAGGTCGGCCGCGCCGTCGTGCCAGGCCCCGATGAGCGCACCGGCCTCGTCGCGCGGCAGCGACTCGATCCCGAGCGGGGCGGAGAGGCTGACGCAGGCGAGGCCGATCCCCGCCCGACGATCCAGGTCGATGCGCCGGTCGACGTCGTGGTCGCCCGGGCGGATCTCGTACGCCGGCTCCCCCTCGGTGACCAGCTGCCAGCCACGGACGTACGGCGCGCGGGTGCGACGTCGTAGCAGCTCGACGAACGTCGCCGGCCACAGGTGCTGGTGCAGATCGACCGCGTGCATGACCTTCTCCTCAATCTGGAGTAAGTCACTGTACTTTATCTACAACAGGTTCCCGGACCAGGCAGGGTCCCGGCGTGTCCCGGGCTGCTCGAAGCTGGTCGGCAGGAGGCCGCGAGACCGGGGAGCCGGCTAGAGGGTGCCGTCGGCGAGGAGGCGGTCGAGCGCGGCGTACCCCTCGTTCACGCCGGTCTCCATGCCGCCGCGCAGCCAGGCGTCGCGGTCCGCGAAGCTGTCGCACAGCGACTGGGCGTGGAGGCGGGTGCGGCCGTCGCCGAGGTCCTCGAAGGTCAGGGTCTCGAGAGCGACGGCGTCGGGCATGCCCTCCCAGGTGAAGGTCTGCACGATCCTCTCCGGGGAGACCGTGTGGAAGCTGCCGCGGAAGTACTGCGGGTTGTCATCGCGGTCGCCGCCGACGTAGCGCCACCGGCCGTTGGTGGTGGCGTCCCACTCGAGGATCGTCGCGCTCATGCTGTCGGGGCCGATCCACCGGGCGAACAGCTCCGGGTCGGTGTGCGCGCGGAACAGCTGCTCCGGCGTACCCGCGAAGTCACGCCGGATGTGGATCGCCGGCACGGTCGGGTCGGCCTCGATCGCGGTCTGGTCGTAGCGGGTGTCGGCAGGTGCGGTGCTCATGATGCGGTTCCTTCCTGGGGGGCGGGTCGGTCGTCGTGCTCGTCGTCGTCGTTGTCTCAGGCTGGCCAGCACGTCGTCGAGGCGCTGGTAGCGCTCCTCGGCTCGACGGCGGTACCTCTCGATCCACGCGGTCATCAGGTCGAACACCTCGGCCTCCAGGTGGACGGGTCGGCGCTGGGCGTCGCGGCTGCGGGTCACCAGACCCGCCTCCTCGAGCACCTTGAGGTGCTTGGAGACGGCCTGGAGGCTCACGTCGTACGGCGCGGCGAGGTCGCCGACGGTGGCGTCACCGTCGGTCAGCCGCGCCACCAGGTCGCGCCGGGTCGGGTCCGCCAGGGCGGCGAACACGCGGGACAGCTCGTCGGCCATCGGACACCCTCCTCAACCGTGTGGTTGAGCGCCACGCTAGCCCGGAGCAAGATCGTTGTCAACCGTATGGTTGAGTACGAGGTCCACCGCTCAGGCCATCCGCGCCAGATGAACAGTGAGGTCGGCGACCAGCGCCACTCGCTCGGGGAGCACCCGGAGGATCCGGTCGAGCACGTCCGCCCGCGCAGGGTCGGGAAGCGTGAGGTAGGCCGAGATCGTCGAGAGGTGACCGACGTACTCGTGGGCCGACGTCGTCGTACGACGGGGGATGACCGACTGGCGTACGTCGGTGAACCGGTCGGATCGGGTCAGCTCGGACCCGGGCCACTGCATCGGGCTGTCGGCCGGCGTGCCGTCCGGCGACGCAACGTCGTCGTCCGCGAGGAACGGTGATCTGGCGGCACGGACGGCCCGATCGACCTCGGGGTCGGCCAGGTGCACCTGCCCGCCGAAGGACGCGAAGATCCCCTCCGGGACGAGCATCCCGGCCACGCGAGCCCAACGATCGTCGGGCCTGGTCCAGTGCAGAGAGGCTGCGGCGAAGACCAGGTCGTGGACGGGGTTCAGCGGAAGATCCTCGAAGGTGGCCCGCACGGTGGCGACGGTCGCGGGCACCTGTCGTCGTAGCTCGCGCAGCATGGCCGGGTCGGGCTCGGTGGCGGTGACCGCGATCCCGCGGCTCGACGAACACGCGGGTGGCCTTGCCGGTGCCGGCACCGATCTCCAGAGCCGTGCGGACCGGCCGGCCGGCGTAGGCGAGCACCTCGTCGACGATGGCGTCGGGGTACCCGGGCCGGAACCGCTCGTACGCCGCCGCCACCGACCCGAAGCTCAGTGCGCGCTCGGACATGCCTCCATCGTCACATCCCGGCGCCGAGCGCTGGACCTCAGCGGCGCTTGGCGTCGTTGACGATCGCCTGGTGCAGGGCGGCGTTGAGGGTGGGCTCGAACGCCGGCTGGCCGTCGCCGTACACCGCGATCACGTGGCGCAGGATCGGGAAGGAGTTCGCTGCTCGTGCCTGGGTGTAGACCGGCTCGACGTAGAGCACCTTGTTGTCCAGCGGGATGGTGAGCAGGTTGCCCAGCACCACCTTCGAGTTGCCGCGCAGCAGGGTCAGCGCGCTGGCGATCTCGTTGTCGGACTCGATGTCGTTCTGCACCTGCGCGGGCGACTCGATCGACTGGCCGGCGGGGAAGTCGAGGAGCGTGAACTTCCCGTAGTCGGGGCCGGGCTGCGCGTCCACGCTGAGGAACGCTGCCAGCTCGCGGTAGTTCAGCGTCACCATCGGCGTCGAGATGGCCCAACGCGCCGCGCCGTCACCGGTCGGGGAGAGCGACATGTAGGTCGACGGGAGCGTGGGCGACGAGCCTCCGCCTCCGCGGCCGTTGAGGGTGTTCGTGGCGGCGACGGTCGGGTCGGTGGGGACCTTCCAGAAGTCGGCGCCGTTGTAGAAGTCGCTCGGGTCCGCCACGTGGTACTGGGTGAGCAGGCTGCGCTGCACGTCGAAGAGGTCCTGCGGGTAGCGCAGGTACGGGAGCAGGACCGTCGGGATGCTCGACTCGGGCTGGACGAGGCCCGGGAACGCGTCCTCCCAGGTCTGCAGCACCGGATCGGGCTGGTTGGCCTGGTTCCAGGAGTAGAGGGTGACCTTGCCGGTGTAGGCGTCGACGGTGGCCTTCACCGAGTTGTGAAGGTAGTTGACCTGATGGTTCGGCTGGCTGGCGATGCCGGTCGCGTTCGTCAGGGAGTTGGCCGTCGCCTGGTGCAGGTTGAGCCGCTGGGAGTTCGGGTAGTTCGCGGTCGAGGTGTAGCCGTCGACGATCCACTGCACCGTGCCGTCGACCAGGGCGGGGTAGACGTCGCCGTCGAGGGTCAGCCACGGCGCGACCTGGGAGACGCGCTTGCGGGGGTCGCGCACGCTCAGCAGCTGGGAGCCGGAGTTGATCCCGCTGGAGAAGAAGATGTTCGGGTCGCCCAGCTTCACGGCGTACAGCAGACGGGTCAGGCGCGAGCCGATCGGCACGCCGCCCTGGCCCTGGTAGGTGTTGTGCACGCCGCTCGACGAGCCGTTGGTGCTCGGGTGGTCGAACTCGACGTTCTTCTTGCTGCCCGGAGGCTGGCCCACGATGGAGTACGACGGCGAGTGCTGCCCGAAGTAGATCTGCGGCACGCGGACCGGGATCACGTTCTCCGGCGGGAGCCCCCCGTTGATGAAGATCGGCGTGCCTGTCTTCGGGTCCATCCTGTTGGTCGGCGCGGCCACGACGCCGTACCCGTGGGTGTAGATCAGGTGGTTGTTGGACCAGGTGTTGCGGGAGATCCCGGAGAGGTTGAGCTCGCGCGCCGCGATCGCGACGTCCTGGTCGCGGCCGCCGATCGGATAGTGCCCGATGTCCAGCGGGGTCTTGAACTGGTAGTAGGCCTGGATCTCCTGCTTGACGTTGAAGGTCGGCGTCAGCTTGTTCGGGTCGAGCAGGCGGATCTGCGCCGCACGCAGGGCTCGCGCCACCGAGGTGGTGGTGGGCGAGGCGCCGCTGGCGCCGAACTCCTGCGTGGTGATGTCGTTGTCGAGACCGAACGCCTTCAGGGTCGCCGCCTGGTTGTGCTCGATCGACGGACGATCGACGGTCGACGCGCTCGGCTGCTCCCGGAAGCGGTAGAAGAGCGACGGGATGAGGGTGCCGAAGACCAGAGCGGCGACCAGCATCGCGCCGAGCGCGACCACGATCCAGCGCAGCCGCTTCAGCCAGGCGTTCGCGAACAGCAGCACCGCGAGCAGGCACGCGACGACGACCAGGATGGTCAGCCCGGGCAGCGCGGCGTGCACGTCGGTGTAGGACATGCCGGTCACCGGGCCGCGGTTGGAGGTGGTGAGGGAGAAGCGGCTCAGCCAGTACGACGCGGCCTTGAGCAGCAGGTAGAGGCCGAGCAGGACCGAGACCTGGGCCTTCAGCGCCGGCGTCATCTTGCGGCCGCGGCCGCGGATCCGCAGCGCGCCGTAGAGGTAGGCCGCGACCAGCGTGACCACCAGGCAGGTGACCACGATCGAGGTGAGGTAGCCGACGACGGCCTTGTGGAACGGCAGCACCGACACGAAGTAGGAGATGTCGCGGTGGAACTGCGGGTCGGTCTGGTGGAACGGCTGGGCGTGCCGCCACATCAGGTAGGCCTGCCAGCGATGGGTCGCACGCGTGCCGGCCCGGACCCCCAGGTAGAGCGCGACGACCACGATCAGCAGGACGCGGAACCGCTTCTCGAAACGGAGGTAGCGGTGTCGCCACTTCTGCCGGTTCGGGTCGGGACGGAAGCGGGGCCTGTGGCGGACCACGAGCAGCAGCGAGGCCGCGACGGCCAGCGCCGCCAGCAGGCCGAAGACGCTGAAGAGCAGGATCTGCGCGCCCAGGATCGTGCGGTAGACGTGAGCCCGCGTCGACCGAGTCGTACCAGAGCACGTTGGTGCGGATGTTCACGAAGGCCATGAAGACCTCGTAGAGCGCGTACACCACGACCAGCGCGACGAGGAGCCGGATGCCGAGCCGCTTCAACCGGGAGGTGCGGACCGAAGAGAACCGGTCCTGGGAGGCCGCTGGCACGGGCGTAACCGTACCAACGGGATGGTCGCGAACCTGCTTCGGCGGACCCCCCTCCGACGGGTGTCGTGAGCCGCCTCACACCGGTCGATCAGCCGGGAGCAGGCTCCATCCACGCGTGCACCAGCGAGACGACGGACGCGCCCTCGCCGCTGGCGCTCGCGACGCGCTTCATCGACCCGGCGCGGATGTCGCCCACGGCGAAGATCCCGGGCACCGTGGTCTGCAGGTTCTCCGGCGGCAGGCCGTCGACCCAACCGCTCGTCGGCACGTCGCGACCGGTCAGCACGAAGCCGCGCGCGTCGCGGGCGACCTCGGGAGGCAGCCAGTCGCAGTGGGCGACCGCACCGAGGAGCAGGAACAGCCCGGCGGCCTCGCGGCGGGTCCGTTCGCCGGTGGAGGTGTCCGCGACCTCGATCCACTCGAGCCGGCCGTTGCCGCCGCCGTCGACCACCTGGCGGCAGCCCTCGACCGTGATCCGGGGGTTGAACTGGATCTCGCCGATCAGGTACGCCGACATGGTCGCGGACAGGTCGGGGCGGCGCACCAGGATGGTGACGCTGCGGGCGAAGCGGGCGAGGTGGATCGCCGCCTGACCCGCGGAGTTCCCGCCGCCGACCACGAAGACGTCGTACCCCTCCATCTCGCGGGCGGCCGTCATCGCAGCGCCGTAGTTGACGCCCGCGCCGGTGAGCGAGTCGACCGACTCGACGCCGAGCTTGCGGTAGGTGACGCCGGATGCGATCACGACGGCTCGGGCGTGCACGTCGCCGCCCTCGGTACGGACCACGTGGGGCGTCCCGTCGCGCCCGACCTCGAGCGCGGTCGCGGGCCAGCCGGTGAAGAAGCGGGTGCCGAAGCGGATCGCCTGGTTGCGGGCACGCTGCGCCAGGCGCATCCCCGAGATGCCGCGGGGGAAGCCCAGGTAGTTGCGGATCATCGAGCTCGTACCGGCCTGGCCGCCGATCGCCTCGGCCTCGATCGCGACGGTGGTGAGGCCCTCGGAGGCGCCGTACACCGACGCGGCGAGGCCGGCC
The DNA here is from genome assembly GCA_963819295.1 of uncultured Actinomycetota bacterium. Taxonomy (GTDB): domain Bacteria; phylum Actinomycetota; class Actinomycetes; order Propionibacteriales; family Nocardioidaceae; genus Nocardioides. The sequence goes on from CAWFVO010000009.1 coordinate 17,068, forward strand.
GGGCCGGCACCGACGATGACCAGGTCGACCACGGAGTCGACCTCGATGTCGTCGGGCCGGCCGTAGATCGACATCGCCACGTCGCGCACCGACGTGACGGGGTAGGGGTCGCCGTCCCACCGCTCCACGATGGGGTACGTCGGGGTCTGGTCGCCCAGCTTGGCCAGGATCTCGCGGCCGATCTCGCTGTCGGGGTGGTGGACGAGCGCGGGTACGCCGATCCGGTCGAGGTAGTCGCGGACGGCCAGGGTCACGCCGTCGTTGGTCGGCGAGACGATCCGGAGACTCTCCACGACCGGCGCCGCCACCGTGGAGCCCCAGTCGGAGAGCAGCTCGCAGACGGCGGTGTGGAACTCCTCGTCGCGCACCCCCCGCGGCATCAGGAGGTAGGCGTCGTACTTGCCCTTGGCCAGCGCCGGCCGCAGGGCCTCGGCGTCGATGCGGAAGCGGCTCCAGTGCGCGGCGATCAGGCGGCGCGCCGTCGGCACGTAGGTGCGCAGCCGCTGGAACATCGCCAGCACGTCGTCGTCGGGCAGCACCGACTCGGAGACGGCCAGCGCGAGCTGGCGCCCCTCCCGGTAGAGGCCCTTGACCGTGGTCGCTGCCTCGGCCGCGCTGCGCACCGCCCGCACGTCGTAGTCGCGTGCATAGCGGCCGAACTCGTCGAGCAGGAAGTCGGAGTTCTCCTCCGACGCCAGCAGGATGGCGGGGCGGTCGTCCATCTCACGATCCTAGGCCCGATGGCAGACGGCGTCGCGCTCGTAGGATGCCGACCGTGCGGCTTCGGATCGACCTCGCCTACGACGGCGGCGACTTCCACGGGTGGGCCGCGCAACCGGGGCTGCGGACCGTGCAGGGCGACCTCGAGGCCGCGCTGGCGACGGTCCTCCGCGTCGGCTCGGTGTCCGTCGTCTGCGCCGGACGCACCGACACCGGCGTCCACGCCCGCGGCCAGGTCGTCCACCTCGACGTCGAGCCGGAGGCGCTCGCGGCGGTCGCCGTGCGGTACGACGGGGACCCCTGCGACGCGCTCGCCCGCCGGCTCGACGGCCTGCTGCCCGCCGATCTCCGGGTACGACGGGTGGTCGCCGCCCCAGACGGCTTCGACGCCCGCTTCTCGCCGGTGTGGCGGCGCTACGTCTACCGCGTCACCGACGGCGTCCCCGACCCCCTGACCCGCGGCCACGTGCTGGCGTGGCCACGCCCGGTCGACGTCGACGCGCTCAACGAGGCGTCGGCCGGCCTGCTGGGGCTGCACGACTTCGCGGCGTTCTGCAAGCAGCGCGAGGGCGCGACCACGGTCCGGACCCTGCTCGACCTCGCCTGGACCCGCGACGGCGACCTGGTCACGGGGACCGTGCGCGCGGACGCGTTCTGCCACCACATGGTGCGGTCGCTGGTCGGCTGCCTGCTGACGGTGGGGGAGGGGCGGCGCCCGATTGCCTGGGCGGGTGACGTCCTCGCCGCCGGGGTCCGCGACCCCGCCGTGACCGTCGTACCCCCGCACGGGCTGACGCTCGAGGAGGTCGGCTACCCGCCGGACGCCGACCTCGCCGTCCGCGCCGGCCAGACCCGCACCCGGCGGGCGATGTGAGGCCGCCGTCGGCCGTGCTCGACGCGTTCGGGGTGACCGGGGAGCCGTGCGAGGCGAGACTCGGATGACCGAGCACTACTTCTCCGCCGACCCGTCGGTGCCGTTCAGCCGGGAGCCGTTCACGTGCGAGGTCTGGGGCGAACGGCTCGCCTTGACCAGCGGGTCGGGTGTCTACAGCCGCGGGCGGCTCGACAGCGGGACGGCCGTGCTGTTCCGCGAGACCGAGCCACCGACTCCGGGTCAGGTGCTCGACCTGGGCACCGGGTACGGCGTGATCGGGCTGGCGATCGCGGCGACGTGGCGGCGCGCCGGCGTACCGCCCGAGGACGCGCAGGTCACCGGTGTCGAGGTCAACCAGCGGGCTCTCCTCCTGGCCCGGGAGAACGCCGAGGCGCTCGGGCTCCGGGACCGCTACCGCGCGGCTGCGCCCGATGACGTACCGGCCGACCTGAAGGTCGACGAGATCTGGTCGAACCCGCCGATCCGGATCGGCAAGCAGGCCCTCCATGACCTGCTGCTCGGCTGGTTCTCCCGGCTCCGCCCGGAGGGCCGCGCGGTGATGGTGGTGGGGAGGAACCTCGGTGGCGACTCGCTCCAGGCCTGGCTCACCGACCAGGGCTACCCGACGACCCGGTTGGCCAGCGCCAAGGGGTTCCGGGTCCTCGAGAGCCGCCCTGGGTGACGCGCAACGTCAGACGGAGGGTGCCGTCTTTGGCTCCGTCCGTATGACGTTCCGGGACCTCGTGACAACCGCTCAGCGGACTCCTGCGTCAGACAGGGAGGGTTCCGATCTGGTCACGAGTCGTGCTCGGTGCTTGCCGCACCGGGGCCGGACCGCTTGACTGCCGTGGCCCGTGCCCGGTCCGGACCGGACCGCGGGTCGTCGGGACGGGTGGAGGGGGAGCAGTGGAAGCAACCGCCGAGCGTACGGGCGGGCTGTCGGTCCGGTGCCAGGGCCTCGTCCACCTCTACAAGACCTTCGAGGGCCACGACGTCGTGGCCCTCCAGGGTGTCGACCTCACCGTCGACGCCGGTGAGCGCGTCGCCTTCCTCGGCCCCAGCGGCTCGGGCAAGTCGACCCTGCTGACCCTCTTCGGCGGCATCCAGCGGCCGAGCGCCGGCCGGATCTTCATCGGCGACGAGGAGATCTCGCGGATGAGCGAGCGACAGCTCACCAGGGTCCGGGCGTCGCGGGTGAGCACGATGCTGCAGGGTGCGACCCGCAACCTCCTCTCCTACGCGACGGCCCGGCAGAACCTCCGCTTCAGCCGCTCGGCCAGCAGCGACCCCGACCACACCCTCGGCGACGCCGAGCTGCTGCGTCGGGTGGGTCTCGAGGCCCAGCGCGACCAGGTCGTCTCGTCGATGTCGGGCGGCGAGCGCCAGCGCCTGGCCCTGGCGTGCAGCGTCACGAGTGCGCCCCAGCTCCTGCTCGCCGACGAGCCGACGAGTCAGCTGAGCCACGAGGACCGCGACCACATGCTCGAGCTGATCCACGGTCTCGGCGACGACTTCGGTACGACGATCCTCGTCGTCACCCACCAGCCCGAGGTCGCCGGCACCTTCCCGCGCACCGTCACCATGCGCGGCGGCCGGGTCGGGATGGAGGGTCGGGAAGGCGCGGAGTACGTCGTGGTCGGGGCCGAGGGCGTCGTCCACCTGCCGGCCCACATCGCCCGGGAGTGGCCGCAGGGCACCCTGGTGCGGATCGAGCCCGACGAGGTCGACCGCCTGCTGCTGAGCCGGTCGCGCGACGACGTCGAGGGGCCCTGACGTGTCCTGGAACCACACCGAACCCGAGGCTGCCACCGACGACCTCACGCTCGAGGACGTCTCGCTCAACATCGGCGGCCGGTGGGTCCTCGAGCGGTCGACCCTCTCGTTCCGGCCCGGCGAGGTGACGGCACTGTCCGGTCCGTCCGGGTCGGGCAAGACCACCATGCTCTCGATCGCCGGGGGCATCGTGAAGCCGACGACCGGCTTCGCGACGTACGCCGGTCGCCACATGTGGCAGGGCGACGGCGACCCCCGTCACGAGGTCGCGTTCGTGCTCCAGGTCTACGGGCTCGTTCCGATCCTGAGTGCCCGCGAGAACGTCGCCATCGCACTGCGTGCCCGCGGCGTGAGGCCGGGCGACGCGGACGAACGCGCCGACCTCGAGCTGACCCGCTTCCACATCGGCGACCTCGGCGACCGGCAGGTGGAGGAGCTGTCCGGTGGACAGATGCAGCGGGTGGCCTGCGCCCGCGCCTTCGCGGTCGCGCCCCAGATCCTGCTCGCCGACGAACCCACCAGCGAGCTCGACGAGGGCAACCGCGAGCACGTCATGGACCAGCTCCGGGCCGAGGCGGCCCGCGGTGCGATCGTCGTGGTCGCGACCCACGACCCGGCCGTCGTCGACGCGGCCGATCGCCGGCTCGTGCTCGACGAGGGCCGGCTGATCGCCCCCGGCGACGAGCTGACCCTGTCGGGCGACGGGCGGTAGGCCGGCGTGCTCCTCCGCAGCATCCGGTCGCACCTGGTCGCCTCGTCCGCGACGCTCGTGCTGGCCCTCGTGGTCGCCGCCGGCGCGGTGGCCGTCGACGGAGCATCCCGGTCCGGACACACGCCCGCCGCCGTCGCGGCCATGCTGGCGCTGTACGGCGCGGTGGTGCTGGCCGAGCAGACGGCGCGCTCGACGGTCGACCGGATCCACGACGTCGCGCTGGCCCGACTGCGGGGCATGACCGGGATGCGTCTGGTCGCCTTCGCCGCGGGCCCGCTCCTCGCGGTCAGCCTGGTCGGGGTCGCGCTCGGCACCGGCGTCGGCCTGTTCCTCGCGCAGCGGATCACCGACGGCTGGCACACGTCGTACACCGTCGGTGCGCGCGAGATCCTCGTCGGCGTCGGCCTCCTGCTCGGCGCCTGGGCGACGGTCGCCCTGGTGGCCGCCTCCGTGATCCGGCGTCCGCTCGGCGACGCGCTGTCACTGCATCCGCGACGCCGCGCTGACTCCTGGCTGACGTTGTTCCTCGAGATCCTGGTCGTGGCTGCGGCCGCACTGGCGGTCTACGAGGCGCACCGACGGGGCCACGGCTGGGTCCCGGTCATCGCCCCGGCCCTCGTGGCGCTGGCCGCCGGCCAGGTGGTGGCCTGGCTGCTCCTGCTCGTGCCCCGGTTCGGGCGCCGGCTCGGGCCCGCGCTGACCAGTCGGCGCCTACGCCGTGACCCTGATCCCGCGTCGGTCGTCCGCATCCTCGTCGCCGCGACCGTCCTCCTCGCCGTCACGCTCACCGGCGGGCGGGCCGCGGCCGACTGGCGCGACGACGCCTCGCGCCTCCGGGCCGGCGGACCGCTCGTGGTGTCCTTCCCCGACGGCGCCTTCCGTGCCTACGCCGCCGCCCACGAAGCCGACCCGCGCGGCCGCTGGCTGATGGCGGCGGTCTCGGTCGACGACCAGCGGCCCACCGACCGCCGGGTCTTCGTCGACGCGGCCCGATGGCCGGCGGTGGTGGGTGACTTCATGGACGGCACGAGCGTCTCCGGCGCGTCCGCGCGGATGAGCGGCCTGGCAGCGCAACCCGACCCGGTGCTGCTGCAGGGCAGGTCGCTGCGCGTACTCGTGTCCGGGTTCGACGCCCGCGGTGGCGCCACCGGCGTCGTTGCGGCTCACTACGTGGGTGACGGCGGGTTCCCCCTCACGACACGCGTCGTGGTGACCGGCGACGGCCCGGCGACCACGCGCCTCCGGCAGTGCCGGATCGCGTGCTTCCCGCTGTCGCTCACCGTCGACGGCACCGCGACGTTCGACGTACGCCGGGTCATCGCCGGCACGCAGGACCTGCTTCCCCACCCGGTCTCCTTCACCGGGGACGGCCCCGTCCGGGTGCTCTCGTTCGAGGAGCACGCGCATCCGCCGGCCGGTCGGGCGATGCAGGCCCTCACCACTCCCGACGTGACGCTGCACGCGACCGTGCCCGGCGTCGACGGCGCGAGCCCCGGCGTCCGGGTCGTGGGTCGCGTCGACGCGCTGCCGTTCCTCGGGCGGTCCGGAAGCCTGCTCGACCTGCCACGGGTCCTCCGCGGCGCCGTCGGCACGGTGGCCGCCGCCGACTCGGTCGTGGTCGCCCGTGCCGACACCCCACCGGCGGTCCTGGGGAGGCTGCGCGCGGACGGCGGCGGTGCCCCCACGGAGTTCGCCTCCGTGCAGGCGGCCCTCGACGCGACGCCGGAGGCCCGTGCCGACCGGATCGCACTGCTCGTCGCGATCGGGGTCGCCCTGGTCGCGCTGACGCATCTCGTCGCCTGGCTCGCCAGCCAGATGGGCCGTCGTCGCGCCGAGGTCGCCGGCCTCCGGGCCGCGGGCCTGCTGCCGGTCGTCGTACGACGTGCCTACGTCGTCGAGGCGGTCAGCCTGGCCGGCATCGTGCTCGTGGCCGCTGTCGTGGCGGCAGCGGCCACCACCACGACCCTCCTCGGCCCGATGCGACTGGTCGGGGGCTGGGCGGTCGCACCGCTCATCGACCTCGCCGTACGCCCGTGGCTCCTCGCCGCCGTGGGGCTCGGGGTGGCCGTCGTGACCGCAGCATGCTGCACCGTGGTCTTCACCCGGTTCGGTCGTGGAGCCCGCCCTGCCGCCCTCCGGGAGGCCGAGAGATGACCCGCCTGCGGTGGCTCCTCGGCACGAGCCTGCGCGGCCTGGCCTCGCGGACCGTGCTCAGCCTCGGCTCCCTGCTCCTGACGGTGATCGCGATCGCGTCGGCGGTCGTCGGCCCGAGCTACCAGCTCAACGCCGCCAACTCCTTCGTGATCGCCCAGCTGGCCGCGCAGCCCCTGATCAACACCGGGCTCACCTACGACTACCGGCACGGGGACCAGGAGACCGCCGACCAGGCGATCGTGACCGCCCTCGACGAGACCGCGCGCGAGTCGGGCACGGCATACCACGCCGGTCACGCGATGGTGTGGGACCAGCTGGACCAGACGGCGTTCCCCGGGGCGTCGCTACCGGCAGTGGCGCGCCTGGTGTCGGTCCCGGGGGCGTGCACCCACGTCGCCCTGGTCGGGAGGTGTCCCACCGCGGCGGGCGAGATCGCCGTACTGAAGGCCGACGCCGAGACCTACGGCTGGAAGCTCGGCTCCCGGATCGACCAGCCGGAGTACAAGCAGCCGTTCACGGTCGTCGGCATCTACACGCCGCGCCCGCAGGACGATGGTTTCTGGTTCGGCCCACGGCTGCAGACCGCACCCGGTCGGGCGCTCCCCACCGTGATCCCTTCGCGTCCCGCACCCTGGATCACGACCCAGGCCGGGATCGAGCTCACCAGCAACACCTGGTTCGTCACCGTCGACCAGTCTCTCCGCGTCACCCCCGACCTCACCCCCGAGGACGCGGCCGCGGCCGCGACCCGGGTGCGCGCACTCGGGAAGGCCCAGGAACGTGGCGGCCTGTTGCCGGGGCTGACACTCGAGTCCGGGAACTCCCTGCCTGACATCACTCAGCAGCTGCTCGCGCGACGTGCGGTCGCCCGCTCCACGGTCGCCCCCGCGGTGCTGTCGTTGATCCTGGTTGCCCTGGTGCTGCTGTCCCGGCTGCTGGCCGCCGCCATGGGGCTCCGCCGCGGTGAGCTGGCGCTGGCGTCGCTGCGTGGGTACGGCCGGCGTCAGCTGTGGGTCCTCGGCATGGTCGAGCCGCTGGTGATCCTGGTCGCGGCCACACCGCTCGGCGTCGGGACTGGGCTACCTCGCCACCCGCGCGCTGGCCCGGCAGTGGTTGGTGCCCGGGCTGCCGGTGCCGTTCGTGCTCGCCAGCGGCCTCGCCGTCGTGGCGGTGGTGCTGGTGACCGCGCTGGTGGCGGCCCTGGTGGTCCGGGACGCCGTCAACGAGCCGCTGAGCGTCCAGATCGCCGGAGTACGCCGTCCCACGCGCGCCGGCCGGGCCCTGGTGATCGTGCGGCTGGTGCTGGTCGCGGCAGCCGTGGCGGCCCTCGTGGTCGCCGCCAGCCGGAGCCACCCGCAGGCGCCCGACGCGACCGACCTGGCCCTGCCGATGCTCCTCGCCGTGGCGATCGGGCTGCTGTGCGGACTGCTGGTCCTCGCCGTCGCCGACCTGTGGCTGCGCTGGTCGTCCAAGCGTCGATCGCTCTCGTCGTACGTCGCCTCGCGCACCGTGCGCCGTCGGCGTGAGGGCACGCTCGTGATCCTGCCGGTGACGGCGGCCCTGACGGTCGCCGTCTTCACGGTGGGCGTGTCGCTCGCCGCCTCGACCTGGCGGGCGAGTGCGGCTGCCACGCAGGTCGGCGCACCCCTGTCGTTCCCGACCAAGCTCTCGCTGTCGCGTGCCGTCGGCCTCACCCACGAGATCGATCCGCAGGGTCGCTGGCTGATGGCGGCCGGGATCAACACCCCGAACATCGACGAGGCCGGCGTCACCCTGATACCCCGAGTGGTCGTCGACACGTCCCGGCTGGCCCGGGTCGCGTCCTGGCCGTCCCAGTGGACGCCCGGGCAGTCGGCCGCACAGGTCGCCCGCGAGCTGGGTCCGCAGGGGCCGCCGGTGGTCCTGAAGGGCTCGCGGCTGACGGTCGCGGTCGACAACCGGGTGCGGGGTGACTTCCGCCGGCTCGGGCTGTCGCTCGCGATCCTCGACGACCAGGGTGCCGCACGAGAGGTCGACGTCGGCCCGTACCGGGAGGGTCGCTCCACCGCGACCGCACGCCTGCCCGCGTGTCGGCAGGGCTGTCTGGTCGAGAGGATCAGCTTCGGCGGTCCGTCCGCCCTCGTGGAGGCCATGCACGGCACCGCGACCATCGAGTCGTTCACGGTGGACGGCCAGGCGGTCCCCGGTGTTCTCGACGCGCCCTGGCGGGCCGCCCCCTCCCTGGTCGGCACGCCGGTGGGGGTCCGTACGCCGCCGAAGCTGGTCGACGGGCACCTCACCGTCGCCTTCCGGGCTCCCAGCTCGGACTTCTACTCCGGGATCACCCCCACCGACGTACCCGCCGTCGCGCCGGTGCTGTTCGGCCGGACCGCGACTCCCGAGACCCGGCTCCAGACCGGGTCGTCGGGGCTGTTCGACGTCCGCTCCGCGGGCACTTCGGAGTCGGTGCCCTTCCGTGGGCCCGCAGGGATGCTCATGGACTTCACGGTGTTCGACCGCAACACGGTGCAGGGGAACAGCTCGAACCAGGTGTACGTCTGGGCCCGCGCCGACACACCGGCGCCCGTGCTGGACCAGCTCGCGGCCCGCGGCCTGTCCCATCCCGACACCGAGGCGGCCGCGCGGTCGCTGCTCGACCAGGACGCGTTCGCCCTCGCCCTGCGCCTCTACACGGTGGTGACCGCGCTGGTGATCCTGCTGGCCTTCGCGGGTCTGGCGTCCAACCTCGCCGTCCAGCTGCCGGCCCGACGGCGCGACGCGGCGTCGTTGCGCGTCGTGGGGGTGAAACGCCGATCCATCATGGTGGGAGTGGTCGCCGAGTTCCTCCTCGTGCTGGGTGCTGCCGCACTGGCGGGCATCGCCGCGGGTGCTCTCGCCCAGCTCGTCGTCGTCCGCACCGTCACGCTGGGCTTCGCCGACACCGAGCTCACCCCGCGGGTGCTCCCGTCGTTCCACCTCAGCACCGGCGTCGAGCTCGCGGTCGTGGTCATGCTCGTGCTGCTCGTGCTCGCCTCGTTGTTCGCGACCCTCACGGTGCGCGGAGCGCGCACCTCGTCGCTGCGAGAGAACGCTCGCTGACGAAACCCGCGTGCGTGCTCGACACGCGTCGCGGACAATGGCTCCTCGTGGGTCACGTGGATGTCGCCGGAGTGCGTTTCGAGCTGCCCGACGGCAGAGTCCTGCTGGACGACGTGTCGTTCCGGGTCGGGGACGGCGCCAAGGTCGCGCTGGTGGGTGCCAACGGCGCCGGCAAGACGACGTTGCTGCGCATCATCACCGGCGACCTGGTGCCGCACGCCGGGGTGATCACCCGGACCGGCGGCCTCGGAGTGATGCGCCAGATGGTCGGCACCGACCTCGGTGACGACCCGACGGTCGCCGATCTGCTCCTGTCGGTCTCACCCGCACGGGTACGCGCGGCCTCGGCCGCCGTCGAAGCGCTGGGAGCTCGCGCTGATGGAGACCGACGACGAGAAGACCCAGATCCGCTACGCCGAAGCGCTCTCGGAGTACGCCGACGCCGGCGGCTACGACCTCGAGGTCGTCTGGGACGTCTGCACCGTCCGCGGTCTCGGCCTGCCCTACGACCGCGCGAAGTACCGCACCCTGTCCACGCTCAGCGGCGGCGAGCAGAAGCGGCTCGTGCTGGAGTACCTCCTCGAGGGCCCCGACGAGGTGCTCCTGCTCGACGAGCCCGACAACTTCCTCGACGTTCCGGGCAAGATCTGGCTCGAGCAGCGGATCCGTGAGTCCGACAAGACGATCCTGTTCATCAGCCACGACCGCGAGCTGCTCGACCACACCGCGACGCGGATCGTCACCATCGAGCTCGGCTCGTTCGGCGGTGGCAACAGCGCGTGGACGCATCCCGGCGGGTTCTCGTCGTACCACGATGCGCGGCGCGACCGGTTCGCCCGCTTCGAGGAGCTGCGCCGCCGCTGGGACGAGGAGCACGCCAAGATCAAGGCGCTCGTGCTCCGCATGAAGATCAAGGCCGAGTACAACGACGGGATGGCCTCGCAGTACAAGGCCGCGCAGACGCGCCTCCGCAAGTTCGAGGAGAAGGGACCGCCGACCGAGCAGCCGCGCGAGCAGCAGGTCACGATGCGGCTGCGGGGCGGCCGCACCGGCAAGCGGGCGGTGGTCTGCGAGGGGCTCGAGCTGACCGGACTGATGCAGCCGTTCGACCTCGAGGTCTGGTACGGCGAGCGGGTCGCGGTTCTCGGCAGCAACGGGTCGGGCAAGTCCCACTTCCTGAGACTTCTCGCCGCCGGCGGCTCGGACCCCGACGTGGAGCACCGGCCCGTCGACTCGATGAGGATCGACCCGGTCCGCCACACCGGCAAGGCCAAGCTCGGCGCCCGCGTCCGGCCCGGCTGGTTCGTGCAGACCCATACGCATCCCGAGCTGCTGGGCCGCACCCTGCTGGAGATCCTGCACCGGGGCGACGAGCACCGCGACGGCATGGGCCGCGAGGCAGCGGCCCGGGTGCTCGACCGCTACGAGCTGGCCCACGCCTCGGAGCAGAAGTTCGAGTCGCTGTCCGGTGGTCAGCAGGCCCGCTTCCAGATCCTGCTGCTCGAGCTGTCGGGCGCGACGCTCCTGCTGCTCGACGAGCCGACCGACAACCTCGACGTCCAGTCCGCCGAAGCGCTCGAGGCGGGACTCGAGGCGTTCGACGGCACCGTCGTCGCGGTCACCCACGACCGCTGGTTCGCCCGCGGCTTCGACCGGTTCCTGGTCTACGGCTCCGACGGGGAGGTCTACGAGTCCGACGGCCCGGTCTGGGACGAGACCAGGGTCCGCCGCGCCCGCTGACGCCGCGGCCCGAAAGGAAAACGCGGACAGATCGACCGGCTGGGGGGTTGCCGGCGGTGATCTGTCCGCGTCTTCAGTCGTGCCGAGAAGCTGCTCAGGAGGAGGTGGTCTGAGCGTCCGAGTCGAGGGTGGCCGTGACCGTGTGGGTCGAGCCACCCCGTGTGTAGGTGAGTGTGACCGAGTCGCCGGGCCGGTAGGCCCGGACGATCGCGATCAGCGAGTCGGAGGACGAGATCAGGTGGTCGTCGACCTTGGTGATGACGTCGCCGGCCTTGAGCCCGGCGCTGGCCCCGGCGGAGCCGGCGTCGACCTTGGCGACCTTGGCGCCGTCGGTGACCTGCTGGCCGCTGGTGGCGTTGTCCACGCTGATGCCCAGACGCGCGTGGGTCGGGGTCTCGCCCTTGATCATCTCCTGCACGATCGGCAGGACCGCGTCGATCGGGATCGCGAAGCCGAGACCGATGGAGCCGGGCTCGCCCTGGCTGTTGGTGGTGTCGGTCGCGGTCTGGATCGCCGAGTCGATGCCCACGACCTCACCGGCGAGGTTGACGAGCGGACCGCCGGAGTTGCCCGGGTTGATCGCGGCGTCGGTCTGGATGGCCGGGTAGACCGTCACGTTGCCGGCGCTGACCTGGCCCACGTCGACCGGGCGGTTGAGGGCGCTGACGATGCCGCTGGTGACGGTGGCGTCGAGGCCGAACGGCGAGCCGATCGCGACGACGCTCTGGCCGACCTGCAGGCTCGAGGAGTGACCGATCGTGGCCGGTGTCAGGCCGGAGACACCCTCGGCCTGAACGACGGCGGTGTCGGTGAGCGGGTCGGTGCCGAGGACCTTCGCCGGGGCGTGGGAGCCGTCGTTGAAGTCGATGGTGATCTGACCGTCCTTGCCGGCCAGGGAGGCGACGTGGTTGTTGGTGAGGATCTTGCCGTCGGCGCTCAGGATGATCCCCGAGCCCGAACCTGACTCGCTGGAGCCGCTCACGTTGATCTTGACCACAGAGGGCAGCACGTTGTGGGCGACCTTCACGATCGAGTCGCTGTCTGCAGCGGCCGGGACGGCCGAGCTGCCGCTCTGGGTGACGATGGGCGACGAGGCGACCGGGTTGCCGTGCGTGGACGTCCAGGCCGCCGCGCCGACGACACCGGCGGCGCCACCGACGAGCAGGCTGGCCACCACGACGGAGGCTGCGAGGCCCTTGCGGCCGACCCGCTTCTGCGGGGCCTGAGGGGCCTGCGGAGGCAGCACGGGGCCCTCGGCGGGGGCGCCGAAGCTGAAGGGGTGGGTGTCGTCGTCGGCCTTGCCGGCGTCGCCGGGAGCCTGGAAGCCGTACGGCGACCAGGTGGCGGGCGGTGCGGGCGGCTCGGGACTCCAGTCGGGGCTGGCGTGCGGGCCCAGCCCGCTGTCGGGGGACTCGTTGCTCATGCCCCTTACAGTGTCGGGTGAGTCTGTGACCTTCCTGAGACATCGCTGGGCGCGGTCGAAAAAGCCAGCCGGCGCACGTGATCGCCGACACGGACGCTCCCACCGTGCACCACCCGCGCGTTCAGGCCCCTCAGCCGGAGCCGGCTCCCCTCCTCGCTGTTGACGAACGCGAGCGCGTCCTCACCGAACCGGCTCAGGAACTTCTTGCAGCCGGCGTGCGGCTTGGCGGTCACCTCGAGCACGGCGTCGTCGCCCACGGAGATCCGTGCGCCGGCCGGGAGGTTGTCGTGGGAGAGGTCGAGGTCGACGTACAGCTGGTCGCCGGCCAGCGCACGCTCCGCGTCGGTGTCGCCGAGCAACCCCGCCATCCGCGCACTCATCACCGTGATCTGGGCATCGAGGTGCCGACCGGCCGCCACCGCCCTCGACGTGGCACGTGACAGCCAGTTGTCGCCGACCAGACCGTCCACCTCGTCCAGCACGGCCTCGCCCAGAAGCTCGCGCGCCAGCCTCTGGGGCCGGCGTACGACGAGGGTCAGGGTGCCCGCCTCGGACGGCGCGGCGCGCAGGTGGTCGACGGCGGACTGCAGCTCGGCGGTGGTTCTGATCGGCACGAGTCCGATCCTGCCAAGCCGGACGGACCCTGTCGCCCCCATTCCCGCCGCGCGCCCTAGGCTGCGCCCGGTGAGGGCACCGTGACGACACCATGGGCGCGCTGGAGCTGGGAGCTCCGTAGCTGCGGCCGGCAGGGGCACGTCACCTGGGAGCCCACCGAGGCCGGGCTCGCCGCCCGGCTCCGGGCCGAGACCGTCGACGGCGAGGCCTGGCGGTGCCTGCGCTGCGGGACGTTCGTGGTCGGGGAGCCCGGCGGAGCGGGGCCCGCGGAGGACGCGCCGCTGGTGCTGCGAGGCAAGGCTCTGCGCGACGCGTTCATCCTGCGGCTGCTGGCGGCCGAACGGTTCATCCGAGGGCTGCTGCTGGTCGCGCTGGCGTACGGCGTCTACAGGTTCAACGGCGCGCAGGACTCGTTGGAGCAGGTGTTCCGCGAGTACCTCCCCACCCTCAAACCGTTCGCCGACAAGCTGGGCATCGACCTGCAGAACACGGGTCCGGTCAAGCTGATCCAGAAGGCGCTCACCGCCGACCACGCGACGCTCGAGCTGGTCACCATCGGCGTCCTGGCGTACGGAGCCCTGGAGCTGCTCGAGGGGGTCGGACTGTGGCTGATGAAGCGCTGGGGTGAGTACGTCGCCATGGTCGGCACCGCGGTCTTCATCCCGCTGGAGATCTACGAGCTCGTCGAGAAGGTCACCTGGCTCCGCGTCGTCGCCTTCGCGTTCAACGTCTTCGCGGTGGTCTACCTCCTGTGGACCAAGCGGCTCTTCGGGTTCCGCGGCGGTCGAGCCGCCTTCGAGGCCGAGCGCCACGGCCAGTCGCTGCTGGAGGTCGAGCAGGCCGCCGCCTAGTGCGTCGTACTCCGGTGGTCAAGGGGTTCGCCGCTTCACCAAGGTATGAAGGGAAAACCTCACTTCCCGCGACGAATTCATCGAGGGAAGCGTTGGTTCACCGACATACCTTGATGAACCAACTCGGCCGCCCCCAACGAGGAAGGTCAGGTCCAGCGCTCGGAGGCGGGCACGAAGTCGAGGGTGCGCTGGCCGGTGTAGATCTGCTTCGGCCGGGCGATCTTCTGCTCCTTGTCCTGCACGAGCTCGAGCCACTGGGCCAGCCAGCCCGGCGTCCGCCCGATCGCGAACAGCACCGTGAACATCTCCGGCGGGAACTGGAAGGCCTCGTAGATCAGGCCGGAGTAGAAGTCGACGTTCGGGTAGAGCTTGCGCGAGACGAAGTAGTCGTCCTCGAGCGCGATCTTCTCCAGCTCCATGGCGATCTCCAGGAGCGGGTTGACCCCGGTCACCTCGAACACGTCCTCGCAGGCCTTCTTGATGATCTTGGCGCGCGGGTCGTAGTTCTTGTAGACGCGGTGGCCGAAGCCCATCAGCCGCTCGTCGCCGTTCTTCACCCCCTGGATGAAGTCGGGGATGTTCTTCTTGTCCTTGATCCGGCGCAGCATCCGCAGCACGGCCTCGTTCGCACCGCCGTGGAGCGGACCGTAGAGCGCGCCCACGCCGCCGGCGACGGCGGAGTACGGGTCCACCTGCGACGAGCCGATCGAGCGGACCGCGTTCGTCGAGCAGTTCTGCTCGTGGTCGGCGTGCAGGATGAACAGCACGTCGAGCGCCTTGACCAGCCGCTCGTCCGCGGCGAAGCGGTCCTCGCTCATCCGGAACAGCATCGACAGGAAGTTCGCGGTGTAGCCGAGCTCGTTGTCGGGGTAGACGAACGGCTTGCCCTGCGCGTGCCGGAACGACCAGGCGCCCAGGGTCGGCATCTTGGCGATCATCCGCACGATCTGGAGCTGGCGCGTGTCGGCGTCGGTGATGTCGCGGGCGTCGGGATAGAACGTCGACAACGCGCCCACCGAGGCCATCAGCATCCCCATCGGGTGGGCGTCGTAGCGGAAGCCCTCCATGAAGCTCTTGACGTTCTCGTGCACGAACGTGTGGTACGTGATGTCGTGCACCCACGACTCGTACTGGGTCTTCGTCGGCAGGTCGCCGTGGACCAGCAGGTAGGCGACCTCGAGGAACGTCGACTTCTCCGCCAGCTGTTCGATCGGGTAGCCGCGGTACTCCAGGATCCCCTCGTCGCCGTCGATGAACGTGACCGCGCTCTTGCACGAGGCGGTGTTCACGAAGCCGGGGTCGTAGACGGCGAGCGGGCTGCCGTCACTGTCCTTGATCTTGCCGAGATCCGAGCCCTTCACCGCACCCTGCTCGATCGGTACGTCGTACTCCTGGCCGGTGCGGTTGTCCCGGACGGTGAGTGAGTCGTTCACTGCTCCAACCTAGTCCGGGGTCCTCCGGAGAGCGAATCCGGTTCCGGCCTGCGAACACCGACGTCCCGAGGCCGGATCGTGTCTCGACGGGCGGTGGTCCCGCCGCGTTATGCTCCGCCCACAGCCAGGAAGGGACGCGATGACCGACAACGCGACGGACGTTCAAGCACACCTTGCCAGGGTGCCCATCTTCGCCGGGCTCTCGTCACGCCAGCTCGGCAGGCTCGCCGGTTCGTCCCGCAGGACGACCCACCAGGCCGGGCACGAGATCGCCAAGGAGGGCGAGGGCGCCATGGCGCTCCACATCCTCCTCGACGGCACGGCCGAGGTGAGCGTCCACGGGGCCCGAAAGCGCGAGCTGCGCGCCGGCGACTACTTCGGCGAGATCAGCCTGATCGACGGCAAGAAGCGGTCGGCCACGGTGACGGCCACCAGCGACCTGCACACCGTCGCGGTGCCCCACGGCCCCTTCCAGAAGCTGCTGGAGACCGAGCCCGGCTTCGCGGCGGGTCTGCTGAAGCTGATCTGCGCTCGGCTGCGCGAGGCCGAGGCCGACTAGGGGCCGTCGCGGCCCAGCTGCTCGAGCCGGAGCCTGGCGGCCGCGCGTTTTGGCGCGTGCCCGCCGAGACCGGTAGATTGTGCGGTCGCGACTCCTGCCGCGCCACGACCCGTCGGTCGAGGTGCAGACCCGGACGATTCCGAACCGGGCAGTGTTCGTCAGAGGCCGCGGCACCACCCGCTCCGTCCCGACCCGTCAGGGCGGAGCACCCGGTCGGGTCCACCTGCCGGGTCCCACGAACGAGTAAAGGCAGACGCACGTGCGTACGTACAGCCCGAAGCCCGCCGACGTCCACCGTGAGTGGCACGTGATCGACGCCTCCGACGTCGTCCTCGGCAAGCTCGCAGTCCAGGCCGCCAACCTGTTGCGCGGCAAGCACAAGCCCACCTTCGCCCCGCACATGGACATGGGTGACTTCGTCATCGTCGTCAACGCGGAGAAGGTCGCCCTCACCGGCGACAAGCTGACCAAGAAGCTCATGTACCGCCACTCCGGCTACCCCGGCGGTCTCACCGCGACCCCGGTCGGTCAGCAGCTGGAGAAGGACGCCCGCAAGGTCATCGAGCAGGCCGTCTGGGGCATGCTCCCGAAGAACAAGCTCGGCCGCCAGGTGCTCAAGAAGCTCAAGGTGTACACCGGGCCCGCCCACCCGCACCAGGCCCAGCAGGCCAAGCCGTTCGAGATCACGCAGGTCTCCCAGTGACCCCGCCGACGACCCCGACTGCAGAGCAGAGAAGCGAAGGTAATTCCGTGGCTGACGACACCACCACCCCCATCGACGGCGAAGCCGAGACCGAGACGTTCCAGGCCGACGAGCAGGGCGTGGCCTACACGTCCGAGAGCGCCGGCGCTGCCGAGGCCGCCCGCCCCGCCACCATCGCCCCCGCGGCCGCCACCGGGCGCCGCAAGGAGGCCGTGGCCCGGGTCCGGATCATGCCGGGCACCGGTGTGTGGACCGTGAACGGTCGCACCCTCGACTCCTACTTCCCGAACAAGCTCCACCAGCAGGTCGTGAACGAGCCGTTCGCCGCGCTCGGCCTCGAGGGTCGCTTCGACGTCATCGCCCGCATCCACGGCGGCGGCATCACCGGCCAGGCCGGCGCCCTCCGTCTCGGGGTGGCCCGGTCCCTCAACTCGATCGACGTCGAGGCCAACCGCCCGACCCTGAAGAAGGCCGGCCTGCTCACCCGTGACGCCCGCGTCATCGAGCGCAAGAAGGCCGGGCTGAAGAAGGCCCGCAAGGCTCCGCAGTTCAGCAAGCGCTGATCCGCTCCCCCCGATGCCTCGCATCTTCGGGACGGATGGAGTCCGCGGGCTCGCCAACGGTGTCATCACCGCCGAGCTCGCGGTCGACCTCGGGGTGGCGGCAGCGCGCGTGCTCGTCGACCACGGCGGCTACACCGGGCAGCGCCCGGTGGCCGTCGTCGGCCGCGACACCCGGATCTCGGGGCAGTTCCTCGAGCACGCGGTGATCGCGGGGCTCGCCTCGGCGGGCGTCGACGTGCTGCGTCTCCGGGTGCTCCCGACCCCGGGCGTCGCCTTTCTCACCGACTCGCTCGGCGCCGACCTCGGCGTGGTGATCTCCGCCTCCCACAACCCGATGCCCGACAACGGCATCAAGTTCCTGGCTCGCGGCGGCGTGAAGCTCGACGACTCGCTCGAGCAGGAGATCGAGGAGCGCCTCGACGAGGAGTGGGAGCGCCCGACCGGTGCCGACGTCGGCCGGGTCACGCCGTACGGCGCGACCGTCGAGGAGTACGCCGACCACCTGCTCAGCACCCTCGACCACCGCCCGGCCGGGCTGCGCGTCGTGCTCGACTGCGCGAACGGCGCGGCGGTCGAGGTCGGGCCACGTGCCCTGAGGGACGCCGGCGTCGCGGTGTTCGCGATCAACGACCAGCCCAACGGCGTCAACATCAACGAGGGCTGCGGATCCACCCACCTGGCGGGGCTGCGCGAGGCGGTGCTCGCGCACGGCGCCGACGCCGGCTTCGCCCTCGACGGCGACGCCGACCGCTGCCTCGCGATCGACCACACCGGCGCGACCGTGGACGGCGACCAGCTGATGGCGCTGCTCGCGCTCGACCTCCACGAGCGCGGCCGGCTCCCGCACGACACCGTCGTGGCCACGGTGATGAGCAACCTCGGGTTCGTCCAGGCGATGCGGCGTGCGGGCATCACCGTCCACCAGACCGCGGTCGGTGACCGCTACGTGCTCGAGGCGATGCGCGAGGGAGGCTTCACCCTCGGCGGCGAGCAGTCCGGGCACATCATCATGAGCGAGCACGCGACCACCGGCGACGGCATCCTCAGCGCGCTGCAGGTCCTGCAACGGATGGCACGCACCGGCTCGTCTCTGCGCGAGCTCGCCTCCGTCGTGACCCGCCTGCCGCAGGTCCTCGTCAACGTGTCCGGCGTCGACCGGCTCCGCACGGACGACCCCGAGCTGACCGAGGCCGTCCTGCGCGAGCAGGACAAGCTCGGCGACACCGGCCGGATCCTGCTGCGCCCCTCCGGTACCGAGCCGCTGGTCCGGGTGATGGTGGAGGCAGCCACGCCCGGTGAGGCGCGGGCCGTCGCGGACCGCCTGGCCGACGTCGTACGCCGGCGCCTCGCGCTCTGACCCGGTGAGCCGCACCCGGTCGACGCTGGCGCGGACCCCGGCACGACGACCGGAGACCCGCGGTCACAGCTTCCGCAGGCGCACGTAGCGGACGGAGTGGTCGCGGTCCTTGCGCAGCACGAGGGTGGCGCGGGAGCGCGTGGGCTTGATGTTCTGCTCGAGGTTCGGGCCGTTGATGCTGTCCCAGATCTCCTCGGCCGTCGCGGTCGCCTCCTCGCCCGACAGGGTGGCGTAGCGCGAGAAGTACGACGCGGGGTCGGCGAAGGCCGTCTTCCGAAGCCGCAGGAACCGCTCGACGTACCACGCCCGGATGTCGGCGGTGGCGGCGTCGACGTAGACGCTGAAGTCGAAGAAGTCGCTCAGCGCGAGCCCGCTGCGGCCGTCCTCGGTGGTGCGCGCCGGCTGGAGGACGTTGAGGCCCTCGACGATCACGATGTCCGGATGCCGCACGACCACGGGGTCGTCGGGCACCACGTCGTACACGAGGTGGGAGTAGGTCGGGGCCTCGACCTCGTCCTTGCCCGACTTGATGTCGACGGCGAAGCGCAGCAGGGCGCGCCTGTCGTAGGACTCCGGGAAACCCTTGCGCTGCAGGATCCCGCGGCGCTCCAGCTCGGCATTGGGGTACAGGAAGCCGTCGGTGGTGACCAGCGCGACGTTCGGGTGCTCGTCCCAGTGGGCGAGCATCTGCTGGAGGACGCGCGCCGTTGTCGACTTGCCCACGGCGACCGAGCCGGCGAGCCCGATCACGAACGGCGTGCGCGGGGGCTGCGGCCGGTGCAGGAACTCCTCCTGCTTGCGGTGCAGGCGGCGGGCGGCCTTGACCCGCAGGCTCAGCAGTCGCGAGAGCGGGAGGTAGACCTGCCGGACCTCCTCGAGGTCGAGCTGGTCGCCCAGGCCGCGGAGCCGTGCGATCTCGTCCGCGGAGAGGGGCTGGTCGAAGTGCTCGCCCAGCTCGGCCCAGTCGGCACGGGCCAGCTCGACGTACGGGGACGGCTCGCTCCCCTGCACACCGTTGGGCATGTCGGGCATTGTTCCAGTGCCGCCGGCTCGGACCGCGCTCGGGCGCCCGCCGTCCCTGCGCTCGGGTAGCCCGCCGATAGACTCCGGCCCATGTGCGGCATCGTGGGGTACGTCGGGGACAGGCAGGCTCAGGACGTCGTCATCGAGGGCCTGCGCCGCCTGGAGTACCGCGGCTACGACTCCGCCGGGATCGCGCTGGTGTCGCACGGCGACATCGCGTGGCGCAAGCGCGCCGGCAAGCTCGCCAACCTCGAGAAGGCGCTCGCCGACGAGCCACTCCCGCCCTCCACGACCGGCATCGGGCACACCCGCTGGGCGACCCACGGCGCGCCCAACGACGCCAACGCCCACCCCCACCTCGGCAACGACGGCCGGGTCGCGTTGGTGCACAACGGGATCATCGAGAACTTCGCGACGCTGCGCGCCGAGGTCGAGGCAGCCGGTGACGACCTCCACTCCGAGACCGACACCGAGATCGCGGCCCACCTGCTCGAGTCCGCCCTGGCCGGCGGCGGTGACCTCACCGACGCGATGCGTGCCGTGTGCCAGCGGCTCGAGGGCGCGTTCACGCTGGTCGCCGTGGACGGCGAGGACCCGTCCCGGGTCGTCGCCGCCCGGCGTAACTCCCCGCTGGTCGTCGGCCTCGGTGACGGGGAGAACTTCATCGGCTCCGACGTGGCGGCCTTCATCGAGCACACCCGAGAGGCGCTGGAGCTCGGGCAGGACCAGATCGTCACGATCACCCGCGACGCGGTCTCGGTGATCGACTTCGACGGCACCCCCGTCGAGGGCAACCGCTACCACGTCGACTGGGACCTCTCGGCGGCCGAGAAGGACGGCTACGACTGGTTCATGCGCAAGGAGATCTTCGAGCAGCCGCGCGCGATCGGTGACGCGCTGCTCGGCCGCCACGACCAGAACGGGCGTCTCCAGCTCGACGAGGTCCGGATCTCCGACAGCGAGCTCCGCGAGGTCGACAAGATCATCATCATCGCGTGCGGGACGGCGTTCTACGCCGGGCTGGTGGCGAAGTACGCCATCGAGCACTGGACCCGCGTCCCGTGCGAGGTCGAGCTCGCCCACGAGTTCCGCTACCGCGACCCGATCCTCACCCGGTCGACGCTCGTGGTCGCGATCAGCCAGTCGGGCGAGACCGCCGACACGCTGATGGCGATCCGTCACGCACGGCAGCAGCGCTCGAAGGTCCTGGCGATCTGCAACACCAACGGCTCCACGATCCCGCGTGAGTCCGACGCCGTGATCTACACCCACGCCGGCCCCGAGATCGGCGTCGCGTCGACCAAGGGCTTCATCACGCAGGTGATCGCGGCGTACCTCCTGGGCCTCTACCTCGCCCAGGTCAAGGGCACGTCGTACGACGACGAGATCGCGCGGGTGGTCGCCGAGCTCGGTGACATGCCGGGTCACGTGCAGGGGATCCTCGACAACGCCGACCAGCTCTACGACCTGGCAGAAGAGCTCCAGGACGCGAAGTCGGTGCTCTTCCTGGGGCGTCACGCGGGCTTCCCGATCGCGCTCGAGGGTGCGCTGAAGCTCAAGGAGCTGGCCTACATCCACGCCGAGGGCTTCGCCGCCGGCGAGCTCAAGCACGGGCCGATCGCGCTGATCGAACCGGGACTGCCCGTCTTCTGCGTCGTACCGCCCCGGGGTCGCGACCAGCTCCACGACAAGATGGTCAGCGCGATCCAGGAGATCCGGGCGCGAGGGGCGCGCACGATCGTGCTGGCCGAGGAGGACGACCTCAGCATCGCGGAGTTCGCCGACACCCTGATCCGGCTGCCTCGGGTCTCGACCCTGCTGCAGCCGGTGCCGGCCGTCGTACCCCTGCAGCTGTTCGCGTGCGAGCTGGCGACGCGACTCGGCCACGACGTCGACCAGCCGCGCAACCTCGCCAAGTCCGTCACGGTCGAGTAGACACGCCCCGTGGCGATCGTCGGCGTGGGCATCGACGTGGTGGACATCGAGCGCTTCGGGGACTCACTCCGACGTACGCCGGGACTCGCCGAGCGGCTCTTCACCCCGGGCGAGATCACGCGCCCACCGGCCTCTCTGGCCGCGCGCTTCGCCGCCAAGGAGGCGCTGGCCAAGGCGCTGGGCGCTCCGGGCAACCTGGCCTGGCACGACGCCGAGGTGGTCTCGGCGGCGTCGGGACGCCCGCTCTTCACGATCACCGGCACCGTGGCCGCGCGATCGGCCGAGCTCGGTGCCGTCCACGTCCACCTCTCGCTCTCCCACGACGCCGGCATCGCCTCGGCGGTCGTCGTCCTGGAGTCGTGAGGTCCGACCGGCGACCCGGATAGATTCGGGCGCATGAGGGCCGCGCACACCGTCGACCAGGTCCGGGCCGCCGAGGCGCACCTGATGGCCGGGCTGCCCGACGGTGCGCTCATGCAGCGCGCGGCCGCCGGCCTGGCCACAGCCGTGATCGACCTGCTCGGCGGTGCCTACGGGCGCCGGGTCCTGGTGCTGGTCGGCCCGGGCGACAACGGCGGCGACGCGCTCTTCGCCGGTGCGATGCTGGCGCGCCGCGGGGCGGCGGTGGAGGCGATGCTGGTCGCGGACCGCGTCCACGACGCGGGCCTGGCCGCGCTCACGGCCGCCGGGGGTCGCGTCGTCGGGCCGGTCGACCACCGGCCGCCCGACGTGGTGGTGGACGGGATCGTCGGGATCGGCGGCCGCCCCGGGCTGCGGCAGCCGGCCCTCGACGCCGTCCGGGCGGTGGCCGGCGTGCCGATGGTCGCGGTCGACGTGCCGTCGGGAGTCGACGTCGACACCGGTCGTCTCGACGGCACGCACGTGACCGCCGACGTCACGGTCACCTTCGGCACCCACAAGGTCTGTCACCTCGTCGAGCCGGCCGCGGCGGCGTGCGGCGTCGTCCAGCTCGTCGACCTCGGGCTCGACCTGCCCGAGGCGGCGGTCACCGCCCTCCAGGCCGCCGACGTGGCCGCCCTTCTGCCACGGCCCGAGCCGTTCGCGCAGAAGTACACGCGCGGCGTGGTCGGCGTCCGTGCCGGGTCGGAGCGCTACCCCGGGGCCGGCGTGCTGTCGACGTCCGGCGCGGCGTGCGGACTGGCCGGCATGGTGCGGTACGCCGGTGGGGCGCCCGATGCGGTCCGGGCCCGACACCCGGAGGTCGTCGTCGGCGAGGGGAGGGTGCAGGCGTGGGTGGTCGGCTCCGGCGGCGACGCCGACGCGGCCCAGGCCCTGACCGCGGCCCTGGGTGACGGCGTACCGCTGGTGGTGGACGCGGACGCCCTCCAGCACCTCCCGGCACCCCTGGCGGTGCCGGCACTGCTCACGCCGCACGCCGGGGAGCTGGCCGCGATGCTCGGCGAAGAGCGGTCCGAGGTCGAGGCGGACCAGCTCGCCTGCGCCCGGCGCGCGGCGCGGGAGTACGCCGCGGTCGTGCTGCTCAAGGGTCACCACACCCTCGTCGCCGCGCCCGACGGACGGGTGCGGGTCACCACCACGGGTACGCCGTGGCTCGCCGTCGCCGGGGCGGGGGACGTCCTCGGCGGCCTCTGCGGGGCCCTGCTCGCGGCCGGCCTCACGCCGTACGACGCGGGGGCCGTCGGCTCCTGGCTCCACGGCGCCGCGGCCACCCTCGCCTCCGCCGGCGGCCCGATCAGCGCCCCGGACGTCGCCGCCGCCCTGCCCCGGGTGATCGCCGACCTCCTCTCCTGACCCGTGGAGAAGCGGGATGGGAGGATGGCGACATGAGTCGCGAGCAGGTCCGCCGACCCGAGATCGTGGTGGACCTGGGAGCGATCCGGCGCAACGTCGGGCGGCTGCGCGACCTGGTGGCTCCCGACGGGTCCGACGTGATGGTCGTGGTCAAGGCCGACGGCTACGGGCACGGCATGCTGGAGGCGGCGTCCGCCGCTCGGCAGGCCGGTGCGCCCTGGGTCGGCGTCGCCACCCTCGGTGAGGCGGTCCGGCTCCGCGAGGGCGGCGACACGGGCCGGATCCTCAGCTGGCTGACGGTTCCGGGCGACGACTGGGCCGCCGCGATCGACCGCGGACGTCGACGTGACGGCGTACACCCTGGCCGAGCTCGCGGAGATCCGCGCCGCGGTCACGCGGACCCCCGCCCGCGTGCAGCTCAAGATCGACACCGGTCTCTCGCGCGGCGGCTCCACCGTCGAGCTCTGGCCCGAGCTCCTGGAGGCGGCTCGCGCCGGCGAGGCCGACGGCGTCTGGAGGGTCACCGGCATCTGGTCGCACTTCGCGTCCTCCGACGTGCCGACCCATCCCGCGAACGACGTCCAGGAGCGCGCCTTCCGTGACGCGGTCGCGGGGGCCGAGCGGGCAGGCCTGCGGCCGGAGGTGCGCCACCTCGCCAACTCCGCCGGCGCTCTGCTGCGGCCGAGCAGCCGCTTCGACCTGGTCCGCTGCGGCATCGCGGCGTACGGACTCGACCCGGCCCCCGGCCTCAGCCCCGACCTCGGTCTCGAGCCGGCGATGACCGTGACCGCCCCGCTTGCTCTCACCAAGTCGATCCACGCCGGCGCCGGTGTCTCCTACGGCCACACCTGGACCGCGCCGGGCGAGACGCGCGTGGGCCTGGTTCCGCTGGGGTACGGCGACGGCGTGCCACGCCATGCCGGGAACGCGGCCGAGGTCTGGGTCGACGGCAAGCGCCGCCCGATCCGCGGCCGGATCTGCATGGACCAGTTCGTCGTCGACCTCGGCGACGACCCGGGCGACGAGGGAGCGGCTCCGGGCGACGAGGTCGTGCTCTTCGGTCCGGGAACGGCCGGCGAACCGACCGCCGAGGACTGGGCGCGCGCCTGCGGCACCATCCACTACGAGATCGTCACGCGCATGGGCGGCCGCCTGCTCCGGCGCTACGTCGGAGGAGAGGCCGCATGAAGGCCAGCAGCAAGGTCCTGTCCGTCGCCGGAGCCGCGGTCGGGGTCGCGGCAGCGGGCACGGCGCTGAGGGTCGCCCAGCGCCGAGCGGTCATCGCACGCCGCGGCGCGGGCGACGAGACCGAGTTCGGGTCGCTGCGGTCCGCCCCGATCACCGTGGTCGCCGAGGACGGCGTCGACCTGTACGTCGAGGTGGACGAGTACGCCGGCACCGGCCGTCGCCGGGCCACCAAGGTGCCCGAGCTGACCGTGGTGTTCATCCATGGCTACTCGCTCAACCTCGACTCCTGGCACTTCCAGCGCGCTGCGTACCGCGGCCAGGTGCGCGCGGTCTACTACGACCAGCGCTCCCACGGCCGCTCCGGGCGCTCCGGCCCGGGCCACGCGACCATCGACCAGCTGGGCCGCGACCTCCTGCTCGTCCTCGACACCGTCGTCCCGCAGGGGCCGATCGTGCTCGTCGGACACTCCATGGGCGGGATGACGATCATGGCCCTGGCCGAGGAGTACCCCGACCTCTTCGGGGACCGCATCGTCGGGGTCGGACTGATCTCGACCACCGCCGGTGGCCTCGAGCCGCACCGGATCGTCGCGCCGATGCTGCCCTCGACGGTGGGCGGCGCGGTGGCGGCACGGCTGATGGCGGTGCTCGCCCGCGGCCATCGCCAGGTCGACGGCTTCCGCCGCCTCGGCCGCTCGGTCGCCGTGGTGGCCACCGACGAGCTCGCCTTCGGCGACGACGTGCCCGCGTCGTACGTCGAGTTCGTCGACGAGATGATCTCGGCGACGCCGTTCGGGGTGGTGGCGGAGTTCTTCGCCAACTTCGCCTCGTTCGACAAGCTCGAGAGCGTGAAGGTGCTGGGTGTCGTGCCGACCTCGATCATCTGCGGTACCGCCGACAAGATCACCTCGGTCGGCCACAGCCGCAAGCTCCACGCCCACGTCGCAGGCTCCAGCCTGCTGGAGTGCCAGGGCGCCGGACACCTGGTGATCATGGAGCGGTACGACGACGTCAACGCCGAGCTCGACCACCTGATCGCCGCGGCGGGCGACCTGGCCGACCGGAGATGACCGACGTACGTCACGTCGGACCGGAGGCAGCCCCGACCGTGCTCGCGATCGTCCGCGCGGCCTTCGCTGCGCGGCCGCCGGTCGACCCGCCCGCCGACGCGCTCGGCGAGACCGTCGAGTCGCTGGCGGTCGCACTGGCCCACGGCGGTCTGGTCGCCTCCAGCGACGGGCGCGACGTCGGCGCGCTGGTGCTCGACCCCGACCACGGCACGCTCTGGCTGCGCCGCGTCGGCGTGGTCCCGGACGTGCGCGAGCACGGTGTCGCCACCACTCTCGTCGCCGAGGCGCTGGCCCACGCCGAGGGCTACGACGAGGTCGCGGTGCTGGCGCGCGAGGAGCTACCCGGCACCGCGAAGTTCTGGCGCGAGCACGGCTTCGTCGAGACGGCCGCGCACACGCCGTACGTCGAGCTGCGCCGGCCGGCTCCGACGGCGTACGACGCTCCCGACGCCGAGGCGATGCGGTCGCTGGGCGCCTCGCTCGCGCGCGACCTGCGGGCCGGCGACGTGGTGGTGCTGGCGGGTGGGCTGGGTGCCGGCAAGACGACGTTCACGCAGGGGCTCGGCGCGGGGCTCGGCGTACGCGGAGACGTCACGTCGCCGACGTTCGTGATCGCGCGGGTCCACCCCTCGCTCACCGACGGGCCGGCGCTGGTCCACGTCGATGCCTACCGGATCGGGGGTGTCGCCGAGCTCGACGACCTCGACCTCGACACCTCCCTCGACGACGCCGTCACCGTGGTGGAGTGGGGGGAGGGGCTGGCCGAGGGGCTGGCCGACGACCGGGTCGAGGTGCGGATCGAGCGTGCCGTGGCCGACGACGCTGTGCCCGACGCGGACCTCGACCCCCGCCGGGTGCGGGTCTCGCCGGTGGGGCGCCGCTGGCTGGGTGTCCGGTTGTCGGCGCCCTCCCCGTTGTAACGCGGAGTTACTTGCACTTCCGCGCGGTTGCAACGGCGCACGAGCGCGGGTAACCCCGCGTTACAAGGGGGTGAGGCGCGTGCCAGGGTGGCGGCATGCTCGTGATCGCCCACGTCAGCGACACCCACTTCGGCAACGAGGTGCAGGACCCCGGCGCTCGCAACGAGGCGGTGATGGACCACCTGCTCGCGATGTCCCCACGACCCGACCTTCTCGTCGTCACCGGCGACGTGGCCGACCACGGGCTGCCCGAGGAGTACGCCGAGGCGCGGGCGTGGCTCGACCGCTGGGAGGGGCCGCTCGCGGTGTGCCCCGGCAACCACGACGTGCGTGACGCGTTCGTGACCGGGCTCGGGATCGGGACGCGGACCGTGGTGGATGCGGCGGGCGTGCGGTTCGTGATGCTCGACTCGCTGGTCGACGCGGACGAGACCGGTCGGGTCGACCCCGGTCGGCTCGGGGACGACCAGCTCGCCTGGCTCGACGGCCGCCTCGCCGAGGACGCGCGACCGACGTACGTCTGCCTCCACCACCCACCCACCACGATCGGCCTGGGCCTGATGGACCCGATCCGGCTGCTCGACGGCGAGGCGCTTGCGGCGGTCCTCGTCCGGCATCCCCACGTCGTCGCCACCCTCGTCGGGCACGCCCACACGATGTGCGCCACCACCTTCGCCGGCCGACCGCTGCTGATCGGCGGCGGCGTCGTGTCGGCCGTCACCGCCGACGCCGAGGCGCCGCCGACGCTCTGGTACGACGCCCCGCCCAGCCTCGCGCTCCACCTGGTCGGCGACGACGGGCGCGTCACCACCCACTGGCGGGCGCTGCCGGCCTGAGCTCGGGTCGCCGGGGGTCAGTAACCTCGGACGCGTGCTGCTCGCCTTCGACACGGCCACGCCCTTCGTGACCGTCGCCCTCCACGACGGCGAGGACGTCGTGGCCGAGCGGCGCTCCGAGCAGCGGATGAAGCACGGTGAGCAGCTGGCTCCGCTGATCGAGGCCGTGATGGCCGACGCCGGCATCGTGCGGCAGGACCTCACCGCGATCGCGGTGGGCGTCGGGCCCGGGCCGTTCACCGGCCTCCGCGTGGGTCTGGTCACCGCTCGCACCCTCGCCCACGTGCTCGAGATCCCGGTGTACGGCGTGTGCTCGCTCGACGTGATCGCCGTCGAGGCTGCCGCGGGCATCCGGGCCGACTTCCTGGTCGCGACCGACGCGCGCCGCAAGGAGGTCTACCTGGCGTCGTACGACGACCAGGGGCGCCGGCTCGACGGCCCCGAGGTCGTCCGACCCGCCGACGCGGCCAGCGACCGACCCGTGGCCGGCGAGGGTGGCGTGCTCTATCCGGACGCGTTCCCCGACCGTCGTACCCCGGAGCTGCCGAGCGCCGGCTGGCTGGCGCGCGCGGTCGCCGAGGAGCTCGCCGAGCTGTTCGACCCCGACCCGCTCTACCTGCGCCGTCCGGACGCCGTCGCGATCGCCGTACCGAAGCGGGTGTCGTGAGGGTGACGGAGGTCGAGGTCCGACTCGCCGGTCCCGACGACGCCGAGGCCGTGGCGGCCCTGGAGCACGACGCACTCGGCTCGGATGCGTGGTCCCCCCACCTGGTCGCCGAAGGGGTCTCGGGACGCGTGCCCACGACGCTCTACCTCGTCGCCGGCGGCGACGACGTGACGGGCTACGCCGCGGTGAGCATCGTCGCTGACATCGCCGAGCTGCAGCGGATCGCGGTCGCGGCGACCCACCGGCGTACCGGCCTGGCGTCGGGGCTGCTCGCCCGCGTGGAGCACGAGGCGCTGACCCGACATGCCGACCGGCTGCTGCTCGAGGTGAGGGAGGACAACCACGTGGCCTGCGCGTTCTACGCCGCGCACGGCTTCTCCGAGATCGACCGGCGGCCTCGCTACTACGCCGACGGCACCACCGCGGTGGTCCTGTTCAAGGCGCTGGCATGACCGACGAGCCCCTCGTCCTCGGCATCGAGACCTCCTGCGACGAGACCGGCGTCGGCATCGTCCGAGGTCACACGCTGCTCGCCGACGCGATCGCGAGCAGCGTCGAGGAGCACGCCCGATTCGGTGGCGTGGTGCCCGAGGTGGCCAGCCGGGCCCACCTCGAGGCGATGGTGCCGACCCTCGAGCGAGCCTGCGAGACGTCCGGCATCCGGCTCCACGACGTCGACGCGATCGCGGTCACGAGCGGCCCCGGCCTCGCGGGTGCCCTCCTCGTCGGCGTCGCTGCCGCCAAGGCCCTGGCCATCGGGCTCGGCAAACCGATCTACGGCGTCAACCACCTGGCCTCCCACGTCGCTGTCGACCAGCTCGAGCACGGCGCCCTGCCCGAGCCCTGCGTGGCGTTGCTGGTCAGCGGCGGTCACTCGAGCCTGCTTCGGGTCGAGGACGTGACCGGTCATGGGGGAGGGGTCGAGCCGATGGGCGCCACCATCGACGATGCGGCCGGCGAGGCGTTCGACAAGGTCGCGAGGCTGCTCGGTCTGCCCTTCCCGGGCGGTCCCCACATCGACCGCGCCGCCCGCGACGGCCAGGTCACCATCGACTTCCCGCGCGGCCTCACCGGCCGGCGCGACCTCGAGCGGCACCGTTTCGACTTCTCGTTCTCCGGTCTCAAGACCGCGGTCGCCCGCTGGGTCGAGACCCAGCAGCGCGACGGGGTCACGATCGACGTCGGTGACGTGGCGGCGAGCTTCCAGGAGGCCGTCTGCGACGTGCTGGTCCGCAAGGCGCTCGACGCCGCCACCGACCAGGGGATCGACGACCTCCTGATCGGCGGCGGGGTCGCCGCGAACTCCCGGCTCCGGGCGATGGCGACCGAACGGGCCGAGGCCCGCGGGATCCGGGTCCGCGTGCCCCGGCCCGGGCTGTGCACCGACAACGGCGCCATGGTGGCGGCGCTCGGCTCCGAGCTCGTCGCCCGTGGCCGGGCGCCGTCCAGCCTCGACCTGCCCGCCGACTCCTCCCAGCCGATCACCGAGGTCGTGGCCTAGCTCGGCATCCCGCCCCGGCCGGGAGCACGAACGGGTCGTCGGTCACGTCCGCGCCCCGTGTCGGGGAAACGGCGTACTCCATCGACCCGTCGGAGGCGATCCGGACCAGCGACCAGCTGCCCTCCTGGTAGACCGGCACGAGGACGTGGGTGGCGTCTTCCCAGACGGCATCGTTGTCGGCCAGCGTCGCTTGCGCCTTCGCCGTGGACCTCCGGTCGAACAGGATGGTTCCGTCCAGCCCGATCATCGCGAACCCGCCTGGACCGGCGCCGTCGAAGTAGCCCGGCAGCGCCGCGATCAGCTTCCCGTCGGGGGAGAACGACGCGAGCTGGTTCGTGCAGGTCTTGAAGCCCGCGACCTCGCCGCCGCCCTGGAGCCGCGAGCAGGTGCTGGTGTCGTGGATCTCGATGAGCCCGATCGTCAGTCCCGCTGCGCTCACGTCGTTGATGACAACGAAGCCGTCGACGGGCAGCGGCTCCGACGGAGCCTTCGGAGACCTTCCACGGCTGGTGGGTGGTGTCGGTGATGTTGACCATCACCGCGCAGCTGGAACTGCCGGCAGTCCGGACCGGGTTGACCGGGCGGCGCCGTACCGCTGCCCGTGATCGGGCCCAGGCGCAGGCCGGTGCCCGGGACCGGGTAGCCCAGTGGCCGGGGCTCGCTCGCCCAGCCCTCCCAGATCATGACCTGACCGGCCGGGGTCAGCCAGGCCGCGATGCTGTGCGGCCGGTTGACGCTGAGGCCCGAGCCGCTCCGGACCGGGTCGTGGAAGCTGCCGTCGGAGTCCTGGATCTCGATGTACGGCGTCCCCTGGTCCGTCGTCTGCCACACGCGCGCCCCGTCGGCCAGCTCCACGAAGTCGCGCGGGCTGTAACGGGTGTTCACCTCGCCGGTGCTGCCGTCGGTGAGGTGCAGCCTGCCCTGGTAGACGTAGTCCGTGGCCGGTGCGGCGCCGGTCGGCAGGTGGGACACGTCGAGGACGCCCGTCGGAGGCTGACGGCCCTCGGACGTCGTGGGGCTGGGGGTGGGCGTCACGCTCTGTGTGGCCGGCAACGGCTCGATGCTCCGGCCGGTGTGGTTCGCAAGAGCCGCCGTCGGCACGATCAGGGCGATCGCTGCGACCGCGCCGCCCACAGCGGTGGCCGCGCGCCGGCGCCGGATCGAGCGTGCCTTGTGCTGCACGTCGGCGAGCGCCAGCGAGGTGCCGTGCATCGCGTCCGAGTGGTCGCGCAGCGCGCGACCCAGGTCGGTGGTCAGGTCGTCGTCGTTCATCGGTCCTCCTCGGGTCCGCGCGGGTCGAGGCTCTGGGGGGTGCGGGACCGGAGCGCCGCGAGCGCCCGGCTGGTCTGGGACTTCACGGTTCCGACCGAGATGCCGAGTGCGGCGGCCGTCTCGGCCTCGGTCAGCTCCTCGTAGTAGCGCAGTACGACGACCGCGCGCGCCTTACGGGGGAGGGTCTGGACGACGTCCCACAACGCCGAGCCGGAGCCCTCGTCGTACGCGTCGTGCACCGGCCGGTCGAGCACCGGCGTCTCCTGGCTGTGCTCGCGCCGTTTCCAGGCCCGTCGCCACAGGGAGTTGTGCTCGTTGACCAGGATCCGGCGGACATAGCCGTCGATCGAGCCCCGCTCTCGCACCTTGTCCCACGACAGGTACAGCTTGGCGAACGCGGTCTGCACCAGGTCCTCAGCGTCGTGGCGGTTGCCGGTCAGCAGGTACGCCGTGCGCAGCAGGCTCGGCTGCCGGGCGGCGAGGTACGCCGCGAAGTCGGCGTCGCGGGCGTCGTTCCGGTCGGCCACAGCGAGCGCTCCCGTGGGTGGTCGGTCGGGATCTGGCATGGGTTCCTCCCCTCGTCGCGACCAAGACGCGAGCGGGGGCCGGAAGGTTGCAATCCTGGCAGAGCCGAGGCGTCAGGGAGTTGCCGCCAGGCGGAACGTGCCCTCACCCGACTGCGCGACACTCGTCGCCCGCGTGATCGACCCGTCCAGGCCGACCCGCACGATCGCCTGCTGCTGATCCCGGTCCTGGGCGACGACCAGCACCGACTCGTCGCCCTCCCACACCGGACGCCCGACGATGCTCAGGTGGGGCAGGACCGTCGACATGACCCGGTGACCCGTGGCCGCATCCCTGATCCCGACGACGTCTCCGACCCCCTGCGCGGTCTGCACGCCGACGTTCTGTATCGCCACGACGTAGCGACCGGAGGCCGAGAAGTGCCCCAGCGTCCCCCGCCGGGCATGCCACTGCACCGCACCGGTCGACAGCTCGGTCACCACGCTGTTGCCCAGCGAGTTGGTGCCCACCACCAGGGCCCCCGACGGGGACACCGCCGCGACCGTGATGACGCGGGGGATCCGGCTGCTCGAGCCGTCCGGGCCGATCAGGACCGGCCCGCTCGGCCCGGCGGCCTTCGGGAGCACGGCGTCGGCGTTGGCCACGAGGCCCCTGCTCGTGCTCCCGACCGGGGAGTAGATCACGCCCTTCGGCGTCGGTGTGATCGTCGTTCCGTGGAACAGCCGGCCGGGGCCGACGAACCGGCAGCCGTCCGAGAGCCAGTACGCCGGGTCGCCACTCCCCAGAGCGAAGGTCGGGGTCCCGCAGCCGAGACGTTGCGTCGAGCCACCCGAGACCAGCGAGATCGGCGCGAACGGCCTCTGCGTCGTCGTACGGCCGGCCACCAGCACCCCGTCGCCCAAGGACGTCGCGGTCGTGGCCGTGCGGAACACCGGCGCGGTGACCCGCTCGCCCTTCGCGGTGACGAACGCGTCCCCCTCGAGGTAGGCGACCCGCGGTGCCTCGCCCAGCGGGATGCCGGGCAGCGACACCGCAGGGTCGAGGTGCCCGGTCGGGCTTCGGGTCGTCGCGTGATCGTGCTCCAGCAGGACCACCGCCGAGCCTCCGACGACCACCACGGCTGCGGCCGCGGCGACGAGGGCCGTCGCACGGCGGCGCGCGTGGGCGAGCGTGCGCGAGCGGGCGGCGACGGTCGACGTCGAGGTGGTCGGGTAGTCGGTCGTCTCGACGACCTCCTTGAGGGTCCGGGTCAGCAGGTCCTCGGCGCTCATGGGTCCCCCTTCTCGGTGGCGCGGTCGTCGTCGGTGATCTCAGGATGGTCGGGCAGCAACGCCCGCAGCGAGGCGAGCGCGCGGCTGCTCTGCGACTTCACGGTGCCGATGGAGATGCCCATCAGGTCGGCGATCTCGGCCTCGGTCAGCTGTTCGTAGAAGCGCAGCACGACCACGATCCGCTGCTTGGGCGGCAGCGAGCAGACGAAGCTCCAGACGGCCTCGCGGCTCCCGTCGTACGACGGCGAGTCCGGCGCGGGGCGTTCGGGCACCACCTCCACGAGAAGCTCGACGCGGCGCCCCGGTCGACGCCACGCCGTGCGGAACTCGTTGACCAGCGCCCGGCGGGCGTAGGCGTCGAGGTTGTCGACGTAGCGGACCCGGTCCCACCCCCGGTAGAGCTGGGCCAGGGTGTTCTGCACGAGGTCCTGCGCCGCGTGGACGTTGCCGGTCAGGAGATGGGCCGTGCGTTGGAGTGCGCCCTCCCGGGCGGCCAGCCACGACTCGAAGTCCGGACCGCTGGACGGGCGGAGCGGGGTCGCCATGGCGCCTCCCCTCGCATTCGACCGCTGCATCGGCGTCCCCATCCTCGTCGGGCCTCACTCCGACGACGAGATCGACGCGCAAAGGGTTGCATCTGTGGAGGGGAAGGTTGCCATACCCGGGGTCGTCGCGGAGGCGGACTTCACCGTAGGGTGGCTGTACCGTCATTCAGGAGGGGTGCATGCACCAGGTTCAGGGAGTGGTCGCGCGAGCCAAGGGCGAGCCGGTCAGCATCGAGACGATCAACGTTCCCGACCCCGGCCCGGGAGAGGCACTGGTGCAGGTTCAGGCCTGCGGGGTCTGCCACACCGACCTGCACTACCGCGAGGGCGGCATCAACGACGACTTCCCCTTCCTGCTCGGCCACGAGGCCGCCGGGGTGGTCGAGGCCGTCGGAGACGACGTGACCTCCGTGGCGCCGGGCGACTTCGTGATCCTCAACTGGCGTGCGGTCTGCGGCAACTGCCGGGCCTGCCTCCGCGGTGAGCCGTGGTACTGCTTCGCCACCCACAACGCGACCCAGAAGATGACACTGGCCGACGGCACCGAGCTCTCGCCGGCGCTCGGCATCGGCGCCTTCGCCGAGAAGACGCTGGTCGCCGCGGGGCAGTGCACCAAGGTCGACCCGTCGGCGCGGGCCGCCGCGGTCGGGCTGCTCGGCTGCGGGGTGATGGCCGGGCTCGGCGCCGCGATCAACACCGGCAACGTGTCTCGCGGCAAGAGCGTCGCGGTGATCGGGTGTGGCGGCGTCGGCTCCGCGGCGATCGCCGGCTCGGTGCTCGCCGGCGCGGAGACGATCATCGCGGTCGACGTCGACGACCGGAAGCTCGAGGGCGCCACGAGGATGGGCGCCACCCACACCGTGAACAGCACCAGCACCGACCCCGTCGAGGCGATCCAGTCCCTCACCGGGGGCAACGGCGCCGACGTGGTGATCGACGCCGTCGGCCGCCCCGAGACCTGGAGGCAGGGGTTCTACGCACGCGACCTGGCCGGCACGCTGGTCCTGGTCGGCGTACCCACGCCCGACATGAGGATCCCCGACATCCCGCTGATCGACGTCTTCGGTCGCGGCGGCGCCTTGAAGTCCAGCTGGTACGGCGACTGCCTGCCCTCGCGCGACTTCCCCATGCTCGTCTCCCTCTACCAGCAGGGACGGCTCGACCTCGACGCCTTCGTGTCGGAGGAGATCGGGATCGGCGATGTCGAGGCGGCGTTCGAGAAGATGCACCACGGCGACGTGCTGCGCAGCGTCGTCCTCTTCTCGTGAGCACCGGGTCCGGTCTTCACGTCGACCACGGCGTCACCAGCGGCACGTTCAGCCTGGACGGACAGACCTTCGACGTCGACAACAACGTCTGGGTCGTCGGCGACGACGAGACCTGCGTGGTGATCGACGCCCCGCACTCGGTCGAGGGGATCCTCGCCGTGGTGGGCGATCGGCGGGTGACCGCGATCGTGTGCACCCACGCCCACGACGACCACGTCCGCGTCGCGCCGGCGCTCCGCGAGGCAGTGACCGCACCGATCCTCCTGCACCCCGCCGAGCGGCCGCTGTGGGAGCTGACCCATCCCGACCACCTCTGGGACGTCGACCTCTCCGACGGACTCTCGATCCCGGTGGCGGGCTCGTCGTTGACGGTGCTCCACACCCCCGGTCACTCGCCGGGCTCGGTCTGCCTGCTCGCAGCCGACCTCGGCTGCGTCTTCACCGGCGACACCCTCTTCTCCGGCGGGCCGGGCGCGACGGGGCGGTCGTACAGCGACGGTGACCTCATCGTCGAGTCCATCCGGACCCGCCTGTTGGCGCTGCCCGACGAGACGGTCGTCCACACCGGTCACGGCGACGACACCACGATCGGCGAGGAGCGGGAGTCGCTGGGCTGAGCGGTCGCGCCCCGCGGCTCACCTCGCTGGTCACCGTTTCATCATGTGAAGGTGTCGAACCGACGCTTCCCACGCTGAACTCACCGTGAGAAGTGGAGGTTCACCTACATCACATGGTGAAACCGGGAAAGACCGGACCTCAGACCCCCGCAGCGGAGGTCTCCTGGGCGGTGCCGGTTGGTCGCGCTCCTGACGGCGTACGCCGCGGGTGCCGAAGAGCAGGTATCCGACGAACCCGATGGCCAGCGCGATCGGGACGCCGAGGTTGGCGAACGCCCAGGTGCCGGTCTTGCCGCCGAACCCGAAGGGGTCCAGGAAGTAGCCGAGCCAGCCCAGCCCCTTCGAGCCGAACGGCGCGACCACCAGCCCCCAGCCGACCACGGTGGCCACCACCATCGAGATCACTGCCGGCCAGCCGACGCGCGCCGTAGCGCCCGCGGGCGTCGTACAGCGCCGCCTGGTCGTAGTCGCGACGGCGTAGCAGCAGGTCGGCGAGGAAGACGCCGCACCAGGCGGCCATCGGCACGCCGAGCGTGATCAGGAACCCCTCGAAGACGAAGATGAAGTCGGAGTTCGAGATCCAGACGATGTAGATCGCGCCGAGCATCATCAGGACGCCGTCGATGGCGGCCGCCACCCAACGGGGGGTCCGCAACCCCAGCGTGAGCAGGGTGAGGCCCGAGGAGTAGATGTCCATCATCGCCCCGCTGATCAGCCCGCCGACCGCGACGATCGCGAACGGCAGCAGGAACCATGTGGGCAAGATGGTGGTCAGCGCGCCGATCGGGTCGGAGTTGATGGCGTCGCTGAGGCTCTGCGACGACCCGGCGAGCAGGATGCCGTAGGCCACCAGGACGACGACGGGGAAGCTGCCACCCAGGGTCGGCCAGAACACCACGCCTCCGGTCGAGGCGTCGCGGGGGAGGTAGCGGGAGTAGTCGGCCCCGGTGTTCACCCAGCCGATCCCGAAGCCCGTCATCACCAGGATCCCGGCGCCGATCGTGGCGCTGGTGCTGCCGGACGGGATCGCCCGCGCGGCCGAGAGGCTGATGTGGTCCCACGCCAGCACGACGTACACGGCGGTGACCACGATCATCGCGAGTGTGAGGTACTTCTGGAGCCGCATGATCAGGTCGAAGCCCATGATGCCGGCCAGCACGATGATCGCCGCGACCACCACGAACGCCACGATCTTGGTGCCGTTGCCGTGCGCCCAGCCCAGCCGTTCGAAGACCGTCGCCGTGGCCAGCGTCGAGAGGGCGACGAGCACGGTCTCCCACCCGACCAGGAGAACGTAGGACACGAGCGCCGGCAGCGTGTTCCCGTAGCGCCCGAACGGCGCGCGGGAGAGCACGAGGGTAGGTGCGGAGCCACGCTTCCCGGCGATCGAGACGAGCCCCACCAGGAAGAACGAGACGACGGCACCCACCGTCGCGGCGATCAACGCCTGCCACAGGCCGATCCCGAACCCGAGCACGAACGCGCCGTACGCGACCGCCAGCACCGAGATGTTGGAGGCGCACCACGGCCAGAACAGGCCGGACGGCTTACCCTTGCGCTCGGACTCGGCGATGACGTTGATGCCGTTGGCCTCGATCCCGGCCGGAGCTGCCGGTGCCCGACGTGTCGGCTCCTGTGTGGTGGTCATGCCGTTCCTCTCCTCAGCAGGTCCGCCAGCAGCGGACCGGTCCGTGCGGCCGCCTTCTCTGCGACAACGACCACGTCGCCCGGGTCGATTCCCGCAGCGTCGCCCTCGACGGCGGTCACCGTCGAGAGCCCGACCACCTCCATCCCACATTCTCGCGCGACGATCGCCTCGGGGACCGTCGACATCCCGAGCACGTCCGCACCCACACGGCGTACCCACTCCGCCTCGGCATAGGTCTCGTAGTGCGGCCCGGGCAGCCACGCGTAGACCGCCTCGGCAAGCGAGGGGTCCAGCTCGCGCGCCAGGGCGCGCAGGCGGGGCGACCAGCAGTCGGTGAGGTCGACGAACCGCGCACCCGTCGAGGGGCGAGGTCGCCGTCAGGTTCAGGTGGTCGCGCACGAGCAGGACGCGCCCGACCTCCCAGTCGGGCCGGAGGCATCCGTTGGCGTTGGTCAGGACCGCGGTCGTGCAGCCGGCGGCCGCGGCGGTGCGGATCCCGTGCACCACCGGACGCAGCCCCAGGCCCTCGTACAGGTGGGTGCGCCCGAACAGCACGAGGGTCGGCACGCCGCCCACGTCGTACGACGCCACGGTCCCGCGATGTCCCTCCGCGACGGGCGCCACGAAGCCCGGTAGCTCGGTCATCGGCAGCGACGCGACCGGCTCACCCAGCGCGTCCGCGGCGGGCGCCCAGCCCGATCCGAGGACGACGACCGCACGGTGCCGGGGCACGCCGGTGAGCTCGGCGAGATGCTCGGCCGCGGACCGTGCCGCATCGACGTCCTCCACACCCACCACCGTAGGTCCCGTCGAGGAGGGACCTACGGCCGCCGCCTGGGGACCTACAGCACTACGCCGGGATGGGCGTGGACACCAGCCTGGAGGTACAGGGTCTCCGGAATGCCCGGAGTACCGAAAGAGAAGGTGAACATCATGCGCGCCACGCTTGACAAGTTGATCTCATGGACCGGGTTGCTCTTGGTCGCGGTCCTGATCGTCGCCGGCGGTCTTCTGACCTGGGCCAGCACGTTCATCAACAACGAGGTGACCAGCCAGCTCGGGGCACAGCACGTCACCATGCCCACCTCGGAGCAGTACGGCGAGCTCCCCGCCGCTGACCAGGCTGCACTCAAGCCCTACGCCGGCCAGCAGCTGACCACCGGTCCCCAGGCCAAGGCTTACGCCGACCACTACATCAACGCCCACCTCCAGGGTGTGGCCAACGGCCAGACCTACTCCGAGGTCAGCGGTGCGTACATCGCACAGTGCAGTGACCCGAAGGCCGCCGCCACCGAGGCCTGCACGACGCTCGCAGCGCAGAAGGCAACCCTGTTCCAGGGTGAGACGCTGCGTGGTCTGCTGCTCTACGGCTACGCGTTCGCCACCATGGGCACGATCGCCGGCATCGCCGCCATCTCCGCCTTCGTCGCCGCCGGTCTCATGCTGCTGCTCGTGGGCATCGGCTTCTGGCACGCCCGCCGTGCCAAGAACGACGTGGCCACGGGGACTCAGCCGGTAGGCGCGGCCGCCTGAACCAGTGGTCCACCAAGGGCCGGCGTCCCTCACGGGGCGCCGGTCTTCG
Source organism: uncultured Actinomycetota bacterium (assembly GCA_963819295.1). GTDB lineage: Bacteria > Actinomycetota > Actinomycetes > Propionibacteriales > Nocardioidaceae > Nocardioides. The sequence continues at coordinate 55,264 of CAWFVO010000009.1, forward strand.
GCCGTCCGCGTCAGACGGGCGACTCACGACGTCGCGCGCGGACCAGGTCGTGCACCCCGATCGCGACCGCGATGGAGACGAAGCAGATCGCCGCGATGACGGCGTTGCCGAGGGCCCGTGCGTAGTCGTCGGGACTCGTCCCGGTCAACGAGTTGAAGAAGACCGCACCGATCAGGGCCTGGCCGATGGCCAACCCGATCCGCTGCCCGGTCTGCAGCACGCCGCCGGCCGTGCTGCCCATCAGTGGATCCACGTCCATCAGCGCCAGCGTCTGGTTGGGCGTGATGACCGCCCCTTGGCCGCAGCCCATCACGAACAGTGGTCCGGCGAGCGCCAGGGTCGCGTGCCCCTCCGGCACGTTCGCCGCCACCACGGCGAGCGCCACCGCACCCAGGCCGAACGTCACCGCGCCGGCGACGACGAGCGGCCGGCCGATCCGGGTGACCACCCGTCCGGTCAGGGGTGCGGAGATCGCACTCCCGACGGCGTAGGCCGTGATCCCGAGTCCGGACTGGAGAGCGGTGTAGCCGAGTCCGCGCTGGTAGTAGAGGGCCAGCACCAGCGGCAGGCCGGCCATCGCCGGGAAGAAGGCAAGAGCCAGGGTGATCCCGGAGACGTACGACGGTCGCTGGAACAGTCGCATGTCGACCAGCGGATCGCGGTCGGCCGCCGTCAGCCGGCGCTCCCGACGCAGGAACAGGCCGACGAGGACGACGGTCGGAACCGCCAGCCAGGCGAGTCGGACGTCGTGGAGCGCGTCGTACTCCACGCACGCGAAGAGGACGCAGAACGTCGCGCCGCCGAGGAGGGCGGCCCCCAGCACGTCGAGCCTGTGGTGGGTGGTGCCGGTCGTCGCCGGCAGGAACTTCCGCGAGAGAGCGAGCACGACGATCCCGACCGGGATGTTGACGAAGAAGACGAGCCGCCACCCGAGCGTCGGGCCGCCGAGCGCGATCAGAGCGCCGCCGACGAGCGGCCCGACGGCGGTGCCGAGACCGACCGTCGTACCCAGGACGCCGAACGCCCGGCCGCGGTCGGCGCCGCTGAACATCTGCTGCACGAGGCCGGAGGTCTGCGGGTTGATGAGGCCGCCGAACAGTCCCTGCAGGACGCGGGCGGCGATCAGGAACCCGGCCGTGGGGGCTAGTCCCGAGAGTGCCGAGGTGACCACGAAGCCGGCGACGCCGACCTGGAACATCAGCCGCCGGCCGTGGTCGTCGCCGAGCTTGCCGCCGAGCACGGGGACCAGCCCGAACGCCAGGGTGTAGCCGGAGACGATCCACTGCAGCTCCGACGCCCCTGCTCCGGTGTCGTCGCCGATCGAGGGGAGGGCGACGTTGGTGACGCTGACGTCGAGCAGCGTCATGAACATCGCGCTGCAGCACACGACCAGCGCGATCCAGCGGCTGCGGTCGGCGTCGGGCGTCACCTTCGGGATCGTGCCAGAGGCCCGCGGACGCAGGCCCGGGAGGTACGACGGGCGCCCGCTGCCCGCCGTACCTCCCGGGAGTCTCAGCCCGCCTGCGCCATCTCGGGCTCGGCGGCGACGACCTCGCCGCGTGGACGGTGCGGCCGGCCCGGCCACCAGGCCCGCTCGCCCAGCAGCACCAGGGCCGCGGGCATGATCACCAGCCGGATCACCGTGGCGTCGATCAGGATGGAGGCGGCCAGCGCGACTCCCATCATCTTCATCTCGAGCATGCTCAGCGTGATGAAGATCGAGAACACCGACACCATCACCGCCGCAGCGCTGGTGATCACACCTGCCGTGTCGGTGACGCCGCGCTGCACCGCGACCCGCGCGGGCAGACCGCTCTCGACGTGCTCACGGATCCTGGCCAGGACGAACACGTTGTAGTCCATGGACAACCCGACCAGGACGACCATCACGAACAGCGGGATCCAGTCGATCACGAAGCCCGGGCTGGTGAATCCCAGCGGGCCGGCGAACCAGCCGTGCTGGAAGACCAGCGTGAGGATCCCGAACGCGACCCCGACCGAGAGCAGGTTGAGGGCGGACGAGAGGGCCGCGACGACGAGGCTGCGGAAGGCGACAGCCATGATCACCAGGGTCAGCAGCAGGACGAAGCCGATCACCCACGGGAGCCGGCTCGACTGGTGCCCGGCGTAGTCGACCGACGAGGCGACGTCACCGCCGACGGCGTGCTCGACCGGCAGGTCGCCCACGGCGTCCGGGACCAGGTCGGTGCGCAGCTGCTCCACCGCCTGACCGGAGCGGACGTCGGAGGCCGAGAACGGGATCGGCAGGGTCAGCCGTACCGTCCGGCCGTCGGGAGACGTCTCGATCGCCCGGTGGCCGGCGCGGTCGAACCACGGCGTGGCGGCGGCACTCGTCTCGAGCGAGGTCAGGGCGCCGACGACCTGGTCGTGCTCGCTCGCCGCACCGCGGACGACCACCGTCGCCGTGGTGCCCTGCGACGGGAACTGGTCGGCCAGTGCGTGCAGGGTCTGCACCTCCGGGATCGAGCGAGGCAGCGTGTCGAGGTTGCCGTCGTGCGTCCTCATGGCGAGCGCCGGGGCAGCGAGGGCGACCAACGCGGTCAGCGACACGACGAGGGCCGCGACCGGATGGCGGACGACGGGCGCCAGGATGCGACGGCTCAGGCCGCCCCGGCCGATCCGCCGGTTCAGTCGCCACAGCAAGGGAAGCCGCGGACGGTCGACCCACCGGCCCAGCTTGGCCAGCAGTGCGGGCAGCACGGTGACGGAGCCGACGACCGCCACGCCGACCACGACGATGGCACCGGAGGCGAGTGAGTCGAACGTCGCACCGCCGACGATGAACAGCCCGGCCATCGAGGCGATCACGGCCCCGCCCGACACCAGGATCGAGTGACCCGACGTCGCCGCGGCGATCTCGACGGCGTCGAGCGTGCTGTGACCGGCGGCGCGTTCCTCACGCTCGCGCTTGAGGTAGAACAGCGAGTAGTCGACGCCGACCGCCATCCCGATCAGCACGATCATGCTGGTCACCGTGGGCTCGGCGTGGATCAGGTGGGACAGCGGCGCGGTGATGCCCATGGTGGCGGCGACCGACGTCAGTGCCAGCAGCACCGGGACCCCGGCCGCGATCAGCGCGCCGAAGGCGAGCAGCATCAGGAGCAGGGTGACCGGGAGGCTGATCCCCTCGGCGGAGTGCAGGTCCTCGGCCACGCGGTCGTTGATGGCGGTGTTGACCGAGAGGTCGCCGGCCTCGCGGACGCGCAGATCCTGATGGGCGCGGGCGATGGCCGCCGTGCGGGCCTGGATCTGCTGCGCGTCGTCGATGCTGCTCTGGAGGTGGACGTCGACCAGGACGCCCGTGCGCGCGGCGTTCCACTGGGGTGCCGTGACCTCGGTGACACCTCGGGCACCGGACATCGCGGTGTCGATCTCGCGGGCCAACCGGCGTACCTCCGACGGGTCGAGCCGTCCTCCGTCACGGGAGGTGACCAGCACGCTCTCGACCTGGTCGTCGGGGAACCGCCCGGCCGCCACCAGGGCGTCCGCTCGGCCCGACTCCCCGATCCGGTAGTCGGCGTCGGTGGTCTGCTTGGTCGGGATCAGGGCGGCCAGGGCGACGGCGATCGCGACGAACGCGAACCAGGCGCCGATCGCGCGCCAGGGGTGGGAGGCGCTCCAGCGCGCGGCGCGCAGAGGCAGCCGGGCGAGCAGGCTCGGGCGGTGTGGGGGTGGAGACATGGCGGGCTCCTCGGGTCGGACTTTCGCGGGACCTCTCCAGCGTCGCCACGGCGAGGCGCCGGGTCAGGAGCGCGACCACCCGTCTCCGAGGTGGTGCTAGGCCCACTGTCCGTGGCCGGCGCATCCGGGACACTGGGGCCATGACGACCACCGGACGACTGCGGATGACGGGGTACGCCGCCGCGCAGGTGCTGCTGTCGGTGCCGGCGCTGGTGCTCTTCGTCCTCAACGCGGTCGCCGGCACCCTCGTCGTCCTCGTGATCGGGATCCCGATCCTGATGCTCACGCTGCCCGCCAGCCGATGGCTGGCAGGCCTCCACCGCCGGATGGCGGCAGACGTCCTCGGCTCGCCCGTGCCCGCGCCGTACCGTCCGACCGGGGGCGTCGGGCACATGGAGCGACTACGGATCTGGGCCTCCGACCCGATGACCTGGCGCGACGAGGCGTGGCTCCTGCTCGCGCTGCCGCTCGCCCTGACGATGTCCCTGCTGGTGGTGCTGCTGCTCGTGCTCGTGGTCACCGGCGTCGCCTGGTGGTTCGGCGTCGGCCCGATCATGACCGCGCGCAGTCGGCTCGACCGGGCGCTGCTCACCTTCGGCACCACCGAGCGGCTCGAGCAGCGGGTCGAGGTGCTCACCGAGACCCGAAGCGACTCCCTCGACCACTCCGCGGCCGAGCTGCGCCGGATCGAGCGTGACCTCCACGACGGGGCGCAGGCCCGACTGGTCGGGCTGGGGATGACCCTCGGGATGGCCGCCGACCTCATGGACCGGGACCCGGAGGGTGCCCGGCGGATCCTCGACGAGGCACGGCAGACGACGGGCGCCGCGCTCAGCGACCTACGCGACGTCGTACGCGGGATCCATCCGCCGGTGCTCGCGGACCGGGGGCTCGGCTCCGCTCTCGAGGCCCTGGCCCTCGACCTGGCCTTGCCCGTCGAGGTCTCCGGCACGTTCAGCGATCGGCTCCCGGCACCCGTCGAGTCCGCGGTGTACTTCGCCGTCGCGGAGTGCCTGGCCAACGTCGGCAAGCACGCGGACGCCGCCCATGCCTGGGTCGAGCTGACCCGCGAGCGGGACCGCCTCCACGTGGTGGTCGGTGACGACGGACACGGCGGTGCCGACCCGGGAGCCGGCACGGGCATGCGGGGGGTCGCGCGCCGGCTGGCCGCCTTCGACGGCACGATGATGGTGTCGAGCCCGATCGGCGGGCCGACCCTGGTCACGCTGGAGGTGCCGTGCGCGTCGTCCTCGCCGAGGACCAGACCCTCCTCCGGGAAGGTCTGATCAGGCTGCTCGAGTCGCACGGGTTCGAGGTCGTCGCCGCGGCCGAGGACGCCGGCTCGCTGGCGGTCGCCCTGGCCGACCCCGACACCGCGGACGTCGCGCTGCTCGACGTCCGGCTGCCGCCCACGGGCACCGACGAGGGACTGCGTGCGGCGGTCGACGTACGCCGTCGCCGGCCGGGCTTCCCGGTACTCGTCCTCTCGCAGTACGTCGAGCGCATCTACGCGCGCGAGCTGCTCGCGGACGGTCAGGGCGGCGTCGGCTACCTGCTCAAGGAGCGCGTCGGCGACGTGCGGGAGTTCGTCGACGCGCTGCGGCGGGTCGCCGGCGGCGGCACCGTGCTCGACCCCGAGGTCGTCGCGGCCGTGATGGCACGCCAGCAACCGGTCGAACGGCTGACCGCCCGCGAGCGCGACGTCATGGCGCTGATGGCCGAGGGTCGCTCGAACGCGGCCATCGCCACGGAGCTCTTCGTCACCGAGAAGGCGGTCGCGAAGCACACCAACAACATCTTCGCCAAGCTCGACCTCCCGCCCGCACCGGACGACAACCGCCGGGTGCTGGCGGTGCTCGCCTGGCTCGACCTCTGACTCAGAACGGCCGCACGAGCAGGGCGACGCCCTCGTCCGCGACGCGAGTGAGCACGAGCGTGGCCTCGTCGTCGCCGCGCAGCGCGAGCCGCGACCGCAGCTGTTCCGGCGAGACGTCGATCCCTCGCTTCTTGATGGTCAGCGCACCGATGCCGCGCTCCCGCAGCGCGGTCTTGAGGTACCGCTCCCGGAAGGGCAGCCGCTCCAGCACGCGATAGCCCCTCGCGAACGGCGTCCGGAACGACTCCGGGCCCGTCACGTAGGCGATCCTGCGGTCCAGGAGGTGGCCGTTCACCCCGGCGGCCACGGCGGTGACCAGGCCCGCCCGGATCACGGCACCGTCGGGCTCGTAGAGGAACTCGTCGACGTCGCCGACCTCGGCGCCCGGGTCGTCCTCGTCGGTCAGCGTCGCCAGTCCTCCGCGGCCGATCACGGTCGCCCGGCGGGCGACGGTGGCGAGCCGCGGTGACCACAGAGCGGCCTCCTTGACCTCGCCCTGGTCGCTGACCCACTCCGCCTCGACGCCATCGGGCACCAGCGAGTGGGGGATGCCTGGGGCGACCTTGACGCAGGCGCGGCCGGTCAGCAGCGACTCGACGAACGTCCAGGGCGGTGTCCAGTCGTGGGCGCGGAAGCTCCGGCCTCGGCTGCCGCGCCGCGCCGGGTCGGCGTACGCCGTGCCGAACGGCGACACGTCCAGCGTCGTCGCATCGGCGACGCTGACCGCACCGCCGAGCCCGAGCGCAGCGAGGTTGGCGCGGGCCATCTCTGCGCGCAGCGGGTCGAGGTCGATCCCGGCCGTGGTCAGGCCGGCCCGGGCGAAGGCGACCAGGTCGCCACCGATGCCGCAGGTCAGGTCGACCACGCTCGGTCCGGCGACCGCGACGCGGGCGGCACGGTGGTGGGCGACGGCGGCGCGCGTGGCCTGCTCCAGGCCGTCGCGGGTGAAGTACATCCGAGCCGCGTCGTCGCCCAGCTTCGCCGCCGCGTGCGTGCGGAGCTCGGCCTGGCCGAGCGCCGCCGTCACCTGCTCCGCCGTTGCGCTCTCTCGCAGCCGGCCCTGCACCTGCAGGGGGGTGCCCTCGGCCGCCGTCGCTGCCGCGAGCAGCGCCTGACCCTCGTCGGTCAGGAGCCACCGGAACGTCTCGAGGTCCATCTCCGCATCCTCGCAGCCCGCTGTGGACGCGAACTGGGGGCGGCTTTCCCGGTTTCATCATGTGAAGCGGGCGAACCGCCACTTCACATGGCGAACTCACCGTGTGAAGCGGAGGTTCAACACCTTCACATGATGAAACCGTCGACCATCCGCTCGCGGGCTCGGGACTGCGCTGCCAGGCGGTCAGTGACCGCGGAAGGCTTCCTCGAGCCACCACGAGGGCTCGGTGTCGACGACCTTGGCGTCGACGAGCATCGGCCCGGCGGGCCCGTCCGCGAGCCACGACGCGACCGCCGCCAGGTCGGCCACGCCGCGCACGGTCACGGCCTCGAATCCGAAGCCGCGGGCGATCGCCGCCAGGTCCGTGTCGGGGAAGACCACGGTGTCGAGCGGGTCGCCGTCGGGTCCGAAGTGGTGCACCTCCGCGCCGTACGCGTGGTCGTCGTACACCACGACGAGCATCGGCAGGCCGAGACGGGCCACCGTCTCCAGCTCGGCGACCGACATCAGGGCGCCGCCGTCGCCGAGGGCGGCCACGGGGAGCCGGTCCGGCCGTGCGAGCGCCGCGCCGACTGCCGTGGCCAGGCCCAGCCCGATCGACTGGAAGGCCTGGGTGAAGCAGAAGCCCTGCTCGTCGGGGGTGTCGAGGAACATCGCCGGGTAACCCATGAAGTTGCCCGAGTCCACCGCCACGATCCGCTCGAGGGGGAGCAGGTCGTCCAGGGCAGTGGTGAGCGTGCGCGGGTCGATGAGCCCGTTGCCGGTGAGATCGTCGTACGACGTGTGCCGCCAGCGCACGCCGCCGGCGAGGCGTCGCCCGACCTCGTCGGTGCGGTAGCCCGTGCGCGCCGACGTCAGCCGCTCCGCCAGGGCGCGGGCGGTGAGACCGACGTCCCCGAGGACGCCGAAGGTGAGCGCGCGGTGGGCACCCAGGGCGTCGGCGGTGTCGTCGACCTGCACGACCGTGGCGCCGGGAGCGATCAGCTTCCCGTGCCGCATCGTCCACATGTTGAGGGCACACCCCCAGCCGACGATGAGGTCGGCGCCGCCGATCAGCTCGGCGGCGAGCGGCGATGCGAAGCCACCCGAGACGCCCACCGACCACTGCTCCTCCGACCGGAACAGGTCCTTGGCGACGGCCGACTCGGCCAGCAGCGCGCCGGCGCGAGCGGCGACCTCCCGCAGCTCGCCACCGAACGGGCGCCCACCGCGTCCGGCGACGAAGACCGGCCGCTCTGCGGCGCACACCGCGTCGGCGAGGCGCTCCACGTCCGAGGGGTCCGGAGCGGTGCCCGCGGCGTGCCCGCACTCGCCCGGCGGCTTCGCCGGTCGCGCCCGTCGAGACCGCGGGCACCTCGGCCGCCTGCACAGACAGGGGGAGGTTGAGCAGCACCGTACGACGCGTGGTCACCGCCAGCTCGACGGCCTCCACAGCGCGCCGTACTGCTTCCTCGGCACTGTCCACGCGCACCGACAGGGCGCCGACGGCCCGCGCCAGGGCCGGCTGGTCGACGTAGAAGTTGGACCGCGGCTCGGTCGCCTCGGCCGCCACGACCACGAGCGGCGTGCGGCTCTTGGCGGCCTCGGCGAGACCGGTCATGGTGTTCGTCAGCCCGCAGCCCTGGTGGACGGTGACCGCGGCGACCCGGCCCGAGACGCGCGCGTAGGCGTCGGCCATCGTCGTGGCCCCGGCCTCGTGCCGGGCCGCGACGAACCGGGCGCCCTCCGCCACCATCGCGTTGGTGACGTGGAAGTTGCCGGAGCCGACGACGCCGAAGACGTGGTCGACGCCCGCCCGGACCAGCGCCCGCCCGACCGCGTCGGAGACCCTCACGGCCGACCTCGGCTCAGCGCTCGACCAGCGCGACGGCGCGGGCGGGGGACCCGGAGCCGGTCACGATCGGCAGCGGCCCGACCACCAGGACGGCGCCCGTGGCGGGGAGGAGCGCGACGTTCTGCAGCTGGGTCAGTCCGTACTTCCCGCTGCCCATCAGGTAGGAGTGGCAGGGGAAGGGCGGGTCGAAGGAGTGCGCGGCCCCGGCGTCGGTGCCGACGGTCTCGACGCCGACCCCGACCACGGGAGCCTCCCCGGCGACCCACCGGGCGCACTCGATGCTCATGCCGGGCGTGTGGGGCCCGGTCTCGTCGGCGTTGATGAAGCGTTCTTGGCTGTCGGACCTGGCGTCCCAGCCGGTGCGGTAGATCATCCAGCCGCCGTCGGGCAGCGGGCCGTGCTCGGCCTCCCAGGCCCGGATGTGGTCGACCTCCAGCAGGAAGTCGGCATCGGCCGCGCACTCGGCGCTGAAGTCGAGCACCACGACGGGCCGGATCAGGCGGGACATCGGGATGTCGGCGACGTCGCTTCCCTCGCGCCCGGTGACCCAGTGGTTGGGTGCGTCGAGGTGGGTGCCGGTGTGCTCGCCGCTGCGGAAGTTGTTCCAGTACCACGCAGGTCCGCGGTCGTCGTACCGGCTGATCTCGTCGAGCTCGAAGCGCTGCGTCTGCCCGAACTCCGGCGGCAGCGCGATGATGGGCGTCTCGGCGGTGAGGCGGGCGGTCAGGTCCACGATCTCGACGCGTCCGGAGGCGAGGGCGTCGGTCAGGTCGGACAGGACGGACATGGGGTGCTCCTCGGTGGGGCGCGGGGTCGGGTCGGATGCGCTGGGCACGCTACGCCGCCGCAGCCCCGCACGGGAGGGAGTGCCGGGGCCACGTTGGCACTCGCTGGCAGTGAGTGCTAGTTTCGGCCTTGGCACTCTCAACCCGAGAATGCCAGCGCTTGCTACGACGTACGACCCCCGCGACGGCGTGCGTCACCGCAGGCTCCAACGTCCGGGAGCCCCGGCTCCCGAGTCCGAAATACAGTGGAGAAAGTGGAGGTCGGCATCGTGTCGGTCAACATCAAGCCCCTCGAGGACCGGATCGTGGTCAAGCCGCTCGAGGCCGAGCAGACCACGGCCTCCGGCCTGGTCATCCCCGACACCGCCAAGGAGAAGCCCCAGGAGGGCGAAGTCCAGGCGATCGGCCCGGGGCGTATCGACGACAACGGCAACCGCGTCCCGCTCGACGTGGCCGTGGGCGACAAGGTCATCTACAGCAAGTACGGCGGCACCGAGGTGAAGTACGGCGGCGACGAGTACCTCATCCTCTCTGCCCGCGACGTGCTCGCGGTCGTCTCCTGATTCACCGGGTCGTGTGCCCCTGGTCGCGCTGAGGCGCGTCCCTGGGCACACGACCCGTCCGCTTCGGTGGTCGAGACCATCCCGTTTCACGAAGGAAGCAACAGATGCCCAAGATTCTTGAGTTCGACGAGAGCGCACGCCGCTCGCTGGAGCGCGGCGTCGACGCGCTCGCCAACACCGTCAAGGTGACGCTCGGCCCCAAGGGCCGCTACGTCGTCCTCGACAAGAAGTGGGGTGCCCCCACGATCACCAACGACGGCGTGACCGTCGCCCGTGAGGTCGAGCTCGACGACCCGTTCGAGAACCTCGGCGCCCAGCTGACCAAGGAGGTCGCCACCAAGACCAACGACGTCGCCGGTGACGGTACGACGACCGCGACGGTGCTCGCCCAGGCGATGGTCCACGAGGGCCTGCGCGCCGTGGCCGCCGGCGCCAACCCGATGAGCCTCAAGCGCGGCATGGACGCCGCGGCCGAGGCCGTCGGCGACGCGCTGCGCGACGCGGCCCGCGAGGTCGACTCCAAGGAGGACATGGCGTCGGTCGCCACGATCTCCAGCCGCGACGCCCTGATCGGCGAGCTGCTCGCCGAGTCCTTCGACAAGGTCGGCAAGGACGGCGTGATCACGGTCGAGGAGTCCAACACCATGGGCACCGAGCTGGAGTTCACCGAGGGGATGCAGTTCGACAAGGGCTACATCTCGGCGTACTTCGTCTCCGACCCGGAGCGCATGGAGGCCGTGCTCGACGACCCCTACATCCTTCTGCACCAGGGCAAGATCTCCGCGATCGCCGAGCTGCTCCCGCTGCTCGAGAAGGTCATCGCCGCCGGCAAGCCGCTGTTCATCCTCGCCGAGGACGTCGAGGGCGAGGCCCTGTCGACCCTGGTGGTCAACAAGATCCGCGGCACCTTCAACGCCGTCGCGGTGAAGAGCCCCGCCTTCGGTGACCGTCGCAAGGCGATGATGCAGGACATCGCGGTGCTCACCGGCGCCCAGGTCATCGCCCCCGAGGTCGGCCTCAAGCTCGACCAGGTCGGTCTCGACGTGCTCGGCACCGCCCGCCGCGTGGTCATCACCAAGGACAACACCACGATCATCGACGGCGGCGGCGACGCCTCCGAGGTCGAGGGCCGGGTCAACCAGATCAAGGCCGAGATCGAGAACACCGACTCCGACTGGGACCGCGAGAAGCTCCAGGAGCGTCTCGCCAAGCTGGCCGGCGGCGTGTGCGTGATCAAGGTCGGCGCCGCCACCGAGGTGGAGCTGAAGGAGAAGAAGCACCGCATCGAGGACGCCGTCTCCGCGACGCGCGCCGCGATCGAGGAGGGCATCGTCCCCGGCGGTGGCTCCGCGCTCATCCACGCGGTCTCGGTGCTCGACGGCGACCTCGGCCTCACCGGTGACGAGGCCATGGGTGTCCGCATCGTGCGCACGGCCGCCGACGAGCCGCTGCGCTGGATCGCCGAGAACGGTGGCGAGAACGGCTACGTCATCGTCACCAAGGTCCGCGAGGGCAAGGTCGGTGAGGGCTACAACGCCGCCACCGGCGAGTACGGCGACCTGGTCGCCCAGGGCGTCCTCGACCCGGTCAAGGTGACCCGCTCCGCGCTGGTCAACGCGACCTCGATCGCCGGCATGCTGCTGACGACCGAGACGCTGATCGTCGAGAAGCCCGAGGACGAGGACCTCCAGCCCGCGGCCGGCCACGGTCACGGCCACGGTCACTGACCCACCCTGGAGTCTCCTCCCGCAGCGTCGAACGCGCCGAGTCGTCATGTGACGACTCGGCGCGTTTTTCGTGCCTGCTTGCGCCGACTCGGCGAGATTTCCATGCCCTTTTGCGCCGACTCGGCGTCGTGTGCGGTCGGCTACGAAGCAGATCGAGACCGCCGGCATGAGCCTTCAGATCCGGTTCCTCCCGTTGGGCCCGGTCCCTGCGCGTACGACGCGACGCGACGCTCGGGGGTGCTCCGGGGACGGAGGACCGCGCCGGTAGGATGGGGGAGTGGAGCCACCCAGGAGTTGCCGGAGAAGTTCGCCCCGATGGGCCTCACCTACGACGACGTGCTGCTGCTCCCGGGTTACTCCGAGATCGCGCCGGCCGACATCGACACCTCGACCCGGCTGACCCGCGAGATCACGCTCCAGGCGCCGCTGGTGAGCGCGGCGATGGACACCGTCACCGAGAGCCGGATGGCGATCGCCATGGCCCGTGAGGGCGGCATCGGCGTCCTCCACCGCAACCTCTCGATCGAGGACCAGGCCTACCAGGTCGACCTCGTCAAGCGCACCCAGACCGGGATCATCTCCAACCCCGTGACGATCGGCCCCGACGCCACCCTGGAGGACCTCGACCGGATCTGCGGCGACTACCGCGTCTCCGGCCTCCCGGTCGTCGACCTCGACCAGCAGCTCCTCGGGATCATCACCAACCGCGACCTGCGCTTCACTCCGGTCGCGGAGTGGGCGACCACCAAGGTCGACGAGATCATGACGCCGATGCCGCTGATCACCGGCCGGCTCGGCATCTCCCGCGACGACGCCACCCTGCTGCTGCGCAAGCACAAGCGCGAGCGGCTCCCCCTCGTCGATGACGAGGGGCGCCTCGGCGGCCTGATCACGGTCAAGGACTTCGTGAAGGGCGAGCAGTTCCCCCAGGCGTCGTACGACGGAGACGGGCGGCTGCTCGTCGGTGCCGCGATCGGCTACTTCGGTGACGCGTGGCAGCGCGCCACGACCCTCATCGAGGCCGGCGTCGACGTGCTCGTCGCCGACACCGCCCACGGCCACGTCCGTCTCCTGCTCGAGATGGTCGAGCGGCTCAAGAGCGACCCGAAGACCAAGCACGTGCAGGTGATCGGCGGCAACGTCGCCACCACGGCCGGCGCCCAGGCGTTCATCGACGCCGGAGCCGACGCGGTCAAGGTCGGGGTCGGCCCCGGCGCCATCTGTACGACGCGCGTGGTCACCGGGGTCGGCGTACCCCAGATCACCGCCGTCCACGACGCCGCCCTCGCCGCCGGGCCGGCCGGCGTCCCCGTGATCGCCGACGGCGGCCTGAAGCACTCCGGAGACATCGCCAAGGCCCTCGTCGCCGGCGCGAGCTCGGTGATGGTCGGCGCTCTCCTGGCGGGCTGCGAGGAGGCGCCCGGCGAGCTGATCTTCGTCAACGGCAAGCAGTTCAAGGCGTTCCGCGGGATGGGCTCCCTCGCGGCGATGTCGAGCCGCGGCAAGAAGTCCTACTCCAAGGACCGCTACTTCCAGGCCGAGGTGACCAGCGACGACAAGCTCGTGCCCGAGGGCATCGAGGGCCAGGTCGCCTACCGCGGACCGCTGGGCGCGGTCGCCCATCAGCTCCTCGGCGGGCTCAACCAGTCGATGTTCTACGTCGGCGCGGCCAGCATCGCGGAGCTCCAGGAGAAGGGCCGCTTCGTGCGGATCACGCAGGCGTCGCTGGCCGAGAGCCACCCCCACGACGTCCAGATGACCGTCGAGGCGCCCAACTACACCGGTCGCTAGGCCGACGACGACAGCAGGGCCAGCGCGGCGCGGGCGTACGCCGCCTCGACGTCCACGTCGACGAACCGCTGCTCGGAGTCGCCGATCAGGAGCGTGACCGCGAAGCCCGACGTCGCGCCGGGGAGCAGCTCGAGCGACATGAAGGCCTCGCCGAGCGTTTCGCGCAGCTGGTCCTCCCGCGGGAGCCACACGGCCTCGGACGCCTCGAGGTTGTCGAGCGCCCACTCGGTGGTGCCGTGGAAGGCGAGCACCTGATCCCCACGCGGCAGCCGCAGGGTCTCGATCACCATGTCGCTGATCACGAAGACCCGGTCGTCGAGGTCGCGTCCGGGGACGACGAAGCGGTCGCCGTTCGCCGGCGCCCACGCCAGTCCCGCGTCGCGCAGGGACTCGGCGAGCCACGGTTTGATCACCGCTCCAGCCTGACACACTTCACCCCATGCGGCGTTGGGTCTGCGACTCGTGCGGGGTCGCCGGAGAGGTACCGCAGGGCGAGGATCCCGACACCCTGCTCTGCCCCGTCTGCGGCGAGCCGGTGCTCGCCGACCAGAGTGCGTCGTGACCTCCGTCCCGACGATCCACGAGATCCGTCGCTACCCGGTGAAGTCGATGGCGGGGGAGTCTCTGCGGTCGGTCGAGGTCGACGCCCGGGGGCTGGTCGGTGACCGGTGGTACGCCGTGGTCGACGGCGACGGCAGGCTCTCCTCCGGCAAGCACAGCACCCGCTTCCGGCGTCGCGACGCGGTCTTCGACTTCACCTCGCGTACGACGGCCGAGGGCGTCCGCGTCACCGGCCGCGGCGGTGAGTGGCGGGTCGGTGAACCCGACCTCGACCATGCGCTGAGCGACGCCATGGGTGACCCCGTGCAGGTCCTGGCCGAGGGCCCGACGCCCCATCAGGACGCCGGCGAGGTCTCCTTGGTCGGCACGGCGTCCCTCGACTGGTGCCGCGAGCACCTCGGCGTGGACGCCGACCGCCGCAGGATCCGCCCGAACCTCGTCGTCGACACCAGCGAGCCCTTCGTCGAGGAGACCTGGACCGGGGTGCTGAGCGTCGGGACCGCCCGCCTGCGCGTCGCCAGGCGGGTCGAGCGGTGCCGCATGATCGACATCGCCCAGGAGGGACTGCCGCCCGAGGGGTCCTGGCTCAAGGCGCTGACCGACGCCCGCGAGATGTGCCTCGCGGTCTACCTCGACGTCGACACCCCCGGGGCGCTGCGAGTCGGAGATGCGGTGCGGCTCAGCGGTTGAGGGTGTCGTTCACAGGTGCAGGATCATGGTCAGCACCGCGGCGAAGCCCCCGGGACGAGCGACGGTGTCCGCTGAGACGAGGGCCAGCGGTGCCGCCGCCGTGCGCCCCCACACCGGCCGGCCGAGGGCCGTGACCGTCCCGACCCGGACCCCGCCTGGGCTCGCGAGGAAGGACGGACTGGCCGTGACCGGCGAGCTGGGCCTTTCGCCCTCGGGGTGCCAGCGCGCCGAGCCGGGCGCCATCGAGGTCACGGGCACCGACCCGTCGGTCCGCACGCCGGCGAGCCAGAGCCGACCCGCGCGGTCGACGGTGGTCGCAGGCGAGGAGTAGGGAGACCAGACGCCGCCCACCTGCTGGGCCGGGCGCCACCGCGACCCGCCGGCCTCGGTGTGTCGTGAGAAGAGCTCGCCGCGCGCGGTCACCGCGGTCAGCCAGAGCCGGCCGTCGTCGGCGAGGGTCAGCGCGGGGCTCGAGGTCGCCGACCAGGTACGGCCGTCGACGGCCCGGAAGCGGCTCCACCCGCGGGCGCCGGGCTGCGTGTGCAGGACCTCCAGGGCGCCGCCCCGCGTGATGACCGCGACCCACAGCCTGCCGCGCGCGTCGGTGGCGGCGGCGGGCGCCGTGAAGGTCGACCAGGAGCCGGGCGTCCCCATCCGGTCGCCGCGCGACCAGCGGTCGGTCCGGACGCCGAACGTGTGTCGCTCGACCAGGTCACCGGAGGCGGAGACGCTCAGGAGTCGTACCCGGCCCTGCCCGTCCAGGGCGAGGGTCGGGGTCGAGGTGGTCGACCAGGGACCGCCCGGGACCGCCCGGGGTTTCGTCCAGAGGTGCGAGGTGCCACGCGTGTGGGCGGTGAGCACGTCCCCGTTCGCCGACACCCCGGCGACCCAGGTCCGGCCGAGGGTGTCCGGAGCGACCGACGGTGCGGCGTGGGTCGACCAGACGCCTCGCGTCCCGAGGTGTACGGCGCGCCCGGAGGCGGGGCGCAGGGTCAGATCGCCCTGCGGCGTGGTCCGCGCCGTCCAGGTGCCGCCTCCGGCCGCCGCAGTCGTCGCGGCCGCTCGGGTGGAGCCCAGACTCGGGTCCGGGGACACGTCGGCCAGGTGCAGGTAGCGGAAGTCCGAGGTCGGCACGGTGCGCGTGTCGTAGCCGCCGGGGACGTAGTAGTTGTACTCCTCGACCGTGACGGTGCCGGCACCCACGGCGGAGACCCAGGCGACGTGTCCGACCCGACCGGTGTCGGTCTGGGCGACGGCGCCGACGGCCGGAATGTCGTCGACGAGGTAGCCGAGCGCCTGCGCGTTGTCGTCCCACTGGTCGGCGTTGCCGAAGGCGCCGCCATCGACGTTGTTCGAGAAGTCGGTGAGGCCGTTGGTGTTGCGCAGCCGCCACGCCACGAAGCTCGTGCAGTTGCGCAGCGCGAAGCCCCACGGGTCGCCGTAGGTGCCGTTGTAGTACCAGATGTGCTTGGCACAGGCGCGCGGCGGATCCGTGGGCGTCGCGGTGGGACCGTGGGGCGTGGCCGTCGAGCCGGGCTGGGACGGCGTGGCGTGCGGCCCTGGCTTCGACGGGACCGGGCTTGCCGGGCCTGCCGGGCTTGCCCGGCTTGGTGTGCGTCGGCTGCGGGGGCAGCGGAACCAGTGGACACTGGCCCAGGCCTCGGTAGGGATAGTCGTCGTCGGCGTGCGACGGCGCGGCCAGGCCGACCAGGCTCACAGCGGTGGCCATCCCAAGGATGCCCCCGATGAGCCGGCTGCCGCGCCGCCTCGGGGGGAAAGGCATCTCGGGCTCCGTTCACAGTGGCAGGAGAACGGTCGCAGGCATCCGGGCCCCGCCGCGGCGGAACGGCGGATCCTTTACCTCTGCGAGGTGTGAGTCCGTAAGACCCCGGCTGACGTCGATACCCTGAGCCGGTGAGCGAGATCGAGATCGGCCGCGCCAAGCGCGGGCGCCGGGCCTACTCCTTCGACGACATCGCGATCGTCCCGAGCCGGCGTACCCGCGACCCGGAAGAGGTCGCGATCGCCTGGCAGATCGACGCCTACCGTTTCGAGCTGCCCATCGTCGCCGCCCCGATGGACTCCGTGATGTCACCCGACACCGCGATCGCGCTCGGCCGGTACGGCGGCCTCGGCGTGCTCAACCTCGAGGGCCTCTGGACACGCTACGACGACCCCTCCGACCTGCTCGCCGAGATCGCCGAGCTCGACGGCCCGACCGCCGTCGGCCGGATGCAGCAGATGTACGCCGAGCCGGTGAAGGCCGAGCTGATCTCCGAGCGGCTCCGGCAGATGCGCGACGCCGGGGTGACGGTGGCCGGCGCGCTGAGCCCGCAGCGCACCAAGGAGTTCGCCAAGACCGTGGTCGACGCCGGGGTCGACATGTTCGTGATCCGCGGCACGACGGTCAGCGCCGAGCACGTCAGCGCCCAGGCCGAGCCACTGAACCTCAAGGAGTTCATCTACGAGCTCGACGTGCCGGTGATCGTCGGCGGCTGCGCGACGTACCAAGCGGCCCTGCACCTGATGCGGACCGGTGCCGCGGGCGTGCTCGTCGGCTTCGGCGGCGGCGCGGCCCACACGACCCGGACCGTGCTCGGGGTCTCGGTCCCGATGGCGAGCGCCGTGGCGGACGTCGCCGGTGCGCGTCGCGACTACATGGACGAGTCCGGCGGCCGCTACGTCCACGTGATCGCCGACGGCTCGATCGGCCGGAGCGGCGACATCGCCAAGGCGATCGCCTGCGGCGCCGACGCGGTGATGATCGGCTCGCCGTTCGCGCGCGCCAGCGACGCCCCCGGCCAAGGCTTCCACTGGGGCGGCGAGGCGCACCACGCCGAGCTGCCGCGCGGGGAGCGGGTCGAGATCGGCACCGTCGGCACCCTCCAGGAGATCCTCTTCGGACCGTCGAGGGTCGCCGACGGCACCATGAACCTCATCGGCGCGCTGCGACGGGCGATGGCGACGACGGGCTACACCGAGCTCAAGGAGTTCCAGCGGGTCGAGATCGTCGTCTCCTGACGAAAGTCGTCCGCCGAGCGTCCGTGCGGCGAGATCCCGCGCTCCTGGGAAGTGCGCCCGCAGGTCGGCGGTGCGCTCGCACACCAGGGGGAACCGACGAGATGACCATCACGACGGCGTGGCCCGTCCGCTACCAGCTCGCCCAGCTGACCGACCGTGAGGTCACGGTCCTGCGGGCGATGGCCAGGGGAGCCAGCAACGCGGAGATCGCGGCGGAGCTCTTCGTCACGATCGCCACCGTCAAGACGCACGTGGCGAGGATCCTCGCCAAGCTCGGGGTGCGTGACCGGGTGCAGGCCGTGGTCTTCGCCTACGAGTCGCGGCTCGTCGTCCCGCGCTGAGCTCCGCGCGCGAGCTCCCGAGCGGGTGGCGCGTCAGGTGGTGAGCCGTGCGGCGATCGCGGCGAGCCCCGACTCGACGAACGTCGGCCCGCCGGCCGCCTGCCCCCACAGCACGTCGTACCACGGGGCGAGGCGATACCAGTCGAGCGCGCGGGAGAGCTCGTCGTCGGCCGCGCCGTACGCCGTCGCGGCCGCCGCGGCGAACGGCTCCGGCGTCGCGAAGAGCGCCCACCCGAGGTCGACCGCGGGGTCGGCGACCCGGGCGTCGGACCAGTCGATGACGCCGACGACCCGGTCGTCGCGAACGAGCAGGTGGTGGGCCCCGAGGTCGCCGTGGATGATGGTGGTCGGCGTACCCAGCGCAACCCGACGCAGCAGGTTCCGTCCCGGCTCGTGGAACTCCTCCGGGGTCAGCGGCAGCACTCGGTGGAGCATCTTGTCGAGGGTCGCGAGGAGCTCGGAGCGCGCCGCGACCCGGTCGGGGATCCCGGACTCGACGTAGATGGTGACCGGCATGTCGTGCAGCGCTCTGAGGAACTCGCCGATCCGTCGTCCGTCGTCGGCGGTGAGGCTGCGCTCGCCTGCGGGGTCGCCGTCGACCAGCTGGTGCCGCACGCGGAGAGGCTTCTCGTCCAGGACGATCGGGACCGGTACCTGGAGGGGGAGCAGGGGAGCCAGCCGTGGCATCAGCCGGGTCTCGTTGGTCAGCTGCGCCGCCGCGTCGGGGTAGTCGGGGACACGGTCGAGCCAGCGTCCCTCGACGACGGTCGCGACGGAGTCCCAGCCCTGGATCGGAGGCGCGGTGTCGGCCGCCCGTTGGCGGAGCCAGTCGGAGAAGAGCGCCACGGTGTCGGGCATGAACGGGATCTCGGGGTCGCCGAGCCGCTCGAGCAGCCGCTCGATGCTCAGCCAGGCGCCGTAGGCGACCTCGGAGGACTGCAGCGTGATCGGCCCGTCCCAGGTGGTCAGGTAGCGGAACGCGCGGTACGTCGTGTGCGCGTCGGCGTAGTCGGCCTCGCCGAGAGGCTCGAGCTCGCTGGTGACTCCCAGCTCCTCGGCCAGCTCACGCCGGGCGCCGTCGAGCGGGTCCTCACCGTCGAGCAGCACCCCGCCGGCGGTGAAGTCCCAGTGGGCGGGGTAGACGTCCTTGGTGGGGGTCCGCCGGTGCACGTAGACCCGGCCCCACGGGTCGCGGACGAGGATCCCGGTGGCCGCGTGCCGGAGGTTCTGCGCGCGCATCACCGAACGAGGGGCGTTCCCTGCCGGACGCCCCCCGTCGTCGTACAGCGCGACGACCTCTTCGTCCACGGGCTCAATCAAACCGGGTAAACCGCCTCTGCGCTTGCGTTGTCCGGGAGACGTGTCGCGGCCGACCCGACGGGACCGTCGACCCGACCGGTCGCCGCACGTTCTCCGCGTGTTGAGAGGATCGTGTCGTGGCCCAGTCAAGTGCGCTCGACCCGGCGTCCCGTGCAGGCGCGCTGGAGGCGATGGCCGCGACCGGGGAGCACGCGGCACCCCTCGACGTCCTGGTCGTCGGTGGCGGGGTGGTCGGCACCGGCGCGACGCTCGACGCCGTGTCGCGCGGGCTGACCGTCGGGTTGCTCGAGCAGCGGGACCTCGCCAGTGGCACGTCCTCGCGGTCGAGCAAGCTGATCCACGGCGGCCTTCGCTACCTGGAGATGTTCGACTTCGCGCTGGTCCGCGAGGCACTGGAGGAACGCGGGCTGCTGCTCACCCGACTCGCGCCCCACCTGGTCAAGCCGGTGCCGTTCCTCTATCCGTTGCACCGCACCGTCGAGCGGACCTACGTCGGCGCGGGCCTGGCCCTGTACGACGCCCTGGCGATGGCCGGCAAGTACGACATGGGCGTGCCCAAGCACAAGCACCTGTTCCGCAAGCAGGTCGCCCGGATCGCCCCCGACCTGCGCACCGACCAGCTCACCGGGGCGATCCGCTACTACGACTGCCAGGTCGACGACGCGCGCCTGGTGGTGACTCTCGCCCGGACCGCGGCCCACCACGGTGCCGTGATCGCCACCCGCACCCGCGTCACCGGCTTCCTGCGCGAGGGAGACCGGGTGGTCGGCGTACGGGCCACCGACCTCGAGAGCGGTACCGACCTGGAGGTGCGCGCGCGAGTCGTGGTCAACGCGGCGGGCGTGTGGACCGACGAGGTGCAGCGCCTGCTCGGTGGCGAGCTGGCCCTGGACGTCGAGGCCAGCAAGGGCATCCACCTCGTGGTGCCGCGCGACCGGATCCGTTCCGAGTGCGGCTTCATCACCAAGACCGAGAAGTCGGTGCTCTTCGTGATCCCGTGGGGTCGGCACTGGATCATCGGCACCACCGACACGGCCTGGAACCTCGACCTCGCCCACCCGGCCGCCTCGCGGGCCGACATCGACTACCTGCTCCACCACGTGAACCTCCTGCTCCGGGTGCCGCTCGACCACGACGACGTCGAAGGCGTCTACGCAGGTCTCCGTCCGCTCCTGGCCGGGAAGGCCGGGCGCGGGGTCGGGTCCGCGGGCGAGGCGGAGGCCCGGTCGGTCACCACGAAGGTCTCCCGCGAGCACACCGTGACCAGCCCCGCGCCGGGGCTCGTCCTGATCGCCGGCGGCAAGCTCACGACGTACCGGATCATGGCGCGCGACGCCGTCGACCTCGCCGTGGACGGGTGGCCCGGGGTCGCGCCGTCCCACACCGAACGCCTGCCGCTGCTGGGGGCCGACACCTTCCTGACCCGCACCAACCAGCGGGTGGCGCTGGCACGGCGCTCCGGCCTCGAGGTGGGGCAGGTCGACCACCTGCTGGGGCGGTACGGCGGTCTTCTCGACGAGCTGCTCGAGCTGATGGAGTCGCGCCCCGAGCTCGCCGTCCCGCTGCCCGGTACGGAGGACTACCTCGCCGCGGAGATCGTGTACGCCGTCACCCACGAGGGCGCCCGCCACCTCGACGACGTCCTGGCCCGGCGTACCCGGATCTCCATCGAGACCTTCGACCGCGGCACCGTCGCCGTCGGCGCCGCCGCCGACCTGATGGCTGCCGAGCTCGGCTGGGACCGAGCCCGGCGCGACGACGAGGTCGACCACTACCTACGCCGGGTGGAGGCCGAGCGCCAGTCGCAGCAGAAGACCACCGACCAGGAGGCCGACGAGGCCAGGGTCAGCGCCCCCGAGATCGTCTGACCTGTCGCGCTTGTCTCGGTTTCATCATGTGAAGGTGTCGAACCTCCACTTCACATGGTGAATTCACCATGTGAACCGGTGGTTCACCCACTTCACATGATGAAACCGGTGCGATGGGGCGCGTGGCCCCTGCATGCTCGCGAACCTCATCCCGCGCGGCGGAAGAGCCGCTCAGCGCGGGCCTTGATGGTGCGCGGGCGGTCGTAGTCACTCCAGACGAGCCGGAGCATGGCGCAGCCGGTCAGCTCCCGGAGCCTGTCCTCGCGCTGCTTCTCCGCGAACACGACTTGCCCCGGGTCCTGGTCGGGAGCGAGGAGCCGGCCGTACTTGACCCTCCCGTCGAACTCGCCCAGCAGGCCGCGGTCGGGCCAGCCCCAGTCACACGTGCCGTGCAGCTCTCCGTCGGCGTCGTGGACCGGGTACTGGATCTCTGGGCGGGGCAGTCCGAGAGTCCAGAACACCCACAGTCCCCGGGACTCACCCACGCTCTCGACGCGCGGGTCCGCCAGACGGATCGGGACGTGCAGATGGCGAGCGCCCGGCCAGGCGCTCATCGCGTCGAACTGTCGATAGAGCTCCTCGGGCTCCGCGAGTCCTCGATGCAACAGCGAGTTGAACAGCACCAGAGCGGATTCGCCACCGGTCACGCAGCCGCTTTCGATGGCGCAGCGCACGGGCCGGAAGGTGCGCAGCCCGTCCACCACCACGAGGTCGTCCTCCGTGCTGACCCCGACGTGATGTACGACGTCGCCCTCGACGCGGCCGGCTCCGCGGTCGAGGCGTGTGACGTGCACGCGCGTGAGATCGGCACCCCAGACTTCGACGCCGTGGGCCAAGGCGCCAGACACATGACTCAGCGCCACCACGTCGCCCAACGAGTGCAGGACGGCGCGCGACCGAACCAGGTGACGCCCGACCTCGTCGAGGCCCAACCAGATGTCCGCAAGCGAGTAGTAGCCGCGTCGGAACCGGTGCCAGAGCCGGCGTCTGAGCATGTCGCTCACGGCCTTGTCGTCGTACCCCACCTCCCTCGCCATGGCGCGGGTGAAGAAGCCGTCCTGCTCGCAGATGAGACGAAGTGGGTCCATGCCTGGGTTCTCCCACCCACGGGCGCACGAGGGCCCGCGTGCCGAGTCGTCGGTCGAGGAGGGTGGTGGGACGTCGACCTGTGGACGTCTGCCGGCCCAGCTTCATCATGTGAAGGCGTCGGAGCCCCGCTTCCCATGGCGAGTTCACCGTGTGATGTGGCGGTTGACCTACTGAACATGATGAAACCCCGGACAAGCCGAGAACCCGACCGGCCAGGTGTTACTCCGGGGTAGCCGGACGACCTCCACGGACATACTCTCGGCACATGAGCGCCCAGCACCCCTCCTCCGGGCCGGTCGTCGAGGGTCCCCACGACCCCGAGCACGACCCCACCGCGTCCTACGCCCTCGACCGCAGCTACGTCGCGGCCCTCACCGCACGGGTGGTCGCCTCCTCCGGTCGGACCGTCGAGGTCCGGTCGCCGCTCGGCGACCAGCCCCTCGCGCACATCCCGCAGTCGACCGAGGCGGACGTCGACGAGGCGTTCCGACGGGCGCGACGCGCCCAGGAGCAGTGGGCCCGTACGCCGATCGACGTGCGGGCCGCGGCGCTCCTGCGGCTGCACGACCTCGTGCTCGACCGCCAGCAGGAGATCATCGACCTGATCGTCTGGGAGTCGGGCAAGGCCCGCAAGCACGCCTTCGACGAGCCGCTCCACATCGCGCTGACCGCCCGCTACTACGGGCGCACCGCCCACCAGCACCTCGACAGCCGCCGCATCCGGGGCGTCTTCCCGGCCCTCACCCGGGTCGAGATCAACCGGGTCCCCAAGGGCGTCGTCGGCATCATCTCGCCGTGGAACTACCCGTTCACGATGGCGCTCTGCGACGGCCTCCCCGCGCTGCTGGCCGGCAACGCCGTGGTCGCCAAGCCCGACGCCCAGACCATGCTGTCGGCGCTGCTCGCCGCCGAGCTGCTCGAGCAGGCCGGGTTCCCCGAGGACCTCTGGCAGGTCGTCGCCGGCCCCGGCCCCGAGATCGGGCCGGAGCTGATCGCGCGCGCCGACTACATCTGCTTCACCGGCTCGACCGCCACCGGCAAGCTCGTCGCGAAGGGCTGTGCCGACCGGCTGATCGGCTGCTCGCTCGAGCTCGGCGGCAAGAACCCGATCCTGGTGCTCCGCGACGCCGACCTCGAGAAGGCCGCCGAGGGCGCGGTCCGCGCCGCGTTCTCGAACGCCGGCCAGCTCTGCGTCTCGATGGAGCGGCTGTTCGTCGCCGACCAGGTCTACGACCGGTTCCTCGAGCGGTTCGTCGCCCGCACGCAGGCGATGACCCTCGGGGCGACCCTCGACTGGGGCAACGACATGGGCTCCCTGATCAGCCAGGCCCAGCTCGACACCGTCGTCGCCCACGTGGACGACGCCGTCGCCAAGGGCGCGCGGGTCCTCACCGGCGGGCGGGCCCGACCCGACCTCGGCCCGTTCTTCTACGAGCCGACGATCCTCGAGGGGGTCACGCCCGAGATGACCTGCTTCGGCCACGAGACCTTCGGCCCGGTCATCGCGGCGTACCGCTTCCACGACGAGGCCGACGCGGTCTCCCGCGCCAACGAGGGCGACTACGGCCTGAACGCCTCGATCTACAGCCAGGACGGGCCGCGCGCCCGCGCGATGGCGCGCGAGATCCGGTGCGGCACGGTCAACATCAACGAGGCCTTCGCCGCGACCTTCGGCAGCGTGGAGGCACCGATGGGCGGGATGCGCGAGTCCGGGCTCGGGCGCCGCCAGGGCAGCGAGGGCATCCTCCGCTACACCGAGGCGCAGTCGGTCGCGACCCAGCGCCTGATGCGGATCGCGCCGGCGTTCGGGCTCTCCGACGAGACCTACGGCAAGGTGATGACGGCCAACCTGCGGCTGCTCAAGAAGCTGGGCCGCGCGTGAGCAGTATCGGCAGGCGACAGCCTCGACTACGACGTGCTCGTCGTCGGCTCCGGGTTCGGCGGGTCGGTGACCGCGCTCCGGCTCACCGAGAAGGGCTACCGGGTCGGTGTGATCGAGGCCGGAGCCCGCTTCGCCGACGAGGACTTCGCCGACACGTCGTGGGACGTCAAGCGGTTCCTCTTCCGGCCCGAGGTCGGCTGCTACGGGATCCAGCGGATCGACGCGCTGAAGGACTGCGTGATCGTCTCCGGGGCCGGCGTCGGCGGTGGCTCGCTGGTCTACGCGAACACGCTCTACGAGCCGCTTCCGGCGTTCTTCACCGACCGTCAGTGGGCTCACATGACCGACTGGAAGGCCGAGCTGGCGCCGTACTACGACCAGGCCAAGCGGATGCTCGGCGTGGTGGAGAACCCGCTCTACACGCCCGCGGACGAGGTGATGGAGAGGGTCGCCACCGAGATGGGCGTCGGCGACACCTTCCACCCGACCCCGGTCGGGGTGTTCTTCGGCGGCCCCGACGACGAGCGGGGCGCCGCCGTGGCCGACCCGTTCTTCGGCGGTGCCGGTCCCGAACGGCGTACCTGCCTCGGCTGCGGCGAGTGCATGAGCGGCTGTCGCCACAACGCCAAGAACACCCTGGTGAAGAACTACCTCTACCTCGCCGAGGAGAACGGCGCCCGGATCCTGCCGCTGACCACGGTGACCCGGGTCGCGCCGCGGTCGGCCGGCGGCTACGACGTGCACGTGCGGTTCACCAAGGACAAGCTCGGGCGTCGCTCCGCCCGTCGGGTGCTCACCGCCGAGCAGGTCGTGTTCGCGGCCTCGTCCCTCGGTACCCAACGGCTCCTGCACCAGATGAAGGACGAGGGGCACCTGCCGGGGCTGTCGGGGCGCCTCGGCTACCTCTCGCGGACCAACTCCGAGTCGATCGTCGGGTCCATCGCGCCCGACACCTCCGTCGACTACAGCCAGGGGGTCGCGATCACCTCGAGCTTCCACCCGGACGAGAGCACCCACGTCGAGCCGGTGCGCTACGGCAAGGGCAGCAACTTCATGTCCCTGATGCAGACCGTGCTCACCGACGACGACGGCCCGTCACCGCGCTGGCGCACCTGGCTGCGCGAGATGTGGACCCAGCGGGCCAACGTCCGCGACCTCTACGACCTCAAGCACTGGTCGGAGCGGACGGTGATCGCGCTGGTGATGCAGAGCCTCGACAACTCGATCACGACCTACACCAAGCCGGTCCCCGGGACCAAGCGACGCTACCTGACCAGCAAGCAGGGGCACGGCGTGCCCAACCCCACCTGGATCCCCGCCGGCAACCGCGCCGTGCGACTGATGGCCGAGGTGATGGGCGGCACCCCCGGCGGCTCGATCGGCGAGCCGTTCAACCGGCCGCTGACCGCGCACTTCCTGGGCGGCTGCGCCATCGGTGACTCGCCGGACACCGGCGTGATCGACGGCTACCAGCGCGTCTACGGCCACCCTGGGCTCCACGTCGCCGACGGCTCGGCGGTCTCGGCGAACCTCGGAGTGAACCCGTCACTGACGATCACCGCCCAGGCGGAGCGGGCGATGGCGTTCTGGCCCAACAAGGGCGACGCCGACCCGCGACCCGCTCTCGGGACGACGTACCGACCCGTTGCGGCGGTAGCGCCGGCCCACCCGGTGGTGCCGGAGTCGGCGCCGGGTGCCCTGCGGCTCCCGATCGTGGCCGTGTCCTGAGTCTCCTCGTCGGTCGAGCCCGTCTCCTCGTCGGTGGGGCGGAGTCGAGACCCCACGCGTAACTCCTGGCCCGAGAGGTCGTTGAGGGGGTCGGGTCGCGTCGTCGAACTCCCTCCCTTGGCGTGGCCCACCACCGACGCTGCTCCGGCAGCCCGGACCCAGGGCCCGGCCTCGCTCCCCGATCGGCCGGGTCCTGGGGCGCGTCCGGGGTCGGTGCCGCGGTGACACGCGGATAGGCTGCGGTCATGGCGCGAGCTACCGGGGAGGCCGACCACGACCTGGTCCTCGTGGTCGACTTCGGGGCGCAGTACGCCCAGCTCATCGCCCGCCGCGTGCGCGAGGCCCGCGTGTACTCCGAGATCGTGCCTCACACCATGCCCGTGGCCGAGATGCTCGCCCGCAAGCCGGCCGCGCTGATCCTCTCCGGCGGTCCCTCGTCGGTGTACGCCGCGGGCGCCCCGGCCGTCGATCCCGCGATCTTCTCGGCCGGCGTTCCGGTCTTCGGGATGTGCTACGGCTTCCAGCTGATGGCGCAGGGCCTCGGCGGCGCGGTCTCGCCGACCGGCGCCCGCGAGTACGGCCGGACGCCGGTCAAGGTCGACCGCGGCGGCACCCTGCTCGCCGACCTCCCCGCCGACCACACCGTGTGGATGTCCCACGGCGACTCCGTGGTCGCGGCCCCGCCCGGCTTCGACGTCCTCGCCTCCACCCGGGTCACCCCGGTCGCGGCGTTCGAGGCCACCGACCGCCGCCTCGCCGGGGTCCAGTGGCATCCCGAGGTGCTCCACACCGAGCACGGCCAACAGGTCCTCGAGCACTTCCTCCGCGACATCGCCGGCTGCCGCCCGACCTGGACGATGGTCAACATCATCGACGAGCAGGTCGAGCACATCCGCGGCCAGATCGGCGAAGCGCGCGCGATCTGCGCACTCTCCGGCGGCGTCGACTCCGCGGTCGCGGCGGCGATCGTGCAGCGCGCGGTCGGTGACCGGCTGACGTGTGTGTACGTCGACCACGGGATGATGCGCCAGGGCGAGACCGAGCAGGTACGCCGCGACTTCGAGGCCGTCTTCGACACCCTCGACGTGGTCGACGCCTCGGATCAGTTCCTCGGCGCCCTGGAGGGGATCGTCGACCCCGAGGAGAAGCGGAAGATCATCGGCCGCGAGTTCATCCGCGTCTTCGAGGCGGCCGAGGCCCGGGTCTTCGGTGACGCCGCGTCCGGCAGCACGGCGTACCTCGTGCAAGGGACGCTCTACCCCGACGTCGTGGAGTCCGGCGGGGGAGCGGGGACCTCCACCATCAAGTCCCACCACAACGTCGGGGGTCTGCCCGACGACCTGAACTTCGCGCTCGTCGAGCCGCTGCGCACGCTGTTCAAGGACGAGGTGCGGATGGTCGGCGAACAGCTCGGCCTGCCGCCCACCATGGTCTGGCGCCAGCCGTTCCCCGGCCCCGGCCTCGGGATCCGGATCATCGGCGAGGTCACCCGCGAACGGCTCGACATACTCCGGCAGGCCGACGCGATCGCCCGGGAGGAGCTGACCGCCGCCGGCCTCGACCGCGACATCTGGCAGTTCCCCGTGGTCCTCCTCGCCGACGTCCGATCGGTCGGGGTCCAGGGTGACGGCCGCACCTACGGCCATCCCGTCGTGCTGCGTCCGGTCACGTCCGAGGACGCCATGACCGCCGACTGGGCCCGCCTGCCCTACGACCTGCTGGAGAAGGTCTCCACGCGCATCACCAACGAGGTCGCCGAGGTCAACCGGGTCACCCTCGACATCACGTCGAAGCCTCCCGGCACCATCGAGTGGGAGTGAGCCACGGATCTCACCGTGGCCGGAAGCAGGTAACCGAGCCCGTAAGTCGGCGGATGTGCGTGTGGGCCCGCCGGGGGACCCTGGACGAGGGTCCCCCTGCGCACGTTGCCGTACCCGTGACGTTTGTATGGGGGCAGGGGGCCTCGCCGGGGGAAAGGCGTATCTGAAGCCCGGCTCGCCCACACGCACACAGAGGGACACCATGCCGAGGACCATCCAGGCGGGACCGGGATCTCGGTCCGGCGGAGGATCTCCCGTGGACGGTAGGCCCGTCACCGGCACGCTCGTCGGTCGCGTGGTGGGATTCCCCGAAGCCTCTGAACGTGTGATCGACCTCGGTCACCTCCTGGTCGCTGATGCTGATCCGGATCCCGCGCCGCGGCGACGCGACGAACTGTCGAAGATCCGTGCGGCACGCCGTGTGAGCGAGAACGACGATCTCTGGACCGAGCTCGAGGGCATCGGCCCGCTCCTGACCGAGGAGTGGGCATCGACCTGGCGCGTGGCGACTCTCGCCCTGCTGGCGGTGGATCACCCGTGGTACCGGATCGATGAGCTGACGGGCGGGGCCCTCCACCGGCGGTTGGACGCCATCTACGACGCGTTCGACACCGACTTCTGTGCCCATGAGGTCCAGGCGTACTACTGGAAGCTCGTGGAGGGTCTCGTCGAGGCCGGCCAGAGCGCTGGTCCCCGTGCCCTCAAGGTCGCGGTGTCGCTCGGGCGGGGTGCAGCGGGTGCCGCAACCACCCCGCGTGGCGTTCCGATCGCGACTCCCTGGGCGACCGATACCGCGGCAGGACTCGCGAAGCAGGGTCACCGACCGGCCCCGTGCACCTTCGAGATCGCCCTCATCGCGCTCCTGTGGACCCTCCTGCCAGAAGGTGAGCGCGGGCGCGGCGAGGCCGAGGAGCTCATGGTCGAGCGATGCCAGCGGGAGTTCCGTGACCTGGGTGATCGAGGCGACGACGACCCCAGGGTGCTCCGCATGTGGCGGTCGATGCTGTCGATGATGGGCGGGGACCTCGACGAGGTCAGCGTCATGCCGGACGTGACTGGCAAGCCGCTGGACGAGGCGACGAGCCTGGCCGAGACCTTGGGACTGAACGTGACGACCGTGGACGGCGGGGAGAGCCCCCTGGTGGCCGGCCTGCGCCGAGGGGCAGACCGCAGCGTCTGGGATCCATCGAGATGGCGCGTCGTCGCCCAGGTCCCGATGGCCGGTAGCACCGTCCACGAAGGCCTGACGGTCCTCGCCATCGCGAAGCACGGTGAACAGTCGGTCAACCCCGCATTCCTCGACGCGATGCTCCTCGACCGGTTCACCGAGCTCGCCGGCCCGGACGACGACGCCCGCGGCTGATCCGCCTCGACAGCGACCCGCGACGCCCTCGTCGTGGCAGTCGCGCGGAGTCCGCTCCATCGCGATGAGTGGGAGCAACCACCCCAGGTCGGCGTAGTCCGATCGGGCCATTTCCGGCCGCCCGGAGGGCGCGGCCACGCGACTCGCGTCCGACACGCGGCCACGCGACTTGACCCGCGGAGCTTCTTAGTCACTAAATACGACTAAGTTAGTAGACATACTGACGTTCTCGGGTCACTCGACCACTACGGCTCCGGCCGAACTCGTTCGAAAGAGGTGCTCATGCGCACACGTCTGCGCGTCCTGGGTGTCGCCACCGCCGTAGCCGCTGCCGCAGTCGTCGTCCCCCTGGTGACGTCGTCGCAGGCCAATGCGGCGCGGTTCACCGGCGGCAACATCGTCGTCTACCGGGTCGGCGACGGGGGCTCGGCGCTCTCGAACGCCGCCGCCCCGGTCTTCCTCGACGAGTACGGTCCGACCGGCACCAAGGTGCAGTCGGTGCCGCTCCCGACGACCTCCACCGAGGGCAACACCCGGCTGACGGCCTCCGGCCAGTCCCGGTCCGAGGGCCTCATCGATCGCTCCTCCGACGGCCGCTTCATCGCCGTCACCGGGTACGACGCTGCGGTCGGCGCCACGGGGGCAGCCGACCCGGATGTCCCGACCGGCAAGCTCTCCCTGACCACCACCGACCCGACCACGACGCCTCGCGTCGTCGGCCTCGTCGACGCCAACGGCACCGTGGACACCACGACGACGCTCTCGGGCGCCGGCACCGCCAAGATCATCCGCTCCGCCACCACCACCAACGGCGAGCGGCTCTGGGCCACCGGGGGCAACGGTGGCATCGTCACCGCCACCCGCGGCTCCGCCACCAGCAGCACCGTGGCCGGCGGCGCCGCCAGCAACCTCAACGCGCTGACGGTCCAGGGCGGTCAGCTCTTCAGCTCCGGCATCCTGGCCGACCGCCTCGCCGCCGTCGGGAGCGGCACGCCCACGTCCGGGACCCTGAACGACCTGACCGGGCTGCCCGAGAACCTGCTCACCTACGGCTACGCGTTCGCGGACCTC
This sequence comes from uncultured Actinomycetota bacterium, assembly GCA_963819295.1. GTDB lineage: Bacteria > Actinomycetota > Actinomycetes > Propionibacteriales > Nocardioidaceae > Nocardioides. The sequence goes on from CAWFVO010000009.1 coordinate 85,452, forward strand.
GTTCCCGGTGTCGGGCTCGGCAGCACCGGTCTCGACACCCTCTACGTCGCGAACGGTTCGTCGCGAGCCGGCACCATCGACAAGTACCGCTTGAGCGGCTCCACCTGGACCTCCGCAGGTTTCGTGGACGCGCCCGGTGCCTTCGGCATCGTCGCCAACGTCACGGGGAACTCCGTGAGCCTCGCCGTCACCACGCCGACCCAGCTGCTCTCCCTGACCGACTCCAACGGCTCGGCCGCGTCGTTCACTCCGGGCAAGCCCTCCGTCCTCGCCTCCGCGCCGCGAACACCGAGTTCCGTGGTGTGGCGCTGGCGCCGACCACGGCTGCCGGTCCCTCGGCGTTCATCCGGACGCCCGGCGTCGGTGCGACCGTCGCCCTCGGCGGCACCGATCCCGGTGCGGGCGTACGCCGCCTCCTCCGGTGCCACGGACCACGTCACGCAGGTGCAGGCCAAGCTCGGAACCGGCGCCTTCGTCACCGCCACCCAGTCCGGCCACCTCTGGACCGCCCAGGTCCCGACCGCCGGCCTGACCGCGGGGGCGAGCAAGGTGACCGTCCAGGTCACCGACCCCACCGGCACCACCACGGCGACCCGGTCGGTGACGTTGACCGGTGCGACCGTCGTCCCGGCGGGCAACCTCGCCGCCGGCACCTACCCGTGGACGGCCAAGCAGGTGAAGGTCAAGGGGACCTGGGGCACGTACAAGACCAGGCACTCGCCGTCCGGCAAGGGCCGCACCTCGGTGAAGAAGCAAGTCGACCGCGACCACCAAGGTCTTCGGGCACGGGCTCGTGCTGACCTTCGACCGCTCCGCGAAGGCGGGCAAGGTCAAGGTCACCGTGGACGGCAAGGTCAGGACGCTCGACCTGTTCAAGAAGGCGGGCAGGCCGCTCGCCGCCAGCTGGACGTTCAAGGGAGCCCTCAAGAGCCACACGGTGGTGGTCACGGTGCTCGGCACCAAGGCCGCTGCCAGCAAGGGCACCGCAGTCTTCCTCGCCGCACTGAAGGTCAAGGCCTGATGACCACTCCGCCGACCCCACCGACCAGAACAGGAAACCTCATGTCCCGTCGTACGCTCCGTGCCGGACTGGCCGGGGGCCTCGCCGCAGGCCTCGCCCTGCTGGGCGTCGCCGCTCACGCCGACCCCAACCCGAACCCCGACGTCGGTACGCCGATCGCCGGCAAGGCGCCCCTCGACCTGTACGCGGGTGTCGGTGCGGACGCGTTCGCCGAGCTGTCGAACAACTTCGTCAGCCAGTACAACACGCAGAGCCCGGCACCGACGAGGCTGCTCGAGTCCTACGACGCGGTCAACCCGGTCACCGGCGCCACCGGTGTCGGGGAGAACATCTCGACCAAGCCCGGCTGCTCGGGGATCCCGCGACCCAACGGTGCCAACGCCGGCATCAACGCGATCGCTCTGAACCAGAAGAGCACCGTCGACCCGACGGCGTTCTGCATCGACTGGGTGCGGTCGAGCCGGTTGAAGGGCTCGGCTGCCACCGACGCGGCGCTCACGTTCTACGCGCAGAGCCGCGACGCCGTCGGGTACGCCGTGATCGGCAACGCCTATGCGCCGACCACACCGCTGACCACCGCCCAGGTCAGGGGCATCTTCCAGTGCACCATCACCGACTGGAGCCAGGTCGGCGGGCAGGCGGGTCCGATCCACGTCTACCGGCCGCCGACATGCGCCGCCACCTACACGTTCTTCCTGACGGCGATCGGCTCCAGTCTCACCGCCGTGCAGGCCGGCTGTGGAACTCCCGGCACGGTCGCGAACGCGCAGCAGAACGACGGCACCACGATGAACGGCGACCCGCTGGGCATCGCCCCGTACACCGTCACCAAGTGGGCGGCGCAGAGCAACGCGGACCTCGGCGCCAACGCGGTGGTCGGCATCGTGGACAACCGGGGTGGCACGCACATCGGGTTCGTCAACACGACGACCGCCCCGACCACGGACACGCTGTTCAACGGCGTGACCTATCAGGTGCTGAACCCGGCCTACGCCGACCAGGCCGGCCCGAGCGCGTCGTTCGGTCGACTCTTCTTCAACGTCACCCGCAACGACGCTCCGGCGGATCTGCAGGCGATCTTCGGGCCGACCGGCTTCGTGTGCACCCACGCCGACGAGCTGCTGATCCCCTACGGGAACACGCCGCTCGGTAGCGACACGACGCAGTCCAACTTCTGCGGTCAGGCGAGCTGACCGCCCCCAAGCGTGGTGGCGGGTTCGGGTGAGCCCGCCACCACAATCACCCACTTCACCCACTGGAGCCATCCATGCAGCAACGGCGCCCCCTGCGACGCCTCGCGGCGGTCACCCTCGTGGTGGCCGCCCTGGGTCTGCTCGCCCTCGCCACTCCGGACGGGGCCTCGGCCCGGACCACGGCTCGCGCCGCCACCGGGCCCGTCACGGGCCCGTCACCGTTCCGGCTCCCGGCGCGGGTGACCAGGCGACGGTGACGGTCAGCAAGACCCACGGACCTGGTCAACCAGACGGTAGCGGTCTCCTGGACCGGCTTCCGGCCGAGCTCGGCGGACCGTCTGCAGAACGCGGGCGACTCGCTCGACGGCAACACCCAGAACCCGGTGCGCGTCTACGAGTGCCGCGGAACCGACCCTGCGAGCTCCAGCGACTGCTACGGCTCGCCGGGCTTCCGTGGCGTCGCCGCGAGCGGCACGACCCCGGCCATCCCGGCGGTCCCGCCGTTCACCTACCTCGGCCAGACCAACCCGTTCGACGCCACCCCGGACGGCCCGGCCAACTGGCAGGACAACATCAGCCACGCCGACGGCTCCGGCCAGGTGACGATCCAGGTCTTCACCAAGCGTGAGTCGGCCGGCCTCGGATGTGACATCGACGCCCCCTGCTCGATCGTGGTGGTCCCGAACTACGGCCGGCCACAGGGCGCCACCGAGGACGTGCTGGACGCACCCTGGGCCTGGGCGCGCCGTACCGTGGTCCCGCTCACCTTCCAGACGGTCGCCGACGCCTGTGGGATCGGCGGGACCTCGCTCGGGGTCGAAGGCAGCCCGATGGCGGCCGACCTCCTGGCGTCGTGGCGCGCGAGCACCTGCACGCTGTCGACCCACCCGGTCAGCCCTCGACTACACCTCGATCGGCGAGGAGCAGACGCGCGGCGACGTCGCCTCGGCGATCACGCACGTCGGGCTGGTCATCAACCCACTCGACGCGGACGCCGCCGCCACGTCCGGTGTCGTCTACAGCCCGGTGAGCGTGACCGGGCTCGTGGTGGCCTTCCAGATCGACGACGCAGACGGACGCCCGGTCACCTCGTTGAGGCTGAACGCCCGGCTGGTCGCCAAGCTGGTCACCGCGTCGTACCGCACGGGAGGTGACCCGGCGGTCGCCAACAACCCCATCAACATCTTCCACGACCCCGAGTTCCTCAAGCTGAACCCGGGCGTCGACTGGCCCGACGGCACCCCCGGCAACCACGTCCTGCTGCTCGGGGACCTGTCCGACAGCACAGGTGCGTTGACCAGCTGGATCGAGAGCAACCACGCGGCCCGAGCCTTCCTCAAGGGCACCCCCGACCCGTGGGGGATGACCGTGAACGCCAACTACAAGAACATCGCGATGCCGTTCTCGACGTTCCCGCTGCTCGACCAGGAGGCCTCGTCCTCGTTTGCGCCGATCCAGGGCATGGACGCGGTCGCCCGCCAGCTGTCGATCGCCCAGTTCCCCGGGGCCTTCGTGACGGAGGAGGGCGGGCAGAACGTCACCGTCAAGCCCCCTCGCCAGAACCCCGGGGCCCGCGAGGTGATCGGGATCATCGACGCCGCGGACGCGGCCCGGTTCCTGATGCCCACGGCGTCGCTGCAGAACGCGTCGGGCGCGTTCGTGAAGCCCACGACGGGCTCGCTCCTGGCGGGGATCAAGCACTCGAAGGTCAACGCCGACGGAGTCACCCGCAGGGTCGACCTCACGTCGAGGGACAAGGCGATCTACCCGCTCACGCTGCAGATCTCCGCCGCCTTGTCGACCAAGGCCGACAAGGCGACCCGCGGGCAGATGGCCGACTTCCTCGACTACGTCGACGGTCCGGGGCAGGTTCCCGGTGACGAGGTCGGGCGACTCCCCGACGGGCACGCACCCCTGACCTCGGCACAGCGCGCGCAGGTGCGGAAGGCTCGGACCGCCGTCCTGGCGGGCCCGGCTGAACCCGCCGACCGACGGGCCGACGGACGAACCGACGGACGAACCGACCGAGCGGTGCGACCGACGGCGCCGAGCGACCAGCCGGCGGGCGGCACCCAGTCCATCCCGGGTCTGCCCGCCACCGGACCCGACGGCCTGCCCGTCGCCCCGCCGCTCGCGGCGCCGAGCGACGGCACGGACCCCGCGGCCGGCCCGGCCGCCGACCCGGCGGACACCACCACCGGCCAGGCGAACGCGGCACCGCAGCTGATGGCCGTCGCGTCCCAGTCGGCGGGGCACCGGCTGATGACGTTGCCCGGGCTGCTGGTGATCGCGCTGGCGGGACTGCTCGCCGGGCCGCTCGTGCTGTGGCTCGAGCGCACCGGACGGGGGCCGCAGTGGCTGCGACGCTGACGCCGCTCACCCCGGACGCCGACGACGGCTCGTCCGGTCGGCGTACGTCGAGACGGGTGCTGCGCCTCGTGGGTGCCCGGCGCCCCGAGCCGACCCCAGCCGCCTCGCCGGGGCCTGCCCGACCGGCTCGGCCGGTCACCACCGCGCGGGTCGTGGCGGGTGGGCTGTTCCTGGTCACCGGACTGGTGCTCGCCTTCGCCGCCTACCTCGTGGTCGGGTCGAGCCTGGTCGCGAACCGCGCTCAGGACGTGATGTACAAGAACCTGCGCACCGACCTCGCCCTGGCCACGGTGCCGGTCTCCGGTCCGATCGCACCAGGCACGTCCCTGGGCGTGGTGACCATCCCCGAGATCGGGCTCGACCAGGTGTTCGTCGAGGGGAGCTCGTCGGAGCAGACCCGCACCGGACCGGGACTCAGGACCGACTCGGTGCTCCCCGGCCAGGCCGGCCTCTCCGTGCTGGTCGGTCACCGGTCCACGTCCGGCTCGGCGTTCGCACACCTCGACCAGCTCCGTCCCGGCGACCGGATCGAGGTCGCCACCGGGCAGGGACGGTTCGCGTACGTCGTCGACCTCGTGCGCACCAGTGACGCGCCCACGCACCCGGGTCCGGGTGGTCCCGTCCAGGCTGACGCTGGTCACGTCCGACCCGGCGTACACGCCCGATCGCACGCTCATGGTCTCGGCGCGGCTCCAGGGCAAGGCGCTACCGGCCACCACGGCGGCACCACGGCACCCCCCTCGGACCAGCCGGGTCACGGCAGCACGTCGCACCTGGTCCCGCTCCTGCTGTGGTCCCAGCTGCTGCTCGTCACCACGCTCGTCGTCACCTGGGCCGCGCTCCGGATGCCGCGTCGCGGCCTGTGGATCGGGGCCGCCCCGGTGCTGCTGGCGATCCTGTGGCAGGTCTTCGAGAACCTCGCCGTCCTCCTCCCCAACACCCTTTGACCGAGATGAGAAGGCCGACATGACCCTGCTCGACGACTCCCAGGACCACACCCTGACCCTTCCCGTCACCCGCGACGGTCCGGCGCCGGGAACCCCCGCGACGCTGGTCGCCGACGGCGTGAGCGCGTGGTTCGGCGAGCACCAGGTGCTCGACGACGTCAACCTGACCATGCCCGCCGGTCGGGTCACCGCCCTGATCGGTCCGTCCGGCTGCGGCAAGTCCACCTTCCTGCGGATCCTCAACCGGATGCACGAGCTGATCCCCGGGGCCAGCCTGGCCGGCGAGGTACGGCTCGACGGCAACGACATCTACGACACCGCGCGCCGGCCGATCGAGAGCCGCCGCCGGATCGGGATGGTGTTCCAGAAGGCCAACCCGTTCCCCACGATGTCGATCCACGACAACGTGCTGGCAGGCCTGTCGCTCACGGGCCGGCGACTGCGCGGCCGGGATGCCGACGGGGTGGTCGAGGGCAGCCTGCGCAGCGCCGGGCTCTGGGACGAGGTCCGAACCCGCCTCGACGCCCCCGGCGCCTCCCTCTCGGGCGGCCAGCAGCAACGGCTCTGCATCGCCCGGGCGCTCGCCGTACGCCCCGACGTCCTCCTGATGGACGAGCCCTGCTCGGCCCTCGACCCGACCTCGACGCGACGCGTGGAGGAGACCATCCGGGCGATCGCCGACCAGGTCACCGTCGTCATCGTCACCCACAACATGCAGCAGGCCCAGCGGGTCTCCGACCGGTGCGCCTTCTTCCTCGCGGCCGAGGGCCAGCCCGGCTACATCGTCGAGCAGGGCGACACCGAGGCCCTCTTCGAGCGGCCCAGCGACAGCCGGACCGCCGACTACGTGAACGGCAGATTCGGATGAACTTCACCCCACGACGTTCTTCGCCTCCCCTGCACCGCTTCACCCCACGAGCTGGCGACCTCCCCCGCTTCGCTCCTCCGGCGCGCAACCCCGCGGGGACCCCAAGCGGCTCCTGCGTCGAACAACGCCGCGGGGGCCCCGAATGAGCCTGGAGACGGCGGCCCGCCTCACCGGCGTACGCCGCAACCTGGACTACAAGCCGACCCCGCAGGACCGCAGCTTCGTGGCCGCCGCCCGCTCGGCCGCGGTCTCGACCCTGGTGATCATGGGGCTGATCGGGGTGTTCCTGCTGATCGGTGCCTGGCCAGCGCTGCACAGCCAGGGTTGGCACTTCCTGACCCGGACCGACTGGCTGCCCGAGACCGGCACCTTCGGCATCGCCTCGCTGCTGTGGGGCACCATCCTGGTCGGGTTGATCGCGCTCGCCGTCGCGGTGCCCGTCGGCTTCGGAGCGGCGCTGTTCATCAGCGAGTACGCACCGCGGTCGCTCAAGCGGCCGCTGGTCACGCTCGTCGACCTGATGGCGGCGGTGCCGTCGATCGTCTATGCGATGTGGGCCCTGTTCTTCCTCCAGGCCCACCTCCTCACGGTCGCCCAGTGGCTGTCGGTCCACTTCGGCCCGGTGCTGCCGTTCCTCCGGGTGCAGACGCCGGACTCGCCGTCGTCGTACACCTCGTCGGCGTTCATCGCCGGCATCGCGGTGGGGGTCGTCGTGATGCCGACCGTCACCTCGATCATGCGCGAGGTGTTCGCCCAGGCACCGGTGGGCGAGCGCGAGGGTGCGATCGCGCTCGGCGCGACGCGCTGGGGCATGATCCGCGCGGTCGTGATCCCGTTCGGCCGGGCCGGCATCGTGGGCGCGATCATGCTCGGGCTGGGTCGGGCGCTGGGGGAGACGATCGTCGTCTACGCGATCATCTCGCCGGCCTTCGGCATCACCACCCGGCCGCTGCAGAGCGGCACCAACACCATCGCCTCCCACATCGCCTCGCGCTACTCCGAGTCCAACGGCCTGGCGCTGTCGGGGCTGCTCGGCGCCGGACTGGTGCTCTTCCTGTTCACCCTGATCATCAACACCTTCGCGGGCGTGGTGGTCGGCCGATCGCGCTCCGGCGCAGCCACGGAGATCTGATGACGACCCTCCTGGCTCCCGACAGCGCGACCTCCGACCGCGACCAGCAGGAGGTACGCCGTACCCCTCGCCGCGTGCGCATCGGCGGGGCCGACCCCGAGCTGGTCACCCACGTGGTCGGCGCGGCACTGGGCGCGCTCGGACTGAACTGGATGGTCTACGAGCGACTGATCCCGATGACCGGTGTGATCGGCTTCTGGCTCTGCTGGTACGCCGCGTTCCTGATGCTGTTCGCCGCGATGAGCGCCACCACGCTCGACCGGGTCGGCGTCACCGACCGCCTGGTCGGGGCCCTGGTCACGACGGCGGGCATCATCATGGTCGCCTGCCTCGTGGGCATCGTGGTCTTCACCTTCGTCCGCGGCAAGGAAGCGCTCTCGCACTGGAACTTCTACACCCAGACGACGGCGTTCATCGGCCCCGAGGCGCCGCTCGACCAGGGCGGCGTCGTCGCCGCCATGGTGGGCACGCTCGAGCAGGTCGCCCTGTCGGTGGTGCTCAGCGTGCCGCTCGCCATCGCGACCGCTGTCTATCTCAGCGAGGTGCGCGGGGGCCTGGCCCGCACGGTGCGGACCGTGGTGGAGGCCATGAGCGCCGTCCCGACCATCGTGGCCGGCCTCTTCATCTACTCCATGCTGATCCTCAAGTTCGGCCAGGACCGCAGCGGCTTCGCCGCCTCGCTCGCGCTGTGCATCAGCATGATCCCGGTGGTCTGTACCACCGCCGAGGTCGTGCTGCGCCTGGTGCCGAACGGGTTGCGGGAGGCCTCCCTGGCGCTCGGCACCACCCAGTGGCAGACCGTGCGACGCGTGGTCCTGCCGACCGCGCGGCCGGGGCTCCTCACCGCTGTCCTGCTCGGCGTGGCCCGCGTGATCGGTGAGACCTCGCCGGTCCTGCTCGTCGCCGGCTCGACCAACGAGCTCAACGCCGACCCCCTGCACGGCCCGATGCTCTCCCTGCCCCTGTTCGCGTTCACCCAGATGAAGATGCCGCTCGACACCGCCATCGCCCGCGCCTTCGGATCCTGTGTCGTGCTCCTCGTCCTCGTGGTCGTCCTGTTCGGCCTGGCCCGGATCCTCGGCGGCCGTCCGCCGGGCCACATCTCGCCCCGCAGGCAACGCCGCCTCGCCGCGGCCCGCGCCCGTCGTACCGAAAGTGAGTCAGCTCGATGAAGCAGTCCCTTCCGACCCGGATGGTCCTGGCCATGCTGACGGCCTGCCTGGCCGTTCTCGTCCTGGTCCCGGCCCCGGCCCACGCCGCGAGCTACGTGCCGATCAGCGGCGCCGGCTCCACCTGGAGCCAGGTCGCGGTGGACGCCTGGCGCGCCGACGTCCGTGCCAGCGGGGTCGTCGTCAACTACACCGGCAGCGGCTCGACCGATGGGCGTTCGCAGTACATCCAGGGCACGGTCGACTTCGCCAACACCGAGATCCCCTTCCAGAACCCGCCCGAGCCCGGGCAGCAGGCGGAGATCCCCAGCCGCCCGTACGCCTACCTCCCGATCGTGGCCGGCGGTACGTCGTTCATGTACAACCTCACGGTCGCGCGGCCAACGCGTCACCGACCTGCGGCTGTCGGGCTCCACACTGGCCAAGATCTTCACCGGCCAGATCACCCGCTGGAACGACCCGGCGATCACCCACGACTACGGCAAGACGCTCCCGGACATCCCGATCATCCCGGTGGTGCGGTCCGACGGCGCCGGCGCCTCGGCGCAGTTCACGCTCTACATGCAGAGCCAGGCCCCGTCGATCTACTGCCCGTTCATCCGCAGCAAGCTCCACCTCGGCGGCAGCGCCTGCCCGAGCGTCTCGTTCTACCCGGCGTTCGGGAACTCCAAGGCGCAGAACGGCTCGAACGGCGTGGCCAACTACGTGTCGGCGTCGTACGGCGCGGGCGCCATCGGCTACGCCGAGTACGCCTACGCCAAGCGGATCAACTTCCCGGTCGTCAGCCTCCTCAACGCCGACGGCTACTTCTCACAGCCGACCGCCGGCAACGTCGCGGTCGCGCTGACCCAGGCGCAGATCAACCCGAACCTGACGCAGAACCTCTCCTCGGTCTACACCAACCAGGACCCGCGCGCCTACCCGATGTCGAGCTACAGCTACATGGTCGTGCCGACCTCCACCGCGGCGCCGTTCAACACCGACAAGGGGAAGACCCTGTCGACGTTCATCAACTACTTCCTGTGCACGGGGCAGCAGAAGGCGGACATCCTCGGCTACTCACCGCTACCCAAGAACCTGGTCGAAGCCGGCTTCCAGCAGGTGAAACGCATTCCGGGCGCGGTCTCGTCGCCCTCGATCAGCCAGTGCAACAACCCCGCCCTCAACATCCTCCAGTCGGCGCCGATGCCCGACAAGTGCATGAAGCTCGGCTCGTCCTGCACGGTCTCGAGCACGACCGGCACCACGACCAGCACGACGACGGCACCACGACAGCACCTCCGGCGGGACGACGAACACGTCCGGCGCCAACCCGAGCGGCGGCAACCGAGCCCGGGACCTCCGGGACCTCGGGACCTCCGGCAGCACCGGCAGTGGTTCGCCCAGCTCCGGGAGCCAGTTCGGGTGGAGGTGGTGCCGTCGACCCGCTCACCGGGGCACCCGCCGGCGCCTCGGTGACCTCGGCGGACGGCTCGACGTCGACCGCGGCCGCCGGCACCCCGGTGTCGCTCGCGGCCGCTCGTACCGGGCAGACCCACGTGATCGGGTGGCTCGTCGCCGCCATGTTGGCGCTCACCGTGCTGGTGCCGCCCTTCCTGATCTCGCGGCATGCCAGGCGGTCGCCCTGAGCATGCGGGCGCGCATCCTCGTCGGGGTCGTCGCCGGTGCTGTCGGCCTCGGCCTGGCAGCGGTCGCCACGTACGCCGTCTCCGGGCCCGACCCGGTGCTCCTGGTCGGGTCCCAGGGCGTGCTCGTCGCGGCGCCGACCGGCACCGCCCGCCCGCCGGCGGCCCCCTCGCGAGGCGCGGCTCGCGACGGGGTGCCCTCGGTCAGCCCGGCGTGGGTGGCGCACACCGCCCTGGCGGCCGGGGTGCCGGAGCCCGCGGTCCGCGCGTACGGCGTCGCGACCCTGCGGGAGCAGGCCGCCGACCCCGGCTGCCATCTGGCGTGGACCACCCTCGCGGGCATCGGCTGGGTGGAGTCCCAGCACGGCACCCTCGGCGGTCTCAGACTCCGCCAGGACGGCCGGTCGAGCAGCCGGATCGACGGTCCGGTGCTGGACGGGTCCGGCGACGTGGCCGCGGTTCCGGGCGACGCGGGGACCTGGCAACGTGCCACCGGCCCGCTCCAGTTCATCCCCTCGACCTGGGAGCGCTGGGGGTCCGACGGGGACGGTGACGGAGTGGCGGACCCGCAGGACGTCGACGACGCGGCGTACGCCGCCGCGCGCTACCTCTGCGCATCCGGCGCCGACCTCGCCACGGGGCCGGGCTGGTCGGCGGCGGTCTTCTCCTACAACCACTCCGATGCCTACGTCCGTTCCGTCTACGACGCGGCGCAGTCCTACGCCGACCGCACGGCGGGCTGACCTCCCGGACAACGATTGCCGTCCGGCGCGATCGTGAGGAGACTGGGCGGGTCGCCACGACGCCCGGGCGCATCGGGTGACGGGGGAGGGAGGCGATGGGCGGAGAAGGAGTCTCGCCCCGAGCGAGACAGCATCAGTGTCGAGGAGCACGAGCGGCTCCGACGAGACCTCGACGCCTTGAGGGAACAGTTCGAGGCGGCCGACGAGGTCCTTTCTGCTCTGGGCCGGTCTGCCGCGGACCCCGAGGCCGTCCTCACGACCGTCGTGGAGAGCGCTCGCCGGCTCTGCCGGTCGGACGCAGCCCTCCTCTACCTCCTCCGCGACGGCGTCTACGAGGTGATCACCTCGACCGGCCTCACTGACGAGGCGGTCACCTTCATCGCCGAACGCCCGATGCCGCTCGACCGCGACACGCTGATCGGCCGGGTCGGGCTCGACCGCCGGACCCAGCAGATCCCGGACGTGCTGGCCGATCCCGAGTACGGACGCTACGACATCCAGCAGGTCGCGGGCTACCGGACCATGGTGGCGGCACCGATGGTGGTCGACGACGTGGTCGTCGGAGCGCTCAACGTCTGGCGCAACGAGGTCAGCCCGTTCGACGGACGTGAGATGGCGATCGTCACGGCGTTCGCGGGCCAGGCTGCGATGGCGGTCAACGGGGTCAAGCTCGTGCAGGAGCTCGAGGCCCGCGGCGCGGAGCTGGCCAAGAACGTCCAGCGGCTGGAGGCGCTGCGCGAGGTCGGTGAGGCCGTGAGCTCGAGCCTCGACGTCGACCACGTGCTCTCGACGATCGCCATGCACGCCGTCGCCCTCTCCGAGACCGACGGCGGCTCGATCATGGAGTTCTCCGACCAGGACCGCTGCTTCATGGTCCGGAGCGTCCACCGGACCGACTCCGCCGTGGTGGACCGCCTGCGCTCCATCCGGATCGACATCGACGAGACCCTGGTCGGACGCGCCGCGCAGCAGCGCCGTCCGATCGCTGTCGCCGACCTCGACGCGGTCCACCTCGACCCCCACCTCCGGATCCTCCACGACGACGGGTGGCGTTCGCTGGCCGCCGTGCCCATGCTGCGCGAGGACCAGATCGTGGGCTGTCTCGTCGTGCGGCGCAAGCGCACGGGGGACTTCACCCAGGAGACCCTCGACCTGCTCGAGACCTTCGCGAGCCAGTCGGCGCTGGCCATGCTCAATGCCCGGCTGTTCCGCGAGCTCGAGGAGCAGAGCGTCGAGCTCGAGCTGGCCAGCACGCACAAGTCGGAGTTCCTGGCGAGCATGTCCCACGAGCTCCGGACGCCGCTCAACGCCGTCCTCGGTTTCTCGGAGGTGCTCCTGGAGCGGATGTTCGGCGACATCAACGAGCGCCAGGAGGAGTACCTCCGCGACATCCACGGCTCCGGTCAGCACCTGCTGGAGCTGCTCAACGAGATCCTGGACCTGTCCAAGATCGAGGCCGGACGGATGGAGCTGCAGTACTCGTCGTTCGACCTGCGCACCCTGCTGGAGCTGGCGACGTCACTGCTCCGGGAGCGGGCCGCGCTCCACGGGATCGACCTGAGGGTCGAGACAGACGCCGGCCTGGGGTCGGTGTACTCCGACGAGCTCCGTCTCAAGCAGGTCCTGATCAACCTGGTCACCAACGCCGTCAAGTTCACCGGCGACGGCGGCTCGGTGGTGGTGCACGCCGAGCGCGAGGGTCCAGAGGTCCTGATCTCGGTGTCCGACACCGGCATCGGGGTGCCCGAGGCCGACCGGGAGCGGATCTTCGAGTCCTTCCAGCAGGGCGGCCGCGGCAGCTCGCGCGAGGAGGGCACCGGGCTCGGGCTCACCCTGTCGCGTCGGATCGTCGAGCTGCTCGGCGGCCGGATGTGGCTCGAGAGCGAGGTGGGCCGGGGCAGCACCTTCGGCTTCTCGCTCCCCGCTTCCGACCGCGAGGCCGGCGGGCGGCCGGTCGACGGTGTGCCCACGCCGACCTGCGGTGCGGTCGTCGTCATCGAGGACGACCGCCCGTCGCTCGACCTGTTCAGCGCCTACCTGTCGGGCGCGGCGCTCGAGGTCACCACGGCCCGCGACGGCCCGTCCGGGCTCGCCGCGGTGCGACGCGCGCTGCCGGACGCCGTGCTGCTGGACATCCGGCTGCCGGGCATCGACGGCTGGGCGGTGCTGAAGGAGCTCCAGGCGGAGCCGGAGACCCGTGACATCCCGGTGATCGTGGTCTCGATCGTCGACGAGAGGGCACGCGGTGTCGCGATGGGCGCTGCGGCGTACCTCGTCAAGCCGGTCGGCCGGGAGGAGCTGCTGACCGCGCTCACCGCCGTGGGCGCTCCCGTGCAGATGCCGGAGGCCGGCCACGACCACACGGTGGGGCCATGAGTCGGGGCCGGATCCTGGTGGTCGAGGACAACCCGAAGAACCTCAAGCTCGTGCGGGACGTGCTGACCTACGCGGGCTTCGAGGTGGTCGAGGCGACCTCGGGCGAGGAAGGCGTCCGGAGGGCACTCGAGACGGTGCCCGACCTGATCCTCATGGACCTACAGCTCCCGGGCATCGACGGTGCCGAGGCCCTGCGGCAGATCCGGCTGAGCGAGAAGGACGTCCCGGTCGTGGCCGTGACGGCGTTCGCGATGAACAACGACCGGACGCGGGCCTTCGACGCCGGGTTCGACGGGTACGTCGAGAAGCCGATCAGCGTGCGCGCCCTTCCCCAGCAGGTCAGTGACTTCCTCAAGCTCGGAGGCACCTCATGAACGACACCGCTCCGGTGAGCCCGCGCGTGCTGGTCGTCGACGACCAGCCGCAGAACGTGAGGCTGCTCGACGCGATCCTGACGCCGCGCGGGTACGACGTGCGGACGGCGTCCTCGGGCGAGGAGGCGCTGGCGGCCCTCGACGCGGACGACATGGACCTCGTCCTCCTCGACATCGTGATGCCAGGCATGGACGGCTACGCGGTCTGCCGGGAGATCCGGCAGCGGCCCGGTACGGCGTACCTGCCCGTCGTGATGGTCACCGCGAGCGGCGACGAGGAGAAGGTCAAGGCGCTCGAGGCGGGTGCCGACGACTTCCTGACCAAGCCGGTCAACAAGAACGAGCTCCTCGCACGCGTCGCCTCGCTGGCCCGGATCAAGCGGTACCAGGACACCATCAAGCGCCAGTCCGACGAGCTCACCGCGTGGAACCAGGAGCTGAAGGGACGCGTGGAGGAGCAGGTGTCCCAGATCGAGCGGATGAGCCGGCTGCGGCGCTTCCTGGCACCCCAGCTGGCCGAGCTGATCGTCGACTCCGGCGACGAGTCGTTCCTCGAGAGCCACCGGCGCGAGATCGTCGTGGTGTTCTGCGACCTGCGCGGGTTCACCCCGTTCGCGGAGGCGAGCGACCCCGAGGAGGTGATGGGCGTCCTCCAGGAGTACCACGCCGCGCTCGGCGACCTGATCTTCCGGTTCGAGGGGACCCTCGAGCGGTTCGCCGGCGACGGCCTGATGGTCTTCTTCAACGACCCGGTCGCCTGCGACGACGGTCCGGCGCGCGCGATCCGGATGAGCGTCGCGATGCGGACCCGGGTTCGGGGGCTGGCCGAGTCCTGGGCCCGCCAGGGTCACGACCTGGCGCTCGGCATCGGGATCGCCCAGGGCTACGCCACCTTGGGGCGGATCGGGTTCGACGGGCGGCACGACTACGCGGCGATCGGGAGTGTCACGAACCTGGCCTCGAGGCTGTGCGCCGACGCCGAGCCGTGGCAGATCCTCGTCACCGAGCGGGTGTTCTCGGTGGCCGGCCCACTCGTCGTCGGTGAGGACGCAGGCACGCGTGAGCTGCGCGGCTTCAGCCGGCGCGTGCACGCCTTCGACGTCAAGGGCATCGACAGCGCACGGACCGTTTCATGACCGGAGACCTCTGGACGCCTCCGGTCGCCATGGCCGACGTGCTGTCGAAGCTCGACGAGGACGAGCGGTATCGCCGCTTCGACGTGCTGCAGGCCCGGATGGGCGAGATCTGGGACGCGATGCGGCTCAACCACGACGACGAGTCGGTGGTCGTCATCCCCTCGATCACCCTCGACCGGGCCGTGGTGTCGAGCGGAAGCATCACCCAGTCCTACGAGGAGCGGTTCCTGTTCCTGCTGATGCTGCTGCGCCAGCCCCGGTTGCGCATGGTCTACGTCACCTCGATGCCGATCGCACCGGAGATCATCGAGTACTACCTCGCCCTGCTGCCCGGGGTGATCCCCAGCCATGCGCGGTCCCGGTTGTCTCTCGTCCCCGTGTACGACGCGTCCCCCCGCTCCCTGAGCGAGAAGCTGCTGGAGCGGCCGCGCCTGCTCGCCCGGATCGCCGCGCTGATCCCGAACCGCGCGCGCTCGCACCTCGTGCCCTACAACACCACCGAGCTCGAGCGTGACGTGGCCCTGTGCCTGGGGATCCCGATGTACGGCGCGGATCCGCGACTCGCGCCGCTGGGCTCCAAGACCGGCTGCCGCAGGATGTTCGCCGACGCCGGGATCCCCCACCCGCTGGGGGTGGAGAACCTGCGCACCCTCGACGACCTGACGGATGCGGTGGTCGGGATGCGTGCCGAGCGGGCCTCGATGGACAGCGCCATCGTCAAGCTCAACGACGGTGTCTCCGGGGAGGGCAACGCCCTCGTGCGGCTGGGTGGACTGCCGGCACCCGGCTCCTCCGACGAGCGGGCCGCCGTCCGGGAGCGCCTGCTCGGCATGGAGCTGGAGTCGTCGACGACGCCCCTGGACGTCTACCTGGCCAAGTTCGAGGAGGGCGCGGGCATCGTCGAGGAGCGGATCGCCGGTGAGGAGGTCCGCAGTCCCAGCGTCCAGCTCCGGATCCTGCCGGGTGGCACCGTCGAGCTGCTGTCGACGCACGACCAGCTGCTCGGGCGGGGCAAGCGGGCAGAGCTACCTGGGCTGCACCTTCCCGGCGGCTCCGGAGTACGCCCGCGCGATCACCGCGCACGCCGAGACGATCGGCCGCCGACTGGCCGACCAGGGCGCCCTCGGCCGCTTCGCGATCGACTTCGTCGTGGTCCGCGGGACGAACGGCGTGTGGACGCCCTACGCGATCGAGCTCAACCTTCGCAAGGGAGGGACGACTCACCCGTTCCTCACGCTGCAGTTCCTCACCGACGGACGCTACGACACCGCGACCGCGCTCTTCCTCACGCCCCGCGGGCACGAGAAGCACCTGGTCGCCACCGACCATCTCGAGTCCGGACTGCTCCGGGGCCTGGACCTCTCCGACCTGTTCGACATCGTGGCCCGACACGGACTCCACTACGACCAGTCGCGCCAGGTCGGGATCGTCTTCCACATGATCAGCTGCCTCACCGAGCACGGCCGGATCGGCCTCACCGCGGTCGGGGACAGCCCGGCCGAGGCGCATCGGCGGTATGCAGATGCCGAGGCCATCTTGCTGGGGGAGGCACGGCTGGCACTCGAGGAGCGCCCGCTGCCCGGCTGAGATGGGGACGCAGCGGATCTGGTACGTCGCCTACGGCTCGAACCTGGCCAAGGCGCGGTTCCGTTGCTACCTGTCCGGCGGACGTCCGGCCGGTGGATCCCGCGAGTACGTCGGCTGCCGCGACCCGAGCGAACCCAGCCGGATCGAGGGGGTCGAGGCGCCCGGTGGCCTCGTGTTCGCCGGCGCATCACGCGTGTGGCACGGGGGGATGGCGTTCTACGACCGCGCGGCGCCGGGCGTGGTCGCCGGTTGCGCCTACCTGGTCACCACCGAACAGTTCGCGGACGTCGCCGCCCAGGAGCTCCGGCGTCCCCCCGGTGGCGAGTTCGCCCACGACCTGAGCGGCCTCCTGCCGGACGTGGAGTCGGTGGTCACCACCGGGCCCGGCCTCTACGAGACGGTGGTCCGGCTCGGCGAGCTGGACGACGCGCCGATGTTCACGATCACCCACCACGACGTCGGGAGCCTGGCACCCGCGGCTCCGACGGCGGCGTACCTGCGCTGGATCGCGGTCGGTCTGCGCGAGGCACACGGGTACGACGACGCCCGGATCGCCCGCTACCTCGTCGCAGCCCCGGGCGTGCACGGCGCGTGGACCGAGGCCGAGATCGCCGAGCTGGCCGCGACCGGACACGTGGTGGTCTGAGGGGCCTGGACCGGCGAGAGCCGTCCGGGGGCCGTGCCGCTCCTCGGATTTGCGGGTAGGCCCCGTACCCTTGCCATCGTGCCCCTGCTGGAAGCCGTCAAGGGCGCCGTGCGCCGCAAGCTCGTGGCACGGGCCGGCGGCATCGACCTCACGCAGCTCGACCGCGTCCCCGACCGGTTGACCTGGCCCCTCGACCGGGTGATGGCCGACCCGGTTCCCCGGGTCGGGCAGCTGCGCGAGCAGGACCCCGTCTCCAAGCTCATCACCTTCCTCGGCATGGACGTGTGGCTGGTGACCGGCGCGGCCGAGGCGCGCGAGGTGCTCGGCGACCTCTCGTCGTACTCCACCGACATCCGGCCCTACTACGGCAAGTCCGGGGCCGTGGACGGCGACATCGGGGGGCTCGGGTTCACCGACCCGCCGGAGCACACGCGCCTGCGCAAGCTGCTGACCCCGGAGTTCACGATGCGCCGCCTGGCGCGCCTCAAGCCCGCGATCGACCGGATCATCGAGCAGCAGCTCGACGAGACCGAGCGCACGGCCGCGGAGAACGACGGAGTCGCCGACCTGGTGCAGACCTTCGCCTTCCCGATCCCGTTCCTGGTGATCTGTGAGCTGCTCGGGCTACGGCAGGAGGACCGCGAGGTCTTCCGCAAGCTCGGCTCGGCCCGCTTCGACGTCACCCACGGTGGTCAGGCCGTGATGGGTGCGGTCGGCGAGTCCCGGGAGTTCCTCTTCGCCGAGTGCGCCCGCCAGCGGACCGACCCGGGGCCGGGCCTGATCGGCCAGATCATCCGCGAGCACGGCGACGAGATCAACGACTTCGACCTCGGCGGCCTCGCCGACGGCGCGTTCACCGGCGGCCTCGAGACGTCGGCCTCGATGCTGGCCCTCGGCACGGTCGTCCTGCTCGGCCGGCCCGACCTGTACGACGGGCTGGTCACCGACCCGGCGTCGGTCTCCCCGGTCGTCGAGGAGCTCCTGCGCCACCTCTCGGTCGTCCAGGTCGCCTTCCCCCGGTTCACCAAGGCCGAGACGACCGTGGCCGGGCACAAGATCCGCAAGGGTTCCTGCGTCCTGGTTCACCTCCCGGCCACCGACCGCGACCCTCGCGCCTTCCCGGTCGGCGACGGTCTCGACCCGCACCGTGCCAACCCGTCCCACATGGCGTTCGGCTACGGCTTCCACCGTTGCGTCGGCGCCGAGCTGGCCCGGATGGAGCTGCGTGCGGCCTACCCCGCCCTCGCTGCCCGTTTCCCCGACCTCGCGCTGGCGGTGCCGGCAGCCGACCTGCCCTACCACGCCAAGTCGATCGTGTACGGCGTGGAGTCCGTGCCGGTCCGCCTGCACGCCTGACGCTCCGTCAGGCGTCGAGCGCCTCGACCTCCTGGGCCGCCTCGGCCGGCGTCGGCTCCTCCCGCCGGTCGAGCTTGCTGGGCCACCAGATCTTGCCCCCGACGTCGAGGTTGATCGCCGTGACCAGCACCGACCGCACGATCAGCGTGTCGAGCAGCACCCCGAGGGCCACCGCGATCCCGATCTCGGCGAAGGCGACCAACGGCAGCGTCGCGAGCACCCCGAACGTGGCGGCCAGGACCAGACCCGCCGAGGTGATCACGCCTCCCGTGGCACCCAGCGCGATCAGCGACGCGCGTCGGGTGCCGTGCTCAGGCGTCTCCTCGCGGACCCGGGTCATCAGGAAGATGTTGTAGTCGATGCCCAGGGCGACCAGGAACACGAACACGAACAGCGGGAGCGACGCGTCGGCGCCGGCGAAGCCCAGGGCGTGTCGGAACAGCACCGCGCTGATCCCCAGGGCCGCGCCGAAGGACAACACCACCGTGGCGATGAGCAGCAGGGGCGACAGGATCGCGCGGAGCAGCACCATCAGCACGATCATCACCACGAACAGCACGAGCGGGATGATCACCCGGTTGTCGTGTGCCGACGCGGTCTCGATGTCGGTGTTGATCGCGGAGGCCCCACCGACGAGCGCGTCGGCGCCGCTCACCTGGTGAACCGCCGCCCGGACGTCATCGACGGTGGCGAACGCGGCCTTCGACGTCGGGTCGGACTGGAGCTGCGCCGAGACCAGGGCCACGTCGCCCTTCACGATCGGCGGTGAGGGGTCAGCGATGCCGTTGATGCCGGTCATCGCCGAGCGGACGGCGTCGGCCTGGCCGGCGTTCGCGACGACCATCACCGGGCTGGCGGTGTCGGCGAGCCCGTGGTCGGTCAGCACCTGCTGGCCGGTGACCGAGTCGAAGGCCTTGGTGTAGGCGTCCTGTGTCGACAGGCCGTGGGCGTTGATCTGCAGGATGCCGAGGCTGCACACGGCCAGCGCGGCGGCCGTGCCGATCCAGACCAGGCGCGGGCGCGGCGCGATGCGCGAACCGACCTTGGCCCAGAAGCCGGTGGAGGTCGGCTCGTGGGTGTCGAAGGCGGGCCGCTGCGGCCAGAAGATCCAGCGGCCGGTGATCACGAGCAGCGCCGGCAGCAACGTGATCATCACCAGCAGCCCGACCCCGATCCCGATCGCGGCGACCGGCCCGAGGCCCGCGGTGGAGTTCATGTCGGCGAAGACCAGGCAGAGCATGCCGAGGATGACGGTGAGCCCGCTGGCGACGATGGCGGGCGCGGCGCGGTGCAGCGCGAAGGCCATCGCCTCGTGGCGGTCCCCGTGACGGCGTAGCTCCTCGCGGTAGCGAGCCACCAGAAGAAGGGCGTAGTCGGTGCCGGCTCCGAAGACGAGCACGGTGAGGATGCCCTGGCTCTGCCCGTTCACGGTCAGGCCGGCGTTCTTGGCCAAGAGGTAGATCACGCCCTGCGCGGTGATCAGCGCGACGCCGGCCGAGAGGACCGGGAGGAGCCACAGGATCGGGCTGCGGTAGGTCAGCAGCAGGATCACGACCACCACGATGACCGTGGACCAGAGCAGCTTGCCGTCGATGCCCGAGAACACCTCGGCGGAGTCGGCCGCCTGCCCGCCCGGCCCGGCGACGTAGACGTTCGCGCCGGGGAGCTTCGCGATGCCCTGGATCTCCTTCTTGACGTCGGGCAGCTTGTTCCAGCCGTCCTTGCCGAAGTTGAAGGTCACCTGGCCCTGAGCGACCTGCTGGTCCTTTGAGACCTGGATCAGCCGGCTGGGAGCGACAGCACTGCCGTCGGGTGCCTTGGCCGGCACGGCGCCGTCGAGGCCCTGGATCTGGTCGAGCTGGTCACCGATGGCCGCCAGATCGGCCTTGGTCAGCCCGGCGCTCTTCTCGTAGACCACCACCGTCGGGACGTCGTTCTCGTTCTGGAAGGGGGCCAGCTTGTCGAGCGCCTTGGTCGACTCGGCGCTGGCCGGTAGCCAGGACGACGCCTGGTTGTCCTGTACGTCGGTGAGCTTGCCGGCGAGCGGGCCCGCCACGGCTACGACGAGGATCCAGAAGACGAGCACGAGCCACTTGGTGACGCGTCCGGTGAGCTTGCCGGCGATCTGTCGATGCATGCGACTAGTCCACCAGAGGGCGCCGACGGGTGTCATCGGGGTTTACCCCGAGTTCACGCTGCGTTGGCCGAATCGTGACCCGCGTGAGGTACCTCAGGTGAGCTCGGTCTCGCGCCCGGCCCTCGCGCCCTTGATCGTGGGCAGGTCGTCGCGTGCCGACGTGGGCGTGGTGCCCTGCTTGCGCAGGGTGGCGACCGAGACGTGCGGCCAGCGCAGACCGTTGAAGTCGAGCATCACGACCTGGGTGTACTGGAGCTGCAGGAAGTGGCCGTTGGTGTGAGGCTTGTTGACCTTCTCGATCCAGAACGTGGCGGTCACGTGGTTGGCCGAGGCGTTCTCGGCGAGGAAGAAGGTGTTCGCCGTACCGATGGCGTTCGGTCTGCCGCTGCCGGCGTTCACGTGGAGCACGGTCGTGCGCACGATGTCCTGCCCGTGGATCGCCTTGGTGAGGACGAGGTTCGGGTTCCGGACCATGGCCTGGGTGATGTCGGGCATGGTGGTCGCGTCCGAGGGCTGCCGGAACTTGGTCTTCTTGGCCAGGTTCAGCTCCGGGAACGACTGCTCGGCGTCGGCGAACGAGCCCTTGGTGGACGGGTCCCCGGTGACGAACGGGATGATGTCGGTGTCCTTGATGATCGGCGGGCCGGCGATCGTGAAGGCCCCGCCCTGGGCGACGATGCCCGTGCCGTGGGGGATGGAGGCCATCCGCACCACCGTCGGCGGCTCCTTCGGGGCGGTGGTCCTCGGGACCGTGGCCCAGATCCCGGGCTCGAGGTGGATGCCGGCCGAGAGGCTGCTGTCGTCGATCTTCTGCAGGTAGTGGACCCCGAACATCTCGATGTCCTTCTGGTCGAGCCCACGGTTGGGGATCGCGCCGGGGATCTCCTCGAACACCAGGGTCTCGGAGGTCAGGTTCAGCTCGAGGAAGCGGTCCTGTCGCCCCGAGGGGAAATGGGGCCGCCAGATCGTGTTGAAACCGGTCCCGGTCCAGGTGCCGGGGAGTGCCGCGAGCGGGCCCAGCGGATCGGCGATGCTGGTGAAGGGATGGGGCTGGGGATCGGCGACAGCCGGCACCGGCTCGAAGGTGAAGTGGTCGAGAGTCATGGGGTTCTCCTCGTGAGGTGCGCACGCGTTCCGGGCCCGGGCGCTTCTCCACGTCAGGAGCGGTCGGTCGGCCCGGAGATACTCCGGCCGCTCCCGGGTCTCAGCCGTACAGGCGGTCGATCACGTCGGCGTACTTGGTGTGTACGACGCGTCGCTTGAGCTTGAGCGTCGGGGTCAGCTCCTCCGACTCGGCGGTCCACTCGACTGGCAGCAGCTCGAAGGACTTGACCTGCTCGGGGCGCGAGAGCCGGGCGTTGGCCTTGTCGACGGCCTCCTGCGCCATCGCCAGGATCTCCGGCTTCGCGGCGAGGTCGGCGAGGTCGGTGAACTCGATGCCGCCCATCCGCGCGACGACCGGAGCAACCTCGCCGTCGAGGGTCAGCACCGCGACGACGTAGGGCCGGTTGTCGCCGAACGCCAGCGCGTGGCCGACGATCGGCGACTCCTTGAGAAGGCTCTCGATGTTGCTCGGCGCGATGTTCTTGCCCGCCGAGGTGATGATCAGCTCCTTCTTGCGGTCGACGATCGACACGAAGCCGTCCTCGTCGATCGTGGCGATGTCGCCGGTGTGCAGCCAGCCGTCGGCGTCGATCAGGCCGGCGGTGGCCTCGGGACGCCGGTGGTAGCCCGCGGTCATGATCGGGCCGCGGGCCAGGAGCTCGCCGTCGTCGGCGACCCGGAGCTCGATGCCGGGGTACGCGCGGCCCACGGTGCCGAGCTTGAAGGCGCCCGGACCACACGCGGTCGCGCCGCCGCAGGTCTCCGTCATGCCCCAGATGTCGTAGATCGGCATCCCGAGCCCGGCGAAGAAGCGGGCCACCTCCAGCGGCATCGGCGCCGACGCCGACGCGGCCCAGACCACCCGGTCGAGGCCGAGCATCGCCTTGATCGGCCCGAGCACGGCGGCGTTCACCGCGTCGTACCTCGCCTGGAGCTCCGGCGAGGTGGTGTGACCGACCTGGAGCGACTCGACGTACTCCGTGCCGACCTGCATGGCGCTCTCGATCGCGGCCTTCTTGACGGCGTCCGGCTCCATCGCCAGCAGCCCCGAGAGACCCGACTGGATCTTCTCCCAGACCCGGGGTACGCCGAAGAACTCCTCGGGGTGCACCTCGCCCAGAGCCCCGAGCAGGAGGGACGGGTCGGCCACGAGGTACATGTGGCTGTCGCCGTAGTGCTGCGGGTTGTAGAGGCTCAGGATCCGCTCGGCGATGTGGGCGTAGGGGAGGTAGGAGACGCTCAGGATGGTGCGCTCCAGGCCGATGATCCGCAGCCCGGCCTCGCAGTCGAAGAGCACGTTGCGATGGCTGAGCTCCACACCCTTGGGGTCGCCGGTGGTCCCCGACGTGTAGAGGATCGTGGCGGTGCTGTCCGGGGTGAGCGCGGCGGTGCGTGAGTCGACGGCATCGTGGGGGCCGGACGCGCCCCGTGCGACGAACGCGTCCCACGTGGTGAACCGGGCCTCGTCGAGGTGGGCGTCGCCGATGCCCACGATCGCGCTGATGCCGTCCTGCTCGGTCAGCGCGGTGCGCCACCGCTCGAGGTGGTCGGCGGTCTCGACGAACACCGCCGCCGGCCGCGCCTGCCCGGCGATGAAGACGATCTGGTCGGGCGAGAGCGTGTTGTAGATCGACATCGGGACCGCACCCGCGAGCATCGCGCCCATGTCGGCGACCAGGTGCTCGATCCGGTTGGTGGCCATGATCGCCACCGTCCGCCCGGGCTCGACCCCGACGTCGACCAGGGCCGCCGCGACGTCGCGGGCCGCGTCGTACATCTGCTGCCAGGTGAACGTGCGCCACTCGGTGGTCGAGCCTGTCGAGACCGCCTTGTCGCTGTACGCCGGTCGGTCGCCGTAGCGCTCGACGGTCGCGGCGAGGGCGTCCGCCACGGTCCTCCCCTCGATGACCCGCTCTACGTCGGCGCGGACGGCGGCGGTGTCGGTCGTCACACTCATGCGAGTCATCGTGGCACCCGAGTGAGGGCGGCGAAAGGCTCAGAGGCCGAGGGAGCGGCCGATGATCTCCTTCTGGATCTCGGTCGTGCCGCCGTAGATCGTCTGGACGCGGGAGTTCACGTAGGCGCGGGCGACGGCGTACTCGGCCATGTAGCCGTAGCCGCCGTGGAGCTGGACGGCCTGGTCGACCACCTTCTTCTGCAGCTCGGTCAGCCACCACTTCGCCATCGACGCGGTCTTCGTGTCCAGCTCACCGCGCACGTGGCGCGCGACGCAGTCGTCGAGGAAGACCCGGGCGATGTGGGCGTCGGTGGCCATCTCGGCGAGCACGAAGCGGTTGTGCTGGAACTTCCCGATCGGCCGCCCGAACGCCGTGCGGTCCTTCACGTAGGCCAGCGTCAGGTCGAGGATCACCTCGCAGGCCGTGGCCGCCGAGGCGGCGATGGAGAGTCGCTCCTGCGCGAGGTTGGTCATCAGGTGGGCGAAGCCGGAGCCCTCCTCGCCGAGGAGGTTGGCCTTCGGGACATGGACGTCCGAGAAGAACAGCTCGGCGGTGTCCTGCGCGTGCTGCCCGATCTTGTCGAGGTTGCGGCCGCGCTCGAAGCCCTCCATGCCGCGCTCGACGACGAGCAGGCTGATGCCCTGGTGGCCCGCGTCGGGGTCGGTCCGAGCCACCACGATCACCAGGTCGGCCAGGATGCCGTTGGAGATGAAGGTCTTCTGGCCGTTGAGGACGTAGTGGTCGCCGGCGTCCACGGCGCTGGTGCGGATGCCCTGCAGGTCGGAGCCGGCGCCGGGCTCGGTCATCGCGATCGCGGCGATGGTGGTGCCGGCGCAGAGGCCGGGGTACCACCGGGCCTGCTGCTCCTCGTTGGCGCTCGAGACGAGGTACGGAACGATCATGTCGTTGAACAGCGGGAACGCACAGCCGTAGATCCCGCGTCGCGTCATCTCCTCGTTGACCACGAGGTTGTAGCGGAAGTCGGGCGTGCCGCCTCCGCCGTACTCCTCGGGGAGCTGGAGCGCGAGCAGGCCCTGCGCGCCGGCCCTGGCCCAGACCTCGCGATCGACGATGCCGTCCTTCTCCCACTGCTCGTGGAAGGGGACGGCCTCCTTGTCGAGGAAGGTCCCGACCGTCTCCCGGAAGGCCTCGTGCTCGGGCTCGAAGATCGCGCGCGTCATCTCCACCATCGTGACAGTGAGACTGTCACGATGCAACGCCCGAGGCTTCGGCCGGGTCACCGGTCGCGATTGAGCTCGTCGAGCATCGACTGCGGGCCGATGTCGCGCAGCGTGTAGCCGTGCGGGTAGGACGTCGGCCGATGGTGGTACGCCGTCCGGCGGGGTGGCGCGAACCGCAGCACGCGGGCGCGGACGAGCAGGCCGCGGCGTACGGCGGTGACGAACCACGCCGGCTGCTCGGGCATTCCGAGCGCGACGCGGAGCGGCTCGTCCATCAGGGCGATCGTCACCCGGCGGGCCAGCGGGCGGAGCGTTGGTGGCGCGATCTCGCGTGCGATCCGCAGCGTCGCCTCGGTCACCCGGCGGTTGGCCTCGGTGAACTCGAACCGTTCGTTCTCGTAGTCGCGCAGCAGGGTGAGGTAGCCGTCGTAGGTGCGCGGCAGGCCGGCGATCCCCATCAGCTCACCGAAGCGCGTGGTGAGGTTGGCGAGCGCCTGGCGCTCGACCGGCTCGAGGTCGCGCCAGCCGAACTCGCGGATCCACTCGACCGGGCCGACGATGGTGGTGGCGAGGACGTACCGGAACTCCTCGTCGGGGATGTCGTAGTGGCCGTGGATGCGGTTGAGCCGGCGCAGGGTTGCGTGCCCGCGCTCGGAGTCGATGCCCTCGACGCTCGCCTCCTCGGCGACCAGCAGGGTGTCGTCGTACCGCTTCACGCCGTCGCGCTCGAACTCGGCGGTCCGGTCGAGGAGGGCGGCGATGGAGGGGATGCCGTAGTCGCGCAGGAAGGCGATGCCGGTGCCCTGGTTGTAGTCCCACGGGAACTCGTGGCGCGAGACCAGCCAGGCGATCTCGTCGCGGTCGCGCACCGGGTCGAGCGTCCGGACGTGGTCGCGGATCTGGTAGCGCCGGGGATGGGCGAGGCGGAACCCCATCGGGCAACCGTGACAGTCACGCTGTCACGATGCAAGGGGTTGACCCGGACGCTCCCCTCACCCATACTTCACCATATGGTGAACTATCGCTTGGATGCGACGGCCGCCGCGATCGCGTCCGCGCCGCGTCGCTCGATCCTCGACCGGCTGGCCGAGGGTGAGGCGTCGATGAGCGACCTCGCCGACCGCTTGGCGGTCACCCTCCCCGCGGTCGACAAGCACCTGCGCGTGCTGCTCGGGGCGGGCGTCGTCACCAAGGAGAAGCGCGGCCGCACCACCGTGGTGCGGCTGGTGCCCGGCAGCCTCGAGGACCTCGCCACGTGGGCGATGAGCACCCGCCTGATGTGGGGCAACGCCCTCGACCGTCTCGAAGCGCACCTCGCCGCCGACCCGGAGGAGAACCCATGAGCACCAGCACGATCACGATCACCCGCACGGTCGCCGCCACGCCCGAGCGGGTCTTCGCCGCCTGGACCGACGCCGAGCAGCTGGCCGCCTGGTGGTGGCCGCAGCTCGATGGCACGACGTACGACGTGGACGCGCGGCTGGGCGGGCGGTTCCGGATCCACAGCCCGGGCATCGGCGCCACCGTGACGGGGTCCTACACCGACGTCGACCCGCCGCGGCGGCTCGGCTTCACCTGGAGCTGGGAGGACGCGGGCGAGCCGGAGACCGTCGTCGAGGACACGGTGGTCGTGACGTTCGAGCCGGACGACGGCGGCACGCGCGTCACCGTGGCGCACACGTCGGTCGCCCACGTCCCGGACGGCGGGGCGCAGCAGGGATGGAACGACGTGATGGACCGCCTGGTCCGCGCCTGCGCCCTGGCAGAGGGTCAGTCCACCAGCTCGCGGAGCTGACGGATCGTCGCCGGCGGGTCGTCGGAGGCCGGCATCACCTGGAGGTTGGTCACCCCGGCCTCGGCGAACGCGGCGATCCGCTCCTTGACGTACGACGCCGGGCCGACGAGGTTGCCGAGCTCGAGGAGCTCGAGGGGCACCTTGGCCTCGGCATCGCGCTTGTTGCCGCCGAGGTAGAGGTCCTGGATCTCCTTGGCTTCCTGTTCGTAGCCGTACTTCACCGCCAGGTCGTGGTAGAAGTTCTTGCCCCGGGCGCCCATGCCGCCGACGTACAACGCAACCAGGGGCCGGGCGAAGTCGAGGAGCGCCTTGGTCTCGGGGCCCTCACCGATCGCGACCATTCCGCCGGCGCAGATCTCGAGCGGGGCCAGGCCCTCCTGCCGCTTGGCCGTGCCGGCGGCGAGCGCGTCGCCCCAGACCTGGCCGGCCTTCTCCGGCACGAAGAGGAAGGGGAGCCAGCCGTCGGCGTACTCCGCGGCGCCCTCGACGCTCTTGGGGCCGAGGGCTGCGATGTAGAGCGGGATGCTCGGGCGCTCGGGCCGGGTGAGCAGCTTGAGCGGCTTGCCCAGACCGGTGCCCTGGCCGTCGGGCAGCGGCAGGGTGAAGATCCCGTCGTGCACGAGGGTCTCGCGACGCAGGCCCGCCCGGATCAGCTCGATGATCTCCTTGGTGCGGCCCAAGGGCTTGTCGTACGGAACGCCGTGGAAGCCCTCGATCACCTGCGGGCCGCTGGCGCCGAGGCCGATGATCGCCCGGCCGTGGCTGACGTTGTCGAGGCCGGCGGCGGTCTGCAGCAACGCGCTCGGCGTGCGGGAGTAGATGTTGAGGATCGCGCTGCCGATCTCGACCTTCTCCGTCTTGGCTGCCAGATAGCCCATCAGCGTGGGGGAGTCGAAGCCGTAGGCCTCGGGCACCCAGACGGTGTCGAGCCCGGCGTCCTCGAGCGCGCGTACCTGGTCGGCCGCCTCGCGGGGGTTGCCGGCGTACATCAGCTGCGTCGAGAGCTTCACGTCCCCGACTCTGACAGAACCACTGTCACGGTCGCAAGACTCGCATCATCGGCTGATCGGGCTCGGCCCGGCGCGGGGCCCCGAGTCCCCCACGCCGCCGAGAGCAAGGCCGGCACGGGGGGCGCCGGTTGGCCTCGCTCGGTCCGAGCATGGGAATCGTTCCCGCCCCAGCATCCCCTAAACGCCGGACCTCAGCGACCGAGTCCAGCGATGACCTCCGCGCCGGGGATCTCGCCGAGCAGTCGGCCGGGGACGATCAGCTTGGAGCGGCGGACTCCCGAGCCGATCACGGCGGCCTCGATGTCGAGGCAGGCGGAGTCGACGAGCACGCGCCAGCCGTCTGGGAGACCGATCGGGGTGATCCCGCCGTACTCCATCCCGGACTCCTCCACGGCGCGCTCCATGGAGAGGAACGACGCCTTGCGGACGTCGAGACTCCGCTTCACGAGGTTGTTGACGTCGGCCCGGGTGTCGGCCCGGACGACGCAGGCGGCGACGCGCTCCTGTCCGTCGCGTCGACCCATCACGACCACGCAGTTGGCGCCGGCCTCCATCGGGATCGTGTACGCCTCGCTCATCGCGGCGGTGTCGGCGTACGCCGGGTCGATCTCGACGACGGCGACGTCCTGGCTGTGCGGCCAGTCGCTGAGGGCGGAGTGGACCGGCGGGGCCAGGAGGTCGGGGTGGGTGAGGACGGGCAGCGACTCCAGGGAGCCCAGGCGCGGCAGCGGCATGGGCTCACTCTGGCACGGGCCGTACGACGGTCGGACAGGCCTCAGTCGCGCGCGCCGCGCAGGCGTGGTGCGGTCGCGACCAGCCCGACGGCACCGGCCGCCACCCACGGCATCGGCAGCAGCCAGCGCAGGTCGGAGGCCGACGCGGCGTCCGACTCGATCAGGGCCCAGATGACCGCCAGGCCGAGGAGGGCGACGCCCATCACCAGGTGTCCGATGTTGACCGGGTGCCGCCCCGCCGACCACGCACGCCGTTCGGACGGCTCGGCCAGGATCTCGTTGGTCTCGTCGTTCATGACAGGCTCCTTCGGGTGGTGGGCTCGGTCTGCACGTCGATGCCTCCGACGTGCAGCTCGGCGTCGATGGTGAGGCGCGGGGCGCCGGGTCCGCCGGAGTGGATGGTGGTCAGCTCGGTGTCGATCCCGCCGCCGTCGCGGTCGAAGGCGTTGATGCCGCCGACCCCGGTGACGTGGGTGTTCGCCACGACGGTGACGTCGTCCGGGACCCGGATGTCGAGGTGCCCCACGTTGCCCGTGACCTCGATCTCGCGGCCGTCGAGACCCTGGGGGTCGCTGACCTCGGACAGGTCGACGACGAGCTCGCCGACGTCGATCGAGTAGCTGCTCTGCACCTGTGCGGCTGAGGCGGGGGTGACGGTGGTGCGGTGCGGGTCCCACTGGTCGCCGATCGTCACGCCGGCGGTGACCAGGGCCGCAACCAGCCCGATCAGGATGAGGCCGCCCGCACGGCCCCAGAAGGCGCCGACGAGGAGGAACACACCGCTCAGCGCCAGCACCAGGGCCGGGTACGCCGAGGGGGCCACGGATGCGCCGGCGAGGTCGACGACGCCGAGGACGCCGAGTCCGACGGCCATCACGGCCAGCGGCGAACCAGAAGAGGATCGGGCCCTTCTTGCGAGGGTTCACCGGGCGCGGCTGCTCGACGTACACCGGCGGGGCGGCGTACGTCTGGGTCCGGCCGTCGCCCTCGGCGTCGGCGCCGCTGCCGGTGTCGCCGGGGACGGCGCCGGTTGCCGGCGCGGAGCCGTCGGCAGCGGGGGTGCGGCGGTCGCGCCGCGGGAGCTGGGTCGCGACGAGAGCGACGATGCCGGCCACGATCAAGAGGGCCCAGGGATAGCCGCTGCCCCACCAGGTGTGGCCGGCCAGGATCACCAGGACGAGCGCGCCGACGAGTACGAGCGCCACGGTGCGGCTCCGGCGGTCGAGGGCCACCCGGCCCCAGTCGCTGCCATCCTCGGGCAGGAGCAGCCAGCAGGCGATGTACAGGAGGAGCCCGGCTCCGCCGAAGAAGGTGAGGACGACGAAGGCGACCCGCACGATCAGCGGATCGATGTCGAGGTGGCGGGCCAGACCGCCCGCGACACCCGCGACGCGGCGGTCACTGGTCGTACGCCGGATCCGGCCCAGGTCGCGGATGTCGTCCCAGCCGACGCGGGGACCAGAGTCGGGTCCGGGTGTCGGGGGTGGCTGGGTCTCGGGCGGTGTTGTGCTCATGGGACAACCGTGCGCCACCGGCACGTCGTACACCATCGGGGAGACCCCTGATCCCGGCTGGTTGGCCGGGGCCGCGAGTCAGGGGTCAGCCGGGGTTCCTCCTCGTGGTCCGGGGCGTGCTGCTCTGCGACCATGGAGGCATCATGACCGCCTCCCTGCCCACGCACGACGTGCCTCGCGAGATGCCTCGCGACGTACGCCGGGCGATGCGCGACACGCAGCACCCGGTCATCGGGGGCGTCGCGGCCGGCCTGGCGCGCCACCTGGCGGTGCCGGTGGTGTGGGTACGCGCGGCCTTCCTCGTCGGTGCGGTGCTGGGCGGCATCGGGCTCCTGTTCTACGCCGGCCTGTGGCTGGTGCTCCCGGCCGAGCCGCCCTTCGAGCCCGAGGCGCCCGGCCTCGAGAGCGCCTCTCGCCAGGGCCGGCGACCCGGGCGGATCCGCCGGCTCGCCGACTCCGGACCCGCGATCGCCCTGGTCGCGCTCGGCCTCGGCCTGGTGCTGACCGCCGAGGCGATCGTCGGCAACGGGGTCGTGATCTGGGCGCTCGTCCTCGCCGTCCTCGGCTTCGGGCTGCTGTGGCGACAGGCCGACGAGGCCCAGCGTTCGCGCTGGGTCGACCAGTCCGAGAGGCTCAACCCGGTCCGGGCCGTCTTCGGCGGCGGCGGGTGGGCGGCGTACGTCCGGGTCGGAGCTGGCCTCACCCTGATCATCGGCGCGATGGCGCTGTTCGCCGTGCGGCACGGCCACATCCGCCAGGTGACCGACGTGCTGTTCGCGGCCGCCCTCGGTGGCATCGGGCTGGCCATCATCCTGGGTCCGTGGGTCTGGAGGCTGACCAACGACCTCGCGGCCGAGCGCGCCGAGCGGGTGCGCACCCAGGAGCGCGCCGACCTCGCCGCCCACCTCCACGACTCGGTCCTGCAGACCCTCGCCCTGATCCAGAAGAACGCCGGCGACGCCCCGACCGTCGCGCGACTGGCCCGTTCGCAGGAGCGCGACCTGCGCTCCTGGCTGTTCGACGCGACCCCGGTCGCCGACGACACCCTGGCCGGCGCGCTGCGCGAGGTGGTCCGTGAGATAGAGGACACCTACGGCGTCGACGTCGAGCTGGTGACCGTCGGCGAGGCGACCGTGGGGGAGGCGCTGGCGCCGATCGTCGCGGCGACCCGCGAGGCCGCGACCAACGCCGCCAAGCATGCCGGCACCCACGTCGTCGACATCTACGCCGAGGTCTGCGACACCCAGGTCGAGGTCTTCGTCCGCGACCGCGGCGCCGGCTTCGACCCCGAGAGCATCCCCGCCGACCGGCAGGGCGTGCGCAACAGCATCCTCGACCGGATGTCGCGCCACGGCGGCACCGCCGAGATCCGATCGACCCCGGGCTCCGGCACGGAGGTGCGGCTGCAGCTGCCGCTCGAGGAGGGAACCCCATGAGCACCCGAGTCCTGATCGTCGACGACCACGCGATGTTCCGCGCCGGCGTCCGCTCCGAGCTCGGGACGTCGGTCGACGTCGTGGGCGAGGCCGCCGACGTCGACGAGGCGATCGCCGCGGTCGTGCAGCACCGGCCCGACGTCGTACTCCTCGACGTGCACCTGCCCGGCGGCGGAGGAGCCGAGGTGATGCGCAGGCTGTCGACCTCCATGTCGTCGGCCGACGCCCCACGGTTCCTGGCGCTCAGCGTGTCCGACGCAGCCGAGGACGTGATCGGCACGATCCGCGCCGGCGCTCGCGGCTACGTCACCAAGACCATCACCGGTCCCGAGCTGGTCGACGCCATTCGCCGGGTCTCCGACGGCGACGCCGTGTTCTCCCCGCGGCTGGCGGGGTTCGTCCTCGACGCCTTCGCCGGCACCATCGAGATCTCGGCCGTCGACGAGGATCTCGACCGCCTCACCGAGCGCGAGCGCGAGGTGATGCGCCTGATCGCGCGCGGCTACGCCTACAAGGAGGTGGCCAAGGAGCTGTTCATCTCGATCAAGACCGTCGAGACCCACATGTCGAGCGTGCTCCGCAAGCTCCAGCTCTCCTCGCGCCACGAGCTCACCCGCTGGGCCTCCGACCGCCGCCTGCTGTGAGCGCGGCAAGGTCCCCTAGGCTGCGGCCATGAAGGTGGCGCAGGTGGTCCTGATCGTGCTGCACCTGCTCGGCGTGCTGGCACTCCTGGTCGGCCTGCTGGTACAGCTCCGCCACCCCGAGAAGCGGGTCACGGGTCCGATGCGTGACGGCATCGGCACCACCTTCCTGGCCGGGCTTCTTCTCGTCGGAGTCCTCGAGGCCCGCGACCAGGCGTTCGACCACGTCACGGTCGCGGTGATGTTCGCGATCGGCCTGGTGATCCTGGTGCTCGTGATGGCCAACGTGCGCAAGCCGTCGATCCCGGCCTGGCTCTACTGGCTGATCCTGGCGCTGACCGTGGCGAACATCGGGGTGGCCTTCGGCTGACGCCGGTACGCCGTCCGCGCGGGGGGCGGCGGCACGTAGGGTGGACGGGAGATGAGCGACACCCTCCCGATCATCGGCCAGACCCTCGGCCGGCCGGCCGAGCCAGAGGCCCAGGCCGAGCGCCCGCGCAAGCCGTCGGCCGACGACCTCCTGGCCGGCCTGAACGAGCCGCAGCGCGCCGCCGTCGTCCATGAGGGCACGCCGCTCCTGGTCGTCGCGGGCGCGGGCTCCGGCAAGACCCGCGTGCTCACCCGCCGCATCGCCTGGCTGGTGTCCCAGCGCGGAGCCCACCCGGGCTCGATCCTGGCGATCACCTTCACCAACAAGGCGGCCGCCGAGATGAAGGAGCGGGTCGAGGCCCTGGTCGGCCCCCGCGCGCGCCTCATGTGGGTCTCGACGTTCCACTCGGCCTGCGTGCGGATCCTGCGCAAGGAGATCGACAAGCTCGGCTTCCGGTCGAGCTTCACCATCTACGACGCCGCCGACTCCAAGCGCCTGATGGCGATGGTGATCAAGGACCTCGACCTCGACCCGCGGCGCTACCAGCCCGGCGCGGTCCTCCACTGGGTGTCCAACCACAAGAACGAGCTGCGTGGCCCCGAGGAGGTCGCGGCCGACGCCCACAACAAGTTCGAGGAGGCGTACGCCGCGGCGTACACCCGCTACCAACAGCGGCTCCGCGACGCGAACGCCCTCGACTTCGACGACATCCTGATGTTCACCGTCGACGTCTTCGCGACCTTCCCCGAGGTGCGCGAGACCTACCGGCGGCGCTTCCGCCACGTGCTCGTCGACGAGTACCAGGACACCAACCACGCGCAGTACGCCCTGATCCACCAGCTCTGCGCCGACGCGCTCGAGGACCCCCTGGAGTCGTCGGTGGAGCGGAGCCGGGACCAGGGCGCGGAGCGGATCCCGCCTGCGGAGCTGATGGTCGTGGGTGACGCCGACCAGTCGATCTACGCCTTCCGCGGCGCCAACATCCGCAACATCCTCGACTTCGAGCAGGACTTCCCCAACGCCACCTCGATCCTGCTCGAGCAGAACTACCGGTCGACCCAGACCATCCTCAACGCCGCCAACTCCGTGATCGAGAACAACCAGGGCCGCAAGCCGAAGAACCTCTGGTCCGACGCCGGCATGGGCGCGCAGATCGTCGGCTACGTCGCCGACGACGAGCGCGACGAGGCGAGGTTCGTGTCGGGGGAGATCGACTCCCTCACCGACGCGGGCTCCCGGCCCGGCGACGTCGCCGTCTTCTATCGCACCAACGCCCAGTCCCGGGTCTTCGAGGAGGTGTTCATCCGGCTCGGCATGCCCTACCGCGTCGTCGGCGGGGTGCGCTTCTACGAGCGGCGCGAGGTCCGCGACGCACTGGCCTACCTCCGGATGCTGGTCAACCCCGACGACGAGGTCTCGCTGCGCCGGATCCTCAACGTCCCCAAGCGCGGCATCGGCGACCGCGCGGTCGAGTGCGTGACGTCGTACGCCCAGCGCGAGCGGATCACGTTCTGGGAGGGTCTCCGTCGTGCCGACGAGGCGCCCGGTCTCGTCACCCGGTCGCTGGTGGCCATCCACGGCTTCGTGGCGCTGGTCGAGGAGCTCCAGTCGATGGTCGAGGCGGGGGAGCGGGCCGACGTGGTGCTCGAGTCGGTGCTGGCCAGGTCGGGCTACCTCGACGAGCTCGAGGCCTCCGACGACCCGCAGGACGGCACCCGGCTGGAGAACCTCGCCGAGCTCGTGGCGGTCGCCCGCGAGTTCTCCGACGACCCCGTCGCGGGTCCGTCGGCCGACCCCGCCGACGTCGACGCCGGCACCGTGACGCCCGGGCTCTCCGACTTCCTCGAGCGGGTCGCCCTGGTCGCCGACACCGACCAGATCCCCGACGCGCCCCACGACGACGACGGCGGGATGGTCACCCTGATGACCCTCCACACGGCCAAGGGGCTGGAGTTCCCGACGGTCTTCCTGACCGGGCTCGAGGACGGCGTCTTCCCCCACTCGCGCAGCCTCGAGGACGGCCGCGAGCTCGAGGAGGAGCGCCGGCTGGCCTACGTCGGCGTCACCCGCGCCCGTGAGCGGCTCTACCTCTCGCGGGCCCTGGTGCGCTCCGCCTGGGGCGCGCCCGCCCACAACCCCGCCTCGCGCTTCCTCGGCGAGGTTCCCGAGCAGCTGGTCGACTGGCGGCGGACCGAGGCCGACCAGGTCCACTGGCAGCGTCCCGACCTCAGCCGTACGACGGGATCGGCGACGGGACTGGGCTCGCCGACCTCCGCCGGCCGCCGCAACTTCACGGCCGCGGCCGCCCGGGCCGACGCCGCCGCGAAGTCCAAGCCGGCCCGCGAGGTGCCGTCACTCGCCCCCGGTGACCGGGTGGTGCACGACTCCTTCGGGATGGGGACCGTGGTCGCGATGGACGGGGTCGGCGACAAGTCGGTCGCGTCGATCGACTTCGGCTCCGAGGGCGTCAAGCGGCTCCTGCTGAGGTACGCGCCGGTCGAGAAGCTCTGATCGAGGTTCGGCGCCTTCGGCGCCGGTCGCTTGGCATCCGACGCGACCTCGTTCCTCGGTCGCGCGAGGCCACTCGACCCTCCCTTTGCTCAGCGGATCGCGACTCGCGTCGCGCTCCGCTGATCGGTCAGGGATGCAGACCGTGGACCTCGAGCGCGGTGTAGGGGTCGACCGGGTCGCCGCCGCCGGGGTGGACCTCGAGGTGCAGGTGGGGGCCGGTCACGTTGCCGGTCGAGCCGACGTAGCCGATCACCTGGCCGGGCCGCACGGCGGCGCCGACGGAGGTCCCGAACTCGTTCTGGTGGCAGTACCACAGCTCGGTGCCGTCGGGCAGGGTCTCGATCGTGCGGTTGCCGTAGGCGCCGGAGTAGCCGACCTCGGAGATGGTGCCGCCCGCGACGGCCATGATCGGCGTACCGGTCGGGGAGGCGAAGTCGAGGCCGGTATGGAAGTTGGACCACAGCGAGCTGTAGTCACCGAAGCGCGCGGTGAGGTGATAGACGCCCGCTGCCACCGGCAGCACCCACGAGTGGAGCTTGATCTTCTGGGCCTGCTTCTGCGCCTGGGAGGCGAACCCGGAGAGAGCCTCGGCGCGTTGCTTGGCCTGGGCGTCGGCGGCGGCCTGGAGCCGGTCGGAGCTGCGGCTGACGCTCGCGGGTCGCCCGCCGAGGAGGCTGGCGGTACCGACGGCACTGCTGCCCGACAGGGCGCTGGCCGGAGCAAGGTGGTGGGCGGCGGCCGCGTCGGCGGCGTCGGAGTGCATCGCCTGCAGGGCCCCACCGGCCGAGACGGCCAGGATCGCCAAGCCCATCAGCAGGGGCGCGCTCGGCAACCGGATCGGGGACCGGCGGCGGGCGACCCGACGGCCGGTCGCCGCGCGCTGGGCGTCGACGCGCTGCTCGGGTCGGGGCTCGTGGGTGAACGGCTGCAGGGAGACCGGCTTGTCCTCGAGCGGCTCGGTGCCGACCGGGGACTCCGCGAGGGTGGTGAGCGCGATCGGCTCGAGGGAGAACGTGGGAGGAACGGAGATCGGTACGGCCGGCGCCCCGAAGACGACGGGAGGCTCGACGACGGGAGGCTGGCGACGGCGTCGAGCTCGATGACCGGCACCTCGAGGGCGGCGGTCTCGAAGACCGGGATCTCGGTCGGCACCGCCAAGACGGGCGGCTCGGGCGGCGCGACCATGGCGGGGCTCATCGCGAAGGGCACCACGTCGACCCGGAGCGCCCGGCGCCCGGGAGCGGGTGCCTCGGAGAAGGGGGAGGGCGGCCCTGGCGGCAGCACCGGCGGCTGCGCACGTCGGCGTCCGGACAACGGTGCGACCTCGGCGGGCGCGGCCGCGACGGGCCTCGCCGCGACCCGGCGACCGACGTAGGGCTGCTCGGCCACCTGCTCAGCGGAATGACGGGCGATTCGCCTTCCGGTCGGCTGGGCAGCGTGTGAGCCGCCCGTGCCGGCGCGGAGGTCACCCATGTAGTAGCTCCCTGGGGATCGAAGAAGAACAAGTGGTCAACGAGACTCGACACTAACGGATGGGTCAGGACGGGTGAAATCCCCTGTGGACACGCGGTGGGGGTTCAGGCGGGGCACGGGGATGGGCGTGTGGCTCGGGTCACCCGACGCGACTCGGGAAGCTCGTGCGCGGCCGTCGGTTAGTCTGCGCTCATGGCTCTCGTCGGGATCCGCGCCGCCCTCCGGCTTGAGTCTGTGGTTCTCAGAAGCCCCTGAGGTCAAGTTCACGAGCCTCCAGCTTCTCGATTCGGCGGGCACCGCGATGTCGCTCGGCGACATCACGCACGTGAATGGCGACGCAACTGGCGTCACCGCGAAGATCGCCTCGGTGCTCGGCCGCGGGCGGTACACCGTCGTTTGGCGAACGGCGGCTGCCGACGGTCACGCCACGAACGGAGAGTTCTCGTTTGTCGTCGCCGAATCTCCGGCGACGGTCTCGACAACGCCTTCGAATCCACCAGCGTCCCAACAAACCTCGCGCCTCCAGACTTCCGCTGGCCCGACCAACGTCGTCGTGCAAACTGCGCACGCCACCGACTATACGACCGCAATGCGCTGGGCCGAGCTCGTCGGATTGCTCGCCCTGATTGGATGCATCTTCTTTCGCCTGCTGGTGCTTCCTCGCGCCGGATGGACGGAGGCTTTGGTCGACGACAGCGCCGACCGCGCCAGACGCCTGGCGCACGCCACGCTGGTCCTCTTCGCTGTTGCGACGCTAACACGCCTCGTCGGGCAATCCGACCTCATCCCGAACGCGTCGCTGGCTCGTATTGACGCGGTGCTCACCACGGCTCGTGACACCCGGTGGGGACATGGCTGGATGATCGGCGCCGGCGGGCGATAGTCGCTTTCATCACCCTCCGCTTCTGTCGACATGGACTCTTCGGCTGGATGGCAACTGGCGTCGCCGTAGTCATGATGTGCTTTGGCGAGGCTCTCACCGGGCATTCCGTCGCAATTCCCAACCGGCAGGCCCTGGCGATCGCGGCAGACGTCTCACATGTGCTCGGCGCGGGCGGATGGATCGGCGGACTGCTAGCCGTGGTGCTCTGCGGATTGCGATCGCTGTCGAAGTTGAGTGACGTCGAGCGTCCGTCCGCGGGATCCAAGCTCGTGCGATCGTATCACCAGACGGCGATTGAATGCGTGGCTCTTGTGCTCATGAGCGCGCTGGTCGCCATCCTCCTACGCCTCAACGCCGTGAGCGACCTCTGGCTCTCTGCGTACGGTCGAACACTGCTCCTCAAGATTGGAATCGTTGTTATTGTCCTCGGCTTCGGCTTCTTTCACTGGCGCACCGCTGTCTTGCCGGAGTGGACGCTCGAATCGCGAGGGAGATTTCGGCGAAGCGCAATGGCCGACAGCCTGGCGGGTGCGCTGATTGTAGCGGTAACCGCGGTGCTCGTCGGAACGGCGCTGCCATGAAAGGACATTCAACAATGATCGAATCCACGATCGCTTGGCCCATCTCGATCGACGACGTTCGCGCCGCCCAGCGGAGAATTGCGCCGTATGCGCCGCCCACGCCGCTCCGACGGTATCCGCAACTCGAAGCGCTGGCCGGCGGCGACATGCAGATCTTCGTAAAACACGAGAATCATCAGCCCACCAATTCTTTCAAGATCCGCAACGGGCTGTCTTTCATGACGTCGCTGACTGCCGAGGAGCGCCAGCGCGGAGTGGTGGCTGCCTCCACCGGAAACCACGGTCAGGGGATCGCCTACGGTGGCACCCTGCTTGGCGTGGCGACGACCGTCTGTGTTCCGGCCGGCAATAACCCGGAAAAGAACGCCGCGATGCGCGCGCTCGGCGCAACCGTCGTCGAGGAGGGGCGCGACTATGATGACGCGGTGGCGGTGATGCAGCGGCTCGCCACCCAAACGGGACGCGTCGTCGCGCACTCGACCAACGATCGGCGGATCATCGCCGGCGCCGGGACCATGACGCTCGAGATTCTCGAGCAGCAGCCCGATCTCGACGCGCTCGTCATCGCGACGGGCGGCGGATCGCAATCCGTCGGAGCGATCACGGTGGCGCGCGCTTTGGCCCCATCCCTGGAGGTCTATGCGGTGCAGGCCGCCGGCGCGTCCGCGATCCACGACTCCTGGCACTCCGGTAAGCGCATCACGACGCCGAAAGCGGACACCTTCGCCGAGGGTGTGGCGACGCGCACTACCTATGACCTCACCTTTCCCGCGCTGCAAGCGGGTCTCGCCGGCTGCGTGACCGTGACGGACGCCGAAATCGCGCAGAGCCTCCGGGCGATCGTGTCGCTCACCCATAATCTCGTCGAGGGCGCCGGGGCGATGGGATTCGCCGCACTGTCCAAGCTGCGCGTTGAGCTCGCGGGCAAGCGCGTAGGAATCATTTTTTGTGGCGGGAACATCGATACTGGAACGCTGCGCCGAGTCCTCGGTGGGGAGATCTAGGCGGGACGCGCACTTCAACGGGGGCTTACCCGCTTCCCGCTTCCCCCTCTATCCGACTTTCCTCGTCTTCCGCTTCAGGAAGTCCATCAGGATGAACTGGCCGAGCGTCATCGTCGACGTGAAGTACGCCTTGCCGCGGCTGATCTCCGACACCCGCTTCACGAACTCCACCAGCGTGCGATCGCGCGCGAGCATGAACGTGTTGATCATGATGCCCGCGCGGCGGCAGGCCGCCACTTCGCGAATCGTCTGCGCGATGACCGTCGCATCGAGGCCGAACGAATTCTTGTAGATCTGGCCGTTCGGCATCGTCAGCGCGCTCGGCTTGCCGTCGGTGATCATGATGATCTGCCGCATGTCTTTCTTCTGCGCCATCAGCAGGCGCCGCGCGAGCTTGAGCCCTTCGGCGGTGTTGGTGTGATACGGTCCGACCTGCGCGCGTGGCGAGCGTCGCGAGCGGAATCTCCTCGGCCGAGTCGTGAAAGAGCACGACCTTGAGCGTGTCGCCGGGGAACTGCGTGCGGATCAGATGCGTGAGCGCGAGCGCGACCTTCTTCGCCGGCGTGAAGCGGTCCTCGCCGTAGAGGATCATCGAGTGCGAGCAGTCGAGCATCAGCACCGTGGCGCACGACGAGCGGTACTCCGCCTGGCGCACCATCAGGTCGCTGTAATCGAGGTCGATCGGCACGCTCGATGTCGCCCGTGCGCGCCAGCGAGTTCTTGAGCGTCTCGTTGACGTCGATGTTGAGCACGTCGCCGAACTCGTACGGCTTGCTCCAGCCGTCGGCCTCGATGCCGGTGGCGAGATACGGCGTGTCGTGGCTGCCGAAGCTCGACTTGCCGAGTGAGCCGAGCAGATTCGCAGCGTCTTGTAGCCGAGGAAGTCGATCGCCTTTCTCGGTGAGATTGAACTGAACGTCGCGCGCCGCGGCCTTGCGCGAGACCGCCCGGACCCGGTGACCGGCTGGTGGCCGGCCGGCATCTGCGGCGCGTTGTCGAGGTTGAGGTAGCCCTCGTCGATCAGCCGCTGCACGAGCTCGTCGAGCAGCTTGGCGAGCTTGGCCTGGCCTTCCTCGTCGTCGCCGCCGCGGAGCGCCTCGAGCATCTCGGGCGTGAACTGTCCGCTCTCCATCAGCGCGTCGAGAATCGCCTGCTTGAGCGCGTCGAGCGACCGATTGCCGTCGTCGCCGCCGTCCCAGCCGTAGTACGACTGGTTGTCGCCGCCGGCGAAGCCGGACTGCAGCAGGAAGTCGGCGAGCTTGTCGAGCAGCGCCTGCAGATCGATCGCGTCGGCCAGCTCGGGGCTGAACTTGCCGTACGTGTGAAAGCGCATGGGCGGCTCTCCTCTACCGAACAATATCCCCTGGGCGAGACGCTGTCACGTCCAGCCGGAGCGCAGAGCTTCAGCGCCCGCTAGGCGGCGGACCGTAGATGTTGGCCAAGAATGATGCCGCCGCTGGATCCTGATCGTGAACGAGCCCAGGCCCGTTAATCTCGTTGTTCACCGAGAAGTACGACTGTGAAAGCTCGGCCCAGTATTCATCCGGGTTTGTCATCGCGAACGCGCCCGGAAAGAGATGTTTTGCCGCCGCCGCCCGGAAAATGACGCGCCACATGTCCCGATCACTTTGAGTGAAACCCAGATTCATGATTGCGTGCGCAAACTCGTGATGCGTGACGCTCTCGCGACTGAACGGATCGCCGGGGAGCTTTAGTAGATTTTCCTCCGAGGTAGCGGTGACAGGCTGATCGACGACGGCTCCCCCGCCGCGAATGGCAAACGAGTCGTAGGCATTCGAGTTCTGGTCCTTCGTGCCTGCCAAGGCGACGAATTCGGGCAGGGCAGTGATGTAGCAGGCCCTGGGAATGATCGCGAGCGCGGCGTGGTGACCGACGAGCCGCGTCCGGATGTCCTCGCGGCCGCTCAGCATTTGGCTGAGAATTCGCTTCGCGGCCGCGATGGCGGCCGGATCGACAATTTGCGGTGCCTTGATCGTGATGCCGCGAACGGAGTCCGTTCTGGCATAGGCGAGCGGAACGGCATCGGACGCCTGTCCACGGCAAGGGGCTCCAAGTTTCGCGTGCGCACCGAACAGCCACGCGATCAGGACGAGACCTTTCATCGAAATCTGAGTACAGGCTGACGCGCGAGTTGAGTAGCCAGCGGACCAAATAGAAAGCGGCGGCGCGGCCGCCGCTACCGACATCGAACAATGTTCGCGCGCGGGGTTCGGTTAACCCGCGGGGACGTCGTGGGCCGGCTCAGAGAGGGCGAATGCTGAGGCGTGGTCGACAGCCCATTGAGAGAAAGTACGCGGCGGCGATCCGACGATCTGTTCGACGGTGGAGGTCACGAACGCCGGGTGCCCGAGCGTCGCCCGCCACGCGGAGTCACACGCCGCGGTCCAGGCGAGGAATACGGCCCCAGCCCCCTCGAGGGCTGCGTCGAGCGACGCGGGCGCGGTGAGATCCCCGACCGCGATCTCGGCGTCGGCGGGGAGCGCCGCCTCTTCCGGTCGGCGCGTCAGCGCGCGCACGGCGGAATGACATGGCAAACGGTCGTGGTCTAACTGCTCAAGCTACGCTGCGAAAGCGCAAATAACAGCGAATGCGCCGCATTTGGAATCAGTAAATCGCTCGGCAGCTTTCAGCGCTAGTTGCAGCTGGTCGATACCTCGATTCTCGCGTCAACCAGCCGCGATGATCCGTCTCCGGCGCGATCGAACTCGGAGATCGCCTGCGGTTGTTCTCGCATCTCGGCTTGGGCTCGGGTGCCGCACACCGGATTCGGAGCGCAAACGGACCGGCGACGTCTGCGCAACCACACGATAAATAGTGTGGGTCACAGAGGCTACGCGAGCGGGTCAATCGGCCTTGGTGCTTGCCCTTGCTGTAAGTCCGGCTGCCGAGCGAAGGTTGGCATGCGCAACTCGATCGCAGCGAGCTGGCGCGCCAGTCGCGCAACGTCATCCGCGCTCAACGACGCGAGGTTCTGCGCAGCGGCCTCGCGTACGTGGTCCGTGAGAGTATGATGAAACACGGTAGGTGCACCAACAACGACTGGTGGTTCGCCAAAGGCGTCGGCCGTGAGGTCGACCACGGCGTCGTCGAGTTCCAACCAATAGTGCCGCGCCCCGAACTCGCTACCGGGTAGGACGCCGCTTACCAAGCGTGCGGGACTGAACATGGCACTGTCCGGGCGTCGGGTGAGATGTACTGCGAACAGCCGGCTCCTCAGGCGACAGGCACCTTCAGGGAAGTAGGGTAACGCACCAGGGGCTTTGTCGGCCCGAGCCTCCACAATTGCGCTCCGGAAACTAGCCGCGAGTTGGCGCAGCGTATCGAGTTGCGAGCCCTCCATGAACTCTCCTTCCGAGAAGCGCAGTGCCGTCCTTAACGCCAAAGTGAAACTGCCTCACGAGGGCTCAAGGGCAAGTAGCCCGGTCTGTTCCGGATTCCGGTCCCTGCAGCGACGATACTCGCGTGCTGACCATCGGCCGTCTGACTGATAGATACTCAGCGTCGCCAAGAGATCGTCACTGCGAACGACGCGCCGGTCAGCCGGCGCGTTTGAGGGGCTTGATTTGCTGGATTTGCTGCGCGGCCTTGGAATGGGTGGCGTGATACAGATCCCAGGCGAGCTGCAGGTTGAGCCAGACCTGCGCTTCGACGCCGAACAGGCGCTCGAGCCGGAGAGCTGTGTCCGGCGTCATATCGCGCTTGCCGTGCACTAATTCATTGACGCGGGGATAGGAGACGCCGAGTCGTTCCGCGAAGTCCGGTTTGCGACAGGGCGAAGGGCTTCAGAAATTCTTCAAGCAGCATCTCGCCCGGATGCGTCGGCGGTCGGTGCGTGGGGATGCGAACCATGGCGCCACTCAGTGATAGTCGACAATGGTCGACGTGATGCGGGCCCCGGCGTCCAGACGAAACAAAGCGCGAAACTGTCGGTTGATCCGAATACTGTGCTGTCCTCTCCGATCGCCCTTGAGCGCCTCCAGCTGGTTCCCGGTGGCAACCGGAACGACTCGAGTGACACAGCGGCATCGAGATAGTCGAACTTGCGCCGCACGACTGCCCAGAGCCTGTTCGGACAAGGTCCGCCGGGCGCCTCGCGAATCGACGCCATTGAAATGTCTTCGGTCCCGCGATCGGCGAACGAGCGGATCACGGGTCACTCGGACGATCGCGGCATGGGGGCAGTATAACGCATACCGTTATTCGTAGCAAGCGACCTGCCGAGGCGCCAATCTCCTCGCTGTATAAACAGGTCTTATACTGCAACCGCACGACCGGCTTATTTTCCCTGTGTGCCGGCCTCATTGAACCCATTCCAGACCCTCCAGCGGCATCGCAACTTCCGACTCTTTTGGTTCGGGCAAACCCTGTCGCTCGTCGGCACTTGGATGCAGGTGATGGCCCAGGGGTGGTTGGCCTTGGAACTGTCGAATAGCGCCTTCCTCGTCGGACTCGTCGCCTCGGCGCAGTCGTTTCCCGTGCTTCTCCTGTCGCTCCACGCCGGCGTCGTGGTGGACCGCACCGACAAGCTGCGGCTGGTGAAAGTGGCCCAGACGCTCCTCGGGCTGGAAGCCGCCACGCTGTGGTGGCTGGTATGGTCGCATCATGTGACGATCGGCTGGCTGTTGGCCATGGCGAGCGTGAACGGGTTGATCACGGCGTTCGAGATACCGGCGCGACAATCCCTGATGGTCGAGCTTGTCGGCCGCGAGGATCTCCCGAGCGCCATCGCGCTCAATTCCGGCGGATTCAACCTCGCCCGCGTCGTGGGGCCGAGCATCGGCGCGATCATCATCGCCAACTTCGGATTGGCCTGGTGCTTCGGCGTC
This sequence comes from uncultured Actinomycetota bacterium, assembly GCA_963819295.1. GTDB lineage: Bacteria > Actinomycetota > Actinomycetes > Propionibacteriales > Nocardioidaceae > Nocardioides. The sequence continues at coordinate 129,174 of CAWFVO010000009.1, forward strand.
AACGCGTTGAGCTATGTGACGGTGCTCGTTGGCCTGTTCATGGTGCGCCTGCCGGTGTGGATGCCACCGGAGGGTCTCGCATCTCCGCTGGAAGGGATCCGCCAAGGAATCCGCTTCATGCGCGACACACCAACAATCGCCGCGCTGATGAAGCTCATCACAGTGTACTCCGTCCTCGGCGTCCCCTATCTCACGCTCATGCCGGTGGTCGCGCGCGATCGGCTCGGCCTCGACGCCGGTGGATACGGTGGATTGCTGGCCTGCGTCGGAATCGGCGGACTGATCGGCGCTCTCTGTCTCGCGGCGATTGGCGATCGCATTCCCCGTGGCCGACTGCTGCGGATCGCATCGTTCGGGTTTGCGGGGCTGCTCCTGGCCTTTTCGCTCGTGCGAAGCGCCCCCGTCGCGTACCCGGTGCTGCTGGGCGTCGGGTTCATGATGATTCTCAACAACGCGCTCTGTAATTCGACTGTCCAGCATGTGGTCCCCAACGATTTGCGCGGTCGCATGATGGCGGCTTACTCGTTCGTCGTGGTTGGGTTGTCCGCGGTCGTTGGGTCGTTCGTGGCGGGAAGCGTGGCGCACGTGATCGGCGTTTCATGGGCCATCGGCGGGGGCGCCGTCATCATGCTCGCCTATTCGTATTGGGCGTTTGAGCGCAAACCTGAGTTGCGAGGCGTGTAGCCCCGTCATCGAGCTCCGGCGCGCGGCGCAGCTGGTGATCCCTCGCGACACGTCCAGCGCAGGCACGGGCGTGCCGTCGTGACGTGCGCCGCGATCAAAGTTGCTCTCGACGGGATTTGGCATCGTCACTCCAGCGCTTTGACGCGGTTGGCAGTATAAGAAGTATGAAAACGCTGAACGACGCTTGCCTCGTGCGTCCCAATTCCGGTCGCGGGCTTCGCCCCGCGCCGCGCCGCGGCAACGAACATCATGTCGGCCAACTCCGACCTCGCTTCGCGATCGCGCGCTCGGGTGTTGTACGCTTGCTCGGTTGCTTCGCACCGATCGCCGGCGAGGTCGCCCACGAGTCGAGTGCGTTCGTGACTGACCGTGGCGAGGTCGCAGACAAGGTCGTGAGATCGCAGCGTCATTGTGGTGAGCTCGCAATAAGCCGTCGTGAGACTGTAGCAAACCGCGAGGAGATGGCACGCGCCGGGAGCGACCTTGCCACAAACCGCCGGGAGATCGCGCAATACCGACGTGAGCTGACAGGCATTCGAATTGAGATTGCAGGCAACCGACGCGAGGTGGCACGCAATCGACGTGACCTCCCGGGCAACGGACGTGACGTCGCGCGCAACCCAGGTGAGGTGGCAGGAAACCGACATGAGCTTACACGCAACCGACGTCGAGTCACGGGCAACCGGGGTGAGGCCACAGGCAACGGACGTGAGGACGCACGCAACCGAAGTGAGGTCGCAGGCATCCGAGGTCAGCTCGCACGCATCCGAGGTCAGCTCGCACGCATCCGAGGCGACGTCGCAAGCGACCGAGGTCCGTTCGCAGCCGGCCGACGTGCGGACGCACGCAACAGAAGTCACGTCGCACAAATCTGAGGTGAGCTCGCGCGCGTTCGAGGTGAGGTCGCACGCATTCGACGTGAGCGACGTCCGCTCGAACATGAGATGCGTCAGCTCGAACGTGAGCGACCTCTGCTCGAACGCGAGCTACCTCTGCTCGAACATGAGCTACCGCTGCTCGAACGCGAGCTACCTCTGCTCGAACGCGAGCTACCGCTGCTCGAACGCGAGCGACCGCTGCTCGAACGCGAGCTACCGCTGCTCGAACGCGAGCGACCGCTGCTCGAACGCGAGCTACCGCTGCTCGAACGCGAGCTACCGCTGCTCGAACGCGAGCTACCGCTGCTCGAACGCGAGCGACCGCTGCTCAAACGCGAGCGACCGCTGCTCGAACGTGAGCGACCGCTGCTCGAACATAAGATACCTCTGCTCGAACGTGAGCAGCCCCAGCTCGATCGCGAGCAGCTACTGAATCGAGCCGAGCTTCGACTGCTTCGACGGTACGTACCGCCTAATCAACAGCCGATTGCGTTCGGCCGGACAGAGAACATGACGAACGTCCGAGACCGCCCCGCAGCGCCAAGTCGAACGAAGCACCCCGTCGGTGAGCTCGCCCAATACGTGCTCTCATCGTCTCATCCCGTCGTCGAAGGGAGCAACACCGCGCGAGCCACGCACGGCACCGTCACACCCACGCATCCGCTGGTGCAGAGAACGACGCACGCCAGCGCGAACACGTTAGGCGCGTTCGAGACGTCGGACGATTCGCCGCAGGCTCGACGACGCGATCAACGTGCTCAGCGCGAATCCCGTCACACAGGCCGCGTCGAAGCGCGCGCTTCTGCGGAAACAGCCCAGTAGCGCTCCCTTCGCAACGCGGTCGAGCTCCACACCATGCCACAGACCGCGATGCTCGCCACGGCCCAGCTCGAACCGCTGCCGGACTTCGCCACGCCCGGGACGCGGTCCGCCAGCGCGACACGAGCCGGGCTTGTCGTCGCCACGGGCGCCACGAACGAAGCCACGACCAGCCAAAAGACGACGTTCACCGACGGCGATCTTCCGGAAGACTTCCGAACGCGCCTCACCACCAAGTCCGAAGCGCTCGGCATCAGCCTCGCCAACCGCCGAGAACTGCCGAAAACTCAAGCCAGTGACGCCGCGGGGCGCAAAACGCCGCCGCTGCCCTAGTCCGCTCCGGCAAGCTCGAACTGCTTCCGCGCCGCATTCAACACCAGTTCCGCCGAGTGCTCGATGCCAAGCCAGCCGGTGTTCACGCAGAGATGATAGTTCTCGTGCGACAGCCAGTTGCGATTCCAATGGCGCTTCACATACTGCTCCCGCTGCTTGTTCTGCTCCGAGACGCGACGATCGGCCTCCGCGGCGTCGACGCCGAACTTGTTCATCGCGTACCGGCGCAACGCGCCCTTCGATGCGAAGCAAAACACATGAAGCGCGTCCGACCGCTCAGCGAGCAGACACTGCGCACCACGGCCGACGAACACCGCCGGCCCGGTCTGCACGGCCTCTTCGATGACGCGGCGCGTCACCGCGACGATCCGTTCTTCCGTCGTCTCGATCGGGCCCGACGGAACTGGCGGCATGATCTCGGGCGAACCAATGACAGCGCCGACGCGAGCCGCTCGACGAGCGACGGCACACGCTCGTCCTGCGCCGTCACCTCGGCGCGCGTCAGTCCCGATCGCTCGGCGATCGCGTCGATCATGTCGTTGTCGAACAGCGACCACCCAGCCCGTGCGCCACCCGTTCGGCGACCTCAGACCCACCCGAGCCATACATCCGCGAAATGGTGATGACGGGCATCAACGCTCGCGCGTGCGCGATCAAACACTCGTCCGGCTGGTTGCGCTGCCGCCGCCCCAACTGGCGCGTCGACGCACCTGTTCGACGACATCGAAGCCGAGCGAGCCCCACGCCTGCGCCGCCGACCGACGTCGACCGTGTTGTGCAGTCGCATCTCGTCGATCCCGCGCTCGTCGCACCAGCGCTCGGCCGCCGCGATCAACGCGCGCAGCACACCGCTTTCGTCGCTCGCCCGGACGCACGTAGACCGACGAGACGTAGCAGTAGCGCTCCGGAAACAGCAGGGGTGAGACCGGTGTGTCGACGCAGCGCAGAATGCCGACGGACTGCCGTCGCGCTTCGGCGACCAACATGGTCTCGTTGTGCGACAGCGAGTTGGGCGCGAAACAGCTCATGCGCGCGCGCCGGCGCGTCGTCGCGCAGATCGCCGTAGAGCGGATGGTCGCCGATATTCCCGGAGCAACGCCAACCGCAGTTCGACGATCGCGCGCAGATCGTCGAGTGTGGCGCGGCCGCACCGAGGAACGCGGCCGTCACGACAAGCCGCCGCCGAACAGATCCTGATTCGGACGGCGTCGCGGCTCGGGGTTGGCGCGGCCGTACTGGCCGGCCGTCGGAGCGCGAGATTTTCTTGCGCGCGACGAGCGCCTCGAGCACCAGCTCACACGCGGCGACGGACATGCCGGCGTCGTCCTGCGGCGGCGAGGCCGACGTGATGCACGATGCGCAAGCAGATCCGGCACGGCCTCGAAGCCCTTGCATCGCGAGCGTCGCCGCGCGCTTCGTCGGCCACCTGCAACGCGCCGCCTTCGTCGAACCACATGATGACGTCGTCGACGTTGACGCCGCCGGCGCGATCCTGGAACGTTGCGTCGGCCGCGCGGCGAATCAGCTCGCGCGCGATCGCCGGCCGCCGACGAGCTCGCCTTCGTATTCGAGCTCGATTTTGCCGGTGATCGCCGGCAGCGCGGCGTAGATATCGGAGATGCGCGGAACGATCTCCGCGTCGCCGCGTAAGTGATCGCGCGCCGCTCGGCATTGGACACGACGTTTTCCATCACGGTGATCGGCATGCGCTGCGACACGCCCGAGCGCTTGTCGATCCGCCGGTCGTTGCGCGCCTCGAACGCGATGCGCTCGATCGACTTCGGCGATGAAATCCGGAATGCGCACGGGACGGTTGTCGCGCGCCGTCCACGCTTCCTGCCGCGTGATGTCCATGCCGAGCTCGACGCTCGTCCGGGTAGTGCGTGATGATCTCGCTTCCGATGCGATCCTTGAGCGGCGTGATGATCTTGCCGCGCGCCGTGTAGTCCTCGGGGTTCGCCGTGAAGCAGAGCTGCACGTCGAGCGGAAGGCGAACGGGATAGCCTTTGATCTGGACGTCGCCCTCCTGCATGACGTTGAACAGACCGACCTGCACCTTGCCGGCGAGGTCGGGAAGCTCGTTGAGCGCGAAGATGCCGCGGTTGGCGCGCGGCAGCATCCCGTAGTGGATCGTCAGCTCGTCGGAGAGCACGTGTCCGCCGCGCGCGGCGCGGATCGGATCGAGGTCGCCGATCAGGTCGGCGATCGTGACGTCGGGCGTCGCGAGCTTCTCGACGAAGCGATTGTCGCGCCCGACCCAGGCGATCGGCGTGTCGTCGCCCGCCTCGGCGATCAAGTTCCGCGCGTACTTCGAGATGGGCGCGAACGGATTGTCGTTGATCTCGCTTCCGGCGACGATCGGCATCGCGTCGTCGAGCAGCGTGACGAGCGCGCGCAGAATGCGCGACTTCGCCTGCCCGCGCAGTCCGAGCAGGATGAAGTTGTGCTTGCGAGAGGATCGCGTTGACGATCTGCGGCATGACCGTGTCTTCGTAGCCGATGACGCCGGTGAAGAGCGGTCCGCCCTGGCACAGGCGCTCGAGAAGATTTTGGCGAATTTCGTCCTTGACCGACCGAAAGGCGCGTTCGGGAACGCCAATACGGCGAGCGCTGGAGCGCGCCAAGGGTTTCGGGATGCGACTGCACGTGATGCTCCGGGTTGCCGAGTTGGATACTCCTGCAATGAAGCGGGCGCGAACCGCGTCGGGGCGCAAGACTATCGTCAGTCCGCCAGGCCAACCTCGACCAGATTGTCGTAGAACACCGGGCCATGCCCCATGTCCGTCTCGCGCTGCGACGTCGTCTGGTTCGCGTTCGCGCCGTCGGCGGCGAACTTCCCCCACCAGATCGACGGCGCCCACACCACGCCCGGGCGAATCGGCGTCCTCGACGCGCGCCACGGCGGTGAACGCGCCGCGGTCGTTGTGCACGACCACGCGCGCCCCGACCGCGATCCCGCGCCGCTCGGCGTCCGTCGGGTGAAGCAGGCACTCCGGCTCTCGCGCGCGACCGCGCGCAGCGAGTCGATGTTCACGAAAGTGGAATTCAGGAACTGGTGCGCCGGCGACGAGATCAACGTCAGCGGATACCGCGCCGCGAGCTCCGGCACGGTCTCCGGAAACTCATACGGCGGCGTGAACGACGGCAGCGGATCGAGCCCCATCTCCGCCATCCGCGCCGACACGAACTCGCATTTGCCCGACGGCGTGAGGAATCGCCGTCGGCAAACGGCAGATACGGCTTCGGCACATTGAGCCGCATCCATCCGTTCTCCAGCAGCGCGTCGAACGTCACGCCGTCGCATCTTGGGCTCGGCGGAGTCGAGCGCCTGGCGGATCAGCGTCACGTCGTCGTCCGCGAGCGACGGGTGGTCGAGCCCCATGCGCGCGGCGAGCCGCCGGAAGATCTCGCTGTTCGGCAGCGCCTCGCCCAACGGTTCGATCGACGGCTGGTTGAGCGTCACGTAGTGATGTCCGTACGAGAGATGCACGTCCCAGTGCTCGAGCTGCGTCGTCGCCGGCAGCACGATGTCCGCGTAGTCGGCGGTGTCGGTCTGAAAATGCTCGAGCACCACCGTGAAGAGATCCTCGCGCGCCAGGCCGCGCAGCACCGCGTTCCGGTCGGGCGCGACGGCCGCGGGGTTCGAGTTGTAGACGATCGAGCGCGTTCACCGGCGGCCCGCCAACGCCCGCGTCCGGCGTCGTGAGCGCTTCGCCCAGCCGGATCATGTTGATCGTGCGAACGGGCGGCGAGAGATCGGGACGCTCGAGCGCCCTCTTGTCGAACTGGAAGTTCGCGCTCGACGAGAGCTGCACGCCGCCGCCCGCGCGCCGCCAATGGCCCGATCACGCCGGCAGGCAGGCGATCGTGCGCACGGCCATGCCGCCGCCGGCGTGCCGCTGCAGCCCGTAGTTCACGCGAATGAACGCCGCCTTCGATCGACCATACCGCTCGCCGAGCGCGACGATGGTCTCGGCCGGAATGCCGGTGATGGCGCTGACTCGTGTCCGGCGTGATACTCGCGCGCCCGCTCGCGCAGCTGCTTCGATGCCGACCGTGTGCGCGGCGATGAACGCGGCGTCCTGAGCCCGCGTTCGAAAATCACATGCATCATGCCGAGCGCGAGCGCGGCGTCGGTGCCCGGGCGAATGCCGATCCATTCGTCGCACTGCGCCGCGGTGCGCGTTCGAATCGGATCGATCGCGATCACGATGCGTCGCGCCGCGCTGCTCGGGCCTCGAGAACGAGCGGCCAAAGATGCGGATTCGCCGTGAGCGTGTTCGTTCCCCACAGCAGAACGAGATCGCTTTCCGGAATGCCTTCCGGATCGGCGCCGATGTTCGCGCCGACGGTCATGCGCATTCCGACAGTGCCGGCCATCGAACAGATCGTACGGTCGAGCAGCGATGCGCCGATCGTGATGGAAGAATCGGCGGTCGATCGACGAGCCTTGGACCATCCCCATCGTGCCGGCGTACGAGTAGGGAAGAATTGCCTGCGGCCCGTCGGTCGATGCGCGGATCGTCGTTCAGGCGCGTCGCGATTTCGTCGAGCGCATCGTCCCACGAGATGCGCTCGAACTCGTCCGCGACGCCCTTCGGTCCGACGCGCCGCATCGGATGCAGGAGGCGGTCGCGATGGTAGGTGCGCTCGACGTAGCGATTGACCTTCGCGCAGAGAAATCCGCGCGTGAACGGGTGGTCGGGATCGCCGGCAACTCTGATCGCGCGACCGTCTTCGACGGTCACGAGCATCGCGCACGTGTCGGGACAATCGTGCGGGCAGGCGCCGCGCACGACGTGGCTCGTTATCGCGGCGATCATCGGCGGTCAGCGCGTTCGGACATGGCTCACTCTAGGGCGATCCAGGAAGCTATGAAACGGGTCGATGCAACCAGTGGACGCGGAAGATGCAGCGGGACAGCTGGCATCGCGGGAGTCTTGAGGTCAGTAGAACTCGTTGCCCGACGCCAACTTGCCTGGACTGCTCGGCCTTGACACACATCCATGGGTCCCGTAAGTTTCACGCCGCTCGCCCCGAGCGCCCAGATCGCGTGCACGGACCACGCGGAAGAACCCAATCGACCAACTCTTCAGGAGAATGTCATGAAGCGCCTGGCTTTCGTCGCCGCTGTGCTCGCGTTTACTGCTGCTTGCTCGAAGTCTGAAGCGCTGCAAAGGACACCGCCGCCCCTGCGATGGCCCCGGCGCCGGCTCCGGCGGCTGCCACCGATACCGGCATGAAGATGGACACCAGCCAAGAAGATGGACACGACGAAGAAGAAGAAGCCGTAATCGTCTTCTCGTTCCAAGATGGGGCGCGACCCATGTCGCGCCCTTTCACGCCTGCCATTTTGCCGCCATATGCGCGTTGGCCTTTCCAGCCCTCTGGTGGCCGTGCAGTAGCCGATGGCCGATTGCTGGGCCAAGCCGACTGATAGCGGCGCTAAGCTGACCGCTGAGTCAACCACCAGCGAAACGCCTCCGGAACCCCGTCTTCAGGGCGGACCGCTGGCGACCATCCCAGCTCGCGCCGCGCTCGATCCGACGTGAACGGATTGTCGCGCGTCAGAAATCGAGAGCGAATCCGCTCGAAGGATCTTGAGCGTCCGCCCGACGCCACGCGGAGCATCGCACTGCGATGCGCGCCCACACGGCGCGCGCCGCGATCGAGGCATCGGCACGAGGCGAACGCGCCGGCCGAGTCCCTCGCCGGCCATGAGAAAAAACTCTCGAACGGTGACGTCGAAGTCGTTCGCGAGATTGTACGCGCGCCCGCCGGCGCCGTCGTGCGTCGCGGCGAGCACGGCGCCGTCCGCGACGTTCGCCGCGTGCACGATCGCCAGCGTCGATCGTCCGCCGCCGATCAGCGGCGCAACGCCGCAGCTGCAGCAACCTCGCAATGCCGCGGCACGAACTGCCGGTCGCGCGGCCGTAAATCACGTCGGGCCGAACCGCCGTCGCCCAAATTCGTCCCGCGGCGTGTGCGGCGAGCACCGATCTCCTCCGATTCGCGCTTCGACCGCGCGTAGAATGCGCCCTCCGGCAACGGCGCCGAGCGGAGTAGTCTTCATCCGTCTTTCTGCGATTCCGGCATCGGCGGTTCGGTACCGGCCCGTCGCCGTACACCGCCACGCTGCTCAGTTGCAGCAGCCGCGCGCCGGACCGCTCGGCGGCCGCGATCGCGTTGCTCGTTCCGTCGACATTCGGCCGGCGATATGCTTCCCACCCGCCGCTCGGCGTGATCGGCCGCGGCGGTGTGGAAGATCACGTCGCAGCCGGCCGCGGCGCGCGAAAACCGCTCGCGCGTCGAGGATGTCGCCAGTCACCTTCTCGACGCCCAGCGACGACAGTTCCGGCGACGCCGGTCCGAACGAGCGCGCGAACGTTCCATCCGTCACGCGAGCAGCCGGTCGACGATGTGCGAGCCGACGAGCCCCGTCGCGCCGGTGACGAGCGCGGTGCGGGCGACCTGATCAGGCGGGAAGGGAAGCGCCGTCACATCGACGCGCTGCTCGCCGCCTTCCCACTTCGCGCTCAACGGTCGCCCCGATCGCAACCTCACGCCGCACCATGCCGATCGCGATGCCGCCAAGGCGCGGCGACGCGACCGAGCTGCGCACGTCGCCGACGTGATTGCCCGGCGTCGTCGAATAGTTGCGCGCCGGTGGGCGGCGCCTCGCTGCCCGCCGCCCGCAGGCCGCGCAAATGCCGATTGACGTGGCCGCGAAAGTGAACGCGCGCCACGACCTCCTGTCCGATGTAGCAGCCCTTCGTGTACGAGATCGCGTCGAGCTCGTCGAAGTTCGCTTCCTGCGGAATCGTCGAATCGTCGATGTCGATGCCCCACTCCGGCCGACCGGCTTCGACGCGCGCGATCTCCCACGCGCCGAGCCCGGCGGGCGTCGCGCCACGCGAAACCGCGCTCTCCCACACGCGATCAAAGATCTCGAATGGCACGAACAGCTCGTACCCTTCCACGCCGGCATCGGGCACGCGCGCGACCATCACCGCCGTGCCGTCGATCGTCGCCGCCGACATGGCCGTACAGCGGCAGCGCCGCCGAGGGTCGTCTTCGCTCGATGCCCGGCAGCGCGGCGACGATACGCGGCGCGCATCGGCGCCGAAGACGCCGATGTCCCGCATGGCGTGCGACTCGTCGCGATAGCCCGACACACGCGGGTTGACGTACTTCTTCACCATCGCGATAGAAGCCCGGCCACGCGCGCGTCGGCGTGTCGACGAGATACGAGCCAGGCTCCGCGAAAACGCGCAGATCGGCGACGATGCGGCCTTTCGCCGAGAGCGCCGCGCCGTACTGCCCATGGCCGGGCTGCATGGCAAGCACGTCGTTCGTCACGAGCCCGGTCAGCGCCTCGCCTGATTTTTCGCCGAAGAACCGCAGCCGACCTCGGTGGCTTCGGTCGACGACGATCGCGCGCGGTGCGCAGCGCGTCGTACTCGGCGTTTACCCCATCATACGACAGCACCACATCCTGTCCGCCGATATCCTTCGTCGCGACATGCCCCATGCCTCGTAAGTAAGCGGCGCTCGCTGAGCCGCGCCACGGGTTGGCCGTCACGTGGCCCGGTTTCGGTTCGCGTAGCTCTGGTCGAGCAGCTCCACCGGGTGGACGCGCGCGTCGAAGACCCGGCTCGAAGAAGCCCCGCGCCGATCTGCATCAGGCAGCCCGGATTGCCCGTCGCTACGACGTCCGGGGCCGCGGCGGCGATGTTGCCGAGTTTTCGCGCCAGCACGACGTCCGACGTCTCCGGCTCGACGAGGTTGTAGATGCCGGCGCTGCCGCAGCACACGTCGCTCTCGTTCAGCGGCACGAACTCGAGTCCCGGGATCGCGCGCAGCACGGCGAGCGGCGGATCCGCAACGCGTTGCGCATGCAGCAGATGGCACGGCGCGTCGTAGGCGACGCGCATCGGCAACGGCCCGCCGCGATCTCGGCCCGGCCGCGGCAAGCAGCTCGCTCACGTCTCGCACCCTCGACGCGACGCGCCGCTGCGCGGTCGGCCCACGCGGGATCGTCGCGCAAGCAGATGACCGTAGTCTCTCATCATCGCGCCGCAGCCGGCGGCGTTCACGCAGATGATATTCCGCATCCCGATCGCGCTCGAACGCCGCGATGTTCTTCTTGCGCGAGACGTCGCGCGGCGTGCGCGTCGCCGGCGTGCGCGTGCAGCGCGCCGCAGCACTGCTGTCCCGGCGCGTCGACCAGCGCATATTCGTTGCTCTAAAGCACGCGCTCGGTCGCGCGATTGGTCTCGGCGAACAATCCTTCCATCACGCAGCCGGTCAGCACCGACACGCGACCCGCGCGATCCCGTGGAGGCGGGTCGCGGCCGGTCTGCGTCGCTGCCGCTCGCGCTTGTCGATGCCAGCATCGCCATCGCGAAACCCGCGCGGCCCGGAAGGCGCGCAAGCAGCCGCGCGATCCCGGTCGCGCGCATCACGCGCCCGCCGGCCATCGCCAGCGCCAACGCCCACGGCCGTTCGAACACCGAGAGAATGGCTCGCGCGACGAACGGAATCGGTCGATGCTCCGCGAGCGTCGCGCGCGTCGCCTCGAGCAGATGCCCGTACGGAACGCCGGACGGACACGCCGTCTCGCACGCGCGGCAGCCGAGACATCGGCCGATGTGCGTCTCGACGCTCTCGTTCGTCGGGCGCGAGCGTTCCCTCGAGCAGCGCGCGCATGAGCACGATGCGACCGCGCGGACTGTCGTTCTCGTCCTCGAGCGTGAGATACGTCGGACATGCCTGCAGACAGAAGCCGCAGTGCACGCACGCGTCGAGGCCGGGACGCTCGTGCGCGAGCGGACTGCCCGGCAGCGCGCATTCCGGCGGCACGACGTTCGGCGCGCTCATGCCGGTTCTCCCAAGAATGCCCGGATTGAGAATGTTGTGAACGTCGAACGCCCGCTTGATTCCCGCGAAAACGGTCGGCGGTCGGCGCGCGGCGACGACCGGCCACAGCTCCGGCCGGCAGGCGTTCGCCAATTCGCGTTGCCACCGTGCGCTCGGCGAACGCCGCTCGCAGCGCGACGCCGACGCATCTGCCTCGCCGGGACGATGCAGCGCACGACGCCGCGCGCCGGCCGACGCGTGAATCATCGCGCCGGGACAGGCGCCGGCGATCGCAATCGCTCGTCCACGTCTGCTCGAGTTCGGACGGAGCCGCGAGAAGCGAGACGACAATCGCGCCCGCCGGCTCGGCGCCGCGCAGTCTGGTCCACACGTCAGCGTCGATCTCCGCGCTGCGCCCAAGCTCGGCGAACGCTGCTCGCTGCGCGGCCACGGCCTCGCCGTTGCCCGCCAGGCGGATAGAGCGGCGCCGTGCTCGCCGCGCCGAGAGATTTCGCCGCGAGCGCATCATTCACGATCTCGCATGCGTATGGCGTGAACGGCAGCGCGCAGCAGCCGGCGCACCCGTCCGACGTGCGCCGCGTCGGTCAAGCGCGACGGCGAGCGAGTCGTCGGCTTCGGGGCGCGCATGGAGCCGAAACGTGACTTCGGTGATCACGCCGAGCGTGCCCCACGATCCGGTGAGCAGTCGCGTGAGGTCGAAGCCCGGCGACGTTTTTCACGACGCGTCCGCCGCCGCGCGCGACCACGCCGTCGCCCGTCACGAACTCCAGGCCGAGCACGAGATCGCGCGGGCGAGCCGAAGAACGTCGGCAGCGGACCGGCGGATGCCGTGGCGATCGTCGCGCCGATCGTGCCGTCGTCCGAGCCCGTGCGGATCGAGCGCGAGCCACTGACCGTGCGCCGCGGTGGCGTCGCGAATCTCGGCGAGCGTCGTTCCCGCGCGCGCGGTGAGCGTGAGATCGCCGGGAACGTATCCGGAGATTCCGGACAACTCGCGCGTCGAAATCGTTTCCGTCGCTGCGACCGGGCCGGCCCGCGTCGAGCCAAGTGCCGCGTCCCGACGATGCGCAGTCCCGCGTTCCGCTCCGCGCGCATCGGCGATGCGATCGCGCAGCGACGTCCGACCGGTCGCCGACGGTTCGGTCGCCGTCACGGCTTCGCGCGCCCACGCCGACGGCGCCGCGTGCCATTCACGACACGAGTGAACTGGAACGACCTTGCCCGGGATTCGAGCGACGATCCGGATCGAACACGTCGCGCAGCGGGCACATCGTCGCGAGCGAGTCCGGCGAAAAAATCAGGTCCATGTACGGCAGCTTGTCGAACCCGACGCCGTGCTCGCCCGTGATCGTTCCGCCGGCGCGACGCAGGCTTGCATGATCTCGCGTCATGGCGGTGTGCACGCGCGCCGTTTCATCGGCGTCGGACGCGTAGTACGGAATGTTGGGATGCAGGTTGCCGTCGCCCGCGTGAAACACGTTGCAGACGTGGACGCGATTGCGTTCGCCGATTCGTGAATCTCCGCGAGCACTTCCGGCAGTTTGGTGCGCGGCACGACGGCGTCTTGCACCACGAGATGCGACGACACGCGGCCCATCGCGCCGAACGCTTTCTTCCGCCCCTGCCAAAAGCGCGTGCGCTCGGCTTCGTCGCGCGCGATGCGGACCGTGCGCGCGCCGTTCTGCTTGCACAGCGCTTCGACCGTCGCGACGTCGTGCTCGAGGCCGGCGGCGCGCCATCGAGTTCGATCAGCAGCGCGGCCGCCGCGTCCGTGGGATACCCGGCCGCGTAGATCGACGACTCGACCGCGCGGATCGTCGCCTGGTCGATCATCTCGAGCGCCGCCGGAGATGATCCCCGTCGCGACGATCGCCGACACCGCGCGCGCCGCCGAGTCGAGCGTCATGAAGTCGGCGAGCAGCGTGCGAATCGACTTCGGGATTGCGCGATAAGCGAACTGTGATGTCGAGCGCGATGCCGAAGCAGCCTTCCGATCCGACGAACGCGCCGACGAGATCGTAGCCTTCGTGTTCGCCGTCGGCGCTCGCCGAGCTGTCACGACGCTCTCCGTCGGGAAGCAGAACGGTGAGCGCGACGATGTGATTCGTCGTCACGCCGTACTTGAGACAGTGCGGTCCGCCGGCGTTCTCGGCGACATTGCCGCCGATCGTGCACGCCGCCTGACTCGACGGGTCCGGCGCGTAGTGCAATCCGTGCGCGGCGACGGCGCGAGTCAGCGCGACGTTGACCACGCCCGGCTCGACGACGGCGAGCAGATTGTCCGCGTCGATCGACAGACGCGCGTCAGACGGTTGAGTCCGATCGAGCACGACGCCGTCGGCGAGCGCGCCGCCCGACAAGCCGGTCCCCGATCCGCGCGGCACGAAGGGGATTCGCGCCGTGGCGAGCTCGCGCACGACGGCGATCAGCTCGTCGCGCGTGCCGGGAAACACCGCGAGCCGGGTCGCTTGTGGTACGACGGCAGCGCGTCGGACGTGTACGTGAGCAGCTCGCTCGGACGGTGCAGCACGCGCCGCTCGCCGACGATCTCGGCAAGACGGTCGGCGAGCGACTGATCGATCTGGGGAACGGACGGTCGGTAGCCACCCGTGAAAGCTACGGCCGCGCGCGCGGCGTGGAAGCCGCGTCGACTGTGTTCTCGACGTCGTGGTCCCGAATCGGCGGCACCACGACGCGCAGTGCCCGGGCACGTGCCGATAGTCGAGCGGCGGATGCAATTCGCACGATCTCGCCGTCGACGGCGGCCATTCGCATGCGCGGCTCGATCCGGCAGGACTCACCAGAAATGCGTCCATCGCCGGCGTTTCGCCATCGCGTCCGTTCCCGCGCAGCCGCGGCGCCAGGCCGAACGCGAACGCGCGCGCACCGGAGCGACTGCGCACGACCATGACGTGCAGGCCCGTGCTTGCCCGCCCGAACGCGCGCGCCGAGCGAGGGAAGCTTGAGCTCGCGCTCGCCGACGCCGATGAAGACGAGCGGCGTCTGATAGACTCGCGTCATGCCCCTCGACTCGCAGCGTGACGGAAACGTCGGCATTCGCACGATGAGCTTCGCCGCCGCGAGCGTCGACGCCAAGCCGTAGCCGAGGCGTCTTCTCGAGTCGCTCGCGCGCCCGAACGAACGACACGTAGGCTCCCACGGAGCTCGTGTTGAGAAAAATGCGGTCGTTCACCGAACGCCGCGTCGACCGAGAGCCGACGCGGCCGTCGAGCGGCAACACGCGCCGCGTCGGCGAGGTCGAGCGGAAGCGACAGATCCTTCGCGAGATGGTTCAGCGTCCCGCACGGAAGAATCGCCAGCTCGACCCCGGTGCCGGACAGCCCGCCGCGGCGCTGCCGATCGACCCGTCGCCGCCGGCGACGAGAACGCGTCGCGCGCCGCCGCGCACGGCCTCGCGCGACGCGCGCCGCGAGCTCGGACGGCGGCGACCTCGCGGATCTCGAAACCGCCAACCGCCTGGAGTGCAGCGACGGCGCGCAGCCGCGTCGCTCGCCAGCGGATTGACGAATGCCGCGATCATGCCTTCGTTCAGCTCCAGCACATCAACCGTCGCCATACGCTCGAGTTTTCCCCAGCCGACCACACGCCCGGTGATCGCCGCGACAAACGATCGCACGACGACCCAGTACATCACCTGACGATACGACGAATCGCTGCAGCAGAATCAGCCACGTCAGACATCTTGTCTTCCCCGGATTCCATCAGAAACGCCGCGACTCCGGCAATCCAGTCCACGACGAGGAACACCGAGTAGTAGGCGAGCACTTGCTCGAGATTGGAAAGCGCATAATTACCGCCATGCGTGTTCCAGGTGATCCATACCGATATGAGGCTCCACACGAACATCAGATCGGCGACCGGCGAGATGGCGGGAAGCAATAATTGGAAAAGCCACACGTTCGGCAGCGCGAACCACCCAAGCGACCCGTATTGGCGATTGAACAGAGCGTCTCGGTGTTTCCACGCACATTGCAGCGTTCCGAACGACCATCGAAAACGCTGCCGCGCGAGCCCGCGCAACGTAGCCCGGCGCCTCGGTATACGCCATCGCGCCGTCCGCGTACGCAACGGAATAGCCCGAGGCGCCGTATCGACATGGTCAGATCCTGATCCTCGGCGAGTGTGTCGTGGCGAAATCCGCCGACTTCGAGCACGACCGACCTCCGCCACGCGCCAACTGCTCCGGGCACGACCGTGATGCAGTCGAGCAGCGAAAATGCACGCCGGTCGAGATTCTGGCTGGTCACGTACTCCACCGCTTGCCATCGCGTCACGAGGTTGATCCGGTTGCCAACTTTGGCATTCCCTGCGACCGCGCCGACCCGCAGGTCCTCGAGCGGCTGCCACCAGTTCGGCCGACAGTGTCCGGCGCGAAGATCGTATCGGCATCGAGGCAGACGACGATCTCACCCTGGCCCGCGCGAACCCATAGTTGAGCGCGCTCGCTTTTCCGGCGTTCGTTTGCGATGGACGTCTACTCTCGCATTCGTGCGGTGCGCGGCGAGCGCTGCGGCATACGTGTCGTCGGTCGAGCCGTCGTCGACCACGAGTATGTCGATTGCGCCGGCGTACTCTCTGCGTGAGAAGGCTGTCGATCGTCCGGCGGATCACGCGCTCTTCATTGTACGCGGGAACGATGACCGTCACCGTCGGGGCAAAGGTCGTTGGAAGATCTCGGTCTTGATGGCGCTTCAGTCGCTGGATCGCCGCCAGCGAGCCGATCAGCGCCAGCCGCGCGATGCCCAGGATGACGGCGATCGTGAAGAACCAGAACATCGTCCACTCCGTAAAGCCCAGCACTTGGAAACCGACCAGCGTCAGGACGCGCCGTACCGTGCCGACCGCGGCGAGAGGCGGCATCGCTTCATCGCGCGTCAAACCCGCGAGCGCCGAGACGAGGACCAACGTGTCGCCCCGCGCCCGAAGCGAGTCGATGAGCGGACCCACCGCGCGGACGGTGTTCGCGCGATTACCTCCTCCGTCGTGAAGAAGAATGATGTTCGCGGCTACCACCGTGTCGGCATGTCGTTTCGCGAACGATGCGAGCGTGTCGAGCATCGCGTCGCGCAGCGCAAGCACGGTATTGACGATGGAATCGGCGGGCGGAGCGCGCCAATCTTCGGAATCGACGTGAAGGCCGACCGTGAGATAATGCTGATCGGACGCGATAGCCACCGGATCGAGCTCGTCGATCGTCGTCGGTTCGGCGTCGCCAAAGTACGGGGGACGAAATAGCGCCGTGCGCCGCCCCACGACGGATTCGATGAGCCGCTCGTTCAGATCGATCTCACGTCGCGTTCGTGACTCCGCTGTCAGACCAAGATTGGGATGCGAGTAGGTGTGATTCCCGATTTCCTGGCCTTCCGCGTACTCCCGCTCGAGCAGGCGCGTGTGCCGGTCGGCATTGACGCCGACGACGAAGAAGGTCGCTTTGACGCCGCGCGAGTTCAGTGTGTCGAGAATGGCCGGCGTCCATGCCGCGTCGGGGCCATCGTCGAACGTGAGCGCGACCCAGTGGGGATGTTTCGCCTGGAGACCATATCGCTCCTCGATGAACGGCGTCGGATAGGTGATGAATGCTTCGTCGGAGACAAGGCCGGTCGTCTCGTCGATGCGCAGTGTCCGCGAGCCGTCAGTCGGCCGTGCACGAATGCGAATGATCTCACCGACGTGATCGATCTCGGGATCGTACCCCGGCGGCACCACCCGGAGACTTTCGGCGGAGGTCAAACGGCCGTCCGGCCCCATCGCGCGCCACAGCGACGGATCCTCGGCCCCAAGCCGCCAGACTGCGGTGCCGCCGGCGTGAAGCTGTTCGGCGACACGCATCTCGTTGTAGGCAGTGGCGCCGTCGAGATACCAGATGAGATGGTCCGTGGAATCCGGGCTGGAATAGCGCACGTACGGATTCAGCGACCTCGAGTCGAAGTGCATCGCGCCGCCGGAGTCCCGCAGCGCTGTGACCACTTGTTGAAATGTCTTCTCTTCGGCGATCCGCGGATGACCAGGCGACGGCGGAATGTCCGTCCAATCGTACGCGTACGCGCCCATCATGAAGATCAACTTCTCCGGCGGAACAATCTCCGTCAGTCGCCGCGCGCTGGATTCGTAGAATGCTTGGCTGGCGATCGGCCCTGGGTCGCCTCCTCCGTAATGCTCGTCGAAAAGCATCGCGAAGAGCTTGTCCGCTACATCGGCGGTCTCCCTTAACTCGGATGCGGAGATATATGATGGGACGGCGTACGCGGTGGTCTTCTGCAGCGGCGCGAGAGTGCTGCGAAGTTCCCTCGTGAACTGCAGCGCTGCTCCGTGTATGTCTGTCGACGTGGCGCCGACCTCAAAGTCGACCAGAACACCCCCAAGCCCGTAAATCGTGATCGCGCGGCGGAATTGCTCGATCGCTCGCTCGCGCGACGCCGGGCGGGACAGCAAGCGAAGCAGCGCGCCCGGACGGAAGTCCTGGGTCGAGCCTTCGTAATTGCTGACCATGATGATGAGGTCAGGGCGATGCCCCGGCGGTTCCAGCGTGTCGCGCACAATGACCCGCGACGATGACGCGGTTCCGAGATTGATGTCCAGTGAGTCGCCGCTCGGATCCACGAACGCCCACTCGCCAACGATCCAATCGAGATGTTTGATGTTCGTGTCGAGCGACGCGTATGAGTTGTCGTCCCAGCTCACGAAGAAACCGGCGACGATTGGCTTGCTTGAATTGATTCGTTTGGTGCCGACGATGGGCGAGGCGGGAAAGGGCGTGCCGTGGCGCCCCGGGGGGGCAGGACGGGTGGTTGTGATCGTGCGCTCGAGTAGCCGCCTTAGAGTCGTACGCTCCCGCTCCTCCTTTCGCGTGATCGGCCGCGCGGCCGGCGAAAGAATCGTCGGCCGCAACTCCCGCCCGATGGGCTCGCTCATAACGAGACTCGCCGCGATGCCCAACCCTACTATCGTGGTGATGACGCCGATCGCCAGCGCGACTCCGCGAACGCGCCGGCCACGCTTGCCGGACGAATCGACAAAAACCGGTGGAGGATTTTGCATCGCGCGAGAAGAGGGGAAGAGCACAGCAAGAGCTGGTTCGCATCGCAACTAGTCGCAAGCTAGAGGCCGCAATGCGAAAGGGCCGAGACAGCGTCTCGGCCCCCACACAGGTTAAAAAAGCGTACTCAGTTCAGGCGGCCCAGAAACCACAGAGGGCCTGTCCGTCCGGCGATTCGCGAAGCTTCTCGAACGCGCGCTCGCGAATCTGTCGGATTCGTTCGCGAGTGACGCCCATCAGTGCGCCAATCTTCTCGAGCGTCATCGCCTCGGAGCCTTCCTCTAGCCCGTAGTACAGGTAGAGGATTTTCCGCTCGCGCGGCGTCAGGTACTTCTTGAACACGCGATCGATGAACTCGCGCATCAGCTTGTAGTCGGTTACTTCTTCGATCTCCGTGCCGTCGACGCCGGCGAAACGTTCGCCGAGCGTCGATGCCTCGCGATCTGATCGATCGATCGGCGCGTCGAGACTGACTTCGGTGGCCGACATCTGCTTCGCGGCGCGAACGACTTCCGGCGTCTCCTCGAGCAGGCGGCTCACTTCATCTTCGGTGGGATCGCGCTTCAGCACTTGGGCGAGAATCGTTTCGGCGCGGGCGAGACGAATGAGCTGCGAATTCTGGTTGAGCGGGATGCGGACGGAGCGCGTCTGTTCGGCGAGCGCCTTGAGTACGGCCTGGCGAACCCACCACACGGCGTAGGAGATGAACTTGACGCCCTGGTCCGGATCGAATTTCCGGACCGCCTTGAGGAGCCCTTCGTTCCCGATCGCGACGAGCTCACTCAGATCGAGTCCGTGGCCCTGGTACTTTTTCACGTACGAGATGACGAATCGAAGGTTGGCCGTCACGAGCCGCTCGGCCGCTTTTTCGTCGCCTTTCTGCGCCCGGCGCGCTAGACGGCGCTCTTCTTCGGGATCGCTGATCAGCGGGAGTTTTTGAATGTCCTGCAGATACTGATCGAACGCGGTAGACGGAGACGATCGGAAGTACCCTTTCGACGATCTGGTCTCGGTCACTTGCTCCATACACGCTCCTTCCCGAAAAAAGCCGGTTAGTGGAGCGAGCGCACGTCCGCTCGCGCGATGTAGAGCCCTGTGGCAGGGACGCGCAGGATAATGTTGGGCTCCAGAAGCGTCAACAGACATTTCCGCCGAGGGCGCTGCGCTACGCGTTCAAATGATTCTATGTCGTTGATTTGACAGCGTTTTGCAGGTTACTTCGCATCCCACATTCGCGTCCCATGTCAAATCGGTCAGCGTGACTGAATTTGTCGACCATTTTCACGCCACAAACGAGCTCATGCTCCGAACCCCTCTCACGCGAGCGCGCCTCGTCACAAACGGCGCGCCGTTCGTCACGGCAGTCGCGCGCGAAAGCGATCCCGTTCGCGACGTTGCGGTCGTCGGCGGCGTCGGCGTCCCGCGATCCGCCGGATCGCGCATTTTCGTCCGACGCGTCGCGCTGAGAACGCCAATCCCGACCAGCACGATCACGCCCACCCAAGCCACATCGAGGGAACGTTCAGCAGATACGCGGCGAGCGCGAGGCCGACGATCAGGATCAGAAAACCGATCAGGTACGTGGCGAACGATGACATGGCTCGAGCCTGGTTGAGGACGCAGTCATCTTAAAGCAAACGACGAGCCGTCGGTCAATTCGCGCCGCGCTCGAACCGGCAGACGCGCCCGCCAACGCTCACGACAGGACTTCGCGCACCACGGAATCCGCAACCGGCAGTGACCACCCGCCGTGCTCGGTGGCCATTCGGCCAATCCCCGCCGGCAACGCGTATTCGACTTCACCCGCGCGCGCCTTCTTGTCGCCGTGGGTTGCGGCAATCACCTCATCCACAGTCAGAGACGACGGCAGCGTGTCAGGCAGCGCGGCGCGCCGAAGCGCAGCGCGCACGATCGCCGCCGTGCCTGGCTCGGCGACGCCGAGACGCTCCGCGAGCGCGCTCTCGTATGCCATGCCGATCGCCACAGCGTCACCGTGGAGCACGCGGTAACGGCTGCAGCGCTCCACGGCATGTCCGATTGTGTGACCGAAATTGAGTGTCTTACGAACACCACTCTCTCTTTCGTCCCGGCGAACGACATCCGCCTTGATCTCGATGCTGCGCGTGACAAGCTCCAGCATCGCGTTTCCCGACAGGTCGATGCCGCCGAGTCCCCCCGCGAGTTCTGATACGTTTTCGAAGTACGCGGCGTCGGCGATCACGCCATGCTTGATGGCCTCCGACATGCCCGCGCGAAGGTGCGGCGCCGGAAGCGTCGCCAGCAGCGCGATGTCCGCGACCACCGCGACGGGCTGATGAAACGCGCCGACAAGGTTCTTTCCCGCCGGGGTGTCAACGCCAGTCTTTCCGCCAACGGATGCGTCGATCATCGCGAGCAGACTTGTCGGCGCTTGCACGTACGGAATGCCCCGCATGTAGGTCGCGGCGAGGAAAAACGCGCACCGGCGCCGAAACCCTGCGCGCCTGGGTTCGAAGGGGCATCTGGCGCAGAATTGCCCTTGTCGCTGAAACGGAAATCGAAGCGCGCCATGTCATGGTGGAGGGCCCTTCCGGCGTGCTGGCCGTCCATCCCCCGGGCGAACGGCCCGTCTACGAGCCCTCAAAACGGCAAATCCTGTGGCCCAATGGTGCGGTCGCCACGTGCTTTAGCGCAGAAGCCTACGAACAGCTCCGCGGATCCAATTTGACGGCGCCTGGGTTGACGAGCTCGCGAAATTCCATGACCCTGAAAGCGTGTGGGATCAGCTGATGTTTGGCCTGCGCCTGGGCCACAATCCCCGGGTCCTTGTCACGACGACCCCGCGTCCGACGTCGTTTTTGAAAAAGCTCATGATTGATCCAACCGTGGCGCTCACACGGGGATCCACCTTTGAAAACGCAAAAAATCTCGCAAAGCCTTTCCTTGCCTATCTGCGCAAACAGTACGATAACACTTTGATCGGACGACAGGAAATTTATGCCGATCTTGTCGAGACGCGGGCAGGGGCCCTCTGGTCGCCTCCGCTGTTGGAGCGCGCCCGCCGTGACTTTAAAGAAACCCCTCTCGAGCGCATCGTAATTGCCATCGATCCGGCCATCAGCCATGGAGAGAAAAGCGACGAAACGGGGATCATCGCCGCCGGGCTGACGAGCGAAGGGATCGGGGTTGTGTTAGAAGACCTTTCCCTGAAGGCCCTGCCCCACCTATGGATTCAAAAGGCCATCGCGGCCTATCATCGCTTGAAGGCGGATCGCATCATTGCGGAAATCAACGTGGGCGGGAACCTGGTGGAGCAGCTCTTGCGGATGCATGACGCGTCTATCAGCTATCGGGCGGTGCATGCACGGCGTGGAAAAATTCTCCGGGCCGAACCCATCGCCGCGTTTTATGAGCAAGGAAAGGTTTGGCATGCGGGTGCTTTCCCAAAGCTCGAAGAACAGCTGTGCTCTTTTGTGCCGGGGAAAACGTCAAAATCTCCTGACCGGCTGGATGCCCTTGTGTGGGCCCTGACGGACCTGATGGTTTCGCCGGTTCGTTTTCCCTCTGCTTGGACTTAAAGGCCTTTAATCACTTCAACCCAAGGGACCGTCTTAACCACATCGAATTTTTGGTCTTTTTCATTCCAGGTTTCAAAGGTTGTCTCAAGGGCGCCAAGAATCGGTTGCTCGGGGTGGTCCCTATAACCTTTTGCAAGGGTTTCGTCCGCCGGATTAATGATCAGGAGAGTACTATCAATGTGGTATTGAGGGATGATGGAAGACAGAAACTTTGCAACAATTTTCCCAGATTGGGCATCGATAACCCAGTTGTCTTGAAACTGCGTGCCAGCGCCAATCGTAACGACCGTGTAATGGCCCGCGAAGTTTGGTCCTTTTTTAGCACCCTCCCCAAGCTTTGTGCGATAGGTGTCTGCGTGTTTATAACTTGAAAGGTCAACGGGGGTGGGAATTTCTTTGTATACGTCCGCTGGAGGAACGGGATATTGATCGAAGGTTGGTAGGGTTTGTGCCCCAGAGGCTCCCTGTGAAAAGAGTGCTATAGAAAGCGCAAGTGCTGCTGTTTGAAGAAGTTTCATCGTCGTTTTCCTTTCTGTTTGTACAAATTTTATTCAAACAAGCCCGTTACAGCCTGCCACAATCGTTCCCACCACGGCTTCTCAACCGTAGGGGCAGGCAGGTCGTCGGGAAGTTTAATGGATTTGGGATCAAAAAGAACCACGCCCCCACCCGTCGGTGAAGGGGTCATTTCGTCCTTGTTAAAGGAGGGCGTTATGGCATCTTTGATGTCTTCTACAGGGACGCCGCCGCTTTCTTCCTTTTTTTGTTAAAGAAGGGTCTGAGGCTTGTCCTGGGTTGGGTGTCGCAAAGTCAGCGTCGATATCGTCCGCAACCTTTGTAACTCAAGCATGCTCGCCATGGATAAAACTAAAAGACAAAATAAGTGCGAGCCACTGTTTCATCAGCAATTCTCCCTGTTATGAAGTCATTATATATCATAATGCATTGTAAATTCAATAGGCGAACATCTTCATATGCGGCACGTCTTGGACTCTGGTCTATGGAGAAATTATTTTTACATTTTTAGTTGAAATTAAGTATAATCTTAATATATTATAATGCGAGATGTTTTTTAAGAACGTGCTTTAATGTCATTAATATGGAGTATTAAACAATGAAAATATCTACAAATCTATTTGCAACAACCGCGATTTTAGCAGGTATATTTTTAAGTGTTCTCTCTTCAAACACAAAAGCAGTGTTAGAGGTGAATGGTTTTACCCCAAGAACCGCATAGTATAAAACTTAAGAGTACGAGCGGACGTCCCGGAGACATGGATATGATAAACGTCTGTCCAGCTGATGACAGGCGCGGTTTGAAAGTTTCGTATAGAGGTTTGCGACCAAGGGATGGATTTACTTTTGAGCGGCATTTTGATTTTACTGATCCAAGGCTTGGTGACAAAATTCTTAAGACTCTGAAAGTGGCAGGGATCCCCATGGAACCATATCTCTCTCCAGCTGAGGAGACGGCCATGTTTAGAGAAGCTACAGAAAAATTTATAACTATGCGGAAGCGTCAGAAAATTCCTGTAGAGATACCTCCTCATGAGGTTCTCGTAGCCAAGTGGGATTCTCTCCTTATGTCAGTCGCTGATAATTCAGACTCCAACGACGCGGAACTGACTGCTATTGGTTCTCGTCCTGACGATACATTGTCCTACCTAGAATCTTTTTTGGAAAAGCAGCAAGCCACACCTTTCGTGCCAACTGCCGCGGAGCTTGAGGAACGAAAAAGACAACTTAGCGCTCTATGGTCGCCAGCGGACAGCGCACCAACTCAACTGCCAGCTCAGAAAAACGCCCGTTCTTCGGGTGTTTCTGGAGAGCTGTTTTGGATATGCTTGTCCTTGGGGTGTGAGTAGAGCAGTCGTTGCTGGGTGCTGCGGTTTCCGCTAAGAAAAGGATTAAGTGGGTCTTTTTTTTTCGCGTGAAAAAAACATGAGAACCCCTCTGACACCCAATGCCAATAGGGGTACAAAAGAAAAACTTAACGGCCAAGAAGTCGGAAGAGCGGCTTGCTTTTCTCATTGAAGGTTGTTATGTGTATAGAAGGGGCCGGTGAGGAGAGTCTCATTGACAAGTGAATAAAGAGAAGGGATACGCGGGGAGCGGTTTGCGCGAGCGAGCTGTTTAACGCGTATCTGTAAGAGATCAGAGTTGTTACGTAAGTAATGACTTTGACGCAATGTTTTTGGGCGTAAGTCCAAGGACAAGCAAGCGTTTTAAATGACTCGTTAATTTAATTGAGTAATTAATTGACCTTTAAGGGTAACACCTTAGAGTAGATGGATTTAACTCTAAACATAAGTAGTGATCGTTATCATTTATGACAGCGATTATTTCGAATGAACATGAGAGTTTGATCCTGGCTCAGAACGAACGCTGGCGGCATGCTTAACACATGCAAGTTGAACGCAGAATAGACCTTCGGGTTTATTGCTGAGTAGCAAACGGGTGAGTAACGCGTGGGAATCTACCTTTTTGTGGGGGATAACTCAGGGAAACTTCAGCTAATACCGCATAAGCTCTACGGAGGAAAGGCCTATTGCAGTGTCCAGTATTCAGTGTTCAGTATTCAGAGGAGTTCTTAGGGTTGAAGCATAATTTGTTTCATCGCCAAGGATTATTCCTGAAACACTGAGCACTGAATACTGAACACTGGATTACCAAGGTAGCGAGAAGAGGAGCCCGCGTCAGATTAGGTAGTTGGTAGGGTAAAGGCCTACCAAGCCAATGATCTGTAGCTGGTCTGAGAGGATGATCAGCCACACTGGGACTGAGACACGGCCCAGACTCCTACGGGAGGCAGCAGTGGGAATCTCAGGACAATGGGGGAAACCCTGATCCAGCAATGCCGCGTGAATGATGAAGGCCTTAGGGTTGTAAAGTTCTTTCACCTGTGAAGATAATGACGGTAGCAGGAGAAGAAGCCCCGGCTAACTCCGTGCCAGCAGCCGCGGTAAGACGGAGGGGGCTAGCGTTGTTCGGAATGACTGGGCGTAAAGGGCGCGTAGGCGGTTTTTTAAGTGAGGCGTGAAAGCCCTGGGCTTAACCCAGGAGGTGCGTTTCGGACTGGAAGACTTGAGTACGAGAGAGGAAAGTGGAATTCCTAGTGTAGAGGTGAAATTCGTAGATATTAGGAAGAACACCAGAGGCGAAGGCGGCTTTCTGGCTC
>CAWFVO010000010.1:0-26623 GCA_963819295.1 uncultured Actinomycetota bacterium
TACCTGGTCCCGCGCGGCCTCCCGAGTGATGTCGCCGGCCACCAGGTCGTGCACGGCGCGGTCGACGTCGATCAGGTCCGCGTAGTCGACCGAACGCCTGATCACCCTCCGCATCTGGAGGGCAGCGGGCTCATTCGTGCTGGGCTGATGCCGAAGCGTCAGGTCCACGAAGGTCACGTCGGCGGACACGTGGCGTACGCCGCAGGCGCGGGTCACCGCCAGCATGGTGGCCGACACGTCGGCCGCCCCGGCACCCGACGAGAGGAGAACCTCGCCGATCCGCAAGGCCAGGTCCAGCGACTCGTAGACCTCGCCCTCAGCCATGTCGTCCTCTCGGCACGACCACCAGGGTCCCAGGAGGTGCAGGCGGCTCCCGTCACCCCTCGCGGGTGATTCGCCGGTTCCCGCCGCTGACGCCCGGGCAGGCGACTACGTGGCCGTGGACTGACACGTCCAGCACCACGGCACGTCGTCGCCGGTGTCGTGATGTACGCCGTGCACCGGGACAAAACGACTCACGGGCTCAGCGCAGAGCGTCTCTGGTGCCCCGGCCACGGCCAGGTGAGCGGTCTCGCCAGGCCACCACTGGTGTGGCACCGGCGCTGATCGCCGTCGGTTGTGGGGGTCGGTGTAGTTCTCTGCGAGAACCCGGAACTCCATGTTGCGTGTCCATCCTTGCCGTCGACGACTCACCTTCCACGGTCGCGGCCGGAGGCGGAACGCACATCCGCCTCCTGACGGGTTGGGTTACCTGTCCTCGGCGGCGGCGGGCACGTCGCTGAACGAGCAGCTGCCGATGAGCGGTCCCGGCAACGCGATCGCATCGACCTTGATAGCGTCCGCGTCGTGTCTGCACCTGAAGCGCACGAGGAGAGCCGGGCCGTCAGCCTCGTGTTCGGGCTGGGTGTCGTCGTCGGCCTGCTCTTCATCTCGGTGATGGCCATCGCTGGACCGGCCTGGTTCGGACTGCTGTGTGGGCTCGTGGAGTTGGCTGTGGCCTGGCGGGTAACGCCTCCGACGGGCGCTCGATCCCTGCGCGTGATCACCGGCCTCATGGGGGCCGTCACGGTCGCGTGGTCGGTGGTCCAGCTCGTCGTTTCCTGATCCCGAGGATCCCGAGGATCGCCTGCTATCCCGATCTGGAGTCGCCCGTCGTTTGGTCGCGACTGCGCGCCAGATATCCTGGCTGGGATGGAGCGCGACGGCTTGCTGCGCCAGTCGTGTGGAGGGGGACTGCGGCCATGGAGATCATCGGTGTCCTGATTGCCGGGATCTTCATCGGGTTTCTCGGGAAGTGGGTCGCTCCCGGCGACAAGGACAACACTCCACTGTGGTTGACCATGCTGTGCGGCATCGTAGGCGCCCTGATCGGGTGGATCATCTACCTGGCCTTCGGCGGGAACGGCAGCCCGGGCCTCGACTGGGCTTGTTGGATCGTCGTGGTCGTCTGCTCGGCCATCCTGGTCGTGATTGCCTCCACCCTGACGGGGCTCAACAAGGTCAGGTTGCCTCGCTGAGCGATCCGTGGCTCACACATCTCTGCTGTCCGGTCTCCCGACACCTCCCGCGACCTGCGCGCAATCCGTCTGGGCACCTATCGGGCGTGAGGCAATTACGAGTAACGTTAGTGACTTGGTCCAGTCTCGGTCGATCGCGAAGGAACCACATGCCGAAGCCCACGATCGTCCTCGTCCATGGAGCATGGGCCGACGGCTCCAGCTGGAATGCGGTGTCCGGGGAGCTGCGAGCCCAAGGTTTCACCGTGTTCTCACCGCCGAATCTCCTGCGTGGAGTGGCGACTGACGCCGCGTACATCTCCTCGTTCGTGGCACAGCGCACCACGGGCCCCGTTGTCCTGGTCGGCCACTCGTACGGAGGCTTCGTCATCACCAACGCCGCGGGCGACGACGTGAAGGCACTGGTCTACGTCGATGCGTTCATCCCCGACGAAGGGGAAACGGTGTTCCAGATCCTGGGCGGCTCCGGGTCAGCGCTGGACGTTCCCGACCCGACCACCGTTCTCGACCTCGTGGGCTACCCCGGGTCGCCCGAAGGCGACCTCGAAGCGTTCCTCAAGGCTGACACGGTGCACACGTCCTTCGCGCAGGATCTCGAGGAAGGCGACCGATGGTTGATCATCGAGAGTCAGCGGCCGATCACGTTGAGCGCGAACACCACGCCGTCTGGTGCAGGGTCGTGGAAGTCGCTCCCGAGCTGGGCGGTGGTGGGCACGGAGGACAGAGTCATCCCGCCGGCCACGCAGCGCAGCATGGCGGAACGGGCGGGCGCAACGATCACCGAGGTGGCGGGTTCGCACGTCTCGATGGTGTCTGAGCCCCAGGTCACGATCGACACGATCCTGACTGCTGCGGCCGCGGCCTCCGGCTGACAGCTCCCGAGCTGGGCAGCAGCCGGTGACGGCTCCCTTCCCTCCCGACCGCGCTCACCCAGCGGCGACCGCGAGGCGTTGGCAGGGGCGACCGCTACGTGGCCATGGACTGACACGTCCAGCACCGAGGGCGGTCGGCGGGATGGTCGTCCCGGCCCGAGGTGGTCGCGCGAACCTCGGGCCGGGCGCCCGGGCCCGACACCCCGGCACGGGTCCGGCGCGCCTGACGGCTGGTATGCCCCCTGCCAACCCCCGTTGCCACGTCCACAGGGGGACCCGTCATCCAGAGTCGCTGGCGCGAGTTCGGCGCACACCCGCCGACCTACGGGTTCGACTACCTGTTTCCGGCCGGCCAAGCCCCCACGCGTCCGTGACCTGAAGGCGTCGGGATCGTTGAACCTGTAGCGCGAGAAGGGGGACGCGCAGCCGCTGGTGCGGCTGGGCCTCCGGGTACGCGAGGTGGACTCTGGGGCGTCAGCCTCGCGGACTGCCCGCATGCCGCACCAGCGGGTCACACGGGTCAACCTCGTCCGCACCACCCCAGCAGCGCGAGGGCGTCGGCCACCCACCGCAGGTCAGCGGGCTGAAGCCGAGGTGCTGGTCTATGGGCCGCGCCCAGACCCCGCCTGCTGACCGGCTTGACTGCCTTGGGCAGCGTGCCTCTGATCTGCGGAAACGCCTTGAGTGGCTTCGCTGGCTCGTCGCTGCAGATAGATCTTGCGGCCCATCCGCGTCCGACGCTGGCGGGAATCGGACAAGGCGCCACCGCGTGCCGCAACAGGACCGCAAGGTCAGGAGGCGGGCGCCTTCCTTGCGTCCCGCACAACCCTGGCCCCCTTGACGGCCCGGCAGTCCTCGACCCGGCCCTTGACCCACGTGCGGCCGGCCCTCTCCCCGTGGCAGTTCGGTTCGGCGTGCCAGTGGCCGAGCTCGCCGAGGAAGACCTGGGTGCCGCGCTCGTAGGGGTACAGGGCCTCGTGCATGGTGTGGTCGCTCATGCGGCTGCCTCTCTTCACTCATGGTTGGTTCGGTGGGTAGGCGCCGAGAACGTCCAGGGTCGCCGCGGAGCCTGCAGCACCTTCCCGAACGCGGGTCCTGTTACCTGTTCCGCGCCAGATCGGCAGGAACTGGGGGTCAGCGGTGCACAGGCGGTCTCGGTGCCGACCTCCTGGGCTTCCCAGGTGGTGAGCTAGTAGGTGGAGGCATACAAGAGAAGTAGCGCGGTACCGACACCCGCAGCAATGAACATGTAGGTGAAGCCACTTTCGGCCGCCCAGTCGACGACCCGGTCCGGAACGGGCGCCAGGGTCAGCAGCCAGAGCACCAGCATGGTGGCCGGCATGAGTCCGATGGTTGTAAGCCAAAGCCAGTCGGGTGCGGTACCTGCCATGCCAATGTGTCCCTTTCGCAGCGTGGATCGAGGCCCGAGAAGTGGTCGAGCCCCCCTGCCATCCCCCGCTACCACGTGGCAGGGGGGCTCGAGACACAGGGTCGCTGGAGCGTGTCGGACGTCACACCCGCCGATCTACGGGTTCGGTTACCTACATACCCCGGATGTCGCTGCGATTTCAGCCGTTTCGCGGACAAGAGCCCCCGATCGGGGTGACAGTGGTCACACCGTTCGCACGGCCCTCCCTTCGGGGACTAGGGGGGTGGGTCGTGCGACGGTCAGATGAGCCACCGTCGCCGTCATCGAAGGCTCGCGCGTTCGCGGCGGCCGGTGAGAATCCGAGGAAGGTCAGCGCGGCCCGCGTCCGGTGGGATGGTGTCGTCGAGCACGGTGCTCGCGCACTGCCAGGTCGCGGCCCGCATCCCCGAGGCGCTGTCCGCGCACGATCCCCGACATTCTTGCGGGCATTCTGCGGCCAATGGGACGACCGCTGAGAGCGTTTCCGCAGGTCAGCGGCCTGTGGTGGAGGGGCTGGTCTGTAGGCCGGGGAGGGTTCCCGCCTGAGTGGACGGGAACGGAAATCGTGAAAATGCCTTCTGAACTGCGGAAACAGTGTTGGACGCCGGTGGCTGTCGAGGGGGCTCGCTGAAATTCTTGCGGACTCTGTGCGGACTAGACGGGGCGCCCGTGAGTCTTGTGCCGCACTTCAATCCTGTGAGCCCAGGCAGTCCCCCAATGGGGCTTTCACCGACAGTCTCGGCATACTGGAAGAAGATGACCGAGGACACCGGCCAGAAGCTTGGGATCGACTGGCTCAAGACGATCGCGGGCGCTCTCGCGGCTGTTTCCGCCGCCGTACTTCTCTCGACTCTTGGCGCGGCCGGAACGATCATCGGTGCAGCGCTGGGCAGTGTGGTCGCGACGGTGGGGGGTGCCCTCTACAGCCAGGGGCTGGCTCGCAGCCACGAGCGTGTGTCCCGGGCATCGCAGGCGGCACGCAAGAAGGTCTGGATCGCTCGGGCCGAGATCTCGAGGGCGAGCCGAGGACAGGGCTACGGCCAGTCGATCGGCGTCGACCTCACCCGGGCCGAGGAGCGACTCGACGAGGCGAAGGATGACCTCGACGCCGCGGCAGTGAACCCCGATGACCTCACCTGGCACGAGCGCTTCGCGATACTGCCGTGGAAGCAGATCTCTTGGGCGGCAGCCGGGGTGTTCGCGGTCGCCGTCCTGGCGATCACCGGGTTCGAGCTCGTGTCGGGCCAGACCGTCTCGTCGATCACCGGGGGCACGAATGGAGGCGGCGGCACCACGATCACACACATCGGGAGCCACTCCCACCCCTCACACCAGCCGTCACCCACGGGGCAGCCGTCGCCGACCAGCCAGGCGACGGTCGGGCCACTCCAGCAGTCGACCGGCTCCTCCGCTGCTGCACCCTCGCCGACGCCAACGACAACCGCCCCGACGACGCCTGCACCGACGACGACCCCGCCGACATCAGCCTCCACCACTCCCTCGTCCACAACGACCCCGTAGGCCGAGTGACCTCCCATGACTCACAGCGCGAGGTCGTGACACGAGGGCAGCGAAGACCGTGTTGTCAGGACCAGGAGCGCGATGTCTCGGTGAAGCGGGATGTGACCGTCAGCGCGCGGGACCGTGGGACTTACGTCCCCAAGCTAGTCCATCGCCGCAGCTCAAAACCTCCTTCGGTACCCGCCCGATGAAGCCGACGAGAGTTGGTCATCGCGGTCACATCCGCTCGAAGATCGCGGCGATCCCTTGGCCACCACCGATGCACATCGTGACCAGGGCGTACCGACCCGCGGTCCGTCGGAGCTCGTAGAGCGCCTTGACGGTGAGGATCGCACCCGTGGCGCCGATCGGGTGACCGAGAGAGACACCACTGCCGTTCGGGTTGGTTCTCTCAGTTGGAAGGCCCAGCTGTCGGGCCACCGCGACCGCCTGCGCCGCGAACGCCTCGTTGACCTCGAAGAGGTCGATGTCATCGATCTTGAGGTCGGCTCGCTCGAGCACGGCTGCCACCGCGGGAACCGGGCCCATGCCCATGACTCGCGGTTCCACGCCGGCGTGGCTGTATGCCACCAACCGTCCCATCGGCTCCAGCCCGTGGCGATGCGCGTATCCGGAGTCCGCCAGCACCACCGCGGCGGCTGCGTCGTTGACCCCTGCAGCGTTGCCCGCGGTGACGGTGCCGTCCTCGGCGAAGGCCGACCGCAACTTCGCGAGGTCCTCCACCGTGACACCGGGCCGGATGTGTTCGTCGAGAGAGACCTGGACCGTCCCCTTCTTGCTCCGCACGTCGACCGGGGTGATCTGCTCGACGAAGTAGCCGGCCTCGACTGCGGCGGCGGCCCGACGGTGGCTCTCCACCGCTAGTGCGTCCTGGTCTTGTCGGGAGACGTCGTAGTCGTGCGCGACATTCTCGGCGGTGACGCCCATGTGGCAGGTGTCGAAGGGGTCGGTGAGGGCGCCGACCATGGCGTCGATCGTGGCGCCGTCACCCATCCGCTGTCCCCAGCGCAGACCCGGCTGCCAGTACTGCGCGCGGCTCATCGACTCCGCGCCGCCGGCCACGGCGGTCTCGACATCTCCCAGCTTGATGGCCTGAGCAGCGGAGATGATGGCCTGGAGCCCGCTCCCGCACAGGCGGTTCACGTTGAACGCGGGCGTCTGGACCGGCAGCCCACCGTTGACCGCGGCAACTCGGGCCAAGTACATGTCACGGGCTTCGGTGTGGATGACGTTGCCGAACACAGCGTGCCCGATCTCATTCGGCTCGACACCGGAACGTGCGACGGCTTCTCGCACGACGGTTGCAGCAAGGTCGCACGGGGGGACGTCCTTCAGCCCACCGCCGTACTTGCCGATCGCCGTGCGGACCCCGGAGAGGACAAGGACTTCGCGTTGTTCGTTCGTGGTGTTCATCTCACATGTCCAGTCCGCCGTTGACGGCCCAGGTTTGCCCCGTGATGTAGGAGCTCTCGTCGGCGGCGAGGAAGCAGACTGCGCGGCCGATCTCCTCGGGTCGCCCGAGCCGTCCGAGTGGGACCTGTGCTCGGATGCTCTCGAGGATCTTCTCGGGCACGGTGGCGAGCATGTCCGTGGCGATGAAGCCCGGGGTCACCGCGTTCACGGTGAGCCCGATGCCCTCGTCCCGCAGCCCCGAACGCTTGAGGTGGAAGGCAGCCTCCAATGCCAGGGACTTGGTCAGCCCGAAAAGTCCGGACTTCGAGGCGGCGTAGTTGGCCTGGCCGATGTTGCCCGTCTCGCCGATGACGGAGGAGATGCTGATGATTCGACCGGTGCCACGTTCGAGCATGTGCTGCATGGCTGCCTGGGCGAGGTAGAACGCCCCGGACAGGTTGACCGTCAGGACCTTCTGCCACTCGTCGTCCGTCATCTTGGCGACGGTGTGGTCCATCGTGATCCCGGCGTTGTTGACCAGGATGTCAAGACGCCCGTGTTCGGCGATGACCTCGCTGATCACCTCGCGACAGTCTTCTGCCACACCGATGTTGCCCTTGTGCAAAGTCACCCGACAGTCCGGGAAGTCTTCCTTCATCTGGATCAGGTAGTCCTGGGAACGTTCCTCACCGCGCCAGTAGCCGGCGGCGATGTTCGCACCCTGGGCGGCGAGGTGTCGCGAGATCGCCTCGCCGATGCCTCGTGTGCCGCCCGTTACGAGGGCGACGCGGCCACGGACTCCGGTTCCCTCGAGGTCAGGCTCGTCGGTTCGATGTTGGGTCATTGTCATGAGAGGTTCCAATCGCGGGCACTTAACGCCCAGTCGGGGGAACGCCACCGAAGCGTCCAGCGCGTCGGCCTGGCGCGAAGAGTGATGCTCCGGGAGTCCGGAGCATCCCTGACAACGGCTGTGAAGGGCCGTCTCGCTCTCCTGCAGTTCGTCGGCGCCCATCAAGATGTGGTGCGGTGAGCCCTCGTGGGCGTCCGTGCAGTGCCGGTGCTCTTGCCGTGCTCCCACCCTGGGCCCCCGGTCCCGGGCGGACCAGGGTCCTTCGGCCCCCTTCGCAAGGCAAGCGCTCAGCCGCAGCGCGAGAGACGGCTAGCACGAGCCCGTCTGTGACATCGCGGCTGGTGTGCCATGCACTACGGCCCCTGTCGCCGAAGTAGTGATCCGTGCGTGTGCGTGTGCGCCCAATGCGCCCCTCCCCGCCTTGTCCGGCTGTCCCACTGCTTGGTCACCCATGGGAGTAGAACCATGACAAGACCCCCGCCGCCCACCACAGCGTGTAGCGCACCGCCCGCGGATTTCGGATGAGGACCTTTCAGGCGGTCATGACTCCACGATCAGGATGATCGCGAGCAACACGGCAGCGATCGCCGCCCTCGCAACGACACCGCGCCGGTTGCTCCCGTTCTCCGTGAACCAACGCCTAACTCCATGGGGTGGTCATCTGCGTAGCCTCCAGACCCAGACCAGTCCGACGGCCCAGATCACCATGAGGATCAGGATCCCGGGGCTGCCGAGGGCCAAGGAGCCGGTCACCAGAGCGCACTTCCAGTAGAAGCTGTGGCACCGTGAACACCACGACGCTGCGCCGAGCACTCAGACAGGACCATGCGCCCATCGATGACCTCGGCCCGCTGGTAGCTATAGCCAGTCCTTGCGTTTGAACGTGAGGTACAGGGCGCTGGAGATCACGACGATGAGGAGGCTGGATATCACCAGGCCCGACGTCTGGGCGAAGCCTGGGTACGGAAGGTTCTGACCGTAGAACCCGGTGATCGCCGTTGGGACGGCGATGATGGCAGCCCAGCTCGTCACCTTCTTGGTGATCACGTTGAGCCGGTTTCCCTGCAGGGTCAGGTTGGTCTCGACGATGGTCGTGACCAGGTCCCGCAGAGACTCGGTCCACTCGGTGGCGCGCAGCACGTGGTCATAGACGTCCTGGAAGTACGGGGTCATCGCCGGCGTGGCGACGCCCGAGTCCCGGCGCAGCAGCGAGTTCACCACCTCCCTCATCGGCAGGACCACCCTGCGGAGCTTGACCAGGCTGGCGCGCAACGCGAAGCTCCTGCGCTGCACGTCCTTGTCGTGCGGTTTTTCGTCGAACAGCAGGTCTTCGAGCTGTTCAATCTCGTCGTCGAGGGTCTCCACAGCGTCGAAGTGGCCGTCCACGACATGGTCGATCAAACCCCAGAGCAGGAACCCCACCCCGTTGCCGGCCAGGTCCTGGGAGTCGTCCCAGCGCGCCACCACGGCGTCCATGTCGAATCTTCGGTCTTTGCGGACGGTAACAAGCGTCTGCCGGGTGATGAACGCGGAGATCTCACGTACCTCGAGTCGCCCGCTGACTCGGTCCAGCTGGACCTCGTACATGTTCAGAAACTCGTGCGAGTCGTACCGGTCGAGCTTCGGGCGCTGCCGCGGGTCGACGGCGTCCTCAACCGCCAGCGCATGCAGTCCCAGCTCCTTCGCCACAACCTCCAGATCCGTCACTCCTGGCTCGCACAGGTCGACCCACAGCACCGTGTCAGGCTCAGCGAGATGAACCGACAGGTCTTCAACGGGGAAGTCGTCCAATTCCAGGCGTCCGCCTCGGTACAGGCGCGTGCGTGCCACCAGGTCGGTCGGCGTCTCACCCACAGCGCGCACCCTCCCTCGACCGGTGCCTGCGCCCGGCCCCCTGCAGTCCACACAGAGTAGATGCCGTCACGGACCCCCCGCCCCTCGGCTTGCCCGCCAAGCGGCGTCGGGTTAGTCCGCGCAGGCCGTCTCATCCTGTCGCAGTCGACACCGCCCTCCTCGCTCAGCGAACCCCGCCGGGCACTCGCGCGCAGGCCGGAGTCGCCCGCTGGGCGGCCGGTCTCAGCTGGCTTGCGAGCGCGGGAAGGTCGCCGACCGCGATCTCTGACCGGAGCGCGACCTAGCAGTGTGCTCAGCGGAGGAGCTGTGGGGTCGAGCACCCGCGTGTCAGATATGGGCGTGGCCTCGAGTGGCGTCATCCAGGACGTCCGAGGTCGGGCCGACGGTCACGGGATGCCTCCACCTACAGCGGGTTGACCCGAGCGTCGGTGGCTGTCGCGTGGAGTCGAATTGGTGCACGCTGAGGATCATGCGGGAGATTCGGATCGCCCCGGTTTCGCGGGATCGGCTGACCGCCCTTCTCTCCGAGGACCGGAACGAGCAGTTCGACCAGGGTGCTGCTGGGGCGCGGAAACTCCTCGAGGGGCGGGTTGTCTGGAACGTGAACGCCACCGCGCAGGGCGGCGGCGTCGCGGAGATGCTGCAGACGCTGCTGGCCTTCGTGCGAGGTGCCGGTGTCGACACACGTTGGCTAGTGCTGTCTGGGTCTCCGGACTTCTTCGTCGTCACGAAACGGCTTCACAACGTGCTGCACGGACAGTCCGGCGACGGTGGACCTTTGGGAGCCGCTGAGCAATCCGTGGTTGCCGAGACACTGCGATCGGACCTCGATGAGATGGCGTCTGTGGTCGGGCCGGACGACATCGTCGTTCTCCATGACCCACAGACTGCCGGCATGGTGGAGCGGCTGCGCGAGACCGGTGCGAAGGTGGTCTGGAGATGCCACATCGGCCGCGACACACCCAACGACTTGACCGAGCAGGGTTGGGATTTCCTGCGACCCCTGATCGAGGATGCAGACGCGTTCGTGTTCTCCCGCCGCAGCTACGCCCCTGCCTGGATCAGGCCCGACAAGGTCCACATCATCACGCCGTCGATCGATCCCTTCTGTGCCAAGAACGCCCCCATGACCGACAAAGAGGTGGAAGCCACACTGGGGTACGCGGGCCTTCTAACAGGGACCTCCAGTCCCAGCGCGGTGACGTTCGGGCGGCGGGATGGCAGCCTCGGTACCGCGCGTCGCCACACGGGCCTCGACATCGACGGAACGTCGATACCCCTCGACGCCCGGCTCGTGATCCAGGTCAGCCGATGGGACCGCCTCAAGGACATGAGCGGGGTCCTGACGGGTTTCGTGGACAATCTCGGCACCCTGCCAGGTGACGCGCACCTCGTGCTCGTCGGGCCGGATGTCTCGGGAGTCTCAGACGACCCCGAGGGCGCGGGCGCGCTGTCGGTATGCCGACGCCAATGGCAGCGGCTAGATCGCGCGCAACGGGGTCGGGTGCACCTTGTGTGTCTGCCCATGGACGACGTCGACGAGAACGCACACCTCGTCAACGCCTTGCAACGGCGCGCGTCGGTGGTCGTCCAGAAGAGCTTGGTCGAAGGGTTCGGGCTTACTGTCACCGAGGCGATGTGGAAGGGGCGACCCGTTGTCGCGTCGGCGGTCGGCGGGATCCAGGACCAGATCATCGACGGGAAACATGGGCTGCTCCTGGAGGATCCGTGCGATCTCGACGCTTTCGCCTACGCGTTGAGACGTCTTCTCGCTGACAGCGACCTGGCCGCCGAGCTCGGCACGGCCGCCCGGGCACAGGTCTACGATCACTTCCTCGCGGACCGTCACCTGGAGGCGTACGCCGACCTGTTCCTCGCACTGCTCGCTTGAAACAGCCGGCGGTCAGCCCCGACACAACCGCTCGGGGCTCGTGACCCCAAGCCAGCCGTCGCGCCAACTCACCAACACGCCTCAGCGAAGAGGACCTCCACGCCATCTCGTCTGTCCATCCTTGTCGTCGGGCGGGCTGGGCCTCTGCCGTTCCTCGACCGGGAATGTGTGGCTTGCCTGCGTGCCCTGTTCATATGTCGCGTGTGCCCTACGCAAAGTCGTGGTGATCGGCGCCTCGTCACGTGGGATCGTCCTGGAAGTGCACGCGGCCCGAGCTCATGGCGAGTCCGACGTCCACGCCGGCGAGAGCCGGGGCGTCGTCGCAGGCCGTCGCAGGCCATCGCGAGGCCCATCCCGGTCGGCTGGAGGCGGCAGTGTGGAACGTGCGGCTACGTGTGGACGGCGCTTCCGGTGACCGTGGAGCCGGTCCGTCGGGACACTACTCCGGAACCGTCGAAGGTCCTTGGTCCCGTGTCCAGGTGACCGCGAGCACTGGTCGCAGCCGGGATGTCGCACGACGCTTAGCGACGAGAGCACCTCAGGAGTCCCTATGAGCCCCGACGAGCGATGGATCCCCAGCGATCTGAAGGAGATGACCGAGGCCGAGTGCCTCGAGCACCTCGCGGGCAACCAGGTGGGCAGGGTGGCCTACAACGACGAACGCGGACCGATTGTGCTCCCCGTGAACTACACGTGGGGACAGGGCAGTGTCCTGTTGCAGACCTCGCCTGACTCGCCCCTCGCGACGCATCTGAACTCGGCGTGCATCTCGTTCGAGGTCGATGACTACGACAAGCACAACCAGTCGGGGTGGAGCGTGCTGGTCCGTGGGGAAGCAAACCGCGTCGGCGAAGGCGGGCTTTCGCACGCGGAGAGACAGACCATCGCCTGGCCGAGGGCCGCCGCGAACCCCACATCCGGATCACCCCGCACGAGATCACGGGCCGCTGGCTGTTGCCGAGCTGAGGGGAGGCCCGGAGCCCCGGCCCCGGAAGGCGTTCACGATGACGCCGCATCCCAACCCCGTGTCCGCCCCGCGACTTCGGGCGCCGGCGATGCGGGCACCCAGGGTGCCCAACGCGTCCCGCACCGGGCGTGACCTAGACAGGAGTTGGTGTCGGTGGGACTCTCGAAGTAGAGCCTCGTCGCATTCGCGACGGGGTGGGCTGCGAAGCCACCCCTGGACCATGGATTCCTTCGCTTGAGACGAGCGAGGCCCATATGTTCAGAACCAGACCGGTCGTCGGCGACGCTGCGGACTACGCCGTCGTCTGGCTGACCGGCGTCGTCAGCCCTCTGTCAGGAAGCAGATCGTCGAGTCCTACCACTCGATCGTTCTCATGCACGCTCCACTTCTTGTGGTCGACGTTGGAGGCCAGCAGTACTTGGACTGTGCCGCGGGGTGGCGGGCGCACCGGGGCAAGGGCGGAGGGCGCGTGGCGCCCTGGAGGAGGTCGAGTCTGTGATGTGGGCAGCCGGTAAGTACGTCGACTGGGGCGTGGTCAGTATCAGCCTCACGAATCTGTTGGTCATCCTCGGGATGGTCGTGATCTTCGTTCTGGCCCTGGTCCTGCCGTTCCCGCAGGGGCACGTCGAGGAGCACACGCAAGGGGACGAGTCGTGACCACGTCGCCGGAGGCAGGCGATCGCAGCTGGACGGTCGCGGTGCGCGAGCGGGTCTCGGGGCTGGTGCCTGCCGGCCAGGTCCTGCCGGACCGGCAGCCGGCGTACGTCGCGTCCTGGATCTACGTCTTCGGGGTGCTGAGTCTCGCCGCTCTGGTCGTGCGTCATCGCGCTCGGGCCTGGCGCTCTCCCTGGGCGGGGTGGCCTGGTGGCACACCTCGTCGCTGGGCCACTTCGTGAACTCGGTGCACCTGTGGAGCGTCGAGCTGTTCTTCGCGGCCATGGTGATCCATCTGTGGGGCAAGTTCTGGATGGCCGCCTGGCGCGGCCGTCGCGGGCTGACCTGGGTCACCGGTGTGGTCGCCTTCGTCACCTCGATCGGCACGGCGTTCACCGGCTACCTGACCCAGTCCAACTTCGACTCCCAGTGGATCAGCGGTGAGGCGAAGGACGGCATCAACTCGATCGGCGTGGGCGGTTTCTTCAATGTCCTCAACCCCGGCCAGATGCTGCTGTGGCACGTCACCTTGTTGCCGCTGGCGGTCGGCGCCATCGTCGTGATGCACGTGGTGCTGGTTCGTCGGCACGGTGTGGTGCCGCCGCTGGACGACGAGCGTGAAGGGGTCAGGTCATGACGACGCTTCAGGCGCGGCGGCACCCGCGCCAGACACCGGACTCTCACGACTACCCGACTCGCTCCTATGACCTGGTCAAGGAGTTCACGATCGCCCTGGTGGTCATGACCGGGCTGTCCCTGGTGTTGGCCGCGGTGTTCTCCTCGCCGGATGACAAGGCGATCACGATGTCGGGGTGGGCGAAGGCTGACCCCGCGGACGTGGTCGCGACCGCGGCGGGTGAGCTGGCGGGTACCACGACCAGCGCGACGTACGGCGCGCCGTACAACCATGCCTCCGAGGGGCAGTCGGTGTTCGGTCTGAAGCTTCAGAAGTGGGGTGGTGTCGGCACACCTGTCAACTCACAAGACCTGGTGCTCCAGCCGCTCCAAGCTGCCTCCGGAGACCCCAGGCTCGCCGCTGCCCTGACCCAGTGGCGGGCGATGTCGGCGGCGCAGCAGACCGCCGCCGCGACGGCCTACGCCGACGCCCTCGCCCAGGCGCCCGACGGCGACCCCGCCCAGGTCAAGGCCGGGCCCTACGGCCCGGTGCCGGAGTTGTCGACGGCGTTCCTGCGGCTGGCCGCGTCGGGAGGCCTCGAAGGCGCCCTGAGCTCCGGCGGCAACTTCTACGGCGGTGACGCCACCCGCAGCATGCTGCTGCTGGCCGACGGCGCCTACCTGGAGGACCAGGCGGTGGCCGACAACCTCGGCGGCGACCAGTGGGGCATGATGAACGAGGTCGGCAACTACCCCGGTCAGCCGTGGATGTGGCTCTACACCTTCTGGTACCAGGTCAAGCCGTTCTCCACCTCGGAGAACGCCGACACCAGGTCTGGGTGCTGATGATGGTGCTGACACTCGCACTGATGTTCCTCCCCTGGATCCCCGGGGTCCGCAGCATCCCCCGCCTGATCCCGGTCCACCGGCTGATCTGGCGCCGGCAGTACCGAACCGAACGCTGACCATGACCCTCGGGGGCGACTCACCAGCTGAAGTAGTCGATAGCCGACCTCGGCAAAGGCCGAGGTCGCCGGAGCCCCTTCAGCGCGAGCTCGAGGCCCGCTGAGGAACAGTGCCCTAGCACGAGCCCTCGCTTACCACCCTCGACACGCGGTCGCCGCAGAAGGCACTCACCCCTCCAGGCCCCGCCAACGCGTGCCCAGATGTAACGGGCCTTGGAGCGCCTGACCGAAACACCGCACAAGGGCCGAGGCAGCGCGAAGCAGCTACAGCCACTGTTGGTCTTGTGTTCGGCGTCGTCATCCCTGCCCGCGATGAGCAGAACGCCACGAGGTGGGTGCCGCAAGGGTCCTGCCGGAAGGGTCCTTGGTCCCAAAGGTCATGCCTTCTGGCGGGCTTCCGGCGAGCGCACACGTGTGATGCTCGTTGCCTGAGCACGCCAGGAGATGTCCGGACTTCGAGCTCCCTTCCCTCGTGCCTTATCGAGGCCGTCGATCGGTCGGGTCCGTCTGACCCCACAACCGTGGCCCTCCTTCTCGGCGGTCTCTTCTGCGGAGGCACCCATGAACATGCGCACCAGCATCAGCACCGGCCCGCTCCGACTCTCGACGTCCGAGCTGAGGTCGCGTGTCGACACGGTGATCGGGTACAGCGAGTGGCACGCGATCGAGCAGGCGGATGCGAACGCGTTCGGCGCGGCGACCCACGACGAGCAGTGGATCCACACCGACCCGCTTCGGGCAGCGCAGGGTCCGTTCGGCCGAACCATCGCCCACGGCTACCTGACCCTGTCCTTGGCCACGTCGCTCGTCGACGAGGTGCTTGATGTCAGCGATGCCGTAATGGTCGTCAATTACGGCGTGGACCGGGTGCGCTTCCCGGCACCGTTGCCCCTGGGTGCGGACGTGCGCGCCGAGGTCGGCTTGAGCGCACTGCGCGACTTTCCCGGTGGGGTGCAGGTGACATTGCATCTGGTCTACGAAGTGGCCGGCCAGGACAAGCCCTGCTGTGTCGCCGACGTCCTGCTCCGCTACTACGTACGCCCCGAGCTGGTGTCCTCATAGCCGTCGGCGGACCCAGGTCCCAGTCACCGGGCCCGGGAATCGACCTCTACGAAGACCCCGACGCGCCCGGGTTCGGCAAAGCCTTGGTCGTCACCCTGTCTCGGTCAG
Source organism: uncultured Actinomycetota bacterium (assembly GCA_963819295.1). Taxonomy (GTDB): domain Bacteria; phylum Actinomycetota; class Actinomycetes; order Propionibacteriales; family Nocardioidaceae; genus Nocardioides. The sequence goes on from CAWFVO010000010.1 coordinate 15,677, forward strand.
CGACAAGGCCGGCCGGACTAGCTGCCGCAGCCCTCACCTTCGCCGGCAGCCTTTCGAAGCTGGGGTCCGCAACGGCCGCAGTGCTGGTTGCCAACGGCGCACGGGAGGACGTCGATACAAAGGACCGCCGGTTCGCTGACGCGGCCTGGAGCTCGAATGCGGCGTTCTTCGCTCTGCGTGGGTTCTATCTGGCCGCCTGCCAATGGGGGCACGATGTCTTGACGGTCGGGTCGGACGATCCGGTGGTGGAGGCCAAGGCAGCCCTGGCCGGGCAGCTCCTGGCCGATGCGCTCGCCCCCACGAACTTCCTCTTCACGAATCCCTCGGTCCTGCGCCGTGCCGCGGAGACCGGCGGGTGGAGCCTCGTCAAGGGTGCGACCAACTTCCTCGGCGACGTGGTGTCCAACGGTGGGAAACCCCGTCAGGCCGACGCCAGTTCCTTCGAGGTGGGCCAGAACCTGGCCGCGACGCCGGGCAAGGTGGTGTTCCGCAACGACCTGATGGAGCTGATCCAGTACGCACCCCAGACCGAGTCGGTCCATGCAGTGCCATTGCTTGCCATCCCACCGTGGATCAACAAGTACTACGTGATGGACCTCGCGCCTGGGCGGAGCTTCCTGGAGTGGGCGGTCACTCACGAGCGCACGGTGTTCGCGATCAGCTACCGCAATGGCGATGCGTCCATGAACGGCGTCACGATGGACGATTACCTGTCACGTGGACCGTGTGCAGCTCTCGAGGTCATCACCGAGATCACCGGTTCCTCGACGGTGGATCTTGTCGGACTCTGCATCGGCGGGGCGATGACGGCGATGACCGCGGCGTACCTGGCGCAGTCGGAACCCGACCGAGTCGGCACCGTGACGTTGCTCAACACGTTGCTGGACTATCGGGAGCCCGGCGCGCTCGGCGTCTTCACCGACGAGGCCTCGGTGGCTCGGCTCGAGAAGCAGATGGCGCGCTCGGGCTTCCTCGACGGCGAGAAGATGGCTGGCACCTTCGATGTGTTGCGGCCCAACCAGCTGATCTTCAACTATGTGGTCTCGAACTGGCTTCTCGGTGAGACGCCCCCCGCGTTCGACATCTTGGTGTGGAACGCCGACACCACCCGGATCCCCGCCACTCTCCACTCGTCCTACCTGCGCTCCCTCTACGTCGACAACCTGTTGGCGCGAGGTCAGCTCGAACTAGACGGGTGCCGCCTGAACCTGGGCGACATCACGAACGACGCGTACGTCGTGGGCGCCGTCAACGACCACATCGTGCCGTGGACCGCGTCGTACGAAGCCACCCAACTGCTCGGTGGGGAAGTCCGATACGTGCTGTCCAGCGGCGGTCACATCGCCGGCATCGTCAACCCGCCCGGGCCGAAGGCCTGGTTCGAGGCCGCCGCGGAGAACCCGGCCGCTGCCGCCGACTGGCGACTCGCCGCGGAGCAGCACACGGGGACCTGGTGGGCCGACTGGGACCAGTGGGCCGCACAGCGGGCGGGACCGATGGTCGCCCCGCCGGAAACGTCGGTCGAGCACCCACCGCTCAGCGACGCCCCTGGCGGGTACATCCGCTCCTAGCACCGCGACATCCAACCCGATTGCACCGACCTACACGCTCCACCGGAGGTACGCCATGTCCGCTCACTCGTTCACTGCTCTGACTCCTCTGTCATTTCTTCAACGCTCCGCCGACGTCTTCGCCGACAAGACGGCAATTGCCTACGGCGAGCGACGGCTCAGCTACAGCGAGTTCGGTGCGGAAGCCACTCGTCTGGCCGACGCGCTGCGAGCCTCGGGCATCAAGCCCGGCGACCGGGTGGCCTACATGGTCCCGAACATCCCCGAGATGCTGGTAGCCAACTTCGGTGTTCCCCTGGCTGGCGCGGTGCTCGTCGCCGTGAACACGCGCCTCTCGCCCGAGGAGGTTCAGTACGTCTGTGACCATTCCGGCGCGAAGGTACTCGTGGTCGATACGGAGTATCTGCAGGCGTTGAGCACGGTCATCGAGTCCTTCCGGACGGTGGGCGAGATCGTCGCGGTCAGCGACCTGCACGGCCCCGCGGCACACCACGCCGTTGACCCGGCATACGTCGGCTACGACGAGTTCCTCAAGCGTGGGACCGGCGAGCCCCTGCCCTGGACGGTCCAGGACGAGAACAGCCTGATCTCCATCAATTACAGCTCGGGGACAACCGGGCAGCCGAAGGGCGCGATGTACACCCATCGCGGCACCTACCTCAACGCCATGGGCGAGATCATCCACCAGCGGTTCGACCCCGAGAGCGTGTACCTGTGGACGCTCCCGATGTTCCACTGCAACGGCTGGTGCACGCCGTGGGCCGTGACGGGGATCGGCGCCACCCACGTCTGCCTGCGAGCTGTCCGGGCCGACGTGATCTGGCACCTCATCGACGAAGAAGGCGTGACCCATCTCGACGGCGCTCCGACGGTGCTGACGACGATCGCCGAGGCGCCGCAGGCGCACACGCTGGAACGGGAGCTCGTTGCCACTGTCGCGGGAGCTGCGCCGAGTCCGACGGTGATCGCGAGGATGCGCGAGCTCGGAGCGCGGATCGTCCACGTCTACGGGATGACCGAGCTCTACGGTCCCTACACCCTGAACGAGTGGCAGGCGGGCTGGGCGGCCCTTCCGCCGGCCGACCAGGCGCGACGCCAGGCCCGCCAGGGAGTGGCCATGATCCAGGCCGACCCCGTCCGCGTCGTCGATGAGAACATGAACGACGTCCCCCGCGACGGCCGGACCATGGGCGAGATCGTGATGCGCGGCAACAATGTGATGGCGGGCTACTTCGACGACACCGAAGCAACTGAGAAGGCGTTCCTCGGGGGGTGGTTGCATTCGGGCGACCTCGGCGTGCAGCACTCGGACGGTTACGTCGAGCTGAGGGACCGAGCCAAGGACATCGTCATCTCGGGCGGCGAGAACATCTCGACCCTCGAGATCGAGCACGCCCTCGAGGCGCACGAGTCGGTACGCGAGGTGGCCGTCATCGGCATCCCGGACGACAAGTGGGGCGAGCGCCCCAAGGCCTTCGTGCTGCGACAGCCCGGATCCACGGTCGACGAGAAGGAGCTGATCGCGCACCTACAGGCCCACATCGCCAGGTACAAGGTGCCGAAGTCGATCGAATTCGTCGACCAGCTTCCGCGAACCTCCACAGGGAAGATCCAGAAGTTCGAGCTCCGCGAAAAGGAATGGGTCGGCCACGTGAGCCGGATCCAGGGATGAGGGACACCATGTTGGCTGACCAGACCTACGACGAGACCACCCTGACCACCACAGACATCGGCAAGTCGCTGGGCACCGACTACTTCGGGCTGCGAGACGAGCTGACCGATGCCGAGCAGGAGTACCTGGCGCGCACGAGAGACTTCGTGGACACCGAGGTGCTCCCGGTCATCAACGACTACTGGGAACGGGCCGAGTTCCCCTGGGCTCTGGTGAAGAAGATGGGTGCGCTCGGCATCGTCGGCGACGGCATCGTGGGCTACGGATGCCCACCCATGAGCCCGGTCGCGGCGGGACTGATCAACATGGAGCTCAACCGCGGCGACGGCAGCCTCGGCACCTTCCAGGCCGTGCAGGCCGGGCTGGCCATGCGGTCCATCTGGATGCTCGGCTCCGAGGAACAGAAACGACGCTGGCTGCCCGACATGGCAACGTTGGACAAGCTGGGCGCCTTCGCCTTGACCGAGCCGGAGCACGGCTCGGACGCCGTCGCCCTGGAGACGACTGCGACGCATGACGCCGAGGGTTATCGGCTGAACGGGAAGAAGCGCTGGATCGGCAACGGCACCATCGCCGATGTCATCGTGGTGTGGGCTCGCGACACCCTCGATGGCCACGTGAAGGGATTCCTCGTCGAGAAGGACGCACCCGGGTACGACGCCCGCCTGATCGTGGGCAAGGGGTCCGTCCGAGCCGTCTGGCAAGCCGACATCACGCTCACCGACGTCTTCGTCCCCGATGCCAACGTGCTGCCCGGTGCCCGCACCTTCAAGGATGCCGTGCGGGTGCTCGCCTCGACTCGCATCGCTGTCGCCTGGGGGGCCCTGGGACATGCGGTGGCCGCCTATGAGGCCGCGCTGAGCTACACCCGGCAACGCAAGCAGTTCGGCAAGCCGCTGGTGAGCTTCCAGATGGTCCAAGACCAGCTGGTCAAGATGCTCGCGGAGGTCACCGCCATGCAGCTCTACTGCCTGCGCGTGAGCCGCCTCGAGGAGCAGGGAAAGCTCACCGACACGATCGCCGCGCTGGCCAAGATGAACAACACCCTGAAGGCGCGTGAGGTCATCGCCGAGGCCCGGGACCTGCTCGGAGGAAACGGCATCCTGCTCGACTACCACGTCATCAGGCACATGAGCGACATCGAGTCGATCTACACCTACGAGGGCACCGAACACATCCAGACCCTCATCGTCGGTCGCGACATCACCGGCGTGAGTGCCATCTCCTGACCACCTTCGCACTGCTCGGCCTGGGGGTATCGCACCGTACTTCCAGTCTTCCGGATGCGCTGGCCCGCGTAGCCACCTCGGGGACTCCAGCCTGACTGCCGACTAGGCTGGAGTCATGACGGACCAGGACGTTCCGCAGCTCATGCTCGGGCGGATCATCCGAGCGCAGCGCGAGCTCGCGGCCGTTCCCATGCGAGAGCTCGCAGCGGCCGCCGGCATCTCGAACCCCTACCTCTCCCAGATCGAGCGGGGCCTGCGGGCGCCATCCGAGGCCGTGCTGACGGCGATCGCCGAATCCTTGGAGACCTCGGTGCAGCGCCTCTACGCCGACGCCGGGTTCGTCGAGCCGGCCCCGCAGGACGATGCCGATCACGACGGGCTGCCCCAGCGGATCGAGGCCGCCAACGAGCTGACGGCAGCGCAGCGGCGTGCGCTGATCGAGATCTACCGCGGGTTCGTGGACGCGAACGCCGTCCGCCGCGTCCGCGCCGCAGGAGCCAACAGCTAGCTCCTCGGCTCGGGTCAGTCCCGCCGGGGACGTGTCGAGAGCTCGGCGAACAGGGGTGCCCACTGACTCCGCAAGGCCGTGCGACCCATGAACAGACCGAGATGGCCCCCCGTCGCCTGCATGCGGTGGACGTCGACGGGCGCGGTGCCGATGTGATCTGCGAGCGCCCACACCTGCGGCGGCGGCGTGATGTGGTCAGTCTCGCCAGCCAACAAGTACACCGGACACGTGATCCGGCGCAGGTCGACACTGCGGTCGCCGACCTGCAGCGTCCCCGCGACGAGCTCGTTGTTCTGGAACAGGTGCTCCACGATCCACAGGTAGAACGCGCCCGGAATCGGCTGGGTGTGCTGGAACCAGGTCTCGAAGGTCCGATAGCGGCTCACGTGCGCGGATTCGTTGATGTGGGCGAGCAGCTGGAGCTGGCGGTCGAGCTCGTTGGCCGGCTGCATCGCAAGGAAGCCCGCGAGCAGGAACTCCCCCGGGAGGATGCCCCGGTTGTACGCGACGAGCGCGCGGTAGAAGCTCAGGTCTCGCTGCGGCGAAAGCACCTGCATCCAGTCGTGGATCAAGGGCTCGCCGGCGTGGAAGTCCACGGGGGCACCGGCGATCGTGAGAGTCTCCACCGTCTCCGGATGGAGAGCGGCGTAGATGACCGCGAGCCATCCGCCCTGACAGTCACCGACCAGATTCACCCGACCGCCAACCTGGGTCACAGCCTCGGCCAGGACTCCGACGTAGTCCTCGATTGAGGCGTCCCTGGTCTCCTCGGTGGCCCCGAGCCAGTCCATGGAAAGAACGCGGGTGAGTCCGGAGTCGAGCGCCGTCCTGATCTGGCTCTGGTGCGGGTCGTAGTCGACGATGCACGAGTCGTGACCGGCCTGGGGAGGCAGGAACAGAGTGGGGACCGCTCCCTCGGACACGGAAGTGGAGAAGTCGCGCAACCTGGCGATCGGCCATTCGGCGATGATCGCGTGATCGGTCGCCCACCGCGGAGTCTCTCGTCGGACAACTTCGGTCATCCAGGTGAGGAAGTCGAGACCCAGGTCGAGCGGACCGGCCCCTCGGGCGAGGACACCGGCGTGGTAGTCGGTCATCCCTTGCACGAGTGCCTCGTAGTAGCCGAACGGAGCCTCGAGCGCCGCGTTGGCGATGCCGGGCGGGCAAGTGGTGGCTCTCATCGTGCAGTCCATCCTTGGTCGATAGAGACAGGGGCTCCGGTGAACGACCGGCCGTGCGGGCCTAGCAGGAACGACGCCAGCTCTGCGACCTCCTCGGGCTCGATGAGCCGCTTGACCGGCTGCGCGGCGAGGATCACATCTTGCAGCACCTCGTCCTCCGACATGTCATGTGCCACGGCCTGGGCGGCGACCTGCTTCTCAACCAGGGCGGTCCGGACATAGCCCGGGCAAATCGCGCAGGCCGTGATCCCATGGTCGGCGCCCTCGAGGGCGAGCGTCCTGACCAGTCCGAGGGCACCGTGCTTGGCTGCCACGTAGCCAGCCTTGAACGGCGACGCGACCAGGGCGTGGGCTGAGGCGATCACCAGGAAGCGGCCACCCTCCGGCGCCTTCAGGAGCGTCGGCCAGCCGTACTTCGCCAGGAGGAACGGGCTGGTCAGCATGAGTGCCAGGAGTGCGTCCCAGCGATCCTCCGGGAACTCGGCAATCGGAGCAACGTGTTGGAATCCGGCGTTGGCGACGATCATGTCGAGCCGACCGAACTCCTCGACCGCGGCACGAACTGCGCTCCGGTTCCCTTCACGCGTCGTGAGATCGGCGGCGTAGGGGACCCCGGGACCCGAGTACTCCGACGCGGCGGTCTCCAGGTCAACGGCCAGGACATCCACCCCGTCCTTGTCGAGCCGGGTGGCGATGGCCGAACCGATGCCCCCGGCAGCGCCGGTGACGATGGCTGCACGGCGTTGCGAACTGGACACGGGCAACTCCTCCAAGCTGATCGAACGGAAGTCGGTTCCGGATCATGGCTTCTCTGGCAACCGAACGCTCGCCCTCTGTCACGAGGGCGAGCGTGCAGGCGTCTCCGGATTGAAGGTGTCAGTTCAGGAGGTCGCGCGCGGCCTTGGTGTAAGAGGCGCTCATGTCGCTCACGAACTTCGCATGAGTAGTTGCCACTGCCGACACCCACTCCAGCTGGCTGGCTGAGGCCACCTTCGTCTCGAAGTCCACCAGGCTCTGCAGCCCCTTCTCGTAGGCATCGAGGGCGACGATGCCGGCACTCTTGGTGGACTCGATCAACCGCTCGTTGAGGTCGCGGATCCGCTGAGACGCTTCCTCCATCGACGGAAGGTCAGTGGCGAAGTTCGGTGTGCTGCTCTTGCTCTCGGTCTTGGTGACCATGGAGGTTCCTTTGCTAGTGACGGTGTCGCTGGGCGACGGCTGGTGGCGCGTTTGCAACGTTAGCAAAGAGACGGCTAATGTGCTAATCGCTGCGTCGTCCACGTCTTCGAAACAGGGGGCCGCTCTACCCGTCCGCACTTTCTCGACCTCGTCGATCGACTCCCCGAGAGGCAGTAGACGACCGCGGAACCGGTGCGATCCTCGGGGACGGCGGCTCGGGCGTGGCGGAGCAGCTGCTGGACGAGCCGGTCTTCACCTACTGGGGGAGTGGCCCATGGCCGGTGGAAGAGCCGGCAGGAGCGCGGGTGCGTATCTCGCCAGACGTGTACCCAGCCACACACCCACCTGACCGAGCGAGCTGCCGACACGGCGGTTCAGCCGCCACCCCCTGGCCTCGGCACGCCAGTGACGCGAGGCAGCACCGTCTAGACGGATCGGAGGCCCTGTGCAGGTAGAAGCGCCCGCCGTCCCGCTGCCTGCGTCGCACCACCTGCACCACGCAGCAGCCATGAGCACTCGCGCCGCCCGGCGGTCCAGCTGCGCCCACGACCCGTGATCACTGCCGCAGCTCGCTGTTCGTGGCAGTCGCGCCGGGCGCCGGCTCCCACCGTGTGCTTGACTCCTTGTCGTGGTCCCCGTCGACAAAGAAGGCGAGCCGACGGCCGACGACCGCCAGGATGATCTTGACGCGCGCGAGGCGGCCGTGGTGGCTCGGGAGGCCGCCCTCGCGGAGCGCATGGAAGCGGCCCACGTGATCCTGGACGCTGCCGACGAGCGTGACGCCACCGCCGATGCCCGAGATGGCGCCGCCGACAAGCGCGAGAACGACCACGATCTCGCCGAATTGCTGGCCCCCCAGGGCGAACAGGGGTACGGCGGCGACTGGCCCGAACGCCGCAACGCCATGCTCGACCGCGGGCACGCGAAGGATGATCGCACCGCATCCCGTGACGATCGGCTTGCTCTGACTGGGGACGACGCCGAAGACGAGACCGATGAGACTTGAGAGCCTCGTTCCCTGACTCACCGTCGCGCCAGTCCGTCGGCAGATCTCCACCACACCCCGTGGCAGGTGAGGGCGTGGTCGAACCGCACCGGCTGCTTGTGACGTCTGAACGAGGTCACTTCAACACAGCGGCAGGTGTGTGGACCAGCCAGTGGCCGGAGCGCGCACTTGTGTCCCTGTCGTCTCGCCTCACCAGGACCTAGCAACCGGTCGGTGGACGCGATCAGTTCTCGACGCCGGAGAACAACGCGGTCAGGTCAAGGCTGGGAACATGACGCTGAGACGCGAGGGAGACATACCGCCTCGCCAGGACGTCCTTAGCGAACCCCAGGACAGTACCCACCAGACCGAGGGCCTCGGCGAGCTCGTCGGCGCGCACGCCGGCGACCACGCGTCTCCAGATCGTCTCTTCCATCACGTTGAATGCCGTCTGGACCTCAGCGATTCCGAACCCGGATTCGAACCGCTGCGCCGCAACTGCCTCGCAGTAGCGGGCAACCGGCTCAAGCTGGCGGTCCCGGAGAGCGGTGACGACAATCTCGAACAACTCGGCGAGGCGCTCGCGGGTGAGTTCGTCTCCGGAGCGCTCGTAGTGAGCTGGGTGAGACCGACTCAGTCCTTCAAACGCCTCGTCCAGCACCTCGGCACGCTGATGTGCCAGGAGATCCTCGACCGCCATGACCCGCCTCCCTCTTCGACCTGGAACACCTTGCATGGTGGCATGAGACACATGGGCGAGGTCAGGCGCCCGGTGGCGGAGTCCGTGAATTGCCGCTCCAGTTCCATGCGCAGGAGCGAAACGCACGAGCGACAGCCTTTCGGCCCTGTCGCGCGCGGCAGGTCCGGACCACACTCGAGCTGTCGGCGTCTGACGGCCGACCATGAAGGTTGGCTCAGATGCCCGGAACCGCACGACCGACCACCCGCGAACTGACGGTCGAGATCCGCAACGTCATCGCGGACCTGCCGATTCTCCTGACCGCCCCGATCTAGAAATCCAGGCCGACCTCTGCATCGGGACCGGGGGAGGTTCCATTCGCCCGGTGCCCGGTGCCCGGTGACCGGTGGCCCTACCCTGACCCGGGACGGGTGGGCATGTTCGAAGCGAGAGACCCCCGCCGGAGTCTCGGGTCTCCAGCGGACGTCGCGTTGTCATGCCCCGGGCCGTCTCTGCGGCGGCGCTCATGAAGGTCCCGAGAGTAGGACGCGCCATGGCGCTTTGGCTACGGACAGAATTTGGTGCGCCCCGCGCTGCACGGGGCGACACAACCCGGGGCACCCTGCCGCCCGGAGGCGTCGCGCGTTCGACAGGCCTGTCACTAGGCTCCGTTGCCGAAGTCCACAAGAGCATTGTCCCTACCCAGCACGACAGCGTGATGCGGGCAGAGGGGGAGGGTGAACGTTTGCAGTGCGTCGGGGTGGGCAACGTCGAGCCGGCTCACCCGGATCGTGACGTGGCCGAACACGACGGCCTCCGCGAGGCAGTCCCCAGCGGAGCAGTACAGGGCCTCGGCGACTCGGTGTGAGCTCACTCTCGCCCCTTCTCCGGCTACGGCGTCAAGCCCTGGGAGTGGACGTAATGTGCGCCCCGCCGGTACGGGGGGGCCAGCGGGGCGCACAGCCTGTGGGGTCAGGGCAGGGTCACCCGTAACCAGAGATACGCACGTGCCGTCATAGGACGGAGATCCCTCTTGGACAGTCCGAGACTTCGGCTACCAAGGTCTAGGGCAGTGGTGCGGCTTGCCACCGAGCGGCTTTGTGGCACCGGGTGGGCTACGGGACTGCTACCCCCGTAAGGCAGGCGTTCTTCAACGTACACCCGGAAGGCCCGCGCATGGGCGATGCCCGCCAGCCCACGGCCAACCAGCATCGGAGAGGCTACGCGAGATACGTGACGAGGACTTGGTCTTCACCCTCGACGGGCGACCGATCACGCGCCAAGCATTTGGCCACATCTGGCGACCAGCCGCCAAGGTCGCTGGGTTGAGTGAGTCAACCGGTCCCGGTGTCCAGGCTCTCCGTCACGATTACGCTTCGCTGCTCATCAGGTTCGGCGAGTCTGTGAAGACGAGTCAGGCCAGGCTGGGGCACGCCTCCGCTGCCGAGACGTTGGATACCTACAGCCACCTGTGGCCCGACTCCGACGATCGCACCCGCGAGGCGATCGACTCGGTCCTAGGTGCCAGTCGTAGTGACGCGGCTCAGTCGCTCAAATCGATCTGACGCACTCCTGCCCGTGGCACGGTGAACAGGGCTGGATCTCGACCGTCAGCCAGGTCCCAGATCTCACTGCGGGTGGATCCAGAGCTCGGCCATCTTGCCATTCGACATCCCCGACCCCTCCGTCGGCGAGCACTCCGTAGTGCTCGGCCAGAGTCACCAGCGTCCAGTTGCAAGGCCACCTCCTCTCCACCCTCCGTGCGTGCCACCGAATCACGATGGGTGGCGGCGACAGTCGTCGCCACGCTGCGCAAGGTTGCTCACCGGAGGGACGGCTCAGAGCCGAATGGGCGGTGCTCGCCGCGCAGATCTTCTTGCGGACTATCTGCGGACCAATCACCCCTTGAATCTGCGTTTTTGCGGGTCAGGGGTCTGGTGCGG
>CAWFVO010000011.1:0-978412 GCA_963819295.1 uncultured Actinomycetota bacterium
GAGTAACCTCTCGGGCCTTGAGGGAGCCGCCATGCCTGACGAGTCGGAACCGCGCACGCCAACCGGCTACCGGACCGGGCGCATGGAGGCGTTCAGCGACGGCGTGTTCGCCATCGCGGTCACGCTGTTGGTGCTGGAGATCGCGGTCCCCGCTGGCTCCGGGGAGGATCTCCTCCGTGCGCTGGGTGACCAGTGGCCGTCGTACCTGGGCTACCTGGTGAGCTTCGCGACGATCGGCGCGGTCTGGTTCGCCCACACCGTGATCACCGAGTACCTCGACCATGCCGACTCGGTGTTCATCCGGTTGAACCTGCTTCTCCTCCTTGTGGTGTCGTTCCTGCCGTTCCCGACGAAGTTGCTGGCCGAATTCGCCGACGAACGAGAACCCGAGCGGGTCGCGGCGACCGTGTACGGGATCAACCTGTTGCTGGCGCTGATCATGGTGTCGGTCACCTGGCGCTACGCCGTCGGTGCGCGGCTCGTGCGACCCGATCTGGGCCGACCAGGACGTGCAGACCCTGACCAAGCGGCTCACACCCACGCTGGGCGTCTACGTCGCGATGATCGTGTTGGGGCTGTTCCTGCCGATTGTCGCCGTGTTCGGCTATCTCGCGCTCGCCCTGTTTATCCTCCTACCGTTCAGCGCCATCCGACACCGCAACGGTGATCGCTGACGGAAACCGCCGCCAAGGCGACGCCGTGGTCGAGGAGCGCTCGGCACGCTGATCAGGCGGGCTCGAGCTCGTCGGAGGCGAGGAGACCGATCTCGACGAGGTCGAGTGGGTGCACCCAGGCGTCGCTGACCGGGACGCCGCCCGCTCGGGTGATCGCGGACCGCAGCGGGCCGGCCCACAGGTGCTCGATCAGCGCGACCGCAGCCACCGCACCGGGCTCGATAGGTCCGCGAGATCCAGACCCTTCGACTCGTCGATCACGTGGCCGTCGGCGCCGGCCTCGAAGCCGGCGACGGCCCCGGCTTCCATGCCCTCATCGCCTGCGAGGCCGAGACCGAGCAGCGCGCCCACGGTGGCGCCGAACTCTTCGGACTCCTCGACCGACAGGTCGCTCCACTGCACAGCCTCGAGACTGCCGTCGGAGCCCTTCTGAACCGCCAAGGCATCGATCAGGCGGATGGTGTCGCTGTCGCGCAGGCGCCGCAGCTCCTCGAGAACCTCACCGTGCAGGTTCGGCTCGGGAAGCTCACGACGAGTAGCTGTACGGGTCCATGGGCATGTGCACTCCTGGGGTGGTGTGGGCGAAGCTCGCCCGAACGAGATGAGAGGTGGGCCTGGCCGCTAGGCGATCAAGCGTTGAGGATCTTCTGCTTCTGCTCGTCGAACTCGGCCTGAGTCAGCACACCAGCGTCGAAGAGCTCCTTGAGCTTCATCAGGTCCGCATAGGAATCCGTGGAGGTCTGCGCGGGAGCCTCCGGCGCTGCCTCCGGAGCCGCCGCTTGCGGCGGAGGTGCCTGCTGCTGGGCCGCAGCCTCAGCCTTGGCCTGTCCCCGGTTCGACGCGACATGCGCCGTCGTCCCCAACACCGCTGCACGGCGCAACATCCTCGGCACGTGAATACTCCCTCTGTTCGGGAGGTTGCAACGGACACACGAGCCGGGAAAGCATCGCCACCGGTGCGGCGAACCGGGCGTGGATCCATCCGAACCCAATCGGGTGACCGCCGACATCACGGGGTCGCTGGGTCAGGTTCAACCTCTGTTCCGCTCGCAACGTAGTGAGCAGCGGTCGGGCGGCGTAGGGCCAAAGGACCCCTCCACCGAGACGCAGATCCTCATGCCTCGAAGTCCAGGATGACCTTGATGTCGTCGGTCCCACGCTTAAGCGCTTCCGCTCTGTCGCGGGGAGCTACCCGACGCTCGATGAGCTGACCTGCGGCGATGTGAATCCTCGCCAACCCCAGAGACGTCTAGTTTGGGGACCCCGACCTTTGACGGCCTTAGGTCGCTCCGGTCTGGCAGGTAGGGGTCTCCCTTACCGCTCCCCCCGCGAAACCCCTCATCGTTCGGCTCTACGGCTCCGAACGGGACGCGCGGCTTCACACGCGGCTCATCCAGCAGCGTCGGCTCGGCCGTGGGACGAACACACCGGCGCGCGATCAGCAGGAGGCATCCGCGAATACTTCGGGAATAGGTGCGGACAGCCTCCCGAGGACTCACCTGCTCAACCAGCCGCGACCTAGCGTTTGCGCAGGTCAGAGGCGGTTCCGGTGACCAACCTGCCGGAAATCAACCCTGCGACCTGCAGCCGTTTGCTCAAATCCCGGGCCGCCTCTGACCTGCATTGCCGCAGGTCAGAGGCAATTTTTGAGTCGGGCTGACAGGATTTGAACCTGCGACCCCTTGTCCATCGACAAGGGCCGCGACAGATTTGTCGTCGTTTGCGCAAACATGCGCTGACCTGCGCAAACATCGCGCCTAGTCGACCCGCCCCTTGCTCCGCCTTGACCGCGAAAGCGGCCTTCTGACCGAATACATGGGGAATAAGTGCGGCACGCTCGCGGCGCTGCGCAGTACATCACCACGGCCCAAGACACGAGACCATGCGGATTGTTAGTCGCGGCAGCGCGATTTGGCGAAGAGGCTACAGCCCGCTTCGGAGTCCCTGCCTGAACGCATCACCGGAGCCGGACGTCGGCAACACGCACCGCGGTGTCCCACTTCGCCCAGTTTGGGCTACCCCGGCAACGCGATCTCTTCTGAAACTCTAGGGCGAACTCACTCGCACTCTGCCAGGCCTCGCCCTGGGCGGCGGCGATAACAGCTACCTGAGCGTGACTGCGCCCCAATCTCGCCGTGTCCCTTCACGAGCTTGGACCCGTCGACGTCCTTGATGTTGGTGCCGGCAGAGCCGAACCCCTTGTTGCCCAGACCGCCACGCTGCCCGCCTGCGCCGTCGTGTAGAGAAACCTCAAGATCCGGTCGTTCACGGAGTGGTAGTTGTACAGCTTCTCCTCAACAGCGTTGCTAAGTGCGTGCCAGTCGCCTTTTGCACCCAGGGCCGCACCGAGCAGGTGCATCTCCCTGACGCGTGGTGCTTCTGCGCTCGTCGCAAGAGTCTCCGCCGCGACCGCCATGACTCGGCCACCCAGGCTATGCCCGGCCAGGACGTAGGATCAGCCTCGGTAGGTGCGATGAGGCTCGCCAACGGGACACCTGTCTTGTCGGCCCGGCTCTTGGCCGTGTGCCACGGATTCTCTGATGAGGCCCGCCACTACCGAGGGCACTGTCACCCAAACATTCGCCTTCGCGGCGAGTGCCTTGGAGCCCCTCTTGGCGACAGACTTGCCGCCCTTTTTCCCGGCCCTCATCAGCGCCTTCTGCGGCGCGACAACCATTGCGAGTCTGTTGAGGTCTTTGCTGCCCCAGTGGACTTCGTAAATGGGCGAGTCTGGATAGCGTGCGACGAGCGCCTCCTGCCACTGATGCGCTTTGGACGTTCCTTGAGTAAGGAAGCCGTGGCGAAGATGACGGGAGTCGCTGCACCGTCGTGAATCTTCTCGATGCGGAATGGCTTAACATCTCCAACGTAGGCCGACATGAGGCGTGCCCCGGCCCGCCCGCGCGGGCACTTCCTCCGGCCGCAACGACGAGGGTCCCACCAGCCATGCCGAGGCCCCCGGCTGCGAGGGAGCCGCCTCCCAGGGTGGCCAGGCCGCTGCTGACTGCTGCTGCGCCAGTGAGCCCCTGAAGCGAGCCGATCGCCCCACCGACGGCCGCGGGTAGGCCCGTTCCTCCCGACGCTATTGTCACAGCCGTTCCTGCCGTGATGACGGCCGCGACAGTACCAACCGCGGTGACCGCTGCGAAGTTCTTCCTCTCGAACGTCAAGAGGGTCTGGTAGTTCGCGAGGTCGTCGATCGACGACGACGCCTTCTCAAATCCCGGAATGTCGTGACGGTGCTCGCAGTACCTGGGACCACGAATCCCGATCGGTCCTCGCGCTGCCATAGTGCGGCACCCTGGCGCCGGGCACACTCTCGTTCGGCCCCCGCATGCGCTGCACAGGTAGACGTCGCTTGTGTAGATCGGAGACCCGACCTTGGTGTGACTGGAGTACGTCAGACACTCCGAGCACCAGCCGTCGCGTGCCCTGTCAGTCAACATCTCGACGTCGCTCGCCAGCACTCTTGCCATCGACAGGAACTACTTGGCGGCCTTCTTGTGAGCCCTGCGCTTCTCCTCGCTTCGAGTCAGCCGCGCCAGCTTCTCTTGCTTGGCGTACGACCAGAGGTTGCTCACGAGTGCGGGGTTGGACGTGAGCAACCGAGGTCCGTGGGCCTCGGGAGCGATGTCGTCGAGGAGCCCCTGAACCACCAGGGTTCGCTCTTGCGGGGTGGTGACGGCACACCAGAACGCCCTTCCGCGGTGACCCTTGAACACCACATCTGACCTGCGCACAGGCGAACGCTAGCGTCGGCCTCCGACCCTTTCGCTCGAATCTCGAACCTAACCAGGGCACCCGAGCACACCTGAGTCGTGACCACCCCGACACAGAAGGCCACGCCGATGCTCTGCCCTACCACCTCCGCCGGCGCCGGCTCATCTGGGTGGCGGCGACAGGATCCAGGCAACCATGGTTCTCGAGAAGATCATCTAGCGAGCTCCGTACCGGCGGCGAGTCACGGATGTACGTCACTTCGCCGCGCGAGTTGTGGCGAGGCGGACCCAAATGGGAGGGAGCCGGCTGACGCTGTCGGTAGTTCGCGCCGCCGAACCGTGGGGGGTCAGCGTTTCGCCAGGTTCGCCGTGGCTGCTGCTCGAACGCGACCGTCGGGGTCGTTTGCGAGGATGGCGAGCGAACTCGAATCGATGCGGTCGCTTTCGGCTGCCCGGAGCCGCATAGCCACTCCCTTGCACGCCAGCATGGTGACCGAAGCCCACGACCCGTCGGCGGCCGGGGTCCAATATGGCCGCACCCCGTACGGAGGGACGGATGCATCCGAGCGCTGGGCCGTGGCCCAGAGTTCCCTCCAGAGACCCTGTTCCACCGAGAGATCCGCTTCATTGGCCTCGGCGCCGTCGCCTGCAAGGAGCCGTTGGTCGGCGCCCGCCGTGGTTGGTGCGCTGGAAGTGTCGGGGGCGTCTTGTCGCCAGCTCGGGCTGTCGACCAGTGCGAACATCACCATGCCCATGACGGCCACACATAACAACCCACCGATCCAGGCCCAGGGAACGTCCTGGCCGGTCATGGCAGGGAACGCGAGCAGAATCGCCAATCCAACTGGGGCGAACGCGATGAAGGCGAACGCGGTCGCCAGCCGACTACGCATGTCGGACAAGGTCCGAAGTACCGGAGCTTCGCCATAACTGACCATATCCCGCCTGAGTGCCCGCACGCTCAGATGAGTCATACCGCCGGCTGTCGGCGCAGCTGGAACGTAACTCTCAGCCGATGAGCGTGCCTTCCGTGGGAGCGGGTCAGCGCAGGCCGAACCCGTTCACCTCGGCGAGCGCGAGGATCCAGCTCCAATACGTCCTCATGTCGTCCAGCCACTCCAGGGGCAAGCCGCCGTGTCGAACCTGAACGGTGGTCTGCTTCCCGCCGTCGGCGGCGGTGACCTCGGCGAGGTCGAAACGCACGACGGTGGGCTCCGGCAGGAAAGGGGTCGCGCCTTCGAGCGGGTTTTCGGAGCTTGGGCCGTTTTTGATCCACGCCCACGACAGGACCAAGTACGCAGGTGAGTCGAACTCGAGGATCATCTGGTCCAGATCTCCCTCGCCGGTGAACCTGTCACCTCCCTCCGAAAGGGGCGTGAGGCTGTGCCATGAGTAGACCGCTCCAACCTCGAACGCTGAGCTGCCCCCACCCATGTACCCGCCAGGCGCACCGCAGACGGCATCAAGCATCCGGAACAGGCGGCGGCGGGTCCCCGTGACCGTGCCGCTGACGGCGATGGATCCGGTCTGGCCCGACAGCACCCGACTGCCTGAGGCGCGGTCGACGTCACGGCCGATCGCACGAGCAGCCTCCCGGCCCAACTCGTCCCCGGCCGGCTTGGGGTTGCCCTCCTCCTCGGTCAGCAGGGGGGAATCCAGCCGGACCACGACATGAACGGCCAGAGGTTCCTCCCAAGACTGCAGGAGGAAGTGCTCGACCGGCAGGAGGTCGTCGTCTGCGTCCGACGACATGGCGAGGCGCTGACCCTCAGCCCGGCCACGTGCCCAGATCCGGATCCGGAACTCACCGGCACGACCGGTCACCCAGGCCAACGGGTCGGTGTCCTCGATGTCCATCACCGCCAGCCCCGAGCCAGCGCGCAGACTCAACTCGACCACGTCTTCCCACTCTTCGCCCGCAGGCGGTGGAGGGGACGAGAGCTGCTCGATGACCACGTCGTAGGGGCCCCACTGCGACCCGGCCTTCACCCACACCTCGGTGTCGCCGTTGACGTCTACAACCTGCACCAGGCTGGAGTCGATCTGCTCGCCGTCGGGCGGCTCGATGTCCCCCTCCCCGCGCAGCGCGAACCCGGCGTACCCCGACGCCACCTGCAACTGGTCCCGAACGCTCGACATGGCCCGGAGTGTAGGGCTCGGCAGCCCGCCAAGGGTGGAAACAGCGTCCCCGCGGTAGCGACCGCTCATGCCGCTCTGCGTGCGCGCCGAGGCGCACGCTACTGCCGCTGTCCGGCACCTTCCTAACGTGAGTCATACCGCCGGCTGTCGGCACGATCGGACCCGCGTCACTTCGCCGCGATGACGGAACATGGGTCGGAGTTCGACAGGATTGCTCGCCCAGGGCTCAGCGAACCGTGCGACCGGGCGCTGGGTTGTCGAACAGGCGCTTGCCCGAGCCGTTGACCGGCACCACAGACCCGTCAAGAGAGAACTCGAACAGGGCCATCTCAACCTGGTCAGCGGCAAGACCGGCGATGGGACGGCCGCCTTCGTTGCACTATTTGGTGGGCTGTTCCTGTGGCCCCTCGTGGTGATCGTGGGCTTCATGATGCTGTCCGGCAGCTCCTCTCAGGGCAAGACAAACTCATGAGTGCCGCCGCTGGCTCACGAGCCAAGTTCGTCAGACTCAACGCCCAGGATCAGATCGTGGATCTGCTGCTCTCGGCGCGCTTTGTAACCCTCCGCGATGGAGACGATGTCCGCATCGGGCGCGAACTTGATCGCTGAACCCAGCGCTGTGACCGCCCCCGCGACATCGAGGGACATATCTGCGCCCACGAGCCGGAGAGCCTGGGACATCTTGTTCAAGCGCGCGCGCCCCATGGCCTTGCCACGTCTAGCGGATCATTGCTGTGACCTGTGGAAACGGCTGCCTCACGCCCGGCAGCCATTGAGGCGGTGAGGAGTCACATTGCTCGGTTTGACCGAATACCTGGGGAATATTCGCGCAGAAATTCGTCAGTCCACCCCAGGACTCACGTGGGTCACATGAGGAGGATCCGGTGACGCACCCGGTCAAAGGTTGCTGGCTCGAGTCCAACTATGTTCATCAGGTCCTCGGCCATATCGAAACGACCCAAATGACGTCGAGCCTCCACGATGCGCGCAGCATCCTCGACGCTGAGGTCAAGAACGACTGCGAGCACATCTGCCGGGGTGCCGTTGACGTCGACGAGTCCGCCGTCGTCATACGGATGCGCGAGATCAGGACGTCCGATTCGGAGTTCACGAGCGAGTTGGGGATCGCGCTCGGCCAAGGCCCGCGCCTTGGCACGCTTCTGCTGTTCCGCCCTCGCGTCCGCTATCGCACCGACGTTGGATTCGTAACGCCGCTTCCCTCTAATAGCGAAGAAGGCAAGGCAAGCCGCGACGAGGAGGAATGTGCAGCCGATCAGCAGCAACGGCAGCCTGTCGCCAACCGAGATCTCGGTGACGGTCCGCTCCTTCCACCAGAGGTGCCCCTTTTCACTGACCCTCGTGTCGTGAGCAAAGAATACGACGAGGAAGATCGCCCCCACTGCGGAGCAAAGACCAGCAATGAGCGCCTGGTACCGATGGGTGCGCGCGGCCAGATACCTGTGCACCCTTGCGGCGTTGCGGAGGGCGGCTTCACGCCGTTCCTGACGCCTCCTGAGCTCCTCGTTCGCGGCTACCAAGGCCTCCGCCCGCCGCTCCTCGCGCCGTCGCGAGCGGTCTAAGCCCCCTGCGAGAAAAGCCAGGCCGCCCAAGACGACCGCTGCTCCGAGGAGACCCCCCTCACTGGTTGGGGCCTCTTCCTCGATTTCGGGCGGCTCCTCGTCCTCCCACCACTCAGCCACGGCATCCTCCGGTTCGGCGCCTTCTGTCCCGCAACTCGGCAAGTCTAGATGCCGGAGGCCTCCACCCGGCGGTCTTTGGCTAGCCGGTTTCTGGCTGTCTGATCAGATCTCAAAGGCTTTCAGGCTCCGAGATCCACGATCTCCGAGCCTGAAATTCGTAGCGGGGGCAGGATTTGAACCTCGACCTCCGACCTCCGACCTCTGGACTCTGGTCAACCCGCTCTCGCGCGGCGGACCCATGTGGCAACCGCGGCAACTCTGACCTCCGGGTCGCAGGCCCGTGCCATGCAGGTGGCTGCATTGAACGTCCAGTCCGATCTGACGCGCCCAGGCCTGAACACGGCGGCTGTGTGGGTCAGCAGCGCGGCCCAATACTTGGTGAATATATGGGGCATAGCGCCGACGGCAACCCGGGCGCCGGTCACGTTCCCGCAGATCAGGCACACCTTACGGAGTCTTGAACCAACGACTTCTTGCGGAATAAGTAGGGACCCCGGAAAAGCGGTTCAAATCCGAAACCCCTCTGATCTGCGTTTCCGCAGGTCAGAGGCGGTTTCTCGGTCGGGCTGACAGGATTTGAACCTGCGACCCCTTGACCCCCAGTCAAGTGCGCTACCAAACTGCGCCACAGCCCGATGCCCGGGGCGGTGACCGCCGCTGGGCGGTGTGAAGGCTACCGCAGGTGGTCGGGGCTCCCGAATCCGCCCGGGTCCCGCGGACGCGCGCGGCTGAACGGCGTTCAGGATCTTCTTGGCATCACGACACCGGCTTCCTAGACGACTCACAGGGTTCTCACTGGAATGGGGTGCTGGATGGGTACATGCAGCGAGAAGGAGAGCCCATGGACGAGCACGACGCCCCGACCCCGCCGTCCCCTTCGCCGTACGACGGCGCCCCTACGCCGCCTCCGTCTCCCTACGCCGGACCGATGCTGCCCCCCGCGACTCCCCCGCGATGCGGCTCCCCCGGCGGCTCCCCCGGCTGCGCCCGAGCCGGGGCGTACCCGCCCGCGCCTCCTCGCCGCGGGCACTGCGGTCGCCCTGGTGCTCGCCGCCGGCGGTGCCGGGTTCGCGCTCGGCCACCATCGTGGCGGCTCGGACTCCGCCGGAGGTCCGGCCCGCGGTGGCTACGCCTTCGGGCAGCGTCCGGGCCTCGGCGAGGGTGGCGCGGCTCCCTTCGGAGGTGCGCCGTTCAGCGGACCGGGCCAAGAGGGTGGTGCGCCGTTCGACTCGTCGTCCGGCACCCCGGCCACCGACGGCCAGCTCACCGGCCTGGTGCGGATCGCCACCACGCTGAAGTACCAGGGCGGCAAGGCCGCCGGGACGGGCATGATCCTCACCAGCACCGGCGAGGTCGTCACCAACCACCACGTCGTGGAGGGCGCCACCACGATCCGGGTCACGGTGATGAGCACCGGGCAGACCTACCGCGCGACCGTGGTCGGCACGGACGCCAAGGACGACGTGGCAGTGCTCCAGCTCGACAACGCGAACGGGCTCTCGGTCGTCCAGCCCGCCACCACGGCCGCCGCGGTCGGCGACGGCGTCACCGCCGTCGGCGACGCGGGCGGCTCCGCGAGCACCTTCAGCAGCGCGTCCGGCACGGTGACCGCCCTCGACCAGAGCATCACCACCCGCAACGAGGACGGCAGCGCCAGCGAGAAGCTCAGCGGCCTGATCCAGATCAGCAGCGACGTGATCGCCGGCGACTCCGGCGGCGCGACGTACGACGACCAGGGCGACGTCGTGGGCATGACCACCGCAGCCTCGTCCGGGGGCAGCGACGTCGTCGGCTACGCCGTCCCGATCGCCCAGGTGGTCAGCATCGCCGACGACCTCGAGAACGGCACCGAGAACGCCCGCTACGAGTACGGCAGCCCCGCCTTCCTCGGCGTCGGGCTCGCCGACTCGGGCACGACGGTGGGCGACGCCTACCCCGGCACGCCTGCCGCACAAGCCGGTATCGGCGCCGGCGACCGCATCACCCGGGTCGGCGACGTCAGCGTCAGCACCGCGGCCGGTCTGCGGCAGGCGATCCGGGCCTACTCCCCCGGCGACAGCGTCCGGCTGGTCTGGACCGACTCCTCCGGCACCTCCCACATCGCCACGGTCACGCTGATCGCCGGCCCGGTGGCCTGACCCCCCTCAAATGGGGGTTTGAAACTCGCCCCGGAAGGGAAGAGGATCGATACGCCCGATCGGCGTGGCTCAGACGTCGGTGGGTGCTGCCGCGAGGATCCGCCATGACCAACCTCACCATCGCGAACATCTTCCTGTTCTGTGCGCTCCTCTGCTTGGCGCTCAGCGCGATGATCCATTCGCCCTTCTACTTCATCTACTCCTTCGCGACGGTCGCGCTGGCCGGGGCCGTGCGCCACAGCCAGCTCCCCCACAAGCGCTGACCTTCCCGACACGCGGCCGGGGAATGCGACCCCGCGCCGGCGATGTTGCGCGAGTGTCCGCACTTCCGACGTGAGGAGTTCGCATGCCCACCCGCACCGCACGCACTGCCTGGACCGGCACTCTCGAGCAGGGCTCCGGCCAGGTCGAGCTGACCAGCTCGAAGATCGCGACGTACGACGTCTCCTTCCCCAAGCGGGCGGCGGAGAGCGCCGACGGCACGACCAGTCCCGAGGAGCTGATCGCCGCCGCGCACTCGTCCTGCTTCGCCATGCAGCTGTCCGGGAACATCGCCGCCGCCGGTGGCACGCCGGTCGCGCTCGACGTCCAGGCCGACGTCTCGCTCGGCCCCGACCCGGCGGGCGGCTTCCGACTCACCGGCATCGTGCTGACCGTCCGCGGTGAGGTGGAGGGCCTCGACGCCGCCGGCTTCGAGAAGGCCGCACAGGACGCGAAGGCCGGCTGCCCGGTCAGCAAGGCGCTCACCGGCGTCGACATCACCCTGGATGCAGCCCTGGAGGGCTGACCCACACGAGCCCCGCGTGTCCGGGTGGGGCTATCTCGTCGCGCCGCTCCCGGTCGAGACCTTCAGCGACGAGGTGTCGACGGCGACGAACTTGTTGGCCGGGATCTGCTTGAGGGCCTCGATCAGCGAGATCGGCCAGTGCGCGTTCTGCTCACCCTGAAAGAACCACGGGGAGCCGTTGTCTGCCAGCACCAGCCCGTAGGTCTTCATCGCCCGGACCACCGCCATCGCCCGCGGCCCGAAGCCCGCGGGGTGGTACGACGCGCGCAGCCGGAAGCGGGCACCCATCGGCGGGTAGGCATGGCTCGAGCGCGAGCCCGGCGTCGTGCCGGGCCGGCCAGAGGTGGTACGTCGACGTGATGTCGGTGGTGAACCGGATCGCGTGGTCGATGTCGCGGTTCTTGACCTCGTTCCACCGCAGCAGGCCGGGCAGGATCGGCAGGCCGGCGGCGTCGGCGGAGGTCCACCCGTTCGGGCGCAGCCGGTCGGAGGTGAGCGACCAGACCGCTCCCGAGCCGGCGAACCAACGGCCCGTCCGCTGCTGGGTCGCGAAGGTCTCGTAGAGCCTGCAGGTGCTGCGGTCGACGACGATCGCGTGGCGGTCGCCATCGGATCGCCGGCCCCCCTCGATCCGGGTGTCGCTGCCCAGCGGGTAGCGGACGTGGTCGCTCTCGCTCGCGTACTGGAAGTGCACCTTGACCTTCTGGTGGGCACCACCGACCACGGTGACCGGGATCCCGTAGTTCGGGCCGTCGCCGAACGAGGGTCCGAAGTCGGGGTGCAGGTCGACCGAGGTGCTCATGTGGGAGAGCCACTGTCGACTCCGTGGGTGGACCGGGAGGTGGCTGATGTCGGCGTGCCAGTAGTTGTCGGCCGGGAAGGTCGGACAGTGGGTGCCCCCGACGGGTCGCCTCGTCGTCGTCACCGCCGACGACGAGGAGCCCGCGGCGTACGTCGCCCCGCTGACCGCGAGCGCCAGGGCCAGCCCTAGTGCCACCCCCCGGACCCTCACGTGTCGGCTCTACCCGTCACTGCGACGGCCACGCCGAGCCCGATCATCGACACCCCGCCCACCGTGCCGAGGGCGCGGCCTCGAGCAGGGGAGGCCCGGAACCAACGTCGCAGCTGGCTGGCCAGCAGCGCCCACACGCTGTCGGAGACCAGCCCGATCAGGAAGGCGATCAGCCCGAGCAGCAACATCTGCATCGTCCCGTGGCCACGCTCACGGTCGATGAACTGAGGCAGCACCGCCGCGAAGATCACGTAGGCCTTCGGGTTGGTGAACCCGACCACGAAGCCCTGCCGGAAGGCGGTCGGGCCGTGTACGGCCGGGCCGGGCTCACCATGCACGTCGATCGGCTCGCGGTGACGCAGCGCCTGGATGCCCAGCCAGACCAGGTACGCCGCACCGCCGAGCTTGAGCACCTCGAAGGCCGTGTCGGAGGTCGCGACGAGGTCGCCGAGCCCGACCGACACGAGGACGAGGGCAGCGAGCAGTCCGAACGAGTTGCCGAGCACGGTGGTGAGCGCGACGGCGCGCCCGTAGGTCAGCGCGCGGCCGACGGTGAAGACGACGCTCGGGCCGGGGATCGCGATCAGGACGAGCGCGACCAGGCCGAAGCCGAGCACCTGATCCATGGTCACCATGCCGCGCATGGTCTCACGCAGCCGCAGGCGGGTCCCCGGATTTCCGTGGGCGCGGATGCGTGCGTTGACGACGCACGCTCAGCGCTTGCGCTTCTCCCGAACCCGCTGGGTGAGCACGATCGGCGTACCGACGAATCCGAAGTCCTCGCGCAGGCGGCGCTCGATGTAGCGCTCATAGCCCGCGTCGAGCTTGCCGGAGGTGAAGAGCACGAACGTGGGAGGCGCGGTGGAGGGCTGTGTCGCGAACATGATCTTCGGCTGCTTGCCGCTCCGCACCGGGTGCGGGTGCTCGGCTACCAGGCGGCCGAGGAACGAGTTGAGGGCGCCGGTCGAGACTCGCGTCTCCCAGCCCTCCAGTGCCTTGTCGAGGGCCACGACGAGCCGGTCGACGTGCCAGCCGGTGCGGGCGGTGATGTTGATCCGCGGTGCCCACTGCACCTGGACGAGCTCGCGCTCGACCTCGCGCTCGAGGTAGTGGCGGCGCTCCTCGTCGACGAGGTCCCACTTGTTGAACGCGATCACCAGGGCGCGACCGGCCTCGCGGACGGTCTGGAGGATCCGCACGTCCTGCTCGGAGATCGACTGGTCGGCGTCGAGGACCAGGACGGCCACCTCGGCCCGGTCGATCGCGGTGGAGGTGCGCAGCGAGGCGTAGAACTCGTGGCCCGAGGCCTCCTTGACCCGCTTCCGGATGCCGGCGGTGTCGATGAACCGCCACTCGCGACCCCCCAGCGAGACCAGCTCGTCGACCGGGTCGACGGTGGTGCCGGCGACGGAGTCGACGACGACCCGCTCGGAGCCGGCCAGCTTGTTCAGGAGCGAGGACTTGCCGACGTTGGGTCTGCCGACGATGGCGACGCGGCGCGGGCCGGCCTCGTGCTCGAAGGACTGCTCCGGCGGCTCGGGAAGCACCGCGAGGATGGCGTCGAGCAGGTCACCCGAACCGCGGCCGTGCAGGGCCGAGACGGGATAGGGCTCGCCCAGCCCGAGGTTCCAGAGCCCGTAGGCCTCGGCCTCGGCACGCTGGTCGTCGACCTTGTTGGCCGCGAGGATCACCGGCTTCTTGGAGGCGCGCAGCACGCGGACGACGGACTCGTCGGCATCGGTGATGCCGACGGTGGCGTCGACGACGAACATCACCGCGTCGGCCAGGCCGACCGCGACCTCGGCCTGGGCCTTGATCCGCTCGGCGAGCCCCCGGGCGTCGGGGTCCCAGCCGCCGGTGTCGACGACGGTGAAGGCCCGCCCCGCCCAGGTGGCGTCGTAGGACACGCGGTCGCGGGTGACTCCCGGAACGTCCTCGACGACCGCCTCGCGGCGGCCCAGGATCCGGTTGACGAGCGTGGACTTGCCGACGTTGGGGCGGCCGACGACGGCGAGCACCGGCACCGGTCCGGTCGGGATCTCGGTGGTGGGTCCGGCCAGCGGGTCGCTCATGCGGGGTCCCCGGGGAAGCGCGAGCTCTGCGAGCGTTGGCGTGGGATGGTCATGAGATCTCCTCCGCGGACTGGGCCGGGATCGGGCCGGGCAGCGTCTGCCCGGTCGACACCAGGCCCGCCCGCAGCTCGTCCCGCATCCGCTCGTGCAGGGCCGCCGAGGTGGCGGCCACGAGTGTCTTGGTCCGCGGCCAGGGCCGCTTCTCCACGCGCAGCGGCGCGCCGTACACCAGGTCGAGGACGGCGCCGGGCTCCGGCAGGGCGTCCTTGCCGCCGCCGGCCGGCCGGGTGCCGTACATCATCAGCGGGACGATCGGTGCTCCGGTCACGAGCGCGAGGTACGCCGCGCCGTTGCGGAAGCGGGTCAGGTCGCCGGCCCCGCGGTTGCCCTCGGGGAAGATCCCGACCGCTCCCCCGTGCTCGAGCACGTGGAGGCAGGCGCGGATCGCGCTGCGGTCGGTGTCGAGCCGGTCGAGCGGGATCTGCCCGCTGACCTGCAGGAACCGCCCGAGGCGGCCCTCGAACATCTCCCGCTTGGTCAGCGCGTGCACCGGCCGCGGGCCGAAGATGGCCAGCAGCGGCCCGTCGATGACCCCGGTGTGGTTGGCCGCGACGATCACCGGCCCCTGGGGTGGGACGTGTCCGGTGCCGTGCTCGCGCACGTCGTACCGACGGCGGATCAGCCACCGGCTCGTCGGGCGCCCCCCGTGCAGCAGCCAGGTCGGTGGATGACGGCGCCGGACCGACGTGGGGGGTGCCGTGAGCGTCACGGTCGGTCCTCGACGAGGCGGGCGATCACGTCCACGACCTCGTCCAGGGTGTACGGCGTGGTGTCGAGGTGGACGGCGCCCTCGGCCATGATGAGAGGCGCGACCGTGCGCGTGGAGTCGATCCGGTCGCGGGCCAGCAGCGACGACTCGGTCGCGGAGACGTCGGAGCCGCCCTCCTCGGCAGCCCGGCGAAGGGCACGGGCGGCCGCGTCGGCCGTCAGGTAGACCTTGACCTGGGCGTCGGGGGCGACCACGGAGCCGATGTCGCGGCCCTCGACCACGATGCCGCCGCCGTCGATCACCGACCGCTGCAGGTCGAGCAGGCGGGCCCGCACCTGGGGGACGGCACTCACCGCCGAGACGGCCCCGGTGACCTCGGGCGTGCGAATCGCGGCGGCCACGTCGCAGCCGTCGACGGTGATCGTGGGGTCGGCCGGATCGGTGCCCGGGACGATCGCGGGCTCGCCGCAGCGCGCTGCGACGGCGGCGGCGTCGTCGACGGAGACGCCGTTCCGGAGCATCCACCAGGTCATCGCGCGGTACATGGCGCCCGTGTCGAGGTAGCGCAGGCCCAGCCGTCTGGCGACGCCGCGGGAGGTGCTGGACTTGCCCGAGCCGGAGGGTCCGTCGATCGCCACGACGACGCCGGTGCGCGCGGGATCGCTCACGAGAACTGTCCTGACCTGGTGTGGGGCCGACACCGGAAGGGGCGTCGGGCAAGCCCTCAGCCTACCGGGGAGGCCCTTCCCGGGCGGATTCGGCGGAGGCAGCCTCCGGTCCGAGAGACCTCGCCATCCGGTGTCGATTTCCCGCCTTCCCGTTCGACGTACCAGTGAGAACCGCCCCGATGCCCGGAAGGACACCCGATGACAACCGCCGACCGCCGCCGCTGGCTCGCCCTCTACACGTTGTGTGCCGGCGTCCTCATGATCGTGCTCGACGCGACCATCGTGAACGTCGCGCTCCCGAGCATCGCGGCCGACCTGCACTTCTCGTCCAACGACCTCAGCTGGGTGGTCAACGCCTACCTGGTCGCCTTCGGCGGGCTGCTCCTGCTCGCGGGACGGGTGGGCGACCTGGTCGGGCAGCGTGGGGTCTTCCTCGCGGGCCTGGCCGTGTTCGTCGTCTCGTCCTTGGCCTGCGCGCTGGCGACCGCCCCGTGGATGCTGGTCACTGCTCGCCTGGTCCAGGGCGTCGGCGGCGCCCTCACCTCGGCGGTCGTGCTCGGCATGATCGTCTCGCTCTTCCCCGACCCGGCCGAGCGCGCCCGCGCGATCGGCGTGTACGGCTTCGTCGCCTCCGCCGGGGGCTCGATCGGCCTGCTGGCGGGCGGCCTCCTGACGTCGGCCCTCGACTGGCGCTGGATCTTCCTGGTCAACCTCCCGGTGGGCCTCGCCACCTGCGTCGGCACCCTGCGGTACGTCGACGCCGGAACCCCCGCGGCCGGCAACCGTGCGTGCCGACGTGCCCAGCGCCGCGTTGCTGACCGCGGGCCTGATGGCCGGCGTCTTCACCATCGTCGAGATCGCCCAGCGCAGCGCGACCGCCACCGTGGTGACGGGCTCGTCTCGGGCGCGCTGCTCGTCGCGTTCGTCGTGCGGCAGGCACGGCTGGCCGAGCCGCTGCTCCCCCTGCGCCTGTTCCGCTCGCGGGTGGTGACCGGCGCGAACCTGGTGCAGGGGCTGCTGGTGGTCGGCATGTTCGGCACCTTCTTCCTCGGCTCGCTCTACCTGCAGGAGGTGCGCGGCTACGGTCCGCTCCAGATCGGGCTGGCCTTCCTGCCCGCGACCCTGGTGATGGGCGTGATGTCGCTGCGGCTCGCCGCCGGCGTCACCCAGCGGTTCGGCGAGCAGCCGACGCTCGTGCTGAGCCTGCTGGTCCTCACCGGCGGGCTGCTGCTGATGACGCGGCTGCCCGCGGGCGGCGGCTCCTACGCCGTCGACGTGGCACCCGCGATGGTCCTGACCGGTCTCGGCGCCGGCCTCGGCTTCCCGGCCCTGACCGGGATGGCCATGTCCGCCGCGACCCCGGCCGACTCCGGCGTGGCCTCCGGTCTCTACAACACCACCGTCCAGGTGGGCGGAGCGATCGGGCTCGCCGTGCTCTCCACCTTGGCGACGAGCCGCGCCCACCACCTCGCCGCGGGCGGCGCGGCCCGGGCCGAGGCACTCACCGCCGGCTACCACCTGGCCTTCCTGGGGGCCGCCGGTGCCGCCGCCCTGGCTGCCGCCCTGGCCACGGTCGTGCTCCGACCCGCACGTCGGGTCGAGGTCGAGCAGACGGCCGAGCTGGTCGAGGTCGGCGACCAGGCGG
Organism: uncultured Actinomycetota bacterium; assembly: GCA_963819295.1. Lineage (GTDB taxonomy): Bacteria > Actinomycetota > Actinomycetes > Propionibacteriales > Nocardioidaceae > Nocardioides. The sequence continues at coordinate 17,324 of CAWFVO010000011.1, forward strand.
CCTAGGGCTAGCGGTGGGTCTGCCAGCCGCGGGACTCCAGCGAGGCCTGCAGGTGGTCGGCGCGGGTCTCGTCGACGAGCAGCTCGACCAGGCCGGTGTCGCGGGCCGGGTCGTGGTCGATGTGCACGTCCTCGATGTTGACCTCGCTCGCGCCCGCGTCGGCGAAGAGCCGCGCCAGCTCGCCCGGGTGGTCGGGCAGCGAGACGAAGACCGAGGCGGTCGGCCGCGACGGACCGCCGTGCTTGCCGGGGATCGCGAGGGTGCCGGCGACACCGCGCTGGAGGATCTCGCCGAGCGGCCCACGGTCGCCGGCACTCACCGCGTCGATCAGGACGTCGAGCTGGTCGCGTACCTGGGTGAGCAGTCCGGCCACGGCCGGCGAGTTCCCGGTGACGATCTGCTCCCAGAGTGCCGGGTCTCCCCCGGCGATGCGCGTCACGTCGCGCACCCCCTGCCCGCTGAGGGCGAGGTGCTCGGCGGGTGCGTCGGCCAGGCGCCCGGCCATCAGGACGGCCAGCAGGTGCGGCAGGTGGGAGGTCCGCGCGACCGCCAGGTCGTGCTCCTCCGGGCTCAGCCGTACGACGCTCGCGCCGGCCAGGCGGGCCAGCTCCGAGACCGCCGCGGTGGCTCCCGGGTCGGAGGCAGCGTGGGGCACCACCGCCCATGGCCGGCCGTCGAAGAGCGTCGCGCTCGCGGCCAGGGGCCCGGACCGTTCGCTGCCCGCCATGGGATGGCCGCCGACGTAGCGCTCGATGCCGGCCACGCCGTCGAGTGCCCGCAGCGGGGCGGTCTTGACGCTGCCCACGTCGGTCACGATCGCGTCGGTCTCGGTGAGAGCACGCGCGACCTCGGCACCGACGTGGTCGGGCGGGACCGCCACGACCACCAGCCCCGCCCGTTCACCGCCGTACGCGCGTCCGGCGCCGAGCCCGGACGCGGTACGGACGTGCTCCGGCTGGCGGTCGGTGAGCAGCACCTCCACGTCGCTCCGGCGCAACGCCAGACCCAGCGACGTACCGAGCAGACCGGCGCCGACGACGAGCACCGGCTCCGGCAGGTCAGCCATCGACCGGCTCGTCGGGGACGGCCCGGACCCGGGCCAGGTCGCGGCGCAGGGCGGCGGCGCCGTGGAGGTAGACGTGGGTGATGTCGGCGCGCGGCAGGTCCGTCTCGACGTGGGCCATCATCCGGACGACCCGCGGCATCGAGCCCTCGATCTCGAGCTCACGCGTGCAGATCAGCGGCACGTCGGTGAAGCCGAGCATCCGCGCGGCATAGGCCGGGAACTCCGAGACCAGGTCGGTGGTGGCGGTGAAGATGATCGAGATGAAGTCGTCGAGGACCCAGCCGTTGGCGTCCATCACCTGGGTGACCATCTCGGCCACCCGCTCGAGCATGTGGTCGCGCTCGTCGACGTCGAGCTGCGTCGCGCCCCGCACCGCCCTGACTGCCACGGCAAAACCCTAGCCGTGGAGACCCGCCACCTGGGCCGGTGTCCACGTGCGGGGACCTCGGTTTCATCAAGGTATGTAGCCGAACCAGAACTCCCCGCGCCCAATTCGTCGAGGGAAGATCCGGCTTTCCGACATACCTTGGTGAACCGTCCGACCGAGCGATCCGGCTAGAGGCTGCGCGGCGTCGAGCAGGCTGCCCAGCTCGTCGCCGGTCAGCTCACGCAGCGCACCGCTCTTCAGGCCGACCAGCTGGACCGGGCCGATGGCCGTGCGGGTCAGCTTGCGGACCGGATGGCCGACGTGGTCGAGCAGCCGGCGCACGATCCGGTTGCGGCCCTCGTGGATGACCAGCTCCACGATCGACTTGTCCGGGGCGCCCTCGCCCACCAGCTTCGCCGCCGAGACGGTGACCGGCCCGTCGTCGAGCTCCACACCGGCCAGCAGGGCGTCGAGGGTCTCGCGGGAGACGCGGCCGGCGACCTCGGCGACGTACGTCTTGTCCACCTCGTACGACGGGTGGGCCATCCGCTGGGCGAACTCGCCGTCGTTGGTGAGCAGCAGCAGGCCGGCGGTGTCGGTGTCGAGCCGCCCGACGTGGAAGAGCCGCTCGGGCCGGTCGGCGACCAGGTCGCTGATGGTCGGGCCGCCCCTGCGGGTCGGACATCGTCGACACCACGCCGGTCGGCTTGTTCAGGACGAGGTAGACGTTCGGGGAGACCGGCGGCAGCCGCTGGCCGGAGACCCGGATCACGGCGGTCGTCGGGTCGATCTTGGTGCCGAGCCGGGTGACGACCTCGCCGTCGACCGTCACCTCGCCGGCCAGCATCAGCTCCTCGCACTTGCGCCGGGATGCCACGCCGGAGCGGGCGAGGAGCTTGTGGAGCCGGACCAGTCCGTCCTCGTCACGATCGAGATCGGGGGTGGTCACTCCCCCGCGCTCTCGTCCTCGATCTCGCCCAGGTCGTCGAGGTCGGGGAGGTACGGCGCGAGCTCGGGCAGGTCGTCGAGCGACGTGACGCCGATCCGCTCCAGGAAGTAGGAGGTGGTGCGGTAGAGGTGGGCTCCCGACGAGTGGTCGTGCCCGGCCTCCTCGACCAGCCCGCGGGTCAGCAGCGTGCGCATCACGCCGTCGACGTTGACGCCGCGGATCGCCGAGACCCGGGCCCGGGACACCGGCTGGCGGTAGGCCACGACCGCCAGGGTCTCGAGGGCCGCCTGGGTCAGCCGCGCCTGCTGGCCGTCGAGCACGAACGCCTCCACGACCGGGGCGAGCTCCTCGCGGGTGTAGTAGCGCCAGCCCCCGGCGACGTTGCGCAGCTCGAAGCCCCGCCCCTGCTCGGCGTACTCCGCGGCGAGCTCGGTCAGCGCGCCTGTCACGTCAGCCACGGGGTGGCCTACCGCGGTGGCCAGCGTGGTCTCGTCGAGCGGCTGGTCGGCGATCATCAGCAGCGCCTCCAGCGACGGGCGCAGCTCGGCGACCGCGACCTCCAGCACGTCCTCGCTCATGGGCTCTCCTCCGGGTCGGTCGTGGTCTCGACGGGCTCGACCGACGAGGGTCTCGGCCGGTGTCGGGCACGCCCTCGAACTCGTCGATGTGGACGTCCGCCTCGACGTCGAGGTCGTCGGAGCCGGTCCAGCGCACCGACAGCTCGCCCAGCGGTGACATCTGGTCGAAGGCGACGGCGTTCTCGCGGAACAGCTCGAGCAGCGCCAGGAAGCGCGCCACCTTGGTCAGCGTGTCGGGCGCGTCGCCGCACAGCGCCCGGAAGGTCATCGTGCCGGCGCGGCGCAGCCGGTCGACGATGATCTCGGCCTGCTCGCGGACGCTCACCGCCGGGGCGTGGATGTGCTGGAGCGAGATCTCCAGCTCAGGCTTGGGCTCCAGCGCCTTGGCCGCCAGCGCGGCGAACGCGTCGAGACCGATCCCGATCAGCACCTCCGGGAGCAGCCCGGCGTACCGGTCCTCGAGGCCGACCGCCCGCGGGTGTCGGCGCGACTCCCCCGCCAGCCGCTGCTCGAGGACCGCGGCGACCTGCTTGAACGCGCGGTACTGCAGCAGGCGTGCGAAGAGCAGGTCGCGCGCCTCGAGCAGCGCCAGGTCGTCCTCGTCCTCGACGTCACCCTGGGGCAGCAGCCGGGCGGACTTGAGGTCGAGCAGGGTGGAGGCGACGACGAGGAACGACGTGGTCTGCTCGAGGTCCCAGGCGCCGTCCACACCGTCGACCCGCGCACCGGCCTTCACGTGCGCGATGAACTCGTCGGTCACGCGCGACAGCGAGACCTCGGTGATGTCGAGCTTGTGCTTGGCGATCAGGCTGAGCAGCAGGTCGAAGGGTCCCTCGAAGTTGTCGAGCCGGACCTCGAAACCCGCCTCGGTGCCCACGTCGGGGCTGGCGGCGAGCGTCATCCAGGGCTCACTCCTCGACGAGCCGCTGGACGAGCAGGCTGTCGTAGCCGTGCTCCTCGAGGTCGGCGAGCACGATCGCGATCGCCTCGCGCACCATCCGGCCCCGGTCGACCGCCAGCCCGTGCTCGCGCCGGAGGGCCAGCCGTGCCGCCTCGAGGTCGAGCAGCTCGTCGGCGGTGACGTAGACCGTCATCTTCTCGTCGTGCCGGACCCGCCCGCTCGGCCGGCGCGACCGCGACTCGTCGGGCCCGTCCGTCGTCGTCGGGTACGGCGCGCACGCGGCGTTCGGGGCGCGGCTCCCGGAGTTCGCTGGGGGCACCGTTGGCCCGGTCGGCAGCATCGTCGGTGGGGCGGAACAGGTCGTCGGCGGTCGGGAGACTCACACGTCGAGACACCGCAGCGCCACCTCCTTGGCGAGCTGGCGGTAGGACTCGGCGCCGCCCGAGGCGCTGGCGTACGACGTGATCGGTTCACCGGCGACCGTGGAGTCGGAGAACTTCACGGTCCGCCGGATCACGGTGTGGAACACCGTGTCGCCCCAGGCCTGCACCAGTCGCTGCATCACCTCACGGCTGTGGAGCGTGCGGCCGTCGAACATCGTGCCGAGCACGCCGTCGATCTCGAGTCGCGGGTTCAGGCGCTCGCGCACCTTGTCGATGGTGGTCTTGAGGAGGGCCACGCCGCGCAGGGCGAAGTACTCGCACTCCAGCGGCACGATCACCCCGTCGGAGGCGGTCAGGGCGTTGACCGTGAGCAGGCCGAGCGAGGGCTGGCAGTCGATCAGGATCACGTCGTACTGCTCGATCGCGGGAGCGAGCACCCGCTGCAGGGTCTGCTCGCGGGCGACCTCGTGGACCAGCTGCACCTCGGCCGCGGACAGGTCGATGTTGGAGGGCAGCAGGTCCATGCCGGGTACGCCGGTCGGTACGACGACGTCGTCGAGGGTGACCTCACGGTCCATCAGCAGGTTGTAGACGGTGAGCTCGATCTCGTGGGGGTTGAGCCCCAGCCCGACCGACAGCGACCCCTGCGGGTCGAAGTCGACCAGCAGCACCTTGCGGCCGAACTCCGCCAGCGCGGCGCCCAGGTTGATCGTGGTCGTGGTCTTCCCGACCCCGCCCTTCTGGTTGCACATCGAGATCACGCGGGCGTGGGTGGGGCCGGTCACCGGCGCTCGGGTCGGGGAACTCCGGCATCGGGCGGCCGGTCGGACCGAGCTCGGCGACGGCGACCGATCCCGCGAGGTCGCCAGGATCGGCGGACGACTGGGACGCGCTCGGCTCGGGCCCCGGCTCGCGAGGGACCGAGCGGCGCGTCTCGAGATCCAGCGACGGGCTGAGCGAGGTCGGCTGCCTCCTCGGCCACGGGAGGAGTGGGGACCTGGGCCTTCGGCGGCATCGCGGGTGCGGTGTTGCCGTGGTGACCGCCGAAGAAGGTCCCGCTCATGTGTGCTCCCGTGTGGTGTTGGCGCTGCCCGACGAAATGTCGACTTTCCGACATGTTGCCCCGACCTACGCCGTGACTGTAGGAGGGCGCGCCGAGCGGCCACAACACATCTGGGGATTCCCCCAGGCGCGGGCCCGAATCTGTGCAGAGGGTGTGCACGAGCCAGGAGGGGAGTGCACAGGCAGGACCCCGGCTGTGCACAAGCCTGTGCACTCAGATCGGCTCCCGCGAGAGGCGTCAGGCCGGGTCGTAGAGCGCCGGCCGCGACTGCTGGGGCACCTCCACGCGGCCCGCGCCGTGCAGCGACTCGACGGCCGAGAAGGCCGCCACGTTGGCCAGGTAGCCGTCCCACGCGGTGGGGCCGGCCGGCCGACCGGCCCGGATCCCCTGCACCCACGCGCCGAGCTCGATCCGGTAGGCGTCCTCGAAGCGGAGCGTCCCGTCGGAGCCGACCACGCGGCCGTCGACGCCGTCGCGCCGCACGGACACGCCGTACGGCGGCAGCAGCGAGACCGTGCCCCGGGTGCCGGTCACCTCGGTGTGGACGTCGTAGCCGTACTGGGCGTTGATCGAGACCTCGACGGTCACCACCGAGCCGCCCACGGTCTCGAGGACCGCCACCTGCACGTCCTTGAGCGCCCCTTCGGCGAACCGCGGCACGAAGACCGTCACGGCCGCGATCGGGTCGTCGAGCATCCACGGCACGGAGTCGAACTCGTGGATCATCGAGTTCACCAGCAGGCCCTCGTCGGTGTGACTCGGGTGGGAGTGCGCGTTGCGGTGCAGGCAGTGGGCGGCCCGGACGGTGCCGATGCTGCCGCCGACCACCGCCTCGCGCAGCGCGACGTACGCCGGGTCGAAGCGCCGCATGAACCCGAGCTGGATCAGGCGGGTGCCGCCCGCCACCTCGGCGTCGACGACGCGCCTCGAACCGTCGAGCGAGGTGGCGATGGGCTTCTCGAGCAGGGTGGGCTTACCGGCCGCCAGGCACGCGAGCGCGAGCTCCTCGTGGAGCGGGTCAGGGGCCGCGATCAGCACGGCGTCGATCTCATCGGAGGTGATCAGGGCGTCGGTGGTCGGTGCCGCGGACGCGCCGACGCCTTCGGCGACGGCCTTGGCTCGCTCGGAGTCGACGTCGAAGATCTGCGTCACGGCGGCGCCGGCCACCCAGTGGGCGAGGTTGCCGACGTGCGCGGCGCCCATCGCACCGGTGCCGATCACCCCGATCCGCACGTGGTCGCTGCTGGAGGTCATGTGGTCACCCATCGTCCTTCTTCGTAGGAACGCACCATCGCGTCGACCAGCTCCGCCGCCACCACGGCGTCGTCGATGGTCGCGCCGTGCGGTTTGCCCGTGTGGATGCTCTCCACGAGGGCGCGGCACTCGACGACCTTGAGGTCGTCGAAGCCCATGGCCATGCCCGAGCCCGGCTGGAACGCGGCGAGGTCGCCGTCCCCGGGCCCGACGAAGCGGGTCTCCCAGGGCGCGTCCTGGTAGCCCGGTGCGAGGCAGAGCCGGAGCTCGCCCATCCGCCGGAAGTCCCAGGAGAGCGCGCCCTCGGTCCCGCGGACGTCGAGCCGTAGCGTGCACTGCTCCCCCACCGCTACCCGGCGACGACAGGATCGTCCCGCGGGCGCCGGACCCGAACCGCAGCAGCGCTGACGCGGTGTCCTCGTTGCCGACCGGCCCGCGCGGACCGTCGCCGCCGCGGGCGTAGTGCGAGATCGAACCCCGCTCGGCATCGGGCGCTCGACGATGAACGTCGCCTGGTCGGCGACCAGCTCGGCGATCGGACCCAGCGTCTCGCCGCCGACGTAGAGGGCGAGGTCGAAGCCGTGGCTGGCCAGGTCGCCGAGCACGCCCGGTGCCGGCGTACGCCGGGTCGAAGCGCCAGGACAGCGCCCCGTCAGGGTGCGCGGAGTAGTCGGCGAGCATCCGTACGTCGACCGACTCCAGCGTGCCGAGCGCCCCGTCGGCGACGAGCCGCCGCGCCGCTGCACCGCCGGCGCGTTGCGGTAGTTGAAGCCGACCGCCGACTGCACCCCCGCGTCGCGCACGGCCGCCGCGATGGCCGAGGTGTCCTCGGCACTGCGACCGGCCGGCTTCTCGATCCACAGGTGTCGACCCGACCGGGCCACGGCCTCGCCCACCTCGCGGTGCACGAAGTTCGGTCCGCAGACGCTCACCACGTCGACGTCGTCGCGCTCGAGGAGCTCCGACCACTCCTCCACCGCGTCGGCGAAGCCGTAGGCGTCGATCGCGTGCTGCCGGCGGCCGGCGTCGGTGTCGGCCACGGCCACGAACCGCGGGCGCAGCGGGGCGTCCGGGTAGTGCTGGGCCAGGCGCGCCCAGGCGCGCGTGTGTACCTGACCCATCCATCCGAACCCCACCACCGCGACCCCGATCTCGCGGGCAGCGGTCATGGGCGTGTGCTCTCCTGTGTCGGCTCGTCGGAACCCGCGTGCAGCGTCTCGGCCACCTCCGACTCCATGGTCTTGGAGACCTCGGAGTCGGGCATCTGCCGCGCCAGCTCATGGCTGAGAGCCTCGAGCTCGGCACCACCGGCCATCATCTGCACGAGCTCCTCGAGGGTCATCTCGGCCTTGGGGAAGTTGCCCATGCTGCGTCCGCGACGCAGCAGCATGAACCGGTCACCCACCGGGTAGGCGTGGTGCGGGTTGTGGGAGATGAAGATGACCCCCAGGCCGCGGTCGCGTGCCTTGGCGACGTACTTCAGCACGACGCCCGACTGGCGGACGCCGAGGGCGGCGGTGGGCTCGTCGAGGATCAGCACGCGGGCCCCGAAGTAGACCGCGCGGGCGATCGCCACGCACTGCCGCTCGCCGCCGGACAGGGTCCCGATCGGCTGCTCGACGTCGCGCAGGTCGATCCCCATCGCGCTGAGCTCGGTCTTGGTGATCACCTTCATCCTCGCCACGTCGAGTCGGCTCGTCGGGCCCTTGCCCTTGGTCAGCTCGGACCCGAGGAAGAAGTTGCGCCAGACCGGCATCAGCGGCACGACCGCGAGGTCCTGGTAGACCGTCGCGATGCCGAGTGCCAGCGCCTCCCGAGGCGAGGAGAAGGTGCGCTTCTGGCCGTCGACGACGAAGTCGCCGCTGGTGTGGGCGTGCGCCCCCGCCAGGATCTTGATGAACGTCGACTTGCCCGCGCCGTTGTCGCCGAGCACGCAGGTGACCTCGCCCGCCTTCACCGTCGTGGTGACGTCGCGCAGGGCGATCACCGAGCCGTAGCTCTTGCCGATGTCGGTGACCTCGATGATCGCGGTTCCGGGCGGCGGCAGAGCCGGCCCGCCGGCGATCTCGGGGGCCTGGCCGCCCTCGAGGGTGTCCTGCTCGGACTTCTCGGCGCTCATCGCACTCTCTCCGCTCGCGACTTGACGAAGTTGTTGACCAGGACGGCGCCCAGCAGCATCACGCCGAGGATGGAGAACAGCCAGTCGCTGTCCCACCCGGCGTAGACGATGCCCTGGCCGACCATCCCGTAGATGAGGGCGCCGAGAGCCGCGCCGACCGCGGAGCCGTAGCCCCCGGTCAGCAGACAGCCACCGACGACCGCACAGATGATGTAGATGAACTCCTGACCGACCCCGGTGGTCGACTGCGCGGTGGTGGTCTTGAACAGGTTGAGCATGCCGACCATCCAGGCGCCGAACGCCGTGGTCATGAAGAGTCCGACCTTGGTCCGGAACACCGGTACGCCGACCTGCCGAGCGCTGGTCTGCGCGCCGCCGACGGCGAAGATCCAGTTGCCGGGCTTGGTTCGCTGGAGGATCCACGTGGCGAGGATGATCACGGCGAGCGCCCACCAGGTGGCGGCGTAGATGCGCAGAATGCCGGTGGCCGGGACGTGCACCCACGGCAGCCACTTCAGGTCGACCGTGATGTAGGAGCCGAACAGCTTGTTGCCTGCCGCGTAGCCCTTGGCCGACTGGAAGTCCACGACCGAGACCTGGTTGATGACCTTCTTCACGCCCGCGAGGTTCACGCCGCGGAGCACGAAGAAGGTGCCGAGGGTCACGATGAAGCTCGGCAGGCCGGTCTTCATCACCAGGAGCCCGTTGAGGAAGCCGATGCACAGCGCCACCACCAGGGAGGTGACGACCGAGATCCACACGTTGACGTGCCAGTGGGACATCATGATGCCGGTGATCAGACCGGTCGTGCCGGTCATCGCGCCGGCCGACAGGTCGAACTCGCCGCCGATCATCAGCATGCGCCACGACGACGGCCATGATCGCGAACGACGACGAGGTGAAGATCCAGGTGCTCGCGCCCGCAGGGAGGGCGAACGCCGTGGTGGTGAACGAGAAGTACAGGAAGACCAGCAGGGCCGCGACCGCGGCGCCGACTTCGGGACGACGCAGGATGGCCGCGAGCCGAGCGTGTTCGCCGACGCGCTCGTCGCGGTCGGCCGGTTTCTGCTGCTGCTCGACCGGTGGTGGTGCTGCGGTAGTGCTCATGGTGCCCTCCTCGGGCTGTTGTCCTTCTGCGAGGACGGGGTCGGGGTCCGGCCCGAGCCGGACCCCACCCGTCAGCTCAGCGGGTGCCCTGTTGGGCGAACTTCAGGACGTCTGCTGCGTTGTCCTTGGTGATGATGGCGGGACCGGAGTAGACCGGCTGGCCGCCACCGATGTCGTTGCCGTTGAGCGCCTTCAGGTAGATGCCCGGTGACGCCGAGGTAGCCCTGGACGTAGGGCTGCTGGTCGATGGCGAACAGGATCTTGCCGTCGATGATGTTCTGCACCACGTCGGCGTTCACGTCGAAGGTGCCCGACCGTGATGTCGGCGCCGGTGTTGCCGACGGCCTTGACGGCCTGACCGGACATGTCGCCACCGAGGGACAGGATGCCGTCGATGGTCGGGTCGGCCTGGATCTTCGACTCGATGGTCGCCTCGGAGCCGGCCAGGTCGGTGTTGTCGACCTGCAGGTTCGTCAGCGTGCCGCTGAAGGTGGACTTGGCACCGGCACAGCGCTGCTCGAGGCCCACGTTGCCGGCCTCCTGGATCACACACAGCGCGTTCTTCACGCCGGCGTTGTTCAGCTGCTCACCGGCGGCCTTGCCCGCGAGGGTCTCGCTCTGGCCGACGTGGGTGATCGCGCCGAACTGCTGCCACTGGTCGAGACCGGAGTTGATGGTGATGACCGGGACGCCGGCGGCGACCGCAGCCTTGATGCTCTTCTCCAGACCGTCGGGGTTGGCCATCGAGACGACGAGGCCGTCCGTGCCGGCCGCGACGGCGTTGTCGATCAGGGTCGACTGCTTACCCACGTCGGGATCGCTCTGGTAGTGCAGGTCGACGCCCTCGTCCTTGCCGGCCTGCTCCGCGCCGGACTTGACGACGTCCCAGAACGAGTCGCCGGGAGCGCCGTGAGTGATCACGTCGATCCGGATGTCGCTGGACGACGCGGCGCCGCCCGTGCTGCTGCTGTCGGCATTCGGGGTACTGCTGCCGCTGCTGCCACAGCCGGTCAGCACGAGCAGCCCGGCCGCGATACCCGCGGTGAGCAACCGTCGGATTCTCATGGTGTTCTCCTTCTCAACCGCATCTCGCGGACTTATTCCTACTCGGTGGACCGGGAGCCCGGGTGGCTCATCGGGCCGTGGGGAAGCTGAACTGTGCCTGTTGGTGCTCGGCGAGGTCGACGTGCGGCCAGCGGGCCGTGACGACCTTCGCGCGGGTGTAGAAGGCGACGCCCTCGGGTCCGTGGATGTGGTGCTCCCCGAAGAGGGAGTCCTTCCAGCCGCCGAAGGAGTAGTAGGCCATGGGGACGGGGATCGGAACGTTCACGCCGATCATGCCGACGCGTACGCCGCGCTGGAAGCGACGCGCCGCCTCGCCGCTGGAGGTGAAGATCGCGGTGCCGTTCCCGTACGGGTTGGCGTTGATCAGGTCGATCGCGCGGTCGACGTCGTCGAGGTGCAGCACCGTCAGCACCGGCCCGAAGATCTCCTCGCGATAGACGTCCATCTCGGGTGTCACCCGGTCGACGACCGTGGGGCCGACGAAGAAGCCGCCCTCGTGGCCGGGCACCTGCAGGCCGCGCCCGTCCACGCTGAGGCTGGCGCCCTGCTCCTCGCCGGAGCCGATCAGGCCGACGATGCGGTCGCGTGCCTCCGGCGTGACGACCGGTCCCATGTCGCTCTCGGCGTCGCGTCCGGAGCCGACCTTGACCGCTCGGGCCCGCTCGGAGACCAGCGACACGAGATCGCCGCCCACGCCGCCGACCGTGATGGCCGCGGAGATCGCCATGCACCGCTCCCCGGCGGAGCCGAAGGCGGCCGCGACCAGCTGGTCGGCGGCGTACTCGAGGTCGGCGTCGGGGAGGATGATCGCGTGGTTCTTGGCGCCGCCCAGGGCCTGGACCCGCTTGCCCTGCTCGGTGGCCTTGCCGTGGATGTACTTCGCGATCGGCGTGGAGCCGACGAACGACACGGCCGCCACGTCGGGATGCTCGAGCAGCGCGTCGACGGCCTCCTTGTCGCCGTGGACGACGTTGAAGACGCCCTCGGGAAGCCCCGCCTCGGCCCACAGCTCCGCCAGGATCAGGGCGGCCGAGGGGTCACGCTCGCTGGGCTTGAGCACGAAGGTGTTGCCGCAGGCGATCGCCACCGGGAACATCCACATCGGCACCATCGCCGGGAAGTTGAACGGCGTGATCCCGACGCACACGCCCAGCGGTTCGCGGAACGAGAACAGGTCGACCCCCGTCGAGACCTGTGCCGAAAAGTCGCCCTTGAGCAGCTGCGGGATCCCGCAGGCGAACTCGACGACCTCGAGGCCCCGTTGGACCTCGCCGCGTGCATCGCTGAGCACCTTGCCGTGCTCGTCGGTGATCGCCTCGGCGATCCGACCGACGTTGGCGTTCACCAGCTCGCGGAAGGCGAACAGCACCTTGGTCCGCTGGCTCAGAGAGGCCTGAGACCACTCGATGAACGCCTCGCTCGCCGTACGCACGGCCGCGTCCACGTCTGCGCGGCTCGCCAGCGCGACCTCGGCCTGCTGCTCGCCCGTTGCGGGGTTCCACACACGCCCGCGGCGTTCGCCGCTGCCGCTGGCGGCCTTGCCGCCGACCCAGTGGTCGATGGTCCTCATCGTTCGTCCCTCTCGTCGGTGACGGGGCGCAGGTGGCTGCGTTGCCTCGCCTTCTGGTTGTCGTACGTCGCGCGAGCATCCCGCGTCGACTCCAGCAGCGCGACCTCGGCCACCGGGACATCCCACCAGGCGGGGCTGTCCGGCGCGGGGACCAGCGGGTCGGTCTCCACGTGGATCACCGTCGTGACGTCGGCCGCCTGCGCGTCTGCGAAGGCCTTCTCCAGCTCGACGATCCCGCTGACCGCGGTCACTCGGGCGCCCAGGCTGGCGGCGTTCGCCGCGAGGTCGACCGGGAGGACGTCGCCGTCGAGCCCGGTCGGCGTGCGGTAGCGGTAGCGGGTTCCGAAGCGCTGGGACCCGAGAGACTCCGAGAGCGCGCCGATCGAGGCGAAGCCCTGGTTCTGGACCAGGACCACGATCAGCTTCACGCCCTCCTGTACGGCGGTGACGATCTCCTGGGACATCATCAGGTAGGAGCCGTCGCCCACCATGACGACCACGTCGCGGTCCTCGCCGGCATCGAGGACCGCCATCTTCACGCCCAGCCCGCCGGCGATCTCGTAGCCCATGCAGGAGAAGCCGTACTCCACGTGGTAGCCCTTGCGGTCGCGCGTACGCCACATCTTGTGCAGGTCGCCCGGCATGGACCCGGCCGCGCACACCACGACGTCCTGGTCGCGGGTGAGCCGGTTGACCACACCGAGCACCTCGGACTGCGCGGGAAGCGGCTCGTGGTGGAGGTCGTGCGACCGCTGCACGAGGTCGTCCCACTCCCCGGCGAGCCGGGTGGCACGCGCGGAGTGGTCGGCTGGGGCGCTCCAGCCGCCCACTGCCCCGGTGAGCTGCTCGAGCCCGCGTCGTGCGTCGCCGACGAGGGCGACGGCGGACAGCTTGTGGGCGTCGAACGACGCCACGTTGAGATTGACGAAGCGCACGTCCGGGTCGGCGAACACAGTCTTGGAACCGGTGGTGAAGTCGCTGTACCGGGTGCCGACGCCGATCACGACATCCGCCTCCGCGGCCAGCTCGTCCGCAGCGGTGGTGCCGGTCGCGCCGATCGCCCCGACCGACAGCGGGTGGTCGTAGCGGAGGCTGCCCTTGCCGGCCTGCGACTCCGCCACGGGTACGCCGGTCGTCTCGGCGAAAGCGCGGAGGGCCTCGGTCGCACCGGAGTAGATGACACCGCCACCGGCCACGATCAGCGGCCGCCGTGCGGTCTTCAGCACCGCGACGGCGCGGGCCAGGGCGTCGTCGGCGAGGGGCTGCCGGGGCTGGTGCCAGACCCGGCGGGCGAACAGGTCGTCCTCCCAGTCCCACGCCTCGGCCTGGACGTCCTGCGGCAGGGCCAACGTGACCGCGCCGGTCTCGGCGGGGTCGGTCAGCACACGCAGGGCGGCCAGCAGCGACAGCGGCAGCTGCTCCGGTCGGTTGATCCGGTCCCAGAAGCGCGAGACCGGCTTGAAGCAGTCGTTGACGCTCACGTCGAGCGTCCGGGGGTCCTCGACCTCCTGGAGCACCGGGTTGGACACGCGGGTGGCGAAGACGTCGCCGGGCAGGAGCAGCACCGGGATCCGGTTGATCGTGGCCAGGGCGGCACCGGTGACCATGTTGGTCGAACCCGGGCCGACGGAGGCGCTGCAGGCGAACGCGCTCAACCGGTCTCGGTGCCGGGCGTAGCCGACGGCGGCGTGCACCATGGCCTGCTCGTTGCGGGCCTGGTGGTAGCGCAGGACGTGGCCCTGTGCACCCGGCTCACCGGCGTTCTCGGCGTGCTCGCGCTCGAGCAGAGCCTGGCCGATGCCGGCGACGTTGCCGTGACCGAAGATGCCCCAGCAGCCGGCGAAGAACGGTGTCTCGACGCCGTCGCGCTCGACGTACTGCACCTCGAGGAAGCGCACGATCGCCTGCGACACGGTCAGCCGGACGCTCATCGGGCCACCTCCTGGCTGCGCACGTGATCGGCACCGAACGGGAGCCGCGGGTCGACCGCCTGGTCGGCCCAGGCCTCTCGCACCCAGCCGTGGGCGGGGTCGTCGCAGATCCGCCAGGCACGCTCGTCGCCGGGGCCGGCCATCACGTTGAGGTAGTACAGGTCGTAGCCGGGCACCGCGATCGACGGACCGTGCCAGCCGTACGGGATCAGCACGACGTCACCGCTGCGCACCTCGGCCAGGACGTCGATCTCCTTGCCCCGGTGGCCGTAGACCCGCTGGTAGCCCATGCCCGGGCCTGCGGGGCCGTCGGCGACCTCGAAGTAGTAGATCTCCTCCAGCTCGCTCTCGGTCGCGCTCGCCTGGTCGTGCTTGTGAGGCGGGTACGACGACCAGTTGCCGCCCGGCGTCAGCACCTCGCACGCGATCAGCGCGTCCGCCTCGAAAGCGTCGGGCGTGCAGAAGTTGTTGACCTGGCGGCTCGCCGCACCGGCCCCCCGCAGCTCCACCGGCACCCGGTCGGCCGACTGATGACGGAAGGGCAGCCGGGCCTCGCACACCGCGGAGGGAAGCGCGAAACGACCACCGGCAGGACTGGTGACCACGACCGACGCGTCGCGGGGCACGTAGACGAAGTCGCTCGGACCGCTGAAGACGTCGGGCCGGCCCTGCACCGTGAGGGTCTGGCCGTCGCAGGCCACCTCACACGAGCCGGACAGCGACATCACCAGGGTCTCGGCCGGACCGGTCTCCCACCTCATCGAGCCACCCGGCTCGAGCTCGACCACCGACAGCCCGCAGTAGCGCCAGCCCGCCGACTCAGGCGTCACCTGGAGTGCGCACTGCTCGGTGCTCGCCGAACCCGCCCGCAGGTGCAGGTCGTTGCCCCGCTGCCGGAGCTGCGTGGTCGCAGGAGTCATCACATCATCCCCACCACGGCGTCCACGGCGGCGGCGACGTCGCCGTCCGGCGGGTACAGCAGGGAGCGACCGACGACCATGCCGCGCACCTGGGGGTTGCCCAGCACCTTCTCCCAGGCCGCGAACTGTGCGTCCTGGTCCTCCGCGACCTCGCCGCCCAGCAGCAGCACGGGAAGGGTCGTCGCAGCGAGGACCGACTCCATGTCGTCGATCACGGGCATCTTCAGCCAGGTGTGGGCACTGGTCCAGCCGAGACCGGCGGCCACCGTCGCGGACCGCACCACGGCCTCGGTGGACAGGTCGTTGCGGACCCGACCATCGACGCGGTGGGAGATGAACGGCTCGACCATGGCCATCAGGCCGTGGCCGGCGAGGGCGCCCACGGCGTCCGCGCAGGCGGCGACGGTCGGAGCGGTCGCGTGGTCCTCGGGGTCGATGCGCATCAGCATCTTGCCGCCCTGGAAGCCCATCCGGCGTACGGCGTCAGCGTCGTACCCGGTGAACCGGTCGTCGATCTCGAACACGGTGCCGGCCAGTCCCCCGCGGTTCATGGAGCCGATCACGACCTTGCCCTCGAGTGCGCCCATGAGGAGCAGGTCCTCGATGATGTCGGCGGTGCCGAGGACGCCGTCCACGCCCGGCCGCGACAGGGCGACGGACAGGCGCTCGAGCAACCGGAACCGGTCCGCCATCGCCAGCCCGTCGCTGCCGGCGCGCAGGAAGCCACGGGCGGTGTGGTCGGCCGCGACCAGCATCAGGCGACCGGTGCTGCCGGTCAGCGAGTCGGGGCGCTCGCGTCCGTCTGCCATCTGGGCCACCAGCCCGGGCTGGTCCGCCCGCACCCTGACCAGGTCTGCCAGGCCCACGCTCATGACACCCTCCCGAGGATCTCTTCCAGCTCGTCCGTGGTCGGCATCGCGTCGGCACAGGCCATCCGGCCGGCCACGACCGCACCGGCGGCGTTGGCGAACCGCAGCATCCGCTCGAGGTCCCACCCGGCCAGCAGGCCGTGGCACAGCGCACCGCCGAACGCGTCGCCCGCGCCGAGCCCGTTGACCACCTCGACCGGCACCGGGGGTACGACGACCGACTCGCCGTCGCGCACCCCCAGGACGCCCGCCGGCCCCTGCTTCACGATCGCCAGGTCGACACCCGCGGCGAGCAGGGCGGCCGCGGCCGCCTCGGGCTCGCGCTCACCGATCGCGACCTCGCACTCCTCGCGGTTGCCCACCGCCACGTCGGCGTACTCGACCGCGGCCCGCACGTAGGGGTGTGCCTCCTCGGCGGAGGCCCAGAACATCGGCCGGTAGTCGAGGTCGAGCACGGTGATGCCGTGGGAGCCGCGGGCCTCCAGGGCCGCCATCGTGGCCGCTCGCGAGGGCTCCTGGCACAGGCCGGTGCCGGTCACCCAGAAGATGTCCGCCGCGGCGATCGCGTCGAGGTCGAGGTCCTCGGTCCGGATCTGCAGGTCGGGCGCGGTCGGGAACCGGTAGAAGTAGAGCGGGAAGTCGTCGGGCGGGAAGATCTCGCAGAACGTGACCGGCGTACACAGGTCGCGGACCGCGCTCACGAACCTGTCGTCGACGCCGAAGCCGCGCAGGGCCCGGTGGATGTACTCCCCGAAGGGGTCCGCGCCGGTGCGGGTGATGACGGCGGCCGACCGGCCGTGCCGGGCTGCCGCGACCGCGACGTTGGTGGGACTGCCACCCAGGAACTTGCGGAAGGTGGTGACGTCCTCGAGCGACACCCCGACCTGCTCGGGGTACAGGTCGACGCCGACCCGCCCCATGGTGAGCACCTCGAGGTGGGAGCCGGGAGACCGCACAGAGTCCGTCATCCGGCGATCCCCGTCAGGAACGCCAGGCTGGTCCGGACGTCGGCGTACGGCGCGCCGCTCTGGGCCTGGCTGTCGAGGACGACGTCCTGCTCGAGGACGTACCAGCCGTCGTAGCCCGCGGCCTCCAGGGTGCGGACCATCGCCGCGATGTCGATGTCGCCCTCGCCGAGCGGCCGGAACATCCCGTCGCGGACCGCCGCGCCGAAGGTGGTCTCACCGGAGCGCACCCGCGCGGCCATCGCGGCGTCGACGTCCTTGAGGTGCACGTGGACGACACGCTGCGGATGCGCGGCGGTGAGCGCGACCGGGTCGCCGCCGCCGACCAAGAGGTGGCCGGTGTCGACGCACAGGCCCACGCGTGAGCCTGAGAGCACCCGCTCGGTCTCGTCCCCCGACTCGACCATCGTGCCGACGTGCGGGTGGAGCGCCGCCACGACGCCGCGGGTGCGGGCATGGTCGGCGATCCGGTCGAGGTTGCCGAGCAGCGTCGCCCAGCCGGCGTCGTCGAGCTCGGGGCGGGCGTCGTACCCGTCGACGCCGGTGTAGGCCGCCAGGACGACGACTCCGGCGCCGCAGGCGACACAGCTGTCGATGAACCGGTCCACCTCGGGCATCGGGTCGTGCCCGGGGTCGTGCAGCAGGACGGGCAGGAAACCGCCGACCGCGCGCAGCCCGTACGACGCGAGCTGCTCGGCCTTCGCCGCGGGCGCCACCTCCAGGAACCCGTCGGGGCCGAACTCGGTGGCGGCCAGCCCCAGCTCGCGCATCTGGTCGAGCACCGTGCCGGCCTCGAGCTGGTAGCCCCAGCCGGGAACCTCGCACACGCCCCAGGAGATCGGGGCGCCGGCGATCCGGGCCTGGACGGGCCGGCCGTCGTCGGGGGTCTGGGCCAGAGCGCCCGTGGTGTCCTGCGTCACGGATGAGATTGTCGTCACAGGTGACTTGACCTGTCAATAGTTTGTCCTGACATATTGACGTATCGACAACTTCGGCCCATGCTGCGTGTGTCGTTCCCGCATGCCACCCAGGAGGACCCGGCGATGCCGATGCCCGAGCTGGTCGTGAACCGCTCCAGCCCGGTACCGCTGTACTTCCAGGTGGCCGAGCAGATCGAGCAGGCGATCCACGACGGCCAGCTCGCGCCCGGCGACCGGATCGCCAACGAGATCGCCCTCGCCGACCAGCTCGGGCTCTCCCGTCCCACTCTGCGCCAGGCCATCCAGACCCTGGTCGACAAGGGGATGCTGGTGCGCAAGCGCGGGGTCGGCACCCAGGTCGTCAACGCCCCGATCCGGCGGACGGTCGAGCTCACGAGCCTCTACGACGACCTCACCCGCAGCGGGCTGCGGCCCACCACCACCGTCCTGGGTCTGGACCTCGTCCCCGTCGACGAGGCGGGCGCCCAGAAGCTCAACCTGCCGGTCGGCCACAAGGTCTGGCGGCTGCGCCGCCTGCGTGCGGTGAACGGCGAGCCGCTCGCGCTGATGTACAACCTGGTCCCCGAGGGCGTGACCGACCTCTCGCGGGTCGACCTGGACCACACCGGCCTCTACGAGCACTTCCGAGCCCAGGCGATCAACCTGCGCGTCGCGCACCAGGTGATCGGGGCGCGCACCATCGATGCCGCCGAGGCCCGCCTGCTCGGCGGCAGCAAGGGCGACCCGGTGCTGACGATGGAGCGCACGTCGTACGACGACAAGGGGCGGGCCGTCGAGCACGGCCATCACCTCTACCGGCCGGACCGGTACGCCTACGAGACCACCCTCGTCGACCGCTGAGCCGATCCCGTGCCGTGACCACCGAGAGGAATGTGGGATGAGCTTCGTCCTGGCCGTGTGTGCCGAGATGGTCCACCGCGACCTGCCCATCGTCGAGCGCGCCCGCCTGCTCCACGAGAGCGGCTTCGCCGTCGAGATCTGGGACTGGACCACCAAGGACCTCCCGGCGCTGGCGGCGACGGGTGCCCGGTTCACCTCGATGACCGGCTACGTCGACGGCTCGCTGACCGAGCGCGAAGGGGCCGACGCGCTGGTGGCCTCGGCCGAACGGTCGGTGGTGGCCTCTCGCGTGCTCGGCACCCCGAACCTCAACCTGCACGGCACCGGCCTCGACCCCCACGGCCTGCCGGTCCACCCGGTGGAGACGGTCACCGGCGCGATGTGGCTGGCCGCGGTCGAGACACTGGGCCGGATCGCCGACCTCGGGAAGCGCGAGGGCGTGGTCTTCTCGCTGGAGAACCTCAACACCGCGGTCGACCACCCGGGCACGCCGTTCGCGCGCGCTGCGGACACGGCCGCCCTGGTCGCAGCCGTCGACAGCCCCCACCTGCGGATGAACCTCGACCTCTACCACGCCCAGATCGGCGAGGGGAACCTGATCGACCTGGTGCGCAGCACCATCCACCTCGTGGGCGAGGTCCAGGTGGCCGACGTCCCCGGCCGCTGCGAGCCCGGCACCGGCGAGATCCGCTACCCGGCCGTGGCCGCCGCCCTCGCCGAGACCGGCTACGAGGGGGTCGTCGCGATGGAGGCCTGGGCCTCCGGAGACTCGGTGGCGGCGGTCGACGCGTTCCGCGCAGCCTTCACCGTCGCCTGACGCGACCGCTAGTCGGTGCCGGTCAGGTCGGTGCCGGCCAGGCCGGGACGCTCGAACAGACGGCGGCGGCGTGGCACGCGGGTACGGCGTACCCGACCCCGGCGCGAGCGGCGTGCGGCCGAGCGGGCCATGTCGGCGGCCCCGATGAAGCCGGCGTTGGGCCCGAGCGCCGCCTGCACGATCTCGGGCTCGGTGCGGTGGCCGCGCCCGGTCAGGGACCGGGCGAAGGCCTGGCGGGTCGGCCCGATCAGGAGCTCCCCCGCGTCGGAGAGGCCGCCGCCGATGATGATGCAGCCGGGGTCGAACGCGGCCGCCATGCCGGCGAGCCCGACCCCGAGCCAGCGGCCCACGTCGGCGAGCAGCTCGATGGACAACGGGTCACCGTCGCGGGCGGCCTGGGTGATCTGGGGCCCCTCGAGCCGGCTGGCGTCGCCGTCGACCATCTCGCGCAGGTGGTGTGCCATCGGCGAGTCGGCCCTGACCATCTCGCGGGCGTCGCGGACCAGGGCGTTGCCGGAGGCGTACTGCTCCCAGCAGCCACGGTTGCCGCACTCGCAGCGGCGGCCGTCGGGGACCACCTGCATGTGCCCGAACTCGCCGGCCATCCCGTTGGCGCCGCGGTAGACCCGGTTGTCGAAGACGAGGGCGCCGCCGATGCCGGTGCCGAGGGTCGCGCAGAGCACGAAGCGGTGGCCGCGGCCGGAGCCGAAGCGGCACTCCGCCAGGGCGGCGGTGTTGGCGTCGTTGTCGACCACCACGGGCAGCCGGACGCGCTCGGCCACCTTGGCCCGCAACGGCTCGCGACGCCAGTTCAGGTGGGGGGAGAACATCACCACGGTGCGGGTCACGTCGACGAAGCCGGCGGCCCCGATCCCGACGGCCGCGACGTCGAACTCGCGAGCGAACCCCTTGACCAGGTCGACGATGGTGTCCTCGACCGCCTGCACGTCGTGGCCCTCGGTGGGACGGCGCTCGACGGCCATCACGGCGCCGAGCGGGTCGACGACCGCGCCCAGCACCTTGGTCCCGCCGATGTCGATCCCGACGGTCAGCGGCTCCCACCGCGAGGGGCGGGCACGCCGGGGCACCACGTCGGACATGAGCATCAGGGTACTGAGCCGCGCCGTCGCCGGGTGGCACGGGCCGGAGACGGCGTGTGGCCGCGGTGAAGGTCTGGTGAAACCGCCGCGTAACCGGGGCGGCGCAGACTCGTCCCATGAACGAGACGACACCCGCGGTCCTCGCGGAGAGCCTGCTCAAGACGTTCGGCGACCAGCGTGCGGTCGACAGCGTCGATCTCGAGGTGCGCCGCGGCGAGGTCTTCGGCGTCCTCGGGCCCAACGGGGCCGGCAAGACGACCATGCTGAAGATGCTCGCCACGCTGTTGCCGATCGACGGTGGCCACGCCGAGATCTTCGGCCACGACGTACGCCGTGAGCCGCACGTCGTGCGTCAGCTGCTCGGCGTCACCGGCCAGTACGCGTCGGTCGACGAGAACCTGACCGCCACCGAGAACCTGATGCTCTTCGCCCGCCTCCAGGGCGTCGACCGCCAGACCGCGCGGTCCACCGCGGCCACGCTGCTCGAGCAGTTCGACCTCAGCGCCGCAGCGGCCAAGCCGATCAAGGCCTTCTCCGGGGGCATGCGCCGGCGCCTCGACCTCGCCGCCAGCCTGATCACCCGGCCGCCGTTGATCTTCCTGGACGAGCCGACCACCGGCCTCGACCCGCGCACCCGCGGTCAGATGTGGGGCACCATCCGTGGGCTGGTAGCGAACGGCTGCACGGTCCTGCTCACCACGCAGTACCTCGACGAGGCCGACCAGCTGGCCGACCGGATCGCGGTCATCGACCACGGCCGGAAGGTGGCCCAGGGCACGCCCGACGAGCTGAAGTCCTCCATCGGCCGGTCGACGCTCACCCTGAGCATGCACTCGGCCGAGGACCTCGCGACCGCCTCCGAGGTGGCCGAGCGGCTGATCGGCGAGAAGCCCGCCATGACGCCGCAGTCGCGGCGGCTCACCGTGCCGTTGCAACGCGGCGACCAGGCGGTCGACGTGCTGGTGAGCCTGCGCGAGCGCGGCCTGGCCATCGACTCCGTGAACGTCCAGAAGCCCTCTCTCGACGAGGTGTTCCTCGCGCTCACCGGTCACGACACGGGCATCCCTCGCGACAACGACGACACCACCGACTCCACACCCGAACTGGAGGCCGTCCGATGACCGCCCTCACCACCACCCTGCGCGACCCCGGAACCGGGCTGTCCGCCCACGTCGGCCTGCGGGCCACGCGTCAGCCAGACGATGACCATGGCCTGGCGGGCCACGATGAAGATGCGACGCAACTTCGAGACGCTCTTCGACGTCACCATCCAGCCGCTGCTGTTCACCGCGATGTTCGCCGGGATCTTCGGCGGCGCGATCTCGGGCAGCGTGGAGGACTACCTGCCCGTGATCATCCCCGGGCTGGTCGGCCAGACCGTCCTGACCGCGTGCGTCGCGACCGGTGTCCAGCTCCGCGAGGACATGGACAAGGGCGTGTTCGACAGGTTCAAGGTGCTGCCGATCGCTCGGATCGCACCGCTGGCCGGACCGATGGTCGCCGACATGCTCCGCTACGCGATCGCCAGCACTCTCACGTTCGGCACCGGGATCGTGCTCGGCTACCGCCCCGGCGGCGGCGTCGTCGGCGTGATCGGGGCCATCCTGCTCGCGATCGTCGCCGGCTGGTCGATGGCCTGGATCTTCACCTGGTTCGGCACCGTCGGCCGCAGTGCCCAGGGGGTACAGGCCATCTCGCTGATGGTGATGTTCCCGCTCACCTTCCTGTCCAACGCGTTCGTCCCGACCGAGACGATGCCGCCGTATCTGCAGGCCTTCGCGAACGCCAACCCGGTCTCCCACATCATCTCCGCGATCCGCGACCTGGCGAACGAGGGCCAGGTCACCGCGCAGGTCGGCTGGGCGCTGCTCGGCTGCGCCGTCGTCGTCGCGATCTTCGCGCCCCTGTCGGTGAAGAGCTTCAACCGGAAGATGTGAGCGCGCCGGCCGCCAGAGCGGCCAGCACCTCGCCGCGGAGCTCGCGGCCGCGTCGGGACCCGTACTCGTCGGTCACCTCGGCGAGACGCCCCGGAGCGGCCGCGTCGGCGTACGCCCGCAGCGGCTCCCAGGCCATGACCGGGAACCACCGGTTGTAGCCGAAGGTCGCGGCCAGCGCGAGCAGGCGTACGCCGGCGTCCCGGGCGTGGTCGGTGGTGGCCGTGGCCAGCACCCACGCGCTGAGCGCGGCCAGCGCCATGCCGGTGACGGGGTAGTCGACGGCTCCCTCCGGACCTGTCATCAGCCCCTCCACCGCGCGGGCGGCATCGCCGGCCAGAGCGACCGTCCGCGCCTGCTCGGCGGGCGTCGTCGCATCGCGCACGTGGGCGGTCAGCGCCGTGGCCAGCGCCACCACGACCCACGGCTCGAGGCCGTTGGACTCCACTCCCGCGAAGCGCATCGAGCGCATCGAGTCGACGGAGCGGGCGTAGGAGTCGAGCGCGGCCGACAGGTCACCGCGCGCCCGCAGGAGCTCGGCACGCACCTGGTGCAGCACCATCGCCCCGGTCCCGTCCGTGGCCGCCTGCTCTCCGGACTCCGTCGAGCAGGAGTTCGGCCTGGTCGAGGTCGCCGTCCTCGAGTGCGGCCAGGGCCAGGCTGGTCCGGGTGCTCAGCGCGTCCTCGTCGGCGTGCAGCCGCTCCAGCAGAGGGGCGGCGATCTGCGCGTGCTCGGCAGCGTCGAGGTGCCGGCCGGCATTGAAGTCGAGCATCGCCATCTGGGTGTGGAGGGCGGCGACCTGCCAGGTGGTGGTCGAGTCGTCCACGCTGTCGAGCGCCTTCTCGACGTAGGTGCGGGCCTCGTCGAGCTCGCCCTGGTTCTCCGCCAGCACCGCCGCCCACTGCCACGCCATCGCGGAGGTCATCGGGTCGGGGTCGTCGGTCAGCGCGAGTGCCGCCGCGACGCGCTCCATCGGCGCCAGGCCCGGGCCGAACAGGGCGTGGATCACCCGGGCCCACGGCTGCTCCGGGGTGCCCAGCCGAGTCATCACCGACGCAAGCTCGTCCGCACCGTCCGGTCGCAGGAAGCCGATGTGCACCACCAGCAGCCCGATCGCCTCGAGCGTCACCTGTACCAGCTCCGGGGGCGGTTCGAAGTCGACGAGCACCCGCTCGGCCAGGTCGGCGAGCACGAAGAAGCGCGCGTTGTTCCCGGTGATCGCCCAGAGTGCGCCCTCGGCTGCGAGCAGCGGAACTGCGTGGGCCGCGTCGCCGGCCAGGAGCCGGCCGCGCAGGATGTCGGTGAGGTTGCCCTCCTCGACCGACAACAGGTCGATCGCCTCGACCTGCCGTGCCCCGAAGACGTGCGGTCGCACCTCAGTGGCGAGGTCGACCGCCCAGCGCGTCTGGGCGGCCCGCGCCTGGTCCACTCCGCCGGCACCGACCAGCCGGTGGCCGCCGAACTCGCGCACGGTCTCCAGCATCCGGTAGCGGACGACTCCACCTTCCTCGGAGACCGTGAGCAGGGACTGGTCGACCAGCGCCTCGACCAGCTCGGGGCCGTCGGAACCGAGCACCGCGGACGCGGCGTCACCGGAGAAGCCGTCGTGGAAGACCGACAGCCAGGTGAGGGCCCGTTGCTCCTCGGCGGACAGCAGGTCCCAGGACCAGCCGATGACCGAGGTCAGGGTCTGGTGGCGTGCAGGGGCGGTGCGGTCGCGGCCGCGGAGCAGGGCGAAGCGATCGGCCAGGGCACGGCGTACCTCCTCGACCGACATGGTGCGGATCCGCGCCGCGGCGAGCTCCACGGCGAGAGGCAGGCCGTCGAGCCTGGCCACGACGTCGGCGACCACGTCGTCGGGCAGGTCGGCATCGGGACGTACGGCGCGGGCCCGGCGGCGGAACAGCTCGGCGCCGTCGTCGGCGGCGAGCTGGCTGAGCAGGATGACCCGCTCGGCCGCGATCCCCAGCGGCGACCGGCTGGTGGTGACGATGCGCAGGTCGCGGGTGGTGGCCAGCAGGAACGCCACCAGCGAGGCGGCCGCGTCGAGGACGTGCTCACAGTTGTCGAGGACGAGCAGGGTCGGCACGACGTCGAGCTCCTGGGCGATCCGGCCTCGTACGTCGGCGAGCTGCGCCGACGTGAGGGAACGCGGGCCGGTCACCGAGTTGCGTACGCCGAGGGCGGACCCGACCTCCGAGACCACGTCCTCCCCGGCCGAGAGGCCGACCAGCTCGACGAAGTGCACCCGCGGCTGGGTCGCCTCGCGGGCCAGCACGTGCGCGATCCGGGTCTTGCCGAGGCCGCCCGGCCCCAGGATCGTGGTCAGCCGCCCGGTCCGCACCAGCGCTCGCAGCGCGGCCAGGTCGGCGTCGCGGCCGAGCAGCTCGTCGGCGTCGTACAGCACCCCGCTCCGGACCGGGTCGTCGGCGGCGAGAAGCTCGCGGTGGATCCGCTGCAACGCGGGGTCGGGGTCGACCCCGAGTCGGTCGGCGAGGGCGCGGCGATACGCGTCGTACCGGGCCAGGGCCGGCGCAGCACCGACTGCGGCGGCCTCGCTGCGTAGCAGCGCCTCGAGCACCTCCCCGTCGTCCGGATCATCGGCGTGCACCTGGCGCAGCACCTCGACGGCTGACGCGTCGCTGCCACTCCGGCCCAGGGCGAGCCCACGCAGACGGTGGACCGCCCTCGCCCGCCCCTGGGCGGCGCGACGGAGGCGGGCCAGCGCGCCCTCCCCCGCTGCGTCGACCGTGCCTGTCAGCAGGCCTTCCGCCGCCTCGGCCAGGACGAGAGCCTGCGGGGCGCGGCCGTCGGCCAGCGCCCGTCCCGCGTCCGCCACCAGCCGCTCGAGGACCCAGGCGTCGACCGCGTCCGGCTCGAGCGCGAGCCGGTAGCCCCCGTCCGCGCGGGCCAGCGTCTCGGCCCCGAGCTGGGTGCGCAGCCGCGACACCAGCACCTGCAGCGCCTTGCCCGGGACTGCCGGCAGGTCGGCACCCCAGATCTCGTCCACGAGGCGCTGGTCGGCGATGCCGGACGGGTGCAGCGCGAGGGCCGCCAGGAGATCGGCCGGACGGGCGCCCGCGACCGGGGACCCGGCGTACGACACCTCGTCGAGGAGCCGCAGGAGGATGGTCACCCGGCCCAGCATAGGAAGCGTGCTCGGACGGACAGGTGCGCCGTCACCTGCCGCAGAGCAAGATGGCCTCGTCACAGATCCTCGCGAGCACCAGGAGCCCCCGTGAAGAGCACCATGCAGGACGCCCAGCTCACCATCGGCTCGCTGATGAAGCACGGCACGACGGTCTATGCCGACGCCGAGGTCGTGACCGCGACCGCCGACGGCGTCCGCACCCGGTCGTACGCCGAGCTGGGCCGTCGTGCCGCCCAGCTGGCCCACGGACTCCGCAGCATCGGCATCACCGGCGACCAGCGCGTGGCGACCTTCCAGTGGAACAACGTCGAGCACCTCGAGGCCTATCTGGCGGTGCCGTCGATGGGTGCGGTGCTCCACACCCTCAACATCCGGCTCTTCCCGGACCAGCTGGTCTACGTCGCCAACCACGCCGAGGACCGGGTGGTCATCGTCGACGACTCGCTGGTGCCGCTGCTGGCCGCGCAGCTGCCGCACCTCACCACCGTGACCCACGTGCTGGTCGCGGGGCCGGACGCCGCCTCGGCCGACCTCGACGCGCTGCGCGCCTCCGGCAAGGAGGTCCTGCTCTACGAGGACCTGCTGTCGGGACAGCCGGAGGAGTTCGAGTGGCCCGAGGTGGACGAGCGCGACGCCGCGGCGATGTGCTACACGAGCGGCACGACCGGGAACCCCAAGGGCGTCGTCTACAGCCACCGCTCCGCCTGGCTCCACTCGCTGGCCGTCAGCACCGGCAACGTCAGTGGCATCACCAGCCACGACCGGATCCTGCCGATCGTGCCGATGTTCCACGCGAACGCCTGGGGACTGGCCTACGCCGCCCTGATGAACGGGGCGTCGCTGTGCATGCCGGACCGCTGGCTGCAGGCCGAGCCGATGGTCCGGTTCATCCAGGCGAGCAGGCCCACGATGTCGGGGGCGGTGCCGACCGTCTGGAACGACGTGCTCCGCTATCTCGACGACCACCCGGACGTGAAGCTCGACTCCCTCAGGTCCATCCTGTGTGGTGGCTCCGCGGTACCCGTCTCGCTGCAGAAGGCGCTGCAGGAGCGCCACGGCATCCACGTCCGGCAGGCCTGGGGCATGACCGAGACCTCGCCGGTGGCTTCCGCCGGGATGGTCCCCGTCGGCGTCGCCGGTGAGGACGAGTGGAGGTACCGCGGCTCGCAGGGCCGGCTGCTCTGCGGTGTCGAGGGCCGGATCGTGGGCGACGACGGCGCCTCGCGTCCCTGGGACGGTGAGTCGGTCGGCGAGCTGGAGGTCCGGGGGCCGTGGGTCACGAGCAGCTACTACAACTCCGACGACCCCGAGGTGAACGAGAAGTTCCACGACGGCTGGCTGCGAACCGGCGACGTCGGCAGCCTCGACCCGCTCGGCTACATCACCCTGACCGACCGGGCGAAGGACGTGATCAAGTCCGGTGGCGAGTGGATCAGCTCGGTCGACCTCGAGAACGCCCTGATGAGCCACCCCGACGTCGTCGAGGCCGCGGTCGTCGGGATCCCCGACGAGAAGTGGCAGGAGCGCCCGCTGGCGACCGTGGTGCTGCGCGAGGGAGCCACGACGACGGCCGACGACCTGCGCGAGCACCTCGGAGCGACGTTCGCCAAGTGGCAGCTGCCCGACGCGTGGGCGTTCATCGACCAGGTGCCGCGCACCTCGGTGGGCAAGTTCGACAAGAAGGTGCTGCGCCGCGAGTTCGCGGACGGCGCCTACGAGGTCCGGCGTACCGGCGACTGAGGACGCCCGTCCCCCGGCCCGCACGTGCGGCGGGTCCGGGGGTCCGGAGTCAGATGACGGCCTGGCGCTGTGCTACGGCGAGTCGGGTGAGGGCGAACTCCGTGATGCGGACCAGCGCCCGCTTCGCGGATGCCCGGTCGCGTGCGTCGACGGTGATCAGCGGGACGTCCTCGGGCAGGGCGAGGGCCTCGGCGATCTCGTGGAGGGGGTACTTCGGGCCGCCCTCGAACTCGTTGACCGCCACGATGAACGGAACGCTCTTGGACTCGAAGTAGTCGAGCGGTGCGAACGCGGCATCGAGTCGTGCGGTGTCGACCATGACGATCGCGCCGATCGCTCCGCGCACGAGGTCGTCCCACATGAACCAGAAGCGCTTCTGGCCCGGCGTCCCGAACAGGTAGAGCACGAGGTCCTCGGCCAGGGTGATCCGCCCGAAGTCCATGGCGACGGTGGTGGTCGACTTGCCGGGGGTGTTGGCCAGGTCGTCGACTCCCTCCGACTCGTTGGTGACGAGGGCCTCGGTGCGGAGCGGGACGATCTCCGACACCGAACCCACCAGAGTGGTCTTGCCGACCCCGAAGCCGCCCGCCACGACGATCTTCGTCGAGGCTGCGGTTCGGCTGCCGTTAGAGAGCACGGAGTCCACGGAGGGTCCTTTCGAGAAGGTCGAAGCGTTCGTCGTCGGTGGAGTTCTCGGTCAAGGTGGCCTGGACGTGGATGAAGCCCTGCTGGACCAGATCGCCCAGCAGCACCCGGGTCACGCCGATCGGCGTCTTCACCAGCGCGGAGACCTCAGCCACCGAGCGAAGGTCGCACACGCCGATGATCCGGCCCTGGAGGTCCTCCCCCCAGGCACGGCGGGTGGCCGAGGTGTCGAGCCGCAGGGTCGCCTCCAGAGGGAGGTCGACCGTGGTGCGGGTCCGGCCCGCGGTCAGTGCATACGGCCGGACGATGCGTGCCGCCGGCGGGCTGGCCGGTCTCGTCTGCTCGGTCCCTGATTCATCGTCTGACATGGCACCCGTTACCGCCCATGCACTCGGGCCCGCGCCTGGACCATCTGGCCGACGCGCTCGACGAGGAGGGCCATCTCGTAGCCGACCTGGCCGATGTCGGCCGTGGCCTGGGTGAGCACCGCGAGGTGAGAACCGTCGCCCACGCTCATCAGGAGCATGAAGCCGTTCTGCATCTCGACGATGGTCTGCAGGACCGCACCGCCCTCGAAGAGGCGGGCGGCACCCGTCGCGAGGCTGGCGAGCCCCGACGAGACGGCCGCCACCTGCTCGGCGCGCTCCGCGGGCAGCCGCACGCTGGCGGCCATCAGCAGGCCGTCGGCGGACACCAGCACGGCGTGGGCGGCACCCGGGACGCTGTCGACGAACCGGTTGACGACCCAGTCCAGCTCGCGGGTCTCTGTCTCGACAGTGGTCATTTCTGCCTGGAGGCTCTCGGTCATGCTGGGCCTGTCTCCTCGTGCGCGTAGTCGTTGCTGACGGGTTGTGCAGCAGCTGCCGCCCGACCGCGGGACACGCCGGCGGCGTGGGCGGCGAGACGGTTACGGATCGCGTCCGGGTCACGGGCGACGACCGTAGGTTCGTTGCTGACGCCACCGGGGACCAGGCGACCGCCGGGGCGGCGTACGGGCAGCCCGGTGCGGGTGTGGCCCTCGGCGTCGGCGTCGGCGCTGTCGGCGCGGCCCGCGGCGGTCCAGCCACGGTCCACCTCGTTGTCGGACCACGAGGAGTCGACCTTCTCGTCGTCGTTGAGCCAGTTGGAGCGCAGGTCGCCGAAGATCGGCGTGTTGAGCGGACCCGCGTCGGGGACGTCATCGCTCTCCAGCGCGGCCGCAGCCGGGGTCGCGGACAGCGGTCGGCGGATCGTGAGCCGGACCGGTGCCTCGGTGTGACCGTCGGTGTCGATCGCGGGCCCGGCCATGGCGACCGGCGCCAACGGCGCCCCCGGTGCAGGAGCGGGCTCGGGTGCGGTCACTGCTGCCGACGCAGCCGGCACGTCGAACACCGCGGCCGGCGTGCCGAGCGGGTTGTCGCCCCAGTCGTCGGCCGGCTCGTACGCCGGCTCGTCGGCGGTTGCTTCGGCAGCTTCGTCGGCAGGGGGCGAGCTCGGCTCCCCGGCCGGCTCGTCCTCGGCAACGGGAGCGGCGGGAGTGACGTCCAGGACCTCGTCGTACCAGTCCTCGTCGACCTCGGCGGCGGGAGTCTCGGGGTCTTCGAGCTCGGCGGTAGGGGCCTGCGGCTCGGCGGCCGGCTCCTCCATGCTCGCGTCCGTCCAGCTGTTGTACGTCGCAGCCTCCACCGGCTCGGCGACCTCGTCGGCAGCGGCCTCGGGCTCGGGCTCGTCGGCGACTGCCTCGGACACCTGGTCCTCGTGGCGGACGCCGCCGAAGACGGGGCTGAACACGTTGGACTGCGCCTCGGGCTCGTCGTACGTCGCGGCAGGCTCGTCGGTCGCGCTGGGCAGGGCTACCGGCTCGTAGGCAGGCGCCACGGCCGGGGGTGCCTCGAACATGCTGACGGCGGCCGCGGCTGCTGGTGTGGCGACCGGCTCCGGGTCGGGTCCTCCGACGCCGGGGCGACGACGCGGGAGACCCGTGACGGCAGCGATCGCCTCCTCGATGCGCTCGAGGTAGGGGTCGTACTCCTCCTCCGGCTCGGCGACGACGAGAACCTCGGGCTCCTCGACCGACTCGGGGGCGTCCATGAGCGAGACGTGCTCGACGGGGCCGTCGCCGACGAGGACGTCGGCGGGCAGCAAGATCGAGGCGATGATGCCGCCGCCGTTGGCATTGCGACGGAGCTTGACCTTGAGACCGTGCTCCTCGGCCAGGCGGCTGACCACGAACAGGCCCATCCGGCGAGCCGTGTCGATGGTGACCTCGCCACCGCTCTTGAGCGAGTCGTTGGCCAGGGCGAGCGCGTCGCCGGCCATGCCGAGACCGGAGTCGATGATCTCGATCTCGACCCTGCCGTTGTCCTCGGCGGCCTGGATCGTGACCGGGCTTCCGGGCGGCGAGTAGGACAAAGCGTTGTCGATCAGCTCGGCCATCAGGTGGACGACGTCGGAGGCGGCGCGGCCCATGATCAACCGGTCGGGGGCCGCGTCGATGCGCACCCGCTGGTAGTCCTGGACCTCGGACACGGCGGCGTGGATCACGTCGGAGACGCTCAGCTCCTCGAAGCTGGCGGTACGACCGGTCGTGCCACCGAGGATCACGAGGCTCTCGGCGGTCCGACGCATCCGGGTGGCGAGGTGGTCGAGGCTGAACAGCTGCTCGAGGCGCTGCGGGTCCTCCTCGTCCTGCTCCAGCGACTCGATCAGTGCCAGCTGCTGGTTGACGAGGGTCGTGTTACGGCGCGACAGGGTGACGAACATGGCGCCCACCTGGGTCCGCAGCTGCGCCTCCCCGGTCGCGAGCGAGACCGCCTGGCGGTGCATGTCGTCGACGGCACGGGCGAGCTGGCCGAGCTCCTCCTCGGTGTGCACGTCGATCGGGACGAGCGCGTCGGGCTCCTCGCCCCTCCGGATCCGCTCGACCGTCTCGGGCAGCTTCACGTGCGCGACGTCGAGAGCACCGGCGCGCACCCGGCGCAGCGGGTTGATCAGCGCGCGGGCGACGACCAGGGCGAGCAGCACGGAGGCAAGGAGTGCGAGCAGGATGATCCCGGCGTCGGTGAGCGCACGCGACTTGGCGGCGGAGGCACGATCCGCGACCAGACCGCTGATCCTGGTCAGGAGCCTGGAGCTCACCCTGTCGTACTCCACGAACATGGACGGCGTCGCAGCCAGCTCAGCGATCTTGGAGGTGGCGGCCTCGCCGAGGCGGGTGGTGTTGGCGGACGCCAGGGCTGCGACCTGGCGGCCGCCCTGGCGGCCGGCGCTGGCCTTGAGGCTGTCGAGCGCCGCGCCCTCGACGCCGATCTCGGCCGGCAGCCAGACCGCGCCGAGCTGCGAGCTGTTGTCCTCGATGATCAGCTGCTGCTTCACCAGGGAGAGTCGGCCGTTCACCGCCTGGACCAGGCCCTGGACGCGGGGGTCCGGGGTGCCCTTGGTGTTGAGGGTCGAGCCGATCAGCGAGTCGGTGAGGCTTGCCATGTCGCTGAGCTGCGCCGGAGGGGTGGCGGTGATTCCCGTGCCCGAGCCGTTGTGCAGCGTGTCGCCGATCTGGGTCAGCTGGCTGACCACGGCGGCCTGGCCGCTGCTGAGGTTGGCCGTGGAGGCCGCGCCCTTGAGGGCGGCCAGCGCGTCGGCGTAGGCCTGGTTGGCGTCGCCATGACCGTCGCCACCCATCCGGTCGGCCAGCGACGGGGGCAGAGCGAGCCGCTCGGTGGCGGCGAGGTAGGTGATGGCGGGGCCGAGCACGGTGCTGCGCTGCTGGTTCGTCGAGTAGTCACTGGCCGAGGTCAGCTCGGACGACACGCGCAGTCCACCGAACACGACGGCCAGGATCACAGGAAGAGCCAGCACCGCGACCACCTTGCGGCGCACGGACCATGCGGACACGCGGAAGGTTGAGAACACGCCCGAGATGGCGTCACGGCGATTGTTCAGCAACGGAACTCCAGGAACACTCGAGTCGAACCCGCATCCTGACCGGTGTCAGCGATGGTCGGGCCTGGGCCGCCCGGCTCTGCCACCATAGGGATCCGATGGGACCCCTGCCCCGGGTTTGGCAAAGAAGTAGGCCGAACGGCGTGACGTCATGACCCGTTCGGACTAGTCCGCTTCCCGGCGGGCGCGAGGGTGCGCGGCGGCGAAGACCTCCCTCAGGTTGTCCACCGTGACCAGCGTGTAGATCTGGGTGGTCGTCACCGAGGCATGCCCCAACAGCTCCTGGACCACGCGGACATCGGCACCGCCCTCCAGGAGGTGCGTGGCGAAGGAGTGGCGCAGCGTGTGCGGTGAGACGTCGCGCGTCACCCCTGCCCGGTCGGTGGCCTTGGCCAGCACCGTCCAGGCGGACTGGCGAGACAGCCGCCCTCCGCGCGCGTTGAGGAACAGGGCGCCCGCGCGTTCCGTGGAGCCGACCGCGGCGAGCACCGGGCGCCCGCGGGTGAGATAGGCGTCGACGGCAGCCAGGGCGTAGGACCCCACGGGGACCAGCCGCTCCTTGCCGCCCTTGCCCCTCAGCAGCACGGTGCCGTCCACCCGGTCGAGGTCGTCGACGTCGAGTCCCACAGCCTCCGAGATGCGGGCCCCGGTGCCGTAGAGGACCTCCAGCAGGGCCCGGTCGCGGAGCGCCAGGGTGGTGCCGGCCGCTCCCGCGGCCTCGAGGATGGCCTCGACGTCGGCCAGGGGCAGGGCCTTCGGCAGCCGCCGGGCGGGCGACGGGGGGCGCACCGCCGAGGCGGGGTCGTTCACGGCCAGCCCGTCGGCGACGCAGAACCGGTGGAAGCCACGTACGGCCACGACGGTCCGGCCGGCCGAGGTCGCGGACAACGGCTGGTGCTCGGCGTCCCCCTCGCGCAGGCGGACGAGGAACGCCGAGACCGTCGCCTCGGTCACCGCGTCGAGGTCCTCGATCCCGGACTCGTCGAGGAACCCGGCGTACCGTCGCAGGTCGCGGCGGTACGACGACAGCGTGTTCGCCGCGAGCCCACGCTCGACCGCGAGGTGGTCGAGGTAGGTCCGCAGGGCGATGCGGGACTCAGCCAAGCCCCGCCAGCACCTCGTCGGGCGACACTGCGGCGATGCCCACGGCCTCGCCCACCGGCACGTTGGTCAACCCGCCGTCGTGGGTGTTGAG
This sequence comes from uncultured Actinomycetota bacterium, assembly GCA_963819295.1. Taxonomy (GTDB): domain Bacteria; phylum Actinomycetota; class Actinomycetes; order Propionibacteriales; family Nocardioidaceae; genus Nocardioides. Next base: position 50,713 of record CAWFVO010000011.1, read on the forward strand.
CCCCAGGGCCAGGCTGTGGTCAGCCCGGCAGGCATCGACCCAGCCCTTGTCGGCCAGAGCGACGGCGTACGGCAGGGTCGCGTTGGTCAGGGCGTACGTCGAGGTGTTGGGCACGGCGCCCGGCATGTTCGCCACGCAGTAGAAGATCGAGTTGTGGACCGGGAACGTCGGATCCGCATGCGTGGTCGGGTGGGTGTCCTCGAAGCAGCCGCCCTGGTCGACCGCGATGTCGACGAGCACCGAGCCCGCCTTCATCTCCGAGACCAGTTGGTTGCTGACCAGCTTGGGGGCCTTCGCTCCGGGGATCAGCACCGCGCCGATCACCATGTCGGCCTCGCGCACCTGCTGCTGGATCGCGAGCTGGGACGACGCCAGACCGTGGACCCGGTTGTTGTAGCGCCAGAACGACATCCGGAGCTTGTCGAGGTCGGTGTCGAGCAGGGTCACGTCGGCGCCCATGCCGAGCGCGATGTTGGCGGCGTTCTGGCCCGAGACCCCGGCGCCGATGATCACGACCTTGGCGTTCGCGACACCACCGACACCCCCCATCAGCACGCCCCGGCCGCCCTGGGCCTTGAGCATCGAGTACGCGCCGACCTGCGGCGCGAGGCAGCCGGCCACCTCGGACATCGGGTAGAGCAGCGGCAGCCCGCCGCTGGGCAGCTGCACGGTCTCGTAGGCGATCCCCGTGACCTTGCGGGCCAGGAGCTCCTCGGTGAGCGGCTTGTCTGCGGCGAGGTGGAGATAGGTGAAGAGGGTCAGGCCCTCTCGCATCCGGTGGTACTCCTCGGCGATCGGCTCCTTGACCTTGAGCACCATGTCGGCGGTGCCCCAGACCTCGTCGGGACCGTCGAGGATCTTGGCTCCCGCACCGACGAACTCGGCGTCGTCGATCTGGGAGCCGACACCGGCGCCCTTCTCGACGAAGACCTCATGTCCGTGCGCGGTCAGCTCATGGACGCCGATCGGCGTGATCGCGACACGGTACTCGTGGTTCTTGACTTCCTTCGGGACGCCGACCTTCACGGGGCACACTCCTAGCTCTGAGGCCCACGCTCGTGTGAGCCGATCCGACACTACCGAGTTGTGGCCTCCGAGCACGTCTCGGGGCGGGTCAGCGCGGGATCGGCGGCGGCCTCGACGTCACGCATCGTGCGCAGCACGTTGCGACAGGTCAGCTTCGCCAGGTCGTCGTCGGACCAGCGCCGCTCGCGCAGTGCGGCGAGCAGGCGCGGGTACGACGAGACGTCCTCCAGCCCCTCCGGAAGCCGCTCGACGCCGTCGTAGTCGCCGCCCAGACCGAGGTGGTCGACGCCCGCGACCTCGCGCGCGTGCTCGAGATGGGCCACCACGTCCGCCAGCGTCGACGGCGGGCTCGGCGACTCGGCCTGGTGCTCCCGCTCGACCACGGTGGTACGCCGTGAGGTCGCGCGGGTCGACCCCCTCGGCGCGTGCGCGTCGCTCGGTCTCGCGCGCCCAGTCGCGCACCGCCTGGCTGACGAACCGCGGCACGAAGGTCACCATGCAGGTGCCGCCGTTGCCGGCCAGCCGCGCGAGCACGTCGTCGGGCACGTTGCGCGGGTGGTCGCACACGGCGTACGCGGAGGAGTGGGAGAACAACACCGGCGACTCGGGTGGCGTCGAGCGCGTCGCGCATCACGTCGTGGCTCACGTGGGACAGGTCGACCATCATCCCGATCCGGTTCATCTCGGCGACCACCCCGCGACCCACGTCGCTCAGGCCGCCGAGCACCGGCTCGTCGGTGGCGGAGTCGGCCCACGGCACGTTCTCGTTGTGGGTGAGCGTCAGGTAGCGGACGCCGAGCCGGTGGTAGAGCCGCAGCACCGCGAGCGACTCCGCGATCTGGTGCCCGCCCTCGGCACCCATCAGGCAGGCGATCCGGCCGCTCGACCAGGCAGCCTCGACCTCGTCGGCCGTGGTCGCCAGCGCGAGCTGGTCGACGTACCGGCCGATCATGGAGTACGCCGCGTCGATCTGCTCGAGCGTCGAGGTGACGGCGCGCTGCCCCTCCCGGGTCGGGACGAACACCGACCAGAACTGGGCGCCCACTCCCCCGTCGCGCAGCCGCGGCAGGTCGGTGTGGGTCCGGGTCTGGCGCTGCCCGATGTCGTAGCGGTCGAGGTCGTAGCCGACGAGGTCGCGCAGCTCCCACAGGAGGTCGTTGTGGCCGTCGATCACCGGGTGGCGACGGAGGAGGTCGGCGACGTCGGGTGCCATGGCTGCCATCATGCCGGTCCGCCCACTGGTCACCTCGCGAGCAAGCTCGCTTCGTTGCTCACTGCGGTGCTGCGTCCCGGCGAGCCGGGCCGGAGCGTCCTCGTTCGGGTCTGACGAGCGGGAACAGGATGGTGTCGCGGATGGCCAGGCCGGTCAGGTTCATCACCAACCGGTCGATGCCGAGACCCATCCCGCCGGCCGGCGGCATGCCGTACTCGAGGGCCTGGAGGAAGTCCTCGTCGACCTGCATCGCCTCGCGGTCTCCGGCCGCGGCCAGCAGCGACTGTGCCGTCAGCCGGGCCCGCTGGTCGACCGGGTCGATCAGCTCGCTGTACGCCGTCCCCTGCTCGGAGCCGAACATCACCAGGTCCCACCTCTCCGCGAGCCGCGGGTCGAGGCGATGCTGGCGGGTCAGCGGCGCGTTCTCCTTCGGGAAGTCGGTGTAGAACACCGGGGTCGTGGTGCTGCTCTCGCACAGCACGCCGTAGATCTGCTCGAGCACGTAGCCCCAGGGCGCGCGCGGGTCGAGATCGAGGCCGATCCGGCACGCGTGGCCGTGCAGGTCCGCGGCCGAGGTGTCGGGCGTGACCGCCTCCCCCAGGGCAGCCGACACGGCGCAGCAGACCGTCTGCACCGGCCAGTCGCCGGAGAGGTCGACCTCGACGATCCGGCCGTCGGCGTCCGGGCGGCGGGCGACCGGTGCGCCGTACACCGCCGTGGCGGCCTCCTGCACGATCGACTGGGTGAGCAGCCGCATCGAGTGATAGTCACCGCAGGTCTCGTAGACCTCCAGCGACGTGAACTCGGGGTTGTGGGTCGAGTCGGCGCCCTCGTTGCGGAACTGCCGGCCGATCTCGAAGACCTTCTCCATCCCGCCCACCAGCAGGCGCTTCAGGTGGAGCTCGGTGGCGATCCGGAGCGACAGGTCGAGGTCGTAGGCGTTGCTGTGCGTCTCGAAGGGCCGGGCGTTCGCCCCGCCGTGGATGCGCTGCAGGACCGGCGTCTCCACCTCCATGAACCCGCGCGCATGGAGGGAGTCGCGCACGCTGCGGACCACCGTGGACCGGATCCGGGCCACCTCGCGTGCCTCGGGCCGCATGATCAGGTCGACGTAGCGTTGACGCACGCGAGCCTCGGGGTCGATCAGCCCCTTGTGCTTGTCGGGGAGCGGGCGCAAGGACTTGTTGATGATCTGGAGCGACTCCACGTGGACGGACAGCTCGCCGTGCCGCGTGGTGATCACCTCTCCGGAGACGCCGAGATGGTCACCGAGGTCGACCTCGCGGCGCCAGAGGGCGTGGACCTCCGATCCGACGACGTCGTGGCTCGACCATCACCTGCAGGTCGCCGCTCCCGTCACGCAGGGTGGCGAACCCGAGGCCACCCAGGTCGCGCTTGAGCAGGACGCGACCGATCACGGAGACCCGCATGCCCGTCCAGGTGTCCGGGTCGAGCGTGCCCACCTCCGCGCACACCTCCGCCAGCGTGTGGCTGCGCGGACAGGTCACGGGGTAGGGATCGATCCCGCGGGCCCTCAGCCGGTCCACCTTCGCCCGACGTACCCGGATCTGCTCGGGCACGCGCCGGCAGGCCAGTGCCGCCGCCACGGCGTCCTCCGGCGGCGGGATGAGCCGCCGCACGCTGTCGGCGTACTCCAGGGTGTCGGTGGCCAGCGTGCCGCCGTCCTCGGCGCCCCCGCGGCGCAGGAACCTGGACAGGGACGGACGGGACAGGAAGCCCTCGGCGTTGCCGGCGGCGGCGCCGACCCGGGGCAGGTCGGAGGCGTACTCGAAGCAGAGGAACCGCGGCTGCCAGGCCGGCTGGTACTTCGCGTTGGAGCGGTAGAGCGACTCGAGCTGCCAGTTTCGGCTGGCCAGGAGCAGCGCCTGCCGCCAGAGCCGCGCCACCGGCCCCGCCCCGATCTCGGCGCCGCGCTCGAAGGCCTCGCGGAACATCGCGAAGTTCAGCGAGACCGGTCCGACCCCGACCCTGGCCGAGCGCTCGGCCAGGGCGGAGACCATCAGCTCGATCAGCCCGTTGTCGGCCGTCGGGTCACGCCGCATCAGGTCGAGCGACAGCCCGTTGCGACCCCACGGAACGAAGCTGAGGAAGCCGCGCAGGGCGCCGTCGGCATCCCGGGCACTGACCAGGACGCAGTCGCCGTCGAGCGGGTCCTCGACCCGCCCGAGGGCCATCGAGAAGCCGCGCTCGTCGCCACCGTCGCCGCGCCACCGGGCGGCGGCGGCGGCCATCTCGGCGAACCCGGCGGCGTCGAGAGCCTCGTGCCGTTGGACGAGCGTCGTGTAGCCGCGGCGCTGCAGCCGCGCGACCGCGGACCGCACCTGCTTCATTCCGGGCCCGTTGAGGGAGAAGCCGCGGAGGTCGAGGATCGCCTCGTCACCGATCTCGAAGGCGTTCAGGCCGGCGCGGGCGTACGCCGCGGCGCCGGCAGGACCGGCGCCCATCACGGCCATGCTGAGCCCCGCGCCACGGGCGTGGTCGCGCCACCGCGCGATCGCCGAGTCCCACGCCTGGGGGTCGCCGACGGGGTTGCCGCTGGCCAGGCTGATCGATCCGAAGGCCCGGTAGGACACCCCGGCGCGCGCCTCGGCAGGATCGTCGCGGTCCCAGACGACCGCCTTGTCGCGGCGGGTCGCGAAGTAGCCCAGGGAGTCCAGGTCGCCGAAGTCGCGCAGCAGCGTGCGGACCCGCGCCTCGTCGTCCGCCGAGAGCGTCCGGGTGTCGGGGGTCGGCCGGAACAGCACCAGGGCGGACAGCACGATGACGAACGAGCCGAGCACGCCGATGACGCCGTGCACCCACAGCGGCGCCGAGACGGCAGTGCCCTCGCTGCCGTGGCGACCGATCTCCGACAGCATCTGCCTCAGCACGTACTGCTGGGTGTCGTTCGCGCTGCCGCTGTGCCCGAAGCGGCCGACCAGCAGGGCTCCGACCGCGAGGACGGCCGCCGCACCGATCACGAAGATGGCCAGCGCGGCCCGCACGCTGCCGGCCACGTGGCGGACCACGAACTGGTAGCGGACGCGCCAGGCCAGCACGATCGCCGCACCCACGACCACCAGGCCGATCGCCGGGGCCAGGTCGAACTCCTGAGCCAGGAAGGCGATCCGGGCGAGCCACGGGATCACCAGCCACCAGATGAAGGTCAGCCACCAGGCGGCCCGGATCCGGCGACGCAGCGCGGCGCCCATCACCGCGAGCAACGCGGCGTACGCCAGGCTCGGGACGACGGGGATGGTCAGCGCCGAGACGACGTCCTCCGGCCGGGCGAAGTAGGCGCGCCAGTCCGACACGCAGCTGACGACGACGGAGAAGCGCCGCGAACGCGTACATGACGGCCGCGAAGCGGTCCGGCCAGCGGTCGTCCAGGGTGCGCATCGGCACCGGACGCAGCTCCCGCGGCTCCTCGCTCACCCTCGCAGCATCCTCCGTCAGCACCTCCCCGACGAGACTCACGCGGCTCTGGTTCGTGGTCGCGACCCCACGCTTGCCCGGTCTCACAGCCGACCGCGACGTCGGAGCGCGTCGTAGGCCAGGACACAGACCGCGATCGGAGACTCCCCGATGCGTCCGTCGAGCACCGCCTCGACCAGGTCCTCGACGGGTACCCAGAGGCGCTCCATGTCGGCCTCCTCGTGCTCGAGGGCGAAGTCGCCGCGGCTCGCGGGGCTCAGGTCGCGGGCCAGGAAGCAGACCTGGCGCTCATCGGTGATGCCGGCCGAGGGGTAGAGGTCGAAGAGCTGCCGCCACTCCCCCGCCTCGAGCTCGGCCTCCTCGCGGAGCTCACGCTGCGCCGTCGCGAGCGGGTCCTCACCTTCGGAGTCGCGCAGCCCGGCCGGGAGCTCGACGAACCGGCCCTGCGCGGGATGGCGGTACTGCCGCAGGCAGCAGACGCGCTCCTGATCGTCGACCGCCAGGACGACGACCGCTCCGGGGTGCTCGAAGACCCAACGGTCGAACGAGGCGCCAGCGGGGTCGCCGGGACGGCGTACCCGGTCGGCGCGGAGCGCCACCAGCCAGTCACCCCGGTAGAGGTCGCGTGACCTCTCGACCGGCCAGGTCTCCGGGGTGTCGGCGATCCGGTCGCTCGGCGTGGGCACGCTGTGACGGTACCGGGACGGCTACAGGCGGCCCGATTTCACGACCCGGCTGAGGAACTGCTGGGTGCGTTCCTCCTGCGGGTTCTCGAAGATCTGCTCGGCGCTGCCCCGCTCGAGGATCTGCCCGGCGTCGAGGAAGCACACCTGGCTGGCGACCTCCTTGGCGAAGCCCATCTCGTGGGTGGCCAGGAGCATGGTCGAGACCACCGTGGGCGAGCTCGCGGACGATCTCGAGCACGTCGCCGACCAGCTCCGGGTCGAGCGCTGCGGTGATCTCGTCGAGCAGCATCACCCGTGGCTGCATCGCCAGGGCCCGCACGATCGCGACCCGCTGCTGCTGACCGCCCGAGAGGCTGTCGGGGTACGCCGGTGCCTTCTCGGCCATGCCCACCGACTCGAGGAGCGCCATGCCTCGCTGACGTGCCTCGACCTTCGAGACGCCGCCCACCCGGGTCGGGGCCAGCATCACGTTGTCGATGACCGACATGTGGGGGAAGAGGTTGTAGCTCTGGAAGACGATGCCCACGTCGCGCCGCAGTGCGTTCAGGTCGACGCCGGCACCGGTGACGGTGTCACCCTCGATCCGGATCTCGCCCGAGCTGATCTCCTCCAGGGCGTTGACGCACCGCAGCAACGTCGACTTGCCGGAGCCCGACGCGCCGATCAGGCACACGACCTCGTGTCGCTCGACGTTCGAGGGTGACGCCCTTGAGCACCTCGTTGTGGCCGAACGACTTGTGGACCTCGTCGATCTCGAGGAACGACATCAGCTGCCACCAGCCCGTCGCGAGGCATCGCGGTCGATCAGCCAGTCGACGACGCGCGCCTGCGGGATCGTGATCAGGATGAACAAGAACGCGACGACCGTGATCGGGGAGAGGTTGAACAGCTTCGACTCCCACAGCCCTGCCACCAGCAACGCTTCGGGGATGGCCGCGACGGAGAGCAGCGCCGTGTCCTTCTGCAGGCTGATGAAGTCGTTGAGAAGGGGCGGGATCACCCGGCGGACAGCCTGAGGTACGAGCACCGTCCGCAGCGTTTGCACGTAGCTGAGGCCCAACGACCGGGCGGCCGCGCTCTGGCTGGGGTGGATCGACGACAGACCGGCCCGGTAGACCTCCGACACGTAGGCCGTGTACGTCAAGGTCAGCGCGGTGATGCCGAGCCAGACGGTCGGCATGGTCTGGAAGAACTTGACACCGGTCAGCGGCAGGCCGAAGACGATCAGCAGGATGACCACAATCGCCGGGATGGCCCGGAACACGTCGCAGTAGACCACCGCGATGGCGCGCAGCGGGGCGCCGGCGCGGCCGGGGAGCATCCTGACGATCGCCACCAGGAGGCCGAGGATCAGGACCAGGACCTCCGAGACGCAGGCCACCCAGATGTTCGTCCAGAACGCGCGGACGATCTGGTGGAAGGACAGCCGGATGTCGGAGATGTTGAAGAACGTGCCGGCAACGCCGCCGCCGTTGGCGAAGACGAAGATGATGAGAAGAGCGATGATGAGGACGGCGACGGCCCACCCCATCGAGATCATGGCTTCCTCACGCCCGCGGGCGGCCACCCGCCGGGCGGCGACGAGCTCGTCCGCGGCGAGCAGCCGCGCCCGCTCTCTCGCCTTGCCGAACGCACGGATGGCGGGGATCCAGGCATACAGGCTCAGGACGACCAGGACGACCCCGACGGTCGTGGAGACCGGCCCCTGGTGGTTGTAGTCCCGTACCATCGTCGCGGCCTTCGCCATCAGCAAGGTGGCGAGGATCGCGATGACCAGCCCCAGCCCCGCCAGGCCGGCGACCCGGTGAGGCGGGGCGGGGGTGGGTCCCGGTTGCAGCTCCTCGGAGACGAGGATCGAGGCGCTCATGCTCGTCCTTCTACTGGATCGTCCAGATCGGGACCGACGCCGGGTCGCCACCGAAGGCGGGGCCGAGGTAGGTCTTGGACAGGTTGTCCAGCGTGCCGTCCTTCAGCATCGTGGAGATGCCCGTGTCGAGAGCGGTCTTGTTGGCCGAGCCCTTGGGGTAGATGGCGCCGTACTTCTCGCCGGTCTTGTACTGGCCGACGACCTCGAGCGCACCGTTGGTCTGCTTGGCCTCGGCGAGCACGATCGCGGTGTCGAGGAAGGCCGCGTCGGACTGCCCCGACAGGACGCTCTGGTACAGCGTCTGCGAGTTCGGGTAGATCTTGGTGTCGGAGCACTTCAGCGTGTCCTGGATGAAGGGCACCGACGTCGTGCCCGAGTAGGCCGCGCAGCGCTTGCTCGGTGATGTTGTCCTGGGTGACGTCGGCACCCTTCTTGACGATGACGCCGACGTTCGAGTCGAAGTAGGGCTTGGAGAAGTCGACGACCTGAGCGCGCTCGGGGGTGATCGAGATCTCCGCGAGAGCGAGGTCGAAGTCGTTGGTGTGGCCGGCGACCAGCTGGTCGAACGACACGTTCTTGACCGTGACCGAGGAGAGGCCGGCCATGTTGGCGAGCTCGGCGGCCATGCAGTACTCGTAGCCGTCCTTGATCGACTCCGGCGTCGTGCCGTTCCACCAGCCAGGCGCCGGGAGCGTCGTCTCCACGGTGAGCGTGCCCGCCGTCACCGGCGTGAGCGAGATGCTGTTGGGCTTGCTGGTGATGTCGCAGTTCCCGATCTTCGTGGCACCACCGCTGGCGCCGGCGTCGGTAGCCGTCGAGGACGAGTTGGAGGAGCCGCAAGCTGCCAGGGTGGCGGCGGCGACGACTGCGCTGATCAGCCCGAGGGAACGCTTGAGGCGCATAGCAGGGAGTTCCTTCCAGGGTACGGAGAGGCCAGACGGCCTGGGGTCAGGGTGGTCGGCCCGGAGGGTGGAGTCAAGGACCCCCGCCCACGTTGGACGTCGGATCGTTACCCTCCCGCCTTCTGGTACGGCGCTACGGTGGCCCGATGAGCGATCTGGCGAGCCTGACTCGGGACGAAGCTGCCCAGCGATCACACCTCCTCTCGGTCGAGCGGTACGACGTCCACGTCGACCTCCGCGGCCTCTACGACGGTGATCTCTGGGCCGCCACCTCCACCATCTCGTTCACCTGCGGCGAGCCCGGCGCGAGCACCTTCGTGGACTGCGTCGGCCGGGTCGTCTCGGCGACCCTCAACGGCGAGCCCCTCGACCCGGCGACCGCCGCGAGCGGGCGGCTCCCGCTCCCCGGCCTCCGGGCCGACAACGTCCTGGTGGTCAGCTCGACCCAGGCGGAGACCTCATCGGGCAACGCGATCCTGCGCACCGTCGACCCCAACGACAAGCTGGTCTACGTCTGGTCGACGTTCGAGCCCGACATGGCCCGCTACGCGTTCGCCTGCTTCGACCAGCCCGACCTCAAGGCCCCCCACGGCTTCGTGGTCGACGCCCACGAGAGCTGGACGGTCACCAGCAACTCGGCCCCGGAGAGGGTCGAGGACGTGGACGACGGCGGGCGGCGCTGGACGTTCGGAGACACGCCGCCGCTGTCGACGTACGTCACGGTCGTCAACGGCGGTCCCTTCCACGAGCTGCGGTCCACCCGCGCCGGCTACGACCTCGGCCTGTTCGGGCGACAGTCGCTCAAGCAGTTCCTCGAGCGGGACGCCGAGGAGCTGTTCGACCTCACCGAGCGCGGGCTGGTCTTCTTCGGCGAGCGCTTCGGCCAGCCGTTCCCCCAGGAGCGCTACGACCAGGTGTTCGTGCCCAACATGGGCGGGGCGATGGAGAACTGGGGCTCGGTCACCTGGACCGACAGCGTGCTCTACCGCAGCACCCCGACCTTCGGCCAACGGGCGGTGCGCGCCCAGATCCTGCTCCACGAGATGGCGCACATGTGGTTCGGCGACCTGGTCACGATGCGGTGGTGGGACGACCTGTGGCTCAACGAGGCCTTCGCCTCCTGGGCGTCCAACTGGGCAGGCGTCAACTGCACCGACTTCACCGACGAGTGGGCGACCTTCCTGGCCGCCGGCAAGATGGGCGGCTACCGCCAGGACATGTCGCCGGCGACCCACCCGATCCGCGGCGAGGTGCCCGACGTCGCGCAGGCGATGGCCAACTTCGACGCGATCACGTATACCAAGGGCGCGAGCGTCCTCAAGCAGCTCACGGCCTACGTCGGCGAGGACGCGTTCGTCGAGGGCCTGCGCGCCTACTTCCGCACGCACGCCTGGGGCAACACCGTGCTCGACGACCTGACGTCGGCGATCGGCGAGGCGGCCGGGCGTGACCTGAGCGCGTGGACGGTCGCCTGGCTCGACCGGGCCGGCACCGACACCCTGCGGCTGACGGACAGTGCGATCACCGCCGCGTCGCCCGACGACGACGACCCCCGGCCGCACCGGCTCGACGTCGGCAGCTACGCGGTCGGCGACGACGGGCTCTCCCTGGTCGGCACCACCGAGGTGGAGACCAGCGGCACCGCCACGGCCGTCGGCCTCCCCGACGCAGACCTCCATCTGCTGAACGCCGGTGACCTCACCTTCGCCGCCGTGCGTCCTGACCCGGCCTCGGTCCGCGCACTGCTCGACCATGCCGCCGACCTCCCGGCCGCCGTCGACCGGGCGCTCGCGGTCGTCACCGGCTTCCAGATGGTCTGCGACGGTGAGCTCGGCGGCGAGGACCTGTCCGCCTGCGTCCTGGACGTGCTGCGACGCGAGCACAGCCCGGCCGTGGTCGAGCCGTTCCTCAACGTCGCCCTGGAGCTGGCTGAGCGATGGACGCCGAGAGACCGGATCGCCGACCGGCTCCACCAGCTCGCCGAGGTGGCGGCCGGCCTGACGGACGACCCCGACCTCACGACCCCGGCCCTTCGCACGCTCGCCGCGGCGGCGTCCACGGACGAGCACCTCGCGCTCCTCGACCTGGCCGCCGCCTCCGACGTCGACCTGGCCTGGCGGCTCGCCATCCGCCGCGCCGCGATCGGGCGGTACGACGAGGACGCGGTCGAGGCGCTCCTCGAGCGCGATCCCGACCCCGACGCCCCGATGCGAGCCCTGGCGGTCCGGACCGCCCGGCCCTTCTCCGAGGCGAAGGAGGAGGCGTGGACCGAGCTGTTCGAGAAGAAGAACGTGCCCGGTGGCCCGATGCTGGGTGCCCTGATCCGGGCGTTCTGGCAGCCCGAGCAGGACGACCTGCTGCTGCCCTACGCCGACCGCTTCCTCGACGAGGTCCCGCGGCTGGCCGGCGGCGGCATGCTCATGGTGTTCGGGCTCATGTTCGGGATGTTCCCGCAGGTCGCCGACGAGGCGTTCCTGGAGCGTGCCGGCGGGATGGCCGAGGACCCCGATTGCGACCCGACCATCCGGGCCGCGATCCTGATCGGCATCGACACGCTCGTGCGCCGCGAGCGCGCCCGGTCGCTCTGAGCGGTCGGGTCAGGCGGATCGTCCACTCGACCCTCGAGGACCGACCTCTTCGTCGGCGTGTCCACGACCCGCGTCAGACGGAGGCCCGCGGCAGCGAACAGCGCGGGGTGGCGGACCGCTACCCCGGCGAAGGGGTCAGTCGTCGTCGACCTCGCGGCGCAGGCCCGACTCGTCGATCGGGAACCGCTCCGCCTTCTGGCGCTCGATCGCAGCTCCGACGAGGCCCGCGAAGAGCGGATGGGGGCGCGTGGGCCTGGACCGCAGCTCCGGGTGGGCCTGGGTCGACACGTAGTAGGGGTGGACGTCGCGCGGGAGCTCGACGAACTCGACGAGGTCGAGGTCGGTGTTCATGCCCGAGAAGACCAGCCCGGCCGCGGCCAGCTGCTCGCGGTAGTGGTTGTTCACCTCGTAGCGATGACGGTGTCGCTCCTCGATCCGGCCCTCGCCGTAGGCCTGGCGCACGATCGTGCCGGCTCCGAGCTCGGCCGGATAGAGCCCGAGCCGCATGGTGCCGCCCAGGTCGCCGGCCCCGTCGACGTACGACTTCTGCTCCTCCATGGTCGCGATCACCGGCTCGGGGCAGTCGGGGTCGAACTCGGTGGACGCGGCCTTCTCGAGCCCCGCGACGTTGCGCGCGTACTCGATCACCATGCACTGCAGCCCGAGGCACAGGCCCAGCGTCGGGATGCCGTGGAGCCGGGCGTAGGTGAGGGCGCCGAGCTTGCCGTCGAGCCCGCGTACGCCGAACCCGCCCGGCACGCAGATCGCGTCGACGTCGTGGAGCTCGCGGTGGGCGCCCGACGGATCGGCGCACTCGTCGGACGGCACCCAGCGGATCCGGACCGCCGCCTCGTGCGCGAAGCCGCCGGCCCGGAGCGCCTCGGCGACGGAGAGGTAGGCGTCGTGCAGGTCGACGTACTTGCCGACGAGCGCGACCGTGACCTCCTCCTTGGGGTGGTGCACCTTGCGCAGCAGGTCGTCCCAGATGGTCCAGTCGACATCCCGGAACGGCAGGTCGAGCCGGCGTACGAGGTAGGCGTCGAGGCCCTCGCGGTGGAGCACCTTGGGGATGTCGTAGATCGACGGGGCATCAGCGGCGGTGACCACGGCGTCCTGGTCGACGTCGCACATCTGGGAGATCTTCTTCTTGATCCCCTCGGGGATCTCGCGGTCGGCGCGACACACGATCGCGTCGGGCTGGATGCCGATCGAGCGGAGCGCGGCCACGGAGTGCTGGGTCGGCTTGGTCTTCAGCTCGCCCGACGGCCCGATGTAGGGCACCAGGGAGACGTGGAGGAAGAAGCAGTTGTCGCGACCGATGTCCTGGCGGACCTGGCGTGCGGACTCGAGGAACGGCAGCGACTCGATGTCGCCGACGGTGCCGCCGATCTCGGTGATCACCACGTCCACTCCCGGCGTACCGCCGTGGCCGCCCATCGCGAGGATGCGTTCCTTGATCTCGTTGGTGATGTGGGGGATCACCTGGACGGTGTCGCCGAGGTAGTCGCCGCGGCGCTCCTTGGCGATCACGCTGGAGTAGACCTGACCGGTCGTGACGTTCGCCTTCTGGCCGAGCTCGGTGTCGAGGAACCGCTCGTAGTGGCCGATGTCGAGGTCGGTCTCCGAGCCGTCGTCGGTCACGAAGACCTCGCCGTGCTGGAACGGGTTCATCGTCCCGGGATCGACGTTGAGATAGGGGTCCAGCTTCTGCATGGTGACCCGGAGGCCGCGGGAGCTGAGAAGCCGCCCGAGGCTCGAGGCCGTGAGGCCCTTACCGAGTGAGGAGGCGACGCCCCCGGTGACGAACACGTGCTTGGTGACGGGCGCCTGCTTCACGGGGTTCCATCCTACCCGAGCGGAACCGATCCGTCGGATCCCGACGCACCGTAGGCACCGCCCTGCTTCGACCAGGATCGGATCAGGGCCAGCACCGACGCCACCCGCCCCGCGCTCGTCTCGGCTCCGTCGACGGTCGTGACGTGGCTGGTGACGCCGTCTGTCTCGAGCCCGGCCAGGTTGGTCGCAGCCGTCGGGCCGACGGCGACGACACCGCGGGCACCCGTGGCGAGCCCGGCGAGGAGGCCGTCGGCAATGGCCTGGTCGACCTCGCTGCCCATCACCACCAGGACCAGAGGCGCCGTCGGCGGGCCGCCCTCGGGTACGGCGAACAGGTGGGCCGCGACCAGGCTCTGGCGGACCGCGGCCACGTCGTCGTTCTGCTGACCGACCGAGGTGCCACGGGTCGCGACGGCGACGGCGAGCAGCTGGCCGATCCGGGGGTAGGTGCTGGTGCTCTTGTCGATCTGGCCGTGCAGCTGCTTGGCGAGCTGGACGCCCAGCGTGTCGACGAGGCTCTTCTGCTCGGGGTCGACCATCTGGGAGCCGATGGGGTAGGTGCCGGCGACCGTGCCGCCCGCCAACCTGATCTGCGAGGTCAGCGCCGAGACCGTCGCGGCATCGGCCCCCGGGAGGGTCACCATGGCGACAGGTCGGCGCGACAGCCCGTTGGCGTAGAGCCTCGCCGCCACCGATGCCGCGAAGGTGTCGGGGTACGACACGGCGGGGGCGGGCGTGGTGGTGGCGGGGCCGGGGTCGGCACTCGACCGGGTGGACGTCATCGGTCCGGCGCCGAGGGCGATGCCGGTGGCCAGGGCCAGGAGCACGGCGACCAGCGGGACGGCGTACACCCGCGAGCGGATCACGAGAGCCGCCCGCGGAGGTCGCTGACGAGCTGCTCGACCTGGTCGCGCAGGTCGAGCGCCCACTGGTGGCCCACCTGGGTCGTGGCGATGGCCGCGGCGACCGCGATCAGACCGATCAGGAGCACGAGGAAGGCGTGGCGAGCGCGCAGCTGCCCGGAGTAGAGCATCGGCACCGCCGTGGCGTCCACGAGCTTGGGACCGACCTTGAGGCGGGTCACGTAGCCGCTGCCGAGTCCGTCACGGTTGGTGTCGAGGAACTCCTCGATCGTGCCGCGCAGCCCGACCGCGACGATCGGACGCGCGCCGGCGCCGTCGGCCAGCAGCAGTGCGGCGTCGGCCGGGGACGCGGTGGTGTGCATGACCACGATCCGCACACCTACCCGTTCGAATCGCTCGGTTCCGGAGCCGGCGCGGGACGTCCCGGGTGGCTCGGTGACCACGACGTCACGGGCCGACCGCAGGGCGCGTGCCGGGGGCAGCTCCTCGATGCGGGAGTCGAGCACCACGACGTCGGCGGTGAGCCCGGCGGCGTGGGCGACGTCGAGCCCCTCGCCCGTGGCGATCACGACGGGGTGCATCTCGCGCAGGTAGCGACGCATGCTGCGCAGCTCGGCCGCGTCGTCCGGACCCTGACCGACGACGACCACGGGCCGGCCCTTGATCTTCGTGCGCAAGCGCGGCAGCCCCTGGCCGTGCAGCAGCAGCGCCTCCTCGCGGCGCAGGAACTCCGCGCTGCTGTGCGTCAGGGTCTGCAGCTGGGTGGCCAGGCCGCCCCGGGCGGCGCCCAGCTGTTCGGCTACGACGCTGGCGGTGACCTCGCGCCCCTCCGCGACGACCTCGTCGCCGATCAGCACCGACCCGCCGAGCACGCGTACCCGGTGCCCGTCACCGATGACCGACAGCGGGTCACGTCCACCGGTGGCGCCGAGCTGGTCGACCATCGCGATGCCGGCGTCGACCAGGATCTGGGGGCCGCGGTTGGGGAACCGGCCCGAGATCATCTCCGAACGGTTGAGCACGGCCACGACACCGGCCTCCACCAACGCGTCGGCGGTGGGACCGTCGAGGTCGACCTGGTCGAGCACGGCCACGTCACCCGCCGAGAGGCGCGCGAGGAGGGTCGACGTACGACGGTCGGTGCGGGCGGTGCCGATGACGCCCGAGGCGTCCGGTCGGAGTCGTGTCCTGAGCTTCACCACTCGCGTCATCGTGCCAGCCGGGGCAGGCAACTCCTGGCAGGCCGAGGAGCCGGGTGTGTCGGCCGGACGAGGGTCAGCCGGTGGGTCGTCCGGCGGCCTCCAGGAGCTCGCGCGCGTGGGCCAGTGCGGTCTCGGACTCCTCCATCCCCGCGAACATCCGCGACAGCTCGCGCTCGCGGCCACCGGCGTCGAGCAGAGTCAGCCCGGACGTCGTGACCGAGCCGTCGCTGGCCTTCTCGACGACGACGTGGCGGTCGGCGTACGCCGCGACCTGGGGCAGGTGGGTGACCACGAGGACCTGGGCGGACTCGGCCAGCTTCGCGAGGCGTCGGCCGACCTCGACGGCGGCCTTGCCACCGACCCCGCTGTCCACCTCGTCGAAGACGAAGGTCGGCACCGGGCTGGTGCCGGCGAGGGCGACCTCGAGGGCGAGCATCACCCGCGACAGCTCACCGCCCGACGCGCCCTTGTGGAGCGGCCGCGGCTCGCTGCCGGTGTTGGCGGCCAACAGGAAGTCGACCTCGTCGACCCCGGACGAGCCGAACCGCACGGTCCGGCGGCCGACCGGGAGTCCGTCGTCGGTCGCGGTCTGCCGCACGACCACCTCGAGGACGGCGTGTGGCATCGCGAGCACGTCGAGCTCGCCGGTGAGCTCGGTCGAGAGCCGAGCGGCCGTCGAGGTGCGGGCCTCGGAGAGCGCCAGCGCGGCGGGCCCGAGGCGCGCGCGGAGGTCGTCGCGCTGCCCACGGAGCCGGGCGATCCGGTCGTCGGTGTCGTCGAGCTGAGCCAGGCGCACCGCGGACGTCTCGGCCCAGGCCAGCACGTCGGCCGCGGTCTCGCCGTACTTCCGGGTGAGCGCCGTCAGCGCGGCCCGGCGTTCGGAGACGGCGGCCAGCCGACCAGGGTCGGTGTCGAGACCGGAGGCGTAGGACGCGACGTCGGCGGCGACGTCGGAGAGCAGGTAGGTGAGCTCGACGACCCGGTCGGCGAGCGCGGCCGCCGCCGGGTCGTGGTCGCGGACGCCGTCGAGCAGGGTGCGGGCCGCCGCCACGGCGGCCAGCGCGTCGGGGCCGCCCTCGTCGGAGGAGAGGGCCGCACGTGCGGACTCCGCCGCGGTCCGCAGCGCATCAGCGTGACCCAGCCGCTGCTCCTCCTCGGCGAGCGAGGCGTCCTCGCCGGCCTCGGGTGCGACCGCCTCGATCTCGCCCAGGCCGAAGCGCAGCAGGTCGGCCTCACGGGCCCGTTCCCGGGAGGTCGCCACCACCTCCGCGAGCTCCCGTTCCGTCTCGAGCAGCTCGGCGTGGAGGCGGCGGTAAGCAGCGAGCAGCGGCGCGATCGACTCGCCACCGAAGGCGTCGAGCGCCTCCCGCTGCGCGCGGGGCTGCAGGAGCCGGTGCTGGTCGGCCTGACCGTGGACGGCCACCAGCGGCTCGGCCACACCGGCCAGCTGGGAGACCGGGACCGACGCCCCGCCCACGAATGCACGGGACCTGCCTTCGGCCGACACGTTGCGGGCCAGCAGCACGCGCCCACCCTCCACCTCACCGCCGGCTGCGTCCACGGCCGCCCCCACCTCTGGCAGGGCGTCCACCCGAAGCGTCCCCTCGACCCGGGCGGCGCGACTGCCGGACCGGACGGCCCCGCTGTCCGCGCGACCTCCGAGCAGCAAACCCAGGGCGGTGACCACCATCGTCTTGCCGGCGCCGGTCTCGCCCGTGATCACGGTCAGCCCCGGGCCGAGCTCGAGCGTCGCCGACTCGATCACGCCGAGACCCGTGATCCGCAGCTCCTCAAGCATCGGTCTCACCGCGGCGGCGGCGCTCGCTCGTGCCCCGCCACCCCTCGACCGGCAGGCCGAACTTCGCCACCAGGCGGTCGGTGAACGGCGCCTCGTGCAGGCGTACCAGACGCACCGGACGCACACCGCGGCGTACCTCGATCCGGGCTCCTGGCGGCAGTTCGACCGTGCGGCGCCCGTCGCACCAGAGCACCCCGGAGGCCTGGCGCGAGATGACCTCGACGGCCAGCACGGAGGTGGGCGCCACGACGAGCGGCCGGGCGAAGAGTGCGTGGGCGCTGATCGGCACCATCAGCAGGGCCTCGACCCCGGGCCAGACGACGGGGCCACCGGCGCTGAAGTTGTACGCCGTGGAGCCGGTGGGCGTGGCGCACACGACGCCGTCGCAGCCCCAGCGCGACAGCGGCCGTCCGTCGACCTCGACCACCACCTCGAGCATCCGCTCCCGGGCGGCCTTCTCGACGCTGGCCTCGTTCAGCGCGAACGTGCTGGTCACGAGCTCGCCGTCCTGGAACACCGCGACGTCGATGGTCAGCCGGTCCTCGGCGGTGTAGCGACGCTCGACGATGGCCTCGATGGTGGAGCCGACATCGTCGTACTCCGCCTCGGCCAGGAATCCGACATGCCCGAGGTTCACACCGAGCAGCGGCGTCCCGCTGTCGTGGGCGAGCTCCGCGGCCCGCAGGATCGTGCCGTCGCCGCCGATCACGACCACCAGCTCGCAGTCCGCGCACGGGTCGTCGCCGTCGCTGAGCTCCAGGCCGGGGACCTCGCCGAGCCCCAGGGCGGTGGCCTCGTCGCGGAGCACGCGGACGTGGATGTCGTGCCCGGTGAGCGCGTCGACGAGCTTGTGCGCCACCGCGCGCGCCTCCGCCCGGCCGGGGTGCGCCAGGAGCAGCAGGCGCCGTTGTTCGCTCACGGTGACACCTTCTCACTGGGCGCCCCCGGCGGTCCGGCCGACACCACAGACTCGATGTCGGCCATGGCCGATCACCCCTGGCCCGCGGCGCAGCCACAGGAAGAACTCGACGTTGCCCGCCGGTCCAGGGAGCGGGCTGACCGTGACGGCCCGTGCACCCCAGCCACGGGCGCCGGCAGCCTCCATCACCATCGAGACCGCCTCGGCCCGCAGTGCGGGGTCACGCACCACACCGCCCTTGCCCACCCGCTCCTTGCCCACCTCGAACTGCGGCTTCACCATCGGCACCAGGTCGGCGTCCGGGCTGGTCACCGCGATCAGTGCATCGAGCACGAGCGTCAACGAGATGAACGAGAGATCGCCGACCACGAGGTCGACCGGTCCCCCGATCATCTCGACCTCGAGGTCGCGGACGTTGGTCCGGTCGCGCACCAGCACCCGATCGTCCTGCTGGAGCCGCCAGGCCAGCTGGCCGTAGCCGACGTCGACCGCGACCACCTCGCGTGCGCCCTCGCGCAGCAGTACGTCGGTGAAGCCACCGGTCGAGGCCCCTGCATCGAGGCAGCGCCGGCCCGCGACAACCAGGCCCGCCGGGAAGAACGCCGCGAGCGCACCGGCCAGCTTGTGTCCCCCGCGTGAGACGTACTCCTGCCCGCCGGGGATCGCCGGGTCCGCGGCCACCACCAGCGCCACGTCGGTGGTGACGGCGGTGGCGGGCTTGCTGGCGGTGGCACCCGACACACTCACGCGGCCGTCGGCGATCAGCTCCGCGGCGTGGTCGCGCGAGCGCGCCAGCCCGCGGCGTACCAGCTCCGCGTCGAGCCTGAGGCGGCGCGGCGACACCAGCTAGGCCGGCTCGCCCGGGTCGGCGTCGAGGGCGGACCGCAAGGAGTCGTGGGCACGCTCGAACGCCGCGAGATGCTCGTCGAGCGGTGCGCCGTCGAGGCGATCGACGTCCGCGAGTACGTCGTCCACCGCCGGCACCCCGGTCCGCGTCGGTTGCTCCGATGCGAAGGGGACATCGTGCTGACCCACGTCCTCGTGGTCCGGGTCGACGTCCTCCGAGGCCTGCGACGGCACCTGCTCGGTCATGGCGGCAGGCTACCCCGCGGCGGTGTCCGGACCGGGAGCGGACAGGTCCGACACGTCGGCCGTCTGGCCCGTCTCGTCGAGATGGGCCCAGGCTGCCGCGCCGACCACCGCCCACCAACCTTCCGGGTCTCCGGAGCCGTCGACCGCGAGCCGGCCGCCCGGCACCGTCGCAGACCATCCCCCGGCCTCCCAGCTGCCGCCCGCCTCTGAGGCCGCACGACCGGGGCGACCGAGCGCCCGCAGATCGCTCCCCACCCAGGTGGGGCGCTGGTCGGGACCGGCCGCCACCAGGTCGGACAGCGAGGTCACGCCCGTCATCACCAGCAACGAGTCGGTCCCGGCGTTGTGCGCACCAGCGATGTCGGTGTGCAGGCTGTCGCCGACCATCAGCGGCCGGTCGCCTCCCACCCGTCTGCGGGTCTCCTCGAACAGGGGCCGCTCGGGCTTGCCGGCCACGTCGGGGGTGACGCCGGCGAACCCGCTGATCATCTTCACGAGTGTGCCGTGACCGGGCGCAGGTCCGTCGCCGGTCGGGAGGGTCGGGTCGGTGTTCGTGGCCACCCAGGCAAGCCCGTTCCTGATGTCGACCGCCGCGCGCATGATCGTCTTCCAGCGCACCTCGGGTGCGTAGCCCGAGACCACCGCGACCGCGTCGTCGGCGCCCACGGACACCGGCTCCAGCCCCGCCTCCCGCAGCGCCTGCAGGAGACCGTCTGCTCCCAGCACCGCTACCGGCGCGCCCGCACCGTGCTGGTCGAGCAGCAGCCGCGCCGCGGCCTGGGCGGAGGTCACCACGTCGTCGGAGGCGGCGTCGACACCCAGCTCGCGCAGCTGCTCGGCCACCTCCTCGGGGGTCCGGGAGGCGTTGTTGGTGATGAACGCGATGTGCGTGCCACCTCGGCGCGACTCGGCGATGCTCTGCGCAGCGTGGTCCACCGCCTGGCCGTCGAGGTAGACGACGCCGTCGAGGTCGAACATCACGAGGTCGTAGGCCGTCGCAAGGCGCTCGCTCCCTGGGTCGGCCACCGTCCAGCTCCTTGCTCGTTGCCCCTACGATGCACCGATGGAGTCCGGTCGCCCCACGGTCCCGCCGTACGTCGCCGGCCCGCTCCAGCTCTCGCCGTTCCGGGCTCTGTCGCTGACGCCGCGACGGGTCGGTGACCCGGCGTCCGCCCGCGCCTTCGCGCGACCCTATCGTGGCGTGACGCAACGCCTGCTGACCTGGCAGAAGCGCGGACTGGCCACCCGTGACGAGGTGGCGGCCGTCTATCTGCACGAGTACTCCGACTCCGGACTGACCGTCCGTGGACTCGTCGGCACACTTGACCTCTCGCGGGTGGCCGCGACGCCCGCGGAGCGCCAGGTCTTCCCCCATGAGGGGGTGCACCCGCAGCAGGTCGTCGAGCTCGCGGCGCGGATGAGCACGATGCGGCTCAACCCGGCACCGATCCTGCTGGTCCACCGCGGACCCGCCGCCGTGCGGGAGGTGAGCCGGCAGGTGCGCATCGCGACGCCGGACCGGGAGTACGTCGACCACGCGGGCCAGCAGCACCGGATCTGGGCCATCCGGGATCCAGATCAGCTGCGGACCATCGACTCGGCCCTCGAGGGAGCGCGACTCCTGGTCGCCGACGGACACCATCGGTACGCCGCCTCCGTGGCCCTGCACGACCGCGACCCCGGGCCGACCCACAGCGACGGGCTCGTGATGGTCATCGACCAGGACGAGACGCCGCTCTTCCTCGGGGCGATCCACCGGCTCCTCCACGGCGTGCGGATCGGCGATCTCATGACGGCCGCGACCGCGGCCGGCGCGGAGGTGACGTCGTACGAAGGGACCGAGTCCGCGGTGGCGGCGCTCGCTCCGGACACGTTGGTCCTCACCGACGGCAGGGCCTGGGCCGCGGTCCGGCTGGACGTGCCTCCCGGCCACGCCGTGGTCCAGCTCGTCGAGGGAGCGCTGCTCGAAGGGCTGCCGAAGCGACCCTCGAAGATCACCTATGCGCACTCGCTCCCCCAGGCCCTGGACGAGGTGAGGCCGGGTCGCGTGACGGCAGCCCTGCTGCCGGCGGTCGACCTGGACCTCGTGATCGGCGTCGTGCGCGCGGGCGGGCTGCTGCCGGAGAAGGCGACGTCGTTCCAGCCGAAGCCCAGCCTCGGGTCGTTCATCCGACTGCTCGACGGATGAGGCGGGCCGAGGCCACCTCGACCTCGCAGCGCGAGACCCGTCCGCCCCCGGCCGGCGCGAAGAACCGACGCCGCAGGCTGCCCCGGACCTCGACCACGTCACCGGTCCGCCAGGTGGCGACCGACCGAGCCGGGCGCTTCGCCCAGACCACACAGTCGAGCGTGTCGACGCTGGCCCGGCTGGCCGCGGCCCCTTGCCTGGCGACGATGACCCGGAACTTCCACATCTCGTCCCCACTCGGGAGCACCTGCTCCTCGGCAGGCTGCGACAACCTCCCGACCAGGGTCACCTCGTTCACCTCGACGGGCTGACTCTCGTGTGCGCTCACGCGCATCACCTCCTCAGCGGTCAGCCTTCGGGGCGTCGCCGACAACGCCGTACCCCGTGACCGGCCCCTGTGGAAAGCCCAGCGAGAAAGGCCGCTTGTGCAGAGAAAGCGGCTCCGAATAGCTGCCGGAAATGCCACGAAGGGGCCACCTCGCGGTGGCCCCTTCGGGAAGTAATGTTCGGCGGCGTCCTACTCTCCCACATCCTGTCGGGTGCAGTACCATTGGCGCTGGCTGGCTTAACTTCCGGGTTCGGGATGGGTCCGGGTGTTTCCCTGCCGCTATGGCCGCCGTAACGTCGTTGAACCGTTGTTCTGTTGTGAACAGCACGACCCTGTGTTCCCCGTGTGTGCCTCCGGGTGTTGTCCGGGTGTTTTCCGGGGTGTTTTCCGGGGTGTTTGGGGGTGGGTTGTTGGTTCAGATTCTGGGTAGTGGACGCGTAGCAGCTAGATAGTTGTGCGTGGGTGGGTGACAAGCCCTCGGCCTATTAGTACCGGTCGGCTGGGCATTGCTGCTGTACACCTCCGGCCTATCAATCCCGTGGTCTGCGGGTGGCCTTACCCCATCTAGTGGGTGGGAAACCTTATCTTGAAATGTGCTTCCCGCTTAGATGCGTTCAGCGGTTATCACGTCCGGACGTAGCTAACCAGCGGTGCCCCTGGCGGGACAACTGGCACACCAGAGGTTCGTCCATCCCGGTCCTCTCGTACTAGGGACAGCTTTTCTCAAGTTTCCTGCGCGCGCGGCGGATAGGGACCGAACTGTCTCACGACGTTCTAAACCCAGCTCGCGTGCCGCTTTAATGGGCGAACAGCCCAACCCTTGGGACCTACTCCAGCCCCAGGATGCGACGAGCCGACATCGAGGTGCCAAACCATCCCGTCGATATGGACTCTTGGGGAAGATCAGCCTGTTATCCCCGGGGTACCTTTTATCCGTTGAGCGACACCCCATCCACATGGTGGTGCCGGATCACTAGTTCCGACTTTCGTCCCTGCTCGACATGTCTGTCTCACAGTCAAGCTCCCTTGTGCACTTACACTCGTCACCTGATTGCCAACCAGGCTGAGGGAACCTTTGAGCGCCTCCGTTACATTTTAGGAGGCAACCGCCCCAGTTAAACTACCCATCAGGCACTGTCCCTGGCCCAGATCATGGGCCTAGGTTAGACATCTAATACGACCAGAGTGGTATTTCAACGTTGACTCCACCTGCCACTGGCGTCCAGGTTTCACAGTCTCCCACCTATCCTACACAAGCCGTACCAAACACCAATACCAAACTATAGTAAAGGTCCCGGGGTCTTTCCGTCCTGCCGCGCGTAACGAGCATCTTTACTCGTACTGCAATTTCGCCGAGTCCATGGTTGAGACAGCGCCCAAGTCGTTACTCCATTCGTGCAGGTCGGAACTTACCCGACAAGGAATTTCGCTACCTTAGGATGGTTATAGTTACCACCGCCGTTTACTGGGGCTTAAGTTCAAAGCTTCACCTCGCACAAGTGCGGGTTGACTCGTCCCCTTAACCTTCCAGCACCGGGCAGGAGTCAGTCCGTATACATCGTCTTGCGACTTCGCACGGACCTGTGTTTTTAGTAAACAGTCGCTTGGGCCTGGTCTCTGCGACCCTCCCCGCTTCCCCCAGCTAGTGGGTTCACGCTCCGGGTCCCCCTTCTCCCGAAGTTACGGGGGCATTTTGCCGAGTTCCTTAACCATGGTTGTCTCGATCGCCTTGGTATTCTCTACCTGATCACCTGAGTCGGTTTGGGGTACGGGCGGCGCATGGCTCGCTAGAGGTTTTTCTTGGCAGCATAGGATCACCCACTTCGCCCCTACGGGCTCCGCGTCAGATCTCACACTCCACATCGAAGTGAGGGCGGCGGATTTGCCTACCACCCGTGCTACGTCCTTGCCCGTGGTCTACCATCGCCACGGTTGGGCTACCTTCCTGCGTCACCCCATCGCTTGACTACTACCGGTTCGGATCCCACGCTCTGCCACACCGCCTCGCCCCGAAGGGTCCGGTCGGCGTGGTTTCGGATGGTTAGCATCACCGGGTTCGTCAGGGGCGCCATGTTGCCGGTACGGGAATATCAACCCGTTGTCCATCGACTACGCCTGTCGGCCTCGCCTTAGGTCCCGACTTACCCAGGGCAGATTAGCTTGACCCTGGAACCCTTGATCATTCGGCGGAGGAGTTTCTCACTCCTCATTCGCTACTCATGCCTGCATTCTCACTCGTGCCGCCTCCACCCCTGGATCACTCCGGGACTTCACTGGCGGCACGACGCTCCCCTACCCATCCACACACCTGAACACCACCCACACTGTCAGACAGGGGGTGGCGGCTGGGTACACGCGTGAATGCCATAGCTTCGGCGGATGACTTGAGCCCCGCTACATTGTCGGCGCGGAATCACTTGACCAGTGAGCTATTACGCACTCTTTCAAGGGTGGCTGCTTCCAAGCCAACCTCCTGGTTGTCACTGCGACTCCACATCCTTTTCCACTTAGTCACCGCTTAGGGGCCTTAGCTGATGGTCTGGGCTGTTTCCCTCTCGACTACGGAGCTTATCCCCCGCAGTCTCACTGCTGCGCTCTGACTTACCGGCATTCGGAGTTTGGCTAACGTCAGTAACCTGGTCGGGCCCATCGGCTATCCAGTGCTCTACCTCCGGCAAGAAACACGCAACGCTGCACCTAAATGCATTTCGGGGAGAACCAGCTATCACGGAGTTTGATTGGCCTTTCACCCCTATCCACAGGTCATCCCCCCAGTTTTCAACCTAGGTGGGTTCGGTCCTCCACGTCGTCTTACCGACGCTTCAACCTGCCCATGGATAGATCACTCCGCTTCGGGTCTTGATCGTGCTACTCAACGCCAAATAAATGGCTACGCCCTGTTAGGACTCGCTTTCGCTACGGCTCCCCCACACGGGTTAACCTCGCAACACAACACAAACTCGCAGGCTCATTCTTCAAAAGGCACGCCATCACCCACCCATGCCACAAGGAGATGCCAGGCTCTGACGGATTGTAGGCACACGGTTTCAGGTACTATTTCACTCCCCGCCAGGGGTACTTTTCACCTTTCCCTCACGGTACTTGTCCGCTATCGGTCATCAAGAAGTATTTAGGCTTGACGGGTGGTCCCGCCAGATTCACACGGAATTTCACGAGTTCCGTGTTACTTGGGAATATGCTCACGAAGAGTGCGGCTTACACCTACGGGACTATCACCCTCTACGGTGCCACTTTCCAATGGACTTCAACTTCACCACACCTTTTTTACTCCGCAACCGGCCGGCAGACCAGTAACAAACACACCCCACAACCCCGCACACACAACCCCTGCCGGGTTATCCATGTGCACGGTTTAGCCTCCTCCGCTTTCGCTCGCCACTACTCACGGAATCACTGTTGTTTTCTCTTCCTGTGGGTACTGAGATGTTTCACTTCCCCACGTTCCCTCCACACACCCTATTTCATTCAGGCGCGGGTAACTGGACATGACTCCAGCTGGGTTTCCCCATTCGGACACCCCCGGATCAACGCTCGGTTGCCAACTCCCCAGGGCTTATCGCAGGCTCCTACGTCCTTCATCGGCTCTTGATGCCAAGGCATCCACCATGTGCCCTTCACAGCTTGTCACACACACCACCAACCCAACCCACCCCCACAACAACCAGAAACACAACAAAGACCCCACCCACCCCCCACCAAAGGGAGGCACAAGCAGAGCCCTCACACAGAAACCCAGCCACCAGACAGATGAACCAGACGTGGCAGTGCACACAACACACTACAAAGATGCTCGCGTCCACTATCCAGATCTCAAACAACAACCCCACACCAGACCCCACGCCACCACACGGCGACGCACAAGCCGGCCGGGCTCTTGGAACCGAAGCCCCAGACACACGCACCCCCAGGGATCTCTCCCAGGGACTCCGGGCCTGATTCCTCAGAACCCCAACAGTGTGCCCCCACCCACCCGCCACGAGGACTCGGACAGAGACTCCGACAGAGACACCGAAGAGCCTCCGAAGCAGACTCCGAAGGAAAGGGCAGGGAAGTCGATGATTCCACTAGTGAACACCACCATGGGCCGCACACCACGAGACCACCGGCACAGACGCTGGGGCACGGATGGCGATACGGGGCGTGTGCTCCTTAGAAAGGAGGTGATCCAGCCGCACCTTCCGGTACGGCTACCTTGTTACGACTTCGTCCCAATCGCCAGCCCCACCTTCGACCACTCCCCCCACACAAGGTGGTTGGGCCATGGGCTTCGGGTGTTGCCGACTTTCGTGACGTGACGGGCGGTGTGTACAAGGCCCGGGAACGTATTCACCGCAGCGTTGCTGATCTGCGATTACTAGCGACTCCGACTTCATGGGGTCGAGTTGCAGACCCCAATCCGAACTGAGACCGGCTTTTTGGGATTCGCTCCCCCTCACGGGATCGCAGCCCTTTGTACCGGCCATTGTAGCATGCGTGAAGCCCTGGACATAAGGGGCATGATGACTTGACGTCATCCCCACCTTCCTCCGAGTTGACCCCGGCAGTCTCCCATGAGTCCCCAGCCGCCCGAAGGCGCTGCTGGCAACATGGGACGAGGGTTGCGCTCGTTGCGGGACTTAACCCAACATCTCACGACACGAGCTGACGACAGCCATGCACCACCTGTACACCGACTAAAAGGGGCTCTATCTCTAGAGCTTTCCGGCGTATGTCAAACCCAGGTAAGGTTCTTCGCGTTGCATCGAATTAATCCGCATGCTCCGCCGCTTGTGCGGGCCCCCGTCAATTCCTTTGAGTTTTAGCCTTGCGGCCGTACTCCCCAGGCGGGGCGCTTAATGCGTTAGCTGCGGCACGGAACCCGTGGAATGGATCCCACACCTAGCGCCCAACGTTTACGGTGTGGACTACCAGGGTATCTAATCCTGTTCGCTCCCCACACTTTCGCTCCTCAGCGTCAGGACATGCCCAGAGAACCGCCTTCGCCACCGGTGTTCCTCCTGATATCTGCGCATTTCACCGCTACACCAGGAATTCCGTTCTCCCCTGCATACCTCCAGTCTGCCCGTATCGAAAGCAAGCCACCAGTTAAGCCAGTGGATTTCACTCCCGACGCGACAAACCGCCTACGAGCCCTTTACGCCCAATAATTCCGGACAACGCTCGCACCCTACGTATTACCGCGGCTGCTGGCACGTAGTTGGCCGGTGCTTCTTCTGCACATACCGTCACCACCTTCACAGGCGCTTCGTCTGTGCTGAAAGAGGTTTACAACCCGAAGGCCGTCATCCCTCACGCGGCGTTGCTGGATCAGGCTTCCGCCCATTGTCCAATATTCCCCACTGCTGCCTCCCGTAGGAGTCTGGGCCGTGTCTCAGTCCCAGTGTGGCCGGTCACCCTCTCAGGCCGGCTACCCGTCAAAGCCTTGGTAGGCCATTACCCCACCAACAAGCTGATAGGCCGCGAGCACATCCCCCACCGAAAAAACTTCCCACCCCACACCATGCGGTGCAAGGAGAATACCCGGTATTAGCCACCCTTTCAGGCAGTTATCCCAAAGTGAAGGGCAGATTACTCACGTGTTACTCACCCGTTCGCCGCTCGAGTACCCCCGAAGGAGCCTTTCCGCTCGACTTGCATGTGTTAAGCACGCCGCCAGCGTTCGTCCTGAGCCAGGATCAAACTCTCCATCGAAAACCAAAAACAATTTCAACAAAAAAGCAATCTCCAAGCCAAAAAACGAAAAACTAGCAATCGCCAGAATCATCGTTCGTCAACTCAAAAAGAAACCAACCACCAGCCACAAACCCACCCAAAAAACAGACAGACCCACAGCCGATGAGACGGGATCATACAAACCAATTCATCGACAAACACACTGTTGAGTTCTCAAAAATCAGACGCGCACCTGAGCAACCTCTCTCGAGGTGTCTCGGGGGCAACCTGAGAAAACTTACCGGTCCTGCCACGCGGGCGTCAAATCGGATCGGCCTCGTCCTCGTGTCGCCCAGCGCGGCCCCGCCGAAGACCGGCGGCCACCACGTGCGAGCAACACCAGCAGACTACCCGCTGCCCCCTGGCGGTCGCACGTCGGGAGTCGGTCGGGACACGCGGTTCGGGGTCCTCGCACCCGGTACCGGTAGAACGACGGCGCGAGCGCGACGGACACCGCCAGCCCGACCAGGACCAGCACGCCCCCGAGCGCAGCGGTGAGCGCCGTACCGATCACCGACGCGGCGGCGCCGTGGAGCACGTCGGCGATCCGCGGCCCGCCGGCGACGACCACGATGAACACGCCCTGGAGCCGGCCTCGCACGGCGTCGGAGGCGGCGCTCTGCAGCATGCTCGACCGGAACGCGGCCGACGACATGTCGGCGGCCCCGCCCACCATCAGCATCAGCACCGACGCGACGAGCATCGCCTGCTGCGCCTGCGGGGCCAGCCCCACGGCGGCGCCGAAGCCGGTCATCGCAAGCCCCCAGACCGCGATGGCGCCCACGACGGCCCGGCCCTGGCGACGCACCCGCGACACCCAGCCGGAGAGGACCCCGCCGAGGACCGCGCCGACCGGGATGCCGGCGTACAGCAGGGCGAAGGCGAGCCCGCCGTCGACCGGTCCTCCGAAGCTCTGGTGAGCCACCTGCGGGAAGAGCGCTCGGGGCATCCCGAAGATCATCGCGATGAGGTCGACCACGAAGCTCATCATCAGCACCGGGTGCCCACGGAGGTAGCTGAACCCGTCGAGCACCGCAGCGAGCCCGGGTGTCCTGCCGGTCGAGCCCTCGATCGGCAGCCGGGGAAGGCGGATCACCGCCCAGAGGGTCGCGAACAGGGTGAGCGTGTCGACCAGGTAGAGCACGGAGAAGCCGAGCACCGGGATCAGCGCCCCGCCGATCAGCGGGCCCGCGATGGACGCCGGCTCCCATGACCGTCATGTTGAGGGAGTTGGCCGCGGGCAGCTGCTCGGGCGGGAGCAGCCGAGGCAGGACGGCGCTGCGGGTGGGCTGGTTGACGGCGAAGAAGGCCTGTTGCACCGAGAACAGCCCGAGCAGGAGCCACACGTTGTCCGCATGGAGGGCGGCCTGCGCCCAGAACGCCGCGCTGGTGAGGATGAGCCCGACCGTGGTGACCTGGAGGATCGTCCGCCGGTCCATCACGTCGGCCAGCGCACCGCCCCAGAGCCCGAAGACCACCAGCGGGACCAGACCGAACACGCCCGTGAGGCCGACGTACGCCGAGGAGCCGGTGATCGAGTAGATCTGCGCCGGGACGGCGACCACGGTCAGCTGGGCACCGACCACGGTGACGATGTTGGCCGACCAGAGCCGGCGGAAGGTGGGGGTGGCCAGCGGTCGCGTGTCCGCGAACAGTCCCCGGAGATGCACGTGAGGACCCTACGGCCCGCGCCGACGGGTCACGGCCGGGCGGTAGGCGCTGACGCTCGGCTCGTCCGGGAGCCAGAAGCGCCACGGGCGGTCGGCGGCGAGCCGGAGCCCGACCCGTGGACCGGTGCGGATGTCATCGGCCGGGAACTCGGCGCGGCGTCAACGTCAGGGGCGGTCGGGTCAGGTCGTGGCCGTTCTGCGTCGCCCCGATCCCGAGGGCCTGGCAGAGGTTGGCGGGGCCGCGAGCGAGGTCGCGGTCGCTCCTGGCCGGCGTACGACGGGAGCGGGCGAGGTCGAGACCGTCGACGACCTCGCCGGCCCGGAGGAGGACCGCGCTCGGCGATCCCGGAGGCCCGCACACCACGTTGCAGCAGTAGTGCATGCCGTAGGTGAAGTAGACGTAGAGGTGTGCCGGGCGGGCCGAACATCACCGCGTTGCGCGCGGTCTTGCCCCGGTACGCGTGGGAGCCCGGGTCGCGCGAACCGTCGTACGCCTCGACCTCGGTGATCCGACAGGCGACCTCGCCGTGCTGCAGGACCGAGCCCAGCAGCCGCGGGGCGACGTCGAGCACCGGGCCGTCGAGCAGGTCGCGCAGGTCAGTCGAGGGCGGCACGGAGCTCCCGCACCCGTTCGGTCACCTCGCCGAGCTGCTCGCGGACCCGTACCGGCGCGGTGCCTCCGCGGCCGGTGCGCGACGCGACCGAGCCCTCGACGGTCAGGACCTCGCGCACCTGGGGGGTGAGGCGCGCCGAGATCCCTCTCAGCTGGTCGTCGGTGAGGTCGGGCAGGTCGCAGCCGAGCTCCTCGCACCGTCGTACGCAGGCGCCGGCGATCTCGTGGGCCTCACGGAACGGCACACCCTCACGCACCAGCCACTCGGCGACGTCCGTGGCGAGCGAGAAGCCCTGCGGCGCGAGCGCCGCGAGCCGCGCGGTGTCGAAGGTCAGGGTGGCGACGAGGCCGGTCATCGCCGGGAGTACGACGAGAAGGGTGTCGACGGAGTCGAACACCGGCTCCTTGTCCTCCTGCAGGTCGCGGTTGTAGGCGAGCGGCAGGCCCTTGAGCGTGGCGAGCAGTCCGGTGAGGTTGCCGATCAGGCGGCCGGACTTGCCGCGCGCGAGCTCCGCGACGTCGGGGTTCTTCTTCTGCGGCATGATGCTCGACCCGGTCGACCAGGCGTCGTCGAGGCGGACGAAGCCGAACTCCGCGGTCGACCAGAGCACGATCTCCTCCGACAGCCGGCTCAGGTCGATGCCGGTCATCGCGGTGACGAACGCGAACTCGGCCACGAAGTCACGGGCCGCTGTGCCGTCGATCGAGTTCGCGCTGGAGTCGGTGAACCCGAGCTCCGCGGCGACCGCCCGGGGGTCCAGGCCGAGGCTGGAGCCCGCGAGGGCGCCGGAGCCGTACGGCGAGTCCGGGGCCACCCGGACGTCCCAGTCACGCAGGCGGTCGACGTCGCGGAGCAGAGGCCACGCGTGGGCCAGGAGGTGGTGGGCCAGGAGCACGGGCTGGGCGTGCTGGAGGTGGGTCCGGCCGGGCATGACGACGTCGAGGTGGTCTCGGGCCTGGACGACGAGGGCGTCGACGAGATCGAGGACCCGGGTGCCGACGACGCGTGCCTGTCGCGTAGGTAGGCCTTGAACAGCGTGGCGACCTGGTCGTTGCGCGACCGGCCGGCGCGGAGCCGACCGCCCACCTCGGGGCCGACCTCGTCGATCAGCAGTCGCTCGAGGGCGCCATGAACGTCCTCGTCGGACGGGTCCGGGCGCAGCGACCCGGCGACGTACTGCTCGTCGAGGGACGCCAGGCCCGCGACGAGGGTGCGGTGGTCGTCTTCGGTGAGCAGTCCGGCCGCGTGAAGCGCGTTGGCGTGGGCGCGGGAGCCGGCCAGGTCGTAGGGCACGAGCCGCCAGTCGAAGTGGGTCGAACGGGACAGGGCCTCGAGCTCGGGCGAGGGTCCGCCGGCGAAGCGGCCACCCCAGAGCTTGCCCTCGTTGGTGCCGCCCGTCACGACGGGCCCTCGCGCTCGAGGACAGCGTCCACCGCCGCGCCCACGAGGTCGGGGAGCCCGTCCGGGAGCACCAGCACCTCGCCCGCTGATTCGACGGGCAGGACGCGTGCGGTGAGGCGGAGGTCCGGGGACACGACGTCTTCCTATCAGTCTGGTCCTGCGCCGAGTCGTCAGGTGCCGACTCGGCGTGATTTCGGTGCCTGTTTGCGCCGACTCGGCGTGATTCGCGTGCCTGTTTGCGCCGACTCGGCGTTAGTCGGTGCCGACCTCCATGGCGGCGTGGTCGAGGGCGGCGTCGCCCTCGTCGCCGGTGAGGGCGGGGTTGCTCGCGATGCGGTCCGCACCGCCGGCGGGCAGGGCACCGAGCAGGTGACCGTGCTCGACGAGGACCTGACCCTCGTCCAGGGGCTGGGTCGCGTAGAGCTCGAGCTTGCTCCGGGAGTCGGCGATGTCGAGGTTGCGCAGGGTGAGCTGGCCGATCCGGTCGGTCGGGCCGAACGCGGCCGACTCCACGCGCTCCATCGACAGCTTGTCCGGGTGGTAGGAGAAGGCCGGGCCGGAGGTGCGCAGGATCGAGTAGTCCTCGCCCCGCCGGAGCCGCACGGTGACCTCACCGGTCACCAGCGAACCGATCCAGCGCTGGATCGACTCGCGCAGCATCAGCGCCTGCGGGTCGAGCCAACGGCCCTCGTAGAGGAGCCGGCCCAGCTGGCGGCCCTGCTCGTGGTAGTTCGCCAGGGTGTCCTCGTTGTGGATGGCGTTGAGCAGCCGCTCGTAGGCGATCCAGAGCAGCGCCATCCCCGGAGCCTCGTAGATGCCGCGCGACTTGGCCTCGATGATGCGGTTCTCGATCTGGTCGCACATGCCCAGACCGTGCCGACCACCGATCTCGTTGACCGCGTGCACCAGCCGCACCGGCCCGTCGACCCCGTCGTACGACGTGCCGTTCACGGCGACCGGGCGGCCGCGCACGAAGCGGACCGTCACGTCCTCGGCCGCGATCGCCACGGCGGGGTCCCAGAACCGCACGCCCATGATCGGCTCGACGGTCTCCAGCGAGACGTCGAGGTGCTCGAGGGTCTTGGCCTCGTGGGTGGCGCCCCAGATGTTGGCGTCGGTGGAGTAGGCCTTGTCGGCGCTGTCGCGGTAGGGCAGGTCGTGCGAGGCCAGCCACCGGCTCATCTCGTCGCGGCCCCCGAGCTCGGTCACGAAGTCC
This sequence comes from uncultured Actinomycetota bacterium, assembly GCA_963819295.1. Taxonomy (GTDB): domain Bacteria; phylum Actinomycetota; class Actinomycetes; order Propionibacteriales; family Nocardioidaceae; genus Nocardioides. The sequence continues at coordinate 83,290 of CAWFVO010000011.1, forward strand.
GCGTCGAGCCAGGGCTTGTAGATCAGCAGGTCGGGGTTGGCCAGCAGTCCGTAGCGGTAGAACCGCTCGATGTCGTTGCCCTTGAAGGTCGAGCCGTCGCCCCAGATGTCGACGCCGTCCTCGTGCATCGCCCGCACCAGCATGGTGCCGGTCACGGCGCGCCCGAGCGGCGTGGTGTTGAAGTACGCGCGCCCGGCCGATCGCACGTGGAACGCGCCGCAGGCCAGCGCGGCAAGCCCTTCCTCGACCAGGGGTCCCTTGCAGTCGACCGAGCGGGCGAGCTCGGCGCCGTACTCCAGGGCGCGGCTCGGCACGCTGTCGATGTCGGGCTCGTCGTACTGGCCCAGGTCGGCGGTGTAGGTGCAGGGGATCGCGCCCTTGTCGCGCATCCAGGCGACGGCGACCGACGTGTCGAGGCCGCCGGAGAACGCGATGCCGACGCGCCGGCCGACGGGCAGGGTGGTGAGGACCTTGCTCACGAGGATGCTTCCTTCAGATAGCAGGTGTGGTCTCGACTTTGCTCGACCATCGAACGGGTGCCGGGCTGGGTCAGGGCGCGGGCTGCTGGGCCAGCGCCAGGAGTCGTCGCGCGAGGTCGTCGCCACCGGCGGGGTCGCGGCCGATCAGGAGGACGGTGTCGTCGCCGGCGATGGTGCCCAGGACGTCGGCGTACTCGGCCTTGTCGAGCGCCGAGGCGAGGAACTGCGCGGCTCCGGGCGGGGTCCGCAGCACGACGAGGTTGGCACTGGCGTCGGCGCTGACGAGGAGCTCGGCCAGCAGCCGGCCGAGCCGGTGCCCGGAGGCTGCGGTCTCGCCGGGGGCGGCCGGACGACGGTCGCCGCCCTCCGCCGGTACGGCGTACACCAGGGTGCCGGACGTCGTGCGCACCCGGACGGCGTCCAGCTCCACCAGGTCGCGCGACAGGGTCGCCTGCGTGACCTGCATCCCCTGCTGCGCGAGCAGGTCGAGCAGCTCCGGCTGCGATCGCACCTCGTGCCCGCTCAGCAGGTCGACGATCAGCTGGTGCCGGGAGCTCTTGGTGGTGGGTCGTCTGGCGGTGCCGTTCACGACGCCTCCTTGCCGGGGTGGTCCGTGGCCGCGGCGGCGAGGATCGCCGGCCAGGCGGCCAGGAACGCGTCGACATCATCGTCGCCGAGGACCAGCGGTGGGGCGAGACGTACCGTGTGCGGTCCCGTCGCGTTCACGATGAACCCGTGCGCCCGGGCCACCGCCACGACGGCCGGCGCGTCGACGGCGACATCGAGCCCGATCAGCAGCCCCCGCCCCCGTGCTCCGGTGACGCGCTGGTCGTGGGAAAGACCGGTGAGCAGCCGCTTGCCGAGGTCGGTGACGCGAGCGAGCAGCCCTTCGTTCTCGATCGTGTCGAGGACGGCCAGGGCCGCGGCGCAGGCGACCGGGTTGCCACCGAACGTGGTGCCGTGGTGGCCGGGCTGCAGCAGGTCGCCGGCCCCGCCGAGGCCGAGGCAGGCACCGATCGGGATGCCGCCGCCCAGGCCCTTGGCCACGGTGACGACGTCGGGCTCGACACCGGGCCCCGTGACGGCCGCGAACCACGCCCCTGTCCGTCCGATGCCGGTCTGCACCTCGTCGAGCCACAGCAGCGCGCCGTGCTCGCGCGTGATCCGGCGGGCGTCGGCGAGGTAGCCGTCGGGGGGTACGACGACGCCCGCCTCGCCCTGGATCGGCTCGAGCACGACTGCCGCGGTCTCGTCGGAGACGGCCGCAGCGAGCGCCGCGGAGTCGCCGTACGGCACGAAGCTGACGTGCCCCGGGAGTGGCTCGAACGGCTCGCGGTAGGCCGCCTTGGAGGTCAGCGCGAGCGCGCCCATGGTGCGCCCGTGGAAGGAGCCCTCGGCGGCCACCAGGTGCGTCCGGCCGGTACGCCGGGTCAGCTTCAGCGCCGCCTCGTTGGCCTCAGCGCCGGAGTTGGTGAAGAAGACCTTTCCGGGTGCCCTGGGAGCGACCTCCCCGACCTGCGGGGGGGTAGCGAGGTCGAGGAGGCGCTCGGCCAGGGAGATCTGGGGCTCGGTGGCGAAGAAGTTGGAGACGTGCCCGAGCGTGGAGAGCTGACGGGTGACGGCCTCGACGACCGCCGGGTGGGCGTGACCGAGCGCGTTGACGGCGATCCCGCCGAGGAGGTCGACGTACTCCTTGCCGTCCTCGTCCCAGACGTGGGCGCCCTTTCCACGAGTGAGCACCAGCTGCGGCGGCCCGAAGGTGTTCATCAGTGCGGCGGCGTACCGCTCCTGCGAGTTCATGCCCGTGCCTTCCTGGTCTTGGTGGCGACGCCGGGCAGCACCTGGGTCCCGACGCCCTCGTCGGTGAACAGCTCGAGCAGGACGGCGTGCGGCTCACGGCCGTCGACGACGGTGGCCCGCGGGACGCCGCCCTGCACGGCCTGGAGGCAGGCGCCCATCTTGGGCACCATCCCGGATGCGAGCGAGGGCATCAGCTCGGCCAGTGCCTCGGGGCTGATCTCGCCGATCACGTCGTCGCTGTCGGGCCAGTCGCGGTAGAGCCCCTCGACGTCGGTGAGGACGAGCAGCTTCTCGGCGCCGAGCGCCACGGCGAGAGCCGCGGCCGCGGTGTCGGCGTTGACGTTGTGGACGATGCCCTCCTTGTCCGGGGCGACGCTGGAGATCACCGGGATCCGGCCCGCCTCGACCAGGTCGAGGACCGCCTCGGGGCGAACGTGGGCGACCTCACCGACGAGCCCGAGGTCGACCTCCTCGCCGTCGACGATCGTGTTCGTGCGCTTGGCGGTGAAGAGGCCGGCGTCCTCGCCCGACAGCCCGACCGCGAGTGGACCGTGCTCGTTGACCAGGCCGACCAGCTCGCGCTGGACCTGCCCGACCAGCACCATCCGCACCACGTCCATCGCCGGGGCCGTCGTGACGCGGAGGCCACCGCGGAACTCAGACTCGATGCCGAGCCGGTCGAGCATCGCCGAGATCTGCGGACCGCCGCCGTGGACCACCACCGGCTTGAAGCCGGCGAAGCGCAGGAAGGCGATGTCCTCGGCGAAGGCGCGCTTGAGGACGTCGTCGGTCATCGCGTTCCCGCCGTACTTCACCACCACGATCCGGCCGTGGTAGCGCTTCAGCCAGGGCAGCGCGGCGGCGAGCGTCGCGGCCTTGGCGGTCTCGTGCGGCGCCGTCATGAGGAGTACGCCGAGTTCTCGTGCACGTAGGCGTGGGTGAGGTCGTTGGTCCACACCGTCGCCCGGGCCTCGCCCGCCTTCAGGTCGACGGTGACCGTCACCTCGCGAGGCTTGAGATCGACGCCCGCGGGGTCCGCCGCGGGGGTGGACCGGCGGCAGACCCACACGCCGTTCATCGCGACGTCGAGGTCGGCCGGGTCGAAGGCCGCCCGGGTGGTGCCGATGCTGGCGAGCACGCGGCCCCAGTTGGGGTCGTTGCCGTAGACGGCAGCCTTGAAGAGGTTGCTCCGGGCGATCGATCGCGCGACCTCGACCGCCTCGTCCTCCGTCGCGGCATGGAGCACGGTGATGGCGATCTCGTGGTCGGCGCCCTCGGCGTCGGCGAGCAGCTGCATGGCGAGGTCCGTGCACGCCCGGGTGAGGGCGTCGGTCAGGTCGGGGAGGCTGGGGGTGATCCCGCTGGCACCGCTGGCGAGCACGGTCACCGTGTCGTTGGTCGACATGCAGCCGTCGGAGTCGAGCCGGTCGAAGCTGACCCGGGTCGCGGCTCGCAGGGCGGTGTCCAGGTCGGACGCGGACGCGACGGCGTCGGTGGTGAGGACGACCAGCATGGTGGCCAGTTGGGGCGCGAGCATGCCGGCGCCCTTGGCCATGCCGCCGACCGACCAGCCGCGGCCGTCGACGACGACCTGCTTGGCGACCGAGTCGGTGGTCATGATCGCCTGGGCCGCGTCGTCGCCGCCCTGTCCGTCGCCCGTGGCCAGCGCGTCGTACGCCCGATCGACGCCGGCGAGCACCTGGGCGCGGTCGTTGGCGAGGCCGATCAGCCCGGTCGAGCAGACGACCACGTCGATGGCGCCTGCCCCGAGGTGCTCGGCCACCCGCTCGGCCACGGCGTGGGTGGTGAGGAAGCCGTCCGGCCCCGTGTAGCAGTTGGCCCCGCCGGAGTTCAGCACGACCGCACGCACCGTGCCGTCCTTGACGACCTCCTTGCTCCAGAGCACCGGGTTGGCCAGGCAGCGGTTGGCCGTGAACACGCTTGCCGAGTCGTACGCCGGACCGTCGTTCACGACCAGCGCGACGTCCTTCGCGCCGGTCGACTTCAGCCCGGCCGCGACACCAGAGGCGCGGAAACCCCGAGGGGTCGTCACGCTCACGGCGCCACCCCGACCGAGGTGAGGCCGAGGGTCTCGTCGAGGCCGAGGGCGAGGTTCATGGACTGGATCGCGCCGCCGGCGGTGCCCTTGGCGAGGTTGTCGATCGCGCCGACGACCACCAGCCGACCGGCGGCCCGGTCGACCGCGACCTGGAGGTGGCACGCGTTGCTGCCGTGGACTGCCTTGGTCTGCGGCCACTCCCCCTCCGGCAGCACCCGCACGAACGGCTCGGCGTCGTACGCCTTGAGGTAGGTCTCCCGCACCTCCGTGGCAGTCGTGCCCGGCGTGAGGGGTGCCGAGCAGGTGGCCAGGATTCCCCGCGGCATCGGCACCAGCAGAGGCGTGAAGCTCACGCGGACGTCACCGTCGGTCAGGCTCGCGAGGTTCTGCACGATCTCGGGCGTGTGGCGGTGGGTGCCTCCGACGGCGTACGCCGACGCGTTGCCCATCACCTCGCTGCCGACGAGGTGGGGCTTCGCCGCCTTGCCGGCGCCACTCGTGCCGGAGGCGGCGACGACCACGACGTCCGGCGCCACCAGTCCGGCGGCCACCGCCGGGGCGAGGGACAGCGTCGCGACTGTCGGGTAGCAGCCCGGCACTGCGATCCGCCGGGTTCCCCGCAGGACGTCGCGCTGCCCGGGGAGCTCGGGCAGGCCGTAGGGCCAGGTGCCGGCGTGGTTGCCGTCGTAGAACCGCTCCCACTGGGCCGCGTCGCGAAGGCGGAAGTCGGCGCCGCAGTCGACGACGAGCGTGTCGTCGCCGAGCTGCGCCGCCAGGGAGCCGGACTGGCCGTGCGGCAGCGCGAGGAACACCACGTCGTGGTCGGCCAGGGTCTCCACCGTGGTCTCGTCGAGCACCCGGTCGGCCAGCGGCGCCAGGTGGGGCTGGAGCGGGCCGAGGGCCTCACCCGCGTTCGATCCGGCTGTCAGCGCGCCGATGCCCACCTGGGGGTGCCCCAGCAGCAGACGCAGGAGCTCGCCGCCGGCGTACCCGCTGGCTCCGGCGACCGCGACCCTGATCGTGCTCACCTGCATGATCATACACAGCAATGCATGATCACTCTAACCGGGACGACGCCACCGTTCATCCGCCAGATATGCCTGGGCGGCGGCCGTCCGGCTCACCACGTCCAGGCGGCGGTAGATCCGGTTGAGGTGGGTCCGCACGGTCCCTTCGGCCAGGTTCATCCGCCGCGCGACCTGGGCGTTCGTGTAGCCGTCGGCCACGAACCGCAGGATGGCGCGCTGGCGGGGCGTCAGGTCGGCTGCACGGGACCGACGGTGCGACGGTCGCGTGTACGCCGCCTGGAGGTGCGGGCGGAGGAGCTCGAGGATGAACCTCTCCCGCTCGTCGAAGTCGCGGCCCGGGCTGCGGAAGAAGAGCACGCGCAGGGTGCGCCCCGGCCCGTCGGGCCAGACCGCCATCGTCTCGTGCAGGTAGCCGCGCGGGCCCAGGTTCTCGCTGTAGCCACGGCTGCGGCGCAGCTCGCGGTCGGAGGTGAAGTCAGAGAGCCGGGTGATGCTGGCGAAGTCGCCGGTGCGTTCCGGGTAGCTGCACGGCTGGGTCCAGAAGGTCCCCCAGAAGCCGTGCTCGGTGCCCGCACCGTCGTAAGGGATCGGCTCGGACTGCTCGTAGGGCCGCGGCCCGCAGCTGTCGACGACGTCGGTCTCGAGGTAGTGACCGAGCACCTTCCAGTCCGCGCCGCTGACGCACAGCTCATCGCATCTCACCAGCTGCCACAGGGCGTCCAGCACCGGTCGCGGCAGGCCGACTGGATCGCTCTCGAGGTCGCGCGCGGCCGCGGCGTGGACGATGTCACGCATCGCGGCGACGTCGCGCTCGGACAGCGACATCGCGGCCATGGCACGCCTCCCGGCGTCGAGGCTAGACCCGCGACACCGGCTCTGACCACACTGGCGATGTACGCGGATCGGCGTACTTCCCTCGTGCGTACGGCGTTCCTACGGTCGTGGTCACCACGAAGGGAACACCATGACCACGAACCACGTGACCCGGCCGAGGCGCAGCCTCCGAGCCGCGGCCGGCCTTGCCTGCGCGACTGCCCTGGTCGCCGTCCCAGGCCCAGCACACGCGACACCGACCCACTCGACCGATGACTTCGACTTCGACGCCGACGGCCTCTGTGCCTTCACCGTGCACCTCACCGTGCACAACGAGATCGACGCGACGACCCAGGCGACCGCGCACGGGAGCATCGAGACCGACCGCGTCGTCGAGACCGACATGGTCGCGGCGAACGGCGTCACCGTCCTCGGCCTGCCCTACCACTTCACGGTGCACCGCGTCCTCGACAGTGCGGGGAACGAGGTCAGTGTGACGGCGTCGGGCCAGGTCTGGCGGTTCGCGCTCCCCGACGGCGGAATCTGGTCCGCCGGCGGACGCGCAGACTTCATCACCGACACGCATGTCGGCTCCTGGCAGCCGGCGGACGGCCTCGGTCCGGTCTGCGACGCGCTGGCCTGATCCAGCTCCACCCTCCGACAGGGTGCGTTCGTCGGTCCGTCTCGCTAGGTTCGGGGCATGAGCCGTCTCGCCCCCACGACGTACCTCCAGCACATCCGTGACGAGTCCCAGCGGTTCCGCGACGTACTCGCTGCCTGCGACCCGACCGCGGACGTGCCGACGTGTCCCGAGTGGCGTGCCGACGACCTGCTCTGGCACCTGGGCGAGGTGCAGCACTGGTGGACCTGGATGGTCGCCAACCGACCCAAGGGCCCCGACGGCTACCCCGAGCCCGAACGCCCGGCCGACCATGCCGGGCTGCTGACCTTCTTCGACGAGCAGCACCTCGCGCTGGTCGATGCGCTCGCCGCGGCGGACCCGACCGACGAGGCCTACACCTGGCACCCCGAGCACAAGGATGTCGCCTTCATCCTCCGCCGCCAGGCCCACGAGGCGCTGATCCACCGCCGCGACGCCGAGCTGGCCGCCCACGCGATCTCACCGTTCCCCGCCGACCTGGCCGCCGACGGCGTCGACGAGGTGCTCGACGTGATGTACGGCGGGTGTCCGCCCTGGGGCGAGTTCTCGCCGCTCCCCCACTACCTCCGGGTCGACATCACCGACACCGACGACCGGGTGTGGGTGCAGCTGGGGCACTTCCACGGCACCGACCCCGACGGCATCGAGCATGACGAGGACGACCTCCATGTCGTGGAGGATCCGGGGGTGGAGCCGGACGCCGTGATCAGCGGCACCGCCGAGGTGCTCGACGCCCGGATCTGGCGGCGAGGCGACGGCGCCGAGACACACCTGGCGGGCGATCTGAAGATCGTCGATCGGTTCCGCGCGATCGTGCACCAGCCGATCACCTAGGTCGGGGTGGGTTTCGAGTCGCGCCGCTCGGTCCGTTGCTTCGCTCCGGCTCGAGCCGGACGCTCCTCAGCCTTCGCCCTGCCAGCTCACTCCTCCAGCCAGGTCGCGAACGACTCGAAGCCGAACGGCCGGCCGAGGAAGTCCTCGACCAGGTCCGCGGCGTCGTGGCGACCGCCCTGGGCCAGGATCCGGTCGCGGTAGCGGCCGGCGATCTCGGCGTCGTAGAGGTTCTCCCGGTCGAACGCCGAGAACAGGTCCTTGGCGATCACGAGCGACCACATGTAGGTGTAGTAGCCCGACGAGTAGCCGTCGAGGTGCCCGAACGCCGCGTGGAAGTGGGTGTCGGGGAGCGGTGACACCATCGAGTACGCCGCCTGCAACTGCTGCGACAGGGCCCCGATCGCGGCGCCGTCGGTCGGCGGCTCCTGATGGATCCGGTAGGACAGCGCCGCGTAGAACATCTGGGTGCGCGCCTGGAGGCCCTTGCCGAACTCCTCGGCGGCGCGCATCCGCGCGACCAGGTCGGCCGGGATCGGGGTCCCGCCCTCGTCGGTGGCGAAGCCCTCGAGGACGGTCGCGTCCCAGGCCCACTCCTCCAGCAGCTGCGAGGGCGCCTCGACGAAGTCCCATTCGGTGGCGACCCCGGCGAACCGCGACCAGCGCTGGTGGCCGCCGAGGACGTGGTGGACGAGGTGGCCGAACTCGTGGAACAGGGTGACGACGTCGTCGTGCTCCATCAGCCCGCGCGGGAAGTTGCACACCAGCACGCCCTCGGGCAGCTGGCGTCCGGTGACGACCGTCGGCGAGCGTGAACTGTGCGGCGTGGTTGAACTTGTTGGGGCGCGGGTGCAGGTCGAGGTGGATCCGGCCGATCCGCTCCCCGCCCAGGGACACGTCGTACGACGTGACGTCCTCGTGCCAGGTCGGCGCGTCGACCCGCTCGTACCCGAGCCCGAACAGCCGGCCGGTCACGTCGAGCAGCCCCTGACGGACCTGGTCGAAGGCGAAGTAGCGGCGTACCTCTTGCGCGTCGACGCTGTGCTGCTCACGCTTGATCGCCTCGGTGTAGAAGCGGGTGTCCGCGGCGTCGAGCGTCTCGGCCTCGGGCCGGTCCTGGCGGATCCGCGCAAGGAGGACGTCGCGGTCGCGGATCGCGGACGACTCGGCCGCCTTGCTGATCTTGTCGACGAACGCCGGGATCGCGTCGCCGGTCTCGATCATCTTGACCTCGGCGTCGTACGCCGGCCACCCGTCGTACCCCAGCAGGGTGGCGTGCTCCTGGCGCAGTGCCGTCAGCTCGACGAGAACGTCGTCGTTGGCCGGCCAGGCGCGGTTGTTGAACGCGGTGGCGACGGTGACCCGAGCGTCGCGATCGGTGGCGAAGGTCAGCATCGGGACGACGTCGGGGTACTCCAGGGTGAGCTCGACCAGTCCGTCCTCCCCGACCGGGTGTGACTCGACCCAGTCCTGCGGGAGCCCGGCGAGCTGCTCGGGGCGGAGCTTGACGGTGGTGTCGTCGTCGCGGATGTGACGGTCGAAGGTCTGGCCGAGCTCGGTCTCGCGCTCGTTGATCGCGCGGACCCGGTCACGCGTCGCCTCGTCCCGGTCGACGCCGGAGCGCCGGAAGTCGCGGAGCGCGAAGTTGCGGATCCGCTCGGCGTCGTCGTCGAGCCCGGAGGTCCGTTGTTCGGCGTCGTCGACGACCAGCAGGTCGTACACCTCACGGTCGAGCGAGAGGTCGGTCAGCAGGCGGTGCGCCTCGACCTCGGCCGCCTCGGCCTGCTCGCGGAGCGCAGCATCGGGGTGCACCTGCTGCAGCAGACTGCCGGCCGCGAAGGCGTTGCTGAGGGCCAGACCGATGTCGTTCCAGCGTTCGAGGAGCACGTTGGCATCACGCGGGTGCTCGGCCTTCAGTGCGGCGATCAGCCCGCGTGCGGAGTCGAGCTGGTCGGTGGTCCGGGTCGTCAGCCAGGCGGACCAGGCGTCGGTGCCGGCATCGGCGGCGGGCAGGGTCAACGGGGCGAGATCGGTCACTCCCCGAAACTACCCGCCCCACGCCGAGTCGTCAGGTGCCGACTCGGCGTCATTTCAGCGCCTCTTTGCGCCGACTCGGCGTGATCTGGGCGCCTCTTTGCGCCGACTCGGCGTGATTGCGCCTCTTCCCGCTCGCGTCGCCTCTTTGCGCCGAGTCAGCGTTGGACGGCGCCCACAGCGGCCGCGGCGGCGGCCACGGCGGCGTCGCGGGCCGTGCCGGCCTCGCTCTCGGTGAGGGTCCGGTCGGGGGCGCGGAACCGCAGGGCGAAGGCGAGCGACTTGTTGCCCTCGCCGACCTGCGGGCCGGTGTAGACGTCGAAGAGCCGTACCGACTCCAGGAGGTCTCCCGCTCCGGCTCGCAGGGCCGCCTCGACCTCCGCCGCCGGGACGGACTCGGCCACGACGAGCGCGACGTCCTCCTTGGCGACGGGCTGGTTGGAGTACGACGGTGCTCGCGGCACGTCCACCGCGCGGCTCATCAGGAAGTCGAGGTCGATCTCCAGCGCCGAGGTGCCGCGCGGCAGACCGAACGCCGTACACACCCGCGGATGCAGCTCACCGGCGTGGCCGAACTCCTGCTCGCCGACGAACACCCGCGCGCACCGGCTCGGGTGCCACGGCATCCGCTCGGCAGCCTCGACCCGGATCTCCACGGCCAGCTCGGCGGCCACGGCGCGGACGACCTCGAGCGCGTCCGACCAGTCGGCGGCGCGGCCGGACCCCCACCAGCCTCGCGCTTCGCGCTCGCCGCTGAGCACCCCCGCCAGGAACAGCGGTTGCAGCGGCAGGGCCTCGAACAGCTTGCCGAGCTCGGCCTCGGTGGGCCGCCACTCGACGCCGTACACCGGAGCCGGTCCGCGGTCGACGGGGAACGCGACGGTGCCGGTCTCGAAGAGCGCCACGCCCGCGGCGCCGCGCCCGAGGTTGCGCGCGGCGGAGTCGAGCAGTCCGGGCAGCAGGGTCGTGGTGTAGAGCGGCTTCTCGGCCGACAGCGGGTTCGACAGGCGTACGGCGTGGCGCAGCACGTCGTCGTCCGGAAGCCCGAGCGCGTCGAACGTGTCGTCACCGACGAACGGGAAGCTCACCACCTCGACGCAGCCGACGCTCGCGAGGGTGCGCCCGATCCGGCGGCGCAGCCGCTGCTCGCGGGTCAGGCCGCGACCCGCCGGCGGCGTCGGGAGCACGGACGGCACCTGGTCGTACCCGACGAGCCGGACCACCTCCTCGACGAGGTCGTAGGGGTCGTGCAGGTCGGGCCGCCAGGGCGGCGGGACCACCGAGAGCAGCGCCGTCGCCGCTGACGTCGGCGCCGACCGCGCGAAGGTTGGCCACGACGCGGTCGCCGTCGATCGGCAGCCCGGCGACCTGGCCGGGCAGCTGGCGGGTGAGCTCGATGGGCGCCGGGGTCGGCGGCGTGCCGACCACCGTGACGCCGGGCGCGACGGTGCCTCCGCCGTACGTCGTCAACAGCTCGGCGACGCGGTCGGCCGCGGCCTCGCAGATCGTCGGGTCGACGCCGCGCTCGTTGCGCTTGCCCGCCTCGGAGGTGAGCCGGTGTCGCTTGCCGGTGCGGAACATCGCCACGGGCTCCCAGTGGGCGGCCTCGATCACCACGGTGGTCGTGGCCCCGGACATCTCGGTGGCCTCGCCGCCCATCACGCCGCCGAGCCCGATCACGCCGGAGTCGTCGGTGACCACGAGGTCCTCGGTCGACAGCGCCCGGTCGGCACCGTCGAGCGTCGTGAGGCGCTCGCCCTCGCGGGCACGACGTACGACGAGGGGTCCCTGCAGCCGGTCGCCGTCGTAACCGTGGATCGGCCGGCCGAGCTCGAGCATCACGTAGTTGGTGACGTCGACGGCCAGCGAGATCGGACGCATCCCGGCCAGTCGGACGCGCGTGGCGAGCCAGTCGGGCGTCGGCGCCGAGGGGTCGAAACCCGTGACGGTGCGGGCCACGAACACCGGGCAGCCCGTCGGGGTCCTCGACCCGCACGGGGTAACCGTCGTGCGTTGGCGGCCGGCACCTCGCGCAGCGCGGGGTCGGTGAAGGCGGTGTCGAAGCCCATGGCCGCCTCGCGGGCAATACCGCGGAGCGACAGCGCGTAGGCACGGTCGGGGTTGATCTCGAACTCGATGACCTCCTCGTGGAGACCGAGCACGGGTCGGGCGTCGTCGCCGGGCGCGCCGGTGTCGTCCGGCAGCACGATGATGCCCTGGTGGTCGTCGCCGAGGCCGAGCTCGGCGGCCGAGCAGATCATCCCCGCCGAGACGTGCCCGTAGGTCTTGCGCGCCGAGATCTCGAAGCCTCCGGGCAGCACTCCCCCGGGCAGCACGACGACGACGAGGTCACCGGCGGCGAAGTTGTGGGCACCGCACACGATGCCCTGGGGTTCGCCGGTGCCGTTCGCGGCAGCCACGTCGACGGTGCACCAGTTGATCGTCTTGCCGTTCTTCTGCGGCTCGGGCTCGACGGTGAGCACCCGGCCCAGGACCAGCGGTCCGCTGATCTCCGCGCCCGGGCGCTCGAGCGCCTCGAGCTTGAGGCCCAGGGCGGTCAGACGGCGGGCGAGGTCCTCGCTGGACAGGTCTGGCGGCAGGTCGGCGAACTCGCGGATCCACGAGACGGGGGTCTTCACCTCACCACTCCGTCCCGAAGGCGGCGCTGAAGCGCACGTCGCCGTCGAACAGCGCACGGAGGTCCTCCGCGCCGGTGCGGAACATCAGCGAGCGGTCGATGCCCATGCCGAACGCGAAGCCGCGGTATCGCTCGGAGTCGATGCCGCAGGCCGCCAGCACCCGCGGGTTGACCACGCCGCAGCCGCCCCACTCGATCCAGCCCTCGCCCCTGCAGGTGCGGCACTGCTCGACCTGGCCGGGTACGCCGCGGCACACGAAGCACACCAGGTCGACCTCGGCGGACGGCTCGGTGAACGGGAAGTACGACGGGCGGAACCGGGTGACGATCCCCTCGCCGAACATCTGTTGGGCGAAGTGGTCGAGGGTGCCCTTGAGGTGGGCCATGGTGATGCCCTCGTCGATCACGAGCCCCTCGACCTGGTGGAACATCGGCGAGTGCGTCGCGTCGTACGCGTCGGTGCGGAAGACGCGGCCCGGGCAGATCACGTAGATCGGCGGGGTCCGGCTCAGCATGGTGCGCGCCTGCACCGGCGAGGTGTGGGTGCGCAGCACGAGGTGGTCGGAGGCCGGGTCGGTCCAGAACGTGTCCTGCATCGTGCGGGCCGGATGGTCGGGACCCAGGTTGAGGGCGTCGAAGTTGAGCCACTCGGCCTCGAGCACGGGGCCCTCGGCCACCTCCCAGCCCATCGCCACGAAGAGGTCGGCGATGTAGTCGGACATGAGGGTGATCGGATGGCGAGCGCCGCGGGGGCGACGCTCGGTCGGCAGCGTGACGTCGACCGTCTCCTCGACGAGCATCCGCTCCTCGGCCTCGGCCTCGAGAACCAGCGCGCGCTCGGCGAGCGCCTGGTTCACCGCTCCGCGGGCCTGGCCGACGCGCTGGCCGGCCTCCTTCTTCGCCTGGGGCGGGAGCGCACCGATCTCCCGGTTGGCCAGCGCCAGCGGCGAACGGTCGCCGGCGTGGTCGAGCCGGGCCTGCTTGAGGGCGTCGAGGTCGGTGGCGGCGGAGATTGCCGCCAGCGCCTCGTCGCGCATCGCCGCGACCTGCTCGGCCTGCAGCGGGGTGACCTCGACCGGGTCGTACTGGGTGTTCGGGCCCGACATGGGTGCCTCTCGCGGTGGTCCTGGGGCGCGGCTGCGCGGCACCAGTCTAGGAAGGCGCGCGCGGCGGCTGCGACGGGGTTTCGCCGAGGGGGTGTCAGTCCGACTCGGCGCCGAACGCGGGCCAGGTCATCACGATCCGCGCGCCCCCCGCCGGGGAGTCGTCGATGGTGACCGTGCCGCCGTGCGCACGGACCAGGCCGTTGACGAGGTAGAGCCCCAGCCCCGACCCACCGCGCTGCCCGGTGGTCCAGAACTTGGTGAACGCCCGTTGCCGGATGTCGGGGGCGATGCCGTCGCCGCAGTCGTCGACCTGGACGGCGACCAGGTCACCCTCCGGTCGCGCGGTCACCGACACCGGGTCGGCGCCGTGCCGGATCGCGTTCTCGAGCACGTTGGTCAGCACCTGGGTGAACTTGTCGGGGTCCGCCCAGATCCCGGGCAGGTCATCGGGTGCGTCGTACTCGATCTGGTGGGGAGCACCTGCCCGGACGCTGTCGATCACGCGGTGGGTGAGCTGGCCGACGTCGCACGGTCGCTGGTGCATCGACAGCCGCCCGGTGTCGAGGCGGGCCACGTCGAGGAGCTCGGTGATCAGCCTGCTCAGACGGTCGGAGTCGGCGTGGACCGTGGTCAGCATGAGCTTCTTCTGCTCGTCGTTGAGCCGGTCCCAGCGGTTGAGGAGCGCCTGTACGAACCCCTTCACGCCGGTCAGCGGAGACCGGAGCTCATGGGCGACGGTGGCCACCAGGTCGGACCGCTCGCGGTCGAGCCGAGCCCGGGCACGCCCCGACCGAAGGCTCACCGCCACCTCGGTGATCGGTCCGCGACTCGGCGTGCGGTGGATCCGCGCGGCGACCAGGACCTCGTCGCCGGTGGGCAGCACCCAGGACTGCTCCGGGACGCCGGTGCGGATGACCAGCCCGTCGTACGGGCGCACGCACGCACACCAGCCCGCGCCCTCCTGGTTCGTGACCCCGAGGACGTCGTCGAGAGGCTTGCCCTCGGCAGCCTCGGGGCTGACGCCGAGCATCAGGGCGGCACGGTGGTTGAGCAGACGCACCAGTCCGTCACCGTCCGCGACGACGACTCCGTCGGGCAGCAGATCCACGGCGCCCTGAGCGGTCAGAGCACCCTCGGGCACGTCCACGCGCGGCAGCCTAGTCAGAAGAGACACGTTGGCGGGGCGGCCCCTCCCCCCGGTGGGGCCGGCCCGCAACGTGTGGTGGGCGGCACCTCCCCCGTGGGACCCGCCCGGTGTTCGCCTCTCGGGAATGCGAACGAGTAGTAAGATAGTGGCGCTATCCTCGGGACCGCAACTGATTTCGCAGAGTTTCACGGATTTTGCCATGGATCGCATTGAATCGAGAGTCAAAGATGTTGGTGTCCGAGCTCGCGGAGCGTGCCGACGTGCCGGTCGCGACCGTGAAGTACTACCTCCGCGAGGGTCTGCTACCCCCGGGTGACGTGACCGGGCCGCGCCGCGCGGAGTACGACGAGGCCCACGTCCGGCGGCTGCGCATCCTGCGGGCGCTGCGAGAGGTGGGCAGCGCTCCTGTGTCGGCCCTGCAGGTGATCGTCGACGCCGTGGAGGACGACGCGCGTCCCATGCCGGAGGTCCTCTGCCAGATCTCGGACGCACTCAGCCCGCCGCTCCCGGTGGAGGGGCCCGATCAGGCCGCGGCTCCCCAGGTGAACGCGGTCCTCGCCGGTGCGGGCTGGACCGGCGTGAGGAAGGACGCCGCCGCCCGCCTCCGTCTGGCCGAGCTGGTCCAGCTGGTCGGCGAGGACCTGCTCACCGTGGATACCGAGATTCTCGCCCACTACGCACACCTCGCCGACGAGCTGTGTCGCACCGAGCTCGCCCTCATCGACATGACGAAGGACCGCCAGAGCACCTTGGAGGACATGGTCGTCGGAGAGGCGGTCTTCGGGGAGATCCTCACGCTTCTGCGCCGCCTGGGGCACGAGCACTATCAGGAGCAGCGGCGCCTCGACGGTGCGAACTGAGCCTCCCCGTCAGCGCGTCCGCGAGCTCTCGTGGAGGCAGATCGCCGCGGCAGTAGCCAGGTTGAGGCTCTCGGCCCGTCCGCGGATCGGGATCCGCACGCGGTGGTCGGCCACGGCTGCCAACTCGAGGGGGAGGCCCCAGGCCTCATTGCCGAACAACCAGGCGACGGGGCCTGCCAGCACCTCGGTGGCGTCGCCCAGGGCGAGCTCACCGTCGCCGTCGGCAGCCAGCACGACCAGGCCGGTCTCCTGAGCGGCACGCACCGCACGCACCGGATCCGGCTCGAGGGCGAACGGCAGGTGGAAGAGGCTGCCCACGCTCGCCCGGACGGTCTTGGCGTTGTAGGCGTCGACGGAGTGGCCGGCCAGGACGACGGCGTCGGCCCCCAGCGCGTCCGCGGTGCGGACCAGGGTTCCGGCGTTGCCGGGGTCACGGACGTCGGCACAGATCGCGACCAGCGAGGAGCCCCGGCGCGCCGAGGCGAGCGCGGACCCCAGCGGTACGTCGAGGAACGAGCACACCGCGACGATCCCCGCCGGGGTCACGCTGTCGCTGAGGGTGGCCAGCGCGCGTTCGTCGACCAGCGAGGCCTTCGCGGCAGCCGCCACCAGGGCGGCGTACCGCTGGGAAGCCGTCGTCGTCGCGAAGACCTCGACGACACAGCCGGCGTCGAGCGCGCCTTCGACGGCCTTCGGGCCGTCAGCAAGGAACAGCCGCCGCTCGGTGCGGACCGAGCGGCGGCTGAGCCTGCGTGCGTCCTTGACCCGGGCGTTGCCTGTGGTCAGCGGCACCGGGTCAGGCACGTGGTCTCGAGACACTCGCCGACGCTCGCTCCACGACCACGGGTGTCGGTCGCTCAGGAGGCCTTGGGTGCGTTGACGTCCTCGGGCAGGGCGGCCTTGGCGGTCTCGACGAGCGCGGCGAACGCGGGCGCGTCGTTGACGGCGAGCTCGGCCAGGATCTTGCGGTCGACCTCGACGCCGGCCAGGTTGAGCCCCTGGATGAAGCGGTTGTAGGTCATGCCGTTGGCGCGGGCCGCGGCGTTGATCCGCTGGATCCAGAGCCGACGGAAGTCTCCCTTGCGCGCCTTGCGGTCACGGTAGCTGTAGACCAGCGAGTGGGTGACCTGCTCCTTGGCCTTGCGGTAGAGCCGCGAGCGCTGACCGCGGTAGCCGCTGGCGCGCTCGAGAGTGGTACGACGCTTCTTGTGGGCGTTCACTGCCCGCTTGACGCGTGCCATGGTGATACTCCTTGCGGTTCGGATCTGTAGGTCTATGTGTGGTGAGGCTCGCGCGCAAGCGCGCGTCGCTCTCAGCGGCCGAGCAGCTTCTTGATGCGCGGGACGTCGTTCTTCGAGACTTCGGCGTCGCCGGACAGGCGACGGGTCACCTTGGAGGGCTTGGCCTCCAGGTGGTGACGCTTGCCGGCCTTCGCGCGCATCAGCTTGCCCGAGCCGGTCACCTTGAACCGCTTGCTCGCGCCGGAGTGCGTCTTGTTCTTCGGCATCGTTCTCTCTTCCTCATCGTGGTCGTGTGGCCGCACGACTGGCGGCACTCACGCTTGCTGCGGTGGGTGGGTGCGGGCACTCGCCACCGAAACTCGTGGTGGTTGGCTCAGATCGAGCCGATTGGTCGTTCCCGACATCGTCGATGTGTCGTGTTCCGCTCGATCGAGTCCTTCGCTGCGCTCAGGCCTCGATCTCGGGATCCAGGTTCTCCGAACGGCCGTGGGCCTTCTTCTGCGCCACCGCCTGCCCGGCGTTGTGCGCGGTGCGCTCGGCGCGCTCCTCGGCCTCCTCGGCGGCCCGGGCGGCCATGCGGTCGGCCTTGGCCGCCTGCATCTCCACCTTGGCCTCGGCCTTCTTCTTGTGCGGCCCGAGCACCATGATCATGTTGCGGCCGTCCTGCTTCGGCGCCGACTCCACGAAGCCCAGCTCCGTGACGTCCTCGGCCAGACGCTGCAGCAGCCGGAACCCCAGCTCGGGGCGGTGCTGCTCACGACCGCGGAACATGATGGTGATCTTGACCTTGTCGCCGGCCTTGAGGAACCGCACGACGTGACCCTTCTTGGTCTCGTAGTCGTGGGCGTCGATCTTCGGACGAAGCTTCATCTCCTTGATGATCACGTTCGTCTGGTTCCGGCGGGCCTCACGGGCCTTCTGGGCGTTCTCGTACTTGAACTTCCCGTAGTCCATGAGCTTGCAGACCGGGGGCTTGCCCATCGGGGCGATCTCGACGAGGTCGAGGTCGGCTTCTTGGGCGAGCTTGAGGGCCTCGCCCGTGGGGACGATGCCGACGGTCTCGCCGTTGGGTCCGACGAGCCGGACCTCGGGTACCCGGATCCGGTCGTTGATGCGTAGCTCGGTGCTGATGTGTCCTCCATGGGTCGAACGGTTGGGGACCGCCACGGAAGCCTCGGGAAATGACGAGAGCCCCCGCGCGACGCGCGGAGGCTCGATGGTGCACCGCGGGAATGACGACATGCGTCACACCTGCGGTGCGGACCGGACCCGACGACCTGGTGCGGTCGATGCGGGTGGGAGCGAGCCTCCACTTGTCGGATCGGACCCGTCTTCTCGACGAGCCCGATCGGTCGGTGACTAGGTTATCAACTCCGGCGCCCCGGTGCCTATTCCGAAACCTCGTCGTCGTCGACCTCCTCGACGAGGGCGAGTCCCTGGCCGGTGTCCGCGAGCGATCCATCCGCGGGCCAGGCCCTCGAGCAGGTCGCCCTCGACGACGTACGTCGTAGGCCCGGCGAGGTCGACCACCAGCGCAGCCGCGCCTGCCTCCATCGCCGACCGGGCCACCAGCGGAGCAGCGACCGGCACGGGGCGCGCGTCGGCCCGCCACGCGGCCAGCGTCTCGACGCTGGTGAAGCCCAGCATCGCCTGACGGCCGTCGCGGCCCGTGACGCAGAACGGTGGCCATGTCACTGGTCTTCTCGCGGGCTCGGTCCCGCCTGCGTCGACCTCGACGTCGCCGGGCACCGCGAGCACGGGCACCAGCAGGCGAGCGCCCTGGAGGGCCAGGAACACCTCGAGGTGCCGTCCCTCGATCGGAGGAGTACGCCGCGAGCGCGGCCGCCAGATCCGGATGCGCCGAGCCGTCGTCGCCCGCGAAACCGGGGTCGGGGATGGTCCGGCGACCGGCGTCGGGAGCGGGATCGTGGGGCATGTGGCGGATCTTGCCACGCGCTCCCCTTCGGACCTGCCCCGGCACGGCCTACCCTGGAGGGGTGAACGACGTCTCCTGGGGAGCGCTGGCCCTGTCGCTGACGGTGGTGGGCGGGATCTACACGTGGTGGGCCCTCCGCCACCGAGGGGTCGTGGCCGCGGTCCGGGGCGCGGGGCTGACCCTGCTCCCGATCGCCGCCTGGCTGACCGGTCTGCTGAGGTCGCCGGCGAGATCACCGACTCGCTGAGCAACTGGCTCGCTCGCGCTGGTGTTCAGCCCCTCGACCTGGCTCGGGATGATCATCGGCTTCGTGGCGATCGTCCTGATCGGCGGCGCCCGGATGCGTCGCGCGTCGGGGCAAGCCCGACGAGCCGGCCAAGGCGGTCCACCTCCACCAAGCCGCAAGGCGGTCGGCCCCGACCACACGCACCGACCCGCTCATCGACGACGAGATGGCTGAGATCCAGGCGATCCTGAAGAAGCGCGGCATCTCCTGATGCGCAGCACCGCGCCGGGCGACTCCCACGTCGCCCGTAACCGGCTGTGGGCACGGCTGAACGGCGCCGTCGCCGCACTCCCGACGCCACCCCCGACGCCTCTGATGGTCGTCGACCTCGACGCCTTCGACGCCAACGCGACCGACCTCGCACGTCGCGCGGGTGGCAAGCCGATCCGGGTCGCCTCGAAGTCGCTCCGGGTGCCGGCTCTGATCGAGCGGGCCCTGGCCACTCCCGGCTTCCACGGCGTGCTCGGCTACACCCTGCGCGAGGCCCTGTGGCTGGAGCGCCAGCGGATCACCGACGACATCGTGATCGCCTACCCGACCGTCGACCGCGCGGCCCTCGCGGAGCTGGTCGCGTCGCCGGAGGCGGCCGAGCCGGATCACGTTGATGATCGACGACGTCGCCCAGCTCGACGTGGTCGACTCCGTCCGCTCGTCCCACGCGGTCCAGGTGCGCGTGGCCCTCGACGTCGATGCCGGGCTGCGGATGGGTGGCCAGCACGTCGGACCGAAGCGCTCGCCCTTGCACGACGTCGAGGACGTGCTGCGGTTGGCGCGACACGTCACCGAGCGCGCCGGCTTCGCGCTGGTCGGGGTGATGACCTACGAGGGCCAGGTCGCGGGCGTGCCGGACGACGTACCGTCGCAACGCGCCAAGTCGCTCGTCGTACGCCGCCTCAAGGCCGCGTCGATGGCTCAGCTCGGCGAGCGCCGCCGGGTGATCGCCGACCGGCTGGCCGACCTCGTGACCTTGGAGTTCTGGAACGGCGGGGGCTCCGGCTCGGTCGAGGCGACCGCCGCCGACGGCGCCGTCACCGAGATCGCGGCCGGGTCGGGACTGTTCGTGCCGGGGCTCTTCGACCACTACCAGTCGTTCGCGCCGCGCCCCGCGGCGTTCTACGGCCTACCGGTGACGCGACACCCGTCGCCCACGATGGCGACGGTCCACGGCGGCGGTCTGATCGCCTCGGGCCCGACCGGGAGCGACCGGGCGCCCGTGCCGTGGGCGCCGCCGGGGCTCCACCTGACCGGGCTCGAGGGCGCCGGCGAGGTGCAGACCCCGCTGACCGGTCATCCCGCCGCGATGCTGCGGATCGGAGACCTCGTGTGGTTCCGCCACGCGAAGTCCGGTGAGCTCTTCGAGCACACCAACACCGTCCGGCTGCTGGCCGGGGACTCCTTCGTCGACGAGGTGCCGACGTACCGGGGTTGCGGGAACGCCTGGTGAGCAATGCCGCCGAGGTGCTGTCGCTCGCGCGGTCGCGCCCACCGACGCTCGGGACCGGGCGGCTGATCTGCGTGGACGGTCCGGCGGGATCGGGCAAGACGACGCTGGCCGAGGAGGTCGCCTCCCTCTCCGGGGCTCCGGTGATCCACATGGATGACCTGTTCGAGGGCTGGAAGGGGTTGTCGCGGGTCAGCGACCAGCTGGCCACGCTGCTGACGCCTCTCGCACAGGGCTGGCCGGGCAGCTACCGACGGTGGGACTGGCCGGGCCACGCCTGGGCGGAGACCGTCGTCGTCCCCACGGCGTCGCTCCTGGTGCTCGAGGGAGTCGGGTCGGGCGCGCTCGAGTACGCCGGACTGGTCACCGTGCTCGCCTGGGTGGAGGTGCCCTACGACCTGCGGATGGCGCGGGGGCTGGAGCGTGGCGGCGTCGGTGTCGCGGAGAACTGGCGGCAGTGGGCCGTCGACGAGCAGGACGTCTTCGACCGTGAGCGCACCCGCGAGCGAGCCGACGTCCTCCTCGACGGCCGGGTCGGGTCGCTCGGACCCTGAGGCCCGGCCCCGGCGGACTTCCGGGTGGACGGGCCCGTGGCAAGGTCGGGGGATGGACCCACGCATCTCCTTCGTGACCCTGGCCGTGCACGACCTGTCCGCCACCCGCGCGTTCTACGTCGACGGGCTCGGCTGGGCACCGGAGCTGGACGTGCCGGGCGAGGTGGTGATGATCCGCGCCGGCGAGCGACTCGTCCTGTCGCTGTGGGCGGAGTCCGGGTTCGAGCGGGAGGTAGGGCCGGTACGACGGGGACCCGGCGTACCCCCGTTCACGCTCGCCCACAACGTCGCGACGCGTGCCGAGGTCGACCAGGTGCTGGCCGAGGCCCGGGCGGCCGGGGCGGCGGTCACCGGACCCGAGGAGCGCGAGTGGGGCGGCTACACCGGCTACTTCGCCGACCCCGACGGCGTGCACTGGGAGATCGCGTGGAACCCGGACCCGATCGGTCTGTCCGTCCTTCCGTAGTCCGGTCCGTGGGTCTCGAGACGCTCGCAGAGCGAGCACCTCAACCAGCGGTGGCAACGGTGGCTAGTCTCCGAGGCATGGTGGCGCCGTCGGGAGAACAGTTCGAGCTGGCTGCCGCGGGCTACCGCGCGGTCGTGACCGAGTGCGGGGCCACCCTCCGGGGTCTGGAGCACGGCGGACGGCCCCTGCTGCACGGCTTCGGCGAGGACGAGATGTCGGCCGCCGGCCGCGGTCAGCTGCTCATGCCGTGGCCCAACCGCATCCGCGACGGCGCCTACTCCTTCGACGGCCGTGACCACCGCCTCGGCCTGAGCGAGCCGACCCAGGGTCATGCCATCCATGGGCTGGTCCGGTGGGCCGCCTGGTCGCTGGAGGAGCACGGCGCCTCGTCGGTGTCGCTGAGCTACCGGTTGATGGCGCAGAGCGGGTACCCGTGGACGGTCGACCTGCACGTGATCTACGACCTGTCGGCCGAAGGGCTGACCGTGACCCAGACCGCGACCAACCTCAGCGACCGGCCGGCACCGTACGCCTCCGGCGCCCACCCCTACCTGAGCGCCGGGCCGGCTCCGGTCGACGGCTGGGAGCTGACGCTCCCTGCC
The DNA here is from genome assembly GCA_963819295.1 of uncultured Actinomycetota bacterium. Classification (GTDB taxonomy): domain Bacteria; phylum Actinomycetota; class Actinomycetes; order Propionibacteriales; family Nocardioidaceae; genus Nocardioides. The sequence goes on from CAWFVO010000011.1 coordinate 105,272, forward strand.
TCCCGGCGGCTGCTGGCCGACGAACGACAGATCCCGGTGGGCGAGGAGGAGGTCACCGACACGGCGTACGACTTCCGCGTGGCCAGGCCGCTGCGCGACCTCCGGCTCGACGACGGGTTCGGGGACCTGGAACGCGACGAGGACGGTGTCGCCACCGCCGTGGTGCGCGACCCCGCGACCGGCCTCGGCGTGGCTCTCTGGGTCGACCGGCACCATCCCTGGCTGATGGTGTTCAGCGCCGACGCCGGGTGGGACCCGCCGCGGCAGGCGCTCGCGATCGAGCCGATGACGGCTCCTCCGGACGCGTTCCGCAGCGGCCGCGACCTGCTCACGCTGGCGCCCGCTGGGGCCCCCGGCGACGAGGTGTCAGTCTCCTGGGGGATCCGGACGCTCGAGTGACTCGGCCGCGGTGCGGGCGAGGAGCATCCGCAGCTGCCGCACCGCCATCCTGGCCCGATCCCCGTCCGCGGACTGGATCGCGAGCGCCTGCTGGCTCGTACCGTCCGCGAGGTCGAGGATCGCGAACGGTGCCCCGGTCGGGAGGTGCACGGCCAGCACCTCGGCCCACTCGAAGGCGTGGGAGCGGTAGCCGTTGACGATCTCGAGGCCGGCCGCGCTGGCGGTGACCTTGCACCGCATCAACCCCCACGCGACGGCGCCGGCGAGGGCCGCGATCAGGAGCACGGTGATCTGCTGGTAGATCGTGACCCGGGAGCGCACCTCGGCACCGACGGCGTACCACCCGGCGACGCAGACCACGACGAGCAGGCCGCCGAAGAAGCAGAACGCCAGCCGCACACCGAGCGGGCGCCAGGTGTGGGGCAGTGACGGCTCAGAGACGGCAGGCATGGATGTCGGTCAGCAGGATGCCCCGGGCGCCGATCGTCCACAGCTCGTCCATCACGCGGTGGGCACTGGCCCGGGGCACCATCGCCCGGACCGCCACCCAGCCCTCACGGTGGAGCGGTGACACCGTGGGGCTCTCGATGCCCGGCGTGAGGGCGACCGCCGACGCGACCTGCGCCTCGGGGATGTCGTAGTCCATCATCACGTAGGTGCGTGCCACCATCACGCCCTCGAGGCGCCGGCGGAAGACGTCGAGGCCGGCCGGGGTCTCGCTCCCCCGCGTGATCAGCACCGCCTCGGACTCCATGATCGCCTCGCCGAAGGTCTCGAGGCCGGCCTTGGCCAGCGTGCTGCCGGTCTCGACCACGTCGGCGATCACGTCGGCGACGCCGAGCTGCACGCTGGTCTCCACGGCGCCGTCGAGACGGTTCACGGTGGCGTCGATCCCGCGCTCGGCGAGGTACTGCCGCACGATCCCGACGTACGACGTGGCGATCCGGGTGCCCTGGAGCTGGGACAGGTCGGCGTACCTGCCGACCGGTCCGGCGAAGCGGAACGTGCTGCGCCCGAAACCGAGGCCGAGGACCTCGTCGGCCTTGGCGCCCGAGTCGAGCAGCAGGTCGCGCCCGGTGATGCCGACGTCGAGCGTGCCCTCGCCGACGTAGAGAGCGATGTCGCGGGGTCGCAGGTAGTAGAACTCCACGCCGTTGTCGGCGTCGACCAGCGTCAGCTCCTTGGAGTCCTGGCGCTGGCGGTAGCCGGACTCGCGCAGCATCTCGGTGGCGGACTGGGAGAGCACGCCCTTGTTGGGTACGGCGATCCGCAACAGGGGACCGTCGGCCTGGCCACTCGGGTCGTCGGTCGGGCTTGTCGGGACCATCAGGACCTCACAGGTGGGCGTAGACGTCGTCGAGGGAGAGATGGCAGGCGAGCATCAGCACCTGGGCGTGGTACAGCAGCTGGCTGATCTCCTCGGCGGCCCGTGCCGGTGACTCGTGCTCGGCGGCCATCCACGACTCGGCCGCCTCCTCCACGAGCTTCTTGCCGATGGCGTGCACCCCGGCGTCGAGCTCGGCCACCGTGCCGGAGCCGTCGGGGCGGCGCTCCGCCTTGTCGGCGAGCTCGGCCCACAGCTGCTCGAACGTCTTCACGCGAGAAGGGTAGTTCTCGGTTGACCGCTGCTCGGCAGCCCGTCCAGGGTGGCGGCATGGAGGAGCTCAGCCCGTTCGGCCGCGTGACCTGGCCGGTGCGCACGAAGCGGCTGCTGATCCGGCCGGTCACGGCCGCCGACTTCGGGCGGCTCTACGAGATCCGCGCGATTCCCGAGGTCACGCAGTGGCTGACGGGTCGCCCGACGTCGTACGAGGACTACGTCGAGCGCTACGGCACGCCCGAGCGCCTCGAGTCGACGCTGGTGGTCGAGCTCGGCGGCACGATCATCGGGGATCTGTTCCTCGGCGTCGAGGCGCCGTACTCGCAGGTCGAGGTGCGTGATCGGGCCGCGGGCAGCCAGGCCGCGGTCGGGTGGCTCCTCGATCCGGCGTACGTCGGACACGGGTACGCGACCGAGGCCACCGCCGAGGTGCTGAGGATCTGCTTCGAGGACCTGGGACTGCGCCGGGTGGTTGCCGGGCGCGTTCGCCGACAACGCTGCCTCGCTCCGGGTCATGGCCCGGATCGGGATGCGGATCGAGGGCCGTACCCTGCGCGGCTCCCTGCATCGCGACCTGGGGTGGGTGGACGGGGTCGAGGCCGCGGTGCTCGCCGAGGAGTGGCGGGCCGGACGGAAACCTCGTTGACCGCGCCCCGCCGCACCGCGAGGGTGGCGGGTGTGACCTTCGACCGGATCTCCTGGCCGCGCCGGACCGATCGGCTCGCGCTCCGGCCCGCCACCCACGACGACCTCGACGCACTCGGCCGGATCCAGAACCAGGCGGAGGTGGCGTACTGGCTGCCCACCACTGCCGGCACCCAGGACGAGTACCTCCTGCGGATGGGCAGCGAGGGGCTCCTGCCGCGGACCCTGGTGGTGGAGCTGGACGGAGTGGTCATCGGCGAGCTCTACCTGCACGTGAGTGCCGGCTGGGCCCAGGTCGAGGTCGCGGACCAGGCGACCGACGCGGAGGCGGACATCGGCTGGGCGCTGGATCCGGCGCACCGGGGCCACGGCTATGCCACGGAGGCGGCCAGTGAGCTGGTCCGGGTCTGCTTCGAGGACCTCGGCGTACGCCGGGTCGTCGCCACGGCCTTCGCCGACAACGCCCCCTCGATCCGGGTCATGGAGCGGCTCGGGATGCGCTGCGAGACCCGGGGCGTCCGTACGACGCTGCATCGCGACCGGGGCTGGGTCGACAGCATCGGCTACGCCCTGCTGGTCGACGAGTGGCGCGAGGTCGCCCCTGCTGACGGAGCAGCGAGATGACCACGGCGACCTTCGACCGGATCTCCTGGCCCCGCCGGACCGACCGGCTCAGCATCCGGCCGGCGCGGAGCGATGACCTCCGGGCCGTCTTCGAGGTCCGCACCCTTGCCGAGGTGGGTCAGTGGATGCCGGAGCGGCCCACGTCGTACCCCGCGTTCGTGGTGCGCTTCGGCGAGCTCGGCCTGCTCGCGCGCACCCTCGTGATCGAGCTTGACGGCGTCGTGATCGGCGACCTCTACCTCCAGGTGACCGATGCGTGGGCCCAGGTGGACACCGCCGCCCGTGCCGGCGAGGAGGCCGAGATCGGGTGGTGCCTCTCCCCCGCCCACCAGGGCCATGGCTACGTGACCGAGGCGGCCACGGAGCTCGTCCGGATCTGCTTCGACGACCTCGGTGTACGCCGGATCTCGGCGGCCGCCTTCGCCGACAACGGTCCGTCGCTCCGGATCATGGAACGGCTCGGCATGCGCGAGGAGAACCACGGCGTACGCGACTCGCTGCACCGCGACCTCGGCTGGGTCGACGGCGTCGTCTACGCCCTGCTGGCCGACGAGTGGCGGGCCAACCGGGGCGCCGCCCGGTAGTCCCGCTCAGACGTCGTGGCCTGCGCGCACGGAGCGGAGCGTGAGCGCCGTGAGCAGGGCCGCCGCGGTGGCCTCGTAGCCCTTGTCCTCCGACGAGCCCTCGAGGCCGGCTCGGTCGAGGGCCTGGGCGTCGTCGTCGCAGGTGAGCACCCCGAAGCCGACCGGCGTGCCGGAGTCGAGCGCGACCCGGGTCAGGCCGTCGGTGGCCGCCGAGCAGACGTAGTCGAAGTGCGGGGTGCCGCCACGGACCACGACGCCCAGGGCCACGACGGCGTCGTGGGTGCGGGCCAGCTCCGCCGCGACGACCGGCAGCTCGAAGGTGCCGGGCACTCGGACCTCGGTGACCTCGCGGACGGAGTACGCCGTCAGGGCGCGGCGGGCGCCGTCGACCAGGCCGTCCATGACCTCGGTGTGCCACTGGGCAGCGACCACGCCGACCCGCAGGTCACTGCAGTCGACCGGCTCGTCGGCCGGCGCGCCGTGCCCGCTCATCCGCGGTCCCTGCGGAAGGTCTTCGGAGTCCCCGACACGACGCGAGCGCAGCGAGCAGCGAGATGGGGTGCCAGGTGCGAGCGCAGCGAGCAGCTGCGTGGGGTGTTCACGCGTCGGCCGGCCGTTGGCTGGGCAACCCGGGCAGGCTGTGACCCATCCGGTCGCGCTTGGTGCGCAGGTAGGCCAGGTTGTGCTTGTTGGGCCGGGGGGTCAGCGGCACCTGCTCGATGACGTGGATCCCGAAGTCCTCGAGGCTCGCGGACTTCTCGGGGTTGTTGGTCAGCAGCCGCACCTGGGAGATGCCGAGGTCGCGGAGCACCTGAGACGCTGCCCCGTAGTGGCGGGCATCGGCCGGGAGCCCCAGGTCGAGGTTCGCGTCGACCGTGTCGCGCCCCTCGTCCTGCAGCGCGTAGGCCCGCAGCTTGGCAACCAGGCCGATTCCGCGGCCCTCGTGGCCGCGCAGGTAGATCACCACGCCGCGCCCCGCTGTGACGATCCGCTCGAGCGCCTCGTCCAGCTGGGGGCCGCAGTCGCAGCGCTGCGAGCCGAACACGTCACCGGTCAGGCACTCCGAGTGCACCCGGGTGAGCATCGGCTCGGGTCCCGAGTCAGTTCGACCACCAACCCCCAGATCGCCGTACACCAGCGCGATGTGCTCGGAGTCGTCGATGGTCGAGTGATAGCCGTACGCCGTGAAGTCGCCGTGCCGGGTCGGCAGCCTGGTCACGGCCACGCGCTTCACCAGGGTCTCGGTGCGGTGCCGGTGTCGGACCAGGTCGTCGATCGAGATCATCGTCAGGCCGTGCTCGTCGGCGAAGGCGCGCAGCTCGGCGGAGCGCTTCATCGTGCCGTCGTCGTTGACCACCTCGACCAGGACACCGGCGGGCGTGAGGCCGGCCAGGCGCGCCAGGTCCACGGCCGCCTCGGTGTGGCCACGGCGCACCAGCACGCCCCCCTCCCGGTAGCGCAGCGGGAACACGTGCCCGGGACGCGTGAGCTCCCAGGGCTCGGTCGCCGAGTCGGCCAGGACCCGCGCGGTGTGCGAGCGGTCGGCGGCGCTGATCCCGGTGGAGACGCCGTCGCGGGCATCGACCGAGATGGTGTACGCCGTGCGCATCCGGTCCCGGTTGTGGGGCGTCATCAGCGGGATCTCGAGCCGGTCGAGCATCGCGGCCGGCATGGGCACGCAGATCACCCCGCTGCTGTGCCGGATGGTGAAGGCCATCAGCTCCGGTGTCGCCTTGGCGGCCGCGAAGATCAGGTCGCCCTCGTTCTCGCGGTCGACGTCGTCGACCACCACGACCGCCTTGCCCGCCGCGATGTCGGCGATGGCGCGTTCGACGCTGTCCAACCGGATGCTCATCAGATGCCCCCCGCGGTCTCGTGGTCCCGGCTCAGCTCGAACGTCGAGGGGATCTCGGTGCGGCTGGCGCGCAGCCACACCACGAAGCCCCAGATCACGAGGCCGGCGTAGAAGACGAACAGGATCGCCGTCGGGTACAGCTTGCTGTGCCACAGCAGGGGTACGCCGACCACGTCGACCGCGATCCAGGCCAGCCAGAAGTCCGTCCAGCCCTTCGCCATCGCGAAGGTCGCGACGATGGAGCCCACGAAGATCCAGGCGTCGCACCAGAAGTACCAGCGCTCCACCGGGAAGCCGGCGCCGATCACGGAGAACAGCCACTGGCAGACCACGACACCACCGACCCAGACCCCCAGGTAGGCCATCCGTTCGCCCGCGGTGGCCCAGCGGGGCGTGATCGCCGGGGCCGACTCCGTCCGGTGGGACTTGCTCTGCTGCCAGCGCCACCAGCCGTAGATGCTCACCACGATGAAGAAGACCTGACGTCCGGCCTGTCCGAACAACGGCGCGTGCGAACCCGCCTCCAACGTGACGGCGAGAAACACGGTCAGGAGCAGGACGTTGCCGACGATCCCCACCGGCCAGGCCCAGACCTTCCGCCGCATCCCGCCGATCGCGGAGGCGAAGCCGAAGCCGTTGCCGAGGATCTCGCGCCACGTGATCGGGTGGCCGGCGATGGTCACCTGCGCGTCGTAGAGCCACTGGAGGAGGTTCACGAACGGGTCCCTTCGGAGGGTCGGAGGTGGGCCAGCCGGAGGTCGAGCTGGGCGTCGAGCTGGCGGGCGACGTACTTGCCGATCACGTCGACCTCGAGGTTGACGGCGTCGCCGGGCTCGCGGAAACCGAGCGTCGTCCGGTGCAGCGTCTCGGGGATCAGGCTCACGGTGAACGCGTCGTCGCCGGCCTCGACCACGGTCAGGCTGACGCCGTCGACGGTGATCGAGCCCTTGTCGACCAGGTACGGCGCGAGCGCGGGCGGCAGCGAGATCGTCACCACGTCCCAGTGGTCGCCGGGATCACGGCGTACGACGTGGCCGACGGCGTCGACGTGCCCCTGCACGAGATGCCCGCCGAGCCGGGTGCCGGCGGTGACGGCCCGCTCCAGGTTGACCCGGTCGCCGGGTGCGAGGGCGCCGAGCCCGGTCTTGGCGAGTGTCTCGGCCATCACGTCGGCCGTCCACGTCTCGTCACCGCGCTCGGCGACGGTGAGACAGCAGCCGTTGACCGAGATGGAGTCGCCCGGCCCGGCGTCGGCGAGCACGGTCGTCGCCCGCACGGTCAGCCGGACGGCGTCCGACTGACGCTCGAGCGACTCGACCGTGCCGAGCTCCTCGACGATCCCGGTGAACATGGTCAGTCCTCTCTCGTGGTCTCGACGGGCTCGACCGACGCTGGCGGCTCGGCCGACGGGACCGCCGTCATGGTGATGCGTACGACGGTGTCGTCCCCGTCGCCCAGCGGCGCGAGGACGGTGACGTCGGTGACCCGAAGGTGCAGCGCCTCGGCGATCGTGCTGATTCCCAGGTCTGCCACGGCGCTCCGGCCGGAGCCGAGCAGCATCGGGGCGACGTACGCGACGACCTCGTCGACGAGTCCTGCGTGCAGGAACGCGGCGGCCAGGGTCGGACCACCCTCGAGGAAGACGTGCTGCCGGTCGCGGGCGAAGAGCTCCTTGAGCACCGCCTCGGGCTCGCGGGTGCGCAGGTGCAGGGTCTCGGCCGCGTCGTCGAGGATCCGGCGCCCGGGCTCGAGGTCGCGCTCCCCCATCACCACGCGGAGCGGCTGGCGCGGCAGCGGCGTGCCGTCCACGTCGCGGACCGTCAGGTGCGGGTCGTCGATCTCGACCGTCGCCGTGCCGACCAGCATCGTGTCGCACAGGGCGCGCAGGCGGTGGGTGTCGAGCCGCGCCGCCGGGCTGGAGACCCAGCGGCTCGTGCCGTCGGCGGCGGCGCTGCGTCCGTCGAGGGTGGTGGCGAACTTCCAGGTGACGAACGGGCGGCCGTGCTCGATGGCGAAGGTCCACGTCCGGTTGAGGGCCCGCGCCTCGTCGGCCAGGAGGCCCGTCTCGACCTCGACACCGGCGGCTCGGAGGGTCTCCGCGCCACCGGCCGCGATCGGGTTGACGTCGCGCTGGGCGACGACCACACGACGTACGCCCGCCGCCACCAGCGCCCTCGAGCAGGGACCGGTGCGACCGGTGTGGTTGCACGGCTCGAGCGTGACGACCGCCGTAGCGCCCACGGCCGAGCCGCCGACCCGTGCGAGCGCGTCGACCTCGGCGTGCGGCGTACCCGCTCCGCGGTGGTGACCCTCGGCGATCGTGCGGCCCTGCGCGTCGAGCAGGACGCAGCCCACCCGCGGGTTCGGGCCGAGGGGTACGCCGTCGCTCGCCGCCAGCGCGAGGGCGCGGCGCATCGCTGTGCGCTCGGTCTCGCTGAAGGTCCCACTCACGGTCAGGTGCCCCTCCGGTCCGGTCGCGGACTCCGGGGCAACGGGACGGACGGTGTGGTCTCGACTTCGCTCGACCGACGAGGTGGGCGCTGACCCACCCCCGTCGCCCTGCGTGCGCTTCCCATCCGGACTTTGACCGTCGGTCCAGGAGTTCCACCTGGTCAACCGATCCCTGGCTGGGACCGGGTCGCGGACTTCCGAGCGAAGCGAGAAGCTTCCACTCAGTCACCGCCGGTGCGGAGTTTCACCGCCCCCAGAGCACGCGAGCACTTGGCTCTTACGTCTAGCAGCCTACCCCGACGCGAGACCGCCTCTCACCGGGTGGTCAGCCGCTCTGACCCTGGGCGGCCTCGCGCAGGGCCAGGACCATGGCGTCTGGATCGCTCGCGTCGAAGACCGCCGAGCCGGCGACGAACACGTCGGCGCCCGCCTCCGCGCACCGCTCGATGGTCTCGAGGCTGACGCCTCCGTCGACCTGCAGCCAGGTCTCGACGCCGTGCTTGTCCATCAGGTCGCGCGCGCGCCGGATCTTGGGCAGGCACAGGTCGAGGAACCTCTGGCCGCCGAAGCCGGGCTCCACGGTCATGATCAGCACCATGTCGAGCTCGGCGAGGAGGTCCTCGTACGGGTCGATCGGCGTCGCCGGCTTCAGCGCCATGCTGGCGCGCGCGCCGTGCCTGCGGATCTCGCGGGCCAGCCGGATCGGCGCGGCCGCCGCCTCGACGTGGAAGGTCACGCTGGCGGCGCCGGCCTCGACGTACGCAGCGGCGTTGCGGTCGGCGTCGGTGATCATCAGGTGGGCGTCGATCGGCTGCGAGGTGCTGCGTACGAGCGCCTCGACCATGGTCGGGCCGAAGGTCAGGTTGGGCACGAAGTGGTTGTCCATCACGTCCACGTGCACCATGTCGGCGCTGGGGATCCGAGCCAGCTCGGCGCCCAGGTCGGCGAAGTCGGCGGTGAGGATGCTCGGCGTGATCTGGATGCCCACGCGGTGATCCTAGGGGCGGAGCTTGTCGAGTCGGGTGCGCAGCGCGGCGGCGCGGTGGGAGTTGCCGTGGAGGTCGACGTAGGTCGGCCCGTACGTCGCCAGGAGGGCGTCGTCGAGCCGGCGTACGGCGCCGGGCGGGTAGCGGTAGTCCATCCGCTCGCGGATCACCGTCTCGTCGGTCGCGCGCAGGATGTCGCCGAGCTCGTCGAGCGAGGTGATGCCCAGCTCCAGGAGGAGGCCGGACACCCAGGCGTAGTGGTCGGCGCGGGACCAGCCGGCGTCGGCGTACTGACCGGCGAGGAACGCCGCGAGCTCGCGCGCGTCGAGGCGCGGGTCGTCGTCCGGGGTCACCGTCTCGAGGTGCTCGCCGCTGCTCACCGGGCCGCGGAGACGGTCGCGGATGGTCGCGAACTCCTGGTCGGCCAGCTCGAGGAGCCCGGCCGCCAGGGTGAAGCGCCGGTCGAAGTCGTGGGCGTGCTCGGCGGGCACGGTGCCCTTGTAGCGGATGTCGTGCTCGAACTCCGCCCACGCGTGCTGGAGGACCGTCCGGATCTGGACCTGCACGTTGCGGCCGGCGAGATGGGCGTAGGCGGGCTGGCCGACCCGCGCAGCGTCGAGCTGGATCTGCAGGTGCCGGCTGGCGTAGCCGAACCGACCCTCGCTGGCGGTCTCGTGACCCAGGTCGCGGTCGTCGTTGACGACGACCTGGTCGGCCAGGAGCTCGGCCACGGCATCGACGTCGTCGCGGACGTAGGTGATGACCCGCACGCCGAGCTGGTCGCCGATCTCGCGCAGCGGGTCGGTGTACACCCGGATCCCGTCGACGGACCTGACCGCCTTCTCGGCGAACGACGCGACGCTCTTGGTGCGACCGGAGACCGTCAGGTAGTTGATGCCCGCCTCGTCGAGGAGGTTGATGACGAGCTCCACCGCCTCGGCCCCCGCGAGCACCAGGTCGCCGTGACCCGCGGCGTAGGCGGCGACGGCCGCGGGTGCGGGGTCGCCGCTGTCCGTCAGGGCTGGGTCGGTCGGGGCGGGGGGCACGGGGGCGATCCTAGGTCTCGACTCCGCTCGACCGACGACCTGTGCCCGCTCGACCGACGGTCTTCGCTCACTCGAGCAAGGAGTCGTCGTATGCCGCCGTGAGGTCGCCACCGACGCTCCCGGTGTTCACGACGCCGGCGGGTTCGATCAGCATCACGCTGACGTCGCCGTCGGCGATCGGGCAGTGCTCGACACCTCGAGGTACGACGTAGAGCTGGCCGGCGCTGAGGACCACGCTCTGCTCGACCCCTGGGGCGTCGCGGAGCTGGATCGTGAGGGTGCCCTCGATCACCAGGAAGAGCTCGTCGGTCTCGTCGTGGGTGTGCCAGACGAACTCGCCCTTGAGCTTGGCCAGCTTGATCTCGTAGTCGTTGAGCCGGGCCACCACCTTGGGCGACCAGTGCTCCGAGAACAGGCCGAGCTTGTCGGCGAGGTCCACCACGTGGTTCATCACTGCTCCTGGTCGTCCTGGTCTTCGCCGCTCCCGGTGGTGGAGGTGAGTCCGGCCGCCTCGTCGCGGTCGGCCCACTCCCGCAGCGGGGACAGGTCGAAGACGTGGTCGTCGATGTCCTCGTGCAGGTCGCCCAGCGCGGCGTACCTCTCGGGGACCGTGAAGATCGTGAAGTCGTGGGGGTCGCAGTCGTCGATCTCGTCCCAGCGCACGGGTGTCGAGACCCGGGCGTCGGGGAAGCCGCGTACGGAGTACGCCGCGGCGATGGTGTGGTCGCGGGCGTTCTGGTTGTAGTCGACGAACAGGTGGTGGGGGTCGCGGTCCTTGCGCCACCACAGCGTCGTCACATCGTCGGGCATCCGGCGCTCGACCTCGCGGGCGAACGCGAGAGCCGCCCTGCGTACCTCCTTGTGACCGTGGTCCGGCCTGATCCGGACGTAGATGTGCACGCCCTTGCCGCCGCTGGTCTTGGGATAGCCGACCGCGCCGAGCTCGTCGAGGATCTCGCGGGTCACCGCCGCGACGCGTCGCACCTGGGCGAAGTCGCTGAGCGGCCCGGGGTCGAGGTCGATCCGCCACTCGTCGGGCTTCTCGGGGTCCTCGCGGCGGCTGTTCCACGGGTGGAACTCGACCGTCGACATCTGGACCGCCCAGACCACCGCACCCAGCTCGGTGACGCAGAGCTCGTCGGCGGTGCGGTTCCAGCGCGGGAAGTGCAGCCGCACGGTCTCGACCCAGTCGGGGGCGCCCGAGGGAAGCCGCTTCTGGTGGACCTTGTCGCCCGACAGGCCGGTCGGGAAGCGGTGCAGCATGCACGGGCGCTCGAACAGGGCGTTCACGATGCCGGGACCGACGCTCAGGTAGTACTCGACCAGGTCGAGCTTGGTCGCCCCGCTCTCGGGGAAGTAGACCCGGGCGGGGTTGGTCACCTTCACGACGCGGCTGTCCACCTCGACCTCGGTGAACGGCGACGCCATGCCTCCAACCTAGTCGGCACCGGCCCCTAGGGTGCGGGCATGGACTTCGACCAGCCGCCCGTGGTGCGGGTCGAGGCCGATCCCGACCGACGGCTCGCGCCGGACCGGTGGCCGGGCGACATCCCGGCCGTGGCCCAGGTCCTGGGCGACGGGCTGACCCTGGCCAAGGGAGTCACCTTCCTGGTCGGCGAGAACGGCTCGGGCAAGTCCACGCTCGTCGAGGGGGTCGCGATGGCCTACGGCCTGGGGTCCGAGGGTGGCTCGACGGGCAGCCAGCACGCCACGCGCGGCTCCGAGTCGCCGCTCTCACGCAGCCTGCGGCTGAAGCGCGGCCTCGGGGCGGGCCGATGGGGGTTCTTCCTGCGCGCCGAGACGATGCATGGCTTCTACACCTACCTGGAGGAGAACCCGGCCCCCGTCCCCGACGACCCGGTTCGGCGCGAACCGATCTTCCACGAGCTGAGCCACGGCGAGTCGTTCCTGGCCGTGATACGTCGCCGCTTCGACATGCCCGGCTTCTACTGTCTCGACGAACCCGAGGCCGCGCTCTCCTTCACCTCGACCCTGAGCCTCATGCACTCGCTCCTCTCCCTGGCCGCGGACGGCGGACAGGTCCTCTGCGCGACCCACTCCCCCGTGCTCGCCGCGCTGCCCGGCGCCACGATCCTGGAGTCGGGTGACTGGGGGCTGCGCGAGCGGGCCTGGCAGGACCTGGAGCTGGTCTGGCACTGGCGGCGCTTCCTCGACACCCCGGACGCCTACCTGCGTCACCTCACCCTGGACTGATCCCGTCGCGGCGAGGTGGCACACGGTATGCCCCAACCGAGCCTGTTGCCGACGCGTTGTGGAGCAGGGCGTTCCACAACGGCCGATGCGCAGGCCCCAGAAGGGGCACGGAGTGGTCCGTCTCCGCTCAAACGCGGCGCAGGAGCGCCACGAACATCGCGTCCGTGCCGTGCCGGTGCGGCCAGAGCTGGACCGTCCCCTGCAACGGTCCGACGCAGTCGGGCACATCGGTGCGCAGGCCGGCGGCGGCGGTCAGCAGGGCTGCCGCGTCCCCGAGCTTCACGTCGTCGCGCTTGACCAGCAGCGACCCGACGACGTCGCGGGTCTCGGCCAGGACCGGGGAGCAGGTGGCGTAGAGAACGACGCCGCCGGGGCGGACCAGGTCGACTGCGCTCGCCAGGAGCGCCCGCTGGAGCGGGAGCAGCGCGTCGAGGTCCTCGGGCTGCCGCCGCCAGCGCGCCTCGGGCCGACGCCGGAGGGCACCGAGGCCCGTACAGGGAGCGTCGACCAGGACCCGGTCGAAGGACCCGGGGTCCCACGGCGCGGCCGTCCCGTCGGCGACCGTGACCTCCTCGACGCCCGCCGCCCCCGCCGGTCGAGCGGAGTCCCCCGCCGGTCGAGCGGAGTCGAGACCCAGCGCCCGGCGTACCAGCTCGGCGCGATGCGGCTGCACCTCGTTCGCCACGACGCGTGCGCCGCGCTCGGCGGCGAGGGCCGCCAGCAGCGCCGCCTTGCCGCCGGGTCCGGCGCAGAGGTCGAGCCAACGGACGTCGGGGCCCTCGATGGGAGCAGAGGCCAGAGCCAGGGCCACGAGCTGGGACCCTTCGTCCTGCACGCCCGCCCGTCCTTCGGCCACGGCCGGTACCGCCCCGGGGTCGCCGCCGGACGAGACGACGCCGTAGGGCGAGTACGCCGTCGGGACGCCGGGGAGCTCGGAGGGCGTCGCGCGTCCGGGCCGGGCGACGAGGGTGACCGACGGCGCAGCGTTGTCGGCCGCGAGCAGGGCGTCGATCTGGGATTCCCCGACCGCTTCGGTCAGCGCCCCGACCACCCAGTCCGGGTGGGAGAACCGGGTGGCGCGGTCGGCGCCGAGGCGGGTGAGCCAGGTTTCGAGGTCGTGGGCCGACACCTTGCGCAGCACCGCGTTGGTGAAGCCGGTCGGGCCGTCCCCGGACTCGGCGCGGACCAGGTCGACGCTGGTGCTGATCGCCGCGTGCGGTGCGACGCGCATCCCGAGCAGCTGATGACACCCGAGCCGGAGGACGTCGAGGACCTTGGCTGCGGTGTTGGCCAGCGGCCGGTCGGTGCACGCGGCCAGGATCGCGTCGTAGGTGCCCTGGCGCCGGATCGTGCCCGACGCGAGCTCGGTCGCGAACGCCGCGTCACGGCCCGACAGGCGGTACTTGCCGAGCTGGTGGGGCAGGACGAGGTTGGTGTAGGCACCCTTCACCCGGACCGCCTTCAGCACCTCGAAGGCCGCCCGCCGGGCCGGGTCGGGCGCGCTCATGTGTCCTTCACCGTTCCACCAAGGGACTCCTCTGGTCGAGCGGAGTCGAGACCGGCCAGGAACCTCTTGGCCAGCGACTTCGGCGCCACCGCGAGCCAGGCATCGGTCAGCACCTCGCGCAGCTCGTCGACGTCGATCTCACCGAGTCGGCTCTGCTGCACGAGCACGCCGTTGTAGCCGCGGAAGTGGTCGATGGTGAAGAACGGCCCGTCGGCCTCGACCAGTGCGGCCTTGTCTGCGGGGTTGGCGGTGCGGATCACGAGAAGGTCCTGGTACTCCTCACCGGTCTCGGGGTCGACCGCGTCGTGGCGGGGCGCGCGCGCCAGCACGAAGCCGCGCGGCTTCGGCTTCTGCCGCACCAGGTACGTCGGAAGGTCACCCCACGAGGTGCCGAGCTCGACCTCGGGCAGCGACCGGCAGATCGCGTCGACGTCGGAGACCTTCGCCTTGCGACTCACTGGAGCACCTCTCCCCCACCCAGACGCAGCCCGCGCGCCCAGTCGGCGGCCGGCATCGGCCGCTTCCCCACGGCCTGCACGTCGCCGAGCCGGAGCGCACGGGTGCCGGTGCCGACCACGACCGCGCTCTTGCCGGCCACCACCTCACCCGGCGGCAGCGAGCCGTCGGCCAGGGAGACGGGGCCGAGCTTCAGCCGCTCGCCGGCGTACGTCGTCCAGGCGCCGGGTGCCGGCGTACAGGCGCGGACCTGGCGGTCGATGAGGGCCGCGGGCTGCGACCAGTCGACACGCGCGTCGTCGACGGTGATCTTGGGCGCGAACGAGACGTCGTCACCGAGCTGAGGGCGCTCCTCGAGCGACCCGTCGGCGAGCCCGTCGAGGGTGGCGACCAACAACCCGGCACCGCCCTCGGCGAGCCGGTCGAGCAAGGAGCCCGCGGTGTCGTCCGGCCGGATGGTCTCGGTCATCAGCCCGTACGTCGGTCCGGCGTCCAGCTCCTTGACGATCCGGAACGTCGTGGCACCGGTGACGTCGTCGCCTGCCCAGATCGCGCGCTGCACGGGGGCGGCGCCGCGCCAGGCGGGCAGCAACGAGAAGTGCAGGTTGATCCAGCCGCGGGACGGGATGTCGAGCGCCGACTGCGGCAGCAGCGCGCCGTACGCCACCACGGGGCAGGCGTCGGGGGCGAGCCCACGCAGGGCGTCCTGGAAGTCCGGTTCGCGGGGGTGGCCCGGCTTGAGCACCGGTACGCCGAGCGCCTCGGCCGCCTCGGCGACCGGCGACGGCGTCAGCCTTCGTCCTCGGCCGGTGGGTGCGTCGGGGCGGGTGACCACCCCGACCAGGTCGTGCGCCGAGCCCGCCACCGCCGCGAGGGCGGGCAGCGCGACCTCGGGCGTGCCGGAGAAGACCACGCGCATCAGAGGCTGAGCCCGCCGGTGGGATGGGGCGACACCTTGATCGTCGGCGCGCCGGCCAGACCGAACCACTCGGACTCACGGATCTCCTTCATCGCCAGCTTCCGGTTCGCCGGGTCGAGCCGGTCGAGGAAGAGCACGCCGTCGAGATGGTCGGTCTCGTGCTGGATCGCCCTGGCGAGCAGCTCGCTGCCCTCGATCACCACCGGCTCACCGTGCTGGTCGAAGCCCTTCGCCACCACCGACAGCGCGCGCCTGCAGTCGATCGACAGGCCCGGGATCGACAGGCAGCCCTCGGGACCGTCCTGCTCCTCCTCGGAGAGGTCGAGCACAGGGTTGACCAGGTGGCCGACCTCGTCGTCGACGTGCCAGGTGAAGACGCGCAGCCCGATCCCGATCTGTGGGGCGGCGAGGCCCGCGCCCGGGGCGTCGAGCATGGTGTCGGTGAGGTCCGCGACCAGGCGGCGCAGCTCCTTGTCGAAGTCGACGACCTCGAGCGCGGGCTTGCGCAGGACCGGGTCGCCGAAGAGGCGGATGGGCTGGATGGGCACGGAACTCCTCTACTCGCTGGTCGAGCCGTCCTCGCTGGTCGAGCCTGTCGAGACCGACCGCGACGGTCAGTCTAGGAGCGCAGCGGAGCCGGTCACAGCGTGACCGGGTCCACCTGGATGCGGACCGCGTCGAGCTTGCGGGCCGAGCGCACGCGCTGCACCTCGCCCAGGGCGCGCGACAGCGCCTGGCCCTGGGAACGAGGCGCCCGGACGACGAGCCGCGAGCCCGCCGTCGACGTCGACGGGGCCGAGCACCTCGGTGCCGGGGGGTCGGTCGAGAAGGGTGAGGGCGTCGTCGACCGCTCCCGGCTCGCCGGTGATCGTGGCGAGTCGGCTGGCGGGTGGCAGGTGGGCCTCGGCGCGGGAGGCCGACTCGCGCTGCGCGAAGCCGGCGGGATCCCACCGCACCAGTGCCTGCACGACCGGAAGGCTTGGGTCGCCGACGACCACCACGAAGCCGCCGGGCGTCACCAGGCCCGCGGCACCGCACCAACGACGCAGCGCCTCCTCCTCGGTGCGCAGGTCGGGGCGGGCCAGGGCCAGCCAGGTGTCGAGGACCACCACCGCGGCGTAGCCGCCCTCGGCCACCGGTTCGGCCCCCGGGGTCGCCACGACGACCGCAGGCCGCGGCGGCACCGACGCGACCACGTGGTCGCCTCCCGATGCCACGACGGGGATGGCGGGGAAGGCGCGGCCCAGCTCCTCGGCGGTACGCCGCTCACCGACCACCGGGGCGCGGAGGCCGCGGTCACCACAGACCGAGCAGGCCCAGATGTCGACGACGGTGCCGCACCAGCGGCAGGCGGGCGGGACCGTCGGGCCGGATACGCCCAGGGGGCCGGTACAGACGGCGCAGCGGGCCGGCGTACGGCAGCGCTCGCAGGCCAGCGACGCGGCGTACCCGCGGCGTGGCGTGTGAACGAGCACCGGCCCGTGCTCCAGGCCGGCCGAGACCGCGGCGTAGACCTGCTTGGGCATCCGCGTGGACCGCGCCATCGGGTCCCTCACGAGGTCGCGCTCGCTCGCGCCGGACACGGAGACGGTGACCGCGGCCCGCAGGGTCTCGCGGGGCGCGGCGAGCTCGCGGGCCCAACCGGTCGCCAGCAGCTGCTCGGCCTCGACGCTGCGGGCGAAGCCGCCGATCAGCGCCGCGGTGCCTTCGACGGTGGCCCGGGTCAACAGCACCTCGCGGGCGTGGGGGTACGGCGCACGCGGCTCGGCGTGCAGGTCGTCACCGTCGTCCCAGATCGCCACCAGCCCGAGGTCGTGGACGGGCGCGAACGCCGCGGCGCGGGTGCCGACCACGACCCGACGGGTCCCGCGCGACACCGCCAAGAACTCACGGTAGCGCCGGGCCGGCCCCGCCCCGGCGGTGAGCATCACGTGGTGGCCGGGCCCGAGGACGGCGGTCAGGGCCGCGTCGAGCCGGGCCACGTCACGGTGGTCGGGGACGCACAGCACGCTCCCCCGTCCGCCCGCGAGCGTGGCCGCCGCCGCCTGGGCGAGCAGCCGCGGCCAGTCCTCCCCCGGTAGGGCCGACCAGACCGCCCGGGGCGAGCCACCACCGGTCAGGTGGGTCAGGAAGGCCCCAGCCGCCGGGTAGGGGCGCCAGGCGTCGAGCGCAGCGTCATGATCGGCGAGGACCGGCTCCTCGGGCGCGGACGGCTGCTTCTCCGTGGTCGCGTGCCGGGGTGGGACCGCGAGCCGAAGGACGTCGGCACGGGTGCCGGCGTAGCGGTCGGCCAGGAGGCCGGCGAGCTCGGCCACGGCCGGTCGAAGCACGGGCTCGGGGCTGACCACACGCCGCAGTGGAGTGAGCGTGCCGGTGTGGTCGGTGTGGGCGCTGCGCGTGACGACGAAGCCGTCGAGGTCCTTGCCTGCGAAGCGCACCTTGACCCGCGCCCCGGGAGCAGCCGACTCCGCCATCGAGGCCGGCACGGCGTAGTCGAAGGGCCGGTCGAGGTGGGCCAACGGCGTCTCGACGAGCACGTGGGCGACCGGGTCGACCGCCGCTGGGGCCTCGGTCTTGGTCACCCGCTTCGGCCGCGCGGCACGCACCGTCTCCCGCAGACCCGGCAGGGTCTCGGGCGGGGTCTCGCGACGGTCGGCCACGCCGGCTGTTCTACCAGCCGCCGTCGACGTCCCCGCGGCTCGCCTACCCGATGGCCACGGGGGCCGTCGCCGCCGAGAAGGTCGACGCGTCCCGTCCCTGGGAGGTCGCGGTCACCTCCACGGAGATCCGCTTCCCGAGGTCGGCTGCGACGACGACGTACGTCGGACCGGTCGCACCGGCGATCGGCTGACCATCGGCGTACCACTGGACCCGCGACGTCGCGCCGGACGGGGACCAGCGACCGGTGGTCGCCGTGAGCTGGGACCCCACGGTCGCAGCGCCGGAGATCCGCGGGGTGCTCCTCGGCACCGGCCCTAGGCCGCACGTGTAGACGCGGATGTCGTCGAGGTACCAGCCCTGCTCGGTGCTGTCGTTGTCGGTGTTCATCGTGAACTGCGGCGACACCGCGTGCCCCCCGAACCTGCTCAGGGTCAGCCGGCTGGCGACGTACCCGCGACTGTCCCGGCTGAAGCCCACGCGGCCCGCGGACGGGTTGCCGAACTGGTCGGTGATCACGTCTCGCGGTCCGTTGACCCAGTGGAGCCCCTCGGCGGGTTGGGCCCCGAGGCCACGCGTGGTGTCGTCGACCTCGACCGTGCCTGCGTCGTAGTTGATCGGGGTGCCGCCGACGATCGTGCCTGACTCCAGGAGACGCCACTGCTGGAACCACAGGTACGCCGGGCGGCCGGCCGGGAGCGCGACCGGATGCATCGTCAAGGAGCTGACGGTGGTGTCCTGCGGCTCGATCGAGAACCACGACCCGCGGCCCGACGTGGCATTGGCCGGCACCTGGGGGAAGGCCAACGGCGACAGGTCGGGGGCGCGCAACCACGTGGAGCCGGCAGCGAACTTGCTGGCCGGCGCGCCCGTCTCGGAGTCGAAGAGCGGGCGGACCGGGCCGGCGCCGTTCGGGCAGGTCATGGTGGCGTCGGGCGGCTGCTTGGCCCGTGGCGGCGTGGTACGCAGCCGCGTCGCGAGCGTGGCCCGGTGGACGTTGCGGCAGTCGGCCCTGGTCATCCCGACCTGGTGGTGGCTGGCCAGGGCGTGGCAGCTGTCGTCGAGCACGGCGCCGAGGTCGGCGAAGTCGCTGCCGGACACCAGGTGCTGGATCACGTCGAGGTAGAGCGTCGCCGACCTCGTCAGGGAGGGCCCGTCGATGCCTCGGA
Organism: uncultured Actinomycetota bacterium; assembly: GCA_963819295.1. Taxonomy (GTDB): domain Bacteria; phylum Actinomycetota; class Actinomycetes; order Propionibacteriales; family Nocardioidaceae; genus Nocardioides. The sequence goes on from CAWFVO010000011.1 coordinate 124,385, forward strand.
CCGTCTGACCGCCCTGCTTCCCGCCCTGGGAGATCAGGTAGAAGGTGCGGTTGCCGACACCGCTGTTGGTGTGTACGCCGCCGTTGTCGCCCTCACCGCGCGCGTACCGCCTACTGGCCATGCTGGCCGGCTGCCCGAACCTCCCGGGATCCTTCATGTTGCGGACCGCGCCGATCGGCAGGTCCTCGCCCAGCGCCCAGCTGTGCGGCGAGTCGCCCGGGCTCGGGTGCCGGTGGTCCACGATCTCGCCCATGATGTCGGCCAGCGACTCGTTGATCGCACCGGACTGACCCCAGTAGAAGAGGTCGGAGTTGTGCGAGATCACCCCGTGGGTCATCTCGTGGCCGACGACGTCGTCGGCCGAGGCGTAGCCCTGGCCGTAGAACATGCCCACGCCGTTCCAGAACGCGTTCTGGAGCGGGCAGAACGACGGAGGGGCGAACGGGTCGCAGTAGCGCACCGTCGACGACAGGCTCCGGTGGTTGCCCTCGTCGACCCCGAGCAGCCTGGTCAGGTTGATGCCCCCGATCCGGCGGTAGAACGTCGAGACGGCGCCGGCCAGGTCGAACGCGTCGTTGACGTCCTTCAGGCGGCTGACCGGACCGTGCTCGGTGCGCGCGAAGTCCTTCGTGCACGGAAGGTCGAGCTCGGTCATGAAGTTGTGGTCGTCGCACACCACCCGGTTGACCTGCTCGACCAGGTCGAGGTCCTGCACGACGGCGCCACTCCGGTCATCGACCAGCACGAGCCGGTGGAAGGCAGGGCCGGCGTGCACCTCGACCCACCACACGCCGCGGGCGTGGGTCGTCGGGTCGGAGGTGCGCGGCACACCGAGGACAGCCGGGTCGTAGAGCCGCCGCACCGGTGGGTCGGCCGTGACCTGCGCCCCGGCGCCGCGCCCGAGCCGCTTGGCGGCGACTGCCAGCGCCTCGTGGCTCGCCGCTGCGCCCGAGTACGTCGCGTCCGGCACCGAGGCGCGGGACACCGATGCGGTCACGGAGCCGAGCTGGCGGTCGGGACGCAGGTCGACCGCGACCGCTCCCCCGATCACCGGAAGGCCCTGCCGGCGTTCGGTGAACCTGACGACGTCGTCGCCGGTCACACTGCGGGTCACCCTGCCCCCGACCAGCCGCGTGGCCGGGTCGGCGACCCCGACCAGGGCGCCGTACCGGGCGAGGTGGGCGCGCGCGGCCTCCCGGGCCGGCGTGGCACGGGTGACCACGGGGTTGCGGCCGCCACTGACGCCGACGACGCGTGCGAGCCCCTGGTTGCCGCGGGTCACCCTCACCGGCCCCGTGGACTCGGCCGCGAGCCGGGTCAGGGCCTGGTCAGCGCGCGACAGCGTGACGTGCCCGGCCCGAGCGGCGTCGGTCGGCGCGGTGGAGGCGGCCTGGGTGAGGGTGGTGGCAGCGAGGGCCAGTGCGACCCCGAGTGCGGCAGTCCTGTGAGTCACGGATCGCCCCCGTCTGGCCGTGGTGGCCGTCGTCTCCGGGCAATCTAGCCATCGCTGGCATCGCGTCAGGTCAAGAACTGGTCACGATCGCGCTCGTGCTCGGTTCGGTCAGCCGGCGACGCCGGCGGCCTTGCGCAGCTCTTCGACCCGGTCGGTGCGCTCCCAGGTGAACTCCGGAAGCTCGCGACCGAAGTGGCCGTAGGCCGCGGTCTTGGCGTAGATCGGGCGGAGCAGGTCGAGGTCCTCGATGATCGCGGCCGGCCGGAGGTCGAAGACCTCGAGCACGGCCTTCTGGATCTCCTCGTCAGGGACGACGCCGGTGCCGAAGGTCTCGATGAAGACACCCACGGGCTGCGCCTTGCCGATCGCATAGGCGACCTGCGCCTCGCAGCGACGCGCCAGTCCGGCCGCGACGACGTTCTTGGCGACCCAGCGCATGGCGTAGGCCGCGGAGCGGTCGACCTTCGAGGGGTCCTTGCCCGAGAACGCGCCACCGCCGTGGCGGGCCATGCCGCCGTAGGTGTCGACGATGATCTTGCGGCCGGTCAGTCCGGCGTCGCCCATCGGGCCGCCGACGACGAAGCGGCCGGTCGGGTTCACCAGCAGGCGGTACCCCTCGGACGGGATGTCGAAGGAGGCGAGCACGGGGTCGATCACGTGCTTCTTGATGTCGGGCTCGAGGGTGTCGAGCAGGTCGACGTCACCTGCGTGCTGCGTCGAGAGCACGACCGTGTCGACCCGCACCGGGTGGTTGTCGGCGTCGTACTCGATGGTGACCTGGGTCTTGCCGTCGGGACGAAGGTAGGGCAGCGTCCCGTCGTTGCGGACCTCGGTGAGCCTCTCGGCCAGGCGCTGGGCCATGGTGATCGGCAGCGGCATCAGGACGTCGGTGTCGTCGCAGGCGTAGCCGAACATCAGGCCCTGGTCGCCGGCGCCCTGCTTGTCCATCGCGTCGACCGAGCCGGTGCGCGACTCGTGACCCGAGTCGACGCCCTGGGCGATGTCGCCGGACTGGCCGCCGATCGCCACCATCACGCCGCACGAGTGACCGTCGAAGCCCTTCTCCGACGAGTCGTAGCCGATGGTGAGGATCCGGTCGCGCACGATCTGCTTGACGTCGACGTAGCCGGTGGTGCTGACCTCGCCTGCGACCACGACGAGCCCGGTGGTGAGGAGGGTCTCCACGGCGACGCGGCTGTGCGGCGTCCTGCCGGATCATCTCGTCGAGGACCGAGTCGCTGATCTGGTCGGCGATCTTGTCGGGGTGTCCCTCGGTGACGGATTCGGAGGTGAAGAGGCGTCCGGTCACGGTGTCGATGCTCCTGGTTCGGCTGGGTGGAAAACAGGTGATGATCGGAGGTCAATCTTGCAGGCTCTGGGCCACTTCGTCCCAAATGACGTGAGCCAGGGCGGTCTTGGACCCGAGGGGTACGTCGCGCACGCCGGCCGTCGGCGGACAGGATCACGGCCTGGTTGTCGCTGGCCCCGAAGACCGCTCCCCCGGCGACGTCGTTGACGACGAGGAGGTCGCAGCCCTTGCGGGCCAGCTTGGCTCGGGCCAGGTCGAGCACCGACCCGGTCTGGTCGCCGGTCTCGGCGGCGAAGCCCGACCACGACCTGCCCGGGCCGAGCCCGGTGGTGGCTCAGCTCGGCCAGGATGTCGGGGGTCTGCGTGAGCTCGAGGCTCGGCGCGGCATCGCCGGACTTCTTGATCTTGGACCCGCTGACCGTGACCGGACGGAAGTCGGCCGGGGCCGCGGCCATCACCACGGCGTCGGCCGACCCGGCCGCGGACACGACAGCGTCGCGCAGCTCCTCGGTGGTCTCGACGCGGACGACCTTGACGCCCGCGGGATCGGGCAACGACACGTTCGCGGCGACGAGGGTCACGTCGGCACCGCGTGCGGCCGCGGCGCGCGCCAGGGCCACGCCCTGGAGCCCCGAGGAACGGTTGCCGAGGAAGCGCACGGGGTCGATCGGCTCGCGGGTGCCACCGGCCGACACGACGACCGTGCGGCCGGCGAGGTCGGGCCGGGCCACGCCGCGGGCCAGGACGTCCTGGCAGACGGCGAAGATCTCGTCGGGCTCCGGCAGTCGGCCCTTGCCGCTGTCGGCGCCGGTGAGGCGGCCGACCGCGGGCTCGAGGACCAGGGCGCCGCGCTCTCGCAGCGTGGCTACGTTCGCCTGGGTCGCGGCGTGCTCCCACATCTCGGTGTGCATGGCCGGCGCGAAGACGACCGGGCAGCGAGCCGTCAGCAGGACATTGGTGAGCAGGTCGTCGGCCCGACCGTGAGCCGCGCGCGCCAACAGGTCGGCGGTGGCGGGGGCCACGACGATGAGGTCGGCCGACTGGCCGATCCGCACGTGAGGCACACCGTGGACGTCGGTCCAGACGTCGGTCGCGACCGGCTTGCCCGACAGTGCGGCCCAGGTCGCCGCCCCGACGAACTCCAGCGCGGCGGCGGTCGGGACCACGGTCACGTCGTGGCCGCTCTCGGTGAGGCTGCGCAGCAGCTCGCAGGCCTTGTACGCCGCGATGCCGCCCGAGACGCCGAGCACGACGGAAGGCCGCGACCCGGCACCCTCGAGGGCGCCGGTCGCGCTTCGAGACGCCTCGTCCCTCGGCTCCTCAGGAGAACCGGCACGGCGCGTCATGGTCGGGGCGAGAGTCAGCTGTCGGTCGAGAAGCCGGCCTCGAGGGCGGCGGCCTTCTTGGCCTCCTCCTCGGCGGCGAGCTCGGCGGGGTCGACGTCCTCACAGGTCAGCAGGTCGTCGTTGATCTCGCGGAGCGCGATCGAGAGCGGCTTCTCCTGCACGTGGGTGTCCACGAGGGGACCGACGTACTCCAGGAGGCCCTCACCGAGCTGGGAGTAGTAGGCGTTGATCTGCCGGGCCCGCTTGGCGCTGTAGAGGACCAGCTTGTACTTGCTGTCGGTCTTGGTCAGCAGGTCGTCGATCGAGGGGTTGGTGACGCCCTCGGCGGCGGGGGTGGGTGCAGACACGCAGATGCCTCACAAGTCGTCGGATGTGGGTGGACCGAGAGGCCCAGTCATCAAGGTTACCAACTCCTCTGCCGCAGCGTGAATTTCGCGGTTCACGACGACCACGTCGAACTCGGGGAGTGCGGCCATCTCGAGCCGCGCGGTGGCCAGGCGGCGCTCGCGCTGCTCCTCGCTCTCGGTACCGCGGCCGACGAGGCGGCGTACCAGCTCGTCCCACGACGGCGGGGCCAGGAAGCAGAAGAACGCCCCGGGCATCCGCTCGCGCACCTGGCGGGCCCCCTGCAGGTCGATCTCGAGCAGCGCCGGCCGGCCCGAGGCGACCATCTCCTCCACGGGGGTCCGGGGAGTGCCGTAGCGCGCAGTGCCGTGTACGACGGCCCACTCGAGCAGGGCGTCCTGCTCGACCAGAGCGTCGAACTCGGCCTCGGAGACGAACCAGTAGTGGACTCCGTGCACCTCACCGGGCCGCGGTGGCCGGGTGGTGGCGGAGACCGAGATCCAGACCTCAGGGTGGTGGGCGCGGATGTCGGCCGAGACCGACCCCTTGCCGACCGCCGTCGGGCCGGCCAGGACCGTCAGCCGGGTCGGGGCGGCGCCGGGCCGCTGGCGATCGGGGACGCTCACTCGCCGGGGGCGAACTCGCGCTCGAGCGCCGCGACCTGTTTGGTCCCCAGACCACGGACGCGACGGCTCTCCGCGATGCCGATCCGCTCCATCAGCTGGCGCGCGCGGACCTTGCCGACGCCGGGCATCGAGCACAGCAGGTCGACGACCCGCATCTTGCCGATGACCTCGTTGTCATGACCCTCGTGCAGCACGTCGGAGATCGAGGCGCCGGAGTTCTTGAGGCGGTTCTTCACCTCGGCACGCTCGCGGCGGGACGCTGCGGCCTTGTCGAGAGCGGCCTGGCGCTGCTCGGGCGTGAGCGGTGGGAGGGCCAAGGCACTTCCTTCAGGTTCTCGAGAGTCCGCGGGTCGGCCGCCAATCTAGTCAGCAAAGTTGTCGAGCGGCAACGCGGACCTCCACTTCGAGCCGCCGGCTGCCGGCCTCACATCTCCACGGGGGTGTGGCACACGTCCAGCACCTCCTGCTGGACGTTCGTCAACGCCTGCTGGGTGTCCGACGCAGCCAGCCGCGCCGCGGCCCGCCGGATCACGTCCCGGTCCTCGGCGCTGAGACCGGGCGGCGGGTGTCCGCGGGTCGTACGACGCGGGGTCGACGCCGGCGTGGTCGAGCGCCGTCTTCAGGGCTGTCACGCGGGCCACCAGGAGCTTCCAGTCGGCGGTGACGTCGGACGGTGCCTTGGCCGCCAGGTCCTCGAAGGCCGGGAGCGCCGAGATCAGCGCGGCCCGGCCGCCGTCGGAGACGATCGTGCCGAGCTCGGACTGGTGCGCCTGGACCGCGTCGCAGTAGCTCTGGCCGTCCGAGCAGCCCGCCAGCAGCGGCAGCGCGAGCACCGCTGCCGCCACTCCCACCCGCGCTCGGATCACCGGAGCAGCTCGCGCAGCTGTTCGTTGAGGCGGTCTGCCGCGTCGCCCAGGCCGTCGGGTCCCGCGCCCAGGAGCTCCCGCGAGGTGCTCGGCAGGACGTCGCGAGCGGCCCCGCCGAAGATGCGGTGCAGGTCCGCGAGCGTTCCGCCCTGCGCGCCGTACCCGGGGGCCAGGATCGGACCGTTGATGTCGAGCCGGTGGCTGCCGCCGTCGATGGTCGCGCCGACGACGGCGCCGAAGTCGCCGAGCGGAGCGGCGTCCTGGTTGAGCGCGCGCAGGTGGTCGAGCACCACGTCGGCGACGGTCGCGTCGCCGGTGCGCGCCTCCTGCACCTCGGGACCCTCCTTGTTCGAGGTCAGGGCCAGCACGAAGACGCCGCGGCCGTGTCGGCGTGCGGTCTCGATCATCGGCGTCAGCGAGCCGAAGCCGAGGTAGGGGCTGGCGGTGATCGCGTCGACGGCCAGGGGTGAGGCGGGGTCGAGGTAGGCGTCGGCGTACGCCTGGCTGGTGGAGCCGATGTCGCCGCGCTTGACGTCGAGCAGCACCAGCGCGCCGGCCTCGTGGCAGGCGGCGACGAGCCGCTCGAGGACGGCGATCCCGCGGCTGCCGAAGCGCTCGTAGAACGCCGACTGCGGCTTCACGACCGCGACGCGGGGTGCCAAGGCCTGGGCGGCGGTGAGGGCGAAGCGCTCGAGGCCGGCGACGTCGTCGGCGAGCCCCCAGTCGGCCAGCAGCGAGGGATGGGGGTCGATCCCGGCGCAGAGCGGCCCGCGCTCCTGCACTGCGGCGTGCAGTCGGGCACCGAAGCTGGTCATGTCTGGTCTCCTCCTGACAGGGCGGCCGCGATCCGATGCGCGGCCGTCGGGTCGTGGAACAGGGCGGTGCCGACCTGGACGGCGCGGGCGCCGGCGGCCAGGAACACCCGAGCGTCGTCGTCGTCCATGATGCCGCCGCAGCCGATCACCGGCGTCTCCGGGAGGGCGGCGGCCACCTCTGCGACACAGCGCAGGGCCAGCGGCCGGACCGCCGGGCCGCTCAGTCCGCCCGGGCGGCCGTCGGGCATCGCGGCCGGGAGGGCGTTGCCGACGACCACGGCGTCCGCACCGGCGTCGACCACCGCTCGCGCGGTCTCGACGACACGGAGGGCGTCGGTACGCAGCTTGGCGACCAGCAGCACCCCGCGGGGCAGGTCGCGGCGGCAGGCGGCCACGATGCCCGCGGCCTGGAAGGGCTCGCGGACCTCGGACACGCCACTCAGGTCGGCGTCCGGAGCCGAGAGGTTGATCTCGAGCGCGGACACTCCGGGCGTGCGGCCCAGGGTGCGCGCGACCTCGGCGTACTCGCCCAGGGTGTGTCCGGCGACACCGGCCACGACGGTGGCGCCGAGGTCGAGCAGGACCGGCAGCTCGTTGGCGACGAAGGCGGCAACGCCGGGGTTCTGGAGGCCGATGGCGTTGACCAGGCCGCTGGGGGTCTCGACGAGGCGGGGTCCGCGGGCGCCGGCCCGTTCGTGCAGCGTGAGCGAGCGGGTGACGAAGCCACCGAGCGCGCCCAGTTCGCCGTACGCCGCGAGCTCGCGCCCGGTGCCGCCGCAGCCCGAGGCGGTGAGCACGGGGTTGGCGAACGGCCACTGGATCACGGGGCCCCCCGGTCGATCAGCTCCCAGTCGAGGCGGGCGGCGCGGAAGACCGGCCCGTCGACGCAGTCGCGCACCACGTGGGTGCTGCCGTCGTCGTCGAGCACGGGGACGGGGCAGCCGTGGCAGAGCCCGGTGGCGCACGTGAGGGGCTGCTCGAGGGCGACCTGGCAGGAGACGCCTGCGGCTGCGGCCGCGTCGGCGCAGAGCCGGAGGGTGGGGGTCGTGGCGGCGGCGTACACCACGTCGGCGTCGGGCAGTGCCGCGACGACGACGGCGGTCGGGTCGCCGATCACGACCTCGACCCGGCCGACCGTACGACGCGTCTCGAGCACGTCGAGCAGGTGACCCTCGTCGGGGCCACAGAGCACCAGCCGGACGGCGCAGCCGCGCTCCCGGAGCCGCTCGCTCAGCGCCAGGAGCGGGGCAGCGGCGTACCCCTCACCGACCAGCAGGCAGCGGGCCTGGTCCCGGGGAAAGGAGAACGGACGACCGAGCGGGCCGGTGACCTCGAGCGGCGTACCTGGTGACAGCGTCGCGAGCCAGCGGGTGCCGGTGCCGCGCGGCTCGACGACGACGTCGATCGCCGCCCGGTGGCCGCCGACGGCGCGGACCCGGTGGATCCACAGCGCGCGGCGCGCCAGCGACGCCTCGCCGACCGAGACGGCGATGAAGCTGCCCGGCCGCGACCGCTCCCCGATGCCGGGGGCGACCAGGGTCAGGTGACGGTACGCACCGGCGGTCTTGGCCGCGAGCACCTCGCCGCGGACGTGGAGCGGCCCGTCCCGTCGACCGTCCTGTCGACCGTCGGGCGGACCGTCGCCGGTCATCCGCCGAGCCCGGCCACGATCCGGCGCGGCCACATCGGGCCGCCGTAGACGAAACCGGTGTAGGCCTGGACGAGGTCGGCCCCGGCCCGCAGCCGGGCGCGGGCGTCGTCGGCCGTGGCGATCCCCCCGACGGAGATGATCGCGATCCTGGGGTCGTGGGCGCGCAGGATCCTCAGCACCTCGACGGATCGCTTGCGCAGGACCGGACCGGAGAGGCCGCCGGACCCGAGCGCCTCGACCTGCGCAGGGTCGGTGCGCAGCCCCTCGCGAGAGATCGTGGTGTTCGTGGCGATGATCCCCTCCAGGCCGTGGCTGCGGGCCAGCTCTGCGACCGCGACCACGTCGTCGTCGGCCAGGTCGGGGGCGATCTTCACGCACAGCGGGACGTGTCGCCCGGCCGCCTCCTCGGCCACCCGGCGTACGTCGTCGAGAAGGGGTGCCAGCCGGTCGACGGCCTGCAGGCTGCGAAGACCGGGGGTGTTGGGCGAGGAGACGTTGACCACGAGGTAGTCGGCGTGCGGCGCGAGCACGCGCGCGCTGAACGCGTAGTCGGCGAGCACGGCCTGCTCGTCGTCCTCGGGCACCACCTTGGTCTTGCCGATGTTGACCCCGAGGACCGGTCGCTGCGTCGGGCGCTGGCCGATCCGGCCGCTGAGGCGCCGGTCGCGACGATCGAGCCGTGCGGCCCGTCGGGCCAGGCGCGCGGCCACGGCCTCGGCGCCGTCGTTGTTGAAGCCCATCCGGTTCACGATCGCGTGGTCCTGCGGTAGCCGGAACAGCCGCGGCTGGGGGTTGCCGGGCTGCGGCTGTGCGGTGACGGTGCCGATCTCGACGAAGCCGAACCCGAGCGCAGCGAGTCCGTCGATGCCGACCGCGTTCTTGTCGAACCCCGCCGCCAGGCCGAGACGGTTGGGGAACTCCAGACCCATCGCCGTGACCGGCGGACGCCTGGCGGGTGCGTACTCCTGGGCCTCGCGTGCCGACGGATCGGCGTCGGTGCGCGTCGACAGGCGGCGGGTCAACGGGGTGGCGACTCGGATGGCCCGGAAGGCGAGGCGGTGGGCACGCTCGGGGTCGACCCGCGTGAGGACCCGGTCGAACAGGGCGTCGTACGTCGTCATGCTCGACCGCCCCGCCGTGCCGGTGGGCACGTCATACGGACCGAGCCATAGACGGCTCCGTCCGGATGACGTTGCGGGGGTACGACGGTCACCGACGGGCCCAGTCCTGCAGCGAGCGCACGCCGATGTCGCCGCGGATCCGCGCCTCGATGCCCTGCACCGCCGCGCCGAGACCCTGGACAGTGGTGATGCAGGGGACGTTGGCCCGCACGGCGGCGGTGCGGATCTCGTACCCGTCGACCCGGACCGACCCCCCGCTGCCCGAGGAGCCGTGGGGCGTGTTGACGACGAGGGCGATGTCACCGTCCGCGATGAGCTGCACCGCGGTCGGCTCGCCGTGGGGGCCGGGGCCGTCGAAGTGCTTGCGGACGACGGTCGCCCGGACGCCGTTGCGTCGCAGGACGTCGGCGGTGCCCTGGGTGGCGAGGATCTCGAAGCCGAGGTCGGCGAGCACCTTGATCGGGAAGATCATGGTCCGCTTGTCGCGGTTGGCCATCGAGACGAAGACCTTGCCCGATATCGGCAGCGGTCCGAAGGCCGCGGCCTGGGCCTTGGCGAACGCCCGGCCGAAGTCGGCGTCGAAGCCCATCACCTCGCCGGTCGACTTCATCTCCGGGCCGAGCACGGTGTCGACGTAGCGGCCGTCGGGCTGACGGAACCGGTTGAACGGCATCACCGCCTCCTTGACCGCGATCGGTGAGTCGGCGGGCAGGTTGCCGCCGTCTCCGGAGGCCGGCAGCAGCCCCTCGGCCCGCAGCAGCTTGATCGAGTCGCCGAGCATCACCCGGGCCGCGGCCTTGGCCAGCGGCGTCGCCGTCGCCTTCGAGACGAACGGCACCGTGCGGCTGGCCCGCGGGTTGGCCTCGAGGACGTAGAGCACGTCGGAGCCGAGCGCGAACTGGATGTTGATCAGCCCGAGCACCCCGACGCCGCGGGCGATCGCCTCCGTCGCCTGGCGGATCCGGTCGATCTCGCGGTCGCCGAGGGTGATCGGGGGCAGGGCGCACGACGAGTCGCCGGAGTGGATGCCGGCCTCCTCGATGTGCTCCATCACGCCGCCCAGGAAGAGCTCGTCGCCGTCGAAGATCGCATCGACGTCGATCTCGACGGCGTCGTCGATGAACCGGTCGACCAGCACGGGGTGCTCGGGGCTGATCGCGGTGGCCCGGGCGATGTAGCCCTCGAGCGCGCCGTCGTCGTACACGATCTCCATGCCGCGGCCGCCCAGCACGTACGACGGGCGCACCAGCACGGGGTAGCCGATGTCTGCGGCGATCGCGGCCGCCTCGTCGTACGACGACGCCATGCCGTGCAGGGGGGCCGTGAGCCCGGCCTCGTGGAGCACCCGCCCGAAGGCACCGCGCTCCTCGGCGAGGTGGATCGCCTCGGGGGTGGTGCCGACGATCGGGACGCCGGCGTCCTCCAGGCCCTGCGCGAGCCCGAGCGGCGTCTGGCCGCCGAGCTGGCAGATCACGCCCGCGACCGGGCCCACCTTCTGCTCGGCGTGCACGATCTCGAGGACGTCCTCCAGCGTCAGCGGCTCGAAGTAGAGCCGGTCGGAGGTGTCGTAGTCGGTGGAGACGGTCTCGGGGTTGCAGTTGACCATGATCGTCTCGAAGCCCGCTCCCGGACGATCGGCGGTGCCGGACCCGAGCGCCTGGGCGGCGTGCACGCAGGAGTAGTCGAACTCGATGCCCTGCCCGATCCGGTTCGGACCCGAGCCGAGGATGATCACGGCCGGCTTGTCGCGCGGCGCGACCTCGGTCTCCTCGTCGTACGTCGAGTAGTGGTACGGCGTGGCCGCGGCGAACTCGGCGGCGCAGGTGTCGACGGTCTTGTAGACCGGTCGGATGCCCAACGCGTGGCGGACTCCGCGCACGACGTCGGCGGTCATCCCACGGATCTTTCCGATCTGGGCGTCGGAGAAGCCGTGCCGCTTGGCCAGGCGCAGCAGGTCGGGTGTGAGCTCGGCGGCGGCCGTCACCTCCGTGGCGACCTCGTTGATGAGGGCCAGCTGGTCGACGAACCACGGGTCGATGGCGGTCGCCTCGAAGATCTCGTCGGCGGTCGCGCCGGCCCGGATCGCGTCCATCACGAGCTTGAGCCGGCCGTCGTGCGGCACCCGGATCGCCTCGAGCAGCCCCTCCTTGTCGAGCTCGACCCACTCCTGGTGCCAGTCGAAGACGGCGCTCGGGCTCTCCAGCGAGCGCAGCGCCTTCTGCAGGGCCTCGGTGAAGTTGCGGCCGATCGCCATCGCCTCGCCCACCGACTTCATGTGGGTGGTCAGGGTCGGGTCGGCGCCGGGGAACTTCTCGAAGGCGAACCTCGGCACCTTCACCACGACGTAGTCGAGCGTCGGCTCGAAGCTGGCCGGCGTGCTCTTGCCGTCGGGGCGGGTGGTGATGTCGTTGGGGATCTCGTCGAGGGTGTAGCCGATCGCCACCTTGGCCGCGATCTTGGCGATCGGGAAGCCGGTGGCCTTGGAGGCCAGGGCGCTCGAGCGGGAGACCCGCGGGTTCATCTCGATCACCACGATCCGGCCGTCAGTCGGGTTGACGGCGAACTGGATGTTGCAGCCGCCGGTGTCGACGCCGACCTCGCGGATCACGCCGATCGAGATGTCGCGGAGCCGCTGGTACTCGCGGTCGGTCAGGGTCAGCGCCGGCGCGACGGTGATCGAGTCGCCGGTGTGGACCCCCATCGGGTCGATGTTCTCGATCGAGCAGACGATCACCACGTTGTCGGCGCGGTCGCGCATGACCTCGAGCTCGTACTCCTTCCAGCCGAGGATCGACTCCTCGAGGAGCACCTCGGTGGTCGGGCTGAGCGAGAGGCCGAGACCGGCGATCCGCTGCAGGTCCTCCACGTCGTACGCCAGGCCGGAGCCGGCGCCGCCCATCGTGAAGCTGGGGCGCACGACGACCGGGTAGCCGAGGTCGTCCGCTGCGTCCAGGCACTCGTCCATGGTGTGGCAGATGCATGAGGCCGCGACCTCGGCACCCCACTCGGGGGGCAGTCCCTCCACGACCCGCTTGAACGACTCGCGGTTCTCGCCCTTCTCGATCGCCTCGATGGAGGCGCCGATCAGCTCCACGCCGTACTTGTCGAGAACGCCGGCCGCGGCAAGGCTCATCGCGCAGTTGAGCGCGGTCTGGCCGCCGAGCGTGGCCAGCAGCGCGTCGGGACGCTCCTGGGCGATCACCTGCTCGACGAACTCGGGCGTGATCGGCTCGACGTACGTCGCGTCGGCGAACTCGGGGTCCGTCATGATCGTGGCCGGGTTGGAGTTGACCAGGACGACCCGGATCCCCTCCTCCCGCAACACCCGGCAGGCCTGGGTGCCGGAGTAGTCGAACTCGCAGGCCTGCCCGATCACGATCGGCCCGCTGCCGATCACCAGGACGCTGCGGATGTCGTCGCGCTTCGGCATCAGGCGTCCTCTCCGGGGTTGCTGTTCTGGCGCAATTGCGCCGGTTCGACAGCCGATTCCGCTTCCGGACCGTCATTTGGGCGCAATTGCGCCGTTTGGGCAGCCCCCGGGCCCCGCTCGCCCGGCTCGAGCTCGGTCTGACCTGTCCGGGCCATGAGGTCGCAGAAGCGGTCGAAGAGGTACGACGCGTCGTGGGGGCCGGCGGCGGCCTCGGGGTGGTACTGGACCGAGAAGGCGACGAGGCGACCGTCGCGGCGCAGCTCCAGCCCCTCGACCACGTCGTCGTTGAGGCACACGTGGGAGACGCTCACGTCTCCGTAGGGAGTCGGCGTGGCGGCGTGGAGAGGTGCGCGGACGGCGAACCCGTGGTTGTGCGCGGTCACCTCGACCTTGCCGGTGGTGCGGTCCATCACCGGCTGGTTGATCCCCCGATGGCCGTAGGTCAGCTTGTACGTCTCGAAGCCGAGGGCGCGGCCGAAGAGCTGGTTGCCGAAGCAGATCCCGAAGTACGGGATGCCCCGGCGCAGTGCCGCCCGGAGCAGCTCGACCTGAGAGGTGGTCGCGGCCGGATCGCCCGGACCGTTGGAGTAGAAGAGCCCGTCCGGCGAGGTGGCCAGCACGTCGTCCAGGGTCGACGTAGCGGGGAGGACGTGGGTCTCGATGCCGCGCGCGGCCATCATCCGGGGCGTGTTCGCCTTGATCCCGAGGTCGACGGCGGCGACGCGGAAGCGGGTCGCGCCGACCGCCGGCACGACGTACGGCTCGGCGGTGGATACCTCCGCTGAGAGGTTCGCGCCGGCCATCTCCCCCGACAGGCGCACCCGCGCGAGCAGGGCCTCCGGGTCGGCCTCGGTCGTCGAGATCCCCACCCGCATCGCGCCCCGCTCGCGCAGGTGGCGGGTCAGCGCGCGGGTGTCGATGCCCGAGATCCCGACCACGCCCTGCTCCCGGAGCGCCGAGTCGAGCGAGCGCCGCGAGCGCCAGCTCGAGGGCACGCGGGCCGGATCGCGGACGACGTAGCCGGCCACCCAGATCCGCGAGGACTCGGGATCGTCGTCGTTGAGCCCGGTGTTGCCGATGTGGGGCGCGGTCATCACCACGACCTGGCGGTGGTACGACGGATCGGTCAGCGTCTCCTGGTAGCCCGTCATCCCGGTGGCGAACACCGCCTCACCGAAGGTCTCGCCCTCGGCGCCGTAGGCCTCCCCACGGAAGGTCCGGCCGTCTTCGAGGACGAGCAACGCCTTCGGTGGTCGAGCGGAGTCGAGACTGGGTGGTCGAGCGGAGTCGAGACCATGCGGCGGCACGCCGTACCTCCTTCTCCGCCTCACGGGACGGATCGTTAAAGGATGTCGAGCGTGGCCGACCCTACCAGTGGCGCGCTCGCTTCTCGGACGCCCCGCCCCCGGTGCGGGACCGGCTCCCGGGGAGAGCTAGAGACCGTCCACGAACGCCGCGACCTCGGCGAGCGTCCTCTCGTCGGCCTCGAGGTGCGGGAGGTGGGCCACCCCGGGCAGCTCCACCAGCCGGGCGTCGCGGATGGCACCCGCGGCATGAGCACAGCCCTCCCGGATGTAGCGCAGGTCGTGCTCGCCGACCAGCACCAGCGTGGGTACGGCGATCTCGGCGAGCCGGTCCCAGGCCGCGGCGTCGTCCCGCTGCTCCCCTGGGTCGTCGGCGTCCAGCGCCTGCGCGTTCATCTCGAGAAACAGGTCGCGAGCCGCACCCTGTACCCGCCCTTCGGCCGCGGTCGGGCCGTCGAGCCAGACGCGGGCCTCCATCCGGTTCACGGTCGCGAGGTCGCCCCGCTCCTCCGCTGCCTCCCACTCCTCCTCCAGCGCGAGCACCTCCGGCTCGTACGTCGGCGTGGGAGCACCGCTGATCGCGGGACCGATCAGGACCAGCGCCCGGACCCGGTCGGGGTGCAGCAGGGTGAGGTCGATCGAGGTCCGCCCACCCATCGAGGAGCCGATCACGACCGTCCGCGTGACGTCGTACGCGTCGAGGACGGCGACCGCGTCGCCGACGCTCGACCACCCGTCCTCCGGCTGGTACGTCGTGCGGCCGTAGCCACGCGCGTCGTAGGTCAGGCAACGGTGGCCGGGCAGGCGTTCGACCGTGGACGCCCAGCCGCGCTGGTCGGTGACACCGGCGTGCACGAGCAGGACGTCCGGGCCGTCACCGGTCGACTCGGCAGCGAGGACGGCGGATCCTGAGGCGATCTCCATGCCGAGAGTCAACCGCCCCGGAGCCCCGGCTCTCAACCGGGTTCCGGGGCCGGGTGACTCCGGCTCATCGCGTCAGCGCCGGATGACGACCTTCAGTGCCTTCGTGTCGGCCGCGTCACCGAACGTCTCGTAGGCGTCGAGGAACTGGTCGAAGGAGAAGTGGTGCGTGGCGAACCGCTCCGCGTCCAGCTTGTGCTGTGCCACCAGCTTGAGCAGCATCGGCGTGGTCGACGTGCTGACCAGACCCATGGTGATCGCGATGTCCTTGATCCACAGGTCCTGCAGCTCCAGCTCCACGGGGGATCCGTGGACGCCGACGTTGGCCACAGACCCTCCGGGACGAACGATCTTGGTGCACGCCTGGAACGTCGCCGGCACTCCCACCGCCTCGATCGCCACGTCGACACCGAGCCCGTCGGTCATGGCCATCACCTGCTCGGCCCAGTCGGAGTCGGCGCTGTTCACCGCGTCGGTCGCCCCGAAGCCCAGCGCCTGGTCGAGCCGGTTGGGGTCGAGGTCGAGGGCGATCACGCGCGATGCGCCGTACAACCCGCAGGTCATCATCGCGGCGAGCCCGACCGGGCCGGCGCCCACCACGGCCACCACGTCACCCGGCTCGACCTTGCCGTAGCGGACCCCGATCTCGAAGCCGGTCGGCAAGATGTCCGACAGCATCACGGCGGCATCGTCGGAGACACCCTCCGGGACGCGGTACAACGAGTTGTCCGCGAACGGCACCCGCACGAGCTCCGCCTGCGTGCCGTCGATCAGGTGACCGAACACCCAGCCGATGCCCGGGGCGCCCTCGTCGGCCAGGCAGTGTGCGTAGAGGCCCTGGTGGCAGTAGGAGCAGGCACCACAGGCGCTGATGCAGGAGATGATCACGCGGTCACCGACGGCGTGCGTGGTGACGGCCGATCCCACCTCCACGATCGTGCCGACGCCCTCGTGTCCGAGGATGCGACCCTCGGTCACCGCGGGCACGTCGCCCTTGAGAATGTGCAGGTCCGTCCCGCAGATCGTGGTCGTCTCGACCCGTACGACGACGTCGGTCGGTTGCTGGATCGTGGGATCCGGGACTTCCTCCCAGGCTTTCCTGCCCGGGCCGTGGTACACGAGTGCCTTCATCAGACTGTCCTCCTCAGGAACAAGGGCCGGGGTCGTTCCCCGACCCCAGAGACCTGCTTCCACGTTCGTCCCTGGCAGTCCTGCTGAGCAGGGTCGAAGGTCCCGCGGGGTCGTGACCACCACCACACGTCGGTCGGCACCACTAGCGTCGCCGCCATGACCGAGGTCCACCACCTGTCGCGGCAGGAGGCCCGGCGGATCGCGGTCCGGGCGCAGCTGCTGGCCGGTCGCCGACCGACCGACCTGGTGGCGATGGTCGACCACCTCACCGCCCTGCCGGTGGACATGACCGCGGCCGTGGCCGTCGCACCCGACCTGGTCGCCTGGGCTCGGATGGGCACCTCCTACGAGCCCGCGGACCTCGACGACGCCCTGGCCGCGCGGGACCTCTACGACGACGGCAACGCGATCCGGCCGATGACCGACCTGCCCCTCCACCTGGCCGACATGGCTGCCTGGCCCCCGTGGGAAGGCACGCGCGACTGGCTCGAGGCCAACGAGCTGTTCCGCAACGAGGTGCTCGACACCCTCGACGCCGACGGACCGATGCTGTCGCGCGACATCCGTGCGAGCGCTCAGGTGCCCTGGCGCTCGAGCGGCTGGAACGTCGACCGCAACGTCCGGATGATGCTCGAGTGTCTCCTCGGCCGTGGCGAGGTGGCGATCAACGGCCGAGCGGGCAACCAGCGCCTGTGGGACCTCGCCGAGCGGGTCTACCCCTCCGGTCTCGAGCCCGTGCCGCGCGAGGAGGCCAGGCGGGTCCGCGACGTACGCCGCCTCAGCGGCCTCGGCATCGCCCGCGCGAAGGGAACGGTGCTGCCCGGTGAGCCGATCCACGTCGGCGACGCGGGCGAGCAGGCCGTCGTCGAGGGTGTCGCCGGGCACTGGCGGGTCGACCCGGCCCAGCTCGAGCTGCTCGGCTCCGGTGACCGAGCGGAGTCGAGCTTCGAGGGTCGCACCGCTCTGCTCTCGCCGTTCGACGCGATCGTCCGCGACCGGAAGCGGATGGAGGACCTCTTCGAGTTCGAGTACGTCCTGGAGATGTACAAGCCGGCGGCGAAGCGACGTTGGGGCTACTTCGCGCTGCCGGTCCTCCACGGCGACCTGCTGGTCGGCAAGGTCGACGCCACCGCCGATCGCACGGCGGGTCGGTTGTTCGTCGACGCCGTGCACGACGACGTCCGGTTCACGACGGCGATGACCAAGGCGGTCGACGCCGAGATCGCGGCGCTGGCCGAAAGGCTCCGCCTCACCCTCTCCCGCTGACCTCCACCGCCTCCAGCCGCGTCTCCGCACCGTCCCAGCGGCGGCGCAGCCAGCGGTCGTGGCTCGCCACCACGACCGTGCCAGCAGTGCTCTGCAGCGCCTCCTCCAGCTCGCCCGCCAGGGCCAGGGAGATGTGGTTCGTGGGCTCGTCGAGGAGCAGCAGGTCGGGCTCGGCGGCGACGGCGATCGCCAGCCCCAGCCGCCGCCGCTGACCGACCGAGAGCAGGGCGACCGGGGTGGCGTGCCGGTCCGGTGGTAGCAGGCCGAGCGTGCGCAGCGGGGTCCGCGCGGCGCGATCCGCCCCGACCACCGCGTCGTACGTCGCGCGGGCGCTGCGCCCCGGCTCGTCGAAGCGCACGTCCTGCACCAGCTCGGCCACCCGGCGCGCGCTCACCGACACCGAGCCCGACCCAGCCGCGAGCCGACCGGACAGGACGCCGAGCAGAGTGGTCTTCCCCGAGCCGTTCGCTCCGGAGACGAGCAGGTGCTCGCCCGCCTCCACGTCCAGCCGCTCCACCCGGAGCCGACCGGTGACCTCGAGGTCGCGCACCTGGACGACGCGACCCGCCGCGCCCGCACCGGTCAGGCCGGTCGCCAGCCTCAGCGGTGGCCGCGGCTTGCGCACCTGCTCGCGCTCGGCGGTCTCGAGGCGCCGTTCGGCGTCCCTCTTCCGGCGCGCCAGCGCGCGGTCGACGTTCGCCCCCTTGAAGCCGTAGATGAACTTGTCGTTGTCGCGAGGCCCCCGGTTGTGGGCGATCGCCGAGGTGCCGATCGCCGTCGCCGCCCGCAGCCGCTCCAGCTCGTCCTGCTGGGCGGCGTACCTCTCCTCCCAGCGACGTCGTGCCGCCGCGCGGTGCTCCTCGTACGCCGTCCAGCCACCGCCGAACCGACGCCCGCCGTTGCCGTCGGTGCCGAGCCCTCCGTCGGGCCGCGGGTCCAGGTCGAACAGATCGGAGCAGATGTCGTCGAGCAGCACCCGGTCATGACTGGCCAGTACGACGACGCCCGGCAGGTCGCGCAGGAACGCCGTGAGCTGGTCGACGGCCTGGTCGTCGAGGTGGTTGGTCGGCTCGTCGAGGAGGAGGCAGGACGGCCGCGTGGTCATGACCGTCGCCAGGGCGAGCCGGGTGCGCTGTCCGCCGGACAGGGTGCCGATCCGGCGCTCGGCGTCGATCCTGCCGAGACCCAGCCGCTCGGCCGACTCCGTGGCCCGGCGCTCGGCGTCCCACGCGCCGTGTGCGACGGCCCGGTCGAGGGCTGTGGCGTACGCCGCCTGGCCCACCTCGTCGACCAGGTCGGCCGAGAGCCGCTCGACGTCGGCCACCATCCGGCGCAGGGGTGCGAGGGCCCTGGCCAGGACCTCGCCGACGGTGGCGTCGTCACGAAACGGTGGCTCCTGGCCGAGCATGACGAGGTCGTCGGGCACGTCGACGGTTCCGGTGACGACGGCCCGTGGCGGCAGGGTGCCGGCCAGGGCGCGCAACAGGGTCGACTTGCCCGAGCCGTTCTCGCCGACCAGGCCGGTACGACGGCCCGGGGAGACGGTCAGGTCCACGTCGTGCAGCACCTGCCGGGTGCCGAACCAGACGTCGAGACCGGAGACGTGGACCGAGGCGAGATGGAGCGCGGTGGACGCAGGCATGCGGAAGCCCTTCGACGAAAGAGGGAGGACTCGCCGGGCGGTGCCGCGGGCGCGAGTCGGTCAGCCGAGGATCCACATGATGCGACCAGTCTAGCGGCGCCGCAGTCATCCTCTCGACCGATTTCCTGGCCGCTTGCCGGGCGGGATACTCGCTGGGTGACGGTGCGTCTGGCCCTCTGCGGCGACCTCGCCGTGACCCGCGACGGTGAGGAGCTGGCCGGGCCCCGGCTGGGCACCCGCAAGGCTCGCGTGTTCCTCGCCGCCCTGGCAGCCAGCCGAGGCACCGGCGTGGCGACCGACCGACTCGCCGAGATCGTCTGGCCGGACCGTCTCCCACGTGACCCGGCGGGCAACCTCGCGACCCTCGCCAGCCGGCTGCGCAAGGTCGTCGGCGACGGGCTCGTCGACGCCGGCCCGGCGTCGTACACCCTCGGCCGGGGCGTGGAGCTGGACCTCGACTCCGCCGACCGCCTGGCGGCCGTCGCGGCCACTCGGCTGGCCCACGGTGAAGCGACGCTCGCGGTCGCGGCCGCCACCCGGGCGCTCGACGTGCTCGGCGACAGCGACGACCTGGCGGACGAGTGCTGCGGCACCTGGGCCGACGGCCTCCGCCACCGGGCCGCCGAGCTGCGCCGCGAGTCGCGGCACCTCCGTGCCGCCGCGGCGACGGTCACCGGGCAGACCGACCTGGCCCGGGCGAGTGCCGCCGCGGCGGTCGCGACCGACCCGTACGACGAGCGTGCGCACCGCGACCTGATGGTGGCGCTGGTCCGCGACGGCCGGGCGACCGCCGCGCTCGAGCTCTACTCCTCCCTGACCACGCGGCTCGCCGACGAGCTCGGCACCGACCCGGACCTGGAGACCCAGCGGCTCCAGGTCGCGATGCTCCGCGGGGAGCCGGTCGGAGGCTCGGCGACCGGCGCACCTCCGCGGCCCGTGTCGGCTCTGGTCGGCCGCGGGGCCGAGACGGGTCTCCTGGACCGGGCCTGGAGCGAGGCGGCGCAGGGCCGCCCCTCCCTCGTCGTCGTGAGCGGAGTGCCCGGCATCGGCAAGAGCCGCCTCCTCGCCGAGACCTGCGCGGCCGCGGCCGCGAGCGGCGGCCTCGTC
Source organism: uncultured Actinomycetota bacterium (assembly GCA_963819295.1). Lineage (GTDB taxonomy): Bacteria > Actinomycetota > Actinomycetes > Propionibacteriales > Nocardioidaceae > Nocardioides. The sequence continues at coordinate 144,718 of CAWFVO010000011.1, forward strand.
CTCAGCACGCGGTGCCGACCCGGAGAGCGGTCGTTGTTCCTCCAGCCGTTCGTGGAGGTGCTGCGCCCGGTCCTCCTCGCCCTGCCCGAGCCGACCCTCCGCACGCTGCTCGGTGGTCACCTGCCCGCCTGGACCCGGCTGCTGCCCGAGCTGGTCGAGCTGTTCGGCGTGGTCCCTGCTGACGACGTGTCCCACGAGCTGGCCCGGCGCCGCTCGTTCGACGCCGTCGTGGCCGTCGTCGCCGGGCTCGCCGCGCGACAACCGGTGCTGCTCGCCGTCGACGACCTTCAGTACGGCGCCGACGTGAGCGCCGACCTCGTGGCGCACCTGGGAGTCCACCTCGGCGTCTCACCGGTCCTGATCGTGGTGGCCGTCCGGACCGAAGGCCTGCCCGCGCTTCCACACGTGTCGAACCTGGGTGAGGCCGTCGTGCTCGGCCCCCTGCCCGCATCGGCGGTGGGCGCCCTGGCCAGCGCCGCCGGGTTCGGTGCGCGGGCCGACGAGGTGCAGGCGCGCAGCCTCGGTCACCCGCTCAGTGTGGTGGCGAGTCTCCAGGCGCTGGCGTCCGGAAACCTCGGCGTCCCCGAGGACATCGCAGGCGCCGTGGCCGCGCAGCTCGACCTGCTGGACGACGAGCCGAGCCGGGTCGTGGCCGCGGCCTCGGTGCTCGGCACCCGCGTCGAGCCCCTGCTGCTGGCCGGACTCGTCGCGCGGCCCGAGGTCGAGGTCGTCCTCATCTGCGAGCAGCTGGTCCGGGCCGGGCTGATGGCGACCTCCGGTGAGATGTACGACTTCGCGAACGACCTGATCCAGGAGGCCGTGCTCACGACCGTCCCCACCCCGCTCGCGGTGGCCTACCACCGGCGCGCGGCCGACCTGACGGCCGACCGACCGGAGCAGATGGCGCGGCACGCGCACGAGGCCGGTCAGCCCGGGCGAGCGGCCGGCGGCTACCTCGAGGCGGGCCGGCGTGCCAGGCGAGCCGCCGCCCTCGACGACGCGCTCGTCCTGCTCGACCTGGCCGGGGCCGATGCCCGGACGGCCGACGACACCGACCTGCAGGCAGCCGTGCTCCTGGAGCGTGCGCGGGTGAACGAGGTGCGCGCCGACTTCGCAGCGGCCGAGCGCGACCTGATGGCCGCTCGCGACATCACCGGGCCCAGGGCCGACGTGCGGCTACGGATGCGCATGACGCGGATGCTCGCCGGCGACATCACGGTCGCGCGCCACCGCCCGCTGCGGGAGGTGATCGGGCACAGCCAGGAGGGTCTGCGACTCGCGGCCGAGCTGGGCGACGCGGTGGCCGAGTCGGAGTTCCGCACCCGGCTCGTGGTGCTGGACGCCACCCAGCTCCGACTCGCCGATGCGCCGCAGCCGGGCCGAGGCCGGCGTCCGGGCGGCGCGCGCGACGACCTTCCCCGAGGTCGTGGCACGCTCACTGGACGGGCTCAAGGCCGTCAACGCCTACTGCGGGGACATCGCGGCACTCCGGGTCGTGCTCGACGAGCTGGTCCCGCTGCTGGCCGACCTCCGCCTCCCGTGGCTGATGCAGTGGGCGCTCCTCGAGTCGTCGCTGGTGCCCGCGGGCTCGAGCGACTGGCCCGAGGCGCGTCGCCGGGTCGACGCGGCGCTCGAGGTGAACCGCGAGACGGGGTACGGCGCGTACACCGGCTTCTTCCGGGCCCACCGAGGCTGGCTGGCTCGGCTGTCGGGCGACCTCGAGGCGGCGACGAACGACGGCCGCCGGTCGGTCGCGGAGACGTCCCCCGCCGACCATCCCTGGTGGTACGCCACCGCGGTCGGCAGCTACGCCTCGACCCTGCTGGAGCTCGGTCGCCGCGAGGAGGCGGCCGAGCTCTGCGTCGCCGGCCTCGCCGCGCTCGGCGACGAGGCCGGGGCGTCCTACCGGCTCCGCTGCCTGGCACCACTGGCCGCCGCCACGAGCGAGGGGCTGGTCGAGGCCGACCGGCTGCTCGCTGGGGTCCAGGCACCGCCCCGGCAGGCGTGGGTCGCTGGTGCCGACGTGTACGACGCGGTCGCCACCGCCTGGCTCGACGCCGGCGAGCCCGGCCGGGGAGCCGCCGCCCTCCGACCGCTGTTGGAGGCCACGACCCATTCCTGGCGGGAGGTGCACGAGCGGGCCGCTCGGGCCACCTCCGCCGCCGGGTAGGCCGGCCTGGGTCAGAGGAGCTCGCCGAGCAGCCGGGCAGCCCGGGTGGCTCCGTCCTGCCGGTACCTCCACGTAGTCGAGCTCTCGCCCCAGCTCGTGCACCAGGGCCTCGGCGATCACCTCCGGCCCGGCGGTCGCGTAGTCGAGGCAACGACCAGCGCCGTGCCGCTCGAGCCGGTGTCGGACGTGGCGCTGCTGCTCGAAGTGGTGACGCAGCGGGAGGTAGAGGAACGGGCGCCGGTTGGCCGTGAGCTCCATGGTGGTCGACAGCCCGCCCTGCACGATCGCGACGTCACACACTGCGTGGTGCAGGTCCAGGTCGGGGAGGAACCCGTGCACGTGGACCCCCGGAGGCGCCGACAGGGTCGCCGGGTCGATCCGGGGGCCGGTGACCACCTCCATCCGGAGGCCCGGGACGCGTGCCGAGGCGGCGTCGTACGCCTCGAGGATGCGCCGCAGCAGCGGGCCGCCCACCCCGGAGCCTCCGACGCTGGCGATGCAGACCACCTCGTCGTCGGCGTACCCCAGCCTCCGGCGCACCCGGGTGCGGTCGGCCGGGTCGGGACGGCCGCCCATGACGTAGCCGCTGAAGTCGAAGTGCGCGATCGTCCAGTCCCGGATCGTCGGCAGCCCCGGGCCCAGGGGGTCGGTCACGAGGTCCTCGGGGTCGCCGACGAAGACCGAGCGGTCACGCAGGCGTGGGTAGCGCGCGACGTGCTCGACCATCTCGGCGTTGTAGTCCGACGTCAGGTACGCCTCGCGCTCCCCGCCGTCGGCCATCGGCAGCCAGCCGACGAAGTCGGTCAGCCAGGCGAACGGCGCCCGCTTGAGGCCGGGGTTCTCGTGCAGGAAGTGGTCGAGATCCCAGGCCTCGTCGCCGATCCACAGGTCGTAGTCGCGCTCGCGGACCAGGTCGTCGAAGACCATGAAGTTCGCGACCAGGATCTCGTCCATCCGCCGGATCGCCTGGAACGCGTGCAGGTCGTGCTCACCCGACTCCGACTCGATGTGGCCGCTCTCGCTGGCCAGCCACGCCGAGGCCGGGTGCACGCGCTCCCCCGCCCGCTCCAGGAAGTCGGTGACCGGCGACTGGGAGAGCCAGTCGATCTCCAGGCCCGGGTGCTGCTTGCGCAGCTCGTCGGCGATCGCTAGGTCGCGGCGGACGTGCCCCAGGCCGATCGGGGACGACAGGTAGAGGACCCGCTTCGGGCGGGTCAGCGGCATGTTCCCGGTGGGCCGGCGGTCGCGGCCCCGTGACGCCGGTGAGCACGTCGTCGAGCACCCGGTTGAGCGCCACCGGCTGCCTGCCGGGCGGTGCGTGGCCGGTGCCCTCGAACGTCACCAGCGTCCCTCCGGTCAGCTCCGCCAGTCGCGCTCCGTGGGCGTGGGGGATGACTCGGTCGTCGCTGCCGTGCACGACGACGACCGGGCAGCGCACCGCCGCGCACTGCTCCGACACCGACCTCGGCCCGGGTAGGCGTCCGGCCTCGGCGCGGACCAGGGTGGCGCCGTCGGTGCCGGAGCTCCACCCGACCAGGTCCTCGATCAGCTTGGTGGAGTGGGCCTCCGGCACCAGCTGGTCGAAGAAGAAGTCGACGAAGCCCGGATAGTCGCGAAGCCACGAGTAGCGGTTGTAGCGGCCCCAACCGTCGTCGTCGCCGGTGTCCTCGTCCCACAGGTCGAACGACTCCAGGCGCTCCGCTGGGAACGGGGCGAGGCCGGGGATCGCCGGCGCGATCGCGACCCAGGCCGCCACTCGGTCGCGATGTTCCGCGGCGAGGTCCAGCGCCTGCAGGTTGCCCCGGGAGAGTCCGACCACCACCGCACGCTCGGTCCCGGTCGCGTCGAGCACGTCGAGGGCGTCACGGGTCAGCTGCGCGCGCTCGTACGACGAGGCGTCCTCCGGGCGGTCCGAAGCGCCGTTGCCACGGGGGTCGTAGGTGATCACCCGGGTGCGCCGGGCCAGGAAGGGCACCTGGAGCTTCCACACCTCGGCCGGCAGCAGGCACCACGTGGGGAGGAGCAGCACCGCCGGGTCCCCGGGTCGCGGTTGCTCGCCGTACACCTGCCAGGCGACGCGGACGCCGTCGCGCTCGACGTGTCCGGATCGGTCAGGCTGCCGTGCCCGCATCGGTCCTCCCCGGGTGCTGGTTGCCTCGATCTGAACCGTGCCCTCCGCGCCTTGCAATCGGGTTGCAACCCTCGAGCCCGAGGCTCGTGTCACCCAGCATCCACCTCTGGAAGGAATCCACACCATGGCTATCGACACCGACAAGCTGATGGAGTTCGTCGGCCAGTTCGCCGGGGACCTCGGCGCGACGGTCTCGGCCGGCAATGTCGTCCTCGGGGACCGTCTCGGTCTCTACCGCGCCCTCGCGACCGGGCCGGCCACCGCGGGCGAGCTCGCCCAGCGGACCGGCACCGACGCCCGCTACGTGACCGAGTGGCTCCGGGGCCAGGCCGCCGGCGGCTATGTCGAGTACGACGCCGACCACGACTCCTACTCGATGACCGAGGAGAAGGCGTTCGCTCTCACCGACCCCGACGGACCACTGTTCCTGCCGGGCGCGTTCGAGCTGGCCCTCGGCTCGCTCGCCGCCGTGCCACGCATGGAGGAGGCCTACCGCACCGGGGCCGGTGTCGGCTGGCACGAGCACGACGAGCAGGTCTTCCGCGGCTGCGAGCAGTTCTTCCGGCCCGGCTACCTCGCCCATCTGGTGGCGGAGTGGATCCCGGCGCTCGACGGCGCCCGCGCCAAGCTCGAGCAGGGCGGTCGGGTGGCAGACATCGGGTGCGGCCACGGGGCCAGCACCGTGCTGATGGCCGAGGCGTTCCCGGCGTCGACCTTCACCGGCTCCGACTACCACGACGGCTCGGTCCACGAGGCCAGCAAGCGCGCCTCCGAGGCGGGCGTCGCGGACCGCGTCAGCTTCGAGGTGGCCGGCGCCCAGCAGTTCTCGGGGACCGGGTACGACCTGGTCACCAGCTTCGACTGCCTGCACGACATGGGCGACCCGCTCGGCGCCGCGAAGCACGTCCGCTCGGCCCTCGCGCCCGACGGGGCCTGGCTGATCGTCGAGCCGGCCGCCGGGGACACGGTGGCTGAGAACCTCAACCCGGTGGGTCGCGTCTACTACAACTTCTCGTCCTTCCTCTGCGTGCCGAACGCGCTGTCCCAGCCGGGCGGCTACGCGCTGGGGGCTCAGGCCGGCGAGAAGGCGATCCACCAGGTGTGCACCGACGCCGGCTTCACCCGGTTCCGCCGGATCGGCGAGACGCCGTTCAACCTGGTCTACGAAGCACGCCTCTGATCGGCGCTGCGGGGGGACCCGGGTCCGGCGTACGCGCGCCGGGCCCGGGTCAGCCGGCGTCCAGATCGCGGAGGAAGCCGGGCGGTCCGGCGAACCACGCCCTGGTCCCGACCTTGAACTCGCCCGACGGCGTGCTGACCGGGATCATCCGGACTCCGCCCGAGAGTCGGTCGGGCCGGCCGGTGGTGTCGAGGTAGCCCTGGGTCGGTCGTGGCATCAGTACTGCGCCTTCCCCCGGAGGGGGCCTGGTCGCCCGTCGGGGTCGTGGACGACGTCGAGCGGCACCCTGGCCAGGAGCCGGGCCGTCCTCGACAGCGCCGGCAACGGGATCGGCCGCAGCCGACCCGGAGGGCGCTCGCCGACCCGGCCACCGTCGTGCCACGCCTCCAGCCGCGCCGCGCTCGCGGCGTACGCGTCGTAGAGGCCGGCCGGGTCGACACAGTCGGCCATCACCTCGCGCAGCCCTCCGGACGCCACCTCGCCGAGCCGGTCGAGGTGCTCGGCGGCCAGGGTGAGCCGGAGGTCGAGGGCGTAGTCGTCGGTCGAGGACGACCGCCGAGAGCTCGGAGTCGTGGGTCCAGGACCGGCGGTTGAAGTTGTCCGAACCGGTGCTGGCCCAGACATCGTCGATGACGCAGACCTTCGCGTGCACGTAGACCGGGGTGCCCGCGTGGTTCTCGATGCCGTACGCCGCCACCCGGCCGGGGGCGATCCGCATCAGGGTGTCGAGGGCGCGCTCCCGGCCGAGGTACTGCGGGACGCGGTTGAGCCCGGCGATGTCGGGCACCAGTGGGATCACCACGACCAGGCGGAGCCCGGGGTGGTCACGGAGGGTGGGCCCGAAGATGTCAGCGACGTCGTGGCCCCAGAAGTACTGGTCCTCCACATAGACGATCCGCTCGGCGCGGGCCACCGCCTTGCTGTACCCGCGGGCGACGCTCCGCTCTCCTCCGCGGGCGAACGGGTAGTCGCGGCCGTGCCGGAGGTTCGGATAGGTGCGCAACAGCTGGACGACGTGGTGGCCGGCCGCGGGAGGGACCGGCCGCTGCTCGGGCAACGGGTCGGGTGAGGTGTCCAGCCGGCGGAGCCGGTCGGCCAGCCGGCGCCAGGGCGCCTGTGACAGCGGCGTCGGGTCCTCCCACCGCTCGCGGAAGACCGTCTCCACGTCGTGGACGGCCGGCCCGTGGATCATCACCTGGACGTCGTGCCAGGGCGGGTGGTCGCCGTACTCCTCGGTGAGTGCCTGTGGCTGAGGGTCTCCCCCGTGGTCGGCGTCGTCGCGCCGGTTGTGGGCGAGGTCCATCCCGCCCACGAAGGCGACGTCGCGCGCCGGATCGTCGCGGTAGCGGATGACCACGAACTTCTGGTGGTGCGAGCCGCCGGTGCGAACCCGCATGTCGAGGAGCACCTCGGCACCGCGCTTCTGGAGCTGTTCGCCGAGGTGGCGGTTCTCGGAGGCGAAGAAGCCGGTCTGGTCGATGTGCGAGCGCCACACGAGCCCACGGACATCGACCCCGCGCTCGTCGGCCCGGCCGAGCACCTCGACCACCTCGCTGCCCGGCTCACCGATCAGCTGCTCGTCAGCGTCGCCCTGCCAGTCGGTGAACAGCACCAGGTCACCGGCCCGGGCGGCCTCGACCGCGTCGTACAGCTCCCGGAAGTAGACCGAGCCGTGGATCAGCGGCCGGACCAGGTTGCCCTCCGACCACGCCTGTTCGCCGGGGTGGGAGTCGTCGAGCACGGTCGCGGGGTTGGCCCGCTCGGGCACGGTCAGCAGCCACTCCCAGGGATCCACACCCCGAGCATGCCGGGTCGACGGGCACCGGCACACCCCGTGCCCTCAACGAGCACCGGGATCGGTCCTGGTGGAACACCCGGTGCCCCCACGAACCCGACTCTCCCTCCGTCCGCGCTAGGGCGTGGCGACGTCGGCGTACGACGCCCCGGCGCGCTCCAGGAACCGTTCCGCGGCCCGCGCCGCCGGGTGGGCGACGATGGCGGCGACGACCGCCAGCGCGGCGATCACCGCCCAGCCGGGTGCGCCCCACGTGAGCGCGAGGAACGTGTACAGGCCCGGGAAGATGATCGGGCCGACCTGGTAGCCCAGACTCCAGACCCCCTGGTAGTCGCCGAGCCGGCGATGGTCGGACAGCTCGGACTGGAAGCCCCAGTCGGAGGCGGACTGCCACAGCTCGGCCCCGGTGATCGTCACGTGGCCGAGCCAGATCAGGACGATCGAGACCCAGCCGATGGTCTCGTGGGTGGCACTGATGACCAGGCACGAGAGCACGAACGACCACCCGCAGAGCCGTACGGCCCGCAGCGCGCCGGGCACCGTCTCGGAGCCGCGCGACGCACGCACCTGCAGCGCCACCGCCATCACCGTGTTGGTGCCGAAGAGCCAGGCGAGCAGCGTGTGGGGCGCATCGGTGCGCTCGACGAGCCACAGGGGAACGACGACGTTGAGCAGCACCTGGTTGGAGGTGAGGACGGCGTTGCAGACCGACAGCAGCACGAAGCCGCCGTTGCGCCAGGCCGGCGGGGCCGGGCCGGTCTCCTCGTCGTGCGCGACGGGGCTCTCCGGCCTCCGGATCGCCGGGAGCCTGGCGACCATCGCGGCGTTCAGCAGCAGCAGGAAGCCGGTCAGGATCGGGACGGCGACGATCGCCTCGCGGCTGCCGATGGCCAGGGCGATGCCACCGGCGAGGGCCCCCAGCGTGTAGCCGACGTTGCGGGCCGCCCGCATGTAGGCCAGGGCGCGGACCCGGACGTCACGCGGGAAGACCGCGATCCGGTAGACGTTGCGGCCGGTGTTGCCGGCTGCCGACACCGCGGACAGCAGCGCGAGCAGCAGGATGAACGACGTCATCCCGCCGGCCAGCGGCCAGGCGAAGTAGAGCAAGGCCTCGACCAGCGCACCGACGGCCCACAGCGGCTTGGCGCCGACGTGGTCCGACAGCCGACCCAGCGGCAGCGAGAGCAGCAGCGTCACGATCCCGGCGATCGACATGCCGAGACCGACCTGGGAGCCCGTCAGACCGACGATCTGGGTGAAGAAGACCGCCGTGCCGGTCAGGAACGAGCCGGTGGCGAACGCCGAGAGCACGCACTGCAGAGCCAGGTCGCGCTCGAGCTTGGTGGGAGGGAGGATCCGAGAGATCACCGAGGCATCACGCGATCATTCTCGTGGGTCTCACCCGGCCCACGCGAATCGTTATCGGACCGGCTGGCGAGACGCGGCCCGGTGCGGAAAACGCGGAACAAGTGGCCGACACGCCCGCAGGGCAGACGCAATTGTTCCGCGTTTCCCCGCACGCCAGCCCGAGGGCTGGAGTCAGGCGAGCTTGCCGTCGAGGACTGTCGGCTTGCCGCGGAGGAAGGTCGCGACGACACGGCCGGGCAGCTCCATCCCGGCGTACGGCGTGTTCCGCGAGAGCGAGACGGACTCGGCGGCCTCGACCACGCGGCGTACGGACGGGTCATAGAGCACGACGTTGGCGGGCGCGCCTTGCTCGAGCGGCTGGCCGTGGTCACCGACCCGGCCGATCCGGGCGGGGGCGTAGGACATCCGCTCGGCGACCTCGCCCCAGGTGAGGAGACCCGGGTCGACCATCGTCTCCTGCACGACCGAGAGCGCGGTCTCGAGCCCGAGCATCCCGAACGCCGCAGCCGCCCACTCGCAGTCCTTGTCCTCGAGCGGGTGCGGCGCGTGATCGGTGGCGACGATGTCGATGGTCCCGTCGGCGAGCGCGGCGCGCAGGGCCTCGGTGTCGGCCGCGGTGCGCAGCGGCGGGTTGACCTTGTAGATCGGGTCGTACGACGTGGCCAGCTCGTCGGTGAGGAGCAGGTGATGGGGGCAGACCTCGGCCGTGACGTTCCAGCCCGACGCCTTGGCCTGTCGGATGATCTCGACAGACCCGGCCGTGGAGACGTGGCAGACGTGCAGCCGTGAGCCGACGTGGGCCGCCAACAGGCAGTCGCGGGCGATCACCGCCTCCTCGGCGACGGCCGGCCATCCGGCCAGGCCGAGGCGGCCGGACAGCTCGCCCTCGTTCATCTGCGCGCCTTCGGTCAGCCGTGGCTCCTGGGCGTGCTGCGCGACGACGCCGTCGAACGCCTTGACGTACTCCAGCGCACGACGCATCAGCACCGCGTCGTTCACGCAGTGGCCGTCGTCGCTGAAGACCCGCACCCGGGCGGCCGAGTCGGCCATCGCGCCGAGCTCGGCCAGCTGCTGGCCAGCCAGCCCGACGGTGACGGCTCCGACCGGGTAGACGTCGCAGTAGCCGCCCTCGCGGCCGAGCCGCCAGACCTGCTCGACGACGCCGGCGGTGTCGGCGACCGGGTCGGTGTTGGCCATCGCGTGCACGGCGGTGAAGCCGCCCATCGCGGCCGCCTGGGTGCCGCTGAGCACCGTCTCGGCGTCCTCGCGGCCCGGCTCGCGCAGGTGCGTGTGGAGGTCGACGAGACCGGGCAGGGCGATCAGGCCCGTGGCGTCGATGGTCTCGAGGTCGCCCTGCTCGTCCCAGTCGCCGTCGAGCGAGACCCGGCCCTGCTGGAGCAGGATGTCGCCGGACCGCTCTCCGAGGATCGAGGCACCCTTGATGAGGTAGCTGGTCACGCGTCCGCTCCGTCCGTCGTACCGACTGCTGGTTCGCTGCCTCCGAGCAGCAGGTAGAGCACGGCCATCCGCACGGCGACGCCGTTGGTGACCTGCTCGACGATCACCGACCGGTCGGAGTCGGCCACGTCGGCGGTGATCTCCATGCCTCTGACCATCGGTCCCGGGTGCATGACGATGGTGTGGTCCTGCAGCGTGGCCATCCGGCGGCCGTCGAGACCGTAGCGGCGGCTGTACTCACGCGGCGTCGGGAAGAACCCGCCGTTCATCCGCTCGCGTTGCACGCGGAGCATCATCACGGCGTCGGCCTTGGGCAGCACGGAGTCGAGGTCGTACGACGTCTCCACCGGCCAGCTCTCGATGCCGACGGGGAACAGCGTCGGCGGCGCGACCAGGGTGACCTCGGCGCCGAGGGTGTGGAGCAGCAGCGCGTTGGAGCGCGCCACCCGCGAGTGGAGCACGTCGCCGATGATCGCGATCCGCTGGCCGTCGAGGGTGCCGCCGTTGCGCGCGCCGAGGTGGCGCCACATCGTGAAAGCGTCGAGCAGCGCCTGGGTCGGGTGCTCGTGGGTGCCGTCACCCGCGTTCACCACCGAGGCGCGGACCCAGCCCGAGTTGGCCAGCCGGTGCGGGGCACCGCTGGCGCCGTGGCGGCAGACCACCGCGTCGCAGCCCATCGCCTCGAGCGTGAGCGCGGTGTCCTTGAGCGACTCGCCCTTCGACAGGGAGGAGCCCTTGGCCGAGAAGTTGATGACATCGGCCGAGAGCCGCTTCGCGGCCGCCTCGAAGGAGATCCGGGTGCGGGTGGAGTCCTCGAAGAAGAGGTTGACCACGGTGCGGCCGCGCAGGGCCGGGAGCTTCTTGATCGGCCGGTCGGCCAGCGAGCGCATCTCGTCGGCGGTGGCCAGCACCAGCTCGGCGTCCTCGCGGGTCAGGTCGGCTGCGGACAGCAGGTGCTTCTTCATCGTTCCGCCCCCTCGATGATCACCGCGTCCTCGTCGTCGACGCCGGTGAGGTGGACCCGCACCCGCTGGACCAGCGAGGTCGGGAGGTTCTTGCCGACGAAGTCGGCGCGGATCGGCAGCTCGCGGTGGCCACGGTCCACCAGGACGGCGAGCTGGACCGCCCGCGGCCGCCCGACGTCGTTGAGCGCGTCGAGCGCGGCGCGGATCGTGCGGCCGGAGAAGAGCACGTCGTCGACCAGCACGACGACCTTGTCGTCGATGCCGCCGTCGGGGATCTGGGTCGGGAGCAGGGTGCGGGCCGGCTTGAGCCGCAGGTCGTCGCGGTACATCGTCACGTCGAGCGAGCCGACCGGGACCGCCTCGCCCTCGACGGCGGCGATCCGCTCCGCGATCCGCTCGGCGAGCGGCACGCCGCGGGACGGGATGCCGAGCAGGACGAGGTCGTCGGCGCCCTTGTTGCGCTCGAGGATCTCGTGGGCGATCCGGCTCAGGGCCCGGGAGATGTCACCGGAGTCGAGCACGGTGCGGCCGGTGTCGGGACCGGGCGCGGGGTCAGCAGCAGGCGCAGGCATTCGGGTGCCGGACCTCCTTCTCCGCCTCACTGGACGGCTCGTTAAAGGATGTCGATCGCGGGCGACCCTACCAGCCGATCGGCGGCGCGCTGCAACGCCGGCGCGTGCGCGTCGTCACTCCGGGATCGGTGGCCCCACGACCTCGAGCCCGTAGCGCGGGCCGACCTCGACCCACCTCGGGATCTCCACCTCGGGAGTGAGCCCGTCCGCCCCGGGCAGCCGCATCTCGGCCGCCGGGATGCCGACCTCGTCGTACAGGTGCAGCAGCCCGCCCGGCGTGGTCAGCGCGAGGAACCTGGCCGGCGTCTCGCCCCGGATCCGGAACGCGTGCGGGACGCCCTCCGGCAGGTACATGAAGCACCCGTCGTACAGCTCGAAGTCGTCCTCGCCGGCGCGGTAGCTGATCCGGCCCTCGAGCAGGTAGAAGGCCTCGGCCTCGCGGGTATGGCGGTGCAGCGGCGTGGCGATGCCGGGTGGCTGGGTCACCAGGGCCACGCCGAGGCGACCCTGCGCCTCGTCCGACTCGACGAGATGCTCGAAGAGCGACCCCATCGCCCATGTCCCCCGGCCGGTGCCCGGCTCCCGCATCACGACGCCCGAGGTGTGCTGGTCGATGGTCATGGTCTCCCCCTTCAATTCATCCGAACTGCCTTCGGCTGAATATTGCTAACGTACTCCTCGTGACCGACGACCGGCAAGACGCGTAAGTACGACGCGAGCGCGCGCCGCGCGGCAGCCGACCGAACCCGCCGCCGCGTCCTGACCGCCGCCCACCACCTGTTCACGACCCAGGGCTACGTCGAGACCTCGGTCGCCCAGGTCGCACGTCGCGCCCGCGTCTCGGTCGACACCCTGTACGCGGCCGTGGGCCGCAAGCCCCAGCTGCTCCTCGCCGTCCACGACATGGCCCTGGCGGGCGGACCGGAGCCGGTGCCGGCCGAGCAGCGCGACTACGTCCGCGCCGTGCGTGAGGCGCCGGACGCCCGCGCCAAGATCACGACGTACGCCGAGGCCCTCGGCCACCTCCTGCCGACGACCGTGCCGCTGATGAACGCCCTGCGCGAGGCCGGCACCACCGATCCGGAGTGCCGCAAGGTCTGGCTGGCCATCAGCGAACGCCGTGCCGCGAACATGCTGATGTTCGCCGCGGACCTGCGGGCGACCGGCGAGCTCCGCGCGGACCTGAGCGACCGACAGGTGGCAGACCTGGTCTGGTCGATGAACAGCGCGGAGTACTTCGGGCTCCTGGCCGCCCGGGGCTTCACGCCGCAGGAGTACGCCGAGCAGGTGGCCGACGTCTGGTGCCGGACGCTGCTCAGCGCGGCGGGGCGAGGTCCTTGAGCACCGACTCGATGGCCCGGTGGTACGTCGGGTAGGCGTAGTGCAGGTGGAGCAGCGTCGGGATCGGGACCTCGGCGTGCACGGCGAGGGCGAGCATCGACACGATCTCCCCGCCCGCCGGTGCCGACGACGGTCGCGCCGACCAGGATCTCGCGGGAGCAGTCGGCGACCAGCTTGATCAGCCCCTCCTCCTGCGCCATCCACCCGCGCGCCCCCAGGTCGCCGGTGGCCACGGCCACCTCGAGACCGGCGTCGCGCGCGGCCTGCTCCCCCATCCCGACCGAGGCGACCTCGGGCGCGGTGAAGGTGACGCGGGCGACGGCGCGGTAGTCGGCCCACGGCCCGTCGCGCCCGAGCAGGTCGTTGACCACCACCCCGGCCTGGTACATCGACACATGCGTGAAGGCGCCCTTGCCGGTGATGTCGCCGATCGCCCAGACGCCGTCCGCGACCCGCATCCGCTCGTCGGGGTCGAGCAGCCGTGGCCTCCGGGTCGAGGCCCACGTTCTCCAGGCCGAGGCCGGCCAGGTTGGTCCGCCGTCCGGCCGCGACGAGCAGCTTCTCGGCGGTCAGCCGCTGGTCGCCGAGGTCGACGGTGAACTGCCCGTCGGCGTAGGACACAGAGCCGATCGACGCGCCGGTCAGCACCTGGATCCCGGTAGCGGCGAACGCCTTCGCCAGGGCCTCGCCGGCCTCGGGCTCCTCGGGTGCGACCAGCCGGTCCGCCATCTCGACCACCGTCACCCGGACGCCGAACAACGCCATCACCTGGGCGAGCTCGCAGCCGATGGCGCCGCCCCCGATCACCACCAGCGACGCGGGCAGCTCGCGGAGCCGTACGGCGTCCCGGTTGGTCCAGTAGGGCGTGTCCGCGAGCCCGTCGATCGGAGGCGCCGCCGGCGCGGTCCCGGTGTTGACCACGACCCCCTTCGTCGCGGTGTACGTCGTGTCGCCGACCCGGACGCGGCCGTCGCCGGCCAGCATCCCCCGGCCGCGGACGAAGGTGGCGCCGCTGTCCTCGAGCCGCTTGACCGCGACCGCGTCGTTCCAGTCGTCGGTGGCCTCGTCGCGGATCCGGTCCGCGACGGGCGTCCAGTCCGGGCTGACGATCGACGAGCCGGCCATCGTGTTGACGCGGCCGGCCTCGCGGAGCGTGTGGGCCGCGGCGATCATCATCTTGGACGGGACGCAGCCGAAGTAGGGGCACTCGCCACCGACCAACCGCTCCTCGATCCCGAGCACCCGCAGTCCGGCCTCACCCAGCTTGATCGCCACGTGCTCGCCGCCCGGGCCCAGTCCCACGACGATCACGTCGTACTCGGTGCCGTGCTGGCTGCTCGTCATTCCCCCACCCTTCCATCACCGTCGCGACGGGTCAGGCCGGCCTCGACGTCGCGGAACCACGACTCGGTCACGTAGTCGGTGGCCCATCCCATCGACACGTAGAGCCCGTCGGCCCTGGTCGGCGAGTCCGCGTCCACCTCCAGCGAGACCCGGTCGCGCCCGCGCTCGGCGGCGTCGGAGAGCACCGTGTGCAGCAGGCCCTTGGCCACGCCGCGGCCGCGGGCCGCCCGGTTGACGCCGATGTAGTCGACGTAGGTGCCCTCGGCGCCGGTCCGGTCCGCCGCCAGGACCGAGCAGATGATCGCGCCGGCAGGGACCTCGCTGGTCGTCGTCGAGACCCAGGCGAGCCACCAGTGGTCCCAGCGGTGTCCGGGATCCTCGCGAAGCCGCTGCACGAACTCCGGGAAGCTCTCGCGGTAGGAGTTGAAGTGGTCCTGGAACGACTCCTCCAGCATCCGGTGCACGATCTGCAGGTCGGAGGCGAGGGGTACGCCGTTCTCGTGCCGGGCGACGCGGCGTACGGTCACGCCCTCGCGGAGGGGCGGCATCATCTCGGTCGGGTCGACCGGGCGGCTCATGTGCAGCCACCGGCGCCGGCAGGCGTAGCCGGCGTCCTCCAGCCAGCCGCGCTGCCGGTGGTCCTCGGCGAACGGCGAGGCGTCCATCCGGGTGCGCTCCAGGCCGCGGAGGTGGGCGATCGCGCGTCCCTCGTGGTCGGCCCACGCGTAGAGGCCGGCGGCGACGGCGTCCTCGTCGGGCGCGTCCCGGTCGAGCCAGAGCCCGACGACGGTCCGGCCGGCCGCGCGGTCCTGCACCGAGATCCAGCCCCGGACCCGGTCGTCGGCGTCGGTCACCACCACCTGGCGCCGGGTCCAGGAGGCCGGGCCCACCACCTCGGACTCGATCGCTGCCTCGTCGACCCTCTGCTCACCGGTGAAGGGTGCGCGGTCGGCGAGCCGGAGCGCGACGAGGACCGGGCACGTCGTCCTGGTCGGGAAGCCGGGCGAGCCCAGCCGTCAGGGAGCGACGGACCGGCGGACGCGAGGTCGCCGACCCGGTCACCGGGACAGGTGGCGGGCACGGGCGAAGCAGAACAGCCCGTAGCAGGCGATCCCGGCGGCGATGAGGATCAGCAGCACCTGGCCGAACGGGTAGCCGAGCAGGCGTGTGCAGCGCCTGGTCGAGGTTGCCCGACTTCTTCGCCTGGTGGGTGAAGGCCGCCGTCACGAAGAGGCCGCCGATCAGGATGAAGGCGATGCCCTTGGCGATGTAGCCGACCTTGCCGATCCAGCCGGTAGGCCTTGCCGGCGTCTCCGGCGGAGCCACGGGCGTCGAGGTTCTCCATGAACTTCTCGGTCCAGCCGCGCCGGATCTGTGCCACGCCGTACGCCGCGATGGCCACGCCGACCAGCCCCACCAGGAAGCGCCCGAACGGCTGGTCCATGAGCTTGGCCGTGGTCGAGTCGGTGCTGCCGGAGGAGCCCGCGCCGATGGCGTAGCGGAAGGCGAGGTAGGCGACGTAGCCGTAGATGACGGCCTTGCCGGCCGACATCAGGCGCCTGCGCGTGCGCTTGCCGCCGTCGTACTCCTGATGGCCGACCAGGGCCTCGAGGGCCCGCCAGATGACCAGGACCGTCAGGCCGATGGCGACCAGCCACAGCAGCACGCGGGCCGAAGGTCTGCTTGCCCAGCAGCTGCAGCGCGCCCTTGTTGGAGGCGTTGGACTGCTGGTGCCCGAGTGCGAGCTGGAGCGCGAGCCAGGCGACCAGCAGGTAGACGACGCCGTAGCAGATCATCCCGAACCGGACGCCGCGGTCCATCCACTTGCTGTTGTCGGCCTCGGCGGCCGAGCTGCTCGGCCTGGTCGCTCACGTCTGCCATGTCGGCGACCCTAGTGCGCAACGGGCCCTCGAGACACCCTACGGGGTGAGCGACTCCCGGTCTCGGAGCATCGCGCCGAGCACGCCGTTGACGAAGGCCGGCGAGTCGTCGGTGGACAGGTTGCGCACCAGTGCCACGGCCTCGGTGACCGCGACCGCCGGCGGCACGTCGTCGGCGTACAGCAGCTCGAAGACACCGATCCGGAGGGCGGTGCGATCGACGGCGGGCATCCGGTCGAGCGTCCAGGCCTGGGAGTACGTCGACAGCAGCTCGTCGATCCGCTCGCGGTGGGCGCTCACCCCGCGGACCAGGGTGTCGGTCCACGGGTTGGTCGGGCCCTCGTCGTCGGCGATGGCCGCGTCGAGCGTCGCGACGGGGTCCTGGCCGCGCATCTCGGCGGCGTAGAGGATGTCGAGGGCGCGCTTGCGGGCCTTCGAGCGGGCGGACATCAGCGAACGCCTGAGGGTGTCAGGACTTCACGCGGCCGAGGTACGACGAGTCGCGGGTGTCGACCTTGACCTTCTCGCCCTGGGTGATGAACAGCGGCACCTGGATCTCGTGGCCGGTCTCCAGGGTCGCGGGCTTGGTGCGGCCGGTGGCGCTGTCACCGACCACGCCGGGCTCGGTGTAGGTGATCTCGAGCAACGACCGACGCCGGGCAGCTCGATGTAGAGCACGCGACCGTCGTTGGTGGCCACGACGGCGTCCTGGTTCTCGAGCAGGAAGTTCTTGGCGTCGCCGACGATGTCGGGCGAGATCTCGAGCTGGTCGAAGGTGCCGGTGTCCATGAAGACGTAGGACGTGCCGTCGTTGTAGAGGTACTGCATGGTCCGCTTGTCGACGTTGGCGACGTCGACCTTCACGTCGGCGTTGAAGGTGCGGTCCACGGTCTTGCCGGACTCGATGTTCTTCAGCTTCGACCGCACGACGGCGCCGCCCTTGCCGGGCTTGTGGTGCTGGAACCAGATGACCTGCCAGAGCTGGCCGTCGATGTTCAGCACCATGCCGTTCTTCAGGTCGTTGGTGGTGGCCATGCTCAAGTGCCTCTTCTGCTGAGAGCGGGGGGTGCCCACCCCCGTTGCACGGTCCGGGCGGGCGACCTCGGATTCTAGTACGGCGGCCACCTCCGCCCGGAATCGCCGCCCGGCGCCTGGCGCACCCCTGGGTGTCCTCAGAGCTGCAGGATCGACGCCGAGACGAGATAGGCCGCGGACGCACCTTCCGGCTCATGGAGGTCTCCGGGAGTCTCCAACGTGGCCCGGGAACGCGCGCGTATCGCGGCGCCGGGATCCTCGGCGACCAGATCGACGCACAGGCCGGCGACCACGGCACTCGCGTCGTGTTCGTCCAGTCCGTCGAGGGCGAGGCCGTTGTAGAGCAGCGTGGCCGCCTCGAGGAACACCTCACGAGCCAGCTCGAGGTCCACCTCGGGCCGTGCCTGGGCCACCGCCTCCGCGGTGGCCAGCAACTGGTCGAACGGTGGGTCCACGGCGCTGGGCGGCATGGCGCGAACATCTCAGGGTGCCTACGTCCCGGCAACCGAATATGGCGACGTCGGCCCGCTCGGCGGGAGGGGCGCTGAGCGGCGCTGCCCGCCCGACGGTCAGAGCAGGGCGGCCAGAGCCTGGCGATAGCCGTCGATGCCCTGGCCCGACGATCACGGCCTTCGCGTACGGCGTGACCACGGAGGTGTGGCGGAACTCCTCGGGTCGCGACGCCGGGTCGCTGATGTGCACCTCCACCAGCGGCGCGGTGAGCTGGGCGCAGGCGTCGGAGAGCGCGTAGGAGTAGTGGGTCCACGCGGCTGCGTTCAGGACGACCGGGGTGTGCTCGTCGGCTGCAGTGTTGAGCCAGTCGAGCAGCTCGCCCTCGTGGTTGGTCTGCCGCACCTCGACCTCCAGCCCGAGGTCGCGGCCCCAGTCGATGCAGAAGGTGACGAGCTCGTGGTAGGTCGTGTGGCCGTAGATCTCGGGCTGCCGGCGACCGAGGCGGCCGAGGTTCGGGCCGTTGAGCACGAGCGCTCTCATCGTGCCGCCTCCGTCATCACGCGGTACGCCGCCTGCAGGTGCTCCTCGCTCGGCCCGGCCAGGATCCGGGGGCGGGCCAGGTCGGTGAGCACGACGAACCGAAGCTCGGAGCCCCGGGACTTCTTGTCGACCGCCATCCGGGCGCGGAGGTCGTCGTACGACGCTCCCGCCCAGCCCGTCGGTAGCCCCACCTCGGCCAGGACGGTGCGGTGCCGGTCGGCGACCACGTCGTCGAGCAGGCCGGCCGCCCGCGCGAGCTCGGCGGCGTACACGCAGCCGATCGAGACGGCCTCACCGTGGCGCAGGGAGTACCCGCTGGCCAGCTCGACCGCGTGTCCCATGGTGTGACCGTAGTTGAGCACCTCGCGCCCAGGGTGCTCGGCGCTGCCGCCGGTCTCGGTGAGGTCGTCGGCCACCACGTCGGCCTTGACCCGGACCGCCCGCTCGACGAGCTCCGCAGCAGTGGGGACGCGGCCGGATCGTCGGTCCTCTCGACCAGGCTCAGGATCTCGGGGTCGGCGATGAAGCCGCACTTCACGACCTCACCGAGCCCGGACCGGAGCTCCTCGGCCGGCAGCGTGCGCAGCAGGTCGAGGTCGCAGAGCACGCCGGCCGGCTCGTGGAAGACGCCGACGAGGTTCTTGCCGGCGCTGGTGTTGATGCCCGTCTTGCCGCCGATCGCGGCGTCGACCATGCCGAGCAGAGTCGTCGGCACGTGCACGACCCGCACGCCGCGCAGCCAGGTGGCCGCGACGAAGCCGCCGAGGTCGGTGGTCGCTCCCCCGCCGACCGTGACGAGCGCGTCGCTCCGGGTGAAACCGGCGCGACCGAGCGCCTCCCAGCAGTGCTCCGCGACCGTGGCCGTCTTGGCGGCCTCACCGGGCGGCAGCGGGAGGTCGAGCACCTCGTAGTGCTCGGCCAGGCGGTCGCGCACCGGCTCCGCCAGGTCGGTCCGGTCTCCGGGGAACACCAGGCCGACGCGCTGCGCGCGCTCGCCGAGCAGGTCCGGCAGCCGGCCGAGCAGGTCTTCGCCGACCAGCACGTCGTACGGCGCGGCGGTGGCGACGTGGATCACCGTCGCGTCGGGGGGCCCGTCACCGTGCCCTCTTGGGCTCAGCCACGCAGCACCTCCTCGACCGCGTCCGCGACCTCGTCCGGCGTACGCCCGTCGGTGTCGACGGTCGCGACCGCCACCGACACGTAGACCGGTGTCGCGCTCGTCGAGCAGCGCCTTCATGGTGCCGCGCACGTTGCCGAGCAGGAGCGGGCGCGCGGCACCCAGCCCGACCCGGGCGGCGGCGTCGCTGAGGCCGACCCGCAGGAAGACGACCGGCTGACCGGCAAGCGCCGCCCGCGTCTCCTCCGACATCACCGCACCCCCGCCGAGGGCCAGGACGCCGGGGTGGTCGCTCAGGGCGCGCGCGACCGCGGCCCGCTCGAGCGCTCGGAAGTGGTCCTCGCCGGAGTCCACGAAGATGTCGGAGACGGTGCGGCCGTCCGCCTGCTCGACGTCGTCGTCGGTGTCGCGGAAGGACACCCCCCATCGCTCGGCGAGCAGGCGGCCGACGGTCGTCTTGCCGGCGCCCATCGGCCCGACGAGCACCACCCGCGGTGCGGTCATCGCACCTTCAGGTGGTCGGGCAGGTGGTCGAGGTAGCTCTCGACGTTGCGCCGGGTCTCGCCGACCGCGTCGCCGCCGAACTTCTCCAGCACGGCGTCGGCCAGCACCAGCGCCACCATCGCCTCGGCGACCACTCCGGCGGCGGGCACCGCGCAGACGTCGGACCGCTGGTGGTGGGCGACAGCGGCCTCGCCGGTCGCGGTGTCGACGGTCCGCAGGGCGCGCGGCACGGTCGCGATCGGCTTCATCGCCGCGCGGACCCGCAGCACCTCGCCGGTCGACATCCCACCCTCGGTGCCGCCCGAACGGCCGCTCGAGCGTCGTACGCCGGCGCCGGACGGCTCGATCTCGTCGTGCGCGAGGCTCCCCCGCGTCGCGGCCAGCTCGAAGCCGTCGCCGACCTCGACGCCCTTGATCGCCTGGATACCCATCAAGGCGCCGGCGAGCCGCGAGTCGAGGCGGCGGTCCCAGTGGACGTGCGAGCCCAGGCCGGGCGGCAGCCCGTGCACCACGACCTCGACGACCCCGCCGAGCGTGTCGCCGTCGCGGTGCGCGTCGTCGATCGCCGCCACCATGGCGGCGCTCGCGGCGGGGTCGAGACAGCGGACCTCGTCGGCGTCGAGCCGGGCCACGTCGTCGGGACCGGGGATGACGCCCGCCGGGGCCCGGACCCCGCCGAGCTCGATGACGTGCGTCACCAGGCGGGCACCCGTCGTCTGCTCGAGGAAGGCGGCCGCCACGCTCCCGAGCGCCACCCGAGCGGCCGTCTCGCGGGCCGACGCCCGCTCGAGGACGGGGCGGGCCTCGTCGAAGGCGTACTTCTGCATGCCGACCAGGTCGGCGTGCCCTGGTCGGGGCCGCGTCAGCGGGGCGTTGCGGGCGAGGTCGGCGAGCACCTCGGCGTCGACGGGGTCGGCGGACATCACCTGCTCCCACTTGGGCCACTCGCTGTTGGCGATCTCGATCGCCACCGGGCCACCCTGGGTCCGGCCGTGGCGGACCCCACCCAGGATCGTCACGCGGTCCTGCTCGAACTTCATCCGGGCCCCGCGGCCACGCCCGAGACGACGGCGCGCCAGGGCCGCGGAGACGTCGTCGGTGGTGATCGCGACGTGCGCCGGCAACCCCTCGAGGATGGCGACCAGGGCGGGGCCGTGAGACTCCCCGGCAGTGAGCCAGCGCAGCATGGCGTCAGTCTTCCATGCCGAGTGAGGACGCTCCGCCACGGCAGCGCCTGGGCGCAGGGGCCGGAGCGAGCGGCCAAGCGAGCCTGCTCGCGAGCCGCACGGCGTCCGGCCCCGCTAGCCCGAGACGAGAGCCGACCAGAGCGCTTCGCCCCACAGCAGACCGATCAGCGCGCCGAGCAGCATGAACGGCCCGAACGGGAAGCCCTTCCGCTCCACGATCCGCAGCACCGACAGCAGCCCGCCCAGCACCCCACCGAGCAGGAAGCCGGCGTACACGCCCACGGTGACCTGGCCCCAGCCGACCCAGCCGAGCGCGATCCCGAGCACCCCGGCCAGTCGGACGTCGCCGAACCCGAGTCCGCGCGGGTAGATCAGCCACAGGAGCCCGTACAGACCGCCCGCCACCAGCCACCCGAGCGCCGCGCGGACGACCGAGTCGGTGTCGCCCGTGACCGCCCAGCCCAGCAGCACCAGCACGACCAGCGCGCCGTACGTCGGGCGGATCACCGCCGTGGGCAGCAGGCGGGTCCGCCAGTCGACGACGGCCAGGGCGACCGACACCGGCACGAGCGGAACCCACAGCACGAGCGCCCAGGTCCAGCCGACCGCCACACCGACGATCGCGCCGGCGACCGCGGCCGCGATCGCACTCTTCCAGCCCAGGCCCGGTAGGCGCGCGATGTCGGGGAAGGGCTCCGGCGGCTCCGGCGGGTACCACCGTGGAGATGGCGTCGACGGTGCCGTCGATCTCGGACCCGGCCGGGGTGGGCTCCTCGGGCGTCTCCAGGACGACGTGCGGGGGGATGCGACCGATCAGGGCCGGCACCAAGAAGCCGCCCGCTCCGGCCAGCACGGTCGCGACGACGACGGCCAGCACGGTCGGGTCCACGGCCTGAACCATAGTGGGCGGGGGCGGGTCAGCGGCGGCGTTCGGCGAGTCCCGCCTCACCCGCGGCGCGCATCGCCGCGACCGGCACGTCGAAGCGCCCCGTCATCGCACGCACCTGGTCGACCGCCTGCCACAGCAGCAGGTCGAGGCCGCCGACGAGCGTGCGTCGATCTGCGAGGGCTGCCGCGGCGAGCGGGGTCGGCCACGGGTCGTAGACGACGTCGAAGACCACCGGCACGCCGGCCACCGCGGCGACCACCTCGGCGCTCTGGGCCTCGGCCGGGATCGTCGAGACGACCACGTCGGCAGACACGTCCGCGAGGTCGGCCAGCAGCACCGGGTGCAGGGCCGGCGCGTGGGGGTGCCGACCCACCGCCTCGAGGGTCTCCGTGGCCCGGGCCGGGTCGCGCACGGCGACGACGGCGTCGGCGCAGCCGAGATCCGCCAGCGCGAGCAGGGCGGAGGTGGCGGTCGCGCCGCCGCCCAGCACGACGGCACGGTCGACCGACGCGGGCGTCGCCTCGCGCAGCGCCGCGATCACCCCGGGGACATCGGTGTTGAGCCCGTGCACGCCGTCCCGGTCGAGCAGCAGGGTGTTCGCCGCGCCGGCCAGGCCCGCCCACGAGTCGCGCGAGGTGAGCAGCGGGCATCGCCTCACGCTTGAGCGGCATCGTGAGCGACAGTCCGCGCCACTGGTCGTCGAGACCAGCCGAGGTAGTCCGAGAGCCCGCCGCTCGGCACCCGGACCGCGTCGTAGGTCCAGTCCAGCCCCAGCGCGACGTACGCCGCCCGGTGCAGCGCCGGTGACAGCGAATGCCGGATCGGGTCACCGAGGACGGCGCAGCGCACGACCAGGCCTCAGCAGGCGTCGGAGGTCTGGCAGTACTGGGTGAACTCCTGCTTGAACTGCAGGAACTCCTGGTACGTCGTACCGAACTTGGTCTCGCCCGTGCGCAGGTTGACGGTCACGTAGTAGTACCAGGGCCCGTCCGCCGGATGGACCGCCGCCTTGATCGCCTCGTCACCGGGCGAGTTGATCGGACCGGGCGGAAGTCCGGGGTGGAGGTAGGTGTTGTACGGCGACTGGGTGTTGTGGGTCTCGTCCGTGGTCACCGCGACGACGCCCTTCCGGTCCAGTGCGTAGTTGACGGTGGCGTCGATCTGGAGCAGCCCGTTGGTCCCGCCCTGGTCGCCCGGCCCGTCGAGGCGGTTGTAGATGACCCGCGAGACCTTCGCCATGTCGGAGCCACGACCCTCGGCCTGGATGAGGCTGGCGATCGTCATCAGCTCGCCGGGCGACTTGCCCTGCGCCTTCGCGCCGGCCAGGAGCCCGTCCTCGTTGGCCGCCTGCCGCCACCGGTCGACCATGTCCTTGAGCATGTCGGCGGGCTTCTCCTTCGGCCCGAACCCGTACGTCGACGGGAAGAGGTATCCCTCGGGGTTGCCCTTGGCGTACGGCGGAAGCCCGAGCGCCGCGGTGTCCTGGAGCGCCGTGTCGAACTGGGCCGCGGAGAACTTGGTCTTGGCGGCCAGGATCGCCACCGTGTCGGAGACGCGGAGCCCCTCGGGGATCGTCACGGCCGTGGTGACGATGCGGTGGGGGTTGATCAGGACCTTGAACGCGTCCTCGGCCGCCATCCTCTTCTTCAGCTGGTAGTAGCCGACCTGGATGCCGGTCTTGCCGTGGGAGGCGTTCATGAACGCCTCGACCGACGCCACGACCCCCTTGGCCTTCAGGTCGCGCCCGATCTCCGAGACGGTGTCGCCGGACTTCACCTGGAACAGCACGTGGCCGTGGCCGGGACCGGGGTAGTCCGCGGCCGACGACAGATGGTCCTTGAGGTAGTGGAAGCCCTTCGTGCCCACGAAGTACGCGCCGCCGAGGATCACGGCCAGCGCGACGATCACGGCGAGACAGCCGGAGAAGCCCGCGCTTCTTCTTGCGCGTGGCCGCCCAGGTAGTAGGGGTCGTAGTGGTCACCCTCGCTGCCCGCCGCGTCGTGCTCCGTCGCCGATCCGGCGCCGGGGATGACGGCGGCGTCGTACTCGTCCTCGTGGGCCTCGCTCATGACTCTCCTGTGACGATCTCTCCTGGTGGACGACCGGTCTCCCGCTCGGTGTCCAGGGCGTGCTGCAGGATGAGCACCGCCGCGGCCTGGTCGACCACGGCCCTCCGTGAGGCACCCTTCTTCCCCCGGTCGCGCAGCATAGCCTCCGCCGACACGGTAGTCAGACGCTCGTCCTGCAGCCGCACCGGCACCGGCGCCACCCGCGCCGCCAGGGCACGTGCGAACTCACGCACCTTGACGGCGGCCGGGCCCTCGTTTCCGGAGAGCGAGCGGGGCAGCCCGACCACGATCTCGACCGCCTCGGTCCTCGCGCGCGAGGCGGGCGATCCGCGAGAGGTCGCCACGGCCCCGTCGCACGGTCTCGACGGGGGTCGCGAGGAACCCGGTCGGGTCGCTGCGAGCGACGCCGATCCGGGCATCCCCTGGGTCGATCCCGAGACGTACGCCGGGCCGCAAGTCCCTCAGGCCCCGGAGGCCCGCGCGACGGCGGCGCCGGCCGCGGCCAGCGCCTCGTCCACGCGGCTGGTGTCGGAGCCACCGCCCTGGGCGACGTCGTCCTTGCCACCGCCGCGGCCGTCGATGAACGGGGTCACCGCGGCGATCAGCTCGTTGGGCCTTGACGCCCGCGCGCGCGGGCGGCCTCGTTGGTGGCCGCCACGACCGACACCTTGCCGTCGGACACGCCGAGGAGCACGGCCGCTCCCGGCTGGTCCGCGGTGAGGCGACTGCGCAGGTTGAGCGCCATCGTGCGGACGTCACCACCGTCGGCGCCGTCCACCCGGAGCGTGATCAGCTTCACGCCGTTCACGTCGACGGCGTCGGCGGCGAGCTGGGCCCCGCCGGCCAGGAGCTGGCTGACCCGGGTCTGCTCGAGCGCCTTCTCGGCGGCCCGCAGCCGCTCGACGATGTCGTGCACACGCTCGGGGAGCTCTTCGGGTCGCGCCTTGAGCGCCTCGGAGAGCTGCGCGACCAGCACGTGCTCGCGCGCCAGGAACCGGTAGGCGTCGGCGCCCACCAGCGCCTCGACGCGTCGTACGCCGGAGCCGATCGACGACTCCCCCAGCAGCTTGATCACGCCGAGCTGGCCGGAGCGGCCCGCGTGGGTGCCGCCGCACAGCTCGCGCGCCCAGTCGCCGACCGAGATCACCCGGACCTGGTCGCCGTACTTCTCACCGAAGAGCGCCATCGCGCCGGAGCGCACGGCCTCGTCCTGGCTCATCAGCTCCGCGTGCACCCCGAGGTCGGCGAGCACGAGGTCGTTGACCCGCGCCTCGACGTCCTCCATCACCGAGACCGGCACCGCGCCCGTCGCGGAGAAGTCGAAGCGGAAGCGGCCCGGGGCGTTCTCGGAGCCGGCCTGCGTGGCGGTCTCGCCCAAGGCCTCGCGGAACGCCTTGTGGACCATGTGGGTCGCGGTGTGGGCGCGCGAGATCGACTTGCGACGCTCGATGTCGACGTGCGACGACACGCCCACCCCGGGCGTCACCTCGCCACTGAGGACCTTGGCCGTGTGCACGATCAGGCCGGTGATCGGCGTCTGCACGTCGCGCACCTCGACCCGCGCGCCGTTCTCGAGCTCGATCACGCCCTGGTCGGCCAGCTGGCCGCCCCCTTCGGCGTAGAACGGCGTGCGGTCGAGGACCAGCTCGACCTCGTCGCCCTCGCGGGCGGAGTCGACGACCCCGCCGGCCGCGACCAGGCCGCGCACCGTGCCCTCGGAGACGACCTCGCGGTAGCCGGTGAACTCCACGGGCTGGCCGAGCGAGTCCGCCACCTGCCGGTACGCCGTCGCATCGACGTGGGCGCCCTTCTTGGCGCGCGCGTCCGCCTTCGCCCGGTCACGCTGCTGGCCCATCAGCTCGCGGAAACCGACCTCGTCGACCACGAGACCCTGCTCCTGCGCCATCTCGAGGGTCAGGTCGATCGGGAAGCCGTAGGTGTCGTGGAGCGCGAAGGCGCGCTCACCGCTCAGCACGGTGTCGCCGGCGCGCTTCACGTCGGCGGCGGCCTGGTCGAAGATCGTGGTCCCCGCGCGCAGCGTCTGCCGGAAGGCGTCCTCCTCGGCGTAGGCGATCTGCGAGATCCGCCCCCAGTCGCGGTGCAGGTCGGCGTAGGTCTCGCCCATCTTGTCGCGGCTGACCGGGAGGAGCTCCGGCAGCACGCGGTCCTCGGTGCCGAGCAGGCGCATCGACCGGATCGCGCGACGCAGCAGCCGGCGAAGGACGTAGCCGCGGCCCTCGTTGCCCGGCGTCACACCGTCGCCGATCAGCATCATCGAGCTGCGGACGTGGTCGGCGACGACGCGGAAGCGCACGTCGTCGTCGTGGTCGGCGCCGTACCGACGCCCGACGAGCTCCTCGGCGCGCTCGATCACGGGGTACATCACGTCGATCTCGTACATGTTGTCGACGCCCTGCAGCAGGTAGGCGACCCGCTCGAGGCCCATGCCGGTGTCGATGTTCTTGCGCGGCAGCGAGCCGACGATGTCGAAGTCCTCCTTGGACCGCACCGCGCTCAGCTCGTCCTGCATGAAGACGAGGTTCCAGAACTCGAGGTAGCGGTCCTCCAGCTTGGCCGGCATCGCCACCCGGTCGGTGGTCTCGAACTCGGCGTCCGGGCCGTGCTCGGGCCCTCGGTCGTAGAGGATCTCCGACGCCGGGCCGCCCGGCCCGGGGACGCCCATCGACCAGTAGTTCTCTTTCGGGCCGAGCTTGACGATCCGCTCGCTCGGCAGGCCGGTCACCTGCATCCACAGATGCAGCGCCTCGTCGTCACCGTGAAGGATCGAGGGCCACAGTCGGCTCTCCTCCAGGCCCAGGCCGCCGTCTGCCTGGGACTTGGTGACGAAGTCCCAGGCATACTCGATCGCGCCTTCCTTGAAGTAGTCGCCGAAGGAGAAGTTGCCGCACATCTCGAAGAACGTGCCGTGGCGGGTGGTCTTGCCGACGTCCTCGATGTCGGGCGTCCGGACGCACTTCTGCACGCTCACCGCGCGGGCGTACGGCGGCGTCTCCCGGCCCAGGAAGTACGGCTTGAACGGCACCATGCCGGCGTTGACGAACAGCAGGTTCGGGTCGTCGAGCAGCAGGGAGGCCGAGGGCACGGCGGTGTGCGCGGTTCGCTCGAAGTGAGCCACGAACCGGCGCCGGATCTCCGCGGTGTCCATCAGTTCTCGCCTTCCTGTGTTCGCTCGTCGGTCGAGCCTGTCGAGACCACCGCGGCCACCTGCGCCGCGCTGAGCTCGGGTAGTCCATGAGGCACGAGGCCGAACCGCTCGCGCAACTCCGTTTCGGCCTCGGCCTGGCCCTGGGCGACCTCCTCGCGGAACATCCGCGCCCCCAGGGTCAGCGCTTCCCAGCGGTCGTGGAGACCTTCGGGGGTGAACGCCTCGGCCAGCCGGCGGCCACGCACCATCGCGTAGACCCCGGCACCGGCTCCGGCCACGAACCAGAAACCGCGTCTCACGAGGCCTCTGCCTCCTCCGTCAGCGTGGCGCGCTGACGCGCGTGCAGGTCGCGCCGCGCCTGCTTGAGGTCGGCGCGGCGCCGCCGGCGCGCGCGGCGTACCTCCTGCTTCATCTCGAAGCGGATCCGGTTGCGAGTCGCGGGCGCCAGGCCTCGGCGTACGCCGTGCGCGAGGGACGCGGCCTTCACCACCGTCTCGCGCAGGACGGTGTCGGCGAAGGTCGCACCGTCGACCGCGGCGGCCGGCACCGGCTCGGGCTCCGCCTCGCTGCCGAGCCCGGTGATCACGAACTCGGCCTCGGTCGCCACGGTGGCCGTCCGCCGCTCGCGCTCGAGCTCCGCGACCCGGGCCCGCAGGTCGGCCAGGTCAGCCTGCGCGCCCGCCCGCTCTCGCGCCCAGGCGCGGCGTGCCCGCACGGTGGTCGCCAGCAGCACCAGGCACAGCACAGCCAGCCCGCCGACCGCGAGCCACACGGCCTGGTCCCTGGTCACACTCACAGTGCCCGACCCTATCGCCCGCGCACGAGCCGCCGGATGCGCTCCCAGCGCTCCTTGACCGCGGCCTCCGCGCCGAGCGAGGTGGGCTGGTAGTACTCCGCGTCGGCGATCACGTCGGGTGCGTACTGCTGCTCGGCGATGCCGTACGGCGCGTCGTGGCTGTAGGTGTACGACGTGCCGTGACCGAGGGTCTTCGACCCCTGGTAGTGGGCATCCCGCAGATGCGGTGGCACCTGCCCGATCTTGCCCGCACGGACATCGGCGCTCGCGGCGTCGATGGCCTTGATCACGGCGTTCGACTTCGGCGCGACCGCAAGCGCGATCGTGGCCTGGGCCAGGTTGAGCCGTGCCTCGGGCATGCCGATCAGCTGGACGGCCTGCGCGGCGGCGACCGCCGTGGTCAGCGCGGTGGGATCGGCCAGTCCGATGTCCTCACTGGCGAGGATCACCAGACGCCGCGCGATGAAGCGTGGGTCCTCCCCCGCCTCGAACATCCGGGCCAGGTAGTGCAGGGCGGCGTCGGCGTCCGAGCCGCGCAGCGACTTGATGAAGGCCGAGATCACGTCGTAGTGCTGGTCGCCCTGACGGTCGTAGCGGACCGCTGCCCGGTCCACCGCGGTCTCGGCGGTGGTCAGGTCGATGGTGTCCAGACCCTGGCTGCTCGCCGCCCCAGCAGCGGCCTCGAGATAGGTCAGCGAACGGCGGGCGTCCCCTCCGGCCAGGCGGACCAGGTGCTCCCGGGCGTCGTCCGCCAGCGTGAACTCCCCGGCCAGGCCGCGCTCGTCGACCAGGGCGCGGTCGAGCACCTCGGTGACGTCGTCGTCGCTCAGCGAGTCGAGCTGGAGCAGCAGGCTGCGCGACAGCAGCGGCGAGATCACCGAGAAGAACGGGTTCTCCGTGGTGGCGGCCACGAGGGTGACCCACCGGTTCTCGACGCCGGGCAGCAGCGCGTCCTGCTGCGCCTTGCTGAACCGATGGACCTCGTCGACGAACAGCACGGTCTCGCGGCCGCGGTGCGTCAGGTCGCTGCGGGCCCGTTCGATCGCCGCCCGCACCTCCTTCACGCCCGCGGAGACCGCGGAGACCTCCACGAACGAGCGGTCGGTCTGGCCGCTGACGATCGCCGCGATCGTGGTCTTCCCGGTGCCCGGAGGTCCCCACAGCAGCAACGAGAGGGCCTTGCCGCCCTCGATCAGCTGGCGCAGCGGCGAGCCCTCGGCCCGGAGCTGGGGTTGGCCGACGAGCTCGTCGAGCGTCCGTGGCCGCATCCGGACCGCGAGCGGCGCGGACGCGTGGGTGTTGGCCTGGAGCGAGCCGGCCCCAGGGGTCACCGCAGGCGCCGGCCGCACCGCATCGGCGTCGAAGAGTCCGTCCACGTGCACAGGGTATGGGGGCGCGGCCACGGGGCCGCGGCCTCCTCAGGCCCGCGTGACCGTCTTGGTCTTCAGGTCGAACCAGGAGTCGGCGAAACCCGGGGAGTCGTGTAGCTCCTGCGAAGCACCGCCCGTGCCGTTGGAGTTGCCCTGGTCGTCGACACCGAGCAGACCCGCGGTGACCGGGCGGTCGGGCTGCTGCCCGTACTCGCCCGCGAAGTGGCAGGCGACCTTGTGCTTCCTGCCGATCTGCATCAGCGGCGGCTCCTGCTTGGCACAGATCTCCTGCGCCATCCAGCAGCGGGTCCGGAAACGGCAGCCGCTGGGCGGGTTGATCGGCGACGGTACGTCGCCCTCCAGCCGGATCCGCTCACGCCGACCACCGATCGCGGCCTGCTTCACGTCCGGTGCGGCCGACAGGAGGGCCTGGGTGTAGGGGTGGTGCGGGTGCTCGTAGATCGTCTCGCGGTCGCCCATCTCGACGATCTTGCCGAGGTACATCACCGCGACGTCAGGGCAGAAGTGCCGGACCACGGCGAGGTCGTGGGCGATGAACAGGAAGGCGATCCCGAACTCCTCCTGCACGTCCTTGAGCAGGTTCACGACCTGGGCCTGGATCGAGACGTCGAGTGCGGAGACCGGCTCGTCGGCGACCAGAAGCTTGGGCTGAAGGGCGAGTGCGCGGGCGATGCCGATGCGCTGCCGCTGACCGCCGGAGAACTCGCTCGGGTAGCGGTTGTAGTGCTCCGGGTTCAGGCCGACGACCTCGAGGAGCTCCTGGACGCGCGTGAGCACCTTCTTCTCCGGCACCATGTTGTGCACGCGGAGCGGGGTACCGACGATCGTGCCCACCGTGTGGCGGGGGTTCAGCGAGGAGTAGGGGTCCTGGAAGATCATCTGGATCTCGCTGCGGATGGGCATCATCTGCCGCCGCGTCAGGCTCCCGATGTCGGTGCCCTCGAAGTTGATGGCGCCCGAGGTGGGGTCGTACAGGCGGGTGATCAGCCGACCGGTAGTGGTCTTGCCACAACCGGACTCGCCCACCAGGCCCAGCGACTGGCCCTTGCGGAGTGAGAACGACACGCCGTCCACGGCCTGCACGTGAGCGACGGTCCGACGGACGACACCGCCCGACTTCACCGGGAAGTACTTCTTCAGGTCCCGGACCTCGAGCAGGGGCTCGCCCAACGGTTCGCCGGGCCACTCCGGGGCACGCTCGACGTCTGCGTTAGTCACGGTGCTCATCCTGCCCTCAAATGTCGTCGGGGTCGACTGCGGCCAGCTCAGCGATCAGCTCGCCCGTCGTGGGGTCGAGCAGATCGGGAGCGATCTCCGGGAGGATCTCCTCGGTGTAGATCTCACCGGGGTTGGCCAGGTGGCAGCGCTTGACGTGGTTCTCGCCACGCCCGCCGGGCGCCAGGTCCGGGAGCGTGGTCCGGCACAGGTCACCGGGCACCTTGTCGATGTGGGGACACCGCGGATGGAACGAGCATCCCGTGGGCGGGTTGAGCAGGCTGGGCGGGGTGCCCGGGATCGGGATCAGGCGGGCGTTCGCGTCGCCGCCGACCTCCGGGATGCTCGCGAGGAGCCCCCACGTGTAGGGCATCTCGGGGTGCGTCAGGATCTCGCGGGTCGCGCCGTACTCCACTGCGCGACCGGCGTACATCACCATCGTCTGGTCCGCCAGCTCGGCGATGACCCCGAGGTCGTGGGTGATGATGATGACGGCGGAGTTGAACTCGCGCTGGAGATCCTGCAGCAGGTCGAGGATCTGCGCCTGCACGGTCACGTCGAGCGCCGTGGTCGGCTCGTCGGCGATCAGCAGCTGTGGGTCGTTGACCAGCGCCATCGCGATCATCGCGCGCTGTCGCATACCACCGGAGAACTGGTGGGGGTAGTCGTCCACCCGACGGTTGGCCTGCGGGATCCCGACCCGGTCGAGCATCTCGATCGCACGCTTCTTCGCGTCCGCCTTGGACACCTTGTGGTGGATCCGGTAGCCCTCGGAGATCTGGTCGCCGATGGAGTAGAACGGGTGCAGGGCGGTCAGGGCGTCCTGGAAGATCATCGCGATGTCGTTGCCACGGATCTTGCGCATCCGATCCTCGGAGGCGCCGATCACCTCGAAGCCCTCGACCCGGATCGATCCCGACAGCCGGGTGTGCTTGGGGTCGTGCAGGCCCAGCACCGCCATCGACGACACCGACTTGCCGGACCCGGACTCCCCCACGATGCCGAGCGTCTTGCCACGCTCGACGGTGTAGGAGAGCTCGCTGACCGCGGACACGAGGCCGTCGTGGGTCGGGAACTTGACTGTGAGGTCCTCGACGACGAGGAAGGGGTCCTCGACGCTCGACGGCGCCGCCATGTCGTCGGGCCGCTCGCTGATGTCTGTAGTCACGCAGAGCCCTCCTGCAGGGTGAAGCGGAGCGAATGGTCGGACAGCGTACTCAACCGACGCTCACGCGCGGGTCCAGGAAGCTGTAGAGGACATCGACGAGCAGGTTCGCGACCACGATCAGCACCGCCGCCACGAGCACCGTGGCGCTGATGACGTTGATGTCGATCGGGGTGCCGAGCGCCTGCAGACCCCAGTGACCGATCCCATCGATACCGAAGATCTGCTCGGTGAAGATCGTGCCGGCCAGGAGGGTGGCGAAGTCGATACCGAAGATCGTGACCACGGGCACGATGGCCGCGCGCAGCGCGTGCTTGAACAGCACCTTGTTCGTTCTCACGCCCTTGGCCTGGGCGGTGCGCATGTAGTCCTCGCTGAGGGTCTCCACCATCTGGCCTCGCGTGAACCGGGCGTACGACGTGCAGTTGGTCAGGCCGATCACCAGCCAGGGCAACATCATGTAGCTGACGGTCTTGGCTGGATTCTCTGTGATCGGGTAGTAGGCGGTGTTCGGGAAGATCTGTAGCTGCAGGGACAGATAGATCCACGCAAGCAGCGCGATCACGTAGAACGGGATCGACGAGACGAGCAGGGTCCCGCCCACCAGTAATCGGTCGGCCGGTGTTCCCCGCCATCGGGCCGCCATGGCGCCGAGGAAGACCCCGAGGGTCAGGTAGATCGTGGCGCCGCCGACGGCCAGAATCAGGGTCGCGGGGTACTTCTGTTTGAGGTCGGTCCAGACCGGGTTGCCGGTCGTGATCGAGATGCCCAGGCACGGAGCGGGGCAGTCGTAGAGCTTGCCGTCCTGGTAGACGTTCTTCCGCCCGACGAAGATCCCCTTGGCCCACTGCGTGTAGTTGTACACGAGGGGTTTGTCCAACCCCATCTGCCGCTTGATGGAGTCGAGGGTGGCCGTTCGGCAGGTGCCGTGGCCGAGCTTTTCACAGTAGTTACGGGCGGGACTGTCGCCGAGCCCCTTGAAGAAGAGAACGAACACGAACATCGAGGTCAAGATGACCACGAGCAGCGAGCTGAGCAGTCGGCGAACGATGAATCCCGTCATCTCTGCTTCCTAGCGGTTGGGTGCGGTGGGGGTGGGTGGTGGGGTACGGCGTGCGCCGTACCCCACCACCCGGATGACTGACCGGTCAGGAGCGACCGATCTGTCCAGCTCCCGGTACTACTTCGAGACCCAGATGTTCTTCCAGGTCGGCATACCGAGGGTGTTGTCATCGAAGTCGCCCTGGATCTTGGATCCGTGGGCCTGGGCGATGCCGCCGTAGAACAGCGGGAACAAGGGGAAGTACTTCTGGGTGATCTCCTTGTCGAGGTTGTTCCAGGCAGCGCCCTGCTGCGCCAGCGGCAGCGACTGGATCGCCGTCATCTTCGAGTCGACGGACTTGTTGCTGAACGCAGCCAGGTTGTTGCCCAGCGAGTTCGTCGTGTCCGGGTTGGTCGACTGGTAGAGGGGCGGCAACCAGGTCGCACCGGACGGCCAGTCGGAGCACCAGCCGGCCGAACGGACGTTGATGTCTTCCTTGGGGTTGGCCCGCGCCGTCGCCGAGTCAGCAACCGTCGTCGGCACCGGGGTGGCCTTGAAGCCGGACTCGGTGAGCGACTTCACGATGGCGTCCTTGCCCTTGACGCTGGTCGGGTCGTCGGTCGAGAACAGGAACTTGATCTCGTACCCGAGCTGGCCGGCCGACTTCAGGAGCGCCTTCGCCTTGGTGGGGTCGGTCTGGAAGTCCCCGTGGTTGGTGACGTTGAAGGCACTGCGACCCGGCACGCCCGGGGGCATCAGCTGGTTGGCGGGAATCGCGGTGACACCCGGGATGAAGCTCCTCGCCAGGATGTAGTCCTTGTACGGGAACGCCCACTGCAGAGCCATCCGGACCTGCTTGTTGGTGATCTTCCGGTTGTCCGGCGCCCAGTAGTAGGTGCACGGCTGGCCACCGAGGGTCAGACGCTCCGGTGACTGCGCCTTCATCTTCTGGTAGTCAGGAGCCAGCAGGTCCTCGTAGGTCAGCGTGGTCTGGCCGGTGCCGGTGTCGGCGAGCAGGATCTGGTCGGTCTTCTCGCTGCGGCACCTGCGACTTGAAGTCGTACTCGTCGGGGTACTGGGTGCGGGCCGGGTCGGTCGCTGCGTTCCAGTAGGGGTTCTTCACGAGCACCAGGCTCTTGCCGAGGCTGTAGCTCTTGAACATGTAGGGACCGGTCGAGAGCGGGTGGTTCTTGTAGGTCTTCGGGTCCGAAGCCTTGCCGCTCGGGATGGGGCCGTTCGCCGGGAAGGCACCCCAGTACGGCATGTCCGGGAAGGGGCGGGCCATGTGGATCGTGACGGTGTTGCCCTTGACCGTGATGCCCTTGAACTTCGAGCCGGGGTCGGTGTACATCCCCTTGTAGGTCGAGCCGCCCTTGTAGTAGACGTTCGAGTACACCTGGCACGGACCGGTCGGGAAGGTCGCGACGTCCATGCAGCGGGTCATGCCGAAGGCGACGTCCTTGGCGGTGACCGTCTTGCCGTTCTCGTACTTCACACCGGGACGGATCGTGAACTGCCACTGGGTGAAGTCGTCGTTGTGCTTGCCGAGGTCGGTGGCCAGGTCGGGCACCAGGACCATCTGCTTGGTGGTCGGGTTGTACTTGTACTGGGTGAGCGAGCGCGTGACCAGGCCGGACATGTACGAGTCGGCGTCGGTGTAGTAGAGCTCACTCGGGTCCAGAGTGGTCGTCAGACCGGCGAGCGTCGACACCGTCACGGTGCCGCCCTTCTGGGCGCCGGCGATGGTGACCGGACCCTTCGCCAGGGCGTCAGTGGTGTTCCCGGTATTACCGAGATTCTTGTTGTCCTGCGAGCCGGCCTGACCGCTCGATGACCCGGAACCGCCACAGGCGCTCAGGGCCAACATCGAGACGGCAGAGACGGCGATCAACGGTGATTTGAACCGCATTGCCTACCCTTTCGTGGATGTTGCACTTCTCCCGGTGAAACTGCTCACCGGCGAGTCTTGGGGTCGAACGCGTCCCTGATGGAGTCACCCAGCAGGTTCAGGGACACGACCAACAAACAGATGGTGATCACGGGCGCCCAGAGGTACAGCGGATAGGAGTCCCAGTAGTTCTGCGCGTCGGCGATGGTCTGGCCGAGCGAGGGATAGCCACTGACCCCGATCCCGAGGAACGACAGACCGGCCTCGGCGGTGATCAGGCCCGGGAGGGTCAACGAGGTCGCCACCACGATCGGCGCCACCAGGTTGGGAAGCAGCTCCTTGAACAGGATCCTCCGCGTCGGCACGCCCATGACCTGGGCCGCCATCACGAACTCGCGCTCGCGCAGCGACAGCACCTGCCCGCGGATCAGACGGGTCAGGGCCATCCAGCCGAAGACGGTGAGGATCAGGACCAGGGCGAAGAACTGGACCCGGTAGAGCTTGCTGAGGTTGTCGCCCCCGCCGAACCGCTCGACCAGGATCGGCGCCATCGCGAGGGCACCGAGCAGGAACGGGAAGGCGAGGAACAGGTCGGTGATGAACATGATGATCCGGTCGGGCCAGCCGTGGGAGAACCCCGCGAGGAGCCCGAGGACGACGCCGACGGTGATGCTGAGCACCGTGGCCACGACCGCGATCAGGAGGTCGGTGCGGAGCCCGTAGAGGAGCCGTGCCAGGTTGTCCACGCCGGTGGTCGGGGCGAGGCCGAGCGGGTGAGCCGCCCAGAAGCCGAAGTTCGGCGGGCCGTTCTTGGGCAGACCCGTCTCGAAGTCCAGCACGTCGCTGGCGTTGTACGGCGCCGACGCGGTGGTCGGATAGATGCTCAGGACCTTGCAGATCCACGGTGCCAGGATGGCCGCCATGACCAGCAGGAAGACGATGATCGAGCAGACGATCGCCGTCTTGTCCTTGCGGAGGCGTTCGAACGCGATCTGAGTGGGCGACCGGCCGGCGAGCTTCTGACCTTCGGGGGCTTCTTGTGTCCCAACCGGACCTTCAGCCAGCTCTGTCGCACTCAGACCCATGGCCAACCTTTCTTGCACCTAGAAGATCGTTCGTCGGCACGGACCCCGGAACGAGCGCTGCCGGGTAAGGCAGGTCACGGGACCGGGCCGAAACGGACTCTAGATGAAGGTCAAGTGATTTCAAGGTGGCCCGAGGTAACGATTCCGTCTCAGGGGGTGCCCACCTCGGGGCGTGAGTCGACACCTGCTTCTCGCCGTTGCGCGATTGTGATCTGGGCCGGGGCACCGGTCAGCGGATCGAAGCCGCCGCCCGACTTCGGAAAGGCGATCACGTCGCGGATGGACTCCGACCGCGACAGGAGCGCCACGATCCGGTCCCAGCCGAAGGCGATGCCGCCGTGCGGCGGCGCGCCGTACTGAAAGGCGTCGAGGAGGAAGCCGAACTTCTCCTGAGACTCGGCCTCGTCGAGGCCCATCACGGCGAACACCCGCCGCTGGATGTCGCCTCGGTGGATACGGATCGAGCCGCCGCCGATCTCGTTGCCGTTGCAGACGATGTCGTAGGCCCAGGCGAGGGCGCTCCCTGGGTCCTGGTCGAAGGTCTCGAGGTCCTGGGGCGAGGTGAAGGCGTGGTGGACGGCGGTCCACTGGCCGCTGCCGACGGCGACGTCTCCCGCCGCGGTCGCCTCGTCGGCCGGCTCGAACAACGGCGCGTCGACCACCCAGAGGAAGCTCCAGGCGTCCTCGTCGATCAGGGCACATCGGCGTCCGATCTCGAGACGTGCCGCACCGAGGAGTGCCCGGCTCTGCTTGACGGCTCCGGCGGCGAAGAAGACGCAGTCGCCCGGGCCCGCTCCGACGTGGGCGGCCAGACCGGCCCGCTCATCGTCACCGAGGTTCTTCGCCACGGGTCCACCGAGCTCGCCGTCGGCGGCGATCGTGACGTACGCGAGCCCGCGGGCGCCCCGCTGCTTGGCCCACTCCTGCCAGGCGTCGAACTGCCGGCGCGGTTGGTCGCCGCCCCCGGGCATCACGACCGCGCCGACGTAAGGCGCCTGGAAGACCCGGAAGGGCGTGTCGGCGAAGTACGTCGTGCAGTCGACGAGCTCCTGACCCATCCGCAGGTCCGGCTTGTCGGACCCGAACCGGGCCATGGCCTCGGCGTACGTCATCCGCGGCAGCGGCGTCGGCACGTCGTACCCGATCAGCTGCCAGAGCGAGACGAGCACGTCCTCGGCGACGGCGATCACGTCGTCCTGGTCGACGAAGCTCATCTCGATGTCGAGCTGGGTGAACTCCGGCTGCCGGTCGGCCCGGAAGTCCTCGTCGCGGTAGCACCGCGCGATCTGGTAGTACCGCTCCATCCCGGCCACCATGAGCAGCTGCTTGAACAGCTGCGGGCTCTGCGGCAGGGCGTACCAGGATCCGGGCTGCAGCCGCGCCGGGACCAGGAAGTCGCGGGCACCCTCGGGCGTGGACCGGGTCAGGGTGGGCGTCTCGATCTCGACGAAACCGTGGTCGTCGAGGACGTCGCGCGCGGCCTTGTTCACCTTGCTGCGCAGCCGGATCGCTGCCGCCGGACCGCTGCGGCGCAGGTCCAGGTAGCGGTGCTTGAGCCGCGCCTCCTCGCCGACGTCGCCGCCCTTCTGCGACCCCGCGTCGTCGATCGGGAACGGCAGGACGGCGCTCGGGTTCAGCACCTCGACGTCCGCGGCGATGACCTCGATCTCGCCCGACGGCAGGGCCGGGTTGGCGTTGCCCTCGGGTCGCTCCGCGACCTCTCCGGTGACCGCGAGGCAGTACTCGCTGCGCAGCGAGTGAGCCACCGCCTCGTCGCGGATCACGACCTGGGCGACACCGCTGGCCTCGCGCAGGTCGATGAAGGCGACCCCGCCGTGGTCGCGCCGGCGGGCCACCCAGCCGGCAAGCGTCACGGTCTCCCCCACGTTCGCTGCGGTGAGCGTTCCGGCGTCGTGCGTGCGGATCACGAGGAATTCTCCTGGGTGTCGGGGGTGAGGCCTGTGTCGAGCGAGGTCGAGATGATCGTGGGGCGGAGGTCGGCGTCGGGCGGCGACCAGGAAGCCGGGTCGGCGTCTACCTGGTCACCCGAGCGGATGTCCTTGACCTGGTCGGAGAGTCCGTCGCCACTCCCTTGAGCAGGGAACCAGACGAACGGGATGCCGCGCCGCTCGGCAGCGCGGATCTGACGACCGTACTTCTGGGGGCTCGCCGCGACCTCGCACGGGATGCCTCGACGACGCAACGCGTCGGCGATCCGCTCGCTGCCCGGGCGGCTCTCCTCGTCGGCGAGGGCGACCAGGACCGCGCTGGGCACGGCCCGGCTGCCCGCGAGGACACCTTCGGAGATCAGCGGCACCAGGGTGCGCGAGAGGCCGAAGGAGATGCCCACGCCGGGGTACGTCGTACGGCCGTCGTCGGCGAGCGCGTCGTAGCGTCCGCCGCCACCCACCGACTTCAGTCGTTCGTAGCCCGCCATGAAGATCTCGACGACGGTGCCGGTGTAGTAGTCGAGGCCCCGCGCGATGCGGAGGTTGGCCTCGACCGTGACCCGTCCACCCACGACGTCGGCGCAGCCCTCGAGCACGGCCGAGAGCTCGGCGAGGCCCCGGTCGAGCAGGTCGTCGCTGACACCGAGGCCCTTGACGCGCTCGACGACCGAGCTGTCGGAAACCCGGATCGTCGCCAGCTCCAGACAGCGCCGTGCCTGCTCGGGCGTCGCGCCGGCGTCCTCGACGAGCAGTCCGGCCACCGCGTCGGGCGCGACCTTGTCGAGCTTGTCGATGGCACGGATGGCGGCCATCACGTCGGGGATTCCGAGCCCGCGGTAGAAGCCCTGGATCAGCTTGCGGTTGTTCACCTGGAACGACAACGGCGGCAGCGGAAGTGCGCCGAGCGCCTGCACCATCACCCGCATCACCTCCACGTCGTGGTGGAAGGGCAGCTCGTCGCGGCCGACGATGTCGATGTCGGCCTGGGTGAACTGGCGGTAGCGACCCTCCTGCGGGCGCTCGCCGCGCCAGGCCGGTTGGATCTGGAAGCGCCGGAACGGGAACTCGAGGTGCCCGGCGTTCTCCAGCACGTAGCGGGCGAAGGGAACCGTGAGGTCGAAGTGCATCCCCAGACCCGTGTCGTCGCCGGCGTCCGTCGACTGCATCCGCCGCAGGACGTAGATCTCCTTGTCGATCTCGCCGCCCTTGGCGAGACGGTCGAGCGGCTCGACCGCGCGGGTCTCGATGTTGGCGAAGCCGTGCAGCTCGAAGGTGTGCGCCAGGGAGGCGCTCACCTCGCGCTCGACGACGCGGGCACCAGGAAGCAGCTCGGGGAAGCCGCTGAGCGGCGTGGGACGGGCCATGGTCAGAGTCCTCGGGTGACCTGGCCGGCCGCGCCGCCGTC
Source organism: uncultured Actinomycetota bacterium (assembly GCA_963819295.1). Lineage (GTDB taxonomy): Bacteria > Actinomycetota > Actinomycetes > Propionibacteriales > Nocardioidaceae > Nocardioides. Next base: position 183,818 of record CAWFVO010000011.1, read on the forward strand.
GACGAGGTCGAGCAGGAACGGGTTGGTGGCGCGCTCGCGTCCGATGGAGGTCTGCTCACCGTGACCTGGCAGCACCACGACGTCGTCGGGGAGGGTGAGCACCTTGGCGCGGAGGGTCTCGAGCATCGTCGCGTGGTCGCCGCCGGGGAGGTCGGTGCGACCGATCGAGCCGGCGAACAGGAGATCGCCCGAGAACATCACATCGGAGACGTCGTCGCCGTCGTACGGCGTACGGAAGGTCACCGAGCCCTCGGTGTGGCCGGGCGTGTGGTCGACCGTGACCGTGAGGCCGGCCAGCTCGAGGCGCGAGCCGTCGGCCAGCTCGGCGACGTCGTCGGGCTCGACGAACTCATAGCGGCCACCGAGCAGCATCGCGGCGGTCTCACGCGAGATGCCGGCCATGGGGTCGGTGAGCAGGTGGCGGTCGGCCGGGTGGATCCAGGCCGTGGCGTCGTAGGTGCCCGCCACCGGCGTGACCGACCACATGTGGTCGATGTGACCGTGCGTGAGCAGGACCGCGACCGGTTTGAGGTGGTGCTCGCGCACGATGTCCGCGACGCCGGGGGCGGCGTCCTGCCCCGGGTCGACCACCACGCACTCTGCGCCGGGACCGGTGGCCACGACGTAGCAGTTCGCGGCCCACGAACCCGCTGGGAACCCGGCGATCAGCACCCCGGCAGACTATCGACCGCCCGGTGCGTCGCTAGCATGGGGCGTTGCCGACGGGAGTGAAGAGGAAACAGTGACGACGAGCGAGTGGGGACGCGTCGCCGAGGACGGAACCGTCTACGTCAGAGTGGCTGACGGCGAGCGCGCCGTCGGGCAGTACCCCGAGGGGACACCCGAGGAGGCGCTGACGTTCTACAGCAAGCGGTACGACGAGCTGGCCGGCAGCGTGCACCTGCTGGAGCAGCGGGTCCAGGCGGCCGTGCTGTCACCCGACGAGGCGGCCGAGTCGGTGCGCAACCTCCGTCCGCAGGTGGTCGACGCCCACGCGGTGGGTGACCTGACGGCCCTGGTCGGCCGGCTCGACGCGCTCGGCCCCGTGATCTCGCAGCAGCGGCAGGCACGGCGCGCGGAGCGCGCCGAGAAGACCGCCGCCGCGAAGGTGGAGAAGGAGCGACTGGTCGGCGAGGCCGAGAAGCTCGGCGAGGGCAACGACTGGCGCAACGGCGCGAACAAGCTGCGACAGCTGTTGGACGAGTGGAAGGCACTCCCCCGGATCGACCGGGCCTCGGACGACGCACTGTGGAAGCGGTTCTCCAGCGCCCGCACGGCGTACACGCGGCGCCGGAAGGCCCACTTCGCCGAGCAGAGCGAGAAGCGTGAGAGCGCCAAGGTGGTCAAGCAGCGTCTGGTCAAGGAGGCCGAGTCGCTCGCCCGCTCCCGTGAATGGGGGCCGACCGCGTCGACGTACCGCGACCTGATGCGGCAGTGGAAGGCCGCCGGGCCGGCGCCCCGCGACGTCGAGGACGCCCTCTGGGCCCGGTTCCGCGCCGCACAGGACACCTTCTTCGGGGCCCGCGACGAGGCCATGGCGGCCCAGGACTCGGAGTTCGCGGCCAACGCCGAGGCCAAGGAGAAGCTCCTGGTCGAGGCGGAGGCCCTGCTGCCGGTCACCGACGTGGCGGCCGCCAAGCGGGCGATCCGCGACCTCTCGGAGCGATGGGACACCATCGGCAAGGTGCCGCGCGACAAGATCCGCCCGCTGGAGGACCGGATGCGGGCCGTCGAGCAGGAGATCCGCGGTCTCGAGGAGGAGCAGTGGCGCAAGTCGGACCCGGAGAAGTCCGCCCGTGCCGACGACATGGTCGCCAAGCTCGAGCAGGCGATCGGCAAGGTCGAGTCCGACCTGGAGAAGGCCCGCGCGGCCGGTGACCCGAGGAGGATCGCCGATCTGGAGGAGAACCTCGCGTCCCGCCGCGCGTTCCTCGAGATGGCGCAGCGCGCCTCCGCCGACTACAGCGGCTGAAGGCTCGGGTTTCCCGGTTTCATCATGTGAAGGTGCTGAACCTCCGCTTCACATGGTGAATTCGCCATGTGAAGCGGCGGCTCGCCTACATCACATGATGAAACCCCCCGGTGCGCGGCCGATCACTGGGTGACGCGGTAGGCGTCGAAGACGCCGGGGACGCCGCGGACGGCGCGGAGGACGGTGTCGAGGTGCTTGGCCTCGGCCATCTCGAAGGTGAAGCGGCTCTTGGCGACGCGGTCGCGGCCGGTGGAGAGCGTTGCGCTGAGGATGTTCACGTGTGCGTCCGAGAGGACCATCGTGATGTCGGAGAGCAGGCGGGACCGGTCGATCGCCTCGACCTGGATGTTGACCAGGAAGGTCGAGCGACCGCTGGGTGCCCACTCGACGTCGAGCAGACGCTCGGGCTGCCGCTGGAGCTCGGCGGCGTTGGTGCAGTCGCGGCGGTGCACCGACACCCCGCCGCCCTTGGTCACGAACCCGAGGATCGCGTCCGGGGGCACCGGCGTGCAGCACTTCGCGAGCTTCACCCAGACCTCGGGGGCACCCTTGACGATCACCCCGGAGTCACCAGGGGCGGAGGCCTTCGCGCGGGGACGGGTCGCGGTGATGCTGACGCCCTCGGAGAGGTCCTCCGCCGCGCCGTCCTCGCCGCCGTGCAGCTCGATCACCCGGCGTACGACGGCCTGCGCGCTGAGGTTGCCCTCGCCCACCGACGCGTAGAGAGCCGAGACGTCGGCCAGCCGGAAGTGGACCGCCGCCTCGGTCAGCGACTCGTGGGACAGCACCCGCTTGAGCGGCTGACCCTCCTTGCGCATGAGCTTGGCGATCTGGTCCTTGCCGCGCTCGATCGCCTCCTCGCGCCGCTCCTTGGTGAACCACTGCTTGATCTTGCTGCGGGCGCGCTGGGACTTCACGAAGCCCAGCCAGTCGCGCGACGGTGCGGCGGTCTCGGCCTTGGACGTGAAGATCTCGACCACGTCGGAGTTGTCGAGCGTCGACTCGAGCGGGACGAGCCGGCCGTTGACCCGCGCGCCGATCGTGCGGTGCCCGACCTCGGTGTGCACGGCGTAGGCGAAGTCGACCGGCGTCGCGCCGACCGGCAGCGCGATCACGTCGCCGCGCGGGGTGAACACGAAGACCTCGGCCCGGTTGATCTCGAAGCGCAGCGACTCGAGGAACTCACCGGGGTCCTCGACCTCGCTCTGCCAGTCGAGGAGCTGGCGGACCCAGTTCATGTCGTCGAGGTCGCCGAGCCGCTCGGTGTCGACGCCGGAACGGCCGTTCTCCTTGTACTTCCAGTGGGCCGCGACGCCGTACTCCGCGCGGCGGTGCATGGACTGGGTGCGGATCTGCATCTCGACCGGCTTGCCCTGCGGGCCGATCACGGTCGTGTGCAGCGACTGGTACATGTTGAACTTCGGCATCGCGACGTAGTCCTTGAACCGGCCGAGCACCGGGTTCCAGCGCGCGTGGATGACGCCGAGCGCGGAGTAGCAGTCGCGGTCCTCCTCGACCAGGATCCTCAGGCCCACCAGGTCGTAGATGTCGGTGAAGTCTCGGCCGCCGACGATCATCTTCTGGTAGATCGAGTAGTAGTGCTTCGGTCGGCCGCGGACCACGGCCTTGACCTTGGCGTCCTTGAGGTCCTGCTCGACCTGCTCGATGACCTGGGTGAGGAACTGGTCGCGGGACGGCGCCCGCTCGGCCACCATCCGCACGATCTCGTCGTAGATCTTGGGGTGGAGGGTGGCGAACGCGAGGTCCTCGAGCTCCCACTTGATGGTGTTCATGCCCAGCCGGTGGGCCAGCGGGGCGTAGACGTCGAGCGACTCCGTGGCCTGCCGCTCCTGCGTCGACTGCTTGACGTAACGCACGGTGCGCATGTTGTGGAGGCGGTCGGCGAGCTTGATCACCAGGACCCGGATGTCGCGAGACATCGCCACGATCATCTTGCGGATCGTCTCGGCCTGCGCGGAGTCGCCGTACTGCACCTTCTCGAGCTTGGTCACGCCGTCGACCAGCACGGCGACCTCGTCGCCGAAGTCGGTGCGGAGCTGGTCGAGGGTGTACGACGTGTCCTCGACGGTGTCGTGGAGCAGGGCGGCGACGAGGGTCGGCTCCGTCATGCCGATGTCGGCCAGGATCGTGGCCACGGCGAGCGGGTGGGTGATGTAGGGGTCGCCGCTCTTGCGCATCTGCGAGCCGTGGAGCTCCTCGGCGGTGCGGTAGGCGCGCTCGATCAGGCCGAGGTCGGCCTTCGGGTGGTTGACGCGCACGGAGCGGAACAGCGGCTCGAGCTCGGGCTTCTCCCCCGGGCTCCGGGCGCCCATCCTGGCCAGCCGGTTCCGCATCGCGCGGCGGGAGGGGAGCCGGTCGACGGCACGGTCGCGCGCAGAGGTCGCGGCACGCTCCGGTGCCGCGGGGAGACTGCCCTCGCTCGCCATACGTCGAGTCTACGGGCCGTCGAGCACGGCCCGCAGGCTCGCCCGACAGCGCTCAGACGGTCATCAGGCTGGTGAGGGGCAGGTCTCCGACAGCCTGCCGACCCGGCAGGAAGCTCAGGTCCATCAGCACGGCGACGCCGTGGGGGACGGCGCCGCACCTCTCGACCAGGCGGCGAGTGGCCGTGACGGTCCCGCCGGTGGCGAGGACGTCGTCGACCAGCAGCACCCGGTCCCCGGGGCGCAGGCCGTCGCGGTGGATCTCCAGGGTGGCCTCGGCGTACTCGAGCGCGTAGGTCTCGGCGTACGCCTCCCGGGGCAGCTTGCCGGCCTTGCGCACCGGGACGAAGCCGGCACCGAGGGCGAGCGCCACCGGCGCGGCGAGGATGAACCCGCGCGCCTCCATGCCGACCACGTGGTCGACCACCGACCGGCCCGACTCGTCGCGACCGGCAGCGGCCAGGGCCTCGATCACCGCGCCGAACGCGGCGGGGTCGGCGAGCATCGGGGTGATGTCCTTGAACACCACACCGGGCTCGGGGAAGTCCGGGACGTCGATGACCAGGTCACGCAGGAGCGCACCGGCATCGACCGTGCCGGATGGGGTCACTTCTTGCCCCGTTTGGACCTCGTCTGCCGCGTGGGCTGTACGCGCCCGGAGGCCGGGCTCGGTGCCACCGGCCCCCGCGACGGGGGTACGACGCGCCCGCGGCCGACCGCGTCGGTCGAGGGGAGCGGGCGATTGCCTCCGGACGGGGTCGCCGCCGGCTCGCCGTTCGCCCCGGACCGGAGCCTGGTTGGGGTCTGCGGCGATCGGCAGGTCGTCGGAGTAGGCGGGCACCGAGGCGTAGGGATCGACCTGATGACGGCGCCGGGCCTTGATCCGCTTCTCCTGCTCCTGCAGAGCGGGCTCGCGCATCTTCAGGTAGGCGAGCAACGGAGTCGCGATGAAGATCGAGGAGTAGGCGCCGGCAGCCATGCCGACGAAGAGCGCCAGGGCGAGGTCCTTCAGCGCCCCGTTGCCGAGCTGGACCGCACCGACGTAGAGGATCGCCCCGACCGGGATCAGGGCCACGATCGAGGTGTTGATGGAGCGCACCAGCGTCTGGTTGACCGCGAGGTTCGCCGCCTCGGCATAGGTCTGATGGCTCTCGCGGAGGTTCTTGGTGTTCTCACGCACCTTGTCGAACACGACCACCGTGTCGTAGAGCGAGAAGCCGAGGATGGTCAGCACGCCCGTGACCGTCGCGGGTGTCACCTCGAAGCCGGACAGGGCATAGATCCCGACGGTGATGATCAGGTCGTGGATCAGGGCGACGATGGCGGCCACCGACATCTTCCATTGTCGGAAGTACCCCCAGATCAGCAGCACCACCAGGATCAGGAACACGATGAGTCCGGTGATCGACCGTTTGGCGACCTCCTTGCCCCAGCTGGGGCCGATCTCGTCGATGGAGATGTCGGCCTTGGTGACCCCGGCCGTGGACTGGATGGTGGAGGAGATCGTCGCGGTCTCGGCCGGCGTGAGCGGCTCGGTCTCGACGAGGATGGAGTTCTTGCCGGCCGTGGTGACGACGACCTGCTGGGCCGCATCGATGCCGGTCCCGGACACGGCGTTGCGGAGCTTGTCGGCGTTGCCCTGCGTCATCTCGCCACTGGGGACCGAGACGGTGTACTGCGCGCCTCCGACGAACTCGATGCCGTAGTTGAGGCCCTTGAAGTAGAGCCCGAGCACGGCGGCGATGATGATGACGCCCGAGATGGCGAACCACAGGCGGGTGCGACCGACGAAGTCGATCGACCTCTTGCCGGAGTAGAGGTCGTTGCCGAGACGGCTGAACTTGCCCATCAGGCCCTCCCTCCTGCCGGAAGACGATCGAGGCCGAGGTTCTCCGCATCCAGCCCGGAGAGCTTGTGCCCCTTGTAGAAGAACGGGAACCGGGCCAGCCACGACACCATCGGGTGGGTGAACCAGAAGAAGACCACGAGGTCGATGATCGTCGAGAGGCCGAGCGCGAAGGCGAAGCCCTTCACCACTCCGGCCGCGAAGATGTAGAGCACGACCGCCGCGAGGATCGACACCGAGTCGGCCGCCAGACAGGTCGCCCGAGCCCGGATCCAGCCGGCCTCGACCGCGACCCGCATCGACTTGCCGCCTCTCATCTCGTCACGTATGCGTTCGAAGTACACGATGAACGAGTCGGCGGTGATGCCGACCGCGACGATCAGTCCGGCGATGCCGGGAAGGGTGAGCGTGAAGCCCGCGCTCTTGGCCAGCAGCAGCACCATCGCGTACGTCGTGGCTCCCGCGACCAGCAGCGACGCGATGACGACCAGCCCGAGACCGCGGTAGTAGACCAGGCAGTACAGCATCACCAGGAGCAGGCCCAGGAGCCCGGCCGTGATGCCCGCCCGCAGCTGGTCACCCGCGAGCGAGGGACCGATGGTCTGGATGTTGGTCTTGCTCGAGTCGAACGTGATCGGCAGCGCGCCGTACTTCAGGCTGGTGGCGAGGCTCTTGGCCGCCGTCTCGGTGAAGTTGCCGGTGATCTGCGAGGTGCCGTTGGTGATGGGCTGCTGGAAGAACGGGGTGGAGATCACCGTTCCGTCGAGCACGATCGCGAACAGCTGCGTCTGGTCGCCGGCCATCGCCGTGGACAGCTTGCGCTGGACGTCGGCGCCGGTGTTGTCGAGCTGGATGTTGACGGCCCACTGCACCTGGTTCTGGGGGATGCCTGCCGAGGCGGAGTCGATGCTCGTGCCCTCGATCAGGGCGGGTGAGAGCAGGTACTTGTTGTTCTGCGCGTCGCAGGTGACCAGCGGGATGGTCGGGTTGTCGTCCACCGGCGTGGCCGGCGGGCAGGTGAAGGCGTTGTAGACGGCGACCGACTGAGGGTCGGGGTTCTTCATCCAGGTGAGCGCGTCCTGGTAGGCCGCCTTGTTCGCGGGCGTGTAGTGCACCTCGCTGGTGGAGGTCGGGACGTTGCCGCCCGGTGTGGGCTTCGGGCTCGGGGTCGACGTGGTCGGGGCCTTCGAGGGCTTCTTGCTGGGCTGCCTGGTCGTCTGGCTGTTCTGGTTCTTGCCGAGCAGGGCCGGCGGCCGGTTCTTCCCGGAGGGCTTCGCGGTGGGCTTGGTGCTCGTGGGGCCGGGGCTCGGCGGCAGGGTCACGCCGGCGCCGGGCGAGGTCGTGGGCTGCTGCGGCGTGGTGGTGCCGGGGCTCGGGGGCACCTGGGCGACCAGGCGGAAGCGCAGCTGTGCCTGACGTACGACGGTGTCGACCAGGCTGTTCTTCGTCGGGCCCGGCACCTGCACCACGATCTCGTTGTTGCCCTGGGTGTTGACCGTCGCCTCGGTGACACCGGAGCCGTTGACACGGCTGTCGATGATGTTGGCCGCCTCGTTGAGGTTGTCCTTGCTCACGTTCTGGCCGTCCTTGGCCGTCAACGTGATCTGGGTGCCCCCCTCGAGATCGAGGCCGAGGGCGGGCTTCCAGGTCCCGATCAGGGCGACCAGGGCGTAGGCCACGGCCAGCACCATGAAGAACACCGTGACGGTGCGCCCCGGGCGAGCGCTCTTGCGTGCCATCGACTACTTCTCCTCCGGCTCGTCGACCGGGTGGCCGGTGAGCTCTGCTTCCTCGTCCAGTGACTGCGTCGGGGGGGTCACCTGACCGATCGCGGCGCGGGTGACCTTCATGATCACACCGTCGGCGACCTGCAGGGCGATTCTGTCGTCCTCCAAGGCGGTGACCGTGCCGAAGATGCCCGAGGTCAGCATGACCTCGTCACCCACGGCCAGGGCACGCTGCATGCTCCCCATCTCGCGCTGCCGCCGCTGGGCGGGCCGGACGAAGAGATACCAGAACAGCAGCGCGATCCCGACCAAGGGCAGGAACGTCACCAGCGAGTTCACGACTGTCCTTCGACTTTGATGGGGGCGGTTGCGGGCCGCCGACACACGGGTCGGGCCGACCGAAGGTGAAGTGTAACCGGGTGGGTGGGACCACCCCGAATCACGACTCGAAGAGGGTGGCCTCGCCCGCCCGGTCGATCGGATGCTCCGGTGGCGCAACCAGGCCGAGGTGGTCCCAGGCGGCCCGCGTCGCGACCCGGCCGCGCGGCGTACGGGCGAGGAATCCGTTGCGGACCAGGAACGGCTCGGCGACCTCTTCGACCGTCTCGCGCTCCTCGCCGACCGCCACCGCGAGGGTGGAGACTCCGACGGGACCACCACCGAAGCGGCGACACAGCGCGTCGAGGACGGCCCGGTCGAGGCGGTCGAGCCCCAGTGCGTCGACCTCGTAGAGGTCGAGGGCGGCGTGGGCGATGTCGCGGGTGACCACGCCGTCGGCGCGGACCTGGGCGTAGTCGCGGACGCGGCGGAGCAGCCGGTTGGCGATCCGGGGCGTGCCGCGTGAGCGGGAGGCGATCTCGGCGGTGCCAGCGCTCTCGGCCTCGACTCCGAGCAGCCCCGCGGATCGCCGGATGATGGTGTCGAGCTCGTCGGCCTCGTAGAACTCCAGCTGGGCGGTGAAGCCGAACCGGTCGCGCAGGGGCCCGGGGAGGAGACCGGCCCGGGTGGTGGCGCCGACGAGCGTGAACGGCGGGATCTCGAGCGGGATGGCGGTGGCGCCGGGTCCCTTGCCGATCACCACGTCGACCCGGAAGTCCTCCATCGCGAGGTAGAGCATCTCCTCGGCCGGCCGTGACATCCGGTGGATCTCGTCGACGAAGAGGACGTCTCCGTCGTTGAGGCCCGACAGGATCGCCGCCAGGTCGCCGGCGTGGGTGATCGCAGGGCCGCTCGTCACGCGGAGGGGCGTGGACATCTCATGGGCGATGATCATCGCCAGCGTGGTCTTGCCGAGGCCGGGCGGCCCGGAGAGCAGCACGTGGTCGGAGGCCCGGCCGCGGCGCCGGGCGGCTTCGAGCACCAGCCCGAGCTGCTCGCGGACCCGCGCCTGACCGATCACCTCGTCGAGGGTGCGCGGACGGAGCGCGGCTTCGACCGCACGCTCGTCGCCCTCGGCCTCGGCGGTGGTCAACGAGGTGAGGTAGGCCTCCTCGTGCGCCTCGAGCTCGTCTCGAGGGGTCACGTCAGGCCCTGCTCAGGCTGCGGAGGGCCGCGCGGAGCAGGGCGGCGACGTCGGGGGTGCCGTCGGCGGTCGAGCTCGTCGAGACCTGGTCGGCGACTGCCTCGATCGCCTGGTCGGCGTCCTTGGCCGACCAGCCGAGCCCGACGAGTCCTTGCCGCACCTGCTCACGCCACGGCTCGGAGACCTGCAGGCGCGGCGCCGCACCGCTCGACGCCGGACTGCCGATCCGGTCCTTGAGCTCGAGGATGATCCGCTGCGCGCCCTTCTGGCCGATGCCAGGGACCGCGGTGAGGGTGCGCACGTCGTCGCCGGCGACCGCACGGCGTACGGCGTCGGGCGTGAGCACGGCGAGCATCGCCTGGGCCAGCTTGGGCCCGACACCGCTGGCGGTCTGGACCAGCTCGAAGACCTGCTTCTCGTCGTCGTCGGCGAAGCCGAACAGGGTCAGGGAGTCCTCGCGCACCACCATCGACGTCGGCAGCGCGGCGACCTGGCCGACCCGCAGCTCGGCGAGGGTGTTCGGCGTACACAGCAGCTCGAGGCCCACCCCGCCGACCTCGAGGACCGCGCTGGTGAGAGTGAGGGCGGCGACCTCGCCGCGCACGAACGCGATCATCTCCGGGACCTTCCCGTGGTCGAGCCTGTGGAGACCCCCGCTGCCGCGAGGGCGGCGTCGATGCGAGCCTGGGCTCCTCCACGCCAGATGTGGGTGATGGCCAGGGCCAGCGCGTCGGCGGCATCGGCGGGCTTGGGCGGGGCCTCGAGCCGCAGGATGCGGGTCACCATCGCTCCGACCTGGGCCTTGTCGGCGCGACCGCTGCCCGACACCGCCGCCTTGACCTCGCTCGGGGTGTGGAGCGCGATCGGCAGCCCGCGCCGGGCGGCGACGACCATCGCGATGCCGCTGGCCTGCGCGGTGCCCATGATCGTGCTGGAGTCGGAGCGGGCGAAGACCCGCTCGATCGCCACCGCGTCGGGCCGGTGCTCGTCGAGCCACGCCTCGATGCCGCGCTCGATGTGGACCAGGCGCTGGGAGACGTGCTCGTCGGCCGAGGTGCGGAGCACGTTGACGTCGACCAGCCGCAGGGGCCGACCGACGCTTCCTTCGACCACACCCATGCCGCAGCGGGTCAGCCCGGGGTCGATCCCCAGCACGCGCATGTCGTCACCCTCCGCCGTACCGCCATCCGAACACCTGTTCGTACGTCACGCTAGCCGGATCAGGCGCGGAGACGGCGTACGACACGCGCACAGGTACGTCGCAGCACCCGGCACCGCGTCAAGCATCAAGCTCGGCCAGCACGTCGTCGGGGACGTCGACGTTGGTGAACACGTTCTGCACGTCGTCGAGGTCTTCCAGGGCGTCGACGAGGCGGAACACCTTGCCGGCCGCGTCGGCGTCGACCGGGATGTCCATGCTCGCGACGAACTGGACCTCGGCGGAGTCGTAGTCGATCTCGGACTCCTGCAGCGCGCTGCGTACGGCCACGACGTCCGTCGCCTCGGAGACGACCTCGAAGGACTCGTCGAGGTCGTTGACGTCCTCGACACCGGCGTCCAGGGCGGCCTCGAGGACGGCGTCCTCGTCGACCTCGCGGGCCTCCTGCGTCTTCGGCACGATCACGACGCCCTTGCGGTTGAACAGCCGCGACACGGACCCGGGGTCGGCCATGGTGCCGCCGTTGCGGGTCACGGCGGTGCGGACCTCCATCGCGGCGCGGTTCCGGTTGTCGGTGAGGCACTCGACGAGGAAGGCCACACCCTGGGGTCCGTAGACCTCGTACATGATCGTGGAGTACTCCGCGCCGCCCGCCTCGGCGCCCGAGCCGCGCTTGACCGCACGGTCGATGTTGTCGTTGGGGACCGACGACTTCTTGGCCTTCTGGATGGCGTCGTAGAGCGTCGGGTTGCCGGCGATGTCACCACCGCCCATCCGGGCAGCGACCTCGATGTTCTTGATCAGCTTGGCGAACATCTTGCCGCGGCGGGCGTCGATGACGGCCTTCTTGTGCTTCGTGGTCGCCCATTTGGAGTGGCCGGACATGCTTCCTCTTCTTGCGCTGGTGGGGCGGCGTAGCTCGGGTCAGTCGATCAGGTCCAGGAACAGCCGATGGATGCGGCCGTCGCCGTCCACCTCCGGGTGGAAGGAGGTCGCCATCAGCGACCGCTGCCGGACCGCGACGATCCTACCGGCGGCACCGTCGGGCGCCCCACCTGCGACCGTGTCGTCGACCCGGGCGAGCACCTCGACCTCGGGGCCGGTGTCCTCGACCCAGGGCGCGCGGATGAACACCGCGTGCACCGGGTCGTCGAGCCCGGCGAAGGAGACGTCGCCCTCGAAGGAGTCGACCTGGCGGCCGAAGGCGTTGCGGCGCACCGTGATGTCGAGCCCCCCGAGGGTCTCCTGGTCGGCCGTGCCGTCCTCGATCCGGTCGGCCAGCATGATCATCCCGGCACAGGTGCCGAAGACCGGCATGCCCTCCTTGATCCGCTGCCGGATCGGCTCGAACAGGTCGAACGTGCGGGCGAGCTTGAACATGGTCGTCGACTCGCCGCCCGGGATGACCAGGCCGTCGCAGGCGTCGAGCTCGGCCACCCGTCGTACGCCGGTCGCCGTCGCCCCCAGGGACGCGAGCACGCGGAGGTGCTCACGCACGTCGCCCTGCAGCGCGAAGACTCCGACGTGGGGGCTCATCCGATGCGGGCGCGGCCTACCAGCCGCGCTCGGCGAGGCGGTGCGGCTGGGGGATCTCGTCGACGTTGATGCCGACCATGGCCTCGCCCAGCCCACGGCTGACCTTGGCGACCACGTCGGGGTCGTCGTAGAAGGTCGTGGCCTTCACGATCGCCTCGGCGCGCTGCGCCGGGTTGCCCGACTTGAAGATGCCGGAGCCGACGAAGACACCCTCGGCACCGAGCTGCATCATCATCGCGGCGTCGGCCGGGGTGGCGATGCCACCCGCGGTGAACAGCACCACCGGCAGCCTGCCGGCAGCGGCGACCTCGCGGACCAGGTCGTACGGCGCCTGGAGCTCCTTGGCCGCGACGTACAGCTCGTCCTCGCTGAGGCCGTGGAGGCGACGCAGCTCGGCGCGGATCGTGCGCATGTGGGTGACCGCGTTGGAGACGTCGCCGGTGCCGGCCTCGCCCTTGGACCGGATCATCGCCGCGCCCTCGGTGATCCGGCGCAGCGCCTCACCGAGGTTGGTCGCGCCGCACACGAAGGGCACGTTGAACTGCCACTTGTCGATGTGGTGCGCGTAGTCGGCGGGGGTGAGCACCTCGGACTCGTCGATGTAGTCGACCCCGAGGCTCTGGAGCACCTGGGCCTCGGCGAAGTGGCCGATGCGGGCCTTGGCCATCACCGGGATCGAGACGGTCTCGATGATGCCGTCGATCATGTCGGGGTCGCTCATCCGGGAGACGCCGCCCTGGGCGCGGATGTCGGCCGGGACGCGCTCCAGCGCCATCACGGCGACGGCGCCGGCGTCCTCGGCGATCTTCGCCTGGTCGGCGGTGACGACGTCCATGATCACGCCGCCCTTGAGCATCTCGGCCATGCCGCGCTTCACGCGGATGGTGCCGGTGCCCGGGCCAGTGGTCGCTGTCGTCTCGGTGGTGCTCTCAGCCATGCCTCGATTCTAGGCGGCCGGGTCTGCCACCCCTATTCGGTGGGGGGCTGCGGGGCGAGCGCCTGCCGACGTACGACGAGGATCCGTTGCACCACCGTGATCGTGCTGGCCACGGCCAGGAGCCCGAGAGCGATCGGGATCAGCCACATCACCCGGTCGTCGACGCCGAGGAGCCGGAGCAGATCGGCCAGGCCCGTGACGGCCAGGATCAGCACGAGCCGGTCGGAGCGCTCGGCGATGCCGACCTTGGCCTGCATCCCGAGCGACTCGGCACGGGCCCGGGCGTAGGACGTGACCGAGCCCATCGAGAGGCAGTAGATCGCGAGCGCGGCGACCCCGCTGTTGTCGCCCGGGCCGACGTAGTACATCGCCAGGCCGCCGAAGATCGCCGCGTCGCCGATCCGGTCGAGGGTCGAGTCGAGGAAGGCGCCGAACGGCGAGACCTGCCCGCTGGTGCGGGCCATGTAGCCGTCGATCATGTCGCTGAAGACGAACACCGTGATGAACAGGACGCCGGCGAAGAGCCAGCCCTGCGGGAAGAAAACGAGCGCCCCCGTGCAGACGCCGAGGGTGCCGACGAGGGTCACTGTGTTGGGGCTGACGCCGAGGCGCAGCAGGAGGTCGCCGATGGGCGACCAGACGTTGGTCCAGAACTGGCGGAAGCGTTCGAGCATGGCGGCAGCAGGCTAGCGGCCCGAGTGCCCCAGCCCGCATTCCCCTCGCGGGACGTGGGCCTCCGGATTCGGTCAGACTGTCCTCGTCCGCGACCCGGCGACCCGGAGGTCCTGATGGAGACACTCGCCTCGACCCGACGCGCCCTGCACGGCGTCGCCGAGCTCGTGCTGGCCGGCCCCCAGCACCTGCTCGGCGACACGGTCCGGCTCCGCGTCGTGCCGGGCGGGTTCGCCACCACCGTGGGCGACGACGTACGCCTGGACCGTACGACGGTGCAGCGGGCCGGGGTCCGGGTGCCGGTGGACGGGGCGACTCCACGCGGACTGGCCGAGTCGCTCGGACTCGCGGCGCGCCGTCTCGACGACGTCTACGCAGACGGCACCGACGTCGGCCTCGACGAGACGCTCCACGTGGACGACGCCGCCGCGGCGATCCTGATCTCGGCGTGGTCGGCCGGGGACGTCGCGCTCCGCCGGCTCGAGCCGGACCACGTGCCGGTCCTGTGGCCGGAGCACTTCGACGTCGGGATCAGCGTGGACGAGGTCAACTTCGGGGTCTCCCCCGGCGACGGCGACACACCCACGCCGTACGCGTATGTCGGACCGTGGAAGGTGCCGCCCCCCGACGAATTCTGGGACCGGCCGTTCGGCGCGGCCCGGCTGATGTCCGACCTGCCCGGCGCGGACGCCTTGCTGGCGTTCTTCGAAGAAGGTCGCCGCCGGGCCCGTTGACCGCCGTACCCCCAGCCCGCGTGGGCGTACGGTGGAGACGCGGAGCCATTCAGGCTCCCGACGATGGAGCCAGCATGAGCGACAAGTCGCCGCGGCAGGGAATGTCCAAGAAATCCTCGAAGTCGATCAAGGAGAAGCGCGCCGAGAAGCGCGCCAAGGGTCACCCCGAGACGCTCACCGAGCAGATCCACCCGAAGAAGCGGTGAGCCTGCTCCGACTCGGGGTCATCGGACGCTCCGCCAAGGAGAACGAGCACCGGCTCCCGATCCACCCCGACCATCTGGCACGCCTCGAACCCGAGCTCGCTGCCCGGATCACGCTCGAGGAGGGGTACGGCGAGACGTTCGGCCGCGAGGACGCCGAGCTCGCACCGCACGTCAGCGCGATCGCCTCGCGCGCCCAGATCCTCGAGCAGTCCGACGTCGTCCTGCTGCTGAAGCCCCAGCTCGAGGACATCGACGCGATGCAGACGGGTCAGACCCTCTGGGGCTGGCCGCACTGCGTCCAGAGCCGCGACGCTGACCCAGCTCGCCATCGACAAGAGCCTGACCCTGATCGCCTTCGAGGCCATGAACCACTGGACCCGCGACCAGTCCGTCGGGCTGCACGTCTTCCACAAGAACAACGAGCTCGCGGGCTACTGCTCTGTCCTCCACGCCCTTCAGCTGATCGGCTCCACCGGCGACTACGGCCGTCGGCTCACCGCGGTGGTGATCGGCTTCGGCGCCACGGCCCGCGGAGCCGTGACGGCGCTCAGCGCCCAGGGCATCCACGAGGTGTCGGTGCTCACGACGCGCGGCGTGGCCGCCGTGGCCTCCCCCATCCACTCGGTCCGGATCGTGCAGTTCGACCACGACCCCGACGGCGGTCCGAGCCACGTGATCACCACGCGCGGCCGCGTCCCCCTCGCACCGTTCCTGGCCGAGCGCGACGTCATCGTCAACTGCACGCTCCAGGACCCCGCGAACCCCCTGGTCTACCTCCGTGCGGAGGATCTCGCCGCGTTCCGGCCCGGCAGCCTGATCGTCGACGTCTCGTGCGACGAGGGCATGGGCTTCGAGTGGGCCCGCCCCACCACGTTCGACGACCCGATGTTCGACGTCGGAGACCACGTCCACTACTACGGCGTCGACCACACCCCGTCCTACCTCTGGAACTCCGCGACCTGGGACATCAGCGAGGCACTGATCCCGTTCCTGCGCCCGGTGCTGGAGGGACCACCCGCCTGGGAGATGGACGAGACCCTGAGCCGGGCCATCGAGATCCAGGACGGGCGTGTGAAGAACACCGCCATCCTCGACTTCCAGGGCCGCAGCGAGGAGTACCCCTACCCCGTCGGCTGAGGCTCCGCGTCCCAGGCCTCTGCGAGAAGCTCGCGGGTCTCCTGGAGCAGCTGCGGAAGGGTCTTGGTGTGCCCGATCACCGGCATGAAGTTCTGGTCACCGATCCACCGCGGCACGACGTGCTGGTGCAGGTGGTGCGCGATGCCGGCACCCCCGGCCGCACCCTGGTTCATGCCGACGTTGAAGCCTTCGGCGTTCGACACCGACCGCAGGACGCGCATCGCGGCCTTGGTCAGGACGGTGATCTCCTCGGCCTCGTCGGCGGTGGTGTCGGTGTAGTCCGCGATGTGCCGGTAGGGGCAGACCATCAGGTGGCCCGGGGCGTAGGGATAGAGGTTGAGCACGGCGTACGACAGCTCGCCGCGCCGCACCAGCAGCCCAGCGGCATCGTCGCCGAGCTTCGGGATGCGGCAGAACGGGCACTCCCCCGCCGAGTCGTCGGCCGGCTTGTTCTCCCCGCGCAGGTAGGCGATGCGGTACGGCGTCCACAGCCGCTCGAGGCCGTCGGGCGCACCGATCCCGTCCTGCTGCTCGGACACGTGCCGGCGCTCCTCGACCATGGGCCCGATCCTAGGCAGCCCCCTAGGCTGCCACCGTGCCATCCCCCGTCCTCCGCCCGGCGAACCTCGGCGATGTCGAGGCGGTCGCCGAGATCTTCCACCAGGGCTGGCACGACGTGCACCCCGGACGCGTGCCCGACGGGCTGACCGAACGACGGACGCCGGCGGCCTTCCGCGACCGGGTCGGCGCGCGGATCGCCGAGACCGACGAGACCACGGTCGCCGAGGTCGACGGCGTCGTCGCCGGCTTCATCATGGTCTCGGACGACGAGGCCGAGCAGGTCTACGTCGACCGCACGTTCCGCGGTACGACGGTCGCGGCCCTGCTCCTGACCGAGGCCGAGCACCAGATCGCTGCGGGCGGACACGACGTCGCGTTCCTGGTCGTCGTCCGCGGGAACGACCGCGCACAGGCGTTCTACGCACGACAGGGCTGGACCGACGAGGGCGACGTCGACTACCCGGTCACGGCACTCGGTGAGGACTTCATCTCTCCCTGCCGGAAGTTCACCAAGCGCCTGCGCTGACGCACTCCGGCCCGGCTAGACCTGCTCGCGCGAGGCGACCGCCGCCGCGACCCGCTCGATGGCCTCGTCGATGGGTACGCCGTTGTCCTGGCGCCCGTCGCGGTAGCGGAACGAGACAGCGCCCTCCTCGACGTCGCGGTCACCCGCGATCACCATGAAAGGGACCTTCTGCAGCTGCGCGTTGCGGATCTTCTTCTGCATCCGCTCGTCGGACTCGTCGACCTCGACCCGGATCCCGCGCGCCTGCATCCGCCTCGCGACGTCGTAGAGGTAGTCGTGGTGGCGCTCCGCGATCGGGATCCCCTGCACCTGCACCGGCGACAGCCACGGCGGGAACGCCCCGGCGTAGTGCTCCACGAGGACGCCGATGAAGCGCTCGATCGAGCCGAACTTGGCGGAGTGGATCATCACCGGCTGCTGCTTCGACCCGTCGGAGGCGGTGTACTCCAGCCCGAAGCCGGCCGGCTGGCTGAAGTCGTACTGCACCGTCGAGAGCTGCCACGTGCGGCCGATCGCGTCCTTGGCCTGGATCGAGATCTTCGGGCCGTAGAAGGCTGCGCCACCGGGGTCGTCCACGAGGTCCAGACCCGACTCGTCGGCCGCACCCTGCAGCACCGCGGTGGCGGTGGCCCAGTCCTCGTCGGACCCCTGGAACTTGTCGGCGTTCTTGTCGTCGCGGGTCGACAGCTCGAGGTAGAAGTCCTCGAGGCCGAAGTCGCGGAACAGGCCGAGGCAGAAGTTCAGCAGGTGCTTGATCTCGTCCGATGCCTGCTCGGGAGTGACGTAGGAGTGCGAGTCGTCCTGGGTCATCCCGCGCACCCGGGTGAGGCCGCCGACGACGCCGGATTTCTCGTAGCGGTAGACCCCGCCGAACTCGAAGAGCCGCAGCGGCAGCTCACGGTAGGAGCGGCCGCGGGACTGGTAGATGAGGTTGTGCATCGGGCAGCTCATCGCCTTGAGCTGGTACTTCGCACCCTCGAGCTCCATCGGCGGGTACATGGTGTCGGCGTAGTACGGGAGATGCCCCGAGGTGTGGAACAGGCCGTCCTTGGAGATGTGGGGCGAGCTGACGTAGGAGAAGCCCTCCTCGATGTGCCGCTGCCGCACGTAGTCCTCCATCACCCGCCTGATCACCCCGCCCTTGGGGTGGAAGACGGCCAGGCCGGGGCCGAGCTCCTCGGGGAACGAGTACAGGTCGAGCTCGCGCCCGAGCTTGCGGTGGTCGCGCTTCTCGGCCTCCTCGAGACGGTGGAGGTGCTCGGCGAGGGCCTCCTTGCTCTCCCAGGCGGTGCCGTAGATGCGCTGGAGCTGCTTGTTCTTCTCGTTGCCACGCCAGTACGCCGCCGCGGTGCGCATCAGCTTGAACGCCGGGATGCGCTTGGTGGTGGGCAGGTGCGGGCCGCGGCAGAGGTCCTTCCACGCCAGCTCACCGTCGCGGCGCAGGTTGTCGTAGATCGTCAGCTCTCCGGCGCCGACCTCGACCTCCGCGCCGTCCGCGGCCTCGGCGGAGCCGCCCTTCAATGCGATCAGCTCGATCTTGTAGGGCTCGTCCTGGAGCTCGTCGAGGGCGTCGGCGTCGCTGACCACGCGACGCGAGAACCGCTGGCCCTCCTTGATGATCTTGCGCATCGCGGTCTCGATCTTGTCGAGATCCTCGGGCACGAACGGGGTCTCGACGTCGAAGTCGTAGTAGAAGCCGTTCTCCACCGGCGGCCCGATGCCGAGCTTGGCGTCGGGCCACAGCTGCTGCACCGCCTGCGCCATCACGTGGGCGGTGGAGTGTCGCAGGATGTCGTGGCCGTCCCTGCTGTCGATCGCCACGCCCTCGACCTCGTCGCCGTCGTGGAGCTCGTAGGCAAGGTCGAGCAGCGCACCACCGACGCGGGCCGCGATCACGGTCGGGTCGTCGGCGTACAGCTCCCAGGCCTTGGTGCCCGTCGTCACCGTCCGCTCCTCACGCGCATCGGCGTGGGTGAGGACGATCTTCAGGTCGGGCACGACTGCTCCTGGTGAGGACGAGGCTGGGACGGGCCGATGGTATCGAGAGGCGATCGGTCACTTCGCCCGGATTGTCCGTCGGGATGAGGAACCACCCTGTTTACTCGTGCCGTGCAGGTGCGTTCATCCCCGTCTGAGTCAGCGTCCGAGCCCGTGGCTCGCGACGTGGCGATCGGGGTCCCGCGACGCTCCCGCCTCCCCCGACTGCGGGTCGGACGGGTGCTCGTGCTCCTGCTGCTGCTGGCGGTCGCGGTGGTGGTCGCGCTGGGTGTCCTCGCCATCCCGCTCCTGCACGCTCGGAGTGAGGCGAAGGCGTCCGAGGCCGACCTGGCGCACGCCCGCGCAGCACTCTCGGCTCATCGCATCGGGGCGGCTCGCTCATCCATCACGAACGCCGAGTCCGAGATCGCGGCAGCCCAGCGCGACGCCAACGGGTTCGGATCGGACGTGTGGAGTCACGTGCCGGTCTTCGGGAGCGCGGTGAGTGACGCGCGGCATCTGGTGGACGCCCTCGACGAGGCGACCCAGGTCGGAGCGCTCGGGACCGAGGCCTACGCCGGAGCCATCGGCCCCGGCAGCAACCTCGTCACGGGCAACACCGTCGACGTGCCCGCGTTGCGGACGCTGGCAGCCACGGTCACCAGCATCGGCCCTCACCTCTCGGCAGCACAGTCGGACCTGGCCTCGATCCAGGCGAACGCACCCTTCCTCGGCTCCAAGATCGCGACGCTGCGCGACGACGCGAGCTCGCAGCTCGCCTCAGCCCACCGCTCGTACCAGACCACCGGTCCGGTGCTGCAGCAGCTGCCTGCGATGCTCGGCGCGCACGGCCCACGTCGGTACCTGATCGCGATGATGAACCCGTTCGAGCAGCGGTTCTCGGGGGGCGCGACGCTCACGATGTCCGAGCTCCGCGTGTCCCAGGGCCGGATCTCGTTCGGGAAGAGCTACACGGAGGCGGAGATCATCTCGCGGCAGCCTCTCCTGGACTGGCCCCTCGTAAGCGGAAACGCGCTCCTGAGTCCGCACCCACGCCACCTGACTGCGGCAACGTACTCGCCCTGGTGGCAGGTCTCGGGTGAGGAGCTCAGCCGCGCCTGGGAGGCCCGCACCGGACAACGGGTCAACGGCGTGTTCGCCATCGACCTGCAGTCCCTGGCGGGTCTCATCGGCATGACCGGACCGGTCCAGGTTCCCGGCTACGGTGAGCTCACCGCCGACAACCTGGTACCCCGCATGGCCGGGGCCTACGACCAGTTCCAGGACCCCGTCCAGCGCCACGCGCTGAACCTCGCCATCATTCCGGTGTTCCGAGAGCGACTCCTGGCCGGTGGGCGGTTCGTCCAGAAGGCTGAGCTGCTGCAGTCACAGGCCATGGGACGTCACGTGGCCCTGTACTTCCGTGATCGCGGAGCGGAGAGGGCGTTCTCCGCTCTCGGCTTCGACGGCAACCTCGCCGACACCAAGCACGACTACATCGGCGCCTTCACCACCAATCGCAACGGCAGCAAGATGGACTACTGGCAGCATCGCGCGATCGCCTCGCAGGTCGTCCTGCACGCAGACGGGAGCGCCCGGGTCCACCTCGAGGTCGACGTCTCCAACGGTGCGCCGCCGTACACCCTGCCGGTGCCCGACCCCAAGACCGGCTACACGACTCACTATCTCGGTTCGAGGATCGGGGTCTTCCTCCCCCGCTTCGTCAAGCTCGGCGACGTCAGCACCGACGGTGCGCCGTACGCGCCGAACGTGCGCCGGCCCAAGGTGCCGGGGGTGCTGAACCGCAAGTTCTTCACGTACTCGGTCTTGCTGGCGCCCGGCAGGACGGCGACGGTCGCTGCCGACTACACGGTTCCGTTCGCCGCCGACGTGACGAGCGACAACACGATGACCTACTCGCTCGACGTCGACCCGCAGGACCTCGTCACCCCGGAGACCCTGAAGGTGTCGGTTGCCTTCCCGACGGGGTGGTCAGCCGTCTCCCTCCCGACAGGTTGGCGGGCCACCGCGAAGGGCGCCACGTGGCACGGCCCGGTAGCCACGAAGCTGCACCTCGAGATTCCGCTGAAGAAGGCTGCACGGCACTAGGCACTGGCGTTCCTCAGTGCAAGGCGGCTACTCCCGCCAGCACGCGCCCGCGCGGCTGCGCGTAGGGTCACGCACCGTGAATGCGAGAGCGTGGGCCCGTCGGAGCGTCGGGCGGGTTCGCCGACGGTTTCGCCATCGCGGGGCTGCGATTCATGCTGCTGAGAATCCCCTCGAGAAGTACTTCCGCGCGAACACCGACCGGGTGATCCACAAGTGGATTCACTACTTCGACATCTACCACCGTCACTTCGAACGTTTTCGGGGAAAGCCGGTCGTGATCCTCGAGTTCGGGGTCAACAAGGGCGGCTCGCTCCAGATGTGGCGCGACTACTTCGGCCGCAACGCCACCATCTACGGCGTCGACATCGACCCTCGCTGCGCCGACCTCGGAGGTCTGCGCATCAAGGTGTTCATCGGCGATCAGGAGGACAGGGACTTCCTGCGGAAGATCGCGGCGGAGATCGGGCCGATCGACGTCATCATCGAGGACGGCGGCCACACGATGAGCCAACAGATCACGACCTTCGAGGAGCTGTACCCGCACCTCACGCCCGACGGCGTGTTCCTGACCGAGGATGTCCACACCAGCTATTGGGCGAACTACGGCGGGAGATACCGCAAGCCCGGCACGTTCATGGAGTACGCCAAAGGCCTCACGGACCAGCTCAATGCCTGGCACTCCCGTGAAGATGACTTCGCCGTCGACGAGTTCACGCGCACCACTCGATCGATGCACTTCTACGACAGCATCGTCGTGTTCGAACGGGGCACCGTGGTGAAGCCACACGCGGAGAAGACCGGGCGGCCACGCGTTCCTCCGGCTGGCTGACGCCGACCCCCACCGAACCGAGCGTCATCTGGTCCCGCCGACGACGACGGACTCATCGCCGTACCCGTTCCGTCGTGCTCCTGGATGGCTCAGCCCCGGCGACCACGTGAGGTGTCCCGCGGCCCGGGCGTCCATGGGGTGACGCCCGGCCGCGGGACACGACCCCAGGGCAGGTGATGGCCGCAAGCCCCGTGGTGCTGCTGACGTTAGTGCGAGAACCTTGGGGGAATCTCGTGGCCCGAAGCCCCTGCTGCCTTGGTCAGTCACGTATCGCGCCCTGGGCTCCACCACGATGCTCGGCTACTGAGGCCGCCGACGCATGGCGAGGCCCGCCGGCTCCCCCTTTCGCCGACGGGCTTCGCTCTGCGCGTCGCCGCCCCCGTGCGCGACGCGGTGAGGCCCGCCGCAAGTGCGGGGACGCTTGGACGGGCCTCATGAGCGTGCCCCGCGCGCTGCTTGAGCGGCTGGGGCGCTCGGCCCTCGGGATCACACCGGTTGCCTTCCGAGGACGTCCTTGGAGCCTACGATCGTCCCGGGGTATCCCTCCACACCCCCACGGGTGGGATGGTGATACCCGTTGACAACTGGAACGGCCCGCGGGCATGAGTGCGCCCCGTCGCTGTACGGCCGCAAGTCGACCGAGAACCACGACGGGTATGGCTTCTACGCGGCGTGCGGAGGTCGCAGGGCGCCGGGATCTCCTCTGGCACGACCTGCGCCACCATCCTCGGCTACCGAGACGCGACAGTGCGACCCGCTGCGGGTTGGGGATCCGCGGCGGGTCGCACTGGTGACGGTTCACGCAGCATGGGGTTTGCGTGACGGGCCAGGAGAGTTGGGGTGCTCCCGGTCCTCCGAGACTAAGGTCGTGCGCTCGTGCCACGGGAGACCCATCTTGGTTGGTGTCGATGTCCCAATGGTCGTAGGACCGAGGGGAACCCAGGGCATGGGTGCGGGTGATGCCCGCCGGGTCATGCATGGGGGATACCGACGGGCACCACGAGGGCAGAGCGTAGGAGTCCGTGACCACTGACCGCGCCGCCAGAATTGACCGCCTGTCTCAGGACCTTTGGCCTAGTCCCTGGGGCGACCCCGCGGGGCCGTGGTCTGGGGTCTCGAGCGGGCATCGGGGCTGCTCCCCGTGGCAACCAGGGCTCCAGGTACATCGAGCAGCATGACGCCCGCCGGAGTTCACGATGGGTGCCGGCGGGCGTCGGCTCCAGCGTAGGTCGGGGCCAGTTGGCCTTCGCCCCCTCCCCACCTTCGAGGGACAGATCGTCCAGGACGTTGCTGCCGTCGATCCACACCGCGACCGTCTCCGGGCTCAGGACCTCGGCACCCTCACGCAGGGCCGGTCAGGGCATGGAACGGCGACGGGCGGGTCGGACAGGATCGGGGTTGACGGCGCTCATGGTTCGGTCCCCTCGTGAGCGGGACCGTCCGACACGCATCCGACACGCGGACGAGTGCGTACAGCCCCTGTTCCGCGTCTGTGCAGGTCAGGGGCTGTTTCTGTCTGGTGGGCGATACTGGGTTCGAACCAGTGACCTCTTCGGTGTGAACGAAGCGCGCTACCACTGCGCCAATCGCCCGTGACAGCGCGCGAAGCGCTCTCGTGACTGCGGACCGAGACTTTAGCGCACGGTCCGCGCCCGACCACATCGGCGGTGGCTCAGCGCCCGAGCAGCTCGGCCTCGCGCTCGTTCCACACCTTGCGCACCTCGGTCGTGACCGGGCCGGGCGCCTCGAGCTCGCGGTCGTCCCACCGGGCGATGGCCTGGATGTCACGGGTCGTCGATGCGAGGAACGCCTCACTGGCGTCGGCCACGGCCTCGATCGGCTCGTCGACCTCGGTGGCGCCGTACCACTCCAGCACGAGGTGGCGGGTGATGCCGGCCAGGCAGCCGGCGGCCAGGGTCGGGGTGCGGAGCTCGCCGTTGACGACGTAGAAGATGTTGGTACCGGTGCCCTCGCAGAGGTGGCCCTGCAGGTTGGCGAAGACAGCCTCGCTGGCGCCCTTCTCATGCGCCCTGGCCAGGGCGCGCACGTTCTCGCCGTACGACGTGGTCTTGAGACCGGCGAGGGCGCCTCGCTCGTTGCGGGGCCACGGCACCGTTGCGACTGCGGTGGTATCGGGCCAGGGGTCCATCGGCGCCGCGACCACCACCAGGGACGGCGGGCCGCCGCCGCGGTCGGAGCCGAGCGGCGAGGGGCCGCCGGTCCAGGTGATGCGCACTCGGCCGAGGGTCAGGTGCTCGCCGTCCAGCACGGCCGCGACTCCGCGCCGGACCTCCGCCAGGTCGACGGTCGGGAGACCGAGTCCCTGCGCCGAGCGCACCAGTCTGGCCAGGTGCTGGTCGAGCGCGAACAGCCGGCCATCGACGACCTTCAGTACCTCGAACACGCCGTCCCCGACGGTCAGCCCGTGGTCGTTCGCGGCCACTGCCGGGGCCTCCGGGTCACTGAGGAGCCGGCCGTTCACCCAGGTGCGCATGGGCCGAAACTACCCGCGCCGTACCCGAATTGGTGGTCCCGAGGGCATCGGCTATGGTTCTGTTCGCGTCTCCGGGAGGACCTTCGGGTGCGGAGATGCAAGCGGACGTAGCTCAGTTGGTAGAGCGCAACCTTGCCAAGGTTGAGGTCGCGAGTTCGAGCCTCGTCGTCCGCTCGGAGCGGGTCTCGAGCCCATCCAGCGGTGGGTTGGCCGAGAGGCGAGGCAACGGACTGCAAATCCGTGTACACGGGTTCAAATCCCGTACCCACCTCGCATGACCACCCTTTCCACGGGCGATTGGCGCAGCGGTAGCGCGCTTCCTTGACACGGAAGAGGTCACTGGTTCAAACCCAGTATCGCCCACCACATCACCGCAGGTCAGAGGCCGTTTCCCGGTTCGGGAGGCGGCCTCTACCGATGTCGGCGCCACATCGGCGCCACATCGGAAGAGGACCCTGGCCAGATGGGGAGGGGCGGTGGGAAACCGCCTAGAGGTCGCCGCCCCCGGACCGGGAAGTCGGTCGAAGGCCAGGCACCCGGGTGGGGGACCAAGGTGCCTGGCCTGTTGTGGCGCGGACACCTGGGCTGGGGGGCCGAAAGAGGTGTCCGGCTCTTGTTGGGCGGATCTCCGTGGGGGGTGGATCTCCGCTCTTCATCAAGGATCGCGACACCAGCGCCGGAACACATCCGCCGACCTACGGGTTCGGTTACCTGTTCGCGATCAGCGACCCGGCGGGCGCAACCCCGACGACGCCAGTCAGGTTTCTGTCAGCAACCGGACGTCACACTCGACGCCACCGAGGACGGCGGGCAGGGAGTGTGCGTCGTCCTCGGTCTGTCGTGCTACTGGAAGTACCCCTGCCCCGGCGTGGTCACGCGATCGACCACCGGGGGCCGGCGCCGTACGCTTCGGCTCACCCACCGGGCGGGTCCTCCGGCGATCTACTCACGAAGGCTGCCAAGCAGTTCGATCCCCCCGACCCTTGTCCCCGATGGCAAGGCATGGCGCAGGGCTCAAGGCCCAGCATGAGAAGCTCACGCAGCAGGTCGAGAAGCAGCCACCGAGCTCGGCGACGAGTACGCCGAGACCGGTGCCACCGTGGGCCAGCTGGCGCGCCGCAGAGAAGGGAGACGGCCTGCTCAGCGTGGCCGACGGGTCCACAAAGCCCGTGCCCGAGCCGACCGACTCCCACCGCACGATCTGGGGGACTACCTCGACGAAGCCGAGCGCAACCGCGCCGCCGCCGCCTCCCTCGGACTGGTCCGGAGCCCAGAGCAGATCGGCGGCCAGCGCATCCGCGCCCTCGGCGCTCGCCGGACCGTGATGGCCTTCGACCCGGGACAGGACAACCCCAGGCTCCTCCGCACCGTCGTCATGCTCCTTCGCGCCGCCGCGCTGACCGCAGGAGCGGGACCGGGCCACCAGGATCGAGACGGCCGAGGAGAAGATCGGCGAGGCCCTCGACCAGTCGCCAAGATCGACGAGGCATGCCGCAGGTACTCAAGGCCCAGCATGAGAAGATCACGCGCAGGTCGAGGGAATCAGCGCCGCGTCGTCGACGTGAGCGACTTCGGCCAGGGCCCGGTTGCGGTCGTCGAGCAGTTCTGTGACCACCGCCGTGCCGCCTGGCTCTTCGCCGACGATGTCGCGAACGTGCAGCAACGTCACCAGGGTGCGGGCGTCGGCCTGCTGCACGCCGAGGTCATCGGAGTACGGGAGCACGATGACGTGGTCCAGGGCTGGCGTGACATGCAACTCCAGGACTTTCCTTGATGTGGTGCTGCCACGCTGAATCGTCGCGGTCAGGTTTCGTAGCGCGGGAAGTTCCGGTTCACCGAAGTCGGCCAAGACGGTCAAGACGGAGCCTGGCTCGGCATAGTTGTCGAGCTCGCCCACGACGGTTTGCGCGCGTGTCGTTCCAACCGATCAGCAGGACACGGCTCGGACCTTCGGCGGCGTCCACCAAGCGCTGTGATGGCCGTCTCGTCGACCACAGCGGTGCTGGGCGAGAGCGTTGCGAGCGCTGAGTCATCCTCGGCCACCAGGATCAGCGATCTCTCTCCCGACTGGGGTGTCCTGCGGCGGGTTGAGCAAGGCGACGCCGGTGCAGTCTATGAGGCCGATGACGCTGGCGTTCTCGTGGTGGCGCAGGACCGCGCCGTATGTCTGCTCGTCGAGTCCGTGGTCTCGGTGGAAGTAGATCTCGTCGCCGTCGAAGTCGAAGAGCTCGGTGTAGACCGCTGCAGCACCCGACTCCCGAGAGGTCTGAACGATGAGTCTGGCCACCGTGCTCTGCTTGTCAATGATCACGGCTCGTCCTCGGCCGACCATCCGGGCCGTCCCCACGTTGTCCGGGTTGGCGATCTCGACAACGACCGGCGGGCCATCGTGAGCGATCGTGGGTCAATGCCAGCAATGTCTTGATCACGTCGCTGTCTGGATCGGCACCGCCCGAGGAGAGCACGATGATCGACCGGGCCTGATCCGGGCTGCTCAGCGCCACATCCGCGATGTCGATCGGTGAGCCCGATCGGCACACCACCCGTGTTGTCCGTAGGTCGGGCACCTTCTCCCGGATCTCGTGCTCCATCTCGACCTTGTCCCGGTCGGCGAGGATGACCACCACTGCGCCGCCGGAGGCTCTCGTTGGCCACGGCGAACTCGGACAGGATCGAGAAGACGGCCTCCGACCATCCGAGGATCACGGTGTGCCCGGTCTCGATGACCTGGGATCGGCCGCGTTGCAAGTTCGCGATCTTGGCGTCGATTCCGGCGGCAATGATGCCGATCAGGGCACTGATCATGAACAGACCCGCCACGGTCACCGCCATCATGGTGACCAGGAACGGCCAGTTCCCTGCGTCTCCGGCGACCGTCCCGGCGTCAAGAGTGTGCAGCATGGTCTGGAAGAGCTCATCGACGAAGCCCTTGTGCCCGTCCGCGGCAGCCTCGCCGTTGCGCAGGTTGAAGATGCGTGATCACCGTGGCGAACGCCAGGATCAGAACCAAGCTGGCAGCACCGAGCCACGCGACCAGGGCCGGGGTACCGCGCGACATCGAGTTGTCGAAGGCGTATCGGATGCGTCCGGTGCGACCGACGCGGGCGCGAGCCCGCTGGGGCGAGGACGGGCTGGTCGCGATCGTGGTCTTGGTGCGGTTGCGCAGCGAGCGACTGGTCTGACCCAAGGTTCTCTCCGTGGTGTGCCGACTTGTCCGCAGGGCCCGAGACGCCAGGGTGACGTCACCAGGCTCGCCGAGCCTAGGCGTTTCGTCCTTCACCCGCGGGCTGAACAAGAGATCTGGGGCATCGACCCCGTCCTTCCCCAAGGGTTCCCGACCGAGCGTGGACGAACATCCGCCGACTTACGTGTTCGGTTACCTGTGTCAGTCACATGTGGCCGCTGAGCCACCTCTCGTCTACGGTCAACCGCGTGAGTGCCCGCGGAACGGGGCGCCCGATCCGCGGATCCCGTCACAGCGCGCGATTCATCGATGCATACCGCCCCGGGTCGCCGTGTCACGGCGAGCCGGGACAGAGCGTTGCCACGGTCGGTGGGTCCAAGACGTCAGGAGACTCCGGCCTTCATGAACATCGGTCACCCCACCAACAGGAGCACGGCGCGTGGGCGTCGACCTCAAGCTGGCCACGTCCTGCGCAACCGGTCGACGACCTCGCCGTTCGGGGCCAGGGACGAGCTCAGGCACCGCCTCGTGCACGGCTACGTCGACCAAGACGTGACAAGCCAGCGGTTCGACCAGCGCTCCGCCCGTCGTTCACCATCGTGGGACGTCTGCCGCCGCCGACCCAGGAGACGAGTGCGCCCCGCGGACTGCGTAAGCCCCCGCGAGAGTGCGGGGCGCCGATGGGCCGCAAAGTACACCCGCCCATCGGGCCTTGAACAGGGCGAAACGCCGCGCCTGACCGCTTCGAGGTCGCCCAACGGCGCGGTCGTCACCCGCCTCGGGTGATGCCGACCCCGATGGCGCGGGCCACGCTGACTGCATCGGCATCACAGTCACCAGGAGGAACGATGTCCCTACCACCCATCTCATCGCCGGACCCGTTGGCCACGCGGCCGGTCCACTCGAGCGGGGACGTCGGCTCTGCCTGGACCGGCTGGATCGCGTTCGCCGGAACGATCATGATCATGCTCGGCATCTTCCACGCGATCCAGGGCCTCGTCGCGCTCTTCAACAGCGACTACTACGCCGTCTCCAAGTCCGGCCTCGTCGTCCATGCCGACTACACGGCGTGGGGCTGGGTCCAGCTGATCGCGGGGATCATCGTCACGATCGCCGGCGTGTGCCTGTTCATGGGTCAGTTGTGGGCTCGGGCGGTCGGCGTGATCCTGGCGACGATCAGTGCGGTCATCAACATCGGCTTCCTGGCGGCGTCCCCGTTCTGGGCCCTGATCATGATCGCGCTCGACATCACCGTGATCCTGGCGCTGACCGTGCATGGCTCGGAGATGAAGGGCGACCGCCGCATGTGACCTGCCGACCCGGGCAGCCGAACAGGAGAGCTGATGACTGAAGCCGCACCTGCACCAACCCCTGCGGACCACTCGGGCCGGGGACGAGCGATCGCGGCCGTGGTGTGCCTCGTGCTCGCCGCCGTCCTGACGGTGCCGGCGTCGTTCGCGTACTGGGGACAGCGCACCATCAACGACGGTCAGCGGTACGTCGACACGGTGGGTCCACTCGTGGACTCCCCCGAGGTGCAGACGGCGATCGCCACGAAGGTCACCGATGCCATCGAGGAGCAGGTCGACGTCCAGGCACTGTTGACCCAGGCGTTCGCCGGGGTGATCAAGGACCGGCCGCGGGTGCAGCTCCTGATCGGGCCTCTCACCGGCGCCGTCAACGGGCTGATCCAGACACAGGTCCAGAACTTCGTCGAGTCCGATGCGTTCCGGCAGCTCTGGCTGGCCGTGAACACGAGGGCGCAGCAGCGGCTCGTCCAGCTGCTGGAGGGTAACGACTCAGGTGCGGTGCAGGTGCAGGGCGGGGAGGTCATCCTCGACCTGTCCGTGGTCGTCGACCAGGTGAAGCAGCTGCTCGTCGACCGAGGGCTGACCTTCGTCCAGAACGCGCCCCCGATTCCCGCGGCGGACCAGCAGATCGTGCTCCTGCAGTCGGATCAGCTGAAGCAGGTGCGCACGATCTACGCGTTCACCAACCCGGTCGCCAAGTGGCTGCTGCCGGTCGTCGCCCTGCTCTTCCTGGGTGGGCTGCTGCTCTCCCGCCGCAGGCCGCGCGCCACGGTGATCATCGGGTTGGTGCTCGCAGCGAACGCCCTGCTCGTGGCCCTGCTGCTCTCGGTCGGCCGCCAGCTGTTCATCAACCAGCTGTCCGGCACCGTGTTCGGCCCCGCGAGCAGAGTCTTCTACGACACCCTGCTGTCCTATCTCGAGCGCGGCCAGCACGTGATGCTCTGGCTGGGTCTGATCCTGGTCGTGATCGGGCTCTTCGCCGGTGGCACGAGGCTGGGGACCGCCGTACGCACCACGCTAGCCCGCGGGTTGGAGTCCATCGGAGGCTCTCTCTCGGACACCCCGGTCGCCGGCGCGGGGCGCTGGACCGCCGCGAACGCGCTGTGGCTGCGGATCGTGGTCGGGGTGCTCGGCGTGGTGGTCCTGGTGTGGGGCAACGACATCTCGGTCTCGCGGTTGCTCTGGTCGACCCTCTTCGTGGCCGTCCTCATGGCGGTCATCCAGGTCCTGGTCGGGACGGGCCGGACCACTGGCGCGGTCGGCACGGGTCGCGACGGCCCGGACCGAACGCCGGACGAGCCGGAGGACACCGTTCCTCTCCCGACCGGCGGACAGGCCTGAGAGCTCGGCAGAGGCGGCCCACGGATCCGGGCCCGGAATGAACCAGGACCTGGGGCCGTTCAGCCGGCCATGACCACACTGGGACTCATCGGAAGCGGACACATCGGCGGCACCGTGGCACGGCTCGCAGTGGATGCGGGGCACGACGTCGTCCTCAGCAACAGCCGCGGCCCCGAGACGCTCGGGGATCTCGTGGACGAGCTGGGCCCGCACGCCCGCGCCGCGACGACCGAGGAAGCCGCACGGGCAGGCGACCTCGTCGTGGTCTCCATCCCGCTCAAGAACATCGACCGGGTGCCGTCCGAGTCGCTCCGAGGCAAGGTCGTGATCGACACCTCGAACTACTACCCGCAGCGCGACGGCCAGATCGCGGCGCTGGACGACCAGTCCACGACGACCAGCGAGCTGGTGCAGTCGCAGCTCCCCGGCAGCCGCGTCGTGAAGGGCTTCAACAACATCAACTACCTCCACCTCGGCTCCCTGCAGAGACCCGCCGGGAGTCCGGAGCGCTCGGTCCTCGCGATCGCCGGCGACGATGCGGACGCCAAGTCGGAGGTCAGCGAGTTCCTGGGCAGCATCGGGTACGACGCCTACGACGCGGGCCCGCTCGCCGAGGGCTGGCGCTTCGACGTCGGGACACCGGCGTACGGCGGTCCGTACAACACCGACACCAGCGGAGCGTTCCCTCCGCCTCCGGACAGCGGTCGTCAGGTGACGGCAGACGTGATGCGCGAGGCGCTGGCTGCCGCGACCCGATGAGGACTCAGTCCTCGTCGATCTCCTCGCCGTGGGTACCGGGGCGCGGCGCCCACGGCAGCTCCTTGGCCGGGCGTACGACGATCAGCCGGTCGCCGCGGGCCAGCTGGGTGACCACGGGGTCGAAGTAGCGGTAGACGTTCTCGTCGCGCACCACGGCGATCACCTGGTCCGGCAGCGACTGTGGCTGCTGGCCCACCTCCGCGACCAGCAGGTCACGCTCGGCGACCTCGAGCCCCTCGCCGTACGTCAACAGGTCCTCCATCACCGTGCCCAGAGTCGGCGAGAGCGACGAGAGGCCGAGCAACCGGCCGACGGCATCCGACGAGGTGATCACGGAGCTGGCACCCGACTGCTTCATCAGCGGCGCGTTCTCCTGCTCCCGGACCGACGCGACGATCCACGCGTCGGCGTTGAGCTGCCGGACGGTGAGGGTGGCCAGCACGTTGGAGTCGTCCCGGTCGGTGGTGATGATGACCTGGCGCGCCTCGGCGACGCCGGCGCGCTGCAGCACATCCGAACGGGTCGCGTCACCCGTCACGACCGCCAGCCCGTCGGCGTGTGCCTCCGACACGGCCTGGCTGCCCTTGTCGACGACGACGATCAGGTTGCGGTCGATCCCGTTGTTGACAAGGGTCTCGACGGCGCTGCGGCCCTTGGTCCCGTAGCCGACGATCACGACGTGCTCGTTCATGGTCTTCCTCCAACGGGCGGTGCGGAACACGCGCCGGCCCTGGATGGCCAGCACCTCCAGGGTGGTGCCGATCAGCAGCACCAGGAACGCGATCCGCAGCGGCGTGATCACGAACGCGTTCGTGAGCCGTGCGGTCTCCGAGACCGGAGCGATGTCGCCGTTGCCGGTCGTGCTGAGCGTGACGGTCGAGTAGTAGATGGCGTCGACCAGGTTGATCGCGTGGAGCGGGGGGTCGTTGGAGTCGCGGTAACCGTGGCGGCCGCCGTACACGAGCAGGACGGTGACCGCGATGATCCCCACGCCCAGCAGCACGCGCTGCCCCAGCGCCCACCACGGGGAACGGTCCCGGTCCGGGAGTACGACGGCCCCGTGCGACGGGTGGTCGACTTCGGATGGCGGCACAGCGCGAATCTAGTCCACGGCCTCCTCGTCACCGGACTCGCGCGCCCGGCGGGGCCGTAGGCGTTGAACGAGCTCCCTGCGCGCGTGCTCGGTGCGCTGCTGGGGGAAGACAGTGTCGAAGGAGGCGTTGAGAGCGGCGCCGATCAGCACCGCGATCGAGAGGATGTAGAGCCAGAGCAGCACCGCGATCGGCGCCGCGAGGGGGCCGTAGATCGACCGGGAGTCGGCGGCCGTGACCGTGAGGAACTCGCGAAGCAGGAAGCTCCCGAGCAGCCAGACACCGAGGGCGAAGGTCGCGCCCGGCAGGTTGATCCGCCACTTGGTCCGGACCGGGATCGACACGTGGTAGAGCGTCGCGAGGAAGCAGATCGACACGATGAGCACGGTCGGCCAGTAGAAGCTGACCAGGAAGTCGGCGCGAGAAGGCAGCCAGCGGTGGATCAGGGTCGGGCCGGCGACGACCAGCGGCAGCGCCACGATCCCGGTCACGATCGCCAGCAGGTAGAGGCCGAACGACAGCGCCCGCGTCTTGAGGATCCCGCGGTGGCCGCCGAGGCCGTGCATGATCGTGATGGTCTCGACGAAGACGTGCATCGCCCGCGAGCCCGACCAGAGCGCCAGCACGAACCCGACCGAGATGACGTCGAAGCGCCCCCCGCGCAGTACGTCGTCGATGGTCGGCTGGATCACGCGGTCGACGGCCGAGTCGGTGAGGAAGCGCGAGGCGAGGTCGAGGATCGCGCTGCGGACCTGGTCGACCTGGTCGGGGCTGAAGGACTGGGTCGCGTAGCCGATCGCGCCGGCGAGGGCGAAGATCAGCGGCGGCACGGACAGCACCGTGAAGAACGCGGCCTCGGCGGCCAGGCCGGTCACCCGGTAGCGCATCGAGGAGCCGACGGTCGAGACGATGATCCGCCAGGTCGTCTCGCGGGTCCGGACCACCCACGCGGGCCAGGTGAACCCGCGCTCAGGCTGGTCGGCCGGGCCCACCGCTGGGCGCGGGGGCTCGGCTCCGGGCATGGGCCTACGGTAACCACATGACTGCAGGGAACCGGGCAGCCACCAACCAACCGCCACCGCTCGTCGGGCACAACGTGGTCACGACGGACGCCGCCCTGGTCGAGGCGGTCACCCGCCACGCGGGCCCGGAGGTCGTCGACGACCTCGGGTCGCTGGGCGCCGAGGCCGGCACGGCCGAGGCCCGGGAGCACGGTCTCCTGGCCAACCGGCACGAGCCCGAGCTCACGACGTACGACCGCTACGGGCACCGGATCGACGAGGTCGTGTTCCACCCGTCGTGGCACTGGCTGATGGAGCGGGCCGTCGGGCACGGCCTGCAGGCGGCGCCGTGGGAGCAGCAGGCAGCCGGTGCCGCGCACGCCCACGTACGACGTGCGGCCGGCTTCATGGCCTGGTCCCACACCGACCCCGCCCACGGCTGCCCGATCTCGATGACGTACGCCGCGGTCCCTGCGCTGCGGGCCGACGAGCGGCTCGCCAAGGAGTGGACGCCGGCGCTGGCGTCGACGTCGTACGACCCCGGCATCCGTCCCGTCGCCCAGAAGCGCGGTGCCCTCGCCGGCATGGGCATGACCGAGAAGCAGGGCGGCTCCGACGTACGCGCCAACGTCACCGAGGCGCGGGCGACCGAGGTCGACGGCGAGTACACC
Organism: uncultured Actinomycetota bacterium; assembly: GCA_963819295.1. Lineage (GTDB taxonomy): Bacteria > Actinomycetota > Actinomycetes > Propionibacteriales > Nocardioidaceae > Nocardioides. Next base: position 217,563 of record CAWFVO010000011.1, read on the forward strand.
CTGCACGGGCACAAGTGGTTCACCTCGGCACCGATGAACGACGTGTTCCTGGTGCTCGCGCAGGAGGGAGCGGGGCTGTCGTGCTTCCTGGTGCCGCGCGCGCTGCCGGACGGCACCCGCAACCGGCTCGACATCGCCCGGCTCAAGGACAAGCTCGGCAACCGCGCGAACGCCTCGGCCGAGCTCGAGCTGGACGGCACGCTCGGGGTGCGGCTGGGCGACGAGGGTCGGGGCGTGCGCACGATCATCGAGATGGTCGCCGCGACCCGGCTCGACTGCGTGCTGGGCTCCACGGCGCTGATGCGCCACACCCTCAACGAGGCTTCCTGGCACGTGGCGCACCGCTCGGCGTTCGGAGGCCTGCTCGGCGGACAAGCCGCTGATGCAGAACGTGATCGCAGACCTCGCCGTGGAGGCGGAGGCCGCGACCGCGCTGGCCATCCGCCTCGCGGCGGCGGTCGACGCGGAGGGGGACCCGCACGAGGCGGCGCTGCGCAGGATCGCGTTGCCGCTGGCGAAGTTCTGGGTCTGCAAGCGCACGCCGGGCTTCGTGGCCGAGGCGCTGGAGTGCCTCGGTGGCAACGGGTACGTCGAGGAGTCGGGGCTTCCCCTGCGCTATCGCGAGGCGCCCCTCAACTCGGTGTGGGAGGGCTCGGGCAACGTCAACGCCCTCGACGTGCTGCGCGCGCTGGCACGGGAGCCGGAGGTCCTGGCGGCGTGGATCACCGAGGTCGGGCACGCCCGCGGCGGCGACGCGCGCCTCGACCGGGCCGTCGACGACACCTTGGAGCTGCTCGGCGAGACCGGTGCGCTCGAGGTCGGCGCCCGCCGGCTCGCGGGGCGGATGGCGGCCTGCCTGCAAGGCGCCCTGCTGGTGCGCTTCGCTCCCCCGGAGGTCGCCGACGCGTTCTGCGGCTCGCGCCTCGGCACGTCGTACGACGGCACCTACGGGACCCTGACCTCCCCCGTCACGGACCTCGCCGCGATCGTCGCGCGGGCGACCCCGGTCGTCTAGCGCGAGGGCAGGCCGAGCTCCACCAGGGCGTCACGGATCCGGTCGCGCCCCGCCAGGCTGCCCGGGCCGGCGAGGCGGCGCAGGACCCGCTCGGTCCAGCCGCCGGCGAGGCCGACGCGACGGTTGTACGCGCGCAGTCGCTCGTCGTACCCGTCGATCGCGGCGTCGGCGCTCGCTGCGTCGTAGCCTCGCGATGCACGACCGCGGACTGCGGGAGACGAGGCTTGACACCGGACCGCTCGTCGGGATCCGGCCACCCCACAGCCAGGCCGAAGACCGCGAAGACGTGGGGTGGGAGGTCGAGCTCGCGCGCCACGTCCTCCGGCCGGTTGCGGATCGCGCCCACGCAGACAGTCCCGAGCCCGAGGGACTCCGCGGCGACGACGGCGTTCTGGGCGGCGAGCGTGGCGTCGAGGAACGCCAGGAAGGTGGACTCGAGATAGTCGGCGCCGGCGAGCGGTCGCTCGTGGCGCGCGGCGAGCCGGCGGGCGCGACCGAGGTCGGCGAGCCACACCAGGAGCAGCGGAGCCTCCTCGACGAACCGCTGCTCGGCAGCAAGGGCGGCCAGTCGTGACCTGTGCGCAGGGTCGCGCACCGCGACGACGCTCCACGCCTGGAGGTTGGACGACGTCGGCGCCGACTGGGCCGCGGCCACCATGGCCTCCAGATGTTCGTCACCGACGGGGTCGGGCAGGAACGAGCGGACCGAGCGGTGCGCGAGCTGGACCGTCAGAGTCTCGTTGCTCAGCGCCAGCGGTGGCAGGTCCGAGTCGCCGTAGCGGTCGTGGAGGTCGAGGCCGGGTGCGGCAGTCGTGGTCACTCCTCCACCATAGTGGAGTCATTCACTTGACTATGTGAGGTGTCGGGGCGCCATGCCAGAGTGGGCCACGGACCTGCACGAGGAGGCACCGTGAACGACGTGGTCCCCATGCTCACCTACGCCGACGGCCCGGCCGCCATGGACTGGCTGGCCTCCGCGTTCGGCTTCGAGGAGCAGACCCGGTGGCTCGACGACGACGGCCGGGTGGCGCACGGCGAGATGCGAGCGGGCGACGGTCTGGTGATGATCGCCTCCACCAACCCGACGTACGAGGGCCCGACCGCGCATCGGCGACACTGCGAGGCGGCGGATGCCTGGCTCGCCTCGCCGTACGTCGTGGACGGCGCGCTGGTCTATGTCGAAGACATCGACGCCCACTACGCCCGCGCGGTGGCCGCGGGCGCCCCCACCCTGTCGGAGATCGAGGACGGGCCGGGGAGGCTGTACCGCACCGAGGACGTCGAAGGTCACCGCTGGATGTTCATGGAGCGTGCCTGACGGCTCGTGCTCGCGCCGGTGGATGAGCTCCGCGGCGGTGAGCGGGCGGCGACATGCTGGATCGGCAGTGGGGACTTCCTCCCCCTGCCAGGACGTCACCCGAGGTCGAGACCGGGGTAGAGCGGGTGGGCGGCGAGCATCTCGGCGCTGGCGGCCTTCACGCGGTCGGCGACACCGTCGCCTCAGCGCGTACGACGCCTTCGACGGCGTGCCGGCCTTGGTGGTGCCGGGCTCGGTGTTGCGCAGCACGTCGACCATCAGGTCGGCGACCCGGTCGAAGTCGTCGGCACCGAAGCCTCGGGTGGTGAGGGCCGGAGTGCCGAGCCGGATGCCGGAGGTGTACCAGGCGCCGTTGGGGTCGGCCGGGACGGAGTTGCGGTTGGTGACCACCCCGGCGTCGAGCAGCGCCGACTCGGCCTGCCGCCCGGTCAGCCCGAACGCCGACACGTCGAGCAGCACGATGTGGTTGTCGGTGCCGCCGGTGACGAGGGTGGCACCGCGCTTCAGGAAGCCCTCGGCCAGCGACTTCGCGTTGTCGGCGATCGCCTGCGCATAGGTCTGGAACGACGGCTGCCGAGCCTCGGCCAGCGCCACCGCCTTCGCGGCCATGATGTGCGAGAGCGGGCCGCCGAGCACCATCGGGCAGCCGCGGTCGACGTCGGCTGCGAACTCCTCCTGGGCCAGCACCATCCCACCGCGCGGACCACGCAGCGACTTGTGGGTGGTCGTGGTGGTGATGTGGGCGTGGGGCACCGGGTCCTCGTCGCCGGTGAACACCTTGCCGGCGACCAGCCCCGCGAAGTGGGCCATGTCGACCATCAGGGTCGCGCCCACCTCGTCGGCGATCTCGCGCATCTTGGCGAAGTTCACCCGCCGCGGGTACGCCGAGTAGCCGGCGATCAGCACCAGCGGTCGGAACTCCCTCGCCTTGGCCCGCACCACGTCGTAGTCGAGCATCCCGGTCTCGGGATCGGTGCCGTACTGCTGCTGGTGGAACATCTTGCCGCTGATGTTGGGCCGGAAGCCGTGGGTGAGGTGTCCGCCGGCGTCGAGCGACATCCCGAGCAGCCGCTGGTTGCCGAACTCGTGGCGCAGCGTCTCCCAGTCGGCTTCGGACAGCTCGTTGACGTTCTTCGCGCCGAGCCGCTCCAGCGCGGGCGTCTCGACGTGGTGGGCCAGGATCGACCAGAAGGCGACCAGGTTGGCGTCGATGCCGGAGTGCGGCTGCACGTAGGCGTACGGCGCTCCGAACAGCTCGCGGGCGTGCTCGGCGGCGATGGTCTCGACGGTGTCGACGTTCTGGCAGCCGGCGTAGAACCGGTGGCCGATGGTGCCTTCGGCGTACTTGTCGGAGAACCAGGTGCCCATCGTCAGCAGCACTGCCGGCGAGGCGTAGTTCTCGCTCGCGATCAGCTTCAGGGAGCCGCGCTGGTCGGTGAGCTCCTGGCGGGTGGCCTCGGCGATCCGCGGCTCGACCGCCGCGATCACCTCCAGGGCCGCGTCGTACGCGGTCGAAGCGGTCTTGGCCAGGGTCTCGGCCGGGCTCTCGGTGGGGACGGCGTCGCTCATGGGCAGCAGCCTAGGACCAAACCGCGCCACTCCCGGAGACCCTGCCGGTCGAGGGCGTCAGCCACCAAGGTCGCCTGCATCGCTTGTCTCACATCGTGGTACGCCGTCTCACTTCATGGGATTCCGGTTTGTGGAAGGGTGGTCCACCCCCTGAGACTGGACCCATGATCGGCCACGCGTTCGAGACTCACCTGGTGGTACGCCGCCACGTGGACCTCGGTCGTACGCGCAGCATGATCTGTTGGCCCCGCTGACCGCCGCCCCCTTCCGCGCCCAATGTCGCGCGCGGCACCCCCAGCCAAGGACCGACACCCATGTCTGACCAGCGCTACTCCGCATCGCCGGCCTCCCGGACCGAGATCCCGCGCCCCAAGCGCGGTGAGGGTCAGTGGGCGCTCGGCTACACCGAGCCACTGAACAAGAACGAGCAGTCCAAGAAGGACGACGATCCGCTGCACGTGCGCGACCGCATCCTCCACCTGTACTCCAAGCGCGGCTTCGCCTCCATCGACCCGGCCGACCTGCGCGGCCGCTTCCGCTGGATGGGGCTGTACACCCAGCGCGCCCCCGGCTTCGACGGCGGCAAGACGGCCATGCTCGAGGAGGAGGAGCTCGACGACGAGTTCTTCATGATGCGGGTCCGCTCCGACGGCGCACTGCTGTCACACCACGCCGTCCGCGCGCTCGGCACCATCGGCGTCGACTTCGCCCGCGACACCGCCGACGTCACCGACCGGGAGAACATCCAGTACCACTGGATCCGGATCGAGGACGTTCCCGAGATCTGGCAGCGGCTCGAGGACGCCGGGCTGTCCTCGCTCGAGGCGTGCGGCGACTCGCCCCGTCCCTTCCTCGGCTCCCCCGTCGCCGGCGTCGCGGCCGACGAGATCATCGACGGCACCAGCGCACTGCAGGAGATCCAGCGCCGCTACCTCGGCAACCCGGACTTCTCGAACCTCCCGCGCAAGTTCAAGACCGCGCTCACCGGGCACCCCAGCCACGACGTCTCGCCGGAGACCAACGACGTCTCGTTCGTCGGCACGGTCCACCCCGAGCACGGCCCCGGCTTCGACCTCTGGGTGGGCGGCGGCCTGTCCACCAACCCGATGCTCGCCCAGAAGCTCGGCGTGTGGATCCCGCTCGACGAGGTCGCCGACGTCTGGGAGGGCGTGGCCTCGATCTTCCGTGACTACGGCTACCGGCGGCTGCGCTCGCGAGCGCGGCTGAAGTTCCTGGTCGCCGACTGGGGCGTGGCGAAGTTCCGCGAGGTGCTCGAGAACGAGTACCTCCAGCGCCCGCTGGTCTCCTGCGACTCCCCCGCCTCGCCCGTCGGCCACCGCGACCACATCGGCGTCCACGCGCAGCACGACGGCCGGCTGTACGTCGGCATCGCCCCGACCGTGGGCCGCGTGTCCGGCACCATGCTGGTCCAGCTGGCCGACCTCATCGAGGAGTACGCCGTCGCCGGCGCCCGCCTCACGCCGTACCAGAAGATCGTGCTGATCGGCGTCGACCCCGACGTGGTCGACGACCTGCTCGGCCGGCTCGACCGGATCGGCCTCTCGGCGCGGCCGTCGGGCTGGCGGCGCAACACCATGGCCTGCACGGGCATCGAGTTCTGCAAGCTCGCGATCGTCGACACCAAGAACCGCGCCCGCGACCTCGTCGCCGAGCTCGAGCGCCGCTTCCCCGACCTCGACGTGCCGATCACCGTCAACGTCAACGGCTGCCCCAACGCCTGCGCCCGCACCCAGGTCGCCGACATCGGCCTCAAGGGTCAGCTGGTGATGGACGGCGACCGCCAGGTCGAGGGCTTCCAGGTGCACCTCGGCGGCGCCACCGGCCTCCAGGCCAACTTCGGCCGCAAGCTGCGCGCCCACAAGGTCACCAGCGCCGGGCTCGACGACTACATCACGACCGTGGTCACCAACTTCCTGGCCGACCGCGACGCCGACGAGTCGTTCGCGACCTGGGTGGCGCGCGCCGACGAGGACCTCCTGCGCGGCGACAAGGCCCTGGCGGCGACCTCCTGATGACAGAGCGCGCCGTCCCCTTCCACTGCCCCTACTGCGGGGAGCAGGATCTCTGGCCCTCGGAGGAGGGCCACGGGTGCGTGGGAGTGCCGCGGCTGCCTGCGCGCGTTCACGGTGAAGATGCTCGGCATGGTCCGCCCCCAGCGGGGTCGAGCGATGACGGCACTCACGACCGCCCAGGCGCGGAGCTTCCGCGGCACCCACACCGAGGGCCGCAGCCCCGAGGAGCTGCGCGAGCTCGTGTCCCACGTCGGCGCCGAGCTCGAGCTCGCGCCGGCCGAGGACATCGTCGAGTGGGCCGTCGCCACGTTCGGGAAGCGCTTCTGCATCACCTCCTCCATGGGCGACGCGGTGCTCGCCCACGTCGCCTCGCGGGTCGCGCCGGGCGTCGACGTGGTCTTCCTCGACACCGGCTACCACTTCGCCGAGACCATCGGCACCGCCGACGCCGTCGGCGCGACCATGGACGTGACCCTGATCCCGATCACGCCGGTCCAGACGGTCGCCGAGCAGGACGCCGAGTACGGCGCCGAGCTCTACAAGCGCGATCCCGACCTGTGCTGCCGGCTCCGCAAGGTGCTGCCGCTGCAGGAGAGCCTCCAGGGGTACGACGCGTGGGCCACCGGGCTGCGTCGCGCCGAGACCCACAACCGCGTCATCGCGCCGGTCGTCGGCTGGGACGCCCGCAAGGGCAAGGTGAAGGTGTCACCGCTCGCCCGCTGGACCGACGAGGACGTCGAGCGCTACGTCGCCGAGCACGGCGTACTCGTGAACCCGCTCGTGTACGACGGGTACCCGTCCATCGGCTGCGCACCCTGCACCCGCCGCGTCGCGCCCGGCGAGGACCCGCGCAGCGGGCGCTGGGCCGGCACCGCCAAGACCGAGTGCGGGATCCACTGATGACCCACCCGCCCATCCAGATCCAGATCGACAGCGTCGTCGGTTGCACGACTCCGAAGGTGAACAACGAGAGGAGGCCGCACTGATGGCCGCTCCAGCACTGGTGGCTCTGGCTCACGGAAGCCGTGACCCACGGTCCAAGGCGACGATCACGGCGCTCGTGGACGAGGTACGCAAGCTCCGCCCGGACCTCCGCATCGAGACAGCGTTCCTCGACCTGTCCAAGCCGACGCTCAACACGGTCGTCGACAAGCTCGCGCGCGCCCACTTCGAGGAGGTCGTGGTCGTCCCGCTGCTGCTGACCGACGCCCACCACGCGAAGGTCGACGTACCGGCCGCCGTCGCCGAGGCCGACGCCCGTCACGAGGGCATCCAGGTCCGCGCCACGTCGATCCTCGGCCTGGAGGCCTGCTTCCTCGAGGTGCTCGATGTCCGGATGCGCGAGGCCCTCAAGGACGCGCGGGTCCGCGAGCTGGACGCGTTGGTGCTCGCGGCCGCCGGTTCGAGCGACGCGCTGGCCAACCAGTCGGTCGCGCGCCTGGCCCGTCTGTGGGGCTCTCACCACAAGCTGCCGGTGAGCGCAGCCTTCGCCTCGGCGGCCCCGCCGGCGACCGGGGAGGCCGTGCGCGCCTTCCGCAAGGAGGGTCGTCGTCACATCGCGGTCGCCTCGCTCTTCCTGGCCCCCGGCTTCCTGCCCGACCGGGCCAAGGAGCTCGCGCTCGAGGCCGGCGCCGTCGCCGTCGCCGAGCCCCTCGGCGTCCACGAGGCGGTGGCCCGCACGATCCTGGCCCGGTACGTCGTCGGCGCGGTCGAGCTGGTTCCGGTCTAGCCGACCAGCTTCTCGAGCAGGTGCTCGAGCTGGCGGGCGGGATCGGTGGTCACGCCGCCGTGGACAGCGCTCGTCTGGAGGACGGTGCTGCGGGGGGCCTTGAGGAAGCCGAAGCGGGTACCGGCCGGCTTGCCCGCCGCAGCGCCGACGCTCTCGTCGCCACGGCACACGCCCTCGACGAACGCGAGCCCGTCGCAGACTGCGTCGAGGTCGAGGCCGGGGTCGAGCGCGGCCAGCCGCTCACGGTCGACGTGCCAGGCGGCGTCGAGGAACGCCGTCTCCTCGCAGTAGAGGACCACGCCGACGTTGAGGAACTCCTCACGGTCGACGCGGGGCACGCAGCGCAGCACGACGTACTGGTAGGGCAGCGGCTTGGCGCTCATGCGGCGCTCACCCCCGGCAGCCAGGCGCGCGTGGCGAGCCGGGCGCGAGAGGAACGAGACGTACGCGGCGCGCAGCGCAGCGGGTGAGTCAGCACCGGGCACCGGCTCCAGCCACGCGTCCGGCACCTCCGCGACCGCCGCCTCCACGTCGGCATCGCTCAGGCCGATGTCGGCGTCCGACCGCGGCCAGGCGGTCGACGTGGGAGCCGAAGACATGGTCGCGGACGTCCCAGGGCTGGGTGGCGAACCGGGTCGGGTCGCCGACCCCGCCGGTCCAGCCGTGGTGGAAGTAGAGCGACGCTCCGTGGTCGATCACCCACACGTCGTCGTGCCAGAGCAGCAGGTTCGGGTTGCGCCAGCGTGCGGTCGACGTTCGCGGTGAAGGCGTCGAGCCAGAGCACCCGCGCGGCCGAGTCGGCCGGCGTCGCCGCCTCACCCTCGTAGCCGAAGGCCCCGGGGAGGAAGTCGATCCCGAGGTTGAGCCCCGGGCTCGCGTTGAGGAGGTCCTGCACCTCCTCGTCGGCCTCGTAGCGGGCGATCTCGGGGTTCAGGTCGAGCGCCACCAGCCGCGGCGTGTGCAGCCCCAGTCGGGTGGCGAGCCCACTCACGATCACCTCCGCCACCAGCACCCGCACGCCCTGGCCGGCGCCGCGGAACTTGCAGACGTAGGTGCCGAGGTCGTCGCCCTCGACCAGCCCCGGCAGGCTCCCGCCCTCCCGCAACGGCGTGACGTAGCGCGTCACCGCCACCGTCTCGATCACGCCGGCGGCACCTCGTCCAGCAGCCGGCGCCGTTGCTCCTCGACGTCGAAGTCCGGAGGCGGCCAGCGCAGCCCCATCCCGCGCAGCGCGTCCAGCAGGAGCTCACCGACGACCAGGTTGCGGTACCACTTCTTGTCTGCCGGTACGACGTACCAGGGTGCGACCTCGGTGTTGGTCCGCTCCAGCGCGATCTCGTACGCCGTGCGGTAGTCGTTCCAGTAGCCGCGCTCGTCGAGGTCGGCGGGGTTGAACTTCCAGTACTTGTCCTCGTTGTCGAGCCGGGCCAGCAGTCGGGCGCGCTGCTCGTCGGCCGAGACGTTCAGCATGCACTTGACGACCACGACACCCTCGGCGGCCAGCTCGGCCTCGAAGGCGTTGATCTGGTCGTAGCGGCTCTCGATCGTCGCGGGCTCGGCCAGCCCGTGCACGCGGGCGATCAGGACGTCCTCGTAGTGTGAGCGGTCGAAGACTCCGATGTAGCCCGGCTCCGGCACCGCGCGGCGGATCCGCCAGAGGAACCGGTGCTTGCGCTCCTCGGCGGTCGGCGCCTTGAAGCTGGTGATCTTCACGCCCTGCGGGTCGACGAGCCCGACGGTGTGGCGCAGCACCCCGCCCTTGCCCGAGGTGTCCATCCCCTGCAGCACCAGCAGGACCCGCCGCTGGGAACCGGTGGTGCGCTCGGACCACAGCCTCTCCTGGAGGTCGGAGAGCTCCTGACCGAGGGCGAACAGTGCGGCCTTCCCCTTGGTCTTGCCACCGTCGAACCCCGGGCTCTTGTTGGTTTCGATCACGCTGAGGTCGACGGGACCCGGGGGCAGCCGGTGAAGGTGGGCGGTCATGGGCACATCATGTCGAACGTCGCACGACGACATCCGGCGCGGGGTGTGTGGTCATCGAGTGTCGAGACCCCATCGGGCTGCCAGGCCGCCGCCACGTCGCACGGTGTCGAGGGTCGACCTCAGGAGCTGGGTCCGGATCGGCCAGACGGCCGGGTCACGGTGCCGACGCGAGCACATCGCGATGGCGCGGCACAGCAGCAGCGCGTCGAGCTCGGCCGATACCGGGCCGGATCCACGGGCCCCGAAGATGGCGTCCAGGCGGCTCAGGTACCTCCTGAGCTGGGCCGAGGAGAGCCCGGCGTAGGGCGGAGCGCCACCCTCGGGCTCCACCGCGCCCATCGCAGAGACGAACACCGCGGTCACCGCGTCGTAGCCGAGGACGCCCCGGCCGGCGCCCTCCAGGTCGATGACGCCGCCTGCACAGGTGTTGTCCGCATGGAGGTCACCGTGGAGCAGGGTCCCGGGGAACTGGTCCAGTCGCGCGACGGCTTCCTGGAACGCGCCACGGACGGCCCCTCCGAGGTCGGGGTGGAGGGCAGCGGCCCGCCCTACGCCGATCAGCTCGGCGAAGGCGCCGACGGACCACCCGGCCCTGGCCATCCGAACCTGCGCCAGCGCGTGCTGGGCGATGACATCGCTGAAGCGCTCGAAGCTCTCGTCCGAGACGCTTCCTCGCGTGTCCACCTCGGCGTCGAAGATGTCGCCGAGCGTGCTGGCCCCGAGCGACTCCTCCACGTAGTAGGGCAGCCGGCCGAGGTAGCCGCGCTCGAGGATCCGGGCGACCGGAAAGGCCCGCCTGGCCAGCTGCCGGTGGGTCGCAAGCTCGGAGGCCAATCCGGGACCGATCCGCAGGTAGCTCTCGTCACCGCGGTAGACGCCCACCCCTGTTCGCCGGACGCAGACCCGGTCGAAGCGTCGCCCCCGCAGGGTCAGGCGTCGCGGCAGCACTGGCTCAGGCTAGTCACTCCACGTCGTAGGTCGGCCCGTCGTCGTCGGCGGCGCCGAGCTCCTGTCGCACCACTGCGAACGCCATCGCGGCGGGGTACCCCTTGCGGGCGAGCAGACCCGCCAGGCGTCGCGTCGCAGTGGTGCGGTCGACTCCGCGCAGGGAGCGGAGCTTCTTGCGGACCAGGGTGCGGGCCGCCTGCTCCTCGTCGGCGGGGTCGAGGTCGTCGAGGGCGGTGCGGGCGGTGTCGTCGTCGACGCCCTTGCGGCGCAGCTCCTGGGCCAAGGCACGACGCGCCAGACCCCGGCTGCGCTGCCGGCTCTCCACCCAGGACCGGGCGAAGGCCTCGTCGTCGACCAACCCGACCTCGCTGAAGCGGTCGAGCAGCCGCTCGGCGAGCTCGGCGGGCACGTCGCGCTTGGCGAGCTTGTCGCGCAGCTCCTGGCGGCTCCGGGCCTGGCCGGTCAGCGCGTCGAGCAGGATCTTGCGGGCAACCGACTCCGGGTCGGCGTCGGGACCGTCCGCGACCGGGTCGGGAGGTGGGACCGACGGGTCCGCAGGGGCGCCGCCTGTCCAGGCGGCCACCCCCACCGCCACGTCGCCGTGCCAGCCCGGCTGCTCAACGCCCATGGGTCTCGACTCGCCGTCGCCGCCTCGCAGGCTCGGCGGCGGGCTTGCTCGACCTGATCCCGCCCACGCCGACGCCCCCGCTCGTTCCTCGGGCGCAGCTGCGGGATCAAAAGTCATCGACACCGATGGGCTCGTCGGACAGGTCGTCGGCGGGCGCGTCGACGGTCGGGCCGACGCCGAGCTTCTCCAGGATCCGCTTCTCCAGCTCGTTGGCCAGGTCGGGGTTGTCGGAGAGGAACTGGCGCGCGTTCTCCTTGCCCTGGCCGAGCTGGTCACCCTCGTAGGTGTACCAAGCGCCGGCCTTGCGAACGAGGCCCGCCTCGACACCGACGTCGATCAGGCCGCCCTCACGGCTGATGCCCTTGCCGTACATGATGTCGAACTCGGCCTGCTTGAACGGCGGCGCCACCTTGTTCTTGACCACCTTGACGCGGGTGCGGTTGCCGACCATGTCGGTGCCGTCCTTGAGCGTCTCGATGCGTCGCACGTCGAGCCGGACCGAGGAGTAGAACTTCAGCGCCCGGCCGCCGGTCGTGGTCTCGGGCGACCCGAACATCACGCCGATCTTCTCCCGCAGCTGGTTGATGAAGATCATCGTGGTGTTGGAGTTGTTGAGCGCACCGGTCATCTTGCGCAGCGCCTGGCTCATCAGGCGGGCCTGGAGGCCGACGTGGCTGTCGCCCATCTCGCCCTCGATCTCCGCCCGCGGCACCAGCGCAGCGACCGAGTCGATCACGATCAGGTCGAGCGCGCCGGAGCGGATCAGCATGTCGGCGATCTCGAGGGCCTGCTCACCGGAGTCGGGCTGGCTGACGAGCAGCGCGTCGGTGTCGACGCCGAGGTTCTTCGCGTAGTCGGGGTCGAGCGCGTGCTCGGCGTCGATGAACGCCACGATGCCACCGGCGCGCTGGGCGTTGGCCACCGAGTGCAGGGCGACGGTCGTCTTGCCCGACGACTCCGGGCCGTAGATCTCCACGACCCTGCCGCGCGGCAGGCCGCCCAGGCCGAGCGCGACGTCGAGGGCGATCGAGCCCGTCGGGATGACCTCGAGCGGTGCGCGGGTCTCGTCACCCAGGCGCATCACCGAGCCCTTGCCGAACTGCTTCTCGATCTGGGCGAGCGCGACGTCCAGCGCCTTCTCGCGGTCTCCACCAGCCATGTCTGTCCATCCTCTTCCGGGACCCGTCGTCCCGCCTCGCAGGGGTTCGGTCTGTTGATGTCGCGTCGTCGGGCCAGACGCTAGACCGGGCCACCGACAACCCGCGCGATGCGCGGTGCGGGCTGTGGAGAACCTCCGGACGGGGTCGTCTGCAGGCACCATCTAACCCGAACACGTGTTCGACCCGAGACCCGACACGCCGACAATCGGTTTGCACGCGATGCCCCCGTCGCGACACGGTGGCCCGCGTGAGCGAGCTCGTGATCCGGCCGGTCGACCCACGCAACGATGCCGACATGGACGCCTTCCAGGGGGTGTACGCCGCGGCCGAGCGGGCCGAGGACGCGGAGGCCGCGCTCTACTCCCGCGAGGACGGGGTGACGATGCTCCTCTCCTCCGGCTCAGGCGGCGAGCTCTGCGAGGGCTACGGCGCCTTCGCGGGCGAGGTGATGACCGGTGAGCTGATGATCACCGCTGCCCTGCGCGACAACCTCCAGGTGGCCCGCGTGTGGATCTGGGTCGACCCGGCCCACCAGCGACGCGGGATCGGGACCCGGCTCGCGACCTACGCCGACAGCCGGGTGGCGGCGCTGGACCGAACCATCTGCCATGCCCAGGCACGGATCGGTATCGACCGCGCGAACGGGAACAGAGCCTTCGCCGAGCAGATGGGCTACGCCCTGGCCAACACCGAGATCGAACGTCGGCTCGACCTGCCCGCAGACCCCGAGCTGCTCGGTCGGCTCGCCGCCGACGCGGCCCGCCATCACCGGGAGTACCGGATCCGGACCGTGGTCGGTCCGGTGCCCGAGGATCTGGCGGCGTCCTACATGGCACTGAAGAACCAGATCGGCGTCGAGATGCCCTCCGGCGACCTCGAGGTCGAGCTGGGGCAGGAGACGCCGGCCGAGCTGGCGGTGCAGGACAGCTACCTGGTGGCGTCGGGCCGTACCCGGGTGGCGTCGTACGCACTCGACCGGGACGGCACCGTGGTCGGTTACTCCGTGGCGGCCGTCAGCAACGAGCACCACCGCCACGTCGACCAGTGGGGCACCCTGGTCGACCGGGGGCATCGCGGGCGCCGGCTCGGTCTGGCAGTCAAGTGCGCACTGCTGCGTGCCCTGTCGGACGGCTTCCCGGACAAGACCTTCATCGAGACCACCAACGCCGAGACCAACGCCCACATGGTCGCCATCAACGAGGCCCTCGGCTTCCAGGTGGCGCAGGTGTACGGCGACTTCCAGAAGCGACTCTGACCCCTACCGCTCCGACTCGGGCAGCCGGAGCGCCCGCCACACCGCAGCCCACACCACCTTGGGAGGCTCCCCGGCGTCGAGCGCCTCTGCGACGGTGCGCCCCTCCAGGTCGGCGAGGACGTACTGCTCGGCCCACGAGCGGGCGTACGCCGGCCCGAGCGCAGCATCCATCCGGCGCCAGAACTCCGTGTGTCTCACGTGCGCGTCGCCAGGACCTGGAGCCAGCCCTCACCGCGCGACCCCACGTGACGACCGATGTGCTCGACCGACCAGCCGGCACCGAGGAACGCCGCGCGGAGGGGCTCCTCACGCCAGTACGTGAACAGGCGCGGCGACGAGACGTTGCCGTGGACCGACCAGCTCTCGCCGTCGCCCTCCTTGACCGACGCGTAGAGCAGGCCGTCGCGGGCGGTCGCCTCGGCGAGGCGGCCGAGCACCACGGTCAGGTCCTCGCGGCGGACGTGGAGCAGGCAGGCGCTGGCCCACACCGCGGCGTACGGCGTGCCGGGCGCCACCGGGTCGGCCAGGTCGTCGGTGAGCGGGTCGAGCAGGTCGGCCTGGTCGCCGCCCGCCCGCAGGAGCTCCACGAAGCCCGGCGCGACGTCGGTACGCCGCACGTTCAGCCCGGCCCGCTCCAGTGCCCGGGCGTCCCGGCCGCCGCCGCTGCCGATCTCGAGCACCCGGGCGCCCGGTGGGAGCACGCCTGCGAAGCGCTCGATCGCCGCAGCCACGGCGTCGGGGAGCTCGGCCGTCGCGAGGCCGTAGTCCGCGGCGGAGGCGTCGTACGCCCGCACCGTCGCCGCGGTCGCGGCGTCGCGCACGTCGTGGAGGTGGTGGACCACGTCGTGCAGGTGGTAGAGACCGAGGGACTCGACGGTGAACTCGCTCCCGTCGCTGCGTATCCCGCGCCGCTGCCACGACAGTGGCGGCACCGAGGCGTAGAGGTCACTGACGGCGTACGCCGCGGCCACCAGAGTCGGCCCGACGATGGACGGCAGCTGGCTGCCGTAGCGACCCTCGACCGCCGACCGGTCCTGGTCCCAGTTCGGGAAGTGCGGGGTGTGCTGCACGAGCATCGACGACACCCGGTCGTGGAAGACCTGGTGGACGTCGTGGACGTGACAGGCGTACTCCAGCGTCGACCAGCGGTCGGGGCGCGTGCGCTCCGCAGCCCCGGGGTCGGCCAGCAAGGCGTGCCAGACCTGGGCGTTGCCGCGGAACGCGCGTGGGAGGTCGTGTCGCTCCACCTCGCGGACGTCGAGGCCGCACTCCTCGCAGCGGCGCCCGAGCACCCACGTCCAGTCCTTGGCGTCGGGCTCGAGGTCCCCCGGAGGTCTCGTCATCGGGCCATCCTGCCAAATCCCCGCTCACCGCGGCGGTCAGGTCTCCGACCCACTCCGCACGGCGGACAGGAACGCGTCCGGCTCGGCCAGGCTCAGGCGCAGCACCCTCACCGTCACCGGTACGCCGCACGCGGTCGCTCGGGCAGGAGGGTCGAGCACTATCCGGACCAGGCCCCTCGAGGTCGTGTTCACCAGCCACGTGCCATGCCACCCGTGGGCTCCGATCCCGCCGATCCGGTCGTGGTCGCGGAGCACCGCGACGACGGTCTCGCGCGGGGCATCGAGCCGGAAGGACCAGCCCAGGCGCACTCGCAGCTCCGCGTCGTCGAGGGCGGCGTACCGGCTGTCCTCGGGGATCGCCAGCACGCCCATCAGGGCGCGGATCGGAGGTGCTCCCCGAGGGAACGCGAACCTCATGCGGCGAGCGTACGACGGTCGCCCGCCGGCCGGTCAGGGGCCGACCGGAAGCGGCTGCCAGCTGAGCGGGCCGCTCCCGACCAGGAACCGCACCAGCACGGTGTTCCCCCCGACATCCAGGCGGCGCTCCTCCGGTCGAGCATGCAGGGCGAACAACGCCAGCGTGGTGCCGTCGGGAGACCAAGCCAGGTTGGGGACGAAACCCGCGCACGCGCAGTGACCGTCGCCGACGAGCAGGCTCTGGCCGGAGCCGTCCGGGTGGTAGGTCTGGACGTAGAGCGCGTACGGGCCCGTGTAGCCGCCTCCCCGATCCGACGGGGTCGCGCTCAGGACCCCGATGGCGTCGGACGTCGGCGACCAGCGAGTGGCCAGCAGCACCGAGCGCCCGGTCGCGTCGTTCGCGAAGCTGGTGGGGTACGTCGCGAACTCCTGCAGGTCGGACCCGTCGCGGCCCACCGAGTAGGCGCCCTGGCGGCTGACCGGCGAGGTCACGAGGAAGGCCAGCCGGTCCGACGCGGGAGCCCAGGTCACCGAACGCACCGACGCCACACCGTCCAGCGGTACCGGCGTGACGTCACCGGAGCCCGCGTCGACGATGCCCAGCACGTTGCCGCCGGCTCCGGGAGCCGCGAAGGTCCGACCGTCCGGGGACCAGGCGATCTCCTGGCAGTCCGCGCATGCGACCCGGCGGGTGTGGCCGGCCGCCGTGTCGGTGATCAGGATCCCTCCCGCCAGAACGGCGACCTCAGCACCGTCCGGGGACCAGGTGGGGGACGAGCCCTCTCCGAGCGGCGGGACGTGCAGGTCCGGCGGGTGCTCCAGCGACTGGTTGCCGGCCCCGAACAGGACGCCGTTGGCGTGCCCCGCCTCCGCCGGCGTGCTCGTGGCCGGGGTGGGTCCGGGGACTGCCGGGCCGGCCGACAGGTGCCCAGGGGTGGCGGTCAGCGACGCCGCGACGGCCACCACGAGGGCTGCGGCCGGGGCGATCATGGCCAGCCGGCGCCGCGTACGGGTGCGTTGGACGGACGCCAGCATGTCGGCAGCGGGCAGGTCGTCGTTCACCCGGTCGCGCAGCGCCTGGGCCGCACGGCGACCGTGCTCGTCGAGGTTCATGACCCGTCCTCCTGCTCGATCCCCAGCTGCGCAGCCAGGGCACGGCGGCCCCGGTGGAGGTGCACCTTGGCGGACCCTTCGCTGATGCCGAGGGTGTGGGCGATGTCGACGACGTCGAGGCCGTAGACGTAGCGCAGGGCGATCGACTGCGCCTGGCGCCGCGGCAGCGCGGAGACCCGCGTCCAGAACTCGTCGTCGACCCCCGTCGGTCCGGCGACGTCCGGACGCCCCTGCGTCCACGTGCGGTCGGTCAGCCGCACCAGGGCCCGTACCTCGACCATCCTGCGACGGAACGCCGACACCGCCAGGTTCGCGCACACGCGGCGGGCGAAGGCCGTGGGGTGGTCACGGCGGCCGATGTCACGCCAGCGTCGGTACGTCGCGAGCATCGCCTCCTGCGCGACGTCCTCCGCCTGCGCACGCCCGCACAGGCCGGCCGCCAGGCTGACCAGCCCGGCGATCTCGGTGAGGTAGAAGGTCTCGAACGAGGGGAGCGTCTCCGCGCGCGGCCGACCGGCGGAGAGGATGTCGGCCTCGATCCCTGTCGGGACCGGGTGGCCGGTGGCCGGCCGCTGCTGCGCCATGTCTGATGATCGCCTTCGGGCGGCCATCGGTTGACACGCGTGGCCGAAAGTTTCGCGCGGAGGCGCGGGCGGCATCCGCAAAATCGGCCGGAACCGCTGCCGGGCCACGGGCATGAGTGGGAGTCTGGCCACTCCGAACCCCCCAGCCTCGGAGTCATCATGCGCACCACGTCGTTGTGGGCCGCCCTCGCCGCGGTCGCCCTCGCCCTGCCCGTCTCAGCGCAAGCGGCGGAGCACGAGCACGCCCAGGTGGCTCGTGCCGCCACGGTGGAACCGCGCTCGGACGAGTGGGAGGCGCGGGTCATCGCGCTGACCAACCACGCCCGCACGACTCACGGGCGCAAGCCGCTCAAGGCGGCCGCCTGCCCCGACAGCTTCGCCGAGCCGTGGACGCGCCACCTGGCCACCAAGCGGGTGCTCGTGCACCAGGACCTCCAGCCCCTGCTGTCGTGCCCCCACACCTCGACCGCCGGGGAGAACATCGCCTTCGGCTACGAGACCCCGCATGCGCTGGTCAGTGCCTGGATGCACTCGGCGGGCCACCGCGCCAACATCCTGAACCCGCACTTCCACCGGATCGGCGTCTCCGGGTGGCGCGCCACCGACGGCACGACGTACGCGACGCAGGACTTCGTGGGCTGACCCCTAGGTGAGCAGGAGGCTGTCGAGCCGCCGGCGGACGACGGCGAGCCCGATCAGCCCCATCACCACGAGGTAGACGACCGAGACCGCCGATGCCCACGTGAGCACGCCGGTGGTCAGCTCGCGGCACAGGACGACGCCACGGTAGAGCGGCGTCACCTCGACGACCCACCGGAGCACGCCGTGGAAGGCGGTGATCGGGAAGAAGGTGCCGGAGAAGAGGAAGAGCGGGAGCTGGAAGAGCGTGATCTTCTCGAAGTCCTGCCACGACGTCATCCACGTCGTCGCCGCCATGCAGACCGCGGCGAAGGCGAAGCCGATCAACAGGGCGGCAGGAAGCGCGAGCACGGCCCACCAGGTGTGCACCAGCCCCAGCCCCCACATCACGACCAGGAACGCAGCGGAGTAGGTGCCGCCCCGCAGCTGGCCCCAGAGGATCTCTCCCCGGGCGATGTCGATGGTCGTCAGCGGGGTGGCGAGCATCTGGTCGTACAGCTTGTCGTACTTCAGCTTGAAGAAGACGTTGTACGTCGAGTCGATCAGCGCGCCGTTGAACGCCGACGCCGCGAGCATCCCGGGCGCCACGAACTCGGCGTAGGGGATGGTGTGGCCGTTGAACTCGAACACGTGGATCAGCTTGCCGACGCCGACACCGATCGAGAGCAGGTAGAAGACCGGCTCGAGGAAGCCGGTCAGGAAGAGCTTCCAGGCGTCCTTGTAGACGAGGTAGTTGCGCGTGACCAGCAGCCAGGTGGCAGCGCCGGGACGCAGCGGAGCAGCGACCTGGCTCATGACCGGACCCTCGCGCCGAGCGAGCGGATCGCCAGCCACCAGCCGACCACCGTGACCGCGACCAGGATGAACAGGTTGATCGCCGCCGTGCTCCACACGACGTTGTCGAGGCACAGCATCCGGGTCAGGTTGACGCCGTGCCACAGCGGCGTGCAGCGCGCGACCCACTCGCCGAAGGTGCCGAGGTTGCTGATCGGGAAGAACGCGCCCGAGAACAGGAACAGCGGGATCAGGCCGAGCCGGAAGATCAGGCCGAAGGACTCGGGCCCCTTGATGTGGGCGCTGTAGGCGAAGGTGAGCGTGGCGAAGGACATGCCCGTCAGGATCGTCACGAACCACGCGAGGATCGGGCCCCACCAGCTGTCGAAGACCCCGAACGGCGCCATCACCAGGAAGTAGACGCCACAGGTGAGCGCCAAGCGGCACATCACGAACAGCAGCATGGCGTTGGTGAGGTCGCGGACCTCGAGGGGCGTGGCGAGCTGGGCGAAGAAGGACTTGTGCCACTTGATCGCGCCCATCACGGGGTACGTCGTCTCCCCGACGCCGGTGGTCATCGCCTGGGCCGCGATCAGCCCCGGAACGATGAACTGGAGGTACGACGTCGCGCCGTCGAGCCGGGCGGGGCTCACGTGGACGAACCCGCCGAGCAGCACCCCCATCGCGAGCACGTAGAACAACGGGGACAGGAAGGACGAGACGATCGAGCCCTTCCAGGTGCGCTTGTAGACGGTGAGCCAGTAGTCGAAGAGCCGGACGACGCCCTCCGTGGTGGTGAGCCGTCCGCCCGGGGCGATGGTCGAGACCGCCATCAGTCGACCAGCGTCCGGCCGGTGAGGCGGAGGAAGACGTCTTCCAGCGTGGAGCGACGTACGAGCGTGGCGATCGGGTCGAGCCCTCGCTCGTGGACCTTTGCCAGCACGTGCTCGCCGTCGTCGCTGTAGACCAGGATCCGGTCGGGCAGCACCTCGACCCGCTCACCGAGGTCGGCGATCTTCTCGGCGGTGGCGTCGTGGTCGCCGACCGGGAAGCGCAGCTCGGCGACCTCGCGTGTGGAGTAGTCCTTGATGAGCTGCATCGGCGACCCCTCGGCGGCGATCACGCCGCGGTCCATCACCACGAGGCGGTCGGTCAGCTGCTCTGCTTCATCCATGTAGTGAGTGGTGATCACCAACGTCACGCCCTGCTGCTTGAGGCGGAACAGTCGGTCCCACAGCACGTGGCGCGCCTGGGGGTCGAGACCGGTCGTCGGCTCGTCGAGCAGCAGCAGGTCGGGCCGGTTGATCAGCGAGCGGGCGATCGTGAGGCGACGCTTCATCCCACCGGAGAGATCCTCGACCTTCGCGGCGCGCTTCTCGGTGAGCTGCACGAACTCGAGGAGCTCCTCGGCCCGCTCGCGCACCTCGGCCTTCGGGATCCCGAAGTAGCGGCCGTAGATGTAGAGGTTGTCGAAGACGTTGAGCTCGACGTCGAGCGTGTCGTCCTGCGGGCAGACTCCGAGGCGGGACCGGATGGCCGGCCCGTCGGTGGCGGGGTCCATCCCGAGGATCCGGAGTTCTCCCCCGCTGACCGGCGACACCGCCGCGATCATCCGCATCGTCGAGGACTTGCCGGCGCCGTTGGGGCCGAGGAAGCCGAACGCCTCGCCACGTCGTACGTCGAGGTCGATGCCCTTGACCGCCTCGACGACCTCACCGGACTTCGAGCTGAACGACTTGCGGAGGTCGCGGGCGTGGATCATCGCTTCGCTCGGCACCCGGCTGACCCTACAAAGGTTCGCCGACACTACCTACCGAGATGTCCTCGCGAGCCTCGTCGCCGTGGCCGGGCCACCAGGCGGCGTGGCCGATCAGCGCGGTCAGCGACGGCGTGAAGAACATCGCCATCACGAACGCGGCGACGAAGATGCCGAACGAGATCGAGAACCCCAGGGCGGTGAGCAGGGCGTTGCCGCCCAGCATGAGGGACGCGAAGGTGCCGGCCAGGATCAGGCCGGCGGCCGCGACCGTCGGGCCCGCGTGCTTCAGGGCCTCGGCGGCCGCGTGGCGGCTGTCGTGGCCCTCGCGCGCCTCCTCGCGCAGGCGCGCGATCATCAGGATGTTGTAGTCGGTGCCGAGGGCCACGACGAACAGGTAGATGTAGATCGGCAGCAGGAAGATGAGCCCCTCCCGTCCGCCGAGGTGCTGGAAGACCAGGACGGCCGCGCCGAGCGTGGCGCCGAAGCCGAGGACCACCGACGCCATCAGGTAGATCGGCGCGACCAGGCTTCGGAGCAGCAGCGCGAGGATCAGCATGATCACGAGCGCTGCGACGGGGAAGACCACGAGATAGTCACGGTTCATCGCCTTCTGGAAGTCCACGAAGACGGAGGTGGTGCCGCCGACCAGCGCCACGGTGCCCTCGGGGGCAGCCGCATGGGCGGCGTCGCGGATCGGACCCTTGACGTCGGCCAACGCCTGGTCGGAGGTCGGGTCCTCCTTGAGCACGACGCTGAAGGAGGCCGTCGTCTTGTCGTCGCTGAGCGTCGCCGGACCGACCTGCCCGACGCCCTCGGCCTGGCCCAGCTCCGCGGCGTACGCCGTGAGCTCGGCCTGGGTGAGTGGCTGACCGTCCGTCGAGTGCAGCAGCACCGGGGTCGGGTCGGTGGAACCGGCCGGCAGGCCCTCCTGGAGCGTGCGCAGGGCGACCGCGGACTCGACGTTCTTGGGAGCCCCGGAGTCGCCGAGGTCGAAGTTGGGGTTGAAGCCGAGGGCGAAGATCGCCAGCACGCCGAGCACCAGTCCGGACGCGAGGGCGTAGCGGCCGGGCCGGCGACCCAGCGAGTCACCGAGCGCCGCGAAGCGCGCGCCCTTCGGCTCGACCCGCCACGACTTCGACGGCCAGAAGACGCGGGTGCCGATCAGGGAGACGATCGCGGGCACCAGGGTGAGCGCCGCGACCACGGTGACGGCCACCGCGATCGCCAGGGCCGGACCGATCGACTTGAAGATCCCGAGCGAGCTCAGGACCAGCGCCATGAACGAGACGATCACCGCACCGCCGGCCGACGCGATCGCCTCGCCGGCCCGGGTGACGGCCTGCGCCACCGCGGTCCGGCTCTCCTCCCCGCTGCGCAACCGTTCTCGGTAGCGGAACAGGAAGAACAGGATGTAGTCGGTGCCGATCCCGAACAGCACCACGATCAGGATCACCTGGATCGAGCTGTCGGTCTTGAGATCGAAGATCTTGTTGGCCACGCCGATGAGTCCGACCGCGACCTGCGAGACGAGACCGATCACGAGGATCGGCAGGAACGCCAGGATCACGCTCCGGAAGATCAGGATCATCAGCACGAGAATCAGCCCGAACGTCGCGATGCCGACGATCGCCTCGGCGTTCTTGCGACGCATCCTGCGAGTCGAGCGCCTGGGCGGCGGCGCCGGTGACGCCGAGGCGCAGGTCGGTGCCCTTCACCAGCGCCTGTCCGTCGGCCCGGAGCTGCTTGGCGGCATCGATGGCGTCGGGGTCGAAGGCGTTCTTGTCCTTGGCGATCCCGACCGCGGCGATCTGGACGAGCTTGTTCGGCGACGGAGCCTGGGCGGCGATCCCTGCGAACACGGGGTCCAGCTTGGGCTGGAGGTCCGTCACGATCTTCTGCACGTCGGCCGAGTCGGCCGCCGTCAGGGGCTTCCCGTCCTGGCGGTCGAACACCAGGATCGCCCCGACCGCACTCTGCTGCGGGAAGGCGTCGGTCTGCAGGTTGGCGGCCCGGATCGACTCGTACTTGCTGGGGAGGAACTCCGACTGGTCGCTCGTGGCGCTGAGCCTGGGTGCTGTCGCGATGATGACGACCGAGACGACGATCCAGCCGAGGATGACCAACCACGGGTGCCGGGTCGCAAGCCGGCCGAGTCCGCTGAACACCCCGCGAGACTACCCAGAAGGGTGAGACTGCCGACCATGCGGCCCTAGGTTGGGCGCATGGATCGACAGCACGCCCGTTCCGGGTCGCCGTACGAGGACACCATCGGATTCAGCCGCGCCGTGCGCGTGGGTCACACGGTGGCCGTCTCGGGTACGGCGCCGGTCTGGCCCGACGGCAGCGTGGATCCCGATCCGGCCGTGCAGACGCGCCGGTGCTGGGAGATCGCGCTGGCCGCGCTCGAGCAGCTCGGCGGCCGGCTCGAGGACGTCGTACGCACCCGTCACTACCTCGTGACGGCCGACGTGGCGGACGCCGTGGGCGCTGTCCACGGCGAGGTCTTCGGCGACGTCCGGCCGGCGAGCACGATGGTCGTCGTGACCGGGCTGCTCGACGCCCGCTGGCTGGTCGAGGTGGAGCTGGACGCCGTCGTCGACTGACGGGCCCGCCGCTCAGGCAACCGGGTCGACCGGACCGCGGAGGTCTCACGGCAGGTCGGTCCCACCAGGCGGCGGTGGGACTCCTAGTACGTCGCGCCCTTGCGCCACGCCATCTCCTGCAGCTCGAGCGTGTTGCCGTCCGGATCGGAGAAGTCCGCTCCTCTGACGCCGCCCCCGAAGTCGCGGATCTCGCCGATCTCCACACCCCGGCCGACAAGCTCGGCACGCGTCTCGGTGATGTCCTCCACCACCAGGTGCACGCCTCTGACACTGCCGGGTTCTCCGGCGTACACCTCCAGCCCGGTCCCGAAGCCGACCGAGCAGCCCGAGCCCTCCGGCGTCAGCTGGACGATCCGGACGCCCTCGCTGGGCCGCACGTCGAAGTCCTTCGTGAAGCCGAGCTTGTCGGCGTAGAAGGCGATGGCTCGGTCCACGTCCGACACCGGGAGCGGGATCAGTTCCAGCTTCATCTGCATCGGAGTCGAACCCCCTTGACGTGTTCTCGTCCGCGCGATCATTCCACACGACCGTGGGGCCTTGCGACGTCTCGACGGTCGCCGCAGCGGGATCCGCAGACCGAGTGCCAGTGCCGCTCACGCGGGCTGGAGACGGCCAGCCCACGCCAGGGCAGCCGTGTCGGCGGCACCAGGGTCACCGCCGCTCGCTCGTAGCCTGGAGCTCATCATGGCGACCTTCAGGCCGATGGCCTCCGACCTCTTCACCGCTCGGCTGCACCTGCGGCCCTGGCGCGAGTCGGATGCGGAACCCCATCGACAGCTGTGGACCGAGAGAGATCCCCGGTCGCTTCGCCTGATCGACGCCGATGGGCGACCAACGGTCCAGGACCTCCGGGAACGGATGGCCCAGCACGCCGAGGACTCCCCACCGAGTCTGGGCCTGTTCGCCGTCGAACGGCTCGCAGGCGCGGACTTCATCGGCTACAGCGGCCTCATCGTCGGACAAGCCAGCATGGAAGAGCCGGAGATCGCCTACGAGTTCGCGAGACGTATCCACGGCAAGGGGTACGCGACCGAGGCCGCGAGGATCGTGGTCGAGGAGGCGGCAGCAACCGGACGCAGCAGACTCTGGGCCACCGTTCGGGAATGGAACACTCCCTCGCTCCGAGTGCTCGAGAAGGTCGGCTTCCACGACAGCGGGCGCAGCAGTCCCGATCCAGATCGCGGAGACACCATCTGGATGACCATGGACCTGACGAGCGGCACCCGCTGACGAGAAGCAGGCTGCCCCACGGCACGGTGTCGGTGCCGTGGGCGAGGATGGACGCATGTCCGAGGCTGCATGCCGCGCTGGAGAGGTTCAGCGCGCCGACGCGGACCTGGTTCAGCGCCGCGTTCGCCGAGCCGACGCCGGCGCAGGTCGGTGCCTGGGAGGCGATCTCGCAGGGTCGACACGCGCTGGTGGTGGCGCCGACCGGCTCGGGCAAGACGCTCTCGGCGTTCCTGTGGGCGATCGACCGGCTGCTGACCGAGCCGGGTCTGGACAGGCCCGACCACCAGCACATCGATCCGGCACCCGCGTCCTCTACATCTCACCGCTCAAGGCGCTGGCGGTCGACGTCGAACGCAACCTGCGGGCGCCCCTCGTCGGGCATCCGACAGACCGCCGAGCGCCTCGGCGAGCGGGCGCCCGAGGTGAGCGTCGGCATCCGGTCCGGTGACACCCCGGCCGCCGAGCGACGCACCCTGGCGCGCACGCCTCCCGACATCCTGATCACCACCCCCGAGTCGCTGTTCCTGATGCTGACCAGCCAGGCCCGCGAGAGCCTGCGTCACGTCGAGACGGTGATCGTCGACGAGGTCCATGCCGTCGCCGGCACCAAGCGGGGCGCCCATCTCGGACTCAGCCTCGAGCGCCTCGACGCACTGCTCCCGCAGCCCGCCCAGCGGATCGGGCTCTCCGCGACCGTGCGGCCGCTGGAGGAGGTCGCGCGCTTCCTCGGCGGCACGACACCGGTCGAGATCGTGGCCCCGCCGTCGGTCAAGCAGTGGGACCTCAAGGTCGTCGTGCCGGTGGAGGACATGACCGCGCCCGCGCCGTACGACGACTCCGAGACGGGTGCAGGTGCCGCCGAGGGCGACGGCCGCGAGGCGACCTCGATCTGGCCCCACGTGGAGAACCACGTCGTCGACCTGATCGAGCAGCACCGCTCCACCATCGTCTTCGCCAACTCCCGCCGGCTGGCCGAGCGCCTCACCGCCCGGCTCAACGAGATCGCCGCCGAGCGTGCAGGGGTCGCGGTCGACACCGACGGACCCGCGCCCGCCGAGATCATGGCCCAGTCGGGCGCGTCGTACGGCGCACCGCCGGTGATCGCCAAGGCCCACCACGGCTCGGTCTCCAAGGAGCAGCGCGCCCTGATCGAGGACGACCTCAAGCGCGGCCGACTCCCCTGCGTCGTCGCCACCAGCAGCCTCGAGCTCGGGATCGACATGGGCGCGGTCGACCTGGTGATCCAGATCGAGTCACCACCCAGCGTCGCCAGCGCCCTCCAGCGGGTCGGCCGCGCCGGCCACCAGGTCGGCGAGGTCAGCCGGGGCGTGCTGTTCCCCAAGCACCGCGGCGACCTTGCCCAGACCGCGGTCGCCGTCGAGCGGATGCGCTCGGGCCTGATCGAGTCGATGCGCATCCCGACCAACCCGCTCGACGTGCTGGCCCAGCAGGTCGTCTCGATGGTGGCGATGGAGGCGTGGTCGGTCGACGACCTGTTCGACCTCGTCCGCCGCTCTGCGTCCTACACCCAGCTGCCGCGCGGCGCCTTCGACGCGACGCTCGACCTGCTCAGCGGCCGCTACCCCAGCGACGAGTTCGCCGAGCTGCGCCCGCGCGTCGTGTGGGACCGCGTGAACGGGCAGCTCACCGGCCGGCCGGGCGCCCAGCGGCTGGCCGTGACCAGCGGCGGCACCATCCCCGACCGCGGGCTCTTCGGGGTCTTCCTGGTCTCGACCGGCTCGACCAACGAGAGCTCCGGTCCCGGCCGACGGGTCGGCGAGCTCGACGAGGAGATGGTCTACGAGTCGCGGGTCGGCGATGTCTTCGCGCTCGGCGCGACCAGCTGGCGGATCCAGGACATCACCCACGACCGGGTCCTGGTCACACCCGCTCCGGGCATACCCGGGCGGCTGCCGTTCTGGAAGGGTGACGCGCTCGGCCGGCCGGCGGAGCTCGGCGAGGCGATCGGCGCCTTCACCCGCGAGCTCGGGTCGTCGTCACGCGAGAGCGCCGTGGCGGTCGCCGAGGAGCGCGGGCTCGATCCCTGGGCCGCCGGCAACCTGGTCGGCTACGTCCACGAGCAGGTCGAGGCGACCGGCGTGCTGCCGAGCGACCGCACCCTGGTGGTGGAGAGGTTCCGCGACGAGCTGGGTGACTGGCGGCTCGTGGTCCACTCCCCCTACGGCACGCCCGTCCACGCCCCCTGGGCGCTCGCCATCAACGCCCGGCTGCGCGAGCGCTACGGCATCGACGGCCAGGCGATCGCCTCCGACGACGGCATCGTGATCCGGATCCCCGACACCGACGCCGAGCCACCGACGGGCGAGGTGATCGCGTTCGAGCCGGACGAGATCGACGACCTCGTCACCCAGGAGGTCGGCGGGTCCGCGCTCTTCGCCTCCCGCTTCCGCGAGTGCGCCGCCCGGGCGCTCCTGCTGCCGCGCCGCGACCCCGGTCGTCGTTCCCCGCTGTGGCAGCAGCGTCAGCGCAGCGCCGCCCTGCTCGAGGTCGCGTCGAAGTACCCGTCGTTCCCGATCGTGCTCGAGGCCGTCCGCGAGTGCCTGCAGGACGTCTACGACCTGCCGGCGCTGGTCGGGCTGATGCGCAGGGTGCAGCGCCGCGAGGTCGGCATCCACGACGTCGACACCCACCAGCCGTCTCCCTACGCGCGCAGCCTGCTGTTCGGGTACGTCGCGCAGTTCGTCTACGAAGGCGACTCCCCGATCGCCGAACGACGGGCCGCCGCCCTCGCGCTCGACCAGGGACTGCTCGCCGAGCTGCTCGGCCGGGCCGAGCTCCGCGAGCTGCTCGACCCGGAGGTCCTGGCCGAGGTCGAGGCGACCCTCCAGCGCACGGACCCCGAACGCCGGGCCCGCGACGCCGAGGGCGTCGCCGACCTGCTCCGCTGGCTCGGTCCGCTCACCGTCGACGAGGTCGTGGCGCGGAGCGTGGAGGGCGGCCCCGCATCCGAGTGGCTCGCTGACCCTCGCCGACGCGCGACGCGCGGTCGTGGTCCGGATGGCCGGCGAGGAGCGCTGGACGGCGGTCGAGGACGTCGGTCGCCTGCGTGACGGGCTCGGCGTACCCGTCCCACCCGGCACCCCCGACGCGTTCGCCGAGCCGGTCGACGACCCGCTGGCCGACCTGGTGGGCCGCTTCGCCCGCACCCATGGCCCGTTCACGGTCGCCGACGTCTCCGCGCGGCTCGGGCTCGGGGTCGCCGTCGCCCGCCAGACCCTGCAACGCCTCGGTGGGCAGGGGCGGGTGCTCGAGGGCGAGTTCCGGCCCTCCGGGTCCGGCGCCGAGTGGTGCGACGCCGAGGTGCTGCGGATGCTGCGGCGGCGGTCGCTGGCCCGGCTCCGGCAGGAGGTCGAGCCGGTCGAGCCGGCCGCCATGGGCCGGTTCCTGCTGGCCTGGCAGCACGTCAACCGGTCCCAGCGCGGCCGGCCGCGCGGCGTCGACGGCCTGCTCCAGGTGGTCGACCAGCTCGCCGGGTACGCCGCCCCGGCCTCGGCCTGGGAGTCGCTGATCCTGCCCGCGCGGCTCCCCGACTACGAGCCCGCGCTGCTCGACGAGCTGACCGCCTCGGGCGAGGTCACCTGGGTCGGCCACGCGGCGCTGCCCGGCAACGACGGCTGGGTCTCGCTCCACCTCGGCGACCAGGCACCGCTCACCCTTCCCCTGACCGATCCGGACCTCGACCCGGAGCGGGGCGAGGTCCACGAGGCCGTCCTCGACGCGCTCGCGCCGGGCGGGGCCTGGTTCTTCCGTCAGCTGGCCGCGGCGACCGGCGCCACGGAGCGCGCGCTGGCCGACGCCTTGTGGGAGCTGGTCTGGGCCGGTCGCGTCACCAACGACACCTTCGCGCCGCTGCGGGCCCTCACCTCGGGCTCGGGCACCCACCGCACCCGTCGCGCGGCGCCCCGGGCCAGGCCGAGCCGACCGAGCCGGGCCGGCGTACGCGCGATGCCTCCGGCGACCTCGGGTCGCTGGGCGCTGCTGCCCGAGGTCGACGCCGATCCGACGCGGCGTGCCCACGCCACGGCCGAGCGGATGCTCGAGCGACACGGCGTCGTCACCCGTGGCGCGGTGGTCTCCGAGCGCACTGTGGGCGGCTTCGCGGCGGTCTACAAGGTGCTGTCGGCCTTCGAGGACTCCGGCCGCTGCCGCCGCGGGTACTTCGTGGAAGGGCTCGGCGCTGCACAGTTCGGCACCGCCGGCGCCGTCGACCGGCTGCGCACCTTCGCCGAGCTCTCCACAGGCTCGACCGACTGACTCGACCGGCGAGAGGCGAGGCGAGACGAAGCCCGACGCCGTCACGCTCGCCGCGACCGATCCGGCCAACCCGTTCGGCGCCGCGCTCCCGTGGCCCGAGCGCGAGACCTCGGGCGGCCACCGGCCGGGGCGCAAGGCGGGCGCGCTCGTCGTCCTCGTCGACGGCGCGCTCACCCTCTACGTCGAACGCGGCGGCAAGACGCTGCTGACCTGGTCCGACGACGCCACCCTCCTCGGTCCGGCCGCGCAGTCGCTCTCCGAGGCCGGTCGCCGCGGTGCCCTGGGCCGGCTGACGGTCGAGAGGGCCGACGGCGAGCAGATCCTCGGCGGCGGCTCCACCCCGCTGCGCGAGGCGCTCGACGCCGCCGGGTTCCTCTCGACGCCGCGGGGGCTGAGGCTGCGTGCCTGAGGGTGACACCGTCTGGCGGGCGGCGCGCCTCCTCGACCGCGCGCTCTCCGGCTCGGTGCTGACCGCGACCGACTTCCGGGTGCCGGCGTTCGCCACCTGGGACCTCGCCGGCGCCACGGTCAGCGAGACCGCCTCTCGTGGCAAGCACCTGCTCACGCGGATCGACGGCGACGCCCGTTGGACCCTCCACACCCACCTCAAGATGGAGGGCGGCTGGCGGGTGCTCCGGCCAGGGGCGCGCTGGCCCCGGCCGGCCCACACCGCTCGCGTGGTCCTGACGACCGACGACACCGTCGCGGTGGGTTTCGCTCTCGGCCTCGTCGAGATCGTGCCCCGTGACCGCGAGCCCGACCTGGTCGGTCACCTCGGCCCCGACCTGCTCGGCCCCGACTGGGACCCCGACGAGGCCGTACGCCGACTCCGGGAGCAGCCCGACCGCACGATCAAGGAGGCCCTGCTCGACCAGACGCGGCTCGCCGGCATCGGCAACGTGTATGCCTCCGAGCTCTGCTTCGTCACGCGGTGTCGCACCCGAGCGACCGGTGGCCGACGTGCCCGACCTCCGACGTATGGTCGACCGCGCCCACCAGCTGCTCGACCTCAACAGCCACCGCGCCCAGCAGAGCACGACCGGCGACCTGGCCCGTGGGCGGCAGTTCTGGGTCTACGACCGAGCCGGCCGGCCGTGCCGGCGCTGCGGTACGACGATCCGAGCGGTCGTTGCTCGGCGACGCGGGCCGCGAGCGTACGACGTTCTCCTGCCCTGCGTGCCAGGCCTAGGAGCGGCCGCCCGAGGGTGCCCAGAGTCTTGTCACCAGCTCGTAACGTTCGCAGGGCGATGACCACGCCCGTCGCCACGGCGGCCGCGGTGATCACGAACCCGAGCTCCTCCTCGGTGAGCCCGGTGCTGTCGATCACGGCCTCGCGCAGATAGCGCGACGCGGTCGCCACGTTCCATGTCCACCATCGTCCTCCATGACCGCGGCGGACGGATCACCCGTCATGGGTGACGCCGGGTCCCCGGCGCCTTCCGTAGCGTCGCCCCACCGCACCTCAGCCCCCGCCGGAAGGGCGAACGTCCATGTGGGCCAATCTGGTCCCGCTGATCATCGGCAGCGCCATCCTGCCGATGCAGATCATCGTCACGCTCGTGCTGCTGCGATCGCCCGCCGGACTGCGCTCAGCCATCGCGTTCGTGAGTGGGATGACGCTCGTGCGCGTGATCCAGGGCCTCCTGCTCGGGCTGCTGGTCATCCCCGCCCAGGCGCAGCAGACCGACCTCGAGTCGGGCGCCGGGCCGCTCGTGACGTCGTTCCTGCTGATCACCGGGATCCTGCTCCTGGCCACCGCGCTGCGTCAGGTGATCACGGGCGAGGATCCGGACGCCCCACCTCCCCGCTGGGTGTCGATGACCGTCTCGATGAAGCCGTCGACGGCCTTCGGCTTCGGCATGGGCCTGATCGCGGTCGGCGCCAAGTGGTGGGTGTTCACGATCGGGGCCGTGGCCGCGATCGTCGACGCCGACCTCGGGCGGCCCACCCGGGCGCTGACCTACCTGCTCTTCGTGGTCCTGGCCGAGCTCCCCGTGCTGCTCTTCGTGGTGGGGTCCGCCTTCGCTCCGCAACGGTCGGCACCGCTGCTGGCCGCGGTGTCCGCCTGGCTGGAGAGGCACAACCACCGGATCGTGGTCGTGGCGTGCCTCGTCTTCGGCGTCTGGTTCGTGCTCAAGGCACTGAACGACTTCGGCGTCTTCTGACGTCAGGCGGCGGAGGCTGCGGAGGCGACCATCGGACGACGCGTGGTGATCGGCGTCGGAGCGCTGGCGGCCTCTTCGACCGCGACCGCGATCGAGACGTCACGCAGCACCTCGGAGAGCGGCGCGTCGAGCGCGGTGCACAGCGAGGCGAGCAGCTCGGAGGATGCTTCCTTCTGGCCCCGCTCGATCTCGGAGATGTAGCCCAGGCTGACCCGCGCCTCCGCGGAGACCTGGCGCAGGGTCAGGCCCTGGTCGAGCCGACGCTCACGCAGGACGTCGCCCAGCAACCGGCGGAACAGCGCCATCTGGGGTCCTCCTGGGTCGTCGGTGCGGGTCGTCTGCGGTCGAAAAGGTGGCTGTGGCGGAAACGCTACCCGAGTGGGGGTTGTTCCCCACGACATTTCGAGACACGTCGCACATCTCGGCGCTTGGCGCCGATGCGTGCCGACGCTCTCAATCCTCTCGTGGCGCTGCGCGGCTCGCGGGCTCTCCGGGCAGTGCTCGAAGAATCCCACACAGCGCCGACAGCGCCTCCCGACACGCCCGGTCCTGGATGCCGCCTCGGTCTCCGAGCAGCTCCATGGTGAGCACGGTCTCGCCCTCCGGGCCGGACAGCCCGACGAAGACCGTGCCGACGGGCTTGCCCTCCTGCAGGTCGGGGCCCGCGACACCCGTCGTCGCCACGCCGTACGTCGCCCCGGTCGCGGACCGGCAGCCGGCGGCCATCGCGCTGGCGCACTCGCCCGACACCACGCCGTACTGCTCGACGAGCTCGCGCGGGACCCCGAGCAGCGACTCCTTGAGCTCGGTCGCATAGGTGACGAACCCGCCCAGATAGCTCGCCGAGGCGCCCGGGACCGAGGTGACCGCCGCCGCGAGCCGGCCACCGGTGAGCGACTCGGCGGTGGCCAGGGTGGCACCGGCGGTGCGCAGCAGGGTCAGTGCCTCCGCCGCCTCGACGTCGGGTCTCGAGCGGCGCCTCATGGTTCGACCCTAGACCGGAAGGTTAGGGTTCCGGCGTGAGCCGCCCGATCGAGGACTACGCCATGATCGGTGACCGCCACACGGCCGCGTTGGTGGCCTCCAACGGCTCGATCGACTGGCTCTGCCTGCCGCGGTTCGACTCCCCGGCCTGCTTCGCGGCACTGCTCGGCGACGAGGAGAACGGCCGCTGGCAGCTCTGCCCGGTCGGCGACTACCAGGTCAGCCGCCGGTACCTGGGCGACTCTGCCGCGCTCGAGACGACGTTCACCACCGACTCCGGGGTCGTCACCCTGCTCGACGTGATGCCCACGGCCGACGGACGGATCGACGTCGTACGCCGACTCACCGGGGTGAAGGGCACGGTCCGGATCCACCACGAGTGGGTGGTGCGGTTCGACTACGGCACCGCGACACCCTGGGTCCGCCGCCGTCACGAGGACCACGACCCCGTCATCACCGCCGTCGCCGGACCCGACAAGCTGGTCCTGCGCGGGCCGCGGTTGCCCAAGCCGATCGGCCACCGGCACGCGGACGACTTCGACCTCCGCGAGGGCGAGGAGATGACCTTCTCCACGACCTGGCTTCCCTCACACCTGCGCACCCCCGAGGCTCACCGCTACACGATCCAGGAGACCATCCACGACGACGTCGAGTGGGTGAAGAACTGCGACCTGACGGGCGTGCCCCACCAGGACGTCGTCCGGCGGTCCTTGCTGACGCTCCACCTGCTCACCCACGTCGAGACCGGTGGCATCGTCGCCGCCGTGACGACCTCGCTGCCCGAGGACTTCGGCGGCGAGCGCAACTGGGACTACCGCTACTGCTGGCTGCGCGACGCCGCCCTCACGCTGTCCTCGCTGATCTCGGCGGGCGCGACGGACGAAGCACGGTTCTGGCGCGACTGGTTGCTGCGCGCCGTCGCCGGCGACCCGGCGGATCTGCAGATCATGTACACGGTCGACGGCTCACGACGCCTGCCCGAGATGACGCTCGACGAGCTCCCCGGGTACGCCGGCTCGCGGCCGGTCCGGATCGGCAACGCGGCGGTGGAACAGAGGCAGAGCGACGTCCTGGGCGAGGTGATGAACGCGCTGGAGGACGCCCGCGAGTCGTCCCTCGGCTACAGCGACGACGCGTGGTCTCTGCAGCGGGTGCTCGTCAACCACCTGGTCGACAACTGGCGGAGAACGTGACAACGGCCTGTGGGAGATCCGCGGGCCGCTCCAGCACTTCACCCACTCGCGGGTGATGGTGTGGGCGGCCTTCGACCGGGCCGTCCGGGCCGTCGAGCGGCACGGCCTGCCCGGTGACGTGGACACGTGGCGCGAGGTGCGCGACCGGGTCCGCGACGAGGTGATGACCGAGGGGTACGACGCGGACCGCAACACGTTCACCCAGCACTACGCGACCCAGGAGGTCGACGCCTCCCTCCTGATGCTGCCCCTGATCGGCTTCATCGACGGCCAGGACCCGAGGATGCTCGGCACCATCGAGGCGATCGAGCAGGACCTGATGCGCGAGGGCCTGCTGATGCGCTACCGCACCCAGACCGGGGTCGACGGGCTCGCGGGCCAGGAGCATCCCTTCCTGGCCTGCTCGTTCTGGCTGGTGTCGGCGTACGTCGAAGCCGGCCGCGTCGCACGACGCACACGCCCTCTTCGACCGGCTGGTCGGGCTGACCAACGACGTCGGCCTCCTCGCGGAGGAGTACGACCCGCGCGGACGAGCGGATGGTCGGGAACTTCCCGCAGGCCTTCAGCCACCTCGCGCTGGTGCAGGCGGCGCTCAGGTTGCGGGAAGTCCCCGACTGACCGGCTACTCCGGGTTGCCGTTGGTGACCGTGAGCGTGGTCGTGCCGACGCTCGCCCTGGTCACGCTGTCACCGAGGTAGAGCACCCGGACTGCCTCCGTGCCGGCCCGGGGGAACGGCCCCAGGGTCGCGCTCGCGTGCCCGTCGACCAGCGGTCGGACGGCGAGCTGCTCGCCGCCGACCAGGAACTCCACCGTGCCGGTGGGCGTGCGCCTGGGCGGCGGAGACCGTGACGTCGATCCGGGTGGTGTCCTTCTTCTTCCTGATCCGGTCGGGCGTGGCCGTCACTGCGACCGTCGAGGCCTCCTGGGTGAACGGCGCGCTCAGGCCGACGAGCTCGGGGTTGTGGTCCGAGGCCCGGAACTGGTTCGGCTGGTAGAGCAGCGTCGCGTTGTAGTTGTAGCGGCTGTACTCGAAGCCCACCGACTCCTCGGCGTTGATCTGCCACACGTCACGGCCGGTCACCATGCCCACGGCTGCGGGGCTCGCCAGCACGTGGTCGAGCGAACCGGCCGTGCTGCCGAACTCGTAGCTGACGTCCTTCGGGTCGTCGCTGGCCTGGTTGACGTAGCCCGCCTGGTAGAGGACCTGCATCGGGTCCTCCTGGGTGTAGGAGTTGAAGTCACCGACGAGGAAGACCTTCTGGGTGCCCCGCTCGGCGGCGACCTGGTTCGCGAAGTCGACCAGTGCCTGCGCCTGGCGGACCCGGTCGCCGTTGAAGGCGCCCTGGATGCCGTTGGCGTTGTCACCGGTGGCCGCAGGCGTGCTGTCGCCCTTCGACTTGAGGTGGTTGACCACCACCAGGAAGCCGTCGGAGTCGAGGGCGCCCTTGCGCTTGAACTCCTGGGCCAGCGGCTCGCGTGCGTTGGCGAACGGCTCGCCGGGGTCCGACTGGTCGGCCAGGACGACCGAGGAGCCGACCGGCTGCACCGTGGCGGGGTTGTAGATGAACGCCGTGCGGATCACGTCCTGCTCGTCGGTGGGCGGCAGGTCCGCCGGGGCCGGCGACGGGACGTAGGCCCAGCGGGTCGTGCCGGCCGCCTCGTTGAGCGCGGCGACGAGCTTCGCCGAGGGCGTCGTCGCGGTCCTTGCCGAACTGCACGGAGTTCTCGATCTCCTCCAGCGACATCACGTCGGCATCGAGGCTGTTGATCGCCGGGATCTCCTTGGCGAGCTGGCGCTGGAGGTTGGTGGCGTCCCAGGCGCCGCGCGGGCCGTTGGGAGTGCACTGGTTGACCGTGATCGGCGTACCGGCGCGGTCGTCGAACGACGTGCACGCGTTGCCGGGGGCGAGCGCGGTGTAGTCGGCGGCGGAGGTCGGGAAGAAGTTCTCCACGTTGAAGGTCGCCAGGCGGAGGTCGCCACCGACCTCCTGCGGCGCCTCGTTGGCGGCGCGGGTGTCGCCGAAGGTCGCGACGTCGGCGCCCTCACCGGTCACCGGGGTCGTCGGCTGGAAGTCCCACGCACTGTTGCGGAACTCCAGGATCACCGGCTGGTGCAACGTGGCCGGGGACCCGATCCGGACCGGGTTGTCCGTGGCCAGCCACGGCAGCGGGATGCCCTTGTTGGCGTTGTTGAGGAAGCTGATGCTCGAGCCGTCGTCGAGTACCACGCCACGCTGGGCGTTGTCGGCCTGGACCGCGGCCACTCCGGCCGGGTCGGTGGTGGGGTTGGCGACGTCGGTCGGCTGCACCAGCTGGTGGTCACCGGTCGCCAGGCCGATCTCGCCGAACGCGTTGGTGTCGAAGTTGTCGGTCACCGTGAACTCGGTTCGTCGGCGCCAGGAGCTCGCCCTCGTGGGCCTCGCGCGCGGCGTCGGTCGTCGGGTAGGCGATCGCCGCCGGGATGACGGGGTCGTGGGCGTCGGGCAGCTCGGTGACGTTGTCGGCGGTGGCGCCGATCTCCGTCGTACCGGCGAACTCGCTCACCTTGCCCTGCACCGAGACGTAGTCGCCGAGGTGCACCTTCGCCGCGGCCGCCGAGCCGAACACGAAGACCGCGTCAGAGGCGCCGGGCGTCGCGTCGGTCGGGCCGCCGGTGCCGGCGGTCTGGAGGTAGAAGCCGTTGAACCCACCGGTGGCGTAGTCGGCGGTGACGACGCCCTGGGTGATCACGGTCTCGCCGACGTGTGGCGAGGTGTCGGTGTCGGTGCCCTGGATCTCGGCGATCGTGTGCTCGGTCGGCGGGGGCGGTGGCGTTCCGGGTGCCGGCGGCCTGCGGCGTGGGGGCCGCGAGGGAGAAGTCGGTGGTGTTGTTGTCGGTGTCGGCACCGGCGGTCGTGCGGTTCAGCGAGCTCGTCGTCGTCGCCCCGGCCGAGGTGGCGGCGGTCTCGAACGACGTGGATCCCGTGGCGCCGACCATGTCGACGACACCCGCGGCGCCGGCCTGGTTGCCCGTGGTCGCGATCGGGGTGCTGGTCGAGAGCAGGAAGACCTGACCACCGGCTGCGCCATGTTGAACGCGGGCGGCGCCACCGCGTCGGGCGTCGGGCAAGGCGGCGCCGTTGGCTCCGACCGCGCCCATCTGGATCAGGTAGTGGCCGCCCGCGGGGACCGAGCCGGTCAGGGCGAACGGCGCGCCGCCGCTGCCGCCGGTGGCGGAGCGGTAGTGGATGTAGTCGCCGGTGACGCTGACCGTCGCGCCGGTCGGGTTGTAGAGCTCGACGAAGTCGGCGTTGTAGACCGCGCCGACGTTGCCGCCGGCGCCGTACACCTCGCTGATCACGAGCCCGGTGCCGGCGGGGTTCGCCGAGGCCGGGGAGACGGAGGCCAGGCCGGCAGCCGCTACGGCCAGGCCGGCCGCAACCGAGAGCGCGCGTCGAGTGCGCGCGCGGGAGTGGAGTCGCATGAAGAGGGGGGTCCTTCCGAGAGCCGAGAGGGCCGGACGAGCCGGCCGGGTAGTGCGCGTCACCCTAGTACGACGTAGCCCTGGCCCGGCCACGGGTCGGTGGCCCACTCGTGAACAGCCCGCGAACCCTCGCCTCAGGGGGTGCGAAGCACCTGACGCTGGCGCCAGACGTCGCGGAAGAACTCGTAGCCGGACCACATGGTCATCGCGACCGCGACGGCCAGCACGGCCTGGAACACGTAGAAGAGGAACACGCCGACGTCGTGGAGCGGCGGATGCAGCAGGAGGAGGGGCAGCGACAGGGCGGTCAGCGCGACTGCCTGCAGCACGGTCTTGACCTTGCCGCTCTGCGCGGCGGCGACCACGACCCGCCGGAGGATCGAGAGCCGGAGCAGCGTCACCGACCACTCGCGCAGCAGCACCAGGATGGTCACCCACCACCAGATGTCGCCCACGATGGACAGGCCGATGAAGGCCATGCCCGTCATCGCCTTGTCGGCGATGGGGTCGGCGATCTTGCCGAAGTCGGTGACGAGGCCGCGGGCCCGGGCGATGTCGCCGTCGACCTTGTCGGTGACCATGGCGACGAAGAACAGGACCGCGGCGACGGTGCGCCAGACGATCGAGTCGCCGCCGTCCTGGAGCAGCGCGACGCCGTAGAACGGGACGATCAGGATCCGGATCCCGGTGAGCACGTTGGGCAGGTTCCAGTTGCCGGACGTCCCGACCTCGTCGCTCATGCGCCCGCTCCGGAAGCCGCGGTCGGGGCGGCGACCAGGTCGGCGCCCTCGCTGCCGACCACCACCGCCGGGACCAGGTCACCGACCGCGTGGTCGACGTGCACCTGGCCCGTGAGGCGCGTGGTGCCGTCGACCTCCGGCCCCTGGTGGTCGGCGCGGCCCTCCGCGACACCGTCGGTCACGGACTCGACCAGCACGACGACCTCCTCGCCGACCCGCTCCTCGGCACGCTCGCTGGTGAGCTGCTCGACGAGGTCGGTGACGTGCTCGACACGGGTGCGGATCTCGTCGTCGTCGAGCTTGCCGTCCAGGGTCTCCGCCTCGGTGCCGTCCTCGTCGGAGTAGCCGAAGACGCCGGTGACGTCGAGCCGGGCTGCCACGAGGAAGTCGCACAGGGTCTGCAGGTCGTCGTCGGTCTCGCCGGGGAAGCCCACGATCACGTTGGAGCGGACGCCGGCCGCGGGCGCGAGCGCGCGCACCCGGTCGAGCAGGCCGAGGAAGCTCTCCGGGTCGCCGAACCGGCGCATCCGCCGCAGCACCGTGGCGCTGGCGTGCTGGAAGGACAGGTCGAAGTAGTCGCTGACGCCTGCCGTCGTGGCGATCGCCTCGACGAGGCTCGGCCGGGTCTCGGCGGGCTGCAGGTAGGACACCCGCACCCGCTCGCACGCCGTCGATGTCGGCCAGCTCGGGAAGGAGCGTCTCCAGCAGGCGGAGGTCGCCGAGGTCCTTGCCGTACGACGTGCTGTTCTCGCTGACCAGGAACAGCTCGCGCACGCCCTCGCCGGCCAGCCAGCGGGCCTCGGCGACGACGTCGGACGGCCGGCGGCTCACGAACGAGCCGCGGAAGCTCGGGATGGCGCAGAACGAGCAGCGACGGTCACAGCCGCTGGCCAGCTTCAGCGGTGCCATCGGGCCACCGTCGAGGCGTCGGCGTACGGCCCGTGGACCGCTGGCCGGAGCGCCCACGCCGAGCTCGTCGAGACCTCCTGTGGTCGAGCTCGCGAGCCCGTGCCCGGGGACGGAGAGCGCCGAGGCGTCGCGGTCCGCAGGGGAGATCGGCAGCAGCTTCCGCCGGTCCTGTGGGGTGTGCGGGTGGAGCACCTCACCGGCGAGGATCGAGCGCAGGCGGTCCGCGATCTCCGGGTAGTCGTCGAAGCCGAGGACGGCGTCCGCCTCGGGCAGCGAGGCGGCGAGGTCCTTGCCGTAGCGCTCGGCCAGGCAGCCCACGGCGACGACAGCGCGGGTGCGCCCGCCCTGCTTGAGATCCGACGCGGCGAGCAGGGTGTCGACGGAGTCCTTCTTGGCGGCCTCGACGAAGCCACAGGTGTTCACGACGACAGTCTCGGCGTCCTCGGGATCGTCGACGAGGCGGAAGCCGTCGGCGGCGAGCCGTCCGGCGAGCTCCTCGGAGTCGACGTCGTTGCGGGCGCACCCGAGGGTCACCAGGGCGACCGAGACGTCACGGTTCGTGGTCATCGACGTCGAGTATGCCGCCCCGGACCCGCGCGCACGGATTCGTGGCGCGGGGTGACCGGGGTCAGCGGCGTACGACGTACGACGCGGAGGCGGGGCTTCCCGCGGGCCCCATGTGCCCTCGGTCGTGGCCCGCCACCCGCACGCGTACCGCCCCGTCGGTCGACTGGATCCGCACCGGCGGGGACACCTGGAGCCGGTGCTTCTGTCCGAGGGCGAGCTCACCGGAGAACACGACTGCGCCCGTGCCGCTGCGCACGACCACGCGCGCTCCCCCACCGGCCGCCGTCACCACGACCGGGACCGGCTCGGCCGCAGCGGGCGGTGGCGAGGTGTGGTTGGGGCCGCCCGAGCCGCTGAGCACGGCCCGGTCGGCCACGTG
This sequence comes from uncultured Actinomycetota bacterium, assembly GCA_963819295.1. Taxonomy (GTDB): domain Bacteria; phylum Actinomycetota; class Actinomycetes; order Propionibacteriales; family Nocardioidaceae; genus Nocardioides. Next base: position 256,339 of record CAWFVO010000011.1, read on the forward strand.
GTCCGGACTCCCCGTCACGAGGCGGGCGACGGACCAGCAGAGGATCAGCGCCATCACGGCGGCGACCAGCACCGACCAGTTGGGGCCGCCGCGGGTCGCACGGATGGACCCCGCTCCGGCCAGCTCAGCCTCGAAGACGCGACGCGGGTCGATCGGGGCGTCGGCGTAGCGGTCGTCGTAGATCTCGAGCAGGGGCGCCACATCCAGGCCGAGGACCCGGGCCAGCGTGCGCAGGTGTCCGCGGGCGTAGAAGTCGCCCCCGCAGGCGCTGAAGTCGTCGACCTCGATCGCCTCGATCACGTGCGGGCGGATCCGGGTCCGCTCGGCGAGCGCGTCGACGGTCAGTCCCAGGCGGCGGCGGGCTGCCGCGAACTGCGGCCCGATCACCGGCTCGGCGGCCGGGTGGGCCGAGTAGGCGTCGATCAGGAGTGGCGCCACCTCGGTCTCGGGCTCGTGGAGCTGGCCCCAGACCTGCGTGTCCTCCTCGAACGCGTCCTCCTCGGCACGGACCTCGGCGCGGGCCTCGTGGCGGACCTCGGCCCGGGCCGCGACGGCGGTCGCGCGGACCGGGTCGGGGGTCTGGCTGGCGATGATCTCGGGTACCTCGGGCTGCTCCACGACGTCGCGCTCCGGGCGGTCGAAGCGGGCCGCGATGGTGCCGATCAGCAGGGCGATCGCCGGGCGCGGGTCACGGAGCCGACGAGGTGCCCGCTGCGGCGGCTCCACTCCGTAGGCGGCCAGGACGTCCGCGACGCTCACGGGGTTCGCGTGCTCGACCGGCACGTCCTCGACCGAGGCCTCGTCGAGGTGCGTCTCCTCCAAGGGCGACTCGACGACCGGGGACTCCCCGACCGGGGACTCATCCACCGGGGACTCCTCGACCGGCGACTCGAGGACCGGGGACTCGACGACGGGTGTCCGGCCGTCGGCGAGGGCGGCCAGGGCTGCGGTCAGGTCGGGCTCGCCGAGGGCTCGCGTGGCCAGACCCAGGGGTACGGCGAGCGGCGCGCCGTGGAGCCTGCGGTTGAGCCGCGCCGTACGCCGGGCGGCAGGGTCGAGGTCCTCGATCACCCGCTGCACGTAGTGGGGGCGTACGACGAGGAGTCCGTCGCGCCACCAGCCACGCTGCGGACGGTGCTCGACCTGGTGCAGACCGCCCCAGGGCAGGCCCACCCACGAACGGCCCAGGCGCAGACGCACACCGAGCTCGTCGGCGACGAGTAGCGGTGTCCGGGCGTCGAGGAGCGCGGCGAGGTTGACGACTCCGATCGTGCCGAGCACCACGAAGAGCACCCAGTCGAGGACGCCGCCGTGGCTGACCGCGCGCGCCAGGTAGGCGATCGCGACGAGGGAGGCGCCGGCGCCGAGTGCGACGGCGAGCCCGGCCCGGCGGCGTACCTCCACGCTCGGTGGGATCTCCAGGTCCGTGTCCGTGCTCATCTCAGGCCCCCATCTCGCCCTGCAACGTGGCGATCACTGCGTCGATCTCATCGGGTTTGACCAGGACGTCGCGCGCCTTGGAGCCCTCCGACGGCCCCACGACGCCGCGGCTCTCCAGGATGTCCATCAGGCGCCCGGCCTTGGCGAAGCCCACGCGCAGCTTGCGCTGGAGCATCGAGGTCGAGCCGAACTGCGTGGAGACGACCAGCTCGACCGCCTGGATCACCAGGTCGAGGTCGTCTCCGATGTCGTCGTCCAGGTCGCGCTTGGCCTGCTGGGGTGCGGTCACGTCGTCGCGGTAGGTCGGTTGAAGCTGCTTCTTGCAGTGGGCCACCACCTGGTGGATCTCGGCCTCGGTGACCCACGAGCCCTGCACCCGCACCGCCTTGGAGGCACCCATCGGGAGGAACAGCCCGTCGCCCTGGCCGACCAGCTTCTCGGCGCCGGGCTGGTCGAGGATCACCCGGCTGTCGGCGAGGCTCGACGTCGCGAACGCCAGCCGCGACGGCACGTTGGCCTTGATCAGCCCGGTCACGACGTCGACGCTCGGGCGCTGGGTGGCCAGCACCAGGTGGATGCCGGCGGCCCGCGCCAGCTGGGTGATCCGGACGATGGCGTCCTCGACATCGCGCGGGGCGACCATCATCAGGTCGGCGAGCTCGTCGACGACCACGACCAGGTAGGGGTACGGCGCGACCTCGCGCTCGCTGCCCGGCGGCACCTTCACCTTGCCGGCTCGGACGGCCTTGTTGAAGTCGTCGACATGGCGGAAACCGAAGTTCGCGAGGTCGTCGTAGCGCAGGTCCATCTCGCGCACGACCCAGGCCAGCGCCTCGGCGGCCTTCTTCGGGTTGGTGATGATCGGCGTGATCAGGTGCGGGATGCCCTCGTAGGCGTTCAGCTCGACCCGCTTCGGGTCGACCATGATCATCCGCACCTCGTCGGGCGTCGACCGCATGAGCAGCGAGGTGATCATCGAGTTGATGAAGCTCGACTTGCCGGAGCCGGTGGCGCCGGCGACCAGCAGGTGGGGCATCTTCGCGAGGTTGGCGACCACGAAGCCGCCCTCGACGTCCTTGCCGAGACCGACCACCAGCGGATGGTGGTCGGAGCGGGCGGTGTTGCTGCGGAGAACGTCGCCGAGCGAGACGATCTCCTTGTCCGCGTTGGGGATCTCGATGCCGATCGCGGACTTGCCGGGGATCGGGCTGAGGATCCGGACGTCGGCGCTGGCCACGGCGTACGCGATGTTCTTCGACAGCGCGGTGACCTTCTCGACCTTCACCGCGGGCCCGACCTCGACCTCGTAGCGCGTGACCGTCGGGCCACGGGTGTAGCCGGTGACCTGGGCGTCGATGCCGAACTCGTCGAGGACCTGGGTGAGTCGGCCGACGACGTCGTCGCTGGCCCGGGATCGGGCCTTGTGCACCGAACCCGGCTTCAGCACCTCGTTGGCGGGGAGGCTGTAGATGATGTCGCCGGCCAGCTCGAGCTGCTCCATGCGCTGCGGAAGCGGCGCGTGCGGCGGGGGCACGAGGTCGGTGGACGTCTCGTCGTCCAGCGTCTCGATCGCCTCGGTGGCGGACGTGTCGTCGCCCTCGGTGCCCTCGCTGAGCCTGCCCAGGCCCCGCTTGCGCTTGCGGAGCTCGCGGTCGGACAGCACCGGGCTGTCGTACGCGGGGTCGCCCATGGCCGGGTCGAGGTCGTCGATCGGCCCGCGCCGGCTCCGCACCGGCTGGGTCGGCAGGTCGGACTCCCCCTCGTCGGCCGGAGCACGGCCGAGCAGGCGGTCGCGGAACGACCGCAGCTTCACCGGCACCTGGTAGACCGGCGTCGCGGTGACCACCAGGATCCCGAAGGCGGAGAGCAGCAGGAGCAGCGGCACGACGACGTACGGCGTACGGAGCAGGTCGAGCAGCAGGCTCGACACGACGTACCCGACCGCGCCGCCGCCGGACTGCAGGTCGCTGGCGTCGCCGGCGACCGGTTGCGGGTTGCCGGCGGCGATGTGGACCACGCCCAGCACGCCGAACGCGAGCGCCACCCAACCGACGACCTGTCGGCCGGCCGGGCCGTTGGTCTCGGGGTCGCGCAGGGTGCGCCAGCCGACCCAGACCAGGATCAGCGGGACGAGCCAGCCGACCTTGCCGAACGAGCCGGCGACGACCGTGTGGACGGCCCGCATGAGCCCACCGGGCAGCTGCCACCAGACGGCGGCGGCGGTGACGACGGCCAGACCGAACAGGAAGAGTCCCACGCCGTCGCGGCGGTGCTCGGGCTCGAGGTCACGCGCCGTGCGGCCGATCCGTCGCGCGGTGGCGCCGACGGCGTGGGCGATGCCGAGCCAGATCGCGGCCACGCCGCGACCGAGCGCGCTGAAGACGCGCAGCACCGGACCGTGACCGGACCGGACCGCACGCGGGGCCGGCCGCCGGGACGTGGGCTTGCGGGATCTCTTCTTCGTCGCACTCCGTGATCGCGAGGCACTGGTGCTGCGGCCCTTCGACGACCGCGAGGACGATCGAGACGAGGCAGCCTTGCTTCGCGAACCCGGCGGGGAAGACGTACGGGTCGCCATGGTGACGAATCTAGGCCACTGTCACTCCAGTCACACGGACCACACGCCGCACAGCCTCCCGGAAGGTCCGGACCTCTGAGGAGCGCTCAGCGGCGGTCGACCAGCCCGCGGAGGTACGCCGCCTGCCCGACGTGCTGGTTCACCTCGTTGACCACGCTGACCAGGCGCACCCCCAGGGTGACCGGAGGATCCCACCGTTCGTCGACCACCAGGTCGAGGTCGTCGGGCTCGAGCCCGGCGAGGTAGGTGGCGGTGCGCGCCGAGACCGCGTCGTAGTAACCGCCCAGCAGGTCGGCGCCGGCGCGTACCTGGGCGACCTGCCCGGGCGAGTGGCCGTAGCCGTGGTCGCCGACCGCAAGGGGCAGGGCGAAGCGATCGGCCCAGCCCTCCTCCCAGGCCTGGGTGGTGTCGGGCGACGCCGGCGACGTGGTCGTCCTCGATCCGGGTCAGGTGCCAGACCAGCCAGGCGATGGAGTTGGCCTCGGGGTCGGGTCGCCAGGCCAGGTCGTCGTCGCTCAACCCGTCCACCGCACCATGCACCAGGTCGGGGACTCGCCCGAGGGCATCGGTCATCAGCTCGCTCACGTTCATCGGGCCACTGTGACACTTGCAGCCGACACGGGGCCGACACGGGGCCGACAAGGTGCCGACGGTGATGTCATGCTGCGCCCGTGACCGGCCTCTCGCTCGTGTGGCTGCTGCCCGCGGTCCTTGCGCTCGTCGAGTGGTACGCCGTGTGGCGGCGCGACCGACGTACCCAGACCTGGGCGAAGCCCGCGGTCCTGATCGCCCTGATCGTCACCGCGCTCGTCCTCGGGGCGACCGACGACGCGGCCGGGATCTGGCTGCTGGTTGCACTCGGGTTCGGACTGGCCGGTGACGTCTTCCTGCTGGGCGAGTCCGACACCCGCTTCCGGCTCGGCCTGGCGGCGTTCCTCGTCGGCCATGCCGCCTACGTCGGCTCCTTCATCCAGGTCGGCCTCGACCCGCAGAGCTGGAACTACCTCGCCTTCCTCGTGCTCGGCGCCTGCCTCCTCGCGACCCGCCAGGTGGCCGCGTCGACGTACCTCCGAGGCGGGCTCGCCCTGGCCGCGCCGGTGGGGGTCTACACCGTCGTGATCGGCGCGATGGTGATCTACGCGTTCACCACCGGCGTGCCGCTGATCGCGGTCGGCGCGAGCGTGTTCGCGATCAGCGACGCGGTGCTCGCGCGCGACCGGTTCGTGCACCCGTGGGACGGGGCCCAGCTGCTCGTGATGGTGACCTACCACGTCGGACAGGCGTTGATCGTCGCGGGCGTGCTCGCGGCGATCTCCTGACCAGAGCCGCGCCCACCGGTAGGGTCCACAGTCGGGGATCGGCTTGGGGCGAGCTCCCCGCAGGAGTGGTGGACGGCACGGCTGCCACCGGGACGAAGGGGGAGGCGCATGGAAGCCGTCAGCCTGGTGACCCACACCGACATCGTCGACGGGTCCGCCGTCGTCTCCGTGACGGGCGACGTGGACCTGGTCTCCGCCGCCCACCTGCGTGAGGTGATGGAGGACGCCCTCGGGCGCTCCTCCGCCCTGATCGTCGACGTCGCCGACATGACGTTCATCGACTCCTCGGGCCTCTCCGCCCTCGTCCACGCTCATCGCCACGCTGCTGACGCGGGAGGGAGCATGACCGTGCGGCACCCCTCAGCCACGCTGAAGCGCCTGTTGACCATCACTCGCCTCGACACCGTGCTCGTCGTCGACGACGCCGGGGCCGGCACCTCGACGACCGGCCGGGAGGCATAGCCGGATGGCGGAAGACGCGCCGGCCACCGCGGTCCTGCTCGTGCACGCGGCCGATGCTCAGGCAGTCATGGTGCGGCAGGCCCTGACGGCGCGCCCGGGACTGGACGTGCTCGACGAGGTACTCACGACGCACGAGGCGATCTCGTCGGCCGAGAGGCTCCAGCCACGAGTGCTGGTCATGGACGTCCGCTTGGGTGACGTCGCCGGGCAGGGGGTTCTCCGATCGATCCGGCGGGCGGCTCCCGACACCCGAGTGGTCCTGCACGCCAGGACCTCCGACATCGATGACCCCCCGGGGACCCGCCGATGGGTTCCTCACCTGGTGGGTGTCATCCTCGACCCGGTCCGGCCGGCTGCCCTGGCGGCGCGGCTCGAGCTTCCCGGCGAGCCGCTCAGTGTGCCGATGGCGAGGTCCTTCGTCGCCGAGCTGCTGGGCGAGTGGGACCTGGACGGGCTCGTACCCGCGTCCGAGCTGCTGGTCAGCGAGCTGGTGGCCAACGCCGTCCAGCACGTGCCCGGTCGATGCGCCGTCGAGCTCACGTGCCACGCCGACGTGCTGCGCGTCGCCGTGTCCGACTCGGGTCCCGGCATGCCCGACCCCCAGGTCATGAATCCCACCTCGGAACGCGGGCGCGGGCTCCACATCGTCTCCGCGTTCTCGGCCGACTGGGGAGTCGACCAGCTCCAGGACGGCCGCAAGCTGGTGTGGGCCGAGCTCGATCCTGCCGAGGTGTACACATGACCGTCCTCCACCACCCCCGGGACACGAGCGATCACACGTCCGACCTGCTCGACAGCGAGGCCAACCTCCGTCACCTCCTGTCCACGGTGCGGGAGGATCTCGGAGCCGACGTGGTGACGCTGCTGCGGCTCGACCCGGCGTCCCGTCACCTGGTCACGGTCCTCACCGACAGCACCGTCCGCACGACGGCGGTCCACCACCGGGTGCCCCTCGGCCGGGGCCTGGCCGGACGCGTCGCGCAGTTCGCCACGGCGATCAGCCTGGACGAGGTGTCGGACGACGACCTGGTCAATCCGGCCTTCCTGGCGCTCGGCGTGCGCTCGGTCCTCGGCGTTCCGGTACGGAAGGCCCACCGAGTGACGGGCGTCCTCAAGATCGGCGTCCGCGAGCGCCGGGACTTCCTGCCGGACGACGTCGCCCTCACCGAGGCGATGGCGGTGCAGGTGAGTGAGGCGCTGGAGGAGTACTTAGCCGCCGACGAGCGGGCGGCGGCGGCTGCGCTGCAGCGCAGCCTCGTCCCGTCCACCCTTCCGGTCATCGAGGGTCTGGACCTGGCCGGCCGCTACCTCCCCGGCCAGGGCGGGGTCTCCGGGGACTGGTACGACGTCTTCGGGCTGCCGGGTGGGCGCGTCGGCATGGTGATGGGCGACGTGGCCGGCCACGGCCTGGCGGCCTCGGTCGTGATGGGCCGCCTGCGGAGCGCCCTGCGTGCCTACTCGCTCGAGTACGACGCCCCCGAGGACGTGCTGGCGCACCTCGACGCCAAGATCATGCACTTCGAGCCCGGGGCCATGGCCACCGCCGTGTACGCGATCACACAGCCGCCGTTCGACCAGATCCGCCTGTCCTCGGCGGGTCACTTCATGCCAATTCTCCTGAGCCCCGACGGTGTCGCACGTCAGGTCGAGCTACCGGTCAGCCTGCCGCTGGGCGTGGACCCGGCGTTCGAGCGGACCAGCGGAGTGGTGCCGCTCGAGCCCGGCTCCGCTCTCGTGCTGTTCACCGACGGCCTGCTCGAGAGACGCACCGTCAGCTCCCGGCGCAGCGCCGAGGTGTTCGGATCGATCGACGACGCGCTCGACGAGCTGTGCCGGATCCTGCGGTGCGAGGACGCCGACGTGATGTCGTCCCACATTCTCGACACGATGCTGACCCTCGAACCGCCGAGCGACGACGTGGCGCTGCTCGTCATCCGCCACGAGGCGGCGGACAGCTGATCCACGCCCCGGGGACGTTTCGGCCGGCCCGGTCCGGGCACGAGACACCTGGAGGGAGTGGTCAGGCATGTCTCGGGGGGATCTACACGTGTGGCGACCGCCCGCCGTCGTTCGCTGGAGCGAGGCCGTGCTCGGCGCGCTGCTCGGGTCGGTGGGGGTGGCCTTCGTCGCGTCCCGGCCGTCGGGGTGGGTGGGGTGGGTGCTGCTGGTCCCGGCGGCGGTGCTCCTGCTGGGCAGCCGACGGTCGTTCCGTCTGCGCTCGGACGTCGTCATCGCCCAGGGGCGGGTGTTCCGTCGCGTCCTGGCGCTCCGCGACCTGCGCCAGGCCGGGGTGTGTCCCGACGGTCGGCCGTGGCTCCAGACCCTCGGCGGTCAGGTGACGCTGCTGCGGATGGTGCCGTCGGTCGACTACGGGTCGGGTCGTGCCGGGCCGACCCTGGTCGAGCAGCTCCGGTCGGCGGCCGCCGCAGCAGGGGCGCGACTCGAGCCGGCGCTGCGCACACCCGAGCCGCCACCGACCACGAAGCCGCTGCTGCTCGGGCTGTGAGCGCCCTGAGCGATCACGCCTCGATGACCACCGGGATGATCATCGGGCGGCGCTTCAGCTCGCGGTTGACCCAGCGGCCGACGACGCGGCGTACGGTCTGCTGGAGCTGGTAGGGGTCGGCCACGCCCTCGCGGATCGCCGCGTCGAGGGCGTCGATGATCGGCTGCTTGATCGCTTCGAACCTCTTGTCGTCCTCGGCGAATCCCCGGGCATGGATCTCGGGTCCGCTGCTGACCTTGCCGCTCACCGAGTCGATCACCACGATCACGGAGACGAAGCCCTCCTCGCCGAGGATCCGGCGGTCCTTGAGGTCGGCCTCGGTGATGTCGCCGATGTTGGCGCCGTCGACGAAGACGTAGCCGCAGTCGACCTTGCCGGCGATGGTCGCCACGCCGTCGACGAGATCGACGACCACGCCGTCCTCGGCGATGACGACGTTCTCGACGCCGGTCGAGCGCGCGAGCTCGGCGTTGGCCTTCATGTGGCGGTACTCGCCGTGCACCGGCAGCACGTTGCGCGGCTTGACGATGTTGTAGGCGTACAGCAGCTCGCCGGCGCTGGCGTGGCCCGAGACGTGGACGTTGGCGTTGCCCTTGTGGACGACGTTGGCGCCGAGGCGGGTCAGGCCGTTGATCACCTTGAACACGGCGTTCTCGTTGCCGGGGATCAGCGAGCTGGCGAGGATGACGGTGTCGCCCTCCTCGATGTGCACGAAGTTGTGGTTGCGCTGGGCGATCCGGCTCAGCGCCGACATCGGCTCGCCCTGGCTGCCGGTCGAGATCAGCACCTGGCGCTCGGGGGCGAGGTCGGCGAGGTCCTTCGCGTCGACCATGACGCCGGGTGGGACGTGGAGGTAGCCGAGGTCCTGGGCGATCCCCATGTTGCGCACCATGGACCGCCCGACGTACCCGACCTTGCGGCCATGGGTGACTGCGGCGTCGAGCACCTGCTGGACGCGGTGCACGTGGGAGGCGAAGCAGGCGACGATGATCCGCTGGTCGCTGTCGTAGAAGACCCGGTCGAGGACCGGTGCGATGGACTTCTCGGTCGTGGTGAAGCCCGGCACCTCGGCGTTGGTGGAGTCGGTGAGGAAGAGGTCGACGCCCTCCTCCCCCAGCCGCGCGAACGCGCGCAGGTCGGTGATCCGGCCGTCGAGCGGGAGCTGGTCCATCTTGAAGTCACCGGTGTGGAGCACGAGTGCGGTACCGGTACGGATGGCGACGGCCAGCGCATCGGGGATCGAGTGGTTCACCGCCACGAACTCGAGCTCGTACGGCCCCAGGGTCAGCCGGTCGCCCGCCTTCACCTTGTGGTGGATCGTCTCCTTGAGGCGGTGCTCGCGGAGCTTGGAGTCGAGGAAGGCGAGAGTCAGCTCGGAGCCGACGAGCGGGATGTCGCCGCGCTCGCGGAGGAGGTACGGCGTGGCGCCGATGTGGTCCTCGTGGCCGTGGGTGAGGACGAGGGCCTCGACCCGGTCGAGGCGGTCCCGGATGGCGTCGAAGTCGGGCAGGATCAGGTCGACGCCCGGATGGTTCTCCTCGGGGAAGAGGACTCCGCAGTCGACGATCAGCAGGCGCTCGTCGTACTCGAAGACGGTCATGTTGCGACCGACCTCACCGAGCCCGCCGAGCGGGTAGAGCCGGAGTCCTCCCTTCGGCAGTGGGGCCGGAGTGGAGAGCTCGGGATGAGGGTGGCTCAAAGGGTCTTCTCTCTTGGAGCGATGGTCAGAGTAGGTGGGAGGCCTCGAGGCCGACGCGGAGCGCGGCGACCTCGTCGTCGGTCAGGGCGACGAGCGGCCCACGGACGTTGCGGTTGTCGAGGACGCCGAGGAGCTGAAGGGCGGCCTTCGCGGTGGTGGCGCCGTAGTTGGGAACGCCCATGATCGCCCGGGTGGCGGGCAGGAGCGTCGTGTAGGTCTTGAGGGCTGCGGTGGTGTTGCCGTCGAGGAAGTCCTCGATCATCGAGCGGATCTGGTGACCGGCCACATGGCCGACGACGCTGACCACGCCGCTGGCACCGTGGGCCAGCCAGCCGAGGTTGGCGACGTCGTCGCCGGAGTAGATCGCGTATCCCATCTCCATCAGCTCGACGCCCCGCGCGTAGTCGCCCACGGCGTCCTTGATGGCCACCACGGTGTCGCCCTTGATCCGGGCGTAGGTCTCCATGCTGATCTGGGTCGCCGTGCGCCCCGGCACGTCGTACAGGATCACGGGCGTGCCGGTCGCCCCCACGACCTGCTCGAAGTGGTGGAGCACGCCGGCCTGCCCCGGCTTGTTGTAGTACGGCGTGACCAGGAGCAGTGCGTCGGCCCCGAGCTTCTCGGCCTGCTGCGCGAGGTCGATGCTGTGGGCCGTCGCGTTGGTGCCGACGCCGGCCACGACCGTGGCCCGGTCGCCGACCGCGTCCTTGACCGCGCGCAGGATGTCGCCGGTCTCGCGCACGCTGGTCGTGGGGCTCTCCCCCGTCGTCCCACTCACCACCACGCCGTCGTGGCCGTGGTCGACGAGGTGGGCCGCGATGGCCGCCGTGCCGTCGAGGTCGACTGCGCCGTCGTCGGTGAACGCCGTGGCCATCGCCGTGAGCATCCGCCCGAAGGGCGCCGAGGACGTCATGGGAGTCAGGCTACTCGGGACGATGCTCTGCGGGCGTGCTAGGCAGGACCATGACCTCGGACTCCGGCCCGCGGTTCCGGCTGTGGCCACCCGTGGCCGTCGGGACGCCCCTCGCCCTCGGGCTGCTCGCCTCGTGGGTGTTCGGCGACCCGCTCTCCACCGGCGGCGTGACGACCGGGCTCGGGTGGCTGCTGGTCATCGCGTTCGTGGGGTGGAACGGCTGGGCGCTGCTGACCATGGCCCACCACCGGACGGGACTGCTGCCAGGTAGCGCGACCGTGACCATCATCAGCACCGGACCGTTCTCGCTGTCGCGCAACCCGCTGTACGTCGGTCTGCTTGCGCTGTCCGCGGGTCTGTCGCTGCTGGCCGGCTCGCTCTGGGCCCTGCTCCTGCTGCCCGTGGAGTGGGCGCTGCTGCGGTGGGGGGCGGTGCTCCCCGAGGAGCGGTACCTCACCGCCACGTTCGCGACGTCGTACGTCGAGTACACCCGGCGGGTGCGGCGCTGGCTCTGATCGCCGAGGGTGGTGTCCGCCCGCCGGCCCACCGGTGTGCACGTCGAATCCGGATGTCGCGCTCGTCGCGATAGCGAGGCAGGCACCGGCCTCCGTCGATTCGGGAGGGCCTCACGCGTCATCGGAGTAGGCGGTCACCACCGGGTGACCCCGGACACCGGAGGTCGTCATGAGTCACCCCATCGTGCACGCCGAGATCCGCTCGAGCGACCCGGACGCGACCCGCGCGTTCTTCGGCGAGCTGTTCGGCTGGACCTATCCCACCGAGGGCGCCTTCCCCGGGTACACGTTCGTCGAGACCGGCGTGCCCGGCGCGCTGTACACCGCGATCAGTCCGCTCCAGGGCGACAGCGACCTGGTCACGTTCTTCGTCGGGGTCGAGGACATCGCCTCCGCGATCTCGGACACGACCCGTCTCGGCGGGCGCGTCGTCCAGGAGCCGGTCACGGTCCCCGGCGTCTCGTTCGCGCTGATCGCCGATCCCCAGGGTCACGTCGTGGGCCTGGCCCAGCAGCTCTGACCCACCCCGCGTCAGCCCATCGGTGAGCGATCTTCTCGTCGTGGTCCGGGCGCGCTGCGAGGTGTGAGATCGGCGGTGCCTCGTGGCCGGGACCGTGCGCGTTCGGCTCCACCGCGTTGCTCGGTCACGAACGAGCTCCCTCGCCTACGGTGGTCCCCATGACACCCCAAGAGGCCCACAAGGCATGGCGGCAAGCCGAGGAGGCCTACCACGAGGAGTCGCGCCGGTACTTCGTCATCCGCGACGCCTCCGAGCCGTTCGAGCCGGTGAAGGCTGCCGCTGAGCTCACCGCGCTTCGCACGGCTGCGCAAGCCGCGCAGGACGCCTACGTGGAAGCAGTGGCGAGCCAGGCCGAACAGGCCTGAGGCACGAGCGTTGCCAGGGATCGGTGAGATCTGCCGTCGCCCGTGGTGTACGGCTGGCGTCGCTCGGCCAGCCCCGCCGCGGTTCGTGCAGCCTCACACCTGGGACCTCAGTACGTCGATCTCGCAACCCGGCGAGGACGGGTCGAAGCCGTGCTCGGCCAGCCATCGGATCGCGGTCAGGCTTCGTAGCGACCACCATGCGCGGATCACGTCGAGGTCGACGTCACCGCCGTAGCCGAGGATGACGTCGCTGAGGTGCTCCGGGTGCCCGAGCGTCAGGCTCGCGAGGTCGTACAGGGCATCGCCTTGGCCCGCCTCGGACCAGTCGACCACGCCGGTGATCTCGTCACCCTCGACGAACACGTGGGCGATCTGCAGGTCGCCGTGCATGAACACCGGTGTCCACGGTCCGAGCGCAGCCTCGGCCACCTGGCGGTTGCGCGTGATCAGCTCACGAGGAAGGACGTCGTTCGCCAGGAGCCACGTGCACTCGCTGTCGAGGCTCGACGCCTTCTCCCCGAGGCTCCGCCCGGGCCAGGGCGGCAGCGGCGCGTCGTGCAGCATCCGTACGGCGGCACCCGCCGCGGCCCACGCCGCGGGCGATGCGGTCGACGGCTCGCCCAGGCGGCCGAGCGCAGTCCCTGGGAGGGCGGCGAGCGCGAGCACCGGCGGCTTCCGCCACAGAACCTCCGGAGTCGGGATCGGCGCCCTCGTCATCGCCTCGACCTCGACGTCGGTGCCTGTCTGGTCGGCGTCGATCTTCAGAAACACATCGCCGACGCGGAGGGTCGCGCGCTCCTGATGGGCCACGACGACCTCGACCTCCTCCACGTCCGCCATTGTCGTCGGAGGACCACCGCTGAGCCCAACGGGTTTGTCGCGTGCGACTGCGTAGCCGACCGGTGCCGGTGGGCTCAGGACCGAACACGCCGCCACACCATCCCGCGACCAGCGGGCATGGTCGGATGGGGCGATGACGAGAGCTGAACAAGACCCCGAGCTGCGCGAGATGGCCCGGCGTGTGATCGACCACAACCGCTACCTGGTCCTCGGCACCGTCGAGCCGGACGGGCGGCCGCGGCTGTCGCCCGTGTTCTTCACGCCCGCGCGCTACCGAGACCTCTACTGGGTCTCCTCCCCCGACGCGCAGCACTCGCGCAACGTGCGCGAGCGTCCCGACGTACAGATCGTCGTGTTCGACTCGTCGCGTCTGCCGGGCGACGGCGAGGCGGTCTATCTGACGGCCACTGCGCACGAGGTGTCGGCGGACGAGCTCCCGGACGTCGTGGACGAGGCCTTCGACCCCGTGACGCGCGGTGCCCGCGCGTTCACCGTCGACCAGCTCAGCGGCGACGGCGACCTTCGGCTGTACGTCGCGACCGCGACGTCGTACGACGTGCACGTGCGTGGCAGCCATCCGACCCACGGCACCGGCATCGACCGCCGCGTCGCGACCGACCCGACTGCCTGAGGCCGGGGCTCAGGCCTCGGGACGGCCGCCCGTCATCCGGCACGCCGCAGCAGCGAGCGCGTGACCGTCGCGCAGGCACACCGCGGGTCCGGCCTCGCGTGCTCGCGCGGCGAGGAAGCCGGCGGCGAACGCGTCACCCGCACCGGTCGTGTCGAGCTCCGGGCGGTCGAGTGGCTCGGCCGCCATCGATGTCGCGTCGGCGCCGTCGCTCCACGCCGCATCGCCGGATCCGGCCGTGACCACCACCTGGCGCCCGTGGCCGGCCAGGGCGGCGGCCAGGTCTGCGGCGCCGCCCTCGATGCCGGTGAGGACCGCGGCCTCCTTCTCGTTGGCGAAGAGAAGCGCGTCATCGGGGAGCAGCTTGAGGAACGAGGTCGCGCCCAGCAGCTCCAGCGGGGCAGCCGACGCCGCCCCGACCGAGACCGTCATCCCGGCCCGCACGGCGGCGGACAGCGCGTGCACCGCGGAGTCGCGCGAGTCGCGGAGCAGTGCGTAGCCCGACACGTGGAGGTGGTCGCCGGGCGCGAACTCGTCGGTCGGTACGTCGAACTCCTGGAGGGCCAGGTTGGCGCCCGGGTCGGGCACCATCGTGCGCTCCCCCGTCGGCGCGACGAGCACGAGGCAGGTGCCGGTCGGGCGCGATGCGGTCGACGCGGAAGCGCACGTCGACGCCGAGCGCGTGCAGGCTCTCGAGCTGGGACTGCCCGGCGGCGTCGTCGCCGATCGCGCCGACGAAGACCGAGTCGACCCCGACCCGGGTCAGCCACGCCGCGGTGTTCGCGGCCGAACCGCCACCCACGTAGGAGATCACCGCGGGGCTGTCCGACCCCTCGGCCAAGGGGCCGAAGAGGCGGGCGACGACGTCGACCATCAGGTCGCCGAGGCAGAAGAAGGTCACGTCCGCACCCCCGCGGCGTACGCCGTCGCCACCTCCGCCGCGAGCCGGGCGTTGGACCGCACGAGCGCGACGTTGGCGCGGAGGGACGCGCCGCCGCTCTCGCGGTGGAACCAGTCCAGGAGGTACGGCGTGACGTCCTTGCCGTGGACCCCGTCGCGGTCGGCGGCGGTCAGTCCGCTCTCGAGCAGCCGGTCGTGCAGGTCGCGGTCCAGCTCGTCGTCGGCCGAGATCGGGTTGGCGAGGACGAGCCCGAGCCCCGTCGTACCGACCCGGTCGCGCGCGGCCAGGATCGACGCCACCTCCTCGGGCCGCTCGACCCGCCAGCCGATCTCGTGGCCGGAGTCGGCGAGGTAGAAGCCGGGGAAGCGGTCGGTGCGATAGCCGAGCACGCCGACGCCCAGGGTCTCGAGGCGCTCGAGGGTGGCGCCGACGTCCAGGATCGACTTCACACCGGCACAGACGACCAGCACACCGGTGCGCGCCAGAGTCGTCAGGTCGGCGGACTCGTCGAACGTGTCCTGCGCGCCCCGATGGACTCCGCCCAGGCCGCCGGTGGCGAACACGGTGATGCCGGCGGCCGCGGCGAGGTGGGCGGTGGAGGCGACGGTCGTCGAGCCGACTCCTCCGCGTGCAGCGATCGCGGCCAGCTCACGGACGCTGACCTTGGTGGCCTGCTCGTCGTTCGCGAGCCGCTCGAGGGCGGCGTCGTCGAGGCCGATCCGGGCCCGGCCGTCGATCACCGCGACCGTCGCCGGGACGGCGCCCCCGTCGCGGACCGCCTGCTCGAACTCGCGCGCCAGGCGGGCGTTGTCGGGGCGCGGCAGGCCGTGGCTGATGATCGTGCTCTCGAGCGCGACCACCGCCCGGCCGTCGGCCAGGGCGTCACGCACCTCGTCGTGCACCAGCACGGGTCCTCCGTGGGTCGGCGTCAGCTGCTCACGGGCCGGTCGAACGCACGTCGTGCCAGCTCGAGGGCTTCATCCTGCCGGACGCCGAGGGAGCGCATGACGTCGGCATAGCTCGCCGCCGCCTCCTTGGCCGCGCGGTCGGCGCCCGCGCCGTTGACGACGGTGCCGTTGCGGCCGCGAGTCGTCACGACCCCGGAGTGCTCCAGCTCGCGATACGCCCGGGCCACGGTGTTGGGGGCGATCCCCAGGGTCTCGGCCAAGGCTCGGACGGTCGGCAGCTTCGTCCCGGGTGGTAGGTCACCGGAGGCGACCTGGGCCGCGATCTGGGTCCGGATCTGCTCGTACGGCGGGTCGCCGACGGAGGGGTCGAGGGTGATCAGGACGTCGCTCGCAGGGTCGGGAGAGGGTCGCCACCGTGGAGCACCTGGTGCGACGTCAGGGCGGGAGAGCCGGAGAGGCCGCGGACCAGCTGGTCGTTCATGGACTCAGGCTAGACACAAAGAGCCCATTGTCGCACTACACAACCCGCCACAAAACTAGGGAAGGTAGATCCCCGCGATCCGGATCTGGCGGCCGGACACAGCGTCGTACACCGGGCGGCCATCGAGAGGCGAGGCAAGGCGGACTCCCACGTCGACCAACGCGCAGGTCATCGTGCCGGGCCCCATCCGCGACACGTGAAAGGTGACCGTCACCCGGTCGGCGGTCTCGACGGCCCGGAACCTGCCTCCGCACGCGACCCGCCCCCCGTACAGCCGGAGGCCGTCGGCCGACATCTGGAGCGGACCGCGCCACGCCAGGTCCGACGCGCACCGGCCTCCGGCGGGAGGTGAGCACGAAGCGCCGGTCCGAGGCGCCACTGCCTGCCAGCGGCACGCGGACAGCACGAGCATCACCAGGAGCAAGGGCACGAGCAGGCGGCGAGTCACCCCCTTTGGACGGCGACCCCGTCGTCGCGGTTCCCGGCACGTTCCCACCAGACCCACTCGAAGCCGTCGCGTGGCTCGCGGCGGGTCTCGACCCACTCGTCGGTGTCGAAGGCGGGGTAGTGCGCGTCGCCGTCGGGGCTCTGGTGGACCTCGGTGAGGACCTGGTGGCTCGCCAGGGGCAGGGCCTGCTCGTAGATCTGGGTGCCGCCCACGACGTAGGTCTCGCCCGGCTGCTCGGCCGCCAGCGACAGCGCCTCCTCCAGCGAGTGAGCGACCAGCACCCCCTCGGCCGACCAGCCGGGGTTGCGCGTCACCACGACCGTGGTCCGGCCGGGCAGCGGTCGCCCGATCGAGTCGTACGTCGCGCGGCCCATCACGAGCGTGCCGCCCAGCGTGGTGGCCTTGAAGTGGGCGAAGTCCTCGGGGATCCGCCACGGGATGCGGCCGTGGTCGCCGATGACCCGGTTGTCGGCGTACGCAGCGACGAGGGTCAGGTCTCGACGCCGCTCGCGCGGGTCAGACGGCAATGGGGGCCTTGATGCCCGGGTGGGGGTCGTAGCCCTGGACCGCGATGTGCTCGAGGTCGAAGGCGTCGATCTCGGTCACCGACGGGTCGAGCCACAGCGTCGGCAGGGCCCGGGGCTCGCGGCCGAGCTGGAGCAGCGCCTGATCGACGTGGTTGGAGTAGAGGTGGGCGTCGCCGAGGGTGTGCACGAAGTCGCCGACCCGGAGGCCGACGACCTGGGCGACCATGTGGGTGAGCAGGGCGTAGGACGCGATGTTGAACGGGACGCCGAGGAAGACGTCGGCGGAGCGCTGGTAGAGCTGGCAGCTCAGGGCGCCGTCCGCGACGTAGAACTGGAACATGGTGTGGCACGGCGCGAGCGCCATCTGGGGGATGTCGGCGACGTTCCAGGCCGAGACGATGTGGCGTCGGCTGTCGGGGTCGCGGCGCAGCTGCTCGAGGACCAGCGCGATCTGGTCGATGTGGCGGCCGTCGGGCGCCGGCCACGAGCGCCACTGGTAGCCGTAGATGGGGCCGAGGTCGCCGTCGGGGTCGGCCCACTCGTCCCAGATCGTGACCCCGCGGTCCTGCAGCCACTTCACGTTGGTGTCGCCGCGGAGGAACCACAGCAGCTCGGCGAAGATCGAGCGGGTGTGCACCTTCTTGGTGGTGACGAGCGGGAAGCCCTCGGTCAGGTCGAAGCGCATCTGGTGTCCGAACACGCTGCGGGTGCCGGTGCCGGTGCGGTCGGACTTCTCGACCCCGTCGTCGAGGATGCGCTGGAGGAGGTCGAGGTACGCCTGCATGCCATCACCCTAGATCGGCGTACCGACCGTCGTCAGGGACGCGCCCGCAGGTACTGGTCGGGCCAGTAGGTGTCGGCCCCGAGCGCCTCGGCGGCCCGTTGGGTCCAGTGCGGGTCGCGGAGCAGCTCGCGGGCCAGGAAGACGGCGTCGGCCTCCCCGTCGCTGACGATCTTCTCCGCCTGCTGCGGCTCGGTGATCAGGCCCACCGCCGCCACCGGCAGCCCGGACGCTTCCCTGATCCGCGCCGCCAACGGCACCTGGTAGCCCGGTTCGAGGCTGATCTTCTGGTCGGGCGAGTTGCCGCCACTGGAGACGTCGACCAGGTCGACGCCGTGCGCGGCGAGGAGTCGGCCGACCTCGGCCGTCTCGTCGAGGTCGAGGCCACCCTCGACCCAGTCGGTCGCGCTGAGCCGGACGAGGACCGGCTGGTCGTCGGGCCAGACCTCACGGACGGCGTCGGCGACGGAGAGAAGGAGGCGGCTGCGCCCTGCGAGGTCTCCGCCCCACGCGTCGGTACGCCGGTTGGTCAGCGGCGACAGGAACTGGTGGAGCAGGTAGCCGTGGGCTGCGTGGATCTCGGCCACGTCGTAGCCGGCGTCGAGCGAACGACGGGCCGCGTCGGCCCAGGCACTCGGGTGGGCGACCAGCTCCTCGCCGGTGAGCTCACGCGGTGCCGGCCAGTCGGCGTACCCGATCGCCGAGGCTCCGACCGTCTGCCAGCCGCCCTCGCTCTCGCCGGACGAAGCCACGTCCTTCCCACGGGCGCCGGGTCGACGCCTTCCGGCCGGCGTGGGCCAGCTGGATCCCGGCGACCGCGCCCTGTGAGTGGACGAAGTCGGTGATGCGTCGGTAGTCGGTCGCCTGTACGTCGTTCCAGATGCCGGCGTCCTGTGGCGAGATCCGGCCCTCGGGGACCACCGCGGTCGCCTCGCTCATCACCAGGCCGGCGCCGCCACGGGCGAACGAGCCCAGGTGCACCAGGTGCCAGTCGGAGGGACGCCCGTCCACCGAGGAGTACTGACACATGGGTGAGACCCACACGCGGTTGCGGAACGTCGTGCCGCGCAGGGTCAGGGGCTCGAAGAGTTGGCTCACGTGTGGCTGCAACCGGCCCGTCGGCCCACTTGTTCCGCGGTCAGGTCAAGGCGTGGTGAGGGGTGACCGTCCGGACCTGATGGTGTCGCCACGCCCGGCGGAGCGGCTCCTCGAGCAAGAACGTCGAGGCGACCGCCAGCACCAGCGCGAGCGCGAGCGGCACCAGGGCGGGACCACGCGCGAACACGGTGCCGGTCAGCACGAGGACCGGGAGGTGCCACAGGTACAGGGCGTACGAGATCCGGCCGAGGAAGCGCAGCACGTACAGCTCCAGCACCCGGTTCCCGGACGCCGCGCCGGCGACCAGCAGCACCGACGCCGGAGTGGCGAGCAAGGGTCCGTACACGTAGATCCGCTCGAAGCCCGGTGCCGCATGGATCACGGTGGCGAGCCCCACCGCGCCGGCCGGCACCAGCCACCAACGAGCCGGGAGGGGACCGAGCAGCGCCAGCAGGCAGCCGGCGAGCAGGGCGTAGGCGTGCATCGGCAGCCAGTCGTGGAACGAGACGACCATCGCGGCCGCCGAGCACGCGATCGCCACCACGAGGACGAGCCGCGGACGAGCCCGGCTCAGGACCCAGGGCAGGATCAGCGGCCACAGGAGGTAGAACTGCTCCTCCACGCCCAGGGACCAGGTGTGAGAGAAGACCTGAAGGCCATGCGGGTTGATGTTCTGCACGTAGGTGAGGGCAGGGAGAGCCCGGTCGGCGATCGCACCGGCAGCGAAGCCGCGGTGGGCGAGGATCACCGAGACCAACGTCACCATCACCAGGAGTGCCGGGAACAGCCGGACGAAGCGGTTGGCGAGGAACGCCGGCCAGGACCAGGTGCCCGCGTCGCGCGCCTCGACGATCACGCGGGTGATCAGGAACCCGGACAGCACGAAGAAGAGCGTGACGCCGATGCCTCCCGCCGGCTCCCGGAGGTACCCGGCGTGGTCGGCGAGGACGAGCATGATGGCGACGCCCCGAAGCCCGTCGAGCGCGGGTCGGTGCCCGAGGCTCCATCGCGCCTGCGTCCTGCGCATCCCCCCAGGATGCCCCGATTCTCACGATTCCGCGCGTGTCAGACGGCGACGCCCCGCTCGGCGAGCAGCTCGTCGCGCTTCCAGGCGTACCCGACCATCCACGACGGGTCGAGGCGGTACATCACGACGTCACCCCACGACAGCGGCGAGGAGCCGTAGTGGGTGGTCCAGTGCCGGTCGACCTCGGCCAGGTCGTCGCCCTCGATCTCGACCGCGCGGCCGTGGCTGAACACGGCGAGCTGCTCGCCGTCGACGTGGGCGACCGAGACCGCGGGCCGGGTGGCGAGGTGGCGCGCCTTCGCAGCGGTGCGGCTGGTCGAGAAGGTCCAGGTGCCGTGGAGGAAGTGGCCGTCCATCGCACTGATCCGCGGCTCGCCGTGCGCGGTGACCGTGGCCACCGAGATCACCTTCATGCCGGGAAGGAGGGCCGCGACCTGCGCGGCGCTCAGGGTGCGGTCGCCGTGGATGATGTCGCGCAGGTGGTCGGTGGCACGGGCGTGGGAGGCGTCGAGCAGGCTCTGGAGGCGGGCCAGCTCCTCGGATGTCTCGAGCATGGGTCGACGCTAGCCGCCTGGACCGACCGCGGCCTTGACCCGCGTTGCCCTATGACGCGGAGGCGACGTACTCCTCGAGCTGGTCGGCGAGCTCGGCGGCCCGGCTCTTCGCGAGCAGATGGCCACCCGGCAGCACCTCCGGCTCGATCCCCAGCCGCTCGAGGGCCACGCGCCGCTGGAAGTCCACCGGGAAGAGCCGGTCGTCGCGTCCCGCGATCACGTGGGTCGTCACGTCGGGCCAGCGCTCGATGTCGCACGGCTGGGGCCAGATCGTGTCGGCCGGCTCACGCGGTTGCGGGTCCCGCTCCATCTGCCTGCGTACGTCGTCGGGCAGGTCGTGGAAGAAGGTCCGCTCCAGATCGAACTCGGGGTCTCGGCCCGCAGCCTCCTCGGCGGCCCGACGGGCAGCATCGGAGCCGGTCGCTTCCCACCACTCGCCGGGACTCTCGCCGGGGAGCGGGATCATCGCGTTGAGCAGGACGACCATCCGCACCGGCCGGCGGGCGGCGACCATCGGCGCGGTGAACCCGCCCAGCGACTGGGCGACCAGGACCACGTCCGACCGCTCGGCGATCGCCGCCTCGACGAGATCGGCGTACTCCGGAAGGCCGAGTGCGGGATCGTCCTGACGGATGTCCACCGCGATCGGCTCGTGACCTCGGCCCTCGAGCGCCGCGACCAGCTCGCGCCAGTACGACGCGTTGCCGCCGGCCCCGGGGACGAGCACGAACGTGCTCACAGCGAGACCTCGCCGTTGATCATCGTCGTCGCGTCGCCGCCCACCCAGACCGTGTCAGCGTCGCGCTCGACGTACACCCGGCCACGGCGCCCGAGGACGGTGCCCTGCGACGCCACGTACGACGACGGGAGGCGGTCGCCGGCCAGCCACTGGCCGATGCTCGCGTTCAGGGACCCGGTGACCGGGTCCTCGACCACGCCGAGGCCGGGGCAGAAGGCACGTACCTCGACCGCGCACTCCGAGCCGTCCGGATAGGCGCCCACGACGCCGACCTCCAGGTCGCCGAACGCGCTCCAGTCGGGCCGTACGGCGAGCACGGCGGCGGCGTCGCGCAGGAGCACGCCGACCCATCCGGGCCCGTTGTCGATCCAGCGTGCGTCCACGACGTCGTCGTCGCCGATGGCCAGCGCCCGGAGCAGGCGCCCGCGCTCCTCCCCCGTCACGGGCCCCTCACGCCTGACCGGCGGCGCCTCGAACGCGAGCCGCTCGCCCCGCCGGACGCGGACCAGCCCGGCCGGGCACTCCTGCACGACCTCGCGGTCGGCCCGCGGGACCCCTCCGGCCTCCAGCCAGGCGTGCGCGCTCCCGATCGTCGGGTGGCCGGCGAAGGGCAGCTCCCCGCCCGGCGTGAAGATCCGCACCCGGTAGTCGGCGCCCGGGTCGGTCGGCGGCAGCAGGAACGTCGTCTCCGACAGGTTCGTCCAGTTCGCGAAGCGGAGCATCTCGTCGTGGCTGAGCCCGTCGGCGTCGTGCACGACCGCGAGCGGGTTGCCGAGGAACTCCTCGGACGAGAACACGTTGACCTGGCTGAACCTGCGCATGGCTCCGACGCTAGCGGGGATCGCGGATGCAGCGCTTAACACGAGTGCATCGGTAGACTTTGCCCATGGACCTCGCCACGCTCCTCCTGCCCGACCTCGACCGCGCCGAGGTCGTCGTGCCCGCGCCGGACGCGGGACCGGGCAACTGGGCCGGCGCGGCGAGCGCGGTCGTGGTCGACGACGCCGTCTACCTCACCTATCGCGTACGCCGGCCTCTCAACGCCGGCCGGGGCGTCTCGACCGTCGTCGCACGATCGAGGGACGGGGTGCGGTTCGAGACGATCAGCGAGGTGTGGCGCGACCACTTCGGCGCCGAGTCGTTCGAGCGTCCGGTCGTCGTGCGGACGCCCGCCGGGACGTGGCGGCTCTACGTCTCCTGCGCCACCCCCGACAGCAAGCACTGGTGGATCGAGGCGATCGACGCGGATCGACCGGAGGACTTCGCCACCGGTCACCGGACGGTGGTGCTGGCCGGCTCGGACACGGTGGCGGTCAAGGACCCGGTGATCGTGGTCGACGACGGCGGTCGCTGGCACGCCTGGATCTGCGAGCACCCGCTGACCGACGCGGGCCACGAGGACCGGATGTCGACGGCGTACCACAGCAGCGCCGACGGCCTGGTGTGGCACCGCCACGGCACCGTCCTCGCACCGCGCGCCGGCACGTGGGACGCGCGCGGCGCGCGGGTCAGCGACGTCCTCGGTCTCGACCCGCTCGTCGTGCTGTACGACGGCCGGCCCCGCGCCGAGGACAACTGGCACGAGGCCACCGGGGTGGCCCGCGCGGCAACGCCCGGCGACCCGGCCTCGGCCCTGGTCGCGGACGACACCGAGCCGCTGCGGTCGCCGTACTCCGACGGCGCCTGCCGCTACGCGGCCTCGGTCACGATGCCCGACGGCACGCTGCGCTACTACCTGGAGGTCGCGCGGCCGGACGGTGCGCACGACCTGGTCACGACCACCGGCTGAGCTCAGCCGGTCTGCGCGTCGGCGGCCTTGCGGCTGCCGAAGGTGCTTCCCTCGCGGTAGCCCTTCCAGTCCTCGAAGGACTCCCCGGTCAGCCGCTCGAGCAGCTCGATGTCGGGCAGGTGCGGCTCGAGGAGGACGGCCCGCTGCTCCGGCGTGAGCCTGGGCCGACTCGGGTCGCCGCCGCGCTGGAGCTGGTCGACCAGCGGCTTGCTGACCTTCCGCCAGACCTCCGGCGGGAAGAACTGGCCCACCGCGGCACCGGTCCGGATCACGCTGCTCAGCGCCTTGGTGCGTGGGCCCTTCTGGACGAACTTCCGCGAGTTGTCCTGGGGCACCTCGTCGATCGGGGCGGAGGCGACGCCGAGGAACGTGCAGACGCGGTCGAGCGTGAGCAGCGGCTGGTCCACCAGCTCCTTGTAGCGCAGCAGGAGCACCTGGTCGCTGGGGAAGTGGTCGAAGAGGTCTGCGACCTGGCGGCCGTACATCCCGAGCCCCTGGTAGTGCCAGAAGGGAGCCCACCCGTCGTCGACGCGCTGCGGCTCCCGGCGGATCGCCTCCACGATGTCGTCCCGCGGCTCCAGCCCGTCCATCCACAGGTGCATCCAGTTGCTGTAGGCGCGGTCGACGGGGTCGCGGAGCACCGCGATCAGCTTCGCGTCCGGGTTGTCGACGGCGATCCGGCGCCGCGCGTCGCGGTGGTAGAGGTAGAACGGCGTGCTCTCGCCGCGCGGCACGTCGTCGGGCGCGTCGTCGAAGAGCGCGAGGTAGCGGTCGCGCTGCCAGATCCACTCCAGGTTGCTGTGCGCGTCGCCCGGCCCCCGGTACGCCGGCGGCGGGCTGTCGCCGCACAGGTAGTACTTCGGCTCCTTCACCGGCGACAGGTAGAGCCCCGGGTGGCGGGCCAGCGCCGCGTGGAGCGCGCTCGTGCCGGCCTTGGGGGCGCCGATCAGGAAGAAGTCGGGCGGACGGGGCATGCGCCAAAGTATACCGATGCACACTACTTAAGGGACCCACCCCAACGGGCATGCTGGACCCATGACGGACCTGCGCACGTGGTCGCAGCACGTGGCGTCGTGGCGTCGCGAGGTGCACGCGCTGTACGCCGCCGTGCGCGACGAGCCCGACCCGGAGGCCGCGCACGGGATCTGGGTCGAGGCCCGGACCGAGCTGTTCGACAGCCACCCCGCCTCGGCCCGGCAGCCGGGTCAACGTCTGCACCACGCGGCGTACGACGGTGCCTACCGCTTCGTGCTGGAGCTGCAGCCGGCCGACCCCGAGGAGTGGCGCCCGACGACCGGGAGCGACGGCGAGGTGGCGTTCCAGCGCGCCGGTCGGCTCGAGATCCCGCTGGTCGGCGCGCTCGA
Source organism: uncultured Actinomycetota bacterium (assembly GCA_963819295.1). Lineage (GTDB taxonomy): Bacteria > Actinomycetota > Actinomycetes > Propionibacteriales > Nocardioidaceae > Nocardioides. Next base: position 280,741 of record CAWFVO010000011.1, read on the forward strand.
CGTGTGGTGGCTCGGCTCGTACGGCAACGGGCTCTTCGTGCCGCTGCGCGACGCGTCCGCCGGGACGACGACGTACGGCGCAGGGCGCTACCTCCTCGACACGGTCAAGGGCGCCGATCTCGGCCGCGAGGGAGACGGTTGGATCGTCGACCTCAACTTCTCCTACAACCCGTCGTGCGCCTACGACCCCGAGTGGGCCTGCCCCCTCGCACCCGCCGGCAACCGGCTCCCGGTCGCGGTCCCGGTCGGCGAGCTCAACCCGACGTACGAGCAGGGCCCCTGACGTCCACTCGTGTAGCACGAGTCCCGCGCTACACTGGTCGGATGGCGAACCTGACGATCACGGTGGACCCCGAAACCCTCAGACGTGCGCGGATCCGAGCCCTCGAGCGTGGAGAGTCGGTCAACTCCTATCTCGCCGAGGCCCTGCGGCGCTACGCCGGGCCCGACCTGGACCGTCAGGCGGAGGCGTTGTCCCGCCTCGATGCGATCGCCGACAAGGCAGGGGTCGGCAGCCCGGTCGGTGGCCGCGCCTGGACGCGTGACGAACTCCACCGTGGCTAAGGTCTTCGTCGACACCAACGTCCTGGCCTACCGCTTGGACGGCCGGGAGCCCGAGAAGCGGCGCCTGGCGCGCACCCGCATGGCCGAACCGCACACGTTCATCGTGAGCACCCAGGTGCTCCTGGAGCTCTACTCCGTCCTCACCCGGAGCTTCGACCCCGGCCTCACCGCGGTCCAGGCACGCGCCGTTCTGGCGGAGGCGGCGACGCTGCCCGTCGTGGCCGCCGATGCCGACCTGGTGATGCGCGCGACCCTGACCGCTCAGGGGCACCAGCTCTCGATCTGGGACGCGATGATCGTCGAGGCCGCGGTCGAGGCTGGCTGTGACGAGCTCTGGACCGAGGACCTGTCCGCCGGGATGGAGTTGCGTGGCGTGAGGGTCGTCGACCCGTTCAGGGGTTCTGACGCAGACTGACGCCCTGCTCGACGACGTACGCCGCGAAGGCCGTCACGTCCGCGCCGCGCTCGGTGAGGTCGTCGTACTGCGGTCCGAAGGCGCCCTCGCGCACCCACAACGACTCGCGCAGCACCGGGTGCCACCGCTCCGGGTAGAACCCCAGACCCCATCGCACCGCCCGGGACTTCGCAGTCTGCTCGCGGGTCTCGAGCAGGTGATGGAGGCGGGCGACTCCCGGCACGATCCACTCGCAGGCGAACGCCGAGGTCGCAGCCGTCGGGTCGGCGGCGCAGTGCCCCGCCTGGCCGCGCCAGTACGTGTCCAGGTTGTCGATCGTGAACGCCCGAAGCAGCGCGTCGTCGGTCCAGATATCGAGGGTGTCGAGCGCCGGACCCTTCACCGTGATCCCGTGTCGCGCCAGCTCGTGCCAGGCGACCGGCGAGAGCTCGTGGCGCCCGCGCTCGTGGAACTGCCCGACCCCCACGGTCGGCACGTCCGGGCACTCCTCCGGGTCGCACGCCAGGTCGGAGGCCAGCACGTGTGTGCCGTCGAAGCACGGTGAGCGGCCGTGCCGTCCGACGACGACCTCGTGCGCCGCGCGCAGCTCCGCGACGTCGCCGGTGGTCGGTCGGCGGCGGAGCGTCGTGAAGAAGTCGATGTCGCTCCTGCCCGGGACCCACTCGCCGAAGGCGAGCCCGCCGCGGAGGTAGAGGCCGGTCACGAGATCGCCTGGGACCGCATCGAGGAACGTCGTACAGACCTCGGCGACCGGGGCGGGGAGCTCCACCGAGCTCAGGCGGAGAGCGACATCGGGCCGTAGACCGCCCGGTCGTGCTCGTGGAGGGTCACCGAGGCGACCCCGGCGGCCGCGAGCTCGGTCCACACCTCGCCGACCCACGACTCGGCGTCGGCCTGGGACGCGAAGCGCTGGTCGGAGTACTCCTCCGGCACGCGGGCGTCGGTGCCCCCGGCGTCGTGGAGCTTCCACCACCACGGCCGCTCCGACGGAGTCGGCGGCCGGAAGGTCGCGGGCTGCTCGGGAAGATTCACGATCGCACCGAGGTGTCGACGAACGGCAGCGGGTGGGAGGCGAAGATCTCCCGACGGGTGCGGATCTGGACGCCGAGCTCGGCCTCCGGGTCCACGAAGGTCGGCACGAGCGCCATCCCGATGCCCTTCTTCAAGGTCGGCGAGTAGGTGCCGGAGGTGATCTCGCAGACGGGTACGTCGGGGGTCAGGCTCACCAGCATCCCGGGCCGCGGGATGCCGCGCTCGAGCGCGACCAGCCCGCGCAGCTTCCGCTTCGGGCCGGTCGCCCTCTCGGCGACGAGCGCGTCCCGACCCCAGAACACGTCCTTCTTCCAGCCGACCGCCCAGCCGAGGCCGGCCTGGACGGGCGTCACGTCGATCGTGATGTCCTGCCCGTGCAGGGGATAGCCCATCTCGGTGCGCAGGGTGTCGCGGGCGCCGAGCCCGCACGGGAGCATCCCGAACGGCTCACCGGCCTCGAGCAGGCGGTCCCACAGGGCCACGGCCACGTCGTTGCGTGCAATGAGCTCGTACCCACGCTCGCCCGTGTAGCCGGTGCGGCACACCACCACGCCGGTGTCCTCGAACTCCGCCTCGACGAACGACATGTAGCCGTGGCCGGACGGGAAGCCGATCGCGTCGAGGACCTCGTCGGACCTGCGGCCCTGCACCGCGAGTACGACGTACTGCGTGTGGTGGTCGAGCACCTTCACGCCCTCGGGTGCCGCCGCGAGCAGCCGGCGGCACACCTCCGCGGAGTTGGCGGCGTTCGGGACGAGGAGCACGTGCTCGTCGTCGTGGTAGTAGGCGATCAGGTCGTCGACGACTCCGCCGGTCGATGCGTCGCAGCACAGCGTGTACTGCGCCTTGCCCGGGACGATCTTGCCGAGGTCGTTGCTCAGCGTCGCGTTGATGTACGCCGCGGCCCCGGGACCGGCGACCATCACCTTGCCGAGGTGGCTGACGTCGAAGATGCCGGCCGCCTCGCGCACGGCGGTGTGCTCCCTCACCACGCCCGAGGGGTACTCCAGCGGCATCGACCAACCGCCGAACTCGGCGAGCTTCGCCCCCAGTGCGACGTGCCGGTCGTGCAGCGGCGACGTCTGCAGGTCCGCCGGCGGCGAGGTCAGGTCGGCCATGTGCGCGAACCTACACCGGCCGGAGCCGCTTGCCTCGAGACGCACGGTGTGGCGGCTGGACGTGACTATCCTGCGTCGGTGACCTCCTACCATCTCCGGGGCGCGAGCCCGGCCAAGACGCGTGCCGACGCCGTCGTCGTCGGTGCCCTCCAGACCTCCAAGGGCGTGACACTCGCCGACGGGGGCCAGGACGTCGCCGAGGCGTTCGGTCGCGCCCTGCGCCCGCTGCTGAGCACGCTCGGCTTCTCGGGCAAGGCCGGCGAGGTGGCCCGCGTCCCCACCGGCGGCAGGCTGGCGAGCCCGCTGCTGGTGCTGGTCGGCATGGGCGCACCCGTCGACGACCGAGCCGCCGCCCTGCTGTCCGTACGCCGGGCCGCCGGGGTCGCGGCCCGCTCCACCAGCAACGCCGCGTCGGTCGCCCTCGCGCTGCCGGCCGGCGACGCCGCCCTGGTCCGCAACGTGACCGAGGGCTATCTGCTGGGTGCCTACACGTTCAGCCGCTACCTCTCGAAGTCGCCCGACAAGGCGGCCGGGACCGTCAGCGTGCTCAGCCCCGCCGCCCGCCGCGCCGAGGCGACCACCGCCTTCGAGGAGGCGCAGGTCGTCGCGGGTGCCGTCGGCGCCGTGCGCGACTGGGTCAACACCCCCGCCAACGACCTGACGCCGCCGCTGTTCGCCGACGAGATCACGGCCGCGGCCAAGGGCACCAAGGTCAGGGTCAAGGTCCTCGACGAGACGAAGCTCGCCGAGCTCGGCTGTGGCGGCCTCCTCGGCGTCGGAGGCGGCTCGAGCGCCCCGCCCCGACTCGTCGAGCTCCGCTACTCCCCTCACGAGCCGGTCGCCCACCTCGCCCTCGTCGGGAAGGGCATCACCTTCGACTCCGGCGGTCTCACCATCAAGCCCGGCGCCTCCATGGACACCATGAAGTGCGACATGGCCGGCGCCGCCACGGTCACCCAGGCCACCTTGGCCATCGCCGGGCTCGGGCTGCCGGTCAAGGTCACGGCGTACGCCTGTCTGGCCGAGAACATGGTGTCCGGCAGCTCGATGCGGCCCGGGGACGTGCTCACGATCTACGGCGGTACGACGGTCGAGATGCTCAACGCAGACGCCGAGGGCCGGCTGGTGCTCGCCGACGGACTGGCCCGTGCGGTGGAGCAGAAGCCGGACATGATCGTCGACGTCGCGACCCTGACCGGTCACATGGTGATGGCGCTGGGCACCAAGGTGTCGGCCGTGTTCGGCAGCGACGCCGTCGTCGGTCCGGTCATCGAGGCCGGCCGCGAGACCGGTGAGAAGCACTGGCCGATGCCACTCCCGCCCGACATCGTCGAGCGGGTGCACGGCAGCAAGATCGCCGACCTGGCCCAGCACGACTGGGTGCGCTGGGGCGGCGGGCTGCTGGCCGCGGCGTTCCTGCGCGAGTTCACCGACGACCTGCCCTGGGCCCACCTCGACATCGCCGGACCCGGCTTCAACTCCGGTTCGGCGAGCGGCCACCTCACCGCCGGTGGCACTGGGTTCGGGCTGACCACGCTCGTCGACTACGCCCGGGGCCTCAGCGGCGCTTCTGTCGCTTCTGCCGACTGATGTACTCCCGCATCCGCTGCGGGATGCCCACCACACCGGCCTCGTAGGCCCTGATGCCGCGGCGCAGGCAGAACTTGTAGGCCCAGTCGGCCGACGGCACGCGGCGCCGGGTGAACTCGCCGTCCCATGCCACGAGCAGCAGCGTCACGTCGCTGACCGCGGTGCGGGGCTCGACGAAGCCCTCGACCCCCTCCCGGCTGTCGATGAACTCGGCGAGATGCGCCTCGTCCTCGCTGCTCGAGGCCCGGACCGTCGTGGATCCGGTGCGTGCAGTGTCGCCCTCCGGGCGCTTGGAGCGGGCATCGCGTCGACCGCGTCGAAACAGGTTCACGGAGAACAGTGTGCCAAGTAGGTGGGAGCAGTGGGAGCACCTTGCCCGACACCTTGCCCGACACCTTGCGGGGCGCCGAGCAAAGAGTGCAAGGATGGGAAAGTGAGTGACGGAGACTTCGACGTACTCGTTCTCGGAGCCGGATCAGGCGGTTACGCCTGCGCGCTCCGGGCGGCCCAGCTGGGTCTCTCGGTCGGCCTCGTCGAGAAGGGCAAGCTCGGGGGCACCTGCCTCCATGTCGGCTGCATCCCCACGAAGGCGCTGCTCCACGCTGGCGAGATCGCCGACCAGACGCGCGAGGCGGCGCGGTTCGGCATCAACGCGACGCTCGACGGCGTGTCCATGGACGGCGTCAACGACTACAAGGACAAGGTCGTCGAGCGGCTCTTCAAGGGCCTCACCGGCCTGATCAAGGGCCGGGGCATCACGGTGATCGAGGGCGAGGGACGGCTGACCGGTCCGCGGGAGGTCACCGTCGTCTCCGCCGACGGCACAAGGGCCTATGCCGGCAAGCAGGTGGTCCTGGCATCCGGCTCCTACAGCAAGTCGCTCCCGGGGCTCGACGTCGACGGCGACCGGGTGCTCACCTCCGAGCACGCCTTGCGGCTCGGCCGGGTGCCGAGGTCGGTGGTCGTCCTCGGCGGCGGCGTCATCGGCTGCGAGTTCGCGAGCGTCTGGGCCAGCTTCGGCGCCGACGTCACGATCGTCGAAGCGCTCCCCCGGCTGGTCGCGGCCGAGGACGAGGCGTCCTCGAAGGCCCTCGAGCGGGCCTTCAAGAAGCGGAAGATCAACGTCCGCACCGGCACGCCGTTCCAGAGCCTCAAGGTCACCGACGAGGGCGTCGCGGTCATCGTCGAGGGTGGAGACGTGATCGAGGCGGAGCTGCTGCTGGTCGCGGTCGGACGCGGACCGTCGACGGACGGGCTCGGGTACGACGAGCAGGGCGTCGCCATGGAGCGAGGCTTCGTGCTCACCGACGAGCGGCTCCGCACCAACCTCGAGGGCGTGTACGCCGTGGGCGACATCGTGCCCGGCCTGCAGCTGGCCCATCGCGGCTTCCAGCAGGGCATCTTCGTGGCCGAGGACATCGCAGGGCTCGACCCGACCCCGATCGACGAGACCGGGATCCCCCGCGTCACCTACAGCCACCCCGAGGTCGCCTCGGTCGGCCTGGACGAGGCCGCGGCCCGCGCGGCGTACGGCGACGACGCCATCGAGACCGTGACCTACGACCTCGGCGGCAACGGGAAGAGCCAGATCCTGATGACGCAGGGTTTCGTGAAGCTCGTGCGCCGCACCGACGGGCCGGTGGTCGGCGTCCACCTGGTCGGCGACCGGGTCGGTGAGCTCGTCGGCGAGGCGCAGCTGATCTACAACTGGGAGGCGTACGCCGAGGACGTCGCACCCCTGGTCCATGCCCACCCGACCCAGAACGAGGCCCTCGGGGAGGCGCACCTGGCGCTGGCCGGCAAACCACTCCACGCCCACGCCTGACGACACCCCACCCGCACGACCACCGAGACCGAGACCGCGACGACAGGAAGATCGACACTCACATGGCTACCGAAGTCAACCTCCCCGAGCTCGGCGAATCCGTCACCGAGGGCACGGTCACCCGCTGGCTCAAGCAGGTCGGCGACGAGGTGGCCGTCGACGAGGCGCTGCTGGAGGTCTCGACCGACAAGGTCGACACCGAGATCCCTTCGCCGGTGGCGGGCACGCTGCTCGAGATCCGGGCCCAGGAGGACGAGACGGTCGAGGTCGGCGCCGTGCTGGCCGTGATCGGCGCCTCCGACGGGGCCGGGGGTGACGCGTCAGGCGGTGGTGACGAGGGTGGACAGACCGAGGCCGCCGCCCAGCCCGAGGCCGCGTCCGAGTCCCAGAGGCCGAGGCCGAGGCCGAGGCCGACTCCCAGGCCGAGCCCGAGCCGGAACCTGAGCAGCAGCCCGAGCCGGAGACCCCGCTCGAGGAGGAGCAGAACCAGCAGGACCAGGCCCACGAGCAGGCCGAACAGGCCGACACACCTGCCGATACGCCTGCCGATACGCCGGCCGCAGCCGAGGCCCCGCCGTCATCCGGCGGCGGCGAGAGCACCGTGGTGAGCCTGCCCGAGCTCGGGGAGTCCGTGACCGAGGGGACCGTGACCCGCTGGCTGAAGCAGGTCGGCGACGAGGTGGCCGCCGACGAGTCGCTGCTGGAGGTCTCGACCGACAAGGTCGACACCGAGATCCCCTCCCCCGTCTCCGGCACCTTGCTCGAGATCAAGGTCAACGAGGACGAGACCGTCGAGGTCGGCACGGCGCTGGCCGTGATCGGCTCCGCCGCCGCCGGCGGGTCCGGCGACAGCGAGGCCGCACCGGCTCCGACCGAGGAGGCCCCTGCCGCTGAGGCTGCTCCCGCCGAGCCGCAGCAGCAGCAGTCCGCGCCCGAGTCGGAGGCGGACGCCGCACAGCCTCCCGCGCAGGAGCAGGCACCCGAGCCCGCCGCCGCGTCGAGCGGCGAGCGCGAGGCGTCGGCGTACGTCACCCCGCTGGTGCGCAAGATGGCTGCCCAGCACGGCGTCGACCTGGCTGGGGTCGTCGGCACCGGCGTGGGTGGGCGCATCCGCAAGCAGGACGTCCTCGACGCCGCCGCCCAGCAGGGCACCGACACCACCCCCACCCGCCCCGCCGCTGCCGCCGCGGCGGCCGCCGAGCCCGCCACGCCGACCGCTCCCGCACCCGCCGCTCCCACACCGGCCGCTCCCGCACCCGCCGCTGCCAAGGCGGCACCGGCAGCGTCGGCCGCGCCGGCGGCGTCCGACGCCCCGTCCCCGCTGCGCGGCAAGACCGAGCCGATGTCGCGCCTGCGCAAGGTGATCGCGTCGCGGATGGTCGAGTCGCTGCAGACGATGGCCCAGCTCACCACGGTGGTCGAGGTCGACGTCACCGCGATCTCGCGCCTGCGCGACGCGGTGAAGGCCGAGTTCGCCACCCGTGAGGGCGTGAAGCTGTCCTACATGCCGTTCTTCGCCAAGGCAGCGATCGACGCGCTCAAGCAGCACCCGAGCCTGAATGCAGCGATCGACACCGAGAAGGGCGAGGTCACCTACTACGACCGCGAGAACCTCGCGATCGCCGTCGACACCGAGCGTGGGCTGCTCACGCCGGTGATCAAGGAGGCGGGTGACCTCTCGATCGCGGGACTGGCACGCAAGATCGCCGACGTCGCCGAGCGCACGCGCACCAACAAGATCACCCCGGACGAGCTGTCGGGCGGCACCTTCACGATCACCAACACCGGCAGCCGCGGCGCCCTCTTCGACACCCCGATCATCAACCTGCCGCAGGTCGCCATCCTCGGCACCGGCTCGGTGGTGAAGCGCGCCGTGGTGATCGACGACCCGAACCTCGGCGAGACGATCGCCGTCCGCCAGATGGTCTACCTGGCACTGACCTACGACCACCGCCTCGTCGACGGCGCGGACGCCGCCCGCTTCCTCACCGACGTCAAGGGCAGGCTCGAGGCCGGCCAGTTCGAGGTCTGAGCACTTCGCCTGAGACGGCGAAGGTGAAGACGACGAGATCGCCGAGCGGCGCGTCTCGAAATCCAGCGAGAAGGACGTCATCCCATGCAGGTCGTCATCGCGGGCGCCTCGGGCTTCCTCGGGACGCACCTGACGCGAGTGCTGGAGGGGCGCGGCCACCGGGTGACCGGGCTGACGCGCCGTGAGACGACCGGGCCCGGTCAGTCCACCTGGGACCCCGCGCGTGGTCGCGTCGACACCGACCTGGTCGAGGCGGCCGACGTCGTCGTGAACCTCGCCGGCACGCCGACCGTGGGCAACCCCCACTCCCGGAGGTGGGCCGACAACCTGCGCTCGAGCCGGGTGCAGAGCACGGCGACCCTGGCCGATGCCATCGCTGCGAGCCAGAGGAAGCCGGCCTTCCTCGCCGGCAACGGCATCTCGGTGTACGGCGACCACGGGTCGGAGCCGCTGACCGAGACCGCCGACTCCCGCGGGGACGACCTGCTCACCGAGGTGACCCGGGTGTGGGAGGCCGCGGCCCAGCCGGCCCGAGACGCGGGGGCGCGCGTCTGCATCCTGCGCACCGCCCCGGTGATGGACGTCCGCAGCGAGCCGTTGAAGGCCCTGCGGCTCCTGTTCAGGCTCGGCCTGGGTGGGCGGCTGGGCGACGGGGAGCAGTACTTCCCGATGATCTCCCTTCGCGACTGGGTCGGCGGGGTAGCCCACCTCGTCGAGCACCCGGACGCGAGCGGACCGTTCAACCTCAGCTGCCCCGAGACGCCGACCAACGCGCAGTTCACGCAGGCCCTCGGTCGCGCACTCGGCCGTCCGACGGTGCTCCCCGCCCCGGCGTTCGCCATCCGGCTCGGTGCCTCGCAGATGGCCCCGGAGCTGCTCGGCTCGAAGAACAGCGTGCCCCAGGCCCTGATCGACGCCGGCTACGAGTTCCGTGATCGGGACGTCACCGCCGTGCTCGCGGCAGGTCTTGCTCAGTCGTCGTAGACCTCGTCGACACGCCAGCCGACTCGAGCGTGTCGCAGCACGATCCTGCGCGTCGCCGGCCCGCTCCGCGGCAGCACCGCCCGCACACCGCCGCCGGTCACGCGCGCCTCGACCAGACGGTCGGTGACCACCAGTGAGAGGGTCCGAGGGGCGCTCTCGCGCACCCGCACCGCGAGCACCTGGCGCCGCATCGTGGTCACCCGGAGCCCACGCCGGTGGTACGCCGCGAGCATCGCGAGGTCGCGTCTCCCGGTGCTCGAGGCGGGCACGTAGAGGGCCCGCAGCGCAGTGGGGTCGTCCTCGGCCCAGGCCGTGGCCCTGCGCCGGTCCCACGCACGCAGCACGGTGAGCGCGCGGGCGGCCGGCCGTGCGGTCACCGTCGGGGTCGCGCCTGCCCCAGCCGTCCGGCGTACGGCGTGATGACGCGGCGCGCCGACGACCAGGGCACCGGCGACCACTCCGACCGTGGCCAGCACCGAGAGAAGCATCAGGATCCGCACGCGCATCTCCCCACTGTGACGCCTCCCGCGCGCTCCCCTCGGTCCCCTTCCACAGGCCCTACGGGGTGCGCATGGCCCTCCCGACGCGCGCTGTCGGGGTGCGCACACGAACGAGCCGCTCACCGCGCAGCTGGCGTTTCCTTGGGCAGGACCGGCGGGCCGATGTTCCGCCTGACCCTCGTCGGCACCCGTTGTCGTCCGGGCTATCGTCGGGACCGTGAGCGATCTGGTCTTCCGTGAGGGCGGGTACGGCGCCGACGCCGTCGACTACCTCGCCGCCTGGGACACGCAGCGCGGGATCCACGCCCGGGTCGTGGCCGGCGAGACCCCCGACACCGTCTGGCTGCTCGAGCACCCGCCCGTCTTCACCGCGGGCAAGCGCACCGCGCCCGGCGATCGCCCCGCCGACCCCGGTGGTGCCCCTGTGATCGACGTCGACCGCGGCGGCCTGGTCACCTTCCACGGCCCGGGCCAGCTGGTCGGCTACCCGATCGTCCGGCTCCCTGACCACGTCAAGGTGGTCGACTACGTACGCCGGGTGGAGGAGGCCCTGATCGGCGTGTGTCGCGACCTCGGCGTCGAGACCGCGCGGGTGCCCGGCCGCAGCGGCGTGTGGCTGCAGGCCGACCAGAACGGGCCCGAGCGCAAGATCGCGGCACTCGGCATCCGGGTCAGCCGCGGGGTCACGATGCACGGCTTCGCCCTCAACTGCGATGTCGACCTCTCCTGGTACGCGCGCTTCGTGCCGTGCGGCATCTCCGACGCGGGCGTCACCTCGCTGAGCGCCGAGCTCGGGCGCGACGTCACGGTCGCCGAGGTCCTTCCGCTGGTACGCCGGCACCTGGTCGACCTGCTCGCCTGGACGTCGTACACGCCGACGCCGGACTACGACGCGCGTCCCGACCCCGCCCGCACCCCGCGGGTGCCCGTGCTCGGTCTCTCGGGCTGACCACCGGTCAGCCGCGCCGCTCCAGCGCTGCCGCGAACAGCTCGAGACCGGCCCGCCAACCGGTACGGATACCGTCCACCTGAGGCACGAAGGATTCGCCGTGCCGCTCGAGGTGCTGGTGCTCGAGGACGACCCGCGTGGTGCTCGGACCCTCGGCGGTGAACGTCACCTCGACCTGGCTGCACTTGTCGTGATCGGTCTCGATGGTCCACTGGCCGTTGATGTCCCAGCTGAAGACCACCCGGTGTGGACGGTCGTAGACCAGCACGCGTGCCCACCGGCACTCGCTGCCGTCGGTGCCCACGTCGTAGACGTTCCCACCCACGAACGGCTCGAACACCATGTGTGACAGCGGTGCCTCGATGATGTGGTGGTCGGGGTTCCACCAGGCGCCGATCTCCTCGGTGAAGAAGTGGAACGCCTCGTCGATCGGCACCTCGACGGTGGTCGTCGCGGTGATGGAGAGCGGCTGGGTGTCGGTACTCATCGGTGCTCCTGTCGGGTGTGGGTGTGCTCCTCGGCAGCTCGGGCGTACGCCGCCAGCGAGCGGTTCCAGAAGCCGTCCAGGTAGTCGCGCAAACCGGCCAGACCCTGCGGGTCGACCGCATAGATCCGTCGGGTGCCCTCGGCCCGGGGCGTCACCAGGTGCGCCTCGGCCAGCACCTTGAGGTGCTGGGAGACCGCGGGCCGGCTGACCGGTAGACGCTCGGCCAGCTGGCCGACTGCCTGGGGCCGCTCGGCCAGCCACTCGAAGATCTGGCGCCGGGTGGGGTCGGCGAGCGCGGTGAACGCCCGGGCTGTTTGGTCAGTCATTACTTACCGTAAGTTACAACTTACCATTGCCGAAGGCAAGGGTCGCGCCCGAATCTGTCTGCCTCGGGGCGCCGCGTAGCATGGATCGACGTGACCCAAGCCCCCACCGACCCCGACGGCCGCAAGCTCCTGCGCCTGGAGGTCCGCAACGCGCAGACCCCCATCGAGCGCAAGCCCGAGTGGATCAAGACCCGGGCCAGGATGGGCCCCGAGTACACCGCGCTGCAGTCACTGGTGAAGTCCGAAGGACTCCACACCGTGTGCCAGGAGGCGGGCTGTCCCAACATCTTCGAGTGCTGGGAGGACCGCGAGGCGACCTTCCTCATCGGCGGCGACCAGTGCACCCGCCGCTGCGACTTCTGCCAGATCGACACCGGGAAGCCTGCCCCCCTCGACCGCGACGAGCCGCGTCGCGTCGCCGAGAGCGTCCAGAAGATGGAGCTCCGCTACGCCACCATCACCGGCGTCGCCCGCGACGACCTGCCCGACGGCGGCGCCTGGCTCTACGCCGAGACCGTGCGCGCCATCCACGCCGTCAACCCCGGCACCGGCGTGGAGAACCTGATCCCCGACTTCAACGGCAAGCCCGACCTGCTCGCTGAGGTCTTCGACAGCCGGCCGGAGGTGCTCGCGCACAACGTCGAGACCGTGCCGCGGATCTTCAAGCGCATCCGCCCGGCGTTCCGCTACGACCGCTCGCTCGACGTCCTCACGGCGGCCCGCACGTTCGGCCTGGTCACCAAGTCCAACCTGATCCTCGGGATGGGCGAGACCCGCGAGGAGGTCAGCCAGGCGCTGCGCGACCTGCACACGGCCGGCTGTGAGCTGGTCACGATCACCCAGTACCTCCGTCCGTCCCCCCGCCATCACCCCGTCGAGCGGTGGGTCAAGCCCGAGGAGTTCGTGGAGCTGGCCGCCGAGGCGGAGGAGATCGGCTTCTCCGGCGTGCTGTCCGGGCCCCTCGTGCGTTCGTCGTACCGGGCCGGTCGGTTGTACCGTCAGGCCATGTCGGCCCGTACGCCGTCCTGACCACCAGCCAGCCACGTCACTGACCACGGAGTAGCACCCGCCATGGCGAAGAGCCCCACCCCTGCCGATCCCGAGAAGCTGTCGCGCCGCCAGCAGTTCGTGCAGACCTACCAGATGGCCAAGAAGAGCGACAAGGCCATCGGTGCCTGGGTCGCGGGCGCCTTCGTGGTCGCCGCCCTCGTCGGGTTCGGCCTGTTCTTCGTCGTCACCGGCCGAGGCGGCGCGCTGAGCCTCGGGCTGTCGGTGGTCGGCGGGCTGATGCTCGGCGTCCTCGCCGCCCTCATCGTCTTCTCACGGCGCGCCCAGAAGGCCGTGTACGGCCAGATGGAGGGCCAGGTCGGCGCCGCCGCCGGAGCGCTGGGCCTGCTCAAGCGCGGCTGGCACGTCGACCAGGCCATCGCCTTCACCAAGCAGCAGGACGTCGTCCACCGCGTGATCGGGCCTCCGGGCATCGTGCTCGTGGGTGAGGGCAACCCGGGCCGGGTGAAGACCCTCCTGGCCAGCGAGCGGCGACGCCACGAGCGCGTGGCCACCGACGCCCCGGTCACCGAGATCATCGTCGGTGGCGACGAGGGTCAGGTACCGCTGTCCAAGCTCTCGCGCCACGTGCAGAAGATGAAGCGCCAGGTCCAGCCCGCCGAGATCACCGACATCCTGGCGCGCCTCAAGGCCATCGACGCCTCGCGGCCCCCGGTCCCGATGCCCAAGGGCCCGGTCCCGACCTCGATGAAGGGCCTGCGCGGCAACATGCGAGGCCGCTGAGACCGGACGAAGTCCGGGCTCGGTCCAGCCGAGCCGATCGAAGGCACTCGGAGCCCCCGCATCGCGGGCCTCAGCCGTTGGCGCTCGTGCCCGGGAGCGCCGTCACGTCGGCAGCGGGCGGCGCCACCACGTGCTCCGCAGAGCCGTAGTCGGAGTACGTCGCGGTGATCCGCGTGGACTTCTTGACCAGCATCACGAACCGCGCCATCCGGCCCTCGCTGTCCAGCCAGACGTCGTACGTCGCGACCTTGGGCGGCGACGCTCCCGCCGGCAGGCCCTTGAGCTGGGGAGCCTTGCTGAGGTCCATCAGCACCGAGTAGTGGTGGAGCTGCTGGCCACGGATCGTCGACGTGCCGTGGTCGGTGACCTTCTTGAAGACCCGCGCCGACATCTGGCTGGTGAGCGATCCCGGGTCGAGGTTGTTGAACGCATCATCCCCGAGCGCGCTCAACGGTCCCTTCGAGTCAGCGAGGTCGACCTTGTAGAACTTGCCCGTGGTGCCCGGCACCGCGACGTACATGCTCCGGTCCACCAACCGCATCTCGGTCGGCGTACCCATGCCGGTCACGTCCACCGTCATCTGCATCGCAGGGCTGTCGCCCGTGAGGTCGATGACGCCCTTGACCGGCACGCTCTGGCCGGACAGGTCCATCTCCATCGAGAAGCGGGCCGTGGTGATCTTCGCGGCCGCCGCCTTGACCATCGCGAGGAACTGCGCGCTGCCAACGGTCTTCGCCGCGGGCGGGGCCGAGCTCTTGGCGGTGGGGCTGCTGGTGGGCCCGGCCTGGGGATCGTTGGCGGTGGCCTGGCTCGAGCTGGTGCCGCAAGCGGCCAACGACGAGAGGGCCAGGGGCAGGGCGGCTACGAGGGCGGCCTTGCGAACGGTCAGGGTGCGCATGGGGTCCTCCCGGGCTCCACGGGTCGACGTCCGCCCGGTACGAACGGCGTGCCGCGGGACCGAGCCCGCGCGGCGCGGTCAGCCTAACCGCGCACCCCGGGTCCACGGTCGGGAACGCGTAACGGAACGGTTGCGGATCCACAGATGATGTCGTGCAGGCCGCGCCCGTCGGACCGGAAGACGAGCGGCGGGATGACGAGGCAGATCAACACCTGGCGCAGCAGCGCCATCAGGAGACTGAGGGGTCGCCCGCTGCCGTCCACGCGGACCACCCGCAGCCTCGTCGCGAGCTGGCCGAACGACCCTCCCGAGAGTGCCATCAGGAAGGCCGACTCCGCGATGAAGAGGAGGGTCAGGTAGAGCGACGGGCAGGCTGCCGTTGCCGAACCAGGCACTGCCGTAGATCAGGAGCATCACGCCCCAGCAGGCGGCGTAGTCGACGATCAGAGCCAGGATCCGCCGTCCCCAGGAGGCCGTCTCGAACGGCAGCTCGGTCGCGGGCACGCGGTCAGGGTAGCCACGCGCCGTCGTACGCCCATGGCCGGGGCGGCCACCTGTTACGTCGGCGAAACAAACCGGATACGGTCAAGAAACTGCCCCCGCCTACGTTGCAGAGGTCCGGCCCCCGACAACTACCTGCGGCGGCGGACCTGACCTGCACATCGGGCCGCGAGACGGCCGAGGAGGACGAATGTTCGCCAACAGCGACGAGCTGCTCAAGTACATCAAGGACGAGGGCGTCGAGATGGTCGACGTCCGTTTCTGCGACCTGCCCGGCATCATGCAGCACTTCACCGTCCCGGTGTCGTCGTTCGACCAGAGCGTGTTCGACAACGGCCTGAACTTCGACGGGTCCTCGATCCGCGGCTTCCAGGCGATCCACGAGTCCGACATGTCGCTCTTCCCGGACCCGACGACGTCGTACATCGACCCCTTCCGCGTCGCGAAGACCCTCGTCGTGAACTTCTTCATCCACGACCCGCTCACCGGTGAGGCCTACTCCCGCGACCCGCGCAACATCGCCCGGAAGGCCCAGGCCTACCTCGCCTCGACCGGCATCGGCACCAAGGCGTACTTCGCTCCCGAGGCCGAGTTCTACGTCTTCGACTCGGTGCGGTTCGAGACCAAGGTGAACGCCGGGTACTACCACATCGACTCCGAGGCCGGCGCCTGGAACTCCGGCTCCGAGGAGAACAACCGCGGCTACAAGGTGCGTTACAAGGGCGGCTACTTCCCGGTGGCGCCGTACGACCACTTCGGCGAGCTGCGCGACGAGATGGTGATCGAGCTGGAGAAGTCCGGCCTGACCGTCGAGCGCGCCCACCACGAGGTCGGCACCGCCGGCCAGGCAGAGATCAACTACAACTTCGACGAGCTGCTCAAGGCCGCCGACGACGTGATGAAGTTCAAGTACATCGTCAAGAACGTCGCCTGGCGCAACAACAAGACCGCGACGTTCATGCCGAAGCCGATCTTCGGCGACAACGGCTCGGGCATGCACTGCCACCAGTCGATCTGGGACGGCGACGAGCCGCTCTTCTACGACGAGACCGGGTACGCCGGACTGTCCGACATGGCGCGCTACTACATCGGAGGCATCCTCGAGCACGCGCCGTCTCTGCTCGCCTTCACCAACCCGACGGTGAACTCCTACCACCGCCTGGTGCCGGGCTTCGAGGCTCCGGTCAACCTCGTCTACAGCCAGCGCAACCGGTCGGCCTGCGTGCGGATCCCGATCACCGGTTCGAACCCGAAGGCCAAGCGCATCGAGTTCCGGTGCCCCGACCCGTCGGCCAACCCCTACCTCGCCTTCTCCGCGATGCTGCTGGCCGGCATCGACGGGATCAAGAACAAGATCGAGCCGCACGAGCCCGTCGACAAGGACCTCTACGAGCTCCCGCCCGACGAGCATGCCGACATCCCGACCGTGCCCGCCACGCTGAACGCAGTGATGGACTCCCTCGAGGGCGACCACGAGTTCCTGCTCGAGGGCGGCGTCTTCACCAGCGACCTGATCGAGACCTGGATCGACTACAAGCGGACCAACGAGATCCAGCCGGTGGCCCTGCGGCCCCACCCCCACGAGTTCGAGCTCTACTACGACATCTAGTCACGCGTGGGTAATGCCCACCGCCTAGGTGCCTGAAAACGGCCCCTGACCTGCGAAGACACCGATTCACCGTCCCCCTCAGGTCAGGGGCTGTTGCTGTCCAAAGGCAGCCCTCTGCGGCCCTGGCGCGGACCATCAAGAGTGCCTTCGATCAGATGTAGGAGAAGAACTCGAACTCGTCCCTTCGCGTCGGCCGCCAGTGATCGGTGGGTGCAGGTGGGGGTCCGATCGGATCCGGGGTGGAGTTACAGCTTGGAACGTACCGCGGCTCGATGACGGGCTGGCCCGCTTCGATCCACGCGTGGAGAGCGCCGAGGTCATCCTCGACGGGGCCTTGGACCCGTTCCATCCACAGCTCGCCCGGCGAACCACTCGATCAGCCCAGCTGGTGAGCCTCCGTCTCCCGGACGCGCGGCAGGCGCCACCGCAGCCGATGGCATTCGCCGGAAGGCCTAGGGTCAAACATGTGCGCATTCTGGGTATCGCTGAACTGGCTGCCCTAGGTGTGGCCACGGATCCCCCGGCCACCAACGAGACTGATCGGTATGTGCGCTTCACCGCCCCGGATGGCCACCTATACGAATTGATCGAGCGGCGCTAGTTCTCGATTCGCAGGGTTTCTCCGCGTAAGTCCGGCAGGCGGAACGAGAGCGCCCTGCGCTGGTGTTCCAGCGGGACGCTCTCGTTCGACTTCGAGTCTCAGTGCATGTGCATGTGACCTCCGTTGCCGGCCGCGACGGTCCTGGACATCCGGAGCAAGGCAAAGACGGCCACCACAGCACCCATGGCTGCTGCGCCGAGGAATCCCCGGGAGAAGGCGTCGGCGGCACCGCTGGCGGTGGTGAGACTGCCGGCGGTGCTGGCGATGGCGGAGAGGACTGCGACGCCGAGGGCGGCACCGATCTCGTGTCCGGTCATCAGGAACCCGGAGGCGACGCCGGCGTGCGAGGCCGGGATGCCGGCCATCGAGGTGACGGACACGGGCACGAAGACCATGCCGATGCCGAGTCCGAGCGCGAAGAGCCAGGGCAGGATGTCACTGGCGTAGTGCGCGTCGTCCCCGGCGTGGGACAGCAGGAGTGCAGCCCCTGTCGTGATCAGGAGTCCGGCGGTGGCGATGGCGCGCGGTGAGACGTGTGCCAGCAGGTGGCGGGCGACCACGGTGCCGGCCGTGATGGCGAGCGCGAAGGGCACGAAGGCGAGCCCGGTTCGCAGGGCGGTGAAGCCGAGCACGGTCTGCAGGAAGATCGAGGTCAGGAAGACGGTTCCGACCAGGATGCCGGTGACGCCGAGCATGACGGCGGTGCCGGAGACCAGGCTGTCGAGCTTCCAGATGTGCGGCGGGAACAGGGGCCGGGCGGCGCGCTGCTCGAGCTTGAGGAAGGTCACCAGGAGTGCGAAGGACGCGGCGAACGCCGTGGCGGTGTGGATGCTCCACCAGCCATGGGTGGCGGTGCCGCCGAGGGCATAGATGAGGCTGGCAAGGCCACCGATGACGGCCGCGGCACCCGGAAGGTCGAAGGCGCCGAGGGTGGGTCGGGGTGCCTTCTGCTTCGCGATGACCTGGGTGCCGACGAGGAGCGCGATGAGCCCGACGGGTCCGTTGACCCAGAAGATGAACTGCCAGCTGGTCCAGGTGGTGATCGCCCCGCCGAGCAGGACGCCGGCGGCGACGCCGAGGCTGCCGACGGCACCCCACGTCGCAAGTGCTGTCTTGCGCTGCGCACCGGCGTAGGTGGTCATGATGAGGGCCAGGGCGGACGGGGTCAGCAGCGCCGCGCTGAGGCCCTGGATCGACCGGGTGGCGATCAGCTGTCCGCCGGTCTCGGCAAAGCCGCTCAACAGAGAGGCGGTCGTGAAGAGGGTGAGGCCGGTCAGGAAGACGGTACGTCGCGACAGCAGGTCGGCGATGCGCCCGCCGAGCAGGAGGCCGCCGCCGGACATCATCAGGTAGGCCGTGACGATCCAGGCGAGCTGGCTGCCGCCGAGGCCGAGAGAGCGGCCGATCGAAGGCAGGGCGGTGTTGACGACCGAGATGTCGAGCACGACGAGGATCTGGGCGGCGAGGGCGACCCCGAGGAGGGCCCAGGACTTCTTCGGGCCCGTCTCGTCCTGGCTGTGCTGGTGGTGGTCGTGGTGCTCCTGGGTGTCGGCCGGCGTCGGGGGTGGGGCCGGGGCGGTGCTGGACATGGTGACTCCTTCGATGGTGGTGATGGTGGTGGTCGTCTGGCTGGCGGCTTCGGTGGTGGTGCCGGGTGAGACCCGGGCTTGCCGGGCGGTCATCGGGTCCCCTGGAGGGAGGTGGTGCGGACCGCTGCAATGACGTGGTCGATGGCACCTACGGCGGCGCCCGAGCCGTGCTGGTCCTCGAGGAGGCCCACGTGGGTCGAGTCGACGACCTGGTGGAAGCCCCGAGTGGACAAGGCTGCGAGACGGTTCTGCGCCGCCGCCCACCCGCCGTTCTGCAGACTCTCCGTCGCGGTCAGGACGGCCAGCGGACGGCTCCCGAACGTGGTCAGCGCCTGCGCCTGCGTGAAGAGGGTCGGCAGGACCTGCCACTCGGCGCTCGCGCTCCGGGCGCCGTGTGCGCTCGCGGTCAGGGCGGTCACCTGGTCGGCCGCGGTCGGCGGCAGGTGCGAGGTGGCGACGGCCGCGACGATCCGACCGAGCCCGAGCCGGTTGAGGGTGGGGGTCACCGCCATCACGCGGTGGACGACGGCGTACTGCCCGGAGTAGCTCGGGATCGCGGTGAACTGCTCGGGGCTCGAGCTGTCGAGGAGCACCATGCCGGCCACCTGCTGGGGGTAATGGTGGGCGTAGGTCATGGCGTAGGTGCCGCCGATGGAGTGCCCGACCAGCACGTAGGGACCGTGCTCGCCAGCCACGCGGAGCAGGGTGTGGAGGTCCTGGGCGGCCGCCACGCCGTCCTGGGCCCTGCTCGTGTCCTGACTCCAGCCCTGGCCGGCACGGTCGTAGGCGCAGACACGGGTGGTGGCGTCGACCTGGGCGACGATGCGGGCCCAGGAGGCGGTGACCTCGCCGAGGCCGTTGTCCAGCACGACGGTGGGGCTGCCCTGACCGCGGCAGTCGAGGTAGAGCCGGTGTCCGTGGACCTCGTAGCTGGTGCCGGGGGCGGGGTAGGTGTGCTGGTCACGGACGACGCTGATGTTCTCGTAGGTGGCGGCGACGGGTGCGAGGGCCAGGACGGCGACCACGGGGACGAGCAGCCAGCGAGCGCGGGCCGGGAGGTCGCGCCGGGCCCGGACCCAGATGTAGACCGCCAGGGCCAGCACCGGGATCGGCCAGATCCAGCTCATGGTGGTCAGGGCGCCGTTCTGGGGCGTGAACGCGATCAGCGCGAGGCCCGTGACGCCCATGGCGACGGCAGGTACGGCGGTCCAGCGCTGCGGCCGGTCGGTGAAGCGGCGGGACAGGACGCCGATCAAGGCCCAGCCGAGCGCGAAACCCACGAGGAGCCCTCCGGTGATGGTGGCCTCCGTGCGACCGGCGAAGACCACGAGCGTCAGAGCCAGGGCGGTGCCCAGGCCGGTGGCCAGGGACGTGGCGACGATGCGGGCGAAGGGTCCGTGCGGAGCCGTGCCGGAGGTCTGGTCTGCCTGGTGGTCAAGGTGGTGGACCGTGATGGGGATGTCGATGTTCATGGTGGTCTCGCTCTCGCAACCGGTTGATCTATTGCCGTCGAGCGTGGCCGCGAACGCCTCGGCTCACCCCGGTCAGATGGCCGGGATGTGGCCAGGTTGCTGGATCAGGCCCGCTAGCCGAGGTCGAGCCGGGCGAGCTCGCCGCGGGAGGTGATGCCTGCCTTCGCGAAGACGTTGCGCAGGTGGAAGGCCACGGTGCGGGGTGAGACCCAGCACTGGGCGGCGACGTCCTTGTTCGAGAGCCCGGAGGCGACGAGCTCGGCGACCTTGAGCTCCATCGGCGTGAGCGTGAGCAGGGTGGATGGGTCGCGTTTGCGGGCGGTCTCTCCGGAGGCCCGGAGCTCCTGGCCGGCCCGCTCGGCGAGCGGTGCCGCGTGCAGGTCCTCGAACGTCTCCAGTGCGGCCCGGAGGTGCCCTCGGGCGTCCACACGCCGTTGGTGGCGACGCAGGTACTCGCCGTACGCCAGCTGGACCCGAGCGCGGTCGTAGGGACGGTGCGCGGCCGCGTGGTGGGTGAGTGAGGTCTCGAACAGCTCTCTCACCCGGGTTCCCTCGCTCACGTCACCGTGCTCGGACGACCTGGCGCGGCCGAACGCGGCCGCGGCCAGGGCCCAGGGAAGATCGGTGCCCGCCGCGAACCCGTCCAGGTCGTCCACCCAGGCGAGGGCTTGGACGAGGTCACCGTCGCGGACGGCGGCGTCGATGCGGTCCTGGGCCGACATCATCATGAGGGCTGGTAGCTGCATCGGCGACGAGGCTGATGCCATCTGGCGGAAATGGTGCAGGGCGCCGGGTGCGTCACCGGCGAGCACAGCGCGGATGCCCGTGGCCCACCGGGTCAGGTCTTGGACCGGTTGGGCCAGGATGCCGACCGGAGGGTGGGCGGCGAGCAGATCCTCCAGTGACCTGAGGCGTTCGTCGTAGTCGGGGCGCCCCTCGAGTGCGTCGAGCAGGGTCAGCCACGCCCGCGGGGCCGCCGTCGCTGCGGGCTGCCCCACGCTGAGACCGAGCGCGACCGCCTCCTCGGAGGAGTTCCGAAGCGCAGCCCACTGGCCACCCACGTACTGGCTGAACGGAAGGCGCTGGAGAGCATAGAGGACCGCCATGCCGTCCCCGTCCTCCCTGGCGGTGGACAGCATGAGCGTGTAGAAGTGGCGGTGCGCGTCGTCGTCACCCAGGTGCAGGGCGGCGTTCGCGAGGTTCCCGAGCAGGTCGAGATCGGTGAGCGTGTCAGCCGCCCCGAGGGCGATGGCTTGCGCGGTGCGCAGCTCGTCGAGTGCCGAGTCACGGTCTCCGGCGATGTCGTGGCGGGTGCTGACCAGGAGGTGCTTGAGGCACCGAGTGCGTGGTGTGTCGTGCGGGGAGGCGTCGACGTTGATGGTGTCGGTAGGGAGCCTCGCCCCGCTGTCGATGCCGTGACTGCGGGCGACCGCGGCAGCCACGGCCATTTCCAACGCCCGGACCGGCTCGTGCACTGCGACCTGTGCGGCGGCCTGGGTGAAGATCCGGTGCGCGTCCGCTGCCGAGCCGACATTGACCGCGATGCGGCCGCGTAGTCGGTCGATGTCCGCGAGCAGGATCGGGTCGTCGGCGCGCTCGCGGGCCGCCGACAACAGCCGTGCCGAACGGGCGGTCTGGCCCGAGGCCCAGGCGTTGCGAGCGGCGGCGAGCTGGAGACCGGCTCTGGCGAGCGGGTCGGTCGTCAGGTCTGCGGCTCGTTCGTGAGCGTCTGCGGCGGCCCGGTAGCCACCGCGTCGCTCGGCCCGGGCGCCGACCTGGGCCAGGGCTGTCATCAGGCTCTCATCGGGCCCGTCGGCGGCTGCGGCGAGGTGCCAGGTGGCGCGGTCGGAGTCCTCGAGGCTGTCCAGGGCTCCGGCCAACGCGCGGTGTACGTCGCGGCGCTCGTCCGCGGTGGCGGCCTGGTAGACCGCGGACCGGACGAGCGGATGCCGGACCGACACGGCGTCACCGCTGATCACGAGCAGCCCGGACCGCTCGGCCTCCGCGACCGCGTCGTGGTCGACCTTCAGGGTGGTAGCGGCCCGCTGTACGGTCGCGAGCTGACCGCTGTCGTCAGCAACGGCGACCAGCATCAGAGTCTGCGCGGCCGCAGTGAGCCTGCGGCACCGGTCGAGGAAGACGCGTTCGACCCCGGTGGTGAGCATGAGCGGCGAGGGCAGCGGGGCTGACCCAGCGAGCTGCTCGTCACTGAGGGCGGTGGGGAGCTCGACGAGGGCGAGGGGGTTCCCCCCGGTCTCGACCAGCAGTCGGTCGGTGACCTCGGCTGCGACCACCACCTGCGCGTTCTCGGCCAGCAGCTCCCGAACCGAGTCGGCGTCCAACCCGTCCAGCTGGAGAGCCGCAACCCCATCGGGGGCGAACGTCCGGCCTTCTGTGTCGCGCGCCGCGAACAGCATCGCAACGCGATCGGCTTCCAGCCGTCTGGTCGCGAACAGCAGAGCGTCGGTCGAGGCGGAGTCGAGCCAGTGAGCGTCGTCGACGACACACACCACCGGCTTCTCCTCGGCTGCCTCGGTCACCATCGACAGGGTCGCGACCCCGACCAGGAACGGCTCGACCTTCCCGACCTGCTGTCCGAACGCGACCCCGAGCGCGTGCGCTTGGGGTTCCGGTAACCGCTCGGCGAGACCGAGGATCGGTCGAAGCAGCCGCTGGAGCGCCGCAAACGCCAGCGGCGACTCCGACTCCAAGCCCTGCGTGCGAAGCACCCTCAGGTCGCTGGCGGTCGACACGACCTCCGCCAGAAGGGCCGACTTCCCGACGCCGGGTTCCCCGTGCACCACGACGCTACCGGCCGTCCCGGCGCGGGCGTCCTCGATGAGCGCGACCAGACGAGCCAGCTCCACCGCTCGCCCATGCAGCACGCGGTGACGGTACCGCGCGGCCCGCCCGCCGGGCCTCCCCTGTCAACGCCCTCTGGTGCAATCCCGGCAATTTGACCGGGTTGAGCGTCCGGGAACCCGGCGACAGTGAGTCCATCCCCGGCCCATACCTGCCGACGACCCGCGCAGCAGACTCGCACGACTCGCACGACTCGCACGACGAAGGGCACCACGACATGACCAGCACACGACGTTCAACCCGACACATCGGCCTCCTGCTGTTCGACGGAGTCGAGGAGCTGGACGCCGTCGGCCCCTGGGAGGTCCTCTCGTACTGGACCCTCCACCACCCCGACGACGGCTGGTCGATCTCCTGCCTGTCCCGCGACGGGTCTCCGGTCGTCGCTGCCAAGGGACTGACGCTCTCCGCGCACCACTCGATGAGCGCGATGCCGCCCCTCTCCGTGCTCATCCACCCCGGTGGCCAAGGCACTCGATCGTTGATGCGGGACCCGCACCACCTCGACTGGGTCCACGGGCAGGCCGCCACCGTCCCGCTGATGACGAGCGTGTGCACCGGGGCTCTCGTGTATGCGGCGGCCGGCCTCCTCGCGGGGCGACCCGCAACCACGCACTGGGAGTCCCTCGGTCTGCTCCACGAGCTCGACCCGTCCATCGAGGTGAACCTCGATGCCCGGTACGTCGACGACGGCAACGTCATCACCAGCGCCGGTGTCAGCGCCGGCATCGACATGGCCCTGCACCTCGTCGCTCGCCTCGCCGGCGTCGACCGGTCCCGCGAGGTCCGCCGCGCCATCCAGTACGACCCCACACCTGCGGCCGATGCCACCGCGACGCGAGGCGCCGCGTCATGACCAGCAACGCACGCACCTCCACCGAAGGGGACACCCATGAACGACACGTCGAGAAGCTCGAGGACAGGCAAGTCCGGACCACCGAGCAAGCACCAGCTGGCACTGATGATCTGGCTCGCCGTCTTTCCGACCCTGACCGCCCTGAATCTGGTCCTCGGAGATTGGCTCCGCAGGCTGACAACCGTCGAGCGGACCTTCGTGCTGGCCACCATCGCGGTGCCCATCGTCGTCTACGGCGTGATGCCGCACCTGCAACGGCTCCGTGAACTGCTCCTGACCCCACGTGGCAACCGATGAGACCAGACGAGAGGAATATCGTCATGAACGCAACGCCGAGGAGGACGCCCATGAAGGCGATCACCCAGGACAGGTACGGATCGGCCGACGTGCTGCAGCTCCGCGACATCGAACAGCCCACGCCGGGTGACCACGAAGTACTCGTCGACGTGCAGGCGGCAGGAATCTCTCGGGGCGTGCTCCATGTGATGACCGGAGAGCCCTACCTGATGCGACTGGTGGGCTTCGGGGTGCTCAAGCCGAAGAACCCGGTCCCGGGCCAGGACGTCGCCGGGATCGTCGCCGCCATCGGCGATGGTGTCACTCGCCTCAAGGTCGGTGACGAGGTCTTCGGCATCGCCAGGGGCTCGTTCGCCGCGTACGCCGTCGCCCGCGAGGACAAGCTCAGCCAGAAGCCCGCGAACCTCTCGTTCGAACAGGCAGCCGCCATGCCCGTCTCGGGCCTGACCGCCCTGGGTGCGTTGGACACGGCCGCCGTCACGGATGGGTCCGACGTGCTCATCGTGGGTGCGTCGGGAGGCGTGGGGACCTACGCCGTCCAGATCGCCGTGGCCATGGGTGCCGCCGTCACCGGCGTCGCCAGCGGCTCCAAGGCTGACCTGGTCACCGGTCTGGGTGCTCGACACGTCATCGACTACACGCGCGACGACTTCGCCGACGGCTCGCACACGTACGACGTGGTCGTGGACACCGGCGGCATGACGCCGGTGTCGCGTCTGCGCACGGCGCTTGAGCCAAAAGGGACTCTCGTCATCGTGGGCGGGGAGAGCGGCAGCACGTGGAGCCCCGGCCTGGGCCGACAGCTGAAGGCGGTAGCCATGTCACCGTTCGTTCCGCAACGGCTGACGTCGATCCTGAACAAGGAGCACTACACCGGGCTCGACCGGCTGGCGGAGCTCGCCGCCAACGGAAAGGTGGTGCCTTCCATCGAACGGTCCTACACCTTGGCCGAGGTACCCGACGCAGTGCGTCGGCTCGAGTGCGGCAACGTCCGCGGTCAACTCGTCATCACCCCCTGAGCCCATGACCGCCGAAGAACTGAGAGCTCCCAGAACCAGCACCGGAGGTTGTTGCGCGCCTGACTGCGCGCGAATGTTCCCTGCATGAATGAGTACGACGTGGTGGTCATCGGCGGCGGCGCGGCGGGTCTGTCCGCCGCCCTGGTGCTGAGCCGCGCCCGGCGTCAGGTCGCGGTCGTCGACGCTGGGCACCCGCGCAATGCCGCCGCCGAGCACATGCAGGGCTTCCTCGGTTCCGACGGCCTTCCGCCGACCGCTCTCCTAGCCGCGGGCCGCGACGAGGTCATTGGCTACGGCGCGCACCTGGTCGCAGGCGTGGCCACCGCCATCACGCCGTTCGCGGACTCCGCAGCCGGAGGCGGGACCAGGTTCGACATCAGGCTCGACGGCGGCGAGTCCCTGCGGACGCGACAGGTTCTGATGACCACCGGGCTACGGGACGAGATCCCGGACCTCCCCGGTGTTCGTGAGCGCTGGGGCCGGGAACTGCTCCACTGTCCCTACTGCCACGGCTACGAGGTCCGCGACCAACCCCTCGGCGTGCTCGGCGGCACGGCCGAAGCTCTGGCGCATGCACACCTCGTCCGCCAGCAGCCGCCATCGCAATCAATAACGGCCTCGTCGAGACGACGCCCGACTCGACCTGGCGAAGTACCGAGAAGGCCAGCCAATCTAGGCCACTCGAGCCGCGACTCCGGCACACCAACGGCCCAAGCTGGAAGGTACGGCGCCAGGACGGAATCTTCATCAGTGGGGTCTCGGCACGGTTAGCCTCGGCGGAATCCAGCTGATGTCCTAGGAGCCTTGTAGGCGAGCGTGGAACGACTCGGCTTCAGCCTCGCCAGACAAGCGGGTCCGGGGTGTGCGCAGTACCTCACCTTTCGAGGTACGTGCCGCGGGTCCCTGACGGGGCGCAGGTAGCAAACTCACCTCACTGCGGGGTCACCAGCTTGATATGGACGACCAGCCTGCGGCCCGAGCGCGGCCCAAAGCCTCGACGATCCGGCGTTTGCGCAGGTCAGGGTGCTTTCGAATCAGAACTACGACATCTAGCCCCCGCAACGCTGGCCGCAGTGGTTGCTCGACTTCGGCGGCTACTACTTCCCCGACGACCCGGTCCGCGAGGCAGAGCGCCAGCGTAGGTTCCGCCAGTGGCGGTCGGACCGGAGCGAGTGGCGGGAGCAGTTCACCGAGATGACCGCGGGGGGAGTTCAGCATGGCAGCCGACCGGGAGCGCCAGCGGCGTCGTCGGCGTTGAGGAACCGTCGCACCCCCGGCCCCTAGTTCTAGTCCCCGAAGGTCGGGCGGTGCGACTGTCCGTCTCCACTGTCGCCCTGACCGGAGCTCTTGTCCGCCGAATCGGGGAACCCGCCTCGCACGAAGGCGCCGACGAGACAGGTAACCAAACCCGTAGATCGGCGGGTGTGATGTCCGACACTCTCCGGCGACCCTGTGTGCCGAGCTCCCCCTGCCAAGTGGTAGTGGGGGATGGGCAGGGGGGCTCGACCACTTCTCGGGCCGCGACGCACGCTGCGAAAGGAGTCACTGGCATGGGAGATACCGCACCAGACCAGAGAACGCACGAGGCCCTGTACGACTACGAGCGCGGCACCCAGACCTTCCTCGGCGAGCTCGGCCACTGGCACGCCGAACCGAACTCCCACGGGAAGAGGGCCGGCCGCAAGTGGGTCAAGGGGCGGGTCCAGGACTGCCAGGACCTCAAACAGGCCAGGGTTGTGCGGGGCCCAACGAGGGATCCAGGTGCCGCTAGAGGTAGGTAGCCGAACCCGTAGGTCGGCGGATGTGCGCATGCGTCGCTCCGACGACCCTGAATGTGTACCTGACGCGTTAGACCACTAGCCGCCCGGCACCACAAGCGGCCAGGCACCTCGGAGCGCGACCGGGGTGTCTGGTCCTCCACAGACTCTCGCCGGGACGGTGACCTGTAGGCGGTTCCCCCGAACTGCCCTCTGCCCCGATCGAGGAGAACAAGAGCCCCGGCCCGCAAGGGTCGGGGCTCGCTCTGTTAGGCCGCCCACCGGGAGCGCCAGCGCCGGCGTCGCCGACCGTGAGCAGGTAGCCGAACCCGTACGTCGGCGGATGTGCGGCCTTCCTGCTCCGGCGATCCTTGGATGCAGGGTCGCACTGTCAGGGGAGGGGACGGCCGGGGCACCACCCCACCTGGTCAACACGGACCCGCCAACACAACCCGAAGGAGCACGACCCGCATGAAGAAGATCGTCCTGGCCCTCGCGGCCATCACCGCCGTTGCGGCACCCGCCGCGCTGGTAGCAGCACCCGCGAACGCCGCCCCGGCCCGCGGCTGCGTGACCAAGGCCGAGTGGTCCCACGTCCACCGCGGCCTCACCCGGAGCGACGTCCTCGCCCGCACCGGCACCTACGGCCAGACCACGAAGGTCGGCCCCGGCTACTCCATCGCCGTCTACACCCGCTGCGACTGGACGACCGGCCCGAAGCCCGTGGTCCTGTTCTCGACCGCGCACCGGCACCGCGCCAACCACGTGCCGTACTGGACTCGGGTCCAGACCATCGAGTCGTTGACCAACTGGGCCGGTCACCCGGTCTACGGAGGCTGACCAATGAGTGCCCCAAACGAGGATGCGTGGGACTTCTCTTCTCAGCCTGAGGTCTACGACTTCTGTGCCCCGCCCGCTGAGGTCTACGACTTCTCTTCTCCGCCCGAGGTCTACGACTTCGAGGATCGCTAGCCCGAGATCCGCCCGAGGCCGAGGCCGGCATGAGGCCCGGCGCCGAGAAGGCGGGTCAGCCACAGCAGTCGTAGCGGGGACCTCGCCCCCGCCGTACCTACGACGAGGGCGAGCGTGCTGCGGGTTCAGCGACGAGAGACGAGCTCTGACTCGATCTCGTCGGCGTCGGTCCACCCCGAGACGACCCAGTCGCGGTCGTCGTCGACGAGCATTGAGGGGCCGTACTCCAGGTACATCCCCGGCCGCTCGGGGATCTTCGTCACGCGCAGACGTTGTTTGCGGGCTGCTCGACGCAGTCGCCCGATCCGGCGCTCTTCGTTGTTCTCGTGCATGGCCGACCTCCTGGGTCGTTCAAGGGATAAGGACCCATGCCTTGCCCTGCCGTGCCTTGCCTTGCGTTGGCCTTACCGCGCCATGTCGTGCTGTGGCTCCGGTCTGCGGCGTCCAATCCCGCCTGCCAGGCCTGAGAGGCAGGAACGTCCGTTCGACAGGGGTAAGAAGTCAGACTTTCCAAAAGCCCCTCTCGAGCAGCCGTGACGTGTGAGCATGCTCCGAACCCACACGACTCGGAGGCTTCACTGTGCGTCACCCCATCCTGGCTGCGCTCACCAGCACTGCGGCTGCCGCAGTGCTCGCCCTGTCTGCGGCTGTGCCCGCTCACGCTCAGACCAGGTACGCCAACTGCCCCGTGCTGCACCACGACTTCAAGCACGGTGTGGCAAAGTCCGCCGCGGCGGCGCAGCGGCAGGTGAACGACGGCTACGGGCGTCCGGCCTATGGCAAGCACGCTCGCGACGTCTACTGGGCTAACCGCGCGAACCTCGATCGCGACAAGGACGGGACGGCTTGCGAGGCCTGAGGTCGACTCGCCAGAGGGCGACGGGACTCATCGCTGCACTCGTCGCAGCCGCCGGCCTCGCTGCACCCACCGTCTCGGCTCCTGCGTCTGCCGAGACCTCACGAACGGTCAACATCCGCGTCCGCGCGGCCATCCAGCAACTCCCGGTCGCCAAGCACTCACACGCTGGCACCTACGACCGAGACCAGCAGTTCGGCGACTGGATCACCCAGTACGGCGAGTGCGACACCCGCGCCGTGGTCCTCATGGACGAGTCACTGAAGCCCGTCACAAAGAACGACTACTGCACAGTGTCCAAGGGCAAGTGGTACTCCTACTACAACGCGATCTACTACCCGAACGCGTACGGCGGGGCCGTGCAGATCGACCACACCGTGCCGGTCTACAACGCCTGGATCTCTGGCGCCTGGCGGTGGACCAAGGCCACTCGCGTTCGCTACTACAACGATCTCGGCGACCCGCGCACCCTGGTCGGCGTCGACGCCCACGACAACGAGGTCAAGGGTGGCGACGATCCCACCGAGTGGCTTCCCAGCCACGGCAAGTGCCGATACGTGCGCTACTGGGTCGCGGTCAAGACACGGTGGCATCTCAGTGTCACCACCGCAGAGAAGGCCAAGCTGGCAACGTTAGCCGCCGACTGCCCGAACCGGACTCTGACCATCAAGAGGGCGGCAGTCGCCTACCAGTAGCCGGGTTTCCTTCGGCGATATGGCGCGGAGCGAGCGAGCCGGACAGCGGCGTCCGAGCCCGTTGGGGCAACTCGCTTCCGCGGCTGCTGTCGCACACCACCGGGATGACCGTGCCCAACCAGTCGTCCGCCGCGATGTGACCCGCTCGTCCGCTCGGGCGACGGCCGCACACCCTTTGGGGTGGACGATTTCGCCTGTGCCGTGCAAGGGGTTACGTTCCGCGGGCTGAACGCGGGGCCGGAACGTCTCGCGCTTGGTCTCGTTGAACAAGACCTGCTCGGGGGTGGGCTTCACTCCTGCGCGTACTCGGTATCAGGAGTGTTTCTATGAAGTTCCCTTCCATGTTTCGATCTCGGGCCGCCATCGTGGCGGCCGGCGCCCTTGTTGTCGGCCTCGCGGCCAGCGGTGGCGGCGCGGTTGCAGCCAGCCTCGTCACCTCCCACGACATCAAGGACCACACCATCCGGTCCGTCGACATCGCCGACGGTGCCGCCAACCACCGGGTGATCCGCGACGGTTCCGTGCGCAGCAGCGACCTGGCCCACGGTCTGTCCGCCCGGCTGGCGCGTACCAAGCAGGTGACCAGGCTCCGCGGGGGGTTCACTGCGACCAACGCCACGGTGTCGATGACCCCGGACGGTGTCGCGTTCGGCCCGTACGCCGACGGCGGTGCGGCCGGCGGGTCGGTCAAGTTCACCGGCCTGAACGGCATGAAGCTCCGCGATGTGAAGAACCTGGTGTACTTCATGCGCTACACCGCCTCGAACGACTCCGGCGGCGTCGGCGTCCCGTACCTGCGGGTCTTCCTCAACAACGACAACAACGACGCGATCTTCTCCCCGAACACGCAGTCCCCCGACCCCGACATCGCGGAGGGCCCGTTCCACGAGTGGGTCGCCACGAGCGGCTCGTGGCGCTACGACGACGACGGCGGCAACAACCCCGACGAGTCGTTCAAGCAGCTCGTGTCCGACCACGGGAACGAGACCATCTCGGGGGTCTTCATCAGCACCGGTTTCAGCAACGGACAGAACCTGTCGTCCCTCCTGCGCTGGATGCAGGTCAACGGAGTCACCTACAACTTCGGCGGCTGACTCACAGCACACGTGGCGGCGCATCCCTTCGCGGGGTGCGCCGTCGCGTGCACCGGCCTCACGGCCGTCACACCGACCGCCTGCTGGTCGCGGGTCTGGGCGAGCCGCGGGCTCAGGCAGAGGTCACCGCAGCAGAGCGTGTCTGGTGAGGGTGGCGCAGGGTCGATGTCGAATCGGCCGGCTGCATTCACTTGGGGGTCGAGCTTCTCGTGGGCAGGACCCGGACGTCGCGAGTGGTGAAGGAGTTTCCGCTCAAGGGCGGGTCCAGGCATTTCATCAGCGTCACCGACCGCGCAGGCGAGACGACGCTCGCCCTCCACGTGTTCGCGCGAATGGTCGCAGGGTTTCCCGCCGAGGAGCACGTGCTGGTGCTGTGGCCCGCCACCGGTGGCTGAGCCCGTCACGGCGCCGCGGCACAGTCCCTGTGCGGAGCAGCCGGTGGGTGACCGTGCCGTGCTCGGCCGGGCGGAGGGGACGCGATTCTTCTGGCGGGTGACCCACGTCTCCGGATGTCGGTGCGGCACAAGACCTCTCTGCCCGCGTCCTGCGCGGGAGTCACAAGGTGAGGATCGCGTTGGCGACCTCGTCTGCCCCGGCGTCTTGGAGGGCACTGCCCATGTCGTCGAGGACGAGTAGCCGCGCGTCGGGGATCTCGGCGGCGAGCGCCTCGCCGTTCCCCACCGGGAAGAACGGGTCCGCGGCGCCGTGCACGACCAGTGTCGGCAGCGCCAGCTCGCCGAGGCGCTCACGCCAGCGCGGTCCGCACTCGAGCCGGGCGAACATCGTTCCGAGCTGGTTCGCTTGATGCACCGAGGGATCGCTGGACGGTGTCCGGTCCCAGATCCGCGCAGCGATCGTGTACGCCTGCTCCCGGTCGTTACCCAACGGTCCGGCCGCATCGGCAGCGAACTCGGCCACGGCAGCCCGGTCGGTCCAGTCCGGCCTCTGGCGCGAGAACAACGCCTGCATGGTGGTCACGTCGTGGTCCGGTAGATCGTCGTCGACCGGGCCGGGTGCGACCGGTCGCGTGCTCACCAGCGTCAGCGCCGAGAACACGCTCGGATGGTCGAGCACGGCGACCTGAGCCACCATCCCACCGACCCCGATGCCGCCCAGATGAGCCCTCGTGGCACCGAGCGTGCCGACCAGCGCGGCCGCGTCGGCCGCGAGATCGCGGAGGGTGTACGCCGGAGCCCAGGGGTCGCGCATGGTCGACGCGCCGCAGTCGCGTAGGTCGTAGCGGACCACCCGCCGCCCGGCCGACGCGAGCCCCTCACACACCAAGTCCGGCCACGACAACATCGTGGGCCCGCCGGCCAGCAACACCATCGGATCGCCGACGCGGCCGAAGCTCTCGAAGCCGAGCTCGACCCCGTTCGCCCACGCGGTCGCCGAGAATCCCTGCCGATACCTGGCCCCGTCCCTCATCACAGCGACACTCCGTTCGATCCATCCAGCCCGAAACTCCGACGGCCGCGCACATCAGTGGGCTGCCGCCTGCTCCTCACACCTACGTCGAAGACCGGGCACCGTCTTCGACAACGACCGCAAACTCCATCCGCCCTGCAGCTGCCCCCAAGGAAGCTCTCCGACGCACGCTGGGAACACAGCCGCCCCTACGACACAAGGTTCCAGCACATGCGTCAGACCGCCGGGATGGGCCCGCTTCCTGGGTACACAGCGGCTGGTGTCGGTGACCTCCTCTAGCCTCTGAAGCGTGACAGCGTCGGTGACCTGGGCAGGTGTCTCGGCCCGGCGGATGGCTCGCCAACACCTGACCGAGCCGACCGGCGTCCGGACGCCCGCAGACATCGCGGGTGCGATGTGCGGCACGCATGCCCAAATCCTCAGCGCCGCCGAGTTGTCGATCGCGCTGCGCATCGCCGGCACCGACCGGGAGGATGTCCGGCGCGCACTCTGGGAGGACCGCACACTCGTCAAGACCTTCGGGCCGCGTGGAACCGTGCACCTGCTGCCTGCTGTCGACCTGCCGATGTGGACCGGGGCGCTGTCCGGACTTGCCTCGTCCGCTCCCCAGCACCCAGACCCCGTCCGCTTCACCGCAGAGCAGGCCGAGGAGGTCCTGGCGGCCATCGACGACGCGTTGGTCGACAGCGAGCTGACGGTCGACGAGCTCACCGAGGCGATCGTCGACCGCGTGGGGACCTGGGCCGGCGAGAAGACCATGGACGCCTTCCAGGACAAGTGGCCGCGCTGGCGCCAGCTCACCAGCACCGCCGCGCATCGAGGCGTGTTGTGCTTCGGTCCCTTGCGCGGCCGGAGGGTCACCTACACCCATCCCCGCCGGTGGCTTCCCGGGTTCCGCCCGGACGAACCCGAGGAGGCGCTTCAGACCCTCGTCAGCAAGTACCTCTGTGCCTATGGGCCCTCCACTCCGGCGCACTTCGCCAAGTGGCTCAACGTCCCGTCGCAGCTGGCGATCGATCTGTTCGCCAGGGCCGAGGCCGTGAACTTCGACGGTGAGCGAGCCTGGGTCAACCCTGGGGACACGACAACCCCGGACGAGGGCCCCTCGGGAGTCCGCCTGCTCCCCTACTTCGATGCCTTCGTCGTGGCATCCCAGCCTCGGCTCAGGCTCTTCGCCGGCCCCGCCGCGACCCGGGCTCTCGCTCGCGGCCAGGCGGGCAACTATCCAGTCGTGCTCGTCGACGGCGTCGTCGGCGGCGTGTGGCACCAACGTCGCACCGGCAGCAAGATCGCCCTGACAGTCGAACTGCTGCACAGCCTGACACCGAGCCAGCGGCGTGCGCTCGACGACCAGGTGTCGCTCGTCGGCGCGGTCACGCAGGCGAGCCCGACGCTGTCCCTCAGCCCGGTGACAGTCGGGCCGCACGCGTGACGGGCAGCCATGCCGCAGGCCACGTGCGTCATGTCTCCGCGAGTCGGACGCCCTTGCAACGCACGCACATGCCTGCGGTCCGGGCAT
This sequence comes from uncultured Actinomycetota bacterium, assembly GCA_963819295.1. GTDB lineage: Bacteria > Actinomycetota > Actinomycetes > Propionibacteriales > Nocardioidaceae > Nocardioides. Next base: position 314,379 of record CAWFVO010000011.1, read on the forward strand.
ACCTGGGCTAACAGCCTGACCGGCCCATGTTCGATCACGAAGCCCGCTGCCGGACCGGAGAATGTCGCGCAGCTGGCTTGACCTTCGTCAGCCGGGACCGCTCTCGCCCGGCGGCTCAAAGCCGTGGAGCAGGCACCAGGTGACGGCCTCCTGTCGGCTACCCGACACCGATCTTGCGGTAGGCGTGCTCGGCGTGCCACTGGATGCGCTTGACGTTCACCTCGAGCACGTCGGCGATCTCGCGGTTGGTCAGGCCCTTGGTGATGCCGTCCAGGACCTTCATCTGAGCGAACGTGAGGCCGACTCCGCCGCCGGCGACTTGGGAGACTCTCCCCAGATCGCCACACCATCCCACGCCCGATTTCTTCCTCGCGGCGCAAGGCGTCGTACCCTCGTTCGTCGACCCTGAAGCCGCGAGCGGACGCTGGGCAGGGGCCAACGGACGAGGACCTGATTTGATGCACCAGAACGGCGGGCGTGAGCTGCGCTCCGACGTCCAGGGGCTACGAGCCGTCGCGGTCGCGATGGTGGTGATCTTCCATCTCCACCCAGCGGCCCTGCCTGGCGGCTACGTCGGCGTGGACGTGTTCTTCGTGATCTCCGGGTTCCTGATCACTGCGCACCTGTTGCGGCGTCCCCCGACCTCTCCCGCCGACCTGGCCAGCTTCTGGGGCCGCCGGATCCGGCGCCTGCTGCCCGCTTCACTGCTGGTGCTGGCGGCGACGCTGGCCGCGGTCCGCCTGGTCGCACCGGCGACCGAGTGGGAGCCCGACGCCCACGAGGCCCGAGCGGCTGCCCTGTACGTCGTCAACTGGTCGCTGGCCCGGCAGGCAGTGGACTATCTCGCGCAGGACGCCCTTCCCACTGCCGTCCAGCACTACTGGTCTCTGTCCGTGGAGGAGCAGTTCTACTTCGTGTGGCCGCTGCTCATCGGGCTGGTCGTCCTGGTGGCGAGGCGGCTCCGAGTGCCCATGGGCGCCGCTCTCGCGGTGGCCCTCGGCAGTGTTGTGGCGCTGTCGTTCGCGTACTCGATCAGCAAGACCGCCAGCGACCCGGCGGCGGCGTACTTCGTCACCCCGACCCGGATCTGGGAGCTCGGCTGCGGCGGGTTGCTCGCCCTCGCGGTGAGTCGGGCGCGACCGAGGACGACTGAGCCGGCCCTGAGCCGGGCCGCACGGATCGCCGGCAGTTGGATCGGGCTTGCCATGATCGTGGCAGCCGGCGTCCTCTACTCGGGCGCCACGGCGTTCCCGGGCTACCAGGCGGCGCTGCCCGTGCTCGGCGCTGTGCTCGTCATCCTGTGCTCCCCCCAGCGGAACGACCGTGGCACCCCCGGGCCTGTCCTGGCCTTGCCGCCCGTGCGGTGGCTGGGGGACGTCTCCTACTCGGTCTACCTCTGGCACTGGCCGCTGATCGTGCTCGCGTCGTACGCCTTCGGCCATGAGCTGGGGCCGACCGACATCGTGGCGGTTCTTGGGCTCACCCTGGTCCTGGCCGCGCTCACGGAGAGGTTCGTCGAGCGGCCGTTCCGGTCACCTCGGATCGCCCGCCATGAGCTCCGCACCTATGTCCTGGCTGGCGCTGCGATGACCGTCGTGGTCGCCGCGGCCACCGCACAGATCCGGGACGTGCAGCAACTCGACCAGCAGGCCCGCGTCGCCCTGGCCCACGCCCTCCATGACGGTGGACGGTGCTTCGGGGCGCCCGCCCTCGACCCGGGGCAGGCGTGCAAGCCCGTGGCCTACCAGGACCTGCTGCCGACGCCGGTACTCGCACCCGATGACCGCTCCGCCGCCTACCAGGACGTCGGCGGGCGCCAGTGCTGGTCGAACCCACCCTCCTTCCCGACTCGCATGTGCGCGTTCGGCGATCGCCGCTCCGACGTGACGATCGCTCTGGTCGGCAACTCCCACGCCGGACAGTGGTTGCCCGCCATGCAGGTCCTCGCCCGCGAGCACGGCTGGCGGGTCGAGACCTACCTCGCCTCACAGTGCGCCTCCTCCGACGTGTTGGAGAGGTTCCGCACCGAGGCGGGCAGTGCCGCCTGCCGGCAGTGGGTCCAGCGCACGGCGGAAGACGTCGCACGGGCCAAGCCCGCCCTGGTCGTGATGTCGAACCGGATCTCGGTGACTGCTGTGGGCCACGACCTCAAGGGGTCGCAGCCGGTGTACGCCGCTGGATACACCCGCGTCCTGGACACCCTCCTCGGCGCCGACATCCCGGTGCTGGCCATCCGCGACACCCCGGCGCCTGGGATCCAGGTGCCGACGTGCATCGCAGAGCACCGGGGCGACGACGAGGCCTGCGACGGCACCCGCGAAGGCTGGCTTCCCGCCGATCCCGTCGTCGGGGTCATCGAGGGGCTCCATGACGAGCGCGCCCGGGTCGTGGATCTGACCGACCACATCTGTGGTCCGACTGCCTGCCGAGCTGTCAACGGGGGGGTTATCACCTACTTCGACACCACGCACCTCACGGCGACCTACGCGCATACCCTCGCGCCGTACCTCGAGCCGTCCGTCCTGGCCATGCTGGAACGGAAGGAGACCACATCAGCGACCAGGCAACGCCCCGCTCCACGATCGTGAGTGCTGCCCACGCAGCGCGACCCCGAACCTCCGCCCCGGACCGTAGGTCGACACCCCACCAGCAGCGCCACCCGAGGGCGCGCCCGGACACGAGGGATTGAGTGACCGCGAACTCGAGGTGCTCCGACTGCTGGCCTCCGACCTGACCGGTTCCGAGATCGCCCAACGCCTCTAGGTGTCGGTCAACACCCGCGCACCCACACCAAGCACATCTTCACCAAGCTCGAGGCGCACACCCGCCGGGCAGCCGTCAAACGCGCCCCCGACCTCAGGCTCCTGTAGCCCACGCCGGCGCCCCGCCACGCTGCGGACAGGGCGAATCACCAGGCCGGTCACATCACATGGTGATGTGCACTCACCACGCCGCTCCCTAACGTCGCAGACATCGCCGGGGCGCCCTCCCGGTAAGAATCGAAGGAGCCAGACATGACCGTGACCACCACCGGCCTCACCAAGGCCGCCGGCATCGCCGCTGCTGCTGCCGGCGCCATCTTCATCGCTGTCCAGATCGGCCACCCCGCCTTCGACACCTACCTGACCGACACTCACGAGTGGGTGATCCGCTGCTCGGCCAAGGCCGTCATGACCGTCCTCGCACTCGTCGGCGTCACCGGCATCTACCTGCACCAGGTCCGACAGATGAGGTTGCTGGGGCTCATCGGTTACATCGTGTTCGGTCTCGGTTACCTGATGATGTTCGCTACCGAGGTGATGGCCGTCGCCTTCCTGTCTGCCCTGACCGACAAGGCCCCAGCCTTCGTCAACGACGTTGTGGTCGCCAACGGAGGCGGACACCCGGCCGGCGACATCGGCCACCTGCAGACCTTCTTCGACCTCACCGGCGCCTGCTACCTGCTCGGCGGCCTCGTCTTCGGCATCGCTCTCTTCCGCGCCCGCGTCCTGGCCCGCTGGGCAGCCGCCCTGCTCGCCGTCAGCACCGTCGGCACTGCCGCCCTTGCGGTCCTGCCCTCGTCCTTCGACCGTCCGATGGCCGTACCGGAAGGCGTCGCCCTCATCGGCCTCGGTGTCTCCCTGTGGCGCACCCAGCGCGAGGCGTCGTCCTCGGTCCAGGTCACCTCTCAGGACGCCGCAGGGCAGGTCGCAGTCCGATGAACACCTTCGGCCAGGCCCAGTCGGCTGCGCAGCCCACCTCGGTGCGGGCCGGGCAGCCGACCGGGCGCAGTGACCGGCCAAGCGGCTGGCTGGTCCCTGCCGCGCTGGTCACCTTGGCAGCCATCCCGCTGACCGCTGGGTCACTGCGGCTCCTCCAGCTGGCCGGCGGCCCGGCGGTCATGCCGGCGGACCACCGGTTCGCCGGGTTCCCGGGCGCGTTGGTCGCCCACATCATCGGAGCGGCCGTGTTCGCCCTGGTCGGGGCGTTCCAGTTCGTTCCGCGACTGCGGCGCGGCACCTGGCACCGTCGAGCGGGACGCGTCGTCGCCGTTGCGGGCCTGGTGGTCGCCGTCTCCGCGCTGTGGCTCACGCTGTTCTACGCGCCCCAGCCCGGCAGCGGCCCCCTGCTGTTCGCGCTCCGCCTGATCTTCGCCCCAGCCATGGCTGCCTGCCTGGTCCTCGGTTTCGCCGCCATCCGGCGCCGCGACATCAACGCGCACCGGGCCTGGATGATGCGCGCCTACGCCATCGGGCTGGCCGCCGGTACCCAGGCGTTCACGGAAGGCATCGGCGAAGGCATCTTCGGTACCGGAGCACTGCAGGCCGACCTCTCACGGGGCGCGGCCTGGGTCATCAACCTCGCAGTCGCCGAGTGGGGCATCCGCCGGCCAGCCGTCCGACGCCGTCGACGTTCCCGCGGCGCCTCACGCAGCCGCACCGTCCAAGCCTCCACCTGAACCCTGACTCACCACCCGGGCTGAGCTCAGCCGAGCCGCCAGGAGCACCGAAATGATCACCGCCCACCTCGAGCCGGCGCCCACCCGCCCACCCGCGACCGCGCGTTCACCGCCTTGACCGTCACCGTCGTCGACCAGGCACAGGTGCCCGGCGTCATCGCCCGGGTGCCGTCGGCGGTTCGGGCATGGCCGCAGCCAGGTCGAGTGCGTTCGCACCGGTCGGACGGACACGCTGTGCGGTGTGGTAATCAGGTGGTGCACCACTCGCTGTCCGTTTGTCTGACCAGGAGCACCCCACCGATGCGGCACACACCTCACTACCTGATGACCGACCCGGAAGAGGTCAGGCGCCTCATCCGGAACAACCCGTGGGCGACGTTCGTCTCTTCGGTGAGCGGCGAGCTCGTGGCATCGCACTACCCGGTGATGCTGGACGAGACAGCCTCCAAAGGCTCCGACATCACCCTGATCAGCCATTTCGGGCGCCCCGACGACGAGCAGCACGAGCTCGGGCAGCACCAGGTGCTGGTCATCATCCAAGGCCCGCACGACTACGTCTCACCCAGCTGGTATGCACCCGGCGACCTGGTCCCGACGTGGAACCACGTGACCGCCCACTTGTATGGGACGCCGCAGGTCCTGAGCGAGGAGGAGAACTACGCCGCACTGTGCCAGCTCACCGACTACTTCGAGCGCCACCACCCGCACGGGCGGAGCCTCGCCGAAGACGAGGCGGGGACTCGGCGGATCGCGAAGGGGACGGCCGGCCTGCGCATGCAGGTCGATCGGTTCGACGCCCGCGCCAAGCTGAGCCAGAACAAGTCGGCTGAGGTCATAGAGAGTGTCATGACCCACCTGGACGAGGACAACCCGGCTCTGGCCGAGGAGATGCACCGCACTCGACGCCACGAGGCCGCCCACTGAGGTCAGACAGCTGTCGCCACCGACACTCGCCGAGCAACTGCGCGAAGAACCCCTTGGCAGGGTCGGGCCAGCGCAGGTCCAACCCCCACCGCAGACCTGCGGCATACCAACGCCTGTCGGCCGGCCCGCTCTGCTTGCCAGCATCGGGACGGGCCCTCAGGCCGAGACCATTGCGGGGAGCTGCTCTCCCGCCTCGACGGCGAACGGCAGCGTGTTGGCCTCCGGTGGCACCGGGCAGGTAGCGAAGTCGGTGTAGGCGCACGGCAGGTTGATCGCGCGAGTGAAGTCGACGACCACTTTCCCGTCGTTCGTCGGCGGTGCGGTGAGCAGTTGGCGGCCGGCCGGGTATGTCGTGACACCCGAGGTGGCGTCGCGAAACACGATCCACAAGGAGCCGTCGTCCTCGCCCCATGCGACGAGGCGATGCTCGCTGCCGCCGTTCTCAAAGACGACCTCACCTACGGCCTCCTCATCGCGCCCGCTTCCGGAGGTACCGCCCGACGCGGGATAGGAAGTGAACCGCGCCGGGATCACCCATCGGGCATCGGGTCGATAGCAAGGGGTATCCCGATAGGCCCGCAGGTTCGAAGAGTCCGGATGCCGGGGGCGCACGATGACGGCCCCGCCGCGGAGAGCCACCTGCGCGACGGCATCGCCGAAGGTGACCGTCACGCCATCCTCGTCCAGCGGCCCGAACTCGTGGGCTCCCTCCGCGAGCACGTTGCTTCCAACGGTGAGGAATTCCCCTCGGCTGAGAGTGACGGCGGCACAACGCTCGTGACTGGACCAGCCTCCCGGAAGATCATCGAAGCGCTGGGGCGCGTCGGTCAGCCAGTGAATCGCCGTGATCCCCAGCCACCCGCGCGGATCCCGAAGCCTCTGCTCCCTGGCCTCGTGCCAGGCCTCCCACTCGGACAGGAAGTGACTCACGACGGCATCGTCCCACTACTGGAGGGGCTGGACCCGACATCGCCCTGGGTGAGGTGGCCCACGAAACGATGCCCGTCCGCACTGTGCGTCATACCGCAGGGATTCGGCGCCCCACCTAACCTCTGGTGCCGCGATCACCAAGCTGAAGACCTGCAACTGGGCCTCGGTCGAGGCATTGATCGCCGAGCGGCGAGCAGCCAAGAGCACCGACAACGCCTGGCGTTCGCCCCCGCTTCGGGGAGTTCCCAACCGCGGCCGCGCCATCGCCTCACGCGCAGCGCGGATCGCATCGAGCGGATCGGACTTCGCCCCGTTGCGGCGCGCGGCCCGCTTCGGCCGGTCCAACTCGATGACAATCTCCGAGATCTCCAGCAGGTGACGACTCAGACCGGCGCCATGACCACCGGTCCCCTCGATCGCCCAGGCCCGCAACATCGGATAGCCGTTGGCGAACTCAACGAGCTCGGCATAGCCCTCGACTGTCGCCTCCACGGTGATCTCGTCGAGAACGCCACCAGTCGCGGTATCGACCACGGCCGCGGAGTGGGTATGGACGTGGGTGTCGACGCCGATGACGACATCGACCACGTCGCGTAGATCGGTCAGACTGTTCATGCGTTCTCTCCTTCGCCGGACGGGACGTGGTTCCGGTCCGGGACGGAGGCTCGGCAGGACTGTGATGAGACACAACCGGCGCCTCGAACGCCAGGTGGTCAAGCTCCTGATCAGGCCAGCTCCTCCAACCGGGCCGGGGCCGGCAACCACGAGCGGACAAGTCGCAGCAAGGCACAAAGCCAGTCACTCCGGGGGTCACACCCGCGGTCACCAACCCACAGCCCAACACCATCAGGCTGCGTTGGCGATCCTCACAGTCACTTCGCCGCGACTCCGCGCGCGCCCAACGGGACGTCGTGTTCTCGGTCGGCCAGACCCAGCCCCAAATGAGCGGCCCTGCGGCCTCGGTTAGCGTCGGGGCATGCCACTCTCGCCAGAAGCCTTCTACTCGCACGCCGTCTCCGCCGCCGACCACGAGCAGCGATTGTCGTTGTCCCGGATGACGGGGTGGGACATCAGCCCTTTCGAGCCCGAGGGCCTGCGGGTCTCTCAGCTTCGACCACCTGTGGTTCCGGAACCCCCGCGCCACGGCGAGGACCCCGCGAACTGCGGGTCCTGCCTGCGACGCGACGAAGGCATCTGGCTGGACGACCGCTGGCGGCTGACCCAGATCACCGGGGTCGGGGTGCCACTCGTCCTCATGCTGCACCCACGTGACCACCATGACCTCACAGACCTCACAGACGACCTCGCGGCGGAGATGGGCGTCCTCAGCACTCACGTCGCCCGCCACGTCCAGGCCCTGCCTCACATCAGCCGGTGCCACGTCTACCGCATCGGTGACGGCGGCGCCCACCTGCACGTCTGGTTCTTCGCCCGTCCCGAGGGTCAGGCCCAGCTCTTCGGGTCGTGGCTGGTGGTCTGGGACGATCTGCTGCCCGAGTATCCCGCGGCCCTCGCCGAGACTGATGCTGCCGTGGTGGCGGATGCGTTGGTCTCCTCCTACGGCGGGCAGCGAGGGCCCAAGGCGGGCTGACTATCCCTGTTCGACACACCAGATTCGGCGCCCTCCCGCGCACGTATCCCGATATGGCAAGGGCCCCGAGCCAGGTGCGTGATTCCGCCGGGGTCTGATCGCTGTGCAACGCACTCACGTGCCGCAGTGAGCGGATGTGCCCACACGCCACCTCGGGTGAGTGTCAGAGCCCAGACCAGCCGCCACGCTTACCGAACTTGCGAGCCAGCGCGCCCCCCGGGCCTTTGGAAGGCGCCGAGGCGGCCCACCAGATCAATGCCAGAAAGGCCACCAAGCAGAGCAGCACCAGAATTGCCTTGACCATGGATCGCACCTTCCGGCGGACGTTGTGCCAGACACTACGCTGCCGTCTTGCCGCCGCGAGCGAACGCACTCTGATTGCCGATGCCAGGGCGTCCGATCCCCTTTCACATCGACCACGCGCTACCCGTCCTTAGGGGTCGCCAAAGGACGAAACTTCGAGTCCAGGGTGGGTCGTACTGGCCGCGATCTGGTGATTTACGAGGAGGGTTGATGCTGGTTCGCAGGGGACTTCGCTGGCCATGCTTGGTTCTCGGCGTCGTCGCCAGCGCAGGTCTGGTCACCGGATGTGGGTCGTCGACGGCGAACACAAGCGGCAACAACCATCAATCGGTGCCGTCCAACGTCACAGTTCGAGAGTCCCCCAAGACGCCGCACCTCCCAGCGAACCTTGTCACGGCATCTGGCGAGCTCGCCCACTGGTGGACTTCCATCAGAAGGACTTCTCAGGCTCCTGTATGACGCATCTGACCTCAAGTTGCACATCGGGGTGGCCACGCTGGCCGCGAGCTCCTCGATCAGCGCGGCCTGATGAACAACTCAAGCATCGTGGTCGAGCACGCCGACCGTAGCCTGGCCGAAGGTCAACGGTTCACCCACGCATACGTGCGGCACTCGACACTGCGCCAGTCACTCGTTGGCTGGGCGACCCTCCCCCAGGGGACGGGATGGACCTGTTCGTCCACGCCGATCACCTCGCACCCGGCCAGGTCAACGAACTCGGTGATCTGTCGATGCGCGTGGTCGTCTTCCTCGGCCAGAACGCAGGGAGCCCTACCTGACTCGCCGCCCTCCACTGTCCGAGACCGACCAACAGCGACCGCTGTCCGGCGTTCCGGACCGGGGATTCCCCGAGTGTGAGTCAGACATCCGTCAAGGCGAGCCGAAGCCGACGGGCGACACCAAGCATCCTCTCGAGGCTGTGGCGGTCCCGGGGGTTCCGGTGACGAAGGTGGTTTGTCCTCAGTTGGGGCAATGGGCTGGGTTGGGATTGTCTTCGTCGATGCGCCGGGGGAAGCCCGCCGGGACGAACGAGACCACGTACACGTCGTCCACGACCGTGGTGTTGTTGCGTACGACGTGCAGATCATGGCCCTGGTCGACGAAGGTTGATCCGAGCGGCGATCCGGGACCGAAGTCCTCCGGTGTGCTGCAGTCGGGTGCGTGGTAGACGCTGAGCATGCCCGACTTGACGATGACCAGGCTCGGTCCGGGGTGGCTGTGCCAGCCGAACGTCCCGCCCGGCGCAATGATGTTCTCGACGATGTGAACGTCGGTGGCTCCTTTGGCCGAGATCGTCATCTTCCAGAAGTCGGTGGCGGCGCCAGGGTCGATATCAGTCTTGGCCTTGGCATCGATCCCACCCTGGAATCCTCCGATGACCGGCGACCACGACGGGTTCGTCACTCCCGAGGGTGGAGTCGCCATCGCGACCCCGCCGTACGCTGTCGCGCCTGCTAGGACGAAGGCAAGTGCCGAGATCCATTTGCGTCTCATCTCTCAGTCCCTTTCTGTGGCGGAGGCCTTGTCGGTCCATGCGTCAGCTGGCGGTTGACTCCTGGCCTGGCCAGTGTGAGCGGCGCGTCGCGGAGGCGCCATATGACGTTGCGCGTATCCCGACGGCGGCTCCGGAGTAGCCCGGGACCGGCGGGGACGAAAGCCATGTCTGCTCCGACCATGCTCATGAATGGGGAGTTGCGCGCTCTGGCCCCCATCGTCGACGTCGCCCCGAAGTTCCCGCCGGTGGGCTGCCCCGTCGGACCGGGGACCTGCACAGAACTCAGCGTTGCGGACGTCTACTCGGGCCGACAGCGGCGCTCCATCGACACCCGCTACGGAATCAATCGGCCGATGAGAGCCGAAGGATCAAACCCGGCCACCAGCCTGGGTCGCCAACCCGACAGGACGCATCCCAGCGTGCCAGCCCAGGATCATCTGAAGCGGGGTCTTCGTGACCAGCGGCTAGAGGTGCTCGGACGAGGGGATCCCGCCGGCCAACCGGCCACCGAGGGCGGAGTCGCTGACCTGGTCGGCGGCTAGGTGAGGAAGCCAGTTGACCCGGATTGCAGTGACCTGCCAGGGCACCCCCTCCGCGGTGTCCTCGAGCAGGCTGATCGAGGTGTTGGCGAGCTCGAACGCGCCATCCATGTCCTCGATGCCGAGCAGACGGCCGAGCAGTACGTTGCCGAACCAGCCGTGGGAGACCAGGCCCACCACGTCGTCCGGGTCGTGTGTGGCGCGCAGCGCGCCGAGCAGCCGGTCGGCGCGCGCGACGTACACCTCCCGCTCGCGCTCCACCTCGCCCCGCCACCAGCCCTCCTCGGTCAACCAGTCCGGGGGGTGGACCCGGTCGGACAGCGCTGCCAGCACGCTGCTTCCCGAGCCGGGGTGCGCCACCTGCTCGCCGGTGCCGTCGAGCAGGTCGTAGGGCCCGCCGACCTCGAAGAGGTCCTGACTGAGCGCGAGCGGCAGGTCGAGCGCGTCGGCGAGCGGCGCCGCGGTCTGCACGGCCCGCGCCATCGGCGACGCGTAGAGGTGCGTCAGCGCCCACGGGAGGCCGGGAGACGTGGCGTAGGCCGCGAGCGCGGCCGCCTGGGCCTCGCCGAGCGCGGTGAGCCGGCTGTCGACCTCGCGGCCGGTGTCGTCGCCGCTCTCGGCCCATAGCGCGTTGTTGGTGGATTGGCCGTGGCGGATCAGCACGAAGCGCATGGCCGGGAGTCTCGCACCCGGCCCCGACAGCCTCGGTGCAAGGCGGTGGTAGTCGGGGTCGCCAGCTCGCAACCTCGTGAAGGTCCGTTCTGGCGCCCCACACCGGCCCAGTCCGGCCTTTTCGGTGAGCAGAACAGGGCCCTACGGGACGACACGCGCGCGAGTACGCTCCGAGACATGGCAGCGCGCACGCTCCCGCCGTTCCGTGCCGACCACGTCGGCAGCCTCCTGCGACCGCCGGCGCTGCTCGACGCGCGGGCCCGACAGCGGGCCGGCGATCTCGACGACGCAGGGTTGCGGCGCGGCCGAGGACACGGCGATCCGCGACGCGGTGGCGCTGCAGCGCGAAGCCGGCGTGCGCACCGCGACCGACGGCGAGTTCCGTCGTACGTCGTGGCACATGGACTTCATCTACCAGCTCGAGGGCGTCGACCCGACCGACCAGAAGCTGGCGGTGCACTTCCACAACAAGGCTGGTGACCTCGACTTCGAGACCGCGGCACTGAGCGTCCACGACCGGGTCCGGCTCGGGCACACGATCTTCGGGGACGCGTTCGAGTACCTGTTGGGAGTGACGACCGGCGACCAGGTGCCGAAGCTGACCATCCCCTCGCCGAACATGGTCCACTACCGCGGCGGCCGGGCGGCGATCGACGAGTCGGTCTACGCCGAGCTCGAGCCGTTCTGGGCCGACCTCACCGCGGCGTACGCAGACGAGGTCCGCCGTCTCGGGGAGCTCGGCTGCACCTACCTCCAGCTCGACGACACCAGCCTCGCCTACCTCAACGACCCCGAACAGCGCGCGATGGTCGCGGCCCAGGGCGGGGACCCCGAGCACCTGCACGAGCAGTACGTCGCAAATGTCAACGCCGCCATCGCCGGCCGCCCGGAGGGTATGCGGGTCACCACGCACATGTGCCGCGGCAACTTCCGCTCGTCGTGGGCGGCCGAGGGTGGCTATGACTTCGTGGCCGAGGTCCTCTTCTCACAGCTCGACGTGGACGGCTTCTTCCTCGAGTACGACGACGAGCGGTCCGGCGGCTTCGAGCCGCTGCGGTTCGTCCCCGAGGACAAGCAGGTCGTGCTCGGCCTGGTCACCACCAAGACTGGCGAGCTCGAGGACAAGGACGAGCTGAAGCGCCGCATCGACGAGGCGTCGAAGTACGTGCCGCTCGAGCAGCTCTGCCTTTCGCCCCAGTGCGGCTTCTCCTCCACAGTGGAGGGCAACGAGTTGAGCGAAGATCAGGAGCGGGCCAAGCTACGGCTGGTCGTCGAGACCGCCGAGGAAGTCTGGGGGTAGGTCATGGCACTACTGGACGGCGTCGCGTGGGAGGGCAAGGTCTTCAAGGGCGGCGCATGGACCGACGGACGCGGCGGCACCTACCCCGTGGTGGAGCCGGCCACCGGGAACGAGCTCGGCACGATGGGCCAGGCGGACGCCGAGGACGTGGCCGAAGCCGCCGCCTCAGCAGCGGAGGCGCAGAAGGAGTGGGCGGCGCTCCCGCACACCGCGCGAGCGGCCGTGCTCCGCAGAGCCGGAGACCTGTGGGCCGAGCACGCTGACGAGATCCGCGACTGGAACGTGCGCGAGGTCGGCGCGATCCCGCCGATGGCCGACTTCGCGATGCACGTCGCGGCCGAGGAGTGCTACCAGGCCGCGTCGTTGCCGGGACAGCCGATCGGCCAGGTGCTCCCCAGTGAGCAGCCTCGGCTCTCCATGGCCCGCCAGCTGCCGGCCGGTGTGGTCGCTGTCATCTCGCCGTTCAACGTCCCGATCATCCTCGGCATCAGGTCGGTGGCCCCGGCGCTCGCTCTCGGGAACGCCGTACTCCTGAAGCCCGACCCGCGCACGGCCGTCACGGGCGGCACCGTGATGGCGCGCATCTTCGAGGAGGCCGGGCTGCCGGCCGGCGTCCTGCAGATGCTCCCCGGTGGCAAGGACGTCGGTGAGGCGATGGTGACCGACCCGCACGTGCGCGTGATCTCGTTCACCGGCTCGACAGCGGTCGGCCGGTCGATCGGCGAGCTCGCAGGCCGACACCTCAAGCGGGCCCACCTCGAGCTGGGCGGCAACTCCGCGCTGCTCGATCCTCGACGACGCGGACGTCGAGAAGGCGGTCGGGCTGACCGGCTGGGCGTCGTTCCTCAACCAGGGCCAGATCTGCATGACCACCGGGCCGCTACTTCGTCGCCGACGGGATCTACGACGACTTCGTCGAGCAGCTCGCTGCGAAGGCCGGCCACCTGCCGGTCGGCGACCCGGCCACCGAGCAGGTCGCGCTCGGTCCGGTCATCGACGAGCGGTCAGCGGGACAAGATCCACGGCCTGGTCACTGCGAGTGTCGACCAGGGCGCGCGCCTGGCCGCGGGCGGGGAGTACGACGGGCTCTTCTACCGGCCGACCGTGCTGGCCGAGGTCCCACTCACCTCGCCCGTCTTCACCGAGGAGGTCTTCGGGCCGGTCGCTCCGGTCACCAGGGTCTCCTCGGTCGAGGAAGCGGTACGGCTGGCCTCGGAGGGCGACTACGGGCTGTCGCTCGGCATCGTCACTCGCGACGTGATGCGCGGACTGGCGCTGGCCGAGCAGATCCCGACCGGCATCGTGCACATCAACGACCAGACGGTGAACGACGAGGCGAACGTCCCCTTCGGCGGTGTCGGCGCATCCGGGCTGGGCCGGCTCGGCGGTGCGGCCGCGAACATCGAGGCGTTCACCGAGACCCGCTGGATCACGATGCGAGGGGAGCCGGCGAGCTACCCGTTCTGATCGTCGCCGGTGGGGCGCGGATGCTCCGCCAGCTCGGTTGCACGTCGTGCGGTCTTCGCAGGACCCGCGTCCTTCGCGCCGCGTGTCTGGTCGAACTCTCCAAGGCGAAGAGCGCGCGGCCCGACGGGTCTGGTTCCTCGTATCAGGCTGACGCGCAGGCACAGTCGCTGATGCCTGCCAGTTCGCCCTTCGACTGGACACCCCGGAAGGCCGCAGCCCGGCTCCGGCGCGAGGTGCCGAAGGGCGCACTACCGCAGTGAGCCGAAGAATCCTCGGAGCTCGGCGACGAGCAGATCGGGGACCTCGAGTGCCGGGAAGTGTCCACCTCGGGGTGGGCTACTCCACCACCTGATGTCGCTGAATCGCTGCTCGGCCCACCTGCGGGAGGGCCGGATGGTCTCTGCCGGGAAGACGGTGCAGCCTGTCGGCACGATGACCTCGTCCGTGGTGCCGGCGGTGAACCAACCCTGGACCGTCTCGATGCTCTCCCAGTACAGCCGAGCCGACGAGGCTCCGGACGCAGTGAACCAGTAGGTGCTCAGCGCGTCGAACAGGTCGTCTCTCGCGAGGCCCGACAAGCCCTCGCCGTCGGACCAGGAGACATACTTCTCGCCGACCCAGGCACACAGGGCAGCCGGCGAGTCGACCAACCCGTATCCGATCGTCTGCGGCTTGGTCGACTGCAGCCCGCCGTATCCGTCCTCGTAGCGCCGAGCGTGCTCCAACGCTGCCAGCGCGACGGACTCCTCGTCGGTCAGATCGTCGGCGACTCTCGGATCGGCTGCGACCAGCGGTGGTGCCAGATGGATGCCGACGAGGCGATCCGGGGCGGACCTGGCCATCAACGTGGTGATCGAGGTGCCCCAGTCGGTTCCGAAGGCGCCGAAGACGCCGTAGCCCAGCCGCCCCATGAGGTAGATCCACGCCTCCGCGATCCGCTCGATACCCCACCCCGGGGCTGCCGGCTTGCCACTGAAGCCGTACCCGGGCAGGGATGGGCATACGACGTGGAAGGCAGGTTGACCGGGTGCGCCGTAGCCCTCGGGATCGGTCAGCGGCCCCACCACACGAAGGAACTCGAACACGCTGCCGGGCCACCCGTTGGTGAGGACCAGCGGCAAGGCGTCCGTCCGCGGAGATCTCGCATGCAGCACGTGGAGGGAAAGGTCGTCGACCTCGACCAAGACCTGAGGCCACGCATTGAGCCGTCGCTCAGCGGCACGCCAGTCGTAGTCGTCTGCCCAGTACCGACAGAGGTCTCGGACCTCCCCCAGCGGCAGACCCTGAACACGTCCGGGAACCGTGCCGTCTTCCGGCCAGCGCGTCGCGCGCAACCGGCGCCGCAGGTCGTCGATCTCGGGCTGCGGCACCGCGCACTCAAACGGGGTCAAGGCACCACCCACGACCACATTCTCCGCCAGGCAACCGCCCAGGATGTCGGGGCCCAGGAGCCGGCCAGCGCTCTCGATCGATCACTCCCCGAAAGTGGTCGACGGCCATTGCCACTTGAACTCGCGCGGCACCTCTGAGACCGGCGGTGGAGGGGACTGACGTCTGTGACCGATCGACGTCAGGTACTGCGTCGACACGCACCAATAACGCTCCGGCCCGTCGGGTGTCGCGAACGCCATCGGAGTGCCGTGCGGGTCGGTGGTGACGAGCTTGCCGTCGTCCGCCTCGCACGCGTTCTCGACCTTGTCGACGATGTTGAACTCCCCCGATTGGCGCTCGGGTCCGTGATGCTGGGGTCGGAGACTCGACACCACGAGGATCGCACCGTACGCGCCGAGGATGAGGGCAAGGATCCCTGCCGCCGTCATCAGGCTGCGCGATCCCTTCGGGTCGCGGCCCAGGACCTCCTTGTCGCCTTGAGGTTCGACCGGCGGCGGTTCGCTGCGTGTCGGCAGGGCGGAGCCGCAGTACCTGCACCTGACGGCCGCCGCCCCGATGCGCTCAGCACAGAACGGGCAAACCCTGATGTCGGAAGGCACCACCCAAACTCCCCGCCCGTGCCCAGGCGGCAGGCGAACTCGCCGACCACACTCCCAGACACGATCCATCGTTGCTCACGGACTCCGTACCGGCAACCTAGTGCCGCCGTGGGGCCGGTCGGCCGAGGTGGGTGTTCCCGCCGAGCAGCACGCAGTCACGTCCGCCCGGTAGTGGGCCCTGCCGCCGGATCAGCTGGTCACGAGCCCACGGTGGAGATCTGAGACCCACATCGCAAGAATGAGGGGTCTTGGCCAAGGGGGTATCGGTGTCACGCTCCGATCAGCTCCGGCTCCACGACGAGGAGAGCCGCCGGTGTCGGTCGGCGACGCCGCCCTATCCCCCTGAGGCATTCGTGTCTTCGCCACGCGATCTCCTACCGCAGAACGGGACGCCGGACACGATCGCGGGGTGGAAGACCGTCAGGCTCGCCCTGTTCCCGCTTCGACTGGACACCGACCGCACGGGCTACCAGAACCTCCCGCGCAGCCTGGGTCGTCAGAAGTGGCTGCTGATGGAGGATGTGAACACGATCCGGCAGACGAACAACGGCATCTTCGACGACATCTTCTGGGCCCACCTCGCCTATGCCAGCGCCGAAGACGGGATCGGGCACCTCCGCGGCCTGCTGCAGGGGGACGGCCACCGCGCCCCCGTCCTCGCCGGCTTCGAAGCGATCGACCGAGGGCGTCGTGTCCTCGAGGACGAGACCACCTGCGTGGAAGACCGGCGTGCGGCCGCGGAGCTGATCTGGGCGGGAAACCTCCAGCTCCTCGAGCACGAGCAGCGCGACCTGGTCCAGCCCCACTTCGACCGCCTCTCGTGCGCCTTCGCCCGGCTGTGTTCGCTCGGCGCGGCGACGAGCTTCGAAGTGCACGGCGTACGACGGGAGACGGCGTACTTCACCTCGTTCTACGCGTACTCGTTGACACTCGGAATGCGGCACGTCGTGCAAGCCCGGGCATGGCCACGGATCACCCTCCTCGACGACCGCTGGCGCTGGCTCGTGGCGAGCGTCGTTCCCCACTTCCGCAAGTTCGATGCCGACAGCACCTCGATCGACGCAGGGCTGCAACGCATCTTCGACGAAGCCCGCTCCTACGCCTCGGCGCCCTGCGTCCTGCCACGTCCGCTGCAGCCCAGCGGTACGCACTAGACAGCGGGTCAGTCCGCCACGTCAGCAAGGCGCGTCACTCCGCTGGCACGCGGCTCTGCACGCCCATCGACTGTGCACGTCTGCTTGACACCTGACCGCCACGGCCCCACCGTCCAGACGCGGATGGCTGGCCCGTCCGCGGATCGTTCAGTGAGGAAAGTTGACCTTCTTGTTTCCGAGAAGGAAGACCGCAGCTGCGACTGGAATGGCCGCGCACACGACCACGAGGATCCAACAATCCCACTCGAGCCCTGGACTGCCGTTCCCACCGAGGGCCAGGTAGATGATCCACCCGATCAAGGCGCCGACGATGCCACCCAAAGTGGTCAGCCACAGCGGAGTGTTGTCCTTGTTACCGGGGGCGAACCACCTACCCAGAGACCCGATGACGATTCCGGCGATGAGAACGCCGATGATCTCCACAGCTCCCTCCCTTCCAGACGCGATGCGGGGTACCCAGGATCGGCCGACAGAACACATCGGCTTCCGGGGCACAGCGCCCGAAGCATTGCATCGCCGGCTATGCGTCGGCTGTGAACCTCCCCTGTCATACCCACACCGGCCTCGCGCCGCAGGTTCCGTCCGCCTCCGCTCCTCGCCATCGGCTTGCGCCGGGGGGCCTCGGCCCTGCTGGTCTCTACCGGACAGCGACCTCAGCGACGTGCTCCGTGGGGTCGTCGGTCGCTGAGAGAGGTTCGCCTTGTCAGATGATGAGCGCGACCCGCCCCAGGCCTGACCCGTCCTGCAACCGCCTTACGGCGTCAGCGGCCTCGGCCATGGGATAACTGCGATCCAGCACCGGGCGGAGCTTCCCGGTTGCGACGAGATCGCTGAGCGCCTCCAGGGTCTCGGCATTCTCCTTGGCCACGAAGAAGCCCAGATGTTGGCTGACGAACGGTGAGAGCACTGTGGCCGCGAGTTGCCTCTGCATGCCCCCGATCCACCGGTCACCCTCTCCGCCGACGATCACCAATCGGCCGCGCGGAGTCAGTGCTTGCCGCAGGCGCCTGACTGGAGTGCGGCCGAAGACATCGATGATGGCGTCGTAGTGGTGGCTGCCATCGGCGAAGTCTTCTTGGGTGTAGTCCACGACGTGGTCGGCGCCCAGCGACCGGACCACGTCCAGGCCTCGCGCGCCGCAGACGCCAGTGACTTCCGCGCCCAACGTCTTGGCCATCTGAACCGCGATGCTCCCCACGGCGCCTGAGGCACCGACGACCAACACGCGGTCGCCCGAGCCGACGTTCGCATGATCACGCACGGCCTGCACAGCAGCGAACGCCGCATATGGAAGCACCGCGGCCTCCTCGAAGGTGAGCCCAGGAGGCTTGGTCGCCACCTTGCCCGCCGAGGTCACGACGTACTCGGCATACGCACCCCTGGCAGCGCCGTAGACCTCGTCTCCAGCCTGGAACTGGGTCACGTCCTTGCCAACCACATGGACTCGCCCAGCAAAGCTGACGCCGGGAACGTCCTGTTTGGGAGAGCGGATGCCCGTCCCCACACGCATGAGGTATGGGTCCCCTGTCATGAAGTGCAGGACCTGACGGTCCACACCGGCCGCGACCACTCGGACGAGGATGTCGCGTTCACCCACGTCGGGTCGAGCGACCTCCTCGACAGACACCACGTCCGCCCCGCCATAACCGTGCTGCACGATGGCTTTCATATCCAGCTCTTCCGGAGTGCTGCGTTCCACCATCTTGTACCCGCTGTGGTGATGCGTCGCGGGACGTCGCCGCAGGCGGCCAACACTGACCACCGCACCTCGGCCATCTGCGACCGGACTGCATCCTGTTCGGACGCCTGCTGACCAGACTGCTTGCTCAGCCTGCGGTCGGCGTGCCGCAAGAGGCGCAGTACCGGCCCTCACCAACGATTCGATTGCCGCAAGACGAGCAGAACGCCGGGCTGGCTTGGCTTCGCGACGTGGTCGCACCCGTCCCCTGATCCAGAGCACGGGCGGGCACGGTGGAGCCGTCGCTTCCCGACTGTGCGTAGCGCACGATGCCGACGATCGTGATGATCACCCCGCCCAGGATCACCAACCCCGCGATCTCGCCCAGCAGAGCCGTACTACCGACATTCGAGCCGAACTGTGGCGGGGCCTGTGTCACGAAGGACCGCGCGGTGATCGCCTGCAGCACGAACCCCAACACCACCGCGGCGACACCAGCCACGATGGTGACCTTCCCCTGCCGCCTGTAGGCCTGAAGGGTGCTCACGCACCGAGCATAGGGCTCTTCGGAGAAAGTTGACGTCTCAGAAGAGCGTTCCGTCCCCCCTTCGCACCCGCCGGGTCATCGGTGATGAGCGTGCGTCCCACGTCCTTCTGTACGCCACAGCGTGTGAGTGTCGGGCTGGGCCAGGGCGCTGAGCTTGGCGTCCGCGCATACCGCTGTGTCCGGCGAGGGCGCTATCTTTCACCCGGCTGTTCGAGAACTCGGCTCGCAACATCGTCCAGTCAGAGGTGTGTCGAGAGGGTCGGGTTCAGATGGGTACGGATCACATCATGTCCCTTGACGAGCTTGTCACGGCACTGTCGCAGCCGCTGGGGCCGCGATCGGTGCACGGGGTCCTGCACGACCGGGACGACGACGGGAACTGGTTCACCCAACGGATCTACCTGCGCGGTGACCTGTACCGCGTCGAGGACGAACGCGCCGGCGGCGTCATCACGATCCGCGGACAGAAGCACTTCTGGGTCCGGACGGACAACGACAACCTCGACTACGCGTTCGGTCCCGACGGGCCGCAACACGACTTCGCCGGCGGAGCTCTCGCCAGACGCAGGACTCCCGAGTACTGGCGGAAGTGGATCGGTACGGATCCTCAGATCGTGCGTTCCACGATGGACGCGACCGAGCTGCTCGGTCGGCTCGCCGTGCGCTTCACGATGCCCGAGGTGAAGGGCGGGCGTCCGATACTCACCATGGACGCTGCGACGGGGATCGTGCTGAGGTCCGAACGTGACGACCTCGGTGTTCTCACGGAGTGGCGGTCGTTCTCGACCGAGCCGCTGGAACGACACCTGTTCGAGGCACCGGTCGGGCACTGAGGGACGGCTTCACTGACGCCGCAAGGTCGTCGGGCGAGCGAACGCCCGCTCTTCGGTGCGGCACACAGCGGTTGGGCTCGGATCGTGCCACGCACGTGCATTCCACGAAGCGCCGTCAGTCGACAGCCGGCCCCACGCTTGAGGAGGCGGCGGAGCCACAGCTACCAGCGCTGTACTCGCTCATCGGCTGCGAAGGGACCGGAGAGGCATCACCCGACGTTCGTCACGCCGAGCCACCGAGGCGCCCATCGCAGTCTCGGGCCTCCTGGGCATGGTCCACATGGGGCGATGACCAGCCGGCACGTCTCTGCCTAGCCTCGAACCGATCGCGCCGCCTGTCGTGCGATGGAGGACGGACTGATGACCAGCTGGACCGTAGAGGTCAGGTGGCGGGAAGACCTGAGGGGTCGAGACGGAATCGACCGCTTCATGGCCATTCTGGACCAGGATCTCGGTAGTCTCCACGCGGAGTTGGCGAGTGGGACTGTCACCGCGATCCTGACCCAGGGGGCTGGGACCCTCCCGCAAGCAATGCGGGTCGCCCTGGACCGCGCCGAAGTTGTCGCCGGCCGGACGGTGGCATTGCGGCGCATCGTCGCCACCGAGGTCTACAGCCAGACGCTCACGACCGCTGGACCGAGACGCCGCGCCCGGGCACGCGCCTCCACGATCTGCTACCGGCCGACGTAACACCCCTCCAAGAGGTGCAAAGCAACCTGCAGCGGCTCTGACCCGGGCCGCCACCGCGGTGCGGTCAGGGTGGCCGATCAGGACGCCCTCGCGGGCCCAGTACGCGGTCCAGGCGCGACGGCCGATCGTCGTCACTGAGACTGGTTCGCACAAGGACCCAGGACGGCACTCGCCGCCGACGACCTCACCTCGGCAGCGGTCCTGACTCACGGTCCGCGCGACCCTGCCCCTGGGTGTCTCATTCCGGGACCTCGGCGGGCCGGTTGCTGTGCCTAGCGTGGGTGAGGAGGACGCCAACGGTGCGCGTCCTCCTGACCCCACATGGAGGAACCATGAAGGCACTCGCCTACCACGGCCCGGGGAGGAAGTCCTGGGACGACGTCCCCGACGCCGCGATCCAGGACCCGACCGACGTCGTCGTGCACGTCGACACCACCACCATCTGCGGCACCGACCTGCACATCCTCGCCGGTGACGTCCCGGCCGTGACAGAGGGGCGCATCCTGGGCCACGAAGCCGTCGGCACGATCACGGCAGTCGGCGACGCCATCAGCTCCTTCAAGGTCGGCGACCGGGTCTTGGTGCCGGCCATCACACGGTGCGGAAGGTGCGAGTACTGCCAGCGCAACATGCCCTCGCACTGCCAGACGGTGGGCGGCATCGGCTGGATCTTCGGGCACCTGATCGACGGAACCCAGGCGGAGTCCGTGCGGGTGCCGTACGCGGACACCTCGCTGTACCACCTGCCCGAGAACGTCTCGGACGAGAAGGCGATCTTCCTGGCCGACTCGCTGCCCACCGGATACGAGGTCGGGGTCCTGGCCGGCGGCGTGCGCCCGGGCGACACCATCGCGGTGGTCGGCGCCGGAGCCGTTGGCCTCTCCGCCATCCTGACCACGGGGCTGTGGGGGGCGGCGCGGGTGATCGCCGTCGACACCAACAAGTTCCGGCTCGAGAAGGCGGTGGACTTCGGAGCGACGGACACCGTCGAGGTCGGACCCAACGCGGTCGCCGAAGTTCTTGCACTCACCGACGGTCTCGGCGTCGACGTGGCGATCGAGGCGGTGGGCTACCCCGAGACACTGCTCAGTGCGGCCGCCATGGTCCGCCCGGGAGGCACCGTGGCCAACATCGGCGTCCACGGCACCCCCGTCGAGCTGCCGATGCAGGACCTGTGGATCCAGAACATCAGCATCACCATGGGACTGGTCGACACCGTCTCGATCCCCACGCTGCTCAAGATGGTCGCGAGCGGCAAGATACCGAGCGAGAAGATGGGCACGCACACCTTCACCTTCGACCAGCTGGACGAGGCCTACGACGTCTTCAAGAACGCCGCGGACAACCTGGCCCTCAAGGTGATCGTCCAGCCCGCCTGATCGTGACGACCTATCGGTTCCTCGACGCCATGGGCCAGGTGGTGACCCAGAAGGACTTCGAGGCCCATGCGTCAGCCATCGCATGGGCGGCCGAGGGCGACGACGAGCTCGAGGAGGAGGTGCAGCGAGTGGAGTATCTCGGCCCAGAGGGCGACTGGCGCTGGGCAGGGCCGCTCCTGGGCTGAGGCCGGTCGCTCTCGCAGCTCGAGAGTTGTGTCGCGCATGCGTCTGAACTGGCTTGGCCTGTCGGCGACGCCGCATGAGGCTCGGCACCACGTGGCGGCACCACGCTGACGGCAGGTTCCTTCCCCGGTCGCCGGCGGGGAAGGCCTGCGTCGACGCTCAGAGTGAGATGGTGCCGCGGCACACGTCGCCGGTGGAGCGACGCACGGCACGGAACACGAAGTGGTCGGTCCCGGCCCGGTTGGACAACCGGCGCAGCACCGTGAAGGAGCCACTGACGCCGTGCGTGGTGCTCGAGCCCTTCGCAGCGCGGCTGCCGTTGTGCTTGATCGTCCAGTCCCAGACCTGCCCGACGTGGTTGCTGTCGACCTCGGCCTCGACCTCGATCCGGCCGTTGGACGGCTTCGCCTTCATGGTCCACACGGCCGCGCCGCCGCAGCCGCCGTGGCTGCGGACCGCTCCGCCCCCTCCGTGGCTGGCCGTGGCGGGAGCCATCGCCGCGAGCGGCAGGGCCAGGGTCGACAGTGTCAGAGCGGCGAGTGCGGTGCGAGTCTTCATGATGGTGCTCCTTGATGGTGGTGGTCTGTGTGTTCCACCAGCATCCCGGCACCGCAGTAGGAGTTGCCATTGGCCGCTGGTCCTACGACGTTGGTCGACGTAGGGGACCCTCTCCCGCCTTCGGCGGCGCCAGAGCTGCAACTACCGGCGCCGGTGCGACCGTGGCCGCGTCCTCCCCTGGCGGCGCCTGCACCGGCCTCGGCTACCCGCGGGCCGACATGCTGAACTCGCGGGCCGTCATGGTCTGACCGAACTGGTACCGGAAGCGAGCAAGCGCGAACGCGTGGGCGTCTTGGGCCGAGAAACCGTCGAACGGCTGCGAGGCGCACGCGTCCTCCAGGATGACCACCTTGACTCCGGCCATGCTGAGATCGTCGGACGTGGTCCCCACACAGATCGGGGTGGTCAGGCCACCCATGACCACCGTGTCCCAGCGATGCTCTTCGAGGAGCTCCAAGAGATTTCCTGCCGCGACGGCGGAGAAGCCTGTCTTGCGCATCACCAGATCGCCTGGCTCTACGAGGCCGGGATAGAACTCGGCGTTGTCCCGGCCTGACATCAAGGGATGGTGCGCGACGACGTCCGCGATCGGCTCACCGTCGGGTCCGAGGTAGTCGTCGGGAAAGTAGATCTCGCGACACAGGATCACCTTGCCACCGATCGCGCGCCAGCTCGCCGCTGCCTCGCGGAAGCGGGCGACCGCCCCGGCGGCGTCGGGAGTGTGCTCCCAACCCCCGTCCCTGAACCCCTGCTGGAAGTCGACACCCAGCATCACCGTGTGATCAGGGCTCAGGTCATAGGGGTCTTCGACGCGTGGGTTGTTGCCCATCCCGACTCCTGCACTTTGCGTTGGGTGCTCTGAGAGCATCTAACCCGGTCTGGCTCGGGTTGTTCGCCGAAGCGACACGGCGACCGAGCGCGGGCACAGTCAGGGGCGCGGATTCCTCGTCCAGCGCTGCGTCGTTCAGGTTCTGCCGGACGGAACTGACCTCTTGCTCTTCACAGGCGGGGCGAAGGCGTGCAGGGTGTGTGCCACGCGCCAGCTGAGGATCGGCACCCTAGGAGAGCCCGATGAGCATCGAGCTGAACCACACGATCGTGCAGGTGAAGGACCGTTGGGCTGCCGCTCGAGATGTCGGCGGTGTGCTGGGTCTGCCGGAGGCCGAGGCATACGGTCCGTTCGCCGAGCTGAAGTTGGACAACGCTGCGAGCCTGGACTTCATGGATACCGAGGGTGAGGTCCACGGCCAGCACTACGCCTTCCTGGTCAGTGAAGGGGAGTTCGACCTGATCCTGGGTCGCTTGCGGGACGGCGGTCGCGAGTGGTGGGCGGACCCCTTCAAGCGTCAACCGCACGAGATCAACCACGAGGACGGTGGCCGCGGCCTCTATTGGGAGGGCCCCGACGGGCACTGGTTGGAGATCATCACCCGTCCTTACGGCAGCGGCGGCTGATCTCCGGATCGCTGCACGGGCCCACCCCTGCCCATGGCAGGGCCGCTGCGGACAGCAGAACACCCCGGGGTGTCGTCCGCAGGTGGCCGATGTGCCGGCGTCTGGGTCCCGGGGTGTTCTGAGCTCGGTTACCTCCTCGCGGAGGCTGGCCCCGCTATGGGCGGGTCCGGAAGTGCGTCGTGAAGGTCAGAAGAGCGTTGCCCGCCACGTCCCTGATCGCCGTGGCCCCGCCCTTGAGGATGAGCCTGTACACGGTGTTCCGCACCAGTTTGGCACGGGGGTCGAGCGTCACGCGAGTGCCGGCGCTGTTGATGCTGACGACCGTCCGCACCGCCGCACCAGTCTTCCGGTTGGTCAACACCGCCGTGACGGTGGAGACACCCTGCACCCGCTCCGAGAACCTCGCCACGACGTTGGCCTTGAGGCCGACCCTCGTCGCCCCACCGAGGGGTGACACGGTGGTGACGGTCGGGCCCGTACGATCCGGCGTCGTGGTGAAGGTGATCGCCGTCGTCGGCATCGCGGTCCCGAACGCGTCCCTGATCCCGCTCTCGTGCGTTCCCGAGAGCGTCAGCGTGTACGACGTACCCGGTGTCAGGTCGGCAGTCGGGTCGACCGTCAGCGTCCGCGTCGAGTCGTCGTAGGTGACGACCGTGTCCAGGCTGGACGACGTCGCGTTGTTGCGCAGCGTCGTCGCGTCACCGAAGTCGGTGCTGGTCACGGACTTGTCGAAGGTCACCGTGAGGTTCCCCGCGACTCCGAACTCTGTCGCTCCGCTCGCCGGCGTCGAGCCGACGACCAAGGGAGCCGGTGGCAGCGACGGAGCCGGGATCACGTCGTCCGACGCAACAGACGGTTCGCTCGAGAGCCCCGCCTTGCTGATGGCCAGCACCTTGAACGTGTACGACGTACCGTTCTGCAGGCCGTCCACCAGTGCCGATGTCTCCGATGCCGGGATCCCGCTGATGGTGCGGGCGACTGAGCCGCCTGCGATCGCCAGGACCTTGAGCTCCCGTACCGATGTGCTCTGGGCGCCCAGCGTGAAGTTCACCGTTGCCGAACGGTCACCCGCGATCACGCTCCCGATCAGCGGAGCACTCGGCGCCGCCAGGTCGAGGGTCTCGTCGCTGAACCTCAGCTCCTCGATGTTGCGGAGCGTGTCCACGCCGTCGACACCGGTGGTGTCCGTGACCGTGATCGCGTCACCGTCGACCGCGACGACGTAGTTGGCGCCGATCCCTGAGAACTGGGCCGTGTCGACGCCGTCGGTGCCGTGCAGGATCTCGCGAACCGCCACGATGTTGCCGGGGTTGACGGTTCCCGCGAAGACCGCCTGCTGCAGGGTCGGCCCCGTGAGGGCACCACCCGCGGTGTGCAGGTACTGGCTGGTCATCGCGCTCTGTCCGGCTCCTTCGACGCTGGCGCTGCCGATCTCGGTCGCCGGGTTGCTCGGGTCGGTCCGAACGCTCAGGCGAACGCTCACATACGCGTCACCGTCGATGATGTCGTCGCCGCCGCGACCCTCGATCAGGTCGTTGCCGGCGCCGCCGAGCAGGATGTTGCCGTCGCCCCACACGTTCGGGCCGGTCAGGGTCGGGCAGTCCTGGGACGCCGACTGACCGACGACCGTGGCCAACGGAGTGTTCAGCGTGGGCACCAGCGCGTCGAGACCGGCGATCCGGTCCAGGCCCGCCTGGTCCAGCACGTCACACCCGATGAAGCCGGCACCGCCGACCGCCGTGGGCACGAGGTCGTCGCCCCGCAGGGTGTCGTCGAACTTCCACCCGGACAGCGCCTCGACCTCGTTGAACTTGTCGCGTACGCCGACCTGAAGGATGTCCAGCCCCGGGATCGGAAGGTCGAGGTCCATGTCCTGGGCCTGCGGCTCACCCTGTCCGATCTCCCAGTCGAAGCCCGAGGCTCCGGCGACCTTCTCGATGCCGGACCCGCCGAGCCCGATGTCGTCGCCACCTTCCATGTCGTAGTCGTCATCGCCGCCCTGGCCGATGAGGATGTCGTGACCTGGTACCTGCGAGTCATCGAGGAAGAACAGGTTGCCGCTGTCTCCCTGCATCAGGTCGGGTTGGTCTCCGCCCTCCTCCCAGTCGTCGCCGCTGTCCCCGAAGGCAGCGTCGAGGCTCTGGCCGAGGTACACGAAGTCGTCGCCGTCCCCGGCGAAGGTCTCGTTGGCGTTGGCTCCACCGTTCGTGAAGTCCTTGCCCTGACCGGCCATGATGATGTCCAGGCCCGGCCCCGCGTCGATGGCGTCGTTGCCCGGCCCGCCCTTGGGAATGTCGTCGCCCGCGAGGTCCGTGATCCTGTCGTCGCCCTCGCCGCCGAGCGCGATGTCGGCGCCCGAGCCGCCCTCGATCAGGTCGTTGCCGGCAAGGCCCCAGAAGGTGTCGTTGTCGTTGCCACCTCGGATCTTGTCGACCCCGACCGTGCCGTTGTAGACGCTCTGCCCGTTGATCCCGGGAGGATCTTCGCTGTTGATCGCGCGGTACTGGATGGTGCCGTCCGGCTGCCGGAGCAGCAGGGCGGACTCGTCACAGTCCGTCCCCGGGTCGTCGGCGACCGTGTTGCCGAACGCCGTGAACCCTGCGGGAGTCCCCGCCAGGTTGGCCAGCTGGAACTTGCAGTCCGCCGTGGCGAACGCGTCGGCCTTCAGGGTGTTGGTCCCCTCGGTGTTGCGCATCATCAGCTCGGCGAACGAGTTGCCCTCGAGCTGCGTGCGCAGGTTCATGCCGGGCGTGCGAGCCAGGTAGTAGAGCCGGTCGCCGTTCTGGAGATCGGTCAGCTGGTTCTCGAACACGTAGTTGAACGTCGTGCCGAGGAGCCCACCGAACGGGCTGGTCAGCTCGGCGAGGCCGCCGACCCAGAGGTCGACGTCGTCGAGACCCGTGATCGAGCGCTGTCCGTTGTTCGCCCAGGCGCCGGCGCTGTTCATGAAGGCGGCAGCGTCGGCCGGCACGTGGAGCTCACCCAGGACCGGGTTCACGATGCGCCTTGCAGCCTCACGCCGCGACGCAAGGGTCGCCGGACCGTTGTCGGCAGTCTCGTCCGCGGCCGTGCCGGGATCGTCGGCCAGCTCGCCGTCCGGACCGACATCGGTCAGGATCGTCGGGTGCTGTCCGTAGGCAGCCACGAAGTTGGTCAGCGACTCTGGGTGCTTGATGTTCTCCCCGAAGTCAACCCAGCTGGTGTACGGCGTGAGCTGGCCGTCGTTGGTGGCCTCGAAGATCTGCCGGCGCACGACGTTCAAGGGCGGGATGCCCTCCGAGCGAGCACGCGTCATGTTGACCGTGGGCAGGTCGAGCGGCAGGCCGAGCAGGTTGTTGCGGAGCGTGTCGGTCACGAACTCGTCGAGCTCGTTGCCCGTCTGGTCGGACATGCCCATGATGATGCTGCCCGCGGCCTGCTGGGCGTTGAGCGTGCCCGCCGATCCCCCCTCGGTGTACGACGGTGGGTTCAGGAAGCCGTCGAGCAGCGAGATGTCGTTGTTCGTGCCGTTCGGGTTCGTCCGGGCGATCGTCTCGGTCAGCATGGAGTGGCCGAAGCGGTAGACCGCGTGCGCGAACTCGGCCCGGATCGCCGGGTTGAGGTCGGGCTGCGTGAAGGCGAAGGGCTCGAACGGGTTGATCGCCGGCTGGACCTTGCGGGCGAACTCCTCGAACACCAGGTGCTGGTACTCCATCTCGGTGACGAACCTGGCTGCCTGGAAGAGGCGCTCGCCGTAGCCGAAGGTCGTGGCGCCGACGGCCTCGTACGAGGCCTGCAACGCGTCGTTGGCCGGCAGGTCCAACGTGGCCTGGATGTCGTCGACCAGCCGGTCGTGCTCGGAGTGGAAGATCTGGTGGATCGCGGTCAGGCCGATGTTCTCGTTGACACGACCGTCGCCGGCGACGAAGTGAGCGTCGAGAAGCTCGTTGTCGTACGTGCCTGCCGGCGCTGGAACATCCAGCTGGTCGCCGGCGACATCGTCGGCGTCCCCGCCGGCCGCGGTGGGCACGGCGCTGTGCGCGATGTCGGTGAGGAACGGCGTGTCGAAGTGGACCACGTTCTTCGGGACCGCCACCGGGTTCGTCAGGTCGCCTTCCACCATCGGGCTGTCCGTGACGGTGTCGTCAGCCAGGACGCAGTCGTCCGTGCAGACGTACTGCGGCAGGCCGTTCGGTCCCGGGATGAAGTTCCCGTAGGGGTCCACGGCGAGCTGCGGGACGTTCAGGACGTCCGCATCCTCGAGGAGCAGTCCGAGCTTCTCCGCCGCCTGCTTCTTGGTGGTCGCCCACGTGGCCATTCCCGGATCTGTCTGGGACTCGTCGACCTCGGTGGCCGGATCGTCGACCACCGGCACACCGCCCAGGAGCTTGCCGGTCGCGACCGGCACGCCGGCGACCATCTCGTACTCGCGCAGGAACGCCTGGTGGGACGGGTGGGAGGTGTAGGTCTGGCTCTGGTCCACCCATGGCGAGTCCGTGTTCTTGGTGTCCCGGACGTCGTCGGCGGTGCCGAGGACCCCGTCCTCACCTGGCTGGTTGGTGCCTCGGGTGAGGACCATGAACCGTTGATCGACGGGAAGGTCGTCGGTGTTCCCGAAGATGTGGTCGGGACCGGCGACGAGCGGGTCGTCGTCCTTCAGCGGGACGAACACGGTGCCGCTGCCGCCCTTGACGGTCTGGTCCACGCCGTGGTCGAAGAACTGGCCGAACAGCGTGAACAGCGAGTTGTACGGCGGCGACAGGCCGACGTCGGTCGTCACGTTGGGGATGAACAGTGTCTCGTGCGTCGGCGTGCAGTTCGCCGGCACGCCCGCGACGGGCGGGTCGAACTGCGGGTCGATCGTGCACGGCACGACGCCCTCGTTGCCCTGCGTCCGCACCGGGAAGCCGGCGGCCGCGATCGCGGCCGGGTTGGTGGAGGTCTGGTCCACGACCAGGTTGCTGATGACACGGGGCTCGGTGTCGAAGACGTTGCCCGACGTCTGCTTGTACGACGACGACCGCGGAGGTCCGAAGAGCGGAGGATTCGCTCCGGCATCCCGGAACACCGGCGTGGTCAGGCGCGGGAAGAGCTCGTCAGACGCACCGACCCTCCCCCGACCAGCCACGAGGTTGTTGCAGGAGCCGTCGACGGTCCGCAGCCCGAAGGAGAGCAGCGGACTCGGCAGCTGGTGTGGTCCGGTGCCGATCAGCGCCCCGCAGGGGCCGGTCGCCGACGTGGTGTTCGCGACGTGCGCCTCAGCGACCTTGATCTGCTTGAGGATGTAGGCGAGGTCGGACGGGGTGATGGTGAAGCCCTGACCGATCGTGGGCGCCGCCTGGGCCGGAGTCGCAGCCCCGGGCGCGAGGATGGCCGCGAGGACCGCGACGGCCGCGACCGCCGCCACCTTGCCCTTCCGCGCCGGCGATCGCCCGCCGGAGACTGCCTTGCCGATATGCGTCATCTCTTGCTCATCTCGATAGCGGCCCCGGAGCCGGACGGACCTGGAGTGGGCATCAGCCTCCGGGTCCTACCTTGAGAATTTCTAGGATCCTTCTCAGTTATGGCGTGGGGCTCGAAGTCCGCACAACGACGATCAGAGCGCATACCAACGGGTATCAACGACCCCGAGTAGTGGCTGAGTCCTCCCTCCAGGAAGAAGAGAGACCTGATCTCTCAGGACGACGCGCGCAGCTGGCAGGCGGGGACCTCGGCCCGACCGAGCCGAGGCCGAATGCCTACCGAACCTGTGTCGTTACGTCATGATTGAGGGGTGGTCGAGGTTCTGGTCATCGAAGACGAGGTGCGGCTCGCGCGCGCCCTGGCCGAGGGCCTCAGGTCTCGTGGCTTCACGGTGACGTTGTGCCACAACGGGCACTCTGGCTACCAACGGGCCAAGGAGCGCCAGGCAGACGTCATCGTCCTCGACCTGATGCTTCCCGACCTTTCCGGAGCGGAGGTCTGCACCCGCCTCAGGGCGGAGGGCGTCTGGACCCCCATCTTGGTCCTGACGGCACGAGATGGGGTCTCGGACGAGACCGACGTACTCAACCTGGGTGCTGACGACTACCTCCGCAAGCCCTTCTCGTACGAGGTTCTCGTGGCTCGTTGTCGCGCACTGTTGAGGCGGGCTGCCTCCGGCGACCCGGTCGAGATCGTGGTCGACGATCTCGTCCTCGACCCGCGCCGACGCACGCTACGGCGCGGAGAGACACCCATCGAGCTGACGCGGCGTGAGTTCGCTCTGCTCGAGTACCTGATGCGCAATCGGGGCCGACCACGCACCAAGCAGGAGATCCTCGACCACGTGTGGGGCGTGGGGTACGCGCGAGACGCCAACGTCGTGGAGGTGTACGTCGGATACCTGCGCCGCAAGGTGGATGCGCCGTTCGGCACGGCCAGTGTCCAGACCGTGCGCGGCCAGGGCTATGTCCTCGAAGGCCCTTGATGTCCGAGGCAGGCGACACGCTCCCTTGGCGGCATCGGGTGTCGTTGCGTCTTCGGATCACGCTCCTCACGGCGCTCGTCGTGGCCATCGCCGTCGCGCTCGGCGGTGTGCTGATCATGGTGTCCCTGGAGTCTGAGCTGCTCGGGGCCGCCGACGACGTGGGAAAGGATCGGGCCCAGGAGATTGCCGGGCTGGCGGCTCACGGCACCTTGCCGACGACGCTGCCCGAGATGGAGGACCCCGAGACACCGGCGGAGGTCGTGAAGGGCGGTCAGGTCCTCACCACAACCGCAGACCTCGATGGCCAAGGGGGGCTCGGGCTTCCCGAGCGCAGGGCGGGCGAGACCCACGTGGTCGAGGTGTCCCGACTCCCTGTCGCCGTACCGGGGCCGTACCGCGTGATCGCGCGGGGAGTCTCGACGCCCACGGGCACGGCGACCGTCTTCGTCGCGGTCCCGGTCCACGACGTGGAGCATGCGATGAGTGCGGCGACCAGGATCGGAGGGATCGGCCTCTCTCTCCTCGTCGGCGTGCTCGCGGCCGTGATGTGGCTGGCCATCGGCCGCGCGCTCGCGCCCGTGAACGCGATCCGCACCCGTGCCGATGCCATCTCGGGACAGAGCCTCGACCTGAGGGTTCCGACACCGGTGCAGCACGACGAGATCGGCCGGCTGGCTCGCACCGTGAACCAGATGCTCGGACGCCTCCAGCTCAGCGCCGAGAACCAACGACGGTTCGTTGCCGACGCCGCCCACGAGCTGCGCAGCCCGATCGCGAGCCTGCGGGTTCAGCTCGAGACCGCCAGGGACCACGACTGGACGGGCGGACAGGGTCGCGTGGGCGACATGCTCCACGAGACGGCCCGGATGGAGGCTCTCGTGGACCAGCTGCTCCTGCTTGCCCGCGCCGGTGCAGACGACTCGTGGCTTCGGCTCTCCCTCGTGGACCTCGACGACATCGTCGACACCGGGGTCGGCTGGATCGGCGCGGATGGCGCCGTCGCCATCGACACCAGCGCGGTCGAGCCGGTGCAGCTCTCCGGCGACGCCGCCCTGTTGGAGCAGGTCGTGTGCAACCTGGTCCAGAACGCGGCAGGTCACGCGCGCGAGATCGTTCGGGTCTCGCTGTCGACGAGGGCAGGAGACGTCGCGGTCCTCACCGTCGACGACGACGGTCCGGGCGTCCCGCCGGATCGACGCGACGACATCTTCGAGCGCTTCGTCCGGCTCGATGACTCGCGGGACCGAGTTCGTGGCGGGGTGGGCCTCGGACTAGCCATCGTCTCGGAGATCGTCCACGCTCATGGGGGCCGCGTCCAGGTCGGCGACTCACCGTTGGGTGGAGCGCGTTTCGTGGTGGAACTGCCTGTCTCGAGCCCGAGGAGTGGGACGTCATGACGTTGAGAGTGGGCCTCGTCGGAGCCGGCCCGTGGGCCGATCTCTTCCATGCCCCGATGCTCGCATCGGGTCCGCAGACCAGCCTGGCGGCGGTGTGGGCGCGGCGCCCGGAGGCGGCGGAGCAGCTCGCGACGTCGTACGACGCCCAGCACGCCGCGTCGTTCGACGACCTGCTCGCCGTCTGTGATGCCGTCGCCTTCGCGGTCCCACCCCCGGTGCAGGCCCTGCTGGCCCCTCGCGCGGCGCACGCGGGCAAGCACCTCCTGCTGGAGAAGCCGCTGGCGTTCACCCTGCCGGAGGCGGAGGCGATCGCCGACGCGGTCGACGCGTCAGGGGTGCAGAGCCTGATGGTCCTGCGCAACCGCTTCACCGCCGAGGGCCGCGACTTCGTCGCCCGTGCGCAGGACGGGAGGGCCCTCGGTGCGTTGGCGAGCTTCGTCTCGGGAGCCGCACTTCCGGGCAACCCGTTCGCGACGCCATGGCGGGTGGAGCTGGGTGCGATGTTCGACCTGGCGCCGCACGCGATCGACCTCCTCGACGCCGCCCTCGGTCCGGTCACTGGCGTCACGGCGGTGGGCGACCCACTGCGCTGGTTGGGACTGACCCTCGAACATCGAGGTGGGGCCGTATCCCAGGTCGCCCTGTCGATCACAGCTCCGGGCGACCCCGCTCCGTTCTGGATCGAGGCCCGTACGCAGGACGGTCCCGTGACCTTCGACGGCGCGAGGAGCGACGACGACGCGGGCGTGCAGGAGTCCATCACCACGGCGCTCGCCCAGGCGGTGGGCTCGGGCATCGCTCACCCGCTCGATGTGCACCGGGGCGTGTTCCTGCAGCGCTGGATGACGAAGGCCCTGGCCGACCTCCCCGCCCCTCCCCCGGCCGGATAGTCCCGCGGTGGTCGCCGGCTTCCCGGCGGAGTAGAGACCAGAGCAGGCAGGCGTGCGGATCGCGACGTTCAACATCCTCAACGGGGGGTCTCCCACGGGCGGGCTGTTCGACGAGGAACGCTTCCGCGGGGCCATCCGCGTCCTCGACGCCGACCTGCTCGGACTGCAGGAGGTCGACCGCAACCAGCCACGTTCGCGCCACGCGGACCTCACCGCCCTTGCCGCCGACGCCATGGGGGCCCGCCACCACCGTTTCGTCGCAGCCCTGTCCGGCAGGCCGCACGGCTGGTCACCGGCAACCGGGCAGGAGCCGCCCGACGAGCCGGCGTACGGCGTTGCATTCCTCAGCCGGTACGACGTACTCGGATGGCGGGTCGTGCGTCTGCCCGCGG
The DNA here is from genome assembly GCA_963819295.1 of uncultured Actinomycetota bacterium. Lineage (GTDB taxonomy): Bacteria > Actinomycetota > Actinomycetes > Propionibacteriales > Nocardioidaceae > Nocardioides. Next base: position 347,612 of record CAWFVO010000011.1, read on the forward strand.
CGCCGGTCCAGGTCCCCCACCGGGCTGAGGGACACCTGGTGCCCGGCTGGGTGCGGGACGAGCCGCGGGTCGCGGTGGTCGCCGAGGTGGACACACCGCGCGGGCGCATCGACGTGGTGACGACACACCTGTCGTTCCTGTGGCCCTGGAACGGCCGACAGCTGCGCCGTCTCATGGCGCACCTGACCCCGCGACCGCACCCGCTGATGCTCATCGGCGACCTCAACATGGGACCGCGGCGGGCCCACCGGATCACCGGCATGGAGGCTCTGGCGACAGGTGCCACGTTCCCCTCTCGAGCACCGCGGGTGCAGATCGATCACGTGCTCTCCACGGGGGGCCTGGTCCCCCTCCGTGCCCGTGTGGCCGAACTGCCAGTCTCCGACCATCGCGCGCTCGTCGTGGACCTGTGAGAGGCGCGGCTCGATCAGACCGCGTCTCTTCAGGGGCCATCCCGACCCGCGACAGGTCACAGCGCCGGACCGGAGCCGCCTCACGCACGTGCCGCGCTTTCCCACGGCCAGACCCGGTGCGCGCCCCGCTCGCCTGCGCCTGAAATGAGAAGAGCCCCCGGCCGCGACTGCGGCGGGGGGCACTTCGCGCCGCAGGGGGGTAGCGGCTGGCTTCTCTGGGGGGTTGAGAAGCCGTTGACACGAGTATGGCGAATTTGTTGCCCGTTCGGAGGCAATTCGGGAACAGATCTGGCCAGAATCCCTCGGTTCCACGAATCTTTACCCACGGGGCCAGTCCCCGCCGGCTACCTGGGGGGTGCCGGCGGGGGCCCCTCTCCGGTCAGGGTCCGGCTCCGCCACGTCGGTGACCGCCCGCCGCGGAGCTGGCTCGAGGCGCCGGTCGAGGATCCCTTGACCGTCTCCATCGGGCGTGATGCTCAGTGGCGCTGGTGACTAGCAGGTGGCCTGGACGTCCGTGACGAGGGTCTGCACGCTCGAGACGAACGCGGACGCGGCCGCAGCGGCTGTGGCGATGCTCGCCGCCGAGGGTGCGGACGTGGCTGCGTCGGCGCTGGTCTTGAGGGTTGCGTACGACGTGTCGACGGCGGTGACCTGGGTCCCGAACTGCGACTTCGCGTCGGTCTTGACGGCGTCGAAGTCGGTCTTGACGGTCGTGAGCTGGGTCTGCAGCGAGCTCAGGGCGCCCGACGACGTCAGGCTGATGTTCTTCAGGTCGCCGAGCGACCCCTTGAGGGTATCGACGGATCCGCACACCGCCGGCTTGTTGTTGCCACCACATCCCACCAGCGAGGCGCCGAGCAGGAGGGACACCACGGGGAGCACGAGACGGGCCTTCATGAGCCGACCCTAGCCCCTGACCGGCAACGGTGGCCGCTGAGGGTCGGCCGGCACGTGGGCCGAGACGGCCCGAGTGGGTGCGCGAGACCCGGACGACCCCTACATCGACATCCGGGAGGAGACGCAGTGCCTCCCCATCCGCATGTTGTCGTGCAGGCGCACCATGTGCGGCGACGGGGCGATCCGATCGTGCACGGTGTTGGTGCGCGCATGAGCGGGACGCTGGTGCTCCACCGAGGCGGACGCGCCCACGCTGGTGGTGCTGGCGACCAGGACCCCGCCGAGTGCGAGGGCGCCGAGTGTCGCGGTGATCCGGGTGAGCTGCATGAGATCCTCCTCCGGACGTGAGGCCTCCAACGTACGCCGCCGACCCGGAAGCGTCGAGGTCACCTGGCCCCGTGAGTGCGGTGTGCGAGTCCGGACCGACGCCTACAACGACATCCTGGGCGACCAGCAGTGCAGTCCCCTCGGCACCTTGCTGTTCGGGTTGAACTTGTTGGGTGCCGGTACGAAGGAGGTGCCATGCAACGTGATGCGTGCATGAGCATGAACAGGTGTAGGTCGCTGGTGATCCACCGAGGCGGACGCCCCCACGCCGCTGGTGGTGCTGGCAACCAGGACTCCGCCGAGCGCGAACGCGCCGAGCGTCGCGGTGATCCGGGTGAGCTGCATGGGACCCTCCTCCGGACGTGACTCCTCCAACGTACGCCGCGGGCAGATCGGGCGCCACGATCAGCGCACCGCAGACGCCGCCCTCCGGTTGCTCCGCCGTCGCGTACCCCAGGTCGGGTAGTCCCGATGAACCAACCCATTTTCGGTACGCCGCACCCTCCGCGTGGGGCTGGTCGACGGTCAACTTTGACCGTCATCGTATGACCTGGGAAGGGGGGTCCCATGATCGAGATCAGCTTGTTGGGGTCAACGAAGGTAGAGGTCGACGGGGTACTGATCCCCGAGGCTTCTTTGGGGGGACGTCTTCGCCAGGTGCTCGAGATCCTGGCACTGAACGCGGGGAAGTCGGTGCCCAAGGAGGTCTTGGCCGACCACATCTGGGAAGGCACACCGCCTGCGACCTACGTGGGCACACTGGAGAGCTACGTCTGCGTGCTCCGTAAGCGGCTCGGCCTGGTCGGTGGCCGGCGTTCGGCGCTGTCCACGCGGGACCGCGGCTACGTGCTCGAGGGAGACGACGTCCGCGTGGACGTCGACCTGTTCCGCGCACTGAGCTGCCCGGCCACGGCCGGTACCGAGCGTGTCCGGCGGGCGCTGCAGGCGCTGGACGTGGTGCGCGGGCCGTTGCTCGCGAGTGAGCCGTACGCCGCCTGGGCTGCTGCCGCGCGGGAGATCTTCGACCGCGAGCTCGCCGAGACTCTCGCCCCGGTCGCAGGTCTCGCCAACCAGCTCGGGGAGCATGACGCGGCGCGTCGCCTGGCCCGCCACGTGATCGAGCGGGAGTCCTACTGCGAGGCGGGGTGGCAGCACCTGATCCGCGCGCACTGGCTCGCCGGCGAGCGCGGCGAGGCGCTGCGGGCGTACTCCGCCCTCCGCGAGGTGCTGCTCGACGGTCTCGGCGAGCAGCCGTCGGCGGGGAGCCAGGAGCTCTATCTGCAGATCCTCCGCTCCCAGGACGACAACCGCCGCGTGACCCAGTCACAGGAGCTCGACCTGCTGCTGCGTCTGCTCCGCCAGGCGCTCGAGAGCGTGCCCGGTGTGCGGGTGCCCTCGCAGGACGCGAAGCTGGCCACCACCGCGGTCCGGGTCCTCGCCCAGACGGCCTGAGCGCCGCGACACCCGCCGGTCCGGGGGGTGATGCCCCTGGCCCGAACGGACCAGGCGATCCCCTCACGTTGAGGGTTGCACCCCCCGTGTGGTCCACCTCACACTGGGTGCAAGTTGTACGCGTGGGCTCGGGGGGCCTGTGCGGGGGGAGCACCACGTATGGCACACATCGTTGCGTCGGCGTCCGAGATCGAGACAGCCGGCGACCGAAGGTCGACGACGAGAGTACTCGTCGTCGATGATCACGTCGTCTTTGCGCAGCTCGTCGAACGAGCGCTGCGGCAGGAGACCGACCTGAGCTGTATCGGCACCGCGTCGTCGTTGTCCGAGGCTCGACGCATGTTCACCAAGCTGCGTCCCGATGTCGTCCTGATGGACGTGCGGCTGCCCGACGGCGACGGGGTCGACGCGACGACCGCGGTGGTGGCCGAGGACCCCGACGTCCGCGTCGTCGTGCTCAGCGCCTTCATCGACGCGAGTCTGATGCGGCGGGCGAGCCTGGCGGGAGCGACCGCGCTCCTGGCGAAGGACGGCGACCTCGACGACCTTCTGCACGCCATCCGCGCCTCCGAGCCGGGCAGCCTGGCGGTGAACCCGAAGCTGCTCCACCAGCTGGTCAGGGAGAGCGGGCGCGCTGCTCCGGGGCCCGACCTCACCCAGCGTGAGCGCGAGGTGCTGCGGATGCTCGCGGACGGCTCCGACCTCACAGTCATCGCCAAGGAGATGTCGATCTCGGTCCACACCTGCCGGGGCCATGTCAAGAACGTGCTGGCGAAGTTGGGGGTGCACTCCCAGCTGCAAGCCGTCGTGGTCGCCATGCGCTACGGCCTGATCGAACCGGGCATGGGCCACGCGTGACCCGCACGCCGACGATCCCCTACGACCCGGACCGGGTGGCCCGGGGGGCGATCGTCCAGTTCATCGGCCGGTGTGCGGTCGCACTCCTCATCGTCGGGATCGCGACGTTCGGAGTCGCGAGCAAGCTGTCCACGCAACAGTCCTTGCACGATGCCGAGGTGCGTGGCGAGATCTTCACCAAGGGCGTTGCAGCGCCGCTGGTGACGCAGGCGTTCCGCGAAGGCCGTCCCGGCGCGGTCCGCCGTTTCGACACGATCATGCGAAACCGGCTGAGGCTCGGGACGCTCTCCCACATCAAGGTGTGGGATCCCGACGGCACGATCATCTGGGCAGACGAGCCGCACATCGCCGGGCGCACGATGGCGGTCCCCCAGCAGGTCGCCGACCAGCCGACGAACGACTTCACGCTTTCCTGGGCATCCACGTCGGAGAAGTCGGGTGACGGAGACGGTCTGGGCAAGCCGGGCATGCTCGAGGTCTACGTCGGCACCCTCGGCCAGGATCACAAGCCGGTGATCGTGGAGAGCTACTGGTCGGCGAGTTCGATCGACACCCGGTACGACGCGTTCCTGAGCCGGCTCGCGCCGCTCTCACTGGGAGCCCTTCTGCTGCTGATGGTGGCGATCGTGCCCCTCGGGGTGTCCCTGGCCCGGCGTCTGGCGAACAGCACGAGGGAGCGCGACCGGATGCTGCAGCACGCGCTGCGCGCCTCCGACCTCGAGCGCCGGCGGATGACCCGGACGCTGCACGACGGCGTCATCCAGGACCTCGCGGGGCTCGCCTACGTCCTGCCCTCCGTCACGCCGACGGAGCCGAAGAACGCCGACGAGGCCGAGCTTCGCTCGACGCTGCTGGAGGCGACGGACCTCATCAAGTCCGACGTCCGCCAGCTCCGGGACATCCTGGCCGACCTGTACCCGCCGTCGCTGGAGAAGGACGGCCTCGACGCCGCCCTCACCGAGCTCGCCGACTGGGCCGGCCGCAAGGGGATCGACGTCACCGTGTCCACTCGCGGGACCGAGGACCTCGAGCCGGCGTACGCACGCCTCGCCTACCGAGTGGTGCGCGAGGGGCTGATCAACGTGGTCAGCCACTCGGGCGCAGAGCACGCGCTCGTGTGGGTGCGGGTGACACCGCTGTCCGGGGTCGAGATCGCGGTGCGTGACGACGGCCGGCCAGGCAAGCCGCGGGCTGCGGACCAGGAGACGGGGCACTTCGGCCTCCGGATCCTGCGGGACGTGATGACCGACCTGGGTGGCGAGCTCACCGTCAAGCAGGCCTCGGCCGGGGGCACCGAGCTGCGTGCGTCACTGCCGGCGACAGCCCGCGAGGAGCAGGTGCTCGAGCACGACGACATCCTGATCCCCACGTAGATCCGTACCTGGCGAGCGTCGCGTCCGCGGCCCGGCAGCGGGCCGACACCTAACGGTGCAGGGTGAGGTGGGTGGCAGCACCGTCGTGGTGGTGGTGCTGCTCGCCCGACAGGGCGGGTGCTACCGCCAGCGCCGTGACCATGGCCACGGACGCGACGACCGCACTCGCGGAGACAGCCCTCGTGACCCTGTGGTCGAGCCGACCGGAACCGGCCGCGACCGGCCGCGGCGTCAGGGAGAACGCGCACACTGCGGCCGCGACCAGCTCCAGCCCTCCACAGACCAGGTCCGCCGTTCCGACGGACTCTGGTACCCGGAAGCCGGCGGGTCCGAACGGCATTCCCACGGTCCTGGACACCGCCCAGACTGCGACCGTCCCGATGCTGGTCACCAGTACCAGGATCGCCGTCAGCCTGCTCCAGGCCAGCAGCGCGAGAACGCCCAAGGCGCTCTCGAGCAGCACCAGGACCAGGAAGAACAGCCCGGCGGGAGCCCACTCCGCGAGGTGCTCGCCCACCACGGTCGCGTGGATGATGGCTGCTCCTGCCAGGGTCGAGGCCACGGCGCAGCGCGCCACCGGCCCGGCGCTGCGCACGACAGTGCGGTCCCCGTTCATGCGGCGATCGTCCCTCGCGTCGGTTGTGGATTCCTTGGATGGCCCGTGCGCACTCAGCAGGTGCTCGCGTCGACGCGAAGGATCGAGCAGTTGTCGACAGGGAGGGCTCGCTGGAGGCCCCAGGCCCCGACCTGGGTGAACGGCAGCCGGGTGTCGCCGTAGAAGTAGTCGCCCGGGTGACCGCCGCCCACGCCACCGACCACCTGAAGGTCGAACGTCTCCCAGCCTGCCATGCCCTGATGGGTCATCCAGTTGGAGTTCGGGACGCGCGGGTCCTGCGGCCAGCGCAGTCCTCCGAGCGAGAACACGTGGCTGTTCTCGCTGCCGGGAGCCATCAGCACGTGGACGAGCTCAGGATCGCCGACGTACCCGCTCAACCACGGCACCGGGCCCGGGTCGGTGAAGTCGAGGTCGCCGTTCAGGCTGGGCGCGCTCTGGTAGTTGACCAACGTCGCTCCGGGATTGGCATTGGTCGGGTACGGCATCGTGTCGCGGCCCATCTGGACGTCGTCGTCGGCCAGCGTCACCGAGAAGTCACGGTAGTTGGCCGGCACGTTCCCCGGCGCCCGCACCAGCACCTGCGCACCGAGGTCCTTCAGGGCACCGGTGGTCGGGTCGCGGAAGATGGTCGGCTGGCCGGGAACCGTCGAGGCGGGCGCCACGACGACCATCCCGTAGAGGCCGCGCTTCATCGTGGTCGTGCTGGCCAGGTCACCGATCGCGGCACTGCCGATCTGGTCGGACGGCACGTAGTAGACGTAGTTCCGGACTCCGCCGGGAGCGACGTTCTGGTCGGTCGAGAAGCCGACGTTGACGCCGCCCGACCCGCCCTCGCGGATGAGCTTGCCCACCGCGAAGCCCACCGGGCTCAACAGCTGGTTGCGCAGGGTGACCTTGACGCAGTCCCCCGCCACCACGTGCATGACCAACGGCTCGGGGTTCTTGGTGCGGGCCTTGATCGCCGCCGCGTCGCTGGTCGGGACGTACGCCGTCCTGCCGCCGTTGGCGTTGTTGTTGGACCGGTCCATGGCGGTCAGGTCGAACGATCGGGTCGGCGCACCGTCGGGACAGGGGTTGCCCGGTCCGTCGGAGGGAGGCGGCGCCTGGCCCGTGGGCGTCGGCATCGTGTACGGCGTCGTCGGCGTCGGGACGCCGTCCAGCGGCTGGAGGTCGTCGACCAGCCCGGGGAGGATCCGCATGATCCCCCACGCGCCGTCCTGCAACCGGTGCTGCAGGCCGTTGGCGTACAGGTAGTCACCGGGTTGCATCCGCATGTTCGGCGACTCGCCGTTGAACACCAGGGTGTACCGCTCGCTGATGCCTCCGTGCACCGTGTCGATGATCGTGCCCTCGGGGCTCGGGTTGCCGTTGGCGTCGGGCGCGGTCAGCCGCGGCTCGAGCACGGTGCGCCCACCCAGCAGGTGGAGCGTGTCCAGGGTCGGCGAGATGCTGACGGTGCGGACCACGAGGGGGTCGTTGGGATACAGCCGTGGTAGCGGCGTGATCGGGTCGCCGTACTTCCAGGAGCTGAACTGGTTGGCCTGGTCGGGTCTGTCTATCAGCGGGTTCGCCTTCAGGTTCAGCGTCGAGTACGTGTCACCGTCGTTGTCGTTGATCGTCCACAGCGCGAGCTCCCGGAAGCTGCCGTTGACCAGCCCCGGAGCCAGGGCGTTGTGGGTGTTGATGTCGACGTAGGTCCCCGAGTCCACCGGCTTGCCGGTCACCGGATCGGTCCAGGTCGAGCCCTTGGGCTCGATGATCAGCTGCCCGACCATGCCGTGGCCCCAGCCGTGGATCCCGTCCACGTGGTCGTGCCAGAAGATGTTGTCCAGCATCACGTCCGGGTACCACCGCTCCTGCAGGAACTCGGTGCCCGCGTACTGCCCTTCCGGGTGGCCGGAGCCCAGCCCTGTCATCAGCGTGACGGTCTTGGTGCTCGCGTTCACCGACCTGATCTGCTTGATGTCGATGCTTTCGGTGCCCTCACCGACGGCGATCCACTTCTTGTCGGTCCTGCCGTTGGCGTCGGTGCCAGTCAGGCCGCTGATCGACGACAGATGCAGGGTGGTGCTCCCCTTGGCCACGGGCGCGGTGAGGGTCGCCGACGACAGCTGGTAGGGGCGGACCGAGTGCTCGTAGGCATAGCCCGCACTGACGCCGTCGGAGCCCTGGACGTCGAACTGCACGTGGTGGATGTGAATGCTCACCTTGGAGAAGTGGTCGAACACCTTGTTGTCGGGGATCTCGTTGGTGAGGGTGATCGCGACACAGTCACCCTGGTTGGCCCGGATGGCCAGTGGCTCGCCACGGTCGCCGTCGGCGAGGGTGGCGTTCTTGTCATGGGCCAGGACGAAGATCCGTCCGTCGTTGTCGACGAAGTTCGGCGTACGCCGGATCGGCTTCGCGATCGCGACGACGTTGTAGGTGCGCTCCGTGCGACCCGCCGGGCAGAGCCCGTCCTTGCGCTTGGCCCAGGGGTCGGGACGACTGCCGTGCACGGGTTGGTTGGCGTCCTCGCCGAGCCAGGGAGCCCCCGAGTGGCCGTTCGGCGTGAACGGTGGACGTCCTCCGATGTGGGTCCGGAGCAATGGATAGGCCGGGCGACCGTTGACGGGGTTGAACAGGATGGCCGGACGGTTGCCCACCATGTGCTTCCGGTCGATCGCCAACAGGTTGGGCTGTCCGGGGAAGCCCATCGGGGAGTCCGTGTAGACCGTCGGATCGGCGGGTGCACCCAGGTACACCGGCTTGTTGGCCGTCCCGGCGACCTTCCAGTTCAGCACCGTGGCGTCCTGCTTGTTGGCGGGGATGCCCGACGGCGGTAGCTGCGGCTGGATCCACCCGCCGAGGTTCTTGGCCGTGATCTTCGTGCCGTTGAAGGTCTTGCCGATCAGGCCCGTCGACTCCACCGCCTTGGGTGGCAGCGGCCGGTCCGCCAGCGGGACCAGGTCGGGCTGCCGCGTGTCGTACACCCGCCAGAAGGCCCACATGCCCGAGACGTAGTGCTTGGCGATGTGACAGTGGTACAGGAAGTCGCCCGCCGACTGCTGGACGCCGCCGGCTCCCCCCTCGATCTCGAGGTTGTAGGACTCGCCCGGGCCGATGGACTGGGAGTCGAGGCGCTGCGAGGGCGACCCGACCGTCGGCGGGTCCTTGCGCAGCCCGGTGTCGGCGTAGTTGTAGGACGCGTCGGACACGGGGTTGAAGCGCCAGCGGTCGCCGCCGCCGTGCAGGTGGAAGATGTGGAACTTCTCCGCACCGACGTGCATGATCCGGATCTTGGTCGGGTCCGCGAGGTAGCCCCGCATCATCGGGGTCGACGGCTCACCGAAGGTGTAGGAGCTGTAGGCGTGGCTCTTCTCCTTGGGGAAGTCGAGAAGCCGGTTGCGGAAGGGCTCGCTGCGGTAGTTGAGGGCGAACTCGCCGGGTCGGTACGAGCCGGTGGTGTTGTCCACCAGGGGGAGCTTCGTGCCGTTGGCGGCGGTCAGTGTCTCGTTGTCGTTGCCGAACTCGTGGTGTAGCAGGACGGCCTCGCGGAAACCACAGGTGGGCGTCGCGCTGGTGGGCATGCAGGCCACATCCACGCCGGCCGGCTTGATGATGGCCTCCCAGCCGGAGACCAGAGGCTTGCCGAAGGTGCTGGCGTCCCAGTACGTCGAGCCCGGCGGCTCCACGATCAGGGACCCGAACAGACCATGGTCGATGAGAGCCCGGTTGCCCGGTCCTGGGTGGATGTAGTGACCACCCTCCTCGCGCGGGTCGTTGGGGACCGAGTACCGGTACTCCACGGTCTGCCCCGGCGCGACCGCGGACGAGGGGTTGGTACCCAGCTGGTCGCCGGAGGACGAGGCCTCGTACTCGAGGCCGTCGATGTGCATCCCCAGGTCGCCGTCGGCGGCCTTGTTGGTGAACGTGATCGAGACGCAGTCCCCCTCGTTCGCCCGGATCACCAGGGGCTGGATCGGGTCGTCGCGGAGCCCGATCGAGACCTGCCTGCTCTGCTCCTCGGCGCGGATCGCCGGGATGGCGCTGGTGAGGGCGTACATGTGGCCGCCGGGGTCGTGGTCGCCGTACCGGTTGGTGGTGATGTCGACATCGATCGCGGCCACGTCGAAGGATCGGTCGACGGGGCCGCCGGACAGGCAGCCGGGGGTAGCTGCCGCTGACGCCGCGGACGTTGCCGCGCCGCCGAATCCGGCGACCGCCGCCGCCAGCGCGGCGCCGATCGCGACCGCGAGGAGGCGTCGAGTCGGAAGCGCGCGCAGTCGTCCTGGGAAGCCACGACCCAGGACGAGGACGGGGAGGACCGCCATGAGCACCGTGGCCGCATCCGCGAGCACGCTCAACGGCGACTCGTGGAGGCCGTGGAGCCCAGCGTGCAGCCAGGCGCCCAGCGCGACCGCGAGCGCCACGACCGGCGCCTGTACGACGACGTCCCCACGCGGGGTGCTGGCGCGACGGGCACGGGCGACATGGGCGGTCACGGGAAGAGCGACGAGCACGAACGCCGCCGTACATCCCAGCATGGCAGCGAGCTGGGCGACACTGCCCTGCTCGTGCCCGGCATGCGCACCCGGCTCGACGGCGAGGAGCCACATCGATCCGGCGAGGGCGCACAGGAGTGCGACGACGAGGTCACCCAGGACGAGCAGGGTGTCGTCGGCAGGACCCGTGGGTCGGGCGGACGAGATCTGTGACATCGCAGCGCTCCCTCAGTGCTCGTGGTGCTGGTGGTCGCCGCCCGTGCCGGCCGGGGCCTGGTCGACGGTCGTCAGGTCGACGTCGTCCGACGACCCGGGGGCGCGCAGGATCAGATGGCCGCCATCGCGGGAGACCACGAACGTGACGGTCCCTTCGACGTCTGCGTGGGGCGGGAGCACGCCGGTGCCGAGAGAACCACCGGTCGGCAGGATCGGGGTGCTCTTGCCGACCTCGTAGGCCCTCAGCTGGGTGGGGTCGAACCCCGCGCGCTGGTCGCCGGCGGAGACGAGGAACGACACCCGGACCATCATCTGTGAGTCGGAGACGTAGCCACCGATGTTGTGGCCCATCCCGCCCATCAGGTCCCGCTGAGCCACTCCCACGACCTGTGCGACATCGGTGACGGTCCAGGTCGCGCCGGCGAACCGCAGCGACTGCGCGTCGTCGTGAGCCGTCAGCAGTGCCGTGGCCCGCACACCGCCGACGACGGTGGCGAGCAGCAGCAGGCCGCTGGCGAAGTAGGACGACCGGCTCAGCCGGGTCGGTCGGGTGGCATGCGCGAGAGACATGGGTCAATGGAACGGCGTACGCCTTGTGGGCACCTTGGACGCACAGGTGCCCGCGGACCATGTCCGCGGGCACCTGTGCGTGCTTCAGCTACCTCCTCAGGTGTGGAACTTCCAGGTCAGGGCTGCCAGCCGGTTGTTGCCCAGGTCCCGGATGGCGTTGGTGACCTGGACCCGGAACTGACGGCCGCTCGCGATCTTCGCGTTCGGCTTCAGCGTGGCGGTCCTCCCGTTCGCGCTGAGGGTGACGGTGGCGTTGACCTTCTTGCCGTTCCCGAGGTTGGTCAACACGAGGGTGTTGGCCGTGACACCCTTCACCGGCTCACTGAACACGACCACGACCTTGGCGTTGGTCGCCACGTGGGTCGCACCCGGCCCAGGCGTCCGGCTGGTGACGGTGGGCGCCTTCACGTCCGCCGCCGTCCGGAAGGTCCAGGTCGTGCTCGCCATCGCGTTGCCTGCCGTGTCCCTGATCGAGCTCGACCCACCCGTCAACGTGACGGTGTACTGGGTCCCGTTCGCCAGTGGCGCGTTCGGTTTGAGCGTGGCCGAGGTGCCACCCGGGTTCAGTGTCACCGTCGCGCCGACCGCAGTCCCGGTCACCGTGTTCCGCAAGGTGAACGTGGTGCCCGAGACACCCTGGACCGGCTCACTGAACGACGCGGTCACCAGCGTGCTGGTCGGCACCCCGGTGGCGGTGCTTGCCGGCGTCCGGTTGCTGACCGTCGGGGCGATGATGTCGCCGATCACGGTCACCGGGTTGGACGTCGTGCTCGAGACACTCGCACCCACACCGTTGATGGCGGTCACCCGGAACCGGACCACCGTGTTCGGCGTGAGGCCGGTCACCGTCGTGCTGGTGGCCGGAGCGCTGACCGTCACGGTCTTGATCACGGCGTTGGAGCTGTCGAGCACCTCCACCTTGTAGGACTGGATCGCTGCACCGCCGTCGCTGGCGGGCGCGCTCCAGGTGACGTTGGCGCCCCCCACGGCGGCCGTGGCCGTCCCGATCGACGGGGCATCCGGTGCCGTCGCCGCCGGAGCAGTCGGAGTCACCGGTGCGGACGGCGCGCTGTCCGAGCCACCACCGTGGCCGTTGGCGCGCACCCTGAAGGTCAGCGCCGTGCCGTTGGGCAGCCCGGTGATGGTCGCCGAGCTGTCCGTCCCGGGAACGCTGACCTGCTTGACCTCGGTGGAGCCGTCGAACGCCTTGACGTCGAAGGAGACGACGTTGGACCCGGCCGGCTCGGACCACGACACCAGGGCGGCACCATTGAGAGCCAGCGCGGTGACGTTGAGCGGTGCGGCCGGCGCGGTGAACCCGCTCACCGGGTGGTCCTCGAACGCGTCACACGTCTTCAGAACCGGGTCGAGGTGGATGCAGAACCGCAGGTTCTCGACGTTCCACAGCGTGTCGATGCCGTCGCCCTTCGGGAAAGGCGTGCCAGCGGCGATGAGGGCAGCGGACGCGGTGTCCGTGACCGTGACACTGCCGTCAGGGTTCGCCTGGACGGTGTAGCCGGCCGCGCCGACCGCGGGCTCCCCGGAGAACACCGCGGTGTCACAGTTGGTCGTGCCGGCCAGCTTGACCGTCGAACCCACGACTCCGTCCACCGGGGTGGCCGGGTCCAGCGTCGCGGCCGGGCAGTCGCCCGCCAGGGCCCGGGCCGCAGAGGCACCGATCGGAGAGCCGTCCGGCTCGACGATGAACCGCGACGCCGCCAGCTGACCCGGGTCCACCTTGCCGGCGAACACGGCCTGCTGAAGCGTCATCCCCGTCGTTCCGGGGCCGAAGTCGCCCGTGAGCGCCTTGTCCTCCATGAGGTCGGTGCTACCGAGCACGGCGCCGGTCCCGTCGGTGTTGGCGTGGACGACGATCGCGATGTGCAGGGCGCTGTCGCCATCGATGATGTCCTGGTTCTCGCGACCTTCGATCACGTCGCTACCGCCGCCACCGAGCAGGATGTTGCCCTCGGCCCAGACTCCGCCCTGGGACGTGTCTCCGGTGACCGGGTTGGTCGCCGAGGCTGGAGCACCGGTCAGCGGGCAGTCACCCGCGGCCGCGACCGCCTTGACGTCGGCCAGGGACGTCGGGAACGTCGTGACGTAGTCCCCGAGGCCCGTGATCCGGTTGACACCTGCCGGGTCGAGCGCGTCGCAGCCGGTGAACCCGAACCCGCCGACGATCCGCTCGAGGGCGTCGCCCTTGATGATGTCGTTGAAGTTCGAGCCCGAGTCGGCCTCGGTCTCCTGCCAGCGGTCGCGGTTGACGACCACTGGAAGCGGAAGACCAGCCAGCTGCTGGTTGATCTCGAGGTCGTCGTTGCCGCCCACCGTGTCGTACTGGTGGATGGCCCAGTCGAACCCTCCGGCGCCTGCGTTGCGGTCGATCGCGGCGTTCTGCGCCATGATGTCGTCACCGCCCTCAGCGTCGTAGTCGTTCTCACCGGGCTGGCCGACGAAGATGTCGTTCCCGGGTGCCTTCTCGGCCGGGTCGTCGAAGAACGGCGCACCGTGGTCGCCCTGGAGCAGGTCCTGCCCCGTGCCACCCTGGAGCCAGTCGTCGCCGCCGTCCCCGAAGACGGTGTCGGCGCCCTGGCCGGCGATCACGAAGTCATTGCCGGGTCCGGCGAACGACTCGTTGTCGTTGGCTCCGCCGTTGATGAAGTCGTTACCGGCGTTGCCCATCGGGATGTCGTCTCCTGGACCACCGTCGATGGCGTCGTTGCCAGGCCCGCCCTTGGGGGTGTCAGCCCCGTTGAGGTCGGTGATGATGTCGTCGCCGGCACCGCCAAGCGCGATGTCGTCACCGTTGTTGCCCTCGATGACGTCGTTCCCGCCGTTGCCCCAGATGGTGTCGTTGTCGACGCCACCGATGATGTGGTCAGCGGCAGTGTCCGATCCGTTGTAGACCGACTGTCCGTTGATGCCGGCCGGGTCGATCTTGTTGATGGCGCGGTACTGGATCGTGCCGTCCGGCTTCTCCAGCAGTAGCTGGTTCTCGTCGCAGTCGGTGTTCGGGTCGTCGTTGACGGTGCCGGCACCGGTGAGGGCTGTCAGCGTCGAGGGCGCGGGCAGCGTCATCGACAACGTCGTGCCTGCCGGGAAGCCCGCCACAGCGCTGGGTGCGCTGGTCGAGTACGGCGAGGTGATGTCGGCAAGCTGGAACTTGCAGTCCGCCGTCGCGAACGCGTCGGCCTTCAGCGTGTTCGTGTAGTCGGTGTTGCGCTCGATCAGCTCGGAGAACGAGTTGCCCTCGAGCTGGGTGCGCAGGTTCATACCGGGCGTGCGGGCCAGGTAGTACATGCGGTCGCCGTCCTGGAGCTTCTCCAGCTGCGTCTGGAAGACGTAGTTGAAGGTGCTGCCCAGCAGGCCGCCGTTCTGGTTGGTCAGCTCGGCGAGGCCGCCGACCCAGAGGTCGACGCCGGTCGTCTGGTCGGCGTCCGCGACGAAGCGCGGGTCGGCGGAGTCAGTGATCGGGTCCACGTCCAGGCCGGTCGTGGTGACCCCGTCCGGAGTGCTGTGCCAGACGCCCGTGCTGAACATGAAGTCGGCAGCGTCGGCGGGCTGGACGTCGGCCGGCACGTCGTCCGCACATGCGCCGACGGGGCGGGGTTGGTGACCGGGTCGAACGGCGCCGTGTTGCCACAGTTGGTCCCGAAGATGCCATCCGGACCGGGATTGGCCGGCAGCGGGTCGACGATCGCCCGCGCAGCGTTGCGCTTGGCCACCAGCGTGTTGGCGTTCTGGATCGACGGGTGGGTGCCGTAGGCAGCCACGAAGTTGATCAGCGACTCGGGGTGCTTGAGGTGCTGACCGAAGTCGCTCCAGCTCGTGTACGGAGCCAGCTGACCGTCGTTGGTCTGGTTGAACAGCTGGCGACGGGTCTCGTTCAGCGAGGGGACGCCGGCATCGCGTGCCCGTGCCATGTTGATGGACGGCAGGTCGAGCGGCAGACCCAGCAGGTTGTTGCGCAGGGTCTCCGTCACGAACTCGTCGATCTCGTTGCCCGTCTGGTCCGAGGAGCCCAGCAGGACCGAGCCTGCGGCCTGCTCCGGCGTGTAGACCGGATGAGTCGGATCGCTCTGGTTCTTGTCGAAGAACTCGGGCGGATTCAGGAACGCCTTGAGCAACGGCAGCGAGTTGTCCGTCCTGGTTCCGTCGGCGTTCTGGTTCTGCCGAGCCACGTTGTCGTCGAGCATGGAGTGCCCGAAGCGGTAGACGGCGTGCGCGAACTCGGCGTCGATCGCCGGGTTGATGTCCGGCGAGTAGACGTGGAACGGCCGGACCGCCGGCTGCACCTTGCGTGCGAACTCCTCGAACACCAGGTGCTGGTACTCCATCTCGGTGACGAACCGAGCAGCCTGGAACAGTCGCTCACCGTAGGTGTAGCTGCCGGTGCCGCTCGGCCCACTGACTCCTGTGGCCTGCCATGCGGCCAGCTGGTCGGAGGCACCGCCGTTGGCCGGCGACGCGTGCAGCTCGTTGTCGATGTAGGTGACCAACCGGTCGTGCTCGGAGTGGAACACCTGGTGGATCGAGCTGAGCGCGATGTTCTCGTTGCACCGACCGTCACCACAGGTGAAGTGGTCGGCGAGCAGCTCGTCGTCGTAGGTGCCCGGCGTCTGCTTGCTGAAGTCCGCCAGCGTCGTGCTGTCAGGGTCCGGCGTCGGGGAGACACCGGACTGCGGGTCGGGTGACGGGTCGGCGTTGTGCGCGATGTCCGTCAGGAACGGCGTGCCGAAGTACTCGACGTTGTTGGGCACCGGCACCGGGTGGGCGAGGTTGCCCTCGAGCAGGGTGCTTCCCGTCGTGACCGGGTTGCCCGTGACGGGGTCGGTGTACACGCAGTTGGCCTTGCAGACGTACTGCGGCAGCCCGTTCGGACCGGGCAGGTACTTGCCGTACGGGTCGGTCGCGAGCATCGGGACGTTGAGCACGTCCTTGTCCACGAGCAGCATGCCGAACAGGTCGTGCGCCTGCTTGCGGACCGAGGCCCACGTCGACAGGCTTCCGGTGCCAGCGTTTCCATCGTTGTAGCACACGTCCGGAGCAGGCTTGGTGCAGGGCAGCGGGTCGTCATTGACGATGCCCTGCAGAAGGTAACCGGTCGCGACGGCCGCTGGGCTGTTGGGGCCGGGTGCAGGGTCGCCGGCGGCGGCGGAGTTGGGCCGGAACTCGCGCAGGAAGACCTGGTGCGAGGCGTGCGAGGTGTAGGTCTGGCTCTGGTCCACCCAGGGGGTGTCGGTGTTGGACGCGTTCTGGACGTCGTCCAGGCTCTCGTCACAGCCTGTCGGAACGTTCTGCTGCGGCGGCACAGGCGGGTTCGCATTCGGGTCACCGATGCACGGACCAGCATTGGCAGCCGTCGGCGGGACATCATGGAGAACCCCGTCCGGACCAGGCTGGTTCTGGGTGCGCGGCAGGACCATGAAGGCCTGGCTCGCAGGAACCTCGTCACAGTGCTTGGCCTGCGGGGTACCGCAGTTGGTGCCGGCGATCCCGTCCGGGCCCACGGTCCGCAGCGGGTCGTCAGCGTTGAGCGGGATGAACACGTTGCCGCCGCTCTTCTCGGTCTGGTCGACACCGTGGTCGAAGAACTGGCCGAAGAAGGTGAACAGCGAGTTGTACGGCGGGGAGAGCCCCGTGTCGGTCGTGACGTTCGGGATGAACAGCGTCTGGTGGGACGGCGTGCAGCCAGCCGGAATGCCGTCGGTCGGGTGGCACCGCGTCCAGGTTCGGGTCGGTGGTGCACGGGACCGCGGTCGGCTGGTCGGGGTTCTGCGTGCGCTGAGGATGCCCAGCCGCCGCGAGGGCTGCCGGGTTGGTGCTGGTCTGGTCGTCGACCAGGTTGCTCACGGTCCGCACGTGAGAGTCGACGACCGTTCCGGTCTTGGACTTGTACGACGTCGGTCCCGGCGGCCCGAAGGGCCCGGCTGGGTCGGCGTCTCGGAAGGAAGGCGACACGAGTCGCGGGAAGACCTGGTTGGCCGCGCCGAAGAAGGAGGGGTTCGGGTTGCCGGCGAACTGCCCGTTGGGCTGTCCGGGCGCCTGCACGCCGGTCGCCGCCTTCAGGTTGTTGCAGGAGCCGTCGACCGTCCGCAGGCCGTACGACGTCAGTACGTCAGGGACCTGCTCGCTGTCCGGGATGCCGTCACCGGGCTGGGCGAGCAGGGTGCCGCACGGGTCGGACGCGGTCTGCGTGGTCGCGTGCCGCTCGGCGATCTTGATCTGCTTGAGGATGAACGACAGGTCGCCCGGCGTCACGACGAAGTCGTTGCCGACCGGCGCCGGATTCGCCGGAGCCGCAGCAGCCTGCTGCATGTTGCCGAGTTGGAGCCCGAGCCCGAGCACCAGCGCGAGCGTGCAGAGCGCGGCGAACGGCCTGGATCTGGCCACTCCATGCCGTGCCCCATCCGAGCTCCGAGACTTCTTGCTGATCCCTTTGCCCACGTGACGACGCGTGGCTGCGGTCATGACACACCTGCTCTTTCCTAGCGGACGACAGGCCAACGGTCGGGGAGGTGGGTTGGAAATTCCTTGGAACTGGGTAAGCGGGCCGCGGCGACCCGGCACTCGGCGGCTGTGCGCGGGCCGGTCACGAGGGTCGCCACAGCCGAGAGGCACCCCGCCTGTGACGGGGTGCCTCTCGCCGAGATGGTGGTTCGCTACTTCCGCTGGGGCTGGGTTGGCATCACCGTGCCGTGGCTGTGCCGGAGCGGGCCGACAGCGGGCCGGAGCCCACCGCGTTGATGGCCCGGACCTGGAACCGGTAGATGCCGCCATTGACCGGGAGCGTCATGCTCAGCGACCGTGCAGTGGCCGGCTGGATTGCCGAATCTCTGCTGTCGAGCACTGTGGCGTTGTTTGCATTCGAGCTCATGTGCAGGGCCGTCACCACGTAGCCGGTGATCGCCGACCCACCGTTGGAGCCTGGCGGGGTCCAGTTGGCCGTGGCGGTGATCGCACCTCCCGGGGCGCCGTTCTGGGCGCCGCCGATGTTCGGCGCGCCGGGCACGGTGGCCGGGGTCACGGCGTTGGAGGACGCCGAGGCCGGGCCGGTGCCGATGGCGTTGGTCGCCGTGACCGTGAAGTGGTACGTCGTGCCGTTGGTCAGGTTGGTGACGACCAGGCTGGTCGCCGCCGCGCCGGCGGGACGAAGTGCGCCCACCTGTTGGTTGGCTGCGTTGAGCACCCGCACCGAGTAGCCGGTGATCGCAGACCCCCCGTTGCTCGGAGCTGTCCAGTTCACGGTTGCCGACGCGTTGCCCGCGACCGCCGTCCCGATCAGCGGTGCCCCGGGAGCGGTCGCGACACCAGTGCCGGTGACCGTCACGGTCTGCGGGCTCCCCGCGGCGTTGTCCGCGATGTTGACCGTCGCCGACTTGGCGCCCGCCGAGGTCGGCTTGAACTGAACCGACACCAGACAGGAGCCACCACCCGCGATCGACGCACAGCCGGCCGCTGGGGTAGCGGTGAACTGACCAGGATCCGTGCCGGCCACCGTCACGCCGGTCACCTTCAGAGCGGCGATGCCCGTGTTGGTCACCGTGACGGTCCGCGCCGCCGAGGTCGACCCGATGGCCTGGTTCCCGAATGCCAGGGACGTAGCCGACAGCGCGACCCTCGGAGCCACACTGACGTCCCTGAACGCGTCGCACGTCTTCAGGACCGGGTCCAGGTGGATGCAGAACCGCAGGTTCTCGACGTTCCACAGGGTGTCGATGCCGTCACCCTTGGGGAACGGCGTCCCGGCAGCGATGGCAGCGGCAGATGCGATGTCGGTCACCGTGAGGCTGCCATCGGCGTTGGCGACGACGGTGTAGCCGGCAGGACCGAGCGTCGGCTCGCCGGAGAACACCGCGGTGTCACAGTTGGTGACGGCTGCAGTGAGCTTGACCGTCGAGCCGATGACACCGTCCACCGGGGTGGCCGGGTCCGCCGTGGCGGCCGGGCAGTCACCCGTAGCCGCGCGGTCCGGAGTGGCGCCGATCAGGGCACCGTCCGGCTTGACGATCTCGCGCACGTTGACCAGCTGGCCCGGGTTCACCAGTCCGGCGAAGACCGCCTGCTGAAGGGTCATGCCCGCAGTGCCGGGACCGAAGTTGCCGGTGCCCTGGGCCTTGCCCTCCATCAGGTCGGTACGACCGAGCTCGGCGCCCGTGCCGTCCGGGTTGGCCCGCACCGAGATCGCCACGCGGAGCGCCGAGTCACCGTCGATGATGTCCTGGTTCTCGCGGCCCTCGATCACGTCGCTGCCGCCACCACCGAACAGGATGTTGCCCTCGGCCCAGACACCGCCCTGAGACGTGTCTCCGGTGACCGGGTTGGTCGCGCTGGCCGGAGCACCCGTCAGCGGGCAGTCACCCGCTGCCGCGACGGCCTTCACGTCCGCCAGGGACGTCGGGAACGTCGTGACGTAGTCCCCGAGGCCCGTGATGCGGGCAACACCCGCCGGGTCCAGAGCGTCGCAGCCGGTGAACCCGAACCCACCCACGATGCGCTCCAGGGCGTCGCCCCGGATCACGTCGTTGAAGTTCGAGCCCGAGTCGGCCTCGGTCTCCTGCCAACGGTCGCGGTTGACGACGATCGGAAGCGGAAGACCCGCGAGCTGCTGGTTGATCTCGAGGTCGTCGTCGCCGCCCACCGTGTCGTACTGGTGGATGGCCCAGTCGAACCCTCCGGCACCGGCGTTGCGGTCGATCGCGGCGTTCTGCGCCATGATGTCGTCGCCACCCTCGGTGTCGTAGTCGTTCTCACCCGGTTGTCCGACGAAGATGTCGTTGCCGGGTGCCTTCTCGGCCGGGTCGTCGAAGAACGGCGCCCCGTGGTCGCCCTGGAGCAGGTCCTGCCCCGTGCCACCCTCGAGCCAGTCGTCGCCACCGTCCCCGAAGACCGTGTCGGCGCCCTGACCCGCGATCACGTAGTCGTTGCCAGGACCGGCGAAGGACTCGTTGTCGTTGGCACCGCCGTTGATGAAGTCGTTCCCGGCGTTGCCCATCGGGATGTCGTCGCCAGGACCGGCGTCGACGGCGTCGTTGCCAGGGCCACCCTTCGGCACGTCCGCACCGTCGAGGTCGGTGATGATGTCGTCACCTTCGCCACCGAGCGCGATGTCGTCACCGCCGTTGCCCTCGATCCGGTCGTTGCCCAGACCGCCCCAGAAGGTGTCGTTGTCGTTGCCACCGAAGACCTTGTCGTTGCCGTCGGTGCCGTTGTAGACCGACTGCCCGTTGATCCCGGCGGGGTCGATCTTGTTGGTCGACCGGTACTGGATCGTGCCGTCCGGCTTCTCCAGCAGCAGCTGGTTCTCGTCGCAGTCGGTGGTGCTCGGGTCGTCGTTGACCGAGCCGGCACCGGTGAGCTGCGTCAGGGCCGGGGTCTGCGTCATCGACAGCGTCGTCCCGGCAGGGAAGCCCGGCACTGCGGTGGGCGCGAGCGCCGAGTACGGCGTCGTGATGTTGCCAAGCTGGAACTTGCAGTCGGCGGTTCCGAAGGCGTCCGCCTTGAGCGAGTCCGTGCCGGTCGTGTTGCGCTGGATCATCTCGGAGAACGAGTTGCCCTCGAGCTGGGTGCGCAGGTTCATACCGGGCGTGCGGGCCAGGTAGTAGAGCCGGTCGCCGTCCTGGAGCTTCTCCAGCTGCGTCTGGAAGACGTAGTTGAAGGTGCTGCCCAGCATGCCGCCGAACAGGTTGGTCACCTCGGCGAGGCCACCGACCCAGAGGTCGACGTCGTCGAGCCCGGTCGTGGTCCTACCGTTGGCGTCATCACTCCAGGTACCGGTGCCGAACATGAAGTCCGCAGCATCGGCCGGCTGAACGTCGGTCGGCAGCGGGTCCACGATCGCGCGGGCCGCATCACGACGCGACTGCAACGTGGGCGGACCGTCGTCGCCGGTACCCAGCGTCTTGTCGGGCCCGGCGTCGGTGAGGATCGTCGGGTGGGTGCCGTAGGCCGCCACGAAGTTGATCAGCGACTCGGGGTGCTTGAGGTGCTGGCCGTAGTCGCTCCAGCTCGTGTACGGCGCCAGCTGACCGTCGTTGGTCTGGGCGAAGATCTGCCGACGCACCTCGTTCAGGGGCGCGACGCCGGCCTCACGGGCACGGGTCATGTTGATCGTCGGGAGGTCGAGCGGCAGACCCAGCAGGTTGTTGCGCAGGGTCTCGGTCACGAACTCGTCGATCTCGTTGCCGGTCTGGTCCGAGGAGCCCATGAAGACGCTGCCGGCGCCGGCTGCTGCATCGAGCGTGCCGGCAGACCCGCCGTCGTACAGCTCTGGTGGGTTGAGGAACGCCGTGAGCAGCGGCAGCGAGTTGTCGCTCTTCTTGCCCGTGGCCGGGTCGACGTTCGTGCGCGCGACATCGTCGTCGAGCATGGAGTGCCCGAACCGGTAGACCGCGTGCGCGAACTCGGCCTCGATGGCCGGGTTGATGTCCGGTGAGTACACGTGGAACGGCCGGACCGCCGGCTGCACCTTGCGTGCGAACTCCTCGAAGACCAGGTGCTGGTACTCCATCTCGGTCACGAACCGAGCAGCCTGGAAGAGCCGCTCACCGTAGCCGTAGCTGCCGGTCCCGTGCTGACCGCTGACGCCGATCGCCTGCCAGTCGGCGAGGCGCGCCGCCGCGCCCGGCGTGGTGTCCGTCCTCAGGACGTTGTCGATGTACTCGACCAGCCGGTTGTGCTCGGAGTGGAAGATCTGGTGGATCGAGGTCAGCGCGATGTTCTCGTTGCATCGACCGTCACCGCAGGCGGCGTGCGAGTTCAGCAGCTCGTCGTCGTAGGTGCCCACGGGCTGCTTGGTGAAGTCGGTCTGCACCGTGGTGTCGGCGTCGGGCTGAGGCAGGGCGTCCGGGATGTGGTCGCCGTTGGAGTCGAACAGCGCGGACGGGTCCGCGTTGTGAGCGATGTCGGTCAGGAACGGCGTCTCGAAATGACGCGCGTTGTCCGGGACCGGGACCGGGTTGGCCAGGTCACCCTCGAGGGTGGAGCTCTGGGTGGCAACGCCGTTGACGACGCAGTTGCCGTCACAGACGTACTGCGGAAGCCCGTGCGGGCCGGGCAGGTACTTGCCGTACGGGTCGGTCTGGAGCATCGGCACGTTCACCACGTCGATGTCCTTCAGCTGCAGACCGAGCAGGTCGTGCGCCTGCTTCTTCACCGAGGCCCAGGTCGACTCGCCACCCACCATGTTGGGGGAGCCGGGATAGGTCTGGCCGGCGGGCAGGCCGGTGAGGAGCTTGCCGTTCGCCACCGCGGCGGCGTTGTCCGGTCCGGGGGTGCCGGTGCCCGGGACGTACTCGCGCAGGAAGACCTGGTGCGACGCGTGGGAGGTGTACGTCTGGCTCTGGTCGACCCACGGAGTGTCGGTGTTGTCGGGGCCGTCGTCCTTCGTGCCCAAGACGCCGTCCGGGCCGGCCTTGACCTGGGCCCGGGTGAGGACCATGAAGGCCTGGCTGGCCGGGACCTCGTCACCGGTGTTGGGTGTGCCGTCGGGGCCCAGGGTCCGCAGCGGGTCGTCGGACTTCAGCGGGATGAACACGGTGTCACCGGTCTTGACGGTCTGGTCGACGCCGTGGTCGAAGAACTGTCCGAAGAAGGTGAACACCGAGTTGAACGGCGGCGAGAGGCCCACGTCGGTGGTGATGTTGGGGATGAAGAGCGTGTGGTGCTGCTGCGTGCAGCCCGCGGGGTGCAGTGGCTTCACGTCCAGACCCGTCGCGGGGTCGACGTCGCACGGCACCGCACTCGGCGTGCCGTCCTGGGCACGCACCGGCCGGGTCGCGGCCGCGACGGCCGCGGGGTTGGTCGAGGTCTGGTCGACGATGAGATTGCTGATCACGCGCGGCTGCGAGTCGACGACGTTGCCGCTGGTCTGCTTGTAGCTGGTGTTGCAGACCACCGGGTCGGTGCACTGCCCGGGCTGGAGGAAGGGGTTGCCGGGCGAGACCGAGTCGGCGTCCCGGAACGAGGGGTCCGTCAGTCGCGGGAACACCTCGTCAGACGCGGCGAACCGCGCGGTGTCGGCGGTCTTGAGGTTGTTGCAGGAGCCGTCGACCGTCCGCAGCCCGTACGACGTGAGGATGTCGGGCACCTGCTCGGCATCCGGGATGCCGTCACCGGGATGGTTGAGCAGGGTGCCGCACGGGTTCGACGCCGTCAGCGTCGTGGTGTGCCGCTCGGCGATCTTGATCTGCTTGAGGATGAACGACAGGTCACCCGGCGTCACGACGAAACCGTTGCCGACCGTGCCGGAGGCCGCCGTCGCGGTCTGCATCATGCCCAGCTGGAGCCCGAGTCCGAGTACGAGCGCCAGCGCACAGATGGCGCTGAACGGTCTCGACCGAGTGACACCCCGGCGCCGAGTTCGCGGGGCCACGGCCCCGAGCTTCCTCGAGATACCTCGGCCAGACGGACGACGGTTGGCTGGGCTCATGGCAGACCTGCACTCTCTTAGCGGATGACCTGCCCACCGTCAACCCAGAAGGTTGTAAAATCCTTGGAAGATCCTTGGACGCGCCTGGAGGTTGCCTCTGCGCGTCTGAGTCGCTCTTGGCTTCTTCTTGGCTTCTTCTTGGCTTTGGCCAAATCTTGGGTGATCCTTGGCCGGTTCTTCGCCGATTCTTGGCCAATTCACGGCCGGGTCAGGTCGGTCAGGCCGGTCAGACCGGCGGTCAGCGACTGCACACCCAGTCGAGCGTCCGCGGGCCGGGGAGGAAGCCGAGGCCGCGGTAGACCCGCCCCGGTTCCGGGTAGTCGTCGTCGCCGCGCGGCCTGACCAGGCCCGTTGTCCCGCCCAGGTCGCGGGCCGCGTGCAGCGCCGCCAGGCTGACGGCGCTCGCGAGCCCGCGGCGGCGATGGCCGGGACGACAGCCGACCGGCTCGAGGAGCGCGATCCCTGACGGGTCGTCGAGCCAGACGCAGCAGGACGCCACCATCTCGTCGTCGGGAGTGACCGCCACCCAGTCGAGGGCGGCGCGGTAGGGCGGCGTCGTCATCAACCGTCGGTACGCCTCGCCCGACACCTTCGAGGTCTCCGCCCAGGAACCTCGATGACAGGCCGCGCGGGCGTCATGCTCGCCTGGGCGTACGGCGCGGAACGCGTAGCCCGGCACGACGGGGACGGGCGGAAGGGTGCGCAGGTCGAGGGTGTGCTGGATGAACCAGGGGGTCTCCACCGCCACGAATCCGGCCGCCTCGAGGGCCGCCACGAGGTGCGGCTCGGTGGAGAGGGTCGACGTACGGACGGTTGACGCGGACGTCGTCGCCAGGAACCAGGCCACGGCCTCCTCGGCCGCACCTGCGTACGCCGGGTCGACGCACCACTCCATCCAGTCGGGGGTCTCGACCCACGCCCAGCCGACCGGCAGACCGTCGGCGTGGAAGACACGCACCGGCCCGTGGTCGAGGTCCTCGGGCAAGGCGTAGCGGGCGCTCCACGTGATCTGCCCTGGGTGCTGCCACGACATCGGGGTCAGCCGCGAGGCGACCGCATGCATCTCCGCCAGCGCCCGGTCGACATCGACGACCTCGCCGGTCATTCCTGGGTGACCTCGACGAACCAGTCGGCCACCCGCGCTGCGTCGTGGTCCAACGCCGCGTCGTGGACCGCCACCTCTGTCATCGCGAAGCCGGGCACCGGGGCGGCCCACCAGCCCCCACAGGGCTGGATCTTCTCGCGCTCCATGAACGCGATCACCCGCTCGACGATCGCGTCGGCGTCACCCTCGGCGTGGACCAGGAAGGTGTTGGTGTGCGGCGGCTCGGGCGAGGGTCGCAGCCCGCGCGCCGCCAGCTCGGTGGCGAACGACCGCGCCCACGCGGCGTACTCCCCCATCCGGGGCAGCCGGTCGCGGAGCCCCGACAGGGCCGACACCGCGAACGGCGTCAGGTGGAACAGCGTGCCGCCCATCCGCTTGCGCCAGCGGCGGGCCTCGTCGACGACGTCCTGAGGGCCCGCCAGGGCGGCGCCGGCGAGCCCCTCGAGACCCTTGTAGAAGGACACGTAGATGCTGTCGAAATGCTCCGCGATCTCCGCCAGTGGACGGTCGTAGAACGGCTGCGACTCCCAGATCCGCGCTCCGTCGGCGTGCAGGGGTACGCCGAGATCCCGGGCCGCCGCGGACAGCTCACCGAGCTCTTCCCAGGTCGGTAGCAGGCAACCGGCGTCGCGCAGCGGCATCTCGACGAGAGCCGCGCCCAGCCCCGGCCCGAGAGCGCGCAGGTCATCGGCGGTCGCCGTCGCGTGGCCGGTGGTGAGGTGCTCGAACTCGAAGCCGTGCAACCGGCGCGGCCCGTCGTCCTCGTGCTTGAGCAGGTGGGAGAGGTCGGGGATCGCTACGCGCTTGGAATGGGTGCGGTCCGTCCACACGCGGAGGGCGGCCTGCTGGGCCATGACGCCACTGGGGAAGAACGCGGCGGCCGGCTTGCCGAGCAGCTCCGCGACCTGTCGCTCGACCTCGGCGACCGGCCCGCGCTCGGCGTAGACGTCCCAGTCGGTGATCTCCAGCACCTCGGCGTCGTCGGCCACGCCGCGCAGCACCTCGACGGGGGTGCGCGGCGTGTGCCAGAAGACCGTGCTGGTGCAGCCCTTGGCTGCGGCGCGAAATCGCTCCATCTGCTCGTCGTCGCTCACCGGCCCAGCCAACCAGCCGCCCTCGACCGGCAGCAAACCCCTTTCGTCCGGTTCCTGAGCTGTCCGTGGCTCCTGCGAGAGTGGCTCGGTCGTGAGGTCCGGCTCTCAGGGGAGGTTGCGGACGCCGGCCGGAACGCCCTCACCCCCGACGACACCCTCCACCATCTGCTGCAGGGCGGTCAGTGCGACCCGCTGAGGGATCGGCCCGAAGCTCACCCGGGCCACCCCCAGCTCCTCCAGCCTCGCGAGTGACGGGGCGACGCCGGGGGCAGGGATCATCGTCAGCTTCTGCGGACCGAAGGCATCGACCAGCGCCGCGACAACGTGCTCGTCCAACCCACCGGGCACGAACACGACCGGCGCCCCGGCGTCCAGGAAGGCACGCCCGCGCTCGATGGCATCCGCCAGGCTCTCGCTCGCGTCGCGGCCGCGTCCGAGCAGGAACGCGTCGGTGCGCGCGTTCAGCACGAAGTCGGGCACGCCCTCGTCGGCTGCTGCGCGCATCACCGACTCGACGATCCCCGCCGCCTCGGGGAGCGGCCGTAGCTGATCCTCGATGTTCGCGCCGACCACCCCGAGCCCGATCGCCCGGCGGCAGGTCTCGCCCGCGTCGCCGTACCCAGCCTCGAGGTCCGCGGTCACCGGCAGCTCGACGTCGGCCGCAATCCGGCCGACCGCTTCCAGCATCAGGTCGCGCGGGATGTGCTCGCCGTCCTCGTAGCCGTAGGACGCGGAGA
The DNA here is from genome assembly GCA_963819295.1 of uncultured Actinomycetota bacterium. Taxonomy (GTDB): domain Bacteria; phylum Actinomycetota; class Actinomycetes; order Propionibacteriales; family Nocardioidaceae; genus Nocardioides. Next base: position 374,187 of record CAWFVO010000011.1, read on the forward strand.
TGGCATGACTGGCCGTTGCCAGCGCGGTGGTGCCGGCGGTCTGTGCCACCACCCGAGCGCTGGCGACGTCCCAGACGTTGACGACCTTGAGCAGGGCGGGATCGGTGTGCAGCGCCAGCAGCTGCGTGGCGCGTGCGTCGGTGGAGGTCATGAGCCGAGTATGTACACCTCGTCCGATGGGAGGGTCCCTCTCGTTGGTTGAGAAGGTCGCTCTGCGACCGTCTCGAAACCCGCTGACGGCGCCTCAGGCACCAGGCGTCACGGGGGTTTCGTCTCGCCCACGCCGTGCCTCGTTCCTCGGCCCGGCTGCTCGCGCGTCACTCCCAGAAGACGCGGTCGACCACGACGCGGGCGCGGCGGGTGGTGCGGAGGTAGTCGTTGACCATCTCGTCCGAGCGGCCGGGGCCGTAGCCCAGGATGCTCGCCACGGCAGCGCGCTCGCGGGCGTCGCGCGGCAGCTGGTCGCCGCTCTTGCCGGTGACGAGGGTGATCGCGTTGCGCAGCCGGCTGACGGTGCGCCACGCCCCGTCCAGCGCGCCGGCGTCCGAGTCGGACAGCAGGTCGGCCGCCCGGGCTGCGGCGAGCGCGGTCAAGGTGCGGGGGCTGCGCAGGGCCGGGACCCTGCCGGCGTACCGGAGCTGGAGCAGCTGCACGGTCCACTCGATGTCGGCGAGCCCGCCGCGGCCGAGCTTGAGGTGGGTCTGGGGGTCGGCGCCGCGGGGCAGGCGCTCGCGGTCCACGCGCGCCTTGATCCGGCGGATCTCGACCACTCCGGCGTCGCTGATGCCGTCCGGTGGGTAGCGAAGAGGGTCGACCATCTCGGTGAACCGCTCGCGCACGCCCTCGTCCCCCACCACGGCGTCGGCCCGCAGCAGTGCCTGTGCCTCCCAGACCTTGGACCACTTGGCGTAGTAGGCGGCGTACGACGCGAGCGTGCGCACCAGCGGGCCCTGCTTGCCTTCCGGGCGCAGGTCGGCGTCGACCACGAGTGCGGGGTCGCTCGCGGGCGCGATCAGGAGGGCACGGAGCTCGTTGGCCACCGCCTGGGCGTACGCCGTGGCGTCGCCGCCCGAGTCCGCAGCGTCGTCGAGCGGCTCGTGCACGAACAGCACGTCGGCATCGCTGCCGTAGGACAGCTCGAACCCGCCGTAGCGGCCCATCGCCACCACGCCCATCCGGGTCGGCGCCTCGTCGATCCCCCGTTGCTCGCGCACCGACCGGCCGGCGATGTCGAGCGTGGCCTGGAGAGTCGCGTCGGTCAGCCGCGACAGCCCCGCCCCGACCTCGGCCACCTCGGTCTCACCGAAGAGCTCGCCGACCGCGATCCGGAGCAGCTCGCGCCGGCGCAGGGCCCGGATCGAGCGGACCGCCTCGGCCGGGTCGTCCTGCCGGTCGGCCGTGGCACGCATCTGGGCGAGGACCGCCTCGGAGGACAGGGGCGTGAGGTCGCCGCCGAGCATCCGGACGCCCTCCGGCTCGCGCTCGAGCAGGTCCGTGGCGTACCGCGAGGTCGCCAGCACGCGCGCCAGACGCTCGGCGACCTGGCCCTCGTCGCGCAGGGTCTTGAGGTACCAGTGCGACGAGCCGAGGCTCTCGCTGATCCGCCGGAAGCCGAACAGCCCGGCGTCCGGGTCGGGTGCGTCGGCGAACCACTCGAGCATGGCCGGCAGCAGCGTCCGCTGGATCGCTGCGGTCCGGCTCAGTCCACTGGTGAGCGCCTCGAGGTGCCGCAGCGCCGCCTTGGGGTCGGCGAACCCGAGCGCCGCCAGCCGGACGCCGGCCGCCTCGGTGGTGAGCCGCGACCGGTCGGCCGGGACCCGCGCCACGGCCTCGAGGAGCGGGCGGTAGAAGAGCTTCTCGTGGAGTCGGCGTACCTCACGACGGTGGTGCGACCACGCCGCCTCCAACGACTTGCTGGGCTCCTTGACGAAGCCCATGCTGCGGCCGATCCGCCGCAGCGACGGCTCGTCGGCGGGCACGATGTGGGTGCGACGCAGGTGCTGGAGCTGGATGCGGTGCTCGAGCGTGCGCAGGAAGGAGTACGCCGCGGCGAGGGACTCGCCGTCCTCGCGGCCGACGTAGCCGCCCCTGGTCAGCGCGTCCAGAGCGCTCAGGGTCGCGGGGCTGCGGAGCTTCCGATCGGCCCGCCCGTGCACGAGCTGCAGGAGCTGGACGGCGAACTCCACGTCGCGCAGCCCGCCGGAGCCGAGCTTGAGCTGGCGGTCGGCCTCGCGAGCGGGGATGTTGTCGACCACGCGCCGCCGCATCGCCTGTACGTCGCTCACGAAACCGTCATGCTCCGCGACGTGCCACACCATCGGCTCGACCAGGTCGAGGAAGGCCTGCCCGAGCTCGAGGTCGCCCGCGACCGGACGCGCCTTGAGCAGCGCCTGGAACTCCCAGGTCTTGGCCCAGCGTTCGTAGTAGGCACGGTGGCTGGCCAGGGTGCGGACCAGGGGGCCGGCGTTGCCCTCGGGGCGGAGGTTGGCGTCGACCGGCCAGATCGTCCCCTCGACGGTGTGCTCGGAGCAGACCTGCATCAGCTGGGAGGCCAGCTGGGTGGCGACCCGAGCGGCGGAACCCTCGGCGGCGTCGGCGGCCGGCTCGAAGACGTAGAGGACGTCGACGTCGGAGACGTAGTTGAGCTCATGCCCGCCGCACTTGCCGAGCGCGATGACCGCGAGCCGTGCGGTCTCGGCGCCGGGCACCCTCGACCGTGCGATCGCCAGCGCCGCCTCGAGAGTGCCGGCCGCGAGGTCGGACAGCTCCGCCGCGGCGTCGTCGACCCCGAGGTGGTGGGTGAGGTCGCGGGCCGCGAGCCGGGTCAGGACGCGGCGGTACTCCACGCGCAGGACGTCGGGTGCGGACGCCACGGTCGCCGTCGGGTGGTCCGACTCGGGATCGGCGCCGACCGCCCGCAGGAGCGCGCCCCGCACGGCGTACGCCGGGGGCCGGGTGGAGCCGAGGAACGGATCCGCCAGCTCGCGCCACTGCTCGGGGTGCCGGCACAGGTGGTCGGCGAGCGCCTGGCTCGCGCCGAGGACGGAGAGCAACCGCATCGAGGTGCCCTCGTCGTCGGCGAGCTCGGCCACCAGGTCCGGCCCCGCGCGCCCGGCCAGGCGGGTCAGCTCGGCCAGCGCCTGGTCGGGGTCGGCCGTGCGGGCGAGCAGCGCCACGAGCGGGTCCGCCCGGTCGCCGAGCGTGGCGAGCTCAGCACCGGCCCGCGCCGGATCCTGGAACCCGAGGCGCAGCAGCCGGGAGTGGACCGAGTCGCTGCGGCGGGGGGTCACGGCGTCAATGTAGCCAGTCGTGGCCCGGCGTCGCGTCGCTCATCCGCCCCAGACCCGCGGCCGCGTCCCGGTCCACGATCACCGTGGCGTGCTGGTGCCGCTGCAGGACCGACGCGGGGCAGGACTCGGTGACGGGTCCCTCGACGGCAGCGGCGACGGCAGCGGCCTTGTGGGACCCCGACGCCACGAGCACGAGCCGGGACGCCTCGAGGATCGTGCCGAGGCCCTGGGTGAGGCAGTGCGTCGGCACGTCCTCGGGCCGGGGGAAGAAGCGGGCGTTGTCGGCCCGCGTGGTCGCGCTCAGCTGCGCCACCCGGGTGCGGGAGGCGAACGAGGAGCCCGGCTCGTTGAAGCCGAGGTGTCCGTTCCGACCGATGCCCAGGAGCTGGACGTCCACACCGCCCCAGCGGCGTACGGCGTCCTCGAAGGCGAGACAGGCGGCGTGCGGGTCGGCGGCCGCGCCGTCAGGGACGAGCAGGTGCTCCACCGGGATGCCCAGTGGTGCGGCGATCTCGCGTCGTACGAAGGAGTGGTACGACGCCGGGTCGGTCCCGGCGATCCCGAGGTACTCGTCGAGCGCGACGCAGCGCACCTGGGAGAAGTCGAGGCCGGAGGCACGCGCCGCAGCCAGTGCCCGGTACGTCGTCATCGGGGACGACCCGGTCGCGACGCCCAGCACGAGACCGGGCTCGGCCGCCACCGCGTCGACGACGAGCGAGGCCGCGACCGATCCCATCGCGGCCTGGTCCTCGACGACGACGACGTCCATGTCTCCAGCCTCCCTGTCGGGGACCCCGCACGACACACCGGGTCGTACCTCTTGCGGATGCCGAGCCCATCGTGCAGGGTATTAGGAAAGTTTCCTATCTAACTATGGGGCCGGATGGCAAGAGCGACAAGGCGCCCGCGGGCGCCGGGGGCGTGCGCAGCCGTCGCCGAGACCCTGGCCTCCTCGCCGGGTCTGTCCCGGACCGCCGCCGCGGACGCGCCCCCGACACTCGCGGCGGCGGTACCAGGGCAGATCCGCGGGAACCACCAGCTGTACCTGCCGCACGAGACCTGGCCCGCCACGCTGATGACATCCCGGGCGGTCCGGCACCGCACTCTCGTGGTGACCGACCCCCACGACCGCACACCCCGTGGTGGGACGCCGTGAAGCCCGGGACACCCCGCCTGCTGCGGGGCATCAACGACCGGGCGGCCCTGGACCTCCTCATCGAGCACGGCCCGCTCTCACGCTCCCAGCTCGGGGACCTCACCGGGCTCTCGAAGCCGACCACGAGCCAGCTCCTCACTCGTCTCGAGGACGCCGGCCTCGTCATCACGAGCGGCAACACCCACGGCGGCCCCGGCCCGCGCGCCCAGCTCTACGCCGTCAACCCGGACGCCGCCCACGTCGCCGCCCTCGACGTCACCCCGGCCCGGATCCTGGCCGCCGTGGCCGACCTGACCGGCCGCACCGTCGGCGAGTACGAGCTGCGCACCCCCCGCCGGCCACGGCCGGACGCCGTGAGCCACGTGAAGCAGGCGTTGGACGGAGCAGCCACCTCGGCCGGCCTGCCGTGGTCGGCCCTCCGGCACCTCGCCATCGGGACCCCCGGGGCGTTCGACCCCACCACCCGGAGGCTGCGCTACGCCCGGCACCTCCCGGGCTGGCACGACCCCCACCTCCTGGAGCGGCTCGCCGACGAGGTCGGCATCCCGATCGAGGTCGACAACGACGTGAACCTGGCCGCGGTCGCCGAGCTCGCGGCCGGGGTCGCGCTCGGGGTCGACGACTTCGTCCTGCTGTGGGCCGACGAGGGTCTGGGCGCCGCGATCGTGATCGACGGCCGGCTCCGGGGCGGAGCGACCGGTGGCGCCGGCGAGGTCGGCTTCCTCCCCCTGCCGGGCACTCCCCTGGTGCGCGACGTACGACGCGGCAACGCCGGAGCGTTCCAGGAGCTCGCCGGCGGCCCGCAGGTGCTGGCACTGGCCCGCTCTCACGGGGTCCGCGCGTCCACGCCGCCCGCCGCCGTCGCCGCAGCGCTCGACCTGCCCGGCGCCGGCGACCGTCTGCTGGCCGCGCTCGCCCACCGCTTCGCGCTCGGGATCTCGGCCATGGTCGCCGTCGTCGACCCGGCCCTGGTGATCCTGTCGGGTGGCGTGCTGATCGCCGGCGGCCCCCGGCTGCTGGGGCTGATCGCCGACGAGCTCGGCTCGCTGGCGGCGGCCCGGCCACGGCTCGAGCTGGCCAGCATCCAGGACCGGCCGGTCCTCGCCGGCGCGCTCCACACCGCTCTGACCTCGGCTCGGGACGAGATCTTCGACACCGTCCGACAACCCACCACCGACCCGGGCCACGCCCGGACCGTCACCAGGAGGTCACCATGACCACACAGCGGCGCCTCACCCGCCCCCTCGCGCTCTGCGGGACGCTCACCGCGCTGGCACTCGCGGTGACCGGTTGCTTCGGGTCGGCCAAGGGCGGAGCGAACGACAACCCGAACGCCGACGTGACGATCACCTTCTGGCACGGCTGGTCCGCGCCCAGCGAGGTCAAGGCCATCCAGGCCACCATCGACGGCTTCGAGAAGAAGTTCCCCAACGTGCACGTCAAGGCCGTCGGCAACATCACCGACGACAAGATCAACCAGGCCCTGCGGGCGGGTGGGTCCAACGCCCCCGACGTCGTCTCGTCGTTCACCACCGACAACGTGGGCGAGTTCTGCAACTCCCACGCCTTCGTCGACCTCAACCCGTTCCTGCAGAAGTCGGGCATCGACCCGACGAAGATGTTCCCCTCGGCGCAGCTGCAGTACACGCAGTTCCAGGGCAACCAGTGCAGCCTGCCGCTGCTGAGCGACGCCTACGGCCTGTACTACAACAAGGGCGACTTCAAGGCGGCCGGCATCACGACCCCGCCGAAGACCTTCTCCGAGTTCGACGCCGACGCGGTGAAGCTCACCAAGACCTCGGGTGACAGCTACTCCCAGCTCGGCTTCATGCCGCTGTACCACGGCTACGAGTCGACGATCACGCACTTCGCGGCCCAGTCGACGCCGACCTACTTCACACCCGACGGGAAGTCGAACGTCGCCAACGACCCGCCCCTCTCCTCGACGTACCAGTGGCAGAAGGCGTTGGTCGGCAAGCTCGGGGGCTTCGACCGGCTCGACAAGTACCGCACGACGTTCGGCGACGAGTTCAGCGACAACAACCCGTTCATGACGGGGCAGGTCGCGATGGCCATCGACGGCGAGTGGCGCGGCGGCATGATCGACGACTCGGGCAGCAAGGTCGACTACGGCGTGGCGCCCTTCCCGGTCCCCGACGACCAGGCCGACCAGTACGGCAAGGGCTACATCACCGGCACGATCGTGGGCATCGCGAGCACCAGCCAGAAGCAGAACGCCGCCTGGGAGTTCGTCCAGTACCTCACCACCGACACCGATGCCGTCGTGAACTTCGCGAACGCGATCCACAACGTGCCGTCGACCAACGCGGCCCTCGCCTCGCCCAAGCTCGACCAGAACCCGAGCTTCCAGACCTTCATCAAGATCGCCCAGAACCAGTACAGCAACACGACGCCGTCCAGCCCGAACGGTGGCGCCTACCAGCTCACCCTGCAGAACGTCGGCTATGACTACGAGGGCGGCAAGCTGACCGACCTGCAGGCCGGCCTCGAGGGGGCGGCACACCAGATCGACACCGACATCGCACAGGCCCAGTGAGAACAGACACGTGAGCGCGGTGAGAACGGGCCCAGTGAGAACTGGCCCGGTGAGGACTGGCCCGGTGAAGCGGGCTGCTGCCAGGAGTCCCGCGCTGCGGGCTCGCCGCCGCCGCGACTTCGTGCGCAACGTGGCGTTCCTGTCTCCCTGGCTGCTCGGCACCGGCCTGTTCTTCATCTATCCCCTGGTGACGACCGCCTACCTGTCCTTCACCCATTACGACGGCTTCACCTCGCCGACGTGGGTGGGTCTGGACAACTGGTCGTTCGTGCTGCGGGACTACCCGTTCTTCTGGCCGGCGCTGCGGAACACCGTGTGGTTCGTGGTGGTGATCGTGACGCTGCGTGTCCTGTCGGGACTGGTCATCGGCATGCTCGTGATCAGGATCAAGCGCGGGGGCGGGGTGTTCCGCACCCTCTTCTACATGCCCTACCTGGCACCCCCGGTGGCGGGCACCCTGGCGTTCGTCTTCCTGCTCAACCCGGGCACCGGCCCGGTGAACTCGATCCTGGGCAAGCTCGGGCTGCCGGAGCCGGGCTGGTTCAACGATCCCAGCTGGTCGAAGCCGGCCCTGACCCTGCTGGCGCTCTGGGGGATCGGCGACCTGATGGTCATCTTCATGGCGTCTCTGCTCGACGTACCGCGTGAGCTGTACGAGGCCGCCGAGCTCGACGGCGCCCCGGCCTACCGGCGGTTCCTGCACGTCACGCTCCCGCACCTGCGGCCGATCCTGGCGTTCTCCGTCGTCACCGGGATCATCGCGATGACGCAGTACTACACCGAGCCGCTCGTCGCAGGGCAGGTGGCCAGCGGCCAGATCGGCGGCTCGGGCCAGCAGACGGAGCCCGGGTACCCGGGCGGTTCCACCCTCACCCTGCCCCAGCTCGTCTACAACCTGGGCTTCCAGCGGTTCGACTTCGGGGCCGCCTGCGTGGTCGCCCTCATCCTGTTCGCGATGTCGTTGGTGTTCGCGGCGTTCCTGATGCGACCCGGCGGCGGACTCGTCGCGAGGGAGGACTGACGCGTGGCGACAGCCCACTCGGTTCCGGCCGACGTACGACGCCGCCGCGCGCTGGCGTGGATCGGCGTGCACGCCTTCGCGGTCGCGGCGGCGCTGTTCTTCGTCCTGCCCTTCGTGTTCGTGGCACTGACCGCCCTGATGAGCGACCAGCAGTCGCTGAGCCGCGACCTGTGGCCCCATCCCTTCGTCTGGCACAACCTGGTCGACGTCTGGCGCACCCCGGGCTTCGGGACCTGGTGGCGCAACACCCTCATCTACGCCGTGGCCGGCACGGCGCTGACCCTGATCTCGAGCATTCCCGTGGCCTACGCCCTCGCCTGCTTCCGCTTCCGCGGGAGGCACCTGTGCATGATGGTGATCATCGCGACGATGATGCTGCCACCGCAGGTGGTCATCATTCCGCTGTACCTGGTGTGGGCACAGGACCTGCACCTCACCGGCACCCTCTGGCCGCTGATCATCCCTCTGGCGTTCGGGGATGCCTTCTCCATCTTCCTGCTCCGTCAGTTCATGCTCACCGTGCCCCGGGAGTACCTCGACGCGTCGAAGGTCGACGGCTGCAGCGACCTCGGCGCCCTGATCCGCGTGGTGCTCCCGCTGACCCGGCCCGCCATCGCGGCGGTGGCGCTGTTCCAGTTCTTCTACTGCTGGAACGACTACTTCGGTCCCCAGATCTACGCCAGCGAGAACCCCGGCGCCTGGACGCTGAGCTACGGGCTGCAGTCCTTCAAGAGCGCACACCACACGAACTGGAACCTGACCATGGCCGCAACCCTCCTGGTGATGGCCCCGGTGATCATCGTCTTCTTCTTCGCCCAGAAGGCGTTCATCGAGGGCGTCACCCTGACGGGAGTCAAAGGATGACGAGCACCCGGGGGATCCGCATGAAGATCGCAGTCGTCGGCGGCGGGTCGACGTACACACCCGAGCTCGTGGACGGCCTCGGCCGGATGCAGGACGTGCTCCCGTTCGACGAGCTGGTGCTCGTCGACCCGGACCGGGACCGCCTCGAGCTCGTGGGCGCGTTCGGCCGCAGGATCCTGGACCGGATGGGGCATCCCGGCCGGATCGTCACGTCCGTCGGCCTCGCGCCGGCCCTGGACGGAGTGGACGCCGTACTCCTCCAGCTCCGCGTGGGCGGTCAGGCGGCGCGGCACCAGGACGAGACCTGGCCGTTGGAGTGCGGTTGCGTCGGACAGGAGACCACCGGCGCCGGCGGTCTCGCCAAGGCACTCCGGACGGTCCCGGTCGTGCTCGACATCGCCGACCAGGTGGCCGCGGCAGCGCCCCAGGCCTGGATCATCGACTTCACCAACCCGGTGGGCATCGTGACCCGTGCGCTGCTGCAGGCCGGGCATCGCGCGGTGGGGCTGTGCAACGTCGCGATCGGCTTCCAGCGTCGCTTCGCGGCCTACCTCGGGGTGGAGCCCGACCGGGTGCAGCTGGACCACGTCGGGCTCAACCACCTCACCTGGGAGCGAGCCGCCCTCGTCGACGGGGTCGACCGGCTGCCGGGGATCCTCGCCGACCACGTCACCGACCTGGCGGAGGATCTCGAGCTCCCCGCGGAGCTGCTCCTTCAGCTCGGGGTGGTGCCGTCGTACTACCTGCGCTACTTCTACGCACACGACGACGTGGTGCGCGAGCTGCTCACCAGCGAGTCACGTGCGTCCCAGGTGACGGCGATCGAGCAGGAGCTGCTCCGGATGTACGACGACCCCACGCTCGACCGCAAGCCGGAGCTGCTCGAGCGGCGCGGCGGCGCCTACTACTCCGAGGCCGCGGTGCAGCTGGCCGCGGCCCTGCTCGGCCGCGGCGACGGTACGTCGACCCAGGTGGTGAACCTGCGCAACGACGGCACCCTGCCGTTCCTGCCCGACGACGCGGTCATCGAGGTGCCGGCCGAGGTCGGCCGCTCGGGCGTGCGGCCGCTGCCGGTCGAACCTCTCGCACCGCTGTACGCCGGACTCGTCGGCCACGTCACGGCGTACGAGCAGCTCGCTCTCGAGGCTGCGCTCCACGGTGGCTACGACCGGGTCTTCCAGGCTCTCCTGGCGCACCCGCTCGTCGGTCAGGTGGACCGGGCACGTGGGCTGGCGGACCGCCTGGTCGACCACAACCGCGCCTACCTGCCGTGGGCCTGAGATGAGCGAGTCGCAGGGAATGGTCGCGGGCGTCCTCGCCGTCGACGCGGGCAACAGCAAGACCGACATCGCGCTGATCGCCACGGACGGACGCCTGGTGGGCAGCGCACGCGGCGGGCCGTTCCTCCCGCACCGGGTCGGCGCCGAGGAGGCCGTGGCCGGGCTGGTCGCCACCGTCCGGGCCGCGTGCACCGACGCCGGTCTCGTCCACCGCGACGAGGGACCGATGGTGCGGCACGTCTCGGCTTGTCTCGCCAACGCAGACCTGCCGGTGGAGCAGGAGGCGCTCGAGGACGCCGTCGCCGCCCGCGGATGGGGCGAGTCGAGCGAGGTCTTCAACGACACCTTCGCCGTCCTGCGGGCCGGCATCGACGAGCCCCGCGGGATCGCCGTGGTCTGCGGCGCCGGGATCAACTGCTCGGGCCTTCTGCCCGACGGGACCACGGTGCGGTTCGCTGCCGTCGGACACATCTCCGGTGACTGGGGTGGGGGCGGGCACCTGTGGCAGGAGGCCATGTGGTGGGCAGCCCGGGCCGAGGACGTCCGCGGCCCAGACACCCGGCTCCGAACGGCGCTCCCCGGTCACTTCGGCCTCGACAGCATGGCCGGCCTCATCGAGGCGGTGCATCTCGGCGCGATCACGGAGGCACGGTGCCTTGAGCTGACCCCGGTGCTGTTCGAGGTCGCAGCGGAGGGGGACGCCACGGCCGAGCGGATCGTACGTCGTCAGGCCGAGGAGGTGGTGGCGCTCGCGCTCGCCGCCATGCGTCGCCTGGACGTCCTCGACGAGCCGATCGACGTGGTGCTCGGTGGAGGCGTCATCACGGCCGGCCACGCCCTGCTGATGGACGAGATCCACCGGTTGCTGCGTGAACAGGCACCGCTGGCCACCACTGCGGTGGTACGGACACCTCCCGTCGTCGGTGCCGCGCTGCTGGGCCTGGACCGGATCGGCGCGCCGTCACCTGCTCGCGAGCGGCTCCGTGACGCCTTCCGCCTGCCGACCGTGGAGGTGGCGACCTAGACGGGCTGGCGGCCTAGACGGGCTGGCGGGCGGCCGCCAGCTCGACGAAGCGGGACGCGAGAGGGCGCCAGGCCTGTTCGAGCTCGGCGTCCGAGCTCTGGAGGTCGACGAGTGTCGCCTCGGCCAGCGCCGGGTCTGCGTCGCCATCGACGACCCAGCCGCGGAACAGCGGCTCGTCGACCTCGGGGTGCCACTGCACTCCCCAGACCGTGGGCGCGTGCCGCGCGGCCTGGACCTCGCCGGAGCTCGACCGTGCCATCAGGACGGCGCCCTCGGGCAGTCGGGTCACGATGTCGTCGTTCCAGTGCGCGCCACGCCGCGGTGTTGCCACGGTCGAGAACAGCCGGTCGAGGTGGGCCGCGGGCTCCCAGTTGACGTCGTAGAGACCGAACTGGCGGCCCGCCGGGTTGGGGAGCACCTCTCCGCCCAGGGCGACCGTCGCGAGCTGGTGGCCGAGGCAGATCCCCAGGGTCGGCACGCCGTCGGCGGCCGCCTCGCGGATCAGCTCTCTGGCGGCCGGCAGCCAGGGGGACGTCGCGTCGTCGTTGGCGCCCATCGCCCCGCCCATCACCACCAGCGCGGCAAAGCCCTGGAGGGAGGTGGGCAGGTCGTCGCCGACGTAGGGACGGCGTACGTCGAGGTCGACGGCCATCCACTCGCCCATCCGGTGGATCGGGTCGTCGTCCTCGTGCTGGACGACCAGGACACGGGGAGTCACGCGGACCAAGGTAGTGGGGTCGCAGCGCGTCGTCGCGTCAGCGTCCGAGGAGCGTGTCGGCGCGAGCCGTCGACCGGTAGACGGTGGAGGGTGGTCGGGTCGGCCGCACCTCGCGTCGCACCAGCCCCACCGACCCGAGTCCCTGCAGGGCAAGCGCCAGTGCGCTCGGTGCTGCCTGACGTTTCATCAAGGTATGCAGACGAAGCGGATCTTCCCGTGCCGAATTCATCGAGGGAAGTTCCGGTCGGCCTACATACCTTGATGAAACAGTGGTCGGCCGGCGCTAGAGCACCGGCAGCATCCGGTCGCGCTCGAAGGCCGAGACCTGGGTGCGGTAGTCACCCCACTCGGTGCGCTTGTTGCGCAGGAAGAAGTCGAAGACGTGCTCGCCCAGCGTCTCGGCCAGGAGCTCGGAGTCCTCGGCCACCGAGATCGCGTCGGCGAGGCTGCTCGGCAGCGGCGCGATGCCCATGCTCTTGCGCTCGCGCTCGGTGAGGGTCCACACGTCGTCCTCGGCCTCGCGCGGCAGCTCGTAGTCCTCGGCGATGCCCTTCATGCCCGCGGCGAGCACGACGGCGTACGCGAGGTAGGGGTTGCAGGCGGAGTCGATGGTGCGCAGCTCGATCCGGGTCGAGACACCCTTCTGCGGCTTGTACATCGGCACGCGGACCATCGCCGAGCGGTTGTTGTGGCCCCAGCAGATGTACGACGGCGCCTCGCCGCCGCCGAGCAGTCGCTTGTAGCTGTTGACCCACTGGTTGGTGACCACGGCGATCTCGCTCGCGTGGCGCAGGATACCGGCGATGAACTGACGGCCGGTCTTGGACAGCTGGTACTCCGCGCCGGCCTCGAAGAACGCGTTGCGGTCGCCCTCGAAGAGCGAGACGTGGGTGTGCATCGCCGAGCCGGGGTGGGCGGTGAACGGCTTCGGCATGAACGACGCCCAGATGCCCTGGCCCAGTGCCACCTCCCGGATCACGGTGCGGAAGGTCATGATGTTGTCGGCGGTCGAGAGGGCGTCGGCGTAGCGCAGGTCGATCTCCTGCTGGCCCGGGCCGCCTTCGTGGTGGCTGAACTCCACCGAGATCCCCATCGACTCGAGCATCGTGATCGCCTCGCGCCGGAAGTCGGCGCCCTGGCTCTGCGCGGTGTGGTCGAAGTAGCCGCTGCGGTCGACCGGTACCGGCTCACCGCCGGGCGCCGGGGTGTCCTTGAAGAGGTAGAACTCGATCTCGGGATGGGTGTAGAAGGTGAAGCCCTGCTCGGCCGCCGTGCTCAGCGTGCGCTTGAGGACGTGCCGCGGATCGGCGTACGACGGCGAGCCGTCGGGCATCACGATGTCGCAGAACATCCGGGCGGTCGACGGGCCGTCACCACTGCGCCAAGGCAGGATCTGGAACGTCGACGGGTCGGGCTTGGCCAGCATGTCGGCCTCGTAGACGCGGGCGAAGCCCTCGATCGCCGAGCCGTCGAACCCGATGCCCTCGTCGAAGGCGCCCTCGAGCTCGGCCGGCGCGACCGCCACCGACTTGAGGAAACCCAGCACGTCGGTGAACCACAACCGCACGAACCGGACGTCACGCTCCTCGAGCGCGCGCAGCACGAAGTCTTCCTGCTTGCCCATGGCGGTCAGTGTGTCGCAGGCGTGTTACGGCGGTGTTGCGCGAGGCGCATGTGGCGACCGGCGTACGTCGGTCACTTCCGGCAGGTGATGACCTCCTGGGAACCGATCACGCCCTTGTCGGCCGGCAGCAGCGGCTTGAGCCAGGACTGCGTGAGGTCGGCGTAGGCGATGGTGCCGGCGGTAGGTCCGGTGGTCCCCGGCACCGTGACCTTGCGTGCGGTCAGCTGCACGGTCACCGCCTTCTTCGACGTGCCGCCCCAGCACGGCGAGCCCCTGGTCTGGGCGCGGGCATCGGTGAAGCCGACCGGGTCGCCGACGTGGTGGCCGCCGTACCGGAACGCGATCAGGGCGGTGTAGCCGGTGGTGCCCTCCCACGGTGCGAGCAGGGTGGCGGTGAGGCCGCGGGTCAGCGGTCGCGGGACGCGGAAGGCGACGGAGCCGCTCTGCACCGTCTTGGGTGCGAGCGCCCAGGTGTTCTCGGTACGGCGCGCTCCGTTCATGACGGTGATCTCACAGCCGGTGCAGCCGGATGTCACGAAGGTGACCTTCGTGGTCGGCGGCCTCGTGCAGTAGAACGCGTCCTGGTTGCCGATCGTGCCCCGATACGTCTTCACCATCGGCTTCCAGCTCGACATCGTGTGCGTGGCGTAGGCGAGCGGGATGTGGGTGCGTGCACCGCTCAGCGTCCGGGCCGGTACCCGGGCGACCCGGAAGTCGAGGCGCGCCACGTCGACCGTCGTACCGGCCCAGCAGCCCTCCGCACGCCGGCCCTGCCTGGCCTCGGTGAGCGTGACCGCGTTGTCGACCTTCTGGCCGCGGTAGCGGGTGACGATGTTGGGGACAGCGCCGGTGTTGCCCTGCCAGGGCGCGTGGAGCACGAACGAGAGGCCGCGCGTGCGGGCGGTCACCACCCGGAAGGTCGCCACGTGGTCGGGGCCGATGCGCTGGCTCCGGGAGGTCCAGACGTGCGGGTCGCCGCTCACCGCGTGCTGCAGGGTGATCGAGCAGCGGTCACAGCCGGTGACGTGGAGGTGGAGCCGGGTGTGCGGCGTACCGGCGTGGGCTCGGCTGAGAGGCGACGACGCGTGGGCGTCGTTCTGGGCGGTGGTCGCCAAGGCAGCGGCGGCCAGGGTCAGCACGATCGCTGCCGCTGGACGGAGTCGACTCATGGCTCTCCCTCGGGATCCGAGGACGGCCCCCCGTGGACCGTCGGCTCTAGGACTGCCCGACGGCGGGAAAAGTTGTCGCCGGCTCAGGAAAGCGGCACGTGGGCGTTGATCTCGGCCAGCCACGCCGTCGCGGCGGCGTCACTCGGCATCCGCCAGTCGCCACGCGGGCTCATCGTGCCGCCGGCGCTCACCTTGGGACCGTTCGGCAGGGCGCTGCGCTTGAACTGGCTGGCGAAGAAGCGACGGCAGAACACCTCGAGCCAGGCCCGGATGACGGCGAGGTCGTACGCCGGACGGGCCTCGGGCGGGTAGCCCGGCGGCCACTCCCCCGCGTCGACGTCGTGCCAGGCGTGCCAGGCCAGGAAGGCGATCTTGCTCGGCCGATACCCGCGGCGGAGCACGTGGTAGAGGGTGAAGTCCTGGAGCGCATAGGGTCCGACGGAGTCCTCGGTCGACTGCGCCTTCTTGCCCTCGACGGTCGGGATCAGCTCGGGGGTGATCTCCTGGTCGAGCACCTCGCGCAGCACGGCGTTCGACGCGTCTTCGAACTGCCCACTGTCGATCACCCAGCGGATGAGGTGCTGGATCAGGGTCTTCGGGACGCCGGCGTTGACGTTGTAGTGCGACATCTGGTCGCCGACGCCGTAGGTGCACCAGCCCAGGGCGAGCTCGCTCAGGTCACCGGTGCCGACGACGATGCCGCCACGCTGGTTGGCCAGCCGGAAGAGATAGTCGTAACGCAGCCCGGCCTGGACGTTCTCGTAGGTGACGTCGTACGCCGCCTCGCCGTCGGCGGCCGGGTGGTCGAGGTCCTTGAGAAGCTGCTCGGCCGCCGGCTTGATGTCGATCTCCTCGAAGGTCACGCCGAGCGCCCTCGAGAGGCGCGTCGCCAGCGACCTCGAGGTGTCCCCGGTGGCGAAGCCCGGCATCGTGAACGCCAGGACGTCGCTGCGCGGCCGTCCGAGCCGGTCCATCGCCTTGGCGGCGACGATCAGGGCATGGGTCGAGTCGAGGCCCCCGCTGACGCCGATGACGGCCTTGGGCTGCCCGATCGCCTGCATCCGCTGGACCAGGCCGGCGACCTGGATGCTGTAGGCCTCGTAGCAGTCCTGCGCCAGCCGCTCGACGTCGTCGGGCACGAACGGGAAGCGGTCGACGTGCCGTCGCAGGCCGATGTCGCCGGTGGGCGGCGTGAGCTCGAAGGCCACCGTCCGGAACCCGTTCTTCGCCGGTCGAGCGGAGTCGAGACCACGCCGGTTGTCGTCGTGCGTGCCCTGCCGGATCCGTTCCTGCCGGATCCGGTCGAGGTCGACGTCGACCACCGTACGGCGCGGCCCGTCGGGGAACCGCTCGCTCTCGCCGAGCAGGTCGCCGCACTCGTAGACCATCGTCTGGCCGTCCCACGACAGGTCGGTCGTGGACTCGCCCTGGCCTGCGGCCGCGAAGATGTACGCCGCGTTGCTGCGGAAGCTGGCACTGCGGACCAGCAGCCGCCGGTCCTCGGCGCGGGCGATCGTGATCGGGCTGCCCGAGAGGTTGGAGAGGACGGTGGCACCGGCCAACGACGCCTCGGCGCTCGGCGGCACCGGCACCCACATGTCCTCGCAGATCTCCACGTGGAGTCGGAGATCGGGCAGGTCGGTGGCGGCGAAGATCAGGTCGGGTCCGAGCGGCACCTCGTCGCCGGCGACGCTGGATCGTCGTACCCCTCAGGTCGTCGCCCGGTGCGAAGTGGCGGCGCTCGTAGAACTCGCGGTAGTTCGGCAGGTAGGACTTCGGCGCGACGCCCAGGACCCGGCCGCCCTTGATGACGACCGCGCAGTTGAGGACGCGGGTGCCGTGCATGAGCGGGGCACCGACGACGATCACCGGTCGCAGGTCGGCCGAGGCCGCGACGAGCGTCGCGATCGCCTCGTGCACCGCCGCCAGCAGGGTGTCCTGCAGGAGGAGGTCCTCGATGGAGTAGCCGCTCAGGCACAGCTCCGGGAAGACCGCGACCGCGACACCCTCGTCGTGGCACTCCCGTACCTGGGCCAGCACGGTCGCGGCGTTCGCGGCCGGGTCGGCCAGCGCGACGGGGACCGTGCACGCCGCCACGCGCGCGAACCCCTGGGCGTAGGCCGAGTAGAACTCCACGCCTTCAGTCTAGGGACGTCGACGGCCGTGCTCGCCGCCGCGGGTCGCGCAGCCCGGTGGTGGAGGGAGCCCACCTGGAAAGCGCGGAACAATGCTCGCCGGCGCGCCGGCGAGTCGCCGAGTTGTTCTGCGCTTTCCGCGCCACCTCAGCGGAGGATGCCTCCGGAACCGGCGTACCGTGGCAGGCATGTTGCTCGGAGTGCACTGCTCGAACCTCACCTGGCCCGGCGGACCGGAGGCCCTCGGTACGACGCTCGCGGGCGTCGCGCGGGCCGCTGACGCGGGCGGGGTCGACGACCCTGACGCTCATGGACCACTACTTCCAGATGGAGACCCTCGGCGGGCCGCCCGAGCCGATGCTCGAGGGCTACACCAGCCTGGGCTTCGTGGCCGGCGCAGACCAGCCGGATCGAGCTCGGGCTGCTCGTCACCGGCGTGACCTACCGGCACCCCGGCCTCCTCGCCAAGATCGTGACCACCCTCGACGTCCTCTCGCAGGGTCGCGCGATGCTCGGACTCGGCGCTGCCTGGTACGAGCGCGAGCACCGCGGCCTCGGCGTCCCCTACCCGGCGACCAAGGAGCGCTTCGAGCGTCTCGAGGAGACGCTCCAGATCGTCAAGCAGGCCTGGGCCGGCGGCGGCACCTTCGACGGCACCCACTACCGCCTCGAGGAGCTCACCCTCGTCCCGCAGCCGCTCCAACCCGGCGGTCCGCGGATCCTGGTCGGCGGCACCGGCGAGCGCAAGACGCTACGGCTGGTCGCGCAGTACGCCGACGCCTGCAACCTCTTCGCCACCGGCGTCGACGAGGTCGCCCACAAGCTGGACGTGCTCCGCGGGCACTGCGACGACGTCGGCCGCGACTACGACTCCGTCGCCAAGACCATCACCGGCTCCCTCAACCGTCCGCTCGACGACGTCGACGCCTGGCTCGCCACGATGCAGGAGTACGCCGACCTCGGCATCGGCCAGGTCTGGGTCGGCCCCGACGCCGCCGACCCCGTCGGCTGGACCGAGCAGATGTGCGAGAAGGTGCTCCCCCGCCTCGCCGAGATCGGCGCCTGAGGCCGAACCCGAGACGGCCCGCCCGCGCGTCGCTACGGTCGGGACCATGCCCTCCGGCCGCCTGGTCCTCCTCAACGGGCCCTCCAGCTCGGGGAAGACGACGCTGGCGAAGGCCGTCGTCGGCCGCCTGCGCACCCCGTGGCTGGTGCTCCCGGTGGATCTGTTCCACCAGATCCGGACCCGGCCCGACGCCACTCTCACCGACCGGCAGTGGCAGGACGTCTTCCACCGCACCCGTGCCGCCTACCACCGTGCTCTCGTCGGCGCCGCCGCGTGCGGCTGCGACGTGCTCGGTGACCACGTCCTCAGCGAGCCGTGGCGCCTCGACGACCTGCTGCGGCTGAGCGTCGGTCTCGACGTGCTGCTCGTCCACGTCACCTGCGACGCTGCGGAGCTGCGGCGTCGCGAGAAGGCACGAGCAGACCGTGCCCCCGGGACGGCCGCCACCCAGCAACGGCTGGTCTTCGCCCACGGCGACTGTGACCTGACCGTCGACACCACCCACGGCCCGGACGAGCCCACGGCCGCGGTGCTCGAGCTGATCCGCCGGCCACCCGCGGAGCGCGCCTTCGACCGCCTGCGCGAGCGGCGCCTCCATGCGTGAACCACCGGCCCGCGTGGGCGACGCCGAGGTGCTGGCGGCGGTGCGCCGCGACTGGGACGACACGGTCGAGCGCGTCGAGCACCTGCCGGTCGGCTTCGGCGCGCACCACTGGGCGGCGTACGACGGTGACCGGCCGCGGCTGTTCGTCACCCTCGACCAGCTCGAGCCCAAGCGCTCCGCCGCGCGTCTGGAGGCGGCGTACGCCGGAGCGGCCGCCCTGCACGACGACGGTCTGGAGTTCGTGCTGGCCGGCCGCACCACCCACCAGGGCCGCTTCACCGTGCCGCTCGCCGACGGCGCACTCAGCTGTACGCCGTGGCGCGAGGGCCGACCGGGCGGCCCGCTGGACCTGGCCTGGACGACCGCCGCGCTGGCCCGGCTGCACGCGGTCGCGCCCCCGGCGGGCCTCCCGCCTTGGCGCCCAGTCGTCGGCCCAGACCTCGCCGACACCACCGCGGCGCTGACGGAAGAGGACTGGGGCCCGGGCCCGTTCGCCGCTGCCGCCCGCGACGACGTCCGTGCCCACCTGGCCGACCTCGCCCGATGGACACGGCGCTACCACCACCTCGCCGAGGTCGCCCGCGGCCGTGCCTGGGTGGCGACGCACGGCGAGCCCGACAGCCACAACCAGCTGCTCACCCCCGAGGGCAGGCTGCTCGTCGACTGGGAGTCGCTCAAGCTGGCTCCGCGCGAGCTCGACCTCCGCACCCTCGTCGACGCCGGGTGCCCGAGACCGACGCCGATCCGGAGATGCTCGAGCTGTTCGACCTCGAGTGGCGGCTCGACGAGATCAGCCAGTACGCCGCGTGGTTCGCCGCGCCCCATACCGGCACCGCCGACGACCAGATCGCATTCGAAGGGCTGCTCCACGAGCTCGAACGGACGTGACGAGCGCCACGATCCAGACGACGCTCGACCACCGACATCCAGCCCACACCTGACTAGCCTGGACGGGTTGCGTGGACTCCACCAGGGAGCCGCGACGACGTGCAAGGAGCCCGACCATGAGCAGTGGGACGAACCAGCCCGACGAGGTCGCCGCGCCGTACGGCACCGGCCCGGCCAGGGCCGCGAGCCCGGTCAAGCGGGTCCGCACCCATCACCTGCGCCAGTTCAAGGAGCGCGGCGAGAAGTTCTCCATGCTCACCGCCTACGAGCAGTACGCCGCCGCGACGTTCGACGAGGCCGGCATCGACGTGCTCCTGGTCGGCGACTCGGCGTCCAACAACGTCTACGCCAACGAGACGACGGTCCCGGTCACCGTCGACGAGCTGCTGCCCCTGACCCGTGCGGTCAGCCGGTCGGTGAGCCGGGCGCTCGTCGTCGGCGACCTCCCGTTCGGGTCCTACCAGGGCTCGCCGGAGCAGGCCTACGCCACCGCCGCCCGCTTCATGAAGGAGGGCCTCGCGCACTGCGTGAAGCTCGAGGGCGGCGTCGAGATGGCGCCCCAGATCACCCGGCTCAGCCAGGGCGGCATCCCGGTGATGGCCCACATCGGGTTCACGCCGCAGAGCGAGCACGCCCTCGGTGGCCCGCGCGTCCAGGGCCGCGGCGACGCGTCCGAGCGGGTGCTCGCCGACGCCCACGCCGTGCAGGAGGCCGGGGCCTTCGCGGTCGTCATGGAGATGGTGCCCGGTGACGTCGCCGCGCAGATCACCAAGGAGCTGGTCATCCCCACCATCGGGATCGGCGCGGGCGCCGAGTGCGACGGCCAGGTGCTGGTGTGGCAGGACGCCTTCGGTCTGCGCACCGGCCGGATGGCCAGCTTCGTCAAGCAGTACGCCGACCTCCACGGCGAGCTGCTGCGCGCCGCCCGCGCCTACGACGAGGACGTCAAGGCCGGCACGTTCCCCGGGCCCGAGCACACGTTCTGAGGGGCACCCCCGCAGTTGCAGGCCGCGGCCACCCGTGGGCGAACCATGACGATTGTCATGGCACCTTCGTGATGACTGAGCCAGGTCCTCCGAACCCGCGGTGCGCCACGCTGGATCCATGATCCAGACCTCCACCTCGATCCCGGCCACCTCGGGCCGCCCTGGCGGTGCGGCACCCGCCGTACAGCTGTCCGGGGTGACCAAGGACTTCGGCCTCGTCCACGCCGTTCGCGGCATCGACCTCTCGCTCGAGCCCGGCGAGATCGTCGCCTTCCTCGGCCCCAACGGCGCCGGCAAGACCACGACCATCGACATGGTGCTCGGCCTGTCGCAGCCCACCACCGGCTCGGTCGAGGTGCTCGGCCTCCAGCCGCGCCAGGCCATCTCCCGCGGCCTCGTCTCCGCGGTCATGCAGACCGGCGGACTGCTCAAGGACCTCTCGGTCCGCGAGACCGTGACCTACATGGCCAGCCTGTTCGCGGACACGGCCGCCGGTCGACGAGGTGCTGCGCACCGCGGGCATCGACGGGATCGCCGACCGGAGGGTCGGCAAGTGCTCGGGCGGCGAGCAGCAGCGGCTCAGGTTCGCGATGGCGCTGCTGTCCGACCCCGCGCTGCTGCTGCTCGACGAGCCCACCACGGGCATGGACGTCGAGGGACGTCGCGCCTTCTGGTCCGCGATCCGCGAGGACGCCGCCAAGGGCCGCACCGTGCTCTTCGCGACGCACTACCTCGAGGAGGCCGACCAGTACGCCGACCGGATCATCCTGATCAGCCACGGCCGGATCGTCGCCGACGGCACCGGCAGCCAGATCAAGGCGCTCGCCGCCGGCCGCACGGTCCGCGCCACCCTGCCCGGCGCCGACTGCCGACGGCTCTCGCAGCTTGCCGGCGTCGAGAGCGTCGACGTCCGCGGTGACGCCGTGTACGTGCACGCCAAGGACACCGACGCGGTCGCGCGCTACCTGCTGACCGAGACCGTCCGCCCACGACCTGGAGATCACCGCCCGCGGGCTCGAGGACGCGTTCCTCAGCCTGACCAGCGGCGACGACGACGACATAGAAGGAGCACCGGCATGACCACGCAGAGCATCGACCCGGCGACCCGCCGGGTGCCGCCGCTGGGCGGCTTCAACCTCACCGTGCTGGGCATCGAGCTCAAGCGGATGCTGCGCAACCGGCGCACCGATGATCTTCACGCTGATCTTGCCAGCCGCGCTGCTGCTGGTCTTCGGCGGCCAGACCGGCTGGGACGACAAGGCCGGGTCGGGCAACGTCGCGGCGTACATCCTCGTGTCGATGGCGTTGTACGGCGCCGTGCTCACCGCTGCCTGCGGGCGGCTCGATGGTCGCCATCGAACGCGCGCTGGGGTGGTCGCGCCAGCTGCGACTCACGCCGCTCAACCCGGTCGCCTACATCGCAATGAAGACGATCGTCGCCCTGGCGATGGGCGCGCTGGCGATCATCGCGGTCAACGTCGCCGGCATCCTGTCAGGGCAAGGCGGAGATGCCGACCGACGTGTGGATCGAGTGCGCTGTGGTCACGCTTGTTCTGTGCCCTGACCTTCGCCGCGCTCGGCCTGTTCGTCGGCTTCGTCGTGCCGGGCGAGAACGCGATGCAGATCCTCGGTCCCGGTCTGGCCCTGCTCGCCTTCCTCGGCGGCGTCTTCATCCCGCTCGACCAGTACTCGGAGGTCGTTCGGCGACATCGCCTACTGGACGCCGATGTACGGCGTCGCCGAGATCGCCCGCGCACCGCTCGACGCACGAGCTGCCGTGGTACGCCGTCGTCAACGCGGTCGGCTGGTTCGCGATCTTCGTGGCCGGCGCCGCGTGGCGGATGAGCAAGGACACGGCACGGGTCTGAGGTCGTTACCGTGACGACCATGAGCAGCACCCTCGACGCGGACCGGCCTGCCGGTCCGCGTCGTTGGGGTCTCGCGTTCGCCGCGATCTGGCTCTTCTACCTGCTCTCGCCCCTCGCCGCCGCCTGGGACCAGCGCGACTCGTGGCACGGCTGGGTCGGGATCATCGCCACCCTGCTCTTCGCGGCGGTCTACCTGGCGGTCTTCATCACCATGCGGTGGCGGCGTACCGGGGCACCGTTCGGCGCACCGCTCGGCCGCCCGATGGGCTTCGGACTGGTCGCTGCTCGAGATCGGGCTCGGCGTGGTGATGTGCGTCGCGATCGGCCAGGAGGGCACGGCTGCCGCGGTCTACATCGCGGTCACGTGCGTGATGTGCCTCCCCACCAGGTGGGCCTGGCTCGTCGCCGTCGCGGTCGCGGTCGGCGGCGTACGCCGCCACCATCTGGGTCCCCGGGCTGGCACAAGGACCCGGGCATCCTCTTCGGGACCCTCGTCGCGACGTTGGCGATCTGGGGGATCTCGCAGGCGATCAACCGCAACATCGAGGTGCTGCAGGTCCGTGAGGAGAACGCCCGTCTGGCGCTCGACGACGAGCGGAACCGCTTCGCCCGCGACCTTCACGACATCCTCGGCCACTCGCTCACCGTGATCACGGTGAAGGCCGAGCTGGCCAACCGCCTGCTCGACGTCGACCACGAGCGGGCCCGCGCGGAGCTCGAGGATCTCGAGCGCCTGTCGCGCGACGCCCTCGCCGACGTGCGTCGGGCCGTCGACGGCTACCGCGACCTCACCTTGCCCGGCGAGCTGGCGCGGGCGCGGACCGCACTGTCCGCGGCCGAGATCGCTGCCGACCTCCCCAACTCCACCGACGACGTGCCGACCGACCGCCGCGAGCTGTTCGCCTGGACGGTCCGTGAGGGGATCACCAACGTGATCCGGCACAGCGGTGCGCGACGGTGCACCGTTCTGCTCGGCGAGCACGAGGTCGAGATCCGCGACGACGGGCGCGGCCCCGAGTCGGTCGGTGCCGGGCACGGGCTGACCGGGCTGCGCGAGCGGGCCGCGGCGCTCGGCGGCACCGTGGTCACCGAACCGCTCCAGCCCGGCTTCTCGCTCAAGGTCGTCGTGCCGCGATGATCCGCCTGCTGCTGGCCGACGACCAGGCCCTGGTCCGGGGCGCACTGTCGGCGTTGCTGAGTCTCGAGTCCGACCTCGAGGTCGTCGCCGAGGTGGCGTCGGGCGACGCCGTCGTACCAGCCGTGCTGGAGCATCACCCCGACGTCGCCCTGCTCGACGTCGAGATGCCCGGGCTCGACGGCATCAGCGCCGCGGCCGAGGTACGTCGCGTCGCACCGCAGACCCGCGTCCTCATCGTGACCACCTTCGGGCGACCGGGCTTCCTGCGCCGCGCGATGCAGTCCGGAGCGGACGGGTTCGTCGTCAAGGACACCCCCGCGGCCAAGCTCGCCGACGCCGTACGCCGGGTGCACCAGGGGCTGCGCGTGGTCGACCCCGCGTTGGCGATGGACAGCCTCGCGGTCGGCGACTCACCCCTCACCGAGCGCGAGAGCGAGGTGCTCCGCGCGGCCTCCGACGGCTCGGCCGTCGCCGTGATCGCGGGCCGCGTGCACCTGTCCCCCGGCACCGTCCGCAACCACCTGTCGTCGGCGATCGGCAAGACGGGCGCGGGCAACCGCTCCGAGGCGGTCCGGATCGCCACCTCCTTGGGTTGGCTCTAGGTCAGTGCGCGGCGACGTTCACGACGACCACCACCAGCACCCAGAGCACGAGGCCGATGGCCGCCAGCCACGGCAGACGGCGGGGGTGGGGTGTCCACCAGGCGCAGGCGAGGACGAAGAGCCCGACCCACACCACCACCAGCAGCACCACGGCCCACCACCGCAGCACCCCGGTCGTGCCCAGGTCGAGGAAGAGGACGCACGCGAGCCCGATCATCCCCGCGAAGGGCAGCGGTGAGATCCGCGGCGGTGCGGGAGGCGGAGGCGGACGCGACGGCTCGCGGGTCGTCACTCGGTGGGACGCCGTTTCGACTGGCCGTCCCAGTCCCGGCTCGTCGCTCCAGTTCGGGTCGTTGTCCCACTCCTCGTTGCGCTCCTGCGCCTTGTCCAGGGCGCGGGCAGCCTCGGCCTCGGTGGCGTAGGGGCCGAGCCGGTCGATCGGCGGACAGCCGTCGGGTCCCTCGACCGCGTGGTGCTTGACGCAGAACCAGTACTTCTCCATGGCTCGGCAGCCTACGTCGCCGCGACGCGCTGGCCGCCGCCTCCTAGACTCAGGACATGACCTCGACCGCGATCGCACCCGCCGCGATCTCGCCGCGCCGGCCGGTGCCCGACTCCATCGCCCGGCCGGAGTACGTCGACCGGCCGGCGCCCGCGCCGTTCACCGGGAGCGAGGTCAAGGACGACGAGACCATCGCGAAGATGCGGGTCGCCGGCCGGCTGGCCGCCCAGGCCCGCGAGCTGGTGGGCTCCCACATCGCACCCGGTGTCACCACCGACGAGCTGGACCGGGTCGGTCACGAGTTCCTGTGCGACCACGGCGCCTACCCGTCGACCCTGGGCTACAAGGGCTTCCCCAAGAGCCTGTGCTCGAGCGTCAACGAGGTGGTCTGCCACGGCATCCCGGACGCCCGGGTGATCGAGGACGGCGACATCGTCAACATCGACATCACGGCGTACCTCGACGGCGTGCACGGCGACACCAACGCGACGTTCCTGGCCGGCGACGTCGACGAGGAGTCCCGCCTGCTGGTCGAGCGGACCCACGAGGCCCTCGACCGCGCGATCAAGGCGGTCCGTCCGGGCCGTCGGGTCAGCGTGATCGGGCGGGTCATCGAGTCCTACGCCCGCCGGTTCGGGTACGGCGTGGTGCGGGAGTTCACCGGGCACGGGATCGGCACGGCGTTCCACAGCGGGCTGATCATCCCCCACTACGACGAGCCGCGGTTCGACGACGAGA
Source organism: uncultured Actinomycetota bacterium (assembly GCA_963819295.1). GTDB lineage: Bacteria > Actinomycetota > Actinomycetes > Propionibacteriales > Nocardioidaceae > Nocardioides. The sequence continues at coordinate 399,417 of CAWFVO010000011.1, forward strand.
TCCTCCCCGGCATGACCTTCACCATCGAGCCGATGCTCAACCTCGGTACCCACGAGTGGGTGATGTGGGACGACGGCTGGACCGTCGTCACCGCCGACGGCCGACGCAGCGCCCAGTTCGAGCACACGCTCCTGGTCACCGCCGACGGCGCCGAAGTGCTCACGCACCCCTGATTTCGTCGGCCACCGGACCCGTTCACGTCGGGTTCCGGTGCGCCTGGGTCCCTGGATCGTTCAGGCCGGGACGCACGAGCAGATGGGGCGGTTGACCGCGCAGTGGCTCAACTTCGTGCAATGCGAAAACCTGCACTCCCGGTTCGTTGACCCTCCCACCCCCCGTTGCGAGTGTCGCAACGACCCTCCCCCACACCGGACAGGGTCGACGGCCGCCCGACATCCGGCGTGGCCACCCACCGACGGCACACCTCCCCCGTGAAGACAGCCGTTCCGAAAGGGGCTTCGGCCCGGATCCAGGAGAAAGCACATGAGCAGGAGACTTCTCGGCGGGCTCGCTGCCGCCGCACTGGTGGGGACGGCGCTCGCGTCGGCGCCCCACGGTGCGGTCGCCGCCGCCCCGACGCACGGGCCGAACGCCCGGGCGTTGGCCGCTGCATCGGCCCAGCGCCTGATCGCCAGTCATCCACCGGCACTCAAGGTGAGCAGCCACGACACCTTCCGGGCGCAGCCCGTCCAGTCGTCGCACGGCATCCAGTACGCGCCGTACACACGCGCCTACCGCGGCCTCCCCGTCGTGGGAGGCGACTTCGTGGTCGTCACCAACTCCGAGGGCCAGGTGCTCAACACCTCCGTCGCCCAGACCCACAAGGTCTCGCTCGCCTCGGTCACGCCGAAGGTGAGCAAGGCCCGAGCCGTCGTTGTGGCCAGCCGGCAGGTGTCCCACGTCTCCAAGGCCACCGCTCCCCTGCTCGTGGTGTGGCAGCACGGGGCCCAGTCCCGCCTCGGCTGGCAGACCACCGTCACCGGCCACCGCGGCGCGTTGCCCGACATCAAGGCCGTCGTCGTCGACGCGCGCAACGGCCGTGTGCTGCAGGCCCGCGAACGCGTCATGGAGGGCACCGGCAACACCAAGTGGGAGGGCAGCGTCTCCATCCCGACCACGCAGTCCGGCACGACGTTCTCCATGAAGGACAGCAACGCCCCGACCCTCGTCTGCCAGGACGCCGCGAGCAATACGACGTTCTCCGGCACCGACGACGCCTGGGGCAACGGCAACGAGACCAACCGAGAGACCGACTGCGCGGACTCGTTCTACAGCGCCGAGCAGGAGCGCCAGATGCTCTCGGCCTGGGACGGCCGCAACGGGATGAACGGCACCGGCGGTTGGGTGCCGATCCGGGTCGGCCTCGCCGACGTGAACGCCTTCTACGACGGCACCCAGGTGCAGGTCGGCCACACCCAGAGCACGGGCGAGTGGATCGGCGAGATCGACGTCGTCGCCCACGAGTTCGGCCACGGCGTCGACGACCACACCCCGGGCGGCATCTCCAACGGCAACACCCAGGAGTTCGTGGCCGACACGTTCGGCGCCGCCACCGAGTGGTTCGCCAACAACCCGACCGACACCCCCGACTTCACCGTCGGCGAGCGGGTCAACCTGGTCGGCTCCGGCCCCATCCGCTTCATGTACAACCCCTCCCTCGCGGGCGACGACAACTGCTACTCGTCGACGATCCCGACCGAGGAGGTCCACGCAGCCGCCGGTCCGGGCAACCACTGGTTCTACCTGATGGCCGAGGGCTCGAGCCCGACCAACGGCCAGCCGACCAGCCCGACCTGCAACGGCTCCTCGGTCACCGGCATCGGCATCCAGAAGGCCGAGCAGGTCATGTACAACGCGATGCTGATGAAGACCACCACCTCGTCGTACCTGAAGTACCGCACCTGGACCCTGACCGCGGCCAAGAACATGGACGCCACCTGCGCCACCTTCAACTCGGTCAAGGCCGCCTGGAACGCCGTGTCGGTGCCCGCTCAGGCCGCTGACCCGACCTGCACGACGGGTGGCAACACCGTGACCGTGAACAACCCGGGTGCCCAGTCGGGCACCGTGGGCACGGCCAAGTCGCTGCAGATGACCGCCACGGACTCGGCGCCGGGCCAGACCTTCACGTGGTCCGCCACGGGTCTCCCCGCGGGTCTGTCGATCAACGCCTCGACCGGCCTGATCAGCGGTACGCCGACCACGGCGGGCACCTTCAGCTCGACGGTGACCGCTCGCGACACCACCGGGGCCACCGGCTCCGCCGCGGTCTCATGGACGATCAACCCGACCGGCGGGGGCACCTGCTCCAGCCCCGGGCAGAAGCTCGGCAATCCCGGGTTCGAGACCGGTTCGGCCGCTCCGTGGAGCGCGTCGGCCGGCGTGATCGACAGCTCGGCCGGTCAGCCGGCGCACACCGGCAGCTGGAAGGCCTGGCTGGACGGCTACGGAACCACCCACACCGACACGCTCACGCAGTCGGTGACGATCCCGGCCGGCTGTGCGGCGACGTTCACGTTCTGGCTCCACATCGACAGTGCGGAGACCACCACGACGACGGCGTTCGACAAGCTGACCGTGAAGGCGGGGGCGACCACCCTGGCGACGTACTCGAACCTGAACAAGGCCGCGGGCTACAGCCAGAAGTCGTTCAACCTCTCGTCCTTCGCAGGGCAGACCGTGACGATCTCGTTCAGCGGCTCGGAGGACGTCTCCCTCCAGACCTCGTTCGTGGTCGACGACACGGCGCTCAATGTGAGCTGACGAGTCCCGCCGTAGTCCCTACCCGGAACGCCGGGTCGGCCCTCTCACCCGGGCCGGCCCGGCGTTCTTCATTCGTTGGTCGAGCTTGTCGCGATCACCGATCCGACCCCTACACTGACCAACGCGGAGGGGTTGGTCGGGCGGCCGCGGCGTACTCGGTCACACCGAGGACGTCGAGGAAGGTCCGGGCTCCGAAGGGCAGGGCGGTGGGCAACACCCACCCGGGGCAACCCGCGGGACAGTGCCACAGAGAACAGACCGCCTGAAGCATTGCTTGAGGTAAGGGTGAAACGGTGGTGCAAGAGACCACCAGCGATCCGGGCGACCGGATCGGCTCGGTAAACCCCGCCCGGAGCAAGGTCGAACAGCGCACGCTCGAGGGCTGCCCGCCCGAGTGCGCGGGTGGACCGCACGAGGTCGTCGGCAACGGCGGCCCGAGATGGATGGTCGCCGAACGGTGCGTCGCAAGACGCCCGGGAACAGAACCCGGCCTACAGACCAGCCCCTCCGCACCAAGCCTCTGACCTGCGGAAACGCTGTCAGGAGCCCTCCGTTGTACGCACTTTGTACGCAAGGATCTCAGGAGGTATTCCGCGAAGCACCGAATCGGCAGCATCGCGGGTCCGGTCGTCGGAGTCCGGCCACAGGTGCGCGTAGGTGTCCAGGGTCTCGACCGGCGGCCACCGAGCGGCCGGCGCCAGAGGGACAGGTAACCGAACCCGTACATCGGCGGGTGTGCGTCCCGAGCGCTCCAGCGATTCTGGTAGCAGCCAGGCACCTCGTTCCTCACCCGTCCGGGGTGTCTGGCCCATCTGCCGTCCGTCGCACCACGCCGGGACAGCGGTCGCCCCTCCAGCTGCCGCCGAAGCCTCGACATCTGGGAGTGAGGACGGGTGTACTCCACGCTCTGCCTGCGGCGTCAACCTCGCCTCTGGCGCGGCTCCACGCCATCGGGGAGCCCCGAAGAGCGCGTAGCCCCAGATCGACTCGCTCGTTGTCAGAACATATGAGCGACCAGAGAATGCACGAGGCCCTGTACGACTACGAGCGCGGCACCCAGTCCTTCCTCGGCGAGCTCGGCCACTGGCATGCCGTACCGAACTCCCACGGGGCGACGGCCGGCCGCCAATGGGTCAAGGGCCGGGTCGAGGACTGCCAGGCCGTCAAAAGGGCCAGGGTTCTTCGGCACGTAAAGAGTGATCCAGGTGCCGCTCGAGGTCGGTAGCCGAACCCGTAGGTCGGCGGATGCCCGTCCGTGCCGCTGGAACCCCGACGGAGCGACGGCTCGTCGGCAGGTGGATGGAGGCCGGACAGCGCCGTGTCGGATGTTCCGCCCCTGGCTACTGCGGCTGAGCAACGCGACGAAGTCGGAGCAGGAGGTCTCCATCCGGTAGGTGCCGCACTTCCTCGACCGACCACGCCCGGCGGGTCTCAACCAACCCGAACGCATCCCACTCGTGGTTGTCGATGTGGCGGAGGCGGGCCGCGTACGGTCAGGACGGAGCCGACCTCGACGTCTCGCGCCGGCCCAGGGATCTGGGCCTGCATCAGGTCACCGTTCACCGAGAGCACCACATCGGTCCCGGCGCGACGACGCCCGGAGCCCGTGTCGGCATGGAAGTCCGTGGCCGTCACGACAGAGCCCGTCACGACGTACTCGACCGCATGAGGGTCGTCGAGGGGTTGGTCAGTTGGAGATATGCCCTCTCGCACGGGAGAGGAAGAGGGTTCGACGGTGCCGCTGACCCTGATCCCCTCATACGGCAGGACACCACCGGCGATGGGCTGGCCCGACGCCCAGGCCCGCACCCACACCCATAAGGATCCGTCCCACGGGGATCGCGCGTCCACGAGCGAATCATGGCACCGGAGACGCCCGCGAAGGGTGGGAGCTGCGGTCCATCACAACCCGAGTGAGCGTCAACTCGTGACGTCGGAGGGCGAGATCCGGCGGGGCCGGACAAGGCGGTGAGAGGGTGACTCAGTGAGCACCGAGTCCCCGATCTGCACATGCGGCCTGGTCAAGGTCGACAAGTTCGGTACCCGCAACGTGGACGGCCGACAGGTGTGCAACAGGTGCAACCGCCCTCTGGAGCTCTCCGGAGTGGTTCCGGGGGTGATGGCTACCTCGATCGCTCCGAGCATGGTGACGACACTGGACAACATCCCGGGCCACCGGATAGTGGCGATGCACGGCCTCGTCAGCGCGATTGCTTCCGATGCGAGCTTCACGGCAGCCACCAAAGGCCGCAACGCCCTCGGCATGGCTCTGCCCGCCCTGCTGGCAGAAGCCAGCCGGGTCGGAGGCAACGCGCTGGTAGGTGTGCAAGCCTCTCCGTTTGGCGCTCGCGGGGGCATCACCGGCGGGCTCGGCGGGGACGCGGTCGGCGTCCTGCTCATTGGCACCGCCGTCACCGTCGAGACCCTGGTCTGAGCCCGCCGACCCAGGAGCCGTGTCGGAGCCTCTGCGGTTGGTGAAGAGCACGTGCACAGCGCCGGACAGCGGCATGGAGGACGCTCGCTTCACGTGGTCCCGCGTCGCGGTCAGTGTGGGTCGGCAGAGGTCGTGAGATCGGCGACCTCCGCGACGACTGTGTCGACCGACCGTCCGCTCAATTCGATGAGAGCGTCCTCGTGGGCAAGTGCGCCGAGCATCGCTTGCTGGGAGCGGGACTTCTGGACGACTTCGGCCTGTCGTGTCGGCGAGGCGTACGCCAGGTCGTCTCCGGCCAGTCTCGCCTCGCTTCCCAGGTTCCGCTCGCGGACATGTCCAGCGATGGCTGCCTCATCCGCCGCGAGCCTGACGATCGTCACCACGCCGCACGGTGAAGCCGCCCGCACCAACTCGTGGTCGGAGGTGCCACTCAGATGAGAACTGACGACGAGTCGCGTGGCACCGTGACCGGCGAAGAGTTCGTGGAAGGCGGCCAGGTTGGCCACCCCCAGCAAGCCCCTAGCCCACAGTCGACGTCCCGACCGCTCGCGGGCCAGTGAGTACGACGAGAGCAGCCCTGGCCGTCGAAGGGGTGATGGTCATTGCGCCGTCTGGAACGGCTGAGTCGAGCGTGGACAGCAGCGGGCGAACGCGTTCGGCCAGCACCTCGATGCTCGCCCCGGTGGTGTCGACCGAGACATCGACGAATCCGGCGTTTCGCAAGGGCTGCAGCCTCGGCCAATGCTTCGTCTGCGTCCTCTGGGTCCCAGCCTCGGTCCAGGATCCGCTCGCGCAACGTGGCTTCAGCCATGTCGAGAAGGCAGAACATCCGCCGAGCGGTCGGGTACTGCAAGGCCGCGTCAGCTGGAGAATCCGGGTCGACTATGCCCGACACGATCAGCGCTTGAGCACCGGACGCAAGGTAGCTCGGGATCAACGCATTCAACGCCTCCGTCTTGAGGCGAAATCGCTCCAGATCAGCATCCGACTCGGGGTAGAGCATCCCGAGCTGGTCGATGTCGATGTAGGCCACGGCCACTCCTTCTCCGGCGACCTTGTCGCACAGGGACCAGGCCGTGACCGACTTGCCCGCTCCGGGGGCTCCGCAGATCCACAGCACAGGCAGGGAAGACGACATGCGTGGGCTCGATTCGTGCGGTGAAAGAGTCACGCAACCGCATCAGAAGGCGGCAGCCACACCGTCACGCCAGGGCGGCGGAGGTGTATCAACGTGTGGAGGGGGACAGGCATGGCTCGACGACCCGCCTCGTTCTTCTCAGATCACCGACCCACCGTTCCATCACGTCCAGAACTCCGCAACGGCATTCCGATCGACGTGTGATCGGGCATCCCTCAGAAGCGAGGCCCCCGCCGCGCCGCTCTGCGGCGAACGCGCTCAGCCGGCCACGTCAACGAGACGATCGCGGTCAACGTCATGCCGGCCACGATCAGCAGAGCAACGGCCAGGATCATGCGGCGAACGTACGACGCTGGGATCGACCGGCGCCTCACCGAAAATGTGGATGGCCGGACGTGGACCCTCATCCTGGTATTGTTCTGATCGCCCCATGGTCCTGGGACCGAAGTGACATCCGGCTGGACCGCGCGTCCATGGTCGCGGCGCTCGGCCATGGCGAAGCCCGCCGAGGGACGGGGAGCTTCGACGGGCTTCGGAATAGGTCGCGCCCCGCCGGCTGCTCGAGCGGCGGGGCACTCGGCCCTCGGGTCACGCACCGGTCTGACTGTTCCGGGGACGTGCCATGGAGCCTAGGACCGACGGGGATATCTCCCCACACCCTCGTGGGTGGGACGGACCTGCCCGCCAGCCGACAGGGGCGGCAGAGGGCACCACGGTTGGAGCGTGGAGTTGGGCAACCAGGGTGCTTTCCCCCGAAGTGCGTGCGCGCGTTGGAACTGCGAAGCCCGCCGATCCCCTATCGGGCGGGCTTCTCCTGGAGCGTGGGTCAGGCATGGTCGCGCCCCGCGCGCTCCAAAGAGCGGCGGGGCGCTGACCTCGGGGCGTACACAGATCCACCGGCCGCCGAGGCTTTCGGGAGGCTACCGCGACGGCCGCCTGTCCTCCACACAGACGGGTGGAGACACCAGAGCATGTCGATGTCCGCCGATCTAGGGAAGGACCGGCAGGCGTCGAGCGTGAGCCCAGGACGCTCTCGCCATCCCCGTGGGATTAGTCGCCGGCTCTGACGTCCGCACATGACGACGCTCGCTGAAGTCTCGGGTCTCCAGCGAGCGTCGCGTTGCCATGCCCCCGGGCCGCCTGTGCGGCGACGCTCATGACGTCCTGAGAATAGGACACACCGGCGGGTTTCGGCTACGGGCATCGGGTGCGCCCCGGCGGCTGTGTGAGCAGGAGCGACGGGGGCGCTTCCCTGGGGAACTTCAGTCCGGCCGGCGGAACCTCGACCTGGGCTAATGAGGGGGTTGCTCGAGGTCGTCACGCGGCGTGAAGCGGTCGAGCATCGAGTCGACCACCGCCCCCGCCTCGCGGGCGCTCGGCGTGTAGCCGAGCACGACGGGGAGGAAGCGGTCGGAGCGCAGCGCCTTCAGCCGGAGGTCGCTGGTGGCTCGCACGGTGGCCGTCCGGCGGATGCGCCGGAGCAGGGCGATCTCTCCGAAACCCTCCCCCGGACCGAGCGTTGCCACGACCTGTCCGTCCCCGATCACCTCGGCCTCGCCCGACTCGATCACGAAGTAGCTGTCCCCGACGTCGCCCTGGCTGAAGACGACGTGACCAGCAGGCACGTCGACCGGTTCCAGGCCGCGAGCGAGCTGCTCGATGGCGGGCAAGGGCAGGACGTTCAGCATGGCCACCCCGTGCAACATGTCGATGTCGCGGTCGCGCACGCCGATGGACCGATCCATTCCTCGCAGCCGCTGCCATGACGCCACGGCGAGGACCGGACACAGCAGACCGACCGTCACGAGCGCAGGGCGTACGCCGGCCCGGTCGACCAGCAGCGAGGCGACGATCGCCCCGACCCCGATGGACAGGGCGACCACGCTCTCCAACACTCCGAAGACCCGCGCCAGCACCTCGTCTGCGGCCAGCCTGGCCAGCAGCGTGAAACCCGCGAGGTCGACCAGCGAGTTCCCGACGCCGACACAGGCCAGCAGGCCCAACGCCGCGACCTGATGTGGGAAGACGCCGATCAGCGTGACCGGCATACCCCACAGGGCCACGCCGACGGCGAACCACGCGCCGAGGCGCCGAGTGCCGACGAGCAGCGACGCAGCGAGGGAACCCACGACTGCACCCGCCCCGATGGCAGCGGTGAGGATGCCCACGCCGGGTTCGCCGGTCCCCAGCAGTTCGATGGCGACCACCACGGTGAGTACGGTCAGGGCGCCCGCGGGTGAACGCCTGCGCCGCCGCAAGGCCCATGATCAGTGCCAGGTCGCCGTTCCGGCCGACGACTCGAATGCCTTCGGCGGCCGAGCCCAGCAGGCTGGTCTCTCTCGGTGCGGATGGCCGCGGAGGTGCGTCGTAGCGCAGCCGCAGCAGCAAGGCCGCGGCCCACAACGAAGCACCCGCAGCCGCTGCGAACACGACGGTCACGCCGGTGAACTGCAGCAGCAGCGCTGCCAGCAGCGGACCGACCAGCGTGGCGGCGGCGTCCAGCAGCCCGCGGACCACATTGGCGCTGGCGAGCTCGTATCCGGTGTGGCAGAGCGACGGGAGCAAGGCGGAGTGCGCCGGTCGGTAGAGCGTGGCAGCGATGGTCGACAACACCGCCAGCGCATACACGATCTGCGTCGGTCCGCCACGCCCACGACGACCGCGGCTGCGCCGGTGGCGACACCGCGCAGCACGGAGACCAGGATCAGTACGCGCTCCCTGCGGCCCCTGATCGGCCAGCGGCGACAACAGGGGGGCCAAGATCGCGGACGGGGCCATCCGAAGCAGGCCCACCAGACCGACGGCTGTCGCACCACCGTCTCGGTAGGCCACGATCCCGAGCCCCACGGTGAACGCCCACTCGGCCGTCCAGGCTGCCAGGAAGCTGAGCTGGGCGCGCCGTAGGTTGGGGTTCCGCGCGTTGCTGGTGAACGCGCCCGCGGCATTGCCGAGCCTGCCCCGGAGTCCCTCGCCCGCCACGCGGCGACGGTACCGTTCAGTGCCTGGCATCCGCGGCTGACTGCCCGCGTGGCTCCTCTCGATCCCCGCCGGCGGCCGGCGTCCGCTTGGTCGGCCGGAAACAGGTAGTCGAACCCGTAGTTCGGCGGGTGCGCATCCCACTCGCTCCAGCGACTCTGGATGACGGGTTCCCCTGCGGACTTGGTAAACGGGGGGTGGCAGGGGGCCTTACCAGCCGTCCGGCACCTCGGACCCCATGCCGGGGTGTCCGGCTGTAGGCGCCCGGCCCGAGGTTCGCGCGAGCCACCTCGGGCCGGGAGAGCCTCGGTCCCGGAAACAGGTCCTGGAAGCCGTAGGTACGCGGATGTGCGTTCGACCTCCAGCCGCGATGGTGGGACGCGAGTCGACGACAAGGATGGACGCATGGAGTTCCGGGTTCTCGCGGAGAACTACGCCGACCCCCAGAGCCGACGGCAGTCTGCGGAGTCACACGAGTGGTGGCCCGGCGAGACCGCTCACCTGGCCGTTGACGGGTCACCGGAGACGCTCTGCGCTGAGCCCGTGCGTCGCCTCATACCGGTAGACAACGTCCGCCACGACACCGGCGGCGACGTGCCGTGGTGCTGGACGTGTCAGTCCACGGCCCAGTAGTCGTTGCTGCCCGGAGCGCGGAAGCCCCTGCCAACGCCTCGAGAGTCGCCGTTGGGTGCGGTCGGGACGGAAGGGAGCCGTCACCGGCTGCTGCCCAGGCTGGAGCTGTCAGCCGGAGGCCGCGGCCGCAGCAGCAGGATCGCGTCGATCGTCACCTGCGGGCTGCGACACCATCGAGACGTGCGAACCCGCCACCTCGGTGATCGTGGCGCCCGCGCGCTCCGCCATGCTGCGCTGCGTGGCCGGCGGGATGACTCGGTCCTCGGTGCCCACCACGGCCCAGCTCGGGAGCGACTTCCAGGCCCCGGCAGCCGGACGGCGTGGTGTTCGCGCTCAAGGGTGATCGGCCGCTGGCTCTCGACGATCAACCAGCGGTCGGCCTCCGTCGAGATCCTGCGCGAAGGAGTTGTGCACCGTGTCGGCCTTGAGGAACGCCTCGACGTCGCCCTCGGGCGACCCCGGGTAGCCGACGAGGTCGAGAACGGTGGTCGGGTCGGGAACGTCCAGCGCTGACCCGGAGCCGCCCAGGATCTGGAACACCGTCTCCCCTTCGTCGGGGATGAACGCGTCGACGTAGACCAGTGCCTTCACGTCGCCGCCGGCCGCGGCGTTGGTGATGACGAAGCCGCCGTAGGAGTGGCCGACCAGGACGACGGGGCCGGTCGGTGCGCTGGGCGACGAACGAGGAGATGTACGCGGCGTCGGTCGCCACTCCGCGCAGGAGGTTCGGCGGTGTGAACACGGTGAAGCCCTGGCCCCGCAGCTCGGCGGACACGGCGTTCCAGCTGGAGCCGTCGGCCCAGGCTCCGTGGACGAGGACGATCGTGGGCTTCGGCATGTGGTTCCTTCGCGCTCACCGAGACTGGACTAAGTCAATAACGTTACTCGTAATTGCCTCACGCCATAGGGGTTCGCGCTGGCAGCGGAAGGCCATGGGGAGACGACAGCAGAGGTGGCCACGAACGGTTCAGCGTGGGCGGCCTGATTTTAGCCGGCGGCTCCGGTGAGAACCAGGATGCCGAAGACGACCAAGAAAACAAGCCCATGCCTGGGCGGTTCCACGGCCAGGTAGATGATCCGATGGGCGCCCGATGCCGCACAGCAGCGCGCATACCGACCCAGATCGGGAAGCAGGCGAGGAATCCTCAGGACAGGACCGAGAGCAGGCCGAGGCGGAAGGCGTTCTTCGCCCGGCTGTAGGTGAGGTCGCGGAAGGATGTCCGACGGCGACAGCCTGGTGCCGGGTGGCCCTGCGGATAAGGGCGCGACGGTCGGGCTGGAGCCCGAGCCGGCGGGTGAAGTCACGAGCGAGACCCTCTCACGAGTGCCGTGGTGGTGGACATGTGTGCCACTCGCCTGCCCGGTAGTCCGTCGCGGGAACCGGCGAATCACCCGCGAGGGGTGACGGGAGCCGCCTGCACCTCCTGGGACCCTGGTGGTCGTGCCGAGAGGACGACATGGCTGAGGGCGAGGTCTACGAGTCGCTGGACCTGGCGTTGCGGATCGGCGAGGTTCTCCTCTCGTCGGGTGCCGGGGCGGCCGACGTGTCGGCCACCATGCTGGCGGTGACCCGCGCCTGCGGCGTACGCCACGTGTCCGCTGACGTGACCTTCGTGGACCTGACGCTTCGGCATCAGCCCAGCAGCAATGAGCCCGCTGCCCTCCAGATGCGGAGGGTGATCAGGCGTTCGGTCGACTACGCGGACCTGATCGACGTCGACCGCACCGTGCACGACCTGGTGGCCGGCGACATCACTCGGGAGGCCGCGCGGGACCAGGTAGCCAGGATCGTGTCCACCGGCCACGTCCGGCGCCGCTGGGCGGTGACCATCGGCTGGGGCGTGATGGGAACAGGGATCGCGCTCACCGTGGGGGGTAATGCCGTCGTCTGCCTGCTCGCGTTCCTGGCGGCCTGCGCGATCGACGGAACCCAGCGGCTCCTGCCCCTCCACCGCATCCCGACCTTCTACCAGCAAGCTGCAGGGGGCTTCGTCGCGACGCTCATCGCCGTCACGGCCGCGGCCACGCGGCTCGACGTGAACCCGTCCCGCGTGGTCACCGTCGGCATCGTCATGCTCCTCGCCGGTGTGGGGCTCATGGGTGCGACCCAGGACGCGCTGACCGGATTCCCGGTCACGGCGAGCGCCAGACTGATCGATGCCGTGCTGAACACCACGGGCATCATCGCGGGCGTCAGTGCCGGCCTCACCGCCGGGAACCTGCTCGGGGTGGGACTGGTATCCCTCAAGCCGGGTGCGGTCGGCCTGGCGGAGGCAGGGATCACAGTGCTCGGCGCCGCCCTCGCGGCATCGGGCTTCGCGTTCGCGTCGTACGCCCCGTTCCGAGCGCTCGTGGCTGTGGCTCTGGTCGCGGCGCTCGGACAGGGGGTGCTGCTGGCCGTCGAAAAGTCGGGGGTCGGACGGACCTGGGGCTCCGCCGCCGCTGCGGTCACCATCGGCGCCGTCTGCTATCTCGTCGCCGGCCGGTTCCGCGTACCTGCGCTCGTCGTGGTCGTCCCGGCGATCGTCCCCCTCCTCCCGGGACTCGACATCTACCGAGGGCTGGCGCTGCTGGCCGAGGGCAAGGACGGCGTGCTCCAGCTGACGGCGGCGTTCGCGACCGCGCTGGCGCTCGCGGCCGGCGTGATCCTCGGCCAGTACTTCGCTCAGCCGCTGAAGCGGGAGGCGCACCGATGGGAGACGCGCCTCTCCGGCCCGCACATGATCGGGCCGTTCCGGCGATCGACCGACCACGACGCCGGTACGTCGTAGCGGCGATCTGGACAGCGAAGCCCCCGGCGCTGCGCGACCGAGAAGAACATCCGGCATGACAGACTCGCGTTCCTGAGGTCGGATCGTGAGGAGCTCACGTGGCGAGCAGTGCCGAGGATGCTTCCGCCCCACGAGGTGTCGCAGCGGCAGCCCAACGAGGGATCACCGGTCTTCAGACTCCGAGCTGGTTCCGGACCCTCGGCATCGGGGCCTGGCTGACACTCGGCATCGCCGGCGTCCTCGCGCTCTCGCTCTTCCTCATCGCCCTCGTCGCGGAGGTCGCCATCCCGCTGGCGATCGCCGCGGTGCTGGCGGCCATCCTGGTCCCGCTCGTCGACCGCCTCGAACGATGGCGTGTCCCCCGGTGGCTGGGAGCCACCTTCGTCCTCATCATCGCCCTGTCCGTCGTCGTGGCCACCGTGGCCGTCATCGTCCACGGCATCACCAGCCAGAGCGATGAGATCTGGGCCCGGCTCGAGGCGTCGCTCCAGCAGGTCGACGAGAACGCCTCCCTCCCGGGCTCGTTCGACCAGATCGTCGGTGCGGCTCACAGCGTGGTCCGCCTGCTCACCACGGGCATCCTCGGATCGGTGTTCAGCTCGGCGAGCAGTCTGGTCGTCGGGTCGGTCCTGGCGGTCTTCATGCTGCTGTTCCTGCTGAAGGACTGGCAGCAGATCAACACCTGGACCGCAGGTCACATCGGGCTGCCCGAGGTGGTCGGACGCACCGTCCTGGACGGGACGGTGAGTGCGTTCCGTGGGTACGCCGCCGGCTTGACCCTCATCGGCGCGGCCAACGCGGTGGTCGTCGCACTCGGTGCCCTGGTGCTCGACGTCCCGCTCGTCGGCACCATCGCCCTGGTCTCGTTCATCACCAGCTACGTGCCCTACCTGGGGGCGTTCGTCGCCGGCGCGTTCGCGGTACTGATCGCCTACGGGTCGGGGGGCCTCGGCGTCGCGCTGGCGATGCTGGCCATCGTCCTGCTGGCGAACAACACGATCCAGAACCTGGTGGAGCCGTTCGCCTTCGGGAACCGGCTGCGCCTGCACCCGCTCGCCGTACTGCTCACCGTGACCACAGCGACGATGCTCTTCGGGGTGATGGGGGCGATCCTCGCGGCGCCCCTGACCTCGGCCGCCGCGAACGCGCTGAGCCAGCTCCGTGGTCCGGTCCTTCCGGCGGCAGGCGGGCTTCCGGACGCGGGCCACGTCGATCAGCCGAGCGAGTGAGCACGTGACGCCGTCGACCTCGCCGTGTCACCGTCACCGTCAGCTCGTGCGGGCAGGAGCGCCCAAGGCCGCTGACAGCTGGGTGGCGATGGCTGCCAGGTCGCGGGCCAGGGTCGTCGGGTCCCGAGAGACGAGCCCTGACTCCACGCCCTGGCGCGCAGCGCGCACTGCGTCCCGCATCACCCGTGCGCGACGGGCTCGCGACGAGTCCGGAGCAGCCGACTCCAGCCCGGTCAGCTTGTCTTCAACCATCGTCACCCGGCCGGCCGCGACCTGCCAGCCACCCGTGACCTCATCTGGAGAACGGGCGCGCTGCAGCTGCGGAACGAGGTCTCGGGCAAGCCAGCTCACCTCCTGCTCTGCGGAGTCCAGCTGGGTGTCCCACGCGCTACGCCGCCGAGCGCGTGGCACCAGGATGAGGGCCAGCACGGCGCCGAGGAGACCCAGGACCGCGAGCAACCACCAGACCCAGGAGGGCACCTCGGAGTCGTCGCCCGCATCGGTCTGGTTCGCCTCATCGGCAGGTGAGGCAGAGGGCAACGGTGCCTCGCTCACGGACTGGCTCGGAATCTCCGCCGACCGGCTGGCCGAGCCCGTCGGAAGGGCGAGCGACGTCGTACGCGAGGGGAGGCCGGGAGTGTTCGATCCGGTCGGTGTCGGTAGCCCCGCCGACCCGTCTCCGCCGCAGGCGGTCAGGAACACGACGAGCAACGCGACGGCCGCCATCACTCCGACGGTGTTGCGCTTCGTTCCTGCGCTACACAGTCCCTCATCGCGGCGTCTCCCACGTTGAGGTCGCAGGACTCTCCTGACGTACTCACCCGGTGCGCCCAACACCCGAGGCAGCGTGTCACACCTGACCTCCTCGAGCCACCACGACCAGACCGACGTTGGTCGCGGACTCTGCCGAATGGGACCCTCCATCCGCCGAATCCATGGGCAACACCGCGAACCTGACTCAGCCGCTAGTCTCTGCGTCGCGGCCTCCTAGCCAGACCGGGTTGGCAGCGCGAGCTTGCTTGCCGCCCGGTGGGAGGTACTTCCCGGCGGCAGTACCGAGGAGGACCGAGATGCGACGGATGCCGCGATGCCGGCCCCAGCTCCCTGCTCGGGCGCCCGCGAGCCTGGCTGTCCTGGGGGTGGTGTCGATGCTCGCCCTGTCCGGCTGTGGGGGCGGCGGCGGAGAGGGCAGCACCGAGGTCAAGGTGGCCGCGGCCCGGGTCTCGGCCAAGGAGAAGGCCGTCACCGACGCCAAGGCAGAGCTCGCGGATGCGTCGGCACAGTTCTGCGGCGCGAGCAAGACCTACATCGTGGCGCTGGACCGCTACGGCGACGTGCTGAACCAGACCGCCCCGACCGTCGGCGACGTCACCGATGCGGGGACCGACCTCGAGCACCCGCGAGAGGATGCGCTGACGAAGGCCGAGGCCGCGGTCGAGGCGCAGCAGGCCGTCGTGGACGCGAAGCAGGAGCTGGCTGACGCCCAGGCGGCGCTGGCGGCGGCCAAGAGCACCGGTACCGGGTCTCCGAGCACCCCAGCGGGGACGAGCAGCCCGAAGCCGCTCGCGCCCGCCACGACCGTCAACCGCGTCAAGCAGGCCGAGTCGGAGCTCAGCGCCGTTCAGAGGGGCATCACCGACCAGACCCCGTTGTCGCAGGCTTCACAGCAGTTCAACGCAGCGGTCGTCGCGCTGGAGATGTCGTGGCTGCGGTTGTTCGCAGACGCCGGCTGCCTCACCGACGAGCAGCAGGTGCAAGCCGAGGCAGCGGTCCGCGACTATACGACCGCCCTTCAGCAGTCGTTGCTCGACGCCGGCTACTACGACGGTGCGGTCGACGGCGTGTACGGCCCCGCGACCGTCGATGCCATCGAGGCACTGCAGAAGGCCCACAGCCTGCCCGTCACCGGTACGGTCGACAAGGCGAGCGCGGCCGCGCTCCGGAGCGACCTGGCGGCCAAGGGCGGGGCCATCGCCCAGGATGCGGTGGCGTCCACGGCTGCGGTGCAGCAGACGCTGAAGATCGCCGGATTCTGGGACGGTCCCGTCGACGGGCAGTGGTCACCCGAGCTGACCAGGGCCCTGCAGGACCTCCAGACCGAGCTCGGCGTGAAGCCGACGGGCACCGTCGACGCGGCGACCGTCGCGGCGCTGGAGAAGGCGATCGCCGACCTACGGTCGGCCGCCTCCGCCACACCCTCCTCAGCCAGCACCCCCGCCGTCCCCTCGGCCACGAGCCCGTCGAGCGAACCGACGACGAGTCCCTAGCCCGGGCGAAAGAGCGCTGCCTGCGGGCTGGCGCAACGCTACGCCGTACGTCCTCGTGGCTCTGCCACGAGTGGCACTCCGAGTATCAGACGCGGTCTTCGGCGATCTGGGTACAGAGGGCCCAGATGACGACCACGTCGAGCGCGATGACGGTCAGGGACCAGAACGGGTCGTACGGCACGAACATGAAGCTCGACACCGTGGACAGGCCGGCGATGAGGATGCCGAGGACCCGCCCCCAGGTCTTGGCCATGAGGATGCCGATGCCGGTCGCCAGCCCCACGAGGCCGAGGATCAGGTGGACCCAGCCCCAAGTCGTCAGGTCGAACTCGAAGGAGTAGTTGGGTGTCCGGGCGAACACCTTGTCCTTGGCGACGGCCGCGATGCCCTGCAGGATCTGGAAGATCGAGACCAGGATGAGGACGACCCCGGCAAACCGTGTGATGCCGAAGGCAAGGATCCCCTTCGTGGACTCAGAGTTGTGGCCACCCCCGGACAACGTCTTGCTCATGTGCTGCTCTCCTTCTCTCGGCGATGAGTCACGTCCGGTACCTTGCGCTGAGTGGCTCGATGGGTGCGCGGACCACGAGTCGTGACGTCATGTCGGTCCGCCCACGGTGGACTGGTGGCCAGCACGCCTCTTCCAGACGAAATCCATCACGACACCGAGCACGATGACCGCCACGAACGCCACCGCGGTGCCCGGCTCGTCCACCAGGGTCGTGGCCGCGAACGCAACGAGGACCACCACGGTGGTCACCTCGGCGAGGATCAGCAACCACAGCTGGGCCCCGGTCTCGCGGCGTATCCGAATGTGCCCCAAGGTCACCACCGTGAACACCACCAGGGCCACGGCGCTGCCGAGTGAGGCGATCGAGTTCAGATCGAAAAAGACGGCGAGGACGACCGCGATCAGCACCGTGACCAGGATGCCCACGGGAGCGCGACCGCCGACGCGTCGGCCCATGACCGGGGGGAACTGCCCCACGGCGGCCATCTGCTCTCCGAGGCCCGCTGCGGGGAAGAGCCCCGAGTTGGTCGCGCCGGCCGTGGCAAACAGAGCGGTGACACTCATCAGCCAGTACCCGGCCGAGCCCAGCACCGGTTCCGCCGCGACCGCCAGCGCCGTCCCTCCGGAGCTGACCACCTCGTCGACGGTCAGGGTGCCGAAGACCCCGAGCGCCACCGCGACGTACACGATCGTGGCGATGCCCAGGGCCAGGTACACAGCCCTCGGAAGCTGACGGCTCGGGTCCGCGAGGTCGCCCGCAGTGAAGGTGATCACCCCGAAGCCGAGGAACGCGAAGAACGTCAGTGCCACGCTGGAGACGATCTCCCCCCACGACGGATAGCCGGAGACTGCCAGCAGGTCGACGTTCAGGTTGGCCAACGTGGCGACCGAGAAGATCGTGAGGATGCCGATCACGACGATGACCACCAGCGTCTGGGCTCGTGCCACGACGTGCGACCCCAGGATGTTCAGACCCGTCATCACCAGCAGGATCAGGACCGCGAAGAGGCTGGTCCAACGAGCCGTGTCGTCGACGGCGGCGCTGGCATAGTTTCCGAACGACACCGCCACCATCGCGGTGATGATCGCGTTGACGGCGAGCATCATCCAGGCGATGACACCCGTGAAGTGCCCCTGCCCCCATCCGCGGACGACGTACTCCAGGAAGCCGCCTGCCGACGGGTAACGAGCGCCCATCTTCGCGAAGGAGTAGCCCTGCAGCGCTGCCACCACTCCCGCCAAGAGGAACGAGATCCACACCGCTGCGCCGGCCACCTCGCCCGCCGCACCCAACAACGCGAAGATCCCCGCGCCGACCATCGACCCGACTCCGATGAACGCGGCGTCGCGTACCGACAGGGTCCGCTGGGGCTCGTCGACCTGTGTCGCGGCGGTCGGATCGTCAGATTCCACGGACAGACCCTCCCACGCCAGATCGAACGAACGGCGTAACCGGTCCACGGGCAACGACGTCGTTTCCATGTCGTGCGAGCCGGCGAGGTGGGACCGCACCACCCTGCCTGGGGCGAGGTGCGGGAGGAGCGAAGGGTCAGCAACGGCTCAAGGGGTGCTCGAAGAGGCGGAACGCGTCGGTCCTAGGATCGGTGCTCCGGGTGCGGCTACGCTCGAAACGGCTCTCGGAGATGAAGAAGCCGCCGGCTCCGACCAGGGGTGACAACGTGAGTGAACGCTTGTGGGCCGACACCCGTTGCCAGCGACGGTTCCGATGCGGGGTCTCACCCGCCCCCTCGCGCACGGTCCGATGCCGCGGACCTCGACGCCGTATCCGGTGGTACCCCGCGGCCGACTGGATTCGCCGTTCTTCCAGTCCAAGTTCAGGATCCCGAACGATCCGCGCCACTTCGTCCCGCGGCCTCGGCTGCTCTCGTTGCTCGACGACCTCTCCGACTTCCCGTCACCGCGATCGTGGCACCCGCCGGGGCCGGCAAGACCGCACTCGCCGCCGACTGGCTGCGCCACGACCACCGACCAAGCGCCTGGCTCTCCCTCGATGCAGCAGACAGTGACCCGGCGCAGTTCTGGCGCTCCGTGTCGGCGGTGCTGGAGCCGCTCGCTGCCGGGCACCCGGTTGCGGTCGACGAAGGGCCGCTCATCGCGTCCCAGTCAGGGATGCCGGACACCGGGGTCTCGGCCGAACCCGCCGACGCCGCCGGGACGACGATGACCCTGGTCATCGACGACCTCGACCGTCTCGACGAGGACGAACGCGCCTACGCCGCGCTGCAGTCCCTCGTCCTGGACCGCCCCCCGGCCGTGCGCCTGCTGCTGTTGAGCCGGCGCAGGCTGCCGCTGCCGGTGGAGCGTCTCCGCGCAGCCGGAGAGCTGGCAGACATCCACTTCGACGCGCTCCGCTTCTCACCTGACGAGGCGACCGACCTCCTCACCAGCCTGTGCCCCGACATACCTGTCGCGGATCTACCCGCCGTGGTGGACCGCGCTGGAGGATGGACGGCCGCCCTCAAGCTGACCGCGCTGTCCATCCGGTCCGGACACTCGGCCAGCGCCTTCTCGCGGTCACCGCCGGCGGCGGCCCGACGCAGCTGATCGACGAGTACCTCTGGCAGGAGGTCCTGCGGGGCGAGCGTCCCGAGCTGATCCGGATGTTGCTGGCCACCGCCGTGGTGGGCCGGGTCAACTACGGGCTCGCGGAGGTCCTCACCGGACGACCCGATGCCGGGGATCTGCTGGAGGAAGCCGAGGATCGAGGGCTCTTCGTGACCAGCCTGGATGACGGCGGCTGGTTCCAGGTACACGCATTGATCCGCGACATGCTCCTCGCGAAGTACGAGCGACGCTGGCCGATGGGCCTACGCGAGCAGCACGCTCGCGCCGCGCGCTGGTTCGAGAGCAAGGACGACCACCTGACGGCGCTCGACCACTGGCGCCGCGCGGAGCGACCCGCCGACGTACTCCGCGTGCTTGCCGACGCGGCCCTCAGCCTCGTCGACTCCGGGCAGGAGGAGATAGTCGCCCGGGTGATCGAACGACCTTCCCCCGGAGGTCGCCGGCTCGGGGCACGACGCGCTCGTGCGCTACGCGTGGTGCGCCCTGATGGTCGATCAGATGAGGTTCCGGGACGCGCTGGCCGAGGCGGAGCGAGTCGTCGGTGACCATGACGGTGCCGGCAGAGCCTCGGCTGACACTCCTGCGGGCCGCCTCAGCGTCCCTGTCGGGTGACTGGGACCAGTGCGAGCGGTTGGCCGGACCCGCACTCGCCGAGCTGCGCGAGCACGGAGTGCGCCGATCCGGTCGCGCGCTTCGGCTGGACCCTGATGCGCTCTTGCGGTCGCTCTCGGCGAGCGGTGGAACGACGAGGCAGAGCTCGTCGGGAACGTCCGCATCGCCGTGAGCCATGACGCGGACCAACGTCTGGCCTTCGAGAGCACCAGGGTCCTCGGTCTCGCCATGGCGGGACGCCCGCTCGATGCCATGCGCGCGGCGGTCCGCCTCGGGCCTGTCGCAGAGGACGGGCGGCTCCCGAGGCTCCGGATCGAGCTCGCCCTCGCCGATGCGGTCGTGGCCGCCGAGATCGGCGACCGTGAGCGCGCCAGCTGCACGCTCGTGGACCTCAGCGGATCATCGACGTACCCGATCCCCTCGTTGCAGGTCGTTGCCAAGCTCGAGCTCGCTCAGCTGTACGTCGCCACCGGGCACATCGAGGACGCTCTGCAGCGAGTTCGACGGCGCGGAGACCTTCGCCAGAGCGTTGCTGCGGCCGACCATGGCGAATCCGGCGGACCCCACGGGCCCCGCTCCCGCCTCGTGGCTGCTGAGCTCGTTGGCACGCGTCGGCGTGGCCCTTTCGCTGGCAACCGACAACCTCGACGCCGCAGCAGAATGGTCGAAGACCGTGGCGGACCCCTTCTGGGGGCCGATGTGTGAGGCAAAGGTGTGCCTGGTCCGAGGGGACGATCAGGGGGCCGTGGAGGCGCTGACCAGGGCCGAGCCGAGGTCCGTCCGCCACGAGGTGGTGCACCACCTCGTGTGCGCACGGGCGACGGCTGGACACGACCAGCAGCGCGCCACCGCGAGCGTGGCCGCGGCTCTCCATACGGCGGCCGAGCACGGGCTGCTGCAGACGGTCGCTTCGGAGGGGACGGAGGTTCTCGAGCTCATCGAGCTGTCGGCTTGGCGCGTGCCCGACGCCTGGATGGAGCGCCTGCGACACTTCCTCGTGCCCACCTGGGAGCCACGCGCCGACGCGCTCGTCGAACCCCTCACCCAGCGCGAACGCGACGTCCTACGACTGCTGCCGAGCCGCCTGACGCTGCGCGAGATCGCCGCGCAGCTGTACGTCTCGCAGAACACGCTGAAGTTCCATGTGCGGGCGATCTACCGCAAGCTCGGAGTCGACTCACGAGCCGCTGCCGTGCACACGGCTCGTCAGTTGCGCCTCCTACCAGGCGGCTAGCGAGACGCGCGAGATCACGCCAGGAGGCGCGCCTTCTGCTGCTCGAACTCGGCGTCGGTCAGGATGCCGTTCGCTCGCAGGTCTCCGAGCTTCTCCAGCTGGGCGATGACGTCGTCAGCGCCCTGCTGCGGGGGCGGCGCCGGCTGCTGGTACTGCGGCGCCTGCTGGTACTGCGGCTGCTGCTGGTACTGCGGGGGTGGCTGTTCGTACTGCGGCTGGGCGTAGGCGTCCTGCTGGGACCACTTGTTCGCCTGACGACGCGACACCCGGTTCGACACTGCCGTCGCCGTCCCGGCGACCACAGCCGTGCGCGCCATCCCACCGATCAGACCCATGGTGCTTCCTCTCCTCGTGACATGCGTGAGCGTTGTTCCTAGCGCTGGTACGCCGGGCTACGCCTCGGCTGCCTCCAACGCGTCGAGGGCCGCGATGACGTCGGACGCCGGGATCCTCCCGCTGGCGATGACATCGGCCCCCTGCTTGCGCAGCGCCGCGACGAACGGGCCGGCCCAGGTGTTCTCGTACAGCAGCAGGCCGACAGCGTTTCCCGGCTGGATCAGCGCGGCGCTCTCGGCGATGTCGTCGTCACCCAGGATCCCGGACTGCACGCCCTCGAACACCGCGAGATCCAGGGTGCCGTCACCGTCGAGGTCCGTGATGGCGACCAGGGTGACCTCGCCGTTCTCGTCGACCTTGGCCACCCGCAGGTCCAGGATCCGGATGATGCGGCGGGAGACGAGGTCCAACAGGGCGGACAGCCCTCCTCCCGTCAACCGGGCACCGGGGAACTCCACGGCGAGGTAGTCGATCGGGCCGACGAGAACCTGGTCGTCTGCCGCTTCCTCAGCGGCTTGCTGCGCGTTCATCGAGCCTCCCTCACGTCCGGGGCGGTGGGCCGCTCCCACGGACGGGTCAGTGTTTGAGGTGGACGGTGCCACGGCGCGTCTGTGGTCCGCACCACCCCCGAGCGGGTGGCCGCTGCTCGCGGATCGGCGAGCCCGGCCGAGACCGTTGTACATCCGCGGCGCTTGGCGACGATGCGCGCCCTGCCCCAGCAGCCAGCGGGTCCGAAGGGCGAATAGCGTTGGATCGTCGCCCACCCCCGCGAGGGTGAGCCCACCCCACCGAGGGTGAGGTGCGACCACCCGACTCGGTCGGACGATGGGCAAGCGCTCGCGTACCAGAACCGGTCCCCCCTCCGTAGGAGTCGCCCATGTCGACCAGTGACGCCGACCTGCACGCAGCACCGGGAGCAGTCGACCCGGTTGCTTCCGAGGTGGCGGTCGTCGCGCACGCCCTGGGCGTCGACCCCGAGCAGGGACTGTCGTCCGCACAGGTGCAGGAGCGGCTGGCGTCGACCGGCCCCAACCGGCTCGCCGAAGGCAAGACCGAGTCGGGGTATCGCGCCTTCCTGCGCCAGTACGAGGACTTCATGCAGGTGGTGCTCCTGGTGGCCGCGGCGGTGAACCAGATCGTGACCGGGGAGACCGGGACCACGGTTGTCCTGGCCGGCCTGACCGTCTTCAACGCCGTGATCGGACTGCGTCAGGAGGCCAAGGCCGAGGAGAGTGTCAAGGCACTGGCTCAGATGATGCGGACCATCGCGCGGGTACGTCGGGACGGGCAGAGCGTCGAGATCGACGCCGACCAGCTCGTTCCAGGCGACGTGGTCCTGGTGGAGGCAGGCAACCGGGTGCCGGCCGACGCCCGCGTCTATGTGGCCGCCACGCTCGAGATCGAGGAAGCCGCCCTGACCGGGGAGAGCCTGCCGGTGGGCAAGTCCGTGGAGCCTGTGCTCGGGGACGAGGTCCCCCTGGGGGACCGGACCTGCATGGCGTACATGAACACCTCGGTCACGCGTGGCCGCGGGGAGCTGATCGTGACAGCGACGGGCATGGCCACCGAGATCGGGCACATCGCCGACATGTTGGCCAGCACCGAGACCAGCAAGACTCCGTTGCAGAAGCAGCTGGACGGCCTGAGCAAGATCATCGCCACGATCGCCGCCATCGCGCTGGTGCTCGTCGTACTGCTCGGCCTGGCCCGGGGCGAGTCCTTCGACACCCTGTTCATCACCGGCGTCGCCCTGGCTGTCGCGGCGATCCCGACGGGTCTGCCCGCGGTGGTCACCGCCCTCCTGTCGATGGGTACCCGCGAGATCGCACGGCGGAACGCGATCGTCAAGCGCCTGCCGGCGGTCGAGACCCTGGGGTCGACCTCGGCCATCTGCTCGGACAAGACCGGCACCCTGACCCTGAACAAGATGACGGCTCGCGAGATCGTGATCCCCGGCCAGAACCGCTTCACGGTCTCCGGCGAGGGCTACAGCACCGCCGGCGAGATCAGCCACGTCGGCGGTCAGCACTACGACCTCGATCCCTATCTCCTGCCCGACGGTCCTGTGCGCCGACGCGCTCCTCGACGGCGAGAACCTGATCGGCGACCCCACCGAGGGAGCGCTCATCGTGCTCGGTGCGAAGGGCGGTCTCGACATCACCGAGACCCGCGCCGCGCTTCCTCGCGTGGCCGAGGTCCCGTTCGACTCCGACTACAAGTTCATGGCGACCTTCCACGAGATGAAGGACTCCGACGGCAGCCCGATCCTGCGTTGCTACGTCAAGGGCGCGCCGGACGTCCTCATCGACCGAGCGACAAGCGTCCGCAACCCCGACGGCACCCTGTTGCCGCTCAACGCCGACAACAAGCACCTGGCGCTCGAGGTCAACGACCGCATCGCCAACGCGGGCGAACGGGTCATGGTCGTGGCACAACGTGACCTGGCCCCCGACACGCCGCTCCCCGACGGCCAGCTGATCGACCTGGTCCAGGACCTCACCCTGCTCGCGATGATCGGAATCGTCGACCCCCCGAGGGCAGAAGCGAGAACCGCCATCGCCGAGTGCCGCGATGCGGGCATCAGGGTCCGGATGATCACGGGTGACCACGCCACCACCGCAGGCGCCATCGCCGCTGAGCTCGGCATCGAGGGCCGGGCGGTGACCGGGGCAGAGTTCGCCGCCATGAGTGACGAGCAGCTGAAGAGCGAGCTCGACCAGATCGGCGTCGTCGCGCGGGTGGCGCCCGAGGACAAGGTCCGGCTCGTCCGCCTGCTCAAGGAGAAGGGCAACATCGTCGCCATGACCGGCGACGGCGTGAACGACGCCCCCGCGCTGAAGACCGCCGACATCGGCGTCGCCATGGGCATCACCGGCACGGAGGTCTCCAAGGAGGCCGCCGTGATGATCCTGACCGACGACAACTTCGCCACCATCGTCGGCGCGGTGGCCTACGGTCGCGGCCTGTACGACAACCTGCTCAAGTACCTGCGCTTCCAGATGTCGACTCTGGTCGCCTACATCGCGATCTTCATCGGCGCCGGCATCTTCGGCATCGCCGCGGGCGCTCCCCTGAACCCGCTGCAGATCCTGTGGCTGAACATGGTCGTCGACATCCCGTTGGCGATCGCGCTCGGATTCGACGAGCCTGCTCGCGGCCTGATGTCACGTCCTCCGCGGCCGGTCGGGCAGCCGGTGCTCTCGCGCAACAACTGGATCCGCCTGTGCGTCCAGGGCGCGGTGATGACGATCGGGGCACTGGTCGCCTACCAGATCGGGCACTCCCAGGACGGCGCTGTCATCGGGGCGACCATGCTGCTGACCGCGCTGTCACTGTTCCACGTGGCCGGTGCGCTGCTGTGCCGCGACCAGGTGAACACGATCTTCGACCGTGACTCCATTCCAGGGCGGATGCAGCTCCGCCGCTACGGACTCGCGCTGATCGCCATCGTGGCGGCCACGGGACTCGGGTTCCTGAACCGCATCCTCGACACCACGGGGCTCACCTTCAACCAGTGGTGCATCTGCGCCGGGCTCGCTGCCTCGATCCTGGTCGTCGAGGAACTGGTCAAGCTCGTTCTCCGACGCCGCAGCCCGGGCGGATCAGCCGCCCTTCCTCCGCCGCTCCTCCCGACCATCCCCGCCACCGCCTGAGCAAAGGAGCTCCCATGCCCTACAACCTCCGTCACCGCAGCTTCCTCAAGGAACTGGACTTCGAGCCGGACGAGCTTCGCTTCCTGCTCCGGCTCTCCGCCGACCTCAAGGCCGCCAAGTACGGCGGGTACGAGCAGCCGCGGCTCCAGGGCAAGAACATCGCGCTGATCTTCGAGAAGACCTCCACCCGCACCCGGACCTCCTTCGAGGTGGCAGCCAAGGACCAGGGAGCGCACGTGACCTACCTCGGGCCCAGCGGTTCGCAGATCGGGCACAAGGAGTCGATGAAGGACACCGCGCGCGTGCTCGGCCGGACCTACGACGGCATCGAGTACCGCGGCTTCGCCCAGGAGACGGTGGAGATCCTCGCCGAGTACGCCGGCGTCCCGGTGTGGAACGGCCTCACCGACGAGTTCCATCCCACCCAGATCCTCGCGGACGTCCTGACCATGACGGAGCACAGTGACAAGCACCTCGGCGACATCGCGTACTGCTACCTCGGTGACGCGCGCAACAACATGGGCAACTCGCTCATGGTGGGCGGGTGCAAGCTCGGCATGGACATCCGACTGTGCGCACCGAAGGAGCTGTGGCCCACCGACGACCTCGTGGCGACCTGCCGTTCCATCGCCGAGGAGACCGGAGCCCGACTCACGCTCACCGCGGACGTCGACGAAGGGGTGACGGGGGTCGACTACCTCTACACCGACGTCTGGGTGTCGATGGGCGAGGAGAAGAGCGTCTGGGCCGATCGGATCAAGGTCCTCCAGCCGTACCAGATCAACAGCGAGACGATCGCCCGGACCGGGAACCCGCACGTGAAGTTCATGCACTGCCTGCCGGCCTTCCACAACCGCGACACGAAGGTGGGCGAAGACATCTTCCAGGAGTACGGGCTCGACGGTCTCGAGGTCACCGACGACGTCTTCGAGTCCGAACACTCGATCGTCTTCGATCAGGCCGAGAACCGGCTCCACACCATCAAGGCGGTCATGGTCGCCACTCTCGGCGACTGAGCGGAGCTGGTCATGCGCGTAGTCGTGGCGCTCGGAGGCAACGCCCTGCTGAAGCGGGGCGAGCCGATGACGGCGGAGAACCAGCGCGCCAACGTGCGTGGAGCCGCCCCTCACCTGGCCGCCGTCGGCCGGAACCACCAGCTGGTGCTCTCCCACGGCAACGGTCCGCAGGTCGGGCTGCTCGCGCTGCAGGCGTCGGCGTACACCGAGGTGGACCCCTACCCGCTGGACATCCTGGGGGCCCAGACCGAAGGCATGATCGGCTACGTCCTCGAGCAGGAGCTGGGCAACGTCATGCCGCCCGAGACTCCCCTGGCCACGATCCTGACCATGGTCCAGGTCGACCCCTCGGATCCGGCGTTCGACGACCCCACGAAGTTCGTCGGCCCGATCTACGACCGTGAGCAGGCCGACGCCCTCGCAGCCGACAAGGGGTGGAGGTTCAAGCAGGACGGCGACAGCTGGCGACGGGTCGTGCCGTCACCCGAGCCGCGCCACATCTTCGAGATCCAGCCGATCCGGTGGCTCCTCGACCACGACGTCGTCGTGATCTGCGCCGGCGGCGGGGGCGTGCCGACCATGTTCCTCCCCTCCGCCGAGACCACCCTCGTGGGGGTCGAGGCCGTCATCGACAAGGACTTCGCCAGCGAGCTGTTGGCCCGGGAGATCGCGGCAGACCTGTTCGTGATGGCCACCGACGTGGACGCGGTCTACGTCGATTGGGGTACGCCGCAGCAGCGCGCGCTACGCAACGTGACGGCGAGCGAGCTCCGCAGCACCTCGTTCCCGGCCGGCTCGATGGGTCCGAAGGTCGACGCCGCCTGCCGCTTCGTCGAGGCCACCGGCGGGCGCTCGGCGATCGGCGCCCTGACCGAGATCCAGCAGATCGTCGAAGGCACAGCAGGCACCCAGGTCACCGCCTCGTGAGCGAGGTCCGGATCGGAATGGAGGAGAGATGACGACGTTCGGAGTGCACTCCGAGGTTGGCACGCTTCGCAAGGTCATGGTGCATCGGCCCGAGCTGAGTCTGCAACGGCTCACTCCGACCAACCACGACGACCTGCTGTTCGACGACGTGCTGTGGGTCGAACGTGCTCAGTACGAGCACGACCAGTTCGTCGCGAAGATGCGCGACCGCGGCGTCGAGGTCTACCTGCTGCGCGATCTGCTGGCCGAGACCCTGGCGGCCAGCGAAGAGGCCCGAGCGCGGCTCGTCGAGCTCACAGCCTCGGAGTTCACCGTCGGCCTGTCCCTCGTCGACGATGTCCGGGCCCTTCTCTCGGAGATGAAGCCCGAGCAGCTCGCCCGTCACCTCATCGGCGGCCTCACCGTCGCCGAGTCGGGTCTGGACCTCGGCCGGCTGCGGGGCCGCTCCGTGATCGCCGCCGCTGTCGACGACGAGAGCATCTTCGTGCTCCCACCCCTCCCGAACACGTTGTTCACCCGGGACTCGTCGTGCTGGATCTACGGCGGGGTGTCGATCAACCCCATGTACTGGCCGGCCCGACGACTCGAGGCCTACAACGTGGCCGCGATCTACCGGTACCACCCGATGTTCGCCGAGGCGGACTTCGACTTCTGGTACCCGCCTCTGGGTGACGACGAGAGGTTCGAGGTGAAGGACTTCGGGCGCGCCTCGCTCGAGGGCGGCGACGTCCAGCCGATCGGCAACGGCACGGTCCTCATCGGCATGAGCGAGCGGTCGCAGGCTCGGATGATCGAGCAGATCGCGCGCGCGTTGTTCGAGAAGGGCGCGGCGGAGCGCGTCATCGCAGTGGTGATGACGAAGGACCGGGCGCACATGCACCTCGACACCGTCTTCACGATGCTCGATCGCGACGCGGTGACCGCCTATCCCCGGGTGATGAACCAGGTCCGTGCCATCAGCCTCCGGCCCGGCGCCAAGGCCGGCGAGTTCGCCGTGACCCAGGAGGAGAGCTTCTTCGGGGCCGTGGCCGACGCCCTCGGTGTGCCCGACCTCCGGGTCATCGAGACAGGTGGGGACGAGTACCAGCAGGAGCGCGAGCAGTGGGACGACGGCAACAACGTCGTCGCCCTCGCCCCTGGGGTGGTGGTGGCCTACGAGCGCAACACCTACACGATCGACAAGATGCGAAAGGCGGGGATCGAGGTCATCACGATCGAGGGCTTCGAGCTCGGCAAGGGCCGCGGAGGTGGCCACTGCATGACCTGCCCCTTCGTCCGCGACCCGCTGTGAGGACGCCATGAACGACAACATGCGCTGGGCCATTGCCGTCGTGGCCGCAGCGCTGGTCATCGGCCTCCTCGCGTACGGCCGGGGCACGGCCCACCACCGTGGCATCGACGTCGGCGTGCACACGTCCGGGTCCCCAGCGCTCGCCCGCTGAACGCCCATGGACGACGCGACGATCGTCACCGCCGGCTCCCCGGCCCCCGGCAGACCGCGTGGGCCGAGAGCACCGACCTTGCTCGATGCCCTGCTCCCGATCGTCGTGCTGATCTTCCTGCTGATCCTGACCATCGTCCTGTTCGGGATCAGCGCGACCGATGGGCCGCTGCAGGTTGCCCTGCTGCTCAGCGCCGCGTTCGCGAGCCTGATCGCCTTCAAGAACGGGTACAGCGTCGCCTCGGTGGCGGACGCCGCGGTCGGCGGAGTCACCTCCGCGGTGAGCGCCGTCTTCATCCTGCTCGCCGTCGGCGCCCTGATCGGGACCTGGAACATGGCCGGCACGATCCCGACCGTGGTCGACCTCGGCATCAGCCTGGTCAGTCCTACGTGGTTCTACGTCACGACCGCCGTGGTGTGTGCGGTGGTCGGGATGGTCACCGGCAGCTCCTGGACCACGGCCGGCACCCTCGGGGTCGCGTTCGTCGGCATGAGCAGCGTGATGGGTCTCTCGGAGGCGGCCGCCGCGGGTGCCGTGATCTGCGGGGCCTACTTCGGGGACAAGATGACGCCCCTGTCGGAGACCACCGTGCTGGTTCCGAAGCTCGTCGGGGGCGGGCTCACGGTCGGGCAACACACGCGCAACATGTTCTGGACCGCGGGGCCCGCCCTCGGCGTCAGCCTCGTGGCCTTCTTCGTGCTCGGGCTGACGGCCGACCCGAAGGCCACCGTGAGCACGGATGCCGCCCGCGCCGAGCTGGGGAAGGCGTTCAACATCTCCCCCCTCTGTCTCCTGCCGTTGGCGCTGCTCGTGGTCTTCGCGATCCTGAAGCTGCCCCCGTTCCTGTCCATCCTGGGGTCCGCCCTGTTCGCCGCGATCCTCGCTCCGTTCCTGCAGTGGGATGCCGTCCAGGCCTTCGTCAACGACCCCAGCCTCGGGCCCGTAGCGACCGCCATCAAGGCCGGCTACGCGGCCATGGCCACCGGTTTCGTCAGCAGCTCGGGCTCTCCCGAGATCGACGCCCTCTTCTCTCGCGGCGGGATGGCGAGCCTGCTCACCACGATCTGGCTGGTGCTGGGCGCCTTGTCCTTCGCGGCAGTGATGGAGCATGCCGGCTTCCTCCAGCGGCTGCTCGAGCCTGTCGTCGCCCGCACCCGACGCCGCGGGTCGCTCATCGCCGCCGTGAACGGCAGCGGTATCGGCTTGAACGTGATCGCCGGCGACCAGTACGTCGCCGACGTCTTGCCCGCGCGGATGTTCCGGGGTGAGTTCGCCAAGCGAGGACTCGCTCCCCAGGTGCTCTCACGCGCGGTCGAGGACTCGGGGACGGTCACCTCGGTGCTCGTGCCGTGGAACACGTGCGGCGCCTACATCTCCGGCGTGCTCGGTGTCTCGACCGCGGCCTACTTCCCCTACTGCTTCTTCAACCTGTTGAGCCCCGTGCTCGACGTGATCTACGGGTTCATCGGCTTCAAGGTGCCCGAGGCCGAGAGGCCTTGGGGCGACGACAGCACGGCCGTACCCGATCCGGCCGTACGACAAGGAGACAGCCATGGCTGAGCAGACCGCGACCGAGCCGAAGCCGAAGCGGCACTTCGCCCTGCCGTCGGCCTACACCATCCTGTTCGCGCTGATCGTGGTGATGGCGATCGCCACGTGGATCGTCCCTGCCGGCACCTATCAGCTGGACAAGAACGGCAGCCCCATCCCCGGCACCTACCACCAGGTTCCATCACACCCCTCGCGGATCCTGGTGGACTCCCTGACCGCCCCGATCAACGGCATGTACGGCATCGAGAACGCCAAGGGCAACATCAGCTACTACAACACCGGCGTCCTGTTCGGGGCCATCGACGTGGCCCTGTTCATCATCGTCATCGGCGGGTTCCTCGGCGTCACGATGCAGACCGGGGCCATCCAGGCCGGGATCGCCCGCCTCGTGAGCCGGCTCCGGGGCAAGGAGCGGTGGATGATCCCGATCCTGATGAGCGTCTTCGCGCTCGGCGGGACCACGTACGGCATGGCCGAGGAGAGTCTGGCGTTCTACTCCCTGGTCATCACCGTGATGATCGCGGCGGGGTACGACGCGATGACGGGCGCGGCGGTCGTCCTGCTGGGGTGCGGAATCGGTACCTACGGCTCGACGATCAACCCCTTCGCGACCGGGATCGCGTCGGGGTTCGCCGGCGTGTCGATCAGCGACGGTCTCCTGCTGCGACTGGTGATGCTCGTGGTGGGGCTCGCCATCGGCATCTTCTTCGTCCTGAGATACGCCGATCGGGTGAAGCGCGACCCGGCGAGCTCCGTCGTGGCCAACATGCGTGAGTCCAACTCGGCCCACTTCAACGCAGGCGAAGCCACGGCGGAGGCGGTCATGACGGGCCGTCAGAAGGTGATCCTGGCCGTGTTCGGCCTCGCCTTCGGCGTGATGATGTACGGCGTCATCCCCTGGGAGGATCTCGGCATCGGGCTACCCACCCTGTGGTGGTGGTTCCCGGAGATGACCGCCTCGTTCATCCTCTTCAGCGTCATCATCGGCATGATCGGACGGATGGGCGAGACCGTCCTCACGTCGTCGTTCGTCGACGGTGCCCGCGACCTCCTCGGCGTCGCCCTCATCATCGGGATCGCCCGCGGCATCACCGTGGTCATGAACAACGGCCAGATCACCGACACGGTCCTGCACTGGGCCGAACAGGCGGTCGGCGACACCGGCAAGGCCGCGTTCTCGATCGTGATGTTCCTGCTGTTCCTGCCGCTGTCGTTCCTCATCCCGTCGTCCTCGGGGCTGGCCACGGTCGCGATGCCGATCATGGCGCCGCTCGCCAGCTTCGCGAACGTACCCGCCTCTCTCGTGGTCACCGCCTACCAGAGCGCATCGGGCATCATGAACCTCTTCATCCCGACCTCGGCCGTCGTCATGGGTGGGCTGGCGATCGCCCGGGTGCCCTACGGGACGTACTTGCGTTGGGTCTGGCCGTTGCTGGCGATGCTCGGCGTGCTGACCGTCGTCGCGCTCGCAGTCGGGGCCGCAGCGTCGTGAGCCCGTGACGCGCCGTACGGGCAAGTCCCGATGCGCCGGCTGGTGCTGTGGTGGTGGGAGGGTGCTCTGGTGAGCACCGACCACACGACGCGGTCGGCTCGGAGCGCGCCGTGAGCCGGGCACCGGCGGCTTCGAACCTGGTGCCGATCCTGGGTTGGATCCGCACCTACGACCGGCGCTGGTTGCGTGGCGACCTGATCGCCGGGGTCACGGTCGCGGCGTTGATCGTTCCGAAGAACCTGGGCTACGCGGGGATCGCCGGGATCCCCCTCCAGAACGGGCTCTACGCCGCCGCTGCCGGCGCCCTTCTGTACGGGATGTTCGGGACCAGCCGGCAGATCTCGATGGGGCCGAGCTCCGGGCTGGCGGCCGTGGCGGCGAGCGCCGTCATCGCATCGGGTGTCACGAACGAGGCGGACGTCGCGTCGTTCGTCGCCGGCATCACCCTCGCCTCGGGGATCTTGTTCTTGGTCCTTGCGGTGCTGAAGATGGGCTGGATCGCGCAGTTCCTGTCGCGAGCGGTGGTCACCGGCTTCCTCTTCGGCGCCGCCATCGACGTGGTGATCGGTGAGCTTCCCAAGCTCACCGGAACCGAGGTCGACGGCACCAACTCGCTGCGGGAGCTGGGGTCCTGGCTACGGTCACTCGGCGAGACCCAGTGGGCGACCCTGGTGGTCGGCGTGATCGCGCTGGTCGTCGTCTTCGGGCTACGACGTATCGCACCGCGAATGCCCGGAGCGCTGGTCCTGGTCGTCGGTGGCCTCCTGGCCTCCTGGCTCCTCGACCTCGGGGCTCACGGAGTGGCACTGGTCGGCGACGTGCCCAGGGGGCTGCCGTCGTTCGACGTTCCCGACCTCACCTTGATGTGGGACCACGTGGTCATCGTGGCGATCGCAGCGGTCGCGTTGGTGCTGATCGGGTTCTCGCAGACGGCCGGTGACGCCCGCGCGTTCGCCGCGAAGCACCGCTATCAGATCGACATCGACCAGGAGTCGCTCGCCCAAGCCTTCGCGAACACCGGATCCGGGTTGCTCCAGGGCATGCCCGTGTCGACCAGCCTGTCGGCGAGCTCGCTCAACGACCACTCCGGGGCCCGGACCGGCTTGGCGTCGATCACCTCGGGCCTCACGGTCCTGCTGACACTGCTCGTCCTGGCTCCGCTCTTCTCCGACCTGCCGAAGCCTGTGCTGGCGGCACTCATCATCGAGGCCGTGGTGATGGGCATGATGGACCTGCCGGAGATGCGGCGGCTCGCTCGGGTCCAACCGTTCGACTTCTGGATCGCAGTCGCCGCCATCGTCGGCACCCTGGTCTTCGGTGTCCTCGTCGGCGTCCTGATCGGGATCGGGCTCTCCCTCCTGTGGCTGATCTCCGTGGCCACGCGACCGCACATCCCAGAGCTGGCCAACGAGAGAGGCACCCAGGTCTTCCGTGAGTTCGACGAACACCCGCACGACGAGCTGGTGCCCGGAGTCGTCGCCCTCCGGATGGATGGCGGGCTGTTCTTCGCCACGTCGGACGCCCTGGAGGACAGGATGCGCCAGCTCATCCACGCGACACCGGGCCTGACCGGGATCGTCCTGGACTGCGGAGGGATCAACTTCGTCGACTCCCAAGGTGTCGCCAAGATGGGTGACGTGGTCGACCTCGCGGAGGAGTCAGGGATCACGCTCCGGCTGGCTCGCCTCAAGCCGTCCGTCAGGTCCACCCTGGAACGAGACGGCATCCTCGAGCGACTCGGTACCGAGCGCGTGCACGGCAACGTCCACCGGGCGGTGCAGGCACAGCTCGACACCATCGCCACGCCTCCCGAAGGGACCACGACATGAACGAGAGGACACCATGCCCGAGATCACGCCAACGGAGGTGCCGTCATGAAGGTGCGTAAGGGCGCAGTCATCAGGGGCGCCGGAGTAGCCCTCGCCTGCCTGGCGCCCAGTACGACCGCCCGCTCGCGGGTCCTGTTCGCGGCGTACGCGGTCGGCTGGCCCCTCGACAAGCCGGGCCTCCAGGTGTTCATCGTGATCCCAGACACCGATGAGCCCTGGAAGCGCGCCACGGTGCCGTTCGCGACCTCCGTGGCGTCCTGGTCGACCGTGATGCTGGTCGCGACCACGGCCGTACGACGGACGAGGTTGCCGGCACCCGTCGCGGCAGTCCTTTTCGGAGGTGTCGCGGTGGCCGTCGACTCCCTCCTCGCCGACCTCGGGGAGCGCAGGAAGGCCACGGCCGCGGCCGTCGGATCCCCTGACGAGGCTGCGACCGATGCCGAGGTCGATGGCCGAGGACGAGCCCGAGGCAGCCGACGACTGACGAGGAACCCCTCAGTGTGGGCGACGCCGGGCCACCGGCCCTGGCGCCGCACAGGGTCGGCCAGAACGTCCGCGTGACCCTCGGGAGTCACCGAGGTCAGTTGTGGATCTTGCAGACCACTTTCAGCCCGCTGTACGCCGTTCGCGACTGGTCGATCGCCCGATTCAGACGGTCACGCCTCTTGGCCATGATCGCCTCGGCGACCCCGACGAAGGCGGTGGCGGTCGCTGTCACGGCTCGACGTACGCGCAGGTCGGCGGCCGGGTCCTCGTTGTTCAGCTCCCGGGAGTCGGAAGCAAGGCGAAGCGCGATGTTCTGGTCGAACGGATGGAAGGTAGGAGACCAATGGGCGGTGTCGGCCGTGATGTGGGCGAGGATCGCCTCGACGCCCACACAGGCCTGCTGGTCGACGTCCCGGACGATCGCGCCACCCTGGGTCGCAGCGGGCGGCGCGGCTGTCGGATGTCCGCCGCATGCCGTCACGATGGCTGCCGTCAGGCACACGGCAGCGGCGGCTCGTCGGCGCTGTGGTGGCGCGTCCACATGGTCCCCCTGTCAACGGGGACAGTCTCGCGCTCGGACATTGGGACAACCTTGGAGCAGCGGACCGTTGCCGTTGCCGTCGACACCGTGGTCGGGCAACGGGCGAGGTCGTCAGCTCTCGTCCTCCTCCGCCTCCAGCTCCGCCTCGAGCTCCGCCTCGAGCTCCTCCTCGATCAGGGCGATGGCGAAACCGATGCCCCTGGCCAGGTTGACCGAGGCAGACAGCACCCGTGTCGTACCGACGATGGGAGCAACCGCGACGAGGAGACCCTGGACGTCCTCGAGGGTGACGCCGGCATCCATGGCCGCCCCTGCGTTCATCACGTAGGACGCAGCGGGAGCATCGACCGCGACGAGCGCGGCAATCCGGGCGAGCATCAGCTCGCGACCGGAAAGAGTGCTGTTCTCGAGAGAGACCAACGTCATCGTGGCCAGGGTGTCTGCTACCGGGTTCTCGGTGTCCGTCATCAGGGGTGCCTCCCAATCGGGTTTCCGGTCGGCCCGAGCCAGCCGTGGACAGGTGTGTGACGGTGAGTCTTCACCACCGTCACCGAGGAGGGAATCATCCGATCAGGCTGATTCGGTGAGCAGGACTTCGCCCCGCCGCAAACCCCCGTGCGGCGGGGCGAGCCATTCCCGAAACCTCGTGCGCCCGCTCGACCCGGGCGATGCCGGCGACACGGAGAGCAACCTACTCCCCACAAGGGACACCCGGCGACTACCGCATGGGGCGAAGTCGCCGGGTGCAGATGCCCGCTCGGGGGAACCGGGGCACCTGCCTCCGACGGTACCTTTCGGTGGCCCGACACCCCACCCCTAATCGCGGGTACCGATGCAACCAACGGTGACCGTCGCGCCGGGCCGTTCCCACGCCCGGGGCATCTCCGACACCGTCAGGCGACGCGTGCGATCTGCGGCTGTGGAGGCGCGCCGCGCGCACCCCCGGACGGCGGGACCAACACACCGGGGTCCAAGGGAGCGAAGCGCGCCTCGCCGGCCGAAGGACTCCACCGGCGAGGCGCCGGCGGGCGGACACGGGGGGATCCACCCGCCGCCGAGACGCTTCCTCGAATGGGAGTACCCCGGGCGGCGGCAGGTCAAACGTGGCAATCCAAACTTTTTTCGCGGACCCGTCCCGGCGCCCATCTCCTCCGGCCCGGACCCGTCCCCGGACGACTGACGCGCCACCAGGGAGGGCCCCGAAGGTGACCGTGCGGCACCAGGACCGGCGTCGCCGGAGCGGCGATCAGCCGTTGGCCAGGGTGAAGGAGACGGCCCGGGAGGCGATGTCGGCCTGGGCGAGCGTGACGTGGACGTCGGTCCCCAGCGGTAGCGGTGCGGAGTCGGTGACCCGAGCCTCGACCGCCGGGTCCTGCACCGTCACGGTGCCGCGCTTGTCATCCCGGTCGTCGAGGTCGACGATGACCCCCTCGAACGTCTCCCCGACCCGTTGCTGGAGCACGCCGGCCTCGACCAGGTCGAGGACGGCCGACTCGTACTGATGGGCCCGGCGACCGGAGTCACGCATGGTGTCGGGGATGACGTGGAGCTTCTCCAGCACCCACGCAGGCACGTCGGTGCCGGCACACAGGGCCACGCAGATCTCCCCGGCGTAGCGGTCACCGAGGCGGCGTAGCGGTGCGGTCACGTGGGCGTACTCGGACGCCAGCGCACTGTGGATCGGGTCGGCCGGCACCTCACCGTCGAAGCCGACGTACCCGCTCCCGCGCAGCAGGCGGGTGCAGGCCGTGACCATCGCGGCCTCGTTCGGCTTGCCGGGGTCGAGCGTCCGGATGAAGTCGGGGTAGAGCTGCTCGGCGGGCCACTCGAGGTGGAGGGCGCGGGCCGTGCGGTGCAGCCGTTGTACGTCGCGCGGGTCCGGCGGCGGCAGGGTGCGGAGCAGCCCGACCCGGGCGTAGACCATCAGGGACGCCGCGGCGAAGCCGGTGAGGAGCGAGATCTGGGCGTTCCAGCTCTCCGCCGGGATCAGGGAGCGGAAGTGCAGCGACCAGGAGTCGCCCTCGACGTCGACCTCCTGCTCGGGCAGCGGCAGCGAGATGCCTCCGCGCCCGGCCTCGCGCGCGAGGCGGAGCTCACCGAGCTCCTTGAGCAGCTGCAGGGTCTCGGTCGCAGTGCCGTCGTCGATCGACTCCTGCACGGTCGCGTAGTCGAGCTTGGCAGTGGACCGGACCCGGGCCCGCTCGACCTGGACCTCGGTGCCCTCACCGGTGTCGTCGACGTGGATCGTCCAGAGCAGGGCCGGTCGCACCTGGTCGGGCAGCAGCGAGGCGGCGTCCTCGGAGAGCACCGTCGGGTGGAGCGGGATCTTGGAGTCGGCGCCGTAGAGGGTCTCTCCGCGCTGGTTCGCCGCCAGGTCGACAGGGTCGCCGGGCTGGATGAAGGCAGCGACGTCGGCGATCGCGTAGTGCACGACGTAACCGCTGCCCTCGCGCTCGAGGTGGAGGGCCTGGTCCAGGTCCATCGACGAGGCCGGGTCGATGGTCACGAACGGCAGGTCGGTGCGGTCGAGGTCGGGCAGGCGTGGCGCCGCGGCGGCACGCTCGGCGGCCTCCTCGACCTCGGGCGCGAAGGCAGCCGACACCTTGAGCTCGCTCTGGATCTTCGCGATCCCGTCGCGGAGGGTCTGCGCGCCCACCTGGTCTCCGGCGCGGACCCGAACCACTCGACTCGAGGACATGCGACCACCTTAGTGAGGTCTCATCGGTAGGCGGACGGGTCGGGGTCGCGCCCGGCCGCCCAGTCGGCGTAGAAGCCGCCCCAGTCGGGCCGGGACCCGTCGGCATCGGTGAGGTCGTAGTCGCGCGCGAGGTCCCAGCTCGCCAGGGACGCACCGCTGAGTCGCATCACGTCGCGGTCGGTGGCCAGCGCCACGGCGGCACGCGCGACGAGCGTCGGCGACTCGGAGACGGCGAACAGCGGGTCTCGGGCGATCCCGTCGCGCCAGGTCTCCTCGGTCACGCCGAAACGGTCGAGCATCGCCTCCGACCGCAGGAACCCGGGCGACAGGGCCACCGCGGCGACGTGGTGGGGCCGGAGGTCGCCGGCCATCCCGAGGGCGAGCCGCGTCACGGAGTC
Organism: uncultured Actinomycetota bacterium; assembly: GCA_963819295.1. Lineage (GTDB taxonomy): Bacteria > Actinomycetota > Actinomycetes > Propionibacteriales > Nocardioidaceae > Nocardioides. The sequence continues at coordinate 436,940 of CAWFVO010000011.1, forward strand.
CTTGGCGAGGTCGTAGTACAGCGTGCCTCGATAGGGGTCACCCGCCTTGCCGTCGGTGAGCTCGAGGACCAGGCCGCGTCCGTTGGCCACCAACAGCGGAGCGGCGGCCGCGCTGGTGATGATGTGGGTGTGGAGCGCCTGTGCGAGCAGCCGGACCCCGACGTCGACCGGCTGCTCCCAGAAGGGGTGCTCCCAGTCGGCGAGCGGGTCACCGCCCCAGATGCCGTTGACGAGGATGTCGAGCCGTCCCTCGTGCCGTGCGGCCACCTCGTCGACCAGGGCCGCGACCGCGGCGATGTCGGAGTGGTCCACCCGATGGGCGTGGGCTCTTCCGCCCAGCGCCTCGATCGCCTCCGCGGTGTCCTCGACCGTCTCGGGGCGGGCCATGGGAGAAGGAGCGCCACGGGCCGTGCGCCCGGTGACATGGACGACCGCCCCGGCGCGGCCCAGCTCGACCGCGATCGCCTTGGTCGCTCCGCGGGTGCCGCCGGCCACCAACGCCACCTGGCCGGCCAGCGGGCCGTCCTGCGGCTTCATCGGGTTCATGCAGCCACCGTCTCATCGCACGCCGACACGAGCGGGGTCATGGACTGGCCGTGTGCGGGATGTCGCTAGCCTCGCCGCGTGCTGATCCTGCTGCCGCCGAGCGAGGGCAAGGCGGCTCCCCGCCGCGGCGCTCCGTTGCGTCCCGACACCTGGCCCGCCAGCCTCGCCGAACCACGCGAGCGGGTGCTCTCGGCGCTGGAGCGACTGTGTCAGGGCGACCCGGACTCCGCCATCGCGACGTTGGGGCTCGGCCCGAGCCAGGCCGACGACGTACGACGTAACGCGCGACTGCGCGAGCTGCCCACCGCGCCGGCGGAGCGGATCTACAGCGGCGTCCTGTACGACGCGCTCGGCCTCAGCACCCTGGACTGCCTCGTCACATCGCCGAGCGCTGGCCCGGCTCGCCATCGTCTCGTCGCTGTACGGCCTGGTCCGCCCCGGCGAGCGGATCGCGCCGTACCGGCTCGGCGGTGGCGTCAGCCTGCCTGGACTCGGCGGGGTCGCCGCGCACTGGCGCGGCGCGCTGGACCCCGTCGTCCGGGAGGCGGCCGGCAGCGGGCTGATCGTCGACCTCCGCTCCTCGACGTACGCCGCGTTCTGGCGGCCGGCGGCCGACCTCGCGCGCCGCGTGGTCACGGTGCGCGTGCTGCACGAGGTCGACGGGAGGCGGCAGGTGGTCAGCCACTTCAACAAGGCGACCAAGGGCCGGCTGGTCCGCGCGCTGCTCGAGGACGGCCGTGACGCACGCACCCCGCGAGCCTTCGCGGCGCTGCTGAGCGACCTCGGCTGGACGGTCGAGACCGACGCGGCCGGTACCGGTCTCGACGTCGTGGTCGGCGAGCTCTGAGCGGCTACCAGCGCTGCGGGTCGAGCATCTGTCCGGCCCCTGGCGGCTGGGCGTTGTAGAGGCGCATCGAGCCGCGCCGGGCGCCGCCGTCGTCACCCGCGGCCCCGACGAAGGAGACCACGCTCACCGACGCGGTCGACAGCTCCATCCGGTACAGCGCCGACAGCGGTGCGTCGACGGCATGGGCGACGAGGGTCTTGATCGGGGTGACGTGGCTGACCACGAGGACCGTCTTCCCGGCGTAGCGCTCGACCACCCGCTCCAGACCGGCCAGGACGCGCGCCTCGACCTCGCGGAACGACTCACCGCCCGGGGGCGCCGCATCGAGCGACCCGAGCCAGCCCTGCACCTCGTCGGGGTACCGGTCGCGGACCTCGGCGAACGTCAGCCCGTCCCAGACACCGAACTCCATCTCGGCGAAGCCGGGTTCCTCGAGCAGGTCGAGGCCCAGCCGCTCGGCCAGGATCTCGGCGGACTCGCGGGTGCGCCGTACGGGCGAGGTGACGACGGCCTCGACGGCCGCGCCCAGCGGCGCCAACCAGTCGGCGACCTCGCGCACCTGGGCGCGACCCTCCTCGGTGAGGGCGGGGTTGCTGCTCGCCAGGCCGCCCGAGAAGCGCTTGTCCGCGGTGTGGGCGGTCGCGCCGTGGCGGACCAGCACCAGTGTGGTGACGGGCCCCTCGGGCGCGGACCAGCCGCGATAGCCCGCAGCCTGCTCGCGCACCCCGTCCTGCTGCGCCGGGCTCTCGACCTCCTCGACCAGCGAGTCGGCGTCGGTGGGATCGCCGCCCGGTTCCTGCTCGGCGAGGTGGTAGGTGACCCCCGACCGTTTGCCGTCGAGGGCCTCGTTGGCGAGCCGGTCGGCGTGCTTGTTCTGCTCGCGCGGCACCCAGGTGTACGTCGTGCCGAACGGCGCCAGGCGGTTGGCCTCCATCGCCAGCGGTCTCATGTCGGGGTGCTTGATCTTCCAGTTCCCGCTCATCTGCTCGACGACGAGCTTGGAGTCCATCCGGACCTCGATGTCGGCCCCGGGCGCGACCTGCTCGGCCATCCTCAGCCCGGCGATCAGCCCGCTGTACTCCGCGACGTTGTTGCTGGCGGTCCCGATCGTGGTGCCCTCCTCGGCGAGCACCCGGCCGGTGTCGGCGTCCTTGACCAGCGCGCCGTACGCCGCGCGTCCAGGGTTGCCGCGCGAGCCGCCGTCCGCCTCGATGACGACCCGCTTGATCGGCTCGGTCAACCTAGAGACCTGACTCGGAGGTGCGGACCAGGATCCGGCTGCAGTCGTCGCACCGGATGACCTCGTCGTCGGCCGAAGCCCGGATCGTGGCGACCTCGGCGTGGTCGAGGTCGAGGTTGCAGCCGGCGCAGCGTCGGGCCCGGAGCAGCGCTGCGCCGACACCCCCCTTGTTCTCGCGCAGCCGGTCGTACAGCGCGAGGAGGTCGGTCGGCAGGTCGGCCACGATCGGGCCCCGCTGGCCGTCGAGCTCGCCCAGCCCCTGGTCGATCTCGGCGAGCCGGGCGTCGCGAGCCGCCGTGAGCTGGGCGATCTCGGCATCGGTGTCGGTGAGCTGGGCGATCAGCGAGTCGAGCGTGCGCTGCGCCTCCTCGGCCCGCTCCATGACCTCGATCTCGTCGTCCTCGAGCGAGGTGATCCGGCGCTCCAGCGAGACCATCTCCTGCTGCATCCGCTGGATGTCCTTGGGGTTGCTGATCAGCCCCTGCTCGATCCGCTGCTGGTCGCGCTGGCGGCGGGTCTTGACCTGCTCGACGTCGGCGTCGACCTTGGCCTGCTCGACGGCGAGGTCGTCGACCTCGATCCGGGCGTCCCGGGCCTGGTTCTCGGTGGTCGTCCGGGCCTCGGTCAGCTCGGCGAGCCGGGCGGTCTCGGGCAGCGACCGCCGCTGGTGGCGGAGCTGGTCGGCCCGCGAGTCGAGGTCCTGGAGGTCGAGCAGTCTCACCTGGGCGGACGGGTCGGCCTTCACACGTGCTCCTCTTGAGGTCTGGGGGTGGTCATCGCCGCATCTGCCACGCGTCGGTGCAGATCGTGCTCACCCGGATCTCCACCGTATCGTCCAGTGCCTCGTCCAGCCGCGCCGCCAGCTCCGGGAGCCAGGTCCACTCCGCCGCCCAGTGGGATACGTCGAGCAGCGACGGGCCGCCCTTCTCGAGGAACTCGGTCGCCACGTGATGTCGCAGGTCGCTGGTCACGTACACGTCGGCACCGCTCGTCAGGGCCCGGTCGAGCAGGAAGTCCCCCGCGCCGCCGGTGACGGCCACCCGGCGTACGACGCGGTCGGGGTCGCCTCCGACGAGCACGCCTCGGGCCGTCGGCGGCAGCGCGCCGGCGACGGTGTCGGCGTACTCCCCCAGCGTGGTCTCGTCGACGTCTCCGATCCGGCCGGCCCCGGTCGGCCCGGTCCCCGGGTCGGCGAGCTCGTGCACGTCGTACGCCACCTCCTCGTAGGAGTGCGCGGCCAGCACGGCCCGGACGACGTCGGCCCTGCGGGCGCGCGGCATCAGCGCCTCGATCCGGAGCTCCGCGGTCACCTCCAGCTCGCCGACGGTGCCGACCGTGGGGTGGGCACCTGCCAGTGGCCGGAACCTGCCCTCTCCAGGCACGCTGTAGGAGACCGTGTCGTAGTCGCCCACGTGGCCCGCGCCGGCTGCGGCCAGGGCGGCACGGATCGACTCCGCGTCGCCCACCGGAGCAAACACCACGATCTTGTCGAGCGGCGGCCCGCTCGGCGCGACGGGGCGTACGTCGCGCAGCCCGAGCGCCCGGGCCAGGGCGTCGGAGACTCCCGGCGTGCCGTGGTCGGCATTGGTGTGGGCGGTCAGCAACCCGCACCCCGCGCGCACCAGCGTGGCGAGGGTGCGACCCTTCGGCGTCGTCTCCGCGACCCCGTGCACCCCTCGCAGGAGGAGCGGGTGGTGGGTGAGCAGGAGATCGGCGTCCCACGCAGCGGCCTCGCGGGCCACCGGCAGGGCCGGGTCCACGGCGAGCAGCACCCGACGTACCTCCGCGTCGGGATCGCCCGCGGCCAGCCCGACAGCGTCCCAGTCGTCCGCGGTCTCCGGCGGGTACCAGCCGTGCAGCAGCGCGACGACGTCGGCGAGGCGGGGCATGGGTGGACCCTATCCACCGCCGAGAAGGGCCGTCGCGGTCAGTTGACCTGGCGGTCGCGACCCTCCCAGTACGGCGCCCGCAGCTTGAACTTCTGCAGCTTGCCGGTCGCCGTCCGGTCGAGCATCTCGCGGAACTCCACGGTCGACGGTGCCTTGTAGCGCGCGACCTTCGACTTCACGTAGTCGATCAGCTCCTGCTCGGTCAGGTCCGAGTCGTCCGCCTTGACCACGAGCGCCTTGATCGTCTCGCCCCACTTCTCGTCGGGTACGCCGATCACGGCGACCTCGGCGACGTCGGGGTGGCTGAAGATGACGTCCTCGACCTCGATCGACGAGACGTTCTCGCCGCCGGTGATGATCACGTCCTTCTTGCGGTCCTGGATCGTGAGGTAGCCGTCGTCGTCGACCAGGCCGCCGTCGCCGGTGTGGAACCAGCCGCCGGCGAGCGCCTTCGCCGACTCGTCGGGCTGCTCCCAGTAGCCCTCGAGCACCACGTTCGACCGGGCGAGCACCTCGCCCTCGTGGTCGATGTGGAGGCTCACGCCGATCGCCGGCGTCCCGGCGCGGACCAGCTTGTGCGCGCGCTCCTCGGGAGTGAGGTCGTCCCACTCCTGGCGGCCGCGGTTGACGGTGAGCAGCGGCGAGGTCTCGGTGAGGCCGTAGATCTGGATGAACTCCCACCCCAGCTCGGACTCCACCCGCGCCACCGTCTTGGTCGGCGGCGGCGCTCCGGCCACGATGATGCGGGTCCGGCCGCGGCCGGGGATCTCGCCCTCCCAGTCGGGCGCGGCATCGAGCACCGCGGCCACCACGGCCGGGGCCGCGCACATCACGGTGACGCCGTACCGCTCGACACGGCGCAGGATCTCGGCACCGTCGACCTTGCGCAGCGCCACCTGGGTCACGCCGCAGCCGGTCATCGCGAACGGCATCCCCCACCCGTTCGCGTGGAACATCGGGAGCGTGTGGAGGTAGACGTCGCGGTCGCTGACCCCGGCGTGCAACGCGAAGGTGACCGCGTTGGTCCAGATGTTGCGGTGGGTGATCTGCACGCCCTTCGGCCGGGCGGTCGTGCCGGAGGTGTAGTTGATCGTCGCGGTGGCGTTCTCGTCGGGCTCCCACGGGCGCGGGTCGGCGCCCTCGAGATAGAGGTCGTCGTCCTCGCCGATCACGAAGACGTGCTCGGCCCTCAGCCCGGCCAGAGCGTCCTTCAGCTCCGGGTCGACGTAGACCACCCGCGAGCCGGAGTGCTCGACGATGTACTGCACCTCGTCGAAGGAGAGCCGGAAGTTCACCGGCACCAGGACGCGGCCGTAGCCGCTCACGCCGAAGTACGCCGTGAAGAGCCGGGCGGAGTTGTGGGAGACGAAGGCCACGCGGTCGCCGACGTCGAGGCCGAGCCGGTCGTGGCGTGCGGCCATCGCCCGGGCGAGGGCGTCGACGCGGGCGTAGCTGACGTCGCCGAGTGAGTCGGCCGGCTGATCGGGCTCGTCGACGATGCCGATCCGGTCGCCGTACACGGCCACCGCGCGCTGCAGGAAGTCGTTGACGCTGAACGGGACGATCATGACCCGCAGGCTAGTCCGCGGACGCTGGCGGAAGGTTGGCCCGAACCGTCCCGGGGATTGTGCACCGCCGAGGAGTTGGTTAGCCTTACCTAACTATCGACGGCGCACGCGTCGCCCCGGACGGAAGGCACGATCACCGTGGGTATCGGCGAGACACTCCTGCTCGGCTTCATCGCGGGCGTCACCATCCTGATCGGCATGCCCCTGGGTCGGATGCGCCGCCCGAGCGAGGCACTCCGGGTCAGCCTGAACGCGCTCGCGGTCGGCATCCTGCTCTTCTTGGTGTGGGACGTGCTCTCCGCGGCCTGGGAGCCGATCGACGAGGGGCTCTCCGCGCACCACGAGACCGGCGCCGGGCTGGGCTCCACGTTCGGCTACGGCGTGCTGTTCGCCCTCGGCCTGAGCGTCGGTCTGCTCGGCCTGCAGCAGTACGAGGCCTGGATGGGCCGCCGGGTACGCCGGGTCCGGGCCCAGTCGCTCGGCCCCGGCGCGATGGCCAGCCAGGAGCTCGCGCCGCGCGGCATGGCCGGCTGGTCACCCGGGAAGCAGCTGGCGTTCCTGATCGCGGTCGGCATCGGCCTGCACAACTTCGCCGAGGGCCTGGCCATCGGCCAGGCCGCAGCCAGCAGCGAGATCGCGCTGGCCACCCTGTTGGTGATCGGCTTCGCGCTCCACAACGCCACCGAGGGCTTCGGCATCGTCGCGCCGCTGGCGGCCGACACGGCCGAGAACCCCGACGCCCGCCCGTCGTGGGGACTGCTGCTCGTGCTGGCCGCGATCGGCGGCGGTCCGACCTTCGTCGGGACCGCGGTCGGCCACGCCTTCACCAGCGAGCCGGTCTCGGTCATCTTCCTGACGCTCGCCGCCGGGTCGATCATCTACGTGATCGTGCAGCTCCTGGCGATCGCCGGCCGCAGCACCCGCAAGGACCTGATCTACCTCGGCGTCCTCATCGGCCTGCTCGCCGGCTTCCTCACCGACGCGATCGTCACCGCCGCCGGCGTCTGACCCGGCTAGCACAGCACCACGTGGCCCGTCTCACCCTTCGAGGCGGCGACGCGGACGGGCTGCACGGCCTAGCGTGGAGCTGTCCGGCCCGACGGCCGGACGGTGCGCCCCGTGGGTGAGGGCCCAACACACCGCGGGGCGTTGCCATGCCTGGAGCCAGGCGTGCCTCGCGGCAGGCGATCGGTGGGCGCAAAGGGACTCGAACCCCTGACATCCTCCTTGTAAGGGAGGCGCTCTACCAGCTGAGCTATGCGCCCTCATCGGTCTCGGAGCGCGGACAGACTAACCGGGGTCGCCCGGGGGCGCCGAACCGCCGGCACCAGCAGGCATCAGGTCGAGTCGGCGCAGGACCTCGGCCACGACGGCCTCCGGCGGTTCGTTGGACGAGACCGTGATCCCGGGCTCGTCGGGGCCCAGCGGCTCGAGCGTCGCCAGCTGGCTGGGCAGGAGCGAGGCCGGCATGAAGTGACCGCTCCGGACCGCCATCCGGCGCTGCACCTGACCGGGGTCGACCGCCAGATGGCAGAAGCAGAGGGTCGGCCGCCCCTCGCGCAGTACGTCGCGATAGCTCCGCTGGAGTGCGGAGCAGGTGAGCACACCGCTGGCACCCGCGCTCGCCCGCCCGTCGACCCACCGTCCGATGGCCTCCAGCCACGGCCGACGGTCGGCGTCGGTGAGCGGCGTACCGGCGGCCATCGCCTCGACGTTGGCTGGTGGGTGCAGGTCGTCGCCCTCCAGGAGATCCCAGTGGAGGCGGTCGGCCAGCCGGCGGGCCACGGTCGACTTCCCGCTGCCGGAGACGCCCATGACGACGACGAAGCGCGGGCGGGGCACGTGCCCACGGTACGCGCGCCTACGGGCCGTCCGGAGCGGTCACGGACGGGGCCGAAAATAGAGTCGAGCCGCTGGCGTCTCGGGTCACCAGCGGCTCAACGAGACGAACAGTAACCCACCGACCCGCCGGAACTCCACTCCTGGGAGGGATTTCGGTGGGAAATGATCCGACTGGTCTAGTCCAGCTGGTGCAGCCGGGCCAGGTGCTCGTCCAGGTCGCGTCCGTCGGGCAGCTCGTTGTGCACCGCCCACCGCACGATCCCCGCGCGGTCGACCACGAACGACGAGCGGCGCGCCACTCCCCGCTCGACGTCGAAGACGCCGTAGGCCTGCGCCACCGAGCCGTGCGGCCAGAAGTCGCTGAGCAGCGGGAAGTTGAGCCCGTCGGTGTCGGCGAAGACCCGCAGGGAGTACGTCGGGTCGGTGGAGATCGCGAACACCTCGGTGTCGAAGGTCATGAACTCGTCGAGCCGGTCGCGGATGCCCGACATCTCGTTGGTGCAGACGTGGGAGAAGGCCCAGGGGAAGAAGACCAGGAGCACGGCCTTCTGGTCGGCGTACGACGACAGCACGACGTCCTGACCGAACTGGTCGCGCAGCGCGAAGTCGGGCGCAGGCATGCCGACGGACAGCCCCGACGAGGGGCCGGGCGTCGGGGCATCAGTCGTGTTCAGCGAGCTCACGCTTCAGAATCTTGCCAGTCGCGTTGCGAGGGAGCTCATCGAGGAACACGATCTCGCGTGGCACCTTGAAGCGGGCGAGGTTCAGCTTCGACCCAGTCCTGGAGCTCTTCCTCGGTCGGACGTGGGGTCGTCGCCACGACGAAAGCCCGCAGCCGCATGCCGAACTGGTCGTCGTCGATGCCGACCGCGGCGACCTCGATCACCGCGTCGTGCCGCGACAGGCAGTCCTCGACCTCCTGCGGAAAGACGTTCTCGCCGCCGGAGACGATCATCTCGTCGTCGCGGCCCTCGACGTAGAGGCGGCCGTTCGTGTCGAAGCGGCCGACGTCGCCCGACGACATCAGCCCGTCGACGACCTCCTTGGACTCCCCACCCGTGTAGCCCTCGAAGAGCATGCCGTTGCCGACGAAGATCCGGCCGGTCTCGCCCTGCGGACGCTCGCTGCCGTCGTCGTCGAGGATCTTCACCACGGTCGCCCAGGGTGGCTTGCCGGCGGAGGTCGGCGCCTCGCGCAGGTCGATCGGCGTCGCGATGGAGGCGTAGGCCACCTCGGTGGAGCCGTAGATGTTGTAGAGGTTGTCGCCGAAGGAGTCCATCCAGCTCAGGGCGAGGTCGCCGGGCAGAGCCGAGCCCGACGCGGCCGTCACCTTCAGGGTCGGCAACGGGTGGCGGTCGAGGGCCTCCTGGTCGAGGGTCAGGATCCGCTGGAGCATCACCGGGATCACCACGAGCGAGTCGCAGCGCTCCTCCTCGACCGTGGCCAGGCAGCTCCTCGCTGTCGAACCTCCGACGCAGGACGACGGTCGACCCCAGCAGCATCGCGAGCGCGAGGTGGGCGAAGCCCCAGGTGTGGAACAGCGGGGCGGCGATGTGGGTCCGCCAGCCGTACCGCAGGGGCAGCCGCGACAGGAGCGACACCGCGGCGCCGATACCGGCCTCGCTGCGCGGCGCCCCCTTGGGGGTCCCGGTGGTGCCCGAGGTGAGGATCACGATGCGCGAGTGCCGCTCCGGCGGGTCGACGTCGGAGTCGTCGTACGCCGTGACGAGGGCGTCGATGGAGTCCTCCGGCTCGACGACCGGGGTCGGAGTCGACCCAGCCGAGGATCCGGACGTCGATCCTGGCCCCGGACAGCAGTCCGGTGAACTCCTCGTCGTGGATCACCACCTGCGGGCCCTCGCGCTCCAGCACGTCGACCAGCTGCGGACCCGCGAACGCGGTGTTGAGCAGCAGGATGTCGGCGCCCAGCTTGGCGGTCGCGACGCAGGCGTCCACGAAGCCCCGATGGTTGCGGCACATGATCGCCACGCTGTCGCCCTCACCGACGCCGCGCTCGGCGAGCGCTCGGGCAAGGGCGTTGGAACGCCGATGCAGCTCGCCCCAGGTCAGCGAGCCCTTCTCGTCGACCAGCCCGACCCGCTGCGGCTCCCGCATCGCCATCGCGGTGAACCCACCGGCCGGACCGGTCCCCCAGTCCTTGAGCGCCTTGCCCATCCGGGCGAGGGCCGTGGGTGGGATCGGGCGCAGGACGCCGGAGGCGCCCGAGCACCCTGGCGGTGGTGCCGACCGCACCGGCCGCACCGAGTGCGCGCCCGAGGAGGCGAGGCTGGTGAGGCCGACCGGTCACGCGGGCGACTTGGGCGTGACGAGTCGGGTCGCGGTCCAGTCCTTGCTGACCGCGGCGGTGGTGGTCAGGGCGAGACCCGCGATGGGTGCGGCCTCGGTGATGTCGGCGGGTTCGACGGCGTTCGGGCGGCCGACCTTGGGGGTGAGCAACCAGATGACACCGCCGCCCACGAGGTCGGTCAGCGAGTCCACCAGTCCGTCGACGAGGTCGCCGTCCTCGTCACGCCACCACAGCACGACCGCGTCCACGACATTGCCGTAGTCGGTGTCGACCATGTCGGAGTCGAGGGCGTCCTCGATCGCGACCCGGAGGTCGTCGTCGGTGTCGGAGTCCCAGCCGAGCTCCTGGACGACCATGCCTTTGGCCAGGCCGAGTCGCGCGGCGGGACCCGCGGGGGCGTCGGTATGGGTGGAACCGCCACCAGCGGTCGCGCTCAACGGGCTCCTCCAAGCTGTTTCGCCGGCGGCACGGTCGATCGCCTCCGGCTCGGTGGTGGTAGTCCAGCGGACTACGCCGCGCTGCGCAACCCGTTCCGCGGAACCGGGCCTACCCATGGGTAGATTTCACCCGGCTGCTACGCGTGACACGATGAACGGGTGAGTGAGACTTCCGCCGCCACCCCCGCGGCCAACTCGGAGGCCCCGACCGAGTCCCCCAGCGAGACTCAGCAGACCCGCGCGGTCATCCACGAGGGCCTGCCCACCCAGCTCCCGGACATCGATCCCGAGGAGACCCAGGAGTGGCTCGACTCCTTCGACGACCTGACCGACGCCCACGGTCGCGAGCGTGCCCGCTACATCATGCTGCGGCTGCTCGAGCGCGCCCGCGAGAAGCAGGTGGGCGTGCCCGCGCTGCGCAGCACCGACTTCATCAACACCATCCCGCCCGAGCGTGAGCCGTGGTTCCCCGGCGACGAGGAGATGGAGCGCCGGATCCGCAGGCTGATCCGCTGGAACGCCGCGGTGATGGTGTCGTCGGCCAACCGCAAGGGCCTCGAGGTCGGCGGCCACATCGCGACGTACGCCTCGGCCGCGAGCCTCTACGAGGTCGGCTACAACCACTTCTTCCGGGGCAAGGACCACCCCGGTGGCGGCGACCAGCTGTTCATCCAGGGTCACGCCTCCCCCGGCATCTACGCCCGCGCCTACCTGATGAAGCGGCTCAGCTCCGACCAGCTCCACCGCTTCCGCCAGGAGGTCCAGCACGGCGCCGGCAAGGGGCTCTCGTCGTACCCCCACCCGCGGCTGATGCCGGAGTTCTGGGAGTTCCCCACGGTCTCGATGGGGCTCGCGGCGCTGAACTCGATCTACCAGGCCCGCTTCAACCGCTACCTGCACAACCGCGGCATCAAGGACACCAGCGAGCAGCACGTCTGGGCGTTCCTCGGTGACGGCGAGATGGGCGAGCCCGAGTCGCTCGGCGCGATCGGCCTGGCCGCGCGCGAGGAGCTCGACAACCTCACGTTCGTCATCAACTGCAACCTCCAGCAGCTCGACGGGCCGGTCCGCGGCGACGGCAAGATCATCCAGGAGCTGGAGTCCTACTTCCGCGGCGCCGGCTGGAACGTCATCAAGGTCGTCTGGGGCCGCGAGTGGGACGCCCTGCTCGCGCAGGACGTCGACGGCGCGCTGGTCAACCAGATGAACACGACTCCCGACGGTCAGTTCCAGACCTACTCCGTGGAGACCGGCGCCTACATCCGCGAGCACTTCTTCGGCGCCGACGCGCGGCTGCGCAAGATGGTCGAGGGCATGAGCGACCGCGACATCGAGCTGCTGCCGCGCGGCGGCCACGACTACCGCAAGGTGTACGCCGCGTTCGACGCCGCGTCCAAGCACGTCGGCCAGCCGACGGTGATCCTGGCCCACACCATCAAGGGCTGGACGATCGACGCGCTCGAGGGCAAGAACGCCACCCACCAGATGAAGAAGCTGAACGCCCCGACCCTCAAGGCGTTCCGCGACCGGCTCGAGCTGCCGATCACCGACCAGGACATCGACGAGCACTACGAGTTCGACGGCTCGGCGCCGTTCTACCACCCGGGCGAGGGCTCCGCGGAGCTCGAGTACCTCCGCGACCGGCGCCGCGAGCTCGGCGGCGGGGTGCCGATGCGTCGGGTGAACCCGCGCTCGCTCACGCTGCCGGGCGACGCGATGTACGACGAGCTGAAGCAGGGCTCGGGCAAGCAGAAGATCGCGACCACGATGGCGCTGGTGCGGCTGCTCAAGGACCTGATGAAGGACCCCGAGATCGGCCGGCGGATCGTGCCGATCGCGCCCGACGAGTACCGCACCTTCGGCATGGACTCGATGTTCAGCTCGGCGAAGATCTACAACCCGGCCGGCCAGCTCTACGAGTCGGTCGACCGCAAGCTGCTGCTGGCGTGGAAGGAGTCGCCGCAGGGACAGATGCTCCACGAGGGCATCTCCGAGGCCGGCTGCGTCGCGTCCGCCACGGCCGCCGGATCGTCGTACGCCACGCACGGCGAGCCGATGATCCCGTTCTACATCTTCTACTCGATGTTCGGCTTCCAGCGCACCGCCGACTCGATCTGGGCGATGGCCGACCAGCTCGCGCGCGGCTTCCTGATCGGCGCGACCGCCGGCCGGACGACGCTGACCGGCGAGGGACTGCAGCACGCCGACGGGCACTCCCCGCTGCTCGCGCTGACCAACCCGGCCGTCGTGCACTACGACCCGGCCTACGCCTACGAGATCGCCTACATCGTGCAGGACGGCATCCGCCGGATGTACGGCTCGAGCAACGAGCATCCGCACGGCGAGGACATCATCTACTACCTGACCGTCTACAACGAGCCGCTGAGCATGCCGGCGCAGCCGGAGAACCTCGACGTCGACGGACTCCTCCGCGGCATCTACCACCTGGCCACGCCTCCCGGCGGAGTCGCCGACGACGCGCCGCGCGTCCAGCTGTTCGCCAGCGGCGTCGGGCTGCCGTGGATCCAGCGCGCCCAGCAGCTGCTGGCCGACGACTGGGGCGTGGCCGCCGACCTCTGGTCGGTCACCTCGTGGAACGAGCTGTCCCGCGAGGCGCTGGCGACCGAGGAGTGGAACCTCATGCATCCGCTCGAGGAGCAGCGGACGCCGTACCTCACCCGGAAGGTACGGGACGCCCCCGGCCCGGTGGTCGCGGTCAGCGACTACATGCGCGCCGTACCCCAGCAGGTCTCACGGTGGATCCCGCAGTCGTTCCACGCCCTCGGTGCCGACGGGTTCGGGTTCGCCGACACCCGGCCGGCCGCACGCCGCTTCTTCAAGATCGACGCCGAGTCGGTGGTCTGTCAGGCGCTGTCGGCCCTCGCCGAGGAGGGCCGGATCGGCCGCGACGCGGTGCAGAAGGCGCTCGACCACTACCGGATCGACGACCCGACGGCGGTCTCCGGGGTCAAGCAGGAGGGCGGCGACGCCTGAGCGAGGCCTGCTTCGCCGCCCTATGCTGACGTCCACGAGTCCTGGACGCGGATCGGTGCGGGCCGGGCGGTAGGGGGGAGCGCGCGTGACGCGGCCGACGATCCTGAGCGTCGACGACGACCCCCAGGTGTCCGCGGCCCTCACCCGGGACCTCAAGCGCCGCTACGGCTCCGAGTACCGGGTGCTCTCCGCGACGTCGGCTGCCCAGGCGCTGGAGCTGCTGAGGTCGCTGGCGCTGCGGACCGACCCGGTCGCCCTGATCGTGAGCGACCAGCGGATGCCCCAGATGACCGGGATCGAGCTGTTGGGCGAGTCGGAGCAGCTCGCGCCGGAGGCCAAGCGGCTGCTGCTCACGGCGTACGCCGACACGGACGTGGCCATCGCCGCGATCAACGACATCGGCCTCGACTACTACCTGCTGAAGCCCTGGGACCCGCCCGAGGAACGGCTGTTCCCCGTGATCGACGACCTGCTCGGCGACTGGCGCCGAGCCCATCCTGAGGTCACCGACGACATCCAGGTGGTGGGCGACCGATGGTCCGACCTGACGCATCAGCTCAAGACCTTCCTGGCGCGCAACCACGTCCCCTACCGGTGGTACGACGTGGAACGCGACGACGAGGGCGGCCGGCTGTTCGCGCTGGCCGGCGGCCTCCGCACGGACCTTCCGCTGGTGCTCGTGCCCGACCGCGAGCCGCTCCGCGCCCCCACGATCCGCGAGGCGGCGGGCGCGCTCGGGCTGCACATCGAGGCCGAGCGGCCGCTGTACGACGTGTGCATCGTCGGGGGTGGGCCGGCCGGGCTGGCGGCCGGCGTCTACGCCGCCTCGGAGGGTCTGAGCACGGTCATCGTCGAGCGCGAGGCGCCCGGCGGCCAAGCGGGCCAGAGCTCCTCCATCGAGAACTACCTGGGCTTCCCCAAGGGCCTCAGCGGGTCCGACCTCGCCCAGCGGGCGCTGGCCCAGGTGTCCCGCTTCGGCGCCGAGCTGGTCCTGGCCCGCGAGGTCGTCGGGCTCGAGGAGCGGGGCACCGTGCGCGCGGTGCTGTTCGAGGGCGGAGGCGAGATCGAGGCGCGGTCGGTGGTGGTGTCCACCGGCGTCTCCTACCGCCGGCTCGAGGCGACAGGCATGGAGCGCCTGCAGGGCAGGGGCGTCTACTACGGCGCGAACGCCGCGGAGGCCGGCCAGACCGTCGGCGACCTGGTCTACGTCGTGGGTGGTGCGAACTCCGCAGGTCAGGCGGCGCTCAACTTCGCCCGCCACGCCAAGCAGGTCACGCTCGTCGTGCGCGGACCCGACCTGCTGGCCACCATGTCGACGTACCTGGTCGACCGGATCACCGACGCCGCCAACATCACGGTCCGGTGTGGCACCGAGGTCGTGGCCGCGGACGGCGACACCCACCTCGAGCGCCTGACTCTCGCCGAGCGCGGGTCGGGCCGGCGCGAGGAGGTCGAGGCCTCCTGGCTCTTCGCGTTCATCGGCGCGTCACCGCGCACGGACTGGCTGGGCGGCTCGGTCGCCCGCGACACCCACGGCTTCCTGCTCACCGGGTCCGAGGTCGTGAGCTCGGGCTCTCCGTGGAGCCTCGCTCGCGCGCCGTTCGCCCTGGAGACCAGCCTGCCCGGGGTGTTCGCAGCCGGGGACGTGCGCCTCGAGTCGATGAAGCGGGTCGCCTCCGCCGTGGGCGAGGGCGCCATGTCGATCTACCTCGTCCACCGCTACCTGGCGACGGTCTGAGCCGAGGAGGACTCCGATGGATGTCGAGGAGCTGCGCGGCATCGAGCTGTTCACGGGCCTGACCGACGATCAGCTGGCCGAGCTCGCGACCGGTGGTGACGAGGTGCCCTTCGAGACCGCCGACGTGCTGTTCACCGAGGGTGACCACGCCGACGAGTGGTGGGTGCTGCTCTCGGGCTCGCTCGACCTGGTCCGCAAGGTCGGGCGCGAGGACGTCGTCGTGGCCCGGATGGATGTGCCGGGCCGCTGGGCCGGCGGCTTCCGGGCCTGGGACGACAACGGCATCTACCTGGCGACCGGCCGTGGCGCGACTCCGGGCCGGGTGCTGCGGCTCGACGCCCCGCGGCTTCGTGAGCTGGTGAACCACTGGTTCCCTCTCGCGGGACACCTGATGGGCGGGCTTCACCACACCGCCCGGTCGATCGAGTCCACGGTGCGGCAGCGCGACGCCCTGGTCACGCTGGGCACGCTCGCAGCCGGTCTCGCGCACGAGATCAACAATCCAGCGGCGGCGGCGAGCCGCACGGTCGACGACCTCGGTCACTGCTGCGACGCGCTGCTCGAGGCGCTCACTCGGCTCGCCCGCGACGACGTCTCGGCGGCCCAGTTCACGGCGCTCGACGCGCTGCGCCGCGAGACGGTCCCGGTCGGCACCGCTGGACGCGCTCGCGCTCGCGGACCGTGAGAGCGAGCTGGCCACCTGGCTGCAGTCCCACGGGGTGTCCGACCCGTGGGGACTCTCCTCGGGTCTCGCGGCAGGCGGCATCGACCGGGCCTGGTGCGAGCGGGCTCACGAGGCGATCGGCGACGACGCCCTCGGGCCCGGCCTGGAGTGGGTCTCGGCCACGATCTCGTCCAAGAGCCTGCTCACCGAGCTGAAGGACGCCGTACGCCGGATCTCCGAGCTGGTCGCGGCCGTGCGCTCCTACTCCCAGCTCGACCGGGCGTCGCGGCAGCGCGTGGACGTGCGCGAGGGACTGGACAGCACGCTCACCATGCTCGGCCACAAGCTCCGCGGCGGCGTGACGGTGCTACGCGAGTACGACGAGCTGCCGCCGATCGACGCGTTCGCCGGTGAGCTCAACCAGGTCTGGACCAACCTGGTCGACAACGCGGTCGACGCGATGGACGGCCAGGGAACGCTCACCGTACGGACCCGGGCCGAGGGCGACTGGATCGTCGTGGAGATCGCCGACACCGGCTCCGGCATGCGCACCCGAGGTGGCGGCGCGGGCGTTCGAGCCCTTCTTCACCACCAAGGACGTCGGCAAGGGCACCGGCCTCGGGCTCGACATCGCCCGGCGCATCGTGGTGGAGCGGCACGGCGGCACCATCGCCGTCGAGATCGGCGCCCGACCGCCCGGGCACGACGCATCGTGGTCACGCTGCCGGTCCGGTCGGCCGACTGACGGCACCCTAGCGCAGCGCGCCGTAGGCCCTGGTCGGGGACAGCCGGAGGACGACCCGACGGTCGGCCACCATCGCGCGCCGGTAGTCCTCCCAGTCCTCGTGCTCGCCGCTCAGGGTGCGGTAGAGCTCGACCAGCTCCTCGACCGCCGCGTCGTCCGGTGCTGCCGCGATCTCGCTCGTGGTCGCCTCGCGCCTCGATGACGGCGTAGGACCAGAAGCTCTCGCCGTCGACCTTGAGCGCCACCCAGGGGGTGCGCCGCACGTTGGCGTACTTGGCACGCTCGGCCGTGGTCGAGACCCGGATGAGCCCGTCGGCCCCCACGCCGTGCAGCACGTTGGACAGCTGCGGCTTCCCGTCCTGCCGGAGCGTGGTCAGGACCGACTGGTGGTTGGCGCGGGCGGCGGCCAGCGCGATGCTCGAGCTCCACGTCACGCCCTGCGCGATCAGGGCGACGGGCTGCCACTCGTTCCACGTCTTGAGCCGCTGCTCGTAGTCGGCCGTGGCGATGCGGCAGCGGCGCCGCGCCGAAGAAGACCCGCAGCGGCGGCTCGTCGGCGTCGACCACGCGCAGGATCGCCTCGCGGGTGGCCTCCGGGTCGCCGGGGTGTGCCCGCCCGCTGGCGGCGCGCGCCTCCATGCGTGGCGCGGTGCACCTCGGCGTACGCCGGGTGCTCGGCCGAGCGCTTCGACGACGAGCCGGCCCAGTCGGTGCGAGAAGGCACCCGGCTCGACCAGGGTGACGTGGATGCCGAAGCCGGCGACCTCCTGGGCGAGCGCCTGGCTGAAGCCCTCCAGCCCCCACTTGGACGCGTGGTAGATCCCGACCAGCGGGAACGCCGAGATGCCGCCGATCGACGACACCTGGATGATGTGGCCGCTGCCCTGCTCGCGCAGGTAGGGCAGCGCCGCCTGGGTGACCCAGAGGGCGCCGAACAGGTTGGTCTCGATCTGGCGCGCGCGCCTCGTCCTCGGTGATCTCCTCGATCATCCCGAAGTGGCCGTAGCCGGCGTTGTTGACGACGATGTCGAGGCGGCCGAAGTGTTCGTGCGCCTGCTGCACGGCGGCGAAGTCGGCCTCGCGGTCGGTGACGTCGAGCGCGATCGGCAGCAGCGCGTCGCCGTACTTCTGCGACGAGGTCGTCGAGGCTGGCGGCGTCGCGGGCGGTGGCGGCGACCTGGTCGCCACGCTCCAGCGCAGCGATCGCCCACTCACGGCCGAAGCCGCGCGACGTACCGGTGATGAACCACGTTTTGCTCATACCAGGGACAAGACGGTCCCGGTCCGGGGTATTCCGGTCGGACGCTCAGGCGCCGTCGGGACGGCGGCCAGCGGCACCGGGCGCCTCGGACGCCCCGCTGCGAGAAGCCGGCGCCAGCGCGCCCGGGAGTACGACGCCGGGCGCGTCGTGTGGACGAAGTCGTGGAGGACCTTCACGAACAGGTCGGGATGGTCCTTGTGCGGAAAGTGACCCGACGTTGGGCAGGATCTCGATCCGCGCCTTCGGTGCCAGCTCGGCGGCACGCTGCGGCATGGCTGGTCGGGATCACGCGGTCCTCGGCGCCCCAGATCACGCACATCGGCATCGCCTCGGTGAGGTAGGCCCGGTCGGCCATGGTCACGATCTGGCCCTGCCAGTCGACCACCGCGCGCACGACGTGCCGGATCGCAGCGCGGGCGGCCGGGTCGCGGAACGACTGGTAGATCGAGGCCACCTCGTCGAAGTCGCGGAACTCCTTGAGCCCGGTGCGCGACAGGGCCCGCAGCCCGGCCGGTCCCGAGATGGCGGACGCCGGGCAGCGTCAGCAACCCCATCACCTGGTAGAAGCCCGTGGTCGTGATCGCTCGGATCGCGGCGGACACCTCGGGACCCAGGCCGCCCGAGCCCACCAGCACCAGACGCTCGGTCCGCTCGGGGAACTGGTAGGCGAACTGCATGGCGACGCCGCCCCCGAAGCTGTGGCCGACCACCGTCGCCCGGTCGATGCCGAGCACCGTGAGCAGGTCGCGCATGCCGTTGGCGAAGCCGCCCACGCTGTAGTCGGCGCGAGGCTTGTCGGAGTCGCCGTGCCCGAGCAGGTCCGGTGCGATCACCGTGTAGCGGCGCGCGAGGGAGTCCAGCACGGGTAGCCACGTGGTGTGGTCGCAGCCGAGACCGTGCAGGAGCAGCAGCGCCGGGCCGGAGCCGACCTTGACGAATGCTCGACGGTGGCCGTGGATGGTCACGTACTGCACGGCGGGCTGGCGCATCGGCTCGGTGCTCTCTGGTCGCGGTCCTGCCGGATTCAACCAGACGTACCGCCCGTATGTAAGGAGGAAACCCCTTGTTCACCGGGATTGGGGGAATCGGCGCCGGGTCGGGCCGTCGTGACACCGCCTGAGCGGCGCCCGCGTGAACCTCGAGGATGGGTGTGTGTGTGTGTGGGAGTGGGGGGGTGTGGGTGGAGCGTGTGGGTTGCGGGAGGGGGGGAGTAGAGGTGGAGGGAGGGTCGGCGGCCCGCCGGGCGGCCTGCGGCGGGTCGAGACGCTGGCGAGGGCGCGACCGGGACGCGATCACCTGTGCACCGTGCCGTCGGAGGTGTCGTGACGTCGGTGTGCAGTGCCGACGGGCCGGGGTCAACGTCTGGTTGGATCTGCGGGCCGGTCGGGTGACACCGCTGGGGGTGGGCAGACGACGAGATCGACCGGGTCGAAGAGAGGTGCCCACGGCGGATCCGAGATCGGCCCGTTGACCTTGGTCGCCGTGGTGACACCACCTGGTGATGACACGCGTGACCCCTCACTAGGGTCGAGGCGTGACCGCTGCCGCCCTGCCGGAGCCCGCCGACGGTGCGGGTGCGCCCGGCCCGGAGGCCTCCCGGGAGCGTGCCGCGGACGCGCTGCGCCGTTCGACCGGCTCGCTCAGCACCGCCGCGATGTCACGGATGCTCACCGACATGCCCTGGTTCGCGGAGCTGTCGGCCGAGAGCCGCTCCTGGGTCGGCCAGATCCTGCAGGCCGGCATCCAGGGCTTCGTGGACTGGTTCCGCCTCGGTGACGACGCGGCAGCACCCGGCGACACTGCGGCCGCCGTCTTCGGCGCTGCCCCGCGGACGCTGACCGGCGTGATCACGCTCGGCCAGACCGTCGACATGGTCCGCCTCGGGATCGAGGTCGTCGAGTCCCACGTGGACGAGGTCGTCGACCCCCTCGACGCGCCCGCCGTGCATGCCGCCGTCCTTCGCTACGCGCGCGAGGTCGCGTTCGCGACCGCCGAGGTCTACGCCCGGGCGGCCGAGGCGCGCGGTGCCTGGGACGCCCGGCTCGAGGCCCTGGTGGTCGACTCCGTCCTGCGTGCCGAGGCCGACGAGGCCGTGGCCTCCCGGGCCAGCGCCCTGGGCTGGGCACACCGCGGCGGTGTCAGCGTCGTCCTCGGCAACGCTCCGTCCCAGCGCAGCGAGGACCTCTTCGACCAGGTACGACGGGCGGCCCGGGCCGCGGGCATGGACGCCCTGTGCGCCACCCAGGGCGAACGCCTGGTGGTGATCCTCGGCGGAGAGGATGACCCGGACAAGGCGGCCCATGCCGTCGTGCGCTACTTCGGTGACGGACCGGTGGTGGTGGGTCCGCGGGCCGACGACCTCGCCTCGGCCCACGTCTCGGCCCGCGCCGCGCTCTCCGGGCTGCGAGCCGCGATCGGCTGGCCCGACGCGCCCCGCCCGGTGGCCACCGACGACCTCCTGCCGGAGCGGGTGCTGGCCGGCGACGGTCACGCTCGTCGCCATCTGGTCGAGGAGGTCTTCGTCCCGCTCCGCCGGGCCGGCTCGGCGCGGGGGAACACGCTCATCGACACGCTCACGGCGTACTTCCAGCACGGCCAGTCGCTCGAGGCCACCGCCCGCGCCCTCTTCGTGCATCCCAACACCGTGCGGTACCGGCTCCGGCAGGCCGCCGAGGTGACCGGCCTGTCGGCCACCGACGCCCGGGAGGCCCTGACGCTGCAGCTCGCGCTCGTGCTCGGCCGGCAGGCCCGACGCGCGGATGACGATCTCGAGACAGGTCCCTCGGTGCCTCGCTCCGCTCAGGACTGAGCCGAGCCCTCCTCGACCTCCCGATCGGGGACGTCGCTCGCTCGGTCCGCCGGGCGTGGCTTTGTAGGAACCCTACAAACATTCGCGGGTGAGTTTCGTGCGTGCCCGACGGGCATCCGCACCTCTCGACCCGCAAGGCTGGATGCGTGCTCGTCATCGTCGCTCCCGGTCAGGGAGCCCAGTCCCCCGGCTTCCTCACCCCTTGGCTCGAGGACCCCACCTTCGCCTCCCGCTTCGGCTGGCTCTCGACCGTCGCCGGGCTCGATCTCGCCCACTACGGCACCGAGGCGGACGCCGACACCATCCGAGACACCAAGATCGCCCAGCCGCTGCTGGTGGCCACCGGGCTGATCGCCGCCCTCGAGCTGTTCCCGCACCCCGCGGACGCCTTCAGCCAGATCGGCGCGGTCGCCGGCCACAGCGTCGGTGAGATCGCCGCCGCCGCGGGCGCGCGGGCGATCACCGCGGAGCAGGCCATGGTGCTCGTGCGCGAGCGCGGCAAGGCCATGGCCGATGCCGCAGCGACGACCGCGACGGGCATGACCGCGGTCCTGGGGGGCGATCGCGACGAGGTGCTGGCCGCGCTCGAGGCCCAGGGCCTGGTCGCCGCCAACGACAACGGGCCCGGCCAGATCGTGGCCGCCGGCACCATGGAGCAGCTCCAGGGCCTCGCCGACAACCCGCCGGCGAAGGCGCGGCTGATCCCGCTCAGCGTGGCCGGTGCGTTCCACACCGACCACATGGCGCCCGCCGTCAGCCACATGGCCACGCTTGCCCGCTCCGTGTCGACCCACGACCCCCGCACCCCGCTGATCTCCAACCGCGACGGGCAGGTGGTCCACGACGGCCGCGAGGTCGTGGCCCGGATCGTCGGCCAGATCGCGCGGCCCGTGCGGTGGGACCTCTGCATGGACACCATGACCGACATCGGCGTCACCGGGCTGCTCGAGATGCCCCCGGCGGGCACCCTGACCGGCATCGCCAAGCGGGCGATGCCCGGGGTCGAGACGTTCGCACTCAAGACACCCGACCAGCTGGACGACGCCCGCGCCTTCTGCGCCAAGCACGGCGAGGCCTCGATGATCGAGACCACGCCGACCTGGCTGATGGTGGTCTCGCCGATGAAGGGCACCTTCCATCGCTCGGCCGAGGCCGCCGACACCGACATGCTGCTTCCCGGCGCCACCGTCGGCGAGGTCGCGAGCTCACGCGACCGCACCGAGGTCCGGGCCGCCCACGGCGGCCAGGTGGTTGAGTGGCTCGTCGAGGACGGCGACCTGGTCTCGCCCGGCCAGCCACTCGTCCGACTACACCCGGAGGGAGCAGCCTGATGGCCGCCATCGAGACCGCTACCGGCTCGCCGTACGCCGCCGTCCTGGGGATCGGCAGCTACCGCCCGTCGCGGATCGTCCCCAACGCCGACATCGTCGACGCCATCGACTCCAGTGACGAGTGGATCCAGCAGCGCTCGGGGATCAAGCAGCGGCGCTTCGCCACCCCCGAGGAGACCGTGCAGATGATGTCGGTCGCGGCCGCCCGGAAGGCGATCGAGCACGCCGGCATCGCCTCCGAACAGATCGACTGCGTGATCGTCGCGACGGTGACCCATCTGCTGCAGACGCCGGCCATCGCGACCGCGATCGCCTACGAGCTCGGCACCGACCAGGCCGCGGCCTTCGACATCTCGGCGGCCTGTGCGGGCTTCTGCCACGGTCTGGCACTGGCCGACCAGATGGTGCGCGGCGGCGGCGCCGGCCACGTGCTGGTGATCGGCGTCGAGCGGCTCTCCGACCTCACCGACTCCACCGACCGCGGTACGGCGTTCATCTTCGCCGACGGCGCGGGTGCCGCGATCGTCGGGCCGAGCGACACCCCCGGCATCGGCCCGGTGGTCTGGGGCTCCGACGGCGAGCAGTTCGACCTGATCCGCCAGGACGAGGACTGGCGCGACGCGATGGCCAAGGACAAGCCGGTGATGCCCAGCCTCAGCATGCAGGGCAACCCCGTGTTCCGCTGGGCGTCGTTCACGATGGCCAAGGTCGCCCACCAGGCGCTCGACCGCGCCGGGATCACATCCGACGACCTCGACGTCTTCGTGCCCCACCAGGCCAACATGCGGATCATCGACGCGATGGCCCGCGCCATGAAGCTCCCCGAGCGGGTCAAGATCGCCCGCGACATCGCCGAGCAGGGCAACACCTCGGCGGCCTCCATCCCCCTGGCCCTCGATCGGATGATCGACGAGGGACAGGCGCGCAGCGGGGACACCGCGCTGCTGATCGCGTTCGGTGCCGGCCTGGCGTACGCCGCCCAGGTCATCACCGTTCCGTAACCCCACCGACCCGGCAACGCCTGGGAAACAACCGCAACCACCATTGGTGACAACAGAGAGCAGGACCACAGCATGGCCACCACCGAAGAGATCCGCGCCGACCTCGCCGAGATCGTCAACGAGGTCGCGGGAATCCCCGTCGAGGACGTCCAGCTCGACAAGTCGTTCGTCGACGACCTCGACGTCGACTCGCTGTCCATGGTCGAGGTCGTCGTGGCCGCCGAGGAGAAGTTCGGTGTGTCCATCCCCGACGACGAGGTGAAGAACCTCAAGACGGTCGGCGACGCCGTCTCCTTCATCGAGAACGCACAGGGCTGACGGCCGGGCCCACCGGCTCGCCCACCCATCCATCCACCGAGCACTCGCGAGGACCCAATGGCTAAGAAGCGTGTCGTCGTCACCGGACTGGGGACCACCTCCCCCGTCGGTGGCGATGTCTCGTCCACCTGGGACGCCCTGGTCAAGGGCCAGTCGGGCGTCCGTCATCTCGACGACCCGTGGGCCGAGGACCTGCCCGTCAAGATCGCCGGCCGGATCGCCGTCGAGCCGACGGAGGTCCTGGAGCGGGTCAAGGCCCGCCGTCTGGACCGCTCGTCGCAGTTCGCCATGGTCGCGGCGATGGAGGCCTGGGCCGACTCGGGGCTCGACGGTGCCGAGATCGACAACGAGCGGCTCGGAGTCGCCATGGCCTCCGGCATCGGCGGTGTGACGACGTTGCTGTCCAACTACGACGTCCTCCTCGAGAAGGGCCCGCGGCGCGTCTCACCGCTCGCCGTACCGATGCTGATGCCGAACGCCCCCGCCGCACAGATCAGCCTGTACGTCGGAGCGCGGGCCGCGGTGAACACCCCGGTCTCGGCATGCGCGTCGGGCAACGAGGCGATCTCGCTCGCGCTCGACCAGATCCGGCTCGGCCGCGCCGACATCGTCCTCGCGGGCGGCACGGAGGCAGCGATCCACCCGCTGCCGATGGCGGCGTTCGCGAACATGATGGCGCTGTCGAAGAACGCCGGCGACCCGACCACGGTCTCGCGGCCGTGGGACATCGCGCGCGACGGTTTCGTGCTCGGCGAGGGGGCCGGCGTCCTGGTGCTCGAGACCGAGGAGCACGCCCGGGCGCGAGGCGCGCGGATCTACGCCGAGGTGCTCGGAGCCGGCATCACCGCCGACGCCCATGACATCGCCCAGCCCGACCCGGCGGGTCGGGGCGGCGCCCGAGCGATCGTGCGGGCTCTCGAGGAGTCCGGGATCAGCGCCTCCGACATCGTCCACATCAACGCCCATGCCACCTCGACCCCGCAGGGCGACATCGCCGAGGGCCTGATGATCCACGCCACCCTCGGCTCCCACGCCGACGAGGTCGTGGTGACCAGCACCAAGTCGATGACCGGGCACCTGCTCGGCGGCGCCGGTGCCCTGGAGGCGATCGCGACGATCCTCGCGATCCACCACCGGGTCAGCCCGCCGACGATCAACCTCGACGACAAGGACCCGCAGGTCGAGCTCGACATCCCCACGTCGCCCCGCGACCTGCCCTCGGGCGACATCGCGGCCCTCAACAACTCCTTCGGCTTCGGCGGCGCCAACGTCGCGGTCGCGTTCGGGAGCATCTGATGCACCCCCCGAGGTTCTGGGCTCCTCCGCTCCACGTCACCGGCAACTCCGAGGGGACCCCGCAATGACGGCCACGGCCACCAAGCCCCCGCGTACCGAGGACCCACGCCACCCGCTCCACCGGCTGACCGCGCTGCTCGACGAGGGCACGATGCGGTTGATCAGCCCCCAGGACGACTGCGGCATGCTCGCCGCCGTCGGACGAGTCCACGGGCGTCGCGTGGTGGTCTTCTGCTCCGATGCGACCGTCATGGGCGGCGCGATGGGCGACGAGGGCTGCAAGGTCGTCGTCAACGCCTACCACCGGGCGATGACCGAGGGCACCCCGATCATCGGGCTCTGGCACTCCGGCGGCGCCCGTCTGGCCGAGGGCGTGCTGTCGCTGCACGCGGTCGGCCGGATCTTCCAGGTGATGACCCAGGCCTCGGGCAAGATCCCGCAGATCTCGGTCGTGCTCGGGCCGGCGGCCGGTGGTGCGGCGTACGGTCCGGCGCTGACCGACGTGGTCATCCTCGGCCCCGACGGCCGGATCTTCGTCACCGGACCCGACGTCGTCCGCTCGGTCACCGGCGAGGACGTCGACATGCTCCGGCTCGGCGGGCCCGAGCCCCACGGCCGGCGCTCCGGTGTGGTCCACATCCTCACCGAGAGCGAGCAGGAGGCCCTCGAGAGGGCGCGCACCGTCGCCTCGCTCCTCGGGTCCCAGGGCCAGCTGGACCTCGACAAGGTCGACGACCGCGACCTGTCGCAGATGTTGCCCGAGTCCAAGCGTCGGGCCTACGACGTACACCCGCTCGTCGCCGCCGTGCTCGACGACGGCACGATGCAGGAGCTCCACGAGCGCTGGGCGCCCAACATCGTCACCGCCCTCGGCCGCCTCGGTGGCCGGACCGTCGGCGTCGTGGCCAACAACCCGCTCCGGCTCGGTGGCTGTCTCGACTCGCTCTCGGCCGAGAAGGCGTCCCGGTTCGTCCGCCTGTGCGACGCACTCGGCGTACCCCTCGTGGTCCTCGTCGACGTGCCCGGCTACCTCCCGGGTGTCGGCCAGGAGTGGGACGGCGTCGTACGTCGTGGCGCGAAGCTGCTCCACGCCTTCGGCGAATGCGTGGTCCCGCGCGTCACGCTGGTGACCCGCAAGACCTACGGCGGTGCCTACATCGCGATGAACTCCCGGGCCCTCGGCGCGACCAGGGTCTTCGCCTGGCCGGGCGCGGAGGTCGCCGTGATGGGCGCGGTGGCGGCGATCCGGGTCCTCCACCGGCGCAAGCTGGCCGAGGTGGCGCCCGAGATCCGGCCGCAGGTCGAGGCCGAGCTCGCGGCCGAGCACGAGCGGCTCGCCGGCGGGGTCGACAAGGCCGTCGAGATCGGGGTCGTGGACGAGGTCGTCGAGCCCGCCGTGACCCGCTCGGCGATCGCCCGTGCGATCGACGAGGCGGTCCAGCGCGACGGCGTACGACGTGGAGCGCACGGCAACATCCCCCTCTGAGCACACGCGATCCGGCCCGGTGACGTAACACGCGTCACGGCGCCTCGTTGTACCCCTCGGACCCGCGAGGGGGTGTCATGCCAGGCTCACGCGCCCGCCGGACGGTGGCAGTCCTCGTAGTCTGGGCCGTGCTCGCCCTGGAGGCCACTACGCCGGCCCGGGCGAGGAGCACAGGCTTCGGCCACGTGGCTGCGCCGGACCGGACGCTGCGTGCGGGCTGCCACCGCTACGGCTACCACTACGTCGCCAAGCCTGGCTCCGACGACTGGTTCCTCGAGACGTGGCTCCACGACCCACGCGGCAGGCCGCGCGGCTCCGGCGACTTCATGGCCGGCTCGGACCCGAAGGCCGGCCGCGGTGGGTTCGACCTGTGCCGGTCCACGGTGGTGGCGGGGAGGTTCACGATCACGGCCCGGCTGCGCTGGTACACCCCGGGCATCCTGCCGATCGACCCGCCCGTGGAGCACACCCGATGGTTCGAGCCCGCGCACTTCCGGCTGACCCGCCCGTGAGTGACCTCAGACGACGTGGTGCAGCCAGCGCACGGGCGCACCCTCGCCGGCGTGGCGGAAGGTCTCGAGCTCGTCGTCCCACGGCTTGCCGAGCAGCTTGTCGATCTCGTTGAGGAGCGTCGTGTCACCGAGGGCGGCCTTGACCACCGCGGCCTTGAGCCGGTCCTCGGGGATCATCAGGTCGCCGTGGAGCCCGGTGACGGCGTGGAAGACGCCGAGGTCGGGAGTGTAGGAGAAGCGCGCGCCCTCGGACTGGGCGGTCGGGTCCTCGGTGACCTCGAAGCGCAGGTGGTTCCAGCCACGGAGCGCCGAGGCGATCGCCGCGGCGGTGCCGGGCTCACCGGCGAACGACAGCTCCGCGCGGTAGGTGCCGGCCTGGGCCGACTGGGGAGACCACTCGAGGTTGACGGCGGCACCCAGCACGCCCCCGACGGCCCACTCGAGGTGCGGGCACAGCGCCGAGGGCGCGGAATGCACGAACAGCACGCCACGCGTCGTCGGGACGGGGCGGCTGGTGATAGGTGCGGTCACCGTGGTTCTCCTTCATCAGCGGCATCGGAGCGACGCCTTCCCCAGCGGGCTCATGCGCGATGAATGAACAGAAGTGACACGTGTGTAGTTGTGCAGTCATTGTGACCGATGGGACGACGAAACGCCAGCAGCGCCACCGCGGCGGACGAGTCCGTCAGTCGAGGCGCTTCTCGAGGACCTCGGCGCGGTCGGCGGCGTCGGTCAGGTCCTGGGAGTCCACCGCGTGCGTGCGGTGGAACCACGCCAGCGCCTCGGTCTCGCGTCCTGCGGACTCCAGGGTGTCGGCGTAGGCGTAGCGCAGGCGGACCACCCAGGGCTCGCGGCTCTTCGACTGCAGCGGTGCCAGCTCGAGGGTGCGCAGTGCGGCGTCCAGCTGACCCATGTCGCGACGGGCGCCGGCCTCGACGAGGGTCATCTCCGCCTTGGCCGCGGAGCTGAAGTTCGCCACCGCGGGGCTCTTCGCCAGCTTGAGGGCCTGCTCGGGATGGCCGAGCGCCCGCTGGCAGTCGGCCATGATCGGCAGGTAGTCGGTGGCCCCGTTCATGCGCTTTGCGGCGCGGAGCTCAGCGAGCGCCTCGGCATAGTGACCGGCGGCGTAAGCCGCCTCGCCGGTCGCCTCGCGCACGACGGCGAGCCGCGAGGCACGGGCACGGGCCGCCAGGGTGTGCTGGTACGCCGTCTCGGGGTCGCTGTCGATGAGGACGCCCGCCGCGGCCAGGTGACGCGCCACGCGGAGCGCGAGCTTGTCGGGGAGACCCTTCAGCTGACCGCTGACCGACCGGTCCAGCTCACGCCCGGTGATCTCCTCGGGCAGCGGAGGGCCGTCGTACCGCTCCTGGTCGACGGTC
The DNA here is from genome assembly GCA_963819295.1 of uncultured Actinomycetota bacterium. Lineage (GTDB taxonomy): Bacteria > Actinomycetota > Actinomycetes > Propionibacteriales > Nocardioidaceae > Nocardioides. The sequence continues at coordinate 465,151 of CAWFVO010000011.1, forward strand.
CTCGGGCCCTGCTCCGTCGGCCGGCCGCGACCAGTCGCCCTTGCGCGGCGGGCGCCCCGACGAGCTGCGGCCCTGACCGCCGCGCGCGGAGTCGGAACGACCGCGACCACCGTCGGAGCGGGGCTTGTCGGAGCGGGGCTTGTCGGAGCGGGGCTTGTCGAGAGCGGCGCGCTGCTCGACGTGCCGGGTCGCCCGCCCTGGGAGCGCCCGCGCGGGGCTCCCTCGCTGCTGGAAGGTCGACGACCGTCTGCCACGTGCTCTCACTCCTCGGGACTGTTCGACGGACGCCGAACGCGCCCCACAATAGCGATGGGGGCCATCCGAAGATGACCCCCATCGACAAAGAATGTTCGGCGGCGTCCTACTCTCCCACATCCTGTCGGGTGCAGTACCATTGGCGCTGGCTGGCTTAACTTCCGGGTTCGGGATGGGTCCGGGTGTTTCCCTGCCGCTATGGCCGCCGTAACTCGTTGAACCGTTGTTCTGTTGTGAACAGCACGACCCTGTGTTCCCCGTGTGTGCCTCCCGGGCTGTTTTCCGGGGTGTTTTCCGGGGTGTTTTCCGGGGTGTTTGGGGGTGGGTTGTTGGTTCAGATTCTGGGTAGTGGACGCGTAGCAGCTAGATAGTTGTGCGTGGGTGGGTGACAAGCCCTCGGCCTATTAGTACCGGTCGGCTGGGCATTGCTGCTGTACACCTCCGGCCTATCAATCCCGTGGTCTGCGGGTGGCCTTACCCCATCTAGTGGGTGGGAAACCTTATCTTGAAATGTGCTTCCCGCTTAGATGCGTTCAGCGGTTATCACGTCCGGACGTAGCTAACCAGCGGTGCCCCTGGCGGGACAACTGGCACACCAGAGGTTCGTCCATCCCGGTCCTCTCGTACTAGGGACAGCTTTTCTCAAGTTTCCTGCGCGCGCGGCGGATAGGGACCGAACTGTCTCACGACGTTCTAAACCCAGCTCGCGTGCCGCTTTAATGGGCGAACAGCCCAACCCTTGGGACCTACTCCAGCCCCAGGATGCGACGAGCCGACATCGAGGTGCCAAACCATCCCGTCGATATGGACTCTTGGGGAAGATCAGCCTGTTATCCCCGGGGTACCTTTTATCCGTTGAGCGACACCCCATCCACATGGTGGTGCCGGATCACTAGTTCCGACTTTCGTCCCTGCTCGACATGTCTGTCTCACAGTCAAGCTCCCTTGTGCACTTACACTCGTCACCTGATTGCCAACCAGGCTGAGGGAACCTTTGAGCGCCTCCGTTACATTTTAGGAGGCAACCGCCCCAGTTAAACTACCCATCAGGCACTGTCCCTGGCCCAGATCATGGGCCTAGGTTAGACATCTAATACGACCAGAGTGGTATTTCAACGTTGACTCCACAGCCACTGGCGTGGCTGTTTCACGGTCTCCCACCTATCCTACACAAGCCGTACCAAACACCAATACCAAACTATAGTAAAGGTCCCGGGGTCTTTCCGTCCTGCCGCGCGTAACGAGCATCTTTACTCGTACTGCAATTTCGCCGAGTCCATGGTTGAGACAGCGCCCAAGTCGTTACTCCATTCGTGCAGGTCGGAACTTACCCGACAAGGAATTTCGCTACCTTAGGATGGTTATAGTTACCACCGCCGTTTACTGGGGCTTAAGTTCAAAGCTTCACCTCGCACAAGTGCGGGTTGACTCGTCCCCTTAACCTTCCAGCACCGGGCAGGAGTCAGTCCGTATACATCGTCTTGCGACTTCGCACGGACCTGTGTTTTTAGTAAACAGTCGCTTGGGCCTGGTCTCTGCGACCCTTCACGCTTCCCCCAGCTAGTGGGTTCACGCTCCGGGTCCCCCTTCTCCCGAAGTTACGGGGGCATTTTGCCGAGTTCCTTAACCATGGTTGTCTCGATCGCCTTGGTATTCTCTACCTGATCACCTGAGTCGGTTTGGGGTACGGGCGGCGCATGGCTCGCTAGAGGTTTTTCTTGGCAGCATAGGATCACCCACTTCGCCCCTACGGGCTCCGCGTCAGATCTCACACTCCACATCGAAGTGAGGGCGGCGGATTTGCCTACCACCCGTGCTACGTCCTTGCCCGTGGTCTACCATCGCCACGGTTGGGCTACCTTCCTGCGTCACCCCATCGCTTGACTACTACCGGTTCGGATCCCACGCTCTGCCACACCGCCTCGCCCCGAAGGGTCCGGTCGGTGTGGTTTCGGATGGTTAGCATCACCGGGTTCGTCAGGGGCGCCATGTTGCCGGTACGGGAATATCAACCCGTTGTCCATCGACTACGCCTGTCGGCCTCGCCTTAGGTCCCGACTTACCCAGGGCAGATTAGCTTGACCCTGGAACCCTTGATCATTCGGCGGAGGAGTTTCTCACTCCTCATTCGCTACTCATGCCTGCATTCTCACTCGTGCCGCCTCCACCCCTGGATCACTCCGGGACTTCACTGGCGGCACGACGCTCCCCTACCCATCCACACACCTGAACACCACCCACACTGTCAGACAGGGGGTGCTGCTGGGTACACGCGTGAATGCCATAGCTTCGGCGGATGACTTGAGCCCCGCTACATTGTCGGCGCGGAATCACTTGACCAGTGAGCTATTACGCACTCTTTCAAGGGTGGCTGCTTCCAAGCCAACCTCCTGGTTGTCACTGCGACTCCACATCCTTTTCCACTTAGTCACCGCTTAGGGGCCTTAGCTGATGGTCTGGGCTGTTTCCCTCTCGACTACGGAGCTTATCCCCCGCAGTCTCACTGCTGCGCTCTGACTTACCGGCATTCGGAGTTTGGCTAACGTCAGTAACCTGGTCGGGCCCATCGGCTATCCAGTGCTCTACCTCCGGCAAGAAACACGCAACGCTGCACCTAAATGCATTTCGGGGAGAACCAGCTATCACGGAGTTTGATTGGCCTTTCACCCCTATCCACAGGTCATCCCCCCAGTTTTCAACCTAGGTGGGTTCGGTCCTCCACGTCGTCTTACCGACGCTTCAACCTGCCCATGGATAGATCACTCCGCTTCGGGTCTTGATCGTGCTACTCAACGCCAAATAAATGGCTACGCCCTGTTAGGACTCGCTTTCGCTACGGCTCCCCCACACGGGTTAACCTCGCAACACAACACAAACTCGCAGGCTCATTCTTCAAAAGGCACGCCATCACCCACCCATGCCACAAGGACATGCCAGGCTCTGACGGATTGTAGGCACACGGTTTCAGGTACTATTTCACTCCCCGCCAGGGGTACTTTTCACCTTTCCCTCACGGTACTTGTCCGCTATCGGTCATCAAGAAGTATTTAGGCTTGACGGGTGGTCCCGCCAGATTCACACGGAATTTCACGAGTTCCGTGTTACTTGGGAATATGCTCACGAAGAGTGCGGCTTACACCTACGGGACTATCACCCTCTACGGTGCCACTTTCCAATGGACTTCAACTTCACCACACCTTTTTTACTCCGCAACCGGCCGGCAGACCAGTAACAAACACACCCCACAACCCCGCACACACAACCCCTGCCGGGTTATCCATGTGCACGGTTTAGCCTCCTCCGCTTTCGCTCGCCACTACTCACGGAATCACTGTTGTTTTCTCTTCCTGTGGGTACTGAGATGTTTCACTTCCCCACGTTCCCTCCACACACCCTATTTCATTCAGGCGCGGGTAACTGGACATGACTCCAGCTGGGTTTCCCCATTCGGACACCCCCGGATCAACGCTCGGTTGCCAACTCCCCAGGGCTTATCGCAGGCTCCTACGTCCTTCATCGGCTCTTGATGCCAAGGCATCCACCATGTGCCCTTCACAGCTTGTCACACACACCACCAACCCCACCCACCCCCACACAACCAGAAACACAAAAGGACCCCACCCACCCCCCAACCAACAGGGAAGAAAGCAGAGCCCTCTCAGAAAACAGCCACACAGAAGATGAACCAGGCGTGGCAGTGCACACAACACACTACAAAGATGCTCGCGTCCACTATCCAGATCTCAAACAACAACCCCACACCAGACCCCACCCACACATCACGCGCGACGCACCGAAGCCGGCCGGGCTCGCGGTACCGAAGCCCCAGACACACGCACCCCCAGGAGATCTCTCCCCCAGGGACTCGCGGGCCTGATTCCTCAGAACCCCAACAGTGTGCCCCCACCCCCCTCCGAAGAGGACTCCGAAGCAGACTCCGAAGAGCACTCCGAAGAGACTCCGAAGAGAAAGGGCAGGGAAGTCGATGATTCCACTAGTGAGACACCACCATGCGCCCACAACACTGAACCACCAGCACAGTCGCTGGCAGCACGGCTGCGAGTCGGGGTGTGTGCTCCTTAGAAAGGAGGTGATCCAGCCGCACCTTCCGGTACGGCTACCTTGTTACGACTTCGTCCCAATCGCCAGCCCCACCTTCGACCACTCCCCCCACACAAGGTGGTTGGGCCATGGGCTTCGGGTGTTGCCGACTTTCGTGACGTGACGGGCGGTGTGTACAAGGCCCGGGAACGTATTCACCGCAGCGTTGCTGATCTGCGATTACTAGCGACTCCGACTTCATGGGGTCGAGTTGCAGACCCCAATCCGAACTGAGACCGGCTTTTTGGGATTCGCTCCCCCTCACGGGATCGCAGCCCTTTGTACCGGCCATTGTAGCATGCGTGAAGCCCTGGACATAAGGGGCATGATGACTTGACGTCATCCCCACCTTCCTCCGAGTTGACCCCGGCAGTCTCCCATGAGTCCCCAGCCGCCCGAAGGCGCTGCTGGCAACATGGGACGAGGGTTGCGCTCGTTGCGGGACTTAACCCAACATCTCACGACACGAGCTGACGACAGCCATGCACCACCTGTACACCGACTAAAAGGGGCTCTATCTCTAGAGCTTTCCGGCGTATGTCAAACCCAGGTAAGGTTCTTCGCGTTGCATCGAATTAATCCGCATGCTCCGCCGCTTGTGCGGGCCCCCGTCAATTCCTTTGAGTTTTAGCCTTGCGGCCGTACTCCCCAGGCGGGGCGCTTAATGCGTTAGCTGCGGCACGGAACCCGTGGAATGGATCCCACACCTAGCGCCCAACGTTTACGGTGTGGACTACCAGGGTATCTAATCCTGTTCGCTCCCCACACTTTCGCTCCTCAGCGTCAGGACATGCCCAGAGAACCGCCTTCGCCACCGGTGTTCCTCCTGATATCTGCGCATTTCACCGCTACACCAGGAATTCCGTTCTCCCCTGCATACCTCCAGTCTGCCCGTATCGAAAGCAAGCCACCAGTTAAGCCAGTGGATTTCACTCCCGACGCGACAAACCGCCTACGAGCCCTTTACGCCCAATAATTCCGGACAACGCTCGCACCCTACGTATTACCGCGGCTGCTGGCACGTAGTTGGCCGGTGCTTCTTCTGCACATACCGTCACCACCTTCACAGGCGCTTCGTCTGTGCTGAAAGAGGTTTACAACCCGAAGGCCGTCATCCCTCACGCGGCGTTGCTGGATCAGGCTTCCGCCCATTGTCCAATATTCCCCACTGCTGCCTCCCGTAGGAGTCTGGGCCGTGTCTCAGTCCCAGTGTGGCCGGTCACCCTCTCAGGCCGGCTACCCGTCAAAGCCTTGGTAGGCCATTACCCCACCAACAAGCTGATAGGCCGCGAGCACATCCCCCACCGAAAAAACTTCCCACCCCACACCATGCGGTGCAAGGAGAATACCCGGTATTAGCCACCCTTTCAGGCAGTTATCCCAAAGTGAAGGGCAGATTACTCACGTGTTACTCACCCGTTCGCCGCTCGAGTACCCCCGAAGGAGCCTTTCCGCTCGACTTGCATGTGTTAAGCACGCCGCCAGCGTTCGTCCTGAGCCAGGATCAAACTCTCCATCGAAAACCAAAAACATTTCAACAGAAAACAATCTCCAAGCCAAAAAACGAAAAACTAGCAATCGCCAGAATCATCGTTCGTCAACTCAAAAAGAAACCACCACCACAACCAAACAACCCAAAAAACAGGCGACCCACAGCCGATGGAGACGGGATCATACAAACCAATTCATCGACAAACACACTGTTGAGTTCTCAAAAATCAGACGCGCAACAACTCCGCCCGGTGAAGGGTTTCATTGAGAGCTGGGTGGCCGCCTCGGGGCCGGAAGCCCGACCTCGCGGTCTTGCTTCCCGCCGCACCCTGGCGACAGGTGAGAACAGTATGGCGTCGTCCACGGCGACGCAAATCGGGATCGCGTGACCCGGACCACAACCGTGAACCCGCAGGTCAGCGGCCTGCGGGGCCTTCGTCGACGAGCAGGTCGCGGGTGTCGGACGGCGTCGCACAGCCGGCCAGCACCATCGCCTCACCGAGCTCGGCCGCCAGCTCGGTCAGGAGCCGCTCCACGCCCCGGGCGCCGTCCAGGGCGAGGGCGTGGAGCGCGGGCCTGCCCACCAGCACCGCCCGCGCGCCGAGGGCGAGCGCCGCCATCGCGTCCAGGCCGCTCGCGGATGCCGCCGTCGACGTACACCTCGGCCCGCTCCCCCACCGTGGCGACCACCTCGGCCAGCGCGAAGGCGGTGCTCACGCTGCGGTCGAGCTGGCGGCCGCCGTGGTTGGAGACGTAGACCGCGTCGGCACCCGCGTCGAGGCACCGGACGGCGTCGTCGCCGCGGAGCACGCCCTTGACCACGACCGGGACGCCGGCCCGCTCTCGCAGCCAGGTCACGTCATCCGGCGAGAGGTCGGCCTTCCACGGCTGTGGCGTCTCGGGCTCGGCGAAGTTGGTGCGCCACCAGCCGAGGTCGATACCGGTCCAGTCGGCGTCGTCGACGGCGTACTTGGTGCCGGGGTACGGCGTGTCCGCGGTGAGCACGATCGCGCGAGCCCCCTGGGCCACGGCTTCCTCGAGCACCGGCAGCATCTGGTCGCGCGCGGGTGGCAGGTAGGCCTGGAGCCACCAGGGTCCACCGCCGAGGTCCGCGAACCGCGTGCCGGCGTTGGAGGACACGACGTGCAGGCAGCCGGCCGCCGCCGCGCCGGCGGCCACGGCCCGCTCACCGTGCGCGTGGACCGCGCGCTGCATCGCGGTCGGCGCCACCCCGATCGGCGAGGCGAACGACTCGCCCAGCAGGGAGGTCTGCAGGTCGGCCTCCGCCACCCCGCGCAGCACCCGCGGTGCGGAACCGCACCGCCTGCCACTGCGAGGTGGCCTCGGCGGCCGTCAGGCCCTCCCGGGCTCCGCTCTCGACGTAGGTCCAGACGGCCGGCGGCATGCAGCGACGCGCCTCGTCGCGCAGGGTCCCGAGCCAGCGCCCGCCCTCGGACGGAGGTGGCTCGAGCGTCATCTCAGCCGACCTCGACGCCCGCGAAGCTCTTCTTGCCGCGGCGCAGGACGAGCCAGGACCCGGCGATCAGGTCGCTGGGCAGCGGCTCGGCCTCGGGGTCCTCGACCCGGACGTTGTTGAGGTAGGCGCCACCCTCGCTGATCGTGCGGCGGGCCTCGCCACGGCTCTTCGCCAGCCCGGTCTCGACCATCAGGTCGACCACGGGGCGCAGCGACGGCACCGAGGCCGCACCGGCCTCCCGCAGCGCCGACGCCAAGGTGGCGGGACTCAGCGCATGGAGGTCGCCGCCGCCGAACAGGGCGGCCGCGGCCGCCTTCGCGTGGTCGGTCTCCTCCGCGCCGTGCACCAGGGTGGTGATCTCGTCGGCCAGCCGCTTCTGCCCCGAGCGCAGCCACGGCTTCTCGGCGGTCTCGGCCTCGATCTCCTCGATCTCGGCCCGAGGCAGGAACGTGAACAGCCGCAGCATCTGGCCGACCTGCTGGTCGTCGACGTTGAGCCACCACTGGTGGAAGGTGTACGGCGACATCATCGCCGAGTCGAGCCAGAGCGCGTCGCCCTCGGTCTTGCCGTACTTGGTGCCGTCGGGCTTGGTGACGAGCGGCGTCACGAAGCGCGTGGGCCTTGCCGCCGTCGGCCCGCCGGATCAGCTCCACGCCGCCGGTGATGTTGCCCCACTGGTCCTCGCCGCCGTGCTGGAGCGTCACCCCGTGGTCGCGGTAGAGGTTGAGGAAGTCCATCGACTGCAGCAGCACGTAGCTGAACTCGGTGTAGCTGATGCCCGCCTCGAGCCGGCGCTTGACCGTCGTCGCGGCCGAGCATCCGGTTGACCGGGAAGTGCTTGCCGATGTCGCGCAGGAAGTCGATCGTCGAGAGGCTGGCGGTCCAGTCGTAGTTGTTGACGACGGTGGCGGCGTTCGGGCCCTCGAAGCTCACGAACGGCTGCGACCTGGCGGCGTACGCGCTCGCTCCAGTCCTTGACCGTGTCGAGCGAGTTGAGGGTGCGCTCCCCGGAGTCCTTGGGGTCGCCGATCATGCCGGTGGCGCCGCCGACCAGGAGGTACGGCGTGTGGCCGGCGTCCTGCAGCCGGCGCGCGGTGGTCAGCTGGAGCAGGTTGCCCATGTGGAGGCTGGGGGCGGTCGGGTCGAAGCCGACGTAGAACCGCACGCTCCTGGACGTCAGGGCCTCGCGCAGGGCGGCGAGGTCCGTCGAGTGGGCGATCAGGCCGCGCCACTCGAGGTCGTCCAGCAAGGTCGGGTCGATGCTCACGCTCGGCCTCTCGTTCTCGGGAGTGTCGGGGCCAGCCTGCCGCATCGGAGGTACGCCGCTCCACCGGGTTCGCCCGGCGGGAGGCTCAGAGGGGGTCGAAGAACGTGGTCTCGTCCACCCGCCCTGCACGGCGTACGCCGCCCCGGATTCCGTACGAGTCGAGCAGCAGCTCGGCCAGCTCCCGCGGGTCCAGGCGGTCGAGGAGGGCCCAGACCGAGACTCGGAAGTCGAAGGTGTCGATCCGCACGAACGTCCCACGGCGCGGAGCGAGCTGCCGCTCGAGATCCATGTCGCCGCTCCACAGCTGGACGACCTGCGGCCGTCGTCCTCGCGGTAGCGCGCGAACATGTGCCGACCGGCGTACCACGCGGGCGATCCCTCGTGCGCCAGGCCACGCTCGGCGTCGGGCAGCCGCCGGGCCAGGGCGTCGACGTCGGACCAGGTGGGCATGAGGTCAACCTCACCCGGGAACGTTGGGGCTGACAAGGGCCAGCGCCTACGCTGGCGAGCGGCTGGAGGCCGGAAGGACGGACGTTGATCGCAGGCAGGTACGAGCTCGACCGGGAGATCGGTCGTGGCGGCATGGGTGCGGTCTGGCTGGGTCGCGACATGGTGCTCGGGCGCGAGGTCGCACTCAAGCGGATCGGGATGATGCCGGGCGCCACCGCCCCCGACCTGGAGCGCGCGGAGCGCGAGGCCCGCCTGGCCGCGCGGCTCAACCATCCCCACGTGGTGGCGGTCTTCGACCTGGTGACCGAGGGCGAGGAGACGTGGCTCGTCATGGAGTACGTCGAGGGGGTCTCCCTCAGCGGGCTGATCGCTCGTGACGGCGCGCTCACCCCCGACGAGGCCGCTCCGCTGGTCCGGCAGGCGGCCGATGCCCTTGCCGCCGCCCACGCGGCCGGGATCGTCCACCGCGACGTGAAGCCCTCCAACATGATGGTCACGCCCCAGGGGGACGTGAAGCTGACCGACTTCGGCATCGCCCGGGCGGAGGCCGACGCCTCGCTCACCCAGACCGGCCTCGTCACGGGCTCCCCCGCCTACCTGGCGCCAGAGGTCGCCTCCGGGGCGACCGCCCACGAGGCGTCGGACGTCTGGTCGCTGGGCGCCACCCTCTACCACGCGCTGGCCGGGCACACGCCGTACGACGTCAGCGAGAACCTGATGGGCGGCCTCTACCGGATCGTGCACGAGGAGCCGCCTCGGGTCGACGACCCCGGCTGGCTCGCACCCGTGCTCGAGCACACGATGACCCGCGACCCCGCCCAGCGCTGGTCGATGGCGCAGGTGCGGGACTTCCTCGACCAGGGCCGCTCGGTGACCATCCACCCGGCGCCGCTCGGCACCGTCGAGGACCACAGCACCCGTGTGCTCCAGCCGACGCCTCCGACGCCCGTCGGGGTCCCGCCGGTCGCGACGGATCCCGCGTTCGAGGCGACGGCCACGCCGCCACCGACCGCCGACCCAGGTGGCGCGCGTCGCCGGCGTTCGGTGTGGCCGTGGGTCGCAGCCGTCGTGCTGCTGGTCGCCGTCGCGGTGCTCGGCTTCGCGGCTCTCACCCAGGACAACAACGGCAACAGCGGCGCCAGCGGCACCAGCGGCAACAGCGGCAAGGACCAGGCGGGTGGCACCACGTCGTCCTCACCCGCCAGGTCCCCGACGACCTCCGGTTCGCCCGGCACCAAGGACCAGGCGGCCGCGATGCAGCAGTTCATCTCGACGTACCTCTCGACAGTCACCCAGGACGACCACGCCAGCTACGCCATGCTCACGCCGGGTTTCCAGGACGCCAGCGGGAAGTACGGCCAGTACCACGGCTTCTGGAAGACCATCGAGTCGGCGTCGCCGAGCAACATCCGGGCCGATCCTAGGGCTCTGACCGTCTCCTACGACGTCGACTACGTGAAGACCGACGGGAGCACCTCGAGCGACCACGTGACGCTCGACCTCGTCCAGCAGGGGTCGTCGTACCTGATCGCCGGCGAGCTGTAGGCGGGCCCAGCCCACTCGCCCGCCTCACCCGTCGGGGTCACCCTTCGGGAGGTCCTGTCGGGCGTCACGCCCACCTAGCGTCGTCGGCAGCGCGCCGGCACCCCCGGCGTACGACGAGAGAGGGCGCCATGCGCAACCTGATCGGCATCATCGTGATCGTCTGGCTCGTGATCGGGGTCTTCGCCGCCTGGCAGCGTGGCTACCTGAGCAACGACCAGGACGTCAGCTGCAAGACGTTCGGCGACACCGCCCTCACCGTCGTGGCGGGGCCGCTCAACTACGTCGGCGCCAACCCGAAGATCCACTGCAAGGTCCCGCAGCCCTCGAAGTGACAGGGCCGGTCAACCCTCAGGGGCGCCGTCGAGGAACATCCGCAGCCGGGTCATCGTCTGCTCGACCCCGCCCGCCAGGTGGCCGTTGACGGCCCGACACACCCAGCCCAGCCTCAGGGCCGGCTCGACCGCGCTCGTCAGGTCGACACCGGGGTACGCCGCAGCGAAGGGCGCCAGGTAGCAATCGCGGTACGGCGCGACGTCCACCGCGCCCTCCACGTCGTACAGGCCCCACTGGAGGACACCCTCCAGGGAGACCGACAGCGTGAAGAACGGGTGGGAGATGCAGGCGTCGCCCCAGTCGAGCACCCGGGCCCGGCCGTCGCGCACGAAGATCTGCCCGTCGTGGAGGTCGTCGTGCTGCACGGTCTCACCGATCCCGTACGCCGCGAGCCGGTCGCGGAGGTCGACCACGTAGGGCAGTGCGTCGCGGAAGCGTCGTTCGGCGCCGACCTCGTCGAGGAGCAGCTCGTAGCGCTCCGGGAGCGTGGCCAGTCTCAGGTCCGGGACCCCCAGCGCGAGCAGGGTCTCCACGTCCTCGGTCATGGCGACCTGCAGCGCTGCGTACTCCGGCAGCACGTCACGCCAGGCGTCGAGCCAGCGCTCCTCGGGCTCCACCAGCCGGAGCATGCTGCCGGCGTCCGGCCATCAGCATCCAGCCGCTCGCCGGGTCCGCGGCCAGCAGCGGGGGTACGACGTCCGGCCGGCGGCCGGCGAGCAACGCGACGAGGCCGGCCTCGAAGGCCAGCACCTCGGTGTTGGCCTTGAACCACACGTCACCAGCGTCGGTGGGCACCCGCATCGCGGTGGACCAGTCGCGGACGTGCGGCTGCTCGATCTCGCCGGTCCGGATCAGCCCGAGCTCCCCGAGCCGGTCCGCGATCCACCCATGGGCCGTGGCGACCCAGGCCGGGTCCTCCCACCGCTGCTGCATGCGAGGAAAGGTACGACTTCCGGGAGCCGGCCCGCACCTGCATTCGGGGCGACCGGGCTCGGTCGGCCTGCACGGTGCCCGGGTCAGGTGCGCGCGTCGACGTAGACCCAGTCGCCACGACGACGCTCGAAGCGGCTCACCTCGTGTTGGACGCCCGGGCGGCCGGCCGAGAGGTAGTGCGCCTCGAACTCCACGACGCCTGAGTCGTCATCCGGGCCGCCTCCTTCGGTCCGCAGCACGTCCAGGCCGGTCCAGGTGCGATCGGCCGGGAGCGTCAGTTCGTCGGGACGGGTGCGCGGGTGCCACGTCCGGAACAGGTATGACTCGTCGCCCACCGCGAAGGCCGCGTAGCGCGACCGCATCAGCTGCTCAGCCGTGACGGCCGCCGCGCCCCTGTGCAGGCGGCCGCAGCACGCGCCGTACGGCCTCGGGCTCCCGCACGGGCACTCCGACTGGCTCGGGTGGCTCCACACGCCCCGCACACCGTCCTCACAGTCGGGTTGTGGCCCTCGCGACCGGCGGGTCTGCCGACTCCGTCCCGAACCCTCACACCCCAGCCTATGAGCGCGAGAGGGCGAGCAGGAAGCCGACGAGGACCAGCCCGGCGCCGAACACCTCGACCGCCGGCGGCTTCTGTCACCCCAGTTGCCACGGGACGAGGCATCAGCAAGAAGGGCCGAGCCGACCCGCTGCTTCCGGCAGCGGTACCGGGCTCTACGCTCTCCCCTCGATGCCCGCCGGTTTCCCCGAATCGGCGGGCATCACCGCACCCTGGGGCGTGTTGGGTCACACACGTCGGCCGCCTGCTCACCGCTCCCAGGCGTCGAGCAGGCGGCCGGTTGTTCGTTCAGGCGATCAGCGCACCGACAGAGATGCGCGCGGCCGCGTCGCGCTTGGTCTCCTCGTCGACCAGGGTGCCCGGGAGACGCCTCTGGAGGGTGGCCTCGAGGATCTCGTAGACCATCGGTGCGGGCTGGCCGCGCATCTCGCGGTCGACGACGAGGAAGACCCCGTCGACTACGCGGAGCCCGAGCACCGTCGATCACACGTGCGAGCGTGGCGGTCTTCCCGACCAGGCTCCGCGGATCACTGGCCGATGAGTCGGACGCCGCTGATGTGGTGGGGGCTCAGCCTGACATGGAGGTTGCGTCCGCCCTCCGCCCATGGCGTCGGGCGGTCGTGGGCCTCGGGCAGCTCCCAGTTGTTCGCACGGGCCGCGTGGCCGCGGACCAGCACACTCCAGCCGGTCCTGGCGTCCTCGTCGACATGGTCGACCTGGAACGACGCGGCCCCGTCGCGGAGTCTGTCCGCCAGCGTGGAGAACGGCGCGATCCGGAAGAGCACCATGCCGTCTTGGAGCACGTAGTTCACCGGCACCACCACCGGGCCCTCCGGGTCGTTGTGCGCCACCCGACCCACTCGCTTCGTGCCGAGCAGCTCCAGACACTCACCCTCGGTGAGCTCCTCGACCCGGGCCAGCGACGCGTTCCCCTCAGTACTCATCCACACTCCTTCACCGGTCCTCCCATCTTCCGGCCCACGCGCCGCACCGACAAGGGCCACCGGCGCCCGGGGCGACGGGAAGTCAGAAGCGGTGGGGCGACTGGGACTTGAACCCAGGACCGAAGGATTATGAGTCCTCTGCTCTGACCGACTGAGCTACCGCCCCGCGAGGGTCACCCCTCGAGGGCGAGAGCCTAGCCACTGGGAGCACAGACCTCGCGAGGCCACAGCGGTGCCATTTCGGGCTCACTACCGGGCCTCAGGTTGAATGTCCCCGACGGCGGCCCAGGATCGAGGGCACCGGATCACGGGAGGCGGCATGGGGACGACGGAAGCGGGGACGCGTACCGACCTCCCGGAGGAGCGCACGGAGAGTGGATCCCCGTGGGCGTGGAAGCTGCGGGTGCTGGCCCTCGTTCTCGGCTTCGCGGCCATCGCCTGGGCGCGGTCGCGCCAGGTCGACATCCCGATCAAGGATCCCCACGGGAAGCTCTTCCGCGCCAAGCTCCCCGACACGGCCGAGATGCTGGCCCTCTTCGTCGTCATCGACGTGCTGGTGCGTTGGCTGCGCGGTCGCAGGGGCGGTGCGACGTTGTGGTCGACCGTGAGCACCCGCTGGACGCCGTACCGGATCGTGATGATCCTGGCGGGCCTCGTCGGGTACTTCGTGGTCTACCTCAGCTACCGCAACCTCAAGAGCTGGGATGTCCTCCTCACGCCGCGCGACGCGATGCTCCTGCGCTGGGACCGTTGGCTGTTCTTCGGCCACAGCCCGGCCGTCCTGCTCCACCACCTCCTCGGGGAGGGTCTCGCCGCCCGCCTGCTGACCGATCTGTACGAGTCGTTCTCGTGGCTGGTCACCATCGCCCTGGTGGCGGCCCTCGCGTTCACCCCGACGGTCCGGCAGGCGTACGTCTTCGTGGTGGCGGCGATGTGGGCCTGGATCCTCGGCGTCGCCTCGTACTACCTGATCCCGTCGCTCGGCCCCTTCCACCAGGCACCCGGCGAGTTCGCCGGGCTCAGGCGTACGTCGATCCAGACGACGCAGGCGACGTACGTCGAGCAGCGGGCGCACCTGCTCGCCCACCCCCAGGCCGCCGACGCGTTCGCCCAGATCTCGGCGTTCGCGAGCCTTCACTGCGCCCTGACCTGCCTGATCTGGCTGATGGCGCGCTACTACGGGCTGCGCATCCTGTCGTGGGTGGCCTTCGCGTTCCTGGTCGGGACGGTGCTCGCGACGGTCTATCTCGGCTGGCACTTCGCCGTCGACGACGTGGCGGGGATCGCCATCGCCTGGGTGGCGGTCCAGCTGGGCAAGCTCACCGTCATGGGAAACACCAGAATGCCGACGCGGAGCGCATCGACCCTCTAAAATCCGGAGCACGCCGGACGGGTCGGTGCTACGGGAGGGTTTCATGAAGACGTTCCTCATGATGATGGTGATCGTCTGGTTCGTGTTCGGTGTCAGCGCGGCCAACGACCGCGGGTTCTTCAACGCCCAGGCGCAGCGCACCTGCAGCTTCGTCGGCAGTGGCGCCCTGACTGTCGTCGCCGGCCCGATCAGCTACGCCGGCGTCCATCCCCGCGCCTTCTGCTGACGCGCTGCTAACCCGGGGGCAGCCCGACCGGCGGGTCCGCGAGCAGCGTCCCGAGCCAGGTGGCGGCCACCGGGCCCCACTCCGCGAGCTGCTGGTCGTTCAGCGACGGCTGACAGCGGACCCACGACTCGACCCGCCCCAGCCGGCCCAGCTGGAGCGCTGCCGGCAGCGCGGCGCGCAGCTCCGCGGCCGGCGCGTGATCGGTCCAGACCTCCAGCGCGGCGTCGGCCACCCGCCACAGGCGCGGGTCGTCGGCCGTCGGCCCCGAGCTTCTCGCCGAGGATGTTCAGCGGGATCAGGAGCACGCCCAGCGGCTCGGTGAGCAGCGAGTCGCCGAAGTCGAAGAACCGCAGTCGGCCGTCGACGTCGAAGACGTTGTTCTCGTGCAGGTCGTTGTGGTTGAGGGTGAGCGGCAGGCCGAGGGACTCGACCTGCTCGGCCCACCGTCCTACGACGGGAAGGTGGGCGCGCAGACGATCGGCAAGCCCGGTCTCCAGCCGGCGCGGGTCATCCGCGCCCAGCGCGGCGTACTGGCCGACGCGAGCGGCGACGTAGCCGGGCGCCTCCTGCGGCGTCAGCTCGGTCGTCCCCGTGGCGAGCAGCTCCTCGTGGTGGGGCACCAGCTCGCGCTGGAGCAGGGCCGCGTCGCGGGCCAGGCGGACCCAGTTCTCCAGGTCGCCGCCGGCCGTCTCGGAGAACACCGGCCCCTGGTCGGGGGTGAGCAGGAAGCCGTCACGCGCAGCCGTCACCGGCACGACGCGGTCGGGCGCCAGCCGGGAGAGCGCCTCCATCAGCGCCACCTCGACCTGCTGGCCGGGACAGTTCTGCTTGGCGAACCACGCTCCCTCGGTGGTGGTCACCCGCCACACGGTCGCCCACCCGCGCAGCTTGTGCTGCTCCATGCCGGCCACCGGGCCCACGACCGACTCGCACCAGGTGCGGAGCTCCTCCCGGAACTCAGCGGTCGCCCACCGCCCTGACAGCGACAGGTCTCGCCCCGGGAGGGAGGCGTACCACTCAGGCTTCGTGTCCCCACGTTCGCCCACGTCGGCCATGCGGCCAGCCAACCGGGTCCGGCCCTGTGCGGCCAACAGAATTCACGGCATGCTCGACCCATGGACACGCCACCACCGCTCGAACCGCTGCCCGAGGACTGGAGCCGTGCGCTCGCCATCGTCGCGCACCCCGACGACATGGAGTTCGGCTCCGCCGCCGCCGTCGCGCGCTGGACCGCCCAGGGCAAGGAGGTCGTCTACTGCATGGTCACCTCCGGGGAGGCCGGTATCGACGGCATGCACCCGGACGAGTGCCGGCGCGTGCGCGAGGCCGAGGAGATCGAGTCCGCGCGGATCGTCGGCGTCGACGTCGTCGACTTCCTCGGCCTCCCCGACGGCATCTTGGAGTACGGCGTGCCGCTCCGCCGCGAGCTCGCGGCCGTCGTCCGTCGACACCGGCCCGAGATCGTGCTCACCGGCAACTTCCACGAGACCTTCGGCGGCCGCAACCTCAACCAGGCCGACCACATCGCCACCGGCCGGGCCGTGCTCGACGCGGTGCGCGACGCCGGCAACCGCTGGGTCTTCCCCGAACAGGTGGTCGACGGCGTGGAGACGTGGGGAGGGGTCCGGGCCGTGTGGGTGGGCGGCTCTCCGCTGGCCGAGCACGGCGTCGACACCACCGACACCTTCGACAAGGGCGTGGAGTCGCTGGCCGCACACGCGGCGTACATCGAAGGGCTGGGCTGGGAGAACTGGGACCCCCGCGAGTTCCTCGAGGGGTTCGGCCGGCAGACCGGACAGCGCATGGGCGTGGCGTTCGCCACGTCCTTCGAGGTCTACCCGATGGGATGGGGAGGCTGATGGCGTCGATCACCTCCGACCCCGCGATCTCGCTGGACGGCTTCATCGCCGGACCCCACCAGAGCCTCGAGAACCCGCTCGGAGTCGGCGGCGAGACGCTGCACCGGTGGCACTTCGAGCAGCCCGAGGAGAACGCCGCGGAGCTCGACGCGATCTGCTCGGCCGGCGCCTACGTCATGGGCCGCAACATGTACGGTCCCGACCGCGGCGAGTGGGACCTCGACTGGCACGGCTGGTGGGGTGAGGACCCGCCGTACCACGGGCCGGTCTTCGTACTCGGTCACCGCGAGCGGGAGCCCGTGCCGATGGAGGGCGGGACGACGTTCCACTTCGTCACGGGCGGCATCGAGGAGGCCCTCGGGCTCGCGCGTGAGGCGGCCGGCGACCGCCACGTCTCGATCTGCGGCGGCGCCTCGACGATCAACCAGTACCTCGCAGCCGGCTACATCGACGAGCTTCGCCTCCACCTCGCGCCGATCGTGCTCGGCGAGGGCGAGCCACTGTTCCGCGACCTGCCGGGGCTGTCGTTCGAGGTGGCGTCCACGCGCTCGACCTCCCTGGTCACGCACGTCATCCTGCGCCGCTGAGGGCTGGGTCTCGGTCGGGCGTGTGGGGCTGTTTCCCGGTTTCACCATGTTCAGGTGGTGAAGCGGTGGTTCACATGGTGAATTCACCGTGTGAAGTGTCGGTTCGACACCTTCACATGATGAAACGGTGACGATCCGGACCCACACGCAGCCGCGGTCACGCTGGGATCAGACGACGAGGATGCAGAACGGGTGGCCGGACGGGTCGGCCAGGACGTACAGCGGCTCGCCCTCGTCGCCGGTGCGGTCGAGCAGGATCTCGGCGCCGAGGTGCTCGGCGCGCTCGCGGTGTCGCTCCAGCTCGTCGCGGCTCGGCACCGTGAAGTCCACATGCATCTGCATCGGTACGTCGTGGCTCGGCCAGGTGGTCCGCTCGAGGCGCTCCACCCCCTGGATCGCCAGCACGCGGCCACCGTCCTCGTCGACCAGGACCAGCCAGTCGGCGTCGTCCTCGCCGTCGACCGGCGGTTCGTCGCCGGGTCGGTAGTGCAGACCCAGAAGCAGCCGGTAGAACTCCGCCAGCCCTCGAGGGTCCGTGGTGTCGATCGCGGTGTGCAGAAGCCGCGGATAGTCACTCATGACCGCCTCCCGGAGCCCGATCCTGCCACTGCGCCAGGACAGCGGCCGAGCATCGCCAGTGACCGCGCGGCCCACCCAGGACCTGCGGGCAGGTCCTGGGCGGGACGAGGTCTAGACGGTCACCCCGTCGAGTACCGCTGCCACGTCGGCCGGCCTCGTCGCGGCCTCGAGGGCCGCCACCTTGTCGGGGTCCAGGAACACATGGGCGATCTTGCTCAGCAGCGCCAGGTGCTCGTCTCCGGCGCCGGCCACTCCGACGACGAACTTCGCCTCCTTGCCCTTCCAGTCGATGCCCTGCGGGTAGCGGACGAAGGAGAGCCCACTGGCAACGATCGACGACTTGGCGTCGTTCGTGCCGTGCGGGATCGCCAGTGAGTTGCCCATGAAGGTCGACACGGACTTCTCACGCTCGTGCATCGGACCGGACGTACGCCGGCTCGACCGACCCGCTCGCCACCAGCAGCTCGCCGGCCTCGGTGATCGCGTCGTCCCTCGTCCGGGCCGTCCCCTCGAGGACGATCGCACTCTCGGGGAGGAGTGCGCCTAGCCCGGCGGACTCCGCCACGAGCGGCTCGTCAGCGACCGCGGCGACCTCTGGTCCGTTGGCGCGGTGCAGCAGCTCGACGATGTCGTCGTACTTGGGGCTGGCCATGAAGTTGTCCACCGACACGTGGACCGCGGAGGGAGTGCGTTCGCGAGCACGGGCGGTGAGGTCCTGGTGGGTGACCACCAGGTCATAGGTGTCGTCGAGGTTGGAGATCGCCTTGTTGACGACCGTGACGTCGGAGTACCCCGCGCTCTGGATCTTCTTACGGAGCACGGAGGCGCCCATCGCCGAGGAGCCCATGCCCGCATCACACGCGAACACGATCGAGCGGATCGGGGCCGCTCGGGGCCGCGACGGCGGCGGCACCGATCACGGAGGCCGTGGCCGCGGACTCCTTCCCCTTCATCGAGGTCATGACTCCCATCGCGGCGATCAGGTCCTCGCCCTCGAGGTCGCCCTTGTCCATCCGCAGCAGCAACCCGGCGATAGCGAACGTCACCGCGAAACCACCGATCACGGACAGGGTCACGCCGAGGAAGCTGCCCGGCGGCGTCTGTGCGTAGACCGCGAAGATCGACCCCGGGGCCGCCGGGGCTCGCAGCCCCGAGTGGAACGTGACGTTGATGAAGATCTGGGTCATGCCGCCGGCGATCATGGCCAGGATCAGCCGTGGCTTCATCAGCACGTAGGGGAAGTAGACCTCGTGGATGCCTCCGAAGAACTGGATGATCGCGGCACCCGGGGCAGTGGCCTTGGCCATCCCCTTGCCGAACACCGAGTAGGCCATCAGCAGACCGAAGCCGGCAGCGGGGTTGGCCTCGAGCAGGAACAGCACCGACTTCCCGGACTCTTGCGCCTGCTGGATCCCCAGCGGAGTCAGGACCCCGTGGTTGATCGCGTTGTTGAGGAACAGCACCTTGGCCGGCTCGATGAAGACCGACGTGAACGGCAGGACATCGTGGGCGACCAGCCAGTTGACGGCCTCCCCCAGGCGGTCGATCACCCACGAGCAGCGGAGGCGCGAGCACGAACATGCCCGCGATCGCCATGATCGCGCCGAGGATGCCGGCGGAGAAGTTGTCGACGAGCATCTCGAAGCCGGGCTTGATCTTCCCGGCCCAGAGCGCGTCCACCCGCTTCATCAGCGCCGCGGTCAACGGGCCCATGATCATCGCGCCGAGGAACATCGGCGAACCCGTGCGGCCGTCACCCAGGATCACCGGGCTCGAGGTGGCCATGATCACCCCGATCACGGCGAAGCCACCCACGACGCCGCCGCGTACGCCGTACACCATGCGGCCGCCGGTGAAGGCGATCAGGATGGGGAGCACGTAGTAGATGCCCGGGTCGACCATCGTGGCGATCTTCTCGTTCGGCGTCCAGCCGACCGGGATGAAGAACGCGGTGACCAGGCCCCACGCGATGATCGCGGCGATGTTGGGCATGATCATGTTCGACAAGAAGGTGCCGAACTTCTGGACATGGACACGGACCGAGGTCCGGGTCGGTGGGGGTGCGGTGGCAGTGACCATGCTGGTCCTCTCTGAGTCGGCCGTCGCGGCGCCCGTGCGGCCGGGGTGACCCTCGTCACGCGGATCTTTGATTGCCTTCATATCGGGCCCCTCTTGCCTTCGTCAAGGGCTTGGAGCAAACTAAATCCACGCAATACCAACCAAACGGGTATCACCGATCATCGTGCTCGGAGCACGACCATCGGGTCGCCCGGACTCAGGAGGAGCGCCCGATGAAGGCACTGCGGTTCTACGCACCAGAGGACGTCCGGCTCGAGGATGTCGCCGAGCCGGAGTGCGGGCCCGACGAGATCAAGCTGCGGGTGCGGAACTGCTCGACCTGCGGCACGGACGTGAAGATCTTCTACAACGGCCACCAGAACCTCACCCCGCCCCGCACGATCGGCCACGAGATCGCCGGCGAGGTCGTCGCGGTCGGCGACGCCGTCAACGCGACGTACGGCTCGAGCTGGCAGGTCGGCGACCGCGCACAGGTGATCGCCGCAGTCCCGTGCGGGGAGTGCTACGAGTGCAAGAAGGGCTGGATGGCCGTCTGCGAGAACCAGACCTCGGTCGGCTACCAGTACGACGGCGGGTTCGCCGAGTACATGATCGTGCCGCCGCAGGTGCTCAAGGTCGACGGGCTCAACCGGATCCCTGACAACGTCGGGTACGACGAGGCGTCGGCCGCCGAGCCCTTCGCCTGCGCCATCAACGCGCAGGAGCTGCTCGGCATCGAGAAGGGCGACAGCGTCGTCGTCTTCGGGGCCGGCCCGATCGGTTGCATGCACATCCGCATCGCGCGCGGAGTCCACGACTGCGGACCGGTGTACCTCGTCGACGTCAACGCCGAGCGGTTGAAGATGTCAGCCGAAGCGGTCGACCCCGACGCGACCATCGACGGCTCCCAGGTGGACGTGGTCGAGCGCGTGATGGAGCTGACCGGTGGCCGCGGGGCCGACGTCGTCATCACGGCTACCGCCGCCAACGTCACCCAGGAGCAGGCGGTCTCCATGGCCGCCCGCAACGGCCGGATCTCGTTCTTCGGCGGGCTCCCCAAGACCGACCCGTTCATCCGGTGCGACTCCAACCTGGTGCACTACCGCCAGCTGCACATCCACGGCGCCAACGGATCGGCTCCCGAGCACAACAAGCGGGCGCTGGACTACATCTCCACCGGTCAGGTGCCGGTCAAGGACCTGATCACCGAGCACATCCCGTTGGATCGGGTCCTCGACGCGTTCCAGATCGTCAAGAACGGGGAGGCCATCAAGGTCACCGTCGAGCCCTGACCGCTTGACGGCCCACACGTTCAACTATCAAACCAAGCAAACACAGGTCGCCTTGGACGGGACGTGAATGTCGATGTACGCCGCGGAGCGCCAGCAGGCGATGGCCGAGCTGGTGACCCGGCGCGGTCGGGTCTCCGTGGCCGACCTCGCGGTCGAGTTCGGCGTCACCACCGAGACGGTCCGCCGCGACCTCGACGGCCTCGAGGAGCGGCGCCTCCTACGCCGGGTGCACGGAGGAGCGCTTCCGCCGGACTCGTTCACGATGCTCGAGGCAGATCTGTCTGACCGCGGGCTGTCCCACCCCGAGGAGAAGCGACGGATCGCCGAGGCGGCACTGGCGTACGTGCCCACCGCAGGCGCGGCGGTGATCTTCGACGCAGGGACGACGACGATCCAGCTGGCCGAGATGCTTCCCCAGGACCACCGGATCACGGCGCTCACCCATGCGATCCCGGTCGCCTCCAGGCTCGCCGACCGGGCGAACGTCGAGCTGCACCTCCTGCCCGGGCGCGTGCGCGACGCCACCCAGGCCGCCGTGGGGATCGAGACGGTCACGGCCTTGGCACGGGTCCGGGCCGAGGTGGCGTTCGTCGGCACCAACGGCATCTCGGTCGACCACGGTCTCTCCACGCCCGACGATGTGGAGGCGGCGACGAAGGCCGCGATCGTGGCCAGCGCCCAGCGGGTCGTCGTACTCGCGGACTCCAGCAAGATCGCGGTGGAGCGCACCGTGCGTTTCGCGCATCTTGCCGACATCGACGTCCTCATCACCGACGTCGGCGCAGACCCCGCCCAGGTCGCGGCCTTCCGTGGGGCCGGCGTCACCGTGGTGACAGCCTGACCGTCCGCTGGTCCGAGACCGCGTGCGGCCTCAGCACCACGGCCTGTCATCACACGTTCGCGCGGGGCGCCAACTCGTGGATCCGGCGAAAGGTCAGTCGCCGGGGGCCTCCGGGCCGGTGGAGATCTGGCGCAGGGTCGAGATCACAGTGACCTCAGGCCAGTGCTTCGCGTGCAGCTGGGCGAACTGCTCCTGGTCGGCCACGGCCTCCTCGACGGTGTCGTACTCCATGATGGCCCAACCGCCGACGACCTCCTTGGCCTCCGCGTAGGGTCCGTCGACCCGGCTGACCCCGCCATCGCGAACGACGAAGTTCACGGCGTCCTCGGTGCCGTACAGACCTCCACCGTCGAGGAACACGCCCTTGGCGGCTCGTTCGCCGATGTAGGTGTCCATCGCGTCGAACAGCGCCTGCGGCGGCGTGCCGACGCCCTCTTCCATCCTCACGAATCCCATGAAACGCGGCATCTTGATCACTCCTAGTGGTCGCTGGGGAGTTGCTTCTCGAACGTACGTCGAACGGCCGCCAGGCGCTTCGACATCGCCTCTGAAGTTTCTCCATGTTGCAGACAGGGCGGCACCAGCTCGAGCCGAGCGCGCTCGACAACCGGCGCCGGGTGTGGTTGCCGTCCTGTGCAGTGAAGTGCGCGGTAGATGGGCCATACCCCACAGGTACAGCTGACATCCACGGCGCCGTCTCCTGTGACCTTGGGCTGGTGGGCAGCCAGCCCACCGGACGCCCGGCGACTGCGAAGTCGCCGGGCGCGGGCGCCCTCATGGGGGGTGTTGGGCGCCAGTTCAACGGTATCTTCCGCCCGCCCGACGTCCTAGACCTCACACGGCGTAGGCGCGTTCGTCGTGGGCACGGATGGCGCCGCTCGGTCGCTGAGTGGGCGTCTGGGGGTTGGCAACCAGCGACCGAGCGCACCAGCTGTCTGTACGTGGTCGAGATCCGGCGCGGCGCTCCTGAGTCGATGCAACGCCGAGCGCCGGATCCGCCGTTCAGATCGTCAGCAGCCGATCGAAGAAGGCGCGATATCGCTGCAACGCTGAGCGCAGGCCCTCGGTGTCGGGCTCACCATTGCTCCACTGCCCCTCGAGTTGCCGGTGCTGCTCGTCGAAACCGTTCGACAACTGCTGCAGTACGTCGCTGACCAGCGTGTCTGCGTCTCTCACGGCGCTACGAGGGTCGTCCACGAAGCCTTGCTGGATAGCTTCCCAGCGTGTCTTGAAGTCCATGGCGGCTTCCCGGGAAACCAGTTGCTCCTGCGACGGGTCGGTCGCCTGGCTCTCCCTGGTGGCCCCGACGGGCTCCTGGCTCTCGCCGTTGGATTCCGTCATCTCATGGCGACGATTGGTAGTCGTCGTGGTGCCGGGATCCTGATCGGGCGTCGCCGTCGACGCCTGGCTCTCACCGCTGGCCGTCGTGGCCTCACGCCCCTCGTCGCCGACCGGAGCCGCCGGGCTCGGCGAGGGTGACGCGGCTGTCTCGCGGGTGGCGGGCGGCGCCGTCCCCTCTTGGTCGGCGAGGTCCGCGGACCGATGGTTACCCTGCGTGGTCATCTCTGCTCCCTTGTGATGATCGATCCTCTGACTTGCCTGCCTGGGTTGGCCCGCCGCCCTCACGCAACAGCGCTTCGACGAGCTCTCGGTATGACGTCACTGCTTGGCGCAGCTGCTCCGTATCGGTCGTCCCGTTCAGCTGGGCCACGGCGACGGCGTGGGCGTCGCGATAGTGCTGCGCCACGTCTGGATGGTCGACGGAGATGTCGTCCACGCGGTGGTCGAAGTCGTCGACCGGGTAGCCGCTGTCTCGCATCATGCGCACCACGAGGCTGTCCGCCTGCTGCACGGCCTCGGCCGGCCGATCGACGAACCCCCCTTGCACGCCGAGCCACTCCTCGCGGTACCGGTCGGCGTCGGCACCACTCAAGGGCACTACGTCGAACTCCGAACGCCGCTTCTCCCGCTCCCGGAGCAGCTTCTCTCCGGACCGACGGTCGTCGGACTGCTCGACAGTGCGTTCGTACTCGGAACCGAACCTCTGCTCCAGCCCGGACGACCTCTTTCGCCGATAGGCGACGGCCGCGATGGCCGCCGCGACGATCACAACGATCACGAGGACGATGACGATCTCCATGGGTCCCTCCCAACTTGGAGCACCTCGTACCCCGCCCCGGGTTTCCCATTCGACCGCCGAGTGACCCGCGCCTGCACTGGGCGAAGCCGAACGGTCCTCGCTGCCGCCGATTCCCGGACAAGGCGGTCGAACGTGTCGAGGCCGGTGTGGATGTCCCCGGTCGTCACCTCGCGGTCCTTCGACTGCTTCTGGGATGCCTTGGCGTTGGTCGCTCGACCGCCTCGCTACGGGATCGCGCGGAAGGGCACCCTGGATCACGAGCTTCATCTGACGAAGGCGTACAGGATCGTGTGCCTGGGTATTCGGGTGGTCGAGACGTCTCGGCGGAGTACGCGTCGAGCCGTCCGGCGGTGAGGCGGCGTGTCGGGAGGCAGCCCAGATAGGGAACGAGCCAGTTGGTCGCCGTTGCCGGAGTGGTCACAGGACCCCGATCAGGTGATGGGGGTCGGCCTGATGGGGTAGTCGCCTGACCATTCCCAAGCGCGTTGGCCCGGCGTCATCTACGCTTGTCTGCGCGCGACCGGCACTCTACTTAGCGGATGAGACACCGACGCGCAGGGTGGCCGCGTCGCGAGGCGCGGCCACCCACTGTCGACTGTGGCCAGGTGGGCGCGAAGGTCGCGGCTCTCGGCGTGGTGACCCGGGCACTTCTCGAGAAGTGGGGCGATCTGCCGTCCGGCAACAGCGGGGACCCCACGGTCGAGGGGTACAGGGGCTCTGACCTACGGTGTTGGCTCCCCCGGTTGGACTCGAACCAACAACCCTTCGATTAACAGTCGAATGCTCTGCCAGTTGAGCTACAGGGGATCGTTCGGAAGCCCGCACAGATTAGCAAGCGGGATCGGGCGCCGCGAATCGGGACCCCGCGCGCCGGGAGCCTCGTCAGTCGAGGCCCACGTCGCCCTGCGCGGAGGCCAGGGCAGCCGCAGCGGCCGCCTGCACGACGGGGTCGGCGGGGTCGATCCCGGCGTCGTACTCGTAGACCCACTGCACCGGCGCACGCCCGGACGGGTGCCCGCCGGCCCACCACCCGTACGCCGCGCTTGCCGGTGATCGGCACGTGCCGCACGAGCAGCACGCTTGCGGTGACCCGCTCGCGCACCAGCTGCAGCAGGCGGTCGGTCTCGCCCGGCGCCGTGTCATCGAGGTTGAGCGCGTGCTCGACGCGCGGCAGCCCCCACTGGCCGACCTCGCTGACCCGGAGCCGGGCGAGGTCGTGGTCCCAGTCGGCGGCCTCGACCGCCTCCCAGGGCAGTCGCGCGTCGGGGAGGTAGAGGGCGTCGCGGGTGCCGGCCACCCACTGGCCACCCGCCACGGGCGCCCAGGCCAGCAGCCGCTCGCCGGCGGCCACCTCGACCGGCGGTCGCTCGCGGCGCAGCGACTTCACGGCCGGCTCACTGGGCGCCCAGGGCCAGGTCGCGGAGCTGGCGGCGGTGCTGCTCGAGGGCGGTCAGCTCGCCGAACATCCGGTTGTACTCGACTGTGTGCTCGACCGGGTTGGTGCGTTGGAGGCGCGACTTCACGTCGGCGATCCGGCGTTGGGCCGTCAGCTCCTGCAGGCGGTAGACGGTGTTGGCGACGAACGCGTCGTCGGCGCCCTTGCGGCTCGGCACCGGCTCGACGGCGAGCGCCGAGAGCGCGGCGGACACGGCCTGGTCGGACGCGGCGTCACGCAGCCGGGCGGCCCAGCCCGCGTCGGCGGCGCCGAGCCCGCCGGACTGCTCGACCAGCCCCCAGACGGCGCGGTAGGTCGGGTGCGTGAAGTCGTTGGCGCCGATGTCGCGCGTCGTCCGAGCCACCGCCTCGGGCTCCTGTACGACGAGCTTGAGCGCCTCGCGCTCGAGGGCGAAGCGCGGGTGGCGGAGGTCGGGCAGCGGTGGTGCGGCCGGCGCCGACGGCGGCTCGCCCTGCGCCGCGGCGGCGCCCGGGACCGCCGGCTGCGGCGGACCGGGACGTCGCGCGCCTGCGCCCTGCGGCCCTTCGTACCTCGGTGCGCGCCTGCTCGACGTCGACCCCGACCATCCCGGCGAGCTCGCGCGCGAACGCCTCGACCTTGGACTTGTCGCGGATCGACGAGACCAGCCGCGCCGCCTCACGGACGGCGTCGACCCGGCCGTCGGCCCGGTCGAGGTCGTACTTGGAGACGACGTTCTCGAGCACGAAGCGATACAGCGGGCCGGCGGCGGGCGATCAGCTCGCGGACGGCCGCGTCGCCGTGCTGGATGCGGAGGTCGCAGGGGTCGAGGCCGGTCGGCTCGACCGCGACGTAGGTCTGGGCCACGAAGTTCTGGTCGCCACCGAAGGCGCGGAGCGCGGCCTTCTGCCCGGCGGCGTCGCCGTCGAAGGTGAAGATCACCTCGCCGCGGAACTCCTCGTGGTCGTTGAGGAAGCGGCGCAGCACCCGTGCGTGGTCGTCACCGAACGCCGTACCGCAGGTGGCGACGGCGGTCGGTACGCCGGACAGGTGGCAGGCCATCACGTCGGTGTAGCCCTCGACCACGACCGCCTGCATCGAGCGGGCGATGTCGCGGCGGGCCAGGTCGAGGCCGTAGAGCACCTGGCTCTTCTTGTAGATCGCGGTCTCGGGGGTGTTGAGGTACTTCGCCTCGATCCGGTCGTCGTCGAAGATCCGCCGCGCCCCGAATCCGATCGTCTCGCCGCTGGACTCGCGGATCGGCCAGAGCAGGCGGCCGCGGAAGCGGTCGTACGCCGACCGGCCGACGGCCACCAGCCCGGCCGCGACGGTCTCCTCCTCGGTGAAGCCCTTCTGCCGGAGGTGGCGCAGCAGCGCGTCACCGTCGCGCGGCGCGAAGCCGATCCCGAACTGCTCGGCCGACGCCTGGTCGAAGCCGCGCTCCCCGAGGAACTGGCGCGCCACCACGGCGTCGGGCGTGGCCAACGCGTCGGCGTAGTACGCCTGGGCGACCCGATGTGCCTCGATCAGGCGGGCGCGCTGGGGGCCGCGTGGCCGATCGGGTCGAGCGTCGCCCTCCTCGCGGCGCAGCGTCACGCCGTACTTGTCCGCGAGTCGCTCCACCACCTCGCTGAAGCCCAGGCCGTCGACCTTCATCAGGAAGGCGAACACGTCGCCGCCTTCGCCGCAGCCGAAGCAGTGCCAGAACTGGCGGGCCGGGTTGACGTTGAACGACGGGGACTTCTCGTCGTGGAAGGGACACAGGCCCTTGAGCGAGCCGCCGCCGGCGGGGCGGAGGGTGACGTAGTCGGAGACGATCTCGTCGATCTTGGCCTTCTCACGGACCTCCGCGATGTCCTCATCACGAATCCGGCCGGCCACGTCGGGAGTCTACGGGCGCCCGACGACACCGCTCGGGCGGATACCACCGGGACGGGTGGGTACGGGCCGGACATGAGTACGTCGACACCCGGCAGCCCGCGGCACACGCGGTCAGCGACGATCCCACCCTGGGCGCCCTCGTCCACGACCTCACCCAGCAGGTCCCCGAGCTGATCCGCTCCGAGCTCCGGCTCGCCCAGGCCGAGACCGCCGAGAAGGGCAAGCGCGCCGGAGTCGGGATCGGCATGTTCAGCGTGGCCGGGCTGCTCGCGTTCTTCGGGATCGCCTGTGTGATCGCCACGGCGATCCTGGGGCTGGCCCACGCCCTTCCCGACTGGCTCTCGGCACTGCTCGTGGGCGTCGTGCTGTTCGCCGGCGCGGTCGTGGTGGCGCTGGTCGGCAAGAAGGAGATCCAGCAGGCGACGCCACCCGCTCCCGAGCAGGCGATCGAGGGCGTCAAGGAGGACATCGCCGTGCTGAAGGGTGACCGCGCATGAGCGACAGCCGCACGCCGGCCGAGATCGAGGCCGACATCGTCCGGCAGCGCGACCAGCTGGCCCAGACCGTCGACCAGCTGGCCCACAAGCTCGACGTGAAGGCCCAGGCCAAGGAGCGTGCCGCGCAGGTCGCCGACCGTGCCACCACCGACGACGGCAAGCCTCGTCCCGAGCTGGTCGCCGCGGCGCTGACCGTCGTGCTGCTGGTCGGCGTACTCGTCTGGCGGCGCCGCCGATGACCGACGGCGCCCGTTCCGGGGAGTCCCGGACACAGGACCGGACGCCCGACGTCGAGGACGACCGCACTCCCCGACTCACCGACGGACCTGACCCGCCGGTCCTGGGCCTACGTGGTGCGCAAGACGATGCGGGAGTTCGGCGACGACCACTGCACGGACCTCGCGGCGGCCCTCACCTACTACGCCGTCCTGGCGCTCTTCCCGGCCGCGATCGCCCTGATCTCCCTCCTGGGTGTGGTCGGCCAGGGGCAGAGCAGCGTCGACAACGTCATCAAGGTGCTCACGCCCCTGGTGTCGCCCAGCACCCTCGACACGGTCCAGCCGGCCCTCGAACACATCGCCACGTCCCAGAGCGCGGGCCTGGGGCTGGTGCTCGGCATCATCGGCGCCCTGTGGTCGGCCTCGGGGTACGTCGGCGCCTTCGGGCGTGCCATGAACGCCGTCTACGAGATCGACGAGGGCCGCCCGTTCTGGAAGCTGCGCCCGGTGATGCTGCTCGTCACCCTGGTGGCCATCCTCCTGGTGGCCGTGGTGCTGGTGATGCTGATCGTGTCCGGTCCGCTCGCATCGTCGATCGGGTCCGTGCTCGGGCTCAGCACCCAGGCGGTGACAGTCTGGAACATCGTGAAGTGGCCGATCATCGTGCTGTTCGTCGTCCTGATCGTCGCGATCCTCTACTACACGACGCCGAACGTGAAGCAGCCGAGGTTCCGGTGGTTGTCCATCGGCGCGGTTGTCGCGATCCTGGTGTGGATCGTGGCCTCGGCCGCGTTCGCGTACTACGTGTCGACGTTCGGGAGCTACGACAAGACCTACGGCTCGCTCGCAGGAGCGGTGGTGGGCCTGCTGTGGCTCTGGATCACCAACCTGGCGCTCCTGTTCGGAGCCGAACTGGACTCCGAGCTCGAGCGCGGACGTCAGCTGCAGGCCGGCATCGCGGCCGAGGAGGAGCTGCAACTCCCCGCCCGCGACACGCGGGGCATCACGAAGGCGCGTAAGAAGGAGCAGAAGGACCTGGCACGGGGCCGGGCCATCCGCGAAGAGGCCGACGAGAGCACCACCACCGACACAAGGGAGAAGACACCATGAAGAAGCTGTCACTGCTGATCGCCTTCGCACTGGGCTACGTGCTCGGCGCCCAGGCCGGGCGCGAGCGCTACGAGCAGATCCGGGGCACCGTGAACAAGGTCAGGAACGACCCGCGGGTGCAGGAGAAGACCCAGCAGGCCGTGGACGTCGCGAAGCATCAGGCGCCGATCGTCGCCGACAAGGTGACCAGCGCCGCCGGCGCGGCCAAGGACAAGGTGACCGGCTCGAACGACCCGGAACCCCACCACATGGCGGGGCCCCAGGGCGACCTGCCCTGAGTCTCGACTCCGCTCGACCCCCGACGGCGGACCGCTCGACCACCGACAGGCGGTCAGGTCAGCCGTGCGTGCCAGGTGACGGCGCTGGCGTCGGTGAGGGACGCGATCTGGTCCACCACCACCCGGCGCCGCGCCGCGTCGTCGTCGGCTGCGGCCCAGTCGTCGGCGAAGGGCCGCTCGAGGACCGCGGGGCCGGCGCCGACCACCGCCTCCACCAGCTCGGCGAGCAGCTCACGCTGGCGTGCCATCGCCAGCACCCGGTCATCGGCCTGCATCACGTAGTGGGCGGCGATGCCCTTGAGCACCGCCATCTCGACCAGCGACTCCTCCGGCACCACGAGGTCGGCGGCATGGCGCAGCAACGGGCCGTCGTACGCCGCGAACGTGGCGGCCCGGGCGGCTGCACAGAAGCGACCGATCAGGTCGCTGGTCAGGTTCTTCAGCGAGGCCAGGCCGCGCCGGCTGCCGTCGTACGGCGTGCCGGGCCACGAGGCGACGGCCCGCATCCGCGCCAGCGCCTCGTCGAGCGCGCGCTCGTCGGCGTCGGGGAGGTACCACCCCCGTACGGCCGCCCACACCGCCTCCACGTCGAGCGAGGTGAGGTCGATCCGACGCGCGACGACACCGTCCTCGACGTCGTGCACGGAGTAGGCGATGTCGTCGGCGAGATCCATCACCTGCGCCTCGACGCACTGCCGGCGCCCTGGTACGCCGCCGCGGACCCAGTCGAAGACCGGCCGGTCGTCGTCGTAGACCCCGAACTTGCGGATCAGCCGCGGCGAGCCGTCGGCGTGGACGCCGGTCGGCACCTCGGCGTCGGTGAGGGTCCAGGGGTACTTGGTGCAGGCGTCGAGGGTTGCCCGGGTCAGGTTGAGCCCGGCCGAGCGGCCGTCGGGGCCGAAGGTCTTGGCCTCCAGCCGGGTCAGCAGGCGCAGGGTCTGGGCGTTGCCCTCGAACCCGCCGCAGTCCGCTGCAGCCTGCGCCAGCACCCGCTCGCCGTTGTGACCGAACGGCGGGTGGCCGAGGTCGTGGGCCAGGGCAGCGGTCTCGACGAGGTCGGGCTCGGACCCGAGCGCGCGGGCGAGGTCGCGAGCGACCTGTGCCACCTCGAGGCTGTGGGTGAGCCGGTTGCGGACGAAGTCGTCGCTCTGGGGCCCGACCACCTGCGTCTTGGCGGCCAGCCGCCGGCTCGCCGCGGCATGCACGACCCGCGCGCGGTCACGCTCGAACGGCGTGCGCTCGGGCGCGGGGACCCGCTTGGGGGGCTCGGAGACCCAGCGCTCGCGCGCGGCGTCGTCGTACTCGGGCATCGGGGGCGAGACTAGCCACCGCGCGAGTCACGTCCTAGTAGACCGAGACGTGCACGTGGTCCATGTGGTTGGCCGTGGGTGACCCGCGGTCGGCGAAGAGCCGCCAGCCCTCCGAGGCCCGGACCGGCGTCCAGATGCGCTGCTGCCACAGGATGTCGTAGAGGTGCAGCTCGGAGGCGTGCTGCTGGAGGAACGCCGCGATCGCGTTGCCGAGGGTCACGTCGCTGGTCATGATGTCGAGCGCCTTCCCGGACACGTGCTCGCCGTGCGCGTCCCAGCCGCCGTACGACGTGATCTGGGGGAAGGCGTGGCAGACCGAGCGGTAGACGTAGACGGCGGCCGAGGTGAGGCGGTACTCCACCGAGCCGTCGGGGCACGGAGCCATCGAGAGGCCCGCCGCGGCGGTGACGGCGCCGGAGATGCCGGCCGACGAGGTGTCGGTCGTGGCAGGCTCGGGCTTCTGGTCGGCGAGGAACCCCGCGGTCACCCACCGCGACTGGCCGTCCACGGCGAGCTCCGCGCGGCCGTCGGTGACCCGGCCGGTGACCACGACGCGCTTGCCGGACGACAGCAGGCCCACCTGGCGGGCGGCCTGTGACGCGCTCGACCACAGGTTCAGATCGACGGTGGTCCACTTCTTCACGTGCGCACGCTTGACGGCGCGCGCGGTGGCCTCCTGGGCGGCGACCCCCTCCTGGAAGGTCCGGGCGGCGGCACGGTCGAACGAGCGCGAGACCGGCACGCGGTCATAGCGACCGGGGTCGAGGACCATGGCGGGCGGCGTCTGCCGGGCCGCCAGCGACACGTGCGTCGGGTCGGCGGCGATGACGCCGAGCGCGACGGCCGGGAGGGTGGTGGCCAGGGCCGCGCCAGCGGCCATGAGGGCGGCGCGCGAGCCGGTGAGGGCTACGAGCCTGCGGGCATTGGGCTCCCGCTTGTGGCGATGGTGTGCCACAGCGCTGATTCCTTTGCTGTTGTCGTCGGGGGGTCCGGCCCGAGATGACTCCCCTGGGCCCGAGACGGGGTCACGATTCGGACACGACAGACGAGTCAAGCACACTCGATCGCCGTGGCTCAATCCGGGCTGGCTCGAGGACGGGCTTCTCCGGTCACCCGTCGTCCGGCCCTGGAGTCACCCGCCCGTGGTCTCGGTGGTCTCCTCGGTGAGGCGCAGGGAGCTGCCGTCGGCGTCGTCGAGCCAGCCCTCCGGGAGGACCACCCGCTCTCGCGGCGAGCCCTGGCGACCCCGCGGCGTACCGAGCTCGCCGACGGGGAACGGCTCGTCCGGGTCGAGCTCGGCGAGGAGTACGTCGAGCGCCGCCAGGGAGTCGACCAGCGCCAGGGAGTGCCGGAGCTCGCCGCCGGCCCGGAAGCCCTTGAGGTACCACGACACGTGCTTGCGGAACTCCTTGCAGCCGCGCTCCTCCCCCATGTGCTCGCTCAGCAGCTCGGCGTGCCGGCGCATCATCACGCGCACCTCGCCCAGGGTCGGGAGGGCGGTGGGTCTCGACTCCTCCCGACCAGCGAACCCCGGAGCCGCGAACGCGGCGGCGAGGTCGCGGAAAAGCCACGGGCGGCCGAGGCAGCCGCGGCCCACGACCACACCGGCGGCACCGGTCTGGTCGACCATCCGCAGCGCGTCGGCCGCCTCCCAGATGTCGCCGTTGCCGAGGACCGGGATGTCGACGTGGTCGACGAGCCGGGCGATGGCGTCCCAGTCGGCCTGACCGCTGTAGGACTGGGCGACGGTCCGGCCGTGCAGCGCGATGGCGGCGCAGCCCGCCTCCTCCGCGATCCGGCCCGCGTCGAGGTAGGTCAGGTGGTCGTCATCGAGACCCTTGCGGGTCTTCATCGTGACCGGCACGTCGTACGGCGTGGCGGCGGCGACCGCGGACCGCAGGATCTCGGCGAGCAGACCGCGCTTCCACGGCAGCGCTCCCCCGCCACCCTTGCGGGTCACCTTGGGCACGGGACAGCCGAAGTTGAGGTCGACGTGGTGGACGCCGTACTCGGCGCAGAGGATCTCGGTCGCCTTGCCGACGTAGGCCGGATCGGTGCCGTAGAGCTGGACCGAGCGGGTCGTCTCGAGCTCGTCGAAGACGAGCATCTTGAGGGTCGTGGAGTCACGCTCGACCAGCCCGCGCGAGGTGATCATCTCGCAGACGTAGAGCCCTGCACCCTGCTCGGCGCACAGCCGTCGATAGGCGGCGTTGGTGATCCCCGCCATCGGCGCGAGCACGACCGGCACGGGCACGGTCAGCGAGCCGAGGGTGAGCGAGGACATGCCGCGATTGTCCGCTGCGCAGGTGCGGCCGCCAAATGCGGCGCTACTTCTTCGTCTGCTTCGCGAGGGGTCCCGTCCAGGTGATCGCGTCGAAGTCCTGGGTGGGGCGGAAGCTGACGGCGACCAGCTTGCCGTGGTCGGGCGCGAAGTAGACCAGGCAGACCGCGGCCTTCTTGCCGTGCGTGAACTTGGCCGGCAGTGGCGTGCTCGGGCAGGCGGGGAACTGCGCCTGGAACGTCGACGCCTGGAGGAGCGTGTTGTGGCCGTCCAGCACGTAGAGCGGCACCGGGACACCGGACAGCGGGCCCTTGCCGAGGTTGCGCACCGTGGCGTGCACGTAGAACGGCGTGGACCGCTGCGTGGCGGGGTCGAGCTGCCAGTCCTTGAACGCCGCCATCGGCACCTTCTGGAGCTTGGTGACCCACACCTTCATCACGCCGGTCGTCTTCTGGTTCGGGTGCCACGACACCTGTGCCGGCTGCCCGACCTTCAGCTCCGTGCCCTGGTCGGTGAGAGCCACGCCCTGCACGGTGACCGCGGGGTTCGTCGAGCTCGAGCCGGCGGCGGGCGTGGTCGGCGTACCGCTGGTCGCACGCGTCGCCGGACGAGCCGGCGACGGGCGTCGACGAGCTGTTGCCGCCACACCCGGCGAGCGCCAGGGTCGCGGCTGCGAGGATCGCGGCGCAGGCGACGGGTCGGCGGTTCACGCGGTCATTGTGCATGACGCCTGGTCATCGCGCCGGGCGGCGCGTCGGCCGGCCAGGCGGGGTTCAGCAGCCCAGGAGGCGCTGCGCGAAGTAACCGCTGACCTGGTCGAGGCCGATCCGGTCCTGGCTCATCGAGTCGCGTTCGCGCACGGTCACCGCCTGGTCGTCGAGGGTGTCGAAGTCGACGGTGACGCAGTACGGCGTACCGATCTCGTCCTGGCGGCGGTACCTGCGGCCGATGGCGCCGGAGTCGTCGAACTCGACGTTCCAGCCGTGCCCACGCAGCTCGGCGGCGAGGTCACGGGCCTTCGGCGACAGGTCGGCGTTGCGGCTCAGCGGCAGGACGGCCACCTTGACCGGTGCGAGCCGCGGGTCGAGGCGCAGGACGGTCCGCTTGTCGACGCCGCCCTTGGTGTTGGGGGCCTCGTCCTCGACGTAGGCGTCGAGCAGGAACGCCATCATCGCTCGGTTCGGGCCGAGCGCGGGCTCGACCACGTAGGGGATGTAGCGCTCGCCGCTGGCCTGGTCGAAGTAGGAGAGGTCCTGGCCGGAGGCCTGCGAGTGCTGGGTGAGGTCGTAGTCGGTGCGGTTCGCGATGCCCTCGAGCTCCTCGAACTCACGGCCGGAGAAGCCGAACCGGTACTCGATGTCGACGGTGCGCTTCGCGTAGTGGCTGAGCTTCTCCTTCGGGTGCTCGAAGTGGCGCAGGTTGTCGCGGTCGATGCCGAGGTCGGTGAACCAGCGGGTGCGCTCGTCGATCCAGTACTGGTGCCACTGCTCGTCCTCGCCCGGCTTGACGAAGAACTCCATCTCCATCTGCTCGAACTCGCGGGTGCGGAAGATGAAGTTGCCCGGCGTGATCTCGTTGCGGAAGCTCTTGCCCATCTGGGCGATGCCGAACGGCGGCTTCATCCGCGCGCTCGTCACGATGTTGGCGAAGTTGAGGAAGATGCCCTGTGCGGTCTCGGGCCGCAGGTAGTGCAGACCGGACTCGTCCTCGATCACGCCGAGGTAGGTCTTGAGCATCATGTTGAACTGCCGCGGCTCGGTCCAGGTGTGGCGGTTGCCGCAGTTGGGGCACGGCACCGACTCGTTGATGTCGACCGTGTCGGGGTCCGCGACGTCGTGCCGTCCGGCGTACTCCTCCTGGAGGTGGTCCTCGCGGAAGCGCTTGTGGCAGGACTGGCACTCGACCAGCGGGTCGGTGAAGGTCGTGAGGTGGCCGCTGGCCTCCCAGGTCTTCGTCGGCAGGATGATGGCCGAGTCGAGGCCCACCATGTCGTCGCGCTGGGTGACCATGAAGCGCCACCACTGCTTCTTGATGTTCTCCTTCAGCTCGACCCCGAGCGGCCCGTAGTCCCACGCGGAGCGGGTGCCGCCGTAGATCTCGCCGGAGGGGAAGACGAAGCCGCGGCGCTTGCAGAGGTTGACGACGGTGTCGAGCTTGCTGGGGGGTGGCTTGGCCACGAAGAGGCTCCTGGTGGTCGGGCCGGCTGGCTGCCGGTCTGATCGTGCGGTGGTGGGCTGTGGAACGTTCAGCCTAACGACCGTGTCTGCGCGATATTGAGGGCCTCCCCCGGCACCACCGCCTCGTAGGCGCTCGGCTCGTCGAGCGCCCGGCTGAGCGTCGGCACGGCGGCCATCTTCACGTCGTACGCCGAGAGGGCGCGGCGGTAGGCGCCCGGCCCCTCCCACTCGGTGGTCAGCAGCCACAGCCCTGGGTCGTCGACGTTGCGGCCCACATGGCCCACGACGTACCCGCCCTGGACCGCGAGCATCTCGTGTGCCCGCTCGAGATCGGAGCGGAAGGACGCGGCCTCCGCCTCGGTCACTCGGAACCTGTTCACCACGATCACGTCGCGACCCTAGTCGTCCTCGGCACCACCGTGCGCGCGCCGGTTCCGCGAGGACCCGCCGCTGCAGGCCTACAGTCACTGCGTGACGCCCGAGCGGCAGGTTCAGGTTCCACCGGTCGGCGAGGACCGGCTCCTGGTGCTCCCGGACGGGCGCAGGGTGGCGTGCTGGGAGGGGGGCGATCCGGCAGGCAGAGTCGTCCTGTTCCACAGCGGAACTCCCTCCGGCCGACTCCAGGCGGCCTTGGGCCACGAGGCCGCCCTTCGCGCCGGCGTACGACTGCTCTCGTTCAACCGGCCCGGCTACGGCGCGTCCTCCGGCCTCCCCCCGGGCCTTGCGCAGGTGGGGCTCGATGCCCTCGACCTCCTCGATCAGTACGACGTCGGCCGCTTCGCGGTGCTGGGTATCTCCGGCGGCGGCCCGTACGCGCTCGCCACGGGACTGGCCGACCAGGCCCGGGTCACCGCCGTGGGGGTTGCGGCCGGCATCGGCCCCTGGATCGTCCTGGACGAGCCGCTGCCCGATGACCGCGAACGCCCGCTGGTGGAACAAGCGTTGGCCGGCGACGAGGAGGCCGTCTCCGGGTTGGTGACCCTGGCCGAAGAGGAGTTCGCCTGGTTCTCGCCCGACCTCACGGACGAGGAGATCGTCGCCGGCTTCTTCGCGGGGGTACCCGCCGGCGCGATCGAGTGGCTGGACGCGACCAGCCGGGTTCGGTGGGCCGCGGACGTGCGCGACGCCCTCGGCCACGTCGACGGCTACGTCCGCGACGGCCTGTCCTGGAGCTCGACGTGGGATCTCGACCTCGGCCGCCTCCTGGTCCCCTGTCACCTCTGGTACGGCGGCGCCGACCAGATGGTGCCCCCGAGCCACGGCGTCTGGCTTCGTGACCGGCTGCCCTCCGCCCGGCTCGTGCTCCGCCCCGGCGAGGGACACGGCACGACCGCGTTCGTCCACCTGGAGGAGATGCTCACGACGCTGACTCTGAGCTGACCGGCCCCGCCCTCAGTTGACAATCATTCTCAACCTTTGTGAGAATGATTCTCATGCGATGGATGCGAGCCGGCGTGGTGGGCGTGATCGCCCTCGCCGTGCTCCTGACCGGCTGTCGCGCACCCGGAGCGGGCGGCCCGACCGTCGTGACGTCCTTCTACCCGCTGTACTTCCTGGCCGACGACATCGCCGGCCGCTTCAACGACGTGGTGGACCTGACCCCGCCCGGGGTCGAGCCGCACGAGTACGAGCTCACCGTGCGCCAGGTCGCCCAGGTCGACGAGGCACGCGTCGGCTTCTACGAGAAGGGCGTGGCACCCTCGGTCGACCAGGCCATGGCCAACGACTCGCCCGAGCACCAGCTCGAGGTGACCAGCGTCGTCCACCTGCTCTCGCCGTCGGCCGGGTACTCCGAGGAGACCGCCGACGACCTGGACCCGCACTTCTGGCAGGACCCGTCTCTGATGGCGACCGCGGCTCGGGCGTTCGCGACCACGATGGCGGACGCCGACCCCGCCCACGCGGCGTACTACCGCAAGCGGGGCGCCCACCTGGCCGGGCAGCTGCATCGGCTGGACCGCGACTACGCCCGCACCCTCGCCACCTGCCGGGTCCGCACGCTCGTGGTCAGCCATGACGCCTTCGAGTACCTCGGCCGCCGCTACCACCTGGACGTCGTCCCGATCGCCGGGCTCGAGCCCGACTCCGAGCCGTCGCTGCAGCGCCTCCACGACCTGTCCACGCTGATCCGCGAGCGTCACGTGACGACCGTCTTCTTCGAGACCCTCGCCTCCCCCGACCTGGCGCGCTCGCTGGCCGGCGACCTCGGCATCTCCACCGGCGTCCTGGACCCGATCGAGGGGCTCACCTCGGCGGACGCGCACGCCACCTACCTCTCCCTGATGCGCCAGAACCTGGCCGCCATCGCCCGCGCGAACGGGTGTACGACGTGACCGCCCCCGTGCTGACCCTGGACCGCGTCGGCGTCGTCCTCGGCGGGCGGCCGATCGTGCGCGACGTGAGCTTCGCGGTGGATCCCGGACAGGTGGTCGCGATCGTGGGTGCCAACGGGTCGGGGAAGTCCACCCTGGTCAAGGCCCTCGTCGGTCTCAACCCGGTGAGCCACGGCTCGGTCGAGCTCTTCGGGACCCCGCTCCCCCGGTTCCGCGACCACGAGCGCGTCGGCTACGTGCCGCAGCGCTCCGACTTCGCCTCGGGGGTCCCGGCCACGGTGCGCGAGGTCGTCACCAGTGGCCGGATCGCTCGGCGCCGACCCTTCGTGCCGCTCTCGCGGACCGATCGGGCCACCGTCACCGCGGCGCTGACCGCCGTTGGGATGGACGACCGCGCCGGGCACTCGGTGGCGACCCTGTCGGGTGGCCAGCAGCAGCGGGTGCTGGTCGCACGCACGCTGGCCGGGGAGCCCGAGCTGTTGCTCCTCGACGAGCCGAACGCGGGGGTCGACGCCGACAGCCAGGAGCGGATCGCCGTGACGTTGGCCGAGCGGGCTCGCGCGGGTGCGAGCGTGGTCGTCGTACTCCACGAGCTCGGGCCGTTCGCCTCGCTCATCGACCGCGTCGTGGCACTGCGTGACGGGCGGGTGACCTACGACGGGCCGCCGGAGCAGCTCGTCGACGGCGACGGCCACGTGCACCACCACGACCAGCGCCCGCCGGGCTGGCTGCCGCCCCTGCAGGCGCCGTTGGAGGGGGGTCGCTGATGTGGGACCTGCTGCTGGCGCCGTTCATGATCCGCGCGATCATCGCTGCCGCCGTCACCGGCCTGGCCGCACCCGGGATGGGTACCTACCTCGTCCAGCGCCGGCTGTCGCTGATGGGTGACGGGATCGGTCACATCTGCGTCACCGGGGTGGCCCTCGGCCTGCTGACCGGCACCTCGCCGACGTACACCGCCGTCGTCGTCGCGGTCGTCGGCGCGCTGCTGATCGAGCTGATCCGCACCTCCGGGAAGGCCACGGGGGACCTCGCCCTGGCGCTGCTCTTCTACGGCGGCATCGCCGGCGGTCTGGTGCTCGTCCA
Organism: uncultured Actinomycetota bacterium; assembly: GCA_963819295.1. Taxonomy (GTDB): domain Bacteria; phylum Actinomycetota; class Actinomycetes; order Propionibacteriales; family Nocardioidaceae; genus Nocardioides. Next base: position 504,045 of record CAWFVO010000011.1, read on the forward strand.
GCTCGCCGGGAACGGCGCGTTCGCCCTCCAGGCGTACCTCTTCGGCTCGATCACCACGATCTCGTCGAGCGACGTGGTCGTGGCGGTGGTGCTGGCCGGGATCGTGATCGTGGTCGGGGTCGCGCTGATGCCCCAGCTCTTCGCCGTGTCGCACGACGAGGACTTCGCTCGGGCGGGCGGCATGCCGGTGCGGTTCTACAACATGCTGGTCTCGGTGCTGTCCGCCGTCACGGTCGCGGTGGCGATGCGCACCGTGGGGCTGCTGCTGGTGAGTGCGCTGATGATCATCCCGGTGGCGACGTCGCAGCAGTTCGCGCGGAGCTTCCGGACCACGATGTTCGGGGCGATGCTCGGCGGCCTGCTGGCCTCGCTCGGCGGGGTCGTCGTGTCGGCGTACCTCAACCTCCCGCCGGGTGCCACCATCGTGCTGGTCGCGCTGGCCGGCTTCGTCGCCACGTCGCCGGTGGGGATGCTGCTGGCGAGGCGGCGGCGGGCGACCGTGCCGTTCGACACCGTCGCCTCACTGCCGGTCCACGCCGAGACCGACGAGGACCACGGGCACCAGCACGGCCCCGGCTGCGGACATCTCGCGGTCGAGCACGGCGACCACGTCGACTACGTCCATGACGGCCATCGCCACGCGGTCCACGTGACCGGGGAAGGACGCCACTATGACGAGCACTGAGCCTCCGCGCACCACTCCGCAGCGCCAGGCCGTCCTCGACGCGCTCGGGGCGGTCGACGACTTCCGGTCCGCCCAGGAGGTGCACGAGCTGCTCGCCGCGCGCGGCTCCGGAGTCGGGCTCGCGACGGTCTACCGGACCCTCGCCCTGTACGCCGACCACGGCCTCGTCGACGTCCTCCGCCGCGAGGACGGCGAGGCGATCTACCGGCGCTGCTCGGACACCCACCACCACCACCTGGTCTGCCGCTCGTGCGGCGCCACGGTCGAGGTCGAGGGGCCGGCGGTCGAGCGCTGGACCTCGGCGATCGCCTCCGAGCACGGCTTCTCCGACCTCTCCCACACCCTGGAGATCGTGGGCACCTGCGGGGCCTGCGCGGGGCGGTGAGATCACGGTTTCATCATGTGCAGTGGGTGAAGCACCGCTTCACATGGTGAGCTCGCCATGTGAAGTGGAGGTTCGACGCGCTTCACATGATGAAGCCGTTCGTGCCGCCTCAGGCCTTGCCGAACCGCCGGTCGCGCTGGGCGTAGATCTCGATGGCCTTCCACAGCGCCAGGCGGTCGACGTCGGGCCAGAGGATGTCGGTGAACACCAGCTCGGCGTACGCCGCCTGCCAGAGCAGGTAGTTGGACAGCCGGTTCTCACCGGAGGTGCGCCACAGCATGTCGGCGTCGGCGAGGGCGGGGACGTAGAGGTGGCGGGCGAAGACCTTCTCGTCGACCTTCTCGGGGTGCAGCCGGCCGGCGGCGACCTCGCGGGCGATGGACCGGGCGGTGTCGGCGAGCTCGGCGCGTCCGCCGTAGTTGACGCACATGTTGAGCGTCAGTACGTCGTTGTCCCGGGTCAGCTCCTCGGCGACCTGGAGCTCGCGGATCACCGACTTCCAGAGACGTGGGGCGCGACCGGACCAGCGCACCCGCACGCCCAGCTCGTGCATCTCGTCGCGGCGGCGGCGGATCACGTCGCGGTTGAAGCCCATCAGGAAGCGGACCTCGTCGGGCGACCGCGTCCAGTTCTCGGTCGAGAAAGCGTAGGCGCTGATCGCCTTCACGCCGATCTCGATCGCGCCCTCGACGACGTCGAAGAGGGCCGCCTCGCCCCGCTCGTGGCCCTGGGTGCGCGGCAGGCCGCGTGCCTTGGCCCAGCGGCCGTTGCCGTCCATGGTGATCGCGACGTGCCGCGGGACGAGCGCGGGCGGGATCTCGGGCGGCCGGGCGCCCGACGGGTGCGGGTTCGGCCGGCGTACGGCGCGCTTCACGACCGCTGCCTGGCGGGGTCGACCGCGGTCACGACCCGCAGGCTCGGTCGTGCGCTCGCTCGACCTCCCGAGCCAGCCCCGTCGTCCCTGCGGGCGCTGCCGGTGATCATCGCTCGACGTACTCCAGGGAGCGGAGCCCGCGCTCGAGGTGCCAGTGCAGGAACGCCGTGACCAGGCCGGAGGCCTCACGCAGGTGGCGCGGGTCGGCGGCGGCGACCGCCGGCCAGTCGCCGGCCAGCAGCGCGCCCATCACCTCGAGCGTGCCGGCCGACGGCGACGCCGAGCCGGGGACGCGGCAGTCGGCGCACAGGGCACCGCCGGCGGCGGCTGAGAACCACCGGTGCGGGCCGGGGTCGCCACACCGGGCGCAGTGGGTGAACGACGGGGCGTAGCCGGCCACCGCCAGCGAGCGGAGCAGGTAGGAGTCGAGCACCTGGGCCGGCGCGCGGTCGCCCGCGGTCATCGCCCGCAGGCCGCCCACCAGGAGCAGGAACTGCTGCACCGACGGCTGCTTCTCCTCGGCCACCAGCCGGTCGGCGGTCTCGAGCATCACGGTGCCGGCCGTGTAGCGGTCGTAGTGGTCGCCGAGGTGGGCCGGGAAGGCGTCGATCGTGTCGGCCTGGGTGATCACGTCGAGGTTGCGCCCCTCGGCGAGCTGGAGGTCGACGTGGGTGAACGGCTCCAGCCGCGAGCCCCAGCGCGACGTCGTCTTGCGGACGCCCTTGGCCACCGCCCGGACGCGCCCGTGCTGACGGGTCAGCAGGGTGATGATGCGGTCGGCCTCTCCCAGCTTGTGGGTGCGCAGCACGATCGCCTCGTCGCGGTAGAGAGGCACCCCGCCATTGTGCCGGGCCGGCCCGGAACGCCCTAGGACCCGGTACGGCGTTTACGCCGCGGGGTCTGCCAGCAGCGCAGGGCGAACTCGGCGGCCGTGGCGTCCAGCCGGTCGGGCCGCACCCGCCACTCGAACACGCTCGTGGCGCGCACGAACTCGGCGTTCGCCAGCTCGCGGGAGAGCATCGCCGCGTCCGAGAACGGGTGGAAGGGGTCACGCGGGGTGACCGACGATCAGGGCCGGGGCCGAGATCTGACGGCGCTGCCGCGAGGAGGGCGCTACCCGGCCGAAGATGACGCCGTGCAGGATCGCTGCGACCGAGTCGGCCCGCTGGTCCATCGTGTCGAGGGCGATCCCGGCCCAGAACGGCACCAGCCCGCGCGGGATCGGCCGGGTGAGCAGCCGCAGGCCGTTGACCGTGAACGGCGCGAACCGGGCCGCGAACATGATCGGCACGAAGGCCAGGATCCCGGCGTCGAGCGCGTTGTCCAGCACCGGCATCTCGACGATCAGGCCCCTGACCCGCGCCGGTGCCGCGGCGGCCACCTCGAGCGAGACGTTGGCGCCGAGCGACGTACCGCCGACCACCGCCTGGTCCGCGCCGAGGTGGTCGAGCAGGGCGACGACCTGGTCGCCGAACGCACTCATCGAGTAGACCAGCGGGTCCGCCGGTCGGTCCGAACGCCCGTGGCCGAGCAGGTCGAGGGTCACCACGTGCAGCCCCTCGCCGGCCAGCGCGCGGGCGAGCGGCTGCTGCATCCGGCGCGGCATCAGCTGGCAGTGGAGCAGGACGACCCAGTGCGGACCGGCGCCGTACTCGGTGTACTCGAGTCGTTCGGTGCCCGAGCCGCTGTCGAAGAAGAACTGCCCGACGCGCTCGGAGACCAACATGCGCAGAAATCTAGTCGCTCCCCGCCTCCGGCCTTGGGACGCTGGTGCGGTGAGACTGGACGCGATCGAGACCTACTACGACACGGTGCCGCGTGCGGCCGGCACCACCGAGGAGGTCGGGCCGTTCACGCTGTTCCTCGCCGACGAGGGCACCGGCTGGCAGTTCTACGCCCGGCCGCGGCTCGGCGGCGACACGACGTTCACCCCCGACGACGTACGCCGCGTGCTCGCGCGACAGGTCGAGCTCGGCCGCCCTCGGGCGATCGAGTGGGTCGACGAGGTCACGCCGTCGCTCTGGCCCGCGGTGTCGTCAGCCGGCCACGAGGCTGGGCGCTATCCCCTGCTGGCGCTCCCGCAGGACACCGACGTCCCCGCGCCCGAGCGCACCCGGGCGCTCACCGCCGATGACGCCGATCTCGGGCTGGCCGTGGGCGCCGTGCAGGCCGCGTTCGACGGCGACGACGAGGTCGCCGGCGAAGCCGGTCGGCAAGCGACCCGAGCTGATCGCGGACGGTCGCCTGATCCAGGTCGCGGCGTACGACGCCGACGGGCGGCTGATCGGCGGCGGCGCGGCCGCGCCGCGTGGCGAGACCGCGGAGCTGATGGGCATCGGCGTACCCCCGGCGCATCGCACGGCGGGCGTCGGCACGGCGATCACCCAGGCCCTCGTCCGCGCCTGCCGCGACGCCGGCGTGCGCACCGTGTTCCTCAGCGCCTACAACGACGCGGCCGCGAGCATCTACCGCCGCCTGGGGTTCGAGGACGTCGGCACCGCCTGCATCCTCGGGGTCGACGATGAGCTGAGCTACGACGGCTCGGGCCCGACGACTGGGAGGCCTTCCGCGAGATCCGGCTCCGCTCGCTGGCGGACTCCCCCGACGCGTTCGGCTCGACGCTCGAGCGCGAGCAGGGGTTCACCGAGGACGACTGGCGCCGACGCCTGAGCGGCCCGGTGTACGTCGTGACCGACCCGCGGCCCGTGGCCGTCGGCGGCGCTCTTCGACCACGACGGGGTCGTCCACGTCTGGGGGATGTGGACCGACCCCGCGCACCGCGGGCGGGGCCACGCCCGCCGGATCCTCGACGCCGCTGATCGCGCCCGACGCCGATGCCGTCCTCGACGTGAACGTCACCAACGGCAGCCGCCCGCGCGGCGTACGAGCGCTACGGCTTCGTCGGCACCGCGAGCTCTGCGCCCCGGTCGGACCAGCGGATGGAGCGATGGTCCTCCGTCCCGTGACTCGGACGTCAGACCGGATCCCCGGCCCAGCGGACGTCGGTGCATCACGCAGCCCGCCGGTTGACCGCGCTGATCACCGCCTTGAGCGACGCGGTGACGATGTTCGCGTCGAGGCCGACACCCCAGAGGACCTCGGTGTCGCCGTCGGCGCCGGTGATCGCACACTCGACGTACGCCGCCGCGATGGCGTCGCCGCCGGCGCTCAGGGCGTGCTCGGCGTAGTCGAGGACCCGTACGTCGAAGCCGCCGCCGGGACGCTCCAGCCCGTTGATCGCGTCGACGAACGCCGCGATCGGGCCGTTGCCCTCGCCGGAGAGCTCGTGCAGGCTCGCCGTCGACGTAGACGTTGACGTCGAGCCGGTCCTTCTCCCCGGCCGCGGACGAGGTGTGCACGGAGTTGAGCTTCAGCGGCGATCTCGCGGTCGAGGTACTCGCCCTGGAAGACCTCCCAGATCTCGGCCGGGCTGATCTCGCCGCCCTCGGTGTCGGTGCGCTCCTGGATCACGCGGCTGAACTCGATCTGCGCGCGCCGCGGCAGGTCGAGCTTGTGCTCGGCCTTGAGCACGTAGGCGACGCCGCCCTTGCCGGACTGGCTGTTGACGCGGATGACCGCCTCGTAGGAGCGGCCGACGTCCTTCGGGTCGATCGGCAGGTACGGCGCCTCCCAGGGCAGCTCGCCGACCGGCCGGCCGGAGTCGGAGGCCTGGCGCTCGAGCTCCTCCAGTCCCTTCTTGATCGCGTCCTGGTGGGAGCCGGAGAACGCCGTGTAGACCAGGTCGCCGGCGTACGGGTGACGCGGGTGGACGGGCAGCTGGGTGCACCACTCGACCGTGCGGCGGATCTCGTCGATGTCGGAGAAGTCGATCTGCGGGTCGATGCCCTGGCTGAACAGGTTCATGCCCAGCGTGACCAGGCAGACGTTGCCGGTGCGCTCGCCGTGGCCGAACAGGCAGCCCTCGACCCGGTCGGCGCCGGCCATCACGGCCAGCTCGGTCGCCGCGACGGCGGTGCCGCGGTCGTTGTGGGGGTGCAGGCTGATCGTGGTGAACTCGCGCCGGGTGAGCTGGCGGGAGAACCACTCGATCTGGTCGGCGTACACGTTCGGCGTCGCCATCTCGACCGTGGCCGGCAGGTTGAGGATGATCTCGCGGCCGTCGTCGGGCTGCCACACGTCGCTGACCGCCTCGCACACCTCGACGCTGAAGGGCAGCTCGGTGCCGGTGAAGATCTCGGGGCTGTACTCGTAGCCGATGATCGTCTGCCCGAGCACGTTCTCGGAGTGCTTCATCACCAGCTCCGTGCCGCGCACCGCGATGTCCTTGATCTCGTCCTTGCTGGCGCGGAACACGACGCGACGGAACAGCGGGGCCAGGGCGTTGTAGAGGTGGATGTTGGCGTGGTGGACGCCGACCAGCGAGTGGACGGTGCGCTCGATCAGGTCCTCACGCGCCTGGGTCAGCACCGAGATGGTGACGTCCTCGGGTACGCGGTCCTGCTCGATCAGCTGCCGCACGAAGGCGAAGTCGGTCTCGCTGGCGCTGGGGAAGCCGACCTCGATCTCCTTGTAGCCCATCGAGACGAGCAGCTCGAACATCCGCAGCTTGCGGGCCGGGCTCATCGGGTCGATCAGGGCCTGGTTGCCGTCACGCAGGTCGGTGGAGAGCCAGCGCGGCGCCTTCTCGATCCGCGCGGACGGCCAGGTGCGGTCGGGCAGGTCGATCGGCTCGAAGGCGTGGTAGCGCCCGTACGGCATCGGGCTGGGCTGCTGGGTGTTGGTGAAGCCGGTGTGCTGGAGAGTCATGGTTCCTCGTCGGCGAGAGGTCGGGCGCCGGCGGACAGCACACACTCCGCAGCGAGGAGGACCGGCTGTTCAGGCCCCGCTGCGGCAGCGAAGGAGGAGCAGGCTGCGCTTCATGACCCGTCCACGGTAGCAGCGCGACGTCGGGGACTGCGCTGCGTTGTCCGCGAAGCGGGACATCGTCCGCCTGCGGTGGTCGAGCAGGTCGCTCCGGCGACCATCTCGGAAACGCCGTCGCGCCCGGCGAGGCCGCGTACGCGAGACTCAGGCGCGATGCCCACCTTCCCGCCTCTCCACCAGGACCTGACCTTCCTGTCCCCGCTCGCCGACCCCGTCGCGCCGGCCGAGCGGCACGGCTTCGGTGTGGTGGCGCCGTGAGCAACGGCGATCGAGCGGATCGACGTCTCCGACCTCGACCTGGACACGGCCGGACGGCTCGCCGGCATCGACAACGCGGCCCTCGACGGCGTGCCACTGCGCCACCACACCGCCGAGACGTTCCTGCTGGACTGCCACGACCGGGACGGTGAAGGTCCGGACGCCGGCTTCTGGCTCGCCCGTGACGACGGCCGACTGGTCGGCTACGCCGCGCTCACCCTCAACCTGTTCGAGAACCTCGACGGCGCCAAGATCCTGGGTGCCGTCCATCCCGCCCACCGACGGCGCGGGATCGGGCGCGCGTTGGCGACAGCGGCGGAGGCGGCGACCGACCGTCCACGTCTTCGCGCACCGGCCTGGGTCGGCACCGCCGGGACCGAGGCGCTTCCCCGGCTGGGCTATGCCCGCAGTCACTCGCACGAGGTACGACGTCTGTCCGTCCGGGAGGCCCAGCCCGAGTCCCTGGTCGTCCGCGGCTGGGACGGCGAGCGGCGACTACGACCTCGAACGCTTCGCGGGTCCCGCACCGGAGTCGATGCTCGACGACCTGGTGCCGCTGCGGGAAGCGATCAACGACTCTCCGGGTGAGGGTGAGTTCGAGGCGTACTCGCCCGAGCGGATCCGCGGCTACGAGCGGAGCCTCCAGGGCCGGCATCAGACGCCGTACACGATCGTGGCCCGGCATCGGACGACCGGCGCTCCCGCCGGGATCACGATGGTCTGCGTGCACGAGCTGCGGCCGGCGATCGCCGCCCAGGAGGACACCTCGGTGCTCGCTCCGCACCGCGGCCATCGGCTCGGGCTCCGGATGAAGCTCGCCATGCTCGACTGGCTCCGCCTGCAACGCCCGGACGTCGAGTGGGTCGACACGTGGAATGCGCCGGACAACGCCCCGATGATCGCGATCAACGAGGCGCTCGGCTGTCGGAAGATCGCCGAGGCGATCCGCTTCACGAAGCTCCGGACCGGCGCAGCCGACTGAGGCGCGCCCTCAGGCGTCGTACTCGGCGTAGGTCTGTGGAGCGACTTCATCCAGGGTGCGTCCTGCCCAGTCGCCGGTCGACCACCGCGACCACACGCGCTCACCGGCCCGTTGGACGCCGCGCGTGAGTGCCCCCACGTCGGCGCCGAGCACCTCACCGTCCTCGACCAGCGTGCGCCCGTCGACGACGACCTCCGCCAGGTCGCCCGGCTGGGCGTAGTACACGATGTTGCGGATCGGGTCGCGCACCGGCGCCATCGTGAAACCGTCGGCACGCCAGAACAGCAGGTCCGCCTTGGCGCCCGGGGCGATCCGACCGAGGTCGGGGCGGCCCAGCGCCGCGGCCGCGTTCACCGTGGCCGCGTCGAAGACGTCGCGGGCCGTGGACACCTCGGTACGACGCGCGGCGACCTTGCCCGCGATCGCGGTCCAGCGCAGCGACTCGATCATCGACTGCGGCGCCGTGTCCGTCCCCAGGCACATGTTGACGCCCGCGGCGACGTAGTCCGGGAACGACTCCATCACGATGCCGCGGCGGATGAAGCACCAGGCGTTGTAGGACACCGAGGTCCCGGAGCGCGCAAGCAGCCCCAGATCGTCGCCGGCGAAGTTCACCCACGAGTTCCCGGTCACGAAGATCGCGTGGCCGAGCAGCGTCCGCGGGCCCAGGAAGCCGATGTCCGACAGCCACTCCACCGGGGTCCGGCCGTGCCGCCTGGTCATCTCCTGGAACTCCCAGACGCCCTGCGAGGCGTGCAGCGAGAGCGGGACCTCGAGGTCGTCGGACGCAGCGCGTGAGTCGCGCAGCAGGGCCTCGCTGCACGTGTCGACCTGTGCGGGTGCCAGCAGGCCCTGGACCCGGCCGTCGGCCCGACCCCGGAGCCGCTCGACGAACCTCACGCCGGCCTCGAAACCCGGCCGGCCGTCGTCGGCGTCCCAGGCGTAGTCGACCCGCTTCCCGTCCGGGGTGAACCAGCGACCCGAGCGGTACATCGGGGCGACGTACCCCCGCAGGCCGCTGGCCTCGATCGCGTCGGCGGCGTAGTCCTCGAGGCCGCCCATCTGGACCACGGTGGTGGTGCCCGTGCGGGCCAGCTCGACGAGGGAGTAGTCGACGCACGCCCGCGCGGACTCCTCGTCGAGGCCCGCCATCTCGGTGGGAAGGATCTCGATCAGCCCGGTCAGCCAGAACTGTCGGTTGCCGACGTCCTCCTGCACCGACTTGTCGATGGGTGACTCGTCGAGATGGGCGTGGGTGTTGATGAAACCGGGGGTGATGATCCGGTCCGGCACGTCGACGCGACGGTCCACGGGACCCTCGAAGCTCGTGCCCACATGGCTGATCCGGTCGTCCTCGACGACCAGGCAGCCGTCACGCAGGATCCGGTGCTGCCCGTCCTGGAACGCGACGATGCAGCCGGCGTTGTAGAGGGTGGTCGTCACGTGAGTCGCCTTCCGTCGTGGGTCAGCCGGTCCGCCACATCGGCCACAGGTCGGGGCCGTCGGGCAGGGTGATGGCGTCGCGCAGCTCGAAGCCGAACCGCTCGTACAGCGGGATGTTCTCGAGCTTGCTGCTCTCGAGGTACGCCGGCCCCCGGACCTGGTCGAGCCGGTGCCGCAGGAGCGCCGTACCGACCCCCTCGCCGCGGCGAACGGCTCCGACGCCGGCGAGGTACCAGAACTCCTCGTGCGGGCGGGACCGGTGCATGACCGACTCCACCGTCGCACCGCGGCCGATGTACCGGCCGAGCGCGCGCACGTAGAAGGGGATCGCGGCGACCTGCCGCACCGCGGACACCCGGAAGCCGGGTGGATCCCAGAACGCCGCCCCGACCGGCTCGCCGTCGAGCAGGGCGAGGTCGGTGCAGCCCGGGGCGAAGTGGGCCCAGCGGGCGTGGGCGGCGAAGAGCGGCTCGAGGGAGCGACCCGGCGGCACCAGCCATCGCGTCACCGGATCGTCGTCGAAGGCCGCGGCCATCACCCGGACGACGTCGTGACGATCGGCTGTCGTCGCCTCCCGCACCTCGAGCACGCGCCGATGCTAGGCCACGGGGCGTCCGTGGCCGTCGACTCACTGGGTAGCATCGCGACATTCCTGTTCACCGAGGGCTGGGGGGTCCGATGCCGCACGTCTGGCGCGTCGTCGCGCCCCTGGCGTTCGCGGCAGTGACCCTCTCCGGCTGCTTCTTCACGCCGGGTGGCGACTCGAGCGGTTCCACTGCCGCGCCCGACCTCGGTGCCTGCCGGGTCCTGACGCCCCAGGACGTCGCCCAGCCCACCAACGACACGGCGCCCGAGGCCTGCTCGAAGCCGCACACCGCCCAGACCTACGCCGTCGAATCGCTGCCCGGGCGGTTCGCCCACGCGTCGTACGACGACGGCGACGTGGCGGCGTACGCCTATCGCACCTGCACCCAGCAGTTCATGGACTTCACCGGCGCCGACGAGAGCCTGTCGATGCGGACCATCCTCGGCTGGGCCTGGTTCCGCCCCAGCCCCTCGGCGTGGCAGGACGGCGCGCGGTGGTACCGGTGCGACGTGATCGGTGGCGGCGCCCAGAGCGCCAGCTACATCGACCTCCCGACCACGGCCCAGGACCTGCTGGCCGGCCGGCCGAAGGACGCGTGGCTGGTCTGCGCGCAGGGCGCCACGGTGGACGGGTCGGTGAAGGTGCCGTGCACGCACAAGCACGACTGGCGCGCCGTGACCACGATCGTGCTGGGCGACGCCTCCGCGCCGTACCCCGGCGACGGCGCCGTCCAGGCGCGGACCAAGGACTTCTGCTCCAAGTCGGTCGGTGCCTGGCTGGACTACCCGGTCGACTACGACTTCGGCTACTCCTGGTTCCAGGAGCCCGAGTGGGCGGCCGGCAACCGCCGCTCGGTGTGCTGGGCCAGGACCGACTCGTGAGGTCCGTCGTCGCAGCCCTGGCCCTGGCGCTCCTCGCCGCCGGGTGCTCCGGGACGACGAGCTCGACGCCCGACGCCGTACCCACCCCGGCACTCACCTCGCCCACCACGACCACCCCCTCCCCCGAGCCGCAGCCGGACCCGCCGCCGCCGGGCCGCGCGTGCTACCGCCTGGGGTACGCCGAGGCGCTGGCGCCGACGATCAGCAAGAAGCCGGTCCCCTGCACCGGGCGCCATACCGCGGTGAACTTCTACGTCGGCAGCTACGCGAAGAACCTCGCCGTCGACGGGCCAGCGGTCCACCGGTTGGTCTCCACCCAGTGCCCGCAGCGCTTCGCCACGTTCGCCGGAGGCACCACCGAGGACCGCCGGCTGAGCCTGCTCCGCACCGTCTGGTTCACCCCGACCATCGAGCAGGCGGCCCTCGGCGCCCGGTGGTACTCCTGCGTCGCGCTCGCCATCCGCGACAGTCAGCACCTCGCCGTCCTCACCGCACCGGTCGCGGGCGCCCTCGACTCGACCGAGGGCCGCGCCCACTACGGCCTGTGCGGCACCGCCGAGCCCGGCAGCGAGGGCTTCGAGCAGCGGATCTGCTCCGTGCCACACTCCTGGAAGGCGCTGAGCACCGTGCCGTTCGCGCCGGGCCGCTACCCCGGCGTCGCCAAGGTCCGGGAAGCCGGGCAGACGATCTGCAAGGACGCAGGCCGGAGCGTCGCCAGCGACCCGCTCAACTACCGCTGGTCCTACCAGTGGCCCACCCCGGTGCAGTGGCGCGGCGGTCAGACGTACGGCGTCTGCTGGGCCCCGGCCTGACCCCCACCGAGTCGGCGCAAAGAGGCAGCGGATTGACGCCGAGTCGGCGCAAAGAGGCAAGGATTTCGCGCCGAGTCGGCGCATGACGACTCGGCGTAGAGGGGGCGTAGAAGGGGCGTCGAAGGAGGAGGAAGGTCGAGGAGGAGGAGCAGGATGTCGAGACGCGATCCTTCGCTTCACCCGCGGGCTCGCAGGCTCGCCCGCCGGGCTCAGAACCCGAGCTTGCGGAGCTGCTTGGGGTCGCGCTGCCAGTCCTTGGCGATCTTGACGTGGAGGTCGAGGTAGACCGGAGTGCCGAGCAGGGCCTCGATCTGCTTGCGCGCCACGGTGCCCACCTGACGCAGGCGGGATCCCTGGTGGCCGATCATGATGCCCTTCTGCGACGAGCGCTCGACGTAGAGGTTGGCGTGGATGTCGAGCAGCGGCCTGTCGTCGGGCCGGTCCTCGCGCAGCCCCATCTCCTCGACGACCACGGCGATCGAGTGGGGCAGCTCGTCGCGGACGCCGTCGAGGGCGGCCTCGCGGATCAGCTCGGCGACGAGGATCTCCTCGGGAGCGTCGGTGAGGTCGCCGTCGGGATAGAGCTGGGGTCCCTCGGGCAGCTGGGCGACGAAGAGGTCGGCGAGCAGCTGCACCTGGTCGCCCGACACCGCGGAGACCGGCACGATCTCGGCCCACTCGGTGTTGGTCGCCCGGCCCAGCTCGGCGATGTCGAGCAGGTGCTGCCCGATCCGGGCACCGTCGGCGAGGTCGGTCTTGGTGGCCACCGCGATCTTCGTCGTACGCCGGATCTTGGCCAGCTCGCTGACGATGTACCGGTCGCCGGGGCCGATCTTCTCGTTCGCCGGGAAGCACACCGCGACGACGTCGACCTCGGACCAGGTGGCTCGGACCAGGTCGTTGAGCCGCTCACCGAGCAGGGTGCGGGGGCGGTGGAGACCCGGGGTGTCGACCAGGATCAGCTGGGCATCGTCGCGGTTGACGATGCCGCGCACCACGGTGCGGGTGGTCTGCGGCTTGTCGGAGGTGATCACGATCTTCTGACCGACCAGCGCGTTGGTCAGGGTGGACTTCCCGGCGTTGGGCCGGCCGACGAACGACGCGAAGCCGCTGCGGTACGACGCGTCGTGGTCAGCCACCGCGCGCCTCGTCGTACGCCGCCCAGATCTCCTCGTCGCTGTGCCCGGCCGCCTTGCCGGCCTGCCAGATCGGCCCCGGGTCGACCGACCGCGGCTGGCGGGCCGCGACCGCCCGCCAGTAGCCCATGACGTCGTACGCCGTGCTGGGCAGGCGCCGCTCGCGCATCAGGTGCTTGCGGATGGCGCGCATCTGGGCGGACTCCCCCGCCATCCAGAAGTAGCCCTCACCCTCGGGCCAGTCGATGCCCTCCACGACCTCGGCCAGCCGCGACCGGCCCTCGGCCGGGGGCGTCAGCCAGGTCACCTCGGCCCCGCCGGGGAGGTAGCCGGCCAGGTCGTCGGGCACCTCGGCCCAGATGTGGGTCGGGCAGGCCGCTGGTCTCGGCGATCCGGGCCATCGCCGGCATCGCGGTGAGGTCTCCGACGAGCAGCAGCCAGGCGGCGTCCGCCGGCGGCTCGAAGGAGCCCTGAGCCCCCGTGACCACGACCCGGTCGCCTTCGCAGTCGCCGGTCGCCCAGTCGGTGACCAGGCCCTCCTCGTGGACGACCACGTCGAGCACGAGGCGGTCACCGTCGAGTACGCGGACCGTGTAGTAGCGCACCTGGAACTGCCCTGGAGGCACCAGCCCGACCCATTCGTCGGCGATCCCGGTGGACTCCAGACCGGGTGCGGAGAGCGTCAGCCGGAGCAGATGCGGAGACACCTGGACACGCGAGAGCACCTCCGCGTCGTACCGCTGGGCCCTGGTGCTCATCGCGCCCAATCTAGTGCGCGACCGTTCGCCCGTTAGCATCGCCGGGTGACCGCGACCGACCTCACCGAGGAGACCGGCCACCGCGTCGTCGGCCCCGAGCGGATGCGTTGGACCGGATGGCGCTGGCGCTACGTGCGCTACGCCGCCTTCACCGCCTATGCCCTCGGGCTGCTGGTGTTCATCGGGCTGGTCGGCGTCCCGACCGACCGGCTCGGGATCTACGCCGGCATCCTGGTGTTCCTCACCATCGCGGTGCTCGGCCGCGGCTGGGCCGCCTGGTGGCAGATGGTGATCGACTGGCTGCCGTTCCAGGCGGTGCTGCTGGCCTACGACTACAGCCGCGGCTACGCGTCGCCGTACTCCGATGCGCAGGTGCACGCAAAGACCTACCCGATCACCGACGTCAACAACGACCTCGGACTGCCGCTGCACGTGCACTTCCCGATCGCCTTCGACCAGTGGCTGGGCCGCCTGCTCGGCGGGAACGGCATGATGCCGACGACGTGGGTGCAGGAGCACTTCCACCCCGGTACGTCGATCCCGTTGATCGGCGTCTTCGTGAGCCTGGTCTACTGCAGCCACTTCCTGGTGATGCCGACCGTCGCCGTCGTCCTGTGGATCCGCAACCGGCCGCGGTTCCTGATCTGGATGCGGATGGTGATCGTGCTGGCGGTCGCCGGGGTGGCGACGTACTTCCTCTACCCGATGGCGCCGCCCTGGCTGGCCGACAGCGGCGGGGTGTTCCCGGGCCCGCCGGTGGGGCGCTTCACGTCCGAGGGCTTCGACCTGATCGGGCTGCACATGGTCGGCGGCATGGTCAGCCAGGGGCAGTACCTCGTGAACCCGGTCGCGGCCATGCCGTCGCTGCACACGGCGTACGCGACGCTGGCGGCCGGCTTCTTCTGGTTCGGCAAGAAGTGGTGGCAGAAGGCGTTGCTGGCCTGCTACCCCTTCGCGATGGGCTTCTCCCTGCTCTACGGCGGGGAGCACTACGTCGTCGACGAGATCGCCGGCGCCGCCTACGCCCTGGCCGTCATCGCCGGCTGGCGGCTGCTGAGACGGCGGCGCCTCCGCAGCGGCCTCGTCGTGTCGCCCGACCCTTCCTGGTGACCGGCCGCCGTCAGGCGGGGTACGTCGCGTCCTCGGCGAACGTGGGCCGCAGCGGGTAGCCGTCGTGTCCCGCGTCGTCGGTCTTGGTCGCGAGCACGTGGTGGAGCTGGATCTCGTTGCGCTCGAAGGCCAGCCGCGAGCCGGCCATGTAGAGGCCCCACACGCGCGCCGTGCCCTCGCCGACCTCGGCGACGCACGCGTCCCAGTTCTCCTCCAGGTTGCGACACCAGCCGGCCAGCGTCCGGGCGTAGTGCAGCCGGAAGTTCTCCTCGTGCTGCACCTCGAGCCCGGCGTTCTGGACCTCGGTGATGATCTTCCCGGAGCCGATCAGCTCGCCGTCGGGGAAGACGTAGCGGTCGATGAAGGCGCCGGTCTCGGTGTGCCGGTTGTGCGGCCGGGTGATGCAGTGGTTGAGCAGCCGCCCCTCCAGGCGCATCCGGTCACGCAGGAAGCCGAAGTACGACGGGTAGTTGCGCACCCCGATGTGCTCGGTGAGTCCGATCGAGCTGACCGCGTCGAAGCCGGTCTCGGTGACCTCGCGGTAGTCGCTGTGACGCACCTCGGCGAGGTGGTCGAGGCCCAGGTCCTTGATCTTCTCCTGCGCCCAGGTGGCCTGCTCGCGGGACAGGGTCACGCCCAGGGCCTTCACGCCGTAGTGCTGCGCGGCGTGGCGGACCATCCCGCCCCAGCCGCAGCCGACGTCGAGCAGCCGCATACCCGGCTTCAGGTCGAGCTTGCGGGCGATGAGGTCGTACTTGTAGTGCTGCGCCTGCTCCAGCGTCGCGTCCTCGTTCGGGAAGACCGCGCACGTGTAGGTCATCGACGGGCCGAGGACGTACTCGTAGAACGCGTTGGAGACGTCGTAGTGGTGGTGGATCGCCTCCCGGTCGCGGGTACGCGAGTGGCGCACGCCCTCGACGACCCGACGCCAACGCGGGAGCGTCTCCTCCTTGGGCGGCGTCGGGGGACGGAGGTGGGAGATCCCGAGCCCGGCGACGATCTTGACCAGCTCGGCCGGCGACGGACGGCGCAGCTTGAGGCCCTTCTGCAGCGCCTTGAGGCCGTCGTACGGGTCGCCCGGGTGTACGCCGGTCACCACGAGGTCGCCGGTGACGTAGGCCCGACCGAGCCCGAGGTCGCCGGGCGCGGTCATCAGGTAGGCCAGCCCGCGCTCGTTGCGAAGATCGAAGCCGAACGGCGCGTCCTCGGGCCCGCTCGCGCTGCCGTCGTACGCCGTGAAGCGCAGGGGCAGCGGACCCTGGATCAGCTGTTCGAAAGCGTCGGCGATCCCCAGTCGTGTGCCTGTCATCGTCTCCTCACCGCCTTGTCATAGAGGGTGGTCAGCCGGTCATCCGGGTCGTACCGGCTCTTGACGGCGGCCAGGTTGGGCGCCGTCGTACAGCAGGTCGAACGTCTCCTGGTCGTAGAACGCCTCGGAGTACAGCGACTTGTGGCCGCCGAGCTGGTGGACCTTCGCCTCGATCGCGCGGTTGCGCGGCGCGTTCGGCGCCTCGGGCCCGACCGGGACGTTCCCCCAGAAGCCGACGTTGACGTAGATCTCGCCGGGGGCGAGGGGGTAGGTGGGCCACTTCTGGCTCGCGATGAGAGGGCAGAGCCAGACCGGTCGCATGCCGACCTCGGCATCGAACCAGTCGAGGAACTCCGGGAGCAGGTCGACCGGGATCTCGACGTCCTGGACCACCCGCTCACCCTCGGGATTGCCCTTGCGGCGGTCGAGCCAGGCGCCGACGTGGAGGCGGTGGTCGAGGCCGACCATCCGGTAGTAGACGTCGGACCGCTTCCAGCGGCGCGGCCACACCCGGCGCGCGACAGGGTGCTGGGCACCGAACGCCCGCGAGCACCAGAACCAGTCGGTGTCCCAGCGCCACAGGTAGTCGTACATCGTCAGCAGGTCGGTCTCGCGCTGCTGGATCGAGCGGTAGTAGATCTCGCGGCCGGTGTAGTCGCTCGGCTCGGGGGCGCCGCCCTTCGAGGCGACCGGGGCGTCGACCCACTGCGCCAGGGTCAGGTAGTACTCCCCGGGAGCGAACGCCGTGCCGTCGAGGCCGTCGACCCGGACGCCGTCGTACTCACCGGTGTCCATGATCGCGGTGATCGTCTTGCCGAGCAGGCCGGCGTCGTCGAAGCGCACGTGGCGCAGCGAGACGTACGCCGGCACCGGTTCGAGGCGGATCCGGAGGCGGGTGGCGTAGCCGAGCGAGCCGTAGGAGTTCGGGAAGGTCTCGAAGAGGTCCTCGCCGGGCAGCGTCGTCACGACGTCGCCGGAGCCGGTGAAGATGTCCATCTCGACGACCGACTCGTGGGGCAGGCCGTTGCGGAAGCTCGTCGACTCGATGCCCAGACCACTGACCGCACCGCCGAGCGTGATCGTCCGCAGCTGCGGCACGACGTAGGGGATCAGCCCGTGGGGCAGCGTCTCGTCGACCAGGTGCTCGTAGGTGCACATGCCCTGCACGTCGGCCGTGCGGCCCTCGACGTCGATCGAGATCACCCCGCCCAGTCCGGAGACGTCGAGCCCCGGCGCACCCGTGGCCGCGCGGGGCCGGAAGAGGTTGGAGGTCTTCTTGGCCAGCCGGACCGACTGGCCCGACCGGGATGGCGTCGTACGACGCACGCAGGCGCGCGACCGCAGCCTCATGGGCGGGCAGACCAGTGACCACGGACGAGAACATACTCCGCTCGGCGCCGGAACGGAGAGGGGGTCCGGTTGACACCCTTTCAGGTCAGGTCAGGGCACCGAGCGCCGCCAGGTCGTCGCCGGTGAGGCGCAACGAAGCGGCGGCGACGTTCTCCTCCAGATGGCCCGGGTCGCCGGTCCCGGGGATGGCCAGCACGTGCGGCCCCAGCGCGAGGGTCCACGCGATCCGGACCTGGGCAGGCGTCGCGCCATGGGCGTCCGCGATCGTCTGCACCGCGTCGTACTGCTCCTCCGCCGCGCCCTCGCGCGACCGCCCGGCGATGGTGAAGAACGGGACGAAGGCGAGGCCGTGCTCACGGCACGGCCGCGAGCAGGTCCGAGCTGTCGGAGCGCTCGTAGCCGGGTGCGTGCCGGTTCTGCACGCAGGCGACCTCCGCGACGCTCCGCGCCGCCTCGAGCCCGGCGAGGTCGACGTTGGAGACGCCGACGTGACGGAGCAGGCCCTCGTCGCGGAGCGACGCGAGCGCGGCCACGGCCGCGGCCACGTCGTCCCTGCCGTTGCTGCGGTAGTTGACGACCTCGAGCCGGTCGAGTCCGAGCTCGGTCAGGTTGCGCTCCACGTCCAGCCGGAGGTCCTCGGGGCGCGCCCAGTCCAGCCAGGTGCCGTCCGGGTCGCGGCGCGGACCGACCTTGGTCACGATCACCAGGTCGCCCGGGTACGGCGCCAGCGCGGTCCGGATGACGCGGTTCGCGGCGCTGTCGGCCGAGAAGTAGAACGCCGCGGTGTCGACGTGGTTCACGCCGAGCTCGATCGCGCGCCGGAGCACCGCGACCGACTGGTCGACGGGTCGCGACGTACCGCGTCCCATCCCGGCGCTGCCGGTCAGGCGCATGGCGCCGAAGCCGAGGCGGTTCACCGTCCGGTCGCCGAGTCGGAACGTCCCCGCCGCGGCGGCCGTCACGCTGGGCCCAGGACCTGACCGCGCGGGTCACCGAGATGGACGACCACGGCCTCGCCCCCGAACTCCCGGACCGCGCGCAGGTCCGGGACCTCGTCGCCGCCGAGCCGTACCGCCGCCTCGAGGCCCCGGCTCCCGGACGCGACCGCCATCGCCACGCACACCTCGAGGGCCGTGAGCCGGAGCGAGGCCAGGTCGACGGACGCGGCGGCGTAGGTCCGGCCGTCGAGGTCGCGCACCGCCGCCCCCTCGGGCGCCCGCGTGCGCGCCATCGTGGCCCGCGCCAGCGTCACCAGCTTCTGGTCCTCGGCGGAAAGACTGGTCATGCCGGCCGAGGCTAGCGGGGACGGTGGGGTCGCTTCATCAAGGTATGTCGCCGAACCAGCACGTCCCACGATGAATTCATCGAGGGAACCTCCGGCTTCCCCACATACCGTGATGAAGCAGCACACCACCCCACCACCTCAGCCGGAGCCGGAGGCCTCCTCGGCGGGACAGCCGGCTGATCAGCACGCTCTCGATCTTGTTACGCCGGCCCGTCGCCGCCTCGGCCACGAACCGCAGCCCGTGGGCGTCGACGTGGGAGCCGGGGATCGGGACGCGGCCGAGGTGCTTGGCCATCAGCCCGCCGACGCTGTCGACGTCGTCCTCCTCGACGTCGAAGCCGAAGAGCTCGTCGAGGTCGTCGATCGGGAAGCGCGAGGACACCCGGACGGAGCCGTCGTCGAGCGTGGCGGCCTCGACCTGGTCCGCGGTCGTACTCGTCGGTGATCTCGCCGACGATCTCCTCGAGGAGGTCCTCGATGGTGACCAGGCCGGCGGTGCCGCCGTACTCGTCGACGACGACCGCGATGTGCTGGCGCGTGGCCTGCATCTCCGACAGCAGCGCGTCGACCTGCTTGGACTCGGGCACGTAGAGGGCCGGCCGCATCACCTCCTCGACCCGCTGGGTGAACTCCACCTCGGGCGCCTCGAAGTCGCGGCGGACGACGTCCTTGAGGTAGGCGAAGCCGACGATGTCGTCGAGGTTCTCGCCGATCACCGGCACCCGGGAGAAGCCGCTGCGCAGGAAGAGCGAGAGCGTCTGGCGGAGGTTCTTGTAGCGCTCGATGTAGACCACGTCGCCGCGCGGCACCATCACCTCGCGCGCGATGGTGTCGCCGAACTCGAAGACCGAGTGGATCATCGCCCGCTCGCCCGACTCGATCACCGACGACGCCTCGGCGTAGTCGACCAGCTCGCGCAGCTCGGTCTCCGTCGAGAACGGGACCCTCGCGGAAGCCGCGGCCCGGGGTGATCGCGTTGCCGACGAGGATCAGCAGCTGCGGGATGGGCCCGAGGATCCGGGTCGCGAAGGTCAGGACGGTGGCCGCGACGGGCGCCACCCGGTCGGACCGCTGGAGGCCGAGGGTGCGGGGGGCGACGCCGATCACGACGAACGAGACGACGAGCATGACGCCGACCGTGGTGAGGATCGTCGGCCAGCGCTCGCCGTCGTACCAGCGGAGGATCTCGAGCGTGACCAGGACGACCGCGCTGGTCTCGCAGAAGCAGCCGCAGGAAGAGCGCGGTGTTGAGGTAGCGGGCGCGGTCGTCGAGCAGCGTCACCAGGCGCCGGGCGCCGGGACGGCCCTCGCCGACGAGCTCCTCGGCGCGGGCGCGGGAGTACGTCGCGAGCGAGGCGTCGGCGGCGGAGAAGACGCCCGCGAGGACGACCAGGACGGCTGCCAGCACCAGCCCTGCCGGGCCCCCGGTCGGGTCGCTCACCCGTCGGCTCGCCAGGCGGCGAGCAGCTGGTCCTGGAGCCCGAACATCTCCGCGTGCTCCTCGGGCTCGGCGTGGTCGTAGCCGAGGAGGTGGAGGATGCCGTGCACCGTCAGCAGCTCGATCTCGGCCTCGGTGCCGTGGCCGGCGGTCTCACCCTGCCGCTCGGCGACGGCAGGGCAGAGCACGAGGTCGCCGAGCACGCCCTCCTCGGGGTCCTCGTTGACCAGGCCGGGCCGCAGCTCGTCCATCGGGAAGGCGAGGACGTCGGTCGGCCCCTCCTTCTCCATCCACTGCTCGTTGAGCGTGGCGATGGTCGGCTCGTCGACGGCCTTGACGCACAGCTCGGCGAGCGGGTGGACCCGCATCCGGTCCATGACGAACCGGCTCAGGGCGGCCAGCCGCGTCACGTCGAGCTCGTAGCCGGACTCGTTGAGGACCTCGATGCTCATCGGGTGGTCTGGCGCCGTCACCGGGCGTCGTCGCCGGCGGAACGGCTCGACAGCAGCGGCCCGTGCGCGTCGAACTCGTCGTACGCCGCGACGATCTGGCCGACCAGCTTGTGCCGCACGACGTCGTGGGCCGTCAGCCGCTGGAAGGACACGTCCTCGATCTCGCCGAGGATCCCCTCGACGACCCGGAGGCCGGACTTCACCCCGCCGGGCAGGTCGACCTGGGTGACGTCGCCGGTGACCACGATCTTGGAGCCGAAGCCCAAGCCGGGTCAGGAACATCTTCATCTGCTCCGGCGAGGTGTTCTGGGCCTCGTCGAGGATGATGAACGAGTCGTTGAGCGAGCGACCGCGCATGAAGGCGAGCGGGGCCACCTCGATCGTGCCCGCCGCCAGCAGCTTCGGGATCGAGTCGGGGTCGACCATGTCGTGCAGGGCGTCGTACAGCGGCCGCAGGTAGGGGTCGATCTTCTCGCTCAGGGTGCCGGGCAGGAAGCCGAGCCGCTCGCCCGCCTCGACCGCGGGGCGGGTCAGGATGATCCGGTTGACCTGCTTGGCCTGCAGCGACTGCACGGCCTTCGCCATCGCGAGGTAGGTCTTGCCGGTGCCGGCCGGGCCGATCCCGAAGGTGATCGTGTGCTTGTCGATGGAGTCGACGTAGCGCTTCTGGTTCAGGGTCTTCGGCCGGATCGAGCGGCCGCGGTTGCTCAGGATGTTCAGCGACAGCACGTCGGCGGGTCGCTCGGTGGTCTCGGCACGGAGCATCGCGAGCACGCGCTCGACGGTCTCGCCGCTGATCCCCTGCCCGGTGCGGATCAGGGTGACGAGCTCGTCGAGCAGGCGCTCGGCGAGCGCCACCTCACCGGGGTCGCCCTCGAGCGTGATCCGGTTGCCACGCACGTGCAGCCGGAGGTCGAAGGACCGCTCGATCAGGCTGAGGTGGTCGTCACCGGGGCCGAGGAGGCTGACCATGTCGATGCTGCCGGGCACCACGACCACGTGGCGGGCGCCCTGGGCTGGTTGGGTCTCTGTCATCAGGCGTCCCATGCTACGGGCGTGCCGGTGGGCCTACCAACGCATTGCGCAGGTCCGCCACCTGGCCGACCGCACGCCGTACTCGCGGGTGCTCCTCAGGGATGTGTGACGGTGAGGATGCCCAGGCACATCTCGTCCATCGTCCCCTCGCCCCACACGACGTAGCGGTCGGGCTGGCCCTGGAACGCCGGCAGCTTGTCGCGCAGCCACTGGACGTGCTTGCAGGTGACCTTCAGGGTGTCGCCGACCTTCAGCGGCACCGGCTTGATCGGCTTGGAGCCCTGGTTGTCGAAGTCCCAGACCGGGATGTCCAGCACGGTCTTCGCCCGGGGCGTGCCGGGGTTGACCTCGATCTTGATCGAGCGACCGAGCAGGTGCATGTGGCCGGCGACGCCACGGATCGTGGTCGGCTGCGGTCACCGTCCGCGAGCAGGAGGTGACCTGCGACGCCTTCGGCTTCTCGTTGCAGAGCACGTCGAGCCAGTTGTTGGTCTGGCCGACCGGACCGAACCGCTTCACGACGTCGGCGATGGCCGCGGTGCGGTCGCACAGCATGTTGTCGGTGTGGCCGCGGCCGGCAGGGCAGCTCGACCGGTGCCGGCAGCAGCATGGTCGTCAGCGGCGTGAGGTTCTCGGACCCGGGTGCCAGCCGGAGCAGGGTCGCCGAGCGGTCCGGCCCGGGTCCGCCGAGCAGGTTGTAGTGGACCTGCATGACGATCTTGCTGCCCGCGGCGAGCGGCGTACCGAAGCCCGGCGCGGTCGACCGACTCGGTGGCCCCGGCGCCCAGGCACCGAGCCAGGGCGCGTTGTCGAGGTCGGAGCTGTTGGGCAGGCCGCTGTCGCCGAAGCAGGTCCAGCCCTCGCCCGGGTCGGCGGCGTCGAGCCGCTCGGCCGCGGCGTCCTGCGACGGGGTCGACGCGGTAGAGGATCACGTGGTGGACGACGTTGCGGTTGTCGGGCTTCACGAACGTGCCGGTGAGGATACATGTCCTGCGCCAGGTGGGGGTCGAGCAGGAAGCAGCGGTAGTCGTCGGTCCCCACGCCGTTGGGCGCGGACGGCGTGTAGGACTCCGGGATCCGCAGCGTCATCCGGGACTCGCCCGCGCGCAGCGGCTTCGGCTTGACGGCCGCCACCGGATGCGGCGGGCTCGCCCACGGGCTGGTTGCTGCTCGTGGCGCGCGGACGGTCGGTGCGTCCTGGGCGGCGTCGGTCGAGCGCGGCGAGCGTGCCGCAGGCCGCGACCAGGGCGAGCGCGCCGGCGGCGAGGGCCGCGCGCAGGCTCAGCCGGGAGGCCACGTCAGCTCCCGTCCGGCCAGCACGTGCAGGTGGGCGTGGAACACGGTCTGGCCGGCGTCGGCGCCGGTGTTGAACACCAGGCGGTAGCTGTCGTGGCCGGCGTCGGCGGCGACCTGGCGGGCGAGGCCGACCAGCTCGGCCACGGTCGCGGGATCCTGGTCGGCGAGCTCGGCGGCGTCGGCGACGTGCTGCCGCGGTACGACGAGGACGTGGAGCGGGCGCCTGCGGGTTGAGGTCGCGGAAGGCCACGGCGTCTCGGTCTCGCGCCACGACGTCGGCCGGGATCTCCCCGGCGACGATCCGGCAGAACAGGCAGTCGTCCTCCACGGCCGCCATCGTCGTCATGAAATGTCGCGGGCCACGCACGTAAACCTCGGGGGTACGGCGCGCGTGCCACTACCGTGATCGGACATGCAGAGGTCCGGCTGATGCCCGACGTGACGAGGCGGCTGGAGCGCCGACGAGGCGCTCGAGGTGCTGTACGTCGCGCACT
Organism: uncultured Actinomycetota bacterium; assembly: GCA_963819295.1. Lineage (GTDB taxonomy): Bacteria > Actinomycetota > Actinomycetes > Propionibacteriales > Nocardioidaceae > Nocardioides. The sequence goes on from CAWFVO010000011.1 coordinate 527,498, forward strand.
GGCGGCGACTCGTGCGGCTCGCGGTCATGCTCCTCCACGACCAGGGCGCCGCCGAGGAGGTCGTCCAGGACTCCTTCGTCGCGATGCACTCCAAGTGGGGCCGGCTCGCACGACCCCGACAAGGCGCTGGCCTACCTCCGCCAGAGCGTCGTCAACCGCTCCCGCTCCCACCTGCGGCACCTCTCGGTGGTCCGGCGGCACGCCGAGCGCGAGGCGCTCGCCGGCGCACGAGGCAGGCGCCGACCACACGGCGTACGACCTCGAGCGGCGCGGCACCGTGCTCGACGCCCTGCGCGGTCTCCCGCGTCGCCAGCGCGAGGTGCTGGCCCTGCGCTACTACCTCGATCTCTCCGAGGCCGAGATCGCCGACGTCCTCGGGATCAGCCGCGGTGCGGTCAAGAGCCACGCCTCCCGGGGCGCCGCCGCGCTCCGGGCCGTCCTCGGTCCCACCCTCGAGGAGACCCGATGAACGACGACGACCAGCTGCGGCGGCTGCTCTCCGACGCGGTCTCCGACATCGAGCCGCGGGACCGCATCGCCGAGATCCGTGCCTCCGTCCGCCCCGACCCCCAGGTGGTTCCGATGTCCCGACCGCGACCCTGGCTCTACGCCCTGTCCGGCGCGGTCGCCAGCGCCGCCGTGATCGGCGTGATCGCCTTCACCACCAACGCACTCTCCGGCCCCGACGACGGCAGCAACGGTCTCGGTGCCGGCCCGGCGCACAGCCGCCACACGACGTCCCCGGTCAGCGACGGCGACGGCGACCGACTCCGCGACGCCGCCCTCCTCACCCTCCTCGCCCTCGACGTCACCTCCGGCCGCCACCACCGGCGCCCAGGCGTACGCCGTCTACTACGTCGGCGCCAACGCGGCCGGGAGGCCGGTGCTCTTCCGCGAGTGGCATCGCGGACCGCACCTGCCGGCGGCCGACCCGGGTGGCAAGGGCCGCGACGTGCTCACCGAGGCCGTGCACGACGCGATGGCGACCAGCCCGCTCGATCCCGACTACCGCACACCCTGGCGCGAACGTCGCGTCGCTGGACTACGCGCGGTACGAGTCGACCGGGGCCGGGCACACGCTGCAGATCGCTCTGAGGAACACCGGCATCGCGCAGCGTCCCACGAGCATGACCGCCGCCGAGGCGCGGGCCGCCGTCCAGCAGCTGGTCTACACGGCCCAGGCTGCGATCGGGAAGCGGGAGCCCGTCGTCTTCACGGTCGGACGCAAGCCGCCCGGGGCGCATCCGACGCTGCTCGGCGTCGACATCTCCCAGCCGATCGGCAACGCGCCGATCCTCAAGACGCTCTCCCTCGTCAACATCTCCTCGCCCAACGAGGGCGACCAGGTCTCGGGGAAGCTGACGGTGACCGGGACGAACAACTCCTTCGAGGGCACCTCGGTGATCTATCTCGAGCGCAACGGGAGGAAGTACCTCGTCAGGCCGACGATCGGCGGGCAGGGCGGCAACAAGCTGTACCCCTGGACCGTCACCCTCGACACGACCAAGGTGCCGCCGGGTGAGTACACCCTCGTCGCGCAGAACGACGACCCGTCGGGTCAGGGACACCCCGACACCGACACCCGCACGATCGAGGTCAAGTAGCCCAGCGGCCGGTCCGCGACAGCAGCGCCGCGACGGCGACGACGCCGGCGGTCGAGGTACGCAGCACCTCGTCACCCAGGCGTACGGCGTGTGCGCCGGCGGCCGCGAAGGCGGCGACCTCGTCGTCGGTCAGCCCGCCCTCGGGCCCGACCACCACGAGGAGCGAGCCCGTCGACCGGCACGTCGAACGACGCGAGGCAGTCGGAGGCGTCCTCGTGGAGCACGACGCGCGAGGTCGGCCGACGCCGACGAGCGCGCACGCCTGCTCGGTCGTGGCCATCGGCTCCACGCGGGGGAACCACGCACGCCGCGCCTGCTTGGCGGCCTCGCGCGCCGTGCTGCGCCAGCGGGCCAGCGACTTCTCGGCCCGTTCGCCGCGCCAGACGGCCACCGACCGGGAGGCGGCCCACGGGCACGACGGTCGCGACGCCGACCTCGGTGAGGACCTCGACCGCGAGCTCGCCGCGGTCGCCCTTGGGCAGCGCCTGGACGACCGTCACCCGCGGCTCGGGCTCCGGCGCGGTCGCGACGTCCACGACCTCGACGGTCAGCCGTCGCTTGCCGGTCGCGCGGACCACGCCGGTGACCGTCGTACCGGCGCCGTCGGTGAGGGCGAGCGGCTCGCCGGCGCGGAGGCGGCGTACGGCGACCGCGTGGTGGGCCTCGTCGCCCTCGACCTCGACCAGGTCACCCGGGCCGACGCCGGCGAGCGACTCGACCCAGTGGACCGGCAGCGACATCGGGCGTCGTCTCAGTGGTCGTTGAAGGCGTCGCGGATGCGGCCGAAGAAGGTCTTGCTGCCGCCCGGGGTGAGCTTCCCGTCGGGCTTCTCCTCGCCCCGGATGGCTGCCAGCTCGCGCAGGAGCTCCTCCTGGCGCGGGTCGAGCCGGGTCGGGGTGTCGACCACGATCGTGACGACGAGGTCGCCTCGACCGCCCCGGAGCCCCGGGACACCGCGCCCGCGCAGGTTGTGCTCGCTGCCGGACTGGGTGCCGGGCCGTCACGTCGAGCTCGAACTCCGTCTCGACCCCGCTGCCCGCCCCCGACTCGACGTCGGCCTCGAGGGTCGGCATCGTCAGCGTCGTGCCGAGCGCGGCCGCCGTCATCGGGACCGTGACCGTGCAGTGGAGGTCGGTGCCCTCGCGGGTGAAGACGGGGTGGGGTGTCACCCGGACCTCGACGTAGAGGTCGCCCGCGGGACCGCCGCCCGAGCCGACCTCACCCTGGGCCGCGAGCTGGACGCGGGTGCCGTTGTCGACCCCGGCCGGGATCTTCACGGTGATCGAACGGCGGGCGCGGACCCGCCCGTCACCCGAGCACTCGCGGCACGGGTCGGGGATCAGCGTGCCGAAGCCCCGGCAGGCCGAGCACGGACGCAGGGTGCGGATCTCGCCGAGGAACGAGCGCTGCACGTGGGCGACCTCGCCGGTGCCGCGGCAGGTCTCGCAGGGCACCGGGTGGGTGCCGGGCGCCGTGCCCTCGCCCTGGCACGTCGTACACAGGACGGCGGTGTCGACCTTGAGCTCGCGCGTGACGCCGAACGCCGCCTCTGCCAGGGAGACCTCCATCCGGATCAGGGCGTCCTGGCCGCGGTGCACGCGCGGGCGCGGGCCGCGGCCCTGGCCGCTCGGTGCCTGGCCGCCGAAGAACGCGTCCATGATGTCGGTGAACGAGAAGCCGGCGCCGAAGCCGCCGCCGCCGGGGAAGGCGTCGCCGCCCCGGTCGTAGACCGCCCGCTTCTGGGGGTCGCTGAGGATCTCGTAGGCGCGCGAGACCTCCTTGAACCTCTCCTGCGTCTCCGGGTCGGGGTTGACGTCGGGGTGCAGCTGCCGGGCGAGCCGGCGGTAGGCCTTCTTGATCGCGTCGGGGTCGGCGTCGCGTGGGACGCCGAGCAGCGCGTAGAGATCGGGATCGGGAGTCATCTGTCCTAGGCTTCGTCGAGGATGCGGGAGACGTAGCGGGCGACGGCGCGCACCGCTGCCATCGTCCCCGGGTAGTCCATGCGGGTGGGGCCGACCACGCCCAGGTTGCCCATCGCCTCGTCGCCCAGCCCGTAGCCGGTGGCGACCACGCTGGTGCTGGCGAACTGCTGGTAGGGGCTCTCATGGCCGATCCGCACCGTGACGGTGCCGCCGGCGTGGGCCTCGCCGAGCAGCTTGAGCAGGACGACGTGCTCCTCGAGCGCCTCCAGGAGCGGTCGCACGGAGAGCTCGAAGCTGTCGCCGAAGCGGGCCAGGTTGGCGGCGCCACCGACGGCCACACGCTCGGAGGAGCGGTGGTCGGACATGGCGTCGACGAGGACGTCGATCACCCGGGCCTGGGCTGCGGCCTCGTCCGGCGGGGCGGGCAGGTCTGCGAGTGCGGTGCTCGCGTCGGCGATGACGTGACCGGTGGCAGCGCCGGCGACCCGGTGACGGACGGCCGAGAGGGCCTCCTCGTCCAGCGGTGCGTCGAGGTCGACCAGTCGCTGCTCCACCCGGCCGCTGCTGAGGATCAGCACCGTCAGCACCCGCGTCTCGGCCAGGGCGATCAGCTCGACGTGACGCACCGTCGAGCGCGAGAGCGTGGGGTACTGGACGAGCGCGACCTGGTGGGTGAGCTGCGCGAGCAGCCGCACCGACCGCTGGACGACGTCGTCGAGGTCGACCGCGCCGTCGAGGATGGTCGCGATGGCGCGCTTCTCGGCCGCGCTCATCGGCTTGATGGTGGTCAGCCGGTCGACGAAGAGCCGGTACCCCTTGTCGGTCGGCACCCGCCCGGCGCTCGTGTGTGGCTGGGTGATCAGCCCCTCCTCCTCCAGCGCGGCCATGTCGTTGCGCACCGTGGCAGGGGAGACGCCGAGGCCGTGGCGCTCGACGAGGGCCTTGGAGCCGACCGGCTCCTGGGTCGAGACGTAGTCCTCGACGATGGCACGGAGCACGGCGAGGCGGCGTTCGTCCTGCATCGCCACCTCCTGGTCATGGCTCGTTCCGGCTGCGGACCGGGACCGCTGGCACTCACCACCCGGGAGTGCCAACCTTACTAGGCTCACGTGCGTGACGGGATTCCGAGAGGTGGCCGACCGGGTGTGGGTGGCCCGGCAGGAGTGGTTCGACCTGAACGTCTGTCTGGTCGGTGGTGCGGACGGGCTGCTCGTCGTCGACACCCAGGCCTCGGGCCGGGCGGCGCGCGCGATCGTCGACGACGTACGCGCGTTGGGGGTCGGCCCGGTGACCGCGGTCTTCAACACCCACGAGCACTTCGACCACACCTTCGGCAACGGGGCGTTCCGGGAGGCGTTCGGCGGCGTGCCCATCCACGCACACGAGGAGGCCGCGGCGCGCACGATCGACGCCGGCGAGCGGATCAAGGAGAGGTACGACGAGTCCACCGACGACCCGCGCCGCGCCGAGGTCCTCGAGACCGAGATCGTGGTCGCCGACCACACCTTCTCCTCCGTCCGCGTGCTCGATCTCGGCGACCGGCAGGTGGAGCTCGCGCATCCCGGCCGCGGCCACTCCTACGGCGATGCGGTCGTCCGGATCGACGACGTCGACGTCCTGCTCGCCGGCGACCTGGTCGAGGAGAGCGGCCCGCCGGTCTACGGGGTGGACTCCCATCCGCTGGCCTGGCCGAGCGCGCTCGATGTCGTGCTCAGCCTGCTGGGCGCCGACACGGTCGTCGTGCCGGGGCACGGCGCGCTCGTCGACCACGACTTCGTGGAGGAGCAGCGCGATGCCATCGCCATCGTCGCCCAGACCATCCGCGACCTGGCCGCGTCCGGCGTGCCCGCGGACCGGGCGCTGGCCGAGGGCGAGTGGCCGTTCCCACGCGAGGGCCTCGTCAACGCCGTCGCCCTCGGCTACGCCGCCCTGCCGCCCGCCGCGCGGAGTCTGCCGCTGGCGTAGAGGCTGGCGTCGAGGCCGGCGTGGAGGCCGGACGTGGAGGCTGGCGGAGAGGAGCACTCTTCCCACCCTTCCAGGTGTGACGCCTCCGCCGTCCACCGCGTAGAAACTACCCATGAGCCAGGAACCGAGCGAGCCCGAGGGCGCGTCGTCCGACGAGGACGGCCCGCTGACGGTCCGCGACGACCAGCTCCCCGACGACCTCCAGCCGAGCGACGACAACCCGCTTGCCCAGCCGGTGGACGACGACGTGCCCGACGACCTGCTTCAGCAGGAGGCCGCGCACGCAGGCTCGGGTACAGACTCGGAGGACGCGGACACGGGGGTCGATGACGCATCGGGATCGTCATCGTCGACGGCGTCCTCCGAGGCCCGGTCCGAGGACCCTGGCGACGCCTCGTCCGCCTGATCCGGCGCGCCTCGACCGGGCCGCAGCCGGCGCCACCTAGCGTGGCCCGGTGACCCCTGACCGCTACTCCTCCGACGTGCTGGCGTCCGACTGGCGTGCCCCGGCGCGTGGCCGGGCCACCCCGGCCGAGGCGACCACCGGGCTCGTCGTCGAGGAGGTCATGACCGACTGGTGCGGCGAGATCGTCTCGGTGGACCGCGATCTCCACGTGCTGACGCTCGAGGACCGCCGCGGCCGCCGCCGTACCTTCCCGCTCGGCCCCGGCTTCCTGCTGGAGGGACGCCCGGTCGTCCTCACGGCCCCCGTGACGCGGACGGCGCCCGCGGCGCCGCGGCGTACGGCGTCGGGGTCGGTGGCCGTCACGGGCGGCCGCGCCCGGGTGGCCCGGGAGAGCCGGATCTTCGTCGAGGGCCGGCACGACGCCGAGCTGGTCGAGAAGGTGTGGGGTGACGACCTGCGACTCGAGGGCGTCGTCGTGGAGCATCTCGGTGGCGTGGACGACCTGGCGGGTCACCTGCGCGACTTCGGACCCGGCCCGGGCCGCCGCGTCGGCGTCCTCGTCGACCACCTCGTGCCGGGCTCCAAGGAGACCCGCATCGCCGACGACGTACGCCGCTCCCCCGTCGGTCGGCACGTCCTCGTCGTCGGCCATCCCTACGTCGACGTCTGGGCCGCGGTGAAGCCCGAGCGGCTCGGGCTCGACGCCTGGCCCGAGATCCCGCGCGACGTCGAGTGGAAGCACGGGATCTGCGAGGCCCTGGGGTGGCCGCACGCCGACCAGGCCGACCTCGCCCGCGCGTGGCGGCGGATCCTCGCGCGCGTCACGTCGTACGCCGACTGCGAGCCGGCCCTGCTCGGCCGGGTCGAGGAGCTGATCGACTTCGTGACCGACGCGGAGTCCGAGGGTCGAGTCCTAGGCTGCAGTCATGTCGGCACCGGTGAGCTCCGCCGAGGTCGTCGAGGTCGCCCCTCCCGTCCGGTTCGCGCGCACGCGGGTCGTCCTCGCCGGCCTGGTCGTCGTCGGCATCCTGGTCTCGCTGTTCGCGAACTGCGCCCGCACGCTGACCAACACCGACACCTACTTCCACCTCCGCTTCGGCCAGGAGTTCCTCGACGGCTGGTCGCTGCGCCACCCCGGCAGCGTGAGCACGTTCGCGACCCGCGACTGGGTGCCGACCCAGTGGCTCTCGGAGATCGTGATGGCCAGGACCGAGGACTGGTTCGGGCTCGCCGGCGTGGCCTGGCTGTCGGGGTTCCTCGAGATCTTGCTCTTCGTCGCCCTCTACGTCGTGTGCCGCGACCGCGCCGAGCCGCTGGTCGCAGCGGCGGTGACCGCGACCGCCCTCTTCGCGATGCAGAACGGGCTGTCGATGCGGCCGCAGGTGGTCAGCTACCTGCTGGTCGCGGTCGTGGTCGGCGCCTGGCTACGCACTCGCCACGACGGCCGAGTCCGCTGGTGGCTGGTCCCCCTCGTCTGGCTGTGGGCGATGCTCCACGGGATGTGGCCGGTGGCCCTGGTGATCGGCGCCGTGGCGGTGGTCGGGCTGGCGCTCGACCGCGCACCCCGAGGGCTGGTGATGCGGGCTGCCGCGGTACCGGTGGCCTCGGCGGTCGTCGCCGCTCTCACGCCCGTCGGCCCGAGGCTGTACACCGAGGTCGCCGCGGTCGGGTCGCGCTCCTCCTACTTCGCCGAGTGGGGGTCGCCGGACTGGACGAGCGGGTACGCCGTCGCCGTCGGCGCACTGTTCGCCCTCACCGTCGTCGCGATGTGGAGGCGCCGGCACAACGACTGGACCGAGATCCTGCTCGTCGCGCTGGCGGCCGGCGTTCGCGGTCTACTCGCAGCGGACCGTCCCGGTCGCGGCCGCGATGCTCGCCCCGCTCGCAGCGGCGCCGCTGCAGGACCTCCTCGGCCGGCGAACGGCGGTCGGTGCGACGCGAGCGGCTCGTCGTGGCCGGGGGTGCGGCGGTCGCGCTGGTGGCCCTCGCCGTGGCGGTGCCGCACACGTCGGCCGACCCACCGCACGAGCCGGCCTGGATGGACCCGGCGCTGCGCGCACTGCCGCCCGGCACCAAGGTGCTCGACGACTGGAACCAGGGCGGCTACCTGATGTGGCGCTACCCCCAGCTCGACCTGATGATGCACGGGTACGGCGACACGTTCACCACCGACGAGCTGCGTCGGAACGTCGACGCTGATCATGGTCGACCCGGGATGGGACGCCTCCCTGCGCGAGAGCTGGCGCGCGGGTCGCCCTGCTGCGGCCCTGGTCCCGGTTGGGCGACCCAGCTGACCGCGCGGAGGGCTGGCGGGTCGTCCACCGGTCCGACGGACCTCGAGCTGCTCCGCGCACCGGCGTCGTGGAAGTCGGACGGCCCGGCGGTGGCGCCGGGGTTCGGCTCAGCCGGCTGACGCCTCCACCCAGCGGGCGAGCACGTCGGCGGCGGCGCCGGTGTCGACGGCCTCCGCCGCTCGCACCAGCGCCGGGGGAAGGGCCTCGTCGACCGGCGCCGCGGGAGTGTCGTAGACCGCGAGCGCGGCGGCCGCGTTGAGCAGCACGGCGTCGCGGACCGGGCCCGTCTCGCCGCCGAGGACCCGGCGTACGACGTCGGCGTTGTGAGCGACGTCGCCGCCGCGCAGGTCCTCCGGTCGCGCGCTGGGGAGGCCGAGCGCCGCCGGGTCGACCGCCGACGGCGGTCACGATGCCGTCGTGCACCAGCCAGGCCTGCGACGTGGTCGTCGTGGTCAGCTCGTCCAGCCCGTCGTCGCCGCGGAACACCCACGCGTCGACGCCGCGACGAGCCAGGACGCCCGCCATGATCGGCGCCATCCGCAGGTCGGCACAGCCGATCGCCTGGGCGGCGGGCTTGACCGGGTTGGCGAGCGGGCCGAGGACGTTGAACGTCGTGGCGATGCCCAGCTCGCGGCGCGTGGCACGCTGCGTGCCGCATCGCCGGGTGGAAGGCCGCCGCGAAGCAGAAGGTGATGCCGACCTGCTCGGCCAGGCGGGCCACCCGGTCGGGCGGCAGGTCGAGCCGGATGCCGAGCGCCTCGAGCACGTCGGCGGAGCCGGCCTGGCTCGAGGCCGAGCGGTTGCCGTGCTTGACCACCCGTGCGCCGGCGCCGGCGGCGACGATGGCCGCCATCGTGGAGATGTTCACGCTCATCGAGCGGTCGCCGCCGGTGCCGACGACGTCGAGGGCCCGGCCGGGGATCGCCAGCGGCGTGGCGACGGCGTACATCGCGTCGAGCAGGCCGGTGACCTCGTCGATCGTCTCGCCCTTGGCTCGCAGCGCGACCGCGAAGCCGGCGATCTGGGCCGGCGTGGCCGCCCCGGCGAGGATCTCCCCCATCGCCCACGGCGGTCTGCTCCGGCGGTGAGGTCCTGTCGCTGAACGAGGGCGCCGAGCACCTCGCTCCAGCTGGGCGCCACGGACGTCAGGCGGTCGAGGTCGGGCGGGCACGCGCGGACGCAGCAGATCGGTGACGGCCTCGGCGAGCCGGACCGGGTCGATCGGGTGGGGTACGACGGCCTCGGCCCGCGACCAGGTGGCGAGCCAGGCGTCCTGCGGGCGGCCGATCAGCACCAGGACCGGCGGGCAGCGGTAGATCTCGTCCTTGAGCTGCTTGGCGATGCCCATCCCACCGGCGGGCACGGCCTCGCCGTCGAGGATCGCCAGGTCGATGCCACCGGCGTCCATGTTCTGCAGGACCACGGGCTCGGTGGCGACCTCGACGTACTCGCAGCTCGGGGAGGTCGGGGTGCGGGCGGCGGCCGAGCGCGAGGATGACCTGCTGCCGGACGTCGACGTCGTCGCTGTAGACCAGCACGCGCAGCGTGCCCTGGCCGGCCTGGGAGTCGCTCACGGGCAGAAGGCTACCGGGAGTCCTCGACCGGCGGCGTGGCGCCCACGGGCTGCCCGGGCGGGACGCCGGGTGGCTCGGCGGAGGCGGGCCTCGCGGCGCGCGCGTCGCGCGCCTCGAGGAGGTCGAGGCGGCGGTCCTCGCGCTCGGCCTCGCGCATCGACGAGCGGACCCACTGCACGAACAGGACTGCGAAGAACAGCAGGCCGACGGCGTCGCCGGCGCTCCAGAGGATGCCCGCCCGCGAGCTGCTGGTCGACGTGCGGCGGAGGCAGCCAGGCTCCCATCGGTCCCTCGTGGAGCTCGCGGTACCAGGAGCCGCCGATCAGCCGCTTCTGGGCCATGATCGTGACGCCCATGAAGGCGTGGAACGGCAGCGTCAGCACCACCAGCAGCATCCGGGCCGGGTAGCTGATCCGGCCGGGGATCGGGTCGATGCCGACCAGCGGCCAGAAGAAGAGGCAGCCGATGAGCACCATGTGGAAGTGGGTCATCTCGTGCAGGTAGTCGCTGTGCAGGCGTGGCGGTGTACCAGCCGGAGAAGTAGAGCGCCCACGGGGTGAGCACGAAGAGCGTGAAGGTCAGCGGCGGGAACGTCAGCACCTTCGCCACCCGTGAGTGCAGGACCACCAGCAGCCAGCGCCGGGGGCGGCGCGGCAGGGTGCGCAGGGCCAGGGTGATCGGCGCACCGAGCGCCATCGCCAGCGGCACCACCATCGCCAGGACCATGTGCTGGACCATGTGCACGCTGAGCAGCGTGTCGTCGTACGCCGCGAGCCCGGAGACCGTGGCGAGCGTGGCGCTGCCCATGCCGACGACCACGAACGACAGGGTGCGGCCGATCGGCCAGTGGTCGCCGCGCGAGTGCAGCCGGAGCACGCCCCACAGGTAGAGACCGGTGGTCACGAGGATCAGCAGCGTCGCCCAGGAGACCAGCTCCCACTCGGTGAAGACCCTCCCGAGCGTGAAGCGTGGGAGGGCGTCGTCGTCCCCGGTGACGACGTGGAAGGCGGGTGGGATCACGCTTGGGAGAATATGTCGTCCATCCCGAGGGGGTCGGGGTGCCCGTCCCGGACCGGCTCGGGACATAATGGCGCCCGTGGCGACAGCTTCGACGACGATCCCGGCCTCCCGGCTCCACGGACACCACGACCGACCGAGCATGGTGAGCGTCGGGACGATCATCTGGCTGTCCAGCGAGCTGATGTTCTTCGCCGCGCTGTTCGCGTCGTACTTCACGATCCGGTCGGTCAGCCCGGTGCTCTGGGCGCAGAACACCGAGAAGCTCAACGTCCCGTTCGCCGCGGTCAACACCACGATCCTGGTGCTGTCCTCGCTGACCTGCCAGCTGGGGGTCTTCGCCGCCGAGCGCGGCCAGGTCGGACGCTCGGGCTCGGTGTTCAAGGTCAAGGGCTGGGGCCTGCGCGAGTGGTTCATCCTCACCTACGTCATGGGCTGCGGTGTTCATCGCCGGCCAGGCCACCGAGTACGCCTCGCTGGTCCAGGAGGGCATCACCATCCCGAGCTCGGCCTACGGCACGATGTTCTACCTCACCACCGGCTTCCACGGCCTCCACGTGACCGGCGGCCTGATCGCGTTCCTGTTCGTGCTCGGCCGCACCTTCCTGGCCAAGCGGTTCACCCACGAGCAGGCGGTCAGCGCCATCGTCGTGTCGTACTACTGGCACTTCGTCGACGTGGTGTGGATCGGGCTGTTCGCGACCATCTATCTCATCCAGTGACCCGTAGAGGACAGAGTGTGCGCCTCCTGAACCGCCCCCTCGGCCGACTCTCACGTCACCGTCGGGGCCCCGTCGCCGGGCTGCTCGTCATGCTGCTGGGCCTGCTGCTGACCGGCGGTCTGTACGCCGCGTTCTCGCCCGCCCAGGCCCAGGCCGACAACAGCGCTGCCCAGATCAAGCAGGGCCGCGAGCTGTTCCTCGTCGGCTGCTCGTTCTGCCACGGCATCAACGGCCAGGGCGTGGAGACCCTCGACGGCAACCAGCTCGGCCCCTCGCTCGTCGGCGTCGGTGCCGCCGCCGTCGACTTCCAGGTCGGCACCGGCCGGATGCCGGCCGTCCAGCCCGGCCCCCAGATCCCGCAGAAGGAGACGTCGTACACCGCGGACGAGATCGCCGCGCTCTCGGCGTACGTCGCGTCGCTCGGCCCCGGCCCGGCGATCCCGAACGAGAAGGACTGGAGCCTCGACGGCCTGTCCGCCGAGCAGCGGCAGGCGGCCATCTCCCGCGGCGGCCAGATCTTCCTGACCAACTGCACGGCGTGCCACAACTTCGAGGGATCCGGCGGCGCGATGCCGCAGGGCGGCTACGCGCCGCAGATCCGCGGCGTGCCGCCGAAGTACATCTTCGAGGCGATGCTCACCGGGCCGCAGGCCATGGACAACTTCTCCAACGGCAACCTCTCGGTCGAGGAGAAGCGCGACATCATCGCCTACCTGCAGTCGCTGCAGGAGAACCCCGGCTACGGCGGGTTCGGGCTCGGCGGCATCGGTCCGGTGAGTGAGGGCATGTTCGCGTGGCTCGTGGGCATCGGTGGCCTGGTCGGCGTGGCGGTCTGGATCGCCGCCCACACGGCCCGGACGCTCCAAGACGAAGGCGGAAGCATGATCACCCCACAGAACTGCTCGCTGCGCTCGTACTTCCGCGGGGACCCCGAATGAGCGACGAGAACCTTCCCGAGACCACGCACGGCGACCGCACGCCGGTCGGCGTCGACGAGCCCATCGCGAACCCCGGTCTCGAGCCCCACCAGTGGCGTCCGACGGACGTCGACCCCAAGGCGGAGAAGCGCGCCGAGCGTCAGGTCGCCGGCCTCTTCGGGCTCGCGATGGTCGGCGCGGTGCTGTTCGTCGTCTCCTACATCGTCTTCAAGATCGGGCCCACCACCGACACCTTCGAGGGCCTGGGCGCCTCCAACGTCTCCCTAGGCGTCTCCCTGGCGGTCACGCTGCTGGCGATGGGCGCCGGCATCATCCAGTGGGCTCGCAAGCTCATGGGCGACCACGAGATCGTCGAGATGCGCCACACCGCCTCGTCCTCGCAGGAGGACCGCGAGGCCACCGTCGGCATCCTCGCGACCGGTCTCGAGGAGTCCGGGCTCGGCCGTCGGCCGCTGATCCGCAACACGCTGCTGGGCGCCGGCGGTCTCCTCGGCATCCTGCCGATCGTGATGCTGCGCGACCTCGGGCCCCTTCCCGGCGACAGCCTCGACCACACGATCTGGGACCTCGACACCTGGACCCCCGAGGAGCAGGCGTGGTGGGCGACCCAGAACCGCACCCTGATCCGCGTCGTCCGTGACGTCGTCGGAACGCCGATCAAGCCTCACGACCTGGAGATCGGCGACCTGGTGAACGCCGAGCCCGAGATCCTCTTCGCGACCGACAACGCCGGCCAGCCGGTCGTCGAGGGCACACGGGCGCTGGTGACCAAGTCCAAGGCGGCCGTGATCCTGAACCGGATGGTGCCCGAGGACATCGTCTCGGCGCAGACCCTCAACTGGTCGCTCGACGGCATCGTCTGCTACTCCAAGATCTGCACCCACGTCGGGTGCCCGATCTCGCTGAACGAGCGCACCACCCACCACCTGCTGTGCCCCTGCCACCAGTCCACGTTCGACCTCACCGACTCGGGCCGCGTGCTGTTCGGCCCCGCAGCGCGAGCACTGCCGCAGCTGGAGCTGACGCGTCGACGACGAGGGCTACCTGGCCGCCAAGCGCGACTTCACCGAACCCGTCGGACCGAGCTTCTGGGAGCGAGGCTGACCATGTCCCTCGACACGAGCAAGATCGCGACCACCAACCGCGAGGAGCCCGCGACCGCCTCCGAGGCCGAGCAAGGCCGGCGCGGCCGCCACCTGGGCCGACGACCGGCTCGGGCTGGCCACGTTGATGCGGAAGAACCTCCGCAAGGTCTTCCCCGACCACTGGTCGTTCATGCTCGGCGAGATCGCGCTGTGGAGCTTCGTGGTCCTGCTGCTGACCGGCGTGTTCCTGACGTTCTGGTTCAACCCGAGCATGTCGGAGTCGGTCTACCAGGGCTCCTACACCCAGCTGCGCGGCGTACCGATGTCCGACGCGTACTCCTCGACGCTGCACATCTCGTTCGACGTCCGCGGTGGCCTGCTGATGCGGCAGATGCACCACTGGGCCGCGATGATCTTCATCGCCGCGATGCTCGTGCACATGATGCGCGTGTTCGCCACCGGCGCGTTCCGCAAGCCGCGTGAGCTGAACTGGGTGATCGGGTCCCTGCTGCATCCTGCTGGGCATCATCGAGGGCTTCGCCGGCTACTCCCTGCCCGACGACCTGCTCTCCGGCACCGGGCTGCGGATCGCCGACGGCCTGATCAAGGCGACGCCGGTGGTCGGCACCTACATGTCGTTCTTCCTGTTCGGCGGGGAGTTCCCGGGCGACGTGATCATCCCGCGCCTCTACATGGTGCACATCCTGCTGATCCCGGGCCTGCTGCTCGCGCTCATCGGCGCGCACATGCTGCTGCTGGTCTTCCACAAGCACACCCAGTGGCCGGGCCCGGGCCGGACCGAGCAGAACGTCGTCGGCTACCCGATGCTCCCGGTCTACATGGCCAAGGCCGGCGGCTTCTTCTTCATGGTCTTCGGCGTCAGCGCGCTGATGGGCGGGCTGCTGTCGATCAACCCGGTCTGGAAGTACGGGCCCTACGATCCGTCGAAGGTCACGGCCGGCTCCCAGCCCGACTGGTACATGGGCATCGCGGAGGGTCTGCTCCGGATCATGCCCAACTGGGAGACCACCATCTGGGGCCACACGATCTCCTGGAACGTCATCATCCCGGGCCAGGTCGCGCCGATGGTGCTGTTCGGCATGATCATCGGCTGGCCGTTCCTCGAGGCCTGGGTGACCGGCGACAAGCGCGAGCACCACCTGCTCCAGCGACCGCGCAACGCGCCGACCCGTACGGCGTTCCTGGCCGCCATGGTGACGGTCTACGGCCTGCTCTGGGCGGCCGGCGGCAACGACATCCTCGCCACCCACCTGCACATGAACCTGAACTCGATCACCTACTTCATGCGGGCGGCGGTCTTCGTCATCCCGCCGATCGTGTTCTACATCACCCGACGTTGGTGCATCGGGCTGCAGCGCGCCGACAACGACCGGCTGCTGCACGGCTACGAGACCGGGATCATCATGCGGGCGCCCAACGGCGCCTACACCGAGCGGCACCTCCCGATCAGCGAAGAGCGGGCGTACACGATCACCGCCCGCCACCGCGACGAGCTCTACACCCCGAGTCGGAGACCGACGAGCACGGTGTCGTCGCTCCCGGCAGCCGCATCCAGCGGGTCCGGGCCAGGCTGTCGCGGGGGATGTTCGCCGACAACGTGCAGAAGCCGACCGATCGAGGAGCTCGAGGAGGCCCGGCACCACGCCGAGCACGTCCACGAGCTCGAGGCGGGCCTCGACCACCCCGCCTCCGGGCACGAGTTCGACGACCACGCGCTCCGCGACGCCGACGACGTCCCCCTCCGCTCCCACTGACCGCCGAGTCGGCGCAAAGAGACACCCAGATCACGCCGAGTCGGCGCAAAGAGGCAGCAGATCGCGCCGAGTCGTCACCTGACGACTCGGCGTCGGGCGGCGAAGGTACGGCGTGCGCCGGCGATGTCGTGCATCAGGCGCTCGGAGGCGGTCTGACCCGTGCCCGCCACGTCCGCGGCGACGAAGATGCCGAAGCGCCAGCCGTCGGTCTCGGTCAGCCACGAACGCCTGGCCAGGTCGGCGGCACGCTGGTCGGGGCCGTGGAACTCCTCACCGTCGTACTCAGCCGCGTAGCGCAGCCCGGGAACGGCGAGGTCGAGGTAGAAGAAGCCGTCCGGCCCGTCGACCCGCCACTGTGGCTCGAACGGCGGCAGTCCCGGCGTCTCGAGCCAGATCAGCGCCAGGATGCATTCGCCGGGCGACTCGAACCGCGGATCGCAGAGCGGAATCAGGACCCGCAGCTGACGGACCCACCGGTGGCCCTTGAACCGGACATCAGCCTGTCGCCTGATGTCGTCACGGGTGAAGTCTGCGACCTTCAGCATCGAGCACATGGCCGCGAACGCCTGCTTGCGCGGGAGCTTCATCCCGAGGTCGCAGATCGTGCGCAGTGGCGTGGTCACCCGAACGCCACCCAGCTCCTCGATCTCGGTTGCGAACAGCTCGCGTTGCCCGCTGCGGACCACCCCACGGCGGATCCGGCTTCCGGGGAGCAGGAACATGTCCACTCGCGGCACCTGCCGATGCGCGTTGGGCTCCAGCACCATCGGGGCGCCGTGCAGCCAGGCAGCCGTGCGGTCGGTGACGACTGCGTCCTCGGGGACGACGAGTCGCAGGCAGGCGAGCCTCAGATCCAGGCTGTCGGTCAGCTGAGCCGCGTGCATGACCCCGTGGACAGGCATCACCAGGAGCCCGGCGCCACCCACGCCCGGAGGCGCCGAGGGTCGACGCCCTGCAGCGCGTGCCCAGCTCGTCGTGAAGGGACGGTCGATCGGAACAGGTGCGGCCGAGGTCAGGAAGGGGCTCTCAGAGATATTCATGGCCCGGAGATGCCCTCGGCCACGACGTACCCAATCCCTGCCCCGCCAGCCTGTGGACAGCCGCCCGACGCCGAGTTGTCACGCGCCGACTCGGCGCGGATTCGTTGCCTGTTTGCGCCGACTCGGCGTGATCTCGGACGTCTCTTTGCGCCGACTCGGCGTCAGTGGAGGGCGGAGCCCTGGGCGTACGACGAGTACGGCTCGTTCCAGTCGCCGTAGCCGTTGTCGAGGGTCATCTGCTTGGAGGACCCGGTGTACTCGACGACGTCACCGATCTGCGAGTGGTTGTAGAGCCAGCCGGCGTTCGAGGTGCTCATCCCGGTGCAGCCGTGGGAGACGTTCTCGTGACCCTGGGAGGCCACCGACCACGGTGCGGCGTGGAGGAACTCGCCCGAGTAGGTCAGCCGCATGGCGTACTCGACGTTCTTGATGTTGTAGCCCAGCGCGCTGTGGGGGTCGATCCCGATCGTCTCGGAGTTCATCGTGTGGTAACGATCCTTCTCGATGATCACCTTGGTGCCGGAGCGGGTGGTGAACCCGGGCATGCCCGGTCGTGACCGGGATCGTCCGCGTCAGGTGGCCGTTGTCGAACACGCGCAGCTGGTCGGTCTGGATGTTGACCTTGTACACGTGCGAGGCGCCGATGTGGAAGGTGGTCGAGCGGTCCAGCTGCCCGTAGATGCCGTTGCCGGCCGGCACGCCGTTGATGTCGGCGTTGACGGTGACGGTCGTGCCGGGCTGCCAGTAGTGGACCGGGCGCCAGTGCACCTCGTTGCCGCTGAGCCAGTGCCAGGAGCCCTTCTGAGCCGGCTGCGAGACCACGTGCAGGTTCTTCTCGATCGCCGCCCGGTCGGTCACCGGCACGTCGAACTTCACGATCACCGGCATGCCGACGCCCACGGTCTGGCCGGACAGCGGAGCGATCGAGGGGTAGGTCTGCTGGTCGAGCGTGAGCGGTGCGGTGCGGAAGTGGGTCGTCCGGGTCGTGGTCTTGCCGCCCGCGGACACTGCCGAGGTCACCACGGTGTACGACGTGCTGGGCTCGAGGAGGCCGCCGGCGGTCCACGACTGCCTGTCGGCGGACAGCTGTCCGGCGACCGAGCCGGACCGCGAGCTGACGGCGACCGAGGTGAGGTGGCCGTTCTTGGCGCGTGACCTGCGACCCGGTGGTCGACGGCTACGTCGGCGGCGCCCCGGGGCACGTTGGTCGTCACGACGGCGGCCGGCTCGACGGCCTGCTCGGTGGTGCCGTGGGTGGATCCAGATCCCCGCTGGGCTGCAGGCCACCGGCGGTATGACCGGACCCGCCCAGGTCACAGCCGGCCGCAGCCAGGGAGAGGCCGAGCAGAGCAGCGACCAGCACCGGTCGACGGGCACGCAGGAACGACATCAGACTCCCCGGAGGTAAAGAAAAGACGCTTCAATGTAACCCGCGACCCCCCACCAACCGGGAATCGTCGGGGCACGGAGAGTTCCGCGCACCTCTGAGACGCGCACCCGGCCCGATCGGTTGCCGAGTCGGGTCAGTGGGCGTGCTCGCCGCGGTAGTACTCGAAGATCCAGCCGCAGAGCGCCAGCCCGCCCAGGCCGAAACCGATGATGACCAGCCACCAGGCACCGATCGCCACGGCGTACACGATCACGCCCAGCGAGGAGGCGCACCACAGCGGCCACCAGGAGTACGGCGGGAAGAAGCCCAGCTCGCCGGCTCCGTCGGCGATCTCGCCGTCCTTGCGGTCCTCCGGCCGCGGCTCCATCTTGGAGGCGTGGAAGCCCAGGTAGAGGGTCACCATGGCCGCCAGCAGCGTGGTCATCACCAGCGCGGACGTGCCGGTCCAGTCGCCGGCGATCAGCCAGTACGACGGGCTGACCACCACGAAGAACGCCGTGGTGATCGCGAAGATCCAGGCTTCGACCTTCACGTGTCGTCCCCATCCATCTGGTCACGCAGGTGGTCGTCGCGGCCGTCCACGTCGGGCGCGTCGGCGGGGCCGCCGTTGGCCATGGCGTAGTTGTCCTCCATCTCCATCGCCGCGATCTCGGGATGGTGCAGGTCGAACGCCGGCGACTCGGAGCGGATCCGCGGGATGCTCTCGAAGTTGTGGCGCGGCGGTGGGCAGCTCGTGGCCCACTCCAGCGACCGGCCCCAGCCCCAGGGGTCGTCGACCTCGACCAGCGGCGCGTTGCGCGAGATCCAGACGTTGTAGAGGAACGGGAACGTCGAGGCGGCCAGCAGGAACGAACCGACGGTCGAGACCTGGTTGAGGGTGGTGAACCCGTCCTGCGGGAGGTAGTCGGCGATCCGACGCGGCATCCCCTCGACGCCCAGCCAGTGCTGCACCAGGAAGGTGGTGTGGAAGCCGATGAACAGCATCCAGAAGTGCACCTTGCCGAGCCGTTCGTCGAGCATCCGCCCGGTCATCTTGGGCCACCAGAAGTAGAAGCCCGCGAACATCGCGAACACCACCGTCCCGAAGACGACGTAGTGGAAGTGGGCGACCACGAAGTAGGAGTCGGACACGTGGAAGTCCAGCGGCGGGCTGGCCAGGATGACGCCGGTCAGGCCACCGAACAGGAACGTGATCAGGAAGCCGATGGTCCAGAGCATGGGGGTGTCGAAGGATATGGATCCCCCCCACATCGTGCCTATCCAGTTGAAGAACTTGACCCCCGTTGGAACGGCGATCAGGAACGTCATGCCGGAGAAGAACGGCAGGTCGACCTTGCCGGTGACGAACATGTGGTGTGCCCACACCGCGATCGAGAGGATCGCGATCCCGAGGGTCGCGCCGACCAGACCGACGTACCCGAAGATCGGCTTGCGGCTGAACACCGGGAGGATCTCGGAGACGATCCCGAAGAAGGGCAGCGCGATGATGTAGACCTCGGGGTGACCGAAGAACCAGAACAGGTGCTGCCACAGGATCGGGCCGCCGTGGCTGGTGTCGAAGACGTGGGCCCCGAGTCTTCGGTCCGCCTCCAGGGACAGCAGCGCGCCGGCGAGCACCGGGAACGCGACCAGCACCAGCAGGCTGGTGACCATCGTGTTCCACACGAAGATCGGCATCCGGAACATGGTCATGCCGGGCGCGCGCATGCAGATGATCGTGGTGATGAAGTTGACCGCGCCGAGGATGGTGCCGAGACCGGCCATCCACAGACCCATGATCCACAGGTCGCCACCGACGCTCGGCGAGCGCACGGCGTCGGACAACGGCGTGTAGGCGAACCAGCCGAAGTCGGCGGCGCCGGAGGGGGTCAGGAAGCCCGAGGCGGCGATCAGGCCGCCGAAGAGGAACAGCCAGTAGCTGAACATGTTGAGCCGCGGGAACGCCACGTCGGGCGAGCCGATCTGCAACGGCATGAGCACGTTGCCGAAGCCGAAGAACAGCGGCGTCGCGAACAGCAGCAGCATGATCGTGCCGTGCATGGTGAACAGCTGGTTGTAGACCTCGTCGTTGACGAACTGCATGCCCGGGTTGGCCAGCTCCGAGCGCATGATCAGCGCCATCACGCCGGCGACCAGGAACCACGCGAACGAGGTGGTGAGGTAGAGCTTGCCGATCACCTTGTGGTCGGTGGTGGTGAGGACCTTGACGATGGTCTCGCCGAGAGCGCGACGCGGGACCTCCACCGTGGTGGCGGTCGAGGGCGTGGTAGCAGTCATTCCGACCCTCCGTTTGGCGTCCCGCGCGGGTGCGACAGTCCGGACTGGGTCTGCGACGTGATGCCGCCGAGCAGCGGCTGGTCGGAGACGTTGCCCTCGGCCTGCAGGCTCTGCAGGTAGGTCTCATAGTCGGCCACGGACACGATCCGGACGAGGAAGAGCATCCGCGAGTGGTAGACGCCGCACAGCTCGTAGCACTTGCCGCGGTAGGTCCCCTCGACCGTCGGGGTCACCGAGAACTGGTTGTCGTCGGCAGCGGGGCCCGGGATGACGTCCATCTTCTCCAGGAAGCCGGGCACGCCGAAGTCGTGGATCACATCGGGTGAGTGCAGCTTGAACGTGACCGTCTTACCGACCGGTATCACGAGGGTCGGCGGGGTGCCGGCCTCGCCCACGCTGTAGAGGACCTTGCCGCCCGGCGTGGGGACGGTGCCGCCCGGGAGGTAGTTGAAGGTCCAGGTCCACTGCTGGCCGACGACGTAGACGGTCACGTCGGGGTGCGGGACAGGTTCGCGGATGAGGTTCTGCGTGCGCTCGGTGTGGACGAAGAAGACCACGACCATCACGATCGGCGCGATCGTGTAGAAGATCTCGAGCGGCAGGTTGTAGCGGGTCTGCACCGGTACGTCGTCGTCGCTGCGCCGCCGGAAGCGCCAGATGGCGTAGAAGATCAGGCCCCACACGACCGCGCCGGTCAGCAGCGCGGCCACCCAGGCCCAGCGCCAGAGGACGAAGATGTGCTGCCCCTCCGCCGTGACGGGGTCGGGCATCGCGAAGTTGGACCACTCGTGCCTGGTGTGCTCGCTGCACCCCGACAGCACGACCGCGAGGAGGAGGGCGCCGAGAACGACCGCGCTCCGCCGCGTACGACGGGTGGTCGAGGCCGTGGAAGCAGGGACGTGCCGACCCACGAACGAGCCTTTCTGCTCGGCGATCACCAACAGCCCGCACACTATCCGAAACCGGAGGACGGCTGCGGGGTGGGGCACCCGGCAGGTCGGGCCGGTTAGGTTGGCCCCGTGTCAGCCACCGACGGCTCCGTCGAGCACGGTCGCCGGGTCTACCTCGACACCGCCTCCGGCGAGGCCCTGCACCCGGCCGCCCACCAGGCCTACTCGGCCGCGCTGGACGCGGCGTACGCGGACCCGCGCCGGCTGCACCACGCGGGACGCTCGGCACGCCTGGTCCTCGACAACGCCAGGGCGGCGACCGCCGAGGCGCTGGGGCTCCGGCCCGACGAGGTGTCCTTCACGTCCTCGGGCACCGCGGCCGTGCAGCGCGGCCTCCTCGGCCTGCACCGCGGCGCCGGACGGCGGGGCGACACCATCGTGCACAGCGCCGTCGAGCACTCCGCGGTGATCGAGGCCGCGACGTGGACCCAGAGCCCCACCCGGTCGGTGCCTGTCGACCCGGAGGCCCGCATCGACCTCGGGGCCCTCGACCTCGAGGACGTCACGGTCGTGGCGTGCCAGTCCGCCAACCACGAGGTGGGCACCGTGCAACCCGTGGCTGAGCTCGCGGCCCGGCTCGACGGCGTACCGCTCTTCGTCGACGCGTGCGCGTCGGCCGGCCGGATGCCGCTGCCCGAGGGGTGGTCGGCGCTGGCGGCGTCGGCCCACAAGTGGGGCGGGCCGGCGGGCGTGGGCGTGCTGGCCGTACGCCGGGGCGCACGTTGGCGCGAGCCCTTCCCGGAGGACGACCGGGCAGGCGACCGCGAGAGCGGCTTCGAGAACGTGCCGGCCATCCTGGCCGCCGCGGCCGCGCTCCAGGCCGTCGTCGCGGAGCGCGACGCCGAAGGCAGCCGTCAGCGCGCCCTCGTCGACCGGATCCGTCGCTCGGTCGTGACCATCCCCGACGTGGAGGTCGTGGGAGCCCCCGAGGACCGGCTCCCCCACCTGGTCACCTTCTCCTGCCTCTACGTCGACGGCGAGGCGCTGGTGACCGAGCTCGACCGGAGCGGCTTCGA
This sequence comes from uncultured Actinomycetota bacterium, assembly GCA_963819295.1. Taxonomy (GTDB): domain Bacteria; phylum Actinomycetota; class Actinomycetes; order Propionibacteriales; family Nocardioidaceae; genus Nocardioides. Next base: position 549,473 of record CAWFVO010000011.1, read on the forward strand.
GGTCGCGAGCGGGTCGGCGTGCACCTCCTCGGCCCTCGAGCCGAGCCACGTGCTGGCCGCGATGGGTGCGCTCACCCACGGCAACGTGCGCGTGTCGGTCGGCCGCGAGACCACCGACGACGACGTGGACCGCTTCCTGACGGCGCTCCCCGCGGTCGTCGACGACCTGCGCAAGCGCCTGTGATGCTCGAGCTCGACTGCCGGGGGCTGGTCTGCCCGGCTCCGATCATCGAGCTGGCTCGCCGGATCGGCGACGTCGCGCCCGGCGAGCTGGTCGGAGTGGTCGCGGACGACACGGCTGCGCGGTACGACGTGCCGGCGTGGTGCCGGATGACCGGCCAGGAGTACGTCCGCGAGGAGACCGCCGACGACGGCGTGCCGCGCTACGTCGTACGCCGGGTCAGGTGAGCCGGGCGCCGACCTCGGTGGCCGCGTCGTCGCCGTACGACAGCCGGATCCGGTCGACGAACTGCTCGGCAGTGAAGGCGTACTCCTGGGTGCCGACGGTCTCGACGACGTACGCCGCGAGCACGCAGCCGACCTGGGCCGAGCGCTCGTGCCCGAGCTCCCACTCGAGGCCGGCCAGGAAGCCGGCCCGGAACGCGTCGCCGACGCCGGTCGGCTCGACCGCTGTGACGCCCGCTGCGGCCTTGACCTCGATCGGCTCGGCATCGCTGGCGAGGATCCGCACGCCGGCCGCGCCCAGCGTGGTCACCTGGGTCCCGACCCGGGAGAGGACCTCGTCGCCGGACCAGCCGGTCTTGGACTCGATCATCGCCGACTCGTACTCGTTGGAGAACAGGTACGTCGCGCCGTCGATCAGGTCGCGGATCAGCTCACCCTCACTGAAGGCCAGCTGCTGGCTGGGGTCGGCGATGAACCGGTAGCCGCGCTGTCGGCACTCGCGGGTGTGCCGGAGCATGCCCTCGGGGTCGTCGGCGGCGATCAGCACGAAGTCGGGCTCGCCGACCTTCCGCACGATCGGGAGCAGCTCGACCAGCCTCGACTCACTCATCGCACCGGGGTAGAAGGACGCGAACTGCGCCATCGTGCTGTCCGTCGTACACACGAAGCGAGCGGTGTGGCGGGTGTCGGAGATGTGCACGTACGAGCAGTCGACGCCGTGTCGCTCCAGCCAGCTGCGGTAGTCGGTGAAGTCCTCGCCGGCCGCGCCCACGAGCACCGGCTGCAGGCCGAGCCGACCGAGCCCGAAGCACATGTTGGCCGCCACTCCCCCACGCCGGATCTCCAGGTCGTCGACGAGGAAGGACAGCGAGATCTTGTCGAGCTGCTCGACGACGAGAGAGTCCTTGAACCTCCCGGCGAAGGTCATCAGGTGGTCGGTCGCGATGGAGCCGCAGATCAGCAGGGACACGCCACGGAACACTACCCATGGGTACGGCTATGAGTACGCATCGGCAGCCCGTACCGTCGAGGCATGGCCGCGACCTCGTCCTCCTCACACCTGACGCACGACGAGCTCGACAGCGTGAGCCGGCAGCGTGCGGACTGCGCGGCCGTGGGTCGCAACCTGCGCCTCGAGCGAGTGGCGCGTGCCGCCGTCGCCGGGCCGCCGAGCCTGGAGTACGACGACTTCCCGCGCGAGGTGCCCAAGCGCGACATCTCCGTCAGCGAGGCGGCCGCCCGCCTCGCCAACGCCCTGCACCTGCATCTGGACTGACCCGGTCTCTCGAGCAGCACGAAGCCCCCGCCGAGTCGTCTCGGAAAGGCGGGGGCTTCGTGACGTTCGGGCCCGTCAGCGACTCAGTGGAAGGAGTCTCCGCAGGCGCAGGAGCCGGTCGCGTTCGGGTTGTCGATCGTGAAGCCCTGCTTCTCGATCGTGTCGACGAAGTCGATCATCGCGCCGTTGAGGTAGGGAACGCTCATCCGGTCGACCACGACGGCCACGCTGTCGAAGTCGGTCACGACGTCGCCGTCGAGGGTGCGCTCATCGAAGAACAGCTGGTAGCGCAGACCGCTGCAGCCACCCGGCTGCACCGAGATCCGCAGCTGGAGGTCATCACGACCCTCCTGCTCCAGCAGGCTCTTGACCTTGGACGCGGCGACCGGGCTCAGGTTGATCTGGTCGGTACGGCGCTCTTCGGTGACCTGCTCGGTCATCCCTGGCTCCTTCACTGGTGCGATGCACGTATGACAGGCCCAATTCTGTCACAGGCGGGGTTATTCCTCCCGATCCGTACCGGAAGCGGACCGGAGCTCACCGCGACCAGGTCCGTGCCACCCGCGCGGCGAGCTCGGCCAGGCTCTCGGCCGGCTCGCTGAGCGCCCGCTCCTCGCCGACGAGCTCCACCAGGGAGTACGCCGACTCGATGCCGAGGGCGCGCATCTCCCGGGCACCGACCAGCACCTGGCCGGCCAGCGCCACGCACGGCCGGAGCGCTTCGGCGGCGACCGTCGCGACGCCGTACGGCACCTTGCCGGATCGGCTCGAGAAGTCGAACGCCCCCTCTCCGGTCACCACCAGGTCCGCCCGGCGGGCCCGCGCAGGGAGGTCCAAGGCGTCCGCGACGACCTCGAAGCCCGGCCGTCGCCGCGCGCCGAGGAGCAGCAGGGCGAAGCCGAGGCCTCCGGCCGCTCCCGCGCCCTTCTCGAGAGAGGTACGACGGTCGGTCGCCGCCGCGAGCTCCTCGAGCACCCGGTCCACGGCCGGGAGCCTCTCCTCGGGTATGCCCTTCTGCGGGCCGAACGTCTTGGTCGCCCCGAACAGCCCGGTCAGGGGGCTGTCGACGTCGTTGGCACAGGTCAGCCTGATCCCGGCCACGTGCGCGCGGGCCGGGCCGAGATCCACCTCGGTCACACCGGCCAGCCCGGCCGCGCCCTCCCCGAGGGGTCGGTCGGCGGTGGCACCGAGTGCGCCGAGCAGGCCCGCTCCTCCGTCGTTGGTCCCCGAGCCACCCAGTCCGACCGTGATGTCGGTGGCCCCCGCTCCGATCGCGTGCGTGACCAGCTCGCCGACGCCCCACGAGGTGGCGCTCTCGGCGCGCTCGGCACCGGTCAGGGCGAGCCCACACGCCTGGGCGCTCTCGACCCACGCCCGGTCGCCTCGGAGCAGCACGGCGCCGGGAGTCGGATCGCCGTGCGGGCCCCGCACGGTCACGGCCGCGAGGTCACCGCCCAGCGCCGCGTGCAGCACGTCGACGAACCCTGGGCCGCCGTCGGCCATCGGGGCGAGATCGAGATCGTCCTCGGGCGCCCGCCGACGCCAGCCGTCCGCGATCGCCCGGGCCGCCTCCACCGCGGTGAGAGTGCCGGCGAACTTGTCCGGCGCGACGAGGACGCGCATGGGCACATCCTGCCGTGGTCCCGGTGCCGCCGTACGCCTCAGCCGGCGGCGGCCTCGGCCGTCCGGGAGACGAGGTCGGCGACGACGCCCTGCAGGTCGCCGGTCCGCTCGAACGCCTGCCGCTGTCGACGCGCGCCGGTGCCGCTCGTGGCGATCCTGGCGAGACCGTCGTCGACCAGGGCGGAGTCACCCGCTGACTCCAGCGCGGGCCCGACCTCCTCGGCCAGCGCTCGCATTGCCTCGGTTCGCGTTCACCAGGTCCCACGTCAGCGGGTGTACGAGGTCGCCGGTCAGGCCGTAGCGGGCAGCGCGCCACCAGGCCGCCCGCAGGAGGTCGCTACGGGCCGGGTCGCGCGGCGGGCGCCGCTCCGCGAGGGTCTCGACCAGCGCCCGCGCCAGCGCGGTGGCCAGGAGCGCGTCGTCGACGTCGGTGCAGGTGTCGGCGACCCGGATCTCCACCGTGGGGTAGCTCGCCGACAGCCGGGCGTCGAAGTAGAGCATCCCCTCGTCGAACGCGGCCCCGACGCGGATCAGGGTGTCGCGGACGCGGTGGTACTCCGCGGCCGAGCCGTAGGGCTCGGCCGTGCCGGAGGTGGGCCAGCGGGTCCACACCTGCTGGCGCCACGAGGCGTAGCCGGTGTCGCGACCCGACGCGTACGGCGAGTTGGACGTGAGCGCGGTCAGCAGCGGCAGCCACGGCCGCAGTCCGTCGATGACCCGCACTCCCTCCTCGTCGTCGGCCACGTCGACGTGCACGTGCATGCCGAGGGTGCCGGCGCCGCGGCCGGTGTCGCCGAACTCCTGGACGATCCGCTCGTAGCGCGGGTTCACGCTGACCTGCGGTACGACGGCACCCAGTGGCGCGGTGGCGACCGCCACGACAGCCACGCCGGACTCCTCGGCGGCGTTGATCGCCGTACGTCGTGCCTGCCGAAGCTGACGGGCGATCTCGGCGAGGTCCTCGGTCGGCTCCGTGTGGGTCTCGACCATGTGGCGCAGGAGCTCGCCCTCGAGATCGCGCGACGCCGAGGGAGGCGGCGCGTCCCCGCGCTCGGTGCGGTGCTCGTGCAGCACCGCACCCGCGGCGTTGGCCAGCTCGCCCGTCGCCGGATCCACGAGCAGCAGCTCCTCCTCGACTCCGACCTTGCGCACCGAGGACCTGTACCCACTCCTGGCCGACCCCACGCCGGTCTAGGTTGGGCCGGTGAGCGACGTGCGGATCCGACCGATGGCGGCGGGGGACGTAGCGGCCGCCGAGCGGGTGACCGCCATCGGGTTCCACGAGCTCGACACCCGGATGTTCCGCCGGTCCTGGCCCGACCCGCAGCTCCGCCCGCCCGAGCGCAGCGCCTCCTGGGTCCGCCGTACCGGACACCTGGTCGCCACCGATCCCGGTGGCTGCTGGGTGGCGGAGCGTGACGCCGAGCTCCTCGGGGTGGTCGTGTCGTTCGTGCGCGAGAAGATGTGGCTCCTCGCGTCGTACGCCGTGGTACCCGCCGCCCAGGGACTCGGGCTCGGCCGGGCTCTGCTCGCCCCGGCGCTCGAGCACGGCAAGGGCTCGCTGCGCGGGATGCTCAACGCGTCGAACGACCCGAAGGCGGTGCGGCGGTACCACGACGTCGGGTTTCCGGCTGCACCCCCAGATGTTCCTGCGTGGCAAGCCCGACCGGTCGACGATCCCCGTGGTCGAGAAGGTCCGGGAGGGGAGCGCCGACCGACGTCGACCTGATGGACTCCGTCGACCGGCGGACGCGCGGCGCGGCCCACGGCCCCGACCACGAGATCCTCCTCGAGCAGTACCGGCTCGTGGTCAGCGACACCTCGACCGGACAGGGCTACGCCTACCTCGACGACGGGATCGCCCTGCTCGCGGCGACCGACCGTCGTACGGCCGCACGGCTGATGTGGGAGGCCATCGCCTCGAGCGACGACCTGCTGATCGGCCACATCACCCCCGAGAACGACTGGGCCGTCGAGGTGGGGCTGGCGGCGCGGCTCGAGCTCGACCAGGGCGGCTACCAGGCACTGCGGCACATGAAGCCACCCAAGCCGTACCTCCCGCACGGCGCCCTGATGTGAGCTCAGGGGCGGTCCCTACGATGAACGCATGAGCACCGTCGACCTCCCCCTGCTGCCCCTGGGCCGCGGCACGGACCTCACCGCCGAGCGCGGCGTCGAGTGCCCGGGCGACCTCCCGGCGCCGTCCGACCCCACCTTGGTGGCGCGGGCCCGGGCAGCGAAGGAGACGCTCGGCGAGCGGCTGTTCGTGCTCGGGCACCACTACCAGCGCGACGAGGTCATCCAGTTCGCGGACGTCACCGGCGACTCGTTCAAGCTCGCCCGGGACGCGGCCGGGCGCCCCGACGCGGAGTTCATCGTCTTCTGCGGCGTGCACTTCATGGCCGAGTCCGCCGACATCCTCACGGCGCCGACCCAGCACGTCATCCTCCCCGACCTGGCCGCCGGCTGCTCGATGGCCGACATGGCCCGCCTCGCGCAGGTGGAGGACTGCTGGGACGCGTTGGGCGACGCGGGCGTGGCCGACAGCGTCGTACCGGTCACCTACATGAACTCCTCGGCCGACATCAAGGCGTTCTGCGGCCGCCACGGCGGCGCCGTGTGTACGTCGAGCAACGCCGATGTCGCGCTCGAGTGGGCGTTCGCGCAGAAGCAGGACGCGAAGGTGCTGTTCCTCCCCGACCAGCACCTCGGCCGCAACACCGCGGTGCTGAAGCTCGCGATGACCCTCGACGACTGCGTGGTGTGGGACCCGCGACAGCCCGGTGGGGGCGTCCCACCCGAGGCGCTGGCCAGGGCGCGGATGATCCTGTGGAAGGGCCACTGCTCGGTCCACGGGCGGTTCTCCGCCGACGTCGTCGACGAGCTGCGCGTCCGCAAGCCGGGCATCAAGATCCTGGTCCACCCCGAGTGCACCTACGACGTGGTGACCCGCGCCGACCTGGTCGGCTCGACGGAGTTCATCATCAAGACCGTCGAGGCCGCACCGCCGGGATCGAGCTGGGCGATCGGCACCGAGCTCAACCTCGTGCAGCGGCTCGCGCGGGCGCACCCCGAGCAGGACATCACGTTCCTCGACCGCAACGTCTGCTACTGCTCCACGATGAACCGGATCGACCTCCCCCACCTGGTGTGGGCGCTCGAGTCGCTGGTCGACGGCGTGGTCGTGAACCGGATCCAGGTCGACCCCGACACCGAGCAGTGGGCCAAGGTGGCGCTGCAGCGGATGCTCGACCTCCCCGGCCGCTCCCACCGCGACTGAGACGCCGTACCCTCCTCCGGACGCCCTCACCGCCGAGTTGTCATGCGCCGACTCGGCGTGATCTCGATGCCTGTTTGCGCCGACTCGGCGTGATTCGACTGCCTGTTTGCGCCGACTCGGCGACTACAGGCCGGGGGCGCCCCAGAGGGCGAGCCAGCGCTGGAGGTCCTCCTCCATCGGGAGCTCCGCCTTCAGCTCGTCGCGGAGCTGGATCTCCAGCAGGTTGTCGCGGGTCTTGGGGCCGTTCGGGGCGAAGCCGTAGAAGCTGCCCCGCTTGTAGAGGTAGACCAGCCCGACCTTCCGGGCGCTGCGGTCGGCGAACGGGACGACGGAGCACAGCAGGCCGTCGCCGAACCCCTGCTCCTCGAGCGCAGTGTTCACCGCGTGCAGGTCGGTGCACAGGCCCTCGACGTCGTCCGGCCCCCGGGTGACGACCAGCCACGTGAAGCCGAAGTCGTCGCGCGAGACCGCGACGTCCGGCTTGTCGGGGTCGTCCTTGATGAGCGCGATCACGTCGTCCTGCGTCTGCTGGTACGCCGGCCCGTCGGCGGCGCGGAAGCACACCGACCCGCTGCCGGTCGGGGTGAGACCGGCCGAGGTCTCCAGCGTCACAGCCGCGCTGGGGATCAGGAAGAGCGAGTCGAGGTCGGCCTTCTTCGGCTTCGTACGGCCGGTGATCGCGCCCCAGAACCCCGTCACAGCGCGGGCGGCCCGTCGGCCGGGCGGCTCAGCTCGGCCTGGATCTTCGCCAGCTGCTCGAGGCGCTGCTCCAGCGAGGGGTGCGTGGAGGTGAGCTGGCTCAGGCTGACGCCCTTGATCGCCGGGGCGATGAAGAACGCGTTCATGGAGGCGGTCGCCCGCAGGTCGCGCTCCGGGACGGCGGACATCCCGCCGGAGATCTTCTGCAGGGCGGAGGCGAGCGCCTGGGGCTTCATGGTCAGGTAGGCGCCCGACCGGTCGGCGCACAGCTCGCGGTAGCGCGAGAGCAGCCGGGTCAGGAAGAAGCTGATGGCGTACACCACCAGGCTGACGACCATCACCACGAGCCAGACCGGGACCCCGTTGTTGTCGTTGTTGCTCCGTCTGCCGCCGAAGAAGGCGCCGTACTGCGCGCCCCGGGTGAGCATCCCGGCCACGATGCCCGCGGTCGAGGCGATGGTCATGACGGTGACGTCGCGGTGGGCGACGTGACTCAGCTCATGGGCGAGCACGGCCTCCATCTCGTCGGCCGTGAGGAGTCCGAGGATGCCGGTGGTCACGCAGACCACGGACCGCTCCGGGGAGCGGCCGGTCGCGAAGGCGTTGGGCACCGACATGTCGGCGACGCCCACGCGGGGCTTCGGCATGTCGGCCAGGGCGACGAGGCGGTCGATCATGGCGTGCAGCTCGGGCGCCTGCTCGGGCGTCACCTCGCGGGCGCGCATCGCCTTCATCGCGACGGTGTCGGAGAAGTACCACTGGCCCCACGCGATGCCGAGCCCGATCAATCCGATGATCGGGGCGTACTGCACGGGCAGCACGAACATCAGCGCGACGACGAGCGCGACGAACACGGCTCCGAGCAGGAACATGACGGAGGTCATCCGGAGCGTGAGGCCGGAGTCGGGTGCGAAACGGGTGCGTGCCATGGCTCTAGTGTCAACCAGGGAGCAAACCGTCGCCGCTGAGCATGTCTCGAACCTCCGCCAACGAGGCATCGGACATCGGCAGGATCAGGTCGCTGGGCTCGAGCGAGTCGGCGCCGCGCTCCGCCCCGGCCGCGCGTACGCCGTCGAGCAGCGCCGCGAGAGCGGTCTGGAACTCGTCCTCGTCACCCGCCTCGACCGAGGACTCGACCAGGGCATCGAGGCCGTTCAGGGCCGCGATCGCCTCGTCGGACACGTCGTACTGGCCCTCACCGAGGATCCGGACGATCACTTCTGCTCACCGGATGACTCGGTGGACGCCTCCGGCTCCGCCTCGAGGATGTCGTCGCCCTTGCCGGCCTCGATCGCCTCGGGGGCCTGGCCCGCCTTCAGCTTGGCGAGCTCGGCCTCGACCTCGGACTGCGAGCTCATCGCCTCGAGCTCGCGGGAGATGTCGTCGCCGGCATTGAGCGAGCTGGCGTCGTCGAGGGCACCGGAGGCGATCAGCTCGTCGATGGCGCCTGCTCGGGCCTGCATCTGCGCGGTCTTGTCCTCGGCCCGCTGGATCGCGAGGCCGACGTCGCCCATCTCCTCGCCGATGCCGGACATCGCCTCGCCGATCTTCGACTGCGCCTCGGCGGCCGTGTAGGTCGCCTTGATCGTCTCCTTGCGGGTGCGGAACGCCTCGACCTTGGCACTGAGCCGCTGCTGGGCGAGCGTGAGCTTCTCCTCCTCGCCCTGGAGCTGTGCCTGCTGGGTCTTCAGGTCCGCGATCTGCTGGGTCAGCCCGGACTTCCGGGTGAGCGCCTCTCGGGCGAGATCCTCGCGGCCGACCGTGATCGCCTGCTCGGCCTGGCCCTGCAGCTTGTCGGACTGGGCGGTGAGCTGGTTGACCTGGAGCTCCACCCGCTTGCGCGACGTGGCGACGTCGGCGACCCCGCGGCGTACCTTGGCGAGGAGGTCGAGCTGACGCTGGTAGCTGTAGTCCAGGGTCTCGCGAGGGTCCTCCGCCTTGTCGAGGACCTTGTTCGCCTTGGACCTGAAGATCAGGCTGAATCGTTGCCACATGCTCATGGGTTCAGACTATGGGTAGGCGTCAAGGTCGACACACCGACGGTAGGCTGAGCACGCGGGCCTCCCGGCCCCGTCACCCACACCAGGAAGCATCGCGTTGTTCCGCCGTTCGAAGACCGAGACCACTCCCGTCCCCGCCGACCCGACCCACGAGGCCAGCGCCCAGAAGAAGGGGCGGCCGACGCCGTCGCGCAAGGAGGCCGAGGCCGCCAACAAGGCGCGCGCCAAGGTGCCCCGTACCCGCAAGGAGATGGCCGCGGCGCAGAAGGCCCAGCGCAGCGAGTCGAGCACCCAGATGCGGCAGGCGATGCGCAACGGCGACGACCGCTTCCTGCCCGCCCGCGACAAGGGCCCCGTACGCCGCTTCATCCGCGACTACGTCGACAGCCGGTTCTCCTTCATCGAGCTGCTGATCCCGCTGATGCTGGTCGTGCTGATCCTCGGCTTCACCGGCAACCCGACCGTCACGACGTACGCGAACCTGGCGATGTTGTCGGTGTTCGTGCTGATCATCATCGACCTGATCCGGCTGCGGTTCCGGCTCAAGCGCGAGGTGGCCACACGCTTCCCCGACGCGCCGCTGAAGGGCGTGACGTACTACGCCGTCGCCCGCTCGATGCAGATGCGCTTCATGCGCCTGCCCAAGGTCAAGGTGAAGGTCGGCCAGCGGCTGCCCGAGCGCTACCGCTGACGCAGCACTCGATCACCCCCGGGGTTGCCCACGGGTTGCCCAACTGGCGCAATTGCGCGGTTCTGACGGCAATCCGGCGCTGCGGCGTGTCAAAGCGGCGCGATTGAACGGTTTCGGCGACCACCAGCCGCCCAGCGCTCAGGCGTCGTAGTCGAGGACGACGCGTGGCGACGTCGGGTGCGACTGGCACGTGAGGACGTAGCCCTGGGCGATCTCCTCGGGCTCGAGCGCGTAGTTGGCGTCCATCGTGACGGTGCCCTCGACCAGCTGGGCGCGGCAGGTGCCACACACGCCGCCGCGGCACGCGAACGGCAGGTCGGAGCGCACCCTGAGCGCGGCCTCGAGGACGCCCACGTCGTCGGGGCGCAGCTCGAGGTCGGAGGACCGGCCGTCGAGCTTGATCGTCACGCGCGCCGCGCCCTCGACGCCCGGCGCCACGACCTCGGGTGCCCGCGGGACCGGTTCGGCGTGGAACAGCTCGGTGTGGATCGCGGTGGGCTCCACCCCGTGCTCGAGGATCACCTGGCGCAGGTCCACCACCATCTGCTGGGGTCCGCACAGGAACCACTCGTCGACGTCGCCGGCCGGGAGCAGCGCGTCGAGGATCCTCGAGAGTCGCTCGCCGTCGAGCCGCCCGGAGAAGAGGTCGACGTCCTGCTGCTCGCGTGAGAGCACGTGGACCAGCCAGAAGCGCTCGGGGAAGCGGTCCTTGAGGTCGTGGAGGTCGTCGAGGAACATCACCGTGCGGTGGCTGCGGTTCGCGTAGACCAGCATCACCTGGGCGTCCGGCTCGCCCTCGAGGATCGTCGCCACGATCGACAGCACCGGCGTGATCCCCGAGCCGGCGGCGATCGCGGCGTACGTCTTGGTGGACGTCGCATCGAGCGTGGTCGTGAACCGGCCGGCCGGAGTCATCACGTCGAGCGCGTCCCCGACCTTCAGGGTGTCGACGACCCCCTCGCTGAAGACGCCCCCCGGGAGCTTCTTCACGCCGATCCGGAGCAGTCCCGAGCTGGGCGTCGTACAGATCGAGAAGCTCCGGCGCTCGCCGTCGTCGCCCCGGATCGTGAGGTGCTGCCCGTGGACGAAGCGGTAGTCGTCGGCGAGCTCGGGAGGTACGGCGAAGGTGAGCGCGACCGAGTCATCGGTCAACGGCTCGACCGAGGCCACCCGGAGCGGGTGGAAGACGGGCTTGGACATCTAGAGGGCCTTGAAGTGGTCGAACGGCTCGCGACAGGCACGACAGACCCACAGGCTCTTGCAGGAGGTCGAGCCGAACCGGCTGGACTCCCGGGTGTCGAGGCTGCCGCACTGAGGGCACCGCACCGAGAGCGTGAGGCCGACCGGCCCGTCCGGACGGGCGCCCACCGCTCCGGGCGGCGCGATGCCGGCCGCGGCGAGCTTCGCGCGACCTTCCTCGGTCACGTCGTCGGTGGACCAGGCGGGACTCAGCACGAACTCCACGTCGACGTGCTGGTAGCCGGCGCAGGTCAGCGTCTCGACGAGGTCGGTCCGGATCGTCTCCATCGCCGGGCAGCCGGAGTACGTCGGGGTGATGGTCACGTGGACGCGTCCCTGGTCGTCCTCTGTGACGTCGCGGAGGATGCCCAGGTCCGCGATGGTCACGTGGGGGAGCTCGGGGTCGAGCACGGTCGCGGCCAGGTCGCGGGCCCGTGCCAGCGGTGGGATCCTCGGATCGAGGAAGGCGCTCTGCGGCTGTCTCGACGTCACCATGCGGCCCCCGGATGTGAGCGGTGAAGGTGCTGCATCTCGGCGAGCAGGTGACCGAGGTGCTCGGTGTGGAGACCCTGTCGGCCGCCCCCTAGTGCGGGCGGGACGTCGGGCACGGTCAGCGTCGCCTGGGCGACGACTCGCGACAGATCGGTGAGCACGGCGCTGCGCAGGTCGGCCGGGTCGACGACGCGGCCCTCCAGTGACGGCTCCAACGGCGCGAAGAGCTCGTCGACGTACGGCCACTCGGCGTCGAGCGCCGCCTGCATCCGGGCATGCGACTCGTCGGTGCCGTCACCGAGGCGGAGTACCCACTGGGAGGCGTGGTCGACGTGGTAGGCGACCTCCTTGACCGCCTTGGCCGCGATCCCGGCGAGGGTCTCGTCGGCGCTGCCCCGCAGCCCGGCGTAGAGGTGGGACTGGTACGTCGCGAGCACCAGCAGCCGCGCCATCGCGACCCCGAAGTCGGTCATCGGGCGCTCGACCAGCTTGACGTTGCGGAAGTCGCGGTCGTCGCGCAGGTACGCGAGGTCGTCCTCGGACCGGCCGGTCCCCTCGACCTCGCCCGCGTAGGTGAGGAGCATCCGGGCCTGCCCGAGCTGGTCGAGCCCGATGTTGGCGAGCGCGACGTCCTCCTCGAGCTCGGGGGCGCGGCTGATCCACCAGCCCATCCGCTGGGCCGACACGAGGGCGTCGTCGGCCAGGCCGAGTGTGTAGTCCAAGAGCGCCTGGTGCACTAGAGGTGCTCAACCCCTTCGGGGACGTCGTAGAACGTCGGATGCCGGTAGATCTTGTCGGCCGCGGGGTCGAAGAACGAATCGCGCTCGTCGGGGGTCGACGCCTCGATGTCGCTGGCACGCACCACCCAGAGGGAGACGCCCTCGCCGCGCCGGGTGTAGAGGTCGCGGGCGTTGCGCAGCGCCATCTCCGCGTCGGGAGCGTGCAGCGAGCCGGCGTGCACGTGGGACAGCCCGCGCCGGGCGCGGACGAAGACCTCCCAGAGCGGCCAGTCGCGACGGCGACCGTTGTCGACGTCGGCCATCAGGCCACCGACTCGGTGCGTGGTGCGTGCTTGGCCGCGTAGACGTCGGCGGCCTCGCGCACCCACGCACCCTCGTCATGGGCGCCGCGCTTGTGCGCCATCCGCTCGGCGTTGCAGGGGCCGTTGCCCTTGATCACCTCGAACAGCTCGGTGAAGTCGATCTCGCCGTAGTCGTAGCGACCGGTCTCGTCGTTCCAGCGCAGGTCAGGGTCGGGCAGGGACAGCCCGAGGGCCTCGGCCTGCGGCACGGTCATGTCGACGAAGCGTTGGCGCAGCTCGTCGTTGGAGAACCGCTTGATGCCCCACGCCATCGACTGGGCGGAGTTGGGCGAGTCGTCGTCGGGCGGGCCGAACATCATCAGAGCGGGCCACCAGTAGCGGTCGACGGCGTCCTGCGCCATCGCCTTCTGGGCCGGCGTGCCGTGGGAGAGCGTGTAGAGGATCTCGAACCCCTGCCGCTGGTGGAACGACTCCTCCTTGCACACGCGGACCATGGCGCGGGCGTAGGGGCCGTAGGAGCAGCGGCACAGCGGCACCTGGTTGGTGATCGCGGCGCCGTCGACGAGCCAGCCGATGGCGCCGACGTCGGCCCAGGTGAGGGTCGGGTAGTTGAAGATCGAGGAGTACTTCTGGCGACCCGAGTGGAGCTGGTCGACCAGGTCGGCCCGGTCCACGCCGAGCGTCTCCGCCGCGGCGTAGAGGTAGAGGCCGTGGCCCGCTTCGTCCTGCACCTTGGCCATCAGGATCGCCTTGCGACGCAGGCTGGGCGCGCGGCTGATCCAGTTCCCCTCCGGCTGCATGCCGATGATCTCGGAGTGGGCGTGCTGGGCGATCTGGCGGACCAGTGTCCTCCGGTAGGCCTCGGGCATGTCGTCGCGAGGCTCGACCCGCCCCTCGTCGGCGAGCAGGGCTGCGAACGCCTGTTCGTCGTGGGGGGCCTCGAGGGCCACGACCCCCTCGGGGGCGTCGGGGCCGAAGTCGTTGCCGTACATCCTGACCACGGTACCAGTGCTTGTGACACGTCTGCGCATCGTTGCCGCGTGGGTGTAACACGATGGCGGCTGCGAGAATCGGGCGCATGAGCAGCCCCACCGCCGACGTCTCGGTCCGGATCGCCTGGGCCGACGACGCCGAGGCGATCGCCGAGATCCAGGCCCGCGCCTGGGCCACGTCGTACGCCGGACTGGTGCCGGCCGCGGGCGACCTCCGTACCGCGGACTTCGCGCAGCTCTGGCGCGACGCGCTGACCCACCCCGCCGACGCCCGGCACCGCGCCCTGGTCGCCCTCGAGCGCAACCGTGTGGTCGGTTTCGCGATCACGACGCCCGCCACCGATCCGGACTGCGACCAGGTCACCGACGGTGAGCTCATGGAACTCACCGTCGATGCTGCTGAGCGCGGACGGGGCCACGGCTCGCGGCTCCTGCAGGCGGCCGCGGACACGATGGCCGCCGACCGATTCACCCGCGCGATCACCTGGCTCGTCGCGGACGACGACGTACAGCGCACGTTCCTGACCGAGGCCGGCTGGGCTCCGGACGGCGCGCACCGCACCCTCGATCTCGACGGCACCGGCAGCACCCAGGTGAAGCAGGTCCGGCTGCACACCGCCCTGTCCTGACCTCCTTGGTTTCCGCGGGCCGCAGCGGCACGATGGAGGCAGCGACACCTGTCGCTCTCTCCGACGAACGGAGCCCCACGATGTTCGGACCACTTCCGCTGCTCCACCGGATCGTGCTGGCCCTCGTCACCGCTGCCTCCGGCGTGCTCGCCGGCGCCTGGGCGGCCCACGTGACCGCGCTCCCCCTGGCCGTGTCGATGGGTGCCGTCGTCGGCGGTCTGCTGGGCCTGGTCGCGGCGTACGCCGTGGTGCACCAGCCGCAGCCGCGACCGGTGCGGGTCACCCGCCGCCGCTGACCCACCCGCCGTTAGGGTCGGCGGGTGCCCGATCCCACGCCGACCGAGCGCCGCGCGATCATCCGCGACGGCCTGGGTGTCGGCCTCGCGACCGGTCTCTACGGCGTCTCGTTCGGCGCCGTCTCCGTCGCGGCCGGCCTCTCGGTGCTGCAGACCTGCGCACTGTCGCTGGTGATGTTCACCGGCGCGTCCCAGTTCGCGTTCATCGGTGTCGCAGCCGCGGGCGGGGCGCCGGTCTCCGGGGCCGTGACCGCCCTCATGCTCGGCACGCGCAACACCCTCTACGGTCTCCGGTTGGCGCCCCTGCTGCAGTTCCGGGGATGGCGGCGCCCCCTCGCGGCGCACCTGGTCATCGACGAGTCGACGGCGATGTCGGTCACGCGCGACTCGACCTCCGCCGCGCGCGTCGGCTTCCTGAGCACCGGCCTCGCGGTCTTCGCACTGTGGAACCTCTTCACCTTCGCCGGCGCGATCGCGGGCAACCTGATCGGCGACCCCAGCACCTACGGGCTGGACGCGGCCGTGGGGGCCGCCTTCCTGGCCCTGCTCTGGCCGCGACTGGCCGACGGACGCAACCGGGTGGTCGCGGCCTGCGCCGCCGTGGTGGCTCTCGGCGCCGTACCGCTGACCGCGGCGGGGGTCCCGGTGCTCGTCGCCGGCGGGGTCGCGCTGCTGGCCGGCCTCCTCACCCGCGACGCCTCGGACACCACCGAGATCCCCGGCCGATGACCTGGTGGTGGGCGCTGCTGGGCGCCGGCGTCGGCTGCTATCTGCTCAAGCTGGTCGGTCTCTCCGTCCCGGCCCGGGTGCTCGAGCGGCCCCTGGTCGAGCGGATCGCCGACCTGATCCCGGTCGCGCTGCTCTCGGCCCTGGTCGCCGTCCAGGTGTTCGCGCAGGGCGACCACCTGACCCTCGACGCCCGCGCCGCCGGGCTCGCCGTCGCCGTGGTCGCACTGCTGCTGCGGGCGCCGTTCCTCGTGGTGGTCGTCGCGGCCGCCCTCACCGCCGCGCTGCTGCGCCTGGTGTTCCCCGGATGGTAGGCGGGCGCGCTCTTCACGGTTTCATCATGTGAAGATGTCGAACCGCCACCTCACACGGTGAGCTCGCCATGAGAAGCGGTGGCTCGCCTGCCTCACATGATGAAACCGATGCGAACGGTCAGCCCAGATCCAGCAGGTGCTCGAGGCCGACCGTGAGCCCGGGGTGGTCGGAGATGGCCCGGACCGCCATCAGGACCCCGGGGATGAACGACGCGCGGTCCATCGAGTCGTGTCGGATCGTCAGGGTCTCCCCCGGCCCCCCGAGGATCACCTCCTGGTGCGCGACCAGGCCGCGCGCGCGGACGGCGTGCACGTGGACGCCGTCCACGTCGGCGCCGCGGGCCCCGTCGAGGCTCGTCGACGTGGCGTCGGGCATCGGGCCAACGCCCGCCTCGCGCCGCGCGGCCGTCACCAGCTCGGCGGTACGACGCGACGTGCCGCTGGGTGCATCGGCCTTGTCGGGGTGGTGGAGCTCGATGATCTCGACCGACTCGTAGAAGGGCGCCGCGGCGGCCGCGAAACGCATCATCAGCACGGCACCGATCGAGAAGTTGGGCGCCACCAGGATCCCGACCCCGGGTGCGTCGGCGAGCGTCCGGCGGAGCGCGTCGAGCCGACCCTCGTCGAAGCCGGTCGTGCCGACGACGCAGTGGAGCCCGTGCCCCACGCACCAGCGCAGGTTGTCCATCACCACCTCGGGGTGGGTGAAGTCGACGACGACCTCTGCGGCGGTCAGCGCGTCCAGGGAGTCGCCGGCGTCGACGGCCGCCGCGAGCTCGAGGTCGTCAGCCGCCTCGACTCCCCGGCACACCTCCGACCCGACCCGGCCGCGCGCACCGAGGACGCCCACCTTGACGCTCACGGGGCCAACCTAGCGGCCGTGACGAACCCCCCGCGGGCAACGCCGCGCGCCGCACCACCAAGGCGTGGGCCGACACCGGGGTGACCTGGCCTCACCGGCGAGTCGGAATCTGGCAGTCTGAGGTCATGCCAGTGCAGCAGATCCCGCCGCGTCTGATGTGGGCCGTCGACCTGATGGATCCGCAGCCGGGCGACAACATCCTCGAGATCGGGTGCGGCCCGGGGGCGGGCGCCGAGCTGATCTGCGCACGGCTCACCACGGGCAAGCTCTTCGCCATCGACCGTTCGGAGTCGGGCGTGGACCGCACCCGACGCCGCAACCAGAAGTACGTCGACGCCGGCCGCCTGACCGTGCGCCAGATCGATCTCGCCACCCTGCGGGTGCCGGTCAAGCGGCTGCACAAGGTCTTCGCCTTCAACGTCAACCTGTTCTGGGTGCGCGCGTGCGCCGACGAGGTCGCCCTGCTGCACGAGCGGGTGCTGCCCGGAGGTGCCGTCTACCTCTTCTACGAGACCAAGCAGCCCGAGCTGGTGCCCAACATCGTGAAGAAGGCCTCGGCCGCACTCACCGAGGGCGGGTTCCGTGTCTCGGTGGTGGACCAGAAGGCTCCGCCCGTCGTCGCCCTCATCGGGCGGAGATAAGTCTCTTGCCTGATATTGACTAACCATTAGGTTATTCCCTAAACTCGGTGGTCATCAGGGAAGGAGCCGGGATGCGCGTCGTGGTGCTCACGGTGGACCAGCACGGCAGCCAGACCCGTCCCGACCAGGTCCCGGCCGCGCTCGAGGTGCTCGCCGCCGTGCCGGCCCGACTCGGCTTCCAGCGCACGGCCGGCGACGAGTTCCAAGGTGTGCTCGACGAGCCGGCCGCACTCCCGGCCGCACTCGAGCCGCTGCTGCGCGCGGACGCGTGGAACATCGGGATCGGCGTCGGCGAGGTCGAGACCCCGTTGCCCGACCAGGCGCGCGCCGGGCGCGGAACGGCGTACGTCGCGGCCCGCGAGGCGGTCACCGCCGCCAAGTCGAGCCCCTGGCGGGTCCGTGCCTCGGGTCCCACCGACGCGGTGCGGGCGCTCGAGTCGGCGGTCTGGCTGTGGGCCGCGCTGCTCGGACGTCGTACCGATCGCGGCTGGGAGGTCGCCGATCTGGTGGACCGCGGGCTCACCTACGACCAGGCGGCGTCCCGCCTCGGGATCAGCCAGTCGGCCGTCAGCCAGCGGGCGGCCGCGGCCGGGATCGCCGAGGGCCGACGGGCCCGCGAGCTGGTGGAGTTCCTGACCCGCACCGCACTGGAGGGAGATCGATGAACGGCTCCCCGGTCGTCGTGCTGGTCCTGACCCTGCTCGCTGCGGTCACCGCCGTGACGGGGCTCGCCACCGCGCGAGCCCCGCGTCTGTGGACCGTCACCACCGCCGCCCTGGTCGGCCTGGCGCTCGCCGTCGCCTGGTTCCGCGACGACACCGACGGCTCGCGGCACCCGCTGATCACCGTCGTCGCCGGGGTGGTCGCCGTGGCCGGCGGCGGTCTGGTCACCACCCAGATCTTCGGGATCGTCGACCGGGCCTCCCCGGTCCGCCAGGCCGGCGAGGTGCTGCGCGGCGGCGCCTGGATCGGCGCCCTCGAGCGCCTGGGCGTGTACGTCGCGCTCGTCGCGGGCTGGGGACCGGGGCTCGCGATCGTGCTCGCGGTCAAGGGCCTGGGCCGCTACCCGGAGCTGCGCAGCCAGGAGGACACCGGAGCCGCCGAGCGCTTCATCATCGGCACCTTCTCCAGCGTGCTGTGGGCCGTGGCCTGCGTTGGCCTGGCCGTCCTGACGTCCTAGTCCGTTACCGGCGCCGGGCGCCAGCACGAGCGGCACACCCGGCCGACCCACCCACGAGAGGAAGCTCCATGTCGAAGGTCAACGGATCGACCCGTGGCTGAGAAGACACCGGGTGTGCTGGGCGCCGACGCCATCCGCCTCGGCCTGAGCGCCACCGACCAGGAGGACGCCCTGCGTCAGTGCGGGGCGGTCCTGGTCGAGATCGGCGCCGCCGGACCGGCGTACGCCGAGGCGATCCTCGAGCGCGAGCAGTCGGTCACGACCTACATGGGCATGGGGTTCGCGATCCCGCACGGCACCGATGCCAGCCGCGAGCACATCAACCGCGCCGCTCTCGCTTTCCTGCAGTTCCCACGCGGGGTCGACTGGAGCGGCAAGGAGTGCAAGGTCTGCATCGCGATCGCCAGCAGGAGCGACGACCACATCGGCATCCTGCAGTCGCTGGCGATGGTGCTGAGCGACCCGGCTTCGGCGCAGCGCCTGCGCGAGACCACGAGCGTCGACGAGGTGCTCGAGCTGCTGAAGCCGCAGGACGACGAAGACGACGACTGACCCACCCCCCTGACGCCGTGAGCGGCGGACTAAACCAGTCGTCGCCTTTCCGGCGTAGGCAGGGTGTGGAGACACTCATCTCCGGAGGACGGGACATGACCGAGCGGGGCACGCCGGCGGAGTTCGCGCGCTGGGTCGAGCCCCACTTGGTCGTGCTCGCCCGCTATGCCGGACGCCAGGTGGCGCCGTCCGATCGCGACGACGTGGTGCAGGAGGCCCTCATCCGGGCGTGGCAGCGCTGGTCGACGTACGACGAGCGTCGCGGCACCCCCGTCGCGTGGCTGATCGGGATCCTGGCCGACCGCTGTCGGCGGCACCGCGTGCGCGGGCCGAGCGCCGTCGTGGAGCTCGTGGAGCACGAGGCACCCTCCGCGATGCCCGACATCGACCTCGAGCGCGCCCTCGACCGGCTCACCGACCGACAGCGCGCCGCGGTCGACCTCCACTACTTCGTGGGCCTCGACGTGGCGACCGTCGCCGCGGTGATGGGCTGCGCGCCCGGCACTGTCAAGGCCACCCTGCACCAGGCTCGGGCCCGACTACGCGACCTGTTGGGAGACGACGATGACTGACCTGATGGACGAGCGGCTCACGGGGGCAGCGCGCCGCTGGCAGGAGACCCAGCCGCCGGCACCCGCCGTACCGCTGGAGCGGTTGACCGAGCGCCCGTCCCACCTCTGGCGGCGCGCACGCTTCACGCTGGCGGCGGCGGCCTCCGTCGTGGTCGTCGCCGCGGCCTCCGTCGCGGTCGACCGCCTCGGCTCCTCCGACCAGTCGCAGTCCCCGACCGCCACGTCGACCCACCGTGTGGGGCGCGAGCACGCAGCCACTGTCCCCTGGGCCGATCTGCCCGCGGCCCACCCGCTCGTGCGAACCACGCTCGCGCCACAGGCGGGTGAGTCCCACGGTCGTGTCGTCACGCCGTACGACCGCCTGTCTGCCGTCGGCACCATCAGAGGCCACGCCCGGCCCGGCGACGTGATCCTCTTCGACGCGGTGCTCCAGTCACCCACGAACCTTCCGCTCGACCCCTGTCCCGACTACAACATCGCATTCGGTCGTGGCTCGTACCAGACCCGGCAGCTGAACTGCGCGGCGGTCCCCTACCGCGACGCCCAGGGCAGGCCATACCTGCCGGCGTTCGCCAACGTGCGCTTCGAGATGCGCGTCGTCGTTCCCGATGAGCCGGGCACGCAGAAGGTGCTGTGGACGTTGGACGGGCCCCAGCAGATGCCGGGCTTCTACGGACTCGTCCACGTGCTTCGTACCCACTGACCCCACCCTCACGGGGCCGGCACGGTTGCGGCGCGGAACTCGCGTGGAGACACTGGTCCCGGAGGGCGGTACATGGCGGAGGGCGGGACCCCTGCGGACTTCGAGCGCTGGGTGGAGCCCCGGCTGACGACCGTCGCCCTGTACGCCGGTCGGCGAACCCCGGCCGACCGTGACGACGTCGTCCGGCAGTCACTGATCCGCGCCTACCAGCGCTGGTCGACGTACGACGCGTCGCGGAGCACGCGGGTCGCGTGGCTGCTCGGGATCGTGGCGAGCGAGTGCCGCAGTCACCGGGTCCGTCAGCCCGCGAGAGACGTGGTGGAGCTCGTCGACGGGGCGGGCTCGGGCGTCCAGACCCGCGACATCGATCTGGAGCGGGCCGTCGAGGGCCTCCCGCGGCGTGAGCGGCTGGTCGTCGATCTGCACTACTTCGTGGGCCTGGACATCCCCACCGTCGCAGAGGTCGCGCAAGCGTCCCCCGGAACGGTCGAAGCAACCCTGCGCCAGGCTCGCGAACGGCTGCGCCAGCTCGTGGGGACGACGATGGATGACCTGATGGACCAGCGGCTCACCGCCGCGGCCCTGCGCTGGCAGGAGGAGCAGCCTCCCCCACCCGCGGTCCCGGTCGAGCGGCTCGACGAGCACCTCCGGCGGGGCTCTCCTGGCGCCGTGTCCTGACCGTTGCGGCTGTGGCCCTGCTCGTCGGCGGCGGCGCCGTACTCGTCGTGGACGCGTTGAGCCGAGACGGCCACCGTGATCCGAGCACTGCCGACCCGACACCCACGCCCACCGCCCGGCGCCGTCCACCGTGCGAAGAACGCCGTCCCGTTCCGCGACCTGGAGCCGGCACATCCGGGGCTCGGCCACGGCGTCGGGGTCGACGCAGTTCGACGGCGTCTCGGCCACCGGCCAGATCTCGGGGACGGTCCACCCCGGCGACACCCTCGCCTTCGACGTGGCGCTGGAGGCCCCCGGGGTCGTCGGGCTCGATCCCTGCCCCGACTACACGATCACCTTCGGCGCGCTCACCACCACGCGGCAGCTGAACTGCGCCCAGGTGCCCTACCTCGCCAGCCTGGTCCGTTCGAGCGGGAAGGTGACGGGGTTCCGACCGGTGCTGCCGGCCGGAGACCCGATCTTCTTCCGGATGCGCGTGACCGTTCCCGACGCGGTCGGCAGTCAGAAGGTCCTGTGGACCCTCGACGGACCGCAGGAGATGCCGGGGTTCTCCGGGGTCGTGGACGTGGCGCCGCGCTGAGCGGGGCTGCCACGATCAGCTGGGGCCGACGATGGCGAGGATCTCGGGCTGGGAGAAGAGGTCGGCCGCGAGGGTGCGTACGTCGTCGAGCGTGACCGCCTCGATCCGGGCGAGGACCTCGTCGATGCTGAGGAGCTCTTCGTCGACCAGCTCGGACTTGCCGAGCCGCGTCATCCGCGAGCCGGAGTCCTCGAGGCCGAGCACCAGGCCGCCCTTGAGCTGGCCCTTGCCGCGGGTCAGCTCCTCCTGGTCGATGCCGGACGCGGCGATCTTGGCGAGCTCGGCCCGCACGACCTGGAGCACCTGGTCGAGCTTGGCGGGCAGGCAGCCGACCGACACGCCGACCAGGCCGGCGTCGACGTGCTGGCTGGCGAAGGAGAAGACGGAGTAGGCCAGCCCGCGCTTCTCGCGGACCTCCTGGAAGAGGCGGCTGGAGGTGCCACCACCGAGCGCCGCGTTCAGGACGCCCAGCGCGAAGCGCCGCGGGTCGGACCGGGTCAGGCCGTTGACACCGAGCACGACGTTGACCTGCTCGAACTGGCGCGTGGCCTCGGCGACCCCGGTGCCGACGCGGCGGGCGCGAGCCACCTGGCGGCCGAGCACCGGCTCGGCACTGCCGTCGAGGAAGCCGTTGCGGCCGAAGGCCTTGCGAACGCGGCGCACGGTGGCCGCGTGGTCGACGTTGCCGGCGACGGCGACGACCATCTTCTCGGGGCGGTAGTGGCGCTTGTAGAAGCGGCGTACCTGCTCGCGGCTCATGGCCGCGATCGACTCGACGGTGCCGGCGATCGGGCGGCCGAGCGGGGAGTCGCCCCAGGCCTGGGCGGAGAAGAGGTTGTGCGCGACGTCGTCGGGGTCGTCGTCGTGCATCGCGATCTCGTCGAGGATCACGTCACGCTCGGCCTCGACGTCGTCGGCGGTGAGCAGCGAGCCGGTGACCATGTCGCCGAGCACGTCGACGGCGAGCGGCAGGTCGGCATCGAGCACCCGGGCGTGGAAGCAGGTGTACTCCTTGGCGGTGAAGGCGTTGAACTCACCGCCGACCGCGTCGAGGGCGATCGAGAGGTCGAAGGCGGAGCGCTCGGCGGTCCCCTTGAACAGCAGGTGCTCCAGGAAGTGCGAGCACCCGTGGAGCGCCGGCGACTCGTCGCGCGAGCCCACGCCGACCCAGACTCCGATCGTGGCCGACCGCTGGCCGGGCACGCGCTCGGTGATGACGCGCAGGCCGCTGGGCAGGGTGGTACGCCGGATCACGCCGCCGTCCTCGCGGATCAGCGTGCGCGTCTTCCCGGCCTGGGAAACCGACGACCGGCCGGCAGCAGGCTGCCGGCCGGTCGTCACGGGAACCACCTTGGTCACTCGGCGTCCGCAGCCTCGGCGCCGGTGGTGTCCTCGATGTCGTCGTCGACGTCGTCGCCGGCGGGCTCCGAGGAGTCCTCGACCACGGGGATCAGCGAGAGCTTGCCCCGGTCGTCGATCTCGGCGATCTGGACCTGGATCTTCTGGCCGACCGAGACGACGTCGTCGACGTTCTCGACCCGCTTGCCGCCCACCAGCGCACGGAGCTTGGTGATGTGGAGCAGGCCGTCCTTGCCCGGGAGCAGGGAGACGAAGGCGCCGAAGTTGGTCGTCTTCACGACCGTGCCGAGGTAGCGCTCGCCGACCTCGGGCATGGTCGGGTTGGCGATCGCGTTGACAGCGGCGCGCGCGGCCTCGGCCGCCTCGCCGTTGCTGGCACCGATGTAGACGGTGCCGTCGTCCTCGATCGACAGGCTGGCGCCGGTGTCGTCCTGGATCTGGTTGATGACCTTGCCCTTGGGGCCGATGACCTCGCCGATCTTGTCGACGGGCACCTTGATGCTGATGATCCGCGGGGCGTGGATCGACATCTCCTCGGGGCCTTCGATGGCCTCGCCCATGACCTCGAGGATCGTGTGGCGGGCGTCGCGGGCCTGCGTGAGCGCCGCGGCCAGCACCTCGGCGGGGATGCCGTCGAGCTTGGTGTCGAGCTGGAGCGCGGTGACGAAGTCCTTGGTGCCGGCGACCTTGAAGTCCATGTCGCCGAAGGCGTCCTCGGCACCGAGGATGTCGGTCAGCGCGACGTACTGCGTCTGGCCGTCGACCTCACCGGAGATCAGGCCCATCGCGATGCCGGCGACCGAGGCGCGCAGCGGCACACCGGCCTGCAGCAGCGACATGGTGGACGCGCAGACCGAGCCCATCGAGGTCGAGCCGTTCGAGCCCATGGCCTCGGAGAGCTGGCGGATCGCGTAGGGGAACTCCTCGCGCGTCGGCAGCACCGGCAGCAGCGCTCGACGGGCGAGCGCGCCGTGTCCGACCTCGCGGCGCTTGGGCGAGCCCACGCGACCGGTCTCACCGGTGGAGAACGGCGGGAAGACGTACTTGTGCATGTAGCGACGGTGCTTCTCCGGCGACAGCGTGTCGAGCTGCTGCTCCATCTTGAGCATGTCGAGGGTGGTGACGCCCAGGATCTGGGTCTCGCCACGCTCGAACAGCGCCGAGCCGTGGACGCGCGGGATCACGTCGACCTCGGCGTGCAGCGGCCGGATGTCGGCCAGTCCGCGCCCGTCGATGCGGATCTTGTCGCGCAGGACGCGCTCACGGACGACCTGCTTGTTGACCGAGCGGAACGCCGCGCCGATCTCCTTCTCGCGACCCTCGAACTGCGGGGCCAGCTTCTCCAGCAGGGTGGCCTTGAGCTCGTCGACCCGGAGCTCGCGCTCCTGCTTGTCGCCGATCGTCATCGCCGAGACCAGGTCGGCCTTGGCGGCCGCCTCGACGGCCTCGAAGACGTCGTCCTCGTAGTCGAGGAAGACCGGGAACTCCTGCAGCGGCTTGGCGGCCTGCTTGGCGAGCTCGCTCTGTGCCTCGCACAGCTGCTTGATGAACGGCTTGGCGGCGTCGAGGCCGCCGGCGACGACCTCCTCGGTCGGCGCCTGGGTGCCGGACTGGACGAGGTCCCAGGTCTGCTCGGTGGCCTCGGCCTCGACCATCATGATCGCGACGTCGCCGGTCTCGGTGACGCGGCCGGCCACGACCATGTCGAAGACGGCGCCCTCGAGCTGGCTGTGGGACGGGAAGGCGACCCAGTTGCCCTCGATGAGCGCGACGCGGACGCCACCGACCGGGCCGGAGAACGGCAGGCCGGAGAGCTGGGTGGACATGGACGCGGCGTTGATCGCGAGCACGTCGTAGGGCTGGTCGGGGTCGAGCGACAGCACGGTGATGACGACCTGGACCTCGTTGCGCAGGCCCTTCTTGAACGTCGGGCGCAGCGGACGGTCGATCAGGCGGCAGGTGAGGATCGCGTCCTCGCCGGGACGACCCTCGCTGCGGAAGAACGAGCCGGGGATCTGGCCCACGGCGTACATCCGCTCCTCGACGTCGATCGTCAGGGGGAAGAAGTCGAACTGCTCCTTGGGGTGCTTGCCGGCCGTGGTGGCCGACAGGAGCATGGTCTCGTCGTCGAGGTACGCCGTGACGGCACCGGCGGCCTGACGGGCCAGCAGGCCGGTCTCGAACTTGATGGTCCGCTGACCGAACTTGCCGTTGTCGAGAACGGTCTCGACGGCGGAAATGATGGGTTCTGACATGGACAGATTCACTGTCCTCTCTCGTACGCGGAGCGACCCCGCGGACGCCCGCGGCGCGATCTCACAGCTCAGTCAGGGCTGATGCCCGCTGATTGAGATCCGGCCGGTCTTCGATCGAGGCTCGCGGCTCGCCAGGTGGCGATCTCGAGGGCCACTACCGAGGACCGGGCCGAGCGTTGCGCCGAGTCGCTCCTGTTGGTGGTTTCGTGTTCAGTTGTGCGTTTCGACCCTAGCGGTCGAGGTTCGCAGGCCATGGGGCCCGCGGACATGGAAGGAGCGGCCGCCCCGAGGGGTCAGCCGCTCCGCGACGTCAACGGCGCAGGCCGAGACGCTCGATGATCGAGCGGTAACGCTCGATGTCGGTCTTGTTCAGGTAGTTCAGCAGCCGGCGGCGCTGGCCGACCAGCAGCAGGAGCCCACGACGGCTGTGGTGGTCGTGCTTGTGGGTCTTCAGGTGTTCGGTCAGGTGGGCGATGCGGTGACTGAGCAGCGCGATCTGCACCTCGGGGGAGCCGGTGTCGCCCTCGGCCGTGGCGTAGTCGGCGATGATCTTCTTCTTGGTCTCCGCGTCGGTTCCGATCGACATGTACGGGGCTCCTTCACTGGGCTCGTTGCGCGGCGCGCCAGGTCTGAACACCTGAGGCTCTCTGGATCCGCGGCCGTTGCACGGCAACCGCATGAGATTATCAGCGCCGCGGGACCGCACCCAAAACGGCGTCCTGCGGCACTGCCCCACGGACGCGCCGGAGGCGGGCGCCGCACCGGCGCCCGCCTCCCGTGGAGCGTGTGGTCAGACCGCCGGCGGCGGGTCGCTGCGCTGCTGCCGCTCGGTCGTGGTCTGGCTGCCGTCGGGGTGGGTCGTGGTCGAGACCGACCGGGCGTTGCGCCCGCGGGTCATGGTGACCGCGGTCAGCACGATCACCAGCACTCCGGCCAGGACCAGGATCCAGCCGACCGTGGTCAGGTCGACTCCGCTGATCGAGTCCTGCACGGCGTACACCAGGATCAGGCCGACGGCCAGCAGGAAGACACCGAGTCCGTATCCCATCGAGACATCCCTTCGGTTGGGCCCGCCCGGTCCCGGGCGGATCGTCGCGCAACGTATCCCTGGCTGTGCGGCCCCGACAGACCCCATGGGGTGAGGCTGTCGTCCCGGCAGGGACATGAGGAACACTCGGAGGGTGCGCTCCCCCCTGCGGCTCGCCGATCCGCCCGTGCCCGAGGGCTTCACCGGGACCCGCCTGACCGTCTGCAACCTGTGCGAGGCGATCTGCGGGCTCGAGCTGACTCTCACCGACGGGAAGGTCACCGGGATCCGCGGCAACCCGGACGACCCCCTGTCGCGGGGCTACATCTGCGCCAAGGGCGTGGCGCTGGCCGACGTGTACGACGACCCCGACCGGCTGCGCAGGCCGGTCCGGCGGGTCTCGACAGGCTCGACCACCGAAGACCGCGCGACCGCCGAATCGGACTGGGAGGAGATCGGCTGGGACGAGGCTCTCGACCTCGTGGCCGACGGCCTGGCCGACGCCTTGAACCGGCACGGTCGCGACGCCGTCGGCGTCTACCTGGGCAACCCCAACGCCCACGCGCTCGGTTCGGCGACCCACGCGGTGCCCTTCGTGAAGTCGCTGCGGACCCGCAACCGCTTCAGTGCCTCGACGGTGGACCAGGTGCCGCACCAGCTGGTCGCCTGGCAGATGTTCGGCCACCAGCTGCTGCTCCCGATCCCCGACCTGGACCGCACGTCGTACCTCCTGGTGTTCGGGGCCAACCCGATGGCCTCCAACGGCTCGCTGATGACCACGCCCGACTTCCCGAACCGGGCCAAGGCGATCAAGCAGCGCGGCGGACGGATCGTGGTGCTCGACCCGCGCCGCACCGAGACCGCGGCGATCGCGGACGAGCACCTCTTCGTCCGGCCGGGCGGTGACGTCGTCGTGCTGCTCGCGATGCTGCGCACGATCCTCGTCGAGGGGCTCGCGAAGCCTCCGGCGTACGTCGACGGGCTCGACGAGCTGCGCGCGCACGTCGACGGCTTCACCCCGGCGCTCGCCGAGCAGGTCAGCGCCGTGCCGGCCGAGACCGTCGAGCGCCTGGCGCGCGAGCTGTGCGAGACCCGGGGCGCCGCGGCGTACGGCCGGCTCGGCGTCTCCGCGACCGCCTTCGGCTCGGTCAGCCAGTGGGCGATCAACTGCCTGAACCTCCTCGCCGGCGACTTCGACCGGCCGGGCGGGGTGATGTTCCCCGAGCCGGCGGTCGACGTGGTGGGCCGCCGCTTCGTCGGGACCGGCCACTTCGACCTCTACCGCAGCCGGGTCCGCGGGATCGCCGGAGTACGGCGGCGAGCTACCGGCCGCGTGCATGCGCGAGGAGATCGAGACGCCCGGCGACGGGCAGGTCCGGGCGTTCGTCAGCATCGCCGGCAACCCGGTCCTCTCGACGCCCGACGGCCGGAGGCTCGGCGAGGCCTTCGACTCGCTCGACTTCATGGCGGCGATCGACATCTACCTCAACGAGACGACCAGGCACGCCGACGTGATCCTGCCGCCGACCACCGCCCTCGAGCGCGACCACTACGACCTGGTCTTCCACGGGCTGGCCGTGCGGAACACCGCCCGCTTCAGCTCGGCGGTGTTCGCCAAGCCCCGGGACGCCATGCACGACTGGGAGATCTATCGCGAGCTGACCGAGCGGGTCGCCGCGCGGCTGCACCGGAAGGCGCCCCTGAGAGCGCGGCTCAAGCAGCGGCTGCGGATGCGCACCAGCCCCACGC
Source organism: uncultured Actinomycetota bacterium (assembly GCA_963819295.1). Classification (GTDB taxonomy): domain Bacteria; phylum Actinomycetota; class Actinomycetes; order Propionibacteriales; family Nocardioidaceae; genus Nocardioides. The sequence goes on from CAWFVO010000011.1 coordinate 577,335, forward strand.
AGCAGCTCGCGCTGCTGCTGCGCACCGGACGTCGTACGACGCTCCGGGAGCTCCGGGCGCACCCCGAGGGCCTCGACCTCGGGCCGCTGCTGCCCACCATGCCCGGCCGCCTCCAGACCGCGGGCCACCGGATCGACCTGGTGCCCCGGCTGGTCGTCGACGACCTCGAGCGGCTGCGGGCCTGGCTGGCCGACCGGCCGGACGATGCGCTGGTGCTGATCGGGCGGCGCCACAAGCAGGACAACAACTCGTGGTTCCACAACAGCGCCCGGCTGACCCGTGGAAGACCGCGCCATCGGCTGCTGATGCACCCGGACGACCTGTCCGAGCGCGGGATCACCGACGGCGCGCTGGTGGACGTCACGTCGCGCGTCGGCACGGTGCGCGTCGAGGTGGCGGCGACCGACGACATGATGCGCGGCGTCGTCTCGCTCCCCCACGGCTACGGGCACCAGGTCGACGGCACGCGGATGCGCAACGCGACGAAGGTCGCCGGGGTGTCGATCAACGACCTCACCGACCCCTCCCTGCTCGACGTGTCCGGCAACGCCGCGCTGAACGGCGTACCGGTCACGGTGGCGGCTGCGGCTCCCTGACCTGCGGTTTCATCATGTGAAGCAGGTGAACCAGCGCTTCTCATGGTGAGCTCGCCGTGCGACGTGACGGTTCGACCACTTCTCATGATGAAACCGGCGCGGCAGCCCCAGACCCTCAGGAGTCGAGCACCTTCCGTACGGCGTCGCGGGCGGCCATCGGGTCGCTCGCGGCCAGTGCGGCCTCGGCGGCGTCCTCGAGGTGGTCCATGTTGGCCGCTGCGAGCCGCGCACCCACCGGTCGCACGGCGGCGGACGCCATCGACAGCGAGGTGATGCCCATCCCGACCAGGACGCAGGCGAGGAGCGGGTCGGCGGCAGCCTCACCGCACACCCCCACCGGCTTGCCCGCCTGCCTGCCCGCTTCCGCGGTGATCGCGATCAGCTGGAGCACGGCCGGTTGCCAGGCGTCGGTGAGGTGAGCCAGGTCGGTGGCCATCCGGTCGGCGGCCATCGTGTACTGGGTCAGGTCGTTGGTGCCGATGGACAGGAAGTCGACGACCTCGAGCATCCGGTGGGCGAGCAGCGCCGCCGAGGGCACCTCGACCATCACGCCCGGCTTGAGGCCGCGCTGACGCACGGCGGCCGCGAAGCTCGCAGCCTCGGCGACCGTGGCCACCATCGGAGCCATCACCCAGGTCTCGGTGCCGGTCTCCCGGGCCGCCCCGGCGATGCCGTCGAGCTGACGGGTCAGCAGGCCAGGGTTGCCGAACGACAGTCGCAGACCGCGCACCCCGAGGGCCGGGTTCTCCTCGCCCTCGTGGGTGGCGAAGGCGACGGGCTTGTCGGACCCCGCGTCGAGGGTGCGCACGACGACGTAGCGCCCCGCGTACGGCGCGAGCACCTCGGCGTAGATCGACGTCTGCTCCTCCGCGGACGGCTCGTCGACGCGGTTGAGGAAGCAGAGCTCGGTGCGGAACAGTCCCACGCCCTCGACCGGACCGGATGACGCCGATCGTGCGGACTCGCCGTCGGCCACGTTGGCCAGGATCTTCACCCGGGTCCCGTCGGCGGTCTCGCCCGGGCCGCTCCACGTGGCCAGCGCCTCGCGCGCGGCCCGGTCGGACTCGACGAGACGCGCGGCCTCGTCGGCCTCGGGTGAGGTGTCGACGGTGCCGGCCGTCCCGTCGACCAGGAGGAGCGTGCCGGCCCTGATCTCCATGACCCCGGCCGTGCCGACCACGCAGGGGATCCCGAGCTGCCGCGAGATGATCGCCGTGTGGCTGGTCGGTCCGCCGCGCTCGGTCACCAGCGCCAGCACGACGGTCGGGTCCAAGGTGGCGGTGTCGGACGGCGCGAGGTCCTCGGCGAGCAGGATCGCCGGATCCTCCGGCATCTGGACGCCCGGCTCGGGCTCGCCCACGAGGTGGGCGACCACACGGCGTTCGATGTCGCGCAGGTCGGTGACCCGCTCGGCCATCAGGCCACCCATCTGCGTGAACACCGCGACGAACTGCTCCACGGCCGCACCTACCGAGGTCAGCAGGTCCTCGCCGCTGCGCAGATGCTTGCGGACCGCGGAGCGCAACCCCTTGTCGCGGGCCAGTCCGGCACTGGCGGTCAGCACCTCGGCCGCGGCCCCGGCCGCCTTGTCCGCTCGACGCGCGAAGCCGTCGGCCACCGCCGTCGCCGCGTCGTCGTACGCCGCGAGAGCGGTGTCCTCGTCGAGCGCTGCGCCGTCGAAGCGCGCCACCGCAGCGGGTGAGACCTCACCGCGAACCACCAGCGCGGGACCGTAGGCGACCCCCGGGACGACCGGAGTGCCGTGCAGGGAAACGGGGTCCGAAGGGTCGCTCATGGCGACACGCTACCCCCGGACCCCCTTGACAAGTCAACACATTCGGGCGTAAAACAACACATACACAGATCACCCGAGGAGCCACCGTGACCATGTACGCCGAGGAACGCCAGCAGGCGATCACGCGTCTGGTGACCCAACGCGGCCGGATGTCGGTCAACGAGCTCGCGCAAGAGTACGACGTCACGACCGAGACCGTGCGCCGCGATCTCTCGGCACTCGAGCGCCTCGGGCTGGTGCGCCGGGTCCACGGTGGCGTCGTACCCTCGAGCGCGCTGTCCCTCATCGAGTCCGGCATCGGCGAGCGCGACCAGGTCAACACCGAGACCAAGCAGCGCATCGCCCAGACCGCCGTCGACCGGCTCCCGCCCTCGGGCGGCACCATCCTGCTCGACGCGGGGTCGACGACCGTGCGACTCGCGACGCTCCTCCCCCCGGACCACGAGCTCACCGTCGTGACCCACGCGGTCCCGATCGCCGCGCGGCTGGCCGGCCAGCCCCACCTCCACCTGCGGCTCCTCCCCGGTCGCGTCCGGTCCACCACCCAGGCGGCCGTCGGGGCCGACACCGTCGAGGCGCTCTCCCACCTCCGGGTCGACGTCGCGTTCCTGGGCACCAACGGCATCACCGCGGGCCACGGCTTGACCACCCCCGACTCCGACGAGGCCGCAGTGAAGCGCGCGATCGTCGGCTGCGGGCACCTCGTCGTGGCCCTGGCCGACGCCTCGAAGTTCGGCGTCGAGAGCGTCGTGCGCTTCGCCGCCCCGGCCGACGTCGACGTCGTGATCACCGACGACGGCGCCTCCGCCGCCGACCGTCGGGCCCTCACCGAGGCCGGCATCGAGGTGCTCACCGCATGAGCTGTACTCCCGCATGATCGTCACGCTCACGGCCAACCCCAGCCACGACCGCACGGTCAACCTCGCCGCACCCCTCGAGCGCGGCGCCGTGCAGCGCGCCGAGTCGGTCATCTCTCAGGCCGGCGGCAAGGGCGTCAACATCTCCCGCGCGTGCGTCGCCGCCGAGCAGCCCACGATCGCCGTCCTGCCCGCGGCCAAGGACGACCCGTTCGTCCTGGAGCTCCTCGCCGCCGGTATCGACTGCCGGCCGGTGCCCCACGAGGGCGACCTCCGGGTGAACATCACCATCACCGAGCCGGACGGCACCACCACCAAGCTCAACAGCCCCGGCCCTCAGGCGACGACGCGGCTGCTCGACGAGCTCACCGGCGCGCTCGTGCGCCGGGCAGGGGCGGCCGAGTGGATCGTGCTCGCCGGGTCCCTGCCACCCGGCGCGCCTCCCGAGTGGTACGCCGAGCTGGTCACCGCCTTGCGCACCGCCGGCGCCCGGGTCGCGGTCGACACGAGCGACGCCCCGCTGAAGGCTCTCGTCGACGCCCTCCCGACCAGCGCGCCCCATCTGATGAAGCCCAACGGCGAGGAGCTCGCGTCGTTCACCGGCCACCAGGCCGACCACCTGGAGTCCGACCCGCTAGCGGTCGCAACCGCTGCGGGTGACCTGATCGCGCGCGGCGTCGAGAGTGTCCTGGTGACCCTGGGCCCGCACGGAGCGGTCCTGGTGAACGACGCAGGCGCCTGGCACGCCACGCCACCGCCGACCACGGTCGTGAGCACCGTGGGCGCGGGCGACTCCAGCCTCTTCGGCTATCTCCTCGGGGACGTCACCGGACGCCTCCCCGACCAACGACTCGCACTGGCCGTGGCCTACGGAAGTGCGGCCGCGGGACTCCCCGGCACGACCATCCCCCACCCCCACCAGGTGCAGCCCGAGCTCGTCCGGGTGACCCGCCTCGACCTCACCCCAGGAGGGTGACCATGACTGACCTCATCACGACCGACCTCGTGCGCCTCGACGCACACCTCGGCACCGACAAGCTCGAGGTGATCCGCGCCCTCGCACGCGTCGTCGCCGACGCCGGGCGCACGACCGACCCGGACCAGCTGGCCGGCGATGCCATCACCCGCGAGGGCACGGCCCCCACCGGTCTGCCTGGCGGCATCGCGATCCCCCACTGCCGCACCACCGGGGTCGACGTACCGACCCTGGCCTTCGCGCGCCTCGATCCGTTGGTCGAGTTCGGCGCCAAGGACGGCCCGGCCGACCTCGCGTTCCTGATCGCGGCCCCCGCCGGCGGCGACGTCACCCACCTGCAGCTGCTGACCAAGCTCGCCCGCGCGCTGGTGAAGAAGGACTTCACCGACAGCCTCCGGGCGGCGGCTACGCCCGCAGAGGTCGTCGCCCTGGTGCAGAACGCGGTCGGCGATGCCCCGGCCACCGCCCCGGCACCCGCGGCGGCGACCTCCGCGACCGGCGGACGCTCGCTGGTCGCGGTCACCGCGTGCCCGACCGGCATCGCCCATACCTACATGGCCGCCGAGGCACTCGAGGCGGCGGCCGCCAAGGCCGGCGTACCGATCGCCGTGGAGACCCAGGGGTCGGCCGGCTCCAAGCCCCTCTCCCCCGAGACCATCGCCGCCGCTTCGGCGGTGATCTTCGCCGTCGACGTGGGCGTCCGCGACCGCGGACGCTTCGCCGGCAAGCCGGTTGTCTCCTCCGGCGTCAAGCGCCCGATCGACGACGGCGACACCATGATCGCCGAGGCGCTGCGCTACGCGGACGACCCGAACGCCCCCCGCGTCGAGGGGGCCCTCACCGCGGGAGCCAGCACGGGCGGTGCCAACGAGACATGGGGTGGCCGTACCCGCCGGGTCCTCATGACCGGTGTGTCGTACATGATCCCGTTCGTCGCGGCCGGCGGACTCCTGATCGCCCTCGGCTTCTTGTTCGGCGGTGACGAGATCGTCAACAGCTACGGCAAGATCGCCGTGGACAACACCTTGTTCAACCTGCCCGGACACCCAGGCCCTCGTGCTGCCGCACGCCCTGTTCCACTCGGGCTTCTTCGCCTACCTCGGCGCGCTCTTCTTCATCTTCGGCAAGACCGCCTTCATGTTCTTCGTGCCGGCGTTGGCCGGCTACATCGCCTACGCCATCGCCGACCGCCCCGGCATCGCCCCGGGCTTCATCATGGGCGGTCTCGCCACCAACATCTTCGCGGTCAGCAACGGCGCACCCAATCCCACCTTCCTGCCGGCCACCGGTTTCCTGGGTGCCATCATCGGCGGCGTGCTCGCCGGCCTCGTCGCCCACTGGATCGCAGGCTGGCGGGTGCCGGTATGGGCTCGGGGTCTGATGCCGGTGCTGGTGATCCCGCTGCTGACCACGATCATCGTCGGCCTGGTCATGATCGTCGTACTGGGCAAGCCCATCGGGAAGCTGATCGACTCACTCAACGCCGGCCTGACCAACATGAGTGGCTCCAACGCGATCGTTCTCGGAATGGTGCTCGGCCTGATGATGGCCTTCGACATGGGTGGCCCACTCAACAAGGTGGCGTACAGCTTCGCCGCCGCCGGCGTCGGGGTCGCCGCAGCAGCCCCGGCCAACGACCCGCGTCTCGAGATCATGGCCGCGGTCATGCTGGCCGGCATGGTGCCGCCGATTGCCCTGGCCCTGGCCACCGTGGTCCGCCCCAAGCTCTTCTCGCTCCCCGAACGGGAGAACGGCAAGGCCGGCTGGGCACTCGGAGCGTCGTTCATCACCGAGGGGGCCATTCCGTTCGCGGCCGCCGATCCGCTGCGGGTCATCCCGTCCATCATGCTCGGGAGCGCCGCCACCGGTGCGCTGTCGATGGCACTCGGCGTCAGCGTGCGCGCTCCGCACGGCGGCATCTTCGTGCTCTTCGCGGTCCACAACATCCTCGGCTACGTCCTCGCCCTCGCGATTGGCGTGGTCATCGGCGCCGCCGCGGTCGTCTTCGCCAAGACCACCTGGCCGGTCAACACCGACGTCGCCACCGTCTGACCCGCTTCGCCCCCACCGCACCACCTACGAAGGAGAACCCATGCCCACCAAGTCCGTCGTCGTCGGCTCGGCCGTCGGCCTGCACGCCCGTCCCGCGGCGATCATCTCCGAGGCCGCCGGCGAGCTCGACTCCGAGGTGACGATCGGGGTCCCGGGCGAGGAGCCGGTGGACGCCAGCTCGGCCCTGCTGATCATGACGCTCGGGGCCGGCAAGGGCGCCACCGTCGAGGTGTCCGGCGACGACGCGGCCGACGTCGAGGCCATCGCTGCGCTGGTCGAGAAGGACCTCGACGCGTAGTCGAGCATCGTTCGCCGTGCGAGCAAGCTCGCCACGGCGCTCGCTACGGCGTTCCGCCTCGGCTCCGCCGAGACGGAACCTCCTCGCTCGAGGTCCAGGCCAGCGCGAGGCGGCGCACGATCTCGGTCAGCCGCTCGGGACTGGTCGCGAGGTTCAGCCGCGCGTGCCCGCCGAGCCCGGGCACGAAGTCGTGACCGGGCGCGAGCTTGACCCGACCCCGCTCGAGGGCGAGGGCGGCCGCGTCGTCGTGGCCGTAGGCGCGGGCGTCGAGCCAGGCGAGGTACGTCGCCTCGAGCGGTCGCATCCGCACCTCCGGGAGGTGCTCGGCCAGCAGGTCGCCGAGCAGGGTGCGCAGCTGGTCCAGTCGCTCGACCAGGGAAGCCAGCCACGGATCGCCGTCCCGGTACGCCGCGACCGCGGCCACCACGCCGAGCGGCGACCAGGAGTCGTTGCGGGCCATCGGCACCGCCGCCACCCTGGCCCGCGCCGCCGGATCGGGCACCAGGAGCTGGGCACAGCGAAGACCCGCGGTGTTGAAGGCCTTCGACGCGGCGACGACCGCCACGGCGTGGTCGTGGGTCCCCTCCAGATCGAGGTACGACGTGTGCGCGGCGCCCGGGAGCACCAGCGGCGCGTGGATCTCGTCGCTCACGACCCGTGCGCGGTGCCGGAGCACCACGTCCCGGATCCCCTCGAGCTCGGAACGGCTGAGCACCCGGCCCCACGGGTTGTGCGGCTGCGTCAGCAACAGCGTGCGCGCTCCGGCGGAGAACATCGCATCGAGCCGATCAAGGTCGATCTCGGCCCGCACGGCGTCGGGGTCGACCACCAGGTCGATCCGCTCCCGGCCGGTCATCTGCGCCACCGCGAACTGCGGTGAGTAGCCGGGCACCGGGAAGACGACGGGTGCGTCCTCCGACAACAGGTCGAGCACCAAGCGGACGCCTGCGGTCACGTCGACCACCGGCCACATCCAGTCCGGGTCGACGCGCGACCCGTAGTGCCGCGCCGCGAACCCGGCGTACGCCTCGGACAGCTCGGCGGGTGTCCCGTACACCGGGTAGCCGGTCACGCCGTCATGGACGGCGCGCAGCACGGCCTCACGGACGACGGGGTCGAGCGCGTAGTCCATCTCCGCGACCCAGGCCGGGATGACGTCCTCGGGGACGGTCCCCCACTTCAGCACGAGCGCACGGCGTGCCTCCTCGTCGGTCAGGTCGACGACCGGGCGGCGCTCGCTCACGGGATGGGGACGCCGAGGATCTCGTGGGCGCGGACCACGTCGCCTCGCATCGTCTCCACCAGTGCGTCCACGCCGTCGAACCGGACCATCCCGCGGATCCGGTCGACGAAGGCCACCTCGACCTCGACGTCGTAGAGCTCGAGATCGTCGCGGTCGAGCACGTAGGACTCGACGCGGCGCTCCCGCTCGCCCTCGAACGTGGGGTTGGTGCCGACGCTGATCGCGGCGGGGTAGCGGTCGCCGGTGTCGAGCCGCCGTAGCCAGCCGGCGTACACCCCGTCGGCGGGAGCAGCGGCCATGCCGCTGGTCGGCACGTTGGCCGTCGGGTACCCGAGCTCGCGGCCGCGCCGGTCGCCCCGCACCACCACACCGCGGACGACGAACGGCCGACCGAGGGCCTCCGCCGCCCCGGCCACGTCGCCCGCCGCCAGACAGGTGCGGACGTACGTCGAGGACCAGACCTGCGGCCCACCGTCCAGGGGTACGCCGACCGCGCGGAACCCGAGCTCGGCACCGCTGGCCGTCAGGGTGGCCACATCTCCCGAAGCCTTCGTGCCGTACCGGAAGTTCGCGCCGACCACGACGACGGCCGCGTGCAGACAACCGGCCAGCACCCGCTCGGCGAACTCGTGCGGGGTCCACGCCGCGATCTCGCGGTCGAAGGGGAGCGCCAGCACGTCGTCGACGCCGCACCCGGCCAGCAGGTCTGCCCTGGTCTCGAGGCCGGTGAGCGCGGTGGGCGCGTGCTCGGGACGCAGCACGGCCATCGGATGGGGGTCGAACGTCACCGCGACGACGCGCAGCCCCTCGGCGTCGGCCACGCGGCGCGCCTCGGCGATCACGTGCTGGTGGCCGAGGTGGACGCCGTCGAAGTTGCCGACCACGACCGCCGTACGCCCCAGGTCACCCGGGACGTCGTCCAACGACCGCCAGATCTGCACGCGCCGAGGATAACGAGCGGCTCTCCGGCACCAGCGCGCGCGCCTCCTCGTAGCGGCGCAGCGCCTCGGCTCGCTCCTCGCGCGTGGTCGACGACCGGCTGCGGGGTAGCCGTGCTCGTAGCCGTCGTCGACCGTCCAGGGCTCGTGCGACCCGGCGGCCCGGCGAGGTGGGCGAGCTCGGGGACCCAGCGGCGGACGTAGTCGCCGTCGGGGTCGAACTTCTTGCCCTGGGTGACGGGGTTGAAGACCCGGAAGTACGGCGACGCGTCGGTGCCGGTGCCGGCGACCCACTGCCAGCCGTGGTTGTTGCTGGCGACGTCGCCGTCGACGAGACGGTCGAGGAAGTGGCGGGCCCCTGCCGGCCACCAGACGTGGAGGTCCTTGCACAGGAAGCTGGCGGTGATCATCCGGACCCGGTTGTGCATCCAGCCGGTCGCGGCGAGCTGGCGCATGCCGGCGTCGACGATCGGGAACCCGGTGCGTCCCTCCTGCCAGGCGTCGCCAGGCAGCTCGGGCTGGTCGTCGTAGGTCATCGAGCGGAGCTCGGGACGCAGGTCGCGCCAGGCCGACGGTCGGGTCGTCGTGGAGGACGTCGGCGTAGAACTCGCGCCAGGCCAGCTCGTCGGTGAAGACCTTGGCGGCCCGCGACCGGTCGCCGGCGAGCTCGGCGAGGATCGTGCGCGGGTGGATCGCGCCGACCTTGAGGTACGGCGAGAGCCGGGACGTGCCCGCGGACGGTCGGGACGGTCGCGGCCGTCGGCGTAGTCGCCGAGGCGCTCGTCGCGGAACGCCCGCCACCGTCGCAGGGCGGCGTCCTCCCCGCCGTCGGCAGGTCGACCGGGCACTCGACGAGCGGCGCGGTCCAACCGCGTCGACGCCGCGGCCGTCGCTCCGGTCGCTCCCCCAGGCCGCACGCCGCGTGGCGCGGCCGCGGGCTCGGCCCAGCCGTGCTCGCGCCAGGCGCGGGAGAACGGGGTGAAGACGCGGTAGGGGCCGCCCTGCTGGGTCCGCACCCGCCCCGGCCCGACGGCGTACGGCGAACCGGTCGCCACCCACGCGATCCCGCGCTCCTCGAGGCGATCGCGGACCCGGGCGTCGCGGCCGCGCGCCGTACGGCGTGGTCTCGGCGCTGACGTGCACCGAGCTCGGCGCCGACCTCGGCGGCGAACGCCGCGACCGTCGGCGGCGGGATCGCCGACGCGCACGGTGAGCCGCCCGTCGTACGACTCGGCGGCGGCGCGGATGCTCGCGGCGAGCCAGCCGCGGCGCACCGGGACCGCACCGATCCCAGAGCACCGGGTCGATCACGAAGAGGACGTGGACCCGTCGTCGGCCGCCGCGTCGGCCGCGGCGCCGAGCGCGGGCAGGTCGCGGCGGCGCAGGTCACGGCGGAGCCAGAGGACGGTGCTCATCGACAGCACCCTGCCACGGCCTCGGCCGCGTGGACCTCACCCTCCCGGGCCGGCGGACCGTCAGACGAAGACGGCGACCGGCCGGGCGGCGTCGCCCTTCGGCTCGTAGAGCGCGAGGAAGGTCGCCGTCCGGGGCGAAGACGGCGGTCAGCCCGTCGAGCGGCAGGTCGAGCGCGCGACCGACGCGGACGTGCCCGGCGTCGGCCTCGGAGAGGTCCCTGGCCGGGAACGCCTGCCGGGCCGCGTCGGCGATGGGCGTCAGCGTGAAGTCGTCCGCGAGGGCGTCGAGGGTGCGGGCCTCGTCGATCAGGAACGGTCCGACGGCCGTACGCCGCAGCGCGGTGAGGTGGCCGCCCACTCCGAGCGCGGCCCCGAGGTCGCGGGCGATGGCGCGGATGTAGGTGCCGCTGGAGCAGCGCACCTCGATGTCCAGGGTGACCGGCTGGTCCCGTCGGTCGAGCGAGGTCGAGACCACGCTCGATCGAGTGGACCGACACCCGACGCGCGGGCAGGTCGACCTGCTCGCCGTCCCGCACCCGAGCGTAGGCGCGCTTCCCGTCGACCTTGATCGCGGAGACCGCGCTCGGCACCTGGTCGATCTCGCCGACGAACGCCGCCAGTGCGTCTCGCACCGCGGTCTCGGTGAGCCCGTCGGTCGGCTGCGAGTCGACGACCTCGCCCTCGGCGTCGTCGGTCGTGGTGGTCATGCCGAGCCGCACGGTGGCGGCGTACGCCTTGTCGGTGAGGGTGAGGTGGCCGAGCAGCCGGGTGGCCCGGTTCAGGCCCAGCACGAGCACCCCGGTGGCCATCGGGTCGAGCGTGCCGGCGTGGCCGACCTTGCGGGTGCCCGCGAGCCGGCGTACCCGCGCGACCACGTCGTGGGAGGTGATCCCGGCCGGCTTGTCGACGACGACGAGACCGGACTCGGTCACTCCGCCTCGGCCTCGTCCTCGTCGTCGTCCTCGCGGGGCTTCTTGTAGGGGTCCGGCTCGCCGGCGTACGCTCGAACCGCGTCGCGCGGCCGCCTCCTCGTCGAGCGCCTTGGCCCGAGCCAGCACCTCCTCGACGTGGCGGGCGTTCTCGGGCACGACGTCGGCGACGAAGGTGAGCGTCGGGCGCGTGCCGCATCCCGAGCTGCTTGGCGACCTCGGAGCGGAGCAGGCCCTTGGCCGACTCGAGCGCTGCGGCGGTGCTGACCAGGTCGGTCTCCTCGCCCAGGACGGTGTAGAACACCGTCGCCTGCTGCGAGTCACCGGTGACCCGGACGTCGGTCACGGTCACGAACCCGAGCCGCGGGTCCTTGATCCGCCGCTCCAGCATCTCCGCGACGATGACCTGGATCCGGTCGGCGATCTTCCGCACACGGGGGTTGGCCATGACTACTCCTGGTCTCACTGATGAACGGCTTCATCATGTGAAGGTGCTGAACCGGCACTTCCCATGGTGAGCTCACCGTGGGAAGTGCCGGTTCGCCTGCCTCACATGATGAAACAGGGACGGACGGGGTCAGGCCCGCGGAATCTCCTTCATCTCGAAGGCTTCGACGACGTCGCCCTCCTTGATGTCCTGGTAGTTCCGCAGCACGAGACCGCACTCGAAGCCCTCGCGGACCTCGGCGGCGTCGTCCTTCTCGCGCTTCAGCGAGGCCAGGTCGAGGTTGTCCGCCACGACGGCGCCGTCGCGGATCAGCCGGACCTTGGCGTTGCGCCGGATCACACCGCTGGTGACCATGCAGCCGGCGATGTTGCCGAGCTTCGAGGAGCGGAAGATCGCCCGGATCTCCGCCTGGCCGAGGGTCGACTCCTCGAACTCCGGCTTGAGCATGCCCTTGAGAGCCGCCTCGATCTCCTCGATCGCGTTGTAGATGACCGAGTAGTAGCGGATCTCGACGCCTTCCTTGTCCGCCAGCTCGGTCGCCTTGCCCTGCGGCCGGACGTTGAAGCCGATGATGATCGCGTCGGAGGCGGCGGCCAGCATGACGTTGGTCTCGGTGATCGCACCGACCCCGCGGTCGATGACGCGCAGCGACACCTCGTCGCCGACGTCGATCTTGGCCAGCGAGTCCTCGAGGGCCTCCACCGAACCGGACACGTCGCCCTTGAGGATGAGGTTGAGCTCCTGGCTCTCGCCCTTCTCCATGGAGGCCATGAAGTCCTCGAGGGTACGACGCACGCGGCGCTGGGCCTGCATGGCCGCACGCTCCCGTGCCTCGCGCTTCTCGGCGATCTGACGGGCCATCCGGTCGTCCTCGACGACCAGGAAGTTCTGACCCGCACCCGGCACCGCCGAGAGGCCGAGCACCATCGCCGGCTGTCCCGGGAGGGCCTCCTCCATGAAGTCGCTGTGCTCGTCGAGCAGAGCGCGGACCCGGCCGTGAGCCGGACCGGCCACGATCGAGTCGCCGACCCGGAGCGTGCCGCGCTGGACCAGCACCGTCGCGACCGGACCGCGACCGCGGTCCAGGTGCGCCTCGACGATGAGGCCCTGGGCGTCCTGCTCGGGGTTGGCCCGCAGGTCCAGCGCCGCATCGGCGGTCAGCACGATCGCCTCGAGCAGCTTGTCGAGGTTGAGCTCGGACTTGGCCGAGACGTCGACGAACATCGCGTCGCCGCCGTACTCCTCGGGCACCAGGCCGTACTCGCTGAGCTGGCCACGGACCTTGGTCGGGTCGGCGTCGGGCTTGTCGATCTTGTTCACCGCGACCACGATCGGCACCTCGGCGGCCTTGGCGTGGTTGAGCGCCTCCACCGTCTGCGGCATCACGCCGTCGTCGGCCGCGACCACGAGGACCGCGATGTCGGACGACTGCGAGCCGCGGGCACGCATGGCGGTGAACGCCTCGTGACCGGGGGTGTCGAGGAACGTGATCGGACGGGCTCTGGCCGTCGACCTCGGTCTCCACCTGGTAGGCACCGATGTGCTGGGTGATGCCACCGGCCTCCTTGTCGACCACGTTGGCCGAGCGGAGGGCGTCGAGGAGCTTGGTCTTGCCGTGGTCGACGTGACCCATGACGGTCACGACCGGCGGGCGTACGACGAGGTCGCCCTCGTCGCCCTCGTCCTCACCGAACTCGAGGTCGAAGCTCTCGAGGAGCTCGCGGTCCTCGTCCTCGGGCGAGACGACCTGGACGACGTAGTTGAGCTCCTCGCCGAGCAGCTCGAGCGTCTCGTCGTTGACCGACTCGGTCGCGGTGACCATCTCGCCGAGCGAGAACAGCATCTGCACCAGCGACGCGGCGTCGACGTTGATCTTCTCGGCGAAGTCGGTCAGCGAGGCGCCACGGGCGAGACGCACGGTCTCGCCGTTGCCCTTGCGGACGCGCACGCCACCGATCGTCGGCGCCTCCATCTGCTCGAACTCCTGGCGACGTGCCCGCTTCGACTTACGGCCACGGCGCGACGGACCACCGGGACGCCCGAAGGCACCCTGGGTCTGGCCACGCTGACCGGGACGGCCGCGACCGCCACCGGGGCCACCGCCGAAGCCCGGGCCACCACGACCCGGAGCGCCGGCACCGGCGCCGGCCGGAGCACCACCGCGACCGGGAGCACCGGCGCCACCACGGGCCGGTGCACCGCGACCGGGCGCACCACCGGTGCGACCGGGAGCACCGGCGCGACCCGGACCGCCGGGACCCGCGGGCCCACGAGCGCCGGGACCGGTACCGAAGGCGCCGGGCGAGCGGTTCATCATCGCCGGGTTGGGGCGCGGCATGCCGGGACGCCCGCCGGCGGCGGGCGGGCGCGGCGGACGGTTCGTCGTCCTCGTCGCTCTCGCGCGGCGCGGGGGCGGGGCGGCGGCCCATGCCCTGGCTGGACGCGAACGGGTTGTTGCCGGGGCGCGGGGCACCGGGACGGGCAGCCGGACGCGGTGCCGGGGCTGGCGCCTCGGCGGCAGGCTCCTCCGGGGCCACGGGCTCGGCCACGGCGGCTGCCGCCGCCGCCGGAATCTCGGGCTCGGGGGCCGGGGCCTCCGGTGCCGCGGCGCGCGGGCCGGGCTTGGGCGCGGTGGTCTCCGCGGCCGGTGCCTCGGGCTCGGCGACGGACACGCTCGCTCGACGCAGCGGGGGCCGGAGCCTGTGTCGGGGCGTCCGCCTTCGCAGACGCCTTCGGCAGCGGGCTTCTCGGCCGGGGCCTCGGCGGGCGCTGCCGTGGCCTTCGCAGCCAGCAGGGCGTCGCCGTAGGTCTTCTTGAACTTCATCTCGACGGGAAGCTCGATCGTCGAGGAAGCAGACTTGACGAACTCGCCCATCTCCTTCAGCTTGTCGAGAACTTCCTTGCTCTCGATGCCGTAGGTCTTGGCGAGCTCGTGTACTCGGGTCTTGGCCACTGTTCTCCTTCTGGCCCAAGACCCCTTCCCGGAGACCGGGGGCGGATCTCAGACCGTTGGTGGGTGTTGCAAACTCATCGGGAGGTACTCATCGAGTGCTCATGAGCTGCTGCTCCAGTCCTCATCGGTCGGTCATCTGGTCGGGTACGAGGCGAGGTACGACGCCACCGGCGCGCTGTCGAGGCCCGTGCTGGCCCGGAGGGCCCTGCCGAAGGCTCGACGGCGGACGGCGAGGTCGTAACACGCGGTCGTGGGGTGCAGATGCGCCCCTCGGCCGGGCCGGGTGCCTGCTGGATCGGGCACCACGGCTGGGCGGCCGTCGGTGTCCGAGCCCGCGGTCACCCGCAACAACTCGCTCTTCGTGTCTCGCTCACGGCACCCGATGCACGTCCGGACGGGACCCGAAGGACCCGTGGAGGCAGGGGACACCGATGCGCGAACCACTGTCCCCAACCCTACCGCGCCCGGCGGCTATTCCCGAACCGGGCGCTGTCGGCGCCACCCCGTGCCCCGTCGGTGCGGCGCCGGGGCCGCCCGAGTGCCCTAGGGTCCTGCCTATGCCGGCGTTCCGGGACGACTTCGACGGCGATGATCTCGACCCGGCGGTCTGGGACCCCCACTATCTCCCCGCCTGGAGCTCGCGCGCCGCCACCGCGGCTCGGCACCGGGTCTCGGCCAGTCGGCTCCGTCTGTGGATCCCCGCCGGTCAGCCGCTGTGGTGCCCCGACCAGCACCCCACCCCCCTGCGCGTCTCGGGCATCGCCTCCGGCGGGCACTCCGGCCCGGTGGGGAGCACCGTCGGCGGGACAGCGCTTCCTCGACGGGCAGCGCGTGCGGGAGAAGCAGCCACGACTCGAGGGCTGGCTGCCCCGACGCGGATCGCTCGCGGTCGTGTGCCGGATGGAGCTCTCGGACCGCTCCATGGCGGCGGTCTGGCTCAGCGGCTTCGAGGAGTCGCCCGGAGGACTCCGGGGAGCTCTGCCTGGTCGAGGTCTTCGGCAAGGACCGGGTGCCGCGGCGCTCCGCCGAGGTCGGGATGGGCATCAAGAGGCTGCACGACCCGCGCCTCGAGCAGGACTTCGAGGCGCCCGCGTCTGCCGATCGACGTCGGTCAGTGGCACGAGTACGCCGTGCGGTGGGACGAGCAGCTTGCCGAGTTCTCCGTGGACGGCGAGCACGTCCGCACCTGCGCCCGACCCCCGACGTACCCGATGCAGGTGATGATCGCGGTCTTCGACTTCCCCGACTGGCCGGGTGACGCCTCCGTGCCCGCGCTCGAGGTCGAGTGGATCGGCGGCGAGTCGACCTGACGACTAGAGCATCCAGTCGACGGCGGCGGCCGCGTGCAGCCGGCAGGTGTCGAACGTCGGCACGGAGGTGTCGTCCGGGCCCGACCAGCAGCCCCACCTCGGTGCAGCCGAGGATCATCCCCTCGGCGCCGTCGGCCACCAGGTCGGCCATCACGTCCCGGTAGCGCTGCGCGCGACTCCGGGCGTACGACGTCGCGCACCAGCTCGTCGTAGATGATCCGGTGGACGTCGGCCCGGCCGGCGGCATCGGGGACGACCGCCTCGATGCCATGACGCGCCAGCCGCTCGACGTAGAACGGGTCCTCCATCGTGAACGCGGTGGCCAGCAGTCCCACCCGCGTCAGCCCCTGCGCACCGGATCGCCGCGGCGGTGGCGTCGGCGATGTGCAGCACCTCGAGTCCCGACGCCTCCTCGATCTCGTCGGCCACCTTGTGCATGGTGTTGGTCGCCAGCAGGAGGCCCTCGGCCCCGGCCGCGGCCAGCCCGCGCGCGGCCGCTGCCAGGATCTCCGCGGCGGCGTCCCAGTCACCGGCATGCTGCAGGGCCGCGATCTCGTCGAAGTCGACGCTGTGGAGCACCAGCCGGGCCGAGTGGAGACCGCCGCAGCCGCTCGGCGACGCCCGTGTTGAGCAGCCGGTAGTAGGTCTCGGTGCTGGTCCAGCTCATGCCGCCGAGGACGCCGAGCAGCTCTCATGCAGCTCGGCCGTGAGCTCGTCGCCCGGGTCTCGTCACCTCGCCCACCGGCGTCTCACGCACCTGCTCGTCTCTCCTGTCCGTCCTCATCGGAGCGGATGTCGATCCGCCAGCCGGTGAGGCGGGCGGCGAGGCGGGCGTTCTGGCCCTCCTTGCCGATCGCCAGCGAGAGCTGGAAGTCGGGCACGATGACCCGCGCCGAGCGCGCCTCGGCGTCGACGACCTCGACCTTGGTCACCCGGGCCGGCGAGAGCGCGTGCGCCACGAGCTCCGCGGGGTCCTCGGACCAGTCGACGATGTCGATCTTCTCGCCGTGCAGCTCCGACATCACGTTGCGCACGCGCTGGCCCATCGGGCCGATGCACGAGCCCTTCGCGTTCACCCCGGCGCCGTCGGCGGTCACCGCGATCTTGGTGCGGTGGCCGGCCTCGCGGGCGATGGCAGCGATCTCGACGGTGCCGTCGGCGATCTCGGGCACCTCGAGGGCGAACAGCTTCTTGACCAGGTTGGGGTGGGAGCGCGACAGCGTGATCTGCGGGCCGCGCATGCCCTTGCGCACCGAGATGACCAGGCACTTGATCCGCTCGCCGTGCACGTAGGACTCGCCGGGGACCCGCTCGCCCAGCGGCAGCAGCGCCTCGAGCTTGCCGAGGTCGACCATCACGTCGTCGGGGTTGCGGCCCTGCTGGATGACGCCGGAGATCAGGTCGCCCTCCTTGCCGGAGAACTCGCCGTAGCGGATGTCGTCCTCGGCGTCGCGCAGCCGCTGCAGCATGATCTGCTTCGCCGTCGTCGCCGCGATCCGGCCGAAGCCCGTCGGGGGTGTCGTCGTACTCCCCGATCTTGGTGCCCTCGTCGTCGAGCTCCGCGGCGAAGACGGTGACGTGGCCGGTGCTGCGGTCGAGCACGACCCGCGCCTGCTCCACCGCGCCCGGCGTCTTGTGGTACGCCGTCAGCAGGGACTGCTCGATGGCCTCGACGAGGACCTCGAAGGAGATCTCCTTCTCCCGCTCGAGCATGCCGCAGGATGCTCAGGTCGATGTCCATCAGGCCTCCTTCTCGGTGCGTTTGCGGTTGAACTCGATCTGCACCAGCGCCTTGCCCACCTCGTCGTAGCCGAGGCGCCGCGGCGACCCGGCGACGTCGAGGGTGACGCCCGCGTCGTCGCTGTCCGTCACGCGGCCCGGTGAGCTGGGTGCCGTCGAGGAGCGAGACCTTGACCAGGCGGTCGCGGTTGCGGCGCCAGTGACGTGGCTCGGTGAGCGGGACGGTCGACGCCCCGCGAGGTGACCTCGAGGGTGTAGGCCGTCTCGCCCATCAGGTCGGTGTCGTCGAGCACGCCGGAGACAGCCCGGGTGGCGTCGGCGATGTCGTCGAGGGTGACGCCGCCGTCCTGGTCGACCGCGACCCGCAGCACGCGGCGCTTGCCGGCCGGCGTGAGCTCGACGGCCTCGAGATCGAGGCCCGAGGGCGGACAGTGGGTCGCGGAGCGCATCGGCGATCCGGGAGCCGTCCGGACTGACCTGGCTCACGTCGCGACCTCCTGTGCTGTTGTCGGCTCACACGATAGCGGGTGGCGCGGCCGCGGAGCGCGGCGACCGCCGTGGCCGGCGTACTCCTCGGGGATAGGGTCACGGGCGTGTCGGGCTCCCCTCTCTCGCGCCGCGGGCTGCTGCTCTCGGCGGGTGTCGTGACGGGTGTCGTCGCCGGGGCCGGGCTGACCGGCTGCGACCTCGACCCGTCGTCGTCGCGGACCGGCCGCGCAGCCGTCACCGGACCCCGACCAGGCGATCGTCACCGCGGCACGGGCCGAGCTGACCGGACCTGATCGCGCGGCTCGGCGCGCGGCAGCGGCACGGCGGCCGCTGGTCGCCGTCCACCGGGTCCAGCTGGCCGCGCTCCAGGGCGACCCGTCCGCCGGTCACCGCGTCGTAGCCGGCCGTTCACGCCCGTCCAGATCGTGGCGCGCGAGCATCGCGCGGCCGACCGGTTCACCCGGTGGGCGACGACCTGCGAGAACGGCGACCTGGCGCGGGTGCTGGGCTCGATCGCTGCCGGGATCCGGATGCAGCCGGTGCTGCGGGAGGTCGTCGTGAGCGACCCGGCCGCGGTCGACGCGCTCCAGCGGACGCTTGGCGGCCGAGCACGCCGCCGTCTACATCTTCGGGGTGCTCGGCGGACGCGCAGCCGTGCTCGGGCGCGTCGCCGCTGCGGCCCGCCCTCGCGACGGCGTACGACGCCCACGTGGCGCGCCGCGACCAGCTGCGGGTGCTGGTGCACTGCCGCCGGCGGCGACCCGGTGGCGGCCGAGCCGGCGTACGACCTCCCGCGGGCCCTCGACGACCCCGGCGCAGATCACGGCGGAGGCGCTGCGCGTGGAGCGCGCCTGCGTCACGACGTACGCCGCCCTGGTCGCGGCGACCGCGGGCAGCCGACCGCGCCTGGGCGGTCGGGACCCTGGGCGCCGGCGCACTCTCGGAGCTGAGCTTCGGGGGGCCGCCGCTGGCGCTCCCGGGACTGGCCGGCGGCTTCGCACGCGGCTGAGGACCCTGGGGACGCGAGTGCCCCCGGCCCATGGGGGGCCAGGGGCTGGCGCCTTCTGCTCCGAGGAACTCCCGAGACATTCCCCGGAGCAGAAGACGACACACGGTCGATTGGGGGGAATCGGCCAGATCCGCAACCGAGGGGGGTTGGTTCGCGGACCTTCTGCACAATCATGCAACGCAGCGTCGATCCGCGTCTGATCCTTCGTGCCTCATGTTTGTGCAATGCAAAAGGTTGAAGTCACCACGCCGCGAGGAGGTCCGGGAGCGCCGCGAGCGTGTGGACCACGCCGTCGGGAGCGCCCTCGTCGTACCCGCCTGCTCGGCGGGGATGTCGCTGAGCGGGATGTGGACGGCCCGCATCCCGGCCTGCTGGGCGCCCCAGATGTCGTCGTACAGGCGGTCGCCGACGTAGACGCAGCGGGCGGGGTCGGTCACACCGACCGCGTCCATCGCGGCCGCGAAGGCGAGCGGCGACGGCTTCGTCCACGGGATCTCGCTGGTGTAGACGTCGCCGTCGATCAGGTCGTAGACGCCGTCGCGCTCGAAGAACCCGACGTGCCACGTCGCGCGGCCAGATCGTGTTGGACAGGACGCCGATCCTTGAGCCCGTCGGCCCGCAGCCGCTCGAACATCGGGCGGGCCTCGGGGTCGGTGTAGGTGTGCGGCTCCCAGAAGTCGCGGTACGCCGTCAGCAGGGCCGGGATCGTGGTCGAGTCCGGCCTCGTCGAAGAGGTCGGCCACGGTCGCGCTCTGCTGGTGGTCGCGGGAGCGGCCCCACACACTCCTGGCCGGCCTCGTGCAGCGCGGCCCGGGCTGCGTCCGCGTCGTGCCCGATCGTCGTCACCGCCGCGGCCAGCGCCACCGACTCGGCGTGGAAGTCCACGTCGTGCCAGCGGGTCAGCGTCCCGCCCCAGTCGAAGATCACCGCGTCGAGGTCCACGGGCCGACCCTAGGACGAAACCCGGTTGCCCCCGGAACCCGGGGTTGGTGGACTCCCGTCGTGGACGACGACTTCGACAACGGCTGGGACACGCGGGCGACGCTGGTCGACGGCCGGTGGGTCGACCGGACGCCGCGGCGGCCCGAGGTGGAGCCACAGGTGCGCCGCGAGGTGGCCCTGATGCCGTGGCTCGCGCCGCGGCTCCCGCTCCCCGTGCCGGTGCCGCGGGTCCTCTCCGAGGAGCCGCTCATGGTGCGTCACGCCTGATCGTCGGCGACGGCTGCCCGGGCACGGCCGCCGCACACGGTCGCGCCGTCGGGCTGTTCCTCCGGGCCCTGCACGCGGTGGACCCCGACCGGGCGGTCGCGCACGGCGCGCGGGACGGCCCGGCTCGCGTTCGCCGAGGCCCAGGCGATCCGCGACCGGATGGCGAAGAGGTGCTGCCCCTGCTGCCGCGACGAGCTGCGCGCCGGGGGCGAGGCACTGCTGGCGCGGATGTCGGCGCCCCCGCCCGGCCCACGGCTCGTGCACGGGGACCTCGGGCCGGAGCACATCCGCGTCGTCGGTGATGCCGTGACCGGGGTCATCGACTGGGGCGACTGCTGCGTCGGGGACCCTGCCCTGGACCTGGCGTGGACGAGGTACGGCGCGGGGCCGGCCTTCGCGGCCGCGCTCGAGGCGGCGTACCGCCCCGACGAGACGGTCCTGGCCCGCGCCCGCGACTGGCACCTGCTCGGCCCGTGGCACGAGGTCGTCTACGGCCTCGACACCGCCCGGCCCGACGTACGTCGAGAGCGGCCTCGCCGGCCTGGTCGCCCGCCTCGAGCCGCTCCCCTGAGCCCGAGCACGCCGAGTTGTCACCTGCCGACTCGGCGTGAACGTCCGCTGAGTCGGGTCACGCCTCTTTGCGCCGACTCGGCGTGAAAACGACGCCTCTTTGCGCCGACTCGGCGTGAAAACGACGCCTCTTTGCGCCGACTCGGCGAGCTCAGGACGCGGACCAGGTGGACCAGGTGGTTGACCACGTGGTCGGTCGGGACCTCCTCGCGCTCGCCGGTACGGCGGTCACGGACCTCGACGGTCCCCTCGGCGAGGTTGCGGCCCACCACGACGATGGTCGGCACGCCGATCAGCTCGGCGTCCTTGAACTTCACACCCGGGCTGACCTTGGGCCGGTCGTCGTAGAGCACCGTGACGCCCTGCTGGGACAGCTCGACGGCGATCCGGTCGGCCGCGGCGAAGATCGCCTCGTCCTTGCCGGTGGCGACCAGGTGGACGTCGGCCGGGGCGACGTTGCGGGGCCAGGCCAGCCCGAGCTCGTCGGAGGTGCCCTCGGCGATCGCGGCGACCGCGCGCGAGGGACCGATGCCGTAGGAGCCCATGGTGACCGTGACGAGCTTGCCGTTCTCGTCGAGCACCTGCAGGCCCAGCGCGTCGGCGTACTTGCGCCCGAGCTGGAAGATGTGGCCCATCTCGATGCCGCGCGCGGACTCCAGGACGCCGCCGTCACAGTTCGGGCAGGGGTCGCCGTCGCGCACGTCGGCGGCCTCGATCGTGCCGTCGGGGGTGAAGTCGCGGCCGGCCACGAGGTCGAGCACGTGGCTGCCCGCGACGTCGGCGCCGGTCACCCAGCGGGTGCCCGTCGACGACGCGGGGGTCCACGACGTAGCGGATGCCGGAGGCGTTCGTCTCCCCGAGCACGCCGGGGCCGATGTAGCCCTTGACCAGGGCGGGGTGCGTGGCGATCTCGGCCTCGTCCATGGCCTCGACCTCGATCGGCTCGAGCTGACCCTCGAGCCGCTTCTGGTCGACCTCGCGGTCGCCGGGGAGGCCGATCGCGAGCGGCTCACGCGTCCCGTCGGGGTGCTTGAGCACGACGAGCACGTTCTTGAGCGTGTCGCCGGCGGTCCAGGGACGGTCGTCGCGGGGGTACTTCTCGTTGAGGTGGGCGACCAGGGTGTCGATGGTCGGGGTGTCGGGCGTCTGCTCGGCGTGGGCCGCGGGCGCGTCGTCGTACGCGCACGGGCGCGGGCGGACGCACCTCGACGGCCTCGACGTTGGCGGCGTAGTCGCACAGCGTGCAGCGCACGTAGGTGTCCTCGCCGACCGCGGCCCGCGCCAGGAACTCCTCGGACTTCGAGCCGCCCATGGCGCCCGAGGTGGCCTTGACGATGACGTAGTCGAAACCCAGCCGGTCGAAGATCCGGATGTAGGCGTCGCGGTGCCGCTGGTAGGACTCGTCGAGCCCGGCGTCGTCGATGTCGAAGGAGTAGGAGTCCTTCATCACGAACTCGCGACCGCGCAGCAGCCCGGCGCGCGGCCGCGCCTCGTCGCGGTACTTGTTCTGGATCTGGTAGATCGCCAGCGGCAGGTCCTTGTACGACGAGTACAGGTCCTTCACCACCAGGGTGAACATCTCCTCGTGGGTGGGCCCGAGCAGGTAGTCGGCACCCTTGCGGTCCTTGAGCCGGAAGATGCTGTCGCCGTACTCGGTCCAGCGACCCGTCGCCTCGTAGGGCTCGCGGGGCAGCAGGGCCGGGAACAGCAGCTCCTGCGCGCCGATCGAGTCCATCTCGTCGCGGACGATGTTCTCGATCCTGCGCAGCACCCGCAGGCCGAGCGGCAGCCAGGTGTAGATCCCGGGCGCGTTGCGGCGGATGTAGCCGGCGCGGACGAGCAGCCGGTGGCTGGGCACCTCGGCGTCCGCCGGGTCGTCGCGCAGCGTGCGGACGAAGAGGCTGGACATGCGCAGGACGGTGCTCATGGCCGCAAGACTACGGGCGGCCTCCGGGACCGGGCGACGGGGTTTGTCAGCCGCGGGCGACCTTGAGCGCCGCCCGGATCATCGGCCACTGCAAGGGCAGCCGCAGCAGCGTCGCCGCCTGGAACCGTCTGGCCCGGGTGCTGGTGCTGCGGATCTGCTGGGCGTCCACCGCCATCTTCAGGTTGCCGGGGAAGATCGCGACGAGGAGCAGGGCGCTGGCCCAGCCCGCCGTACGCCGGGTGGCCGGGAGCACCAGACCGGTCGCGCAGGCGAGCTCAGCCACCCCGCTGCCGAGGATGACCTCACGGTGGCGAGGCACCCACGAGGGCATCAGCGACTCGTAGACGTCCGGCTTCGCCAGATGCACCACGCCGCTGACGGCGAAGATCGCGACCAGAGCGGCGGTGTCCTTGGGCAGCCTCACCGGGGCACCCTAGCCGGGCAACTGCCACCCCTCATGCCGATCAGAACATCACGGTGGCGAAGGTGCCGGTCTGCTCGAAGCCGACGCGGTCGTAGGCCCGGCGTGCGGGCTCGTTCCAGATGTTGGCGTAGAGCGAGACGACCGGGGCGATGTCGCGGCGGCAGGCCTCTGCCACGGCCGCGACCCCTCGGGCCGCGAGTCCCTCGCCTCGCCGGTCGGGTGCGACCCACACGCCCTGGATCTGCGCGGCGTACGGCGTCGCATGGGCGACCTCGGCCTTGAACACGACCCGGCCCTTCTCGATCCGCGCGAACGACCAGCCGAGCCCGATCAGCTGCCGCACCCGCGACCGGTAGATCGGCGCTCCGCCCTCGGCCTCGGGGTCGACACCGACCTCCTCGGTGTACATGGCGACGCATGCCGGGTAGAGCGCCGCGAAGTCGTCGGGCGTCGTACGCCGGACCGCCGGGTCGGGCTCGATCCGGGGTGGCCCGGACAGCGCCAGGTGCGGCTGGTCCCAGCGGGTCTCACGGGCCGGGCCCCAGCTGTCGGACAGGGCGTCCCACAGCGGCCACACGGCGTCCTGCAACCCGACGATGGTGACCACCGAGCGCGGCCGGGTCAGCGCCCGCTCGGCGAAGGCGCGGGCGTCGTCCGGCGTGCACTGGACCGGCACCAGGTTGGCCCCCACGTGACAGCCGGCGACCAGGTGGCCGTCGTCGTACCGTCCCCAGATCTCGCCGGCGAGGAGACGCGTCTCCAGGTTGGTGCTGCGGGCGCGGTACTCGGCGAACGCGTTGACCACCGGGTTCGCGGGCGGTGAGCGCGAGGAAGTCAGGCAGGTCGGTGGGCCCGAGCACGCTCACTCCTTGACGCGCGCGGAACCTGGACAGGGTCACATCCTGAGCCTACGCGGATGTTGCCTCGTCGGGACCCGTCTGCCACCTGATCTGTCACCACGTGCTCAACCGCGGATCGTTCAGGGGGCGGTGAAGACGTCGGCGCCGAAGATGCGCGGCACGGTCCGGGCGTAGCCGAGGCGGGGCAGCCCGAAGAGGTCCTCGATCGGTGCCAGGAGCGAGTAGTGGTTGTAGCCGCGGTCGGAGAGCGTGCCGGGCGCGACGTACCGCGAGATGACAAGGGCGCCGATCCGACCTCCGCCGGGGCCCTCGATGCCGGGTTGGCCGGCGTTCGGCCCGGCACCCTCGCCGCAGCAGGCGCTGGAGTCCTCTTGCACGCCTTCGGACTCGTCGGCGGTGATCACCAGCATGCCGTCCTGGCGGAAGGCCGGCGAGTGCAGGATCCGCGGCACCCACGTGCTTGCAGCCAGCCGTTCGCCGCGCGCAGACCGCCCGGGCCGCCGTCGGCGCAGACGGCGTCGTGCCGTCGTGGCACAGGTCGGGCGTGATGTAGGTCAGCGCGCGGGTGGTGCTGACTGTGCCGCAGGTCGGTGGTCAGCGCTGCAGCGCCCACGACGTGGGTCTTGCAGTACGACGGGTGGCCGGTGATCGACCGGAAGTAGACGAACGGGTTGTGGCGCGTGGCGTACTGGCTGCCGCTTGGACGCTCTGGTCCACGGGTCGGTGTGCGCCGAGGGCGCGGGTGCTGGCAGGGCCGCGCTTCATGTCCTGCATGTAGCCGCGCCACGACGAGCCCGGCCGCCTGCAGCTGGTCGGCGAGCGTCTTCACCGTCGCCGGGTAGACGCACCCGTTGCCGACGACCTGGCCTGGCCGGGCATCGGCCCCGGTGCTCGCGGAAGCGCGGTGTACGTCGGGCAGTCGTGCTGGGTGGCGTGGTCGGGGCCCTGGCCCGGAGATCTGGGCGAGGTAGTTGCCCAGGCTGTGGTGGGCGGTCCCGTAGTAGCTGGCGAGAGCAGGACACCCTGTCGGCCGCAGCGTCTTCGCGAGGTACGGCGCCTGCGAGCTGCGGCGCCCCAGGTCGTGGCGGAAGCCCTTGTTCTCGATGTTGATCACGAAGACGTGCCTGACCGGGGGCAGCGCCGCGCTGCGTCGACGACGCCGTCGACGGCGCGGTCGGCGCGGCCCGCCGCTTGCCCGTGGTCGCGCGAACGTCAGGACGAGTCCCAGCACCACCAGCGCCGATCCCGACGACCGCGAGGGCCGTCGAGCGAGGGCCGTGCGCGTCAGCTGACGCGTGACACTCGCCCCGGCCACCGTCGACGGGCTCCATGCCCTCGGCGATCCGCATGGCCTCTTCGATCAGGGTCTCCACGATCTGCGACTCGGGCACGGTCTTGATGACCTCGCCCTTGACGAAGATCTGGCCCTTGCCGTTGCCCGAGGCGACGCCGAGGTCGGCCTCGCGGGCCTCGCCCGGGCCGTTGACGACGCAGCCCATGACGGCGACGCGCAGCGGGACCTCGAGCCCCTCGAGACCGGCGGTGACCTCGCTCGGCGAGCGTGTAGACGTCGACCTGGGCGCGGCCGCAGGACGGGCAGGAGACGATCTCGAGCCGGCGCGGCTTGAGGTTGAGCGACTCCAGGATCTGGATGCCGACCTTGACCTCCTCGACCGGCGGCGCGGACAGCGAGACGCGGATCGTGTCGCCGATGCCCTGGCTCAGCAGGGCGCCGAACGCGACGCCGGACTTGATCGTGCCCTGGAACGCCGGACCGGCCTCGGTGACGCCGAGGTGCAGCGGCCAGTCGCCCGCCTCGGCGAGCAGCTCGTAGGCGCGCACCATGACCACGGGGTCGTTGTGCTTGACCGAGATCTTGAAGTCGTGGAAGTCGTGCTCCTCGAACAGCCCGGCCTCCCAGACCGCGCTCTCGACGAGCGCCTCCGGGGTGGCCTTGCCGTACTTCTCGAGGATCCGCTTGTCGAGGCTGCCGGCGTTCACGCCGATCCGGATGCTGGTGCCGTGGTCCTTGCGCCGCCTGGGCGATCTCCTTGACCTGGTCGTCGAACTTGCGGATGTTGCCGGGGTTGACCCGGACGGCCGCGCAGCCGGCCTCGATCGCGGCGAAGACGTACTTCGGCTGGAAGTGGATGTCGGCGATCACCGGGATCTGGCTGTGCTGGGCGATCTCGGGCAGCGCCTCGGCGTCGTCCTGGCTGGGGCAGGCGACCCGCACGATGTCGCAGCCGGACGCGGTCAGCTCGGCGATCTGCTGGAGGGTGGTGTTGACGTCGGCGGTGAGCGTCGTGCACATCGACTGCACCGAGATCGGGTGGTCGCTGCCGACCCCGACCTTGCCGACCTGGATCTGGCGGGTCTGGCGGCGGGGCGCGAGCACGGGCGGGGGTGCCTCGGGCATCCCCAGGCTGACAGCGGTCATGGCCGCCAGCGTAGTTCGGTCGGGCCTCGATCCACCGCTTCGAGGCGGCGCGGCTCAGGTCGACCTCGACCGGGACCACGAGGTCGCCCACGATCAGCACGACGCCCATCACCAGCAGGAAGCTGGCGACGACGTAGGCGACCGGGAGGAGCCTGGCGACGTCGACGTAGCCGGGATCGGGCCGGCGCACGCAGCCGGGCGATCCCGCGCCGGGCCGCCTCCCAGAGGGCGCCGGCGATGTGGCCGCCGTCGAGCGGGCAGCAGCGGGATGAAGTTGAACAGGCCGATGAAGAAGTTGAAGCCGGCGACCAGGCCAGGAGGCTGACCAGCTTGTCCTTGACGCGGGAAGCCGGCCGCGGACGCGGTCTCGCCGGCGAGCCGGCCGCCGCCGACGATGCTGACCGGGCTGTCCGGCCGCGCGGTGCTTGACGCCCGACGATCGCCTCGGCCGACGCCCCAGACCTTGACCGGCAGGGTGGCCAGGGCGACGGCGGACTGCTTGGCGAGGCCGCCCATCTGCTGCACCGTGTAGACGACGCCGCCGTGACCGTAGGTGACGACCGGCGCGACGCCGAGGAACCCGACCGGAGTCAGCTTCTTCGGGTCGTTGGGGTCGGTCGGGCGGGGCGTCGACGAGGGTGTTGGTGTGGAGGGTGAGCGTGCTGGCCGTCGCGCTCGACCACGATGGTCGCCTGACCGTCGTCGTTGCCGCGGATCAGGTCCTGCATCTGCGTCCCAGCTCGTGACCGGCGTGCCGTTGAAGGACACGAACCGGTCACCCGGCTTCAGCCCGGCCTGCGGCCGCAGGGCTGACCGGGTCGCCCTGCTGGCACACGTCCGCTGGTCCGGGCGGCGGGGATGACGCAGGCCGCGACCGTGTCGACCGTGGTGTGGACGCGTCTGGTCGTTCGGGGTTGCCGTACCGTCGCGAACAGCCCGGCGAAGATGAAGAACGCGATCAGCGAGGTTCACGGTCGGGCCGCCGGCCATCACGACGACCTTCTTCCACCAGGCCATCTTGTAGAAGAGCCGGTCCTCGTCGGCGGCGGTGATGGTCTCCCACTCGGCCGCCCGGGCGTCGGAGACGAGCTGGGCGAACAGGCCGGTGTTGGACTTGCGGACCGTGACCACGCGGTTGCCGTCGGCGTCGTACTCGACCTTGTCGGCGTGCTCCTTGTCGGGCGGGAGCATGCCGACGATCTTCACGTAGCCGCCGAGCGGGATGGCCTTGATGCCGTACTCGGTCTCGCCGCGCTGCCGGCTCCAGACGGTCGGGCCGAAGCCGATGAAGTACTGGGTGACCTTCCCGCCGAACGCCTTCGCGGGGATCATGTGGCCGAGCTCGTGGAGGCCGATCGAGGCCAGGATCGCGAACACGAAGAGCAGCGACCCCGAGCAGGTAGAGCAGGGGGGTCATCGTGGGCCTCTCGATCAGGCGGGTCGGCCTCGTCGCGGGCCCAGGCGTCGGCTGCCAGGACGTCGTCGACGGTCAATGTCTGCTCCCGAGGGTACGTCGTGGATCCCCGAGCACGTGGGCGACCGTGTCGATGATCTCGACGAACCGCAGCCGGCCCGGCTCGGAACGCCTCGACCGCGACCTCGTTGGCGGCGTTGTAGACCGCCGGGGCGGTGCCGCCCCGCTCCCCCGCCTCGCGG
The DNA here is from genome assembly GCA_963819295.1 of uncultured Actinomycetota bacterium. Lineage (GTDB taxonomy): Bacteria > Actinomycetota > Actinomycetes > Propionibacteriales > Nocardioidaceae > Nocardioides. The sequence goes on from CAWFVO010000011.1 coordinate 605,469, forward strand.
GCCAGGCGCGACCGCGGGGAACGCCTCGTCGTCGAGCGGGAAGAACTCCCAGGTGTTGGCCTGGGTCCAGTCGACCGGCGGGCGCCGTGTCGGGCACCCGGTCGGGCCAGGCCAGGCCGAGCGCGATCGGGATCAGCATCGTCGGCGGGCTGGCCTGGACCAGCGTCGAGCCGTCGACGAACTCGACCATCGAGTGCACCACGCTGGTCGGGTGGACCACGACCTCGATCCGGTCGTAGGGGATGCCGAAGAGCAGGTGGGCCTCGATCACCTCGAGTCCCTTGTTGACCAGGGTCGCGGAGTTGATCGTGACCACCGGCCCCATGTCCCAGGTGGGGTGCGCCAGGGCCTCGTCGAGGGTCACCTCGAGCAGCTGGTCGCGGCGTGCGGCCGCGGAACGGCCCGCCGGACGCGGTCAGCACGAGCCGGCGTACCTCCTCGGGCGGTGCCGCCGCGCAGGCACTGGGCCAGCGCGGAGTGCTCGGAGTCGACCGGCACGATCTGGCCCGGCTTGGCCCGCTCGAGCACGAGCGGGCCGCCCATGATCAGGGACTCCTTGTTGGCCAGGGCCAGGGTGTTGCCGGCGTCGAGGGCGGCCAGGGTCGCGCCCAGCCCGACCGCGCCGGTGATGCCGTTGAGGACGACGTCGCGCCGGCCGCGAGGCCGCCTCGGCCGAGGCGTCGGCCCCGAGCCCGCTGAACGCCGGGCGCGAACTCGGCGACCTGCGCGTCGAACAGCTCCGCGCTGGCTGCCGCCGGCGGTCAGCGCCACGACCCGGAACCGGTCGGGGTTGGCGCGCACGAGGTCGAGCGCCTGGGTGCCGATCGAGCCGGTGGAGCCGAGCACGGCGACGTCGCGGCGGGTGGTCATGGCCCCATTGTCCATGGTCGGTGAGTCCTAGACTCCGCGCATGGATGCACGCCGCGCACTTGTCCGTCGTCCGTCTCGGCGACTCGCGGAGGGCCTGGTGACGCACAGGAGCGGGTGCCGGTCGACCTCGACCTGGCGCTGCGCGCAGTGGGACGGCTACGTCGCGGCGCTGCACGACGCCGGGTGGGAGCACGATCGAGGTGCCGCCCGCCGACGACTGCCCCGACAGCGTCTTCATCGAGGACACCGTCGTGATGTACGGCGACCGCGCGGTGGTCACGCGGCCCGGGCGCCGACGAGCGCAAGCCCGAGACGGCGGCGACGGCCGCGGTGCTGCGCGGGCTCGGGTACGACGTGGTGGAGATCGAGGCGCCGGGCACCCTCGACGGCGGCGACGTGCTCAAGCACGGCGGCACGGTGTGGGTCGGGCTCGGCGGCCGCACCAACCAGTCCGGCGTCGACCAGCTGGCGTCGTACCTCGAGCCGTACGGCGCCCACGTGGTCGGCGTACCCGTGAAGAAGGTGCTGCACCTCAAGTCGGCCGTCACCGCGCTGCCCGACGGCACCGTCATCGGCTACCCGCCGCTCGTCGACGACCAGGACGTCGTGGCCTTCGTTCCTCGCCGTGCCCGAGGAGGCCGGCTCGCACGTCGTCCTGCTCGGCGACGACCTCGTGCTGATGAGCACCAGCGCGCCGCGGAGCCGGGCCCTGCTCGAGGAGCGGGGCCTGCGCGTGCGTCGCCGTCGACCTCAGCGAGTACGAGAAGCTCGAGGGGTGCGTGACCTGCCTGTCGGTGCGGCTGCGCCACACGCCCTGATCCGTCAGTCGGTGAACGCGCAGAACTCGTTGCCGTCCGGGGTCGGCGAGCACGGTCCAGCGCAGGCCGCCGTCGCCCTTCGCCCGCAGCACCGTCGCGCCGTGGGCGACCAGTGCGTCGAGGTCGTCGGTGGTCACGTCGATGTGGAGCCGGTTCTTCACGGTCTTGGGCTCGGGCACGCCGGCCCAGTCGAAGGAGTCCCACGGGCAGTCGGGGATCTGCTCGATCCAGGAGAAGCCGTGCTCGTCGTGGTCGCCCACGACGCCGCCGACCACCTCCGCCCACCAGGCGGCGATGTCGTGGCTCGCCCGTGCCCTTCGCGCAGTCCCAGCCCAGCTCGTAGGCACGGTGCGTGATCGGCTCCTCGCGAACGAACACGCAGAACTCCTGGCCCTCGGGGTCGGCCAGGGTCGTCCAGCGCTCCTCCTCGTAGAGGACGCGGGCGCCGAGCGCGAGCACCTCGTCGACGGACTCGGCGTTGACGTCGAGGTGGATGCGGTTCTTGACGGTCTTGGGCTCGGGCACCTGGTTGAGCCAGACCTGGTCCGCCCGTCGGAGTCGCGGAGATGGGCGTCGCCGTCGTCGTGCATCTCGAGCCGCCAGCCGAGCATCGTCGCCCAGAACGTGCCTTCCACGCGGGCGTCGGCGACGTCGATGCAGAGGTCCTTGTACGTCGCGAGCGGCATGGCGGAAGTCTGCCGCATGCCGGGGACGGGCCTGGAATCCGTTGTCAGACAGGGAGCCCGCGACTGGTTCCGCAGATCATCCCCCTCTAGGCTGGCGGAATGAGCACGGATACCGCCGGCGGCGCCTCCCTCACCCAGCGCCGCAACCTGGTCACCGACATCCCCGGGCCCCGTTCGGTCGAGAAGCTGGCCCGCAAGAAGAAGTACGTCGCCGACGGAGTCGGCACCACGCTGCCGGTGTTCATCGAGGCGGCAGGAGGCGGCGTACTCCTCGACGCCGACGGCAACCAGCTGATCGACCTCGGCTCCGGCATCGCGGTGACGACCGTCGGCAACGCGGCCCCCGAGGTCGTCCGCCGCGTGCAGGAGCAGGTGGCGGCGTTCACCCACACCTGCTTCATGGTCACGCCGTACGACGGCTACGTCGACGTCTGCGAAGCGCTCGCCGAGCTGACCCCCGGCGACCACGCCAAGAAGTCGGCGCTCTTCAACTCCGGCGCCGAGGCCGTCGAGAACGCCGTCAAGATCGCCCGGGTGGCGACCGGCAAGGACGCGGTCGCGGTCTTCGACCACGCCTACCACGGCCGCACCAACCTGACGATGGCGATGACCGCCAAGAACATGCCCTACAAGAACGGCTTCGGCCCGTTCGCCGGCGAGATCTACCGGGTGCCGATGTCCTACCCGTTCCGCGAGACCGCCGGCATCAAGGGCGAGGACGCGGCGGCGCGCGCGATCGACCAGCTCGAGAAGCAGGTCGGCGCGGAGAACCTCGCCTGCGTCGTGATCGAGCCGATCCTCGGCGAGGGCGGGTTCGTGGTCCCGGCCGAGGGCTTCCTGCCGGCGATCGCCGCGTGGTGCCGCGAGAACGACGTGCTCTTCGTCGCCGACGAGATCCAGAGCGGCTTCTGCCGCACCGGCGAGTGGTTCGCCTGCGACCACGAGGGCGTCGTGCCCGACCTGATCACCACCGCCAAGGGCATCGCCGGCGGCCTGCCGCTGGCCGCCGTCACCGGGCGCGCCGAGGTCATGGACGCCGTGCACGTCGGCGGCCTCGGCGGCACCTACGGCGGCAACCCGGTCGCCTGCGCCGCCGCGCTCGGCGCGATCGAGGAGATGCGGACGCACGACCTCGTCGCGCGAGCCCGCGCCGTCGAGTCGCTGATCCGCCGCCGCCTCGACGCGCTCGCCGCCGACCATCCGGTGATCGGCGACATCCGCGGCCGTGGCGCGATGATGGCGATCGAGCTCTGCGCGCCCGGCACCACGACCCCCGACGCCGCCCGCGCGGCCGCGGTCGCGGCGTACTGCCACCGCAACGGCGTCGTCGTCCTCACCTGCGGCACCTGGGGCAACGTCTTCCGCTTCCTGCCCCCGCTCGCGATCTCCGACGAGCTGCTCGAGGAGGCCTTCGACGTGGTCGCCGAGGCGTTCGCCGCCACCGCCTCCGCCTGACTCTCGTCCGCCTGAGTCTCGTCCGCCTGCGTCCCGTCCGCCTCGGTTTCATCCGTCTCGGTCCCGTCCGCCTCGGTTCATCAAGGTATGTCGCTGAACCCACGCTTCCCGCGATCAATTCATCGCGGGAAGCGTGGGTTCGTCTACATACCTTGATGAACCGAACCGACCAGCCCCTTGACCCGCCGTGTAATGATGTAATCATGATTACGACAGGAGGCACACGAGCGCGTGAGGGGCTGGTTCTCCGGCCGCCTCCCGCAGGACTGGCAGGCCGAGCCGGCCGGTATCAGCATCGACCGCGACGAGATCGTGGTGACCCTCCATCTCCCCGACGTCGAGGCGGGCGAGAGCGAGGCGGAGACCGAGGAGGCGCGGGCCGGACGGGCCAGCGCATTCCGCGAGGACACCCGCGAGCAGCGGATGGCGATCGCCCGCGAGGCGCAGCGCCGCTACGAGCGGACGGTGAGCTGGGGCGTGAAGATCGGGGACCACGAGGAGCTGTACACGCACCTCGCCTCCCCCACCATGACCCGGCTGCGCCAGCCGCAGCGCCAGGTGCTCGACACCCTGGTGGACGCCGGCGTCGCCCGGTCGCGCGCCGACGCGCTGGCCTGGTGCGTCCGGCTGGTCGCCCAGCACGAGGACGACTGGCTCACCGAGCTGCGTGAGGCGATGAGCCACGTCGCCGACGTACGGACCAAGGGACCGGACGCCTGAGCCGCCCGCACCGGAGCCGGGTACGACGACGCGTCGTACCCGGCTCCTTCATCGCGTCCGGATGGGCGTCGGGGAGGGCGCCGCTGACCGGCGCCCTCGGCCCCCGGGCTCAGGACCCTTCCGCCACGGGGAAGATCGCGTCCGCGACGAGGCCGTGGGCCTCCCGGTGGACGCTCTCCGCCGCCTCGGCGTCGGGTGCTTCCACGAGGCAGAAGATCTTCCCCTGTCTCCTGGTCGACCCAGTAGCGCAGATAGCTCACGCCGTACCGCTCCTGCGTCCTCAGGTCCGCCGCGTGCGCCTGCTCGACGTCGCCAGGCCGACCGGCCCACCCATCGTGTGCACATCCATGAACAGCGCCATGATGATGCTCCTTCTCCTCGAGCACAGCGACTGTCGCTGTGTCACGATGAGCCTCGTGCAGAGCCCGCCTGCCGGCCATGACCAGGCGACCGGGGGACTGATCGGGCAGCCAAGACCTCGTCCCGACCCCGGACCCCTTCGACGCCGCCCTGGAGCGGCTGCGGCTCGCGGGCGCGATCTTCCTGCGCGCGGAGTACCGCGAGCCCTGGGCCTACCAGTCCCTCTCCGGACCCGCGACGGCCGCCATCCTGCAGGCCCGGCACCGACCGCGTGGTCCTCTTCCACGTCGTCTCGAGCGGCACGTGCTGGGTGCAGGTGGAGGGCGAGGAGAAGCACTGGGCGTCGGCCGGAGACGTGATCGTCCTGCCGTACGGCGACCAGCACAGCATGGGCGGGGTCGGCGAGAGCGAGGTCGTCCCGCTGATGACGTTCCTCGACCCGCCTCCCTGGACCCGGATGCCCCTGCTCCGCCACGGGCGCGACGGCGCGCGGACCGACGTCGTGTGCGGCTACCTTCACAGTGACGACGTGCTCTTCGACCCGGCACTGCGCGTCTTCCCGCCGGCCTTCGTCGTCCGGCCCGAGGGCACTGCGGGCGCCGAGTGGGTACGCGCCAATGTCGACTTCGCGCTCGCGCAGGCCGACGCGTCGCCCCTCGGCCCCGACGCGATCAACACCCGGCTCCCCGAGATGCTGCTCGTCGAGGTGCTGCGCCAGCACCTCGCCACGGCGCCCGCGGTCGACCGCGGGTGGTTGGCGGCGCTGCACGACCCGGTGCTCAACCCGGCCCTCGCCGCCCTGCACGCAGCGCCGGCGCGCAAGTGGACGGTGACCGACCTGGCCCGCGTCGCCGCGGTGTCCCGCTCGGGTCTCGACGAACGGTTCCGGCAGGTGCTCGGACGCTCCCCGATCCGCTACCTCACCGAGTGGCGGATGCACCTGGCCGAGGACCTGCTCGCCTCCACCGACCTCGCCGTCGGGGCGATCTCGCGTCGGGTCGGGTACGACGCTGAGGAGGCGTTCAGCCGCGCCTTCAAGCGGGCGCACGGGTCCTCGCCCGGGCAGTGGCGGTCGCGCCACGCCCTCCGTCCGGCCTGACCCGGCGGAATGGGTGCGGTCCGGTGCCGCGTTCACCCCGGGTGACCTCCCCCGCTCTCTCGGTCCTCGACCTCGTCCCCGTCCGCAGCGACCAGACCACCGGTGACGCCCTGGCGGCCACCCGGCGCCTCGCACAGGTCGCCGACGGGCTGGGCTTCACCCGCTACTGGCTGGCCGAGCACCACAACATGCCCGCGGTCGCCGCGACCAACCCGCCGGTCCTGATCGCGATGGTCGCCGCCGCCACCGAGCGGATCCGCGTCGGCTCGGGCGGGGTGATGCTGCCCAACCACGCGCCGCTGGTCGTGGCGGAGCAGTTCGCGCTGCTCGAGGCGGCGTACCCCGGCCGGATCGACCTCGGCCTCGGGCGGGCACCCGGCACCGACCCCGTCACCAGCTACGCCCTGCGTCACGGCGCCGGCGGCGTCACCGACGACGCGGTCGAGCAGTTCCCGGCGTACGTCGACAACATCGTCACGATGATGTCCCCCGGCGGCGCCGGTCTTCAGGTCAACGGCCGGATGCACCCGCTCAACGCCACCCCGCACGCCACCTCGCGGGCCACCGTCTGGCTGCTCGGCTCCTCGGACTACTCCGCCCGGCTCGCCGCGACCAAGGGACTCCCCTACGTCTTCGCCCACCACTTCTCCGGGCGCGGGACCGCCGAGGCGCTCGACCTCTACCGGTCGTCGTACCGCCCGTCCGAGGATCATCCCGAGCCGCGGACCTTCCTCACCGTCAACGCCGTCGTCGCACCGTCGCGCGAGGAGGCCCTGCGGCTCGCGCAGCCCAACCTGCTGTCGATGGTGAACCTCCGCACCGGCGGGCCGCTCACCGCGCAGCCCCTCGTCGAGGAGGCCGAGGCGCGGGGCCTCCCCGAGCAGCACCGCCCGCTCGCCGACCAGATGCTCGAGCGCTGGGTCGTCGGTACGCCGGACGAGGCGGGCGAGCAGGTCGCCAAGCTCGCCGCGACGTACGACGTCGACGAGGTGATGCTGCACCCGGTCGCCGGTGCCCTCTCCGGGACGCCGGCGGACCAGGCGCCCGCGCGCGAGCAGACCCTTCGGCTGCTCGCCGGCGCCCTGGCCTGAGCGGGCTCAGGGCGTGGCGGACGCCGACGAGACCGTGTCGCCCGACAGCCGCTGCGCGAGGTAGATCGGGATCGCGGAGAGCAGCACCAGCACCGCCGCGACCACGTTGACCACGGGCGCCTGGTTGGGCCGGAAGAGGTTCTGGAAGATCCACAGCGGCAGGGTCTGCACCTGCGGGCCCGGCGGTGAACGTCGTCACCACGATCTCGTCGAAGGACAGCCCGAAGGCCAGCAGCGCCCCGGCGAGCAGCGCCGAGCGCATCATCGGGAAGGTCACCCGCACGAAGGTCAGGAACGGTCCGGCGCCGAGGTCGGCCGACGCCTGCTCGAGCGAAGGGCCGAGCCGTCGGAGCCGCGCCTGCACGTTGTTGAACACGGTGACGATGCAGAACGTCGCGTGCGCGATGACGACGGTGAGGAAGCCGAGGTCGATCCCGAGCATCGTCCGGAACGCGTTGTTGAGCGCGATGCCGGTGACGATGCCGGGCAGCGCGATCGGCAGCAGGATCAGCAGCGAGACGGTGTGGCGTCCGAAGAACCGGGTCCGTCGCAGCGCCAGCCCGGCGAGCGTGCCGAGCACGAGCGCGACCGCCGTGGCCAGCAGCGCCACCTCGATGCTCGTCAGCAGCGCGTCCCGGGCACCCTGGCTCTGGGCGGCGACCTTCCACCAGTGCAGGGTGTACCCGCTGCGGCGGCCACGCGAACGTGCGGTCGACGCTGAAGGAGTTCACCACGACCAGCGCGAGCGGCACGTAGACGAACACGAGGGCGATCGCGGTCGACACGCGGAGGAGGGCCCGCAACCCCGTCGAGCCGATCATGCGGGGTCCCCGCGGCGTGGTCCGGTGGAGGAGCGGAGCGGGAGAGACGAAGCACGTCGTGGGGTGAGGTTCACAGGTTGTCCAGGGCGCCGGTCCGCCTCGCGGCGGCGAGGTAGAGGAACATGACGACGATCGGGATGGTCGACAGTGCCGCCGCGAAGGGCAGGTTGTTGGCCGAGCCGACGTTGATGTAGATGACGTTGCCGAGCAGCTGCGTCGTGCCGCCGACGATCTGGACGGCGATGTAGTCGCCGAGCGACAGCGAGAAGGTGAAGATCGACCCGGCGACGATCGCGGGGAAGGCCATCGGCAGCACCACCCGGCGGAGCGTCGTGAAGCCGCCGGCGCCGAGGTCGCCGGAGGCCTCGAGCAGCGAGTCGGGCACGCGCTCCAGTCCGGCGAAGATCGGCAGCACCATGTAGGGAAGCCACAGGTAGGCCAGCGTGATCGCGGTCGCGGTGAGCCCGTAGCCGGGTGACTGGATGCCGAACGGCTGGCCGAGCCAGTCGATCAGCCCGCCCTGCGAGAACATCCCGCGCCACGCGTAGGCCTTCACCAGGTACGACGCCCACAGCGGCATCAGCACCGCGATCACGAGCAGCCGACGCCCGCGCGGCGACGCGACCTTGGCCATGTAGAGCGCGATCGGGAACGCGATCACCGCGTCCACGACCGTGACCAGCGCGGCGACCCCGATCGTCCGGAACGCGATCGTCCGGTAGACCGGGACCTCCCACATCTGGCGGTAGTTGTCGAGGGTCCAGACCCGCTCGATGGTGCCGGTGAAGTCGTTCTGGCTCCACAGCGAGGTGATGAGCAGCGCCCCCAGGGCCGCGAGGTAGGCCACGCCCAGCCACAACATCGGTGGCAGGAGCAGCAGCCCGGTCCGCAGCCCCGGGGAGCGCCGTACGGAGAACGCCAAGGTCAGCCCTTGATCTCGGTCCAGGCCTGGGTCCAGTCGCCGTAGTCGGTGCACTGGGTGTCGGTGCGCCCGTCCAGGCACTGCGAGATCGGCGTGGTCCAGTACCAGAGCTTGTCGGCGAAGGCCTTGTCCGTCGTGTGGTAGGCCTTGCAGAACTCCGCGCCGGTGAGCTTGCAGGCCTGGCCGTTGGCCGGCGCCTCACCGAAGTACTGCGCCACCTCCGACTGCGGCTTCGGCTCGGTGATGTAGGACATCCACGCGTACGCACAGTTGGGGTGCTTGGCCTTCGAGCTGATCATCCAGGTGTCCGACCATCCGGTCGCGCCCTCGGTCGGGCAGGATCGCCTTCACCGGCGCCTTCTCGCCGGCCGCCGTCTGCTCGATGACCTTCCAGGTCGTGCCGATCACGGAGTCACCGGTCTCGAAGGCGCTGCGCCTCCTTGAGGTAGTCCGACCAGTACTCCGAGAGGTTCTGGCGCTGGTCCTTGAGCAGGCTGACCGCGGCGTCGAGCTGCTTCTGGTCGAGCGCGTAGGGGTTCTTGATCCCCAGGTCGGGCTGGGTCTTCATCAGGTAGAGCGCGGCGTCGGCGATGTAGATCGGCGAGTCGTACGCCGTCACCTTGCCCTTGTAGTCCGACGCGTCGCGTGAAGACGGCCCCCCAGCTGGTCGGCGCCGGCTTCACCTGGTCGGTCCGGTACATCAGCAGGTTGGCGCCCCAGCCGTGGGGCACGCCGTACATCTGGCCGTTGACGCTGTTCCAGTCCCGGTCCTTGAGGAAGGGCTCGATCTGGGCGTAGTCCTTGATCAGCGACGGTGTTCACCGGCGCGACGTCGCCCGAGGCGACGAGCCGCAGGGACGCGTCACCCGAGGCCGACACCACGTCGTAGTCCCCGGTCTTCATCAGGGTGACGGCCTCGTCGGAGGTGCCGAAGTACTTCACGTTCGCCTGGCAGCCGGTCTTCTTCTCGAAGGGCGTCACCCAGTCGATGCTCTTGTCGGTCGAGCCGTCCTCGGCGTAGCCCGGCCAGGCCAGGATGTTGACCGAGCCCTCCGTCGCGCCCATGGACTGCTGCATCGGGACGTCGGGCGGGGTGAACCGCACCGCCCTGGGCCGCGGCGCCGGTCGAGGACGATCCTTGGGTGCCGCAGAGCGGCCACCAGGGTGAGGGCTGCTGCTCCGAGGATCGCGGCAAGGGGTCGCATGCGCGTGCTCATGACTTCTCCTGGGTTGCGTGGGTGGGTCCCGAGAGAGAGATGAGGGAGCCGCGGTGGAAGACCACCGCGACCGGACGGTCCGAGACCTCCAGCGGAGGGCCGGCGGCGGCGCCGCTGTTGGGCCGCGACACGGTGAGACGTGGGCCGGCGTCGAGCTCGACGATGGCGTGGGTGCTGGGGCCGAGGTAGACCACCTCGCGGACGCGGCCGCGGGTCGGCCACCTCGTCGGAGTCGAGGGCCGCGTCCGGGCGCGGCCACCCGCAGCTTCTCCGGACGGACGGCGAACTCGCCGTCAGCGCCGAGGATCGCGCGGGCCGCCTCACCACCGATCCGGTTCGAGGTGCCGACGAAGCCGGCGACGAAGGGGCTCGCCGGGCTCTCGTACAGCTCGACCGGGGTGGCGACCTGCTCGACCTTGCCCTCGTTGAACACCGCGACCCGGTCGCTCATCGAGAGCGCCTCCTCCTGGTCGTGGGTGACGAAGACGAAGGTGACGCCGACGTCGCGCTGGATCTGCTTGAGCTCGAGCTGCATCTCGCGGCGCAGCTTGAGGTCGAGGGCACCGAGCGGCTCGTCGAGGAGCAGGACCTTGGGCCGGTTGACCAGGGCCCGGGCGAGGGCGACCCGCTGCCGCTGCCCGCCGGAGAGCTGGTTCGGCCGGCGGGCGCCGTACCCCTCGAGGCGGACGGCCGCGAGCGCCTCCTCGGCCCGGCGCCGACGCTCCTTGCGCTCGACCTTCTTCACCCGCAGGCCGTACTCGACGTTCGTGAGCACGTCCATGTGGGGGAAGATCGCGTAGTCCTGGAAGACCGTGTTGACGTCACGCCGGTGGGGCGGCAGGTCGGTCACGTCGTCGTCGCCGAGCAGGACCCGACCCGCGGTCGGGCTCTCGAACCCGGCGATCAGACGCAGCACGGTGGTCTTCCCCGAGCCGGACGGGCCGAGCATGGAGAAGAACTCCCCGTCGACGATGTCGAGGTCGAGCTCGTCGACGGCGTGCACGTCTCCGAAGTGTTTGGTGAGTCCGCGAGCGGACACGGCTGCAGCAGGCACTCAGCCACTCACTTCCTGGCGACCCCACGGCGAGCCGTACTCGGTGAGCAGGTCGAGGAACGGGCACCGCGTCGAACGCCTCCGGGCCGAGCACGCCGGCGCCGCTCCAGGTGCCGCGGGCGAGCAGCTCCAGCGCGACGACGGGGTTGATCGCGGTCTGCCAGACGACGCACTGGTGGCCGTACTCCTGCATCGTCCACTCGTTGTCGACCACGTGGTAGTAGTACGTCGAGCCGGGGCTCGCCGTCCTTGCCCTGTGCCGGTCACCCAGAGGCCGGCGCAGGTCTTGCCCTTCATCCGCGGACCGACGGTGGCCGGGTCGGGCAGCACCGCGGCGACCACGTCGCGCGGGCTGACCTCGACGCCCTTGACCCGCACCTTCTCGGTGCGGTCGAGGCCGAGCGTGTGCAGCACCTTGAGGATGTTGATGAACTCGTCGCCGAGGCCGTACTTGAACGTCGCGCGCCTGCAGTCGACCCAGCGCGGCATCAGGAGCACCTCCTCGTGCTCGACGTTCACGCACTCGACCGGACCGATGCCCTCGGGGAAGTCGAAGACCTCGGGCTCGCTGAACGGCGGCGTGGTGTGCCACTCGCCGTCCTGCCAGACGACCGGCGGGTTCAGGCACTCCTCGATCGTGGTCCACATCGAGAACGACGGCGCGAAGATCTCGTTGCCGTCGTCGTCGGTCACCACGAGGTTGGCGCCGTCGCGGGTGCCGAGCTCGTCGATCTCGGAGAAGTCGTGGTCGGCGGCGTACCGCGCGAAGACGTCGGAGAGACCGGGCTCGACGCCCATGCCGACCAGGGCGAGGCGGCCGGCGCCCTCCCACTCGCGAGGCGACCGCGAACTGCTCGTCGCCGAGCTTCACGCCCGTCTTGCTGTACGGCGCGTCCGGGTGCGGCTTGGACAGCGACATCGCCATGTCGACGTAGTCGGCCCCGGCGGCGAACGCGCCCTCGAAGATCGGCATGTTGAAGACCGGGTCCACCGCGTTCATCACGTGGGTGATCGCGTGCTCACGGCACAGGGCCGTCACCGAGGCTGCGTCGGAGGCGTCGATCTGCGCGGCGACGAACCGGTCGTCGGCCGCCGCTGCCTTCTCGGCCCGGGCAGCGTCGTAGTCGGCGACCACCATCGCGTCGTAGAACGTACGACGGGCGGCGATGGCCGCGAAGGCCGCGCCCACTCCGCCGGTGCCGACCAACAGGATCCTCATCGCGGTCTCTCCTCGAGCCTCAGGGGTGCGGTCCGGCCGGAAGGCCGGGCCGTGTCCGGGGACGACCACGTCGGCGAGCCCGAGCAGGCGGGCCCGGCTCCGCTCCAGTGCGTCCTGGTCCCAGGCGAGTGGGTCCTCGACGGGCGTCATGTCGGCGAACCACCAGGCGTGGGTGAGCGCGACCGTGCCGTCGGCGGTCTCGACGAGCAGGGCCGCGCACTCCCGGGCGTGGCCGGGCGTCTCGATCACCCGCACGTCGTCGCTGAGGTGGTAGCCGTCGCCGTCGTGCTCGAGCCAGAGCGAGCCGTCGTACACCGAGTCGACGTCGACGACGCGCGCGGTCGGGAACATCCCGATGTTCCGGGTGTGGTCGATGTGGTGGTGGGTCACGAAGACGTGGGTCACGTCGGTCACGGTGAGGCCGTGTCCGGCCAGGGCGTCGGTGAGCAGGGCCGGGTCGGAGAGGATCCCGGGGTCGACCACGATCACCAGGTCGCCGTCGCGGACCAGGCTGACGGTGGGGTGCACGGAGGAGTCACCGGCGTCGGTCTGCTCGACGTGGCCGGTGACGAGGACGTCGACGGTTGCCATGCGTCACTCGCCGATGTAGCTCATGACGTGCTTGATGCGGGTGTAGTCCTCGAGCCCGTACATCGACAGGTCCTTGCCGTAGCCCGAGTGCTTGAAGCCGCCGTGCGGCATCTCCGAGACGAACGGGATGTGGGTGTTGATCCAGACCACCCCGAAGTCGAGCCGCTTGGACATCCGCATCGCGCGGGCGTGGTCCTTGGTCCAGACGCTGGAGGCCAGGCCGTACTCGACGCCGTTGGCCCAACGCAGCGCCTCGGCCTCGTCGGAGAACCGCTGGACGGTGATGACGGGGCCGAAGATCTCCTGCTGGATCTGCTCGTCGTCCTGCTGCAGACCGGACAGGACCGTCGGCTCGTAGAAGTACCCGACAGTGCCCTGCCGACGGCCACCGGCGTTGACGGTCGCGTGGTCGGGGAGCCGGTCGACCATGCCGGTGACCCGGCTCAGCTGGTTCTGCGTTGTTGAGCGCGCCGTAGAGCACGTCCTCGTCGTCGGGCAGCCCGGTCCTCGTGTTCTTGGCCTGCTCGGTGATCGCCGCGACGAAGTCGTCGTGTACGCCGGGTCCGGCAAGCACCCGGGTGGCGGCGGTGCAGTCCTGGCCGGCGTTGAAGTAGCCGGCGACGGCGATCCCCTCGGCGGCCTTCTCGACGTCGGCGTCGTCGAAGACGATCACCGGCGCCTTGCCACCGAGCTCGAGGTGGACCCGCTTGAGGTCGGCTGCGGCCGAGCCGGCGACCTCCATGCCGGCGCGCACCGAGCCGGTGATGGAGACCATCTGCGGCGTCTTGTGCTCGACGAGCCGACGACCGGTGTCGCGGTCGCCGCACACGACGTTGAGGACGCCGGGCGGGAGGAACTCCTGGCACAGCTCGCCGAGCAGGGTGGAGCTCGCGGGGGTGGTGTCGCTCGGCTTGAGGACGACGGTGTTGCCGGCGGCGAGCGCGGGGGCGATCTTCCAGATCATCATCAGCAGCGGGTAGTTCCACGGGGTCACCTGACCCACCACGCCGACCGGCTCCCGGCGGATCCACGAGGTGTGGTCCTCCAGGTACTCCCCCGCGGACCTGCCCTCGAGCACGCGTGAGGCGCCGGCGAAGAAGCGGAAGTGGTCGGAGGCGTACGGCATCTCCTCCGACATCGTCAGCCCGAGCGGCTTGCCCGTGTCGCGGCACTCGACCGCGTTGATCTCGTCGACCCGCGACTCGATGGCGTCGGCGATCTTCAGCAGCGCGTGGGCGCGCGTCCTTCGGGGTCGTCTCGCCCCAGGCATCGAACGCGGCGTCGGCGGCGGCGTAGGCACGGTCGACGTCCTCCGCGCCGGACATCGGGGCCTGGGCGTAGACCTCGCCGGTGGTCGGGTCGAGGACGTCGTAGGTCTGCCCGGACAGGCTGTCGACGGACTCCCCGTTGATGATGTTGCGGAACGTGAGGTCGGCCATGGGCGGAACCCTAACCGGCGGTGCTGCGGATTCGGTAGACCGGCTCACCCAATTCGACTGATTTCGCCACGAGATCGCAGTTTCGGTGTCCATTCGGACCCTGAACGGCCGATCGCCGGGCCGTCGAGTCCGGGCGCTGATCCCGGTTGCTACGGCCGGCGGAACACCCCGTGCCCCGCGACCCAGGTCGAGGCGACGCGGGCGGCGCCGATCTCCTCCGGGGGCCCGGCGAACGGGTCGCGGTCGAGGACGACGAGGTCGGCGGCGTGGCCCGGGGCGAGCACCCCGGCCCCGTCGGTGCGGTCGCGACCGTTCACCCAGGCGGATCCCGAGGTGTACGCCGCGAACGCGGTGGTGAGGTCGACACCCTGCTCCGGCAGGAACGGTTCGACCCCCGCCGGCCCCTCCTCGCCGTACGACGTGCGCGTCACGGCCGTGTGGATCGCGGCGAGCGGGTCGGGCGAGGTCACCGGCCAGTCGCTACCCATCACCAGCCGCGCGCCGGCGCCGTGGAGGTCGCCGAACGGGTACTGCCACGTGGCCCGCTCCGGGCCGAGGAACGGGATCGTGAGCTCCGTCATCTGCTCCTCGTTGCAGGCCCAGAGCGCCTGCGCGTTGGCAGCCACCCCCAGCTCGGCGAAGCGCGGCACGTCGTCGGGTCGATGAGCTGGAGGTGGGCGATGTGGTGGCGCAGGTCGTCACCGTGCCCGGCGGTCCGGGCGGCCGCGAAGGCGTCGAGCGCCTCTCGGACACCCCGGTCGCCGATCGCGTGCACGTGTACCTGGAAGCCCTCGGCCGACAGCGCGACCACGACCTCCTGGAGCTCCTCGGCGTCGACGAACGAATGGCCGGCGTTGTCCGTCGCGTGGCCACACCGGTCGAGGTACGGCGCCCCGAGCGCGGCCGTGCCGTTCTCGAGGACGCCGTCCTGCATGATCTTCACGCTCGTCGGCCGGAAGCGGGGCCCGGCCAGCGCCTCGCGTCGGCGTACGAGATCCGGGATCTGGGCGACCCCGAGGGTGCGGTCCCACCAGAGGGCGCCCACCACGTCGGCGACGAGCTCGCCCTTCTCGACCGCGCGCAGATAGGTCGGACCGGAGTCGTCCATCCCGGCGTACGCGCCGACGATGGCGTCCTGCCAGGCCGTGACGCCGAGGGCGAACAGGTAGGCCTGGCCCGCGACGAGCCCGTGGTAGTAGTCCTCCTCCGGCGTGGGCGGCAGCAGCCGGGAGACCAGGCCCATCGCACCCTCGTGGAGGGTGCCCGGACGGCGTGCCGTCGGGGAGCCGCTCGATCCTTCCGTCGGGCGGGTCCGGGGTCGCGGCGGTGATCCCGGCGAGCTCGAGGGCGCGGGAGTTGACCCAGGCGCCGTGGTGGTCACGGTTGGGCAGGAACGCCGGCCGGTCGGGCACGACCGCGTCGAGGTCGGCCGCCGTGGGAGTGCCGCCCGGGAAGGCCGGCATCGCCCAGCCGCCGCCGAGCACCCACGGGCCGTCGTGACGGGCTGCGTACGCCGCGATCGTGGCGAGGAAGTCCTCGCGCGTGCGACCCTCCGAGAGGTCGCACCGCAGCATCTCGAGCCCGCCCTGGATCGGGTGGCAGTGGGCGTCGGTGAAGCCGGGCGCGACCAGGCCGCCGGCCAGGTCGACGACCTCGACCAGCCGCTGGTCGGACCGGACACCACCTCCCGCCGGGCCCACGCCACGGACGACGCCGTCGTCGACCAGGAGGTCGTGCCTCGGCAGGTGCCGATGCCCGTCGAAGACCGAGCCTCCGGTGAACAGGGTGGCCATCAGCGTCCTTCCAGGAGCGGGCCGGCGGGGTCGTGCGTGATGCCCACCTTCGCGGCGGCGAGCCCCGAGAGGGCCTCGAGGCAGACCCGGTTCGCGAGGTACGCCGTGATCTCGGCGTGGTCGTAGGGCGGTGACACCTCGACCACGTCGATCCCGGCGACCGGCAGCTCGCGGCAGATCCGGCGTACGGCGTCGAGCAGCTCGCGCGAGGACAACCCGCCCGGCTCCGGCGTACCCGTGCCGGGCGCGTGACCGGGGTCGCAGACGTCGATGTCGACGGAGAGGAAGACCGCGTCGCACTCGTCGAGCGCGATCTCGAACGCCTCGTCGAGACAGGTGTCCAGGCCCCGTTTGCCGATCTCGGTCATCTCGTAGGACCGCATGTCCTGGTCGGCCATCCACTTCATGGTCTCGGGTCCCGGCCAGTAGCCGCGCAGCCCCATCTGGAGGAAGCGGTCACCGCGGAGCGCACCGGACTCGATCAGCCGTCGCATCGGCTGGCCGTGTCCGTAGAGGGAGCCGAACTCGATGTCGCCGGTGTCGGCGTGGGCGTCGAAGTGGATCATCGACACCCGGCCGAAGCCGAGGTGCCGCGCGACGCCGGTGGCGTCCGGCAGGGCGATCGAGTGGTCGCCGCCGAGCACGAGCGGGATGGTCCCGGCCGAGGCGACGGCGTACACCGCGTCCTCGAGGGCATGCAGAGCGCGTTCGATCTCCCCCGGCGGCATCTCGACGTCGCCCATGTCGACCACGGCCAGGTCCTGGAGGGCGTCGACACGGAGCGCGAGATGGGGTCGCGACCCGTCCTGGGGCAGGTAGTCGGTCTGGCGGATCGCCGACGGGCCGAAGCGGGTGCCGGGCCGGTGCGACGTACCACCGTCGAACGGGGCGCCGACCACCACGACGTCGGCAGCGGCGAGTGCGGCCGCATCCTCGACGTCGACCGGCGGTACGCCGAGGAAGGTGATGTCGGGGCCGAACTGCGGGCCGTAGCGCGTCATGGTGTAGTCCTACCAGTCGACACGGCCCCCCGACCTACGGATTCCGTCACATTCAGACGCCAAACACGACGGATCCGCTTGCCCAATGCCCATTGCGCCTCCATCATGGAGGGACCAACACCCATGGACGAGGAACCGATACACATGCTCGGTCAGGACGATCACGTCTACGACAATGCCCACCTCCAGCAGGCCGCTCGCGACCACCTCTGGATGCACTTCACACGGCACTCCGGCTACAGCCAGGCCGACGTGCCCATCATCGTGCGCGGTGAGGGCGCCTACATCTGGGACAGCAACGGCAAGCGCTACCTCGACGGCCTGGCCGGCCTGTTCGTGAGCCAGCTCGGCCACGGGCGGACCGAGCTCGCCGAGGCCGCCGCGAAGCAGGCCCAGCAGCTGGCCTTCATGCCGCTGTGGTCCTACGCCCACCCGAACGCCATCGAGCTCGCCGAGCGGGTCGCGAACTACGCGCCCGGGCGACCTGAACCGGGTCTTCTTCACCACCGGCGGCGGCGAGGCGGTCGAGACCGCCTGGAAGCTGGCCAAGAACTACTTCAAGCTGGTCGGCAAGCCCTACAAGCACAAGGTGATCAGCCGCGCGATCGCCTACCACGGCACCCCGCAGGGTGCGCTCTCGATCACCGGCCTGCCCGGGCATGAAGGCGCCGTTCGAGCCGCTGGTGCCCTCGACGTTCCGGGTGCCGAACACCAACTACTACCGCGCGCCGTACTTCGAGGACGACGAGAAGAAGTTCGGCCTCTGGGCCGCGAACGAGATCGCCGTCGCCATCGAGAACGAGGGTCCCGAGACCGTCGCCGCGGTCTTCCTGGAGCCGGTGCAGAACTCCGGCGGCTGCTTCCCGCCGCCGCCGGGATACTTCGAGCGGGTCCGCGAGATCTGCGACGAGTACGACGTGCTGCTGGTCTCCGACGAGGTCATCTGCGCCTTCGGCCGCCTGGGTCACATGTTCGGCGCCGAGCGCTACGGCTACCAGCCCGACATGATCACCTGCGCCAAGGGCATCACCTCCGGCTACTCGCCGCTGGGCGCCATGATCGCGACCGACCGGCTGATGGAGCCGTTCCTCACCGGCACCGAGACCTTCCTCCACGGCTACACGTTCGGCGGGCACCCGGTCTCGACGGCGGTCGCGATGGCGAACCTCGACATCTTCGAGAAGGAGAAGATCAACGAGCACGTCCGCGAGAACGAGCCCGCGTTCCGCGAGACCCTGGAGAAGCTCAAGGACCTGCCGATCGTCGGCGACGTGCGCGGCGACGGCTACTTCTTCGGCATCGAGCTGGTCAAGGACAAGGCCACCAAGGAGACCTTCAACGACGAGGAGTCCGAGAAGCTCCTGCGCGGGTTCCTGTCCAAGGCGCTCTACGACGCGGGCCTCTACTGCCGCGCGGACGACCGCGGCGACCCCGTCGTCCAGCTCGCTCCCCCGCTGATCTGCGACCAGGAGCACTTCGACGAGATGGAGCAGATCCTGCGCGAGGTGCTGACGAAGGCCGGCACGCTCCTCTGAGGGGCGGACCACCCGTCCGAACATCCTTCGACGCCGCGGCCGCCACTGGCGGGGGCCGCGGCGTCGTCACATCTGTCACACCGCCGAGCCACGTCCGTCACCTCCCGGGCGTTGCCACGGCCGGGAAGCGTCGGAGGTGCCGGTGAACCGGCGACTCCGACGCTTCCGAGTGCCCGGTCAGGGCAGACGGACCGCCTCTGGGTCCAGGCCGAGGCCGGGCGCGGCGTCGGCCAGGCGGGCCCGGCCACGCTGAGGCTTCTCCCCGGCGAGCGCCCGCTGACGGGCACGGTTTCGCATCTCGCCACCGACCACGATCAGGATCGAGATCACCAGCATCAGGGTGCCGATGACGTTCACCTGCATCGGGATCGACTTGCGCTGGACGCCCCAGACGTACATCGGGAACGTCGTGGTGTTGCCGGCGTTCAGGTTGGTGATGATGAAGTCGTCGAAGGACAGCGAGAACGCGAGCAGCGCCGCGCCGAGGATGCCCGGGAAGACCAGCGGGAAGGTGACCCGCCAGAAGGTCTGGTTCGGCGTCGCATACAGATCCATCGCCGCCTGTTCGAGCGTGTCGCTGAGCCCCGCGAGCCGGGCGCGGACGGTCACGATCACGAAGGAGAGACAGAACATGATGTGGGCGATCAGGATCGTCCCGAAGCCCAGCTGCCCCGCGAAGCCGGTCGCCACGAACAGCGCCAGCAGCGAGGACCCCATCACGATCTCGGGCGCCGCCATCGGCAGGAAGATCAGCACGTTGGTGCTCGACCGCCCCACGAACTGGTGGCGGACCAGCGCGAACGCCGCGAGAGTGCCGAGCACGGTCGCGCCGAGCGTGGCCAGGATGCCGATCTCGAGGCTGCGTCCGACCGCCTGACACATGGCCGGGTCCGAACACGGGTGCAGCCAGTTCTGGAGCGTGAACTGGTTGAACTTGTAGATCTTCGACTGCTCGCCGGGCGGCTTGTTGAAGCTCATCAGCACGACCACGAAGATCGGCACGAACGTGTAGACGAGCACCAGGATGCCCAGGAACAGCACGAGGTGACTGCGCAACCACCGCATCAGAGAAGGTCCTCCGTCCCGGCCCGCTTCACGTAGAACAGCACCATCACCACGATCAGCAGCATCAGCATGACCGAGAGCGAGGCCGCCGCCGGGTAGTCGTTGGCCTCGGTGAACAACGCCTGGATGGTGTTGCCGATCATCCGGGTCTTGGTCGACCCGAGCAGCTGGTCGTTGATGTAGTCACCGACGGCGGGGATGAACGTCAGCAGGGTGCCCGACACGACGCCGGGCAGCGACAGCGGCCAGGTCACCTTGAAGAAGCCGACGAACGGGTTGGCGTAGAGGTCGTTGGAGGCCTCGATCAGCCGGTAGTCGATCTTGTCGAGGCTGGCGAAGAGGGGCAGCACCATGAACGGCAGGAAGTTGTACGTCAGCCCCATCACGACGGAGAACGGCGTGTAGAGCAGGTGGCCGTTCGGACCCACGATGTGCAGGAACTGCAGGGTGTTCACCACCACGCCGTCGTCGGCGAGGATCAGCTTCCAGGACAGGGTGCGCAGCAAGAAGCTGGTGAAGAACGGCGCGATGACCAGCACCAGCATCAGGTTCTTCCAGCGGCCCGCCTTGAACGCGATCGCGTAGGCCAGGACGTAGCCGATGATCAGGCACTGGAAGGTCGCGATCGCGCCGTACACGAGCGAGCGCACCAGCTGCGGCCAGTAGTTCGAGATCGCGTCGGTGTAGTTGCTCCACTGGTAGACCATCGTGTAGCCGCGGAAGTCGGAGCCGTCGGCGTTGAACAGGCTGGTCGCGATCAGGGAGTAGAACGGGATCAGGAAGAACAGGACCAGCCACAGCAGCGCCGGGGCCAGCAGAAGGTAGCCGGTACAGTCCCTTCTTGCGGACCGTCTCGCTCATCTACACGCCCTCCAGCTGCGAGCCGGCGGTGGCGTCCTGGTCGTGGTCGAGCAGGAAGGCGTACTCGGGACGCCAGGACAGCTCGACCTTGTCGCCGTAGCGGAAGAGCCGGCGGCGGCCGGTGTTCTGCTCGAAGACCTGGAGCTCCTGGCCCCACGGCATCCGCACGAGGTACTGGGTGCTCACGCCGACGAAGCTGACGTCGGTGAGCACGCCACCGGGGATCGTGTTGCCGGGAGCGTCGAGGGCTTCGCCCACGTCGCCGATCAGCACCTTCTCGGGGCGGATCCCGACCCAGCCCTTGTCGCCCTCGGCGTGCGTGCGGTCCGTCGGCACGGTGACCGGGATGCCCTGCATGTCGACCTTGGTGGTGTCGCTGTCGCGGCTCAGGATGGTGCCCTCGATCAGGTTGGACTGACCGAGGAAGTTCGCGACGAAGGTGGTCCGCGGGTTCTCGTAGAGCTCGCCCGGAGCACCCATCTGCTCGATCACGCCGGCGTTCATCACCGCGATGGTGTCGGCCATGGTCATGGCCTCCTCCTGGTCGTGGGTGACGTGGATGAACGTGGTGTCGACCTCGTCCTGGATCCGCTTCAGCTCGATCTGCATCTGGCGTCGGAGCTTGAGGTCGAGCGCACCGAGCGGCTCGTCGAGGAGGAGCACCTCGGGCTTGTTGATCAGCGCCCGGGCCAGAGCCACGCGCTGCTGCTGGCCACCGGACAGCTGGGCAGGCTTCTTGCGGGCCTGGTCACCGAGCTCGACCAGCTCGAGCATCCGGCGCACCTCGCTGTCCACGTCGGCGCCGGTCTTCCGGCGCTTCGGGCCGAACGCGACGTTCTCGAAGATGTCGAGGTGGGGAAAGAGCGCGTAGTTCTGGAAGACGGTGTTGACCGGGCGGCGGTAGGGCTTGTCGTAGGTGATGTCGCGCTCGCCGAGCCGGATGGTGCCGGAGGTCGGCGTCTCGAGGCCGGCGACCATGCGCAGGGTCGTCGTCTTGCCACAGCCCGAGGGACCGAGCAGCGCGAAGAAGGAGCCGGTCGGTACGTCGAGGTCCAGGTCGTCGACGGCCTTGAAGGCCCCGAAGTCCTTGGTCAGGCCACGCAGCTCCAGGCCTCCAGTGGCGATCTCCGTCCGACGGAGCGCCTCGGTGTGCTCAGCCAGATGTGACATCGGTCCAGTCCCTTTCGTATTGGATCTCCTGCTGGTCGCTCAAGGGCATGAACCCCCAGGTGTTCTCGAGCATCTTGTCGGTGGGGAAGATCAGCGGGCTCTTGGCCGCGTGCTTGTCGAGCTTGAGCATCTCCTCCTGCGCACCCTCGACCGGGCAGATGTAGAAGTTCCAGTCGGCGAGCTTGGCGGCGACCTCGGGCTGGTAGTAGTAGTTGATCCACTGCTCGGCGTTCGCCTGGTGGGTCGCGAGGTTCGGGATGATCATGTTGTCGGCCCAGAGCGACAGCCCCTCTTCGGGCGTGACGAACTTGATGTCGGGGTTGTCCTGCTGGGCGATGATCACGTCACCCGACCAGGCCTCGCAGGCCAGCGTGTTGCCGGACGCCAGGTCGTTGAGGTAGTCGTTCCCGTTGAACGACCGCACCTGACCGTCGGACACCGCCTTGCTGAGCGCGTCGATCGCGTTGTGCCACTCGGCGTCGGTGAACTTGTCCGGCTCGGCACCGACCGTGCGCAGCATGAATCCCATCGTGTCGCGCATCTCGGTCAGCAGAGTGATGCGGCCCTTGAGGTCGGAGCGCGTGAGCAGCTCCTGGAAGCTGCCCACTTCCTTGGTCTTCGAGGCGTTGTACGCGATGCCCGTCAGACCGCTCTGCCAGGGCGCGTGGTAGGTCTCCTTGGGGTCCCAGGCCTTGCCGCGGAGCCGGGGGATGAGGTTCTTGTGGAGGTTCGGGACCTTGCTGGCGTCGAGCGGCTGGATCCAGCCGAGCCCGATCATCCGCGCGGCCATCCAGTCGGTCATCACGATCATGTCGCGCTTGATCGGCTGGCAGGCCGCCAGCTGGTTCTTGACCTTGGCGTAGAACTCGGCGTTGTCGTTGATGTCGTCGGTGTAGTCGACCGAGATGCCGGTCTGCTGCTCGAAGACCGAGACCGTCGAGCCCGGCCTTGTGGATCGGGTCGATGTAGGCGGGCCAGTTCGAGATCACCAGGTTCTTGTCGGTCGCCGACACGTCCTGCGCGAAACACTTGGCGGGGTCCTGCTGTGCGCCGGAGACGGAGAAGAACGGCAGCTTCAGCGCCGCCAGTCCGGCGCCGAGAACGGCGGCCCCTCCCACTCCCCTGACGACCGTACGACGCGTGACGCCTCCGGGTCCGCCTGCCATCGAATCTCCCTCTGATGCTGATTTGGTCCGGATCGTGTCATGCGCAGGGGCATGCGACAAGTGATTCAGTGTATGAAATGCCGAGACACGACGAAATCCTGCGGTAACACGGTGCTGGACCGGTGGTGTTGTGGCTGTCAGCATAGGCTCCCATGACGAAGAAGCAGCCACGGGCAGCCCTCGACGAGGTCTCCAAAGCCATCATCGAGCAGCTCCAGCAGGACGGCCGCCGTTCCTACGCCGCGATCGGCAAGGTGGTCGGACTCTCCGAGGCTGCCGTCCGCCAGCGCGTGCAACGGCTCATCGACGGCGGCGTGATGCAGGTGGTCGCCGTCACCGACCCGCTGGAGCTCGGGTTCGCGCGGCAGGCGATGGTCGGGGTCCGCGTGAACGGGCCGATGGAGCCCGTCGCCGACGCGCTCGTCGAGCTCGACGAGGTCGACTACGTGGTGGTGACCGCCGGCTCCTACGACCTCCTGGTGGAGGTGGTGTGCGAGAGCGACGAGCACCTGCTCGAGGTGATCTCCTCCAAGATCCGGCGGATCAACGGCGTGGTCGCCACCGAGACGTTCATGTACCTGAAGCTGCGCAAGCAGACCTATTCCTGGGGTGTCCGCTGAGACACGACCTCCGCACGCTGTCCCTGTGGCACGAGACCACCCCGGACGCGTGGACGCCTCGCACACCCCTCCCCGGTGACCGCGACGCCGACGTGGCGATCGTCGGCGCCGGCTTCACCGGTCTCTGGACCGCGCTCTACCTCGCGCGCGCCGACCCGTCCCTGCGGATCGCCGTGCTCGAGGCAGAGACCGCGGGCTTCGGCGCCAGCGGTCGCAACGGCGGATGGTGCTCCGCCCTGTTCCCCTCATCCCTCGAGTCGCTGGCCAAGCGCTCCTCGCGTGCCGACGCGCTCGCGCTCCATGCCGCGATGCGGCACAGCGTCGACGAGGTGATGCAGTCGGCCGAGGCGGAGGGCATCGACGCCCAGATGGCCAAGGGCGGAACCGTCTCCCTGGCCCGCTCCGGCCCACAGCTGGAACGCGCCAGGTCGGAGGTGGAGCACGCCCGCCGGTGGGGCCGGGGTGAGGACGAGCTGCGGCTCCTGGACGCGGAGGAGGCGACCACCGTGCTCGCCGGCACCCACCTGCGCGGGGCGACGTACACCCCGGACTGCGCGGCCATCCACCCCGGTCGCCTGGTCCGCGGGCTCGCCGACGCCGTCGTACGCCGGGGGGTCGCGCTGTACGAGCAGACGCCGGCCACGGCGATCGCGCCCGGACGGGTGACCACCCGCCACGGGACCGTGCGTGCCGAACGCGTGATCCGTGCGACCGAGGGCTACACCCGCACGCTCGACGGGCGAGCGCCGGCGGCTGGTGCCCGTCTACTCGCTGATCATCGCCACCGAGCCGCTCCCCGAGGCGATCTGGGAGCAGATCGGCCTGCGGCGGCGCGAGACGTTCAGCGACCACCGCCACCTGATCATCTACGGCCAGCGCACGGCCGACGACCGGCTGGTCTTCGGCGGGCGCGGCGCGCCGTACCACTTCGGCTCGCGGATCCGGCCGGCCTACGACCGCGACGAGGGCGTCTTCGCCCTGCTCCACAGCGCCCTGACCGACCTGTTCCCGGTGCTGCGCGACGTGACGGTGACCCACGCGTGGGGCGGCGCCCTCGGCATCGCCCGCGACTGGACGGCGTCCGTGGGCCTCGACCCGGCCACCGGGCTGGGCTGGGCCGGCGGCTACGTCGGCGACGGCGTGAGCACCACCAACCTCGCCGGCCGGACCCTGGCGGACCTGGTGCTCGGCCGGGACACGGAGCTCACCCGGCTCCCCTGGGTCGGGCACCACTCACGGTCGTGGGAGCCGGAGCCTCTCCGCTGGCTGGGGATCAACGTCGGGCTGCACGCGATGTCCTGGGCCGACCGGGAGGAGGCCCGCACCGGTCGGGAGAGCCGGATCGCGAAGTTGGTCTCACCGCTGATCGGCTGAGCGTCACAGCCCGTTGGCGGCAGTCGCGGCCGGCTTCACGGTCTGGACCAGCCACGCGTCGAAGAACGACGTCAGGTCCTGACCGCTGATGCTGGACGCAAGTGCCTCGAACTGGGCGGTCGTCCCGTGCCCGTGGCGGTGCTCCGAGGTCCAGGCCTTCAGCAGGCGGCCGAAGGCGTCGTTCCCGATCCGGCTGCGCAGCGCTGCGAGCGTCATGCCGCCTCGGTCGTAGACCGGCCAGTCGAAGAGCTCGACCGGACCCGGGTCGGCGACCGGGAGGTCCCAGAACGAGGACGCGGCGGGCAGGGAGTCGTAGGTCTGGTGGAGCCAGGCCGACGTGCTCGAGCCGCCATGGTCCTCGTTCCAGAGCTGTTCCATGAAGGTCGCGGACCCCTCGTTGAGCCACACGTCCGCCCAGTGGTGGACCGACACCGAGTCGCCGAACCACTGGTGGGCCAGCTCGTGGACCATGAGCAGGCGGCTCACGCCGAGGGGGTACGTCGGGCGCGTCTGGGTCTCCAGGGAGAACCCCGGGTCCAGCGCGGTGACCACGCCCCCGGTCTGCGCGAAGGGGTAGGGGCCGAGGTGTCGGCTGAGCCAGTGGACGATGCCGGAGGTGCGCAGCAGTCCGTCCATCGCCGCGTTGCGCTGCCGGCGCGGCAGGTCGCGGGAGACCGCGAGGTAGTAGGGCAGGTGGTGGGCGTCGGTGCCGTGGCGGACCACGAAGCGGCCGGCCACGAAGAAGGCCAGGTAGGTGGCCATCTCGCCCGCGCGCCAGTGGTACGTCGCGCGCCCCGCCGTCCGGCGTACCCCGAGGAGGCGGCCGCCGGCCACCACCTGCTCGGTGCGCGGGACGGTGATGTGGAGGTCCATCCGCGCCTTGTCGAGGGGGTGGTCGTTCGCAGGGAACCACCACGGCGCCATGTGCGGCTCGTTGAGGGCCATCGCCTCGGTGCCGGTGGCCATCCAGTTGCTCTCGCCGCGCCAGGCGAGGCGACCGGGGTGACCGGCGTACCCGACCCGCACGCGCACCGTCGTGCCCGCCGCGATCGGGTGGCGCGGGCGGATCCTCAGCTCGTGTCGGGACGGACGCCTGAAGGTGGATCCGCCGGTCGAGAGTCGGACCGACCGCACCGGGAGCAGGAAGTCGAGGTCGAACGAGCTCAGCTGCTCGGTGGACCGCAGCGTGACCGTGGTCCATCCGCTCAGCCGTCCGTCGGAGAAGCGGTAGGCATCGTGGACCTCGTAGGTCTGCACATCGATGCCGCCGTTGCCGTCGAGCGGGAAGTACGGGTCGCCGATGCCCGGAGAACCTGCCACGGTGCCGTTGCGCGCGACG
This sequence comes from uncultured Actinomycetota bacterium, assembly GCA_963819295.1. Taxonomy (GTDB): domain Bacteria; phylum Actinomycetota; class Actinomycetes; order Propionibacteriales; family Nocardioidaceae; genus Nocardioides. Next base: position 631,755 of record CAWFVO010000011.1, read on the forward strand.
GCGGCCGAGCCGCTGACGATCAGGACGAGCGCGGCCAGGAGAACGGCACCACGGGTCAGCACGGCTGCAACCTAGCCGGGAATCATGTTGCGGCGCCGGGGCACGCCTGCCACACTCGGCACGGCCCGTTGGAAGCGGCCCGGCGCAGCGCCGGCGCCCACGTGAGAGGAGGCGACATGACGATCGAAGTCTTCGGCATGTCCACCGCCGTCCTCTCTCACGTCTGGAGCACCACCACCGATGTCATCGGAGCACACCGACTTCTCGCAGCGCGCTGACGCGCTCGACGCGTTTTTCGATCAAGAGTTCACCGACAGCCACACCCATGTCGACCCGCTCAGCGGGATCGACCCGTCGTTCGTCATCGACTTCACTCCGTACTTCGCGGACGACGACCTACCTGAGGGCCAGCGCTGGTCCACCTGGCTCTCGGTCGAGCCGCTGTCCCGCGGGCCCGAGCCACGTCCCGACTGGATCGTGACCTCCCAAGGGGCGATCGACACCGACCTCGGGATCCTCAAGACCGGCAAGGAGGCCGACGTCTTCCTGGTGGAGCGGGCCGATCCGCTCGACACGGAGGGCGGCGGCGTCGTGATGGCCGCGAAGCGCTACCGCGCGCCCGAGCACCGCACCTTCCACCGATCCGCCTCCTACACGGAGGGTCGCTCGATGAAGCGTTCGCGCGACGAGCGTGCCCTGAAGCGGAAGAGCACGTTCGGCCGCGAGGTCGCCGCCGGCGAGTGGGCGATCTCCGAGTGGGGCGCCCTCGTCCGGTTGTGGAACCTCGGGCTGCCCGTCCCCTACCCCGTGCAGATCGATGGCACGGAGATCCTCATGGAATGGATCACCTACGACGGGGAGACCGCACCGCGCCTGGCGCAGACCCGCCCCGAGCCCGCGCTGCTTCAGTCGTACTTCGACCAGCTGCGCGACGCCCTGGCCACGATGGTGCAGGCCGGAGTCGTCCACGGCGACCTCTCGGCGTACAACGTCCTGGCGGCGGGTCCACGGCTGGTGATCATCGACCTGCCCCAGATCGTGGACCTGGTCGGCAACCAGAACGGCCTCGACTTCCTGATGCGCGACTGCGCCAACATCTGCGGGTGGTTCCGCGGCAAGGGGCTCGAGGTCGACGAGCACGAGCTGTTCGGCGAGCTGATGGCCCATGCCTTCTGACCGCCGAGTCGTCACAAGCCGACTCGGCGTGATTTCGCTGCCTGTTCGCGCCGACTCGGCGTGATTTCGGTGCCCGTTCGCGCCGACTCGGCGAGGGGGTGGCCTCTAGAGTTCGGGCGTGCGCAAGGTACGGGGGCGGTCGCTCCGCGTCGAGCCGATGGCGAAGGCGCCCTCGGTGGACACCAGCGGTGTCCCGGTGGACTGCTACCGGTCGTCGCTGTACACCGCCGACGAGCTGTACGACACCCCGGCGTACTCCGACTCGCTCGACGAACGAGCCCATGCCTGGGCCCTCCGCCCATCATCACCCCGCGACTCCCTCGTGCAGGCTCTGCACGACCACGCCGTGGACGAGGCACTGACCGACTGGCTCACCGGACGGTCGCTGGTCGGCGTCATGGGCGGGCACGCCCTGGTGCGCGGTGAGGCGGCGTACGCCGATGCCGCCCGGCTGGGCGCACTCCTGGGTCGCACCCACACCGTCGCGACCGGCGGCGGCCCCGGCGCGATGGAGGCCGCCAACCTCGGCGGACGCCTCGCCCACCAGCCCGAGGCCGCGCTGGTGGAGGCGCTCGACCGACTGGCCGCCACGCCGTCGTACGGTCCGAGCGTCGACGCCTGGGTGGCGACAGCCTGGCCGGTCACCCAGCTCGGCGACTCGCCCTCGCTCGGGATCCCGACGTGGTTCTACGGGCACGAGCCGTCGAACGTCTTCGCCACGGCGATCGCGAAGTACTTCCGCAACGCCCTCCGCGAGGCGATCCTCCTGCAGATCTGTGACGCGGGGATCGTGTTCCTGCCCGGCGCGGCCGGCACCGTGCAGGAGGTGTTCCAGGACGCGTGCGAGAACTACTACGCCGCCGAGCAGTCGGTCGCCGCGATGGTGCTCGTCGGCGGCTCGTACTGGACGTCCACCGTGCCGGTCTGGCCGTTGCTCCAGTCGCTGGCCCGCGGGCGGCCGATGGAGCAGCACGTCCACCTGGTCGACACCGTCGACGACGCCGCGCAGCTGTTCGCCGGCTGACGACCACTGTCACTTCCGCGCCATTGCGCCGGAATGACAGCTCGATGGCGTTGAAACGTGTCGAACCGGCGCGATGGCGCGGTTTCAGGCCTCGGTGGCAGCGAGCTGGCCGCAGGCTCCGTCGATCTCGCGACCCCGGGTGTCGCGGACGGTGGTGGGGATGCCGCGGGCCTCGAGCCGGCGTACGAACTCCCGCTCGTCGGCCGGGTCCGAGGCGGTCCACTTCGAGCCGGGCGTGGGGTTGAGCGGGATCAGGTTGACGTGCACCCAGCCCCAGTCGCCGCGGGCGAGCAGTACGTCGGCGAGCAGGTCGGCGCGCCAGCCCTGGTCGTTGATGCCGCGCATCATCGCGTACTCGATCGAGACGCGGCGCTTGGTGACGCGCGCATAGTTCCAAGCCGCGTCGACGGTCTCGTCGACCGAGAAGCGGGTGTTGATCGGGACCAGCTCGTTGCGCAGCTCGTCGTCGGGCGCATGCAAGGAGAGGGCGAGCGTCACGGGGATGCCTTCCTCGGCCAGCTGGTTGATCCGCGGAACCAGGCCCACGGTCGACACGGTGACACCGCGCGCGCTCATCCCGAGGCCGGCCGGTGCGGGCTCGGTGAGACGGCGTACGGCCCCGATCACCGCCCGATAGTTCGCGAGCGGCTCCCCCATGCCCATGAACACGACGTTGGACACGCGGCCGGGACCACCGGGGACCTCGCCGCGGGCGAGCGACCGGGCGCCGGCGACGACCTGGTCGACGATCTCTGCGGTGGACATGTTGCGCTGCAGGCCGCCCTGCCCGGTCGCGCAGAACGGGCAGGCCATCCCGCACCCGGCCTGGGAGGAGACGCACATGGTGACGCGGTCGGGGTAGCGCATCAGCACCGACTCGACCAGGGCGCCGTCGAACAGGCGCCACAGGGTCTTGCGGGTGGTGCCGCGGTCGGCCTCCATCGTGCGGACCGGGTCGAGCAACGGCGGCAGCATCGCCGCGACCAGCTCGTCGCGGTGCGCGGCGGGCAGGTCGGTCATGTCGGCCGGGTCGGAGACGAGCCGGTCGAAGTAGTGGGTCGAGAGCTGCTTGGCCCGGAAGCCGGGGAGGCCCTGCTCGACGGCCAGCGCAGTGCGCTCGTCCAGCGAGAGGTCGGCAAGGTGACGCGGCGGCTTGCGGCGGCCGCGCGGCTCGGACATCACCAGGGGCAGGGTGCGGATCGGCTCGGGCATGGCCCGCCCAGTCTCCCATCGACGGGCGGGCCGCCACGAATCTCAGTGGCCGCGGGAGGTGTACGGCGGCGTCGCACTCGACGACGAGCTCGGCGAGGTAGCAGCGGCCGTGACGGACGCGCCGCCCGGTGAGACGGCGTACCAGACGCCGCCGAAGTCCCGAAGGCCCGCACCGTTGACGTCACCGGGACTCTGGTCGCCGGAGAAGGTGTAGACCGGGTGACCCGCGACCGTGGCCGTCATCTGGCCGGCCGGGGTGGCGGTCGAGCCGACCTTGGCGGTGAGGCGGGCATGGCCGCCCATCGCCCGCGCCGGCCACGCCGGCCTGCGGTGCGGCGTCGGTGGCCGGTGGTGCCGTTGTTGCCTCCGCACGCGATCAGGGGCGGGAGGGCCGTCGCAGCGACGGCCAGGATCTCAAGAGGAAGTACGGCGAGGGGCCGGCCCGACCTTCGGAATCGCGGCTGTGCGGCCCCTGAGAATTCGCCTCAGCCGTCGATCTGGACCAGCACCCAGATCACCAGGGCGGTGGTCACGGCGATCACCACGGCGGTGCTGATGATGCCCAGGAACATGAACTGGGCGAAGCGCCGCGTCTTGCGGGGTACGAGCATCGCGAGGGGCACGAGGAGGGCGATCAGCACGAGCGGGAAGAGCTTCTGGGCGGTGGCGTCACTGACGAGCAGCCCCAGCAGGGCGGCGTACACACCGGGGACGATGATCACGTAGGCGACACCGACGAAGAAGCCGACCAGACCGGCGAAGGTCGGGTGCGAGCGGTTCCACCAGTTCGGCTCCGGTTCGTCCGCCTCGTCCTCCGGGGCCCCTTCCACCGGAGCCTGGTCCTCCGGAGCCTGGTCCTCCGGGGCTCGTCCTCCGGAGCATCGTCCTCCGGGGCCTCGTCGCCGGCGCGTCCTCCCGTGACGGATCGGCCGCCTGGCTGGCGACCCGGGTCTCTCGAGAGTCGTCCGGGGTCGCGTCGTCGGAGGCGCGCGCCTCGGTCTCACTCATGGCGCAAGCATGTCACCCGGGTGGCGCGGGACCGCGCATTCGATGAGGTCCGGCATGGCCAGGTCTCTCCCAGGCGTCGAGGTCGGGCGACGCGCCACGCAGTGCCGCGACCAGACAGGTCCAGGCGGTCCCGTGGCCGACCAGCACGACGTCGGTCGTCCGGTGGGTCGCGAGGATGCCGGCGGCGACCCCCACGACGCGTTCACGACACCGGGCCAGCGGTTCCCACCCGTCGTACGCCGCGACCTCCGGCTCGGCGAACGCGCGACGGACCACGGTCCCGAAGTCGTCGATCCAGTCGGCGCTGTGCCGCTCGTGCTCGCGCAGGTCGGGGACGATCTCGATCGGCGCCTCGGTCAGCAGCCGTGCGGTCATGAAGGCCTTGGGCTCGGGTGAGGAGTACCACGAGGCCGCGCCGGGCAGGCGACCGCGCAGTGCGCGCACGTCGTCGTCGTACGCCGGGTCGAGCGACCACTCGTGGGCGGGCCTGCGACCGGTCGATCACCGGCCGCCCGTGCCGGACCAGGAACAGAGTCAAAAGACCGGGAAGTGATGGTGGCGGCTACCTGTCCGGCTCCGACAGCGGAAAAGGGGCTCTGACGTGCGGTTATGCCTGCTCATGGTCACCCATCAGTAACGGTGCTTGGCGTTGGCGTGCTAGGTCAGTCCTACATGGACGGGGTCTGGCGCGCTCACTGCTCGTCGTCGGGGTAGTCGAGCCACTCGTGGCCGCAGCGGCGGCATTCGCGGTTGTGGCCCGGATGCACGCAGCCGACCGACTCGACCCAGGCCGGCACGGTGTCCATCGACTAGGGGTGCTCGAGGTAGCCGATGACGAGGTGCTTGACGGCGCCGCTCCCACACTCCGGGCAGGTGCCACGAGGGAGGTCGTAGGGCTCGGGCTCGTAGCCGTGGATCGCGTCGGACATCGTCATGCGCGGATCTTCTCACCACTGGCGCCCGAGCACACCGAGTTCTAGGCGGGCGCGCTGGACCACGTCAGCCTCAGACTCGACTCGACACGACGCCCGCCGGAGACCCGAGACTCCGGCGGGCGTCATCACGTGCTGCGGTCAGTCGCATGCATGGTCGATGGCCCTGGATCGTGACCGGCGGAGGATGGAACCCAGGGGTGACCGCGTCTCCGCACCGTCTTCAGGGAACGACGTCCGTCTCGCGGCACGTCACGCGATCGCGTTCGACGAGAAGTAGGTAGCCATACCCGCAAATCGGCGGATGCGCGTGGAACCCGCTCCAGCGACCCTCACTGACTGAGCCCTCTCGACTGGATCGCAGCAGCGCGACCCAGGTGTCGTGGTGGCCAGTCGGTGGCGCGCCCATGTCGGTCACAGCGCTGTGACCGAACAACGAGGACGTCCCGGTCTGTGACGAAGAAGAGTTCTGAGGACGTCAGAGGAGCGCCATGGCCACGTCCGAACTCTGCTTGCAACGACCAGGCGATTCCGGCGTTCGAGTCCCTGGCCCGCGAACGACACCCTCGCCTGGGAAGGCTCCTGCGGGGCTTGGCGCAACATCGAAGCCTCTGATGGGTTCGCTTGACGTCGTACCCATGCCGTCCCTCTGGTGCTGGCGCGGCGAACGCGCATGACGACACCGGTGAAGGTGGGCGCGTGGCGGCTGGGGCGTCGGCCCGCACTTGATGGGTTGCGCGGGGTGGCGATCCTGCTCGTGCTGCTCGGCCATACCCTGGGCGGCGCCTTTGGGTGGCCGGCATTCAAGGCGGTCGGCGCCGCCGGAGTCGCGCTGTTCTTCACCCTCTCGGGGTTTCTGATCACATCGCTCCTGATCGAGCGTGTCGACTCCTGGGCGCGCGTCGCTTGCCCGGTTCTATCGCGACCGAGCATTCCGGCTGATGCCTGCATTGCTCGCGATGCTGGCCGTTTTCGGCACACTTCAGGCGACCGTGGGCTACGGATGGACCGACCTACGACCTGTACTCCTCTACTACGCGAACTGGATGACAGCAGCGGGCCATACGTTGGGCATCTTCGGGGCTACGTGGTCGCTGTCAGTAGAGGAGCAGTTCTACTTCGTGTGGCCCGTGGTCCTGATCATCTCGATGCGATGGCGCCGCGGCCCTGCGGTCGTCGCGCTGGCCGGGATCATCGTCTCCACCGCGCTCCGGTTCGCCCTCATGTCCGGCCCAGGTGGCATGGACCGCGTCTACTTCGGATCTGACACCGAGGCCGCCGGCCTGCTGATCGGCTGCCTACTCGCCTGGGCCGCCCACCAGGGCCTCTTGCGCGCAACGCGCGTTCCGCGCTGGGTCATCGCGCTCGTGGCAGCGAGCCTCTTCGGCTGGACATTCGCGAGTCGACCACTCGCCGGAAGCGTCTTGGTGCCCACGCTCGTCCCACTGGTCGCCGCGTGGCTCATCTGGTCGGTCTGCTCGACCGGCGCCTTGGCGTGGACCGTGCTGCAGTACCTCGGGCTGCGCTCCTACGCCCTGTACCTGTGGCACTACCCGCTCATCAGGATCGTGACCACCGCCGCGGGCCCGTCGGTGGCCGGGAGCGTAGCCGCAGTGGCTGTCGCTGGGGTGATTGCGGAGCTGTCGTGGCGGCTGATCGAGGCCCCGTCACGCCGATTCGAAATCGTCCAGGTCGCGGCGATGAGCGAGCCAGATGGGACCGGCATGCAGATCTGGTCGCCGAGCCTGCTGGTCCGTTGGCGCCGGAGGGTGTCGGTCACGACCACTGACCCTGGTCGGGGCCTTGGGTGCTGGCCCTGGGCCAGTAGGTAGGGAGAGCCTCCTGCCCGACGAGGCGTCCTCACGTCCAAGCACGTCGATGTCATGAGTCTGTCCGGCTTCCTCGTGCCGCCGGGGAGAGCATCAACGCGGTGAGCGAGTACTACATGGGTGCCACATCGGGGCCTGAACAGTGCTTGTCACACCTGAGGTCATTCAAAACACCAGGTAGTGCAGGAGGAGCCAGATCGGGGCGATGGTGGCGAGCAGGGAGTCGAGCCGGTCCATCAGGCCGCCGTGGCCGGGGATCACCTGGCTCATGTCCTTGATCCCGAGGTCGCGCTTGATCACCGACTCGCACAGGTCCCCGAGCGTGGCCATCACGACCGCGATCAGGCCGAGGCAGACGCCGATCCACCAGTCGGCGTCGAGCACCCACACGACCATCGCGACACCGACCGCGACGCAGAACACGACCGAGCCGGCGAAGCCCTCCCACGACTTCTTCGGGGAGATCACCGGTGCCATCGGGTGCTTCCCGAAGAGCACGCCGGCGATGTAGCCGCCGATGTCGGAGGCGGCGGTCACGGCGATGAAGGTGAAGATGCCCTTCACCCCGGCGTCCATCCGGGTGAAGTCGGTGGCACCGCCCTCGCGCGAGCAGCAGCGCCACGAAGGAGCCGAGGAACGGGCACGTAGATCAGGATGAAGACCGAGGCCGTGGCGTTCTGCACGTAGCCCGGGCACACCGCGGCGCAGCAGCCAGAGCATGTGACCAGCGCCGCGACGGCGGTCGCGGTGACCAGGGCGGGTGCGCCCCAGAAGTAGGCGACGACGACCATGATCACGCCGCCGACCATCAGCGGCTGCTCGGGAAGGTCGATGCCCTTGGCCCCGAACCCGCGGTGGAGCTCCCACACCGCCACGACCACGGCCGCCGCGACGACGAACATGAAGGCGGTCTTCCAGACGACCAGCGTGACGACGATCAGCGCGACCAGGACGACGGCGCTGGCGATCGCGGCCGGCAGGTTGCGGCCCGCGCGCCCGTGGTCCTGGGCGGCGGGCTCGGGCGTGGAGGAGGTCATGAGCCGGCGGAGCTGCTCAGACCTCGAGCAGCTCGGACTCCTTGTGCTTGAGCAGGTCGTCGATCGCGTCGGTGTGCTTCTTGGTCATGCCGTCGAGCCGCTTCTCGGCGCCGGTGACGTCGTCCTTGCCGGCGTCGCCGTCCTTCTCCATCCTCTCCAGCTCCTGCTTGGCGTGACGCCGCAGGTTGCGCACCGCGACCCGGCCCTCCTCGGCCTTGTGGCGGGCGACCTTGATGTACTCCTTGCGGCGCTCCTCGGTGAGCTCGGGGAAGACGCAGCGCAGCACCTTGCCGTCGTTGGCGGGGTTGACGCCCAGGTCGGAGTCGCGGATGGCGCGCTCGATGTTGCCGATCGCGCCCATGTCGTACGGCGCGATCAGGATGATCCGCGCCTCCTGCGAGGTGAACGAGGCGAGGCTCTGGATCGGGGTCGGGGTGCCGTAGTAGTCGACCATGATCTTGCTGAACATGGCGGGGTTGGCGCGGCCGGCGCGGATGGCCGAGAACTCCTCCCGCGTGGTCTCGACGGACTTGTCCATCTTGCCGTCGGCCTCGTTGAGGATGTCGTTGATCACGGCTGGTTCCCTTCCATGGTCGTGCGTGAGTCGCACGGTGTTCGGGCCTGTCGGGACCCGGCGTACGGCGTAGGGCGGACTAGTCGGCGGTGACGAGCGTGCCAATCTTCTCACCCTGCACGATGCGCAGGATGTTGCCCTGCTCCTCCATGCCGAAGACGATCACCGGCAGCTTGTTCTCCATGCAGAGCGCGAACGCCGTCGCGTCGATCGACGTTGAGCCCCTGCTGGAGCGCCTCCTGAAGGTGAGGGTGTCGTACTTGGTGGCCGTCGGGTCGAGCTTGGGGTCGGCGCTGTAGACCCCGTCGACCCCCTGCTTGGCCGTAGAGCACGACCTCGCACTTGGTCTCCAGCGCGCGCTGGGCGGCCACGGTGTCGGTGGAGAAGAACGGCATGCCCGGCGCCGGCGCCGAAGATCACGACCCGGCCCTTCTCGAGGTGGCGGATGGCGCGACGCGGGATGTAGGGCTCGGCGACCTGGCCCATCGCGATCGCGGTCTGGACCCGGGTCTCGATGCCCTCCTTCTCCAGGAAGTCCTGGAGGGCGAGGCAGTTCATGACCGTGCCGAGCATGCCCATGTAGTCGGCGCGCGCGCGGTCCATGCCGCGCTGCTGCATCTGGGCGCCGCGGAAGAAGTTGCCGCCGCCGACGACGACGCAGACCTCGACGCCGGTCGCGGGCGACCTCGGCGATCTCGCCCGCGATCCGGTGCACGACGTCGGGGTCGACCCCCACCTTGCCGCCGCCGAAGACCTCTCCGGACAGCTTGAGCAGGACGCGGTGGTAGGTGGTCACAGGGCGGCTCCTCGGGGTCGTCTGGTGAGGTCCGGTGGGACGACAGACAGGAAGGCCGGCTGCGGATGCTCGCGTGAGTCATCGCAACCGGCCTCCCCGTAGACTGAGGCGGTCGACGCCGTCGAGACCACCTGGCCGCACCCTACTGGGCTCAGGCGCCGACCTCGAAACGGGCGAAGCGCTTGACGGTGGTGCCGGACTCGTCGAGGACGGCCTTGACGGTCTTCTTGTTCTCGGTCACGGACGGCTGCTCGAGGAGGACGACCTCCTTGAAGAAGCCGTTGAGGCGGCCCTCGGTGATCTTGGCGATCGCCTGCTCGGGCTTGCCCTCCTCGCGCGAGGTCGCCTCGGCGATCTGGCGCTCGTGCTCGACGACGTCGGCCGGGACCTCGTCGCGGGTGAGGTACTGCGGCCGCATCGCCGCGACCTGCCGGGCCGCACCGCGCGCGGCGTCCGCGTCGCCGTCGTACTCGACGAGGACGCCGATGGCGGGCGGGAGGTCGGCGGCACGCTTGTGCAGGTAGGCCACGACGGGGCCGTCGAAGTGGGCGTACGCGCCGATCTCGATCTTCTCGCCGATGGAGATGGCCAGGGCCTGGACGATCTCGTCCGACGGTCTCGTCACCGAGCCTGGACGGCCTTGAGAGCCTCGACGTCGGCGGGCTTGGCCTCGGACGCGGCGTCGGCGATCCTCTGGGCGGCGGCGATGAAGTCCTCGCCCTTGGCCACGAAGTCGGTCTCGCACTTGAGCTCGAGCAGGACGCCGGCGGAGTGGGCGACCAGGCCCGCGGTGGCGGTCGCGCTCGGCCCCCGCTTGGCGGCCTTCGCGGCGCCCTTGGTGCGCAGGATGTCGGTCGCGGCGTCGAAGTCGCCGTCGGCCTCGTCGAGCGCCTTCTTGGCGTCCATCATCCCGCGCCGGTCATGTCGCGGAGCTTCTTGACGTCCGATGCGGTGAAGCTGGGCATCGTTCCTGCCTTTCAGGGTTGTCAGGGGTACGCCGCGCGGCCGCGTCGGAGGGCGCGCCGTACGGCGTCAGGGGTGGCTGCTCAGGCCTCGACGGTCTCGCTGTCGGCGCCGTCGGTCGGCTGCATCGTCGGCCTCGGCTGGCGGGCGTCGCCTCGGTGACGTCGGCGCTCGGCCGGCGCTGCTGGCGCTGGCGAGCCTCGGTCACGCGGCGTCCGTGGCGACTCGGCCTCGAGCGGAGACCTCGGCGGCGCGGTGGCAGCGGCCTCGGCAGTGGCTTCGGCGGCTGGACCTCGGCGGCCTCGGCGGCCGGAGCCTCGGGTGGCCTCGGCGGCAGGAGCCTCGGTGGCCTCGGCGGCGGCCTCGGTCGGCCTCGGTGGCCTCGGCCGCGGCGCCGGTGCCCTCGGCGGCGGGCGTCTCGGTCGCGGCGTCGCCACCGTGGCGGCCACGGCGGCCTTGTCGGCGTCGCCGCCCAGCAGCTCGCGCTCCCACTCGGCCAGCGGCTCCTCGGCGCCCACGGCTGGCTCGGCGGCGCCGTCGGTCTTCACACCGGAGCGGGCGATCAGGCCCTCGGCGACGGCGTCGGCGACCACGCGGGTCAGCAGGCCGACGGCGCGGATGGCGTCGTCGTTGCCCGGGATCGGGAAGTCGACCAGGTCGGGGTCGCAGTTGGAGTCCAGGATGCCGATGATCGGGATGTGGAGCTTGCGCGCCTCCTCGACGGCGAGGTGCTCCTTGTTGGTGTCGACGATCCACACCGCGGACGGCGTACGGCTCATCTCGCGGATGCCGCCGAGCGACTTGTTGAGCTTGTCGCGCTCGCGGCGCATCTGCAGCAGCTCCTTCTTGGTGCGGCTGCTGCCGGCGACGTCCTCGAAGTCGATCTCGTCGAGCTCCTTGAGGCGGTTGATCCGCAGGTGCACGGTCTGGAAGTTGGTGAGCATGCCGCCCAGCCAGCGCTGGTTGACGTAGGGCATCCCGACGCGGGTCGCCTGCTCGGCGATCGCCTCCTGGGCCTGCTTCTTGGTGCCGACGAACATGATCGTGCCGCCCTTGGCGACGGTGTCCTTGATGAAGGCGTACGAGCGGTCGATGTAGGCCAGCGACTGCTGCAGGTCGATGATGTAGATGCCGTTGCGCTCGGTCATGATGAAGCGCTTCATCTTCGGGTTCCAGCGACGGGTCTGGTGCCCGAAGTGCACGCCGCTCTCGAGCAGCTGGCGCATGGTGACGACTGCCATGAGGTGTTCTCCTGTGTGGGGCACGCCGCGCGCAAGCAGGCGCGCTCCGTTGGGTTTTCAGTTCTGTGCGGCCGGCGGGTGCCGGTCGCCCTGACGTCTGCGCGCGATCCGACCCAGCTCGGGCAGCCGGGACCGAGGATCGTCGCCCACGGGTGGTCGCCTGCCGGAGAGGCAGGCGTCGCGGTCTGCGGACGTGCGAAGTCAGCCCCCGCGAGGGACTGCTGGATCCAGGATAGTCGAGCGTGCGGGCGCCGCGAATCAGCGCGCGTCGCCGGCCCCGTGGCGGCCCGCTCACCGTCCACAGCCCGCCCTCGCGACACCCCTCGTCCACCGGCGCGCGGCCACGCCTGGCCGCCCGGCCTCCCCGACCGGGCACCGTGGACGGCCATGCGGACCCCACTCCCCTCCCCGATCCGGGTCCACGGGCCGGGCCCGAGCGTCGTCGTCGCCGTGCTGATGGCCGCGCTTCTCTCCCTCGCGCGTCCGGCCGGTGCGCAGGGCGCCCCCGTGGACCCGGTTCCCGTCGGGGTGTGGCCCCTGCAGCCGCAGCCGCAGGTGCGTGCGGGCCTTCGACCCACCCGACACCCCTTCGGCGCCGGCCATCGAGGGGTCGACCTCGCCGGGTCGGTCGGTCAGCCCGTGCTGCGCGGCGCTCGCCGGCCGGGTCACCTTCGCCGGCGCCGTTCGCCGGCCGCGGCGTCGTGGTCGTCGACCACGGCCCGACCCGTACGACCTACGAGCCGGTCGCCGCCGAGCGTCCGCGTGGGGCAGGTGGTCCTCCGCGGCGAGCGGCTCGGCACGCTCGAGCTCGGCCGGATCCCACTGCTTCCCGCGCGCCTGCCTGCACTGGGGGTGGCGCCGCGGCGACACCTACCTCGACCCCCTGCTCCTGGTCGGCGGCGGCCCGATCCGGCTGCTCCCCCTGTGGCGGGGCGACCCGGTCGCCTGCGGCCCCGATCCCGGTACCGACGCTGCCCTTCGCGCGATGGTGACGCTGGCTGCGCTCCGGGCTCGGCTCGCGATCTGCCGGCCCGTCCGGCCGGCGACCGCCGCGGCCGCCGGCGCTCGCCACCGGTCCGGTCCCCGGCGTCCGCGCTGGCGATGCGTCCCCGGTGCTGCTGTAGGCGCTCAGGCGCGCGGGATGGGCCTGCCGGTAGGCCTGCCGCAGCCGGTCGGTGCTCACGTGGGTGTACAGCTGGGTGGTCGCCAGCGAGGCGTGGCCGAGCAGCTCCTGCACCGAGCGCAGGTCGGCGCCGCCCTCGAGCAGGTGGGTGGCTGCGGTGTGCCGCAGGCCGTGCGGCCCGATGTCGGGCGCACCGGGCACGTCCGCGATCCGCCGGTGCACGAGGGTGCGGACCGCCCGCTGGTCGATGCGGCCGCCCGCGGGCGCCGAGGAAGAGCGCGGCGCCGGCGCCGGGGGCGACGAGCTGCGGACGGCCGCGCGCCAGCCAGGCGTCGACGGCCTCGCGCGGCCGGCTGCCCGTACGGCACGGTGCGCTCCTTGCGACCCTTGCCGAAGACCCGCGCGACGCGGCGCGACCGGTCGAGGTCGTCGATGTCGAGCGCGACCAGCTCACCGACCCGGACCCCGGTCGCGTAGAGCAGCTCGAGCATCGCCGACGTCGCGCAGCCCCAGCGGGCTGCCGTCGTCGGCCAGGTCGCGCGGCCGCCGTCGACCAGCTCGCGCGCCTCGTCCTGGCGGAGCACCGGGGGCAGGGTCTGGTGGGCCTTCGGCGAGCGCAGGCTGGCGCCGACGTCGGTCGGGGATCCGGCCGGTCCGGGCCAGCCAGGCGGTGAACACCCGGACCGCCGTCGCGCGGCGGGCCAGGGTGGTGCGCGAGCGGCCGGTGACCTGCTGGTGGGCCAGCCAGCTGCGCAGGGTGCGCAGGTCGAGCTCGGCGAGGTCGGTGTGCCCGAGGCGGTCGGCGTGCTCGAGGAGGCCGGCGACGTCGGAGAGGTAGGCCCGGACCGTGTGGGGGGCCAGGTCGCGCTCGGAGACCAGGTGGCGCTCGTAGTCGACGAGCACCGCCGGCAGGTCCCGGGTCGGGCTCGCCATGCGCGTCACTCTAGGTCGGGCGCGGCGGCCGGCCCGGCTCGGCTCGCCGGCGCCGGGCGGACGGCTCACTCCCGCGCCGCGGGGGTCAGCCGCCAGCCCGTGGGCGAGGGCTCGACGAGGCCGAGCTGCGGTCAGCCGGCTGAGGCCGGACTGGACCTCGAGCAGCGCCAGCCCGGCGGTGGTGGCGATGGAGTCGACCGGGAGCCGGGCGGGCGACCGGCACCGCGTCGAGGACCCGCGCGTCGCGCGGCCGCAGCCGGTCGCGGGGGCGCGCCGGCGCGCGCGGCGGCGTGGCCAGGTGGGTGCCGACGTCGCCGACGACCTCGAGCACCTCGCTCGCCCTGGGTCACCAGCGTCGCCGCGCCGCTCCGGATCAGCTGGTGGACGCCCTTGCGACTGGGCGCTGGTGACCGGGCCGGGCACGCCCATCACGTGGCGGTTGAGGCGCGTGGCCCAGCTCGCGGTGTTGAGGGCGCCGCTGCGGACGGCCGCCTCGACGACGACCGTGCCGCGGGTCAGCGCGGCGATGAGGCGGTTGCGGCTGAGGAAGCGGCCGCGGGTCGGCGCGCAGCCGGGTGGCACCTCGGCGATCACCGCGGAGGTCCGGCCGAGGTGGTCGAGCAGGTCGCGGTGGGCGGTGGGGTAGGCGCGGTCGGCGCCGCAGGCGAGCACGGCGACGTTGGCCCCGTCGACGCCGAGGGCGCCGCGGTGGGCCGCCTGGTCGATCCCGAAGGCGGCACCGGACACCACCGGGTGGCCGGCTCGGACGAGGGTGGCGGCGATGCCGGCGGCGACCTCGGTGCCGTAGGTCGTGGCCGAGCCGCGACCCGACGACGGCGACCGACGCGGCCGAGCCGGTCGAGCCGCGTCGGGCCCCTCACCCAGAGCCCGAGCGGTGGACCGCCGCGGTGGTCGAGCAGCTCGGACGCGCATCAGGTCGTCGACCTGGGTGGGCCACTCGGGGTCGCCGGGGACGACGTAGCGCATGCCCAGCCGGGCCGCCGTGAGCGAGGTCGCCCTCGGGATCGAGGCCGCGGAGCCGGGAGGCGACGTCGCGTGCCGCGGTCGCTGGGCTGCGGCCGGGTCGCTGAGCAGCCTCGAGCAGCGCGACCGCTCCCATCTGGGCGACGAGGGCGGCGATCCGCGGGTCGCCGGGCTCGGTGAGCCGGGACAGCGCGACCCGGGCCAGCCGGTCGGCGTCGCTCACGACGCCCGCCGGGCTACGACGGCCTCGACCAGCAGGCTCAGCCCTGGCGCAGCCGGAAGGCGGTGTCGACGTCGCGCACCGTCGGGCGTGTCGGCGCCACGCCAGGTCGGCCACCGTCCAGGCGAGCCGGTGGACCCGGACCGCGCCGCGTCGGCTGAGCCTGCCGGCCAGCACCTCCTTCTCCAGACGGGCGCGCCCGGCGTCGGGCAGCGGCCAGTCGCGCGACCAGCGGGGCGCTCGGGACCTGGGAGTTCAGCCGCCAGGCGCGACCGGCGTACCGCGCGTGCTGGCGCTCGCGCGCGAGCGCGACCCGCTCCCGCACCTCGAGCGAGCTCTCGCGTGTGCTCGCCCGGGATGCGGCCCGTCGGTGCGTGGTCGGCGGCAGGACGTGGCGCAGGATGTCGATGCGGTCGTGCACCGGCCCGGTCACCCGGCGTGAGTAGTGGTGCCGCTGCTGCTGGGTGCAGGTGCATCTGTTGCCCGCGGGCGTGGCGGCGTACTCCCCGCAGGGGCACGGGTTGCAGGCCATCACCACCATCCCCCGGGCCGGGTAGGTGGCCGACTCCTCGCCGCGGGCGATCGTCACCTCACCGCTCTCCAGCGGCTGGCGCAGCGCGTCGATCACGTCGCTGCGGAACAGCGGGAACTCGTCGAGGAACAGCACGCCGCAGTGGGAGCGGCTGACCTCGCCGGGCCGCACCCGGCCGGTGCCGCCGCCGAGCAGGCTGGCCTTGCTCGCGTCGTGGTGGGGCGCGAAGAACGGTGGCCGGACGATCAGGTCGTCACCGGGCTCGAGCGCACCGGCCAGCGAGTGGATGGCGGTGAGCTCCAGCGACTCCTCGACCGAGAGGTCGGGCAGGATCCCCGGGAGCCGCTCGGCCAGCGACGTCTTGCCCGACCCCTTCGGTCCGGAGAGCATCAGGTGGTGGCCGCCGGCGGCGGCGACCTCGAGCGCGTACTTCACGTCGGGGACGCCATCGAGGTCGGCCAGGTCGTGCTCGGTCAGCCGCCGGGAACCGCGCCACTCGATGAGCCGGCTGCCCGACATCGGGGCGACCGGCGGCGCCTCGGGCACCGGGTCGCCGCGCAGCTCGGCGCGCACCTGGGCCAGCGACCGCATGCCGAGCACCGTCCATGCCCGGCACCATCGCCGCCTCGCGGGCCTGGGGCTCGGGCACGATCACCCGGTCGAAGCCTCGGCGCGACGCCGCCATCACCATCGGCAGCACGCCGGGCACCGAGCGGAGTCCACCGGTGAGCGTCAGCTCCCCGATCACCAGGGTGTCGGAGAGCGACTGCTGGGTGACGTCGCCACAGGCGGCCAGGACCGCCAGCGCGATCGCCAGGTCGAAGTGGGTGCCGCGCTTGACCAGGTCGGAGGGCGCCAGCAGGATCGTCACCCGCCGGGTGGCCGGCCACAGCACCCCGGAGTTGGACACCGCCATCCGGCACCGGTCGCGTGCCTCGTGAAGCGTGGCGTCGGGCCGACCCACCAGGGTGGTGCCCGGTGAGCCGGGCGACACGTCGGCCTGGACGTCGATCAGGTGGCCGAGCGCGCCTTGGAGGGCGACGGTGTGGGCGGTCGCGAGCGCCATCAGACCAGCCCCCGGACGTGCTCGACCCTCGACGGCCCGCGGCGGGGGCGATGCACGGCGACCAGGTCGATGCGTGTCTCGGCCGGACGCACGCCGTGCGCCTCGGCCCACAGGCAGGCCCAGGCGCTTGAGCCGGTCGAGCTTCGCCGGCGTGACCGCCTCATGGGGGCTGCCGCAGACCGACGAGGTGCGGGTCTTCACCTCGCAGACGACCAGGACATCGCCGTCACGCAGGACGAGGTCGATCTCGCCGGCGGAGCAGCGCCAGTTGCGGTCGAGGACGACCAGGCCCTGCTCGGCGAGGTGGCGGGCGGCGAGCCGCTCGCCGTACGCGCCGAGGGCCAGGCGGGCGCGGCCGGGACGTCGGTGGTGTGGTCATGCCGCCAGCCCGCGGTGGCCTCCCTCCGAGACGCTGCGCACCTGCCGCATGTGGATGGCGGTTGTTGGAACGCGCAATGTGGACGGGGAGGGGTTCGCGAGTGCCCGCAACGGGAAGTCTCGTTGTACGAGCGTCGGCACGGTCTTACTACTTGGTCAACCTGAGGTTCTGAGGTATCGCGTAGCCCGCGTCCTTCGCGTCTAGAAGCGTTGAGACACGAATGGTTGCCGACCGAGCTGACACCACCGATGAACCACAGTGCCTCCGCTCGTCTGGAAGCAGGAGTTACCGTTGAACGCCGTGGTGGACTTAAGCGCGTAAACAGATCCGACAACATCTGGGAAAGAGTCGCCATTCCCCTGCAGACTGAGGACGTTGGCGTTATCCCTGGCGTAGATGATCGCGAACCAGGGGGGGCCAACCGGACGGAAAGCCTGACGGCAGCGGCGTGGTCACGGGAAGCTGCCAGGTTGATTGATGTCGCCGTTCTTGATATCCAGCATGCCGTTCGGGCTGGCGAAGAACAGCGTCACCGGCTGTCCGTTGCTGGTCAGATGCGAGCCAGTGTTTTGGAAAATCCAGGGGTCCGGTGAAGACGTACGCGCCCTGCTGCAGCACACAGGTGGTGTTTTTGATGTTGAAGGCGCTATAGATGCCGGGTCCCTGGATGCAGGGGTCGATCTTGCTGGTCAGTCCGGTCCAAGGGCGAACTAGGCATTGTCAAGCCGGCGAACAGGTCGGTCATGTAGCGGACCCGACGTCCCAGTCAGGCGTGGCATGGGCCTGCGACAGACCGTTGACCGTGCCCGAGATCGTGATCGAGTTGGTAGCGATCCAGTTGCTGTTGGGTCCGCTCGAGACGTTGCCGTCGACGTAGATGTCACCGCCCGTGACGGTGAAGTCAGTGTTGTTCGTACTGACGTCACCCAGCACGCACAGCGCGCAGACGCCGCCTCCCACGCTGCAGGCGGCCGGGGCTGTTCCAGGAGCCCTGTGGACCGAGCCTGCTCAGGCGGCGACTGTGGACGGCGGACGGGCCGCCTGGTCTAGACCATGCCGCTCGGTCCGAGCGACGTTCCTGAGCGTCAGCGAGGCTCGACAGGCGCGACCGACGAGCGCGGAAACCGCCGTTCGGCTCAAGGCAAAGAATTGTCCGATTCGCGTCCGCGGCTCGCCGCGACGACCGACGTCGCTCACGCACAGTGGGAACTGTG
Organism: uncultured Actinomycetota bacterium; assembly: GCA_963819295.1. Lineage (GTDB taxonomy): Bacteria > Actinomycetota > Actinomycetes > Propionibacteriales > Nocardioidaceae > Nocardioides. The sequence goes on from CAWFVO010000011.1 coordinate 649,998, forward strand.
CGCGCGACCCCGGGGTGGCCGCGGTCGACTCGACGGGCGGAAGTGCGGATGAGCAGGTTCGGGAGATGATGCGACGAAACCGGCACCGAAGCGGTGGAGCCGGCGCTGACCAGCATGCCCCTGCGTCCCTGCGCGGGCCCGTTCATACCCCGGTTTCCTCTGCCACCTTACGGCCAGGTGGCGACGCACGGAGGCAGGCGATGCGAGGCGTGCGAAGCGAACGCGGAGCAGCGGCGGTGGAGGCCGCGTCTGCTGACCCCTCTACTCATGCTCGTGCTCTTCGGGATCATCGAGATGTCGCTGTTCATGCGCGACGTGGTCTCGGTGTCGAGCTCCGTCCACGTCGGCACCCGGATGGCGTCGGTGGCCGCGGCGCCGGCCGGGCACGTGCGACGCTAGCGCCACCGGCCCCGTGCACGCCGCCGTCACCGCGCCTGCCCTGGCCCAGGTGGCCGCCAACGCCATCCAGCAGGCGGGCACGGCGATGCCCAGGACCAGATCAACTGGATCCTGGTCTACAACGCCAACACGGCCGGGATACCCGATGCCGGCGGGCAACACGTCGGCCACCTGCGCGACGGACTGCGTCAAGTACGTGTGGAACGCGACGCAAGAACCAGTTCACCTACTGCGAGCGGCTCGTGGACCTCGTCCTCGATCAACGCCTGCATCAACGACCCCGCCCGGATGTCGGTCGGCAGTCATCATGAACGCCACGCACCCGTGGATCACCGGGCTCTTCGGCAACGGTGCGACCATCCAGGAGCGCAGCGTCATGCAGTTCGAGCCGCTGACCAGCGACTCGTGCAAGCCCGGCCACCCCGAACGCGCACTCATGAACGCGGGCCGGACTCCGCCGGCTGCGCAGGCGCGCCGGCGACCAGGCGGCTACGTCGCCATCCTCGTGGCCGCTGTTCACCGCGGCTTCCTGATGATGCCGCTGTGCGCCATCTCGGTCGACGTCTCCGTCTGGTACGTCGAGGTGCAGCGCGTGCAGAACGCCGCCGACGCCGCCGCGATGGCCGGCGTCACCTTCCTTCCCGACGACTTCACCTCCGCCAAGGCCACGGCCATCACCGTCGCCGGCCGCAACGGCTACCCGAACTCCGGCACGTCCGTCAGTGTCGGTGTCCGATCGGCGACAAGCCGACGCAGCTGGTGGTCACGATCGACAGCACCATCAAGAACTGCCTTCGGCTCCGCGTTCGGCGTCAAGACCGAGACCATCGAGCGCTCCGCCACCGCCGACTTCAACGGTCCGGTGCTGATGGGCAGCCCGTGCAACACCTTCGGCAACGAGCCGCCGGGCTCGACGGTCGATCCGACGGACCCGTCGGGGCCGACCGGGAGCGTGATCGTCGCGCCCGCCGGGGGCGCTCAGTGCACGCAGCACCCGCAGCTGTGGGGGGCGATCGCCGGGCCGGACACCCCCAAGGGCAACGGCGACGAGTACATGACGCGCACGTGCAACACCGGCGACGCGCGGCTGCACCGGAACCACGAACGACGAGTTCGACCCGCAGGGCTACTTCTACATCGTGCGGGTCGGCGCCGCTGGCGGTGGGCACGGCCGTGACGCTGCAGATCTACGACCCCGCCTGGGTCGAGAACGGCGACAACTGCGACGAAGGCTCCGACCGGCGACCATGCGGGACGCCATGAACCCGTACACGCGGCGACGGCACCTATCCCCAGACGTACTCGCGTCGAACGCCCAACAACTTCTGCACGCGGCGACGTCGAACAACGGCACCGCCGGCGCGGCGGATCACGACGTCGTACGACCTGCGCAACCCGACCGACACCTACAACCCGAAGCTCGCCACGCCGATCACCGGCTGCGAGAAGCAGTACCCGCCGTACTGAGTCGCTGGGACTCCGGCACGACACCCAAGGCGACCGGCACCCTCACGCAGTCGGCAACAAGACGCCTGCGACCGCAGCCAAGTCACGGCCACCTACAACCAACGACGCTCGCGCAGGTCTACCACCAGTGGGTGGCGCTGTGCACGTTCACCCCCACCGAGGCCGGCGACTACTACCTCCAGATCCGGACCAACGTCGCGCTCGGCGGCACGCCGGACGGCCAGGGCGGCTACCCAGAACAACCCCAAGGTCGTCTCAGCAGACCGGCGACGACACCCGCGTGACCGGCAACGGCAACAACCGGTTCGCGCTCCGGGCCAACGGCGTCCAGGCGTGGCGCGGTCTCCATCGCCGGCTTCCAGGCCATGTCGATCTACGCCAACTACACCGGCGCCAACACGACGTTCAACCTGGTGCGCGTGATCCCGGCGGCGGCCACCAAGACCCTCAACATCGGCTTCTACGACGTGGGCGACGCGACCGCAGCCGGGCACCGTCAGGTGCTCCCGCCGATCGACGCGAACCTGGGCGGCGTCGCTGGCCACCTGCACCGGGTGCCGGCGTGGTCAACGGGAGCGGTGCCCAACTGCCAGCTGACGGACGTCAGTCGAGCGGACAGCGTGACGACGTGGAACGGCCAGTACGAGAACATCAAGATCCCGATCCCGAGCACCTACAACTGCACCTACGCGCCAGGCGGGTGGCTGCTGGTGGCGGCTGGTGGGTCAACTTCCCGGGTGGGGTCACGCGACACCACGACCTGGACCGCCAGCATCGACGGAGACCCGATCCGCCTCATCAAGTAGCGCGTCAGACCTTCGGCGGGTCGATGTCCTGGGGGCTGAGCTCCTCGACGTTGACGTCCTTGAACGTCAGCACCTTGACGTTCTTGGCGAAGCGCGCGGGGCGGTACATGTCCCACACCCAGGCGTCGGTCATCGGTGACCTCGAAGAAGACGTCGCCGCTCTCGGTGCGCGCCTTCACGTCGACCTGGTTGCACAGGTAGAAGCGGCGGTCGGTCTCGACGACGTACTTGAAGATGCCGACGACGTCGCGGTACTCGCGATAGAGGGTGAGCTCCATCTCGGTCTCGTACTTCTCGAGATCCTCGGCGCTCATGCGGACTCCCCTCGTGGCCGGCACGGTTCCGACCCTAGTGCTGTCGACCAGGTCCGCGACCGAGGGTTCGCTCCGCCGTGCTCGACCACGACGGCTCGACCAGGCGGCTCGAGGCCGGCCGCGCGGCGTACGTTCACGAACCGCATCCGGTGCTCCGGGCACGGACCGTGGGCGAGCAGCGCGGCGTTGTGCACGTCGGTGACGTAGCCCTTGTGCGTCTTGAAGTCGTACGCCGGGTGGTCGCGGTCGAGGGCCACCATGATCCGGTCGCGGGTCACCTTGGCGACCACCGACGCGGCGCTGATGCAGGCGGCGACCCGGTCGCCCTTCCACACCGCGAGCCCGGGCCGGCCGAGCCCGTCGACCGGGAACCCGTCGGTCAGGACGTACTGCGGCGGTACGTCGAGCAGCGCCACCGCCCGGCGCAGCGCCTCGATGTTGGCCACGTGCATGCCGAGCCGGTCGCACTCGTCGGACTCGATGACCACCACCGACCACGACAGCGCCCGCTTGAGGATCTGGTGGTAGCAGCGCTCGCGTGCCTTCTCGGTGAGCAGCTTGGAGTCGGCCAGCCCGGGGATCTCCCCGCACTTGCCGGGCTGCAGGATCGCGGCGCCCGGCGACCAGCGGTCCGGCGCACGCCCCACGACCGGCCTCGTCGACCCCGGCCACGAGATCCATGCCCACGCGGCGCAGGGCGCGCTCGTAGCCGTAGAGCCCGGCGTCGCGCCGGACGGTCGCTCCGTGCGGCAGCCGGGTCATGAGCCGTTCAGGGACGCTGGTGAAGTCGGCGGGACGGTGCAGCAGGTGGAAGCGGCTCTTGGGCCACAGCAGCACGAACACCTTGCCGACGACGTCCGAGACCGGGACGTAGGGGTCGGGGGTGCAGTCGGTGGCCGACGCCTTGGGCTGGCACAGGTGCATGCTCGAGTCGTCGGAGTTGTCGCGGTTGTCGCCCATCACGAACACCGTGCCGCGGGCACCGGGCCGGCGGTCCAGTTGCAGGTGGTGGTCATCGGGCCGTTGCACGCCATGCCCGGCGTCTGCTTGACGTAGCCGCCCTCGTCGAGGGGATGGCCGTTGACCAGGATCCGGCCCTGCTTGTCGCAGCAGTGGATGGTGTCGCCGGCGACGCCGATGACCCGCTTCACCAGGTGGCCGCCCGACGGGTAGAGGCCGATCTTGGCCATCAGCTGCCCGATCGGGTTGGACGGACCGGCGTCCTCCTCCTCGCTGAGCCAGCCGCCGGGGTCCTTGAACACCACGACGTCACCGCGCTGCGGCGTACCGCCGAACCAGTAGGACATCTTCTCGACCAGGATCCGGTCGTTCTTGACCAGCCCGGGCTCCATCGACTCCGACGGGATGTAGAAGGCCTGCACGAAGAACGCCTTGATCACCACCGCGAGCACGATCGCGATCGTGAGCAGCAGGAGCGTCTCCTGCCACAGCGGGAGGTGCTTCTTGGTCTTCCCCGAGGCGTGTTGCTCGGGCACGTCGACAGAGGTGGCCGTGCCGTCGTCGGCGCTCATGCGACCTCACCGCGGCAGCCCGAGAGCGGTGAGGAGGGTCGGGGGATGGTCACGTCGAGAGCCTAACGAGTGGGTGGAGATCAGGAGGCCGGGACGCCCGCGAAGTCCGCGGGCCGGTGGAGCACGTGGAACCGGCCGGCCGGCCAGAGCAGCACGGCCACCTTGCCGACCACGTCGGAGACGGGGACGAACTCGCTTCCGTGGCCGCAGAACGGCGCGCGCGGAGTGGCACAGGTGGTACGCCGAGTCGGCGGAGTCGTCGCGGTTGTCACCCATCACGAAGACGTGCCGGGCGGCACCGGGCCGGCCGTCCAGTGGTGCACGCAGTGGTCCACCTCGGGCCCGGCGCACCGGAGCCCCGGCGGGAGGTAGGACGACTCGTCGAGGGGGTGCCCGTTGACGAGCGAGCCGGCCCTGCTTGTCGCAGCAGCGGATGGTGTCGCCGGCGACGCCGATGACCCGCTTCACCAGGTGTCCGCCGGCGGGGTAGAGCCCGATCTTGACCAGGGCCTTGCCGAGCGGGTTCGACGGGCCGGCGTCGTCCGCCTCGGGGAGCCAGCCGCCGGGGTCCTTGAACACCACGACGTCGCCGCGCTGCGGCGTAGCCCCCGAACCAGTACGAGGGCTTCTCGACCAGGATCCGGTCGTTCTTGATCAGGCCCGGGCTCCATCGACCGCGACGGGACGTAGAACGCCTGGGCGAAGAACGACTTGATCACGATGGCCAGCACGATGGCGACCACCAGCAGCAGGACGGTCTCCAGCCACAGCGGTAGGGCGTGCCTACGCCGGCCGCTCGCGGGCGGCGTCTCGACGGCGCTCAACGGGAGGTGGTCGCGGGCCGATCAGGCCTCGCGGCGCTCCTTGATCTTGGCGGCCTTGCCGCGCAGGTTGCGCAGGTAGTACAGCTTCGCCCGGCGGACGTCACCGCGGGTGACGATCTCGATCTCCTCGAAGATCGGCGAGTGGAGCGGGAAGGTCCGCTCGACACCGACGCCGAAGGAGACCTTGCGGACGGTGAAGGTGCGGCCGATGCCCGAGCCCTGGATCCGGATCACGACGCCCTGGAAGACCTGGACGCGGGAGCGGGTGCCCTCGGTGACCTTCACGTGGACCTTGACGGTGTCGCCGGCGCGGAAGTCCGGGAGGTCGTCGCGCTTGGCGGCGTTGCCCAGATCGGTGATGACGTTGGTCATGTCTCTCCTCGCGAGTGCCACAGGTCAGCCGCGGAATCTCGGGTGGTGCGGGTGTCCGGTCGGCCAGTCGTGGGTGCCGGCGGCGTCGTACTCCCCCTGTGGCAGGAGAACGTCGCAGACCCCGTCCCGCCGTGACGAGCAGGTGGTCCTTCGGCCGACTGGGCCGAGGGACGAGTCTGCCACAGCGCGACCGGGCCGGCTAAATCGTCACCTCGGAGAGGGAACTGTTCCGCGTCTCCCAGAGGAGCAGAGCCCGCTCGGACCCGACGGGTGCCGCTCAAGGTCGCGGCTTCGTCATGATCACGGCGCCCTCAGCGCCCGGGGCCGCGCCGCGCAGGCGGTAGCCGGCCTTCTTGTACATCCGGATGTTGTCGGCGCTGCCGGCGCCGGTGAACAGCTGGTACGACGTGACCTCCGCCGGGGCGGCTTCCTCGACCAGGGTGAGGAGCTGGCGACCGAGCCCCCGGCCCTGGAGATCGGGTGCGACCATCACCCGGCCGACGTCCCAGACGTCCCCCTCGGCCCGGCCGCGCGACGAACCGACCAGGCGCGCCGCCGGCGCGCGCCACGAACGTGGTCCAGTCGTCGAGGCTGCCGAGGAGGTCGTCGAACGACTCCTCCAGCGCCGGGATCGTCACGCCGGGGTTCGCCCACAGCTCCTGCAGCCAGCAGGCGCGGGTCAGGGTGAAGAGCTCTCCCGCGTCGGCCCGGGTCGCCGGGGAGATGTCGAGAGCGAGGTCGCCGAGCCCGACCTGTGCCGCGGGGTGCGCCAGGTCGGGGCGGCGGGCGACGGTCCGGCGTACGGACTCGGCGTGACGCCAGGCGGCGATGGCCGCGTGGTCGCCGGAGAGCAACACCTGAGGTACGTCGTGGCCGCGCCAGGAGGCGGGCTTGGTGTAGACCGGGTACTCGAGCAGGCCGTCCTCGTGAGACTCCTCGGCGAGCGACTCGGGGTTGCCCATGAAGCCGGGCAGCAGCCGCACGACCGCCTCGACGATGGCCAGCGCGGCGACCTCTCCCCCGTTCAGCACGAAGTCGCCGAGCGACAGCTCCTCGACGTCGTAGCGACGTGGCGGCGTGCTCGACGACCCGCTGGTCGATGCCCTCGTAGCGGCCACACGCGAGCACCAGGTGGTCGCGCGTGGCCAGCTCCCGGGCCATGGACTGCGTGAAGGGCCGCCCGCTCGGGGTCGGCACACGAGCACCGGACGCTGCCCTCCGCGGTCGAGCCCGTCGAGACCAGTGCGTCGAGCGCCTCACCCCACGGCTCCGGCTTCATCACCATCCCCGCGCCGCCGCCGTACGGGGTGTCGTCGACGGTGCGGTGCCGGTCGTGCGTCCAGTCGCGCAGGTCGTGGACGGCGATGTCGAGCAGGCCGGACGTGCGGGCCTTGCCGGTGAGCGAGACGTCGAGGGAGTCGAACCACGCCGGGAAGATCGTGACGACGTCGATCCTCACGTCGCGTCGTCCTCGGGGAAGGGCGTGACCAGGCCCGGCCGGTCGGCGATCACGACGCGGCCGGCCGGGACGTCGACCTCGGGCACGAGCGCGGCGACGAACGGCACCAGCGCGTCGCGGCCGTCGGGGGCCCGCACCTGGAGGAGGTCCTGGGCGCCGTGGAGGACGGCGGTCACCTCGCCCAGCGGCCTGCCGTCGAGGTCCTCGGCGGCCAGGCCCACCAGCTGGTGGTCGTAGAACTCCTCGGGGTCCTCGGGCGACTCGTCGGCCGGGACGTCCGCGTGGAGCAGCAGGCCCGCGCGCGGCCTCGGCGGTCGTGCGGTCGGGCAGCTCCTCGAAGCGGACCAGCAGCGTCGACTGGTGCCAGCGCGTCGCGGCGACGGTCAGCTCTGCCCACGGCGCGCCCGCCCCGCTCGGGCGCTCCGCGCGCACCGCGCTGCCGACCACGAACCGGCGGTCCGGCTCGTCGGTACGGACCTCGACGGTCACCTCGCCACGGAGCCCGTGGGGCTTGCCGATGCGCCCGATCACGACGTCGATGGTGTCCACGCGGTCAGGTTAGTGGCGGGGCTGGATGCCGTTCTGGCCGCGTCGCTCGCGAGCGCGAGCGACGCGACGCTCGGCCGTTCCGCTCCGGCTCCGCCGGATCGGAACGGCCTCGCTCTCATCGCACCCGGTCGACGTCGACGAAGTCGATGCGGGAGCCACCGCGACCGGCCAGGGCCGAGATCACGGTGCGGAACGCCGTCGCGGTGCGACCGCCGCGCCCGATGACCTTGCCGAGGTCGTCGGGGTGGACCCGCACCTCGAGCAGCGGACCACGACGGGTCTGCTTGTCACGGACGCTGACGTCGTCGGGGTGGTCGACCACCCCGCGCACCAGGTGCTCGAGCGCCTCGGCCAGCACCGGTCAGGCCCTCGTCGCGTCTTGGCGTCGGCGTCGGCCTGGGCGGTCTCCGCGGTCTCGGCCGCGTCGGCAGCGCCCTCCGGGGTCTCGTCGGCCGGGACCGGTGCGGCCTCCTCGGCGACCGGCGCCTCGGCGGCGGCCTCCTCGGCGGGAGCCTCGGTCTTCTCCTCGACCGGAGCCTCCGCCTTGGTCCTCGGCCGGCTTCGCGGCGGACTTCTTGCTCGCCTTGCGGGTCACGGCCTCGGCCCTGGGCTCGCTGGCGGCATCCTTGAGAGCCTCGTTGAAGATCTCCAGCTTGTCGCGCTTGGGCTCGGCCACCTTGAGGGTGCCCTCGGTGCCACCGACGCCCTTGAACTTCTGCCAGTCGCCGGTGATCTTGAGCAGCTTGGCGACGGCGTCGGACGGCTGCGCGCCGACCCCCAGCCAGTACTGGGCCCGGTCGGAGACGACCGAGATGTACGACGGGTCCTCCTTGGGGTGGTACTTGCCGATCTCCTCGAGCACTCGACCATCGCGCTTCTTGCGCGCGTCGACGACGACGATGCGGTACATCGGCACCCGGACCTTGCCCAGGCGCTTGAGACGAATCTTGACGGCCACGGTTGTGGGGTCTCCTCGAAAGGTTGTCAGTGGGTGAGGGTCGCGCACCTTGTGGGGACACGGGCGTTTCGCCTCGGTGGGCTGCAGGCCTCGGATGAGAGGGTCCGGGGCACGCAGACTCAGCGCGTCATTCTGCCAGAACCAGCGGGAACGGCCGAAATCCGGCATCGCCCGCGCAGCCGGCCGCGCGGGCGCCGACGCTAGCTGCGACCGACGACCACGGTGCCGCCGATCTCGTCGTCGGTCTCCACCGTGGGGTCAGGCCGGCCGAGGAGAACAGCGCGGCCGTGCGTTCGGCCTGAGCCGGCTCGGTCTCGACCAGGAGCAGGCCGCCCGGGCGCAGCCAGGCTGCGAGCCTCGGCCACGACCCGTCGCTGGACGTCGAGCCCGTCGGGGCCGCCGTCGAGGGCGATCCGGTGCTCGTGGTCGCGCGCCTCGCGGGGCATCGTCGCGATCTGGTCGTGGGGCACGTACGGGCGCGTTGACCAGCAGCACGTCGACCCGCCCGCGCAGGTCGTCGGGCAGGGCGGCGTAGAGGTCGCCGGCGAAGACCCGCTCGGGCGGCAGGTTGCGGCGGGCGCAGGCGACGGCGGCGGGGTCGGAGTCGGCGGCGTACACCTCGGCCTCGGGCCGGCGGGCGGCGAGGGCTGCGCCGAGCGCGCCGCTGCCGCAGCAGAGGTCGACCACGACCGTCGGCGGCGCCGCGGGCCGCGACCTCGACGAGGAGCTCGCTGCGGCTGCGCGGCACGAAGACTCCCGGGTCGACGGCGATCCGCAGCCCGGCGAAGGACGCCCATCCGACGATGTGCTCGAGCGGCTCGCCGGCCATCCGGCGGGCCGTCCAGGTCATCAGCTCGGCCGGTGACGAGGCCTCGTCGAGCAGCAGGCGGGCCTCCTCCTCGGCGAACACGCAGCCCGCCGAGCGCAGCGCGGCGACGAGCTGGGACTCGTTCACACCACCCGCCCGCGGAGCACGACGGCCGCTGGCTCGCGCAGCACCGACAGGTCGGTCGAGCGGGTCGCGCGGGTAGACCACGAAGTCGGCCGGGGCGCCCTCGTCGAGCTCGGCGTTCCAGCCGAGCCAGGCGCGGGCCCGCCAGCTGGCGGCGCCGAGGGCGTAGGCGGCCGGCATGCCGTAGGCAGCGAGCTCGGCCACCTCGTCGGCGATGCCGCCGTGGGGCAGCACGCCGCCGGCGTCGGTGCCGGCGAAGATCGCGACGCCCGCCTCGTAGGCGGCCATGATCGTCTCGCGCCGGCGCGCGTGGAGGGCGAGCATGTGGTCGGCGTACGCCGGGAACCTGGCCCGGCCCGCCTCGGCGTACGCCGGGAAGTTGTCGAGCTGGACCGCGGTCGGCACCAGCGCGGTGCCGCGGGCGGCCATCTCGTCGACCAGGTCGGTGGTCAGGCCGGTGCCGTGCTCGATGCAGTCGATGCCGGCCTCGATCAGCTCGGGCAGCACGGTCTCGCCGAAGCAGTGGGCGGTGACCCGCGCGCCGTGCTCGTGGGCCGTGGCGATCGCCGTCGGCGAAGGTCTCGGCGGGGAACGACGGCGCGAGGTCGCCCGTCGTCGCGCGAGATCCAGTCGCCGACGAGCTTCACCCAGCCGTCGCCCGCCTCGCGCCTCCTGCGCGACGTACGCCGCGAGGTCGTCGGGCTCGACCTCGTGGGCGTAGTCGCGGATGTAGCGGCGGGTGCGCGCGAGGTGGCGGCCGCAGCGGATCAGGCGCGGCAGGTCGTCGCGGTCCTGCACCCAGCGGGTGTCGGCGGGCGAGCCGCAGTCGCGCAGGAGCAGCGCACCGGCGTCGCGGTCGGCGACCGCCTGCTCCTCGGTGGTCGCGTCGTCGACGGCGCCGTGGGCGTCGAGGCCCGACGTGGCAGTGGGCGTCGACCAGCCCGGGCACGATCCAGCCCTCGGCCGCCGTCTCGGCGCCGGCCTGCTGCTCGAGGGTGATCCGGCCGTCGACGACGTAGAGGTCGCGCGGCTCACCGTCCGGCAGCACCGGGCCGCGGAAGCGCAGGGTGGGCATGGACCGGACGCTACCGGCTCCGACGGCGTACGCCGGCGTCGCGGCGGCGGCGTGCTGTGGAGAGTCTCCGCCGTCAGGATCGCGGCGGATAAGGTGCGCCACTGTGAGCACCACCCGCACGCAGCAACCCGAGAGCCGGACCCGGCGCAACGCGCTGCAGTTCGGCCGCTTCGCGCTGGTCGGCGGCTCCGGCGTGGTCGTGAACCTCGCTCGCGCTGGTCGTGGTCAAGCGGCTCGGGCCGCATCCCGAGGTCGCGCTCTTCGCGCTCCGGCCCACGGAGTTCCACGTGCGGTGGTACCACCTCTACTCCACGATCGCGTTCCTGGTCGCGAACCTGTGGAACTTCCAGCTCAACCGGTCCTGGACGTTCCGCAGCAGCCGGCACAAGTCGTGGTGGCGGGAGTACTGGCCGTTCCTCGCCGTCGGCATGCTCGGCCAGGCGATCGGCCTGGTGCTGCTGACCCTGCTCATGCACCACGGCTCGCCGATCGCGCTGCCCGACCGACCCGCTCGACGACACCAGCGGCCTGCGGACCCGGCTCTACTGGGCGCAGCTGATCGTGATCGTGGTCGTGACGCCGCTGTCGTTCGTGCTGAACAAGGTGTGGACCTTCGCCGCCGTGCGGACCCATCACCTCGAGGCCGTGCCGCCCCACCCGATGGCCGAGCAGGAGCTCCAGCAGCTCGGCGTGGACGAGTCCGACCCGGCCTGAGCCGGGCCCGCCGGACGCGTCTCAGTTCCATGTGATGTGGTCGAACCTGCACTTCCCACGGTGAACTCGCCGTGAGAAGTGCCGGTTCGCCTGCATACCATGATGAACCGTGACGAGCGGCGCCCTACCTCGTGGGCAGCCCGAAGCCGAACGGGAAGAGCGGGTCGTACTGCGCGGTCACCGATGTTGATCGGCTCCTGCGACACCGACCGCGGCCAGGTCACCGGGAGCTTGCCGGTGTAGGGGTGGTTGCCGAACAGGTCGTCGGCCACACCCTCGCCGTCGCTGCCGGGCAGCCAGGCCGCGACCAGCGCGTCGATGTTGGTGAGCATCGTCGGCGGGATGATCATCGGCCGGCCGGAGACGACCACGACCACGCACTTCGCGGCCTGCGCGCAGACCGTGTTCACCGCGGCCGTGTCCGCGTCCGAGAGCTGCATGGTCTTGGGCGGCCGCAGCACGTCGTGGTCGCCCGGGTCGTAGCCCCACTGCGGACCGCCGACGTCGCCGAAGCCCTCGGAGTACGGCGTCTCGCCGACCACGACGATGCCGACGGCGTTCTGCGGCACGGGTGCCGACGCGTCCTGGCTGAACGTGACGTTGTCGTGCTCGGACCTGGATGCCGTGCAGGATCGTCTGTCCGGGGATCACGTTCGTCGAGCCGCCCTGCCAGGTGAGGGTCCAGCCGCCGGCCTGGTTGCCGATGTTGTCGGCGTTGCTGCCGGCGACGTACACCGGCCGGTGAGTCCGCGGATCGGCAGCGTCGCGCGCTCGTTCTTGAGCAGCACCTGCGACTCGGCCACCGCGCGGCGCGCGACGGCGTGGTGGGCGGCGTCGCCGATCTCGGAGAGGTGGGTGCGGTCGGTGTAGGGGTGCTCGAAGAGCCCGAGCTGGAACTTCTTGGTCAGGATCCGCGACACCGCGTCGTCGATGCGCGCCATCGGCACGGTGCCGTCGTTCACCAGGCTGGTCGAGCGTCGACTCGAACTGCTCGAAGTTCGAGGGCTGCATGAACATGTCGATGCCGGCGTTGACGCTCGTCGGCGACCTGCTGGGCGAAGGTGGCGGTGCCCGGGTCGATGTGGTCGATGCCGTTGTAGTCGGAGATCACGAACCCGTTGAAGCCCTGCTGGTCCTTCAGCCAGCCGCTGATCAGGTCGCCGGTTGCCGTGCATGTTGATCCGGTTGCCGAGGCCGTCCTCGGTCCAGTCGACGTCGGAGTACGACGGCATCACCGACCCGACGTGGTGCTTCTTCACCGCCGGGACGTACGGCGCGAGCGCGAGCCTGCGGAACGTCGCGTGGTTGACCTGGTCGACGCCCTGGTCGATCGGGTAGTTGCCGGTCGACCCGCTTGTTGGAGCCGGTGCCGTACGTCGTGAGGCCGTCGCCGGCGAAGTGCTTGGCGGTGGCGAGCACCCGGTCGTTGTCGGAGAGGTGACCCGGGCGGGCCCTGGAAACCGTCGATCGCGGTCTCCATCTTCTCCACGAGCGCCGGCGTCTCGCCGAACGACTCGTAGGTGCGGCCCCAGCGGTCGTCGCGTGCCACGCAGATGCAGGGGGCGAAGGCCCACTGCGGGCCGCTCGAGCGCGTCTCCGACGCGGCGACGTGCTCGACGCTCGCGGACCAGCGCCGGGTCGCGGGTGGCGCCGAGCCCGATGTTGTGGGGGAAGACCGTGGCGCCGTCCATGTTGCCGTCGCCGTGCACCGTGTCGATGCCGTAGATCAGCGGGATGCCGAGCCGGGTGTTCAGCGCGGCGGCCTGGTAGCGGTCGACCATGTCGGCCCACGCCGTCGGGCGTGTTCGGGGTCGGCACCGAGCCACCGCCGGACAGCACGCTGCCGAGGTTGTCGGTGGTGATCTTGGTGGTGTCGGCGTCGATCGCTGGCGCGCTCGGCCTGCGTCATCTGGCCGATCTTCTCCGCGAGCGTCATCCGCCCGAGGAGGTCGGCGACCCGCTGGCTGACCGGCAGCGACGGGTCCTGGTAGGGCAGCGACGTCGGCGGACGGAGGCCGCCCGCGTCGGTGCGGCCGTGGCGGAGGCACCGGGTGCCCGCCAGGCGGTGAGGCTGACGGCGAGGGCCGCCGCGGCGATGAGGGCGACGGCGGAACGCCGTCGCGAGGACAGATGCGACCATGAGCTCTCCCGAGAGTGTGTGAGCGTGACCACCTCGAACCTAGGTACCCCGATTTGTCCGAGTCAATGCGGAAAGCGGTGTCCACGGGCGGGGATTAGTCCGACTTCGGGATGAATCGGTCTAGGCTGACGCTCGTGCCCGGACACTCCCTCGCGCAGCTGCGCACCTCCAACCTCCGCGCCGTCACCGGCCTGCTCGGCTCGGGCGGACCGCAGAGCCGGGCCGACCTCGCCCGCGGCTCCGGCCTGTCGCGCACCACGGTGTCGAGCCTGGTCAGCGAGCTGCTCGAGGCGGGTCTCGTGGTCGAGACCGAGGACCGCGGTACGCCGTACAAGGGCGGCAGCGGGCGGCCGCCCGCTGCTGGTCGCGCTCGCCCTGCGTCCCGGCGGCGTCGCCGGCGTCGACATCGGGCACGGTCACGTCCGGGTCGCGGTCTCCGACCGGAGCGCCACGGTCCTGGCCGAGGTCGAGACGCTCACCGACGCCGACCCTCACGGCGCCGCGACCCTCGACATCGCCGCCGACCTGGTCCGGCGGGCGGCCGCGCGAGGCCGGCGTGCCCGTCGCCGACCTGCTCACGCGTCGGGCTCTGCGTGCCCGGCGCCGATCGACCGGCGGTCGGCCCGCGTCGACCAGGCGGTGCTGCCGGGCTGGCACGAGCTCGCGCCCGCCGACGAGCTCGGGCGCCGCCTCGGCCTGCCCGGTGGTGGTCGACAACGACGCCAACTGCGGCGCGATGGCCGAGCACCAGCACGGCGCCGGCCGCGGCGCGGCCGACCTGCTCTACGTCAAGCTCGCCAGCGGGGTCGGCGCCGGGCTGGTGCTCGGCGGCCGGCTCCACCGCGGCGTCGCCGGGCTGGCCGGCGAGATCGGTCACGTGCTCGCCCGCGAGGACGGGCAGGTGTGCCGCTGCGGCAGCCGCGGCTGCCTCGAGACCGAGGTGTCGACGCGACGGCTGCTCGACCTGCTGCGCCCGGTGTACGCCGAGCGAGCTCGACCTCGCCGGGCCTGCTCGCGCTCGACGCGCGCGGGCGAGACCGCCGTACGCCGGGTGCTCACCGACGCCGGACACACCGTCGGCCGGGTGCTGGCCGGGCTCTGCACCACCCTGAACCCGTCGATGGATCGTCGTCGGCGGCTCGCTCGGCGACCTCGCCCACCCTGGTCGAGGCGATCCGCGGTGGCGTCGACCGCTACGCCCACCCCGAGGCGGCGGCCTCGGTCGAGGTGGTCTCCGGGCACTTCGGCGGCCGCGCCGAGATCATGGGTGCGCTGGCGCTGGCGATCAGCCGCGCCGCCGACCTCGCCTGACGCCCGGGTCGTCACCTGCCGAGTGAGTGCGCACTCAGTCGGCGCATGACAGCTCGGCGCGGACGGTCAGGCGGCGGCGCGGAGGGCGACGCACGCCCAGGTGCGCCAGGGCCGCCAGGCCTCGGCGACCTCCGCGAAGTCGGCGGGGCTGAGCGACTCCCGGCCGAGCCGGGCCGCGGTCGCGGCCACCACCCGCGGCTCGGTCGTCGGCAGCACGTCGGTGTGGCCGAGCGCGCGCACCGTGACCAGCTCGGAGTAGAACGGCCCGATCCCCTCGAAGCCCCGCAGCTCGGCGCCGACCTCGGCGACGTCGCGCATCCGCAGCGACCTCGGTGTCGAGCCGCGCCCTCGAGCGCCGCGGCCGCGATGCGCGTGCATCCGGCGCAGCTTCACCTCGGGGATGCCCGGGAAGCTGCGAACGCTCGAGCAGCTGCGCCGGGGTCGGCAGGGCGGCCACCGCCTCGCCCGCGACGTCGAGCACCCTGCCGTGGGCCCGGGACAGCCGCTCGCGGACCTCGCGCATCTGGGCGACCGGACGGCGCGCGGACAGCACGGCCCAGACCAGCGCCTCGTAGGCGGAGTGGAACAGCGGCGGCCGGAGCCCCGGCCGCACGGCGTACGCCGCACGGAGCAGCGGGTCGCGGTCGACCATCCGGTCGTAGCCGGTGGCGTCCTCGTCGAGCGAGAGCACGCGCGCGGCCTGGGCCGCGGCCCGCTCGGGGTCGACGTCACCGACGACGTCGAACCGGACCAGGTCGGGCGCCGGCTGGGTGACCGCGACGCCGGCGTGGACGGCGTACCCGTCGAGGACGAAGGCGAGGCGCATGGTGTCGCCCGGCGCCCGGGCGGGGCCGACCGGCCGCCGAAGCCGAAGCCGATCGACCGGGCGAGGTCGAACCGGCCGCGCACGGGCCACTCGACACAGGTACGGCGGTCACGCAGCGTCGTCGTCATGCCTCCGACGCTAGAGAGCCAAGCGGACAGGATCTGTCCGCTATCCGCACCGGTGATGGTGGTCTAGCTCAGGAGCCGGTCGAGCAGCCAGGACGGGCCGACGGTCGGCCCCGCCTTGGCGACCCGGGCGGCGAGCAGCCGGTCGGCGGTGACGACGGTGACCGTGCGGCCGGCGTCGGCCGCGCGGTGGGCCTGGCGCACGATCTCGCTGTCGCCGTCCTTCGGAGCGTGGACGACGGTGACGTGGCCGTCGCGCCCGGCGGGTACGCCGCGCTTCGCCTCGCCCTCGAGCACCAGCACGATGTCGCCGTCGACGTCGGCGGTCATCAGCTGCTCGTGCAGCCGCCGGGCCGCGCCGGCGCGGTCCTTCCACCAGCCGTCGGGCCGCGCGCCCACGACGTTCGCGCCGTCGACGACCACGGTGCGTCACGACGGACTCACTTGAGGAACTTCGAGAAGTCCTTCGGCAGGTCGAGCGCCGCCGCGGCCTTCTCGTAGTCGATCTCTTCGCCGTCGGGGTTGCCGAACGGGTTGCCGGTCGACGCGGCCTTCTCGTCCGCGGCCTTGGCCTGCTGGGCGGCCTTCGCGGGGTTGCCGCTCACCCGGCGTCCCTTGCCCTGCTTGTTCTTGGCGGCCTGCTTGGCCCGGCCGCGCTTGCCGCCGGCGGACATGCCGGGCATCCCCGGAACACCGGGCATGCCGCCGCCCTTGGCGAACGACATCATCATCTTGCGGGCCTCGAAGAAGCGGTCGACGAGGCTGTTGACGTCGGAGACCTGGCGCCCGGAGCCCTTGGCGATCCGGGCGCGGCGGGAGCCGTCGATGATCTTGGGTTGGCCCGCTCGGCCGGGGTCATCGACTGGATGATCGCCTGGATCCGGTCGATCTCGCGCTCGTCGAAGTTCTCGAGCTGGTCGCGGAACTGCCCCATCCCGGGCAGCATCCCCATGATCTTGGACATCGAGCCGAGCTTGCGGACCTGCTGCATCTGCTCGAGGAAGTCGTCGAGGGTGAACTCGCCGCCCTGGCCGGTCAGCTTGTTGGCGGCCTTGAGCGCCTGCTCCTGGTCGAAGGTCTTCTCGGCCTGCTCGATCAGGGTCATCACGTCACCCATGTCGAGGATCCGCGAGGCCATCCGGTCGGGGTGGAAGACGTCGAAGTCGGTGAGCTTCTCGCCCGCCGACGCGAACATGACCGGCTTGCCGGTGACGCCGCGGATCGACAGCGCGGCACCACCGCGGGCGTCGCCGTCGAGCTTGGTGAGGACGACGCCGTCGTACCCGACGCCGTCGAGGAACGCCTGCGCGGTGGTGACGGCGTCCTGGCCGATCATCGCGTCGACGACGTAGAGGATCTCGTCGGGGCTCACCGCGTCGCGGATGTCGGCCGCCTGCTGCATCAGCTCGGCGTCGACGCCGAGGCGGCCGGCGGTGTCGACGATGACGACGTCGTAGAGCTGTGCGGCGGGCCTCCTCGATCGAGTCGCGAGCGACCTCCACGGGGTCGCCGACGCCGTTGCCGGGCTCGGGCGCGAACACGGGTACGCCGGCACGCTCGCCGTTGACCTGGAGCTGGTTGACGGCGTTGGGTCGCTGGAGGTCGGCCGCGACGAGCATCGGCTGCTTGCCCTGCTCCTTGAGCCAGAGCGCGAGCTTGGCGGCGAGGGTCGTCTTGCCGGCGCCCTGGAGGCCGGCCAGCATGATCACGGTCGGCGCGGTCTTGGCGTAGCGCAGCCGGCGGGTCTCGCCGCCGAGGATCGTGACGAGCTCGTCGTTGACGATCTTGACGACCTGCTGGGCGGGGTTCAGCGCCTGGCTGACCTCCTCGCCGCGGGCGCGCTCCTTGACCGCGTCGACGAACTCGCGGACGACGGGCAGCGCGACGTCGGCCTCGAGCAGGGCGATCCGGATCTCGCGCGCGGTCGCGTCGATGTCGGCCTCGGAGAGGCGGCCCTTGCCGCGGAGGTTCTTGAAGGTCTCGGCGAGGCGGTCGGAGAGCGTGGCGAACAAGTCAGTCCTCGAGACAGGTGGGGTGGTGCGGGGCTCCAGCCTAACCGGGGCTCGGCCCGGTCCGCCGGCCCCGCCACTCCGCGCGGGCCGACGTCGTTCCGGATCCCGTGCGCCACGGCTGGTCGGGTCGTCCGAGGTCACGTCACGGACTACCCCGACAAGGCGTCGCGTACGGCGTGGGCGGCCTCGGCCGCCCGGGTGTCGGAGAGGACGCCGGCGTGGGCCTCCTGCACGTAGAAGACGTCGACCGCCTGCGGGCCGAGGGTGTCGACGTGGGCGGAGCGGACGGTCAGGTCGAGCCCGGCCAGGGCCGCGCAGACCTGGTGGACGACGCCGGGCCGGTCGGCGGTGCGGACCTCGAGGACGGTCGCCCGCGCCGACGCCTCGGGACGTACGACGACCGAGGGGGCGATCTGACGCGGGTCGCCCTTGAGCCGGGCGGCGGGGTCGACCCGCCCGGCGACGATCGCCTCGAACCGGTGGCGGAGCACGGCCTCGTCGAGGTGCTCCTCGGCGACCTCCCACACCGAGACGCCGATGTCGTCCTGCGACCAGGCGCGGGCCGATGCGGACCGACGCCCGCTGCATCGCGAAGAGCGCGGCCGCGTCGGCGAGCAGACCGACCCGGTCGCGGGCGAGCACGGTGACCCGCGCTCCGCCGTCGCCGGGCTCGACCCGGATCGACACCGCCCCGCTTGCGTACCTCCTTCGGTACGTCGACCGCGTCGGGCCGCTCGTCGCCCGCCGGCTGGCTCCCCCAAGCAGCCGCGCCGTCCGGGACGCGACCTGCGCGGACCAGACCGGCCCGCCAGGTCGACCAGGCCTTCGGCCGACGTGGCGCGGGCGTCGGCCTCGGTCAGGGTCAGCAGCAGCGAGAGTGCCTCGGCGCTGCCGAGCCGATCAGCGACCGCCCGAGCCGTCGCCGGGTCCTCGGGGTCGCGCGTCGTGGCGGTCTCGGCGAGCAGCAGGTGGCTGCCGCACCAGCAGCCCGACCAGCGCGACCGCCGTCCTCGTCGAAGCCCATCCGGGTCGCGATCTCCCGCGCCAGCGGCTCCCCCGCGATGCTGTGCTCGGTCAGCCCGCCCTTGCCGATGTCGTGGAGCAGCGCCGCGACCAGCAGCACGTCGGGGCGCGAGACCTGGCGGATCAGCGCCGCCGCCTCCATGCAGGTCTCGACCACGTGCCGGTCGACGGTGAACCGGTGGATCGCCGACGCGTGCGGCAGCAGCCGGATCCGCTCCCACTCCGGCAGCACCGCGTCGAGCGCGCCGGTCTCCTCCAGGGTCTCCCAGACCGGCAGCAGCCCGGGCCCCGCCGCGAGCAGCCGCACCAGCGCCTGCCGGGCCTCGCTCGGCCACGGGTCGGGCAGCGGCTGGCCACTCGGCGACCAGCCGGGTCGCCGTCGCCGGGGCCAGCTCGACGTCGCGCTCGGCCGCGACCGCGGCCGCGCGCAGCAGCAGGGTCGGGTCGGACGGCCGGCCGCGCGTCCTGGGTCAGCACGACCTCGCCACCGGCCAGCGCCACCCCGGGCTCGACGGTCACGAGGTCCGGGCGCCGGGTCGCGCCGCCGTACGCCGGTCGCGCGAGCACGCCGTCCACGCGACGCCAGGTCAGCCGCGAGAGATGGGTGATCCGACGGCCGAGCTCGCGCACGTGCCGCTGCGCGGCCGCCTCGTCGTCCAGCCCGAGCCGCGTCGGCGAGCTCGCTCCCACAGCTCGGGCGCGACCCGGTCGGTCGCCCGGCCGGCCGCGGCGTGCAGCGCGTCGCGGACGTCGAGCAGCGCCAGCCGGGAGCGCTCGAGGTCGACGTGGGGCACGTCGACGAGCCAGGTCGCGACCAGCGCCTTGAGCACGGTCGCGTCGCGCAGCCCGCCCTCGGACTCCTTCAGGTCGGGCACCGAGAGGTGGGCGAGCTCGCCCATCAGGTCGTGCCGCTTGGTGACCAGGCTCGCGGAGCCCGGGCAGCCGGTCGCGCGCCGTACGCCGCCAGTGGGCGAGCACGTCCGAGCGCAGCCGCAGCGTGAGGTTCGGGTCGCCGGCGAGGTGGCGGAGGTCGAGCAGCCCGAGCGCGACCCGGAGGTCGGCGTCCGCCTGCTGCCATCATGTCGGGCGCCGTGCGCACCGAGTGGTCGAGCTTCGCGCCGGAGTCCCAGATCGGGTACCAGACCTTCTCCCCCGCCTCGCCCAGGGCGACGTCCGGCTCGTGGACCAGCACCACGTCGAGGTCGGAGTACGGCGCGAGCTCGCGCCGCCCGTAGCCGCCGACCGCGACGAGGGCGCACCCGGTCTCGGGCGCGCCCGCGGCGGCGTACGCCGAGACGCACAGCGCGTCGGCGTCGTCCGTGCGCTGCTTCCTGTCCACGCACGGTGTCCGTCCGGCTCGGGCCGGGGCTGCCCCCGACGACGACGAGCCCCGCCGGCCTGCTGACCGGCGGGGCCCCCACGTCGTGCGTCAGATGGCCGCGGCGTCGCGGTCGCCGGTGCGGACCCGGACCACGGTCTCGACCGGGCTCACCCACACCTTGCCGTCACCGATCCGGCCGGTCTGCGCGGTCTTCTGGATGATGCCGAGGATGTCCTCGGAGTCGCCGTCGTCCACGACGATCTCGATCCGGATCTTGGGCACCAGCGCGATGTCGTACTCCGCGCCGCGGTAGACCTCGGTGTGGCCCTTCTGCCGGCCGTAGCCGCTGACCTCCGAGACGGTCATCCCGGTGACCCCGAAGGTCTCGAGGGCCTCGCGGACCTCTTCCCACTTGTGCGGCTTGATCACCGCGGTGATGAGCTTCATGCCATGGCTCCTTCCGTGGACCCGGTCTTGGCGTGCGCTGCCGCGACGGGCTGCGCGACCCGCTGAGTACACCACCCGAGCGGCCGTCGAGGTCGTAGGCGGACTCGCCGTGCTCGGCGAAGTCGATGCCGTCGACCTCGTCGTCCTCGCTGATCCGCCAGCCGATCGTGTACTTGATGGCCAGGGCGATCAGCGTGGTGAGGACGCCGGTCCAGACCACGGTGAACAGCACGCCGAGGAACTGGTGCCAGAGCAGCGTGGCGTTGCCGCCGTAGAAGAGGCCGTTCATGTCGCCGAAGAGCCCGTCGACGCCCTGGGGCGAGGTGTTGGTGCCGACGAAGCCGATCAGGACGACAGCCGAGGATGCCGCCGACCAGGTGGACGCCGACGACGTCGAGCGAGTCGTCGAGCCCGAACTTGTACTTCAGGCCGACGGCGACGCGCAGACCGTGCCGGCGACGGCGCCGACGATCAGCGCGCCGAGGGTGTTCACGGCGCCACAGGACGGCGTGATCGCGACCAGGCCGGCGACGACGCCCGGAGGCGGCACCCAGCGAGGTGGCCTTGCCGTGCAGGATCCGCTCCATCAGCAGCCAGCCGAGCATCGCGGCCATCGTGGCGACGCGTGGTGTTCATGAAGGTCACGCCGGTCTCGCTGTAGAACTGGGTCGGAGAACTTCGCCGGGTCGCTCGAGCGAGTCGGAGGTGAAGACGATCGAGCCGACGTTGAAGCCGTACCAGCCGAACCACAGCAGGCCGGCGCCGATCATGGTCAGGGTCAGGTTGTGCGGCTTCATCGGGTCGCTGCATGAAGCCGACCCGGCGTCCGATGATCAGCGCGAGCACGCCGCCGGCGATACCGGCGTTGATGTGCACGACCGTGCCGCCGGCGTAGTCGAGGTTCGGGAAGTGGGAGTAGAACCAGCCGCCGCCCCAGACGTTGTGGGCGATCGGGAAGTAGCACCAGCGTGACCCAGATCGGCAGGAAGACGACCCAGGAGGACAGCTTCACGCGGTCGGCGATGGCGCCGGAGATCAGGGCCGCGGTGATCACCGCGAAGGTGAGCTGGAAGAGCACGTAGATGTAGTTGCGCGGGCTGACGCCGTGCAGCCCGAACATCGTGAACGGGTTGGCGATCAGCTTGCCGTTGCCGTTGCCGACGCCGTCGCCGCCCCAGCCCTCGGACCAGCCCCACAGGACGAAGACGATGCCGACGACCGCGAGGGCGACGTAGGACATCATCATCATGTTGAGCACGGACTTCGACCGGGTCATGCCGCCGTAGAACAGGGCGAGTGCCGGGGTCGTCATCATGAGGACGAGGGCCGTCGCCACGATCATCCAGGCGTAGTAGCCGTCCATGGAACCTCCATGAGTGTGCGATGGGGGCCTGCGCGCGGACACCGTCGTCCGCGCCAGCCACCCCGATGGAGCGTAACACTCGGGCGCGCAGGTTTCGTCGTACGACGTCGCGTGTTGCCGTCGTGCAACGTTCTGCTGCCGCTCGTGTTACGGCTCTGTGAACAGCGGGGCGACCAGGTCGGCGAACGCGGCCGCCATCGCGGCCGGTGGCTCGGGCCGACGGCCGCGGCCGCGGCGCTCGCCCGAGCCGACGTCGCGCCCGTCGCGGGTCGCCACGAGGTCGCGCACGGCCCCGCGGAGGACCAGCTCGAAGTCGTCGGGGCCGAACAACCGGACGTGCGCCTCGCCCTCGCGCTCGGCCAGGGCTCCCGCCCGGGGCGCGACGACGGGACAGGCCGAAGCGTCTCGCGCGAGCAGGAACGCCCCGGAGTTGAGCACCCGCGATACGGCTAGGGCAGGCACGGCGCCCGAGGTCGGCGGCTCGCATCCGGACACCTGGATGCTCGATCGTCCTGGACCCGCCGGGTCAGGCTGCACCAGCGGCTCCGAGGCACGGCCGCTAGCCGCTCGGGCGCAGCCGCATCGGACGCCAGGGTCGGTGGCCCGGAGAGTCAGCAGGGAGGCAGCCGGTGACGTATCTCGTCGTCGTGCAGTCGTCTCGTCAGGCTCACGACGTGAGGTGCCGCGGCCAGGCGGTCGGCCAGCTCGTGGCCCTCCTCGTCGGTGCCCGGAGAACCGGCCACCACAGCCGGCGACGGTGGTCCTCGACCGCCAGGTCTGCGGTGAGCTCGAGCAACCGGAGGAGGCCCTTGTAGGGCCGGATGCGCCCGAGTGTGAGCAGGGCGACGTCTCCCTCGTCGAGACCGAGGGTACGGCGCGCCGTCGGCCGGTCGACGGTGTCGGGGTACCCCGAGATAGCTCGAGTGCGGGATGCACATCGTCCGGTTCTCCTCGTACCACTGGCGGTACACGCGCGCTTGTTGGTGCCCTCGCGGTTCTCGCCCTTCTGGATCAGCACGAGGTTGTGGTAGCAGTGCACCGCCACGACGTGCGGTCGGTGTACGTCGGCTCGTAGGCCGGGTCGAGGAACTCCTCGTAGTTGAGCCCGTCGACAAGCCGCGGACCATCGCCATCGACGTGGTCGGGTCGTCGGGGTCGAGGCTGCCGCCCCAGCTGCGGCCAGTAGCTGGTCTGGATGTCCTCGATCGCGTAGAGACCGCCGTCGGCGAGCAGCGGGAAGAGGATCGCGAAGCACTCGATAACGTGCGGCGGACCGGTGGCTGCCGTCGTCGATCACGATGGTCGGCGCACCGTGCTCCCGCACGATGCGCTCGCATGCAGGCGCGGTCGGTCTGGGAGCCCTGGACGTAGGACCTGATCCGCGGCTGGTCGACGAACGACTTGTCCTCGATGTCGACGCCCACGATCTGGGCGCGGGGGAAGAACCACTTCCACATCTTGAGCGACGCCCCGCCCTGCTACTCGCGGGCGTAGCCGCCGATCCCGAGCTCCAGGACCAGGGTCGCGTCGTCGCGCAGGGCGCGAAGTGGTGCTCGTAGTGGGGCGTGTAGCGGTGGACCCCCCACTTGTCGCTGCCGAACTCCTCGGCCAGCTCGGTGAGGCTCATCGACCGGAGCCGGCGGCGCCCGCTGTTGGGCGTGGGCCGTGGCGCGGCGCCGGCGGTGACGGGCGTAGCCGGCTGGGCGCGAGGCTGCGCAGCCGTCGCCAGAGGCCGGCCGGGACGTGGGGCTTGACGTGCTCGACCATGAATCGGCGCACGGAGTCGGTGCGTGGTCATGGTGTCCTCAGCCGAGCAGCGCGTCGACGAACGCGCCCGGGTCGAACGGCGCCAGGTCGTCGGCGCCCTCGCCGAGCCCGACGAGCTTGACGGGTACGCCGAGGTCGCGCTGCACCGCGACCACGATGCCGCCCTTGGCCGAGCCGTCGAGCTTGGTCAGCACGATGCCCGTCACGTCGACGATCTCGGAGAACACCCGGGCCTGGACCAGGCCGTTCTGGCCGGTGGTGGCGTCGAGGACGAGCAGCACCTCGGTGACCGGCGCCTGCTTCTCGATGACCCGCTTGACCTTGCCGAGCTCGTCCATCAGGCCGGCCTTGTTCTGCAGGCGGCCGGCGGTGTCGACGAGCACGGTGTCGAGGCCGCGCTCGATGGCCTCCTGCACGGCCTGGAACGCCACGCTGGCCGGGTCGCTGCCCTCGGGGCCGCGGACGACCTCGACCCCGACCCGCTCGCCCCAGGTGGCCAGCTGGTCGACGGCGGCGGCGCGGAAGGTGTCGGCCGCACCGAGCACGACGGAGCGGTCCTCGGCGACGAGGATCCGGGCGAGCTTGCCGACCGTGGTCGTCTTGCCGGTGCCGTTGACGCCGACCACCAGCACGACGCCGGGCTTGCCGTCCTGCGCCGGAGACCTGGAGGCGCCGGTCCATGGTCGGGTCGACGAGCTGCGAGCAGCTCGTCGCGCAGGACCGCGCGCGGGTCGCCGGCCTCCTTGCCGTCGACCCGCAGCCGGGTGCGGAGGTGGCCGACGAGCTGCTGGGTCGGGCGCGACGCCGACGTCGGCGGTGAGCAGGGTGTCCTCGATCGCCTCCCAGGTGTCCTCGTCGAGACGCTCGCGCGAGAGCAGGGCCGAGCAGGCCGCGGCCGAGACCGCCCTGCGAGCCGGCCAGCCGCTGGCGCAGCCGCACCAGCCGGGACGCCGTACCCTCCGGCCGCTCGAGGGTGGTGACGGCGGCCGGCGGCTCCGCGCTCTCGACCCGGCTGCGGCGGCTCCTCGCGCGTCGGCGCCGACGACCTCGGTGGGCGCGGTCGGCGGACGCGCCCGGCGACGGCCGGTCGTGAGCAGCCCGCCCACGATGAGGGCGGCGACGACCACGATGCCGATGATCAGGAACAGCCAGTCACCCATGCGTCCATCCAATCAGGTGCGGGTGAGGCTCAGCGGTCGTGCCCCCTGCGTCTCGGGAGCGCCGGTCCGGGGAGTGGTCAGGTCGAGGTGCTCGCGCGCGGCGGCTCGAGCCTCGTCGGAGGTGTTGTCGAGCGTGGGCGCGACGTCGACGCCCTTGCGCATGGCGTCGACCGACCCACGGCACGGCGGGCACCTCCTCGCCCCGGTGGGGGAACGCGACGTAGAGGACGACCGCGCCCGGCCAGCACCAGGATCACGAGCATGGCGACCACTAGGAACCACATGCCTTCACCTTGGCACGCCCACCGTGCAGGCTCGGTCAGATACGGACTCAGCGCGTGTCGCCTTCAGCGTGCGCCACCCGCCGGCCCGGTTGTCGGCCACCAGGCGCCGGAAGAACTCCAGCAGCGCCTCCTCGGGGACGACGTCGCCCTCGCGGAACCCGATGGTGCGGGCCGTCTTGTTGTCCTGCCCGGCCGTGACCAGACCGTGCGGGTCGGGCACGATCCCGCCGTCGTAGACGAACACGTTCACGTGGTCGCGGGCGGCGAGGAACGCCGCGACGTTGCCGTCGAGGACGAAGTAGGGCTGGACGGTGCGCTTGATGGTCTCGGTCATCTCGGGGTCGGTGCGGTGCGAGCACCTCGCGCACCTGCTGCAGCGTCTCGCGCTGCCAGTCGGGCAGCGAGTCGAGGTAGTCGTCGACGCGCGGGTCGCGGTGCACCGGGCTCACCGGAGCAGCGCCTCGGCGGCCGTCCGGACGACGTCGGGCAGCGGCGTGGCCGGGCGGGCCGGGTCGGTGTTGTCGACGTAGACCATACACCCGGCCCTCGGCCGCGGCGTCGTCGTCGTCGCCCTGGAAGAACCCCACGCGGTAGACGACGAGGTCCGGCCGACGCGGTCGACGACCACCCCGAGGTCGATCGGGGCGGGGTAGCCGACCTCGCGGAAGAAGCGGCACGCCGACCTCGGCGAAGACGCCGATCTGGTCGAGGGTGTCGACCGCGCCACCGATCGCGTCCTGCAGGTGCAGGTCGATGGCGGTGTCGATGAGCTCGAAGTAGCGGGCGTTGTTCATGTGCCCGAAGCCGTCCAGGTCGGCCCAGCGGGTGGTCGCGGTCGACCAGTGCGACGGAGGTCGGCGCTCCGCAGCTGTCGGGCTCGCGGGTGGCCTGGACGGGTCGCACGTGGCTACCGGACATCAGGCGGGCTCGCGGAGGCGCTGGCTGATCACCGTCGAGACGCCGTCGCCGCGCATGGTCACGCCGTAGAGGGCGTCGCCGACCTCCATCGTGCGCTTCTGGTGGGTGATCACGAGCAGCTGGCTGTGCTCGCGCAGCTCCTCGTAGATCTGCAGCAGGCGGCCGAGGTTGGTGTCGTCGAGCGCGGCCTCGACCTCGTCGAGGATGTAGAACGGCGACGGGCGGGCCTTGAACAGGGCCACCAGGAACGCCACCGCGACCAGCGAGCGCTCGCCGCCGGAGAGCAGCGAGAGCCGCTTGACCTTCTTGCCCGGCGGCCGGGCCTCGACCTCGACGCCGGTGGCGAGCATGTCGGACGGGTCGGTGAGCACGAGCCGGCCCTCGCCGCCGGGGAAGAGCCGCGAGAAGGTCTGCTCGAAGGCGGCCGCCACGTCGGCGTACGCCTCGGTGAAGACCTGCTGCACCCGGGCGTCGACCTCGCGGACGATGTCGAGGAGGTCCTTGCGGGTGGCCTTGAGGTCCTCGAGCTGCTCGGTGAGGAACTTGTGGCGCTCCTCCAGCGCCGAGAACTCCTCCAGGGCCAGCGGGTTGACCTTGCCGAGCAGGGCCAGGGCGCGCTCGGCGGCTCGCAGCCGCTTGGTCTGCTCGTCGCGGTCGAACGGCGCCGGGCTCGGGCGCGGCCTCGCCGTCGGCGAGCTCGCCGGTGAAGGGCACGAGCTGGTCGGGGCCGTAGTCGGCGACCAGGCCGTCCTCGTCGAGCCCGAGCTCCTCGAGGGCCCGCTCGGCCAGCTGCTCGATCCGCATCCGCTGCTGGGTGCGGGCCATCTCGTCGCGGTGGACGGAGTTGACCAGCTCGTCGTGCTCGCGGGCCAGGTCGCGCAGCGCGGCCCGGACCGCCAGCAGCTCCTGCTCGCGGTCGGCCGCGGGTGGCCTCGACCGCCGTCCGCTCCTCGGCCGCCCGGTGGATCGACACCTCGAGCTTGGCCAGGACCACGGTCACGGCGACGCCCGACGGCCTGCGCGGCACGGCCCTCGCGGACCAGCCGCTCGCGTCGCTCGACGGCCCGGGCGCGCGCCTCGCGCTCGGTCTCGGCGGCCCGCACCAGCGAGTCGGCCCGGCCGTGCAGGGCGCGGGCGCGCTCCTCGCTGGTGCGCAGCGCGAGCCGGGCGTCCATCTCCGCCTGGCGGGCGCCCCGAGCCGCCTCGGCCAGCCGCTCGCGCTCGGTGGTGTCGGGCTCCTCGTCGGTGGCGTCGTGTGCGGCGGCGAGCCGGGCCTCGAGGTCGGCGAGCCCGGCGAGGTCCTGGTCGCGGGCCTCGTGGGCCGCGGCGATCGCCGTGGCGATCCGCTCGGCCTCGCCCGCGCGGCCGAGCGCGCGGTGGTGCCGAAGTGGCCGAGCTCCTCGGCCACGGCCGCCAGGGTCGCGTCGGACTCGTGGAGCTTGGCCAGCGCCACGTCGACCCGGCGCTGGGCGTCGAGCCGCTCGGTGTCGAGCCGGGCGATGTCGAAGCCGAGCCGCTCGGAGGCGGCGATCGCCTCGGCCAGCTGCGGCCGACGCGTCGTCGTACGCCGCCTGGATCTCGAGCAGGCTGGGCTGGGACGGCGGAGCCGCCGGCGGCGAAGTGGGCGCCGAGGACGTCGCCCTCGCGGGTCACCGCGGTCACGTCGGGCAGGTCGGCGACGAGCGCGCGGGCGGCGTCGAGGTCGGCGACGACCGCGGTCTTGAAGAGCAGCCGGGCCAGCGACGGGCCGCAGGGTGTCGGGGCACGACACGACGTCGACGGCGTACGCCGCGTGGCCGGGCAGCCCGGGCCAGGCGTGGTCGTCGGTCGACTCCGCCCGCCGAGCAGCATCCCGGCGCGGCCGAGGTCACCGGTCTTGAGGTGGCCGATGCGCCGACACGGCGGCGTCGCCGTCGGTGACGGCCACCGCGTCGGCGGCCGAGCCCGAGCGCGGCGGCGATGGCGCGTCTCGTAGCCGGGGTCGACGCGTCAGCACGGCGGCCACGGAGCCGAGCAGGCCCGAGACGGAGTCGGACGCGGCGAGCAGCGCGCCGGCGCCGTCCTTGCGGTTGAGCCCGAGCTCGAGGGCCTCGGTGCGGGCCTGGAGACCGGAGCGGTCGCGGTCGGCCTGAGCGGCCTCCTCGCGGGCCTTGGCCAGCCGCTCGGTGAGGTCGTCGAGCACGGCCAGCGCGGCCTCGTGCTCGGCGTCGAGGCCCTCCTCGCCGGCGTCGAGGCCGGCGATCCGGGTCTCGAGGGCGGTGAAGTCGTGCTGGGCCCGGTCGGCGCGGGCGACCGCCGCCGCGCGGGAGGCCTCGAGCCGGCCGATCTCCTCGTCGGCCGCGGCGGCGCGCGACTTGACGGCGTTGACCTGGCCGGCCAGCCGGGCCAGGCCCTCGCGCCGGTCGGCGGCCGCGCGGAGCAGGCCCGGCGACCCGGCGCTCCTCCTCGGCCGCCGCCTCCTCGGAGGTACGACGGGTGGTCACCGCGGCCTCGAGCGCGGCCCGGTGGGTCTCGACCTCGCCGGCGATGGCCGACTCCTGCTCGCGGATCCGGGCGGCCTCGGCCTCGAGCTCGTCGGGGTCGCGGCCCGAGGTCGAGCGTCTCCTGCTCCGACCCGGCGGCGTTGCGCACCCGCTCGGCGGCGAGCGACGCCGTACCGCGCAGACGCTCGCGCATGCCCGGACAGCCCGAACCAGGTCTCCTGCGCCCGGGCCAGCGCCGGGCAGGTCGTCGCGCAGCGACGGCCTCGAGCCGCGCCCTCGGACTCGTGGGCCTGCGCGATCGCGGCCTCGACCTCCTCGCGCCGCTCGACCAGGATCGTCTCGTCGGCCAGCTCCTGCTGGAGCGCGGTGCGGGCGGTGACCAGGTCGTCGGCGATCAGCCGGGCGCGGGCGTCGCGGACGTCGGCCTGGACGACCGCGGCCCTGCGGGCGACCTCGGCCTGCCGGCCCAGCGGCTTGAGCTGGCGGCGGATCTCGCTGAGCAGGTCGCCGAGCCGGGTCAGGTTGCCGTCGGTCGAGTCGAGCTTGCGGAGCGCCTTCTCCTTGCGCTTGCGGTGCTTGAGGACGCCCGCGGCCTCCTCGATGAAGCCGCGGCGGTCCTCGGGAGTCGCGTGCAGGATCGTGTCGAGCTGGCCCTGGCCGACGATCACGTGCATCTCGCGGCCGATGCCGGAGTCGCTGAGCAGCTCCTGCACGTCGAGCAGCCGGCAGGGTGTGCCGTTGATGGCGTACTCCGAGCCGCCGGAGCGGAACATGGTGCGGCTGATCGTCACCTCGGCGTACTCGATCGGGAGCGCGCCGTCGGTGTTGTCGATGGTCAGCAGCACCTCGGCCCGGCCCAGCGGGGGCCGGCCGGACGTGCCGGCGAAGATGACGTCCTCCATCTTGCCGCCGCGCAGGCTCTTGGCGCCCTGCTCGCCCATCACCCAGGCGAGGGCGTCGACGACGTTGGACTTGCCCGAGCCGTTGGGGCCGACGATGCAGGTGATGCCGGGCTCGAGCTGCAGCGTCGTCGACGACGCGAAGGACTTGAACCCCTTGAGGGTCAGGCTCTTCAGGTACAACGTGGCTCCCTCTTCCATGAGCACGGGCGCGACAGACGGGCGGACTGCAGGCGCAGCGGGTGCCGACGGGGAAGTGCAGCGAGGCTCACCCTACCCAGGACCACCCCCGTTTCCGGGCATCCGGGGCGGTGTCGGCCCCCTCACAGACCGCCCGCCACCAGTTCGCGGAGGATTGCGATGCCAGGTCGGGTCCGGCGCCACCGAGACGCGTCCGCCTCGCTCGCTCAGCGTCGGCGCAGGCGGTCGCGCAGGACAAGCAGGTGCTCGCGCTCCTGGTCGGTGAGGGAGTCCATACCGGTGGCGCTGATCTTGTCGAGCAGCGCGTCGAGCTCCGCCTGGTCGCGCGAGACCGGAGGCGTCGGCGTCGGGTTCCACGGTCCCGCCACGACGGTGCCCTCCCCTCCCGCTCGCTTGCTGCGCTTCGCCTTCTTCGGCCGACGGTGGATCGCCAGGTTGGGCACCCACGTCAGCTCCGCCAGCAGGCCCATCGAGCGGGCGATGAGGGCGGTCAGAACGAGGCCGAGCAGGAAGTCCAGCAGCAGCCGCCAGTCGCGGTTGCCGAGGTAGCTGAGCACGGAGATGCCGACGATGACGACGCCGATCACCCAGCCGGGGATGTTGAAGAAGAAGCGCCGCGACGGGTACTCGGCGATGAAGACCAGCAGCACCATCAGCTCGAGCTGGTTGAGCGAGAAGAGCGAGAAGAGACCCGGGCTGGAGGTGGTCGCCACGACGATGCCGACCCAGAGCAGGCCCAGCCCGACCGTCACCACCCCGAGGAACCAGGCCATCCGCTTGCGGCCGAGCTGGCGCTCGATCTCGGTGCCGAAGTACCAGAACAGGGCGACCGCGATGATGTCGAAGAGCCCCATCCCGTTGGGGTAGGCGATCGGCCAGGTGATGATCCGCCACACCTGACCGTGGACGAAGGAGTCGGGATTGAGCATCAGGGCGGTCTGGATCGGCTTGCCCGGCGGCTCCAGGGCCCAGACGACGAAGGAGACGACCGCCAGCGCCGAGACCAGGAGGACGGTGGTGACATCCAGGCTGCCCAGCCGGAACCAGCCGTCGTCGGACCCGCGTCCGGGTCGTGCCATCCCCCATCGGTTGCTCACGGGGCCACGCTAGCGGGCGGAGCGGGGCGCGACGAAGGGGCCGCCCGGACGGGCGACCCCTGCGTCACGGCTGTCATGCGGCCGGTCAGAACGCCCCGGTGCCGTTCGGCGTGCCGAGTCCGGTCGGGCCGTCCCAGCCGACGCGCGCGGTGCACCACTGGGTCTGCGGGCACTTCCGCTTGGAGTTGCTGCCGCTGGTGATGTCGAACAGGTTCGTCGGGTGGGCGTACGGCGTGGCGTTGCTGTAGCCGGTCCCGGCCAGCGCGTAGACCGACGCGATGATCGGCGACGACTCGCTGGTGCCGCCGTACTGCGACCACGACGAGGCCGTGGTCGACGTCGGCGAGTAGACGCTCAGGCCACCGGTGTTCGGGTCGGCCGCGGCCGAGACGTCGGCCATGGCGCGCTTGCGCAGCCGGTGTTGAAGGCCGACGCACCGGAGATCGCCGCGTTGGACGTCGAGCAGCCGGAGCCGGCGCCGCTCCACACGGCCTCGCTGACGCGGCTGCTGCCCGACATCTTCAGCGAGGTGCCGCCGACGGCGGTGACGTAGTGCGACGACGCGGGGTAGGAAGCGCCCTTGTAGCCGTTGTCACCGGTCGACGCGGTGACCGCGATGCCCGGGTGGTTGTAGTACTTGCCGTACGTCGAGTCAGGCGCGTCGCTGCCGCCGTAGCTGTTGGAGATCGCGACGACGCCAGGCTGTGCGGCCGCGGTGTTCACCGCGGTGCCGAGGTCGGCGAAGCTCGCGGAGCTGGCCTGGACCACGAGGATCTTGCAGTCGGGGCAGGCGGCCGACACGGCGTCGACGTCGAGCGCCTGCTCCTGCGACCAACCCAGGTCGGTCGTCGGCGGCGTGGTGCCGCCCGTCTGGTTGATGACCCTCAGGCAGCCGTTGGCCGCGGTGCACGCCGGCAGGCCGTAGAAGTTGCGGTAGATGGTGAGGTCGCGCTCGAGGTTCGGGTAGCCGTAGGCGTCGACGATCGCGACGGTGCGGCCCGCGCTGCTGGCGCCGTTGAGGTTGTAGGCGGCCTCGCAGCTGCGTCGGTGACAGCGCGGAGGAGAGCGGCGCGGTCGCCATCGGGATGGCGCCCTTCTTGTTCACCAGGACCTTGGCGAAGCAGGCGCGTGGCCGGCCGTCGGCGCGGCACAGACCCGCTGAGCGTGGAGGCCCGACAGGTGCGTGAGGTGCGGAGCAGCTGCGTCCGCCCCGGAGACACTCGCGGTCAGCGCGCCGACCGCGAGTGCGCCCGCACCGAGAAGGGCGGCGAAGAATCTCTTGCTCACGAGTGATGACTCCTGATGGTCGGCCGGTCCCCGTCGTGGCGCGCTGCCACGTCCGGCACGGGTCGGACTCTGCCTCACCAGGTCCCGCGTGTACACGATCTGGTGGGTCAAGTTTTCGCACGTGCACTTTGTGCAACGCCGTCGTCCGTCGGCGTCGACGTCCGTGCCGCGTCCGTGGGACGGCGTGCTTCAGCCGCGCTCGCGGTGCTGACGGGCTGCTGAGGCGGAGCTCAGGTGGGGCGCGGACCCTCGCGGGTCAGGCCGGCTGCATCTCCAGCTGGTCGGGCTCGAGGTCGAGCACCCGTGCCGCCTGGGCGACGGCCAACCGGTCGTTCTCCTCCATCAACCGGGTGACCAGTGCCTCCAGCTCAGCGACCCTGACTCGCAGCTGGGCGTTGTCGGCGGCCAGCCGAAGGGGGAGGCCGCGATCTTGCTGCAGATGGCCGATCAGAGCCTTGGCCATGAATAGAAGCCTTCCGACGTGGGGGACCCGCCAGGTTCGAGGGGGCCGTCTTCAAGAGTGACACCTCGGTCGGCCCGGGTCAATCTCGGACGGCCACCCTTCGTGCCCGCGGGACGGGCTGGCAGCGGGGGCAGAAGAACGACGACCGGTTCATGAACTCGGCCCGCCGGATCGGGGTGCCACAGCGTTCGCACGGCAGGCCCTCGCGTCCGTAGGCGTGCAGCGAGCGGTCGAAGTAGCCCGACTCTCCGTTGACGTTGACGTAGAGCGCATCGAAGCTGGTGCCGCCCTGCCCGAGCGCGGCGCCCATGACGGCCCGCGCCTCCGCGAGCACCCGGCGTACCTGGACGGGCCGGAGGCGCTCCCCCGGTCGCTCGCCGTGGAGCTCCGCCCGCCACAGCGCCTCGTCGGCGTAGATGTTGCCGACGCCTGAGACGAGGTTCTGGTCGAGCAGCAACCGCTTGATGCCGGCCGTACGACGCCGGACCCGCCCCACGAAGAGGTCGTCGTCGAACTCCGGGTCGAACGGGTCGCGCGCGATGTGGGCGATCTCGGGCGGCAGCTCCGCGCCACCCTCGGAGACGGACAGGCCGCCGAACATCCGTTGGTCGACGAAGCGCAGCTCGAGCGGTCGGGTCGCCGGGCCTCGGGACGCGCGCAGGGCGCCCTTCTCGACCATCGGCGCCAGCACGAAGCGCACCCGCAGGTGGCGCTCGTCGGGGTGGCCGGGCTCCTGGACCAGCAGCTGACCGCTCATCCCGAGGTGGCCCAGCAGGGCGTCGCCGTTGTCGAGCGGGAGCCAGAGGTACTTGCCGCGACGCCGGGCCGCCTCGAACCGGCGCCCGGTGAGTGCGGCCGCGAAGCCCGCCGGACCGCGGAGGTCGCGGCGCACGGGACGCGGGTGGAGGACGGTGACCGACTCGATGGTGCGGCCGACGACGTGGCGGTCGAGGCCGTCGCGGACGGTCTCGACCTCGGGCAGCTCGGGCACGTCAGGCGGACGGGTGGTTCGAGCCGGTCAGTCGGGCAGGGGCAGGTCGGGCGGCAGGTCGCGAAGCACGCCGAGGGTCACCACGAGCTCGCCGTACGCCGTCTCCGCGGCGGCCTGCTCGGCCTCCTTCTTGGAGCGGCCGATGCCGTTGCCGTAGCGGGTGTCGCCGACGCGCACCTGGGCGGTGAAGGTCTTCATGTGGTCGGGGCCCTCGTCCTGGATGAGGTACTCGGGCACGCCCAGGCCGTGCTCGGCGGACAGCTCCTGGAGGGAGGTCTTCCAGTCGAGGCCCGGCGCCCATCGCGGAGGCAGCCTCGATCAGCGGGTCGAAGAGCCGGTGGACGACCTGCGAGGAGCTCTCGAGGCCGCCGGAGAGGTGGACCGCCCCGATCACGGCCTCGACGGTGTCGGAGAGGATCGACGCCTTCTCGCGGCCACCGGTGGTGTCCTCACCGCGGCCGAGCTTGACGTGGGCGCCGAGCCCGATCGTGCGGCCCACAC
This sequence comes from uncultured Actinomycetota bacterium, assembly GCA_963819295.1. GTDB lineage: Bacteria > Actinomycetota > Actinomycetes > Propionibacteriales > Nocardioidaceae > Nocardioides. The sequence continues at coordinate 684,038 of CAWFVO010000011.1, forward strand.
CGGCCAGAGCGCGGGCGTTGACGACCGCCGCGCGAAGCTTGGCGAGATGGCCCTCGGAGAGGTCGGGGTGGGTGAGGTAGAGGGTCTCGGTGACGATGACGCCGAGCACGGAGTCGCCGAGGAACTCGAGGCGCTCGTTGGTCGGCAGGCCGCCGTGCTCGTAGGCGTAGGAGCGGTGTGTGAGCGCGCGCTCCAGCAGCTCGGCGTCGAGCGTGGGATCGCCGAGCGCGCTACGGAGCGGGCCGTAGTTCAGCGGACCGGGTGTCAGAGGACCTGGCGCCGTTCGCCACGCGCGCCGTACTGGCCGCACGTGCCGCAGGCGCGGTGCGGCAGGTGCTTCGCACCGCACGCGGGGTTGGCGCAGGTCACCAGGGACGGCGCCACGGCCTTCCACTGGGAACGCCGGTGGCGCGTGTTGCTGCGCGACATCTTCCGCTTCGGGACTGCCACTGTTCTCTCCTCGTCGGTCGGTCCGGGGACCGTGGTTAGTCGTCCTGCTCGGGCTCGGTCAGCGTGGCCAGGGCCGCCCACCGCGGGTCGACCGGCTCGCCGTGCGAGTGGTCCGGGTCGTCCGCGAGCCGCGCACCGCACTCGGCGCACAACCCGGGACAGTCGTCCTCGCACAACGGCTGGAACGGCAGTGCGAGCACCACCGCGTCCCGCAGCAGCGGCTCCAGGTCGACCAGGTCGTCCTGGAGCTTGCTGACCTCGAGCTCCTCGTCAGGGTCGACCTCGCGGTCGTCGTACACGAACAGCTCCTGGAACCTCACCTCGATCTCGTCGGAGATCGGCTCCAGGCACCGCACGCACTCACCCTCGAGCGCGGCTCGCGCCGTGCCCGTGACGAGGACGCCCTCCATGACCGCCTCGGTCCGCAGGTCGAGCTCGACCGGCGCACCTTCGGGGACACGGAGAACCTCGATGCCCAGATCTGCCGGGGCCGGCACCGTCCGCGACACCTCGCGCTGGGACCCCGGGCGGCGACCGAGCTCGCGTGTATCGAGCACGAGCGGCGCTCTCGGGTCCAGTTTGCTCAGTGGTCCACTTCCGGATTCGGGCACAACAGATCAGCGCACATCGTATCCACCCGCGTGTCGCAGCGGCAAAACGCAGCCTCCGGCGTCGGTCAGGGGGCGGACCCGCCCAGCCGTGCGACGAGTGCCTCGTTGACGAAGTCGGGCACCAGGGCGGAGACGTCGCCGCCGTACGACGCGACCTCCTTGACCAGCGAGGACGCCAGGAAGGACCACTCGGGGCTGGTGGGCACGAACACGGTCTCGACCTCGGTGAGCGAGGCGTTCATCTGAGCCATCTGGAGCTCGTAGTCGAAGTCGCTGACCGCGCGGAGGCCCTTGACGATCACGTGGATGTCGCGGTCGGCGCAGAAGGTGGTCAGCAGGCCCGTGAACCCCTCCACCGACACGTTGGGCAGGTGTCCGACCGCCCGGCCCAGCATGGCGAGTCGCTCGTCGGCGGAGAACAGCCGGTGCTTCGACTGGTTGACCCCCACCGCCACGACGACCTCGTCGAACAACGAGGCTGCCCGCTCGACGATGTCGAGGTGGCCGTTGGTGACCGGGTCGAACGACCCGGGGCAGACGGCGCGGCGCACGGTGCCTCCTCGGTCGGTCGGCGTCAGCGGGCTGGGGGCGGTGAGGGCTGGGCGGCGGCGTGAACGTACCAGAGCATGGTTTCGCCGTACTTCTTGTCCCGGCTGCCCGCGAAGCCCTCCGGCCAGAGCGGCTCGGCGGCCCGGGAGCCGCGCTCGACGATCACCATGGCTCCGGGCACGAGCCAGCCGTGGTCGCGCATGGAGGCGAGGTCGGCGACGACCGACGAGCTCGGATGCGCGTACGGCGGGTCGAGGAATGCCACGTCGTACGGCGCCTTCGGTGGACGGAGCAGCGTCGACGCGACGGCGGACGCGACCACGTGGGCGCGCGAGAAGCCGAGCTCGCGGGCGTTGGTGGAGATCAACGAGGCCGTACGGCGGTCCTGCTCGACGAGCGTGACGACGCCGGCACCTCGTGACCAGGCCTCGAGGCCCACGGCCCCGGATCCGGCGTACAGGTCCAGGAAGCGCAGGCCCGACAGCGATCCGCACCACGACTCGACGGCGGAGAAGAGCGCCTCGCGCACGCGGTCGCTCGTCGGGCGCGTGTTCGTGCCGCGCGGCGTGGCGATCCGCCGTCCGCCCGCCGACCCCCCGATGATCCGCGTCATGGGCTCGTCGTGACCCCGAGACCCCTGGAGCAGGCCGTCATGACTTCTCCATGGAGTGCGCCACGCTGACTGCCGGTGAGGGGCTGCGACGACTGCAATCCGCTGACCTGCGGAAACGCCACACAGTCATCTCCAGTCGTCGGTACTCAACGAATATTCTTGCGGACTCCGTGCGGACTGCGGAACCCCCCACCGGGGGGCTCGTGCTCGTCGAGCTCGTCGAATCGGAGAAGAAGCCTGCCGGCAGGCAGGCGAATGGGGCCGCAGGTTCAGGAGGGCGCGGACGACCTCCTTGCGCGCCGGACAACCCTGGCCTCCTTGACGGCCCGGCAGTCCTCGACCCGGCCCTTGACCCACTGGCGGCCGGCCGTCTCCCCGTGGGAGTTCGGTACGGCGTGCCAGTGGCCCAGCTCGCCGAGGAAGGTCTGGGTGCCGCGCTCGTAGTCGTACAGGTCCTCGTGCGTTCTCTGGTCGCTCATGTGTTCTGACAACGAGCGAGCCGATCTGGGGCTACGCGCCCTTCGGGGCATCCCGATGGCGTCCAGCCGCGCCAGAGGCGAGGTTGACGCCGACGGGCAGAGGCCAGACACCCCGGACGGGTGAAGAACGAGGTGCCTGGCTGCCACCAGAATCGCTGGAGCGCGTGGGACGCACACCCGCCGACCGACGGGTTCGGTTACCTGTCTCTGCAGATCGGCCGCCAAGGCGGACTCTGTGCGGACCAGCGGGGTGCTGTAAGCCGCTGACCTGCACCAACGCGCTCATTCATGACTTCTCCATGAAGTCAGACTGCCGTGAGTCCTGCAGCTCTGTCACCCGACGGCGGAGCTCGGGGGCCGTGTCGAGGTCAGGATCGTCGTCCAGCAGGGCGATCGCGGCCTCGCGCGCCTCGACGATCGTCTTCTCGTCGCGCAGGACGCGGAGGTTCTGCAGGGAGCTGCGGAAGCCGGACTGCGAGCGGCCCAGCACGTCGCCCTCGCGGCGCTGCTCGAGGTCGACCCGGCTGAGCTCGAACCCGTCGGTGGTGGCGGCCACCGCGTCGAGCCGCTCCCGGGCGGGGGTGTCGGCCGGCGCACGGGTGACGAGCAGGCAGAGACCGGGCAGACCGCCCCGGCCGACCCGACCGCGGAGCTGGTGGAGCTGGGAGATGCCGAAGCGGTCGGCGTCGAGCAGCACCATGGTGGTGGCGTTGGCGACGTCGACGCCGACCTCGATGACCGTGGTCGAGACCAGCACGTCGGTCTCGCCCGCCGCGAACCGACGCATCGCGCGGTCCTTGTCGTCGGAGGCGAGCCGCCCGTGGAGCAGGTCGAGCCGCAGTCCGGCGAGCGGCCCGGCGCGCAGCTCCTCGACCACCTCCTCGGCCGCGCTCAGGCGGACCGGGCCGGTCGACGCGGCCGCGTCGTCCTCGCCGTCCTCGTCGGGCGGCTCGTCGGTCTCGCCCTGCTCGAGCTCGTCGCCGGCGATGCGGGGGCACACGACGTACACCTGGTGGCCGCGCTCGACCTCCTCGCGGACGCGCCCCCACACGCGATCGACCCAGTGCGGCTGCTCGGCCAGGGGTACGACGCTCGTCTGCACGGCTGCACGGCCCGCCGGGAGCTCGGTCAGCGTGGAGACCTCCAGGTCGCCGAAGACGGTCATCGCGACGGTGCGCGGGATCGGCGTCGCCGTCATCACCAGCACGTGGGGAGGCGTGCCGGCCTTGTCGGTGAGGGCGGCACGCTGCTCGACGCCGAAGCGGTGCTGCTCGTCGACCACGACCAGACCGAGGTCGGCGAACTGCACGTGCTCCTGGAGCAGGGCGTGGGTGCCGATCACGATGCCCGGCCTCGCCGCTCGCCGCCCGGAGCATCGCCTCGGCCCGCACGGCCTTGGGCATCGACCCGGTGAGCAGGACCACGGTGGTCGCGTCGGGGTGGCCCCCGAGCATGCCGCCGGCCGCCAGGTCGCCGAGCATCGCGGTGATCGAGCGGAGATGCTGCTGGGCGAGGACCTCGGTCGGTGCCAGGAGCGCGGCCTGGCCGCCCGAGTCGACCACGCGGAGCATCGCCCGCAGCGCCACGAGCGTCTTGCCGGAGCCGACCTCGCCCTGGAGCAGCCGGTTCATCGGGTGGGAGCGCGCGAGGTCGGCCTCGATCTCGGCCGACACCTCCTCCTGCCCGTGGGTGAGCGTGAACGGCAGACGCGCGTCGAAGGCCGCCAGCAGCCCGCCCCCACCGCTGCGGGCCTGGCCACCGAGCTGCGCCAGCTCGGCCCGGCGCCGGGCGAGCACCAGCTGGGTCACGAGCGCCTCGTCGAAGCGGAACCGCCGTTGCGCCGAGGTCACCTGCTCCCACGTGTCGGGCTGGTGGATCCACGTCAGGGCGGTGTCGAGGGTCGGGCAGTCCGTGTGCCTCGCGCAGCGGGCCGGGCAGGGGGTCGGGTACCTCGTCGAGGATGGTGAGCGCGAAGGCCACCGCCCGCTGGAGGTCCCACGACTCGACGCCCTTGGTGAGCGGGTACAGCGGGAACAGCGCCTTGATCGCGGCGACCGCCGCGCCCGTGGTCTCGTCGCCCTCCTCACCTGCCACCCCGAACAGCGCCATGGTCGGGTTGGTGAGCTGCCACTGCCCCTTGAAGGTGCTGACCTGGCCGATGAACACCCCACGACGCCCGACCGCCAGACGCCCGGCCTGCCAGTCGGCGACGCCCTTGGACTTGGCGAAGAACGACATCCGCAGCGAGGGGCCGTCGGTCTGCAGCGTGGTGTCGAGCCGGTACGCCGTGCGCCGCGAGCGGCGGTCGAGGTAGGTGTGGACGTCGCTCTCGGTGATCTCGCCGACCACCGTGAGCATCTCGCCGCTCGCGGAGCGCCTTGACCGTGGTGAGCTCGCCGGTGCGGACGTAGCGGCGCGGGAAGTGGTGGAGCAGGTCGCCCACCGTGCGCAGCCCGAGTCCGTCGCTGATCTTCTTGGCCTTGCCCTGCTTGGTCTGGGCGCCGAGCACCGAGGCGACCGGCGAGTCGAGCGAGATCATGCGCCTCCCGTCCGGTGAGCTCGCGGCTCGGGCGCATCCCCACCCGTGCCGGGCGCCTGACGACCGACGCGCGCTCTCGCTTCCCTCACAGTCTCACTCCACCGACATCAGCAGCGGATAGCGGTCCTGCCCCCCGTCGTACACCACGACGTCGACATGGGCGTGTCGGTCGGCGACGTACTGCTCGCAGCGCTCGGCAAGGCCGTCGCCGCCGACCCCTCGGACCAGCGTGACCAGCTCGCCGCCTCCGCCGAGCAGTCGCTCCAGGACCTCGACGGCGACGCCGCGCAGGTCGCTGCCGACCACGGCGAAGTCGCCCGCGACCACGCCGAGCACGTCGCCCGGCTCGCACGGACCGGCCATCGTGATCGCCTGCTTCGTGGCGATGGTGACCGCGCCGTGACGGGTGTGGCGGGCGGTCGCGGTCATCTCGAGCACGTCGGCGTCGAAGCCGCGCGCAGGCTCGTGGACGGCCAGCGCCGCGAGGCCCTGCACCTGTGCCTCGGTGGGGATCACGGCGACGCGGACGGGGAGGTCCTCCTCGGCGGTGCGGGCCGCGATCTGCGCCGCGCGCACGGAGTCGGGGTCGTTGGGCAGGAGCACGACCTCGGCCGCGCCGGAGCCCTCGACGGCCTCCAGCAGCATGCCCGTGGACGGGCGACGTCCCGGCGCGCCCTCGATCACGAGGGCGCCGGCGTCGCGGAAGAGCCGGGCCAGGCCGGGGCCCGCGGCGACCGCCACGATCCGGCGTCCCTCGCGCTGCTCGGCCTGCTTGGCTGCGGCCTCGACCTGCTCGGCGAAGTGGGTGACCCGGACCCGGTGTGGCCGCCCGGCAGCGATGCCCGCCTCGATCGCGGCACCGACGTCGTCGACGTGGACGTGGACGTTCCACAGCCCCTCGCCGCCCACGACGACCAACGAGTCGCCGAGCGGCGCGAGATCACCCTTGAGCCGCTCGACCGCGGCCGGGTCATCGGCGTCGAGCAGGTACATCACCTCGTAGGAAGGTCCGTCGGGCACCAGGTCGTCGGCCTGCGCCGGCGTGGCCGGGACGGGGATCGTGCGAGTACCGATCGTGGGCAGGCCGGCGATCCGGCGACGGCCGGTCAGCACGGCCTCGGCGGCGTCGAGGATGACGCACAGCCCACGGCCGCCTGCATCGACGACACCTGCCTCACGGAGCTGACGGAGCTGCTCGGGCGTGTGTGCCAAGGCCTCGCGGGCCGCGTCGGCGGCTGCGGTGAAGACGTCGCGAGCGCGGGCTCGGGGCTCGGACGGCACGGCGTACGGCGGCATCGGCGGCGGCTCGGGCGACGGTCAGGATCGTGCCCTCGACCGGCGTACCGACGGCGGCGTAGCTGGCGTCCGTGGCCTGGACCATCGCCTCCGCCATCACGGTGGCGTTGCGCTCGTCGGGGGTGGCGCTGGCGATCCGGATCGCGAGCGCTCCGAGCATCTGGCTGAGGATGACGCCGCTGTTGCCGCGGGCGCCGAGCAGGGCACCGCGACGGAACGCGGTGAGTGCGGCGTCGAGTTCGATCCCCTGCGCGACGGCGTCGTGGATGGCGTCGCGGGCGGCGCTCATCGTGAGGTACATGTTGGTGCCGGTGTCGCCGTCGGGCACGGGGTAGACGTTGAGCGCGTCGATCTCCTCGCGGGTCTCGGCCAGGGCATCGACCGCGACGTCGACGAAGCGCTGCACGACCCCGAGCTCGATGCCGCCGCCGGTGGGTGCTTCCATGGCCTGCCTTGCGCTGTCGTGGGTCGCGGGGGCTCGTCCGGGCCGCCGGGGTGACAGGGTAGTGGTGTCCAGGACCGCTGATTCGTGCCCGGGCGGTTGCGTCGGATATTCTTTCCCGGTTGCCCGCTCCGATACTCACACCTGCGGGCTCGTTCCACCCTCGACTCCAGGAGTACTCCCGTGGCTGCCGTCTGCGACATCTGCGCCAAGAAGCCGGGCTTCGGCAACAACCGGCCGTGGTCGAAGAAGATCACCAAGCGCCGCTTCGACCCCAACATCCAGCGGGTCCGCGCGACGGTCAACGGCACCCGCACCCGTCTCAACGTGTGCACCGGCTGCCTGAAGGCCGGCAAGGTCACCCGCTGACCCCCTGATCGCTGCTCGAGCCCCGGACGCATCCGTGTCCGGGGCTTCGTGCTGTCCGGGGGCTTGTCCTGCGGGCGCCCAAGTGGCGCAATGGCGCTGTTGCGGCGCCCCGGAGGTCGACCCTCAGAAGTGCGTCCAGCCGGTGGGACCGTCGTACGCCGCGCCGTCGACGGTGACGCCGGAGCCGGCGGTGACCGAGCCGATCGCCTGCCAGCCCTCGGGAACTGCGCCGGGGAAGGTCGCCAGCAGGGCGTGGTCGTCGCCCCCGCCCAGGATGAACTGGATCGGGTCGGCGCCGAGTGCGGCGCCCACGGCCTGCAACGGCTCGGCGATCTCGAACGCGTCGCGGCGTACGTCGATCGCGACGCCCGACGCGTCGGCGAGGTGGCGCGCCTCCGCCAGCAGTCCGTCGGAGACGTCGATCATCGACGTGGCGCCGGCGACCGCGCCTGCCGCGCCCGCGTCGTACGGCGGCTCGGGGCGGCGATAGGCCTCCACCAGCACGCGCGGCGAACGGAAGCCCCGGCCCAGGACGGCGAGGCCGCCCGCGGCCCAGCCCTGGCGCCCCGTCAGCGCGAGCACGTCGCCCGGCTCGGCCCCGGACCGGAGCACGGGCGACTGCTGGCACGAGCCCAGCACGGTGACGGCCACCACGACCTCGTCGGCCGACGTCAGGTCGCCGCCGACCACACTCGCGCCGACGAGCGAGCACTCCTCGGCGAACCCCTGCGCGAACTCCAGCGCCCACTGCGCCGGCAGGTCACGAGGCGCGGCCAGCCCGATCGTCAGCGAGTGGGCCCGGCCGCCCATCGCGTTGACGTCGGAGAGGTTGGCGGCCGCGGCCCGGTGCCCGATGTCGCCGGCCGAGGCCCAGTCACGGCGGAAGTGTCGCCCCTCGACCAGCACGTCGGTCGACACCACGACGTGTCCGTTGCGGATCCGCAGCACCGCCGCGTCGTCCCCCGGACCGACCAGGACCTGCTCCCCCTGGGGGAAGAGATCGCGGAGGCGCTCGATCAGCGGGAACTCGCCGACCTCGGACACGGTCGCGTCGGCTGGGAGGGACATGGGCCCATCCCACCAGATCGGCGGCCGCCGCCGCGGCTCCCGCGACGGCGGCCTGTCGAGGGCCGGCCGGGTGCGCGGTAGGTTGTGCGCGGCATCGTGATCCGACCCCGGAGGAGACACACATGGTCGTCCAGGCGTACATCCTGATCCAGACCGACGTGGGCAAGGCCGCCGACGTGGCCCGCGCGATCGCCCAGGTGAAGGGCGTGACCCTCGCGGAGGACGTCACCGGACCGTACGACGTGATCGTGCGCGCCGAGGCCCGCAACGTCGACGAGCTCGGCAAGCTGGTCGTCTCGAAGGTGCAGAACCTCGACGGCATCACCCGGACCCTGACCTGCCCTGTCGTCCACATCTGACTTGGCCCGACCCGACCGTCGCTCGCGCCCCAGGCCGTCCGCGGCCCGGGGCGCGCGTGTGTCCGCCGCTCTCGTCACCCTCGGGCTCGTGGTGGCTGCCTGCGGCAAGGAGCCGGTCAGCATCCCGACGCTGCGCCTCACGGCCGCCGACCAGGCCGTCTGCCAGCGGGTGTCCAACGCGCTGCCCAGCACGGTGGCGGGGCAGGACCGGCGTAAGACCCAGCCGGCGGCCGCGCTCGGTGGCGCCTGGGGTGACCCGGCGATCATCGCCCAGTGCGGCGCCGGCGTACCGAAGGACTTCTCGAAGAGTGCCGCCTGCACGGTGGCGAACGGCGTCGGCTGGTTCGTGCCCGACAGCCAGGTGAACGACCAGTCCGCCGACGTCGTGATGTCGACCGCCGGCTACCGGCCGGTGCTGCAGGTCACCGTGCCCGCGCACTACCGACCCAACGGCCTCGCCGCCGCGATGGTGGAGCTCGGGCCGGTGGTCAAGCAGTACACCCGCCTCGTCCACCCCTGCCACTGAGGGACCGAGAACGGTCACGGGCGCCCGCTGGCGCGAGCCCTCGTGCTGAGGACCAGACCGCCGCGGCTGCGCCGCCGAGTTCGCTGGGTCAGCGCAGGCCCGTGTCGCGCCGGAGGGCCAGCTTGATCAGCCGGTCGACCAGCGCGGGGTAGTCGAGCCCGGTCGCGGCCCACATGCGCGGGAACATCGACATCGGGGTGAAGCCCGGCATCGTGTTGATCTCGTTGATCACCAGTGTGCCGTCGGGCATCACGAAGAAGTCGACCCGCGCCAGGCCCTCGCAGCCGATGCGCCTCGAAGGCGCGCGACGCCATCTCGCGCAGCTCGGTGGCGACGTCGTCGGGCAGGTCGGCGGGCACGTCGAGCTCGGTGTGCTCCTCGGGGAGGTACTTCGCGGCGAAGTCGTAGAACTCGTGCTCGCCGCCGATCCGGATCTCCGCCGGCACGCTGGTCTCCGGCGTACCGTCGAGCGCCTCGAGCACTCCGCACTCGATCTCGCGGGCGCCGACCGCGGCCTGCTCGACCAGCGCCTTCGGGTCGTGGCGGTGGGCCTCCTCGATGGCGGCGTCGAGCTCGGAAGGGTCGTGCACCTTGCTGATGCCCATGCTCGATCCGGCGCGCGCGGGCTTCACGAACAGCGGGAAGCCGAGGTCCGCGACGCGATGGCGTACGCCGTCGGGGTCGCGGTACCACTCGCGCGCCGTCACCGTGACCGCCGGCATCACCGGCAGTCCGACGGCCTCGAGCACCACCTTGGCGTAGGCCTTGTCCATGCCGACGGCGCTGGCGAGCACGCCGGCACCGACGTAGCGGACCCCGGCCATCTCGAACATGCCCTGGATGGTGCCGTCCTCGCCCCAGGGCCCGTGCAGCAACGGGAAGACGACGTCGACCTCGCCCAGGGTCTGCGGCGGCTGGGACGGCTCGTGGACGACGAGGTCGGTACTCGCGGACTCGCGCAGCAGGGCGATCGACGCGCGGTCGCCGTCGACGCTCGGCAGCTGGCCGGGACCGGTGATGCGGAGCCGCTCGGTGTCGCCCGACTCCAGCACCCAGCGGCCGTCGGTGGCGATCCCGACGGGCACCACGTCGTAGGCCTCGCGGTCGATCGCGTCGAGCACGCTGCCGGCCGTGACGCAGCTGATGGCGTGCTCGCTGGAGCGTCCGCCGAAGACGATCGCGACGCGGGGCTTGCGGTGCTGGTTCGGCGGGCTCGGTCATCGCGCCGACCCTACCGGGGGCGGAGCCGGCACCCGCCGTACCCTCGGGCCATGAGCGACCGTACGTGGTCCCCCGCCACCACCGCCGTCACCGCGGGCCGTCCGGAGCACGTCGCCGACGCCCCGCTGAACACACCGATCACGATGGCCTCGACGTACGTCGCGACCGGCGACCTGGAGTACGGGCGCTACGGCAACCCGACCTGGACCGCCTTCGAGGAGGCCCTCGGCGCGCTCGAAGGTGGGCGCTGCCTGGCCTTCGCCTCCGGCCTCGCGACCGTCGCCACGGTGCTGGACCTCGTCGGCCAGGGCGCCGCCGTGGTCGCACCACGGCACGCCTACAACGGCACCGTCATGCAGCTGGCCGACCTCGAGGCGCGCGGCCGGCTCACCGCCCGGCTGGTCGACATCACCGACACCGACGCGGTCGTGAAGGCCTGCGACGACGCCGCGCTGGTCTGGCTCGAGTCCCCGACGAACCCGGCCCTGGAGATCGCCGACATCGAGACCATCGCGGCGGCCGCCCACGACGTCGGCGCCTACGTCGTCGTCGACAACACCTTCGCCACCCCGCTGCGCCAGCTCCCACTGACGAGGGGCGCCGACCTGGTCGTCCACTCGGCCACCAAGTACCTCTCCGGCCACGCCGACGCCGTGCTCGGCGCGCTGGTGACGGCCGACGACCAGCTGTACGACGTGCTGAAGGGCCGCCGCGACCTGGTCGGCGCGATCCCCGGCACGCTGGAGTCGTGGTTGGCCCTGCGCGGACTGCGCACCCTGCACCTGCGCGTCGACCGGGCCGAGAGCAACGCGACCGAGCTGGCACGACGCCTCGGCGGCCACCCGGCGGTCGCGGAGGTCCGCTACCCCGGCTTCGGCGGCATCGTGTCGATCGTGGTCGCCGGCGGCGCCGACGCGGCCGACCTGGTCACCCGCTCGACGTCGCTGTGGGTGCACGCCACCTCGCTCGGCGGGGTGGAGTCGACCCTGGAGCGTCGCCGCCGGTGGAAGACCGAGCCGGCCACGATCCCCGAGGGGCTGGTCCGGCTCAGCGTCGGCATCGAGGACGTCGAGGACCTCTGGGCCGATCTGGAGCAGGCGTTGGACGCGTCGGTCTGACCTCGCGAGGAAGGTCAGTCCCGCTCTGCCTTGGTGTCGCGCGCGATGAAGGCCTCCATCATCTCCGGCGCGGTCATCCGCCCGTCGACGACGGCCTCGACGTGCTCGGCGATGGGCGCGTCGACACCGACCTTCTCGGCGAGGGCCAGCAGCGACGAGCAGGACTTCGCACCCTCGGCGACCTGACGGGTCGAGGCGACGATCTCCTCGGTGGTCATCCCGAGCCCGAGCTTCTCGCCGAAGGTGCGGTTGCGCGAGAGCGGTGACGAGCAGGTGGCGACGAGGTCCCCGAGGCCGGCGAGGCCCATCAGGGTCAGCGGGTTGGCGTCCATCGCCATCGCCAGGCGCGCGGTCTCGGCGAGACCCCGGGTGATCACCGAGGCCGTGGTGTTGTCGCCGAAGCCGAGCCCCACCGCCATCCCGACCGAGAGCGCCACGACGTTCTTGTAGGCGCCGCCCAGCTCGCAGCCCACCACGTCGACACTCGTGTAGGGCCGGAACGCGGGCGAGTGCACGAGCCGCTGGAGGCCCTTGGCGACCGACTCGTCGGCGCACGCCACCACCGACGCCGCCGGCTCGCGCTGGGAGATCTCGTGGGAGAGGTTGGGGCCGCTGACGACGGCGACTCGCTCGGGCCCGGCGTCGGTCACCTCGCCGATCACCTCGCTCATCCGCTTCAGGGTGCCGAGCTCGACGCCCTTCATCAGCGACACCATGACCGCCGAGGACGGCACGTGTGGGGCCCACTGCTCGAGGTTCGTTCGGAACGTCTGCGACGGCACCGCGAACACGACGACCTCGGCGTCGGCGAGCGCCCGCTCGGTGTCGTGGGTGGCGGAGACCTTCGCCGGCAGCTCGACACCGGGCAGGTAGTCGGTGTTCTCGCGACGCCGGTTGATGGTCTCGCAGACCTCTTCCCGGCGCGCCCACAAGGTGACGTCGTTGCCGGCGTCGGCGAGCACGAGCGAGAACGCCGTACCCCATGAGCCCGCCCCGAGCACGGAGACGCGGGTCATGGCTTCTTCTTCCGCTCCGGCTTGTGGAAGTCACCGGTCTCGCTCAGGCCCTTCTTGCGCGGGTCGAAGCGTTCGGCCGGAGGCTCCTCGCCCCGGAGGTCCGCGACCAGGGCGGTGAGCGCGTCCATGATCCGCGCGGTCGCCTGGTTGATCACGTCCTGGGTATGGGGCTGGGCCCGCAGGTCGTCGAGGGGCACCGGGTCGCCGACCTTCATGGTGATCTTGGTGCGCGGCACGAGGTGGGGCCTCTTGGCGTAGGGGTAGAGGAGCTCGTGGGCACCCCACTGCCCGATGGGGATCACCGGACACCCGGTCTCGAGGGCGATCCGGGCGGCGCCGGACTTGCCGACCATCGGCCACAGGTCGGGGTCGCGGGTCAGCGTGCCCTCGGGGTAGACCACCACGCACTCACCGGCCTCGACCGCAGCCACGGCGGCGTCGAAGGCGCCCTTGGCGTTCTTGGTGAGGCGTTCGACGGGGATCTGGCCGGCGGCGCGCAGGAAGTAGCCGAGGGCAGGGTTCTTGAAGAGACCCGACTTGGCGAGGTAGCGCGGCTTCCGGCCGTGGTCGTAGACGATGTGGGCCGCGGTCAGCGGGTCGATGTGGGAGACGTGGTTGAAGACCAGGATGCAGCCGCCGGTCGCCGGGATCTTCTCCCCGTCGATCCAGGTACGACGGGTGGTCGCCAGCAGCGTCGGCTTGAGGATGGGGACCGCGACGTTGAAGGCCCAACCGCGCTTCTGCTGCAGCGGGCGCACGGGTCGCACCGTCACCTTGCGTCCTCCACCTCGTCGGCCGGCACGAGCGCCGGTGTGCGGGGGTCACGCTACTCGGTCGTCACCGCAGCACGCGGCCCTGACAGGATCGACGCGATGATCGGATCCACCTACGTCGTCCTGCTCCCGGTGAAGCCACCGGCGCGTGGGAAGTCACGCCTCGAGGTCGACCCCGGCCGCCGTCGCAACCTGGCTGCTGCGTTCGCCCTCGACACCGCCCGCGCCTGCCTGGCGGCAGCAGGGGTCGCCGCCGTGCTCGCCGTCACCGACGACGCACGGTTCGCCGATGAACTGCGCTCGGCGGGGTGCGAGACCATCCCCGACGGAGTGACCGGCAACCTCAACGAGTCGCTGCGGCAGGCCGCTGCCGAGGCCTCGCGGCGCTGGCCGGACGGCGTACCGGTCGCCGTGTGCGCCGACCTCCCGGCCCTGCTGCCCGGCGACCTCGACGCGGCGCTGGTCGACGCATCGGACGCAGGCTCGCCCTCGGCGTTCGTGGCCGACCACGACGGCGTCGGCACCACGCTCTACACCGCGACGTACGACGCGTTCGACCCACACTTCGGGCACCACTCGCGCCAGGCGCACCTCGAGGGAGGAGCGCGCGAGATCACGCTGCCCGTCGAGACCTTGCGCCTCGACGTCGACGACCGGGCGGCCCTTGCGGACGCGGTCGACGTCGGCGTGGGGGCGCACACTCGGCTGGCCCTGCTGGCGTGACCCCGGGCATGACGAAGGGGGCCGCCCGCTCGGACGGCCCCCTCCGCAGAAGTCAGGACTTCTTGGCCGTCTTCTTGGCCGGAGCCTTCTTCGCCGTCGCCTTCTTGGCCGGAGCCTTCTTCGCAGCGGCCTTCTTGGCCGGAGCCTTCTTCGCGGTGGTCTTCTTGGCGGGGGCCTTCTTCGCCGCCGCAGGCGCCTTCTTCGCTGCTGGAGCCTTCTTCGCAGCCGCCTTCTTGGCGGGAGCTGTCTTCTTCGCGGGGGCCGCCTTCTTCGCTGCCGGGGCCTTGGCTGCCGGGGCCTTCTTCGCCGGAGCCTTCTTCGCCGGAGCCGCCTTCTTGGCAGCCGTCGTCGTCTTCTTGGCCGCGGCGGTACCGGCGGCGAGCGTCAGCTTCGGCAGCTTCTTGGCGCCGGACACCACGTTCTTCAGGTCCGCGCCGGCGGTGAACTTCGGCACCGCCGTCTTCTTGGCCTTGATCCGCGCGCCGGTCTGCGGGTTGCGGACCCAGCGGGCCTCGCGGACGCGCTTCTCGAACGACCCGAAGCCCGTGATCGCGACCTTCTCGCCCTTCGCCACCTCGCGGGTGATCGTGTCAAGGACGGAGTCCAGGGCGTGCTGGGCCTGCTTGCGGTTCCCCTCGTAACGCGCTGCCAGCGCGTCGATGAGCTGAGACTTGTTCACGGCTTCCCTTCCCAAAGTACGACGTGGCCGGGCCTTTGCCCGACGACTTGTGGTGAACGCTATGTACTCGCAGCGCACGTCACAATCACCTCGCCGGGTTTCAAGGCATGTTTTTTTCGGAGAATCCGGCTCAACTGAGCCTGTCTCGCGTCGCCGGGCCCCTTCCACGAGCCCACCACACCTCGGTGACGCTCATCGCCCGTCAGACGAATCCCCTTGTTTTACAGGGTTCTTCGCATTCCCGACGTTGGCGAAGGCCAGAGGACTCAGAGCGTGGCGGGCTTCCAGGACGGGCGATGCGCCTCGTACGCCGAGATGTCGTCCTCGTGGGCCAGTGTCAGCGAGATGTCGTCGAGGCCCTCGAGAAGACGCCAGCGCGTGTAGTCGTCGATGTCGAAGGAGTCCTCGACGGCGTCGGGGCCGGAGCCCGCGCGGACCGTCCTCGCGACCAGGTCGACGCTGATGGTGGTACCGGGCTCGGCCTCGAGCAGGTCCCACAACCTCAGCACCACCTTGTCGTCGACCTGGGCGGCGAGCAGGCCGGCCTTGCCGGCGTTGCTGCGGAAGATGTCACCGAAGCGGGGAGAGATCACGACCCGGAAGCCGTAGTTCTGCAGGGCCCAGACGGCGTGCTCGCGCGACGAGCCGGTGCCGAAGTCGGGGCCTGCGACCAGCACCGAGCCCGCGGCGTATGCCGGTTGGTTGAGCACGAAGGCCGGGTCGTTGCGCCACGCGGCGAACAGCCCGTCCTCGAAGCCGGTGCGCGTCACCCGCTTGAGGTAGACGGCCGGGATGATCTGGTCGGTGTCGACGTTGCTGCGGCGCAGTGGCACACCGATGCCGGTGTGGGTGGTGAAGCTGTCCATGTCAGGCTCCCTGCGACCGGTGGTGGTCTCGACTCTGCTCGACCGACGAGGGGTCGTCGATCAACGGGTCCAGGTCGGCCGGCGAGCTGAGGGTGCCGCGGACCGCGGTGGCGGCCGCGACCGGCACCGAGACCAGGTGGGTGCGTCCGCCCTTGCCCTGACGGCCCTCGAAGTTGCGGTTGGACGTCGACGCGCTGCGCTCCTGCGGTGCGAGCTGGTCGGGGTTCATCCCGAGGCACATCGAGCACCCGGCACCGCGCCACTCGCCGCCGGCCTCCTTGAAGACGACGTCGAGGCCCTCGTCCTCGGCCTGCAGCCGCACCCGAACCGAGCCGGGTACGACGAGCAGCCGGGTGCCCTCGGCGACGTGACGACCTTCGAGGATCTCGGCGGCCGCGCGCAGGTCCTCGATCCGGCCGTTGGTGCACGAGCCGACGAAGACGGTGTCGACGTGGATGTCGCGCATCGGCGTCCCGGCCTCGAGGCCCATGTACTCCAGCGCCTTGCGGGCCCCGACGCGGTCGCTCTCCTCGTCGAAGTCGTCGGGCTGCGGGACCGAGCCGGCGAGCGGCACGCCCTGGCCGGGGTTGGTGCCCCAGGTGACGAACGGCGTCATCGTGCTCGCGTCGAGCACGATCTCCTCGTCGAAGATCGCGTCGTCGTCGGTGACCAGCGTCCGCCAGTGCGCGACTGCGGCGTCCCAGTCGTCGCCCGTCGGCGCCTCGGGCCGCCCCTCGAGGTAGTCGAAGGTCGTGCGGTCGGGCGCGATCAGCCCGGCCTTGGCGCCCCACTCGATGCTCATGTTGCACACCGTCATCCGCGCCTCCATGGAGAGCGCCTCGATGGCCGGGCCGCGGTACTCCACGACGTACCCCTGGCCGCCACCGGTGCCCGGTGTGGGTGATCAGGGTGAGCACGAGGTCCTTGGCGGTGACGCCCTCGGGCAGCGTGCCGTTGACGGTCACCGCCATGGTCTTCGGCCGGGCCTGCGGCAGCGTCTGGGTGGCGAGCACGTGCTCGACCTCGGAGGTGCCGATGCCGAACGCGAGGGCGCCGAAGGCGCCGTGCGTCGAGGTGTGGGAGTCGCCGCAGACGATCGTCATGCCGGGCTGCGTGAGCCCGAGCTGTGGGCCGACGATGTGGACGATGCCCTGGTCGAGGTCGCCGAGCGGGTGCAGGCGTACGCCGAACTCGTCGGCGTTGCTACGCAGCGTCTCGACCTGGGTACGGCTGACGGGGTCCTTGATCGGCTGGTCCCAGTCGAGCGTCGGGACGTTGTGGTCCTCGGTGGCGAGCGTGAGGTCGGGACGTCGGACCGTGCGCCCGGCCAGCCGCAGACCGTCGAACGCCTGCGGCGAGGTCACCTCGTGGATGAGGTGGAGGTCGATGTAGAGGAGGTCCGGCTCACCGCTCCCCGGGGGCGCCGGCCGGACCAGGTGCTCGTCCCAGACCTTCTCGGCCAGGGTCCTGCCCATGACTCCTCCTCGCTTCTCGACGTCACCCCACTCTACAACTTGCGTCCCATGATCTGAGACGGCAGTATTGCCATATGGACACCACCAGCGGCGTCGGGGTGCTCGACAAGGCCGCCCTCGTGCTGACTGCGCTCGAGTCCGGGCCGGCGACCCTGGCCGGCCTGGTCGCGGCCACCGGTCTCGCCCGGCCCACGGCCCACCGGCTCGCGGTGGCCCTCGAGCACCACCGCCTGGTCGCCCGCGACCTCCAGGGACGCTTCGTGCTGGGCCCGCGTCTGGCCGAGCTCTCGGTCGCCGCCGGCGAGGACCGCCTGCTCGCCACCGCCGGCCCGGTGCTCGCGCGGCTGCGCGACATCACCGGTGAGTCGTCGCAGCTGTGGCGACGTCAGGGCGACTACCGGGTGTGCGTCGCCGCCGCCGAGCGTCCGTCCGGTCTGCGCGACACGATCCCGGTCGGGTCCCAGCTCACGATGCGCGCCGGCTCGGCCGCGCAGGTGCTGCTGGCCTGGGAGGACCCCGAGCGGATCCACCGCGGCCTGCAGAACGCCGCCTTCTCCGCGGCCGCCCTGTCCGGCATCCGCCGGCGTGGGTGGGCCCAGTCCGTCGGCGAGCGCGAGCAGGGGGTGGCGTCGGTGTCGGCGCCGGTCCGCTCCCCCAGCGGCAAGATCGTGGCCGCCGTGTCGGTCAGCGGCCCGCTCGAGCGGCTGTCGCGCCAGCCCGGCCGGATGCACGCCCCCGCGGTCGTCGCGGCCGCCGAGCGGCTGTCCGAGTCGCTGCGGCGGGCGGCGGCGGAGTGAACTGTTTCACCATGTGAAGTGGGTGAACCGTCGCTTCGCATGGTGAGCTCGCCGTGTGAAGTGGAGGTTCGACACCTTCACATGATGAAACCGTCCACTCAGGACCGCTTCGTCACCAGTTCCACCAGGTTGCCGTCGGGGTCGCGGACGACCGCGTTGCGGTTGTTGTTGCCCGAGTCGTGGGGCGAGGTGTGGCCGGGTACGCCGGCCGCGACCAGGGCGGCGTACGCCGTGTCGACGTCGTCGGTCCAGACCACCAGCTGGAAGCCATGGCTGCCCGGCGCAGCGGGGAGCCCGTGCACCCGCTGTGCCGCCTCGGCCGTCGACACCGCGACGGTCACCCCGTCGAGGCGGAGCTCGACGTGGTCGGGCGCCTCGGCAGAGGGTGCCCGAAAGGTCTCCTCGAAGCCCAGCAGCCCGGCGTAGAACGTCAAGGCGGCCGGCAGGTCACGGGTGTAGATGTTGACCATCGGGGACGAGAACACCATCAGAAGAGCGCGTCCTGCTCGAGCTCGAGCAGCGTCTGCTTGCGCTCGATGCCGCCGGCGTACCCGGTCAGGGTGCCGTCGGCGCCGATCACGCGGTGGCAGGGGATCACGATCGGGATCGGGTTGCTGCCGTTGGCCAGACCGACGGCGCGGGAGGCGGCGTTGGTGCGACCGAGCCGCTTCGCGATCTCGCCGTACGACGCGGTGTCGCCGTAGCCGATCCGGAGCAGCTGCGCCCAGACCGACTTCTGGAAGTCGGACCCGGCCGGTGCCAGCGGCAGGTCGAACTCCTTCAGGTCGCGGTCGAAGTAGGCGTGCAGCTGGCGCACGGTCTCGACCAGCACCGGGCTGGTGTCGCTCCGGTCGCCGCGGGGCCGGCCGTCGTGGTCGCGCAACGGGCTGAACTCGATCGCGGTGATCGCGCCGTCCTGCTCGACGATCCGCAGCTCGCCGATCGGCGAGTCCATGAGGGTCCACATGTCAGTTCTCCTTCGGTCCGAGGGTGTGCCACAGGTACAGCTGTGCGTAGGAACGCCACGGGCTCCAGTCGGCCGCGAGGCGGGATGACTCGGCGGGGTCGCGCCCGAGCCCACGCAGGGCGTCGCGGACCCCGATGTCCTGGGGCAGGAACACGTCGGGATGTCCGAGTGCGCGCAGTGCGATGTAGTCGGCGGTCCAGGGACCGATGCCCGGGATCGCCAGCAGGGCCTCGCGGACGCCATCGCGGTCGGCGCCCCGGTCGAGCCGGATGTCGCCGTCGGCGAGTGCGCGGCAGAGCGCGACCAGGGCTCGGCCACGCGCGCGCGGCATCGGGAGCGACTCGGGGTCGAGAGTCGCCAGATGGCCGGCGGTCGGGAAGAGGCGGCTCAGCCCGTCGTGCGGCTCGGGCAGCGGCTCGCCGTACTCGCGGACCAGCCGGGCTGCGGCGGTCCGCGCGGCTGCCACGGTCACCTGCTGCCCGAGTACGGCGCGCACCGCGAGCTCGTCGCCGTCGACGTGACCCGGCACGCGCAGTCCCGGCGTCGCCCGCACCAGCGGACCCAGCACCGGGTCTCCGGCGAATGCGTCGCCGATCGCGACGGGGTCGCAGTCGGCGTCGAGGAGACGGCGTACGCGCTCGACGGCTGCCGAGAGGTCGCGCAGGTCGTCGAGCCGGAAGGTCGCCGGAACGAACGCGGTCGTGCCCGCCTCGGCCTGGTCGTACAGCTCCAGCTCGACGACGCCGGTCCCGTGGGGCAGCCGAAGGGTGCGCGCGTACGCCGGTCCGATCACGGTCTCGATGCCAGGAACCGCACGGGTCTCGAGGAAGGCCAGCAGGGCGCGGCCCGCGAACGGCGTGCGCACGGCCAGCCGGAGCTGGATCGTGCCGCCGGTCGAGCCGTGGCCGCGCCGGCCGCGCAGCTGGGTCGGGGTCGAGGCGTACACCTCGCGGACCGTGTCGTTGAACTGGCGGACGCTCTTGAACCCCGCTGCGAACGCCACGTCTGCGGCGCCGAGCTCGGTGGTCTCGAGGAGCACGCGAGCGGTCTGGGCGCGCTTGGCGCGGGCGAGGGCCAGCGGCCCGGCGCCGAGCTCCTGGGTCAGGAGGCGGGTGAGGTGGCGCGAGGTGTAGCCGACGCGGGCGGCGAGTCCCTCGACGCCGTCACGGTCGACCACCCCGTCAGCGATCAGCCGCATCGCGCGTCCGGCGGCGTCGGCCGCGACGTCCCAGTCGGGGCTGCCAGGCGTGGCGTCAGGAAGGCAGCGCTTGCAGGCGCGGTAGCCGGCCGACTGGGCGGCCGCGGCGGTCGGGTGGAAGGTGACGTTCTCGTACGCCGGGGTGCGAGCCGGGCAGGACGGACGGCAGTAGATGCCGGTCGTGCGCACGGCGATGAAGAACACCCCGTCGAACCGCCGGTCGCGGCTCTTCACCGCCCGGTAGCAGGACTCGGCGTCCAGGTGCATCGCTGAGGTCATGCCCCCATCATGTCCGAGGACACCGACGGTTACTCGCGGGAATCGGACACAGCGGCCCTCGCCTCCGGGCGATCAGCGACGGATGGCGTCGACGAGCTTCCATGCGGCCGGCAGGAGGCCCGCGGCGAGCAGGATCTTGATCGCGTCGCCGACCAAGAAGTCCTTGACGCCGAGGTTCCAAGCCTGCACGGCGGTGAGGTCCAGGGCGTGGGCGAGCCAGGTCGCACCGAAGAGCAGGATCACCGCGTCACCGAGGGCCATCGCGGGGATCGAGCGCGTGGCCTTGCGATCCCAACCGCGGTCTGCGAGCCAGCCGACGAGCGTCGCCGCGACGAGCATCCCCACCAGGTAGCCACCTGTCACCGAGGAGAACCTGAGGGCGTCCCAGCCCGATCCGTGGCCGGCGAAGACGCCGTACCCGAGACCACCGACCAGGAGGTAGGCCGCCAGGGTCGCGAAACCGCGCGTCGCGCCGTACGCGCCGCCGACCAGCAGCACCGCGAACGTCTGGCCGGTGAGTGGCACCGGCGTGTGGGGCAACGGGATCGAGACCTGGGCCGACAGGCCGATCAGCGTGACACCGAGTCCGACGAGCACCACGTCGGCGACGAGGGCCGCCACCCGGTTGCGCGGCCGGACGAGCGACGGGACGAGCGCGGTGGAGGACATGCCGCGATCCTAGGGAATCCGACCGACGCGTGTCGCACCGGCTTGTCGTGCGGTCCCAGGAGCCGAAGAACTCAGCTGTACCACCCGACCCGATTCGAACCGCCGCTACCACCCTTGAGAGTGCACGAGAGGTCGACGGGCCAGGGTGACCATCACCGAAAAGTCGCAGGTCAGAGCGCAGCCGAACAGTGGGGCCCCTTCAGTCGCCGGGTGCCTCCGGGCCGGTCGAAATCTGGCGCAGGGTCGAGATCACGGTGACCTCGGGCCAGTACTTCGCGTGCAGCTCGGCGAACTCCCGCTGATCGGCCACGGCTTCCTCGATGGTGTCGTACTGCATGATGGCCCAGCCGCCGACGACCTCCTTGGCCTCGGCGTACGGTCCGTCGACCCGGCTGATCTCGCCTTGGCGGACCACGAAGTTCACCGCGTCCTCGGTGCCGTACAGACCGCCGCCGTCGAGGAACACGCCCTTGGCGGCGCGTTCGCCGACGTGGACGTCCATCGCGTCGAACAGCGCCTGCGGCGGCGTGCCGACGCCCTCTTCCATCCTCACGAATCCCATGAAACGCGGCATCTTGATCACTCCTACGGGGTTGCTGGGGAGTTGCTTCTCGCAGGTACGTCGAACGACCGCCCCGCTCTTCGACATCTTCGTGTGAAGTTTTCCCGACGTGCAGGTCCGCCGCCCTCGTAGCTCGTGGTCGGGAGCCGTCCAAGACGGTTACAGCGTCAGCGGTTTGACCGGGGACATCAGCAGGCTCGGGTCGTTGCGCCAGTCCACACCGGGCACGTCGACGTACAGCTCGATCTCGTTGCCGTCCGGATCGGCGATGTAGAGGCTGTGGGTCACGGTGTGGTCACTTGCTCCGAGCACGGGTACGGCGTGGGCGTGGAGCGACGCCAGCGCCTCGCGCAGATCGTCATCGCTGTCCCCTACCTTCAACCCGAAGTGGTACAGGCCGAGCCGACGGCCTGCCGGCATCGGCGCCGCGTCCTCGCCCACCTCGATGAGCAGCAGCTCGTGGTGCGTCCGCCCGGACGGCGCGCTGAAGGCGACGGCCGGGAACGGGAGCACCTGGTCGGGGTCCTGCAGCGAACGCCAACCGAGCACGTCGCGGTAGAAGTGCGCCGACCGCTTCAGGTCACGCACGTAGAGCACGAGATGGCCGAGTTCACGGACCTCCATGGTTCAGGCTCCTTCCACCCGGTCACCGGCGGGCCCGCCGACCTGGCACGGGCCATACCTACCACCGTTCATGCGAGACGGGATAGGGGTCCGTGTCTGGCCACCGGTCTGCCGCGTCGCACCGCCGGGTGGCGACGTTCTCGGAGGAATCTGGTCGGATGTGTCGGATCGGGGCGGCGCTGTTCGTCGGAGGAGTGAGCGGGCCGCCACGCTCGCCGTTCGGTACCGACCACACTGACTTCCAGGAGACACCTTGAAGCTTCTTCTCACCTCCGGTGGCGTGACGAACGCCAGCATTCGCGACGCGCTCGTCGAGCTCCTGGGCAAGCCGATCTCCGAGGCCACGGCGCTGTGCATCCCCACTGCGCTGTACGGGCATCCGAGGGTCGGCCCGGGAGTGAGGCCTTGGGAGTTCATCAGCGGCACCTCCCAGAACCCCATGGTCGACCTGGGCTGGAGGTCCGTCGGCGTGCTGGAGCTGACCGCGCTGCCCAGCATCGACGGGGAACATTGGATGCCGCTGGTCCGGGAGGCCGATGCCCTGCTCGTCGCGGGCGGCGACGTCCTGTACCTGTGTCACTGGATGCGCGAGTCCGGGCTGGCGGACCTGCTGCCCTCGTTGAGCGAGACCGTCTGGGTAGGGCTCAGCGCGGGGAGCATGGTGCTGACTCCCCAGGTCGGTGACGACTTCATCCAGTGGCGACCACCGACCGGCGACGAGGCCACGTTGGGCGTCGTCGACTTCTCGATCTGTCCTCACCTGGCGGCCGACGGCATGCCCGGCAACTCCATGGCCGAGGCGGAGCAGTGGGCGGCCGGCATCCCGAACACGGCGTACGCGATGGACGACCAGACGGCGATCTCTGTGGTCGACGGCAAGGTCGACTTCGTCTCCGAAGGGCACTGGGAGCAGCTTCGGACCCTGACCTCAGGTCCCGACCAGGCGTAGCTGGCCCGGGACACCTCTGGACCCGGCTGGAGTCAGCGCTGCGGTCGCAGCAGGAACTTCTGCCCGGTGGCCTGGCGCGCGTAGCGGTGCAGCGTCTCCACGTCGAGGGTCTCGCGCAACGAGATCTGGTCCGTGTAGTGACTGGCGAACGTCGTGGTGAGCTCGTCGGCGACCCGCTGGCGAAGGCGGGCCAGGTCCGCCCCGCTGGTCCGCGCGAGGAACGGCGTCAGCAGCCAGCCGCCGATGCCCCAGGCGAAGCCGAACCGACGGCGCAGCTCGATCGGCCGCGGGTCCAGGGCGCCGTACACGTAGACCTGCTTGTGAACGTCGCTGCCGTAACGGTTGTAGGGCGCGTCGGCCGGCACGATGGCCGCCTCCATGGCGTTGAGGACCTGGCTCGCCAACCGGCCCCCGCCGACCGCGTCGAACGCCAGGGTTGCTCCGGTGCCCCGCACCGCCGCGACGAGATCGGCCTCGAACGTCGGTTCGCTGGAGTCGCACACGTGCACGGCGCCCTGCTCGCGCAGCAGGACGGCCTGCTCGGGGCGCCGGACGATGTTGACCAACGGCACGCCGTCGGCCAGGCAGATCCGGTTCAGCATCTGGCCGAGGTTGGACGCGGCCGCGGTGTGCACCAGCCCGGTGTGCTCCTCGCGGCGCATGGTCTCGACCATGCCGAGCGCCGTCAGTGGATTCACGAACGACGAGGCTCCGTCGACCGGGCTCGTGCCCGTGGGTAGCGGAAGGCACATGCGGGGCGAGGTCAGGCAGTACTCGCCGTACGTCGCCCCGCCGAGGAAGCCCACCGTCCGGCCGAGCAGCGCCTCTGCCTCGGGCGACTCCCCCGCCCCCACCACCACACCAGCCCCCTCGTTGCCCACCGTCATGGCGCTTCCGACCCGGGCCGCGAGGGCACGCATGACCGGCTCGGCGATCGGCGCCGTGACGGTCGGCTCGTCTGCTGTTCCCCCTGCGATCGCCTGAGAGACGTCGGCCATCGCCAGCAGGAGCGCCAGGTCGGAGGGGTTGATCGGCGCCGCCTCCACCCGCACCAGCACGTCCCGCGGCCCCGGCCGCGGAGTGTCCACCGTGGACACCGACAGCCGTAGTTCGCCCTGCAGTGTGACCAGGCTCCGCAGCTGGCGCATGGTCGCGGGGATCTCGGGCATAGCGGTCCCTTCGCGGGGGGTGGGCTTCTGGGGAGCCTATTCCGCGCTACTCGCTCTCGGTCGCGGCCAGATCCGTTTAGTCGCCCTTCACGCCGTCGACGCACTCGCGGATCAGGTCCGCGTGGCCGTTGTGCCGCGCATACTCCTCGATCATGTGGAGGTAGATCCATCGGATGTCACGATCGGGACCGCCCCATGGGAACGGCACGATGATGTCGAGGGCGAGGCCGGCCACAGCGGTGCGCGCCGCTTCCATCTCGCACCGGTAGGTTTCCAGATCTGCCTCAGCGTCAGCGGTCTCGATGTCGTCGAAGTCCGCCTGAGGGTTGGCCTCCGTGTAGTAGAGATCAGGCACTTCCTCGCGAGCAGCGCACTGGCGGAACCACCCACGCTCGGCGTCGGCAAGATGCCGGACCAGACCAAGGAGCGAGAGATCTGACGGCGGGACCGCACGCCGCTTCAGCTGTTCCCCGGTCAATCCGGCGCACTTGATCAGCAACGTGCCCCGCTGGTAGTCGAGCCACTGCTCGAGCGCCTGCCGCTCGGCTGCGATCTTGTCGGGATCAGCACGATCCACCGCTGGCACGGTCCACTCCGTTGTCACGCAGCCTCACGCTAGCTGCCGGGGTTCGGTCATGACCGGGTTGGGAGGTAGTTCTGAGCTCAGCGGACTGGATGCAGCTGCGTCCGTTGGCCGAGAGCGGACTCAAGAGTCCGAGGAGAGCAGTCAGTACAGGGATCGTCATGTCACCCCCTCGGGGCGACATAGCATTCTGGGCATGGTCGCTCCCGAGGCCCGCTACGACACGGCCGCCGAATGGTATGTCGGCTTCGCCCGTGACTGGGCGGCCGAAGCCCGCCCGTTCCTGGCCAGTGATCTGTCCGGTCAGCGGGTCCTGGACATGGGGTGCGGGCTGGGTGAGCTGAGCCGCCTCTTGGCCAAGCAGGGCGCCGTCGTCACGGCGGTGGACATCTCGGCGAAGATGCTCGGTCGCGCCAGGGACCGGGAGGCCGCAGGGCCCTTGGGGATCCGCTACCTGGTCGGCGACGTGACGACCACCGACTGGTGGGACGGCACCTTGTTCGACGGCGCGGTGTGCAACATGGCCCTGATGGACGTCGACGACCTCGACGCCGCCTTGGCCACCGCGGCAGGTGTCCTCACACCAGGTGGCTGGTTCAGTTACTCGCTCCTTCATCCCTGCTTTCCCGGGCTCCGGCACGACTCATCGGAGCAGTTGTCAAGCTGGCCCCCGCTCCACGGATACGCCACCGAGGGCTGGTGGACCACCCACGGCGACGGGGTCCGAGGACGCGTGGGCGCGAACCACAGGATGCTCTCGACCTACCTCAACGCCACCGTGCGCGCGGGCTTCGAGCTCGAGGAGTTCGGGGAGCCGGCGACTTCGGTGCCGCGGTTCCTCATCGTCGGATGCCGCCGAGTTCCGTGAGCAACTGTGCACTATCTGCTTGGCCTTCGGGCGCGTGGCGAACGACCAAAGTCATGTCGTCAGCATGGCGTTTCGAGGAGCTCGGGTGAGCTAGACCCCTCACGCCGGGTCACTGGCTCGCAGTCCGTCAGGGGTGGGTCCCGTCGGCTCCGCGCCACCGGCGAAGCGCTTGTGTGCGTCGTGCCGCTTCGCGTCGCTCCGCCGCCTGCTCGGTGGCCCGATCAACGAACGCGAGGACGACGAATCCGAGGATGCACAGAGGTAGGAGCACCGCGGTCATGGCTACAGCGTCACGGCCCGATGTGAACGGGTTGCAGCGGGCACTTGAACGTAGACCCGTGACTCAGCCAACTCTCACTCCGACCTGGATGGCGTGGGGCGGTCAGCTCACGCAGGCGACTCCGTCGCCGAGTCCGTCCCGTTCGGGTCCGTAGCCAGGTTGCGCTCGGTGACTGGGTGCGGCGTCGGCTGCCTCGGCTTCGTCGCAGTTGGCGTAGAGGCTGTGGGCCGGCTTGCGGTGCCTGGTGTGCCCGGTGGTCCTTCCCGGAAGGACGGCCGCAAGGAGGGCCCGCTCGCGTCGCATGTCCCCTGTGGCTCGGGCCATCGCCACACTCAGGACGAACGCGGCTCTGTCGTCGACACCCCTGGTCTCCACCACCACGACCACGTTCTGGCGCCGGGCAACCCGCAGCGAGTACCTGGTGTTGACACCCTGCCGTGCGGCGAACCGCCCGCTCTGGACGGCGACGTACTCGCTCAAGTGCCACCCGCCTCCCGGGATCGGCGGACCCCACAGGTGGGGGTGGCAGTGGCGGAACTGGCGCGACGCGTCGACGACTGCGCGGTGCGCCGCGGCGACGCTGCTGAAGCGAAGCACGAACTCGTTGCCGAACCGTGCCTCACCAGGCCGCCCGTAGGTCGCCGCGGCGGACCTGGCGGTGCCCCAGGTCAGTGGACTGCTCACGCACGCGGACAGTGGGACCGGCTCGGCCCCGCGGCGGATCGGGTTCCCCTCCTGTTCGGCCAGAAGTGGATGCGCTGCGAGCGCGACGAGACCGCGGGCCGCGTGCGGGCCAGGCGGTGCCGGCGATGAGGGAGCGGCGGATGTGCGCAGCTGGGCCGCGGCGCCCAACCCCACGACAAGTGATGCGAGCACTGCGAGGGTGATGACGGCTGCGATCCGACGGCGACGACGGGGCCGCTCCGCCCTGCTGCGCGCTGTGGTGTGACGGTGGTGTGTGTTGGCGGTGCTCATGGTGGTGGCGCCCCTTCTCGGCTGCCGGCCAGGCGGCCTCGTTGGACCACCACGCTGGCGCTAAGACACGCTCACCACATCTGGCGTTGTCCTTATCTTTGCCTCGGGCGAACCGGTCACCCCTGTGGCGGAACGTGGCGCAGGGTGACCGCTCATCGATGAGTGTCCGCACCGACATGAGCGGACGTTCGGGCGCGCCTGGACCCGGTCCGGGTTCAGCGCGCCGTTGTCGATCCCAACGAGGGTGGTGTCCATGCGCAGGAGATGCCCATGGTGTGGGCACACGGGGAGGGTGAAGGTGTGTGGGAGCTCGGTGCCGGCGGGGCGGTCAAGTCACGACGGCTTCCTCGAGGCACTCACCGGAAGCGCAGGACAACGGCTCTGGCTCCATGACTGCCTCAGGGCCTTCACGCTGCGATTCTCGGTGGAGTCACGGTTCGAGCAACGCTCGCGGCCGTGGGCGCCTCGCACGCGGCAAGCCGCCTGCTGCCAGCTTTGAGTGGACCCCCTGCCCACCCGGCGCAACGGGGGATGAGCGCAGTGGGCAAGGAGTCCTTGTATCGAGGTTCGCGGAAGGGACGCGGTCCTGCATCGGCCGACCTACGGGTTCGGATACCTGACTTCGGCAGGTGAGTGCGCGCCAGCAGCGACGAGGGTGGATCAGGGTTGACCCGCCCGGCTCGCGCCGCCACCGCTTCGTGGGGTGGTGGGGACCAACATCCCGGGTCTTTGGACCCTGCTGTGGGAGGTCTTGCGCTCCTATCGTTGAGTGCGTGACGACGTCGACGAGGAGCTCGCCCCGGTGTCCTCTTCGGCTCGGTGAGCCCTGCTCGCTGTGCGTTCCCGGTGCGACTGGTCCTGCGGACTGCGCCACGGTGGCACTGGTGATGTCAGATCCAGACCTGCGGGAACGGCTCGCGGAGTTGCGACGCGAGTACTTGCGCGAGCCCGCCGTACCCAACCGAAGCCACAGCCGCAGCCGTGGCCCAGGTAGGGCGCAGGTCGTCGCCTGCTAGTGCGCACCACCACGAGGGTGGTGCGCACCGTTGCGGGCCTGCGCCATCGAGCTGTCGGTTGCCTGAGGTCAGGCGCAGCGTCAACCGGTGGTGGCTGCGCTGGAGGTGCCTTCTTGTTCCCGAGCCCGGCGAGCATGCCGGAAGCCGAGCAGCGCGAGCACCAGGAAGAGGACCGCCCCGACGAACGCCGCGATCCCGGCGTAACCCGCGATCGTGCCCATCGTGGCGAACGCGTACCCGTACAGGAGCAGGCCACGCAGCGTCTCTCCCTGGAACAGCGTCTCCTTCTGGGCCGCGAGCGTCTGACAGCTCGCCGACTTCGCGGCCGCGGGGTCCGAGCACTGGGCGCTGTACGTAGCGCCCACCTCGGAGTAGGTCTTGCCCCCAGCCGCCGCGTTCAGGTGTACGGCGATGAAGTGGTCGGCGTAGGCCTTGGCCTGCTTGCCCGTGGTCATCTGCTGACCCGCGTACGGCTCGAGCGCTGCCTTGTCCTCGGCCGGCAGGTCGGCGAGCCCGGTCTGGTCGCTGGGCATCGTGATCTTCTGGGCCGCGAGCTGGTCGTGCACCTCGTTGCCGATGAACTGGTTGGCAAACACCAGCAGGCCACCGGCCACGAGCAAGACGACCGCCAAGAGCAGGCCGCCGATGGAGATGAGTCTGTCAAGGGTGGGGCGCATGCCGACCTCCTGAGGTCCGGGTCCGGGGTCCCGCCGAGACTCCGCAACCCTTTGACGGTAGACCTGTGGGCCGACGCGGCGATAGGCCCAGCGCCTGACCAGACACCGCCACCGCAGCACTCGGCCCACGCGCGAACCCCCGAGACTTCCTCCGTCTCGCTCGGGAACTTCGCCCCGGCTCGGGCCGCCAGGCGGGAGCACCGGCCAGCGAGCGTCGCGGACTCCCCTTGGGTAGCCCGCTTCCCTTGGGTAGGCCACTTCGGCCAGATTGATGCGCGCTCGGATCGACGTTAGGGCGGGGTCGAGGCGGGGGGGGGGAATCGGCGGCAGCGCAACCATGTAGGTCGCTCCCGGGCAGGCCTACCGGCTGAGTACCAGCCGTTGCCGCGCGGTCGCTGTGAGGCAGATAGCAAGCCCGAGCACGCCCACGTCGCGCAGGACGAGATCCGAGAGGCCGCCCGATATCGTCAGTGACGTCACGATCTCAAGCAGCAGGGCGACCGCGACGGCCGCTACGGCCCTGATCGCGATTCCCGCCAACATGGCAACGGCGACCATGAGCAGCAACCAACCGTGCGCCAGCACAAGGAGCACGGTCAGCGTCGACCCAGAGACCACCGGAACATATCCGGTCCACAAGGACGGCTGGACCAGCTCGTGGTAGCCGAACCACGCCAGCACCAGCCCGAGGAGGACGCGTCCTACGGTTGGTGCCCACTCCCCCGCCAGCTGCCCTGCCCATTCACTCAGGCTCGGCGGGACCATCCGCCCCGGGTTGGTGACCCCGCGTGCGGGGGGCGGGGCCTTGTCCGGAGTCACTGCACCATCCGGCGTCACTGCACGATCCTCCCTTGCGCATCGGTGACCACGACACCGTCGTCTCCGAGGTTGTAGTCCGTAGTTCCCGCCTCGTCGCCCATCGAGGCCTCGACGACGTACACCCGCGCACCACCTGGGTAGGCATGGGGAGCCCCCGGGTGGCCGCTCAACCCCGCCGTGACCGAGATGCCCGAGCCCGTCTTGCTGACCGAGATCGACAGCCCTGTCATTGCGGTCTTCGCCGCGGTACTCGGGGCGCCTGGCCAGACCAGGTAGGAGTACGAGGCGAAGCTCTGCGAGCTCAGCGGCGGGCCTGCCCCCGCCGGGCGCCCGGCCGAGTCGCCCCCGGTTGGCGATGTCGACGTTGCCTTGCCCGGACTGGAGGGGTCGGTCGGTCTAGGCGAGCCGGACGACCCGCTCGGTGCCGAGGAAACGGCGCCGCCGAGTGCCCCGGGAGGCGGACCCGAATGGCGGGTGGACCAGCCTTCCACTGCCAGCAGGCCTGCTACGACCGCCGTGACAAGGAGGAGCGTGGCACCTCTCGGCCCCACTGAGCCACCAGATGTTCGCATTCTTCACAACCTCTAATGAGCCTGCAACGTGACGTCAGCCCCAGGCTAGCCAGCCCAGCCTGGACGCTTCCTGAACGCGCTAGGTGGATTCCGCACGACACCGACGTGCGCCCTGGCCGGTCCACTCTCAGGCCGGCCGATTGGGTGAAGACGAACCAGCATGGACGCTCGGCCGCGGGCCTGTCCGTCCAGGAAGTCGGTGGTCGTCATGGGGCGGACAGTAGAGCTGTTCGACGGCAGGGTCGTCCGCACCGTTGTGCTCGACCGGTTCGATACAGGCGGCCTGCTGCGATCTGGTCGTCGCTGATGGTGGCGGTGATGACCCGCGCCCGGCGAAGGGTGAACGATCGGTGTGGTGGCCGCGCCAGCCGACCTCGCCCCACTCGACGTTCCCTTCGCGGCAGGTTGCCAGGAGTCTGGCACGGAAGTCTGGGACGCCGGCAAAGACCGAGGTCCAGTTCCCGAGGCCATGCGCGCGTTCCAAGAAGGTGCAGCCGGGGTGCGCTGCGGTACCGCACGTGCTGAAGGGGCCGCCCAGTTGACGGGGTCTCGGATCTGGAGCCCCTGGCGCTGATCTCGTCTCGATGGCCTCTGCCGAGACAGATCGTCTGTTGTTCCTGATGGATGGAGCGGCTGGTCGGCGGGCGTGCGGAAGCGCATGCGGTTCCGCAAGGTGGTCAGGGAAGCGGCAGGTGGGGCCCGGCATCGTGGTTGTTGCGGGTCTCATCCTCGAGCCACGATCTACCTGCGTCACCTCGAACGGCACGACGAGTCTTCTGGCTGAGCACCGCGCCATGATTGCCGGAAGGTGCTGCTGTGAATCTGAGCCCGACAGGCCGGTCCGGTGCCCCACATGGGCGATTCCACGGCGCTGATGGTGAGCTCCGATTCAGCGTGGTCGTTCCCGCGGTCAACGAGGCAGCGGACATCGGCCGGTGTCTGACTTCACTCGGCGCTCAGGACTACCCGCACGGCTTCGAGGTCATTGTGGTGGACAACAACTCCACCGACGAGACCGCAGCGATCGCGCGTGCACACGGAGCCACGGTCGTGTTCGAACCCCACCCTGGGGTCTGCTGGGCCCGCCAGAGAGGCACTGGGGCCGCCCGTGGGGAGATCGTCGTCTCCACGGACGCGGACACGACGTTCGATGTCGGCTGGCTCACCCGCATCGCCGACGCGCTTGAGCGGGAACCATCCCGCGTTGCGGTCGCTGGACCCTGCCGGTGGGTGGATGGCCCTCGATGGGGTTCGGTCTACGCCACCGCACTGTTCGGCATCGTTCACCTGGTTTACCGGCTCACGGGACGCGTCCTTTACGCCTCGGCGACGAACATCGCGTTCCGCAAGGCCGCCTGGCGTGGGTACGACACCAACCTGACCCAAGGCGGAGATGAGCTGGACCTCCTTCGTCGGCTTCGCTCCATGGGTCCAGTCCACTTCGAGCTCGGCAACCCGACGTTCACCTCGGCACGGCGCTTGCAGCGCGGGCTGCTCTACAACCTCTTCGTCACGTGCGTCTACTACTACTTGTTGGCCTATGCCCTCAACCGAACCTTCGGCCGAACGATCCTGGGGACCGCCCCGGAGATCCGCGACCGAGAATCGCACCCCCGGACGCGTGGTCTCAGGGCCAGTATCGCCACCATGGTTGTCGCCGTCATCGTGGTGACGGCGAGCAGGCTGGGGCTAGACCTCGCATGAGCCACGTGGTCGCGGGCCGTCTAGCACTGGGCGCGCCCCTAGCCCTCGCGGCTGCCGGGTACTGGGCGACGATGTCGCCCTACTCCCAATTGTGCGGCACGTTCCCTTTCCGGGCCGACACTTCCGAAGGCCGACGAGCCAAGACGGTCGCCCTCACCTTCGACGACGGTCCCAACGAACCCTTCACCTCGCAGATAGCCGCCTACTTGGACGACCGTGGCATCAAAGCAACGTTCTTCCAGGTCGGTCGATCCGTCGAACGTCACCCCGACACCAGTCGTCGCCTTTTTGCATCAGGTCATGTGATCGGGAACCACAGCTATGCCCACCGGTTCGGTCGATGCTGGAGCGAGCGAAGCATCGCCGACGAGCTCCGGTTGTCCCAGAGCGTCTTCCGCAACACCCTTGGCGTCGAACCCGCGATGTTCCGACCTCCTTGGCTGGCGCGCACCCCGGCCACGTTCCGGGTGCTGCGCGATGCCGGGCTGCACCCGATCTCTGGGGAGTTCTGTCATGCGCTCGAACCTGTCCAACCCTCATCGCGCCGCATCGCCCGCCGTGCCTTGGCGAAGGTCCGACCCGGGAGCATCGTCATCTTCCACGACGGGTACGACGCCAAGGACGCCGATCGCTCCCGCACGGTTGAAGCGGTCAAGGTAGTGGTCGACACCCTCCTCCAGGACGGCTTCTCGTTCTCGACCGTCGACGACATGCTCGGCATCCCGGCA
The DNA here is from genome assembly GCA_963819295.1 of uncultured Actinomycetota bacterium. Lineage (GTDB taxonomy): Bacteria > Actinomycetota > Actinomycetes > Propionibacteriales > Nocardioidaceae > Nocardioides. Next base: position 716,646 of record CAWFVO010000011.1, read on the forward strand.
TATGCCCAGTAGCCGAGATTCGCTGATCCCATCTGCTGTCCGACGTCAAACACGACCCCAACCCCGGAGCCGGCGCCCGGGAGACCGCCCAACCGCTGCGGGTCACGACCCCACAGTGAGACCCGCTACACCTACGCGGGATCCCGGTACAGCGGTGCCGGATCGCCGTAATGAACCCGTCGGACGGCACCGGGCAGGGCTCTGGCCAGAGCTCGGGACGCATCGAAGGAACATCCCACGGTGAACTCGACCTCCTCGTCGACCTCGCAAGCCACGCACCAGGCTTGATCCTCGGGCCACACGAGGTGCGGCTCCTGATAGCCCTGTGCTGAGCCGTACCAAGCCAGCGCCGGTGCGTCTCTGAGCACTCCGATGCATCCGGTGAACAGCAGCATCTCTCGATGAGGAATCGGCACCCGTGGCGCTTCAGGAGGCAGGTCCCCGCCCCAGCCCTCCCAGATCGCCGCATACCCGCTGGCGGGCGTGGCCGTGTGGGTAGCGAGAGTCGCGAGTGCTAGGCGAAGGGCAGGATCTTCTCCTGCGTCACCGTCAGGATCCTGGTCGAAGGCGATACGCACGTACACGTCGAAGCCTGGTGGGCCGTAGCGAACAAGGTCCCACCAATCAACATCGGACCGGAGCAACCACCTGGCTGCGTCCGGGGTTCCAGCCGGTCGGACCTCCGTCATGCCTTCAGTCTGGCGCGCCACACCGCCAGCACCAACGCACTCCCATACCGGTCGCACCCACAGGCAGATGAGCGGTGCGGGTGGTGTGCTTGGGGGGTTATCTGAAAGTGCTTGAGAGGAGCGGCCATGTTGTGGATCTTCGCCAGTTCCGCCGCCTTCACATTCCTCTGGTTGGTCGGATCCACGTGGCGCACCCTCTTCAGGATCTCCGCGCCATCGAGCGCAACGATGCCGCCGCTTTTTGGGCTCAGCACTCGTCGTCACATGGCTGATGCTCGCTCAGTGCCGGGCGCGCTGAGCACCCTCACGCGCCGCTGTCCGGTGCGCGGTCATTCCTATGCGCCTTCGAAGTCAGGACCGCACAGTTGGAGCAACTTGCTGACCGTCGCCCAGTTTCGCGCCGTGCCGGCCATCTGGGTTGAAGTCGGGCCGCCCACTCTGGCCAGCACGCGACGCAGTTCGCTGCCCGGATATCCCTGCGGCGTGTGCAAGTACACCGTGCCGCCGACCAATCGGACCTGGTCTCGACAGCCGTGTGCCCGCACCTGACCTTCCGCGTCAGCCAGCCAGGTTCCCAGGTTGGGTCGCGGTGCGTCCGGCAGGAACACCGCATGCAGGAGTCTCGCGTTCGTCTGTTCCGCGAACGGGTTGTCCTGTACGCAGCGAGCGAGTTGCTCGCGAGACAGGACCACCACTCGGGAACGGACGCCAAGCCTGACGATGATCGCCTGCTCCATCTCGGCAGCCAACGTCGGCGGGTCTGCCGCACCATCAGCGCCGCCGGCCAGCAACGACGGAGTGAACATTACGTTGCCGCTCGCGATGTAGGTCCGGACATTGGCATGCCCGAGCGAGGCCACCAGAGCCCGGAGTTCCGCCATCGGGACCCTCTTGCCGCCGAGGTTGTTGACCCCACGCAGCAACGCCACATGAGTGGACACTCCAACATCATGTCAGGGCGCAACCCCTGGTCCGAGCCCACGCCTCGCACCGCTCCGCAGCTTGAATGCTGACCGCACGGCGACCAGGACCGAAGAGCACCGACATGCCGCGAGGAGGGCGCGTCATACCGGCGGGAGCGACTACGCCCGCTTCTCGCAGCCAGTGAGGGCAGGCGGACGCCGCCCTACTGGGTCTTGCAGCCATCGAATGAGTCGGGCCCCTCTCGAGTCGGTTGACCAGCTTTCCGGTGGATGCGATGAGGGCACCAACGGGAGCCCCGGGGGGAATGCCAATGGTTTCGAGCCTGGATCGACATGGACGGGTCACGTGGCTACTTCTTCCGCGATCTCATCAGGCGCCCGCGTTCCGGCGGGCATCGGGGTGGGGCGGTGATGGGAGATCCCCAGAGCGGCGAGGGCGCCGAGCAGCGAGATGGTGGCCGCGGTGACCAGTGCGGGCTCGTAGCCGGACAAGGTCTGTGCTGGGCTGTCGAGTGAGCCGTGCGCGTCGAAGACGACGGTGACGACAGCGACGCCGGCGGCCTGTCCGAGCTGCTGGAGGGTGTTCAGGACGCCTGCCGAGCGACCGAGCAGGGCCGGGGTAGCGGCGTTCAGGCCTGCGGCCGAGGGAGCCGGAAGTGCCATCGAGATGCCGACGCCGGCGAGCACGAAGGGTACGACGAACTGCGCGTACGGGGCGTGGTTGTGCGCCTCGTGGAGGATCCAGAGGAACCCGAGCGCCTGGAGCGCCAGGCCCGGCGCGGCGAGTGCGCGGGCACCGATCCGGTCGACCAGCTTGCCGGCGATCGGGGCGATCAGCAGCGGCGTCATCGTCCAGGGCAGGAACCGCAAACCCGTGCCGAGCGGCGAGTTGCCACGGGCGATCTGGAAGTACTGGCTCGTCACGTACGCGGTGGCGAAGATCGATGCGGCCATGAGGAACTGGGTCAGCGCAGCGGCCGAGAACACCCGCGAGGCGAACAGCGACAGCGGCACCATCGGCGCGGGCGCGACAGCCTGCCAGGCCACGAACCCGATCAGCAGGACGACGCCGACAGCCAGTGCGACCACGACCTCGGTAGATCGCCACCCAGCGTCCGGAGCGCGGAGCACGCCCCACACCAGCGCCCCCATCGCACCCGAGGCCGTGACCATGCCGATCGGGTCGAGACGGGTCCGCGGACCATAGCTCTCGGGCAGAACGCGAAGAACACCTACCACGGCGGCGATGCCGAGCGGCACGTTCACCCAGAAGATCCAGTGCCAGTCGAGGCCCTCGGTGACCAGGCCGCCGACCAGGGGACCGGACGCCACCCCGAGACCGGCGACCCCGCCCCAGATCCCGACGACCGCGCCACGGCGCTCGGCCGGGAAGGACGACGTCAGGAGAGTCAGCCCCAGGGGCATCACGATCGCAGCGCCGAGACCCTGCACCGCCCGAAAGCCGATCAGGATGCCGAGACTCGGAGCGAGCGCGCACGCAGCCGAGGCGAGGCTGAAGAGCAGGAGCCCCGCGACGTAGGTGCGTCTTCTCCCGAGGCGGTCGCCGAGCGCAGCTGCCGTGATGATCCCCGCGGCGAACGTCAGGGCATAGGCGTTGATGATCCACGGCAGGTTTCCTGCGCCACCGCCGAGGTCGGAGTGGATGGACGGCAGCGCGGTCACCACGACCAAGGCGTCGAGGGTGATCAGCAGGTAGGCGCCCGCGGTGAGCAGGACGGTCAGCCGGCGTGGCGCCGGGATCACGATGGTGGGTGTGTCGAGTGGCGTCTCTCGCTGCTCACGGCGAGTCCGTGGGTCCGGGTGTGACATCCGAGTTCCTCTCTGTGGTCGGCACGCCCGCTGTCGCCGACGTACGAAAGGGCAGACGGGAGGTACGCCGCGAACTGGGCGGCCGCCGACCGCCCAGTTCTCCGGCTCTGCGTCGTCTACCTCGTTAGCCACCGCTGTCGGCGGTGTGCGAGAGGGTCGAGGAGACAAGGGTGATGACATGGACACAGATCTGCTGTCGGAAGCGCGCGCCGGCGACGAGGACGCCTTCGGCGCGCTCGTGGCGCCGTACCGCCGCGAGCTGCAAGTGCACTGCTACCGAATCCTGGGGTCGCTGCACGACGCCGAGGACGTGCTGCAGGAGACGCTGCTCTCGGCATGGCGAGGCCTCGACGGCTTCGAGGGGCGATCGTCGGTGCGTACCTGGCTCTACCGCATCGCGACCAACCGCAGCCTCGACGCCATCCGCGCCAACGCCCGTCGGGACGAGCCGGTGATCACCCGCGTCAACGGACTCGTGCCCCCTGCCCCCACCCATCACGGCGAGGTCCCTTGGCTCACGCCGTACCCAGACGATCTCCTCGACCTGCCTGACCCGGCGCCCGGCCCGGAAGCCGTGGTGGAGTCCCACGAGGCCACGTCCCTGGCGTTCGTGACCGCGCTTCAACTGCTCCCACCCAAGCAACGAGCCGTACTGATCCTGCGCGACGTCCTGGGCTACCGGGCCGCTGAGGTCGCCGACGTCCTCGACACGACGGTGGAGTCGGTGACCAGCGCCCTCAAGCGGGCACGAGTCACTCTCGACTCCGACGAGACCCTGGCCGAGCGTCGGACACATCCACCGGCCCCCGCCGCAGGCTCGCCCGAGGAGCGGCGCATGATCGAGGCGTACGTCGACGCCTTCGCCACCCACGACGTCGACAAGCTGGTTGCGATCCTGAGTCAGGACGTCTGGCTGAAGATGCCGCCGCTACCTCTCGAGTACCACGGCCGCGACGCCGCCATCGGCTTCTTCCAGGCCGTCGTGCATCCGGGAAGTCGTCCCCTCAGGCTCGTCCACACCCGGGCGAACGGCTGCCCGGCCAGCGGGCTGTATGCCCGCGACCCCGCCACGGGGACGTGGCGTGCGACCGGTCTGGTCGTGGTGGTCTTCTCGGGCGATCAGATCACCGAGCTCACCCGCTTCGAGGTCAGCGTGATGGCAAGCTTCGGGCTCCCGCGGATCCTTTCCTGAGCCCGTCACAACGGCCGGCTTGCCCCACGGTTGCGGCTGGGCTCTCGACCGGGCGGGCCTACCCATGAAGTCCGCAACAACGAGATGAGAGGTGTCCTATGCCAGAGCAGACGAGCGTTCGTTACACCACCCGCGACAAGGCAGCAGCGGAGAGAAACCAGAGCCTGATCGACGACGTGTTCACCGAGCTGGCGGAACTCCAACCCGACGGCTTGTCCTACCGGGTCGCCCGCTCGGACGACGGGCTCTCCTTCGAGCACGTCGCAGTCGTCGAAGAGGGGCCGAACCCGTTACTCACCCTCGCCTCGTTCCAGGCCTTCAGCTCGACCGTCAGCGAGAGGGTGCTCGAGCCTCCGGTCGTACAGACCGGCCGGGTGGTCGCGCGCTACCGCTGACGGCACAGATCACCGGCGAAGATCACCCCGCGAAGCGAAAGCCACGCGCCGTTCACGTGCGTCATGCTACCCGGGAGTCGGCCACAGCTCGATGGTCAGATTCCGTGGGGGCGGGCGATCTTCTCGCAGGTGGGGCGGGTGACGCTGCGGGTCACCCACATGCGCCGTGGTCTCGGTGAAGAGCCCGCTAGTCATGCTCGAGAGCACCTGCTGGTCGGCCACGACGTGGCGGTGACGCCTTTGCCCAAAGAGGTGGCGACTAAACACGCGTTGCGTGTCCGAAGAGCTCGAGCCGCACCCCACAACCGGGTAGCTGATCGCCGAGCAAGGTAAAGCACCCTTCACCGCCCGCGAGGCCGGGGGTCTGCGGACTCCAGCGGGCATCGGGGCTGATCCCCCGTCCACAGTCCGAGCTCACGGTACGGCGACACAGCGACGCCGCCTGGCTACTGGAGACGGGCCAGGACTGGTTGATGCCCGCCGGGTCATGCATGGGGATACCGACGGGCACCACGTCTCTGGCCTCTCCGCACACGAAGCGACCCGCCGCGGGTTGGGGTCCGCGGCGGGCCGCTTCGTGTTTGCAGCCACTCCCAGGCGCTCCTCGAGGCTAAGGCCACGCACGTCCGGCGCGAGCGACCAATCCTGAGTGGTCAGCACCTCCATAGGGCCTAGGCCCGAGGAATGATGCCGGTCGTCCAGTTGGCGTCGGGTGCGTATGGCGAATCGTGGTCCTTCGCTCGCTCCACGGCGAGCAGGAGGAGCGTGCCGAGCTCTTCTGCGCGCTCGAGGGGTCCGGTCCTCCTGGGCGCTGTTGGCACCGATCCACCCGCTTCTGCGTCAGGAGACCTGTGGGATGGTGCTCGTCGGCCAGTCGCGCTTGTGAGGCGCGAACTGCTGTGGTTGGGCGGAGAAGCCGCGGCCGGCCGGCTCGATGGACCGATCGGGGTGCACCCGGTGCCTTGCCCCCGCGGCCGTGTCGCCCGGACTGGCCGCCCTGAGGTCGACCTACGTCGGTCCGTTGAGAGTGTGGGCCGAGTCGCATGGCCTCTCGACTGAACGTCGATGTCGTGCCAGTGACCAGCGAGACGTGGTAGCCGAGCTCTACGACAGGATTCGTGCACGAACATGCTGCCCTCTTCCGTGCCTCGAAACATCATGATCCGAGGTGTACCCCGATGATCTGCGATGTCTGTGCGGCAGGGGCCCGATTGATGGGCAGGCCTACGCGAAACAGCCGGAAGGCTCCACGAAGAAGTCTTGGCTCCCCGATCGGCGGGAAGGTCCGGATCGCCATCGGTGCGAGCGAATGCCCTTCGTAGCCGGCACGCCGGCTGATGACTCGGCCCATGCTGGGGTCGGGAGTGCAGGTCGGTAAACGCAGCGGGTGCGAAGTAGGGGCCCATGGGGCGGTTGTAGCCTCCGAACCAGAGTGCGACCCGCGGCTCGGTCTTCGCGCAGACAGGTCCGGCGGACGTCCCTGCAACGGCGCCCGGGGTGTCGGCAAATGACACAAGATCAAGTCATGCATCCGCCGGCAACGCTCTCGGATCGAGCCCACGTTGGGTCGCGTCCAATGTCCTTTGACAGCCGATCTGAGGGCGGATGCGGCATGCTGGACCCGTGGTAGTCCTCGTGCCCCGACAGATCCAGATGGCCGGGATGACGGGTAGCGTGCCGTACTACGGCGGGCGATTTACCCCCGCGCAGGCGTACGCCGCGTCGCACCCGGTGGGCCCGCCGCTCCCACCCGCCCCGCCTCCAGCGGCGCACGCGCCGCCGGTCTCGCGGGCAGACCAGGTCGCGGCCCTGCAGCACCTGCTCGACACCTGCGTGCTCACGCAGGAGGAGTTCGACGAGTTGCGGGTGCGGGTGGACCGGTGACCGGGCCCGTCCAGGTGCTGGTGTTGGGGTTCGAGGCGCCCTCGTTCTCGGGGGAGGTGCTGGCTCAACTCACCACGCTTCGCGAGCGGGGTGTCGTGCGGCTGGTTGACGTGCTGCTGGTGGAGCGTGGTGAGGATGGGACCTTCGAGATCCTTGAGCCGCCGCCTGGCAACGACCCTGACCTGGGACAGATCGCGGCTGAGGTCCTCGGCGGAGGGAAGGAGTCTTATGGCGACGAAGCCCTACCAGGCGAGACCTGGTCGCTGGCAGACGCGGTCCCGCCGGGTGGGGTCGCTGCCGTCGCGCTCATTGAGCACCTGTGGGCCGAGCCGCTCGTCGCCGCGATCGACCGCGCCGGTGGACGGCCACTCGGTGAGTGGTGGCTCCCCGCAGGCGACGTGCCTGATTCAGGGCCCGGCCGATCGACGGACGCGCCTCCGACGCATCGAAAGCGTCAGTTGCAGTGAGTCGCCAATAACTCCGGAAGACCTGAACCGCCGCAACCCGAACTTGGCTCCGGCGATGGTCTGGTTCAGGTCATCCAGAGGCCTGAGCCCAGCTGCTGTTGTGATTCACTGAGGTCAACTTGAGACCCCGGCGCTTGTGTGCCCTTAGTGCGTCTCGACCGCGATCATCGGAAGTCTCGGCTTGGCTGGATCGTGAGCGCTGGTGCTCGTGAGAGCTTCCAGACCGGAGTACGTCGCCGCAGCCCCCGGAGGATCGAAGCGGCGCCCACAGCGTGCGCCACAGGCACAACTCCTCAGCGGGAGAGTTGCCTCTGACAGGTCCTGGACAGACATCTCGGGACGGCCGCGGAGAGCAGCACCGAGATTCTCGTCTCACCGCCGGAGAGAAGTCTTGAGCTGAAGTCTCCCGTCGTGCTGTGGCAGGAGGTCCTTCCAAGTTGGTTGCACGACGCCCCCAGCGAGTCACCCCATTGAGTGATGCTGCGTGTCCACCGGCGCTAGATCCTCAGACGCGTGGACTGGTGTTGGCGGCCCGCCGAAGGAGCCTGCGCCGACCTGGGGCCATTCATAGGGCGGCGCGCGTCATCGTCCTGGCCATCACCGACGCCAGCAGCGACCAGATGCAGATGCCGATCGCGACATTGATGCACGCGGTGGCGACCTGGCTCTCCACGTCGTCGCCGATCGCGAAAGGTGCGGCGGCCCCGCAGACGGTGGCCAGGCCCATGATCCACCCGAAGAATGCCCGTGGCCTCGGTGTCGCGACCGCTACCCCGTGCGCTACCCCGGTGGCGACCAGGGCAAGGAGGAACGCGGTCAGCGCGTAGTCGAGGCGGAACGAGTCGGCCACGTCCAGCAACAACGCCGGCCGGACCAAGGAGATGTCGAGGACGTTCTGGCAGATCATCACACCGGCGACCGCTACCAGGGCCGCGACGCATGCGGTGGCCAGGCCGCCACCCCACAACCGGGTCGTGTCAATCACCAGGCGGGGCCCGGGTGCATGGGTGCCGGCGCTCGGTTCAGACACGACTACCTCCCAACCGACGCTCGGTGCGCCAGCCACGCAGTGACCATCGGACTCGTATCCTGGTCGATATCGCCCGATCTCGGTGAGACAACGCGATCGGCGGAGCGACCCGGCGGCCCGCGAGCCGATCGGTCATCAGGCGAGGACCTTGGCCTTCTGGGCCGCGAACTCCGCCTCGGTGAGCACGCCTGCAGCCCTGAGCTCGCCGAGCTTCTTCAACTCGTCGAGCGGGTCGAACGCGCTGGAGGCAGCAGGCGGCGCCGGTGCGTACTGCGGTGGTGGCGGAGCGTACTGGGCTGGCTGCCCGGCGTACGCCTGCTCGTCCTGCGCGGCCCAGCGGCCGGCTTGACGGCGCGACACCCGGTTGGACACTGCCGTTGCCGTACCAGCGACGACCGCAGTGCGAGCCATTCCTCCGACGAGTCCCATGGTCTGCCCCTCTTCGTTCAGGTCTCCGGCACTCGAGTCGAGCACATCGAACATCGCGTTCACATCGTCGCCCGGAATCTGACCGCTGGCGAGTACCGTGCCTCCCGCAATACCCAGGCGCATCCTAACGGGCCTGGCTGGTGTCGATTGTCCACACCCGACTGGGACGGGCATGAATAGGTCAGGGTCTGGGGATGCACGCCGCGCGCGACTTACCCAGGTCCGCGACGGGGGGCACGCGCAGGAAGAGGCAGTCACCCAGGCTGCGGGGCCATGCCCGGGTCGACAAGGTGCACGACCCAGGGTGATGGCCGAGCCCAAGGCAAGCGCTCGCGGGTTTGGCGCCGCGATGCCCTCTCTCGAAGGCCCGTCGGCTGCTACCGGTTCGTGACGCGAGGCCCCTCTTGGCGCGTGCGCCCCCGCCGGCATCGAGTCCGAGGGTGCGCAAGCCCTCTGCATGGAATGGAATGCGTGACAAGGCTTCCGACTCTAGGCCCAGGCGACGGCGTGACCCGCCTTGGGCCTACTTCTGTTACGCCGGTCGAGTGCCGACATGGCCATGACCCAGCGCGCCCCGCACCGATGAGCGGTCCCCTCGACGAGCGACAGGACGTCTACCGACAGCCCGAAGCCGTCAACGACTACAAGGGACGCCGAACTGGTGCCGTCGTAGGACTCTGTGAGCGATCGTTGGCCCCTGGTGCTCCTGGGTTTGCGTTGCAAGCCCTGACCCCGCTGGTTCCGTAGTTCGGGCGCACCCCGGACTCGGGGTGGCCGGCCCTGACCTCGGGCCTCATTCGGGCCTCAGTCCAGTCCGGCTCGGGCGTGACACTCCGGGCATCTCCACTGATCGGAGGTTGTAGCCGAGGGTTGGCCCGTCCCGGGGCACGGACGCGCACTCTCGAAGCGTCCGGGGTCGAACTCGAAGACCCGATAGAGGTCGATCCCGCACAGGGTTTCGTCCGCGTCGACCTCACCGGCGTGCCACATGCCAACCGGGACTCGCTCGGAACGCGCACCACGGATGGACCCTGAGAACGTCACCTTCTCGTTGTCCGCGAAGGACCGATAGCCGCCGGTCGGCACCGCGTCATCAGCCATGCCACCGACGCTAGCGCTCTCGACTCCCGAGCCCCGGGCACCACGCCCGAGACGGCGCCAGGCCCTGAGCTAGCAACTGCCCGGCATGAACCGCCCGGTATCGCACTGCAGCCATCTGGAACCTTCTGGCCAGAGTGCGTTCTTCCACTCGCGATGAGGCACGACTGCGGCTCGTGGCTGTTGTTCGATGCTCGGTGTCTCAATGAAGTCGCTGCCAGTGATCGGCTGCCCGAACTCGCCGACCCTGAGTCACCAATTCAGACCACGACTCCTTTGGCCGCCAACGGGCTCAGAGTGAACGCTGCTGGAGCAAATCCAGAGCGCCCGGAGTCAGTTGACGGGGCCCACGGCCAGCTGATCCCCGTCGAGCCCACCTATGCGACGCGCCGTACGCGACGCCAACCGTCCGACCAGGGCGCCGACAGCGGCCCCGACGAGAACGTCACTGGGGTAGTGCACGCCTGTGTACACGCGCGAGAACGCCACGATTGATGCTCCGACCCGCAAGGGCAGTCGGTACTGCGGCAGCAGGTCTCCGACTGCAACAGCGAACGCGGCCGCGGACGCGGAGTGGCCCGATGGAAACGAGGTCGACGATGGCATCCGCACCCGCCGCTGGTGCGGGACCCTGAGAGCATCCCAGTCGGGCCGGGGGCGTGCGCCCGCGATCTTCATTGGCTGGTTCACAAGCAGGGACGCAGCGCCGACGGCCGCGAGTCCGGTGAGCGCACCACGCCGCCCGGGTCGCCCTCCCAGGAGGGCGAGAGAGCCTGCGAGGAGGACCCACGGCTTGGAGTGGTTAGCGAAGTCGGATATCTGTCTCAGGGGCGCGTCGAGCAGCGGTGTGGAGAGGCCCGCAACCGATCGGTAGACGGCCCGGTCGTAGCTGCCGAGTCGTCGCAGCGCGACGATTGCCGGGGCGGGGTGTTTGCCCGCCTCGTGCTGACCGGCGGTAAGCCGGTTGGCCAGCCGTTCCTCAACCGGATCCGATGCAGGCGGGGAGCTCATCTGTCCCCGTCACCCGAATGTGTGCCGGACGCAGCCACAGCCTCAGCGCTGCGACCCTTTGCGTTTCGGTGGGTCGGGGTTCCGGTGCGGACGGCACGCGCTCTGGTCACCACCTCAGTTCGACCTCGAGTTCGCGCCGGTCGTCCCCGACTTCGATCTCCAACTTGAAGTCGACCTCGTCGGGCACGTGCACGGTGAAGCGCAGGCCGCCGCGGTCGAACTCGATCTCGTTGTTGCGGGCGAGCGCATCGGCCAGGGCGTGCAGACGAGATGCGACGTCCTCACGGCGCAGCCTCGCCTGTTCCGTGACTTCCATCAGTTCCATGCTGGCTCCTATTGTTGACTCGTTGACCTTGAGCGTTTCTGATCTCGGCCGATCGCGATTCGCGCCAGCTCGACCGCACCCGCCCGGATACCCTCGGGAAGGGTCGCGGAGGGCGATGCGCCCGGGTGCTTACGGGCGACACGCACGCGCAGTACGCCCGGTCGGATGCGGAAGTTCAGCGGCGCTTCCAGCACGAGCGCCTCGCCGTCGATGCCCGCGGCGACCGGCCGCTCAGCATCGACCCTGAACGTCGGCGCAGACCACTCGCGCCAAGGTTGCTGCAGGGAACGGCCCTCCTCGTCGCGCCACGAGACGGCCCCCACGACGGTGACACCCAGCAGGCCGTCATCGATGCGTGGACGGGTACCTGAGCCGACCGCGCGGCCGAGCCGGTAACGGTTGTTCGATACCAGCACCGCGACACCACCGCGGTGCTCGTGGCCTTCTGGCCCACGCCAGCGCATATCGAGCTCGCCACCCCTCGGGCCGACAACCTCTGGCACGGTCTCGAGCAGGGTGCGGATCTTGGCGTCCCGGTAGCCCTCGCGCTGAACTGCCTCGGCGTACAACCCCAGCGAGACATTGTTGACGAACACGCGGCCATTGACCTCCCCGACATCCACCCACCGCTCACCACCGTCGACGAACGCATCGAGCGCACCGACCACATCGTCGCGGTCCACGCCGAGGTCGAGCGCGAAATGGTTCCGGGTGCCGGCGGGCACGCACGCATACGGCAACCCGAACTCTGCAGCGACCGCGGCCACGACGGCCTGCGAGCCGTCCCCACCCGCCATCGCCAGGCCGTCCGCGCCGCGCGCGACCGCGTCGCGGACCAGCACCTCGAGGTCGTCGCCGACCTTCAGTTCGATCGGCTCGATGCCACGCCCGCGCGCCTCCTGGGCGAGCCCAAAACGCTCCGCCTTCCCGCCGCCGGAGCGCGGGTTGAAGAACAACACGGGGTGACGTGGTGCGGTGGCGTTCGGAAGATCGACATGCACCGCGAGCGTGCCACGCGAGGCCGCCAAGGTCACCAACAAACCCCCCACCACCAGCAGATCGACAAGCGGTGCCCCCACCACCACAACAAGGCTCAATGCGCCGGCGAAGGCGAGGACGGCTACGGCCAGCCCCGCCACCCGTGCGACCCCACGGCGCAGAATGCCGTACCAGGCAGTCGCACCGGCGATCAACACCAAGCAAAGCAGGCCAAGGCCACGCGGAAACTCCGCAACCGCGACACCGACGGCGAGCACGCAGGTGGCCGCACCCACCACCACCGCCACCGTCGCCAAGAGTCGCCTCACCAGACGAACCCTTCCCGAGCAGAGATGGGATGGTGAAGCGCCAGCCTGGCCAGCCCTCCTGCCAGCCACGGCACCTGGGCTGTCGAGGCCGTAAGCCCAGTCATCGCAGATCCTCCTGCCGCCAAAGCCGTGGCACAGTCGCACGGTACCCAAACCCGTGGAGACCCGCAGCGTGCCGAAGTGTGAAACCCGCTCCGCGGGCACCGATTCGGCCTGAAGAAGGATGTCCAGTTCTGTCGGATCGGGCGACGATCACAAGATTGAATCCTCGGTTCAGAACGCAGTATTACGTTCCACAAGGAGGCGCCCGGTGTGACGCGGACAAACCCTGGCGAACGCCCTGGCACGCCGAACCGAACTCCCACGGGGAGAGGGCCGGCCGCACGTGGGTCAAGGGCGGAGTCGAGGACTGCCAGGCCGACGGAGGCCAGGGTTGTGCGGGACGCAAAGAAGACGCCCGCCTCCTGACCTTGCGGTCCTGCTCCGACACGCGATGCCATCTTCTCCGATTTCCGCTAGTGACTGGCGAAGATGGGACGCAGGACGGTCACGAACAATCATCGATGCTCATCGGTCGAAATTGTGTCTGCGCAGGTCAGGCGCACAGAGCCAACGCAGTCCGCTAATCAACCCCAGCGGGGCAGTCCGAGCGCTGCCACGACCTCTAGTTGGGAATTAGAGCTCGAACTCGCGTCGCCACGCGACGTCAGGAAGAAGACTCCCCCCACCGCTCAAGTGGTCATCCGAGGGCGAAGCGGATGAGTGCTCTGCACCCCTCAGTTCCGGGAGCTCTGGAATCCGGGCGCGCTGGAATCGAGGCGCGCTGGCGGCGCAAGCCCATGGCGGATGTGGGTGCGGCAATCCGCCCAGATTGGGCGCATGGCACGGGGCTTCGTCAGCGGCGTTGCTGTCAGCCGGCTGAGCTCACGGCGCCCGGGCGCTGCCACCCGAAGGCGTAGGGGATCCCCCGGCCGACCATGGCGAACGTGGCGCCGATCCGCTGCGGCCACGAGGGCTCGGCAAGTGGAGCGGCCAGGTCACCGACGTCGACGTAGTGTGACTGCACCTGTCCGATGCCCTCGAGGTCCAAGGGGATCTCGTGCATCGCGAGCTCGGAAGCCGCAACGCCACCATCGCGGTAGAGCTCGTCGGAGACGAGGAGATACTCCGGTACCTCGACCGGGTTCTTGAGGAGTCGGTGAACGTGGATGACGTCGAGGCCCACGATGCTCTTGCGATGCCTGATCGTCTGGGTGGCGACCTCCCCGACGTGCGCGACGAACTTGAGCGTCAAGTCGCTGGTCCTCTTGCAACTGCCGCACGGGCACATGTTGAGCTCGATGAGCCGACGCTCCGCATGAAAGGCGCCGTGCAGGGCGACCACCGCGTCAGTGACGACGTTCAGCGTCTCGGGGCCGTTCAGGCTGGCGGCGTCACGCGAGAGGAATGCGGCGTCGCCTTCGATATCGATCAGGTCGAAACCCCGGGCGGCGTCGACGACCTTGTCGAGCATGCGAGTCGTCGCGGCCTCCGCATGACCGAGAATGCTGCGATGGAACTGCATGTAGTCCGTGTAACCGCCGATGTCGGCGATCAGCATCACCTCGCGGCGTGTCGGCATGCTGTGAACGTACATCACGCGCCCGGTGCGGCATGCCTACTGCACGGCTCGACTGCGGAAACGCTCCAACTCTGACACGGGCAGGCGCGTCCCCACGGCGTCGAGCACCGACAGGAGATCGTTGGTGGTCCTACCGAGCCGTTCCGCCAGCACGAATGCGACGTCGGCCACGATCGCGGTGGCCAGACGTTCATGCCGGGCAAGACGGTCCTGGAGGTCTTCCGCGCGCCACTTGATCATCCGCACCGGTGTGCTCGCCCTGGCGGTCGCGTTGCGGGATGCGGATGGCACGAACATCGAAAGCTCCCCGACAACCGTCCCGGGGCCGAGCGTCGCCAGGACAACGCCCCGCTTCAGGATCTCGACATTCCCCTCGACGATCGAGGCGACGCCGTCTGCTGCGTCGCCCTCCTCGAACAATGTCGCCCCCGCACCGGCATCGACCATCGCGATCTCTCGGTCGAGCTGTGCCATGTCCTCGTCCATGACGAGCCGGAAAGGGCACACTGCTCGGATCGCTGCTGGCCGCATCCGGTCACGATGGCAGGTGATCAGGCACCGCGCCAACCGCGGACCGTGGCATGCTGGCGGCTCGTGGATCGAGAAGCGGAGCTGGTCGAGAGAGCGTCATGGCTGCTGCGGCTTCCACTCCACACTCCCACCATCCCGGTCCGTGATCACCGGACCGGGTGCACGCTGTGGTTGAAGCTCGAGTACCTCCTGCCGAGCGGATGCACGAAGGACCGGATGGCGACCGACATCGTTGCGCATGCCATCGAGTCCGGTGAGGTGGGTGCCTCCACCGTCGTCGTCGAGGCGTCGAGCGGGTCGACGTCGATCGCGTTGAGCATGGTCTGCGCCACCGTCGGCGTCCGGTTCCGGGCGTACATGCCGAAGACCGTCAGTGGCGAACGAGTCTTGATGATCCGTCGGCTCGGTGGGGAGGTGGTTCTCACCCCGGCCGAGCAGGGCATGGACGGAGCAGTCGAGGCGCTGGTCCGACACTCGACGACAGCAACCGATGTGTACCCCATTCGGCAGTTCGAGAACCAGCGCAACGTGCTCGCCCATCAGGGCACCACCGGACCTCAGCTGATCGAGCAGGTCGGCCTGCGGCTCGACGGCTTTGTCGCCGGTGTGGGCACCGGTGGCACCCTGATGGGAATAGCGCAGGCGCTCCGGGAGCTCGGCCACGACACCGTGATCGCACAAGCGCTCCCGACGGCCACCGTCACTGCGGAGGGTGAACCCGTGGTCGTGGGTGGGATACCGGGTGTGGTCGAGGGCATGAGCAGGCTCCTCGATCCCGTGGCGGTCGGACTCGATGACCCCGTCAGGGTCCCGGAGCCTGAGGCAATGGCCACAGCGCGGGAGTTCGCCCGTCGCGGCCTGGCCATCGGCCCGTCGAGCGGGCTCAACATCGCCGCAGCGCGAAGGCTCGCCGAGCGCCTCGGCCCCGGCCACCATGTCGGCACGATCCTGCCCGACCGGATGGAGAGGTACTTCTCCACCGCGTTGTTCGACGACCTGGCAGCGGAGCTCTAGCGCGCTCGCGGACTCTGGAGCTAAACGTCCCCGCCCTCGTCATCGAGGAGCGACGTGCGGAGCTCTCGCTCCGGCAGGACCCGGATGAAGTACTCGAAACCGAACATCTCCTGGAGGATGTCTCGCGGGAACAAGGTGGGATCGATCGGGTACTGCGTGCGATGCGCGGCGGTCGCTCGGATCTTGTGGTCGACGAAGTCGGAGACGTCGATACATGTGTCCACCCTCGCGTCGACGCGATCCCCTGTCGGAAGAGATCTGGTGTGCAGCAGCTGTGCCTGCACCCGGGACTCGTCGACGGTGATGGGCGCGGGAGTCGAGAACGTCAAGGTCGTGACGTCATCGGTGGCGACCACATGAGCGTTGCGGGCCCGACCCGTGGCAATCCCCTCTTCTCCGACGAACTGTCCCGCTCTCAGGACGTTCACCCGTCTCACGTCGCCGTCTACGTCCTCCCGGCGGATCTCGACCTGACCCGACAGGATGAGATACATCGTCGTCGCGGCCTCTCCCTGCTCGATGAGGTAGGTGCCGGACGGGAACCACTCGACGTTGACGAAGTCGGCCGCGTACCCGAGCGCCGTCGTCTCTCTCGAGAAGACCGACATGGCATGGACGAAGTCCTTCGTGCCCTTGAAGCGGGTCGTCATCTCGACGACCCAGCCGGCCAGGCGATCGCGCAGCAACATCCTGCTGTGTGGCCGGTGGCAGTGGAACAGGCGCGTCGGGGAGGAGGATCGCCTCGTGTAGCAGGCTGCGGTGACCGCTGCCCCTACAGCTACGTGATCAGGATGGCCGGAGAATCCGTCCGGCCCGAACGTGATCACCACGTCGGGATCGAGCTCGCCGAGCAGTTGAGACACCAACTCGACCAGAACCCGAGCGTCGATGTCTGACAGCTCACCGTCTGGATAGTCGAGGCATCTGGTCTCGGTCAGCCCGAGATGCGTGCCCGCAACGTGGAACTCTGTCTCCCTGGCCGCTGCCAACGTCGCGCGGGTCGCTGCGCCGGCGTCGCGGATCTGGCCGGCTCCCCCTTTGGTGAGCGAGACGACCCGCACCTCAGCCCCGGCACTCGCGTACTTGGCCAGCGTCCCGCCGGCACAGAGCGTTTCGTCGTCCGGGTGGGCGAAGACTGCCAGCACACGCGGGGGTCGCCGGCTGGCAGGGCTCAGTGGCACGTCGTGCGACACCGAGTCCAACTCATCGCTCCCCGTCCGGCCACATGCGCCTCAGCCATCTGTTCGAGGCCGCACCCTACCGCTTCGTCGACGCCGAGCTACCGGGAGGACCGGGTCGCCCATGCGCTCTCAAGCTCGTCGAAGGAACAGCCGCGAGGCCGGGGGCGATACCGTCGCCGGGTGAAGGGTGGCCGGGCGCCTGGCAGGTGGAGCGATGCGGTGGGCGCGTTCACGAGCAATGCCCGCAATCCCGACCTCCGACGGGCTCAGCTCAGCTTCCTGGCCGCGTGGACGGCCGAGTGGGCCTTCACCGTCGGACTCGGCATCGTGGCGTTCCGCGACGGCGGCGCCACTGCAGTGGGACTGGTCGGCTTTCTTCGCATGGTGCCGTCGGCCATCCTGGCGCCACTTCTGTCTCCTATGGCTGACCGCGGGCGCCGGGAGCGGGTGTTGATCCTGGTCTCGCTGCTGCGGGGCCTGGTCACGGGCGCAGCGGCGGTGGTGGTGGGTGTGGGTGGGCCGACGTCGGTCGT
The DNA here is from genome assembly GCA_963819295.1 of uncultured Actinomycetota bacterium. GTDB lineage: Bacteria > Actinomycetota > Actinomycetes > Propionibacteriales > Nocardioidaceae > Nocardioides. Next base: position 734,106 of record CAWFVO010000011.1, read on the forward strand.
CTATGTCCTGGCGGTTGTGTCGACCATCGCTGCCACTCTCTTCCGCCCTGCCCACTCGGCTCTTCTCCCGTCACTGTGCCGCAGTGGCTACGAGCTCGCCAGCGCCAACGTGGTCCGAGGGTTGTTTGATTCCGCCGCGACCCTCGCGGGTCCACTGATCGCAGCGGTCCTCCTGGAGCTGACCGGCGTGACCGTGGTGTTCGCCGCGGCAGCGGGCGCCTCGTTGTTGGCTTCGGTTCTCCTGGTCCGGCTGCGGTACGACGCCCCGCCGCGGCCTTCGGCCCCTAAGGAGAGCAACCTCGTTCAGGATGCGGTCGAGGGGATCCGTGCCGTCAGTCGGGACGCCGATCTCGCCCTGATCATTGCCCTGGCGGCCGCACAGTCACTCACGCGGGGAGCCCTCACTGTTCTCACGGTGGTGGTCGCCATCGACCAGCTCGGCACCGGCGAACCCGGCGTGGGTGTGCTGACCGCGGCGATCGGGGCAGGGGCCGTCTTGGGATCGCTCGGGGCATCGTTGCTGGTGGGGACCCAGCGCCTGGGGACATGGTTCGCCGTCGGGGTGGTGCTGTGGGGACTGCCGGTCACGATGATGGGGGTCGTCCCATACCGGCTCGCGGCTTTGGGCTTGCTCGCCTGCGTGGGCGTCGGGAACGCTCTGATCGATCTCAGTGGCTTCACGCTGCTGGCCCGTCTGGCCTCAGATGCGGTGCTGGCCCGGGTCTTCGGGGTGCTCGAGAGCGTGGTGGCCCTGTCCATCGGGCTCGGAGCGTTGGCTGCCTCGCTGACCGTTGACTGGATCGGCATACGTCCAACCCTCGTCGTGGTGGGTCTGCTGTGTCCTGTGAGCGCAGTCGTGTGCTGGCGGCGACTTCGTCGGATGGACCGGTCCATCGGTGTGCGCGACCGCGACATCACCCTGTTGCGAATGGTTGCGATGCTGCATCCGCTGCCCTTGCCCTCCATCGAGCAGCTCGCGCGCGGACTCGAACCGGTCGACGTCTCAGCAGGTCAGGCCGTCTTCACGCAGGGCGAGGCCGGTGACCGCTACTACGTGATCGAGTCGGGCGAGGCCGAGGTGGTCAGGGATGGAAGGATCGTGGCCACCCTCCTCCGGGGGAAAGGCTTCGGAGAGATCGCCCTGCTCCGGCGCACCGGCCGACGGGCCACTGTGCGAGCCGTCAGCGATCTCCGGCTGAAAGCGCTGCGTTCCGACCACTTCCTGCCAGTGGTGCTCGGCTACACGCCGAGCGCGCGAGTGGCAGAAGTGGGGATCGACTCCATGCTCAACGGGTTGTCGCCGAACTCGGACACCGAGCAGCCACCCGCGCCGTAGCGCTCGGGTTGAGCTCGAGGGAAGGGTCCGCCCGCCCTCTGAGGCCACGCTCCCTGATCTCCGAGATCGGTGGTCACCCCGACAAGACGTGTCTTGGCGATACCAGCTTCTCCACTCACCAGTACCAGCGCGGGCTCACCCATCCGCGCCGCCGCCGCTCCTTCGAGCTGACGCCGCGCGTCGTCACGTCCGACCATCGGTGACCGCGAACCAGGCAAGCCAGCATTGTCAGGACGCCGAAGGCCCTGAGACCACCAGCGCCGGTTCCGGGCCCGTCAGATCAACCGATCACCTGGGTAGTTCCGCCGAGCCAGCAGCCGCGGTCATACCGCCGCGATTGCCTCGCCTCATTCCGCCGGGATCGGCCACCCGAGAGGCATTGACCTGTCGATGCGTGAAGTCGAACGCAAACGCTCGGCGGCGTAGGCGAAGGAGCGGGTGGACGTCCGACGTCCCGGGTGAGTCGAGCGTGTCGCCCGGGAACTGGCCTGCGGATCATCGGTGGCGCCGCATAGGGTCGCGGGATGACCCGACCTGTCGACGCTCGAACTGATCAGTACGTCGAGGACGTTGTCGCCCTTGACCCGCTCACCGCCACTTTCGCGGGTATCCCCGGTTACGACGACCGGCTGCCCGACCTCTCCCCTTCCGGCCACGACGCCCGGGAGGAGCTCAACCGCCGGGCGCTCGCCGAGGTGGCTTCGCTCGAGCCCACCGACGAGCGGGAGCGGATCGCCAAGGAGGCGTTCGTCGAGCGGGTCGGGCTCGAGCTCGAGAAGGCCGAGTCCGGCTTCGAGCGCTCTGCGTTCTCCGTGATCAGTAGTGCCCTCCATGAGGTGCGGGAGGTGTTCGACCTGATGCCGACGGCAACCGAGGACGACTGGCGGACGATCGGCGACCGGCTGGCCGCGGTGCCGGCTGCCCTGGCGGGCTACCGGGAGACGCTCGAGGTCGAGGCGGCGGCCGGTCGGGTCTCGGCGCGCCGGCAGTACGTCGAGGTGGCCGGCCAGGTCCGCGGCTGGACCGGTCAGGAGGGCGCTGCTGGCGACTACTTCGACAACCTCGTCGCGGCGGCTCCCGACGGGCTGCGTGAAGGGCTGACCGAGGTCGCGGCCCGAGCCTCGGCGTCGTACGCCGAGTTCGGGCGGTACGTCGAAGCCGACCTGGCCCCGCGCGGCCGCGAGACCGATGGGGTCGGCCGCGACCGCTACGCGCTGGAGTCGCGGTACTTCCTCGGCGCCGAGGTCGACCTCGAGGAGACCTACCGGTGGGGTTGGGAGGAGCTCAAGCGGATCGAGGACGACATGGCGCAGACCGCCCAGCGCATCGTCCAGGGTGGCTCGGTCGACGACGCGGTCAAAGCGCTCGACCGCGATCCGGCACGCGACTGCGGCCGCCGGGAGGCGTTCGAGGAGTGGATGCAGGAGAAGGCGGACTCCGTCCTGGCCAGCTTCAACGGCGTGCACTTCGACATCGCCGACCCGATCCGGACCATCGCCTGCAAGGTGGCGCCGATCAACGACGGCGGTGCCTGGTATACGCCGCCGTCCGAGGACTTCTCCCGCCCCGGAACCATGTGGTTCTCGTTCACCGACGACCAGAAGCTGTACTCGACCTGGCGCGAGACGACCACGGTGTTCCATGAGGGCGTGCCCGGGCACCACCTCCAGTGCGCCCAGGTCGTCCACCAGTCCGACCTGCTCAACCGGTGGCAGCGGCTGATGTGCTGGATCAGCGGCCACGGCGAGGGATGGGCGCTCTACTCCGAGCGACTCATGGACGAGCTGGGGTACTTCGCGGACCCGGGCGACCGACTCGGGTTCCTCGACATGCAGGGCTTCCGCGCGGCCCGGGTGATCGTCGACATCGGCGTCCACCTCGGACTGACGATCCCGACCGACAACCCCTACGGCTGGCGACCCGGTGAGGTCTGGGACGCCGAGCGGGTGCTCGAGTTCATGCTCACGCACTCGCGGTCGGAGGCCGGCCAGGTCGAGTTCGAGGTCAACCGCTATCTCGGCTGGCCGGGTCAGGCACCGTCGTACAAGGTCGGGGAGCGGATCTGGCTGCAAGCCCGTGACCAGGTGAAGGCGAACAAGGGCCCGGGGTTCGATCTCAAGGAGTTCCACACCGCCGCCCTCAACCTGGGCCCGATCGGGCTCGACCCGCTGAAGGCAGCGCTCGCCCGACTGTGAGGACGCCCCTACGCCGGCACACGACGCGCGCATCTGACACGAGCCGCGCGGTTCGCAACCACGTCATTCCGTCTCACAGCCGGGACCGGGTCAGCTCACTTGTCGCGTGGTAGGTCTGCACGTCGTGTGGGTGCGCGCACGGCGACGGTGATCAAGCGGGAGTGTGCTTTGGCGCTGTAGAACCAAGAACAACCGTCAAACAACTGACCGGAGGAGCGCAGGATGCAATGTCACGCTCTCGAGGACGGAACTGTGCTCTGGGTGCAGGCGCCCGTCGACGCGCGCTCCGCGGGCGCGTCACTCGCCGTTGTCTTCGACGGCCGACCGATGATCGACGCAGGGATCCCCGAGCTGATGTGCTCGCTGCAGGAGGACCAGATCATCGGGCCGCTCACCACGATCTACGTCGAGTCGATAGAGGGTTCGACCACACGCGGTCCGACGCGGGTGGCCGCACTGACCGACCCGGTGCTGCTGGACAGGCTGGTCCACACGATCCGGCGATTCCTCGACCTGTCCGAAGCGGTCACCGCCGAGCCGGCACGACGCGTCGTGATGGGACACAGCCTGGGCGGCAACGCGGCCCTGCACGTTGCCTCGCAGTGGCCGGGCCTCTTCAGCCGGGTCGCCACCGCCTCCGCCGCGCTGTGGTGGCCGGGCGACGACGTGCGGCTGTCCGGGAGCCAGATCGCGGCCGAGGTGCAGGCGGTCTCAGGACTTCGGCTGTGGATGCAAGCCGGGGCCGCCGAGGATCCCGCACTCCTACGGTCCAACCGAGAGTTCTGGAAGGCCGCGGACGAGGCGAGCCTCGACCTCGTCCACGTGGAGCACCCTGGCGGCCACGAGCTCTCCGCGTGGCGGCAGGGGCTCAGCCGCGCCCTTCCCCACCTGCTCCCGCCAACCAGCTGAACACCCTCCCCGACCCGACATCAACGGGATGGCTGGGCGGACACCCCGTCCAGCCGCGCCAACACCACCCCACACCACACGCCCGCCGCTCCGGCAGAAGCCATCCGAACGTGCGGAAAGGCGCGTCGCACCGTCGCCATTGGGTGACCTTCCATAGCCGGCACTGCGCAACTTCGCCAGGAGGCGACGAGTCAGCGCAGTTCGAAAGGCGACCACCACGGGCCACGTGCACGTTCACCCCTGAAGCGACCCGGATACGAAATCGCCAGACAACACGCGATAGAAGGAATGCAAGTGCCACCGCCCCGACGACCAGCCGGCCACACCGATCACTGCCTCAACCGGGGAGGCCATCAGCGCCGTGCTGGTGAACCTACCCAGCGCCCTCAGGCCCGGCGCCCTACCGCCCAGAAAGACTCGCCTGCCGGACGGGCAGGTCGCGGCAGCAGCCAGCCGACCAGGCTCGGCAGCCTGGATGTTGCTCAGCCGGGCAACCTGGATGTTGCTCAGCCGGTACTGCCCGCGGCGAAGTCGTTGTCGTCGGTGAGTCTTGACGGGCTGACCTGCGCTCGGCTTCAGTGAGTAGATCAGGACAGTCCAGGAGGATTCCAATGTCCGCTGCAGAGAACAAGGCTGCGACCCAAGCCGCGTACCAGGCCTTCGGCGCCGGTGACCTCGAGGGTGCCATGAAGGACATGGCCGACGACATCGAGTGGATCGTGCCAGGCAACAGCACCATCAGCGGCACTTACCGAGGCAGGGACGAGGTCGCGGGTTTCTTCATGACGCTCGCAAGCAAGTCCTTCCGGACTGAGCCGCAGCACTTCATCGCCGACGGCGATCATGTCGTCGTGCTGACCCGCATTACCGCAGACGGCCAGTCCGCGGACGAGGCGGATGTTCTGACCTTTCGGGGTGACAAGCTCGCGAAGTTCCAGTCGGCCGGTGACACCGCTTTGCAGGAAAGCATCTGGGGCAAGAAGTAACCGCGGTTGACTGTCATACAGAGCGGTCGGCTCTGAAGCTACGCTTCATGGGGTCGCCTACTCTCGCATCGCCCACACCTGCCAGTCCCCCGCCAAGTGACTGCGGCGTTCTGGCCGACGAACGAAGACGCCGCTTTCAGGGTGCGCCACACCGCCGCAAGTGGTCACGCTAGGCGCTCGCGGCGACGGCTCGCTGTGAGTCTTGCTCGTGCGGTCCGCGTCCTGGTGCTGGACGGGTCTTGAGAGGCTTCATCAGTCGGCCACGGCTGAGTGTGCAGTCCCCGTCAGGGTTGGTGTGGAGCGGCCGGTCACGACCGGGAGACCCTCGCCGGGGATGTCGTGCACGGTGGAGCTTCGGGGTCTCACCGGATCGGAACGGCTGCGAGGATGGCGGCCGTGCGTCGCTATGAGGGGACTGTCTACGACAGCAACCGCTGGGACGGCTTCGAACTTCGCCCCGGCGACATCATCATCGCTGCGCCACCGAAGTGCGGGACGACATGGACGCAGATGATCTGCGCGCTGCTCATCCTGCAGGAACCGGAGCTCACGCTCCCATTGGACACGCTTTCGCCGTGGATCGACATGGTGACCCGGGCCCGCACGGAGGTGTTCGCGGACCTGCACGCCCAGTCGCACCGCCGGTTCATCAAGACCCACACGCCGCTCGACGGGATACCCAACGATCCGACCGTGACCTACATCTGCGTCGGGCGTGACCCCCGCGACGTCGCGTTGTCGATCGACCACCACATCGACAACTGGGACATCGGCGCGTTCCTCAAGGCCCGCGAGCGGGCGGCAGCGATCGACGGAATCGAGCTTGGACCGTTGCGACGACAGCCTCCTCGGCCCGACGGCGAGCAGAACCGCTTCTGGCAATGGGTCGACGACGACACGCCGTCGACGCAGATCGGGTCCTCGCTGCGGCGAACCGTCGAGCACCTACAGACGTTCCGCGACGCCGCCGACGAGCTCGACGTCGTCCACCTGCACTACGACGACCTGAAGGACGACCTGCAGGGCCAGATGCGGCAGCTGGCCGCCCGCTTCGGCATCCATGTCAACGAGCACCGATGGCGCCGCCTGGTCCAAGCGGCGACGTTCGACTCGATGCGCAGCAGGGCCGACACGAGCGTCCCCGGCGGTGGTCGGCTGTGGATCGACCCCGCCGCATTCTTCAGCCGCGGCACAAGTGGCCAGTGGCGCGACCTCCTCGACAACGCCGACCTCGCCCGGTACGCAGCCCGCGTGCGGACTCTCGCCTCCGACGAGCTCATCGACTGGGTGCACCGCGAGGCGATCACCTAGATCCCGTTCCGCGGTTCCCCGCACGGCCAAAGCCGACCATCAGCCCCTCAGGGCCGTGAATCCCCTCCACCACTCACCGCCCAGATGCGTCATATCGCCGCGTGTCGGCGCGATCTCACCTGCGTCACTCCAGCCGCGAAGCGGCCCATCCCATACCGCGACAGCGGCCAGGTCGTACCGCCGCTTCAAGCCGGTCGTGACGCGACAGTCCCATGCCTCTGCGGGTGACGGGTTTGGCTGTGGTGATTGCACAGGAACGGACGGTCATGCGGCAATTGCCGTCATGACCGTCCGTTCGGTCTGGGAGTGCGGACTGTCGCTGGATGCGGTGCCGTCGTCAGCGACTGCCGGGCCTATCTCCACGGCCTGTTTCTGCGTTGTGCGCGACGCACGCGCGCATCTGCGGCAGGAGCAGTCGCGGATCTGCAAGGCACGGTCGGAAGCTCGGAGGCTGGCTGGCTTCGGTCCGTGCCGAGGAGCGGTTCATCGGTGCGGACAGTCGCGAACCAGTCGGCTGCAGTACGAAGACGTGCTGATCTCCGTTGGGGAGGATCCCGATGGAGGCGATGTCGCCTCGCGCATTGATGTAGGCGGCCTCGGTGAGCTGTACGTCGGTGGGTCCGACCAAGGTGTCGAGGTCGTATTGGTGTCCTCCTGCCCACAGCAGGGCGCGGCCGTCGCAGGAGCCGCCGACGACTGTGCCTGCGGCATTGACGCTTTCGGCCAAGGTGCACTGTGTGGAGGCTTCGTCGTTGAGGTCGGTCATCGTTCCGTGCCGCCAGAGGAAGGCGTGGACGGTGTCGTCGCCGGCCGGGCTTGACCATCCGACGACGTCGCCATTGTTGTCGATGTACCAGGCGAGGCCGAAGGTGCCGCCGACCGTGCCGAGGTTGAGGAGCCGGGTTCCGGTCCACAGGTACGCAGGGTTGATCTGGTCACCTCGAAGCGAACTGCTTCCCACGACCTCACCGCGGTCGTTGAGCCACGTCGTGGCCGACTGCGTCCCGCCGAGGGTGCCGAGGTCGTGCATATGGCCGTGGGTCCACAGGTACGGGTGGGTCGTGGGCACACCGGTGAACGGGTCCGGGGTGTCGTTGAGGTAGGAGTCGCCTGCTATCTGACCCGATGCGTTCTGTGTAGCGACGGTGGCGTCGGGTCCTCCCAGCGTGCCGAGATCGGTCAAATGTCCGCCCTTCCAGACGAACGCACGTGTCTGCGTGGCGTAGCCGACCTGGGAGTACGGGTCCGGGGTGCCGTTGTCGGCGAAGCCCGTTGCCTGCCCGTGGTCGTTGATGGCCAGGGCCACTGACTCGTCCCCACCGGGCAGTGTGCCTAGGTCACGGACGTGACCGTGGTGGAACATGACCGCATGGCTGGCGGGGTAGCCGTTGGTGGCGTCGGGCGTGCCTGTCTCGGACTGGCCGACCCCGACCCCACTGGCGTTCTGCTCGAACACGTAGCTGCTGGTGTTGCCCGGGAGCGACCCCAGGTCCGTGAGGTGACCGTGCTGCCACGCGAAAGCGTGGAGCAGGTCGATGTCGAGAGAACCGAACGGGTTGAACAGCGGGTAGTCGGCGTCGGGTGTCGTGGTTGCCGCTGAGCCGAGTACCACGCCGTCCGGTGTGATGTTGACGGCCGGGCCGTCCAGCTCTGCGTGGTCACCACCGAAGGTTCCGACGTCGATGAGTCGGTACGCCGGCGTGCCCGAGGCCCTTGCGATGTCGTCTGGGCTCGGCCCGGGCCCGCTTGCCGGTGAGGGGGCCTGCGTGACACCCGCGATCAGCGCCGCCGTCGCCAACGATCCGAGCATGGTTCTGTGTGTGCTCATGATGCACCTCCTGGGTCCCGACGCTAGGAACCCAGGGATCTCCCCGCGTCGGTGTGCGCACCGGTCTGCCACGGCGGGAGTCGGTGCTGTCACTGAGAGTGCGAGGTGGGGCCCGGAGGGGTCAGTCGGTGACTCCCGGAAGCTCGGCGATGAGCACGCACTCCTGCTCGTCGGGCAGGCAGCGCAGGGTGCCGCCCAGAGTGGCGACCCGGTCGTCGAGTCCCCCGAGATCCACGCGCGGCGCGGAGACGGTCAGCTCGAGCCTGGTGAGCGGTGTGGTCGACCAATGGTCAACAACGGTGGGTGCCCGCCGCAGCGCCCGTACGACGAGCAGGTAGGCGGTGGACTCGAGGGCGGGTGAGGTTCTGGCGAGGTCGATGTCTCGCAGCGTGAGCGGCTCCGACTCCGCCAGTGACTCCAGGGCAGCGGCGAGGCCCGCAGGCTGGAGCAGGGAGGGGTTGACGCCGCGGGCGATGGCGCGAAGCTGGTCGATCGCCTCGGAGATATTGTCGACGGCTCTGCGGATGCTTTCGTCGACAGCACCGCGGGAGTCCCGTTCGGCGGCGGCCAGCCTGAGCCTGATCAGGAGCGCGACTAGTCGTGTCTGGGCTCCGTCGTGTAGGTCCCGCTCGAGTCTTCGGCGTTCGGCATCGGCCCCCTCCACGATCCGCAGGCGCGCGGCTTGGAGCTCGCGGGCCTGATGGGCGGCCTGAGCTCGCAGACCGGCGTCTTGCAGGCTCAGATGCAGACCGTCGGCCACCTCGGCCATGTCGGTGGTGGCGCCGCCCGCCTGGACGACAGCCAGCTCCTGGCCGGCGTGCACCAGGGAGGCGCGTGTGTGCCAGTCGGCGAGCTCGACCGGGTTGCCCGCGAGATCGACGTACCCATATGGGCCGACGGGGAAGGCGAGCTTCGCCTGGTTGGTGTGGAGCAGACGCGCCATCGCGGCCTCGATCCCGCCGCCCACTCGTGCGGACTCGAGGTCGACGACGAGCCGGGCGATGCGGCGGCGCAGGCGAGCGTTCCGCGCCTGGCCCCACAGGATGTCGGCGCCGATCCCTGCGAGCAGCAATGCCGAGGCCCACCACAGGTCCTGCGTCCGGCCGTTGGTGGGCACGTAGCCGCGCATGGCCCCGGTCGCGAAGGTCGATGCAGCGACGAGCAGGAACAGGCACCCGAGCGCCTCGGTGGAGCCGACCGTCCGGAACCGAGCCGCCGAGGAGCGTGCTACCCGCCACACCAGGATGCCGGCCGCTGCCGCCGCCCACACGGTCGCAGCTCGAAACCCCCACTCCGCCAGGGTCGTCGCGCGCTCTGGGCGGTTCGCGATCAGCCACAGGTTTCGCGAACAGTCGACGCAGCCCGTCGCGGTGGGGTCGGTCCACAGCGCGGGCGCCAGTCCGAGCAGCACGACCGTGATCAGGTAGCTCGAGGCGACCATCGCGTGCTGAGTGCGGGTATCGACTCCCCCGATCGTGACCACCGCATGCGCGAGCACTGCCGGAGCCACGGCGAAGAACACCAGGCCGAGGGAGAAGACAACCGCCGGCGCGGACTCAGGGTTGTCCCACTCGGCCAGCAGCCACCCGATCGCCGCCAGCGTGACGAGAACGCCGGCTCGTCGGCGATCCGAGGATCGGGCCAGGCCGCCGCCGGCCAGGGCGAGCAGCCAGGCCGCGCCGAGGAGGGCCGCGGCGCCTGCCAGGCTGGACCCGGCGAAGCTGAACCCGGGCGCGTCCCGCGCCAGGAACAGCGAGTAGCAGCCGACCGACACGGCCGACGCAACCAATGACACGCGCACGGGCACCAGGCCATTGTCGCGTGCCTACGGGTCCGCGACGTTGCGGCAGCACCAGGCGACCGCACGCCGGCTCCGTGACTCCACGGAGTGGCAACGCTAGGCACCGGTGCCCACACGGATGGCAGCCGCCTGACGGACGCGGACAGTCGGGGTCAGAGGTGCGACATGCCCGCACGCAAGCCCGCGCGACCCCCTCCTGCGCCCCCTTCGGCTGCGACAAGGACCGAACTGTCTTCTTGCTGAGGCGAGGCCGGGCCGGGATCCTGGTGCGGAACGGCATCTTCGAGACCAGCAGCACCCGAAGCCACGAACGTGCTGGACAGCGAGGTGGGCCATGCAGATTCGGCCGAGCAGCCGAGGCGTGGCGCTGATGGCCGTCATGGCTGTCATGGTTGGCGGGTGCCGCGCACCGGACCGGGCTGGAGGTTCGGCGACGCTTCCTCGGTTGCGGCTGACCGTGGCCGACCCCCTGGACGCACCACCGGCAGAGGTCGGTGCGTGGACGCAGGCGGTCGGCTCCGCCAGCCACGGGTCGATCGGCTTCACGCTGCACAGCAAATGGGCGCGTGGCCACACCGACATGGAGATTCGGGCCATCCGCGCGGTCGCGACCGGTCGAGTCGACATGGCATTCGTGGGTGCCCGGGCTTTCGACGAGGTCGGCGATGACGACTTTCAGCCGCTGCTGGCTCCGCTGCTGATCGACAGCCAGACACTCCAGGCTCGGGTCTTTGGCGCCGGCATCCCCGCCCAGATGCTGCGCGGGACCGAATCGGTCGGAGTCACCGGACTCGCTGTGCTGCCGGGACCGCTGCGCCGGATGCTGGGTGTGCACCACGCATTCCGCTCACCCGCCGACTTCCACGGCGCCACGGTCGGGATCCAGGAGGGCAAGGTCGCCGACTGGACGATCCGGACGCTCGGGGGAACCCCCCGCCCGCTCCCGAGCGACGCGTCGGTCGCCGGGGTCGACGGCTACGAGCAACAACTGTTGTCGATCTACCAGGGTCAGTACCAACGCTCGGCCTCGTTCGTCACCGGGAACCTCACGCTCTGGCCCAAGCCGTACGTCGTGATCATCAACCCACGCGTCCTCGCCTCCCTGAACGACGCTCAACGACAAGCGCTCACCGATGCTGCATCCACAGCGCTCCCGGCTGCCGAGCAAGCGGCGGCAAACGAGGATCAGACCGGGTTGACCGGGATCTGCGGCACGTCGCTTCATTTCGTAGAGAGTTCCCCCTCCGAGATCAACAGGCTGCGCCAGACCGTCCAATCGGTGTACTCCCACATCGACGCGAACGGCGACAACCGTTCACTGATCGCCCGGATCAGAGACCTGAAGAACTCGTTGGGCGACCATCCCGCCGTACCGACCTGCGCCCCAGCCACGCCCTCGCCGAGCCCCACAGCCAACCGCGCGTCGGTCCTGAACGGGACCTACCGGACCGTCCTCTCTCGCGACGAGGCCCACTGCTTCCCTGCTGGTGAACGCAACCACCGCGAACTTGTCTTCGACGTCACCTTCAAGGACGGAAACGCCTCGTTGCTCGAGCGGTTCAACCGGCCGACGGCGAAACCGATGCCTGCCCTCCCAGCCGGCGACACGTATCGCGTCTTCCATGACCGGCTCGACTTCCCCGGGGACCGCACCACGCTCACCTGGTCGCTGAAAGGGAACCGGTTGATCCTCGCCGACCCGGTCATCACCGACCCGTTGGCCCCGCACTGTCTCGGTCGGGAGCTGTGGACCACCCACCCCTGGATTCGGCTTCGATGACCACAGATGATGAGCCGGCCGCCGGCCGCGACGTGCATGGAGAGTGATGGATCTGTCGCCTGCCCTGCTCTCCACGGTCGACCCGTACGTCGGGCTCGTCCTGCTTCTCGCGGGTAGTGTCGCTTGGGCGCACCGGCCCACCAGCAGGACCGGGTTGCTGCTGGTTCTCGCGGCCGCCTTATGGTTCGCCGGCTCCGTGCTACCCGCGGCGGCATACGCGCACCGGGGCGCCCTGGTCCTCGCAGTCGCGGCGTACCCCTCGGGCACGATGCGTGACAGGCGCCTAGCCATCGGCGTGGTGGCCACCTTCGGAGCCTCGATCCTCGCGGGTACTGTCACCGCCTCCTGGACCGGTGTCATCTGTGCCGCCTGCATGGTGGGAACGGTTTGCTGGTCCGTGCTGTCGGCGAGTGGCGCCACCCGACGTGCCCGGTCTGTTGTCGGGCTTCCGGTGATCGGGCTCAGCGTCGTCATCGCCCTCGACGTGCTCAGCCACCGCAGCGACGGCAACCTGGGAAGTGCGCTGCTCGGCGCCTACGACCTCCTCGTCTGTGCTGCTGCATGTGTACTGCTCCTGGGGCTCCGGACGCGCGTGTGGAGCGAAGCGACCCTGGGAGATCTGGTCGCCACCCTCGAACCGCGGAGCACCGGCCTGGCCGCTGAGCTGGGGCGGGCCCTGGGCGACCCGTCGCTGACCATCGGTTACCGACTGCCGGGATCTGAGGAGTACATCGACGAGCTGGGACGGCCCATCGACCTCCCGCCGGGACGCACCATCATCCCGATCGCGACTGGACCTCCCGACAACCTGGAAGCCGTACTCGTGCACGATCCGGCCGTCCTCGTGGAGCAGCCGCTCGCCGACGGCGCGCTGGCCGCCGCCCGACTGGCGATCGGCAACGCCCGGATGCAGGCCGACCTCCGCTCGCGCGTCGACGAGCTCGAGAGCTCCCGGCAGCGCCTGGTCGAGGCCGCCGACGCCGAACGAAGCCAACTCGTGGCTGAGCTGGAGCAACGGGTGGCAGGCCAACTCCTGCGCGCCCATGCCCAATTGGACGAAGTGGCGGAAGCCGATCCGACTATCAGGGAAACCACAGAGGAGCTGGAACGAGCACTCGCCGAAGTACGCGACTTCGCCGGCGGCATCAGGCCAGCTGCCCTCGTCGAGGAGGGTCTCGGCGTGGCTCTCACCTCGTTGGTCAGGACCCTCCCGTTCGATGTGTCGACTCGGTTCTGCGAGGACCGGTTCGGGCCGGCGATCGAGGCCACGATGTACTTCGCGGCCGCCGAAGCCCTGGCCAACATCACCAAGCACGCACGAGCGACCCAGGCGGGAGTCATACTCGACCGCCGAGGCAACGACATCGTGCTCGAGGTGAGCGACAACGGCATGGGAGGAGCGGACCCTGGAGGTCACGGGCTCGGAGATCTCGCCGATCGCCTGGCAGCCCTCGGCGGCGAGCTCGAGGTGGCTGACCGTGAGTCCGGAGGCACGGTGTTCCGTGTCCGCGTGCCGATCCCGAACGCTGAGGCGGGTGCACCGTGCGCGTCGTGATCGCGGACGACTCCGTCCTGATGCGGGAAGGACTCTCGCGTCTCCTCGCCGAAGCCGGCTGCGCCATCGTGGCCACGGTTGGCACCGCCGAAGACGCGCTGAAGGAAGTGGCGCTGAACCACCCCGATGTCGTCGTACTGGACATCAGGATGCCCCCGACGTTTACCGACGAGGGACTCCGAGCGGCGGCTGCGATCCGCGCGCAACATCCCGGGGTGAGCGTGCTCGTCCTGTCCCACCACATCGAGACCCGCTACGCGATGCAACTGCTCCAGGAAGCACCCCGCGGGACGGGATATCTCCTCAAGGACCGCGTCTCCGACATCGCGGTGCTCGTGGACGCACTCGCACGGGTTGCAGACGACGAAACAGTCATCGACCCAACCCTGGTCACGCGTCTGATGCGCAAAGGCGCTGCCTCGAGTCTCGACGTACTCTCCGAACGGGAGCAGGCTGTGCTCGCGCTCATGGCCGAAGGACGGTCGAACGACGGCATCGCTGAAAGCCTCACCATGAGCCGCCGGACCGTCGAGACCCATGTGCGGCAGATCCTCAGAAAGCTCGACCTACCGGACGACGAGGCCGACCACCGCCGCGTGCTGGCCGTGCTCACCTGGCTGAGGTCCCGGCCATAACAAGAGCTGCATCGCTGGCACCCGCGCGTCATAGCCGCGAGAGCCGCGCGGAGTCAGGGTTTCGTGCTCGGGTCGCGAAACTGGTGCGGTGCCGCTCAGAGGGGCCATGCAGATCTGTGTTGATTTGAGTCTTCGACGGCGTAGTGAGGGGGGCGACAACTTGGCCGGTGCGGCGTCACGATGGGGCATGGCATCTCGGAGCGCGGCGATGGTTGGTAGGGATGCCGAGTTGTCGCTGCTCCTCCAGGCTTTCGGGCTGGCCCGGTCCGGGGAGGCCCAGATCGCCGTTGTCGCCGGTGACGGGGGCATCGGGAAGACCCGACTGATACGTGAATTCCTGGCGCGATTGCCTGAGGGCACCTTGGTCGCCTTCGGCCACGCCGTACCGCTGTCTGGCTATTCGCTGCCGTACGGGGTGATCGCGGACCTTCTTCGCTCGTTGATACGCGAGATTGGGATTGGTGTCGTCCGAGACGTCCTGGGTGACAGGGCCAACATCCTTGCCCCACTGGTCCCACGTCTCGGGGAAGGGGCCACAGACCAAGTCGATCGACTAGCGCTGTTTGCGGCGACGCAGGATCTTCTGGATGAGTTGTTGACGCAGGGAGCCGTTGTGTTGGTCGTCGAGGACGTTCACTGGGCCGACGAGTCCAGCCTCGATCTCCTCACGGTGTGGGCACGGAGGCTCGTTCGGGGTCCCCTCGTGCTCGTGCTGACAACCCGCGAGTCTGGGATCGACGAGCGCGTGCTCGAGCGGACGAACGAGATGAGCCGACTGTCGCACGCCACGGTGCTGACCCTCGGCCCCTTGGACAGGCACGCGGTTGTCGACCAGTTGCGAGGTCTTGAAGCGAACGTTGCAGATGACACGATCTCTGCGATCCAGCATCTCAGTGAGGGTGTCCCGTTGTACGTCGAGGAACTCCTAATGGCTCGGCACTCGGGAGTACCGAGCGCGATTCGAACGGACATGGCCGCCCGGCTTCGATCGCTGGAACCCGGGGCGGGCCGCCTGCTTCAGATCGCCGCAGTCGAGCCGAGACCGTTCACTTCGGCGTCCCTGGCAGTCGTGGCATCGGCGGACAGGGACATCGTGGACGCAGCCGTTGACGCAGCAGTAGCCGCCGGTCTGTTGGACTCTGTTGACCGCGGCTGGCGCTTTTCGCACGAGCTGCTCAGGCGTGGTGCGGCGGAGTCGCTGACACCCTCTGCCCGGCTTCTGGCGCACGAAGCGTGGGCCGACCATCTGTCGGCCTCCTCGACCCCCGACGACCTCGTCACGGCGGCCATGCATCGCGCGGAGTTGGGATCGAACCGGGCCTCCTTTCTGGGCTACCTAGCGGCGGCCAAGGCGGCGACGTCGATCGCCCCGGGTCGCGAGGCGCAGAACCTCTGGCGACGCGCCCTGGAAGTGGTCCGAGATGCACCCGGGTCGGCCAGTGAGGCGGAACATGACGAGGTCCTGGGCGTTGCCGCAACCCTTCTCAATAACGTGGTCGACTATCGCGCACTCGCCGACATCGAAGAGGCATCAAGCGTGGCGCCCACCGGTTTGCGGCGTGAGTTCACCAGGCTTTGTCGGTGGATCGTGGCCGACACGCTACCCGACGAGGTTGGTTCCGTTCCGGAGCCGGGACGGGCAGATCTCACGAGTCTCAGCAGCCGGCTCGACCGAGAACCGTCGACCCCCCTCACATTCGCTACCCTGCTGATGCTGCTGGAAGTGCTCGATCGGAAGCGGCTCCTCGCCGAGCGCGACGCCGCAGTCGAGATCCTGGCCAGCCATGCCGCGGGCCTCCCAGATCAGCCCAGCGGCATTGACTGGGTCACCGAATGGCGACTCTTCACCGTCTCTGGCTTCGACCACGAGGAGGAACGGCTGGATCTCGCCCGCGCCGCCGTGCAAAGGAGTATCGACCGTGACTGGGCCACGCGAGTGTGGGCCTACACCGCATGGGCCACCGAGCTGCGGGAGGCGGCCGACCTAGCCGGCGCCGTCGAGCAGTCGCAGCGGGCCTTCGAGATGGTCACGAGCACGCGCGAACAGCACTGGTACCTGATCGCCGCGTGCCGCATCGAGGCGCTGAGGTTACAAGGCTGCTGGGACGACGCGCTCGGGCTGGTCGACCGCCTCCGGACCCGCGGCACCCTCGATTCTCACTGGTGGCTAGGCACGATGCACCGACTGCTGATCGCGCGGGCGCGAGGCCAACACGACGCCGTCTCCGAGACAGCAGATGAAATGTGGCACAAACGGTTCCCCCCAGGATCGGGAATGCACTCGGACGAGGTCGGCCTGATGACCGCGCTCGCCATGGCGATCGCTCACGTCAGCGACCGCGGACACGTCGCGTCCTTGGTCACCATGATCGAGGCCACGGACCCCCGCTATGTATGGCTCTACGCAGATGCCGTGGCATTCGCGGCGGAGCAGACGTGGGCGACCGACCTGGTCTCAGACGCCCAGCGCGCCGCGATTCGCAGGGCGACTGAGCGTCTGGATGACACGTCGTTGGCCCGGCTGTGGCAAACCGAGATCCTGGCACACCTGCGCCGAGCCGAGGCAGGTGACGACCCAGACATGTGGCGAGACTCCGTCGTCGGCTGGGAGCGCGCCGGTGCTCCTTACCTGGCTGCTCGATCCCGCACGAGGCTGGCGGAGACCCTGCTAGTCGACGATGACCGCAACGCGGCATCCGAGGCGCTGGGGCGGGCGCTCTCTGTCGCGGAGGGCCTCGAGGCGATACCGCTCGCGGACGAGATCCGGACCTTGGCATCCCGTAAGCGGCTACATCTCCCCGGGCGCCATCCGGCCAGTCCGGGATCGACCGGACCGCTCACCGTGCGCGAGCACGAGGTTCTACAGCTGCTCGTGCAGGGAATGACCAATGATCAGATCGGCGCGGCCCTCTTCATCTCTCCGAAGACTGCCAGCGTGCACGTTTCACACATCCTGTCCAAGCTAGGTGCCACCAATCGGACGGAGGCGACCGCAACTGCCCACCGCCTGGGTCTCGTGAGCGGCGCTTGAGACATCCGGACAGGCCCTGACCCACAGGCCCTGCTTATTGGGGAACGCCCCCGCGCCCGTCGGGACTCGCCAAGGCGACATGCGAGCCTGTCGGTGCCCCTCCGCGGAGCCCGACCACTTCGTGAAGTCATCCGCGCCGCGTCAGGGGCTGCGTCATACCGCCGGGTTGCGGGCGCGTCAATCCGCCGCGAAGCGGCTACGAGCGACGCCGCACCTCACCGATGGGGCGGCCTTGACCGGATACCGGGCTGGCCTTGGCGGTCGTGGAGTGGGAGGTAGGGGGTGTCTTTGCGGTGGTCCGTCCACCGACGCTGCATGCCGTCAACCCAGCGAGCGCTGGCACGACCATCGACGTTCCTCGACAGCCCGCATCGTGATCCGGTTCCGTACCGAGAAGGGTGCAACCTGCGGATCCGCGCCGCAATGGTGTCCAGACACTGGAGGACGGAGTCCGACTCAGTGCGTGAACGGCCTCGGCGGACTGTGTAGCACGATCTCCTCGGGGCTCTCGGGAGCATGTCTCTCGATATACACCGTGGTCAGGATGCGCTCCGCCCATGCGCGGTTCACGACCCTTCGGTCTCCGGCTCTCGTGCGACGAAGCGTCGATCGCCATCCTCGGTGTCCAGGACGAATCCGCAGAAGTCGCCGAAGCGGTCGTAGACAAGGCTGACGACCTTGCCGGTGAATGCCAGGCGTCGCTCGCCCGGCTCCCACGGAATGTTCCCTGCCCGGTAGCCACCCAACGAGGCCGGGATGCTCTCTGGGTCGACACCGATGCCGCGCAACCGCCCGGCAATGAGATCGACGTAGCGCAGTAGCACCGGATACCAGGGGCTTGCGTGCGACCAGCCCTCGAGCCGTGCCTTGAGGATCGCGTAGGTGGTCTCCTCGGCGTCGCGCATGGCCGGTCCGGTCGAGACGGGAATCTTGACCTGGAAGGAACCGGCGATGTAGCGCTCCCAGACCTGACCCTTCTCCGCGGCCTCCTCAGCGACGACCGCGGTGGCCCGCGCGGGCGGCTTGGCCGCGGCCGCCTTGGCCGCCTTGGCCGTCTTCGCGGACTTGCCGCGGGCCGCGATCTTTGGCGGAGGTGGAGGCGGAGGCGGTGCGACCGGTCGCAGCCTCTTGCTGACCCGGCGCACCACGACGTTGAACTCCTGCCCGGTTGTGACCGTGAGAGGTAGGTCGATGCTGAAGAGTCCCGCGTAGACGTCCGCGGTACCCACCGGAATGGGCACGAAGGTGACGCCCTTCACGCTGGTGACCTCGATCAGGTGTGGCTCGACGGCGCGCAACGGATGGACGCCGTACATCCAGTCGGCCAGCTTGACCACCTCGTCCCCGGAGACGGCGGGCCAGTAGATCTGTGCCTTGGAGCCCACCGGGGTGTCGCCCCAGAAGATGAGCAGCTCGTCGGGTCGTCCGGCGAGAGGTCCCGTCAGGGGCGGTGGTGCACTCGGCTTCGTTGCAAAGGTCTGGGGAACGCGGTGTGCGGAACTGGGGCCCGGGTTGTCCGACGTGGTCACCTGCAGGTTGCGCTGCGCCAGCAGACCGCTGCCCTCAGGGGTCGGAACGATGCCGTTGACGACGTGGATCGGCGTGCCGGCGAAGGCGATCTCGGCGACGAGACAGTGGTGGGTCCCCGGGAACGCTTGCCAGATCGGGGTGCCGTTGACCACGTTGCCGGGGTCGTTGACGTCGAGATAGCAGCCGAAATAGGCCCATCGGGCGTCACCGGAGGTGATGGCGATGGTCTGGTTGTTGGCGCCGCTGCTGGTGCTCCCGCCCTTCTTGAACTCCGGATCGTTGGGGTCGCCGAAGTTGGGCTGCTGGCCGGTGGCGAAGAAGGGAATCGTGTGGTCGTTGGCCGGCGCCTTGGGCCAGATCGGGTTGCCGCCGCCATCGGGCTGGCTGGGATAGGTGCCCACGGGATCCCAGTCGGTGTCGGCAGTCTGGGTGCCCCACAACCGGAAGAACACCTTGACGTTCGCCGCGCTCGTGGTACCCGCGATGCCCTTCAGGCGCACCCGAGCGATGGCGAAGCTGTAGTTGTTGTGGAGTGCCCCGTTGACGAAGCTGAAAGGCGTCACCGAGGAGTCGGCGTCGAGCTGCCCTGCCTGCTGGGGGATGACCCCGCTGGCGGGATCGAAGGGGTCGACCGACCCGTCTGCGTAGTTCTGGTTGAGATGGGTCAGCAGCGCCTGCACGTACGTGTACGCGCCGGCAGTGTCGAAGGCGGTTCCCGAGGTGTTCTCGACGAACTGGGGACCCCCGGGCACGGGTGTGCGCGCGGCGGCCGAGGCGCCCGGTGTCGCCGTGAACAGCCGGAGGTCCTCGCTGAGCCACGGCACGTTGACGCTGTTCGGGTGTGCGGGATCGGGTACGACGTTCGTGAAGTAGGGCGTCGCGCTGGCGGTGAAGAAGAACTCGGTCCTCGCCGACAGCGCCTCGCCGAGCACCGTGATGCCGGTGTCGACGGCCGCCGGGGTCTCGCCCGACGCTGGGAACGTGCCGAGAGGGTTGGCGAACAGCACGTCGTATGCGAACAGGATCTGCTGGGGAACGTTGACGTTGTCGCTCTGGTGGAAGATGTCCGGCGTTGTCGCGGACAGGGCGGTCGTCACCCCTTGGAAGGCGATGGTCGGCAGGGTCGGCCGGGCCCCGCCCACGACGCTCAGGCTGAACCCGTCGAGGGCGACCAGGAAACCGTCCGGGTAGGTCCCGCCGTGGTTGATCACATCGGTGATCTCGTCCCGGCCCCAGGTGTCCTTGGCGCCGACGTAGCTGAGGTTGCCGATCGGCCAGGGATCGTCGACGTTCGGCCCCGGGATGTTCGCCACCTGGTCGGGCGGATAGGCAAGGGCGAGCAGGCTGGCGAAGTAGGGGAACGGATCGGAGTCGTCACCGGTCAGGTTCTTGTAGACGCCCTTCAGGCAGGACCCACCGATCACGTTGCCGCTGGAGTCGACCCCCGGCGCCTTGGCGATGATGTCCGGGATGGAGGTGAACTGGAGCTGGTGGAACAGGTAGTAGAGGAACGCCACGCAGGCGCCGGTCGCGGGGCCGTTGCCGGCGAACGGCTTGACGCTGCCGACATGGTCCTGGCGTGATCCGTAGTGGGTGCCCGTCGGCGGTCCCCCATTCGCACCCGTGGCGTCGAACTCGGTGGACGCGGGGTTGCTGGCCGGCAGCGAGGTGTTGAGCCACGTCTTGGGCGTGTCGTTCATCAGCCAGGTCGAGCCCAACCCCTGCGACAGCTGGAACTGGACCGTCAGGAACAGCGAAAGCGCCTCGCCGCAGCTCTCCTCGTCGCCGACACCGTTGGAGTAGCCCCAACCCTTGTGCTGGGCCAACATGAATACCTCGGACACCTCGGCGATGAACATCGAGCGCAGCAGCGTCGAGGCGCGGTTTCCCGCGTTCATCACCAGTGGCCAGCCCCAGCCGGCGTTGTAGCCACCTTCGACGACGGCGGTCACGTGAACCGGGATCGGGAAGGGTCGCCCGTTGGTCATGTCGACCCCGGCGAACTGCGCCTGCAGCCAGTCGAAGTCGTTCTCGATGACCGGCTTGCTGTTCGCGCCGGTCGCGAGCACCTGGTTGATGCGTGCGGGCTCGATTCCTCCCGCCCCGCCCAGTGTTGCGTCGTAGAAGAAGTTGAAGTGCGTCGTCACGCCGCCGCCCGTGAGTCCCGTGGTGACTCCCCAGACGGCGAAGAGGTTCAGGTTCGTGGACTGGTTCGGGAAGGTGCTCCCGCCGGGGCCGATGATCGTCCCGGTCCCGTCGGCCTTGGTGTTCCAGTAGAAGAACGGGCTGGACCCCTTGGTGAGGTTGCCCGGTCCCGCAATCGTCACACTGGCGTTGGCCGCGTAGTTGGTGTTGTCGACCGGGGCAGAACCGCCGGTGCTGCCATTTCCGTTGTAGATGATCTTGGGCATGAGCTACGCCTCCCCGTCGGGAGCAGTCGAGCACGACGACCCGGCGTACCTCCCGGTCTACGACGTCCCCGTGGATGTCGTAGCTCTTGGTGTAGCGCATCTCGAAGGGAGGGGCAACGGGCAACGGATCTCGTTCAGGGTCCGGTGGGCGCCAGCCTGCGTCGACGATTGGACCCTTACCCCTGCGCTTCGACGCGACACCGCCTGCGACGCTCCGCCGGGACGGGGTCGGCTCACTTGTCGCGTGGTAGGTCTGCACGTCGTGTGGGTGCGCGCACGGCGACGGTGATCAAGCGGGAGTGTGCTTTGGCGCTGTAGAACCAAGAACAACCGTCAAACAACTGACCGGAGGAGCGCAGGATGCAATGTCACGCTCTCGAGGACGGAACTGTGCTCTGGGTGCAGGCGCCCGTCGACGCGCGCTCCGCGGGCGCGTCACTCGCCGTTGTCTTCGACGGCCGACCGATGATCGACGCAGGGATCCCCGAGCTGATGTGCTCGCTGCAGGAGGACCAGATCATCGGGCCGCTCACCACGATCTACGTCGAGTCGATAGAGGGTTCGACCACACGCGGTCCGACGCGGGTGGCCGCACTGACCGACCCGGTGCTGCTGGACAGGCTGGTCCACACGATCCGGCGATTCCTCGACCTGTCCGGAGCGGTCACCGCCGAGCCGGCACGACGCGTCGTGATGGGCCACAGCCTGGGCGGCAACGCGGCCCTGCACGTTGCCTCGCAGTGGCCGGGCCTCTTCAGCCGGGTCGCCACCGCCTCCGCCGCGCTGTGGTGGCCGGGCGACGACGTGCGGCTGTCCGGGAGCCAGATCGCGGCCGAGGTGCAGGCGGTCTCAGGACTTCGGCTGTGGATGCAAGCCGGGGCCGCCGAGGATCCCGCACTCCTACGGTCCAACCGAGAGTTCTGGAAGGCCGCGGACGAGGCGAGCCTCGACCTCGTCCACGTGGAGCACCCTGGCGGCCACGAGCTCTCCGCGTGGCGGCAGGGGCTCAGCCGCGCCCTTCCCCACCTGCTCCCGCCACCAGCTGAACACCCTCCCCGACCCGACATCAACGGGATGGCTGGGCAGGACACCCCGTCCAGCCGCGCCAACACCACCCCACACCACAAGCCCGCCGCTCCGGCAGAAGCCATCCACACGTTCGGAAAGGCGCGTCGTACCGTCGCTTTCGACTCGCTGCAGTGAGATACGAGTCGCGGCAGGTCGCCCTGGGTTCAGTCCGTGTGTGTTGATCGTCACCGAGTTCCGAAGAGTCCCTCCCGGTATGCCACGGCCGATGCTGCACTCCGGCTCTTGACGCCTAGCTTTGTCAGGATGTGCGAGATGTGGACGCTCGCTGTCTTCGGGGAGATGAACAGCGCGGCGCCGATGTCGTCGTTGCTGTAGCCGTCTGCGACGAGGCGGAGGACCTCGAGCTCTCGCTGCGTCAGCCCGTGGCCCGTCGTGGCTGTCGCCGTGGAGGGAGCGGGTTCCTGGAGTCGAATTCGACCCCGTGCGGACGCTTGTCGGATCCAGGTGGTGAGGGTTCGGGAGCCAAGACTCGTTGCGATGGTGTGCGCACGCTGCAGGGCGTCTTGTGCAACTGGGATCGCGTGGTCCGCGATAGCGCGATGAGTCATCCCGATGAGCGCCAGTGCCTGTTCGTAGGGTTGACCAAGGCGCTCACTCTCGGTGAGTGAGTGCTCCCACTGCTCGTGGGTGTCTTCGCCTGCTGTGCGTGCAAGGGCGAGGTCGAAGCGATCGCGCAATGGTTGCGGCCAGACGGAGGAAGGGAGCTGTTCGGCGGCGTCTCGGAGCTGGTCAATGCGTTCATCGAGCGGTTGGCCCCTTACGGCGGGGCCGGGGGCGAACCGGGTGGCGCTCAGCGCTCGCGCGGCGAGGAGTTGTGCCGTCCGTGTGAGGAGGAGGTCGTTTCCTGGGCTCACCGGCCAGATCGGCGTCAGCGTGGCCCAGGCCGCGTGCGCATCTCCCGTTGACAAGGCGAGCTCAGCCTCGACCAGCGTGCGAGAGACGTCGAGGGGCCTGGCGCCCCTGGCGCCCTGCTGCTCGCCGAGGGAGGCGAGACGATGTCCGGCTGCACCCAGGTCCCCGCGTCGGCAGTCCAGCACGGCGGCATTCAGGGCTGCCATGGACGCGCTCAGGGACTGCGTCTGGAGGTCCTCGATCTGGTCGAGGTAGTCCTGGGCCTCGGCCCAGTCTCCGGTCTCGATCAGCGTGGCAGCCAGGTTCTCGGCGAGGGACGTCCAGGGGGCTGGGCAGAGCCGGGGATCCGAGAGCCGCTGTACCGAACGTCGCCCGATCGCTCGGCCTTCGATGAATCGACACACGTCGTAGAGGTGGCTGATGGCGTTGGACTCCACGCGCATCAGGTCCGACAGCAGAAGCTGGGGGCCGTGTTCGCGGAGTATCTCGAGGAGCAGGTCGGCTGCCTCGTCCAGTCGGCCCTGGACCTTCAGGTAATGAGATCGTGAGTCGTGGAGGTCGACCCGGTCGAAGAAGGTTCCAGTCGCGGCGACCACGTCAGCGGCGTCTCTCACCAGATCGTCGAGCATCCTGGCGGTTTCGGCGTCCGTGCAGTTGGCCAGCAGTTCGCCGACCGCATGGGCAAAGACCAAGGTCCGGGGCGCACGACGTAGGTGTGCAACTCGTTCTTCGAACAGGAGCCGACCGTTGGTCCCGTGCTGTTGGCCAAGGTCACCCTCGAACCTCTCCTTGGCGAGCATCAGGCGTAGTCTGCGAAGCTCACCTTGTTCGCTGGCGTCGGGGCTTTTCAGCGGTTCTGTCAGCATTTGGATGCCGAGTTCTGGTCGCCGGCCCAGGGCGCAGGCCCAAATCGCCTGGTTGATGAGGGCGTCGAGGTCATGGCCGTCACGGACCCGAGATTCGACCTGCGGCCACAGGCGTAACGCCTCATTGAGCATCACCGCCCGCGCTCCCTGGGAACCGACCAGCTCGGCTGCTCGTGCCGCTGCAACAGCTGATACGAACCCAGAGTTCGGCTCCCCAGACTCGATCCAGTGCTGTGCGATCTCGATCATCGTCGATACGTCGCGTTCGTCGGAGCCGGCCGTTGAGAGCGCTTCGGCCCACTCACGGTGCCAGCGACGACGCTCGCCTGGGAGCATCGCAGCCACGATCCCCTCGCGCATCAAGGCGTGGTGGAACCGATAGCCCTCTCCGGAGTCGTCGACCTCGAGGACACCGCCCGCCGTCAGATTCGTCAGCCCTTGCTCGAGCACGTCGGTTGGCAATCCGGTTACTGGCGCCAACCATCGATCATGCAGATGATCGGGGGCGATCGAAGCGGCGCGGACCACGACCTCGGCCTCTGGGCCAAACGCCGTCAACCTTGACACCATCAGCTCGGTGGCCGACTCCGGCAGGGGGCCTGACTCGGTCAAGCCGGCCGCGACCAGCTCCTCCACCAGAAACGGGACACCGTCTGACAAGAACATCACGCGCTCGGCAAGCCGACTGCTGACCTGCCCTGTGTGCAGCGCCACCATCTGGACCCGCACTTGCTCGGGGTCGAGCCGTCGCAGGCGGATCTGCAGAGCCGCGGGTGCTCGGAGCAGCTCCGACAAGACCCCCCTCGCGGGCGTACTGAACGGCCGATCTCCGGTTCGCAAGGTGCAGGTAACCAGCAGCCGCTCAGGTGCCTGCATCAACTGGACGACGAAACGAACGGCGTCCAGGCTCGCTGCGTCCGCCCACTGCAGATCCTCGATGGACCACCAGACGAAACGCGCGGCACTCAGCCTCGCCAGCATCGCGCGGAACGACTCGATCAGCTCCAGAGGCTCACCGGCCACCGAGGTATCCGGTGAAAGGTCTCGAACCAGAACCGCAAGGCTGGAAGCCTCGCTCCCCGCCCAACCGCGAACGGCATCCAGGCCGTAGCGCTGCACCAAGCTGCGAACAGAGCTTCTCAGCAGAATCAGCGGGATCTCACCACCCAAGAGATCGACCCCACCGCCAGTGATCACCACGCAATCACCATCGACCAGGCCCAACGCTTCAGAGACAAGACGTGTCTTGCCGATACCGGCTTCTCCACTCACCAGTACCAGCGCGGGCTCACCCATCCGCGCCGCCGCCGCCGCTCCTTCGAGCTGACGCCGCGCGTCGTCACGTCCGACCATCGGTGACCGCGAACCAGGCAAGCCACCATTATCAGGACGCCGAAGGCCCTGAGACCACCAGCGCCGGTTCCGGGCCCGTCAGATCAACGGATCACCTGGGTAGTTCCGCGGAGCCAGCAGCCGCGTCGTACCGCCGGCTGTGGGCGTACTTCCATCGCACTCTGTCGGACGAACGGAGTTTCTGGTGGTCTGCAAGGCGACCAGCTCGGCCGAAGACAACCCGTCACCCGGCCGATTGACCCGACCGCCTCCTCGCCTGCTGCTTTGCTCGCTTCACCGCGGCGCCTGTTGGGCGAAGTCTCGGTTCGAATTGTCCAGCGGCGCTAAGGTCGAGGCTGCAACGTCGCCTCGGGTCGAACATTGCCAAGTGACCTCGCCACCTTCCGGCCCAGGAGCAACGCATGAAAGTAACGGTTGACACCCGCCACGACTCGTTGGAGGAGGCATTGGCAACCGTCCACGCAGCATTCGGGTCCAGCACCACCCAGCCAACCCCCGCCGGCGTCGCGACGAAACCCGCAACAGCGCCGGCGGCCACGCCTTCGGGAACCAAGCAAGCCGGATCGCGCAAGAGGGCGGCGGCAAGGCCAGAAACCAAGAGGTCACCGGCAAAGAGGTCACCGGCGAAGATGTCTCCTGCTACGAGCGCTGCGACGAAGACTGTTGCCAACGGCACGTCTGCATCGTCAAAGAACCCTAGGAAGAAGACGGCGTCGCGGGCTCGCAACGGAACCAAGGCCACGAGGTCGATGACCCCAACCTCGAACATTGCTCCCCCCGGCCAGGCGGACGCGATCCGCGCCTGGGCCAAGGAGCGGGGCATGACGGTGAAGCAAGCCGGCCGGCTGCCTGCCGCGGTGATACAGGCCTACCAAGATCGACCGGACCACTAGTCGACGGTCGCAGCCCGGCAACCCAGGCCCTCACGCCGGTGCCGGCGAATCTATTCTGCGTCCTGAGACCCGATGCATACCGCCCAGTTCGAAGTACCTGTGGATCGGGCTGCCATGGGACTGGGACGACCGCGGGAGGCGTCTGGGTCTCACCGGGGTCGCGGCCCAGCCGCCTGCTCATTCGGTTGTGCTCACTCGAGCCACGGGGGCGGTGTGCCTGTCTCCGAGCACACCACCGTGTTGGCCCAGCCTCAGACGACAGGCAGGGACGGCAGGTCCTTCCGTAGCCGGTCGGCGGTGCGCAGCGCCAGCGCCGACAGGGTCAGGGTGGGGTTGGCGGTGCCGACCGTTGGGAACAGTGACGACCCGGCGATGTAGAGGTTGCGGATGTCGTGGGAGCGTCCGAAGGAGTCGGTGACCGAGGTGTGTGGGTCGTTGCCCATAGCGGTGGTGCCCATCAGGTGCCCGGCCCCGAACGGGAACGGGACGTGGGTGCGTTGGGTGGCGTTCAGCGCCGTGAACAGCCGCTCGTGCAGGGCGGTGGCCACCGCCATCCCGTCTCGGACGTAGGGGCCGATGGTGAACGCGATCCGGGGCCGGGGGATGCCGATGGCGTCGCGGTGGTCGAAGGCCGGGACGATCCGGTTCTCCGGGTTCGGCAGCTGCTCCATCAGCGACCCGAACCGGAACTCCCGGGACACGTGGTCGCGCCAGCGCCGCGCCAGCTCGGCACCGCCCTCACGCAGATGCACGAACGGCTCGCCGTCCGGCTGGGCGGTGAACTCGAAGGTGGGGTCGCCGATCGGGAACTTCCAGCCGTCGTTGCCGACCTCGACCCGGAACGCCGAGCGCAGGTCGCGGCGACCGGACTGCCGGGTGGACTCGATCCCGGCAGTCGACAGCGGTCCCCGCTGGCCGAAGACCGGCTGCCCCGACAGGGCATAGGACAGCTGGATCGGGTGGTCCATCAGGTTCCGGCCGACCTGGTCCGAGGAGTTGCCGACCCCGTGCCCGCCGTTGGCGATCTGCATGATCTTCGGGGTCTCGACGGCGTTCGCAGCCAGCACCACGGCCCTGGCCAGCACCGTGTCGTCGGTGCCGTCCGGCTTGCGGTAGACCACACCGTGGGCGGTGCCGTCGGTGTTGAGCAGGATGTCGTGCACGACCGCGTCCGGGATCAGCGTGGCCCCGTGCTCGGCGGCCTGGTCGAGGTGGATCAGCGCGTCGTACTTCGCTCCGATCGGGCAGATCGGGATGCAGTTGGAGTTGCCGACGCAGTGGTGCCGGTCGTTGAAGGTCTCGGTGTTCCGGGCCTGCGGTGTCGACTCGACCTTCAGCCCGATGGTGCGGGCCGCCTTGTCGATCACCGAGTCCAGGTAGGAGGTCGGCACCCTCGGCATCGGGAAGCCCTTCGACCGGGGCGAGCCCTGGTCGTTGGCGCTGTCGCCGGCCACGCCGATCGCGTACTCGGCCTTGACGTACCACGGCTCCAGGTCGGCATAGGTGATCGGCCAGTCCACCCCGACCCCGAACAGGGACTTCATTCGGAAGTCGCTGGGCAGCAGCCGCGGCGTGGTGCCCAGCCAGTGCCAGGTGGTGCCGCCGACGATCCGCTCGTAGGTGGAGCCGAACGGGTCGGGGCCGTCCTGGATGAAGTACCCGGTGCCGGGTACCCCGATCTCCAGCACGGTGGGATGCGGAGCCCAGGCGGTGTTCGGGTACGGCGACTCCGGGACCTTCGCGGTCGCAGCCCGGAACACCTCGACCGCCTCGTCCCGGTCGACCGGCGGACCGGCTTCCAAGATCGTCACCTTCACTCCGGCCTTGGCAAGCTGGAAGGCCACCAGGGCTCCGGCGACCCCGGAGCCGACCACGACCACATCGGTGCGGATCATGGCCGCTCATCCCAATCGGGGAACCCCAGCGGCGTGGAGGACACGACGGCAAGGTCGCCGTCCTTGAGGGACTCCCAGGCCAGCGCTTCGAGGTAGTCAGCGGTCCGGTCAGAGACCAGCCCGGAGTACCAGTAGACAAGGACCTGCTGGGCGGTCGCCGCGTTTTCCGGGTCGGCCAGAGCACCGGAGGCGAGGATCGCGTTGAACGTCTTCGGGTCTCCGGCCCGGACGGTGGCCTGGACCAGCTTCTTGATCTCGGCCGGGTCGAGGGCGGCCAGGTACTGGGCGCCGACCTCGTCGCGGAGGCTGAACTCGTTGTCGGTCAATGCCTCGCTCAGTTCCATGAACTCGTCCAGGGTGACTGGACCGGTGCTGACTGCCTCTGCCACAGAGGGAAGGGCAGCGACCACCGCAGCCCCACCTACCATGGCCAAGATCTGTCGACGGCTGGGGACAAGTGGGGGATGCATGTCGCTGCTCCTGCCTGATTGGACTTCTTGATGTCTCGCGGGCGACGTGGTCAGCCTCGGGGGGTCATACCGGTCTCGCTGCTGATCGCCGCGCTCCTGATCGCCGGGGCCGCTGTCAGAAGGCTCAGCGATCCTCGGCCAGTGGGCTGAGGGGCTCTGGAGGGACCCAGTTCACCCACACGCTCGCGGGTGTCCACGCTCGCGCCGATGAGTGGTCGTCAGCGGTTGCGCGTCCGGGATCTCGAAATGAGGTGGGGTGGGATACCTGCCGGGCATACCGCCGGCCGGCCGGTGCCCGACGGCCCTGCGGGGGTCTTCGGGCGGTCGTGGATCGGTTAGCGCACGACGTAGAAGGCGATCGCGCTGGTCACGCCACCGTCGTCGTCGGCGACGTCTTCGTCGCCCTCGCAGTTGTTCTCGACCTCGTCGTCGGCGTCGTCGATGCCGTCGTTGTCGGTGTCTTCTTGGCCGTCCTCGATGCCGTCGTTGTCGGTGTCGGCGTCGGTCGGGTCGGTTGCTACGCAGCCGTCCTCGACCTCGTCGCCGTCGTCGATGCCGTCGTTGTCGGTGTCGGCGTCGTGGGGCTTCGTGCCGTGTCGGAACTCGGCGAGGTTGCTCAGGCCGTCCCGGTCCGGGTTGCCCCTGGCGTTGGCGTGATGCGGGTTCAGGTTGTGCCGGATCTCCCAGCGGTTGGGCATGCCGTCGTGGTCGGAGTCGCGGAAGCCGTGGTGGCCGGCGGCATGCACGGTGGCGGCGGAGCCGAGCGTGAGCAGGCTGGCTGCGGCGAGGGATGCGGCGATGGCGGTGCCGCGTCGTGCAGCGGTGATGATGTCCATTGTGGGTTCCTCCTGGGGGGTGAGGACCGCGTACGAAACGTACGGTTCTTCGGAGGGTAGACCCGCCAGCGGTTGGTAATAGGCCAGGGAGAAAGTTGGGTATTGCCCAAAGGTCCTAGTACCTGGCGCGGGAGCGTTCCACGTTGGACTGGCGAGGTCCAGTAGGTGGCCGGTTGCTGAACACTGGCCAATCAGGGCCGTGGACGTCCAGGGCCGCCCATTGCCACACCATCGGAGGGTGTCTTCCCCGATAGCCGTCGGTATGGCGTTGCTACCGATGGAGCACACCGGCCGGGTGTACCGGCAGCACGTGGACAAGGTCGTCATGGGGGACGTCCTCCAAATCGATCGCGAGATGCGCGCCAGGCCGGCCCACATGGTGTGCGAGCTTCTTAGCCTCCAGCCCGCTCGGCGACTGCCCCGGATAGATGTCGACGATGAGGCCATGCGGGCTGCCGCGGCCAGGATCAAGGATCGGCCTATCACCGGTCTGAATGCGACGTGACGCTCGCCGGAGTGCCCGAGACGCAGCGCGGGTGTCCGCTGCTTGACTCGGTAGACAGCCGTGGGGCCTCACATGGGTCACGATGGCGTCGTGCCTGGCCGCCAACGAGCGTTCGCGGTCGCCACTCTTGTCGCAGTGCCGAGCGGGATCGTGGTCGCGATCGGCGACGTTGCCTCGTTGCCGTTCGCGATCGTGGTCGCGGCAGCATTGGCGTTCCTCGTGAGCATCGTTGTGTTCGGGGTCGCGACCTGCCGCGATGCGCGATCCAGCGGCTCCACCTTCGGCAGTGCGCTGCGTCGGAGCCTGCACACGGCTGTCAAAGTGCTCTTCGCACTGACGCCATGAACGCACCAATGCCGCTGTCGGTCGCCCTCACACGCCGACGGTGTTGCTGCATGGTCGTCGGCGACTGTGGTTGCACCCCAAGCAGGACTCCTGCCCTCGCGGGTCGTAACCGAGGCCCGAACGACGACTGCACTCACGTGCCTGCCCGCTGTTGGGGCGCATGGCGTCGAGGTTGTGAGGCCGGGGGCACTGCTGCGTTGAGCCCGCCCGCCACGTCGGCGCCGCGAGATCTTCACCCTAACTCCGCGAACCAGCTAGAGATCGAGCCCACTCGGGGCGCTACGAACCCAAACGGGTCGATGTGGGGCAGGACGCACCTGTCGCACCGGAAGATTTCCCGTCGCGCGATCCTATGAACGCTCAATGCAACAATGCCCAACGGCGTGTATCAATTGATCCATGACCGGTTTCAGCCGCCGACCATTGGACGTGGACATCGCAAGACTCTTTCTCGTTTCCTGCGTGGACCGGGACGATCGAGACCCGCCGACGTACGGCGAAGTGGCGACCGCATACAGCGGAATCGCTCGCGCGGTGGGGCCAGTACTGAACAGCATCGCCCGAGACTGCGAGGCTGCCCAGGAGCCAGACCTGACCGCGTTGGTGATTGACGAAGGCCCGCGGGTCGGATCACACCGAGGCCCACGGCGCCTGCACAACTCGTTCCGGCGGGGTGCGATTGATGGTCCCGGCGGCGTCGAGGACTAAGGTTCGCCCTCTGCCACGAGAGGATCTCCAATGGCCACCGACTACGACGCATCCCGCAAGACGGAGGACGAACAAAAGGAAGAGAGCCTGGAGGCCCGCCGTCTCGCCTCCGGCGAGCAGGACAAGACCTCAGGGAAGGTGGACGAGGACGAGACGGAGCTAGCCGAGTCGTATGAGCTACCCGGCGCGGATCTTTCCCACGAGACGCTCTCCGTCGAGGTGACGCCCAAGCAGCCTGACGAGTTCACCTGCACAGCGTGTTTCCTCGTTCAGCACGAAGCCCGGCGCTCCTCTCCGGGCGCTGACCTCTGTCGCGACTGCGCCTGAACGGTGGCCGCTCAGTGCTGGGCGATCGGGGTTCGGGCGTCACACCAGCCGCAAGCTGGCCACGTGTGGGGCTCTCGCGAGTCGCTGACATCTGTCGTCTCGGTTCTTGGTGCGAACGTTTGGGCTCCCGGCGAGACACCGGCGGGGCTATCGCGTGAGGGGTGGGGGTGGTAAGCCGAGTCATGGACTCCACAACACTCCTCACCGAACTCCAACCGACCGTCGAGGCCAACCTCAACCGGCACCTGGGGGTGGCCCAGGAATGGATGCCCCACGAGTACGTCCCGTGGAGCGCAGGCCGCAACTTCGCTCTTCTTGACGGCGAACCATGGTCGGTGGAGCAGTCGACGCTCTCACCGATCGCTCGGACCGCGTTGGAGGTGAACCTCCTCACCGAGGACAACTTGCCGAGCTACCACCGCGAGGTCGAGCGGGCCTTTGGCCGAGAGAGCGCGTGGGGCGAGTGGGTGAACCGGTGGACGGCCGAGGAGGGGCGGCATGCCTTCTGCATCCGCGACTACCTGCTGGTCACCCGAGGCGTCGACCCCGACGAGTTGGAGCGTGCCCGGATGCTGACGATGGAGACCGGGTTCGACTCGGGTGAGAAGCCGTTGCTGCACGTGTGCGCCTATGTGTCGTTCCAGGAGCTCGCGACGCGGGTCTCGCACCGCAACACGGGCCGGATCACCGAGGACCCGGTTGCGGAGCGGTTGCTCACCCGGGTGGCGAAGGATGAGAACCTGCACATGATCTTCTACCGCAACATCGTCGACGCAGCGCTACAGATTGCGCCCGGGGCCACGATGCGGGCGATCACAGACGAGGTGGTCGGCTTCCAGATGCCAGGCGCGGTGATCCCGGGCTTCGCCCGCAAAGCGGTGCAGATGGCCAGAGCTGGCATCTACGACCTCCGCATCCACCACGACGACATCGTCATGCCCCTGGTCCGGCAGTGGCGACTCTTCGAGCTCGAAGGCCTCGACGAGGAGGGTGAGCGAGCACGCCAGGAGCTTGCCGAGGCACTCGCGGAGCTGGACGCGCAGGCCACGCGGTTCGTAGAGCAGCGCGAGACCGCCGAGGCGAAACGCGCGGCGCGCCGAGGCTAGCCCACGCCCCCCGACAAGCCGCAGACCCGTCCTGCTCGGGTCCCACCCTGGGTCTGCGCATCGTGCCCGAGAAGGGCACTCACCATGTGACCGGGATGAGGTCTGGCCGGAGCGCCACCCCGCCGCGTCGGCAGGTGCGTCACTCCAGCCGCCTGGAGCTGCAGCTAACTGCGCCGTGCGAACTCACATCAGCTCGGGTGCGATGGATTCGCGCCGGCTCGCGGCCAAGTGACGTGCGTAAGAGCGGCGCTCGAAGGTGGGTGCTGGCCATGGTTGCCGTTGGCGTCGCGACGGCCGGGCTTGACTGACCGCACGGCCCCGGGCGCCGGAGTGCCGACTGGCGAGGGATCCTGACATCGGCTGCCCGAGATGTCGTCCACGCACACCCTATGCGGATCCAGTGTGCAGCCCTAGGTTGACTTCATGAAGCGAAAGAGCCCGTTGGTTGCTGGTGCGACGCTGCTCACCGGGGCCGCGACGGGTCTCCTCGCCGCGATGCCGAGCGCGTGGGCCGCCGTCTCGCTCACCCGCGTCAGCTCGGATCCGTTCTCAAACCCCACCAGCCAACACGCCACCGAGCTCGAGCCCGACACCTTCGCCTTCGGAGGCACGGTGGTCGGCGCGTTCCAGGTGGGTCGCTTCTTCGACGGTGGTGCCAGTGACATCGGCGTCGTACGGTCCGGGGACGGGGGACGTACCTGGGACTCCCCTGCCTTCCTGCCCGGCATGACGTTCAACTCGGGGGCGGCCGGTAGCCCCTTCGAGCGGGTCAGTGACGCTTCGGTCGCCTACGACGCGAAACACGCGGCCTGGCTGGTCTCCTCCATCCCCATCCTGCCGAACGGCGTTGTCCCCACCGTCCTGGTGAACCGGTCGACCGACGACGGCCGTTCCTGGTCGGCTCCGGTGTCCATCCCACCCCCGGCGGCCAAGACGGTGAATCTCGACAAGAACTGGACGGTCTGCGACAACCATCCCGCCAGCCCCTTCTTCGGCAACTGCTACACCGAGCTGGACAACTTCGCGGCCGGCGACGTCGAGCTGATGAGCACGTCGAGCGACGGTGGCCTCACCTGGAGTGCCCCCATCGACACCTCCGGGCACGACAAGGGCCTGGGCGGCCAACCCGTCGTACAACCGGACGGCGCGGTCGTCGTCCCCTTCGAGAGCCTGAACGGAAAGATCGAGGCCTTCACCTCGCGCAATGGTGGGACGTCCTGGTCCAGGGGCGTGGCGGTGGACGGGATCCGGTTCCACGCGGTGGCCGGTGACCTGCGCACCAGTCCACTCCCGAGCGCGGAGGTCGATGCGTCCGGCCGGGTGTACGTCGCCTGGGAGGACTGCCGCTTCCGCACCAAGTGCTCCTCGAACGACATCGTGTTCAGCACCTCGACTGACGCCGTCCACTGGAGCAAACCAGCCAGGGTGCCGATCGACCCGGTCACCAGCGGAGCCGACCACTTCATCCCCGGCCTGGCCGTGGACCCGACGACGTCGGGGCGCTCAGCTCATCTCGCGCTGACCTACTACTTCTACCCGGACGCGGCGTGCACCGTCGACTGCCGGCTCCAGGTGGGGTACATCTCCTCCCCCGATGGGGGTGCCCACTGGGGTCCGCCGACGGTGCTGTCTGATCCGATCTCGCTCGACGACATCGCGAACACGTCACAGGGACCCATGGTCGGTGACTACATCTCCACCTCGTTCTCGGGCCCAACGGCCACCGCGCTGCTCGCGATCGGACTCCCCAGGCCGAGTGCGTCGACCTTCGACGAGGCGATGTACGCGCCGACGACCCCGCTGACTGTGGCGACCCCGGAACAGGCCACCGAGCCCGCGACGTCCAGCGGGGTCGTAGTGCCGATTACCGGCGTAGGCACCGGCGATACCCACCACGCGTTACGGAACGACTGAACCCGGGCGCTTCCCGCTCGAGGTGTCGGCGACCACCACACCGGACGGCACTCTTGCATTGAGCGATCCCGCGACTTCGGCGCCGCAAGATCTTCGCTCGAACTCCGCCAACCGGCTCAGATCGAGCCCAAACTGGCGCGTTGCTAGCCCAGACGGGTCGACGTGGGGGCCACTCGCACCGGTCGCACCGGTCGCACCGAAAGATCTCCTGTCGCGCAATGATGTGAACGCCCAATGCAACGGTGCCTTCGAACGCACCACAGGCAGCCTCCGTCATAGCGCCGGGAACTGGCGTCAGCGATCGCCCGCACCGCTGTCCGGGCTTCCCCACATGCCGGTGAGCGGAATGTGGATCGTTGTCGATGCGGTCCTCGGTCGTGGCCCTTAGTCTGCGATCTGTGTCGCTGCGCACGTTCGTTGACCCGGTATCACGGTTGACGTTGTTGGTGGTCCTCGTCCTGGTGGGCGGGTGCGGAGGCAACGACAAGGTGACGACGGTCGCGAAGTCGTATCCGAACCTTGCGGCGCTGGCTGATGCGGTCGGGTGCAAGCAACTGCTCGGCGGTAGCACCCCGCCTCCGGGTGCTACCCAGATCAAGACGTGTGTGAGCAAGCATTGGAGTCCCACCGATGGGGTGAACCTCATCTGGTTTGGCAGCAATGCGGCTCGCGACGACTACATCCTCGGTGGCCAGAACAACGGGACTTCGTTTGCCCGAGGAGACCGATGGGTCGTCGAGTGCCCGCAATCAGAGCAGGCGGCTCTCGCGGCCAAACTCAGTGGAGGAACATTCGAACGCGGCCTCTGAACCAACGGTCGGACGCGTCACGCGTGTCTCCAAACCTTGATGGAGGAGTAGACGAGCAAGAGCGCCATCAGCGGCACCAGGAAGTCCTCCGAGACCACGCCGAGCATCAGACCTCCCACCACTGACCCCGTCACGGAGCCGAGTCCTATCGCGACGACGAAACCCCCAGTTGTCGCCCAGAACGGCCCCTCGAGCCCGAAATGCATAAACGGCCCGTCCCAGCGTTTCCGCTGGTCAGGACCGCTTTCGGACTGGTACCCCCGACCGGATTCGAACCGGCGCTACCGCCTTGAGAGTACGACCGACGGAGCGTGGGTGCTGGTTGAGGATCGATGAACATGCAGGTCAGCGAGCCTTTCGACCGTTGGCGATCGTCGGCAACATCGGGCTGTCATTGGTTCTCTCGCGGCCCCAGCGCGGCCCCAGGCGGCGTTCGTGTCCGCCCCTCGTCGCCGTGTCGGCACGCTGCCGCCGCATCGTCGACGTCGATGCACCGGTCCGTTCTCGCCGGTGCCCGGTCGGGCACCGGGCAGCTCCTGGCTGGTGAATGTAGGACGGCGACCCGACGGGACTCGAACCCACGGCCCTCCGCCGCGACAGGGCGTTCGGTGGCCTACTGACGTCGTCGACTGGCGTCGAGATTCGATGCAGCCGCGCCCGTGTCGGACCGTCAAGCCGCGCGGTCCGCCATTGCCGCCTCCACCAGCGTGCTACCGAGGGCCGCTCGAGACGTCACCGATGCGGAACTTCCGGACCGGGTCGGTCGCCTTGATCCACACACGAGCGCCGCTCAGGTCGTCCTCCATGGGGCCTTGGATCCTTTCCAAAACCAACTCACCTGTCACCTCGACGAGATCGCCGCGCTGGATGCGCGTCAGGGCCGATGAGGCCAGGTCCTGGCTGCCGCACACGACCTCGCACGCATGCACAAGTCGAGCTCCCGCCGTGCCGGGGAACGGATCGAGGACGAACACTTCCCACGAGTCCTCGCCCAGCAGCCGGCTCGGCCCAGCTATAAC
The DNA here is from genome assembly GCA_963819295.1 of uncultured Actinomycetota bacterium. Classification (GTDB taxonomy): domain Bacteria; phylum Actinomycetota; class Actinomycetes; order Propionibacteriales; family Nocardioidaceae; genus Nocardioides. The sequence continues at coordinate 770,401 of CAWFVO010000011.1, forward strand.
ACGACCCGCGGCGACCACCCTGATCGACATGAAGACCTCCTGGCTCAGCGCCTAAATGACGCGACCATCAGACCTGCCGGAACGAATGGAGCCACGGTCAAGCTGCTCGGCTGTGGAGAAGTCGCGCCACCAGAGGCGTCAGGCACCGATGGGGCGATGAGCCCGCCCACAGCACCATGATCGAGTGTTGGCCGACCCCGTAAGTTGCCTTCGTGGGCATTTGGATCGCTGAACATGACCCGAAAAGTGCTGCGTCACGCCGCGATCCCATCGACCTCTCATGCCGATGAGCGGACGGCGAATCCGAATCAAGGGGGCCCTCGACGTGCGGTGGCTGAACCTCCCGGAGCGGCCACATTCGGAACGACGTCGAGGCCGTATCATCGAGGGACTAAAAGGGAGGTGCGCCATGGAGGTGCTCCTCGGCTCGGTCATCCTCACGTTTGCCCTGCTCGGGGTCGCTGGCTATCGGCTCGCTAATCATCGCGGAGATGTGCCCCTCGACGTGACTGCCGAGCGGATAACCGCGACGCTTCCTAGGCTGCGGCCATGCCCCTGACCACCCGGCCCCTCACCCGGGACGACTTCGACCAGTCGATGGCGCTCATCCGCGAAGCGTTCGGCGACCTACCGCCGGGCGCGACGCCGCCGAGCGCCGACGACCCCCCGCGGCCCGGGTACCACGCGTATGGCACGTTCGACGACGACCACCTCGTGGCGCGGGTGGCGACCCGTGGGTACCACTCGTGGTTCGGCGGCAGCGCCGTACCCAGCGGAGGCATCGCCGGCGTCGCGGTGGCCGCCGAGCGGCGCGGCGAGAAGCTGCTCGACGAACTGTTCCGGGTAGCCCTCGAGGACGGGCTCCGGGAGCGCGGGGAAGCGGTGTCGACGATGTTCTGCACCGCGCCCGGGATCTACCGCAAGTTCGGCTACGAGGTGATCTCGTCCTACGACACGGTCGAGGTCCCCGCAGCAGCGCTGGCCCGGATCGGTGCCCCGGCAGGCGTGCGCACCCGCCGGGCGACGCCCGCCGACTTCGACGCGGTCTGCCGGGTGTACGACACCTGGGCGGCAGCGCAGAACGGCCCGCTCACGCGCCGCGGCCCGGCGTTCCCGGCCGATGCCAGGGCTTTCATCGACGCGTTCACCGGAGTCACGCTCGCGGTCGACGACGCGGGCGAAGTGATCGGCTTCGCGAGCTGGCACCGCGGCCAGGAGACCGGCGACTCCGCGACGCTCGAGGTCTTCGACCTGCTCGCACTGAGGGGCGACGCCTACGGCGCCCTGTGGCACGTGCTCGGGTCGTTCGGCAGCGTGGTCGGCCAGGTGCGGCTGTGTACGTCGGGCCACGACGTGGCCCGGCTGTGGCTCCCGTCTGCGCACTGGAAGGTCGTGGAGCGGGAGCCGTACATGCTGCGCGTGCACGACGTGCCCGGCGCGTTCTCCGGCCGCGACTGGCCGGTGGACGGCGACGTCGCGTTCTCCGTCGCCGGGGATCACATCGGGACGACCAAGGGGCCTGGCGCCTGGTGATCGAGCGGGGGAAGGCCACCTGCGCGCCGGCCGCGGCGGCCGACGGTCCCGTCCTGACACCCGGCGGGCTCGCGCTGGCCTGGCCGGCGCCCAGACCTGCGCCAACCTCCGGATGGCCGGGCACCTCTCCGGCGGCATGGAGAACGACGAGGCCCTCGACCGGGTGCTGGTGCCCCGGCCAATCCACATCCGCGACTCCTTCTGAGTCGCGACGGGGTCCGCCGCAGGTTTCATGCGCAGGGAGCAAGCGGTCGCGCCTGCCTCTGTCCGGGCGCATGCTCAGCCGATGAGCGGACGTCATCGCTGCCCTCATCCATGGAAGAGAACAAGGAGGACGACAAGGCACTCAGCGATCCTGGGTCCACGAGGGTGACTTCCCGGCCGAAGCCACTCCCACTCCCGTCGGGACCGAAGGATTGGTCAAACCCTGTCGGAGTAGACGACCCAGTAGGTGCCGCTACCGGGTGCGCTGTCGACTTCACCTTCGCCAGCGATATTCCGAGCAGTCGCGGTGCCTTCGGCGGATCCCCGTTGGGGCGGCGATTGTGATAGCGAACCCAGAGGGTGTGCGCATCACGACGTGATCCTCCTCCGACCAAGGTGATGCTTCGGTCAGACGAGTCGATCGTCTTGACCATCTGCGGGGTAAGGCCCGGAGCAACCTGACGCGGCCACCAGTACCAACTCGCTACTCCCGCAAGTATCAGCACCGCTGCGGCGACAGCGACGGCGATCCATCGACCCTTCATGTGGCCAGTGTGTGGTTCGCCAGGTGTTGCCGCCCATCGTCGTAACCAGGTTGAAACGCACTCACATAGCCGCAGTCCGGTGTCACGCACATGCCGATAAGCGGACAACTCATCATGGGGAGAGCCGCCATCCCGTCCCCATGCTTGATCTTCCAAGGCGGGCTCTTGCGCTCAGCGCCTCGCTCTTTCGGAGCCGCCGTGACGCATTGTAGAGTGCATTAGTCGACTTTAAGTTGCGCGGAATCGAGGTGGCGCATGTTCAAGGCACGCAAGGTGGAGGGTCGCCTTGTCCCCGGGCCTCATCGCTTTGAAGCGCACACCTCGTGCGTCGTCGACGTCTCGCCCGAGGCCGTATGGGAACGGGTCGCTGACCTCTCCATCCCCCTGGCGGGCGATACCTCCCATGTCGCGAGCGGACTGCTTCCAGGTCACACGATGGGTTTGGGTGCCCTTGGATACGAAGTCAGGCGGGCGGAGAACGGCTTGCTTGAAGGGACGATCATGGAAGTCGTCGCATGGGATCCGCCGCGTCGTTTCGCCATACGCGCCCTCCAAGAGACCTCGGATCGCACGGCGATCGAAGCCGCGTGGCGCGTCGATGCACAAGGAGAGGGCTGCGCGGTCATTCACTTCGCGGCCCGGATGGAAGTCCTTGTCCCGGCGGATCCCCAGCGCTTCGCCGCAATCCAAGCCAAGGTCGACCGTCAGGTAGCTGAGATCGGAGCGCGAGTGCCGCACAGCCTTTGCTTGAGCGGGTGACCGCGTGGGAGCACCCGTGACGACAACCCAATGCCCGCTCATCGGCATGTGCATGCGACCGGACCACCGGCATGACCGGTCGATAGCGCATTCGCGTCTAGCATCGCCGTCATGCGGTCGCCAGAAGACCAACAGCGTGTGGCCGCCTACGGCGTGGCTCGAAGTCGCAACGAAGTCCTTCTCGTTCGGGCCTCCTCTGCCACCGGAGTTCCGGGCACGTGGTGGCTGCCTGGTGGTGGCGTCGAGTTCGGGGAGAGTCCTGCGGAGTGCCTCGCGCGGGAGTTTATGGAAGAGACCGGACTCGTGGCCCGAGTAGGCAACGTGCTGGACGTGGTCTCAGACGTCGCAGTGTGGGATCGCGAGGCGGTGCGGCTTCACTCGGTTCGACTCATCTATGAGGTTGTGGTCGAACCTGGGTCCGAACGGCCCGAGACAGATGGCTCGACCGACGCGGTGCGGTGGGTTCGATATCGCGATCTGGAGGCCCTACCCCTCATCCCGTGGCTCAGAGATCTGGCCGTGACACACCTGATCCGACGCTGATACCCGCCAAAGAGTCCACCCTCCCCCAGGTGGTCGCTCATCGGCTGTGCCTGCGGCCTGACAGCGGCATGTGAGCGCGTTGCCTGATGTCACTCAGAAGGTGCGTCGTCCTCGCCTCGCGCATGGCGGAGCCTGTAGTTCATGGCGTTGAGAGCCCAGCGCACATCGTCTGGGTCGAAGGGCTCCGGCAGCAGCCCCTCTCTACTGAAGGGTCTCCGATGCGCAGCATGAGCGCCTCATCCACCGAGCCAGACAGATACTCGCCCTCCAGGACCGCCATCATGCCGATGAGAACGGCGACATCACCCGAGGCCGGGGGGGTAAGGGACAGGGTCGCTACCTGGAAATTCCACGAGGCCAACCGTCACAGGTCCTCAATCCCACGGTGCGCTTCGCCCGCTCATCGGCGTCAGGGGCGACCGGACAGCGGCATTATCGTTTCAGTCGGCGAAGCCCCAATCCACGGCGCCGTCGGGATGGTCTCTCCCGGGTGGTCAGTCGCATGGTGACGGCTCACCCGACGGTTGAGCCCGACAGTCGCGATCGCGGCAAGCGACCCGGACATCAGCGAAGAAGCCCGATGACAACGGGTTGCCAGCCATCCAGTGACCTTTGGGACTCGTCGCACTCCCTCGCAACACCGCCGCTCCGCCCGCCGCCCACCTTTGCCATCCCCCACCGACGGAGCCGTAGTTGCACCTATCGTCACCGACATCAGCGCCGACCCCGACCGGAGCACCCATGCCACCCGACCACCGGCAAGCCCAGGCCATCGCCCACGTCTTCGTGAACTACCTCTCCGTCCGCGACGCAGAGGACCCCTTCGCGCGAGCGGTGCTGGCCGAGATGGTCCTGGCCAAAATCTTCGACTTCGACGGCATCGTCATCGACAGAAAGGACGTCGACGCCACCCCACTGATCGGCGGTGCGACACTCGCGATGCAAGCACTCCTCAAAGCCTATGAAGAACCGGCATCACGCACGACGACGCGATCATCGCCTGGCGTGACCGCATCGAGAGCAACGGCTGATCCACGACCGCAGCCCAACTCTCCGCGGCCGGCGCTATCGGAGCAGCGCCCTCGCGTCGTCTGCTTGCACCTCTGCGAACGGCGGAACGGCGGACCATCCGCCCATAGAGCGAGGTCGTAACTCACCTGCGGAGTGTGCCCGCCCTGCGCGCGACCCCTGAATAGCGCTCGCCGGCATGTGCTGCGACCGGACAGCGGCATGAGAGGGCGTTGGGTCGGGCTAACTGACCGGCAGCGTCGTGCCACCGGCCAAGGGCTTTGGCTCGCCGTTTTCGCCTGTCTGAACACCGATCAGGCAGGCAGTCCCGACTCGGCATCGGCAGTGATGATCATGGCCCGAACCGTGAAGTCTGGCGTGGGGCTGCCGGGCGGAACGTCGTGGCCGGTTGTAACGGTGTGCGGGAACTTGCCGATCAACTTGATCTGGAGTTCGCGGCCAGACGTGCATGGGTGGCCGGTGTTGGAGTCCTTGACCTTCCCCGGACGCTCAATCACAGTGGCGCTCGACACCGACGCTCCCTGGTCTGCGATCGCCTGACGGGCGACTGCCTCGGCCTTGGCGATCTCGTCCTGGCTCAGAGAAGTTCCACCGTCCTGCGGAGCGGCGCGAGGTGTCGGACGCCGAGGAACAGGCGACCAGCAGCGGCAGAGCCACGAGGGCCGCGAGGATCGACTTCACATCGGTCAGACGGCGAGCCATGCTTGATGGTTCCACAGCCGTCGGCCTGCCGATCCCATTCTCCTGCGACCGCTCATCGGCATGAGCGTGCGTCGGGACGTGGTGAGGAGGTCGGGTGTTCAGGCCCTCGGTCATTGATGCCGCGTTGGTCCGTGGCGGCGCGATCGGAGGTCGGCAACATCAGCGGCGGGGATGCTTGATGAGGTTTACGCACCTGGTATCCGAAGCGTGAATTCGGACCTTCAGCTCAGGCCTCGTAGGTGATCCCCGGGTAGCGGACACTCGGCTGCGCCGGGATAGCCGGGATGTGTGTCGCATGGCAGGCGCCGGTCGCGGCGTTGCAGATGGTCATCGTGGAGCCGTTCACCCGGTAGACGTGATCGCCGTCGGCGCTCCAGCCGTATCCCCAGTCCGCCTTGTGCAGCCGGACCGAGGTTCCCCGTCGGAGGTCGTGGACCGTGAACGAGCCGGTGATACCGACGCCCATCCCCCCGGAGGTGGTCGCGAAGCGGCCGTCGGGGGAGAGTTGTACGAAGACGAAGCGGTGCCTCTGCGAGACCTTGAGCAGCACCTTGCCGGAGGCGACGTCGACGACGCGCGTCGCGGCCGCCTCCTCCACCACGGCGTGGTTCCCGTGTACGTCGGGGAACTGCGAGCCGGGGAGCGTCGTGCTGGTCCTGGCCAGGCCGGTTCGCCAGTTGACGACTTCGGTCTGGTCGTTGGTGCCGACGTAGACCCGGCTACCGACCAGTGCCACCGGTGGCGCGATCCAGCCGCCCCAGTCGAACGTGCCCGGTACGGCGACCACCGCGACGTTGCGATCGGTCCGCACGTTGCGGACGACGACCCGGATGTGGCCGCCCTTCATCGTCGCCCACGCGAGATACGGCTGCGTCGGGTCGGTGGACGGAACGACCTCGCCGAGGGTCAACCGGAGCTTCTCGGTCTTCCCGTGGGCCTTCACCAGCTCGAAGTGGAACGGTGCTCCGCCGTCCGAGGAGCCGTCCTTGTTCGTGCGCACGAGCAGGCCGGCCGAGGTGTAGTACAGCGACTGCGCGAACTCCGGCATCCGGACCGTGGTCGCTCCGTGACCCAGGTGGACTGTGGCGCCCACGGCGTACGACGTGCGCGGGGTTGCCTTGGGGACGGGGTGTGCCACCGAAGCTCCGGGGTGGCTCAGAGCCAGCACACCCGTGCATGCCGCGGCGAGGACGCCCGCGGTGGCGCGTCGGGACCAGGTCGAGGTTCGTGACATGCGCGGGTCTCCCGTGGGTTGGGTGGACGGTCATGATGACACGCAGCCGGGACGAAGGAACCGGAAAGCAGCCCGGTCCCACTAAGCAGCGCCATCCAGCGTCGCTTCACCGGTTCGCCGGAGCGAGCCTTCCTCCACAGTCCCCGACCACGCTCACAGCACGAGCGGGCGGCCGGACAGCGGCATGAGTGCGTTCCAGTCGCTTGTCCGGACGCAAGAGTGAGCGGATGTGACGGCTTGGCTGGCACGATGCTGATTGTGAACATGCCCGCTAGCGAGCCGCTGGCAGCGCCGACTCGACCGGCTGGGCCACTGCTGAGCCAGCTGAGGTCGCACCGGAGGCTGCTTGCCGTGGCGGCGGGCGTGGGCCTGGTTGCGGTCCTGGCTGGTCTTGCGCTGCGGTGGTGGACCCATCCGGATGTGTTCGGTGAAGATGGTGGTTTGGGCGACTTCGTCGCGGACCCGCGGCCGGTACCGCAGGCGCAGATGACCTTCGCCGTCGTGGTGCCACGCCTGTCGAGCGATCCCGCCACGGTCACGTTCCGTTCGGCTCCGGTGATGACCTTCGCGACCAACACCGCGCAGGCCAAGATCACCTTCGGGATCTGTCACCCGTCACACGTCCGGATAGCGAACGTGAACGGGTCCGGCGACCGCTACTGCAACCGGATCGACCCGATCGTGGCTGGCACGACGTTTCATTTCCGTCCCCGTGGGCCGTACATCATCGCGACGTCGACGCCCAGGACTCCTGGCGTGGTCGTGATGACTGGCGCAAACTTCGACTACGCCACGGACCGAAACCATTGGTACCGCCGCGGCGTTGACCACGTCGCGTTCAGGGACGTTCAGCGCATCGCTGACGCCTCAGGGTGACGGACCCGCACAGCGGCATAGAGTGCGTCGAAGGGAGCCGTCATCTGGCATCGTGGAGAGTATGGCCAACCTGTTCCCGCCCTTCGACTTTCCGCTGTACGGGCTCGATGTGCACTGGACCGGCCCGCGCTGGTTGGACTTCTTCGAAGGACAATCAGGCAAACCGTCATGGGGAGCTTGGCTCGGACACGGACACGACGCAGATCGAAGGCCGGGCAGCGAGTGGGTCATCGTCGGATCCTTCTCTGCTCGACGCTCCACCGAGGTTCAACTGCAACCCGGCGAGACGTTCGAGCACTACCTGGCGTCGGTGGCCACCCATGTGCTATTCAACGACAGTGTGGAGGGACCTGCACGGCTCGAAGCGGAACCGGCGCGATGGACCGCGTGGCCGTCCACGTCTCTCAGCGCGGACGGACAGCGATTATCTGCACAGTTCCAAGAACGGGGCGATGCCTGGGCAGCCTTCACTACCGGACTCCGCGAGGTAGGTCTCGTCATCCACGCCAGTGGCATCGCAGCGGAGGAGCTGGCGCTGGCCGAAGTCACCAACTCCTCGCCTTATCACTTCAACTCAGACGAACCCCTCGCCTACGCAGACATCCTCAATGCCTCGCGCAAGGCGGCCTTCACGAGCTAGCACCCAAAGCGGCATGTGAGTGCTTTCCGGTCTGCCGGAGTCAAGCGCTCTCGTCGAGCCTGGCCCAGCGCATGCCCAGGCGCACACCCGAGGCGATGATCCCGACAGACGTGACTACAGAGCCAACCACTACGAGGAGGCATCCGAGCAACACCAGGACGCTGGCATCACTAGCTGCCCCAGCAAGAATGAGACCCCCACCCAGGATCGCACCGACGAAGAATCCGACGAAGATCAGAGCCACCGGATCCTCTGGCGTGCGAACCGCGCGCGCGCGGTGCGCGACACGTGCGGCTCGGAGTCACGATCGCTCACCCAGAGTTGGGGTCTGCTGCACGAACGGGTGACAGGTTGGGTTAGGCCGCCTGGGTGGCGGTTGTGGTCATGATCGTCTCGTATTCGATGGGGGTCAATCGGCCGAGGGCGGCTTGCCGGCGGCGTCGGTGGTAGGTGCGTTCGATCCAGGTGACGATCGCGATCCGCAGCTCGTCGCGGGTGGCCCAGCGGCGGCGGTCGAGGACGTTCTTCTGCAGCAGGGAGAAGAAGCGACTCCATGGCGGCGTTGTCGCCGGCGGCGCCGACCTGGCCCATCGATCCGACCATGCGTGGCGGGTCAGGCGCGTGTGACGAACTTCCTGGATCGGAACTGGCGACCCGCGGTCGGTGTGCAGCGATGCAGCCGGCGACGTCGGCGCCGTCGCGCGGCGGGCGACGGCGTTGTCCGAGCGCGGCGACGGCGAGCCGGGACTTCATCCGCGAGTCGATGGAGTAGCCGACGATCCGGTTGGAGTAGACGTCCTTGATCGCGCAGAGGTAGAGCTTGCCCTCGCCGGTCCAGTGCTCGGTGATGTCGGCCAGCCACAGCTGGTTCGGCGCGTCGGCGGTGAAGTCGCGTTGGACCAGGTCGTCGTGGACCGGCGGCCGCCGGGCTTCTTGCCGTTGCGTGCCGCGCTTCTTGCCGAACGCCGACCACCAGCCGTTGGCCGGAGCAGATCCGCCACGCCGTCCGCTCGGCCATCGGCTCGCCGGCTTCGCGGGCCTCGTCGGCCAGGAACCGGTAGCCGAACTCGGGGTCGTCGCGGTGGGCGTCGAACAACGCGTTGGCCCGGTAGGCCGCGGTCCAGCTCGGCGTCGGTGACCGGGTCGGCGAGCCACCGGTAGTAGGGCTGGCGAGCGATCTTGAGCACCCGGCACGTCACCGTGACGGGGATCCCGTCGACGGCCAGCTCGCGGACGAGCGGGTACATCATTTTCCCGGCAGATTCGCCTGCGACAGATACGCCGCCGCCCGGCGCAGGACCTCGTTCTCCTGCTCGAGCAGCTTGATCCGCTTGTTCGCCTCACGCAACTCGGCCGACTCGCTCAGCCGGCGACTGGCCGGGCTCGCTGCCGCGCTCGCGTCGTCGATGGTCAGCCAGCCGATTCAGACACGACTCGCGAGATCCCGAAGTCCTTGGCGACCTGAGCGACATCGAGGCATCCGAGTCCCGGGCGACCCGGATCACGTCCTCGCGGAACTCCCTGGGAAACGGCTTGGGCATGGTGCACATCCTTCCAGCGCCGACCCATCGCACCGCAGATCAGATGTCACCTATCCGTGCAGCAGACCCCATCGACCGAGCGAGGCCTGAACTGGCCCGATGGCCCGCACGCTCATCGGTGCGTGCGTGCGCCCGGACGGCGGCATGAGCGGTCGATAGCGCATCCGCGTCTAGCATCGCCACCATGCGCCCACCAGAAGACCAACAGCGTGTGGCCGCCTACGGCGTGGCTCGAAGTCGCAACGAAGTCCTTCTCGTTCGGGCCTCCTCTGCTACCGGAGTTCCGGGCACGTGGTGGCTGCCGGGTGGTGGCGTCGAGCTCGGGGAGAGTCCTGCGGCGTGCCTCGCCCGCGAGTTCATGTGAGGTACATGGCAGGCCGCTGAGGCCCCTGGATCGCACCGCTGCAGAGCCTGCAGCCGGGCAGGGACGTGTCATCTGGGATCGACGTTCGGAGCAGAGTCGAGAGTGTCTGGCTGCCGCACCGTGTCAGGACGGATGTCCTTGCCCTGGTGGGCCGAGAGTGGTGATCGCGGTGACGGGGGCCGGGTCTGCCCACGCGGAGGTGCGTCAGATTGGCTGATGGACGTTGGTGGCTCGTCGCGCGCTCTCTTCGCGCGAGCTCAGCTCGCGTTCACCGCGGCGGCCGCGGTGATGCCGGGGCAGTTCGAGGCTTTCACCAGCGATGGGATGCTCGCGTTGGCCACCGATGTGACCGGGCTGGAGTTCCTCAACTCGGTGGTCGAGGTGAGCGAACGGTCAGCTGATGCGCTGCCCGACCTCCTGGCGGTCCTCGCCGGTCTGGGTGCGCCGATGCCGGTGCCGTCGGACAGTCGCGTCTCCGGAGAGGGCCCAAGCAACGCCCTAAGTGCGGCGACAGCGGACGTGTTGGCTTCCACCGCGTAGCTCCGTTGCGTGTCCGAAGCCTCTCCGATCCCGGCTTGTCTCTCAACCGCACGCTTAGTTGGCATTCCAATCGCGGTAGTGCAGCTTCTCAGATCGCCTTCGCCCTTGACGCATGCCGTTATCGGTATATGATGGAGTCATGGCCCGTGCAGCGACGACGTCGGATGTGTTCAATGCGATCGCCGAGCCGCAGCGCCGGGAGATCCTGATGTTGTTGCGGGCGGGTGAGTGGCCGGTGACCGAGTTGGCCCAAGAGCTGGGGATGACTCAGCCGGGGGCGTCCAAGCACCTGCGGGTGCTCCGGGAGGTGGGGCTGGTGCGGGACCGCAAGGCAGGCAAGCAGCGCCTCTATGGCCTTGAGGCCAATGGGCTGCGACCGATCCACGAGTGGACCGGTGGGTTTGAGCAGTTCTGGAATGAAAGCTTCGACCGGCTGGACACGTACGTGCAGGACCTCAAGCAGGAAACGCAAGGGAAGTAGATGATGGCAAGAACAGAACGAGACGCGCCAATGCAATCCGCGGCGGCGCAATCGGCGACGGCCGATCGGGAGATCGTGATCTCCCGACTCATCAGTGCCCCACGCGAGTTGGTGTTCGAGGCATTCACCGAAGTCCGACATCTGTCGCGGTGGTGGGGCCCGGATGGATTCACCACGACCACTCGCTCGTTTGACTTCCGTGAGGGCGGTGTCTGGGACTTCGTGATGCACGGGCCCGACGGGACCGACTATCAAGAGTGGATCACCTGGACCGAGATCGTCCGGCCTGAGCGCATCGTGATACTGCACGGCGAGTCGCGTGACGACCCGAACGCCTTCGAGTCGACGCTCGTGCTCGCGCAGCACGAGGCGGCGACTCACGTTGTGATGCGCACTGTCTTCCCCACCAAGAAACTGCGCGACGAGGCCGTGGGCAAGTACCACGTGATCGAGGGCGCCCAACAGACGCTGAGCAAACTCAGCATGTACCTCACCGAATTGCCTACGAAGAGGGAGAGTTAATGTCCGGCAAGGCTCGCATCCACAACCTGTCCGTGTCACTAGACGGATTCGCCACCGGCGAGGACCAGACGCTCGAAGCGCCGATGGGCCACTCCGGACACAGCCACCTCGCGTGGATTTTCGGCACTCGTTTCGGCGCGGCCATGGCGGGAAGCGAGGGCGGCGCGAACAGTGTCGACGACGCCTTCGCCCAGCAGTGGGGTCCGGGAATCGGCGCCGAGATCATGGGCGCATACAAGTTCGGCCCTCCCGGGTGGCAGGACGACCCGGACTGGGAGGGCTGGTGGGGCCCGAACCCGCCGTTCCACACCCCAACCTTCGTGCTCACGCACAAGCCGAAGCCGTCGATAGAGATGGAGGGCGGCACGACGTTCCACTTCCTTGACGCCACCCCAGCCAAGGCCCTCGAGGTCGCGCTCGAGGCGGCGCTCGGCCAAGACGTGCGGATCGGAGGCGGTCCGACCGTCGCTCGGGAGTTCATCGCGGCCGGCCTGGTCGACTACATTCACATCGTCCAGACGCCGGTACTCTTCGGCCGCGGCGTCCGCCTGTGGGACGGTCTCGAAGGCATTGAGAAGGACTACGACGTCGAGGCGGTCACCTCACCGAGTGGCGTAACGCACTTCGTCCTGGAGCGGCTCCCCCAAGGCGCTAGCACCGGAGGAGGCGAAGAAGAAGATGCACCACGATCGCCTTGGCACGCAGAGTAGGCAGCTGATGATCGTTTACTCGGCCAAGACCTCCCTCAACGGCTGCGTCAACGACGCAACCCGCGGCCTTGCGCTGTGCGAGAGCCCGCCGAGGGAGATGAACGCATTCGTCAACGAGCAGGAGCGCAGCGTCAGCACCACCTCTACGGACGCCGGCTATACGAGGTGATGCGGTACGGGAGACGCTCGACGACGACGAGCCGATCACCAAGGAGTACGTGCAGATCTGGCGCGCCGCCGACAAGGTGGTGTTTCGCGAACGCTGACCGACGTCGCGACACCGAAGCCGCGGCTGGCCAGGACGCTCGAGCCCGACGAGGCGCGCAACCTGCCCGGCGTCGTCAGCTTCGGCGGCCCGGGCCTGGCCGCGTCAGCGCTGGCAGCGGGCCTCGTCGACGAGCTCGACTGATATGTAGGTCGGCGGACTCGTCGAGCGCTCCATCACCGCCGACGTCCTCATCGACGAACTCGACCGCATCGCCACCGCCCGCGGCTACCCCGCAGTGCTGCGCTGAGACAACGGACCCGAACTGGCCTGCGGAGCGATGGCCGCCTGGGCCGGCGAACGAGTCGGGCTGTCCTTCATCCCGCCCGGCGAGCCCTGGCGCAACGGTTACGTCGAATCGTTCAACTCCCGGGTCCGCGACGAATGCCTCAACATCAACATCTTCTGGTCCCTAGCCCAAGCCAGAGTCGCGATCAGCGACTGGAAGGAGGACTACAACCACCACCGACGACACAGCTCGCTCGGCTACCAGGCACCACCCCGATACGCTGCCGCCTGCACCCACCAATGAACAACTCTCACTTCGAGTGGATCAGTTCTCGGGGTCCGGCCACATGGAAGAGACCGGACTCGTGGCCCGAGTAGGCAACGTGCTGGATGTGGTATCAGACGTCGCAGTGTGGGATCGCGAGGCGGTGCGACTTCACTCGGTTCGACTCGTCTACGAGGTTGTGGTTGAACGTGGTCCGAACGGCCCGAGCAAGATGGCTCGACCGACGTGGTGCGGTGGGTTCAATGTCGCCATGTGGGGCCCCTACCCCTCATCCCGTGGCTCAGAGATCTGGCCGCGACGCACCTGATCCCACGCTGATAGACGCGCCAAAGCGCCTGCCCTCCCCGAGGTGATGGCTCATCGGCATGTGCGGGCGCCCGGACAGCGTGGTTACAGAGCGATTTCTGGGTTGGGTCATCGGCGCCACAGCTCCACCGCAACCTCCCGCATCTCCTCGCTGAACTGCCCGGTGGGGCTGGCCTTATCGAGCATGCTCCGGAGTTGGTGCTCGAACTGCCCGACGCGTTCACCGAACAAATGCGGCGCGGCGTAAGACATCGAGAACACGCTCGCTACTACCTCGTCTGCGTCACGATCGACCACCCAACCGGGTACCTCGAGCCTCGTAGGTCCGGTGAAGCCCGCTGTCCGGAAGATCCTGGTCTCGTTTCGCTCGCGGTCATCCTCGCTCTCCATCTGTCGGTATCCGCGACCGGCCCGTCGCCCGTCGCCCAGGAAGTCGGTGACCAGGATGTCGATCTGTTGCCAAGGCGGACGGGGATGGAGCAGTGCAACCGTTCCGTCGACACCTCGGTGGGTCATCGCATTCACGTAGGCAAGTGCTCCCTGCGCGATGAGCGTTTGCCCGAGCAAGGCAGCAACGCGTTCGCGGTCCATCCAATGGAACGACTGCGCCATCGTCGCCACCCGGAAAGGTCCACGCTGAGGTGAGAGGTCTTCACCCCTGCTGTGCACCCAGTCGATGTTCGTGACTCCGGCCTCCACGGCCTGGCGAGCGCCCTCAGCCAGCATCTGTTCGTCGGCGTCGACACCGACGGCCTCTTCGAAGTGGGGAGCCATGAGCAGCGTGAGCGATCCCGGGCCGCACCCGACATCGAGCAGACGACCGCGGCCATCCAGGTCCAGCTGGTCCACCAGGAGCTCGGCGAGCGACGGCGGGTAGGCCACCCGACCGCGCACGTAGTGAGGTGCGCAGCCCGTGTACAGCGACGGGTCCCACTCCCACTTACCGTCAGTCACGGCACCAGTCTCGTCCACCCGTGGAGCCGGAGATACCGAGCAGATGCGGCTGCTCGACGCGACCGTGAGCGACCGCTCATGGCCATGAGCGTGCGCCCGGACAGCGGCATGTGAGCACGTGGGATTCCCATCTGCACAACTGCGGCATGGGAAACTTTGCCGCCTCTGTGCCTTGGCCGACCGATCAGCCCGTATCGCCGCCGCGCCGCTCGAGGTTGGGGTCGCGGCGGAAGTCCGCGATGGCGCGTCTCGTACCCTGCTGGCCCGGATGGCTGTTGTGTGCGTGCCAGTGGCGGAACAGGTTCGTGCGAGTGACACACCAGACAAGGGCAGCCGTCAGAAGTACCAACGCCAAGATCTCGGCCATCGCCACCATGACCGCCGTCTCCTCTCCCCGAGGTGTACCAACGCTACGCCTCGGAGTGCGGACTGGGGACCCCCCGACCTCCGCTCCTCGGCATGAGTGTGCGATGGAAACCGGCTTTCGGAGCTGTCTCACCACCTGCCGTAGTGAGAAAGACACTTTAAGATCTGCGCGCGGACAGCGGCATGAGAGGGCGGTTCGGCCTACGGTCCGCTGCGGTAGCCCTCAGCGAACTTCCGCCGACTACGAAGTACCACAGGCAGCCAGTACCAGAGGCCCGCGATGACCATGAGCACTCCGCTCAGCCAGCCTCCGACCCCGGGCGCAATGACGATAAGAGCGATGCTGACGGCGAAGAGCCCAACACCGCTGTGAAGCGACTGCGGCGTGCCCAGCTCTCCACTGATCCCTCACGCTGCTCCGCTTCCACGGGAGCGAGGATACGGCCAGAACCGAGCGCGGACAGCGGCATGTGAGGACGTTGGATCGTGGTGTCTCCAGGGCCCGAGGGCCCGTCCCGCACCGGCGGGACCGCCGCCAGCCGCCTAGTCGTGCTGGACGATGTCGACCGAGATCTCGATCGCTGGGATCGCCCCGTTGTTCTCGAGCCAGTGCAGGGTGTCGCGGTCCTCGGGCCAGCCCACACCTGGCCCGTACTCGGTAGCGACCCCGTTGCGATGGTCGGTGATCGTTCCGTTCAGCACGTAGACGGTCCCTGGTCTGCCCACGTGATCGTGAATCGGGCCAAATACGCCTCCGGGCTCGATGGTCACCATCCGCATCCGAAGTTGGCGCCCTTCCAGGCCCTGGATCTCCGCGCCGAGGTCAACCGTTGCCAGCAGTTTCACTTCGACACCTCTGGTCTCCGGCCCCATCGGTTCAGTGCTCATGGACGGACGGTAGCGCTAGCGGGTGCCCGCCACCGCTCATCGCCATGAGCGCGAGCACGGACAGCGGCAGTGCGGACGACTCGTCCCTGCCGCAGAGTGATGTTCACCGCGCGGGCGGGGTCGGCCGTGGCACGTCAGCTCAGTGAGGGCGCGAACCCTCGACCGGAGTCTGAGCGACGTCAGTCCAGACCTCCGTCAGCTCCGAGATCAGTCCGTCTCGCACCGTTACGAAACTCGCAACCTGAAAATGGGCTACCTCCCCGCTGGTGCCCGCCGTTACGTGGCATCGGCCCACAGCTCGGGACTCGCAGCAGACCAAGTCTTCCAAGAGCAGGTGCTCGAAACCGGGATACTCGGCGTTCAACCGAACCCAGGTCTCGCGATCGAACGATTCACCCGTGTGCATGTACCGACAGACGAACTCATCATGCAGAAGTGCGGGGAGGTCGTCCCAACGATGAGAGTCGATCGCCAAGCACAGGCTGGTGACGAGTCCCCGGGCGTCCATGCACCCAATCTCTCACAACCTCACGCGTCGCCCGTGCCGGGCGAAGAGCTCGCGGACAGCGGCAGATGCGGACGTTCGGCCTACGCTCCAGGCGTGCAGACCTCTACCCGTCAGCGTGCGTCGATGGGTTCGAGCTGGGCATGTTCGCCTCTGACGAGCGCGGTGACGCCTGGGTCAAGGCACCCGATGGGTCGATTGCCACGCTGATCTGGCAGACGGGTGACCCGCCGTACTTCAAGGTCTCCATAGAACCGGACGTGACGCGCTGGGGGACATTCACGGTTCAACTCCCGCTACCCATGACGAACGATGACGAGGCTGGCCGACACCTCGCTGGACTTCTTCCTGAACTACGTCCGAGATGGCAGGCGTGGATCGGAGGGCGCGGAGTTTCGCCCCCGGCGGAGTCCTGACAGCGGCGTGTGAGGACGTTGGCCCACACACCTTGATCCGGGAGGCCGGTGCGGGATCGCTAGACGATGTGGAAGGTGACTTCACCTTTGGTGTTGCGGATCTTGACTTCGAGGTCGATTGATCGCCCGCCACCGGTCACGGTGCAGGCAAAGGTGGCGTCTACCTTGATCGGGACGCTAGAGAGACACTTGACGACAGGCGTGGGCACCACTTTCACGTCGGTTGCCCACGCGTGGATCTCGCGCTCGACGCGGGGGGTGTTGAGGGTGGCCGGCTTGGCGTGACTGCAGCTGACCAGTAGCGCAGCGGCGAGGGCACCGACGCCCAGCCGGAGGACCGGCTGTGCACGCATGGAAGCACCATGGCGGCGCACGACTAGCCGGCCGCGCACGGCGCCGGCACGGTCTGGGTTGCGGTGTTCCAGCACCACTGACCCACTCGTTCCTGCCTCAGGTATCCGTGCCTGGGGAGGTACTTGCGGACCGTGACGGACAGGTGCTGTTCTCCTTGTTGGGCGGGGTCGAGCAGGCCGCTCCTCAGGTCGCCGGCCGGCGTGATCCAGGAGACGAGACGCCCAGGGATCTGCCCGAGGGTGGGGTCGTAGACCTCAGCGCGGGGGGCCGTCAGATACATCGGGCCCAGACCTCCATCACGGAGCGCGTACACACTCCAGCCGGAGCGGCCGGAAGCTCCGCCGAGACTGCCCACCACGATCCCTTGACCGCGACCCCCTACGTTCGCGAACCCGATGAGCCCGACTCCACCGGTGTTCGAGAGGTTCGCGACCCGCGTATGACCGGGGTCAGCGGCCAGCGTGAGGCGGAGTTCGCCGTCCAACACTTCGACCCGGTCCGCTCTTCCGTCGCCGTCCACGTCACCCGACAGCGCCGTCACCGGGCTAGGGATGCGGCTGGCCGGGTCGAGGTTGTCGCTCGACTGTTCAGTCGCGCGCACGATTGGGACGGCGATGGCGACCCCGGCGGCAACCGCGACGAGCGCGACGACCGCGGGTCGCCGCCACCGCGGCGACTTCGCCGTCGGCAACGTCAGGTGCTGGAGGTCTTCGGGCTGGACGAGGTGGGCGCGGGCTCGTAGGGCTGCGGTGAGCCGGCTCTCGATTGCGGTGCTCATTCCTGTGTGCTTTCCATGATCGTCTCCAAGTGGGCCAGCGCCCGACTGGCCGTTGACTTCACCGAGCCACGAGAGATACCCAGGGCGTCGGCGATCTCGCCCTCGGAGAGATCTGACCAGTACCGCAGGAGCAGGACTTCACGTTGCCGCGGTGCGAGCCGGTCGAGCGCGGCGAGGATCTCGCGGTGCTCCTCAGCCAAGAGCGCTCGCTCGTCAGGCCGGGCGGCCTCGACACTGCGTAGCGGCGCATACCTGCGCGCGGTGCGGCGGCGCCGCAAGGCCGATCGCGACCGGTTCACCACCGCCCGCCTCAGGTAGGCGAGAGCATTGTCGGGGTCGCGGACACTCCCACCCTTAGAGGCGAGACCCGCGAACACGTCCTGAACCACGTCCTCGGCGCTCGCCCGGTCATCGACAAGCAGAGTGGCAAGACGCACGAGTGACAACCGATGTGCGACGTAGAGCTCTGCGAGGTCCAGGTGGGTGATCACACGGTCAACGGAGACTGGCATCAAACTCGCCCCCTCCGGGTTGCGACACGAGCCGCGGCCACCGCTTGCCTGTCATCTCATCAGACGCGCGAAACGCCGCGAGGTTGCCTCACCGAGGACACCAAACGTCGAACAACCTGCCACAGCTGCCTGGAGTGACGCGACGACCGTGCGAACCCAATCGGCATAGGAACACGTTCTGCGTGTCGTGCTGGGCGTAGGAACGTCCCCCTGATGCGCTTGTCGGGCTTGGTGTCCCATTCACATGGGGAGGACGTTCATGACCAACGGTAACGGTGTGTCGCGTGGTGACCGCAACCGCAACGCTCGGCTGGCGCGGCTGCGGGAGTTGGTGCCGGTCGGCAACGCGGTCGTGGGGATCGACCTGGCCGACAACAAGCAGATGGTGGTGGTGTGTGACCACGACTCGGTGGTGCTGGCACGGCGGACGTTCCGGTGCAAGGCGTGGGATCTCGGTACGGCTTTGGACTGGGCTGCCGGCCGCGCCGCGGCGGAGGGGTTCGCCGGGGTGACGGTGGCGTGTGAGCCGACCGGGCACCGTTGGCGGGTGCTGGGTCAGCTGGCCGCGGACCGGGGGATGCCGATGGTGTGTGTGCAGCCGATGCAGACCTCATGGGCACGGCGGTCGGAGGATCTGAGGTTCGACAAGACCGATGTGAAGGACGCGGTGCTGATCGCCCGGCTGACCGCCCGGCTGACCGCGCAGTTGCGCTGCTATGCCCCGGAGCCGGTCGACCAGACGTGGGGCCGGCTGCGGCATCTGGGCGCCCGCCGGGAGGAGCTGATCACCGCAGGCGTCGCCCAGGTCCAGCAGGTCCGCGACCTGCTGGACGGTGTGTGGCCGGCCGCCCTGGGAGCCGCAGCGCAGCCGTTCCGTTCCCAGACCTGGGCCGCGGGCATGGCCGTGGTCCTGGTCCGCGACGGCGGGGACCTGGACCGGACCCGACGGTTGGGTTGGGCCCGGTTCGAACGTGCGGTGCGCCGCGAGATCACCCAGCGGGGCGGGCAGAAGCCGTGTCTACGGATCGCCCGCCACCTCTATACGGCCCTGGCCGACCAGGTAGGGGTGCTCGCCCACCGACGCGGCGCCTTGGAGCGTGTTGCCTGGGTATTGGTCGACTGGGAGGCAGATCAGCAACGCCTGGCCCAGACCGAGGACCGCATGGTCGCGGTCCTCGACGAGCTGGACCTCACCACCCTGGTCACCAGCATCCCCGGGATCAGCGCGGTCGGTGCGGCCGCGATCCTCGCCGAGACCGGCGACCCCCGGCGGTTCACCACCGGCCGGGCGCTGGTCAAGCACGCCGGACTGGCACCACGAGAGAAGAAGTCCGGGACCTTCACCGGCCAGACCAAGCTGACCGGGAAAGGCCGGCCCCGGCTCCGGGTCGCGGCCTGGCGCGCGGCGTGGGGAGCGCTGCGGACCAACACCATCTACGCCAACCGGTACCGCCACCTGACCACCCGCGAGCACAACAAGCTCAAGCCCACCCAGGCCCAGACCGTGGTCGCCGCTGCGATCCTGCGGCAGCTGCACGCCGTCATCACCAGCGGCCAAGCCTGGGACCCGGACATCGCAGCCGGCGGGACCAAACACAACGAGGTCACCCTGGCCGCCTGACCCCACGATCGAGCAGGCGGCAGCACACGAGCTGACGGTCGGGCGAGCCCTACGCGGCATCGAGGACCACCAGTACCTCGACTCACATCATGGGCAGCCCCGTCCGTCGTCGACACAACCCGATTACCCGCTGCCGGGCACACAGCCCCATTCAGCTATGCAGGGAGACGACGGCGTTGGGCGGGTCTGACGTTGCTGCGCGCCAACCGACACGCGGCGCGTGTTGAGTCGGCACCCTCCAGCCGGGGGTGACGTCACCCAGCCGGGACCGGACAGCGGCATGAACGGTCCGCTCTCGGGCGAGCTGTTGGCGTGAAAAGGGGTCGAGAAGTTGGCTCGGACGCAGGGCGGGGTCCGGCGTTCAGGTGGCGATCAGCCGCGACGACCTAGCCTGCCCGTTAGACCCCTGACGGGTCCTGCGACTGAGCGAGAGGGAGTCCGGATGAGGTCGTCACCGAGGGTCACACGAGCTGGCATGGCCGGTTTGGGGGTGTTGGTGCTGGCGCTGCTGGTGCTGGTGGCACTGGGGACTGGCTCCGGTGCTGCCGGGGTGACCGGGGCTGTGTCACAGGTCGGGTCTCCGCATGACCGGCAGCCCTCCGCGCCGCGGCGCGAGGGGGTGCCGCGCGCGTCGCATGTGTTCGTCATCGTGGGGGAGAACACGTCACTACGACAGGTCACTCGCCGGGCTGCGCCGTACCTGGCCGGTGTCCTCCGGGGCCGCTCCGCCCGCTTGCATGGTCTCCGCGCCGTACGAAACAGCAGTTCGACCGGCGACTACATCGAGATGACCAGTGGGCAGTCGATCAGGTGTGAGCGGAACGACAGCAACCCGGTGAACCCCAACACCGACAGGTCGATCTGCCATCAGAAGGTCAACAACATCTTCCACCAGCTGCAGCGCCGCCACATCTCGTGGACGGACTGGCAGGAGTCGATGCCGCACCCCTGCGCGTTCTACGACGATGGCACCAACTGGGCGGGCGACGTGTACGGGGCGCACCACAACCCCGCCATCTACTACGACAACATCGAGGGCAACCGGTACGTCGAGGACTTCGGGAACCCGCCGAAGGCGATCTGTGTGCACCACGACCTGCCGATGGGCACCACCGCACCCAACAACACCCGGCGCTTCGACCGCGCCCTGGCCAGCGGTCGCGTCCCGCGCTTCAACTACGTCGTTCCCAACGACTGCGAGAACGGCCACGACCTGTGTGGCAGCCGCACCGGGGTGCGGCAGTTCGACCGGTTCCTCAGGCGCGAGATCCCGAAGATCCTTGCCTCACCGGCGTGGAACCGAAGGTCGGTGATCAACGTGACCTGGGACGAGCAGGGCGACGCCACGCCCCGTGACCGGCGCGTAGGCAGCGTGTGGATCGGGGCGCACGTCAAGCCGGGCGACTACCGCGGGACATGGAGCCACGCCAGCCTCCTGCGCACCGTCGAGGACGCCCTCGGGCTGCCCCATCTGGCCCACGCCAGGACCGCACCCCCGGTCTCGGGCATCTGGCGCTGACCCACCCACAGCCACTCGCCGGCAGGTCGCTCCGCGGACGCAGACCGATCACCGGAACCGATCCGCTCAGCAGAGCAAGGCCCTGGTCGTCGCCCGCTCATCGGCACGAGCGCACGTCACCCAGCGTGTGAGCGGTGGTTGCCCTGCCCACCTCGCCGCGGCGGACACGCTGCAGCGCGCGATCAGGGTGAATGGACGGGACACGACCGACAGGGAGCCAGCATCGGAGCTCGCTCAGAATCGTCCGTAGGCGCGTATCTTGTCCGTGCCAGGTGAACCTCTGACGAAGGGTCTGGAAGTGGATCCATGGCCCCTCTGAAGCGGACGTTGACGCGAGCCGGCAACCGGGTCGCGGTGTGGATGTATGGGGTTCTGGACGGTCGCCTCTCCAGCGGCAGCAAGCATGTTCACGTGCTGGTGATCACCACACCGGGGCGGCGGACGGGGGTGCCTCGATCGACCTGCGTGCGCTATCTCGACGCTCCCATCGGCTTCATCGTGTGGGGAACCGGTTCGGGATCCCCCCGTGACCCGGACTGGTTCCAGAATCTTCGCGCCACCCAGGTGGCCGATGTACAGATCGGGGCCGCGCGGCTGCGCACCCAACCTCGTGAGCTCGTTGGTGAGGAGCGGGAGCGGGTGTGGACAGATGTCGTGCTTGCTCGGGCACCTGAGATAGCCAAGTACGCACGGCGAGCAGGCCGCACGATCCCGGTAGCTGTCCTCCAGCCCCTTCACGGCACAGCGATCTGATGACGCGGGCCGAGCGTATTCACGGCCCGAAGCACGCGGTGGGGGGCTGCCAGCCCTGGAGGCCACCACTCGCACATGGTTCCGGTACAGCGGATCCATTCTGCTCGTCGGCTGTCTGCCTTGGGTTGGAGCTCGATCGATGAGGCATGTCTGACCTGGCTGGGGGCGCGGTCTGACGACCGCTCACTGGGCGAAGGTGTGGTGGTCGGTGGGGTGATCCGGCACCGTGATGGGTGTCGGTGACGTGGAGTTCACCGGCGCATCCCTGGTTCCCGTTGGGTCACCGCCACGACCGCGAGACCGTGTGAGGTCCTGGATGAGTAATGCGGGGCCCAACGGCCCAGGACACGCCGACTGGCGACAGGGCTGTGCGCCATCAGAGCGCCGATCAGTGAGCGACCGGCAGTCGTGTCCCGAACCGTTGGGGGTGCCCACCTGCTGAGGCAACAGCGAGGGAGCACGACACCATGATTGACCAGATCGACCAGCCTGATCAGATTGAGGTGGCCGGGAACGTCCGACGGTTCCGACCGCGGGCATCGACTGGGCCAGCACCGAGCACGCCGTGGCCGTGGTCGATCCCGGCGGCATCCAGCTGGAGCGGTTCACAGTCGCTCACACCGCGCCGGGACTGCGCCAGCTGGTAGCCCGGCTGCAGCCGGGCGGGAGTCTGCGAGGTGGCGATCGAACGGCCTGACGGCCCGGTCGTCGACGCCCTGCTCGAGGCGGGTCTTGGGGTGGTCGTGATCGCTCCGAACCAGCTGAAGAACCTGCGCGGCCGCTACGGGTCGGCCGGGAACAAGGACGACGGGTTCGACGCCTACGTGCTGGCCGACGTGCTGCGCACCGACCGCCGACGGCTGCAGCTGCTGACCCGCGACAGCGAGGCCACCGTGACCCTGCGGATGACGGTGCGGGCCCGCCAGGACCTCGTCCATGCCCGGGTGGCGATGGCCAACCAGCTCCGCGCCCACCTGCAAACCACGCTGCCCGGCGCGATCGGGCTGTTCCGCGACATCGACTCAGCGATCACGCTGCGGTTCCTGACCCGGTTCCCCAGCCAGGACAAGGCCGACTGGCTCTCCCGGACCCGACTGGGGAACTGGCTGCGGTCGGTCGGCTACAACCACCAGGCCAACCTCGACCGGCTGTGGGACCACCTGGACCAAGGCCACCCGCGGCACCACCGGACCCGAAGCCGCCGCCCGAGCCGAGATCACCCTGGCCCTGGTCGCCGCGCTGACCAGCCTGCGCACCCAGATCAAAGCCCTCGAAGACCAGATCGCCGACCAGCTCGCCCACCATCCCGACGCCGCGATCTTCACCTCACTGCCCAAGTCCGGCACCGTCCGCGCCGCCCGGCTCCTGGCCGAGATCGGCGACGCCCGCGGCCGGTTCCCCACCCCCGAAGCACTGATCTGCCTGGCCGGCGCCGCACCCTCGACCAAACAGTCCGGCAAGGTCAAAGTCGTCACCTTCCGCTGGGCAGTCGACAAACAACTACGCGGCGCCGTCATCGACTTCGCCGGCGACTCCCACCACGCCAACCCCTGGGCCGCCGACCTCTACCAACGCGCCCGAGCCCGACACCTCGACCACCCCCACGCCACCCGCATCCTGGCCCGCGCCTGGCTCCACATCATCTGGCGCTGCTGGCAAGACGGCGTCCCCTACGACCCCACCAAACACCGAGCCCTACAACGAGTCCTCACACAGACTGCTTGACACAGGGCTACTCATCGGCTGCGTGCTACAGGACAACGGCATGTGCGGACGATGGGCCGTTCGTCGTTCATACTCGGTCCAAAGCCGAGGGAGCGATGACGGACCGGGGTTTCGGTTCCGAACTGTGGCGGAACGTTCAGGCCATCAAGTTCGGAAAGGACAGCGAGATCGGGGCCCCGATGCGGGCGAACGGCAAGGACGGGATCATCGTGGGAGTTGACCAGGTGGCGGCCGCGGACGCTGCGGCCGATGAAGTTGAGCCGGAGGCGTCGTCCGAGGCCCGATCCAGACACGGGTGGGCTCGGCTCACCAGGCGCTGAGGGAACTCCGGGCTTCGCTGCTGCTAGACCTCGGCACGCGGCTGCGCGCTCAGCGGCATGAGAGTGCTCTAGAAGTTGGCTACGAGGTGCGTTGCCCTGTGGCTTGGGTTGCAGGCCGCGAGATAGAGGCGCTGACCCTCGACGTACCTGCGAAGGGACGGGTCGCTGGGGTTCGGGCTCGTGCCGTCACGTTCTGCCATGCGGGCAACGCTGATCGCGAACGGAACGTCTAGGAACACCGACATGTCCCAGACCTCTGCGAGTTCGTCGCGATGCAGAAACATCCCCTCGACAAGCACTACGTCGGCCACTGCGACAGCAGTCGGGTTCTCATGGACCGGTTGGTCGGTGCGGTGGTCGAACGCTCGACCCACGATGGCCGTGGATCCTCGACGCCGTAGCGGTTCTACGACGTTGGTCGCAAAGGCAGGCAGGTCATAGGTGTCTCGGAAGAAGCCCTCGGGAGAGTCCCGCCCAAGCCGGTAACGCACCGCACGAGGATTCAGGAAGTCGTCCATGTGCACGACGTGCGCCGTCCGGCCAAGTTCTGAGTACCGGGTGGCGAGATGGTCGGCGAACGTTGTCTTGCCGCTTCCGTCCACACCGTCGATGGCTACCAATGTCGGACGGTCGTGCAATGGCGTGGAACGAACCAGGGTGTCGAACTGTCGCACCCATGGACCGTATCTGCTGCCATCCGCGACGCCCCTCATCGGGGCATGTGGGTGCGTCCGGACAGGGGCGTGTGGCGCTGTGCCCACACCGGGATCGACACTGTCCGACGCAGGGCCTCCATACGACGTGGAGCGTGACGCTGCCCTGGTTGTTGCGGATGTTCACCTCGAGATCGATCTTCCAGCCGTCGCTGGCCACCGTGCAGGCAAACGTAGAGCCGACCTGGATCGGGACCTCCGCAGGGCAGGCATCTGGTGCGACAGGCGCTTGTCGGCCTCACCGCGAGGTGGAGCGGTCCACCCGCCGAGTTCGTCGATCTCGGAGCCCCGGCGTCCCTCCCCGTAGCAAAGCGCCCAGATCCATGGTGCGGAGCCTCCGCCACTCGAGGTGGGTGATCACCACCAAGGGGATGAGGAGGAATGCGACGCCCGCAAAGATCCATGGAGTCACGCTCACGGTGGGTGGCCTCTCCTGGCCGGTGATCCGCTCCAGCGCCAGTCGACCGAACATGGTGAACGCGGCACCGATGCCCAGGAGCAGGCCGGCCACCGCACCGACGACCACCGGTGTGCTCAGTTCGCCCGCCAGGAGGTTCCACATCTGGCGGTCGCGCATCCCCAGGGAGCGCAGGCGACCGAGGGCCTCACCCCGTGGCTCCGCCTCGGCGGCCGCGGACAGCACGATGGCCAGCACCACGAAGAGCAGGAGCAGGGCGGCGGTCGCGAGCGCGAGGCGGACCAGCGCCACGGACAGGGCGGCACCACGGCGTGCGTCCAAGGTGTCGGCGTACAGCACGACGGTTCCGGTACCTGCAAAAGCACGCACGGCGCTGGCGGCGCCCGGTCCGACCGCCCACACGGTGGTAGGGGTGACCACGCCGCCTGCGCGGGCAAAGGTGTCGGCATCGACGACGACCACGGGGTCCACGGTGTCCTGGACCCGGGGCGCCGTGCCGACGACGGTCAGCGGGACCGACCGCCCGCCCTCCCCGGGGACGGACAACCCGTCCGCCAGGCCGGGCGGTCCACCGAGGAGCAGGGCCGGTACGGCGTCACCGTGGTGCCCGGAGAGCCCCGCAAGCGCGGGCGCGTCTGGCAGCGCACTCACCGCCAAGAGGTGCTCGTAGGCGCCGGCCGGGACCGCCACCAGTCGCACCGGTACGACGGTCTGCCGGGCAGAGGCGCGGAGCTCGTCGTCCACCCGGCCGGCCACCGCAGCAGTGACCCCCTGTGCAGCCGACACCTGACGCGCGACGTCGGTCGCGGAGGTGCCGGGCGCTACCGTCACCTCGGCGTCTCCGCCCACACTGAGCAGGGCTCCGGCCGCCTGCCCCTGCTGCTCGGTGCTGGTCAGGGCGAGAGCGAAGGTCAGCTGGGCGACCGTGACGGTGACAACCAGGATGGGCAGGGCGCGGGCTCCCGAGTCGCGCAGCCTGGCCGCGACGAAGAAGGCGACGCCGCCGGTGGTCCGGCGGGTCGAGTCGAGGAGGAGCCCGGCCAGGCTGGGCATCCCGGCGACCACGAGGAGAGCGCCGGCCACGGCCCACCACATCGGCGCGCTGGCCGCGGTCGCGCCGCCGCCACCTCCCAGTCCGTCTGCCACCCCACGTTGTCGGAGGGCGACGAAGGACAGCACGGCGATGGCCACCACAGCGCCTAGCAGGACGGCGCGTCGTAGCCGGGAGGCGCGGGCGGTGAGCCGCCGGGCCGTGCGGTTGGCTGGGATGCGCTTCGGGTCGGTTGACCGCGTCGCCACGACGGCACCGGTGACCGCCGCGGCGACGGCGGCCAACAGCGGGACCGCGACCCACCAGGCCAAGCCCAGCCGACCGACGGCCAACCGGGTGGCGACCAAGCCGACGACGCCACCGGCCACCACCCACAGCGCCACCTCGACGAACAGCTCGGAGCCGATCTCGAGCAGGGCACCCCCACGCTCGCGGGTGAGGACCACGGAGCGGGAGCGGCGTCGTACGACGAGGTCGGCGGCCTGCCAAAGCACGAGCAGCGCGCACCACAGCAGGGCGACCAGCAGGACGCCGGCCTGGGCGCGGGCCGCGGCCACCTGGGCCCGCCCGTCCTCCAGCACGCGGTCGAGCGTCGTGTCCCAGGAGACGCTGCCCGACGCCACCTCGGGCGAGGCCTTCAGTGACACCAGGGCTCGCACCAGGGCCACCGAGGTCGCCCATCGCACGGCGTCCGGGCGTGGGTCGGCGGTGATGTGCTGGGTGAGGTCGGTCGGCGGTACGGCGAGCCGCAGGTCGGGCAGAGCAGCCGCGGAGACCAGCGCGGCGGCCGCGGCGGTGTGCGGTGCGGCGGCCGGGTCGCGGGCTGGGTGTAGCAGCTGGGGCGTCGTTCGCCAGATCGGGTCGTCGGGGGCACGCGGCACGAAGATCCCGCTCACCCGTCCGGCGACCGGCCGGCCCACCTGGTCGACCAGGGCGAGCCGGTCACCGGTCCGCAACCCCAGCGCCTCGGCCGACGCGCGGGAGACCGCGACCTGGACCGGCCAGGGCGGACCGTTCTCGGGCAGCTCGATGCCGGCCCGGGTGTGACCGACGGACGCCCGGGGCGGTCCACCCGACGTGTAGCGCACGCGTGGGCTCCCGTCGGGACCCTCGAGGTAGGCGAGCGTGAGGTAGCGACCGGGTCCGGCGTCGACCAGCTGCAAGGGAGTCGTCGTGACGTCGGCGATGCCGGGCAGCACTGCCACGGACACGCTCTTCGACAGCTGCAGCCGCGCGTCGAGGGCGGCGGCGCGAACCTCGGACACGGCCTTCGGGTCGCGCGTGCGCGGCTCGAAGTCGTCGACGGGCCGGTCGAACGTCGCGACCAGCGCGGCCCGGTCGCCCGCCCGGCGTACGGCGTCGGCGAGGCCGCGGTCGGAGGCGGTCGCCATCAGGGGGATCACCGCCGACGTCAGCGCCGTGGTCAGGGCCACGACCACCGCCATCAGCAGCAGGGGACCGGGGTCGGTGCGCATCCGACCGACGACGGTCGGGAGGTGCAGTCGTAGGCGAAGGCGCGTCATTCCCACTCCCCGGAGCGCAGCTGCGCCGGGTCGGACCGGCGTACCTGGGTGACCGCGGCCGCTGCGGCGACCAGCAGGCACGCCACGATCAGACCGACGGTGAGCAGCAGCTCGTGGATCCAGGGCCACGCCAGCGTCGCGGCGGGCACGGGCGCGGTGCCCTGGTCGGACCGGACCAAGGCGCGGTCGAGGGCCAGCGCGGCACCTCCACCGACGAGTGCCCCGGTCACGACGAGCGCGACGAGGAGGACGCCGTGCTGGGCGAAGACCAGCCACCGGGCTCCCCGCCGGCTCAGCCCGAGGGCGCGCAGCCGCGCGACCTCCGCCGTACGACGACGCCGGTCGGCGCTGACCACGAGCAGCGCACCTGCGAGCAGCAGGAGCACGGCCGAGCCGGCCACCGTCAGGTAGGCGACGGGCAGCGTGATCTGCATCGGGCCTCGGATCAGTTCGGCGGCCACGGCGTCGCGGGTGGTCACCTGACCCAGCCCGAGCCTGGACAGCGCGGCGGCCGTGCGCGGCGCCGGATGTGACACCCAGAACGCGTCCACGTCGGGCTCGAGCTGACCGGTCGCCATCAGGGCCCGGGACAGGGCGTCGCTGTCGGCGAGGACGGCGATCCGGTCCGGCGCCGAGGGCACCGTCGGCACGATCGCCGCCACCCGGAACAGCACGAGGCTGTCGCCGAGGGTCGCGGAGAGGGTGCCGCCGACCTTCGTCCCGGTGGCGTCGACGAGCGCCTGGGACACCGCGACCGGCACGGCCGTCGGCGGCGCGAAGGCGGTGTCGAGCACGTCGCCGTCCTCGTAGAGGAGGTAGGGGACGCGCAGGAGCGCCTCGGTGGTGACGATCGAGGCGGCTGCCTCCCGGCGTACGGACACCGACTGCTCGAGGACGACGTCGGGGTAGCCGAGCCGGAGCGCGTGCCAGCCGTGGGTGGGAGTCGGGTGGCCGGTGGGGGCGGGGACGTGCAGGTCGACCGAGACCTGCGCCTCGTGGATCTTGCGGGGGCTGCCGCCGGCATCGTGGAAGACGAGGTGGACCGCGACGATGCGCTGGTGGGCCGGGGGAAGCGCGGACCACTGGAGGGGGTGGGACCGGCCGTCGACGGGGAGGGGTGCGGCGTCGAGCGTGCTCCGGAGGCCCGCGGCGTCCTGCACGACCAGGCTCGGCGTCACCGACACGTTCACTCCGGCCGGCGCCTGGCCGAGCAGGGTGACGCCTGTGCCGCCGGCCGGCAGCGGCAGGCTGCGCGCCGCCGCGGCGGGCGTCAGCCGCCGGCCGATATCGGACCACGTAGGACCGGCCGGGAGGCGCCCGCGCAGGAGCGCACCGGCCTGCCGGGTGTCGAGGGCGACGACCGTCGGGGTGTCGCCGGGGGCGCCGAAGTAGTGCCCGAGCGCGACGGGGCGTGCGGTAACCGGAGAGACCCGGGAGTCCGCGTCGCCCGCTACGCTCCGGGCGATCGCCGCGGCGTCCGCGGACGTGGGTGGGGCGTCGAGCGCGAGGGAGAGGTCGGTCCCGACCCGCAAGTCCGCCTGGTCGAGCTGGGAGCGCTGCCAGGTCGTGCGGAGCGCCACGCCGAACGTTGCGGCGGCCGCCGCCAGTGACAGGAGGGCGAGGGCGGTGCCGGCGTTGAGGCGCAGCACTGCCGGGTCGAGCGACACCGGCAGGAGGGCGCGCGACCGCGTCCCGGCCGCCGTCGCAAGCGAGAACAACGCGGGCAGAGTGCGCACCACCAGCACGGTGGTGGCGGCCAGGCACACGACAGGGGCCAGCGCCTGCACGGTGTCACCGCCGGTGGCACTCGTCGGCGCCGTGCGGACCTGCCACCAGCCCGCGACCACGGCGACGAGCAGGAGGACGTCGACCCCGGAGCGCACCACGGCACGCCGTCGGCCCGACAGCCGTCGGGCCTCCGCTCCGACCAGGGGGGAGGTGACCAGCACCAGCGTCAGGAGGGCGGCGCCGAGCACGACGGTGAGGAGGAGCCCGGGGGTGACGGTCGGGGGCGAGGCGAGCCGGGCTGCGGCGAGGCCGGGCAGGTGCGTCACCACGGCGTGCGCCACGGCGGCTGCGGGTACGGCGAGCACGGCGGCGGCCGTTGCGAGCAGTAGAGCCTCGCCCAGAGCGGAGACCAGCTGCTGCCGCGGACTGAGCCCGAGCGCGACGAGTAGGTCGCGTTCGTCGGCGCGTGAGTCGGCCAGCAGCCGCCCCGCGAGCAGCAGCGCGGCCAGCCCCAGCATCGTGTCCAGCAGCAGTGCGACCAGCACGGCTGAGCGGTTGGCTGCGCGCTGGTGGTCGAGCCGGCTGAGCGTGTCTGGGAGCGCCGAGGCGACCCGGGTGATCTCGGCGTTGGCACCGACGCGGTCGCTGAGCAACGCGGAGGCGGTGCCCAGCGACGTCGCCGCAGCCCGCAAGGAGGTGTCGTCGGCGGACCGGAGATCGGGGTGCGCGTCGACCCGGAGCCCCTCGACGTCGAGGCCCGTGCCAAGCAGCGCCCTCGGGCTGACGAGGAAGGGACCGTACGCCGGAGCCTTCCGCCCACCGACGGGGAAGGCCTGGTCGAACCCCGCGCCGGTCAGGGGGTCACTCTCGGCCGCGGGCCGGGGCAGTCCGCGGACGGTGCCGACGATCAGCACCGTGGCGCGTTGCCCGCTCCCGCCGAGCCCGCTGCCCGGACCCAGCCGCAGCCGGTCGCCGAGGTGGAGGCGCAACGCGTGCGCCGCTGCATATGGGGCGACGGCCTCGACCGGCCCGCTCGCGGTGTCGCGGGGCCAGCGCCCCGACGTCAGGCCCTGGTGGCGGGCGAGCGCGTCATCGCTCGCCAGGTAGGCAAGGCGGCCGGACTCGCCGATCTCCCTCATCTGTGAGGTCGTGGTGGTCACCAGCGACGGGTGCAGCGGTACGAGCACCTGCTGAAGAACGCGCTGCGCTTCGTGCTGGGCGGCCGCCACCTGCGCACCAGGCACGCCGACGACGTACGCCGTGACGTCGAGGTCGGCTGGATTCGCTCGTTGGACTTGCTCGGAGAAGGCGCGGGGTGCGGTGACGTCGAGCAGCAGCGCGTAGAACCCCATCAGCCCGGTGGCCACCGCCACCAGCAGGACGACGGCAGTCAGCAACCGACGCTGGACCCAGGCGCGCCGCAGAACCAGCCTCAGCACGAAACGGTCATCTCAGTCCTCGACCCGGCCGTCGGTGATGGTGAGCACGCGGTCGGCCAAGGAGACCAGCACGCTGTCGTGCGTGGCGACGACGGCCGTCACCCCCTCGGACTCCACGATGCCGCGTAGCAGCGCCATCACGCCCATGCCGGTCTCGGCGTCGAGCTGGCCGGTGGGCTCGTCGGCGATGAGGAGCCGAGGCGAGCCGGCCAGGGCACGGGCGATCGCCACGCGCTGCTGCTGGCCGCCCGACAGCTCACCGGGTCGCTGGAGCGCGTGGTCGCCGAGCCCGACCAGGTCGAGCAGCAGCGCGGCCCGCCGCTCGCGCTCGGCCACCGGCGTACGGCGCAGGCGGAGCGGGACGCCGACGTTCTCCGCCGCGGTCAACGAGGGCAGGAGGCCGAAGGACTGGAAGACGTAGGACACGGTCTCGCGTCGTAGCGTGCTCAGGTCCTGGTCGTCGAGCGCGGTGATCTCCATGCCGTCGACGTGGACGGTCCCGGAGTCGGGGCGGTCGAGGCCGCCGAGCAGGTTGAGCAGGGTGGTCTTGCCGGCGCCGGAGCGGCCCACCAGAGCCACCATCTCCCCGGGCGCGACGTCGAAGGAGACGTCGGCCAGGGCGTGCACCGCGGCGGGGCCGGACCCGTACGAGCGCGAGAGGCCGCGCGCGCAGACCATCGGCGAGGCGTCGGCCGAGGTCACGCGTCCTCGCTGCGGTCCGAGCGGATCTCGACGTGGTCGTCGGTGAGCGCGAGGCGGACCCGACGGGTGAGCTCGAGCGCCTCGCGGAACTCACGCGGCACCTGCACGCGGCCCGCGCGGTCCATGACGGCGAACTCCTCCGCGGCACCGTGCCGTCCCTCGCCCTCGTGCCGGCGCAGGACCTCGCTGCTGGTGCGGCCGTCGCGGATCGAGATCGTGCGAGCGACCTGCCCGCTCACCCCTGTGTCGTGGGTGACGATGACGACCGTCGTACCCCACGCGGTGTTCGCCGTGCGGAGGGCTGCGAAGACCTCCTGGGCCGTCGCCGTATCCAGCTCGCCGGTGGGCTCGTCGGTCAGCAGGACCGCGGGCCGGTTGGCGAGCGCCACGCCGATCGCCACCCGCTGCTGCTCTCCGCCTGACATCTGCTGTGGTCGGAGCCCGGCGCAGTGGCCGACCCCTAGCGCCTCGAGCAGCTGGGCCGTACGGTCCCTGCGTTCGGCGCGGCGTACGCCGGCGATGCTCATCGGCAGGTCGACCATCTGGGCGGCCGTCAGGTAGGGGACGAGGTTGCGCTCGCTCTGCTGCCGGACGAACCCGACGACCTGCCTTCGGTAGTGCACGCGCTCGTGGCGGGTCATCGCCAGCAGGTCGTGCCCCGCCACCCTGGCCTTGCCGGCGGTCGCGGCGTCGACCCCCGCGAGCACCTGCAGCAGTGTCGACTTGCCGGACCCGGACGCCCCGACGATCGCGACCATCTCGCCTTCGTGGACCAGCAGATCGAGACCTTGGAGCGCCTGCACCTCCACCATCTCGGTCTGGTAGATGCGCACGAGGTTGTCGCAGACGATGAGCGCGTCGTGGCCGAACTCGGTGACGCGCGAGCCTGCTGGAGCCTGCCTCGGCTCGCCTCCAGACACTGATCCCCCCGTCGCAGCGACGCAGTCCACAGATACGCGGCGAGCCGCTGCCAGAGCCTAGCCCCGGCGCGCCAGGCTGGGCCGCAGGAGCGCGCTCAGAACCGCCATGGAAGCGTGACTGGCTCGCCTGCGCGCCGGGCTCAGATAGACACGGTCGCGAACTCTAGGCGCCCGGGACAAGTCGGCAACGTGCTCTCCTTCGTCACAGAGCCGCCCGGACAGCGGCATGAGCGGTCGTTAGTCCGCAGTGCCTAGGTAACCACTTGAGGAAGGCCGTGGCTCGGTGTCGCCCACACGCTTGACGTCGTCCGGCCCATCGTTTAGTGCCTCCAACTGGTGACGGGCTCGCGCATTCACCCAGACCAGAGTGACAACGATGCTCAAGACGACGGCAACCAACACGAACACCACCGTCTGATTGTAGAGTCCACGAGTTGACTTTCAATCTGAGGGGCCCAACTTGTTCAAGACACGCCAGCCTCAATCGCGCCTCGAACCAGGTCCGCATCGCTTCGAAGCACGCACCTCATGCGCCGTGGACGTCTCCCTCGAGGACGCCTGGGAACGAGTGGCCGATCTGAGCATTCCGCTCGCGGGCGACCACCTCCACGGGGAGAGCGGACTGCTTCCAGGACACACCATGGGCCCGGGTGCCCTCGGATACAGCGTCACCCTGACAGAGTCCGGCAGGCGGGAGGGAAGCATCCTGGAGGTCACCGTCTGGGAGCCTCCGCACCGCTACGTCGTCAACATCTTGAATCAACGCTCGGACCAGTTCACCTTGGAATGCGCTTGGCGCGTGGACCCGCAAGATAGTGGAGGCGTCACGATCAACTTCGCATCGCGCCTGGAGATCCTCGTTCCCGTTGATCCGCGCCGGTTCGCAGACATCCAGGCCAAGGTCGACCAAGGGGTGGCTGAGGTGGGGGCACGTATCCCCCACAGTCTCGCCTGAACGCTCAAGCGGACGCCAACCGCTCACGGACAGCGGCATGAGCGGTCGCCTCGGAGGTGCCTCGGACCGGCCGGCGGTTACGGTCAGTTGGGAAGTACCAGCACGGCAACCATCACGAGCCCAAGAACACCCAGCACCATGGCGCCGCCCGCGCGTGGACGAGCGTATGCATGAACCTGCGGCGGACCAGGCCGCGACTCAGAAGGAGTCGCGGATGTGGATCGGCCGGGGCGCCAGCACCCGGTCGAGCGCCTCGTCGTTCTCCATGCCGCCGGAGAGGTGCCCGGCCATCCGGAGGTTGGCGCAGGTCTGGGCGCCGGCCCAGGCCAGCGCAAGCCCGCCGGGTGTCAGGACGGGACCGTCGGCCGCCGCGGCCGGCACGCAGGTGGCCTTCCCCCGCTCGATCACCAGGCGCCAGGCCCCATTGGTCGTCCCGAGGTGATCCCCGGCGACGGAGAACGCGACGTCGCCGTCCACCGGCCAGTCGCGGCCGGCGAACGCGCCGCGCACGTCGTGCACGCGCAGCATGTACGGCTCGCGCTCCACGGCCTTCCAGTGCGCAGACGGGAGCGACAGCCGGGCCACGTCGTGGCCCGACGTACACAGCCGCACCTGGCCGACCACGCTGCCGAACGACCCGAGCACGTGCCACAGGGCGCCGTAGGCGTCGCCCCTCAGTGCGAGCAGATCGACGACCTCGAGGGTCGCGGAGTCGCCGGTCTCCTGGCCGCGGTGCCAGCTCGCGAAGCCGATCACTTCGCCCGCGTCGTCGACCGCGAGCGTGACTCCGGTGAACGCGTCGATGAAAGCCCTGGCATCGGCCGGGAACGCCGGGCCGCGGCGCGTGAGCGGGCCGTTCTGCGCTGCCGCCCAGGTGTCGTACACCCGGCAGACCGCGTCGAAGTCGGCGGGCGTCGCCCGGCGGGTGCGCACGCCTGCCGGGGCACCGATCCGGGCCAGCGCTGCTGCGGGGACCTCGACCGTGTCGTAGGACGAGATCACCTCGTAGCCGAACTTGCGGTAGATCCCGGGCGCGGTGCAGAACATCGTCGACACCGCTTCCCCGCGCTCCCGTAGCCCGTCGTCGAGGGCTACCCGGAACAATTCGTCGAGCAGCTTCGTGCCCCGCCGCTCGGCGGTCACCACGACGCCGGCGATGCCTCCGCTGGGTACGGCGCTGCCGCCGAACCACGAGTGGTACCCACGGGTTGCCAGCCGCGCCACGAGGTGGTCGTCGTCGAACGTGCCATACGCGTGGTACCCGGGCCGCGGGGGGTCGTCGGGGCTCTGCGGCGTCGTGCCCGGCGGTAGGTCGCCGAACGCTTCGCGGATGAGCCCCATTGACTGGTCGAAGTCGTCCCGGGTGAGCGGTCGGGTGGTCAGGGGCATGGCCGAAGCCTAGGAGGCGTCGCGGTTGTTCGCGCGGCAGTCACGTGGGGGGCCTCCCTTGATTCCGATTCGACGTCCGCTCATCGGCTGCGGGCGTCCCGACAGCGGCCTGTGAGTGCGTCGCCAACGGGCGCTAGGGCCGTTTCTTGACTCCCTGGCGGTATACCACCGCCATGAGCCACGCGACGATGAGCGCTTTTCCGATGGGCGCAGGAGGCAGATGTGCGTCACACGGAAGCAGCACGATGATCAGTGCAACGACGCCCGCAGCGACCCCAAGAGACGCGACGATGGTGACGGACTGCTCCTCGCGATGCGTCTGGGTGCGCACGCCGCAAGTATGCCCGCGATAGACCAGCACCGAGAGGCGATCCGGACAGCGGCATGTGCGTTGCGATCTGGTCACATCGCTGCCAGTGGACACGCGCGTGCCGCAACAATCGCCGGCATGCGAATCGTGCAGGTGCTGACCGTGGCTGCGGCAGCCGGAGTGCTGGCGTCCTGCGGATCGTCCACCTCAGGCATCAGCCATGACACCGTCGCCGCCGGCGACCCGGACTACGCGCTCGGTGCTCTCGCCGCCGCACACCGCGCATCGACAGGCTCCGAGAATCTTCCCGTTAGTCTCAGGAAGGCGCTGCCGAACTACCGGTACAGGCTCAGCACCAACGGCGCGCTGGTGTCGTTCTCAGAGGCGGTCGTCGTCGGAACAGTCTCGAAGGTCCAGACCGGAAACGGCGTCATCTGGCGTGGTGACAACAACTTCACCGTCGGCGACTACAACGACTCGAGGGCCGACACTCGCTCCGCCTACGTCACCATGACGGTCGACCGGGCGCTCGGAGCGATCACCCCCAACACGGACCAGACCGTGACCTTTCGTGTGATCGCCCCGCCCCAGGCCGACCCGCAGAACTTCATCGAGGGACTCGCCGGGCTCCAGCGCATCGCCGTTGTCCTCCACAACGATCCCAACGCCGCAGAGTCGGTCGCGTTGAGGCCGATCTTCGACGACAGCATGATCGGTGTCATCGGCGCTGACGGCTCTTTGACGCTGCCTACCTTCAGCGGGGACGTCAAGACGTTCGAGGGCAACATCGACACCGAGGCAGCCCTCGTTGCCGCAGCCCGGGCACCGGCTTCCACCGAGCATGTGACTCTGCCCTGAAGGTCGGCCAGGCCCGAATCGACCCCGCTCATCGGCTGCTTGTGATTGAGCCGGACGGCGGCACGTGAGTGCCTTCCGGTCTGCCGGAGTCAAGCGCTCTCGTCGAGCCTGGCCCAGCGCATCCCTAAGCGCACACCCGCGGCGATTATCCCGACTGACGTGACTACAGAGCCGACCACTACGAGGAGGTATCCGAGCAACACCAAGACGCCGGCATCACTAGCTGCCCCAGCAAGAATGAGACCCCCACCCAGGATCGCACCGACGAAGAATCCGACGAGGATCAGAGCCACCGGATCCTCTGGGGTGCGCACCGCGCGCGCGGTGCGCGACACGTGCGGCTCGGAGTCACGATCGCTCACCCAGAGATGGTCGCACATGTGGCAACAGCCGGTGGGAGAGTTCTCCTCACGATGGTTCGCTGCGCGCTCATCGGCATGAGCGGACGCTATTCCGTACTGACAGCGGCGTACGGAATCAGTCTTGCCCAGTCGTTGCCAGACAATCGAGGAACTCCTTGACCGACCGCTTGGACTTGAGCACATGGACGGCAAGGTGCTGACCATGCTCTGCAACAATCCGCCTCTCGGACTCTGGTTCTGAGTGGCGGTTGCGCCAGATGCGGACGGCGAGCCTGGACTCATCTCGTAGCCGCTGCCACCGCGTGTAAGTGCTGCCTTTCGGCAACTCACCTGGCATTCGGAACCCCCGGAGGAGAGCCCGTCCAGCGCAGAGCCACCACGGCATGTCGAGAACTACCAGCGTGTCTGCATCCCTCAGACGGAGCGCAAGCGTTGCGCTGTAGTTGCCATCGGCAATCCAGGCGTCCCCGGCGAGCACACGCTGCTGCGTGTTGCGCCATTCGTCCTCTGAAGGCGCAACCCATCCTGGCTTCCAGAAGTGAAGATCAAGATGGATGACGGGCAAGCCGGTCTTGCCGGCGAGGGCGAGAGCGAACGTGCTCTTGCCGGATCCAGCAAGGCCAGTGACGACGACCCGGCGCCCTACTGGCGTCATTCGTCCTCCCCGCAAAGGACCTGTCATGACGCAACCTTCTCAGCACGAACGCTCATCGGGCATGTGCGTGCGACCGGGCTGCGGCATGAGGCGGGTGTGCGTACAGCGATTGTGCTGTAGGCGACGTAGCCCAGCGAACGAAGATGGGGAGGATGCCTGATGTGGTTGGGCGCGTCTTAGCACGACCGTTGTGTCCAACGAGGCCGGATACGCCGGCCGATCCGAAGGATCGCGACCATGACCACCGCCGTCAGTCAGCACAACCCGGCCACCCGCAGGTCCCCGTCCCTGTCCTCCGCCGCCGGGGTCGGTGTCTTCGCCGTCGTCGTGGTTGCCGGGCTCGCGTTGCAGCACCACACCCCCGGGCAGGTATCGCCGGCAGTGTCGGATCCACCCGTTGTCTCCTATCCCGGCTCTGCCGTATTCGACAACCAGCCAGCCTCGTCGGATCCGCCCGTTGTCTCCTATCCCGGCTCTGCGGTATTCGACAACCAGCCGGCCGCTCCGTGGTGGAGGCATCACAACGACCTGAAGCGCGGGCGGTAGCCGGTGACCGCTCATCGGGGAGGCGGTGGGCGAGTCATGAACATCGACCAGCAGCTCCGAGCTGCCCTCAGCCAGGAGGCAGAAATGCGTAATGCACCCGCACCCGACGTGGACAGGCTGATCATCGGCGGCAAGGTGCGCCAGCGCCGCCGCAAGCGGACGCGGCTCGGCATCGCCGCCGCCGTCGCGGTCCTCGTAGCCGGGGGCGTTTACGGCGTCACGAAGGTCGATCACGGAACCGCGGTCGAGCCCGCCGGGAAGCCACCACAAACGAACGCTTCCCACACCTATCCGGACTCTGGACCACGATCCAGCCGGGCACGTACCGAATGCTCGTCGGCAAGAACGACGCCGGCGCTTCGGTCTACGCCAACATCACCTTCGACAACACAGCCTGGCAGAGCGGGGGCGACAACGATCCGCTGCTATTGAAGGCGAACAGCAATGGCGGCGTGGCCGTCTACTAGCCTCTTGGGCTGGCCGCCGGGACTGGATGCTTCTCTAACAGCAAGCTGAACACGAACCTAGGCGACACCCCGCAGTCGCTCGCGCAGCAGCTCGCCCAGCTCCCGCAGAGCACCGTCCTCCAGTCCCCCACACCGGTGCAGGCGTTCGGCCGCGACGCCGTCCACCTGCGACTGCGGATCAACAACAACTGCGGAGCTGGCTGGTACCGCGTCGCCGAGACGATCCGAGGCGCTCACGGCATCACCTACGACCCCGTCAGAGCGGTCGTCATCGACTTCTGGCTCGTGGACGAGGGCAGGCCGGTCGTGCTCGAGACGTGGCACGAGGTCAACGCATCGAGCCATCTGGAGGGCCAGATCGCCCGTGTCCGGGACTCGATCACCTTGTCGTCCGTCGGGTAGGCCAGACCAATAGGTCGATCCACGGACCGATTCAGACCCGATCGACGGCCTGACATCGACCCCGACATTGCGCCGGACCGCGGCCATGATCGGACGCCCGCTCATCGGCAGGCATGAGCGTGCGTTCAGAATCCGCCAGATCACGGCCCTGGGGCATCGTGCCTACACCCCACGCGATACCCAGTCCGCCTCTGGGTGAGGGGAAGACCGGGCCTGAGGTCGGGGTGATCCCCGATGTCGATTGCGACCACCCAAGAGCAGGCTGTGGCCATGATCAAGGTCGGAGCATGAGCACCACCGGCGCTCCCGTTCTCGACCTCTCTGGGACCCCTGGGATCCCATTCAGCCGCCTCTTCACAGTCGAGTTGCGCAAGTCCGCCGACACCCGCGCCGGTCGCTGGCTGATCGGCATCACCGTCGGGGCGGTCCTGGTGGCAGAGACCATCTTCCTGATCGTGGCGGCGGTCAAGAACCTCGACTCGTCCTACGGCGACTTCGTGGCGGCGGCGGCGTTCACCTCGTCGTTCTTGCTTCCCATCCTCGGGATCATGCTGGTCAGCAGCGAGTGGAGCCAGCGCACCGCTATGACGACGTTCATTCTCGTGCCACACCGGATGCGCATCGTCTCAGCCAAGCTGTTGGCGGGAGTCTCCCTGACCGCGTTCCTGGTCACGTTCGCACTCCTGGTCGGGCTCATCTGCAACCTCTTGTTCGCCGCGATCCAGGGACAGGTACCGAGCTGGACATTCGGGTGGGTCGGCTTCGCCGACTTCCTGATGACGCAGACCTTCGCCATGCTCGGCGGCTTCGCACTGGCCTGCCTGTTCCTGAACACCTCCGCCGCCATCGTGGTCTACGTCGTCTACAAGTACGTCCTGCCGGTGCTGTTCGCATTGGGGGCGCTGCTCGCCTGGTTCAAGCACCTAGCGCCGTGGGTCGACTTCCAGTCTGCCCAGAACCAGGTGTTCAACCTGCCGATGACGGGCTCGCAGTGGTCGCACCTTGCGGTGAGCGGGCTCATCTGGCTCGTCATCCCCTTGGGTATCGGGCTATGGCGAATCCGACGCGCCGAGGTGAAGTGAGGTGACACCCGCTCACTCGGCATGAGCGCGCCCTGACCGCGGCATGTGCGGACGTGCCAATGTGGGTCGCACCGCCCTACCGAAGCAAGTCACACGGGGCGATCCGAGGCGCATACGATGATGATCTCGGGGTGTTCGCACTCTCCACGCCTAGGGCGGTGGACCGCATGACCGTGCCGAGCGGTACGTCTTCTCTGCTGCTGGGGCGCGAGCGGGACATCGCGGAGCTGGACGAGGCGCTCGGGCTCGCGGCGCAGGGGACCCCGCAGATCGTGCTCGTCGGGGGCGATGCCGGGATCGGGAAGACCACGCTGGTCGCGGACACTGAGCGCCGGGCGGCCGAGCTGGGGTTCACCGTGGCGACGGGGCACTGTCTCGACCTCGAGGCGGGTATGTCGTTCGCCCCGGTGGTCGAGGCGGTGCGTCGCTGCTCAGCCGGGATCGAGGACCTCGGGTCGCGGCCGTCGGCGCGTCGGATGCTGACCCTGCTGGACCCGGACGCACCGCGGAGTCGGGAGGCGTTTCATGTGTTGGACGACCTCACCGCTGCCGTCCTCGAAGCAGCAGCCGCCGGTCCCGTCCTGCTGCTGCTGGAGGACATGCACTGGGCGGACCGCTCGACCCAGGACTTCGCGGCCGCGCTGTCTAGGACCGCGCGTGGGCGTCTGTTGCTGGTGCTGACCTTCCGCAGCGACGAGCTCCATCGCCGCCACCCGTTCCGGAAGACCTTGACCGAGATCAGCCGGGCCGCCGGGGCCCGACGCATCGATCTGGGCGGGTTGGAGCCGCGACGATATTGCGGGCATCGTCGCCGCCCACACCGACGGGCCACCCGACCCGTCGACGGTCGATGCGGTGCTGGCGCGGTCCGAGGGCAACCCGCTGTACGCCGAGGAGCTCCTGGCCGCCGACCAGGACGCCAACACCGAGGGGGTCCCCGAGCATCTCTCGGATCTGCTGCTGGCCCGGATCGACGCCCTCGAGGATGGCCCGCGGGCGTTGCTGCGCCTGGCCTCGGTCAACGGGACTCGGCTGGACACCGAGACGCTCGCCGAGCTGGCGGGACTCGACCAGGCCCAGATGGAGGGCTATCTGCGGGAGGCTCTGGACGCCAACGTCCTGCGTCAGGCCGGCGGCTACCTGGAGTTTCGGCATCCCTTGTTGCGTGAGGCGGCCTATGACGACCTGATGCCCGACGAACGGACCCGGATCCACGGCCGGCTGGCCGAGGTCCTCCAGGCCGGGGTCGACGCCGAACCGGATCCCGGGGTGTCGGCGCTGAGTCGGCTCGCCTTCCATTGGAACGCCGCCCACGACCTGCCCCGGACCCTGGCGGCCTCGGTCCGCGCCGGAGTGGCGGCGAAGCGTCTGGCAGCGGCCGAGGCACTCATCCAGTTCGAACGGGCACTGTCGCTGTGGGACCGGGTTCCCAACGCCGAGGCCGTTGCCGGCCACCCGCGGGCCGAGATCGTCCTCCTCCTGGGCGAGGCGGCTACCGAGCAGGGTGACGAGGAG
Organism: uncultured Actinomycetota bacterium; assembly: GCA_963819295.1. Taxonomy (GTDB): domain Bacteria; phylum Actinomycetota; class Actinomycetes; order Propionibacteriales; family Nocardioidaceae; genus Nocardioides. Next base: position 811,455 of record CAWFVO010000011.1, read on the forward strand.
CGCGGGTACGCCCTGGTCCTCACCGCGGTAGAGATGCTCGGACCCGACCCCGAGCGGTTGCTCGCCTCTCGCGTCTACTCCGCGCTCGGCGTAGCGGGTGTGCCCGAGGCGACGGTCGGAAGGCAGGAGGCGATCCGGCGGGCGGTCGAGTACGCCGGCGACTCCCCGAGTGAGGAGCTGGCGCTTGCCCTGATCGCCCAGTCGCAGTACCTGTACCGGCATAACCACTTCGCCTACAGTCTCGGAGCCGCGCAACGTGCCATCGACGCCGCCAGGAGCGCGGGCTGCGTCGAGGCCGAACTGGACGCCCTCTGGTGGGAATGCCTCTCCCGTGCCTTCCTCGGCCACACCGGCGAGGCACTCGCGGGGCAGGAGCGTGCCGTAGCGGTGGCCCGGACAGCGGGCATGGTCGGCCACGTGGTCGTGGCCACCGGCCGGCTTGCCACGAGGTACATGGCGGCCGGACAGGTCGATCGTGGCCTGGCCGTCGCCAGTGAGGGGTTCGAGGAGGGACTAGCCCTCGGGCTACCTGTCCAAGCCGCCTGGTGCGGGGACGCGATGCTGAGGGCACTCGTGTGGCGCGGCCGCTTCGATGAGGCGGAACGGCGGCTCGAGGAGCTCGGTGAGCTCAGCGAGTCCGGTTGGTCGGCTCGGCGGTGGTCCACAGCCGCGGGGCGCACGGAGCTGCTGCTGGCCCGTGGCGACGCGGCCGCGGCGGCCCCCCTCGTACACGAGAACGTGGATGCGGATGGCGGGAATACGGGCGCGGGAGATGTCATGGACGAGATCCGGCTCGCCGTGATGCTCGAGGACCATCCCGGCGCCCTAGAGATCGCGAGGTCCTACCTGGCCCAGATGGAGGACACCGACTCCCCGCTGCGTGCGGCCGCGGTCGCACGGATCGGCTTCCAGGCCCTCTGCCTGGCCCGCTCGACACCCGGTATCGAAACAGACGAGCTGCTGAGACCTTTCAGCGCGGCAATTGGCGTCCGCACGAGGTGGGCTCACCGACGAATGGCGCCAGACGTACCCCGGGGTCCAGCTTGCCCTCGCCGAGGCCTACGCCGCCAGGTTCGCCGGGGAGTCGGCGGTCGCCCAGTTCCGGGCGGCGACGTCACTGGCGGAGCCGTTCGGTGCCTACTTCGCCCTCGAGCCGCGGCTGGACCTGGCCGATGAGCTACTCGCTCATGGCGGCCGGGACGAGGGCCGCGAACTGCTTGTCGAGTGCTGGAGCACCGCCCACGACATGGGGGCACGGGGGCTCGAGCGCATGGCGGTCAGCCTCGCCACCCGCACCCGGGTTCCCTTACCCCATTTGGCAGCACGCGAGGGACCGTTGAGCCGGCTGACACCCCGCGAACGCGAGGTCCTCGACCTCCTCGCCACCGGCGCCACCAACAAGACGATTGCGACCACCCTGTTCATCACAGAGAAGACCGCCAGCGTGCACGTCTCCCACCTCCTGGCCAAGCTCGACGTCGCCAACCGCGGCGAGGCCGCCGCCCTGGCCCGACACCTCGTCGGCTGACCCGACCACACATCTGGCACAGCTCACCGACCGAGAACACCGACACCTTGCCGTGAGTTGAGAGCCGAGGGAGCCGTCCCTTCCTCGGGACCTACCCGGCTTGGACGCTCGGAATCTGCCTCCCCGTTGCCAGCGTGATTGCGACCCGGTGATGGGCCAGGCACGTTCGCTCATCGGCATGATCGTGCGCCCGGACAGCGGCATGTGCGATGCGGTACGTGCTGTACCGAGCGTTCAGTGCTGCCGGACCGGGTAATGCGTCTAAGTAGCCGGCCACCACCACACCGTGCGCCACAGGTCGGGCATGCCGCAGGCCCGACCGGCCGCCTGGAACTGCAGGGTGTGGGTGTTGAGGCTGGGCGTGAAGTCTGGGATGTGGATGCCGCCGTTGATCGCCGCCGGGAATGGGTAGCTGGTGATCCCGTGCGCGTGCATGCATTCGGCCTGTTTGAGCGCATGGGTGGCCGCTGCCCGGTATCGGGCCGCGGGCAGGCCGCCGGTGACCGCCAGGCCCAGGCAGGCACGGAACGCTGCGTCGTAGGCGGGGCTGGTCAGCAGCCCGGTGGGAGGGTTCAACGGGTAGACCAGCGTGCCCCCGGGCCCCGGGTTGGGGTCGGGGAAGTCGGCCACACCGTGTGCGCGCATGCAGTGCGAGTAGGTGAGGGCCTGCTGGTACTGCGACCCTGCACCTTGCCCGGAGCTGCCGCCACTGTTGCACGCCGCCGCCAGCAACGCGGTCCCGGCCAGCGTCGCCGTGAGAGGGCCTTTGATCTTGTTCAATGCCTCCTGCTGCCTCCGTCACGTTCTAGGTGCGTGAGCCCAGCAGGCCCGCTGGGCCGCTAAGAAGTGTGCAGAGTCCGGGTGGACGCCAGGGCCGGGGCTACGGAATCCGCCCCCTGAGGGGCGGACAACAGGGCTGGGGAAACGCGTGATCCCATGGGCGCGCATGCACGCTGCGAGCTTCTGCAACTGGGAGCGCAAGGCGCTGATCTGTGCCGCGGTGAACGGTAGCGGGTGGGGTGCAAGCTTGCGGCAGGCGGCCAACGCCGCCTGCCAGCCAGGGCCATGCTCCTGCGCCAGGATCCGGGCAGTGATCACGTATTTGTTCGGGTTGTCGAACACGCCGGCGGATACCTTGGAGGGTTGCGGCCAGAATGGCGCGCCGTGCGTGCGCATGCAATCTGAGTACACACGGTATTGCTGGTAGCCCGCAGGCTGCGATGGCGACGACCCGGTCGGCTTGGCGGCACCGCCACACGCTGCTACCAGCACAACTGTCACCGTCAGCACTCCCAGTACGCCCGTCCGCAAGTGCTGGCGAGCACGGCGGCCCCCGGTGGTGCCGTTCATCACGTCGTCCTCGCCCTTCGCCCGTGACGCCTCGCCGACATCCCTGGACCACCAGCCATATCGCGGCTGGCAGCCGCTCCGTTCAGGTGTACCAGGCCGAGCCGAAATCCTCCGCGCCCCCGACCGGCATGTGCGTGCGACCGGACAGGCATGAGCGGGCGGTTACACAACCGCGGGGGTGGAAGTTACGGACCGGCGGCCGGAAGGCATATTGGTGTGCAAACCGTTCGAGTGGCTGGAAGACTGAGGTCCTCCGTAGTTGTCTGGAATTGGGCCATCCTCGGAACGGTCCCTCGGTGGAGGAGCGAGGATGAGGGCGGTGTTGTTGCCTCGACGAGGTCGCGAGCGGTCCCTTGGTAGATGGATCGATGCCCGTGTTGCCCTGGCCGCGTCCGTCGCTCTTGTCGCATGGGGCTGCGGCAGTTGCGCGTCGTCTGATAATTCCGACACCCAGGCGGTGGCCCCAGAGCCGTCGTTGTCCTCGTCGGGGGTGCCGCCCTTGAAACTCGTGGTTATCGGCGACTCCATCCCCGACGCGGCCTTCGAATGTCCTGACTGTGTCGGTTTCGCCGACCAGTACGCCCATGCCCTCGGCAAGGCGAGCGGCCGAGACGTCGACACGATCAACCTGTCCGAGCACACCGGCCTGACGCTGCCGAGGCTCCTTAGGGAGTTGCCGAGCCTGAAGCAGTTCTTGAGCCCCGCCGACGCGATCATCGTCGGCATTGCCCACAACAGCATCGCGTTGAACGCCGACCGACCCTGCGGAACTCGCTTCGTGGACTCCCAGCACACCTTCGCGGACTGGTCGAAGCTCGACGCACCGTGTGCCCGTCGGTCCACCGCGCACTATCGCCCGCTCTACGACAAGTTGTACTCCACGATCGCGTCATGGCGTGACGGCAAGCCGACGATCCTGCGCACCATCGACAAGTACAACGACTGGACCGGCTTTAAGCCTGCACACCTGACGCCTGCGCAGGTCGCCACCGTAGTCATGTTCCACAACATGTGGAACCGGATGCTCTGCGCGTCCGCTACGGCTCACGGGTTCAACTGTGCCGACATCTACCATGCCTTCAACGGACCGGATGGGACGCGTGCTTCCGGGAACTTGCTGGGGCCGGACTACACCCATCCTTCGCAGAACGGCCACGACGTGATCGCAAAGACACTCGTCGCGCAGGGGTTCGCCCCCTTGGCCTAGGCCCGCCCGCTCATCGGCATGAGTGCTTTGGCAGCCGGCTCGGACTCTCGGGGACGTTGCCCTCGGGGCCCCAAATCGGACGCTGGCGGATTGCTCGACGTGGTCAGCGCTGAAGTTCACGGGAGCTGTGGGTCGCGGTGGCTGCCGTAGTAGTCCGCTGCGGCCCTGGAGCTGATGAGTTCTTGGTCGAGGAGCCAGCCGACGGCTCGGAGTCGGGCGCGGGTGTCGCGCATGGTCTGCCAGTGCTCGATCAGCTCGGGTTGCTGGTAGATCTGGTTCTTGAATCGACCGAACGCCCCTCGCCCCTCCAGGGCGCGGGACAGTCGTTCGCCCGTCGCTCGGTCACTGATCCCGTCCGCGAAGTCGACCATGTCCTGGTACCAGACGTAGGAGGGGATGGGATCGATCGCGATGAGGTCCAGGGCTTCGAGCTCGACGGGGTTGTGACCATCGATCCCGGTGTCGCTGGTCCAGAAGACCAGGTGGCCGGTCCGTGGGTCGATCAACCATCGGTATTCGTAGTCGGTCTGGTCTGCCAAGGCCACCGCGATGTCCTCGAGGTCGAGGGCGTTGAGGTCCAGCACGTCTCCTCCTTCTGACCTCCACCAGCTCTTCGGACCATGCGCCCCTTCACCTCGTTCTCGATCCCTGTTTCGCCGACAACCGTTGACTCTTCACGGTCCCCAGAATCTTCCGCAACTCGACCTCCGATCCGCCCCTCCAGCCCTCCCATCAGTCCGGCACGCATGCTACGAAGGTTCGTAGATGGGTCGCCCGTGGCCGGGCGGCCCACGCGTCATTTCTAGGGGTTCGTTGGTTGTCGACGGACGTCGTGGACCGGCTGATTCGGGGTGCTCGGGTGCATGGTGGGGTGAAGTTCTACCGCGGGGCAGCGAAGGCCGCGCGTGCCTATGTCGAGCGCGACCACTCGCGCGCGGACGACTACTACCTCGCCGAGGGAAGCGGCGTCGCCGAGCCCGCATCAAGGCGACCCCGGACGGCCTCGAGCATGCGGGGCCGATGGACGGGGAGACCTACGAGCAGTGGGTCGCCGGGCTCGACGTCGACACCGGTTCGAAGAAGGGTCGGGTCCGCGACGACGCGAACGCGTTGCGGTTCGTCGAGGTCACCGTCAACGGCCCGAAGACCTGGTCCCTGGCCGCGGCGCTGCATCCAGACATCTCGGCTGCGTTGGATGCGGCGCAGGACAAGGCCGCCACCGAGATCGTCGGTTGGGTCGCGCAGCACGCGACAACCCGGGTGGGCCCGCGGGGACGGCAGGTCCAGGTGCCGGTCGAACGGGTCGAGGCGGCGGTGATCCGCCACTACACCTCCCGGGCCGGGGATCCGCACCGTCACCTCCATCTGCAGATCAACGCCCGCGTCTGGGCGGCCGGCGCAGTGGCGCGGCATCCATTCGGTCGGGGTCCGCGACTCGATCGAGGCGATCAACGGGATCGGCCACGCTGCGGTCGCGACCGATCCGCGGTTCCGTGCGGTGCTCGCAGCGCACGGGATCACGCTGGACCCGGAGTCCAGCGAGATCCGCGAACTGGTTCCCTACGTGGGTGCGTTCAGTGCCCGGACCGCGCAGATCGGCCGCAACGTCGACCGGTACGAGGCCGACTGGCGGGCGCGAGCATCCCGGCGAGGAGCCGGGTCCGCGGCTGCGGCAGGGGTGGGACCGGCGGGCATGGGCGCAGGCCCGGCCGGACAAGGTCGTCCCCACCGACGGCCGCGAGCTGGTGGCGCGGTGGAACGACGAGCTGCGCGAGCTCGGCTACCGCGACCCGACAGGCGCCGTGGCGCTGGCGGGGACGCAGGCCGGGTTGGATCGACCGGGACAGCAGCAGCCGACTGGTTGTCTCGACCAGCTCGGGGCGAAGAGGTCGGCGTGGAACACCGCCGACATCCGCGGGAAGGTCGAGGTCCTCCTCGCCCAGACCAGCCTGGTCGCCGATACCGCCGCCCGGGTCGAGCTCGCCGAGGACATCACCGCCCGCGCAGCCGGCCGGTGCGTCCGGCTCCTGACCCGCGCCGATGTGCCCGAGCATGTCCGGTCCCTGACCTCCCAGCAGGTGCTCGACGTCGAGGCCGACATCATCGCCCGGATCGCGCGACGCGCAGCCGACCAGCCCGCCAGACGGGTGCGCATCGCCGGGCGCGGGCTGGTCCGGGTCGACCCGACCCAGGCCGCCGTGGTCGGCGCCCTGGCCGGCGACGGGCGCTGCGTGGTGGTCGAGGGTGCGGCCGGTGCCGGCAAGACCACCGCCCTGCGGTCGGCCACACAACTGCTGGCCCGGCAGGGCCATCGGCTGATGGTGGTGACCCCGACGTTGAAGGCGGCCGAGGTCGCCGCCGGCGAGACCGGCGCCGACGGGCACTCCGCCGCGTGGCTGATCCACCAGCACGGCTGGCGCTGGGACGCCGACGGCCACTGGACCCGGCAGCCAGACCCCGCTCCCGGTCCCGGCCGCCCGGCTCCGGGGCGGTGACCTGCTGCTGGTCGACGAGGCGGGGATGCTCGACCAGGACACCGCCCGCGCCCTGCTCACCATCGCCGACGAGACCGGAGCACGGGTCGCGCTGGTCGGCGACCGGCACCAGCTCCCCGCCGTGGGCCGCGGCGGACGTCCTGGACCACGCGGTCGCGTGGGCGCACCCAACGGCCGTGGTGACGCCTGGAGACGGTGCACCGGTTCGCCGACCCCGACTACGCCGCACTCAGCCTGAAGATGCGCACCGGCGAGGACCCCGCGGCAGTCTTCGACTCGCTCCAACGTCGCGGGCAGGTCGTCATCCACCCCAGCGACATCGAGCGCACGCCGCACTCGCCCAGGTCGGTGCCAGCGGGCGACCTCGTCGTCGCCGACACCCGCGAGCAGGTCGCCCGACCTCAACGCCGCGATCCGTGACCACCGCGCCAAGTCGCGGACGAGTCCACGGTCTCGATGATGACCCTCGCGGCGAACGGATCGGGCTCGGGGACCGCGTCGCGACCCGGCGCAACGACGCCGACCTCGGAGTGGCGAACCGGCAGACCTGGACCGTCACCAGACGTCGGCGACGACGGCAGCCTGACCCTCCGGGGACGGGGACGTGACCGGGTGCTCCCGGCGGAGTACGCGACCACGTTCGTCGAGCTCGCCTACGCCACGACCGTCCACGGGGCACAAGGCGAGACCGTCGATCGAGCGCACGTCGCCATCGGGGACACCACCGGCGCCGCCGCGGCGTACGTCGCGATGACCCGAGGCCGGAACGGCAACACCGCGCACCTGGTGGCCGAGTCCATCGAGGAGGCCCGGAAGCAGTGGGTCGAGGTCTTCGCCCGTGACCGCGCCGACCTCGGCCCAGCCCACGCGAAGCGGCAGGCGATCGAGGCTGTCGACCGCTACGGCATCCAGAAGCGTCGTCGGCCGTCGATTCGAAGGTGGAGGAGCCGCGTCGACCGATCCCGGCATCCGGCGGCGGGATCGGCATGCTGAGGTCAGGGACGCCGCTTGCGCCGGCGGACCGGCCGCCACTCGACGCCGATCTCCTTGGCGAGCCATGCGCTGAACCCGGCCGGGTCGCGGGGCTGCATGTCCTGAGGGGCGGTCGCTGCGTCGATCATCGGCTGCCAGGTTTCGCGGATCACCTCCGGGAGGTTCAGCCGCTCCCAGACCTGCATCAACAGGATCCCGTCGACCGAGTCCTGCATCAGCTCGGCAGTCCCGCGCACGATGACCCACTCGTAGTAGTCGATGCGTTCGGCCTCGACCGACAGGTCCCACACCCGCGGTGTGCGGGACTTGAACAGATAGCCCAGCACCTGGATCTTGCTGAAGCAGTCCGGCATCGGCACCGACCACAGCCGCTCGGGCACCAGGTACTGGCCGATCTCGGGGTCCTGCCGTACGTCGAAGTCGATGATCGGCTTGATCGTGAGCTCGGCGTCGGCGGCCTCCAGCAGCCGCTCCACCACCTCCAAGGTCGGCGACTTGCGGCGGCACTCGTACTCCGAGACCGACGACTGCTGGGTCCTCGCCCATGCCGCCAACTGTTGCTGGGACAGGCCCGCGGCCTTGCGAGCCATCTCGATGACCGTCTTGGGCGGGTCCACGGCCACAGGATATCTCCGATCATCGATTGGCAGGGCCTGCACACCTACTGGATGAGGTCGAGAACCGCTTGGCCTCATCGACCCGCAAGGGAGCAGCACCATGACCGCAGAGCAGATGAACCCCGACCACGGCCGCGGCCCGTCGACGAGCCTCGGCGACGAGATGCTCACCCTCCAGGAAGCCTGCGCCCTCCTCCGCATCCCTGAGGGCACCCTGCGCTACTGGCGCCACCTCGGCGCCGGACCCCGCAGCTTCAAGATCGGCCGCCACGTCCGCTACTGGCGCACCGACCTCATCCTCTGGCTCACCGAGCAGACGAACCTTCCCTCGGACCGGCGCTGAGACCGCGACGTGTCGGACCAGGAGAGATGATCAGGCATGGCCCACATCGAGAAGCGCTCGCGCAACGGGAAGTTGACCTGGCGGGCGCGCTACCGCACGCCCGCGGGCGTCGAGCGCAGCAGGAGCTTCGAACGCAAAGTCGACGCCGAACGGTTCCTTGCGTCGGTGGAGAACGCAAAGGCCTCGGGCTCCTATGTCGACCCGTCGCTGGCCCAGCTCACCATCGAGGAGTGGGCGGGCCGGTGGCTGGCTGGTCAGGCACACGTCAAGCCGACGACGTTCGAGCGCTACGAAGGCATCGTGCGCAAGCACGTTCTGCCGAAGTGGGGCCGGGTCAAGCTGGCCAACGTCTCCCACGGAGAGGTTCAGGCGTGGATCAGCGAGCTGGCCAAGGACTCCTCAGCCGCGACCGTTCAAAAGGTCCACCGGGTGCTCTCCTTGATCCTCGACATGGCGGTGAAGGACGGGCGGTTGGCTCGCAATGTCGCGAACGGCGTCAACCTGCCCCGGCTGGTGAAGCCTGAACACCTCTACCTGTCCCACGACCAGGTGGAGGAGCTCGCTCGCGAGTGCGGCTTCCCGTCCGCGCCGAGCAGGCACGCCACCTACGACACCCGCAGCAACGACACCTATCGGCTGGTCGTGATGTTCCTCGCCTATACCGGCGTCCGGTTCGGCGAGATGGCGGCCCTCCGCGTCAAGCGGCTGGACCTGCTGCGGAATCGCGCGAGGATCGCCGAATCGGTCACGCCCGTCCAAGGCAAGGGGTTGGTCTGGGGCACGCCCAAGACCCACGAACGCCGCGAGGTGCCCATCCCGCCGTTCCTCTCCGACGAGCTGAAGAGCCTCCTCGAAGGCAAGGAACCCGACGACTTGGTGTTCGCCGGCATCCGCAACGGTGAGCCTCTGAGGGTGAGCACCTTCAGCGGATCATTCAAGGCCGCGGCCTTGGCGATCGGCCTCCCCAAGCTGCATCCCCACCAACTGCGGCACACCGCCGCCAGCCTCGCCATCGCCGCCGGCGCCGACGTCAAAGTCGTCCAGCAGATGCTGGGCCACGCCTCGGCTGCCATGACCCTCGACGTCTACGGCCACCTCTTCGAGGACCGGCTCGACGAGGTAGGTACCGCGATGCACCACGCGCGGGCCGCGGCACAGGAAGCACGCAGCAGTCTGACAATGGCGGGTGGCGTTGATTCTGATGCGGCCCCGGCGCGGCCCCAGATCCCCACAGCGGATTCGGGGGAGAAAGCAGAAGGCCCCTCCGCTCTACGTTTCCGCAGTTCAGAGGGGCCAACTGATGAGTACCCCCGACCGGATTCGAACCGGCGCTACCGCCTTGAGAGGGCGGCGTGCTAGGCCGCTACACAACGGGGGCAAGCACGTGAACACGCTGAACACAAGCAGGGAGAGACTTTAGCGAACCCCCACAGACGTACAAAATCCCGGCCTGCGGCCGGGATCGTGGCTGGGATACTAGGACTCGAACCTAGACTAACTGGACCAGAACCAGTCGTGCTGCCAATTACACCATATCCCAATGGTTGACGGCCTTTCGCGCTCCTCAGCCGAGGGCTCGGAGCGTGGTGACCGACCGCCGAGAAACCTTACACGCGGCTCGGCGGCGCCTCCAAAACGTGCCTCGTGGTGGTGGTCGACAACCCCATCCGACGGAATACGAGCACGGCCAGACCGAGGTAGACCAGCGACTGGGTGAGGGTCACCGGGATGCTCCACCAGCTGCCGCCGGAGGGGTTCAGGGTGGAGGCCATGTCGCCGTAGGCGAGCGCCAGGCCGAACGCGAGCCAGTTGTTGAGCACGTGCATGGCGATGCCCGCCTCGAGCCCGCCGGTGAGCACCACGAGCACGCCCGCGACCAGGCCGAAGGCGAAGCGGTCGAAGAACACCGGGATGCTCTGGCCGAGCCCGTGCGCCAGTCCGAACAGGAACGCCGGCACCACGACGGCGATCCACGCACGGTGGAAGAGCCCGCCGAAGGCCTGGGTGAGGTAGCCGCGGAAGAGGTACTCCTCCCCCGCCGCCTGGAGCGGGGTGAGGAAGGCGATCACGAGCAGGTAGTCGCGGGTGGTCGAGGTGAAGGCGTTCGCCTTGCTGCCGACGTCGTCCGACTGCCCGGGTACGACGGCACTCACGACCAGCGTCGCGATCAGCGCCACCACCGAGACGCCCAGGCAGATCGCCAGGAACCGCCAGCGGATCCGCGGGCGAACGGAGGCCAGCCAGCGCGGCAGCAGACCGTGCAGAACCCGGGTCACCAGCCAGGTCAGCGGGATCATCGAGGCGAGGGCCAGGTTGAGGTAGGCCAGACCGGCCGGCGTCGGGTTCTGCAGGTCGACGAGGGTGGTGAGGGAGTCCTTCAGGTCCGCGCCGGTGGCGGCGTACCAGACGACGAAGGGGATGATCGCGACCAGGCCGGCGAAGACGGTCAGGCCGAACAGCATGATGAAGGACGCCGAGCACCGGCCGCCACCAGCCGGGACGGCCGGCCTCGTGGAGGCGGTGGTAGGGCAGCCCGGTGGGCATGACGGGCTCGTTCACCCGCGTGCGGCCTCGAGACGGGCGAGCGACCGCTCGCGACCGAGCAGCTCCAGGGACTCGAACAGCGGCGGGCTGACCCGGCTGCCGGTGACCGCGACGCGCACCGGCCCGAAGGCGTTCCGCGGCTTGAGCCCCATGCCCTCGACGAGCCGTCTCGCGGAGGGCTGGCCTCGATCGACGCGGTCGTACCACTCCGGCAGCGCCGCCAGCGCGTCGTAGGACGCGGCGACGACGTCGCGGCCGGCGTCGTCGATCTCGTCGGTACGCACGGAACTCGGCCTCGTCGACGAAGAGGAACGCCGAGCATGGGCGACGGCCTCGGTGAGCTTGTTCATCCGCTCGGCGACCAGCGGCATGGCCAGCTCGAGCAGCTGGGCGTCCGCGTCGTTCACGGGGTCGCTCAGGACCACGCCGGCCTCCTTGAGGAACGGGATCACCCGGTGGGTCAGGTCGTCGAGCGACAGCATCCGCATGTGGTCGGCGTTGATCGCCTCGGCCTTCTTCAGGTCGAAGCGCGCCGGGTTGGGGTTGACGTCGCCGATGTCGAACGCGGTCGACCATCTCCGTCGATCGTGAACACGTCACGGTCGGGGCCGATCGCCCAGCCGAGCAGCGCCAGGTAGTTGAGCAGCCCCTCGGGCAGGAAGCCCTGGGTCGCGGTAGGCGAGCAGGCTGCGCCTCGGGGTCGCGCTTGGACAGCTTCTTGTTGCCCTGCCCCATCACGTAGGGCAGGTGGCCGAAGCGCGGCAGTCGCCTTCGCGACGCCGATCTGCTCGAGCGCGTCGTACAGCGCGAGCTGCCGCGGGGTGCTGGACAGCAGGTCCTCGCCGCGCAGCACGTGGGTGATCTCCATCAGCGCGTCGTCGACCGGGTTGACCAGGGTGTAGAGCGGCTGGCCGTTGGCGCGGCAGACGGCGAAGTCGGGCACGTGGTCGCGTGTGGAAGGTGATCTCGCCGCGCACCAGGTCGTCGAAGGTGAGCTCGCCGTCGGGCATCCGGAAGCGGCCGACCGGGGTCTCGGCCGCGCGAACGCCGCCACCTGCTCGGCGCGTGAGCTCGCGGCAGAAGCCGTCGTACCCCATCAGCTTGGAGCCGGAGGCCTTGCGCCGTGCCTCGACCTCCTCGTTGGTGCAGTAGCAGTCGTAGGTGCGCCCGGCCTCGCGCAGCCGCAGCAGCACGTCGGCGTAGATGTCGCCCCGCTCGCTCTGCCGGTACGGCGCGTGGGGGCCGCCGACCTCGGGGCCCTCGTCCCAGTCGAAGCCGAGCCAGCGCATCACCTCGAGCAGGGTGTCGTAGGACTCCTCGCTGTCGCGGGCGGCGTCGGTGTCCTCGATCCGGAAGACGAACGTGCCGCCGTGATGGCGGGCGAACGCCCAGTTGAACAGGGCGGTCCGGGCCAGGCCGACGTGGGGCGAGCCGGTCGGCGACGGGCAGAACCGGACCCGCACGCTCGGGCTCGGTCGCGCTGTGAGCTCATCGCTTCACCACCGTGTTCGTCAGGGCGCCGAGACCCTCGATGGAGACCTCGACCTCGTCACCGGGCTCCATCGGGCCGACGCCCTCGGGCGTACCGGTGAGGATCACGTCGCCCGGGCAGCAGCGTCATCACGCTGGTGATGTGGGCGACCAGGGTCGGGATGTCGAAGATCAGGTCCTTGGTCGAGCCGTCCTGCACGAGGTCGCCGTTGAGGTGGGTCTGGACCTGCGACCCCGTCGGCGAAGTCCTGCGGGTCGAGGTCGGTCTCGATCCACGGGCCGAGCGGGCAGAACGAGTCGAAGCCCTTGGCCCGGCGTCCACTGCCCGTCCTTCTTCTGCAGGTCGCGCGCGGTCACGTCGTTGGCGATCGTGTAGCCGAGGATCACGTCGGTCGCCTGCTCGGGCGGGACGTCGCGGCAGATCCGGCCGATCACGACGGCGAGCTCGCCCTCGTAGTCGACCCGCTCGGACTGCGGCGGGTAGAAGATCTGGTCGCCGGGGCCGACGACGGCGGTGTTGGGCTTGAGGAACATCAACGGCTCCTCGGGCACCTCGCCGCCCATCTCGGCGGCGTGCGCGGCGTAGTTCTTGCCGATCGCCACCACCTTGCTGCGCGGGATCACCGGCGCCAGCAGCCGGACGTCGGCGAGCCGGTGCTCGGTCTGGGTCGGCTGGATCCCGGCGTACAGCGGGTCGCCGACCAGCTCGACGACGACGCTGTCCTCGGCCGGCTGCCCGAACTCGTCGAGCTCGCCGGTGACCACGCCGAACAGCGGGTCGTCGCCCGCGGTGAACCTCGCAATACGCACGATGCGACCCTACCGAGGACACCGAACGGCCGATGAATCAGCAGCACCTAGGGTGCTGGGATGGACGACGTGCTGATCACCGGCGCCGAGGGCCGCAGCTTCCGCGACGACGACTGGTACGCCGAAGAGCTCGGCGCGGTGCGGTTCGCCGACTGCGTGTTCACCGACGTCGACCTGACCGAGGCTCACGAGCCGCGGTACGACGTTCGAGGGCTGCACGTTCCACTCGTGCAGGCTCAACGCGTCGACGCACCACGCCACCGCGTTCGTCGGCTGCGACTTCCGGAGGTGCAGCTTCTTCACCGCGACGCTCGACGGCTGCAAGCTCACCGGTTCGGTCTTCGCCGACTGCGTGATGCGGCCGTTGACCGTGACCGGCGGTGCCTGGGTGGGCGTCAGTCTGCGTGGGCACGACCTGTCGGGGCTGGACCTGCGCAGGGTCGACCTCCGCGAAGCCGATCTCTCGATGAGCGACCTCACCGGAGCGGTGCTGGCCGAGGCGCGTCTCGACGGCGCGACGGTGCGCGAGACGGACCTGAGCCGGGCGGACCTGCGTCGCGCGTCGCTCGACCGCGTCGACCTGGCCTCGGCGACCCTGAAGGACACCCGGATCGACCTACCGGCCGCCGTGATGCTGGCCGAGCTGTACGGCGCCGTCGTCGATCTGGGCGACTGAGCCTCACACTCCCGTGGCCGGCTCCTCCGCGGGTGTCCGCCGGAATTGCAGCAACGCGGCCAGGATCAGCGCCGAGAGCGCGGTCACCTGCCACGAGGCACTGGCCGCGTGGCCGATCGGCGCAGTCAGCAGGGCCAGCACTGCACAGACCTCGAGCCGCCAGCCGGGAGACAGCTCGAGGAGCCACAGATGGAGCGAGTTCCCGAGCAGGAAGACCCCGACGCCGACGGCCATCGTCCAGGCGGCCCGCCAGCCGAGGGGGTTCAGCGGGTCGTGCACCACCCCGTGCAGACCGCTGGCGACCAGGATCACGCCGCTCACCAGCACCAGGTACGCGATCGAGAAGGCGAACAGTCCCACCCGCACCATCCGGTCGGGATCCGTTCGCTCGATCTCCACGATCGCCTCGGTCGAGCGTCCCTCGTCGGCGAAGTGCACCCACCACAGCAGCGAGATCAGCAGCATCGACAACAACACCGCGAGCAGCGAGGCGGGCTCGGTGACATGACCCTGGGCGCTGACGCCCACCGCGATCACCGACTCGCCGAGCGCGATGATCAACAGCAGCCGATGGCGCTCGGCGAAGTGCTCCGGCCGCAGGGAGAACCCCGACTCGCGTCGGGACCACATCGAGCCCGCGAAGCAGAGCACGGCCGCCAGCCACGCCAGCCACCGCAGTCGCTCGGGCAGCAGTACGGCGACGAACAGACAGGCCGCCGCACCGAAGTTCACCGGGGCGATGGCGAGCATCGCCCGGGCCGAGCCGTCCATGGTCGAGCGGAGGAACGACAGGGCGTGCACGACCACGATGACGAGGTAGACCACCGCGAAGAAGAGCGCGTCGGCTCCGAAGGCCTGCGGCACCGCGATCGCGAGCAGCAGGAACGCCGTCATCGCAACGAGCATGGGCAGGCGCGTCGAGACCGAGGTCGGGCCGACGTTGTTGGACAGCCAGCAGTAGCCGTCGTACATCCACCAGATCACGCACAGCAGGCAGGCTGCCTGGATGTAGTCGCGGGCGCTGTCGGCGTCGGTGATCGTGGTGGTGACCTGGGTGACCGTGAACACGAAGACGAGGTCGAAGAAGAGCTCGAGCATCGTGACCGGTGCCGCGCTGTCCGGACTGTCGACCCGTCCGGGGGTACGCAGACGGTCCACAGCCCGACTCTAACCGCGACCATGCGGCAGGCCGGGCGCACCGGTTACCGTGATCGGCGTGCACGTCGCCACCCACGACCCCGCCGTCGACCGGGCGGCCGCGCACCGCGCCCGGCTCGCGCCGTACGTCGAGCCGCACCTGGCCCGCCGAGCGCGCGGGTGAGAAGCACCCTGTCCACGACTTCCTGTTCACCTACTACTCCTTCTCCCCCGCCAAGCTGCTCGACTGGCAGCCGGGGTGGCCGGAGTCCGGGAGCGCCGAGCTCCTCGAGCGCCGGCGCGACCTGGTCGGATCCACCCTCGACCTGCTCCGAGCGACCGCCGCTCGTCCGGCGACGTTCGGCTGCTTCGGTCTCCACGAGTGGGCGATGGTGCATCGCGCCGACGAGACCCGCCACCCGGTGCCGTTGCGGCTCGGTGCCGACGGCACCGACGCGGTCGTGGAGTCGCACCGGATCGCCTGCTCCCACTTCGACGCGTTCCGCTTCTTCACCCCCACGGCACGGCCGCTGAACCGGCTCCAGCCCGGGCCGCGACGACCGGCCGGCGTACGAGCAGCCGGGCTGTCTGCACGCCACGATGGATCTCTACAAGCACGCGTTCCGGCTGTGGCCGCTGATCGGCAGCGACCTCGTCGCCGACTGCTTCGAGCTGGCGTGGGACGTGCGCACGTCGACATGCGGGCGGCGCCCTACGACCTGACCGCCTGGGGGTTCGAGCCGATCCGGATCGAGACGCCCGAGGGCAAGCAGGAGTACGCCGGTCGGCAACGCGGCTTCGCCGACCGGGCCGCGCCGATCCGGGCGGCCTGATCACGGAGTGCCAACAGCTTCGCTAGCGCTCCGTGGGCCACCGGCTGGGCTGGTACGACCCGCGAGCCCCCGCTGGTCTGGGGCAGCGGCAGACGGCGCTGTGTTGGCAAGGCGACGGATGGTGTGTCGGCCGGCGAACAGAGAATGACCGGCCCAGTGGCCAGGCTGAGGGCATCAACCGAGTCCACCAGGAGCGCGACATGTTCTCCAGCACCGGCAGCAGCCACGGCGCAGTGCAGATGGCCAAGCAGTACGGCGCCGAGCAGGTCACCGGCGTCACGCACGCCGGCCGTGGGAGCCGCACACAGCCGCATCGGCACAGTGCGCGGACTGTCGTGGCGCCGCGATGGTGGGGCTCGGTCTCCGAGGCACTCCGACACGGACGCCCGGCCGGGGGTCCGGGCGTCCCTCCTCGGGGTGGCCTGCGACGCAAGCCCGCCGGTCGCGTCGTGCCGCTGCCACGATCGGGGCTCCGGACGCAGTGACGGCTGCCCGCCCGCTCTACCCCGCACGCTTCGTCGTGAGCGGGCCGACGACGCGGCTTAGGCTGGGTTCATGGACCAGCGGGTGCTCCAGAACTTCCTGACCCAGGACGGCCGCCTCCGCACGATCCCGTCCAAGCAGTCCAAGCTCACGGTCGTGCTCGACCACCTGTCGCAGTCCTTCGAGCCCGGCCGCACCTATCCCGAGGCCGAGGTCAACGAGATCCTGGCCCGCTTCCACCCCGACTACGCCGCGCTGCGGCGCTATCTGGTCGAGAACGGCTTCATGACCCGCGAGAACAGCCTCTACTGGCGCTCCGGCGGCACCTTCGACGTCTGAAGCCCCGGACGTCATACGGACGGAGCCATAGATGGCGCGGATCGTATGACGTCCCCAGTCACCAGCCCGGAGGATGGCGGTCCGCCCAGGGCGACGCCGCCTCGACCTGGGCGGCGAGGGCCAGCAGCAGCCCCTCCTCGGCCGGGCGCGCGGCCAGCATCACGCCGACCGGCAGACCCTCCGGCGTCCAGTGCAGCGGCAGGGACACGGCGGGCATCCCGGTCACGTTCCACGCCGACGTCCACGGCGTGAACGCCTTCTGCGCCTCGAAGTCGGCGGCCGGGTCGTCGTCGTCGCGGATCGCGCCGACGGGCAGCGGGGGTACGGCGAGGGTCGGGGTGA
This sequence comes from uncultured Actinomycetota bacterium, assembly GCA_963819295.1. Taxonomy (GTDB): domain Bacteria; phylum Actinomycetota; class Actinomycetes; order Propionibacteriales; family Nocardioidaceae; genus Nocardioides. The sequence goes on from CAWFVO010000011.1 coordinate 828,643, forward strand.
GCACGGCGTCGTACGGCGCGAGCGTCGTCAGGCAGTCGCCCGCGAAGCGACGCATCGCCCCGATCGCGAGCCCGAACTCCGGCCCGCTCACGGCTCGGCCACGCTCGGCCAGCCACCGGGTCAGTGGTCGTAGCAGCGCCTCCTGCTCCGGAGGTACGACGGACAGCGCGGTCAGCACGGCCCAGCAGGTCTCGAAGATCGGCACCGCCTCGCGCGGCATCGGCACCGGGATGTCGTCGACCTCGTGCCCGAGCGAGGTCAGCAGGGCCGAGGCAGACTCCCACGCGGCCACGCACTCGGGGTCGACCTCGGCGTCGGTGATCACCGGCTCGAGGAACCGCGCGATCCGCAGCCGCCCGGGCTCGCGGTCGCACGCGGTCAGGAAGGCCTCGACCGGAGGGGGCGCCCACGCCGGGTCGCCGACCCGTCGACCGGCGAGCACGTCGAGGAGCGCCGCCGCATCACGGACCGTGCGGGCCAGGGTGCCGGCCGTCGCCAGCCCGGTGACCTCGCCGTACATCGGGAAGCCGCTGATCCGGCCGCGCGTCGGCTTCAGGCCGACCAACCCGCAGCACGAGGCCGGGATGCGGATCGAGCCGCCACCGTCGGATCCCTGCGCGACCGGCACCAGCCCCGCGGCGACCGCCGCGGCGGCACCGCCGGACGAGCCGCCGGCCATCCGGGTGCGGTCCCACGGCGTGACCGCCGGCGGGGCGACGTCGGGCTCGGTGTAGCAGGGCGAGCCGAACTCCGGGGTGTTGGTCTTGCCGAGGCTGACCAGGCCGGCGGCCTCGATCGACAGGGTGACCGCGTCGGAGACGTCGGGCACGAAGTCCGCGAACGCCGCCGACCCGAACGTCGTCCGCACGCCTGCGGTCAGGTTCAGGTCCTTGATCGCGGTGGGCACGCCGTACAGCGGCCCGGCGCCCTCCGGCACCGGCAGCAGCGACTCCGCCCGGGCCAGGGCCAGCTCGGGGGTTCGGGTGACGAAGGCGCCGACCGTCGTCGGCGCGGGAGAGGTAGTGCGCCGCGAGCTCGCGCGGCGACACCTCGCCACGTCGTACGGCTGCGCCCTGCTCGACGGCGGACAGGTCGTGCAGCGCGCTCACCCGCGCGACGCTACCCGGCGGCGCGGTCCTGACGGCGCAGCCCGAAGGTGATCCCGTCGAGCAGCGCCTCCCACGACGCCTCGATCACGTTGTGGCCGACGCCCACGGTGACCCACGACGACGCGCCGTCGGAGGTCTCGATCAGCACGCGGGTGATCGCGTCGGTGCCATGGCCCTGGTCGAGGATCCGCACCTTGTAGTCGATCAGCTCGAACTTCGCGACCGCCGGGTACGCCTGCACGAGCGCCTGGCGGAGCGCCTGGTCGAGGGCGTTGACCGGGCCGTTGCCCTCACCGGTCTCGACGTAGCGCACCCCCGACGCGACCAGCTTCACGGTCGCCTCCGAGACCGCCTCCTCCCCCGGTCCCGCGTGGGTGAGGGTCTCGGTGATCACCCGCCACGACTCGACGTTGACGTACGACGGGCGCGCGCCGTCGACCTCGCCGGCCAGCAGCAGCTCGAACGACGCGTCGGCCGCCTCGAACGTGTAGCCGCGCGCCTCCAGCTCCTTCACCTTCGCGGTGACCCGGTCCACGAGCGCCCGGTCACCCGACAGGTCGTAGCCGAGCTCGCGGCCCTTCAGCTCGATCGACGCACGACCGGCCATGTCGCTGACCAGCAGCCGCATGTCGTTGCCGACGCCGACGGGATCCATGTGCTGGTAGAGGGCGGGGTCGACCTTGATCGCGCTGGCGTGCAGGCCCGGCCTTGTGGGCGAAGGCCGAGGCGCCGACGTACGGCTGGCGCGAGGCGGGCGGCACGTTCGTCACCTCGGCGACCGCGTGGGCGATCCGGGTGGCGTCGCCGAGCAGCCCCTGGGGCAGCACCTGCCGGTCCAGCTTGAGCTCGAGGTTCGCGACCACCGCGACCAGGTCGGCGTTGCCGGTGCGCTCGCCGTACCCGTTGATCGTGCCCTGCACGTGGGTCGCGCCGGCGTCGACCGCGGCGAGACTGTTGGCGACCGCGCAGCCGGTGTCGTTGTGGCAGTGGATGCCGACCCGGCCCTCCGTGGTCGACACCACGTCGTGGACGACGTCGCCGACCCAGCCGGGCAGCATCCCGCCGTTGGTGTCGCACAGGGCGACGACGTCCGCCCCTGCGTCGTACGCCGTCCGCAGCACCTCGAGGGCGTAGTCGCGATCGGCTCGGTAGCCGTCGAAGAAGTGCTCGGCGTCGAGGAAGACCTGCTGGCCCTCGGCGATCAGGTGGCTGACCGTGTCGCGGACCATCTCGAGGTTCTCCGCCAGCGTCGTCCTCAGGGCGAGCTCGACGTGACGGGGGTGGGACTTGGCGACCAGCGTGACCACCGCCGCGCCGCTGTCGCGCAGGGCGGCGATCAGCGGGTCGTCGGCGGCTCTTACGCCGGCCCGCCGGGTGGCGCCGAACGCCGTCAGCCGTGCGTGGCGCAGGTCGAGCTCGTCGCGGGCGCGGGCGAAGAACTCGGTGTCCTTGGGGTTGGCGCCCGGCCAGCCACCCTCGATGAACCCGACGCCGAGCTCGTCGAGCTGGCGCGCGATCGTCAGCTTGTCGGCGACGGAGAGGTTCAGCCCCTCCTGCTGCGCGCCGTCGCGCAAGGTGGTGTCGTAGACGTGGAAGGCGCCCTGCAGGTCCATCGTGTCCGTCCTGGTGTTCGTGCTGCTCCGCTGTGGGTCGGGCCAAACAAAAAGACCCCCCGTCGGGACGAGAGGTCTGCGCGTCGGGGAGTGCCCGACGCGCTAGGTGATGATGATGGTGCTGCTGTTCACGACGTCCATGGTGACACGGACGCACGAACGGGCCGACCGGATCTCACGATCCGACCGACCTCGCGCGTGTCATCGCAGGTGGAAGGGTGCGCCGAACGGTGACCAGTCGATGCTGAGGCTCGCCTGGTGCCCCACGAAGCCGGCGAACGCCACGAGCACCACGAGCGCCAGCGCCCAGGGCCCGGTACGACGAGCGAGCGACTGCGCGACCACGCGCACGGGCCAGCGGACGTGGGCGGCACCGGGACCCACCCAGACGCTGCCGGCGAGGCAGAGCCCGGCGATGAAGAGGGTGGCGGCCGTGGACACCCCGGCGGCGTACCCGAGCAGCACGCCGGCGGCGGCGATGCCGAGCGACCAGAGCGTCAGCAGGACCGTGCCGGGGATCGCAGCGACGAGATACCAGGGCGCCGACAGCGGCGCCAGGAGCACGTCGTACCAGCGCGCACCACGCAGTCGGCGCCGGTCGCCCGCCGCGGTCGCCGTCATCGTGCAGGTGCGCAGCAGCCACGAGCCCAGCACGACCAGGAACAGGCTCAGGAACGGCCAGGCGGACACGGCGGCAGCGACGGCCAGGCCGAGCGCGGCCAGGAGGGCGCTGCGCCGCAGCACGACGACGCGGCTCTCGCGAGGGGCCGGTGCCAGGTCGAGCGGCAGATCGTCGGGGTCGCCGGACCCGGGGAATCCGTCGAAGCCGTCGAGGACCGGGGCGGTCAGTGGCCGGGTCACCGGCGCGCGGGCCGGCTCGGGGGGCCGGCTCGGCTCGACGCGGGGAGCGGCGTCCGTCACCCGGGTGGGCGCCTCCGGACTGACCGGCGACGCGAGCGCCAACGGGATCGTGAACGGGTCGTCCTCGTCGGTCGGGCGCACCACGGTGCCGGGCACGGTGTCCGTGACGTCCTCGGCCAGCCGGGCCCGGATCTCGTCGAGCCGCGGCCGGTGTGCGGGATCGGGCTCGAGGGCAGCGGCCACGATCGAGCGCAGATCGTCGGGCAACCCGCCCAGGTCGTGCTCCCCACGGCGTACCCGGTCCATGATCGCCATCGAGGGCCCGCGTCCGAAGGGCGGGTTCCCGGTGCCCGCGAAGGTCACGGTCGCGGCCCAGGAGTGCACGTCCGACGCGGTCGTCGCGTCGTCGCCGTGCAGGATCTCGGGGGCGAGGTAGCCCGGCGTACCGAGGAACCAGCCCGTGTGGGTGAGCCTGGGGTCGTCGGCCACCCGGGCGAGACCGAAGTCGATCAGGATCGGGGCGCGCCCCTCCATCAGCACGTTGGACGGCTTCACGTCGCGGTGCAGCACGCCCACGGCGTGCACACTGGCCACCCCCGCGGCGAGGCAGCGCGCGAACCAGCGGAGGTCGTCGCCCTCGATCGGGCCCTCCTCCGGGATGTGGTCGTGGAGGCTCAGCCCCGGCACGTAGCGGGTCGCGACGTACGGCGTGGGGCCCCACGGGTCGGCATCGACGATCTCGGCGATCCAGCGGCTACGGATCCGCTCGAGCGAGCTCACCTCACGCGCCAGGCGGGCGCGTGCCTCGTCATCACCGACGATGTGGGGTCGCAGCACCTTGAGTGCCACGCGGGGTCCGCCCGGCTTGCGGGCCAGGTGGACGACGCCCATGCCGCCCTCGCCCAGGCGGGTGAGCAGCGTGTAGTCGCCCACGGTGCGCGCGGCTGACGGCTGGACGGACACGCCCACACGGTACCGGCCGTCGCACATCCCGGGCCGGGGCACGCGGTAGACGAGCAGCCGCGTCGGTGGACGGGGAGCGGTCAGACGATGCGGTGCATCCAGCCGAACGTGTCGTCGGCGCGGCCGTACTGGATGTCGACCAGGGCCTGGCGGATCGCCATCGTGACCTCGCCGGCACGCGGGACCTCGGGCGTCTGGCCGCCGTCCCACTTCAAGGCCCCCACCGGTGTCACCACGGCAGCGGTGCCGCAGGCGAAGACCTCGACGATCTCGCCGTTGGTGACCCCCTCACGCCACTCGTCGATGGAGATCCGCCGCTCCTCGACCTGGTGCCCCATCTTCCCGGCCAGGTCGATGATGCTGGACCGGGTGATGCCCTCGAGGATGGTGCCGAGGGCAGGGGTGACGATGCGGCCGTCGGCGTACACGAAGTACATGTTCATGCCGCCCAGCTCCTCGACGTAGCGGAGCTCCTGCCCGTCGAGGAAGACCACCTGGTCGCAGCCCTGGGCCGTGGCCTCCTGCTGCGCGACCAGGGACGACGCGTAGTTGCCGCCGGTCTTGGCGGCGCCCATGCCGCCGCGGCCGGCGCGGGTGTAGTCGGTGGTCAGCCAGAGCGTGATCGGGAGCGGGCCCTTGCTGAAGTAGGCGCCGGCGGGGCTCGCGATCACCATGAAGGTGACGTGGTGGGCGGGCCGCACGCCGAGGAAGGCCTCGGTGGCGATCATGAACGGCCGCAGGTAGAGGCTCTTCTCACCCGCCCCCTCGGGCACCCAGCGCTCGTCGACGCGGACCAGCGCCTCGACCGCCTGCACGAAGTCGGCCGGGTCGAGAACGGGGAGCGCCAAGCGGTGGCTGGAGCGCATCATCCGCTCCGCGTTCGCCTCGGGACGGAACACCCAGATGCTGCCGTCGTCGTGGCGGTAGGCCTTCATGCCCTCGAAGATCTCCTGCGCGTAGTGCAGGACCGCAGTCGCCGGGTCGAGCGTCAGCGGGCCGTACGGCGTCACCCGCGCGTCGTACCAACCCCGCTCGGGCGTCCACTCCACGGTGACCATGTGGTCGGTGAAGAAGGTGCCGAACCCCGGGGTCGCGAGGATCTCCGCCAGACGGGTGTCGTCGACCGGCTGGGTCGTCAGAGTGGTGCTGATCTCCATGGAACGCACGTTAGTCCACCTCCGGGTGGGCGTCCGGCCCGATCGCGCCCGACCTGGGCCAGAGGTTGCTGGGGAGTCTCGCCGAGTCGTCACGTGCCGACTCGGCGTGCTTTCGATGTCTGTTTGCGCCGACTCGGCGTGTTTTCGTTGTCCCTTTGCGCCGACTCGGCGTTGACGTCAGACCACCCGGGCGGTGATGGCGTCGCCGATCTGCGACGTGCTCCGGGTGGTCCCGGGTACTCGGGAGGTGAGGTCGGCGAAGACCGCCTCGTCGATGGAGCGGGCCGCGTCGCCATGGCCGAGGTGGTCGAGCAGGAGACCGGCCGAGAGGATCGCGGCCGTGGGGTCGGCGACGCCTTGTCCGGCGATGTCGGGTGCGGAGCCGTGGACCGGCTCGAACATCGACGGGGTGGTGCGCTCGGGGTTGATGTTGCCCGAGGCGGCGAGGCCGATGCCGCCCGTCACGGCGCCCGCCAGGTCGGTGAGGATGTCACCGAACAGGTTGTCGGTGACGATCACGTCGAACCGGGCCGGGTCGGTGGTCAGGAAGATCGTGGCCGCGTCGACGTGCAGGTAGTCGACGGTCACCTCGGGGAACTCCGCGCCGACCTCGGCGACGACGCGCGACCAGAGGCCGCCCGCGTGGACGAGCACGTTGGTCTTGTGGACCAGGGTGAGCCGACGACGCGGCCGCCGGGCCGCGCGGGCGAAGGCGTCGCGCACGACCCGCTCCACGCCGTACGCCGTGTTGAGGCTGACCTCGGTGGCCACCTCGGCCGGCGTGCCTCCGCGGAGGCGGCCGCCGTTGCCGGTGTAGGGGCCCTCGGTGCCCTCGCGCACGACGACGAAGTCGACCTCGCCGGGGTCGGCGAGCGGCGTCGGGACACCGGGATAGGTGCGCGAGGGGCGCAGGTTCACGTAGTGGTCCAGCTCGAACCGCAGCCGGAGCAGCAGCCCGCGCTCGAGGATGCCCGCGGGGAGCCGGGGATCGCCCGGCTTGCCACCGACCGCCCCCAACAGGATCGCGTCGTGGCCACGGATCTCGTCGAGCACGGAGTCGGGCAGCACCTCGCCGGTGGCGAGATAGCGCTCGGCTCCCAGGTCGTAGCGGGTCTGCTCGATCTTCACCGGGGCGGCCGCCTCGAGGACCTTGAGGGCCTCCGCGGTCACCTCGGGACCGATGCCGTCGCCTCCGATCACGGCCACCCGGACCGGTGTCGTGCGGCCGGCCGGAGGGGTCGCGGAGAGGTCTGAGGTCATGGCGTCAGGCTAGTTGTCGTCGGGCCGCTGGCCGCCGTTGTCCCGCAGGTCGAGCGAGGCCTGGACCGCCTCGTGGCTGTGCTGGTCCTCTGCCTGGTACGCCGTTTCGGACGGCGTGCGGTTCTTCGCCGGACCCCAGTCGGGGTACATGTCGTACACGGTGCTTCTCCTCGTCATCTCGCGTCGCCGGTGTCGTCGGGGACGAGCCGCCGCGTGGCGGAGCCGACAGACCGGACGTGGGTCGCACGGACGGGAGTCAGGAGCTCGAGAGCGGATCGCGCTGGGTGGAGGCCCTGCTGCGGATCCGCCGCGGAGCGGCTCGTCGGGGTCACAAGGCCGGGAACGCCGAACTCCGCGACGAGGTGGCCTTGCTGTCAGGCCCCGCCGCGGCGATCGATGAGTACGAACACGCTCCGCATGATGTGCCCACGGTACGGCGCCTCCCGGGTCGCCCGCACCTCGATTCCGTACGCCGCTCAGCATGCGAGACGGCTGTCCAGGGATGACACACTCGGTTCCATGAGCGCACCTCCCGAGCTGCCCGAGATCGTGACGCGCGCCTTCGACGTCTCCCGCCGAGCCGGTTATGTGTCGTTCTGCCGCAACGAGACCGGCCGGCTGCTCGCAGCCCTGGCGGCGACGCGGGACGGGACGATGGCCGAGTTCGGCACCGGCTGCGGGGTCGGCACGGCCTGGCTGCGATCCGGCGTTCGCGGGGATGACACCCGGATCCTCACCGCCGAGCTGGACCCGACGCTGGCCGAGGCGGCGGCAGAGATCTTCCGCGACGACAAGCAGGTGGAGGTGCTCGCCGCGGACTGGTCGACGCTGTTGGACCGCGGACCCTTCTCCCTGCTCTTCCTCGACTCCGGCAAGCCGTCGGCCTCGCGGCCCGACAAGGTGGCCGAGCTGATGGCAGAGGGCGGCATCGTCGTGCTCGACGACTTCACGCCGTGTCAGTCGTGGCCGCCGATCTTCGACGGGCGGGTCGACACCCTGCGCGAGGAGTGGCTCAGCGACGACCGCTTCACCGCGGTCGAGGTGCTCGTCGCCCCCGATGCCTCGGCCGTGATCGCCACCCGACGCTGAGCCGGCGGCCCAGCCCCGTCAATGGGTCGGCATCTGCATGTCGGCCTCGGGGAGCTCGACCTCCCCGATCATCTCCTCGATCATCTCGGTCGACAGGGCCACCTGCATCGCCCAGTAGTAGATCACCAGGCTCCAGGCGGCGACCACGACCATGTCCCAGCCGAACGGGATGAGGGCGTTGTCGCCCTTCGGTCCGAAGTCGCTGAAGAAGAGGATCAGTCCCATGCCGACGAGGTACGGGAGCAGCCAGGACGCCGCCCTCCAGTCGAGGGTCGGCTTGTGGGGGTTGAGGCCCAGCACGCGGTTGCCGACGAGGATGGCGTAGCCGATCAGGATGGTGACACCGAGCTTCCAGACGGTGTCCCACCCGGTCCACAGGATGATCAGGTTGGCGATCACGAACGCCAGTGGCGACAGGAGCCACGCGGCGGGCAGCCGGTAGGGCCGCTCCGCGTCCGGGAGCCGTCGGCGGAAGGCACCCAGCGACAGCGGCCCACCGCCGTACATCAGGACCGACGCGCTCGTGATCAGCCCGACCAGCGACTGCCACGACGGGAACGGCAGGAAGCAGACGCAGCCGGTGACGAAGGCCGCGACCAGGCCGACCCACGGCACCCCGCGCGCGCTGGTCCACTCGAAGACCGACGGGACGTAGCCGTTGCGAGACAGGCCGTAGGCCAGGCGCGAGCTGCCGGTGGTGTAGATCAGGCCGGTGCCGGCCGGGCTGACGAACGCGTCGATGTAGATGATCGTGGCCAGCCAGCCGATGCCCAGCAGGGTGGCGATCTCGGCGAAGGGGCCACTGAAGGTGGCGAAGGTGCCGGAGGCCTGGCTCGCCCACGTGGAGCCGATCGCCTCCTGCGGAAGGGAGAAGAGGAACGCCACCTGGAGCAGGATGTAGATGACCGTGCCGAGCAACACCGAGCCGATCACCGCCCACGGCACGTCGCGTTTGGGATTGGCTGCCTCACCCGCGAGCTGGTCGGCCTGCTCGAAACCGAGGTAGCTGAAGATGATGCCGCCGGTCGAGACCGCGGTCAGGATCCCCTTGAGCCCGTCGGGGTTGAACCCATCAGCGGCGTGCAGGTTCCCGGTGTCGAAGTTGTTGATGGACAGCACGAGGATCGTCAGCAGCGGGATCGCGATCTTCCACCAGGTCATGGCGCTGTTGGTGGCCGCGAGCATCCGGACACCGAGGAGGTTGATGGCGACCATGAGGGCCATCAGGATGACCGCGACCACGATGCCGACGCTGCTGAGCACCTGGGTGTCGGGGTCGATCCAGCCCTCGGCGAAGCCGTAGTGGCCCATGTAGGTGAGCACCGCCGAGACCTCGATAGGCGCCACCGTCGCAGCGTTCAGCCAGGCGAACCAGCCGAACGACGCGCCCGCGACGCCGCCGAAGGCGTAGTGAGGGAAGCGTGCGGTGCCGCCGGAGACGGGATACATGCCGCCGAGCTCTGCATGCACCAGCGCGAGGATCACGATGGCGATGCCGCCGATGACCCAGGAGATGAGCACCGCCGGCCCCGCGACCTGGAGGGCCTCCTGGGGTGCGAACAACCAGCCGGAGCCGATGATCGAGCCCATCGAGGCCCAGGTCAGACCGACCAGGCCGATGTGTCGCTTGAGCGCGTAGTCGCGCTTCTTCCCGGTGGGGGACGGTTGTGTCTCGACCGACATCTGCTGACCCTTCGTGCCAGGGCCCCCCTCGCCGGCCCGATACCAGCGCCCGATGCCCCCGTACCCCCGAAGTGGTCAGCCTGAAACGTCGTCCCGTTTGGACAGCGGGACCAGGAAGGCTGGCAGGAGCGCCTGGCTGAGCGGGCCGATGGAGAGCGCGTAGACGATGGTGCCGATCCCGGCGACGCCGCCGAGCATGAGCCCCAGCGCGACCACGGCCAGCTCCATGAGCGTCCGTACCAGGCGCAACGAGCGCCCGGTCCGACGCGCCAGCCCGGTCATCAGCCCGTCGCGCGGGCCGCGGCCGAACTGGGCGCCGATGTACGCCGCGGTGGCGGCGCCCTGGAGCACCACTCCGGCGGTCAGGAGGACGACGCGGAGCCAGAACGTGCTCGGGGCGGCCAGTACGACGAGAAACAGGTCGGTGGAGAGGCCGATCACGATCGCGTTCGAGATCGTGCCGAGGCCGGGCACCTCGCGCAGCGGGATCCACGCGAGCATCACCACGAAGCTCACCAGCACCAGCGCCTGGCCGATGTCGATGGGGAACCACTTCGTCAGGCCCGAGTGCAGCACGTCCCACGGGGCCAGGCCGAGGTCGGAACGCACCATCAGCGCGATCGAGAAGCCGTACAGCAGCAGGCCGGCGTACAGCTGGACGAGGCGACGGCCGAGCCGGCCCGCGCGCAGCTGGGCGATCGGGCCGAGGTCGCTCAGCGCGATCCGCGGCGGGGCGGTGGTGGTCACGGATCCATGGTCCACCAGATTGGACTTCCCATAAATAGCCATTCGTGAGAGAGTGGACTGCATGGTGGGATCCATTGCAGCCCCGCGCCTGGCCGCCCTGGCCGCCGGCTTCGACCGCAGCCCCGCGTACGCCGGACTGGCCGACGAGCTGATGCTGCTGATCGGCGACGGCCGGATCGGTCTCGACCTGCGGCTGCCCAGCGAGCGCGACCTCAGCGTCGCTCTCGCGGTCTCGCGCACCACGGTCACCCGGGCGTACTCCGGACTGGTCGAGAGCGGATTCGCCGAGGCGCGCCAGGGGTCCGGCACCTACACCCGGCTCCCCGGCGGCCGCCGCCGCGGGCTCGACCGCACGCTGACACCGTCCACGACCGGTGACGACGTCATCGACCTGAACTGCGCGGCCCCGTCCGCGCTGCCGGGCATCGGGACGGCGTACGCCGAAGCCGTGCAGGACCTCCCTCGCTACCTCGGCGGCCACGGCTACTTCCCCACCGGCGTGCCGGCCCTCCAGGAGGCCGTCGCTGCGTCGTACGACGCGCGCGGGCTGCCGACCGACCCCGGTCAGATCATGGTCGTGCCCGGTTCCCTCTCTGCGTTGACGGTCGTCGCGCAGGGCCTGGTGGGGCGGGGCGACCGGGTGCTCGTCGAGACGCCCGGCTACCCCAACGCCCACGAGGCCCTGCGTCGGGCCGGCGCCCGCCGGGTCGGACTGCCGATGGACGTGGACGGCTGGGACCTCGACGCCGTCGGCAGGCTGCTGCATGAGACCCGGCCGCAGCTGGCGTACCTGATCCCGGACTTCCACAACCCCACCGGCAACCTGATGTCGAATGCTGAGCGCGAACACGTCGCGGCGCTGCTACGACGCGCGGGCACGACCCCCGTCGTCGACGAGTCGCACCAGTCCCTCGCCCTCGACGGGCGGCCGATGCCGCGGCCGTTCGCCGCCCTCGCGCCCGAGACGGTCACCCTCGGGAGCACCAGCAAGAGCTTCTGGGGCGGCCTCCGCATCGGCTGGGTGCGCTGCCCCGACGGCGTGCTCGAGCGGTTGATGGACGCCCGGGTGGCGCTCGACCTGGGCAGCCCCGTGCTCGAGCAGCTCGTGGCCGCCCGGCTGCTCCTCCGCCGCGACGAGCTGTGGGCCGACCAGCGCGGGCGGCTGCGGGAGCAGCGCGACGCTCTTGCAGCCGCCCTCCGGTCCGAGCTCCCCGACTGGCGCTTCCGCCTCCCGCGGGGCGGCCTGTCGCTGTGGTGCGAGCTGCCGCTGACCGGCTCCCCAGGCAGCGGGGCGACCGCGCTCGTGATGGAGGCCGAACGCCGTGGCGTCGTGGTCTCGCCCGGGTCGGTCTTCGCCGTCGACGGCGGGCTGGACTCGTTCGTCCGGGTGCCGTTCACCCGGCCGGCCGACGAGCTGCGCACCGCCGTCGCCCGCCTCGCCGAGGCGTGGTCGACCGTCAGCGCGCGGTCCTCGACCGGCATCCCGCGCGGGGGTACGCCGCGCACGCGCGTCATGGTCGCCTGACGCGCCCGCTCGAGGTTCCGAGACGGGTCAGGCAGACCCTCGCACGCTCGGGTCTGCGTCGACCCTCCTCAACCTGAGTTCCTGTCCAGCGCGCGCAAGCGCGCCCTGGGGGCACTCACACCAGGTCGACGCCCCGCAGCGAGGTCGCGTCGATCGCGGCCTCGATCTCGGCCAGCGCCTCCGCGGGGATCGCGGAGTCGACCGACAGGGCGACCAGGGCGTGGCCGCCCTTGGCGTCACGGGAGACCTGCATCCCCGCGATGTTGACCTGGCTGTCACCGAGGATCCGGCCGACCGTGCCGACCATGCCGGGACGGTCTGCGTAGGTGAAGAACGCGAGGTGGTCGGTGGGCTCGAGGTCGACCAGGAAGTCGTTGACCGCGACCAACCGCTCCTTCTGGGCGATGCCGACCAGGGTGCCGCTGACCGAGACCTGCGAGCCGTCCGCGAGGGTGCCGCGGATGGTGATCAGGTTGCGGTGGTCCGGGCTCTCGCTCTCGGCGACGAGGCGTACGGCGGTTCCGCGCTCGGCGGCCAGGAGCGGGGCGTTGACGTAGGTCACCGACTCCTCGACGACGTCGGTGAAGACGCCCTTGAGTGCGGCGAGCTCCAGCACCTTCACGTCGTACTCGGTGATCTCGCCGCGGACCTCGACGTCGACCTGCTGGGCGACCTCACCGGCGAGTGCGGTGAAGATCCGGCCGAGCTTCTCGGTGAGCGGGATGGCCGGACGCACATCCTCGGCGATCACGCCGCCCTGCACGTTGACCGCGTCGGGGACCAGCTCGCCGCTGAGGGCCAGCCGGACGGACTTGGCGACCGCGATGCCGGCCTTCTCCTGGGCCTCGTCGGTGGAGGCGCCGAGGTGAGGGGTGGCGACGACGTTCTCGAGCTCGAAGAGCGGGCTGTCGGTGCACGGCTCCTTGGCGTAGACGTCGACACCGGCGGCGGCGACCCGACCCTCCTTGAGGGCGGCGAAGAGCGCACCCTCGTCGACGATGCCGCCGCGTGCGGCGTTGACGATCACCAGCGACGGCTTGACCTTGGCCAGCTCGTCGGTTCCGATCAGGCCCACGGTCTCGGGCGTCTTGGGCAGGTGCACGCTGAGGAAGTCGGCCTCCGCGAGCAGGGTGTCGAGGTCGACGAGACGGACCCCCATCTGCGCGGCGCGGCCGGCCTGCACGTAGGGGTCGTAGGCGATCACGGTCATCCCGAACGCCGCGAGGCGCTGTGCGACGAGGACGCCGATCCGGCCGAGGCCGACGATGCCGACGGTCTTCTCGTACAGCTCGATGCCCGTGTACTTCGAGCGCTTCCACTCCCCGTTGCGCAAGGCCGAGTGGGCCGGGCTGATGTGTCGCGCGGCGGCGAGCAACAGGCCGACGGCGAGCTCGGCGGCGCTGACGATGTTGGACGTCGGGGCGTTGACGACCATGACGCCGGACTGCGTGGCCGCCTTCACGTCGACGTTGTCGAGACCGACGCCGGCGCGGGCGACGACCTGGAGGTTCTTCGCCGCGGCGAGCGCCTCCGCGTCGACCTTGGTGGCGGAGCGGACCAGGATCGCGTCGACGTCGACGATCGCGGCGAGCAGCTCGTCACGGTCGGCGCCGTTGCAGTGCCGGATCTCGAAGTCGGGGCCGAGCGCGTCCACGGTGGCGGGGCTGAGCTCTTCGGCGATGAGTACGACGGGTTTGCTCACGACAGCGGTGTCCTCGTGTTCAGAAGGAGGTGAGGGACTCGGATCCCGAGAGGGTCCGGCACGACGCTGTGCGCGCCCGACTCTACCCGAGGGCGACCAGCATCCCGACGCCGTCCGGATACAGAGGCGGGAGTGCCGAGTCGCCCTCGTCACACGGTCGCCATTCGACCCACATCGGCAGGCCGACGTCGTCGTACCAACCTCCCTCGGGAGGTACGACGTCCCCCTCGGCCAGCCGACCGCCGTACACGAAGACGACCTCGTGCCCACTCTTCCCGTCATAGGTGAAGATGTTCTCCAGCACGCCCAGCAGCCGCGGCTCGAGGAGGGTGGCCCGGAGCTCCTCGGCGATCTCGCGCACCACCGCCTGCTCGGAGCGCTCCCCCGGCTCGACCCCGCCGCCGAGCAGTCGATGGAATGTCCGGCCGTCGCTCGGGTCGGAGGCCTTGAGGACCGCGTGATGGGTGCCAGCGGCGTTCGGCAGGTACGCCATCGCCTTGACCCGGATGAACGAGCGATCAACCATCCGTCCAGTCTCCCAGCCCCCCTCCGCCGAGTTGTCACGTGCCGACTCGGCGGGATTTCCGTGCCTGTTTGCGCCGACTCGGCAGGATTTCCGTGCCTGTTTGCGCCGACTCGGCGTGGTCAGGACTCGATGAATCAGTCGCAACCCTCGGGGCCACACACCTCGCCGCCGGCGACGACCGGCAGGGGTGAGGGTCGGGTGGCCGCCCACACCTGGTCGAGAACCTGCGCGAACACCTCGGTCGGCTGCGCACCCGACACGGCGTACGCGTCCTCGAACACGAAGAAGGGCACGCCGTTCGCGCCGTAGGCCCGCGCCTGCTCGATGTCTGCCGAGACGGCGTCGCGATAGCGGTCGCTGCCGAGCACCTCGTCGACCTCGGACGGATCGAGCCCCGCACCCACGGCTACCTCGCGCAGGACTGCGTGGTCGGACACGTCGCGCACGTCCTCGAAGTACGCCTCCAGCAGGGCCTCCTTCACCGTGTGCTGGACCGCGGGGCCGCCCTTCTCGAGGGCGAGGTGAAGAATCCGGTGGGCATCGACGGTGTTGGTGTGGAGGGTCTCGTCGAGCCGGAGGTGCAGGCCGACCTCGTCCGCCAGCTGCGCGACGTGCTCCTGCAGCTGGGCGACCCGCGCCTCACCGCCGTACTTCTGAGCCAGGGACGCCGTGACGGTCTCGCTGCCTCCGACCGGCGCCGACGGGTCGAGCTCGAACGAGCGGTAGACCACCTCGACGGGATGCGGGAACGCCGCAACAGCCTGCTCGAAGCGGCGCTTGCCGATGAAGCACCAGGGACACACGACGTCGGACCAGATCTCCACCTTCACGACCGCTGCAACACCACTCGACTGGGGCCTGTTCCGTCAGGTGAACAGGGTCTGACCGACGTACTCCCCCGGGCCGGCGCCCGGCGGCACGGCGAAGATCGCCGAGCTGGTGAACTGCAGGTACTCCATCATCGCGTCGTTCGACGCCATCGAGCTCTGCAGCGGGATGAAGTGGGTGGCGGGGTCGCGCACGAAGGCGATGAAGAAGAGACCGGCGTCGAGCCCGCCGAGCACGTCGGTGCCGTCGACGAAGTTGTAGCCGCGTCGCAGCATCCGGACACCTCCGTGGCGCTCGGGGCTGACGACGGCGACGTGGGAGTCGGACGGGATCAGCGGACCGCGCGAGCCCTTCATCGTCAGGTCGAGCGGCGTGAGCTCGGTGCCGCCGGACAGTGGCGCACCGGTGTCCTTGGTCCGGCCGATGACGTCCTCCTGCGGCTGGAGGCCCTGGCGGTCCCACGTCTCGATGTGCATGTTGACGCGTCGTGCCACGAGGTAGGAGCCGCCGGCGAGCCAGGCCTGGTCGTCGTCGCCGACCCAGACGAACCGGTCGAGGTCGTCGCCCTCCTCGGCCTTCACGTTGAGGGTGCCGTCCTTGAAGCCGAACAGGTTGCGTGGCGTGGACTGCGACGTAGAGGTGGTCGAGGTCCGCCCGAACCCGAGCTGTGACCAGCGCACCGCCACCGTCCCGAAGCCGATCCGGGCCAGGTTGCGGACCGCGTGGAAGGCGACCTGTGGGTCGTCCGAGCATGCCTGCACACAGATCTCACCGCGTGAGCGCTGCGGGTCGAGCTGGTCACCCGGGAAGTGCGGCAGGTCGCGAAGCGCCTCGGGTCGGCGGTCGGCCAGCCCGAACCGGTCGCGACCCCGGCCGTCGCGGAACATCCCGGGACCGAAGCCGAAGGTGATCGTGAGGCCGCCCGGCGCCAGGCCGATGGCCTCCCCGGTGTCGTCGGGCGGCGCCAGCGGCGCGCCTTCCGTCGGGCCGATCGGGCCGGCCGGCAGGCCCTGGGTCATCCGCTCCGCGGCCAGGGTCCACGACTTCAACAGCGCCACCAGCCGGGCTCGCGACTGCGTGGTGATGTCGAACGCCGCGAAGTGGAGCCGGTCCTGGGCGGGAGTGACGATGCCGGCCTGGTGCGCGCCGCGGAAGGGGTACGACGGGGCGAGGGTGGCCTCACCGCTGCCGCGATCGGCGTACGCCGCACCCACGGCGAGCCCGGCGGCCACCCCGGCGACGGCCGTGCCGCCGCCGACCAGGGCGCGTCGTGAGACCTTCATCCGGCGGTCCTCAGGGCAGCACCGCAGCCGTCAGGTGCGACAGCGGCTCGGAGAGGGCGTTGACAGCATCGGCGAGGCGCTTCACCTCGGCGTGGCTGAGATCGGTGTACAGGCGGTAGCCGTCGCCCTCGCGCTGCTGGGCCAGGAGCCGGTCGATCTCGTCGAAGCGCTGCGTCAGCGTCCGCGACAGCGCCGGGTCGCGCCTGGCGACGATCGGCTTCACGTCCTCGTAGGCGACGCGGGCGCCCGCCACGTTCGCGGCGAAGTCCCACAGGTCGGTGTGCGACCAGTACTCCTCCTCACCGGTGACCTTGCTGGTGGCGACCTCCTCCATCAACCCCGACGAGCCGTTGGCGATCTGGTCGGTGGTGAACGTGAGAGTGCCGATCTTCCGCGAGAGCACCTGCGTGTTCTTCATCAGGTTGGCCGCGTGGTCGGCGCGCTGGGCAGGGGTGAGCGCGTGGTACTCCGGGTCGCGCTCGGGCCACAGGTCCTTCTCGATCCGGTGCCAGCCCGTCCACTTCGTCCCCGGCTCGACGTCGGGCTCGCGGGCGTCCAGCTCGGGGTCGAGGCTCCCGAAGGACTCCGCCACGGGCTCGATCACCTCGTAGTGGGCGCGCGCCGTCGGGTACCGGGCCCGCGCGCGGTCGTCGTTGCCGGCGGTGTACGCCGCCAGGAACTCGCGCGTTGCGACGACCAGCGCCTCGGACTGGCGCTGCACCCAGGTGCGGTACTGGTTCTGCGCCTTGCTGATCAGGACCTGGTCGGCGGACGGAGCCGAGACCCCCTCCGGCGGGGCCGTCACCGTGAAGGCCGATCGGATGCCGGAGCCCGCCATGCCCGGCTTGCAGGCGGCGAGGTAGGCCCCCTCCTCGGCGGTGACGGTGAGCTTTCCCTGGAGACCTGGGCCGATGTTCTCGACCTCGCCGACGATCCGCTTGCCGTCGGCGGAGTAGAGGTAGAACTCGGTGACCTTCGACCCACCGTTGTCCACCGTGAAGCTGACCGGGCCGGCCGGGGCCTCGTCGCTGGAGACCGTGCAGGACGTGTCGGTCGAAGTCACCGAGATCGGGCCGGCACCACCGGCGGCCTCGTTGTCGGTGGTGACGTTCTGGGTGCAGGCCGCGAGTGCCGGTACGGCGACGAGCAGCGCGGCGGGCAGGACGAAGCGCATGGGTTCCTTCGTGGGTGTGGGGCGGTCCTCAGACCGGTTGCCTGTCGGGTGTCGGAGCCGGGGTGGACGCGACCACCGGCCGGCTGCGACGTCGTACGCCCAGCACGAACAGGGTCATCGTGATGGAGAGGTAGAGCACCCAGGCGATCGCCTGGAGCCATGTGGTCTGCGCAGAGAAGTTGAAGACGCCCTTCAGGAGGGTGCCGTACCAGCTGCCCTCGTTGATGCTGCCCGAGACGTCGAAGGCCAGGTTGTTGAGCCCCGGCAGCACGCCGGCCTCCTGGAGGTCGTGGATGCCGTAGCCGAGCACGCCGGCCGCGATCACGATCAGGAAGCCGCCGGTCCAGGTGAAGAACCTCGTCAGGTTGATCTTGACCGCCCCGCGGTAGAGCAGGTAGCCGAGCACGACCGCCGTCGCCAGGCCCAGGGCGGCGCCGGTGAGAGGCTGCCAGGTGGGCACCGTGGTCACGGTGTGCGCGCCCGTCGCGGTCTGGGTCGCCGCCCACAGGAAGAGCGCGGTCTCGAGACCCTCGCGGCCGACCGCCAGAGCGGCGACGACGGCCAGCGACCAGCGCGCGCCCTCCGCCGCGCGGTCGATCTGGCCGCGCAGCTCGCCGCCGAGCCCGCGGGCGGCGCGGGCCATCCAGAAGATCATCCAGGTCACGAAGACGACCGCGATGATCGAGAGCGAGCCGCCGATGGCCTCCTGGGCCTCGAAGGTCAGCCCACGCGGACCGAAGGTGAGCAGAGCGCCGAAGGCGAGGCTCACGGCCACGGCCACGGCGACGCCCGCCCAGATCCGGGGCAGCAGCTGGGTTCGCCCCGACTTCACCAGGTAGGCGATCAGGATCGTCACGACCAGGGACGCCTCGAGGCCCTCGCGGAGGCCGATCAGGTAGTTGCCGAGCACGGGCGTCACTCTAGCCGGGCGAGTTAGGTTTGCCTAACCTATCCTCGCCGTGACGCTTGGCACTCCGAACGCCTTGGGGTTATCTTGGGGTTATATCTGTCCAGGAGGCTGCGCATGTCCCCGAAGATCAACGTCTACCTACCCGACGACCTGGCTGCCGAGGTGAAGGCCGCCGGAATCCCGGTCTCGGCGGTCTGCCAGCAGGCGCTGGCGGACGCGGTCGCCCAGGCGATGACCGGCGGGACGACCGCCGGCTCGACGACATCCGGCCTCGACCTGTCGCGCAGCTTCACCAAGCGTGCGTACGGCGTGCTGGCCGACGCCGAGAAGGCAGCCGAACAGTCCGGAGCACCGCCCACGACGGTGGACCTCGTCGCCGCCATGGTCGAGTCCGGCGGTCTGGCCGTCGTGGTGCTCGAGGCCGCCGACCTCGATCCACGCGACCTCCTCGACGAGCTGAGGGCGCGGCAGGCACAGGGTGGGCAGCCCGGGCCGCTCGAAGAGGTCGCCGCGCGCGCGGTCGAGCAGGCCCGGGGCGTCGGGCACACCTACGTCGGCACGGAGCACCTTCTCCTCGGCCTCACCGCCGGACCGACCCGCGAGCTCGCCAGGGCGACGTTGAAGGACATGGGGCTGACCCACGAGCGCACTCTGCGGGGCGTCGCGACCGCCCTGTCGGCGTACACCTACGCCCGCGAGACCCTCACGTTCAGCGGGCTCTCCGCGCCGATCCGGGCGGCACTGGAGGACATCAGGTCGCGGCTGGTGCGGCTCGAGAGCTCGCGGGCCTGACCCGGTCGTCAAAGCCACGAGCTCCCCGTGCGGCACCGAGATCCAGCCGTCGGGGTGGGCGGCCCAGTCGCGCCAGGACTGTGCCACCCCCTCGAGCTCCCGGGGCGTGGCGAGGCCCTCGCGGAGCAGCTGCTCCGCCAGCGCCGTGCCGGCGACCCGCTCGGCCCACATCCCGCCCCACCATTGACGGGTCTCAGGCGTGGCGAAGCACCACGCGCTGGAGGTCGCGTCGACCTCCGTCAGTCCCGCGGCGTGCGCCCAGGCCAGCAGGTGACGGCCGGCGTCGGGCTCGCCGCCGTTCGCTCGTGCTGCCGCCTGGTAGAGCTCCAGCCACCGGTCGAGGCCGGGCAGCCGGGGATACCACGCGAACGCCGCGTAGTCGCTGTCGCGCACGGCCACCACTCCCCCGGGCCGGGTCACCCGCGCCATCTCGCGCAGTGCGGCCACCGGGTCCGCCACGTGCTGCAACACCTGGTGGGCGTGCGCCACGTCGACCTCGTCGTCGGACAGGTCGAGCGCGTGGACGTCGCCGACCCGCACCTCGGCGTTCGAGATGCCCTGACGCTCGAGCTCGGCCCGGGTCAGCGCGGCCGCCTCCTCGGTGGCCTCGACCGCCACCACCTCGCGCACCAGACGTGCGAGATCCGCTGTGATCGTGCCCGGCCCGGAGCCCACGTCGAGCAGCCGGTCGGTCGGCCGCAGCCGCGGCAGCAGGTACGCCGCGCTGTTGGCGGCCGTGCGGGCCCGGTGCGACCTGAGCACGCTCTCGGCGTGACCGTGGGTGTAGGCCATCGGCCGGGACTTCAGTCGTCCAGCCCGACGCTGGGTGCGGGCTCCGGGACCAGGTCCTGGAGCCTGAGGCCGAGCACCTGACAGAGCGCCACCAGCGTGGACAGGCGCGGGTTCAGGGGCGACCCGGGCCGTGACTCGCCCTTCTCGAACTTCTGGTAGGTGTACGCCGCGATCCCCGCCAGGTGCGCGGTCCGCTCCTGGCTGAGCCCCCGGCTCTCGCGCGCACGCTGGAGGCGAAGCCCGATCTCACGACCGAACTCGTCCCAGGTCGGCTCTCCTCGTCGTCGTACAGCCACGGTCCGATTGTCACGGCCATCGCGGCTCGGGATGACCATCTTCGTATGGTAATTCGCAGATTGGTGACGGCGGGCTGTGGACAAGGGCGCATCCGTGCGCGCCGGTGTCGGACGCGGTGCCTAACCTGCCGGACGGGGGTCGATCCCGGAAGGAGAAGGCGTGCGACCGACCCCGCAGCAGGGCGACGACCAGGCCGTCGCGTGCCCGCCCTGGTGCCGGCGGGACCACGGCCCCGACGACCCACCTGACGACCTGCTCCACCAGAGCAGGCCGGCGTTCGTGCCCGTGACCCACGGCGACCCGCGGTTCGCACCCTACGACGACGCGTGGCCCGACCGCGTGGTGCTCCGACTCGCGCAGCGGGTCGGCTCCAGTGCGGTCTGGTTGGAGGCGTCCAGCGAGGAGGGCCGGTCGCTCCACCTCCTCGTGACCGTGGAGTCGGCCGGACGTCTCGCGGACGCCTTGGCCGACCTGCTCGCGCTGCTGTGACGTCCAGGTGCTCTCCACAGCCTGGCTTCACCATCTATACATGCGCATCTTTGTATGGCAATCTCATGCCCACGATCCAGATGTCCAGGCAGAGAGGAAGCAAGCATGACCACGACTCGGGCGGGGAGATGGGCGATGGCCCTGGTGGCGTGGGTGGCCGCGTTGGCGATGACCTTGACGATGACCTTGACGATGACCTGGTCGACGGCCGGGCCGGCCCAGGCGGGCCTCCCCTACGACCGGGTCCCCACGGCGCGACATCGCATCCTCGGCCAGCATCTCACCAACCACCACACCCACATGGAGACCTGGATCGTCGGGTGGTACCCCTACCAGCGTCGCGTCCGGATCCACCACCACTGGAGGAGGAAGACGTTCTACGGTCTCCGGGTCTCCGCTCAACACTGCAACCGTCACCGCTGCTGGGGTCGCGTCGTGGCGGGCAAGCTGTGGTCTCCCCACCAGCCCGGGCGCCCGTTGCGCGCCGGCAGCATCACGCGCGGGTCGGCACTCCGCGCCGCGCCAGGAGACCTGTGCATCCAGGGCACCACGTCGTGCGCCGCCCCGTGGAACTGGTTCGCCGGCTTCATCGACCGGCGCCAGCAGAGCCTCGTGCGCCTCTTCGTGGACCCCTGCGGTCAGGGATCCTTGGCAGGTGGCGGTGTGGTCCTCACCAAGAACCTGTCAGCGCGCATCCTGTTCGAGGGTGGCGTGATCACCGCCGCTCGGGCAGCCTCGGCCTTCGAGGGGCCACCCGGCGTCGCGATCGGCGCACTGGCCGGATGCATGACCGGCGTCGGTGCGAAGGGCTTCCAGACCGTCAGGGGTCTGCTCGACCACCTGAACCCGTTCGACCGAGGAGTCCCGCGGCGTGGCTAGGCGGCCGAAGATCCGCGCCGACAGGCGCACCCAGGAGATCGTGACGTGGACGATCGGTGTCGTCGTGGTGGTGGCTCTGTGGCTCCTCGGCTCCCTGGCGCTGCGTCACCTGGGGATCGGGTGACCCTCAGCGCGTCGCGGTGCCCTCGGTGTAGTCGTCGTCGTGCGACTTCACCCACGACATCAGCTTGCGCAGCTCACGACCGGTCTCCTCGATCGGGTGCTGCTCGCCCTTGGCCCGCAGCGCCTTGAACTCCGGGCCGCCGGCGTCCTGGTCGTCGATGAACCGCTGGGCGAAGGAGCCGTCCTGGATCTTGGCCAGGACAGACTTCATGTTCTCCTTCACGCGCTCGTCGATGACGAGTGGGCCGGAGACGTAGTCGCCGTACTCCGCCGTGTCGGAGACCGACCAGCGCTGCTTGGCGATGCCGCCCTCGTACATCAGGTCGACGATCAGCTTCAGCTCGTGGAGGCACTCGAAGTAGGCCACCTCGGGCTGGTAGCCCGCTTCGGTGAGCACCTCGAAGCCGTACATGACCAGCTGCGACGCGCCGCCGCACAGCACGGCCTGCTCCCCGAACAGGTCGGTCTCGGTCTCCTCGGTGAAGGTCGTCTTGATGCCGCCGGCGCGCAGTCCGCCGATCGCCTTGGCGTAGGCCAGCGCGAGGTCCCACGCCTTGCCGGACGCGTCCTCCTCGACCGCGACCAGCACCGGCACGCCGCGCCCGTCGACGTACTCACGCCGCACGAGGTGCCCGGGGCCCTTCGGGGCGATCATGATCACGTCCACGCCCTCGGGCGGGGAGATGTAGCCGAAGCGGATGTTGAAGCCGTGGCCGAACACCAGGGTGTCGCCGGGGGTGATGTGGGGCTCGACGGACTCGGTGTACAGCTTCCGCTGCACGTGGTCGGGCGCCAGGATCACGATCACATCGGACTCCTCGACCGCCTCCGCCGGCGTCAGCACGCGCAGCCCCTCGGCCTCGGCCTTGGCCCGCGACTTCGAGCCTTCGGGCAGGCCGACGCGCACGTCCACGCCGGAGTCCCGCAGCGACAGCGCGTGGGCGTGGCCCTGGCTGCCGTAGCCGAGGACTGCGACGTTCTTGCCCTGGATCAGGGACAGGTCGGCGTCGTCGTCGTAGAACATCTGGGCCACGGTGGGCTCTCCTTCGGGCTCTGCCGGAACGGCGGGTTGGGTGGGAGGTGAGATCAGGCACCGCCGCCGGCGGCGACGGGTACGGCGATGGGGCGGCTGCTCCGCTCGCTGATCGAGCGCGGGCCACGGCCGATGGCGACCATCCCCGACTGCACGAGCTCGCGGATCCCGAACGGCTCGAGCACTCGTCGGAAGTCTCCCAGCTTGTCGGCGTTGCCGGTGACCTCGATGGTCACCGCGTCGGGCGCCACGTCGACGACCTTGGCCCGGAACAGCTGGACGGCGTCGAGCACCTGGCCGCGGGTGGAGGCGTCGGCCCGCACCTTGACCAGCATCAGCTCGCGGTTGACCGAGCCGGAGCCGTCGAGCTCGACGATCTTGAGCACCTCGACGAGCTTGTTGAGCTGCTTGGTGACCTGCTCGAGGGGGGAGTCCTCGACGTTGACCACGATCGTCATCCGGGAGATCTCGGTGTGCTCGGTCGGACCGACCGCGAGCGACTCGATGTTGAACCCGCGCCGGCTGAACAGGCCTGCGATGCGGGCCAGGACTCCGGGCTTGTTCTCGACCAGGACGGAGAGGGTGTGGGTCGTCATCTAGACATCGTCCTTGTCGAACTCCGGTGCGAGGTCGCGCGCGTACTTGATGTCGTCGTTGCTGGTGCCCGCGGCGACCATCGGCCACACCATGGCGTCGCGGTGCACCCGGAAGTCCACCACGACCGGTCGGTCGTCGATGCTCATCGCCTTCTCGATGGTCGCGTCGACGTCGTCGGGGTTGTCGCAGGCCAGGCCCACACAGCCGTAGGCATCGGCGAGCTTCACGAAGTCGGGGATGCGCTTGCTGTCGAGGTCGGTGTTGGAGTAGCGCTCGTTGTAGAAGAGCGTCTGCCACTGGCGGACCATGCCCAGGGACTCGTTGTTGATGATCGCGACCTTGATCGGGATGTCGTTGATCGCGCAGGTGGCCAGCTCCTGGTTGGTCATCTGGAAGCAGCCGTCCCCGTCGATGGCCCACACCGTGGCTTCGGGACGACCGACCTTCGCGCCCATCGCGGCCGGCAGGGCGAACCCCATGGTGCCGAGGCCGCCGGAGTTGATCCACGTGCCGGGGTGCTCGAAGTCGACGTAGTGCGCCGCCCACATCTGGTGCTGGCCGACGCCGGCGCAGTAGACCGTCTCCGGTCCGGCGATGGCACTGAGGCGCTCGATGACGTACTGCGGAGCGAGGCTGCCGTCGGCCGGCTGGTCATAGGCCACCGGGTAGCGCTTCTTGAGGTCCGCGAGGTAGTCCACCCACTGCTCGTAGTCACCGGTCTGACCGGCGGCCGACTGGGTGCGGAGCAGGGTGGTCAGATCCGCGATCACCTCGCGACAGTCGCCGACGATCGGCACGTCGACCTCGCGGTTCTTGCCGATCTCGGCCGGGTCGATGTCGGCGTGGATGACCAGGGCACCGGGGGCGAACGAGTCGAGATTGCCGGTCACCCGATCGTCGAAGCGGGCGCCCAGGGAGATGATCAGGTCACTGCGTTGGAGGCCGGCGACGGCCGCCACGGTGCCGTGCATGCCGGGCATCCCCAGGTGCTGCGGGTGGCTGTCGGGGAAGGCTCCCCGGGCCATCAAGGTGGTGACCACGGGGATGCCGGTCAGCGCCGCCAGCTCCAGCAGCTCGCGCGAGGCGCCGGCCCGGATGGTGCCGCCGCCGACGTAGAGCACCGGTCGTCTCGCATCGAGGATCAGCCGCACTGCCTCCTTGATCTGCTTGGCATGCGGCCGCGTGACCGGGCGGTAGCCGGGCAGGTGGATCTCGGTGGGCCAGGCGTACGACGTGGGGGCCTGGAGGGCGGACTTGGCGATGTCGACCAGCACCGGACCCGGGCGGCCGGTCGAGGCGATGTGGAAGGCCTCGGCGATGATCCGCGGGATCTCCGCCGGGTCGGTGACGAGGAAGTTGTGCTTGGTGATCGGCATCGTGATGCCGCGGATGTCGGCCTCCTGGAAGGCGTCGGTGCCGATCGAGGCAGCGCCGACCTGACCCGTCACGGCGACGATCGGGACCGAGTCCATGTAGGCGTCAGCGATGGGGGTGACCAGGTTGGTGGCCCCCGGGCCGGAGGTCGCCATGCACACGCCCACCCGGCCGGTCGCCGCGGCGTACCCCTGCGCGGCGTGGCCGGCGCCCTGCTCGTGGCGCACCAGGATGTGGCGGATGGTGGAGTCCATGAGCGGGTCGTACGCCGGCAGGATCGCGCCACCGGGGATGCCGAAGATGTGTTCGGTGCCGGCCGCTTCCAGCGACCTCACCAAGCTCTGCGCGCCGCTCATCGAAGCGCCGGCCTGCTGGCTCATCACCGTGTCCTGTCTCGTGGGTGGGGAAAGAAAAACCCCTCGGCCGCGGACGGCGAGGGGTGACGCGTGAGTGGAGTCCGGCTCAACCCGCGCGTCGGGTGCGTACAAGGAGGTGCGTGCGCATGGACCAACGGTCCCTGCAGCGTCCCGACGCCGTCAAGGCAGTGTGTCAGGCGTCCCACCATCTGGTACGCCCGTCTCACCCTACGACACCGGCTCAGTCGCGTCCGAGCGCGGTGCAGATGCAGGCCTTGTTGCCCTCGGCGTCTGCGAGCACCGTGAACGCCGGCGCCTGGTCGTCGGAGACCAGGCGTCCGCCGGCCGCCAGCGCTGCGTCGATACGCTCCTGGGCGACCTCCGGCGGCACCGTGATGTCGAGGTGGAAGCGTTGCCGTGGCTCCTCGTGCGGATCGGTCTTCTGGAACCAGAGCATCGGCAGCTCCACGTCGGACGACGCCTCGACTCCCAGGACCGCTCGCCAGAAGGGCGCGATCGCCTCCTCGTCCGCCGTGTCCAGGCCGAACTCGAGCACGGAGAGCAAGGCCGGCTCGGCGGCGATGCCGAGCTCCCGTGCCTTGGCGCTGATCCCTCGGGCGAGATCGAGGTCGCGCGAGGTGACCCCCGAGACGTCGTGACTCATCAGCGTCACCCGGACGTGCGGGTACTGGAGCTCGAGGTCCGGGTGGTGGTTCGCTTCCTCGGCCATGGCCCCGATCTCGTTGACGAGCGCCAGCCCGGCGGCGAAGCCACCGGTCGCGAAGTGGGCGTGCAGCGCACCGAGGAGCCACCGCCAGTCCGGGAGATCGGCCGCCTCGACGTCGGCGAACGTGAGGGTCGTCGTGGTCGTCATGGCTCCACCATGCACCCGGACCGGGTCGGTCCGCGAGGCGCTCTCCACGTCGTACGCCGTGGAGGAGCCGCCTCAGTCCCGGCCCAGCCCGGTGGTGATGCACGCCTTGTTCCCCTGGGCGTCGGCCAGGACCGTGAACCGCGGGGCCTCGGCGTCGCTGACAAGCACCCCGCCGGCCGCGAGTGCGGCAGCTATCCGCGACTCGGCGACCTCGGGGGGCACTCGGATGTCGAGGTGGAAGCGCTGCCGCGGCTCGTTGTGCGGGGTGGTGCGCTGGAACCAGAGGGTCGGCAAGGAGCCGGACGGGTCGTGCAGCTCCTGGTCGTGGACGGGGCTGTCCTCGAGACCGAGCACAGCCCGCCAGAACGGCTTGACCCTCTCGAAGTCCGCGGTGTCGAGCGCGATCTCGACGACGCTGGTGACCGACGGGTCCGCCGCGACCCCCAGGTCAGCGGCCGCGGCGCTGATCGCGCGGGCGAGGTCGATGTCGCGGGAGGTCACCCCGAAGACGTCGTGGCTCATCAGCTTGATGCTCAGATGCGGGTACCGCAGGTCGAGGTCGGGATGGTGGTTGGCTTCCTCGGCCAGGGTCCCGACGGCGTTCACCAGCGAGAGGCCGGTGGCGAAGTCGCCGGTGCGGAAACGCGTGTGCAGGGCAGCGAAGAGCGGGCGCCAGTCGGTGAGCCCGGCGGCCTCGACCTCGGCGAAGGACAGTGTCGTCGATGAAGGCATGTCTCCACTCTGCACCCGGTCCACGAGTGGCGCGACAGCCCGTCGCCTCAGAGCGCCGCCAGGACGTCGCGGACGGCGAGGATCCCTCGCTCCAGCTCGTCGTACGACGTGGACAGGGGTGAGAGACCGACGCGCAGACCGCCCGGATCGCGGTAGTCGGGGATCACGTCGCGCTCCCAGAGGGTGGCGACGGCCTTCTGCATCTGCGGGTGACGCAGCGTGATGTGTCCCCCGCGACGCGCTGGGTCGCGCGGCGAGACCACCTTCACGCCGTACGTCGTGAGGTGGTCCTCCGCGAGCTCGACGGCGTAGGCAGTGAGCTGCTCCGACTTCGTGCGGACCGCGCCGAGACCGGCCTCCTCGAGCAGGTCCACCATGTCCTGGATCGCCAACATCCCGACGACGGCGGGGGTGCCGGACAGGAACCTGCGGATGCCTCGCACCGGCACATAGTCGGGGCCCATCAGGAACGGGTCGGTGTTGCCCATCCAGCCCTGGATCGGCTGGGTGAAGGTGTCGAGGTGGCGCGCGGCGACGTAGCAGAACGCCGGAGAGCCGGGGCCGCCGTTGAGGTACTTGTAGGTGCACCCGGCGGCGAGGTCGACGCCCCAGGCGTCGAGCTCGGAGGGGACGACGCCGGCGGAGTGACACATGTCGAGGAGCACGAGGGCTCCGGCGTCGTGCGCGACCTCGGTGATCCTCGCGGCGTCGGCCAGCCAGGCGGACCGGTAGGACACGTGGTTGACCGCCACCAGGGCGGTCTGCTCCCCCACGACGCCCGCGACCTGCTCGGCGGTGAGCCCGGCCGTCCTGTCGACGTCGACCCAGCGCAGGGTCATCCCGCACTCCTCCGCGATGCCCATCGCGACGTAGCGGTCGGTCGGGAAGTGGTCGCGGTCGATCACGATCTCGGTGCGACCCGGGCGCGCCGAGATGGCGGCGCGCATGAGCTTGTAGAGCAGCACGGTCGTGGAGTCGCCGACGGCGACCTGGCCGGGAGCGGCGCCCAGACAGACGCGCCCGAGATCGTCGCCGAGGGTGAGCGGCAGGTCGAACCAGCGCTCGTCCCAGCCCCGGATCAGACGGACGCCCCATTCGTCCTCGACGAAGGTCCGCAGCCGCTCGCCGGTCACAGTCAACGGTCGACCCAGCGAGTTGCCGTCGAGGTAGACCAGCGGGGACCCGGTCCCCACGAAACGCTCGCGATAGTCGGCGAGGGGGTCGGTGTCGTCCATCGGGTGGCTCATGCGGCCAGTCTCGCTTATCCCCCGGTGGCCGACCTTCAAACCCACCCGGAGAGATGAGCCACGGCCGGCGATCGCTACCTACCTTGACTCGGGTGCCGGCACTCGGCCGGCGCGGCCGGCTCCGCCGGTCAGCTCGGGAGGGGATCACATGTCTCACTCAGGATCCAAGGGAAGGATCACGGTCGGCATGGCGCTCGTCACGACGATCGCCGTGACCGTGATGACGTTGATGTTCACCGGCGGCTCACCTGCCACGTCTGCGACCGGCCACGCGGGGGCGGGCGCGACATCCGGGTCGTTCACCCGGATCGCGCACGACCCGCAGGGCTTCGCCTCGTCCAAGATCGTGGGGCGGACCGCGAAGGGGAACAACGTCACCGGCTACTTCACGCCGATGAAGATCACCAAGAAGAACGGGCACCTCCGTGTCCGCGGCCTGGTCAGTGGCGTGATCCACAAGGGCGCCGGCACCACCCGGACGTTCAGTGCCGTCCGCACCTTCCGCGTGAAGTCCATCGACGGTGTGACCCCGGGCGCGGCACGCACCGCCTCGGCGGCGAGGGCGACCTGCAACGTCCTGAACCTCGTCCTCGGTCCGCTCGACCTGAACCTGCTGGGCCTGAAGGTGCACCTCGACAAGGTCGTGCTCCACATCGTGGCCGTCTCGGGCGCCGGGCAGCTGCTCGGCAACCTGCTGTGTGCGGTGGCGAACCTGCTGAACAACGGCGGGACCCTGTCGCAGTTGTTGACCAGGCTCAATGCCATCCTCAACCAGCTGCTGCTGGGGGTCTGACCCAGGGGAACGGAGGGGGCGCCGGTCGGTGGACCGGCGCCCCTGCGAGGTCACTGGTAGCTGACGAAGCTCACCCGCGGCGTGATCCGGCGTACCTCCTGGGGCGTGAAGCGCTTGATGTCCCAGTGGTAGAAGAGCTTGAAGCCCTGGCGGAACTGGGCCGGCCGCGCCACCGCGTGGTACGTCGCGAGCTTCTGGCCGCGGGTGCCGAACCCGTCGGTGTGCTGCACCATCGCCAGTCCCGGACGGTGCACGATCCGATCGACGTCCGGGAGCATCGTCAGCCGGAACTGGTGCAGGACGAAGAGCTTCTGGGGCAGCCCCTCGCGCTCGACCAGCCGCGACAGCCACAGTGAGGTCCGGTTGACCTCGCGGGCTCGCACCGAGCCGACGACGTGGGCGGGCACCTGGTGGGGGCCCATTCGCCACTCCGGGTCGAGGGCCAGGCCGACCGACGGGTCCTTCAGCGCCCAGGCCCAGCGCTTGGCGACGGCCGGGAAGCCGGCGCGGCCGGTCTGGAGGTCGAGCAGGAGCAGGGCATGGTTCCGGTGGGCGGCGCGCAGGTACACCCGCACAGAGGACGCCGGGATGTCGTGGCTGTAGTCGTGGTCGGGCCCGGGTGAGCCGTCGGCCACGGTGACGATCAGCTCATAGACCGGCTGGATCTGCTCGCCGGGCTCCCGGAACGGCTCGGCGGCTCGCATCAGCCGGCGCTGCATGGTCGCTGGGTCGGTCTGGCCGAGCACGCCCATCGAGCCGGTCTGTGCGGTGCCGTAGTAGGCGACGAGGAAGCGATGGTGACCGAAGACCAGCTTGCCTCCCAGCGGCAGGTCGGGCTTGAGCCCGATCGGGGACACGGCCTGGACGCGGTACGGCGCGTACTCCACGGCCGATGCCGCCGGGTCCGTCGGATCCCCCGGAACGGCAAGGTCCACGGTGCCGGTCGCGAGTGGCGCCGCGGCCGAGGTTGCCGAGGGGTCGCCTGCGCGGCCGACCACCCCGGCGACCACGAGCAGGACCACGAGGGCGACCAGGGCGACCGCGAGCGGCGACCGCAGGCGCGACCGGACGGCGTAGCTCACCACGCGAGTGTGACGTGAAGGGCGACGGGGAAGTTGCCGAAACGCAGAAGCCGTGGGCCAGGATGGCCCGACGGCACGAGGTGCGGCACCGGAGCGGGCGGCGGCGAGCGCTCTGCCGACGTGAATCCACTGTCACGTGTGGTCGTCGTCTTGATTGACTGACCGGGTGAGCCACGACGTCGTCCGCCCCGCCAAGGCAGCGCCCGGCGACCGGGTGGCCGTGGTGTCGCCCTCGTTCGCGGCACCGGCCGTCGCCCCCGCCGTGCACGAGCAGGCCATGCGGCGGCTTCAGGAGCTGACCGGGCTGCTCCCGGTCGAGTACCCGACGACCCGACGGCTGAACGCCTCCGCGACCGACCGGGCTGCGGACCTCAACGCCGCCTTCGCAGACCCGGAGATCAGGGCCGTCCTGGCCACCATCGGTGGCGATGACCAGATCACGGTGATCCCGCACCTGGACCCGGAGCTGGTACGTCGCGACCCCAAGCCGTTCCTGGGCTACAGCGACAACACCAACCTGTTGAGCTGGCTCTGGAGCCACGGCGTCGCGTCGTTCCACGGAGGATCGACGCAGGTGCACCTCGGACCCGGCCCGGCCGTCGACGACATCCACGCCGCGTCGCTGCGGGCGGCGCTGCTGACCGGAGGCCGGCTGGAGATCACCGAGCCAGGTGAGTCGGAGGACGTCGGGAAGCACTGGGACGACCCGGCCGCGCTCACGACGTACGGCGACCGCGAGCCGACCGAGCCGTGGACCTGGGCCGGCCCCGCCCGCACGGTCACGGGTCCGACCTGGGGCGGCTGCATCGAGGTCCTCCAGTGGATCCTGACCGCCGGCCGCTTCCCGACTGACCCCGGCGCGCTCGAGGGCGGGGTTCTGATGCTCGAGGCGTCCGAGGACCTGATCCCCGCGTCCGAGTTCGGCCACATCCTGCGCTCCCTCGGTGAGCGCGGGCTGGTCGCCGCCGCGGACGCCGTCGTGGTGTCCCGCCCCCCGGCGACCACGCACGAGTACCGACCGAGTGCCGAGGAGCGCGCCGCCCACCGGGCCGAGCAGCGCGACGTCGTGATCGAGACGGTACGGCGCTACCACCCGGAGGCGGTCGTCGTGGTCGGCGTGCCGTTCGGTCACACCCGACCGCAATGGGTCCTGCCGTACGGCGGGACGATGACCGTCGACGGCGCCGAGCGCCGGGTGTGGGCGGACTACGACTGACCTGGACGTCCACGTCCAACCTCCCGGGACTCGACGGCGCCGTGCCGCGGAAAGCCGGTCGCGCGAGCCCGGCAGTGGCTAGCGTGGGCGTCATGCCGTGGTTCAAGAGGTCGTCGGGTGAGGAACCCCCCGAGAAGCAGGCCCCGGAGGTCGCGCGCCCCGAGATCGAGCCACTGACCGCCGACGAGGTCGCGTGGGTGCGGTCGACCGTCGCCGGCCTCTCCGAGCAGGACGTGCTCGACCACAACATCGACGACCTGGGGCGCCACTACGACGAGCTGCTCTCGGTGTGGCTACGCCTCCGCGAGGAGGACCGACCCGACCCGAGCACCGTGATCACCCAGATCGGCCTCGCGTTCGGTCAGTACGTCGTCGACCAGGCCGGGCTCGAGTGGGTGGTCGCCACCGGCGCGGGTGGCCCGGAGATCGCTCTGCACCGGGCCCAGGGCGACCTTCTCGTCTACCCCACCGCGATGGTCGCGGAGCGCTGGGCCGCGGAGGAGCAGGGCGTCCTGCCTCCCTTGGCCCGCGCCACCGTCGCGGCGGTCCGGCCGGCGTTGTAGTCGGTCTCTAGCCGCAGACGGCGCCATGGGCGGCGGACTGCACGACCTTGGCGTACTTGCCGAGGACGCCGCGGGTGTACTTGGGCGGCAGCGGCTGCCAGTCCTGCTTGCGCGACTCCCACTCCGTGTCGTCGACCTCGACGTCGAGCGACCGGTTGGCGACGTCGAGCGTGATCGGGTCGCCGTCTCGCACGAAGGCGATGGGCCCGCCGTCGACGGCCTCGGGGGCGATGTGACCGACACACAGTCCCGTCGTACCGCCGGAGAAACGGCCGTCGGTGATCAGCAGGACGTCCTTGCCGAGCCCGGCGCCCTTGATCCCCCCGGTGATCGCGAGCATCTCGCGCATCCCGGGCCCTCCCTTGGGGCCCTCGTAGCGGATCACGACGACGTCCCCGGCGGTGATCGCACCGTCCTCGAGCGCGTCCATCGCGGCGCGTTCGCCGTCGAAGACGCGGGCGGTGCCGGTGAACGTCGAGTCGTCGAAGCCGGCCGACTTCACCACCGCACCCTCGGGGGCGAGCGAGCCCTTGAGGATCGTGAGTCCGCCGGTCCTGTGGATCGGGCGGTCGAGCGACCGGAGCACGTCGTCGTCGAGGCCGGGAGGCGAGAGCTCCTCGAGGTTCTCCGCCATCGTCTTGCCGGTCACGGTGAGCGCGTCGCCGTGCATGAGGCCGGCGTCCAGGAGCGCCTTCATCACGACCGGGATGCCGCCGACCTTGTCGACGTCGTTCATCACGTAGCGCCCGAAGGGCTTGAGGTCCCCCAGGTGGGGGACCTTGTCGCCGATCCGGTTGAAGTCGTCGATGGTGAGGTCGACGTCGGCCTCGCGGGCCATCGCCAGCAGGTGGAGGACGGCGTTCGTGGAGCCGCCGAGCGCCATCACCACCGTGATCGCGTTCTCGAACGCCTCCATGGTCATCACCTGGCGCGCGGTGATGCCGAGCCGGAGGAGGTTGACCACCGCCTCGCCCGAGCGGTGGGCGAACCCGTCGCGGCGACGGTCGACCGCCGGCGGAGCGGCGGATCCGGGCAGGCTCATCCCGATCGCCTCGGCGACGGCGGCCATGGTGTTCGCGGTGTACATCCCGCCGCACGCCCCTTCGCCCGGGCAGATCGCACGCTCGATGCGGTCGACCTCGGCGCGCGAGATCTTCCCGGCCAGGCAGGCCCCGACGGCCTCGAAGGCGTCGATGATCGTGACGTCGTGGCCGTCGACCTGTCCCGGCATGATCGAGCCGGCGTACAGGAAGACGCTCGCCAGGTCGAGGCGAGCGGCTGCCATCATCATCCCGGGCAGGCTCTTGTCGCAGCCGGCCAGCAGCACCGAACCGTCCATCCGCTCGGCCATCATCACGGTCTCGACGGAGTCGGCGATCACCTCGCGGCTGACCAGCGAGAAGTGCATCCCCTCGTGGCCCATCGCGATGCCGTCGGAGACAGAGATGGTGCCGAACTCCAGCGGGTAGCCGCCGGCGGCGTGCACGCCGTTCTTCACGGCCTTGGCCAGCCGGTCGAGGGAGAGGTTGCAGGGGGTGATCTCGTTCCAGCTCGATGCGACGCCGATCTGGGGCTTCGCGAAGTCGTCGTCGCCCATGCCGACGGCCCGCAGCATCCCGCGGGCGGCTGCCTTCTCGAGGCCGTCGGTCACGTCGCGCGAGCGGGGTTTGAGGTCGGGCTCAGTCATGCTCGGGAGCCTACTTCTGAGCGTGCCGAGGAGGCAGCCGGTCTCATCGCGGGATGGAGCCTCTCACCCCCCGGTTTGTTTCGGCCCTCACATTGCGGGTAAGGGAAGAGGTACGGGGTCCTCTCGGGACCGTCCTCGAGAGGGTTGTGCACCTGCGGCATCGGGTCGCAGGAGAAGGGATCAGTCCCATGACCCTCGATCCTCAGCCGGCCTCGGCATCAACGGCCGTCGAAGGCAGTGCCGAACACAAGAGCCACGTCCGCAAGGCGGCCCTCGCCAGCACCGTCGGCACCACCATCGAGTGGTACGACTTCTTCCTCTACAACACCGCGGCCGCGCTCATCTTCCCGGCGCTGTTCTTCCCCGCGTCGACGGCGTACGCCGGTCGGCTGGAGTCGTTCGCGACGTACGCCGTGGGGTTCGCCGCCCGGCCGGTCGGCGCCGCGATCTTCGGCCACTGGGGTGACCGGATCGGCCGCAAGGCGACCCTGATCACCACGCTGCTGGTGATGGGGATCTCCACGGCCCTCGTCGGCCTGCTCCCGGGCACGGAGAAGATCGGGTCCCTGGCCCCCATCCTGCTCGTGTTGCTGCGCCTCCTGCAGGGCCTCGCGGTCGGCGGTGAGTGGAGCGGCTCGGTGCTGCTGTCGATGGAGTGGGGCGACCAGAAGCGCCGCGGGCTGATGGCGAGCCTTCCTCAGCTCGGGGTGGCGTTCGGCCTGATCCTCGGCACCGGGTTCCTCTACCTGCTGAGCTGGCGGCTGACCGACGCGCAGTTCCAGTCGTGGGGCTGGCGGATCCCGTTCGTCTTCAGCCTGGTGATGGTCGCGATCGGGCTCTACATCCGGATGCGGATCCTCGAGACCCCGATGTTCGCGCGCCGACTGCAGAAGAAGCAGATCAGCCGGCTGCCCACGATCGACGCGATCCGCAGCCACTGGAAGCCGATCCTGCTCAGCGCGCTGGCCCGGTTGTCGGAGCAGGCGCCGTTCTACGTGATCACCTCGTTCACGCTGGTCTACCTGACCGAGGAGCAGGGCTACACCAAGACCTTCGCGCTGGCCGCGATCTTGTCCGCGGCGGCGCTCGAGGTGATCGCCGTACCGCTCTTCGGGCATCTGTCCGACTCGATCGGCCGCAAGAAGATCTACATGACCGGGGCTGCGCTCACCGGTGTGTACGGCTTCGTGATGTTCGGTGCGATGGGCAGCGGGATCGCCGTGATCGCCTTCTTCGGGGTCTTCCTGGCGTTGATCCCGCACGGCATGCAGTACGGACCGCAGGCCTCACTGATCGCCGAGTCGTTCCCGACCTCGCTGCGCTACGCCGGCGCCGGGATGGGCTATCAGCTGGCCTCCGTCATCGCCGGCGGCCCGGCACCGCTGGTCGCGACGTACCTGCTGGCCCACACGGGCTCCGGGTACTCCATCGCCTTCGCGATCCTGGGCTGCGCGATCGTGACCCTGATCGCCGTGGCGCTGATGGACGACCACAGCCGCTCCGACATCGACGACGACGCGTCGTTCGGTGCGGTGCCGGCGCCGGTCGAGACGCGCGAACGCGCCACGTCGGGCCGGGTCGGGTGACGGCGGGCGGGTCGCCGTGGTCAGATGACGGCGGCCCGCACGACGCACACGTCGGGGAGGTCCTTGTGGATCTCGCTCCAGGTCGCGCCCTCGTCGGGTGAGGCCCAGACGCCACCGTTGCGACCGCCGAAGTAGATGCCCGGAGTCGCGTGGGTGTCGACGCACATCGCGTCCCGCATCACCGCCACGAAGTACTGGTCGGGCAGCGCCCCGTCCCCGAGCGGCGCCCAGTGGTCGCCGCCGTCGGTCGAGCGCCACACCCGGGCGTGACCGTCGACCGGCCAGCGGGCGCCGGCGTCGATGATCGGGAAGGCGAAGACCGTCTCGGGGTCGTGGGGGTGGACCACGATCGGGAAGC
The DNA here is from genome assembly GCA_963819295.1 of uncultured Actinomycetota bacterium. Taxonomy (GTDB): domain Bacteria; phylum Actinomycetota; class Actinomycetes; order Propionibacteriales; family Nocardioidaceae; genus Nocardioides. The sequence continues at coordinate 863,943 of CAWFVO010000011.1, forward strand.
CGAACTCCGACGGGAGTCCCGGCGCGATGTCCTGCCAGGTGTCGCCCCCGTCGTCGGAGCGGTAGACGCCGCCGTGGTTCTGCAGGTACAGGCGGTCGGGACGCGCGGGGTGGCGGGTCACCTTGTGGACGCACTGGCCGAACTCGGGGTAGCTCCGCTCGCCCGGCATGAACTCCGCCTTCACGCCGGTGTTGGACGGGTACCAGGAGTCGCCGCCGTCGTCGGTGCGGTAGACGCCGCCGGTCGAGATCGCGGCGAGCACCTTCGCCGGCTCCTTCGGGTGGGGCAGGATCGTGTGGAACGCCTGGCCCCCGTAGCCGGCGTTCCACTCCTTCCGCTGCGGGTTCTCCCACAGGCCGCGTTCGAGCTGGAAGGTCTCACCGCGGTCGGTCGACTTGAAGATCGCGCCGGGCTCGGTGCCGGCGTACACCACACCGTCCTCGACGCCGGGGGTCAGCTGCCAGACCCGGGCGACGGCCTCCCCGGTGTCCTCGGGGAAGCGGACGGCCCCGTTCGGCGTCTCCTGCCAGGTCTCGCCCAGGTCGTCGGAGCGCCACACCTGTGGGCCGAGCCAGCTCGAGCTGGCACCGGCGAGAAGGCGGGGGCTCCCGCCCCGGGTGTCGACCAGGGCGGAGTAGACCTCCTCCATCGCGAAGTGGGGGCCGGTCCACGACCAGTCCCGGCGAGCCTCGTCGGAGCGTCCGAGCCACAGACCCTTGCGAGTCCCCACCATCAGCAGCGTGTCCGCCATGATCATCCCTCCCGCGACTATTCCTGTTAGGAACAGTAGTCTGGTCGTGTCATGAGTCAAGACCTCCCGTTGGCCCTTCCGACGACGTCGTACGCCGTGCTCGGGCTGCTGACGTTCGGCGACGAGCTGACCGGCTACGAGATCAAGCAGCGGGCCGACAACACGCTGCGCTTCTACTGGGTCGCGCCGGCGATGAGCCAGATCTACTCCGAGCTCGCGCGGCTGACGGACCACGGCCTGGTCGAGCCGACCACGTCCGACGGCGAGGGCCGGCGTACGACGACGTACCGGATCACCTCCGCCGGCCGCTCGGCGCTGGCGGACTGGATGGCCGAGGGCCCCGTCGGCTTCCCGGTGCTCAAGCACTCGGTGCTGTTGCGGCTGCTGATCGGGCACGTGGGCGAGCCGCGAGCGGATCCGCACGATGCTCGAGGACTACGTCGCCGAGCTCGCGGTCGCGCGGGACGACCTGCACAAGGTGCGCGAGTCCCTGCGCTCGGCCGACGGTCCCGGGGAGGCCTTCCACTACCCCTCCGTGGTCGCCGACTGGGGCCTCGACTACTTCGCCGCGGAGGCGCGGCACACGCGCAAGGCACTCGAACGACTGTCCATCACGGCCGACTCGGAGGAACCGTGACCAGCAAGACGCTCTACTCGTGCACGATGTCGCTCGACGGCTTCATGGCAGGGCCCGGTGGCGACATGCAGTGGCTGAACAAGCACCTGGGGCCGAACCCGGTCGCCGAGGGCGTCGTACCGCAGGTCGGGTCGTTGCTGGTGGGCCGACGTACGTACGGAGGTGACGACCCGAACCGCGGCACCGATCAGGAAGGTGCCTTCGGCGGGCAGTGGCACGGGCCGTCATTCGTGCTCACCCACTCGCCGCCCGAGGAACCGGTGCCCGACACCACCTTCGTGACGGACCTCGAGACGGGCGTCGCAGCGGCGCGTGAGGCCGCCGGCGGACGCTACGTGAACGTCCTCGGCGCCGACGTCGCCCGCCAGTGCCTCGCGGCCGGGCTGCTCGACGAGATCCTGGTCCTGGTCGTGCCCGAGCTGCTCGGCGACGGCACCCGCCTCTTCGCCTGGCCCGGCGGTCACTCGGTCGACCTCCGGCTGCGGGAGCTCTCCGGGACCGGCGGCACCGCCAACCTCTGGTACGACGTCGTGCAGCTGACGCCGAGTCGGCACAAACAGGCAGCCGAACGACGCCGAGTCGGCACAAACAGGCAGCGGAACGACGCCGAGTCGGCACGTGACAACTCGGCGGGATGGGCGGTGGGTAGGTTGCGGGGGTGCTGTCGAGGATCCCGCCGGTGTGGCTGGTGGTCGTCGGCATCCTGTCGGTCCAGCTCGGCGCCGGGATCGCCAAGAACCTGTTCGACGACGCGGACCCCACCACGCTGGTCTGGCTGCGGCTGGCCACGAGCGCGGTCATCCTCGCCGCGATCGCTCGCCCCACCCTGCGCGGACGTACGGCGGACGACTGGCGGGTCGCGGTCGCCTTCGGGGTCACCCTCGGGACGATGAACTGGGCGATCTACCAGTCGTTCGCCCGGATCCCGCTCGGGATCGCGGTGACCATCGAGTTCCTCGGGCCGCTGGCACTCGCCGTCTTCGGCAGCCGGCGTCCGCGCGACCTGCTGTGGGCGTTCCTGGCCGCGATCGGTGTCGCGCTGCTCGGCCTCGAGCCCGGTGAGCTCACCTGGGCGGGCGTCGGCTTCGCGCTGCTCGCGGCCGCCTCCTGGGCGGCGTACATCCTGCTGAGCGCCTCGACCGGGCGCCGGTGGCCGGGCCTCGAGGGGCTGACCGTCGCCAGCGTGGTGGCGACGGTGATGCTCACGCCGTTCCTCGTCGCGTTCTCCGGGCGCGGGCTCGGGGAGGCGAACGTCCTCGTCGTGGGTGCGCTGGTCGGGTTGCTGAGCTCGGTGATCCCCTACTCGTGCGAGATCACCGCCCTCCGCACGATCCGGCCGTCGGTGTTCGGCATCCTGATGAGCCTCGAGCCTGCCGCCGCAGCACTGGCGGGCATGGTGGTCGTGCACGAGTTCCTGACCGGGGTCCAGTGGCTCGCCCTCGGGTGCGTCGTGGTCGCGAGCGTCGGCGCGACCCGCACGGAGTCGCGCCTCACTGCCCCGGTGCCCGACTGAACGCACCCGGGATCAGGAGCGCACCAGGTCGATCCGGGTCTCGGTCTGGGGCCACCCGACGTCGGCGAAGGCGCGCGCCATCGGGACGTTGGTGTTGTCGGTGTCGGCCACCAGGACCGACGCGCCGGAGGCGACCAGCTCCCGGGTCTGCCAGGCGAGCAGCGCACGCCCGTGGCCACGGCCGCGATGGTCGCGACAGACGCCGACGAACAGCACGAACGCGCGTCCGGTCGACATCAACCGACCCGAGACCAGCCCGACCGGCTGGCCGGCGGCGTCGGTCGCCAACCGGACGCACTCCACCGGGTCGGCGTCGAGAAGGGAGGCGAGACTCTCCCGGCAGGCCGCCTCGAAGCCGAGCCTCGCGATCAGCTCGGCGTCGTGGGCGTCCAACGTCTCGCGCATGACCTCGCGGTGGCAGGCGGCCAGCCGCGGGTCGCCGGGGCCGGTGGGCTGCTCGAGGAACAGCCCCGTCGGTACGCCGTCCCCCAGCCCCGGGGGCGGCTCGAACTCGTAGTGCCGCCGCTCCACGAGCAGCCGCCAGCCTGCCTCACGCAACGGGTCGGCCAGGGCGGCGAGCGATGAGTCGTCGAGGGTCGCGTACGTCGGCGCGAAGATGCAGGCCTCCTCGGCACCGGCCGCGACGGCCTCCGCAGTGGCGTGGGCGACGAGGGCTCGGGCGACCGAGGGGTCGGCCGGCAGCCCGAAGTGGTCGAGCACCAGCATCCGGTCGTCGGGTGCTGGGGCCCCGAAGGCGGCGAGGACGCCGAGCGGCGCCGGGTCGTCGGCGTACCGGGCGCCCCAGACCCAGGCGGGGCGGCGTCGACCGGAGCGGAAGGTGTCGCGGAGGTGCGCGTCGCCGCGGATCCGGCGCTGCGTCGGCGAGTCCACGGGCAGCGGACTCGCGGCCAGCAGCGCGATCGCCTCGTCGACGGAAGCGGGGTGGAAGAACTGCAGGGCAGACATGGGTTCCTCAGATCTGGGAACCGGCCTCGTCCCGGAGGCCGGTGGGGGGCGTGGTCATCGCGGCCTCCTTCCTGTCGTCGGTGGCGCTCACGCTAGGGGTCGCCGTCGACGGCGACAACGGCTTTTCGACGGCCCCCACGATGACCACGCGGCGTGCGGCTCGTCGCAACGTGGTGAGCACGGCCGGTCCGAGTACGACGATCGCGATCGCGTTGGTGATCGCGCGCCCGGTGTCGAACGAGCCGGTCGACGTGATCAGCGTGTAGATCAGGAAGCGATGGAGGTTCACCACCATCGGGTCGCCGGGCACGAACGCGAGTCCGGTGTGGCCCGGTACGGCGATGCCGAGCACGAACGGCCACGACGAGAGGTTGAGCAGCAGGCCGAAGGCGTACGCCGTCACCACGCCGTACGCCGCCAGCATCACGATCTCGGCGCGGCCGGTGAACCGGCGGGGCAGCAGCCCGGCACCCATCCCGACCCACGCCGAGCAGAGCATCTGGTACGGCAGCCACGGCCCGACCCCGCCGGTGAGGAGCGCCGAGGCGAACAAGGACGTGCAGCCGAGCACGAAGCCGAAGCCGGGCCCGAAGACCCGCCCGGCCAGGATCAGCAGGAAGAACACCAGCTCCACGCCGCCGGTGCCGGGAGACAGGCCGCGCAGCACGGCGTTCACGGCCGACAGCACCCCCAGCACGGCGAGCACCCGAGGGTCGAGGCCACCCTCGGTCACCTCGGCCAGGATGACCACGATCACCACCGGCAGCAGGGCGAGGAAGATGAACGGCGGGCCGACCTGGCCACCGTCGGGGCTCCGGACGAGCAGGGGCCAGATCAGCATCATCAGCCCCGCGACGGACGCGACGCCGAGGATCAGCCCGGACCTTCGGCCGAGCGGTACGGCGTGGCGCGAGGTCATTGCGGCACCTCGTCGACGCGCAGCCAGCCGGGACCGAGGATCTTGGTGACCTGCGGGGCGAACGCCGGCGACGCGGCCAGCACCTCTCGGGTCGGTCCGTCGCGAGACGACCTCGCCCTCCGCGAGCACCACCACCTGGTCGGCGGCCACGGCGGCGAACTCCACGTCGTGGGTCGCCACCATCACCGCGTGCCCGTCGTCGGCGAGCACCCGGAGCACGGCCGCCAGCTCGGTCTTCGCCGGGTAGTCCAGGCCGCGGGTCGGCTCGTCGAGCAGCAGCACGGGCGGGGCACCGACCAGCACCACGACCAGGGCCAGGGCCAGCCGCTGTCCCTCGGAGAGGTCACGCGGATGGGTGTCGTCGGCGATGTCGGGCACCAGCCGGTCGAGCAGCTTGCGGGCCTCCCCCGAGCCGCCGTCGGCGGCCAGGCACTCCTCGGCGACGGTCTCGAGGTAGAGCAGGTCGGCTGCGGTCTGCGGCACCAGCCCGACGAGGGTGCGGCGCTGGGCCGGCGCCTGCGTCGCGGGGTCCGTGCCGGAGACCTCCACGCGGCCGGCCCGGCGCTCGCGGCTGCCCTGGAGGGTCCACAGGAGTGTCGACTTGCCGGATCCGTTGCGCCCCATCAGGGCCGTGACGGTGCCGGGTCGCAGTCGGACACCCGCGCCCCTGAGCGCCACCGTCGCGCCACGGACCACCGTGAGCGCCTCGCCCACCACCACCGGCGCGCCGTACTCCCGGAGAGCGGAGGCGGGAGGTGCTCCGAGGTCGAGCCCGCGCGCCAGCCGCCGTGCGTCGCGCACGGTCACCGGCAGGGGGTCCCACCGCAGGCGGCGGCCGAGCTCGGTGATCGGGGGTACGACGGGCGAGACGGCCAGGATCTCCGCAGGCTCGTCGGCCCGCACCCTGCCGTCACCGGTGAGCAGGACCATCCGGTCGGCGAACGGCACCACCCGCTCCAGCCGGTGCTCGGCCACCAGCACCGAGAGTCCGAGGTCGTGCACGAGCCGGGTCAGGGTGGCGAGCACCTCCTCGGCCGCGGTGGGGTCGAGCGCCGACGTCGGCTCGTCGAGCACGAGCACCCGCGGGTGCATGGTCAGCACCGAGCCGATCGCGACCCGCTGCTGCTGGCCGCCGGACAGGGTGCGCAGGTCACGTGCGCGCAGATCGGCGACGCCGAGCAGGTCGAGGGTCTCCTCGACCCGGCGGCGCATGGTGTCGGGGGCGAGCCCGAGCTGCTCCATGCCGTAGGCGAGCTCCTCCTCGACGGTGTCGGTGACGAAGCCGGCCGCTGGGTCCTGGCCGACATAGCCGACCAGATGGGCGCGCTCGCGCGGCGGCTCGTGGACGACCGAGCGACCGTCGATCAGCACGTCGCCGGAGAGGGTGCCCCCGGTGAAGCGCGGCACCAGCCCGGTCACGACGCCGAGCAGGGTGGACTTGCCGACGCCGGTGCGCCCGGAGACGACGACCAGCTCGCCCTCGTCGAGGGCCAGGTCGACGTCGCGCAGGACGTGTCGGTCGGCGTACCCGAACCCGACACCGCGCAGCTCGATCACCCGGCACCTCCCCGGCGGACGGCGGGCAGCGGCGCACACAGGGCACCGCCGAGGGCGACGCCGGAGGCCACGAGCGCGAGCACGTTCAGAGTCGGCGCGACTGTCAACGACGGGTACGCGATCGTCAGCTCGTGGTGCGACATCCACCAGACCGAGAGGGCCACCACCCCGCCGGAGGCCGCGACCACTGCCTCGGGCCACAGCCACGGCGCCGGCCGGTAGCGGGTGCGCCCGACCCGTCGGCCGGCCCCCCGGACCGCGAGGAGCGACACGACCACCCCGACCGCCAGCATCGGGCTGCCGACCCAGGCGGGCGTGGTGCGGTCGAGCGCGCCGTAGACGCCGACGCAGATCGCGCAGAGGCCGAGGAGCATCAGCCCTCCGGTGGTACGCCGCTCGCGTGCCGTGGCGCCGGCCGTGCGGCCGTAGCCGCGGGTGTCCATGCCCGCGGCCAGCGCGAGGGAGCGCTCCAGCGAGTCCTCCAGCACCGGCACGAGCAGGCGCCTGAGCCCGCGGACCCTGCCGCCCTCGCCGCCGCGCAGGGTCTGGGCTGCCCTGACCCGTCGGAAGCTGTCGGCCAGGTGCGGCAGCATGGTGATCGCCACGACGAGCGCGCTGCCGATCTCGTAGAGCGCGGGCGGCACCGAGCGGAGCAGGCGCTTGGGGTTGGCGAGCGCGTTGGCCGCACCGACGCAGATCACGATGGTGGCGAGACGCAGCCCGTCGTAGAGGCCGAAGAGCAGCGACTCCTGGGTGACCGACCCGAGCAGCCGGAGCCCGAGCGTCCAGTGTGGCAACGGGATCGTCGGCAGGGTGAGCAGGACACGGCCGCCGTCGCCCCCTCCCACGAGGATCCGGAAGACCACGCGGATCACCACGATCGCCAGGCCCAGCCAGAGGTAGAGGCGGAACGAGTCGGCCCACGGCAGGGCGCTGCGGCGTGCCGACACCGCCAGGCAGGCCACCCCGATCAGCATCAGGAGCAGCCAGGGGTTGGTGGTGAACGAGGCTGCGACCGCGAGGCCGACGGCCCAGAGCCACCAGGCGACCGGGTGCAGGTCCCGCGGCAGGCGGGCGACCGCGAGGCGGGCGCGCATCAGGCGCCGCCGGCGCGTTTGCGTCGTACGAAGGCCACGGCGCCCGCGGCGACGAAGAGCGCTCCGACCAGCACCGGCGCCACCCAGCCAGGCAGGCCGGAGTCGGAGTCGGCTGCCGCACGGTCCAGAGGCTCGGCCGCCTTCGTGGTGGCGGGCAGGTCGGTCGGGGTCGCCGTGGGCGTCGCGGTCGGGGTCTTGCCGCCCTGATGCTGCGCGGGATGCGTCGACGCGGACGGGTGGGACGTGCTCGGTGAGCCGGGCGAGGACGCGGTCGGTGGGGACGTGGTGGGTGAGGAGGTCGGGCCCGCAGCCGCGGACGACGATGCGTGACGCGTCGGAGACGCCGAGGGGCTCGCGGACGACGAGGGGTGACGCGTCGGGGACGGGGTCGGGGTCGCGCTCGCGTGGGCGGTGGGCGGCACGCCGGGGGCCGCCTTGCCGGCGGCGCCCTGCCAGGAGAGCGCGACGTAGCCGCCGTCGGGGACCTGGAGGGAGGCGGCCCCGGACGACGAGTAGACCCACGTGCCGCTCTTCCCGTCGGACCACCACAGCGACCAGTACGCGTCGGACGGCGGGGTGTTCACGCAGGGGTCGGTCGCCGGCGCCCCGTCGACGCGGCAGACGAAGCCGGGTTGGCGCTGCACGTAGGTCAGCTGATGACCGACGTCCTTCAGCTGGGTGAGCGGCGGTCTTCCCGCTGCCGTCGGCGTCACACGCCGACTGCGCGCCGCCACCGAGCTCGTGGAAGTCGACGACCACGGTGACTCCGTGGGCGCCCGAGCAGGAGGCGGCCTGCGCGGGCGCGGACACGCCGAGCCCCGCCGCCGCGGTCATCAGGACCGCGGCGGCGAGGCGTACGACGTACGTGAGCACGACGTTCAGGGCGTGCAGCGAGAGAGCGCGAGCAGCGCAGGGGCGGCCTGCGAGGTGGCGCGGCGCCACTTGTCGCGGGTCGTCTTGGTGATGCCTTGCCGCCTCGCCGCCTTGAGGGTCGCGTTGTCGTAGGCGACCGCACCGCGATCGCCCGCCAGCGGCGTCCCGGCGAGGTGGCCGCTCACCTGGCGGTGGGCCAGCCAGCCGGCGGCGTCGCGGGCGGCGCGGCACCGGCCCTCGGTCAGGAAGGCCCACCCGGCCAGGCCGGTGCTGTTGGCGTTGGCGGCCGCGGTGGGGCCGGAGCCGCCGAGGCTGCCGTTCGCGTGCTGGTGGCTCTTGAGCCACCGGGTGGCCGCCCCGAGAGCAGCCGTCAGCTTGCGGTGCCCCTTCGCGACGGTGGCCAGCTCGACCACCGCGAGCGCTGTGACGTCGTTGTCGGCCGGGTCACCCTTGCCGCAGGACTGGTTCGGTGCGCTCTTGTCCTCGGTGAAGCCGAGCCGGAAGAAGCCCCCGCGGCACTGCTGCGCGAGCAGGAACCGGAGTGCGGCCGGGCCGTCGGCGTGACCCACCTTCAGGAGGCCGCGGACGGCGAAGATCTGGCCGATCGAGTTCGCCGAGTCGGTGATCCCGTTCGCCGGGTCCTCGAGGTCCTGGATCCGGCCCTTCGACGGTCCCGAGGCGATGACGCGCTGGTCGAGCCGGTGGACGAGGTTCACGCCCGCCGAAGTGCCGCGCCCCGCCCCCGGTCTGCTGGGCGAGGACGACCAGCTTGGCGACAGCGCCGGAGAAGACGGCCGAGCTGCCGAAGTCGACGCCGGTGGTGTAGCTGTCCACGTGCCTCGACAGCGCGTTCCGCACCTTGCCGACGGCCCTGTTGTGCCCACCGATCGCCTTCAGCGCGAAGGCGGTGTCGATGGTGAGGCCGTAGTCGTCGAAGTCGAACTGCCGGTTGTGGATCAGGCCCGCGGCGTCGAGCTGGCCCGCCAGCCAGGTGGCCCCGTGACCACCTGGAGAGTTCGGCGGGGCGGCGGCCCGCGCCGGCCCGCCGACGGCGACCAGGGAGACCGCCAGGGCGGAGGAGACGAGTGCCGTGACGGCACGATGGATCAGGGACATGCTTTCCTTCCCGCTGCGACAGCGAGAAGGCGCCGATGATCGGGCGGGCCCACCCACTGCTTTTCCACGACAGCGTGTGTTCGGAACGCGTCGTGGCGGGTGTTCCGGCTCGCCGTGCAATGCACGGCCTACGGTTGCGGGTCAGCGCCGGACTCGGACCGGCTTCCCCCACCACGGGCGTAACTGGGTTGTGATCAGTCCGCAGACTAGCCCGTCATGGTCCGGCACGACACAGGGAGGGCGGGCGGTCAGCCGGAGCGGACCTGGGAGATGTAGCGCCGGTACTTCCGGGCGCCGACCGTGCGCATGAGCAGACGGATCGGCGGGGGCAGCAGCGCCAGCATCTGCGCCCGCTCGCCCTGATCGGCCTCCTCCAGGATCGCCCCGAACATGATCGGCAGCTCCTCGCGCGACATCGAGTCGCGTCCGTGCTCGCCCAGGCGCCCCCACTCCTCGACGCTGACGAACCGCTCGGCCAGGGGCAGGATCTCGCGTTCCTCCTGGTCGAGGTGCTCGAAGAGGGCCTCGTTGAGCTGCTCGACCTCCGTCGCCAGCTCCTCGCCTGCCCGGCTGCTCGGCCGACGCCGCCAGGTGTCGAGCAGCTCCTGCGCCCGGTCGACGTGCGTGTGCACCCCCACGTGTTGGGCCTGCATGGTCTCGATCAGCTCGGTCGACGGCTTCGCCCGCTCGAGCAGGAGCGGCCAGAGGTTCTCGTCCTCGCCCGTGTGGTGGATGTGAAGTCCCACCAGGACGAACTGCGCATGGCGTCCCACGATCTCGGTGCGCGCCTCGTCGCCGTCCGGCACCCGGCGCACGAGCCCGGGCAGCGCGGTCAGCTCACGGCGGAAGACGCGATGGATGACCCGCATCTCGTTGATGTCGGGCTTCTCGGACACGGTCGTGGTCATCTGCTCCCCCTGGTGGTCTGCGCGGAGCAGACTGCCCGACCAGGACCCTCAGCCACCAGGCCTTTTCGGACCACGTGGTGGGGCGGGCGTCAGGACAGCTTCTCGAGGATCAGCTCGCGGACGCGGCCGGCGTCGGCCTGTCCGCGCATCTCCTTCATCACCGCACCGATCAACGCCCCGGCCGCCGCGACCTTCCCCTCGCGGATCTTGTCGGCGACGTCGGGGTTCGCCGCGATCGCGTTGTCGACGGCCGCGGCCAGGGCGCCGTCGTCCGAGACGATGCCGAGTCCTCGGGCGGCGACGATCTCGTCGGGAGTCCCCTCCCCCGCAAGCAGTCCGTCGAGGACCTGCCGGGCGAGCTTGTCGTTGAGAGTGCCGTCCTCGACCAGCGCCTGCACCCTCGCCACGTCGGCCGGGGTGACGCCGAGCGATGCGAGGTCGGTCTCGGACTCGTTGGCCTGCCGGGCCAGCTCGCCGAGCCACCACTTCCGGGCGGTCTGCGGCGTGGCGCCCGCGCCGATGGTCGCCTCGACCAGAGCCAGAGCGCCAGCGCCGACGGTGTCGCGCATCTCGAGGTCGGAGAAGCCCCACGCCTCCTGGAGTCGCGCACGCTTCACGTGCGGCGGCTCCGGCAGCGTCGCGGCCAGCTCGGCGACCCATTCCCGGCTCGGCGCGATCGGCACCAGGTCGGGCTCGGGGAAGTAGCGGTAGTCCTCCGCGTCGGACTTCTCGCGCCCGCTCGTGGTGACGCCGGTGTCCTCGTGCCAGTGACGTGTCTCCTGCAGGATCGACCCGCCCCCAGAGAGGATGGCGGCGTGCCGGCGCATCTCGAAGCGCGCGGCCCGCTCCACCGAGCGCAGGGAGTTCACGTTCTTGGTCTCGGTCCGGGTGCCCAGAGCCGTGGTGCCCGTCGGGGCGAGCGAGAGGTTCACGTCGCAGCGCAGTGAGCCCTGCTCCATCCGGACGTCGCTCACGCCGAGTCCGAGGAGCAGCTCCCGCAGCTGCGCGACGTACGCACGCGCCACCTCGGGCGCCTTCTCGCCGGTGCCCAGCACGGGCTTGGTGACGATCTCGATCAGCGGGATGCCCGCCCGGTTGTAGTCGACGAGGGAGTAGTCGGCACCGTGGATCCGGCCGGTGCTGCCGCCGACATGCAAGGACTTGCCGGTGTCCTCCTCCATGTGGGCGCGCTCGATCCCGACCCGGTAGGTCTCGCCGTCGACCTCGACGTCCATGTAGCCCTCGAACGCGATCGGCTCGTCGTACTGGCTGGTCTGGAAGTTCTTCGGCATGTCCGGGTAGAAGTAGTTCTTCCGCGCGAACCGGCACCACTCGGCGATCTCGCAGTTGAGAGCGAGCCCGATCCGGATCGCCGACTCCACCGCCTTCGCGTTCACGACCGGCATCGAGCCCGGCAGCCCGAGGCACGTAGGGCAGGTCTGCGTGTTGGGCTCGGCGCCGAACTCCGTGGGGCAGCCGCAGAACATCTTGGTCGCGGTGTTGAGCTCGACGTGGACCTCGAGGCCGAACGCCGGGTCGAACCGGGCGAGCACGTCGTCGTACGACATCAGCTGGGCGGTCATCAGCGGGCCCCTTCCAGTGCCGGTGCCCGGTCGAGGAGCCGACCGCCCCACTCGCGCGCGAGCAGCGCCTCGAGGGCCGCGCCGACGCGGTAGACCCGGTCGTCCTGCAGGGCCGGCGCCAGGATCTGTACGCCGGCGGGCAGGCCGTCCTCATCGGCGAGGCCGCTCGGGACCGAGATCCCGGGGACGCCGGAGAGGTTGGCCGGGATCGTGGCCAGGTCGTTGAGATACATCGCCAGCGGGTCGTCGACCTTCTCCCCGAGCTTGAACGCCGTGGTCGGGGCCGTCGGACTGACCAGCACGTCGGCCAGCTCGAACGCCGCGTCGAAGTCGCGAGCGACCAGGGTGCGAACCTTCTGGGCCTGTCCGTAGTACGCGTCGTAGTAGCCGCTCGACAGGGCATAGGTGCCCAGGATGATCCGGCGCTTCACCTCGTCGCCGAAGCCCGCCTCGCGCGTGGCACGCATGACGTCCTCGGCGCTGGGGTCGCCGTCGGGAGTCACACGCAGCCCGTAACGCATGGCGTCGAAGCGGGCCAGGTTGGACGACGCCTCCGCCGGCAGGATCAGGTAGTACGTCGCGAGCGCGTGCACGAAGTGGGGGCACGAGACCTCGACGACCTCGGCTCCCGCCTTGGTCATCAGGTCGACGGACTCGCGGAAGCGGGCGAGGACCCCGGCCTGGTAGCCCTCGCCGCCCAGCTCGGTCACGACGCCGATCCGCACACCGGTGAGGTCTCCGTCGGCGCCGCGGCGCGCGGCGTCGACGAGGGCAGGCAGCGGCTCGTCGATGCTCGTGGAGTCGAGCGGGTCGTGCCCACCGATGATCTCGTGGAGCAACGCGGCGTCGAGGACGGTCCGCGTGACCGGGCCGGCCTGGTCGAGAGAGTTCGCCAGGGCCACGAGGCCGTAGCGCGAGACGCCGCCGTAGGTGGGCTTCATGCCGACGGTGCCGGTCACCGCGCCCGGCTGGCGGATCGAGCCGCCGGTGTCGGTGCCGATCGCCACCGGCGCCTCGTAGGCCGCGACCGCGGCCGCGCTGCCGCCTCCGGAGCCGCCCGGGATGCGGCTGAGGTCCCACGGGTTGTGGGTCGGGCCGTAGGCGCTGTGCTCGGTGGAGGACCCCATCGCGAACTCGTCCATGTTCGTCTTGCCGAGGATCGGCAGGCCGGCAGCGCGCAGCCGGGCGACCACCGTGGCGTCGTACGGCGGCACCCAACCCTCGAGGATCCGCGACCCGCAGGTCGTGGGCAGCCCCCGGGTGGCGAGCACGTCCTTGACCGCGATCGGTACGCCGTCCAGCGCGCTCGCCTGGGTCCCGGAGGCACGGCGCTCGTCGGACGCCGCGGCGTCACGGAGCGCTCCCTCCGCGTCGATCTGCAGGAAGGCGTGCACGGCGCCGTCGACCTCGGCGATCCGGTCGAGGTGGGCCTGCGTGACCTCGACGCTGGTCGTGTCTCCTGCCGCCAGCGCCTCGGCGATCTCGGCGGCGGTACGCCGGTCGGGGTTCATTCGGGGCCTCCGCGGCGTTGTTCGACGGACGGGCGAAGCGGGGGAGGAGAAGAACGGCGTGGGGTGATCACTGCTCGTCCCCGAGGATCCTCGGCACCTTGAACCTCTGCTGCTCCACCTCGGGCGCACCGCTCAGCGCCTCCTCGGCCGTCAGCCCGGGCCGCTCCACGTCGTCCCGGAAGACGTTGGTCAGCGGCAGGGCGTGGGACGTCGGCGGGATGTCGTCGGACGCGACGTCGTTGATCGACGTCACCGACTCGAGGATCACGCTCAGCTGCGGGGCGAGGTGGTCGAGCTCGGCGTCGGAGAGGTCGATGCGCGCGAGGTCGGCCAGGTGGGCCACCTCGTCGCGGCTGATCGTGGCGGGCGCGCCGGCGCCTGCAGGGGTGTCGGGCATGGCCTCATCCTAGGGAGCGGCGACCGGCGCCGACCGGCGGCTGCCGCGACACCGCCGTGCCCCCGACGGGCAGGAACGCGTTCCTCCGGTACGCCGGACGCACCGACGAAGGCCGAGCTGGGCCAAACCGCCACGAAAGCGGTCCGCCCGCGGCTACCTTGGTGGCCTCATGACTGGTGTCCGCGAGTCCGAGATCGATGGTGTCCTGTGCTTCTGGGTAGACATGGGTCGCCCGGCTTCGTGCGCCCACCTGATCTTCCGCCAGGGGCTGGCCGACGAGCCGCTCCATGAGAGCGGCTGGCTGCATCTCCTCGAGCACCTCGCACTGCTCGACCGCGAGACTCTGACCCGCCCGATCGAGGGCCGCCTCTCGCTGCTGCGCACGCACTTCGCCGCCTTCGGCGGGCCCGAGGCGATCACCCAGCACGTCGGAGATCTCGCCCGTTGGCTGGCGGAGCCCGACCTGCGCCTGCTGTCCCGTCAGCGTGGCCTGCTCCAGGCCGAGGCCCAGGAGTCGCGCGACCAGCTGACCCGCTCGCTGACCTGGCGGTACGGCGCGTCCGGGCCGGGCGTCGCCAGCTATGCCGAGATCGGCGCGGTGCGGGCCACCGACCACCTGCTGACCGAGCGGTCCCGCCGGGTGTTCAACGCCGCCAACGCGATCCTGGTGCTGGACGGGCCGCCGCCCGAGGGGTTGCGGTTGCCGCTCCCGGCCGGCGAGTACTCCAGCGCTCCGGCCGCCGAGCCCGTCGGCCGAGCGGTGCCCGCCGCCTACCGCGACGAGGTCGGCCTCACGGTGAGCGGCGTGGTCACGCGGACCCACGAGGCCGGGTTCCTGCCCGTCGTCCTCGAGCGTGCGCTGCACGACGGGCTACGACGCCACAGCGGCGGCGCCTACGGGCTCTGGTCCTCGATGGCCGACGTGGACAACGATCACGCGCTGATCGCGGGTGGGTCCGAGCTCGTGAGCGAGATGCTGCCGACGCTCGCCAGGGCGGCGCTCGAGGTCACCGGCCAGCTCGCCGAGAACGGCGTACCCCGCGAATGGGTCCAGGAGGCGGTCGACCGGCGCCTGCGGGTGCTCGAGTCGCCGGCTGCCAGGGTCGAGACCGCGCTGGAGGCGGCGTACGCCGCACTGAGCGACCGGGTGCCGATGTCCTACGAGGAGCTCCTCACCCAGCTGCGCGAGACCGACCCGGCGCGGGTCGGCCGGGCGGCCCAGGAGCTGCACGCTTCGCTGCTCGTCGGCCTCCCCGAGAGCGCTCCTCTCCTTGACTCCATCCCGGAGCTGACGTTCCCCGAAGCGCGACCTCTCGGCACCGGCGACAAGCACAGCCACGTCAACTGGCCCGCCGACATGACCACCTTCTCGGTCGACGAGCAGGTCGCCGAGCGGCTCACGGGCAGCACGTGCCGATCCATGCGGCTCGGCGACGTCGTCGGCATGCTCGCCTGGCGCGACGGCGCCCGCCACCTGATCGGCCGCCAAGGAAACGTCCTGGAGATGGAGCCGCGCGAGTGGACGCGCGGCAAGGATCTGACCAAGGCGCTCGACGCCGCGATCCCGTCGGACCTGCACCTCGCCATGTCCGACCGGGCGGTCACCTTCCAGCGGATGAGCGTGACCGAGCGCGCCGCCTCGTCGTTCGCACGCGTGGCCAACACCCGGGTCGGCCTGTCCTCGCTGCTGGCCGTGGTGACCGTGCTGGCGCTGTGGGGGATCATCGGCGGCCACCTGGTCGTCGGGGTCGTCCTCCTGGTCCTGGCTGGGGCGTTGGGCGCCCACCTGTGGCGCACAGAGGTCGGGCCGGCACCGACGGCCTCGGCGTCGCCCCCGACCGCCACCTAGTCACGCGATGCCGCTCGCCGGGCTGCGCGATGGACGCACTCTGGCCTGGTCCGAGGTGGGGGATCCCCTCGGCCGACCGGTCCTGTTCTTCCACGGCTGCCCCGACACCCGCCGCGCTGCCTCCAGCGGTGACGACGCGGCGCGACGGCTCGGCGTACGCCTGATCGCCGCCAACCGGCCCGGCTACGGCGCTTCCACACCGGCCGCGCCGTCGTACCGGCGCGTCGCCGACGACACCCTCGCACTCGCTGACGCGCTCGGGATCGGCCGAGTCGGGCTGCTCGGCATGTCGGTCGGCGGCACGTACGCGCTGGCCTGCGCGGCCTACCACCCCGACCGGGTCCAGGCCGTCGCCCTGGTGGCGACCCCGGGCGAGGCTCCCCGCATGGACCCGCCCTGGACCCGTGACGACCTCGACGCCGACGGCCAGGGCTGGTACGCCGCGCTGGCACGCGGCCGCGTCGAGGACAACGTGGCGACGGTGCGACCCGACTTCCTGGCCTACCGGTCGGGAGTGGATCCCGACGACCCCGACGACGCCGCCCTCGCCGAACGCTGGGCGAGCGGACTGCCGGCCGAGGACCGACTGCTGCTCGCGCACCGGACCCCGTCCGACCTCGCCGCCGATGCTCGGGAGGCGCTGCTCGTGCCCGACGGCTACCTCGCCGACGCGGCGCTGGTGTTCCGTCGGTGGCCGTTCGACGTCGCGGACGTCCGCTGCCCGGTGTCGCTGTGGTACGGCGAGCGCGACGCCAACGCGCCACCGCGAAACGGCCGCTGGCTGGCGGCGCACCTGCCGGACGCGACGCTGCACGTGCTGCCCGGGCTCGGCCATCTCGAGAGCCTGCTGCGCTCGTGGCCGGCGGTCCTGGGGTCGACGGTCTGAGCGCTCAGAGCCCGCTCGGGCCGTGCTCGAGCAGGACGTGGAACGCGGGCTCGTCGAGCACGGGTACGCCGAGCTGCTCGGCCTTCTCGGCCTTGGAGCCGGCGTTGTCGCCGACCACGACGTAGTCGGTCTTCTTCGACACCGAGCCGGAGGCCTTGCCGCCTCGCGCCACGATCGCCTCCTTGGCGGAGTCGCGCGAGAAGTCGACCAGCGAGCCGGTCACGACGACCGTCAGACCCTCGAGCGTGCGGGCGACGGACTCGTCGCGCTCGTCGGCCATCGCCACGTCGGCCTCGGCCCACTTGTCCACGATCGCCTCGTGCCAGTCGACCTTGAACCACTCGATCACCGCCTCGGCGATGGTCGGCCCGACCCCCTCGGCCGCGGCGAGATCACCCTCGGACGCCGCCCGGATCTTCGCCATCGAGCCGAACTCCGTGGCCAGCGCGCGGGCAGCCGTCGGCCCGACGTGGCGGATCGAGAGCGCGACCAGGACCCGCCAGAGCGGCACCCGCTTGCGCTCCTCGAGGTTGGCCAGAAGGCCCTCGCCGTTCGCGCTGAGCTGCGGGCCCTCCTCGCCCTTCCTCGGCGCGCGGGTGAAGAGGTCGGTCTTGAGAAGCTTGGGCCGGTCGAGGTCGAAGACGTCACCTTCGTCGGCCAGGACGCCGGCGCCGAGCAGCGCGTGCGCCGCCTCGGAGCCGAGCCCCTCGATGTCGAACGCCCCACGGCTGGCGACGTGGTAGACCCGCTCGAGCAGCTGGGCCGGGCACTGCCGGGTGTTGGGGCAGCGGAGGTCCTTGTCGCCCTCCTTCTGCTGGGCGAGGGTGGTGCCGCACGAGGGGCACTCGGTCGGCATCGCCCACGGCTCGAGGCCCTCGGGGCGCAGCGCCAGCACCGGCCCCACGATCTCGGGGATGACGTCGCCCGCCTTGCGCAGCACCACCGTGTCACCTGGCCGCACGTCCTTGCGGGCGACCTCGTGGGCGTTGTGGAGGGTGGCTCGCTCGACCGTCGAGCCGGCGACCTTGGTCGGCTCCATCACCCCGAACGGCGTCACGCGGCCGGTGCGGCCGGTGTTGACCTCGATGGAGAGCAGCTTGGCGTTGACCTCCTCCGGTGGGTACTTGAACGCGATCGCCCACCGCGGCGCACGCGAGGTCGACCCGAGCCGGCGCTGGAGCGTGACCTCGTCGACCTTGATCACGACGCCGTCGATCTCGTAGGGGACGATCGTGTGGCGACGCTCGCCGACGTCGTCGATGAAGGCCTCCACCTCCGCCAGGCTCGACAGCACACGCACCTGGTCGGAGACGGCCAGCCCCCAGGCACGCAGGGCGTCGTACGCCGCGGACTGGGACAGCGGGTCGAACCCCTGCCGTGCCCCGATGCCGTGGCAGACCATCCCGAGGTCGCGGGACGCCGTGACGCGGGGGTCCTTCTGCCGCAGCGAGCCGGCGGCCGCGTTACGCGGGTTGGCGAAGACCTGGCGGCCGGCCTCGGTCATCGAGACGTTGAGCCGCTCGAAGGCCTCGACCGGGAGGAACACCTCCCCACGCACCTCGACCAGGTCGGGGACCGGGAACTCCTCGGTGCCGGTGAGCCGGTCGGGCACGGAGTCGACGGTGCGGACGTTGGGCGTGACGTCCTCGCCGGTGCGCCCGTCGCCGCGGGTCAGGGCGCGGACCAGCCGGCCGCGCTCGTAGAGCAGGTTGATCGCGAGCCCGTCGACCTTGAGCTCGCAGAGCAGCGCCGGCTCGGCGACCCCATCGCGCGCCAGCCGCGCGTGCCACGTCGCCAGCTCGTCGTAGGAGAAGGCGTTGTCGAGGCTCTCCATCCGCTGGAGGTGGTCCACGGCGGTGAACTCGGTCGACACCGCGCCGCCGACCTTCTGCGTCGGCGAGTCGGGGGTGCGCAGCTCGGGGAACTCCTCCTCGAGCTCCTGGAGCTCACGCAGGCGACGGTCGTAGTCCCCGTCGTCGAGCGTCGGGTCGTCGAGGACGAAGTAGCGCCACCGAGCGTCCTCGATCTCCTCGCTCAGCGCCCGATGGCGCTCCTTGGCCTCAGGAGTCGCCGACTGCGGTTCGCCCATGGCGCCTATCCTGCCAAGCGGCGCCGACATCCGCTTCCCCACCCGGTTCATGCGACCCCGAAGGAGCCCGCCCTGCCCGCACCCAGCCTGACCTCGTACGACGCACCGGGCCCGCCCGTCGCGATGGTGCTCGTGCTCCACGGCGGCAAGGCCCACTCGAGCGACGAGGTGACCCGGCGCAGCCTGTCCTGGCGACGGTCGCTCCGCCTCGCGCATGACCTGTGCGAGCCCCTGCACGACGAGGGCGTGGGGCTGTCGGTCCTGCGCTACCGCACCGTCGGCTGGAACGACGGCGGCGCCGACACGGTGGCGGACGCCCGCTGGGCGCTGGACCGGATGGGCGAGGAGCACGGTGAGGTGCCGGTCGCGATCGTCGGCCACTCGATGGGTGGGCGTGCCGCGTGCCGGGTCGCCGACCACGAGCTGGTCCGTGGCGTCGTAGCGCTGGCGCCCTGGCTGCCGGCGGGCGAGCCGGTCACCGCGCTCGCGGGTCGCCAGGTCCACGCCGCACATGGGCAACGCGACCGCATCACCCGCGCCGACGACACGCGGGCCTTCGTCGAGCGGGCACGCGACGTGGCGACGGCGGCGTCGTTCACCGACATGGGCGACCTCGGTCACTACCTCCTGCGCGGTATCCACGCCTGGAACGCGTTCGCCCTCGACGGCGTACGACGGGTGCTCTCCGCCGGCTGAGCGACGCCGTTCCGGAGAGTTCCTCCGGACTCCGGATGAAACCAAGTTGTTTCATCCGTTCTGCTGCGCTAGCGTTTTCTTGGAACGAAACCGTTTCGTTTCATTCAGATGAACGACAGGTGACAGAAGCCGGATGACCCCCGCCGAAGCAGCGACCCACCTCCGCCCCCGTGTCGAGGGCGACCGTGAGCGCGAGATCCTCGACGCCGCCCTCGAGGTGTTGTCGGAGGTCGGCTACGACCGCCTCACCATGGACGCCGTGGCGCAGCGCGCCAAGGCCTCCAAGGCGACGCTCTACCGGCGCTGGAACTCCAAGGCCACGTTGGTCGTCGACGCGCTCGCGACCCAGAAGTCGAGCCCGCCGGTCCCCGACTCCGGTGACCTGCGCACCGACCTGTTGACCGCCTTCTGTGGGATGGGCGGCCTCACCGACCACGACACCACCTCGACCTTCGGCGCAGTGATGACAGCGCTGTCGACGGACCCGGAGTTCGCCAAGGAGTTCCGCACCCGCGTGCTGGTGCCGAAGTCGCAGCTCTCCAGGACCCTGTTCCAGCGAGCGGTCGACCGGGGCGAGGTCCGACCCGACCTCGACCTCGACCTGGTGGCCCCGGCCCTCGCCGCGATCGTCCTCCACCGGCTCTTCGTGCTGGGCGAGGAGCCCGGACCGGCGCTCATCGAGCACGTCATCGACCAGATCATCCTGCCGGCTGTCAGGCCCCAGGTCTGAGAACCGTCATCCAGTCAAGACCTCACAAGTCCAATCAGTAAGGAAGCTCATGTCTGAACTCACCGACGCGATCGAGGCCAACGAGCCCGACGTGACCGAGAGCGACGGGAAGAAGCTGCACCTGGGATGGGCCCTGGTGCTGATCTGCATCGCGCAGCTCATGGTCGTCCTCGACGCCACGATCGCCAACATCGCCCTGCCCTACATCGGCAGAGATCTCCACATGTCCGGCACGAACCTCACCTGGATCGTGACCGGCTACGCGCTGGCCTTCGGCGGCTTCCTGCTGCTGGGCGGTCGGCTGGGCGACCTCTACGGCCGCCGCCGTACCTTCATCCTCGGTCTTTCGATCTTCGCCGTCGCCTCGCTGCTCGGCGGTCTCGCCCAGAGCGAGGCCCTGTTGCTGACCTCGCGAGGCGTCCAGGGTCTCGGCGCCGCGCTCGCCTCTCCGGCGGCGCTCGCCCTGATCACGACCACGTTCCCTGCCGGACCGCCCCGCAACCGCGCGTTCGCGGTGTACGCCGCCATGTCCGGCGCCGGTGCGGCCGTCGGCCTGATCCTGGGCGGCTGGCTGACCGGCCTGGACATCTCGCTGTTCGACCCCCAGGACGGCTGGCGCCTGACCTTCCTGATCAACGTCCCGATCGGCCTCATCGCCGCGCTGCTGGCCCCGCGCTTCCTCAACGAGTCCCAGCGCCACAGCGGCCAGCTCGACATCCCCGGTGCCATCGCCGGTACGGGCGGCCTGCTCGCCCTGGTCTACGGGCTGACCCGCGCCGGGAACGCGGCGTACGGCTGGAGCGACAGCCTCACCATCGCCAGCCTCGTCGGCGGCGCCATCCTGCTCGCACTGTTCTTCGTGGTCGAGTCCAGGGTCGCGCACCCGCTGCTGCCGTTCCGCGTGTTCGCCAACCGGTCGCGGGCGGCGAGCTTCGTGGCCATGATGCTGCTGCCGGCAGCGATGTTCTCGATGTTCTTCTTCCTGAGCCTGTTCATCCAGAACGTCATGGGCTACAGCCCGCTCAAGGCCGGGTTCGCGTTCCTGCCGTTCAGCATCTGCATCATCATCAGCGCGACGATCGTGTCCAACCTGATCAACCGGATCGACCCGCGCTACATCGCGGGCATCGGCACGCTGATGGCGGCGTTCGCGCTCTACGGGTTCTCCCGGCTGACCGTCCCCGACGGTGGCCAGGACGTGCTCAACGCCGTCAGCAGCGGTCAGCCGCTGGGCTCCGGGGTCAGCTACTGGACCGACATCATGCCGTACGTCTGCCTGATGGCGCTCGGCATGGGCGCGGTGTTCGTGCCGCTGACCCTCACCGCCGTCCACCACCTGCGCGCGGAGGACGCCGGCGTCGGCTCGGGCGTGCTGAACACCATGCAGCAGGTCGGTGGCGCGTTCGGTCTGGCCGCTCTGGCCACGGTCGGCAGCCACTACACCAACGCCCAGATCGCGTCGATCGCCCCGGCCATCGGCCGCGGGGTCTCGCAGCTCGACCCCGGCGTGGTGCAGCAGCTCCTGAGCAAGCTCCACCTGGGCTCACCGTCCGAGCTGGTCGGCGCGCTCGCCTACATCGGCGGCTTCCCGACGGGTGCCACGCACGCCTTCCTTGTCGGCGTCTTCATGATGCTGGCCGGCTCGGCCGTGGTGTGGATCTTCCTCGACGTGAAGCACGAGGAGCTCGCCACCGAGACGCCGGACGACGTACCCGTCCACATCGGCTGACCCACGCCGTACCACGCACGACGCCCCCGGGGATCCACCCTGGGGGCTTCGTCGTCTGTGCGGAGGGTCGACGGCTTCATCATGTGAAGGTGTCGAACCTGCGCTTCCCACGGTGAACTCAGCATGGGAAGCGGTGGTTCACCTACTTCACATGGTGAAACCGGGGCAGTCGACGCTCAGCGGACGCGGGCGAGGCTGACGCCGTCGCGGACCGGGAGCAGTACGACGTCCACCCGCTCGTCGGCGACCAGCGCGGCGTTCATCGCGACGATCGCGCGGTCGTCGTCGTTCTGCGGGTCCAGCACGCGGCCGTCGCGGAGCATGTTGTCGAGCACGATCAGGCCGCCGGGGCGGACCCGGGTCACGATCTCCTCGTAGTACGCCGGGTAGCCGGCCTTGTCGGCGTCGATGAACGCGAAGTCGATCGAGCGCTCGGCCGGCAGCGCGCGCAGGGTGTCGACGGCCGGGGCGATCCGGAGCTCGATCCGGTCGGCGACGCCCGCGCGCTCCCAGTAGCGCTGCGCGATCGCCGTCCACTCCTCGCTGACGTCGCAGCAGAGCAGGCTCCCGTCGGCGGGCAGGCCGCGCGCTATGCAGATCGACGAGTAGCCGGTGAAGGTGCCGACCTCGACGGCGTTCCGGGCACCGACCAGGCGGACCAGCATGGTGAGCAGCTCCCCCTCGTCGTGCGAGATCTGCATGGCGGCGCGGCCGCCGAGCTCGCGGTGGGTCTCCTCGTGGAGATCTCGGAGCACCTCGTCGGCGGGTTCGGAGTGTGCGAGCAGGTAGTCGTTGATGGCGGGGCTGACGATGTCCATGCCGTCACGCTACTGGTTGAAGGACGCCACATTGCCGCCGTTCTTGTCGTACCAGAGGACGTAGTCGCCAGCCGCCTGTGGGTAGGCGAGCACGGTCGCCTTCGACGGGGGGCTGAGGCGGGCCAGGGACCCTGTGACCAGGTCGTAGCGGAAGGCCGCGGTCTGCTCGAACCCACTGGAAAGGAGCCCCCGGAAGACCAACGCGTCGTGGCCGAGCGACGGGTTGAAGCTGTAGAGGCCGGTGACGTGCACCAGGAGGTGGCCTGCCGGGTCGAACGCGAGGATGTCCTGGTGCGAGGTCTTCCCGGTGCCGCAGGACTCGGTCAGAGCGATGACGGAACGGCTCACGGCCAGGGGATGGGCACCGGTGTTCTGGAGTTCCGAGGTGGTGGCCATGCGGCAGCCGGAGGTGATCGGGACCGTGACGGTGTGCTGCGGACCACCGACGGCGCTCTCGGTCACGAGCTTCCCGTCGGTGGTGACCCAGGCCGCCACGCCGTCGTTGACGTCGGCGACGGCGACCTCGTCAGCCGTCTTGGTCAAAGGTCCGGAGAAGGCGGCCGTGTAGAGGGAGAGCGAGTTGCCCTCGACGGTGCCGCTGTCGTAGGAGGTGAACCAGAGGTGGTCGTCTGAGACCCAGCCACCGGAACCGTCGAACGTTTCCTTCCCGATCTGGAAATGCGTATGGACGAAGACGTCGTGACCGCCGTCGAGATCGGTCACGTGGAACCCGACGCTCGACGCCTCGAAGACCGGTGCGGACCGGTTCCAGAGCAGCCGGCCGTCTGTCTGGAAGGACGGGATCCAGGCGATCTGGTGGCCGGAGTTGGTGCCCGGGGAGGGAGGCGTCGTCAGCGGAGCCGGGGGCTGCCCGGGACCGTCGTACAGACGGATCCGCGGTGCTGCGTCAGCGCCGCCCGGGTAGTCCCTGACGATCAATCTTCCGCTTACATCGATGTCGGCGTACGTCGCGGCCGGGCCGCGACCGCGGCCGAGCTGCTGCACCGAGGGCACCGTCCAGGGCTCGAGCCGGTAGCCGGGCAGAGTGCTCGCCGGCACGGCTGAGCTCGCGTCGACGGTCTGGTCGTGCAGGAGAGAGCCAGCCGGCTCGGGGGTGGTGGCGTGGTCACGGGTCAGGCCGTAGCCGAGGCCTCCGGCGGCCACCACGGCGAGGGCCGCGAGGCCGGCGATGCCCGTCGTACGACGTCGCTGGTGGCGCTCGGCGAGCCGGGTGATGTCGGAGGCGTGGTGCGGCTCGGGCGGCGCGGTGGACACCGCGGCCTCCATCAGGTCGGTCAGGTTGCGGGGCATGGTCACTCCCTCCCGCTCACGAGGAGATCGTCGTTCGTCTCACGGGCGAACGCGGCCTGCAGGGTGTCGAGGCCACGGGCCGTCTGGGACTTCACGGTGCCCTCGGAGCAGCCGAGGACGGTGGCGACCTCGCTCACCGGGAGGTCGTCGTAGTAGCGCAGGACGAGGCAGGCCCGTTGCCGCGCCGGTACCTGGGCCAGGCACCTGCTGAGCAGGTCGCGGTCGGCACTCCGGTCGGCCGCGTCGGCGCCACCGAGGCGGTCGGCCACGGAGTCGACCGGCACCTCGGTGCTCGACCGGCGACGCTTCGCGTCGATCACGACGCTGAGCACGGCCTTGCGGGCGTAGCCGAGCTTCTCGCGGTCGCTGCGAAGCCGGGGCCAGTGCCGGTAGACCTTCACCAGCGCGTCCTGGACGTGGTCGCTGGCCAGCTGCCAGTCGCCACACATCAGGTAGGCGACCCGTCTCAGCTTCGCCTGGTGGGCCACCACGAAGGAGGTGAACTCCTCCGAGTCCCGTCTGGCCATCGTCGTCCTCGTCGTCCTCGTCGTCGTCAGGAAGTGTCACCCCTCCGAACGAGGTGAGGGTCGCCCCGGGTTGCACGGGGCGGGACGCGATCGTAGGCCTCGCGTGCCGGAAAGCATCGGCGAACCGCTCAGCGGCCGACGGCGTACCCCTGTGCGCCGCGCGGGTTGGCCGCGGCCGACAGCAGTCCCGTGTCGGGGTCACGCGCCACCGCAGACAGCCGGCCCAGCGACCACGGACCGCTCCGGGTCACCCGGTGGCCGCGGCGGGCCAGCTCGGTCAGCACGTCGTCCCCGAGGCGATCCTCGACGACCAGCTCACCGGGCACCGACTCGCGGGGGTAGAACGAGCTGGGGAACGACGTCGTGTGGAACGTCGGGGCGTCGATCGCCTCCTGCAGGTCCTGTCCGCCGACCAGGTGGCGCAGCAGGAACGGCAGCTGCCACTGGTCCTGCTGGTCGCCACCGGGAGTCCCACAGGCCAGCACCGGTCGGCCGTCGCGCAGCACCAGCGTCGGCGAGAGCGTGGTCCGCGGGCGCCGTCCCGGCGCGAGCGAGGAGGGCAGACCCTCGTCGAGCCAGAACATCTGCATCCGGCTGCCCAGGCAGAACCCGAGCTCCGGCACGGTCGGCGAGCTCTGCAGCCACCCGCCGCTCGGAGTGGCGGAGATGATGTTGCCCCAGCGGTCGACGACGTCGATGTGGCAGGTGTCCCCCCGGGTCTCGCCGTTCCAGGAGACCGTCGGCTCCCCCAGCCCGGCGCCAGACGCGAGGCCGGCTGCCCGCTCCACCTGCTCGGGCAGCCTCGGCGTGCCGCCACCGGGCGACCCGGGACGCAGCTCCATCGACGCCCGCTCGCCCACCAGGTCGCGGCGCATCGCGACGTACGCCGGGTCGAGCAGCTGGGCGAGGGTCACCGGGCCGTCGTCGCCGTACCACGCCTCGCGGTCGGCGAACGCCAGCTTGAGCACCTCGGTGATCGTGTGCACGCCGTCGACGCTCGAGGGGTCGAGGGCCGCTGCGGGCATCCCCTCGAGCATCGCGAGCGCCTGGAGCAGCACCGGTCCCTGCCCCCAGGTGCCCGTCTTCGCGACGTCGACGTCGCGGAAGCGGTGGACGGCGGCCGGCTCGTACGACGCGGTCCAGGCCGCCATGTCGCCCGCGGTCACCAGGCCGGCGTGGTCGGCGCCGCTGGAGTCGCGGAACGGCCGCCTCTGGAACGCATCGACCGCGTCGGCCACGAATCCCTCGCGCCACGCCCGGCGGGCGGCCCCGAACTGCGACGACCGGTCGGCACCCGCAGCCTCGCCCTCCTTCACCAGGCGGGCGAGCACGTCGGCGTAGGCCGGGTTGACGACGACCTCCCAGGCCCGCGGAGGACGTCCGTGCGGAAGCCAGTGGGCCGCCGAGGTCGGCCACTGGTCGCGGAACATCGGCTCCATCCTGGCGACCGTGTGGGCGGCGTGTGGCAGGAGCGGATGGCCGGACCGGGCGTACCCCTCGGCGTAGCCGAGCAGCTGGCGCAGCGACCGGGTGCCGTGGTCGGCGGCCAGCATCAGCCAGGCCTCCACGGCACCGGGCACGGCGGCGGCCAGCGGCCCCGAGCCCGGCACCAGGTCGAGACCGAGCCCGCGGTAGTGCTCGCGGGTGGCTCCGGCCGGAGCCGGGCCCTGCCCGCACAGCACCGTCGGAGTCGGGTCCCCGGCCGTGGCGAACACGGCCGGGACCTCGCCCCCGGGTCCGTTCAGGTGCGGCTCGACCACGTGGAGGACGAAGGCCCCGGCGACGGCGGCGTCGAAGGCGTTGCCGCCCGCCTCGAGCTCGGCCATCGCCGACTGCGACGCCAGCCAGTGCGTCGAGGACGTCATGCCGAAGGTGCCGCGGAGCGTGGGGCGCGTGGTGAAGGACTCCGGGGACGGCATGAGCGACCAAGGTACAGCCCCGGGTCGGTTGCGGGTCAGCCCGACAGGTTGGCGGCGATCTCGCGACAGAGCCCGGTCGCGCGGCGGGCCCAGGCGGGCGAGGCGCCGGCGAGGCCGCAGGAGGGTGTGATCACGAGCCGCTCGGTCACGGTCTCCGGGTCGAGGCCCAGCATGTCGAGCCAGCGCAGGACGCTCTCGGTCAGGCTCTTCGCGTCGGGCACGGTCGCGGGCTCCAGCGAGGGTACGACGCCCAGCGCCAGCGTCTCCCCGGCCTCCAGCGCCTCGGCGAGCGCGTCCATGTCGTCCGCGGTCAGGACCGCCAGGTCGGCACTCAGCCCGCGCGCGCCGGCGCCGCGCAGGAGTCCCCAGGGCACCCCGGCGGCGCACGAGTGGACCCACGGGTCGTCACCGGCGGCGGCGAGCACCCACTCCAGTGCTGCCGACACCTCGGGCGGGTGCACGACCCGGTGGCGACCGAAGCCGGACGCGGTCGGGATCTGACCGGCCAGGACCGCGGACAGGGCGGGCTCGTCCACCTGGACGACGACCCGGTCGGCGGCGACCCGGCGGCGTACGTCGGCCAGGTGCACCGCCACCCCTTCGGCGAGCGCCTGGGACAGCTCGCGCCTGGCCCCGTGGTCGGAGAGCACCTTGTCGCCGCGCGGCTTCTCGACCGAGGCGGCGAGCGTCCACGGGCCGGCCACCTGGAGCTTGAACGTGCCGCTCACGCCCTGCGCCTGCTCCTCGAGAGCGTCGAGGTCCTGGGCCAGCAGCGACCGGGCCCGCCGGTGGTCGATACCCGGCCGGTCGGTCAGTCGCCAACCCGCCGGCTGGAGGTCGAAACCGAGATCCGCGACCATCGCGATCGCCCGCCCCGTCATGCCGGCCGGTGCGCCGCGCGCCGGCAGCTCCGGGAGGTAGGGCAGGTCCGGCATCTCGCCGAGCACGACGCGCACGGCCTCGGCGTACGACTCCGCGTCGTTCCCGGGCCACGAGCCCACGCCGGTGGCGACGCTCACGCGGTCACGTCGGCGCGAGCGGTGGAGACGATCGTGGCCGACCCGACGACACGGGTGTCGTCGTACATCACGGCCGCCTGGCCCGGCGCGATCCCCTGGGCCGGGTCGAGCAGCTCGATCTCCACCGTCTGCTCGCCGGTCGCGCCTGTCGAGACCATGACCCTCGCACGGTGGGGGGCGCCGTGGGCGCGCAGCTGCACGGTCCCCGTGTACGACGTGGGTGCCGCGCCGCACCAGCGCGGCCGGTCGGCGACGATCCGGTCGATGGTCAGCGCGTCGCGCGGCCCGACGGTGACGGTGCCGGAGACCGGCTCGATGTCGAGCACG
The DNA here is from genome assembly GCA_963819295.1 of uncultured Actinomycetota bacterium. Classification (GTDB taxonomy): domain Bacteria; phylum Actinomycetota; class Actinomycetes; order Propionibacteriales; family Nocardioidaceae; genus Nocardioides. The sequence continues at coordinate 891,671 of CAWFVO010000011.1, forward strand.
AACCGCGGCTTGCCGTCGGCCGCGGGCACGCCCAGCCGCAGCCCACGACGCTGGCCGATCGTGAAGCCGTAGGTCCCGTCGTGGCGTCCGAGCTCCTCACCCGAGGACGCGTCGACGATCGCGCCGCCGTGGTTGGGTGCGCGGTCGCCGAGCTTCTCGCGCAGCCAGCCGGCGTTGTCGCCGTCGGCGACGAAGCAGATGTCGTGGGAGTCGGGCTTGTCGGCGACGAGCAGCCCGCGGCGGGCGGCCTCCTCGCGGATCGCCGGCTTCGGGGTGTCGCCGAGCGGGAACAGCGAGTGGGCGAGCTGGTCCTGCGTGAGCACGCCGAGCACGTAGGACTGGTCCTTGGCCTCGTCGACCGCCCGGTGCATCTCGACGGACCCGTCGACCGCCGTCCGCACCTGGGCGTAGTGGCCGGTCGCGACGGCGTCGAAGCCCAGCGCCAGGGCCCGGTCGAGGACGGCGGCGAACTTGATCTTCTCGTTGCACCGCAGGCAGGGGTTGGGCGTACGGCCGGCGGCGTACTCGTCCATGAAGTCCTCGACCACGTCCTCGTGGAAGCGCTCGGACAGGTCCCACACGTAGAACGGGATGCCGATCACGTCGGCCGCACGACGGGCGTCGTTGGCGTCCTCGATCGTGCAGCACCCGCGCGCCCCCGAGCGGTACGACGCGGGGTTGCGCGAGAGGGCGAGGTGGATGCCGGTGACGTCGTGTCCGGCCTCGTGCGCGCGGGCCGCGGCCACGGCCGAGTCGACGCCGCCCGACATGGCAGCGACGACCTTCATTGCGAGCGAGCCCCCCGGGCGCGCTCGACGGCGGGTCCGATGGCCTCGACCAGGGCGTCGACGTCCGCGGACGTGGAGGTGCGGCCGAGGGTGAAGCGCAGCGAGTGACGGGCGCCCTCCACGTCACAGCCCATCGCCATCAGCACGTGCGAGGGCTGCGGCACCCCGGCCGAGCAGGCCGAGCCCGTCGAGCACTCGATGCCGCGCGCGTCGAGCAGCATCAGGAGCGAGTCGCCCTCGCAGTCGGGGAACCCGACGTGGGCGTTGCCGGGGAGTCGATGGTCGACGTCGCCGTGCAGGTGGGCCTCCGGCACGATCGCGGTCACCCGGCGGACGAGGTCGTCGCGCAGGGACGCCATCCGCTCGGCGTACTCCGGTTGTGCCTTGACGGCGTGCTCGACGGCGGCCGCGAAGCCGGCGATGGCGGGCATGTCGAGGGTGCCGCTGCGGATGTCGCGCTCCTGGCCGCCGCCGTGGAGCAGCGGGGTCAGCGACAGGTCGCGACGCAGCACCAGCGCACCGACGCCGTAGGGGCCGCCGAGCTTGTGCCCGGTGAGGGTGAGGGCGTCGACGCCGCTCGCCGCGAAGTCGACCGGCACGGCACCGACCGCCTGCACGGCGTCGGTGTGCACCGGGATGCCGTGGGCCGAGGCGATCGCAACGACCTCGTCGATCGGCTGCAGCGTGCCGACCTCGTTGTTGGCCCACATCACCGAGATCACGGCCACGGAGGCCGGGTCGCGCTCGACGGCCTCACGGAAGGCGTCGACGTCGAGACGGCCGCCGCGGTCGACGGGCAGCGAGCTCGACGAGGGCGTCCTCCTCGGTCGCCAGCCAGTCCAGTGCGTCGAGGACGGCGTGGTGCTCGATCGACGAGGCCAGGATCCGCACCCGAGCGGCGTCGGCGTCGTGGCGCGACCAGAAGAGACCCTTGAGCGCGAGATTGTCGGACTCGGTGCCGCCGGAGGTGAAGACCACCTCGCCGGGGCGGCAGTTGACGGCCTGCGCGATGGTCTCGCGGGACTCCTCCACGATCCGCCGCGCGGCCCGGCCGCTGGCATGGAGCGACGAGGGGTTGCCGACGTCGCGGAGGTGTGTCGTCATCGCCTCGAGCGCGGCCGGGAGCATCGGTGTGGTCGCGGCGTGGTCGAGGTAGACGGTCTGCGTCTGCGTCGTGGCAGGACAGGGTGTCGGGCGCGTCGGGCATGTCGTACCCAGCGTACGGCGCCGGGTCGGCGACCGCTAACCGCGAGCCTCATCGCTGGTCGAGGGCTCCCCGCGCCTCGAAGAGCAGGACCGCCGCCGAGGTGGCCACGTTGAGCGAGTCAGCCCGGCCGCGCATCGGGATCGAGACGCGGGTGAGGCCGGTCCGCCACTCCTCGGCCACACCGTCGCCCTCCGACCCGACCACCACGGCGGTGGGCCCGGAGCCCAGCCCCGCTTCGCGGTAGGACGTCGTCCCGGCCGGGTCGGCGACGTACGTCGTGAAGCCGGCGGCCGACAGGTCGGCCCGCGCCTCAGCGACCTCGGCGTACTCCAGCACCGGCGTGGTGAGCACCGTGCCGCGGCTCGCGACGAAGGTCTTCGGGTGGGTGACCCGGGCCGTTGCCCGGGTCAGCACCAACGCGTCGACCGCGCACGCGTCCGCAGTGCGGATGAGCGTGCCGAGGTTGCCGGCGTACTCGATCCCGTCGGCCACGAGAACCAGCCCGTTCGCCGTGCTCTGCAGCGGCGCGGACGGCCAGCGTGGCAGTCGCACCACGGACAGGAGCGCCGGCGCGGTGAGGCCGGGATGGGCCCGGGCCAGGGTTCGCTCGGAGATCCGGACCGCTCTGCGGGCTCACGCGAACCAGGGCGACCGCCGTCGCCTCGAGCCCGGGGTACGGCCGCTCCCCCGGGCACCAGAGGACGGCGTCGACGCTCGCCCCGCTGCGGAGGACGACCTCGTGGGCCCAGCCGCCGGCGACCGCTGTGACGTCCTCCGCACGCGGCAGCAGGCTGCGACGTGCGCGGGAGTAGCGGCGTACGTCGTGGTGGGAGGCCCCTGCGGGAGGCAGCCGGTCGAGGGCAGACGGGTCGTCGGCGACGGTCGCCGTGGGGCGGGACGGGGACAGGCGGGGCGTGGGCATGGTGGGCTCCGGCGAGCAGGAGTGACGTCCGGACCGCCCGCCGGTCCACGGCAGGGGTCGTCAGGCTGCCGGTCGGCGCCCGGTTGAGGTCACTCCGCGATACCCATGCCGAGGACGGTACGACGCGTCCCTGGCCGGCGCACGCCAATTACCCGGACGGGCCCACGTCGAGGACGTCGAGCCACGGATGGTCCGGGTAGAGGCGCCGGACCGCGTCGCGGAGCCACGCCTGCTCCCCTCCGCCCAGCAACGGCCAGGTGACCCGGAGGTCGCGATCGTCCTTGGGACGCTGCAGCCTGGCCTTGTAGAGCAGGCTGATCTCGGGTCGCAGGTAACGGATCCCGTCCTCGGCGACCCAGGTGGCCTCGTCGAGCGGGGAGCTCGTGGTCGGGGTCCCGTTTGTTGGTCCACAGACCGTCACGGTCGGGCGTGATCGGCAGGTCGATCACCCACGGCTCGTGCGCGGACCTCCGTGACCCAGATCTGGCTCTGGACGTTGAGGACCTCAGGGAACCGGTCGTCGAGCGGTCGCAGGGTGCCACCGTCGTTGCTCCACAGGCACCAGTCGTCACCGACGTGCGCGCGGAAGGCGGGGATGTCGCAGGCCAGGATCGACAGGTCCACGTCCTCGTGCTCCCGCGGTACCCGGGTGAACGCCTCGATCGACCAACCACCGATCAGCCACCACGGCCTCGAGAACCCGCGCATGAAGGTGGCCACCTGGGCGGGGTCGAACGGCGCCCAGTCGCCGTACCAGCGGAAGAAGCGCGCCTCGTCGGCGAGCTCCTCCGCGGTGAACTCCAATGGCTCACGCACGGGTCGGACCCTACCGCGCGGACCGTCAGCGGACGTGCCGTACATCTTCTTCATGCCGAGCCAGTCACCGAGGCCCAGCGTGCGGGCGTACGCCGAGCAGGGGCGCTCGGCGTGGTCCATGGTCAGGTTGGAGTGACCGTTGCCGGTGTGGCCCATCCCGTAGGCGTGGCCGAACTCGTGGGTGACGGTGCCCTCGAGGTCCCACTTGTTCGTGCACCCCGCCGGGATGCGGGTCACCAGCCGGCTGCCGTTGTCGAGCATGATGTCGGCGGCAGCCATCCGGCCGGTGCCGTCCCACCAGAAGCAGGTCCAGCCCAGGACGTCGCCCGGCAGGTTGCCGAAGCCGACCACGTTGGTGGTGTTGAAGCCGCCGCAGGTGATGCTGCTCGGGCCTGGCTTGATGTTGGGGGCGGCGCGGGTGCGGCCTGTGTAGTGGGAGGCCGGGGTGCCGAGGGTGGGCCGGCCGCAGGTGTTGCGCCCCTTGCGCAGATTGGCGTTGGCGGCCTTGATCTGGCGGACCAACGTCTTCCCGCCCAGGCGAGCCGGCGCCTTGCCGAGGTTGATCCCGTAGCGCAGCGAGGTCCTCCACTTGTGGCCCTCGAGATGGAAGGTGCGGTCCTTGCACGCCGCGGGGTCCGCGGCCCTGGCCGTCCGGCCCGCGACCGCACGGGAGGGCCCGGACGCCGCGCCGCTCGTGGCGACGACCTGGGTGCCGGTGTTGGTGACCTGCAGCCCGACGACCTCCCCATGGGTGCCGTAGCCGTCACCGGCCACCGTCACGCCGGGAGGGGGTACGACGACCGCGACGTGCCCGCCGTACACCGTGCGGCCGACCAGGGAGCAGCCGAGGGACACCCCGCCGGCGAGGGCCGAGGCCGGGATCGGGCCGTCTCCGGTGCAGCGCTCGTCGACGGTGCGGGCGGAGGTCGGGCTCTGCACGGAGGCGCCCAGCAGCGCACCGGTGGCGAGACAGGCGATCAGGGCGAGGGTTCGTCGGAGGATCGTCATGGAGCCGATCCTGCCCAGCCGAGCACCGGCTAACCGCTGCAACGCGCCCGGAAGAGCCAACCGCGTCAGAGCAGGGCGAGGTCGTCGCGGTGCACGACCTCGCGCTCGTACGCCGCCCCGAGCTCGCGCCGGAGCATCGCCGAGGTCCGACCGACGAGCCGCGGGATCTCGTCGGCGTCGAAGTTGACCAGGCCGCGGGCGACGGCGATCCCGTCCGGTCCGGCCAGGTCGACCGGGTCGCCGGCGACGAAGGAGCCGGTCGCGCCGGTGAGCCCGGCGGCGAGCAGCGAGGCGCGCCGTTCGGTGACCGCTCGGACGGCTCCCTCGTCGAGCAGCAGCACGCCCTTCGGCTCGGTCGCGTGGGCCAGCCACAGCTGACGGGTGGGACGCCGACGGCTGGCCGCCTGGAACCAGGTGCCGACCGGCTCGGCGGCGAGCGCCTCCCCGGCCCGGTCCGCCGAGGTGAGGACCACCGGGATCCCCGCGCCGGTCGCGATCCGGGCGGCGTCGAGCTTGGTCCGCATGCCACCGGTGCCGACACCGGCCGCGCCGGCGGCGCCGATGCGGACGCCGGCGAGGTCGTCGGTGAGGGCCACGTCGGCGATCAGGCGGCTGCCCTCGGCGGACGGCCGGCCGTCGTACAGACCGTCGACGTCGCTGAGGAGGACCAGCAGGTCGGCGTGCACCAGGTGGGCCACCAGCGCGGCGAGACGGTCGTTGTCACCGAACCGGATCTCGCCGGTGGCGACGGTGTCGTTCTCGTTCACGATCGGCAGCACCCCGAGCTCGAGCAGCTTCGCGAAGGTCTGGTGGGCGTTGCGGTAGTGGCTTCGTCGGGTCATGTCGTCGGCCGTCAGCAGCACCTGCCCGGCGACCAGCCCGTGGGTCGCCAGCTCCTCGGTGTAGCGATGCACGAGGAGGCCCTGGCCCACCGCCGCGGCGGCCTGCTGGGCGGGGAGCGCGCGCGGGCGACGCGTCAGCCCGAGCGGGGCGAGCCCGGCGGCGATGGCGCCGGAGGAGACCAGCACGACCTCGGTGCCTCGGGCCCGGGCGGCGGCGAGCACGCCGACGAGACGTCGTACGCGCTCGGGGTCGATGCCGCCGGCGGCCGTCGTGAGCGAGGACGAGCCGACCTTGACCACGACCCGGCGGGCCGCGGTGACCTGCTCACGCCGGGCCACGCCGGTCATGCGTCCTCGTCACCCTCCGAGGTCGACGGGCACGTGGTCGGGGTCGTCGGCGGAGCCGATCTCGTAGCTGATCGGGCCGGCCGGCTTGTCGATCCGGCGGGCGACGTCGGCGCGGGTCTCGGTCTCGGTGCGTTCGGGCATCGCCTCGTGGATGGCGCGCCGGCGGTGCACAGCAGGGCGCTTCTCGTCGAAGCGCTGGTCCTCGCCGCGGCGGCCGAGCATCTCCACCCCGGCGTCGATGCCGGGCTTGAAGTCGAAGACGACCGCATTGTCGGGGTGGCCGATCAGGACGGCGTCACCCTCGACCGCGCCCAGCTGGACGAGCCTCGACTCGACGCCGAGGCGGTTGAGCCGGTCGGCCAGGAAGCCCACGGCCTCGTCATTGCTGAAGTCGGTCTGGCGCACCCAGCGCTCGGGCTTCGGTCCGCGTACCCGCCAGGCGCGTTGTCCAGGGTCCAGCGTCGGGTCGGAGCTCGCCGTGACCGAGAAGTCCTCGCCGCCGTCGGCCGACGGCGGGCCGGATGACGATCCGCTCGACGGGCGCCTGGGTGCGGGAGGCACGGGCGGACTGCACGATCTCGGCCATCGCGAACGTCAGCTCGCGCAGGCCCTCGCCCGAGGCCGCGCTGACCGCGAACACCTGCAGGCCACGCGCCTCGAGGTCGGCCCGTACGATCTCGGCCATCTCGCGCCCGTCGGGGACGTCGATCTTGTTGAGCGCGACGAGGCGCGGCCGGTCGTCGAGGCCGCCGTACGACGCCAGCTCGTGCTCGATGACCGCCAGGTCGTCCTCGGGGTTGCGACCAGGCTCGATGGTGGCGGTGTCGATCACGTGCACGATCGCGGCGCACCGCTCCACGTGGCGGAGGAACTCGTGACCCAGCCCGCGGCCCTCGCTGGCGCCCTCGATCAGGCCCGGCACATCGGCCACGGTGAACGTGGTGTCGCCGCCGGTCACGACGCCGAGGTTGGGGACGAGCGTGGTGAACGGGTAGTCGGCGATCTTGGGCCGCGCTCGCGAGATCGCGGCGATCAGGCTCGACTTGCCGGCGCTCGGGTAGCCGACGAGCCCGATGTCGGCCACGACCTTCAGCTCGAGCACGATCTCCAGCTCGTCGCCGGGCTCGCCCAGCAGGGCGAAGCCCGGGGCCTTGCGCTTGGCGCTGGCCAGGGCGGCGTTGCCCAGGCCGCCACGGCCGCCTTGCGCGACCACGAGCTCGGTGCCGGCTCCGACCAGGTCGGCGAGCAGCTCACCGGCCGCGGTCGACACGACGGTCCCGTCGGGGACCGACAGCGTGAGGTCGGTGCCGTGGGCGCCGCTGCGGTGGGCGCCTGCGCCGTGACCGCCGTGCTCGGCCCGGCGGTGGGGACTGTGGTGGTAGTCGAGGAGGGTGGTCACGTCGGGGTCGACCCGCAGGATGATCGAGCCACCGGGGCCGCCGTTACCGCCGTCGGGGCCGCCGAGCGGCTTGAACTTCTCACGATGGACCGAGGCGACGCCGTTGCCGCCCCGCCCCGCGGCGACGTGCAACGTCACCCGGTCGACGAACGACGGCACTGCCATGACTGCTCCCGTGCTCTGGGTAACGCGTGAAATGATGGAAGGGCGGCCCCGAGGCCGGGGACGCCCTTCGCAAGGTCGGTCGGGCGTTACTCGCCGGCCGGAACGATGTTGATGACGCGACGACCGCGTCGCGTGCCGAACTCGACGTTGCCGGCGACCAGCGCGAACAGGGTGTCGTCGCCGCCACGGCCCACGCCGGTGCCCGGGTGGAAGTGGGTGCCGCGCTGGCGGACGATGATCTCGCCGGCGTTGACCAGCTGGCCGCCGTACCGCTTCACGCCGAGGCGCTGGGAGTTGGAGTCCCGACCGTTCTTGGTCGAGGCCGCGCCCTTCTTGTGTGCCATGAGTTCAGTCCTTCGAGGGAGGAGTCGGTGTGCCGGCTCAGAGCGAGATGTCGGTGACCTTGACCTGGGTGTACTTCTGGCGGTGACCCTGGCGCTTCTTGTAACCGGTCTTGTTCTTGTACTTCTGGATGATGATCTTGGGGCCCTTGGTGGCGCCGAGGACCTCGACGGTCACGCCGGCCTTGTCGAGACCGGTCGCGGTCACCGTGTCACCGTCGACGGTCATCACGACGGGCAGCGTCAGCGTGTCGCCGACGGCCGCATCGGTCTTGTCGATCTCGATGACGTCGCCCACGGCAACCTTCTGCTGCTTGCTGCCAGCGCGCACGATCGCGTACACCGCGGTCTCCTTCATAGGTCGAGAACTTCTGGTCTGCCGCACCGAGATCGTCGGCCCCGGATCGGGGGCGCGGACGAGCGTGAGGGCAGAAAGGGCACGCCTGAGCGCACCGAGGGTTCATCGTACGCGGTGGGCGTCGCGCCCAGCAATTCGGCGCCGGACAGCCGCGGCGTCGAGCTCGGTGCAACCTTTCGCCTCCCGGCCAGCATCACAAGGACGGAACGCCGACAGGCGGCGGTCCACTCACCAGGGGGTCCTGTCATGTACGCATCCGCCACCCGAGTCCTCACGGCCGCGGCCGGTCTCGCTCTCGCCGTGGGCGGGACGCTCGCGATGGTCCCCGCCCACGCTGCGGGGACCCCGGCCTGCACGAACGCCGACCTGACGGCGTCCTACCACCGGGGTGACGGCGCGGCCGGAACGGTCTTCGGGTGGATCGTCCTGCGCAACACCTCGGACCACGCCTGCCACACCGGCGGCTACGGCGGTGTCTCGTACGTCGGGAACGGGGACGGCACCCAGATCGGCGCGCCCGCCGTACGTCGGAGTCCCGGCGCGGTGCGCACGTTCGTGCTCCGGCCCGGGCAGCGACTGCGCAGCCCGATCGGCGAGACCGAGGCCCTGAACTACCCGAGGAAGCGCTGCCACCCGGCCCACGTCGACGGCTTCCGGATCTACGTCCCGAACGCCACGGCGTCGCAGTACGTCGTGCACCCCACCACGGGCTGCCGCAACGCCAAGGTCCACCTGCTGGTCCAGAAGCCCTATCGGCGTCCCTGACGCCGCTGGATCACCCGAGCAGAGGTCAGCGCTTGCGGGCGCCGCCCTTGCGCTTGACCGGCACGTGCAGCGAGGGAACCTCGTCCTCGGGCGTCTCGGGTGGGTCGGACGGCCGCGCCCTCCCCAGAGCCTCCGGGCTCCCCAGCCGGAGCGTCGGCAGCCACCGCCGCGGCGGGCGGTCCGGCGGGGCGACTCGCCGACCGGCGGCGGGTGCGGGTGACCACACGCGGGGGCTCGGGTGCGGCCGGCGGCGCCGGCTCGGGCGCCTCCTCCGCGACGGGCTCGGCCACGGGCTCGGCGACCGGCTCGGCGACCTCTGGGGCGTCGGCCGGAGCGGCGTCGGCGACCTCGGTCGCGTCTGCCTCGTCCTGCTCCGCCTCGGGGGTGACCACAGCGTCCGCCGCGGTCTCCTCGGTCGACTCTGTGGTCTGCTCTGTGGTCGGCTCAGCGGTCGGCCACCGTCGGCTCGTCTCGGCCGCCTCGTCCCGGGCCTGCTCGGCCTGCTCGGCCTCGGCGCGCTCGTGGCGCGCCATGGCCGCGACGTCCTTGGGGGACGGTGCGGACGTGCGCGGCGTGGTCTCGTCGGTGTCCTGAGGCTTGCCCCGGGTACGGCTGCGCCGACCGCGACGGCCCTCTTCCTCGGGCTGCTTCGGCTCGACCGGCGCCTCCTCGATCACGACGCCGCGACCGTGGCACGTGGTGCAGTCGTGGGAGAACGACTCGAGCAGGCCGGTGCCGATCCGCTTACGGGTCATCTGCACCAGGCCGAGCGAGGTGACCTCGGCGACCTGGTGGCGGGTGCGGTCACGGCCCAGGCACTCGACCAGACGTCGCAGCACGAGGTCGCGGTTGGACTCGAGCACCATGTCGATGAAGTCGACCACGATGATGCCGCCGATGTCGCGCAGCCGGAGCTGGCGCACGATCTCCTCGGCCGCCTCCAGGTTGTTCTTGGTGACCGTCTCCTCGAGGTTGCCGCCGGAGCCGGTGAACTTGCCGGTGTTCACGTCGACGACGGTCATCGCCTCGGTGCGGTCGATCACCAGCGAGCCGCCGGAGGGCAGCCAGACCTTGCGCTCCAGGCCCTTCTTGATCTGCTCCTCGATGCGGTACGCCGCGAACACGTCCTGGTCCTTCTTGCGCTCGTAGCGCTCGAGCCGCTGCTCGAGGTCGGGCGCGACGTGCTGGACATAGGACTGCACGGTCTCCCAGGCGTCGTCGCCCTCGATCACGAGCTTCGCGAAGTCCTCGGTGAAGAGGTCGCGGACCACCTTGAGCGTGAGGTCGGGCTCGCCGTACAGCAGCTGCGGTGCGGAGCCCTTCGCCTTCTTCTCGATGTCCTCCCAGCGCGCCTTCAGCCGCTCGACGTCGCGGGTCAGCTCGTCCTCCGACGCACCCTCGGCGGCGGTACGCACGATCACGCCGGCGGTGTCGGGGACGATGTCCTTCAGGAGGGTCTTGAGCCGGTTGCGCTCGGTGTCGGGGAGCTTGCGGGAGATGCCGCTGGTGGTGCCGTCGGGCACGTAGACCAGGAAGCGGCCGGCGAGGCTGACCTGGCTGGTCAGGCGCGCGCCCTTGTGGCCGATCGGGTCCTTGGTGACCTGCACCAGGATCGACTGGCCCGAGGTCAGCACCGACTCGATCTTGCGGGGCTGGCCGTCCTTGTGACCGAGCGCGGACCAGTTCACCTCGCCGGCGTACAGCACGGCGTTGCGGCCCTTGCCGATGTCGATGAAGGCGGCCTCCATCGACGGCAGGACGTTCTGGACGCGGCCGAGGTAGACGTTGCCGATCAGGGAGGTCTGGGACTCGCGCGCGACGTAGTGCTCGACGAGGACGTTGTCCTCGAGCACGCCGATCTGGGTGATGTCGCCGCGCTGGCGGATCACCATCACCCGGTTGACGGCCTCGCGGCGGGCCAGGAACTCGGCCTCGCTGACGATCGGGGCGCGCCGGCGCCCGGCCTCACGGCCCTCGCGGCGGCGCTGCTTCTTGGCCTCGAGACGGGTCGAGCCGGACACGGCCGTGATCTCGTCGTTGGCGCTGCGGCCGCTGCGGACCCGGGTGACGGTGTTCGCGGGGTCGTCGCCGCCACCGTCGCCGTCGTCCTCGCCGGCGCGCCGCCGACGGCGCCGCCGACGCGACGAGGTGCTCTCGCCGTCGGAGGACGAGGCGGCTGGGGAGTCGGAGGACGCGTCGTCGGTCGTCGTCGCCCTCGGCGTGAGTCGGTGGCCTGGGCGTCGCCGCCCTCGCCCGACTTGCGGCGGCGGCGGCCGCCGCGGCGGCGCTTGCGGCGGCTCGCGGTCTCGCTGTCGTCGCCCCGGCCTCGGACCGGTCGCCGGCACTCTCGTCGGCGGCCTTCGCGTCGTCCTGGGCGTCGTCCCGGGCGGCCCGGTCCTTCGCGCCGTCCTGGGTGCGGTCCGTCGCGCCGTCGCCGTCGGCGGCGGGCTCGCTCGTGGCTGCGGCGGCCTTCGACGTACGGCGACGGGGCGGCGCGGTGGTCTTCTCGGGCGCCTGGAAGAGGGGGACGGCCACGGCGGCCGGCCGCGAGCCTTCGCCGGCGTCGGTCGAGGCGCTGCCCTCCGCGCCCGCCTCGGCAGGCGCGGCGGCCTTCTTGGTGGTCCGCTTGCGCGTGGTGGTCTTCTTCGCCGTCGGCGTGTCGCCTTCGACGGCCGGGGTCGAGCCCGACTCGGACGTCGCATCCGCAGCCGTCGTCGCACCCGGCTCGGCGGTGGCCGCGGCCTTCTTGGTGGTCCGCTTGCGCGTCGTGGTCTTCTTCGCCGGCGGCGTGTCGCCGCCGTCCGTGCTGGTCGCGGCCGCCTCGGCGGCGGTCGACGGGGCGGCGCTCTCGGCCGCGGGTGCGGCCGCCTTCTTGGTGGTCCGCTTGCGCGGCGCCGCCTTCTTCTTCGCCGGCGGCGCGTCACCGCCCGCCGGCAGTGGTCTCGGAGGTGGTGGAACCGTCCTGGTGTTCGTCGAGCATGTCGCTCCTCGGCCCGGACGCTGCGCACAGCCCCGGACGTGTCCGACGCCGGCAGCCCGCGTGGTCAGGGCCGACGGCGCAAAGCCTTCGGTGGCGGCGACACCCTCCGCAGGTGCGTCAACGGCTCCGACATGTCACCGACCGCGGTCGCAAAGCCATCCGGGCGAGTCGCTGTCACCGACTCAGCCAGGCCGCGTCGCGGTCCGGTGACGACCGGCTCCACTGTGCCGGGCCAAGGATCGGTCAGGCGAGAACGTCGTCGGGTCTACCGATGCGGCATGCCGCACGGTCGACCGTGTCGAGTATCGCACACGGAACACCCGAACCCGGCACTGTCAACCGGATAACGGGTCGCCGATCGCGCCGGATGCCGCGTCGTACGGACCCTGCTCGAGGCGCGTCAGGAGTGCCGTCCCGGGCGCGTCGAGACCCCCGACGTGGCGCAGCCCGGACAGCACGTCGTCGGGCCGGACGGCCGGCTCGGTGTGCCGGAGCACGACCTCGAGCGCCGTCCCCGCGTCGTACGACGTGGCGCTGAGCGCCAGCACCGCCGCGCGGCTGTCGAAGGCGCGCATCCCCTTCTTGGTCATCCGCTCCACCTCGACCGAGGGGGCCGCGAGGAACGCCGCCACCGCCGGCTCGACGTCGTCGGGCGCACTGCCCGGGCAGGTCGATCCGCCACCGGCTGACCTGGAGCCGTTCGGTCAGGCTGCCGGGCGTGGCCTCGACGACCTCCAGGACGTCGAGGCCGTCGGGCAGGGCCTCGTCGAGGTCGGCGGCGAGCCGGTCGGCCTCGACGCGCTCGGCCAGCCCGATCTCGAGGTACTCCGCCTCGCTGGCCGCGCCGGTCGGCGAGGCGCCGGCGTAGGAGATGCGGGGGTGCGGGTTGAACCCCGAGGAGTAGGCCATCGGGATCCGGGCGCGGACCAGCGCGCGCTCGAAGGCGCGGCTGAAGTCGCGGTGGCTGGTGAAGCGCAGCCGACCGCGCTTGGCGTAGCGCACCCGCATCCGCTGCACCGGGGGCGCCTGCTGCTCGGGCTGGTCTCGCACGCGGTCAGGCTAGTGGGGATGCGGCCTCAGCTCAGACTCGCGAGGTGCTGCCGGGCCAGCGGGGAGAGGTAGATCGAGCGGACCACGTCGCCGTCGAGCCAGGCGGTGAGCTCGGCCGCCTTCGCGTCGAGGGCGCGGCGTGCCGCGGCCGGCACCTGCTCGGCGAGGACGACCTCGACCGAGCCGTCGTCGCGCTGGCACCACACCCCGACGATCCGGCCCCTCCACCAGGCGGTCGGGCCGCCGTTGCCGTTGCGGTCGAAGATCTTGTCGACGTGCTCCCCGAGGTGGAAGGCGCGGTCCTTCCACCCCATGGTGGTCGGGTCGAGCGCCGGCAGGAGCGCCGCCCACGGGCCGGGGTCGGGCGGGGTGTCCAGGTCGTCGGGCAGCACCCAGCCCGAGGCGCCGCCGTCGAGGGAGACCTCGACCGCGGCGACGTCGGCCAGCGCCCGGCGCACGGCCGCCTTCGTCGAGCCCAGCCACCAGACCAGGTCGGCCTCGGTGCCGGGGCCGAACGAGCGCAGCCAGGCCGCCGACCAGCGCGGCGTACCCCTCGGGCTCGGAGAGCGGAGCCGGCTCCTCCCCCAGCCAGGCAGCCGTCGCGGTCCAGCGGGGTCGCGAGATCTTCCAGCCGCCGTCGTTGGCGCCGCGCACGATCGCGCCGGACGCCGCGAGCGCGACGATCACCTGAGCGGCGATCGCGACGTCGGCCTGGTAGGCGCCCTTGCCGCGGGTGACCCGGGCGTCGAGGGCCGGGAGACGGGCTCGCACCTCGGCCGTGGTGAGCGGCCCGTCGGTCTCGATCAGCTGTCGGGTCAGCGCGAGGTGCTCGCTCGGTCCAGGCCGCACCGTCGTCGGTCACGCCCGCGGCCTCCATCTCCGAGGCGAGGCGGCGTACCTGCTGGCCGGCGACCCGGGCACTCGCGCTGCCCCAGACGGCCGGCAGGAGGTCGCGCGGGAAGGCGAAGACGGTACGCCGCATCGCGAGCTGCTTGACCACCGAGCGGTCGTCGTAGAGGGCCGCGTCGACCTCGGCGCGGGAGGCACCGGCGCGCGCCCAGGCGGCGAGGTGGACCGACGCGGGCTCGGTCGCGTGCAGGCAGGTCATCGCGCGGGTCGCGGCCGCGGTGTCGGCGACCGGCTGCGCCAGCCCGTGGCGGACCGCGAGCCGTGCCCGCCGTTCGTCGTCGTCGATGTGCCGCACGCCCGCATCCTGCCCCAGGCCACCCCCAGGCCACTCCCGGGCCACTCCCGAGCGCGGCCGCCACCGATCCCGGGATGTGACGCGCCGCGGGACCGGATGAAACGATCCGGCGGTGTCCGCCCTCCGTCGTACCGCGCTGGTGCTGGCGGGGCTGATCCTCCTCTCGTTCAACCTGCGGCCCGCCGCCGTCAGCGTCGGCCCGGTCCTCGAGGAGGTGCGCGACGGGCTCGGCCTGACCGGCCCCGAGGCCGGTCTGCTCACCTCGCTCCCGGTGCTGGCGTTCGCGATCTTCGGCGCCCTCGCCCCCACGCTGGCCCGGGTGGTCGGGCTGCACCGCGCCCTGGCCCTCTCCCTGGTCGCCGTCGTGGTCGGGCTCGGCGGCCGGGCCGCCGCCCCGGACTCGACCGTCTTCCTGGGCCTGTCGGCCGTGGCGCTGGCCGGCATGGCGACGGCCAACGTGCTCATCCCGTCGCTGGTGAAGCTGCACTTCCCCGACCGGATCGGCCGGGCGACCGCGATCTACACCACCGCGCTGGCGGTGGGTCTGACCTCGGCGTTCCTGCTCACGGTCCCGATCTCCGACGCGTTCGGCGGCTGGCGCGCGGGCCTCGGCGCCTGGGCGCTGCTCGCGCTGGTCGGGCTGGTGCCGTGGCTGGGGCTGCTCGGTCACGACAGGCACCTGGAGACGGGCGCGCGGAACATCTCGTTCGCCGAGGTCGCCCGGACCCGCATCGGCTGGGCGATGGTCCTGTTCTTCGGCCTCCAGTCGCTGCAGGCCTACTCGATCTTCGGCTGGTTCGCCCAGCTCTGGCGCGACAACGGCTACTCGGCCGAGCAGGCCGGACTTCTGGTCGCGATCGTCGCGGGGGTGAGCATCCCCCTCTCGCTGTGGCTGCCCTCGGCGGCGGCCCGGCGCGAGGACCAGCGCGTCCTGATCCTCGCCGTGCTCAGCTGCTACCTGCTCGGCTACACCCTCCTGCTGATCAACGCTCACACCTGGGCGATCCCGGCCGCGCTGCTGGTGGGGGTCGGCTGCTGTGTCTTCCCCGTCGTGCTGACCCTGATCGGGCTGCGTGCGCACACGCCGGACGGCACGGCCGCACTGTCCGGGTTCACCCAGTCGCTGGGCTACCTGCTGGCCGCCGTCGGGACCGTTCGCGGTCGGACTGGTGTACGACGCGACCGGCGGCTGGACCGCGCCGCTGTGGATGCTGATGGTGCTGGTGCTGCCCCTCCTGGCCGTCGGTGCGTACGCCGGCCGGCCGGCGTACCTCGAGGACCAGCTGCGCTGACCGCAGCGCGGGACGTCGCCGCGCTGGGTCGCGTCGGGCACCCTTGAGGCGTGTCACCCCCACCGGACCCGAGACCCCGCGTCTCACAGCGGATCGCCTGGCTGAGTGCCGCGGCCGTCGTCGTGGTGGTCCCCGCCCTCGCCATCGGCGCGTGGGCGTTCGGCGTGCTCCCGACAAGCAGCGCCGACCGGCCGATCCAGTTCCCCTCGGCCTCGCCGACCGCACCGTCCGACACGCCCTCGACGCGCGGCGGGACCACCCTCGCGCCCCGGCACCCCCACGTGCGCGCTCCGCTCCAGGTCGCCCCGATCACCGGACCCGAGAAGTGCGCGCTCCGGCCGCCGCGGATCGTGCACGTCCTGCAGTTCAACATCCACTACGGCGTCAGCCGCTTCGGGCCCATCGGGCTCGCCGCCATCGCAGAGGAGATCCGAGCCTGGCACCCCGACATCGTCAGCCTCAACGAGGTGGACAGCGACGCCGCCCGCAGCGGGCGGACCGACGAGGCGTCGTACCTCGCGAAGGCGACCGGGATGCACGACGTCTTCGGCGCCAACCTCGTGCAGTCCGACGGGCACCGGTTCGGCAACGCCATCCTGAGCCGCTACCCGGTCCGCGAGAGCACCAACATCCACCTCCCGCGCACGAAGGGGTCCGAGCCCCGCGGGCTGCTGCACGCCGTGCTGCGGGTCGAGGGACGCGCCGTCGACTTCTACTCGGTCCACCTGACGCAGGGGGCCATCTCCGGTCTCCCCCAGCGGATCGTGCAGGCCCAGGCCATCACGCGGGTCCTGGCCACCAGCCATCGGCCGACGATCCTGGCCGGCGATCTCAACTCCCGCCCGGGGACCCTGCCGGTGCGGATCCTGCGCGGCTACCTCCTCGACGCCCAGGAGCAGGCCGGCACGGGCAGCGGCGACACCGTCCCGGCGGGTGCTCCGGTGAACCGGATCGACTACGTGCTCTACGACAACCACTTCCGGCCGACCCCCGGCGGCACCCAGGTGCTTCCCTCGTCATCCAGCGACCATCGCGCGGTCCTCAGCGAGCTGATCCTGCTGCCCGGTGGGCACTGCTGACGCGCTTGGGCCGGCATCCGGCACGATGGCGTCGTGTCTCGTCGTGCGGCCGCCCTGTTCCTTGCCCTCGGAGTCGTGTGGGGGATCCCCTACCTCCTGATCAAGGTCGCGGTCGACGAGCTGTCCCCTGCCCAGATCGTGCTCGCCCGGACCGGCATCGCCGCGCTGATCCTGCTGCCCATCGCCCTCGCCCAGGGTGCGGTGCGGCCGGTCCTGCGCCACTGGCGCTGGCTGCTCGTGTTCGCCATCGTCGAGATCGCCATTCCATGGGTGCTCCTCGGCAGCGCGGAGACCCGGCTACCGAGCTCGACCACGGGCCTCCTGGTGGCGGCTGTGCCGTTGGCCGGGGTCGCGATCGCGTTCGCCACCGGGCACGCCGAACGACTCACGCGGGTCGCCTGGCTGGGCCTGGTCCTCGGGATCGTCGGCGTCGTCTCCCTCGTCGGGTTCGACGTGGGCGGCTCCGACCTCGGCGCCGTGGCCGCGGTGGCCGTCGTCGTCGTGGGGTACGCCGCGGGTCCGGCCATCCTCAGCCGGCCGCTCCAGGGGCTGCCCGGGATCGGGATCATGGCCTCCGCCCTGACGGTCACGGCTCTGGTCTACGTCCCCGTCGTACTCCTCACCGACGGCGTGCCGACCACGTTGCCGTCGGGCAACGTCGTCGCGTCGGTGGTGACGCTCGGGCGTGGTGTGCACGGCCGCCGCCTTCATGCTGCTCTTCGCGCTCGTGGGCGAGGTCGGACCGGTGCGAGCCACGACGATCACCTACCTCAACCCCGCCGTCGCGGTCATCGCCGGGGCGGTGGTCCTGGACGAGCCCGTCACGGTCTGGACCGTGATCGGTTTCGTCCTGGTGGTCACCGGGTCCTACCTGGTCAATCGAGGTGGCCGTCCAGCACCCGAGGGCGAGGTGGAGCTGGCCGGCGAGACCTCGAGCAGCTGCGCCTGACGACGGTCTCGTCCTCGTCAGGACAGCCGTCGGCGCGTCCACCAGAACGAGAGCCCGGCGAGCAGGGCTGAGGCGGTCAGGTAGAGACCGGTCTCTGCCCACTGCAGGGGCCAGAAGTGGTGGTGCGGCTGGTAGACGACGCGTTGCCGGTAGCCCTCGTCGGTGAGCCTGGCCAGGCAGGCATCCAAGGACCCGCCTCCCCGGCCCACCGCCGCCCTGCCGCCTGCCTGACCGGGGGCCGGCGGCGGCGGGAGACACGCGCTGAACCAGGAGGGAAGCGCGGTGGGACGACCTTGAGCGTTGACAGTCTGATTGCTGAGGATCCAGTCGCCGGGGGCGACGTGGGTGGTGATCGTGATCGTGCCTGACTCGTCGATGCCGACGCCGTCGAGGGTGGCGTGGGAGATGACGCTCGTGGTCGTCGTAGGGGGGAGCAGGTGGGGGCGGACCCACAACGGAACGGCGATCTGGACGAAGACGTAGATCGCCAGGGCAAGTGCCATCGCCGGTACGGACCGCCGCAGGATCAGCCCGATCAGGGTCCCCAGGAGGAGTGCGAAGACGGCGTACGCGACCGGGACGATGCCGCGCATGGCGAAGGAGATCGGGGTCAGCCGCGTGGCCAGGCTTCCGTGCTGGCTGCCGGTCGCGCCGTCGAGCGGGTGCGCCCACCACGTGATCGCGGTGGTGAGGATCCCGACCGCCACCGCCGTGGCGAGCACCGAGAAGCCCAGCTTCGCCGCGAGCCAGCGGCCGCGGGTGACCGACTGGTTCCAGGCGAGCCGATAGGTGCCGGTCTCGAGCTCTCGGGCCACCAACGGTGCGCCCCAGAAGATCCCGATGACCGCGGGCGCCACCGCGAGGACGGCGATGCCGCCGTTGAACAGCAGCCGATCGTTGCTGGTCAGGAGGTCGTACACGTCCTGGTTGCGGCGGGCGAGACGAGCGAGCGCCGGGCCGGTGACGGCGAGCCAGACACAGGTCGCCGCGACGAGTCCGTAGACGGCGATGAACTGGGTGCGGCACTGCCGCCAGGTCAGCCAGATCACCGGAGCACCTCCAGCGCTGGGCTGGCCGGCGCGACGGACGCGGCGCCTTCCATGTAGGCCAGGACGAGGTCTTCCAGACCCAGTGCCGTGATGGACCAGGCCGGATCGAGGATCGGCGACTCCGTGCGTACGACGTAGGTGGACTGACGATCGGTGTGGCTGGCCCAGACGACGTGCTGGTCGGCGGGCAACGCGGCGGGTTCACGAAGCGGTCCGGAGAGCCGGTGGTGCGTCCCGAGCAGCTGCTCGACATCGCCGGCGACCCGGACCTGGGAGTCGACCAGGACGACCACGTGGTCGCAGACCCGTTCGAGGTCGGAGACGACGTGCGAGGAGAGCAGCACGCTGATCTCGTCCTCGGCGACCGCCTCCATCAGCACCTTGAGGAACTCGCGTCGGGCCAGCGGGTCCAGGCTCGCGACCGGCTCGTCGAGGATCAGCAGCTCGGGACGCTTCGCGAGTCCGAGCGTCAGTGCGAGCTGGGCACGCTGGCCGCCGGAGAGGTGGCCGGCCTTCTGACGCGGATCGAGGTCGAGGCGGTCGATCCGGCGTCGCGCGGCCGTGGCATCCCACCGCGGGTTGAGGTGTGCACCGAGGCGCAGATGCTCGGCGACCGTGAGTCCGGCGTACGTCGGGGTGTCCTGCGCGACGAAACCGACCTTGGCCAGCGCAGAGGAGTCGGCGGCTGGACGCCCGCCGCACACCTCGATCGTCCCCACGGTCGGGGTGAGGAGTCCGACCATGAGACTGAGGAGCGTGGTCTTGCCGGCGCCGTTCGGTCCGACCAGACCGGTCACCCGGCCGACGGGGATCTCGAGGCTGCAGTCCTGCAGCGCCCAGCGTCGCCGGTACTGCTTGCCCAGGCCGCGAGCCTTCACGACGGCGTTCATGCGGTCTCCTCGTTCACGGCGCGAAAGGTGCTCATGAAGAGCGCCTCGATGCTCTCCTCGTCGAGCCCGGCAGACCGGGCCTTGCCGAGCCAACGACCCAGGTCGCGGCGCAGTGGTTCGTGCGCGGCCAGCGAGGAGTCGGTGAGGGTCCGGGTGACGAAGGTGCCGACTCCCGGCCGGGCGGCGACCAGCCCGTCGCGCTCCAGCTCGCGGTAGGCCTTGAGGACGGTGTTCGGGTTGATCGCCAGGCTCGCCACCACATCCTTGACGGTGGGCAGCTGGTCGCCCTCGACCAGCAGGCCGAGGCGCAAGGCACGGCGTACCTGATGGACGACCTGGAGGTAGGGAGAGACCCCCGAGCGGGTATCCAGCGAGAACTCGATCATCGGACTCCATTCATCTAGGTACCTAGTACATTAGATACCTACGTGAAGGGTCCGTCAAGGCTCGATCGATCCCCGACGAGCCATCGGGCGTGGGGGCGTCTTCCATGTCGAGGTAGCGACGCGTGATACGCGTAGGGTCGGCACGTGGACGTGGGTCCGAGGCGCCTTCGAGGGAGCCTGGAGGATGAGTTGTGGCCCCTGCTCGAGACCCTCCTCGGCTGGCACGGCTTGGCCGGCCTGGCCGTTGCGGTGGTGCGCGAGGAGGACGTCGTCTCGCGTTGCTTCGGCGTTCGTGACGTCGGCCGCGGTGCGCCGGTCACCTCCGAGACGATGTTCCACCTGGCGTCGGTGTCCAAGCCGTTCGTCGCGACCGCGATCGTGTCGCTGGCGACCGCTCGGGACGCCGGTGAGCCGGTGCTCGATCTGGATGCTCCGATCATCGACTGGGTGCCTGAGTTCACGCTGGCCGACGGTCGGGCCGGGGAGGTCACGGCCCGGAGGCTGTTGAGCCACTCGAGCGGTCTCCCGAACGGCGTGGACGAGTACGGCTGGCACGACCCGCAGCTGGGCGACGACGCGCTCAGCGAGTTCGCTCGCAGCCTGTCGGGCCGGCGGCTGCAGGCGGAACCCGGCTCGGCGTTCTCCTACTCCAATGCCGGGTACGAGCTGCTGGGGCTGGTGCTGTCCAGGGTCACCGGCACGACGTTCGAGAACGCCATGCGCCAGCAGGTCCTGACTCCCTCAGGGATGCCCAACAGCACCTTCCTGCGCAGCGAGGTGCCCGCACAGCTGGCTGCCTCACCGCACGTGGGGATGCCGCTGAGGGTGCCCGAGGGCGCCTATCCCTACACCCGGCGGCACGCCCCGAGCTCGACCCTGCACTCGAACCTGGTCGAGATGTGTCGCTGGATGCTCGCCCACTTCGAGCCGGCCGCCACACCCGCTACGGGTTCCGGGGAGCAGCGGGCTCGGCTGGACGCCGGGCTGCTCGACCTGATGTGGCGGCCGGTGGTGTCGGTGGGTGAGCCCCCCTGGGAGGACGCGTGGGGGCTCGGCTGGGCCCTGGGTAGCTACCGCGGGCACCGGACGCTGAGCCACGGCGGCGCGGACCCCGGGTTCGGCTCCAGGCTCGTGCTGGTGCCTGAGCGGCGGACCGGGGTCGTGGTTCTGGCCAACTCCAACACCGTCCCCACCTGGACCATCGCCGCGGCAGCGCTCGACCTCGCCCTCGCCGATCCCGTTCCT
Source organism: uncultured Actinomycetota bacterium (assembly GCA_963819295.1). GTDB lineage: Bacteria > Actinomycetota > Actinomycetes > Propionibacteriales > Nocardioidaceae > Nocardioides. The sequence continues at coordinate 912,754 of CAWFVO010000011.1, forward strand.
TCGGCGATCCCCGGTCCAACCCCCGACGAGCCGGGCGAGGGGCTGGCCGCCCTGCGCGCGATGCTGCCCTCGGTCGTCCGCCCCGTCGCAGAGACGTTGGCCAGGTCGGGTCCGGACGCCGCAAAGGCGACGTACCACCTGCTGGCCACGGCCGAGCCGGCCGGCTACGACCTCGACGACGAAAGGTTCGAGGACGCCGTGTGGGGAGCGATCGAGCTGCACCGCACCAGCCTGGTCTGGCCGCTCCTAGGTCTGTGGACCGAGGTGCGTCCCGAATCGTCGGCTGCCTGGACGATGACCGGATGGGCCCACCAGGTAGACGGGCACCCCGAGCGGGCGAGGGCGCTCCTGGCGCGCGCCCTCGATCTCGATCCCGAGAACAAGGACGCCGCGCTGATCATGAGCAGCCTGCCACCGGCCTGAGCCGGACGGCGTTGCCCTTCTCGGCGGCCCGCTGCTCGGTCGCCCGTTAGGACTCGTGCGCCCTTGGCCGTCGGAGCACGACCTCGTCGTCGGAGAGCTCGCCGGTCTCGACGAACCCGAGCGAGTGGTACAGCCGCAGTGCTGTCTCGTTGTCCGCGGCCACGGACAGGGCCGCCTGGTGGTACGGCGTGCCTGACAGCGAGGGCTCCTGGTCCTGCCACAGTGCCAGCAGAGCCTCGACGGTAGCCCTGCCCAAGCCCTTGCCTTGGTGCTCGGCGTCGATGACGAGACCGCCTATCCAGTGGCTGTCGTCGTCGGGATCCACGGCCCACATGACATGACCGACCGTGGTGCCCGCCTGGTCGAGCACCGCGCACGAGCGCCACAGCCCGCCGTACACCGAGAGACACAGGTAGTAGGTCACGTCGGCAACCCACTGCCGCTGGTGATCCGCTGCACGGACGCGGGCGATGTCACGCCAGTTGTCGGAGGTGGCCGGTGCCAGCACGACCATGGTCACCTCCTGCTTCGACGACAGCTGCCGTGTCACACGACGTCGAGCGGGAGGAGCGGCCGTCCGGTGGGGCCGATCTGGATCTCGGTGCCCATCTCGGGGCAGACGCCGCAGTCGTAGCAGGGGGTCCAGCGGCAGTCGTCGACCTCGGGGAGCGAGTCGGGGTCGGCCGCGACCTGGAGCGCGTCCTCCCAGTCCGACCACAGCCAGTCCTTGTCGAGCCCCGAGTCGAGGTGGTCCCACGGCAGCACCTCGTCGTAGTCGCGCTCGCGGACGGTGTACCAGTCGAGGTCGACGCCGGTGCCGTCGAGCGCCTGCTCGCAGGCGGCGACCCAGCGGTCGTAGGAGAAGTGCTCGCTCCAGCCGTCGAATCGACCGCCGTCGCGCCAGACCGCCTCGATCACGGCGCCGACGCGGCGGTCGCCACGCGAGAGCAGTCCCTCGATGGTGCCGGGCTTGCCGTCGTGGTAGCGGAAACCGATGGCTCGGCCGTACCGCTTGTCCGCGCGTACGACGTCACGCAGCTTCTTGAGCCGCTCGTCGGTGGTGTCGTGGTCGAGCTGGGCCGCCCACTGGAACGGCGTGTGCGGCTTCGGCACGAAGCCGCCGATGGAGACCGTGCAGCGGACGTCGTTGCGGCCGGTGACCTCGCGGCCCTTGGCGATCACCTTGGTGGCCAGGTCGGCGATCTCGAGGACGTCCTCGTCGGTCTCGGTCGGCAGGCCGCACATGAAGTAGAGCTTCACCTGCCGCCAGCCGTGGGAGTACGCCGTCGCGACGGTGCGGATCAGGTCCTCCTCGTCGACGGCCTTGTTGATCACCTTGCGCATCCGGACGCTGCCGCCCTCCGGGGCGAAGGTCAGCCCGGAGCGGCGCCCGTTGCGGGAGAACTCGTCGGCGAGGGTGATGTTGAAGGCGTCGACCCGGGTGCTCGGCAGCGACAGTGAGACGTTGGTGCCCTCGTAGCGGTCGGCCAGCCCGTGGGCGACCTCGGCGATCTCGGAGTGGTCGGCGCTCGACAACGACAGCAGACCGACCTCCTCGAAGCCCGACTGGCGGATGCCGTTCTCGACCATGGCGCCGATCGTCTCGATCGACCGCTCCCGCACCGGCCGGGTGATCATCCCGGCCTGGCAGAAGCGGCAGCCGCGCGTGCAACCACGGAAGATCTCGACACTGAACCGCTCGTGCACCGTCTCGGCGAGCGGCACCAGCGGCTTGGCGGGGTAGGGCCAGGCGTCGAGGTCCATCAGCGTGTGCTTGCGGACCCGGAACGGGATGCCGGGCTTGTTGGGGACGACCGCCTCGATCGAGCCGTCCGCGGCGTACGTCACGGCGTAGAACTTCGGGACGTAGACGTTCTGCGAGACAGCCAGCCGACGCAGCAGCTCGTCGCGCCCGCAGGGGCGGCCCTCCGCCTTCCACTCCCGCACGACCTCCGAGATCGCGAGCACGATCTCCTCGCCGTCGCCCAGGACGGCCGCATCGACGAAGTCGGAGATCGGCTCGGGGTTGAACGCCGCGTGGCCGCCCGCGATCACGAGCGGGTCGTCGTCGCCGCGGTCGACCGCGTGGAGCGGGATGCCGGCCAGGTCGAGGGCGTTGAGGAGGTTGGTGTACCCGAGCTCGGTGGAGAAGCTGATCCCGAAGAGGTCGAAGTCTCGGACGGGTCGGTGACCGTCGACGGTGAACTGGGGGATGCCGTCCTCGCGCATCACCTGCTCCATGTCCGGCCACACGGCGTAGGACCGCTCGGCGAGGATCCAGTCACGCTCGTTGAGCACCTCGTACAGGATCTGCACGCCCTGGTTGGGCAGACCGACCTCGTAGGCGTCGGGGTACATCAGCGCCCACCGGACGGTCGGCCCCTCGGGTGCGCAGTCCCAGTCCTTGACGGTGGAGTTGAGCTCGCCGCCGACGTACTGGATCGGCTTGGACACCGACGGGAGCCGGGGCTCGAGCAGGGGGAAGACGCTCGCGGACACGCGGAAGGACCTCGCTTCATGGACGAACAGCCCAGGGTACGCCGTACGCCCGGGTCGTCCGGCATCGCAGCACGACCGCCCGTGCCGGCTCGACGCCGTTGCCGGGGCCGGACCACCGGAGCACAATCCCAGGCAGTCGCAGACGGGGAGTGGAGCAGATGGCCGACGTCAGGCAGGGACGCTGGACCGCCCGCATCGAAGGGGACTTCGTGGTCTTCCTGATCGGGGCACGGCTGAGCGCGCGCCACCCGGTGCGGTCGTTCCAGGACCTCGGTGGCCGCCTGGGCATGAGCCACATGCTCGACTACCTCGTGCAGCACCCCGAGAAGGGGCTGCTGGGCTACCAGTCCAACCTCCCCAGCCTCACGACCGTGCAGTACTGGCGGTCGTTCGAGCATCTGGAGCGGTTCGCGCGGGACGAGAGCGACCCGCATCTCGCCCCGTGGCGCGCCTACTGGAAGCGGGTGGGGCGCAGCGACCGCACCGGGATCTGGCACGAGACCTACCTGGTCCGAGCCGGGGAGTACGAGGCGGTCTACGGCAACATGCCGCCGTACGGGCTGGCCAGGGCGACCGAGCTGGTGCGGCTGTCGGAGGACGCCACGGCCCGGCGCCGGCTGCGCAACGCCGACTGAGCGAACTCGGGCCCTAGGGTCGGAGCGTGCTGCGGTGGACCACTCTCGTGCCCCTGGTCTCGCTCGTCGTCCTCGCGGTCGCCTGGGTCACCCATCCGGAGGGCCCGGTCGGCGTGACCGTGGTGGGGGTGTTCCTGGTGGCTGCGGTGCTCGCGGCCGTCCACCACGCCGAGGTGATCGCGCACCGGGTCGGCGACCCCGTGGGCTCGCTGATCCTGGCCGTCGCGGTCACGATCATCGAGGTTGCCCTCATCGTGACCTTGATGGTGAGCGGCACCGACCATGCCTCGACCCTGGCCCGCGACACAGTCTTCGCGGCGGTGATGATCAGCCTCAACGGCATCGTCGGCTGCTCGCTGCTGGTCTGCGCCCTGCGGCACCACCTCGCGGTGTTCAACCCCGAGGGGACAGGGTCGGCCCTGGCCACCGTGATCACGCTGTCGGGCCTGACCCTGGTGCTGCCGAAGTTCACCGTCAGCGAGCCCGGGCCGTCGTTCACGCCCTCGCAGCTCGCGTTCGCGGCCGTGGTGTCGCTCGCGCTCTACGGGCTCTTCGTCTTCACGCAGACGGTGCAGCACCGAGACTTCTTCCTGGCTCCGGACCCGACATCGCCCGGTGCGGAACCGGCCGCGGCCGAGCACGGACCACTCCCCAGCGGCCGTGCCACGCTGGTCAGCCTGGGCCTGCTCGTGGCGGCCCTGGTCGGCGTGGTCGGCCTGGCCAAGGTGGAGTCGAAGCCGCTGGAGAAGGCGGTGCTCGCGGCGGGGCTCCCCTACCCGTTCGTCGGCGTGGTCATCGCCACGCTGGTCCTGCTGCCGGAGGCCATCGCCGCGGTCCGCGCGGCCGCCGACAACCGGGTCCAGGTGTCCTTCAACCTCGCGTACGGCTCGGCCATGGCGTCGATCGGGCTCACGATCCCGGCCATCGCCGTCGCCAAGATCTGGCTGGATGCACCGCTGGAGCTCGGTCTCCAGACCACTCAGCTGGTGCTGCTCAGCCTCAGCGCGATCGTGGCCGTGCTGACCGTCGTACCCGGACGCTCGAAGCCGCTGCAGGGCGGTCTCCACCTGGTCCTGCTCGCGACGTTCGTGTTCTTGTCGATCAAGCCCTGAACGCCTCGAGAGCCGACGCGTCACCGGACAGTTGTCCGTCCGTGCTGGAGTGGGGGCATGCCCCTGGCGGCCGGCGAGTTCCAGGCCTTCAGCCCGCAGCACTACCTGCTGATCGGGATCTTCCTCGCCGTCGCGGGAGCGCTGGTCGTGCTGGGGCGCTCGCGCCGCACGCGAGGGGCCGACGACCGGTTCGACCGGGCGTTCGCGGTCGCCATCGTCGTGGTCACCGTGCCGAGCCAGCTGTACCAGCTCGCGCCGTGGGACTTCTCCCTCGGCAGCTCACTTCCCCTGGCGCTGTGCGACTTCGCCTGGATCGTCGCGGCCTGGGCGCTCTGGACGCACCATCCCGTGCCCACCGGGCTCCTCTACTACTGGGGGCTCACGCTCACCACCCAGGCGATCATCACGCCCGCACTGGGCCAGGCCTTCCCGGACCCGCGCTACTTCATGTTCTGGTCGATGCACTTCCTCATCGTGTGGTCGGCGGTGTACCTGACCTTCGGCCTGGGCCTCGGGCCCGGCTGGCGCGAGTACCGGGTCGCACTCGCCGTCACCCTCGCGTGGGCCGTCCTCGCCTACACCTTCGACGAGCTCTTCGACGTCAACTACGGCTACCTGGTGCACAAACCGTCCTCGGCCTCCCTGCTCGACCTGCTCGGCCCCTGGCCGGTCTACGTGTTCGCCTCGCTCGGCGTCCTGCTCGTCGGCTGGGCTCTGATCACCTGGCCGTGGGTCGTCGTACGACGGCGGGCCGAGGACGTGCGGGAAGGCGCCCTGTCGTGACCCGGAGGCTCAGTCGGCGGAGTCGGCGAGCTCTTCGAGCGCCGCGCGGGCGGTCGCCAGCGACTTCTCGGCGTACCCGATCATCTGCTCGAGCCCCTGGGCTCCGAAGCGGTTCGTGACACCGTCGACGGCCTCCTCGATCGCCGGGTCGACGTCGTCGGCGACGCTGTGCTCCGGGGGGTCGGGGGTGTCGGTGGGCGCGTCGATCGAGTCCGAGCTACTCATGTCCGACATCCAAACACAGCAGACCCGGTGTCCCCGGGAGCGCTCAGCCCTTGACGTAGGAGAACTTCTCGCAGATCTTCCCGTCTCGGAACCGGAGCACGTCGGTGCCTCGGACGTGCCCCGCGGACCCGTCGTCGTTCACCCACTCGAACCGCCAGCGCAGCACCCCGCGGTCGCCGGCGGCGAACGACTCCTCCTCCGAGAACGAGGGCTCGCGGGTGCCCCCGAACATCTCCTCCCAGACGGCGCGCACGTCTGCCGGACCCTGATGGCGTGTCCCGTCGGGCGCCGGTCCGGTCGCCTCGAACACGCAGTCGTCGGTGAGCTGCGCCATGATCGCCTCGATGTCGCCCTGCCCGAAGGCGGCCGAGAGCCGGGCCATTGCGGCGTGGTTCGGCCCCCACTCCGAGTCGCGGCCCGCGGCCGCGAGGAGGTCCGACTGCAACCCGCCGTGCGAGATGGCGCGCGGGCCGATCACGCCGAACTCGCGGTAGAGCGCTTCCTTACCGGCGAACCACTCGGCCAGCTCGGCGGTCACGTGTGGGTCGAGCTGGGGGTTGCCACCCGTGGCCACCGCCAGGTCCCAGCTGTGGAGGAGATGGTCGGCGGCCAGCTCGTGGACATAGTCGCCGATCGGGGCGTCGCCGTACGACAGGTGGACCTCGCCGCCCTCCGGGAGCTTCTCCGCGACGCGTGTGGTCGCCTGCCGGGCGGCGTCCAGCGCGGAGCCGACCGGGTCGTCGCCGAGGAGGTCGCCGTCGAGGGAGGTGCCCACGTCCGCGATGGTGCGGCCCTCGACCAGCGGCACCGTCCATCGGTCCTCGCCGACGACGTGGTTGACGAGGTCTCGCACCGTCCACTCGCGGCACGGGGTGGGATCGTTCCACTGGTCGGGACCAACGGCGTTCACCCGGTCGGCCCAGCACTCGACGGTGCGGTGGTAGAGCGTGTTCAGGTCCATCAGGTGGTGCTCCCGCCTCCCGGCGGCCCCGCCCGGTGCACACGGCCCGAGACGCTGCCGCGGGGCCGAGCTCCCATCGTGGCACCGGTCGCACCCGCGGGAACAGACACTCTCCGGCCGCGGGTCTGGGATTTCGCCGAGTCGGCTTATGCCGACTCGGCGCCATTCCGGTGCCTGTTTGCGCCGACTCGGCGTCGTTCCGGTGCCTGTTTGCGCCGACTCGGCGTCATTCCGGCGTCTCTTTGCGCCGACTCGGCGTGGATTGTGGCGGCTCAGACCTGGTCGGCGAGGGGCGCCGTCGGCGCGGCCTCCGACCGAACCGCCGCGCTCGCGGAGGTCGCGCGGAGCTCCACCTTCGGCATCAGCAGCAGCACCAGGAACGCCAGGATCGCCACACAGCCGGCGAGCAGGAAGACGGTGTCCATCGACTCGGCGAAGCCGGCCTTGAACGGGTGGGCGAGCACCGACGGCATCTGCTGGATGATCGACGAGTCGTTCTGCACCTGCGCCAGCACCCCGCCTCCCGGCGTCGGGTGGAGGAACGCCTCGGCGACCTGGCGGTCGAGCGGGTTCGGACTCTGGGACGCCGTCTGCACGGCCTGCTGGAACGCCGGGGTCTGCGACTCGGAGAGGATCGAGGTCTTGATGTTGGGACCGACACTCCCGAAGAGCACCGACAGGAAGATCGCGACCCCGAGGGTGCCGCCGATCTGCCGGAAGAACGTGGCCGACGACGTGGCAACACCGATGTCGCGCGGTGGTACGGCGGACTGGAGGATCAGCAGCAGCGGCTGCATGCAGTTGCCCAGGCCGTAGCCGAGCCCGAACATCACGGCCATCACCAGCAGCAGGTTGGTGTCCGCACTGATCCGCGACAACAAGAACAGCGCGACGCAGATCAGCGCCGAGCCGATCAGGGGGAACGGTCGGATCCGGCCGGTCCGGGAGATCACCTGGCCGGAGATGATCGAGGCGCTCATCATCCCCACGACCATGGGCAGCATCAGGAAGCCGGACCGCATCGGTGAGGCGCCGTGCACGATCTGCATGTACAGCGGGATCACCAGGATGCCGCCGAACATCGCGGCGCCGACGATGACGCTCGCCACGATCCCGACCGTGACCGTGCGGGAGCGGAACATCCGGAGCGGGATGAGCGCGTTGTCGCCCATCCGCGCCTCGGCGTAGACGAAGGCACCCAGGCTGGCCGCGCCCAGCAGGTAGCAGCCCATGGCGCGCGGCGAGCCCCATCCCCACTCCCGTCCCTGCTCGGCGATGGTCAGCAAGGGAACCAGGCCGACCATGAGGGTGGCCGCGCCCCACCAGTCGATGCGGGCGTCGCGCCGCTGATGGCTCAGATGCAGGGTGCGGTAGACGACCACGAGCGCGGCGATGCCGATCGGCACGTTGACCAGGAACACCCAGCGCCAGCCGGTCAGGCCGAGGATGACGGCGTGGCCGGCGAAGAAGCCGCCGACCAGCGGCCCGAGGACGCTCGACGTACCGAAGACGGCCATGAAGTAGCCGGTGTAGCGGGCGCGCTCGCGCGGCGACACGATGTCGCCGATGATCGCGAGCACCAGCGTGAAGAGGCCGCCGGCGCCGATCCCCTGCACCGCGCGGAAAGCCGCGAGCATGTACATCGAGGTGGCGAACGAGCAGAGCGCCGACCCGATGATGAACACCGAGATCGCGAACATGAACAGCTTCTTGCGGCCGTAGAGGTCGCCGAGCTTGCCGTAGATCGGGGTGGCGACCGTCGAGGTGATCAGGTACGCCGTGGTGACCCAGGCCTGCACGGAGAGCCCGTTGAGGTCGTCGGCGATGGTGCGGATCGACGTACTGACGATCGTCTGGTCGAGGGCGCCGAGGAACATGCCCATCATCAGCCCGACCAGGATCGTGAGGATCTGGGCGTGCGTGTACTCGCCGGTCTCGCTCGGGGCCAGGGGTGCGTTGGGCAGGTTGCCGGAGGTCGGAGTGCTCATCGAGACCCGAGTCTATCGTTGCCCAGGTCAACCGTTGTGCTCGGCGTCCGACCGACAGCCGCCGCGAGCGAGCTCAGCGGGAGACGAGGTGCCGCATCGGACGGGCGTAGCGGGTCGGCAGGGTGGCCGTGGCGCGCAGGTGGATGTTCTGCAGCAGGCCGATCGCGAGCATCCCGGCGAACATCGAGCTGCCGCCGTACGACACGAAGGGCAGGGGTACGCCGGTCACCGGCATGATGCCGAGGCACATCCCGATGTTCTGGAACGCCTGGAAGCCGAACCAGCAGGCGATCCCGGCCGCGGCCACCCGGCCGAAGGCGTCGGTCGAGAGTGCGGAGATGGCCAGCGCGCGCCAGATCACCAGGCCGATGAGCGCGATCAGCACGCCGGCGCCGACCAGACCGAGCTCCTCGCCGGCGACGGTGAAGATGAAGTCGGTGTGCTGCTCGGGGACGAAGCCGGCGCGCGTCTGAGAGCCGTGGAAGAGCCCCTGGCCGAAGAGGCCGCCGTTCCCGACCGCGATCCGTGCCTGCTCGGTGTTGTAGCCGGCGCCGCGCGGGTCGAGGTCGGGGTTGGTGAAGGCCAGGAACCGGTCGATCTGGTAGGGCTTGAGCAGGTGCCCGGCGAACGCCGCCACGGCGGCCGTCGCGGCCGCGGCGCCCAGCAGCACGAGCCAGCGCCGGGGGGCTCCGGCGACCGCGAGGACGCCGAAGACCGTGGCCGAGAGGACGAGCAGGGTCCCGAGGTCGGGCTGCAGCATGATCAGCGCCGCGGGGATGCCGGCGATGACGAGCATCCCGACGACCTCGACCGCCCCAACCTGCGTACGCCGCCCCTCGGCGCGCTCGGCGACGAGCAGCGCCATCCCGATCACCACCGCGAGCTTGGCGAACTCCGAGGGCTGGATCGACATCCCGCCGACGTCGATCCAGGAGCGTGAGCCGTTGATGGTCGTGCCGGCGGTCAGCACCAGCACGAGGCCGGCGATCGAGGCGAGGTAGACCAGCGGCGCGAAGATCCGCACCCAGCGGTGGTCGGTCGCCATCACCACGACCATGAGCACGACGCCGAGGCAGACGTTGACCAGCTGCTTCTTCAGGTACGCCGTGGGGTCACCGCCGGTGAGGTCGGCGCGGTGCGAGGTGGCCGACCAGACCAGCAGGGTGCCGAGCGCCACCAGGGCCACCACCGACACCATCAGGATCCGGTCGACGCCGGGCGTACGCAGGCGACCGTTCACGGCAGGCTCCTGGTCGGTGAGCGGGGCTTCGGCGGCAGGATCGAGCCGTCGGGCTGGAAGGACGGGAGGCTGTCGGGGGCGACGACCCCGGGGACCAGCGCCTTGCGGGTGTCGACCTGCGTGCCGTGCACGCCGTACAACGACTCCCAGATCTTGCGCACGAACGGCCCCGAGCTGCCCGACCCGGTGCCGGCCTGGCTCACCATCATCAGCACGACGTAGTTGCGGTCGTAGGACGCGACCCACGACGTCGACTGCTTGCCGTAGACCTCGGCCGACCCGGTCTTGGACCGGATGTGGATCTTGTCGAGCGGGAAGCCGATCATCTTCCAGGCCATGGTGCCGAACTTGGCCGTGCCGAGCAGCGCGTTGTTGTCGTAGGCGATCGCGTGCGCCGGGTCCGTGACGTGGCCCTGCACCTTGGGCTTGATGCGCCGGACGACCTGGCCGCTGGGGCTGACGATCGCCTTGGCGATGCGCGGCTCGTAGAGGGTGCCGCCGTTGGACAGCGCGGCGTAGGCCCGGGCCAGCTGCAGGGGTGTGACCAGGGTGTCGCCCTGGCCGATCGCGAAGTTCACCGCGTCACCGGCCCGGTAGTAGCTGCCCTCGAGGCAGAACTCGTGGGCGAACAGCTTCACGAAGTCGCTCGTGCCGGCCGGCGGGTGCTGGTCGATGCCGCAGTAGTAGCTCTTCATCGACTTCCAGTAGGCCAGCTTCCAGTGCCGGTCGGCGATCCGGCCGGCGGACTCCCCCGGTACGTCGATCCCGGTCGGGCGGCCGAAGCCGAAGGCCTTCGCCTCGTTCACGAGCGGGTCGCGGGCGTTCACGTTGGTGGGGTCGGAGCCGAACTTCTGCCAGAACTGGTAGCCGACGCGGTAGAAGAACGTGTCGCAGGAGTACTGCAGCGCCTTGGCGAAGTCGATCATCCCGAGCGACTCGGACTCGTAGTTGTGGAAGAGCCGGTTGCCGACCTGGAATCCCGAGGAGCAGTCGAGGCGGGTGCTCGGGGTGAAGCCGTTGTTGAGCGCGCCGACGGTCATGAACGGCTTCCAGGTGGAGCCGGGCGCGAACTGCCCCTGCGTCGCGCGGGCGAGCAGTGGGTCGCCCGAGGACGTGGAGTACAGCCGGGCCAGCTGCTTGCTGGTGATGCCGCCCACCCACACCGACGGGTTGTACGTCGGCTGGCTGGCCATCGCGACCACGCGACCGGTGCGGGCCTGCAGCACGACCGCGGCGCCGGAGTCGGCGCGGTAGTTGCGGTGGGTCACCGGGTCGTACGTCGCCCGCGCGGTGCGGATCGCGTCGGCGAGAGCACGCTCGGTGGTGGCCTGCACCTTGGCGTCGATGGAGGTCACCAGGGTGTCGCCGGGACGGCCGGGCACCCTGCCGTCGTTGCCGAGCACCCGCCCCATCGAGTCCACGGCCACCCGCTGGTAGCCGGGCCGACCCCGCAGGTACCGGTCGTACTCCTGCTCCACCCCGGCACGGCCGACCGTGCTCGCTGCGTTCAGCGAGATGTCGTGGTGCTTGCGGGCGTGGTCCAGCTCCCCAGCCGTGATCGGGCTGAGGTAGCCGACGATGTCCGCGAGGTTCACGCCGTACGGCCGGGGGTAGGCGCGGAGGCTCTGTTGCTGGGTGACGACCGCGGGGTAGTCCTCCGGCTGCTCGAGGATCCGCAGGGCCACCGACTGGCGCACGTCGAGCGCGACCGGCACCGGCTGGTACGGCGAGCCGTTCCAGCAGCGGCCGCGGACGCTCCCGGGGTCGCCGCAGGTGGCCAGGGCCTGCTTCACCTGCCGCAACGGGGTGTCGACCGCAGTGGCGACGCGGGAGAGCACGACGGCGCGGTCGCGGGCGGAGAGCCGTTGGAGCAGGGTCCGGTCGACCGAGACCACCCAGGCGGTGCGGTTCGCGACGAGCGGACGGCCCTGGTCGTCGACGATCAGGCCGCGCTGCGGCTGGACGACGACCTCGCGCAGCGATTGCGAGGCTGCCGCCGCGTGGTAGGCGTCGCCGGAGACGACCTGCAGGTAGTACAGCCGGGCGAAGAGGGTCGCGAACAACGAGAACACCAACACCCGGACCACGATGAGGCGCAGCCGGGAACGCTCGGTGCCGGCGTTCGGCGAGGTCGACGGCTTCATCAGGCGCTCGCCGGCTCCAGCCGCGTGAACAGCCGCATCACCGGGGGCAGCACGAGCGGGGTCAGGAGGACGTCCCACAGGAGGGAGACCAGCACGATCCGCACCAGGTCGCCCGAGCCGGCCACGGCGTCGCCCAGCACGACACCGGACAGCGCGTAGACCGAGGTGCCGATGAACGACGCGGCGGCGACCGTGGCGATCACGGTGGTCGCCGTCGGACGGGTGTCCTGCCGCATCAGCCCCGCGACGTACCCGACCACGACGAGGGCGAGCGCCCAGCGGCCGGCGACGTGGTCGGCCGGTGGAGCCAGGTCGAGCAGGAGGCCGGCGAAGAAGCCGAGCGTGGCCGCGAACGCCGGACCGCGGACCAGCGCGGACGCGACGACGACCAGCAGGCAGAAGTTGGGGACGATGCCTTCCCAGGCCAGGTGGGGGAACACCGCGACCTGCAGCACCAGCGCGACCAGGATCAGGCCGCCCGCGACGACCACCCGGGCGGACCTCACTGTGCCTCCAGGTGAGCTCGCAGTTCGCCCGCAACGTCACCGTGGCCGCCGACCCTCAGACCGACGCCCGCTCTCGCTTCGCTCACTGGAGACTCCCGTCGGCCTCGATGACACCCCGGTCGCTGGAGGTGCCGGACGGTACGACGATGCCGACCAGGTCGAGCGCCCCGAAGTCGACGAACGGCTGGATCACGGCCCGCTGCGTGGACTCGCGGAGGCTTGCGTAGACCGCGGTGACGCGGCCGATCGGGACGCCTGAGACGTACGGCGCGCCACCGTGGCTTCCCCAGGTGACGATGGTGTCGCCCTTGGTCGGCGCGTCGCTCTGGTCGACCAGCTCGAGGTCGAGGGTCCCGTGGTCGCCGAGGCCGCCCTGGCCCCGCAGGAAGCCGACCTGCATGTCGGTGCCGACCCTGCCGCCCACGACCGACTCGGTGTCGACGATCAGCAGCACGGTCGCCGTCGTCGGCGTCACCCGCAGGACCCGGCCCACCAGGCCGTCGTCGTCGAGCACCGTCTGGTCGGGTCGTACGCCGGCGTCGGAGCCCGCGTCGACGGTCACCGTCCGAGAGAAGGACTGCGCGGGCCCGTAGGCCACGACGTGGGCCGGCACCAGCGCCCGGCCGAGGGTGCCGGCAGCGGAGGTGAGGCCCTGGAACTCCGCGAGCTGGTTGCGGGTGTAGTCGCCGGTGGCGTTCTGGGCCCGGAGCCTGGAGTTCTGCGCTTCGAGCGAGGCGATGTCGTGCTGCATGGACCTGCGGGTGCGGAACCAGTCACCGACGGCGGTCACGGGTCGGACGGCGTCCCCGCTGACCGACTCGACCGGGCCGAACACCGAGCCCACCGCACGGCGGGCCGGCTCGAGCGGGGAATGTGCACCGGCGTGGTGATCGAGGGTCATCAGGGTCAGGCAGGCCAGCACGAGGGCGACCATCCGGGAGCGCAGACGCGAGCGGTCGGCCCGCTGGTCGAAGGAGTCCGGCCCGGGCCGCAGCGGCCGGTAGCCGCGCAGGAGCCGGGTGGCACGAGGTCTCGAGGGCCGCATGTCAGAACCGCCGGCGCTCCGAGACCAGGACCTGCTGGAGTCCCTCGAACTCCTCCACGCACTTGCCGGCACCCATCGCCACGCTGGACAGGGGGTCCTCGGCGACGTGGACGGGCATCCCGGTCTCGTGGCGGAGCCGCTCGTCGAGCCCGCGCAGGAGAGCGCCACCCCCGGTGAGGACGATGCCGCGGTCCATGATGTCGCCGGCCAGCTCGGGCGGCGTGGAGTCGAGCGTCGAGCGGACGGCGTCGATGATCGCGTGCAGGGGCTCCTCGAGCGCCTTGCGGACCTCCGCGCTCGAGACCATGACCGAGCGCGGGAGGCCGCTGATCATGTCGCGGCCGCGGATCTCTGCCTCGGGCTCGTCGTGCGTGGGGAACGCCGAGCCGAGCGTCATCTTGACCTCCTCGGCGGTGCGCTCGCCGAGCATGAGGCTGTACTCCTTCTTCATCCACGCGATGATCGCGGCGTCGAGGTCGTCGCCCGCGGTCCGGATGGAGAGGCTCGTGACCACGCCGCCGAGGGAGATCACGGCCACCTCGGTGGTGCCGCCGCCGACGTCGACGACCATGTTGCCGGCGGCCTGGTGCACGGGCAGGCCGGCGCCGATCGCTGCGGCCATCGGCTCCTCGATGATGTACACCTTGCGGGCACCGGCCTGGTAGCCGGCCTCCTTGACGGCGCGCTGCTCGACGGCGGTGATCCCGCTCGGGACGCAGACCACCATCCGGGGCTTGGTGAAGTAGCGGCGTCGGTGCACCTGCTGGATGAAGAACCGCAGCATCTGCTCGGTCGCCTCGAAGTCGGCGATCACGCCGTCCTTCATCGGCCGCAGCGCGGTGATGTTGTCCGGCGTACGCCCGATCATCCGCTTGGCCTCGTGGCCCACGGCGAGGACCTCGCCCGTGGTGTCGTTGAGGGCGACCACACTCGGCTCGTCGAGCATGATGCCCCGGCCGCGGACATAGACCAGCGTGTTGGCGGTGCCGAGGTCGACCGCCATGTCACGGCCGATGATGCTGTTCGCCATGCGCCCGCCTCGCAGGTGTCGCGTCGTACGTGGGGAAGAGGGGCCGCGCGAGACGTCCCCGTCGGGCCGACAACGCACACACCGACCCACAGGCAGGTTAGGAGCGGACACGCCCCTGGCCGTGGTGCCACGCCGGGTGACCTGCGGTTTCGTCCCGACGTACGCGCCGTTGCGCGGGGTAGCGCCGCCGTCTGAGCAACGACCCGGTCCAGGACATCCTCGATCACCTCGACGTCTCCACCCTCGCCCAGCAGGTCGGCGCGGACCCGGCCGACGTGCAGGATGCTGCGGCCAAGGTGCTGCCCGCCCTCCTCGGCGGCGTGCAGGCCAACGCCCTGCATCCCGGGGGCGAGGCGTCGCTGGCCGCCGCCCCGGCCAGCACCAGGACGATCTGGCGTCGGGGACCATCGACACCACCCAGGTCGACCCCGTGGACGGCCAGAAGGTCGCCCACATCTTCGGTGCGCAGCAGGACCAGGTAGTGCAGCAGCTGGGCGCCACGGGCGTCTCCACCGGGCTCGTCGAGAAGCTGATGCCGCCGCTGGCGCCGATCGTGATGTCGTACCTCGCCAAGAAGGTCACCGGCTCGGGCGGTGGGGCTCTCGCCGGAGGAGTCCTGGGCGGTGTGCTGTCCCAGGTCCTCGGCGGAGCGGCCCAGGGGACCGGCGGCTCGTCGTCCTCGAACCCGATGGGCGACCTCCTCGGTGGCGTGCTCGGCGGGCCGCTCGGTCAGGGCACCAAGGCCTGACTCTTGGCCGCGGGCGTGGTTCTCTCCTGCACCCGCTTCATCATGTGAAGGCGGCGGACCTCCGCTTCACACGGTCAGCTCACCATGTGAAGCGGCGGTGGGACCACATCACATGAGGAACCTGTGAGCACCGACCCTGGACCCGGACACTCCGGCACACCGGAGCCTCCCCGTCGGTCGAGCCTCCCCGTCGGTCGAGCCTGTCGAGACCACGGCTCGGCGCCCCAGGCACCGTCACCGGGTTTCGACACGCCCGCGCGGCTTCGTCCTCAGCCGCGTCGCTCGCTCAACCCTCCGTCACGACGCAGGCCGCTCGCTCCTGCCGACCTGTGCTCAGCAGAACCAGATCCCGATCTCCCGCTCGGCGGACTCCGGGGAGTCCGAGCCGTGCACGAGGTTCTGCTGCACCTTCTCGCCCCAGTCGCGGCCGAGGTCGCCGCGGATCGTGCCGGGAGCGGCCACGGTCGGGTCGGTGGCACCGGCGAGCGCGCGGAAGCCCTCGATGCAGCGTTCCCCTTCCACGACCATCGCCACGATCGGGCCGGACAGCATGAACTCGACGAGCGGCTCGTAGAACGGCTTCCCCTCGTGCTCGGCGTAGTGCGCGGCCAGCAGGTCGCGGGTCGCCTCGCGCCGCTCGAGACGCACGAGGCGGTACCCCTTGGCCTCGATCCGACGGATCACCTCGCCGGAGAGGCCGCGACGTACGCCGTCGGGCTTGACCAGCACCAGGGAGCGTTCCATGGGCCGCACCCTATCGAGCGCTCGACGGCTCTCCCCACCCGGCGACCCGCCGGCGTACGTCGTCGGGCACGGGGCCCTCGTGCTCCGGTTCGATCTCACCGGGTGTGATCGCGAGCGGGACCACCCCGGCCCAGCCGCCGGCCGCGACGTCCTCGTCCTCGTCGGCCACCCCGCCGACGCGCGACTTCACCGACGCCTCGGCCAGGGGTACGGCGATCACGACGGTCGCCGCCAGCTCCTTGCGGGTGTTTCTCCGCAAGGTGGCCGACCGGCCCGGCACCACGTGGTCGACGAGGAGGTGCAAGGCGTGGTCGCGCTCGGCCTCGTCCTCGACCAGCCGTCCCGGCCCGATCACGACGGCGGAGCGGTAGTTCATCGAGTGGCTGAACGCGACCCGCGCGAGCACCAGGCCGTCGACCAGCGTGAACGTGGCGCAGACCGTTGCGCCGGGCGAGGCCCGCAGCCAGGGCGCGGCCACCGAGCCGTGGAGGTAGAGCGTGCCGCCCTCGTCGGGACCGTCCCGGTCCACCCCGAAGACCGACGGGAGCACGACGGGCGCGCCGTCGCGGACGATCCCCACGTGGCAGACCAGCGCCTCCTCGAGCACGGCGAAGAGGTCCGCGCGGTCGGCGCTGCCGCGCTCGCGGTGGCGTGTGATCGTCGTACGGTCGGTGGGCGACAGGGCTGCGGTCATGGCGCTAGTCTGCGGGAGAAGTGGCCTGCTCTCACGGGCCACTTGTTCCGCACTTCGACAGGACACTTCGACATGGCCCGCGCACTGGCGCTCCCGCTCGTGCTCGACCGAGCCGCCGACGCGTCGCTGAGCAGCCAGATCGCCGGCCAGATCCGCGACGGGATCGTCGCCGGGACGCTCCCGGTCGGCGCCCGCCTGCCCAGCACCCGCTCGCTCGCGGCCGACCTGGGCGTCTCGCGGGCGGTCACGGAGCAGGCCTTCGACCAGCTGACCGCCGAGGGCTGGACGGAGGGACGGCACGGCTCCGGCACGTTCGTGGCCGCCGGCGCCCTCACCCGCCCGCGCCACCGGCCGCTCCGTGCTCCGGAGCCCGAGTCGCCCCTGGTCCGACTCGACACCGGGACCCCGTGGATCGACCCCCGGCACCGGGCCGCCTGGCGCCGCGCCTGGCGCGACGTGTCCGCGGCCCCCCCTCCGCCGTCGTACGACGATCCCGCCGGGCTGCGCGACCTCCGCGTCGCGCTCGCCACCCAGCTGGCGCGGACCCGCGGCCTGCTCTGCGACCCCGACGAGATCCTGGTGACCACGGGAACCATCGGTGGCCTGAGCCAGCTGCTCGCCTCACTGCCGCCGGGCGACGTCGCCCACGAGGATCCCGGCTACCGGGCCGCCGCCGAGGCGATCCGGGCGTCCGGGCGCGCGATCGTCGACCTGCCGGCGACCGAGCCGGTCACGGACCTCGACGGGGTGGTCGCGGCCTACGTGACGCCCGCCCACCAGCACCCGCTCGGGCCGGTCATGCCCGGCTCGGCCCGGCTGTCCCTGCTCGACGCGGCTGCGCGCGCCGGCGCGGTCGTGATCGAGGACGACTACGACTCGGAGTTCCGCTACGACGTCGCGCCGGTCCCGGCGCTCGCCGCACTCGACCGCGACCGCGTGGCCTACGTCGGCACCGCGAGCAAGAGCGTGGCGCCCAGCATGCGGCTGGGCTGGATGGTCGCGCCCACCCACCTGCACCGCGCGATCCTGGACCGGCGGGCCGTCACCCACGACGTCGCCGCGTGGCCGGTCCAACGCGCCTTCCTGTCCCTGCTCCACGACGGCTACGTCGACCAGGTGGTCCGCTCCGCCCGCCGGACCTACGCCGTGCGCGCGGCGCGGGTCACCGACGCGCTGCGGCCCCACGCCGAGCCGATCCTGCCCGTGGCCGGCATGTACGCCACCGTCCCGATGCCTCAGGCCCGCGCGCTGCGTGGCCCACGCGGCGGCCCGTGCGGAGGGGTTCGAGGTGCCGCTGCTGAGCGACTACTGCCGCTCGGCCCGGCTGACCGGCCTGATCATCGGCTTCGGCGGCTGCACCGACGAGGAGCTCGACCGGGCGCTCGCCGCGATCGTCCGCGGGCTCGGCGAGCCGGCTCAGGCCGGGCGCTCGGCCTCGTAGGCGGCGTACGCCTCAGCCCGCTCCCGCTCGATCTTGCGCCCCAGGAAGTACGCCGTGCCCCACAGCAGCGCGAAGATCCCGCCGAGCACGAACATCATCGGCACCACGAACCCGAGCGCGATCGCCGCGACCTGGATCACCCACCCGACGAGGTACGCCGCCTCCCACCGCAGCAGGCCGGCCAGCACCAGGCATGCGACACAGAGGCCGAGCCCGATCCAGACGGCCGTCTGCCAGGGGACGTGCGCCAGGTTGATCATCACCGGAGTGGTCAGCCCGAGCACGATCGCCTCGAGGGACAGGATCGCGGCGCACATCCCACGCTTGGGCGACCGCTCCCGCTCGTCGCTCACGACTGGCTCCCCCGGCGCCGGAGCATGGACCGTGCCTCGCCGACCGTGACCACGGAGCCGGTGACCAGCACGGCGCCGGTGCCGATCGACGAGCCGAGCGCCTCCCCGGCCTCGGCGAGCGCCGTGCCCTCGTCGATGGCGTCGGCCAGACGCGGCGTGATGCTCACCCGGTCGTGGCCGAAGACCTCGCGGGCGACCACGGCGAGCTCGGTCGCGGGCATCGCGCGGTGCGGTGGAGTTCTGGGTACAGACGACATGGGCGAGGTGCGGCTCGAAGACGGACAGCATCCCCTCGACGTCCTTGTCGGTCATCACGCCGACGACCCCGATCAGCGGCGAGAACGCGAACGAGTCGTCGAGTGCGGCAGCCACGGCCTCGGCGCCGTGCGGGTTGTGGGCGGCGTCGAGCAGGATCATCGGGCTGCGGCGGATGATCTCCAACCGACCCGGCGACGTGGCGCGCGCGAACGCCTCACGCACGACGTCGTCGCCGAGCGGGTCGTTGCCGAGGAAGGCCTCGACCGCAGCGAGCGCGGTGACGGCGTTCTGGGCCTGGTGGGCGCCGTAGAGCGGTAGGAACACGTCGTCGTACCGCGCCCGGAGACCCTGCAACGACAGCATCTGGCCCCCGACGGCCGGCACCCGTGACGCCACGGCGAACTCCAGCCCCTCGCGCACGGGAGTCACGCCGACCTCGGCGCAGCGGCGCAGCAGGACCTCGGCCGGACCGGGGGTCTGCTCGGCCAGGACGGCCGTCGCGCCAGACTTGATGATCCCGGCCTTCTCCACCGCGATCTGCTCGGCCGAGTTGCCGAGGTACCGCGCGTGGTCCACGCCGATCGGGGTGACCACCGCGACCTGCGCGTCCGCGACGTTCGTCGCGTCCCAGGTGCCGCCCATGCCGACCTCGACCACGGCGACGTCCACCGGGGCATCGGCGAACGCGGCGTACGCCATGCCGACGATCGTCTCGAAGAAGCTCAGCGGGTGCGGCTGGGAGGAGTCGACCAGATGGGTGTACGGCGCGATGTCGTTGAAGGCGAGGACGAACTCCTCGTCCGTCAACGGCTCGCCGTCGACGCAGATCCGCTCGTTCATCCGCTCGAGGTGGGGGCTGGTGAAGCGGCCCGTGCGCAGGTCGAGCGCGCGCAGCAGGGTGTCGATCATCCGGCTCGTCGACGTCTTGCCGTTGGTGCCGGTCAGCTGGATCACCGGGTAGTTGTGCTGCGGGTCGCCGAGAAGCTCGGTGAAGGCGCGGATCCGGTCCAGCGACGGCTCGAGCCGGGTCTCCGGCCAGCGCGAGAGCAGCGCGTCCTCGGCCTCGGCGAAGGTCTCGGCGAGGCGGGGGGGCTCGACGGGGGTCTCAGGCGCGTCGTTCATCTCGGGGGCCACTCTATTGAGCCGTCACTCCACGTGGAGATTCGCCATGTCGACGACCCGGCGGTAGCCGATGGCCTCGTAGATCTTGTTGGACGTCGGGTTCGCCTGGTCTGTGAACAGACACGCGCGCTCACCGCTGGCGAGCAGCACCTTCGAGACCTCCGCGACGGCCGCGCTGGCGATGCCCCGGCCGCGGTGCTCCTTCGGCGTGTAGACCGGCCCGATCCGGGAGACGCCGTACGACGGCCGGCTCGCGGCGGTCACGTGCACGGGCCGCCCCGACTCGTCCTCCCAGACGAAGACCCGGCCGCCCTCGATCCGCCGTCGCAGGTCCTCGGGACGGGGCGAGTCGTGCGCGCTCGCCCCCGGCTCCCGGCCGGCCTGCTCGTCGGCGTCGGCCATGAACGCGTCGTACCAGGACGAGACGAGCTCCTGCTCGTCCACGGTGGCCGGGCGCAGCCGCCCCGCCACCGGCCGCGGCTCGACCAGGTCCCCGAGCTCGAAGAGCCGCGTGTGCTGGCCGACCCTCGTCGTCCCGCCGGCCGCCGCGGCCAGCTCCGCGCAGAACACCTCGACCGCCGGCAGCGCGCCGTTGGCCGCGGTCAACGTCTCGCCCCGCGCGATCACCTCGTGGGCGAGCATCCGAGCCGCCTCGTCGGGCATCGGCAGGAGGAACGCCGGGAAGCTGCCGAACTTCGCGGTCCGCATCGCGGCCCCCACGACCTCGTCGCCCTCGAGCACCACCGCGAACCAGCACGGCACGCCCTCGGGCCACGCGATGCCGGCCCGTCGATCGTCGGCGACCCGCGCGGCGACACCCGCGACGACCGTGCTGACCACCGGGTCCTCGGCGAGGTGAACGGCGGCGACGTCGAGGAACGGGACGGGGTCGTCGTAGAAACGGAGCTCCATGCAGGGACGCTAGGGGGTCCCGCCCTGTGCATCCAGCGAATTGCCCTCGGCGCCGGTCCGTCGAGCCTCCAGGAGAACTCGTTTTCGGCACCCGGTCGCCGGTCCATAGACTTCCGCCATGACCGAGACCCAGACGCACCTGTCCAGTACGACGCCGCAGCAGCCGGCCGTCGTCGTACCGGACAAGCCCGCGCTGGAGGGCCTCGAGGACAAGTGGTCCAAGCAGTGGGAGATCGACCAGACCTACGCCTTCGACCGCACCAAGAGCCGCGCAGAGGTCTACTCGATCGACACGCCGCCGCCGACGGTGAGCGGCAGCCTGCACGTCGGCCACGTCTACTCCTACAGCCACACCGACCTCGTCGCCCGCTACCAGCGGATGCGCGGCAAGGAAGTCTTCTACCCGATGGGCTGGGACGACAACGGTCTGCCGACCGAGCGCCGGGTGCAGAACTACTTCGGCGTGCGGTGCGACCCCTCGCTCCCCCACGACCCGGACTTCACCCCGCCCGAGAACCCCGACCCGAAGCGCCAGGTCGCGATCGACCGCCCCAACTTCGTCGCGCTGTGCGAGCAGCTGGTGCTGGAGGACGAGAAGGTCTTCGAGAAGCTCTGGCACACCCTCGGTCTCTCAGTCGACTGGTCGCAGACCTACACCACGGTCGGACGCGACTCCCAGCACGTCAGCCAGCTGGCGTTCCTGCGCAACCTCGAGCGTGGTGAGGCCTACCTCGCCGACGCACCGGCGCTGTGGGACGTCACCTTCCAGACGGCCGTCGCCCAGGCCGAGCTCGAAGCACGCGAGTACCCCGGCCACTACCACCGGATCGCCTTCCACCGCCCCGACGGTGAGAGCGTCCATGTCGAGACCACGCGGCCGGAGCTCGTCGCGGCCTGCGTCGCGTTGATCGCCCATCCCGACGACGAGCGCTACCGTCCCCTGTTCGGTACCACGGTCACCTCGCCGATCTTCGGCGTCGAGGTCCCGGTCCTCGCCCACCACCTGGCCGAGCCCGACAAGGGCGCCGGCATCGCGATGTGCTGCACGTTCGGTGACCTCACCGACGTGCAGTGGTGGCGCGAGCTCCAGCTCCCCGTCCGCACCGTGATCGGGCGCGACGGACGGCTCCACCGCGACGCCCCGGACTGGCTGGGCGAAGACGCCGCGACGACGTACGCCGAGCTCGCCGGCAAGACGACGTTCTCGGCGCGCGAGGCGATGGTCGCGCTCCTGCGTGAGTCCGGTGACCTCGAGGGCGAGCCGACGCCCACCACGCGGATGGCCAACTTCTACGAGAAGGGCGACAAGCCGCTCGAGATCATCTCGACGCGGCAGTGGTACATCCGCAACGGCGGCCGCGACGCTGCGTTGCGCGAGGAGATGGTCGCGCGAGGCGCGGAGATCGAGTGGATCCCGGCCCACATGCACCACCGCTACGACAACTGGGTCAACGGCCTGAACGGGGACTGGCTGATCTCACGACAGCGCTTCTTCGGCATCCCGTTCCCGGTCTGGTACCCGCTCGACGGTGACGGCGAGGCCGAATACGACCGCCCGCTCCTCCCGAGCGCCGCGGAGCTGCCGCTCGATCCCTCGACGCAGGCACCCCAGGGGTACGACGAGGACCAGCGCGGCAAGCCGAACGGCTTCGTCGGAGACCCCGATGTGATGGACACCTGGGCGACCTCGTCCCTGACGCCCCACATCGCCGGGGGGTGGGAGCGCGACGACGACCTATGGCAGCGAGTCTTCCCCTACGACCTGTGCACCCACGCCCACGACATCATCCGGACCTGGCTGTTCTCACGCGTCGTCCGGGCCCACTACGAGAACCACACCGTGCCGTGGTCACATGCGCTCATCTCGGGTTTCATCGTCGATCCCGACCGCAAGAAGATGTCGAAGTCCAAGGGCAACGTGGTCGTCCCGACCGACATACTGGAGAAGTACGGCGCCGACGCCGTCCGCTGGCGGGCGGCGATCGGCCGCCCGGGGCTCGATTCGCCGTTCGACGAGTCGCAGATGAAGGTCGGCCGCCGGCTCGCGATGAAGGTGCTCAACGCCTCCAAGTTCGTCCTCGGCAACGTCGGCGCGACCGCGCCGGACCCAGCGTCGATCACCGAGCCCGTCGACCGGGCCCTGGTCGCCCGGCTGGCGCTGGTGGTCGACAGGGCCACCACCGCGTTCGACTCCTACGACTACACGACCGCGCTGGAGGCGGCCGAGAAGTTCTTCTGGGAGTTCTGCGACGACTACCTCGAGCTGGTCAAGGAGCGGGCGTACGACGGGGCCGGCGGCGAGGCGACCGTGTCCGCGCGGGCCGCTCTCGCGCTCGCCCTCCACGTCCAGCTCCGGCTGCTGGCGCCGTTCCTGCCCTTCGTGACCGAGGAGGTCTGGTCGTGGTGGCAGGTCGGGTCGATCCATCGCAGTCGATGGCCGGAGCACGCCGAGCTGGGTGAGCTCGGGGGCGACCCCACGATGCTGGACGCCGTCGCGGCCGCCTTGATCGGCATCCGCGGTGCCAAGTCGCAGGCCAAGGTCTCGATGCGCCACGAGCTGTCGGCGGTGGAGTTCACCGGTCCTCAGAGCGTGCTGGACGCCGTCCGTCTCGCCGAGGGCGACCTGACGCGAGCGGGTCGGGCGACAGCCGGTCCGTCGTACGTCGTCGACGAGTCCGCCGCCGAGCTGGCCGTGTCGGCCACCCTCGCCGCGGAGGGCTGAGCCGGTGCGGACGCGACTGCCTGGGAGCTAGCAGCCCCAGCCGAGGTGCCGGCCGTGGCCGTCGCCGTGGCCGTGGCCGTGGCCGTGGCCGTGGCCACCGAACCAGCCGAGGCCGTCGCCCTTCGAGTTCTGGTCGCCGCTGGAGCCCTGGTCGCTCTGGTCGCCGGTGGAGCCCTGGTCGCCCTGGTCGCCGGTGGAGCCCTGGTCGCCCTGGTCGCCGGTGGAGCCCTGGTCGCCGCCGTCGCCGTGCTCGCCCTGCCCGCAGCCGCTCGCGTTGGAGTGGCGGTCGCCGCCGTCGCCGTGGTCCCGTCCGTGGTGCCCGGAGCCGTCACTCTCGCCGGTGGTGTCGACGGCCGGGTCGATGGGCGCTGTCCCCTGGTCGTTCGCGACGTCGTGGCCCGGCTGTGCGCCCGGTCCGCCGCTGCCGGGAACGTCGACCGGCTGGTGGTGCGCGGCGTGGTGGCGAGCGTGGTGCCTGGTCCGATGGGTGGGCGAGAGGCGTGCGTGCGGTGTCGCAGGCGTGGTGCTCACGACCAGCGATGGCGGCGGGTCAGCGACGGTGGTGTCGCCTGACGACACGTCGGGCGCGGTCTTGTGCACCAGCTGGGCGCCGTGCCGGACGACCTGGGTGACGCTGTCGCCCACCGCGTGCCAGATCTGTGACTCGCCGGCCCCTGGGACGACCGCCACGACGGACGCCGGCAGCCGGCGGTTGAGCCAGCCCGACGCAGCCTGGCTGCGGACAGACGTCACCAGCAGGACTACGGCGATGACGGCTACGACGAGAAAAGCCGCGAGCGGTCTCTTGCGATCGGTCCCCACGGAACGTTGTCCCCCCTCAGGAACCTGCGACAGTAAGCCCCCATTCTCCTCGCCGAAGGCGGGTCGTGTGGGCAGAATGCCGAAAATGACGAAAACTGACTAGCCCCCAAGGCGTGGTGGGGGCTCAGATGGGCCAGGGGTCAGGCGTCAGGCCGACTTCTTCTTCTTCGCCTCGGACTCCCGCGGGATCAGGGTGGGGGCGACACCGTCGTTGACGACCTCGTCGGTCACGATCACCTTGCCGATGTCGCCGCGCGACGGCACGTCGTACATCACGTGGAGCAGGACCTCCTCGATGATGGCGCGCAGCCCGCGGGCTCCGGTGCCACGCTCCATCGCGCGGTCGGCGATGCTGTCGATGGCCTCGGAGGTGAACTCGAGCTGGACGTCGTCGAGCTCGAACAGCTTCTGGTACTGCTTGACCAGCGCGTTGCGGGGCTCGGTCAGGATCTGCACCAGCGCCTCACGGTCGAGCTTGTTGACGCTGGCGATGAGCGGGAGCCGGCCGATGAACTCGGGGATCAGGCCGAACTTGGTGAGGTCCTCCGGTCGGACCTGGCCGAGCAGGTCGTCGGAGTCGCGCTCCGCGGCGCCGCGGACCTCGGCGGTGAAGCCGAGGGTCTTCTTGCCGACGCGCTGCTCCACGATGTGCTCGAGCCCGGCGAAGGCACCACCGACGATGAAGAGGATGTTGGTGGTGTCGATCTGGATGAACTCCTGGTGGGGGTGCTTGCGACCCCCCTGCGGCGGCACGGAGGCGGTCGTGCCCTCGATGATCTTCAGCAGCGCCTGCTGCACGCCCTCTCCGGAGACGTCGCGCGTGATCGAGGGGTTCTCCGCCTTGCGGGCCACCTTGTCGATCTCGTCGATGTAGATGATCCCGGTCTCGGCCTTCTTCACGTCGTAGTCGGCGGCCTGGATCAGCTTGAGCAGGATGTTCTCGACGTCCTCGCCGACGTACCCGGCCTCGGTGAGCGCCGTGGCGTCGGCGATGGCGAAGGGGACGTTGAGCATCCGGGCCAGGGTCTGGGCCAGGTAGGTCTTGCCGCAGCCGGTCGGGCCGATCACGAGGATGTTGGACTTCGCGACCTCGACCGTCTCCTCCTTGGAGTGCTTGGCCGCGGTCGGCCGGAGCCCGGCCTGGACGCGCTTGTAGTGGTTGTAGACGGCGACGGCGAGCGACTTCTTCGCCTGCTCCTGGCCGATCACGTAGGAGTTGAGGAACTCGAAGATCTCGCGCGGCTTGGGCAGCTCGTCGAGGCTGACCTCACTGCCCTCGCTGAGCTCCTCCTCGATGATCTCGTTGCACAGGTCGATGCACTCGTCGCAGATGTAGACGCCCGGACCGGCGATCAGCTTCTTGACCTGCTTCTGGCTCTTCCCGCAGAAAGAGCATTTCAGCAGATCGCCTCCGTCACCGATACGTGCCACGGGTGGTCATCCTCCGGTTCGGCCCGGCGCTGGTGCCGGTGCGTTCGTCGCTGTGCGCTGCTGCTGTCGGGAGCCTCTCGACGGTACCTCGTCGGCACCGGTTTGAGGCGGCTCCCACACGGATCTTTGCCGGGCGTCCGTCGGATCTGCCGGACGCCTGGCGGGTGGGTCAGGCGAGTACGGGTGTGGCCTTGCGGGAGTCGAGAATCGCGTCGACCAGACCGTACTCGACAGCCTGCTGGGCGGTGAGGATCTTGTCACGTTCGATGTCGCGGCTGACGACCTCCTGGTCCTTGCCGCTGGCGTCCGCGATCATCTTCTCGAGCAGCTCGCGCATCCGGATGATCTCGTTGGCCTGGATCTCCAGGTCGGAGATCTGGCCACCGGTGCCCTCGGTGTAGGGCTGGTGGATCAGGATCCGGCTGTTGGGCAGCGCCAGGCGTTTGCCCGGGGTGCCGGCGGCCAGCAGGACGGCGGCCGCCGAGGCCGCCTGACCGAGGCAGACGGTCTGGACGTCGGGCTTGATGAACTGCATGGTGTCGTAGATCGCGGTCAGCGCCGTGAACGAGCCGCCCGGACTGTTGATGTAGATCTGGACGTCCTGGTCGGGGTTCATCGACTCCAGACACAGCAGCTGGGCCATCACGGCGTTGGCGACGTCGTCGGAGATCGGCGTACCGAGGAAGATGATGCGGTCCTCGAAGAGCTTGCCGTAGGGGTCGATCCTGCGGAAGCCGTAGGAGGTCCGCTCCTCCCACTGGGGGATGTAGTAGTTCACGGGTGCGTCCTCACTGTCGGGCCGGTCGGCCCTCGTCGGCGGCCTCGCTGGCCTGGGTGATCACCTTGTCGATGAAGCCGTACTCCAGCGCCTGCTGGGGCGTGAACCAGCGGTCGCGGTCGGAGTCGAGCTCGATCTGCTCGATCGGCTGACCGGTGTGCTGGGCCTGGAGCTCGGTGAGCTGCTTCTTCAGCAGCAGGCTCTGCTCGGCCTGGATCTTGATGTCGGACGCCGAGCCGCCGATGCCGCCGCTGGGCTGGTGCATCATGATCCGCGCGTGCGGCAGGGCGTAGCGCTTGCCCGGGGCGCCGGCGCAGAGCAGGAACTGCCCCATCGAGGCCGCGAGCCCCATGCCGACGGTCGCGACGTCGTTGGCGATGTAGTGCATCGTGTCGTAGATCGCCATCCCGGCGTCGACCGAGCCGCCGGGGCTGTTGATGTGGAGGAAGATGTCGGCCTTCGGGTCCTCGGCGGACAGCAGCAGGAGCTGCGCGCAGATCGCGTTGGCGTTCTGGTCGCGGACCTCGGAGCCCAGGAAGATGATGCGTTCCTTGAGCAGCCGCTGGTAGATGTGGTCGTCGAGGCCGTAGCCGGCTCCACCGTTCATCTGCGGGGAGAGTGTGGGCGAGTAGTCGTTCACGTCTGCGACCCTAGCCGCAACGGCCGACGCATCCACGTGTGAAAGGCCCCTGTTCGCCGACAGCGGATTCACGCCGCGGGGGCCGGGCTCGGTCGGGGCTCAGGCGAGCCAGTCGCGCAGCGCCACGTGCACCCGGGGGTGGTTGAGCAGATCGAAGTGCCCGGCCCGCGGCAGGTGCAGCTCGTCGGCCCCGGGGAACAGGCCGGGATGCCGGCGGGAGCGGCCGTACGCCGAGGGCTGGCGTACCAGCAGGTCGCCGAGCACGCGGCTCACGGGGTGGCGCGGCGAGCGTGTGAGCGTCGCCGAGACCAGGTGGTAGCGGGCGTGGGGCAGCGGCGGGACCTCGTCGTCGAGTCCCTCGACGAGGTCGAGCACGCCGACGGACCGCTGGTCGAGGATCCGGGCGAACGCCGCGGTCTCGGGGAACCGGGTGAGGGCGCGGGCACCCGCGCCGACCCCGCTCGCGAGCGGGGCGCCGAGGTGCGGCGTACCGAGCGTGACCACGTCGCTGACGAGGCTGCCCCACGGGTGCGCGGCATCGCTGCGCACGGCACACGCGGCGCGGATGATCAGTCCGCCCATCGAGTGGCCGACCAGGGTCAGCCGGTCGACCTCCACCGGCCACGCCTCGATGAGGTCCTGGAGCAGACCGGCGAGGGCCACGCCGTTCTCGCGGAGGGCGAGTCCGGTGTTGGCCCGGAGCAGGACGGGCGTCCACCCCAGGTCGGCGAGGGTGTCGGCGTACGTCGTGCCGACCGCGTCGCGGTGCCGGTCGAACGACGACTCGCTCTCCGACAGGCCGTGGAGCAGGACCGCCACCCGGCCGGTGGCGTCGGGGAAGGCCGCCCGGAGAGCGTCGACGCGGAGCGGGACGTCCCGTCCGTCACGGCGTACGGCGAGGGGCACGGCCAGCCGCGGGCGCTCGCGGGCGAGGCGGTCGCCGATGATCCCGTTGACCGCTGCGTTGACCACGCGGCCCTGATCGGTCTCCTCGAGGGCGGGCCCGACGTCGCGGTCGGCGAGCGCACCGAGGCCCGCGGACAGCACCCGGAAGCCCGCGCCCAGCCCGGCGTACACCCCCGACGCGATGCCGCGGTGAACAGCCTCCGGGACGCGTGAGACGCCCCCGGTGGTGCCGCGCAGCACGCCGTGGACCCGCTCGGCCCAGGCGTCATGGGTGTCGCGGACGGTGCGGACGACCAGCTCGTCGGCCGCCTCTGACAGCAGCGCGGCCGCGTCGAGCAGGCGGGGACCCGAGGCGACAGTCATGTCGCGATCGTCCGCGACCCACCGCCCCAGGTCAACGACCTGGGGGCTCAGGCCTCCGTGTCGGCCACCGTGTCGGGCTCGGACGCGGCCTCGGTGGCGGTCTCGGTGTCGGTCTCGGTGTCGCCGGGGGCGGACTCGTCGGCCACGGCCTCGGCGGGGTCGCCCAGGGTCCCGTCGGGACGGAGGTTCTTGAGGTCGACGACGTGGCCGGACGCGTCCGTGACGGTCGCGGACTCGACGATCTGGGCCAACGCCTTGCCGCGACGGATCTCGGCGACCAGCTCGGGCACGTGGTTGTGCTCGAACATGTGGTTCGCGAACTCCTGCGGGTCCTCGCCCGACTGCTGGGCGCGCATCACCATGTGCTGGGTCAGCTCGTTCTGGTCGACCGTGAGCTCGAGGGTGTTGGCGATCTCGTCGAGCAGGAACTGAGCGGCCACGGCCTCGCGGACCCGGCGGTCGAGGTCGGCCTCGAACTCCTCCTCGGTCTGGCCCTCGTCCTCGAGGTACTTGTCGAGGGTCAGGCCGGCGTACGCGAGCTGCTGCTCGATCGTCTGGCGGCGCTGGTTGAGCTCGTCGGTGACGACGCTCTCGGGCAGGGGGACCTCGACGCGGTCGAGCAGACTCTCGAGGACGGCGTCGCGGGCGGCGGCGGCCTGCTCGAGGCGCTTGCCGTTGCCGAGCCGGCTGCGTACGTCGGCGGCGAGCTCGTCGGCGGTGTCGAACTCGGAGGCGAGCTGGGCGAACTCGTCGTCGACCTCGGGCAGCTCCTGTGCCTGCACCTGGGAGACCTTGACCTGGACCTCGACGTTCTCGCCGACCAGGTCGCCACCCACCAGCTGCGAGGTGAACGTCGCGTCGTCACCGGCACCCAGTCCGACGAGGGCCTCGTCGAGACCCTCGAGCATGCCGCCACGACCCACGCGGTAGGACATGCCGCTGACCTCGGCGCCGTCGACCGGGGCGCCGTCCTTGGTGGCGACGAGGTCGATCACGACGAAGTCGCCGTCGGCGGCGGGGCGCTCGACGTCGGCGAGGGTGCCGAAGCGCTCGCGCAGCGCCTCGATCTGCTCCTGCACGTCGTCGTCGGACACCTCGGTGTCGGCGACCTCGGCCGCGAGGTCGGAGTAGTCGGGCACGGTGATCTCGGGCCGGACGTCGACCTCGGCGGTGAACTCCAGCGTCTCGTTGTCGTCCATCCGGGTCACCTCGATCTCCGGCTGGGCCAACGGCTGGAGGTCGTGGGACTGCAGCGCCTCGACGTACTTCTGCGGCACGACCTCGTTGATCGCCTGCTCGAGCACCGCGCCGCGGCCGACCTGGCGGTCGATCACCATCGGGGGCACCTTGCCCCGGCGGAAGCCGGGGACGTTGATCTGCTGAGCGATGGTCTGGTAGGCCTTGTCGAGGCTCGGCTTGAGCTCCTCGAAGGGCACCTCGACGGTCAGCCTGGCCCGGGTCGGGCCCAAGGTCTCGACGGCGCTCTTCACGGTTTCTCCTCGGGTACGTGGGGGTGTGACGCCGGGCTGCGCGACACGAGCCCCGACCCTGCCGCTGGCATCGACACAAGGGTCGGCACGGCTCATGGCTGCTGGGACTCGGCTCACCCGCTCGGCGGGTCCCAGCCTAGGGCAGTCCGGATCGCCCACCTAACCGAGACCGGACCGCGCCAGAGCACCCCACGGCAGTACGACGTCAGCGCGGCGTACGCAGGGCCGGAGGGGACCTCCGGCCCTCGAGCGAGGTCGGGCTGTGGGTCGGGGCGACAGGACTCGAACCTGCGGTCTCCTGCTCCCAAAGCAGGCGCGCTAGCCACTACGCTACGCCCCGTTTCGGCGCTCCCGGAGAGCGCTCCGGGACCACCGCCGAGCGGACGACGGGAATCGAACCCGCGTGATCAGTTTGGAAGACTGAGGCTCTACCATTGAGCTACGTCCGCGCACCGTCACCGGGTTCGGATGGCTCCTGCCCCACGTGACACGCGAGGGTCATGGTGCCACACGGCGCGGGGCCTCCCACAAACCGGCGAGCGGGTCAGTCGCGCCACAGGAGGAGCAGGGCGCGGTCGTCGCCCCGGCTGCCGGCGGAGTCGACCAGGGTGGCCGCGCCCCCGGCGAAGTTGCTCCGGAGCTTGCGGTCGGCCTGCCCGATGAGCCGGTCGATGCCGATGCCGATGTCGTCTCTCCGCGTCTCGACCATGCCGTCGGTGTAGAGCATCAGCGCGTCGCCGGAGCGGAGCACGCCCGCGGCCTGGATGAAGTCCGCGTCGGCGATCAGCCCGAGCATCGGGCCATCGGACTCGAGCGGGCTCCAACGTCCGGCGCCGGCCCGCCAGTGGAGAGCGGGTGGGTGTCCGGCCGTCCAGATCCGGTAGGCGCCGCTGGCCAGGTCGAGGCTCAGGTGGACGGCCGTCGCGAAGCCGTCCTGCCAGGGGTGGTTGATGAGGTAGCCGTTGGCCGCCGGCAGGAACTCGGCCGGCTCGACCGCGGTCACCAGGCCGCCCATGGCTCCGGCCAGCAGCAGGGCCCGGGTGCCGGCCCGGTCACCCTTCCCGGAGACGTCGACCACCGTGACGTCGAGGCGTCCGGTCTCGATGTCGCCCACGACGAAGAAGTCGCCCGCGAAGCGCGTGCCCCCCGCCGAGCGGATCACCGACTCCGCGTGCCACGGCCGCGGCAGGTCGGGCAGCACTCCTTGACCCTGGATCCGGTCGCTGAGCTCGGCCAGCATCGACTCCCCCATGCTCCCGGCGATGCCGAGCCTCGACCTGCGGAACGAGGTCAGCATGAGGATGAAGGCGAGCAGGAAGATCACCACGACCGTGAAGACGACGCGCCCGTTGAAGGCCGGCACCTTCGGCAGAGCGATGGTGAGCAGGAGCATGTTGTAGACCACGAACCACGGCAGCGCCCGAGGCCCGAGGAACAGGCTGCCCATCACCAGCGGCAGGACGATGGTCGGGATGGCCACCACGCCGGGGAACACCTGCATCGCGACGCCCACGAGGGTCGCCAGCAGGAACAGTGCGGCCAGCGTCAGCCGCTCCGGCTGGGAGCCGGCGAAGAACGTCCGCGCACGCCGCCGAGCACGGTCGGGGGCGGGACGTTGTCCGGTGGATGGTGAGGTCATCGGGTCCCGTCCTACAGTGTCGGGATCACTGTAGGGCCCGGGACCGGAACCTGCGCTGGCACTGGGGACACCAGAAGATGTTGCGTCCCACCAGCACGTCGGTGCGGACGGTCGAGCCGCACACCAGGCACGGTTGGCCGGTGCGGCGGTAGACGTAGACCTCGCCGCCGTGGTCGTCCCGGCGCGGCGGCCGGCCCATCGCCTCGGGCGTGTGCTCGGGCCGCACGGTGTCGATCCGGCCGGTGCGCACGCCCTCGGCCATCAGCTCGACGAGGTCGGTCCACATCGCCCGCCACTGGCTCACGCGCAGGGTCCGGCCCGGGCGCAACGGGTGGGTCCGGTGTCGGAACAGGACCTCTGCGCGGTACACGTTCCCGACGCCACCGACGACGGACTGATCCATCAGCAGGTCGCCGATCGCACGCGGGCTGCGGGAGATCCGACGCCACGCCCGGTCGGGCTCGGCGTCGGGCCGCAACGGGTCGGGACCGAGCCTCCCGACGATCTCGTCTCGGCGCGCGCCGGTCACCAGCGCACACTGGGTGGCGCCGCGCAGGTCGGCGTACGCCGTGTGGTCGCGCACGAGCCGGAGCCGGACCTGCCCGACCGGCAGCGGCACCTCGTCGACGTCGCGGTGCACGTCGAAGCCGCCGATCAGGCCCAGGTGGACGTGCACGACCCGGTCGGCCTCGAAGTCGAGGAAGAGGTGCTTGCCGGCGGACTCGGCCGCGAGCAGGATCTCCCCGTCGAGCTGGGCGGCCTCCACGGCGAAACGTCCCTGTGGGCTGCTGACCCGCACGGGCGCGCCGGCGAAGGCGTCGGTCAGGGCGGTGGCGAGCCGGTGCAGGGTGTGGCCCTCAGGCATGGCCGCCGGTGGGGTCCCCGGGCTCCTGGGCGGACGCCGGCAACGGCGGGAGGTCGCCCGTCGTCTCGTAGTCGGACAGCATCGCGATCCTCCGGACGTGGCGCTCTTCGCCGGTGAACGGGGTGTCGAGGAACAGCTCCACGAAGTGGGTCATCTCCTCGACCGTGTGCATCCGCCCGCCGACCGAGATCACGTTGGCGTCGTTGTGCTGCCGGGCGAGCACGGCCGTGTCGTCGTTCCAGACCAGCGCGGCTCGGATGCCGTTCACCTTGTTGGCCGCGATCTGCTCGCCGTTGCCCGATCCGCCGACGACGATGCCGAGGCTGCCGGGGTCGGTCGGCGACCCCCGCGGCCGCCCGCAGGCAGAACACGGGGTAGTCGTCCTGGGCGTCGTAGGCGAACGCACCGTGGTCGACGGGCTCGTGCCCGTGGTCTCGCAACCAGTCGATGAGGTGCTGCTTGAGCTCGAGGCCGGCGTGGTCGGTGCCGAGGTGGACGCGCATGGGGGCAGTCTTCCAGTCTCCCCCGACGGCTCACACGGGTCCGTCTACGCTCTGCCGCATGACCGGGGTTTCGGGGGCGACGCGGCACCGCGCTGCGCTGGCTGCCACCGGCCTCGCGCTGGCACTCGTCGTCTCCGGATGCGGCGCCGGGAGCTCGAGCCGGTCGGCCGCAGCGCCGGACCCCTCGCCGTCAGCCGACTCGACCCGCGGCGGGCCCCAGAGGTTCGAGCCGACGCGGTCCGACTTCCGCGAGATCAAGCAGCTCGTGGCGCGCCGGGCCAAGGCGCTGATGCAGCACGACGAGGTCGCCTACCTGGCGACGGTCGACCATCGGCAGCCCGGCCTCGTGCGGCACGAGCGGACGCTCTACTCCAACATCGCCCAGCTGCCCCTCGCCTCGCTCAGCTACGGCGTCGACGCCTCGGCTTCCCTGGTCCCTGCGCACGTTCCCGGCGACGACCCCGTGCTCCACCCGGCCGTCGTCGAGCACCTGAAGCTGACCGGCACCTTCGACCGACCCGTCTCCAACCCCGTGGACATGACCTTCGTGCGACGTCACGGCCACTGGCTGCTGGCGTCGGAGAGCGAGGCGAAGCAGGCCGACCACTTCGACACCCCGCAGGAGCGGCCCTGGTACGGCGTACCCATCGTGGCCGAGCAGGTCGGGTCGATGACGGTCCTGGTCGACCGGTCGCAGGCCGGCGACCTGTCCGGCCTGACCACGGCGGTGCAGGACGACATCGCCTACGACGCGCACCTGCTCGGCGTACCCGCGTCGTCCAAGATCCTGGTGGACGCGACCACGAACGGCCTCAGCCTCAACTTCAGCTCGCTGAGCAAGGAGGAGGCGGCTGCGGTCACGTTCGGGGTCACCAGCACCGACGACCTCGGGGAGCAGGACACCGGCCTGGCGGGCATGGTGATCAAGGTCAACCCCCACACGGTGGACCAGGTGGTCGCCGACGAGGGCATCATGCGTCACGAGCTGACCCACTACCTGCTCCGGCAGTTCACCGGCGGGCTCCCGAAATGGCTCTCGGAGGGTGTGGCGACCTGGGTGCAGTTCTACCCCGACGACTTCTCACAGTGGCGGATCTCCGACGACCTGTACGGCCGGCTCGCGCGGGCCGACCACACGCTCCCGATCATCGGGCTCTTCAACGAGGACCCGTCCCTCAACTACCCGATCTCCCAGGCGGCCGTGGCCTGGCTGGTCAAGCTCGACGGCGTTCCGAAGCTGCTCGACCTGATGCGCGCCTACCGGACGCAGTACGCCGGCGCCGACGTCGACGCTCTGACCCCGAAGCTGCTCCGCCAGGTGTACGGCGTCGCGCCCGCCCAGGTGGCCGACGGCGCCTGGGGCCTGCTCGCCCAGTTCGACCACTGACCCGCCACGACGACAATCGGGTGGACACCCACGGTCGCGCGCGGGTTTCCTTGACGACATGGCCGACCCCCTGGAGATCCGCGTGACGCGCGCCACCGATGCAGAGCGCTACCTCGCCTCCGACAAGCTCGTCTGGTTCAACAACGCGGAGCGGGAGTCGATCGAGCTGGAGCTGGGCGCCCTTCCCGAGGACCAGCGCTTCGCGGCCGAGGTGGTCGGCTCCGACCCCGACCCGGGCACCTACCCCGGCATCTACGGCGTCTACCCGATGCAGCTGTCCGTCCCCGACGGACAGGGTTCGGGCCGGGCCGTCCCGGTCGCCGGCCTCACCGCGGTGGGGGTCCATCCCGACCATCGCCGCCGCGGTCTCCTGACCGCGATGATGCGGCACCACTTCGAGCAGACCCGGCGTGAGGGCCTCCACCTGACCGCCCTCCACGCCAGCGAGCCGGGGATCTACGGCCGGCACGGCTACGGTCTCGCCTCCCTGGAGCTGACGGTCGAGGTCGGCCGCGGCACCACCTTCACCGCACCCCACCTCGACGACGAGGCGGCCGCGATCTCGACCCGGCTCGCGACGATCACCGACCAGGGCGTGCCCGAGCGACGGCGCCGCGTCGACCTCGACGTGATGTCGCAGTGCGTCGGCACCATCGTCGGCGACGACTGCCTTCTTCGCCGAGCTCAGCCACCTCACGCCCTCAGAGATCCGAGACGGCGAGGCGCCCCGGATCCTGTTCGCGATGCGTGACGGCCGCGACGTCGGCTACGTCGTGTTCAAGCGCACCCACAAGTGGCCGAACTCGCGGCCCGCGGCCGAGGTCGACGTACGGCAGATCTCGGGTGCCCCGGCCAGCCGGCTGGCGCTCGTGCGACGGGTCGTCGATCTCGACCTGGCCGGAACCATCACGCTGCACGGCGTGGCCGAGGCCGACCCGCTGTTGTCGTGGGTGCAGGGTCCGCGCGGACTCGGCGACGTCCGCCCGTTCGACAGCCTGTGGGTGCGTCCCGTGGACCTGCCGGAGGCGCTGGCACAGCGGGGGTACGAGGGCGACTGCGACGTCGTGGTCGACGTGGCCGACGAGCCCGCCCCCTGGAACGCCGGGCGCTGGCGGATCCGGGTCAAGGAGGGTACGGCCGACGTGACCCGCACCGACGACGATGCCGAGGTTTCCCTCCCGGTGAGCGCGCTCGGCGCCGCGTACCTGGGGGGCGCGAACCTCGCGGCTCTCCACCGCGCCGGAGTCCTCGCCGAGCACCGTCCAGGTGCCGTCGGCGAGCTCTGGCGCGCCTTCCGGACCGACGTGGGCCCCTACTCCGCCCGCGGGTTCTGAGCGCGCAGCCGTGCCCGAGCGACGAGGGCACGGCGTGGGCGCGATCGGGTTGTTGCTGAGGGCTCGACCGGCATCGGAGCAAAGCGGGTGGGGCGACGGTGGGTGTTCAGGCCTCGAGCCGCGCCAGCTCCTCCTCGACCACGCCCGGGTCGAGCTTGGTGAAGATCGGCGTCGGCTTGGCGACCTTCGCCCCCACCGCGACCGGGCGGCTGGCCCAGCGCGGCGTGCCGGAGTAGTCGCCGGTGATCACGGGGTAGACGTAGAGGCCGGCGCCGTCGTCGGGATCGAGGTCCTCGACGTACTCGGTGCGGGGCATCGGCATGAACTCGCCGTCGCCGCCGTACGTCGTCCACACGGCGTTGGCGGAGAACGGCAGGAACGGGGCCAGGATCGTGTTGCAGTCGAGGACGCACTGGGCGGCGACATGGAGGACCGTGCCGAGGCGCTCGCGCTGCGACTCGTCCTTCATCTTGTAGGGCTCGGTCACCGTGAGGTACTTGTTCACCTCGCCGACGACGCGCATCGCCTCCGCGATCGCTGCGCGCAACCGCTGCCTGCCGACCAGGTCGCCGACGGTGTCGAAACCCGTCCGGACGGCCGCGAGCACCGCCTCGTCGACCGGCTCGAGCGGGCCGGCGGGCGGGATCTCACCGAAGCTCTTGGAGATCATGGTGGCCGTCCGGTTGACCAGGTTGCCCCAGCCCGCGACGAGCTCGGAGTTGGTGCGCAGCACGAAGTCGGCCCAGGTGAAGTCGGAGTCGGAGGTCTCGGGGCCGGCCGCGCAGATGAAGTAGCGCAGTGCGTCGGGCTGGTACCGCGCCAGCATGTCGCCGACCAGGATCACGTGGCCGCGACTCGTGGAGAACTGCTTGCTCTCCATCGTCATGTACTCGCTCGAGACCACCTCGGTGGGCAGCTGCAGGTCACCGAAGGGTCCCGGCTCCCCGCCCAGCGCGCCGCGCCCGTCGTACGCGAGGAGCTCGGCGGGCCAGATGAGGGAGTGGAAGACGATGTTGTCCTTGCCCATGAAGTAGTAGGACAGCGCCTCTGGGTCGTTCCACCAGTCGCGCCAGCGCTCGGGCTCGCCGAGGCGACGCGCCCACTCGATCGAGGCCGAGAGGTAGCCGATGACCGCGTCGAACCAGACGTAGAGCCGCTTCCCGGTCTGCTCGCGCCAGCCGGCGAGCGGGATCGGGATCCCCCAGTCGATGTCACGCGTCATCGCGCGCGGCCGCAGGTCCTCGATCAGGTTGAGGGAGAACTTGATGACGTTGGGCCGCCAGGAGCCCGAGGCCTCGCGACCCCTGAGGTACTCCCCCAACGCGTCGGCCAGCGCGGGCAGGTCGAGGAAGAAGTGCTGGGTCTCGACGAACTTCGGCGTCTCGCCGTTGATCTTGCTGCGCGGGTTGATCAGGTCGGTCGGGTCGAGCTGGTTGCCGCAGTTGTCGCACTGGTCGCCGCGTGCGTCGGCGTACCCGCAGATCGGGCAGGTGCCCTCGATGTAGCGGTCGGGCAAGGTGCGCCCCGTCGACGGGCTCACCGCACCCTGGGTGGTGCGCTCGACCATGTAGCCGTTGCGGTGGACGGTCGTGAACATCTCCTGGACGACGCGGTAGTGGTTGCCCGTCGTGGTCCGCGTGAAGAGGTCGTAGGACAGACCGAGGTCGACGAGGTCCTGCACGATCACGGCGTTGTTCTTGTCCGCGAGGTCCTTGGCGCTCACGCCCGCGACGTCGGCGGCGACCAGGATCGGCGTGCCGTGCTCGTCGGTGCCGGAGACCATGAGTACGTCGTGGCCGGCCATCCGCATGTACCTGCTGAAGACGTCCGAGGGCACGCCGAAACCGGCCACGTGGCCGATGTGGCGCGGGCCGTTGGCGTACGGCCACGCGACGGCGGACAGGACCCTTCGAGGACGCTCAGGGGAACCATGGGTCATAGCCGAAGCCTAGTGACGCGGCGCCAGTCGATTTCCGGTGGTGGCAGGACGGTCGTGCTCAGACCGAGCGGCCCGCGAACGCCGCGATCCGGGCGTAGGCGTCCGCGTCGGGCGGGGCCGGCTGCTCGGGTCCGAACGCCGGCGCGCGGTTGTCGGAGGTCAGTCCCCCCTGCATGAAGGCGAGGCCACGCTCGGCCACCGCCGGGTCGAGGTCGCCGGTCGGTTGATGTACGGCGGTCGCGAGGTCCCAGGTGTGCACCGCCAGCTCGGCCAGCTGCCACTCCAGCGGGCTGCGCTGATCGCCGTCGCCGCCGGCGCGCCAGGCCTCGAGGAGCTCGTCGCCCGCCGCGCGGAAGCGGGTCTCGCGGTCGGAGCCGACATGGGGAGGTTGCGCACCCCAGTCGGGCTCCCCACCGCGCATCATGGTGGTGAACTGGGACGGCGCGTTGACGAGGTGGTCGACGAGGTCGCTGATGCTCCAGTCGCTGCACGGCGTGGCCGCCGACAGCTCGTCGTCGCCGACCCGGCCCAGCACGTCGGAGGCCTGGTCGAGGGCGACGGTGAGCAGCGCGAGGTCCGAGGGGTCCGAGCTCATCCCGCGAGGCTATCCCCTTCCCCTACGTGAACGCGTTGACGGCCCGCGCCACGATGAGGCCGAAGAGGGCGAGCGAGACGGTCGACTGCAGGAGCATCGAGTACTTCGCCCCGAGCGTGAGCGGCATGACGTCCGTGGGGCTGAACGCGGTCGAGTTGGTGAAGCCGAGGTGGAGGTAGTCGAGGAAGACCGGCCGCCACCCCGGGGGCGCGAGCTCCGGGCTCATCTGCTGGGTGAAGGCGAAGTCCAGCGGGGTCGGCCGGTGGGCCCGCGTGATCGGGCCGCCGCCGTCCATCAACCAGTACAGCAACGCGAACGCCAGGGTGTTGCCCAGCCAGACCAGGGTGCCGGCGGCCAGGAGCGGGCCAGGGTCCTGGGTGACCTTCGACCCGGTGATCAGTCGGTAGATGAGCACCGCCGTCGCCCACAGGGCCGACACCAGAAGCACGGTGACGAGGGTCAGTACGAGCCGGCGCAGCGCTCGCCGCGAGTGACGGCGCGGGTCGGCGGCCACCAGCACGACCACCAGCACCAGCTCGATCGCTGGAAGCAGCCAGCGCCCGCCTACCAGCCCCTCGCTCGGCAGCCAGACACGCAGACTGACGTTGAGGACGATGAAGGCCAGCAACGAGACCACGGGCGGCCAGAGCGGCTCGCCGATCTGCGGCGGGATGACGCCGCCGCCCGCCGGCTCCGTTGTCCCGCGGGAGACCACGTGAGGGATCCTCGCACAGCCACGTCGACCCCCACGGCGTGGTGCGCCGCGATCAGCCGACGTGCGGGCTCAGCTGAAGTCGAGCTCGCCCGTGCGGGTCCGCTTGATCTCGAAGAAGTAGTCGTAGTCCGCGAGGGCGATCGTTCCGTCCCAGATCCGGCCGGCGTCCTCGCCCCGCGGGATCCGGCTCAGCACCGGTCCGAAGAAGGCCGAGCCGTTGAAGGCGATGGTCGGCGTACCGACATCGTCACCGACGCGGTCCATGGCCTCCTGGTGGGAGGCGCGCAGCGGCTCGTCGTACGACGAGTCGTCCATCGCGTCCGCGAGCTCCGCCGGCAACCCGGCGTCCGCGAGCGCGTTCGCGACGAGCTCGCGGCCGAGGTCCTGCTTCTCGTGGTGGATCCGGACACCGAGCGCGGTGTAGAGAGGCCCCAGGGCCTCCGGGCCCACCTGCTGCTGGGCGGCCATCAGCACCCGCCCCACCGACAGTCCGCGCTGGATGCGCGCCTGGTAGTCCTCGGAGATGTCCCGGTCCTTGTTCAGGAAGTACAGGCTCATCACGCGCCAGTTGACCCTGACCTCGCGAACCTCCTCCACC
Organism: uncultured Actinomycetota bacterium; assembly: GCA_963819295.1. Classification (GTDB taxonomy): domain Bacteria; phylum Actinomycetota; class Actinomycetes; order Propionibacteriales; family Nocardioidaceae; genus Nocardioides. Next base: position 952,344 of record CAWFVO010000011.1, read on the forward strand.
TCGAGCATCCAGCGCGAGGTGATCCAGGCGAAGGGACAGAGCGGGTCGAACCAGAAATCGGCGACATCTGTGGCAGGGGCGGGGGACGTAGCACTCGAGACGGTCATGTCTGGGCAACCGGTGTTTCGAGCGAGGCATTCCCGGGCCCGTGGGCAAGGACTCGCGAGCCGAAACGTGGCTTGGTCGTGGTCGGGACTGAGTTGTTGGGCCTCTCACACCCAGTGGCAGGATGCTCCGCATGCCTGGAACCAACCTCACCCGGGAAGAGGCCGCCACCCGCGCCGCCCTCCTCGACGTCACGTCGTACTCCATCGACCTGGACCTCACGACCGGCGACAAGATCTTCGCCTCCACGACCACCGTCCGCTTCACCTGCCGGGAGCCCGGCGCAGAGTCGTTCGCAGACCTCGTGGACGCGATCGTCCACGAGATCACGCTGAACGGCGAGCCGCTCGACGAGGCCTCGTCGTACCAGAACGGACGGATCGCCCTGACCGGTCTGCAGGCCGAGAACGAGCTGGTGGTCCGGGCCGACTGCGCCTACTCCCACTCCGGGGAGGGGCTCCACCGGTTCGTCGACCCGGTCGACGGCCGCATCTACCTCTATACCCAGTTCGAGGTGCCCGACGCCCGCCGCGTGTTCACCACGTTCGAGCAGCCCGACCTGAAGTCGGTGTTCACCTGGACCGTCACCGCACCGGCCGGCTGGAAGGTCGTCTCCAACTCCCCGACCCCGGAGCCCGAGGACCTCGGCGACGAGAAGGCCCGTTGGAGCTTCCCCGAGTCCAAGCGCATGTCGACGTACATCACCGCGTTGATCGCCGGCGAGTACCACGAGCACCTCGACGTGTACGACGGTCCCTACGGCCAGATCCCGCTCGGCCACTACTGCCGCCAGTCGTTGGTCGAGCACCTCGACGTCGACGAGCTGCTGAAGCTGACCAAGCAGGGCTTCGAGTTCTTCGAGGAGGCCTTCGACTTCCCCTACCCGTTCGTGAAGTACGACCAGCTCTACGTGCCGGAGTACAACGCGGGCGCGATGGAGAACGCCGGTGCGGTCACGATCCGCGACGAGTACCTCCCGCGGAGCCGTCAGGACGCCGCGTTCTACGAGTTCCGCTGCTCGTGCATCCTCCACGAGATGGCGCACATGTGGTTCGGCGACCTGGTGACCATGAAGTGGTGGGACGACCTCTGGCTGAACGAGTCGTTCGCCGAGTGGGCGTGCTATCACGCGGCCGTCGAGAACACCGAGTTCACCGAGGCCTGGACCGGGTTCACCAACGCCCGCAAGAACTGGGCGCTGCGCCAGGACCAGCTCCCGTCGACCCACCCGATCGCGGCCGACAACTACGACCTGCATGCCGTGGAGGTCAACTTCGACGGCATCACCTACGCCAAGGGGGCGTCGGTCCTCAAGCAGCTGGTCGCGTGGGTCGGGCTCGAGTCGTTCATGGTCGGCCTGCGGCAGTACTTCAAGGACCACGCGTTCGCGAACTCCGAGTTCGTCGATCTGCTCACGGCGCTGGAGAAGGCGTCCGGTCGCGAGCTCGACGCCTGGGCCAAGGAGTGGCTGCAGACCAGCGGCGTCAACACCCTCGCCCCCGAGTTCGAGCTCGCCGGCGACGGCACCTTCGCCTCGTTCGGCGTTCGCCAGTCCGCCGCGGGCGACAACGCGACCCTGCGCAGGCACCGCCTGGGCATCGGCCTGTACGACGAGGTGGGCGGTCGCCTGGTCCGTCGCCGCAACCTCGAGACCGACATCGAGGGCGACCTCACCGAGATCGCCGAGCTCGTCGGGGAGACGCAGCCCGACCTGCTGCTGCTCAACGACGGCGACCTCAGCTACGCCAAGATCCGCCTCGACGAGAGGTCGCTGGCCACGGTCGTGGGTGGGCTCCGGCTGCTCGACGACTCGCTGGCGCGGGCCCTGTGCTGGGGCGCGGCGTGGGACATGACCCGCGACGCCGACATGACGGCGACCGACTTCGTCACCCTGGTGCTGGCCAACCTCGCGACCGAGACCGACGCGTTCGGCGTACGCGCGCTCCCGAACTACGCCGCGGCCGCCGTGAACATCTACTCCCACCCGTCGCGGCGCCACGAGCTCCGGGCGCGCTGGGAGTCCGGCGTACGCGAGCTGCTGCTGGCCGCCGAGGCCGGCAGCGACCTCCAGCTGACGTTCGCCCGCACCTACGCCGCGGCCGCGCGGTCCGAGCAGGCTGTCGCCGACCTGAGTGGGCTGCTCGACGGCTCGTTCGTGATCGAGGGCCTCGACATCGACACCGACCTGCGCTGGGCGATGGTGATCGGGCTGGCCCGGGCCGGTGCGGCCGACGAGGCCCGGATCGACGAGGAGCTCGAGCGCGATCGCACCATCTCCGGCCAGGAGCACGCGGCTGCGGCCCGGGCCTCGCGTCCGGACGCCGACGCCAAGGCGCGGGCGTGGACGGACCTGGTCGCGAACCCCGACACCCCCAACGAGACCCATCGCTCGATCGCGGCCAGCTTCATGCGGCACGGCCAGGAGGACCTGCTCGAGCCGTACGTCGAGAAGTACCTCGAGGCGGCCGACGACATCTGGGAGCGTCTCGGCACCCACATGGCGTCGAACACTCTCGAAGGTGCCTTCCCGGTGCCGATGGGAAGTCCCGCACTGGTCGAGCGGCTGGACCGCTGGCTCGACGAGTCGCCCGCCAACCCCGCCGCGAAGCGCTACGTGCGCGAGGGGCGCGCCGACGTGGTCCGCGCCCTGGCGGCCCAGGAGAAGGACGCCCAGGACTGACGCCGAGTCGGCGCAAACAGACACGCGAAACGCGCCGAGTCGGCGCAAACAGGCACCGGAAACACGCCGAGTCGGCAGCAAACAGGCACCGGAAGCGCGCCGAGTCGGCAGCTGCCGACTCGGCGTCAGACCTCGGCGTGGAGGGTGCGCGGGGCGCGGGACTGCATGGCGAGCATGCTGATCCCGCGGCGGAGGCCCCGCACCAGGTCGCCCGAGGCGAACTCGGTGCGCATCTCGAGCACGGCCAGGGCTACGTCGTGATCGGTCAGGATCCGACGGACCTCGCTGCCGGTGACGATCTCCAGCAGGCGGGCCGTCGGGTCGACCATGACGAGGATGCTGCGCGACGGCGCGGAGAGTGAGGCGTGGAGCCGCTCGGCGAAGGCGCGGGGCTCCCCCTCGGCTGCACCCACGAACACGGAGAACTCGAACCTGGACACCTGCTCGGCGGCCCGGATGGTCTGATCCAGGGCGACCCGTTGCGATGCGGTGAACTCGCGGGACACCGCGATCACCAGGTGCCGGAGGCGCCGCCGGTGTCGCGGGCGCTCTCGGTCTCGTCCGCCTCGCGGCCTGCAGTCGACGGCTCCAGCTCGGCCGTGGCGCGGCGCCCGCCGAACCACTGGTCGTCGGTGTGGGTGCCGGCCGGAGCGACCGACTCTCCGCGGATGATTCCGGGCAGGTAGATCGCCGCGAAGATGCACGCCGTGATCAACAGCGGGATGCCGATGAAGATCAACAGGTCGCGCAGGACCGGCACCGGAGCCGGGTCACTCCAGTGGACCGGGATGTCGGCGGCCGCTGGTCCGGCGTACGCCAGCACGAGGAGCGTGGCGGATCCCACAACGAGCGCCGCCCGGCGCGGGAGGGGCGAGTTCGAGGTCACGCGACGAGGATACTGGTAGCCATGCCTCCAGCTCTCAACGCGTTCTCCGATCTCGACTGGGGCGCAACCGGAAGGGCGGTTGCCGAAGCGTCGGGGACCCTGATCGCGCTGGCCCTGCTCGGCCTGGTCCTCCAGTTCGTGGCCCACCGGCTGATCGACCGCCTGGTCCGCCGTGCCGAGGAAGGCGTCCTGCCCGACCGGATCGCGCAGGCGACCCTCGGCCGCAACGCCCAGCAGCCGACGCCCGGCTCCACCCGGCGGGTGCAGCGCGCGCAGGCGATGGGCAGCCTGCTCAAGAGCGTCACGTCGGGCGTCATCGTCGCGGTGATCTTCACGATGATGCTGAGCGCCCTCGGGTTCGCCATCGGGCCGATCATCGCCAGCGCCGGGATCCTCGGGGTCGCGCTCGGGTTCGGCTCCCAGACCCTGGTCAAGGACTTCCTGTCGGGCATCTTCTTGATCTTCGAGGACCAGTACGGCGTGGGTGACGTCGTGAACCTGGGCGACGGCCTGTCCGGGACCGTCGAGGCCGTGAGCCTCCGCGTGACCCGGCTCCGCGACACCAACGGCACGGTCTGGTACGTCCGCAACGGCGAGCTCCTCCGCGTCGGCAACATGAGCCAGAACTGGGCCCGCACGGTGCTCGACGTCCAGGTCAGCGCGCACGAGGACCTCGTGCGCGTACGCCGCGTGCTCACCGACGTCGCGGACGACCTGTGGCGCGACGAGGACTTCGAGGGCGTCGTGATCGAGGAGCCCGAGATCTGGGGGGTGGAGGCGATGACGCCCGACGCGATCACCCTGCGGTTGACGCTGAAGACCGCACCCATGGAGCAGTGGCGGGTCGCGCGGGTGATGCGCGAGCGGATCAAGGCCCGCTTCGACCACGAGGGCATCGCGGCGCCGTACCCGACCTCCGTGGTCATGAACCGCACCCATGGGAACGGCGAAGACCCCACGACGGTGACCACCGAGCCGGCGGACGCGTGACGACCGGTGCCTCGGCCCCGGAAGGCCCTGGGGACAATGGCGCAGTGACGACGTTCTATGACGAGATCGGCGGCGAGGAGACGATCACCGCCCTCGTCGCCGCCTTCTACCGCGGGGTGGCCCAGGACGAGGTGCTCCGCCCGCTCTACCCCGAGCAGGACCTCGGCCCGGCCGAGGAGCGGTTCCGCCTCTTCCTCATGCAGTACTGGGGCGGCCCCACGACGTACTCCGACCGACGCGGCCACCCGCGGCTCCGGATGCGCCACGCACCGTTCGCGGTCACTCCGGACGCCAAGGACCACTGGCTCCACCACTTCCGGGCGGCCCTCGACGAGATCGCGCTGCCACCCGAGCAGGACGCCCAGTTCTGGGAGTATGTGACTCACGCGGCCCAGTTCATGGTGAATTCCTTCGATTGATGTAACGCAGGGGCCTTCTCGCGACAGGTACAGGACATCAGCGCGATTCCTACCCCCGAGGAGAAGTCATGCTCAGCAGTCAGGTCCGCCGGATGCTCGCCATCAGCGGCTCGCTGGCCGTCGTAGCAGTCGGCGGCAGCTACGCCGCGGGCGCGTTCGCGCAGGGCGGCAGCCCCGCAGCGCCGGCTACCCACACCACGTCGGTGAACCAGCACCACACCCAGTCACGTACAAACTCCCATGGGAGCGACGCTCTGGAGCCGGGCGAGGACGCCACGGAGCACGCGACCCCGGAGCCCGGCGAGGACCCGACCGAGCACGCCACCCCTGAGCCGGGCGAGGACGTGCCGGGTCAGGACGAGCCGGGCGAGGACCAGGGCGACAACCAGGGCGACGACACCCCCGGCGTGGACAACTCCGGTCCGGGCAACGCCGAGAGCCCCGGCGTGGACAACTCCGGTCCGGGCAACGCCGACAACCCCGGTGACGACAACTCCGGTCCCGGCAACGCCGACAACCCCGGTGACGACAACCAGGGCGACGACCAGGGCCGAGGACCAGGGCGACGACCAGGGTCAGGACCAGGGCGACAACCAGGGCGACGACAACGGCAATGACAATGGTGACAACGGCGGCGGCGGAGACGACGGCGCCAACCACAGCTGATCCTGAAGGCTGGTGCCTCCGCGTCCTCGATCCCCCTGTAGGACAGCGGAGGCGCCAGCCGGTCGGAGAGGGAGGTCGCATGTGACACCCGGATCGCTTCGCGCCGAGATCCCGGTCCTTCTGCCCGACGAGGCATTCGTACGCCGGCTCGCCGACCTGGCAGCCAGTTCGACTGCCTCGCCGGGCGTTGTCGTGCCCGTCACGTTCGGCAGCCCGGCGGCCCGCGCGCTTGCCGCGGCCGCCGCCGTGGCCGCCATCACCGCCGGTGCGGCGGCGGCCGCCGACCAGCTGACCCACACCCACGACTCCCCCGCACCCCCGATCAGCACGCAGCTGACTCAGAACCCCACGCCACCCTCGTCCGGTCCGACGAACGCCCGCCACGACGACCAGGGATCGAACCAGCAGGCGGACGAGCCGGGATCCCCGGGAGACTCCGGACCGCTGGGCGGGGTACTGCTCACCGGCATACCCGGAACGGACGACCACCACGGACCCTCGGCGGGCCCCTCGTCCGCGCAGCACGACAACTCCGGACCGGGGAACCAGAACGGTCCCGGCGATGACGGCACGCACTCCGATCGGGACCCGCGGTGACGACCCCTCCGACGGCGGCGACGGCAGGGCGGCAACGGCGGGTCCGACGGGGACGGGTCCGACGGCGCGGCTCCGACGACGCCACCGGGTCCGGGGGCGACGGCTCGGGGCACGACAAGGACGGAGGAGACTCCAGCGGATCCGAGAGTGGGTCTGGTTCGAGTACGGGATCATCGTCCCGTCTCCTGACGGGCTCGGGCGATTAACACCGTCCTCACGGCCGACGACGAGACCATCTCGCGGGCCAAGGACGGCGACCCCGATGCGTGGCGCGCGCTCTACATCGCACATGCCGGCCGGTTGCTGGTCTGGCTCCGCACCTTCCCTTCCGGCGACGCCGGCGTAACACCCGAGGACGTCGCCTCCGAGACCTGGCTGACCGCGGCCTCGAAGATCGCCGACTTCCGCGGCTCCTCCTCCGACTTCGCCGGCTGGCTGTTCGGCATCGGCCGCCTGCAGGCACGCAACGTCGAGCGCCGGTCGATGCGCCGGATGACCACTCCGGCCGCCACCGACACCCTCGAGATCGACAGTCGGTGGCAGGCACCCGAGGCGGGGACCGGGCCCGACTCCGACAGCTGGGTCACCTGGTTGCTGTCACACCTCCCCGAGCGCGAGCGTCAGGTGGTCGCCTGCATCGACGTGGTCGGCCTCGACGTGGCCTCGACCGCCGCCGCGCTCGACATGAAGGCGACCGCCGTCCGGGTCGCCCGGCACCGCGGGCTGCGCCGGCTCCGCTCGCTCGGCGCGCTCGTCAGTCCCTGACCCCGGCGAGCTCGTCGCCGTTCGAACGCAGCGCGGTGCTCGGGGATGAGCGGACGAGGACGGTCGTCCTCGTCGAGGGACACCTCCACCGTGCGACACCGCGCCATCACACGGTCACCGTCACGGATCTCGGCCTCGAACCCCACCGACGTCGTACCGACCTCCGTGACGCGCGCCCACACGTCGTACGGCTCGGGGCGGAGGTTCATCTGCCCGAGGTAGTCGATCTCGGTCCGGGCGATCACGAGATCCACGTGGCCCTCGACGGCGGCCTCGCGCAAGCAGTCGACGAGCAGGTTCGTGGTCGCCTCCTGCACGAAGTCGAGGTACCGGACGTTGTTGACGTGGCCGAGGAGGTCGACGTCGGAGAAGCGCACCCGCACGCCCTCGCGCCAGGCCGCGTCGCTCCAGGGGGCCGGGCGAGGGGCGCGTGCCTGGTCTGCGAACGGCGAGGGCTCGGGATCTCGTAGGAGCCGCTCCCGCTCCTCGGCGGTGAGCCGGCGAGGGCGCTCCGCGCCGAAGTCGTACGGCGTGAGCGCGGTCGTCGCGCGGGCGTGGACGACGGGTGACTCCGGGTCGGCGGGCTCGGTGAAGAGCTCGTAGGCCAGCGTGAACGAGGCGGCCCGGACCTCGGTGACCCAGGAGGCGACGTACAGCGGGCGGTCGGCCAGGGTGAGCGGGACGAGGTACTCGATGACCGTGCCGACCACGACCAGACCCTCGCCGCGCCGCGCCGAGACCGGGGTGTCGTGCCGACGCAGGACGTCGATCCGGGCCTCCTGCAGGTAGTCGACGTAGGCGACGTTGTTCACGGTCCCGCCCGGGTGGAGGTCGGCCCGGCGGACGGGGCACTCGTAGACGTGACGCACGTGCCGATCCTGCCAGCCCGGAGGGGCTCCCGGCTCAGTGGTGGAGGGCGAGGTGACCGTAGTAGGAGCGCAGCGACTGGTGGCGGGCCAGGCGGAGGCGGCGGTTGCGCACGACCTCGGTCGTGACCACGCCGAGCGAGAGGACCAGCGCGATCGCGGCGATCGTGAAGACGCCGATCAGGTAGGCGTTCATGGCGGTGGTGTCGAAGGACAGCATGTCCCTCTCCTTTCTACTTCTGTAGATTCTCTACGTATGTAGAACCTACGCCGCTCACCTCACCGGCTCAAGTCGGCGGGTAGTCTCGCGCGTCACACCCACCGGGAGAGGACCGATGACCCAGCCGCCGCGCAGCCCCCGCATGGAGCTCCTGCTGGCGGCCGCCCTCCACGTCGTGGCCGAGCACGGGCTTCGCGGGCTCACCCACCGCGCCGTCGACCGCGAGGCGGGTCTGCCCGAGGGGAGCTGCTCGGCGTACCTCCGCACCCGCAAGGCCCTGGTGCTGGCCCTCACCCAGTACGTCGCGGACAGCCTCACCGAGGACGTCGAGGAGCTCGCCACCGACCTGACGACCTGTGCGCTGGGCGACGATCAGGCCGTCGAGGCCGTGACCGCGTTCTTCATGCGCTGGCTCGACGAGCGCGAGCTGCTGCTCGCGCGGATGGAGCTGTCGCTGGAGGCCGCCCGAGACCCGGAGCTGGCGGCCGTGCTGGCGACGTTCCGGCGGCGGCTGATCGGGCTCGTCGAGTCCATCCTCTCGGCGCGCGGGAAGGACCGGGGCGGCGCCCTGGCGGAGACGCTGGTGGCGTCGTTCGACGGCGTGCTCCTCGGCGCCTCCGGCCGGCCGGCGAGCCAGCGGCGGCCCTTCGTGCGCCAGTCGATGGAGGTCCTGATGGGCGGACTAGGGTGAGGACGCCCTCTCGTCCCGACCACGATCGGAGCTCGCCGTGCCCGAAGCCGTCATCGTCTCTGCCGCCCGCTCCCCGATCGGGCGGGCCGGCCGGGGGTCGCTGAAGGACGTCCGTCCCGACGACCTGGTGGCCGCGATGATCCGGACCGCCCTCGACAAGGTCCCGGCCCTCGACCCGCACACGGTCGACGACCTCTACCTCGGCTGCGGGCTCCCCGGCGGTGAGAGCGGGTTCAACATGGCCCGGATCGTGAACGTCATGAACGGGATGGACGACGTACCCGGGGCCACCATCACCCGCTACTGCGCCTCCTCGGTGCAGACCACCCGGATGGCCTTCCACGCGATCAAGGCAGGCGAGGGCGACGTCTTCATCTCGGCCGGCGTGGAGACCGTCTCCCGGTTCGCGAAGGGCAGCTCCGACTCCTGGCCCGACACCCGCAACACCCTCTTCGACGAAGCCATGACCCGCACCGCCGACCGCGCGGAGCACGGCTCCGCCGGCGAGGCCTGGCACGACCCGCGCGAGGACGGCGTCGTCCCCGACGCCTACATGGCCATGGGCCAGACCGCCGAGAACGTCGCCACCCTGCGCGGCCTGACCCGTCTCGAGCTCGACGAGTTCGGCGTCCGGTCCCAGAACCTCGCCGAGAAGGCGCTCGCCGACGGGTTCTGGCAGCGCGAGATCACCCCGGTCACCACGCCCGACGGAACGGTGGTGTCCGCCGACGACGGCCCTCGCGCCGGCGTCACCCTCGAGGCCGTCTCGCAGCTCAAGCCGGTGTTCCGTCCCGACGGCCTGGTCACGGCCGGAAACTGCTGTCCGCTCAACGACGGGGCCGCCGCGGTCATCGTCATGTCGGACACCAGGGCCGCCGAGCTCGGGCTCACACCGCTGGCCCGGATCGTGGCCACGGGGGTCAGCGCGCTCTCGCCGGAGATCATGGGACTCGGCCCGGTCGAGGCCACCAAGCGCGCGCTCGCCCATGCGGGGATGACGATCGGCGACATCGACCTGGTGGAGATCAACGAGGCGTTCGCCGCGCAGGTGGTGCCGTCGTACCAGGATCTCGGCATCGACCTCGACCGGCTCAACGTGAACGGCGGCGCCATCGCGGTGGGCCACCCGTTCGGGATGACCGGTGCGCGGCTGCAGAACACCATGCTCAACTCTCTCGACTGGCACGACAAGACCACCGGCCTGATCACCATGTGCGTCGGCGGCGGCCAGGGCATGGCCCTGATCCTCGAGCGGCTCGGCTGACCTGCGACGCGCCGGAGTCAACGGATTCCGAAGCGTCCTCGGTAGGCTTCCGCCATGTCCGAGGTTCGGGGGACTCGCTGGCTCGACGCCGACCAGCAGTCCTCGTGGCGCGCGTTCGTGGTCGGCATCACGCTGCTCATCGACCGCCTGGACGCCGACCTGCAGCACGACTTCGGGCTCTCACTGACCGAGTACGAGATCCTGGTCCGGCTCTCCGAACGACCCGACCAGCAGATGCGGATGGCCCAGCTGGCCGACGCGCTGGCCCACAGCCGGAGCCGGGTCACCCACACCGTGACCCGGATGCAGAAGGCCGGACTCGTGACCCGCTCGTCGTCGCCTGAGGACGGGCGGGGCATCGTCTGCCGCCTCACCGACGAGGGGTACGCCCTGCTGGCCGAGGCCGCGCACGTCCACGTCACCGGCGTCCGCGACTACCTGGTCGACCTGGTCAGCCCCGAGGACTTCGCCGCGCTCGGCCGCGTCATGGACTCGGTGTCCGACCGACTGATCGCCTGCCACCCCGAGATGGACATCCGGCCCACCAGCTGACCCGCGCGCTCGCGGCTGCGCGACCGGTCAGTCGCGCGTGAGCCGGCGGTGGGTGACCCGGTGGGGGCGCGCCGCCTCGAGGCCGAGCCGCTCGATCTTGTTGTCCTCGTAGGCGGCGAAGTTGCCCTCGAACCAGAACCACTTCGCTTCGTCGTCGTCGTCGCCCTCCCACGCCAGGATGTGGGTGGCGATCCGGTCGAGGAACCACCGGTCGTGGGACGTGACCACGGCACACCCGGGGAACTCCAGGAGCGCGTCCTCGAGGGACTGCAGGGTCTCGACGTCGAGGTCGTTGGTCGGCTCGTCGAGCATCAGGAGGTTGCCGCCCATCTTGAGCGTCAGCGCCAGGTTGAGCCGGTTGCGCTCGCCGCCGGACAGCACGCCGGCCCGCTTCTGCTGGTCGGGGCCCTTGAAGCCGAACGACGCGACGTAGGCGCGCGAGGGCATCTCGAAGTTCGCGACCTTGATGAAGTCGAGCCCGTCGGAGACCAGCTCCCAGACGTTCTTCTGCGGATCGAGGCCGCCTCGGCTCTGGTCGACGTAGGAGATCTTGACGGTCTTGCCGACGACCAGCTCGCCGTCGTCGGGCTTCTCCTCGCCGATGATCATCTTGAACAGCGTGGTCTTGCCCACGCCGTTGGGGCCGATCACGCCGACGATGCCGGCGCGCGGCAGGGTGAACGAGAGATCGTGCATGAGGGTGCGACCGTCGAAGCCCTTGGCCAGGTCCTTCGCCTCGAGCACGACGTCACCGAGCCGGGGACCGGCCGGGATGTTGATCTCGGCGGTGTCGATCTTGCGGTTGCGGTCGGCCTCCGCGGCCATCTCCTCGTAGCGACCCAGGCGGGCCTTGCTCTTGGCCTGTCGCGCCTTCGGGTTGGACCGCACCCACTCCAGCTCGCGCTCGAGCATCTTGGCGCGCTTGGCGTCCTTGGCGCCCTCGATCTTGAGGCGCTCCTGCTTGGTCTCGAGGTACGTCGAGTAGTTGCCCTCGTAGGGATGCGCCTTGCCGCGGTCGAGCTCGAGGATCCACTGGGCGACGTTGTCGAGGAAGTACCGGTCGTGGGTGACGGCGAGGACGCAACCGGGGTAGGACGCGAGATGACCCTCGAGCCACTGCACGGACTCCGCATCGAGATGGTTGGTCGGCTCGTCGAGGAGGAGCAGGTCGGGCTGCTGGAGCAGCAGCTTGCACAGCGCCACCCGGCGGCGCTCCCCACCGGACAGGTGGTCGACGAGCTCGTCGGGCGGCGGACAGCGCAGAGCGTCCATCGCCTGGTCGAGCCGGGCGTCGAGGTCCCAGGCACCGGCGTGCTCGAGCTCGGTCGAGAGGTCGCCGGTCTCCTTCATCAGGGCGTCCTCGTCGGCGCCGGGCTCGGCCATCTCCATGTAGGCGGCCTCGAGCCGCGCCATCTTGGCCTTGATCTCGTGCACCGCCTCCTCGACGTTCTCGAGGACGGTCTTGCCCTCGGTCAGCGGCGGCTCCTGCTGGAGCATGCCGACCGTGGCGCCGGGGTCGAGGATCGCGTCGCCGTTGTTGGCGTGCTCGAGCCCGGCCATGATCTTGAGGAGCGTCGACTTGCCCGTGCCGTTGGGTCCGACGACGCCGATCTTGGCGCCGTGCAGGAACGACAACGTGACGTTGTCGAGGACCACCTTGTCGCCGTGCGTCTTCCGCACGTTGCGCAGGGTGAAGACGTATTCAGCCATGTCCAAAACCCTACGGGGAGAATGCCCGGAACGCCCGATCGGGGCGGCCTCCCGATCGGGCCTCAGGCCGCCTGCACGGTGGCCTCCTCCGTGGTCACGGCGGCTTCGTCGTCAGTGTCGGCGGCCACCTGGGCCGTCGGGACGTCGGGCTTGCGTCGCTCGAAGCTGCTGGTGCCACGGTTGAGGTCGTGGCCCACGAACGCGGCCTCGATCTCGAACGTGGTGACCTCGAGGCCGGCCTTGTTGGTCCAGACGTGGGCGCTGAGCTTGCCGTGCACCACGACGGGATCGCCACGGCGGAGGGAGCGGTCGCAGTTCTCGGCGAGCGCGCGCCAGGCGTTCACGGCGTACCACTGGGTGTCGCCGTCCTCCCAGCTGTCGGTACGGCGCTGGTAGCGGCGGGGTGTGCTCGCGACCCGGAAGGTGGCCACCGGCACTCCGGCCGCCTCCCTGATGGTCACGTCGCCGCCCAGCCAGCCGGACAGGGTCACGAAGGTCTCGTTCATGGGTCTCCTCGGTCTCGTTGACAGTCGATCGGGTCACGAGCCTCGGGACGGGCGCCGACAGTGTCGGCTGCGGCGCGAGGGGCCTGTGGAGAAGGGGGTCGCTCAGCCGGATGTGGACAGCAGGTGGGTCACTTGAGCGCGCGGGCGAGGCCGTCGCGCACCGCGTCGTACGCCGCGAGCTCCGCCCGTATGGGCGCGACCACGAGCTCGTCGGCCACCTCGGCGATCGCCGTCCGCAGCCGGCGGTCGGCGGAGTGGGCCCGCGAGCGGGCCGTCGCCGACACCAGCAGCCGGCACACGAGCGCCAGCACGATGCCGAGCACGACGCCGCCCAGCAGGAGCAGGGTCGGCACCGGGACGCCGGCCACGTCGGGCGTGGACGGCTCGGAGACCCCGAGGTAGCGGTCGGTCGCCAGCACGCCGAGCCAGACCGCCCCGGCCAGCGCGGCGAGCAGCAACAGCCACTGGAGCAGCCGCACGAGCCCGGCCCACACGGGGATCCGCTCGACGTTGAGCTCGGTGGCACCGAGCGCGGAGTCGAGCCGGTCGTTGAGGTCGGGCAGTCGCGAGACCGACGCCCGACGCACCGACTCCGCCCAGGGGCGCGTCAGTGGCGCGGACACCGTGTCGGCGACCGCGCGCACCTCCCGGTCGACGCCGGCGCGCTGCACCTGCGTCGGGGCCGGAATGGCGGCTCGGCCGCGGCCGGTGTACTGCTTGCCGTCCTTGCCGAGGTCGAGGTGCAGGCGCTTGAGCGGATCGGGGCGCAGCCGCGACAACCAGGCAGTGACCGGCCACCCGGTCGCCCGGTTGGCGCGCATCCGCGTGGCGGACTGCACGGCATCGACGACCGTGGGCACGCCGGCGGCGACGGCGAGCGCGTCGTCGAGGGCGGCGATCCGCTCCTTCGACAGCTCGGGGTGGGTGCTCGTGCCGTTGGCCTGCTGCAGCTGGGTCGCGGCGCTCCGGACGTCGGCCTCCAGGCGCGCACGGCTGACCTTCTTGGCCTTGACCCGACGAGCGATCTCGTCGCGGAGCTCGTCGACGCCCTCACCCGTCTTCGCACTCGTCGCGAGCACCGGTACGCCGATCAGCCCGTCGGCGTCGACGAGACGGCGTACGTCGGTCATCATCGACTCGCGCCGGTCGACCGGCACCTCGTCGATGTGGTTGAGCACGACGAGCATCACGTCCTTGTGGGTCGACAGCGGTGCGAGGTAGCGGCTGTGGATGGCGGCGTCGGCGTACTTCTGCGGGTCGAGCACCCAGACCATCAGGTCGGCGAGCTCGATCAGACGGTCGACCTCGAGGTGGTGGGACACCTCGGTCGAGTCGTGGTCGGGCAGGTCGAGCAGCACCACGCCCTGCAGCGCGGTGTCCTCCTTGCCGAGGTCGAGCAGCGACTCGCGCATGACCTGGTGGCGTGGGGCGATGTCGAGGTACTCCAGCAGCTCGGTCGCGCCCTCCTTGCCCCACACGCAGGCGGTCGCCCACGACGTGGTCGGACGACGTACGCCGACCGAGGTGAGCTCGACGCCGGCCAGGGCGTTGAACGTCGACGACTTGCCCGAGCCGGTCGCCCCCGCGAGGGCGACGACGGTGTGGTCGGCGGTGAGCCCGAGCCGGGTGGCGACCCGATGGGCCGCGGCCTCGGCCTCGTCGACGACGTGGTCGTCGAGGCGGCCGCGCGCGGCTGCGCTCGCCTGCTCGAGGCCCTCGATGCGGTCACCCAGATCCGAGCCCCGAGACACGAGCCGTTTGGCCCCTTCCAGCAAGGACGACATCTTCTCCCTTTGTACGACCCCCATCGACGGACAAGGTCTGAGCCTAGTGGGAGTAGTCGCCCCCGGCGGCGCCTGCCACGTCAGGCCTGGGGCCCGCTCAGTCCCAGGGCCGCGCGGACGAGAGCCGACTCGTCCGCCGAGTTGCGCTGTCCCAACGGGGTGAGCGCGTCCTGTGCGTCGGCGATCGTGTCGGCCCTGGCGCACTGGGCGAAGAACGCCCGTTGCTCGGCGATCGCCTGCGTCCAGTCCCGCATCAACGACTGGACCGACGGCGGCCACTTGCCGGACTCGGCCGCCAGCACCATCGAGAACATGTCATCGGAGACGGCACCGCACGCCGACTGGATGTCGGAGAGCGAGGCGGTGGCCTCCAGGGCTTTGAGTCGGTTGATGTCGGCGATGCCGTTCTTGGTGATCGCCAGGTAGTGCCGACCAGCCTCCTCGACCGTCCAGGTGGACGCAGTGGCCGACTGAGGACCGCTGTCGGACGTCGAGGCGGTCGGCGACGAGCCCGACGCGGCTGGCGACGATGAGTCGTTGTTCCCGCACCCGCTGACCACCAGGGCGACCGCAGCAAGAGCAACGACGACGTGCCTCATCCGTGCAACCTAACCCGCGCCTGAACGGTTCGCACGGCGACCGGGACCCGAGTTGCAGGCTCCCACCGAACTCGCCCGCTCCGGGGTCAGGCGCAGGTAGGGGTACATCACGCCCTGCGAAGTTGCTCCGGGGTCGGGGTCGGGAAACAGGTAACCGAACCCGTAAGTCGGCGCATGTGCCTCGGCGCCGACCCGGCGACCTAGATACAGGTCACCTAGACCACTCGCACGCAGGACGGGTCACTGCCCGCGACCGGCGCGCGCGACGCACGCGACCATCAAGCAGAAAGAGCACATCTCCATGAAGAAGATCATCCTCGGCCTCGCGGCAGCCGCCGCGATCGCCGCGCCCCTCGATCGCCGTGACCGCGGCCAACGCCGCCCTACCCGGCGACGTTCCCACCACCGGCAGTCCACCAGCGAGTTCGCGCTCGTCGCCTGGCAGTTGCCTGACGGCTCGTGGCCGAACACCGCCGGTCAGGACATCTACCCGCAGACGCTCGCCGCCGAGCAGTTCCTCACGTACGACGAGGTGATCCCCGACGTGATGGGGTCCGTCGACTCGCTCGACGCGACCTGAACGCGCTTCCCGGCTGCCACACGTACCAGGTGGACCTGTACTTCAACAACGCGGAGAACAAGGCGCTCGTTGAGCAGGTGCTCGACGACGGCATCCTCAACGCCTTCGAGGACACCAGCCTGAACCTCGTGGTTCACAACGCCAACAAGATGTTCACCGTCAACAACTGCCAGGTCGCGCAGTTCGGTGGCCTGACGATGGGCTACTACAAGAACCACACGGTGTCCGACGCCACGTGGAACGCCGTCCAGGCGCCTACCCGACGCTGTTCGGCTACACGACACCGGCGACTGGTGCCAACGGCTGGCCTGCCGATCCTCGTCGCCAACGGCACCACGAACAACGGGCTGGACATGCTCCGCGCCCAGTTCCTCGCCACCGCGCTGCGGGTCCAGGGCACACCGGGCTACGGCACGCAGCAGTTCAACGTCCCGGCACGTCCGCCATCGACGCGGACGACCGGTCGGTCAACGCGTTCCTCGCGGACGTGAACGACGTTCGGCTCGCTGGCCACCAAGGCGCAGATCACCTCGGTCCAGACGGTTCGACACGATCAACCAGGACGCGCTCTCGAGCCTGTTCGCATCTAGCACCAACCAGCAGCGCCCCCGGCCCCGCCGGGGCGTCTGACTCAACTCTGAGGACCGCGACTCCGCGACCTCGTCTCGGCACGTGACGACTTCCGGCATAGGCACCAGCCCGAGGCACGTCCATGTCACCGCTTCGGCAGCACGGTGCAGCGCTGCCCACGTCATCGGCTGCCGCCCGTGTGGGGCGACACCGAGAGACACTGGTGCCACCCGCACCGACAGTTCCGGGGGTTAGTGGGAGTGGGTGCCCGCGCGTCCGGTGTCGGCGTACCGCAGGTCGTCGACGGTGCGCGCGGCGTTGCGGACCCGGTCGGCAGACGCCGGGTCGATGCCGAGGCTGACGAGCAGGTCGGTGTAGCGAGCCCGCTCCTCCTCGAGCAGGGCCCGGATCCGCACCTCGAGCTTGCGGCTCGCCTGCTCAGCCAGCGAGCGAACGGCCTGGTCACCGAAGACGGCCTCGAGGAGCTTCTGGCCCAGCACCGCGCCGCCGCCGGCGATGCCGACCTCGGCGCCGGTGAGACCGGCGGTCTGGGAGAAGACCACGATCATCAGCGCGACCGAGAGCCCGTTCACGCCGTACGCGAGGAAGCGGGCGGTGCTGCGTTTGTCGGCGCCCTCGGCGCGGACCATCTCGAGCACGTCCTGCTGCCAGTCGCGTACGGCGCGCTCCGCCTTGCGCCGCAGCCCACGGCTGGCACGACCGAGGTCGTCGCCGACGTCCGACAGCAGGTCGTGGCCGGGCGCGAGGCTCTCCCACGACGCCGAGGCCCGCTCGGCTGCGGCCTCGGCGTGCTCGACGATCAGGGTCTCGAGGCTCGACTCGACGGCGACGCTGACCCGCTCGGCCTGCGCGGGCTTGCCCTTGATCGCGTGCACCATCCGGTCGCGGAACCTGCCCACCTTGGCCTCGAGGCTCTTCAGCAGCTCGCCGGTTCCGACGAACTCCTGCCAGCGCACCATCACCTCGCCGCGCAGGATCGTGCCGTCGGCGGAGGCCTCGAGCAGCTTGCGGAGCTCCTCGTCGTACGCCGCGTCCGCGCTGACGCGGAGCCGCTCGACGGCGGTGGTCTGCTCCAGGCAGGCGTCGGCGACCGTGTGGGCCCGCCGGGTGAGCGAGCGGATGGCGCCCTCGATGGTCTGCTTCACCATGGCGTCCCGGGCGCCCGCGTCGGCACCGAGCTCGGTCAGCCACGCGCGGATCTCCACGACCTCGCGCGGACGAAGCAGCCCGGCGTCGTCCAGCGGCGCCTCGTTGACGGTGAACAGCGGTGAGTCCTTCAGGCCCCGCGCCGCGAGCATCCGCGCGAGGTGGGACGCGACGGTCGTGACCGAGTCGGCGGGGGTGCGGTCGAGCACGATCGCGACCGCGGCCGACCGCTCGGCCGCCTGGCGCAGGAAGTCCCACGGCACCTGGTCGGCGTAGCGGGCGGCGGAGGTGACGAAGAGCCACAGGTCGGCAGCGGCCAGGAGCTGCGCGGCCAGCCGGCGGTTGCTCTCCTCGACGGAGTCGATGTCGGGTGCGTCGAGGATGGCAAGGCCCTGCGGCACCACGTCGAGCGGGACCAGCTGCAGCGCCTGCGGGTCGTGGGTCGGGTGGTGGACCCGCTCGAGCTCGGGCAGCAGCCGGTCGGCTCCGAACCAGTCGGCGTCGGCCGGGTTGTGCACCAGCACCGGTGAGCGGGTCGTGGGTCGCAGCACGCCGGACTCGGTGACGACGGCGCCGACCAGGGAGTTGACCAGCGTCGACTTGCCGGCGCCGGTCGACCCACCGACGACCGCGAGCAGGGGCGCCTCGAGGGTGACGATGCGCGGGATGACGTAGTCCTCGAGCTGGTCGACCATCTCGGTGCGGGCCAGACGGTGGGCCTCCACGTCGGGCAGCTCGAGCGGCAGGACGGCACCCTGCAGTGCCGCGCGCAGGCGCACGAGCGCGGTGACCATCTGCGCACCACTCGTGGTGTCGGTCATCGGATCGGTACCACCTGTCCCGGAAACGCGATCGTGGGTCGGAGCTCACTGATGCGTGAAACGTAGTCGTGACCCCGGGCCGCGAAGTCCGGCGGGGGTACGCCGCGAAGGTAGCGGCTGTGCAGGAAGCCGAGCTCGACCACCGCCTGCTGATACTCGCGCATGGCGCGCTCCGCGGCCGGTCCGCCGGTCTCGCGGGCGTAGGCGCGGCTGCGCCGCCGCGCCGACAGGTCGACGACCCAGCCGATGTCGGTGGCCGGCAGCAGCCCGCGACGGGCGGCGTCGGCGAGCGCCCCGGCGAGCATCCGGCCCTCGGAACGGCGTACCCACACGGCCAGCGCGACGCCGGTCAGGAAGATCGGCGCCATCAGGATCAGGTACACCGACACGAAGTTGCCGGGCCCGTAGACGGTCGAGGTGTTCCAGATCGCGTGGAGGGACACCGCGCACGAGGAGGCCGCCGATGGGCGCCAGGATCCGCACCGAGCGACGCCGCGACGAGACCGCGAGGCCGACGCCGACGCCGGTGCAGGCGGTGAAGAGCGGGTGGGCGAAGGGGCTGGCGAGGCAGCGCAGCACGAACGTGGCCGACAGGGCGTCCACGCCGCCCGGACCGAGGTTGTCGGTGCCGTTGTAGGAGCTGGCGAGATACAGGATGTTCTCGGTGAAGGCGAAGCCGACGCCCACCATGCCGGCGTACACGATGCCGTCGAGGACACCGTCGAGCTCCGACCGCCGCCACCACAGCAGGAGGAAGAGGAAGAGGCCCTTGCTCAGCTCCTCGGCCACCGGTGCGCCGAGCTCGAGCATCCGGTGGTCGGAGATCCCGCCGACGAAGCCGCCCACGCCCTCGAGCAGGAGCGCGATCGCGGTGGCGACGAAGACGCCCCACAGCAGGCCGCCGGCGAGGAGGCGCCGCGGCTCGGGCTCGTAGCGGTCGAGCCACAGGAAGCAGGCGACGATGGGACCCACCGGCACGGCGGCGAGCAGAGCGGCGAGCACCGTCGCACGGGGGGCTCCGGACATGGCGACGACGATCGTCATCGGGACGGCGCAGAGGAGCACCAGAGCCGTCACCACGATCGTGAAGACGGCACTCTCGCGGCGGGCACCGGCCATGCCGGAAGCGTACCGAAGGGCCGCCTCTTCCCTTTCGCGCGCGTACGGGTCGCGGCGTAGGCTGCGCGCGTGAGCGAACAGACCACCGACGCGACCACCGACCAGACCAGCGAGACGACGCTCCACACGGAGTCGCACGACCCAGCGGTGCCCGCGGCGTACTCCGCGTTCATGCGCGAGGGCTGGGGCGACCGCGAGCTCGACCTGCCGCCGCACCCGATCACGCCGTACGCCGCGGCTCGTCGCCTGCGGCTCGCCGAGGCCTTCCCGGGCGAGCGTCTGGTGCTCCCGGCCGGCGGCTTCAAGGTGCGGTCCTACGACACCGACTACCGCTTCCGCCCCGACACCGCCCACACCTACTTCTGCGGCAACCAGACCAGCGACGCCGTGCTGGTCGTCGACGGCGGCGAGAGCATCCTCTACGCCCGCCCGCGGTCGGAGCGGAACACCGACGAGTTCTTCCGCGACCGGCAGTACGGCGAGCTCTGGGTGGGCCGACGCCCTTCGCTGAAGGAGATCTCCGACTCCCTCGGCCTCGAGGTGCGCCACATCGACCGGCTCGAGTCCGACCTGTCCAGCGGCGGGAAGACCCGCATCCACCGCGGCGTCTCCGAGAGCGTCGACCGGCTCGTCGCCGCCGACGAGACCCGCGACTCGGACTTCGCCCGGGTCGCCTCCGAGATGCGCCTGCTCAAGGACGAGTGGGAGGTCGCCGAGCTCCAGACCGCCTGCGACATCACCACGCTCGGCTTCACCGACTCCGTCGCCGAGTGGGACCGGGTGCTGGAGTTCGGCGAGCGCTGGGTGGAGGGCACCTTCTTCCGGCGGGCGCGGGCGATGGGCAACGACATCGGCTACGACTCGATCGTCGGCGGCGGCTCCCACGCGACCACGCTGCACTGGATCGACAACACCGGGCCGATCAACCGGGGCGAGCTCGTGCTCCTCGACATGGGCGTCGAGGGCCACAACCTCTACACCGCCGACGTCACGCGCACCCTGCCGATCGACGGCACCTTCACGTCGCTGCAGCGCGAGCTCTACGACCTCGTGTACGCCGCCCAGGAGGCGGGCATCAAGGCTGTGCGTCCCGGCGCCGCCTTCACCGACCCCCACAACGCCGCCATGGTGGTGCTGGCCCATGGGCTCGAGGCACTGAGCCTCCTCCCGGTCTCGGCCGAGGAGGCCCTCGACCCCGAGTCGAAGGTCTACGCACGCTGGACGCTCCACGGCGTCAGCCACATGCTCGGGATGGACGTGCACGACTGCGGCCAGGCGTCACCCGAGGCCTACAACAAGGGCACCCTCGCCGAGAACATGGTCCTCACCGTCGAGCCGGGCCTCTACTTCCAGTCCGACGACCTGCTCGTGCCCGAGGAGATGCGCGGGATCGGCATCCGCATCGAGGACGACATCCTGGTCACCGCAGACGGCTCCCGGAACCTCTCCGCCGCACTCCCCCGCACGTCGTCCGACGTCGAGGAGTGGATGGCGTCGTCCCGCGGCTGACCCGTCGTACGACGGGTCAGCCGCCGGTGTGATTCGGATCAGGATGTTGTGAGGAACACCCCGTTCGGCTCGAAGTCGAACGTGTGAGCTGTTGTTGATACACGAAATTGTCGACCGCCGTCGATGGCTGGCGCCGGAGTAGGCGCCAAGGCGAAGTAGACGCCGGTGCTGATCGCAGGCGGCGTGAGTGTCCGTCGGCGGACGTTGCGGTGTCGCGACGATCGACCAGTCGGCCAACGTGCACTGGTCTGCCTGCGTGCACCCTGTCGTCGTCCCCTCGGCACCGGTCAGGAACCAGCTGGCGTCGTCCTGGATGTTCGCGTGGTCGACCATCCCGTGGCACTGGCGGCCGGCGGGTAGGATCAGCGTGGTGAACTCGAACACGCCGCCGGGAGTCGTGTCGGCCAGGTGCGGGTTGATCTCGAATCCGAGGCGACGGGATGCCGGATCAGAGCGGCGTTCTCGGGTCGTGAACGACGAGTAGCTCAGGCTGGTGATGCTTGCCAGACGGGATCCCCGGCGAAGTCGACCGAGTCCCCGAAGGCGGCCAGGTCGGCGTCCCGGTCGGTGCTCAGCTCCAGGCTGCCGGTGCCCATGGGCGGCGTCCGGGCCGGTCACCAGGGTGCTCTGGCCTGCGCCTTGCTGGTTGCGGATCATGGGGCCCCACAGCGTCTGGGGGAACGCGACCGCTCCCGGCGCGAGCTTGTTCGCCGTCACCGACCCGTTGGCCAGGTCGTTGGTGCCGACCGCGCCGTCCTTGATCCTGCCGGAGGTGACCGAGTTGTTCGCGATCTTGGGGGCGGTGACCGAGCCGTCCTTCAGCCGCCCCTCGCCGATCGTGAGCTTCTGCAGCCGGCTGGCACTCACACTTGCCTCTTTGATGTCGGCCCCCGTCAAGGAGCCGTCCTTCACGTCCGCACCGGTGATGAGGGTGGCGCCCACCGCGCCGCCACCGACCCCGATGACGAGGGCCACCGCCGCCAGGACAATCGTCGGGCTCTTCAATCGCGCTATGTTCATGGCCCTCCCAAGAAGGCGGACCCCGACACCCTGCCGGGTGGTCTCCATCACCGTAGGACTCTCGGCTGGGCCGCTTGAACAGGCCTGAGGACGGGGATCTGGTTCCTCCCGGCGCTCACCCACGCATGCGCTGGGAGCAGCTCCTCCTCGGCGACCTTCAGGAAGTCGTGCTGCGACTCGTCGCCGATCTGGACGAGGGCGACTTCGGTGAACCAGACGTCCCCTCAACCGGTTCCGGCGCTCGTGCGCGATTGCTAGCCGGCAAACGTGGCGAACGTCCAGTGATTGCCCTCAGGGTCAGCCACGGTGAAATCGCGGGATGAATAGTCGGTCTGGTCGACAAGCTCGTGCACAACGGTCGCAGCCAAGGCGCGCGCCCGGGCCATCACGGAGTCAGGATCGGCCGTCACGACGTGCAAGGAACTCGTTCCCGGCCGGCAGGGCGTCGTTCGCTCACCGGTGCTGGAGAGCATGATCCGCCCGCCTTCTGGCCAGTCCAGCTGGCAGTGGTGGATCAACCCGTCGCGCTCGCCGGGGATCAGTAGGTCCTCGGTGAATCCGAGGCCGATCAGCCAATCGCGAAGGCTCTCAGCGTCGTCACTGACGACACTCGCCCAGATGCTCTGCTGCCGCACGCCGCTAGCCCGGACCGTCATGGCGCCATCGTAGGCGCGCTCGCTCCAGTGAGCATCCGCCATCGACGGCCCAGTCCCGACGGGCGTCCATCCGCGACAGGCGGGAGCTCCGCCCCGCCGCGCACAGGGGCGGCCTTCGGGCTAGCCGCCGTGCAGCACGTGGGCAATCGCTCGCACGGCGACCACGATGACGAATGCGGTCCCTGCGGTGAGAGCGCAGCACAAGAAGGCCAGAGAGACCACCCCCTCGAGCACATCGAAGAGCCTGCGGTGCCGATCCGTTGGTCCGCCGACGCCAGCTGTGTGACCCACGGCGGTCACCCCCTCCCTCAAGGGTTCCTCACATCTCAACCCAGTGTTGCTCCCCCTTGGTCGCGGTTGCCTCGCTCTTCCACGCCGCCGCCGCCAGTGATTCACTGGCGCCTGGATCTCGGTAGCTCATGAAGGGGAGTCCCATGGCCGCACCTGAAACCGTCGTCCCCGGCCCGGATCCGCACCTGGTCCACACCCATCACCTGAAATCGGGCGCCCTGCATGCGTTCGACACCGTCATCATGGCCCTGGCCGGCAGCGCGCCGGCGTACTCGCTTGCGGCCACAACCCCGATCCTCATCGGCGCTGCTGGTCTCTACGGACCCGCCGCACTGTTGTGGTGTGGCATCCCGATGCTGGGGATCGCGCTCGCGTTCAACTACCTGGGAAAGCTCGACGTCCACGCGGGGGCCACGTACTCCTGGGTCGCCAGGTCACTGCATCCGGTGCTGGGCTTCTTCGCGGGCTGGTCGTTGGTGGTCAGCGCGACGATCTTCATGGTTGCCGGGTCTCTGCCTGCCGGGGCGTACACCCTCTCCCTGTTCTCCGATACCGCGGCGAACAACACCTGGGCCACCATCGGGGTCGGAGCTCTCGTCTTCCTGATGATGGCCGCCTTGGTGCTGCGCGGGGTGACCATCACCGCCCAGGCGCAGTGGATCATGACCGGGATCGAGGTCACGATCCTGGCGATCTTCGGTGTTGCTGCCCTGATCCACGGCGGGTCCGCGGCGAGCTTCTCGTGGTCCTGGCTGTGGGGGTGGGGCCACTTCGGTGGGATGAGCGGGTTCGCTGCCGCCGCGTTGGTGGCCGCCTTCTACTTCTGGGGCTGGGACGTGACCGCCAACCTGTCGGAGGAGACCCACGACAGCGAGAGGAACTCGGGTGCAGGAGGTCTGCTGGGAGTGATCGGGGTGTTCCTGCTCTTCGAGGTCTTCACCATCGCGATCAACATGATGTTCTCCTCCGCACACATTCAGAACAGCCCGAACCTGCTCAGCGACCTGGGCGATCTGGTCGCACCCAACTGGGGCGGCAAGCTGCTCGTCCTCGCGGTCGTGCTGTCCACCATCGCCACCTTGGAGACGACCCTCATCCAGGTCACTCGCACCCTGTTCGCGATGGGTCGCGACCACACTCTTCCGGCGGCCTTCGGCCGGACCCACAAGCACTGGCAGACCCCGTGGCTCGCTGTGCTCGTCGTCTCGGCGGTCTCCCTGTTCCTCTTCGTCGGCTCCACCAAGCTCGGCGGCTTCTCCTCGATCATGACCGATGCGATCAACGCGATCGGGCTGCAGATCGTCATCTACTACGCCTTGGCCGGGATCGCGGTCGTCGTCGCCTACCGCAAGGTGGCCTTCAAGTCGCTCAAGGGAGCGATCCTGGTAGGGATCTGGCCCGGGGCCGGAGCGATCTTCATGCTCTTCCTGCTCGTCCAGAGCTGCTTCGGCCCCAACCGGCTCACCGGCGCCGAGATCGGCATCGGCTTCGGTGCGGTGGCGATCGGGATCATCCCCATCGCCTACTACTGGGCCCGAGGCACTCGCTGGTTCCGGGACCCCGGCCCCAAGCTCCTCGCAGACAAACCGATCTGAACCGCCGTTCCGCACTCATCACTCGGCTCCCGTCGCGGACAACACACACGAAGGGCCCCGACCGCGTTGCGGTCGGGGCCCTTCGTGGTGAAGTCAGGAGACGCGGACGTTCTCGGCCTGCGGACCCTTGGGGCCAGCGGTGACGTCGAACTCGACCTTCTGGTTCTCGTCGAGCGACTTGTAACCACCGGACTGGATGGCGGAGTAGTGAACGAAAACGTCCTCACCGCCGCCATCCTGCGCGATGAAACCGAAACCCTTTTCGGCGTTGAACCACTTGACGGTTCCCTGAGCCATGTTCATATCCCTTGTTCGTGCCGAGGGCAGTGTGCCCTCGGCCAGCTGAAGACACCCATCTGTGCTGATGTCCAGCGAACCGAAGACCAGGAGTACGAGATACAAGCCGCAGCATCTTTGCGCGGCCAGGACGGCTTGCAGAGCCATCCCTTCAACAGGACCCACGATAGGGCACGAACCGCGTACTCATGGTGTCGGCGCGGCTCGCGCAAGCCAGCCTGATCGGCCGCGGGACTCGACCTGCGTCTGTGAATGCCAGCCGCCGCGTGCCCCGGACCGTGCTGCGCGCCGTGGTTGGCATACTTGGCGCCCGGAGATCGAAACGTCAGCGGTCTGAACCACAGTGCTGTTCTGCCTAGGTTTGTGTCGACCGACCTTGCGATCCCCGGCCCCTGTAGCTCAGCTGGATAGAGCAAGAGCCTTCTAATCTCTAGGTCGCAGGTTCGACTCCTGCCAGGGGCGCTTGCCGGGTGTGTTGCTTCGATTGCTGCCGGGGACACTCCCTCGATGAGGGAGGCCGGCCGGGCTGAGCCGTGTCGGGCCGTGCCGACGGTGCGCGGAGGGGCGCACCTGGCCGACCTACACTCGACCGTGAAGCCCGCTGGAGCCCTGGAGACTCCGGCGGGCTTCACCACGCCCAGCACAACGGTCACTTTTGGCGGCGCGTGGCCCTCGCCGCGTTCATAGGCTCGACGTGGATGCCCGTCGGCGGTGGACGCCGTCGACGGGCGTCCCCCTACGCCGGCGGGTTGCCCGCGTCGTACCGCCCGTCTGAGGGCGAGATGACGTCGAACTTCGCTGCTGTTCACGGCCACGCGGAGCCGTAGCCTGAGGTGGTACGTCGCGCCCCTCATCCTCGGGCGCTGCCGGATGCCCGCCGGTGACCCCATGCTCCGGCGGGCATCGTCAGGCCCTCGGTCGTCGACCAGCACCGCGATCCACCCATGTGGGTGTGGGGCGGTTGCGAACGGTCAATCTAACCTCGCACCACACCTCGGGGACCGGGGGCCCGAGGTTCAGCGCCCCGCAGCTCGAGCAGCGTGCGGGGCGCGCCAGCTGACGTCGCAGCCCGCCGAAGCCGATCAGCACTTCGGCGGGCTTCGGCAGGGCACTCGAACATGTGTTCGATACCCTTCGGCATGGC
>CAWFVO010000012.1:0-40437 GCA_963819295.1 uncultured Actinomycetota bacterium
AGCGGTCAGTCAGCGGCCCGGATCGTCCGGACCGACTCGGTGGAAGCGCGGGCCGGCCCTCGCCGGGATGCACTCTCGCCGAGGTCAGACCTCTTCCGGCTGCATCAGCATCGAGCCGGTCGGGCACTCCTCGACGCACAGACCACACCCCTTGCAGTAGTCAAGGTCGACGGCGTACTCACCTTCCGGGCCGAGCTTGATCACGGCGTTGTCAGGACAGAACGCGTAGCAGTTGTCGCAGGAGATGCACCCGCCGCACGACAGGCAGCGGCGGGCCTCGTACAGCGCCGTACCCTCGTCGAGGTCCTGCACCACTTCGTCGAAGGTCGACTGACGCCTGACCATCTCCAGACGGGGCCGGTGCTGTCGAGGTGCGTCCTCGAAGTACCAGGTGTTGAGGGAGTCGTACGGCGCGAGGTCCGGCTCGGTGGGCGCCTCGACGGCCCGTCCGCTCAGCCAGGCGCTGATCCCAGCGGCCGCACGGCGGCCCTGGCCGATGGCAGCTGTGACGGAGCGATCCCCCGCCGAGACGTCGCCTCCGGCGAAGACGCCACGACGGTTGGTCGCCATCGTGAGTGGGTCTGTCACCACGACCCCGTCGCGGACGTCGAGATCGCTCTCGCCCATCAGCGAGAGGTCGGTGTCCTGTCCGAGGGCCAGCACGACGGAGTCGGCCGCGAGGTGCTCGGTGCGCCCCGTCGGCTGCGGGAAACCGCTCTCGTCCAGCTCCATGGCCTCGACGGTCAGACCATCGGTGTCGACGTGCCCGATGGTGGACAGCCACCGGAAGGTGATGCCCTCGTCCTCGGCCTCCTGCACCTCCTGGTCGTGGGCCGGCATCCGCTCGCGGGTCCGGCGGTAGACGACGACGGCCTCGTCCGCGCCGAGGCGCTTCGCAGTGCGGGCTGCATCGAGCGCGGTGTTGCCGCCGCCGTACACCGCCACTCGGCGGCCGAGCAGGAGCGGCTCGCCGTCGGCTGTCGACCGCAGCATCGACAACGCGTCGAGCACGTGAGCGGCGCTCCCGGCCGGCAGGTACGCGCGCTTGGCGAGGCGGGCGCCGAGCGCCAGGAAGACCGCGTCGTAGACCCCCTCGGCGAGCAGCGCGTCGAGGTCGGTGACCTCCGTGCCGAGCTCGAGGTGGACGCCCAGGGAGACGATCCGGTCGATCTCCGCGTCGAGGATCTCGCGCGGCAGCCGATAGCGCGGGATCGCGTATCGCATCATCCCTCCGGCCTGCTCGGATACGTCCTGCACCGTCACCTCGTGACCTGCCAGCGCCAGCTGGTAGGCCGCCGAGAGCCCGGCAGGCCCGGAGCCGACGACGAGCACGTGCCTGCCGGTCGGCGGGGCGTCGACGCTCACCGTCCAGCCATGTCGGATCGCCTCGTCGCCGAGGAACCGCTCGACCGAGTTGATGCCGACGGAGTCGTCGAGGTCGCCGCGGTTGCAGGCCGTCTCGCACGGGTGGTAGCAGACCCGGCCCATCACGGCCGGAAGGGGGTTGACCTCCATGATCGCGCGCCAGGCGGCCTCGTAGCCGGCACCGCCGGACTCCGCGAGGTAGAGCCAGTCGCGGACCGTCTCGCCGGCCGGGCACGCGTGGCCGCAGGGTGCGGTGCGGTCGACGTAGACCGCCCGCTCGGTGCGCCAGGAGCCGGTCAGGTCCGCAGCGCTCGAGCCGGGGCCGAGGGTGGTGGCGAAGGGGAGCTCGGTGGTCATCGTGCCGCCTCCTCGAGGAGCCCGAAGTGCGCCATGGAGCGATCGGCCTGGCGCTGCAACCGGGCGACCACGTCGGGCATGCCGTCGCCCCGGAACAGGTGGGCGAACCGGGTCTGCGTCCGCAGGTAGTCGTCGACCGGGACCTGCCGCCGGATCCGTCGTACGCCGGTGACCTCGCCGTCGACGGCCTCGAAGACCGGGAAGCTCCCCGACTCCGTGGCCAGCCGCGCCACGCGGATCGTGTCCGCCGACGCCGTGCCCCAACCGACGGGGCACGGCACCAACACGTGGAGGTAGCGCGCACCGTGCATCGACATCGCCTTCGTGACCTTGGCCTCGAGGTCGTGGAGGTCCGCGACCGTTGCGGTGGCGACGTAGGGGATCTCGTGTGCCATGGCTATCGCCGGCAGGCTCTTGCCCGTGCCGAACGCGTTGCCGGTCCGGGTCCCGACCGGGCGCGTGTTGGCCGTGTTGGCCGCGGGTGGGGTCGCGCCGGAGCGCTGGACGCCGGTGTTCATGTAGCCCTGGTTGTCGTAGCAGACGAAGAGCACGTCGTCGTTGCGCTCGAACATCCCGGACAGGCAGCCCAGGCCGATGTCGACGGTACCGCCGTCGCCCGCCTGGGCGACGACGCGGACGTCATCGCGGCCCTGGGCCCGCAACGTCGCCGCCACGCCGGACGCCACGGCCGCGGCGTTGCCGAACAGAGAGTGCAGCCAGGGCACGCGCCAGGCCGACTCGGGGTAGGGCGTCGAGAAGACCTCGAGGCAGCCGGTCGCGTTGACGGTCACGATCCGACCGCCCGTGGCGCGCATCGCGGCGTCGAGGACGACGCGGGCTCCTAGTGCCTCTCCGCAGCCTCGGCACGCGCGATGACCCGAGGTGATGGAGTTGCTGCGTTCACCGCTCGCCTGCTCGGTGCGCTCGTCGGGTCCGAGCAGGCGGTTGCCCGCCGCGAAGGTTCCCACCTGGTAGAGCTTGAGGTCGGTCATGGCCGTGTCTCCTCCGGCTGTGGGGTCACGAATCGCCTCTGGAACACACCGTCGGGGACGTGGACCTCGGCGCCGGCGACCTCGCGGGCGAGCTCTCTCGACACCGTCGAGGCGTCGAGGTCGGCGAACGTCAGGGCGTGGTCGGAGATCCGTCCTGCACGCACGTCCTCCACCAGACGGCGGAGCGCGTGCCGGGTCACCGGCCGGCCACCGAGGCCGAGGACGACGTCGTGCACCATCACCGACTCTTCCGCGAGGGACAGCCGGACGTCCTGGCCGAGGATGCTGCCCGACCCGACCGACACCGCCCGGTTGACGACCACGACCTGCGACGCGTGCGCGAGCGCCTCGCGCACCTCGTCGAACGGCCACGGCCGGAAGCAGGTGATGCCGAGGGTCCCGACCGGGAAGCCCTCGTCGCGCAGCTCGTCGACCACGTCCGCGGCCGTGCCGAGCACCGAGCCGAGCGCCACGATGACCAGGTCTGCGTCCTCGAGTCGGTACGACGAGGTGAGGCCGCCTGAGTCACGACCGCTCACCGCACGGAAGCGGTCCGCCACCTCCTTCACGGTGTCGAGCGCCCGCAGCTGACGATGCGCCTCGAGGAACTTGACCTCGGTGAACGCCTCGGGTCCGACCATGGCGCCGATGGTGATCGGCGCGGCCGGGTCGAGCCGCTGGACGGGTCGCCATGACGGCACGACCGCGTCCACGAGATCCTGCTCGGGGACGTCGATCGCTTCCATCGCATGGGTCAGTACGAAGCCGTCGACACACACCATCACCGGAACCGACAGCTGCTCGGCCAGTGCGAACGCCTGCACGTGCAGGTCGACGGCCGCCTGGTTGGACTCGGCGAACAGCTGCACCCAGCCGGCGTCGCGCTGCGACATCGCGTCCGAGTGGTCGTTCCAGATGTTGATGGGGGCGCCCAGCGCACGGTTGGCCACGGTCATCACGATCGGCAGCCGGAGTCCGGAGGCGTTGGGCAGCGCCTCGGCCATGAAGAGAAGGCCTTGGCTTGCAGTGGCGGTGTAGGCGCGTCCGCCGGCGGCCGAGGCCCCGATGCAGGCCGACATGGCGCCGAACTCCGACTCGACCATGAGGTACTCGCAGGCGCCGGCCTCCCCCAGCTCGACGAGGTCGGAGAGTGCCTCCACGATGTGGGTCTGCGGAGAGATCGGGTACGCCGCCACGACGTCCGGCCGACAACGGGCGACCGTCTCGGCGATCGCGCGCGAGCCCTCAACCTGCTTGCGCACGGCGCACCCCCTCACGTCGGTCGACGACGAGCTCGAAGCCGTCGGCGGCCAGCTGCGCGTTCAGCTCGCCGGCCTCCCCCTCGAACCGCTGGCGCATCGCCCGCTGGAGGGAGGCCAGCTCGACCGCACCGGTCAGCCCGGCGAGCGCGCCCAACAGGCAGGTGTTGGGCAGTGGTCGACCGAGCCGCCGGCGAGCGAGGTCCGATGCGGGCACGGTCACCACTCGCAGAGCCAGTCCGTCGAGGGCGAGCTCGGACGGCGATCGTGAGCTGTTGACGAGGACCACGCCGTCGACGGCGATGTCGTCGAGGACACCCGGGATGTGCAGCATGGTCGGGTCCTGGACGACCACGGCGTCGGGTGCCGTCACCGGGTCGTGGGCGCGGATGGGGCGGTCGTCGATGCGGCAGTAGGCGATCACCGGGGCGCCGGTGCGCTCGCTGCCGAAGCTGGGCAGCGCCTGGCTGTGCCGCCCCTGGCCGAAGGCCGCGAGGGACAGCAGCTCGGCTGCGGTCACGACGCCCTGTCCGCCGCGCCCGTGGATCCTGGTCTGGAACATCACGCCACGTCCCGCCCCACTCGTGCCCGCATCGCGTACCTCCGGTCTCCCTTCCACCGTGCTGGGGCCCCGGGTGGGGGCACAGGGCCGGAGGTCCCGGTTCGCTGGGACGCCCGTCAGGAAACGGGCACCGCGGCGTCGTCGAGATGCTCGAGATGCTCGAGATGCAGCGTCTCGTCGACCGGCGGGACCACCTCGATCGGGCAGGTCGCGTCGCGGATCACAGCACGAGCGGTGGCGCCCAGGAAGTGCACGAAGCCTCCGCGGGCGGGCCGCGAGATGAGGAGCAGGTCGGCTTCGGCCGACCGGTCCACGAGGGCGAACGCGGCTTGCCCGTGCACGACGTCCACCTGCACCAGCACGTCCGGGTAGGCCATCCGGAGGTCGATCATGCTGTCCTCGAGGGTCCGGACCATCTCGGTGAAGTGCTGGGGCGTCGTGGCTCGCGTGGCGATCGCGTCGTCGTAGTACGAGAGCTTGCGCCAGGCGTGGACGACCACGAGGTCGGACTGCGTCTGCCGGGCAACCGCGAAGGCGGCCCCGAGCAGATGCTCAGCGTGCTTGCTCGACTTGAGCCCGACCACGATCCGGCCCAGGCGCCGGTCCGAGACCGGCGCGGGGGGCACGATGACGAGCGGGCACCGGACGCGGGAGGCGGTGCCGGTCACCGTGGACCCCGTCCAGAGTCGCTCGGCCAGGCCGTGCGGAGGTGCGCCCACGGCGAGGAGCGCCGCCTCGCTGGTGTGGTGCACGAGGGCGTCCACGCGCGAACCCAGCAACAGCGTGGTGGTCACGTCCAGCCCGGGCACCGTCGCCAGAGCCACGTCGAGCGCCTCGTCGAGCACCTTGTGTGCACCATGTCGTATCGAGGCGTCCGGCACGACCGGGAACGGTCCGGCCGGCAGGTGGGCAGGCATCACTGTCACGACCTCGAGCGGGAGCCCGCGGGTGCGTGCCTCCTGAGCGGCGTACACGACGGCGGCGCGGCCCCCGCGCGAGCCGTCGGTGGCGGCGACGACGCACGTCGACGTGCGAGTGGTGGTCATGGTTCCTCCCCTCCTCCGGCCTGGGCCTCGGTGGGGTCCGGGCTGCGGGGCCCTGTCTGGTCCCTCTCCAGCACACCGCCTGGCTGGGCCCCGGGGGCAGGGTCGTTCGGGCACCGACCACCTCCCTTGGTCCCTACCTGGCGGCGGATCCCTCGCGCGACCTGCCGGGCGAGGACCGGGCCCGGTTCCTGCCATCATGCAACGGTGACTCCTCAGACGCATGACCTGGCCGTGACCTGGTGGGGACACGCGACCACCACCGTGGAGCTCGGTGGCGTACGGGTGGTCACCGACCCGGTCCTGGTCGACCGGCTGTTCCATCTGCGGAGGTACGGCGTCACCCCGCGACCCGAGGCCAGGTCCGCCGACCTGATCCTGCTGTCCCACCTCCACGGCGACCACATCCACCTGCGGTCCCTCCGGCAGTACCCGCGCGACCTGCCCATCGTGGCACCCCACGGCGCGCTCCGGCTGCTGCGCAGGCTGGGCCTCGAGGACGTCCGGACGGTCGCCCCCGGCGATGTCGTCGAGGCCGCCGGCACCACGATCGAGGTGCTGCCGGCCACGCACGACGACCGTCGTGGGCCGCTCTCGCAGCTCCGCGGCCCGGCCCTCGGCTTCCGGGTCGAAGCGGGCGAGCGGTCGTTCTGGTTCCCCGGCGACACGGGTCTGCGCGACGACATGGCCGACGTCCGCCCGGTCGACCTCGCGCTGGTCCCGGTCGGCGGATGGGGCCCGACGTTGGGGCCCCTGCACATGGACCCCGACGAGGGTGCGGTCGCGGTGGCGAGGGTGGGCGCCCGCTGGGCACTTCCGGTGCACTGGGGGACGTTCTGGCCGGTCGCCCTCTCGAAGATCACGCCGGCTCGACACACGACGCTGTTCACCACCCCCGGCGCGCGGTTCGCCGACGCGGTGCGGGCGAACGCTCCCGGCGTCACCCCGGTGTCCGTGCGGCACGGGGAATGGATGGGCCTCGTCTGAGCCGGGCTAGGCCAGCGCTTCCCCGGCGTTGCCATGCCTTGGCAGGGCACGAAGTGCGTCCGAGATGGGACGCGCGGGACCCCTGAGCAGGGAACCGGGGCGCGTCACATGGTCGCGAGCAGCTTGGCCTTCGCCGTCTGGAACTCCGCCTCGTCGAGGACGCCGGCGTCCTTGAGCGCGCCGAGCTTCTTGAGCTGCTCGATCACGTCGTCCGTCGAGTCCGACGGCGGCGCCGGGGCGTCCTGGACGTACTGCTGCTCCGGTGGCGGCGCGTACTGCTGCTGCTGCGCGTACTCCTCGTCGGCCTTGGCCTGGGCCCTCGATTGTTGGCGTCGTGAGACGTTCCCCGAGACAGCGGTCGCCGTCCCTGCGACCACTGCCGTGCGTGCGGCCATGCCGACCAGGCCCGGGCGGCCCATGCGTCGTCCCCTCATGATGCTTCTCCTTCTCGTGACTCAGTCAGGCTCGGGCAGGTTGTCAGGCGGTGGCGGCAAGGGTGGCGATCACGTCGTCGACGACGTCAGCGGGGATCCGGAGAGCCGCCGCGAGCACGCCGCCGGAGTCCACGATCGCGTCCCGAAACGGGATGGCCCAGGTGTGCTCGAAGACGAGGATCGCTGCGGAGCTGTTCGGTTCGAGCGTCTCGGACAGGGCGTCGATGTCCTCCTCCGAGACCAACGCATCGATGGTGTCGAAGAGGTCGGCGAGCGCGGTCAGGTCGGGGTCACCCGTCACCTGGTCGATCTCGAGGATCGTGATCTCCTCGTCCTCCGCGCGGCTGATGAGCAGCCCGTCGACGATGCGGATGGTGCCCGCGTCCACCAACCGCCGGAGCTCCGGGATGATCTTCCCGTTGAACCGGTTCCCCGGGAACTCGACGACGATGACCTCGATGGGGCCCACTGACATGACGATCCTCCTGCGGCGCCGGGAACATGCTGATCCTCACAGTCTGCGGTGCGAGGTGCGCCTCCTCTTCACCCGGACGGGGTGACCCGCGGCAGGACGACCGTGCAGCACACTCCTGGCATGGCGGGCTCCGAGAGCATCAGAGCGGCCCGCGTTCGTCGTAGTCGGTTGAGCGTCGGTGACGTCGTACGCCTGCTCGTGGCCTGGCTGGTCTCGGCGCTGGCCCTCGGCGTGGCGGTCGCGCTCCTCGACAACCTGACGGCGAACTCCTTCTGGGACGTGCTGTGGGCCTCGGCCATCACCGCGGTCGTGGGGCTGCTGATCCGGCCCGCGCTGGTCCTGGTCACGGCGTACGTCGGTTGGATCGCCGTGGTGCTCGCCGGGCTGCTGGGCCAGGCCCTCATCACGTACGTCGCCCTCGAGATCTCCCCTGGGATCACCACCACGCCCGGGGCGGCGCTCGTGGCCTCCTGGATCGTGGCCGCCACCGGGACCCTCGATGGCGTGGCTGACGACGTCCGGGACCGACGACGCGTTCGCCTCCTCGCTGGAGCGGAAGCGGCATCGCACGGCCACCGTCGACGACCCGGACGTGGACGGCGTGGTCTTCATCCAGCTCGACGGGCTGCCCTTCCCGGTCCTGCGCTGGGCGCTGGCTGCCGGGTCGGTCCCCACGATGCGCCGCTGGGTCTCCTCGGGTGATCACGTGCTCCGCGAGTGGACCCCGCAGCTTCCCTGCACCACGCCGGCCAGCCAGCTGGGCATCCTCCACGGCACCATCGACCGGGTGCCCGCCTTCCGGTGGTACGACCGCGAGCTGGGGCGGCTGCTCGTCGCGAACCGGCCGGCCGACGCGGCGATCATCGAGGAGCGCGCGAGCGACGGTCGCGGGCTGCTCGCCGACGGTGGGGTGTCGGTCTCCAACATCTTCACCGGGGACGCTGCCCGGGCGTTCCTGACCATGAGCCGAGCCAAGCTCGGACGCGGCAGTGTTGAGAAACGGCGTACGTTCGCGGGGTTCCTCACCGACCCCCAGGGCTTCATGCGCGCCTTCGTCCGGACGGTGGCCGAGATCGGCAAGGAGCGGTTCCAGGCGCGCCGGCAGGTGCGCCTGGACCTGACACCGCGGGTCCACCGCGGCTGGACCTTCGCCGCGCTCCGGGCCGCGACCAACGTCCTCGGGCGCGACCTCAACACCGCGATCATCGCCGAGGAGATGCGCAAGGGCACCCGCAGCATCTACGTCGACTACGTCGACTACGACGAGATCGCCCACCATGCCGGGATCTTCCGGCCCGAGTCCCTGGCCGCCCTGGACGGTCTCGACCGGGTGCTCGCCACGCTGGAGCGGCTCGCCGTGTCCGGCGCCCGGCGCTACCACTTCGTGATCGTCTCCGACCACGGGCAGTCGCAGGGCCAGGTGTTCGCCGACCGCTACGGCATCGACCTGGCCGGTCTATGCGGCACCCTGATGGAGGAGGACGTCGCGTCGGTCGACGCCGCCGTGGAGAGCTGGGGCCGCGTGGAGGCGGTGGCCGACGGGATGCCGGGTGTCACCGGCCGCCTCGCCGACCGCGCCACGGACGTCACCGAGCGGCACCAGGACGCGGGTATCGCCGCCGAGGCCGAGATCAGCGTGCTCGGCTCCGGCAACCTCGGGCTGCTCTACGTCCACCAGCCCACGCGCCTGACGCTCGACGACCTCGACCAGCGGTGGCCG
This sequence comes from uncultured Actinomycetota bacterium, assembly GCA_963819295.1. Classification (GTDB taxonomy): domain Bacteria; phylum Actinomycetota; class Actinomycetes; order Propionibacteriales; family Nocardioidaceae; genus Nocardioides. The sequence continues at coordinate 9,195 of CAWFVO010000012.1, forward strand.
GCCCTGGTGCCCGGCCTGGTCGCCCACGACGGCGTCGGCTTCGTGGCGGGCATCGACGAGTCCGGGCGCCCGTGGGCGATCGGCGCACAGGGCCGGATCGCTCTCGACACGGGCGAGGTGGAGGGCAAGGACCCGCTCACGCCGTACGGCGAGCACGCGGCGCGGGTGCTGCTGCGCGCGGTGATGCTGCCCGAGGCGCCCGACCTGTACATGAACAGCCGCGTGGACGCGGAGACGCTCGACATCGCCGCCTTCGAGCCGCTCGTCGGTGCGCACGGTGGTCTGGGCGGGTGGCAGGACCGCGCCGTGCTGCTCGTGCCGCGCGAGCTCGCCGGGCTGCTGCCGGAGGGCCGGATCGAGGGTGCCGACCACCTCCACCGGGTCCTCGTCAGCATGCTGGAGTCGCTGGGGCAACGCACCGACCTGCCGGACCCGACCCCCTAGATCCCGGGTGCCACGTGGCACGATCTGAAAGGTGACCAGCACGCCGGCTGACGCGCAGCGCGTGCGCGACCTCGTGCGGATGCGACGCGTCCGCGACCGGATCGACCGCGACTATGCGCAGCCACTGGATGTCGAGGCCCTGGCCGCCGGCGAGCACATGTCGGCCGGCCACCTCAGCCGGCAGTTCCGGCTCGCCTACGGGGAGTCGCCGTACGCCTACCTGATGACCCGGCGGATCGAGCGGGCGATGGCGCTCCTGCGCCGCGGCGACCTGAGCGTCACCGAGGTCTGCTTCGCGGTCGGCTCCTCGTCGCTGGGCACCTTCAGCACCCGGTTCACCGAGCTGGTCGGCGTGCCGCCCAGCACCTACCGGCGCGACGCGATGAAGACGACCGAGGGGTTGCCGGCCTGCGTGGAGAAGCAGGTCACCAGACCGGTCAGGAATCGAGAAGCGCCGGCGACCCGGGCGCACCTAACGTGACGTCCATGGACATCACCATTCACTCCAGCTTCCTCCCCCACGACGACCCCGAGGCCTCACTGGCCTTCTACCGCGACACGCTCGGCTTCGAGGTCCGCCTCGACGTCGGCAAGGGCACGATGCGTTGGATCACGGTCGGCCCGGCCGACCAGCCCGGCACGAACGTCGTCCTCTACCCGCCGACCGCCACCCCGGGCCTCACGGACGACGAGCGCCGCACCATCGTCGAGATGATGGCCAAGGGCACGTACGCGACCCTCCTCCTGGCCACCCACGACCTCGACGGCACGTTCGAGAAGGTGCAGGCCGGCGACGTCGACGTCGTCCAGGAGCCGACCGAGCAGCCCTACGGCGTCCGCGACTGCGCGCTGCGTGACCCTGCGGGCAACATGGTCCGCATCCAGGAGGTGCGCTCATGAAGACGATGACCTGCGAACAGCTGGGCGGAGCATGCGACCTGGCGCTGCGTGGGAGCACGGCGGACGAGGTGATCAAGGCCCAGGACCGCCACCTCAAGGAGGCGGTCGCATCGGGAGACGCGACGCACGAGAAGGCCCTGAGCGAGATGAAGGGGCGGTGGAAGAACCCGATCAAGGGCATGGGGTGGTACCGCTCCACCAAACGGGAGTTCGCGGCTCTTCCCGAGGACTGACCGAGGCCGAACCGCAGCACACCGACGAAGGAGACCCCCGGCATGGCCCCGAGGACGACGACGCCCGAGCCCGACGTCCCCGACAGCCACGACCTGATCCGGGTGACCGGTGCCCGCGTCAACAACCTCAAGGACATCAGCGTCGAGATCCCCAAGCGGAGGCTGACGGCCTTCACCGGTGTCTCCGGCTCGGGCAAGACCTCGCTGGTGTTCGGGACCATCGCCGCCGAGTCGCAGCGCCTGATCAACGAGACCTACAGCGCCTTCGTGCAGGGCTTCATGCCGACGCTGGCCCGGCCGGAGGTCGACGTGCTCGAGGGCCTGACGACCGCGATCATCGTCGACCAGGAGCGCATGGGCAGCGACCCGCGATCCACGGTCGGCACGGCGACCGACGCCAACGCCATGCTCCGCATCCTCTTCAGTCGCCTGGGGAAGCCCCACATCGGCTCGCCCCAGGCGTTCTCCTTCAACGTCGCCTCGATCTCGGGCGCCGGCGCGGTCACCCTCGAGAAGGGCGGCCGCACGACGAAGGAGCGGCGCAGCTTCAGCGTCCTGGGCGGCATGTGCCCGCGGTGCGAGGGCCGCGGCTCGGTCAACGACATCGACCTCACCGAGCTGTACGACGACTCCCTGTCGCTCAACGAGGGCCCGTTCCGGATCCCGGGCTACAGCATGGACGGCTGGTACGGCCGGATCTTCAAGGGCAGCGGGTACTTCGACCCGGACAAGCCGATCCGCGCGTACACCAAGCGTGAGCTGAACGACCTCCTCTACAAGGAGCCGACCAAGATCAAGGTCGAGGGCATCAACCTCACCTACGAGGGGCTGATCCCGAGGATCCAGAAGTCGATGCTGTCCAAGGACGTCGACTCTCTGCAGCCCCACGTCCGGGCCTTCGTGGAGCGCGCGGTCACCTTCAGCATCTGCCCGGACTGCGGTGGCACCCGACTCGGCAAGGAGGCGAGGTCGTCGAAGATCGCGGGGATCAACATCGCCGACGCCTGCGCGATGCAGATCACCGACCTGGCCGCCTGGGTGAACGGGCTCGACGAGCCGTCCGTCGGTCCCCTGCTCGGGTCGCTCCGCGAGACCCTCGACTCGTTCGTGGAGATCGGGCTGGGCTACCTCTCGCTCGACCGGCCGTCGGGCACGCTCTCCGGCGGAGAGGCGCAGCGCACCAAGATGATCCGGCAGCTCGGGTCGTCCCTGACCGACGTCACCTACGTCTTCGACGAGCCGACGATCGGCCTCCACCCCCACGACATCCAGCGGATGAACGGGCTGCTCCTGCAGCTGCGCGACAAGGGCAACACGGTGCTCGTCGTGGAGCACAAGCCCGAGGCGATCGCGATCGCCGACCACGTGGTCGACCTCGGCCCGAAGGCGGGCGCCGACGGCGGGCAGGTGATGTTCGAGGGAACCGTCGAGGGGTTGCGCGCGAGCGGCACGATCACCGGCCGTCACCTCGACGACCGTGCCGTCTTGAAGGACCAGGTCCGCACCTCGTCGACGGCGCTGGAGGTCCGCGGCGCCGACACCCACAACCTGCAGGACGTCGACGTCGACATCCCGCTCGGCCTGCTCGTGGTGCTGACCGGGGTCGCGGGCTCCGGCAAGAGCTCGCTGATCCAGGGCTCGGTGTCCGGCCTCGACGACGTCGTGACGGTCGACCAGACCGCCATCCGCGGCTCCCGCCGCAGCAACCCCGCGACGTACACCGGCCTGCTCGACCCGATCCGCAAGGCGTTCGCGAAGGCGAACGGCGTGAAGCCGGCGCTCTTCAGCGCCAACTCCGAGGGCGCCTGCCGCAACTGCAACGGTGCCGGTGTCATCTACACCGACCTGGCCATGATGGCCGGCGTCGCCACGGTCTGCGAGGTGTGCGAGGGGAAGCGCTTCGAGGCGCAGGTCCTGACCTACACCTTCGGAGGCAAGGACATCAGCGAGGTTCTCGCGATGTCAGTGCACCAGGCCGAGGAGTTCTTCCGCGAGGGCGACGCGGCCACGCCGGCGGCGTACAAGGTCCTGCAGCGCCTCGCGGACGTCGGGCTGGGCTACCTCAGCCTCGGCCAACCGCTGACGACGCTGTCAGGGGGCGAGCGCCAGCGGCTCAAGCTGGCCACCCACCTCGGCGAGAAGGGCGGCATCTACGTCCTCGACGAGCCCACCACCGGCCTGCACCTCGCCGACGTCGAACAGCTGCTCGGCCTGCTCGACCGGTTGGTGGACTCGGGCAAGTCGGTCATCGTCATCGAGCACCACCAGGCGGTGATGGCGCACGCGGACTGGATCATCGACCTCGGCCCGGGCGCCGGCCGCGACGGCGGACGCGTCGTGTTCGAGGGCACTGCCAGAGACCTCGTCGCCGGACGCTCCACCCTCACCGGCGAGCACCTCGCGGCGTACGTCGGCACCGGGGCTCCCGCTTAGGCGTCCTCGACCGCCGGCCTCGTCGCCGGCTCCCCCGTCGACTCCCCCTCCTGTGGGGCCGGCGCGTCCGGTGGGTCGTCGGGCGGGAGGCTGTTCGACAGGAGCGGCTCCACCCAGCGCACCGTCGGATCGGCGTCCACCAGCACCGCGCGGACGAACAGCGTCATCGGCAGCGCCAGCAACGCGCCGAGCGGCCCGAGCACGAACGTCCAGAAGACCAGGGACAGGAAGGTCACGCTGACGCCGAGGTTGAGCGCGTCGGCCTGGAACTTGGGCTGGATCACCGACTGGATGACGAAGTTGATCGCGCAGTAGACGACGATCACCGCGACCATCTTCCAGACGCCGCCCTCGAGGAGCGCCAGCAGCGCCGGCGGGATCAACCCGATGATGAACCCGATGTTCGGGATGAAGTTGGTGATGAAGGCCAGCACTCCCCAGACGAAGGCGCCGGGAACGCCCATCAGCTGCAGCGCGATCGTGTCGATCACGGCGACGATGAGTCCGAAGACCGCCGAGACGGCGAAGTAGGTGCGGGTGCCGTGCGAGAAGGTGGAGAGCGACTCCGCGACGCGTGAGTGCTCGGGCCCGGTGGACGCCAGGATGGCCGGGAACTTTCCGGCGTCGAAGGCGATGAAGATCGTCAGGATTCCGAGGAAGATCAGGTTCGAGAGCACACCGAGTGTCCCGCTGAGCACCGAGGTGGCCAGGTCGAAGACCTTGCCGAAGTTCAGCGAACCGGTGACGTTGTCGACCTGCTGCTGGTCGACGCCGAGGGAGTTCAGCCAGTCGCCGACGTCCGCGGTGACGTTGTTCAGCTGGGGGGTGTACTGGGTCACGAGCTGTGCCAGCCGGGCCACGGAGACGACCAGGGCGACGATCATCGTGATCACGATCAGGTACACGGTCAGGATCGTGGCCAGGGCGGACAGCCAGGTGGGCACACCCTTGCGTTCCAGCCACGTACGGATCGGGTACACCGTGATCATCAGGACGAGGGCCAGGATCGTCGGCGCGAGGAAGTCGTTGATGGCCCTCATCCCACCGGCCGTGATCGTGGCCGCGGCCAGTCCGAGCAGGATCAGGAGGGCGCGAGGCAGGGGGGCGCGTCCCGCCACGGGAGTCGTCACGACGCCGCGGGGATCAGTTTGCCGACCACGAAGCCCAGGACCGCCTCGATGACCGAGATCACGAGGGCCGCGACGATCACACCGAAGAAGCCGCCCACGTCGAGGTTGTCGCTGAGGCCGGCGGTGATGGCGAGCAGGACGCCGTTGACCACGAGGGAGAACAACCCCAGCGTGATCACGGTGAGAGGCAGGGAGATGAGCCGCAGGATCGGGCCGAGCAACAGGTTCACCAGGGCGAAGATCAGGGACACGCCGAGGAGCGACAGGAGTCCCCCGTTGATCGTCACCGAGTCGAGCAGCGCGGCGGCCAGCCCCAGGGCGGCCGCCAGGACCACCCACCAGATGAGCAGCCGTATCACCATGAGCACTCCCAGTCGTCGCCGGCGCCAGCACCCTCGGGACCAGCCGGTTCGAGGTCTGCCGACGCATCACTCGGCACGCGGACAATATCGGTCCGGACTCCCGAACGTGGGATCACCCGCCGCGGGTGACTGCTCCCGGGTGCACAATCACGGGGGTGACCAAGGCCCGGGTCTCGGCGGAGACAGCAGTGTCGGCACGCGAAGCGGAGGTGCTCGCGGCCGTCTCCGAGCACCTCACCAACGCCGAGATCGCCACCCGCCTGTTCATCTCCGTGCGCACCGTCGAGAGTCACGTCTCGTCGTTGCTGCGCAAGCTCCAGGTCTCCGACCGGCGTGAGCTGGCGCAGGCGGCCGACGGGTTCCTCGCCGTTGAGCCCGTCGATTGGCCCGTACGTCGGTCGGCCGCCTCGCTGCCGACCCCGCTCACCTCGTTCGTCGGGCGGGAGACGGAGGCCGCTGCGCTTGCAGCGGCTCTCGCCGAGCACCGCCTGGTCACCGCCATCGGCCCGGGCGGCGTGGGGAAGACCCGCCTCGCGATCCGGGTGGCCCACGACGTGGCGGACTCCTACCCCGACGGCATCTGGTTCCTCGATCTCGTGGCGGTCACCGATCCCGGCCTGATCGGGCTCGCGCTGGCACAGACGCTCGGGCTCACCGAGAGCCAGGGTCGTTCGATCGAGGACCTGGTGACCGGCTGGCTCGGCCCACGCCGGGTCCTGCTCGTGCTCGACAACTGCGAGCACGTGCTCGAGGGCGTCGGCGCCCTGCTCGAGCGGCTGCTCGCCTCGTGTCCGTCCCTCACCGTGCTCGCCACCAGCCGGGCGCGGCTGCTCCTCCCGTTCGAGCAGGCCTTCCCGGTCCCCGGCCTCTCGGTGACCCCGGCCGCGGACGGTCCAGGGGACGCGGTGGAGCTCTTCCTCAGCCGCGCCCGGGCGGGCGGAGCAGAGGTCGGCGAGCAGGACCTGCCGCGGGTCGTCGGGCTGTGTCGCGGGCTGGACGGCATGGCGCTGGCCATCGAGCTGGCCGCGGCCCGGCTCCCCTCCCTGGGCCTCGACGGCCTGGAGGAGGGACTCGCCGACCGGCTCCTGCTGCTCACCGGAGGCTCGCGTCTCGACGACCGGCACCGCTCGCTGCGCTCGGCGCTGGACTGGAGCTACGCCCTGCTCGACGAGCCGGACCGGGCGCTGCTGAGACGCGTGTCGGTGTTCGCGGGTCCGTTCGCGGCGCGGTCCGCGGCCGAGATGCTCGACGGCTGGGACCCGATCGAGGCTGACGTGGTCCCGACGATGCTGGCGGGGCTGGCCGACCAGAGCCTCCTGGTCACCACCACCTCGGCGCAGGGAGGAACCCGCTACCGCGCCCTGGAGACGATCCGTCAGTACGGCGCGGCGCTGGTCGAGGACACCGAGGAGGTGGCCGAGGCACGCGCCCGACACCTCAGCTGGTGTCTGGCCGCCGCGCAACGGCTGGTCCCGCCGAAGATCGACGGGCCCGAGGGTGACGGCTGGCGCGCGGACTTCGACGTGATCTCGGTAGAGGCGCGGCAGGCCCTGCCCCGAGCGCGGTATGTCGCGGAGCTGCGCGACCCGGCGTACCGGCTGTCGCTGCTGCTGGCCGAGCTGAGCTTCACGCGCGGGCGGCCGGGTGAGTCACAGCGCCGCTACGAGCTCGCGGCCGAGCTGGCGCCCGACCCCATCACGACCGCCACAGCGCTGCGCCTGGCCGCGGGGGCGGCCGAGGCACGGCAGTTCGGCAACGAGGCGCTGCGCCTGCGGCGACTGGCGGCCGAGGCGGCCCTGCGGGCCGGCGACCGGACCGGTGCGGCCATGCAGCTCGCCCGGGAAGCGGAGCTGATACAGCGCGGCCAGGGGCTCATCGCCACACTTCCTCCCGACGGCGAGGTCGAACGGCTCCTGGAGCGGGCGCGACCACTCGCCGACGGAGACCCTGCGGCCGAGGCACGGATCCTGACGGCCGAGGCCTTCAACCTCGACGAGCGGGACCCCGAGGCGCAGCGCCTGGTGGACCGGGCGCTCGTGCTCGCCAGGTCCGCCGACGACCGGCTCGGTGAAAGTGCCGCCCTCGACGTGCTCACCTCGATCCACTCGGCCTACGGCAGGCTCCAGGACGCGCTCGAGAGCGCCGTACGACGCACCCGCCTGCTCTCGCCCATCCCGATCACGGCCGAGTCGGCGCTGGAGTTCTTCGATGCCCTCCAGATGGCATCGCAGTGCGCCGTCGCGGCGGGCAACCTCCGCCTGGCGCACCGACTCGGCGAGGCGCTGTGCGAGCTGCCGTTCTACCGGGAGGAGGACCACCTGGCGACCTCGCGGCTGATCGTGGTCGGGCTGCTGAGCGGTGCGTGGGACGAGGCGATCGAGCTCTCCGAGCTGTTCCGGGCCGGGTGGGAGAGGGCCGGGCGACCCGTCGCCGGCAACCTACGTCCGGCCCCGTACGCCGCGGCGACCGTGCATGCACTGCGCGGGGACGAGGAGGCGCGAGAGTCCTGGACCGAGGTGGTCCAGACCCTGCGCACGCCGGGCCGGACGCTCCTGATGATCCACTTCGGGGAGTTCTTCGACGCGCTCGTCCTGCTCCACCGTGGCCGCGCGACGGACGCCGTGGCCCTGCTCGCCGACGATCCGGAGGAGTTCGTGAACCACTACAACGGCATGTGGCGAGCCTGGTACGCCTCGGTGTGGAGCGAGGCCGCCGTCCTGGCCGGGGTCGCGGACGCCCGGGAGCGGGTCGAGCGGGCCACGCTGCTGACGGGCGGGAACCCGGTCGTGGAAGCCCTCCTGGTCCGCGCCCGAGGCCTGCTCGAGGGCGGTGAGACGGGCCGCGGCGACCTGGCAGCTGCCGCGACGTCGCTCCACGCTCTCGGCGCCCGGTACCAATGGGCACGCACCCTGGTGATGATGGGTGGCGCCGACCGCGAGCGCGGCGAGCACGAGCTCGCCGCGCTCGGTGCGTCCGCTATGCCCTGGCCTCGATGATCAGGTTGAACGGCGTCTGCGCGGCGACCCGCACGTGCGAGAAGCCGGCCTCGTGCAGCACCTCCTCGAGCCGCTTCGGGCCCGCCTGGGCGCCGAGCCCGAGCCCGACCTCCTGCGACCGCGACGACGGGGTGCAGATCACCGTCGACAGGCCGTAGTACAGCCGGCTCACCGGGTTCAGGTTGTCCTCGAGCCGCTCCCCCGCCGCCGGCTCGACGAGCAGCAGCGTGCCGTCCTCGGCCAGCGACTCGCGGACCCGGCGGGCCGCCCCGACCGGGTCGCCCATGTCGTGCAGGCAGTCGAACATGCAGGCCAGGTCGAAGCCGGTGCCCGGGACGTCGTGCGCCGAGACGGCCTCGAAGCGGGTCCGCCGCTCGACCCCGGCCTCGACGGCCGCCGCCCGGGCCGCCTCGATCGACGGGCCGTCGATGTCGTACCCGACGAACGAGGAGTGCTCGAACGCCCGGGCCAGGATGATCGTCGAGGCCCCCAGACCGCAGCCGACGTCGACCACGCTCGCGCCGTCGCGGAGCTTCTCGACGACGCCGTCGAGCGCAGGGAGCCAGGACTGCACGAGGTTGGCCTCGTAGCCGGGACGGAACAGGCGCAGGACTCCCGTGTTGAGCCGGTCGTCGTGGTCGCCCCAGCCGATGCCCTCTCCGGTGGTGAACGCGCGGACGAAGGCGTCATGGTCGGTGAAGCACGAGGCGATGGTCTCGAAGGCGCCGCCCAGGAAGACCGGGCTGGTCTCGTCGGCGAGCACGAGCGCGTGCTCGGCTGTCAGCTCGAAGGTGCCGTCGGCAGGGTGGTAGTCGAGGAAGCCGCCGGCGGCCTGGTTGGACAGCCACTCCTGCACGTAGCGCTCCTCCGTGCCCGTGGCGGCGGCGAGCGCTGAGGGCGTGACCGGCCCGGCACCGGCCATCGCGCGGTAGAGGCCGAGCCGGTCCCCGAGGTGGACCATCAGTCCGGAGATCGAGGCCGCGAGGTCACCCACGGCCTGGTGGACGAACTGCTCGAGGGCTGCCTCGTCGAGACGAGGCGTGTCGGTCATGGTCATCGGTTGCTCCTCCCGGACTTGCGTCCAGATGTCGTACGACGGGCGCCGACCGGGTGGCCGGGTCTCCAGAACAGTGCGTTCGGGGGGCCGTCCCACGCATCCGTGACCACCACGGAGCGCACCACGGAAAGCCGCCCGTCCGTGCTCGGCCCCGATGTCCCCACGCGCGTCTCGCCACAGGCTGGTGACCACGGCAGACGCCGTGACTCGAGAAGAGGAGGACGTCGTGATCACGCACGACCTGCTGGAAGGCCTGGCAACCCAGCGCCAGACCCGGCTCGCGACGCTGGCGCGACAGGGGCACACCGCTCCGACGCGCCCCGAGACGGCGACCACCCGGCGTAGCCGCGGGAAGCGGCCGTTCTCGGCGCTGGCCGCCTGGGTGAGCCGAGCATGAGCCGGATGCTGGCGACCCGAGGGCGCCGTCCACCCATGGTGGGAGCCGCACGGAGGCCGCACCGGGGCGTCTTCGCGGTGACCGCGGCGGGCGGGCTGCTGGTGTCGCTCGACGTCTCGGTCGCCAACGCACTGATGCCGGCCATCGGCGCCGACTTCGGCGGCGACGGCCGGGCCGCCGTGTCCTGGGTGATCACGGGCTACGCCATCGTCTTCGCCGCCACCCTCGTCCCCGCCGGCCGGATCGCTGACCGAGCCGGTCGTCGGCGGACCTATCTCGGCGGTCTCACCCTCTTCGGCCTCGGCTCCGTCGTGTGCGGTGTCGCTCCCGACCTCGGCGTGCTGCTGGTCGGGCGGGCCCTCCAGGGGCTCGGTGCGGCCGCGGCCTCCCCTGCCTCGCTGGGACTCCTGCTCGCGGCCGTGGGTGACCGCGAGCGCGCGACGTACGCGGCCCGCTGGACCGGCGCAGCGGCCCTCGGCATGACCCTGGGTCCCTTCGTCGGCGGAGCCCTGACCACGGTCGGCGACTGGCGCTGGGCCTTCCTGATCAATGTGCCCATCGTGGCCGCGGTCGCGCTGGCCGCCCCTCGGGTGCTTCCCGAGACCCCGCGCCACCCGGGCCGCCGGCTGCCCGACCCGCTCGGCGCCGTCGTCCTGACGCTCGCGGCCGGCGCGATCACCCTGGGGCTGTCCGAGGCCGGAGACTGGGGCTTCGGCGGCCTGCGGACCACCGCGAGCCTGGCGGCCGGGTTGGTACTCGCCCTCCTGTTCGTACGACGCTCCGCCGGCAGCGCCGACCCGCTGCTCGACCTCGGGCTGCTCCGGCACCGACGGGTGGCCGTCGCCGCTGCGATGACCTTCCTCTACGCCGCCGCGCTCTTCGCGGTGCTGCTGTCGTTCCTGCTCTTCTTCGTCGACCGCTGGAGCCTCGACCTGGTGCAGGCCGGTGCTGCCGTCGTACCGATGGGACTCGTCGTGGTGCTGCTCACCACCCGCGTCGGGCGGCTGGCCGACCTGGTCGGCTATCGCGGCCCGCTCACCGTCGGCGCCGGCCTGATGGCAGGGGGGCTGGTGCTGAGCGCCGCGACCCTCTCGGGAGACCACTTCGCCGTCCGCTGGCTCCCACTCGCCCTGCTGCTCGGCATCGGCGTCGGGCTCTGCTACCCGCTGCTCGCCGCAGCGGCCGTCCACGGGCTGGCCTCGACGGACCTCGCGGCGGCCAGCGCACTCAACCAGAGCGCACGGCAGCTCGGCGCCGCTCTCGGGGTGGCCACCTCGGTCGGCGTGCTCGGTGCGTCGGCCGCGCCCTCGCTCGGGCGCTACCACGCCGTCTGGCTGCTGGCGGCCGGCTTCAGCGCCGTGGCGGCCGTGGTCGCCCTCCTGGTTCCCCGCGGGTCCGCTGACCCCGCCACCGACTCCGATGCCTCCCCCACCGAATCCCGACGCACCACCGAGGAGCTTTCCGCATGAGTCCACCGAGCCCGAGCTACGCCCTGACCGACGACGAGGACCGAGCGGGGGTCCCCACCACGCCATCCGTGACCCACCTGCGGTCCCGCTCGCCCGGCGTTCGAGAGACGCTGCCCGACGGTTCCGAGCTGACCCTGAGGGCCCTCGAGCCGCAGGACGGCGACCTGCTGCGGGAGGTGTTCGACGGGATGGGGTCGCGCTCACGCGAGCGACGGTTCCTGACACCGAAGCACACGCTGACCGCATCCGATCTGCGACACCTCACGGCGGTGGACCACCACGACCACGAAGCGGTGGTCGCGTTCTCAGTCGCGGACGGCAGGCCGATCGGGGTGGCCCGGCTCGTGCGCTGCGACGACGATCCCGCTACGGCCGACGTCGCCGTCGCCGTCGTGGACGCCTGGCAGAGCCGCGGGGTAGGCTCCGTCCTCGCGTCGTCACTGGTGGCGCGCGCCCGTGAGCTCCGGATCCGACGCTTCACGTTGGTGATGGCGCCCGACAACGAGGCCGCGGTCCGCCTCATGCACCGCGTGCTCGGCGACGTCGAGCACGCGGACATCGACCGGGAGACCGCGGAGTTCGTGGTGTCCCTGGCGCCGGGCCACCGCGGTGGCCGTGTCGTACTGAAGGGGGCCTGACCATGAGCGACTCCCCGGGAGCGCTGCCGCCGGTGCGCACCCTGCTCGGGGTGTGGGCCCATCCCGACGACGAGGCCTACCTCTCGTCCGCCCTGATGGCAGTGGTACGCCGCACAGGCGCCCGCGTCGTCGTGGTCACCGCCACCCGCGGCGAGCACGGCACCGACGACCCGGCCCGGTGGCCGCCCCATCGGCTCGCGCAGGAGCGCGAGCGCGAGCTGCGGGCGAGCCTGGACGTCGTGGGGGTGACCGAGCACCACTGGCTCGACCACCGGGACGGCGAGCTGTCCGGCGTACCGACGCTGCAGGGGGCTCGGGAGCTCGTGCCCTTCTTCGACCGGCTGGCGCCGGACACCGTCATCACGTTCGGCCCCGACGGGATGACCGGGCACGACGACCACCGGGCCATCTCGGACTGGGTCACCGAGGCCTGGCGGCTGACCGGCCGGCGCGCCGCACTCTGGTATGCCACCCTCACCCCCGAGTTCCACGCGGAGTGGGGAGCGCTCAACGACGAGGTCGGGCTGTGGTTCGAGGGCTCCCGGCCGCCGGTCACGCCGCACGCCGAGCTCGCCGCCCACCTCCACTCCACCGACGAGCTGCTGGCGCTCAAGCATCGTGCCCTGCGCGCCCACGCCTCCCAGACCCGACCGCTCGAGGACCTCGTCGGGGCGGATGTCTACCGCCGGTGGTGGGCCAGCGAGAGCTTCGTGGCGGCCGGATGAGCCGGTCACGACCGGGTTGCAGTCACGTCACGAGTCATCCCCACGGGCTGCGGGCCGGCCCGCGGGATCCCTAGCGTCGAGCCATGACGACGAGGAACGGGCCCGCCCATGCGTTCGACTTCTGGGTGGGCGAGTGGGAGGTGTTCGGTCCGCGAGGCGCCCGGGTCGGCACCAGCTCGATCGTCGGCGTCCTGGGCACCGGAGCGCTCGCCGAGCACTGGCACGGCGTCGGCGGCTTCGAGGGCCACAGCCTGAACGCGTACGACGCCACTCGCGGGCACTGGCACCAGACCTGGCTCGACTCCTCCGGCGGCGTACTCATGCTGGACGGCGGGTTGGTCGACGGGGCGATGGTGCTGGAGGGTCTGGCTCCGGGCGAGGATCCGTCCGCGATGCTGCTGCAACGCATCACGTGGACGCCCGAGGACGACGGCGTGCGCCAGCACTGGGAGAGCAGTGCCGACGACGGCGCCTCCTGGACGACCGTGTTCGACGGGCACTACCGACGCCCGGCCTGACGCTGCCCCACGGACCCTGCCGCACGGACCTGCCGGACGGACCAGACCGCAGAAGACGCGGAACAGCTCGGCTCCGACCGTCCCGGTCAGGCCACATGTTCCGCGTTGTCCCGAGGTGAGTGCGCCCCGCGGGGTGTCCGCTCCGCGGGGCGCACAGCGGGCCGAGGCATGGGCTTCGAGTCCACCAGTGGTGAGACGTGCGATCACACGGCTCCTGACGCGTTCCCAAGGTGAAGACTCGCAGGGCCATCCGGTTTTGCCGGACTCCGGGAGGTCCGCTGCGACGCGAGTGCGCCCCGCGGGGTGTCCGGACCCGCGGGGCGCACAGCAGAGGCGTGAAGCATGGGCATCCAGTCCCCAGGGGTGGGACAGACCAGCCCCCCGGTCCCGGCGCGGATCCGGCCCGTGATCCGCGGGACCGGCGACCTGAGCGCGGCCTCTGCGCGCTCAACGTTCCCGACGAGGCTTGAGAGAACCTTGAGCCCCGAGATGACCCGGTGGCCCTCCGCGATGACGCTCAGACGTACTTGTCGCGGATGTGGGTGTCGGCGAGCTCGACGGAGCGGGAGACCGGCGTCACCGATGCCAGGAACGACTCCCGGTCGACACCCCACACAGAGACGTCGGTCAGTGCCGTCACCGACGCAGTCCGCGGTACGTCGCGCAGCAGCGCGACCTCCCCGAACCAACCCCCCGGGCCGAGCCGGCGGATCTCCGTCCCGTCGATGTCCACGGCGACGCGCCCGGAGGCGATCACGTAGAAGCGGGTCCCGGCGTCGTCCTGCCGCACCACGCTCTGCCCCGCCGGCACCTGAGTCGCGACGGCGTCGCGCGCCATGCGCTCCACGATCCGTGGGGCGAGCACGGCCAGCGTCGGCACCTTCATCAGCAGCTCCAGCACGTCGACCGGGACGGCGGCCCCCGCGTCCAGCCGCCGCAGCACGGCGTACGACGCGAGCGCCGCCAGCGGCAGGAAGCAGCCGGCCGCCAGGAAGGCGCCTTGGGCACCGAGCAGACCCACCAGGGCCGGTGCGGCGAGCGTGCCGAGGGCGATCCCGATCATCGCGAACGACTCCTGCAGCCCGAACATCGCAGTGAGCAGGTGGTCGGGCAGCAGGCGTTGGACGAAGGTGCGCGAGGCGACGTCGTAGAAGTGCTTTCCCGCCCCGCTGATCGCGACCAGGACCAGCGCGACCACGGGCGTGCCGGCCTGCCCGGCGAGCGCGAACGCGAGGCCGGCGCAGACGGCGCCGAGCACGAGCGGCCCGGCCAGGCGCGGTCGGCCGATCAGGGTGAAGCTGAGGGCTGCGCCCGCGATCCCGCCCACGCCGATGGCGGAGTTCAGGACTCCTGGACCGGCCTCCGACATGCCCAGGACGTCGAGTGCCAGCACGACCAGGAGGATGTCCATCATGCCGAGGAGGGCGTACTCGGCCGCGATCAGCAACGACATCAGCCGCGCCGCTGGGTTCCTCAGCACGGTACGCAGGGAGCCTTCGGCGCGACCCTCACCGGCGCGGCGTACAGCGACCCGACGGGGTGCGGCCGTGGCCAACCGCGCGGTCAGGGCCGCTCCCACGGCCGAGCAGACACTCATGGCGAGCAGCACGCCGCCGGCGCCCCAGGCAGCCAGGAGCAGCCCGCTGGCCAGTGGCCCCAGGAAGGTCGCGAGCGCCTCCAGCGACCCGGAGGCGGCGTTGCCGGCCGTGAGGTCCGCGGTCGTGTGCGAGATCTCGGGCAGCAGCGCGTTGTGGACCGGACGCGTCATGGTCACGGTGACCGCGGAGAGGGCAGCCGTCACACCGACGACGGCAACCGGCGCAGCGGTGACCAGCGCGATCCCCACCGCCAGGTAGCCGAAGGTCTGAGCGGCGTACCCCAGGAAGAGGCCGCGTCCTCGTGGAAGACGCCCGAGCAGGGCCGCCGTCGGCGCCGCCAGGAGGGCGCCGGGGATCAGCTGGGCGAGCGCGATCTCACTCGAGCCGCGCACCCCGCCGACGCCGTACCCCCACACGAGGAGTCCGATCCAGGTGGCCCACTCGGCCACGTTGAACAGGAGGTACGCCGCCAGGACGCGCCGGAGGTCGGGGTTGCCGAGCGCCTGGCGGACGACCGCACCGCGCCCCTCGACCCCCGTCCGACCGATCATGAGCTGTCCCTCGTGACCCCGCCGGGACTCAGGAGCGGGCCGTCCCGGCTGCGGCGTACGCCATCACGCGCTGGAGGGCCGCGGCGCGCATCTCCTCCGGAAGCTCGACCGGGCCGCCGATCGCGGCGGCGTTGATCCCGGCCTGCGCGGCCTCCTCGACCACCCCGCCGACGAGGACGGCCAGCTCCGGCGTCCGGTGGAAGACCAGCACCCCGTGGTTGGCCAGCAGGACCGCCGGCACGTCCGGCACGACGGCCGCCCGGATGTTCGCGACGGCCCGGTCGGACCCGCGCGGACCGTAGCCGGCGACCGGGATGCCGGTCGGGAGGCCGAACATCGCGAGGGCCTCGATCCAGCACCCGATCGGCCGCTGCGCGACGGCGTAGGCCGTGGCGTAGGGCGAGTGGGTGTGGAGCACGCAGCCGACGTCGGGCCGGTCGGCGTACATCGCGGTGTGCATCGCCACGACAGCGCCCTGGATCGGCGGCAGGGCGCCCTCGCGGAGCTCGCCGTCCAGACCGACCCGGACGACATCCGCGAGCGGGTGGTCACGCAGGGACGGCCCTGCCGTGAAGTACATCTCGTCGGAGCCCGGCACCCGGATGCTGACGTTGCCGTGCCCGTTGGGGGAGATCGCCCCGCTGGCGACCACGCGGGCCGCGGTCTCGACGACCCGCTCGGCCAGGTACGTGTCCATCACACCTCCACTCCTCGGTGGGGCGACTATCCACCCCGTGACCGGCCGGCGCCAGTGCCGTGCTCAGGGCAGCTCCGACGTCGAGCCGAGACCGAACCGGCGGCGTCGCAGCTCGCTGTCGGCCCCAGGGGCGTCCGGGTCGGGGCGGCCCCGGGCGTCGGCTCGCTTCCCGTACGCCGAGGCGAGCGGTCCGGCCGTGACCCCGTGGAGCACGACCGAGAGCAGGATCGTCCAGACGACCGCCTCATAGGGACCCTCACCGACGATCTGGGCAGGGTCGAGGTGCAGGCCGTGTACGGCCAGGATCAGGAAGACGATCGAGGCGAGACCGCGTGGTCCGAACCAGCCGACGAACAGCACGGTGGAGCGGTCGAGACCGCTGCCGACGAGCGACAGCGCCACGGGGACGGCTCGTACGACGGTGAGCGACAGCACGCCGTACACCAGGGCGGAGGCGTGCCAGCCGTGCTCGAGCAGGGGCCCGGCGAGCACCCCGCCGAACAGCGCCCACACGCCGTACGACAGGAAGAGGCCGGTGGTCTCCGTGTACTCCGTCGCCACGCTCAGCTCGCGACGGGACACCAGACCGAACACCAGCCCGCCGACGAAGCTCGCCACGAACCCGTTCCCACCCAGGCTCACCGTGCCGAGGTAGCTCAGCAGGGCGACGGTGAGGACGATGAACTGCTCCGAGATCGGCGAGGTCCAGCCCGCCTCGCGGGCCCTGAGGACGAGCCAACCGGCGCCGCCGCCCAGCACCACGGCGGCCGCGAGAGCGATCGCGATGGTCTTCACCGCATAGGAGAGCCAGCCCTGCGTGGCTCCCTCCTCGGCGGCCACCACCGCGATCAGGACGGTCACGATCGGGGTCGCGATGCCGTCGTTCAGACCACTCTCGACGTTCAGCGAGTTGCGCACGGTCATCGGGACGCGCGGATCGGACACGACGGCGAGGCTCAGTGCCGCGTCGGTCGGGGCCAGGATCGTGGCGACCAGGAAGGCCAGCGCCAGCGTGATCCCGGGCAGGACCAGGTACGCCAGGCCGCCGCCGAGCACGATCGTGAGCGGCAGCCCGATCAGGAGCAGACGGGCGGGGATGCCCGCGTGGCGACGCAGCTGGACGAGCCCGAGGGTCGAGGCGTCGGCGAAGAGCAGGAGCGCCAGGGTCAGCTCGGTGACGAGCTCGACCACCTCGTTGGTCGACGGCGTCTCGATCGCCCCGAAGCCCGCCGGCCCCAGGGCGATGCCGGCCACGGTGAAGACGAGCGGCCCGCCGATCGACCAGCGCTCGAGCCGGCCGGCGGCCACGGCGTACAGCACACCGACCAGCCCCACCGCGACGAACCCGCCCACGCCGGTCCCTTTCGTCCGTGACCTCCAGGTCGGTCGTGGTCACTGTAGAGGCGGCAGCGCCCGGCCGGACTGAGTCACAGGGGCAGCGGCCGGGCCACGGTGATGCTCGTCTGGCCGGTGACGTACCCGAGGTGCTCGTTGAGGCGCAGCATCGCGGTGTTGCCGGCCTGGGTCCAGGTGTAGAGCTCGCTCAGACCCTGTTCGGCAGCCCAGCGGAGGGTACGACGCTTCAGGTGGGACGCGATCCCGCGCCCGCGCCAGTCGCGTCGTACGGCGGTCAGCGCGTTCTCGCCGCGTTCCGGCCGGTCGGTGTCCCGGTCCAGTCCGGCGCAGCCGATCACCTCGCCGCCGTAGAGGGCCAGGAACATCGGGTCGCCGGCCCAGGAGGTGCTCCACTGCTCGGCGTTGATCTGCAGCGGCGGGAAGAGCGCGAAGTCGGCGAGCACCTCCCGCCCGAACCGGTCGTAGCACGCAGCCCACAGCTGCGGATGCTGGTCGAGGGTCAGCACATCGACACCGGCCGGCAACGGTGACGGTGGCGGCTCGTCGCCGATGGCCCGCACCTGCTCGATCTGGCGGTCCACCTCGACGAAGCCGAACCGCTCCGCGAACCCGAGCGACCTGGGATCGTCGACCATGGAGCGGACCTCCGGCAGCCCGAGGGCACCGACGTGGTCCGCGAGTGCCGTCAGGAGCGCGGACCCGACTCCCCGGCGACGGTGCTCGGGGAGCACCCGTGGGGCGACGAAGCCACCCCCCGCGGTATCGGAACGGTCTGCGACTCCCGAACCGACCACCGTGCCGTCGAGGGCGGCGAGCATGAGAAGCCGGTCCGATGAGTCCTGCTCCCGCATCTCGGCGACCGTGGCCGTCCGCTCCCCCGGGATCACGGCCATCCGGACGCGCCGCCACGCGTCGTAGTCGTCGTCGGAGTCACACACGAACAGCTCCATGGCAGCGAACCTAGGCCGCACGTCAACCGGGTCGTTCGACGGCGGCGCCGGCGGCCCACCCTGACCGGGTGATGCCCACCGGCACGGATCCCGGCCACGATGAGGCTCCGCGCGCCCGCGCGACAAGGAGCAGAGTGATGTCAGAGCCCGGCACCACGCCCGTCGACGACTACCGACGCGTGATCGAGGAGCTGGAACGCAGCATCCTCCCGCTGGCAACGTCCGTGGACGGGCGGCAGTTCACCTTCCAGGCCTCGTTGCACGGCCTGGCCCTGCAGACCGGTGGGTACGTCGTGCTCGAGCGCGACGGTGAGACGTCGTTCGGGCAGATCCTGACGCTGCGCCCCGACACGGGTCAGGCCCAGACCGGCTCCGAGCGCGGGCCGTCCCAGGTCCCGATCCGACTGGTGCGCGGCGAAGGCAGCATCCTCGACGGGGACGGCCACACGTTCCACGACGCGCTGGCGCGGCCCGCGACGCCCGCCGAGGTGGATGCCTGGTTCGTGGGCGTGAGACCCGGACGGTCGGCGTTGGCGATCGGCGACATGCTGTTGGCACCCGGCGTACCCGCGGTGCTGGATGCCGGCGGCTTCAACCGGCACACGTTCATGTGCGGCCAGTCGGGGTCCGGCAAGACGTACTCGCTCGGGCTGGTCCTGGAGCAGCTGCTCGTCGCTACCAGCCTGCGCATGGTCATCCTCGATCCCAACTCCGACTACGTCCGGCTCTCGGAGGTCCGGGACGACACCGGCTCGGACGCGGTGACCCGGTACGCCGCGGCCGCCGGCGACGTCACCGTCTGGGGGAACCACGACGGGGCCGGCCGACCGCTGCGTCTGCAGTTCGCCGACGTCGACGCCGCGGCGCAGGCGGGCCTGCTCGGACTCGACCCGGTCAGGGACCGGGAGGAGTACGCCGCCCTGGCCGGGATCCTGGCCGCGGGCCGGAAGGGCCAGGCGCTGATCAGCGGCCTGGACGCGCTGATGTCGTCGGACAATCCCGACGTCCGCCAGCTCGGCCTGCGGGCGAACAACCTGGGCGTGCTCGGCTGGTCGATCTGGAGCTCGGGCCAGGGTCGGTCGCTGGTCGAGGAGCTCGAGGAGCCCACGTCGCGGTGTCTCGTGGTCGACCTGGGCTCGCTCGACACCGTTGCCGAGCAACGGCTGATCGCCGAGACGGTCCTCGCGACGCTCTGGCGCAACCGCAGCCGCCGCGAGCCGTGCCTGGTGGTCATCGACGAGGCCCACAACGTCTGTCCGAGCAAGCCGGCCGACGCGGTGACGGCGCTCGCGACCACCTACGCCGCGCTGATCGCGGCGGAGGGTCGCAAGTTCGGGCTGTACCTGCTCACCTCGACGCAACGGCCGCAGAAGGTCAACGAGGAGGTGCTGTCCCAGTGCGACAACCTGCTCCTGATGCGGATGAACTCCGAGGCCGACCTGGGATACCTCAGCGACACGTTCTCCTTCGTGCCGCCCAGCCTGATCCAGCGGGCGACCACCTTCGGGCTGGGCGAGACGCTGGTGGCGGGCAAGTTCTTCCCGCACGCCGGCTACGTGAAGTTCGGTGCCCGGATCTCCCAGGAGGGCGGCGCCGACATCCCGACGGCCTGGGCGAACGCCGGGGCCGGCGGCTAGGGGGTCTACCGCTGGGACGCGCGACACCGGATCAGCTCGGCGACCGACCACGCCTGGAAGGGGCATCCCGTGGCGCCGTGCGGGGCGTCCCCGTCCGCGGTCTCCGACACCGACCCGAGACCGAACTCGGACAGATGCAGCTCGAGTCCGTCGAGCAGCCCGCTCGTGTCCAGGCCGGCGCGTCGTACGGCGTCGGCGTACGGCCCGATGAGCCAGGGCCACACGGTGCCCTCGTGGTAGGCGGCATCGCGTTCTGCGGGGCCGCCCCGATGCCGCCCTCGGTAGCCGGGATCCAGGGGCGAGAGTGACCGCAGCCCGAGCGACGTGACCAGGTCCTCACGGCACGCCGCCACGATCCGCCCGACCTCGAGAGGGTCGGTCACGGGTCCGTAGGGCAGGGAGGCGGCCAACAGCTGGTTCGGCCGTCGCTCGGCGACCGCGACCCCCGCCGGATCGACGCAGTCGGCAAGACCGGCGGGGCCGAGACCGAACCCGGACGCGAACGATGACAGGGCCCGCTCGCGCAGGGAGGACCAGACGTGACTGTCCTGCCCGACCTGGGACAGGAGGTCGGCGGCGGCCCCCAGGCCGTTGACCCAGAGGGCCTCGATCTCGACCGGGTACCCGGCCCGCGGCGTGACCGGCCGCCCGTCGATCCGGGCGTCCATCCAGGTCAGCGCCCATCCGTCCGCCCCACCGCGAAGCAGACCGGTCGCGGTGTCGACCCCGATGCCGTAGCGAGTGCCGGCCAGGTGAGCGGACAAGATGCCCACCACCGTGTCCGACAGCTCCGACGCCAGGTCGAGGTCGTCGGTGTGGGCGACGTGACGCCCCAGCGCGTGCAGGAACCACAGCGTGGCGTCGATCGTGTTGTACTCCAGAGACCCCACGTCCGCGGTGTTGGCGAGCATGCCCTGCGAGACGCTGGCGGCGGCGCGCTGCAGCACGGCACGTCCCTCCTCGACGCGGCCGGTGCACAGGAAGAGGCCCTCGTAGGAGGTGAAGAGGTCGCGTGACCACTCGCCGAACCACGGGTAGCCGGCGACCGCCGTGGGTCCGTTGGAGGTGTCGACGACGAAGCGGTCAGCGGCCACCGCAAGCACCCGGCCGACGTCGTCCGACGCACCTGCCTGCACCGCCAGCGCTGCGGACCGGGCCCGGGAGTCCGCGACGATCGACGCGGCTCCCGGAAGCGTCGGCCCGAGCTCCGTCGACGCCACCACCTCCAGCGAACCACCCGCGGCGAGGGCGGCGGTGAAGGTCCCCGCAGCCCACAGGTCCTCGCTCGCACCCAGACCGCGGGCCGCCTCCTCACGGTGATGGACGCCTCGGTACCAGGCGCCCGCAGGTTGGTAGTCCGGTCCCTCCACCCGGTAGGCGGACTCGAAGACGAGGCCCGATCCGCTCGACTCGACGTCTGGGTCTGCGCCGGCGAACCGGTCGCCGTGCTGGTCACGCCAGGTGCACAGCGGAGTCACCTCCAGCCGCGCCTCGCCTGCGAGCAGGCGATGGACCACGCCGACCGTGCAGACGCCGTGCGCCATCGCCAGCTCGACCTCGAGCCGGACCGGCCCGAGGTCGTAGCGCCATCGCGGCACGCCGTCGTCGAGGTCGAAGGTGGCCAGGTGTTCGTGTCCACGCGGGTCGATCGCTCCTCCGACCCACTCGTGCGTGGCCAACCGGATGCGTCGGTCACCGATCACCACAACCGTGTCGAGGGCAGCGAGGCCGAGGCTCCGGGACCCTCCGGCCGGGCCGGTCGCGTGCATCAACAGCCCGTGGTAGCGGCGGGTCCGCAGCCCGGTCACGGTGCCGCTCGCGTAGCCGCCGAGCCCGTCGGTCACGAGCCACTCGCGGGCGGCGCCCTCCTCGAGGGCACCGCACACCTCCCGACCGAACGCCACCCGGAGGCTGGTCGTCACAGCTGCCACGGCAGTGCGTCGCCGGCGAACGGGTCCGGCCTGCAGATCAGGTCGGCCACGAGCCCGGTCCAGCCGGTCTGGTGGGTGGCGCCGAGCCCGGCTCCGTTGTCGCCGTGGAAGTACTCGTTGAACGTGATGTTGTCGCGCCAACGGGGGTCGTTCTGCAGGCGGTCGACCCACCCGTAGCACGGGCGGCGTCCGTCGGGGCCGCGCAGGAAGAGGGAGATCAGCCGGCCCCGCAGGTCGTCGGCGCAGGCGGTGAGGGAGATCCGCACGCCGCTCCCGGTGGGGTACTCGAAGTCCGCATCGGCGCCCACGGATCCCGCGTAGCGCTGGAGGTTGCGGAGCAGGAGGTAGTTCACCGGCATCCAGACCGGGCCCCGCCAGTTGGAGTTGCCGCCGAACATGCCGGTGGACGACTCGCCGGGCTCGTAGTCGACCGAGAGACGGGCTCCGGCGAGGTCGACCCACAGGGGGTGGGCCTCGTGGTACTTCGACACGGCGCGCAGCCCGTACGGCGAGAGGAACTCGTTCTCGTCGAACACGCGGGACAGCACGCGGCGCCCCTCTCCCTGAGGTACGACGCCGATGCCGAGCGCATCGGTGCCCGGTATCCGGAACACGCGACCCCTGTCGGTGACGTCGCCTTCGGTCTGTCCGAAGAAGCCGGCGAACCGCTTCCGCAGGGTCCCGAGGGTCTCCAACAGATCTGGCCCCAGGGCCACCATGCCCATGAGCGGAAGCACGCCCACGATGGAGCGGACCTTGATCGGCGTGGTCGTGCCGTCGGCGGCGTGGAACACGTCGTAGAAGAAGCCGTCCTCCTCGTCCCAGAGTCCCTGGGAGTGCATGGCGTCGACGATCAGCACGAAGTGCTCGATGAACTTCACCTCGATGTCCGTCCAGGTGTCGTCCTCGGTCGCCAGGATCCGCGCCATCTCCAGGAGGGTCAGCGAGTAGAAGGCCATCCAGCTGGTGCCGTCCGCCTGCTCCAGCCGGCCGCCCGGCGGCAGGTGCGAGCGGTCGATCGCGCTGATGTTGTCCAGCCCCAGGAACCCGCCGGCGAAGACGTGGTCGCCCTCGGGGTCCATCTGGTTGACCCACCACGTGAAGTTCATCAGCAGCTTCGGCAGCAGCCTGGCCAGGAAGTCGGTGTCCCGACGTCCGTCGATGTCCCACACGTGGAGCGCCGCCCACGCGTGCACGGGTGGGTTCGCGTCGCCGAAGGCCCACTCGTACGCAGGCAGGGCACCGTTGGGGTTCTGGAACCACTCGCGACACATGACGAGCAGCTGGTACTTGGCGAAGGCCGGGTCGATGTGGGCCAGTGCGACGGTGTGGAAGGCGAGGTCCCAGGCGGCGAACCACGGGTACTCCCACGGGTCGGGCATCGAGAGGATGTCCCTGGCGTCGACGTTGAGCCAGCCGGCGTTGCGACCCCGGCGACGCTCAGGCGGTGGTGGCGGCTGGGTGGGGTCGCCGTCGAGCCAGCGTTTCACGTCGTAGCAGTAGAACTGCTTGCTCCAGAGCATCCCGGCGAACGCCTGTCGGGCGACCGACCGCGCGTCGTCGTCGACGGAGGCAGGGATCACCTCGTCGTAGAACTCGTCGGCCTCGTCGCTGCGCCTGGCGAGCACTGCGTCGAACGGCTGCCCGAACGCCGGCGCCGACGAGGGCGCCCGGAGGCGGACCCGGACCACCTGGGTCTCCCCAGCCGGGACCGTGAGGCGGTACCAACCAGCAGCCTTCGTGCCGAGGCGGTCCGGGTTCACGGTGGCTGCGCCGGTGACGACGTGGTCGTTGACCCCGTCCTTCGGATACGCCGGGGAGTCGGTTGACTGGTAGAGCCTGCGCAGGTTGGTGTCGTTGTCGCAGAACAACAGCTCCGGCGTCGCGCCGTCCGGACCTGTGTCCAGCTCCCAGGTCAGCTCCCCGAACCGAGGGTGGTCCACCCGGACCCTGTCGGGCCCGGTCGCGGCCAGAGTCGGCCGCTCGGCATCGACGTCCCAGGACCAGGTGTTGCGGAACCACAGCTGGGGCAGGACGTGGAGGGTCGCAGTCTCCGGCCCGGCGTTCGTCACCCTGATCTCCATGAGCAGGTCGTGCGGGTCGTCCTTGGCGTGCGTCACGTCGACGACCCAGTAGCGGTCCTCGTCGAACACCCCGGTGTCCAGCAGCTCGTACTCGGGTTGGCTCTGGTCACGGCGGCCGTTCTCGGCCACGAGGTCGGCGTACGGGAACTCCCCCTGTGGATAGTGGTAGCGCCAGCGCAGCCACGCATGGCTGGGGACGGCGTCCAGGAACCACCAGTAGTCCTTGACGTCCTCGCCGTGGTTGCCCTGGGGGCCCGTCAGGCCGAACATCCGCTCCTTGAGGATCGGGTCGCGACCGTTCCACAGCGCGAGCGCCATGCACAGCTGCTGCTCGACGTCGCTGACGCCGGCCATGCCGTCCTCACCCCAGCGGTAGGCGCGCGAGCGGGCGTGGTCGTGCGGGAAGTAGTCCCACGCCTCGCCGCCGGCGCTGTAGTCCTCACGCACCGTCCCCCACGCTCGCTCCGAGAGATACGGGCCCCACTGGTACCACGGCGTCGACTGCCGCAGTCCGTCCTCGGGATGGCCGAACGACTCCACACGCGTGCGCTCCGCACCGGACATCGGCAGCTCCCTCGTTGGCTGGGTCACCCGCCCCAGGAC
Source organism: uncultured Actinomycetota bacterium (assembly GCA_963819295.1). Classification (GTDB taxonomy): domain Bacteria; phylum Actinomycetota; class Actinomycetes; order Propionibacteriales; family Nocardioidaceae; genus Nocardioides. The sequence goes on from CAWFVO010000012.1 coordinate 33,904, forward strand.
CAGCCCGAGTCCGCGAGGGACGGGTACGAACGCCAGTAGACCGTGCGGAGCTGGCACGCGGGCATCTGACCAGGGAGTGGACCGTGAACGACCGCCGCCACTTCCGGACCGCCCGTGTTCGGGTTGGGCGACCTGCCGAGGCGTCGCTCGGCTGTCACATTTCGTGGCGCTGTCTCGACTCGGGTACGAGAGATGGTCGAGACGAGAGGTGAGGGTGATGCACGTCTACATCGCAGGGGGCACCGGAGCCATCGGGACGAGGCTGATCCGGCAGCTGGTCGAGAGGGGTCATCGGGTGACTGCTACGACGAGGGACCCCGCGAGGACAGCCGGGCTCCAGAGGCTGGGTGCGCACGCGGTGGTCGTCGACGGCCTGGACAGTGCTGCGGTGGGCGAGGCGGTGGCGACGGCCGAGCCGGATGCCGTCGTACACCAGATGACTGCGCTGGCCGGCAAGCTCGACCCGAAGCACTTCGACCGGTCGTTCGCGATGACCAACCGGCTGCGCACCGAGGGGCTGGATCACCTGCTCGCCGCCGCCCAGGCCGGCGGAGTGCGGCAGGTCGTCGCCCAGAGCTTCACGGGCTGGCCCAACATCCGCTCGGGCGGCTGGGTCAAGGACGAGGAGGACCCGCTCGACCCGGAGCCGCCCAAGGCGCAGCGCGAGTCGCTGGCAGCGATCCGCTATCTCGAAGAGACCGTGCAGAAGGCGGACGGCGCGGTCCTGCGGTACGGCGGGTTCTACGGCGATGCCGGCAACCCGCTGCTCCCGGTGGTGCGGAAGCGGCAGTTCCCGCTTGTCGGCGGCGGCAGTGGGTACATCTCCTTGGTGCACCTGGACGACGCGGCGAGGGCGACCGTGCTGGCGCTCGAGCAGAACGCCCACGGTGTCTTCAACATCGTGGACGACGAGCCGGCACCGGCCTCCGAGTGGCTGCCCTACCTCGCGGAGTGCCTCGGCGCGAAGCCGCCCCGGCACCTACCGGTGTGGGTCGCGCGGCTGGCCGCCGGCGAGGTCGCCGTCTCGATGCTGACCCGCACCCGCGGTTCGTCCAACGCGCGTGCCAAGCGCGAGCTGGGGTGGGAGCTGCGCTGGCCCTCCTGGCGGGACGGCTTCCGACACGCCTTGACGACGGAGGAGTAGGAGGTGGGTGCAGAGGAGTTCGAGGAGCTGCGCCCGCTGCTGTTCTCGATCGCCTACCGGATCCTCGGCAGCGTGAGCGAGGCCGAGGACGCGGTCCAGGAGACCTGGCTGCGCTATCACACGAGCACGACGCAGCCGATCTCGCTCAAGTCGTTCCTGTCGGCGGTGGTGACCAGGGTCTCGATCGACGTCCTGCGGTCGGCGCGCGTCCGTCGCGAGTCGTACGTCGGGCACTGGTTGCCCGAGCCGCTCCTGACCGACGACGAGGCGACGACGTACCGCGATCCGGAGCACGCCGCGGAGCTCGCCGACTCGTTGTCGATGGCGGCCCTCTTGATGCTCGAACGACTGAGCCCCGAACAACGCGCCGTCTTCGTGCTGCACGACGTGTTCTCGTTCCCGTTCAGCGAGATCGCCGAGGTCATCGGCCGATCGGACGCCGCCTGCCGACAGCTCGCGTCGCGCGCCCGTCGGCTGATGGAGGAGGGCCGACCGAGGTTCGACGTCGACCGCGGCGAGCGCGAGGAGCTCGCCGCACGGTTCTTCGACGCGGTGACCATCGGAGACGTCGCAGGGCTCCGGGAGCTCCTGGCCGCCGATGTCGAGGTGTACGGCGACGGCGGTGGCAAGGCTCCGCAGTGGATGCGGGTGGTCGTCGGGCTGGACAACGTCGCTCGCATGTTCGCCGGGCTGGGCCGCCGGTTCGCCGACTCCGGGCTCCAGGTGGAGCCGCACGAGGTCAACGGCCAGCCGGGCGCCGTGTTCCGTGACGCCTCCGGCCGGGTGATCAACGTGATGGCGCTGGACGTGCTCGACGGCCGGATCCAGGTCATCCGCTCGGTCATCAATCCCGACAAGCTGCACCATCTCGGCCCGGTCGCCGATGCCTGGGCGTTGATGCGCGAGACGCCGCCCCAGGGCGGCAGATGACCGACGAGACGAGCCCCAGACTGCCCGCCTCGTGGCCCGGTCAGACCCTGGGTCGCCCGGTCACAGTCACCATGCGCCACCCCATCTGAGGGGTCGCAAGACCATGGTGCTAAGACCTTTGGGCCTGTCGTGGAGGCAATCCCTCGCGACCGGGTGCTAGCACCAAGAGCCATCTGTTGACGTGCACGCCGCGCTCTCTACGTTGCGAGCACGGGGGCATCGGGGCGGAGCAGCCCATCTGGGCAACTCACATCGGGGCAACCTAAACCATCGGCAGGGCGCAGGGCTTCCTCGGGTGATCGCGGGCTGTGTGTCACTGCCCAGCACACTCCCGAAGGGAAACCACTCATGAGAACATTCGCACGCCTCCGGCGAAGCCGCAGGGCCGCCAGCGTCGGCTTGGCGGTCGGCATGGTCGCCACGGTCGGTGGGCTCGCCGCTCACGCCGCAAGCCCGCCGCCGGCACATCTGAACCACACGGTCGGCCTCAAGCAGGTCGGCCCGATCGACGAGACCAACGGCTTCCCGCTCTGGTACAAGGACACCAACAACGTCCGGCTGGAGCTCTGCCTGGACCCGAGCGACGCCAACTGCATCATCGGGGCCATGCCGAACCCGGGCCAGCCGGTGTCGTTCCCGGACAACTTCCCGGACGAGGGCTTCTGGTCCAACGCGACCGCCACGCTCGACGCGGGCGGCGGCGACAAGGCGCTGCTGGTCACCGGCGTCGAGGCCGCCTTCGGCACTGCCGACGGGCTGCCGGCCCCCGGCGGCCAGATCAGCTTCGGCCGGATCCGGATCCGTGCCGCGGGCCTGGTCGACGGAGCGACGTACACCGTCACGAACCCGTACGGCGTCGACCACATCGATGCCGAGGCCGGGGCCGTCAAGGGGATCAACACCACCGAGGACATCGGGTCGCTGACACCCAACGGGACGTTCGACCAGACCCTCGCCGCGAAGGCGGCGCCGTTCCTGAAGTGGCCCACCGGAGCGCCGGTCGGCTACCTGGGCGACCCGGCCGTCGACCACGTCGTGACCGGAAGCCCCTTCAACACCAACATCTTCCGGATCGAGGGCCCGGCCGGGTCCTTCACCGGGTCGACGCAGCTGTGCGCGGACGCGACGTTGGGCGACTCGGCCACCGCGACCGACGACTGCATCGAGACCGACCTGTTCTCGGTGGCCGGCAAGATCGCGACCCGAGCGGGCGTGGAGGTCACCAAGGCCTACTACTCCAACTCCGGCACCGGGCACATGATGGACCTGTTCGCCTTCTCCGAGCCCGGCCAGAACCTGGTCGTCTCGGGCAGCGGGATCGCACAGACCAAGATGCGTGAGGACGCCACCACCGGTCGCTACTACGCCCGGGTGTTCGCCGACGGCGCACCCCCCGCGGACCTCGCGGTCACCAACAAGACGGACACGCCGAACACTGTGGACCACGTGAGCACCGCGATGTTCGGCGACAAGGTGCACATCACCGGCGCGGTCTACAGCAACGACGACCACACGTTGAAGGTCAGCGCCGACTCCGGTGACGACAGCGCGACGCTCAAGCTCGACGGCTACGCTGCCGCTCCCACGCTGGCGAACGGCGTGAGCACGTGGAGCATCCCGAACGTCGTCGTCCCGCCGTCCGACGTGCTGGTCACCTCCGACAAGGGCGGGGTCGACAACGACGACGTGGTGATCACGGGCGCCGAGGACCCCTCGGCCCAGGTCATCGCCACCATCACCGGTGACACCCACGCCTTGCAGGTGGGTCAGGCGGTCTCCCTCGATGGACTCGCCTCGACCGGCTCGATCACGGGCTACTCGTGGTCCGTCTCGCCCACCACGGGTGCGACGCTCACCGGCACCGGTTCGGCACGGACGTTCACCGGAGCAAGCGCGGGCGTGTACACGGTCTCCATGACCGTCACCGGCAACGGTGCGGGCAACACCTCGACGGACACCTTCCAGATCACCGTGTCCTCCCCGTCCGCGCCGCCAGTGGCCAACGCCGGTCCGGACCAGCTCGGGGCCGTCCCGACGTCGACGGTGACCCTGGACGGGACCGGGTCGACGTTCGCGTCGAAGTTCTCGTGGGCGCCCACACCCGGGAGTGGAACCACGGTCTCGTTGACCAACCCGCTGACGGCGAACCCCACGTTCGTGGTGCCGTCGTCGACGACGTCGCAGACCTACTCGTTCACGCTGACGATCACCGACGTCAACGGGACTACCGCGACCGACGTGGTGCTGGTCAAGACCGACCCCGATGACCTGGTGTTCACCAGCGCTTCGTACAAGCGGGGCGGCGCGGAATGGCGGGTCCGTGGCGATGCCCAGTACTGCTCGGCGAACAACCTGGTCAGCGTCTACTGGAACAAGCCCGGCGCCTCGCCGGTGCTGCTGGGGACCACCACCCCGACGGCCGCTCTCGGAGTCTGCAGCTTCGACTTCCGGCTCAAGAACGCTCCGGCGGCCGTCCAGCCGACGGCAGTCGGCACCGTGACCATCCGGTCGGCGCTGGGAGGTGAGCTCCTCAACCAGGCCTTCGCCTTCCAGTGATCGGTAGCTAGACAGAGGTGCCCGGCGGTCTTCTCGGAACCGCCGGGCTCCTTGCTGTCTCGGTGCAGAAGCAGCTCGGTCAGGCCAGTGCCTTGGCCTTCAGCGCCTCGAACTCAGCCTGGTCGATGGCCCCGGAGTCCAGGAGGGACTTCGCGGTCTCGATCTGGTCCGTCGGGGAGGCCCCTGCGCCCGCGACCTGCTTGATGTACTGGGCCTGGGCGGCCTGGGCCTGCTCCATCGACCGGGCCTGACGCTCCGACATGCTCCTGCCACGCGCGATCAGGTAGATCAGGGCGCCGACCCACGGCACGAAGATCAGGAGGATGGCCCATCCGGCTTTGCCCCACCCACTGAGGGTGTGATCGCCGAACATGTCGAAGAGGCACCGGAACCAGATCATGATCGCCGCGATCCAGATGAAGAACCAGAAGCTCCAGAGGAGTACTTCTCCGAAGTCGTTGGTCATTGCGTCCATCATTTCCTGCTCTCGTCTCGGGGTTCGGGCCTCGCCCGGACCTTCGCACACAGGCTTCCAGATGAACCCGTGGCCCGCTCGGCAGGAGGCGGCGTGTCGGACTGGTCCCCGAAGCAGGTAACCAAACCCGTACGTCGGCGGATGCTCAGCGCCCCCTCTCCGGAGATCCTGATCGACGGATCCCTCTGTCCGTCGCGCGGCAGCCGCGCGCTGCTCTCGGGTGAGGGCCGCGACACGGTGGCCCGCGCCACGCGGCGGGGGATCCGCTTCGAGAGACCTGGCACGGAACCGACGCCGACCCCTTGGCGGGTGGGCCCCAAGCACCTGGGAGACCCCAGCATGACCACGAAGACCATCGAGCCCCTCGAGCCGAGCGGCGCGAGCTCCATGCGTGCGGTGGCCGGCGAGACCGGGACGTGTCCCGCCTGGTGTCAGGGCGGTCATGGGCGTGATGACTGGGGTACCCACATCGTGACCGGCCTTCGTTTCCGGAGCCACCAGGGGCCGTCGTTCGGACCACACATCTCCGTTGGTGCCGAGCAGACTCTGGACGGGTTCGAAGCTCCGACGGCCTTCGTGTTCGACCTCGACGGTGCCGAGCTGGGCGCCCCCGCCCTGCGCGACCTGGCCCGCAACGCCAGAGCAGCCGCCGAGTGGTGCGAGGAGAACCGCTAGCTCCTGCGGGGCGACCGCATCGGGTGCCCGACGACTCCCGGGCGGTGGGTGGTGCGGCTCACCGGGCGGGTGCTGCACCCTTCTCGGACAACCGACGTTCGGTGACCCAGGCCGCGATCTTGGCCCGGGACGTGAAACCGAGCTTGCGCAGGATGTTCTCCACGTGCCCCTGGGCGGTTCGTACGGAGATGAACAGCCGATCCGCGATCTCCGGGTTGGACAACCCGTCGGCGACCAGATCGGCCACCTCCAGCTCCCGCTTGGTCAGGGGGGATGGCTCGACGGCCGCCGGGGGCGGTGCCTCGGCGTCGTCCTCGGCCCCCAGCGCGAAGTCGATCATCTCGTCGACGCCGAGCTGGGATCCTCGGCGGAACAGCTCACGGAACCGCTCTGTGCTCAGCAGCTTGCGCGCCCGCTGGAGACCGTCGGAGCGGGACGGCGCGAACGCGAAGGGGTTGCCCGTCTCGGACATCCCGACGGCGTCCCAGATGCCCTCCGCTGCGCCCAACAGGAGTGCTGCGCGCTCCCCCCGTCCCTCCGCGACAGCGACGCGACCGAGCGAGTCCAAGCCGACAGCGAGGCCCATCCGGTCGCCGAGCTCCCTCTTCAGGACGATCGCGTCACGGAACAGGGCGGCGGCCTCGTCGAGCCGCCCGGCAGCCAGCTCGTGCTCTCCCAGCCCGGCCACCGCCAGTGCCTTCATGTGGCGCTCCCCCACCTCGTCCGCCCTGGCGATGCACTGCCGATGGCGCTC
>CAWFVO010000013.1:0-15543 GCA_963819295.1 uncultured Actinomycetota bacterium
ACGTTCGACGACGTCATGGAAGTGGTCGTGCGCGGCTTCGAGATCGGCGGAGTCACGATCCTGGTGGTGAGCTCGTTGGCTGCCCTGGTCGACCGCCGCGACGTCGTACCGACGCATCGGCGCGCTGCAGACGTACGAGGATCTTCGCCGGGACGTCGGACGAGCCATCCTGCTCGGCCTCGAGTTCCTGATCATCGCCGACATCGTGCTCACGATCACCGTCGACCCGACCCTCGAAGAGCTCCCCGGCCCTCGGGCTCATCGTGCTGGTGCGGACCTTCCTCAGCTTCTCCCCTCGAGATCGAGCTGGAGGGCATCCTGCCCTGGCGCCGAGCGGATGCACGGCAAGGGCACGGACGCTCGCCCCCGACCGGACGCACCCGCGTAGAGCCTCCGGATACTCGTCGATGGTCGAGCTCGTCCGGGACCAAGGACCCTGGCTCTGCGCTCTGACCTGGCGGCAGCGTGGATGCTGGCCCACCGCGGCACGGGGGCACCTCCGTTCTCAAAGGTCTCCACGTGACTACCCCCGCATCAGCTAGACCCCCCGAGCCCGCAGCCCGGCCCGGGGTTGTTGCGCGGACTGTCTCGTGGTCGAAGGGCGAGGGCGAGCGCGCGAGCGACATGGGCCGCGGAGGCGCGGGAAACGCATCCATCGGTGGACGTCGGCTTCCGACTTGCAGACCGGGACAAGCGCGTCGGCGGCCGGTGTGCTCGCAGGTGGCGTCGCCTACCGGTTGTTCTTCTGGTTCCTGTCGTTCTCGCTGCTGGTCAAGGGAACCCTGGGCTTCGTCGACGGTCACCTGAGCGGCAGCAGGCCCTGGTCAACCTGGGTGCGTCGCCGGCGAGTGGCTCGACAACCATGACCGACGCGTCATGGCAGCCCCAGCACGCCCGCTGGTGGGTCATCATCGTGGGTGGCTGGCTCGTGCTGTGGACGGGCTACCTGGGAGCCAAGGCGCTTGTCCTGGTCCACGCCGCCGTGTGGGAAGTCCCGCCGACTCCGATCCGCAACCGACTGGGGGCGTCGTTGGGTCTTCCACCGGCTCGGTGCTGGCCTTCGCGGCATCGATGGCGATGGTGCAGTGGGCGCGGTCCGACAGCCACGCCTTCGGCCTGGTCGCGACGCTGGCCTCGGCGGTCGTCCCGCTGGCCTTCTGGATGGTCGTCTCACGCCGGCTGCCGCACCGCGCATCGGGTTGGCGCGAGCTACTCCCCGGTGCCGTAGTAGTCGCGCTCGGCGTGCACGCGATGTACCTGTTCACCACATGGTTCCTCGGCCCGAAGCTGGCCAGCGCAACTCAGACTTACGGCCTCCTCGGGGTTGTGGCCACGCTGCTGTTCTGGCTCTACATCTTCGGACGCCTCGTCATCGGCGGAGCGACCTTGAACGCGTCCATGAACGAACACCGCACCAGCGAGACGGTCCCGACAAGGCGACGTGCGTGATGTGGAGCAGAGGGCTCGCCTCGGGAAACGGGTCGCGCTCCAGGGTAACTGTGTGCCGCGATGCCGCACTTATTCCCGAAGTATTCGGTCAAAACACCGCTAGCGACCGCTACCAAGGGCAAACCCCGGCGGCGTCCGGGGAGCGGTGTTTGTACAGGTCAGAGCCCACTTCGGCAGATTCGAGCAATACCGCTGGGGGTCCTCCAAGCGAGTGACAAGGGGTCGCAGGTTCAAATCCTGTCAGCCCGACTCAGAAACCGCCTCTGACTGGGGAAGATTCCCTTCGCTGGTCAGAGGCGGCCCGAGATTTGGAGCAAACGGCTGCAGGTCGTAGGGTCAAATTTCCGGCAGGTTGATCTCCTGAACCGCCTCTGAACTGCGCAAACGCCAGGTCGCGGCTGGTTGAGCAGGTGAGCCCTCGCGAGTTTGGTCCTCACCTATTCCCGAAGTATTCGCGGATGCCTGCGGCTCATCCCGCATGGGCACGCTCGTCCCACGTCCGAGCAGGCCGCAGGCCGCCGGATGCGCGGCGTGCGAAGCCACGCGACCCAGTTCGGAGCCGTAGAGCCGAACGATGAGGGGTGTAGCGGGGGAGCGGTATGGGAGATCCCTGCCCGCCGGACCGGAGCAACCCTTGGCCGTCAACGATCGGCGTCCCCCAAACTAGAAGGTCTCCGGACACGCCTGGGGATTCACCCTGCTTCCCCAAGGTTCGAGGTGAGAGTTCGAGCTCGGCTACGACCAATGGTCGTAGAAGTGACTCAAACCGCACTCTGACCTGCTCAGACTCTGCTCAGGTAGGTCCTCGGTACGCACTGGGTACGCACGATGTTGGCGCTCTTCCAGGGGTCGGGCGCCTTCGACGTGGCTGGATGCAGGGCTACCAAGAGTTCATGTCGGGCCCGGTCACGTCATCCGACGGGCTCCGATGGAAGTACATGCTCAATGCGAACATGCTCGCTGGCACTGTGATGCTCCACGGAATCCCGCCCAGCAGCAAGATCGGCACAGAGAAGTGCGGCCAGAAGTACGCGATAGCGAAGAGCGGTGTGATCGATGCGTTCACTAGAAGCACTCGCCTGGTAACTCGGTCCGGACCGTTTCGCTCGAAAGCCCTGGCCGCGAACAACGTCGACAGGTTGAGAAAGATGTATGCGAGTCCGTCGATGTCCCACATGAGCGAATGTGGTGTCTGGTTCAGCACGCTGAGTGGGCCCGGTGTGCCTGCTTGGTCTGTGAAGTTCCAGGAGTACCCGCCGGGAGCACCATGACCCTGCACAACGTAGTTGACGCAGGCAAGGGCCACGTAGATGGTCGCGAGCTGGACTGCGACCTGGGTCCAGAAGCGTTTCTCTGGGAGCACCGTGTAATGCAATGCGACCACGGTGACCAGGAATGAGGGCGCGATGACCAGTGATGACGCGAAGGCGAGCACGGAATCCTGGGTCGGGCTCAGCATCGACATCATCTGCAACGGGACTGAGAGGATGTAGCCGATGGCTCCCACGAGCGCGAGCCTCGCCGCCCAGAACCCCGCAGCACGGATGGACGCTTGCTCGTTTCGTCCCTTCGACTCGCTCAGCAGGTCGGTCGACGGACCTTCGACCTCCGTGGAGGGTGCGGTCGGCTCGTCATCCAGCTCCGTCCGGCTACCAGCAGGGTGCCATAACGTGAGGCCCTACACCCATACTCGAACACCGCCGGCGGCACCGGTAGGAGCGTTGGTCCTGGACGAACTTCCGGACAGGAAGCGAGGCGTCAGCAGCTCAGTAGGGCCGATGCGAAGAGCCTCGAGGACCCTGTTGTCGTCCCGCCTCATCGGCCAGACCCGCCGGCCTCTTCGAGACGAGGGCGCCACTAAAGGCTTTTGGCCCTGACGCCTTGGCAGCAGGCTGGACCACACTCGAATGGTCGGCTCCTTTCTTGCCGACCATGAAGGTTGGTTCAGATGTCCGGAACCGCACGACCGACCACCCGCCAGCTGCTCGTCGAGGTCCGTGACGTCGTCACGGACCTCCCGACTCTGCTGACCGCCCCGCTCTACCGCAGTTGGCACCTACGCTGGGGTGCGACCCCGGCCGAGGTCGCCGCCCGGCTGCCGGGTGACGGCCTCGTGGAGGACGCCCAGTACCAGTCGACGCGGGCCATCAGCATCGCTGCGCCCCCCGAAGCCGTATGGCCATGGCTCGTGCAGGTCGGATGCCTGCGCGCCGGTTGGTACAGCAACGACCTGGTCGATAACCTGGCGCACCCCAGCGCCACCGACATCGTCCCCGACCTGCAACACATCGAGGTCGGCCAGTGGGTGCCGATGTCCCCGAAACCGTCGGCCCGCACGAGCCTGAAGGTCCACAGCTTCGTGGCGAACCAGTGGCTGCTGTGGACCACACCCGACAGCACCTGGTCCTGGCAACTCACGCCCACCGACGACGGAACACGGCTGGTTGCCCGCATCAACACCCGCTACGACTGGCGCCACCCCCTCTCAGCCGTCCTCGGGCTCGTCCTGATGGAGTTCGGCGACTTCGTGATGCTGCGCAGGATGCTCAGGGGCATCAAGCACCGAGCCGAAGCCCTACAACACGAGGCCACCCAGCCCGTCGGTCCGCCCGACCCGGCCAGGACGGCGGACACGCGATGACATCGCCGACAGCGAGACTCACACCCAGCCCCGGCGACGCGGTTACATCGCCGCACCCCACCGCCTCGGCAACGCCGCTACGACGCGGCCAGCCAGCAGTGGACCACCCGACGGACCAGAAACACAGCCAAGGCCATCGGAGCCCTGGCCCTGGTCGCCTCAGCGCTGTACTTCCTCTCCGACGTCATCGAGGTCGTCCACGGCGGCTTCTCCTCGGCCAGCTCTGGCTCACGCTCGTCGCCGAAGCAGCCATCCCGGTCTTCGTAGTCGGGACCGCGGCCCTGTTCTGGTCGCGGTTGGGACGCCTCGGACAGGCCAGCGCCATGGCCTACGCCTACAGCTACGTCGTGTTCACCGGCACCGTCGTCTACGCGCTGGTCAACCACACCCCGGACTACCAGACCCTCAACGACCACCTGGGGACCCTGATGCTGGTCCACGGCGCCATCATGGTCTTCGCCGGGCTGGGGCTCGGCTACGCGCTGCTCCGCCGGCGCCTGCTCCCCGCTTGGTCCTGCGTCTGTCTGATGGCAGGTGTCGTGCTCGTGGCGGCCGCGCAGGGACTTCCCGACGGCGCGCAGCTCGTCGCTGCCGGTTCCGTGACCTCGGTTTCGCCGGCATGGGTGCCGCCCTCATCGGTGGAGCGCGTCCGGCGGCCGTTGAGCAGATGCCCTCCCCGTGAAGGACTGAGCTCCATGACCAGAACGCTCAAGTGGCTGTTCGTCGCTGTGCTCATCGGCCACGGGCTCATCCATCTCCTCGGCGCAGCCAAGGGTTTCGGGTGGGCCACCGTGTCCCAGCTCCAAGAGCCGATCGGCGTCGCGGCCGGGATTCTGTGGCTCCTGGCTGCCGCCCTCGTCCTGACCACGGCAGCGCTTCTCGCCCGCGGGGCGCCGACATGGTGGTGGGCGGTGGCCCTCGGGGCAGCGGTGATCTCCCAGGCCGCCATCGTTACGTCGTGGAGCGACGCGGCGGCAGGAACCCTGGTGAACGTCGTGCTCGTCGCAGCAGCCGGGTACGGACTGGCGGCGGCGGGACCGTCCAGCTTCCACGCCCAGTTCGGTAGGCGCGCGGCTCGAGCGCTCGCCGACATCGACCCGGCGCCGGCCGTGGTGAGCGAGGCCGACCTCGTCGACCTACCGACCCCCCTGGCGGACTACATCCGCCGCTCCGGGGCGGTCGGGCAGCAGCGGGTGGTCAGCTTCCGCGCCGACTTCCACGGCCGCATCCGCAGCGACCCAGACGCGGCATGGATGCCGTTCACCGGCCGACAGGTCAACACCTACGGGCCACGGCCGCAACGACTCTTCATCATGGACGCCACCCGGTCCGGGCTCCCCGTGACCATCCTGCACGCATTCGACGACGCCACCGCCACCATGCGGGTCAAGCTGCTCTCCCTGTTCACCGTCGCGGACGCTTCGGGCCCCGAGATGGACCGCGGGGAGACCGTCACCGTGTTCAACGACCTGGTCGTGATGGCGCCAGGCGCCATCGTCGATGCCCCCGCGACGTGGGAACCCGTCGACGCTCACCACGTCCGTGGAACGTTCACCGACGCCGACCAGACCGTCTCGGCGGTGCTGACCTTCAACGACGAGCACGACCTGATCGACTTCGTCTCCGAGGACCGAACCCGGGCATCGGCCGATGCCAAGTCCTTCACCCGACGACGCTGGTCGACCCCGCTCTCGGGGCACCAAAGCACCGCCGGGCACCGGGTCCTGTCCGCCGGTAAGGGCGTGTGGGGTGCCCTCGGGTCCGAGGAGCCGTTCACCTACCTCGAGTTCGACCTTGACGACATCGCCTACAACGCACACACCAGAGACCCCACAGCCGGTGAAGAGTCACCCCATCGACGACGGCCTGGACACGCCGTCCCGATCTGAGGTCGGCAGGGTCGACTCCGCGGCCTTCTTGGGAACGCCCAGTCCGCGTTGGCGACTCGAGACCGTGGCACTATCAGACGTCCGCCCTGGTGGTGACCTATGGCCCCCGCCAAGCACGGCTCTCACGACTAGCGTCGACAGTGAAGGGTGACGGCAATGTGCCACCTCGGGCGGGGCTTCTCATCGACACGCACCACTAGTCAGCCAGCCAGCCCTGGCCGGGAAGCCACATCATGCGCCTGCACCTGACATCCACCTTGCCCCGCGGCCTCGACTCGGTAGTTCTGGACCCAGGACCTGTGGCCCAGGCGTTCGGACTGTCCAAGATCTACGGTTCCGGTCCTGCTGCGGTTGTCGCCCTCGACGAGGTGACGGTGGAGTTCGGCCGCGGACAGTTCACCGCGATCATGGGCCCGTCCGGGTCGGGCAAGTCGACCCTGATGCACTGCATGGCCGGGCTCGACCCCCGACGTCCGGGTGGGTGGTCATCGGCGACATCGACATCGGCCACCTCAAGACAAGGCGCTGACCAAGCTGCGCCGCGACCGGCTCGGCTTCGTCTTCCAGGCCTACAACCTGATGCCGACCCTGACCGCGCTGGAGAACATCACCCTGCCGCTGGACATCGCCGGCCGCACGCCCGACCAGGCCTGGTTGGACACCGTGGTGACACCGTCGGGCCTCGCGTGACCGGCTCGCCCACCGGCCCGAGCGAGCTGTCCGGCGGCCAGCAGCAGCGCGTCGCGTGGCCCGGGCCCTGGCCAGCCGCCCGGCCATCGTCTTCGCCGACGAGCCCACCGGCAACCTCGACTCCCGCTCCGGCAGCCGAGATCCTCGGCGTTCCTGCGGCAAGTCGGTCGACGACTTCGGCCAGACCATCGTGATGGTCACCCACGACCCGTCCGCCGCCTCCTACGCCGACCGGGTGCTGTTCCTCGCCGACGGCCGGGTCGTCGACGAGATGACGGCGCCGACCGCTGACCTCGGTCCTGGCCCGCATGCAGGACCTCGCGACGCTCGGGGCGGGTGTCTGAGATGGTGCGCGTGACGATCCGCGGACTTCAAGGACACCTGGTCCGCCTCCTCCTCACCGCCTCCGCGGTCATGCTCGGGGTCTCCTTCGTGACCGGCACGTTCGTGCTGCGCGACAGCATCGACAGCACCCTGTCCGGGCTCGTGGCCAGCGCGACCCGCGGCGCCAACGTCTCCGTGCGTGGCACCGAGGTCATGGCCGACCACGCGGGCACCGGCGTACGCCGACCCGTGCCGCTGACCCTGGTCGGACCTTGCGCGGCGTCCCCGACGCCGCCGGGTCACCCCGGACCTGCAAGGGCGCCATCCTGATCGCCGGTCGCGACGGCACCGTGGTCCGCAACGGCGGAGCCCCCAGCCTGGGCTTCGCCTTCGTGCCACATGACTCCGCCTTCTCCTTGGTGGAGGGGCGCGGGCCGGTCCGCGCGGACGAGGTCGCCGTGGAGAGCAACACACTGGCCAAAGCCGGCTTGAACGTGGGCGATCGCACCAAGGCCGTCATCGGAGGGCGGGCGAGGACGGTGACCATCACCGGTGAGGTGCACTTCGGGTCGCTGTTCGGCGCCACCGCGGTCCTGGTCGACCCCCGCACCGCCCGGCACGTGTTCGCCCCTGACGGGACCGTGTCCGGCATCTCCGTGACGGCTGACCCAGGGGTCACCCAGTCCCAGCTCCGCGACGCCGTCACTCAGGTCCTGCCGTCCACGACCGAGGCGGTGACCGGTGCCGACCTCCAGGCTGACATCGAGTCCTCGGTGCAGAAGGGCCTCAGCTTCTTCACCATCTTCATGCTCGCGTTCGCCGGCGTCGCCCTGTTCGTCGGCTCGTTCATCATCATCAACACCTTCGCCATGCTGATCGGCCAACGCGCCCGCGAGCTCGCCCTGCTCCGCGCCCTCGGCGCCTCACGCGGCCAGGTGCTCCGCGTCGTCCTCGGCGAAGCAGCACTCGTCGGCATCGTCGGCTCCGGACTCGGCATCCTGCTCGGCATCGGGGTCGCCCAAGGCGCCAAGCTCGGCATCAAGCGGTTCATCGGCGCCGACATCGGTGCCGGCCTGCCCGTCCACCTCCAGACCATCCTGTGGAGTCTCGCGGTCGGCACCCTCGTCACCGTCGTCGCCGCGGCACTGCCCGCACGCCGTGCCGCACGCACGGCACCGGTCGCCGCGATGCGGGGAGACGTCCCGCTCACCGTCAAGGGGCTGCGTCGCCGCGGCCAGCTCGGCCTCGCGCTCCTCGTCACAGGTGCCGCGGTGCTCGTCGTCAGCGTCACCCGCAGCCACGTGCCATGGACACTCGCCGCCGTCGGGGCGCTGATAGCGGTCCTCGGCATGCTCGTTGCAGCCCCGCTGGCCACCCGCCCAGTCGTCAAGGTCGTCGCCTGGCCCTTCGTGGCCACCGTCGGTGTCATCGGGAAGCTGGCCCGGCAGAACGCCCTGCGCGTGCCGCGCCGCACCGCCGCCACAGCCAGCGCCCTGATGATCGGGCTCGCCCTGGTGGCCGCCATCTCCGTCCTCGCCTCCAGCGTCAAGGCCAGCATCACCGAAGGCGTCACCAACGAGCTCACCGCCGACTTCGTGCTCAACGGCGGCACTCACCGGTACCCACGACCGTCGCCACCGCAGCTCGCTCGGTCCCCGGGGTGCGGTCGGTCGCGTCCCGAGCATGGTCGGTGTCCACATGGCACGTTCTCGACCACCGCCACCGCGACCACGCCGGTCGCGCTGTCCGACAACTTCGTCGTCGACATGTACGCCGGCACCGTCGCCGGCCTGCAACAAAACGCCGTCCTCGTCGACCGCACCACCGCGCTGGCCCAGCACTGGCAGGTCGGCGACACCGTCCCCGCAACCGTCGGCACCCTGACCGGCCGCCGGCTCACCATCGGCGGGATCTACAACGACAGCCAGGCATTCGGCGGACACCTCATCATCGCCCGTAGCCTCTACACCCAGGCTGTCCCGGCCGGGCAGCAGGCAGACCTACTCGTGCTCCTCCAGACCATGCCCGGCGCAGACCTGACCCAGGTCCGCAGCCAGCTCGTCACCCTGGTCAAGCCCTACCTGGTCGTCTCCGTCCAGGACGGCGCCGAGTTCGCCGACGCCCAAGGCGCCCAGATCGACACCATCTTGAACCTGCTCTACGTGCTCCTGCTGTTCAGCGTCGTCATCGCCATCCTCGGCATCATCAACACCCTCGCCCTCTCGGTCCTCGAACGCACCCGCGAGATCGGGCTCCTGCGCGCCATCGGACTCCGCCGCCGCCAGCTCAGCGGCATGATCACCATCGAGGCCATCGCCACCGCCGTCTTCGGAGCCGTCCTCGGCACCGTCCTCGGCCTCGGCCTGGGCATCTCCCTGCAACGCGGACTCCAGACCCAAGGCCTCACCACCCTCGGCATCCCCTGGGCCCTCGTCGCAGTCATGCTCCTCGCCTCCGTGGCCGTCGGCATCCTCGCCGCAGCCCTGCCCTCCATCAGAGCCGTACGTCTCAACATCCTCGACGCCATGGCCCACGCCTGACCCTCCTGGGCGTCGCCGACAGCGTTCCTGCCGTTCACTCGCCTTCCTCGGGAACACTTAGCCGCCTCCACGAGACGATCGTCGTGGCAGCCGGCTGATGCGGACGGGGCACGTCACGAGGAGATGGTGTGACGCGCTGATCGTTGAACGAGAGCGCGCCGGGGACGTACCATGGGCGTCGAAGTCCGGAGTGCCTTCGGAGCATCGCGCCCAGACAGAAGGGAGGGCTGCGTTGTTCATCATGGAGATTCGCCGGCGTGGCGTGACCTCGGTGGAGAGCCGAAGCTGCTCGAGCTCGTCGAGGCTCCGCAGCCGCCGGTCCTGCTGTCCTCCAGGCTCGAGGTAGCGGGGCGGCCAGCTGAGCCGACATAGACAAGCTGCGCGGATCAGCGAGGTGGATCGAGATTGCGTCGACCGGCGGTATGAGCCAGTCGGCGACCGTGCGTCCGCGCGGACGGCGTGTCCAGCCACGGCAGATATGTGGCGCTGGGGGCGGCTGGGGCGACTACGGTGCGGCTCACTGCTTGCCGATCTGCGCAGCGCGGTGACGAGATCCTCGACGACTGGACTATCGGGGAGGCGCGACATGCGGACGGCCCAGATGCGTCGTTCGACCTGGCGTCCTGGATGGGGAGCGACACCAACTGCCGCGATGGTCGTACGGCGAGGCTGGGACCACGGCGACTCCGAGAACCCGGCCACCATCGCCTGCACGCCCAAGTAGTCGTCGGTGGTGAGGCGATGTTGGAATTGAAGCCTCTGCACGGCAGGCGTCGACGACGATGCGGAACCAGGTGGCACTGGAGCGCGACCCGATCCATCGCTCGCGAGCGCGCTCCAGAGGGATATCGCGGGTCGGGTCGCGAGCCGGTGCCCTCGGGGGAGGATCACTTGGTAGGGGTCGTCACACAGATGATGGGGCTGCAAGTGGTCAAAAGCGGGACCAACAGAGCCTTCGTTCCGGAGACCACGGCCACATCGATGGCACCTGAGTCGAGCAGGTCGAGCAGCCGCGGCATGTGGCTGTCGAAAAGGGACAGATCGACCTGAGGGCGGGCGCGTCGGAACCGTCGCAGCGTTGTCGGCATGACGTGGTCAGGGCAGAGGGGAACGAGCCGACCCGAAGGCGGGCATGTCGATGACCGAGGAGCTGAACACCTCCTGATCAGCCGCCGACACTGAGTGCTGACTGCGCGACCGAGGTCGGCTAGCGGAGGCCGAACTGGTGAGCTGCACGGCCGGCTCCCGCGGTCGACCAGGACGGCGTCCAGCTCGCGCTCGAGTGCCGTGACGTGCGGCTGACCGCCGATTGCGTGATGCCGAGCTCGTGTGCGGCCGAGGAGAACGTTCCGGCGTCGCCGACCGCTCGAGCACCTGGAGACGGCGCATATGCTTGATCGTTCCACTGATGCAGTATGAGTTGCTTCACTTATGTTCGCGTCGAGCGTGGCGCATGATCTTCGAACAACCACACTCGAGAACAGAAGGACGAACCATGCCACTGGTCAATGTGAAGCTCATCGAAGGGGTTTTCACCGATGGCAGAAGTCCCAGGTCATCTCCGACCTCACCGACGCCATGGTGCGCATCGAGGGGGAAACCTCGGTGCTGTTACCTGGGTGGTCATCGAAGCAGTCGTCGGCTCGAGACTGGGCCATCGCGGCAAGCCTCTGGCGGCCTCAAGACGTCTGGAGATGGCGCAGGGCGCGGCTCGTTCGACGGGACCGCCCCGTGCGGCAGGCCTGACAGATCATCGTAGGCCTGCAGCGGGCTGCAGGCCAAAGCGGACATGGCGTCGGGACCTGCCTCTGACCGATTTCATCGGCCACTGCCCGTTCAGCGCGGCGGATCTGATGTCTTACGTGCGACGCCGCGTCGACCTGGACGACGCCGCGCTCGGCGGCCTGATCGACGACCGCGCGTTCCCGCGTCCCTGGATAGACGGTTTTGACGGCTCTGGCTGCCGTCGCTGGCATCTTGGTGAGTACCCACCCTGGTCATCCACCGCGGCGCTTCCCGCTGTCCGCGGACCCGGCGCCGCCGGCGAAGGCACTCGCCAGTCTCGACCGGCCGCTGAGGGGCCAGTGGTCGCCGCGGTCGGTCCTGGTTGATCGCCGCTCGACGATGTGGTCGTTGGACTCTACTTCGACGAACGCTGGCGATGGCCTCGACGAGGCCTCGGCACCCGCCTACTCGCGCCCTGTGGCGCGGCGAACGCTACGACGGGCACTTCTACGCGACGCGCGGCACGACGATCAACACCTGAGTTTGAGCGAGCCCGGCTGGCGACCCACCGGGGCCGCGTTCCTGCGTCGGTTCGCCGGGCTGCGCTGCGTAGCGGATCTCGCCGACGGGTGGCCTGCTTCGGCCTGACCCCACGATGCCGTCGTCCTTCGGCGGCAGCGGAGAATCTGACCGGCGGAAGACCGGGACGGCGGCCGGAGGACGGGGGTCGAAGACCCCTCCGACGCAGTGGTAACCTCCTTCTTCGACATCACCGACCCCTGAACGGGCGGCGGAACTGCAGCGGGTGACCAGGGGCGCCTCGCACGCGCGCTCAACCGGCGGCCTCGAGACGCTCGCTGATCGGCTGGCTGTTCGGCCATCCGGGCGGTCGACCCCAGGGCGGTTCGACCGCTTCGGACGACGCCTGGAGCCGAGCGCGTCGACCTCGTCGTCTGCTGCGCGATCCTCTTTCGATCTCGAGCTGGCCAGGCGCGCTGGCCTGGCCGTCAGATCGTCGACCCCTGAAGTCCTGGAGGAGACGATAGACCATGAAGCACCATCGCCGAGGGCGAACGCCACTCCCGGCGAGGGAAACAGAAGACCTGGGCGATGGTAGTAGCGGACCTCACTCGAGGTAGGCGGTCATCCGGATCGACAGCGACAGCTGGGGAACTGTATTCATGCCCGCCGGCGTAACGGTGCCGGATGGTCTCTATGGGAAACCAGCGGGGGCGCACCGGGTCCCAGCCTGGCCAAGCCCGGGGGTCGGCGAGGAGGATCCCGACCCGTTGACCCCATCCAGCTCCGCCTTGAGCGGGGTCCTCCAGGATCGTCGGGCAAGCCTGCCTCAGCGCTCGGCGAGTCCGACTCTCGATCGACTCTCCGGCCAGGCTCCCCCGCGCCCCGGGCTCCTCGCTCGACGACCCGGAAATCTATCATCATCGGTCCGGCCTTCACAGCCTGGCTCGGGAGCGACCGGCCTGGCGCATCGGGCGTGAAGAGGATCTGTTCGTGGCAGAGCGGGCCTCCGCGATCGGGTGACGTCAAGGCGGCTACGGCAGCATCGCAGGGCTCCCGACCGGGGATCAAAGCCAGGCCACCGAGGCTGGGCATCGACTCCTACCCAGCCTCGACCATGACCCGTCGCGGGCGTTCGACGGCGATGGCCTGACGCACCGACCACGTCTGGGATCGTCTTCGACCGTCGCCGCCACCCCGACCTGCCCAACGCGAGTCCGGCGATGTGCCCAGTTCATCTGGCTCCCGGCCAACCAAGCAGCGAGCGAGGACGTCGAGGCGGTGTTCGCCACGGTGGCGCCCGCAAGTGCCGTTGCCAGGCGCTCAAGGTGCCGGGCTGGATCTGGCGCGACACGACCCAGGAGGAGCGCGACGCCGCGCTGCTGGAGCAGACCGGCTGCGGCACGACCGGACCGACGTCAGGGCTGGTCGGGTACGTCGACGGCGAGGCGGCCGGCTGGGTCGCGGTCGAGCCGCGGGAGAACTACCCGAGGCTGTGGAGCCGGAAGCAGGCGTGGATGCGGATGGACCCCGAGCTCGAGGGCGTCTGGTCAGTCACCTGCTTCGTCGTGCGCAAGGGCCGGCGTCAGTCGGGGCTGACCTACGAGCTCGCCGCCGCCACCGTCGAGTACGGCGGGCAGGTCGGCGCTCGCGTCCTGGAGGGCTACCCGATCGAGCCGCCGCCGGGCAAGACCGTGATCTGGGACGAGGCGTCGGTCGGGCTGCTGCAGGTCTTCCTCGAGGCCGGTTACGAGGTGGTGGCTTCGCCCACCCTGCGGCGGCGGGTGGTGCGACACCGACTCGGCGCGTCGTCCTGACCATCGATCGCGCGCACCTGGGCGACTCGTGAGCCGTGCGCACGACGACGGGGTCTACCGCCTTGGGCGCAGTGCCCTACGCGTTGACGCACGTCATCCTCAGGCAACGGGGCCTGCAGAACACGTTTGGCGGATCCCCTGCAGCTGGGTGCCGACGGGTCGATCGGCAGTCAACGATCGAGGCTAGTAACCGATCACCTGAGTCGTGCGATCGACGGCCGCGTCGACGGCGCAAGCGATGAGGAAGTCTGCGGCGTCGGCGTGGTTCAGTTTCTTTGTCGGGTTGATGCCGATCGCCACACCGTGGTGGTATCCGCCTCGCGTCGGCCCGTCGGCCAGGGTCGGCGCACGCACGATCACCCACGCGAGGTTGCTGCCCCGGATCGTCGCTTCCGCGATGACCTTGTCGTCGTACAGCTTGCGGTTGAGTGACCAAAATCGGCCGACACCTATGCGGGCGAAGAACGACAAGCCTTCGCCATCGGTCGTAATGACCCCACTCTCGAAGACAAGCTTCGGCACGGCGACCTCTTCACCGGCGCCAACGATGTTCGCAATGCCTTCAGGAAATCAACGTGCCGGGCTTCTTGTTGTTCGCCGGCCCGAACGCCGAGATCACAGCGTCAACGCCCGCGATAGCAGCACGGATCGACAGGGGATCAAGCACGTCGCCTCTGGCGATCGTCAGCGCCGCGTGCTCGGTCTTGATCGCATCAGGCCGCCGAGCCACCGCCACGACGGTGTGCCCAGCAGCGAGCGCATGATCGACGACCTGTCTGCCAGTCCGCCCGGTCGGCCCCGAGACACTGCAAGCTTCATCGGGCGAATCGTACGCGGCACAGCGGGTGGGGTCTTGCGGTCCTCGCCGGGTTTCGGGAGACCCAGGGTCTGCGTGCTCTTCACCTCGGAAGAAAGAGAACAGGCATGACAAACGTCGACCAAACATTCGCGAGTCCGATCGACGTCACCTCCGCGACGTCCGGCATCACCGGTCGTCACCGCCCTAGTTCTCGCGGTGCTTCTCACGGCCACGTTCACTCTGGCCGTCGACTTTTCCATCTTGAATGTCGCGCTTCCCACCATCGGTGCCGACGTCGGGTTCTCGCTGGCCAACCTGCAGTGGATTACCACTTGTTTCGCCCTGTGCGCGGCTGGCTTCACTTTGCTCTTCGGTCGGATCGCGGATCTGTTCGGGCGCAAGCGGCTGTTCCTGGTCGGCATGGCCGTTCTTGGGGATCTCGTCGCTCACGGCGGACTAGCCACCACCCCACCGGTCCTGATCGCGGCCCGGTGCCCAAGGACTGGCCACCGCCGCGGTCACCCCCGCCGCGTTGTCGCTGTTGACCACGTCCTTCCCCGAGGGAGCCCCGCGCACCAAGGCACGCCCGACGGGAAATACCTCTCCCTGGTCGGGTCCGACTCCGACGGCGACTTCGACTTTGTCGTTCGCACCGACGGCTCGCACCTGTGCGCGCCCTCACGCCGGCCGGGATGGCATTGTCTGACAGCGATGGCGGAAGCTGGTCTCCGAACGGTCATTGGATCGCTTTCACCGCGCGCCCGTCGCCGGACAACCGCTTCACTATCTGGATGGTCCACTCTGACGGCACCGGCCTGCACCAGCTCGAGATGCCCCACTGCGGCGGTGCAATCGATGATCCGACCTCACGAGGCTGTCTCGACCCGGACTGGGCGCCGGACGGCCGTCGCATTGCTTTTGACCAGAACGTCCCCGCGAACGCAGTACGCAACATCTACACTCCAAACCCGGATGGCACCCAGATCCGCCAGGTCACGACGGGGACCAACCTGCAAGAGCAGGAACCGGATTGGGGCGTCGCGCAGCTCGGACACTGAGTTTGTGTGAACCCACGCCTGCAACCAGACGACCCAAAAGGGCATGGATCTCGCGCGCACTGCGCTCGGTTAGACACGCCCATAGTGGGCGC
>CAWFVO010000014.1:0-15811 GCA_963819295.1 uncultured Actinomycetota bacterium
GGGGCCACCCTTCACTGTTGCCCGCGCTTCCTGCCGACATCCTGAGTGCGCTCGTGCCGTCGCTGCGGCTCATCGACGGACGTCCTGCGTCGCGGATCGTCAGTCGACCTGTCGAGGTAGGAGGGAGGCGACGACGACTACTTCGTTGTCGAGCTGGGATTGGAGCTGGTCGAGGGTGGCGATCTCCGTCGCCTGGAGAACGTGTCCCCGCAACGCAAGGCTGATCTGCAGGCCCTCGGGGAACTGCCGGAGATTCCATTCCTGCTCGATGACGACGCGATCCGATCCACTGTGGACCAGGTGAAGGACGAGTCTGTCTGGCGGTTCCCAAGCGACTACCTCGTTGATGTGCGCGAGAAGTCGCTCGTCCGGTTGTGCTCGTCTGATCGATCTCGAGCTCGACGCTCAGGTCACTGGGTGACTCGTCACCGGCCCCGAGAGGCAGCACGGCGAACGCCGTCCCGTCCTCCCGCCCCACGACCGCGGACCCCGGCGTGTGACCAGATGAGCTGGGGCTGACGAACGAGGTCCGCAGGGTAGGCCGTCACCCACGTCATGAGCTCCGGTCGTTGGGCGCCGACGGGCGTGGCTACTGCTCCGGTTGCTCGCCCTCAGCTTCCCGTGCATCCCCAGACCCGCCATCGCGGAGGTAGCCCGCGACTAGACCTGCAGCTTCGCCCCACGAGGTCATGGCCGCCCGTGCCAGTCCGGGCACGGCACGCCTGAGCCCGCGTTTGAGGGCCTCGGGAGGCACACCTCGTTCCCAAAGATCCAAGACCAGGTCGCGACCCGGGCCGGGCTGTGCGAAGACCACGCCTTCAAGCCCATCCAACCCCTCGGTCAGGATCTCGTCGGCCCCGGCGGACCCTCGCACCGCCCATGCCTTCGCGTAGACGTCGTGTAGCCGTTCGAAGTCTTCGTTCTGCGCCACCTCGGCAGAGTAAGGCGGAGGACTCCGAACCGCCCGCTCACGCCCGCGGGCTCGCCTCGGCCGATGGGCGGTCGCGCGGGTGCGATATGTGAACCTCGACTGCGAGTGCTCGCCTCACCCGCAGCGGAGACACCCTTGCTGGGCGCGCCGGTCACGAGTAAGCGGGTTTCCGTGGCTCAACGGCCGACGTCATGGATCGAGGCCCGGCTCGATCGGGCGCTCACCTCCCAGGCACGGTGGTCTCCAGGGCCTGTCCTTGATGTCCGCACGCAGCGGACAGATGGACGGTCCGAACCCCCGGCGCCGCGGGCGCCGGGGGCCCGGTCTCAGCGGGGCAGGGTCACGGCGTGATGCCGGCGACGTACGTGCCCCAGTTGGCGATGAACTGCGGGAAGCCGAACGTGCCCGGGATGTATTCGGTGGCTACCCAGACCGTTCCGGAGCCGTCGGCAACGGCCGCAGAGTAGTCACCCCAGCGGCCGACACCCGCCCCGCCAAAAGCGGGGTAACCGGTGAAGCCGTCGTCCGGTGTCGTGCCGGCCGCGATCACCTGCACGTTGGAGGTGAGGTCGCCCGTGCTGGACAGGTGCACCACCGCCGCCGATGGGAAGAAGCCCTGTCCGGTGAGCGTGAACACCATCGCCGCACCGCCTCCGGACTTGACGCCGATGGCCGGGAAGATCGTGCTCTGCCCGGTGGCCGCGACGTACCCCTGGTTCGCCATCGTGGCGGAGACGCCCGTCGCGGCGTCGGCCGTCGGAGAGACCACGAAGTAGGCGATGCCCGCGGTGGTCGGCCGGTTCTGGGTCTTCACCGCCGTGTTCACGCCGGCCCAGAGCCTGTTATTGGCGTAGACGACCTGGTTCATCCGGTCGTCGTTGGACTCGATCAGCTCCTCCTTGAACTTCAGGGAGGCGGCCTGCGGCACCGGGCCCTTCTTCTGCTCCGCCTTCGGAGGGAACCCGTACACCTCGGAGCTGATCACCCGGCTGGTCAGGTGAACATCCGGGTTGGCCGTGGTCAGGGACGCCGTGTTGGTGAGCGCCCAAGCCGCGATCCGGTTGTCGAACCCGCCGGTGAACTCCAGGGCCGAGAGGAAGAACTCGGTCCCATTCGCAGCGCTCGACCACTCCGACGTCGTCGGGGATGTGGCCGGCTGCACGCTGTAGGCGACACCCTCGGCCAGCGGCAGACTGCTGTTCTCGATGCGTTGGACCTTCATCGTCCCGCTGGCCAGCAGGGCCTTGTCGAACGCGTAGATCTGCGCGCCGTTGAACCTTGTGCCGTCGATGGAGAACTCGTTGGTCGACACGTAGAAGCCGTTGGCGTCTGCGCCGATCAGGGGCTGGTCACCGAAGCACGGGCAGCCCGGATGCGAGACGGTTCCCTGCGTTCCGTCGTTGCGCACATTGAGGTGGTAGATGAACCAGTCACCAGCCGACGTGCCCGGGGTGCTGGTCTTGCTGACCGCGATGTTCTCGAAGCTGTCCCCGGTGAAGTCGCCGGTGACCGGGTCCTGGCCGAGCTGGAGCTCGGTCATGAAGAACCGGTTCAGGGCCGGGTCGTAGTAACACTTGGGGTCGGAGACGAACGCCCCGAAAGTCACCGACCCGTCCGGGTGCCGGACGATCTCCGGAGTGCCGTTGTCCCAGAACGGCGCCAGCGACTGTGGCGCCGCGAGTTGTGAGCCGTTGGCGGCGTTGTAGATGCTGAAGACGTTGTTGACGGCCTCGATGACGCGACCGTTGCCGACGCACAAGCCCTGGTCCGGAGGCTCCAGCGAGAACGAGTTGCCGTTGTTCGCGGTTCGTTGGTCACGCATCGTGAGTCCGTCGATCCGGGTGCGGACGCCCGTGGCTCCGGTGACAGGCAGGCCGGCTACCTTCGGCACGTCCTTGGCCGGCACGTGAGACGGCTTGTTGGACTTCGGGGCACTGACGTCGGCGGCGACCTCGTCGGGCCCCGGCTCGTGCGGACGGACCTCGCTGTTCGAGGCGGAGATCGCCGATGTCGTGGTGAGCGCAACGGCGACGAGGGGAGCGGTGACGACCGCAGCGACGGCAAGCCCAACAGACAGCCGGTGCCGCGTTGTCAGGAACCTTGAGATTGGGGACATCCTGTACCTCTCGGGTCAGGGACCCGGGGAGTCCTGCGGCCCCCCGTCGTCCGGCGGCCGAGGATCACTCGGCCACCGAGGTCCGAACGTAGTACCGGTTTCGTCCAACGGGAAGGGCCTCGTGTCAGGCGACAGGACACTGACGCTCGGTCCCGCCGCAGCGCGGTTGGCCGTCCGCTCCCTTCGCCGTCCCCTCCTGCCACTGTCCGGTCGGACGCCCATGCCGGCGAGCGGTCGATCGGCACGCGAGGGCACCTCCTGCGCTGGGGTGGCATCAGGCGTCGTCAGGACCTGGCCTTCGGGCAGCAGCCTCGTGGAGCATCGCGTCGATCTTGGGGTCGAATCCGAGCTCCCAGATCTCCTGGTCGCAGCGGCACGCGGTAGCCCACTTGGCAGCCCACTTGTGCGCCTCCTCGCGTGAGGGCACGTCGATGACCGTGAGCCCACCGACGGTCACCCGTGGGCCGTCGGTGACCGACCCATCGGGGGCCACGATGCTTGCCCGCTGGTCTTCCAGTCCGCTGCCACACACCCACACACCGGCGTCGATGGCCTCCTGGCTGACCGCGTGCGCGGCCTTGTCAACGTCCGGCATGTCCTCGTCGGGGAAATGGTCCATCGCGTGGGCATCCAGAACCAGCACATACTGCGGCATCGCATGACTCCTTCCAGGGCCGCTTCACTTCGGCTGCGGCGCACCTGTCTACGCACGGTATGCGCGGGATCCGATCTCTGCCACGACAAGCCGCAGCACGCCGGTACGCACCCGCATGCCGCTGCCCGGTCGCACCCACGGTGCCGATGACCGTGCTCAGCAACCGACTTCCCCGAAACCTGTCGCAACCCCTCACCAGCGCGCGCCTACACTCTTCGCGGCATCCACGCGCGGTTCAAGAGAAGGCACCCCGTCCTATGGCACCCTGGCTCATCGGCGACCTCGGCACGCCGGAAATCGTCATCATCCTTGCCGTCATCATGCTGGTGTTCGGAGGCTCAAAGCTCCCAGAGCTTGCCCGGGGGAGCGGCAGGGCTCTGCGGATCTTCAAGGCCGAGGTCGGCGGACTTGAGGAAGATGGACCTGAGCAGACGACGACGAGCAGCCTCTCCTCGGACGATCTGGAGGCCAGGCAGCGTGCCGAACGTGCGGCGCTGGAGGCCCGCCACGCGGCCCAGCGTCGAGAGACCGACTGAGACCGCTGACCTCCGCTGCCGGGCTAGATCGATGCGGATCGTAGGGCCGCCCGATCCCCGGTGGCCGATCCGCTCTCTGTCGGCCTCGGACATGGAGCCGTCATCAGTGAGGGTGCCGCCCTCGACGCCGACCGCGTGCAGCGCATGGCTCGTCGGATGAAGCGGGTCAACGTCCCGATGCGCTTCGTGCTTGGCCTTCCCTTTCCGACCCCGCTGGCCAGTCGGTTGATGCTGGTGTACTTCACCGGCCGCAAGACCGGTCGGCCGTACCGGCAGCCGGTCAGTTACGCCCCTGACGGCGATGTGCTGCTCACCCCCGGCGGTGGCAAGTGGACGTTGAACCTGCGTCCGGGCGAGCCGGTGATGATCCGGCTGCGCGGCCGGGACACGACCGCATGGCCGGACCTTGTCGGGAATCGGAAGAGGTCGACCGGCTGCTACGGCCGATGATGGCGCAGAACCCGCGCCTGACCTCGTTCGTGCCGTTCATCGACAGCGACGGCGTCATCGACCGATCGAAACTGCAGACCGCGCTCGAGCATGGCTTCCGCATTGTCCGGTGGCGCCTCGCCCCACACTGACCCCGTTGATGCTCAGCCGAGAACGGCGAAGAACAGGTCTGCCCTCGGCGCGAGACACCCTCACCGACGAGCGACCCTGTCACCGTGTGCTACTCCGTGCTCCCGGGGTGCTGAGGAGGTTCAGGCTTCTGGTTGGGTGCGAACTGCCCCGTCCGGTAGCTCATGCCCGAGCCGGTCCACACACCGGATCGGCGCTGCGCCCGATACAGGTTCGTGTGCGTCAACCACCACAGGCCGAGTGCCATACAGGCAGTCAGGAACGCGATTTCGAACATGGCACCAGGAGTCCAACGATGACCATGACTCGTGCTCCCAGACGACCCGGGCGCTCACCTGCCTGCGAGTTCAGGCGGTGAGCGGATGTGCCCAGGCGCTGACTGCAATCCAGTCGTAGGAAGCGACGACCACGACTAGGTTCGCGGCCATGGACGACGTGCTGATCTGTCGGAACACGGACGGCGAGACGGTGGCTGAAGTCGACCTCGGTGAGACCCCATTGACCCTGACGCAGATCATCGATCAGGCACGGGGTCTCGGCGCGGCACTGCTGTGGGCACACGACGGCATCCCCGGCCTGGACGGGTTCGTCTCCAAGCCGGGATATGCGCACCTGCACGCCGAGCATCCGACGTCGGGCGACCCGCTCCCGCAGGTGGAGCCAGACCTCTACGCGTCGCTGCTGCGCGAGGCTTATGCCGGCATGTGGGGACACAAGTGGGTAGCCCGGCCTCAATCACTGCCCACCGATGGTTCCGTCGTCCTCTGCCTGCACGAGGACGGCGTGCCCATCGGGCTCTGCAGGGTCCGGCCCGACCTGAGACTGGTCGACCAACCCGGAGTGGTTCCTGAGCGTCGAGAGGCAAGGCACAGCCTGCGTCTGCTCGGGGCGGCATGTGCCCTCCTCGGTCCCGGTCCTGTGGACGTGGACACGTGGGGAGAGTCGCCCAAGACTCTCGAGGCCTACGGGCGAATGGGTTTCGTCGTCACTGAACGACTGCGCGGCTGGGAGCTGCGGCTTTGACGGGGATGGAGCCCGACGAGGTCCGTTGCGAACCCACTCATCCGCCGCGAGTGGGGCGAGGCAAACGGGTTGCGTGACGCCGTCCGGGGCGGACAAGGTCTTTCCTCGTGGGCTCCCTCCGTCCGACCGTCTTCCTGACCGTGGGTCTTCCCGGAGCAGGCAAGACGACTCGGGCGCGACAACTCGCCAGCGAACACTCGATCCTGCGGCTCACACCGGACGACTGGATGGCACCGCTGTTCGGGCACAGTGACGCCGGGGGCCGCCGCGAGATTCTCGAGGGCCGGATGATCTGGGTCGCACACGAGGTGATCGTCAGCGGAGCGTCCGTGGTCCTGGATTTCGGGTGCTGGTCTCCCGATGAGCGTTACGCGATCCGCGCCATCACGGAGCTGGCGAATGCGACCTTCCACTTGGAGTACCTGAAGATCCCGGAGTCGGAACGACGTGCGCGCTGCGACCGACGGTGGATGCACGCTCCCGAGACAACGTTCGAGATGACGAGCGAGGACCACGACCGCTTCGTGTCCCTGTGCCAGCCGCCATCGGCAGGGGAGCTCTCGAGCGGCCCCATGCCTCAGCCCCCGGCCGACTTCGAGTCCTGGCCCCATTGGGCCAGCGACCGATGGCCCTCCCTGCCCCGGCTCGACACCTGAGCCTGGGCGTGCCTGCGGATGTGTACGCACTCATCCGGCTGACCGGTCTTGCTGCCGAGTGAGCGGTCGCCGCGGAGCAGACACCGTCGTCGGGTGAACCTCCCGATATGCCGGTCCGGTCGCCCTCACAGCCGCGCAGTGAGCGGACTGAGGCACAAGGGATCTCGACGATGGGAACCCCGGATGCCATGGGCAAGCGACGGGATGAGTCGGGCTTTTGAAGCCGATCCGGGCCAGGTGATGTCACGCTGCTGCTCAGGAGTTCTGGTGACCGAGGTCGATCCTCCACTGACCCTCTACAGTGCCGGGCATGACAGCGATCGGAGCGGATTGGCGGGTGGTCGATGGCGTTGCGACGGCGTGGTTCGACGCGCCTTCGCTGAGCGAGGGGGCTTCGCTGGCCGGGCGCATCGCGGACCTGTCGGCCGAGATCGTGGTCGACCTGCGCGTGACCGGCATGCGGGTGCGCCTCGACTCAGACGAGCACGCCGAGGAAGTGTCGGCGGCCGCCCGGGATCTCGGGCTGACCGCGAACCCTGCCGTGGTCCAGCACCTGAGCGTCGTGTTCGAATCCGTGAACCCGCCTGCGGTGCAGGGGTTCTGGCAGCGCGTGCTCGACTACGTGCCCGGGGAGAACGGCGGTCTGGCGGATCCGTTGCGGCGCGACCCCTCGCTCCGGATCAGGCAGTCGACCGAGCCGCGGCCGTTGCGAAACCGCATCCACCTCGACGTGGTGCGGCCGGCGGCCGCGGTCGAGCAGGTGAGTCTTGGTGAGGCATCCGGACCGTTCGGGGTCCGTCACACCGACCCCGACGGCAACGAGGTCGACCTGGTGCCGGGCGGGGCGCTCGACGAGAGGACTGCGACAGCCGACTGGCAGGCAGTGTTCAGCGCGATGGCGTGCTACCGCATCACCTCACCGACGCAGCAGCGTGACCTGGCCGCCGCGGCCGCGGCGCTCGCCGACGACGCTGGCTTCCCGCTGCTGGTCGACCTGCGCCCCGGGCTCGTGATCATCGACAGCGGAAAGGACCAGTGGGAGGACGACGCCCATGGCCTCGAGCTCGACTTCACCGACCTGGCCGGAAGCCTCCAGACCGCTGCCCGCGAACTCGGGGCCACTGCGGATCCGCGGATGCCGCGCTTCGCTCAGCTCTTCCTCGACGCCGCCAACGTCGCCGCGGTCCGTTCGTTCTGGGCTGCCGCTCTCGCATACACCCACGACCGACGAGCCGGGGTCAGCGACATCCACGATCCGCGACGGCTGAACCCGGTGCTGGTGTTCCAAGAGCTCGACGCCTCGGAGACGGAGCGGCGCCGGCAGCGCAACCGCATCCACTTCGAGCTCGCTGTGCCAGCGGACCTCGCGCCGACGCGCCTCGCCGCGACCGTCGCAGCCGGCGGCCGGCTCCTTGACGAGTCCGATCATCGCTGGCGGGTTGCCGACCCCGAAGGCAACGAAATCGTGATCGTCGGTGGGGCATGAGCTCGCTTTCGGTTGAGTGCGATGAGCGGTTCTCAGGTGCGCCAGCGCACTCAGCTGCCGACGGCGAGCGCCATGCTGGTCAGCGAACGCTGCGCTGGTCCCCGTCGTCGGCTCGTGCGAGGCGGTAGAGCGGCGCACCGGCAAGCAGGCCTGCGATGCCGACGACGGCGAGCCCGACAGCGCAGCCTGTCCGGCCGGCCCTGACCTGGTAGGGCACCCCCATCAAACCGAAACAGGCAACGTGAGTCGCATAGACCAGCCGCAGCCTTCGCCGCTGCCGCGCACTCAGGCTCCATCCGGCGGGCTCGCGATCCGGCGGGATCACCGGTCGCTGACGCCCCGCCCCGGATCCCGATCCAGACCCGCACTCATGGCTCAAGCGGAGCACCGAACCGACGGGCCGGCCAGACATCAACGGGCTACGAGGTGCACTCACCTCCCGCTGGGTTCGCGATCGACTCTGCCGATCAGTGGAC
Source organism: uncultured Actinomycetota bacterium (assembly GCA_963819295.1). Lineage (GTDB taxonomy): Bacteria > Actinomycetota > Actinomycetes > Propionibacteriales > Nocardioidaceae > Nocardioides. The sequence goes on from CAWFVO010000014.1 coordinate 8,459, forward strand.
TGCGTGCGTCGTCGGTGCCGACAGAACTGGACGTTGGCGCGCACTGCGAGACTGACTCTCGTGAGCAATGTCGTACCCACCTTCGCGGCCACGGCCCGATCAGTGAGTGAATCCATCGCTGAGATCCCCCGCGACGCATGGGACCGTCCGGGGCTCGGTGGGTGGAACGTGCGCGACCTCGTCGGTCACACCAGCCGCTCGCTGGTCACGGTCATCGACTATCTGGCCAGTCCGGTCGCCGAGGAGGTAGTGCCCTCGGCGTCGGCGTACCTCGCCGCTATCTCGGGGGGCACCATCGACGCGGACGCGGTCACCGAGCGTGGCCGTCAAGCCGGGCGCGATCTCGGTGACGATCCCGCCTCCCGATTCCACGCACTCGCCGAGGAGGCCGTTGCGATGGCCGAAGCGACCGACCCCAACCTTGTCGTGCACACCAGGGTAGGCGGCATGCGGGTCGCGGCGTACCTGCCGACGCGCACGTTCGAGCTGTGCGTCCATGGGCTCGACATCGCGGCCGCGACCGGGATCCCCGTCGACCTGCCTCCACAAGCAGTCGAGCAGGCCTGCGCGCTCGGGGCGGTTTCCGCGGCTCAGCGCGGCCTGGGTCCCGACCTGCTGCTGGCCATGACGGGCCGGCGCGGCCTACCTTCGGGCTTCAGCGTCGTCTGACCACACGTCAAGGCTGGACCCGAGCCCCACATGATGTAGCACGGGCTCGGCCGAGATCACTGGGTCCTATCCGGGATGCACTCCAGCCGGTGCCCGGAAGTCATTCAGCGGCGGAGCCTGGCGTCTCGGGCGTTCACCTCACCAGAGCTTGACTATGTGGAGTGGAGGGTGGAGTGGAGGCCGAACGGACGTCGCGCGAAGCAGCCACTTGGCGTCGAGGTTGTACGACGCGGGGGCTGGTGGCCGCTTCCCGATTCTCGACGCTCCGTGGTGGCTGCCGCTCTAGTACTCATCGCCGCCACGTATGAACGGCAGTGGGTGGCCGCGCCTCGCGACACGGCCACCCTGCGCGTCGATGGCTCATCCGCTAAGAGAGTGCTCGTCGCGCGCGGACAAGCGTAGCCCGGTCAGGCCACCGTCCGGGTCGAGTTCTACGTGTCGGCGGCGAAGTAGGCGGCAAGGATCTTGTTGGGGCGTCGGCCGAGGCTCTTGTGAGCACGGTTGGTGGCGCGGGGTCGGCGTGGAGCGCTGCGATCAGGACGCCGCGGAGGACTACTCCGGCGTGGAGCATGGCCGTGACTGTGCCGCCAAGGAGCTTTGGAGCTTCGGCATCTTCTCGGATGTCGTGTCCACCACCGAGGACATCATCGAGCGGCACCGGCCGGCTGGCGAGAACGGGAACCGTCGCGCCTCGCAGTAGCGCCCGGTCATCCGGCCCTCGGTGAGGGAGCGCGCAGGGACGTCAGTCGCGCTCCGACTCTTCGGCCGCGACCCACACCCATCTACTCCACACGTCAGCATCGGTCGGTTGGAAGGCGATGGCTCGTCGGGGTGTGACCGTGAACATGTGTGCGTTCTCCATGCCGGGAGCGTCCGGGAGCCACCTTCGCTCATCGTCCGAGCTGTACTTCTGCCGATAGGCGTCGCACAGGTCAGCGCGTTCCCGCATGGGCGGTCCTGGTGTGGCTGTTCCCTTGACCACCAGCACATCCATCGGGTCTGACAGGTGCAAGACGATGCGGTTGTCCACGGCCATGTGGCGAGATCGAAGCGCGTCTGGTTCGCCATAGAAATACAAGACGTCTGAGACCACCACGCCCCAGATCGGGACCGCGTGAGGCCCCGATCTGCCCACGGTTCCGATCCACCAGCAAGGACTGGTCGCCAAGCGTGCGGCCACGTCCGGCCAGGCCAAGGGGAGATCGTCGAACATCGAGGAACTCACGTCAGCCAGTCTGTCGTACGTCGGTTCCCGACGCCTGGACGACCTCAACGATCAAGCCGCTCATCGGCTGGAGGTTCGTGTCAGGCGGTTCGAACCGGCCTGGCCGACGGGGTGCTTTCGCTGGGAGGCGCTCTTGGGTATCTCCCTGTGGCGCGGGGTGGAGCGCGTCGTCACTGCGGGGCGGGCACGTCACCGAAGGCGTGAAGAGGGATCGTAGGACCTGGGCCTTGTCTTGCGCTCAGGGGTGCCGACAGGACGACGCCCGCTGAAGTCTCGGGTCTCCAGCGGGCGTCGTCTTGCCATGCCCCCGGGCCGCCTGTGCGGCGGCGCTCATCACGTCCCGAGAATAGGACATACCCGCGGGCTTCGGCTACGGGTGCGCTCCGCCGGCTGGGTGAGCAGGAACGAGCCGGCCGCTCCTCTTCTGGGAGAGGAGACGTCACGACAGGGAGACCCTTGGGCGCTGTGTCGGGCGTGGCGATGCAGTGACCGCCGGCACGTGCGCTGGTTCATCAGACCTAGGAGTGCGGCGAGGCGGTGACGGCGGTGATGCCGACCGGGATGTTCGCTCGCGCGGGGCCGCTGGCGAGAAGGTCGATCGAGAGTGTTTGAGGAAGGTGGGTTCCAGGCAGGATGACGGTCAGTCGCGTCAGCGTGATCGGATGAAGACCGCCCTGGTAGGCCGTGGCGGTTCCGATCGAGAAGTAGGCGTCGTGCTTCGGTCGAAGCACGACTCGGTGAGGCCCCGGGTCGGTCCGTTCGTAGAGACCGTGGTGCACCGAGATGGTCAGGGGCACTGTCAGGGCCTGGCCGCTACCTCGGATGCCCCACGTCTCGATCCGTGGATAGCCGAGAGCGAACAGGATGTGGTGGTGTTGTTGGTGAGGGCAACGTCGGAGAAGGGCTGCGACGCGACGGACCCGGTCAGGGCCACGGACAGACGCACATCGTTTGCTCGGCAAGAGGGCGGTGGGGTGACGGCTCGTGTACGGACGCCGCTCGTAGAAGCAGAGGACGCGGGGGCGTGTCCTTGGGGCGAGCCGTCCGCGTCGAGTGAGTGGTGCGGCACGCAACCGGTCGCGACGGTCGCGAGGGCACCGAGGATCGCGCCCCCGATGACGGACACGCGAACACGCCCTCGCACGGTGATGAGACTCGCCGAACCGGAGCCTGGTTGCACTCTCGCTCCTGGGCCTGGGCCTGGGCCTGGGCCTGGGCCAGCACGGACGGCGGCACGTGAGTGTGTGTGTGCGAAAGGCTCGGTCACGGTCGGTCCCATCCGCAGCGATGCGGAGCGCTTGGAAAACTCTTGGTCGGGGTGTCGTATCGACACGAGCGCGTTCGTTGACAGACTGAGCGGCAGTCGTGCGGGCTGCCCGTGAGCAGAGGAGCTTGGGATGGCGCTGTACCTGATCGCCTTCAACGACGAGTGGGTGCCAGACCTCACGTTGGAGGAGCTGCGCGAGAGGGGTGCGTCCGGGAGGGCCCTGATCGAGGAGATGACGGTCGCCGGTGTCTTCGTCTTCAGCGATGGTGGCCTGGACGCCTCGACGGTCGTGTGCAGCGTCGACCCGAGCAGCGGCTCGCCCGTCATCACTGACGGGCCGTTTGTCGAGACGAAAGAGCACCTCGGTGGTTTCGCCGTCGTCGATGTGCCAGACGATGCCGATGCGCGGTACTGGGCCGGCAGGGTCGCGGTCGCGGTCGGGTGGCCGCAGGAGGTGCACCGCTTCCCCCATCGCCTTGCGTTGAGCCCTGATGCGCGGTCTGAAGTGCCGTCCTGATTGCTTGCTCTGTTCTGATGGGCATGGCATGGCGGACGAAGATGGCGAGGCCGCTGACCTCACCCCCGTGGTCGCTGGGTGCGCCATGGATGGGACGGAGGCGCCCCCTGGGCATCGCTCCGAGCGAAGCGCATCGCCCTCACGTCCGTGTGCCTGCGGTGACCCTGCGGCGCGGCCGACGAGATGCAGCGAACCTGTCCAGACCGGCGGCTCGCATGGCGGACTGGGTTCAGGACTCGACCCGCTCCTGGGCCTCCCGGGCTCCGGCTTCGACGCGTTCCCGGTAGGCCGCCCAGTCGTAGCCGTCGATGATGTTCCCGTCGCCGGCGTACCTGCCGACGGCACCGTCGATCGACTCCCGCACGATGTCCATGTGTCCCGCGTGGCGGGCGGTCTCGTCGACCATATGCACCAGCATCTCGCCGAGGGTGACCTCCGCGTACGGACTCGTCGGAATCTGACCCGGCGAGTCCAGGTCGAGCGTCGCGAACGCCTGCTTCGCGTGCTCCCAGGTCGCTCGGTACAGCTCGACGACCCATTCCGACGTCGCCTTGGGCCGGACCCACAGGTCGTCCTGCGGGTCGGCGTCCTCGTCGGTGAGGAAGTAGAACTCGCCCTCCCGTGGGAAGGGAAGGCTGAAGGTCCTCCCGAAGTACTCCGCCTGCAGGCTGGCGAGATGGAACGCCACCCCGAGCAGGTTGGTCGCGGTGGGCGTCATCGGTCGTCGGAGTTCGTACTCAGAGAGGCCCTCGAGCTTGTACAGGACAGCCTGGTGGAGCCGGTCGAGATGACCGATCAGGTCGGACTTCAGGTCCAGTGCCGTCACCCGGCCAGGGTAGCGGGGAGAGGTCGTCGGGCCACGAGGCCGCGACTCGCGCGGAACCCGACGGCAGCTCCAGGACGGCCCGGTTCCGGGTTCAGCGCGTGATCATGCCGTCGAGGGTCGAGTCGTCGACGGTCACGGTCACGGAGACTTTCGAGCGTCTGCCGCTCGAGTCTCCCGACCGTCGTACTCGCATCGGCACGCGAGCCCGACCTGACCGCGGCGTCGTGAGTGCGTCTCAGGTCAGCTGAGCCCGTCCACGACGCTGTCGGGATCGGTTCTCCGGGGTGCGCCGCTTGGTAGTACCTGCAGGATCAGTTGTTCGGGTGGTTGCACCCGGGCAGCGGCGCGTGGGAGCCACCGCGTTATCCGCCCTCGGGTGCTGAAGCGTCGGGTGCATCCAGCGAAAAGCCGGCCCACAGGGGTCCTCCCACGTGGGCCAATGCTTCCTCCGCGAGGCTCGACAGTGGCGCCGGGTCACCCCCAAGGGCAGCGTTCAAGCCGGCGTGAAGCCGAGTGGCGAAGTCAGTGCCGAGTTGAGTGTCCAAGGCCGCGATCTCGCGGATGAGCCACTTGGCGCCTCCGGTCCAGGCGGCGTTCGAGGCAAGCAGGAGCTCGGCGGTCAGGCGCCAGACCTCAACGGCGATCGCGTCTCCTACGGGGCCGGGGTCGATCGTGGCCAGGTCGTCGACCTGGTCCGTGAGTTGGTACCGCATCAGATCCATCTCGGCAGCGGAGACGGGCCCGGGCCCAGAGGCAAGGACGTCGGCGCACTCCTGGCGGATCTCCTCGCCACCGGGTCCTGGCAGAAGCGGGATGCCGGTCGCGACGAGGCGAGCCATCGTGGGCTTACGACGAGCGAGGTCCTTCGCCACGAACCACCGGATGGTGTCGACGTGTGGGCAAATATCTCCACGGGCCATCCCTGAAAGGTGAGTGACTCCCGACGAGCCCCTCCCACATCTCGAAGCACTGTGATGTCGAGATCCGAGGTACTTGTTGACCCCCCCAGCACAACAGAGCCGGACAGCCAGGCTTGAACCGCCTCTGGGTACCGCTCGGCGACGACCGCACTCGCCGACACAGCGGGATCTGGACGTGACCGTTGCTCCTCGGTGACGCCACTGGTCCATCATCGCCGGTCATGGATGCCCTGTAGTCGCCCTCGAGCCGGCTCGCGTCGGCGGCGGAAGAGTGCATCTGCGACCGCCCCAGCCGCGCGAGCCCATCGAAACGATGGGTCAATGGGTGGCTGGACCGGAGTACGATCAGTGCCCTCAGCCGAGGGGAACTGTCATGGTGCCGATCGCGGAGATCCTGTTCGCACTCGTGGTGACCTTCGTGGGAGTGCGCTGGTACCTGCGAACGCCGATGCACCGGGTGCGGAAGACGTACGGGGTGCATCTACCTGATCAGATGGCCGGGTGGCATGGGTTCGGGATGTACTCGAAGAACCAACCGACCCTGTTGCCGCATGCGCTGCACGTTCAAAGAGACGAGGTCAGGGACAAGCGGGAGCTCGACGCCGAGGGCGACCCCGGCCTCGACGACCACTGATCTCTTAGGGCCCAGGCCCGTTCGGAACCTGGGTGAGCCGGCCGCGCAACGCCCACGTCTCCACGCACTCGCCAGGCGTGGGGCCGTATCCGATCGACTGTCAATGCAACCGTTCTCCTCACTGAGTCGTCAGAGTCAGGTGAGAAGAGTTCGGGGTCTGGGTCTGCTCGCCGCCACCCTGGGCCTGGCCGTGACGTCTTCCGGATGCAGCGACGCTCCCGACGGCGACCTCCCTCTCGGTCCGCACGCTTCACCGACGGGGGCGGCGGCCTGCGACGACCTGCCGGCACTGGGCGGCGACCCTGGCATCCTGCTCGGCACCGACTGGTCGGGTGAACGCCACGACTACGGGGACACGGTCGTCGTCTACGCGTGTGTCTCGGCGAAGGGAGGCGGACTGGTGTCGCTGGTCGAGGACGGGCGTGGGATCCAGGTGCGCCCCCGCGTCGCCGGGGTCGACCCGTCAGGCAGCGGCGTCATCCGGTTCCAGGTCACCGTTTCCCACGATGCGTCGGGAGGGATCCGCGTACAGCAGAAGGTCGGCGGCGGTGGCGGTGATCTTCCCGGACCTGTCGTGGCCGCCGATGGCGACGGGTGGCACTTCGTTCCCGACGGGGAGTGAGCCTCAAGTCGGGGAGGGTTCGTCATCACGGATGACGGCATGCGCATGCTCTTGCGACGGGCTACGCGATGGCGAGCTTCGCCACGAGGAGGACAACACCCGCCCGCCCACGACCTCAGCCGATGAGCCCGAGGACGGCGAACGCGAGCAGGAACGCGGCGGACAGCGCTATGGCACACCCGATGATGAGCAGTGCTGCCGACCGCGGCATATCACCATTGAACCCGGCCGCACAAAGGACGTGACCTGGCGGATGCGGTGCCGCTCGTCGTGATACCCGCGTAGCACTTTCAGGTGACCGCCGGGAACGCAGCCGTAGTCTCAGCATCCCTGGCAGAGGGAGAACGAGATGTGGGCACAACTCATCAAGCTGCGATTGCGTCCCGGTTTCGACATGACCGCCATTTCGGACGTGCTGACGAGGTCCGAGCAGCCGGACTCGGGTCTCCTCCGAGAGCTCTTCATGCACGACACGAAGGATGCGGATTCCGTCTATGTTCTCGCTCTCTTCGAGAGCGAGGAGAGGCGCGGGATCGTGAGCAGACCCGCGCCGGGCTGAAGGGCAAGCAGCGCTCCAGGAACTGATGGCGAGGGCCTTGCCGGTGCGCCGGAGTTCACCGACCTCACCGTCGTCGCTGAGTGGGCGCCCTAACGGGGCCCCAGATCAATCGGC
>CAWFVO010000015.1:0-9177 GCA_963819295.1 uncultured Actinomycetota bacterium
CACCGCACCGGCCATCTACACCTCGACAGCCGGAGGCTGGTCTCGCTCCGCTCCCGACGGCTCGAGCTCGTCGTGCAGGTGGTGCCGCACCCCGCGGTCGGGACGGGCGATGAAGAAGTACAGCGCGCCGATCACCGCGATCACGAACATCACCAGCAGGGTGATCCAGTCGAGGTTGAAGGCGGCCCGCGGGGAGTCGAGTCCCGTAGGAGCCACGACGTTCACCAGCATCAGGCCGAGGTACAGGGTCGCGATCACGGTGACCGTCATACCCCAACGGCCGAGCGTGAAGCGGCCCTCGGGCACCCAGCCGCGGGAGCGAGCCACCCAGGCGCCGATCACCGTCATCAGGAACGACAGATAGATGCCGCTGACGCCGAACGACACCAGCGCCACCAGCCCGTTCACGCCGCCGGGGTAGGTGATGAACAGGAAGTGCTTGTCCTGCGCCGGTGAGGCGAAGATCAGCAGCATGAACAGGAAGGAGACCACTGCTCCGCCGATCAGCGCGTTGACCGGGGTCCCGAAACGCGAGTGCACCCGCGAGATCCACGACGACCCGGGGAGGGCCTCGTCGCGGGCGTAGGAGAACGCCAACCGGCTGCCGGCACCCTGGATCGACGTGCCGCAGGAGAAGAAGGCGAAGATGATCATCAGGAGCAGGAAGTCCTGCACGCCGGAGGGCAGCTGGCCGAGGATCGACGGGACACCGCCACTGACCGCGTCGGTGACTCCCTTGTTGCCGTCGCCCGGGATCGCCAGCAGCAGGGCGGCCGTGAGCACGATCGAGCCGACGCCACCCCAGATCACGGCCAGCCGCATCGCCCGGGGCACCTGGCGACCGGCGTCCTTGGTCTCCTCGGAGATGTCACCCGCCGACTCGAAGCCGTAGTAGATGTACACGGGGGCCAGCACAGCGATCAGGGCTGCCGCCAGCCAGCTGCCGTGGAAGTCCAGCCCGAGTGGGTTCGTGGCGGCGTGCGTCACGCCCTGGGTGCTGAAGAGGTAGCCGAACCCGTGGTGGAACCCGTGGAAGGCCAGGATCACCGCGATGCCGAACGTCCCGATGATCTCCACGAACACACCGAACCGCGCGACGAGGCCCATGACCTGGGCCCCGGTGATGTTGAGGATCGTCTGGATCACCAGGAGCAGCACCGTGATCCACAGGATCGTGAAGTGATCGGTGGGGTTGAGGTTCCACCCGAACCAGTTGTGCGTGAGCGCGGCGACGTAGCCGACGACGCCTGTGTCGACCGAAGCCACCGTGACCAGCAGCGCGAACCCGTAGAACCAGCCGACGAACCAGCCGTAGCCGGGGCCGACCGAGAACTTGGAGTACTGGTAGAGCGCACCTGCGACCGGGTAGTGGCTCGCGAGCTCACCGAAGACCAAGGCGACGAACAGCATCCCGATGATCGGGATGAAGTTCAGCCAGATGTAGGCCGGTCCACCGGTCCCGAGGCCCAGCACGAAAAGCGAGTAGATGCCCACCATCGGGGAGAGGTAGGTGAAGGCGACCGAGAAGTTGGAGAACAGCCCCAGCACGCGGTGCAGCTGCGGCTGGTAGCCCAGGCTGGCGAGCCGGGCGTCGTCGTCGTCGATCGTGGGCAGGTCCGCGGGTTGACTCATCGCACGCTCCGGAGCTCCTGCTGCGGTGGTCTCCGTCCGCAGCTCACCGTCCCTGGCTCACCCCGGACTGAACCCCGTCTCTCGACGGCGGACCACACCCTAGGCCCGCGCGATCACGGATGGAAAGAGGCGCGGCTAGCGTGTTGATCAACGGATTCGGTGGCGCCGACGGGGTCAGGCCGCGGAGATCTCCACGTGCTGGGGGTAGAACGCGACGTGGTTCGCGATCTGCGACACCGCGTCGTACGGCGCGACGTAGGTCCACACCGCGTCCGCGACGACCGTGTCGCCATCGGCCAGCGAGTAGTACGACGCGTCGCCCTTGAACGGGCAGTACGTCTCGTGCGACGACGGCCGCAGAGCGTCGGCCTCGACGTCGTCGAGCGGCACGTAGTAGACGGGCGGATAGCTCGCCTCCTGGAGCACGAGCGCCCGCTCGGTCTGCGCGATCGTGCGCCCGCCGAGGCGGACGGAAACCGTGGTGTCGGCGGGCGTGACGGTGATCGGGTGGTCCGGACCCGGGATGAGGACCTGCTTCTCGGTCATGTCGGGGCAACCCGCTGGGGCGGCGCAGGATTCCCGGCTGCAGACGTCACCGTCCGGTCGATCTCCGCCGACGGAGGAAACTCGTGGCGCGTCGGGCGCCCCGGACGGGGTGCACACAACGGTGTCGGGTGGCACGATCCGCTCATGCCCCGTCGTACGCCGGTCCGCCGCGCCGCCCTCCTGACCATCCTCGCCTCGCTGGCTCTCGCCCTGGCGACCCTGACGGTGGTCCAGTCGGCCCCGTCCTCGGCCTCGGCGGCGGTGGACCCGTTCACGGTCCGGCCCGGCACCACCCAGCTCGAGGTGCTCGACGCCACCACCTTGGAGGGCGACCAGCTCGAGCTGGTCCGCGACGGCACCGTCGTCGACACCGGCACCGTCGACAGCCAGGGCAGTCTGATGTGGCGCCAGCTCCGCCCCGGGTCCTACACCGTGCGCACGACCTCGCCCGCCACGGCCTTCGAGTCGGCCCCTGCCCAGGTGACCGCCTTCGGCGCGGCAGCGCCCGACCAGTCGTTCTACAGCGGCCAGACGCTCCACGCCGGGTTCAACTTCATCGAGACCCGCGACGGGACGACGCTGTCGGCCAACGTCGTGCTGCCCAACCAGGCCTTCTACGGCCCCGGGCCGTACCCGACGGTCGTGGAGTACAGCGGCTACGACCCGAGCAACCCGCGTGAGACGGCCTTCCCGTCGGTGTTCGCCACGATGGGATACGCCTACGTCGGCGTGAACATCCGCGGCACCGGCTGCTCCGGCGGCTCCTTCCTGCCCTTCGAGCCGGTGCAGAGCCTCGACGGGTACGACGCGATCGAGGCCGTGGCCGCCCAGAGCTGGGTGAAGGGGAAGGTCGGCATGGTCGGCATCTCCTACCCCGGCATCGAGCAGCTCTACGTGGCGCGCACGACGCCGCCGCACCTCGCGGCGATCACGCCCGCTGTCGGTCATCGACGACACCTACCGGGGCACCCTCTGGCCGGGTGGCATCCTCAACACCGGCTTCGCAACCCCGTGGGCGACCGACCGTGCACACCAGGCCGCGCCGTACGGCGAGGGCTGGGAGCACGACCCCGACCCGGCCAACCCCGGCGCCAACGCCACCTGTGACGCCAACCAGCTGGTCCGGCTCCAGAACCCGGACCCGGTCTCCCTGATCGAGGACAACCCGTTCTACAACAAGACCTACTACCAGCAGATCGACCCGAGCCGCTTCGTCCACAAGATCAACGTGCCTGTCTACATCGCGGGCGCCTGGCAGGACGAGCAGACCGGCGGGCACTTCCCGGAGTTCCTCAACCGCTTCACCCACGCGCCGCGTGTGTTCGCGACGATGAGCAACGGCTCCCACACCGAGTCGCTCAGCCTGGGTGAGTTCGGCCGGTACGCCGACTTCCTCGACTTCTACGTCGCCCACCGGATCCCCACCGGCGTCAAGGCGTTCGTCGGTCCTCGCCTCGTCCAGAGCCTGACCGGGATGACCAACCTCCACCTCACGAAGCAGCCCGGCTACGCCGGGCTGACGTTCGCCCAGGCCAGGAAGAAGTTCAACGCCCCGGGCAAGGTGCGGATCCTCTTCGAGGAGGGCGACTCCCCCGACCAGGCGTCGGGCGCGCCGGCTCCGCGTTTCGTCCGCAGCTTCAACGCCTGGCCGATCCCGCGGGCCAGGACGATGCGCCTGTTCCTGGGTCCCCACGGCCGGCTCTCGAGCAGCAAGGGGTCCGCTGTGCCGCGGTCGTTCTCGGCCGACCCCTCCGCCCTGCCGGCCACCGACTACCACGGGTCCAGCAGCGCGATCTGGGGCCCGCACCCGGCGTACGACTGGAAGCAGATCCCCAAGGGCAAGGGCATCGGCTGGATCTCCGCGCCCCTGAAGCAGAACCTCGTCTCGATCGGCACCGGCTCGGTCGACGTCTGGGTGAAGACACCGGCCAAGGACGTCGACCTCGAGGCGACGCTGAGCGACGTCCGACGCAACGGTCGCGAGGTCTACGTCCAGAGCGGATGGCTGCGCGCCAGCCATCGCAAGCTCATCGCGTCGCAGTCGACGGCCACCAAGCCGGTGCACACCGATCTGGAGGCCGACGCGAGGCCGATGCCGAAGGGTGAGTACCGCCTGCTCCGGATCCCGATCCTGCCGTTCGCCCAGCCGTTCCGTCCCGGCGACCGGATCCGGATCACGCTGGACGCACCGGGCGGCGCCAAGCCCCTGTGGGCCTTCGACACCCTCGACCACGGTCAGCGGGTCACGATCGCCTCCGACCGGCGGCACCAGTCGTCGTTCGCGTTCTCGGTGGTGCCTCACGTCGCCATCCCCCGGAGCGCCCCGCCCTGCCGTTCCCTGCGTTCGCAGCCCTGCCGTACCTACGGAGGCTGACCCGGGCCGACGGCCGGAGCGTGGCCGCACCCACACGGCAAAACCTCGCGGGTTCGCAGGACACGCGTTCCTCGGCCCAGTAGAAAAGGGTGGAGCGCGCCGTGGTGAGCGCCGCGGCAACGCGGCTCCCGGGCGGGTAAAGGAACTCACCTGGCCCCGATGGGTCAGGCTTTTTGACTGCCCTCTTGACTACCATTTCCCTCAACATCTGGGGGGGTGTGGCGAATGGCCGAGTCCGACAAGATCGTGAACGCCGTCATGCGGGCGACAGGCGAGTCCTACGGGCACGTCTCCGAGCTCTGCGCGGTCGCGCACGAGACGGTCGACGAATGTGTGACCGACGACATCTCGGTGGTGGCTCCGCCGCTGGTGATCGGACGCCTCGGCTGTCCGGTGCTCGACCGGTTGCTGCTGCGGCTCGGCGACGGGCAGTGGCAGCTACCGGAGAGCGTCGACGTGACCCAGGGCGAGCTCTCCCTGTCGCTGATGCTGCCGATCGACACCATTGCGCGCTACCCGATGATCGGCCGCTTCGGCCTCCTCGCCCGCTGCATGGACCGGTTGCTGATCCCCGACGCCGACGCCGAGCGTTCCCTGAAGATCCTCGACGCGTGGCTGATGACCTTCGCGCCCAGCACCGAGGGCACCCCCGCTCCCTACCCGATCTGGGGGCTGCCCGGCCGCGACGCGTTCGAGGGCTGGTTGCTCGCGCGCCTCGACCTCCTGCACCAGCTCGGGTACGCCGTACGCCTGGCCAACGAGGAGATGGACGGCGTGCGCGGACAGCAGCACATGTTCGTCGACGGCCGTCGGGCCGACCTGCTCCTACGGTTCACCGCCGACTGCGACAAGGGCAGGGCCGACGACTGGCTGGTCCTGGAGACCAAGACCACGGCGGTCGGCATCGGCGCGCTCGACCAGCTCGCCCTGTCGGTGGACTGGCTGAGGGCGGAGTGTCGCCCCGGCGAGGTCCACGGCATGCTCATCGCCGACGGGCTCAGCCTCGAGGTCGAGCGCGGCCTGCGCGAGCTCGGCTTCGACTACCAGTCGGTGGCGGCCCTCGGCTACCGCCGGTGGGTGCGGCAGCACTCGCCCCTGCACCCGGAGCCCACGCGCGACGCCACGACGATCAACTACCCACAGAACTTGTCGGCGCGCGCCCTGGTGGCTGCGCTTCGCTGAGAGATCTCCCTACAGGAGAAAGCCCCCGCCGGTACCCCATGACTGGCGGGGGTTTCTCATGCCCGTCTGACATTTGTCGCAGTCGTTCGTCCACATCCGGCTCTGCCGTGGCGGCGCTCGCGTTCCTAGCGTGAAGACGTCGCTCGGGACCGGGCGCGGAACGGAGGCAGGACGATGAACGGGACGGTGCAGGGCCGGGTGGTGCAGTCGGTCGGCACGTGGCGCGACGACTGGCCGGTGGCCGTGGTCGCCGCGGGCGCGGCGGCGCTGGTCTGGGTCGTGGGAACGGTGGCCGGTGTGGAGGTGGCAGTGAGATCGGGGTCGGGGACCCACGAGGTCGGCCTGGTGTCGGTGATCGTCACCACGGTGGTCGTGGCGGTGGCCGCGGCCGGGCTGTTGCGCGTCCTGGAGCGTCGTACGCCGGCCGCACGCAGCGTCTGGACGGGGATCGCGCTGGCGGTGTGGGTCGTGTCCTTCGCCGGACCGGCGGGCGCCCGAACCCTGTCGGCGGGGCTGACCCTGGCTGCGCTGCACCTGGTGGTGGGCGCCGTGGTGATCGTGGGGCTCCGCCGCCGGCACGCGGACCGCGTAGCGTGACCGCCGTGCGGAAGCGGCTCGGCTGTTCGTGGCAGCGCAACGCGTCGGTGCTGCTGTGGACGCCGGTGCTGCTCCTCGGGCCGCTGCTCGACCTGCACGGCAGCGCGGGCGACATCGTCTTCCAGGTGGCGATGATCATCGTGATCGCCGCCTCGGCTGTGACGGCGGCCCTGCTCGGCGGCCCGCCGTGGCGCGACCCACGGGCCTACGTCGCGCTGTCGACGCTGGTGGCAGCGACGTTCGCCGGCGCCACTCACGGCAGCAGCCAGTGGCTGCCCACGTGGGTGCTCCTGGCCAACGCCTTGGCTGCGGTGCTCCGCGGACGCTGGCTGGTGGTCGCTGTCCCGGTCGTCGCGGCCGCCTCGATGTGGGCCGCGTGGGCGGTCGCTCCGCACGACGCCAGCCGGGTGTGGATCGAGGGCTTCGTGGTGCTGCTGGCCGGCGTGGCGAACGCGGCCTTCACCGCGCTGCTCGACACGGTGGCCGAGCTCCGTCGTACCCGGGCGGAGCTGGCCCGCGTCGCGGTGGCCGAGGAGCGCGAGCGGTTCTCCCGTGACCTGCACGACCTGCTCGGCCACACCCTCTCGGTGATGGTGGTGAAGGCCCAGGCCGTACGCCGGCTGGTGGCGCAGGACCCGGATGCGGCGGCGGCACACGCGGCCGACATCGAGCAGATCGGGCGGCAGGCCCTGGTCGACGTACGGCAGGCCGTCGACGCGATGCGGGCGCCCACGCTGGCCGAGGAGCTGGACGGGGCGCGCCGGGCGCTCGACGCGGCCGGGATCGTGACCACGGTCGAGGAGTCGGTGGCGCCGCCGTCGGGCGCGGACGAGGTGCTGGCCTGGGTGGTGCGGGAGGGCGCGACCAACGTGCTGCGGCACTCCGGTGCGAGTGCCTGCTGGATCGCCCTGACCGACCTCGGTGGACGGGTCGCACTGACCATCGCGGACGACGGCGTGGGCGGTCCCTCCGCGCCGGCGTACCGGACCGGGGGACTGGAGGGTCTGCGCGACCGCGTCGTGTCTGCAGGCGGTGTGCTCGACGTGGTGCCGAGCGACGAAGGGTTCCGGCTCGTGGCGACCCTCCCGGGAGGAGGCCCGTGATCCGGGTGTTGCTGGCGGAGGACCAGGCGATGATGCGCGGGGCGCTCGCCGTCCTGCTCGACCTCGAGGACGACCTCGAGGTGGTGGCCCAGGTCTCCGACGGGGCCGAGATCGTGCCGACGGCACTGGCGGTCCGACCGGACGTGGCGCTGCTCGACATCGAGCTTCCCCACGTGTCGGGGCTCGAGGCCGCCGCCCTGCTGGCCGAGGCGCTGCCTGGGTGCCGGGTGGTGATGGTGACGACCTTCGGGCGACCCGGCTATCTGCAGCGGGCGATGGCGGCGGGCGCGGCCGGGTTCCTGGTCAAGGACGGGCCGGTGGAGGGCTTGGCCGAGGCCATCCGCAAGGTGGCGGGCGGTGCGACCGTGGTCGACCCCGAGCTCGCGGGCAAGGCGCTGCGGACCGCCGTCAGCCCGCTGACGCCGCGCGAGCGCGACGTCCTGGCCGCCGCCGAGGACGGCGCCACCGTCGCGGACATCGCCGCGCGTCTGCATCTCTCGACGAGCACCGTGCGCAACTATCTCTCCGACGCGATCGGCAAGACCGGGACCCGCAACCGGACCGAGGCTGCCCTGCTCGCACGCCGCAACGGTTGGCTCTGAGCCGGCGATCCCTCAGATCGCGGAGCTGCCCTCCACCACGGCACTCGAGGGCAGTGGTCGGTCGGTGGCCGCGCGGGAGGGCCGTCTCAGGAACGGGTGCTCGACGACCCGCCAGGACAGCTCCGCGAACACGATCGACAGGCCGATCATCAGCAGTCCGTTCAGAGCCGTGGCTCCAACGGCGTCGCGGAACAGCACGATCAAGGGGAAGTGCCACAGGTAGATGGCGTAGGAGCGGCGGCCGAGGTAGCACAGGGGTGTGCAGGTGAGCAGGCGCCCGGTGCCGGACCAGATCAGCACCGCGGCCACGAGCGGCACCACGACGGGCACGACCCAGAAGCCGATGAAGGCGTTGCGGACCGGGGTCAGGGCGAACAGCGAGAGAACGAGGGCGACGGTGGCCCACGCCGGGAGCCTCCGTTCACGCAGGCCCCGCACGGCCAGCATCGCGAGGGCAGCCCCGACCAGCAGCCCGAACGCCTCGGTGTCACTGCCGTAGAAGATCCGGGGTCCGTCGTGGATCGTGAACCGGAGCAACAAGGAGGCTGTGGCGCCGGCGACGCAGACGACGAGCGGTCCGCGGCGCCATCGCATCGAGACGACCAGGACCAGGGGCCACACGAGGTAGAACTGCTCCTCCACCGACAGCGTCCACGTCTGTGAGAGCAGACCGAGGTCGTGACCGCTGAAGGCGGCCCAGTTGGCGAAGTAGAGAAGCACCGGGATGGCGATCGTCGGACTGTCGCCGGCGAGAACGCCCATCCCGTCGAAGACGATCAGCGCCAGGGCCAGCGCGGGCAGCAGCCGGCGTGCTCGACGTTCGTAGAACCGGGCGAGGTCGATCCTCCCTCGATCGGCACGCTCCTCGAGCAGCAGTGCCGTGATCAGGAAGCCCGACAGGGTGAAGAACAGGGTGACTCCGGCGGCGCCGATCGCCGTCAGGTGTCCCACGCCCCGGGCGGCACCCACCTCGTGACAGGTGAGAACGAGGAGGATGGCGACGCCCCGCAGCCCGTCGAGTTCAGGCCGATGCCCGAGGCGCCAGCGCGAGACCACGCTGTCATTTTGCCTGGGGCGGCGCCTCCTGTCCGTCGAATGCACAAGCCCGGCGCCCGCCCGCTCGGCGAGTCCGGGCCGTGGG
>CAWFVO010000016.1:0-8942 GCA_963819295.1 uncultured Actinomycetota bacterium
TCACCCCCGGTCGTTGGCACTGCAGAGGCGTGGACCTGACCGCCACGATCGACGGACACCTGACTGAGCAGCGAGACCGCGAGCAGACCAAGCCGCCTCGTCGCACGCCGTCGTCTAGGCAGCGGTGGGGACTGTTCATATGTCGGACTCTGACCGGGGGTGAGGCGACCGAAGTCACGCACCGCCGCGGCATGCGGTGCGGCGCGGCCGGAGCGCTGTCGTGCCTCGTTCGTTGCCCGAGCGTCTTCGCTTGGCTCCCTGGCCTCAAGACGAGACGGCGGTATCGGGAGCGCCTTCCGCAGAGTGGGTGGTGAAGAAGGAGATCCTGCCGTCGGTCTCGAGGACGGCGACGTCGACATCGGGACAGGTAGCGGATGCCCTGTTCGCGGGGCGGCCGCCATGACGTCGTCCATCGGCGACGGGCCGCTGCCGGTGCAGCACATCGCTGAAGTGCGGGAGGGGGCCGTTCCCGCACTGATCAAAAAGCACCGGGTTTCCGCGGATGAGCGGCCGGAGCCGTGGCCATCGCCACGAGCTGTAGAGGACAGTGCAATCGTCAGGAGGGCGAAGACCCCGATGGGCGAGGAAGTGGCCGACGTAAGCGAGTAGTCCTGCTGGGTGACCGCCTGTTGGATCAGGTCGCCCATGGTGATGTAGATGAGCAGCTCGAACGTGGTGATCTCGCCCGAGCGTGGAGCGCCCGACTGCGCGGGTGACCGCCCACAGGAAGGCGAACATGACGCTCGGCTCGGATCACGATCTCCACGAGTGCATGACCCCTCCGGGTGAAGGGTCAATCACGGCATCAGCCGGGTCCGGTAGTCGACGGACACCATCGCAGGTGCCGCGGTCGATCACCGACACGGTCGCCGAGCGACCCTGCTGGCTGGCCGGCTGGATGTAGGCGTCGAAGTCCACGACGAAGGTGTCACCGGGCGGCGCCGTGAATGTCAGGTACAGGGTGGTCTTGTCCCGCGTTTCCGTGGCCGGGTTCGGATGGAAGCCCTGGGTCTCGAAGATGTTGAAGTAGTCGCCGGTGACGCCGAGAGTTAGTTGCTTCCCGAAGCCTCCGGGGTGGGTGACGGTGACCTGCCACGGGGTGTCGAGGCCGGCGCGCGCGACGGACGGATAGTGCAGGGTCAGGCGTGTAGCCGTTGCCCCTTGCGGTCACTGAGCTCGTGTGGACTCCGAGCAGACTGAACAGGTCGGCGACCACTGCCAGCAACAGGAATGCCAGCATGGCGCGTCGGAGCCAGAGGGCCACCGCATGGCTGCCCTCGTCGATCTCCTCCCCGGTCATGGACCGGATGGTGGAGGTCTCAGCTGTGGGAGGCTTTGCCACCCTTGCGGCCCGCCTTCTTCTTCTGAGCCGTCGTGCCGCCCTGTGAGCTGTCGCCGCCCGAGCCGCTCTTCTGACCGCCGTGCTTGGAGGCATCCGGGCTGTTCGCGATCTTGGCCGCGCGCTCCTTCGACATGCCCTTGTCCTTGAGGGCCTCGTACTGCTTCTCGTTCTTTACCGAGGGTCGCTTGTCGGGCATGGTCAGCTCCTTTCGTCGGTGAGCCCGTCGTACCCCGACCCGCCCACGGGCATGCTGGAGGGCGCTGCTCGGGCTCCACATGCACCCCGGACAGCGGCACGAGCGGACGTGCCGGTCAGCGTCATTCGCGCGGCATGAGCGGTCGATTAGTCAGCCTCAGTGGTGGTCGGCCCGCCGGTCGCCCGGTGACAAGACCGGCGGGGCCGTGCTACCCTGGCCCTTCGGTGTTCCGGTCGCCGAGATGGGCTTACGCTGGGCGGTCAGTCCCCGCTGTGGAAGTCGAGCAGGTCGCATCCTTGGCGTAGCAGGTGGGCGTGGTTGACGCATAGTGGGAGGCCGAAGGTGACGATGCCGAAGTCTGGGCGGTGCGCCTTGGTGTGGGTCGATGCTGACGGTGGCTGCTCCCATGGTTGAGGCGGGTTCAAGGCACTCGGCGACGCTGCACGGTGCGTCGGCCAGTTCTCCGGGACTGACCTGTGCGGTGATGGTCATGGCGTGTCTCCCGTTGGTTGTGTCCGGGCACTGTGGGTGGGAGCCACGCCCTCCGGATGCATGCGCGATGTCGGGTCGCAGGTCGGGGGCGTGGCTCCAGGCTGGTCAGGCTTCGATCGCGGCCGGCTCGGGATCCGGCGCCGACCTCGATCTTGCGTGGCTTGGCCTTCTCGGCCACCGGGATCTTAGGCGGCAGCACGCCGGCGTCGTAGTCGCCTCGATGCGGTCGGGTCGAGGTTGTCACCGAGCACCAGCTGCCGGCTGAACACGCCCCCTGGGCGTTCGGTGGCCAGCATCTCCCGGTCGCCGTTGCGCGCGGCCGTTCGGCGCTCACGGTCAGCACATTGCGTTCCACGTCGAGGTCGATCGAATCCGGGCCGACCCCGGGCAGGTCGAACTCGATGACGAATTTTTCGCCCTCGCGCCAGGCGTCCATCGGCATGACGACGGGTCGATTGGTGGTGCCCAGGAGCTGCTGGGTCAGGCGGTCGAAGTCACGGAACGGGTCGGTATTGCGCAGCAACATTTTTGCTCTCCCTTCCTGGGTGTATCGAGTGTTATAGGTTTTATGTAGCGCGCGGATGCAGGTACTGTCAAGCCTCGGGAAGGGAGATCTGCGATGGAGCCACAGCCCGCCGCCGACAGTCGTGGCGTGTTCGCGATCTCGGTTGCCGCTGCGCGTGCCGACCTGCCGATTCAGAACCTGCGCGTCTATGAACGCCGGGGACTGCTGGAACCGGCTCGCACTCCCGGCGGCAGCAGGCTGCTGCCGCGAAGCGGACATCAGGGGTGCTTCGTCTCGGATCGCACAGCTACTCGGCGACGGACTCAACCTTGTAGGGATCGGCCGTGTCCTGAAGTTGGAGGACGAGATCTCTCACCTTCGCGCGACACTGCGGCCAAAGCGATCAGAGCGTTGTGTCCCACTCGACGGCCGCTCATCGGCTGCTTGTTTCATTGACCTCACGTCCGGTGCCTGGCGAGGCTCGGTCGAGGTGTCCGGGATTGTCGCTCTCTCATCGGCTGCCCACTGTTTGCGGTGTGGCTCTCACATGGCCTGCGTGGTCCCGGACACCGCTGGGTGGGAGTGGCTCAAGAAGGGATTGCTCTGCTCTAAGCAGCGGTGCCCTCCTGACCCGTCATATCGGTGACGATCAGGAGGTGCACGGTGGCAGCGGTAGGACAGCAAGATCAGCGGGTCGTGATCGGGATGGACCCGCATAAGCGGTCGGTCACGATCGAGGTCATGACCGGTGACGAGACGGTCCTCGGTGGTGGCCGGTATGCCACCGACGAGGCCGGGTTCGCCGCGATGCGAGGAGACGTCGGCCAGTTCCCGAACCGGGTCTGGGCGATCGAGGGCTGTCGTGGGATCGGCCGACACATCGCACACCGCCTCCTCGCGGCCGGCGAGGAGATCGTCGATGTGCCGCCGAAGCTGTCGGCCGAGGTACGGGTCTACGCGACCGGGCAGGGACGCAAGACCGACGCCACCGACGCCCACTCCATCGCCCTGGCCGGCACCAGGGTGGCGGGGCTACGTCCGGTGGTGGCCGATGCCGATCTCGATGTGCTGCGGCTGCTGTCCGACCGCCGCCGCCAGATCGGCGAGGAGCACACCCGCAAGGTCTCCCAGCTGCACGCCTTGTTGTTGGAGCTGATTCCCGGCGGAGCGAAGAAGAACCTCTCCGCCGCCCAGGCCAAGCGGCTCTGCTGGCGAAGGTTCGGTCACGTGACGTGGCCGGCAAGACCCGCACGACGCCTCGCAGCCGAGCTCATCGCAGATCTGGAACGGATCCACACCCGGAAGAAGGCCGCCGACAAAGAGCTACGTGAGCTCGTGGCTGCCACCGGGACCGGGTTGTTGGACCTGCACGGCATCGGCCCCTCCGGCGCCGCCAGACTCCTGGTCGAGGTCGGCGACATCACCCGGTTCCCCGACCGCAACCACTTCGCATCCTGGACCGGAACCGCCCCTGTCGATGCCTCCTCCGGCGACCACGTCCGACACCGGCTATCACGCGGCGGGAACCGTCAGATCAACAAGACCCTCCACATCATGGCCACCGTCCAGCTCCGCAACCAGACCGACGGCCGGGCCTACTACGACCGCAAGAAGAGCAGCGGGAAGTCGCCGAGGGAAGCGATGCGCTGCCTCAAACGCAGGCTGTCCGACACCGTCTACCGCACCATGCTCGCCGACCTCGCACCACACGCAGCACAGCGCCAGGTGACGGGTCCGGGAGGGCACCGGGGCAACGACTCTGAATCCAGCGCGACCGGCTCACAACCCCAACACCGGCTCTTCGGAAAAGCCACTCCGGGACCCGTCAACGATCAGCCTAAACCCCTACTCCGAAGGTGTCTTGACACAGAAGGGAGCCATGAGCGTGCGATCCGCGAAGGTCAACCAGCTAGCCGGCGTTGGCGACAGGGTGTCCGAGTCGTTCGTCACACAGTGGACAACGGATGCGCTGCTCCTGCGCGGCGAAGTCGATCTTATATTACGTAGGTCTCGCACGGCTGTGCCACACAAGGTGCGTTGGCTTCCCGGAGATGCCACATGGAACGGTCGCTCAGCTTCGAGCGCCTCACTGCCGAGAGCGCCCAACCGGTTACCCGCTCTTGACTCCGTCGGCCCACAACTCGGTAGCGCCAGAGGCGAGCACCCGAAGAGTCTGCTCGGTCATGTCGCGACTGTAGGAGCGAGAAAGAGCCTCGTCTTCACCCGTGGGGAGGCAACGGGGACGTTGGTTGATGGTGCCCGCCGCGAGCCCAGCGCAGGTGCGGCGGCGGGCACCCACTTCGGGCCGGCGTGAGGACGTCGGCTCGGCGATTCTCACGGGGAGCCGCCGAGGAGTGTCCTTCGAGTTGGCGCCGAGTTTACGGCCCGATGGATCGGTGAGGGTAGATCCCGGGCTTGTCACGGGCCCGAGGGTTGAGGCCCGCCGCGACTTTGCGGGAGGCGCGGCGGGCCCCCTAGGTTGACCCTCCCAACCCCAGGTGGATCGCCCCCTCCCGGACCTGACTCCTGGCGCGACGGGTACGACGAAACGCGCTGGCTCGATCCCCCGATTCAGCCAGCCGATCCGGGGCCGCTACGTACCCGCTGGCTCTCCCCAACAGAGCGCCGGACACGGATCGGAGCGTGAGAACGGCCGCCGGAGTCTCGGGTCTCGACATGACGATGCCCCTGGCGAGTCGGATAGCCAGGGGCATCGCGGAAGTGGACCCACCTGGCGTCGCGTGGATTCGATAGCCAGGCTAGGTCTCGTTGCCGCCGTCCCCCCGATCGGCAGCAGGTCAAAGCTAGGCAGCGTCGTCGCTGGTCGACACACCCTGTCGGGCGAAATGTAGGGCGCCCCGTCGCAACCGCATGAACGGGGGTTGCCGGCGCGGCGGGACGCCGAATGTCCACGCTAGGAGCCCTGGCAGACGCGCACTACCCCCGCAATGGTGAGACGGGTCGGGGTCCCGGGGCCGGCGTACCCGCCAGAAATCGCCCTGCTACGGGCGGGCCTTGTCATGAACCCCCCGTCTAGCTTGGTCCGCACGGATCTCGTACCCGAACGGTGGCGTCCACACGCACAAGCAACGCCCTCCGGAGGCTCGGTCTCCAACGTGACGATGCCCCCGGCGTGTCGTGGCACCAGGGGCATCGCATTCCGGCCCCGCTCGTCAGCAGGGGCCAGGTCAGGTGGGCCGAGCACCCCGCGGCCATTGGTGCGCAACCTAAGGCTATGGGGCCCCTCACCCGGTGACGTTCAGTCACGCTAGGTCCGGATGTGGCCCGTCCGCTCCATCCCAAAGGGCATCTCCGCAGCCGGCTGCCATGAGGGTTTACGACCATTTGGTCGGGGGGGCTTTCCGGTGCTCCCACCGGGGGCGGGCGTGTTGATGTTGGTTCCTCAGGGAGTGGGGATCGGCGATGGACGAGTCCATTCTGGTAGGGGTCGCGGAGCGCACGACATAGTCGACGCCGGGCTGCGCACCCTGCTGCTCGATGCCCCGAGATCGCGGTCATGGAGCGCTTCCCTGACTTCGGGACGATCCCTGACGTGATCGTGTACGACGCCATCGGGATCGAGGAGGATGGCGGAGCCGAGATCACCACGTTGGCCAAGGAATCTGAGTCGGCGGTGGTCGTGATGAGCCGGGACCTGCGGCCGGACCTGGCCGCCAGGGCGATGGCATACGGCGCGAGCGGCTACTTCTCGATCGAGTCCGACCGGGCCGATGTCGTCGAGATGATTCGGGCTGCGGCCCGCGGGGACCTGGAGTCAATCGGCTGGGAGCCCGCCGAGCTGGGCGCCGAAGTCGGGCTGACCCGTCGCGAGGTCGACGTCCTGTGTGGGGTGGCGTCGGATGAGCAACCACGACATCTCCAAGCTGTTGGGCTTGAGCGCCAACACGATCAAGAGCTACATCCGCTCGGCCTACCGAAAGATGGGCGTCCAAACCCGAGCCCAGGCTGTCGTTGGTATCGCGCACGGCTTCGAGCCACCGACCCAGTAGCTCCAGGTGGACGATGCGGGGTCGTAACGCTATGACACGCTCGGCGGAGTGTCGGGCCCCGGCAGGCGGACGTGACCAGCCCCGGCGTCTGGGAAGTCGCCGGGGGCATCGCATGTCGGGCCACCGCGGCTCCGCGTGCACCTGCACGCGTTGTCCGATGAGCCAGCAGGCCGTGTTGCCGCCGTCCCCCGATCGGCAGCAGATCAACGGTAGGCAGCGTCGTCGCTGGGAAACACACCCCGTCGGGCGAAATACGAGGTCCCCGTGCAACCGCCGTCCCGCCGAGTAGCAGTCGGGATCAGTCGCCGGGGTAGGCATGAACAGCTCTCAGCCATGGGTCGGGGTCCGTCGTGTCCTGGTAGATGCTGCCCCCGTCCGGGTGAAGCTCGAAGTGGAGGTGGCAGCCCGTCGTGTTCCCCCTCTCGCCTACGTCACCGATGATCTGCCCGGGCTTCACGTGCTGGCCGGCCTTGACTGCGAGCGCCTCCATGTGTGCGTACCAGGTGGTCAGCTTTCCCGGGCCGGTCGAGACCATGACCAGCCATGGGCCGGCCCATGCCTGGTCGGTGAGGATCTCGATCCTGCCGGCGGGGGCCGCAAGCACGGGGGTGCCGCACGCAGCTGAGTAGTCATCGCCGGTATGGATAGTTGCCCAGTGTGCGCCGTGCGCACCCCAGTTGTGGTTGTCGTAGAACCCAGAGTTCGGCGGGAGCGGGAACGAGACGCTGCCTGGCTTGAGCTGGTTGGCGTACTTCATCGCGTCGGCGAGATTGGTCCGCATCTGGTCGGCAAGGACGACAGGGTGAGTACTTGGCGGGCCTTGTCGAACTGGTCAAGGACCTCGTGGCCGGCGCTGGTGGCTGCAGCGAGCGTGTCGTGGGCCTCCTCCTCGGCGGAACGGGCTTCATCGGCCGCGAGCTGGGGGCGCGCCGCAGTCGTCCGCATCTTCGCGGCGGCCGCCTCTGCGTCGGTGACCACGGAGGCCTGATTGCTGCCGACCTGCTGCAGGGTGCCCATCACGACCAACATGTCGTGGGCATTCTGCGCGGTCAGAAAGACCTGCATCGAGGGGGCAGGGGGCTGCTCGTAGCTGGCGGTGACCAGCTGGACAAGGAGCCGGTGGTCACGCACGTAGACGTGGTGGGCTGCGTCAGCCTCCGCGCGTGCCCGCTCCAACTCAGCGCCGGCCGCGGCGGCCGTCGCGGCTGCGCCCTGGGCAGCCGCCTGGGCCTCGCTGTAGCGGCCCATGACGACGTGCATGTGGTCGGCCAAGTCCGCGAGTCTGCCGCGGGCGTCGAGGGTGGCGGCGCTGTCGCCGGGCTGTGCTTGCAGGAGCGTCGGGTCGACCTGCCAGGTGACGGCAAGTGCGAGTCGGCGGTCGGTGGCGCTGCCGTCCCCGCCGAGGGTGTCGGTGCCCAGTGCGGTGCTGCCGCCGGCCCCGTGGCTCTGGCCGGTCTTCAACTTCCCGGGGACGCTCTGGAGCAGGAGCGGAGCGGCGTGACGTGCAGCCGGGCGGAGGCTGGAGTCAGGTGCGAGCACGCGCGAGGCCACGTGCCTACCCCTCGTCGGTGCTGCCCGCGCCGCGGACGCCAAAGCGGCGGAATCCGCCATGAGGCCAGCCGTGGGGCCGATCATCACGCTGACCGTCACGACGAAGGCGACGCCGACACTCAGGCAGGCCGTGAGGCGGATTCGGGCCCGGGTCGCGAGAGGGGGAGCAGCGGGATGGTCCGGGCATGAGGCTTCACCGTTCGCGCTTGGTCGGATTCGTCATGCCATGTGGCCGACCGCACGCGCGCATGCGTCCGCCAAGCAAGCCCAGTTGGGCCCCGAGCGCCCTCGGCGTTGCTTGGACGTGACAGAGGCGCTCAGAAGCAGTGGAGTTTGCAACTAGGACGGGCCCGCCACACCGCCCTTATGACGCACTTGGCACAAGGACTCGCACGGTCGGCCTCCCCGAGGACCGCGACGGCCCAAGGTGTACTCCCGGTTCGCAGAAACGATCCGCCCCCACCGAAGACAGCCTTGACTGACCGTCTTGGGGTAAGGGGTCGGCGCCCCGTCTGGTCGCCACCGTGAGGCCAATGATGCGTCGTCACGTCTGGAACAAGGAAGGGTGGTCCAAAAATCCACGATGCCCGCCGATGTCCCCATGACGCCGGCGGGCGTCTCACCAAGTCAGCGCCGAGCTCGTAGAAAGTGTCACGCCGTCGGGCGCCGCACAATAAGAACTCGCCCAGGGACCACCTGGGGAAGGAAAGCGTTTCTCGGCGGGGCACCCCCTGGCACGCGGACCGCACGGTGCCATCACGCTAAGGCTGCGAGAAGCGATCGCGCCTCTCCAGAATGGGTGACGGCTCGAATCCGCCCGCCAGCCATACAGAACGACCTTTCGGT
>CAWFVO010000017.1:0-31334 GCA_963819295.1 uncultured Actinomycetota bacterium
GGACACCCGCGAGCCGTACGGCAAGGGGATTTGCGGGAAGTGGGCGGCTCGGCGGGCCGACCGGCTGGCCCGGACCGTCCGCACATGGCGACGGGTCCGTAGACCGACAGCGGAACGCATGTTGCAGAGCCACGGCCACCTCGGTCGCTGGCGGAGTGACGATACCGTCCGAGTCGAGATACCCATAAGGAGATCCCCATGTACGGATACAAGGCGTTCCGAGCCGACCTGCCAAGAAGGTGACACCAGGTATGCCGTGCTGGAGGCTCTTGGTCATCGTCGTGGTGGCCTGCTGCATCGGGGTGCTCCTCGCGTGATCACTCCGATGATCGGTTCTATGGCGACGCCCGAGATCTTGGCCTTCTGGATCATCGTTGGCGCGGTGATCTTGTGGTGGCTCAGACCGACGAGGAGGGACAAGTGAGAGGTGCAACGGAAGGTCGCAGCCTTCCCCGCTTAACGCTCGGACGTTCAAAGGTAGATCAGATCAAATGCTTTCAGGCGTGGGATCCGCCTGGATCGCACGCCCCTGAACTTTGTAGCGGGGGCAGTGTGCTGGGGCAGGATTTGAATCTGCGACCTCTGGGTTGGATCGGCACCTTGCCGACCGCTACCGAACATTGCGGGATCCAGCCGCATGCTCCGTGTTGATGAGGAGGACTCCTCGCTGACGGTTCCGAATGTACCCGACGGATGCCTGGCCCTCCCGATTGTTCTTGGAGGGTAAGTGGAAGGTGTTCGAATCCCCTCGTCACTATCCCGCGTCCTCAGACCCGATGCATACCGCCCACAAAGACGCACGGGTCTGCGAACACGATCGGGTGACAAGCACTCGACTCGCTGGCACTCAAGGTTGGGGGATCGAGGGCTGGCGCAAGGTCTCGAGTACGGCGATGACGCGTTCGGCCTTGGTGGCAGGGTTCACGAACGCAAGCCTCAGCACGGTTTCACCATGCCAGGTGGTTGGCAGACAGAGGATGACGCCTTCGCGCGCCAACCGCTGCGACCAGGCGTTGTAGGTTTCGGGGTCCCAGCCCACGCGCCGGAACAACAGGACCGACAGGTGGGGTTCACACACGAGGTCCAGGTGCGAACTCGACCTGATGGCGTCAGCCACGGTCCGCGAGACATCCAAGGTCCGCTCCACCGCGGCGGCATACCGGTCGGTGCCGTGAGTCGCCAGGCTGAACCAGAACGGAAGCCCCCGGACCCGACGCGAGAGGTGCACGGCAAGGTCCGCGGGGTTCCGACATCTCACGGTCGATCAGGTCGAGATAGTTCGCGTTCTGGGCGTGTGCGGCGCGGGCCGAGGCCGGGTCACGGTAGAGCAACGCGCACGAGTCATAGGGGGCGAAGAGCCACTTGTGCGGGTCGACGATGAAGCTGTCGGCACGTTCTACGCCGTCGAACAGCGCCCGCACGCTCGATGCCGCCAGGCCTGCCCCGCCATAGGCGCCGTCGACGTGCATCCATACGCCGTGTGCCGTGCATGCATCAGCGACTCCGGCCAGGTCGTCGATCAGCCCGGCGTTGGTCGTCCCCGCGGTAGCGACCACAGCGAACACGTCCGGATGGGTAGCCAGGATGGGCTCGAGCCGCGCGCCGGTCAGCCGGCCACTCTCGTCGCCGGGGACCTCGACGATCGTGACGTCCAGCACCCGCGCCGTCGAGCGAACCGAGGAGTGCACCTCGCCTGTGCACACCAGCTGCCAACCCTGGGCAGGACGGCTCCCCCGCCGAGCCAGGGCTGCTTCTCGTGCCGCGACCAGCGCCGACAGGTTGCCGCTGGTACCACCCGATACGAAGCAGCCGCCTGCTGTTCGCGGCCAGCCCAACAGCTCGACCAACCAGGCCAATGCCTCGTTCTCCGCGAAGATCGCGCCGGCTCCGGTCTCCCACACGCCGCCGAACACGTTGGCGGCGCTGGTGACGAAGTCGAAGGCGACCGACGCCCGGGTCGGAGCCGACGGTACGTAGGCCAAGTTCATGGGATCGTCCTGGGCTCGGGTGGCCGGTTCCAGGACGTCCATGAACACCCGCAGCGCTGCGAGTCCGCCGATGCCTTCCGCGCACACCGTCTGGCCGGCCGCCTCTCGCAGTTCCTCCGCCGAGCGAGCGGTCGTCTTGGGATCAGTCTCCCGGACGACCCGGGCTTCGGCCCAGTCCATCGCCGCGCGAACAACCCGGTACTCATCGCCCCACACGCCGGGAGCCACAGGGGCCTCGTTGACATCCACGCCTCAAGGCTAGTCAGGCCAGGCGCACGGTCTGTCCTTCTCCGTGCCCACCGATGGCGTCCGTGAGCCACGGTCGCTGACCGACATCCAAGCGGCCGCGTCGGATCTCGATGAGGGCCTGGCCTCGGGAAGGGAGACCAGACCGTCTGTGTTCCGACGCGACCGCGGTGGAGCAGGCGAGCCACATGAGGCGTCGGGCGGCGCGCACGAGCTGACTTTCAGCAGTGACGGGTCACGGGATGGCTACCCATCGCTGGACGGGTCCTTGGCCTCTACTGGGGGACGTTCGAGCGATGACAACCTGCGGCCATGTCAGTTGTGCATTCGGAGAGGCAGCCTGTCGGGGATAACCGGCGCGGCGAGCTTCCGCAGATCATTCAGGGTGGCATGGGTGTGGGGGTGTCCTCGTGGCAGCTGGCCCGAGCGGTATCGAGCGCCGGGGAGCTCGGAGTCGTGTCCGGCACCGCCCTTGACCTCGTCCTCGCGCGTCGGCTCCAGGACGGCGACGAGGGTGGACACATGCGTCGCGCGCTCGCGGCGTTCCCGGTTCCCGCGATGGCGCAGCGGATCCTGGACCGCTACTTCCAGCCCGATGGCCGAGCCACCGTGGGAATGACCCGCCGGCCGTACCGGCCCGCGCCGAAGCTGACGCTGCGACAGGCCACCGAGCAGCAGGAACTCGCGGTGGTCGCCAACTTCGCCGAGGTGTGGCTGGCGAAGGAGGGCCACGACGGCGTGGTCGGCGTGAACTACCTCGAAAAGGTGCAGATGGCGACCCCGAGCTGCCGCGCTCGGCGCGATCCTCGCCGGTGTCGACTATGTGCTGATGGGGGCCGGCCTCCCCGGGAGATACCACGCCTGCTCGACGACCTGGCCGCTGGACGTGTGGGTGGCGTGGGCGTCGACGTTCAGGGCGCCGAGCACCCGCACCGCGTCGAGGTCGACCCTCGGGTGCTGCTCGGTGACGCCCTGCCCGACCTCCGACGGCCGCGTTTCCTGGCGATCGTGGCGGCCAACGTGCTGGCGGCCTACCTCGCGCGTGACCAGGCCACCCGACCCGATGGTTTCGTCGTCGAGGGGCACCACGCCGGCGGACACAACGCCCCGCCCCGGGGCAAGGTCGTCCTCGATGGTCATGACGAACCCGTCTACGGTCCGCGCGATGACGTGGACCTCGACAAGCTCGCTGCCCTCGGCATCCCGTTCTGGCTGGCGGGCGGGCAGTGCACACCCGCTCACCTGGCCGAAGCCCGGTCCCGCGGTGCGGCCGGGATCCAGGTCGGCACGCTCTTCGCACTCGCCGCGGAATCCGGCCTCACTCCCGATCTGCGCAACAAGCTACGGCGAGAACTGCTGGACGGCAGTCTCGAGGTGCGCACCGATTCGCTCGCCTCACCGACCGGATTCCCCTTCAAGGTGGCCCAAGTCGTCGGCACGCTGTCGGATCCCACGGTGTACGCCGAACGTCCGCGACTCTGCGACCTGAGCTACCTCCGCACGCCCTACCAGACACCCCACGGGGACGTCGGCTACCGCTGCCCGGGAGAACCCACCCGCATGTACGTTCCGCAAGGGCGGAGACGTCGCCGACACAGCGGGGCGGACCTGCCTGTGCAACGCGCTCACCTCGGACATCGGTCTCGGACAGACCCGGCGTGACGGCTACCTCGAGCCGCCCCTCGTGACCCTCGGCTCACAGATCGACGGTCTCCGGGACCTCGCCGCCATCCACCAGGACGGCTGGAAGGCAAGGGACGTCCTCGCCTGGTTAAGCCCTCCCGTGTGACACCTGAAGCCTTCGTCGCCGACGGCAACGCCCTTCATCGGACCCACCTGGCCGGCACTTTGCCAACTGGCACGCGCCGGCGCGCGTCATAGCGCCACTATGGGCGTGTCTAACTGAGCGCAGTGCGCGCGAGATCCATGCCCTTTGGGTCGTCTGGTTGCAGGCGTGGGTTCACACAAACTCAGTGTGCGAGCTGCGCGACGCCCCAATCCGGTTCCTGCTCTTGCAGGTTGGTCCCCGTCGTGACCTGGCGGATCTGGGTGCCATCCGGGTTTGCCGTGTAGATGTTGCGTACTGCGTTCGCGGGGACGTTCTGGTCAAAGGCAATGCGAGGGCCGTCCGGCGCCCAGCGGGGTCGAGACAGCCTCGTAGGTCGGATCATCGATTGCACCGCCGCAGTGGGGCATCTCGAGCTGGTGCAGGCCGGTGCCGTCAGAGTGGACCATCCAGATAGTGAAGCGGTTTTCCGGCGACGGGCGCGCGGTGAAAAGCGATCCAATGACCGTTCGGAGACCAGCTTCCGCCATCGCTGTCAGACAATGCCATCCCGGCCGGCGTGATGGCGCGCAGGTGCGAGCCGTCGGTGCGAACGACAAAGATGCGAAGTTCGCCGTCGGGGTCGGACCCGACCAGGGAGAGGTATTTCCCGTCGGGCGTGCCTTGGTGCGCAGAGCTCCCTCGGGGAAGGACGTGGTCAACAGCGACAACGCGGCGGGGGTGACCGCGGCGGTGGCCAGTCCTTGGGCGACCGGGCCGCGATCAGGACCGGTGGCGTGGTGGCTAGTCCGCCGTGAGCGACGAGATCCCCAAGAACGGCCATGCCGACCAGGAACAGCCGCTTGCGCCCGAACAGATCCGCGATCCGACCGAAGAGCAAAGTGAAGCCAGCCGCGCACAGGGCGAAACAAGTGGTAATCCACTGCAGGTTGGCCAGCGAGAACCCGACGTCGGCACCGATGGTGGGAAGCGCGACATTCAAGATGGAAAAGTCGACGGCCAGAGTGAACGTGGCCGTGAGAAGCACCGCGAGAACTAGGGCGGTGACGACCGGTGATGCCGGACGTCGCGGAGGTGACGTCGATCGGACTCGCGAATGTTTGGTCGACGTTTGTCATGCCTGTTTCTCTTTCTTCCGAGGTGAAGAGCACGCAGACCCTGGGTCTCCCGAAACCCGGCGAGGACCGCAAGACCCCACCCGCTGTGCCGCGTACGATTTCGCCCGATGAAGCTCGCAGTGTTCGGGTCGACCGGGCGACTGGCAGACATGTCGTCGATCATGCGCTCGCTGCTGGGCACACCGTCGTAGCCGTGGCCCGCCGACCTGATGCGATCAAGACCGAGCACGCGGCGCTGACGATCGCTAGAGGCGACGTGCTTGATCCCCTGTCCATCCGTGCAGCAATCGCGGGCGTTGACGCTGTGATCTCGGCGTTCGGGCCGGCGAACAACAAGAAGCCCGGCACGTTGATTTCCTGAAGGCATTGCGAACATCGTTGGCGCCGGTGAAGAGGTCGCCGTGCCGAAGCTTGTCTTCGAGAGTGGGCTCATTACGACCGATGGCGAAGGCTTGTCGTTCTTCGCCCGCATAGGTGTCGGCCATTTCGGTCACTCAACCGCAAGCTGTACGACGACAAGGTCATCGCGGAAGCGACAATCCGGGGCAGCAACCTCGCGTGGGTGATCGTGCGTGCGCCGACCCTGGCCGACGGGCCGACGCGAGGCGAATACAACCACGGTGTGGCGATCGGCATCAACCCGACAAAGAAACTGAACCACGCCGACGCCGCAGACTTCCTCATCGCTTGCGCCGTCGACGCGGCCGTCGATCGCACGACTCAGGTGATCGGTTACTAGCCTCGACCGTTGACTGCCGATCGACCCGTCGGCACCCAGCTGCAGGGGATCCGCCAAAGGTGTTCTGCAGGCCCCGTTGCCTGAGGATGACGTGCGTCAACGCGTAGGGCACTACGCCAAAGGCGGTAGACCCCGTCGTCGTCCCCACGGCTCACCAGTCGCCCAGGTGCGCGCGATCGATCGTCAGGGCGACGCACCGAGTCGGTGTCGCACCACCCTTCGGCGCAGAGTGGGCGTCGCCTCGATCTCGTATCCGGCGTTGAGGAAGACCTGGAGAAGCCCGACTGACGCCTCGTCCCAGATCACGGTCTTCCCCGGCGGCGGCTCGGTGGGGTAGCCCTCGAGGACGCGAGCGCCGACCTGCCGGCCGTACTCGACGGTGGCGGCGGCGAGCTCGTACATCAGCCCCTGTTGGCGGAACCCCTTGCGCACGACGAAGCAGGTGACCGACCAGACGCCCTCGAGGTCGGGGTCCATCCGCATCCATGACTTCTGCCGGGCCCAGATCCTCGGGTAGTTCTCCCGCGGCTCGACCGCGACCCAACCGGCCGGCTCGCTGTCGAGGTATCCGACAAGGCCGGACGTGGGGCCGCTCGTGCCGCAGCCGGCCTGCTTCACGAGCGCGGCGTCGCGCTCCTCCTGGGTGGTGTCGCGCCAGATCCAGCCCGGGACCTTGAGCGCCTGGCAGCGGCACTTGCGGGCGCCGGCGGTGTCGAACACGGCCTCGACGTCCTCGCTCGTCGCTTCGTTGGCCGCTTGCCAGCTGAACTCGGGCACATCGCGAGACTAGTGGCGGGCCGGCGCAATTACGACGCGGCGACTGTCGATCTCCGACCTCGTAGGTGCGTTAGGCCACCGCTGTCGAACGCCTCGACGGGTCAGGGTCCAGGGTGGGGTCGCAGTCGATGCCGAGCCTCGGTGTCCTCGCTCCCTTCGCCGGTAGGGAGCCCTGCGATGCTGCCGTTGCACCCTCGACGTCACCCGATCGCGGAGGCCCGCTATGCCACGACAGATCCTCTTCACACCCGATGCGCCCAGCTCGTCGCTCTTCAGCCAGGCTGTGAAGGCCGGACCGATGATGATCGTTTCCGGGATGGTCGGGGCGGATCCCGAGACGGGGAGCCTGGCCGGAGAGACGATCCAGAGTCAGACTCGCCAAGCACTGGCTAACTGCCAGACGATCCTCGAAGCCGCTGGAGGCGGATCTGGATGAGTCCTCGAGATCGGGATCCTCCTCACCAAACCCCGAGGACCTCGTCGGGCTGGTACGAGGTGCACACCCGATCGTTTCCCAGCGAAGCCATGCGGCACTCGTTACGCCGCCAAGCTCGGTGTCGACGTTCCCGGGCTGTCGGTGTTGATCCGGATGACCGCCTACCTCGAGTGAGGTGCGCTCTACCGTCGCCCAGGTCTTCTGTGTCCCTCGCCGGGAGTGGCGTTCGCCTGGCGATGGTCTGCGTGGTCTATCGTCTCTCCTGGACTTCAGGGTCGACGATCTGTCAGCCGGGCCAAGCGCGCCTGGCCAGCTCGAGCTGGAAAGAGGATCGCGCAGCGGCCGAGAGGTAGACGCGCTGGGCTCCGGCGTCGTGCAAAGCAGTGAGCCGCTCGGTGAACAGCTCCGATGGCCCAACAGCGAGCCGGTCGGCGAGCATCTCGGAGCCCTGTTGAGCGCGGGTGCGAGCACCTCGGTGACCAGCTCGTCACCGTTCGGCGGTCGGTGATGTGGAAGAAGAAGGTTGCCACTGCGTTGGGGAAGTCTTCTTCACGTCTCGGCCGCTGTCCGGTCTTCCGCCAGTCGGATCTTCGCTGCCGCAAAGGACGACGGCGTGGTGTGGTAGGCCGAAGCGAGCCACCCGTCGGCGAGATCCGCTACGCGACGCAGCCCGGCGGACAGCCCCAGCTCCCCAGCCAGATCGGTGGCCCGCCGGGCTGGCTCGGTTTCGGTGTCATCGTGGTGCCGCGCGTGGAGTAGAAGTGCCCGTCGTAGCGTTCGCCGCGCCACAGGGCGCGCATAGCGGGATCGCCTCGTCGAGGCGACGCCAGCGTTCGTCGAAGTCGAGTCCGACGGCCGCGTGGTCGAGCGGCGATGAGCCCGGGCGACCGCGGCGACCACTCGCCCCTCAGACAGCACGTCGAGACTGGCGAGTGCTTTCGCCAGCAGCGCGGGTCCGCGGACCACGGGAAGCGCCACGGTGGTGGCCAGGGTGAGTGCGCCCGAATTGCCAGCGACGGCAGCGAGAGCCGTGAGCCCGTCTATCCAGGGGCGCGGGAACACGAGGTGGTCGTTGGCCGCGAGCGCGGCGTAGTCCAGGTCGACACAGCATCGCGCGTACGACATCAGATCCGCCGCGCTCAGCGGGCCGTCACCGAAGTCGATGAGCGGCAGGTGCGCACCCATATCCACTCCGGCCTCCGGCCCGCTTCAGCGTTCGATCGTCTGGCTGCCGCACGGGGCAGTCCCGTCAAACGGCCGCGCCCTGCGCCATCTCCAAGACGTCTGAGGCCGCCAGAGGCTTGCCGCCGATGGCCCAGTCTCGCCCGGCGACTTCTTCGATGACCACCCAGGTGACCGCACGGAGGTTTTCCCCCTCGATGCGCACCATGGCGTCGGTGAGGTCGGAGATGATCTGGGCTTTCTGCCCATCGGTGAAAACGCCTTCGATGAGCTTCACATTGACCAGTGGCATGGTTCGTCCTTCTGTTCTCGAGTGTGGTCGCTTCGAAGATCGTGCGCCACGCTCGACGCGAACATAAGTGAAGCAACTATACTGCATCAGTGGAACTGATGAAGCATATGCGCCGTCTGCAGGTGCTCGCAGCGGTCGGCGACGCCGGAACGTTCTCCTCGGCCGCGCACGAGCTCGGCATCACGCAATCGGCGGTGAGCCAGCACGTCGCGGCACTCGAGCGCGAGCTGGACGCCGTCCTGGTCGACCGCGGGAGCCGGCCGGTGCAGCTCACCCAGGTCGGCCTCCGGCTAGCCGACCTCGGTCGCGCAGTCAGCACTCAGCTGTCGGCGGCTGAGCAGGCGGTGCTTCAGCTCCTCGGTCATCAACATGCCCGCCTCCGGGTCGGCCTTGTTCCCCTCTGCCCTGACCACGTTCATGCCGACAGCGCTGCGACGGTTCCGACGCGCCCGCCCCGAGGTCGATCTGTCCTTGTCGACAGCCACATGCCGCGGCTGCTCGACCTGCTCGACTCAGGTGCCATCGATGTGGCCGTGGTCTAGAACCGAAGGCTCTGTTGGACCCGCTTTTGACCACTTGCAGCTCCATCATCTGTGCGACGACCCCTACCAAGTGATCCTCCCCCGAGGGCACCGGCTCGCGAACCGACCCGCGATATCCCTCTCGGAGCTCGCTCACGAGCGATGGATCGGGTCGCGCTCCAGTGCCACCTGGTTCCGCATCGTCGTCGACGCCTGCCGTGCCGAAGGCTTCAATCCCAACATCGCGCTGACCACCGACGACTACTTGGGCGTGCAGGCGATGGTGGCCTCGACCCTCGGAGTCGCCGTGGTCCCAGGCCTCGCCGTACGACCATCGCGGCAGTTGGTGTCGCTCCCCATCTCAGGACGCCAGGTCGAACGACGCATCTGGGCCGTCCGCATGTCGCGCCTCCCCGAGAGCCCAGTCGTCGAGGATCTCGTCACCGCGCTGCGCAGGTCGGCAAGCAGATAGCTGCACCGTAGTCGCCCCAGCCGCCCCCAGAGCCACATATCTGCCGTGGCTGGACACGCCGTCCGCGCGGACGCAACGGCTGCCGACTGGCTCATACCGCCGGGTGTCGACGCAACTTGACCCACCTCGCTCAGCCGCGCAGCTTGTCTATGTCTGGCTGAGCTGGCCGCCCCGCTACCTCGAGCCTGGAGGACAGCAGGACCGGCGGCTGCGGAGCCTCGACGAGCTCGAGTAGCTCCGGCTCTCCACCGAGGTCACGCCACGCCCGGCGTCCAATCTCCATGATGACCAACGCAGCCCTCCCTTCTGTCTGGGCGCGATGCTCCCAAAAGCACTCCGGACTTCGACGCCCAGTGGTACGTCCCCGGCGCGCTCTGCGTTCAACGATCTGCGCGTCACACCATCTCCTCGGTGACGTGCCCCCGTCCGCATCAGCCGGCTGCCACGAACGATCGTCTCGTGGAGGCGGGTTAAGTGTTCACGAGGAAGGCGAGTGAACGGGCAGGAACGCTGTCGGCGACGCCCAGGAGGGTCAGGCGTGCGCCATGGCGTCGAGGATGTTCAGGCGTACGGCTCTGATGGAGGGCAGGGCTGCGGCGAGGATGCCGACGGCCACGGAGGCGAGGAGCATGACTGCGACGAGGGCCCAGGGGATGCCGAGGGTGGTGAGGCCTTGGGTCTGGAGTCCGCGTTGCAGGGAGATGCCCAGGCCGAGGCCGAGGACGGTGCCGAGGACGGCTCCGAAGACGGCGGTGGCGATGGCCTCGATGGTGATCATGCCGCTGAGCTGGCGGCGGCGGAGTCCGATGGCGCGCAGGAGCCCGATCTCGCGGGTGCGTTCGAGGACCGAGAGGGCGAGGGTGTTGATGATGCCGAGGATGGCGATGACGACGCTGAACAGCAGGAGCACGTAGAGCAGGTTCAACACGGTGTCGATCTGGGCGCCTTGGGCGTCGGCGAACTCGGCGCCGTCCTGGACGGAGACGACCAGGTACGGCTTGACCAGGGCGACGAGCTGGCTGCGGACCTGGGTCAGGTCTGCGCCGGGCATGGTCTGGAGGAGCACGAGTAGGTCTGCCTGCTGCCCCGCCGGGACAGCCTGGGTGTAGAGGCTACGGGCGATGATGAGGTGTCCGCCGAATGCCTGGCTGTCGTTGTAGATCCCGCCGATGGTGAGCCGGCTGCTGGTCAGCGTGCCGACGGTTGCGGGGACGGTGTCACCGACCTGCCAGTGCTGGGCCAGCGCGGTGGTGCGGTCGACGAGGACGGCGTTTTGTTGCAGGCCGGCGACGGTGCCGGCGTACATGAAGACGACGAAGTTGTCGGACAGCGCGACCGGCGTGGTCGCGGTGGCCGTGGTCGAGAACGTGCCCATGTGGACACCGACCATGCTCAAGGGACGCGACTGACCGCACCCCGGGGACCGAGCTAGCTGCGGTGGCGACGGACGCGGGTACCGGTGAGCTGCCGCCGTTGAGCACGAAGTCGGCGGTGAGCTCGTTGGTGACGCCTTCGGTGATGCTGGCCTTGACGCTGGAGGCGAGGACGGAGATCGCTGCCACGAGGGCAAGCCCGATCATCAGGGCGCTGGCCGTGGCGGCGGTACGGCGCGGCACGCGCAGGGCGTTCTGCCGGGCCAGCTTCCCGATGACACCGACGGTGGCCACGAAGGGCCAGGCGACGACCTTGACGACTGGGCGGGTGGCCAGCGGGGCTGCAATGAGCATGCCGAGGACCGCTATCAGCGCCCCGACGGCGGCGAGCGTCCATGGCACGTGGCTGCGGGTGACGCTGACGACGAGCACCGCGGCACCTGTGACGAGGAGCGCGAGGCCGAGCTGGCCGCGGCGACGCAGGCCCTTGACGGTGAGCGGGACGTCTCCTCGCATGGCGGCGACCGGTGCCGTGCGTGCGGCACGGCGTGCGGGCAGCGCCGCGGCGACACGGTGACGAGGGTGCCGACCGCGAGACACCATACGATGCTCTAGAGGTGGACGGGCAGGCCGGCACGATTCGAAGCCTATGAGCCGACATCATGCGCGAGCTCAGCACCTTGGGCGACGCCGACGCCGAGCAGGAGGCCGATCGGAGCCGACGACGCCAACGAGCGACGGCCTCGCCCAGCACGACGCGCATCACCTGGCCCCGGGTGGCGCCGACGGCGCGCAGCAGGGCGATCTCGCGGGCGCGTTGGCCGATCACATGGAGAACGTGTTCAGATGATGAACGAGCCGACGAACAGGGCGACCCCGGCGAACGCGAGCATAAGATGGTGAAGAAGCTGAGGACCTTCGTGCACCGTGGACTCGATGTCACCTGGAGGTCGGCACCGGTCACCGCCTCGGCGCTGGACGGCAGGACCTGGGTGACGGCGTCGCGGAGCTCGGACTGGGTGACCCCGGGTCGGCCGTCACGGAGATGCCGGACGAACAGTCCCGTCGGGCGCGGCGAACACGTGCCGGGCGGTGCGGGGGTCGAAGCCAGCGACCGCGGTGGCGCCGAACAGTCGACCCGAAGTGCGACCTCACCGACGACGGTGAACGTCTGCGCCCGCCCACCGATGACGGCCTTGATCTGGCGCCGACGTTCAAGTCCGGTCTTTGGCCAGCTGTGTCGCTGTCGATGGCGACCTGTCCGGCCGTGCGGGCGCGGCCCGCGCACCTCCACCAAGGCGAAGCGGCGTCATCGTGGCACGAAGGCGAACCCAGGCTGGGGGCTCCGCCGTTGCGGACCACGCGTGCCGTCGCTGACCGGCGATCAGGACGGCGCCCTAGCAGGTCCGGGGTGACCCGCGGCGGCACCGGGGACGCCGCGCAAGGTCCGTACCAGGGTCACGGCACGGGTCGGCGTACGCCGATGCCCGCTGGCGGCCGATGACCTGGGTGCGCACGCACGGAGACGTCGGCGCCGCCGGACGCGCTGGCCGAACGAGCCGGACAGGGTGCTGTCGATCGTGTCGCGTCAGGACGAGCGTGCCGGACAGGAAGGAGACCCCGAGCATGATCGCGGCGGCGGTGAGGACGCGGACCGGAGTCCTTAAGTGCGCGAGCATGCCGCGCAGCGTGACGGTCAACATCCGCTCAGCCTCCGAGGTCCTTCATGCGGTCGAGGACCGTGCGACGGTCGGCGTCGTCACTCGTCGACGATCCGGCCGTCGGCAAGGAACAGCACCCGGTCGGCGTAGGCGGCGGCGACGGGTCGTGGGTGACCATCACGATGGTCTGGCCGAAGTCGTCGACCGCGCTGGCGCAGGAAGCCAGGATCTCGGCTGCCGGCGGGAGTCGAGGTTGCCGGTGGGCTCGTCGGCGAAGACCATCGCCGGGCGGCTGACCAGGGCGCGGGCCACGCGACCCGCTGCTGCTGGCCGCCGGAGAGCTCGGCGGGGCGGTGGGTGAGCCGGTCACGCGAGGCCCGACGGTGTCGACGACGGTGTCGAACCAGGTCTGGTCCGGCGTGCGGCCGGCGATGTCGAGCGGCAGGGTGATGTTCTCCGCGGCGGTCAGCGTCGGGAGCAGGTTGAAGGACTGGAAGATGAACCCGATCCGGTCCCGGCGCAGCGGGTCAGCGCCTTGTCGTTGAGCGCGGTGATTTCGGTGTCGCCGATGAGCACCCGCCCGGAGGTCGGGGAGTCGAGCGCCGGCCAGGCAGTGCATCAGGGTCGACTTGCCCGACCCGGACGGGCCCATGATCGCGGTGAGCTGCCCGCGGCCGAACTCCACCGTCACGTCGTCGAGGGCGACAACCGCAGCAGGACCGGAACCGTAGATCTTGGACAGTCCGAACGCCTGGGCCACAGGTCCTGGGTCGAGAACTACCGAGTCGAGGCCGCGGGGCAGGGTGGATGTCAGGTGCAGGCGCATGATGTGGCTTCCCGGCCAGCGCTGGCTGGCCGACTAGTGGTGCGTGTCGATGAGAAGCCCCGCCCGAGGTGGCACATTGCCGTCACCCTTCACTGTCGACGCTAGTCGTGAGAGCCATGCTTGGCGGGGGCCAAGGTCACCACCAGGGCGGACGTCTGGATATGCCACGGTCTCGAGTCGCCAACGCGGACTGGGCATTCCCGAGAAGCCCGATCGGCGTCGACATTGCCGAACCTCAGATCCGAACGACGTCTCCAGGCAGACGCCGATGGGGTGATCCTGTCACCGGCTGCGGGGGCTGCGGTGTGTGCGTTGTAGACGATGTCGTCAAGGTCGAACTCAAGGTAGGTGAACGTCTCCTCGGACCCGAGGGCACCCCACACGCCCTCGCCGGCGGTCAGGACCCGGTGACCGGCGGTGTCTCGATGCCCCGAGAGCGGGGTCGACCAGCGCCGTCGGGTGAAGGACTTGGCGTCGGCCGATGCCCGGGTTCGGTCCTCGGAGACGAAGTCGATCAGGTCGTGCTCGTCGTTGAAGGTCAGCACCGCCGAGACCGTCTGGTCGGCGTCGGTAAACGTTCCACGGACGCGGTGGTCGTCGACGGGTTCCCACGACGCGAGGGCGTCGACGATGGCGCCTGGCGCCATCACGACCAGGTCGTTGAAGACGGTGACGGTCTCACCGCGGTCCATCTCAGGGCCGGAGGCGTCCGCGACGGTGAAGAGGGAGAGCAGCTTGACCCGCATGGTGGCCGTGGCGTCGTCGAATACGTGCAGAACGGTCACGGGGAGCCCGGACCTCGTGGCGTCCATGAGGAAGAGCCGCTTCGGCCGCGGACCGTAGGTGTTGACCTGCCGGCCGGTGAACGGCATCCATGCCGTGTTCGGGTCGCTGCGGATGCGGCCATGGAAGTCGGCGCGGAAGGTAACCACTCGTGGCTGCCCGAGTGCCCCGGAGCGGCGGATGTACTCCGCCAGGGGCGTCGGCAGGTCGACGAGGTCGGCCTCGCTCACCACGGCCGGCGCATGGTCGATGTCAGCGAGTGCTAGAGCCGCGCGCCTACCGAACTGGGCATGGAAGCTGGGCGGTCCCGCTGACGCCAGTGCGTAACCGGCTGTGAGCAGGAGCAGGACGTTCACCAGGGTTCCTGCCGCCGCGTCGCTCCACGACGTCACGATGGCGGCCTGGGAGGTGACCGCCGCCCCGAGCGCCACCGCCCACCACCAGGTCGGCGCTCCGCGGGCGAGAAGCGCTGCCGCGGTCAGGACGAGGGCGGCAGCCAGGAGCCACAGCACACCGGCTGCGACGCCAATCGGCTCCTGGAGCTGGGACACAGTCGCCCACCCGAAACTCTTGGCTGCGCCGAGGAGATGGATGAGCCCGTGGCCGATGAGCACGGCGACGAACAGCCACCGGAGCGTTCTGGTCATCGAGCTCAGTCCTTCACCGGGAGGGCATCTGCTCGACGGCCCGCCGGACTCGCTCCACCGATGAGGGCGGCACCCAAGCCGGCGAAACCGAGGTCACGGAGCCTGCAGCGACGAGTTGCGCGCCGTCGGGGAGTCCCTGCGCGGCTGCCACGAGCACGACACCTGCCATCAGACAGACGCAGGACCAGGCGGGGAGCAGGCGGCGGTGGAGCAGCGCGTAGCCGAGCCCCAGTCCGGCGAAGACCATGATGGCGCCGTGGACGAGCATCAGCGGTCCCTAGGTGGTCGTTGAGGGACTGGTAGTCCGGGGTGTGGTTGACCAGCGCGTAGACGACGGTGCCGGTGAACACGACGTAGCTGTAGGCGTAGGCCACGGCGCTGGCCTGTCCGAGGCGTCCCAATCGCGACCAGAACAGGGCCGCGATCCCATGACGAAGACCGGGATGGCTGCTTCGGCGACGAGCGTGAGCCAGAGCTGGCCGACGGAGAAGCCGCCTTGGACGACCTCGATGACGTCAGAGAGGAAGTACAGCGCTGAGGCGACCACGGCCAGGGCTCCCGATGGCCTTGGCTGCGTTTCTGGTCCGGCGTGTGGTCCACGGCGGGCCGGCCGCGTCGTAGCGGCGTTGCCGAGCGGTGGAGTGCGGCGATGTGGCCCCGTCGCCGGGGCTGGGCGTGAGTTTCGCTGTCGGGGATGTCATCGCGTGTCCACCGTCCTGGCCGGGTCGGGTGGGCAGACGGGCTGGGTGGCGTCATGTTGATGGGCCTCGGCTCGGTCCTTGATGCCCTTGAGCATCCTGCGCAGCATCGCGAAGTCGCCGAACTCCATCAGGACGAGCCCGAGGACGGCTGACAGGGGGTGGCGCCAGTCGTAGCGGGTGTTGATGCGGGCAATGAGGCGTGTTCCGTCGTCGGTGGGCGTGAGCTGCCAGGACCAGGTGCTGTCGGGTGTGGTCCACAGCAGCCATTGGTTCGCTAACGAAGCTGTGGACCTTCAAGCTCGTGCGGGCCGACGGTTTCGGGGACATCGGCACCCACTGGCCGACCTCGATGTGTTGGAGGTCGGGGATGATGGTCGGTGGCGCTGGGGTGCGCCAGATTGTCGAGCAGGTCGTTGCTGTACCAACCGGCGCGCAGGCATCCGACCTGCACGAGCCATGGCCACACGGCTTCGGGGGGCGCAGCGATGCTGATGGCCCGCGTCGACTGGTACTGGGCGTCCTCCACGAGGCCCTCACCCTGCAGCCGGGCGGCTACCTCGGCCGGGGTCGCACCCCAGCGTAGGTGCCAGCTGCGGTAGAGCGGGGCGGTCAGCAGAGTCGGGAGGTCCGTGACGACGTCACGGACCTCGACGAGCAACTGGCGGGTGGTCGGTCGTGCGGTTCCGGACATCTGAACCAACCTTCATGGTCGGCAAGAAAGGTGCCGACGATTCGAGCGTGGTCCGGCCTGCTGCCAAGGAGACAGGGCCGAAAGCCTTCGGTGGCGCCCTCGTCTCGAAGAGGCCGGCGAGTCTGGCCGATGAGGCGGGACGACAACAGGCCTCGAGGGTCTTCGCATCGGCTCTACCGAGCCGCTGACGCATCGCTTCCCGTCCGGAAGTTCGTCCAGGACCAACGCCCCTACCGGTGCCGCCGGCGGTGTTCGAGTATGGGTGTAGGGCCTCATGTTATGGCACCCTGCTGGTAGCCGGACGGAGCTGGATGACGAGTCGACCGCAGCCCTCCACGGAGGTCGACGTTCGTCGACCGACCTGGTGAGCGAGTCGAAGGGACGAAACGAGAAGCGTCCATCCGTGCTGCGGGGGTCTGGGCGGCGAGGCTCGCGCTCGTGGGAGCCATCGGCTACATCCTCTCAGTCCCGTTGCAGATGATGTCGATGCTGAGCCCGACCAGGATTCCGTGCTCGCCTTCGCGTCATCACTGGTCATCGCGCCCTCATTCCTGGTCACCGTGGTCGCATTGCATTACACGGTGCTCCCAGAGAAACGCTTCTGGACCCAGGTCGCAGTCCAGCTCGCGACCATCTACGTGGCCCTTGCCTGCGTCAACTACGTTGTGCAGCTGGCCACGGTGCTCCCGGCGGGGTACTACTGGAGCTTCACAGACCAAGCAGGCACACCGGGCCCACTGAGCGTGCTGAACGAGACACCACATTCGCTCATGTGGACATCGACGGACTCGCGTACATCTTTCTCAACCTGTCGACGTTGTTCGCGGCCAGGGCTTTCGAGGGAAACGGTCCGGACCGAGTTACCAGGCGAGTGCTTCTAGTGAACGCATCGATCACACCGCTCTTCGCTATCGCGTACTTCTGGCCGCACTTCTCTGTGCCGATCTTGCTGCTGGGCGGGATTCCGTGGAACATCACAGTGCCAGCGAGCATGTTCGCATTGAGCACGTACTTCCGTCGGAGCCCGTCGGATGACGTGACCGGGCCTGACGTGAACTCTTGGTAGCCCTGCATCCAGCCACGTCGAAGGCGCCCGACCCCTGGAAGAGCGCCAACATCGTGCGTACCCAGTGCGTACCGAGGACCTACCTGAGCAGAGTCTGAGCAGGTCAGAGTGCGGTTTGAGTCACTTCTACGACCATTGGTCGTAGCCGAGCTCGAACTCTCACCTCGAACCTCGGGGAAGCAGGGTGAATCCCCCGGCGTGTCCGGAGACCTTCTAGTTTGGGGACGCCGATCGTTGACGGCCAAGGGTTGCTCCGGTCCGGCGGGCAGGGATCTCCCATACCGCTCCCCCGCTACACCCCTCATCGTTCGGCTCTACGGCTCCGAACTGGGTCGCGTGGCTTCGCACGCGGCGCATCCAGCAGCGTCGGCTCGGACGTGGGACGAGCATGCCCATGCGGGATCAGCCAGGCATCCGCGAATACTTCGGGAATAGGTGAGGACCAAACTCGCGAGGGCTCACCTGCTCAACCAGCCGCGACCTGGCGTTTGCGCAGTTCAGAGGCGGTTCAGGAGATCAACCTGCCGGAAATTTGACCCTACGACCTGCAGCCGTTTGCTCAATCTCGGGCCGCCTCTGACCTGCGTTTCCGCAGGTCAGAGGCGGTTTCTGAGTCGGGCTGACAGGATTTGAACCTGCGACCCCTTGACCCTGGATCGGAGGACTGAGGGGCTTTGCTTGACTCTGCCGGAGTGGGCTCTGACCTGCACAAAACGCCGCTACTAAACGCCGCTGTCTTTGCCGTCGAAGCGGTCTTCGGCGGTGCTTTGACCGAATACTTGGGGAATGGGTGCGGCATGGTGGCACACAGTTGACCCTGGAGCGCGACCCGTTTCCCGAGGCGAGCCCTCTGCTCCACATCACGCACGCCGCTTTGTCGGGACCGTCTCGCTGGTGCGGTGTTCGTTCATGGACGCGTTCAAGGTCGCTCCGCCGATGACGAGGCGGCCGAAGATGTAGAGCCAAAACAGCAGCGTGGCCACAACCCCGAGGAGGCCGTAAGTCTGAGTAGCGCTGGCCAGCTTCGGGCCGAGGAACCATGCGGTGAACAGGTACATCGCGTGCACGCCGAGCGCGACAACTACGGCACCGGGGAGTAGCTCGCGCCAACCCGATGCGCGGTGCGGCAGCCGGCGTGAGACGACCATCCAGAAGGCCAGCGGGACGACC
Source organism: uncultured Actinomycetota bacterium (assembly GCA_963819295.1). GTDB lineage: Bacteria > Actinomycetota > Actinomycetes > Propionibacteriales > Nocardioidaceae > Nocardioides. The sequence continues at coordinate 18,476 of CAWFVO010000017.1, forward strand.
GCCGAGGCCAGCGTCGCGACGAGGCCGAAGGCGTGACTGTCGGACCGCGCCCACTGCACCATCGCCATCGATGCCGCGAAGGCCAGCACCGAGCCGGTGAAGACCTAAGGAGGCCCCCAGTCGGTTGCGGATCGGAGTCGGCGGGACTTCCCACACGGCGGCGTGGACCAGGACAAGCGCCTTGGCTCCCAGGTAGCCCGTCCACAGCACGAGCCAGGCACCCGACGATGATGACCGACCAGCGGGCGTGCTGGGGCTGCCATGAGGTGTCGGTCATGGTTGTGGCAACCGCGGCACACACCAGGTTGACCAGGGTCTGCTCCGCTCGGTGACCGTCGACGAAGCCCAGGGTGCCCTTGACGAGCAGCGAGAACGACAGGAACCAGAAGAACAACCGGTAGGCGACGCCACCTGCGAGCACACCGGCCGCGACGCGCTTGTCCGGTCTGCAAGTCGGAAGCCGACGTCCACCGATGGATGCGTTTCACGTGCCTCCGCGGTCCATGCGGTCGCGCGCTCGCCCTCGCCCTTCGACCACGAGACAGTCCGCGCAACAACTCCGGGCCGGGCTGCGAGCTCGGGGGTCTAGCTGACGAGGAGGTAGTCACGTGAAGACCTTTGTGAACGGAAGTGCCCCCGTGCCGCGGTGGGCCAGCATCCACGCTGCCGCCAGGTCAGAGCGGAGAGCCAGGGTCCTTGGTCCCGGACGAGCTGGCATGACGAGTATCCGGAGGCTCTACGCGGATGCATCGGGTCGGGGGCGAGCGTCCGTGCCCTTGCCGGCATCCGCTCGACGCCAGGGCAGGATGCCCTCCAGCTCGATCTCGAGGGGAGAAGCTGAGGAAGGTCCGCACCAGCACGATGAGCCCGAGGGCCAGGGAGCTCTCGAGGGTACGGGTCGACGGTGATCGTGAGCACGATGTCGGCGATGATCAGGAACTCGAGGCCGAGCAGGATGGCTCGTCCGACGTCCCGGCGAAGATCCTCGTAGGTCTTCAGGGCGCCGATGCGTCGGTAGGACGTCACTGCGGTCACCAGGGCAGCCAACGAGCTCACCACCAGGATCGTGACTCCGCCGATCGAAGCCGCGCACGACTCTTCCATGACGTCGTCGAACGTCACCTGGTTCACGCCCCGGGTGCTGCGTCGAGCCGGCCGGTACGAACGGCCTGAGCGAACTCCTGGTAGTCCCGTTCGTTCTGGGTTGCGTAGCGCTTGGCGAAGTCGGTGATGGCCTGGTCGAAGGCGTCGTTGCCGCCCAGGTACTCAGCGATCGCGACGGGGTCGCCTGAGCGCGCGTGGGCGCGGGCCAGGGTCGACCCGCAGAGACCTGCGTAGAACGTCATGACCTCGGGGGTCATCGCCTCGATGTTCGCCGAGCCCTTCATGTCGCGCAGCTGCCGCCAGTAGTAGCTGCGTGCGCCGTCCACGCCGTTGGTCCAGCCGAGGAAGATGTCGCTGCTCGCCTGCATCATCCGCTGGCCGTGCACGACCCGCTGGCCTGGTTGCCGGTAGCGACTCCTGGGCAGGTGGCTCTCGAGCACCGATCTGTTGGCTTCCTTGAGCTGAAGGAAAAGGGGGTCGTGGGTGTCTTTGCCTTGGAGCAGGGCGATGAACGCGCGGGTCCCGACGCTTCCGACTCCGACGACCTTCCGCGCCGCGTCGACGAGCTCGTAGCGTGCCAGCAGCTGACGGCGATCGGGCTGGAGGGTCCGGCCGTACGACGCGAGCTGGTGGCGGATCTGCTGGTCGAGATCATCGGGGAAGGTCGGGTAGATGTCGCTCCAGTCGCGCAGCGGGACGACGAACGGCGGCTGGCTCACGATCCGGTACTGGCCGTCGACGACTTCGCCGAGCTGGGCGAGCGCCTGTGCGCTGTCACGTCGGCGAGCCTTTTTGGTGAGGGCTCTTGCCTGCTTGTCTCGCGCCTTTTTCAGCGAGCTCCGATCTGTCATCGATGCGCCGGTATCGCTGATGGCGGTGCGCATCTTCTTCACCACGCTGTCCGCGAAGACGTGTGCGTACCAGACCTCGAGCGTGGACATCTGGGCGAACTCTGTCATCGCTTCTCGGTAGGCCTTGACCGACGCCCGGGTTGCGCTGCGGGTGGCGGACTTGGAGAAACCGTTGTGCTGGGCTGCGACTGCGATGCTGGCGGCCAAGCGCTTCACGTCGTACTCGAAGGGTCCTGGCAGGGTCTCGTCGAAGTCGTTGATGTCGAAGACAAGGTTGCGTTCGGGCGAGGCGAACAGCCCGAAGTTGGACAGGTGGGCATCTCCGCACAGCTGCACGGTGAAGCCTGCGGTCGGAGTGCGCCAGAGGTCTTCGGCCATGATCTTGGCCGCGCCCCGATAGAACGTGAACGGGGACGCCAGCATGCGGCCGTGCCGCACCGGGACCAGATCCGTGTCCCGGGAGCGGTCCTGTTCCTCGAGCAGAGAGACCGGGTCTGCCCGTCCTTCGGCCGGCCGCCATCCCCGGTGGCTTTCCGGTGGGGTTTCGACACGAGCCTGCTTCCCGCTTGCCCGTCGCTGCTTGACGCCGGGATGTGAGGCCTGGGAGGTCGTCATGGACTTCTCGCTCACCGTCATCGCCTCGACCTCGGGCGACCCACTGTTGGGCGCGAACTAGGTGACCTTCCGCACCTGGTGAGCGGGTGCATGGTTCTCGGCATGTTTGACACTCCTTCGATCTCGGCTCCACTCGGAGACACACAAACGAACGCCGTCAGCACTTGAGGCGAACCAAATGCGGGGTCGGCTCTGGCTGTCAGGCGCCGCCGTCGCCCTGTGTTCACGGGGTTCATGGTGCAGTGTCTTTGGGTGGCGCACCGGGCAGGCGACGTACCCAGGCCAGGGAGAGCAGTGCGAACAGGGCCAGGAAGGCCAGGGCCGCCCGTAGCGCTGTGAGCTGGGCGTCGGAGTAGCTGGCCACGAGCTCGTCAGTCTGCGCTGGGGGCAGGCCCGCATGTCGGGCGGCCTCTTGCACCGCAGTGGTGGACACGAAGTTGGCATTCTCCTGGGCCACGGTCGACACCGACTGCTTGACCGAGTCGGGAAGTGAGGTGCTGGCGTCGATCTCGTGGGTGAAGTTGGTCGCGAGCGTCGCCAGGAGGATTGACCCGACGAGTGCGACGCCGAGCGAGGCGCCGAGGTTGAGCGACGTCCCCTGGAGTCCCCCGGCCTCTCCGCCACGTTTCGGGTCGACCGAGGACATGATCACGTTCCCGACTTGGGAGGCCAGCAGTCCGAGGCCGGCGCCGAGCAGTGCGAGCCCGATGCCGAAGCCCCAGCCGTTGAGCTGCGGGTCGAGGAAGTGCAGGAGCAGCACCTCTCCGAGCAGCATGGCCGCGATACCTGGCTGGACGATCTGCTTCGGCGAGTAGCGACCGGTCAGTGCCGATCCCCCGAGAGCAAAGATGAACATTCCGGCGGACATGGGCAGGATCGTCACCCCGGTCTTCAAGGAGTCGAAGCCCAGGACGGTCTGTAGGTAGAGGGGCAGGACGAAGAACGTGGCCTGGATGATGAAGGCCTGACACCACTGGACGACGAGCCCGGCGCGCATCCTCGGGATCTTCAGCAGCGCGAGGTCGAGCAGGGGCTCGTCACCACTGTCCTTGACCACTCGTTCGCGGCGTCCGAAGACCACCAGCACAACCGCACCGATCATGATCAGCCACAGCGTGGGAGACAGACCCAGTGGGGTCAACGAGCGTCCGTTGATCTCCGGGACACCGCCGCTGGGTGTGATCCAGCCCCACTGGCTGGATCGCAGAATGCCGAGCACGATCGCACCCAGGCCGAGTGCCGACAGCACGGCCCCGGGGATGTCGAGCTTGGTCAGGTGCCCTTTCACCGCAGGGATCATTTGGCGGAACAACAAGATGACGACAACCACCACAGACTCTGCGGCGAAGACGTAGCGCCACGAGTACTCGGCCGACACCCAGCCTCCGATGAGGGGGCCGGCGGCCATCGACGCGCCGCTGACGCCGCCGAGGATCCCGTACGCGACGGCACGCTGCTTGCCTTCGTAGGTGGCAGCGGTCAACGCAGCGATCGCGGGTATCACCAGGACCGCCCCCAGGCCCTCGATCAGCGACCAGCCGAGGAGGAGGACAGCCAGGTTCGGCGACACAGACGTGATCAGGGACCCTGTGCCGTAGACGAGGAGCCCGACCGCGAAAGTGCGCTTCGCCCCCCACCGTTCGCCCAGCTTCCCGCCGATCAGCATCAGGGAGGCCATCACCAAGGTGTAGAGCGTGATCGCGGTCTGGAGGCCGACGACGGTGGTGTCCAGGTCGGCCACGACCTGAGAGATCGACACGTTCATGACCGTGGTGTCGAGCACCATGATGAACTGCGCGGAGGCCAGCAGGCCGACCACGCCCCAGCCGGCCTTTGCCGCGGTCTTGGTCGCGGTCTTCGGTGCCGTATCGGTCATGGCTCGCCCTGCTTCCAGGGGTAGCTCTTCCGGCCGGCGCGCGGCCAGGGTCTCACCCATACGCATCGGCCGGTGGAGGGAATCACTGCTAGCTACCGGGGCAGTTCTGCGAGAGCGTCGTCGACAGGGCCGTCGTCGCGCTCGCGACCTGGCGAAGCGCTGTGGCGATGGCGGGCGCCTTCTGGGTCAGGTTGCTCGTCGTCAGCCCGTTGGTCGCGGTCTCGACAGCGGTGACCGCTGTCTGCACCTGCTGCACCTCGGGCTGCAGCGCGCCGGAGGCCGAGGCGGCAGCAGCACTGACCTGCGTCTTCACATCGGCAAGTGCAGAGGTGAGAGCGTCCACCCCGTCTTGTCGAACGTCGACCGCCTTGAGTGCGTCGAGCGAGCCCTTCAGCGCCGCCACGTCCGCGCAACCGGCCGATGCCGACGTCGTCGGGGTGGACGTGGCGGTCGTCGATGACGAGGTGCCCCCGCAACCCGCCACCATCCACAGCAACGCGGCCAGGGGGAGAACTGTCGACAACTTTCGACCCGAGCGGGTTGACAGCATGATTTCACGCTTTCTTCGAGCGGCCGTCTGGCCGAAATCTCGGGGTTGAGTGCCGATGCGGCCGAGTGGCCGTCACCGCGCGCACGGGAGGAACGTGCCGAGGTTCGGGTGGAGGTCGTGTTGGGACCGTCCACCCGAACCCGGAGACAGGTCAGACGTCGGCGTCGGCCGTGGCCACGTCGGCCTGGACCGCCTTGGGATCCGCCTTGAGCTCCTTGCGGTCGACCTTCTGCGCGCCTTTGAAGGTCTCCGCGACCCGGTCGGCGATCGCGGCGGCCGCAACGGCGACGACTGCGCACTCGCCTTCGTCGAGGGTCTCGCCCAGGTCCTTGAGGTCGGATCGGCTCATCCCGCCCGCCGCATGGCCGGCCAGCGCACCCAGCCCGGCTCCGATGCCGGTTCCCCAAGCGATGCCGGCTCCGATCGCGACGGCCGGGAAGATCGCGACGCACAGCCCGGTCGCCAGGCCCAGTCCGCCGCCCACCCAGGCGCCCTGTCGCAGCGGCTGCTCGTGCTTCTTGACGATCTTGACCTTGCCCTTGTCGTTCTTGGCGATGACCGCGGCATCGAAGGTGTCAACCAGGTGCTCGTCGTAGTACAACGACTTGATCGCCTCGTAGTCGGTCTCGGCGTCCTGCAGCGATCCGTAGGTCGCGGCAAACGCAGCGAACGTGTCTAGCCCTTCCATCTCACAGCTCCTTGTGTTCGTGGTGCCTGGTGTCGCTCGGATGAGTGGCTGCTCAGGCTTCGTCTTCGTCCAGGGCGTCCTCGATGGCAAGGGCGTACCCGAGGGCTGTGGCAATCGTGGCGGCGGCGTCGACTACCCGTGGGCCGCCGACGATCGGGGCGAGCGCGACCAGGACGCTTCGCGTGTCTTCCAGCCCCAGGCCGCTGTCAACGGCTGCGCCGAGGTTGAGCAGGTAGGAGGCGGGTGGGGCGTCGACGGCGATGAGGCCGGCGAGGCGCACCAACATCAGCTCTCGGTCGCCCAGGTCTGTGTGCTCGACGGAGGCGGCGGTCATCTCCGCCAGTGTCTCGAGCAAGGGTCGTCCTTCAGTCATGTCGATATTCCTTTCAGTCGTTCTCATGGGATGGATGTGTACGCGGGCCTCAGGCCAGCAGCTTCGCCTTGCCCTGCGCGAACTCGTCGTCACTGATCAGGCCCCGGTCACGAAGGTCAGCAAGCCTGCTGATCTCGTCCGCAGCGCTCGGACTCGAGCCGGCGACGTGCTGGATGTAGCTGCGAGTGGCGGCGTCCTGTGCCTGCGCGGCCTGAACCGAGTGCTCGCTCATCTTGTGGCCACGGGCGATCAGGTACACGAAGACACCGAGATAGGGAAGGACGATCACGAAGACCGTCCACAGCGCCTTGCCCCAGCCCGAGAGGTCCTGGCTGCGGAAGATGTCGGCGAAGACCGCGATCAAGAGCCAGATCCAGATGAAGAACAAGAAGAACCAGAGCATCGACCAGAACACGTCGCCGGTGCCGAAGCTCGAGGTAAGGGTGATCACGGAATCTCCTCAGATGAACGTTTCCTGCCGACCCATCACGACCCATCACGGGCGGCGCGCAGGTTGATGACACCTTTAACCGTGGCGCGGCGCGCGCGCGTTGTGCTCATCCGAGGAGGGATTCACCCGGGTGAAGACCGGTGGCCGAGGCGCATCTGAGTGCCCTCGGGATCGAGCTGAAGGTCGGGCGCGTGGTCGGTCGGTCGGGGTCAGCTGCTCTAGCTGTCGGTGGCGTCCAAGCCCCGTCGGGATCCGTCTTCGGGCCGCAGTGCCGCGAACCGGATCAGGGCCTCGTCCCTCGAGGACGCCCCGAGCTTTCGATAGGTCGTCCTCAGGTGCGACTTGACGGTGTTGTAGGAGACGAAGAGCTGATCGGCTATCTCGCGTTGGGTGAGTCCTTGGCTGGCGAGCTGGAGTACTGCGAGCTCGCGGTCGGAGAGCTCTTCGCCGAAAGCGGTCAACCTCCTGCCACCGGTGCTGGCCCGCTGTCGCAGCTCCGCGGCACGACGCATCAGGTCGCCGGGGTTTGGGAGCGTGTCGAGGATCGCGTCGGCGGCGTCGAGGCACGAGGTCTCGCCGGTGGCATCGCCGAGGGCGTGGAAGGCACAGGCGTTGAGCAGGTAGGCGTTCGCGAGCCACGCGCTGCGCTTGCCCGCACCCAAGATCTTGATAGCCGACTCCAGCCAGCCGACGGCGCCCCGCGGATCGCCGTCGTGGCGGGCGCGCTCACCGAGAGCCATGTGCAGGACCGCGGATGTGACGGTCTGGGGCTGGGTGGCCATCATCTGGGTCGCTCGGTCCAGCATTGGGCTCGCATGGGTCGGGTCGCCGGCGACGTACTCGGCCAGCGCGAAGTTGCCGATCGCGAGGACCAGGAGGTTCGGATGTGCGTCCGGGATCAGGGTGACCGCTGTTCGGAGCGACTCTCGTGCCTCGGTGGTCGCACCCCGTAGATACTGTGCCTGTCCGAGCGCTGCGAGTGCGGCACCGCGCCACATCGGCCCGGGAGCGATCTCCAGAGCCCGGCAGGCGGCCTCCTCGCCACGCGCGACGTCGTTGACCCCGACCAGGGCGCGGAGCATCTCGACGCGAAATCCGAGTGGCAGGCCCAGTGATCCCATCGACTCGGGCGCACCGCCGCTGGCCACGTCGAGCCACCGCTCGGCGCCATCCAGGTCGTTGCCGAACGCGTCGGACGTGGCACGAACCCACGCGAGCTCGGGATCCGCGACGGCGGCCGGCCAAGACAGCTCCTCCAACCAGCCGCGAACCGTCGCCCAGCGGCCACACGCTGCCAGGGACTCGACCTGGGCGGCCACCAGCCGGCCGGCGAGGGCCACGTCTCGAGCCTCGATCGCGTGCTCCGCTGCCGACTCCAGGTCGCCGGCCTCCTCGAACCAACCGGCCGCTCGGCGATGGAGCGTGGGAAGCAGCTCAGGCTGGTTTCGGGCCAGCTCCAAGCGCATGGCCTCGGCGAACAGGTGATGTTGGCTGTACCAGCCCCCGGTGGAGTCGACCGAGACGAACAGGCTCGCTCGCTCGAGCTCGGCCAGCAACTTGCCCGACCCGGGCTGGCCGACGACCGCGTCACACAGCGATCCGCACATGCGGGTCAGAATCGACACCCTGAGCACGAAGTTCTGGGCTTGGGGCTTCAACAGCTCGAGTACGTCCGTGGTCAGGTACTCCACAACGGGCCGCTGCGCCGCCGCGAACGAGTTGATGAAGGCGCTCGGCTCGTGGTCCTGAATCAGAAGGGCCAACAGTCGCAGCGGCGCCGGCCACCCGCCGGTTGCCTCCACCAGGCCCTGGACCTCCTCGTCGGAGAGCCCCACCACACCGAGCCCCGCCAGGAAACGCTCGATCTCCCCTTGGTCGAACCGCAGGTCCGCCGCGCGGATCTCGACCAGGTCCCCCCTTGCTCTCAGCCGGGCGACCCCCAGCCCCGGGTCGGATCGAGTCGAGACGACGAGCTGCACGCGATCCGGCCGATAGCGGATGAACGCCTCGAAGGTGGCGTCGACGGCCGAGTTCTGGGCCAGGTGGTAGTCGTCGAGCACGACCACCAGGTCGGGCCCCTCACCGGACAGCTCCTCCAGCAGCACCGGCAAGACCTGTTCCTCGATCTGGTCGGGACGTGCCCGCAAGGCCGCCAACGAGGCTGTCCCGGCTCGCGGCTCCACCCGCTGGAGCGCGACGATCACGTGCGTCCAGAGCCGAACCGGGTCAGTGTCCCGTCGATCCAACGACACCCAGGCACCACGTGGCGCGGAGGGAGACGCGAGCCAGGCCGTCAGCATGGTGGTCTTGCCATAGCCCGCCGGCGCAGACACAAGCGTCAGGCTGCAACCCCTGCCGTCCCCCAGCCGCTCGACCAGTCGTGGACGAGTCACTGCGCCCGCGGGCAGACGAGAGGGCAGAATCTTGCTGCGGATGACGCCAGCATCTGGCGGAAGCGGTGCCCGAGGCGCTCCGGCGCCTGGATCGTTCACAGCCGCCATCCTCTCCCTTGCCGACTCCCGCACCGTAGCCGTTTGCCCCCACGGTCACCAACGTGTCCAGATGGAGCCCGACACGGCGGAGGTCCACCAGGTCGACACTGCCGTCAGCTGCAGATCAGAGCGACATCAAGGGTGGGCACAGTCAGGGGCCACCCGCCGGCGTACGACGAGGGCAAGCCACGCCGGCCGGGGTTGCAGCTAGCCCGAACGAGCCGAGATCGAGACGATCTCGAGGCCGAGGTCACTCACCTGACGCAACACGCCCTGGAGGGCCGAGTCGTCGGCGACCTCTCCTCTCAGCTGAGTCGTCCCGGATCCGCGGACCAGCGACAGATTGTCGAAGGCACCGTCGAAGTGGTCACCCAGCTCTCCTTGGACAACGATCAGGCAGCTGACAGGCGGCATGGGACCACCATCGCCTGGATCGCGCGTCGCTGGACCACCCCTGCCTCGGTCCACCCGGGTGAATCGAGCTTCTCCGGCTAGCACCGGGTCAGGGATCGTCGCGGTGCCCGCCGCTAGGCTGATGCGGAGGTGGCGGACCAGGATGAGACGCTGCACTGGGTCTCGGACACAGAGCGTGGACAGGTGGCTGCCTTGAGGACTGATCGCGGTGTCGTGACCACACCACCCGCAGCGCTCCCCGCGTCTTTGGGCGAAGCGATCCAGTGGGAGCTGCGGAACGCGTGGCACCGTCCCTTCACCGTGCCGGCCGTGGTCACCTTCAATGCGTTGCTCATGGCCGGGGCATGGTTCCTGCTGCCGGTCAGGTGGCAGGACTGGTTGTTCACTCTGCACGGCCCGTCGGCGTTCGCCATGGTGCTGGCCTTCTGGATGTATGCCGACGTCCCCGCGACCAACGTGCTCGCCCCGGATCGCGAGCGGGTGCTGGCTGCCCTGGACCAGCCCGTGATGCTGCGTCGTCTGCTGTACGCCAAGAACGTCGCCCTGTGGTGCTTCGTGGCGCCGTTCTGCGCGATCGTGGCGGTCCTGATCGGCTTCTTCGACCACGACTGGCCGCCCGTGCTGGTGAGCATCACCGCCATCGGCGTGGTCCCGTTCGGCGTCCTCGGGGTCGCGGGGTGGGTGGGCATCCTCTGGCCCTACCACCCCCGCGAGCTCGCCTTCCGCTGGGCCCACCGCCGCGCCTGGTGGCACATGATCATGCGCTGGTCGGGCCTGGTCCTGATCCCCTACGCCGTCGTACCGGCGCTCGGGATCCTCATCATCACGCCCAGCCTGCTGCTCTGGTCGATGCTGTCGGGCGGCGGCCTGAGCAGCCGGCTCCCGACCGCTCACTTCGCAGGGGGCGTCGCCTTGGCGGCCGTCGTGTCGCTGGTCGTGTTCCGCGTCGGTTCCACGATCGGGCTCGCCATGATCCGTCGGCGCGAGCACCATCTGCGCCCCTACCTCGCCGACCCGGATCGCGGTTGAGGGCCGGACGAGGGGAACCGAGGCCGGTACAGTCGCGTCGCCACCGATCCTGAGTAACCTCTCGGGCCTTGAGGGAGCCGCCATGCCTGACGAGTCGGAACCGCGCACGCCAACCGGCTACCGGACCGGTCGCATGGAGGCCTTCAGCGATGGCGTCTTCGCGATCGCGATCACTCTGCTGATCCTCGACATCGCCGTCCCCGCGGGCTCCGAGGACGACCTCCTCGGTGCATTGGGCGACCAGTGGCCCTCCTATCTCGCCTACACCGTGAGCTTCGCGACCATCGGCGCGGTGTGGTTCGCCCACACCGTGATCACCGAGTACCTCGACCATGCCGACTCGGTGCTCATCCGGTTGAACCTGCTGCTGCTCCTGGTCGTCTCGTTCCTCCCCTTCCCACCCGGCTACTGGCCGAGTACGCAGGCGAGTCCGAGCCGGAGCGAATCGCGGCGACCGTCTACGGTGTCAACCTGCTCCTGACGATGGTCATGGTCTCGGTGACCTGGCGGTACGCCGTGGGTGCCCGACTCGTGCGACCCGATCTGGGCGACGAGGACGTCAAGACACTCACCCAGCGACTCACCCCGACCCTCGGCATCTATGTCGTGATGATCCTGATCGGGCTGTTCGTGCCGATCGTCGCGGTGTTCGGGTACCTGGCGATCGCGATCTTCATCCTCGTGCCGTTCAGCGCCATGCGACACCGCAACGGTGATCGCTGACGGAAACCGCCGCCAAGGCGACGCCGTGGTCGAGGAGCGCTCGGCACACTGATCAGGCGGGCTCGAGCTCGTCGGAGGCGAGGAGACCGATCTCGACGAGGTCGAGTGGGTGCACCCAGGCGTCGCTGACCGGGACGCCGCCCGCTCGGGTGATCGCGGACCGCAGCGGGCCGGCCCACAGGTGCTCGATCAGCGCGACCGCAGCCACCGCACCGGGCTCGATCAGGTCCGCGAGATCCCAGACCTTCGACTCGTCGATCACGTGGCCGTCGGCGCCGGCCTCGAAGCCGGCGACGGCCCCGGCTTCCATGCCCTCATCGCCTGCGAGGCCGAGACCGAGCAGCGCGCCCACGGTGGCGCCGAACTCTTCGGACTCCTCGACCGACAGGTCGCTCCACTGCACAGCCTCGAGACTGCCGTCGGAGCCCTTCTGAACCGCCAAGGCATCGATCAGGCGGATGGTGTCGCTGTCGCGCAGGCGCCGCATCTCCTCGAGAACCTCACCGTGCAGGTTCGGCTCGGGAAAGCTCACGACGAGTAGCTGTACGGGTCCGATGGGCATGTGCACTCCTGGGGTGGTGTGGGCGAAGCTCGCCCGAACGAGATGAGAGGTGGGCCTGGCCGCTAGGCGATCAAGCGTTGAGGATCTTCTGCTTCTGCTCGTCGAACTCGGCCTGAGTCAGCACACCAGCGTCGAAGAGCTCCTTGAGCTTCGTCAGGTCCGCATAGGAATCCGTGGAGGTCTGCGCGGGAGCCTCCGGCGCTGCCTCCGGAGCCGCCGCTTGCGGCGGAGGTGCCTGCTGCTGGGCCGCAGCCTCAGCCTTGGCCTGTCCCCGGTTCGACGCGACATGCGCCGTCGTCCCCAACACCGCTGCACGGCGCAACATCCTCGGCACGTGAATACTCCCTCTGTTCGGGAGGTTGCAACGGACACACGAGCCGGGAAAGCATCGCCACCGGTGCGGCGAACCGGGCGTGGATCCATCCGAACCCAGTCGGGTGACCGCCGACATCACGGGGTCGCTGGGCCAGGTTCAACCTCTGTTCCGCTCGCAACGTAGTGAGCAGCGGTCGGGCGGCGTAGGGCCAAAGGACCCCTCCACCGAGACGCAGATCCTCATGCCTCGAAGTCCACGATGACCTTGATGTCGTCGGTCCCACGCTGAAGCGCTTCCGCTATGTCGCGGGGAGCTACCCGACGCGAGATGCGCTGACCTGCGGCGATGTGAATCCCCGGCAACCCCAGAGACGTCTAGTTTGGGGACCCCGACCGTGGACGGCCCTGGGTCGCTCCGGTCCGGCGGGTAGGGATCTCCTCTACCGCTCCCCCCGCAACACGCCTGATCGTTCGGCTCTACGGCTCCGAACTGGGTCGCGGGGCTTCGCACGCGGCGCGTCCGGCAGCGTCGGCTTGGCCGTGGGAGGAGCATGCCGGTGCGGGATCAGCAGGAGGCACCCGCGCGAATACTTCGGGAATAGGTGCGGACCAGCCTCGCGAGGGCTCACCTGCTGAACCAGCCGCGACCTAGCGTTTGCCCAGGTCAGAGGCTGTCAGTAGATCAACCTGCCGGAAATCGACCCTGCGACCCGCAGCCGTTTGCTCAAATCTCGGGCCGCCTCTGACCTGCATTGCCGCAGGTCAGAGGCGGTTTCTGAGTCGGGCTGACAGGATTTGAACCTGCGACCCCTTGTC
>CAWFVO010000018.1:0-8139 GCA_963819295.1 uncultured Actinomycetota bacterium
ACGTCGCGCGCTACCTGGGCAGCGCGTCGTACGACGAGAGCAGCGACCTGCGCACCGACCCGTTCGACTACTCGCTGACTCGGCGTGGCACCGGCGGTGACATGAGAGCGGCTCCCACGGGGCAGGGGTTCTGGACCGCGCAGAGCAGCGGCTCCGGCACCCAGAGGCTGACCTGGGACCTCAAGCCCGGCACCTACACCGCCGTGGTCATGAACGTCGACGGCTCCCCGAGGGTCGCGGTCGACCTGTCCGCGGGCGGACGCCTCGGCTGGCTCTGGCTGCGCTCATGAGGCCAAAGTAGCCTCTGACCTGCGCCGATGCCGCCCTCAGGGACTGCGGGCGCCGGAGCGGTGTTGCGGGCCTTTGCGATGAAAGCGAGCCCATTCCGGGCCCTCCTGTCAGCGGGCTCCGACGCTCACAAACGACTGCAGCCAACCGCCCTGGCACCGCACCACAGAGACCGCTCGGCGCCAGGTTGAGCTCTACTACGACGAACAATGCGCACCCGCGACTCGAAACGGGCCGCGACTGTACGGCGCATTTGCCGGCGACCCCAAAGCGTGCGGCCCGAGCGCGGCCCACGGAACGCGAAGATTGGGAGTTTGCGCAGGTCAGCGACGGGGCCGCATCAGTAGGAGGTGTAGTAGTTGCTAGTGATCGAACTCGCCTCGAGCCTCGGCGACAGCTGGCCACGCTTCCTGCGCTCAGAAGGTCACCCCTTGGGAGAAGCCGGACGGCCAGCGGGAACCAGATGCCATCAACCGCCTCTCGCGGCCGGCACGAACTCCATCACCCCAAGGACGATCAGCAAGAAGAGGTTTGGACCAGTGAGCGGGCGTTCTCACGAATCGTGACCGCGACCCTCACATCAGGGCTGGGCCGTGGGTTCTCGCCTGGTTCGCCCTGCGTTAGCGGCGGTGCCGCCCCTTGTGGTCCTCAGCGGATGTCTTCCGCCACAATGGCTCGGCCTGCTCCGGGTCCTTCCAGTGGCCGTGGAGGTGGGCACGGAACAACGGGGGCCGGACGAACCAGACGACGAAGGCGATGGCCAGCGCCACCAGCGGGACGTAGAACCACACGGGAGCGACTCCTTCCCAAGAGTTGGCACTGTACGCCGGTTTGCCCTGGCGCTGGGTCGGCGGAGAGTGGCGTTCGGCACCATCGATTCGCAAGGGCGGCGAAGTAGGGGTCCGAAGCGGCCGGACGATCCCTCGGGGCTTACCCGCTCACTGGCTGTGAGTGCTCCCGGACAGGCAGGAGTAGCCCGGGCAGAGGTCTGAGGACGTTGAGCCATCCGACTTAGGGGATCAGATGGGTCGGCGGCGACCGCGGCGCGTCAGCGTTCATTGCCCGAATCAGCGACCACGGCATCTGTGCTGTCAGAGCCTGTTCCAGCCGCGGCCCAGGGTGGACGACCTCGTCAGCTTGTCCCCATGTCGGAGGCGAGGTCGGCTACCAGAGCCCTCCACCACCGCCAGCACGGCCAAGACCAGGACGGCTGCAACGAAGATGATTCCAACCCACATGCGGATCACACCCCTCGGGTGATCCAAGATACGCCCTTGCCACCGGGCGTCAGCCGTAGGCGTAGACGGCACGATTCGCCCATATGCCAGAGCCCGGGGACGACCGGCCCGCGACCACTCATCGGAGCGTGCTTCTGAGCCCGGCCAATCTCAGGGCCGCGGCACCTGCTCGATGGTGGCCGGTGACCCGGTGGTCGCCATCAGGGCTTCCTCGGTGTCGAGGGTGCCCTCGAAGGCAGTGGCATCCGCGAAGGTAGGCAGTGTCAGGGAGCCGCCAGCCCCAACAACGCCGATCAGGCGGTCACCCAGGATCGGTCTCCACGGGGTCGTCTCCGCGGCGTTGGGGTCTTTGTCGAGGACGACGGCGATGGACTGGAGTCCGGCGAGACCTTCGATGAACTTCTCGGGATCGGCCTGGGCCGGAGCGATCACCCGAAACGTGACTGTCTGCGCAGTGGGGTCGACCGCACCACTGGCCCGGTCGATCGCCGTGGTGACCAGCGCGGATCGGGTGTCGGGCTTCGCGTCGTTGTAGTCAACGACGGTGAAGTCCTTGTCGTCTCGCCAGATGACGCCGTTCGCCTTCTGGACCTTGGTGACCGTTCCCAGGACGACAGCGTCTGAGAAGGACACGACGTTGGCTGCGTTGCCGACCCGGTACTGATAGTTCGGTAGTGACTTCC
Source organism: uncultured Actinomycetota bacterium (assembly GCA_963819295.1). GTDB lineage: Bacteria > Actinomycetota > Actinomycetes > Propionibacteriales > Nocardioidaceae > Nocardioides. Next base: position 2,210 of record CAWFVO010000018.1, read on the forward strand.
TCAGGTTGGCAGGTTGGATCTCGTCGCCGGTCGTCGTGAACTCCCTTGAGCGTGGACGTACCTTCCCGAGCCGGCGCGGCAGCGGGTCACCAAGGGGCCCGGCACAAAGGCCGCCGGCGTCGCGATGGCGTTCAAGCTCCTCGAGTCGGCACAGGCCAGGTGGCGGGCCGTGAACGCACCCCACCTCGTCGCGCTGGTCCGCGCGGGCGGCACGTTCAAGAAGGGCGTCCTGGTCGAACGTCCCGGCGACCAGGCGGCCGACGAATCGGGAGAGGATCAACAAGTCGCGTGACACGCCGATTCAGTCTTGCCTACTCCTTCGACTGCCTCCTGCGACTGCTTGGAGCGAGGAGCAGTTCGGGCAGCACTGACGAGAGGTACTCGACGCACTGCTCGTGTGGCCAGCCGCGGTCACGGAAGGCCTGGTAGCCCTCGTCGCCCCCGAGCACCAGGAGTATGTCGGTCCCGCTGTCGAGGCTGACGCCCTCTCGCAATCGCCCCTTGCTGGCGAGGTCCTCCATGACTTGGCGGTAGACCTGGTGGCGCATCCGCTCATGCTTTGCCTGCACCCGCTGCGCTTCGGGATCGACGGCCGCCGCAGCACGCACGATCGCCTTGAGCGGCGCAGCTCTGGCGAGCACGTCCGCGACCCCACGCATGAAGATGTGAAGGGAGGCGACGGGATCGGGCTCGGCCTCCATAGCCTGGTACCACGGTGCTTCCTCAGGCGCGATGGAGTCTTCAGTCCCCAGCACCGCAACGTCGATGACATTGCTGAGTAGCTCGGCCTTCGTGTGGAACACGAAGTAGACGGTCTGCTCGGCGAAGCCGGCTCGCCTCGCGATTGCAGCCATGGTGGCGCCCTGGTAGCCCGCCGCGCGGAACTCCTCGTCGGCGGCTCGCACGATCTTCTCGCGGGTCTGCCGCGCGCGTTCGCGTCGAGATGTCGTCGAGCCGCCCTTGACCTCGTCCTTCACGGCACATACCTTATGAGTTGTTCACTAGTGGACGCCACTAGTGAACAACTCTAGCGAATGTCGTAGTCATGGGCGGTGGACGATGATCAACATTGAAGAGAGCACCATCATCAACAGACCCGCGCCGGAGGTCTTCGCATTCGTCGGCGACCAGACCAACGCCCCGCGCTGGCAGCGCGGGCTCGACTCTGTTCGGAGAATCGGCGACGGCCCAATCGACGTGGGGACCAGGCACGAATTCGTGCGCACGATGATGGGACGCCGGATGTCGGGGGAAAACGAGTACACGCACTTCGAGCCGGACCGGTGCGTGGCCTTCACCGCGACATCGGGAGGATGGCCACTCGAGGCCTCATACGAAGTTGAGCCGGCCGGAGAGCCTGCCACGCGGCTCATCTCGCGCATCGCACTGCAGCCCTCTGGAGCGTTCCGCGTCCTCCAGCCCTTGCTTGCAGCCGCCCTGAGACGGGATGTGCAGACCAACCTCGGCACCCTCAAGGCTCTCCTCGAGGCCAACGAAGGGCGCCAGTCCTCCCCGGCGTAGCCGGACCAGGCAACAACGGCGACCGACCCCTCCCACCGGAGACTTGGGTCGGCCAGCTCATTGGAACTACCCGACGAATCAGACGGTGGTGATCAGCAAGTCGCATGACACGCCGATCCACAAGTCTTGACTATTCCTCCCTGGCCGGCATTGTCCGGCGTCTATCCGCCTGACTGGCGCTGCGGTCCGCGACGTCTCCCGCACCAGGGTTCAGGCGCGATGCGACAGCGACAGCGTCGAAGCTCGCGACGTCGCCGGTGGTCGTCGTACGGCGTATGCCTGATGCGTGGGCCAATGTGGAGCGGCACAGTCGATACCGGCGGGTGAGGATGCCCGTCCGATTCATGTCTCTGGGGCGGCTGACGACGTTCCTCTCAGAGAGGCCAAGGTTGATGGGGGAGCCAGATCATGACGGAACTCGTGGAGCGCGGTGGCCCGTTCGCCGTGCAGCGAAAGGGAACAGCAGACAGTCCTCCGCGCCGGATCTGGGCGCAGGATGTGCTGGTGCGAGCGGACCGGTTGCAGGCGAAGCTGATGGCCATTCGCGCTGATAGCGACCTCGTTTCGGGCAGGTCCATGCTCGCCGATGAAGCCGAGGCGCGTCTGACGGCTGCGCGGCACGCCGCGATGCGCGTCTCGTTGAGACCCCGCCCGGCCAGCAACTGGTGGCGCGGCACCCTGGTCGAGGCCGCTTACCAGAACCTCCACTCGGCGGAGATCCTGATGGCACCGCTGTACGACGACGTCCAGGTGACCGCGGAGATCCCGGAGGCGATAGCACGTGTCGAGGTCGCACTCGACCGGGACGATCCACGCCGCCACGCCGCGCTCCAGCTCCAGGATGCGAAACCCGAGGATCCCGCCACGAGGGAACGGTTCGTGAAGGCGGTGCAGGTGGGGTTCGAGGCCGCTGACGCCGAGCATGCACGGCTGCGAAGCTTCCGCAACGCAGTCGTCGGGAGCGCTGTCGTACTCGCCTTCGTCCTGGTGGTGTTCATCGCCTACGTGTGGAGGCACCCTGCCGTCCTGCCGTTGTGCTTCGTCACCGAACCAGACGGAACGAGGGTCTGCGCCGCCGGCGGGACTGCGCCGCAAGGCTACGACCTGGTCACGGTCGCGGCGCTCGGCATGCTTGGTGGCCTGTTGTCCGCCATCGTGTCGATCCGGAACATGCAGGGCACCTCGCTCGCCTACGACGTGCCGACGGCCCTCGCCGCACTCAAGCTTCCGGTCGGCGCGTTGTCAGCGATGGGGGGCCTGCTGCTGATCAAGGCGAACTTCGTCCCCGGACTGTCCCAGCTCGACAGCCAGGAGCAGATCCTCGCCTACGCGTTCGTCTTCGGTGCTGCCCAGCAGCTGCTCGTCGGGGCGGTAGATAGGCACGCGCAGCAACTGTTGTCCGCAGCACCCAGCAAGGCCGCCTCCGCCGCTCGCCCGGAGCGGGAGTACCGCGCGTAACGGGGACGTGATGGACCTGAGCCTCGCCAATGCTCCAGGGATCGCCACGGTGTTGGTGGCAGCCCTCACCTACCTCGGCACCAGTCGCAGGGATCCTGCGATCCGGCGGCGGGCGGACCTGGTGGAGACGTTCAACTCGGAGTTCCACCGAAGTGAGGACATCTACGGGCTCTTCGCGGACATCGAGCTCGACAGGTCGGTGTTCCCGGAGGGTCGAACGTCGTGGCTCAGCGCGGATCCCGAGCGCACAGTGGTGCACCTGCTGGACCTGTTCAACAGCCTCGGGCTGAACTGGTATCGAGGAGTCATCTCGATCAAGGACATCCAAGGCACGACGATGGGCTGCGCCATGCTGCGAGCCTTCGAGTCGGCCGAGATGCCGCGAGGTATCTCGAGTTCGTGCATCGGCATGACCAGGAGCATCTGGGGACCGGGGTCCCCTTCGAGTTCTTCCAGATCCTGACCGGCCGGCTCCATGTCGCCACCGTACGAGAGCCCGGAATCAGGGCCGTTCAGCCCTCCTCGGTGTCCCGGCACAACGAACCCGCCACCGCGAAAGGCTGCGGCGGGTATCGATCGCCGACTCTAGTCATCCGTGATCAGGCGCGAGGTGCTCCCTCGGGGACCAGCCACGGTGGCGGGCCCGCGTCCTTCCGCCCGCCGATGTCCTGGCTCTGTTCGGGACGGCGCCTCGAAGTGATCGACCAAGACCCTCGATCGCCCAGGATAGGCGGAGGCATCGTCGAGATCGGCCGGGCGTGTCCGTTGCGGGGAGGTAGGGCCATCTCCCAGGACCACTGCGTAGGCCGATGTCCGACCATCTCTGGGAGCATGAGGTCATGAAGCGGTTGGTAGTGTGCTGCGACGGGACGTGGAACAAGCCCGACAACGAGAACGTCACCAACGTCGAGAAGATCGCGCGCACGGTACAGAGCGATCCGACGAAGACCGGAAGCGCCTACCAGCTCGTCTACTACATCAGCGGGGTGGGCGCCGGCAGCTACGAAGCCGACCGGCTCCTGGGCGGTGCCTTCGGTTTCGGTCTGTTCCACAACGTGATCGCCTGCTACCGATTCCTGGCTCAGAACTACGAGTCGGGTGACGAGATCTTCATCATCGGCTTCAGTCGCGGCGCCTACACCGCTCGCTCGCTGGCCGGCATGGTCGCGAAGGTCGGGTTGCTGACCAAGGTCTCCCTGGTCGAGGAGCGGCTCCCCGAGGCGGTCCACCTCTATCAACGCACGCCGATGCCCGAGGGCGCGTTCGGAGAGAGCATCGAGGAGTTCAAGCACGACCACTGCCACGCACCGAAGATCACCTTCCTCGGTGTCTTCGACACCGTGGGCGCTCTCGGGGTGCCCGGGTTCGCGCGGGACACCCCGAAGTTCCACGACGTCCAGCTGAGCGTTCACGTCCTCTGCGCCCGACAGGCACTGGCGATCGACGAGACCAGACTGAAGTTCGAGCCGACGTTCTGGGAAGCACCCAGCGATGCGGACGCTCCCACGGAGGATCCGCGCGTCAAGCAGGTGTGGTTCGAGGGCGCTCACTCCGATGTCGGAGGCGGTTATGCCCAGACCGGGCTGTCCGACACCACTCTTCTGTGGATGGCACGTGAGGCCCATGTCGCCGGTCTGGTCTTCGACCCGGAGCTGTTGGGCACCTACGTCAACAGTGGATCCGACCCCATCCGCCACAACCCACTCAACACCATGTACCGGGTCGACAACGAGATCCTCCACGCGCGGCAACACCTCCCCTGGCACGACGAGGACCAGGACGACGACTTCACCGGCGGGCTGCGTCGGATGACCAACGCCCACGCACTGTCCGTCCGGGTGGCCTACTCCGCGGTCAGGCACGCGCAGGAGGAGGGGTACGCGCCGGCCAACCTGACAGAGTTCGCGAGCCAGACCAACGGGTTCGAGGGAATCGTCGAGCACGTCGTCCCACTGCCCGAGGCTGGTGTCGACCTGAGCGACCTCGGCAGCCCCGTAGCCACACCCGCCTGAAGGACCGGCTAACCGGTCGCCTTCTGCGTCCCTTCGGCGGTTCAGTACGCCGAGGGCCAACGCCCAGCCGACCGAACGGCAACAGCAGCCAATAGCCGCACCACCGATCGGCCAACGTCGCCAGCACCGCGTCGCCGGGATTGACGCACGCCAGGGCCAGCAACGCCGTCTCACCGGCTTCGCCCCGCCGGCCGCCCGGGGGTCAACGGGATGTTCGCCCGGGCCTGGCCCCGTCCAGGGCTCGACCTGCTCAACGCTCAGGACTGAGGAAGCGTGCGCCAACGTCCGCATCTCCTGTCCGTGCTCCTACTTGAACCACCGCACAGCAGTACGGACACGGATGAGTTGATGCTCAGTCCAGCGAGACCGGCTACGCGGGTGGCGGTCTCTCGACCGCGCTCCTTGCTCACGCAGCGGGGGCGCGTCCCGCCTCATCCACGTCCTCATTGCCGCTGTTCGGCCACCTCCGAGCGTGCAGCGTGGAAGGTTCGCTTCTGCGACCCGACCTGCACCCAGCAACACCCGGGCCTTGGGGGACGTCCGCCTCTGTCGCGCGCCTCTGGCTGGGTGCTCACTGGAAGAGCACGACCCGCACACCGCCCCCGAAGGAGGGCCCCCCATGAACGTCACCAGCACCCATCTGCTCACCGTTCTGGGGAAGGACCCGGTGCCCTATCAGCCCGCCCACCACGAACTGGGCACCCGCGCCCGTGACCACCGTTGCTCCTGGCACGGTCGCACGTGCCTGGCCGCACCTTTGCTCTCCTTCCGCGACAAGGATGGTTCCCGGCAGTCCGGCTGCTCACGTGCGTTGACCGAGTTGACCACCGCCGGTGACCTCACGATCCTCGCGACCTGGGGCGGTCGTCGTCAGCCACCGCATCGCACGCGGAAACCTGGGGACGGGAGTCCCTAGCCTCTCCGGGCCGCGAGACACCG
>CAWFVO010000019.1:0-9538 GCA_963819295.1 uncultured Actinomycetota bacterium
GAAGCGGAGAGGGCGGTGAACGCGTTGCCTTGTCCGTCCCGATATACGCCAGGCCAACGCCCCCTGTCCGCAATCACATCCCCAATCACGGGCACCCCGTAGGAGATGACTTCACGATGGGACGTCAGGACCGGGAGTTCACTCCTGGGTATCTGACGAGGTCGGGTGTCGGCGAAGCCGATACTGACCTCGACAGGCCCGGTATCACCGGGCGGCGCGATGACCCGGACCGAACGTCAGCAGCAGTCTTGGGACGCCGCCCTGGAGCGGGAGCGCCGACGTGCGGCTGCCCCGAAACGGCTGGCCGCGCGACGAGCCTATGGCCGACACAACGACCGCTCGCGGAGCCGCGTTGTCTCAGGCGGCCTGTGGTCCCTGGGGAAACGGTCGTGAAGCAGGAGCCAGTTCTGATCTGCACCGTGTGCAAGCGGAACAAGCTGGTGAGCGAATTCCGCACGTCCCCTGAAGGCGAGGTGCTGAACCTTTGTCGCGCCTGCCGGACGTGGACCCCGAAGGGCGACCGTCGCAGCGTGCGCTTTCCGGGGCACTCGGTCCTCCATCACGGCTACGTCGAGCACCTGCCGGAGCGCCGTCAGACTCGCCGCCACCGTCCGGGGTGACAACCCCTGTCCGCGCTGCCCGCCGTGCTCACCCAGCCATGCCAGGAGCCGCGCGACGTCGCCCGGGTCAGGTCGGTGACCAAGCGGTGCCCGATGCGCCGTCGCACCGGCCGCAGCACGTCCTCGTAGCCCTGCACCGTGACCTTCCGGATGTCGGTGCGTGAGTCCAACCACGCCGCGCACAACCCGTCGAGCGTGTCGGTGTCGCGGGCGTGTACCTATCACCGAACACCCCCAGCCACCTCCCCCTGGGTCTGCTCCAGCCACGTGATGTGGGTGGTGACTTTCGTTCCCATCGGTGCCGTCGACCGGGGCCACGTCGAGCTCTGCAAGGCACAAGTGACCGACAAGCCGCTGAATCAAGAGGTCCAGACCTTTAACACGGTTGCCCGACGGGCCGGCCCGGTCCTGATACCCGTCGGTTTGGCGATCCTCGGGATTGCCATGGCGGTGCTCGCCATGCTCTGCTGAAGGGCCGGACCGGAGGGCGACCTGGCGGCAACGGGTGCACGCTCAGCCCGTCCGGCCCACTCTCAGCCGATGAGCGGAGAGCACGAGTAGTACGTTTCGTGTGGTCCGCCGAGGGGGAGAGTCTACCTGGACACCGTTGGAGCGCCAGGAGTCAGCCTGATGTCAGGCGGGATCCATGCTTCCAGTGACGCCGGGACCTGACGACACCCCCCAGCCCTGGACGTACTCGCCACCGCAGTCGTAGCTGAACGTGGTGCCCGTGATGTAGGTGGTGTCGCGAATGGTGGTCACCACCTCATCCCACCGACTGAGAGGGAAGTTCAGGATGGGCACGCCGTTGACCTTCCCGCCGACCCACCCGTCCGCCGGCACGGGCTGGCCCTTGGCGAAGAACCGGATCACGACGTTCTCCGGCGGGTTCCCCGCCTCGACGGGATCGACCACGTCGTAACACCGGATGTCAGCGGCCCAATCGACGTTCGAGGAACTGAGGTGAGTGATGCGATAGCTGAGAATCTGCCAGGACATGGGTCTCTCCCAATTGGGTTCACGTCGCGCTCTCCCGACCGCAGGGCCTGCGGCGGTGGCAGCGCCGTGTCCTTCGATCGTGCAAGGAGCACGGGTGGGGCACATCCGGCGTTTTCCCTACGGCGAACTACTGCTGAGGAACTCGAAGTGCCAGCCAGAACCCATTGACCCACGCTCCGTGATCACCGGCGGGTTCGGCAAGCTCGACCGCACGACCCTCAGCACCCTGACCAAGGTGCTCGCCTGACCCATCGGGGGAGCTGGCCTACGGGCTGCCTTCCCCGCACCAGGCGGCTGGACTGTGGGCTCAGCGGCACGGAACCTACTCGCATGTCCGGATGCCCGGCGGGCGAACGGAGCCGCAGCCACGTGCAGCTGGGTGCTGCCTCGCCTCGAGCGTCCCAAAGCGGCGGGGTCCAAACAGGTAGTCGAACCCGTACCTCGGCGGGTGTGCTCGTGGCCCGATCCGGCGATCCTTGGATAACCGGCCCTTCGTTACCGCAATGCCTGACTGGCGTCTGGGGGACCGTTTCCGAGGCGGAAAGTCATGCCTGACCGCCCGGCTCATCCAATCGCAGAGAAAGCCAAACATCAGCATGAACCACGTCCCAGCCAGTTCGGCCCGCACCCATCGTCGTCGTTGGCTAAGTTTGGTGGCCCTCACAGCCGCTCTGCTCGCTGGCTTCGGTGTCGGCGTCATGGTCCCGGAATCGACCACAGAGCTCGACAGCGCGAACCAGAAAATCGAGGGACTCACCGCGCAGACTCAGTCGTTGACTGCTGATCTGGCAGGCGTCCATGCGGACAACGCGACAATGACATCCTCCCTGGAAGATGCTCAGGTTGAAGTGGACGCCACAAAAGCGCAGAACGACACCCGAAAGACCAGGCTTGATCAGAGGGAGAAGGCGCTCGATCAGCGCGAACAAGAACTGGACCAGCGGGAGTCCGTCGTTGCCGATTCCAGTGCCGCTGACTCGACCGGCGGCATCGCCGTGGACAATTCAGCCTTTGACCGCGAGTACGCCATGAGCGTGACTGGCGACATAGTGCAAGAAGTCAAGACGGTCGATCACCGACTGAAGGACGGCATCGCCGTCTCATCGGCCCTGTACTTGCTCGCCAACGACTTCGAACGGCTCCAGGACGCCGGAACACCCCCCGGCGTGACTGCAGCCGACTATCACGCCCGGTTGACGACCTTGGGGTCCTTTGCGAGCCAAGCCTCCGACATCTACGACGCGAATCCCATGGAGGGATCGGCCAAGTACGCGGTACTCCGGGAGCAAACCGGTCCCCTTCTCGGCACGCTCAACTCGGCCTTGGGCACGAGCTTCTCATTGCCATAAGTCCGAGCGGTCAAACCGCCGATGGAGCCCGTATCGCGGATCCGAGAGCAACAACTAGCGATCTCGGTGCGACCGTGCGGTGACCGCATCAGGACACTCGCGAAGGTCGATCACGCGCCGATCACGTTCCTAGGTCTTCGGAGAACGGATCCGATGCGCGCCGCCACCGCGTGACCCGCACCGCGTTGATTCGGGTGACTCGCTGTGCCCGGGAGAGGTCATCACCGACCAGGCGCCGGCGTTGGCGAATCTGATCGATGACCTGGTTCCTGCTGCGTTGCACAACACCGGCCAGTACGAGAACAAACGTGTTGAGTGCGACCATGGCCGCCTGAAGGCCAGACTCAGGCCGATGCGCGGGCTGAAGACCCAGCGAACGGCGAGCGTGGTGATCCGAGGGCACGCTTTTGTCCAGAACCTGCGTCGTGGCCGCGACGAACTGGCCCTCGACGCGACGCGGGTGTTCGGGTTGGCCACCGCATTCGACGAACTCAGACCGCCATCTGATCAGCACGGACCCCAGGTCCCGCCTCAGCACGACCTGCTATCGAACAACGCAACAGCGCCCGGCTGGCCAGAGCGGTGCTATTGGGAGATCCAGATGTCCTTCCAGGTGGGCATCCCGATGGTGCTGTCGTCGAAGTCGCCCTGGATCTTCGATCCGTGCGCCATCGCGACGCCGTGCGTACCAGGTCGTGAACAGCGGGAAGTACTTCTGGGCAATGGTCTGGTCCAGGCTGTTCCACGCCGCGGGCTGCTGGTCGAGCGGCAGACTCTGGATCGCGTTGATCTGGGAGTCGACCGACTTGCTGCTGAACGCGCTGAGGTTGGACCCCAACGTGTGAATCTTGTCCGGGAAGGTCGACCCGTAGATCGCCGGGATCCACGTCGAGCCGGACGGCCAGTCCGAACACCATCCGGCGGACCGCACGTTGATGTTCTCGGTGGGGTCCTCACGCGCCGTGTCGAAGTTCCCCGTCGTGGTCGGCACCGGGGTGGCCTTGAAGCCGGCCTCGGTGAGCGCCTTGAGGATCACGTCCTTGACCTTGACGTCGCTCGGGTCGTCGGTAGCGAACAGGAACCGGATCTCATACCCGATCGCGTGGGCCTGCTGCAGAAGCTGGCGTGCCTTCTGCGGGCTGTTGTCGAAGCCCGTGCGACCCGTGACGTTGTATACCGTGCGACCGGGCAGGCCCGGCGGCATCAGGTTGCTCGCCGAGATCGCGGTCACGCCCGGGATCAGGCCGTTGGCCAGGATCACGTCCTTGTAGGGGAACGCCCAAGACAGGGCCTCACGAATCTTCTTGCTGGTGATCTTCCGGTTGTCGGGCGCCCAGAAGCCGGTGCACGGCGTCGATCCCAGGGTCAGCCGCTCCGAAGACTTCTGCTGCATCTGCTGGAAGTCGGGCGCCAGCAGGTTGTCGTAGGTCAGCGTCGTCTGACCCGTCCCGGAGTCGCCGAGCAGGATCTGGTCGATCTTCTCCGACGCCTGCTGGGTCTGGAAGATGTACTCGTCGGGGTAGTCCGTCCGCGCCGGGTCGGTGCTGGGATCCCAGTACTTGTTGCGCACGAGCACGAGCTCCTTCGACGGGCTGTAGCTCTGGATCATGTACGGGCCGGTCGACCAGGGCTTGTTCTTGTAGGTCTTCGGATCCGAGACCTTGCCCATCGGGATCGGGCCGTTGGCCGGGAAGGTGCCCCAGTACGGCATGTCCGGGAAAGGCTTTGCCATCAGGATCGTGATCTTGTCGCCGTTGACCTCGATCCCGTTGAACGTCTTGCGGCCCGAGGTGTAGGGACCCTTGTAGGCTGCTCCGCCCTTGTAGTAGACGTTCGAGTAGTACTGGCACGCCCCAGTCGGGAAGGTCGCGGCGTCCATGCACCGAGTCATGCCCCAGGCGACCTCCTTGGCCGTCACCGGCTGCCCGTTCTGCCACTTCACGCCTGGGCGGATCGTGAAGGTCCACCGGGTATAGGAGTCGTTGTGGGTACCCAGATCGGTGGCCAGGTCGGGCACCAGCGCCATCTGCCTGGTCGCCGGGTCGTACTTGTACTGCGTCAGCGACCGGGTCACCAGACCACTCATGATCGACGAGGTGTCGGGGTAGTAGATCTCGCTCGGGTCGATCGTGCTCGCCAGGCCGCCTTGGGTCAGGACTGTCACGGTGCCGCCCTTCCTCGCGCCGGAGATGGTGACCGGACCCTGCGCCGTCGGGTCCCGACCGTTGCCGGTGTTCCCGCCCTGGACATTGGCGCCGCTACCAGCGGGGCTCCCAGAGGACCCCGAGCCGCCACAGGCGCTCAGTACGAGCACGTTCACCACAGCGAGCGCGCCGAAGGCCGTGACCTTGCGGTTCATCTTCTGCCCTGTCGGTCCAGCGGCGTGGGTCCGTCGGCCCCGTGGTGCGCTGACGATTCAGGGTTCCACCATGTTCTCGGCAACGCCTTGGGGGGAGGCATGACGCTCAGCCGACCAGGTCTCGGGCCAGGGCGGCGGCCGCGCCGCGGTTGGCGACGCCGAGCTTGCCGAGGAGGTTGGACACGTGCACGCTCGCGGTCTTCTCGGTGATGAACAGGGTGGTCGCGATCGTCTTGTTGGTGGCGCCGGTGGCGAGGAGGTCGAGGACCTCGCGTTCGCGAGGCGTCAGCCGGCTCAACGGTCCCTCACGTGACGCCGACTGTGGCAGCGGGACGCGGGTGCGGGTGGCGAGCCGGAGTGCGCGGCGCTCGAGGTCGTGGGCACCCATGTCGTGGGCGGTGCTCCAGCACTCGACGAGGAGTTCGCGGCCCTCGTCCCGGCCGCCGTGGGCGAGCAGTTCCTCGGCCAGGTTCACGCGCGGTTCCAGGGCGAAGTAGGCGCCGAACGGCTCTGCCAGGGCCGTCGCCTCCCGGAACTGCGTCACAGCCGACCCGCCGGCGTACCTGGCGGCGTAGGCCTCGGCGAGCACGAGCTGGACTGCGTGGTAGGTCGGGCGCCACTCGTCGGTGAGCCCCGCCTGGCCCCTCCGGAGCTGAAGCGCGGCCAGGTCCCGTAGCTCGTCGGTCCCGACACCGGGCATCGACCGAGCCAGGCAGAGGGCCTGGTAGCCGATCCGCGCGGCCGCGGCGGCGACCAGCGGCGAGTCGCACTCGTCCAGCCGCGCTAGGTAGGACCTCGCGGTTTCGACGGCGCCGGGCTGATCGTCGAGCATCACTGCGAGCTGGAGCTCGGTCAGGACCTCTTCATCCCACGGAATCCGGCCTGCCGCCTGCACGAAGGCCACCGTCTCGCGAACGAGGGAGGCTGCCGCATGCGCATCACCTCGTGCCAGCAACAGCTCCGCGCGTTCCCGTGCCAGCTCGATGGGCAGTCCGAGCTCGCAGAGCTCCTCGAGCAGCAATTCCGCGTCATCGAGGCGGCCGCGCCACACGAGGGCTACGAGCGCCGCGTACCGGCATTGGGTTGCTTGGACCGGAAGCCCCAGTGCCATGCCCTCTTCGAAGCCCTCGCTCGCGACGGACAGGCCACGACCAACCTGCCCGGACACCATGTACCGCCAGGCAAGAAAACCGGTGCCGGCGAGTGTCTTCCCGACTTCGCCCGCTGTCCGGGCAAGGCCTATGACCTGCTCGAACCCCCCGAGGCCGTCGCCGATGTGGCCGAGGAGAATACGGGAGAGGGATCCGACGTTGATGGCGTCCAGTTCGGCTTCGATGCACCCTGCGCTTCTGGCGGCGTCGATGGCTCGATCTGCGACTTCGACGCTGTCGGCGAAGCGGCCGTTCCGGTTCAGGTCCTGCGCCTGGGCGCTCAGGGCACGCGCCAGCGCCTCGGTCGGGGAGTCGCCGGCGTACTCGACCGCCCGTCGGATCGCCTCCTCCCTTCCGACCGTGTCGTCGTCGGAGACGTGGCATGCGCCGAGCGCGGAGTAGACACGAGAGGCGAGCAACCGGTCGGGGTCGGGTCCGAGCATGTCCACCGCGGTGCGGACCAGGGTGTACCCGCGCTCGAAGTCACCCTGCTCGTACGCCGCGTCGGCCAGGACGACGAGGATCTCGGCCTGCGGGCGACCGGCCACGGCCTGGGCGTCGGGGACCCGGTCCCACAGCGACAGTGCGCGTTCGAAATGGGTGAGAGCCTCGGCCGCTCCCAGTCGCTTCGCCGCCAGCCCCGCTTGCACCGACGCCGCCAGGGTCCGGGGCAGGTCGTGGGCGGCGTTCCAGTGGAAGGCGAGCCGACTCAGCGCCGCCACTCCGGGATCGGCTTCGGCGTCGACCCCGGCCTGGAGGATCTCTGCCAAACTGGCGTGGATCCGGGTCCGTTCGTCGGGCATCAGGTCGTCATAGGCCGCCTCACGCAACAGCGGGTGCCGGAACTCCAGAGACCCGGCGGCCTGGCGCAGCACGTTGGCGTCCAGCGCCTCCCGCAGATAGCCCTCCATCTGGGCCTGGTCGAGTCCCGCCAGCTCGGCGAGCGTCTCGGTGTCCAGCCGGGTCCCGTTGACCGAGGCCAGGCGCAGCAGTGCCCGCGGGCCCTCCTCGAGGGCGTCGATCCGAGCCAACAGCAGATCGGACAGGTGGTCGGGGACCCCCTCCTGGCTGGCGTCCTGGTCGGCGGCCAGGAGCTCCTCGGCGTACAGCGGGTTCCCCTCGGACCGCGCCAGCACAGCATCGACCAGCGACGGGTCGGGAGGCCCGTCGGTGTGGGCGGCGGCGATGGCGGCAATGTCGGCGCGGTCCAACCCGCCCAGGTCGATGCGTCGGGACCCGGGGGTCCGGCTGATCTCGGTCAACGTCTTCCGGAACGGGTGGCGGCGGTGCAGCTCGTCGCTGCGGAAGGTCAGCACCAACACCAGTGCCCCACGCGCGGTCCTCGACAGCGCGGCCGCGAAGTCCTGGGTCGAGCGGTCCGCCCAGTGCATGTCCTCCAGCACCACCAGCACCGGACCAGCGGCCGCCGCCTCGAGCACGACAGCGGTGAGGTCGTCCAACACCTGCAACGCCTCCCGACTCCGCGGTGCCTCGGGATCCAGCAGGGTCAGCATCCGCCTCGCCGACGGCCGCGAACCGAGGTCATCGATCCCGGTCAGCAGCGCACGAACCGCCTCGACCACCGGGGCGAACGACATGCCGGCCTCGATGTCGAGACCGTGTCCCGTGGCCACGGTGAACCCCAGCCCGGCCGCCCGGCGTTCGAGGTCCGCCACCAGGGTGGTCTTCCCGATCCCGGCGTCGCCCCCGACCAGCACGACCTGCGGGCTTCCCTGCCCCGCGAGCCCGAGCGCCTCGTCCAGCTCCGCGACGTCCCGCTCGCGCCCAAGCAGCAGAGGAGGTATCCCGCTCGTTACGGGCATGGAATCCACCGCCCTAGGCGCGGAGAAAGCGAATGGCCCGAGCTCAGCGATGGCCCGAGATCAGCGATGGCCCGAGACCAGACATGATAGGCGCCACCGAGAGCATTGGCGACCGAGATCGGGATTGCCAGGCACCCGCCCGACGACTCGCCATGTGTGACCGGCAGCGGCTCGCGCGACCCGCCCCCGAGGGCGACCCGAACGCGCCAGGTCCGAACCCGAACGGGGTGTGCGCCCCGGCCCTGTCACCGACCGAGCATCGCGCGGTCACCGCGCGTCGTGGATTGGAAGACAGCCCCAGCAATCCAGTGTTGGTCCTGAATTCAGCGATGGCCGCCCGGCGGGACGATCTGCGCCTTGTTCTTGGCCTCCGATTTCAAGTGCTTCGCGGGCGCGTTTCTCCTTCAGAGCCTTCAATCGATGGTGACGAGCCCCGAGTCGAGTGCCCGCAGGAAGCTGACCGCCTCGTCGTGCAGCACACGACGTCGAGGCCAGACGATGGCGGACGACTCGACATCAGGACGGCGCTCGGGGAGCCCGACCGCCCAGTCCTGGAGAAGCCCCCGCAACCTGGGCACCTCGGGGGAGTCCGCCGACGGCGTGGCACGGTGGCCATCCGGTCCTTCAGCCAGGTCCCGTCGATGGTCATGAGTTGCGCTCCTCTGAGTGCTCCTGTGCAGGAGCGATGTACGAAACCCTTGGCTTCGACGCTCGACGGATGGAATCGGATGTAGCCGTCGTGTCACGCGTTGTGTCACGAGCGCCGCCAACCCGATCCACACCAGAACACAGCGCTGAGCCTTGGGAAGCACTCCTGTGCACACCCGACATCACGCTCACGAGCTCTCTGCGTTTGACGACCATCTGACGACCACTGGACGAGCAAACCCCCAGCAACACAGCCACGAACAACCACGGACAACCACGGACAGAGCTTCTGAGCCACGCTCAGGGCACGCTCAACAAAGACGTACACCGACGGACAACCAGGACTACGTTTGGAAGGGCCTCGGGTCAAGGGACAGCCTGACGACACTTCTGACGACAAAAGCACGATGCAATTCCCTGGAAGACCGCCCCGTTCAACCACGTAGATGACCTTCGGTCCGCACGCCCAGCTCACGCTTGACATGGGCGTACAACAACGGACCGTCAGGGACGCTCTGGAAGGACTGGGGTCAAGGGGTCGTTCAAATCCTGTCAGCCCGACCAGCGTATTCGCAGGTCAGAGGCTGTT
>CAWFVO010000020.1:0-691442 GCA_963819295.1 uncultured Actinomycetota bacterium
CGGCGACCGCAGCCGCAGCGGGCTCGATCTACGGGCTGCTCTACCCGTTCAACTCGGGCAGCCACTACGACCTCATCTCCAGGCTTCTGTCGAATCGTTCTCCTCGGCGGTCTGGGCAGCATCGGGGGCGCGGTCGTCGGGCTCACTCATCGTGTCGACGAGCTCGGCGGTCGTCGCGGCCACGATCTCGCCCAGCTGGTCGGAGATGACGTTCTTCGTGATCCTGCTGCTGGTGCTGCTGGTGCGGCCGCAGGGTCTGTACGGGACCACGCCGCGGGGCGCCATATGAGGTCGCGCACGTCCTACGTCGGACCGGTGCGCGGGATCGGCTTCTTCGTCGTCCTGGCCACCGTGCCCGCTTTGGGCCCGGCTCATTGGATCCTGAACATCCTCGTGTTCACGCTGATGTTCACTGTGATGTCGAGTGCCTGGAACCTGGTGGGCGGGTTCGCAGGCTATCCGTCGCTGGGTCATGGAGCGTTCTTCGGCATCGGGGCCTATTCCATGAACTTGTGGTTCGAGAATCGAACGCTGCACTCTGGCTACGAGCCGTTCCTGTTCCTGCCGGTGATCGGTGTGTTTGGTGCGCTGATCGGCTTCGGGGTGGCGGCGATCGCGATGCGGGCGCGTGCCGATGTGTTCGCCATCGTCACGATCACGCTTCTCTTCGTCACCCAGACCCTCGCGTTCAACCTCCCGCGGACTGACCCACAGCACCCAGGGCATAGCCATGGGTGTGCCGCCCTTCCCGGCCGCGACCTTCGAGCTCCCCTTCTACTACGTGCTGGTTGCCTTGCTCGCGATCGCGATGCTGATCAGTTTCGGCGCGATGCGGGGCAAGTTCGGCCTCTCCCTTGCCGCGATCCGGGGTGACGAGGACAAGGCCCGCGGGATCGGTGTGCGCACCTTCGGGGTCAAGGTGCTGGCGTTCTCGGTCAGCGTCGGGCTGACCGCCATGGTAGGTGGGGTCTGGGCCTACTACGAGGGGTACATCTACCCCCAGTTCACCGTGGACCCGCTGGTCACGATCGCGATCGTCCTGATGACGTTCCTAGGTGGTCGGGCCACCTTGTGGGGCCCCGTGATCGGAGCACTGCTGCTCGAGACCACCCAGCAGTCCGCTCGCCTACAGCCTCGGCGGCAGCCAGTTCTACCTGATCGCCTATGCCATGGTCTTCTTCCTGGTCATGCTGCTCATGCCGCAGGGGATCGTGCCTTCGATCCAGGACCTGCTCCGCCGCCGGCGTCGCCGCGCCGCCGTGGATGCCGGTGGGCCTGGCGAGACGACGGCTCCGGAGCCGACAACCTCCTCGGCGAGGCCGGGGGCCGCTTTGAGCGTGGCGGAGGGTCGAGCCTGATGGCCGCCCTGCTCGAGGTCGACCAGGTCGCGAAGTCCTTCGGTGAGCTCCGCGCCGTCGACTCGGCGTCCTTCACGGTCGAGGACCACTCGATCACCGCCCTGATCGGGCCCAACGGCTCGGGCAAGACCACCGTGTTGAACATGATCACGGGCTACCTCTCGCCCGAGCCGGCCGGGTCCGGTTCGACGGTCGCGACATCACCGGTGCGAGCAGCGGCACCTTGTACCGTCGCGGACTCACCCGGACGTTCCAGCAGGCCCGGGTCTTCCCCTGGCTCACGGTCGAGGAGAACCTGACCGTGGCCGCCGGGTACTCGTGGCGACAGCTCTTCGGGCATCGCCTCGGTCGAGCAGACCGGGCGCGGGTTGCCGTCCTGCTCGAAGAGTTCCGGATGTCGCACGTCGCCGATCTCTACGCATCGGAGCTGTCCTACGGCCAGCGCAAGCTCCTGGAGTTCGCGGCCGTCTTGATGAGCACGCCGCGGTTGGTGCTGCTGGACGAGCCAACGGCGGGGGTGAACCCGGTGATGATGGCGACCATGGAGCACCACATCCGGGAGCGCCATGCCGCGGGTGTCACCTTCCTCATCGTCGAGCACGACATGCCGTTCGTGATGCGGCTGTGCGACCCGGTTGTCGTGCTGGACCGTGGGCATGAGATCTTCGCGGGCGCTCCCCAGGCGGTGCAGTCCGACACCCGGGTACTCGACGCCTACTTGGGGGGCTGATCGTGGAGACATTGCTGGAGCTGCGAGACGTCCGCGCGGGCTACGGCGCTGGGGACATCCTCAAGGGCGTCGACCTCGAGGTCGCTCGTGGCACCGTGACGTGCCTGATCGGACCCAACGGCGCGGGCAAGTCAACGGTCCTCAAGGCCGTCAGCGGCCTCATCCGCCCGCGGCTCGGCACCGTGACGTTCGAGGGCCACGACCTCAGTAAGCTCTCGCCGCGCGCCCGGCTCCTGCGCGGTGTCGTCCACGTACCCCAGGACCGCAGCCTGTTCCCCGCGATGACCGTCTGGGACAACCTGCTCATGGGCGGCTACGTCATGAAGGACCACAAGGCCGTACGACAGCGGATGGAGGCGGCAGCGGAGGTCTTCCCGATCTGCGTCCAGCGCGCGAAGGACCACGCCGGATCGTTGTCCGGGGGAGAGCAGAAGCAGGTCGAGCTCGCCCGCACCCTGGTCCTCGACCCCACGTTGATCCTGCTCGACGAGCCGTCGATCGGCCTGGACCCGAAGTCCCGGCAGGCCGTCTTCGCCAGCATCCGCCGACTCGCCGACGACGGACGCACTGTCCTTCTCGTGGAGCAGAACGCCCGGTCCGGACTGGCTGCGGCCGACTTCGGTGCCGTGCTCGAGGGTGGTGTGGTGCGCCTGACGGCTACCGGCGAGAGCCTGCTCGGGGATCCGGAGGTCGCTCGTCTCTACCTCGGCGCCGGCGCGGTCTCCGTCGGATCGACGGGCGGCCCCGCCGCTTCCTCAGGCCCGACAGAAGGAGAGCCAGACCTCTCCTCCCCTCCGTCTGAAGGTGCACGATGAACACTCGCCAGAGCACAGTCGGTTGGATCGGGACCGGCCGCATGGGCGCGGCGATGGCGAGCCGGCTCGCGCGAGCCGGCGAGGACGTGACGGTGTGGAACCGGACCCGCGCCAAGGCCGAGGCGTTGGTCGACTCCGGGTGCAAGGTCGCGGACACGATCGCGGACCTCCGCGGTCTCGACGTCGTCTTCACGATGGTCTCGACCTCGGCCGATCTCGAGCAGGTGCTGGTCGGTGAGGATGGTCTGCTGGCCGACCCGGACCGGGTGCCGGGCGCGGTCGTCGACTGCTCGACCATCGACGACGAGACCTCGCAGGCCATGCGTGCAGCGTGCGCGGCGCGCGGTGTCGGATTCCTGGCGGCACCGGTGAGCGGCAACGGGAAGGTCGTCGCCGCCGGCCGGTTGACGCTGGTCGTCTCGGGGCCGGAGCAGACCTGGCTCGAGGTGGCACCGCTGCTGAACCACCTCGGCCAAGGGGCGACCTACGTCGGGGAGGGCGACCTGGCCCGGCTCGTGAAGATCTGCCACAACGTCATGCTCGGGGTGGTGACCCAGTGCCTGGCGGAGATCACCGTCCTGGCCGAGAAGGGCGGGGTCCCGCGAGCGGCGTTCCTGGAGTTCCTGAACAACTCGGTGATGGGTTCGACGTTCACGCGCTACAAGTCACCCGCCTTCGTGCATCTCGACTACACGCCGACCTTCACGCCCGTGCTGTTGCGCAAGGACTTCGACCTCGGCTTCGCAGCGGGCCACGACCTCGACGTACCGATGCCGGTCGCGGCCGCCGCCGCGGCGGCCGTACAGGCCGCGGTCTCCACAGGACGCGTCGACGAGGACTTCGCCATCCTGCTCGAGCTGCAGGCCCGCAGCTCGGGACTCGAGCTCGAGCCCGAGGACGCCGAGGTGGACGACGGGCTGTCAGGAGGAGCCGCTCAGTGAGCCGACCGATGGAGGCCCCGGGGCACATGGGCGTCGACTACGAGCAGCGCGTGGACTTCGCACGACTGCGCGACCACCGCATCGGTCGCGCCACCGCCGCCCTCGAGGCCAGCGAGTGTGGCGCCTTCCTGCTCTTCGACTTCTACAACATCAGGTACACCACCGCCACCTGGATCGGTGGCGCCCTGGGCGACAAGATGATCCGCTACGCACTTCTCGCGCGGGATCGGGAGCCGCTGCTCTGGGACTTCGGGTCGGCGGTCAAACACCACAAGCTCTACTCCCCGTGGATCCCCCCGGAGAACTACCGGCCCGGTTTCCTCGGCTTCCGCGGTGCCGTGGCGCCCTCGGTGGGGTTGATGGAGTCCGCGGTCGCCGAGATCAAGTCGATGCTGGTGGAGGCCGGGGTCGCGGACCAACCGGTCGGCGTCGACCTCGTGGAGCCGCCGTTCCTCTTCGAGATGCAACGCCAGGGACTGACGGTCGTCGACGCTCAGCAGCACATGCTCGACGCCCGGGTGATCAAGTCCGCAGACGAGATCACCCTCCTGACCCAGGCCGTGGCGATGGTCGACGGGGTTTACCACGACATCTTCGAGGCGCTCAAGCCGGGCGTCCGCGAGAACGAGATCGTGGCACTAGCCAACCAGCGGCTCTACGCCATGGGCTCGGACCAGGTGGAGGCGGTGAACGCGATCTCGGGGGAGCGGTGCAACCCGCACCCGCACAACTTCACCGATCGCCTCATCCGTCCCGGCGACCAGGCCTTCTTCGACATCATCCACTCCTACAACGGCTACCGGACCTGCTACTACCGCACCTTCGCGGTCGGCTCAGCCACGGGCCCCCAGCGCGCGGCATACCAGCAGGCACGCGAGTGGATGGACCGAGGCATCGACGGGATCCGCGCCGGCGTCGGCACCGACGAGGTGGCCGCCCTGCTGCCGAGGGCGCAGGACTTCGGCTTCGGCAGCGAGATGGAGGCGTTCGGCCTGCAGTTCGCGCACGGCTTGGGGCTCGGACTGCACGAGCGTCCGATCATCTCCCGGCTCAACTCGATGAAGGAGCCGATCGAGCTCCAGGTGGGCATGGTGTTCGCCCTGGAGACGTACTGCCCAGCCTCAGACGGCTACTCCGCGGCGCGGATCGAGGAGGAGATCGTGATCACCGAGGACGGTCCAGTCGTGCTCACGCTCTTCCCGGCACAAGACCTCATGGTCGCCAACCCCTACTGAGGGGCACCCCCGTGGCTGACTTCAGCCTCGACCAGATAGCAGCCTTCCCCTCGACCTCTTCCTCGGCGGTCGGACGGTCGCCGCCTCCGACGGCGGCCGGTTCGACTTCAACGACCCGGCGACCGGACGACTCCTCACGACCGTCGCCGATGGGACGGTCGACCATGCCATCGCCGCCGTCGATGCGGCGGAGGCCGCGGCAGCCGACTGGGCCGCCACCGCTCCCGAGCGCGGGCGGAGATTCTGCGGCAAGCGTTCGAGCTGATGACAGCCGGCGGACGAGGTCGCCAACCTGATCTCCCTGGAGAACGCCAAGGCCTCGTCAATGTCGGGGCGAGACGGCGTACGCCGCCGATTTCTTCCGTTGGTACGCCGAGGAGACCATTCGCGCGGCGGGTGAGCTGAGGACCGCACGTCAGGTGCCCTCCGGATCATGGTCCTGCAGCAGCCCGTCGGCATCGCAGTCCTGGTGACGCCGTGGAACCTTCCGGTCGCGATGGCGACCCGCAAGGCGGGTCCCGTGTTCGGTCTTGGGACCATGTCTCAGCGGAATGCGAGCGACATCGGACCGACCGGCTAGGCGAGGATCTTGGTCGGGTGCTCGAGGAGGTCCACCAGCACGGCGAGCCATCGGCCGGCCATGGCCCCGTCGACCGAGCGGTGGTCGACGGAGAGCGTCAGGGACATCACCTGTCCCGGTACGACAGCGCCGTCGGCGACGATCGGCTCGTCCCTGACTGCACCGACAGCCAGGATCGCGGATTGCGGCGGGTTGATGATCGCGGCGAACTCCTCCACGCCGTACATGCCAAGATTGGACACCGAGATCGAACCGCCTTCGAGCTCGTTCTGCTTGAGCTTCCCGTCACGAGCACGCTCGGCGAGACTGCGGATCGACGCCCCAAGAGCCGTGACGGAGAGCGAGCCGACGTCGCGAACCACCGGGGTCATCAGTCCGCGGTCGGTGGCGACGGCGATGGCGACATCGACGGCATCGAACCGGCGAAGTGCCTCCGCCGTCCAGGTCACATTCATGTCCGGCAACCTCTCGTGTGCTGCGGCCACGGCCTTGACGATGACGTCGTTGACCGAGACGCGCTTCGGGGCATCGGCGTTGATCTCGGCTCGGAGCGCGAGCAGCCTCTCGACCCGGACGGTGGCGCGCACGTAGAAGTGCGGTGTCTGCTGCTTGCTCTCGGTGAGACGCCTCGCTGTCGCCAGGCGGATTCGAGAATGGGGGAGTTCCTGGTAGCTCGAGGCGCCGACTGGTGTTCTCGGTGCCGAGGCGCTGGCGGCGGTCGCGGGACCCGGCTTCCCGACGGGCTGCGCTCCCGGGTCGGACCGGCGGGCCGCGATCACGGCGTCGACGTCTCTACGCAGGATCCGACCGCGGGGGCCGCTTCCGGTGATCTCGTCGATGCCGAGGCCGGCGTCGTGGGCGATCTTGCGAGCCAGGGGGCTGGCGAAGACTCGACCGTTGGCCGTCCCCGCGGGCCGGGGAACCGGCGTTGCCGGACTCTCGACCTCCTCGGCCAGCGGGGCGGCGGACTCGGGGTCGCTGGGGACATCGCGACGCTCGGGGATGGTCACCTCAGTGGCTTGCGCGACACCGAGGGAGACGAGAAGCGCGTCGATGTCGTCGACCACCTCGCCGGGATCGCCGAGAACGGCGATCGGGTCGCCAACCTCGACCTGAGCCCCAGGTGGCACCAACGCCTTCAGGACTCGCCCGGCGGCGTCGGCTTCGACATCCACGGCAGCCTTCTCTGTCTCGACCGTTGCGATCGCATCGGCTGCCGCGAAGTCCGCCGACTCCTCGACGAGCCACTCAGAGAGAATTGCCTCGGTCGCGTTGGCTGCGACACCGGGCATTCTGAGTACGTGTGCCATGGTCAGTAGCTCGCGATCTCGGCGAGGGCTGCGGCGACTTCCGCGTCCTTCGCGATCGCGGCCCTCTCGAGCACCTTGCTGATGCTGGGGGAGGCTTCGCCGCCGGTCACCCGCCAGACGGGGGCATCGAGAAGGTCGAAGAAGCGTCGGTGGATCTCGTCGGCCAACCAACCGCCGTACGACGTGCCGCGCGCTCCCTGCTCGGCGATCAGGATCTTGTTCGTCTTGGTGAGGCTGGCCTCGATCGTGTCCCAGTCGATGCTGGCGCGGTCGAGCCAGCGCAGGTCGATGACCTCAGCGTCGACCTCGTCCTGAGCTTCGACGGCGCTGAGAACGAAGGGCGTCATCGCCAGATACGTCAGGATCGTCAGGTCGGTCCCGGTGCGTCGCACCGATGCCTTTCCTACCGGTAGGCAGTAGTCCCAGTCGTCCACAGGCCCCGGCCCCGACGAGGTGTAGAGATCGACGTGTTCCAGGACGAGCACCGGGTCGTGAAGCCGCAGCGCGGTGTTCATCAGCCCGACGTAGTCGTAGGGGGTGCTCGGGGCGACGATTCTCCAGCCGGCCGACGTGGCGTAGAGCCCGGCCGGGTCCATCGAGTGCTGTGAGCCGTATCCGGTGCCCATCGCCACCTTGCTTCGGAGGACGAGGGGTACGGCACCGGATCCGCCGTACATGTGCCTGGCCTTGGCGATCTGGTTGAACACCTGGTCTGCAGCGACCCACATGAAGTCGGCGTACATGAACTCGACGACGGGGACGAACCGTCCGTCGAGGGCGATGCCGCCGGCCAATCCCGCGAAGGCGTTCTCGCTGATGGGGGTGCCGAGCACCCGATCGGGGTAGGTCTCCTTGAGGCCCTTGGTCGCGCCGTTGGTGCCGCCGTTCAGCCGATGGACGTCCTCGCCCATCACGACGATGTCGTTGCTGGTCTCCATGCGCCGAGACATCACCCGGGCCACCGCGTCGATGAACTTCGTCTCGGTCACAGCGACGGACGATTCGTCGGCAGTCAAGGGTGCGTTGTCGAGCTCGGAGAGGTCGCCGCGCACGCCGACGTCCACCCAGGCGGGGTCGGGCCATTCGGCGGGCCTGATCCGCCGCTGCCCGGGCTTCCCGTCCGGATCCGGCTCCAGAAGCACCGAACCGATCTCGTCCATGACAGCCTTGGCCTGGGTCACCGCTTGCTGCGTCTCGTCCTCGCTGAGGATCCCGAGCCTGATCAGCTGCTCTGCGGTGCGGGTGAGGGGATCACGAGCCCGCCACTGCTGCTCTTCCTCCTTCGTGCGGTAGCCGAATGCGCTGCCCGCGAAGCCGCCGTTCTGGTGGAAGAACCGGTAGGTATCCGCCTCCACAACAGTCGGCCCCTTGCCAGTACGCATGTGCTCGACAGCCTCCGCCATGGCCAGGTGGACGGCGAGCGGATCCATGCCATCGACCCTCCAGGACGCGATGTTGAAGCCGAGACCCCGTGCCGAGAGCCGAGGCTCTCCAGTGGACTCCTCGACCGTGGTGGAGACGGCGTAGTGGTTGTTCTCGATGAAGAAGCAGACCGGGAGGTCCCAGGCGGACGCAAGGTTCATCGTCTCCAGGGTCGAGCCGATGTTGGTGGCGCCGTCGCCGAAATAGGTCACGGAGACCACGTCGGTCTCTGCGTGCCTGTGGGACCAGGCGAACCCAGCGGCCTGGGGCACCCCGCCGCCGACGATCGCGTTGGTGCCCATCGCGCCGGCTTCCTTCCACTGCAGGTGCATCGACCCACCCCGGCCGTGCGACCAACCACGATCGAGCCCGGCGATCTCTGCGAGCGTGCGCACGAGCACCTCGCGCGTCTCGTCGCTCGGCGCGGCCAACGGATCGAGGCCCTTCGGCTCCACGTGATGCAGAGCCTTGGCGAGGAACTGATGGTGTCCGCGGTGTGACCCGTTGACCGAGTCTTCGCTGGTGAGCGCGAGCACCGAGCCGACGGCGCCCCCCTCCTGCCCGATGCTCGAATGAGCCGGGCCGTGGATGAGTCCGGCGCCTGCGAGGTCGAGCACGTACTGCTCGAAGGAACGGATCCAGACCAGCTGTGCGTAGATCGTCCGCAGCAGCCCCTCGTCTGCGGAGTCCCAATCGGCGTCGGTCGCGACAACCTGCACCCAGGGCGACGCGGGCTGCAGCGGGCGGTGCTCGGGCATTCTGCCTCCTTCGATCTGAGGCAGACTGACACAGGATTGGATCCAAATGCCAGAGGGACGTGGTAGAAAAGCGCACAGAACCCGAACTCTTCTAGGTTTCGGATCCAGGATGGAGTCTGAGATGGGCATGCCGGGTCTGCGGCGCTTCGATCACGTCGGCTTCACGGTCCCCGACATCGAGGAGGCCCACCGGTTCCTCGTGGAGGTGCTCGGCTGCGAGTACCTCTACACACTGGGGCCCTACGAACCCGATGGCGACTGGATGACGACCCATCTCAACGTGCACCCGGAGACGCGGATGCTGAACCGCTGGTTCCGCTGCGGGGACCAGGCGGTCTTCGAGGTCTTCCACTACGAGGCGCCCGACCAACGCAACATGATCCCTCGCAACAGCGACATCGGCGGACACCACCTGGCTCTCTACGTCGACGACATCGACGCCGCTGTCGACCACCTGCGTGCGGAAGGGATCACGGTGTTCGACGGACCCACGGCGAGCAAGGGACCGGCCGAGGGCAACCGGTGGATCTACTTCCTCAGCCCCTGGGGCATGCAGTTCGAGCTGGTCTGCTACCCGAACGGCAAAGCCTGGGACCGGCAGCATCCACACACCAAGGCCGAGGAGTGACAGGCGTGGACGTCTCCGAGCAGCCGGGCGCCGACCAGGAACCTCAAGCGGCCGCGTCGGCGAGGATCGCGTCCTATGTACGGGACCTGATCCTTCGCGACGATCTGAAGCCGGGCGATCGGATCCGTCAGGAGGAGATCGCCGAGCGGACCGGCGCGAGCAGGCTCCCGGTGCGGGAGGCGCTCCGCATCCTCGAGGCAGAAGGGCTCGTGACCCACGAACGTCACAAGGGTGCAAGCGTTCCAAGCCTGTCGATGCACGAGCTCGATGTCGTGTACCGGATGCGCGAGCGCCTCGAGCCGGTCGCGCTGGCCGAGAGCCTGCCACAGCTGACCGCCGCCGACCTGACACGCCTCGCGGGCATCCAGGAACAGATCGAGGCAAACACAGACCTGGGACGGTTCATCGAGCTCGACCGCGAGTTCCATCTGGGCAGCTACGCCGGATGCCACATCGAGCCACTGAACGCGATCGTGACCCGACTGTGGAACTCCACCCAGCACTACCGACGCGCCTACGTCGCCATCGGCGGCCAGCAACGGATGTGGGTCGTGAACTCCGAACACCGACTCCTACTCGATGCCCTGGAGCGCCGCAACTCCACTGACGCCGAACAGATCCTCGAAGGCCACATCAGACGCACCCGCGTCGAGCTCAGCCACCATCCGTCGGTGTTCGACAGTCCGTGATCGAGGCGCCCCGACGGGCGACGCCCCACCAGGAGACACGATGAGCAATC
Source organism: uncultured Actinomycetota bacterium (assembly GCA_963819295.1). Taxonomy (GTDB): domain Bacteria; phylum Actinomycetota; class Actinomycetes; order Propionibacteriales; family Nocardioidaceae; genus Nocardioides. The sequence continues at coordinate 10,517 of CAWFVO010000020.1, forward strand.
CCGCACAGCGCGCCGACGGCGATAACAACCACACGGTGGCGTTCCTCGGTCTGGGCCGGATGGGGTCCGTGATGGCTTCCCGTCTCCTCGACGCAGGGACGCCCCTGTCGGTGTGGAACCGCACCCCCGTCAAGTGCGACCCGCTGGTCGCCCGCGGGGCCGACCGACTCGAGCGGCTATCGGACGCAGCCACGCGCGACACCGTCTTCTCGATGGTGCTCGACGACGGTGCACTCTCGGCACTCCACGACCCGAGAACCGGAATCCTCTCGGGCACTGGTGGCACCCGCAGCCTCAAGTTGTGGATCGACGGCTCGACGGTGTCGCCACAGGCGGCCACGATCGCCGCCGAGGCCGCTGCCCAGGCGGGGGTCGCCTACGTGTCGGCCCCGGTCAGCGGCAACCCGGGCGTGGTGGAGTCCGGGAACGCGATCTTCGCCCTGTCCGGCGATGCGGACGGCCTCGACGTCGCCGAGCAGCTATGCCTGCGGATGGGGCGTTCTGTGCATCGGGTGGGCTCGCGCGCTGAAGCCAACATCGTGAAGCTGTGCACCAACGCCCTCCTGGGAGTGACGATGCAGTCCCTCGCCGAGATTGCCGTGCTGGCCGACCGGGGCGGGGTCTCGCGTGCTGCCCTGATGGGGTTCGTCAACGACAGCGCCATCGGTTCACCGTTCAGCCGCTACAAGACCCAACCTTTGGTCGAGCTGGCCTTTCCGGTCGCCTTCACCCCGGAGGGCCAGCGCAAGGACATCCGCCTGGCCCTCGATCTGGCTCGCGCTGCGGAGGTGCCGATGCCGGTCCTCACGGAGACGGAGGAAGCCTACTCACGCCTTGTGAGCAGCGGCCTCGGCGCTGGCAAGGACTTCGCCAGTCTGATCCTCGCCGTGGCCCGTGATGCCGGCGTCACACTGCGGCCGGAGCCCCCCGCCTGATCCGATGATGACGGCGACACGCCCAAGGAGAGCTGAGAACGCTTGTGCATTGCCATGCAACTTTGTACAGTCTCGCTTCACACGAGTGTGAAGACGCTCACACCCCCAAGCCGGGAGAACGAGACTGTGCAGGGTGCCACAGAGCCGCAGCGTGAACTGCTGAAGAGCTCCGGACCGACCCCGTCCAAGGGTCTGGTGACCATCGGGACGGCGACCCTTCTGCTCTTCGTGGTCAGTGCAGTGCTCAGTTCCGCGAGCGTCTCTTCCACCTCGCTGTCGGGGATGCTCCCGGTCGCATCCGTCCTGGCGATCGCCGGCTTGGGACAGATGCTCGTTGTTCAGCAAGGCGGTATCGACCTCTCCGTCGCTGGCGCTCTTTCCCTGGCGGTCGTAACCGTCACCCATGTGCCCGACGGCAACGACGGCAAGCTCCTGCCCGCGATCCTGCTGGCCATCAGCTTCGCTCTGGTCGCGGGTGTGGTGAACGGCGTCCTGATCGGCTTCCTCGGGCTCAACGCCATCATCGCAACCCTGGGTATGAACGCCTTGCTATACGGCGTGAACCTCCACGTGTCAGGAGGCCGTCCCCGCATCACGACGGACCTCATGGCACGCATCGGGGCAGACTCCACCGGGGGCATCCCGCATGCGGTCTTCTTCGCCCTGGGGGCACTCCTGGTGGTGTCGGTGCTGGTGAAGCTCACCGTGTCGGGGCGTCGGTTCGAGGCCAACGGCGCCAACCAGCGCACCAGCCGTGCCGTCGGCATCAAGTCTCGCTCCCACCGCGGCCTGGCCTACGTCTGGGCACAGCTGCTGTACTGCCTCGGCGGCATCCTGATCGGCGGCATCACCGCGCAGCCCACCTCGTTCGTCGGTGACCAGTTCCTGTTGCCCTCGATCGCCGTCGTCGTGCTCGGCGGGACCTCGTTGCTCGGTGGCCGAGGCTTCCCACTGCCCACGGTGATCGCTGCTGTCTTCCTGGAGCAGCTGGTCACCCTCGTCAGCGTCCTCGGCTTCTCGCCAGCCATCTCACCCCTGGTCCAGGCCGCGGCTCTCGCGATCGGCATCTCTCTCTACACCGTCAACTGGAAGGCCGTCGCCCAGGTTCTGACCCGGCGGCCAGCTGTTCCACCTCACCTGGGTAACACGCACCATGCACGCCCGACATCACAAGACCTCGGCTCCGGGGCCGATAGAGCGCAACCACTGGTGGCGCCCAACCAACAGGAGACAAGGATGAACTCACGCACCAAGCTCGCTGTGATCTCAGCACTGAGCGCAACGGCCACGCTGGTGCTCGCCGGCTGCGGTGGCAATGCCGGCGGCACCAGTCAGGCGACCGGATCCACCGGCGACGCAGTCACCCATGTGGACGGCGCCCCGTCCTGGTGCGGCACCAAGCCGATCAAGTTCGCGCTGCTCGACGGCTTCGGCGGCAACAGCTGGCGCCTGGTGACCACCGCCTCCGGGAAGGAGGAGGCCGCAGAAGTGCCCGAGCGTGACCGGCTTCGAGTACGCCGACGGCCAGGGCAACACCCAGAAGGCAATCTCCGACATCAAGGGCATGGTCTCCTCGGGCGTCAACGCGATGGTCGTCTTCCCCGACTCCGGGAAAGCGGTGCTGCCCGCCCTCACCGAGGCGTACAAGGCCGGCGTGGTGACGGTTCCCTACCGCGTGGACGCAGGCGGCAAGGCCGGCGTCAACTACGACCAGTGGATCGGCGACGACTTCGCCAACGACGGCAACAACTGGGCAGCCTGGATCAAGAAGAACGTGCCCGGTGGCGGCAACATCCTGTTCCTCGGCGGCCCCGCCGGGAACAGCCAGAGCACCACGGAGTACAACGCGCTGCGCAAGAACCTGCCCGACAGCTACAAGTTCATCGGCCAGACTCCCTTCCAACCGACCAACTGGGACCCGACCCTTACCCAGCAGCTGCTCACCGCAGACATCGCGAAGTACCCCAAGATCGACGTCATCGTCTCTGACTTCGGTCCTACCTTGGTCAGCTCCCTGCCTCTGTTCACCAAGAGCGGACGCAATATCCCCGCCCTGGCCACCTCCGACGGCAACTCCCTGTCTTGCTTCTGGCAGCAGATGAAGGACCAGGGTCACCCGTTCAAGATGACGACCGTCGCAACCGGCAACGACAACGTGCGACTGGCGGTTGACTGGCGCGGTCGCGAAGGCTACCGGAGGCCAGATCCCCACGGACACATCGTTCAAGGGCCCTGTCTTCGAGGACTCGGTGAGCGGCAAGCCGAACCCGGTGCAGTGCAAGCCGGACCTGCCCGGCGACGTCTACCTCTCAGCACAGATGCCAGGCCCGGAGCAGGCCAAGCTCAGCAACTGAGGCAGATATCTGTCCCTGCCCATCCGAGGGCTCGGGGCCGGCTACTCCTTCGCCGGCCCCGAGCCCCCCGCACCAGAGAGACACAGAGGCCCGTGATCGACAGCGACATCGCCCCCACCAAGCAGGCGACGATCGAGCTCTCAGGCATCTCGAAGTCGTACTCCGGCGCGCCCGCTCTGAGCGACGTGTCCATCGAGGTGTTGCCGGGAGAGGTCCATGCGATCCTCGGCGAGAATGGCGCCGGGAAGTCGACCCTGATGAACGTCGCGTCCGGGACCGTCCAACCAGACACCGGAACCATCCTCGTCCAGGGCGACCAGGTGACCGGCCTGACGCCTCGTTCGGCGGCGGACTTCGGCATCGCCATCGTTCATCAGCACCCGGCGCTGCTGCCCGACATGACGGTCCTGGAGAACTTCCAGGTCGCGCTGCCGCGATCCACCTTCCGCGGGCAGTCCACCAACAAGGTGGCCCGCGAGCTCCTCGACAGCGTCGGTCTCCGCGTACACCTCAGCGAACGCGTCGAGTCCCTGACCCTCGCGGAAAAGCACCTGCTCGAGATTGCAAAGGCATTCGCTGTTCGCCCGCGACTGCTCATCCTTGACGAACCCACCGCACCCCTCGGAGGCGACGCAGTCGACCTCCTCTTCGGCCGGGTGCGCGAGTTCGTGGCGGCCGGCACCTCCGTGGTGTACATCACCCACCGCCTCGCAGAGGTACGCGAGATCGCCGACCGCGTCACCGTCCTTCGAGACGGGCGCGTCAGGGGTACCTCCCGAGTCGATGACATCACCGACTCCGAGCTCCTCGCCCTCATCGTGGGCCGCACGCTGGAGTCCACCTTCCCGCCCAAACACGCTGCGGCGGACGACGAGGCGAACTTCGTTGTCGACGACCTCTCCGGGCCTGGATTCTCGTCGGTGTCCCTTTCGGCCGAGCGAGGCGAGATCGTTGGACTTGCCGGCGTGGTCGGCAACGGGCAGAGCGAGCTTCTCCGGGCCCTCGCAGGACTCGAGTCCTTCTCGGGATCCGTCGCGGTCGGCGGACGGACGCTGAAGGGCAGCGAGCTGCTCCACAGAACTGCCTACATGCCCTCAGACCGGATCTCGGAGGGGCTCCTGGGCAGCCTGTCCGTGCGCGAGAACGCAGCGGTCTCCGCACTGCGGCGTTTCCGTCGCGGACCTCTCCTCAGTCGCCGTGTGGAAGTCGACCGCGTTCGCACCTCTCTTCAGGCGCTGTCGGTCAGGGCGCCGTCTCTCGATGCCAACGTGACTTCGCTGTCCGGCGGAAACCAGCAGAAAGTCGTCATATCTCGGGCTCTGCTGTCCGAGCCTGCGGTGCTGATCGCCGACGAACCGACCCAAGGCGTCGACGTCGGCGCACGTGCCGAGATCTATGGGATCCTGCGCACGGCCTCCGAAGGAGGAGTCCCGGTGATCATCTCCTCGTCGGACTCCAAAGAGCTCGAGGGACTGTGCGACAGAGTCCTGGTGATGTCGCGGGGTCAGGTCGTGGCGACCTTGACCGGCGATGATGTGACCGAGGAGCTGATCGTCTCCAACGCCGTCACCTCCACTGCGGAGACCGTGCAGGTGGCCGCTCGACGGCGAGCATCGAGCTCGTGGGTGCGCCGGTTCATCCAAGGCGACTACACGCCCTCGGTCCTGCTGGTCCTGGTGATGCTCGGCCTGGCCGCCTACATCAACCCCGGCAACGACCGTTACCTCTCCGACTTCAACATCTACACCACGCTGGCGGCCGCGACGGCGGTCGGGTTTATCGCGATCGGCCAGAACATCGCTCTCCTCACCGGCGGGATCGACCTTTCGGTCGGTCCACTGGCTGGCTTCCTCGTGGTCGTCTCATCGTTCTACGCCAACGACGGGACGACGGCCGGCCATCTGATCACCGGCCTCGTGCTGATGGTGGCGGTGGCGGTCGCGGTGGGGGTGGTCAACGGCTGTCTCATCAGGTTCCTCAAGTTCACGCCGATCGCGGCGACCCTGACCCTGTACATCGCCCTGGGTGGGTTCGCGTTCCTGCTCCGGCCCACCCAGGGCGGTTTCATCTCGACGACCTTCCAGAACAACATCAACTACGTGTACGGCGCGATCCCCGCCGTGTTCATCGCCTTGGTGGTGATCGCGTTCCTCATGGAGTTCGGCTTGCGCTGGCGCCCGTGGGGCTGGCGTCTCCGGGCGGTGGGCTCGGACGAGGAGTCCGCGCGGCGAATCGGGATCCCTGTAACCCGAACGATCGTTCTCGCCTACGTCGGCTCGTCTCTCTTCGCGTTCCTCGGCGCCGTCGTCCTGATGGGTCAGTACGGAATCGGTGACCCCTCGCAAGGGCAAGGATTCACCCTCACCAGCGTGACCGCGGTCGTACTGGGAGGCACGAGCCTCCTGGGTGGCAGAGGCACGTTCATCGGAACGCTCCTCGGTGCGCTGCTCCTCCAGCAGGTGTTGAATGCGACGACGTTCCTCGGGCTCGGCTCGACGTCCCAGTTCTACTTCCAGGGCCTGCTGATCCTGGTCGCGGCCGTCATCTACACCCTCGCTCGCACCCGCGGAAAGCGGGGCGGCCTCACAGCCTGACCAGGCCGCCATGACAGCGACATCCCCAACACAGACGTCTTCACCCAGCACATCCGACAGAGAGGCCACCGATGAGCCCCCACAGCACCGCGACCTTCGGCACGAATGCGGTCGACTGGGAGAACCGCATCTCCTTCGACCGCCTCCGCAGCGAGCGGCTGGCCCGCCTGCGTGCGGAGCTGGAGTGTTCGGACCTGGGGTCGCTCCTGGCCTTCGACTTCGCCAACATCCGCTACATGTCGGCGACCCACATCGGCACCTGGGCGATGGACAAGCTCATCCGCTTCGCCCTGGTGACCCGCAACTCGGACCCGATCGTGTGGGACTTCGGCTCAGCGGCCCGCCATCACGAGCTGTTCAATCCCTGGCTGGGGACGACCAGGATGGAGGCAGACGCCGAGCCCGGCTCGGTGGCTGAGAACGGGGTGCGGGCACGCGCCGAGTCCGGGGCGCGCGCCGGCATCTCGACCCTCCGAGGCGCCTTCAACCCCGACGCGGGCATCGCCGACGAAGTGGCGGCCAAGATCAAACGCGAACTTGAAAAGTTCGGTGTCCTTGACCAGCCCGTCGGCGTCGACGTGGCAGAACTGCCCGTGCTGTTCGCCCTGCGCAACGCAGGAATCGAGGTGGCCGACGGACAGCAGGTGTTCCTCAGGGCGCGCGCGATCAAGACCGACGACGAGATCTCACTCCTCACCCAAGCTGCTTCCATGGTCGACGCGGCGTACTCCGAGCTGTACGAGTTCCTTCGGCCCGGCGTCCGCGAGAACGAGACCGTCGGGCTGGTGTCCAAGGTGCTCTACGACCTGGGCTCGGAGTACGTCGAGGGAGTCAATGCGATCTCCGGTGAACGGTGCTCGCCTCACCCCCACGTGTACTCCGACCGCCTGATCCGCCCTGGGGACCCCGCCTTCTTCGACATCCTCCACAGCTACGAGGGCTACCGCACCTGCTACTACCGCACCTTCGCCGTGGGATCCGCTAGTCACGCCCAGCAGGACGCGTACGTCCGTGCCCGCGAGTACATGGATCGCGCGATCTCGGTGGTCCGGCCCGGAGCGACCACCGCCGACGTGGTCGCAGAGTTCCCCAAGGCGGAGGAGTTCGGTTTCCCGACCGAAGAAGCGGCCTTCGGGCTGCAGTACGGTCACGGCGTCGGCCTGTCGATCTGGGAGAAGCCCATCTTCTCCCGCCTTGTCTCGATGGAGCATCCCGAGGAGCTTCGCGAGGGGATGTTCTTCGCGATCGAGACGTACTGGCCCTCGGCCGACGGGGTCGGGGCAGCGCGCATTGAGGAGGAGATGGTGGTGACCGCCGATGGCTGCGAGGTGGTGACCAAGTTCCCCGCCGAGGAGCTACTGGTCGCAGGGCAGCGCTACTTCACGGTTGGTGGCTCCCTTCCGACTCTGCGCGAGTCCCAGTCGCACCTCAACACCAAGGCCGGGAGCGCGGCGCGGGCTCCCTCGGAGGCGTGATGCGCGCTGCCGTCTACCACGGCGACCACGACGTCCGGATCACTGAGGTCCCCGACCCCGAGCCGCGCGACGGCGAGGTGCTCTTGCGGGTCCTGCGTTCTGGCATGTGCGGTACTGACGCGACAGAGTGGAAGAGCGGACCCCGCACCTTCCCTGTCGACCGAGTTCATCCGGTGACCGGTCACAGTGGACCGATGATCCTGGGGCACGAGTTCGTCGGCGAGGTGGTGCGAGAGGCTCGCGGGGGTCGGCATCGGGTCGGCAGCGTGATGGCCTCTGGTGCCGGCGTCTCGTGCGGCACGTGCGACCGCTGCCGTGAAGGTCGCACCAACGTATGCCGTCGGTACTACACGCTGGGACTGAATACAGCAGGAGGCATGGCAGAGCTGGTGGCGGTCCCGGAAAGCACACTCTCGCCACTTCCCGACGAGTTGTCTGTCGACGCCGCGGGGCTCGCACAACCGATGGCCGTCGGCCTGCACGCCGCGCGGCGGTCCGGTGTCCGCGACGGGGACCGAGTGGTCCTCATCGGCGCAGGCGCGATCGGCACGTTCGTGCTCACCGCGCTCGGAGCACTCGCCGAGGTCGACCTCACAGTCATCGACCTGCCCGGCAGCCGCCTCGAGCGCGCCACGCGACTCGGAGCCACCCGGGTCTTCGACGCCGGAGTCGAACCGAGCGACATCCGCGACATCCTCGGGGGTCCCGCCGACCTGGTGATCGAGGCGAGCGGTGCCCCCGGTCAGCTCGACAAGGCCGTCTCGCTGCTGAGACCAGCCGGCACCGTGCTCCAGGTGGGCATCCCCGGCGCCCCCCAACAGGTCGACCTCCACCCGATCGTGATGCAGGAGATCTCGGTGCTCACGACGTTGGCCCACGTCTGTGCCGATGACCTCGCGCCTGCCCTCGACATCCTCGCGACCACCGATGTCCCGACGGAGTTGCTGGACTCCGTCCGCCCGCTCGACGACGTGCCCGCTCAGCTCGAACGCCTCGCCTCAGGCGGGCTCGAAGGCAAGGTGCTGTTCGACCCCACCATCGAAGGGAGCTTCTACTCATGAAGGCAGCTGTGTTCCACGCCGCCCAGGACATCCGCGTGGAGGAGGTCGAGGAGCCCTCGGGACCAAGACCACACGAGGTCCTGCTCAAACCGCTGTGGTGTGGCATCTGCGGCACCGACCTCCACGAGTTCGCGATGGGACCGATCGTGATCCCCTCCGAGCCACATGCGCTCAACGGGTCGCAGCTTCCCCAGATCCTGGGCCACGAGTTCTCTGGGGAAGTGCTCGAGGTCGGCAGTGACGTCGACCACGTGCGCTCCGGGCAGCGGGTCTCGGTGATGCCGCTTCTCTACTGCGGTGAGTGCTACTACTGCAGACGCGGACTCAACCACCTGTGCCGGACCATGGCCTGCGTCGGCTTGAGCGACGCATGGGGAGGCATCGCCGAACGCGCGGTCGTACCGGCGCGGAACGTGAGCGTCCTGCCCGACGACGTAAGCGACCTACAGGGCGCGCTGGTGGAACCCGGCGCTGTCGCGGCGTACGGCGTGGACGTCGCGCAGGTGCGGCCCGGCGACACGGTGCTCGTGACCGGAGCGGGCCCAATAGGTGCGCTGGCTTCCCTCTACGCCGCGGCCAACGGCGCCCGCGTCGTCATCTCCGAGCCCAACCCGACGCGTGCCGCGCTGGCCCGGAGCCTGGACGTCGGCGAGGTCGTGGACCCCTCACAGATGGACGTGGTCGCGTGGGTGAAGGACCACACCGACGGCATCGGCGTCGACGCCGTCATCGAGTGCTCCGGCAACGAGCGAGCGCTCCAGGCGGCGATCGCGGCCGTTCGCGCCGCCGGACGGATCTCCCAGACGGGCCTCCACACCGGCCCCGCGTCCATCGAGCCCATGGTGCTGTCCGAGCACGACGTCACCCTCGCAGGAACTTGGTGCTACCCGGTCTCGGACTGGCCGCGGATCATCAGCCTGATCTCGTCGGGGCGTTACCCGGTCGAGAAGGTTGTCACCGCTCAGATCGGGATGGACGACGTGGTGAAGGCCGGCTTCGAGACCCTCCTCGACCCGTCGGGAGACCAGGCCAAGGTGCTCGTCGAGGCGCGCTGACCCGAACGCAACAGGAAGGGACGACGAGTGAAAGCACTGCAGTACACCGACAGGGGAGTGGCCAGCGTCGAGGAGCTGCCGATCCCCGACATCACCGACGACGAGGTGCTGGTGGCGGCGAGATCTGTCGGCGTCTGTCACTCGGACATCGACCTGCTCGAAGGGCGATACATCATCCCCTTCTCGTACCCATTGATCCCCGGTCACGAGTGGTCCGGTGAAGTGGTGGCCGTCGGCGGCAAGGTCACCTCGGTGGCTCCCGGCGACAGGGTCGTAGGTGAGTGCGTGATCGGCGCCGACCACTTCGGGTTCTCGATCAGCGGCGCCGCCGCAGAGTTCTTCGTCGCTCGGCCTGAGTGGTTGCATCGGTTGCCGGATCAGCTCAGCTGGACCATGGGAGCGCTCGTCGAACCGTTCAGCGTCGCCTACTACGCCATCGTCCGGGCAGGAGGGGTCGACGCGAGCCACCTGGTGGTGGTGCTCGGCGCCGGGCCCGTCGGGCTAGCCGTGGTTGCCGCAGCCGGTGCGATGGGAGCACGCGTGGTCGTGGTCGAGCCCTCGCCGGAACGCCGAGCGGCGGCACGTTCCCACGGCGCCGACCACGCAGTCGCGCCCGAGGAGCTTGAAACTCTGCTCCACGACCTCACCGACGGTCGGGGGGCCGACCTCGTCGTGGAGGCGACCGGTCGTCCGAGCGTGATGGCCCAGGCCCTGCAGCTGGTCTGTTTCCAAGGCAGAGTCGCCTACATCGGTATCGACGTGGGCCAGGACGCGCCTGCGAAGCTGGGACTCATCCAGTCCAAGGAGCTGCGGATCACCGGGTCGATCGGTTCACCGGGGGTGTGGCCCGAGACCCTGAGGTTCCTCGCTCACAGCGGCATCGACCTCTCCGGGATCGTGACCGAGCACTTCGACATCGACAACGCGAAGGCGGCGCTCGACACTGCCCACCACCCGACGCCGGCGACCATCAAGGCCCACATCGAGCTCGACGCGACCCTGCACGTCTCACCCAACGGTTGATGACACGCGGGACGGATGGGTGAAGTCGCACCCGCCCCGCGTGTGCTCAGGGGATGATCCGCGCAGCTCGATAACGCTCGGCGTACCGGAAGAAGGCGTCGCGGGTGTCGCGGTAGGCAGCGAAGCCGGCGTTCCTGCTCTTGTTCATGTCGGTGAGCACCTCGATGTTGCGTCCCAGATCGCCGTCGGTGTGCCACCACGATGCGACCCGTGCGAGTTGGGGTTCCACGAGTCCGTGGCGGGAGACGATTTCTCCCCACACACCTTCGGCACCTGCCATAGCCGTCTCGAGGGTGCGTGGCTCGCCCTCGAAGCCTTCCCATGCCAGTCCGAAGTACTCCGCGACCTGCGGCCAGAGCCAGCGCCACCGGAACACGTCGCCGTTGGCGATGTTGAACGGCTCGTTCTGGCCGCGCTCGTCGGTGGCGCACCACAGGATCTGCTCTGCGAGCAGCTCGGCGTCGGTGACGTCAGTGACACCGTTCCACTGGGTCTCCGACCCGGGAAAAACGAACGGCCGTCCAGTCTCCTTGCAGATGCTCGCGTAGGCGCAGATCGTGGCCACCATGTTCATCGCGTTCCCGGTCGCGAAGCCAAACACGGTGTGAGCGCGATGGACGCTCCAGGTGAAGCCGTTCCGCTCGGCGCCGGCAAAGAGCTCGTCCTCCTGGGCGTAGTAGAAGTTCGGCGAGGAGAGCCGTGGCTCGTACTCGTGGAACGGGGTGTCGGGCATCTTGCCGACGGCGTACGCCTCGAACGGCCCCAGGTAATGCTTGAGCCCCGTCATCAGGGCGACGTGCCGGACGGACCCCGCTGGCTCGAGCGCAGCCAACAGATGCCGCACCGCACCGCCGTTGACCTCGATGTTCTCCGCCTCGGTCTCACAGCGGGTCCAGGCCGTGATCGCGACCAGGTTCGGCCGCACCTCGGCCAGAGCGGAGGAAAGATGGTCAGGGTCGGAGAGGTCGCTGACTACGGGCGTCACGCCATGCGGCCGGCCACCGCTGCGGGACAGGCCGAATGTCGTCCAGCCTTGGTCCACCAACAGACCAGCGACGGCCTGGCCGACGATTCCGGTCGCGCCCACCACCAGTGCTCGCATCGCGTCCGTCACCCCTCGCTCGCTTTCTGTGTGTCCTCCGCCGTCGATGCTCGACATCACGCACGCCGCAGCATAGTGTTTGGTCACACTAAACGCCAGGTTGAATCGAGGTAGTGGGACTGACCATTCGGCGCGCGGGTCCTGCTGAGCAAGGGTGAGGCGCGTGCAGTCCTGCTAATCTCATCGAAGCCTTGCGACGGCATGAGAGACGGCCGACGCACCTATCGGGGAAGCAAGAGGATGGCATGGAAGATCTGGGCCGACGGCTGAAGGAGGTCCGCGTCCGAGCGGGTCTGACGCTGCGCGAGCTGGCCCGCCAGGCGGACGTCTCCCCGTCCCTGATCTCCCAGATAGAGAACGGCAAGTCACAACCTTCGGTAGCGACGCTCTACACCTTCTCGCGGTTGCTGAATGTCTCAGTAGACGAACTGTTCGAGGATCGCCCGTACGCCGCGACCAACGGCGTCGGTGTGTCGCCCGGCCAGGAGCTCCATCCGGCGGATCCCACCAATGCCTGGCAACCGTCCGAGTATGCGAACCGAGTGTCAGTGGTCCACCCGAGCCACCGACCGCAACTCAGCATGGCCGAAGGCGTCGTATGGGAGCGTCTCGCGGCGACACCCGAGCATGGCGTGAACTTCATGAAGATCGCGTACGCCCCGGGCGCCGCCTCCGCCGACGGCGATCTGATCACCCACGACGGGTACGAGTACGGATACGTGCTGTCCGGCGAGGTGGCGGTGACGGTCGGGGACGAGGTCTTCAAGCTTCACCCGGGCGAGTCCCTGGGGTTCGACTCGTCGATCCCCCACGTCCTGCGCAACCTGGGCTCCGAGACCTTCGAGGGCATCTGGTTCGTGCACGGCCAACGCCACTGAGCCTCGTCGCCCTCCATTGACACTTAGTCAGCGTGACTCTACGGTTTGTTCACTCAGGATGAACAGAACGGGAGTCAGATGGACTTGGGGAACGGTCTCGGCCATCTGACCTACTCGACGCTCGTTCACCCCGGGGACACCTGGGCCGAGATGCGCGAGAGTCTCGAAACCTACCTTCCCGCGGTCAAGCGGCGGGTCTCCCCGGAACGCCCATTCGGCGTTTCTCTAAGGATCTCCGCGGCGGCAGCGGCGACGCTCACCGGAGACGCGGCGCAGCGCGCCTGGCTGTCGGCATTCCTCGCCCAGGAGGACCTCTACGTCTACACCGTCAACGCCTTCCCGTACGGTCCGTTCAAGGGCGGTCGGGTGATGGAACGTGTGTACGAGCCCGACTGGACCACGGACGAACGCGTTGTCTACACCTGTCAGGTCGCGGACATCCTGGCCGAGGTGGCACTTCCGCCCGTCAGTGCCAGCATCCAAACGGCTCCCCTCGCCTTCCGGCCCAACGTCGTGGACGCGTCGTACGTCGATCGCTTCACCTCGCAGCTCTTCCGCGTCGTGGCGCACCTGGTCCAGCTGGAAGCTGGAACGGGACGCCGGGTGAAGCTCGCCCTCGAACCGGAGCCGGCCTGTTACCTGGAGACCACCGACGAGACGATCTCCTACTTTCGCGAGCGGATCCACTCACGCGCCGGCGTCGCCGAGCTGGCCGTGGCCGCGGGAGTGCCTCTGTCCGAGGCCGAGGGGCTGGTCCGCCGACATCTCGGCGTCGTCTTTGACATCGGTCACCAGTCGGTCGGTTTCGAGGACGTACGCACCTCGCTCGAGGGACTCGTCGCCGCGGGCATTCCGATCTTCAAGCTGCAGGAGGCCGCCGCCTTGCGCGTCGGAGAGCTCACGCCCGAGGTCGTGCCCGAGCTACGGCGCTTCACCGACACGATCTACCTCAGCCAGAGCACCCTGCGGCGTGGAGAGGACGCGGAGCAGTTTCTGAACCTTGGCGAGGCCCTTGATGCCTTCGAGCAGGACCCGCGGCCCGCCGAGCTGCGCACCCACTTCCATGTCCCAGTGTTCCTGGAGGAGCTGGGCGCGTTCGGGACCACTCGCTACGCGGTGCAGGAGGCGCTTCGACTCCACCGAGAGTCGCCGTTGTCGGACCACCTCGAGATCGAGACCTATACCTGGGACGTGCTCCCGGCCGAGCTCAAGAACGGTGACATCACCGACTACGTCGCCCGCGAGCTCGAGTTCGTGCGAAACGAGCTACTTGGCTGAGACTTTCGGCGAGGACGTCGCGGGGCCCGACTAGACGAAGTGCCCTTGCCCGGTCGAGGCGCTCGTCCCTCCGTCCACAGGCAGGACGACGCCCGTCACGTACGCCGCCGCATTACTTGCCAAGAACAGGACCGATCCGGCGATGTCGTCGGGGCCGGCCAACCGCCCGAACGCCACTCGGTTCTCGAACACGCGGCGAGCGTCGGGATTCTCCGCCACACCACGCGTCATGTCGGTGACGGTGAAGGCCGGTGCCACGGCATTGATCCGGACTCCGCGGGGCCCGTAGTCGAGGGCCAACGAACGGACGAAGTTGGACACGGCTGCCTTGGTCGCGTTGTAGCCGGCCTGGCCCCAGTCGCCCCGGTCTCCCGACACACTGGAGACGGCGATGAGGCTCCCGCCAGACTCCTCAAGCAGGGGGAGGGTCTCTTGCGCCAGGTAGTAGAAGCCGTCGACGTTGACCCGTCTCATCTGCTCCCACGTGTCCTCGTCGAGGTCCGCGAGCGCGCTGGAGACGAAGATCGCAGAGTTGCTCACGACCACGTCCAGCCGACCGAAACGCGCCACGATGCTCTGGACGAGGTGCTGTACGGCCTGCCGATCCCCTACGTCGCACGGTATGGCGAGCCCTCTATCCGCTCCGGCCTCGGCGACCGCTTGATCCAGCGGCTCAGGTCGTCGCCCCGCCACCACCACAGTCGCCCCGGACCCGAGGAATGCCTGAGTCACCGAGAGCCCGATCCCGGTGCCGCCGCCGGTCACGAGGACCACTGAGCCGGTGAAGTCGAAGCTGGCGGAGTGTTCGGCTGTGGTTAACACGGAGGTACGCTAACACTGCAGAACGTTTGCCAGGAACGAACATGCCCCTAGGCTCGAGGTATGTGGGCGAGTGCGCGCGAGCGTGTCGTGGTCGTCGGCGCGGGCATCGTGGGGTTGGCCCTGGCACGAGCGCTGGCCCAGGCCGGGCGCGAGGTGATCGTGCTGGAGAAGGAAGCCTCGGTCGCGACCCACCAGAGTGGCCACAACTCCGGGGTCGTGCACGCCGGCATCTACTACCCGCCGGGCTCCTTGAAGGCGACGTTGTGCCGACGTGGGGGACGGCTCCTCAAGGAGTACTGCTTGGACCGGGGGCTCGAGTACCGAGAGATCGGCAAGCTGATCGTCGCCCGGGACGACTCCGAGCTCGAAAAGCTCGCCGTGCTCGAACAGCGCGCCCACGCCAACCGGGTCCCGGGCGTCCGCCGCCTTGACCAGGCAGCGATGCGCGAGGTCGAGCCTCACGTAGCCGGGGTGGCCGCGGTGTACTCGCCGTCCACCGCGATCGTCGACTTCGCGGCGGTGTGTACGGCTTATGCGGACGACGTCGCGACGCTCGGGGGTGCTGTGTGGACCGGTCGTGAGGTCCAGGCAATCAGTCAGGAGAACGGCGCCGCCGTCATCCGGTGCGCGAACGGAGACGAGATCCGCTGCAGCCGGGTCGTCATTTGCGCCGGCCTGCAGTCCGACGTGTTGGCGAACGCGGCAGGGGACCAGCGGGATCCGGTGATCATCCCGTTCAGGGGTGAGTACTACCGGTTGCGTCCGGAGCGTCGGTCACTGGTGCGAGGCCTGGTCTACCCGGTGCCCGACCCGGCGTACCCGTTCCTTGGCGTGCACTTCACGCCGCGTGTGGGGGGTGAGGTGGACATTGGTCCGAATGCTGTCTTGGCGCTGGCCCGGGAGGGTTACCGGCTTCGCGACGCCAACGCGAGAGACATGTGGGACATGGCGCGTTCGCCGGGTGCCCGCCGCCTGTTCCGCAGACACTGGCGGGCCGGAGTGAGGGAGATGCGTGTCTCCCTCTCCAAAGGGGCCTACGTCGCCGAGGCGCGGACCTACGTTCCCGATCTGGCCGTGTCCGACGTCGATCGCGCACCGGCGGGGGTCCGCGCACAGGCTGTCGACCCAGACGGTTCCCTTGTGGACGACTTCCGCATCAGCCACTTCGACACGGTGACGGCCGTCCGAAACGCGCCCTCCCCGGCGGCGACGTCAGCGCTCGCGATTGCTGAGTACGTGCTCTCGGCCATGCGCGGCGGACCGCTGCGATGAGACGAGCGGTCCTGGACCACTGCGCCGCGCGAGGTGGGTTGTGTTCGGACACCCGGCGAGCCCTGACCGCGACCGGTGGACGTTCCCGAAGAACTCCAGCGCCGCCAGCGGACTGCCGGGTCGGAGTCCCTCTCCAAACTCGATCGAAGTGGATGGGGGTGTCTCCCTGGAGACTCGATCCAGTGTCCATTTTGTGTCCGGATTGGGACAGCTCTGGGGAGTGCCAGTGGGTGATAGTCGGCAATGTCAGAGCGGCTGAATCCCGCACCGTTGAGCGTGAATCGGCTTGGTTCTGGCCTGATGGGTAGTCGTCGGGAACGTCGCGAATGCTCCCAGAGGTCGCAAGTTCAAATCCTGCCCCCGCTACGAAAGACAGGCCCTGACCTGCGGAAACGCAGAGGTCAGGGCCTGTTGGCTTTGAACCGGTGTCCACACGCTGCGCCATCTGCCGATGCCACTGGGCCTCGTGGAGCGCACGGTCGGGTGCGCACAGAGTGCCGTCGGAGGCTCCCTCGAGCTGCTGGGTGATGCGGACAAGGTCTGACCGCACTCGCAGGTCCTGAGCCGGGCGCCCGGGTCGTGAGCATGGGCGACGGGCCAGCTGCGGACGTCGCTGACAGGCGCCAGGGCCCACTGGCCGGCGCCCCACCTTCCAGGCGGACGGCCTCCATCGTGGGTATATTCCACCCCCGAGGATCTACCCTCACCTCATCGGCACGGCAGGGGCAAACCCATGTGCTACTGCGCTCGAAGATCGGCCTCGGCTTCCCGACCCACCGCTGGGAGGCAGACATGACCCCGACGTACGACGGTCCCCTGGCCGGTATCCGTACCGACGAGGAGACGGTGCGCGCGCTCGACCGGGCCCACGTCTTCCACTCCTGGTCGGCGCAGGCCCTCATCGACCCGTTGCCGATCCGGAGCGCCTCGGGCTCGCGGTTCACCGACTACAACGGCCGGAGCTACCTCGACTTCTCCAGCCAGCTGGTGAACGTCAACATCGGCTACCAGCACCCGAAGCTCGTGCAGGCGATCGCCGACTACGCGCGGCAGTTGACGACCATCGCGCCATCGTTCGCCAACGACGCGCGCTCGGAGGCGGCGCGGCTGATCGCGGAGGTCGCCCCGGGTGACCTGAGCCGGGTGTTCTTCACCAACGGCGGCGCGGAGGCGACGGAGAACGCGCTACGCATGGCGCGCCTCCACACCGGCCGGCACAAGGTGCTCGCGGCGTACCGCTCCTACCACGGCGCCACCGCCGCCTCGATCTCGATGACAGGCGACCCCCGCCGCTGGCCCAACGAGCCGCTTCTCTCCGGCGTCGTGCACTACTTCGGGCCCTACCTCTACCGCTCCGCTTTCCACGCGAGCACCGAGGAGGAGGAGGGCGAGCGGGCGCTCGCCCACCTGCGTGACCTGGTCACGTTCGAAGGCCCGGCGACCGTGGCCGCGATCATCCTCGAGACCGTGGTCGGCACCAACGGCATCCTGGTGCCGCCGGCCGGCTACCTCGCGGGCGTCCGGGCGCTGTGCGACGAGTTCGGGATCGTGATGATCGCCGACGAGGTGATGTCGGGCTTCGCGCGCGCCGGTGAGTGGTTCGCGATCCAGCACTGGGAGGTCGTCCCCGACCTGATCACCTTCGCCAAGGGCGTGAACTCCGGCTACGTCCCCCTCGGTGGCGTCCTGATCAACGACGCGATCAACGAGACCTTCCAACGGCGGGTCTACCCCGGCGGCCTCACCTACTCCGGCCACCCGCTGGCCTGCGCGAGTGCCGTCGCCTCCATCGAGATCTTCAAGGAGGAGGGGATCGTCGACCACTCCCGCGCCATGGGCGAGGAGGTGATCGGGCCGGAGCTGGAGAAGCTCGCCGCCCGCCACCCCTCGGTCGGCGAGGTCCGCGGCCTCGGCATGTTCTGGGCCCTCGAGCTGGTCCGCGACCGCGACACCCACGAGCCCCTGGTGCCGTTCAACGCCGCCGGCGCCGACGCCCAGCCGATGCTCGACCTTGCCAACGCCTGCAAGGAGCGCGGTCTCTGGCCCTTCACGCACTTCAACCGGCTGCACGTCGTACCACCCTGTACGACGACCGCCGACGAGCTGCGTGAGGGCCTGGCCCTGCTCGACGAGGCACTCGACGTCGCCGACCAGCACTACACCGGCCGCTGACCCCAGCTCATCGCGAATCGGCTGCGCGAGTGGGCGGAGGCCACCCCCGGGGGCAGACCCAGCATGCTCAACCTGCTCGTCACCAATGGCCCAGCGATGTCATGCCCCCCGGTGGCCAGCGACGTAACGTGAAGCAGCGGTCGAAGTCGTCGACCCGAGGCCGGGGGCCACCATGCCCACAGTCGTTGCGACACACGACGTCAAAGACGTCGACCACTGGCTGTCGTCACCCAAGCGCGCAGAGTTCTTCGGACGCGCGGGAGGCGGTGCCTAGTGCGTTCACACGCGGCGCTTCAACGATGTGCGTTCACGATCTGACGCAAGCCCCCACGCGACGCCTTGAGCGACGGCCCCAACGAGCGTGAGCCTCAGACCGACAGAGAAGGACGCCCATCCGCCAGGACAGCAGGGTCGCGGATGCGTCAGGCTGAATGCGGACACGAAGGGTCGAGCGTAAGAACGCAGCGGTGGGACGCACGGCCTGAGAGCACGGATCGACGCAGGAAGAGCCTGACACAGCGCGGTTATGCAGCGACCCTTGAGGTGCAGCCTCACCCGCGTACGTCAGTCGCAGACGTGCGGTGGCAGCCCGCGTGGAGGCCTCCAGATGAGCACACGCCATCAGGGACGGTAGGTCGCCATGATCACGCCGGTGGACGTGGTGGCGCTGTCGACAAGTGACCATGAGACCGCCTCGTCCGTCGGGCCGAAGAGGCGCTGGCCTGAGCCGAGCACGATCGGGTGGATCAGCAGGAACAGTTCGTCGACCTGCCCGCGGGGAAGCAAAGACCGGACGAGTTGGCCGCTCCCCATGATCACGAGGTTGCCACCGGGCTGCTCGCGCAAGGCAGCGACTTCGGCTGGGACGTCGCCGCTCAACAGCTGGGAGTTCGGCCACGCCAGGTCAGCGTCGGGGTTTGAGGAGGCGACGTACTTGAGCGTCTGGTTCAGCCCGTTCTTGAAAGGCCCACCGACTACGTTCCAGTGGTCCAGCATGTCCTCGTAGCTGCGCCGGCCCAGCAACCATGAGAATCCGTGGCCCATCCGAACGCCGAGCGCGGCGCCTATCGCTGGGTCCTCGGCCGCCCCCTGTGCCCATCCACCGTGCCTGAAGCGGTCACGGGTGTCTTCGTCGGGACGGCCTGGCCCCTGCAGGACACCGTCCAGAGAGACGTGGTTGACGACCAAGACACGCATAGGGACTCCTTTGGAGGGGTGCGACCTGTCGACCCTGTCCACTCGCCGAACTCATGGGTCGTCGGACACATACGGTCCTATCGTGCCGCGCTCGGTGGCCGCGGGAGCCTCCGGTTCCCATCGATGGCAGGCGCGGGTCACTCGGCGGTCGAATGGGAAACCCGGGGCGGGGTACGAGGTGCTCCAAGCTGGGAGGGATCAATGAAGATCGTCATCGTCCTCGTGATCGTTGTGATCGTCGCGGCGGCCATCGCGGCCGTCGCCTATCGGCGAAGGAAGACGTCCGGACTGCAGCAGAGGTTCGGTTCCGAGTACGACCGCACCGTCGAGCAGTCCGACGACCGCCGGTCCGGAGAGAAGCTGCTCCGAGAGCGGGAGAAGCGGCGTTCGCAGTTCGACGTTGCACCCTTGAGTGGCGCGGACGCCGACCGGTATCGCGAGGAGTGGCTGGGCGTCCAAGGGGAGTTCGTCGATCGGCCGGTCGAGGCCGTGCAGCATGCGGACAGCCTCGTGGTGCGCATGATGCGAGACAGTGGCTACCCGGTCGACGACTTCGACCATCGCGTGGACGACATCTCCGTCGACCATCCAGACGTGGCGCAGCACTACCGCGACGCCCACGCCGTCGCCTTGGCCCAGCTGAACGGCACGGCCGACACCGAACAGCTGCGCCAAGCAGTGACGTCCTACCGCGAGCTCGTGGATGCGCTGTTGCGTGACGGGGGGTCAACCCACGCAGGCATGTCAGAGGATCGATCATCACAAGGGAGCAAAGATGACCACGCAGAGTAACCAACCGTCCGCGGACCTCACCGACCAAGCAGGGACGGCGCCCGCGACCGGCGAGACTGCCGCGTCACCGTCTCCGAACCATGCGGCTCCGGTCGGCGACGAGGGGCGTGAGCCCACGACAGCCGGAGCTGAGAGCCAGGGCGTCGACGCCGACCGCCGGCGAGAGCCAGGAGCCGATCGGGTCCACCGGGGAGAGCCAGGCGACCGCACCGTCGCAGGAGCAACTGGTATCCCGGGAAGCCGCCATGGACTTCAAGACTCGGTGGGAAGCCATCCAGCAAGGCTTCGTGGACGACCCGCGCAGCGCCGTGAGCGACGCCGACACCCTGGTCAGCGACGTACTGAAGCAGCTGTCGGACGGGTTCGACGAGCAGCACCGGCAGCTCGAAGGGCAGTGGAGCAATGGTGAGCCCGACACCGAGGGCCTTCGCTCTGCGTTGCAGAGGTATCGCGACTTCTTCGATCGCCTGCTGACGATCTGAAGGGCGGGATCAGGCGCAGCGTCCCATTGAACAGGGGGCGCCGCGCCGGGTTCAACGGGGGTACACGGCCGAACGTCGTGAGCGCCGCCCGCGTGCTGCGGTCTCCCTCTGAAGCCCGTCGCCTCAACGGTTTGTTGGCCCTCTCGCGCCTCGCCCTCGTCCTACCCGGTCGTCCCATCCGAACCTCCCGGTGCCAGGCACCAGGATCCAGAAACGAGGACGCCGTAGAACCCGGGACACCATGTCCGCCTGAAGGGTCACTTCAGTGGTTCAGTCGCGCGCTACGGCGACCACCTGGCGTGCGACCAAGTCGAAGGCCTCGAGGTCTCGCTCGGCCCGTGCCACGGCCACCGCACCCTCGGCCGCAGCGAGGGTGAGGGCGGCCAGTGCCCGAGATCGCGCGCGGCTCTGCCCGCCCTCGGTGAACAAGTTCTCCAGGTGTGTTCGCCAGGTCCGGAAGATCTCCCCCGCGTGCTCGACGCTTTCGGGTTCCTCGCCCGCCACCGCAACGGCGAGAACGGCACATCCGGCCCGGAGTTCGGTCCTCGTCAAGAGGTTCCGCCACAGCAGGAAGAACTGTTGGACGACCGCCGCGGCAGGCTGTCCGCGGACGGGCTCAAGCGCGTCGAGGGCCCGACTGCTGGCGAGGTCGAGCGCCTCCCGGTAGAGCTCGCGTTTCCCGCCCGGAAAGTGGTGGTAGGTGGAGCCGCGTGGGGCCTGGGCGCTTTCGAGGACGTCCCCGAGCGACGCTCCGGGCGGTCCGTTCTCGGCGAGAAGCCGCACCGTGGCTCCGACCATCCGTGCCCGAACCTCGCCCCTGGCCATAGCCAGCCCCCTCTGTGACAGCAACGGTCTATGTACATCTGCATAGAACCGACCTACTATGCTGGGCATCATACTTCTGTGAGGAGCCGGCCATGCCGATGATCGACGTCTACGCCCGAAACGGAACGTTCGCGGACCCCAAGGCCCTGGCCAGCAGGCTCGCCGCCACCTTGATGGACGTCGAGGGCGTTCCCGCGATCCCGCTGTTCCGACAGAACACTGCTGCGTTCATCCATGAGACCACCCTTGCCAACGTCGACGGCGACGATGACAGGGTCCGCGTCCAGGTGTTGACCAACGCCGGCGCTCTGGACCGGGACAAGCAGCTCATTGCTGTTCGCCGGCTGACCGAAGTCGTCGCTGAGGCCGCCGGCGTACCTGGCATCGCGGACCGGACCTGGGTCCTGCTGACCGAGACCTACGACGGCGGCTGGGGAATCGCTGGACACGCCAACACGAACGACGAGCTGGTCGCCCTCGCCCGAGCACAGCTAACAGCCTGACCTCACACCTGTCCCGATCGGCGATCGCGGCGTGGGGGATGCGGCGACAATCCGCCCGATCCTGCTGGTGAACTCGAGGTATTGACCGTTCATCCGCCATATCTCCGCCACCTGAGCAACGCAATGGCTGTGTCAGAGGTATGTGAGTGCGGTGCAGATCAGACGACGGGTGGCTCGACGGGAGTCAGGGTCGGACCAGCTGCAGGTACAGCTGGTGAACGTGCTCCGACGCGTCCGGTTCGTATCCGACGTCAAGGGTCAGCGCGCCCACCGTCTCCCCCTGAGCGACTGCGAACTCGAACATGGCTGCGTAGCTGTCGCCGATGTCGGCGACGGGGCCCTCGTGTGTGTGGTGCACCCAGTGGCCGCCAGGCACGTAGGTACTTTCTTCCGTGGGTTCCGACACGAGCCTGCCGACAACCATCACGCGTGTGCCGTCGCCAGGGTCCTCGCTGAGCTCGGCGAAGACCGTGTCGTCCGAGTCTGCTAGTTCGAAAGCCCTGCGCCATAGCCGCCCCACGACTTCGGGAAGCTCGCCGAGGTTGGCAGTCAGGCTGGGGCCGACTAGGTGGCCGGGTACTCGCTCGATGATCTCCATGACAGGCGCAACGCTACCCGTGCGCAGCAGCGACCGGGTCCGACGCGGTCCCGCGGACATCGGCTTGAGCTGCCTTTGGTAGCGGTTCGTGGGGGGAGATACCGGGAGGGCGAGCAGTCGTTCGCTACTCTCGCGCGCCG
Source organism: uncultured Actinomycetota bacterium (assembly GCA_963819295.1). GTDB lineage: Bacteria > Actinomycetota > Actinomycetes > Propionibacteriales > Nocardioidaceae > Nocardioides. Next base: position 33,075 of record CAWFVO010000020.1, read on the forward strand.
AAGCACCCCTCACAGCGGTCTTCGCGCGCGATGTGGTCGGGGTTGTGCTTGAACTCGCGAAGCTCGGTCGCGTCTTGGCCGCAGAGTGTCCTGTCGGAGCCGTGTGTCGCCAGATGCACGGGCCAGGCGGCGACGTCGACACCGCGGCTGGGGACGATGCGACCGATGCGGAGACCTTTGCTGCCATCCATACGCCAGTTGTTCGAGAGAACGCGGTAGGCCGTCATGGCGTCGAGCGTATGGAGAAATCGGCGTGGCCGCACGAGGGGCTGGACAGGGCGCGGACCGCAGCGCGAAGCAAGCAACGGCCAGCGGTAGGTGAGTGCGCTTCGTCGCTGAGCACGCCGAGTTCCGCGGCTTGAGGCGTGTGACCCGTTCCCCAGAGGGCAGTTGATCGCCTACAACCGAGCGAGTCTTGTGGCGATCCACAGCGGCAAGGCCAGCAGGACGTTGACGACCTCGTCAACGATCGGCACGGTGGGTTCCTCGCCAAGAGGCGCGGCGAGCAGGTGTAGGAGGGACCACTCACCGACGCGCTCATCTCCGCAGGTGCTGGCCCAGCGGCTCGTGATCGAGGCGATGGGCCGTGCCCAAACCGCGGTTCCTCAGCCGAGGACGTTGACGGCTCGGGCCACGACCAGGCCGAGGATCAGGAGCGAAACGACCGACTGGACCGCCATGGTGAGTTTGGCCCACGAGGCGAGCGGCATGACGTCAGTGGGGCTGAAAGCCATCGAGTTGGTCAGGCCGAGGTAGAAGTAGTCGACGTATCGGGGACGCCACCCGGGGTCTGACACCTCGGGGTTGAGCTGTTGGGGGAACGCGAGGTCGGGACTACTGGGCATGCACTCGACTCGGGCGGCCGCACCTCCACAGTCCAGCTCGAAGTACAGCAGGGAGAACGCCAGGACGGTGCATGCCCACACGTTGCCTCCGGCCTGGAGCAGCGCGGACGCCGAGTTGGTCTCCGGGCCGCCGTGGACGAGGTCGTCGACGAGCTGAACTGTCGACCAGATGGCGCTGAGTACGAGGACGCTGATCAGGGCGACTGAGAGCGCCCGCAGAGCCTTCGATCGTCGCGAGATCCGGCCGGGGTCGCCCGCGATCAGTGCGACCAACAGAACGCCCTCGATCGTGGGGAGCAGCCAGCGTGGTGCCAGACGAAGGTCGTCGGGCAACAGAACGGTCAACACCATCGCGGCAACCACCGCCGCGGCCATCGGCCAGCGAGACTCGCCGTACGCCGACCCGCTCGGTCCCTGCGCGCCCGGGTCGACCCCCTTACCGTCCATGCTCGTTCGCCTTCCGGAGGATCGCGGTCAGATCGACACGCGTCGCCTACATCTTCCTCCGGACCCGCCGCGCCCGGCGTCCTGCCTTGGGTAGTCCGGTGGTTCCTTGCCCACTGCCGGGCCGCAACCATAGGGTCGCGGCATGTACTCCGGTTCGCGGTCCCGGCAGCCGTAGCCGTTGGCTGCGGCTCTCGCGCTGGTTGCCTCATTCCTCTTCGCGCTGGCGGCCACGCTCCAACAGAAGGGGGCACTGAACCTCCCGACGATCTCGCTGGCCCAGCCGAGGTCTCTGCTCCGGTTGGTCGGCCAGACGACGTGGCTGATCGGCACCCTCGTGTTGCTGGCCGGCTATGCGTTTCAGGCCGGAGCGCTCGACCGCGGCCGGCTCTCGGTCATCCAGCCGTTGCTCGTCTCCACCGTTGTCTTCGCCCTTCCGCTCGGTTACCTCCTGACGCGGCAGCACGTGGGCCGTCGGGAGGTGTGGGGCGCGGTCGCGATCGTCGCCGGACTCGGCCTGTTCGTCTCATTCGGCGATCCGGCCGGAGGGAACACGAGCGCGTCCAACGCCGCCTGGGCGATCACGATCGCCATCTTGTCGCTGCTCTGTGTCTTCATGATCGCCCTCGGCGGCGGCGGGCTATCGAGGAAGGCGGCCGTCTACGGCACCGTCGCCGGCATCCTCTTCGGGCTCTCCTCGTCCCTCGCGATCCCCACGCTCGACTACCTCCACCAGAGCGTGGGCACGATGCTCTCCCACTGGGAGTGCTACGCGCTCACAGCGGCCGGCCTGCTCGGCTTCGTCATTCAGCAGGTCTCACTCGGGACGGGGCGACTGGCCCCCGCAGTCGCCACAGTCTCGGTCGCCAACCCCGTCGTCTCGGTCTTGATCGGGATCGTCCTGCTCGACGAGCGCCTCAGCCGACCGGCCTGGCATGTCCTCGTCGCGGTGATCGGGCTCGCCCTGACATTCGTCGGCGCGATCGTCATCTCGCTCGCACGTGAGGCCGCACCTCCAGATCCCGCCGTCCCGTCGGGCGCCGCCGCCACCGAGACTGCGTAGGCGCGGCGGTCGAGGCCTACGCCCCCGGGGCTCATCGACAGTGAGGACGTCGGTGGCGGCCGGAGCAGGGTGGCTGTCGCCTGGCGGAAGGTCGGGTCTTCGTCGTGTCTGCGCCCATCAACCCCTTGGGCGTCGACGACTACACAGCGTCCCTCCCGCGCGCCAGGGAGCGCTGGACCTGGTGGCCGACGATCGCGAGCGCGATCCACACGATGGCGTGCAGGGTCGACTGCGCCGGGCCGTCCGGCGTCTGCAGGAGTCCGAGATCGTCACTGAACATCGAGCCGACGGCCGACAAGATGAGGGCAGCCCCGGCGATGGCGGTCGCCCAGCGCAGGAAACCCCTTCCCATCCTCTGTGCGAGGAAGCCGGCAACGAAGGCGAACGCCGGCACGAACAGGACCGCGAGAAGCCAGCTCGGGTCGTCGCCGCCGAGCAACGCGAAAAGGCGTGCGCCGATGACCGCTCCGACCGCCGCGCCGACCACGAAGATCACGAACCGCGACATCACGATCGACAACACCAGGAGGCCGAGCGCCCCGACGGCGGCCACCACGAACGTCGTGGCGACGTTCGCGCCGAAGGCGTCGGCGAGCAGCCAGCACAGGCCGAAGCCGGCGACGAGCACCGTCAGTCGCAGCGACCTCGCACCCGCGAAGCACAGGACCAGGCCGACGACGAGTAGGGCCAACTCGGACATGCGCCGCTCCCTCCCTCGACGAGAGGGTAGCCCGTCCGGCGTACGAGGCGTCCCTTCTCCTCCGCTGCGCCGCTGGCTACTGGGAGTGCTCCTCGATGTACGGGCGAAGTGCCTGTACGTCGGCCTTGAACTCGCGACCATGAACTCGGCCGCCTCCGCGTACTCGTCGTGCTTGCCGCACAACGTCGCCTCGGCGTGACTTCGGACGTGATCGACTGAACGGTGGCGCTGATGCTCGGCTGCTCGCCGCGGTGGGTCCGTGTCCTCGCTCAGCAGGACCGCCTCCCCCACGCTCGGCGCGGCGCCCGGCTTGTGGTTTTCGTCCGCGATCGCGTCGAGCAGTCAGCGCGGCCCGCCGGATATACACGCTCATTGGCATGTGGGTGCGCCCGGACAGCCGCATGGAGGTGCGGAACTCCGCACCCCACGAGGAACACGCCGCGGCTCTCGCGCTAGTCCTCCGGACGCGATCTCGGGACTTGGAAGCGCCGCACCTCTTGCGGCCAACCGCAGGCGGCTGCGGCCTTTGCCGACCACATTCGAGCCGCCTCCTCGTCGGCCACATCTACGATCGTGAAACCTCCGAGGTGCTCTTTGGTCTCGGCGTAAGGGCCATCGGTGAAGACAGGGGCGCCACTGGACGCATCCACGCTGAACGCGGGCACGGAGTCGTCCAAGCCGCCAAGGAAGACGTAGACGCCCGCAGCCTTCATTTCCGCCCGCAATGCCTGAACAGCCTTGGACCTCTCCGCCATCTCCTCGTCCGTGTAGTCGGGCACCCACTCATTGTTGAATGCAATCAGGTACTCAGGCACGTCTCCTCCTCTTGCGCGCTGACGGCCGCTGGGTGGCCACCATCTACTCAACCCACGAACGGCGAGAGACAGATTCGACACGTCGCGCGGGTCAAACCTACGTGCCAACACGCTCACTCATCGGCTGCGGACGCCCGGGCGGGAGCGCCGCGCCACAGCAATGACGGGCACAATCTCGTCGTCTGCTGGCCTCAGGTCTTGTGCAGCAAGGGTGCACAGGACAGCCCGACGATGAGGTGCTCGGGAGACAGCAGTCGGGCGGCTGTTTGGGCCCACGCCTCCTCCCGGGGCTCATGAAGTATCGAATAGCCACGCTCGCTTGAGGGACGGGTACGTCGGCTGGCCAGTCCGGTTCGCTGTGGATGTAGTCGTCGCCGTCAGCGTGTTCCAGGGGTAGTCCCCTGGTCGCCATCCGAGGTTCCTTCGATGGGCGATCGCGATCTCGACCGATCATCCGCTCAGCGGCTGAATCCCGCACCGTTGAGCGTGAATCGGGTTGTCCTGGGGCCCACGGCTCAGGTCGCGTCGACCTGCCGCACACCGTCCAGCTCGCGGTCGGACGCGTCGACGGGGCGAGCCGCCGCTAGGTGCGCCTCGGGGTGACCCTCGATGTGCAGCTCCGGCAGGTGCCGGCTGAGCCACTCGGGCATCCACCAGTTGCCGGCCCCCAGCAGGTGCATGACCGACGGCACCAGCAGCATGCGGACCACGGTTGCGTCGATGAAGATCGCCGAGGCCATGCCGACACCGATCACCTTGAGTATCACGTCCGCCGAAGGAATGAAGGCGGCGAAGACCGCCACCATGATGGCCGCGGCCGCGGTGATCACCCGACCGGTCCCGGCAAGCCCCTCCAGGATGGCGCGCTCGTTGTCGCGGGTTCGCAGCCAGCCCTCGCGCATCCGGCTGACCAGGAACACCTCGTAGTCCATCGAGAGGCCGAACAGCACCGCGAACATCAAGACCGGCACGAACGCGGGCAGCGGCGTGGGCGTGTCGATGCCGACCAGGTGTCCGGCCCAGCCGCCCTGCAGTACCAGCGCGACCACGCCGTACGCAGCCGCCACCGAGAGCAGGTTCATGACGGCCGCCTTGATCATGACCGCCACCGACCGGAACGCGACCAGCAAGAGCAGCATCGAGAGGAGTACGACGCCGCCGATGAGGAGCGGGATCCGCTTGGCGATGTTGTGGGTGCTGTCGATCGAGGTCGCCGTGACGCCGCCGACGTGCACGGTCAGGTCGCCGTCGGCGACCGCATCGGGAAGGACGTCGTCGCGCAGCGTGGACACGAGATCCTCGGTGGCAGGGTCCTGCGGCCCCGCCGCCGGGATCACCGTGAGGATCGCGGTGTTCCCGGCCTGGTTCACCGTGGGCGGACTCACCGCTGCGACGCCCTGGACTCCGCTCACGACGTCGGCGAGGTGCGCGACCGCTTGCTTGCCACCGGTGGCCGGCAGCTCGGCGACCAGCAGCAAGGGCCCGTTCATCCCGGGCCCGAAGCCGGACGCGATCTGGTCGTAGGCCTGCCGCGTGCTCGTGGACTCCCGGTTGTTGCCGGCGTCGGGGAACCCGAACCGTACGTCGAGGAACGGCGCCGCCAGCGCGAGCAGCACGATCACACCTGCCGAGGCGGCCAAGATCCGGTGCCGGGCGACCATGCGGCTCCAGGCGAGCCAGCCGCGAGACGGCTCGACGTGCCCGCCGGCGGCGATGACCGGGGTGTGGCCTCGGCCCAGCGGGAGCCGCAGCCTGTCCACGTGCCGGCCGAGGTAACCCAGCAGCGCCGGGAAGAGCGTGATGGTTGCCGCCATCACCACGACGACGGCGAGGATCGTGACGACCGCCGCGCCTCGCATGAAGGAGAGGCCCATCGCGAAGAGGCCGAGCATGCTGATGACGACGGTGGTGCCCGCGACCATGACCGAGCGCCCTGCTGTGTCCAGCGTCGCGACGGTCGCGGCCTCCGGGTCGAGCCCTGCCGCACGCCACTCCCGGAACCGGGTGACCAGGAGCAGCGCGTAGTCGATGCCGATGCCGATGCCCATCATCGTGGCCAGGGACGTGGACCAGTCGGGTGCGGCGACGAACGAGATGACGACGGTCGTGAGCGTGCTGCTCACCGCGAGCCCGGCGACAGCGACGAGGATCGGCAACCCGGCGGCCACCACCGAGCCGAACATGAGGAGCAGGATGATCGCAGCCGCGATCAAGCCGATCATCTCCGAACCGATGTCGCCCTGCTCGGCCTGCTGCACGGTCTGGCCGCCCAGGGAGACCTCGAGGCCCTGCTGGGAGGCGCGGTCGGCGACCTGCAGCATCTGTTGCGTGTCCTTCACCGGCATGTCAGGCGGGTTCACGACGTCGAGCCGGGCGTGGGTCAGGATGGTCGTGCCGTCGGGGCTGAGGCTCCCGGGGGTCGTGAACGGGTCATCGACCGACACGACGTGCGGGACTGCGGCGAGCCCCGCCAGCACCTTCTTCACGTCGGCCTTGACGGTGGGGCTCTGGGCGCCGGCGTCGGCGTGGATGACCACGTCGACAGTGGCGCCGGCCTCGGACGGGAAGCGGTCCTCCAGCAGCTGCTGGGCCTGGCCGGAGTCCGAGCCGGGTGCGGAGTAGTCGGCCTTGAACTCGCCGCCGAAGACCGAGGCCAGCCCGACGGCGATGAGCAGGGCGGCGACCCAGGCGAGGACGGTACGGCCGCGACGACGGAACATGACTCCCGCGAGTCGGCCGAGCGGGCCCACGGCGGGCCGGGAGCCGGGTGGGGCGTCGTTCTGGCGGGACGGGGTGGCGGTAGCCATCAGGGCACTCTCCGGGGCCGGTGGAAACGTTACGCTCCATAACATTCACGATGGGCCGTCACTTGTCAAGAGGTTTCACTTCTGTGAAGATGAGTAACGCAATCGCCATCTGTCGTTGGAGGAGGATCCGTGCCGGTCAGCACCGTTTCGCCGACGCGTCGCGAGCGGGCCCGCGCCGCGACCATCGAGGAGATCAAGTCCACGGCGCTGACCCTGATGCGCGAGCAGGGCAGCACGGAGGTGCGCTTCACCGACATCGCGCGGGTGATGGGGATGACGCCGCCGGCGCTGTACCGCTACTTCGACGACCGCGACGAGCTGCTGACCGCCCTGATCACCGACGCGTACGGCGACCTGGGCGCGACCGTGGCGACAGCGCGAGACAGCGTTGCCGAGGACGACCTGGCCGGCCGCTGGGTGGCCGCGGCCACGGCGTACCGGGACTGGGCCAAGAGCGAGCCGCAGCAGTTCGCGCTGATCCTCGGGCTGCCCGTGCCCGGGTACGTCGCGCCCCAAGAAGGCCCCACCACTGACGCAGCCAAGGACGCGATGGCCCAGCTCGCTGATCTGTTCATCCGCGCGGCCAACCTCGGCCGGCTCGGCCGCCCACTGCTGGAAGAGGTGTCCCCGCACATCGTGCGCTGTGCTCACGACAAGCACCCCGAGCTCGACGGCATCGTGCCGCCGGAGAGCTTCCAGGCCATGATCCACGCCTGGGCGACCCTGCATGGCATCGCGTCGCTGGACGCCTACGGGCAGCTCGACTGGATGACCCCCGAGGCCCGCGACGCGCTCTTCGCGAGCACGATCAGGGTGGCCGCCTTGGCGGCCGGGATCCCCGTGGAGCACGCCAGGGCCTGAGGCTCGGGCAAGCAGCAGCACCAGGTGCCGCCTCGAGCCTTGGCCACGCCGCGGCTTCGCTCGCCATACAACTCTGCCCACCAGGTCGAACGCTGCCTGCCGTGGGCACCATCAGGGCAACAGCGCTCCGAAGGCGACCGTCATGGTCCGCGATCGCCATCGAGCAAAACCGCTCTGACCGCAGGTCAAGCACTTCCGAGGTGGTAGTGATCGTAGGTCCGCGACGCCTGACCCGAGACAGTCGACCGGACAGCGGCTGAGCGGAGGACCCCCGTGGCGCGCGACCTAATCCTGGTGGCAGTGGGTCGGCCCCGCCACTAGCGTGTCACCCCATGCCGTCGGTCAAGCAGATCCAGGTCACCTTCGACTGCGCCGAACCCGAGCGCGTCGCCCTGTTCTGGTGCGAGGTGCTCGGGTACGTCGTCCCACCATCCGACGACGATGACGACGATGACGACGATGACGACGATGACGACGGGTCGGCGTTCGCGTGCGTCGACCCCACCGGTGTGGGCCCGCGCCTGTACTTCCAGCGCGTGCCCGAGGACAAGGTCGTGAAGAACCGGCTGCATCTCGACGTGCGGGTCGGAACCGGACTCGTGGGTGAAGAGCGACTGGCCGCACTCGAGGCCGAGTGCGCACGGCTGGTCCCGCTCGGGGCGACCCGCGTGCGACTGCTGTACGACGGCACCAACTCGTGCATCGTGATGCAGGACATCGAAGGCAACGAGTTCTGTCTCGACTGAGGAGGCGGCCGGTCGCTCATCGGCTCAGCCATGAGCGAGCACCGGACAGCGGCATGCGAGTGCCTGCGTTGCAGGGGAGCCAGCGTGTCCGCGCTCCCTCGTTCTGAGATGCCGATTCCGGGTGGCCTAAGGAAGGTGGTTCCACTGCTCGTGGACGGACTGCTGCTCGATCTGCGCGTACCCGAGACCCGGGTTCCCCGCCTCGCCGTCACGCGCCGCCGTCATCCTGCGCCCGCCGGCGCGGCCCGCCATGAACCAGTCGATGACGAGCAGTGAACCTACAAAGAGAACGACAGCACCGATGAACAGGACCATCCCCACGGGGCGCCCCTTCCAGAACCGGGGCGTCACAGCGGCGCCACACCGGAAGCGTACGCCGCGCCAGGTCGTGTCGGGCGGCAGCTTGTGAAGGCGCGGTTCGAGGTGATCGCTACTGGCACCTCCGCTGCATGGCTCGGAGCGTCGTAGGGCACCCCTTCACGGGAGTCGCAGTGGCCGGACAGCCGCATGTGAGAAGAGTGGCGGGGAGCCTCCTGGCCTTTCAGCCTCATCCCGGTCACGTCGTACGCCACTAGGTTCGGGAGATGGTCACCACGCTGGGCGAGATTCTGCCCGAGGCAGCACGGCGGTTCGGCGACTCGACGGCGCTGGTGATCGAGGACGCTCGGCTGAGCTTTTCCGAGCTCGACGCTAGGTCCAATCAGGTGGCGAACGGCCTGCTCTCGTTGGGAGTGCAGACCGGTGACCGGGTCACGCTCTACGGACCGAACTGCTGGGAGTGGGTGGTGGCGTACTACGCCGTCGCCAAGGCCGGCGGGGTGGTCAACCCGATCAGCTCGATGCTCACCGCCGATGAGGTGGCTTACGTCGTCGCGGACTCCGGTGCTCGTGTGCTGATGACGTCCGCCGAGAAGGGAGGTCCGATCCTCGACCTCGTCGGTCGCGGCGATCTGGCGCACGTGGTGATGTGGGGTTCGGACGAAGTGCCGGACGACGCCACGCCCTTCTCAACCTGGCTGGAAGAGCAGTCCGCGTCCCTCGACCCGATCCGCCGGACGGCGGGTGATCTGGCCGCCATCTGCTACACCTCAGGTACGACGGGACACCCCAAGGGTGCGATGCAGAGCAATCGCGCAGTCGTCTCTGCGGGGGTCGGGACAGCACTCATGGGTGCCCGGGGACCCGACGATCGGGTGCTCAACTCACTACCTCTCGCGCACGTGTACGGATCGTGCGTGCTGAACGCCGCGATGCTGGCCGGCTCGATGCTGGTCATCGTGCCCCGGTTCGAGGTGGAGGCAGTCCTGGCTGCGGTGGCCGAGCACCGGGCCACGTTGATGGACGGTGTGCCCACGGCGTACTACTACCTGTTGGCACATCCCGACTTCGACCGTGCCGACCTGTCGAGCCTGACTCGCTGCTGGGTTGGCGGGCAGACGCTGCCCGCCGCCAAGGCGATCGAGTTCACGCGGCGGACGGACTGCCCGATCCACGAGGTGTGGGGCATGACCGAGCTGGCGGGGGCTGCGAGTGCCAATCCAGTCGTCGGGCCGAACAAGCCGGGCACGATCGGCCTGGCGTATCCGGGAAACGCCATGCAGGTCGTCGACATCGACGATCCGAACGTGGTGCTTGCCCCCGGCGAACGGGGTGAGCTGATGTTCAGGGGACCGATGGTCATGGATGGCTACCACGGCAACGAGCAGGCCACCCGAGCGTCGATCGAGCCTGACGGATGGCTGCATTCCGGGGATATCGCCACCATGGACGACGACGGCTTCTTCACGATCGTCGACCGGAAGACGGACATGATCCTCACGGCCGGGTTCAACGTCTACCCGGCCGAGGTGGAGCGGGTCCTCTGCATGCACCCAGCGGTGGCGCTGGCCGCTGTCACGGGTGTGCCGGACGAAGTCAAGGGCGAGCTGGCCAAGGCCTATGTCGTGCTCAAGCCGGACACCAGCGCCACCACAGACGAGCTCGTCCGTCACTGCCGCGAGCACCTCGCGGCGTACAAGATCCCACGCGCCGTGCAGTTCGTCGACCAGGTGCCGATCACGGCGTCCGGAAAGATCATGCGCCGCCTGCTCAAGGACTACGACGACGGCGAACGCTGACACCGCGACCCAGGGACCGGGCAGCGGGCATGTGCGTTGCCGTGGCATCGAAGTCGACGCGGTGTGCGCGTACCGTGGTGCCCCTCGGGGGAGGGAGTAGCGACATGGTCGCCATACTCGAAATCGTGTTCCTGATCGTCTGCTTGGTGCTCGGCTTGTGGTGGTTCAGCCGGACGAGCCGCTACCGGGCTCGGAACTCGCGGCTGGATCATCGAGATGAGCGTCATGGGTCCCCGGAAGGTTTCAGCCCGGAGTACCCGAGCCACAGGTTTCCGCCCCCCGGCAGCTGACTGGTGGGGTTCGGGACTCGCGTAGTCCTCGACTCCGCTTGACCGTCGGGAGGTCAGGTGGCAGCGAGTGCTCGCCGCTTGCGGACAATCCCTACCGTCGGCACCCGGCATGCGAGGGCTATGGATGCGAGGCGTCCAGGTGGCGGAGGGCGCCCACCTGGCGGGGCGAACCGGTGTCGGTGTCGGGGGCGGTGCTGGTGAGGACGAGGGGTGGTGACGGCTGACAGGATCGGTGGGTGGAGTTCTTAGGCGCCGCTCTTTCACGGGTCTACTTCAACGAAGTTGTTGGTCCGACTGTTGCGGCACGCTGGCCGGGTCTGCCGTACGCCGCCGGACGCCTTGGTAGTGGGTCGGATGTGTTGGGCTTTGACGATGCCATCTCGCGTGACCACGACTGGGGGCTTCGACTGAACTTGCTGGTCCCCGGCGAGCTGGCTTCCCAGATCGATGCTCACCTGGACCAGGAGTTGCCGGACATGTTCGAGGGCCAGGCCGTCCGGTTCGCGACGTCGTGGGATCCCCAGGTACGGCATCGGGTCCAGGTCGAGGACGTCGATTCATTCGTGCGATCAAGGACGGGTCTGGACATCTCGGCGTCGTTGTCGGTCTCTGACTGGCTGTCGCTGACTGGGCAGGCGGTCCTGGAGGTCACTGCTGGGCCCGTGTTCGTGGATACGGCTGGCCGGCTCAGCGAGGTCCGAGGTCAGCTGGAGTGGTATCCGGACGATCTGTGGAAGTACGTGGTGGCCACCGATTGGGCGCGGATCGCTCAAGAGCTGCCGTTCGTCGGTCGGAGCGCTGAGTGTGGGGACGACCTCGGTTCGCGGGTCATTGTGGCCCGGCTGGTCGAAGCGGCGATGCATTTGGCGCATCTGCTCGAGCGGAGCTGGCAGCCGTATCCCAAGTGGGTCGGGACCAGCTTGGTCCAGCTGCCGCGAGCCCAGGTCGTGGCGGAATCACTGCACCACGCCCTCGAAGCCAGCACCTGGCAGGCCAGGGAGGAGAGCCTGGTGAGTGCTCTTCGCGTCCTGAACGGCCTTCAGCGTCAGGTCGGACTCCCCGCGGTCGATGACCCGGTGGAGCCCCTCTTTGAGCGTGCCTATTGCAGGGTGCGTGACGACGTCCTGGAGCAACTCGAAGCGTCAATCACCAGTCGCGCAGTCCGAGCTCTGCCACGGGGCGTCGGCTCTGCTGAACAGTGGAGCCACAACGTCGATGTCCTCGTCGCACCCACCCGGCGGCTGCTTCTGTAAGCCGGCCCGCGGCAGGTGAGGACGTTTCAACCAGGGGCTACAGGAGGCGATCGGGGTCCCCGTCCTTGCTGCGCACGTCGCCTACGGCGGCCACCACCGCGCCGGTGGTCACGTTGACGTCGGCGGTCGCGTCGTGGACTACGTGCGGCGGCGGCTGCGCAGACACCCTCGATCTGTACTTCTTCCCGAGCCTTCTCGAGTCCAGCGATCTGTGCGACTTCCGGCTACGGGGCGGGTCGGACTTTCGCCGCAGGCTCCCTGACACTCCGGCAGAACGGGAGGTCCACGAGCAGCAACGCACTGCGAGATTGTCGGTCGCCGCTGAGCTCCCAGGCTCACGTAGGCGAGCAGCACGACCGGAAGCCGGACAGCGACATGTCCGGATGGCGGGGGCAGCTCAGGGGACTAGAGCCCGGCCTGGGGCCGAAGCTTGAAGATCAGGATCCCGAGATACCTGTTCATCCACTCCTGCTTGTGCGGATAGCGGTGTCGAGCTTCCTCCGACAGTTGCGGCTCGATGGCGGTCTCGATCCAGAGCCCCGCCGCGCTGAACACGTTGATCAGATCGGAGACGGTGTAGGTGCGTTTCGTGAGGGCGATCTGCTCGTTCCAGCCAGTGCGGTAGGTGTACGAGGCCTTCGAGAAGTACTCCTCGCCCAGCGACGTGCCATTCTGCTCGGCTCGTTCGACGGCATAGCGGATCGGATGGGTCCTGGTCACCAGGATGAATCCGCCGTCTGCCAGCAGTGCCCGGGCCGCCTGCAGGGTTCGGACGGGATCCTTTGCATAGCCGAAAGACTGCAGGAACAGGATCCGATCGAACGTGCGTCCGGCAACTTCGGGTATCGAATCCAGCTCATTGAGATCGCCGTGGATGAGCTCAAGGCCAAGCGGTGGGGCGCTGAGGAAGTTGCCGCTGACATCGACGCCGACGGCGGCGGTCACGCCCTTGCCGACCAGTTCAGCCAGCTTGCCTCCGTTGCCACAACCGACATCGAGTACCGATCGTCCGACAACGTCGCCCAGCAGTTCCTGCTGGGCAGGCCACTCGACAAGCCGATCTAGCGAGTCCTCCCGGCTTCGAGCCCGCTCATAGTCTGCAGCGAGCTCTGGCCAGGCATGACTCGAATCTCCAGCACTGTTCACGCGAGAGCTCGTCGTTTCCTGTGAGTCGTCTGCCACCGCCACGAGACAGAACGTACCGACCATCGGCATGAGCGGACGGCTCCCTACCTGCTGCGCAGCCCTCGTCGGAAGGCGCCGACGGTGAAGACCAGTATGACCAATGGCAATACGACTACGCCGTACCACACGAAGGCCAGCACGACTGCGCGCGTGCCTCCGCTGACCCAAGCGACCCCGGCAACCGCGAAGATGGTCGCGTCGTCAGCCCGAACCACGGGAAGCCCGTGCGCGGTCGGCGGGGTGGAGCGGGGACAGACCAGCCACGGCAGTCAAGCCGTTAGTCGGGTGGGCCGGTATCGCAGGGCGACCGCCCCCGACCGGAACTCATGGCGATCCACCAGCTCGAGCTGGATGCGCTCGCGGAGACCGGCGAGCAAGGTCGGCCCGTGTCCGGCAAGGACCGGCTGCACGAGGAACACGTACTCGTCGATCAATCCCAGATCTGCCAACGCCAGGGGGAGCGTCACGCCACCCACGAACAGACCCTCGCCTGGCTCCTGCTTGAGCCGCTGAACCGTTTGTCCCAAGTCGCCTCGCACCAGCTCGGCATTCCAATCGACCCCGCTCAGCGTGCTCGACACGACGTACTTCTGCGTCCGGTCGATGGTCTCGGCGAACGGGATCTCCCACTCACCCATCCAGTCAGGCCACGTGCCCGTGGCCGGCTGCCGCCACGCCGACTCCATCATCTCGTAGGTCACGCGGCCGAATAGCAGAGCATCGGCTCGTTCCAGCTCAGCGGTCCAGTAGCGCATCGACTCCTCGTCGGGGGGGAGCCCTGCCTCGTGATGGCAACAGCCGTCGAGTGTGACGTTGATCGAGTATCGAAGTGGTCTCATCTCGTTGCTCTCCCTAGATGTACGCAGCGCGTTTCGCCCCGGTTCGTACGTCATCCCGTAGGGCTCGAACATGACGGTGTACGGGTCGTCAGGGTTGCCAGTCACCATGAGGGTCACAGTTCGCCTCACGGCAGCCTTCCGGACCCACGGCATTCGCACGCTTTTCCAGCCTAGGTGTTTCGCCCGCTCATCGGCATGTGAGCGAGCCGGACAGCGGCCATGAGAGGGCGCTTCCACATTGACTGGCTACCGGATCGGCTGTCGTCGGCGTTGCCAGATGGACCACCACCGGGCGAGCAGGCTGGCCACGAAGACGATCACGATCGGCCACGTAGTCGGAAGGATCGCCCACGCCCGGATCACCCACCACCAGGGATTGCCTTCGTCAACGTCGGCCCCGCCGGGGCTCGACATCAAATACTTGACTGAGACCAAAGCGCACACTAAGCCCGATGCGGCGGCCAGGGTGAGCAGCCAGTGGGCGGCTCCGAGCTCTCGCATGGCGACTGCGGCGAGTGACAGCAGCACGAAGCCGATCGCGGCCGACATCGCCTTCTGGTGAAGCCCGATCGGCCCGGTACCGACGTCGTCGTAGGTAAAGAACTGGGACCCTGCCAACTCCGTGACGAACAACGTGCTCACCACCACCCCAAGCACAGCGATGAGGAGAACGCCGTTCAGAAAGGGCCGAGGCTCGTCATCGTAGTCAGACACAGGTCCCAGAGTGGACGGGTCGCCAGACACTGTGCCTGAGACGCCGTACTCATTTCCGACCTGTGCTCACCGCGAGCGTGAATCAGCCATCGCCTGCACGACTGCACGCTCATCGGCATCTGCGTACGACCGGACATTGGCATGTGAGTGCTCAGGCAGAACGGTCGGATCAGCGGACTGACGGCGCCGTCGACCGCATCGAGCGAGCGTATGGGTTATCTGCCGAGGGCGAGAGCGAGGAGGGTGTTGACCGCGGTTTCGAACTGACGGACGTCCCGTTGAACCTGGGCGAGTAGAAGCCCTCCTTGGAGCGTCGCGAGCAGGGTCGTGGCGAGGTCGTCCGGGTCGATGTCGGACGGGAGTTTCCCCTCTGTGTGGAGGGGTCTGAGTCCATCGCTGAGGGCGGCTGCCCATTGATCGAACCCGGCTGCGACGAGCGCCCTGGCCTGGGGGTCGCTTTCGGCGAGTTGACCACCAAGCGAACCAAGTTGGCAGCCGCCTCTTGCTTGAGTGCGCCTCGCCGCAGTGATGACCATCTTCCGCCAGGCTTCGACGCCGTTCGCGCTGGCGAGCGCGTGCGTGTTGCGTTTGACGATGCTGTCGGCTTGGTAGTCGATGACCGCCTCCACGAGGTCGTTCTTGTCGGGGAAGTAGTGATACAGCTGTGAGCCGCTGACTTCTGCCGCCACCTTGACGTCCTCCAAGGTGGTGCCTGCCACCCCGCGCTCATGGATCAGGGCGGCGGCCTTCTCCACTATTCGTGCCCGGGTGCGTGCTCCCTTGGGGGTCAGGCGCCTCGGCCGCTCACTCGTCTCGTTGGCCATCCACCAAGGCTAACAGAATTGTGGGTTCGACAACCCAGTCCCCCGACGCTAATATGAGTCACACAACCCATTTTGTAGGAGAGGGCGAGCCCCGCATGACTGACCTAGAGGGCAAGACGGCTCTGATTACCGGCGCGAACGGCGGGATCGGCAAGGACGTGGCCCGGCAGCTGGCACTACGTCCCGAGATCGCGCGGATCTACCTGGCATGCCGGAACCAAGACCGGGCGACGACGGCGAAGGCGGAGCTTGAAGCCGTGACCGGCCGGCGCATCTTCGACATCGTTGTCATGGATGTCGCCGATCTGGGTTCGGTGCGCGCCGGCCTGGCGGGCATCGATGGATGCGTCGATGCGCTGGTCATGAACGCTGGTGTCATTGGCCCGCAGTCCATGGACGTGACCGCTGACGGGGTCACCACTGTCTTCGCGACGAACGTCCTTGGCCACGTCGTCCTCCTCGAAGGACTCCTGGCCGAGGGGCGGCTTGGCGAGGTTGCGGTCTTCGCCGGAAGTGAAGCAGTCCGCGGAGTTCCGAAGCTGCGGATGAAGGGGCCATCGTTCGTCTCGACCTCAGCCGATGAACTCGCCACTGCCATCGACGGCAGCTACTTCGCCAGCCGGAAGGCTGACTTCAACCTCGCGTTCGGGCAGGCCAAGTACATCGGGGCCCTGTGGATGGCCTACCTGGCCCGCCAACACCCCGACCGCCGATTCATCACCGTGAGCCCCGGGAACACCACCGGCACCCAAGCCCCCAGCGACCTTCCCCTACCGATGCGGGTAGCCGCCAAGTACGTCATGCCTGCCCTAGGTCTCGCCCACAAACTCGACGTAGGAGCCAAGCGGCTCGTCGACGGCGTCACAGACCCGACCCTGTCCAACGGCGCGTTCTACGCCAGCGGCGCCAACACGCTGACGGGTCCCCTGGTCAACCAAGCGGACTTCTTGCCCGATCTGGCCAACCCGTCGTTTCAGGACCACGCCAACGAGGCCATCCACCGCTTCACCACCTAGAGACTCGCAAGATCGCTCGCAAACCGTTCCACACACGCCACGTCGGCTCCGAGGAGCACGACCCCGCTCATCGGGTGCGTGCGACCGGGCTGCGGCATGAGGCGGGTGTGCGTACAGCGATTGTGCTGTAGGCGACGTAGCCCAGCGAACGAAGATGGGGAGGATGCCTGGTGTGGTTGGGCGCGTCTTAGCACGACCGTTGTGTCCAACGAGGCCGGATACGCCGGCCGATCCGAAGGATCGCGACCATGACCACCGCCGTCAGTCAGCACAACCCGGCCACCCGCAGGTCCCCGTCCCTGTCCTCCGCCGCCGGGGTCGGTGTCTTCGCCGTCGTCGTGGTTGCCGGGCTCGCGTTGCAGCACCACACCCCCGGGCAGGTATCGCCGGCAGTGTCGGATCCACCAGTTGTCTCCTATCCCGGCTCTGCGGTATTCGACAACCAGCCAGCCTCGTCGGATCCGCCCGTTGTCTCCTATCCCGGCTCTGCGGTGTTCGACAACCAGCCAGCCGCTCCGTGGTGGAGGCATCACAACGACCTGAAGCGCGGGCGGTAGCCGGTGACCGCTCATCATGTGAGTGCGACGGGATCGGCGCGCCAGCCCCGTGGGCATGATCAGCGCGGTGACTTATGCGTCGATGAACGTCTGATGGGTGGCTACGCGGCAGCCCGAGGCAGCCAACGAGCCGAAGCCGTCGTCCCGTTGCCAGCCTCGGCGACACGTCTCAGTCCCGTCGAGTACCCACTTGAACGTCCGTTGGGCCGCGGGAGACCGACATGATCCCCATCGAACAGACGCGAGCTACACCGGAGAGAGAGCCCTCGAACGCCACCGAGCAGGAACTCGTCACTTCTCACTTCGCCGGCGCATACCGTTGGCGTCGGTCAAGTGGACGTCCACGTCGCAGTCGGGCATCACGTCTTGCTCGGGTCGGGTCGGTCGACCAGCAAGTCCATCGGAGCGAATGGTGCGAGCGCAGAGGCGCACCGCGCGTAGCCGCGGGACGGGGCGGAGCCCCGCCTGGCCACTCCTCCACGGCGGCCGAGTCCTCCGGCAACTCCAGGCGGGGCTCTGGCTCGGTCGTGCGGGCCCTTTCGCTAGCCGATGGACGTCAGGACGGCGGAGACGATCCCAAGGAGCGCCACAACAAGTCCGAGCGGAATCAGGATCGGGCCGGTCCGTCGCGCGACCCGGTTCATGGTCGCGATCTCGGGGTCCTCTGGCTGGCCTCTGACGACGGCTTTGTAATGCTCCCAGTGGCCCATGTCGACCGCACCGATGGGAATGAACGTTGCCGCCCACAGGACATAGGCCGCCTTGGGGAGGTGGATCGCGTTGATTATGGCCAACAGCACGAACACGGGGAGCAAGAACAGAATCAGGCCGCGCCAACGCTTGCGACGCTCACCCTCGGTCTCGCCTTCTCGGTGGCGGATCACAGACTTCACCAGCTCTGTCGATCCCGGCCGCCAGGTCAAGACTGCCGCATAGGCCGATCAAGGCCACGCAGCCCCCGGTGACCGCAACCGGACCGACCAGTAGTAAACCGAGCTGACGCACCCCATCCCGAGATCCCTCCAGCGCAACATGTGGATGGGGAACCATATGTTCGATGCGCGGGGTCGTAGGACCGAGCCATCGTTCGGAGGCGCGATCCTGGTCGAGCCGATCGCCATCAACGAGCAGGGGTCGCAGGGACCAGGTAGGCATATCACTAACGCCATGGTTCAACGCCCGTTGGGACGTGACCCGGTGGCCGCTCCTTCGGGTGGGGCCCGGCGCCGACGGCTCGCAGGTAGTCGTCGCCCTGACCGCCGACCAGCTCGCCTCTCTGGTCGGCGGAGAGGCAGCGGGGTAGGTCAGCGGGTTCACCGGGCTAGTGGTCGTGGTGATGACCGGCCGATGGCGAGTCCTCGACCGGGGCCGGTGTTGGCTCTTGTGTCAGGTCGACGCCGGCACCCGCCAGGGTGCGAGGGGCGATGCTCACCTTGATCAGCCCGACGTGTGCGCGACGGGCGATCCCGGCCTGGACCGTTCGGAACAGATGGTTGCTGAGCAGGGGTCCGGTGTAGAGGATGGCGAGTTTCCGGGTGCCCAGCACGGTGGTGTAGTCGCCGAGCGCGTCGGAGAGGATTCCCTCCCGCGCGATGGCCCTCGCGAGCGCGGCCGGGTGGGCGGTGCTGACGGTGAACCTCAGGTCGTGGACGAGCACGGACAGCACGTCGTAGGCCCGGACCGTCTTGTTCCAGTGCGCTGGGTGCAGGGCCCGGTCGATCAACCGTTGGCCGTCCTCCAGGGTCGCGTTGAGTGGGAGGGCCACGACCAGGTCGGGGGCGAGCTGCTCAAGAGGGACAGGATCGAGCACGCTGGCCGAGATGGGCGACATGCTGGTGTGGCTGCGCCGGGCCACGCGATCGAGATGTCTGCCGACGGCAGCGACCTGGCCCGGGGCGATCCGAATCGCGAGCACGACGCGACGCCGGACCATGAGCCCGTCGAAGCTGACCTGAGGGCGGTCGTTGCCGACGTCGGAGCGGGCCTCTGCCACGGCCAGGGCCCGGGGTCGTTGTGCCCCCGGGGCGCTCGGGGCGCTCGCGGCGCAGCCGGTCAGCGTGGGCAGGAGCATGAGTGCCGCCGCTGCCCGGAGGGCGAGCCTCATTTCAGGTGCCGGCCGCGAACCTCGGCCGGTACCGAGCGGCGAACGCCGCGGCCGGTGTGGTGTCGAGAACGGGCGGGTCCGAGGCGATCGGGTCGTTGGACCGGGGGTCGCCGACGGCGAACTGCACCATCATGTCGTGGTCCTCGTGCGACAGGTTGTGGCAGTGGATCATGTAGCGACCCTCACCGTTGGGTTGGGGATTGAACTGAGTGAGGATCGTGACGGTCTCGCCCTCGCCGGTGTAGAAGACGTCCTTGGGGCCGTGCTCCCAAGCGAAGGGCCTGCCGCCGTTGGTGTTGCGGGCGATGATCTTGGCGCTGATGAGGTGGATGTGCACGGGATGGAACCAGCCGCCTGACTTGTTCTCGATGGTCCACTGCTCGACGGAGAACGGCCGCGGGTTCGCGAAGAGCTCGGTGAACCCGCTCGCTTCCACGTCCTCCCAGGTGACGCCGTTGACCGTCCACTGACCGTCCTGGCGCTCGAACCTCAGGGTGCGCTTCGCGACGGCCATAGCGGGCGTCAGAGTGTTGACGTCGAGCGCGCCGCGGGCACGACCAGGCACCGGACCGTCGTCCAGCGTGCTCGGGATGCTGGTGATGGTGGACGCCGGTCCGGAGTCCTCGACCACCTCGAACCGCATGATCTTGTCGGTGTTGGTGAAGTCGATGTTGTTCTTGTTGCTCAGGTTGCGCAGGTCGACGGTCTGCCCGACCTTGTAGTTGCGGAAGTCGATGAGGATCTCGACGCGTTCGGCGGTGCCCTGCCGCCACGAGGCGACCGGTTGCACGACGGGTGCCAGGCCGTCATCGGTAGCGACGATGTAGACCGGGTCGCCGTTGGACAGGGTGGGGCGATAGGACCGGGAGATCGAGGCGATGAGGACGCGGAATCTGTAGATGCGGGGCTTGACCTTCATCGTCGGCCACGGCACCCCGTTGACCATGATGATGTCGCCCCAGAGCCCGAGGGTGCCGTTGTCGTCGAACCGCAGCGAGCCGTCGGCGTTGAAGAGGGCGTCCGAGATCATCAGCGGCACGTCGAACTCGTCCTGGGGCAGCTGGGCACGCTCGAACGGGTCAGAGAGCGGGTAGAAGGCTGCCAGACCCGAGTACACGGTCTGAGCCGTGACGAGGTGCCGGTGGTCGTGGTACCACAGCGTCGCGGCCCGCTGGGTGTTGGGGTAGTGGTAGTTCTTGACGAAGGCCGGCCGGGTGATGTCGTTGGCGTAGCCGTCGTACTGCGGCAAGGACTCCGAGCCATGGAGATGCGTGGAAATGTCGATCGCCTGAGGAAAGAGCAGCCCTGCTGCCGGGAACCTGTTGCGGATCAGCACCTCGGCCCGGGTCCCTTGAGTGGTCCGGATCGTCGGACCGGGGAAGATCCCGTTGTAGCCCGCGATCGTGGTCGTCGGCCCCGGAAGGATCTGCGCGCGACCGAGTTGGGCGGTGAGCGCGAACCGTGCGAAGGGACGGGCCGGATCGCCGTCGTCGAACCCGGTCTCGAAGGGCTGCAGCTCGGGAGGACGCGCGAAGATGCCCCGGAAGGGCACCGGCGTGTTCGCTTTCGCAAGTAGCCCGCCGGACGTGCTGTCCGCACGCGCTGGTCCGAGCTCCACTCCAGCCACGCCCAGCGTTGCCAGTGCGCCCATCTGGAGCATGGTTCGTCGTGTAGGCATATCGCCCTCCCGTGGAGGCACGACGACCGCTCACGACATCCGTGGCGTCCAGGGTCTTACGCGTCGGCCACGTGGTTCAAGCGGACGGGTGTCTTGCCGCTCCCGACGCTTCCCACCAAACCTTGGGAAAACCTTGGGCCGATGAAGTACGCGCGAACGTTCAGGTCAGTGCGTGGCGACCTGGAGCAATGTGCTGGCTCACGCCATTCTGAGGATCTCGACGGTGAGAGAGGTGCGAGGAGCCATTCCGTTGCGAAATATTCGGGATGCCGGGCGCTCAGACCGCTCGAACCTTGGCGAGTTGCTCGACTGCAAACTCGTGGCCCCAGCAACGGGCGGCGTCCCACGCGGCGAACGCTTGCTCGGCGATGTCGTATGCGCCGTCGCTGAGATCAGCGGCGTTATGCGGTAGCAACAGGTCGAGGTCCGCGACGTCCACGTGAGACTCGTCCCAGTCAATGATCCCGACCCGATCCGCAGTCATGCGGATGTTGCCCGGTGTCGGGTCGCTGTGGATCACGCAGGTCTGATGCCCGGACGAGCCGCGCCCACGCTGATCGGCATCGGGCCACGCCCTCAGGCGGCATCGCGCCGAGGTCGATCTTCGTCCCGGTCTCTGCGTGAAGCAGATCGGTCGACGATCGCCAGCCAGGGCGCTGCGGCCAGCCCTGCGTCAACCGATGAAGTCGGCGCAGCGTGTCGGCCACGCGACGCCAGTCGGCCTCCGTCTCGGGCGGTTCGCCCTCCACGTAGGACATCACCACCAGACCGTCAGCGAACAGCCGACCAGACCTCGTGGCGATCGGCACCGGCACGCTCAACCCTTCACGGTCGAGATGCCGCAGCAGGTCGGTCTCCCACGCGAGATCAGCGTCACTGCGGGCGCCGAGACGACCGACCGCGAGCCGCCCGTAGACACGCACGTTCCACACCTCGTTGACAACTCCGCCACCGAGCGGTTCTACCCGCGCAACGTCATCACCCCACTGTTCGAGTGCTTCCCATCCCACGGGCCACATCCTCCCAGTCACCCGCTCATGAGCGGGCGACCGGACAGTGGCATGCGAGGACGTTGCTCACGTTGGTGGCATTGATCAGAGTTTCGAGCCGGGCAGGTCGTACAGTCCCCGCGTGCCACGCAAACGCCAGTTCCGACGCCTTCGTCGCCTCCGCCTGGTCGGGGTCGGGGAGGGCTCGCGATCCTCCTGAGCGCAACGGCCCTGGTCACCGCGGCAGGCGACGCGTTGCATCCCCGGCCCGACGGATTGGTCGGCATCGCGATCGGCGGGGTGCTGCTGGTGCTGGGGATCGGCTCCTGGCCTGGGCGCTCCGCACGCATGATCGCCTGGCGACCGCAGAACGAGAGCAGTTACGAGCACAGGGTCTCGACGACGGTCTGCCCCTAGGCGCCTATCAAGAGCAGCAGCGGGGTCGGGTTGGAGGCGGCGGACTTCCTTCTTGTCGTGGCTGCGCTGCTTCTCGGCTTCGGACTGATACTCGTGGTGACCGCCGGCACCGACTCGCAGGTCGGCTGGACGCTGGCGTTCGTGGTGGGCTTCCTGCCGGCGGCAGCCTTTGCGCGACTAGGTACCGGGACCAGGCTCTGGCTGACCCCCGACGGCATCGAGCGTGTTCGGTGGCCGGCGAAGTCCATGGCCTGGGCGAACGTGGAACGGATCGTCCCGCTCTCACACGGCATACCTGATCAACGCTCAACCGACGCTACCCAGATGCTCGAACTGCAAGCCGGGCCTCCTCGCACAGGGTGGCGCCGCTACTGGCTCCCGCACAGTTTCACCATCAGGGTCATCTCGCTCGAAGTCAGCACCCTGGAACTCCTACCGCTCATCGAGGCGTTGCTCCTAGCGCGACCACGAGACACGCCTTCCCCGGGCGACACTTCGTCCTGGACTCCGAGCGGCATGCCAGGAGCGCGGACAGCGGCAGATCCGGGCGAGCGTAGCCGCCCTCAACGCGGCACGAGGACCTTCCACCACATGCCGCCCGCCTCAGTCCCAACCCAACGACAAGAAGTGCAGATCCCCACTCGAAACCATTTCCGTGGGAAGTAGCTCATCACCGCTCGGTAGCGGTCCTGCTTACACGCCCCTTGATTTGTGCCTGCACCGCGTTCGCGTAGTGCTTGGGGATGAGCGAGTCAGAGTTTTCTGTGCGCAACCAGTAGGCCCCGGTTAGGTGCCCATAATCGTTGAAGTCGATCTCCGCTGTCCAAGTGGTGAGCCCACTGTTGGATCGCACGTAGAGGGAGACAGTCATGCCAGTGACGACGACATCTCCAACCCGTGGCGTGCGCTTCGCGACGTCGCGGGCAATCTCGAGGAACTCGTTTTGGGTCAGGCCATCGTCGAAGCAGAGCGGGGAGTTCTTTCGACGCTCCGTCTCGATAGCATCTCTAAAAACCCGCTCGACTAGAGCGCCGACCAAGAGGCGGCCGCGGGTGAGCAACTTCTTACTAAACGCCCATGTCGTCCCGCACTCACCTCTGTCACCCAAAGAGGGTAACCGCCGCTTCTCGGTGGCCGTCGAGCGGCACATCGCGTCATAACCGTAGGTGTCGACGGCCCTGCTCCCAAACTTCCACTCATCGGCATGTGAGTACGTCGGTCGTGGCCGGAGGGGACGTCCGATCGGCAGCCCGTCGGGGTGGTTGAAGGACTTGAACCGGTGTCCATGTGGCGTCCACTTTGGGCGAGCCCGGGGAGCATCACAGGGTTATGGGGTGCGGTGTCAGAGCGACTGAATCCCGCACCGTTGAGCGTCATCGGCCTGGTTCTGGCCTGATCGGTAGTCGTCGGGAACGTCGCGATTGCTGTGCATCTCGCCGGCGACGACCATCACCTCGGTCGGTCTGCGTCATCCGTCCTGTCCGCCACCCTGGCCGGCCCGAGCCTGGCGATAGCGGTCGACCGCCTCCCCACGCTCTTGGCTGTGGTCGACGATCGGCTGGGGATAGCCGTGGTCGTAGCCGTGGACGCTCCGCCACGGCTCGTGGACGGAGGAACCCTGAAGGTGACGCAGCTCGGGCACCCAGCGGCGCACGTACTCGCCCTCCGGGTCGAACCGCTCGGCCTGGGTGACCGGGTGGAACACCCGGAAGTACGGCGAGGGGTCGCTGCCGGTGCCGGCCACCCACTGCCAGCCGTGGCTGTTCGACGCAAGGTCGCCGTCGTGCAGGTGGTCGAGGAAGTGGCGCGCGCCCACGGGCCACCACACGTGCAGGTCCTTGATCAGGAAGCTGGCCGTGACCATGCGCACGCGGTTGTGCATCCATCCTTCGGCGAGCAGCTGCCGCATGCCCGCGTCGACGAGCGGATAGCCGGTCCTGCCCTCTCGCCAGGCAGCCACGAGCCGGTCGACACCGGCTCCCGCGTCGTAGGCCATCGAGGCGAGATCGACGCGCAGGTCCTGCCAGGCTGAGTGCGGCCGGTGCCAGAGCAGGTCGGCGTAGAACTCTCGCCAGCACAGCTCGGTGACGTAGCGCACCGCCCCCGCGCTCGTCGCGGCGGGATGCCGGGCCAGGTCGGCGAGCATCGTGCGGGGGTGGATCTCGCCGTACTTGAGGTGCACCGACATCCGGCTCGTCGAGTCGAGGTCGGGTCGGTCCCGCGCGTCGGCGTACCCCTCGAGGTTCTTGTCGAGGAAGCGGTGCCAGCGTTCCAGCGCTTCGATCTCGCCGGCTGAGCGTCGCCACGAGAGCTCCTCCGGGACCTCGGTCGGCGCCGGCCACCCGTGGTCTCGCCAGGTCCGGCTGAAGGGCGTGAACACCTGGTACGGCGTACCGGAGCCGGTGAGCACGCTTCCCGGATCGATCGCGTACGGCGTGCCGGTCGCGACCATCCGGCGGCCGTCGGCAGCCAGTCTGGATGCGACTCGCGCGTCGCGGCGTCGTCCGTACGGCGTGGTCTCCCCGGTCACGTGCACCTCCGCGGCGCCGGTCTCACGGGCCAGCCGGGTGATCACCTCGGCCGGGTCACCGTGACGGATCGCCAGTGCGCCCCCGGTGGCCGCGCGTAGGGCGGACACACTGGAGACGAGCCGCTGGGTGCGAACGCCACCGGACGCGAGCAGAGCCGGGTCCAGCACGAAGATCGGGAGCACGTCGCCGCCCGCGGCGAGTGCTGCGTGCAGTGCCGGGTGGTCGCCGAGCCTGAGGTCTCGGCGGAACCACAGCAGCGTCGGCCTCAACCGACGGCTCGCGACATCAGCGCGGCCCAGACCCGGACGGGCACCAGTCGCGCGGCCTTCATGAGCACCGCCATCGGCAGCGGGAAGACGATCTCGGTGCGTCGCCGCTCGAGGCCGTCGGCGATCGCGCGCGCGGCGTCGTCGGCCTCGATCATGAACGGCATCGGGAACGAGTTGGTCGCAGTCATCTCGGTGCGGACGAAGCCCGGGCACACCGTGGTCACGCGAACACCGTGCCTGGCCAGCGCAGTGCGAAGCGACTCCAGCAGGTTGATCTGGGCCGCCTTCGTCGCGCCGTACGCCTCTGCCCCCGCGATGCCGCGGTAGCCGGCCACGGAGGCGATCCCCACCAGGTGTCCGCGTCCCGCACGCGCCATCGGCGGAACTGTCGCGGCCAGGAGGTTGTTGAGGCCGAGCAGGTTGACCTCGACGTGCCGGGCGAAAGCGTCGGCGTCCCAGTCGGCAGCGTCGAAGCGGTCCCAGAACCCGGCGCACCACACCACGACGTCGGGCCCGCCGAGCGTTGCGGTCACCTCCGCTGCTGCACGGCGTACGGCGTCGCGGTCGGTGGCGTCGAGCGGCACGACAGTCATCGCGCCGGACGCGACCTGCTCGAGCTCAGCCTGCCGGCGGGCGCTGATGGCGACGTTCGCACCGCGTCGCACCAGCTCGGTCGCGAGCGCGGCGCCGATGCCGCTGGAGGCTCCGACGATCCAGTAGCTGCGGCCGCTGATCGGGTGGGAGCGGTGGGCGCTCATCGCGGACGGGAGAGACGGAGCTGGGCGACGTCCAGGTAGCCGGATGCGAAGCCGGCTTCGCAGTAGGCGAGATAGAACTCCCAGGTGCGGCGGAAGGCCTCGTCGAAGCCGTGACCCGCGATCTCCAGCCACTCAGCGGTGAAGGTGGCGCGCCAGCGGCGAAGCGTCTCGGCGTAGTGCTGGCCGAACTGGTCCACCTGGGTGACGCGCAGGTCCGTGTGTCGTCGCGTCGTCGTCTCGATCGCACAGAGGGAAGGGATCAGGCCTCCGGGGAAGATGTGCTTCTGGATCCAGCCATAGGAGTTGCGGGTGGCGAGATAGCGGTCGTGGCTCATCAGGATGGACTGGATCGCGGCGACCCCTCCTGGTGCTAGCCGTCGGTCGAGGACCTGGAAGTACGTCGGCCAGTAGTCCTCGCCGACGGCCTCGATCATCTCGACGCTGACGATCGCGTCATAGGTGCCACCCACCTCGCGGTAGTCCTGGAGGCGGATGTCGACCAGGTTGCCGAGGCCCGCAGCGTCGACCCTGTCCTGGGCGAGGGAGGCCTGCTCGGCTGAGAGGGTGAGCGTCGTGACGTGTGCCCCGCGCCTCGCGGCCTCGATCGCGAGCGTTCCCCAGCCGGTCCCGATTTCGAGGACTCGGGCGCCGGACGTGATCCCCGCAAGGTCCAGGATCGCCCCGACCTTGCGGAGCTGGGCGGATTCGAGTGTCTGCGCGGACCACGGGCGGGCGTCATCGAAGAGCGCGCCGCTGTAGGAGAGCGTGTCGTCGAGGAAGGCCGCGAACAGGTCGTTGCTGAGGTCGTAGTGCGCCTCGACGTTGCTGCGGGACCCGGACAGCGTGTTGCGCTGGTGCTCGGGCAGGGCCCGGTCGACGAGGCGCCGGAACCGGGAGAGCCCCGGAGGGAGAAGCGTGGTCATCCGCTCGGCGAACGGGAGCAGGAGCTGGGCGAGGTCGGTGCCGGGTCCGGCGCGCCAGTCCCCGGCGACGTAGCCCTCCCCGATCCCGATCTTCGGGTGGTGGCCGAGGCGTTCGAAGAGCGCGTCCGGGCGCACCACCTCGAGCACCGGCCGCTCGGCGGTGTCGCCGGGTGCCCGGCCGACGAGACCGCCGTCGGGCATGAGTACGTCGACCGGTACCCGCCGGGCAACAGACTCCATGATGCGACGCGCGACCTTGGCTCGCAGGCACAGCGGTCGCCGCACGGGTGGGTTCACGCAGATGGGCTGGGTCGTCGTGGTCATCGCACGCTCGCCTCGGGGTGCCGCGGCCGGGGCAGGACGGGCAGTCGCCTCAGCCAGAGCCGGATCCCGTGCCAGCGGATGAGCAGGCTCACCCGCTGGGTCATGAAGGCGTGCCCCGCTGCGATCCGGGCCACCGAGCGGGGGGTGGCGGGTACCGGCGTGCCCGTGGTCGTCGCCGTCAGCACGCGCTCGCCGTTTCGGTCGAGGCCGACGCTGATGGAGACGCTGTCGTGCGTCAGCCGGAGCCGGACGTCGTACCGGCCGGAGACGTCGTTGAACGGAGAGACGTAGAACGCCTTGTCCACCGCGGCGCGGCTCCCCTCGTCGAGGTCGAGCAGGTAGGCATGGCGTTCGCCGTAGGTGTTGTGCACCTCGAGCACCACGGCCCGCAACGTCCCGTCAGGGGACAGGCACCAGAACACCGAGAGCGGGTCGAACGTGTGGCCGAGGACGCGTGCGTGAGCAAGCATCAGGACGCGGTCGCGCGGTCCGAGCCGGACACCCCGGCTGCCCAGGAACCGCTCGACGTCACCTCTGATGCCTCCGCCCAGGCGTCCCCGGTCGAGGTGGTCGCGAGGGTCGAAGCGGGCCAGCATCCGCGTCGGCCACCGCAGCCGAGGCACGGCGTCGAGGTCGACCAGCCACTGGTAGTGGCGATGGGTGAAGGCGTGCCGGGTCGGCGTACGTCGCGCGTGGCTGACGGTGCCGACGACCAGGCACGGTACGGGTGGCGGAGCGATCCTGGTCACCAGGCCGTCCCGAAGGACGCGGCGGCCTCGACGCCGGAGCGACAACCGTCCTCGTGGAAGCCCCAGCCGAGGTGGGCGCCGGCGAAGGCCAGCCGCTCTCCGCCGGCGGTGCGCAGCCGCTGCGCCGCAGCCACCGCTTCGCGGGTGAAGACCGGGTGGGCGTAGCTCATCCGGGCTATGACCGATGCCGGATCCACGCGACCGGTGGGGTTGAGCGTCACGACGTAGTCGTGGACGCCCTCGAGTCCCTGGAGCCGGTTCATCCAGTAGCTCACGGTCACGCCGTCGGCAGGTCGGTCGCAACTGGCCTGGTAGTTCCAGGACGCGCGGGCCGCTCGGCGCCGCGGGAGCGCCGAGGTGTCCCGGTGCAGCCAGGTCTCGTTGGTCGAGTAGGTGATCGCGCCGAGGTCGTCCTTCTCCTGCGGGTCGGCGTCGGCAAGCAGGCTGAGCGCCTGGTCGGCGTGGGTCGCCAGGACGACGTGGTCGTAGCGCGCGACCCGGCCGTCGGCGGTGCGGACGTCCGCCCCGTCGTCGTGCCGGGTCACAGCTGTGACCGCGCAGCCGGTGCGTACGTCGGTCAGGCGGGTCGCCAGCCGCTCGACGTACGTGGCTGAACCGCCGACCACGGTCCGCCAGGTCGGGGACCCCGTCACCTGGAGCATCCCGTGGTGCTCGAGGAAGCCGAAGAGGTGCCGGGCCGGGTAGGCCGCGGCGTCGGAGTCGGCGCACGACCAGACACAGCTCACCAGCGGGAACGCGAAGTGCCGCGCGAAGTAGTCGGAGAACCTGCCGGTGGCCAGGAACTCGCCCCAGCTGGGACCCTCCTCCCTGCTGTCGAGGAGCGCTCGTGCCGCTCGGTGGAAGCGCGGGATCTCCGTGAGCATCCGCACGAACCGCGGGTCGGCGACCCGCCAGGGCTGGGCGAGGACACCGCCGAGGCCGCGGCCGCCGGCGTACGACAGTCCGCAGCCGCCGCAGGTGATGCTCATGCTCATCTCGGTCGGGCGGGTCTCGACTCCGAGCTCGCGGAACAGGCGCACCACGTGGGGATAGGTCCGGTCGTTGTGCACGATGAAGCCGCTGTCGATGCGCAGCGGCGTGCCGTCGGCGCCGCGTACGTCGTGGGTGTGTGCATGGCCGCCGAGGCGGTCGTCGGCCTCGATGACCGTGACGTCATGGGTCCTGGACAGGACGTGTGCTGCGGTCAGCCCGGACACGCCGGCGCCGATCACGGCTGCGGAGGGACGTTGCGGTCGGCTCATGGTTCCCGTTGTTCGTAGTCAGCTGGCGGATGGATTGTCTAAGGTTCGTCCGCAGGCTAGAGTGTCTGAACAAGGTTTGTCAAAGGTTTGGAGAAGGGGCCATGATCATCGAGCGCACCGTCACCGTCGACCGTCCCCAGGCCGAGGTCTTCGCCTACCTCGCCGACTTCACGACCACCACGCAGTGGGACCCCGGCACCCTGCGGACCACGCGGGAGAGTGGCGACGGCGGGATCGGCACGACCTACCGCAACGTGTCGAGGTTCCTGGGGCGTGAGACCAGGCTCACCTACGTCGTGACCGACTACCAGTCGCCACAGCTTCTGCAGCTGAGAGGGGAGAACCGCACGGTCCTGGCCCGCGACACGATGAGGCTGACGGGCACGGGTGGGGCCACGATGATCAGCTACCGGGCGGAGTTCGAGTTCAAGGGCTGGGCACGGCTGGTGGCCCCGCTTGCCGCACCTGCGCTGCGGCGGCTAGGCGACCGCGCCGCGCAGGGACTCCGGTCGGCACTCGACGGCCCGGCCCAGTCCTAGACTCGACAAAGCATGTACACGATCAAGCACGCCTCGGAGCTCACCGGCTTGAGTGCGACCACGATGCGCGCTTGGGAACGCCGCTACGGCATCGTCGAGCCGCACCGCACCGACACCGGCTATCGGCTCTACGACGCCGATGCCGTACGGGCGCTGTCCGTGATGGCGTCGCTGGTGCACCAGGGCTGGGCTCCCCGTCAGGCCGCCGACGAGGCGCGGCGCGTGGTGGACGCCGGGGCGCCGAACACCGTCGAGGTCGCCCACACGACGCCGACCGGGCCGCCCGTCGAAGAACTGGTCGAGGCCGCGATCGCTCTCGACGCGGTCGCGGTGTCCCGGGTGCTCGACGAGCGGTTCAGCCTCGCCTCCTTCGAAGCCGTCATCGACGGCTGGCTGATGCCGAGCCTGGCGGCTCTGGGCCGGGCGTGGGCGGACGGTCGGGTGAGCGTCGCCGGTGAGCACCTCGTCGCCTACGCCATCCAGAGGAGGCTCGCCGCATCCTTCGAAGCAGCGTCAGCGCACGCCACCGGCCCGCTCGTCCTGGTCGGCCTCCCCCCGGGAGTACGGCACGAGCTGGGGCAGCTGGCCTTCGCCGCCGCGGCCTGCCGGGCCGGCCTGAACGCGACGTACGTCGGTGCCGACCTGCCGGCCGAGGACTGGGTTACCGCGACCCAGTCCCGCGCCGCGGTCTGCGTCGTGCTGGCCGTGCACAGAGAGGATGACCTGGAGGGGCTGCGGAACGTGGTCGACGGCCTCCGGGTCGGCCGCCCCGAGCTCATCATCGGAGTGGGCGGGGCGCAGCAGGACGCCTCTCCTGAGGTGTGCCTGCGGCTCGGCCACACCATCGGGGATGCGGCTGCACGGCTGGCCTCGATGCTCACCCACCGGTAGGTCGGCGAGCCGAGCCGGTGGCGCGGATGTGAAGTTGTTGGACGGCGTGCCTTGGTGAGGATCGTCTGGGTCTTGGTCCACACGAACGGGTGGGAGCGGTCGTTCCGGACACCGGTGCGGGCGCGGCGTTCGGGCAGCGACACAGCGCCGCCGGCCAACGGATGACGTCTCCCGTGGCGCTTATTCAGGTGATCGCTCAGTGACCGGGTGCGTAGAGTCCGGCTGTGCCAGGGTTGGAGTTGCTGTCTGCCCGCCATGGACCGGCGGTCAACGCGTTCGAGCGGGAGAACCGGACGTACTTCGCCCAGTCGATCTCCGACCGTGGCGACGAGTTCTACGACAGCCTTACCGAGAGGCTCGAGTCCATGCTGGCCGAACAAGAGGCTGGCACCAGCGCCTTCTACGTCTACACCGACGAAGGCGGCGCGATACTCGGCCGGTTCAACCTGTATGACATCAAGGACGGAGCCGCGAACCTCGGGTACCGGGTTGCAGAGCACGCTGCCGGTCGCGGCGTGGCGACCGCAGCCGCGAGCGACCTGTGCCGGCTGGCGGCGACTCGGTACGGGCTGCGTGCACTGTTGGCTGCAACGTCCTGCGAGAACATCGCCTCCCAGAAGGTCTTGACCAAGATTGGATTCGTTCCGATCGGCCCAGCCGATCCTGAGGACATCGGCGGCAAGCAAGGAACGCTGTACCGGCGCCAGCTCGTCGCGAAGTAGGGGTCCCTGGGTGCGGCCATGAGTGGGTATCGGCACCGGTGACGATCGCGCTGTGTCACCAATCCTCGAGCCGTCTCGTCTTAGTGGTGTAACTGCCAACAACCGAAGGACGTCTCAGCACCACCGCGCAAAGGATCCTGGTTGCGCACCACGAACCGTCGGCTCAGTGCCTGCCCAGTGAGGCCCGGTGCCGCGACGTCCGCCTGCGTGCGGGGGTTTGTCATGGGTCTTGAGGAGAAGCTTCCGAGCGGCGTCCTGCTGACGACCGTCGAGGGGGTCGCCGGTTACATGCGCAAGGCCAGCTTCTGGCCTGCCACGTTCGGGTTGGCGTGTTGTGCGATCGAGATGATGACCAGCGGCGGCCCCAAGTACGACCTGGGCCGCTTCGGCATGGAGGTCTTCCGCGCGAGCCCGCGCCAGGCAGACCTGATGATCGTGGCCGGCCGGGTCAGCCAGAAGATGGCGCCGGTGCTGCGCCAGATCTACGACCAGATGCCCGAGCCGAAGTGGGTGTTGGCGATGGGGGTGTGCGCGAGCAGCGGCGGGATGTTCAACAACTACGCGATCGTGCAGGGCGTCGACCACGTGGTGCCGGTCGACATGTATCTGCCCGGCTGCCCACCGCGTCCGGAGATGCTGATCGATGCGATCCTCAAGCTCCACGACCAGGTGCAGCACAAGCCGCTCGGCTCGAACGCCCGCCGGGAGATCGTCGCCAACGAGACCGAGGCCCTCAGGGCCGTGCCGACCTCGCAGATGAAGGGCCTGCTGCGGTGAGCGGAGGAGCAGGGCAGCGTCCCGGTGTCCAACGTGCCCGCCGAGCAGGGCGAGGTCGAGACGATGGGCGTCCGCGAGGGGATGTTCGGGGTCTCGGTGGAGTACAAGGGCGGCACCATTCCGCCACCGGACGAGAGGAGGTCGTACAGCTGATGTCGACCACCGACGAGACCACCGGCGAGGCCACCGATGCGTACGCCGGCTCGGCTGAGACCGCGGAGGGCCGGGTCTTCACCGTCACCGGTCAGGACTGGGACTCCATCACCGCGGACCTGGACGATGTCGAGGAACGCATCGTGGTCAACATGGGCCCGCAGCATCCCTCGACCCATGGTGTGCTCCGGTTGATCCTCGAGCTCGAGGGTGAGACGGTGACCGAGGCCCGGTGCGGGATCGGCTATCTGCACACGGGCATCGAGAAGAACATGGAGTACCGCTCCTGGGTCCAGGGGGTCACGTTCTGCACCCGGATGGACTACCTGTCCCCGTTCTACAACGAGATGACCTACGTGCTCGGGGTCGAGCGGCTCCTCGGCATCGAGGAGGACATCCCGGAGAAGGCCCAGGTGATGCGGGTCTTGTTGATGGAGCTGAACCGGATCTCCTCCCACCTGGTCTGCATCGCGACCGGGGGCATGGAGATCGGTGCGCTGACGGTGATGACGATCGGGTTCCGCGAGCGTGAGCTGGTCCTGGACCTGTTCGAGCTGATCACCGGGCTGCGGATGAACCATGCGTTCATCCGGCCGGGTGGGGTCGCCCAGGACCTCCCGCCGGGTGCGCTCGACGAGATCCGCGGCTTCATCGCGCTGATGAAGAAGCGGCTGCCCGAGTACGCCGACTTGTGCAACGCCAACCCGATCTTCAAGGGCCGGCTGGAGAACGTCGGCCACCTCGACCTCGCCGGCTGTCTGGCACTGGGCCTGACCGGGCCGGTGCTGCGCTCGACCGGCTACCCGTGGGACCTGCGCAAGACCCAGCCCTACTCCGGCTACGAGACCTACGACTTCGACGTCCAGACCTGGGACACCTCCGACTCCTACGGCCGGTTCCGGGTCCGCCTGGGCGAGATGTGGGAGTCGTTGCGGATCGTCGAGCAGGCCGCCGACCGGCTGGCCAAGCTCGAGGGCGCCCCGGTCATGGTCGCGGACAAGAAGATCGCCTGGCCCAGCCAGCTCGCGGTCGGCAGCGACGGCATGGGCAACAGCCTGGACCACATCCGCCACATCATGGGGGAGTCGATGGAGGCCCTGATCCACCACTTCAAGCTGGTCACCGAGGGCTTCCGGGTACCACCGGGCCAGGCCTACGTCCCGATCGAGTCACCCCGCGGCGAGCTCGGCGCCCACGTCGTCTCCGACGGCGGCACCCGCCCCTTCCGCGCCCACTTCCGCGACCCCTCCTTCACCAACCTCCAGGCCACCAGCGTGATGTCCGAGGGCGGCATGGTCGCCGACGTCATCGTCGTCATCGCCTCGCTCGACCCCCTGATGGGAGGCGTCGACCGATGACGACGACTCGGTCTCCACGACCTGCGGGGCGACACCGACGTTCTGCAGGAGGCGGTCTTCATCGAACACGTTGCGCGTCGGCGCCTGACCCTGGCGGGCGAGCGGCCAGGGCACTCCCAGCGGAGTTGAATGCGAGGAGGAACGAGCAATGCAAAGAGTCGTGATCGACCCGGATCCGTACGAGCCATTCAGGCTGTCCCAGGCGATCCGGCACGGAGACGTGCTCTATGTGTCCGGTCAAGCCGGCATCGACAGGGACGGAATCCTTCCGCACTCTTTCGAAGCGCAGGCGCACCAAGCGTTCGCGAACCTGGCACACGTGCTGGGTGCAGGCGGGTCAGATCTGACCCGCGTGATCAAGGTGACGATCTTCGTGCGTGACATGGCGGCCACCTTCGACACCGTCGTTGCCCTGCGTGAGCAGTACTTCACCCCGCCGTACCCCGCCGACTCGATCGTCGAAGTCAGCTCGCTGTACTCCCCACAGGCCTTGTTCGAGATCGAAGCGGTCGCGATCGCGCGCACTGAATCAGCGTGAGGGCGCCTCCGGCCGTCGTGTCGAGCTCAATGTCCTCACGGAGTCGCCCTCCACGCGTCCTGCCACGCACTCTGGTCAGATGTGCGAAACCCGCAATCCGAGGGGGCGATGTGGCGTCGTCACGCTAGTCGAGCACGCCGGCCTCGTAGCAGCGCACCACCAGCTCGGTGCGGTGCCGGGACCCGGACTTGGCCAGCAGGGAACGAAGGTGGCTCTTGACGGTCTCCACCGACACAACCAGGGACTCGGCGACCTCGGCGTTCGTCTGGCCGCGGGCTACCTGGGCAAGGACGTCGCGCTCTCGGGCGGTGAGCCGATGCGCCCAGGCTGTCTTGATCGTCGTACGACGGGCGGTCGCGATTCGTCGGATCGCCTCGGGAAAGACCAACGAATCGGTGCGCGCGACCGTACGCACAGCGGCCAGCAGCTCTTCGGGACGGGC
This sequence comes from uncultured Actinomycetota bacterium, assembly GCA_963819295.1. Taxonomy (GTDB): domain Bacteria; phylum Actinomycetota; class Actinomycetes; order Propionibacteriales; family Nocardioidaceae; genus Nocardioides. The sequence continues at coordinate 67,575 of CAWFVO010000020.1, forward strand.
CCGCTTCAGCACGAAGCCGCGCGCCCCCGCCAACAGCGCGTCGTGCACGGCGTCGTCGCTCTCGAACGTCGTGATCACCACCACCGCCGGACCCCCGGTCTGTTCGCTGAGTCGAGCCGTTGCGGCTATGCCGTCGACGCGCGGCATTCTCACGTCCATCAGCATCACCTCGGGCCTGCTCCGCGCAACCAGCGCCGGAACGTCGACCCCGTCGGCGCCCTGTCCCACCACCTCCATGTCGGGTTCGAGGTCGAGGATCGCAGCCAGGCCGGAGCGCACCAGATCGTCGTCGTCGACCACGACGATCCGGATCACCTGGGTCGGTGCCGGTCGGTTGATCGGCAGTCTGGCGGTCAGCAGCCACGAGCCACCCCCTTCCGGCCCGGCTGTGATCTGCCCGTCGGCGAGGAGCACACTCTCGTGCAGGCCGGCCAGCCCGGCTCGCTGCGGTGTCGTCGAGCCAGCGTGGCGGATCGGGTTGCGGATGTCGACGTACACACACTGTTCGTCCGAGTGCAGCCGCAGTGTGGCTGATCCGGTGCCGTGGCGGGTGGCGTTCGTCAGGGCTTCGCGGATCACGGCCCGTACGGTCTCCGCGCGGCCGTGGTCGACGGGCAACCCCTCGGGCACGCGGAGATCGACGTCAAGGGTCGACTCGTTGACGAGCGTGCGGGCGATGTCCACCAGGTCCACCGCCGCTGGTGCGCCGGAGACCGGGATGCCGTCCGCCGCACCGTCGCGCAGTGCGCGTACCACGCCGTCCACGTCGGCCTGAGCCCTCCGGCCGAGTGCTTCGATCGCGGCCAGGCCACGTTCCGTGGCCTGGGGGTCGGTCGGCAGCAACCGGCGCGCGGCGGTGGCCTGCACGGTCATGGCGGTCAGGGTGTGACCGAGCCGATCGTGCAGGTCGCGGGCCACGGCGTTGGCGCGGGCCAGCACCCGCTCCCGGTCGGCAGCGACGGCGACCCGTTCGCTGAGCGTGGGGCCCAGCACGTGTGGCGCCAGGGTGACGAGCAGGCGGGCGGCTGCGCACAGGACGGCCAGGCACGCGGCGAGGGCCAGGAGACCGGGACCCACCAGCCAGCCGGCGTGCCAGCCGGATCCGGTGTGGGCCGCCTCACCGATTCCCGGCCAGGTCAGGGTGCTGTGACCGGAGAACGGGAAGGAGACCAGGCTGATCCCGAATGGCACCAGATACAGGACCGCCGTCGCGACCACGAGCCCGACAGCGGCGAGCAGCGTCAGCCAGGCGGCGCCACGTCGTCGGGACGCCCAGGCGCGCGGCGAGCGTACGTCGGGCAGAGCCTGCTCGTCGTACTCGAGCAGGGCCCGCGCCGTCGACACCTCCACCTGTCGCACCGGCGGCAGCAGGGAGGCCCACACCACCGCGGCGAGGAAGACGATCGCCACCAGGGTCAGCAGCCACAGGTTGAGCATGCTCGGGTCCTGGGCCATCGAAGCGCCGATCGTGGCGGCCGCGGCAACCAGCGGCAGGCAGAGCGCGACTGCGAGGAACACGTGCGCGACGCCGCCCCACACCCGTGGTCCCGAGCCCTTCACCATCCCAGCCTCGCACGCGGCGCCTGCCGCAAACACCCTCGAACGAGGGAGGCTGTTCACTCCGGAGGGGGAAGGCCGGCGGTTGAGCTGCGGCCAACGTGGATTCATGACGATCTCGACCACGATGCCCGCCCGCGACACCTCGACCCCGGACGCAGCCGCGGACAAACGCGCTCGGCGCACCATCAGCGCCGCGTACACGGCGCTGGCATGGGTGGTGCTGTTCTTCTCCTTCCACGTCTACTGGTACCTCGGCGGCTCCCTCGCGAGCCCCGGCGAGCTGCCACCCCTCATTCCCGGCACGCACTCGGCTGCGGCCGGCTCGGCGCACGCACGAGTGCAGCTGGTCGCCTGGATCGTCGAGGTGCCGGTCGACTCGGCGTGGCCGATCGGTGCCCTGGTGTGTCTCGCGATCGCTCGAGGATGGGCACGTGGGCGACTCGCGCGGGCCATCAACAACCTGGCCTGGACCGGCTGCGTCGTACTCCTCCTACGGGGCGGCTCCGGACTCCTCGACGACGTGACCCGCACCACCGGCCTCCTTCCGAACGGAATCACCGGACTCTCCCTCAAGGCCACGACGGGCCACGCCCACCTCCGCTGGGCCGACTGGACGATCGACGCCTACTTCCTGGCCGGCGGGATCATCTTCTGGCTCCTCGCCGCTCTCCACCGCGCGCTGCCGGCCCACTCCCGAAGTCGAAGTGTGCGAGGCCCGACGGAGGACCGGCTGCCCGGGAACGAGCTGGTCGGAGGCATCGAGTCGGCGCATGCCGAGGTCCCGTCCGAGGACACCCCGACCTTCGAACCCCTGGCCCTGCGGCCGGCGCCGCGATGGGCCAGGCGTCTGGCACACACCATTCCGGTGCTGGTCCTGCCCTCCGGTCTGTGGCGGTGGGCCGTCGCCTTCGGTTTCCCCATGGGCATGTTGAACAGCGCCGGGGGTCTTGCGGTCACGCGAGGCTGGCCCGCGGTCTACGTCGCAGTCATCAGCCTCGTGACAGAGGCTGTCGCTCTGACCGCGCTCGGGCTGGTCCGCCCGTTGGGGGAGGAGGTCCCGCGGTGGTTGCCGTTCTTCGGCGGCCGCGCCGTTCGTCCGAAGAGTGTGATCGTTGCCGCGACAGCGGGTTCTGTGGCGCTGATGATGATCTGGACCGTGGGCTTCTGGCAGGTCTGGACAACTGGTCAGCCGGGCCCCATGGCCAGCCCGTTCTGGGCGGCCGTCTTCACCATCTGCTACGCGCCCTTGAATCTCTGGGGCCCGGCCCTACTCACCCTGACCTTCGCGTACCGTCGCCGAACGGCAGGGTCCGCCCTGGATCGCGTTCCGGCGTAGGCAGCGCGGGTCGCCGGCCCAGGTCGATCCAACCCGCACGCCGACTGGCTGCCGGGCCCATCCCGCCGACACCAGAGTTGGACGAGTGCGGTCTCGCCGCACCGACGGGCGGGGCGGTCAGAGTGTCGCGGCCCAGGCGTCCATGCCTTGTCTGAGCACCTGGGCTGTCAGGTCGATTCTGCCGATGCCGTGGTAGTTCGGGGCCCAGGACTCGATGACGGAGGTGGCTTGGGCTGCGTCCCACAGGGCGTTCCCGCACCAGAAGTCGTAGTGCGTCAGGACTGTCTCGCTCAGGTCGAGGTCGTCCCATTCGCGCTGGGCGCGGACGGCGACTCGGTGTCACCGCCCGGGGGATGGGCGGGGGCGCGGCGCAGCCCGGTGCCGTCGAGCCGATGGACTGCGCGCCAGCGCTGCGGCCATCTGTGCTGCGATGGTCGCGCAGGCGGGCCGGTTCGGGCGGCCCGCGGACGACCGAGGTGACGATGATCGGCAGGTCGGGGTCCTGGGCGTATACGACGAGCCGTGGGACGAGGGATCGAGCGAGGTCAGGCGCGTGAGGACGGACGCTTCGCGTGCCGCGGCGTCATCGCCTGGCGGGAAGGCCCTGACGACGTAGCGCCCGGCGCCATCGGTGACCAGGAGGGTCGCGGCGTGCTGGCCGCCGGTGAGCGGGCGGACCAGGGTGACGTCACGTCGCAGCAGCCCCGAGGCCGCCGTGATGATCGCCGTTCTGCTCGTCCGTCGTCACGCTCCTACTCGCTCTCCCTCCGCTGGGATCGGATGCGCGGTGAGCCCTGCTCCGGTCGTCGGGCTGGGCGTCTCGAAGTCCGTGGAGAGCGTCAGCTCCGACCAGGCCCGCAGCTCGTCCAGCTGGGCTGCCAGCTGGGTGGTGAGTCGCTGGTAGCAGTCGGGGCCGAGGGCCAGCTGGAGGGGCGGCTGGTCAACCTCGGAGATGGCGATCACTGCCTCGGCCAGCCGGTCGGGATCGCCCGGTTGGGCGCCGTCCAGGCCGGCGATCGCGGACCGGGCCCGGCCGACGCTGGCGTCGTACTCGGGCATCGCATCCGCCATGGTCAACCGCGTCGGCGACAGGACCGGGGTCCGGAAGTCACCCGGCTCGATCAGGGTGACGGCGATGCCGAGCGGTGCGACCTCCTGTGCAAGCGCGATCGAAGCGCCCTCCAGGGCGAACTTGCTCGCGTGGTAGGCCCCGAGCCCGGGGAATGCGCAGCGCCCACCCATCGAGCTCATCTGCAGGATGCGGCCACGGCCGCGAGCTCTCATGCCGGGCAACACCGCCCGGGTCAGCGCGAGCGGACCGACGAGGTTCGTCTCCAGCTGGCTGCGCAGCAGCTCGTCGGTCAGCTCCTCGACGGCGCCGACCGTCAAGGTGCCCGCGTTGTTGAACAGCACGTCGAGATGACCGAAGTGCGCCTCCGCTCGCGCCACCGCGTCGCGGATCGATGCGGTGTCCCTCAGGTCGAGGCGCAGAGCCAGCAGCTGGTCTGGAGATCATCAGCCAGATCGTGGAGGGACGACGTGTCGCGGGCGGTGGCCGCCACCCGGTAGCCGCGCCGCAGTGCGGCCCGGGCGACCGCGGCGCCGAATCCGGACGAGGCGCCGGTGATGAACCAGACGGGGGTCGTCGTGAGCGGGAGCGGCGGACGGGTTCAGGCGGGGTTGCACGGTGCATCCTTCGGAGTGGGCGGCGGGTACGCCGTTGAGACGAGACGGTTCGAGCGTCTGTGACACCGACGGCTCAGCCCGGGCCAGTCCTGCCGTCCGCGCCGTCATGGGCGAAGAGGACCCTCCCCGCCGCGGTGACGAGCGCCCAGCTCACGATCACGACCAGCCATCCGCCGACGACGTCGAGGACCCAGTGGTTGGCGGTGCCGACGACCACGAGCGCGGTCACGGCTGCGTGCAACCAGCCAGCGAGCCGGACGGTCGGCCGCCGTGCCCAGCGCTGGGTTGCCAGCGCGACCCACAGGGACCAGCCGGCGTGCAGCGACGGGAAGGCGGCCAGCTCGTTGGTGAGCCCTCCCATGCCTCGGGGTGCGGATGCGTCCGATCCCCACCATCCCGCCGACGCGTGAAGCGAGAGGATGTCCGGGTATCCGGCGACCATCCGTGGTGGCGCGGTCGGCACCAGGAGGTACGTCGCCAGCCCGAGGACGGTGGCGATCAGCAGCGCGCGTCTGGCCGGAACGTAGGCGCGTCGGCCTTGTCGGTACAGCCAGACGAGCACCAAGGGGGTCACGAGGTAGTGAGCTGCGCTGTACCAGTAGCAGGACAGCAGTCCCACCGTCCGATGCACCGCGAAGTAGTGGACCAGGGCGTGCTCCCGGTCGATGCCCAACGCTGTCTCGAGGGCGAGGAGCTGGTGCGCCCGATGGAGCGCGGGGGCGCGGTCTCTGGCAGCAAGCAGGCGCGAGCCCGTGTAGGCGACGTACAACAAGGCAACGAGCGCCAGCTCTCGTAGTCCTCGCAGGGGCCCTGCCGGGTCTCGTGGACTGCCGCCGGCCTGCCGGCGACGCGAGCGCGTTCGCAGCCGGCATCGTCTCGGTCCAGTGCGCGCACAGCAGTCCCCTCGCAGGGTCGATCACTCGGAAGACGTCGCGACGCCGCTCGATGTGACTGGGGAGGGTATGAACGTCGTCACGTTGCGGGTCTCGTTCACGGGCGCGCAGGACGCCAGGTCCGCCGGAGGACGAAGATCGGCTCCTCGCGAGTCGAGGCGACCTCGAGCCGCACCGATCAGCCCACCCGAAGAGCGTCGTAGCGCCAGTCCGTGCTGTCGGTCGCGAGCGCGTACGTGACTGGGTGCTGTAGGTGCCGTGTGCGCCGAGGTCGATGTACGTCCTCTCGGCTCGGGCCCAGGCCGCGAACGCTCCGGCGCAGACGAGCCCGAGCGAGCAGGCAGCGAGTGCGAGACCGGCTACGAGGCCAGCCACGCGTCGCGGGCTCCGGGTCCGTCGAGTCGCGGTCGTCGGGGGAGTGGGGGCGTGCGGACTCTGATCCATCACAGATCTCCTTCTCTCGGGCTTCTGAGCCGACCGCGTTGCCGGTCGTGGAGGTTCATGACGGCGTCCGTGGCGAATCCCTGGGCGGGTTGGGTCTTCACGGCTACGACGAGCCGGCTCAACCGTTTGTGACAACGGCGAGTCCCGTGATGTCACAACAGCGTTGGCTGCGGCGTCTTCTGTCTTGGAGGGCCGCCCAGGCAGTCGCGACCTCCATGGGCAGGAGAGGCGTAGAGGTGGAGGGTCGATGAGCACAGACATCCGGAACGGGACAAGCAACCCGAGCGGTTCGGCGGACAGCCTGGACGCGCGGGTGCTGGTCGTCGCGGGCGTGGTGGTGCTCGGCGCCATCATGTCGATCCTCGACATCACCGTGGTGGCCGTAGCCCAACGCACCTTCCAGGAGACCTTCGACAAGACCCAGGCTCAGGTGGCCTGGACCTCCACCGCCTACACGCTGGCTCTGGCCGCAGTGATCCCGGTGACCGGGTGGGCGGCCGACAGGTTCGGGACGAAACGTCCGTACATGCTCGCGATCGCCCTGTTCGCGGCCGGCTCGGCGCTGTGCTCGACGGCCGGCTCTCTGGAGGTGCTGGTCTTCTTCCGTGTCCTACAGGGCTTGGGCGGCGGGATGCTGATGCCGCTCGGGATGACGATCATGACGCGCGCCGCAGGGCCTGAGCGACTCGGTCGGGTGATGGCGCTCCTCGGGGTGCCGGTCCTGCTCGGCCCGATCTTCGGACCGATCCTGGGTGGGTGGCTGATCGACATCGCCTCGTGGCACTGGATCTTCCTGATCAACGTTCCGATCGGCGGCGCTCGGGCTCCTCTACGCCTGGCGTGTTCTCGAGCCTGACCATGTGACGCCATCGGAGCGCTTCGACGTGGTGGGCATGCTGCTGCTCTCACCGGGTCTCGCGCTCTTCTTGTACGGCGTCTCCTCGATCCCGGCGGCAAAGCAGCAGCACGGCACGATGTGGACCTCCCAGGTGTTGACCTGTGCCGTTGCCGGACTGGCGCTGATCGTGGCGTTCGTACCCTGGGCCCTGCGCCCTGCGAACACCCATCCACTCGTGCAGCTCCGACTACTTCGACAGCGGCAGATGGCCGTCGCGGTGGTGACGATGGCGTTGTTCGCGATGGCATTCTTCGGTGCCAGCCTGCTGTTCACGCTCTACTTCCAGCAGGTCCGCGGCGAGACACCCCTTGCGTCCGGCTGGCTGATCGCACCCCAGGGCTTCGGAGCGATGCTGGCCATGCCCGTCGCCGGCTTCCTGGCGGACCGGATCGGTCCCGGCAAGGTCGTGCTCGTGGGTCTGGTGCTCGACACGATCGGGTCTCGGCATGCTCTCCACCGTCGACGACCGGACGTCCTACGGCTTCATCGTCAGCGCGTTCGTGGTGATGGGGCTGGGCATGGGCTCCACCCTGATGCCCGTCTTCTCGGCAGCGCTCGGCACCCTGGCCGACCGGGACATCGCGCGTGGGAACACGCTGCTCAACATCACCCAGCAGGTCTCGGCCTCGATGGGCACGGCGTTGTTCTCGGTGCTCCTGACGAGCTCGTACAACGGCAGCCGGTGGATCCCGGCCGCGGCCGCCCTGCACGCTGCCAGCGGGGATCCCGCGGCGCAGGCGTCGCTGGCGGCGAAGTTCCACCTGAGCCCGGCCGAGCTCCAGGCACTGCCGCGACTCGCGCTGCACGACATGGGTACCTCGTTCGGCCGGGTCTTCCTGGTCGCGTCCGTGCTGGTGGCCTGCTGCCTGGTTCCGGCTCTCTTCCTGCCACGACACCCGTCCGAGAAGCCCGCCGACCAGCCCATGGTCCCGATCGCCTGAGAGGAGAGCGATGTCCTCGGGAAGCACCGTCGCTCGTACGGCCGAGTGGGCCGACGACCGGCTCGGTCTCGCGAAGATCAGCAAGCGCTACCTGCGCAAGGTCTTCCCCGACCACTGGTCGTTCATGCTCGGCGAGATTGCCCTCTGGTCGTTCGTGGTGCTGCTGATCACCGGCACGTTCCTGACCCTCTGGTTCACCCCGAGCATGTCGGAGTCGACATACGAGGGCTCCTACTCGCAACTGCGCGGCGTGCCGATGTCGGACGCGTACGCCTCGACCCTGCACATCTCGTTCGACGTGCGCGGCGGCCTGCTCGTCAGGCAGATGCACCACTGGGCCGCCATGGTCTTCATCGCCGCGATGCTGATCCACATGATGCGGATCTTCGTCACCGGCGCCTTCCGCAAGCCCCGCGAGGTGACGTGGGTGATCGGCGCGACCATGCTGCTGCTCGGCCTGCTGGAGGGATTCGTCGGCTACTCGCTCCCAGACGACCTGCTGTCGGGCACCGGGCTGCGGATCGCCGACGGGCTGATCAAGGCGACGCCGGTCGTGGGGACCTACCTCTCCTTCTTCCTGTTCGGCGGGGAGTTCCCCGGCGACGCAGTCATCTCACGCTTCTACATCGTGCACGTGCTGCTGATCCCGGCGATCCTGCTCGCCCTCGTGGGCGCACACCTCTTGCTCATCGTCTACCACAAGCACACTCAGTGGCCCGGCCCCGGTCGCGAGGAGACCAACGTCGTCGGCTACCCGTTCCTGCCGGTGTACCTGGCCAAGTCCAGCGGGTTCTTCCTCATGGTCTTCGGGGTCACCGCGCTGATGGGCGGCCTGCTGACCATCAACCCGCTGTGGAAGTACGGGCCCTACGACCCGTCGAAGGTCACCGCCGGCGCGCAGCCCGACTGGTACATGGCGATCGCCGAAGGACTGCTCCGGATCTTCCCCAACTGGGAGACCCACGTCGCCGGACACACGATCTCGTGGAACGTGCTGCTCCCCGGTCAGGTGCTCCCCTTCGTTCTGCTGGGGATGATCGTCTTCTGGCCCTTCATGGAGGCCTGGGTGACCGGTGACCGGCGCGAGCACCATCTGCTCCAGCGACCACGCGACGCGCCGGTCCGGACCGCATTCCTCGCCGCGATGGTCACCGTCTACGGCCTGCTCTGGTTGGCCGGCGGCAACGACATCATGGCCACCCACCTCCACCTGAGCCTGAACGAGATCACCTACGTGATGCGTGCCGCGGTCTTCGTGGTCCCGACCGCCGTCTTCCTCGTAGCGCGATCGTGGTGCCTGGGACTCCAGCGCGCCGACCGTGACCTGCTGCTGCACGGCAGGGAAACCGGTGTGATCGTGCGGTCGGCCGAGGGCGGGTACACGGAGCGGCACGAGCGGCTCCGCGCCCAGCGGGCGTCTGTCCTGACGGCGCGGGACCACCCCGACGTGCTCGGTCCCGAACCTGACGACCGACGTGAACGGCGTACGCCGATCCGGGTCGTGGCGATCGCGGCTGCGGGCTCGCCTCTCGCGGACCTTGTACGGCGACCACGTGCCGACGCCCGCACCCGAGGAGCTGGACGCCTCGCCGTCTCACGCCCCGAAGCAGAGGTCCTTGGCTGGGCGGGACGGGGTGGAGCGGTGAGCCGGGCGACCAGCGCGCAGGTGAAGCGGAACTCCCGGCGCGCCTGTCACCTCGGGGTCCGATAGCGCGCCAGGGAGCTGGGTGCGGCCCGTGGCAGTCCTTGCACTCGGATCCTTCGCAATGGGGACCGACTCGTTCGTGCTCGCCGGCATCCTCCCTCAGATCGCGCACGGCCTCCACGAGTCGACCGGTGCCGCAGGTCAGGTGATCACCGCGTTCTCACTGACGTACGCCGTCACGGCCCCGTTCCTCGCATCCTTCACGAGCAGGCTCCCGCGCAAGCCGCTGATGGCCTTCGCGCTGACCCTGTTCGTGCTGGCGAACGTGGCCTCGGCGGCCGCTCCCAACCTGACCTCGCTGCTGCTGGCCCGGGTAGCGGCCGGAGTCGGCGCCGCGCTCTACACCCCCAACGCGTCCGCGGCCGCCGTCGCTCTGGCCGGACCGCGCTCGGCGCGGCCAGGCCCTCGCCGTGATCCTGGGCGGTCTCACCGTCGGCACGGTCTTCGGCGTGCCTCTCGGCACCGAGATCGGCCAACACGTCTCGTGGCAGGCGAGCCTGCTCTTCGTCGCTGCCGTCGGCCTGTTGGCCCTGCTGGGCCTGCTGGCAACGCTGCCGTCGCTGGCTCTGCCGCCGGCGGTAGCGCTGGGGGAGCGGCTGCGTGTGCTCACCCGGGGTCGAGTGGTTGCCATCGTGACCTTCATGCTTCTCGCCAGCGCGGCCAGCATCATGGTCTACACCTACATCGCCCGGGTGCTCGACGAGACCGCGGGCATCACCGGTACCGCCCTGGCTGTCACGCTGCTGCTGTGGGGAGTGGGCGGCACTGCGGGCGCGTTCGGCAGCGGCTGGCTCGCCGACCGCTGGGGGGCCGAGCGGACGCTGGCCCTGGCCCTCAGCGTCTTGGTGGTGACCACCGTGCTGCTCTCGTTCGTCTCGGGCACCGCACTGGTGATGGCCGTCATGGTCGTCAACGGTGCGGCCGCCTGGTCGGCGGCGACACCCAACAACCACCGTCTGACCGAGCTGGTGCCGCAGCTGCCGAGCGTGGTCATCTCGTTCAACTCCTCCGGCATCTACTGCGGACAGGCGCTCGGTGCCGGCCTCGGCGGCATCCTGATCAGGCGCCGGAATGTCGGGGAGCGATCTCTGCCTGTCCGGCGCGGTGCTCGGCTTCCTCGCGCTGGTCGTGCACCTGCTCATCGGCAAGCCGGTCAACCCAGCGCACGTTGACGCCGGGGCGACAACACGCGGGCTCCGAGGGCAGTCGACGCAGGAGTCTGATCACGGGAGCGTCACGCGGCGCACCCAGGTTCGGCTGGGCACCGCGGCGATCAGTCCCGCGTGGGGGGCCACGCATCGCGGTGTGGCTCGTGCAGGTGGCTCGAGTGCTGACCGCGGGTGCAAGTCAATCCGTCGTGTGACGGCGGGCCTCTTTCGCCTCGCGGAGTACCTCCCAGGGATCCGCTACCGGACCCAGGTGCCCGAGCTTCTCGGGGTTGAGCACCGTACGGATCGTCTGGATCTGCCCGTCGAGCACGTCGAGGGCCCAGGTGTTGACGATCTGGTTGTTGCGATCGCGGAGTATGGCGCCCGGTTGGCCGTTCACCTCGTGTGGCTCCAACCTCAGGCCGATCTTGAAGAGCGTGGGGAAGTTCGCGGCGAGCACGCGTGCCACGTTGTCGGCACCGACTCACGGCCGATGCGAACGCTGGTGCCTTGCCGCCTCCATCTCCGACGAAGCTGGACATCTGCAGCAAGCAGGCCCTTCAGACTGTCGACGTCGCCGTCACGGATGCGCCTCGAAGAAGCGGGCCGCGAGCTCCTCGCGCTCCCGACGGTCCGCCTCGAAGCGGGGTCGCCCTTCGTCCATGTGGCGTCGGGCCCGCACCGCGAGCTGACGACAGGCCGGCTCCGACCTGCCCACCGCGGCGGCGATGTCGTCGAAGCCGAACCCGAACACCTCCCGCAGCACGAACACGGCGCGCTCCAGCGGGCTCAGCCGCTCGAGCAGCAGCAGGGCCGCCATCGACACAGAGTCGGCCAGCTCGGCCGAGCGCGCAGGATCCTCATAGGGGTCGGCGAGCAACGGCTCGGGGAACCACGGGCCGACGTACTCCTCGCGCCGGACCCGGGCCGACCGGAGAACGTCGATCGAGATCCGGGTCACCACGGCCGAGAGGAACGCTTTGGTGGACCTCGGCTCCGTCGCGGTTGCCGCGTAGCGGAGCCAGGTCTCCTGAACGGCGTCCTCGGCCTCGCTCACGCTGGCCAGGATGCGGTAGGCGATCGCGAACAGCAGCGGGCGCAGCTCTTCGAACTCCTCGGCGCGGGTCATGCCAGCTCCTCCTTGAAGCCCTGGCGCCACGACGGATAGCGCAGCGTCCATCCCAGTTCCTGCTTGGCGGTGGCGTTGGAGAAGCCGCGACCTTCGGTCATCATCGTCACCGCGACGTCTCCGGCGAGCGGCCGGGCCAGCCAGGTGGGGAAGCGCATCGGGGGTTTCGCGCCGGCGCACTCGGCCAGGTAGGGGAGCCACTCGCTGGCCGGGGCAGGTTCGTCGTCGACGATGTTGAGAACACCCCGAGACTGCTGTTCCACAGCTAGCACGGTAGCGCTCGCCGCGTCGTCCAGGTGCACCCACGAGCAGTAGCCGGTGCCGCCTCCGACGACCGGGAACTGCCGCTTGCGGATCGGCTCGACCAGGTCATCGGTGGCGCCGGGCCCGTAGAACCAGCCGTACCTCAAGGCGGCCCCGCCGGCCGCGACGACCGACTCCTCGACGTGGCGGATCGCCGCCATCCCGGGTTGCGCCACCGTTCCCGTCATGGGGTCCAACGGATCTTCCTCGGTCTTCACCCAGCCACCGGAACGGAGGCCGTTCCAGGCGGCGTAGCTCTGCGCCACCACATGCGAGACACCGGTCGCTTCGGCCGCGGCCAGCAGGTGGTCCGTGCCTTCGGTACGCAGCCGGCTGGTGGTCGCGAACCACCGGTCCATGTGCTTCATGTCGGGCTTGCCGGCGTGGGCCACGGAGATGGCCGTCATCTGGTGGACGATCGCGTCCGGCCTCGCCGCGGCCACGGCTTCACCGACGGAGGCGGCGTCGAGCCCGTCCATCACGACCGCCTCGGCACCCAGGTGCTGCAGCAGGTTCAGCTTGGCCGCACTCGTCGTCGTCGCTGTCACCCGGTGGCCACGCGCCACGAGCTGCGGCACCAACCGCCGTCCCAGGACCCCGGTCCCGCCCGCCACGAACACCCTCACGAACATCACCCTCCCCACTCGAGAACACGCCTCTAAGAGCGAGACGAGACAGCGCGGCCAGGCGTGACATGCCACGAGGCGACGGAGGCGGGCGAGAGGTCCATGTCACTAGGGCGTCGGCTTGCCTCGTCTCTTGAGGTGGACCCACCCACAACGGCAGGAGTACCCATGGAAGCCCGCTTGAACCTCGCCGGCAGCACCCTCGCAGCCCGGTTCGGGAAGCACCTCGTCTCGGCACGCAAGGAGCTCCTCGAGTCGACGCTGCCGGCCGCGACCCAGAACCTGGTGACGCTCCGCGCCAGCCAGATCAACGGCTGCGCCTGGTGCGCCGACATGCACAGCAAGGACGCCCTCCACGCCGGGGAGACCCCCGCGCGCCTCAACCTGGTAGCGACGTGGCGGGAGTCCACGGTCTTCACCGATGCCGAGCGCGCCGCTCTGGAGCTGACCGAGCAGGGCACCCGCATCGCCGATGCGTCCGGTGGCGTCACGGACGAGGCCTGGGCGAACGCCGCCCAGCACTACGACGAGGAGCAGCTCGGCCGCCCTCGTCTGCGCCATCGCCCTGATCAACGCCTTCAACCGCGGGAACGTCATCGTCCGGCAGCCCGCCGGCGACTACGAACCCGGCCAGCTCGGATAGCCGGCGCTGGGTCCGACCCAGTCACTCGTGCGCGCCGGCGAGGACACCTCCGGCAGCCATCACCAACCACAAAGGAGCACCACATGCGCGTTCTCACCACCACCGGCGACGGCACTGCCACACCCGTCGATGCCCCCATCCCTGTGCCGGCGTCTGACGAGGTGCTCGTGCGTGTCGAAGCCGCCACGATCAACTACGTCGACCGGTTCATCTCCTCCGGCGCCGCGCACCGGCTGGGCCTGATCACCCACGACGACCCGGTCGGGCTCGGATGGGACGCCGTCGGACGCGTTGAAGCGGTCGGCTCCGAGGTGCGAACGCTGGCGATCGGCGACCGCGTCGCCGGAGTGCGGGTGGCCGACGACAGCATCTACGGGGCGATCGCCGAACACGTCACGCTGCCCGAGGCCGATGTCGCGCAGGTCCCCGACACCCTCACGCTCGATCCAGGCCGCAGCCATCGGCATGAACGCCCTGACCGTCGCCCAGGCCCTCGAACTGTTCGGAGACGCCGATGAGCGCACCCTGCTCGTCACCGGGGCGGCCGGTGGCCTGGGTGGCGCAGCGATCGAGCAGGCGGTCGCGGCCGAATGGCGGGTGACGGGTCTGGCCCGCGAGAGTGACCGGGACTACGTCGAGTCACGCGGTGCCGGACTGGTCACCGAGCTGGACGGCGCGTCGTACGACGCCGTGTTCGATGCCGCCGCGCTGCAGCTCGACGACCATCTGTTCGAAGGGGCCTTGTTGCCCTCGGTGGCTCCGGGCGGCACGTTGTGCAGTGTGTACGCCATCGTGCCCCTTCCCGACATCCCCGACGCGACCGTGTTCGCAGTTGCGGTCAAGCCCGACGGGCCCGTCCTGGCATCGCTGCTGAAGCGCGCAGCGTCGGGGGAGCTCACCGCGCGGGTTGCCGGCACCGTGCCACTCGAGCGCGCCGGTGATGCCCTGCAGGACGCGTTCGCCGGCGGCGTACGTGGTCGCTGGATCGTCCAACCTTCCCCGAGCTCGTGAACCTTCGAACGAAAGGAGCCGCTATGCGGGCGCTCGTGATGACGCAACCCTCGCCTTCCGCCTCAGCCACGAAGGTCGCCGACTGCCCCGAACCCGAACCGGGCCCGCACGAGGTCTCGGTGGAGGTCGCCTACGCCGGAGTCAACTTCATCGACGTCATGGCCCGACGCGGTGACCCTGGCTATGCCTCGGCGTGGCCCTACGTCCCGGGCCTGGAGATCGCGGGGACCGTCCGCGAGGTGGGGTCGGAGGTGGCCGGCGCTGCATCAGGGCCAGCGTGTGTCGGCCTTCACGGCCGGCGGCGGCCTGGCCGAGATCGCGGTTGCCAAGGCCGAACTCGTCGTGCCGCTTCCCGGGGAGGTGGCACTGCCGGTTGCAGCCGCTGCCCCGCTGATGCTGTCCACAGCACTGCTGTTGCTGACCGATGTGACCCGATTGCAGGCCGGCGAGAGTGTGTTGATGCACTCGGCCAGTGGCGGGGTGGGTACGGCGGTCGCCCAGCTCGTCCCGCTGCTCGGGGGCGGCCTGAGGATCGGCACCGTCGGCCGGGCGAGCAAGGTCGCCGAGGCTCGGCGCGTCGGCTGGGACGTGGCGATCTCGCGCGAGAGTGAGGTTGTCGAGGCCATTCGTGCGGCCACAGGTGACGTCGACGTGATCCTCGACCCGTCCGGGACGAGCCTGCTCGACGTCGATCTTGCCGTGGCTGCTCCTGGTGCGCGGATAGCGCTGTTCGGGAACTCCGGCGGAGGCGTGCCCGGTCCGCTGCCGCCCGTCGGACGTCTCATCGGCGCGAACGTGGCGCTGGCCGGCTTCAGCATGAGCCGCTTGACCGTGACCTCCCCGCAGCGGGTGGCATCGGCGCTCGAACGTGTGCTGCTGTGGTTGGCCAGCGGTGAGCTCCGGGTCTCGGTCACCGAGGTGGCTTCGCTCGAGGAGGTGCCGGCTGTGCACGACCTGCTCGCCGCCGGCCAGGGGACTGGCAAGTACGTCGTCCGGATCGTCGCCTGAGCCGCTGATCCGGCAGCAGATCCGCGGAAGGTCAGCGGAAGGACTCGGGGCCGATGCGGCCGATGGCGACGAAGGCGATCAGGGCGAGGTAGGTGAGATTCACCAGTACATGCTTGGAGTCCTGCCGGCGGAACTCCACGGTCGCTGCGCCGACCATGATCGCGGCAAGCCCCACGGCGGCGAGTGGCACCAGCACCGGCGCGACGTCGAGGGCGGCCGGGAGGACCAGTCCGACGGCGCCCAGGAGCTCGACTGCGCCGAGGGTCTTGACGAAGCCGGCGCTGAAGTCGTTGACCCATCCACCACCGGGAGCCTGAGCCAGCTTCTCGCGGGGGATGAGGAGCTTGGTGCCTCCCGCCAGGAGGAAGACGGCGGCCAGCAGGCTGGCGACGATCCACAGGGTGAGGTTCATGATTTCTCCATGTCGGCTACGTCGACCAGGCGGCCGGTCCGGCGGCGATCGCCTCGAGTCCGTCTGCGTGAGTGGGGTACTGCGGAGCCCAGGCGAGGTCCGACTTGGCCAGGGCGTTGGACACCCGCATCGAGGTGTCGAGGATCATCGAGGCGACGTAGGGTGCCGCCATCCGGATGACCCAGCTGGGCAGGGCACGGGGGTGGGGGGCCCCAACTGCCTCCGCCATGTCGGTGAACATCTGCCCCCACGACACCGTGTCGTCGTCGACGATGTTGTACGCCGCCCCCGCCTGCCCGCGCTCGAGCGCCGCGACGGTGGCCGCAGCTGCATCCTCGATGTGGATCCACGGCAGCGGGTGGCTCACGGTGGCCGGGATCGGCAGCTTCCGCGCCTTCAACAGGTCCGTCATGGCCCTGTCGCCGCCATAGAAGATCCCGTAGCGCAAGGCGACCCCCTCGATACCGGCAGTCTGGCGCACCAGGTGCTCGTTGACCTGCATCGCCTTCAGGTGAGGGTCGGTCTTCCGGTTGTCGGTCCGGCCGAACGGCGCTGCCTCGCCGAGGATCTGCTCTCGGTGGTCGGCGTAGCCGTAGCCGAAGACGATGCTCTGGGTCACGAACCTGCTGGCGCCCAGCTGCTGCGCGGCAGCCAGCAGGTTCTCGGTGCCCACCGTGCGAAGCCGGTTCGTCTGCGTCATCCCGCTGTGCCGCGCCGGGGGTTTGCGCAGCGATGTCAGCTCGTGGATGACCGCGTCGGCGCGGAGGCCCTCCAGCGCCTTGAGCAGCGCGTCACGATCCATCGCGTCCGCGACCACGGGCTGGACGCCCCCCGCGGCGAGCCGGGCCGCGCCCTCGGGTGTCCTGGTGGTGCCGATGACGTCGTGGCCGGCTGCCTTCAGACCCCTGGACAGCGGCTTTCCGATAGCACCGGTTGCGCCTGCGACGAGAACCTTCACGATTCCTCCTGGAATTCTTACGTACGACAACCAGCGGCGACGCGCAGGGACGTAGTTGCTTGCCCCTGCGTATCCGGCGCCAGGCCGGTCCCAACATCAGGAACCACATGGAGTAAGACGAGATGGCTTCTCGATCGGTGACATCTGCGGTTCGGTCGCCCGCCCGACCTAGTCGAGGACTATGGCCCTGCGGACGCCCGATGTATCAGACGGTTGGCCCGGGTCGCACGGAGGCGACATCGCGGCTCCGGCGTCGGCACCAGCACAGGCACCCGGTCGCCACGACCAGTCCGTAGACGCTCCGGTGTCCCGACTGCACGAGCGTGGCGGCCATGACGGGGATCAAGAGGAGGTTGAGGCATGTCCGGACGGTGATCCCGTACATGCGCACGTAGCTGACGATGCAGATCAGGTAGATCAACACGAAGACGGCGCTGCTGGCGGCAAGGGCGTTGACGATCAGGTCCGGGGTCAACGTCAAGACGGTCAGGGTGGTCGCGAACAGCGCCGCGAGCAACGCCGTGCGGGCCACCTGACGGCGCTGCATCACGGCTGGGAAGTACCCGTCGCGAGCCGCGTTCTCCACTAGCCGGCTGACGCCTCGGGACCAAGCCGCCGAGTTGATCAACATGGCTCCCAATGCCACGACCACCACGACCACGTGCACTGCCTCGCTGTCGGACAGCTGCAACAGACCGTCCACGGGGTCGACGCTGTCCTGTCGGATGCGTACGGCGATGGTCATCGTGAGCGCAACCACGAAGGCGCCGTACAGCGTGAGTGCGGCAAGGCTGACGGGCAGGAAGTCGCGACGAGGGTCGCGCAGGTCGCGGCTGAGGAAGGTCAGATTCTCGAACCCCACGAACGCCCAGAACGCCAGCAGCACCCCGGGAAGCAGGACGTGTGGTAGCCCGCTCCCAGGGACGACATCGAGTGGCTGGTTCGCGTGGCTGGCACCCACGACTGTCAACGCGACTCCGGTGGCGACGAGTGCGGCGCTGCCCAGCAGTTGCACCGCGTTGCCCACCCCGCCGCCCGCCAAGTCGGCTGCCAGGGCAAGCGTCAGCAAGGCGGCCGCCACCACGGGGGCACTGCCGTTCCAACTGAGGCCGCGTTCCACGTAGCGGCCGGCGACCACACACCCCGTCGGTAGCCCGACGACCACGACGAACAGGAACATCAGTGGCATCGCGGCTCCTGCCCATGGCCGGATTCCCCGACTGACAAGCGCTCCCAGCGCGTCCCCGTCGCCGGAGAGCTCCATGGTGTCTTGGAACATCAACAACATCGGCACGCACATCAGTGCCGCGACCAGCCAGACCAGCAGGCTCGAGTGGCCGGCTTCGGCGTACACGGCCGAGGGCAGGCTCAGGATGCCGGAGCCTGCGATCGACCCGAACGCAAGCGGGATCGCGGCCCGACGACTGAGCCCCACTCTCACGGTTGCTGACATGTTCACATTGCCTCGGGTTCCCTCGACGTACGACCAACCACGCGTCCGGATCTCCCTTGGTCACCCCTGCGGGACATTGGCCCGCAGTTGATCCACGCAGTGAACTGGGTCACGGCCCAGATCAACGGGGGAAATACCTAGGGCGTTGCGTCAACGACGGCACTCCACTCCTGGGGATTGATCGGGAACGAGATGTGTTCGTGGGTGATCAACCAGTCGCCGCCCACTCGCTGCAGGCACACGGTCGCACGCACCCACACCACGACGTCGCGGCCGTTCCTGCGGGTGCCGCTGTCGGGATGGAGCATGTGCGCGAAGGCCACGTCGCCGCTCATTGCGAGGCTCAGCTCGTGGGTCTCCAGGCCGATGTCGCCCTGGTACTCGGCGAACCACCGCTGGAAGTTGCGACGCACTGCATCGGCGCCCACGAACTGATGCGGCGGGATGATGTCGAAGTACACGATGTCCGGTGAGTACAGCGACATGAGCCGGTCGATGTCCCTGGCCCGGCATGCCTCGACCCGGCTGTCGAGCACCGCCATGACGTCGGTGCGAGACTCGTCTGCGTCATTCGCAAGCATGGTTCGCTCCTCGCGCGGCAGTTCCGCGGTCACGCGGCGCGGCCCGACTTGAGTGCAGCGGCAACGTCCACTGCGCGCCTGGCTTGGTGGCGTGCGGCCTCCCGAGCGACGTCGTCCGGTGCACCCTCGCCGGCGACGTGAGAGGTGCCGTACGGGTTCCCCGACTGGAACTGGATGGGGTCGGTGTAGCCGGGCGGCACGATGATGCCGCCCCAGTGGTAGAAGACGTTGCTCAAGGCCAGGAGGGTGGCCTCCTGACCGCCGTGCCGGGTCGCAGACGCGGTGAGGGCTGTGTACACCTTGTCTGCGAGCTTGCCCTGCTCCCAGAGGGGCCCGGTGGTGTCGATGAACGCCTTCAGCTGGCTGGCTGGTGTGCCGAACCGGGTGGGCGTGCCGAAGAGAACCACGTCGGCCCAGGCCAGGTCAGCGTGAGCCGCCTGCGGAACGTCGGCAGTCTCGCGGAGATGTCGACCCCAGGCAGGGTTGACCTCGATCGCACGTCGCCGGCGCGAGTTCGCGAACCCTTCGCAGACGAACCTCGGCGCCGGCCTTCTCGGCTCCCTCGGCCGCAGCTTCTGCCAGGGCGTGGACGGTACCGGTGGCGCTGTAGTAGATGATGGCGACCTTCACCTGATTCATGCTCTGCTTCCTCTTCTCGTGGCTTCGTGGCCGCGCAAGTCCCTGCGGGGAGTCGCTGTGTGGCAGGTTGCTCCGGTGGTACGCGGGACTTGCCCGTCCGAACTACGACGAGGCAGCACCGAGGAATGTGACCTGCGCCCGGCTCCTACGAAGTGGACGACTGCGGCCACGGTGCCGGGCCGCTCGAGTCAATCTGCCGAGGCCTGGCTGGGATTCCACAGCAGGTCAGCCCGTGCCCGGCGTTCCCGACCGCCGACCGGCTCCTTCTCCGCGGGTCGGCCGATGGCGGTCATCGTCATCGCGACCCAATGGGCGGGCAGCGCAAGGGCGTGCTGCACCGCCTCGCGATCGAACGCTCGGAACTGTCGGGACCCCAGACCCATGGAGTGCGCCTGGAGCGTCATGTGCGCGACCGACTGGCCCAGGTCGTACTCCGCGAACTCCGACGAGTCCCAGTCGGTGCCTTCGACGTAGCGATGGCATACGTTCACGACGAGCAGCGCCGCCTGCGGTGCCCACCTGCGCGAGCTCGGCGCCAGCAACGGCACGAGGACCTGGTGCAGCTCGTCGTCGCGCCGTGCGATGACGAACGACCACGGTTGCGAGTTCCCGGCCGAGGGCGACCAGCGTGCGGCCTCCAGAAGCCTCTCGACCTCCGGTCCGCGTGATCCGGTGGGAGCTGTCCCAGGCCAGGGGGCTCCACCGATCAGGCAACGTGGTGGCCAGGTCGAACATGTCACATCCCTCGGAATGGCCCTGCAGGGCAACAGTGATGGGAGCAACACCGCAGACGTCGCAATCCATCCCAGCGCGCGTGGCCCGGCCCGGACGGTCTGCCCGGGCCGGGATCGCGTCACTCTCAGCTCGAGAGCCTGGCGAACATGCCGGGCTCGTAGGACCCGCCCTGGTAGTCCAGGATCACCGAGAGCCGGTTGGTCGCGTTGATCATGGCGACCAGGGAGACCAGCGCGGCGATCTGGTCGTCGTCGTAGTGCTTGCGCACCTGCTCCCAGGTCTCTTCGGACACACCGTGGTTGGCGTCGCCGAGCCGGGTGCCCTCCTCGGTGAGCGCCAGGGCGGCCAGCTCGTCGTCGCTGAACACGCTGGCGTGCCGCCAGGCCGCGACGAGATTGAGACGGAGCGCCGTCTCGCCGGCGGCCGCGGCCTCCTTGGTGTGGATGTCGACGCACCATCCACAGCCATTGATCTGGCTGGCACGCAGCATCACCAGCTCCTGGGTGGCCCGGGGTAGCGATGACTTCTCGATCACCTGACTGACAGCGAACATCCGCTTGCCGATCTTGGCGCCGGTCTCGTTCACGGTCAGATCGATACGTGGTTCCATTGGCTCTTCTTCCTCACTCGTGTGGCTGTTGCTGCTTGACGTTCACGAGAGGGCGGCGGCCAAGGTTTTGTGACAGCAAGAGGTACATGACGAACGCCATAGAGGTTCGGTGTCACAAACGGGCCAGATCGGTCGTCTAGTGGGTGTCCCAGTCGAGCGGGGAGGAGAACCCGTGGATGCCGCCACCGAAGCCTTCGTGACCCATCGCAACCTGCTGTTCACCGTCGCCTACGAAATGCTCGGCTCTGCCGCCGACACCGAGGACGTCCTCCAGGAGACCTGGCTGCGATGGGCTGACGTCGACCTCGACACCGTGCAGAACCACCGTGCCTACCTGGTCAGAATCACGACCCGCCAAGCACTCGACCGGCTGCGAATGCTCGGCCGCCGCAAGGAGTCATACGTCGGATCGTGGCTGCCCGAGCCGTTGCTGACCGCCCCGGACGTGGCCGAGGACGTCGAGCTGGCGGACAGCGTGTCCATGGCGATGATGTTGGTGCTGGAGACGCTCGAGCCGACCGAACGGGCGGTGTTCGTCCTACGGGAGGTCTTCGAAGTGCCCTACGACGAGATCGCAGCGGCCGTGGACCGGAGCCAGCCCGCGGTCCGTCAGATCGCACACCGCGCACGCGGACACGTTGCGGAGCGGCGTCCGCGTGGAGTCGTCTCCGCGGCCGAGTCGAGACATGCGATCGAGGCGTTCCGCCTGGCCGCTGGGACAGGGGACCTGCAGGCTCTGCTCGACATCCTCGCTCCGGACGTCGTCCTCGTCGGTGACGGCGGCGGGATCGCCCAGGCGGTCCTGACCCCGGTGGTGGGAGCCGACAACGTCGCCGGCCTGCTCATGGCGGGGTCGGAGCGATTCGCTGCCGCATCGCCACAGCACGCCCAGGTGAACGGCCACCCCGCCCTCATCCTGCGGCTCGATGGCGAGATCGACACCGTGGTCGCGCTACGTATCGACGAGGGCCTCGTCACCGGGCTCTACGCCGTCCGCAACCCCGAGAAGCTGTCGCGACTGGAGCAGGAGACCGTGCTGTGTCGCTGATTTCGAGCCCGCCCGCGACGCAGTGCGCGGTGGTCATCGCTGCCGGGGCTCCGCGGCTGGGCCACACACGTGCGCGCTTCTGCCGCATCTACGCTCACCGACGACGTGGGCGCGCAGGTGAGGGCGTAGCCGCATGAAGTGGAGGCGACGCAGCCTTCGGCCCGAACCCGACAGGTTGGGTAACTTGACGCTGTGGGAGGGCGCCGGCGACCACGTGATCTGGGCGGAGCTGACCACAGATCCGAGGAGCGCCGACGCGGTCGAGCAGGTCAAGCAGATCTTCCGGGAGCGCGGCTGGACTCAGACCGCGGGCGACTAGACCATGGCGGGCCAGGCTAAGGATCGGCGCGACGTCCTGAGACTCAGGCCGCTGCGGTACGTCGTACCCAGGGCTTGAAGGCGTACGTCAACCCATGGTCAGTGCTCCGCCATCACCGTTGAGCTGGGGACGTGATGCCGAGCTCGGGGAACAGGTCGATTCGAGGGGCGGGTTGTCAGTCGCGCGGTCAGCGACGTCGGCGTCGCTGCAGAAGCCCGTGAGCTTGCCCTTGAGGCACAGAAGTCCGAGCAATGCTCCCTTGGGGTCCACGACGGCGAGACGCCTCTGGGATCCACGGATCAGGATCTGGCGGGCCTCTTCAGCGGACCTGTGGGGTGACACCGTGCGTCCAGCGACGACCGCGTAGGTCAACGCAGCCTCGGCGCCAAGACCGTCATCCGCCGCCTCGCCATCTCCCGGCAGGTCGCTCCGGTGGAGTGTTCCCACGAGTCGTCCACGATCCGTGAGCAGCACCATGTGCACGTGGTCGTCATCGAGCGCCGCCCGCGCGTGCGCAACGCGCGCATCCGCTGGGAGAGTCTTGGGAGTCCGCACCATCACGTCGGCGACCCTGCCGCACGTGAGCCCAAGTCTGGTCTCGCCATCTGCCCAGGCGTCGCAGGAACCCACTAGATGCCCCATTCGAGCAGTCGTGGGTCGCGGGCGTCCGGGGCCGGTTCACTGGGCCAGAGGTCGGAGCTCGCGGCCTCGTTGAACGGCTCCAGGGCCGTCATCAGCCGGCGGCGGTCGGAGTCGCTCATCCGAGCCACGATCGCGGCGAGTTCCTGCTCGCGACGCTCCATCAGCTGCTCGACGACGCCCCGCCCGCGCTCGGTCAGGGTCAGCGCCACGTGACGCCGGTCGGCGGCCCGCTCACCGCGGTCGACGAAGCCCGCCGCCACCAGCCGATCGACGGTTCGGCTGGCGTTGGAGGCGTTGACGCCGAGCGCCTCGGCCACAGCAGACAGGTTGAGCGGCTCCCCGGTCCACAGGAGGACAAGTACTCGCATCTGTGGCACCGACACGGTCGGGTCGACGTTCTCCAGCGCTCGCACCGCTGCGGCGATGACTGCTCGGCTGGCGAGCATCAGCTGGCTGATGTCAGCGGCTCTCGCGGTGGTGCGTGTCGTCACGCATCGAGAGTAGGGGCGCACGCAACTGGTGGGCCCTGCACTTCGGCCCGGAAGGAGGTGACTTAGGTCCCTGACCGCAACGACTGCGATCCAGCAATGTTGGCGTCAGCGCAAACATCTGCGGTAGAACGAGTGGCGAAGGAGCTGCACATGTCCACGACGCTGGCACCGAGGGCGACCAAGGGCCGGGCCGGCCTGATGCTGGGGATGGCGACCCTGGGCTTCGCGCTCAACTTCTGGGCGTGGGCGCTCCTGTCGCCCGCTGGCCGTTTCGTTCACCGCAGCCCTGCACTTGACGCCGTTCCAGCAGTCGCTGCTCGTCGCGGTGCCCGTGGTGGTGGGTTCGCTCGGTCGCATCCCGGTCGGTGCGCTCACCGACCGGTTCGGCGGCCGGGTGATGTTCCCGATCATCTCGCTGGTCACCTCGTCCCGGTGCTCTACCTCGGGCTGTTCGGCCACTCGAGCCTGGCCGCTCTGCTGGTGGGCGGCTTCTTCCTCGGCATTGCGGGCACGGCGTTCGCCGTCGGGGTGCCGTTCGTCAGCGCCTGGTTCCCGCCTGAGCGCCGTGGTTTCGCGGTCGGCGTCTTCGGCGCCGGCATGGGTGGCACGGCGATCAGCGCGTTGACCACGGTGAAGCTCGTCGAACGCCCACGCCACGAGCACGCCGTTCGTGATCACCGCGGTCGTGCTGACGGTGCTACGGCGTGGCTGCGGCGCTGATCCTGCGCGACGCCCCTGGGCGGGTCGTCCCCACGGAGGCGCTGGTCCGGCGGCTCAGCGGGGCGGCGAGGCTCCGGATCACCTGGCAGGCGGCTGCGCTCTACGCGATCGGGTTCGGAGGCTACGTCGCCTTCAGCGTCTACCTGCCGACGTACCTGAAGAACGCCTACGGACTCACCCCGGCCGACGCCTCGAACCGGATGGCCGGCTTCGTGGTCGTCGCCGTCCTCATGCGCCCCGTCGGTGGCTGGCTCTCGGACCGGGTACGAGCCGCATCGGTGCTGACGGTCGCCTTCGCGGTGGTCGCCGTCGGTGCCTTGATCCAGTCGACCACGCCGGCGCTCGCACCGCTGGGCACGATCGTGTTCCTCTCCATGGCCGGTGCCCTCGGCGCGGCTTCGGGAGCCACGTTCGCCTTGGTCGCCCAGCGCGCACCCGCGGCCAAGGTCGGCTCCGTCACGGGGATCGTCGGCGCGGCCGGCGGCCTTGGCGGCTTCATCCCGCCGCTGGTGATGGGCTCGATCTTCGGCCGCTCCGGCGACTACGGCGCACGGCCTGATCGCCCTGTCGGCGATGGCCGTGCTCGTGCTGCTGCTGGCCGTCTCGATGCGTCGTACGCCGACCCCCCACGCCGCATGAAGAGACACGTCGGACGTCCCCGGGCTGGACGACCCGCTCACCGACGCCCTGGTGCGCAGCCGACGGTTCTTCACCAAGGGGACCGTCTCCGACGACCTGCGGACGCTGTCGAAGGTCGGGGGCCGCCAGGCCGACGACTTCTACCGGGACCGATGGAGCCACGACAAGGTCGTCCGCTCCACCCACGGCGTGAACTGCACGGGCTCCTGCTCGTGGAAGGTCTACGTCAAGGACGGCATCATCACCTGGGAGACCCAGCAGACCGACTATCCGTCGGTCGGCCCGGACTCCCCGGAGTACGAGCCCCGCGGCTGCCCGCGAGGGGCCGCCTTCTCCTGGTACACCTACTCGCCGACCCGGGTGCGATACCCCTACGTGCGCGGTGTCCTGCTGCAGATGTTCCGCGAGGCGAAGTCCCAGCACGACGGCGACCCGGTCCGCGCCTGGGAGCACATCGTCGAGAACCCGTTGCGCGCCAAGGCGTACAAGTCCGCGCGTGGCAAGGGCGGCCTGGTCCGTGCCACCTGGGACGAGGCCGCCGAGATCGTGGCCGCGGCGCACGTGCACACGATCAAGAAGTACGGCCCCGACCGGGTGGCCGGCTTCTCACCGATCCCCGCGATGTCGATGGTCTCCCACGCGTCCGGGGCCCGGTTCGTGAACCTGATCGGCGGCTCGATGCTGAGCTTCTACGACTGGTACGCCGACCTGCCGGTGGCATCGCCGCAGGTCTTCGGCGACCAGACCGACGTCCCGGAGTCCGGCGACTGGTGGAACGCCGGCTACCTGATCATGTGGGGCTCCAACCTTCCGGTCACCCGCACCCCCGACGCGCACTGGATGACCGAGGCCCGCTACCGCGGCCAGAAGGTGGTCGCGGTCGCGCCGGACTACGCCGACAACGTGAAGTTCGCCGACGAGTGGCTACCCGGCCAAGCCGGGCACCGACGCCGCCCTGGCGATGGCGATGGGTCACGTCGTGCTCAAGGAGTTCTTCGTCGACCGGCAGACGCCGTACTTCACCGAGTACGTGAAGACCTACACCGACCTGCCCCACCTCGTGCGCCTCGAGGAGACGGGCGACGGCGAGTACACCGCCGGCAAGTTCCTCACCGCCGCCGACCTCGCCGAGCACGCCGACGAGGAGAACGCCGCCTTCAAGACCGTTCTGATCGACGCGCGGACCGGTGACCCGGTGGTCCCGAACGGCTCGCTGGGCCACCGGTACGGCGACGCGGGCGTGGGCCATTGGAACCTCGAGCTCGGCGACGTCGACCCGGTCCTCTCGCTGCTCGACACCGCCGAGGAGTCGGTCGTGGTGCGGATGCCGCGCTTCGACACCCCGGACGGTGCGGCCGCCGACCTCCCGCGCGGCGTACCGACGCGGCGCATCGGCGGACACCTGGTCACCACGGTCTTCGACCTCCTGCTCGCGCAGTACGGCGTGGGCCGGTCCGTCGGCGGGCAGCGCCTGCCGGGGGAGTGGGCGCAGGGCTACGACGACGCCGACTCGCCGTACACCCCGGCCTGGCAGGAGACCATCACCGGAGTGCCGGCCTCGACAGCGGCCCGGATCGGGCGCGAGTTCGCCGCGAACGCCGAGGAGTCACACGGCCGTTCGATGATCGTGATGGGAGCCGGGACCAACCACTGGTTCCACTCCGACACGATCTACCGCGCATTCCTCACCCTCACCAACCTCACCGGGTGCCAGGGTGTGAACGGCGGCGGCTGGGCCCACTACGTCGGGCAGGAGAAGGTCAGGCCGATCACCGGCTACACCCAGATCGCCAACGCCCTGGACTGGAACCGCCCGCCGCGCAACATGATCCAGACCGCCTTCTGGTACCTCCACACCAACCAGTTCCGCTACGACCAGTTCGGCGCCGACACGCTCGCCGCCACCACCGGTCACGGTCAGCTGGCAGGCAAGTCCACGGCCGACGTGATCGCGCAGAGCGCCCGGATGGGCTGGATGCCGTCGTACCCGACCTTCGACCGCAACCCGCTCGACCTGAGCGACGACGCTGTCGCGGCCGGCAAGCCGGTGGGGGAGTACGTCGTCGAGCAGCTCAAGTCCGGCGGTCTCGACTTCGCCGGCGAGGACCCGGACGCCCCCGGCAACTACCCACGCATCCTGTCGATCTGGCGGGCCAACCTGCTCGGCTCCTCGGGCAAGGGCAACGAGTACTTCCTCAAGCACCTGCTCGGCACCGACTCCTCGGTCCGAGCCACCGAGACGCCCGAGGCGCAACGCCCGGTGGACGTGCGATGGCGCGACGAGGCACCCGAGGGGAAGCTCGACCTGCTGATGACGATCGACTTCCGGCAGACCAGCACCACGATCTTCTCCGACGTCGTCCTCCCGGCTGCGACCTGGTACGAGAAGCACGACCTGAACACCACCGACATGCACCCCTTCGTGCATTCGTTCAACCCCGCGATCGCGCCGCCCTGGCAGACCCGCACCGACTGGGACGCCTGGCAGACCATCGCCGGGCGTTTCAGTGAGCTCGCCGCGACCCACCTCGGCGTCCGCAAGGACGTCGTTGCCGTCCCCCTGACCCACGACACCCCGGACGCGATGGCGAACCCCCACGGCGTGGTCCGCGACTGGAAGAAGGGCGAGTGCGAGCCGATCCCGGGCGTCACCATGCCCAAGCTCGTCGAGGTCGAACGCGACTACGGCGCGGTGCTCGAGAAGATGAACGCGCTCGGGCCCCTGGTCGACACCCTCGGCGCGACCACCAAGGGCGTCACCTTCGAGCTCAGCGCGCAGGTCGACTACCTGCGCCAGAAGAACGGCCCGGTGCGCGGCGGCGTCGCCGACGGCCGACCGTCGCTCAGGCGCGACGTCAACGTCTGCGAGGCGATCCTCGCCCTGTCCGGTACGACGAACGGGCACCTGGCCACCCAGGGCTTCAAGACCCTCGAGAAACGCACCGGCGTGAGGCTGGCCGACCTGGCAGAGGAGCACGAGGGCAAGCAGATCACCTTCGCCGACACCCAGGGCCCACCCGTCCCGGTGATCACCTCACCCGAGTGGTCCGGCTCGGAGACGGGCGGTCGGCGCTACTCCCCGTTCACGATCAACGTCGAGCGCAAGAAACCCTGGCACACCCTGACCGGGCGGATGCACTTCTACCTCGACCACGACTGGATCACCGAGCTCGGCGAGGGGCTGCCGGTCTACCGGCCCACCGCTGAACATGGCGGCCCTGTTCGCCGAGCCGGCCCTGGGGAACGTCTCTGACGGCTCTGCCGTCGACGGGGTCGACCAGGTCGAGGGACTGACCGTGCGCTACCTGACCCCCCACAACAAGTGGTCGATCCACTCGGAGTACCAGGACAACCTGTTCATGCTCTCGCTCTCGCGCGGCGGCCAGAACATCTGGATGAGCGACCGCGACGCCGCGAAGGTCGGCATCAAGGACAACGACTGGATCGAGGCCGTCAACCGCAACGGCGTCGTCGTCGCCCGCGCGATCGTGATCCACCGGATGCCCGAGGGAACCGTGTACATGTACCACGCCCAGGACCGGCTGATCGACGTACCGCTGGCGGAGACGTCCGGCAAGCGCGGCGGCATCCACAACTCCCTGACCCGGATCCTGGTCAAGCCAAGTCACCTGATCGGCGGCTACGCGCAGCTGGCCTTCGCGTTCAACTACCTCGGCCCCACCGGCAACCAACGCGACGAGGTCACCGTCATCCGCAAGCGCTCGCAGGAGGTGACCTACTGATGAAGGTCATGGCGCAGATGGCGATGGTGATGAACCTCGACAAGTGCATCGGCTGCCACACCTGCTCGGTGACCTGCAAGCAGGCGTGGACCAACCGGTCCGGCACCGAGTACATCTGGTTCAACAACGTCGAGACGCGGCCCGGTCTCGGCTACCCCCGGACCTACGAGGACCAGGAGAAGTGGCAGGGCGGCTGGGAGCTCAACGGCCGCGGACGCCTGAAGCTCAAGGCGGGCGGCCGGTTCAAGAAGCTGATGACGATCTTCTCCAACCCCAAGCTGCCCTCGATCGGTGAGTACTACGAGCCCTGGACCTACGACTACGCCACGTTGACCGACGCTCCTGCGCAGGAGCACACCCCGGTGGCGCGGCCCAAGTCGCTGATCACGGGCACGAACATGAAGATCGAGTGGTCGGCCAACTGGGACGACGACCTCGGCGGCTCCACCGCCAACACCCACCGCGACCCGATGCTGAAGAAGATCGCCGACAAGGTGAAGTTCGAGTTCGAGCAGACCTTCATGTTCTACCTGCCGCGGATCTGCGAGCACTGCCTCAACCCCTCGTGCGCCGCGTCTTGCCCCAGTGGTGCGATCTACAAGCGCGCGGAGGACGGCATCGTCCTGGTCGACCAGGACAAGTGCCGCGGCTGGCGGATGTGCGTGTCGGGCTGCCCCTACAAGAAGGTCTACTTCAACCACCGCACCGGCAAGGCCGAGAAGTGCACCTTCTGCTTCCCGCGGATCGAGGTCGGCCTGCCGACGGTCTGCTCCGAGACCTGCGTCGGCCGCCTGCGCTACATCGGCCTGATGCTCTACGACGCCGACAAGGTCCTCGAGGCCGCCTCGACCACCGGCGACCAGGGCCTCTACGAGGCTCAGCGCGACGTCTTCCTCGACCCGTTCGACCCCGAGGTCATCCGCGAGGCGGAGAAGGCAGGGATCGCTCGCGACTGGGTCGACGCGGCCCAGCGCTCTCCGATCTACGCCCTGATCAACACCTTCAAGGTCGCGCTGCCGCTGCATCCGGAGTACCGCACCATGCCGATGGTCTGGTACATCCCGCCGCTCTCGCCCGTCGTCGACGTCGTCGCGGAGACCGGTGAGGACGCCGAGGACAAGGGCAACCTCTTCGCAGCCATCGATGCCCTGCGGATCCCGGTCGAGTACCTCGCCGAGCTGTTCACCGCCGGCGACGTCGAGCCCGTCGACGCCGTACTCAAGAAGCTCGCCGCGATGCGGTCCTACATGCGCGACATCAACATGGGCCGCGACCCCGACCCCTCGATCCCGGCCGCAGTCGGGATGAGCGAGCAGGACATGTACGACATGTACCGGCTCCTCGCCATCGCCAAGTACGACGAGCGATACGTCATCCCGCCGGCCCACGCCGAGCAGGCACACTCGCTGGAGGAGCTCGCCACCGAGTGCTCGGTCTCTGAGTACGGCGGCGGCCAGCAGGGCCTGTTCGGCGAAGGGTCCGGGGTGCCGACCCCGATCGCGGTGGAGAACTTCCAGATGCTGCAGGACCGCCAGACCTCCGACTCCCTGGCCGGCCCGGAGAACAAGGGCTCCCGGGTCAACCTCCTCAACTGGGACGGCAAGGGCTCACCGCCCGGCCTGTTCCCACCCAGGGGCGACGACTCGTGAGCGGCCGCCGCCCCAAGCCCGCGCTGCCCGCAGAGCAGCTGACCGTCGTGTGGCAGTCGGTCTCCCTGCTGCTCGACTACCCCGACGAGCGGAGCCTGGCCCGGACCGAGCTGATCAGGGCCGCCTCACAGAGCGTGCCGACCGGGATCGGCGACTCAATCCGGTCCTTCCTGGACCATCTGGAGTCCACCCCGCTCTCGGTGCTCCAGGCCGACTACGTCGAGACGTTCGACACCCGCCGCCGCTGCAACCTGTTCCTCACCTACTTCGCCCACGGCGACACCCGGAAACGTGGGATGGCCCTGCTCCGGTTCAAGCAGACCTACCTCTCGTCCGGTTTCGAGCTCGACGAATCGGAGCTCCCCGACCACCTCTGCGTCGTTCTCGAGTACGCCGCCACCGTGGACCGGGTGCGCGGCCGCGACCTGATGCTCGACCACCGGGCCGGGCTGGAGCTGCTCCGCCTCTCCCTGCAAGACCTGGGGTCGCCGTGGGCTGCCCTGATCGACGCCGTCACGGCCACGCTGCCGCCACTGCGCGGCGACGAACGCGACGCCGTGCGCCGGCTCGCGGCCGAAGGCCCACCCGAGGAGGAAGTGGGACTGGCGCCATTCGCGGCCCCGCAGTTCAGCCCCGGTGCGGCTATGACCGGCGAACCGGAGACGACGCTGCTGCCGATGCCGTCCTTCCCAGGAGCACGCTGATGGACGAGTTCCTCTTCGTCGTCGTCCCCTATCTCTGCCTGGCCACCTTCGTGGTCGGCCACTGGTGGCGGTACCGCTATGACAAGTTCGGATGGACGACCCGCTCCTCCCAGCTCTACGAGAACAAGCTGCTCCGGATCGGTAGTCCCCTGTTCCACTTCGGCATGCTCGGGGTCATCGGCGGCCACATCATCGGCCTGCTGATACCTCAGTCGTGGACCGATGCCATCGGGATCAGCAACCACGCCTACCACGTGGTCGCCGTCGCCGGCGGCCTGGTGTCCGGAGTGATGACCGTCGTCGGCATGACGATCCTGATCTACCGCCGCCGCACCATCGGCCCCGTCTTCTCCGCCACCACTCCGATGGACAAGGTCATGTACGTCTTCCTCGCCACCGTGATCCTGCTGGGCATGTGGAACACCATCGCCGGCTCGATCCTGCACGTCGGCGGTGAGTACAACTACCGGGAGGGAGTCTCTGTCTGGTACCGCTCGTTCCTCGCCTTCCACCCCGATCCGCAGCTGATGGCGGACGCACCCCTGGGCTTCCAGCTGCATGCGCTCGTCGCTTTCGGGCTCTTCGCCCTGTGGCCCTTCACCCGCCTCGTCCACGTCTTCAGCGCACCGCTGGGCTACCTCACCCGGCCCTACATCGTCTACCGGAGCCGTGCCGACGCCCAGCTCGGCAGCCACCGCCCTCGCCGCGGCTGGGACCGGGTCGGCTGACATGTGCGACCACTGCGGATGCCGAGAGGTCGACGCGATCCGCGAGCTGATGGATGAGCACACCGCACTCGTCGACCAGACATACGGCGTACGACAGGCGTTGCAGTCCGGCGACCCGGCCGGTGCGATGACCCTCCTGAACGACCTCGTCTCCCGGCTGCAGCGGCACGTGCAGCGCGAGGAGGACGGCATCTTCCGAGCACTCCGAAGCTCCGGCGAGTTCCTCGACGAGGTCGACGCCCTGGAGGGTGAGCACGGCGCCCTCGAGAAGGCGATCGCCACCCTCGACCCCGAGACGTCCGACTTCCCGGCTGCCGTCACACGTCTTCTCGATGACCTCGCAGTCCACATCGACCGCGAGGACTACGGGATCTTCCCGGTCTCCGTCGTCACCCTGGGGGCGGCCGGGTGGACGATGGTCGACGAGGCCCACTCGGCCGCACCGAGCTTTCTGCTCGACTCGGCGTTCCCGCGCCTCACAGCGCATCCTTCCGTGCCTGAGCAAGCCGATCAGACGGCGCACCCAGCAATCAGGAGAATCCGCATGCAGAAAGAGTCACTCACGGCACTCGTCCGGCATCACCTGGCGACGGCATCGACGGCATCGAGCGGTCGCAGTGCACACACGATCTATGGAGGGCACGAGCACGCCCTCCGCCAGACCTTGATTGCGCTTCGCGCCGGGTCAAACCTCGACGAGCACGAGAATCCCGGTGAAGCAACACTCCAGGTCCTGCACGGTCGCGTCACCCTGATCGCGGGCGACAACAGGTGGAACGGCTCGACCGGCGACCTCATCACCATCCCCGACTCCCGCCATGCCCTCGAGGCCATCGAGGACTCGGCTGTGCTGCTCACGGTGGCAATGCGGGACTGATCGCCCCGGACCATCGGCCGCACGGGGTCGTCTTGGCGCGGGGACCGTCGACCGGTGCTCCGCAGGACGGTTAGCGTGTAGCCAGTGATGGCGGCTGACGTCGACCGGCAGACCTTGTCCGGCGGCTCACCGCACGCGACGAGCCCTGCGGCGCAAGGAGCGTTCATGCCCACCGACCTCGATGTCTCCGAACCGGCTGCCGACCTCGTCGAGCGCCTGGCGAACCCGACCGCCGACGACGTCGCGTCGATGGATGCCTGGTGGCGCGCCTGCAACTATCTGACGGTCGGTCAGATCTACCTGATGGACAACCCCCTGCTGCGGGCGCCGCTTGCGCCGGAGCACATCAAGCCCCGACTCCTGGGCCACTGGGGCACCAGCCCAGGGCTGTCATTCATCTATGCGCATGCCAGTCGCCTCATCCGCGAGACGGGTCAGGAGTTCCTCTACCTGACCGGACCCGGGCACGGAGGCCCCGCCCTGGTCGCGGCCGGCTACCTGGAAGGCACGTACTCGGAGGTATACCCCGAGGTCAGCCCGGACGCACCCGGGCTACGCCGGCTGTTCCGGCAGTTCTCGGCCCCTGGCGGCATTCCGAGCCACGTGTCGGTCACGACCCCCGGCTCGATCCACGAGGGCGGCGAGCTCGGCTACGTCCTGGTCCACGCGTTCGGCGCCGTGATGGACAACCCCGATCTCGTTGCCCTCGCCGTCGTGGGCGACGGTGAGGCCGAGACCGGTCCGCTCGAGGGCTCCTGGAAGGGCATCTCCTTCCTGAACCCCAAGCGCGACGGTGCCGTGCTGCCCATCCTCCACCTCAACGGGGCCAAGATCTCCGGACCCACCGTGCTCGGCCGCAAACCTCCCGAGGAGGTTCGTGCCCTGCTCGGCGGACATGGGTACGACGTCATCGAGGTCGAGGGCGATGACCTGCCCGGAATGCACCATCGCTTTGCCGCCGCCCTGACCCGGGCCTGGGCCGCGATCCGGTCGATCCAGGCGCGCGCACGAGGAGGGGACTGGGACGGATCTCGCCCGCACTGGCCCCTGATCGTCCTGCGCACCCCCAAGGGGTGGACCGGTCCGGACACCGTCGACGGCATCAAGGTCACCGGCTCCTGGCGCTCCCATCAGGTTCCCTTGTCCGGGGTGAAGGACAACCCGGACCACCTTCGGTTGCTGGAGACCTGGCTGCGCTCCTATCGACCCGGAGGAGCTCTTCGACGGCGACGGCTGCCCGACCGAGATCGTCCGGCGCGCCAACCCCGAGGGTGACCAGCGCATGAGTGCGAGCCCCCATGCGAACGGCGGCCTCCTCACGCGTGACCTCGACCTCCCGGACTTCCGCGACTACGCGATCGACGTCCCCCGTCCCGCAGCCAGTCGCGCAGAGTCGACCAGGAAGCTCGGCGAGCTGATGCGCGACCTGTACCGCGCCAACCCCGACCGGTTCCGGCTGTTCTGTCCCGACGAGACCAACAGCAATCGCCTGGGTGCGGTGTTCGAGGCATCGGACCGGGCCTTCGCGGAGCGTGTGGGCCCCGACGACGTCGGCATCTCGCGTGACGGCCGGGTGATGGAGGTGCTGTCCGAGCACAACTGTCACGGGTGGCTGGAGGGCTACACCCTCACCGGACGGCACGGCTGGTTCGCGACGTACGAGGCGTTCGCCATGGTCAGCGCCTCGCAGACGATCCAGCACGGCAAGTGGCTCCAGGAGGCGGACGCACCTCCCGTGGCGGGCCGAGGTCCCCAGTCTCAACATCCTGCTGACCTCGACGGCGTGGCGGAACGACCACAACGGCTTCAGCCACCAGGGTCCCGGCCTGATCCAGAACGTCATCACCCAGCGAGGCAACGTGGGGCGGGTGTACCTGCCGCCGGACGCGAACTGCCTCCTCTCGGTCGCCGACCACTGCCTCCGGTCGCGCTCGTACGTCAACCTCGTGGTCATCGACAAGCAACCGCAGCTGCAGTGGCTCTCGATGGACGAGGCGATCGAGCACTGCGCGCGAGGCGCCGGAGCCTGGGACTGGGCGGGTACGGACGACGGCACGGCCGACCCCGACATCGTGCTGGCCTGTGCGGGCGACGTCGTGACGATGGAGACCGTGGCGGCCGCAGCGATCCTTCGCGAACGCCTGCCGCAGTTCCGCACCCGCGTGGTGAACGTCGTGGATCTGATGACGCTGCCCCGGCGTAGGGACCATCCGCACGGAATGGACGAGACACTCTTCAAGGAGCTGTTCACCGACCACGTCGACGTGATCTTCGCGTTCCACGGATACCCCGGTGCCATGCACCAGCTCGTCCACGGTCGACCGGGGACCGATCGTTTCCGTGCGCGCGGCTTCATCGAGGAAGGCACCACCACGACGCCGTTCGACATGGTGGTCCGCAACCAGGCCTCCCGCTACCACCTCGTCATGGATGCGCTGAACAACGCACGTCGTACTCCACCCGGTGCCAGCGCTCTGAAGGCCTGGTGCGAGGCACAGCTGACCAGGCACCGCGCCTACGTCGTCGAACACCTCGAGGACATGCCGGAGGTCCGCGACTGGGTGCTGGGCGACTGGGCCGAGCCGGGCTGAGGCGCCGCCCGGCTGGTTATCCTGCTGGAATGGGCAGCGCGGTGTACATCGCCTCGGCGCAGGGCTACACCGGAAAGTCCACGGTCGCCCTCGGGGTGCTCGAGCGGCTGTCCAGGCGCGTCGGACGCGTGGGCGTGTTCCGGCCGGTGGTACGCGACGGGTCCTCTGCCGAAGGCGGACGCGACTACGTCCTCGACCTCCTGGTCTCCCATGAGGCGGTGACCTTGCCGTACGACGAGTGCGCGGGCGTCACCTACGACCAGGTGCATGCCGACCCGGTGGCCGCCATGGAGACCATCCTGGAGCGCTACCACCACGTCGCCGAGCAATGTGACGCTGTGGTGGTCGTGGGGAGCGACTACACCGATGTCGGGACCCCGACCGAGTTCTCCTACAACGCCAGGATCGCGGCCAATCTGGCGGCGCCGGTCCTGCTCGTCCTCAACGCGGCCGGCATCGGCGTCGACGACCTCCACACGCTGGCCGCGATGGCCACCGACGAGCTCCGCGCCCAGCACGGCACGCTGCTGGGCGTCGTGGCCAACCGCGTGGAGGGGGCGACCGATGTCGCCGTACGGGCGGTCGCCTTCGGCGATGCACTGGCCTTCGCCCTCCCCGACGAGCCGTTGCTCAGGGCGCCGTCGATGGGCGAGCTGCTCGTCGCGTGTGGCGGCACCATGCGCAGTGGTGACGAGTCTCTGCTGCTCAACGAGGTCACCGGACTCGTCGTCGCTGCCATGACCATGCCGCACGTCCTCGACCGGTTGTTCGACGGCGCCGTCGTGATCACGCCAGGGGACCGACCGGAGGTCGTGCTGGGAACCCTGATGGCCCATGTGTCGGCGGGGTTCCCCCGCATCTCGGGCATCGTCCTCAACGGCGGGCTCGAGCTACCCGATCAGATC
Organism: uncultured Actinomycetota bacterium; assembly: GCA_963819295.1. Lineage (GTDB taxonomy): Bacteria > Actinomycetota > Actinomycetes > Propionibacteriales > Nocardioidaceae > Nocardioides. The sequence goes on from CAWFVO010000020.1 coordinate 103,350, forward strand.
GTCCGACTCATCGACGGGACTCGGCGCCACCATGCCCATCGTCGCCACCGACCTCGGCACCCACGCGACGATCTCTGCGCTCAACGACGTCAGAGGGCGTCTGACCAAGGAGTCCACGCGCAAGATCGCGACCGCTCTCTCGCTCTTCGACGCCCACGTGGACGGCGAGGCTCTGCTTGACCGGTTGGCCCTGGCGCGGACAGAGATCGTGACGCCGCTGATGTTCGAGCACCAGCTGATCGACCAGGCGTCTGCCGACCTCAAGCACATCGTGCTCCCCGAGGGGGAGGACGACCGCGTGCTACGGGCCGCTGACGTGCTGGTGCGCCGCGGCATCGCTCGCCTGACCCTCCTCGGTGACCCGCGACTGGTCCGCGCGAAGGCGGCCGCGCTCGGCGTCGACCTGGCCGACATCGCGGTGGTCGACCCGCACGACGAGGCGCTCGTCGACCGCTTCGCACGCACCTACCACGACCGCCGACGACACCGTGGGGTCGAGCTCGACGAGGCCCGGGCCCTGGTCACAGACGTGTCCTACTTCGGCACGTTGATGGTGGAGCTGGGCCTGGCCGACGGGATGGTGTCCGGAGCGGTTCACACGACCGCACACACCATCCGGCCGGCTCTCGAGGTCATCAGGACCCTGCCCGGAGTCTCGACGGTCTCCTCGGTGTTCTTCATGTGCCTGCAGGACCGGGTCCTGGTCTACGGCGACTGCGCGGTGATACCCGACCCGACCGCGGAACAGCTGGCCGACATCGCCATCTCCTCCTCCGAGACCGCGGCGTCATTCTCCATCGACCCGCGGGTGGCGATGTTGTCCTACTCGACGGGAGCCTCTGGATCGGGTACCGACGTGGACAAGGTCGTCCGGGCAACACGCCTCGTCCGCGAACGCAGGCCCGAGCTCCTCGTCGAAGGTCCCATCCAGTACGACGCCGCCATCGACAGCGCGGTCGCCCACACCAAGCTGCCGGACTCGCAGGTGGCGGGACGAGCGACGGTGTTCGTGTTTCCGGACCTCAACACCGGCAACAACACCTACAAGGCCGTCCAGCGTTCGGCGAACGCGGTCGCCATCGGGCCCGTGCTCCAGGGCCTGAGGAAACCGGTCAACGACCTCTCCCGCGGAGCCAGTGTCCGCGACATCGTGAACACCGTCGCCATCACCTCCATCCAGGCGGGACAGAGCCGATGACCTCGGTCGTGCTCGTTCTGAACGCCGGCTCCTCGTCGTTGAAGTACAGCCTGGTGGAGGCCGACACCGGAGACACGCACGCGTCTGGCCTGGTCGAGCGGATCGGGACCGGAGAAGGGACGCTGACGCATCACTCACCCGGCGGTGATCACGTCGCGCCGGTGCAGGTGGCCGACCACGAGGACGCCATCCGGGCTGCGCTCCGCGCCTTCGACAAGCACGGTCCGGCCCTGGAGTCTGCCGGCCTGTCCGCGGTGGGCCATCGGGTCGTCCACGGCGGGACCAGGTTCTCGCGACCCGTCGTCGTCGACGACGAGACCCTCGACGAGGTCAAGCGCCTGGTCCCACTCGCGCCGCTCCACAACGCAGCGAACGTGGAAGGACTGGAGGTGGCCCGCCGCTTGTTCCCCGACCTTCCCCAGGTGGCGGTGTTCGACACCGCGTTCCACCAGACGCTCGAGCCACACGTCTACACCTACGCCGTGCCGCTGGCCTGGCGCGACGACCACGGCGTGCGCCGTTACGGCTTCCACGGCACCTCGTGCGCATTCGTCTCGCGTGCGGCCGCCGCGCTGCTCGCGCGACCTCTGGAAGAGGTCAACCTGATCGTGCTCCACCTCGGCAACGGTGCCTCGGCCACGGCCGTGGCTGGCGGCCGTTCGGTCGAGACCTCGATGGGACTGACGCCCTTGGAAGGACTTGTCATGGGGTCGAGATCGGGAGATCTCGACCCTGCTGTGCTCGGACACCTGCACCGCCAGCTCGGATGGTCGGCCGAGCACGTCGACCGGGCGCTCAACCAGGACTCAGGTCTCAAGGGGCTGACCGGAGACAACGACCTGCGCGCCGTCGAGGAGCTCGTCGGCGCCGGAGATCCTGGGGCCCGTCTCGCCCTCGACGTCTACTGCCACCGGATCCGGAAGTACGTCGGCGCCTACTACGCCGTGCTGGGCTCCGTGGACGCGGTCGTGTTCACGGCCGGTGTGGGGGAGAACTCCGTGCTCGTCCGGGAGACCTCGATGTCCGGGCTCTCCCGCTTGGGCATCGAGGTCGATGCGGCACGCAACCGGGCTGTGAGAGGAGTCCCTGTCGTCATCTCTCCGGAGGACGGCGAGGTCGCCGTGCTCGTGGTGCCCACCAATGAGGAGTGGGAGATCGCCCGGCAGGTCATGGACGTGGTGCGGACGTCCGAGGGCACGCGGTAGGCAGCTCCGGCGACGGCGCCTCAGCCCGCGGAGGCATGTCTAGCGGGGTGCGAGGGGATGAGTGCGACCTTGCCGCCAGGGTGTCGGCCACGGAGGAGCTCCGCTGCGTCCAACGCGTGCTCGAGCGGATAGGTGCGGGCCAGCGGGACCTCGAGGCGTCCTTCGGCTGCCAGTCGGACGAGGTGTGCGCGGACCCCGTCGCGGTAGGCCGCGCTGTCGGGCAGGTCGCCGCCGATCACTCGGATCCCCACGTCGACGCCACGCTGCTTCGCTGCGATCGTGACGACCCGGTCACGCTCGGGAACCACCGCCAGCGACACGTCGACAGCCTCGTCGGTACCGACGCAGTCGAGCGCAGCGGCGATGCCCTCGGGTGCGGCGTCACGGACCCGTCGCTCCAGCCCGGCGCCGTACACCACCGGCTCGCCACCGAACCGGTGCACCTCGTCGAAGCGGGACCGGCTGCACGTACCGACCACGCGCAGCCCGAGCAGCGCCGCCTGTTGCAGCAGGCTGACCCCGACGGCGCCCGAGGCGCCGTGCACCAGGATCGTCTCGCCGCGCTCGACCGCGGTCACGTGCAACATCTCCGATGCGGTGGTGGCGGCCAGCAGGAGGTTGGCGGCCTCGGCGAAGGTGAGAGCGCCGGGCTTGGCGAACACGTCGCGGGCCGCGACGTTCATGTCGCTGGACCAGCCACCGAGCACCCGGAAGGCGAGCACCTCATCACCGACGGCGCCGCCACCCGAGGCGATCTCGGTGTCGGGCCCCATCGCCGTGATCACACCCGCGATCTCGTACCCGACGCCTCGAGGGAACGGGCCTCGCCTGCCTTGTGCGACGTGTGACGCATCGGCCGGATTCACCCCCGCGGCGCGCACGTGGACGGTGACCTCACCGCACGCGGGCGGCGGCACGTCGTACGACACGAAGTCGAAGACCTCCGGGCCTCCCGGCCGCGCAGCGACCCAGTGGTGCGCCATGAACGCGACAACGGCACCCGCGGCCTCCGCATTCCCGCGGCGTCCCCTGTTCGGCTACGACACAGCCAGGTCCTCGCTGCCGGGCCAGAGGTACGTCGGCACCACGAGGTCGGCGAGCTCGGTGGCGGCCCGGGTGACGCCAGTACGTCGTCGAGGCAGCTGGCTTCACCGTGACGCTTTCGGCCCGCGGTTGGCCAACGGTCCGTCGAGTGACCCGAACGAGTCCACTCACCCGACGTAGCCGGCGCATCCCCTGCACCCGACGCATCCCCTGCACCCGACGCATCCCGTGCACCCCGCACACCCAACGCCAGGGGTGGACCCGACGCGCCCGGCTCACCCCACGCACCCGACCCAACCGACGCATCCCCCGCACCCCACTCACAGCTGAGCGGAAGCACGACCGGGCAACCTCACCGCCGTCTGGGTCACCCAGCGCGAGGGCTTCACCGACGGAGTGATGGCAGCCAGGCGTACCCGGGCTCTGGTTGGTCCGACCCGGTCCGGATCTCCCGGCACCGGAGGGTCCCGGGCTACCCGGGTACCGGGAAGGAGGACTGGGGGCGTCCGAGGGTTCGCCGCGGGTTGACGGTGACCCTCGCGGTCTTCAGTGGAAGCGACTCCGCCCTGTCCCGGCCTGCCCAGGGGCTTTCCAGTTGCCGTGGAGGTGGGCACGGAACAACGGGGTGCGGACGAACCAGACGCTGAAGGCGATGAACGCGACGGCTACCAGCATCAGCTCGATGTAGAACCACACGGCGGCGAGTCCTTCCCCCGGAGGCTTGGCATCGTACCCCGGTTACTCCTGGCGCTGGGGTTGCGGAGGGAGCCACACTCCGCGTCCCTCGACTCGCCATGCGGCGACGTAGCGTTCCGAAGCGGGCATGCTGACCCCGCTGGCTCATCGCCCTGAGCGAAGACCGGACAGCGGCGCGTGCGGATGTTCGGGCGGACGCACCTGTGTGGGTCAACAATGCACACGAAAGTCAGGCCCTCGCGGCATGCCCTCCAGAACGGGAACACGACGGATGACCATTGAACTCTTCGCCCGCCGCCTTGGTACGTCGCTCTTTCTCGGCGGAGCGGGGCTGATCGTGGCCGCCATCCTCTGCTGGGCGAGCACCGGAGGTGTCGGGGAGGTTGTGCACAGCATCCACGTGCTGGTCGGTTGGGTGTTCTTCCTGTTCGGGACCATCATGACCACGACAGGTCTCGCGCTTCTCGTAGGCCCACCGAAGGACACCATGCATCGTGATGCCGGGGTATAGGCCGCGCTCCCGCTGCGTGAGCCAGGAGCGCGGCCGAGGGACCGTCACCCCCGAATGGCGGCCCCACCGGGACCATCATCGACCCCTCCATGGCTGCACGGCTGTCCCACGATTCAAGCAAGACCAACGCCCGGGCATGAGAACGCTCACGGGCACCAGCACACCTTCTACGACTTCACGTTCTCCGCTCAGCACTGCAGGGATTCAGCCCTGATGGCTACCGCACGCGAGATCAGGTCCCGCATCCCGTACTTCGTCGTAGGCGTGGCCCTCACCCTTGCGACCGTCCTGACCCTCTCCGGCGCGTCAAGCCTGTGGTGGGCCCTCATCCCCGGAGTGCCGGCCATCGGCTGGTGGAACACCGGGATCGAGGCGTGGATCACCCGGAGTCTTGGTCACGACCAGGTCGGCGACGCCTACCGCAGCGGACCGCAGTAGGTCCGACTTGGACAGCGCCGTGCGCGGATGTCGGATCCCTGGCAGGGACGGCGGAGCCACCCGCTGAAGTCCCGAGCTCTCCAGCGGGCGTGTGAAGTGCGCCCCGCCGGCACGGGGGGGCCAGCGGGGCGCACAGCTGGTGGGTCATCCGAATCCCGAGTCGTGGGTTCGGAAGTGCGCCCGGCCCTGATGGTGGGGGCCGACTGCCACCACACAGCAGTGACGACCGGGTGCATCGACTCTGGAGTCAGCCGCTACGACCGCCGCGTCCGCCGGAAGAGGAATAGCGCCACCGCGGCGATGACCACGACGACGAGAATGGTCCACAACATGGTGAGACTCCGTCCCTTGCTTGCCTCAAGCGAAGGAATCCGGGTCTGGGGGCGGCTTCGCGCCACGGCACCGTCGCGGATGCGACGAGGCTCTGCCCTCAGAGTCGCACCGATGCCCGCCACTGTCTAGGCGGGGGCCGATGTCGGACATGGCGAAGCCCGTCGGAGCGGTGGCCCGGCGGGCCTCGCTTCGAGCGTACGTCGGGCGTGACTACGCGGGGAGGTGGACGGACGGGATCAGCGCACCGCGGTGAGCGAGGTCTGCACCTGTCGGAACAATGTCGCGTCGACGTCGGTCCCGGCGTGGCGGAGGCTGAGCACGCAGACGCCGACGGCCCCGTCGGCCACGGCGTGCACCTCCTCCGCGCCACATGAGGCGGCGAGCCGATCGGTGACCCTGCCTCCCCGCCCCAGGATCCCGCCGCCGAGCACCACCGGGCCCGAGACGGTGGTGGACCGGACGGCGGTCAGGGTCCGCGCGAGCGTGGCGGCCGCGTCGTCCAGGATGCGGTCGGCGGTCTCGTCCCGGTCGACCTCGAACACCAGACCGGCGTAGTCGGCGAGCCGGACCGGCGGCCCGGCGTACAGCGCCCGCACCACCGCCATGATCGGCTCCCGGTCGCCGGCATCCGACGGCGCGGGTACGCCCAGCCGCCCGAGCATCAGCGGCGTGAGTGCTGTGGACGGGCCACGACCGTCGAGGTCGGCCAGAGCCGCGCGTACGACGCGTTGCCCGATCCAGAAGCCGGAGCCCTCGTCGCCCAGGAGCCAGCCGAGCGCGTCCGCGACAGCGACCTGGCGCCCGTCCTCCACCCGGATCGCGCCCGCTCCGGTCCCGGCGACGACGGCGTACCCGTCCGGCCTATGGGTGCCCGAGAGGTACGTCGCCAGCAGGTCGGACTCGAACACCAGCGGCGCGTCGAGGCCGATTCCCGCCAGCCCGCGGCGGATCTCTGCTGCGACGGAGGTACTGCCCGCACCTGCCATCGCGAGCACGACCAGCCGGATCCGCGTGCTCGGCACCTCCGCCCTCCGCAGCGCCCCCATGACACTCTCCGCCACGGCCGCGGCGGCTGTCTCCGGCCCGACGGCGGTCGGGTTGCCGCTGCCAGCGACGGCATAGCCCAGGCACCGGCCGGCCGGATGCACGACCACGGCGCGGGTGCTCGTGCCGCCGGCGTCGACGGCGACCAGTCCGGTGAGCTGTTCAGTCATTCGTTACCCATTCGTGACGTCGAGGTCATTGTGGCCCGGGCCACATCGTGAGAATAGTTTTCCCAACCGATCGCATCGCCGATAAGGATTTTCAGTGGATGCTCCCGAAGAGCCTGCCGCGCCCGCCTTCGAAGGCTACGGCGCCAGCAGCAGGATCCACGCTGCCTTGCCGGAGATGCCCGGGGGGATGGCCAAGGTCGGCACGCTCCTGCTCGAGGACCCGGCCCTGCCACTGCGGCTGTCGATCACCGAGCTCGCCGAGCGAGCCGGTACGTCGCCCGCGACGGTCACCCGGTTCTGCCGCGCGATCGGCTACACCGGCTACCTCGCCCTGCGTGTGGGAGCAGCGGCCGAGCAGGGACGGTCGAGCGCCCACGAGACCTGGGACTCCGACATCGGGCGCGCCTTCCACCCGGGTGACACCGCGACGGAGATGATGCGCACGCTGGTGAACGCCCACACCGTGGCGCTCACGTCCACCTCGGAGCGACTGGACCCCGCGCTGGTCGGCCGGGTCGCGGACGCCGTAGCCCGGAGCGCGCACGTCGACATCTACGGCATCGGCGGCAGCGCGGTCATGGCCGCCGAGCTGCAGGCGCGGCTCTACCGGATCGGGATCAACGCACACGCGTGGAGCGAGGTGCACGCGGGCCTCGCCAGCGCCGTCCTCCTGGGCGATACGAGCGTCGCGGTCGCCTTCTCCAACACCGGCCGCACCGAGGAGACCATCGAGATGCTGGCCCTGGCGAAGTCCTCGGGTGCCTATGCGGTCGCGGTGACCAGCAACCCGGCCTCCCCGATGGCACAGGTAGCCGACGCCCACCTGACCAGCCACGCGCCGGGGGAGTACCTCCAGCCCGACGACCTGTCGGCCAAGCACGCCCAGCTCTTCGTGATCGACCTGCTCTACCTCCTCGCGGCCCAACGGGACTTCTCACGTACGACGAGCCTGCTGGCGGCCTCCGCTGCGGCCGTCGCGCCGCACCGCCGTCCGCTTCGCTCCGCGACCCGGCCACGGGCCGTGCCCTCGTCGAAAGGAAGCGCCACAGCATGAACGCACTTCTCGGGGACTTCGCCACCGAGGTCCGTCATCGGCTCGACGATCTCGACGAGGAGGTCCGTGCCGGCGGCCTCGACCCGGCCATCGACCTGATCGTGTCCTCCTTGCAGCGCGGGGGCGTCCTCCAGGCCTTCGGCACCGGCCACTCCCAGGCTTTCGCCATGGAGATCGCGGGTCGCGCCGGTGGGCTGATCCCGACCCACGCCATCGTGCTGCGCGACGTCGTCCTGCGTGGCAGCCGGGACGTCTCGGTGCTCCAGGGTGCCACCTTGGAGCGCGACGAGACGGTCGTCGACGAGCTCTTCGAGCTGTACCGGTTCGACCGGGCCGATGTCTTCCTGATCGCGTCCAACTCCGGCGTCAACGGGTCCATCGTGGGCCTCGCGCTGCGCGCCAAGGCCGACGGCCATCGCGTCATCGCGGTGACGAGCCTGGAGCACACGAACGCCGTTCCCCCCAAGCACAGCAGCGGCAAGCGCCTCTCGGAGATCGCAGACATCGTGATCGACAACCGGGCGCCGTACGGCGACACCACGATCGGCCTGGGCGACGGGCTCTCCGCCGGTGCGGTCTCCTCGATCACAGCCGCCTACATCGCCCAGCTCCTCACCCTCGGCGCGGCTCAGCGCCTCCGAGACGCGGGCGAGGTCCCGCCGCTCTACATCTCAGCCAACATCCCGGGAGGTGACACGCACAACGACGAGCTCAAAGCGCGGTACGGCGAGCGCATCGCCGGCTCCGCCTGATCCGACCGTTCGACAGCCCACCCCTGGACACACCGCACGACCCACGCCCCAGTAGAAGAGATCATCACGAAAGGCATCCACGATGAGCCGAGAAACCGCACCATTCGATCGCCGTACCCTGCTCCGTGGCGCCCTTGCGACAGCGGCGCTCGTGCCGCTCTCTGGGGCGCTCGCCGCGTGCGGAGGGTCGTCCCCCAGCGCCGGGGGCAGCGGCAGCAGCGCCGCCCCGACATCGGCCACCAACCCCTTCGGACTGGCGGACAACTCCAGCGTGGACGCCGTGATCTTCAACGGCGGCTACGGCTACGACTACGTCAAGTTCGCCGCCGACCAGGTCACGAAGCAGGCGGACTCCTCGGGCGTCAAGATCAAGGTGTCGCCGTCGACGCAGATCGCCCAGCAGCTGCAGCCCCGCTTCGTCGGCGGTACCCCACCCGACCTGATCGACAACTCGGGTGAGAACGCCATCGGGTTCAGCGCCATCGAGCAGCAGCTCGAGACGCTCGACGACGTCTTCGAGGCCAACAACTACGAGGGCACCAAGATCGCGGACACCGTCTACCCGAACGTGAAGAACCCGGGCACCTTCGACAACAAGTTCATCGCGTTGAACTACGTGATGACGGTCTACGGCATCTGGTACTCCGCCACGCTGTTCCAGCAGAACGGCTGGACCCCGCCGAAGACCTGGGACGAGGCCCTGGCCCTCGGCGCCCAGGCGAAGTCCAAGGGCAAGTACCTCTGGGTCTGGGGCAAGGAGGCCGCGACGTACTACCAGACGATGTCCGTCAACTCCGCCATCAAGGAAGGCGGCGACGAGGTCAGGCTGGCGCTGGAGAACCTCCAGCCGAAGTGCTGGTCGCTTCCGCAGCTCCAGGGCGTCTTCAACGCCCTCGGCGAGATGGTCCAGAAGGGCTACTTCGTCCCGGGCGGCGCCGGCACCCAGTTCACGGCCGCCCAGGCGAAGTGGAGCAACGACCAGCAGGCGATCCTCTACCCCTCCGGCGGTTGGATCGAGAACGAGATGAAGGACGCCACGAAGAGCAACTTCCAGATGACCGGCGCCCCCGAGCCGACTCTCTCGTCCAGCCCGGCGTTGCCGTTGGCGGGGCTTCGTGCTGCTGCGGGCGAGCCGTTCATCGTGCCGTCGCAGGGGAAGAACGTCGCCGGCGGCAAGGAGCTCCTGCGCGCGATGCTGTCGAAGGCGGCCGCGACCAACTTCTCCAAGACCCGCCTCGCGCCGACGATCGTCAAGGGCCTGGTGCCGGCCGACGGCTTCGGATCGACCGCGCTGGTCTCGCAGACGAAGATGCTGGACGCCGCCGGCTCCAACACCTTCAACTACCAGTTCGTCGACTACTACGGCATGAACACCGACCAGCTGGTGCCGTGGAACTCGTTCCTGGCCGGCCAGCTCGACGTGGCCGGACTCACCAGCGCGCTGCAGGACATCACCGACAAGGTCGCCAACGATTCCTCGGTGAAGAAGCTCAAGATCACGTGAGCACCACCACGACCGACGTGCCGAGGGCCACCGGCGGCCGGCCCCGGCCGGCCGCGCGGCGGCGCCGGAGACCGAACTGGGACCGCATCAGCTTCATGGTGGTCTTCCTCGGGCTGCCGGTGGCCATCTACGTCGTCTTCGTGATCTACCCGTTCGGCCAGGCGTTGTACTACTCGATGACCGACTGGAGCGGCTTCAGCCCGACGTACAACTTCGTCGGGCTGGACAACTTCACGAAGCTGTTCCACGACGACACCTTCATGCGCTCGCTGCGCAACAACATCGAGCTTGCGATCGTCGTGCCGATCGTGACCATCGTGCTGGCGCTCATCATCGCCACGGTGGTCACGGTGGGTGGGCCCAGCAAGGGCCCCATCCGTGGGGTCGGCGGCTCCGGGTTCTACCGGGTCGTGTCGTTCTTCCCGTTCACCGTCCCGGCGATCGTGATCGGCCTCATCTGGGCGCAGGTGTACGACCCCTCGGCCGGCCTGCTGAACGCCATCCTCACCAAGATCGGCCTCAGCGGGTTCGAGAACTTCGCCTGGCTCGGCGACCCGCGTACCGCGATGCCGGCGTCCATGTTCGTGATCATCTGGAGCTTCGTCGGCTTCTACACGGTGCTGTTCGTCGCAGCGATCAAGGGCATTCCCGCTGACTACTACGAGGCCGCGCGCATGGACGGCGCCGGCCGGTTCCGCACGGCCATCCTGATCACGATCCCGCTCGTCCGGGACACCGTGCAGACGGCGTACATCTATCTGGGGATCCTCGCCCTCGACGCGTTCGTCTACATGCAGGCGCTGAACCCGAACGGCGGCCCCGACAACACCACGCGGACGATGAGCCAGGAGCTCTTCAACACGGCCTTCCGGAAGGGCCAGTTCGGCTATGCCACGGCGATGGGGGTCGTGCTCGCGGTCGTGACCCTGCTGTTCGCCGTGATCGTGTTCACGGTCAACCGTCTCACCGGAGGCGGCGAGAGGAGGCGGCGCCGATGACGTCCGTCGCCACCGACCAGCGCATCGGCACCGGGAGCAGCGGAGAGCGGACGGGCGGAGACAGAGCCGTCGAGGCCACCTCGCACGCGCTCCTGACCGTCTGGACGCTCATCGTCATCGTCCCGTTCCTGTGGGTCGTGCTGTCGTCGTTCAAGACGTCCAAGGAGATCCTGGCCTCGCCGTTCGGGTTGCCGGCGCACTGGAGCTTCGACAACTACGCCCATGCCTGGACCGACGCCGGGATCCACCAGTTCTTCCTGAACACGGTCATCGTGGTGTCTGTCGCCCTCGTCCTCGTCATGATCCTGGGATCGATGTGCGCCTACGTGCTCGCGCGCTTCGACTTCCCCGGCGCACGCTTCATCTACTACCTGATGCTCGCCGGGCTGACCTTCCCGGTCTTCCTCGCGATCGTGCCGCTGTTCTTCGTCCTCAAGAGCATCCATCTGCTCAACACCCTGCCCGGGCTGATCATGGTGTACGTCGCGTTCGCCCTGCCGTTCACGGTGTTCTTCCTGTACGCGTTCTTCAAGACCCTGCCGGACGACGTGTACGAGGCGGCGCTGATGGACGGCGCCGGGGAGTGGCGAGCCTTCTTCCAGATCATGCTCCCGATGGCGCGGCCCGGCATGGCCGCCGTCGCGATCTTCAACTTCCTCGGACTGTGGAACCAGTTCCTGCTGCCCGTGGCTCTGAACACCGACCCGAACAGATATGTGCTGACCCAGGGGATGGCCAATTTCGCCTCGCAGGCCGGCTACGCGGTCGACTTCGGGGCGCTCTTCGCCGCGGTCGTCATCACCGTCGTGCCGGTGCTGATCGTGTACGTGATCTTCCAGCGGCGGCTGGAGGGGTCGGTCTCCCGGGGCACGTTCCGCTGAGTCTCGGGTGCGGCTGGCCCGTCCACCACGTCATCCGTCGCCGGCACCTCCGGCGCCGGTCATCCGGAAGTCGAGGTGTGCGGGAAGCGCGGCGCCCGGATGCAGTGCGTCCCAGACCTCACCGAGGACCGTGTCTCCCTCGGCGAGATCCTCCACGACCAGCGACTCCATGATCTCGGCGACGCGCTCGCTCCTCCCCAGGGCCAGCTGCGCCCGGGCCTCCAGCAGCCGGGTCCTGCCGTGTTCACGCAAGGCAGGGCTCAGCGACGCGATCGCGCCCAGGCAGTCACCCGGCCGTCCGGCGGAGAGCAGCCGCTCGAGGTGCTCCACGGCCAGCCCGCGGCAGTCCGGTCGGAGCAGCCGGGCCCGCGCGTACAGGTCGCAGGCACGATCATCATCGGCCAGCAGCGCCAGCCCTCGCAGCGCCCACGGGTTCTCGCGCGCGGCCAGGCTCGCGTCGTACTGCTCGGCGGCACGGCCTGGCTGGCCCCGCACGTGGGCGTTCACCGCGCGGGCCAGGTGCACCCACTCGGAGTCCGGTGCGTCCTCGAGGACGGCGCGCCAGCGATCGGAGACAGGGGGTACCGGAAGCCGGTGGGCGGTTTGCGCGAGTCCCTCGATGTCGTCGTCGAGCAGGTGGCGTGCCGGGAGACTGTCGTCATCGACGCGTAGGAACGGCAGGGCCCGGGTCGGTACGACGTCCGGACGGCCCCGGAGCTCGAGCTCGACCTGGCCCCAGCCGGACCCCGTGCTCAGCTGCTGGGTGACGGCGGCGTCGGCCACCTCGTCGAGCCAGCGCTCGTGGATGGCCTCGAGATGGTCCGGGTCCGTCGCTCCGTGGACGGCTGCCCGCGCGGCCGCGCACGCCTCGTCATATCCGCCCGACACCGCTCCCGGGTCGAGGTCGACGCCGCCGAACGCCTCGGTCCAGGACACGCTCGCCCCACCAGCCAGCCGGTCGTGCTCGAGCTGTGTCGGGCACCATCCCGCCTGGATCTCGACGTACCTCGCGCCGGGACCGCAGAGCCATTCCTGCCACCGCGAGCCGGCCGGGCCGCTACCCCAGAGGAACAGCTTCCGGCCCCGCAGCCCACGTGTCGACGTCTCGGCGAAGCCACGGCCGTCGGCCTCGACGGACACGATGTGCCGACCGCGCTCCCCCTGCAGGTCGTAGAAGTAGTCGGCGGGAGACCCGGAGGCCGTCGGGTGGCTGATGTCGACGTCCGCGCGGTCCGGGTGCGGGACGGGCACCCGGGTCAGTGCGCCGGCGTAGTCGGTCCGCCAGGCGGCGTCCGCCGACGTCAGCACGCGGGTCCCCGACGACTCGGGAACCGCGATGTTGGTCCAGTAGTAGAGCGGCTTCTCCTCCGGGTCCGGGTTGATCACCCGGGTGGAGGCGTACAACCGGTCCGACCCCGGGTGCAGGGAGAGGTCGACCTGCAGCACCAGGTCTCGGGTCCGCTCCCACTCCCACAGCCGCAGCACGTCACCGTCCGGACCGGCAACGACTGCGGCGTGCATCGGCCGGCACGACAGCGTCGTGTGGCCGGTCGAGCCGAGGTTCCACTCGATGCCTCCGGCGAACCAGGCATTGGTGAGCCCGAAGTTCGCGAAGTACGTCCTCGGGTTGCAGAACAGCAGCTCACGCCCACGGACTACGTCGTACAACGACCAGACGCGGCCGCCGAGCGTCGGTAGCACGGTCGCGCGCAGCACGCCGTTCTCGAGCACGTACGCCGGGAGCTCGACCTCGCGGAGCGACCGGTCGTAGTCCTCCTGCACGGGGTACGGGAGAGGGCTCTCCAGCCTGCCGTAGGAGACCCGGTCGAGCATCTCCGGCGTGGCGCCCGGGCCGACGTCCGGGACGGGCAGCTCCCGCAGCCGGGTGAACCGGGGCAACGGGCTCGCGGGACCGAGGGTCGCGGACCGCACGGACACCGAGGTGCGGCGTACCGTCGCCGGCGAAGAGGGCGTGTGGACGACCACGGCGTCAGTCCAGCCGCTCGCCCGTGGTCGGCGAGAACCCGTGCACCTCGTCGTACATCTGTGGGTCTCCGGTCTCGCGCAGCATCACCGCGCGTTCGGTTCAGTCTCGGGACGTGCCATTCTTGCGCAGTGGACGACGACGACCTCGCACTCGCCGTCGACGTCGGCGGCACCACCATCAAGGCGGAGCTGGTCGATCGCGCGGGGACCGTGGTGGCCTCCGAGCAACTGCCCACGCCACAGGGGCACCGCGCGCGCGACGCGGTCGCCGAGGTCGGCCGCACCCTGCTCGCGCAGCGACCCGACGTGCCCGTGGTCGGCGCAGGCGTCGTCGTCCCGGGCCTGGTGGACCGCGAGGCCGGCGTCGCGACGTACAGCGCCAACATCGGGTGGCGCGACCTCGAGCTGGTCCGGTCACTCGGCGCCGCGTGGCGGCTGCCGGTCCGGATCGCCAACGACGTCGCCTCCGGCGGCGTTGCCGAGCACCGGCTCGGCGCGGGTGTCGGCACGCAGGACCTGGCGTTCGTGCCCCTCGGCACCGGGATCGCCGCCTCGATCGTTTCCGGTGGACGCCTGGTGACCGGGCACCGCGGCGAGACGGCGGAGATCGGGCACCTTGCCGTCCGGACCGGAGTCCGGTGCGCCTGCGGACGTGACGGGTGCCTCGAAGCCATCGCATCCGCGGCGGCGATCGCCCGCCGCTACACCGCCCTCAGCGGGAAGCCCGTCAGCGGCGCCCAGGACGTCGCCGCCCGGCTGAGCACGGATGCCGCCGCGCGGCAGGTCTGGCAGGACGCGGTGGAAGCGCTCGCGGACGGGCTCGGCATCGTCTCGCTGGTCGTCGGGCCGGCCCTGGTGGTGATCGGCGGTGGGCTCAGCCGGGCCGGCGAGGGGCTGCTGGGCCCCCTGAGGGTCGCGCTCCGTGAGCGGGCCACCGTCGTACAGCCCGCCGAGGTGACCGTGTCGGCCCTCGGCGACCGGGGTGGCGTGATCGGTGCCGCGCTCCTGGCTCGCGACGGATGGGCGCCTGAGTCATGACCGCACGGGCGCTGGCCGGGCGGCTCGTGACGACCGCCGGAATCCTGGACCGGGGCGTGCTCGAGGTCCGCCTCGACGGCACGATCGGGTACGTCGGCCCGGCGTCCGGCTGGTCTGGCGCGGCGCCCGAACCGGTCGACACGATCGCGCCGGGGTATGTCGACATCCACTGTCACGGCGGCGGGAGCCACAGCGTCACCTCGAACGACCCGACCGAGGTCGCCGCGGTCGCAGCGCACCACCTCTCCCGCGGCACCACCACGATGCTGGCCAGCCTGGTGAGTGCGTCGACCCCCGACCTCGTCGCCGCGATCAAGGCGATCGCCTCGGTCGTGGCCACGGGGTCACCGGTCGTCGGGTGCCACGTCGAGGGGCCCTTTCTGGACCCGGCGCACCGAGGCGCACACGACCCGGCCCACCTGCGCCTACCAGGGTCCGAGGAGCTCGTCACCTGGCTGGCGGCCGGCGTCGACGACGCCGGTCGTCCGACGGTGCGGATGGTGACGCTTGCCCCGGAACTGCCGGGTGCCGCGGCGGCCGCCGAGCTCCTCGAGCGCTCCGGGGTCGTGGTGGGCCTCGGCCACACCGGCGCCGATGCCGAGGGCTTCGGGGAGGCCCTGCGGTCACTTCGCAGACCACTGGTCACCCATCTGTTCAACGGGATGGAGCCCCTTCACCACCGCCGGCCGGGCCCGGTTGCCGCCTCCTTGGATGCGCTGGCCCGCGGGGCCACGTACGTGGAGCTCATCGCGGACGGCGTGCACCTCGCCGACGAGACGGTGCACCTGGTGTTCGCGGTGGACCCCGGGCGGCACGTCGTACTCGTCAGCGACGCGATGGCGGCTGCCGGGATGCCGGACGGCGACTTCGAGCTCGGGTCCGTACGGGTGCGGGTCGAGGACGGCCGGGCGTGGACGCGCTCCGAGCGGCCGTCGCTCGCGGGAGGCACCTTTCACGCCGCCGAGCTGGTCCGCCACTGCGTGGTACGGGCCGGCGTCGATCCCGTCGCTGCGGTGGCCGCGGCCACCTCCACACCCGCCGAGCTGCTCGGCCTGGACGACCGCGGGAGCCTGGCGACCGGCCTGCGCGCCGACCTCGTGCTGCTCGACGACGACTGGCGGGTCCGCCGGGTGATGTACGGAGGCGACTGGGTCCGATGACGATCACGCCCGGCGTCATCGGCAACCTGGCCGGGAACGAGCAGCCGCCACGCCCTGGCGTGTCACCAGGGTCCGCCTGGTTCGCCCGGCCCTGAGCTCAGTAGACGCGTCCGTACTCGCGCTGCTCCCAGTCGGTCACCGCACGAAGCCAACGCTGGTTCTCCTCGCGCTTGAGCCCGATGAACGCCTCGAGGAGCTCGCGATCCATCAGCTCGAAGAGCACGTCGTCCGCTGCGAGCGCGTCCAGGGACTCGGCCAGCGAGTGCGGCGTGTGCCGGTCGGTGTTGGGCGCGGCGTCCGCGTCGCCGGCCTGGGGGTCGGGCAGTGGGAGCCGCTCCTCCACGCCGTGCAGACCAGCGGCGAGCAGGGCCGCGGTCAGGACGTGCGGAGAGGCGGTGCCGTCGGCGACTCGGTGTTCGACCCGGGTGGCCGCACCGCGCTGACTCGGCACCCGCACCGAGGTGATCCGGTTGTCATGACCCCAGTTGGCCCAGTAGCCACTGAGCAGGCCGGGAGAGAGGCGCTTGTAGGAGTTCACGGTCGGTGCGGCGAGGGCGGCCAGCGCGCAGTGATGGTGGAGCAGGCCCGCGATGAAGTGCCTCGCGAGGTCGCTGAGGCCCTCGGGGTCGGCCTGGTCGTAGAAGGCGTTGTCGCCCGCGGCCGTGGACATGCTGAGGTTGACGTGCATGCCACTGCCGACCGTGTCGTCGAAGGGCCGAGGCATGAACGTGGCGTCGATGCCTCGCGACCTCGCGACCGCGCGAGTGATCTCGCGGAACAGCAGGACTCCGTCCGCGGCGGCGAGCGCGGGTCGATAGTGGAGCGCAGCTTCGACCTGGCCCGGCGTGAACTCGCTGTTCATCCCCTCGACCTGGAGCTGCGCGAGCTCGGCGACGCGTCCGATCTCCTCCAGGGTGCCGGACGGGTCGGCGCCCGCGCCGACGCCGTAGACGCGGTGGTCGGGGACCGCCATCCGCGTCATGGGAGAGAGCCGTTCGAGCAGGAAGAACTCCATCTCGAAGCCCGCGACCGGGGTGTACCCGAGTGCCTCCCAACGGTCGCACAGGGCGTTGAGCTGTCGTCGCGAGTCGAAGGGAAGCGGTTTGCCGTCGGTGCGGTACAGGGACGCCATGGCGGTCTGCCGGCCGTCGAGCCATGGGCGGGTGGTGTCCGGGTCGATCCGCGCTTCCATGTCGGGGAAGCCGGCTCCCGTGGAGTAGCCCTCCGTCTCGAGGAAGTTCAGGTCGAGACCCTGGACCATGCAGGTGACGGCGTAGTGAGTGGGATGGTCCAGCCGGTGTGCGGGCACCGTCTTGCCGTGCAGGAGCCCCAGCAGGTCCGGGAAGACGATGTCGATGAGGTCGGTCATGAAGCCCTTTCGGTCCTCGGCGTCGGAGGGCGGCGAGGGAGATCATGCAGCGTGCGTGCCCGGCGCGCCCGACAGGTGTCGACGAAAGCGTTGACGAGCGCCTGCTGATGTACGTCGTCCGCCATCAGCTCGGGGTGCCACTGCACCCCGACGCACCAGGTGGACGTGGTGCGGCTCCAACGCCTCGACGACGCCGTCGGAGGCTCGTCCGGTGACGATCAGCCCGTCGCCGAGCCGGTCCACCGCCTGGTGGTGGAGGGAGTTGGTCTCGATCGCGTCGGCGCCGATGGCGCGGTGGACCCGGCTGTGGGGTGTGAGGTCGACCCGATGGCGGAACCCGAGCGCGCCGGCCAGGTCCTCGGGAACAGGCGGATGCTCCGGGCTCTCGCCGGTCATGTGTCCGTGCAGGGTGCCGCCGAAGGCGACGTTGAGCAGCTGCATCCCGCGGCAGATGGCGAGCACCGGCACTCCCGACTCCAGGGCCGCCGTGAGCAGCGCGATCTCCCAGCGGTCGCGGTCGGGATCGGCGTTGGCGCCGACCGTCTCGGGAGCCGCGCCACTGACCTCCGCGGCGAGGTCCTCACCGCCGATCAGCAGCAGGCCGTCGAACCCGTCGAGGACTTCCTCGGCACCGACGCCGCTGTGAGGTCGGGGGACCAGGAACGGCACGGCTCCGGAGGCCTGGACGACGTGGGCGTAGGCGACTTCGGCGCCGAACATGTCGCGCACGACGGGACCGAACACCTGTCCCTGTCGACGCCAGGTGTTCATCAGGATCCTTGTCACCGGCGCCAGCCCCCCGCGTCCTCGGCACGGGAACGGGCCACGACGTGCCCGAGCACGCCGCCTCCGCTCCTCACAGCTGACACTCGACGTGCGTTCAGAGCTTCACCGGCCGGTTGCCGTCGTCCAGCTCATGCTTCGCCGCCATGTCTGCGGGCACCAGGAACGCGACGACCAGCCCGATCAGGAAGATCACCAGTGCGGCCCAGGGCGTGTAGCTGATCGGGGCCTTCACCTTGTAGACGGCTCCCCACACGGCGCCTCCCGTGACCAGGATCCCGACCACCGCGGCCAGGATCACCGCCCAGTACTTCGGGTGGTCGGCGAGACCGCGCAGCGCGCCGACGCACAGCAGGAAGTAGATGATCGCGATGGCGAGGCCGCCGTACGCCGACAGGACGCTGAACATGGCGACGTAGTGCGGCAGTCCGCCGAATTCCCACAGGCCGGTCCACCAGATGGTCATGGCGATGCTGATCGCGTAGATGACCATCAGCACTGCTCCGGCCACGACCGGGGTGCCCCGACCCGACGCCTTGCCCAGGACCCGAGGCAGTCGGCCGTCGCGCCCGAGGGCGAACAGACCGCGCGAGCCGGCCGTCGCGCAGCCGATCATCACCGCGAGCATGTCCAGCATCACGACCAGCTCCATGAGCCGCACCACTGCCACAGAGCCGTAGCCCCCAGCGGAGCCGGGCGAGGCGAGGGCGAACAGCGGCGCGCCAGCGGCCTGGCCGATGGCGTTGAGGTCGAAGTTGAACCCGGCGATCTGGGCGTAGGAGCCGACCAGGTAGAAGACGGTGATGCCGACAACCGAGTACAACACGGCCCGCGGGATGTCCCGGGCGGGGTGCTCGGTCTCCTCGCCCAGGTTCGCAGCGGTCTCGAAGCCGGTGAACAGCAGCACGCCGTACAGCACGCCGTAGAGGATGCCGCCGATGCCGCCGTCGAGTGAGTTCGACGGGTTGAACGTCTTGGCGACGTCGTTGTCCGACCCGACCTTGATGATCACGTAGACGAAGAAGATCGAGACCACCGTGATCGAGAACAGCGCCAGAGTCAGCTGCGCACGCGTGGAGAGTGCCACGCCCAGGAACACCGTGGCAGCCGCGATGACCAGCAGGACGACGTCCCACCCGAGCTCGGACAGGAATGCGTGGTTGAACTCCGCGAGAAGCGTGTCGTGGATGGTTCCGCCCAGCATGATCAGGATCGCTGCACCAAGCACGATGATGCCGGAGTAGTAGAGGAAGCCCGAGGCGCCTCCCACCCTGGCGCCGAGCCCGTCCGTGACGTAGTCGTACAACGACCCGGCGGCGTGGATGCGGCGTGCGTACTCCGCCACGATCCAGCCGATACCGAGCACGCCGATGGCGGAGATCAGGACGGCGAGTGGTGCCGCAACCCCCGCTCCCTTGCCGGACGCCGATGCGATCCCCATGACGAGCGGGACCAGGAAGGCGATCGAGAAGACCGGGCCCATGAACCCGACCGACTGTGCGACGGCATCGACGAGCTTGAGCTTGGTATGAGTAGTGCCGAGGGTCTCGTCACTGGCTGGTGTGGTCATGCGTGTCCTTCCGGATCAGGTTGGTCGGCAAACAACCCGGAGTTCACCGTTGTGAAGCGCCGCTGGTGGTACATCAACGGCCCTGCTGGAACGCCCTCGGGCAAGAGGACATCGAGCACTCGCCCGATCACCACCAGGTGACTGGCCTGGTGGAGACTGTTGGAGACGTGGCACACGCAGACCGCGGAAGCGTCGGTCAGGACCGGGGCTCCCGTCGTATGGCGGGTCCACGTCTCGTCGTCGAACCGGTCCGACCCCTGGAGCCCGGTGCGCCCCGCGAAGGTGGCGGCCACGTGCTCCTGCTCACCGGACAGGATGTTCACCGAGAACCAGCCGGTGGCGCTGAGCGCCTTGGCGATGCTGGACGAGCGGTTCACGCATGCGACGAGCTGGGGTGGCTCCGTGGACAGCGAGCAGACCGCAGTCGCGGTGATGCCGAACCGCTCGCCTGACGGGCTCGCCGCTGCGACGACACAGACGGTCGCGGCCAGCGAGCTCATGGCGGTGACGAAGTGCTGCGACACCTCCTGCTCGTAGGCCCGGCCCTCGTCGGCGAGCATCCACCCCGGGTAGGGCGAGGCGGCGGCGGTGGCTCCTTCGTCGTTGAGGCTCGGATCGAAGGTCATCGTCGTCGTCACTCCGCGGCCACGGTCGGTCCGAGCACGCGCGGATCGGCGGGCTTGTCGGGCGCGAGGTCGCCCTGCAGGACACCGTCGGTCACCACCGGTACGCCGTCGAGGTCGACGTTGCAGTCGAGCATCGGCAGGTCGAAGTGGCAGCGCGTGAACCTGTCGGCCGTCTCGTTCGCGCCCGTTGAGTACATGAAGTTGCCCTCGAAGCCGCGGGCCTCGACCGCGTTGTGCTGGCTCTTGTCGTAGAGGTCGAAGTAGTCCCACCGCGCAACCGGGTTCATGCCCCACCCCAGGTGGGAGCTGGCGTAGGCGTCTCGGTCGTTGAAGGCCGCCATGTAGCTGGCCAGCTGCCGGGCATCGACGCCGTCGCCGTCGACCGCCACCACGTAGTCGTTCTTCACCGTGAGCCGGATCGGGCTGCGGACCACACTCTTGAACGTGCAGTTGAGGTCGCCGGGGGCGAGCACGATCGTCCCGTCGACGCTGTTGCGGGCGGGGAAGGCCAGCACCAGCCCTCCGGGCCAGTGCGCGATGCTGCCGGGCCCGGAGGTGACCCCCGTGGAGCCGGCCCGGAAGGACCCGTCCAGTCGAACGGTGAGGTCCGTTCCAGCGGCCGAGGTCACCCGCATCGTCGACGCGGCGCAGAGCATGTCGTAGCCGAGCCCCACCCGTCGCGCCATGTCGGCGTCGTGGTGCATCCGCTCGAAGATCTCGGGGTACTCGTTGGCGATCATCAGCACCCGCGTGCCGGACTCGAGGATCTGGCGCAGCTCCTGGGCGTGCAGGAGACCCTCGACGGTGCAGTCGATGAGGAAGTCGGCTCTGCACAGCGCCGCGATCGCGGCCGGGTTCTGCTGGAGCGCCAGGCTGGTCCCGGTGGACCGGAGCGGCACCGGCCCCGGGTTGGCGGGGGTGGGCATGACGACGTGGAAGGTCTCGGCGCCGAGCGACTGAGCCGCCATGAAGGCCGCCTCGACGTTCTCGGACCTGCTCGTGGTCTCCGACAGCACGACGCACAGCTCGGAGGAGTCGAGCTCGCACAGGGCGAGCTGCGCTGCGAACCGCTCCACCCATCGCCACTCGGTGCTCATGGGGTCACCCCCGACTCCAGCCAGTGCCTGCGCAGTCGGTCGTTGACCGCGTCAGGTTTCTCGAGGTTGAGCAGGTGGCCTGCGCCCGGAACGACGACCAGCTCCGCACCGGTGATCCGGGCGGCGATCTCCTCGGCGTACGACGGGGGCGTCTCGGTGTCCTCCTCGCCCACCATCACCAGGACGGGGGCCGTGATCCGGGAGAGTCGCTCGCGCGTGTCGTGTCCGACCAGAGCGCGGCAGGCCGCCTCGAGGGTGGCGGGGGGACAGCGCGCATGGACTCGACCATGGTCGAGCGCACCTCGGGGGTGGCCTCGCGGCCGACGAGTCCCGCGACCACGGCCTCGATGCCCGGTGCCCTCGGGTCAGGGTCCCGGATCGCGTCGATCCGGCTGGCGAGCCAGGTCTCCGGCGTCGTCACCCCGTCAAGCCCGAAGGCGGGGCTGGTGTCGAGGAGGGTCAGCGTGCGGACCAGGTCCGGGTGGTCGAGCGTCAGGTGCTGCGCGACCATGCCCCCGAAGGACAGGCCGACCACGTCGACCGGACCGTTGCCCAGCCCGGCGATCCACTCGGCGACACCAGCCGCGATCTCGGGGAGGGAACCGGGGAGACCCGCGGAGTCGCCGTATCCCGGAAGGTCCAGCGCGCAGCAACGGCGGATGTCACCGAGGGCGACCAGCTGGGCGTCCCAGTTGGTACGTCGCCCGCCGAGGCCGTGCAGGAACACGCGACGCGCGACCGTCTCGCGCGCCGGCCTCGCGCCAGGCCACCGACCCCTCGACGAGGTCGGTGATTGTGGTCGTCATCACCATGGGGCGCGAGTGTTGCAGGCTGGACAGGGCTTGTAAAGGGGTCTGTCAGAGCCGTTGACATTCACCCCCTTCTTCGGAGACACTGCCGCGCATGACTGCGACCGTTGTGACCCAGCCGGCCATCACCCGGGAGGAGATGGTCCAGCGCGTCCGAGCCCTCGGCCCGGCCTTCGCCGAACGCGCCGTCCGCTACGACCGGGACGCGACCTTCCCGTGGGAGAACTTCGCCGACCTCAAGGAGGCCGGCCTGCTGGCCCTGTGCGTGCCGGCCGCGCGCGGGTGGGCTCGGGGCGTCGTTCGCCGACTACGCCCGCGTCTCCGCCGAGATCGGGCGCTACTGCGGCGCGACCGCCCTCACGTTCAACATGCACAACGCCACCATGCTCTGGGCCGGTGAGGTCTCGGACATGCTCGACTTCACCGCCGAGGAGCGGGCGCTGCACCACGCCCGCCGGGCCGAGCTGTTCCGCGGCGTGGTCGAGGACGGCACCATCCACAGCCAGCCCTTCAGCGAGGGCATCTCGGCCGGCGCCACCTCGGGTGTGCACACCAAGGCGGAGCCGGTCGACGGTGGCTTCCGGGTGACGGGCCGCAAGATCTTCGCATCGCTGTCCGGCGCTGCCGACCGCTACAACGTGACGTGCCAGGTCCCGGGCGAGCCGTTCATCCGGCTGCTGTCCATCCCGGCCGAGGCCGACGGCATCGAGATCGTCGGCGACTGGGACCCCCTCGGCATGCGGGGCACCGTCTCGCGCACCCTGCTGTTCACCGACGTCTTCGTCCCTGAGGACAACGAGGTGCTCCCTCCGCGGGGCTACGACCAGGCCGCCCAGCGGTTCCCGTTCCTGTTCATGTCGCTGGCGCCCAGCTATCTCGGCCTCACCCAGGGGATCTTGGACTTCACCCGCTCCTACCTCCGGGGCGAGGGCCCGGGACAGTCGCCCGGTCAGGCCCGCCGCGACCTGACCCAGAAGCAGGCGGGCTGGGCCCAGATGCAGATCGACTACGAGTGCGCACGGGCGCTCCTGTACGACGTCCTCGACCGCACCACGATCGATCCCGGCGAGGAGATCCTGGCCAGTGCCTGGGCCGCCGTGTTCACGGTCATGGAGAACGCCAACAAGGTCGCCACCCTGGCGATCCGGGTGTGTGGCGGCCAGTCGATGCTGAAGTCCCTCCCGTTGGAGCGGATGTACCGTGACTCGCGTCTCGGCATCACGATGCTGCCGTGGTCGGGCGAAGTCTGCTTGGACCGGCTCGGCAAAGCCAAGCTCTACGAGTGACTCAGGCAGGCGCATGACCAGATCCTCCGCGGCCACGGGGAGCTCGCCGCGCCTGTCGCGCGAGCGCATCGTCGCCGCGGTGGTCGACCTGCTGGAGTCCGGCGGCGTGGACGCGGTGACCACGCGCACCGTCGGCGAGGCCTTGCAGGTCCACCCGACGGCGCTCTACCGGCACTTCCGGGACATGGACGACCTGATCCGCGAGGCCGCCGACCACATCCTCGAGGGAGTGACCGACGGCGTTCCGGAGGACACCGACCCTCTCGGGACCCTCTACCGCCTGTGCCTGCGCCTGCGCGCCGCGTTGATGTCGCATCCGGGCGCCGCGGGCGGTGTGGCGTCCGGCCCGTCCCGCAAGCTTCACGAACGCGTCCTGACGGAGCGGATGCTGGATCTGCTCACCTCCGCCGGGCTCGGCGAGGAGGACGTCGTGCTCGGGTACCACGCCCTGGTCGAGTACACCGTGGGCTCGGCGGTCATCGACGCGCCCGGACCGGACACGGAGCAGGACGAGGAGTCCCGGCACCGGGCGTGGCGCGCCGACTACCTGGCCGCGCCGCCCGCTGAGTTCCCGATGACCGTGCGGCTGGCGTCCGTGCTCTACCCCAGCCAGGACGCCCAGTTCCGGTACGGCCTGCGGCTGCTCGTGGACGGGCTGCGGGCCAAGGCCGGCCTGCGGTGACGGCTCCATCGGCTCCGCGGCTCTTGATGATCCTCACCGAGAACCACACCATGCTCGACGCTCGCGACCTGCGTGGACTGGTCAGGCTGGCGCAGGTCGCGGAGGAGGCAGGCTTCGACGCCGTCATGGTCAGCGAGCAGACGATGCTCAGCGGTGACGCCGCGCGGAACGGCCTGATGAGCAACCCCCGGATGTACGCCGCGATCGGCAACCAGGACCCGCGCACACCCTGGCCGAGCTCGGTCGCGACCCTGGCCGCGGTCGCCGCGGCGACGCAGCGGGTGCGGATCGTGGCCGGGGCGATCATCCCGCCGCTGCGACATCCCTTGCTGCTCGCGAAGGACCTGGCCACCATCGACCTCCTGTGCGAGGGCCGCCTGGTCGTGCAGCCCACGGTGTCCTGGCAACAGAGCGAGTACGACGCCCACGGCGTCCCCTTCCACCGCCGCGGGAGCCATCCTGGACGAGCACCTGGCCGCGATGACCGCACTGTGGAGTGACTCCCCGGCCGAGTTCCACGGTGAGTTCTTCGACTTCGCCGACGTCTACTCCGAGCCCAAGTCCTGGCGGCACGACGGGCCGACGATGTGGTTCGGCGGGGAGCGGATGCACCCGGCCCTGGTACGCCGGATCGTGCGCTACGGCTCGGGGTTCCATCCCTTCGGGGTCCCCACCGACGAGGACCTGGCGGTCCTGGCCGAGGGCCTGGCGAGTGCGGGCCGCGACCTCGCCGAGCTCGAGCTGGTCGGAGGAACGCGCGCCACCTTCGACGGCCCGGACAGCGTGGCGGACGTCGAGCGGGCCATGGCCGACTTTCCCGACCAGATCGCGCGCGGCTTCACCACGTTCTGCATGAAGCCGAGTCAGTACACCGACGACCCCGGCGAGGTCCGGGAGATCTGCCTGCACATGAAGGAGCTGCTGGACACCATGTCGGCGGAGTCCGCGCCGCGTCAGCCCTCGGGGTCGACCTTCGAGGGGTAGAGGTCGCGGCTCGGGGTCCGGATGCCGCGGTACTCCCAGTCGCCGCCCAGCGCCGTCGAGACGACCTCCTCGCTCTCGGTCGGCTGGGCACCGACATCGGTGCGGATCGGCGTGGGGCCGGTGACGACGTGGTTGGTGAGCCGGCCGAGCCCGTCGACCTCGACCTCCACGACGTCGCCGGGCTGCACCGGCCGCGAGTTCGCCGGCGTACCGGAGAAGAGGAGGTCGCCGGGGGACAGGGTGATCGTGCGGGCGATGTCGGCGACGAGGTAGTGCATGTCCCACTCCATCTCGTCGGTGGACGCCTCCTGGACGACGTCGCCGTTGACGAGGGTGCGCAGCGTCTTCCCGCGGAAGTCCCAGTCGGTGACGAGCCCGGGCCCGACCGGTGCCAGGCTGTCGGAGCCCTTCACCCGCAGCATCGAGCCGGCGTCGGTGTCGCGGAAGTCGTGCAGCCCGTAGTCGTTCCCGACGGTGTAGCCGGCGATGTGGTCGCCGGCCTCGTCCGGCGAGATGTTGCGGCAGGTGCGGCCGATGACGATGACGATCTCGCCCTCGTAGTTCAGCCACTTGCAGCCCAGCGGGCGCACCACAGCGCCGCGGTGGGCGTTCAGAGCCGTGATCGGCTTGTGGAAGTACGTCGGCGCCGCGGGGAGCCTGGTCATGAACTCCTCGGTGCGGCTGGCGTAGTTGAGGTGCACGGCGATGATCTTGCTGGGCTCGGTGGGTGGCAGGTGCACGGCCTCGGCGACACCGACCTCGCGCCCGTCCGCCGCGACGAGCACCTCGCCGCGGCGCTCGACCTGGACGGCGCTGCCCTCGAGCAGGATCCGGCGGTACTCGCTCACGATGTCTCCTTCTGCGGTCAGCCGGCCGCGGTCAGGTCGGGGCCGCCGTTCTGGCGGACGTAGTCGGCGTCCTCGGGGGTACGCCGTGGAGCGGGGAAGCCCTCGGCGGGCCGGTCGAACCACAGGTGCACCTGGCCGGTGCCGATGGAGTTCTCGTACTCGCCGTACTGGCGGGCGGTGGCTCGGCAGTCGCCCTCACCGAGGGCGCCCATCATCATCAGGTAGTGGGCGAACATCGACTCGGGGCGGTAGCTCAGGAAGTCGCCCATCGTGTCGAGCACCTGCCGATGGTCGCCGTCCTTGAACCACTCGATCCGCTGCCGGTCCGCGGCGTACGCCTCGGGGGTCCGGATGTGGGTGACGTCGCTCGCTTCGTGGTCGCGTAGCTGGCGCAGCTTCCAGAAGGTGTGGGACAGGGCGCCCGAGGCGAGCAGGAGGACCTTGCGGTCGGTGCGGGCGATCGCGTCGCCGAGGGCGCGGCCGGCCCGCAGGAAGTCCTCGGTCTCTCCGGTCTGGGCCACGCTCACCGAGACCCAGCGCCGGTCGAGTCCCTCGCCGAGGAACTTCCAGAGGTTGAGCGTCGCGTAGTAGACCGGGAGGTACTGGTCGTCGATGGCGGTGACCCAGGTGCCGTGGTCGCTGTCGGCCTCGGCCATCGCGTGGGCGAGCTCGGGGTCGCCGCGCCAGTCGTAGGGGATCCGGCACATGCCGCGGGGCAGCTCCTCGGCCGTGAACAGGCCGGCACGGCGGTCCTGGGCGGTCACGACGAACTCCACGGTGGTGAACCAGTGGGAGTCGAGCACCACGACGGTGTCGTAGTCGAGCGTCTCGAAGACCTCCTCGCGCAGCTGCCGGATGCCCGGCACGAGGGAGATCTCCCGTCCCCGGTTCAGCTCCAGCCGCGTCTCAGGCGGAAGCATCATCGTCGGGACGTGCGCGAGGAGACCCGCGCCCACCACCTCACCCATGGTCAGCTCCATCCTGTCGGTGCGAAGACGGTGTTCTTGACGTCGCAGTAGAAGTCGAAGGACCAGGTGCCGCCCTCGCGGCCGATCCCGGAGCGGCCGCTGCCACCGAACGGCGCGGAGAGGTCGCGGACGAAGAAGCAGTTCACCCACACCGTGCCGGCCCGGACCTGGGACGCGACCCGCTCGGCGCGCTCGTGGTCGCCGGTCGCGATGGTGGCCGCCAGGCCGAAGTCGGTGTCGTTGGCCAGAGCCACGCCCTCGGCCTCGGTGCCGAAGCGCTGAAGCGTGAGCACCGGGCCGAACACCTCCTGGCAGGTGATCTCCATCGACCGATCGACTCCTTCGAACACCGTGGG
The DNA here is from genome assembly GCA_963819295.1 of uncultured Actinomycetota bacterium. GTDB lineage: Bacteria > Actinomycetota > Actinomycetes > Propionibacteriales > Nocardioidaceae > Nocardioides. The sequence continues at coordinate 130,740 of CAWFVO010000020.1, forward strand.
CCGGTAGTAGAAGCCCCCGGTCTGTTCGTTGAGCTCGGTGTTCGGTCCACCACCGACGAGCACCTGGGCTCCCTCCGCGACCGCGCGCTGCACGAAGCCGTCGACCCGGTCGAGGTGCGTGCGCCCGACCAGGGGGCCGATGGCCACGGACTCGTCGCGGGGGTCACCCTGGGTGACCCGGGCGGCACGGTCGAGGAAGCGGGTCCGGAACTCGTCGTAGATCCCGTCCTGCACCAGGATCCGGACCGCGGCGAGGCAGACCTGACCGGAGTTGTCGAACTGCTCGACCGCGAGGTCGACCGCGAGGTCGAGGTCCGCGTCGTCGAACACGAGCAGGGGCGACTTGCCACCGAGCTCGAAGCTGACCGGGGTGCCGTTGCGGGCCGCCGCCTCCCCGATGCGCACCGAGGTCGGGACCGAGCCGGTGAAGCAGATCCGTCGTACGCCGGGATCCGCGACGAGCGGCGCCCCGGCCTCCGTGCCGAGACCCTGCACGACGTTGAACACGCCCGGCGGGAGTCCTGCTTCGTGGGCGATGTCGGCGAACAGGCTTGCCGTCAGGGGGGCCCACTCCGGTGGCTTGGCGACCACGGTGTTGCCGGCTGCCAGCGCCGGGCCGATCCGCCACGTCGCGAGCATGAGTGGCGCGTTCCACGGGGTCACGATCGCGGTCACCCCGGCGGGGTCCCACGACACGTGGTTGCGATGACCACGGGTCTCGAAGTCCGGGTGTGAGAGGGCCAGCAGGTGGTCGGCGAAGAACCGGACGTTCATGGCCACCCGCGGCATGACGCCACGCCGGTGGGAGCGGAGCAGCGACCCGTTGTCGCGGGTCTCGACCTGGGCGAGGTCCTCCAACCGCTTCTCGACGCCGTCGGCGACCCGGTGCAGCACGGCGGCCCGCTCGGCCGGGGGAGTGCCGGCCCAGCCCGGGAACGCGGACTGTGCCGCAGCCACCGCGGCGTGCGCTTCGGCTGCGCCGCCCCGACTGACCCGGGCGATGACCTGTCCGTCGATCGGCGAGACGTCGTCGAAGGTCTCCGCGCTGGCGACCCGTTCGCCGTTGATCCAGTGCCGGGTGTCGACGTCGACGCCGGCCACGGACGCTGTGCTCATCGGCCCTCCATGGGATATCGTTCGGATACAAACGTTATGGCCACGACCGAGAGGCGTCAAGGGTGGCAGACAGACCGCTGATCGCCGTACCAGCGAGGTTCTCGGCCACCGCCTCGGCCCATCGCTACCGCGCCCTGTCCACGGCGCGGACCCTGTCCGCGGGCGTGTTCCGCGCCGGAGGGGAGCCGCTGGCGGTCCATCCGTGGGCACCCGACGGCATCGTCCGTCCGACGGAGATCGGAGCCCGCCTCGGGTTCGCCGACGGCGTCCTGCTGCCCGGCGGGGGAGACCTCTCGCCCGCGTTGTACGGCGACCAGGTCGCTGACGCCAGCGTCTACGACGTCGACGACGAGCAGGACGCCTTCGATCTCGCCGTCGCCCGTTGGGCGCTCGACGCGGGCGTTCCGCTCCTCGCCGTGTGTCGTGGTTGGCAGCTGGTCAACGTCGCCCTGGGTGGAGACCTCGAGCAGCACATGGCGGATCCCCATCTCCACCTGGTGCACGACCTGACCGTCGAGGCCGACTCCGAGCTGGCGAGGGTGATCGGCGCCGGCGCCTCGGTGTCGTGCTTCCACCATCAGCGCGTACGACGGCTGGGGGCCGGGTTGGTCCCGGTGGCGCGAGCCGTCGACGGAACCGTGGAGGCAGCGGTCCTCCCCTCGGCGCCGGGCTGGTTCCTGGCGGTGCAGTGGCACCCGGAGGACACCGTCGACCACGACCCTCGGCAGCTGCGCCTCTTCGAGGAGCTGGTGGGCGCGGCCCGCCGGTTCAGCGCTGCTCGACCCGCTTGACGACGGTGCGCAGCGATCGCGCCAGCCGCAGTCTTTCGCCGTCGTCGAGGTCGCTCGTCACCCAGGCCTCGACGCTGTTGAACTCGGGGAAGAGCTCCGCCATCAGTCGCTCGCCCGCCGGCGTGAGGGACAGCAGCACCCGACGACCGTCTCCGGGATGAACCGTGCGGTCGACCATGCCCTTGGCGACCAGGGTCTTCTGGACCCCGGTCAGCGTGCCCTTGGAGACCCCGGCCTCCGCAGCGACGTGGCGCGTCTCGATCTCGCCCCAGATCCAGACCACCCACAGGACCACCCAGCCCGTCCAGGTGAGCCCGTGGGGTGCGAGCACCGTGCGCTCGAGATGGTTCCGGACGGCGTTCGCGGCGCGGTAGACGTTCGAGACCACCGCCATCGCGGACATGTCGACCTCCAGGCCCTGGAGGCGTCCCGCGACCGCCGTCTCGGTGGCCTCGAGGGTGAAGTCGCCCGAGGCCTGGTCACGTCCGGCGGCCTCTGCCGCGCGCGCGTAGCGACTCAGCGACCCGGTGGCCTCGCTCCCGGTGACGGGGTCGGGCTCCGCGCGGGGCTGCCTCCGCGGACACGACGGTACGACGAGCGGCCATGGTCGCTCAGTCTAGGAGGAGCCGTCGGGTGATCCGGTGACCGTCACGAGGTCCCGGCGGGCCACCTGGTCGAGGAACCGGTCCACCAGGCGGTGCGCCCGCTGTTCGGCCCCCGCCGCCTCGCGACCGGTCTCGTCGACCAGTGCGTCGCCGTCGAGCCCGTGCGCCCGCAGGTAGTCTGCTGCCGCCGTTGCCGAGCCAGCCGGTCAACATCGACGGGGTGAGCTCGGGGTGGAACTGCACGGCCAGGCTGCGACCGAGCACGAACGCCTGGTCGGCCACGGGAGTGCGCGCCACGGTCCGGGCTCCCTCGGGTGCGTCCCACCGGTCGTTGTGCCACTGGAACCAGGGGCCGGCCTCCACCAGCCCGGGCTCGTCGGTCTCGATCCGGAACCACCCGACCTCTGCCTCCGCGGACGGCACGACGGCGCCACCCAGGGCGGCAGCCAGTGCCTGGCCACCGAAGCAGATGCCCAGCACCGGCACCCCGGTGTCGTGCGCGGCACGCAGGAAGTCCAGCTCCGGCAGGGCCCAGGCTCCGATCAGCTCGTGGTCGTAGACCGACCAGGGGGCGCCCATCGGAACGATCACGTCGAAGCGCGTGGGATCCGGGAACTCCACGGCCAGCCCGGGCTCGCTGCCCTCGGGGACGATCACGAGCTCCTCGACGTCGTACCCGTGCTCGGAGAAGCGGGCACCGATCGGGCCCGCCGGCGAGACGTGGTCGTGCTGGACGAACAGTGCGCGCACCTTCGACCCCCTAACGTTTGGACACAAACATATTCTCGCGGACCGATCGCGGCAACCACCTACGCCGATGGCCGCGAGCCCTTCCCAGGGGTCGTCCGGGGCACTACTCTTCCACTATCGTTCGGCTCCGAACGAATGTGTACGCCCTGATCCACCGTCCACACGAGGAACGCCCATGAAGAGCACCGACCTCCCCGCCCTGATCGAGGAGCTGGAGTCCCGCGACATCGACGTCATCCGGGTCTCGTACTCGGACCTGATCGGGATCGACCGGGGCCGCGACGTGCTGCTGGGGGAGCTCGGGTCCACCCTCGAGCACGGCATCGCCTTCTGCCGGGCCGTCTACCACACCAGCCCGATGGGTGACGTCGTACCGGTGCAGGGCGGCATCGACGCAGGACTGCCCGACATCACCGCCTACCCGGACCTCGACACCCTCACCGACCTGCCCTGGGAGCCCGGCGCGGCCTGGTGCCTGGCAGACACCACCGTCTCCGGCGGCCGGCCCGCGGAGGAGTCCCCCCGCGAGGTGGCTCGTCGGGTGACGGCCAGGCTGTCCGAGCTGGGTCTCGGCGCGGTCGTGGGCCCGGAGCTGGAGTTCTACCTGCTCGAGCAGGATGACACCACGCCTCAGGGCTGGCGACGCTACGCCGACGCCCCCGGCAACGTGTACGTCGTCGGCCGCAAGGGAGACCCTCGCGGGGTCCTGCTCAGCATGCTGCGCTACCTGCGCGACGCCTCGCTGCAGGTGACCGCGGCGAACCACGAGTTCTGCGGCGGCCAGTTCGAGATCAACCTGAACCACTCCGACCTGCTCGACGCGGCCGACCGCGCCTTCCGGATGAAGTCCGCGGTCCAGGAGATCGCCCGGCACGAGGGCATGCTCGCGACCTTCATGGCCAAGCCCTTCAACGACGAGGGCGGGAGCGGCTTCCACCTCCACGTCTCGCTCGTCGACGACGACAGCACCAACGTGTTCGGCGACCCCGACGGCGAGCACGGCCTGTCCGACACCGGCCGCTTCGCGATCGGCGGCGTCCTGGCTCACGCACCGGCTCTGGCGGCGATCCTCAACCCCACCATCAACTCCTACAAGCGGTTCGGCCCCGACACGCTCGCGCCGTGGCTGATCGACTGGGGGCTCGACAAGCGCAGTGCGATGGTGCGCATCCCGCCGGAGCGCGGTGCTGCCTCTCGCATGGAGGTCCGGCTCGGCGACGCCACGGCGAACCCGTATCTCGCCATCGCTGCCGTGGGCGCCGCGATCTACCTCGGCGTCCGCGACAAGGTGGAGCCACAGGAGCCGTTCGAGGGCTACGGCTACGACCCGGAGTCCGCGCCGATGCTCCCGCAGTCACTTCCCGAGGCGCTGGACGCGCTGGACGCCGACACCGCGCTGCGGGAGGTGCTCGGTGACTTCTTCGTCGAGTCTTTCCTGACGTACAAGCGCGACGAGGTGGAGCGGTTCGCCCACCACGTGACCGACTGGGAGTTCCGGGAGTACGCCTACCACCTGTGACGGGACGGGCCCGCTCAGCGGTGCGCGAGCGTCGTACCGCCGTCCCAGCTGGTGCCGACCTGGACGTAGTAGCCGCTCAGGATCTCGCGCACCGGGAGCGCCGAGGCGAGGTCGTCCCACGGTGAGTCGAACAGGTCGAGCGTGGCCTCGGCCCGCCAGGCCTGGCCGGCCTCGAAGCCGACCCCGCTCATCGTCAGCACCTCGTCGAGGGCCCACCCCTCGGCCCCGCGTTCGACCGGGCGCACGCGACGGTGGTGCAGCATGGGCAACGAGTTGACGGAGCCGTTGGTGTCGCTGGGCTCGGTCAGGGTGACCACGGCCTGCGCCAGCCGATGGTCGTACGCCGCCAGGGTCGCCCCGAACCGGGCACCCGCCTCGATCCGCGGCGCACCTCTCCCGAAGGGCATCGGGCGGGTCTGGTGGATGGAGCCGAGCTTCTTCGGGTACCCCTGGTGCAGCCCGCGGGCGATCGCGAAGTCCGTGGTCACCCAGATCAGGACGCACCGGGAGTAGGTGGTGCCCTGGTAGCGGCAGCGCACGACCGCGAACGCCTCCTTGTACTGCGAGCGCGCCGGGTCGAGGAGCTCGGCGCCGCCGGTCGAGCACGACTGCCAGTCGGCCCAGATGAACGCGACCGCACCCGGGTCGTCCTCGGCGAGGTCGACGTCGTCCGGGAGCAGAGCGCGGACGCGCTCGACGTCCGTGCGGTACTCCACGGTGAGCAGGTCGCCGCTGTAGAACCACGGCGGGTCGGGGATGAGGGCGCTCCGGCCCGTCGAGGTGTACGGCGGGGCGAAACCCTTCAGCTCGGGCACGGGTGCTCCTGTAGTGGGTCGGTGGTCGGTGGTCGGTGTCAGGTGGCCTGCTGGCCGGGCGCGACGGTGATGCCTTCCTCCGCCAGCATGTCGAGCACGATCTCCCGGACCCGCAGGGCCGCGACGTCGGCGGCGACGTTGACCTCGGGGCCGGGGCCGTCCACGTCGAGCACGCGCTGGGCGGTCTCCATCGCGGTCCGCACCCGCGCGTAGTAGTCCTGGAACAACGCGTCCATCCGGCGGTCGGCCTCCGGGTCGACGAGCGCGAAGTCGCGGCTGACCCGCCAGTGCAGCCGGCTCTGCCCCTCGGCGACCGGCGTGACCAGCTGGGTGAAGCGCAGCCGGGCCGACCCGCCGTCGTACGTCGCGTCCCAGTGGTCGGTCCAGACGGCAGGGGACACGAAGAAGCCGCCCTGCACAGTGGTCGCCTCACCGACATCGGGCCCCAGCATCTCGGCCTGCCAACCCGGCAGGGGAGCGGCGGGGAACTCCCGGCGCAGCTCGACGGTCGTCTCGGTGACCACGACCTCCAACGGCGGGGTCGCGACGGCGAGGACGGCGGGGGCGATCCCGGGAGCGACGAACGGCACCTGGGTCACGTCGGCGAAGTTCTCGTGCAGCAGCAGGAAGCCGGCAGCGACCTCCACGGTGCCGCCGACCCCGGCCCAGCCCTCGCCCTGGAGCCAGGGCAGGTCGGGCACTCGGTGCAACCGGGCGCGCCCGGACTCGCCGAGCCAGACCCAGATCAGTCCGTCGCTCTCCTGCACCGGGTAGGCCGCCACGTGCGCACCGAGGGGGACCCGGGGCTGGGACGGCACCGACACGCACTGCCCGTCGCGGTCGTAGCCGAACCCGCACAGCCCGCAGCGGACGAGGTCGCCGTCGAGGGTCCCGGCCGAGAGCGGGAAGGCGCGATGGGCGCACCGGTCCTCGAGGGCGACGGCGGTGCCGGCCTCGGTGCGGTAGAGCACGACGGGCGCGCCGAGGGCGCGCAGGGAGAGCAGGTGTCGTCCGACCTCGGTGGAGGATGCGAGCGCGTACCAGCAGTCCGCCGGTGCGGGGGCCGAGGTCATGGACTCATCTCCTCACAGGTCGAGCACGAGGCGGTCGGACAGGCAGCGGGAGACACAGACCATCATCGCGTCGTTGGCCGCCCGCTCGCTCTCGTTGAGCACGGAGTCGCGATGATCCACCTCACCCTCCAGGACGGCCTGTTCGCAGGTGCCGCAGATGCCCTCGTGGCACGAGCCGAGCACGCTGACACCGGAGTCCTGGATCACGTCGAAGACCGATCGGTCGGGTGGCACCTCGAGGGTGACACCGGACCCGGCCAGCACGAGCTCGAAGGATCGCTCGCCGCCCGTCGGCGCCTCGGTCTGCTTGGCGGCGAAGCGTTCGAGGTGGAGGGCGCCGTCCGGCCAGCGTCCGGAGCAGAACGCCTCCACGGCGCCGAGCAGACCTTCGGGGCCGCAGACATAGACCAGCGTGCCCGGACCGGGGTCGCTGAGGATCACGGGCAGGTCGAGGGGTCCGCACTCGTCGGTGGGGAAGACGCGCACGCGATCGCCGTACGACGCGAGCCGGTCGAGGTAGGCCATCGACGCGCGGGTGCGCCCCCCGTAGCTGAGAGTCCAGTCGGCGCCCGAGGCCTCGGCCTCGGCGATCATCGGCAGCAGCGGCGTGATGCCGATGCCACCGGCGACGAAGCGGTAGCGGGGCGCCGCGACCAGGGGGAAGTGGTTGCGTGGGCCGCGCACGGTGAGCCGGTCGCCCTCAGCGAGCCGGCTGTGGACGTACGCCGACCCGCCGCGGGACTCCTGCTCGCGCAGCACCGCCACGGTGAAGGAGCTCTCGTCCATCGGGTCACCACACAGGGAGTACTGCCGGACCAGGTCGTCGCCGAGCACCAGGTCGACGTGTGCTCCGGGGGTCCACGGCGGCAGCCCCTCGCCGGAGTCGTCGACGAGGCGCAGCTCGAGCACGCCCTCGGCTGCCGAGGTCCTCGAGGCCACGAGGAGCTTGCTCTCGTGCTCTCGCAGGGTGGTTCGGGTCTCGGTCACCACGCCTACTTCGAGATGATCCGCACCGGGAAGCGCTTGATCCCGTGGACGAAGTTGGAGCGCACCCGCACCAGCTCACCGGTCTGGTGGATCTCGGCGATCCGCGGCAGCAGGGTCTGGAACAGGATCCGCATCTCCAGGCGGGCGAGGTTCGAGCCCATGCAGGTGTGCGGACCCTTGCCGAACGCCATGTGGTCGTTCGGCATCCGGTCCAGGTGCAACCCGTAGGGGTCCTCGAAGCGGGTCTCGTCGCGGTTGCCCGACGCCCACCACATGACGACCTTGTCGCCCTTCTTGATGGTCTTTCCGTGCAGCTCGACGTCGCGGGTCGCCGTACGCCGGAAGTGGTACACCGGGGAAGCGAGGCGCAGGAACTCCTCGACCGCCACCTGGGTCTTGTCGGGGTTGTCGGCCAGCCACTGCATCTGCTCGGGGTGGTCGATCAGGGCCTTCATGGAGTGGCTGATCGCCTGGCGCGTGGTCTCGTTGCCGGCCACCACGAGGAGCAGGAAGTAGTTGTCGAAGTGCTCGGGCGTGATCGGTACGCCGTCCTCGGGCATCCGGTTGACCAGCTTGCTCACGATGTCGTCACCGTCGCCGCCCCGTCGTTCGGCCGCCAGCTGCCGGCCGTACTCGAAGATCTCCTGCGACACCGGCGAGCTGAACGGAAGGTGCCGGTACTTCTTCGACTCCTCCGAGTTGACCATGACCCGGGCGTACTCCGGGTCGGAGAAGCCGACGATCTCGTTGCCCCAGGACACCAGCTGAGGGGTCATCTCCTCCGGGGTGTCGAGCAGCCTGGCCAGGACCGCGATCGGGTAGTCGGCGGCGATCGCGTCGACGAAGTCCATCTCCTCCTGCTGCAGGGCCGTCTCGACGGTCAGCATCGCGAGCCCGCGCAGGAAGTCCTCGTAGCGTCGCAGCTGGGCGGGGCTGAAGTCGCGCATCAGGAGCTTGCGCAGGGCGAGGTGGCGAGGACCGTCGGTCTCGAGGATCGAGCGACGCAGCTCCTGGAACTCCTCGGGGGGCTCCTCGAGGTTGGTGAAGTGGGTCGAGGTGAAGGTCTCGGGGTCCTTGTCGATGCGCTCGATGTCCTCGTAGCGCGTGACCGACCAGAATCCCGCCCCGCCGTCGTGCTCGTCGTTCCAGTGCAACGGGGCCTCGCGCCGCAGGGTGTCGAACATGCCCCACGCCTCGCCGCGCTCGAAGACGTCGAGGTCGGCGAGGTCCACCTGGTCCAGCGGGACGGGGGTCGGTGTCATCTGCACTCCCTTGGAAGAGTCGGTACGACAATTCGTTTGGGCCCGAACGTAATCCAGGGCACCACGTCCGTCAAGGGGCCGGTGACGTCATCCGCTCCTCCGCACGAGCCACCCGACAGCGGCTGCGTGAGTGCGTTTCGGTCGCGAGGCGTCGTCGTTGACGACCTCGAGGACCGGCGGGACACTGGACGTTTGCCGACGCTCGCGACCCACGTCGCCTCGAGGCCGCCAAAGGGGGAAACATGCCCATCTTCGGTGTCATCGCCGGCGCAACGACGACGGCCCTCACAGCTGCCGTCTTGTGGGCTCCGCCCGCCCAGGCAGAGCACTACGTGGGGTTCGACCCCGCTGGTGACATGGTGACCGCCTCGGCTGACGGGGTCGTCGTAGCCGAGAAGCACCACAATCTCGACATCCGGAAGGTCGTGGTACGGCACCTGCCTCACCGACTGACCATCTACGTGAAGTTCAACAGGCTCCTGTCGCCTGAGCACGGCGGTGGCGGGGAGAGGCTGATGGGTTTCATCCGCACGAATCCACGTGCGATGCCGGGCCCGTTGCTGGGCGGCCCGGGCGGCCCGTGGGAGTGGCTGGTCTCTTTCGGACGCGGGAAGCCGACCATGGGGATCGTCGACGCCTTGACCGAGGAACGCTTCCAGTGCCTTGCATCGGGTGGCTCCCGCGACCAGGGAATGGAGGCCAGGATCAACTACCGCGAGGACTTCATCTTCGTCTCCTATCCCCGGCACTGCATCGCCGAGTTCGGCAGCACCGTTCGACCACGCTGGGTCCGCCTGTCCGTGGCGAGCTTCGGGCAGGGTTACTACGACCACTGGATCGCACCGAACGACACCACCTTCCCGACCTTTCGCCGCGCCTTCTACGCGACGCCGCGCTTGTACGCCGGGAGGCGTGCGCGCTAGGTGGCACGTCCGGGACGGCAGCCGAGCGTCGGTGCTGGGAGATGACATGGTCGTGCAACCACGGAGCCAGCAGCGCGTGACGAGGTGAGCCGGTGTTCAACCGGCGAGCTCGTCCGGAAGGGGCGCGTGGTGAACGACGACCAGCGAGGTCACGGCACGGGTCAGGCAGACGTAGAGGCGTCGTAGTCCGGTGACCCGGTCGGGTTCGGCGGCGACGATCGCGGCGGGCTCGGCGAGCAGGACGTGGTCGAACTCCAGCCCCTTCGCCAAGGTGGCCGGCACCAGGTCGAGATGCTGCTCGAACTCGTTCTCGTCACTCTCCTGCCCGCCTAGGAGGGCGAATCCCAGGCCGGCCGTGCTGAGCGCGGCCCCCAGTGCGGGAACGAGCGCGTCGGGCGCGATCAGGGCGATGGACCCCTCACGCCCCACGACGGCCAGGGCCTGCGCGAGGACGGCGTCGATGAGGGGGCCGGTGGCGGCGAGGACCGACAGGTCGCCTCGGGCGCGGCGAACCGACGTGGGCGGAGCCAGTCCCGGCGCGATCTCGGGCAGCAGGCGGGCGGCGTACTCGATGACGTCGCCGGGCACGCGGAAGCCGCGGGTGAGCTCCTCGATGTGTGCGTCCGGCTTGCCGAGGTGGGTCAGCGCCTCGGCCCAGGTGCGGGTGGCCCAGGGGGTGGTGGCCTGGGCCAGATCACCCAGGACGGTCAGCGAGCCGGTCGAGGAACGGCGCGCCAACGCCCGCAGCATCATCGGTGACAGGTCCTGGGCCTCGTCCGCCACGATGTGCGCGAGGGATGGCGTGCGCTGCACCAGGTCGGCCGCCTCATCCAGCAGCACCGCGTCAGCGAGCGACCAGCGGGCGGCGCCCGCCGAGCGCGGCGGACTCGACCACAGCAGAGCGCCCTGCTCGGCGGGGTCGAGGATCCCGTCGGCAGCCGCTTCCAGAAAGGCCGGTTCGGACAGCAGGCGCCACAACAGCCGGCGTGGGTCGACGGCCGGCCAGATCGCGTTGACGTAGTCCTTGACCGGCTTGCTGCGGGCGACGGCGTCCTGGACCCGGTCGTCCGGGGCATCGCCGGCAAGCTCCATCTTGAGCAGGATCCGGTGCGCAAGCGACTGGGGCAGCATGGTCCGCGCGGCGCCGTACCGCACGCCCCGGTGCCGGAGGGCGGCGAGCACCTCGTCGATCTCGTACGTCGCGACCCGCCACCGGCGCGCGCCGCGCGGGACGACCAGGCCCTCGGTCGGCGGGGCGACGTGCGACCACAGCGCCCGCTCCAGCACCGCCGCCATCCGCGCATCGCCCTTGAGCGTGGCGACGGCCGCAGTGTCCTCGCCGCGGATGCCGCTACGGGGCTGTAGCCGGGCGAGCGTGCCGGCGACCAGCTCCACGATCGTCGTCTGCCTCGCGTCGATCTCACCGAGCGCCGGAAGCACGTCGCGGATGTAGCGAAGAAAGCTGGCGTTCGGGCCGACGACCAGCACCCCTCGGCTCAGTTGCTGGCGGTAGGCGTAGAGCAGGTACGCCGCGCGATGCAGGCCGACCGCGGTCTTCCCGGTGCCCGGGGCGCCCTGCACACAGATGGTCCGGGACAGTTCGGAGCGGACGATCACGTCCTGCTCCGGCTGGATCGTCGCCACGATGTCGCGCATCGGGCCGACCCGCGGCCGCTCGATCTCTGCCTCGAGGATCGCGGAGTGCTCCTCGACCTCCCCTGCGGTCAGGTGCTCGTCCTCGTACGCCGTGAGGCGGCCCTGCTGGAAGCCGTAGCGCCGGCGCAAGGTCACGCCCATCGGCTCGGTGCGGCTCGCGCGGTAGAACGGGCGGCTCATCGGCGCGCGCCAGTCGATCACCATCGGCTCCCCGGCTGGATCGGAGACGTGGCGCCGACCGATGTGGAACACCTCGCCGACCTCGAAGTCGACCCGCCCGAAGAACAGTGCGATCGACGGGTCGTCCGCGAGCTGGTTCATCCGAAGTGCGAAGCTCGACTCGAGATACTCCCGGCTCACCCAGTCGCCCCCCGCCGCGGAGTCCATCGACGCGGTGCGTTCCCGCATCCGGGCGAGCTGAGCGCGGGAGGCTGCGAGGTGCGCCTGCTCCGCTGCCAACTCGAGGTCGGCCCTGGCAACGCGCTCTGACATCCGATCCTCTCGCGGCCGGGGGTCTTCGGGCTCAGCCATGACACGCCCCCGGTAGCCACCGGCGCAACTGGGTTTGACACCACCGCTCGCAGATCTTCACGGCCGGCTGGCGTGCTCAGGTGCTGGCGATCCCGGAGGCGGGCGGCACGTCGGCGCGACGCGGTGCCAGTGACATCCCCAGCAGCCCGAACGGCAGTGGCAGCCAGTAGCTGAACAGGCGGTACGCGAACGTTGCCACCACGGCGTCCCCCGGGTTGACGCCGGCGAGGGTGAGCAGGGCCGTCATGCCGGCCTCCACGAACCCGAGCCCTCCGGGCGTGGCTGGGATGTTGCCCAGGGCCTTGGCTCCGCAGAACGCCATCAGCGCGAGGCTCGGCCGCGGATGTGATCCGATCGCGGCCAGGGCCACCTGCAGGGTCATGAAGTCCAGCAGCCAGCGGCCGACCGCGGCGGCCAGCGCGTGCTTCCAGCGCGGCCCCAACACGGTGGTGATCCGGTCCCGCTCCATGAGCAGGTTCTCCGGCAGGTCCGTCAGCGGAGCCGCATGCCGTCGGATCCGGTTCCGGATCGCCTGCGCGACGCGGCCCACCCATGCCAACGGCCCGTCGGTGCGCATCAGCAGTGCGCCCACCCCGACGATCACTGCGAACGCGACGAGGCCCGCGCCGGCTGCTTCCAGCAGGTTGCGGTTCACGGCGCCGCGCAGCACCCCTGGGATCGCCAGGATCGGCAGCCCGAGCACGACCGCGAACACCAGCAGGTTCACCGCGGTCAGCGCGCTCACCACCGTCGGGCCCTCCAGGCCCGCGGCGACGAAGATGCGGTACTGGAGCGCGGCGCCGACCGGTCCGCCGCCCGGCGCGATGTTCGACAGGGCGTTGGATGCCAGCTGCGCGGCGATCACCGGCCGCCACGGGGCTCCGCGCAGCGCGACCCGCTGCAGGTCCCACAGGCACGCGCAGACGCCCACCTGCAAGGCGAACATGACGATCAGCGAGGTGGTGGAGAAACGCGTGATCTGGCGCCAGGAGGAGAACGTGTCCACCAGGCTCGGCAACACCAGGTACAGCGACACGAGTGTGATGAGGAGCCACAGCACGTTGCGTCGGAACGACCGCGGCTTCTCCCGCTCGCCCCGGCGGATCTCTTCGGGAGTGTTGGCATGCCGCTCGATCGCGCGTTCCAGGCGATCGCCGATCGAGTGCACGTCCGCCTCGTCCGCCATGGCCGCCAGCCTCGCACGCACGGGGACGCACCTGAGCCCCGACCCGCTCGCGGCATCCCGGCGCTGCAGGCGGGTGGCGCTGACGCCCTGCGGTGCCGTCAGCGGCGCACTGCCAGAAAGCCCGCCAGGTGGTCGATCACGTCACGCGCGTCGTCCTCGATGCCGTGGATGAAGGTGGACTTGCGCCGCCGTAGTACCGGCAGCCCGAGTGCGTAGAGACCCGGGCTGTCGACCACGCCCCCGTCATGGACCAGGTGGCCCTTCTCGTCGAGCACCGGCACGTCGAGCCAGGCGTAGTCGGGCCGGTAGCCGGTCGCCCACACGACCGAGCGGATCTCGCCGCTCTTCAGATCGAGCTGCAGGCGCTTCGACTCGGGCACCCGCGTCGGTGCGTAGGTCTCCGGTGGGTCGATCTCGCCCTCGTGCCCGCGCCTCCGAGCCCACTCGTCGAAGGTGCCCAGCAGACGCCTCATCTTCAGGTCCGCGAGAGAGAACGTGTTGCCCAGGCCACCGGAGAAGGCGGCCTGACCGTTCCGGACGGTCCCCCAACGACCCACGAGCTCCACCCCGACGTCGGTGAGCGCGTTGAGATCGAGCGTGGCGCGCTCGGGCGTTCCGACGAGCTGCGGCGACGGCAACCGCCGGGCACGGGTGAGGTCGTCGACCTCGTCGTAGCGCTCGTCCCACACGCCCGACGCGTCCATCCACCACAGCACGTCGTGCCCGCGGTACGTGCGTGGCAGCCGCACGTGCTCCCCGACCGAGAGGGTCACCGGCCGCCCGGACCGTGCGCAGCTCGGCCGCGAGCTGGACGCCGGTCGCCGACGCGCCCACGACGAGCACGCCACCCTCAGGGAGCTGCTCGGGGTTCCGGTAGTCGAAGGTGGTGAACTGCTCGACCGACTCCGGCACCGCGTCGCGGAAGGCCGGTACGGTCGGTCGGTTGCAGGCGCCGGTCGCGATGACCACGGTGCGGCAACGGAGCTCACCGACATCCGTCGTCACGGCGTAGCCGTCGTCCGTACGCCGTAGCGACGTGACGTCCGCGCCCGTCCGGACCGGAGCCCGCGAGTCCGACGCGAAGCGGTCGACGAGCGCGATCACCTCGCTCGTCGTCATGTAGCCGTCAGGGTCGGGCCCGTGATAGCGACGACCCGGGAGGTTGCTCAGCGCGTTCGGGGTGAGCAGCCGCAGCGAGTCCCAGCGTTCGTGCCGCCAGGAGTTCGCCACCTCCCCGCGCTCGAGCACGACATGGTCGATCGAACGCTCGGTGAGGAAGTGGCTGGCAGCCAGGCCCGCGTGACCGGCCCCGATGACGACCGTGGTGGTGCGCTCGACGGCTCCGCGCTGGGACGTGCCCTCAGACAACCTCGACTGTCACGTCGGTGGGGTTGGTCAGGGCGTCGAAGACAGCGGAGCGCTTCTGGGACTGGGCCACCAGCGCCTCGATGTCCTCCGGCGAGGCGTCGGCGTCGATGTGTGAAGGTCACCTTGACGTCGTTGAAGCCGTTGCGGACATCGCTGTCGGCGCCCAGGATCCCGCGGATGTCGTGGTGGCCCTCGACGGTCGACTCGATGGAGCGCACCTGGATGCCACGGTTCTGCGCCACGGACGCGACGCCCGCCGTCAGGCAGCTCGCCAGCCCGACGAGCAGGTACTCGATCGGCGTGATGGCGTTGTCCGTCGCCGCGAAGACCTCGGGGTGGTCGGCGTCGAGCACGGTCTCGGTCTTGTGGCTCTGCTCCTCACCGAGGCCGAAGTAGTTCTGGAGCCGTGGTCGTGCTGTGGACGCCGTGTTGCCACTTCGAGGAGGCCCGCCAGGTGAACTGGGCCGCCTCGGGCGCGCCCTTGAGCACATCGCGTGCGTCGAGCAGTGCCTGGACGTTGACGCCGTTGTCCGCCACCGGGTTCTCGGTCGTGGTCATCTCGCGTGCCTCTCTCGTGGTGGAGTCTTGTCGATCGGGCTTGTGGACAATGAAACCAGCACCACGGCTAGCATCGCTGGCATGTCGCCAGTCGAGACGCCCACCGGCCGGCTCCGTCGGCTCCGTGGCGACGCGGTATCTCGATCTTGCCGCATCCGGTGACGGCTCGACTGCGGACGAGATCTCCACCCCGTCCGCATCGCCTACGAGACGTACGGCGAGCTGTCGTCCGAGCGCGACAACGTCATCCTGGTCTGCCACGCGCTCAGCGGTGACGCCCACGCGGCCGGCTTCTCGCAGACGCCTACCGACGAGAGCACCCGCGACGGGTTCGGGGCCGAGGAACGCGACGGCGCGGTCGGCAAGGGGCTCGGCTGGTGGGACGGGATGATCGGGCCCGGCAAGGCCTTCGACACCGATCGCTACTACGTCGTCTCGACCAACCTGCTGGGTGGCTGCAAGGGATCGACGGGGCCGTCGTCGATCGACCCGGCGACCGGCCGGGCCTACGGGTCCGACTTCCCGGTGATCACGGTCGCCGACATGGTGCGCACCCAGCGGGCGTTCCTCGACGCCCTCGGCATCGAGCGACTGGCGGCGGTGGCAGGCGGGTCGCTCGGCGGCATGCAGGCCATGGAGTGGGCGATCCTCTTCCCCGACCAGGTCGACGCCGTCGTGGCGATCGCCAGCACCCACGCCCTCCACCCGCAGGGCATGGCCTGGAACGCGATCGCGCGCGAGTCGATCATGCGCGACCCCGCCTGGCAGGGCGGCGACTACTACGACACGGGGCGCCGGCCCGACGCCGGCATGGGCGTGGCCCGCATGGTCGGCCACGTCACCTACCTGTCCGCACCTGCGCTGGACGACAAGTTCGGTCGGCGGCTCCAGTCCTCCGGCGACATCCGCTACACGATCACCGAGCCGGAGTTCGAGGTCGAGAGCTATCTCGACCACCAGGCCGAGACGTTCGTCAAGCGGTTCGACGCCAACACCTACCTCTACACCTCACGCGCGCTGACCTACTTCGACCTCGCCCGGCAGCACGGCGGTGGGTCGCTGCACCGCGCGCTGGGAGGCATCGCGGCACGTACGCTGCTGATCGCGTTCAGCTCCGACTGGCTCTACCCGCCGCGTCGCCTCGCAGGAGATCGACGACGCCCTGCTGCGCGCTGGGCAAGCCGGTCGAGCTGCACGTGATCGACGCGCCGTACGGCCACGACTGCTTCCTGCTGGAGGAGGCGCGACAGACCCCGCTGATCCGCCAGTTCCTGGCCGCAGGCGCGGCCGTCGCAGTGACCCGACAGAAGAGGCCCCAGTGACCGACCAGCCCGCTCGTGCCGAGGACGACCACGCCTTCGGGTTCGAGACCCGCCAGCTCCACGCCGGGCAACGGCCGGACCCGAACACGGGCGCCCGCGCCGTGCCGATCTTCCAGACGACGAGCTACGTGTTCGAGGACCCCGAGTCGGCGGCGGCGTACTTCAACCTGCAGGAGTACGGCAACACCTACTCGCGCATCATGAACCCGACGGTGGCGGTCTTCGAGGAGCGCGTGGCGAGCCTCGAGGGCGGGCGCCGGGGCCGTGGCGTTCGCGAGCGGGCTCGCCGCCCAGGCGGCCGCACTCTTCACGCTGCTCGAGCCGGGCGACCACATCGTCTCGTCCTCGGCGCTCTACGGCGGCACGGTGAACCAGTTCAAGCACCTGCTGCGCAAGCTGAGCATCGAGGTGACGCTGGGTCGATCCCGACGACCCGGACGCGTGGCGCCGGGCCGTCCGGCCGAACACGAAGGCGTTCTTCGGCGAGACGATCGGCAACCCGGGTGGGAACGTGCTCGACCTCGAGGTCCTGGCGTCGATCGCGCACGAGCACGAGCTGCCGCTGGTCGTCGACAACACCTTCGCGACGCCGTACCTGTGCCGCCCGATCGAGTGGGGCGCCGACATCGTCATCCACTCGGCGACCAAGTTCCTGGGCGGGCACGGCACGACCATGGGCGGCGTCGTCGTCGAGGCCGGCACCTTCAACTGGTCCAACGGCCGGTTCCCCGTCGTGGCCGACCCGTCCCCGGCGTACCACGGGCTGCAGTTCCACGAGACGTTCGGGACCTACGGCTACCTGATGAAGCTGCGGGCCGAGACCCTGCGCGACCTCGGCGCCGCGCTGTCGCCGTTCAACGCCTTCCTGCTCCTGCAGGGGATCGAGACGCTGTCGCTGCGGATGGACCGCCACGTCACCAACGCGCGGGTGGTGGCGGAGTTCCTCGAGTCGCACGAGCTGGCGTCGAACGTGACCTATCCGGATCTTCCCGCCGGCCGGTACGGACCGCTGGTGGAGAAGTACCTCCCGCGCGGTGCCGGGCGCCGTGTTCTCCTTCGACTGCGCGGGCGGGCGGGCCGGCGGGCTGGGCTTGATCGGCGGCGTCAGCCTGTGGTCACACCTGGCGAACGTCGGCGACGCCAAGAGCCTGATCATCCATCCAGCCAGCACGACCCACCGCCAGCTGAGCGACGAGGAGCTGCGAGCCGCCGGCGTCGGGCCGGGAACGGTGCGGCTGTCGGTCGGCACCGAGTCCGTCGACGATCTGGTGTGGGACCTGGAGCAGGGCTTCGAACGAGTCGCAGCGTCGTTGGAGAAGGTGGCGACGCCATGACCGACCTCGCGCAGTACCAGGACCCGTTGACGATCCAGCGGGTGCTCCACTCCGCGACGACGATCGCGGTCGTCGGCCTGTCGAACAACCCGCTGCGGGCCAGCTACTTCGTCGGCTACTACCTCAAGCGGCACGGCTACCACGTCATCCCCGTGAACCCCCGCGAGACGGAGATCCTCGGCGAGACCTGCTACGCGAGCCTGCGCGACGTTCCCGAGCACGTCGACATCGTGAACGTCTTCCGCGCCCCTGATGCGCTACCCGAGATCGCCCGCGACTCGGTGGCGATCGGTGCCGACGCCCTCTGGTGCCAGTTCGGTGTGATCAACGCCGAGGGCGCGAAGATCGCCGAGGACGGCGGCGTGACGGTGATCATGGACCGCTGCCTCAAGGTCGAGCACGCACGCTACGTCGGCCGGATGCACTGGCTCGGATTCAACACCCAGCGCATCACCAGCGTCCGCGCCGGGCTCCAGTAGTCCAGGCTCAGGCCGGTGGCGTTGATCGCCTACACCGTGGCATCGAGCCGCTCGACCCGACCGAACATTCATGGGGCGGTCTCGAGGGCGTCCGCGATGGCGACGAGCTGATCGGGGGACCAGGTCAGCCGGCCGTCCTTCAGGTCGCGGACGACAGACGACAACCACTGGAGCTCGGCGGCCGTCATGGCGCGCAGATACTCGTTCTCGAGCAACGTGATCCTCGGCAGACCGTGCTCGCCCTCAGCAGTGAGGGCCGCCTCGTGCTCCGCGAGCCGTGCCGACAGGGCGTCGATGCGGCGGCCGAGCACTTCTGCGATGGTCTCGGGCTCGAGCAGGAGCAGGTGGGAGAGGGCGGCAGGGAACTCGGGGTACTCGTTCCGCGGGACCGCGAGCATCTCCTCGAGCCACTCTCGAGCCGTGTCCCGTCCCTCCTGAGTGACCTCGTAGACCGTGCGCTCCGGGTAGGCCTGGGTGCGCTCGGCCCCACGCGTGGCGATCAAGCCGGCTTCCGCGAGGCGCTCCATGGTGCGGTACAGGCTCGTCCGTTGGGCCACGTTGACGACCTGGTCCTTGCCCCAGAGCCGGATCAGCCGCTGGACGCCGTACGGATGCAACGGCCGGTAGTGGAGCAGGGCGAGCACGGTCAGGGCGAGAGGAGAGCTGCGGACGCGAGGGGGCATGGCGCGAAGTATAGCCACACCACAACTAGTTGACATGAAACTAGTTGTGGTGCAACGATATCCCCTCATCCACCCGAAAGGAAACGCCAATGAACCACCCCACTTCCGACGCCGGCGCCGACGGTCGCGCGAACGGCCTGGTGCACGACGGCTCCTCCTGTCGCGAGGGGGTCGACGTGGTCGGCCGCACCGTGACCCGACTGGGAAGCTGGACCAAGTCTCAGGTGGTCGACGTCCGCGTACGTCGAGGATCCGCCGTGCTGGACCTGCGTTCGCCGATGGTCGTCGGCGACCTCGACGTCCGGCTCTCGATCGAGCGCGGAGTCGTCACCCTCCTGGTCCCCGACGACGCGGTGATCGACCAGTGGGACCTCGACCTGCGCGGCCGCAGCAAGGTCAAGCAGACCTTCCACACCCAGGCGGGAGGTGGCCGCCAGGTTCGGCTGTCCGGTCGCGCCGAGCGGGGAGAGGTCCGCATCCACAGTGGCGGGACCGCCCGGCTGACCGCCATCCGCACCCGCGACTTCCTGAGGGCAGCGCGCCACGGGCGTCGCGATCGCGTCGCCGACATCCTCCACGAACCCGTCGCCCTGGCGAACGAGTCGCGTGCCTCCCAGTAAGGACACAGTCATGCGCAACAACAGCACTTCCCCTGCCATCTCGGACGTTCCGGTCGACGCCACCGGTTTCGTCACATCTCGGGATGGCACCCAGATCGGTTACACGAAACTCGGTTCGGGACCAGGCGTTGTGATCCTGCACGGATCGATGGAGTCGGGGCACAGCCACCGGCGTCTCGCCGAGGGCCTCGCCGACCTCTTCACGGTCTACCTGCCGGATCGCCGCGGGCACGGCCAGAGCGGCCCGGCCGGCCCCGACCACGGGATCGACCGGGAGGTCGAGGACCTCGACGCCGTGATGCGCACGGCGGAGTCGACCCGCGTGTTCGGGGTCAGCTCCAGCGGACTGATCGCCCTCGAGGCGGCGAGGCGCCTGCCTCGGATCGAACGCGTCGCGGTCTACGAGCCCTTCGTGACCCAGGACACGACCACCACTGAGTGGCTGGAACGCTACGACGTCGAGATGGCCGAAGGGAACGTGGCAGCAGCTCTGGTCACGAGCATGCTCGGTCTCGGCCTGGCCCCGTCCTTCCTCAAGCTGTTCCCGCGAC
This sequence comes from uncultured Actinomycetota bacterium, assembly GCA_963819295.1. Taxonomy (GTDB): domain Bacteria; phylum Actinomycetota; class Actinomycetes; order Propionibacteriales; family Nocardioidaceae; genus Nocardioides. Next base: position 150,869 of record CAWFVO010000020.1, read on the forward strand.
GCCTGCTCGTGAGCGCGACGGACCGGGCCATGCGCGCCGAAGACAGACAGGCCCAGCCGCACGAGGAGACGATGCGGAAGCTGGCACCCACCCTGCACCTCGAAGGGCTGGTGCTGCCAGCAGGTCTGGGGAGGACCGAGTCGTTCGCCGACATCACTGCCGCCGTGCTGCTGATGGGTGGCACGAAGGGTTTGCGCTATCTACGGCCGGAGCGAGACGTGCTCGAGCGGGTGATTCCGGACTGTGAGCGAGTCGAGTTCCACGGGCTCGACCACGGCGGCTCCTCGGACGTCAGCCGCACCAACGCCCACGGCAAGCCCGAGATCGTCGCCCACCAGGTACGACGGTTCTTCGCCGCGGCGTAGGTCCGCTCGGCGTCGGGACCCCACGGGTCCTGGGCGACGCGTGGTTGCACGTGCGGACCATGCGTCGTCCGGGCGCGGATGCGGATCTCTCGCTGCCTGGCCAGCTCGGATGTGATGTAGGAGGAGATGGTCATGTTTGCTCCTGGGTTGACCCTGCCGTGGACTACGCGGCCCGCTCGTGCTTGCGAGGACGGCCTCGAGGTCGCTTGCGCGGGATCACCACTCCGTGGAGGAACAGCTGCCCGCCCCACACGCCCCACGGCTCACGCCGTTCGAGCGCCCCGTTGAGGCAGAGGGCCCGCACCGGGCAGTCCCGGCACAGCGCCTTCGCGCGCTCGACGTCGTCCGGAGACTCGGCGAACCACAGCTCCGCGTCGTTGACTCGGCAGGGCAGCGGCGCCCTCGACGGGGCCCCCGCCTCGTTTTCGGCCGCGTCCTGGAGCTCCGAGTCCCGGCATGCCGCGAGGAGCGCCACCAGAGCCGGCAGCATGCGATTCACCTCCGATTCGGTCAGCGATGCCCGGTGCCTGAGTCGCACCCGGAACGCTCGGGTGTTCCAAGCGTCGGTCGGCAGCGGGACAAGGACATCCGCCACCTGGCTGATCTGCTCGATGCGCCTCGCCGCTGTACGCCGAGGCCGGAAAGGTCCCGCGGATCGACGTACTCAGGATCTGTCGGCAGAGGCGCGGGAGAGTCGCTGACTCCGGCGATGCCCGGGCTGCGGACCTCCGCCACGTGGCCGATGTGGGCGCGACGGTGATTCCCTGAGGGTCGTGCGATGGAGGTCCACATCGTGCTGGAATGATCGAGCCGCCGTCAGGTCGTGTCGAACGGGTCGAGGGAGGCGTCCGGTCCGAAGCGTCCGCGGCCGCGTCGTTCACCGGTTGGCTGGGACTGTTGCGCGCACGGCCGACCGTCATCGGAAGCTCCCACCCGACCACCTGGCGGCGAGTAGATGCCCTGGGCCGAAAGGGGGACGTCGTCAGTGTCCCCGTCGGGGAAGGACGGTGAGGACCCGTTCGGTGTGATCGCGGAACTCCTGCATGAAGTCGACCAGGAACGCGCGCGTCGACTCGTCGGTGACCGCACCGTCCTCGGTGAACAGGCCAGCCCCGCAGGTGATGTAGGCCTCCGGCGCTGTCATCTGCCGGGCGTTGCAGAAACTCAGCACCGCTCGCAGGCTCTGCTGGGCCACGGCGGTGCCGAGCCGGCCGGGCGAGGCACCGATCACTGCCGCCGGCAGGTGATCGAACGAGTTGGTCCCTGCGGGCCGAGAGGCCCAGTCGATCGCGTTCTTCAACGCCCCCGGGATCGAACGGTTGTACTCCGGGGTGACGAAGAGGACCGCGTCCGAGCCGGCGAGTGCCTCCTTCAGCGCGAGCGGCTCCGCGGGGTAGTCGCGCTCGAGGTCTGGGCTGTAGAGCGGCAGGTTGCCGATGGGCAGCTCGGTGAACGCCAGGTCCTCGGGAGCCAGCCGGATCAGGGCCCTGCTCAAGAGCCGGTTGATCGAGGTCGATGACAGGCTGCCGACGAAGTACCCGACCTGGTAGGTGCGCATGGTGTCCTCTGAATCCTGGGGGCTGGTGGACGCTCGGGTCCTTGACGCGATGCGCCGCGGATGATGTCGGCCAATGGGTCTGTCGGTGCTCAAGTTCGCTCGACTTCAGGCAGGCGTCAAGCCTCAGGTCGACCACCGGTGGTGGCGTCGAGCCTCCCCTGCACAATGGGCCCGGTGAGCGATGCGGCGTACGAGCGGGTCCTGAGCTGGGCGGAAGGGCAGGGGCTGGAGCTCTACCCGCACCAGGAGGAGGCGATCCTCGAGCTGCTCTCGGGCAACAACGTCGTGCTCGCCACGCCGACCGGGTCTGGCAAGTCGCTGGTCGCGATCGCGGCGCACATGGCGGCGATGGCCGACGCCCGGGTGTCCTTCTACTCCGCGCCGATCAAGGCGCTGGTGAGTGAGAAGTTCTTCGCCCTCTGCGAGGTGTTCGGCGCCGAGGACGTCGGCCTCCTGACGGGGGACGCCTCCGTGAACCCGAGCGCTCCGATCATCTGCTGCACGGCCGAGGTGCTGGCGAACATCGCGCTGCGGGAGGGTTCGCGGGCGGACATCGGGCTGGTGATCATGGACGAGTTCCACTACTACGCCGACCCGCAGCGCGGGTGGGCGTGGCAGGTGCCCCTGCTGGAGCTGCCGCAGGCACAGTTCGTGCTGATGTCGGCCACGCTGGGCGACGTCACCGAGCTGGCGGCCGACCTGACCCGGCGCAACGGCCTCGAGACCGCGGTCGTCGACCAGGCGGAGCGGCCGGTGCCGCTGCACTTCAGCTGGTCGCTGGTGCCGCTCGGTGACACGCTGACCGAGCTCGTGGAGACCGGGCAGGCGCCGGTGTACGTCGTGCACTTCACCCAGGCGGCGGCAGTGGCGCAGGCGGAGTCGTTGCTGAAGCAGGGTTACGACAAGATCCACCAACGCGGGTCTCACCACGAGCGGTTGCTGGAGCGGCTGGCCGGCGTACGGTTCGGGGCCGGGTTCGGCAAGACGCTGTCGAAGCTGCTGCGCCGTGGGATCGGCGTGCACCATGCCGGGATGCTGCCGCGCTACCGGCGGCTGGTGGAGCAGCTTGCCCAGGAGGGGCTGTTGACGGTCATCTGCGGCACCGACACCCTCGGCGTCGGGATCAACGTGCCGATCCGCACGGTGCTGTTCACCGGGCTGGCGAAGTACGACGGGCACAAGCAGCGGGTGCTGCGGACCCGGGAGTTCCTCCAGATCGCGGGCCGCGCGGGCCGACCCGGCTTCGACACCTCCGGGTACGTCGTCGTGCAGGCACCCGAGCACGTCATCGAGAACGAGAGGGCCAAGGCGAAGGCAGCCGCGAAGAACGCGGCGATGCGCGAGCATCAGCTGGCGAAGCGGAAGTCCAAGGCGCAGCTGACGACGCCGCCCGCCGGCACCGTCGTATGGACCGAGAAGACCTTCGACAAGCTGGTCGCAGGTGCCCCGGAGCCGCTGCGGTCCCGGATGCGGGTCGACAACGCCATGCTGGTCAACGTCGTCGCCCGCGAGGAGGACGCGTTCGCGGTGATGCGTCGGCTGCTGACGGACAACCACGAGGACCGGCGTACCCAGGTGGCCCACGTCCGCCGGGCACTGCGGCTGGCACGCAGCCTGCTGCACAACGGGGTGTTGAAGCGGCTCGAGGAGCCGGACGAGTTCGGCCGCCGCTACGTGCTCACCGTCGAGCTGCCCGAGGACTTCGCGCTCAACCAGCCCCTGGCGCTGTTCGCGATCGCGGCGCTGGACCTGCTCGACCCGGAGGCGCCGACGTACCCGCTGGACGTCGTATCCGTGGTCGAGGCCGTGCTGGACCCGCCGCGCCAGATCCTGTTCGCCCAGCAGCACGAGGCTCGTGGCGAGGCGATCGCAGAGATGAAGGCCGACGGCCTGGAGTACGACGAGCGGATGGCGCTGCTCGAGGAGGTCACCTGGCCGAAGCCGCTCTCCGACCTGCTGGAGCCTGTCTTCGAGACCTACCGGCAGACGCATCCGTGGCTGCCCCTCGATGCGCTGGACCCGAAGTCGGTGGTGCGGGACATGTACGAGCAGGGGATGGGCTTCACCGACTTCGTCGGCCGCTACAAGATCGCGCGCTCGGAGGGCCTGCTGCTGCGCTACCTCTCCGACGCCTACCGCACGCTGCGGCAGACGGTGCCCGCCGTGCACCGGCCGCCGGAGCTGGAGGACCTGATCGCGTGGCTGGGGGAGACCGTGCGTCAGACCGACTCGTCGCTGCTGGACGAGTGGGAGGCGCTGTCGGACCCCGACCACGCGCCGCGCACACTCACCGATGCCGCTGCACCCCCGCCGCCCCGTCCGCTGTCCCAGCAGGAGCAGGCGTTCCGGGTGATGATCCGCAACGCGATGTGGCGGCGGGTGGAGCTGGTCGCGCGGGACGACCTCGGTGGCCTGGCTTTCGTTGGAGGAGGCCGACGCCGGGCGCCTCGACCCCCCGCGCGAGGTCGTGATGACCCGGAAGGCATGGGACGCCGCGATCGAGGACTACTACGCCGAGCACGACTCCGTCGGCACCGACTCCGACGCCCGAGGCCCGGACCTGTTCGTGGTCGAGCGCCCCGGCCGTCGCTGGCCCGTCCGCCAGACCCTCGCCGACCCCGCGGGCCACCACGACTGGGTGATCGAGGCCGAGGTGGACGCGGACGCCTCGGACGAGCTCGGCGAGCTGGTGCTCAGCACCACGGCGATGCGGCGGCTCTGAACCGTCTCGCCGTCGGCTCCACGCTGACAGCTCAGTCTTCGATCTGGGCCGCACCCTGCTGTTTCAAGGTCCTGAGTCCCTTCTGCATTGCCTCGAGCTGCTCCGGAGAGTGGCCGACCCAGTCGACGAGCTCGCCCACCACGCGCAGCGGCTCGCGGCTGCGGAAGGACTGCGTCGGGTTCCCGGCGAACTTCTTGTCGGTGACGTTGGGGTCGTCCTCGAACTCGCCGATCGGCTCGACGAGGTAGATGCGCCCGCGGCCCCGGCCCGCAGCGAGCTCGGCGCCCCAGACCGCGGCGTCGAGGGTCGCGGTGAAGTAGACGTGGTTCATCACTCGGCCGGCTTCGAAGTTCGACTCGCGGCCGGGTGTCAGCGTCTCGCCGGCCGCGAGGTCCGCCTTCGTGCCATGGAGGTACACACCCGGCTCATAGACCTCGAAGGGCACTGGCTCACCCGTCGCGCTCATGTGACGAGACTAGTGACCCGACCGGGATCGCCTGTACGACGGCTACGCTCCTGACGATGAGCAGGATCTTCACGACCAGCTTCGCGTCGGTGTATCCCCACTACGTGACGAAGGTGGAGAAGAAGGGTCGCACGAAGTCCGAGCTGGACCAGGTGATCCAGTGGCTGACCGGGTTCGACGAGACGGCCCTGGGCCGTCACCTGACGGCCGGTACCACCTTCGAGGACTTCTTCGCCGACGCCCGCCTCAACCCGAAGGCGACCTCGATCACGGGCGTGGTGTGCGGGGTGCGCGTGGAGAACGTCGACGATCCGCTGATGCAGAAGATCCGCTACCTGGACAAGCTGGTCGACGAGCTGGCACGGGGCAAGTCGATGGACAAGATCCTGAGGTCGTAGCCGACTCGGCCCCGCCCGTGTCTGTGCCTGAGACGGCCGCGGCCGCACCCTCGGGGCAGGGGGTGCGGCCACGACCGTCAGCTAGCCCGTCACGGAATGAACGGGACCACCCAGGCGTGTCCCCTCCCGGAGCGGGCGCCCGCCGTACCGTCCTCGGTGACGAAGAGCTTCGAGGTGTTCGGGTCGACGTACAGCCCCTGCGCGAACGGGAACCCGGTCGTGCCTCCAGGGGTCAGTGCCGGGTCCGCGGGCCGTGTGCAGGTCAGGGAGCAGTACACGGTGGCGTCCGGCGTGCCGGCGGCCGGCACCCGGCCCTGCGTGACGTAGACGATGCCCGCAGAACCACCCGGGTTCGCGTTCGTGATCGTCGAGTCGTCGAAACGGTAGATCGTGGCGTTCGCCGCACCCGGCGACTCCGAGATGTACACGAAGCCGTGGGTCGGGTCAGTCGCGACACCTGCCACGAACACCGGCGCCGGGGTGTTCAGGAAGTTGACCGTCGTCGTCAAGCACGGGGCCGGGTTGGGGCTGACCGTGGGGTTGGCGCACGGCGCGGTCACGTCCACGTAGGTCGCCGCGTTGTTCTCGGGCAGGTAGAGGTGATTGCCCAGCAACGCCATGGTGCCGTTGATCCCGCGGCCGACTGCCCCGCCGCCCACCTTCTGCGGCTGCGTGGTGGCGATGATGTCGACGGTCTGGGAGCGCGGGTCGCCGTTGGCGCCGTTGATCCGACGGATGTTGCCGTCGACCAGGTCGCCCACGTAGAGGACGTCCTTGACCGGGTCGAGCACCAGGGAGTTGGTCTTCAGGTTGTCCATCAGGCCGGGTGCCATGGCGACCGGGTTGCTGATCGTCGCGGTGGCAGGGTCGAAGGTCAACCGCCAGACGCCGGGGCTCTTCACCGCGTTGTCCGGGACGTAGACCCAGTGGGTGCCGTCAGCGTTGGCCCGGGGGTCGTAGACCGCCTGACCGGGAGAGCCGATGGCGAAGCCCGGGTCGCAGGCCGCGACGTTGGGCGCAGTGACGGTCGTCCCCGGGACGGGGTCGAGCCGGCACAGGCCGTTGCCGTGGTCGGAGACCCAGTAGTGGCCGGCGGCAGCGGTGGTGTCCGGGATCCAGACGAGTCCGCCCTTGGGAGCGGTGATGCCGCTGGCGAAGAGCTTGCCCTCGGCAGCGCGGTAGGTGAACTTGTCGGCCGCGGTCGCCGCGCTCGTGGCCACGGCGGTCTTGACCTGCACGTCCACGGTGGTGCCGTCGGGACCACCGGGGCTCAGCGCGGTGCAGCTGGTGCCGTCAGCGGTGCAGTTGACCCCGCTGGCCGGGTCGGTTCCGAACGTGACGGCGTTGGTGCCGTCGGCGTTGACCAGGCCGGTGCCGGTGATCGTGACCTTGGTGCCCCCGACGCTGACACCCGAGGTCGGGGTGATCCCGGTGACGACCGGCGAACCCGGCGTGACGACGGTGGACTGCGTGTAGGTGAACTGGTCGGCGGCGCCGACAGCGCTGGTCTGCGCGTCGACGTTGGTGACGTGCACGTCGACCGCTCCGGTGCCGGGAGCCGCAGGGCTCGTGGCCGTGCACGACGTACCGTCAGAGGTGCAGGAGACGTTGGTCGCGGTCAGGGTGCCGAACTTGATCGTCGTACCGAAGGCCGTCGGGTCTGCGGCGCCGGCGACGCTGTTGGCGAGGTTCGTGCCGGTGATCGTCACGATGTCACCGCCCGCGACGTCACCAGTGCTCGGCGAGACCGTGCTGATGGTCGGTCGCTGGGCGTTGCCCGAGATCTTCCAGAGGTGCCCCTGCGCGGTGACCGGGACGGCCAGCGGGAAGCTCGGGTCGTCACCGACGTAGAGGTCCTGCGTCCCAGGGTTGAGGGCGATGCCGGTGATGTCCTGGTACTGGGTACGCCGTGCACCGTCGAAGGTCGAGGTGTACGCCGGGGTGATGTCGGTGGAGAGCACGCCCTGGGTCCCGCTGACGGGGTTCCAGACCAGGACCTGGCCCGGGGTGTTGCGCGGGGCGTCGGCGATGTAGAGCACGTTGGCATCGCTGTCCAGGCCACCGGGGAAGCTGAAGAGGGCCCCGCCGCTCGCGTTGGTCACGGTGGTGGCGCCGCACGGCGTCTGGCCGCTTCCGCAGGCCGGGCGGCCGCCGGTGCCGTCGACGTCCTTGATGACCGAGAGCCCGTTGCCACCGGACTCACCGATGTACAGGTCGTCGTGCCGGACGCCGGCCGTGTCGGTCCACGTGAACGCCGTCATCGACGTGACGCCGCGTCCGTCACTGGTGTTGCCGATCTTGGTGACGGCGGGAGTCACGGTAGCTCCTGCTGCGTTCTTCCCCGAAGGGTTGAGCACCTGCATGATGTCGCCGGACTTCAGGTAGCCGACATAGAGGCGCTGCGTGCCGTCCGGTCCGGTGAACATCGCCAGTCCCATGCTGCGACCGCCGCCGCTGCCGCCGCCGACCGCCGTCACGTTCGCCACGGTCAGCCGGGTCGAACCGCCGAGGCTGTCGTTGCTGGCGGTGTAGGGGAAGCGCATCACCTGGTTGGTCTTCGAGGTCGTGTCCGCCTGGTAGACCAGGCTCTTAGCGGCGTCGAAGACGACCTGACCGCCCTTCGCGGTCCCGTTGCACTTGGTGGTGCTCAAGGTGGCGGGCACCGTCTCGCACAGGCCCAGCGCATTGTCGCTGACCCAGAAGTGCCCACCCCCACCCGGCAACCAGGCGCCACCCCCGGGCGCGGTCAGGTTCTGGGTGACCATGGTGCCGGTGATCGTGGACGCCGAGGCCGGGGCGGAGGAGATCACGGCCAGGCCGCCGAGGCCGGCCAGGGCGAGCCCGACCGTGGCCACACGGAGCCGGCCGGGACGCGATCTAGGCGGCGCTGCCGGAGCGAGTCCGGTCTCGCGCAGCCTGTTGTTCCTAGTCGACCTCATAGCGGTTACCTCCTGGTGCGGGGTCCGACCGAAAATTGCGGACTTCGCCACAGTGCGCCGACAGGTAGGCCGGCCACCATCGAACGAGTGGCCTAGGCCGATCGCAGGAGGCCGTCGACCACAAGTTTTCCCCAAGGTCCCCGGGTCAACATCGGGCGCGGCTCACGCCGCGGCCCGGATGACCTTTACCTCACGGTGGGACGTGCGCCATGCAGATGACCGAGGAAGCCGCGTGGACGCGCGTAGTCCTCGCGGACGGAGCAGCGACACCTCCCCGGCCCGATCGCGCCCGTCAGACGGTGCACCGCATTCTCGCCGGAAGCCTGGGTGCGTTGATGGTCCTCCTCGTGATGGGCTATCTCATCTGCGCTCGGATCGCGGAGCACCAGGCACTGACCGATGCCCGGCACCTGACCGAGCTCGTCGGCGAGACCGTGATCGAGCCACAGCTGACCTCGGCGGCCCTCGACGGTCAGCCGGGCGCCCTCGACCGGCTGAACCGGGTCGTGGGTGACCGGGACGGCCTCCTGCACCGGACCCTGATCCGCCGCGTCAAGATCTGGTCGACCGACGGGACGGTGCTCTACAGCAGCGATCCCGCCGAGATCGGCAGGTCCTTCCCCCCCGACGACGAGCAGCGGCGCGTCCTGACCACCGGCAGGTCAGCCGCCAACGTCAGCGATCTGAGCCGCTCGGAGAACATCTCGGACCGGGCACTCGGCTCGCGGATGGTCGAGGTCTACATGGCGTTGCGGGGTGCCGACGGGCGGCAGGTGCTGTTCGAGACCTACACGAGCTACGACGAGGTGAAGGAGCGTCGCGCCAGCCTCTTCACCAGGCTGTCGATCCTCGCGGCCAGCCTGCTGGCCCTGTTCGCTCTGTTCCAGGCGTGGCTCATCGCGGTGAACCTGCGCTGGCTGCGGCGGCGCCAGAGCGAGCTTCAGGCCGCTGCGGAGGAGGTGTCGACCCGGGAAAGGCGCAACGTCGCACGTGACCTGCACGACGGCGTCGTCCAAGAGCTCATCGGCACCTCCTACCTGGTCGAAGGGGCCCGCGCCTCGATGGGCGCCGGTGACGCCACGCGCGCCGAGACATTGCTCCACCAGACCGCCGAGTCGGTTCGCTCGAGCGTGCAGGCGTTGCGCACGACGCTGATCGTGGTCTACCCGCCCACGCTGGCCGAGGACGGCCTGGGACAGGCCCTCGACGACCTGGCTCAGCCGCTGCGCTCGCGTGGGGTGGAGGTCACGGTCGAGGACGGCATCGTCCGGCGCCTGCCCGGGCCGGCACTCGAGGCGACGTACCGGGTGGCCCAGGAGGCGCTCCGGAACGTCGGACGCCACGCGCAAGCGTCGACGGTCTCGATCAGGACCTACGTCGACGGGGAACGCCTCTGCCTCGTCATCCGGGACGACGGCGTCGGGCTGAGTCCGGAGGTCCAGCTGGACCTGCGCAGACCCGATGGGCACCTCGGGCTCCGCGCGCTTGCCGACGCCGCGCACGAGGTGCACGGCCACCTCGAGGTGAGCACGGCACCCGGCCGTGGCACCGAGATCAGATGGGAGACCCCGTTGTGACTGCATCGATCCTTCTCGTCGACGACCATCCGGCCATCCTGCTCGGCCTGGAGTGCGTCTTCGCAGCCGAACCCGACCTCGAGGTCGTAGCCGCCGTCCAGGATCCCGTCGAGGCGGCTGCGGCGTTCATCCGGACCGAGCCGGATCTCGTCGTGCTCGACCTCTCGATGCCCGGCTACGACGGTGAGGCGGTGATGAACGAGCTGCGGGCGCTGAAACCGAGCTGTCGGATCCTCGTGCTGACCTCGAGCGTCGACCCGGCAACGGTCCAACGGGTCGTGCGGGCAGGTGCCGACGGCTACCAGCTCAAGGACTCTCCGTCCGCGTCCCTGGTCGAGGCTGCGCGCTCGGTGCTGCGCGGTGAGAGCCCCATCGACGCGCGGGTGACCCGGTCACTGCTCGGCGTGGTGGACCCGGGCGAGACGCTCGAGCTGACCGAGCGCGAGCAAGACGTCCTGCGCCTGGTCAGCCTGGGCTTGGCGAACAAGCAGATCGCCGTGCGCCTGGGTATCGGCGTGAGCACCGTCAAGACCCACCTGAGCAGCGTGTTCCAGCGGATCGGGGTCGCCGACCGCACCTCCGCGGCCTTGTGGGCGCGGACCCACCTCGCCGAGCACAGCGTCTGCTGAGGTCGACTCCCTCGGCATAGCCGCGGGCCAACCCCACATTTGTTCCTGCGCTGATTGCCCAGGTGATGACCGAGGGGCATCCTTGGGTCACGGACGCAAGGAGGCGACGATGACTTACAGAGAGCAGTTCGACTCCGTCCAGTGGCGAACCCTCCAGTTCGCCCCCTTCCTCATCCTCAGCGGTGTGTCCGGGCGCTATGGACGCTTCGCGGTCGAGGAAGTGGCCGTGTTCGAGCGTTGGCTCGATGCGGCCGTGCGCGCTCCTGGACGCCTCAATCGCGAGGTGCTGTCCTCTGTCGCCACCGACATGACCGAGCTCAGCGCGGAGTACGAGTGCTACGGGGGCACGATCGTCAGCGGCCTGACGGCGGTGGGCGACGTTCTGGTCGACCAACCTCTGCCCGAGATCGAGGCGTTCCGCAGCGCACTGATCCACGTCCTGGGAGCGGGCATCGCCCGAGCGCGTGGTCCTTACGGCAAGCAGATCACGACCGAGTCCTCGCAGATGCTGATGATGATGGAGGAGTTCCTGCGGCCCGGGATCTTCTTCGCCGCCTAGGTGCGGCCCCGAGCGTGCGCTACTCGCTCTTGTCGCCGATGAGGGTGCCGCCGGCGACCATGCCGAGCTCGGCGTGCTCGGGCTCGCCCACGAGATGGTCCTCGATCACGCTGCGTCGGACGGGTGGGATCTTGAGGGCGACTGCGGCGCACAGGAGCATCACGGCCATGAGCATCACGAAGCCGCGGGTGTAGCCGGACTCGTGCGGGAGCCCGTTGGGGAACACGCTGGCGGTCACGACGGTGGCCATGACGGCTGCGCCGATGGAGCCACCGACGGTGCGGATGTTCGCGTTCATGCCGCTGGCCACGCCGGTCTGCTCGGGGGGTACAGCGGCGACGATCAGGTTGGACAGGCAGGCGAAGATCAGGCCGACCCCGACCCCCATCACCGCGTTGGCGAGCACGAGTTCCCACGGCTGGGCATGAGCGAACGCGACCATTCCCATGGCGAGAGCGACGATCAGCGAGCCGGTGACGACCACAGCCTTCGGACCGATACGTCGAGCCGCGCGCGCGGAGTACATCCCGGCCAGGAACATCGTGACCGAGGACGGCAGCAGGATCAGGCCGGACTCCGTGACCGAGGCGCCGAAGCCGTAGCCCGCCACACTCGGGGTCTGGCTCAGCTGCGGCAGGAAGGCGAACGACGCGTACATCGCGAACCCGACGAGCAGGGCGACCAGGTTCGTCGTCCACACGGCCGGCAGCCGCATCATCTGCATGTCGATCAGCGGAGAGGCCGACCGATTCTCGACCCACACCCAGGCGCCAGCCAGCACGACGGCCACGACCAGAAGCCCGAGAACGGCGGTCGAGGTCCAGCCCCACTTCGACCCCTGGCTCAGGGCCAGCAGGAGCGCCACCAGCCAGGAGGACAGCAGGACGGCCGGCAGGATGCTGATCTTGCCCGGCGTCCGGACCGGTGACTCCGGCACGAACACCACCGTGGCAAGGGCCGCCGCTGCGGTGATGATCATGGGGAACCAGAACAGCCAGTGGTAGTTGAAGGCACTGACGATGGGCCCGGCCAGCACGAGCCCGAGGCCGGCACCGACGGCCGCAAGTGAAGCGACCGCACCGACCGCGCTCGGCACCTTCTTCTCGGGGAACTCGTCGCGGATGATCCCGAACGAGAGCGGCAGCACCCCGCCGCCGACCCCTTGGATGACCCGGCCGGCGATCATCGGCCCGATGCTCGTGGCCAGCGCAGCGATCAGTGATCCGACCGAGAGTGCGACCAGGGCGACGACCAGCATCCGCTCCTTGCCGACCTTGTCACCGACGCGACCCACGATCGGCGTACACACCGATGCCGAGAGCAGGTAGGCGGTCAGCACCCAGGTGACGGTCGTCTGGCTCGTGTGCAGGTCCGCCTGGATCTGGGCGAGGACCGGCACCACCAGGGACTGCAGCAGGGCGAACGCCGAGACCGAGACGGCAAGGACGGCGAACGTGACCTGGTAGTGGGACCGACGCTGGGTGGCGGACACAGACATCCTTCGCGAGTCGATGGAGCCTGCAGCCTAGACCAGAAACGGAGATGACGTCCGGTTCATGTGTCCGGCGTCACCCAGGACGCGCCCCGCCCGCCCGGCCGGGCGGGCGGGCGGCGCGGGGCTACGGGCGGACGCTGCTGATGCGGGTCCCCCAGTTCGCCAAGGCGGTTCGGGTGTTGCCGCAGGTCCCGAACGGCGGGGTCTGGTACTCCGCCAGGGTGCAGGTCTGGCCGATGTACTCCGACGCGATCCAGACGTCGGAGCCGTCAGCGGACGCGGCGCCGTAGTCGCCCCATCGTGGCCGGGCCGGGTTGGGCGCGTTGAAGATGTTGTATCCGGCGAAGCCGTCCTGAGGGCCGAGCCCTGCGGCAGCGACATGGATGGGACCGACCCCGGACGCGCTGATGCCCGCGTAGGCGGCGCTGGGGAAGAAGTCGTGTCCCGCGAGGGTGAACGCCATCACTCCACGCCCGCTGGACGTCACGCCGACCGCCGGGTAGGTCAGGTCGTTGTCGGCCAGTCCGAGCTGGCCCTGGTTGCGGACGGTTGCCGACACGCTGTTGTTGTTGCCGCGCGGGTCCAGCACGAACCACGAGATGCCGGCGTGGGTCGCACCCGCTACGTCGATCGCGGTGTCCAGGGACGAGTAGAGCTGGCGTCCGGTGTAGACCACCTGCTGCATGCGGCTGTCGTTGGAGTCGAGCGTCTGCAGCTGTTCCGGGGGCCCGGGGTCGGCGACCTGCGGACGGCAGACCGGGTCGTTGAGGCACTCCAGAAGCGGCGCCGGACCTGGCTTCTGCTCGACCGGCGGTGGGACCGAGTACGTCGCCACGGGCACTCTGGCGTCCTGCAGCACCGCGTTCGGGTTGTTGCGGCCCAGGGAGTTGGTGTGGGTCATCGACCAGACCACGATGTTGTCGGAGGCCCCGGCGTCGGTGAAGACCGCGTTGGACGACAGGAAGAACTCGGTGCCGCCGTTGGAGCCGTCGAAGTCGCTGGCCGACGGGGACTGGGCGGGCCAGACGGTGAAGCCGCCGTTGCCCTGGTCGGCGCCCGAGGTGTCGAACTGGGTGACGTGGATGGTCGCCGCGCCGCCGGCGAGCTCGGACTTGTCGAAGGCGTAGACCTGAGCGCCGTCGAACTCCGGACCGAAGATCGAGAACTCGTTGGTGTCGATGTAGAAGCCGTTGCGATCGAACCCGATGTGCGGGTAGTCACCGAAGCAGGGGCAGCCGTCGTGCACGGGTGTGCCGTTCGAACCGTCGTCGGTGACGTCGAGCTGGTAGACCTGCCAGGTGCCGAGCGGGTGCTTGGTCACGGCGATGTCGAGCAGCGCCTGGCCGGTCAGCGCGCCGGTGGCCGGGTCGACACCGAGGTCGTCGGCGACCTGGAAGAACGTCTTGGTCTGCGGGTCGAACACGCAGGTGGGATCGAACACGTTGGGTCCGAACGGTCCGGCCGGCCGGACGATCGCCGACGCCAGCCCGTAGAACCGGTTCAGGCTGGTGACTCCGTGCCCGGTGCCGTTCTTGTCGTAGACCTGGACGGCGGTGTTGACCGACTCGAACACGTGGCCGCTGCCGACGCACAGACCCTGGTCTGGCGGCTCGTTGGAGAAGTCGTTGCCGTTGTCAGCCGTACGGGAGTCGAAGTGGTCGAGGGCGTGGAAGCTGGCCCGTAGCTGGGGGCCGTTCCGGACGATGACTGCGCTGTGCCGACGGGAGGCTTGTCGGGACCGGGCCGCCTCGCCGGGCACCGCGCGGTTGAAGGTGAAACCACCCCTTGCCCGCGCGAGGGCCTTCTTCGTGGCCGCGCTCGCACCGTCGGCCGGGTCGCCCTCGGCCGGGCCGGCCGGGTTGATCTCCGGCGAGGCGGGAGCGCCGACCGTGCCCTGCTGGGGCCGTGGGAAGGCCACCGCCGGGCCGGCGGAGATCGTGCGCGTCGCGCCGGTGATGCCGGGATGCGTCACGGCGCCCTGGCTCACCCCCGAGGGCAGGACCAAGGGCACAGCGACGAGCGGCAACGCCGCCCCTAGCATCAGAAGACGGCTCCGCATTCGACTCGCCTGCTCTCTGCGCGACGATCGGCGTCACGCTTGTGTCGGAGTGTGGCCTGTGTCACACAAGGGTCGAACGTACGCGTGCCTGTCACAGTTGGGAAGAGGTGACCGGGACGGTGATCGCGGGCACCGGAGGGAGCGGATCGGGTTGCCAGCACGTCCAACCGGCATGCACCTGGCTGTTGTGACCCGGCATCCGCTTCGCGTCCTGGCAATCGTCGTCGCCGTCCTCGCCGGCGTCGGCGTGCTCGCGGCGGTCAGGCCCGACGCCGGCGCCGAGGCGTCCGGTGGCCAGGCGACGGTCACCGGCGTGGTGGTGCTGTCTGCGCCGTGCCCGGTTGCCCGCGCGGAGCGCTCGTGCCCGAGCCAGCCCGTGGCCGGCGCACGGGTCTCGTTGTGGCGCGACGGCCGCCGCGTCGCCGCGACGCAGACCGACGCGCAGGGCCGGTTCCGGCTCTCCAGCCAGACAGGCGCCGCGGAGATCCGCGTCAGCCATTCCTTCGGCGGCTACGTCGCCCGTACGACGCGTCCGGTCACCCTCCGTCGCGGCACGCCGACCGACGTACGCCTGCTGCTCGACAACGGCATTCGCTGACCTCGCTCACCGCCGCCGGCTTCCCGAGCTGGTGCGTCGAGAAATATGCGACAGTTGCTTGGCAACTTCGTCCACTAAGTGTAGAACGTAAAGGTAGCCCTTCGAGCACGAGGAGACACCGAGCGATGACGTCCACCGACCCGCGCACAGGTCCGGCCCCCAGCCCCACCGGGCCGCTCAGCAAGATCGACTACAGCGAGCGGATCCCCAACAACGTCAACCTCAACGACGATCGTCGTCTCCAGCGAGCACTGGAGGGATGGCAGCCGAAGTTCCTCGAGTGGTGGAAGACCCTCGGCCCGGCGCTGCCGACGAAGGACGTCTACCTGCGCACCGCGATCGCGGTCGGCCGCGACGGCTGGGCGCACTTCGACCACGTGCCGATGGAGGAGTACCGCTGGGGAATCTTCCTCGCGGAGGCCGACCCGGACCGGGTGGTCAGCTTCGGCAAGCACAAGGGCGAGCCGGCCTGGCAGGAGATCCCGGGCGAGCATCGGGCCGACCTGCTGCGCCTGATCGTGGTCCAGGGCGACACCGAGCCCGCGTCGGTCGAGCAGCAGCGGGTCCTCGGCAACACCGCGCCGAGCATCTACGACCTTCGCAACCTGTTCCAGGTCAATGTCGAGGAGGGCCGGCACCTGTGGGCGATGGTCTACCTGCTGCACGCCTACTTCGGTCGCGAGGGCCGCGAGGAGGCGGAGCAGCTGCTCAAGCGCAACTCCGGTGACCTCGACGCGCCGCGGATCCTGGGCGCGTTCAACGAGGAGACCACCGACTGGCTGCAGTTCTTCATGTTCACCTACTTCACCGACCGCGACGGGAAGTACCAGCTCGGCACCCTCAAGGAGTCGGCGTTCGACCCGCTGGCGCGGACCTGCGAGTTCATGCTCAAGGAGGAGGCGCACCACATGTTCGTCGGCACGACCGGCGTCCAGCGCATCGTCGAGCGGACCGCGCAGGTGATGAAGGAGAACGGCGGCAAGGCGGGCTTCGAGGACGGCGTCATCCCGCTCGACGCGATCCAGAAGTACCTCAACTTCCAGTACTCGGTCTCGATGGATCTCTTCGGCTCCGAGCAGTCGACCAACGCCGGCAACTACTACAGCTCCGGCCTCAAGGGCCGTTGGCAGGAGACGCGGCGCAAGGACGACCACGTCCTTCTCGAGGACACGCGCACCATGAACTACATCGAGGACGGCGAGATCAGGCAGAAGGAGGTCCCGATGCTCAGCGCGCTGAACCTCGACCTCCGCGACGAGTACGCCGCCGACTGCGCCAACGGCGTCCGTCGATGGAACCAGGAGCTCGAGGACGCCGGCCTGGACGAGCGGCTGATCCTTCCCCACGAGGGCTTCAACCGGAAGGTGGGCGCCTACGCCGGGCACTTCGTCAGCCCGGAGGGCGAGGTGCTCGACGAGGCGACGTACCAGCAGAGCATCGGTGACTGGCTTCCGACTCCGGAGGACCGCCGAGCCGTCGCCGACCTGATGGTGCCGGAGTACGAGTACGGCAAGTTCGCCGGCTGGATCGCCGCACCCAAGACCGGGATCAACGACCAGCCGGTCGAGTTCGACTACGTCCACCTCGTCGAAGAGGGCGTGGCCTGACATGACGGCGGATGCCGGTGGTGACCTGAGCTGGGTCCGCGAGGAGGCCCCCGTGTGGGACGCCGACAAGGCGCGAGTCATCGGTGGCGCTCCCGAGGGTGCCTTCGTGCTCACCTTCACCGACGGCGAGAGCCTGCCCGGCGACTGGTGGTCCGCACGCGGAGCCGACGGGGAGGTCGTCGGCTACGGCCGCCTGGACACCACCTGGGGCGGTGACGCCGAGATCCTGCTGGCCGTGGCCCCGGACCGCCAGGAGTCAGGGGTCGGCACGTTCATCCTCGGCAAGCTCGACGAGGAGGCCGCCTCGCGGGGCCTCAACTACATCCACAACCGGATCCGCGACCATGCGCAGCGCGATCTGGTGCACGACTGGCTCGTCGTCAGGGGGTTCCGCGGGCCGGTCGACGGTGACCTGCGCAAGCGCGTGGGAACGACGTACGCCACCGTCCTCGATGCGACCACAGCGAACGAGGGAGACGTACGTCGCCGCCCAGGACCCGGCCGGCCAGGGTCCCGGGCACGAGGATCAGGGCGGCTACGTCAACGTCGAGGAGCACCAGTACTAGGCGACCCTCAGATCCTGTCCGCCGCCGCGGCCTGAAGCTGCTCCCACTCGCGCTGCGCCTGCCGGTGCCACTGCGCGTGCCGCTCGTGGAAGACCGAGGCGGCCCGGGGTCCGGGCCAGTCGTGGTCGAGGAGCTCGCGCGGCAGGTCCGGATCGAGGAACGGGAAGCGTCGCCAGGCCTGGACGAGCTCGACCTGGGCGACGAACGCGTCCGCTGCGCTGGTGGTCCGCCGACCTTCGAACTCGTCCAGGAACGCGAGGTAGCGCTTCTCCACATCGGCCAGGTCCCACGCGGCTTCCACGAGGTGTGTCTCCTCGCCGATCCCTGCCGTCGGCCCGACCCAGGCGAACGACTGGGAGACCAGGTCGAGCTCCTCGCACCACTCGGTTGACCTCGTCGGCGTGGGTGGTGTCCGGGCTGATCCACAAGCCCGACGTCGGCGACCCCAGGCCCAACCAGGTCAGCTGGGTGCGGAGCCGGTGGCGCAGCTTGCGCTGGCTCTCCGGGATGGACACGCTCAGGACCAGCCAGCGTCCGTCCCATGCGTGTGGCTGCCGCATGAACCCGTAGATGCGCGTGGTGCCCTCCGCGAGCAGGTCGGTCCCGTGGTCGGTCAGCACCCACGCCGTACGACGCCCGTGCCGCTGCGAGGCGAGGAGCCCTTCGGCGTTCGTGCGGGCGATGGCCTGCCGGGCAGCCCGTTGCTCGATGTCGAAACGCCCCAGTGCCTCGAGGATGGTCGCTGTCCACACGGGCTCCTGCCGGGGCAGTGCGAACTCGCCGAGCACGGTGAGGAGCATCGAACGAGCGCTCGCCGAACCGATCTCGCGCCGGCGGCTCAGTGGTGCGGACGGAGCGTCGGTCACCCCAGCCTCCTTCAGTCATTCCACACCTGGTTGACGAGACATCATCTTTTCGTAGAATGTTAGCGACCGCAACGGTGCCGCCTTCACAGGCGGACCCTCGTCCCGACCGGGTCAGGAAGAAGCGCCTCAGATGACCACCGTTCAGCAGGAGCAGGCCGGTCCTGCCGAGTCCGGTGCAGAGCCGGCGGCGGGCGCCGACGGCGAAGGTGCGCCCGTCGTCGACTTCGACACCCACCCCGACCGGTACCACCACTGGCGGCTGGCGGTGGACGACGAGGTGGCCACGGTCACGCTCGAGGTCGACGAGTCCAAGGGTCTGGTACCCGGGCTACGAGCTCAAGAGGAACTCCTACGACCTGGGGGTCGACATCGAGCTGTACGACGTCGTCCAACGGCTGCGGTTCGAGCACCCGGAGGTGAAGGCCGTCGTGATGACCGGAGGCCTGGACCGGATGTTCTGCGCCGGTGCGAACATCCGGATGCTCGCGCAGTCGAGCCACGCGTGGAAGGTGAACTTCTGCAAGTTCACCAACGAGACCCGCAACGGCATCGAGGACGCCACCGAGAACTCCGGTCAGACCTGGATCGCGGCCCTCAACGGCACCGCCGCCGGCGGCGGCTACGAGCTTGCGCTCGCCTGCGACGACATCGTCCTCATCGACGACGGCTCCTCCACCGTCTCCCTGCCCGAGGTACCCCTGTTGGGAGTGCTGCCCGGCACCGGTGGCCTCACCCGCGTCGTCGACAAGCGCCACGTCCGCAAGGACCGGGCCGACCTGTTCGCCACCAAGTCCGAGGGCTACCGCGGCAACACGGCCGTCGCCTGGGGTCTGGTCGACGCCACCTTCCCCCAGCGGGAGTGGGACGAGCAGATCGGCGCGCGCGCGTCGTACGCCGCCGGTCGCTCCTCGCGCAGCGGCGAGCGCGGCGTCGAGCTGACCCCCCTCGACCGGGTCGAGGACGGCGACACGATCACCTACCCCCACGTCTCCGCCGCCATCGCACGGGACGCGCGCAGGGTGGACATCACGGTGCACGGGCCGACCGAGGCGCCGCCGGTCGATGCGGCGGCCGTGCTCGAGCAGGGCGTGGACTACTGGCCGCTTGCGGTCACCCGCGCGCTCGACGACCTGGTCCTCCGGCTGCGCACCAACGAGCAGCAGCTCGGCACCTGGGTCTTCCGCAGCGAGGGAGACCTCGACCAGGTGCTCGCCTACGACGCCCAGCTGCGCGAACTGGCCGGCGACTGGTTCGTCAACGAGACCGTCCACTTCTACAAGCGCCTGCTCAAGCGGCTCGACGTCACCAGCCGCAGCCTGTTCTCGGTGATCGAGCCGGGCAGCTGCTTCGCCGGACTGCTCCTCGAGATCCCGCTCGCCTCGGACCGGCAGTACATGTTGGACGGCGTCTACGAGGACGTCGACCCGGACGCCGTACCCGCGGGCATCGTGCTCACCGAGTCCAACGACGGCGCCTACCCGATGGGCAACGGCATCAGCCGTCTGGCCAGCCGGTTCTGGGGGCACGACGACGCCCTGGAGGCCGCCCGCGCCGCGTTCGGCGAACCGTTGGACGGCCGCTGCCGCCGACCGGCTGGGGCTGGTGACCATGGCGCTCGACGACCTCGACTTCGAGGAGGAGCTGCGCATCGTGCTCGAGGAGCGCGCCTCGCTCTCGCCCGACGCGCTCACGGGCATGGAGGCCAACCACCGCTTCGTCGGCCCCGAGACGATGGAGACGAAGATCTTCGGACGGCTCACGGCGTGGCAGAACTGGATCTTCAACCGGCCCAACGCCTCCGGGCCCGAGGGCGCGCTGCGTCGCTTCGGCACGGGGCAGCGGGGCAGCTACGACTACCAGCGGGTCTGAGCCGATGAGCGACCGGTTCAACGCCGCGGACTACCTGGTCCACCGTCACCTCACGGAGGGGCGAGGCGACGCCGTGGCCGTGCGCGGCGGCGCGAGCGACCTCACGTACGCCGACCTGAGCAGCCTGGTCCGCACGGTCAGCGCCGCACTGCGCAGTCTCGGGTCTGCGCCGGGACGACCGCGTGCTGCTGGTGATGTCCGACGACGTCCCGATGCTGACCGCGATCCTCGGCGCGTTCCACGCCGGCTTCGTGGCGGTGCCGATCTCGACGATGTTCAACGGCGCCGAGCTCGGGGAGATCATCGCCGACTCCGGCGCGCGGGCCGTCGTCTGCACCGAGGAGTTCACGGACAACGTCGCCGAGGCGCTCACCTCGGCTCCCGACGTCGACCACGTGGTCCACGTCGGTGACCCGGGTGCCCTCGACGCCGAGTCCCGCTACCGGCTCCACGACTGGGACTCCTTCGTCGCGGCCGGTGTGGCGGCCCTCGAGGTCGACCCGGCCGACGGTGACACCGCGCCGACCGTCGACGACAGCTGGGCGCTCTGGCTCTACACCTCCGGCACCACGGGGCTGCCCAAGGCCGCGATGCACCGCCACGCCAACATCCGGTTCGTGTGCGAGACCTACGGCGCACCAGGTCCTCGGCATCACAGCCGGACGACACGACGTTCTCGGTCGCCAAGCTGTTCTTCGCCTACGGCATCGGCAACACCGTGTTCTTCCCGTTCTCGGTCGGGGCCAGCACCGTGCTGGAGCCGCAGCGACCCAGCCCACAGGTCGTGCTCGAGCGCCTCCGAGGGGAGCGCCCCACGCTGTTCTTCGCCGTGCCCACGTTCTACGCCGCCCTGGTGGCCAGCGACCTCCCCGACGACGCCTTCACCTCGGTGCGCTGGTGCGCCAGCGCGGGCGAGCCGCTCCCTGCTCCGCTGCAGAAGCGCTTCACCGACCGCTTCGGCGTGGAGATCCTCGACGGCATCGGGTCGACCGAGGCGCTGCACATCTTCTTGTCCAACCGTCCCGGCGACATCCGTCCCGGCACCACAGGCAAGCCCGTTCCGGGGTACGACGTGGAGGTCCGCGACGCCGACGGCACCCCCGCAGCCACGGGACAACCGGGGGCGCTCTTCGTGCGCGGCGACTCGATCGCTCTCGGCTACTGGCACCGCACGGATGCCAGCCGCCAGGTCTTCCAGGGATCGTGGCTCAGCACGGGCGACACCTACGTGTGCGACGAGGAGGGCTACTTCCGTTGTCTCGGTCGCAACTCCGACATGCTCAAGTCGGGTGGCATCTGGGTCTCGCCCGCCGAGGTGGAGAGCCGGCTGTTGGAGCACCCCGGGGTTCGTCAAGCCGCGGTCGTGGGGGTCGCCGACAGCGACGGACTGGACAAGCCGGTCGCCGTCGTGGTCGCCACGGGCGTGACGCCCGACGAGCTGATCACCTGGTGCCGGGACGGCCTGGCCCATTTCAAGGCGCCGCGACAGGTCGTGTTCGCCGACGACCTGCCCAAGACCGCGACCGGCAAGCTCCAACGGTTCAAGGTCAGGGCGCTCCTGGTGGAGTCGGTCGTCAAGCCGTCCACGGCCGAGACGGTCACCGGCGACCCCATGGGAGCCGCCACGTGAACACTCGTCAGGAGGAGACTCGTCCATGCCGTACGTGATCGCCAGCGCCTGCATCGACGTCAACGACAAGGCGTGCGTCGAGGAGTGTCCCGTCGACTGCATCTACGAGGGGAGCCGCAAGAGCTACATCAACCCCAAGGAGTGCATCGACTGCGGAGCCTGTGAGCCGGTGTGCCCGGTCGAGGCGATCAGCCAGGACCGGCGGGTCCCCGACGAGGACGAGCAGTTCATCAACGACAACCTGATCTTCTTCAGCGAGGTTCTGCCGGGTCGCGACGAGCCGCTCGGCATTCCCGGAGGTGCGTCCAAGGTGGGCGAGCTGGAGACCGACACCCAGCTCGTTCGCGACTGGTAGGCGACCGATGCTCGACGGTCGCGTCCTGATCGACGCCCACGTGCACGTGCCGGTGCTCGGTTCGCTCCGCCCGGCCTGGATCGACTGGGCGCGGGACTTCGGCCCTCCGGGGATCCTCGAGGAGCTGTGGGACGCCGAGGGTCGCCCCGAGCCGCAGGCCCTGGACGAGCTGTTCGAGGAGCAGGGCGTCGACGCCGCCTTGCTCTTCTGCGAGTACAGCCCCAAGGCCACCGGATACCAGACCTTCGAGGACCTGCTTCCGATCGTCGAGCACAACCCGGCTCGGTTCCGGCCGGTTGCCAACGTCAACCCGCACCTGCACCACCCGATCGCGGACGAAGTGGGCAGACAGCTCGACCTGGGAGCCGCCGCACTCAAGCTCCACCCCGTTCACGGTGGCTTCCGCTGCGACGACGCCGCCCTGTACCCCGCCTACCAGGTGCTCGTCGAACGGGGGGTGCCGCTGGTCGTGCACTGCGGCACCAGCAGCTTCCCTGGTTCGATGAACGAGCTCGCAGATCCGGCGTACCTGCTGCCCGTGGTGCGTACCTTCCCAGAGCTCTCCATCGTCCTGGCGCACGGTGGACGCGGCTGGTGGTACGACGCCGCAGGCTTCATGGCGCTCAACCATCCGAACGTCTGGATCGAGCTCTCCGGGTTACCACCGAAACGGCTGCCGGAGTACTACCGCCGCTACGACCTCGGTCGCCTCGCCAGGAAGTGGATCTTCGCCACCGACTGGCCCGGCGTCCCCGGGACGGCCATCAACGCGCGCGCCGTCGTCGACCTCGGCCTGGACGACGAGCTCGCCGCGCTGGTCGTCGGGGGCAACGCCGGGAAGGTCTATGCAGGCCTCGACCACCTCTTCGACTCCACGGAGCACCACTGATGCCGACCACAGGACCCCCCGAGTACGTCGGGCGCCCGGCCCGCGAGCTGAGCGACGAGGAGCTCGAGCAGCAGGGCAAGAACGCCCACGAGACCCGCAACTGGGTGTTCCTGCACGGCACGGCCGACCAGTTCGCCACCCACACCGCCCGGATGATGGAGCTGGAGCAGGAGTACCTGCGGCGACACCCCAAGCGCACCTGGCAGGGCAGCGGGGGTGCGGCCACGGACGACGCGCAGGTCGCCGTCCTGCGCAAGGCGCTCCGCGGCATCCTGGTCCAGCTGGAGGCGCTGATCGAGCCGCCCGCCGTGGAGCACGATGACGTCGGCGGCACCGCTGACCCGGCGGTCGAGCTGCTCCGGCAGGTGGCCCAGGCGCCCGGTGGGCGGATGAACAAGCTCGAGGTCCACCAGCTCGCCCGCGAGGTCGGGCTCGAGCGCGCAGCCCTCGCCCGGATGTACAACGCCGACCCGCCGCTCCTCGCCACGGACAAGCAGGACCGCGTCATCACCGACGCTGGACGCGCGCGGCTCGGATGAGCGTCCTGCCGGGGCGTGCCCGGTCGTGGGCCGCGCTCGACCCTCGGGCAGGGTGCTGCGACAATCCGGCGGGTGAGCGATGCGCAAGCTGGTCAGTCCGGAGGTCATGCGTGGGACGACGCGCCCGTGGGTGACGTCCTGGGGGAGTTCGTCCGCCATCTCGGCCTGGAGCTGGCCGAGGTGTCGCCCGACCAGGTGCGCGGGACCTGGGAGGCGGCGCCCCACCTCCATCAGCCGTACGGGATCGTCCACGGCGGTGCCCACTGCAGCGTCGTCGAGACCCTCGCGAGCGTCGGTGCCGCCACGTGGCTCGGGGACCGTGGCAAGGTCGTCGGGGTCAACAACAACACGGACTTCTTCCGAGCGGTCACCACAGGCGAGATGTCCTCTGTCGCCACTCCGCTCCACCGCGGCCGGTCGCAGCAGCTGTGGCTGGTGGAGACTTCGGACACGGCTGGCCGACTGGTCGCTCGCGGTCAGGTACGCCTCCAGAACCTGTACCCCGACTCCTGACCGGCCGTCGCTTGTCCAGCTCGCACATCGTGGGGGCGTGAGTTCTCGCTGTAGGCACAAGTCTTCCTGACGCTGCACGGCTGAGAATCGCTCCATGGCACGCACGCGGGTTCTCGTCATCGGGGGAGGCATCGCGGGTGTCTCTCTGGGAAGCGAGCTGGCGCTCGAGTGCGACGTAGTGCTCCTCGAGGCCGAGCGCTCACTCGCCATGCACAGCACCGGGCGTTCGGCGGCGCTCTTCCTGGGCGGGTACGGACCTCCCGCCGTGCAGGAGCTGACGCGGCGTAGCGAGGCCGATTTCACCCGGCTCACGGCGCTGCCTGGCCTGCCGGCTCTCCTCACCCCGCGTGGGGGCTTGTTCACGGCGTGGGACGAGCCGACCGCGACCTCCCTGGAGGACATGGTCGCGCACCAGCCGTTCTTGACGGCGCTGAGCGCAGACCAGATCCGGGAGCTGTGTCCGGTGCTGCGGGTGCAGGACGTGCTCCTGGGCGCCTACGACGGCAGCGCGCGAGACATCGACGTCAGCGCCCTCCACGGCTACTACACGGGAAGGCTTCGGCGTCGTGGCGGCCAGATCGTCACCGAAGCCCGGATCGTGGCGGCCGAGCGACGCGCATCCGGATGGGAGGTCCGCACCCAGGACAACCGGCGCTGGCGTGCCGACGTCGTGGTCAATGCTGCGGGTGCGTGGGGCGACCAGGTCGCCGAGCTCTGCGTCGGAAGCGGGCATGGTCTGTCCCCGCGACGCCGCACGGTGGCCATCGCTCGTTCTGCCGTGCCGGTCGCGAGGGACTGGCCGGTCGTCGCGGACGCCGCGGAGGCCTGGTACTTCAAGCCGGAGGGCGGAGGGGTGCTGGTGTCGCCGGGCGATGAGAGCGACGTTCCGCCGGGCGACGTGAAGCCGGATCCCGTCGACATCGCCCGGGTCCTGGACCGGGTCAACGCCGTGACGACCTTGCAGCTTCGCAGTGTGCAGACCAGCTGGGCCGGGCTGCGGACCTTCGCTCCGGACCGGTTGCCGATCGTCGGCCCGCATCCCGACGAGCCCACACTCTTCTGCTTCGTCGGTCAGGGGGGCTACGGGATCCAGATGGCTCCGGCCCTCGCCCAGGTCGCCGCCGAGCTGTTCCGGACCGGCACCCTGGCCGACACCGCCTTGGCGGCCGCCATCGACCCGGGTCGGGCCCAGCCCGCGCTCGAGCGGTGAGCCTTGCTGAGCTCGAGCAGACCCTCGACCAGGTGAGACTGGACGGCACCAGGGGGAGAGAGACCCGGCGAGGGTGCGTTCTAGTGGGAGGTCACCACAGGTGTCTCCGTGTCTTGTGCATTGTCACCAAGACTGGGCAGCGATCCCGCCTCTACGGTCGTCACATGTCGAACGGTGGGATGGGTGCGGGCGCCTGATGGCAGATGTCGGTGCGCTCCGTGAGCTGATCGCCACGGAGCAGGCGCGGTTCACGGTGCCGGGTCTGGCCGTCGTCGTCGTGCACGAGAACGACGTACTCCTGTGCGAGGGGTTCGGCCAGGCGGATCTGGAGGGCGGGCAACCGGTCACCGCGGAGACTCACTTCCCGATCGCCTCCGACACCAAGGCCTTCACCGCCGCCACGCTCTGCCTGCTCGCCGACGCCGGGCTGCTCGATCTCGATGCCCCGGTCCGCGAGGTCCTGCCGTGGTTCGCGATGCACGACCCGCACGCCACGGAGCTCGTCACCCCGCGCGACCTGCTCAGCCACAGGACCGGGCTGCCCCGCCACGATCTCGTCTGGTTCGGTGACACGACCATGTCGTTGGAGGAGACCACTCGACGGCTACGACACCTGCCGATGTCGCGACCGGTGCGGACCACCTGGGACTACAACAACCTGTGCTACATCGCCGCGGGCCACCTCATCGAGGTGGTGACCGGCATGTCGTGGCGGGACGCGGTGACCAACTCCTTGCTGGAGCCGCTCGGGATGACCAGGACCGCCTTCTCGGTGCAGGACCCGGCTGTCACGCAGCTCGCGTGGCCGTACAAGGCCACCAGCACCGGCTTCGCCCGGCAGACTCCGCCGGCCCGGTCCACCTCGGACAAGGCGGGACCGGCCGGTGGCCTCGTGTCCACCGTCACGGACCTCGCCCAGTGGCTGCTGGCCAGGCTCGGCCGGCGCACCGAGGTGTTGCCCGCGGCAGCGCTGGAGCAGCTGCATCGGCCGTCGATGCTGGGCGGCATCAGCGTCGACCAGTTCGACGAGATCGCGTCGTTGGGCTACGGCCTGGGCTGCCAGGTCGAGAGCTACCGCGGGCGTCGGATCGTGCATCACGGCGGCAACATCCTCGGCTACTCCTCGGACGTCTGCATCGTCCCGGGCGCCGGCATCGGCATGGCTGTGCTCACCAACCTCGACAGCAGCTATCTGCGCCTGCCCCTGATGTACGGCATCCTCGACCGGCTGTACGGCGACACCGACGCCGGTCTGGGCACGCGGATCCACGACCTGCAGACAGCGCTGCTGACCGGCCACAGCGAGGCCCGCGACCATCATCAGCAGGGGGCGAGCAAGGCGCCTGCTTCGCGCGCCCTCTCGGGGTTCGCCGGCACCTACGTCCACCCTGCCTACGGCGAGCTGACGCTCCGCGTCGACGACGACGTACTCGTTCCCGGCTTCCACGACGCCGGAGATCGGCTCCGGATGGAGCACCGGGGCTACGACACCTGGGACCTGGTGTTCGTCGACCACGAGGAAGACTGCCCGCTGGTCTTCACCCAAGGTGCGGACGGTGAGATCAGTGGCCTCTCCGTCGCTCTGGAGGCCGCCGTCGCGCCCACCGTCTTCAACCGGAAGCCCGAGCCGCCGACGGACGCGCTGCTCGACGCGATGGTCGGCAGCTACCGGATGGGCCCGACCGCGCTGGCCATCCGCAAGCGCGGCGACGACCTCGTCGCGAGCTCGGACATCCTCGGCGACCTCGTCCTGACCGGCGCCGGCGGCACGACCTTCGCCTGCCTGGGGCTGCCGGGCGTGAGTGTCACCGCCGACGTCGATCCGGACGGCACCGTGACCCGGCTGGTCGTCGACCAGGTCGGCATCTTCGCTCCGGAGGCATGATGGATCCCGCCCGGCTGCAAGCACGACTGACGGCGCTCGCCGAGCAGTACCAGGTGGTCGGCGCCAGCCTCGCCTTCGCCGTCGGTGACGACACTGCTCTCGCGGCCACCGGCGTCCTCAACCTTCGCACCGGCACGCCGGTCACCGTGGACAGCGTCTTCCAGATCGGAAGCATCACCAAGGTGTGGACGGCGACGCTGGTGATGCAGCTCGTGGACGAGGGCCTGGTCGACCTCGACGCTCCGCTTCGGACCTACCTGCCCGACTTCCGCATGCTCGACGAGGACATCACCGCAGGGGTCACCGTCCGCCACCTCCTCAACCACACGAGCGGGATCGGCGGAGACTTCTTCCCCGACACCGGCCGAGGAGACGACTGCGTCGCGCGCTACGTGGCGGAGCTGGCCGAGCAGCCCGCCAGCCATCCGCTCGGGGCGACGATGAGCTACTGCAACGCCGGCTTCGTGGTGCTCGGCCGGGTCGTCGAGGTCGTGCGTGGACAGTCGTGGGACACCGTCCTGCGGGAGCGCCTGTTCACGCCGCTCGGTCTGACGAGCGCCGGCACCCTCCCCGAGGAGGCGCTGCTGTGGGGTGCGGCCGTCGGCCACTTCGGGAGCCAGGTCAGCAGCCAGTGGGGGCTGCCGCGAGCGACCGGGCCGGCCGGTCTGATCCAGGCCCGGGCCGTCGATCTGCTCGCTTTCGCCCGGCTTCATCTCGCCGACGGCGTGACCGCCGACGGCGAACGGGTGCTGTCGGTCGAGGCGGCGAGGGCGATGCGGGCCGTCCAGGTCACGATCCCCGAGCCCTGGACGTCGGGCTCATCCGTCGGGCTCGGGTGGATGCTCGGCGACTGGGGACGCCCGGTGTTCGGTCACGACGGTCAGACTCTCGGACAGACCGCCTATCTTCAGGTCCTGCCCGGTCGTCCCGGAAGGGAGCCCGTGACGGTCGCGCTGCTCACCAACAGCAACGACACCCAGGAGTTCTCCCGAGTGCTCCTCTCGGAGCTGCTGGCCGAGCATGCCGGCACCACCGTGCCGGACCCCCCTCAACCGCCCGCGAAGCCGGTGGTGAGTGACCCCCTCGACGTCGTCGGCACCTACGAACGGGCCCTGATGGCCTACGTCGTGGAAGAACGCGACGGCGCCCTGGTCCTCATCGCTCGTCCCAGTGGTGTTCTCGCCACGTCCCTGGGGACCGACGAGATCGAGGCAGTGCTGGTGCCGTTCGCGCCGCACGCCTACCTGACCCAGATCCCCGGCCGGCCGGGGTGGCTTCCCGTGGCCTCCTACCAGCTCAGCGACGGGACCCGCTACCTCCACGTCGGGGGCCAGGCCGCACCGCGCACCGGGCCGAGCTGACCCGCCGCTGCGCACCGACGATCGTCAGCGTGGGATGCCTCGCACGGGGCGCCCGGGATAGGCGTCGGTGTCGAGCTCGCCGTCTCGAATCACGAAGGTGCCGCCGACCAGGAGGTGGCGTACGCCGGTCGAAGGCCGCACCGGGTCAACGGGGGTGGCGTTGTCGGTGATCGCTGCCGGATCGAGGACGACGAGATCGGCATCCGCCCCCGACGCCAGGACCCCCTTGGTGCGCATCGTCGGTGCGACCTCGTCCAGGACGCGGGCCGGGAGGTAGGAACAGCGGCGGAACGCCTCGGGCCACTCCCACGCGCCGCGCTCGCGCACCATCAGGCGCAGGCTGCGGGCGAAGGTGCCGGCCGTGCGTGGATGCGTCGAGGCACCGGGAGGCAGCGGCCACGCGCGGGTGTCCTCTCGGCGGTCCGGCCATTCCAGTGGCATGGCGTCGCTGGCGACGATGGCGTCGGGGAATGCGAGGGCACGGTGGAGCCGCTCGCGGTCGGCCTCGTCGCGCTCGTCGAGGAACTCCACGATGCACGTCGCGCCCGGATCCAGCGCGCGGACCTCGGCCAGGCGGGTGGCGTCCTCGATCCGCTCGCCGGTGCCGAGCATCACGATGCTGGACGGCTTCAGACCGGCCGCCGGGAGGCGTTCGGGGGCGAGGAAGAAGGCGCCGACGCTGGTGCTTCCGGCGCCATAGGGGTACGCCTCGACGGTGACCCGCGAACCGGCCGCCGTGGCGTCCGCGAGAGTTCCCAGGACCCGGTCGATGTGTCGCCGCGAGGTGCTGTTGACGTGGCAGTGGTGCATCGCGGCGCCGGTCTCCGCGGCGGCCATCACGACCTCGCGCGACCCGTCGACCGGGGTGGTCGGGTCGGCCTCCACCAGCTCGCGGACATGGGTGAACGTGGGCGCGCCGGCGGAGGCGGCCAGGCGGGCCACCGCCAGGTACTCCGCCGGGTCCGAACGAGGCGCGTAGCCGAGGAGGATGCCGACCCCGAGCGCTCCGGCAGCGAGATCGCGCTCCAGGAGGCCCATCCAGGCCGCCAGCTCGGCCGGCGAGGACGTGCGTTGCCACTCGAGGTTGTCGAGCAGGTGCAGCGCGGCCTCGAAGCCACTGGTCGGCGCGACGCCGGCGAGGACCTGGCCTCGGGCGGCGGCCCACGAGGCGGAGAAGCCGTAGTTCAGCACCCGCCCGGCGGCGGCAGCGGCGGCGTACGCGGCGTCCAGGGGCATCAGCCCGGCTTCGAGGTCCAGGTTGGTGGTGACACCGTCGAAGGCCTGGAGCCGCTGCCCGGCGATGGAGTGCACGTGGCTGTGCAGGTCCACGAAGCCAGGACCGACCACGAGGCCGGTCACATCCACGACGGTCGCGTCGGCGTCCAGGAGAGGCGTGGGGGAGACGGCCACGACCTTGTTGCCACGCACGAGAACGTCGCCGACCGTCTCCGTCCCGGCGGCGGGGTCGATCACGCGTCCGCCGCGCAGGATCGTCGTACCCATGCGGGCGATTCTGCCGTCCGGTGAGCTCGCGGTGCATTGGCGGATCGGCACAGGCGAGAGCGGGCTTCCTGTTCGAATGGGCCGAGTCGCCGGACGCCGCGGCGTCGGACACTTCTGGCATGACTCAGCTGACGCACGAGAAGGTCGTCGTCTCGACCGGATCCCGATCGGGCTTGCCGGTCATCGTCGCCGTGCACTCCACCGCACTCGGCCAGGCGATCGGTGGCTGCCGGCTGTGGCGGTACGACGACTGGCGAGACGGGCTCGAGGACGCGCTCCGGCTCTCCGGGGCCATGACGCTGAAGTGCGCCCTCGCCGGTCTGCCCCTCGGCGGAGGCAAGAGCGTCCTGCCGGTCCCGCCACACGTCGAGCTGACAGCCGACCTGCGACGCGACCTCCTGCATGACCTGGGCGACGAGGTGGAGTCGTTGGGCGGTGCGTACGGCGTGGGGGAGGACGTCGGCACCAGCGCGCAGGACATGGCCACCGTCGCCGAACGCACCCGATTCGCCTATGGGCTTCCGGAGGCTGCCGGCGGCACGGGCGAGCCGTCCGCGCCGACGGCCGTCGGTGTCTACGAGTCCATCCTCGTCACCGCCGAGCAGGTCTGGGGCACCACCGACCTCGCCGGGCGTCGGGTCACCATCGTCGGCGTGGGTCAGGTCGGCTCGCGGCTCGCCGCCCGGCTGCACGGGGCCGGCGCGGAGGTCGCAGTCACCGACATCGACCCCGCCAAGCGTGAGCTGGCCGCCTCCCTCGGGGCAGCATGGCTCGACCCGCACGAGGCGCTGGCCACCGACACGGACCTGCTGGTTCCGGCGGCCCTGGGCGGGCTGCTGACGCCCGAGACGGTCGACGCCCTGCGGTGCCGTGCCGTCGTCGGCCCCGCCAACAACCAGCTGTCCGGCAGCGACGTCGCGGATCTCCTGGCGCGTCGCGGGATCCTGTGGGCGCCGGACTTCCTGGTGAACGCCGGCGGCGTGGTGTTCGGCTTCGAGATGGAGCTCGGCAGCAAGGACCAGGAGAGGGCGATGTCGGCCGTCACCGGGATCGCCGAGACCTTGCGGGACGTCCTACGTCGCGCCGCCCGCGAGGCGATCACCCCGCTCGCCGCCGCCACCGCGGTGGCCGAGGACCGGATCGCTGCGGCGCGGTGTCTCGACGGGCCCTGACCGGGTCGCCGGCCTCGGCCAAGGCGAACTAGAGGATCCAACAACGCGGGTCGCCAAGCCTCGTGGGATCGGATGAGTCGCCGGCCGATCCACCGCCCTACGGTGAGCGGCGACGGCAACGGCGGCGGCCACCCATGCCCTACGCGGCACGAAAGAGGTACACGATGAGGACCACCCACAAGAGTGCCCTGCTGGGGCTCGCTCTCGCGCTGGTCGGCGGCGGGCTCGCCGCGTGTGGCAGCAGCAACAGCAGCTCCACCGGCGCGTCGACGAGCTTCGCGGACGGCAAGACGTTCACCCTGGCGCTCGGCTCCGATCCCGGTGCGCTCGACCCACAAGGTGCAGCGGGCAGCGCGCTGATCCAGCTGAGCACGTTCGCCTACGACTCCCTCGTCGGGATCGACCCGAAGACCGGCGACATCCTCCCGCAGCTGGCCAGCTCGTGGAAGGTCGACGGCACCACCGTCACCTTCCACCTGGGCTCGGGCATCACCTGCTCCGACGGCTCGCCCTTCAACGCCAAGACGGTCGCCGACAACATCTCCTACGTCGAGAACCCGAAGAACAAGAGCCCCTTCCTCGGGGTCTTCATCCCCGCCGGCGCCACCGCGAAGGCGTCCGGCTCGACGGTCACGCTCAAGCTGGCCGCACCCGCGCCGTTCGTGCTGAACTCGATGTCCAGCCTCCCGATGGTCTGCGAGTCCGGCATGAAGAACCGCGCCAGCCTCAAGGACCAGACGGCCGGGACCGGCCCGTACGTGCTCACCAAGGCCACCGCCGGTGTGGAGTACGACTACAAGGTGCGCGACGGGCTACACCTGGGGCCCCGGCGGCGCGACCACGGCTGAGAGCGGTACGCCTGCCGCGATCGACGTCAAGATCGTCGCGAACGAGACCACCGGGGCGAACGAGATCCTGTCGGGCGCGGTCAACGCCGTCCAGATCCTCGGTCCGGACGCCGCCCGCCTGAAGGGCGCCGGCCTCACGTCGGTCGACACCACGATCGTGATCGGTGAGCAGTGGTACAACCACGAGTCCGGCCACCTGACCGAGCGACCCCGCCGTGCGGATGGCCCTGACGCAGGGTGCTGACTACGCCGAGCTCGCGAAGGTGCTCACCTCCGGCAAGGGCACGGCAGCCACCCAGCTGGCCGCCCAGCCGCCGACCGGCTGTACCGGCAACTCGGTCAGCGGCAACGTCCCGGCGTTCGACGTGAACGCCGCCAAGTCCGCGCTCGACGCCGACGGCTGGAAGGTCGGCGCCGACGGCGTCCGCGCCAAGGATGGCAAGAAGCTGACGCTGACCTTCCTCCACGACAGCGCCCTGGGCACCGGCGGCAGCGCCGCGGCCGAGCTCGCGGTCTCCCGGTGGAAGGCGATCGGCGTCGACGTCACCTCCAAGGAGCTGTCCACCACCCAGATGTCCGCGCCGCTCTTCGGCACCGGCGACTGGGACATCGCCTGGGAGCCGATCAACGTGAACACGCCCGACCAGCTCGTTCCGATCCTCTCCGGCACCCCGCTCCGAACGGCACCAACTTCTCCTTCCTCGACAACGCGGACTACACGGCCGGCGTGAACAAGGCGATCACCAAGACCGGTGCGGAGGGCTGCCCCGACTGGCTGGGCGCGGAGGCCAGCCTGTTCAAGGCCGCGGACCTGGTGCCCTTCGCGAACAACCTGATCCCCACGTTCGCCAAGGGTGCGACGTTCGCCATCGGGGGCGAGCTCGTCCCGACCAGCATCCGCATGCTGGGCTGAGCCGGCGCCGTACCCGTACCCGACTGAAGAAAGCACGCATGACCTCGACAACGGCAGCCGTCCCGATCCGGGCCCTACTCCGGCTCCCCGGCGGACGGTGGACCCGATTCGCCATCCGGCGGACGGGACGGCTGCTGGTGTCGCTGTGGGTCGTGGTCACGGCTTCGTTCCTGATGATCCACCTCGTGCCCGGCGACCCGGTCCGGGCGGCCCTCGGGCCCACCGCACCGGCCAG
Organism: uncultured Actinomycetota bacterium; assembly: GCA_963819295.1. GTDB lineage: Bacteria > Actinomycetota > Actinomycetes > Propionibacteriales > Nocardioidaceae > Nocardioides. The sequence goes on from CAWFVO010000020.1 coordinate 184,195, forward strand.
CCTCGTCGCCGAGAAGCGGTCGTCGCTCGGCCTCGACGACCCGCTGCTGACGCAGTACCTGCACTACCTCAAGGGCATCTTCACCGGTGACCTCGGCACCTCGATCGTCAGCCAGCTCCCCGTGCGGGAGACCATCGCCCAGCGACTGCCCGCCACGGCGGAGCTGGCCGGGCTGGCCTTCCTGCTGGCCGTCGTCGATCGCCATCCCGGTCGGAGTCTTCGTCGCGGTCGTGACCCGGCGTGGCCGACGACGTCGTACCGAGCTGGTGTTCGCCGGCACCAGCGTCGTCCTGGGCTCGATCCCCGACTTCCTCGTCGGGGTCGGGCTGGTCTACGTCTTCGCGGTCACTCTCGCGTGGCTCCCGGTCGCGGGCAACGACACGTTGTCGTCCTACATCCTCCCGGTCGTCGCCCTCGCGCTCGGCACCTCGGCCGTCCTCGCCCGGATCGTGCGTGTCGAGACGCTGGCAGTGCTCGAGACCGACTACATCCGTACGGCGCGCGCCAAGCGGCTGCCCGCGCTGCGGATCAACCTGGTGCATGCGCTGCCCAACGCCGTCACGGCCACGCTCACCATCGGCGGGCTGTTGCTGAGCTCACTGATCGCCGGGACGGTCCTGGTCGAGAACGTCTTCGCCTGGCCCGGTCTCGGTAGCACCATCGTCGTCGTCGATCGTCTCCAAGGACTATCCCGTCGTGCAGGGGATCGTCCTCGTGTACGGCGTGCTGGTGCTGGTCATCAACACGCTCGTCGACGTGGCCATCGCGGTCCTCGACCCGCGCTCGACGATCGGCGACTCATGAGCGCGCGCCGCTGGGGCAGGGCGATGCGCACGCCCGTCGGGCTGGTCGGCCTGACCCTGCTGACGATCGTGGTCCTGCTCGCCGTCTTCGCGCCGATCCTCTGGCACGGCCGCGCGGACGCCGTCGACACCTCCAACATCCTCGCCGGTCCCTCGCGGGAGCACTGGCTGGGCACCGATGCGCTCGGGCGAGACCTGTTCTACCGCGTGCTCGTCGCGACCCGGCTCACGGTCCTGTTGGCCGTCTCTGCCACGGTCATCGCGACCGTGATCGGCCTGCTGCTCGGTGCGGCGCCGCTGCTGCTCGGACGCCGGGTCGGGAGCTTCGTCGGCGCGCTGATCAACATCATGGTCGCCTTCCCCGGGCTCCTGCTCGTGCTCTTCTTCGCGGTCGTCTTCGGCGTGGGCGCCAAGGGGGCGGTGCTCGCCATCGGCCTGGCCGGCGCGCCGTTCTTCGGCCGGCTCTGCCAGACCTTGATGGCCGGCATCACGAGCCGGGACTTCGTCGCCGCGGCGCGGATCGCCGGCGTCGGCCGCTTCCGCATCCTGCTGCGCCACGTGCTGCCGAACATCGCCGAGCCGCTGGTCGTCAACGTCACCATCGGCGCGGGAGCCGCGCTGCTCGCCTTCGCCGGCCTCTCCTTCCTCGGTCTCGGCGTCCAGCCGCCGGCCTACGACTGGGGCCAGCTGATGCAGCGAAGGCCTCTCCGGGATCTACGTCCATCCCGTGGCGGCCCTGGCCCCGGGCGTCGCGGTGATCCTCGCGGGGCTCGCCTTCAACCTCACCGGCGAGGCGATCGCCCGCGGCTTCGGCGTCCAGGCGACCGGAAACGTCCCGCTCGAGCCCGAGACCGACCGCGGCGAGCTCGCGCCGCCGGCCAACGGAGCACGTCACGCGACACGGACGACGACCCGGACGTCGTCCTCGACGTACGCGAGCTGCGCGTCACCTTCCCCGGTGCGGCGGGCCCGATCCGTCCGGTGCGCGGCATCTCCTTCCGCGTACGCAGCGGCCAGGCCGTCGGCCTCGTCGGCGAGTCCGGCTCCGGCAAGTCGCTCACCGCGCTCGCGGTCTCGCAGCTCGTCGAGGAGCCCGGCCGGGTCGAGGCCGATCGGCTCTCGTTCGTCGGGACCGACCTGCTCGACGGCAAGCCGGACCAGACGCTGCTGGGGCAGTCGCTCGTCGGTCGTCTTCCAGGACCCGATGACCACGTTCAACCCCGCGCACCGGATGGGGCCCCAGCTCGCCGAGGTCGTCCCGCCAGCATCAGGGTCTGGGACGTCGCGCCGCGCTCGCCCGTGCCGTCGACCGCCTGCGCGCGGTGAAGGTGAGCGACCCGGAACGCCGCGCTCGGCAGTACCCGTTCGAGTTCTCCGGCGGGATGTGCCAGCGCGCCATGATCGGCATGGGTCTGATGGGTACTCCGCGGCTGATCATCGCCGACGAGCCCACGACCGCGCTCGACGTCACCGTGCAGCAGCAGATCCTCGGCCTGCTGGCCGCCGATCCGCCGCGACGACGACGTCGCGCTCCTGCTGATCAGCCATGACGTGGCGGTCGTCGCGCAGGTGTGCGACCGCGTGCTGGTGATGTACGCCGGCCGGATCGTCGAGGACCTGCCGGCCGCCGACCTCTGGACCGCAGCGAAGCATCCCTACACCTGCGCGCTGGTCGCCGCCGTACCCGACATGGCGACCGACCTCGACGCCCCGCTGGCGAGCATCCCGGGCCGGCCGGTCGACCCCGCCGAGGTACCCGTCGGATGTGCCTACGCCGCCCGCTGCCCCCTGGCCGACGACCGCTGCCGCACCACCGACCCGGAGCTGCGCACCGACGCGGCGGGCAACAGGGTCGCCTGCTGGCACCCCGGCGAGACGCTGACCCTCGGTCAGACCGTCACGATCGACGAGGCGCTCGCCCGATGAGCAACCTGTCCTTCGACCAGGTCACGGTCCGGTACGGCGCCGCGACGATCCTCGACGGGGTGAGCCTGACGGTGCCGGACGGTCAGGTCGTCGGCCTGGTCGGCGAGTCGGGCTCCGGGCAAGTCGACCCTCGCGCGCGCCGCGGTGGGACTGGCGCCGCTGGCCGGCGGGCGCATCCTGCTCGACGGTGCGGACGTGCCCCGCAAGGGCCGACACCGGCCGCTGCAGATGGTCTTCCAGGACCCGTACTCCTCGCTCGACCCGCGGATGACGATCGGCGAGAGCATCGCCGAGGCGATGAGCTCAGGACGCTCGAGCCGCGCCGCGCGCAGCGCCGAGATCGCGCGCCTCCTCGAGCTGGTCCACCTCGACCCGACCCGATCCGGCACCTTCCCGGCTCAGCTCTCGGGTGGCCAGCGTCAGCGCGTCGCCCTGGCGCGCGCCCTCGCCGGCCGACCGCAGGTCGTGATCGCCGACGAGATCACCTCCGCGCTGGACGTCTCGGTCCAGGGGGCGGTGCTCAACCTCGTGAAGGAGATGCAGCGCGAGCTCGGTCTCTCGATGCTCTTCATCTCCCACAACCTCGCGGTGGTGAGGTACGTCGCGAGCCACGTGGCCGTCATGCACGAGGGCCGGATCGTCGAGCACGGGCCGACCCACGAGGTCCTCCAGCGACCCACCCACGCCTATACCCAGCAACTTCTCGCTGCCGTCCCCGGCAGGGAGTCACCCGCCCCCGAACCGCCACACCGAATCGAGGAGTCACCATGACCCGCACCCTGGGCATCGAGGACCTGGCCGACCTGACCGTTCCGTCCCAGCCCGCGCTGTCGCCCGACGGCAAGCGGCTCGTCTACGTCGTACGCACGCAGGACGTGACGGCCGACAAGCCCGTCAACGCGCTGTGGATCGTCGAGGACGGCATCCCACGACAGCTCACCCACGGCACCTCGGACTCGTCCCCTGCCTGGTCGCCGGACGGCGCCACCATCGCCTTCGTCCGGGACCAGCAGCTGTGGCTCCTGCCCGCTGCCGGCGGTGAGCCGAAGCAGCTGACCACCCTTCCGCTGGGTGCCGGCGCCCCGGTGTGGAGCCCGGACGCCTCGACCATCGCCTTCAGCGGCCCGGTCGACACGGTCGCCCCCGACGACGAGGCACCCGAGGCGCGTGCCGAGCGTGCGGCGACGCCGATCGTGGCGGAGGGACTGGAGTACCAGATCGACGGCCTCGGCTATGTCCGGACCATGCGGATGCAGGTGCAGGTCGTCGACGTCGCCACCGGCGTCGTACGCGCCATCACCGAGGGCGACCACCACGCGCAGAGCCCGGCGTGGTCACCGGACGGCACGACCCTCGCCTTCACGGCCCGGCCGGAGGGCGACACGTCGCTGGATCCGCGCAGCGCCGTACACCTGGTCGAGCAGGCCGATCCCAAGGCGACGCCGCGCGTGGTGGCATTCGCCGAGGGGTACGCCGCCACCGTCGACTTCACCCCCGACGGCGACCTCCTCGTCGTCGGCTTCACCGGTCAGGCGCGCGGCCACCTCCGGCTGTACGTCGTCGACCCGGCGTCGGGGGAGCTGACGAGACCTCGCCCCCACGATCGACCGCAACCTGATGCCCGGTGCACCGGCCTACCCGGGTGCGCTGCCGACCGTGACCGCCGACGGGCGGAACGTCCTCTTCTGCATCCGCGACCGGGGCTGCACCCACCTCTACTCGGTCCCGCTCGGCGGCGGTGAGCCGCAGCTCGTCCACGGCGGCGAGGGCCACGTCGTGAGCGGGCTCAGCGTCGCCGGTGACACGGTGGCCATCGCGCTCGGGACGCCTGAGTCGTTCGGCGAGATCGTCGAGATCGACCTCGCGTCCGGTGCAGCGACGACGCTGACCACGCACGGCGAGTCGCTCGCCGAGGTCGAGCTCTTCGGGCGTGAGTCCCGGGAGTTCAGCATCAGCGACGGCACGGTGGTCCAGGCCTGGCTGATGCGCTCGCCCGACGACCACCGGCCCGAGCCCTCTTCTCGTCGACATCCACGGTGGACCGCACAACGCCTGGAACGCCGCCGCCGACGAGATGCACCTCTACCACCAGGAGCTCGTGGCCCGGGGCTGGACCGTCCTGCTGGTCAACCCGCGCGGCAGCGACGGCTACGGCGAGGCCTTCTACGACGCCCTCTTCGGCGCCTGGGGTGAGGCCGACGCCCACGACTTCCTCGAGCCGATCGACGACCTCGTCGCCGAGGGCATCGCCGACCCGAAGCGGTTGGCCGTCACCGGCTACAGCTATGGCGGCTTCATGACCTGCTACCTGACCAGCAGGGACGACCGCTTCGCCGCGGCCGTTCCCGGGTGGGGTCGTCGTCGACGCGATCAGCATGGGCGGCACGAGCGACGACGCCCACGCCCTGTCCGTGCTCGAGCTCGGTCTGCTGCCGTGGCAGGACGCCGCCCGCCTGACCGAGCTGTCGCCGTACGCACAGGTCGGCAACGTCACGACCCCGACGCTGGTGCTGCACGGCGCGGACGACGTGCGCTGCCCGGTCGGACAGGCCCAGCAGTGGCACTACGCACTCGCCGAGCAGGGCGTCCCGACCCGGCTGGTGCTCTACCCCGGCGCGAGCCACATCTTCCCGCTCGCCGGGCTGCCGTCACACCGGATGGACTACTACCGCCGCGTCATCGACTGGGTCGAGCAGTACGCCGGCAGCGCGGCCGGACCACGGCCCGCGCCGATCGACGAGGCTCACTGGCAGCGACGCCTGTCGGCGATCGCCAAGAAGCACGGGGTCCCCGGCGCCCAGCTCGGCATCCTCCGGGTGGGGGCTGACGGCGCGCCGGACGACCTGGCCCAGGGAGCCACCGGCGTCCTGCACGCCGGCACCGGGGCGGCGACCACGGTGGACGCCGTCTTCCAGATCGGGTCGATCTCCAAGGTCTGGACCGCGACCGTCATCATGCGCCTCATCGACGACGGGAAGCTCGAGCTCGACACGCCCGTGGTCGAGGTCATCCCGGAGCTCCGGCTCTCCTCGCCCGACGTGACGAAGAGCGTCACGATCCGGCACCTGCTCACCCACACGAGCGGCATCGACGGCGACGTCTTCACCGACACCGGTCGCGGCGACGACTGCCTCGAGAAGTACGTCGAGCTGCTCGCGGATGCGGCACGGAACCACCCCCTGGGCGCGACCTGGTCGTACTGCAACTCGGGCTACTCCATGCTCGGCCTGGTGATCGAGAAGCTCACCGGCCAGACGTGGGACTCCGCGATGAAGGAGCTGCTCTTCGACCCGCTGGGCCTCACCCACACCGGGACGCTGCCCGAGGATGCGCTCATGCACGCGGCCGCGGTCGGCCACGTGGCCGGTGGCGACAACCCCGTGGTCGCGCCGGTCTGGGCGCTGCCCCGCTCACTCGGCCCGGCCGGTCTCATCACCGCGACCGTCGCGGATGTCCTCGCCTTCGCGCGGATGCACCTCGCAGGGTGGGGTCGCGGCCGACGGCACCCGGATCCTGAGCGCGAGGCGGCCGCGAGCGAGATGACGACCTTCCAGACCGAGGTCCCCGACAAGTACCTCCTCGGCGACTCGTGGGGCCTCGGCTGGATCCGCTACGACTGGCACGGCCACCGGCTGATCGGCCACGACGGCAACACCATCGGCCAGGCGGCCTTCTTGAGGATCCTCCCGGAGGCCGGGCTCGCGGTCACGCTGCTGACCAACGGCGGCAACGCCCACGACCTCTACGAGGAGCTGTACGGCGAGATCTTCGCGGCGCTGGCCGGCGTGCAGATCCAGGACCCCCTGATCCCGCCGACGGTCGCACCCGACACGGACCTCACGCCGTACCTGGGCGCCTACGAGCGCGAGTCGGTGCTCACCGAGATCCTCGAGATCGACGGCAAGCCGGTGATGCGGACCACGCTGATGGGGCCGCTGGCCGAGCTCGAGCCGGAGCCGGTCACCGACTACCCGATGCTCCCGGTCGCGCAGGGTCTGTACGCCGTACGTCCCGACGGCATGGAGGCGTACGCGCCGGTGACGTTCTACACGCTGCCGACCGGCGAGGAGTACGTCCACTTCGGTGCCCGTGCCACGCCGAGGAAGCCGGCGTGACCCTCATGACCGCGGCTGCCGTCGACCTGCCCCCTCCCGACCTGGTGGAGATCCTGGCCGACCTGCGCGAGCTCATCGAGTGCGAGTCGCCCTCGTCCGATCTCGAGGCGGTGGCCCGGTCGGGCGACCTCGTCGCCAGGATCGGCACGACGCGACTCGGAGCCGCGCCGGAGCGGATCGTGATCAACGGCTGCACCCACCTGCGCTGGACCTTCGGCCCACGTCCGCAGCACGACCGGGTGCTGCTGCTCGCTCACCACGACACCGTGCATCCGGTCGGGACGCTGACCACCTCGCCGTACTCCGTCGCCGACGGGGTGCTGCGCGGCCCCGGATGCTTCGACATGCTGGCCGGCCTGGTGATGGGCATCCACGCCATCGCGGCGCTCCCCGACACCGACGGGGTGACGCTGCTCGTCACCGGTGACGAGGAGATCGGGTCGCCGACGTCGCGCGCGCTCATCGAGGACGAGGCGCGCGGCGCGCGGGCGACTCTCGTGCTCGAAGCGTCGGCCGACGGTGGCGCGCTGAAGGTCGCCCGCAAGGGTGCCTCTCTCTACGAGGTCGAGGTGACGGGGCGGGCTGCCCACGCCGGCCTGGAGCCCGAGCTCGGGCTCAACGCATCGGTCGAGCTGGCGCACCAGATCCTGGCGGTCGACGAGCTCGGGAGCTCGGAGCTCGCGACGTCGGTGACGCCGACGGCTGCCTCCGCGGGAACCGGCACCAACGTGGTCCCGGCTCGAGCGGCCCTGGCCATCGACGTCCGCGCCTGGAGTGTCGCCGAGCAGGAGCGGGTCGACGTCGCCCTCCGGGCACTCGAGCCGGTCACGCCGGGGATCTCGCTCGCCGTCCACGGCGGGCCCAACCGGCCGCCGATGGAGGAGAGTGCGTCCGCCGCCCTGTTCGCTCGGGCCGTCCGGGTCGCCGGGTCGCTCGGCCTGCCGGCGCCCGAGGCCGTCGGCGTCGGCGGGGCCTCCGATGGGAACTTCACCGCGGGTGTGGGAACGCCGACGCTCGACGGTCTCGGCGCGGTCGGCGGCGGTGCGCATGCCGCGCACGAGTACGTCGTGGTCGACCGGCTGGTCGATCGCACCCAGCTCGTCGCCGGTCTCGTCCAGGACCTGCTGCAGGAGGCTCTCGCATGACTCCCGAGGACGCGGTCTTTGCGGCGGCGGCGCGAGCCGGCGTGACCCTGCGCGAGCTCACCGAGATGGAGGAGATCCACGCCGTCGTCCAGCTGCTCGTCGACATCTGGGGTCGCTCCGACAACCCGCCGGTCACGGCTGAGCTGCTGCGAGCCTTCGGGAAGACCGGCAACTACGTCGCCGGCGCCTACGTCGGCGACCGGCTCGTGGGCACGTGCATCGGCTTCCACAGCGACCCCTCGGCGCGGGTGCTCCACAGTCACATCGCCGGCGTGGCTCCCGGGATGGCCGGCCGGAGCGTCGGCTTCGCGCTGAAGCTCCATCAGCGTGCGTGGGCGCTGCAGCGTGGCGTCGAGGTGATCGAGTGGACCTTCGACCCCCTGGTCGCCCGCAACGCCTACTTCAACCTGGTCAAGCTCGCCGCCGTGCCGGCGGAGTACCTCACCAACTTCTACGGCCCGATGCTCGACCTGATCAACGCCGGCGACGACACCGATCGTCTCCTCGTACGCTGGGAGCTGGCCTCGCCCGAGGTCGTCGCCGCCAGCGCCGGGACCCCGCGACCGCGACCGCTGCCCCACGAGGGGAGTCTGCGCGTCGGTGTCCCCGAGGACATCGAGACGATGCGCCTCAACGACCCGGACAAGGCACGCGAGTGGCGGATGTGGGTGCGTGACCAGCTCGCCCCTGTGATCGCCGCCGGCGGCCGCATCGTCGACTTCGACCGTGCGGCCGGCTACCTGGTCGTCCCCGCCGTCACCGACCCGACACAGGAGAAGGTCTCATGAAGCTGCTCGGAGTCGACCTGCTCCGGATCGCGATGCCGCTCGTCTCGCCCTTCCGTACCTCCTTCGGGACGCAGACCCAGCGCGACATCCTGCTGCTGCGCGCCCGGACCGACGAGTCCGAGGGGTGGGGGGAGTGCGTGGCCCTCACCGACCCGGTCTACTCCTCGGAGTACCTCGAGTCCCAGGCCGACGTCCTACGGCGCTTCTTCCTGCCCGCCCTCGCCTCGGCGGAGGGCCAGTCCGCGCTCGGCCGCTCGGGAGCGGCGGCGGTGGCAACGCTGCTTCACCCCTTCAAGGGGCACCGGATGGCCAAGGCCGCGATCGAGATGGCCCTGCTCGACGCAGAGCTCCGGGCATCCGGACGTTCCTTCGCCCGCGAGCTCGGTGCGGTCCACGACCGGGTGCCGAGTGGCGTGTCGGTCGGGATCTTCGACGCCATCCCGCAGCTGCTCGACGCCGTCGGTGGCTATCTGGCCGAGGGCTATGTCCGGATCAAGCTGAAGATCGAGCCCGGCTGGGACCTCGAGCCCGTGCGTGCCGTCAGGGAGCAGTTCGGCGACGACGTGCTGCTGCAGGTCGACGCCAACACCGCCTACACCGTGCGGGACGCCCGCCATCTGGCCAAGCTCGACGCCTTCGGGCTCCTGCTCATCGAGCAGCCGTTGGAGGAGGAGGACATCCTGGGGCACGCCGAGCTCGCCCGGCAGCTGACGACGCCGATCTGTCTCGACGAGTCGATCGTGTCGGCCCAGACGGCGGCGGCCGCGATCACCCTCGGTGCCTGTCAGGTCGTCAACATCAAGCCGGGCAGGGTCGGGGGCTACCTGGAGGCGCGGAGGATCCACGACCTGGCCGTCGCGCACGGGGTCGCCGTGTGGTGCGGTGGCATGCTCGAGACCGGCCTCGGCCGAGCCGCCAACGCGGCCCTCGCAGCACTGCCCGGGTTCACGCTCCCCGGCGACATCTCGGCCTCGGACCGGTTCTACCGCACCGACATCACCGAGCCGTTCGTGATCCACGACGGGCACCTCACCGTGCCGACGGGCCCGGGTCTCGGAGTGACACCGATCCCCGAGATCCTCGAGCAGGTCACGACGTCGGTCGAGCGGATCACGCTCTGAACCCGGCCCTGGGCGGCGGCCTATGCTGCGGACCGTGACGCAGCGACCCCGTGCCAGCCTCGGCCGGGTGCTCGACGACCTGGGTGACACGCTCCTCGAGCTGGTCCACGGTGATCCCGAGAATCCCGCCGAGATCGACGGCGTCGTCATCCACGATCCCGTCGACGAGCCGCACTATCCGCCGCACGCCCTGGTGCTGGGCGTCGCGGTCACGGCCGAGGACGTGGCGCCGCTCACCCGTGACCTGGGGCGCCGCGGGGTCGTGGGGCTGGTGGTGCGCGCTCCGGTGGTACTCACCCCCGAGATCCGCGAGGCGGTCGACGACTCCGGCGTAGCGCTGCTGGGCATCCGTCGGGGTGCCACCTGGGCACAGCTGTCCGCGCTGTTGCGGTCGCTGCTGGCCGAGGACGACATCGGGATGGGGGAGCCGGAGTCGCTCGGCGGGCTCCCGGCCGGGGACCTGTTCGCGGTCGCCAACGCGGTCGCCGCGCTGCTCGACGCCCCGATCACGATCGAGGACCGCAGCTCGCGGGTGCTGGCCTTCTCCGGGCGCCAGGACGAGGCTGACGCGTCGCGGGTCGAGACGATCATCGGCCGGCAGGTGCCGGAGCGCTATGCCCGCACGCTCACCGAGCACGGCGTCTTCCGCGACCTCTACCGCGAGGACAAGCCGGTCGTCGTGGATCCTCATGAGTTCGCCTTCGACGACATCACCAAGCAGCGCGTGGCGATCGCCGTCCGGGCCGGCGACCAGGTGCTCGGCTCGATCTGGGCCGTCATGGACGGCGAGGTCACGGGGGAGCGGACCGCGGCCCTCCAGGACGCCGCCAAGCTGGTGGCTCTCCACCTGCTGCGGGTGCGGGCGGGTGCCGACGTGCAGCGCCGACTGCGGACCGACCTCGTCGGCACGGCGTTGGAGGGTGGAGCGGGCGCCCAGGACGCCCTACGCCGGCTCGGGCTGGCCGGCCGGCACGTCGTGATCCTGGCGGCCGCCCTGCGTGAGGATGCGGACCGAGGCGATCCGCAGCGAGCAGGATCGCGCGGCCGCGCTCGAACGCCTGGCGGACGCCTTCGCGGTGCACCTGACCTCGGCCGTTCCCGCGGCCGCCGTTGCTGCGGTGAGTGGCGCGGTCTGGGCGCTGGTCCCGGTGCTGCCTCCCGGCGACGATCCCGAGGAGCGCGCGGTCCGCATCGCCACCGACTTCTGCGAGCGCGTGGGTGTCAGCCTGCCGACAGTCGTGGCCATCGGGGGTGTCGCCGGTGACGTGAGTGGTGTGACGCGGTCGCGCGTGACCGCCAACCGGGTGCTCCGGGTGCTGGGCGACGGCCACGTCAGCCTGCGCGTGGCGCGGCTCGAGGACGTGCAGACCCAGGCCTTGCTGCTCGAGCTTCGCGATCTCGCGGCCACGCGCGGCGAGGGGCCCGTCGGACCGATCGCCTTGCTGCTCGAGCACGACGAGCGGGGCGCGGGTGGGCTCATCGAGACGCTGGAGGCGTGGCTCGACGCCTTCGGCGATGTCACCGCCGCTGCGGCGGCGCTCTTCATCCACCCCAACACCTTGCGCTACCGCCTCCGGCGGATCACCGAGCTGAGCGGCCTCGACCTGACGGACCCCGAGCAGCGCTTCTCGGCGATGCTGCAGCTCCGGATCCTCACCCGGCACTAGACGGACGGACGATCCGCCTCGTGCCGTCAGGCGTCGGCGCGTCGGACGGCACGCCCGATGTGGAGGTAGAGGGCACGGCCCTGGCCGTCGTCGCCGACGAAGGCGTGGGGCAGGTACATGCCGCGGTCGGCCTCGATCGGGATCAGGCTGTCGCCGGCGTAGTGGACGAGCTCCTTGCGCTCGGCCTTCTCGCCGATCTCCTTGGCGACCCCCTTCGGGGTCATGTCGAGCCAGATCCGGCCGTCGTCGTCCTGGGTCACCACCAGATCGGCGACCTCGGCGGAGTAGGTGCCGACGTACCGGCTGGCGTCGATCCGCTGCGGCTCCTCGGGCGGCCGCGGGAGGGCGGGCAGGTCGACGTCGGCCAGCTCGGCCAGCACGTGGGAGACGATGTCGCGGTAGAGCGAGAAGGTGTCGCCGCCGTTGGTGAGCAGCGCGACAGCCACCCCCTTCTCCGGGACGATCCGGAGGAACGCGGACTGGCCGATGGTGCTGCCGTCGTGACCGACGACGGTGCCGTCGGGGGTCGCGAAGAGCTCCCAGCCCAGACCCCAATGCGTGCCCATCAGGCCGAGGTCGGGCAGCGTGACGTGGGGCTCCCGCATCGCAGCGACGGTGTCCGGGGCGAGGACCTGGGTCCCGTCGGCGGCCGCACCGTTGTTCAGGTGCATGCTCGCGAAGGACAACAGGTCGCGTGGTCGCATCGCGAGCATCGCGCCGGCCGGGACGTTGGATCGCACCAGGGCCCACATCGGTGCCGGGACGAGGTCGGCGTCAGGCTCGGGCTCGAGATGGCCCACGGCTGCCCGGAAGAGGATCGCCTCGTAGGGCCCCGTCGCGGCGTGGGTCAGGCCCAGCGGGGTGAACAGGTACTCCTTGAGGCACTCGTCGTAGGGCTTCCCACGGAGCACCTCGACCAGCCTGCCGAGTACGACGAAGCCGGCGTTGTTGTAGGAGAACTGCTCGCCCGGCGGGAAGAGCTGCGGGACGTCGTGCAGCACGCCCAGGTACTTCTCCACGCAGTCGTCGCCGACGCCCGTGTCGGTGAAGATGTCGCCCTCGAACCCGGCGGTGTGGGCAAGCAGCTGGCGGGTGGTGATCTGCGCAGCGGCTGCCTCGTCACGGATCCGGAAGTCCGGCACGTAGGTACGGATGGGCAGGTCGAGGTCGACCAGTCCCTCGTCGACCAGCTGCATCACCATGGTCGCGGTCCACACCTTGGTGATCGAGCCGATCTGGAAGAGCGAGTCGGCGGTGGCCTCGACGCCGGTCGCCTTGCTGAGCAGACCCGCGGCGTCGTCGATCACCTCGCCACCGGCGAGGACGGCGACCGCCGCGCCCGGCACGCCGTACTGCTCGATCAGCTTGGGCAGCTGCTCGTTGATCCAGGCTTCGACGTCGTGGAGAGTGCTCATGAGGGCGATCGTAGGAGACGTCATCCCGTCCGGTGTTCGTCGTACCGGACAACGCTTGCCCGCGCGCTCAGTTGCTTCGGACAACCCGGAACGGCAAGCGACGACGTGCCGCACCGAACCCGGCGCGGCACGTCGTCGTGGGTGTGCTTACGCGAGCGCCTTGGCCTTCATCTGGTCGAACTCGGCCTGGGTGATCGTTCCCTCGTCGAGCAGCCTCTTGGCCGATGCGATCTGGTCTGCGCTGGAGGTGCCGCCGCTGGTGGCGACCACTTCACGCACGTACTGGGCCTGCTGCTGCTGCATCTGCGCCTGCTGCTCGAGGGAGCGCTGGGTCATGCCGCCGCCTCGCGCGATCAGGTACACGAAGACGCCGAGGAACGGCACGATGATGATGAAGATGCACCAGACGGTCTTCGCGCCGCCGCCCATGTCGCGGCTGCGGAAGATGTCCGCGAAGACGTAGAACAAGCACATGATCCATGCGAAGAAGAGGAAGAACTCGAACATCGCGAGCAAGAACGACCCGTTGTCGTTGAACATCTGACGTGCCTCCAGTGTGGGTTGTAGCGCTGACGAGGAAGAGGGCGGACCCGCGGGGGCCCTTCCTGCAGTAGCTCGTTCGGCGCTCTCATTCGACCGTGTTGTGCGGGACGGGTCGTCATCCCTTCTGGATGATTCCTGCCCGGCCGCGTGTGGTAGGCAGAGGCCTCGGGGTTCCTCTGCCCGACCTCCGGGACTGGAGGCTGGACAGGACTCTAGCGACCGTGAGACCGGTCGGTCGGCGGCGCCCTCGATGCTCAGGCCGCGGGTCCGCAATCACCCGGGTGAGCCGAGCCACGGGTGACGATGTGGGTCGGCTCGTCTCCTAGCCTGGCCCTGGCCCACAACCTGACCCTTTCGAGCGTTCGCCCGGGGTTTCCGCGGCCGGAGAGAAGGACAGCTCATGCCCAGGATGTTGAGACGCGCAGCGGTACTGGGGGCCACGGCCCATGTCGCCTCGCAGCGGGGCCAGGCCAAAGGCGCCGCCGCGCAGCAGCAGGCCGATGCAGCAGCAGCCGCCGCTCCACCCCCGCCCGAAGCAGCACCGGTGACTCCTCCGGAGGCAGCGCCTCAGGAGGACACGTACGCGGAGCTGATGAAGCTCAAGGAGCTCCTCGATGCAGGCGTTCTCACGCAGGCGGAGTTCGACGAGCAGAAGCAGAAGATCCTGGCCGGTTGATGTCGGTCCCTGTTGAGATCCCGAACCCCTACGTGCGTTGAGGAGTTGAGCATGCCTATCGGGCCTGTGCAGTTACTGGTAGTGAGCTTCGAGAAGCCGGACTTCAGCGGCGAGATCCTTGCGGAGCTGAGGCGTCTGCGGGACAGCGACGTCATCCGGCTCGTGGACGCTCTCGTCGTGCAGAAGAGCATGGACGGCTCCCTGGACGCCCTGCAGTGGAGCGACCTGTCCATCGAGGAGGCCGAGGGGTTCGGGGCCACCGTCGGTGCCCTGCTGGGGCTGGGGCTGGCAGGTGAGGAGGGACTCGAGGCGGGGGCGCTGGCCGGCGCCGAGGCGGGTGCGGACGGCCACATCATCGACGAGGCGGAGGTCTGGGACGTCGCCGAGACGATCGAGCCGGGAAGCGCTGCCGCGATCGCTCTGATCGAGCATGTCTGGGCAGTGCCGTTGCGTGCGGCCATCGCGAAGGCAGGCGGCGTCCCGGTCAGCGATGCCTGGGTCCACCCGCTCGACCTCGTCGAGATCGGCCTGCTGGCGGCGGAGGACCTGACGCCGGCGTAGGCCAGCGAGGGGGGTGGCGGGTTCGCCGGCGTACGACGCGCGCCGGCCAGGAGGCGACAGGTGTGGTCGCGAGCGGACGTTCTGCTCACCCGTGCGGGATCTCACCCGGGTGAGTCGAGATGGAGACGATCTCCAGGCCCAGGTCGAAGAGCTGGGTCAGGACCCCCTGGAGCTCGGCCTGGTCGGTGACGTCTCCGCTGATGCGCGTCGTACCAGACTCGTGGCTGAGGGCCAGGTCGGCGAACGCCCCGTCGAACTGCTCGCCCAGTTCTCCCGCGACGACGATGGTGCAGTTCAGGCTGCGCACGCCCTGAGTGTGACGATCACAGTGACCCAGGCGGCCCACCTTCCGCGATGATCACCCGGGTGATCATCGGGTGACGCTCGGGTGAGCTCACCGCGGCGGCGCCATGGGCCGGAGAGCCTCGAGCTCCGCGAATCGCGTGAGCGCCTCGTCACGGGACGCCACACCCAGCTTGCGATAGGTGGCCTTGAGGTGCGTCTTCACCGTGTTGTAGGAGATGAAGAGCTGCTCGGCGATCTCTCGTTGCGTCAGGCCGGCTGCAGCGAGCTGGAGTACGACGATCTCCCGGCCGGAGAGCTCCTCGCCGAACTCGGTCAGGTGTCGCACGGCGGTCAACAGGTTCCCGCGGAGCTGCGCGGACCGACCCGCGAGCGCACCTGGATTCGGGAGCCGGTCGATGATGGCGTCCGCGAGGTCGAGGCACCTCGTCTCCTCGGACTCGTCACCCAGGACGTGCCAGGCCGCGGCCTGGAGGAGGTGGGCGTGGGCGAGCCAGGCGCTGCGGGTGCTCTGGCCGAACACGTCGACGGCCCTCCCGAACCACGCGAGCGCACCCCGGGGGTCACCACCGACGCGGGCACGCTCGCCGCACGCCAGGAGCAGGATCCCGCCCGACGGCGTCCGCTCCTGGCCGATGCTCCTGATCACCGCGACACTGTCGTCCAGCAACGCGCCGGCGTGGGGCGCCGCCGACCCTCCGGCGTACTCCGCGAGGGCAAGGTTCCCGACCGCCAGGGTCAGCAGGTTCGGGTTCGCGTCCGGGATCAGACCGACGGCCCGCAGGAGAGTCTCCGCAGCCAGCGCGTAGTGACCCTGCAGATACTGCGCCTGACCGAGCCCTGCGAGGGCCACCCCTTCCCAATGCGGCGCGGGGGCGGACTCGAGGGCTCGACGGGCCGCGGCCTCGGCCTGGTCGACGTCGTTGACACCGACGATCGCCCGCAGGAAGTCGGTGCGATACCCGAGCGGCAGACCCATGGACCCCACCAGGTCGGGGGGACCGGTGCCCGCGATGTCGAGCCACTGCTCGGCGAGGTCCAGGTCGTGGACGAAGGCGGCCCCCGTGGCACGGATGAACGCGAGCTCGGGGTCGGCCTGCGCCTCCGGCCACGACAGCTCGGACAGCCAGCCCCGCACGGTTGCCCAGCGCCCCCCGCTGGCGAGCTGCGATGCTTGGACCGCCACCAGCCGGGTGGCCGCACGCGAGGTCCCTCGAGGCGATGGCGTGGGCGGTGGCCGTCTCCAGATCTCCGGCCTCCTCGAACCAGTGGCGCCGCACGCAGGTGGAGGCCGGGCAGGAGCTCGGGGCGGGTGCGGGCGAGCTCGAGACGGAGGGCTTCCGCGAACAGCTGGTGCAGCTGGTACCACTCGCCGGTGTCGTCGACCGACACGAACAGGTTGGACCGCTCGAGGTCGGCCAGGATCGCGCCGGATCCTGGGGTGCCGACCACCGCGTCGCAGAGGGCGGCGTTCATCCGGCCCAGGACCGAGGACCGGAGCACGAACTCCCGGACCTCGGGTCGGAGGAGGTCGAGCACGTCGGTGGCGAGGTAGTCCACCACCGGCCGGTTGACCGTGGTGAGTGACGCGAGGTAGCCGGCTCGGTCCCGGCCGGGGATCAGCAGCGCCAGCAACCGGAGCGGGGCCGGCCAGCCGCCGGTGCGCTCGGCCAGAGCTCGTTGCTCCTCCTCCGAGAGCCCCGCGACGCCCATCCCCTCCAGGAAGGCCGCGAGCTCCCGGTCGTCGAAGCGGAGGTCGCCGGCGCGGAGCTCCACCAGCTCGCCCGAAGCCCTCAGGCGCGCCACCCCCAGGGCCGGGTCGGAGCGGGTCGAGATCACCAGCTGGATGCGTGCCGGCCGGTAGCGCAGGAGGGCCTCGACCGCGCCGTTGATCTGTCGGGTCTCGGCGAGGTGGTAGTCATCGAGGACGAGCGCCAAGGGCGGACCGTCGCGGGGAAGCTCCTCGAGCAGCTGCGGCAGCGCGTACTTCTCGATCTCCTCGGGGTGAGCCTTCACTGCCGCCAGCGACGACGTACCGGCGCGTGGTTCGGTGACGGCCAGCGCCGCGATGACGTGGGTCCAGAACCTGGCCGGGTCCGTGTCCCCCCTGTCGAGGGACACCCACGCGACAGCCCCGAGCTCGGAGGCCCACGCTGTGACGAGGGTGGTCTTGCCGAACCCGGCGGGTGCCGAGAGCAGGGTCAGCGCGGAGCGGTGGCCCGCGGCCAGACGCTCGAGGAGCGACGGACGGGACACGACCCCACTCGGAAGTCGCCCGGGAGTCAACTTGCTTCGGATCAGCCCGCTCGTGGGCAGCGCCGACTGCCCCGTGCGGCTCACGCTCGTCAACGTACGCCATGCGTCTGTGGGCGGCAAAGGACGTGATGGCCGGGGGAGAACCCAGGCTGCGTGCGAGTGAACGGCAGGGGCAGCGAGGTGGACCTGCACCCACCCACGGCGTACGTCGGCACCCTCGACGATGCGGAGCTCGGCATGCTCGGCGCCTTCACCGCGGGCTCTGCTGCCGGCCCGGCGCACCCGGACGACGGACCGAGCATCCGTCACCAGGTGAGCTCGATCTCGATCTCCCGCTCGTCGTCTCCGATCTCGACCTCGACCTTCAGGTTGACCTCGGCGGGCACGTGCACGGTGATCCGGCGACCGTCGCGCTCGAACTCGATCGCGTTGTTCTTGGCCAGGACGTCGGCCAGGGCGTGCAGACGCGCCGCAGCCTCCTCGCGACTCACCCGTCGGGTCTCGTCGATCTCGAACAGATCCATGTCGCCTCCGGGGCCGCGGGGTCAGGTCCGAGCACCGTACTGCGCGGCCCGGTGCGACGTGGCCCGAGGCCTACCGCGGCCGCACGTTGTGGTTGCCGTCGAACAGGTTGTCCGGGTCGTACCGACCCTTGATCGCCGCCAGCCGCTCGTAGGTCGTCGTCGGGTAGACCGCTGCGACATCCTCGTCCGTGGCAGTCGTGAGGAAGTTCGCGTAGGCGCCGGTGACGTGGGGTGCGAGCCTTGCCCAGACCGCTTCCAGTGCGGGACCAGCGGCCTCGACGACCTGCTGAGGACCCACGGTGGTGGTCACGATCATCAGCTGGGCGGTGCGATGCGCGTACGCCGTGGCGTCCTCGGGGACCCGCGACACGGCGCCGCCGACACTGCGAAGGGCGATGATCGGCGACCGCTCCGCCGCCCCGACCTCGGCCAGGATCTGCAGGACCTTCGCGGCCGAGTCGGCATCGACGAAGGCGCTCCGCGCCAGGAACCGGATGCCGGGCGGCGGGATCATCCCCTCCTCGAGGATGTCGGCGTACGGCGTGAGCGCGACGTCGTCGTCGAGCACCGTGCCGAGCCGCCGGATCGGGTCGATGGCCCGCGCCGCGAGGTCCGGGTCATCGCCGTCGAAGGCCACCAGCACCTCGACGGGTGCCTCTGGTCCGCCCAGGAACGGATTGGCGAAGACGACGTTCGAGGTGAGCTCCTCGGGCGCAGTGCGGAAGTGGTCCGCCCAACCCAGGAGGACCGTCGCGGCCTCCGTGGCGGGGAACGAGATCTTGCCGAAGAAGACGTCCGTCGTCGGATGGGCCGCGAAGTCGAAGGCGGTGACGATCCCGACGTTCCCCCCACCGCCGCGAAGCGCCCAGAAGAGCTCCGGGTTCTCCTCGGCACTCGCTCGCACGAGCGCACCGTCGGCAGTGACCACCTCGGCTCCGACCAGATTGTCCAGGGCAAGGCCGTACTTCCTGACCTTCCAGCCGATGCCACCGGTCAGGGTCAGCCCACCGACGCCGACGCTCTTGGTGTCGCCCGACGAGATCGCGAGGCCGTGCGGAGCGAGGTCGACCGCGACCTGACCCCAGGTGCTGCCGCCACCGATCCGAACCAGGTGCCGTTCCTTGTCGATGACTTCGGTGCTCGCCAGCCTGCTGAGGTCGATCACGATGCCGTCGTCGTTGGTGCCGAACCCGGCGAAGCTGTGACCTCCACCTCGCACGGACAGCACGAGCCCGGCGCCGGCAGCGAATCCGACGGCCGCTTGCACGTCCGCGACGCTGGCGGGCCGCAGCACGTACGCCGGCGTCCCCGAGGCGAGTACCGAGCTACGAGCCGACTCGTAGTCGGCTGCGCCCGGTTCGATGATGTCGCCGCCGAAGTCACGGCGAAGGGCTCCACGTACTGAGCTCATGGCGTTCCTTTCACTGGGATGTCTTGGATGTCCGAGCCGGCCGGGCTGGTCGTCGCCAGCGGCCTCACGTGTCTGACGAGACAGGTCGACGTGACCTGACAACGACGAAGGAAGTCCGCGGAATGGACCGGCGCCACCGGCTCACCGGACCGGCAGGCGCCGCAGGCCCTTGCTCTAGTCTCGGGACCATCTCGTGGAGGCCAGTGAGGGGAGCGTCGTGCCGAGCCCCTTGCTCCGGACCAAGCTCTTCGTCCCCAGGCCACGCCGTGACCTGGTGCGCCGTCCCGGCCTGAGCCAACGGCTGAACCGGACGCCGCGGCCGAGACTGACGCTCGTGTCGGCACCACCCGGGTTCGGGAAGACGACGCTGCTGGCCGCGTGGCTGGACGCCTCCCGCGAGGAGCGCCCGGTGGCGTGGGTGTCGCTCGAGGAGAGCGAGCGGCAGGCCGACTCGTTCTGGACCTACGTCGTCACCGCGCTGGACACCGCGGCGCCCGGGGTCGGTGCCACGGCGCTGGCCCTGCTCCAGGCACCCCACCCGCCGATCGGGACCGTTCTCGCCGCCGTGCTCAACGAGCTCAGCACGCTGCCCGCCGGGCTCGACCTGGTGCTCGACGACTACCACCTCGCCGACGGTCCGGGAATCGCCACAGACGTCGCGTTCCTGCTCGAGCACCTCCCGCCGGACGTCCACCTGGTGCTCAGCACACGCGCCGATCCCGACCTGCCGCTCGCCCGGCTGCGGTCACGTGGGGACCTGCTGGAGATCCGCGCTGCCGACCTCCGCTTCACGCTCGACGAGGTGGCGGCGTACCTCAACGAGGTCATCGGGCTCGAGCTGGACGCCGGGGACATCGCCGCTCTGGAAGCCCGCACAGAGGGATGGATCGCCGCCCTCCAGCTGGCGGCACTGTCGCTCCAGGGACGGGACGACGCCGCCGGCTTCATCGCCGGCTTCGCCGGGGACGACCGGTACGTCGTCGACTACCTCGTCGAGGAGGTGCTCGCGCGTCAGCCGGACGACGTACGGACCTTCCTGCTCCAGACGTCGATCCTGGATCGGCTGAGCGGCTCCCTCTGCGACGCGGTGACCCTGGGGAACGCCGGCAGGGCCGTGCTCGAGCTGCTGGACCGCTCGAACCTCTTCGTCGTGCCGCTCGACGACAGCCGCCAGTGGTACCGGTACCACCACCTGTTCGCCGACGTCCTACGCACCCATCTGGTCGAGGATGAGCGGCCTGACGAGATCGCCGACCTGCACCGCCGCGCCAGCCGGTGGTACGACGCGGCGGGGGAACCTGTGGCGGCGGTGCGGCACGCCCTCGCGGCCGGTGATGCCGGGGCTGCGGCCGCCCTGGTCGAGCGCGCCCTGCCGGACTTGCAGCGCAGCCGGCAGGAGGCGACCATCCGGCGCTGGATCGACGCCATCCCTCCCGAGGAGGTCCAGGTCCGCCCGGTGCTCGCCGTGGGCTTCATCGGAGCGCTGATGTCGGGCGGTGAGTTCGAGGGGGTCCCACGCAGGCTGGACGACGTCGAGCGGCTGCTGGGCTCCCCCTCGGCGGGCCGGGTCGTGCTCGACGAGGGTGAGCTCGCGCGCCTGCCGAGCGCGATCGCGATGTACCGCGCAGCCCTGGCCCTGATCGCCGGCGACCCTGCGACGACCGTCCTCCAGGCCGACCGAGCCGTCGCGCTGGCCGTGGAGGACGACCACCTCGTGCTCTCGGCCGCCTCCGCCCTGTCGGGGCTCGCGTCCTGGGGGAGTGGTGACCTGGACGCCGCGCACCGCGGCTACTCGACCGCCGTCGCGGGCCTGCGCCGAGCCGGGCATCTCTCGGACGTGCTCGGCTGTTCGGTCACCCTCGCCGACATCGAGATCACCCAAGGACGGCTGGGAGAAGCCCGCCGCACCTACGACGAGGGCCTACGCATCGCCACCCAGGAGCCGGCCCGGGTGATGCGGGGGACGCCGGACATGCTCGTGGGCCTGAGCCAGGTCGCCTTCGAGCGCAACGATCTGGAGGCGGCCGCCGAGCTGCTGAGCCGAGCCGAGGAGCTGGGGGACCACACGGGTCTGCCTCGGCTCCCGTACCGCAGGCGCGTCGCACGCGCCCGGCTCCACGCGGTGGAGGGGGATCTGGCCGGCGCGGTCACACTGCTCGTCGACGCCGAGCGGGTGTACGACGGCGACTTCTCCCCGAACGTGCAACCGGTTCCTGCGATGCGCGCGCGTCTGCTCGTGGCGCAGGGTCGGCTCGCCGAGGCCGTCGAGTGGGCGAGCGTGAACCAGCTTTCGCCGGACGACGACCTCTCCTACGTCCGCGAGTACGAGCACGTCACCCTGGCCCGGATCCTCCTGCACCAGCACGCGGCCGAGCCGGCGCGGGGGTTCCTGCGTACGACGTACGGGCTGCTCGAGCGTCTCCGGGTCGCCGCCGAGGGCGGCGGAAGAGTCGGCACGCTGATCGAGATCCTGAGCCTGGAGGCGCTTGCGCACCACGACTCCTCCATCTTGGAACACGCGCTGCGCCTCGCCGAGCCCGAGGGATACGTCCGGGTCTTCGTCGGCGAGGGGGCGCCGATGGCGACCCTGCTGGACGTCCTGAGCCGACAGCAACACTCGTGGTCATATCCACGACGCCTCCTCGACGCCCTCGCGCCGGGCGGTGGCGTACCTCAGCACCAGCGTCTGGTGGACCCGCTCAGCGCGCGCGAGCTGGACGTCCTCCGGCTCCTCGCCTCGGACCTCGACGGCCCTGCCATCGCCCGCGAGCTCGTGGTGTCGCTCAACACCGTGCGCACGCACACCAAGAACATCTACGCCAAGCTCGGCGTCAACAGCCGCCGAGCCGCGGTGACCAAGGCTCGCGAGCTCGATCTGCTCTCGCGCACGGGGCCCGCCTGAGCGTTCAGAAGATCACCAGCACGCTCACCAGGTGATGTGAGGTGCGCTCACCACGTCGGTTCCTACGGTGCGGTCATGACCAGCCCATCCGCCAGCCACCCCGCCGGGGCCAGCTCCTACGAGATCCGCCTCCGAGGGCGCCTCGACCCTCGATGGTCCGCCCGCTTCGACGGGATGACCCTCACCACCGGTGACGGCTTCACCCTGCTCTCGGGTCCCGTCGCCGACCAGGCCGCCCTGCACGGCGTGCTGCTCCAGCTGCGCGACATCGGTCTCTCCCTGGTCTCGGTCACCGAGGTCGAGGCAGACGACGTACGGCGCTCACCCGGCAACCCCGACACCTCACCCGCAGGAGACTGACATGACCATCACCGCACCAGCCGGCACCACCGGCCGCAGCGCCGCCGCTCCGGCCGACCCCTCGCGTAACCACGCACGGGCCGCAGGCATCTTCTACCTGCTCACCTTCGTGTCCTCGATCCCTGCCCTGATCCTCCTCGGGCCGGTGCTGCACGACGCCGACTACGTCACCAGCGCGGGCCAGGACACGCGCGTGCTGTGGGGATGCTTCCTGGACGGCGTGAACGCGCTCACCGCCGTCGGCTCCGCCGTCGCGCTGTACCCGGTGGTGAAGCGACAGAACGGGTCCATGGCGCTCGGCTTCGTCACCTCCCGCCTGATGGAGGCGGCCGTGATCATGATCGGCGTGGTCAGCCTGCTCGCCGTCGTCACGATGCAGCAGGACTTCGCCGCGTCTCCCGGCGGCGACGCCGCCTCTCTGACGGTCACCGCCAACGCTCTCGTCGACGTCCGGAACTGGACCTTCCTCCTCGGCCCCGGCCTGATGCCCGTCTTCAACGCAGTGCTGCTGGGCACCCTGCTCTACCGCGCCCGGTTGGTGCCCCGCATCATCCCGACCGTCGGTCTGATCGGCGCCCCGCTGCTGTTCGCTGCCTTCGTCGCGACCTTCTTCGGCGTCATCGACCAGGTGTCACCCGGAGCGTTCCTGCTCACCCTGCCGGTCGCGGCGTGGGAGCTCTCGGTCGGCTGCTGGATGACCTTCAAGGGCTTCACCCCTGGCCCGACTACCTCATAGGCACTGGTCTTTCTGGTCCCGATGGACCCCCTGCGGGGGTCCATCGGGACCCTTCTGCCCAGCAGGTGGTCCGCTCTGCTGTGAAGTCACCTACCTTGACGCAAGGGACTACAACTCCGGACTCGGGTGCCGGAGGAGGTAGTGCGGGGGGGCCGCATCTCGATGCGGCGCATGTGTATGGGGGGGCCATATGGCCGAGCAATTTTCAAATTCAGGCGGGGTTGCGCGACGTTCGATCTTGAGGATCGGTGCGGTCGGTGCGGCGGGTCTCGCGTTCGGGGCTGTTCAGGGAGTGGTCAGACCCTCCCTCGGGAGCCGGGGGCTGCTGTCGACCAATGGCGCGTTCGCCGCGGCGTCCGACGTGCTGGCGAACGTGCTCTATCTCGAGCTGTTCCCGACGAGTCCGTTGATCGTCTCGCCGTTCAGCGACCCGTTGCCGATCCCGCGGGCGCTGGCACCGGTGCCCAAGAGCGTCTATACGTCGTGGGCGAACCCACCGGGTCCGGGGCGCGGCCAGCAGAACTCGCTGGGCAACCAGCAGCACCAGCTCTGGCCGAGCCGGGTCGGGTCTCCGGACCCGATCGTGTACAAGATCGACCTGCACACCACTACGCATGCGTTCACCACCTCGCAGGTGCTGCCGATCGACTCCACGGGTCAACCGACGGCGTCGTTCGAGGGGACCAGCGTGGGCAGCGTGATCACCCATCCTGCGGGCCAGCAGCGGACGTTGCCTGCCAGCACGATCTACGGCTTCAACGGCACCTTCCCGGGCCCGATGATCAACGCCGAGTACGGCAAGCCGGCCCTGGTGCGATTCGAGAACCACCTCGACGAGAACCCGCTCGGCCTGGACCGGCAGGACTTCGGCTCGCCGGACCTGTCGTTCCTGACCCACCTGCACAACGGTCACACCGCGCCCGAGAGTGACGGCAACCCGCACTACTCGATGAAGTACGGCCCGAAGTGGGAGGGCTACCGGCCGGGGATGTCGGTGGACAACCTCTACCTGAACTGGCCGGCCGGTGGTGATGACCGGGAGAAGCAGAGCTTCTTCTGGTTCCACGACCACCGGATGGACCACACCGGGTCCAACGTCTACAAGGGCATGGTCGGGCTCTACCCGATCTATGACCCCAAGCACGGCATGGACATGGGCGACGAGCGCCGTGGTCTCCGGCTGCCCGGCGTGCGTACCGACCACGCCGACGGCAGCTTCGACGTCGACTACGACATCCCGCTGGCCTTCTTCGACTGCCGCCTCGACGACGGGGTCACCGAGCACAAGGACGTCCACGACTCGCAGTTCCCGGCCGCGGGCAACCCGCGCACGCACCCGGAGTGGTGGGGCAAGACGTTCTACAAGCACATGCCGCACAAGGGGTTCGTGGGCGACATCTTCACCGTCAACGGCACCGCGTACCCGACCCTGGAGGTCAAGCGCCGCAAGTACCGGTTCCGGTTCCTGGACGCCTCGATCTCGCGGATCTACGACTTCCACCTGATGAGCTCCACCCAGGGCCCGAAGGCGGCCAAGGACCTGGGCTACACCGGCGACGAGCTGGACGGCCAGTGGCGGATCCCGGACGGCCAGCAGTGCATGAAGTTCACCCAGGTCGCCTCCGACGGCGGGTTGTTGCCGTTCGCGATCACCCGGGACAACTTCGAGCTCTGGCCGGCCAAGCGTCGCGAGTTCATCATCGACTTCACCCAGTACCAGGACGGCACCCCGACCACCAAGGGTGACGTGGTCTACCTGACCAACGTGATGAAGATGGACGACGGTCGGATGTGGACCAGCTCGGCCCGAGCGGGCTCGAGCGACCCGGCCTACAAGATCCCGGTGCTGAAGTTCGTGATCGGCGACACCGCACCCGACGACAGCCGGATCCCGGAGCCGCTGCAGCCGCTGCGTCCGTTGCCGCCGCTGCCGGCCAACTGGCAGAGCCTGATGGACAACCGGCTGATCTTCCGGGTGGAGCGGGCTCCCGCACACAACCCGGTCGACGAGCTCGAGTGGCAGATCAACGGCCACGTCTTCGACCCGACGACCACGGCGAGCAGCTTGAAGAACCCCGCCGGCAACACGCCTCTCGCCCAGCAGAAGAAGGGCAGCTTCAACCTCTGGGAGATCCAGAACGGCGGCGGCGGCTGGGTGCACCCGTTCCACCTGCACATGGAGGAACACCGCACCGTGATGCGCGGCGGCGTCGACGTCACCCGCGGGAACCCCGAACACCCCGACGACCTCGGTCGCGAGGACGTCGCGGCCCTGGACCCCGGCGAGTCCGTGATCCTCTACCGCGGCTTCCGGGACTTCACCGGCCCCTACGTCGCGCACTGCCACAACCTGGCCCACGAGGACCACGCCATGATGTTCGGCTGGGAAATCACCCCCTAGCCCGCTCGGCTCTCACCTCGACAACCCACGGCTTTCAACGAAGCCACCATCACCTGACCACAGAGAGCTGAGGCGGTCATGTCCACCCTTTCCACCATCAAGCGCTCCCGCGCGGTGCGCCCGGCCCGGCCCGGCGTGCCTTGGGCCACCGTGGTGATGTTGGCCGTGGCGATGTCCTGCGCCTGTGGGTTCTGGCTGGTCTCGCTGGAGGGAGCGATCGGCGCCCCCGAACGCGCCGGGACGCCGTTCGCCACCTGGCTGATGCTGTCGGCCGCCATCCTGCCGGTGTTCTGCGGGGCCGTGCTGGGCGTGCTGATCCTGGCGATGCGCTGGTTCGGTCCGGTCCTGCGCGGCTCGAGGGCCGTTGTCATCACCGCGGTGCTGCTCGTCGCCGCGGGCACCCTGGTCGGAGTCGCCGCGATCGGGGCCAGCTCGCTGTACGACTACAGTCTGCAGCTGCCCCAGATCCAGAGCGGCATGCACGCGATGGCGCCCTGCGCCGGCAGCTGCATCCCTCGCGAGGAGCACGACGTCCTGGTCCTGCACGTCCGGGGCGTGCTGCTGGTCGGACGCTGGCTCCTGCTCACCAACCTGGTGCTCGTCGCCTGGCTCGTCGCCATGTGGGGCGGGCGCATCAGGCTGGTCACGGGATCCACCGATGACGATGCAGCGGTCGACCGCCAGACCGCTGGGGAGGGCCGCACGGTCCACGACGTACGACTGGTGCTCGTCGGAGCGCTGGCCGGTGCCGCAGTCATCCACGCTGCGGTGGTGCGCGAGCACCTCGACGAGTGGACGGCGGCGGGCGTGTTCTTCATCGTCCTGACGACCGCTGAGGTCGCTGGTCGCCTGCCTGCTCCTCGGACGACGGCGCGGGCGGGGACTCCTGCTCGGCGCGGCAGCGATCTCGGTGACGCCGTTGGTGGCGTGGCTGTGGTCCCGCACCGTGGGCCTGCCGTTCGGCCCCGAGCCGGGAGTCGCGGAGGCCGTCGGGGTCCCCGACGTGCTCGCCTGCGCCCTCGAGGTCGTTGCACTCCTGGCGGTCCTGGGTCTGCTTCACGGCCGGCTGGTCCGGCCCCCACTGTCAGCACACACCAGAGGCCTCGCGGTCCTGGCCCTGATCGCCGTCACCGTGATCGGGTTCGCCGCCGCCGGGCCCAGCTGGTTCGACGCGTTCGGCGTCTCCGCCGCCCATTCGACGATGGAGATGTCCAGATGAGACGCCAAGAGTCGTGCGGTCATATCGGTGCACGAAGCGGCCCGGGTCGGGTCGCGCAAGAAGGGGGACGATCATGATGCACACACGATGGTCGCGGATGACGCGACGGGCGATCTGGGCGGTGGTCCTCGCCTTCTGCGCGACCCTGCTTCCCGCGTCCGCGATGGCGGCCCAGCCGGGCGCCACCCACGACCGCCCGTCGTTCTCGAGGGCGACGGAGGCCCTGGCCCTCGCCTCGACACGAGGCAGGACCCGCATCCGCGGCTTCGACGACCACACTGCCACGGTCAGGGTCGGCCGCACGGTCGTGGACGACGTGGTCGTCGTGCCGAGGGCCCGGCGGACCATCCTGGTCCAGGCCCGGAAGCCCGGCTCGACACACTTCGTGACGCGGTCGCAGGGTCACTCCACGGCGAACGGCAGGTTCCGGGCCGCCTACGTCCCGACCAGCGCGGGCTCGTGGCGGTTCCGCCTGTTCGTGGTCCGCAGTGCGACCAAGGGGTCGGTCGTCTCCGGCACGCGGATCCTCACGGCCATCGACGTAGCCGCGCCCCGACCGGTGACCCTTCGTGGGGTCTCTGCGATCTCCCTCGACTCGGCGACCCTGACCTGGGCCAACCCGACCAACACGGACTTCACGGGCGTCACGATCCGCCGCGCTGCGGGATCCATCGCACCGGCCTCCCAGGTCGACGGAACGGCGGTCACGGACACCGACCGGAACAGCACGTCGTTCACGGACACCGGACTCACCGCGGACACCACGTACTCCTACGCACTGTTCGCACACGACAGCTCGGGGAACTACTCCCGCGGCACGGTCGTGACGCTGCGGACCGGACGCTTCGGGGTCTCCTTCCTCGAGGCCACCTCGGTGTCGCGCACCGCCGTGAGCCTGGCCTGGACGAACCCGACGGACGACGCGTTCGCCGGCGTGATCATCCGCCGCGCGGACGGCCCGACACCGCCGGCCTCGGCGACCGACGGCACAGCTGTCGGGGACGTGGCCTCTCCGGATGACACCGTGACCGACAACGGTCTCGTTGCGGGCACGACGTACAGCTATGCGGTGTTCGCCCATGACGGGGCCTCGCACGTCGCAGCGGCCGTGTTCACGACCGTCACGACGCCGGGGAACGGCGTGAGCGCGAGGCTGGCGGTCAACCCGCTGCCGTCGGTGCACACCGGCGACCGGGTCAGCGTGGGCACTCCGGTGGCCTTCGACGGCAGCGAGTCGCTCCCGGCCGTGGGCGCCGACCTCGTGGCCTGGCAGATCGACTACGGCGACCACATCACCGACTCGTTCAACGGCCCGCTGAGCTCGGTCGACATCGTGAACACGACCCACACGTTCACCAACGCGGGCCTGCAGACGGTGACGCTCACGGTGACTGACTCGGCCGGGAACACCGACTCCGCGACGCTGACGGTGGACGTGTTCGACGCGCCCCAGGTCTCGATCAGCACGCCCAGCAGCTCCCCGGAGGCCGGGGTGGTTCCCTTCGAGCTGAGTGCCGGGACCCCAGCCGACACGGCGATCACGTCGTACCGGATGGTCGTCACCGGCGACGACACGTTCTTCCTCGACGGAGACTCGGCGCCACCGCCCTCCCAGGACATCACCTTCGCCTCGGGCAGCTACACGGTCGTGCTCACGGTGACCAACGACGCCGGCGGTATGGCGGTGTCGGCTCCGGTCCACCTCGAGGTGCCGTGATGCCGGCCCAGGCGCCCTCCGGGGACCGCACCAACCGGGCCCTCGGGGCACCGCACACAGAACACACGGCTCGCGCCAACCAGGCGCAGCCCGGATCAACTCGTGGGGGACCATCCTGATGCCTGAATCTTCTCGTTCGCACCGCAAGTCCGCTCTGGCGGGCGCGCTGGCGCTGCTCCTCGGCGCCGGACTCACCTCCGCTCTCGCGACGTCGGCGGCCTCGGCCCCGGCGTCGCGGGCCGGTCATCGGGCGACCACGTCGCTCCGGGGTTTCCGCACCGCACCGGCCACCGTGCAGGTGAAAGGCACGGTGACCGACCAGGTCCGGCATCCGCCCGCAGGCGCACCGGGTCGTGCGCATCCAGGCCCGGCGGCCCGGAAGCAAGCTCTTCCGCACCGTCTCGTCGGGTTACTCGTCCAACACGGGGACCTTCCGGGCGGTCTACCGGCCGACCGCGGTCGGCACCTGGCGGTTCCGCTTGTTCCTGCCCGCCACGGCCAAGGCGACCCAGGCCGTCTCGCCGAGTCGCACGATCACCGCGACGAAGCCGATCGTGCCCAGGGTGGTGACCACCGCGGTCTTGTCCCTCAACGGATCCACCGGCACGAGTGCCAAGCAGACGGTGAATCTCAGCGAGGCGTTCGACATCACCGGCACCCACGCCGGGGAAGGTCTGACCCTGGTGTCCGGGAGCCTGGACTACGGGGACGGCACCCCTGCGCAGACGTTCACCGGAGACCCGGCCGGCTGGACACCCGACGAGCATCAGTACGCCACCCCCGGGATGGTCACCGCCACCTGGACCGTCGTGGACTCGGCCGGGACGAGCGCGAAGACCTCCGTGCAGGTCACCGTCTTCGACGAGCCGACCGCCACGATCTCGATGGTCGCCGAACGGCACGCTGGAGCAGGGGAAGCCGGTCACGTTCACGGTCACGTCCCAGACCCCGGGCGGCACGAAGTTCATCGACTTCGACACCTACAGCCTCGACGGCGCAACGTTCGGCAACGCGGTCCACGGCAACGGTGCGCCTCCGGCGCAGTTCTCGATCACCTTCCCGAACCCCGGTACCTACACCGTGTACGTCACGGAGACAACGACGCCGGAGGACTGGCGGAAGCCAGCGTCGACGTCGTGGTCCCGGACCTACCCACGCCATGACCGTGAACTCACGCCCACACACCTGTCTGCGTCTCGGACGAATCTTCCAGGAGAGCACATGAAATCGACCTTGGTCCGACGGCTGCTCACCGGCGGCACCGCGCTGATCGTGGTCGCGTCCGCCGCGGTCGCGGCGCACGCAACCGTGCAGGACCCCGTAGGGCAGCGGCAGGGCTCGCTGGTCTCGTTCGGGCCGCTGATGGACAACGGCTTCCCCACGTCGTACAAGGACAGCCACGCGGTCCGGCTCGAGGCCTGCATCACCGCCGACGACCCCCTGTGTGCCGCGGCGGCGAGCAACACCTACAACCCCGATCAGCCGCTGTCCTTCCCGGACAACTTCCCGAACGAGTTCTTCTACCAGCTCTCCAGCGTCAAGGTGCCGGTGAACGGTGCCGGGAACCTGCTGGTCGAGACGAACCTCGAGGGCGCCTTCGCCACCGGCACGCCCGCCGCCGGCGACCAGATCGTCTTCGCCCGGGTCCGGATCAAGGACGTCAACGTCCCCGCCGGGACGACGTGGCGGATCACCCACCCGTACGGCGTGGACATCCTGACCGCGGACGACCCCAAGAAGCCGGGCATCAACTCGACGGTCGACATCGGCGTGGCTCCGGGTCAGTTCAGCGGCGCGCTCGCCGGCCGGGTCGGCCCGTTCCTGAAGTGGGACCCCTCCGTGGCCCCCGCTGCGCCCGCGGGCTACATCGGGGACCCCGCAGTCCTGCACAAGGTCGTCGGCAGCCCGTACGACACCAACTACGTCAAGGTCGAGCAGCAGAACGCCGACGGCAGCTGGTCGCTGGTGGGCCAGTGGGACGACCAGTTCTCGCTGCAGGGACGTCTGGCAGTCAACAGCGGCGTCGACGTCGATGCGGCGTACTTCACCGGGAACGACAACGGCGGATTCATCGACGTGTACGCGTCGTCCGACGCCGCCCAGTCGATCGTGGTCAGCGCCAACGCGACGCTCGGCACCCCCACGACGGCGATGCGCGAGGTCGACGGCCGCTACTACGCCCGGCTCGCCGTCAACTCCAAGATCCCGGCCGGGACGCAGCTCGAGGTCGTCAACACCGGCGACCATCCGGTGGCCAAGAAGCTCGCCCCGATCACCGACCAGGTCACCGTCACGTCCGCGACGTACGACGCCGACACCGGAGACATGACCATCCAGGCCACGTCCAGCGACCTCGAGAGCGGTGCCGACACACCTGCTCTCAACGTCGTCGGGTTCGGCCCGCTGGTGGGCGGGCAGGCGACCTTCAACACGACGGCTCCGCCGGCGGTGGTGAAGGTGACCTCGAGCGCCGGTGGCTCGGACTCCTCGGGTGTGACGACGTCCGGCGCGGGCTTCTCCGCGCTCGCTCCGGTGGCTCAGTTCGTCGCGCCCGCCACGGTGCAGTCAGGGGACCCCGTGCCGCTGGACGGGCGGGCCTCCATCGGTGACATCACCGACTACGCCTGGTCGACCGATGACGGCACGGTGACCCCGGACCCGACCACCCCCGGACTTGCCACCTGGACTCCCGACACTCCCGATCCTGCCGCCACGATCAGCCTGAAGGTGACCGGACCCGGTGGCGAGAGCACCGCCTCCAACACCGTGGTCGTGACCGTGCCGATCGTCGTCCTCGCCGACGCCGGGCCCGACCAGGTGAAGACCCGCGGTCAGGTGGTCAACCTCACCGGGACAGCCACGGGGCAGCGCTCGGTGCAGTGGAGCCAGGTGAGCGGACCGCCGGTCACGCTGTCCGGTGCCACGACTCTGCATCCGTCGTTCACCTACCCGAAGATGGCGCTCCCGGTCGGTCCGGCCGGACACGTCACCGCGGGGTACGCCGTGCACAACGAGCCGATCGTGCTCCAGCTCGCGGCGACCGCGGTGAACGGCGCCACGACGGTGACGGACACGGTGCAGATCTCGCCGACTCCGGAGACGATCACCCCCGGGACCGCTCGCTACCGGACCAGGGGTGACTGGCGGGTCACCGGCACCACCGGTCTCATCGCCGGGCAGACGGTGGCGATGGTGCTCGGGTCCGACCTGGCGACTGGCCAGTTCATCGGCCAGGCCACGGTCGACGCCGCCGGAGCGTTCTCCTTCAAGGGCGCGAACGTGCCGGTGGGTGCCGGAACCACGGTCACCTACGTCAGCGCCATGGGCGGCACCGTCACCGGACCGCTCCTGATCACACCCTGATCGACCAAGCGGGGTCCGGCCCAGCTCTGGGCCGGGCCCCGCGCACTCCCTGTCCGAACCCAGCGAGAGACCGGACGACATGAACCACATCCACGGCTCGCGAGCCAGGCGTGTCCTCGCTCCCCTTACGGCGGGGCTGCTGGCGCTCGGACTGGCCTCGATGACACTCGCGGCGCCGTCCCCCGCCGTCGCCGTCGCTCCGGTGGGGGAGGGCTTCACCATCACGCCGTCCGACCTGGCCTACATCCTCAAGCAGATCAAGATCGCCGAGCACCATGCAGCGACGGCGACCCCGGCCAACCCGTGCGGGACGCTGGTCGGCCCGGGACCGAACCAGATCCCGGACCGGCTCAGCCCCTACGGGCTGCGCACCGTCGACGGTTCCTGCAACAACCTGTTCCCCGGGCGCGAGACGTTCGCCGCGACCGACCTCCCCTTCGCCCGCCTGACCGACCCGTCGTTCCGCGCCGCCGAGAAGATCGACAGCACCTTTCCGGTCGGACCCCCCGGACCGACCAGCTACCAGCAGAAGTCGGGCAGCGTCGTCGACTCGCAGCCGCGGGTGATCAGCAACCTGATCGACGACCAGACCTCGACCAACCCGGCCGCAGTGGCCGCGGCCGGCTTCCCGGTCCGTGCCCAGCCCGGGGCGCCGCGCTACGTGCCCTGCACCACCGACCCCGACCCGCTGGTCGACCCGCCCGTGGCGGGCGTGCCGGCCGGGTGCGTGCCCTCCCACCAGACCCTTCCGATCCCCAACATCAGCACCGACGCTGGGCTGTCGCCGCCGTACAACTCGTTGTTCACGTTCTTCGGCCAGTTCTTCGACCACGGCCTGGACCAGACCGTCAAGGGCGGCGGCACCGTCTTCATCCCGCTCAAGCCCGACGACCCGCTGATCACGCGCGGACCCGACGGCATCCCGAACACCGGTGACGAGGTGCCCCCGAGCCAGGCCTTCATGGTGCTGACCCGGGCCCAGAACCAGCCCGGACCGGACGGCGTCCTCGGCACCGCTGACGACGTGCAGAACGCCACCAACACCGACTCACCGTGGGTCGACCAGTCGCAGACCTACAGCCTCCCATGCCTCCCACCAGGTGTTCCTGCGCGAGTACGTCGACAACGCCGCCGGCCGCCCCGTCTCCACCGGCCGGCTGCTCGGCGGGCTGCCTGCCGGGCAGACGTACGACGGGTCCCCCGACGACCAGTCCGGGATGAGCACCTGGGCCGCTGTCAAGAAGCAGGCGGCCGACCTGTTGGGCATCCAGCTCCGTGACCCGGACGTGACCAACGTGCCGATGATCGCGACCGACCCCTACGGCAAGTTCCTCCCGGGGCCCGCCCGCGGGCTGCCGCAGTTCGTCACCCAGCACGGTCTGGTCGAGGCCGACCCGTCGGACGACGGCGGTAAGGGGACACCCGTGCCGGACGACGTCCTGCACGTCGACACCCCGTTCGTCGCCGACATGGCCTACAACGCCGACCCCTCTCCCCAGGACACCGACCACAACCCGGCGACCCCTCCGGTCACCCCGGTCCCCGACGCCGACCACACTCCCTCCGCGGACTTCGCCGCCCAGCCGCCGGGCACCTACGACGACGAGATGCTCGACGCCCACTTCACCTGTGGGGACCCCCGCTGCAACGAGAACATCGCGCTCAGCTCGATCCACCAGGTGTTCCACTCCGAGCACAACCGGTTGGTGGCCCAGATCGAGGACGTCCTGACGCCACGACACCACCGGCGCGACCTCGTTGACCGACTGGCAGCTGCCGGACGGCGCCGGCGCCGGACCCGACAGCTGGAACGGCGAGCGGATCTTCCAGGCCGCGCGGTTCGTCAACGAGATGGAGTACCAGCACGTCGCCTTCGAGGAGTTCGCGCGCAAGGTCGCGCCGGGCATCCCGGAGTTCGCCGGGTACTCCCCGGACGTGAACCCCGCCATCAGCGACGAGTTCGCGCAGGCGGTCTACCGGTTCGGCCACTCCATGCTCGACGAGACCGTCGCGCGGAAGACCGAGGACCCGGCCAGTGGCGCCGTCACGGACGACTCGATCCCGCTGCTCACCGCGTTCCTCAACCCGCCGGAGTACTTCGCCGGCGGTGCGACCGGCACCCTGACGCCCGCGCAGGCGGCGGGCAGCGTGCTGATGGGGTCCTCGGACCAGGTCGGCAACGAGATCGACGAGTTCGTCACCGAGACCCTGCGCAACAACCTGCTCGGCCTGCCCATGGACCTGGCCGCGATCAACATCGCCCGCGCCCGGGAAACCGGGATCCCACCTCTGAACGAGGTGCGCGCGCAGATCGAGGAGAAGACCGGCGATGCTTCGCTGGCGCCCTACGCCAGCTGGGCGGACTTCGGCCAGAACCTCAAGCACCCCGAGTCGCTGGTCAACTTCGTCGCCGCCTACGGCAAGCACCCCAGCATCCTCAACGCCACCACCCTGGCCGCCAAACGCAACGCGGCCCGGGCCATCGTCGACCCCGGCCCTGGCGACGTACCGCCGCCCGACGCGGCGGACTTCATGCTCGGCACCGGCGCGCTGGGACCCCGGGCACAGCCAGACCAACACCGGGATCGAGGACGTGGACCTGTGGGTGGGTGGCCTGGCCGAGGCCACGAACCTCGACGGTGGCCTGCTCGGCTCGACGTTCAACTACGTCTTCGAGAACCAGCTCGCCGACCTGCAGAACGGCGACCGGTTCTACTACCTCAACCGAACGCCGGGCATGAACCTCCTCTCGCAGCTCGAGGGCAACTCGTTCTCCGAGATGGTCCAGCGCAACACCGACGGCACCCACGCCCTGAAGGCCGACGCCTTCTCGACCGTCGACTGCCGGTTCGAGCTCGCCCACCTCGACGGCACCGCCGAGGGCTTCGCGCAGTTCGGTGCCGACGTCGCCGACGACCCCACCACCGAGTGCAACGAGAACCTGCTGCTGCAGCGCCAGCCCGACGGGACGATCGCCTACCGCGCCACCAACACCGTCGACCCCAGCGGCCTCAACGGACAGTCCGTCTACGACGGCACCCCGGGTGTGGACCGGGTCACCGGTGGAACCGACAACGACACCTTCTGGGGCGGTGCGGGCAACGACATCATCGACGGCAACAGCGGCAACGACGTCGTGCTCGGCGGTGACGGCAACGACATCGTCACCGACTCCGACGGCGCCGACACCCTCAAGGGCGGCCCCGGCGACGACGCCATCGACGGCGGCCCTGGCCTCGACCTGCTCCTCGGCGGCGACGGCAGCGACCTGATCAACGGCGGGGCCGGCGGCAACGCGATCTTCGGCGGACCGGGCACCGACTTCGTGACCGCCGGCTCCGGGACGGACACGGCCCAGGGCGACGGCGGCGACGACTGGATCCAGGGCGGTGCAGGTTCGGACTCCCTGGTCGGTGACCACGGCGCACCGTACTTCGACGACCCGGGCCAGGTCACGCCAGGCAACGACGTACTGCTCGGCCAGGCCGGCAACAACACCTACGACGCCGAGGGTGGCGACGACGTCATGTCGGCCAACGCGGCCATCGACGAGTTCGGCGGGTTCGGTGGCTTCGACTGGGCGACCCACCAGTACGACTCCGTGGGCGCCGACGACGACATGAACATCAACCGCACCCAGGCCGGCAGCCCCGCCACCGTGCCCAACCGCGACTCCTGGCAGGAGACCGAAGCCGTCTCGGGCTCGGCCCACGACGACGTCATCCGCGGGGACGACACCACGCCCAGCACCCTCGGCGGCCCCGGCTACACCGGCTGCGACGTGCTCGACCAGGCCGGGATCGACCGGATCGCGGGCCTCGCCGCCCTGCTCCCCGCCGACCAGCTCACCACCCCCTCCGGTCCGGTCATCGCCGCCTCACGGGCCGGCTACTGCCCGATCCACGGCCCGGTCTGGGGCGCCGGCAACATCCTGCTCGGCGGCGCCGGCAGCGACACCCTCGAGGGCCGCGGCGGCGACGACATCATCGACGGCGACCGCGCCCTGACCGTGCGGATCAGCGTGCGCACCGACCCCGCCGACCCGAGCCACCGAGATCGGTTCCACCGACCTGATCGAACACCCCGCCCTGACCGGCAACTTCGGACCCGGCACCGCCGGCATGACCCTCCAGCAGGCCATCTTCGCCGGCCTGGTCGACCCCGCCGACCTGGTCATCGTCCGACAGATCGACGACCCCACCCCGGCGCCCGGCACCGTCGACACCGCGGTCTTCTCCGACGTACGCGCCAACTACGACTGCATCACCGACGGGGTCCTGACCTCACCATGCCCCCTGACCTCCACCGGTGCCACCACCGAAGTCGTGCACGCACGCGGCAGCGGCGCGGACGGCACCGACACGATCCGCAACATCGAGCGCCTGCAGTTCGGCGACGTCGTAGCACCACCCGCGCCCACCATGGTCACCGCGGTCGCCGGCGACGCCCAGGCGACCATCGGCTGGAAGGTCCCACCGGGAGCGGTGACGGGCTTCGAGATCGAGACCACCAACCCGACCACCGGCGGCTCCTCGGTCTCGCCCGTCGACGACCCCGACGCCACCAGCCAGGTCGTCAGCGGCCTGACCAACGGCACGTCGTACACATTCCGGGTCCGGGCCATCAAC
Organism: uncultured Actinomycetota bacterium; assembly: GCA_963819295.1. Classification (GTDB taxonomy): domain Bacteria; phylum Actinomycetota; class Actinomycetes; order Propionibacteriales; family Nocardioidaceae; genus Nocardioides. Next base: position 220,775 of record CAWFVO010000020.1, read on the forward strand.
ACCGCGGGCGCCGGCGGCTACTCCACGTCCACCGACCCGGTCACCCCCACCGTGGTCGTGGTCCCGCCGGCGCAGCCCGTCCTGACCAGCCGGCTCACCCGACCGGTCGTCGAGGTCGGCCGGCACGTCGCGGTGACCGGGACCGTGGCCCCGTTCCAGGGAGTCACGGTGAGCCTCCGCCAAGACCTGCCCGACGGCAGCGTCCGCATCCTCGCCCACACGACCATCGACCCTTCGGCCGGCACCGGGAGCTTCCGGTTCCCCGTCCCCACCACCGCCAGCGGCCTGAAGGCCTACCACGTCACCGTCACCGGCTCCACGATCGTGACCACGACCGGCCCCACCCTCACGCTGAGTGTCTTCCGGACACACGTGGCCGGGGTGTTCCCACGAGGCCGAGAGTCCCTGACCCTGCAGAACACCGGCAGAACCGTCACCCAGATCGGCGGCTGGCGGCTACGAGACAGGGTGGGCAAGGTGCTCGTCCTCCCCAGCTACTCGCTCGCCCCAGGGCGGAGCGTCCGGATCTTCACCGGGTACGGACCCCCCAGACCGCACACGCTCCACCTCGACCGACCGATCAACATGTGGTTCGCCACCCACGACACCGTCCACCTGTACGACGACCGGGGGTCACCGATCGCCACCCGGCGGTACTAGCCGTCGACAGCCCTGGCTGCCTGGTGCCGCGAGTGGTAGACATCATCGATGGGCCAAGCAGCGACTCCGTCCGGCGACCGGTTCGACGTGATCGTGGTGGGGGGTGGCTCGGCCGGTGCCGTCATCGCCGCCCGTCTCACCGAGGACCCGTCCGTGCGTGTCGCATTGGTGGAGGCAGGAGGAACCCCGCCGCCCCACGAGGTGATGCCGGCGGCGGTCGCCTCGCTGCAGCTCGATCCCGAGGTCGACTGGATGTACACCGGTGACCCCGGCGGCGCGGGCAAGGGCCTCACCGACGGTCGGATGATGGTGCCGCGCGGGAAGATGCTCGGTGGGTCATCCGGACTGAACTACATGGCCTACGTGCGCGGTCACCCCGGCGACTTCGACGGCTGGGCCGCCGACGGCGCCAAGGGTTGGTCGTACGACGACGTACTGCCCTACTTCGCCAAGAGCGAGGACCTGATCCCGCCGGACCCACCGGACGGTGTCGTCATCGAGGACGACGTCCACGGCACCGGCGGCCCGCTCGGCGTATCGGTGCGTTCGCCACGCACGGTCGCGGCCGAGCAGTTCGTGGTCGCTGCCGAGGCGGCCGGGATCCCGATGGGTGACTACAACGGCCGCGACCGCGGCGGCCCGATCGGGGTCGCATCCCTGTTCCAGACCACCACCCGCGACGGGAAGCGGTCCTCGACGTACCACGCGTTCCTGGAGCCCGTGATGGCGCGGGAGAACCTCACGGTCGTCACCCACGCCCAGGTCGAGCAGGTCCTGCTCGAGGCGAGCGGAGCGGGCCCGCGCGCGACCGGCGTGCGCTACCGCGACGCGGAGGGCCATACCTCGACCCTGTACGCCGATCGCGAGGTCGTGGTCAGCGCTGGAGCGATCGGGTCACCACAACTCCTGCTGCTCTCCGGGATCGGCCCCCGCGACGAGCTCGCCGACGTGGGTGTCGACTGCGTCGTGGACAACCCCCACGTCGGCAAGCACCTCAAGGACCACCTGCACGCGCCCCTGGTCTTCCCGGCTCCCGGGGTGGCGCTGACCATGACCGAGATCGCCATCTCACTCGGTCCCGACGCGTTGCGCGCACCGGCCGGGCCGCTGCCCGCCGACCCGGCCGACGACGCGAACCTGCCGCCGGAGCTCGCAGGCCTCAAGGCCGAGGCCGAGCGCCTGGTGATGGAGTGGGCGACCACCGGCAAGGGACTGGCCTCGTCGTCGTTCTACGACGCCGTCGCGTTCTTCTCCACCGGGCTGGGCGACCTGCACACCCACGACGCTCAGATCGGGCTGCTCGCCTGCGGGTACACGCCCGACATCTGGCGGCACCTGTTCCGGGTCGACCCCGCGGAGTACTTCGAGGACCCCGACACCGCGTTGTCGCCGGTCGCCGAGACCGTCGTGGTGCTCCCCAACCCGGTCCAGCCACACTCCGAGGGCGAGGTCTGCCTGGTCAGCTCCGACGTCGGGGACGCGCCCCGGATCGACCTGAACTATCTCGCGGACCCGTACGACGTCACGGTCATGGTGGCGGTGATGCGGCGGGCCCTGGAGATCGTCGAGCACTGGCCCGGCGCCGGCCTCGGACCCCTGATGGTGCCACCGGCCCTGGCGGCGGCCCACGGCCACACCACGGGGGACGTCCCCAGTGACGCGCTGCTGGAGGACCTGGCCCGCCACTACGCCCTCACCGTCTACCACGAGACGTCCACCTGCCGGATGGGGAGCGTCGTCGACGCCGAGCTGCGGGTGCTCGGTGTCGCCGGGCTCCGGGTCGCGGACGCCAGCATCATGCCGACCGTGGTGAGCGGCAACACCAACGCCGCCACGATCATGATCGGGGAACGAGCGGCAGAGCTGATCGCCGACGAGCACGAGCTCACCCTGGCGACGACGGTCGGCTGAGCCGGGCCGGCATCCAGCCGGTCGCTGCCGCGCGGTGCTACCGTCGCGCCGACATCACCACCAGCGTGGCGAGGATCGAGCGAACTCGTCGCGACGACGAGAAGAGCGACCGTGACAACCGGTGAAGCCGTCGAGGCGCAGACCGACCCAGCGCCGAAGACCAACTGGTTGCCGCTGGTGGCGCTGGCGATCGCGCAGTTCGTGATGGTGCTGGACCAGTCGGCCATGAACGTCTCGATCAGCACCCTCGTGGACGACTTCGACACGACGGTGACCACGATCCAGGCCGTGATCACGCTCTACTGCCTGGTGATGGCGATGTTCATGCTCACCGGCGGCAAGATCGGCGACATCATCGGCCGGCGGAGGACCTTCGTCATCGGCCTGGTCATCTACGCCTGCGGATCGGCGATCACGGCGCTGGCGCCGTCGGTGGCCGTCCTGACCCTGGGCTGGTCGGTCCTGGAAGGTCTCGGGGCTGCGCTGGTGATGCCGGCGATGGTGGCCCTGATCGCGGGCAACTTCGAGGGCGCCTCGCGCAAGGTGGCGTACGCCGTGATCGGCGGGGTCGCGGGGGCAGGGATCGCGGTGGGGCCGATCCTCGGCGGCTGGGCGACCACGGAGTACTCGTGGCGGATCATCTTCGCGGGCGAGGTGCTGCTGGTGGCCCTGATCCTGGCGATGACCCCCAAGGTGGCCGACTCGGTGCGGACGGGCCCGACACCCAAGCTCGACGTCGTGGGCACCGTGCTGTCGGCCTCGGGCCTGGGACTCGTCGTCCTGGGGGTGCTGCAGTCGAGCACCTGGGGCTGGGTCAGGCCCAAGGAGGACTCCCCGGTGGAGCCGTTCGGCTTCTCGCTCACGGTCTTCGTCATCGGATTCGGCGCGGTTCTCCTCTGGGCCTTCACGGCGTGGCAGGGCCGCCGTGAGAGCACTGGCCGCGACCCGTTGGTGCACCTGTCGCTGATGAAGATCGCCTCGCTGCGCGCCGGCCTGATCGGTCTGTTCAGCCAGAACCTGATCCTGATGGGGGTCTTCTTCACGATCCCGCTGTACCTGCAGCTCGTGATCGGGCTCGATGCGCTGGAGACGGGCCTCAAGATGCTCCCCGTCTCCATCACCATGTTCCTGGCCTCTGCGGCCGGGTCACGCCTGTCCGCCCGCTTCCCCATCCGGTCGATCGTGCGGGCCGGGCTGGTGGTGTCCATGGCCGCGGCTGTGATGCTCATGGCCACGATCCAGCCCGAGCTGGACAACTCCAGCTTCGCCTGGTCGATGGCCGTGCTCGGGGTGGGAATGGGGCTGCTCGCCTCCCAGCTGGGCAACGTCGTGCAGTCCTCGGTCGATGCCTCGGGCCGCGGCGAGGCGGGCGGCCTGCAGTTCACCGGGCAGCAGCTCGGCTCGTCGCTGGGCGTCGCCCTGCTCGGTGCGATCGTGCTGTCCGGACTCACGAGCTCGTTCGTGTCCAACATCTCCTCCGACGAGCGGATCAGCAGCAGCGTGTCCGACCAGGTGGGCGTGGCGGTCGGATCCGGGATCGACTTCGTGTCCGCCGACCAGATCAGCACCGCGGCACACCAAGCCGGCTTGGACGAGCCGACCACCCAGGCGCTCGTCGACGACTACGAGTCCGCACAGCTCCAGGCGCTCAAGACGGGGCTCCTCGCAGCTGCCTTCCTGGCGTTGCTTTCCCTCGCCTTCACCCGGCAACTGCCCCATGAGGTGCCCCGGAAGGAACCTCAGCCCGGCTGAGACACGCACCGCGGTACTGGCGGCGGACGCAAAACCAAGGCAGATTGAGCGCCGGTGGGCCGTGTCCCAACCCCCGAGGACGCGGCGAGCCCGGCTCACCGAGCCTCGAGGAACCCCGACGAAAGGACGTCCTATGTCATTACTGACGATCACACCGCTCGAGTTCGGGACGGGCAGCGTGTTCTGGTCGATGCTCTGGTTCTTCTGCTTCTTCATCTGGATCTGGCTGCTGATCATGGTGTTCTCGGACATCTTCCGCAGCCACGAGATGTCCGGATGGGCCAAGGCCCTGTGGATCGTCTTCGTGATCGTCCTGCCCTACCTCGGGGTCCTGGTCTACCTGATCGCCCGCGGCAAGGAGATGACGCAGCACCGCATCGAGGACGCCCAGCGGATCGACGCCGCCCAGCGGCAGTACATCCAGACGGTGGCCGGCAGCGGCGGTGCCAGTGCGGCGGACGAGATCGCCCGCCTGGCCGATCTCAGGGAGAAGGGCGTGATCGACGAGGCCGAGTTCCAGGCCGGCAAGGCGAAGGCCCTGGCCGCCGGCTGAGCTCGTCCGGCCGAACGGCCCGCTGCCCCACCTCGTGGTGTGGGGCAGCGGGCCGTCGCCGTCCGGCCGACCACCAGCTCATTGACTGACCGTTCAGTTCGGATACCCTCGAGGTCCCTGCGCCGAGAGGATCCAGCCCATGAGCCACAGCCCCGTCCTGACCCCCTACCTCGCCGGTGCGACCGCCGCGGTGCTCGAGGACTGGGGGCCTCTCGAGGAGGCCACTGGCCCCGAGATGGCGACGGCCGGGGTCACCCTCTGGGAGGACGGCGACGCCTCGGCCGGGATCTGGGAGTGCGCGGCCGGACCGTCGCACTGGACCCTGGAGACCCACGAGGTCATCCACCTCGTGGCCGGACGCATGACCGTGACGCCCGACGGTGGCGAACCGGTGGAGATCGGCGCCGGCGACGTCGCGGTGTTCCCACGCGGCTGGTCGGGCTCGTGGCTGATCCACGAGACCGTGCGCAAGGTCTATGCGATCTTCTGAGCCGGACCGTCGCCAGGCCGAGTGGCGTAGCCTGCGACGTGCCTCGGGCCCGCGACCACATCCACGGAGTAACCATGACGACCACACATGTCTCGCGCCCGAACCTGGCGGATCGCCGGGCCCAGGGGAGCAACGCCCGTTCTGCCACACCCCCGGCGTCCCACGCCGGATGGGCTCCCGCGGCTGATCGCGCGGACCCCGTCGCTCTCCTGGAGGAGCAGAACCGGTCGCGGGACGCCGACCTGGTGCCGGTCCGGCACGGCCGGATGATGGCCTCGCCGTTCACGTTCTACCGTGGCTCGGCCCGGATCATGGCGGAGGACCTCTGGCGTACGCCGGCCGCGGGACTGGTGGTGCAGCTGTGCGGCGACGCGCACCTGTCCAACTTCGGCGTCTTCGCCTCACCGGAGCGCTCCCTGGTCTTCGACATCAACGACTTCGACGAGACGCTCCCCGGCCCCTTCGAGTACGACGTGAAGCGGCTCGCCGCGAGCTTCACCATCGCAGCCCGCAACAACGGCTTCGACAAGGCGGACGTGCGGTCTGTGACGAGGGCGTCGGTCGCGTCCTATCGGAACGCGATGGCGGAGTTCGCGGAGATGAACACCCTCGACGTCTGGTACGCGCACCTGTCGGAGGCCGAGTTGCTCGCATCGGTACAGGCGGCGATCACGGAGCTGTCCGCGGTCGGCGGGGACCAGAAGAAGCTGAAGACGCTGAAGAAGGAGGGCAAGCGCACCAAGGCGATCGCCAAGAAGGCCCGGGAGCGGAACAGCGCGCAAGCGCTCTCCAAGCTGGCCGAGCTGGTCGACGGGCGGTACCGGATCGTCAGTCAGCCGCCCTTCATCGTTCCCCTGCGCGAAGTCCGCTCCATCTATCCGTCCTTCCCCGAGAACGTCCAACCCTTGATCGAGCAGCAGCTCGCGGCCTACGGCAAGACGCTGCGGCCGGACACCCGCCGTCTGCTCGAGCGGTTCGAGCTCGTCGATGTCGCCCGCAAGGTGGTCGGGGTCGGGAGCGTCGGGACGCGGGCCTTCATCGGCCTGCTCGAGGGACGAGACGAGGGGGACCCGCTGTTCCTGCAGCTCAAGGAGGCCTCTCGGTCAGTCCTCGAGAGCCATCTTCCGAAGAGCCGCTACCGCCAGGCGGGCCAGCGGGTCGTGCAGGGGCAGCGACTGATGCAGGCGACCAGTGACATCTTCCTCGGCTGGGCAACCGGGGTGGACACCTCCCGCAGCTTCTACTGGCGTCAGCTCAGGGACATGAAGGGTTCGGCCGAGGTCGAGCTGATGAGCCCGGACGGGATGACGTTCTACGCGACAACCTGCGGGTGGACCCTGGCCCGAGCGCATGCCCGCTCCGGCGACCCGGTCGCCCTCGCCCGCTACCTGGGCACCGACGACGAGTTCGACCGCGCCGTCACCGACTTCGCCAAGCACTACGCCCGCCAGAACGACCGCGACTTCGAGGCGTTCACCGACGCCGTCCGCACCGGCCGGATCGAGGCCGCCGTAGAGACCGTGTGACGTCGACGCGGCTGCAGCAGCACGATGAACAAGTCCGCCCCGGGCGACGCCGTGCCCGGGTGACGTGTCGGTCGGGAACCTCCCGCCGACCACACCGGCGGACCGGCCACGCTCACGGGAACCGCTCGAACCACACCTGGTCGCGCATCGGGATGCCGTCGATCTCGATCGGCTGGAGGTAGCCCGTGTCCGGACCGAAGGCGTCCTGCACGACGCGGGTCATTCGGAAACCGCACCGCTGGTAGAAGCGCAGCGCCCCGACGTCCGCCGCGGCGGTCGCGAGCACCACGCGTGCTACCCCTGCCGCCCGCGCCTCGTCGACCGCGCGCTCCAGCATCAGGCGCCCGATGCCGCGACCGCGGGCGTGCGCTCTGACCGCCGTGTTCTTCACCTCCCAGGCCGACCCGTCGTCCTCGGCCACGACCTGAAGATGGCCCAGGACCTCGCCGCTCTCGCCGCTGGCCACCCAGACGCGGCCCAGGTCGAGGTAGGCCGCCAGCAGGGTCTCGGAGTCCTCGGCCTCACGGAACGAGTCGATCAGGTCGCGACGGGGGCCGGCGTACTCCTCCACCCGAACGCCGAGCGATCCTGTCATCCGTCGAGGCCGAACCAGCGCTGCCGGCGCGTGGACGCGAACCTACGCTTGGCCTCGGCGCCGTCGAGTGACGGCGGGGTGAAGGTGGAGACGGGGGCGGCCCCGGAGAGGAAGTCGACCTCGACCATGCCGATCGCGTCCTCGCCCATCTCCATGTAGCAGGTGACCCGGCCCCGGAAGGGATCCGGCTCCGGCCCGTCGCCGAGCCGGTGCAGCAGCACGTCGGCCAGCGTCGTCGCCTCCCCTTCGGCGATCACGCCGGCTCGCGGGACGGGGACGCTGGTGACGTCGCCGACGGCGTACACCCCGGGGAACCGGGTCTCCAGGGTGGCGGGGTCGACGGCGATCCAGCCGTCCTCCTCGGTCAGGCCCGAGGCGACGACGACGGGCGGTGCCACGTGCACCGGGACGCCGAGGAACAGGTCGAACGGGATCTCGCGCCCGTCGCGCAGGTGGGCGACCCGGGTGGCGGGATCGAGCCGCTCCACCCACGAGGCATGCGCATGACCGATCCCGCGCTCGTCCAGCAGGGCCAGGATCGAAGCCGACACGTCGGCCGAGATCGGGATCGGTGACGGCATCGGCGTGACGATCTGGAGGGTGGTCGCATCGCGGAGCCCGCGCCGGGTCAGGTGGTCGTGCAGCATGAAGGCCGCCTCGTACGGCGCGGGCGGGCACTTGAAGAAGCCGCCCAGGACCCCGATCACGATCGACCCGCCCCGGAAGTCGGGGAGCAGGTCGCGGACGGTGGCGGCGCCGGCGGGGGAGTAGAACTCCTGGCCGCACTCGACGAGCCCGGGTGTTCGTTCGGGCGCGAGGTCGGCACCGAGGGCGACCACGAGCACGTCGGCGTCGTAGGTGCCGCGGTCGGTGACGACGCGGCGTCGCTGGGGGTCGATCGCGACGACGGTCTCCTGCCGGAACTCGACCTGGGGTAGGTCGATGTCGGCATAGCGCAGGCGGACGTCGTCCATCGTGCGGGTCCCGACCATCACGTCGAGCTTGTGGAAGCCGAAGACGAACGCGTCGCTCCGGTCGATCAGGGTGACCTCGACCAGGTCACCGAGGTCGCGCGAGAGTCGGGCGCTCAGCTCGAGGCCCCCGAAGCCCGCGCCCAGGACCACGACCCGGGTGGCGCCGTGCTCGTGCTCCCGCCTCACACGTGCACCAGCAGGGCTGCGACGGCGCAGGCCGGGACCACCCATGACAGCGCCCGCAGGGCGCCCTCCAGAGGTGCCAGCAGCGCGGCCCGGTCGAGCTCCTCGACCGTGCCGTCCGGTCGCCAGATGGTGCCGCTCACCTCGGAGGTACGGCGGCGCAGGACGCGGGCCGGTGTGCTCAGCCGGCGCTGGGCGTACGACGTGCCGACCGCGGCGAGCACGGCCGTCGCCGCCGCGGCGCAGCGCGCCCAGTCCACCGAGGGGGACTGGGCGACGAAGCCGACGGCCACGGGGAAGCCACCCCAACCCCAGGCGAACACCGCGTCGGTGTGCAGCCGCCCCGAGAAGAGCTCGAGGTTGTAGCCCACCAGGAGCACGGCGCCGACGGGGATCGCGGCCAGGAGCCACCAGTTCGGGTCACCGTGGAAGAACGTCCCGGCCACGCCGAGCGCGCAGGCGCCGACGGTCGCCAGCGTCGCGACGATGCGGAGGACCACGTCGGGGATGCGGGTGCCGAGCGGGCGCCCGGTCAGCTCGTCGAGGGCGTGCGCGGCGAGGCCGACGGCCAGGAAGAAGGCCAGGACGGTCGCGCCGAGCGCCGTCCAGTCGAGGGACTCGGCCAGGGCTGCCCCCAGGACGACGTAGCTCAGGTGCCAGAGCGTGTAGGGCGGGTGGAGCAGGGTCCACCAGTCCGCAGCGGGACCACCCCGGCGCGCGTAGAAGGCTGGGGTGGTGGTGCGGGGCTCAGCCATCCGGTTTCCGTCCCCACATCACCAGTCCGCCGCCCAGGCTCATCGGGCGCGCCTGTACGTCGACCAGGCCGGCGTCGCGCCACAGGTCGACGTGGGCGTCGACGGGATAGTGGCGGTAGTGCTCCTCGATCGACGGCCCCAGGAACCGCCCGACCCTCGCCCAGGCACGTCCCCCGCCGAGGAACCCGGCGGCCGGCAGCACCAGGCGGGTGTAGAGACGCCACGCCGGCAGCCAGACGGGTGGCGGGGGGACGAAGAACTCGAGCGACGAGAGGGTCCCTCCCGGCCGGACCACGCGGGCCAGCTCGCGCACGGTCGCGCCCGGGTCGGCGACGTAGCGCAGCAGGTAGGTGAAGGTCAGTGCGTCGAACGTCGCGTCGGGGAAGGGGAGCTGCTCGGCGCGGCCGCAGACCAGGTCGATGCGGTCGGCGCGTCCGGCCGCGTCGACGCGCTCGCGTCCCTCGCGGAGCATCTGCTCGGTCAGGTCGATCCCGACGACCTCGGCGCCGGTGCGCTCGGTCAGCATCAACGCGACCCCGGCCGTCCCGGTGGCGACGTCGAGGACACGTCGCGGCGCGCGGGGCGCCCGCACGACGGCGTCGACCATCGCCGTGCGCCACCGCTGGTTCTGCCCGAAGGACAGGACCGCCTCGAGGATGTCGTAGCGGCGCGGGAGCCCGTCGAAGAGCTGGCGGGCGAAGGCGTTGGGCTGGGCGCGGGACAAAGCCACTGCGCGTGCTGGTCTGACTGCCATGGGTGACCCCCTCGGGGGTCAGGCTACCCAGCCCCAGCGCGGCCGAACCCGGGACCCGTCTTGTGACACGTGGCTAGTTAGACATACTGTGGAATAAAAGGGCACAGAGTGTGCGAAACGGTGTCGACGAGGCGAGGGGTGAGCGGATGAGCGGGGACCTCAGCCGGGTCGCGACGTCGAACTGGGATAGCCCGGCCGCTCCTGCTTCACAAAAGCGGGCGGGTGCAGCTGCCGCCTGGGTCGACGACCGGCTCGGGCTCGCCACGGTGATGCGGAAGAACCTGCGGAAGGTCTTCCCCGATCACTGGTCGTTCATGCTCGGCGAGATCGCGCTGTGGTCGTTCGTGGTGCTGCTGCTCACCGGCGTGTTCCTGACGCTGTGGTTCAACCCGAGCATGTCGGAGTCGGTCTACCAGGGCTCCTACGTCCAGCTGCGCGGCGTACCCGTATCGGACGCCTATGCCTCGGCGCTGCACATCTCCTTCGACGTGCGCGGCGGCCTGCTGGTGCGCCAGATGCACCACTGGGCGGCGATGATCTTCGTGGGCTCGATGATGGTCCACCTCATGCGGGTGGCGTTCACCGGCGCGTTCCGCAAGCCGCGCGAGCTGAACTGGGTGATCGGCAGCATCCTGCTGCTGCTCGGCACCATCGAGGGCTTCACCGGCTACTCACTGCCCGACGACCTGCTCTCCGGCACCGGGCTGCGCGCGGCGGATGGCTTCCTCAAGGCCACTCCCGTCGTCGGCACCTACATGTCGTTCTTCCTGTTCGGCGGCGAGTTCCCCGGCGACGTGGTCATCCCGCGCCTCTACGTGGTCCACATCCTGCTCATTCCCGGCCTACTGCTGGCGCTGATCGGTGCGCACATGCTGCTGCTGGTCTTCCACAAGCACACCCAGTGGTCGGGCCCGGGTCGGACCGAGCAGAACGTCGTGGGCTACCCGATGCTGCCGGTCTACGTGGCCAAGGCGGGTGGCTTCTTCTTCATGGTCTTCGGCGTGACCGCGGCCATGGGCGGGCTGTTGTCGATCAACCCGGTGTGGAAGTTCGGGCCCTACGACCCGACCAAGGTGACGGCCGGCTCCCAGCCCGACTGGTACATGGGGTGGCCCGACGGCGCCCTCCGGATCATGCCGAACTGGGAGTCGCACATCTGGGGGCACACGATCTCCTGGAACATCCTGGTGCCGATCCAGATCCTGCCTGCCCTGATGTTCACCGTGGTGCTGCTGCTGCCGTTCCTCCATGCCTGGGTGACCGGCGACAAGCGCGAGCACCACCTGCTCCAGCGGCCGCGGGACGCGCCGACTCGGACGGCCTTCGTCGCGACCCTGATGGCGATCTACGGGCTCTTCTGGGCCGCGGGCGGCAACGACATCCTGGCCACGCACCTGCACATGAGCCTGAACTCGATCACCTACTTCATGCGGGCGGCGGTCTTCGTGGTCCCGCCGATCGTCTTCGTCGTGGTGCGCCGCTGGTGCATCGGGCTGCAGCGCGCCGACAACGAGCGGCTGCTGCACGGCTACGAGAGCGGCATCATCATGCGGTCGCCCGACGGGGCCTACACCGAGCGGCACCTCCCCATCAGCGACGAGGAGGCGTTCGTCCTGGCCTCCAGGGAGCCCGACCAGGTGCTGGTGCCCGCCGGCGAGATCGACGAGAACGGCGTGCGCGCGCCGGGCACGCGGGTCGACCGGGCCAAGGTGCGCCTCTCCCGAGCGGTGTACGGCGACCAGGTGCAGCCGCCGACGCCGGAGGAGATCGCCGAATCGCGACAGCACGCCGTGCACGAGCGCGCGCTGGAGGCGCGGCGCGAGGGTGACTCCGACTGGTGACCCACTAGGGTCCCGGCATGAGCGAGCTGGGCATCGGTGACCTCGCCCGGCTGACCGGCCTGACGACTCAGGCGATCCGGGCGTGGGAGCAGCGGTTCGACTTCCCGCAACCCCGCCGCACCGCCTCGGGACGGCGTACCTACGACCCCCGCGACGTGGACCGGATCGCCCGCGTGCTGACGCTCAAGCAGTCCGGCTCACGGCTCGCCGAGGCCATCGCCCGCGTGGTCGAGCAGGGCGAGGTCGACGCCCGCGACCTGTCGGTGTACGGCGAGCTGCGGCGGCTGCTGCCCCACCTCGAGAGCCGCCTCATGCGGCGCGACGTCCTCGTCGCCATCTCGCGGGCCATCGAGGACGAGGCGTTGGCCCGCGCCGTACGACCCCTGGTCTTCGGAGCCTTCCAACGCGCGGAGTTCTACGCCCGGTCCGCGCCCCGGTGGGAGGAGCTTGCGCGGACCGCGGAGGGATGTGTGGTCTTCGCCGACTTCTCCGACGTCCTCGATCCCGCGGCGCGTCCGGCACGGGTGCCCCTCGACCCGGACTCGCCAATGCTGCGCGAGTGGGCCGTGGTGGTGCGGTCCCATGACTTCTCCACAGTGCTGACCGCGTGGGAGATCCCCGAGCGGGAGCACGGCGGGGAGCGCAGCTTCGAGACGATCTTCAGCTTCGAGCCCGAGGCGGTGCGGGTGGCGGTCGACATCTGCCTGGCCGCCGCCCGGTCGGCCGGGCTCCCGGAAGAAGCGCTCCTGCGCCACCCTGAGGTCGTCACGATGGGTCCGCCACGCACCGCGAGCCCCGGCGTCGACGCGCTGGTGTTGCGGGCCTTCGGCTACCTCCAGGAGCTCACCCCGCCCGCCTGACCGTGTCGCGTCGGTATCAGCGGACCTCCATGCCCCTCCTGTCCCACCAAGGGAAGCGAGCATCGGGGAGGTGATGACACATGGAGCTGACCAGCTGTCCCGAGTGCGGGGCTACGGCCGCCATCGAGGAGCGGCACGTCCTGGAGAGCACCGACGGACCGGTCGAGCACGCCAAGGTCCGGTGCGTGACCGGTCACGGGTTCTTCCTGCCTGTCGCCTCCCTGGAGGCGCCCGTCGTACGTCGTGAGGCTGCGCGGCCCCTGCCTGCCCGACACCGCTGACCGAGACTCCGTCAGCCGTGCAGCTTGCGCGCGAGGGTCACCGCGAAGTCGTCACGCGCGTCGGTCCAGGTGCGGACGACCTCGAAGGCCACGGCGTTGAGCTCCTCGCGGATGCTGTCGACGGTGAACTTCGTGGAGATCTCCATCCGGATCTCCTCGCCGCTGGCGAGGTGGAGGTCGACGCCGGCTCCGGGGATCGTGACGTCCATCGGCGACTCTGCGCGCAGGCGGAGGTCCATCCGGAGCAGGTGGGGGTCCCAGAAGGGCACGTAGGTGAACCCACCCACGTCGAAGTCGGCCCCGAGGTCGCGGTTGAGCACCCGCAGGCCGTTGCGGACGAACTTCTCGGTGATGCCGCCCGGGTCGTCGTAGGCGGCGATCAGTCGGTCGGCGTCCTTGACCAGGTCGGTGCCGAGCAGCAGCCAGTCGCCCGGCTCGCACGAGTCCGCCAGGGCACCGAGGAAGGCCCTTCGCTCCTCGACGTAGAGGTTGCCGATCGTGCCGCCGAGGAACGCGACCAGCTTGCGGTCGTCACGCGGCAGGTGGGCCAGGTGGAGCGTGAAGTCGCCGACGATGGCCTCGACGGTCACACCGTCGTACGTCGCCGCGATCTGCTCGGCGGCGTCGCGGAGCGTGCCCTCGGAGACGTCGACCGGCACGAACCGTGTGAGATGGCCCGCGTCGGCGAAGGCGCCGAGCAGCAGGCGGGTCTTGTCGCTGGTGCCGCTGCCGAGCTCGACCAGGGTGGTCGCGTCGCACAGGGCGGCGATCTCGTCGGCCCGCTCGCGCAGGATGGCCCGCTCGGCCTCCGTGGGGTAGTACTCCGGGAGGCGGGTGATCTCGTCGAAGAGCCGCGAGCCCTCGTCGTCGTAGAGCCACTTCGGCGGGAGCGTGAGCGGTTGCGATCCCAGGCCCCGGCGGACGTCCTGCACGAGAGCAGCACCCGCCGACTCCGGCTTGAGCAGCACCGAGACGTGGGTGCGGCTCATGCCGTCACCCCGCCCTCGGCCAGCCGCACGCCCGACAGCGCCCACCGCGACCCGTGGGGGAAGAAGTTGCGGTAGGTGGCACGGGCGTGTCCGGCCGGCGTGAACGCGCAGCCGCCACGGAGCACCATCTGGTTGGACATGAACTTGCCGTTGTACTCCCCGATGGCTCCGGTGGGCGGATGGAAGCCGGGGTAGGGGTGGTAGGCCGACGAGGTCCACTCCCAGCAGTCGCCGTACATCTGCCGCAGGCTCCCGGACGGGTCGGCGGCGGCACGCGGGTGGAAGGTGGTCCGGTCGGCGAGGTTGCCGAGCTCGTCGGGTGCGCCGGTGAGCGTCTGCGTCGCGGCGTGCTCCCACTCCGCCTCACTCGGCAGCCGCTTGCCGGCCCAGCTGGCGTAGGCCTCGGCCTCGTAGAAGCTGACGTGGCTCACCGGAAGCCCGGGGTTGACCGGCCAGGTGCCGTTGAGGGTGTGCTCGAACCAGCGACCGTCGATCTCGGTCCAGTAGAACGGGGCCTGCCACCCCTCGGCGTTGACCCGTGCCCAGCCGTCGGAGAGCCAGAGCTCGTGGCGCCGGTAGCCGCCGTCGGTCATGAACTCCAGCCACTCGCCGTTGGTGACGAGCCGGTCGGCCAGCCGGTACGGCGCGAGGAACTGCTGGTGACGGGGCAGCTCGTTGTCGAAGGAGAAGCCCTCTCCCTCGTGGCCGATCTCGACGAGGCCACCCTCGAAGTCGACCCATCCGAGCGGATCGGGCGTGGCCGCGCCGCTGGGCGTCCCGGCGTACGCCGGGAGGAGGGGATTGAGCGACAGGACGTGCTTGATGTCCATCAGGAGCAGCTCCTGGTGCTGCTGCTCGTGGTGGAAGCCGAGCTCGATGGTGTCGGCGGCCTTGGACAACGACCCTTCGTCCATCCGGTCGAGCAGGTCGCGCATCCGGTCGTCGACGTTGCCGCGGTAGACGCCGACGTCGTGGGCGCCGGGCCGGCTGATCACGCCCCGCTCGGCGCGCGCGTAGCGAGGTCCGACCGCCTCGTAGTAGCTGTTGAACAGGAACCAGTAGGTGTCCTGGAAAGGCTCGAACTCCGGTTCGTTCTCCGCGAGCACGAACGTCTCGAAGAACCACGTCACGTGGGCGCGGTGCCACTTCGTGGGGGAGACGTCGGGCATCGACTGGACCGTCTGGTCCTCCGGCGAGAGCGGCGCGGCCAGGCTCTCCGTGGCGGAGCGGACCTGCGCGTAGCGGTCGAGAAGCGCATGGGGGTCGCGGGTCGGGCTCGGATGTGTGGTCGTCATCGGAAGATCACCTCGTTGTGACGGACGTCCGGGTGTGTGAACCGAGTCGTGCCAGCCTAGACACGACCACCGACAGTCTGGTCACGGTGCGGTTTCGTTACATCGAACTCCCAGGGTGGTGCCGTACCCCCTTCGGGCGCGGAGCACGCGCCGCTCCCGGCGCCACGTCGTACGTCGGTCCGGCGCCGACGTGTCAGCGCCGGAACGCCGTCAGCCTCACCCGGAAGGTCGGGTGGGGCGCATCGGAGCGGCCACTGCACGAGTACGGGCCGTCGGTGAAGCAGTCGTGGTAGGCCACCGACACGTCGGCCAGCGTGACGCTCACGTAGCGCACCCGACCGTGGCTGAAGGGCAGGATCGCCCGACCCAGGCCCTGGGCGGTCAGGGGCACGAGCGTGCGTGTGGTCGGGCCGTGCCGACGCACCACCTGGACGTACGCCGCCGGGCTGGTCGAGACGCTGGGTGCATCGACCTGCAGCCGCAACCCCCATCGCGGACTGGCCAGGCCGGCGTCCGGGACGGCGCGGACGCTCTGCGAGGCGAGGTGTCGCACCGTGAACGACCGCCAGCCGGTAGCGGGCCTGCGCCGGGAGAGCTGCCACTCGGCGGCGTAGCCCGAAGCGGGGAACGCCGAGCCCTCCTGGTAGGCGCGGGCCGGGTCGAGGTTGCCGGCGGCGTAGCGGGCGAAGACCTTGGTCAGGCCGCCGTGGCTGCTCAGCGCGTTCCGGACCGCGTGAGCGGAGAACTGGTGACCACCGCCCGGGAACGCCGCCGCCTGGTCCCAGATCGACTTCACGATCCCGCGGCCGAGGTGCTCGCTGAGGTACTCGAAGAACGGCCAGTCGCCGTACTGCTGGAACCCGTCGGGCTTGAAGGTGTCGAGCGGGGTGTTCGGGTGGGAGAGCTGGCCGAAGGGGAGGTACCGGCGGTTGTCGTTGCTCTCGTCGGCGAACTGGTCCTCCATCCACGTCGCAGACGACTCCATCAGCCACCGGTCCTCGATGACGTCGTAGCGGAACTGGATGGCGTGGAAGAACTCGTGGGCAGCGGTGACCCGGGCCGTCTCGATCGGCTTCGCGCCGAACTGGCTACGGGCGAAGTCGTTGTCGATGACGAGGTAGCCGGAGTAGAGGCGGCGGTTGGACGACGACGGGCGCTCGGGAACGCTGAGCCCGAAGAGCCCCTGGTCGAAGAGCTCCTTGAGGTAGACGTCGTACCTGGCATCGCCTCCGCGATGACCGTCGGAGAGGGGCGGGCGGTAGCCGAGCCTGTCGACCTCGTAGCTCCACACGTGGTTCATCAGCTTCAGCATGGTGTTCACCCAGCGCATGCTCGGAGGCGCGTCGTTGGTGGTCGGGACCCAGTGGATGCAGATGTGGCCCGCGCACTTCTTCTTCGCGGGCACCGTGTAGGCCTCGTTGTTGACGTCGGGGTGGTCGGTGGGACGGGCCAGGAGCCCGAGCGCCTGCCGGCGCTGCGAGCCGGTCAGCCGGGGGAGGGCCAGGCGCAGGTCCAGCAGCGCCATCGTGCCGTCGGGTCGGATGGTCGTCCGACCGGAGACCATGCGCTGGGCACGGTGCAGGGCCGCGATGGCCCGCTCGTGGCCGGACGTGGCACGCGTGGACGACGTGCCGGGGGCCGCGGAGGAGGTCGAGGAGGACACCGACGTGATGGACAGAGCCGCGCTGAGGGCCACCACGACGGCGGCGACGGAACGGCGCATGGGTGGATCCCCCTGGTTCGGCGTGCGGGGGGTGTGCCCCGATCCCGACCTACCCTAACCGCCGCTCAGGTGGCGGAGGAGATCTTCTCGATCAGGGCGGTCGTCGAGATGGCCGGGGTCCGCGGCAGGTAGACGACCTCGCAGATGTCGCCGAACTCGTCGAACCGGCCGGCCCAGTCGTCGCCCATCACGAGCACATCGGCGTGGAACTGCCCGATGTAGTCGCGCTTGAGCTCGAGGCTCTCCTCGACGAAGACCTCGTCGACCATCCGCAGCGCGCCGACGATCGCCATCCGCTCCGCCTGGCTGAACACCGGCTCGCGGCCCTTCTTGCGCAGGTTGAGGGCGTCGGCCGACACCCCCACCACCAGTCGGTCGCCCAGGGCGGCGGCACGCTCGATGACCCGGAGATGGCCGACGTGGAACACGTCGAACGTGCCGAAGGTGATCACCGTGCGCATGGGCGGCATTCTGGCATCCCGGCCGGTACGGCGTACGACGTGGGCATGGGCGAGAATCGAGCGATGACCACTACCTCCGTCGGGACGATCGCGATGATCACGCCCGACCCGGCGGCCGATGCCCAGCGGCGGCGCGGGCTGCGCCGGATGCGTACCCTCGCGGTCTCGCTCCTGGCGTTCGCGGCGGTGGTCTACCTCGTCACCCTCGGCCAGGACGGCTTCCTCGGGTTCGTCAACGCCGGTGCCGAGGCGTCGATGGTCGGTGCGATCGCCGACTGGTTCGCGGTCACGGCGCTGTTCAAGCACCCGCTCGGGGTGCCGGTTCCGCACACGGCGCTGATCCCGCGCCGCAAGGACGAGCTGGGACGCAGCCTCGAGGAGTTCGTCGGTGAGAACTTCCTGCAGGAGACCGTCATCCGCGAGCGCATCGCGTCGGCGAACATCTCGCTGCGGGTGGGTCAGTGGCTCGCCGAGGCCGCCCACGTACGTCGCGTGGTCGACGAGTTCGCGGAGGTCGCGTCCATCGGGCTGGGCAAGGTGCGCGACGAGCACATCGCGGACTTCGTCACCGACGCGCTGATCCCGCGATTCCGTGAGGAGCCCCTCGCACCCCTCGTGGGCAGCCTGCTCGCGGAGGTCGTGCGCGACGACGTCCACCACCACCTCGTGGACCTGACGATCGACGAGCTGCACCGTTGGCTGGTCGAGCATCCCGACACGTTCGCCGAGGTGCTCGAGCAGCGGGCCCCCTGGTGGGCCCCGCCGCGCCTGAACGACGCGGTGACGCGCCGGCTCCATGCCGAGCTGCTGGTGTGGCTCGAGGAGATCCGCCACGACCCGCATCACCAGGCGCGGCAGGCGGTCGACTCGATGCTGAGCCAGCTGGCCGAGGACCTGCAGCACGACCCGGAGACCCAGGAGCGCACCGAGCGCCTCAAGGAGAGGCTGCTGGACCACCCGCAGGTGGTCGAGTCCAGCGTCGCGCTGTGGAACGCGCTGCGCCGGGCCCTCCAGGCGTCGCTCGTCGACCCCGACGGCGCGGTCCGCGAGCGCCTGTGCACCGAGGTCTCGTCGTTCGGCGCCCGGCTACGCGAGGACGACGGGCTGCGCCGGCGCCTCGACGGCACGGCCGCCGACATCGCGGTCTTCGCGGTGTCCCGCTACGGCGCCGAGCTGACCGCGGTGATCACCCACACGATCGAGCGCTGGGACGGCAAGGAGGCCGCTCGCCGGATCGAGCTGCACGTGGGCCGCGACCTGCAGTTCATCCGGATCAACGGCACGATCGTCGGCGGGCTCGTCGGCGTCCTGATCCACACCGTCGCCGTGCTGGTCGGCTGAGACCGGCGACCGGCCGACCCAGGGAGGTCACACCATGAGCGAGTCCGTCGTACCCCTGCGGGACGAGTCGATCCGGCTCGGCCAGTTCCTCAAGCTCGCCGACCTCGTCGACACCGGCGCGGACGCCAAGGGTCTGCTGGCCTCCGGGCTGGTCCGCGTGAACGGCGAGGTGGAGTCGAGACGCGGCCGGCAGCTGGTGACCGGCGACGTCGTGGAGTGCGCGGGCCGTCGCGTGCGGGTCGGCTGACGCGACGGGACTAGCGGACCTCGACGAGGTCGCAGACGAAGATCAGGGTCTCGCCGGGCTTGATGACGCCGCCGGCGCCGCGGTCGCCGTACCCCAGGTGGGGCGGGATGACCAGCTGCCGCCGGCCGCCCACCTTCATGCCCTGGACGCCGGTGTCCCACCCGGAGATGACCTGACCCACGCCGAGGCGGAACTGCAACGGCTCGCCACGGTTGTACGACGCGTCGAACTCCTCGCCGGTCGAGTGCGCCACGCCCACGTAGTGCACCTTCACCGTGGATCCCGCCGTGGCCTCCTCACCGTCGCCCTCCACCAGGTCGGTGATCTCCAGGTCGTCGGGCGGGGCGAAGTCGGGGAAGTCGATCTCGGGCTTGTCCGTGCTCATGCGGTCCAGTCTGTCAGGTCTGGTGGACGTAGCTGTCGAGCTGGTCCCGCTCGAACTTCAGCTGGTCGAGCGAGGACTTCACGACGTCGCCGATGCTGATGATCCCGGTGAGGCGCTCATCGGTCACGACCGGCACGTGGCGGATGCGCCGCTCGGTCATCACGACCCGGAGGTCGTCGACGGAGGTGTGGGGGTCGCAGGTCTGCACGTCGCTGGTCATGATCGCCCTGACCGCGCCGTCGAGCACGGACTCGTCGTCGTGGAGCCGGCGCACGATGTCGCGCTCGCTGACGATGCCCTCGACGGTCGCGCCGTCGCCGCTGACCACGACCGCTCCGATGTTGTGCTCGGCCAGGAGGCCGAGCAGCTCACGGACGGTGGCATCGGGGGCGATGGTGACGACCTGGTGACTCGGCTTGCTCGTGAGTACGTCGCTGATGCGCATGACCACTCCTCACGGGTCGGGGACGCTTGGGTCGCAGGCTAGTCCTCTCCACGGGTCCGGTGCGAGAGCAGGTCATGGACCGAGCCGGGGCGACGGGGCGGGGAGTCGGGGTCGTCGTCGCCGTCGGGGAGGGCGCCGAGGAAGGACAGGGCCGCCTCGTGCAGGTGGCCGTTCGAGGCCAGCGCGTTCCCGCCGAACGGACCGTCGGTGCCGTCCAGGGACGTGAACCGACCGCCGGCCTCGCGGACGATCACGTCGAGGGCGGCCATGTCGTAGAGCTGGAGCTCCGGCTCCGCGGCCAGGTCGACGGCGCCCTCTGCCAGCAGCATGTAGGACCAGAAGTCGCCGTAGGCGCGCGTACGCCAGCACCTGCGCATCAGGGACAGGAAGTCGTCGAGCCGGTCGCGCTCGTCCCACCCGTGCAGCGAGGAGTACGCGAACGAGGCGTCCTCGAGGCGGCGTACGTCGGACACCTGGCACCGTGTCGCCTTGAGCAGCGACCGGCCGGTCCACGCGCCGTTGCCGTTCGAGGCCCACCAGCGCTTCTGCAGCTGCGGCGCCGACACCACCGAGAGCACGACCTCGTCGTCGACCACCAGCGCGATGAGGGTGGCCCAGACCGGGACGCCGCGGACGAAGTTCTTGGTGCCGTCGATCGGGTCGATCACCCAGCGGCGCTGGCTGTGGCCGGTGCTGCCGTGCTCCTCGCCGAGCACCGCGTCGCGCGAGCGGGCCCGCGACAGCGTCCGCCGGATCGACTCCTCGACGCCCTCGTCGGCGTCGGTCACCGGTGTCAGGTCGGGCTTGCTCATCACGTGCAGGTCGAGCGCCTTGAACCGAGTCGTGGTGATCGAGTCGGCGTCGTCGGCGAGCACGTGGGCGAGGCGGAGGTCGTCGGTGAAGTCGGTCCCGAGCTGCGGTGGGGGCGGCATGGCCACAGGCTATTCCCAACGGTTGCCGATACGGTTCAGCCCATGGAGATCGCCGGGCTACCCCTGCACCCGCTCATCGTCCACGTCGTCGTGGTGTTCGCGCCGCTGGCAGCGATCGCCGGCATCGCGTACGCGCTCGTGCCTCGCTGGCGCTGGTGGCTGCGCTGGCCGTTCGTGGCCTGCGCCGTGATCGCCGCCGTCGCCGGGGTGCTCGCGGCCAAGTCGGGGTACTCACTCGAGC
The DNA here is from genome assembly GCA_963819295.1 of uncultured Actinomycetota bacterium. Lineage (GTDB taxonomy): Bacteria > Actinomycetota > Actinomycetes > Propionibacteriales > Nocardioidaceae > Nocardioides. The sequence continues at coordinate 241,969 of CAWFVO010000020.1, forward strand.
ACTCGCGGCACCTCCAGCAGCTGGCCTCCGTGCGGACTCATCAGCACCGCGGCAGCATCCTGCGCTGGCTCCTGCTCGCCTACCTGGTCCCGACCGGGCTCGCTGTCTGGCTCCTCGGCGGGGGTTCGCCGGTGACGTCGGGCTGGGGTGCACGCGAGGGGCGCAGCGGGGGCGTCGCGATCGCGGTCCAGGTCCTGCTGGTCGTCTCGTCGATCGTCCTGCTGATCTGGGTGATCCTGACCGGCGACTCCGGCGCCCGCACCATCTGGGGCTAGTAGACCGGCTCGGACCTCGCCACGAGCAGCCGCCGGAACGACTCGACCCGCTCCGGGTCGGCCTCGCCCCGAGCGACCGCCTCGTCGAGCCCGCACTCCGGCTCGTCGGCCCCGTGGGTGCACCCTCGGGGGCAGTCCTCGGTCATCTCGTCGAGGTCGGGGAACGCCTCGATCAGGTCCTCGGGGCGCACGTGCGCGAGCCCGAACGACCGGATCCCCGGCGTGTCGATGATCCAGCCGCCTGCTCCATCGACGGGGGGCAGCGCCAGCATCAGCGCCGAGGTCGAGGTGTGCCGCCCGCGCCCGGTGACGGCGTTGACCACCCCGACGTCGCGGTGGGCGCCGGGGATCAACGCGTTGACCAGCGTGGACTTGCCGACGCCGCTGTGGCCGATCAGCACGCTGGTGCGGTCGCGCAGCCGTTCCCGGAGCTCGGTCAGGTCGCTGCCGCGCTGCGTGACCACCCACGGCACCCCGAGGGAGCGGTAGGTGGACAGCAGCGTCTCGGGGTCGGCCAGGTCGGCCTTGGTCAGGCACAGCAAGGGCTTCATCCCCGAGACGAACGCCGCCACCAGGGCCCGGTCGATCAGCCGCGGACGCGGCTCGGGGTCGGCGAGGGCGGTGACCACGACGAGCTGGTCGGCGTTGGCGACCACCACGCGCTCGACCGGGTCGTCGTCGTCCGCCGTACGCCGTAGCACGGTCGTCCGCTCCTGTACCTCGACGATCCGGGCCAGCGCGCCGTCCTCGCCCGACACGTCGCCGACGACGCGCACCCGGTCACCGACGACCACGCCCTTGCGGCCCAGCGGGCGGGCCTTGACCGCCCAGACCGCGACGCCGTCCACGAGCAGCGTGAACCGGCCCCGGTCCACCGTGGTGACGACTCCCTCGACAGCGTCGTCGTAGCTCGGGCGCTCCTTGGTGCGCGGCCGGGTACGGCGGCGCGGGCGCTCGTAGTGCTCGTGGTCGTGCTCGTCGTAGCGACCGCTCATCGGCCGTCCAGCAGGGCTGCCCAGACGCCCGGGAAGTCCGGGAACGTCTTGCTCGTCGCGGCGACGTCGTCGACCTCGACATCCTCGACGGCCGAGCCCAGCACGGCCGCGGCGTGGGCCATCCGGTGGTCGGCGTAGGTGTGGAACAGCCCTCCGTGCAGCGTCGCCGGCTTGAGCTCCAGCCCGTCGGCGTGCTCGGTGACGTCCGCACCCAGCCTCCGCAGCTCGGTCGCCAGGGCGGTCAGCCGGTCGGTCTCGTGCCCGCGGATGTGGGCGATCCCGCGGAGGTACGACGGCCCGTCGGCCAGCGCGCACAGGGCCGCGAGCACCGGGGTGAGCTCTCCGACGTCGTGGAGGTCGGCGTCGAGCCCCTCGACGCGGCCGTGGCCGCGAACGGTGAGCCCGGCGTCGCCGAGGTCCACGCTGCAGCCCATCCGGGCGAGCAGGTCGCGCAGGACGTCGCCGGCCTGGGTGGTCGACCGCGGCCAATCCCGGATGGTGACGCTCCCGCCGGTGGTCGCGGCCAGCGCCAGGAAGGGCGCGGCGTTGGACAGGTCCGGCTCGATCAGGTGGTCGACGGGCAACACCGTGCCGGGAGCCACGCGCCAGCGGCTGGGCTCGGCGTCGTCGACCTCGACGCCGTGCTCGCGCAGCATGGCCACGGTCATGTCGAGGTGGGGTTGCGAGGGGACGGGCTTGCCGTCGTGGAGCACGTCCACGCCGTCGTCGAAGCGTGCCCCGGCCAGCAGCAGCGCGGAGACGAACTGGCTGGAACCCGACGCGTCCAGCACGACCGTCCCGCCCCGCACACGCCCCACCCCGGCCACCGTGAACGGCAGGCGGTCGCCGGTGATGCGAACCCCGAGCGTGCGCAGGGCGGTGAGGACCTGGCCGACCGGTCGGGTGCGCATGTGCGGGTCGCCGTCGAAGGCGACGTCGCCGTCGGCCAGCCCGGCCACCGGGGGCACGAACCGGGTGACGGTTCCGGCGAGGCCGCAGTCGACGTCGACCCCTCCGGTCAGTGTGGTCGGCGTGACGAGCCAGTCGTCGCCGGAGGTGTCGATGCGGGTCCCGAGGGAGACCAGAGCACCCGCCATCAGCTCGGTGTCACGCGAGCGCAGGGCACGGCGTACGACGCTGGGTCCGTCGGCCAGGGCGGCCAGGACCAGTGCCCGGTTGGTCAGCGACTTGCTTCCGGGCAGGGACACCTCCGCGCGCACGGGTCCGTGCGCGAACGGGGCTCGCCACGGTCCGGTGGTCACCGGCGCAGCGTAGCGAGAGCCTGCCGTGACCGGGTCAGCTCAGGTGGGCCCGGGCGATGCGCGCCTCGGTCCGGGCCTGACGGGCCAGGGACCTGGCCTCCCGGCGTACGTCGCGACCGGCGCGACGGGCGCGCCACGCGACGCCCGGCTTGCCCTCGGTGTCGACGCCGGCGATCAGGAGGCCGCCCACGAGGGAGATCCCCTTGAAGAAGTTCATGCGCTGGGTGTTCCTGATGGCAGGGTCCTCCTCACGCCAGAACGCATGTCCGGCGACCGTCGTCGGCAGCATGGACGCCGCAAGAACAGTCGAGGACAGGCGGGGCGCCCGACCGGTCGCGAGAGCGGTGGCCGCGACGATCTGGACGACCGCGTTGACGCGCACGATGGTCACCGGGTCGGTCGGGACCGGCGCGCTGGGTACGGCGCGCTGCACGAGCGGCACGACCTTGTCGGTCACCCGCGATGCCTTCGTGGCCAGGGCCGGTGCGTTCTTGAGGGCACTCGCGGCGCCGACGATGAACACCGACGCGAGCATCGGTCGCGCGATGAGTCTGATAGCGGTCATGGATACCTTCCTACCCGATGCAGGTCGGTTTCACGCGTGCCAGTGCACCACGAACGTGTTGTTGCCCCGGTGGGAGTCGATCAGCGGCGGGTCGGGCTCCACCGCGAACGTGACGTCCCGACTGTTCTCGGTGTTGACCGCGAAGGTGAAGTCGGTCTGTCCGGCCTTCACCGTGCAGGTGTAGCGCGTCGCGGTCTGGCGCGTGCAGGCATTGGCGGCCACGCCCTCCGGGCGGAAGGCGTCGCTGCCGCTCGCCGACGCGGTCAGGGTGGCGGTCGCGTCGGCGGGCAGGCCCGTCACGCTGGCGGTGACCCCGGACAGCCCGCCGATGTCGGCGCCCTTGGCCGCGGTCACGGCGAGGTCGGCGTCGCGCACCACGACGTTCACGTTCTGCGTGACGGTCGGCGCGGCGTCGTAGTCGGGGGTACCGGCCTGGTCCGCGGAGATGCTGCAGGTGCCCGCGCCACCGAAGGTGACGGTCGAGCCGGAGACGGTGCACACCTTCAGGGTGGCGGAGCGGAACACGACGGGGTTGCCCGAGTCGCCCCCGCTGGCGGCCACGGAGTAGGTGGTCCCGACGAATCCTGGTGAGGGCGCCTTCGAGGTGATGGTGATCGACTGCGAGGCCTTGTGCACGGTGACGGCCTGGGTGACCGTCGGAGCAGCCAGGTAGTCCGCGTTGCCGGCCTGGTCGGCGGCGATGACGCAGGTGCCGGCGTGTCGGAAGGCGACGGTGGAGCCGGCGACGGCGCAGGCGGCATTGGTGGTGGCGGGGTCGACCGAGAAGGTGACCGGCGCGCCGGACCCGCTCGCGGCGGTCACGGCGTAGGTGTCGCCGAGTGTGGCCGACGCGGGAGCCTTCGACGTGAACGTGATCGACTGTGTGGCCTTGGCGACACCGACCGACCGGGTGACGGTGGGGGCGGCCTCGTAGTCGCCGTCGCCTGCCTGGTCGGCGGCGATCACGCAGGTGCCCGCGTGATCGAAGGTGACCGTGGACCCGGTGACGCTGCACTTGTCGGGTGTGGTGGACGTGAAGGTCACCGCGTTGCCGGAGCCGCCGCCGGTAGCCACGAGGTCGTGGCTGCTGCCGAGGGCAGGTGCAGTGGGCAGAGTGAAGCCGATCGCCTGTGTGGCCTTGCGGATCGTCACGGTACGCGTGACGGTCGGGGCGGCCAGGTAGTCGTCGTCGCCGGCCTGGTCGGCGGCGATGGTGCAGGTGCCGGCGTGGTCGAGGGTGACCGAGGTGCCGTTGAAGGTGCAGACGTCCGGCGTGGTCGAGATGAAGGTGACCGGGTTGCCGGAGTCGCCGTGGGCGGTCACCGCGAGCGTGCCGACGCCACGGACCACGGGCAGGTCGGAGGTCAGGGTGAAGGCGACCTGCTGGTCGGCCTTGCCCACCAGGAGGGTGTGGGTGACCGCGTCGGCGGCGTTGTAGTCGTCGCTGGCGGGCTGCGTCGCCTCGACGGAGCAGGCCTGGGCGTGCTGGAAGGTGACCGTGGTGCCGGTGACGGTGCAGACGTCCGGCGTGGTCGAGCTGAAGGTGACCGGGTTGCCGGAGTCGCCGTGGGCGGTCACCGCGAGCGTGCCGGCGCCACGGACCACGGGCAGGTCGGAGGTCAGGGTGAAGGCGACCTGCTGGTCGGCCTTGCCCACCAGGAGGGTGTGGGTGACCGCGTCGGCGGCGTTGTAGTCGTCGCTGGCGGGCTGCGTCGCCTCGACGGAGCAGGCCTGGGCGTGCTGGAAGGTGACCGTGGTGCCGGTGACGGTGCAGACGTCCGGCGTGGTCGAGCTGAAGGTGACCGGGTTGCCGGAGTCGCCCTGGGCGGTCACCGCGAGCGTGCCGGCGCCACGGACCACGGGCTGGTCTGAGGCCAGGGTGAAGGCGACCTGCTGGTCGCCCCTGGCGATGGTGATGGTCTGGTTGGCGGTGGCGTCGTTGTAGTCGCTGTTCCCGGCCGAGGCGGTGATGTCACAGACCTGTGCGTGGACGAAGGTCACTGTCGAGCCGGAGACGGTGCAGGCGGCGTCGGTCGTGGCGAAGGTGACGTCCAGGCCGGCGCTGCTGGTGGCGTGCAACGTGGCCCCGCTGCCGACCTTGGCGGCGGTGACCGGTGTGAACTCGAGGGTCTGGTCGCCCTTGGCGACGTCGACGGTCAGGCTGCGATCGGGTGCGGCGTGGTAGTCGGCGTCGCCGTCCTCATGGGCCGTGACCGTGCACGGCCGGGCGTGCTGGAAGCTCACAGCCGTGCCCGCCCCGTTGAGGGCGCAGACGTCCGGGGTGTCCAGCGTGAACGTCACGGGCCGGCCCGAGGCGCCGCGTGTGGCCGACAGAGGCAGCGTGTCGCCGACCCGGACCCCGGCGCGCAGCTGGAAGTCGAGGTGCTGACGGCCCTTCGGCACCTGGACGGTCTGCGTCACGTCGTCGGCAGCCCCGCGAGCGGCCAACCGCCGGGCGGCGGACCTCGTGGTCGCGTGGGCTGCGATCACGCAGGTGCCGGCGTGGTCGAAGGTGACGGTGGTGCCCGCGTCGTCGAGCGAGCATGCGCGGTTCGTCGTAGCAGGGGCGATCGAGAAGACGATCCCCTTGCCGGCTCCTCCGGACGCCTGGAGCCGGTACGTCGTGCCGAACGCCGGGTCCGGCGGCGGGGTCGAGGTGAACTTCACCGGATCGGCTCCCGGGACTGTCGGGCCGGTCGGCCCCGTGGTCGGGCCGGTCGGTCCTCCGGTGGGGCCGGTGCCCGGGCCAGTGCCCGGGCCACTGCCGGGCCCGGTGACCGGGCCGGTCGTCGGGCCGGTGGTCGCAGAGCTCAGTGGGTCGGTCGCCGAGTCGGAGGACGTGGGAAGGGCCGTCGCAGGAGCAACACTCGCACTGCCGGACGCGGACGGCCCGGTGCCGCGCGTCTGGTCGGCCGCGCGTCCCTGGTGCCGGTTGCCCTGGACCTGGCTGGGCCCGGAGGTGCCCGGCTGGCCCGACTGACTGATGCTCTGGAGGGGGTGATCGGCCACGCCCGAGGTGTCCGCGGCGGGGTTCGCCAAGATGCTCTGGGCGCCGACGTAGATGGCGACCGAGGCGACCGAGGCGGCCATGACGCCGCCCACCGCCGTGACGACGGTGTGGCTTCCGAGCCACGACCTGGTGGCGGCCCAGGCCGTCGTGACCCCGGAGACACCACCGGCTGCTCCGCCGCCCGACAGATAGGCCGCGCCGGCCGTGCCGAGCAGCAGGGGAGCCAGGAGTGCGGCGAGCCCGGAGTTGACCTCGGTGAGCTCGAGGTAGACCGCGGCACAGGTGCGGCAGTCCTCGAGGTGGTCGTCGACCCGCGCCACGTCGCGCCTGGAGAGCCCGCCGCGCACGTAGGCGCCGAGGTGGTCGCGGGTCCAGCCGCAGTCCACGTCGTCGGGGTCGGCGGCGTGCATGCTGAGGAATGCCTGGCGCAGGCCTTCTCGGGCCCGGTAGGCCAACGCCGAGACCGAGTTGGCGCTCATCCCGAGCAGGACCGCGATGTCGGCGGGCTTCTGCTGCTCGACCTCGGTGTGCCAGAGCACCATCTGCCAGCGCTCGGGCAGCGAGGCGAAGGCCTTGGCGGCCGTGGCGTTGTCGAAGCCCTCGACGGCCGTGTCGTGGAACGGCACCCCGGGGTCGAAGGGGGTGAGGTCGTCGACGGGGCGCAGGCGCGACCCGGACCGGATGCGGTCGACGTGGAGGCGTCGTACAGCGGTCAGCAGGTAGGCGCGGAAGGCCAGGTCGGGGCCGCCGCCACGCTGGAGGACGGTGAGCACCTTGGTGAAGGCGTCGGAGACCAGGTCGTCGGCGTCGCCGGGGCCCGCCAGCTGTCGGGCCAGCCTGCGTGCGGCGTCCACGTGGCGCGCGAAGAGCTCTCCGTAGGCGTCGACATCGCCGCCCCGAACGGCCGCGATCAGCTCGGCGTCACCGGGGCCGTCAACGCGTGACAGCGAGACACTCACACTTACTCCAACGCTCCGGACAGGCTCCTGTGACGTCAGTATGGGGCGAAAGTTCACATTTTGCGTCGAAACCCGCATCATGACCGGCCCGCTGCCCCGTCTCATCCTCGGAGAGCGCAACGCGGAGGCAGAAGGGAGGCGTCATGGGGTTCTGGGATTTTCGCGAGAAAGTGGCGTCCGGGCCTCCCTCTGCCACCGAACCCGCGCTCTCCGACCAGGTCCGTTCGGCACTGCCGACGACGTACGAGGCAGTGGGCGAAGCCTTGTCCGTCGGGAGGAGCGCGACCGACGCCTGTGAGGTGGTCGGCAGGCTCCTCGGGAGTCAGGGGGTCTCCCTCGAGGAGACGCTCGCTGATCTTCGTACGACGTACGACCTGGTGCTGGGCACCGAGCCCGCGTTCACCGATGCCTGTGCCGTGGCCCTCGGCTGGAGCGAGGCGACTCTCGCCTACCTGCACCAGCTGTCGTGCGCTGACCCCCTGACCGGACTGGCCAGCATGGCCCATCTGCGAGGTCGGCTCACGGAGTTGTACCGGGCGGACCCGCGTGGACCGGCCCTTCGGGACAGCTACGCCCTGGTGGTCGTCGAGGCCTCCGTTCCGCGCCTGACGGGGTTGGCCGACGAGGTCTTCGGCCTCGACCTCCGCATGTCCCGGATCGGCGAGTCCTCGCGCTCGGTCTTCTCCGGCGGCGAGACCGTCTGCCGGATCGGTCCGCGCCGGATCGTGATTCTCGCTTCGCGGGACCAGTCGCTCGGGCGCCGGACCAGCCTGCTGCGCAGCCTGCTCGAGCTCGGCGAGCGCGGCAACGGCGGAGTCCGGATCTGGACCGAGCGGCTTCCCCTGGGCCCGGAGTCCGTGGTCCTGCTGCTCGACGAGCTCTCCCGCGACCAGAGCTGACCGCAGTCACGCCCGAGGATCGAGGGCGGCGGTGTCGCGGGCAGATGCCTGCACGGCGTGCCCTGGTTCCTCGGGCTCGCCTAGGCTGCTGACATGTGTGGGCGCTACGCATCGAGCCGCAAGCCCGAGGATCTCGTCGAGGAGTTCGAGATCCGCACGAGCAAGGTCGACGAGGCGCTTGCGCCCGACTACAACGTCGCGCCGACCAAGCCGGTGTACGCCGTGATGGAGCGTTCGCCGTCGCCGCGCGGGGCCGAGGAGCCCGAGCCGCCGGAGCGACAGCTGCGGGTGCTCACCTGGGGGCTCGTGCCCTCCTGGGCCAAGGACCCCTCGATCGGCAACCGGATGATCAACGCCCGGATGGAGACGGTCGCCGAGAAGCCGGCGTACAAGCGGGCCTTCGCCTCGCGGCGCTGCCTGCTTCCCGCCGACGGCTACTTCGAGTGGTACCCCACTCATCAGAAGGGCAAGTCCGGGAAACCGCTCAAGCAGCCGTTCTACATCCACCCCCAGGACGGCGGGCTGCTGGCCATGGCGGGGCTCTACGAGATCTGGCGTGACCCGCAGCGGGCGGAGGACGACCCCGACCGTTTCCGCTGGACGTGCACGGTGCTGACGACCCAGGCCCAGGACTCCCTGGGCCACATCCACGACCGGATGCCGCTGATGGTCGAGAGCGACCGCTGGGGGGCGTGGCTGGACCCGGACGTCTCCGGGCGCGACGAGCTGCTCTCGTTGCTGGTGCCCGCTGCGCCCGGTCGGCTCGAGGCCTTCGCGGTCTCCACCGACGTCAACAACGTCCGGAACAACGGGCCGGCGCTCGTCGAGCCGATCCCGGCCGAGGAAGCGCTCGCGTGAGATGTCGATGACCTCGCCGCAGTCTGTCGCCACACCCCACGGAGAGGGCCGGCTGGTCCTCCACACCGCGCGCCACGCGACTGCGACCCTCATCCTGAGCCACGGGGCGGGCAACGGCATCGAGGCCCGCGACCTGGCCGCGCTCGCCGCCGTCCTCCCGGCCCAGGGCTTCACCGTCGCCCTCTTCGAGCAGCCGTGGCGTGTCGCCGGCCGCAAGATCGCGACCGCCCCGCCGACGCTCGATGCGGGTCTGATCGCGGCCGTCGAGCACCTCGCGCCGGCAGAGCCGTTCGTGGTGGGAGGGAGATCCGCCGGCGCCCGCTCGGCGACACGCTGCGCCCTCCGGCTCGGCGCCGCCGGCTGCCTCGCGCTCTCCTTCCCGCTCCACCCCCCGGGGCGGCCCGAGAAGTCCCGTCTCGCGGAGCTGACCGGAGCAGGCGTCCCGACCCTCGTGGTGCAGGGCGAGCGCGACCCGATGGGCACGCCCGAGGAGTTCCCCGAGGGCGTCGACCTGGCGGTGGTACCCGCCGCGGACCACGGCCTCAAGGTGCCCAAGGCGGGGCCGCTCGACCAGGCCGGGGCGCTCGACCTGGTGGTCGAGTCCACACTGGAGTGGCTGGTGCGCGAGGGGGTCGGGAATCCCTGACGCGGGGGTCGCGTTGACACTGACGTGCTAGCGCTGACCGACCGTGCCCGCCCACCGGTATCGTGGGAGTCGATGACAGACCATCCCGATCTCGCGGCAGACCGCACGCCCCCCGATGCCGAGGTCGACCTCGCCACCGAGACCGACGCCGAGCGGACCGCGCGCTTCGAGCGTGACGCGCTCCCGTTCCTCGACCAGCTCTACGGCGCCGCGATGCGGATGACCCGCAACCCCAGCGATGCCGAGGACCTCGTCCAGGAGACCTTCGCCAAGGCCTACGCGTCGTTCCACCAGTTCCGTCCGGGCACCAACCTCAAGGCCTGGCTCTACCGGATCCTCACCAACACCTTCATCAACAACTACCGCAAGAAGCAGCGGCAGCCGCAGCAGTCGATGTCGGAGGACGTCGAGGACTGGCAGCTCGCGCGCGCCGAGTCCCACACCTCCACCGGGTTGAAGTCCGCCGAGAGCGAGGCGCTCGAGCACCTGCCCGACTCCCAGGTGAAGGACGCCCTGCAGCGGCTTCCCGAGGAGTTCCGGCTGGCGGTCTACCTCGCCGACGTGGAAGGCTTCGCCTACAAGGAGATCGCAGAGATCATGGGTACGCCGATCGGCACCGTGATGTCTCGGCTCCACCGCGGTCGCCGCCAGCTGCGCGACATGCTCTCGGACTACGTCCGCACCAGTGACGACCTGCTGCCGGTGGGGCAGGACAACGTCGGAGAGGGATCCGAGTCATGAGTCACGACGAGTCGTGCGCCGACTTCCTCGAGCGCATCGTCTGCTTCCTCGACAACGAGCTGGACGCGTCCGACGTCGAGAGCGTCCGCGCCCACCTCGACGAGTGTGCCCCGTGCCTCCACAGCTATGACCTGCAGCGCACCGTGAAGGCGCTGGTGGCGCGCTCGTGCATCGAGCACGCCCCCGACTCGCTGCGCCAGCGGGTCCGCGTCCAGATCCGTGAGGTGCAGGTCCGCTACACCGAGGGCTGATCCGGGCAACAAGGAGCCCCCGACCGAATGATCGGTGCGGGGGCTTCGTGAAAGCGCAGGAAACCTGGGCTCAAGCGTTGGGGCGCTTGCCGTGGTTGGCGGCCTTCTTCTTGCGGCCGCGGCGCTTACGTCCGGTCTTGCCCATGTGTCCTCCTGTGGTCGGTGCCCCGAAGGGCGAGGACCATCCTCTCAGCACCGACCGCGGCCGGCAAAATGGCGGGGGCCGGGCCGGGTGTGAAAACGCGGAACAATCCGCCGACACGCCGGGGGAGCAGCCGAATTGTTCCGCGTTTTCCGCGGGGTCCGGGGGTCACGGCCGAGCCGGGTTGGGGTCACAGCCGTCCGAGGAACCGCTCAGTGTCGACGACGACGCGCGTCACCTCTCCGGTCGCGACCACGCGGGCGTCGCCGGCCTGGCGGGCCACGACGCTGAACCGGTGCAGGCGGCCGTCGTGGAAGACCGAGGAGGCAGTCACCTCCACACTGCCGCCGACCAGGCTGCCGCGCGTGTGCTCGAGCTCCACCCGGGTGCCGACCGAGGTCTCTCCGGCGCCGAGCAGCGGAGCGATCGCGGCACACGTCGCGGCCTCGCACCACGCGAGCAGGCGCGGCGTACCGAGGACGGGGAGACTGCCGGAGCCCAGCGCTGCAGCGGTGTCGTCGTCGGTCACGGTGAAGGACAGCACGGCCTCCGTCGGCTCCACGGTCACTCCTCGAGGTCCAGACGGAACGCGACCAGGTCGACGCCGGGCACTGGCGACCAGTCCAGGTCGGGATCGCGGGTGAAGCCGAGCGCGAGATAGACCCGATGAGCCGCCTCCATGCTGGTCATGCTGCAGATCACGACCGCGCGGGCGCCCTGCGCCCGGAACCGGTCGATGACGTGCGTGACCAGCGACCTCCCCCACCCCGCGCCCCTGCGCGGCAGGATCGACCGCCAGCATCCGGAACTCGCCCTCGCCGGGCTGCGAGAGCTCGCGCCACGGAGAGCCCTCCGGGCACGAGGTCACCGACCCCAGCAGGATGCCGTCGTCGTCGACGGCCACCCAGAGCTCGGCCTCGCGGTCGCGACGCGCGGCGTCGCGCAGGTGGTCGACGTAGCCGGTCTCCGGGGACGCGTCGAGGTACGCCGCGTACGCCGCGACGGTGGTTCGGCCCACGTCCTCGAGCTCCTCGGGCCGGGCGCGACGGATCTCGGGCATCAGATCCCGAACGTGGCGCGCGGGTACGCCGCCTCGACGTCGGTGATCACGTTGACCAGGTACGGCGTGCCGGCGGCGAAGGCGCGGTCGAGCGCGGGGCCGATCTGCCGAGGGTCGGTGACCCGCTCGCCGGCCCCGCCCAGCGCCTTGACCACCTCGTCGTACCGGGTCTGCTGTGCCAGGTCGGCGGCGACGTCGTAGCCGTAGATCATCTGCATCGGGCCCTTCTCCAGGCCCCAGGCGGAGTTGTTGCCCATCACCATCACGACCGGGAGGTCGTGGCGGACCAGGGTGTCGACGTCCATCAGCGAGAAGCCGGCCGCGCCGTCGCCGAGGAGCAGCGCTACCTGCGCCGACGGGCGGGCGAGCCGGGCCGCGATGGCCGAGCCGAGGCCCGCGCCGAGACACCCGTACGGGCCCGGGTCGAGCCAGCCGCCGGGCCGTTGGGGTTCGACGTACTTGCCGGCGAAGCTGACGAAGTCGCCCCCGTCGCCGATCACGACCGCGTCATCGGCCAGCCGCGGGAGCAGCTCGCCGTAGATCCGGGCCGGATGGATCGGGTCCGCCTCCGCCGTGAGCAGCTCGGCGTCTCGCGCAGCCGCCTCCTTCACCGTCGCCTGCAGATCCTCGACCCAGGCCTTCCACGACCGGCGGTCGGCGCGGTCGAGGCTGGCCGCGAGCCCGGTCAGCACCGCGGCCAGGTTGCCCGACACGGAGTCCGCCAGCGCTGCGTGGCCGGAGACCTGGTCGGGGGAGTCCGCCACGTGCACGACACGGGCCGGCTCGGCACCCTCCTTGCCGCCGAAGACGCCGTACCCCAGGCGGAAGTCGAGGGGCGTGCCGACCACGACGACGAGGTCGGCGGTGTTGAGAGCCTTGCTGCGGGCCTTGGTGACGAGGAGTGGGTGGCCGCCCGGGATCACACCGCGGCCCATGCCGTTGGTGATCGCGGGGAGGCCGGTGGCCTCGACCAGCTCGAGCGCCTCGCGCTCGGCCCCGTCCGCCCAGACGTCGGTGCCGAGGATCAGCAGCGGCCGTTCGGCGTCCGCGATCAGCCGGGCGATCCGGTCGAGCGCGTCGGTGTCGGGGTCGGCCCCCCGCGTCGTCGACGCCGTCGGGAGGGTGCTGGTCGCGGTGTTGAAGAACTCGTCCATCGGGACGTCGACGAAGACGGGCCCGCGGTGCGACGAGCCGGCCGCGCGGAAGGCGTGGTCGAAGCCGTCCGCGACCTCGGCAGCGGTCGGGATCGTGCGGGCGTCCTTGGTGATGGACGCGACGATCGGGGGCTGGTCGAGCTCCTGGAGGCTGCCGCTGCCCCAGCGGTTCTGCGGGGCACGACCGCCCACGACGACCATGGGGGACCCGGCGAACTGCGCCTGAGCGATCGCGCTGACGCCGTTGGTGACTCCCGGGCCCGCGGTGAGTACGGCGAGGCCCGGGACGCGGGTGAGCTTGCCGGTCGCCTCGGCCGCGAAGGCCGCGGTCTGCTCGTGGCGGACGTCGAGGATCCGCATCGGCGGATCGGCCTTGACGGCGCCGTCGTACATCGGGAAGACGTGCGCACCGGAGAGCGTGAACATCGTCTCCACTCCGTGTGCGCGTGCCACGGCGACCGCGAGCTCTCCGGCATGACCGGTGACCTGGTTCATGCGGGCAGGTTACCGACCGGTCACCGCCGCCGGGGCGCGCGAGGTACGTCGCGTTGGTGGTGCGCAGCGCGTCGACGATCGCCAGCAGCAGGTCGGCGCGTACGTCGATCGGCTCGGGTGCGAGCGCGACCTGGAGGTGGAGCGCGCGGAGGAAGGCCTCGGGGTTGCCCGTGGTCAGGAAGGGGTCACGATCCGCGGGGGTGGGCTGGGTCGCGGCGGCCGCCACCCGAGCGAGCCACGGCTCGATGATCCGCAGCGGCACCAGTCGGCGGCGCAGCACGGTCATCGTGGCCCGGGCGAGCCGGTCGGGCTCCCCGCACGAGAGCGGGGCCGGGGTCTCCTCGAGCACCCGGTCGGCCAGCACGTCGAGCACCACGGTGAGCTCGTTGAGACCGAGATGGGGCGAGTCGGCCAGCACGCTGAGCGCGTCGGCGCCGTGGGCGATCGCGTGTGCCCAGCCGCGGCCCGGCACGAAGCCGCGCACGTCGCGTTCCCGCACCAGCCAGCCGCTGACCCGGTCGCCCCACTCCAGGATCTTGCCCGGGGGGAGCAGCGAGCTCCGCGTTGTCCCGCTCGATGCACTCCGCGAGCACGAGCGCGGAGAAGCTGCGCCGGAACACAGAGTCGGTGCCCGACTCGCCGAGCCCACGGACCAGACCCGCCGCCATCCCGTCACCCAGCCCCGCGAGCAGGTCGTCGTACACGCCCTCCGAGACCCAGGTGGCCAGGATCGGGTAGGCGATCTCGTCGCGGACGACCGGATCGGTCGAGCCGAGCATCGTGGTCAGCTCGGCAGTGAGGTCGGGCAGCGGCCGGTCGGTCGGCACCGCCATCTCGGCGGTCCGGACCTGGTTCCAGTACGCCGTCGACATGCGGCCCATCCTGCCAGTCGCCAGGAACGGCTCCGCAGGCACCTGAGGGCGCCGCGACGGCCACCCTAGGCTGAGGCGGTGCCGTCCCTGCTGGAGCTGGTCCGCAGCCACACCGACCTCGACGAGGCGGACGTCGGCGTGCTCCAGCTGCTCACCGCGGACTGGCAGATCATCGCCGACCTGTCGTTCGCCGACCTGGTGCTCTGGCTGCCCGACCAAGGTGGCGACGGCTTCTGGGCGGCCGCCCAGATGCGTCCCACGACCGGCCCCACGGCGTACGTCGACGACGTCGTCGGCAGCTTCGTGCCGACGGGCCGTCGGCCCATGCTCGACCGGGCGTACGCCGACGCGCGGCTCGTGCGGGAGGGCGACCCGGAGTGGCGCGACGACGTGCCGGTGCGGGTGGAGACGATCCCGGTGCCGCCGCGGGACGGGTGATCGCGGTGATCGCGCGCAACACCAACCTGCTCGGCGTGCGGACCCCGAGCCGGCTGGAGCTCTCCTACCTCCAGAGCGCGGCCGAGCTGCACCGCGATGATCGCCTCCGGCGACTTCCCGGCTCCCGGCCAGCGCGGCGACCACGCCGACTCACCCCGCGTCGGTGACGGCTTCGTCCGGGTCGACGCCGAGGGACGCGTGACCTACGCCAGCCCGAACGCGCTCTCGGTCTACCGCCGCCTGGGGCTCGTCCGGCGACCTCGACGGTCAGGTGCTGGCCGACCTGACCCGATCGCTGGTGCCGCCGCGGCGACGTCCGGACGAGGAGACGCTGAGCGCGGTGCTCGGCGGGCGGGTGCCACCGCGACACCGAGGTCGGCGACGACCGGGTCTCGCTGATCGTGCGCTCGATCCCGCTCCGCGCCCAGGGCGAGCACGTCGGCGCGCTGGTGCTGGTGCGCGACGTCACCGACCTGCGCCGGCGCGACCGGGAGCTGGTCACCAAGGACGCCACGATCCGCGAGATCCACCACCGGGTGAAGAACAACCTGCAGACCGTCGCCGCGCTGCTGCGCCTCCAGGCACGGCGGATCGACGCCCCGGAGGCCAAGCTCGCGCTGGAGGAGGCCGTCCGCCGGGTCGGGCTCGATCGCGATCGTGCACGAGACGCTCAGCCAGGAGGTGCTCGACGAGGTCGGACTTCGACGAGATCGCCGACCGGCTCGGAGTGATGGTCACCGAGGTCGGCGCGCGCGCCGACCGGCTCGTCGTACGCCGGGAGGGGTCGTTCGGGTTGCTGCCCAACGAGATCGCGACCGCGCTGGCGATGGTGCTGACCGAGCTCCTGCAGAACGCCGTGGAGCACGGCTATCCGGAGGAGTCGGCCGGAGCCCGGCGGCGCGGGATCGATCGTGGTCGAGCCGGAGCGGATCGCGGGCCGGCTCCGGGTCACCGTCGACGACGACGGCGTGGGCCTGCCGGGCGGCTTCGATCTCGGACACCTCGGTGAACCTGGGGCTGTCGATCGTGCGGACGCTGGTGGAGTCCGAGCTCGGGGGGTTGCTGGAGCTGCGGCCCGCGAGCCGGCCGCGGGGCGCGGGCCGTGGTCGACGTACCGCTGGAGTGAGCGGGGCCCGTCAGGCGGTGCGGACGCGGGCGCGGGAGCTGCGGCGCTTGAGGGCGCGGCGCTCGTCCTCGCTCAGGCCACCCCAGACGCCGTGGTCCTGACCCGCCTCCAGCGCCCAGGCAAGGCACTGCTCGCGCACGTCGCAGCGACGGCACACCTGCTTGGCCTCCTCGATCTGGAGGATCGCCGGTCCGGTGTTGCCGATGGGGAAGAACAGCTCCGGGTCCTCGTCGAGGCAAGCGGAACGGTCGCGCCAATCCATGGCTTTCGCAGAACTCTCTTTCGAATGGGGGAACTGCATCAGGGCGCGCGGATGTGAACGGTTTCACGAGCGCATCCTCCACAGTGGCAAGGAATCCGGGGGGAAACAACCCCTGGGGCGGGTCCTTTTTTGTCATGGTCGTCACGTATCCCACCTCGGGTCCCACCGCCGTCCTCCTCCGCCGTCCTCACCCCTCCCACCGGCCCACCGACGCCCGGGCCCGCCGTACGCTGTCGGGATGCGCGAGGACCCGGGCACTGCGCCGCCCCCACCTCTCGTGGTCGCCGCCGCGCTGGTGCTCGTCGAGGGCGTGCTGCTTCTCGGGTACGGCGTCCTGGAGGCGGCCCACATCGAGTCCGCGCGGGCCGCGATGGGGATCACCACGGCGGCCTTCTTCGCCCTCCTGGGCGCGGTGCTGGTCGCCTGCGGCTGGCTCGTCCTGCGCGGCCGCGCAGGGGCGCGCAGCCCGATCATCGTCGCCCAGGTGCTGTTCCTGGGGCTGGCCTGGAGCTTCCGCGGCGGGGACACGACGTGGGTGGCGATCGGGCTGGCGATCGTCGCGGTCGTGGTCCTGGCGGGGCTGCTCCATCCCGCGAGCATCGACGCACTCACCGAGTCCGACCCGCACGACGGCTAGCGCATCAGACGGGCTCCTGCAGCGACGCGCGCAGCTGGTCGAGGGTCCGGCTCAGCAGCCGGGACACGTGCATCTGGCTGACCCCGATCTCCTCGGCGATCTCCGACTGGGTCTTGTTGCGGAAGAAGCGCAGCAGCAGGATCCGCTTCTCCCGCGGCGGGAGCGCCTCGAGGAGGGGCTTGATCGACTCCCGGATCTCGATGTGCTCCAGCTCCGCGTCGTCGAGCCCCATCATCTCGAGCATGGACACGCCGCCCTCGTCGCCGGCGTCCTCCGCGGCGTCGAGACTGAGGGTGGAGTAGGCGTTGCTGGACTCGATGCCCTCCACGATGTCGTCGACCGTGCACCCGATCACCTCGGCCAGCTCGCGCGGGGTGGGGGAGCGGCCCAGCGACTGGGTGAGCTCGGCGGCCGTGCTGCTGATCTGCATCCGTAGCTCCTGCAGCCGCCTCGGCACGCGGATCGCCCAGCCCTTGTCGCGGAAGTAGCGCTTGATCTCGCCGATGATCGTCGGCGTCGCGTACGTCGAGAACTCCACGCCCCGGTCGAGGTCGAAACGGTCGATGGACTTGATCAGCCCGATCGTGCCGACCTGCACGAGATCCTCGAACGGCTCCCCCCGGTTGCGGAAGCGCCGGGCGCAGTGCTCGACCAGCGGAAGATGCAGCGTGACCAGCCCGTCGCGCGCCTCGAGCCGCGCGGACTCCGAGGCGCCGGAGTCGCGATAGGTCCCGAAGAGCTCCTGACTGCGGCGCCGGGCTCGGTCGGCCCGCGCGTCCGGCCCGTGGGTGTCCGGGTCCTCGGTCATCCCGTGACGGGGATGCTCGACTCGGTGGTGAACGTGACCTCGAAGCGCGACTCGTCGCTCGCCGTCGTCGCGGTGCGGGTCAGGGTGGTGAGCACCTGCCAGGCGAAGCTGTCGCGGTCGGCGGCGCGAGCGCCGTCGGTCGGCACGCTCACCGAGATGGTGAGAGTCCCCGGCGTGAGCCGGAACTCCGCCTCCAGGTCACCGCCGGGCAGCGCCTCGGGCAGGACCAGCGCGCACGCCTCGCCGACCGCGATCCGCAGATCCTCGATGTCGTCCACGGTGAAGTCGAGCCGGGCGGCCAGACCAGCGGTCATGGTGCGCAGGACCGACACGTAGGCGCTGTCGGCGGGGACCCGCAGGGAGACTTCGGCCTTCGAGGGGGCGGGGAGGTCCATCGACTCCATCGAGTGCCTTCCGGTCGTGAGGTGCGCGTCAGCCCACCCTAAAGGAGGAATACGAGCCGGGGCCCCGCAGCATGCCTGCGGACGCCCTGGTGCTGGAGAGGAACAAGGCCGTCAGCGCCTCGTCGTCTCCTGGTAGGTCCGCACAGCTGGTATCCGTTGGTGGGGGTGGCATGTTCGACCGGCACGTTCCCAGGTTGCGAGGTCGGCAAACGTTGACCAGTGGCTGGTGCGGGGACAGTGACCACGGAGAAAATATGATCGCCGCCGGCCCGCGGAGGACATTCAAACGCAAATGCCCACCAAGGCGGGGCTGGTCGCCTAGCATCGGCCGGGCCGCCCGCGCGGAACCCATGGTCCGCGGCGCGGTGCAAGAAGCAGTTCGAGCCGTGGCCTGAGACCGCTCAGCGTCCATCAGCACTGTTTCAGTGCGGGCCCTGGTGTCAGAAACTGCTGGCGCCTGGGTCAGTCCTGACCCCAACCCAACCAAAGAAAGTCACACATGAACAAGCGCATCATCACCGGTGGTTTGATCGCTCTGGCGTTCACCGCCGGGAGTCTCGGCTCGGCTGAGGCCGCTGGCCTCATTGGGTCCAAGGACATCAAGGACGGCGGCGTGCACCGCGTCGACCTGGCCAACGGGATCAACAGGCAGCTCGACCGCACGGTCAACGTCAGCAAGTTCGGTGGCGTCGTCGCGGCGCGCGACGGCGACCAGGCCGGTCTCCACATGAGTGGAGATGGTGTCCAGTTCGGCCCCTTCGCCGACGGCGGCGCCTGCGCCAACCCGGGTACCGACTTCGCCCGGATGAACTTCACCGGCCTCAACGGCAAGAAGCTCCACGACGTCCACCAGCTCGACTACAGCGGCTGGATGGTCAGCTCGGAGAACACCGGTGGCGTCGGCTCGCTGAGCCTCCGCATCTACCTCAACGGCGGGGCCGATCGGCTCACCTTCTCACCCAACACGCAGTTCAACACGCCCGCCGACTACGCCGACAGCCAGGGCGAGGTTCACACCTGGCTCGTCACGCACGGCACGCTCCGTTTGAACGACGATGCCGGCAACAACCCGGCCGGCGAGCTCCCGTTCAAGCACTGGGCGTCGGCGTCTCAGAACGGCAACGACCGCATCGACCACGTCGACGTCCTCCTCGGCTGCCAGAGCGGTCACGACCTCCAGGGTGTGGTCCGTTCGATCCAGGCCAACGGCACTGACTACGATCTCGGTCGCCTCGGCTGAGTCCACCACGCATTCCTGTGGGGGCCGAGCAACAGCCTGGCCCCCACAGGGGCGCACGCCACGTGTGGCCGAGCTCGACCCTTCTTCGTCCCTTTGTGGGCCCCGCTCCGTTGGTCACCGTTGGCATTAGATGGCAATGCCCCCCTGATCTGCGCCCGACGCGACACGCCTGCGAGGATTGCCCGCAGCCGATCCCGAACGGGAAGATTCACACGCGGCCCCGGCGGTACGTGAACACCGCCAGGGCCGACGGGCCAACACACCTACTGGAGATGCATCACCCGTGACACAAGTGTCTACGACCCCCCGCCCTGACACGCAGAACGCTGGAGAGGCAGGAGCCACCTGCCCGGTGGAGTGGTGCGAGCGCACCCAAGCAGACCACCTCGCGGACCTGGAGTCCGAGGGCTTCGACCTGCCGTTCCACAGTTCCGCGGATGTCACAGGCCACGGTTGGCGGGTCACACTCTGCGGCTTCACGACGCCCGAAGGACGCCTGGACCCGGACGAGAACAGCGGCCCGGCTCTCGAGGTCGCGGGCGACCTCACATCGGCCACCGAGGCGCGGGCGCTGATCTCCGCCGTCGAGGCTGCCCTGCGATGGCTTGAGGACTAGGTCCGAGCCACGCCTCAGGCTTGACCCGGCGCCATGGCCGGGCGGGCATCGCCATGGCGGTGCGAGACATCACAATTGAGGGTCGCACCGAGGTCAATTTCGCGGCTGTTCACGGTCAACGCGGGACCTTAGCCTCGGAGCGTCTAGGTGGTACTCCGATGCCCGCCGGTGGGGGATCCGGCGGGCATCGTCATGTCACGGGCGTGCCGGCACGCCGCCCCCATGTGGGGTCAGGCCTTCTTCGTCTCCTTGTAGGCCCACTCAGGTGGCAACCGTTGGTAAACCGTGGGCAATGTATGCCTCTCCGCTCCGTTGGCAACCGTTGAGCGTTTTCGGACGTCTTGCGGACTCCTTGCGGACTGCACCCCACGAGTTTCTCGAGCTCTGCTGCCTACGTCGTCGACAAGTCTGCCGCCCGCTCACGGGCACCTGACACCCGGAGACACCGTGCACGCCAACGTCAAGCCGAGGACGGCGCAACGATCGGGGGATTCGCCCGCCGTCCTCGGCCCGTAGAGTCTGAGGTCCGCTATCTGACAGAACCCTGACCAGCGGACACCCCGCACCCGGACCAGCACCGCTCAGCGGTGGGTGGGTGGACCGTGGGAGATCGACCCCACCCCGATTCGGGGTCTGCGGCGTCGGCTCGTGATCTGGTGCGCACGTCTCACGCGGCGGTGGTTCACCTAGGACTTGCGCGGTGTCAACTCCTCCCAGGGTGAGCACACGCAAGAGAAGTCGCCCCGTTGGCCTACCGAACCGGCGGGGCGCACCCATGCCCGACCTACGCTTGATCCGACGCCCGCCGGCACCCATCGTGAACTCCGGCGGGCGTCACCATGCACCCTGTACCTCGGTCCTACGACCTTTGGGACATCTAGACCAGTCAAGGTGTGTCTCCCATGCACGCGCCCAAGGCCCTAAGTTTCGGGGAAGCCGGGAGCACCCCAACTCTCCTGGTCCGGGGGGACAGTTTCACGCAAACCCCATGTTGCGTGGAGCGTCAGAAGGCGACGACCCGCCGCGGAACCTTGAGCCGCGGCGGGTCGCTTCCTGTGCAAAGTGGGCGGCGAGAGACCTGGTGCCCGCCGGCGTTTCCCCCGTGGCGCGGCGGGCATCTTCCATCCCCCTGACCAGTTCGAGGCGCGACCAGGCGGGACCGATGGCCCTCGGTCCTAGGACCTTTGGTCGATGCGCAACAACCAGGAACGGGCCTACCTTCACGGCATGACGCTGATGGTCGTTGCTCTTGTGATCGTGGCAGGCGTGATCACGAATGCGGTCGTCTCGATGACCTGGCCGGATGGGCGGGTTCGGCGGCGGCGAACTGTCCGTCGGTAATTCCCAAGAGCGGCGGCGGGCTTTCACCCGTGTCGCAGCAAGGGTCGCCAGTCCTGGTGGCCGGCGGCGCGCACGCGATAGACCGGTCCTGACGAGGGTGCCTTGGGGGACCCCCCTCCACTGTGTTCCCCCGACGACCTGATGATCGTTTGGGTATGTGTCGCCAGGACCGGCTGCCGAACATCCTCATCCAGCGAAGTGTCCTTGTCGAACGATGTCTCCTAGGGACCCGAGACTCGAGCGGGCGTCGTCTTTGCGGACCACCTGAGAGGGGCGGCCCCAATAGTCACTTCTGGGCACGCGCTAACCCTGGCCCGGTTCATACGCTCCGGGGTAGGTAGCGCCCTGTGTCCCCCGTTGTGGGGTGCTGCTTAGATGCCCGCCGGTGGCGCCATGCCCCGGCGGGCATCGTCATGGCGGTGCGAGACACCACATTTGAGGGCAGCTACGGGGTCAATTTTCGCGGCTGTTCACGGTCGACGAGGGACCTTAGCCTCAGAGGGTCTACAGGGCTACTCCGATTGCCCGCCGGTGGGGGATCCGGCGGGCGTCGGCTTGTAGCCTCCCGAAAGCCTCGGCGGCCAGTGGATCTGTGTACGTGCCCCCGAGGTCAGCGCCCCGCCGCTCTTAGCAGCGCGGGGTGCTGATCCTGTCACGCACCGCCGAGCGAATCACAAGTTGCGGGGGCCCCCACGATCCCGCTTCGATACCCGCCGGTTGTCCCCGAGATCGGCGGGCATCACCCATGTTCGGACATGGATTATCCATCCTTGTGGGTGTACTCGCTGTGCCTCTCGGGGCTTATGGTCCACCCGTCGGCCACGCCAGGCACTGCCTGTGCTGGCAGGACACCCGGCCGCTCGGCGCGGGGTCTGAGCGGCCGGGCCCTCACGGTGCTGCCCCGGACCCCCGGTAGCGCGTGCCGACGCACAGTTCTCCGTAGCGGTCTCCTCCGTCATCTGCCGACTGTCCACTCGTCACACCCATGAGTGAACGCGTCTGGCGGGAGGGTGACGTCCCGCCGAGGTGGTGTAGTTTCGGGCCGTTGATCGACGTGTTGACCGGTGAAGTAGGCGGCCACCGTGCCACGGTCAGTGAGACCTGCGATGGAACTCACGGATAGGACACGGAGCACGATGGCCTTGGACAATGCTGCACTACTCGAGGTGCTCGAAGCCATGCAGGCGGGCGGGGTCGAAGACCGCGTCCGCACCGCAGCACAAACGATCTATCAGGCGTTGATCGACGCCGAGCTCACCAGCGTGATCGGCGCCGGCCCCTGGGAGCGCACCGATCAGCGCACGGCGCAGCGCAATGGGTCGCCGGTCGCGGACGTTGACCACGACCGCCGGCGATCTGGAGCTGCGGATCCCGAAGCTGCGGGTCGGGCTCGTTCTTCCCGTCGTTGCTCGAGCGCCGCCGGCGGGTCGACCAGGCGCTGTTCGCGGTGATCATGGAGGCCTACCTGCACGGTGTCTCGACTAGGAAGGTCGATGACCTGGTCAAGGCGCTCGGCGCGGACACCGGGATCAGCAAGTCCGAGGTGTCTCGGATCTGCGCGGACCTCGACGAGGAGGTCGGCGCGTTCCGCGACCGGTCCCTGGCCGAGATCGCCTACCCCTACGTCTTCCTCGACGCGACCTACTGCAAGGCCCGGGTGAACCGCCGGGTGGTGTCCCAGGCGGTCGTGATCGCGACCGGCGTCACCGCGGACGGACGCCGAGAGGTCCTCGGGTTCGACGTCGGGGACTCCGAGGACGGGGCGTTCTGGACCGCGTTCCTGCGCGGCCTGAAGGCCCGCGGTCTGGGCGGGGTGCAGCTGGTCATCAGCGACGCCCACACCGGTCTGAAGCAGGCCATCTCGTCGGTGTTCATCGGCGCCGGCCTGGCAGCGGTGCCGGGTGCACTTCATGCGCAACGTGCTCGCGGTCGTCCCGAAGGGGAACGCCGAGATGGTCGCCGCCGCGATCCGCACGATCTTCGCCCAGCCAGACGCCGAGCACGTCCACGAGCAGTTCGAGGTCATCGCGGCGATGCTCGGCAAGCAGCTGCCCAAGGTCGAGCAGATGCTGCGCGAGGCCCGACGATGACCTCCTCGCGTTCACCGGGTTCCCGGTGTCGCACTGGAAGAAGATCTGGTCGACGAACCCGCTGGAGCGGCTCAACAAGGAGGTCAAACGCCGCACCGACGTCGTCGGCGTCTTCCCCAACCCCGCCAGCGCTGCTCCGCCTGGCCGGCGCCGTCCTGGTCGAGGCCCACGACGAATGGCAGGTCACCGCCGAGCGCCGCTACCTGTCCGAGCACTCCATGGAGCTCGTCACCAACACCAAGAAGACCGACGAGGAGGTGGCCAAGCCCGAACTCATGACGGCATGATCAGAACCACTGACCCGCACGGTGTCGAGAAACTCCACCACGACGCGGGACGTCACCTGGCGGGAGCGGGGGCGTTCGCTTGTTGGGCTATCAGCACTCGACGTGGCGCGCCCCTCCCGAGGCGGGACGCTCCGGCCCCTCCTGCTCTATTTGGCTGAGGGCCACTCGCCGGAGCGTCCGGCTGTCTCAACGGCGTCGTGGCACTCCTGGAAGGCTGTCTGCGCCTCGTCAATGAGGCGCCTGATGACCTTGGCGCCGATGAAGTCTTCGACCGCGAGGTCGTCGGCACTGGCGACGAGGTTGCTGGTGACGACGGTGAGGGTGATCAGGGTGAGATTGGCCGGGTCCGCGGGGCCGCCCACCACGCACACCTGGCCGAGCACCCGTCCGATGGTGCGCTCTTCGTCGACGAGTTCGGGGACCCGTTGACCTACCGCCGATGGAAGGGATGCCTCCACGACGCGGCAGAGGAGGTGTCCGTCACCAGTCACGGCTTCCGGCACTTCTTCGCGTCGGCACTCATTGCGGGAGGAGCATCCGTGAAGCAGGTTCAGACGGTGCTCGGGCACGCGTCCGCGGTGATCACGCTGCGCACCTGTGCGCACCTGTGCGCACCTGTGGCCGGGGATGAGGATTAGGACCCGTGACGTGATGGACGCCGCTCTCAGTCCGCTTGCGGACTCCTCGCGGACTGAGGCGGCGTCCAGATGACTCCCTTGCAGGTCAAAGGCGGTGCGGCCGAGCTCAGGCCTTCTTCGTCTCCCAGAAGATCTCCGCGATCTCGTCGATCTTGGCCAGCAGCTCGTCGGCCTTGCCGGCGTCCATCTCGCCCTTCGTGCCGGTCGCGCCGGCCAGCTTGGTGGCCTCGTTGACCAGGGTGTGGAGCTGGGGGTACTTCTCGAAGTGCGGCGGCTTGAATAGCGGTCCAGGGTAGTCGGTCCACAGCACCCAGAGGTGGTGCTTGACCAGCTCGGAACGCTGCTCCTTGATCAGGATGGCGCGGGTGCGGAAGTCGTGGTCGTCGTTGTCGGCCACCTTGGCGATGATCGCCTTGATCGACTCGGCCTCGATCCGGGCCTGCGCCGGGTCGTAGACGCCGCACGGCAGGTCGCAGTGCGCCGAGACGTCGACCGTGGGTGCGAACAGCTTCGCGAACATCGGGGTCCTCTCGTCAGTGGTGTGTCGGGGGAAGAGCACTCGCCTGGGACACTACTCCGCGTGCCGAGGCCCTCAGGACCGGGTTCGTACCCCTCCCCACGCCGCCCATTCGGGCTCGCGCGCGTCCACGGCGCCTCGATGCTGCCGACGCTCCGGGCCGGTGACCGACTCCTGGTGCGGTACGCCGCGCCGGTGACGGCGGGGCGGCTGGTGCTGGCTCGTTTCGCCGACGGCACGCTGGCCGTGAAGCGGGCCGCCGAGCCCCGCGAGACGCGCACCGGCGGCCCCGGCTGGTGGCTGCTCAGCGACAACCCGGTCGAGGGCGTCGACTCCCGCCACCGCGGCGCGGTCGCCGCCGACGACCTGGTGGCGGTCGTGGTCGCCCGGCTCTGGCCGAGGCCGCGCCGGGGCACGGCCTGTGACCGCGCCTGCTGTCCACGGACAGCGGGACCTGCCGGGCCGTCGTACCGGCTGTGCCACAGTGACGTCGTGGCAGCCTCCGAGGCCGGCAGCGGGGGGCACCCGTTCGCCGGAGATCCCGTCTTCGACCTCCATGTCGGAGGCAAGATGGAGGTCCGCTCGACGGTCGAGCTGACCGACCGGGCGGGCCTGTCCCTGGCCTACACGCCCGGCGTCGCCCGGGTGTGCGAGGCCATCGCCGCCGACCCGGAGATGACCCAGTACTACACGTGGGTCCCGCACACCGTGGCCGTCGTCACCGACGGCACCGCGGTGCTCGGGCTCGGTGACATCGGCCCCGCCGCCGCGATGCCGGTGATGGAGGGCAAGGCGGTGCTCTTCAAGCAGTTCGGCGGCGTGGACGCCGTACCGATCTGCCTGGCGACCACCGACGTCGAGGAGATCATCGCCACCGTGGCCCGGCTCGCACCCAGCTTCGGCGGGATCAATCTCGAGGACATCTCGGCGCCGCGGTGCTTCGAGATCGAGGCCCGGCTCAAGGCGATGCTCGACATCCCGGTCTTCCACGACGACCAGCACGGCACCGCGGTCGTCGCCCTCGCGGCGCTCACCAACGCACTCCGCCTCACCCGTCGTACGCCGGCCACCGCCCGCGTGGTGATCTCGGGCGCCGGAGCGGCCGGCGTCGCGGTCGCGCGGATCCTGCTCGAGGCGGGCGTCGGGGACATCGCCGTGGTCGACCGCCGGGGCGTTCTGAACTCGCGGCGCGCGGATCTCACGCCGGTGAAGAAGGCACTCGCCGTCGACACCGCCGACCGGCACGACCGGCACGGGTCGCTCGCCGACGTGATGGCAGGCGCCGACGTCTACATCGGCGTCTCCGGCGGCACGGTCCCGGAGGAGGTCGTGGCCACCATGGCGGACGACGCGATCATCTTCGGGCTGGCCAACCCGACGCCGGAGGTGCTGCCGGAGGTCGCACACCGCCACGCGCGGATCGTCGCCACGGGCCGCTCCGACTTCCCCAACCAGATCAACAACGTGCTCGCCTTCCCCGGCATCTTCCGGGGCGCGTTCGAGGTGCACGCGACCGCGATCACCGAGGGCATGAAGCTGGCAGCGGCGCAGGCCCTCGCTGCCCTGGTCGGTGACGACCTTGCCGAGGACCTGATCATCCCGTCGCCCTTCGACCCGCGCGTCGGGCCGGCGGTCACCGAGGCGGTCGCGGCCGCAGCGCGCGCTGACGGCGTCGCCCGCCGCTGAGAGCCCAGTCGGCGCAAACGAGCCAGGATCACGCCGAGTCGGCGCAAAGAGACACCGGATTCGCGCCGAGTCGGCGCAAACAGGCACCCGGATCGCGCCGAGTCGGCACCTGACGACTCGGCGTTTCGGGGTGGCGGGGACGTCGCTAGGGTCGGAGGCATGTTCGCCGTCTACGCCGACTCGTTCTCCCTCGACGACCCGCTGGCGGGTCTGGTGGTGGGGGAGCGCCCCGACCCTGACGTGCCCGACGGTTGGACGACGGTCGAGGTCAGGGCGTCGTCGCTGAACCACCACGACCTCTGGTCGCTGCGGGGCGTCGGGCTCCGCGAGGACGCCCTGCCGATGATCCTCGGCTGCGACGCCGCCGGCGTCGACGAGGACGGCAACCAGGTCCTGGTCCACGCGGTCATCGGTGACCCCGCCTGGCGCGGGGACGAGACCGAGGACCCACGGCGGTCGTTGCTCTCCGAGCGCTACCAGGGCACGTTCGCCGACAAGGTAGCCGTGCCGCGGAGCAACGTCGTGCCGAAGCCGGCCTCGCTCAGCTTCGAGGAGGCCGCGTGCCTGCCGACCGCCTGGCTCACGGCGTACCGGATGCTCTTCGTGCAGGGCGGCCTGAAGCCGGGCCAGACCGTGCTCGTGCAGGGGGCCGGGGGCGGGGTGGCCACCGCGCTGATCACACTCGCCCGGGCCGGCGGCCTGCAGGTGCTCGCGACGAGCCGCGACGAGGGCAAGCGGGCCCGCGCGCTCGAGATCGGTGCCCACCAGGTCTTCGAGACCGGGGCTCGCCTCCCCGAGCGCGTCGACGCGGTGATGGAGACCGTGGGCGCCGCCACCTGGAACCACTCGCTCCGGTCGCTGCGGCCGGGCGGCATCGTCGTGATCAGCGGCGCGACCAGCGGACCGAACCCCGACTCGACCGAGCTCAACCGCATCTTCTTCCTGCAGCTGCGCGTGGTCGGCTCCACCATGGGCACCCGCGCCGAGCTCGCCCAGCTGGTCGCGTTCCTCGACGCCACCGGCACCAGGCCGCTGATCGACCGGGTGCTGCCGATGACCGAGGCCCGCGAGGGATTCGCCGCGATGCAGGGCGGCGACGTGTTCGGGAAGGTGGTGTTCACCCGCTGATGGCCACCCACCTGGTGACCGGCGCCGGCTCCGGGATCGGTGCGGTGCTGGCCGACCGCCTCCTCGAGCGGGGCGACGAGCTGGTGCTGCTGGCCCGATCCAGCGAGCGGGCGCACGATCTCCGGTCCGACCTGCCGGGCGCGACGGTGCTCGTCGCCGACCTGGCCGACCCCGCCGAGATCGAGCGGCTGGCCACCCAGCTGCCCGAGCGCCTCGACTCGCTGGTCCACGCCGCCGGAGTCGTCGACCTCGGACCGGTGGCCGAGCTGTCGACGGCGGCCTGGCAGGAGCAGCTGGCCGTCAACGTGGTCGGCCCCGCCGTGCTGACCAGGATCGCGCTGCCGGCCCTGCGTGCGGCGCAGGGCACCGTCGTCTTCGTGAACTCCGGCGCGGGTCTCGCAGCGAGCGCGCAGTGGTCGGCGTACGCCGCCTCGAAACACGCGTTGCGGGCGCTCGCCGACGCGCTGCGCGGCGAGGAGCAGGAGTACGGCGTGCGAGTCACCACCGTCTATCCCGGCCGGACCGCGACCCCGATGCAGCAGAAGGTCCACGAGCAGGAGGGTCGCGAGTACGACGCGGACGCCTGGATCGACCCCGCGACCGTGGCCGACGCGATCGTGGGCGTGCTCGACCTCGGCGCCGACGCGACCGTCAGCGACCTGACCATCCGGCCCCGCTGACAGGCCCGGGTCAGTCGACCGCGAGCTCGCCGAGCGCGGACCAGTCCGAACCGGGCACCTCGGCGTTGACGATGCGCGGCGTCTCGGCCAGGTGCGCCGGCAGGTCTCGCCGAGCCGCGTGGAAGTGCTCCGACTGCACGTGCGCCGACCCGGCGTCACCGTCGGCGAACGCCTCGACGAGGACGTACTCCGTCGGGTCGTCGAGGCTGCGTGACCAGTCGAACCACAGGCAGCCCTCCTCGGCGCGGGTGGCCTCGGTGAACGACCGGGAGAGGTCCGGCCAGCGGTCTGCGTCCTCCGGCTTCACGCGGAACTTCGCGGTGATGAAGATCAAGGCTGCTCCCTCGGTTGGCAACGCTCGGGTGGACTCAGGGCACGAGCATGGTACGGCGGCGGGCCCGGCCCCCGTCGAGATCGGCCACAGCCCGTGGACGGCGCCCGGACGAGATCGGCATCCAGGTGCCGGGGCCCGGCGCTCCGCCGGATGACGATCAGGCGGGGTCGAGCACGAAGATCCGGAGGCGGCGACCGGTGATCCGCTGCTGGTACTTGAGGTATCCGCCATAGACCTGCGCGGAGCGGGCCAGCACGGCCGCGTGCTCGTCGTCGCTGGCCGCGCGGGCCGTGGCCTGGCTGGTGCGCCGCCGGTAGGTGACGCTGGCGCGTGGGTCGGCCTCGAGGTTGAGCACCCAGGCCGGCGTCGACCGCTGGCCGAAGTTGGTGCCGAGGAGGGCGAGCGTGTCACCGATCGGGACGGCGATCAGGTGCGAGGTACGCCGTAGCCCGCTCTTGCGGCCGGTCGTGGTCACGTCGAGCACCGGCAGCCCGGCGAGCACCTCGGGCGCGCTGGTCCGGCCGCGGGTCAGCGCGACCACGGCGTCGTCGAGGTGGTGGAGCACCTTGGAGAAGAGCCACGCACCTGACCGGGTCGAGGCCCACCTCTGGATCCCCACCTGGAAGGGGTTGGGCCGGCGGATGCCGTAGCCCAGGTCGTCGGCGAGCCCCACCCTCAGTCCTCCGGGTCGTCGAGGCGGGCCAGCCAGGTGGCGAACCGCTCCACGGCCGTCTCGAACTCCGGATGGGTGTCGGTGAACTCCTGCAGCCGGTCGCCGAGCCACGCCAGGGTGACTTCCTCGTCACCCCGGCGATGCTGGAGCTCCTCGATCCCGCGGTCGGTGAAGTACATCGGCGAGTCAGTAGTGCTCGGCGACCCGGCGGTCCTCCGAGTCGGAGAACGCCTCGGCGAGCAGCGCCTTGGACTCCTCGGCGTGACGCTTGGCAGTCCCGACCGACGGCGAGGAAAGGGCGGGCCGGGTGATCGGCTCCACCACGAGGTCGGGTGACAGGTCGGGCCACACGTTCAGCTGGTAGTGCGGCCAGGGGCCCATGTTGAGCGGCTCGTCCTGCACCCAACGCACCTTCCTGAGGTGGGGATAGCGCTCGAGCTCTGCCCGG
Source organism: uncultured Actinomycetota bacterium (assembly GCA_963819295.1). Taxonomy (GTDB): domain Bacteria; phylum Actinomycetota; class Actinomycetes; order Propionibacteriales; family Nocardioidaceae; genus Nocardioides. Next base: position 271,506 of record CAWFVO010000020.1, read on the forward strand.
ATCTCGTCGACCGGCCGGGGGTAGAGCTGCTCGATGCGGGCGATCGCGAACCGGTCGCCCTCCTCGCGCTTGGTGCGCTCCACCATGAGGTCCCAGGTGATGCGGCCCGAGCAGAGCAGCAGTGTGTGGACCTTGTCCGGGTCCGCGTCCGCGTCGGCGATGAACGGCCGGAACGTGCCCTCGGTGAAGTCGGGCGGCTGGGAGGCAGCCTCCTTGCGCTTCAGCATCGACTTCGGGGTGAAGACCACCATCGGTCGGTGCTCCTCGCCGAGGGAGTGCTGCCGCAGCAGGTGGAAGTACGACGCGGGTGTGGACGGTTGGGCCACGACGAACGCCTCGTCGGCGCACATCGTCAGCCAGCGCTCGATCCGGGCCGAGGAGTGGTCGGGGCCCTGGCCCTCGTAGCCGTGCGGCAGCAGCAGGACGACGCCGGACTGCTGGCGCCACTTGGTCTCACCGGAGGTGATGAACTCGTCGATGACCGTCTGGGCGCCGTTCACGAAGTCTCCGAACTGCGCCTCCCAGAGCACCAGCGCGTCGGGACGGGCCACGGAGTAGCCGTACTCGAAGCCGAGAGCGGCGTACTCGGAGAGCAGCGAGTCGTAGACGTGGAACTTCGCCTGGGTGTCGGTCAGCGCGCTCAGCGGCGTCCACTCGTGGGCGTTGACGCGGTCGATGATGGTCGCGAACCGTGACACGAAGGTGCCGCGCCGGGTGTCCTGGCCGGCCATGCGCACGGGCCGGCCGTCCATCAGCAGCGAGCCCAGGGCGAGGATCTCGCCGGTGCCCCAGTCGATCGGGCCGTCGGCGATGGCGTTGGCCCGCCGCTGGAGCTGTGGCATCACCTTGGGGTGGACCGTGAAGCCCTCGGGCGGTGTGACGTAGGCGTCGGCGATCCGCTTCATCACCTCGGGGGTAACCGCGGTCTGGGCGGCGCCGGGCGACTTCTCGGGGTAGTCGGGCACGGTCGTCCACTCCGACGGCTGCGAGTCGGCCTCGCGCACCTCGGTGAAGACGCGTTCCAGCTGCTGCTGGTAGTCCTTCAGGACCTGCTCGGCCTCCTCGATGGTGATGTCGCCACGACCGATGAGGGACTCGGTGTAGAGCTTGCGCACCGAGCGCTTCTGCTCGATCAGGTCGTACATCAGCGGCTGGGTGTACGACGGGTCGTCACCCTCGTTGTGGCCGCGCCTGCGGTAGCAGACCAGGTCGATGACGACGTCCTTGTTGAACGCCTGGCGGTACTCGAAGGCGAGCCGGGCGACCCGGATGCACGCCTCCGGGTCGTCGCCGTTCACGTGGAAGATCGGCGCCTGCACCATGCGGGCCACGTCGGTGCAGTACAGCGACGAACGCGACGAGCCGGGTGAGGTGGTGAAGCCGACCTGGTTGTTGACGACCACGTGGATCGTGCCGCCGGTGCGGTATCCGCGCAGCTGGGAGAGGTTGAGGGTCTCGGCGACCACGCCCTGGCCGGCGAACGCCGCGTCACCGTGCACGAGCAGCGGCAGCACGGGGTACTCGGCGCCGCGGTTCAGCACGTCCTGCTTGGCGCGGGCGATGCCCTCGAGCACGGGGTCGACGGCCTCGAGGTGCGACGGGTTCGCCGCGACCGAGACCTTGATCTTGTCGCCGAGGCCGGAGACGAACTCACCCTCCGCACCGAGGTGGTACTTCACGTCGCCCGAGCCCTGGACGGTGCGCGGGTCGATGTTTCCCTCGAACTCGCGGAAGATCTGGGAGTACTTCTTGCCGACGATGTTGGCGAGCACGTTGAGCCGGCCGCGGTGCGCCATCCCCATGGCCACCTCGTCGAGCCCGATCTCGGCGGCGGCCTCGCAGATCTCGTCGATCAGCGGGATGGTGGTCTCGCCGCCCTCGAGGCTGAACCGCTTCTGGCCGACGAACTTGGTCTGCAGGAAGGTCTCGAACGCCTCGGCCTGGTTGAGCTTCAGCAGGATCCGCAGCTGCTCCTGGCGAGGGGGCTTGGTGTGCGGACGCTCGACGCGCTCCTGGATCCAGCGACGCTGGTCGGGATCCATGATGTGCATGTACTCGATGCCCGTCGTACGGCAGTAGGAGTCGCGCAGGATGCCGAGGATGTTCCGCAGCTTCATGAACGGCCGGCCCTCGCCGCCGAACGAGCCCGCTGCGAACTCGCGGTCGAGGTCCCACATGGTCAGCCCGTGGGTCTCGATCTCGAGGTCGGGGTGGCTGCGCTGGCGGTACTCCAACGGGTCGGTGTCGGCCATCAGGTGGCCGCGCACGCGGTAGGCGTGGATCAGCTCGAGGATGCGGGCCTGCTTGCTGATCTCGTCATCGTGCGACCACGCGATATCGCTTCTCCAGCGGATCGGCTCGTACGGGATCCGCAGCGCTCGGAAGATCTCGTCGTAGAAGCCGTTCTCGCCGAGCAGCAGCGCGTGGACGCGCTTGAGGAACTCGCCCGACTGCGCTCCCTGGATGACCCGGTGGTCGTAGGTCGAGGTGAGCGTCATCACCCTGCTGATGGCGTTGCGGCTGATCGTGTCGTCGGATGCCCCTTGGTACTCCGGCGGGTACTCCATCGCGCCCACCCCGATGATCGCGCCCTGACCCCGCATCAGCCGCGGCACCGAGTGGTTCGTGCCGATGGTGCCGGGGTTGGTGAGGGACATCGTCGTACCGGCGAAGTCCTCGACCGTGAGCTTGGCGTTGCGGGCCTTGCGCACGATGTCCTCGTAGCCGGTCCAGAACGCGGCGAAGTCCATGGTCTCGGCGCCCTTGATGTTGGGCACGAGGAGCTGGCGGGTGCCGTCCTTCTTCTGCATGTCGATGGCCAGGCCGAGGTTGATGTGGGCCGGCGTGATCTGGGTGGGCTTGCCGTCGATGACGTCGAAGCCGACGTTCATCTCGGGCATGGACTTCAGGGCCTTGACCAGCGCGTAGCCGATCAGGTGGGTGAACGACACCTTGCCGCCGCGCGCGCGGGAGAGGTGGTTGTTGATGACGATCCGGTTGTCCCAGAGCAGCTTGACCGGGACGGACCGGACCGACGTGGCCGTGGGGACGCTCAGCGAGTCGTCCATGTTCGCGACCGTGCGCGCCGGGGCGCCGCGCAGCACGGTGTACGTCGGCTGGTCGACCGCGGGGGTCGGCTCGGGGGCCTTCGTCTCCTTCGGCACGGGGCGGTCGGTGCCCTTCGCGGGCTCGGCCGCCTTGGTCTCGGGCCGCGGCGTCGCCTTCGGTGCGGGAGTGCTGTCGGTCTTGGACGGCGCCGGCGTGGCGGCCTTCTCGACCTTCCTGGCGGTCGGTGGGGCGGTCTGGGTCGGTGCCGTGGTGGCGGAGGCGCTCGGGGCCGGGGTGGCCCCGTTGCCGGACGCGCTGCCGTTGCCGTTCTCGGTGAAGTACGCCGCCCACGTGGGGTCCACGCTGCCCGGGTCGCGCGTGAACTGTTCGTACATCTCCTCGACGAGCCATTCGTTGGCTCCGAAGTCGGAGGAGGGGCCTGGCTGCGAGGAGGTGGGGTCGGACGGTGTGGTCTGCTGCTGCGGCACGGGTGCTTTCGCCTCTTCCGGAACGTGCGCGTGGGTATCGGGATCTGTTGTCAAGGCTAGTCCCCCACGCGAGCAAATACCGAAGTACGGTGGCTCGCTGGTGCATGGTGTACCCGATCGGAACGAACGGTCGTGGTCGGCCCCTCCGCGGGCCCCCCGATGCACCCCCGCACCGGACCGGAAAGGAACGAGGCTTGCCTCCCCTCCACCAGCACACCAGCAGCACGTCAGGCACCCCCGCCGACCCCACCCCGGCGTCCCCCGCCGGCCGTCGGACGCGGCGTACCGGAGCAGTCGCGATCGTCGCGCTGGCCGCACTCGCGGTCGGCGGCTGCGGCGGCAGCTCCTCCTCCCCGTCGGCCGGGCCGACCTCGCCGCCCAGCGCGACGTTCGGCGGCAACCCGCCGATGGCGACGGTGGTCACGATCGACAAGGTCGCCGGGAACCTCCACAAGCCCTACCACCGGAGGTTCCACGCCCACGCCAAGCACCTCACCCGAGAGGTGGGGCAGGCGGTCGACGCGTGGTTCGACGGCGGGTTCGTCGGAGTGGACTACCCGACGCACAGCTATCCCGGAGCGTTCGCGAGCTTCACCGCCCAGGCGAGGCAGGACGCGTTCCAGCAGAAGGGCCTGATGACCGCCGGGCCACTCGGCGCGCACATCGACGGAGTGACCACGCTGCAACGAAAGGTGAGCCTCGACGTGCTCGCGCCGAGGGGGCGGCCGTCGGGAGTGACTGCACGTGTCGTGCTCCGCTTCAAGACGACGGGCAACGCGACGAAGAAGGTGACGGTGACCGGGCGACTGTTCCTGACCCAGAGCGCCAGCGGAGCGTGGCGGATCTTCGGGTTCGACGTGGCGAAGGGAGCGAAGTGATGAGGCGCCGGATCGCGCGGGCCACCCGATTGGCGACGCTGGCCCTGGTACTCGGTGTCGTGGCCCTGACCATCCCCGACTCCGCGGTGAAGCCGACCGAGATCACCCTGGTGAAGGTCCACGACGGTCAGGCGACCGCGATCGGGCCACACGTGATCTCGATCCTGGCCGTCGGCTCGGACGCTCGCCCGGGCGAGGACATGACCCACAGCCGCGGCGACGCCCTGCAGCTGGTCACGATCAACACCCAGACCCACGCCGCGAGCATCATCGGCGTACCCCGCGACTCGTGGGTCGACATCCCCGGCCACGGCATCGACAAGATCAACTCGTCGCTCTACTTCGGCGGCCCGCAGCTGCTCGGCCAGACCGTCGGCAACCTGATCGGCGTCCATCCGAAGTACGTGTTCGTGACCCGCTTCCCCTTCTTCATCCAGATGGTGCACTCCATCGGCGGCCTGGAGGTCCACAACCCCTACGCCTTCAGCGACGACCCGCTGAAGCCCGCGGGCTTCCCGAAGGGTCGCATCCACCTGAGCGGCTACGACGCGATGGCGTTCTCGCGGATTCGGCACACCCTCCCCGCCGGCGACTTCGACCGCTCGGCGCACCAGGAGATCGTGCTCAAGGCGATCCAGGCCAAGGTGCGCGCGAACGCCGACAAGCCCGGGTTCATCGAGCGCGGGGTGCTCGACGCGATGAGCCACCTGTACACCAACCTGCCGCCCGCCGAGCTGTTCAAGCTGGCGCAGGTGATGGCGCAGGTGGACCCCGCGAAGGTCAAGTCGTGCGTCGTCCAGGGCGGTATCGGGACGTCGTCAGGCGGCGCCAGCATCGTGCTGCCCTACGTCTCCCAGGCACGCGACATGGGCAACCAGATCCGGAAGGACGCGACCCTGTCCCACTGCGGCTGACGACTGTCGGACCCCGCGGCTACCCTCCCGGGCATGGCGTACGACGAGGAGCTGGCGGCTCGGATCCGCGACCATCTCAGCGGCGAGCCGGTCGTCGAGAAGAAGATGTTCGGTGGCCTGGCCTTCCTGCTGGGCGGTCACCTGAGCGTGTCGGCGAGCGGCCGGGGCGGCATGCTCGTCCGTGTCGCACCCGCCGACTCCGACGCCCTGCTCGAGGAGCCGGGAACAGCCCTCATGCAGATGACCAACCGCCCGCCCATGCGCGGCTGGCTCCACATCGCGCCCGAGGTCCTCGACGACGAGGCGGTGCTGGAGAGCTGGGTGGACCGGGGAGCGGCGTACGCGCGGTCACTGCCGCCCAAGGCCTGAGCTCGCCCGCCGCCTACCTAGGCAGCGAGTCCGAGCTGGGTCGGCTGGTCGCTCCCCGGCAAGACCGTGCGAGCGCAGTCGCAGGTGTCGCTGCACGCGAGGTAGGTGTGCGCGGCGTGCCCGCAGCCCGGACAAGGGAGATCGTGCGACAGGTGAAGCGAGTTGGTCTGGACTGTGTCCCACATGATCGATCCTCCTTGCCGTTCGGATTTCGTAGATTTCGCCCACACGGCCCGGAAGGAGCGGACCAACCGAGGCCGGCCGATGTGCTTCTCCGTGTGCCGTCTACGGTCCACGAAACCTGGTCGGAGAGTCCATAGGACATGTGTCCTAGGACGACCGGCCCAGGTGGATGAGCCGGTCGGGCCGGCATGCACGACGTCATCCCGCTGCGTCGTACCGCCAGCCGTGCGCGAAGCTGCGAGTGGCGCTCATCACCACGGGGAGCCAGAACCAGATGGGCGACACCTCGACCAAGCGCCGGGATGTAGCGTCGCCACCATCGGCTCGTCGCGACACCTCCACGTGCGCGGCAGCGGGTTCCGATGGGAGTCGGTGTGACCGGAGCGGCCTGGGCTCTTCTCGTGGCGACGTTCGTTGCCAGCTTCGTCGAGGCCGTGGAGGCCACGACGATCATCATGGCGATGGGTTTCACCCGGAGTTGGCGCTCGACCTGGTTGGGAGTCGCCACCGCACTCGGGGCCCTGGCGGTGGTGACCGCGATCTTCGGGTTCGCGCTCACGTCCTGGCTGCCCGAGGCGGCGCTGCAACTGGTGATCGGCGGACTGCTCTTGATCTTCGGGCTGCAGTGGCTGCGCAAGGCCATCCTGAGGGCGTCCCACCGTAAGTCGATGCACGACGAGGAGGAGATCTTCCGGGAACAGCAGGAGGCTGCACAACTGGCCGGCGCGAGGCCGGGCGGCTTCGACATGTTCGCCTTCATGGTCTCGTTGAAGGGCACGTTCCTGGAGGGCATGGAGGTGGTCTTCATCGTCATCACCTTCGGGCTGAACGCCCATAACGTCCCGGTAGCGGTGGTCGGCGCGGTCGCGGCGGTCATCGTGGTGGCGATCCTGGCGGTGACCTTCCGCAAGCCGCTGGCGATGATCCCCGAGAACACGATGAAGTACGGCGTCGGGCTGCTGCTCGCGTCGTTCGGCACCTTCTGGGCCGTCGAGGGCCTCGGCGTCTTCCGCAGCGGTCACGAGAGCGTGGCGTGGCCCGGCTCCGACGCCGCGATCCTCGTCCTGCTCATCGTGTGGTTCCTGATCTCCCGTGTGTTCATCGCGGCGCTGGGCCGAGGAGCCCGCCTCCACCACACCGGACGCCGCGACGGCGCATGCTGAAAGGACCGTCGAGTGAGGATCCTGACGGCGTTCGGCAAGTTCTGGTACGAGCTCCTGGTCGGTGACGATTGGAAGATCGCGGTGTCGGTCGTCGCTCGCCCTCACGCTTACTGCGCTCCTCCTGACCCAGACCGCAGCCCCGGACCACGTCGTCGCGGTCGTCGGCGGCGCCCTGGTGGTGGCCGGGTTCTGTGTCAGCCTGATCCTCGACGTCCGCCGGAAGCGCTGAGATCGGCCGCTCCGGTCAGCCGGGCGCGATGGCTGGCCCCGCTCTCGCCGCGTCCCGGGGTTTGCGTCGGGTCACGGCCTGGTCGCGCCGCAGCACCTCCCACCGCTGGGTTCTGAGCGCGAGGGAGTAGTGACGCTCGACCGTGCGCTGCAGCACCACGCCGGGACGCCCCCACTGGGACAGGCGGCCACCGGCCACGAACCATCGTGGCGCCGCCGGCGACCGCAGCAGCCGGTCCAGCGTTGTCAGGCGGGGGTCCTTGACGAATGCGGGGAGCGCCCAGAGGTAGGGGTACGGCGAACCGAGCCCCGTGTCCTTGACGATGTCGGCGTGCCCGAAGGCGACGACCACCGAGTCGCCGGCCCGGGCGTGGTCACGGACGTACGACGCGGCCACCTGGTCGTCGGACGGACTCGTGGGCGGAGCCGACTGCATCGACCAGGCGACGGCGGCGGCCACACCGGCGTACACCAGGCAGGTGGCCAGCAGCGAGAGGGAGACCGGTCCGGGCGACCGGAGCGCCACCGCGACGAGGAGCGAGACTCCTGGCACCAGACCGATCAGGTAGTGGGACCAGTAGCTGCCGCCGGCGAAGGCGGCCGCGAGCTCCCACACGATCAGCGCGAGTGCGGCGGTGCCCCAGGGCGGCGCGGATGAGGGCGCGTGCAGCTGCGGCCGTCGCCATGTGCCGAGGCAGACCAGACCAGCCACCACGGTGACCGCGAGGGCCCCGGTCACGACGTAGGCATGCACGAGGCCGGTGAGGCGAGGGCCGGAGAAGCCCAGCAACCCGGCGGCTGCGAAGCGGAAGGTGACCACCGCACCCCACAACCCGCTCAGCTGGGTGCCACGCGAGGCCGCGACCGCGATGACCGCGCCCGCCGTCACCACGGCTCCAGCCGCGACCGGAAGCAGGACCTCGACGGCCGGCCCGAGCCCCCGTCGCCACAACGTGTGCGCACCGAGGACGAACGCCACGACCAGGACGTCGACCATGTCCTGCTTGACCAGGAAGGCAGCGGCGGCCAACCCTCCGGCCAGCCCCCTCAGCGCGATCGTCCGCGTCCTCGATCCCGTGGCGTACGACGCGACCAGCGTCGCGATCCCGCCGAGCACCAGGGGTGAGGCGAGGAGCTCCCCGTCGACGATCCGGGTCCCGAACAGGGGCGTGGCCAGGAATGCGGCGACGACCCAGGCAGCCGCGACGGCACCCGCGGCGCGGCGGCCCGAGGCGTGCCACCCGAGCACGGCGGCCGCCACGATCGCAAGAAGGACGGCCAGGAGGCCGATCAGTCGAAGAGCGACGGGGCCGCCGAGCATGTCGGCCACTGCGAAGGCCGCGATCAGCAGGGGTGGGCGGTCGACCCAGTAGTTGCCGTAGAGCGCGGAGCCAGGTCTCCACTGCGAGCCGACGACCAGGAAGCCACCCTCGTCGGGGCTCACCGGTGCCGTCAGGAAGGGCAGCCGGGAAAGGCCGACAACGGTGCCGAGCCCTGCAGTCGTGGCCACGATGACCCACGCCGGCCGCCGGTCGAGCAGGGAGGGCGGGAAGCGCCGCGGGGCCACCCTTCACTGTCGCCCGCGCTTCCTGCCGACATCCTGAGTGCGCTCGTGACGTCGCTGCGGCTGATCGACGAATGCTCGATCCTCGAGCCGGAATGCGGCGTGAACCGCACCTCGGGGGCGTCGCTGCATCGGAGGGTTGTCGCTGGGACCGAGGATGCGAACTACTCGACCCTGATGCGACACGGTGGCGGTGCCGTCGAGCACCACGAAGAAGGCGTAGTCGCGTTGTCCCTCCGTCACGATCACCCGGCCGGGCTGGTACGCCGTCTCCTCGGACCACGATGCGATGCGCTCGCAGTCTGGCAGCGTGAGCTCGGCGAAGAGCGGCAGCGCATGCAGGCGTTGCGGGTCGGAAGCGCTCATGTCCCGCACGTTAGGGGCGGCAGAGCCGCCAACGCCGCCCGTCACCCGATGCTCACGAAGGGATCACCTTCAGCACGCCGATCTCACTCCACCCGCGCTACTCATGGCGACGAGGCCGCTCGAGCCGAGACCCAGGCCCGGTGGGAGTTCTGCGCCTTCTTGAAGCGGGGGTTGCCGAGAGGGAGCGGCGATGCCTGAATGTCCGGGCGCTCTATCCCCTAGCTGCTCGACGCCGAACCCCAATTCGCGTGATGGTCCACCGTCGGGCTGGCGGTGAGCTGCTCCACGGCACTGCCGTCGAGGCGGGCCATGTAGATGCCCGGCTGTGGACTGCCGAGGGAGAAGATGATCCTCCTGCCGTCAGGCGAGAAACTGACATCGAAGGCGTTCCCTGCCGAGGCACCGGGCATCTCCAGCGTGATCTTGGCCAACCCTCGGCCCTCGGGGCTCACCCGGTAGAGCGAGCCGCTGGTGCCGAAGACGATGGCGCGGCCGTCCGGCGAGTAGCTCGCATAGTCGTCCGTGTATCCCCACGGGGTGATCCGGTGGGGCTGCTGGCCACCCCTGATCGGCGTGACGAACAGGGCGTGGTTCGCCGGTCCGCCACGGGATGGGTCAGTGCGGTCCAGCAGGAGGTGGCTCCGGTCGGGCGAGTACGCCAGGGGGATGTCGTCCCCGCCCGAGTTCGTGGTCATGCGCCTCAACCCTTTGCCGTCGGAAGCCCGGATGACGTACACGCCATTCCGGCTCGGTTCGGCGTCGCTCAGGCCCTCACAGGCAAGCTCCCTGCCGGACGGGGCCCAGACGAAGCAGGTCGTGAACAGGTCCGGGTCTGGCGCGGAGAATCCGTGGACGTCGCCGGTCGAGGGGTCCAGCAGCGCCACGGCAGTGGGCAGTCGGGAGGGTTCGGCAGGCCTGGAACGCAATCTGGTCGCCGTCGGGTGACCAGTGCGGATATCCGCCGGGGCTCGTGAGCAAGCTCGGCTCACGGCCGTCTGGCCCCACCGCATACAGATCGGGCTCGTCGGCCCCGGGCACGTCCCGCTCGAACACGATGACGTCACCGCCATCAGTTGGTGATGTGCCCGCCGCTGGGGACTGCCTCAGGGGCTCGTTGAGCTTCAGTCCCACCGCATGCAGCAATGCTCGTGCCCGCTACCAGTGCAAAGGCAATGGGCAGCATGAAGCCGAATCGCCTCCCCACGGGCATCGGGTGCGCAGCCCGGCTCGGGATAACAGACATTGATCGCTCCGTTCGCCTGTCGGCCGCCAGACGAAACCCCGAGCGGACCCGCATGCGGTCGAGTCCACTTGACTGGACCATCCCAGAACCCACCTTGGCATCGCTAGAGGGACCAGAACCGACGTGTGACCTGTGGAACCCGTCCTGGGCCCGGGAACAGGTAACCGATCCCGTATGCTCGGCGGTGCTGTGCATCCAACACAGTTCCGCGACCGTGGACGACGAACGCAGTCGGGGACAGGACAACCCTCCCCGGCGACTCGGCGGAACCAGCGCCGGGTCAAACACGAGACCTAACGGAGAGCGAAGAGTTCCATGCGGAAGGTAGGTGCTCGTGTCCACTGACGAGGCAAGGTTCCCCGGAAGGGCATGCCCCTCGTGACCACCGTTGGTGCGCGGACGATGTTCCTGCGCCCACGCGGGGAAGTGTCGATGGCAGGTCATGCGGCGCTGCGCTGGGCGCGTGCGCTGACGCTTGCCTTGGTGATGCTGGGTGCCGGCTACTCGGGTCACGTGGCCGTAGGCGGTGTCGCGCCGCCCATCGGACTCCTGGGTCCGATGCTCGTCGTCGTCACGGTGGCAGTCGCGCCCTTCCTGGAGAAACCCGCCTCCGTGCCGCGGGTCGTGGTACTGATGCTCGCCGCCCAGGCGTTGCTGCACCTGGCCCTTGAGCTGGTGGGAAGCGCGGCGGCCACGCACGCTGTCCCGATGACGCACTCCGCGGCCGGCGCCGGGATGGCTCGACATGGCGCAGGGCGGTCCCACATCCTCCTGGGCGGCCTCCGTGATGGCATGCCTGACTGCTCGATCACCTGAACATGCTCGCCGCCCACCTCGGTGCGGCCCTCGTCGTGGCGCTGTGGCTTGCTGCGGGGGAGCGGGCGGCCTGGACCCTGGTCGGAGTGTCCACGTTCACCGTGGCCAAGGCGTGGTTGGCCATCTGCGACGCCTGCGTCGTCACAAGAGTCGTCGTCGTCGAGATGCGACCCCGCGCCCTGTTCGCCTGGATTGATCGACGCCCGGTTCTGCCCTCGGTGTGGGAAGGCCGTCGTGCCTTTTCACAGCGCGGCCCGCCGCGTGTGAGCGCCGCTGCCTGAGCCTTCCCGGCCGCTCTGCGCGCCGGGCCCCATCGCGATGTCGCGACCAGGGGTGTGCGCGGCGACCTTTTCCTCATCTTTCGCACTCCACTCAGACCCTTCGACGAATCGAGATTCCATCATGTTCTCCAGTACTACGTCTCCACGCATCCTCGCAAGACCGGCCGTCGCCTCGGGGTGGTCGTCGGCGCCGGGATCGCCACGAGCTTCGCCCTGACCGGGGTCGCGCAGGCGCACGTCGAGGTGCAACCCGCCAGCGTCCCCGGCGGGGATTACTCCGTGATCGCGTTCCACGTCCCCAACGAGTCCGACACTGCGCGCACCACCTCTGTGAAGGTGTTGTTGCCCAAGAACCGGCCGATCGGCGAGGTGCAGACGACCGCCTCTCCCGGTTGGACCGTCACGACCAAGACCCGCACGCTCGCCAAGCCGATAGAGGTGGACGGCGAGAAGCTCGACAGCGTCGTCTGCCCAGGTCACCTGGCGGGCCACCGGCGGTGGGATCCGGCCTGGCCAGTTCCAGGACTTCGACCTGAGCCTGGGCACTTTGCCGGCCTCGGGGAAGCTGGTCTTCAATGCCGTCCAGACGTACTCCGATGGCACCATCGTCAACTGGAACGAGGTGTCAGCCGACAAGTCCGTGGAGCCTGAGCACCCGGCACCGACCCTCGTCCTGACGCCTGCAGAAGCAGAGTCGGCGACCGCACCGGCCCACGGCACCACGGCCAAGAGCAGCGCCGACCAGAATGTCGAGGCCACGCCGGCAACCGCCCAGGCCGACAGCGGCTCGGACTCTTCCTGGCCCCTGCTGTTGGCCGGTGCCGCCCTGGTGGTCTCACTCGTGACGGCACTCCTGGTCTGGCGCCGGGGACGGTCGACACCGGTCGTCGCGGATGCCGGTAGCCGGCAGCTCGGGACAGCGAAGGTCTGACGCCGGGCAGGGATGCCGCGCACCTCGTTCGGCATCCCTGCTCCCGTCGGGAGTCACTGATGACCACCTGGATCACTCTGCTGCGGCGCGCGATCGTGTCCGTTCTGTTGGCCGTCGTGGCCGTGTTGCTGCTCGCTGCCCCGGGGTCGGCGCACGCCGAGCTCGTCCAGACCACTCCGGCCAACGGGCAACGACTCGAGACGGCACCCGCCCAGGTCACGCTGGCCTTCAGCGAGTCCGTCAACCTCTTGGAGGACGGCATCAGCCTGCTGGACAGCCACGGTGCCACCGTGTCCACTCCGGACCCGAGCGTCGACGGCCACACGGTCACCTGGCCGATGCCCAAGCACCTGCGCAACGGGCCCTACGTGGTCACGTGGCGGGTCATCTCCGCGGACGGCCACCCGGTCGAGGGCGCATTCTCCTTCGGCGTCGGTGCCGCCGCCCCCGCCGTCGGGCGCGGCTCTCGACGGCCGAGAGCACGGCCCAGACCGCACCCTGGCAGGTGGTGTGGACTCGTCTGGTCGGCTACCTCGCGTTCGCTGTCGTCGCCGGCCTCGTCGCGTTCCTGGTCTGGTGTGCTCTGGCCAAGGCGGCCAACCCCGCCCTCCAGCGTCTGACCCGGTGGGCACTGTCCGTCGGCCTCGTGACCACGCTGGTCGCGATCTTGGTCCAGGGGCCCTACACGGCCGGGGTACCGATGAGGCGGCTGCTCGAACCGCACCTGTTCGCGACGACGATGCGGACTCCCTGGGGCGTAGCCATGGCCTGGCGCTTCGCGATGCTGCTCATCCTCACGGCGCTGATCTGGCGCCTCTCCGGTCTGCGTCGAGCGGACGCTCCGGTGGCTGGCCGCCGGGCTGGTCGTCGTCGTCGCGGCTGCGATCGCCGCCGCCGGGCACGGCGATGCCTCCGGGAGCCCGCTCGACCTCGGGATCGTCAGCGCTGCACGTGCTCACCGCGGGATCTGGGTGGGCGGGCTGGTCGTCCTGGTGGTGCTCGGGCGGACGGTGGAGCGGCGGGCGGTTCGTCAGTTCGCCGTCCTGGCCATGACGTCCGTGATCATCCTGGTGGCGACCGGGATCTTGAACTCGGTCCGCAATCTCCACTCGGTCGACCAGCTGTTCCTGACCCGGTACGGCCTGCTGCTGGTCGGCAAGATCGCGTCTGGTCGCCGCGACACTGGGCGCGGCTGCCGTCTCCCGGGCTGGGTCCGGGGCGACCGCCTACCGGGAGGGTCGGTGCGCCTCGAGGCCGGTCTGACCGTCGCCGTACTCACGGTCACGGCCTTCTTGAGCATGACCAGTCCGCCACCACAGAGCGCGGCTGCCACTGCCGGCGGCACCACCGCGAACGCCGACCCCGCCCCTGCGAACGGGCTCGCCCTGATGTCGTTGGGCCACCAAGGCACCGCCGGCATGGGCATCATCCCCGCCACCACCAGGGGCAGCCGGCTCCACCTGCTGCTCACCGACCCGGCGGGGAGCCGTTCCGGGCCACTGAGGTCGAGCTCAAGGTCAGCAACCCCGGACGGAACGTCGGGGGCATCCCGGTACCGATGACCCAGCGCAACGGTGTCTGGGTCGCACGTTTCCGCTTCCCGTTCACCGGCGATTGGAAGGCCGTCCTCACTGTTCACGACGACAACCCCACCGCGATCGTCACCGGCGGCGAGTTCACGATCACCGCGTAGGCAAACCCACTCCGGCCGTCGCCGGCGGACCTGGTCTTTCCTTCGGTCCGCGGCGGCGGTCCGATCCGAACGACCCACGTTCAAACGGTGGCTGCGCCAGTACGTCAGCCACCGGCCATGAAGCCTCCCGCTGCCCCAACGTTGCCCCATGGGATGGTGGCGATAGATCGGTACACGGGCCGAGAGAGGAACCGCAGGTCATCCCTGAAGGAGCGGGGCCGGTCAAGAGGATCTGGCTGGCGTTCTTCTTGCCCCGACGTAGTTGCTGGGCGCGTCGAGGTAGGGGTCGGGGTCAAGGCTCGGGCGGAGCCCGACCGCGGAGCGGCCGGAGGGCCTTGACGCCGGTCCCGTTCGGCGCACGCTTGGAGTTGTCGGGGCCTGGGTTGGATTCTCCTGTGCGAGTCGTGGCGGTCGTGGGGGACGTGGTTCTCATCATCGCCGGGTGTGCCGGTGGTGGGAGCGAGAGCTGGTGCTGCTCGGTCATCCCTTCGGGGTCGCCGGCGCGCGGGTGGCGCGTCGGGCCGCATGATGGGGTGCGCAAAGCGTCGGGGTTCGACGGCCGGTCGGGGTCAATCAGAAACGTCGACCACGCCCCACGTGCTCGGGGTGGGGGTCATGACCTGCACGGCCTCGCGGCCGGCCGTCGAAGTAGCGGGGTCTCATGCCGCGCTCCACGGGCTGCCCGGCACGGGCTGGCGGCGTGGGCTGCCGGGTGGGTACAGGGCGCGGACGTGGTGGTCGCGCAGCGCGTAGTAGACGAACTCGATCTGTTTGCGGGCTGCGGCCACGGTGCCGACGTTCTTCCCGCGCCGGTCGGCGACCTGGGCCTTGTAGGCGCCGACCACGGTGTGGGGGCCGATCCGCTTGACCGACTCCACCGCGGCCCACCGGACCAGCCGCGAGCCCTGCTTGGTGATCCGGCCACGATGCACGTGGGTGTCGGACTCGTGGTGCTTGGGGGTCAGGCCGGCCCACGAGGCCAGCTGGCGGGCTTGGTGAACCGGGCGACGTCGCCGACCTCGGCGACGAACACCGCAGCCAGGATCGGCCCGATCCCGGGCAGCTGCTGGACCGCGGTGTAGCCGGGATCGACGACCAGCTTGCCTCGGGCCAGCCGGGCGAACAGGTCGATCTCGTCCTCGAGGTCCTCGATCAGCCGCTGCAGCGACTGCACCCGCGCCCCGTAGGGGGCCGGCACCGTCAGATGGTCGAGCAGCTCGGTGCCCTCCAGACCGAACAGGTCGGTCATCGGGACCCGGACCCCGCACTTGGCCAACACCGCATGGACCTCGGCCTTGCAGTGGCTGCGCAGCCCGACCAGCTTGGCCCGGTGCCGCACCAGCTCCCGCAACTCCCGGGTGGCCGGCGGGGCGATCCACGCCTCCGGCAGCCGACCCATCCGCAACAGGTCGGCCAGGTCCGCAGCGTCCCGGAAGTCGTTCTTGACCCGCCGATACTCGAACGCCTTCACCCCCAACGGATGCGCCAGATGCACCTGCGCACCGGCCGCCTGCAGGGCGTCGACCGCCCAGTACCAGCCATAGGTGGCCTCCAGGACCACCTCGGGATCCTCACCAGCCCGAGCCATCACCGCGTTCAGCGAATCCACGTCATTGAGGATCCGGACCGCCTCCAGGACATCACCACCGCTCGGTGGTCCGCACCAACACGGTCCGACGACGATGCAGATCAATACCGACGAACTGCCTTCCTGCGTACTCTGACATCAGGGGCCTCCTTCGTCGTGAAAGACGTCAGAACCCCCAGCATCCGCCAGGGGCACGAGGAGCGGAGGCCCCGCTCCTTCATCGCATCAGGCTGACAATTTCACATGGCGCCCCCGGAAGGATCTCGAACCTTCGCTCCCGCCTCCGGAGAGGGATCAGTCGACGTGACGGGCAACGACGGCGCGTGACGTTCGCGCAGGTGGGAGGATATTTTCTGTCTGAACTACATGACGGTAACCCACGGCCAAATTGGGCAACTTGCGGACCCCGTGTTGCCCCAGCGTTGCCCAACTCGCTTCGTCGGGCACGTACCGCTTGACCCTTCCCCTGGAGGGCTCGTTCAGACCATCGCACCGATGGGCGGACCACTCTGTCATCGCACTCTCAGCCGATGTGAGGACGTCACGCACACGACCTGGCGAGCCTGGGACACTCTCGAGCGTGGAGCGATTGCTGGACATGTATGCGGCCGATCTTGCAAACGAACGCACGCCGTCCACCTCTGACGACGTCCACTTCACACGCGCCTTCGTGCGGGCGGTGTTGGAAGAGTTCTCGTCGCCGGGTGACGTCGTACTCGACCCGTTCGCTGGGTATCGAACAACTCTCCTGGTCGGCAAAGAGATCGGTCGCCAGCCCATAGGGGTCGAGTTGCTTCCGGAAAGGGCGGCGTACATCCGTGCCCGCCTTGGTTCGATCGGCAGGGTGATCGAGGGTGATGCCCGCCAGCTCGATCGCTTCGGGTTGGGGGCTGTAGACGTGTGTCTGACGTCTCCGCCGTACATGACCAGGTTCGACCACCCGCAGAACCCGCTCACGGCGTACACGACCTTGGACGGCGACTATGAGACCTACCTTGCGGAACTCTTGGACGTGTTTCTCGCGGTGAGCCGTCATCTCCGTACTCACGGCTACCTAGTGATCAACGCTGCCACCATTCGAAGCGGTGATCTGGTCACGCCGTTGGCTTGGGACATCGTGCACATGTTGCGACCGCATCTGGACTTCCAGGGCGAGACCTATCTCCGCTGGGATCAGCCGCCCGCCTTCATCAGTGGTGACTACTGCCTCGTCTTCCGAACCATGTAGAGGGCCTCGTCGAAGGCACACATGCCGCTGGTGCGCGCGCACGCTCAATAGCCGATGACAGCGCACCCCCTCGTCGAGAGCGGGAAGCCCGTAGCCGACAGGGCAGGCGAGACGCCGGGCCCCGCGTGGTGAATACGGCGGGGCATCTACGTCGCGGCCACCTGACGGCCAGCGAGATGTGTCCACCGGAGCCGCACGTAGAGCAAACGCGACGCGCCACCAGCCCAGGGATGCGGGTCCCTGAACGTGCGGATCACCGCCAGTTCATCTGGCTCCTCGACCATCGCGCCAGGGCCGGTGGCTACCACGCTCCACCCCTCGTGTCGTGTGTGGTCGATGCGGTCAACCTCGAACGCCAGCCGGGTGTTCCATGCGTGGGTTCCCAGCACGCCATAGGGCGTGGTCCTGAATACGATCGAGTCCTCAACGACCGAGTAGTTCACCGGCAGGATTTGTGGCCCATCGTCGGTACATAGCGCGACACGACCCACTTCATCGCTCGACAGCAACTCGCGGCACTTCTCGCGTGACAGCTCCATTGGGCCTTCCATCGGCCCAGTCTGCGCCATCAGCCAGTTCGATGGGGAAACACGATTCCGAACATCCGCTGTCCGCGCTCAAGCTGATGCCCAATCGTTCGGTGACTTCCACAGGGCTCTTGAGTCCCCCACTGATGGGGAGCAGTTCATCGCGGTTGGCATCACGCGCGTCTAGTGTGCGGAGCATGGAAGCGATTGTGCTTCGTGTCCGACTAATCAGCGGTGACAGCATGGATGTCACGTACGAGGATCGCGATGCGGGCAGCGAAAGCGAGGTCATCGACCACGTGGTCTCCACGCTGTCCGAGGCCTCCGGGGTTCTGCACTGTCGACACGGCGAGCGACTCGTGGTGCTGTACGCGAGGGGTGTCGCCGCTGTGGAGGTCGCGCCCCGCGGCGCAGTCCTGTAAGTGACGCTGGTTCCTTCTCGCGCTGCGCCTCGTCGGTGAGGCGCCGTGCCCGGGCGCGATTCCCCGGGACGCAAAAACCGCCCCCTGGAGGGCGTACCTCGGAGACGGCTTCGCGTACTGGAGAAGAGCTAACGTTGCGTTCCGCCTCGACGGTCGGCGCGGCCACTCTCGCCATTGCAAACATACTCCGAACCCCGAGGGTCCGCTGCGTGGTCGGGTGATGGGGCGAACAGGTAGAGCAACGCACATGCCGCTGTCCGATCGGACGCACATGCCGCTGAGTCAGCGCGCATCTGCCTTTGTGGGGGACGTTGTGCCCTACACGCCGACCCCCGTCGGACATACATTCGGGGTAGCCGATCTGCACAGGGAGCGTGGGCGTGAGTAACTACTTTCAAAACCCCGGTAATGCTGCGTTCCGCGACTACTCTCCCGGGCCCCATTCCGGGGTCGACCCCGACCACGACGCGCACGTGGCACCAGACTCCATCGACACTCGGGCCCGAACGGCGCTCACCCTCGGCCTGCTCAGCTTCCTCTTCAGCGTCCTCGCCGGCATCCCAGCCATCTGGGTCGGACGGAAGGCGCTCAAAGACATCAACGCAGCCGACGGCGCTCTGAGGGGCCGCTGGGCCGCTTGGACCGGGATCGTGCTCGGCTGCCTAAGTGTGGCCGTCCTCATCATGGGCTGGACCTACCTCCACCAGCACGGGTGAGCCCCTCCGAGCCAGACCATCACGGGTCCTCGGCCTCCGCGGCTCACCCAGTGAGCCGTTTCTAGCGTCCGCTCATGCTTGTCCGGCTCAGCAATACGTCGATGTCAGGTGCGACGGGGCATCCTCGGCGACCCACTAGCCCCCGCCCGTAACTTGCCCCGAGTAGGGATCGTTGAACAGGCTGCGCGGACCGGAGACGCGCACCGCTGGTGAGCCAGTTGCTTCCTACTTCCGCAAGGCAGGTTCAGGCTGAGCGAGCGGCCCGCCACGAAGGGTGGCTGTTCGCGAGATTCAAACGTCCGCATCTGACGCGGTCCGGGCTCGCGCTCAGCCGAGTGCGTAGATGGACCGCCAACCTAGATCGGTGCATGCGACCACACCGTTACTGGTGGGCTCTGGTCGGCCTTGGCGCGATTGTCGCTGCGGCGGTGTTTGGTCTTCTCGGCGGATTCAAGAGCGCGAGCTAGATGGCCGCCGATACCACGTGCAGTGCCTACAGCGGCATGTCCCACCAGGAGCGACGGGTACTCATGACCCCGCATCAGCGGTGATCCAGGTGTGGCATCGGATGCGTGGCGCCGCGAAGCGTGTTTCCGGCTGCTGAGGAGTGCTGGCCTCAGTCCACCGGTGCCGAGGAATGTCTTGACCGCCGCGCGGAGGCCCTCGCGGTCGGCGCCGTACCAGAGCAGGTGCCATGGTGCTGGGGATTCGTAGACAGCGGTTCGCGGGATGGTGGTCGCGAACTCGTGGGCGTGCCGCCAGGCCATGACCAGCGTCGGGCAGGGAACGGCGGAAAAGGGTGAGCCGGACGTCGGCGGGGTCGCGCACGACGAAGTCGCGTAGGTCATTGCGGAAGCCGGTGCCCGACGCCATCTGACAGAACAGGCTGCGGACGTCTTCGCGCTCGGTCGGAGTCAGACGGTTGAGGCACGCCTCAGGCGACAGGTTGGTCAGGGGGCTTGACCACGGCGCGCGTGCCGAGGTGGGGCTCACCCGGGTGAGCAGGAGCCGCGTGGCGGCCCAGGTGATCGGTCCGGTCCGGGGCCCGAAGAAGAGCGGGGCGACGAGGCGCTGTGCCCGAGATTCGGGCCAGGGTCCCAGGGCAGGTGCCGCGCTCTGGAGGATCAGTCGCCGGACCCGGCGCGGATCGTGGGCTGCCATCTCGACCGCCGTCCGGCCACCCCCCGAGATCCCGACCACCGCTTCGAGGGTGGGGATTCCCAGGCGGTCGCACAGCTGGCCGGCCACGACTGCGAACTCCCGGGCACCGATGGCGCCGACCCTGGTTCGGCCGTATCCGGGTCGCGAGACCACGAGGAGCGAGGAGCCCGAGGCGCGCAGCGAGTCCTCGCCGAGGGCGAGCCCGGCATGCATGTGTCCTCCCGGGAACACGATGATGGGGGCCGCCTCCCCGGTTCGAGCCGGTACTCGACGGTTCCGGCGTTCACCAATGCGGTGCGGGTGGCCGGCATGAGTCCCTCCTGCGACGTGTCCCAGTGTTCAGCGGAGGTCACGGCGCTGGGCCGCGGTCTCGCGCAGGTAGCGGCGGCGTCCGAACAGCCGGTAGCCGACCCGGGCAGGGAGGGGGATGTGTTTGAGGAACGCTGCCCGCTCATCGTTGTCGGCCTCCTCGAGGATGTGCCCGAGGAGTACCAGCAGGCGCGGCTTGCTCATCGCGGCCATGCCGCGCTCGGAGAGCTCCTCCCATTCCGCGGCCGTGAGGGTCTCCGCGACGACGGGCAGGATCGCTGTCTCCTCCTCATCGAGGTGCTCGTTGAGGGCGATCGACACCTGGTCGAGCACCGAGGCGAGTTCCGCGCCTGACGTCGGGTCTGCCGTCTCGGCGAACCGCTGTACGGCGTCGTCGAGGGCGGCGAGCAACCGGCCGATGACCTCGTGCTGGGTCTGCGCACGGTCCACAAGGCCGGCGGCGAGCTCGGCGCGCTCGCGCAACCGCGGCCACACCAGCTCGTCCTCGCCGGCGTGATGGTGGTGGAGCATCGTGGTCATCTCCCGGGCGTGGGAGCAGATCACGCCCCCCTGTGTGAGATCTCCGGGAGAGACGGCGCGCACCATACGCGGCAGGAGCTCGAACTCGCGTCGGAAAGCACGGTGCACGACGACCATGTCGTGGGTCTCGCAGCCCGGGGCGGTCGAGGAGGTGTTGCTGGTCATGACAGGTTCCTCTCTGGGTGGTACGGCGTGGGTCATGGGCGGCGGGCGGTGGCGACCAGTGCCAGCCCGGGCAGGTGGTAGCCGTTCGGAGACGCAAAGTCGGCGAGAGACGCGCGGGCCAGCTCACGGATCCCGGTCGCGCCCTGCCCATCGATCCGGCTCAGGATCGTGCTGAGAGGTCCCGCGAGTCCCGAGGTCCGGGCCCACCAGCGGTCGAAGCAGTCGGCGTCCATCGGCACCGAGACCTGCTGCACTTCGACATCGCAGAGGCCGGCAGCGTCGAACACCCCGGCCAGCCGCTCCGGCTGGGACAGCGAGAACGGGCCGGGCATGCCGGGTGGCGGGACCTGGTGGCCGACGCGGGTGCGGACGGCGTCCATGACCAGGGCCAGCCACGGGTTTGCCTCCGCCGGCCCCCATACGCTCACCGCGACCCGGCCTCCGGGCCGCAGGACCCGAGCGATCTGGTCGGCGGCGGCGGTCGGCTCCACCGTGAACTGGAGCCCGTGCCGACACAGCACGACGTCGTAGGAGGCGTCCGGCTCCGCGATGTCCTCCAGGTCCAGCACCCGCACCTCGGCCATCCGTGCGCCCGCAGCATCGGCCCGCGCGGCGGCGATCCGGGTCATCTCGACGGCGACGTCGGACAGCACGACCCGTCCGGTCGGTGCGACCAGCTCCACCGCGGCCAACCCCAGCCCTCCTGCTCCGCAGGCCAGCTCGAGCACGTGTTCCCCCCGGACCGGCGCCGTGGCGGCGAGCATCGCGGAGGTCTCCGGGGCATGTCGTGCCTCGGTGTAATCGGCGTACTCCGCCCACGAACCCGCCACCGCGGACCACGTGGCGTGTACGCGTCGGCGACGCTCCTGCTTCCCGGCGTTCGCGTCGGGAGGTGTTCTGGTCTGTGTCAACCGCTCGGTCATCGGGGCATCGCTCCTATTGGATTTAGTGTATGTGTAATGAACTGGCTGTTACTGTAGCCAAATGAAGCAGCGGGTCAAATCCACGCGGAGCTACCACTCACCGCGACGCGTCGAGCAGGCCGCAGCCACCAGGGAGCACATCCTGAGGACGGCGCGGCGGGTCTTCGAGTCCGAGGGGTACGCGACCACGTCCGTGGCCGCGCTCGCGGCCGCGGCGGAGGTTTCGTCCAAGACCGTGTACCTGGCGTTCTCGACCAAGAGCGGTCTGCTCCGTGCGCTGTGGGACGTCGCCCTCGGCGGCGAGGACGACCTGCAGCGGTGACCGCCCGGGAGTGGTATCGCGAGATGGCCGGCGAGCCGGACCCGGAGCGCCGCCTACGACTCAACTCCCGCAACTCCCGCACGGTCAAGGAGCGCGCGGGAGGCATGCTCCGGGTGATCAGCGACGCTGCCCAGGTCGACCCCGATGCGCGTGAGCTGTGGCAGCTGATCCAGACCGAGTTCCACGACAACCAGGCCACCGTCGTACAGCTGCTGCACGACCAGGGCGGCCTGCGCCCGGGACTGGACGTGGACCGGGCCTCCGACATCCTGTGGACCCTCAACCACCCCGACCTGTGGCGACTCCTGGTCTTAAACCGCGGATGGACGCCCGCGGCCTACGAAGCCTGGACAGCCGACACCGCATGCGCCCAGCTCCTGGCCACGGCTCCTATGTCATCGAGCTGACCGCGGAGCAGAGGAATCGCTAGCACCCTCCCAAAGGGCCGATCGGCTCGCATGTCGCCGTTGGCTGCGCACTCCCCTCCCAGCGCAACGCCCTCATGCCGCTGTCTGGGCTCGCGCACAGCGAGGTCACGCTCGTGCTGCGGGGCTGGGCGACTGTGGGCCATCGGTGCGGTCCTGAGGCGCATCAGCCGCCGCGTCCAAGGGTTGCCGTATTGGCCGTGGCGGACGCACCCACACCTCCCTCGAGTGGGAGCCTGAGGCCATGTGCCAGTACTGCGGATGCCGGCAGATGCCCCTGATCCGGGACTACATCGCAGAACATGAGCAGATAGTCGACGCGGGCGACGACGCCCTACGTGCGCTGGACCGGGGCGATACTCAAAAGGCCCGCCAAAGCCTGTCCCAAATGCACCAGATCCTCACGAGTCACTGGGCGGGCGAGGAAGCGGGCGTTTTCGCGGTCATGACGGAGGCAGACGCTTCCTACGCCGAATACGTCGATGTTCTGGTCGGCGAGCCTTCCTGGCGGAGGAGCTCGCTCCCCTGGTCGAGGGGAGATCGCAACAGGAGCTGGTCTTTCCGTCCGTTCGGAGCGGCGGTCCGATCCGCGCGACCCACTTCCGCCGCGGTCACTTCGACGCAGCAGCCCGCGCGATCGGCCTTCCCGGCCTGCACCCGCACGAGCTACGCCACACCGCAGCCAGCCTCGCGATCGCCAGCGGCGCCGACGTCAAGGTGGTGCAGCAGATGCTGGGTCACTCTTCGGCGACGAAGACCCTCGACACCTACGGCCACCTGTTCGACGACCGGCTCGACGAGGTCTCCAGTGCCCTCAACAGGGCACGGCAATCCGCCGAGCTACCGGAGCGCCGAGCAGTGCAGAGCAACGTGAGGCCCCTCGCGTCCCGAGCGGATCGACCACCGGCAACGCAGCCTGCTGTTGCCCAAACGTTGCCCAACGGGGTGCCGGCGACAGTGCGGTGCATGGGGCCGCGGGAAGAACCCCAGGTCAGGCCGGCAATTCGATCGGCGCCCCCGGAAGGATTCGAACCTTCGCTCCCGCCTCCGGAGGGCGGTGCTCTATCCCCTGAGCTACGGGGGCTCAGGTGGGGACGACCATACCGGCGGTCCCGGTGGCGGCGGAAACCGGCGCGGCGCCCGGCCGGCAGGAGCCGAGATCCGGCAGGCGGAAGTGGGTCGAGGGCGCCAGGCGGGCGCCGATACCCTTGCCCGGTGAACCCCGAGCAGCTGTCCGACCTGATCGTCGCCTCCCTGGCGGACCTCTCCGCGGAGGGCGCGATCACCCTGCCCGGTGGCCTGCCAGAGACGGTCACGGTGGAGCGCCCGCGGCAGAAGGGCCACGGCGACTACGCCACCAACGTCGCGCTCCAGCTCGCCAAGCAGGCCGGGCAGCCCCCGCGCGACTTCGCGGGCCTCGTGGCCGCACGGCTGGAGCGGGCCGACGGCATCGCCGGCGTCGAGGTGGCCGGTCCGGGCTTCCTCAACATCAGCGTCGACGCGGGAGCGCAGGGCCGGGTCGCCGACGACGTCGTCGCGGCCGGCGCGGCGTACGGCGGCTCCGAGGCGGGCCAGAAGCAGAAGGTGAACATCGAGTTCGTCTCGGCCAACCCGACCGGCCCGGTCACCCTGGCCAGCGCCCGGTGGGCGGCGGTCGGCGACACCCTCGCGCGGCTGCTCGAGGCGACCGGCTACGTCGTCACCCGGGAGTACTACTTCAACGACCACGGCGCCCAGATCGACCGGTTCAGCCGGTCGCTGCTGGCCGCGGCCCGCCACGAGCCGACGCCGGAGGACGGCTATCCCGGGCAGTACATCACCGAGATCGCCGAGCAGGTCGTGGCCGCCCGTCCCGAGGCGCCCGGGTTGCCCGACGACGAGGCGCTGGAGGCGTTCCGGGCGGCCGGCGTCGGGCTGATGTTCGAGGAGATCAAGCAGACGCTGCGCGACTTCCGGGTGCCGTTCGACGTGTGGTTCCACGAGAACGACCTCTACGAGTCCGGCGCCACCGACCGCGCGCTCGCGCGGCTGCGCGAGCTCGGCAACATCTACGACGCCGAGGGCGCGGTCTGGCTGCGCACCGAGAAGTACGGCGACGACAAGGACCGCGTCATCGTCAGGTCGGACGGCCACGGCGCCTACATCTCCGGCGACGCGGCGTACTACCTCGACAAGCGGGAGCGCGGCTTCGACCGCTGCATCATCCTGCTCGGCGCCGACCACCACGGCTACGTCGGCCGGATGATGGCGCTGTGCGCCGCGTTCGGTGACGAGCCCGGGCGTCAACCTCGAGATCATCATCGGCCAGATGGTCAACCTGCTCAGCCACGGCTCGGTCGTGCGGATGGGCAAGCGGACCGGCAACATCATCACGCTGCTCGACCTGGTCGAGGCGGTCGGCATCGACGCCGCGCGCTACGCCCTCGTCCGCAACTCCCTCGAGACCAACCTCGACATCGACCTCGACCTGTGGACCAGGGCCACCAGCGACAACCCGGTGTTCTACGTCCAGTACGCCCATGCGCGCGTCTCGTCGATCCTGCGGAACGCCGCGGAGCTCGGACTCGAGCCCGGGTCGCACCCCGAGCTGCTCTCCCATGAGAAGGAGGGCGAGCTGCTCCGCGCGCTCGCGGAGTTCCCGCGCGTCGTCACCGCCGCGACCACGCTGCGCGAGCCACACCGGGTGGCCCGCTACCTCGAGGACACCGCCGCCTCCTACCACCGCTTCTACGACACCTGCCGGGTGCTCCCGATGGGCGACGAGGACCCGTCCGACCTGCACCGCGCCCGGCTCCGGCTCGTCGAGGCCACGCAGACCGTCCTGGCCAACGGGCTCGCGCTGCTCGGGGTCTCGGCCCCCGAGCGCATGTGACGGCCGGCTGCCATGCCCACCCATGAGGCCGGCTGGGCGCACGCCGACGGTGCGCTGCGCGGCCCGAGCTGGCTGCGCGAGCCCAGCGACCCCAACGAACTGGTCCCCGGTCTGTGGTCGAGGACGGCGCACAAGGTCGACGGCAGCCTCGTCGTCGGCGGGGTTCGGCTCCCCGACCTGGTCGCCAACGTCAACACCCCGGCGTACGTGCTCGACGAGGCGGACTTCCGGGCCCGGGCCCGCGCCTTCCGCGACGCGTTCTCGGCGTACGACGTCTTCTACGCCGGCAAGGCCTTCCTCTGTACGACGGTCGCGCGCTGGGTCGCGGAGGAGGGTCTCAACCTCGACGTCTGCTCCGACGGTGAGCTGACCGTCGCGCTCCGCGCCGGGGTCGACCCTGCCCGGATCGGCTACCACGGCAACACCAAGACCGAGCCCGAGCTGCGCCGCGCAGTCGCCGAGGGCGTCGGCCGCGTCATCGTCGACTCCTTCGACGAGATCGAGCGCCTGGTCCGGGTGACCGCGAGCCTGGGCCGCATCCAGCCGGTGATGGTGCGGGTGACCGCCGGCGTCGAGGCCCACACCCACGAGTACATCGCCACGGCGCACGAGGACCAGAAGTTCGGCTTCTCGATCACCTCCGGCGACGCCCTCGAGGCCGTACGCCGGGTGGTCGCCTCCCCGGGCCTCGAGCTGCTCGGCCTCCACTCCCACATCGGCAGCCAGATCTTCGACACCTCGGGCTTCGAGGTGGCGGCCAGGAGGGTGCTCGCGCTCCATGCGCAGGTCGGCTCCGAGGTCGGGGTGACGATGCCCGAGCTCGACCTCGGCGGCGGCTTCGGCATCGCCTACACGACCCAGGACGACCCGTCCGATCCCGCACAGCTCGCGACCGAGATGAGCAAGATCGTCGAGCACGAGTGCCGTGCCCTCGGCATACCCGAGCCGCGGCTGTCGATCGAGCCGGGCCGGGCGATCGTCGGCCCGGCGATGTGCACCGTCTACACCGTCGGCACGGTCAAGCACGTCGAGCTCGACGGGGGAGCGGTGCGCGCCTACGTCAGCGTCGACGGTGGCATGAGCGACAACATCCGCACCGCGCTCTACGACGCCGACTACTCCTGCACCCTCGCCTCGCGCACCTCGCAGGCGCCGCCGGTGCTCGCGCGCGTCGTCGGCAAGCACTGCGAGGCGGGCGACGTGGTGGTCAAGGACGAGTTCCTGCCCGGTGACGTGCGTCCCGGCGATCTGGTCGCGGTGCCGGCCACCGGCGCCTACTGTCGGTCGATGGCGTCCAACTACAACCATGCACTGCGGCCCCCGGTGGTCGCGGTACGGGACGGCGTCGCGACGACCATCATCCGCCGCGAGACTGTGGACGACCTGCTGGCCACCGATCTGGGAGCGACACCGTGAAGCCGCTGAACGTCGCCGTGCTGGGGTGTGGCTCGGTCGGCTCCCAGGTGGTCCGGCTGCTCACCGAGCAGGCGGGCGACCTGGAAGCGCGGGTCGGCGCACCCGTGCAGCTCGTCGGGGTCGCCGTACGCCGGATCGACGCGCCGCGCGAGGTCGAGGTGCCCGAGGGGCTGCTCACCACGGACGCCGCCGGCCTGGTCGCCCGCGACGACGTCGACGTGGTCGTCGAGGTGATCGGCGGCATCGAGCCTGCCCGGTCCCTGATCCTGGCCGCGCTCGAGGGCGGCGCCAGCGTGGTGACCGCCAACAAGGCGCTGCTCGCCGAGGACGGCCCGACCCTCTTCGAGGCGGCCGAGAAGGCCGGCCGCGACCTCTACTACGAGGCGGCGGTGGCCGGGGCGATCCCGATCCTGCGGCCGCTGCGCGAGTCGCTCGCCGGCGACCGGGTCACCCGCGTGCTCGGCATCGTCAACGGCACCACGAACTTCATCCTCGACAAGATGGACACCACCGGCGCCGGCTTCGAGGAGGCGCTCGAGGAGGCCCAGGAGCTGGGGTACGCCGAGGCCGACCCCACCGCCGACGTCGAGGGGTTCGATGCTGCGGCGAAGGCAGCGATCCTGGCCAGCCTCGCCTTCCACACCCGCGTCACCGCGGCCGACGTCCATCGCGAGGGCATCACCGACGTCACCGCGACCGACATCGCCTCGGCACGCGACATGGGCAGCGTGGTCAAGCTGCTCGCGATCGCCGAGGTCTCCACCGGCTCGTCGGGCGACGACGGCGTCTCCGTCCGCGTGCACCCGGCGATGATCCCCAGGTCCCACCCGCTGGCCAGCGTCCGTGAGGCGTTCAACGCCGTGTTCGTCGAGTCCGAGGCGGCCGGCCAGCTCATGTTCTACGGTCCCGGGGCCGGCGGCGCCCCCACCGCGAGCGCCGTCCTCGGCGACCTCGTCACCGTGGCCCGCAACCGTCTCAGCCAGACGCGCGGCGCCGGCGAGTCGGCGTACGCCGACCGGGTCGTCCTGCCGATGGGCGAGACCCGGACCCGCTACCACATCGCCATCGACGTCGACGACCGTGCCGGCGTCCTGGCGGAGATCGCGACGGCGTTCGCGGAGGAGGACGTCTCGATCCAGACCCTGCGCCAGGAGGGCCGCGGAGCCGACGCCCAGCTCGTCGTGGTCTCCCACGACGCGACGGACGCCCGGCTCGCGGCCACCGTCGAGCGCCTGCGTGGCTTGGCCTGCGTGCGCGAGGTGACCTCGGTGATGCGCGTCGAAGGGATGAGCGAGTGAACCCGCTCGACCGAGAGTCCGAGGGGGACCTCGAGGACCTCCCGCAGCCCGGCCCGCGCCAGTGGCGCGGCGTGATCGCGGAGTACCGCCCGCTGCTCGACCTGATCCCCGCCGACCTCGAGCCGGTCACGCTTCGCGAAGGCGGCACCCCGCTGGTCCACTCCGGCTGGCTGACCGAGGTGGCCGACGCCGACGTGTGGCTGAAGGTCGAGGGCGACAACCCGACCGGCTCCTTCAAGGACCGCGGCATGACGACGGCGATCTCGGTCGCCTGCCACGAGGGCGCCGAGGCCGTCGTCTGCGCCTCGACCGGCAACACCTCTGCGTCGATGTCGGCGTACGCCGCGAGGGCCGGCATCACCCCGATCGTGCTGATCCCGGAAGGCAAGATCGCGGCCGGGAAGATGGCGCAGGCCATCGTCCACGGCGCCCTGATCGTGATGGTCCGCGGCAACTTCGACCACTGCCTCCAGCTGGCCCGTGAGCTGTCGTGGCGCTACCCGGTGACCCTGGTGAACTCGGTGAACCCGGTGCGGCTGCAGGGACAGAAGACCGCGGCCTTCGAGGTCGTCGACTTCCTCGGCGACGCCCCCGACGTACACCTGCTGCCGGTCGGCAACGCCGGCAACATCGCGGCGTACTGGATGGGCTACGAGCAGTACGCCGCGCTCGGCCGCTCGACCCGCAAGCCCCGCATACACGGCTTCCAGGCAGACGGCGCATCCCCGCTGGTGACCGGAGAGCCGTTCCCCGACCCCGAGACCAAGGCCACCGCCATCCGGGTCGGCAACCCCGCCTCGTGGAAGCTCGCAGAGGCGGCGGCCCACGAGTCCGGTGGCCGCTTCCGGGCCGTCAGCGACGCCCAGATCCTGGCCGCCCAGGCCCAGCTCGCCCGGCGCGACGGCGTGTTCGTCGAACCGGCCTCGGCTGCGGGCGTGGCCGGGCTGCTCGCCGACCTCGCGGCCGGCGACTCGTACGCCGGGCTCACGGTCGTGATCACCGTGACCGGCCACGGGCTCAAGGACACCGCGACCGCCCTGGAGTCCGCAGGAGACCTCGTCGACGCCGTCATCGACCGCGACGTCGAGCAGGCGGCCGCCGCCGCCGGGCTCCGCTGAGGCCACGATGAGCTTCCGCGACGGATCGGTGCGGGTGTCCGTGCCCGCGACCTCGGCCAACCTCGGCCCGGGCTTCGACTCGCTCGGCCTCGCGCTGGAGCTGCGCGACGAGCTGACCGCCTCGGCCACCGACCACGGGCTCGGAGTGGAGATCGCCGGCGAGGGCGCGGGTGACGTCGCGCGCGACGAGACCCACCTGGTGATCCGGGCGATGCGTGCCGCGTTCGAGGTGCTCGGCGAACAACCGGAGGGTCTCCTGGTCTCCTGCCACAACCGCGTGCCTCACGCGCGTGGCCTCGGCTCGTCGTCCGCGGCGATCGTCGCGGGGGTGCACCTCGCCCGCGGTCTGGTCGAGGGAGGCGCGGAGGCGCTGTCCGACGACGCCGCGTTCCGCCTGGCCGCCGAGATCGAGGGTCACCCCGACAACGTCGCGGCCGCCTGCTTCGGCGGCCTCACCATCGCCGGCGAGGGAGAACGGGGCGACTTCGCGGTCTCGCTGCCGGTGGTGGCGGGGGTGCGCGCGGTCGCGCTGGTGCCGCCGACGCCGCTCGAGACCGCCGTCGCCCGCGGCCTGCTGCCCGACGTCGTACCCCATCGCGACGCAGCGGCCGATGCCGGACGAGCCGCTCTGCTCGTCGCCGCGCTGACGCGTGATCCCGGCCTGCTGCACGAGGCGACCCGCGACTGGCTCCACCAGGAGTACCGCCGCCCGGCGATGCCGGAGTCGCTCTCCCTGATCGACCGGCTACGGGACGACGGCCACGCTGCCGTCGTGTCGGGCGCCGGCCCGACCGTGCTCGTCCTCACCGACGCGACCGGCCCCGACCCGTTCGCGTCGTACCGGCCGGACGGCTGGCGCTCGCTCGTCCTCGACGTCGCCACCAGGGGCGTGGCCGTCACCCGCTGACCGGCGTCGCCCCCGGGGCCGGTCCCTCGTCGACCGGTCCTGAGCGCCGCCGATGAGAGTGTCGGGGGATGCCTCCGTGGCTGGAGGCCGAGTGGTATCGTCACCATCGCGTCAGGGACCACTCCGCAGCCCCCTCCAGGAGCTGCTCCCGTCCCGACGCACCCCTTCCACTCCACCGCGAAGACGTGTGCCGAGCGCATGCGAGCGGGAGCGGAAGCAGCGACCAAGTAGCCGTCGGAGTCCTCCGGGCGGCACTGATACGTGGGAAGGACCTCACGTGACGGAAACCATCGAACCCACCTCGTCGGATGCCGGCAACACCGCGTCCGCGGCCCCCAAGAAGCGGTCGGGTGGGCTCAACACCATGCTGCTGGCAGACCTGAAGTCGATGGCCGGCGGCCTCGGTATCCGGGGTGTCGGCTCCATGAAGAAGGCGCAGCTGGTCGAGGCGATCAAGGCGGCGCAGTCCGGTGGCGCATCAGGTGGCCAGCCCGGTGCCGCGGACCGCCGGGAGCGCGGCGAGGCGAAGGCCGAGGCCAAGGCCGAGGTGAAGACCGAGCCGGCGACCCAGTCGAAGCAGGAGTCGAAGCAGGACTCCGGTCGGCGCGAGCCGGACCACGCCGGCCGGGACCAGGCCGCCCAGGACCGTGGCGCCCAGGACCGTGGCGCCCAGGACCAGGCAGCCCAGGACCAGGGCAGCCAGGACCAGGGCCGGCAGCGCCAGGCTCGACAGGGCCGCCAGGACCGGGACGACCGCAACCAGAACGCCGGTCGCCAGGACCGCGCTGCCCAGGGTGGGACCCAGGAGCCGGACCGGCAGGACCGCCAGCAGCAGCAGAACAACCAGAACCAGAACCAGGGCCAGAGCCAGAACCAGGGCCAGACCCAGGGCCAGAACCAGAACAACCAGGGCGGCGACCAGGGCGCGTACGAGGACGGCGGCAGCCGGCGCAGCCGCCGACGTCGCGGCCGCGACCGGGACCGGGACCGGGACCGGGGCGCCAATCGACCGCAGACCAGCGGCCAGCGCAACGAGCCCGACACCACGATCCTCGAGGACGACGTGCTCACCCCCGCGGCGGGCATCCTCGACGTCCTCGACAACTACGCCTTCGTCCGGACCAGCGGCTACCTCCCCGGCACCGACGACGTCTACGTCTCGCTGTCGATGGTCCGCAAGTACGGCCTGCGCCGCGGCGACGCGATCGTCGGCCAGGTGCGCCAGCCCCGCGAGGGGGAGCGCAAGGAGAAGTTCAACCCGATGGTGCGCATCGACTCGGTCAACGGTGCCGATCCCGAGGCGTCGAAGAACCGCGTCGACTTCGCCAAGCTGACTCCGCTCTACCCGAGCGAGCGGCTGCGGCTGGAGACCGAGCCGACCAACCTGATCGGGCGTGTCATCGACATCGCCTCCCCGATCGGCAAGGGCCAGCGCGGGCTCATCGTGTCGCCGTCGAAGGCCGGCAAGACGATGATCATGCAGTCGATCGCGGCCTCGATCATGACCAACAACCCCGAGTGCCACCTGATGGTCGTCCTCGTCGACGAGCGTCCGGAGGAGGTCACCGACTTCGAGCGGTCGACCAAGGGTGAGGTCATCTCCTCCACCTTCGACCGCCCCGCGAGCGACCACACGATCGTCGCGGAGCTGGCGATCGAGCGCGCCAAGCGTCTCGTCGAGCTCGGCCACGACGTGGTCGTGCTGCTCGACGGCATCACGCGCCTCGGCCGGGCCTACAACCTCGCCGCGCCCGCTTCCGGGCGGATCCTGTCCGGTGGGGTGGACTCCGCTGCGCTGTACCCGCCCAAGCGCTTCTTCGGTGCCGCCCGCAACATCGAGAACGGCGGCTCGCTGACCATCCTCGCCACCGCCCTGATCGAGAGCGGCTCGAAGATGGACGAGGTGATCTTCGAGGAGTTCAAGGGCACCGGCAACATGGAGATCCGGCTCCGCCGCGACTTCGCCGACAAGCGCCTGTTCCCGGCCATCGACGCGGTCCAGAGCGGCACCCGCCGCGAGGAGCTCCTGATGAGCAAGGAGGAGCTCGCGATCGTCTGGAAGCTGCGCCGCGTGCTCTCGGCGCTCGACGGCCAGCAGGCCCTCGAGCTGCTCTTGGAGCGGTTGAAGAAGAGCCAGAGCAACATCGAGTTCCTCATGCAGGTGCAGAAGACGACGCCGGGGGCGATGGGCGACGGCGACTGAGGCGTCGTACCGCCCCTCCGCCGGGAATCCGCAGATTGGTTCCGGTGTTGGAGCAGGTGGCACAATCCGCCTTGGCTCCGGTTCACGTCACCCGCACTCAGCGGAGGCGACCCGGCGGCCGTGAAAGGAAACCATGAAGAAGGACATCCACCCGGAGTACCGCGTGACCGAGGTGACCTGCACCTGCGGGAACACCTTCACCACGCGCAGCACCTCGGCGAGCGGCAACATCCACGCCGACGTGTGCTCCAACTGCCACCCGTTCTACACCGGCAAGCAGAAGATCCTCGACACCGGCGGCCGCGTCGCCCGCTTCGAGGCCCGCTACGCCAAGATGGCCAAGAAGGACGACGCCAAGGCCGACGAGAAGGCCGAGTCCACGTCCAACTAGCTCCGTCGACGGCGCCGGTCCTCCTCCATGGGGGCCGGCGTCGTTCCGATTTGTCCGCACGAGACCCTGCACCAGACTGGGAGCGCTGATGTTCGAGTCCGTCGAGGGTCTGCTCGGTGAGCACGCCGAGCTCGAGCGGCGCCTGGCGCTGCCCGAGACCCACGCCGACGCGCGCACGGCCAAGACCCTCAACCAGCGGTACGCCGAGCTGACCGCGATCATCTCCACCTGGCGCGAGTGGCAGGGGACCGCCGACGACCTGGCTGCCGCGCGCGAGCTGGCCGCCGAGGACCCGACGTTCGCCGGCGAGGTCGACGCGATCGCCACCCAGCGCGAGGTGGCCGAGACGCGACTGCTCCGCCTGCTGGCACCGCGCGACCCGGTCGACGACAAGGACGCCCTCCTCGAGATCAAGTCCGGCGAGGGCGGCGAGGAGTCCGCCCTCTTCGCGGGCGACCTCCTCCGGATGTACACCCGCTACGCCGAGACCCGTGGCTGGTCCACCGAGATCCTGGACGCCACCGAGTCCGACCTGGGCGGCTACAAGTCGGTGACCGTGGCGGTGAAGGCCAGGGGCACGGTCGAGCCTGGCCACGCGCCGTACGGGCTGCTGAAGTTCGAGGGCGGCGTCCACCGGGTGCAGCGGGTGCCGGTGACCGAGTCGCAGGGCCGCGTCCACACCAGCGCCGCCGGCGTCCTGGTGATGCCCGAGGCGGAGGCCGTCGAGGTGGAGATCGACGAGCACGACCTGCGTATCGACGTCTTCCGCAGCAGCGGTCCGGGCGGCCAGAGCGTCAACACCACCGACTCGGCCGTGCGGATCACCCACGTCCCGACCGGCATCGTGGTGAGCTGCCAGAACGAGAAGAGCCAGCTCCAGAACAAGGAGCAGGCGCTGCGCATCCTGCGCGCGCGGCTCCTCGTCGCGGCCCAGGACGAGGCGGACGCCGAGGCCAGCCAGGCGCGGCGGAGCCAGGTCCGCACCGTCGATCGCTCCGAACGGATCCGCACCTACAACTACCCCGAGAACCGCATCTCCGACCACCGCACCGGCTACAAGTCCTACCACCTCGACCAGGTGCTCGACGGTGGCCTGCAGCCCGTCATCGACTCCTGCCTCGAGGCCGACCTCACGGCCCGGCTCGACGCGGTCGAAGCCACGTCGGGGGACTGAGTGCCGACCCGTCGAGCGCTCGTCGACGAGGCGGCAGCCCGGCTCCGCGAGGCCGGTGTCGAGTCCCCGGAGCACGACGCGGAGGTCCTGCTCGCACACGTCCTGGGTGTCGAGCGCTCCCGGCTCGCGCTCGTCCACGACGTACCCGCTCCCGCCGCCGAGGAGTACGCCGTACTGGTGGCGCGCCGCGTGGCGCGCGAGCCGCTCCAGCACCTGACGGGCACCGCGTGGTTCCGTCACGTCGAGCTGCTCGTCGGACCCGGTGTCTTCGTGCCCCGTCCGGAGACCGAGCTGCTCGCGGGCTGGGTCGTCGAGTCGGCGTCGCCCCTCGACGCGCCGGTCGTCGTGGACCTCGGCACCGGTTCCGGCGCGATCGCGAAGGCCGTGGCCCACGAGGTGCCAGCCGCCCGGGTGCACGCGGTCGAGCTCGACGAGGGTGCCCACGGCTGGGCCGTCCGCAACCTCGCCGGCACCGGCGTCGACCTCCGGCTGGGCGACCTGGCCGTGGCGTTCGACGACCTGGCCGGGGCCGTCGACGTCGTGGTCAGCAACCCGCCGTACATCCCGCACGAGGCGTGGGAGTCGGTCGCAGCCGAGGTGCGCGACCACGATCCCGACCTCGCGCTCTACGCCTCCGGCGACGGACTCGACACGATCCGGGTGGTCGAGCAGCGCGCGGCACTGCTGCTGCGGCCCGGGGGAGTGGTCGGCGTCGAGCACGCCGACCTGCAGGGGGAGTCGGCGCCGGCCGTCTTCAGCGGCACCGATCGATGGGAGCAGGTGCGTGACCATCGCGACCTGGCCGGGCGACCGCGCTTCCTGACCGCCCGGCTGGCACGATGAGCCCACCCCCACGATGATCGGAAGGCTGGATGAGCACGACGTACCCCACCGCGAGCGACGACGAGCGCGAGACCGCGATCGAGGCGGCCGCGCAGGCGGTGCAGCAGGGGCTTCTGGTCGTGCTGCCCACCGACACCGTCTACGGCATCGGCGCGGACGCCTTCGACCACGTCGCGGTCCAGGCTCTCCTCCGCGCAAAGGGCCGCGGCCGCGACATGCCGCCGCCGGTCCTGGTCAGCTCGGCCACCACCCTCGACGCCCTGGCCACGCGTGTCCAGCCGTACGTCGACGCCCTGACCGAGGCGTTCTGGCCCGGCGCGCTCACCCTGGTCTGTAACCAGCAGTCCTCCCTGATGTGGGACCTCGGCGACAACCGCGGCACGGTGGCCGTCCGGATGCCCGACCACGAGGTCGCGTTGGCGCTGCTCGAGCGCACCGGACCGATGGCGGTCAGCTCGGCCAACCTCAGCGGCCTGCCGGCGGCGACCGACGCGGGCGACGCCGAGGGCATGCTGGGCGAGAGCGTGGCGGTCGTGCTCGACGGCGGACCGTCGCCGAAGGGTGCCGCGTCGACGATCCTCGACGTCCGCGGCGAGCGGCCGCGCGTGCTCCGCCGGGGCGCCCTCTCGGTGGCGGCGCTCGACGAGGTGCTCGAGCCCCTCGGCGTCACCGTGCTCGACGAGACCGACTGAGGAGGCCGACCCCCTGTGCGGGAGTACCTCCTCGTCTTCCTGGTCGCCGCCGCGGCGACGTACCTCCTGACCGTCATCGCCCGAGAGATCGCCCTGCGCACCGGCGCCGTCGCCCGGGTCCGCGACCGCGACGTGCACGCCGAGCCGGTTCCCTACCTCGGCGGCCTGGCGATGCTCGGCGGCCTGCTGGCGGCCTTCGTGGTGGGCCAGCAGCTGCCGTTCCTGTCACGCAGCCAGCCCTTCGTCTTCCACGACGCCAAGATCGTGCTCATCGCCGGAGCCATGATCTGCGCGATCGGCACCCTCGACGACCTGTTCGAGCTGGACGCGCTGACCAAGCTCGGGGGCCAGGTGCTCGCCGCCGGCTTCCTGATCCTCAACGGGATCCAGTACTTCCTGTTCCCGCTCCCCGGGGGAGGCCAGTTCGCCCTCGACCCGGCCCAGGGCGCGCTGCTCACGGCGTTCGTCGTGGTCGGCACCGTGAACGCGGTGAACATGGTCGACGGGCTCGACGGGCTCGCCACCGGCGTGGTGGGGATCGGGTCCGTGGCCTTCTTCGCCTTCTGCTACCAGCTCACCAACCTCAACAACGCCTCGCTGGCCTCCACCGGCGCGCTGCTCAGCGCGATGCTCGGCGGCGTCTGCGTCGGCTTCCTGCCCCACAACATCAACCCCGCCCGCGTCTTCATGGGCGACAGCGGCTCGATGCTGATCGGGCTGGTGCTGTCGGCGAGCGCGATCACGCTGACCGGTCAGTACTCCGGCGCCGATCTCAGCCACGGGCGCCATGGGGTCTCCCGCCTCCCTGGCGCCGACGTTCCTCCCGCTGGCGCTGCCGGTGGCCCTCCTGATGGTGCCGATCGCCGACCTGGTGCTGGCCGTGATCCGGCGGACCCGCGCCGGTCGCTCGCCGTTCGCCCCCGACAAGCAGCACCTGCACCACCGCCTGCTGGAGATCGGTCACTCCCAGCGCCGTGCGGTTCTCATCATGTGGATGTGGGCGGCGCTGGTGGCCGGGACGACCGTGGTGGTCAGCCTCTACACCGGGCCCGCTGATGTGGGCGCTGATCGCCGCGGCGACCGCCCTCACCGTCGCGCTCACGTTCGTCCTGCCGGTGGTACGCCGCCCCCACCTGGCCGTGCACGACGAGGCCTGACCTGCGCGGACGGCGTACGTCGGACCCCGTTTGGCGGCCCGCCCGGCGCTTGTGCTAGTTTTCACAAGCACCCCGACACCGACCAGAACGGCCGCCACCGACATGACGACCGAGGGCCTCTTCACCCGATCCGGGAGCGTGCTGTGCCCCCTCCCGGCCCCGTTCGAGGCCCCCTCGTCCTGTGATAGTTTTCGAGCCTCGCCGGTGCCCCGTGGAGCGCGCGCCGACGTTGCCGTGCTCGCCAACGAAAACACCCCAGGAAGCGACCTGAGTGGATGGCCGATCGACACCCGGACCCGACACTTCGGGGTCGCGACCTCGCGGGCCTCGGCGGGATGCTCGCCGGAGCCGTCGTGGCGGGCCTCGTCCTCGGGCTCCTCGTCGACAAGGCGACCGGCGACTCACCGACCTGGACCCTCGTCGGCATCGGCCTGGGCATCCTCGCCGGTATCGCGGGGTTCTGGTTCCGCGTCCGGGACGTGCTCAAGTGAGCGCCGCGGCATGAGCGGGGTGCCGGTCGTGTCTGACCACGAGACCACCACCGCGACGACCGCCGGCAAGGCGTCCATGTGGCGGGTCGTGCGCGACCAGCGCAAGACCATCCTCGTCGCCGCCGGGCTGTCCGTGGCGACGTACTGGATCCTCGGCTCGCTCGGCGAGTGGCTGCTGGCCGGCTGCATCGTCGCCGGCGTCGCGCTCGGACTGCTCAACCACCTGGCCACGGAGTACTGGCTGCTGCGCATCATCACCTCCGGTGAGGAGCCCACGCGCAACCGGCTGGCCATGTCCACGCTCGTGCGCCTGCTGGTGCTCTCCGTGGTCGCCGTCGGCATCGCGGTGTGGTTCTGGCCCGACGGGATCGGCCTGCTGTTCGGCCTCGCGATCTTCCGTCTGATCGCCCTTGTCATGACGACCATGCCCCTGCTGAAGGAGCTGAAGAACCAGTGATTGCGCCGGTGATCCAGGCCGACATCAAGATCGGCGAGCACGTCCAGCGGCAGTTCCTGGGCATGACGTTCAACATGGACACGATCTGGGCGCTGCTGATCGCCGGCACGCTCGTCACGCTGCTGGGCTTCTGGGCGCGCAGCCAGCTCACCAAGGACACCGAGGACCACGTCCCGACCAAGCTCCAGCTGATCTGGGAGACGGTGCTCCACAACGTGAACGTGCAGGTGGACGACACGCTCGGCCACGCGAACGCCACCATCGTGGCGATCGCCACCGCGGAGTTCTTCTTCATCCTGATCTGCAACTGGATGGAGATCATCCCGTCCGAGCTCAACGAGCACCTGCACCTGCTCCCCGCACCGACGGCCGACACCAACCTCACCTACGCGATGGCGCTGTTCGTCATGGTGGGCGTCTGGACCTTCGGGATCCGCACCCAGGGCGCGAAGGCCTACTTCAGCCACTTCGTGCAGCCCTACAAGTTCCTGCTGCCGCTGAACATCATCGAGGAGATCACCAAGCCGATCTCCCTGGCCCTCCGACTCTTCGGCAACATCTTCGCCGGCGGCATCCTGCTGGCCCTGATCGGCGCCCTGACCGCCTGGACGTTGGGCCCCGCCCCGGTCGGCGGAGTCCTGTCGGTCGTCTTCGCCATCGTCTGGAAGCTCTTCGACATGGCGATCGGCGCCATCCAGGCCTTCATCTTCGCCCTGCTGACCGTCCTCTACTTCGGGATGGCCTCCGGCGAGGGTCACACGACGAGCAGACGAGCACGAGCCGGTCACCGAGGACGTGCCAGAAGATGCACCCGACCGCAGCCCCCAACCCGAACTCGTGGCCTGAGCACTCACTCGACCACACCAGAGGTACACCCGTTGCGCCGGCCCCCCGGCGCGGATCCAAGGAGAAACAGTGGCAGCAGACACCTCACTCGACTCGGCCATCAAGACGGCCGGCGCGTTCGTCGGCGGCGGCCTGGCCCTCGCGGGTGGCGCGATCGGCGCCGGCATCGGTGACGGCCTGGCCGGCTCGTCCTACATCCAGGGCGTCGCACGCCAGCCCGAGGCGCAGGGCCGCCTGCAGACGATCTTCTTCCTGACGGTCGCGCTCGTCGAAGGCATGTACTTCATCAACCTGGCTTTCATGGCGCTGTTCGTCTTCGTCCTCGGCAAGTGAGTCGAGACGCTCGGAGCCCCCAGCCGTACGACAGGACTGACAGATGAGCATTCTTGCCAGCACCCCCGTGACGCCCTTGGCCAGCAACTTCCTGGTCCCCAACGGGACCTTCCTGGTCAGCCTGCTCGCGTTCGCGATCCTGGTCTGGATCTTCGGGAAGTACCTCATCCCGCCGATCAACAAGGCCATGACCGCGCGCCAGGAGGCGATCCGCACCGAGTTCGCCGAGCTCGACGACGCCAAGGCCGGCGCGCTCCAGGCCGAGGCGGACTACAAGGAGCAGCTGAACAACGCCAAGCACGAGGCCGCGCGGATCCGCGAGGACGCGCGCGAGCACGGCGCCCAGATCGTGCAGGACGCTCGGGAGAAGGCCCAGGTCGAGGCCGACCGGATCATCGAGCACGCCCACGCGCAGATCGAGGCCGACCGGAAGTCGGCGTTCGCGTCGCTGCGCCGCGACGTCGGCAGCCTGGCCACGACGCTGGCCGGACGCATCGTCGGAGAGTCCATGGACGACGACGAGCGCCAGGGTCGTGTGGTCGAGCGGTTCCTCGCCGACCTCGAGGAGACCGGCTGATGGATCTGCGGGGAGCCTCCGCCGAGGCGCTGGTCACGCTGACCGCGCGGCTGGACGACGAGCTCGGCACCAACCGGAACGCCGCGGCCCTCGGCGACGAGCTGTTCACGGTGAGCCAGCTGTTCCGCAGCGAGCCCGGCCTGCGCCGCTTCGCCACCGACGCCTCCCTCGCTCCCGAGGCCAAGCAGGGGATGGTCCAGCAGGTGTTCAAGGGACGCCTGTCCGAGACGACCCTCGGCCTGCTCGACGCAGCGGTGGGGCGACGGTGGACGTTCTCCCGCGACCTGCCGGACGTCCTCGAGCGGCTCAGCGAGATCGCTGTGGTCCGCTCCGCCGGCGCCAAGGCGGGTCAGGTCACCGACGAGCTCTTCGAGCTGTCCGGGATCGTCGACGGCAACCCACCGCTGCGCGATGCGCTCAGCAACCCCGGCCGCTCGGTCGAGGACAAGGCGGCGCTGCTCGACTCGCTGCTCGACGCCCACGCCCTGCCGGCCACCGTGACGTTGGCGAAGCAGGCGCTCGCCGGCACCTACCGCACGTTCACCGCGGCCCTCACGACGTACCGCCGGATGGCCGCCGAGACCCAGGGCGAGACCGTGGCCACAGTCCGGGTCGCCCGGCCGCTCGCCGCCGCCGACCAGCAGCGCCTGACCGCGCTCCTGAGCAGCCAGTACGACACCACGGTGCACCTCAACGTCGTCGTCGACCCGGAGGTCCTCGGCGGCCTCCGCGTGGAGATCGGCGACGAGGTCATCGACGGCACCATCGCCAGCAGGCTCGACGACGCCCGGCGTCGCCTGGTCGGCTGAACCGACCACCGACAAGCTTTTCGAAGAAGACACAGAGAGTAGGGACGCAATGACGGAGCTCACGATCCGTCCGGAGGAGATCCGCGACGCGCTGTCGAAGTACGTCGAGGACTTCAAGCCCGAGGCTGCCAGCAAGGAGGAGGTCGGCACCGTCGCCCAGTGCGCGGACGGCATCGCCCGCGTCGCGGGCCTGCCCTCCGCGATGGCCAACGAGCTGCTGGAGTTCGAGGACGGCACCCTCGGGATCGCCCTGAACCTCGACACCCGCGAGATCGGCGTCGTCGTCCTCGGTGACTTCGACAAGATCGAGGAGGGCCAGACGGTCCGTCGTACCGGCGAGATCCTCTCGGTCCCCGTCGGCGACGCCTTCATGGGCCGCGTGATCGACCCGCTCGGCACCCCCATCGACGGTCTCGGCGAGATCGAGTCGGAGGAGCGCCGCGCGCTGGAGATCCAGGCGCCCGGCGTGATGCTGCGACAGTCGGTGAGCGAACCGATGGCGACCGGCATCAAGGCGATCGACGCGCTGACCCCCATCGGCCGGGGCCAGCGTCAGCTGATCATCGGCGACCGCTCCACCGGCAAGACCACGATCGCGATCGACACGATCATCAACCAGAAGCAGAACTGGGAGACCGGCGACCCGGCCCAGCAGGTGCGCTGCATCTACGTCGCGATCGGCCAGAAGGGCTCGACCATCGCCGCCGTGCGCGGTGCCCTGGAGGAGGCCGGCGCGCTGGAGTACACCACGATCGTGGCGTCACCGGCGTCCGACAGCGCCGGGCTTCAAGTACCTCGCGCCCTACACCGGCTCGGCCATCGGCCAGCACTGGATGTACGACGGCAAGCACGTGCTCATCGTGTTCGACGACCTCACCAAGCAGGCCGAGGCCTACCGAGCCGTGTCGCTGCTGCTGCGCCGCCCACCGGGCCGTGAGGCCTACCCCGGCGACGTGTTCTACCTGCACAGCCGCCTGCTCGAGCGCTGCGCCAAGCTGTCCGACGCGATGGGCGCGGGCTCGATGACGGGACTGCCGATCATCGAGACCAAGGCCAACGACGTGTCGGCCTACATCCCCACGAACGTCATCTCGATCACCGACGGGCAGATCTTCCTGCAGTCCGACCTGTTCGCGGCCAACCAGCGGCCCGCGATCGACGTCGGTGTCTCCGTGTCCCGCGTGGGCGGCAACGCCATGACCAAGGCGATGAAGACCGTGACCGGTTCGCTCAAGGTCGAGCTGGCGCAGTTCCGCGCGATGGAGGCGTTCGCGATGTTCGCCTCCGACCTCGACGCGGCGTCGCGCCAGCAGCTCGACCGCGGGCAGCGGCTGATGGCGTTGCTCAAGCAGCCGCAGTACTCGCCGTACCCCCTCGCGCAGATGACCGTCTCGCTGTGGCTCGGTACGTCGGGCAAGCTCGACAAGGTGCCCACCGACGACGTGCTCCGCTTCGAGCAGGAGTTCCTCGACTTCCTGGCTCGCCAGCACAAGGACGTCCTCGACAAGATCCGTGAGAGCCGGCTGTTCGACGACAGCACCCAGGAGACGGTCAGCGGCGCGTACGACGAGTTCCTCGACCAGTTCGAGACCTCCGACGGTGAGTCGATCAGGCCCGGCACCGAGCCCAAGGCCGAGCCGGTCACCGACGAGGAGCTCGAGCAGGAGCAGATCGTCAAGCAGAAGCGGGGCTGACGGATGGCCGTATCGCTGCGTGAGTACCGCGCCCGGATCAAGTCGGTCGAGTCGACCAAGAAGATCACGCGCGCCATGGAGCTCATCGCTGCGTCCCGGATCATCAAGGCGCAGCAGCGGGCCCAGCAGGCCGCGCCGTACGCGCGGGAGCTGACCCGGGCCGTCCAGGCGCTGGTGACCTACTCCAACGTCTCGCACCCGCTCACCACCGAGCCCGAGAGCGCCGACACCGCCGCGATCCTGATCGTGACCAGCGACCGTGGTCTCGCCGGCGCCTACTCCTCGAGCGTGCTCAAGGAGGGCGAGCGGTTGGCCGAGCGGCTGCGTGGCGAGGGCAAGCAGGTCGTCACCTACCTCACCGGCCGCAAGGGTGAGGCGTACTACCGCTTCCGCGGCCGGCCGGTGGCGGAGTCGTGGAGCGGGTTCTCCGACCAGCCGCGCTACGAGAACGCCAAGGCGATCGGCGAGGCGCTGATCGAGGCGTTCACCTCCGACAAGGACGACGAGCACCACGTCGACGAGGTCCACCTGGTCTACACGCAGTTCCGCTCGATGCTGGTCCAGGAGCCGCACGACGTACGGATGCTGCCGATGGAGGTCGTCGAGGGGGAGGAGCGTCCCTCCAAGGACGAGGTCCTGCCGCTCTACGAGTTCGAGCCGTCGGCAGAAGAGGTGCTGGACGCCCTGCTCCCCAAGTACGTCCAGAGTCGGATCTTCTTCGCGCTGCTGCAGGCGTCGGCCTCCGAGCTGGCCGCCCGGCAGAAGGCCATGAAGTCCGCGACCGACAACGCCGAAGAGCTCATCAAGAAGTACACCCGTATCGCCAACCAGGCCCGGCAGGCGGGCATCACCCAGGAGATCAGTGAGATCGTCGGCGGCGTCAACGCCTTGGCCGACGCGAACGCTGCGACCGAATAGCCAGTGACGTACCCCAGCGATGTACCCCGCGACAACAGAGTGAGTTGAGAGACATGACTGCCACGGCTGAAGAGAACAAGACCGCGACCGAGGGCACCGGCGGCCGGATCGCCCGCGTCATCGGCCCGGTCGTCGACATCGAGTTCCCCGTGGACTCGATGCCCGACATGTACAACCTGCTCGAGACCGAGCTCACCCTCTCCGGCGAGACGCGCACGCTCTCCCTCGAGGTCGCCCAGCACATCGGCGACGGCATGGTGCGCGCGATCTCGCTGCAGCCCACCGATGGCCTGGTGCGCGGCGCCCAGG
Source organism: uncultured Actinomycetota bacterium (assembly GCA_963819295.1). Taxonomy (GTDB): domain Bacteria; phylum Actinomycetota; class Actinomycetes; order Propionibacteriales; family Nocardioidaceae; genus Nocardioides. Next base: position 314,502 of record CAWFVO010000020.1, read on the forward strand.
TGAGCGACACCGGCGGCCCGATCACGGTCCCCGTCGGCGACGCGACGCTCGGACACGTGTTCAACACCCTCGGCGAGTGCCTCAACCTCGAGGAGGGCGAGACGCTCGACGTCAAGGAGCGGTGGGGCATCCACCGCAAGGCCCCGGCGTTCGACCAGCTCGAGTCGAAGACGCAGATGTTCGAGACCGGCATCAAGGTCATCGACCTGCTGACCCCCTACGTGCAGGGCGGCAAGATCGGCCTGTTCGGCGGTGCCGGCGTGGGCAAGACCGTGCTGATCCAGGAGATGATCGCCCGCGTCGCCCGTGACCACGGTGGTGTCTCGGTGTTCGCCGGTGTCGGCGAGCGCACCCGCGAGGGCAACGACCTGATCGTGGAGATGGAGGAGGCCGGCGTCATCGGGCAGACCGCCCTGGTGTTCGGCCAGATGGACGAGCCGCCCGGCACGCGCCTGCGGGTCGCGCTGTCGGCGCTGACGATGGCGGAGTACTTCCGCGACGAGCAGAACCAGGACGTCCTGCTCTTCATCGACAACATCTTCCGGTTCACCCAGGCCGGCTCGGAGGTGTCCACCCTGCTCGGCCGGATGCCGTCCGCGGTGGGCTACCAGCCCAACCTCGCCGACGAGATGGGCACGCTCCAGGAGCGGATCACCTCGACGCGCGGGCACTCGATCACGTCGCTGCAGGCGATCTACGTGCCGGCCGACGACTACACCGACCCGGCCCCGGCGACCACGTTCGCCCACCTCGACGCCACCACGGAGCTGTCGCGCGAGATCGCCTCGCTCGGCATCTACCCGGCGGTGGACCCGCTGACGTCGACCTCGCGGATCCTCGACGCCCAGTACATCGGCAAGGACCACTACGACTGCGCGATCCGGATCAAGCAGATCCTGCAGCGCAACAAGGAGCTCCAGGACATCATCGCGATCCTCGGTGTCGACGAGCTGTCCGAGGAGGACAAGGTCATCGTCTCCCGGGCCCGCCGGATCCAGCGGTTCCTGTCGCAGAACACCTACGTCGCCAAGCAGTTCACCGGCCTCGAGGGCTCCACGGTCCCGGTCGCCGAGACCGTCGAGGCGTTCAACAAGATCGCCGACGGCGAGTACGACCACGTGGCCGAGCAGGCGTTCTTCATGTGTGGCGGTCTGGACGACGTCGAGCGCAAGTGGGACGAGATCCAGAAGAGCCTTTGAGATGGCCAAGACGATGCAGGTGTCCCTGGTGGCCGCCGACCGCGAGGTGTGGTCGGGTGAGGCGACGGTCGTGAACGCGCGCACCCTCGCCGGCGAGATCGGCATCATGGCCGACCACACGCCGGTGATGTCGGTGCTCGCGGCCGGCCAGATCGACGTACGCACGGTGGACGACGGCCACTGGATCGCCGCGGTCGACGGCGGCTTCATGTCGGTGGCCGACAACCACGTCCGGTTGATCTGCGAGTACGCCGAGCTGTCCCACGAGAGCGACTACGAGGAGGCCAAGCGTCTTCTCGACGAGCGCAAGGCCACACTGGAGGGCGACGCCTAGCCCGCGTCGCACTCCACGAGCCAGGAGCCGAGACAAGGGGAGGGCATGCCGATCTGGGAGTGGCTGCTCGAGTCGGCTGCCGGCGTGCTCCTGCTCGTCCTCGTCGTCGGCGTCGCTCTCATCTTCCGCCGCCGGTGGCTCTCCCGCCACGGCGGCACCTTCGAGCTCAGCTTCCGCGCCCGGGTCTCCCAACCCGGGCGCGGTTGGCTGCTCGGCCTGGGCCGTTACCGCGGGGACCGGCTCGAGTGGTTCCGGATCTTCTCCCTCGCACCGCGACCCAAGATGGTCTGGCAGCGCAGCACCCTGAGCTACGTCGAGCGCCGTGACCCCGAGGGGGTCGAGCAGCTCTCCCTCTACCCCGGTCACGTGGTGATCCGCTGCGAGACCCCGGCCGGCGACATCGAGCTGGCGCTCGGGGCATCGTCCCTGATGGGCTTCCAGTCCTGGCTCGAGGCCGCTCCTCCGGGTGCCCACCACCTGTGAGCTCTCCCTCCGCGACCACCGCGCGCAACGCGGTCGCTGTCACCTTCGCGCTCAACGGGCTGTGCTTTGCCACGTTGGTCTCCCGGGTGCCCGACCTGCGCACCTCGCTCGGCCTCAGCAACGGCGCGCTCGGGCTCCTGCTGCTCTCGATCGCGATCGGCTCCATGGTCGGCATGCCGGCCAGCGGCTTCCTGATCGAGCGGTACGGCGCTGGTGCCGTGGTGCGGCTCGGCGCCCGGATGGTGCTGCTCGGCCTCGTGCTGGCGGGGATCTTCGCCACCGCCGGGTCTGAGCTCGGCACCGCCGTGGGGCTCCTCTGCTACGGCTTCGGCACCGGCACGTGGGACGTCGGGATGAACGTCGAGGGGGCCGCGGTCGAGCGGCTGCTCGGTCGCAGCATCATGCCGCGCTTCCACGCCGGCTGGAGCTTCGGCACGTTCACCGGCGCGGGGATCGGCGCCGTCGCGGCCGCTCTCGGCGTACCCCTGACGGTGCACTACGCCGTGGTCGGCGTGCTGGCTGTCGGGGCCGCCCACGTGGCCTCCTACCGCTACCCGGCTGCCGGCGCCGTACAGAGCGAGGTGGAGGAGGCGGAGGCGGTCAGGTCCGCGTGGCTGGAGCCGCGTACCCTCGCGATCGGGTTGATGGTGCTCTCCTTCACGCTCGCCGAGGGTGCCGCCAACGACTGGCTGGCCCTGTCCCTCGTCGACGGGTACGGCGCCCGCCACTGGGTGGGGGTGGTCGGCTTCGCCACGTTCGTGGCCGCGATGACGACCGGCCGGCTGGTCGGACCGGTCGTGCTCGACCGGTTCGGGCGATCCCGTTCGATGCTCGGGTCGGCGTTCGCGGCGGCCGCCGGTGTGCTGATCCTCGTCTACGCCGGCACCCCGGCCCTCGCCGTGGTCGGCATCCTGCTGTGGGGCTTCGGCGCCGCGCTCGGCTTCCCGGTCGGGATGAGTGCGGCAGGTGACGACCCACTGCGCGCTGCCCGCCGGGTCGCCGTCGTCTCCACGATCGGGTACGGCGCCTTCCTCGCCGGCCCACCGCTCCTCGGCTTCGTGGGCGACCACGTCGGCACCCTCGACTCGCTCCTGGTGATCGCTGTCGCCATGCTTCCGGCTGCGGTGATGGTGACTGCCGTCCGCCGCCCTCGACCGCCGACCTGGCTTCACGACAGAGTGTCCCCGTGAGCGTCGAGCACCCGTCCCTGCGTGAAGCCGCGCCCACGCCGTACTGGCTCGACCGCGCGGACCGTCCCGCGGCGCGCGCGCCGCTCGAGGCGCACGGGGCAACCGACCTCTGCATCGTCGGTGGTGGCTACTCCGGGCTGTGGACAGCGATCCTGGCCAAGGAGCGCGACCCCTCGCGCGACGTCGTGCTGCTGGAGGGCCACCGGGTCGGCTGGGCGGCCTCGGGCCGCAACGGCGGCTTCTGTGCGGCGTCGCTCACCCATGGTCGGGCCAACGGCGCGGAGCGCTTCCCCGACGAGATCGACCGGCTCGACGAGCTCGGCCGGGAGAACCTCGACGCCATCGCTGCCACGCTCACCCGTTACGGCATCGCCTGCGACTTCGAGCGACCCGGCACCATCGCGGTCGCCACCGAGCCCCACCAGGTGGAGTGGCTCCGCGAGCTCGCGGCCGAGGCGCCGGGCCGCCGGTTCCTCGACCGCGACGCGATGCGCGCGGAGGTGGACTCGCCGACCTACCTCGCCGGGGTCCACGAGCCCGACGACACGGCCCTCGTCGACCCGGCGCGGCTCGCGTGGGGGCTCGCCGAGGCCGCTCGGGCGCTCGGGGTGCGGATCCACGAGCACACGGCGGTCTCCGGGGTCGCGCGCAGCGGCTCGGGTCTCGACGTCCGGACCTACGCCGGACACGTCGTGCACGCGCGACACGTCGCGCTCGGCACCAACGCCTTCCCCTCGCCGGTCCGGCGGCTTCGCCTCTACACCGTGCCGGTCTACGACTACGCACTGATGACCGAGCCGCTCACCCCCGACCAGCTCGCCTCCGTGGGCTGGTCCGGACGGCAGGGGCTCGACGACCTGACCAACCAGTTCCACTACTACCGGCTGACCTCCGACCACCGGATCCTGTGGGGCGGCTACGACGCGATCTACCACTTCGGCCGCCAGGTCCGGCCGTCGTACGACCAGCGCCCGGCGACGTTCGAGCTCCTGGCCCGGCAGTTCTTCGAGACGTTCCCCCAGCTCGAGGGGCTTCGTTTCAGTCACCGCTGGGGCGGCGCGATCGACACCTGTACCCGCTTCTGCGCCTTCTTCGGTACGGCGTACGGCGGGCGCGCGGCGTACGCACTCGGCTACACCGGACTGGGCGTCGGGGCCACCAGGTTCGGCGCCGAGGTGATGCTCGATCTGCTCGACGGTGCCGACACCGAGCGCACCCGCCTCGGCCTGGTGCGCTCGAAACCCCTTCCGTTCCCGCCCGAGCCCTTCGCCTGGACCGGGATCGAGGCCACCCGTCGTTCGCTGGCGCAGGCCGACCGCAACCAGGGTCGCCGCAACCTCTGGCTACGCGGCCTCGACCGACTGGGCCTCGGCTTCGACTCCTGAGGTCCCCGGTCCGTTCTCACCGTCCGACGGCGTGCTTGTGTCGTCAGCGAGCTGGCTCATCCCCGCGCGGCACGCTGACTGGCCTGGACCGCGAGGCTGTCCACGAAGTCGTTCATCTCGTGACCGGAGTGGCCCTTCACCCAGTGGAAGGCGATGTCGCCGCGCTCGACGACGGTGGTGATGAGCGGCTCCCACAGGTCACGGTTGGCGACCGGTTTCTTGGCCGAGGTGAGCCAGCCGCGGCTGAGCCAACCCTCCCACCACCGGTCGCGGAAGCAGTTCACGACGTACGTCGAGTCGCTCACCACCAGCAGTGGGCCCGACAGGGCAGTGACCGCCTCGAGGGCGGCCCGGATCTCCATCCGCTGGTTCGTGCTCACCAGCTCGGCGCCCGAGTCGCACGTCCTGCTGTCGACCGCCCAGGCCCAGCCGCCGGGGCCCGGGTTGCCGGAGCACGCACCGTCGGTGAAGACCGAGCGGGCATCAGGTGGGGCGGTCATCGGCTCCCTGGCAACCCGACGGACCACGTTCAGTGCCGCTCGACGAAGGCCGCGATGCCGGCGGCCTCGCGCTTGCGCGATGCCTCGTGCAGGTAGGGCATGTGCCCGGTCTCGAAGTATGCGTGCTCGATCCGGTCGAACGCGTCGGCGGGCAGGCGTAGGTGGGCGACCATGTCCTCCGCCGCGTGGTACGGCGTCGCGAGGTCGTAGTAGCCGTACTCGATCCGGACCCGGAGGTGCGGGTTGGCGCGCATCAGCCGCTCCAGCTTGTCGGCCACGAAGATCGGCTTGCCCTCGAACTCCTTGAACGACCACTGCTTGATGGCGCTCGCGAACACCTCGTAGGACAGGTCGAGGGTGCTGCCGAGCTCGCTGCGCAGGTAGTGGTGCAACGCCGCGGTGAACGGCGCCTCCATCGCGTCCATCGACGGGTCGGCATCCATGTTCTCGGCGATCAGGGAGTGCAGCGGGCCGCTGAAGCGGCCGTCGATCCGTCCCACCGTCAGGCCGCGGTCGCGCAGCAGCTCGGTGCAGAAGCGCCAGTGCTCGACCCGCAGGTCGGTGCGGTCGACGTACTCCTCCGAGAGGCCGGTCAGCCGGGCCAGCGTCCGCACGACGCTCGTGCGCTCCTTGGGCGGGAGGCGGCGCCCGGCGGCGAGCGCCGTCCGGTAGGGACCGGCGACGAAGGCCTCGGCCTCCTGCCGCAGCTTGGCGGGCCGGCCCTTGAGCCTGCCGTGGAAGTGCGCGATCGAGGTGTACGTCGGCAGGAAGTTGAGGCAGGCCTCGTCCACCCGATGGAACTCGAAGTCCTGGCTGCCGAAGTCGAGCACGCTGGAGATCAGGACGATCCCGTTCAGCCCCATCGAGTGGCGGGTCGAGAGGCGCTCGGCGACCGCGACGGCCCGGACCGTGCCGTAGGACTCCCCGACCACGTACTTCGGTGACATCCAGCGGTCCTCGCGGGTGCACCAGAGCCGGATCAGCTCGGTGACCTGCTCGACGTCCTTGCCGAAGCCGTGGAAGTCCTTGGGCTTCCCGCCCTCGACCGCGCGCGTGTGCCCGGTCGACATCGGGTCGATGAAGACGAGGTCCGAGGCCGCCAGCAGGGTCTCGGGGTTGTCGACCAGGCGGTAGGGCGGCGGGTGCGTCGCCGTCACGTCGCCCAGGTCGACGCGACGCGGGCCGAGCAGGCCCATGTGGAGCCAGATCGACGACGAACCGGGTCCGCCGTTGAAGACGAACGTGATCGGGCGGGTGGTGAGGTCGGCGTCCTTCAGCGTGTACGCCGTCACCGACATCTCGGCGCGGGCCTTCCAGCCCTTGAAGACGTCGTCCTCGACCTCCTCCTCGCGCAGCACCACCCGGCCGGTGCGGGCGGTGTAGGCCAGCTCGCCGGCCCGGGTCCGCAGGGTGTGCTGGGTGATGACGAGATCGTCGACGGGATCGGGCTTCTCGGCCTTCGGCTCGCTCGTGGTCGCCCCGTCGGTCGAGCCCGTCGAGACCTGCTTCTGGTCGCTCATCGGTGACTCAGCCCCTCTCTCCGCCGGGCACCCACAGCACGTCGCCCTGCTCGCGGTTGGCGTAGCGGGCCAGGATGAACACCAGGTCCGAGAGCCGGTTGAGGTAGCGGATCGGCAGCGTGCTCATGGTCTCTCCGTGCACCTCGTACGCTGCCCACGCCGAGCGTTCGGCCCGTCGTACGACGGTGCGCGCGACGTGGAGCTGCGCGGCTGCGGGCGTACCTCCCGACAGGATGAAGGACCGCAGGTTCGGCAGGTCGGCGTTGAACTCGTCGCACCAGCCCTCGAGCCGGTCGACGTAGTCCTGGGTGATCCGCAGTGGCGGGTACTCCGGATCCGCCACCACCGGCGTGCAGAAGTCGGCGCCGACGTCGAAGAGGTCGTTCTGGACGTGTATCAGCACGGCCCGCACCTGCTCCTCGACGTCATGAGCAAGTGCTACCCCGAGCTGGGCGTTCGCCTCGTCGACGTCTGCATAGGCATGGAGTCGCAGGTCGTTCTTCGACGTCGCGCTCATGTCGCCCAGACGCGTCCGGCCACCGTCGCCCGTGCGGGTGTAGATCTTCGTCAGGTTGACCATGACAATGGACAGTAGTGCGCGTCCGGCAAGAAATATTCGGGCGGGGCGCAACCGATCTCGGGTGCTGGCGCGTCATAGTGGGTAACAGGTCGTCGCAAATATGGCTTTACCGGGTGATCGGGATCCCGGAGGATGGTGCCAAGCGATGAGCCGGACGCAACGCCCGACTCGGGGCACGGGGAACGGGGTACGGACGATGGACATCGTGACCGATGGACCGACACTGACACTCTGTGGTGACTTCGACGTGCGCAGCACGATGGAGGTACGCACCGCCATCTACGAGGCGTCGCACGCCTACGAGCAGGATGTCGTGATCGACCTGACCGGCGTCGAGACGATCGACCTCACGGCCGCGCGGGTGCTGGCCTACGCCACGCTCGAGACCAGCCGCACCGGCCACCACCTCCGCCTGCGCGGGTGCGGGCCCGCCGTCCGCCGGATGCTCCACCTGACCCGCCTGGCCCGCGTGATCGAAGTGGAGCGGGCCGCGGCCACCGCCTGAGGCTTTGTTCACACGCCGCTGACCTGCGGCGTTGCCGGCCCTACCCTCGGTGGCATGACCGAACCACGCCGCCGCGAGAGGGACCGTCCCTGGGTGATGCGGACCTACGCCGGCCACTCGACCGCCGCGGCGTCCAACGCCCTGTACCGGACCAACCTGGCCAAGGGCCAGACCGGTCTCTCGGTGGCCTTCGACCTGCCGACCCAGACCGGCTACGACCCCGACGACGCGCTCAGCCGCGGCGAGGTCGGCAAGGTCGGCGTGCCGATCCCGCACCTCGGGGAGATGCGCCGCCTCTTCGCGGACATCCCGCTGACCGAGATGAACACCTCGATGACGATCAACGCCACCGCGATGTGGCTGCTGGCGCTCTACCAGGTGGTCGCCGAGGAGCAGAACGGGGTCTCGACGGGCTCGGCCGCAGAACGTCAGGAGGTCGCGCACCGTCTGGCCGGTACGACGCAGAACGACATCGTCAAGGAGTACCTCTCACGCGGCACCTACGTCTTCCCGCCCGAGCACTCGCTGCGCCTGATCACCGACGTGATCGCGTACACCGTCCAGGAGATCCCGACCTGGAACCCGATCAACATCTGCAGCTATCACCTGCAGGAGGCCGGGGCGACGCCGACGCAGGAGCTCGCGTACGCGCTCTGCACGGCGATCGCGGTACTCGACGCGGTCCGGGCGTCGGGCCAGGTCTCGGAGGAGGACTTCGGCAGGGTCGTCGGACGGATCTCGTTCTTCGTCAACGCCGGCGTCCGCTTCGTCGAGGAGACCTGCAAGATGCGCGCGTTCGTCGAGCTGTGGGACCGGCTCACGCGTGAGCGGTACGCCGTGGCGGACCCCGCCATGCGGCGCTTCCGCTACGGCGTGCAGGTGAACAGCCTCGGCCTGACCGAGGCGCAGCCCGAGAACAACGTCCAGCGGATCGTCCTCGAGATGCTCGGGGTGACCCTGTCGAAGGACGCCCGCGCCCGCGCCGTCCAGCTCCCCGCCTGGAACGAGGCGCTCGGCCTGCCCCGGCCGTGGGACCAGCAGTGGTCGCTGCGTCTCCAGCAGGTGCTCGCCTACGAGTCGGACCTCCTGGAGTACGACGACATCTTCGCGGGCTCGCACGTGATCGAGGCGAAGGTCGCCGAGCTCGTCGAGAGCGCCACGGCCGAGATGGACCGCGTGCAGGCGATGGGCGGCGCCATCGCCGCCGTCGAGAGCGGCTACATGAAGCAGGCGCTGGTCTCCGCCCACGCCGCCCGGCGCGCCCGGATCGAGTCCGGGGAGGAGGTCGTCGTGGGCGTCAACAGGTTCGAGACGACCGAACCGTCGCCGCTGACCGCCGACCTCGACGCCGCGATCCAGGCTGCGGACCCGGAGGCCGAGCGGGCCGCGATCGCCAGCGTCGAGGCCTGGAAGGCCGAGCGCGACGAAGCCGGGGTGACCGAGGCGCTCGCGCGGCTGGCTGCCGACGCCAAGACCGACACCAACCTGATGCCCGCCACCCTGGCCGCGGCCCGGGCCGGCGCGACGACCGGCGAGTGGGCGGCCACGCTGCGGGGGGTGTTCGGCGAGTTCCGTGCGCCGACCGGCGTGAGCGGCGCAGTCGGCGCCCTGTCCGAGGTCGGCTCGGCCGGCGCGGAGCTCGCCGAGGTACGCCGACGGGTGCAGGAGACCGGCGAGCAGCTCGGCGGCCGGCTCCGGCTGCTGGTCGGCAAGCCGGGTCTCGACGGGCACTCGAACGGCGCCGAGCAGGTCGCCGTCCGCGCCCGTGACGCCGGCTTCGAGGTGATCTACCAGGGCATCCGGCTCACGCCTGAGCAGATCGTCGCGGCGGCCGTGGCCGAGGACGTGCACTGCGTGGGGCTGTCCATCCTGAGCGGCTCCCACATGGAGCTGGTGCCCGCCGTGCTGGTGGCACTCGACCTGGCCGGCCTGGGCGACGTACCGGTGATCGTCGGCGGGATCATTCCCGACGCCGACGCCCGCCGGCTGATCGACGCCGGGGTCGCGGCGGTCTACACGCCGAAGGACTTCGGGCTCACCGAGATCATGGGCGGCATCGTCGATGTGATCCGCGACGCGAACGACCTGGACTGAAGGCCTTGCTAATGGCTGCCCTGACGTAGGACGGTGGCCGCACAGGGAGGCTCCATGAACACGACACCGCCGGAGGGCGCCGACGACATCGTCGCCGCGCAACGACCATCCGACCACGACGCGTCGGACTACAACAAGCACGGCCGGCTGAAGGGCACGGTCTACGAGGCGGAGATGGAGCGGATCCAGGAGCAGCTCGTGCTGCTGCAGTACTGGATCGCGTCCCAGGGGCTCAAGGTGGCCGTGATCTTCGAGGGCCGCGGCTCGGCGGGCAAGGGCGGCGTGATCAAGCGGATCACCGAGCGCACCAGCCCCCGCACCGTCCGCGTCGTCGCGCTCCCCAAGCCCACCGAGCGCGAGCGGACGCAGTGGTACTTCCAGCGGTACGTCAAGCATCTCCCGGCTGCAGGCGAGATGGTCCTGTTCGACCGGAGCTGGTACAACCGCTCGAACGTCGAGTGGGTGATGGGCTACTGCTCCGAGGAGCAGCACCAGGAGTTCCTCCGCAGCTGCCCGGAGTTCGAGCGGATGCTGGTCAGGTCGGGGATCACCGTGCTCAAGTACTGGTTCTCGGTGTCCTTCGAGGAGCAACGCCGGCGGTTCGAGGCGCGCAACAGCGAGCCGCTCAAGCGCTGGAAGCTCTCGGACATGGACCTCGCGGAGCACGAGCTCTACGTGCGCTACTCGATGGCCAAGGACACCACGTTCCAGTACACCGACATCAAGCAGGCGCCCTGGTACGTCGTACCGTCCGACGACAAGCGGGCCTCGCGGATCAACTGCATGAGCCACCTGCTCAGCCAGTTCGACTTCGTCGACGTGGCGCCCGACGTCGTGGAGCTCCCGACGATGCGCGAGATTCCCTACATGCGGCCGCCGATGCACGAGCAGACGTTCGTGCCGCGGGTCTACTGACCCGGGGGCAGGTCCGCGTGGCGGACGGCCGCCTGGTTCAGCACCCAGGCGACGGCGAGGCAGGCGACGGTGGCGAGGCCGGAGGTGCCGGCGAGGGTCCAGACCAGGAACTCGGTCGAGTGGGTGAGTCTCGGGGGGAAGGCGTGCGCCTGCGAGTCGGCGACGAGGCCCGCGATCGCCAGGGCCAGCGTGGCGGTGCCGAGGACGACGGTCAGGCCGTAGAAAGCGCTGACGATCGTGGGCACCGGCACCTGGGGGACGGACGCCGCCTCGAAAGGAGGGAGGCGGGCCGGGCGCCAGCGCACCACGGCCTGCGTGCTCAGCGGACCGTAGATGTGGGGGAACACCTCGCCGTCCACGTCATCGTCGCGCCAGGGCACGTCGAGCAGGTCGGTCTCGATCTCGAGCACGACGAGGGGCTCGGTCACGTCTCCGTAGTGGCGGTCGAGCACGCCCCTGACCTGCTCGTGTCGCGCGGCGTGGAGGAAACCCGCCTCGGCCAGCGGCACGCCGTACGTCGAGGTCGTGTAGGTGCCCGACGCCTCCGCCTGCTTCCAGTCGGCCAGCGTCGCGATGTGGAAGATCCGCACGCGGTCATCCTGCCGCACGGAGGCTGCGGTTAGGTTGGCCGCGTGAGCGACGTTCACTGCCCGGCCCGGATCATCCTCGCGCGGCACGGCGAGACCGGGTACGAGTCGGAGCTGGTCGGCGACGGCGGAGGCAGCCTCACCGACCTCGGTCGGCAGCAGGCGGCGTCGATGGCACGCACCCTGAGCTCGGAACGGGTCGCGGGGATCGTGTGCAGCAGCATCTCGCGTGCTGTGCAGACCGCCGAGATCGCCGCGAGCGTCCTGGGTGTCCCCGTCGAGGTGCGGGAGCACCTGCAGGAGTTCGACGTCGGGGACCTGCGGGGTCGGCCCTTCGACCGTTCGGTGGTGGGTCCGCCCCTGAGCGCCTGGCTGGCGGGCGACCTCTCCGCCACGGTGCCGGGAGGCGAGACCGGAGACCAGGTCGCGGACCGGGTGCTCGCCGTGCTCGACGAGGTGGCCGACCGTTTCCGCGGCGAGACGGTCCTGGTGGTGAGCCACGGTGGCGTGATCCTGGCGCTGTGGGGGCGGATCGCTCCCGGTTCGCCGCTCGCGCCGGCCGACGACGACGACGTGCCGAACTGCTCGACGTACGTCTTCGATCGCGACGCCGACGGGTGGCGGGTCGGCTCGCCGTGACGTCCGGGGACGCCGTACCGACGAGTGCCGGGACGGACGAAGACCTGGCGACGCGGGTTCGTCCGGGTGCGCTCGCAGGTCTTGAGTGCGAGCTGGCGGGAGGCGGACGGCTTCTGCCCACCGAACCCTACGGTCTATCCGCATCAGTGGCTGTGGGACTCGTGCTTCCACGCGATCGCCTGGTCGGCACTGGGCGACGCCCGGGGTGGCCGCGAGCTGGCGAGCTGCTTCGAGGGCCAGCTGGACAGCGGCTTCGTCCCGCACATGCGCTATCTCGGCCCGAGTGCGAACCGTGGCCCGCTTCCCGATCGGTCGTCCTTCACGCAGCCTCCCGTGTATGCGCACGCTGCTCGGGTGCTGGCCGTAGCCGGCGCCGACCTCGGTGAAGCGCTCATCGGCAGGATCGGGTCGGCGCTCGAGTGGCTCTGGCAGCATCGTCGGACCCCTGAGGGCTTGATGTACGTCGTCCATCCCTGGGAGACCGGCACCGACGACTCCCCGCGCTGGGACGACTGGGTGTCGCTACCGACCTACGACCACGCGGAGTACAGCGCGTTCGACCGAGGCCTGGTGGCCGAGACGTACTTCGACCACCACGGTGCGGCGGTCTGGTCGCGGTCGTTCGCCTGCGCGCCGGCGTCGTTCAACGCCCTGTGTGCGCATGCGGCTCTGGAGTGTGCCGACCTCACCGATGACGACCGGTGGCGACTGCGGGGCGAGGAGCTCGCCGGCGTCGCCGACGATCTGCTCTGGGAGGAAGGTGAGGGACTCTGGGTCGACCGGCCACTGATCGGAGGCGGTCCCCGGTGCCGCGTCCCCACGCTGGACGGAGCTCTCGGGGCCCTGGTCACGCGTGATGCGACGAAGGCCGAACGGGTGATCGGCCAGCTGACCGATCCGGAGCGGTTCGGCGCGCCGTACGGACTGTCGTATCTCCCTCGTCGGCACTCCTCCTACGATCCGGGCGCGTACTGGCGGGGCTCTGCCTGGCCGCAGCTGAACTACCTGCTGGCTCTCGCGGCGGCTCGCTGGCGGGACGACGACGCCTACTCCAGGATCCGCGACATGACGTTCTCGGGGGTGCTCACGTCCGGTTTCGCCGAGTACTGGAACCCGGAGGACGGCACCGGCCTCGGCGCGGTTCCGCAAGGCTGGGCGGCGGTCGCGGCTGCTCTGTGAAGGGGGCGTCCCGCCCTCAGGTGAGCAGGCCGCGGTGCACGACGTCGAGCACGGCCTCCAGCAGGTGGTCGCGCATCTCGTCGGGGACCTCGCGCAGTGGGCCGTCGACGACGAGGCTCGCGAACCCGTGCACCATCGCCCAGCACGCGACGTCGGCGCCCTGGCGGTGGGCCGGTGTGACCGCGCCACAGGCGACGAGCTCGTCGAGGACGCCGTTGAGCACGGCGTAGGGGCCGGTCAGGGTCTCGATGTCGGCGTGGACGGCTGGGCCCTCGGGTGCGGTGAACGCGACCGCGAAGAGGCCCGGCTCGCGCAGCGCGAAGGCGACGTACGCACGGCCGGTCTCACGCAGCCGCTCCGTGGCGCGGGCCGTCGGCTCCGTGAGCGAGACCGCGTCGATCCGCGTCACCATGGCCTGCTCGAGGTCGCTCATGGCGCGGTCGGAGACCTCCGCGAGCAGCGCGGCACGGTCGTCGAAGTGGCGGTACGCCGCGTTGTGCGAGACACCTGCGCGGCGGGCGACCTCACGCAGGACCACGCCGTCGGGGCCGGTCGTGCGCGCCAGCTCCACGGCGGTGTCGACCAGGACCGGCCGCAGGTTGCCGTGGTGGTAGGGCTGCGCGCGGGAGTTCACACCCCGATCCTAGGGGATGTTGACAGTGGGTACATGGCGGGCTACGGTGATGTGGACAGCGTCCACATGGGACGCCACGACTTCGGAGGACACGATGCGGAACCACAAGGCGGCGATCCTGGCCACGGTCTGCGCGGCCGTCCTCGCCATCAACCTCGACACCACGATCGTCAACGTCGCCCTGCCGTCCATCTCCAGGGAGCTCTCGGCCAGTACCCGCCAGCTCCAGTGGGTCGTCGACGGCTACAACCTGGCGTTCGCGGGGCTGGTGCTGGCGGCCGGCTCGCTGTCGGACCGGTTCGGTCGGCGGCCCGCTCTGATCGTCGGGCTGGTCGGCTTCGCGCTCGCCAGCGCCGGGGGAGCCCTCGTTGACTCGGCGGAGGCGCTGGTCGTGGCGCGGTTCGCGATGGGAACCTTCGCCGCGCTGATCTTCCCGACGACCCTCTCGATCATCAGCAACACCTTCCGGGACCGTCGGGAGCGGGCCGCCGCACTCGGCATCTGGGGCGCGGTCGTCGGTCTCGGCGTCGCGCTCGGCCCGCTCACCGGCGGTGTCCTGCTCGAGCACTTCTACTGGGGCAGCGTGTTCTGGGCGCTGGTGCCGCTGGCCCTGGTGACCGCGGTGGCGACCTACCTGTTCGTGCCCGAGTCGCGGGACCCGTCGGTGCCCGGGCTCGACCGGGTCGGCCTCGTGGTGTCCGTCGCGATGCTGGTCTCGCTCACCTACACGATCATCGAGGCGCCGAGCCGCGGGTGGTCCTCGCTCGCCACGGTCGGGGGCTTCGCCGCCGCGGGCGCGCTGCTGGTGACCTTCGTGCTGTGGGAGCGTCGTACCCCGCATCCGATGCTCGACGTGACGCTCTTCAAGGACCGCCGGTTCAGTGCCGCGAGCGGTGCGGTCACGATCACGTTCTTCGCGCTGTTCGGGTTCATCTTCCTCGTCACCCAGTACTTCCAGTTCGTCCGTGGGTACGGCGCCCTGTCGACCGGCGCGCGGATCCTGCCGGTGGCGCTGAGCATCGCGCTCGCTTCCGTCGTCGGTGCGGCCCTGGCGCCGCGGATCGGGACGAAGATCGTGGTGACCACGGGGATGGTGCTCTTCGGTGCGGCGTTCCTGTGGATCTCGACGGCGTCGGTCGCCACGTCGTACGCCCAGGTGATCGTGCCGCAGATGGTGCTGATGGGCCTGGGCATGGGCCTGATCTCCACGCCCGCGACCGAGTCGATCCTGCTCGTGCTGCCACCCGCACGCGCCGGAGTGGGCAGCGCCGTGAACGACGCGACGCGCGAGCTGGGCGGGACCCTCGGGGTCGCGGTCGTGGGGTCGATCTTCTCCTCGGTGTTCGCCGCCCACCTGGCCTCCGGCTCGTACGGCGCACTGCCGGGCGATGTGCTGGGCCGGGCCCAGGACTCCGTGGGCGTCGCGCAGGTGGTGGCGGGTCGCGACCCGCGCCTACTGACTGCCTTCCACGACTCGTTCCTCGCGGGCATGAGCACGGCCTGTGTCGTGGTGGGCCTGCTCTGCCTGGCCGGCGCGGTGGCCGCGGCCTTCCTGCTCCCGGGCCGGATCCCCACCCCGGTCGAGATCGAGGCCGAGGCGGACGGGGAGCCGGTGGCGGTGGCCTGATCCGGGCGGCGGAGCCTCCCGCCCCGACGAGGTGCGGCGTACTCTCGAAGACGCGTCCGCGTGTTCAGGAGGTCGTCATGGAGATCCTGGCTCTGATCATCGCCATCATCCTGCTCGGGATGGTGGCGTCCTGGTTCGTCACCGCCCGGGTGGTGCGCCAGATCGAACGAGGGGTCGTGTTCCGCCTGGGGCGGGCGCAGAGCGAGGTGCGCAAGCCCGGCCTGACCATGCTGATCCCCATCGTCGACCGGATGACGAAGGTCAACGTCCAGGTGATCACGATGCCGGTCCCGGCACAGGAGGGCATCACCCGCGACAACGTGACCGTCCGGGTCGACGCCGTCGTCTACTTCCGGGTCATCGACGCGTGGCGGGCAGCCGTGATCGTCGAGGACTACAAGTTCGCGATCCTGCAGGTGGCGCAGACCTCCCTGCGGTCGATCATCGGCAAGAGCGACATGGACGACCTGCTCTCGAGCCGCGAGAAGCTGAACGAGGGCCTCGAGATCATGATGGACAGCCCGGCCGCCGGCTGGGGCGTGGAGATCGACCGGGTGGAGATCAAGGACGTGGCCCTGCCCGAGTCGATGAAGCGCTCGATGTCGAGGCAGGCGGAGGCCGAGCGCGAGCGTCGTTCGCGCATCATCACCGCCGACGGCGAGCTGCAGGCGTCCGCGAAGCTCTCCCAGGCCGCCCAGGCCATGAGCGCCACTCCGGCAGCGCTCCAGCTACGGCTGCTGCAGACGATGGTCGAGGTCGCAGCCGAGAAGAACTCCACGCTGGTCCTGCCGTTCCCGGTCGAGATGCTGCGCTTCTTCGAGGCGGCCGCGCGGGGCCAGGCGATCCTGCCCACGGCGAACCCGACCGAGTCGGAGCTGCCGGCTGCGGAGCCACGGGCCGACGCCGCACCCGAGGCTCGGTCTGAGCCACTGCTGCGCTCCAACGGCACCGGTTCGTAGTCCGGTGGGGGCACACCCGGTTCCACCACGACGATCCGCACGGCGCGGTTGAGGGCGCCGCCTGGCCCGAACCAGCCAGACCCTAGAACAGCCGGTCTTCGGTGGAGTCCAGACCGCGGAGGGCGTCGTAGTCGACGACCGCGCAGGCGATCCCGCGGTCGGTGGCGAGGACCTTGGCCTGGGGCTTGATCTCCTGGGCGGCGAAGATGCCGCGGACGGGAGCCAGCAGCGGGTCGCGGTTGAGGAGCTCGAGGTAGCGGGTGAGCTGCTCGACGCCGTCGATCTCGCCGCGACGCTTGATCTCGACGGCGACCGACGCGCCTCCGGCGTCCCGGCACATCAGGTCGACCGGGCCGATCGCGGTGGGGAACTCCCGGCGCACCAGGGTCAGCCCGTCGGCCAGCGTCGACGGGTGCTCGGCGAGGAGCTCCTGGAGGTGCTTCTCGACGCCGTCCTTCTGCAGACCGGGGTCGACGCCGAGCTCGTGGGAGGTGTCGCTGACGACCTCCTCGATGAGGATCCGCAGGGTGTCGTACGGCCCCTTCGATGTGCTCCGTGAGGTCACGATCCAGAGCGCCGCTCCGTCGTCGGTCGGGTCCTCGCGGAGGGTGCAGGGCGGCGACATCCAGTTCAGCGGCTTGTAGGAGCCGCCGTCGGAGTGCACGAGCACGGATCCGTCGGCCTTGATCATCAGGACCCGGGTCGCCATCGGCAGGTGCGCCGTGAGACGCCCGGCGTAGTCGACCTGACAGCGCGCGACGACGATCCTCACGGGCGGGGAATCTACCGGGTGCGGCTGACTCCGCCGCATGGCGGACCGGGTGGTGGTGGTCGGGGCGGGCGTCGTCGGCCTGAGCTGCGCCCTCCGGCTGCTCGAGGCGGGCCACCGGGTGGACGTGCTGGCGCGGGACCTCCCGCTGGAGACGACGTCGAGCGTCGCGGCCGCGGTCTGGTACCCCTACCTCGCCCTGCCGCAGGACCAGGTCACCGCCTGGGGCCGGGCGACGTACGCCGAGCTGGCGCGGCTGGCGGGCGACGAGGCGACCGGAGTGGTGATGCGGCGGGGCACCGAGCTGCTCGCGCCGAGTCGACGCCCGACCCGTGGTGGGTCGCGGCGGTGCCGGCGCTCGACCGCGTGCCGCCGCGGGCGCCGTACGCCGACGGCTGGTCGTTCGTGGCGCCGGTGGTGGAGATGCCGCTGTACCTGGCGTGGCTCCGCGCGCCGGGTCGAGGAGGCCGGCGGCACGGTGACCCGGATGGCGATGGCGCACCTGCCGGAGGGGCCGCTGGTCGTGAACTGCTCGGGGCTGGGCTCGCGCGCTGCCTGGCCGGAGACCCGATCGGTGACGCCGGTGCGCGGCCAGGTGGTCGTGGTGGAGCAGATCGGGCTCGAGGAGTGGTGGCTGGCCGAGGACGGCCCGACGTACGTGATCCCGCGCAGCGGCGACATCGTGCTGGGCGGCACGGAGGAGGCGGGGGAGTGGGACCGCCATCCGCGAGCCCGACGATCGCCGACCGACATCGTGGCGCCGCGCGACGCGCTGGTCCCGGCGCTGGCCGGGCGCGCGCGTGCTGCGGCACAGGTGGGGCTGCGTCCGGCGCGGCCCGCGATCCGGCTCGAGCGGGTCGGCGACGTGATCCACTGCTACGGCCACGGCGGTGCGGTGTCACGCTGTCGTGGGGCTGCGCCGACGAGGTCGCCCGGCTCGCGGGGGGCTCGCAGGCGCGTGGGAGGATGCGCCCCATGAGCAGCGCCGCGCCCGAAGCCACGACGTCCCGCGAGTTCACCACGATCGGCGTGGTGGGCCTCGGAACGATGGGTGCCGGGATCGCCGAGGTGTTCGCCCGCAACGGCTTCGCGGTGCTGGGGCTCGAGGTCAACGACGAGAGCCTCGAGCGCGGCCGCCAGCACCTCGAGCACTCCACGGAGCGCGCCGTCAAGCGCGGCAAGCTCAGCGAGGAGGACCAGCGAGCCCTGCTCGACCGGGTCACCTTCACCACGTCGATGAAGGACCTGGCAGACGCTGACTTCGTCGTCGAGGCGGTCGTCGAGTCGATCGGGGTCAAGAAGTCCATCTTCCGCGACCTCGAGGCGATCGTGAAGCCCGAGGCGATCCTGGCCACGAACACGTCCAGCCTCAGCGTCACCGAGATCTCCACCGCGAACGCGCACCCGGGCCGGGTCATCGGCGTCCACTTCTTCAACCCCGCGCCCGTGCAGAGCTTCGTCGAGATCATCCGCACCGTCGTCACCGAGCCCGACGTGCTCGACGACGTGAAGTCGCTCGTCGAGCGCGTGGGCAAGAACCCCGTCGTCTGCGGCGACCGGGCCGGCTTCATCGCCAACACCCTGCTCTTCGGCTACCTCAACCACGCGGCCTCGATGTACGAGGCCCGCTTCGCCTCACGCGAGGACATCGACGCCGCGATGCGCTACGGCTGCGGCTACCCGATGGGCCCGCTCGCGCTGCTCGACCTGATCGGTCTCGACACGGCGTACGAGATCCTCGACACCATGTACAAGCAGGGCCGCGACCGGCTGCACGCGCCTACCCCGATCCTCAAGCAGCTGGTCACCGCCGGCTTCCTCGGTCGCAAGACCGGTCGCGGCTTCTACACCTATGAGGGCCCCGACAGCCCGGTCGTGGTCGCGGACGCCAACACCCCGAGCCCGGACGACAAGCCGCACCTGGTCCGTCCGATCTCGCGGATCGGTGTCGTCGGCACCGGCACGATGGCCACCGGCATCGTCGAGGTCTTCGCCAGGGCGGGGTACGACGTGACCTACGTCGGCCGGGCGCCCGCCAAGGTCGACGGTGTCCGGGCCACCATCGAACGTTCGCTCGACAAGGCGATCCAGCGGGGCAAGCTCGAGGAGGGCGTGAAGCCGGAGGTGCTCGGCCGCCTGACCGGCACCACCAGGCTCGACGACCTCGCGGACGCCGACCTCGTGGTCGAGGCGATCGCGGAGGATCTCGCAGTCAAGACCACGCTGTTCGAGAACCTCGACGAGATCTGCAAGCCCGGCGTGATCCTGGCGACGACCACCAGCAGCCTGCCGATCATCTCGTGCGCCACCGCGACCAAGCGTCCCCAGGACGTCATCGGCATGCACTTCTTCAACCCTGCTCCGATCATGAAGCTGGTCGAGGTGGTCTCCACCGTCACCACCGCCGACGACGTCAGCGAGACCGTGCGCGCGCTGTGCGAGCAGGTCGGCAAGGTGGCCGTCTCGTGCGGTGACCGGGCCGGTTTCATCGTGAACGCGCTGCTGTTCCCCTACCTCAACGACGCGGTGAAGATGCTGGAGGCGCACTACGCGACCGCCGACGACATCGACATCGCGATGAAGCAGGGCTGCGCGCTACCGATGGGGCCCTTCGAGCTGCTCGACGTGGTCGGCAACGACGTGTCGCTGGCGATCCAGCGCGAGCTGTACCTGGAGTTCCGTGAGCCCGGCTTCGCTCCGGCGCCCCTGCTCGAGCACCTGGTCACGGCCGGCTACCTCGGCCGCAAGACGCAACGCGGGTTCCGCGACTACTCCTCCTAGGGTCCTGGTCTCGACGCGCCGAGCGACCTCGCCGGGCTCGGTCGTGGGCCTGCTCGACCCGGCTGCCACGCCGAGCACTCCTCCGTCGTGCTCGACTAGGGTCGCCGCATGTCGACGGGCCGCCTGGAAGCGTTCAGCGACGGCGTGCTGGCCATCATCATCACGGTGATGGTGCTGGAGCTGAAGCCACCCGACGGGCCGGACTTCGCCGATCTGCACGGATCCGCGACCAGTCTGCTGACGTACCTGCTGAGCTTCGTCTACATCGGCATCTACTGGAACAACCACCACCATCTGTTCCAGATCTGCAAGACCATCGACGGATCGGTGCTCTGGGCCAACCTGCACCTCCTCTTCTGGCTCTCGCTGTACCCGTTCACCACGGCGTGGATGGACGAGCACTTCGGGCAGGCGTCGGTGGTGGTCTACGGCGTGAACCTGCTCCTGGCGGCGATCGCCTTCACGATCCTGCAGCGGAGGATGATGCGGATGCCGGAGAGCCGCGAGCGCATGCAGGAGGTGTTCGGCAACGATCTCAAGGGCAAGGCGTCGCCCGTGCTCTACGTGCTCGGCATCGCCCTGGCGTTCGTGGAGCCCTGGCTGGGGCTGGTGCCGTTCGTCGTGGTCGCCTTGCTCTGGCTGGTGCCCGATCCACGGATCGAGCGTTACCTCCGGCGGCAGCGGGAGCTGGGCAACGCGGTCGACTGAGGACGGGGAAGCGCGGAGCAATTTGAGAGCTGGCGTCGGGTGTGTCGCCGATTCTGTGTCTTCTCGGAGGAGCCGGCTCAGTCGAGACAGAACTCGTTGCCCTCGGGGTCGCTCATCACGATGAAGCCCTGGCTCATCGGTGGTGCGGGCTCCGAGCGCCGTATCCGACCCGCGCCGAGGGCCACCAGTCGCTCGGACTCGGCCTCGAGGGCAGCCATCCGCGCGTCACCCTCGAGCCCCGGGGCGGATCGCACGTCGAGGTGGAGCCGGTTCTTGGCGGTCTTGCCCTCGGGCACCCGCTGGAAGAACAGACGGGGTCCGCGTTCGTCGGGGTCCACGGACGCGGACGCGTTGTTGCGGTCCTCCTCGGGGACCTGGAAGTGGTCGAGCGCCTCCTCCCAGGTGGCGAAGCCCGGGGGAGGTGAGTCGTAGCGGTAACCGAGGGCCTCGTTCCAGAAGCCCGCGAGACCGTTGGGATCCGCGCAGTCGAAGGTGATCTGGATGGTGCGGCTCATGCCGACTCCTCGTGTCGCAGGTGGAGGTCACGGAGCAGGCAGATCTCGGCCCCGTGGTGGATCATCTCGCGGTTGATGTGGAGGACCAGAGCAGCGAGGGGGTACGTCGCGAACGGGCCCTCCGCCTCGCCGCAGGGGCGGGCGAGCCCCGCTTCGTCGAGCGCGGCCACCCCGCTCGACCACGCGGCGTACTGCTCGTCGAGCTGGGCCAGGGCGCCCACGGCGGTGCCGGCGTACTCCCACGTGTCGTAGTCCGCCGGCGGACCGCCGAAGTGACTGGCCGTGCGCATGGCCAACACCTCGACGGTGAGGTGGGCCAGGCGCCAGGCGATCGTGGTCACGGGTGCGGGATCGGGTTCGTCGTCCGCGTCGTCGCGCCGCCACGAGCCCGCACCGATGGGGGCCGGCGACGCGCAGGCCTCCCGCGGGCGGATGCTCCAGCAGTCGGCGACCGGCTCCCAGAGGTACTCCTCGTCGGTCAGTCCCTCGAGCCGCGGCCGGAAGAGGTGCTGCCAGTGGAAGTCGAGCTGGTCGTGGAGCTGGAGGCTCCAGTCGACCACGGTCATGCGGTGACCTCCGCCGCCGGCTTCCAGGCCTTCAGGAACGGCAGGTCGGGCAGCCCGTCACGGGCGGCCACGAGGGCGTACATGGTGGCGCCGTCGACGGTCTCGCGGACGATGTCGCCGTGGCCGGCGTGGCGGGCCAGCTCCTCCATCACGTGCCACCAGACCCAGCGCACCGACCAGGCCTCGACGTCCTTGGGGAACCACGGGGCGTCGGGGACCGGCACGGGCGTGTCGAGGTCGAGCCGGCGTACGGCGTCGAGCACCGCCGCGCTCACCTCGTCGAAGTCGGCCAGCAGATCGTCGAGCGAGCCGTCGGCGTCGAAGCGGAAGCCGTCGAGGTAGGCGTCGACGCCGTCGCGGGTCCCGGGGAGGCCGGGCGCGGCCTCGGCGCTGTCGAGCCAGCCCCGTTGGACGAGGGTCGCGTGGCGCACGAGCCCCCCGATGCTCAGGGACGAGGCGCTGGGCGCTGAGGCCGCCTGCGCAGGGGTGAGGCCGAACAGCAGCGCCCGGAAGGCGTCCTGCTGCTGGGCCAGGAACGCCGCGATCGCGTCGGTCTCGCCGGTGACGGGTGGGACGTGCAGGGCCATGACAGGATCCTTTCGGTCGGTGTCTCCAGTGTCGAGGACAAACAGGACAGAACCTGTCCGCTATCGGTGGCAGACTCGCCTTCATGGAGACCACCGAACGCGTGCTGAGCCTGCTCGGGCTGCTCCAGCAGCGGCCGGTGTGGACCGGCCCCGAGCTCGCCGAGAGACTCGGCGTCACCACCCGCAGCGTGCGCCGCGACGTGGAGCGGCTGCGGGGGCTCGGCTACCCGGTCCAGGCCACCCAGGGCGTCGGCGGGGGCTACCAGCTGGGGCGCGGACGCGCGCTCCCGCCGCTCCTGCTCGACGACGCGGAGGCGGTCGCCGTCGCGGTGTCCCTGCGGATGGCCGCGGGCGGCACGGTGTCCGGAGCCAGCGAGGCCGCGCTGCGAACCCTCGCCAAGCTCGACCAGGTGATGCCGCCCCGGCTGCGGGGCGAGGTGCGGGCGATCCACCAGGCGACGCAGACGCTCGACCAGGGACAGGTCACCGTCGACGGTGACGCGCTGCTGCGGCTGGCGCGGGCGTGCCGCGACCTGGTCCGGGTGCGGTTCGCCTACGAGGCCCGCGACGGTACGCCGAGCTCCCGCACCGTCGAGCCGGTCGGGCTGGTCGCCACCGGCCGGCGGTGGTACCTGATGGCCTACGACGTCGACCGCGAGGACTGGCGTACGTTCCGGCTGGACCGGCTGCGGGCGGTCGAGCCGACCACGTGGCGCTTCCGCGAGCGGGAGCACGAGGACCCGGCCGCGTTCGTCCAGCGCGGGATGGCCAGCGCGGCGTACCGCTTCCAGGCGCGGGTGCTCGTGCACGCGCCCCTCGCCGAGGTCGCCGAGCGGACGAGCGTGCGGACCGTCGTACTGACCGCTGTCGACGAGTCGACCACCCTGCTCGAGGCCGGCTCCGAGACCCTCTACGGGCTGGCCTTCCACCTCACGTTCCTCGGGTGGGAGTTCGAGGTGCAGGAGCCGTCCGAGCTGCGCGACACCCTGGCCGAGATGGGGGCGCGGGCCCTGCGCGCGGCCGGACAGGGCTGAGCGGCACGACGTACCCTCCCTCCATGGAGTGGGTGCTGGTCGCGGTCGTGGTGGTCGTCGCGCTGCTGTTCGTGGTGATCGGCAGACGCAACAAGGCGCTGAAGGAGCAGCGGGCCGCGGCCGAGCTCGATCCGGTCAAGAAGCTGGCGTTCGAGGACGTCACCGCGCTCGGCGTCGAGCTCCAGGACCTCGACCTCGAGCTGGCCGGCAAGCCCCTGGACGTGGGGGCCAGTGCCGACTACCAGCGGGCCCTCGACAGCTACGAGGCCGCCAAGAGCGCGGCCGACGCGATAGCGCGCCCCGAGCAGGTGCAGGACGTCACCAAGATCCTGGACGACGGCCGCTACGCCATGGCCTGCGTCAAGGCCCGGGTCGCCGGCGACCCGCTGCCCCAGCGTCGTCCCGCGTGCTTCTTCGATCCCCGGCACGGTCTGTCGGTCGCCGAGGTGCCCTACGCGCCGATGGGAGGCGCGGAGCGTCAGGTCCCGGCCTGTGCCCTCGACGCCGAGCGCGTCCGGGCGGGCGCGGAACCCGACGTACGCCAGGTCATGGTCGGCACCAAGCGGGTCCCCTACTGGGAGGGCGGCCGTGCCTACCGGCCGTACGCCGCCGGCTACTTCGGCGGATTCGGTCCGCTCGACTGGATCTTCATGGGCTTCATGTTCGAGGGCATGGGCGACGGGCTGGGTGCGCTCGGGGACGGCATGGGCGACCTCGCCGGCGGGATCGGCGACGGGATCGGTGACATCGGTAGCGGCATCGGCGACGCCTTCGACGGGTTCGACCTCTGAGATGACACGGCTCCTGCGCGTGGTGCCGCTCGTGCTGCTCCTGGCGCTCGTGGCGGGCCCGTCGTACGCCGGCACCACCCGCACCCTGCCCCCGACCGGTGTCGACTGGGACTACCAGCTCGGCGGATCTCGACCGGTGCCGGCGCACGTCGGGATCGTCGAGCGCGACCGCCGGGCACACCCGGTGAGCGGGGCGTACAACATCTGCTACGTCAACGGCTTCCAGACGCAAGCCGACGAGAAGCGCTTCTGGCACCGGCACTGGTCGCTCGTGCTCAAGCGCGACGGGAGGCCGGTCGTCGACTCGGTGTGGGGCGAGTGGCTGCTCGACATCCGCACGAGGGCGCACCGTGCGGCGCTCGCCAGGATCATGGGCCGCTGGACAGCCCGGTGCGCCGACGACGGCTTCGACGCCGTGGAGTACGACAACCTCGACTCCTTCGGCCGCAGCCACCACCTGGTCACCAGGGCCGACGCCCGGGCGTACGCCGCCCTCCTGGTGACAGGCGCACACCGGCACGGGCTCGCGGCGGCCCAGAAGAACTGGGCGGAGTGGGACGGCACCACGGTCGGATTCGACTTCGCGGTCGCCGAGCAGTGCGCCCAGTACCACGAGTGCGGGAGCTACGTCGCCCACTACGGGACCCTCGTGCTGGCCGTCGAGTACGCCGACAAGGCGTTCCACCGGGCCTGCCGGAACTGGGGCGACACGATCGCCGTCGTCCGCCGCGACGTCGACCTGACCCGGCACGGCGTCCGTCGCTGGTGCTGACGGTGGCCTCTGGGAGACTGCGCGGGTGACCTCGCCGAGCCCTCTGCACACGACGGCGCTCGGTGACCGAGGCTCCCTCGTGGTCTTCGCCCACGGCCTGTTCGGCCAGGGGCGGAACTGGACCCAGATCGGCAAGGCGCTCGCCGACCAGCACCGGGTGCTCCTCGTCGACCTGCCCCATCACGGTCGTTCGCCCTGGGACGACGGTTTCGACTACCTCCGGATCGCCGACCAGGTCTCGCGGCTCCTCGACGCCGCCGACCCGGTGGCGCTCGTGGGCCACTCGCTCGGTGGCAAGGTCGCGATGCTGCTGGCGCTGCGGCATCCCGAGCTCGTCGACCGGCTCTGCGTGGTCGACGTGTCGCCCGTCGCCTACGACCACCTCTCCGAGTTCGAGGGGTACGTCGCCGCCATGCGCGGACTCGACCTGAGCTCGTTGGCGCGACGTGACGACGCGGACGCGGCCCTCGCGGAAGACGTGCCCGATGCGACCGTGCGCGGCTTCCTGCTCCAGAACCTCCGCCGGGAGGGCGACGGCTGGCGCTGGCAGGTCAACCTCGAGGTGCTCGGCGCGGCCCTGCCGGTGATCGGCGGATGGCCGGAGGATCGACTGGCCGGGACGCCGCCGTACCGGGGCCCGGTGCTGTGGGTCGCAGGGGCCCGGTCCGACTACGTCACGCCGGAGTCTGCGGAGGCCATGGATCGCTGGTTCCCCACCAACCGGCTCGTGACGGTCAAGGACGCCGGGCACTGGGTGCACTCCGAGCAGCAGGGGGTGTTCCTGGAGGTGCTGCGACGTTTCCTCGACGCCTGACGGGCCCTGCTCGGCCTCAGCGCCTCCGCGCGCGGTAAGCCGCCACGGCGGCGCGGTTGGTGCACGCCGTGCTGCAGAACCGACGCGACCGGTTGCGGGACAGGTCGAGCACCAGACCCTCGCAGTCGGGGTCGGCGCAGACGTCGAGACGCGACATCTCGTCGGCGCGTATCACGTCGATCATCGCCATCGCCGCCTCGACCGCGATCCGCGTCGCCAGCGGCGCGTCGGGGGCCACCGCGTGGATGTGCCAGTCGTGACCGCCGTGCCGGACCAGCTGGGGGAGCGCGTGCTCCTCGCCGAGGAGGTCGTTGACCAGCGTTGCGGCGGTGTCGCGATCGCTCGTCAGCAGTGCCCGCAGCCGGGGCCGCAGCTCGCGGACGCCCGCGAGCTCGACGGCGTCACGGCGCCGGGTGCCGGTGAACTCGTGCTCGTCGAGGAAGGCCTCGAGCTCGGCCCGGGTGGTCAGGGTGTCGGGCTCCTCGCCGGAGTTCACCAGCGCGACCGCGGCCAGCAGCGAAGCCTCGGTGTCATGAGTGAAGACCACGTTGACAGATTACACCAGTCGCCCGTAATGTCATGTGTCATGGCGACGATGACTCATGACGGAGCGCAGGCTGTGGCTGCCCGTCGCAGCCGGGCCGGGTTCGGCTTCGCTGCGCTGGCCGCCGCGTCGTTCGGTCTGTCGGGTGCGCTCGCCTCCTCGCTCCTCGACGCGGGTTGGAGCCCGGCGGCGCTGGTGCTGTGCCGGATCGTGGTCGGAGCCGCCGTTCTCGTCGGCCCGGCCCTCGTCGCGCTCCGGGGCCGGTGGTCGCTGTTGCGCGTCCACGCCGGTCTCCTCGTGGCGTACGGCGTGATCGCCGTCGCGGGCTGTCAGCTCGCGTACTTCAGCGCGGTCGACCGGTTGCCGGTCGCCGTCGCGCTGCTCATCGAGTACACCGCACCGGTGGCGGTGATCGGCTGGCTCTGGGCGCGCCATCACCAGCGTCCGACGCGCCTGACCGTGGTCGGCGCCGTCGTGGCGGGGGCCGGGCTGATGCTCGTGCTCGACGTCTTCTCGGCCGGTGCCGTGGACGGCCTCGGCGTCGTCTGGGCGCTGCTCGCGATGGCCGGTTGTGCCTTCTTCTTCGTCGTGTCGGCCTCCGACGAGGACGTCCTGCCGCCGATCGTGCTGGCTGCTGGTGGACTCGTCGTGGGCGCGATCGCCCTGGCAGCGGCGGGCGCCCTCCGGCTGGTGACGTTCACCGCCTCGACCGACGACGCGGTGTATCGCGGGGCGAGCGTGCCGTGGTGGCTCCCGGTGCTCGGGCTCGGTGTCATCACCGCGGCCCTGGCGTACGTCGCGGGAATCCTCGCGGCACGCGGCCTCGGGGCCCGGATGGCGTCGTTCGCCGCGCTGCTCGAGGTGCTGTTCGCGGTGGTCTTCGCCTGGCTGCTGCTCGGTCAGCTGCCCCGGTCGGTGCAGCTGGTCGGTGGTGTGTTCGTGCTCGCCGGCGTCGTGCTGGTGAAGCTGGGGGAGCAGAAGGCCGGGCCGAGCGTTGGCTCAGGACTCGTCGTCACCGAACCCGGACATCAGCTCCCGTAGCGAACCGAGCTGGGCCGAGATCGCCTCGCGACGCTTGGTCATCCGGTCCACCTCGGCCTTGAGGGCCGCGAGGTGCCGCTCCTGCTCGGCGTTCCCGGACGCCGCCACCGCATCGGCCTGGGTGCGCGCCGAGGCGACGATCTGCTCGGCCTCGCGGCGGGCCCGGGCCAGCAGCGCATCGGCCTCGGTCTGGGCCTGTTGACGGTGGGTGTTCGCCTGGGTGGTCGCCTCGCGCGCCCGGGCCTCGGCGGCCTCGGCCCGCTGCTCGGCCTCCTCGACGAGGCGCTTGGTCTCGGACGTCGCCGTGGCGTGGTGCTCGCTGGCCTCGCGAGCCAGCCGCTCCTTCTCGACGGCGAGGGTACGGCGCGCCTCCTGCACCTCGCGGTCGGCGCTGGCCCGGGCCTGCTCGGCCTCGCGCACTGCGGTGACCCGCAGCTCCTTGGTCTCCTGCTCGGCCGCGAGCCGGAGCTGCTCGCTCTCGCGCTTGGCCGCGGCGCGCGTGTCCTGGGCCTCGCTCTGGGCGAGCGAGCGCTCCTGTTCGGAGTCGGCCGTGATGCGGGCCCGCATCTCGTCCAGCTCCTGGAGCTGCACCAGCCGCATGTCGTCGGCCTCCTTGGTCGCATCCGCCCGGATGCCGAGGGCGTCGCGCGTGGCCTGCTCGCGGATCTCGTCGGCGTCGTTGTGCCCGGCGGCGCGGATCTCCGCGGCCTCCTCCTCGGCGAGGCGGAGCATCGCGCTCGCGCGGCCACCGAGCCCGGCGTACGACGGGTTGGCGTTCTCGGCGAGGTCGCGCTGGGCCGCCTCGAGCGAGGTCTCCAGCTCGCGCACCCGCTGCTCGGACTGCGCCAGCGCCGAGCTCACTCCCGACCTGTCCTGGAGCAGCTGGCGCACCTGGGCGTCGACGGCGGCCTTGTCGTAGCCACCCCGACGGACGGTCGCGAACGACGGCTGTGCGCTCTGGGCCGCCGGCGTGGTCCGGGTCGGCTGGGGAGCGTGCGTCGGCGGGAGCGGGCGGCCACCGGTCGCCGCAGCCGCGGCGGGTGCCGGCGCCTGGGGCTTCTCGACCACGAGAGGCTCCTCGACAGGGGCGGGTTCCTCGCCCTGCTCGGCCTCACCCGAGGTCGTGGTGTCGTCGGACTCCACGGCCGGTGCAGCCGGCTCCTTCTTCGTCTTCGAGGCCGTGGCGGACTCGTCCTGGCCCTGCGCCTTCATCACCTTCGTCGGCTGCTCGTCGGCGCCCTCGCCGTCCGGCTCGTCGAAGATGGACAGGCCCTGGTCGCTCATGGTGTGGGGGTCCTCCCGGAGAGAGTCGATGAGAGGCCCAGTGTGTCCGATGGGATGAGGCGCTTCCACCCCGGCACGCCTCAGATGCCGCGGAAAGCGTTGATCGCGTCCAGGTGACGCGCGCGCATCTCCTCGTCGCGGACGCCGAGACCCTCCGCGGGTGCCAGGCACAGCACGCCGACCTTGCCCTGGTGGAGGTTGTGGTGCACGTCGAGCGCCGCCCGGCCGACCTCGGCCAGGGGGTAGGTGTTCGAGAGCGTGGGATGGATCATGCCCTTGGCGATCAGCCGGTTGGCCTCCCACGACTCGCGGTAGTTGGCGAAGTGCGAGCCGATGATCCGTTTGAGATTCATCCACAGGTAGCGGTTGTCGTACTCGTGCAGGTAGCCGGACGTCGATGCGCAGGTGACGATCGTCCCGCCCTTCCGCGCGGCGTACACGCTGGCGCCGAAGGTCTCGCGGCCCGGGTGCTCGAAGACGATGTCGACGTCCTCGCCGCCGGTCAGCTCACGGATGTCGGAGCCGAAGCGCCGCCATTCCTTCGGGTCCTGGGTCCGCTCGTCCTTCCAGAACCGGTAGCCGGCCTCGGCCCGGTTGATGATCAGCTCGGCGCCCATCGCCCGGCAGATCCCGGCCTTCTCCTCACTCGACACGACACACACCGGCACCGCTCCGCCGTTCAGCGCGTACTGCGTCGCGAAGCCGCCGAGGCCACCGCTCGCCCCCCAGATCAGGACGTTGTCACCCTGCTTCATGCCGGCGCCGTTGCGGCTCACCAGCTGGCGGTACGCCGTGCTGTTCACCAGCCCGGGCGCCGCGGCCTCCTCCCAGGTGAGGTGCGCCGGCTTGGGCATCAGCTGGTTGGACTTCACCAGCGCGATCTCCGCCAGGCCGCCGAAGTTGGTCTCGAAGCCCCAGATCCGCTGCTCGGGATCCATCATCGTGTCGTTGTGGCCGTCGGGGCTCTCGAGCTCGACCGACAGGCAGTGGGCGACGACCTCGTCGCCGGGCTTCCACAGGTGGACGCCCACCCCGGTCGCCAGCACGACGCCGGACAGGTCGGACCCGACGACGTGGTAGGGCAGGTCGTGCCGCTTGCTGAGCGGGCTGACGCGGCCGTAGCGCTCGAGGAAGCCGAATGTCGGGACCGGCTCGAAGATCGAGGTCCAGACGGTGTTGTAGTTGATGGCGCTCGCCATCACCGCGACCAGTGCCTCCCCCGGACCGAGCTCGGGAACCGGGACCTCCTCGACGTGGAGCGACCGCCGCGGGTCCTTGTCCTTGGGCGCCAGCCCCTCGAACATGTCGACCTCGTCGCGGTGGACGGTGGCGGCACGGTAGCTCGGCGGCACCTCGGCAGCCGCGAAGTCGTCCGCGGTCGCGGTTCCGGACAGGATGGCGTCGAGGATCTCTTGCACATCTGCTCCTGACGGTCGACGGGCGGTGCGCTCGGAGAGTACCGACGAGGCACCGGGCATGGGGCGGCGTGTGCGGCTTCTCACCCGTCTCGAGGCCACCCGAGCCGAGCGCCGAGCCGACCGCCGCCGACGCGACGGACGATCCGAGCACAAGGAAACCTCAAGCGCTGCTTGACGGACTGTTCTCGCACACCCGTCGTCAGACGGATCCAGTTGGGGGAGACATGCGAGTACACAACACCAACCTGCCACGACGCACGGAGGGCTCGCAGTCGCGATCATCGCGACGTCGGTCGATCCTCCTGACCCTGGTCGTCCTGATGCTGGGTGGGGTCCTGGCGGCGCTGCCGCTGACCCCCAGCTCCGCGGCGACCACGCCACCGGCGGTCTCCACGGGCACGGACCCGGCGAACGGCTTCCCGCAGTGGTACCAGGACAACACAGGTACTCGTGTCACACCGTGCCTGGACCCGACGGATGTCAACTGCATCGTCGCCGCGGACGCCGGCTTCGACCCGGCGAAGCCGACGGTGTTCCCGACCAACTTCCCCTCGGAGTTCTTCTACCTCAACGCCCAGTCCGACCGTCTGGCGACCCCTGGCTGCAAGGGTGCGAAGGCCGGCCGGATCTCGATCCTGAACAACCTGGAGGGTGCCTTCGTCAACGGTGCCCCGAAGTTCGGCGACCAGATGGTCTTCGGCCGCGTCCGGCTGATCCTCACCGGTGGTCTCTGCCCCAAGTCGACCTACCAGGTGACCGCCCCGTACGGGAGCTTCAGCTTCACCACCGACACCAACGGTGCTCTGCCCCGCAACCAGGGCACGACCGACGTCGGCTGCGCTCCGGTCGCACCCAACGTCTGTGACTTCAAGCTGGCCCTGGCCAGCCCCAACGCCACCAGCTTCCTGCGCTGGGACCCGGCGGTCGCTCCGGCCGCTCCGAGCGGCTACCTGGGTGACGGCACCACCCTGCACCCGATCATCGGCGGCACGAACGGCAACATCTTCCGGGTCACCGGGCCGGGTGCCAACAACAACACCCCTGTCAACCTGTCGACCAACCTGTTCACCGTTGCGGGCAAGATGGCCGGCCCCCTGTCGGCGTCCCCGAGCCCGGTGAACTTCGGCGGTGTCGCAGCCGGCACCAGCAGCGCCGCGAAGACTGTGACCGTGACCACCCTTGCGCCGACCGCGGTGACGCCGGGGGTGGCCACCATCTCCGGCCCGAACGCCGCCGAGTTCTCGATCGCTAGCAACGGCTGCTCCGGTCAGGTCACCGCCCAGGACGCGAGCTGCCAGATCTCGGTGACGTTCAGCCCCGCCGCGACCAGCTCGGGGCCACGTTCGGCCACGCTGACGGTTCCACACAACTCGTTCGGGTCGTCGCTCCAGGTGCCGCTGAGCGGCACCGCCACGGCGCCGACCGAGGCCCCCGCGATCTCGGTGTCGCCGTCGTCGATCGACTTCGGCCAGGTGCGCGAGATCTTCGGCCACGCCGACCAGGACGTCACCGTGACCAACAACGGCACGGCACCACTGGCGATCTCCGACGTCTCGCTCCAAGGCGGCGACGCGGCTGACTTCAGCCTGATCAACCACTGCACGGACCCGGTCGCCCCGAACGGCGGCACCTGCCTGGTCAACGTCGCCTTCGAGCCGAGCGTGCTCGGGGCCCGCTCCACGACGCTGCTTCTCACCAGCAACGCGACCCCGGCGGTCACCTCGGTGCCGCTGAGCGGCACGGGCATCGGCGGCCACGCCGCGGTGGCGGCCACCAACACGCTGACCTTCCCCGACTGGTACCAGGACGAGGCGGGCGTGCGCCTCGACCAGTGCCTCGACCCGAACAATCCCGAGTGCCTCGTGCTCCCGGGCGGCACGTTCGACGGCACCAACACGACCCTGAGCTTCCCGGACAACTTCCCGGACGAGTTCTTCTGGTACGACGCGGACGCCGACATCCTCTCGACGCCGGGCTGCAACGGCACCGCGCCGGGCAAGCTGCGCTTCCGCTTCGCCCTCGAGGGTGCCTTCCTGAACGGCGACCCCGCTGTGGGTGACCAGATGACCTTCGGCCGGATGCGCGTGCAGGGTAGTGGCGGGCTGTGCCCGTCCCACGACTACACGGTCGTCACGCCGTACGGCTCGTGGAAGGTCACCACGGACGAGCTCGGCGGCCTCAAGCCGGGCGCGAACACCACCGACGTCGGCTGCACGCCGACTCCGCCGGACGTCCCGTGCGACTACTCGCTGGCCCTCCGCAGCGACGTCCTCGGCGGCTTCCTCCGCTGGGACCCCAGCCAGCTGCCCACGGCACCGGCGGGCTACCTCGGGGACCCGAACGTGCTGCACACCGTGGTCGGCGCGCCGTACCACCGCGACGGCATCCCGGTGAACTACGTCGCCGTCTACGACGGCCCGGTGGACCCCGCCCATCTGCTCCTGAAGACCGACAAGTTCGACGTCATGGGCAAGCTCGGCGGACCGCTCGTGGCGGACCCGTCCAGCGTGACCTTCCCCGACCCGCTGCCGGTCGACTCGGCTCCGGCCTCGTCGACGGTCACCTTGTCCAACCAGGGCATCACCCCGATCCACGGGTTCGGGTTCTCGGTGAGCGGCGACGCGGCCGGCTCCTTCGTGCCAGGCACTTCCACGTGCCCGACGGACGCGGCCGGCTTGGCACCGAACGCCACCTGCACGGTCATCGTGAACTTCTCGCCGAAGGACGTCGGACCGCAGAACGCGGCCCTGGTCGTCACGCACGACGGCCTGAACTCGCCGCTGTCCGTCCCGCTGAGCGGGGTGGGGACGCCGTCGACCGGAACCGCCGCGCTGTCGGTGGACCGCACCTCGGTGGCGTTCGCCCAGCTGCAGACGGGTCGCACCTCGCCGGCCCAGCAGGTCGGGGTCTCGAACATCGGCGGCACGGCTCCCCTCACCCTGGGAAACCTCGGCATCACCGGCCCCGGAGCCGCCAGCTTCACGGTCTCCGGCGGCGACTGCCCCGCCACGATCGAGATCGGCGCCACCTGCCACATCGACGTGCGCTTCGCACCCGTGCCGACACCCGACGGGGCCGGTGACCAGGCCGCGACGCTGACGGTGAACGCGAGCGTGGACACACCCTCGTCGCCGTCGTTCCGCAACGTTCAGCTGTCGGGTACCGGCTTCGCCGGCACCGCCGCGGTGTCGCCGTCGGTCAACCAGGGCTACCCGTCCTACTACCAGGACGCGAACGGCGTGCGGGTCGCTCCGTGCACGGCCCCGCTCGACGGCAACTGCGCCGTGGCGCCCGACCCCGCGGTGAACCCGGACCTGCCGATCAGCTTCCCGGACAACTTCCCGAACGAGTTCTTCTACACGGTCGCGAACTCCGAGCCGCTGACGATCACCGACGACTGCGGTGACGGGACGACGGCCCAGGCGGACGTGTCGCTCCTCGAGGCCGTCGAGGGCGCCTTCGTCACCCCGAGTCCCGAGGCCGGGCAGCAGATCACGTTCGGCCGTAGCCGGATCATCTTCGGCCCCCGAGCCACGCAGCTGTGCCCGAGCGCGACGTACGACTTCGTCACGCCGTACGGCGAGCAGTCGTTCACCACCGACGCGACCGGCGCCCTCCGGCGCACGGACGGCACCTTCGACGTCGGCTGCGCCGGACCCGCTGCGGGGACGACGACGCCGGCCTGCGAGTTCGCCGATGCCACCGGTGCCGACCAGTTCGACGGGTTCCTGCGCTGGGCTCCCGGTGTCGGGTTGGCAGCTCCGGCGGGCTACCTCGGGGACGGCGTGACCTTCCACCAGGTGGTGGGTGCGACGTACGTGCCGCCGGGTGAGACCGAGCCTGCGAACTACTTCCAGGTGCTCCGTGCCGGGACGTCGCTGGGCAAGTCGTCGAAGTTCTCGGTCGTCGGCAAGCTGGCCTCGGGCTTGGCCGCACCGGCAGCCACGGACTTCGGGGACGTCACCGTGAACGACTTCGTGACCAAGACGCTCACCTTCAGCAACATCGGGACCACCCCGGTGGCGGTGGCGTCGGCCCAGGTCGCAGCGGGACCCTTCTCGGTCATCGGTGGGACCTGTGTCGGGACGGTTCCGGCTCTCGCGGACTGCACCGTCCAGGTGAAGTTCGCACCGACGACAGCCGGTTCGGCGTCGACCACGCTCAGCCTCCAGTCGGCGGGTGGGACAACGCTGGCCAGTGTCGGCCTGACCGGGAACGCGCTGGCGCCCACCGGACCGCAGATCGCGGCGTCGCCTGCGTCCCTCTCGTTCGCGGCGACCCAGGTCGGCACCACGAGTGCCGCGCAGCAGGTGGCGGTGCGTAACACGGGCAGTGCCGGGCTGACTCTGTCCGCTCCGACACTGACCGGGGCAGCGGCGGGTGACTACGTGGTCACCGTGCCCTCTGCCTGCCAGGCGATCCCGGCCAACGGCACCTGCCAGGTGAGCGTGGCCTTCCGGCCCACGGCCACGGGCAGCCGCGCCGCTGTGCTCGCGCTGAACAGCAACGCGGCGGGCCCCGCCCCGACGGTGTCGCTGACCGGTAGCGGTTCGGCTTCGCAGATCCAGCTGAAGGACCCGACCTTCGCGATGGGCACCCAGGCCATCGGCAGGACGGTGTCCAAGCCCTTCACGATCACCAACAGCGGGACCGCCCCGCTGCTGATCACGGCGGTCAACCTGTCCAGCACGGTGGACTTCACCGCCAATCCCGGGACCTGCACCGTCGCCGTGGCGCCGGGCAAGAACTGCCAGATCAACGTCACCTTCATCGCCAACGCGCCGGCCGGGAACAAGACAGCCACGCTGACCTTCGTCAGCAACGCCATCAACTCCCCGGTGGTGCCGGTGACCGGCACGTCGAAGTAGTCACGACACGGGCCCGGGCCCGGTCTTCGGACCGGACCCGGGCCCTGCTCGTCCCTGGTCGCGCCTGGTCATCCCGGGGGACTAGTCAATACTTGTCGTGGGCACCACCGCAGACGAGGCTGTTGCGGTCCCCGGGCGGCGGTGAGGATAGGCGTCATCGACGGCGCTGGGGGAGTGTCGTCACGGGGCCTGGGGGGGCAACGCCGATGTCGCACATCCACATTCGTCTGTTCGGGGAGACCACCGTCACCGACGAGCTCGGTCGAGTTCGTCCGATCGCCGGGGTCAAGTCGATCCGCATCCTCGAGATGCTCGCTCTGCAGCAGGGTGAGTCCTTGGCCAAGGACGTGATCGCCGATCGCCTGTGGGACGAGAAGCCACCTCCCTCGTGGGTCGGCACGCTCGAGGGTCACATCTCGACCCTTCGTCGTGACATCGGCTGCACCGGCCGAGGGTCCGCGCTGGCCACCACCGCGAAGGGCTACCTGCTCACCGAGGTGGGTGTCACGGTCGACGTGGCGGAGGTACGACGACTCCTGCAGGCCGCCTCCCGGGCGGACGACCGGGAACGCCCCGCCCTCGTGGCCCAGGCGGTGGACCTCCATCGGGGCACGCTGCTCGCCGGCAACGTCTACAGCCTGTGGGCGGAGCAGGCGCGGGCCGAGCTCGAGACCCAGCTGGTCGACTCGTGCACCGAGGCCGCGCGCGCGTCGTACCGCCTCGGCGACATCGCGACCGCCCGCCGCCTGGCGCAGAACGCCATCGATCTCGACGAGTGCGCCGAAGGTGCGTGGCAGGTCGTGCTCGAGTCGTTGGAGCACCTCGGCCGGGCGGGCGAGGCCCTCACTGCGTACGGCCGTCTCCGTGCGGCGATGCTGGACCGTGTCGGGGTCGAGCCCTGTGCGGTCAGTCGCGCGATCTACGCGCGGCTCCTCGCCCGCAACGAGGGCGACAGCTCGGCCGACCGGGCGGAGCTGAAGGTCCTGCTGCGCCTGCTGCGGCAACGGCTCGAGGGCTGGCCCGGCATCGTCGTACCGGAGCAGGACTCGCGGCTCGCCGAGGTCGCGGCGAGGATCCTCGCTGTGGCCTGAGTCCTCGGATGTTGCATTTCCTGGACCATCCTGCGCCGGATCGGGCATCATTCGGGCAGGTCAAGCTCGGTGACAACCGGACGGGCCACAACGGGGATTGCGTCATGGACGAACAAACGGGGGCGGGCGACGCTGCATACGTGCAGCGGGTCCTGGTGGTCGACGACCATCGCACGTTCACCGAGCTCTTGGTGCTCGCGCTCGACGGGCTCCCCGACATCGAGTGCGTCGGGCAGGCCCACGACGCGGCGACGGCGCGGCTCATGGTCGATGAGCTCACTCCCGATCTGGCGATCATGGACGTCGAGCTGGGGGCGGACGACGGGATCGCGCTGAGCGCCGATCTACTCCTACGTCACCGGGACCTGCGGATCGTCGTCCTCACCGCGCACGCGAGCCGGTCCCTGATGACCCGGGCGGCCGATGCCGGCGTCTGCGCGCTGCTGCCCAAGGTCGGGTCGCTACCCAACGTCCTCCATGCGCTGCGTACAGCTCGACGCGGTTCGTTCGTCGTCGACCAGTCGCTTCTCCAGACGTTGATCATGCGCGGGGCCGACGACGTCCCGGCACGGCACTCGCCGCTGAGCGACCGAGAGACCGAGGTGCTGGCGCTGATGGCGGAGGGAGTGGACGCGCGTCGTGCCGCGCAACGCCTCGACATCTCCATCCACACGTTCCGGGGCCATGTACGGCACGTGCTGTCGAAGCTGGATGCCCACTCCCAGCTCGAAGCCGTGGCGATCGCGAAGCGCGAAGGTCTCCTCTCGTGAGCCGCGCCTCGCCCGATGCGAACGAGTCGACGGACCGCTGGGCCGTGCGGTCGGCCATGCGACGCTTCGCGATCGGGGCCACCGTGACCCTCGGGGTACTCGTCCTGATCTCGGTCTACATCGCGCACCTCGTCGCCCGTCAGGCAACCCTGGACGAGGCATCGTTCCGGACGACGACGATCGCCGACAGCCTTGCTGCGCCGCTGGTCACCAAGAGGTTCCGAAACCACGACGCCGACGCCGTCGGGGACATG
Organism: uncultured Actinomycetota bacterium; assembly: GCA_963819295.1. Classification (GTDB taxonomy): domain Bacteria; phylum Actinomycetota; class Actinomycetes; order Propionibacteriales; family Nocardioidaceae; genus Nocardioides. The sequence continues at coordinate 351,439 of CAWFVO010000020.1, forward strand.
TCCCGGTTGATGGGCAACCGGATGAGCGACACCACGATCCGGCACATCAAGATCTGGTCGGCAGACGGCAAGGTCCTGTGGTCCGACGAGCCGGACCTGATCGGGCGCCGCTACACCCTGAAGCCCGACCAGCGCCAAGCACTCAACAGCCCGAACGCGATCTCGGACTACACCGACCTGTCAGCCCCCGAGAACATCAGCGAGCGCAACGAGAAGGGGCCGGTCATCGAGACGTACGTCGGAGCCAACGGCGCCGACGGCAGCCGGATCCTGTTCGAGACCTACATGTCGCCCGAGGGTGCGGCCCGGCAGCAGGACGCCATCGTCCGGGCCACGGTCCTGGTGGGACTGGCTGCGCTCCTGGTGTTCGGCGTGGCCGTCCTGCCCCTCAGCCTGCGGCTCGCCCGCCGGGTCGAAGGGGCCTACCAGGAACGGGAGCGGATGACGGAGCACGCGTTGCTGTCCTCCGAGTTCGAGCGTCGCCGGATCGCGCAGGACCTGCATGACGGAGTGATCCAGGACCTGGCGGGCGCCGGGCTCGTCCTGCCCTTGGTGGCGGACCGGGTCAAGGAGAGCCGTTCGACCCCGCGCGACGGCGACCTCCTCACGCGGCTCCACGACCTGGTCACCCTCAACGTGCAGCGACTGCGGTCGCTCATGGCCGAGGTCTACCCACCCGACCTGACCGGGGCGGGGTTGCGACCGGCGATCGAGAACCTGGTGCTCGAGACCGCGGACAAGGTCGACACCGAGGTGCACGTCGACCCGGAGCTCCGCCTCGGAGAGGGCGCGGCCCGGCTGGCCTACCGGATCGTCCGGGAGGGCCTGCGCAACGTCGTCAAGCACGCGGACGCCGGCTCCGCGCTGGTCGAGATCCGCCGCGATGACGGCTGGGTACACGTGCTGGTCGCGGACGACGGACGCGGCATCGCCGGGAACGAAGAGGGTGGCGAGGACTGGGCTGACGGCCACGGCGGCGAGCCGACCGAGAAGGAAGGACACCTCGGCCTCCGCCTGCTCCGCGACTCGGTCCGCGATGCCGGTGGACACCTGGAGCTGGTGCCCAACATGCCGCAGGGCACGCGGCTCCGGGCGAGCTTCCCGGCGGACGCTCCCGGGTTCTGACGGTACGTCGGAGCTCGGTGGTGGCGCTCAGGCGACCGGGGCCGGCTCGACCAGCTCCACCAGGACGCCGCCGGCGTCCTTGGGGTGCACGAAGTTGACCAGCGACCCCGCCGTGCCGCGCCGGCCCACGTCGTACAGCAGGCGGACGCCGCGTTCCCGAAGGGCGGTGCTGACGGCCTCGAGGTCGGTGACCCGGTAGGCCAGCTGCTGCAGGCCGGGGCCGTGGCGATCGAGGAACTTCGCGATGGTCGACGACTCGTTCAGCGGCGCGAGCAGCTGGAGGAAGCTGCCGGAGTCGCCGACCGCGACCATCGCCTCGCGGACACCCATCGCCTCGTTGGTCTCCTCGTGCACGGTCTCCATGCCGAAGGTGTCGCGGTAGAAGGCCATGGCGACGTCGAGATCCGGGACGGCGATACCGACGTGGTCGATCGCGGTGAAGAGGTGCGGCGGGACGTCGAGGGTCATGCCTCCATCGTCGTACGCCGCGGGGGCACTCGGTGGTCGGTTCACTGTGAGGTTTTCCTCAGCCGTACGGCTCGCTCCGCCCTCGCGACTCCGGCCGGCCGCTGGGTATCGTCACGGGTATCACCGAAACCTGGCTGGAGGCACCATGTCCGGAACCGTCATCGTCGCCGGAGCACGTACGCCGATCGGGCGTCTGCTCGGCGGCCTGAAGTCCCTGTCCGCGGCCGACCTGGGCGGCGTGGCGATCAAGGGGGCGCTGGAGAAGGCGGGGGTGTCGGCCGACCAGGTCGACTACCTGATCATGGGCCAGGTGATCCTGGCCGGCGCCGGACAGAATCCTGCCCGCACCGCGGGCATCGCCGGTGGCCTGCCGCTCTCGGTGCCGTCGATCACGATCAACAAGGTCTGCCTGTCCGGCCTGAACGCGATCGCGCAGGCCGACCTGCTGATCAACGCCGGCGAGGCCGAGGTCGTCGTGGCCGGAGGCATGGAGTCGATGACGAACGCCCCTCACCTGCTGCCGAAGTCGCGCGAGGGCTTCAAGTACGGCGACACCACGTTGGTCGACTCGATGGCCTACGACGCCCTCTACGACCAGGCGACCCAGCAGGCGATGGGCGCGCTGACCGAGGACTACAACGGCACCCACACCGAGCTCACCCGCGAGGAGCAGGACGCCTTCGCCGCCGCGTCGCACCAGAAGGCGGCCGAGGCCTGGAAGAACGGCGTCTTCGACAACGAGGTCGTCCCGGTCTCCATCCCGCAGCGCAAGGGTGACCCGGTCGTGGTCAGCACCGACGAGGGCGTGCGCGGCGACACCACTGTCGAGTCGCTCTCGGCCCTGCGTCCGGCGTTCCGCAAGGACGGCACCATCACCGCCGGCTCGGCCTCCCAGATCTCCGACGGCGCCTGCGCGGTCGTGGTGATGAGCAAGGCGAAGGCCGAGGAGCTCGGCCTGGAGTGGCTGGCCGAGATCGGCGCGCACGGCATGGTGGCCGGCCCTGACTCGACGCTGCAGATGCAGCCCGCGAACGCGACCAAGCTCGCCTGTGACAAGGAGGGCATCGCGCCCACCGACCTCGACCTGGTCGAGTTCAACGAGGCGTTCGCCGCTGTCGGCATCGACTCCACCCGCGCCCTCGGCCTCGACGAGGCCAAGGTCAACGTCAACGGCGGCGCCATCGCGCTCGGCCACCCGGTCGGCATGTCCGGGGCTCGGATCGTTCTCCACCTGGCGCTCGAGCTCAAGCGCCGCGGTGGCGGAGTGGGTGCGGCCGCGCTGTGCGGGGGCGGCGGCCAGGGCGATGCGCTGATTGTCCGCGTGCCCCAGGCGTGAGCCGACGCTCCACGGGCGACGTCGGCGACCTCGTCCGCCGCGCCCGTGAGGGCGACCCGCGGGCGGTCGCCCGCCTGATCTCGCTGGTCGAGGACGAGTCGCCGCTGCTCCGCGAGGTGATGGCCGCGCTCGCGCCGTACGCCGGTCACGCCCAGATCGTGGGCATCACCGGCTCCCCAGGGGTCGGCAAGTCCACCTCGACCTCGGCGCTGGTAGGTCGCCTGCGCGCGGCCGGGAAGCGCGTCGGGGTCCTCGCGGTCGACCCGTCGTCGCCGTTCTCCGGTGGTGCCCTCCTCGGCGACCGGGTCCGGATGCAGGACCACGCCCTCGACCGCGACGTCTACATCCGCTCGATGGCCTCGCGCGGTCACCTCGGTGGGCTGGCCTGGACGACACCACAGGCGCTGCGGGTACTCGACGCGGCCGGCTGCGACGTCATCCTGATCGAGACGGTCGGGGTCGGCCAGAGTGAGGTCGAGGTCGCGGGTCTCGCCGACACCACCCTGGTCCTGCTCGCGCCCGGCATGGGTGACGGCATCCAGGCCGCGAAGGCCGGGATCCTCGAGATCGGCGATCTCTACGTCGTGAACAAGGCCGACCGCGAGGGTGCGGACACCCTGCGGCGCGACCTCCGGTCGATGCTCGCGCTGGCCGAACGCGGTGCGGGCGCCTGGAGGCCGCCGATCATCAAGACGATCGCGTCGAAGGGCGAGGGTCTCGACGAGGTCGTGACGGAGATCGACCGGCACCGGGCCTGGCTCGAGTCGTCGGGTGAGCTCGCATCCCGGCGGGTCCGACGGGCGCGCGACGAGATCGAGGCCATCGCGGTGACCGCCCTGCGCGCGCGCTGGGGCGACGTACACGGGCGCTCCGAGCTCGACGACCTCGCGGCCGCGGTCGCAGCGGGGGAGTCCGACCCGTACGCAGCCGCACGTACCCTGCTCGACGCGCTCTGAACCTTCCCCGTGTGACCCATCGTTCCTAGTCCGATCGGACACCTTCCGCGGACGCGGAGTTCGACGCACGGTGGAGGAATGGTTCCGCACGCAGTACGCCGGGTGCTCGGGCCCACGCTGCGTTCGCATCGTGGCAGCCTGGGGCTGGCCTGCCGCCTGCCGGTGCTTTACGTCGGATCGGTGCCGCTGCGCCCTGCCCGCCCGCGTTCGCGGTCGACTACGTGCTCGACCCGAGCCGGTCGGGGCCACCGGCCACGCCGCCCCGGAGCTGGAGGCGTGTGAGCCGATCGAGGCGTCGATGGACCTCTACGGTCTCGGCACGGCCCTCGCCGAGGCGCTCACGGGGAGGCCCTTCCCCGAGGAGGCGCGCCCCTGCCCGCGGGCCCCGTCACTCCGCTCGTCGAGCGGCTGCTCGACCCGGCCCGACGCCCGTCTTCCGGGGCGTGAACCTCGTCCTAGCATGCCGGCCGCCGGGTCGTCGTTTGGAGCCTATTCCGTTCGTGGTCGATATCGGATCCAGGTGGAATGGGTCTCGAGGGTGGGTGGTGGTTTGAATTCGGGTCTTCGGTCGGTGGGGTTGAGTCGTATCTGCCAGGGCGAATGGTGGATGACCCTGTGGTGGTGGCCGCATAAGAGGGCGAGATTGTCGAGGTTCGTTTCGCCGCCGTTGGCCCAGTGGGTGAGGTGGTGGGCGTGGCACATGAGGGGTGGTCGTCGGCAGGCGGGGAAGGTGCAGTGTCGGTCGCGGAGCATCAGGGCGGTCCAGATGGCGGTGGTGACCGGGCGGCGGAGGCGGCCGAGGTCGAGGACCTCGCCGTGGGTGCCGAGGACGGCGGGGATGAGTTCGGCGTCACAGGCGAGCCGGCGCAGGATTTCGGGTGGGAGTTCGGTGCCGTCGGCGGTGGTGCCGACCCCGGCTGCCTCCAGGTCGCCCTTGAGGGTCTGCTGGTCGAGGGTGACGAGGAGTCGGGCGGGGGTGCCGTGGGTCTCCGGCGGCAGGCCGGTGTCGAGCGCGTGGTGGGCGGTAGCGATCAGGGCGTCCCAGAGCCGGGCGCCGTGGTCGCGGCGGTCGAGGCGCTCCTGCCCGGCCCCCAGGTCGGTCGCTGGGTCGGCCTCCGGGTCGGGGGCTGGATCGGGGGAGGTCAAGGGCAGGAGTGCGGCCAGGAGGAGGGCGCCGTCCTCGGCCGTCCCGCGGCCCTTCAGGCGGACGCCGCCGGCGCGGTCCGGGCTGATCGAGAGGTAGCGGGTCAGGTGCGCGGCGCGTTCCTGGCGTTCCAGGGCGGCCTCGAGGCGGCGGTCGACGGTGTCGGGGTCGACCACCTCGATCAGGTGCCGCCCGGCTCGGGCGAGCTCGGTGGCGTCGAGGTGTCCGGCTTGGCGGACCAGGAGCTTCTCGCCGCGGCGGCGGACCAGGTCACCGGAGGGCAGGTCGTCGACGGCTCGGACGATGACGTCGGCCTGCCCGGGCGACACGGTCCCCTCAATCAGTCCCTGCCGGGTCCGCCCGAGGGCACCGGTCAACGCCCTGGCCCGGACCACTCGGCGTTTCCCCTCGCCGCGGGAGAGCCCGCCCACATGGGTGAGCCAGTCCCCGGTCGAGCCGTAGTGCAGCCGCTGTTGGCCAGGTCGCGGGCGTCGGCCTCGGCGACCGCCCCGGCCTCGACCGCGGCCAGGGCCGAGGTGAGCTGCTGGACCCGGGCGACCACCTCGACCAGCTCGTCGTCCGACCTCGCCGACCACAGCGTCTCGCGCCGCCTCCCGGACCACGGCCAAGGCCTCGGCGAGCGCCAGCGCAGGGCTGGCGCCGGGGGCGAGCTCCGAGATCGACATACGGATATCGAATCAGTGGCCACCGACATTCCAACCGATATCCACAGGGTTTATCCCACGATCCGAGATCATCCACAGAAAATGGCCATCCGGGCTCGATCCTATGCGAAAGAGAAAAGCCGCAACCCAAACGAGCACCTCAAACAACGCCGTACCCGAAAGCAAACATCCGGAGGCACCGCAACCACAAGCCGACCGCGACCACACGCTTCGTTCTTCCAAACCGCAACCACAAGACCACCGGAACGACGTCCACGGCCAGCCCAAGGGCTGGCGCTGCGGCGGGGCCGGCGATCGCGCGGATCGCACCCAGCCCCGATGCTGTCCGTCGCCGGAATAGGCTCCCCCCATGCCGCTGCCGTTCGATCCGATCGACGAGGCCGCCCGGCAGTGGGCACTGCGATGGGACGGCGTCCCCGCGATGCACGCCGTCACGTCGCTGATGCGCGTACAGCAGCTCGTGCTCGGCCGGCTCGACGCGATCCTCAAGCCGCACGGGCTCACCTTCGCGCGCTACGAGGCCCTGGTGCTGCTCTGCTTCTCCTCGCGGGGCTCGTTACCGCTGGGCAAGATGGGGGAGCGGCTCCAGGTGCATCCGACCTCGATCACCTCGATCGTGCAGCGGCTCGAGGCCGACGGGCTGGTCGTGCGCAGGCCCCACCCCGACGACGGCCGTGCGGTCCTCGCCGAGATCACCGACGCCGGAAGCGCGCTGGTCGAGCGGGCGTCGGCCGATCTGATCGGTGCCGACTTCGCGTTGGGTGCGCTCTCCGACGGCCAGCTCGCCGAGCTCTCCGCCCTGCTCTCTCCGGTACGCCGAGGGGCCGGCGACTTCTGAGGCGGCGCGTCCAGGCCGGGTGACGGAGGATGAAGGAGTGACCACCTCCGACGTCGTACGCCGCGTGGGACTGGCGCTGCCCCGCGTCTACGAGCGTGAGGTGCGCGGGCGGTGGAAGCTGAAGGTCAAGCAGATCGTCTTCGTGGCGTTCTCGCGCGACGAGACCCAGATGGGCTTCGGCTTCCCCAAGACCGAGCGCGACGGGCTGGTCGCCTCCGACCCGGGGACGTTCTTCCTGCCCGGCACCGCCGATCTGCGCTACCAGTGGGTCTGCGCCCACCTCGACCGGCTGGGCGACGACGAGATGCGCGAGCTGGTGACCGACGCCTGGCGGATGTGCACACCACAGATGCTCCACGACCTGCCCGAGCTGCCGGCTCCGGCGATGCGGGCGTGGGACCTCGTCGAACGCCAGGACTGGCACGGCGTACGCCCGTTGCTGCATCCGTACCTCCGCTTCGAGGACGGCGACGTGGCGCTGCGCGGGCGTACCCGCGTGCTCGACCATCTCGTCGGGCACCCGACCCCTCGCCCGCCGACCGAGGTCGAGGTGCGGGACGGGCAGCTCTACCGCTGGCGGCGTTGATCGCTCAGGGCGTCAGCAGGCCCGCACGGAGCGTGTCCTCGAGGTGGCGCGCATACCGAGACAGGTCCCACCCGCAGCGCAGCACGAGCAGCTCGAACATCTCCGGTGAGCTGGCGGAGAACATGAGGTCGGTCGCCCGCCGCTTCGTCATCCCCGGGCGGAGGTGTCCGCCGCGCTGCAGTGCTCCCGCGTTGTCGGCCATCCGCCGCCATCGCTCCGCATCGAGCTCGGCGACCATCGTCCGCATCGCCGGGTCGACCAGGGCGGCGTCGCGCACCAGGAGCAGGACGGGGACCACCCGGGGCGCCACCTCCGCTGCCAGCCGTGCCCACCCGCGCACGATCCGCACCGGGTCGTCCTCCCCGCGGAGACGGTCGGACCGGGTCTCGGCGTGCTCGCTGCCGGCGCCGGCCAAGGCACGGGTGCGGAGCTCGCGGACCAGTCCCGACTTGCCGCCGAAGGTCTTGTAGACGGTCTCCTCCGACACGCGAGCGCCGTGGGCGACCGCGGCGACGGTCGTGGCGGCGTACCCCTGGGTGCGGAACTGCTCCCAGGCGACGTCGAGCACGCGAGCACGTCGCTCGAGGGCACGCGCCCGCCGTCGGGAAGCGTCGTAGGCGCGGCCCTTGACCGCTGGGGTCATCGGGAGCACACTCGAGTATTCATTACAGGGAACTGTATCAAAAGTGGAGGCGGTCCCATGGAGACCCAGGACTTCGTCGGGCGTCTGGTCGACGTCACGAACGCGCACGATGTCGAGGCGATCGTGGGCTGCTTCCACGAGGACTACGCCCTGACCGCTCCGTGCCACCCGGCACGGAGCTTCGTCGGCACGGACCAGGTACGCCGGAACTGGACCGGCCTGTTCGCTGCGGTGCCCGACCTCCGGGTCGAGGTGCTGACCTCGACCACCGAGGAGGACCGGGTGTGGAGCGAATGGGAGATGCGGGGGACGCGGCGCGACGGCAATCCCCAGCTGATGCGCGGCGTGATCGTGTTCGACGTGGACGGCGGCCGGGCTCGCGCCGGTCGGTTCTTCGTCGAGCCCGTCGGGGACGAGCCGACGACCGCCGATGAGGCGATCCAGCAAGTCACCGGAGCCTCGTTGTGATCCTGGTCGTGGGTGGCACCGGACGACTGGGCGCTCTCGTCGCAGCACGGCTGGCCGCGAGCGGCCACCCGGTCCGGGTGATGAGCCGAGGACTCCATGCGCCCGGCCCGCAGCCCCCGACCAACCTCGAGCTCGTGGTGGGAGACGTGCGTGACCGCGTAGCGGTCGGGCAGGCGATGCAGGGCGTGTCGGTCGTCGTGTCCGCCGTCCAGGGGTTCGCAGGCCCGGGCCGGGTGAGCCCGGCCTCGGTGGACCGCGACGGCAACGCGGTGCTGGTCGACGCCGCGCGGCTGCTCGGGGCGGAGATCGTCCTGGTCTCGACGTGCGGAGCGGCCCGCGATGCCTCGTGGGACCTGTGCCGGATGAAGTTCGCCGCCGAGGAGGTGGCGTGGGCCTCGGGATGCCCCACGACGGTGATCCGGCCGGCGGCCTTCGTGCAGACGTGGTTGCAGGTGCTGGCCGACAGTGCCGGACGCTCACAGCGCCCGAAGGTGCTCGGGCGCGGCGACAACCCGATCCCGTGGGTCGACGTCGCGGAGGTGGCCGCCCTCGTGGTGGCCGCGGTCGAGGATCCCGCACTCCGGGGGCGCACCCTCGACCTCGTCGGCCCGGAACGACTCTCCCTCGACGGGCTTGCCCGCTCGATGATGGCCGGGTTGAGGTGGCCCGGCACGCCTGCCCACGTGCCCAGACCCGTGGTCCGTACCGCCGCCTGGACGCTGGGGCTGGCGGCGCCCCAGCTACGCCGGATCTGCCTGGGTGCCCTGGCGATGGACGAGATGAGCCATCCGGACGACCGCGAGACGCGCGCCCTCTTCCCGGATCTCGCGGCCACGCCCGCACATCTCGTCGCCGCGCAACTCAGCGCGAACGGCACGGTTCGCCCACTGCTGTGAGTCGTTCATCTCGGTACGGCAGGATGACGACGTGGCGAAGAAGAAGCAGAGGTCCGGGGCCGAGTCCGCGGAGAAGCAGCTCAAGGGCACCGTCAAGAAGCTGAAGTCGCAGCTCGCAACCGCGGAGAAGTCCGTGGAGAAGTGGAAGGTGCGGGCCAAGGAGCAGCAGTCGAAGGCGGCAGGGACGAAGTCCGAGCTCACCGCAGCACGCAGACGGCTCGCCAAGTCCGAGGCGCGCGCCGCGAAGTGGAAGGCCCGCGCACGGGCGGTCCCGGCGGTCGTGGCACCCGTGCCACCCCCGGCGGTGGCCGGACGCTCGACCACGCCGGACGACACCTGGACGGTGACCGCGCTCCGAGCCGAGGCCCGGACCCGCGGGCTTCCGGGCTACTCGCGGAAGACCAAGGTCCAGCTGCTCGCGGACCTGTCGAGTTAGGCAGAATTTAGTAGGACGTCCTACTATCTAGGCATGGCCGACGACGTGCAGGACGCTCGCTCCCGCTGGCAGGACCGCTACCAGAGATCCCGCGTGCGCGAGGCGGACTTCTCGACGCTGTCCGGGATGGCCGTCGAGCCGGCGTACGGCACCGAGACCTCCGAGTGGCCGGGCGAGTTCCCGTTCACCCGCGGGCTCTACCCGACCGGCTACCGGGGCCGCACCTGGACGATCCGGCAGTTCGCCGGCTTCGGCAACGCCGAGCAGACCAACGAGCGGTACCACATGATCCTGGGCCGAGGCGGGGGTGGCCTCAGCGTCGCCTTCGACATGCCCACCCTGATGGGCCGCGACTCCGATGACCAGATGAGCCTCGGCGAGGTCGGCCACTGCGGCGTCGCGATCGACTCTGCCGCCGACATGGAGCGACTCTTCGGGGGGATCGACCTCGGGTCGGTCACCACCTCGATGACGATCAGCGGGCCGGCGGTGCCGGTGTTCTGCATGATGATCGTCGCCGCCGAACGGGCGGGCGTCGACACCGGGAAGCTCAACGGCACGCTGCAGACCGACATCTTCAAGGAGTACATCGCGCAGAAGGAGTGGCTGTTCGGACCCGAGCCCCACCTCCGGCTGATCGGCGACCTGATGGAGTACTGCGCCGAGAAGATCCCGGCGTACAAGCCGCTCTCGGTCTCCGGCTACCACATCCGCGAGGCGGGCTCGACGGCCGCGCAGGAGCTGGCCTTCACGCTCGCCGACGGGTTCGGGTACGTCGAGCTGGGCCTGAGCCGCGGCCTCGACGTCGACGTCTTCGCCCCTGGCCTGTCCTTCTTCTTCGACGCCCACGTCGACTTCTTCGAGGAGATCGCGAAGTTCCGCGCCGCGCGCCGGATCTGGGCCCGCTGGCTGCGTGACGTCTACGGCGCGCAGAGCGAGAAGGCGCAGTGGCTGCGGTTCCACACCCAGACCGCCGGTGTCTCGCTGACCGCGCAGCAGCCCTACAACAACGTGGTCCGCACCGGCATCGAGGCGCTCTCGGCCGTGCTCGGCGGGACGAACTCGCTCCACACCAACGCCCTCGACGAGACACTCGCACTGCCCAGCGAGCAGGCGGCCGAGATCGCACTGCGCACCCAGCAGGTGATCATGGAGGAGACCGGCGTCGTCAACGTCGCCGACCCTCTCGGTGGCAGCTGGTACGTCGAGGCACTCACCGACCAGATCGAGGCCGAGGCGAACGCGATCTTCGACCGGATCCTGGCGATGGGCGGCTCGGACCTCACCCACGACGACACCGACGGGCTGGCCGAGGCGTCGCGGCGCGGCGAGATCCCGATGACGAAGGGGCTCCTGCGCGGCATCGAGGACGGCTGGTTCATGTCCGAGATCGCCGAGGCGGCCTTCCAGTACCAGGTGGCACTCGAGAAGGGCGAGAAGAGGATCGTCGGTGTCAACGTGCACACCGACTCGATCACCCACGACCTCGAGATCCTGCGGGTCTCCCACGAGGTCGAGGTCGAGCAGGTCCGCGCGCTGGCGGAGCGGCGTACGACGCGTGACGAGGCCGCGGCCAGTGCCGCCGTGCAGCGGATGGTCGAGGTCGGGCGTACCGACGGCAACATGATCGAGGCGATGCTGGAGGCCTGCCGGGCCGAGGCGACGCTCGGTGAGATCTGCGACGCGTTGCGCGCGGAGTGGGGCGAGTACCGGGAGCCTGCTCGCTTCTGATCTGATCGGACCGTGGATCTGCAGAGCGCGCTGCGCTCACTCCCGCCCGACCCGCGGATCGTCGTCGCCGGCAACCATGCCCTCCCGTGGCACGTCGTCGGCCTCATCGACGAGGCGCTCGACAGCTATCGGCTCTGGGTGCTGAACGCACCGCCGGGGGTTCCCGACCGGGAAGGCGTCACGCACGAGACCTCGTTCGTCGGGCCGGGCATGCGCAAGAGCCCGCGCCTGAGGTACCTGCCGTCGCGGTTGTCGATGGTCCCGACCCTGTTCGCGAACCGACTCACCCCCGACGCGGTGGTGCTCCACACGACCCCGCCGCGCGACGGGAAGGTGTCGCTCGGCGTCGAGGTCAACGTGCTGCCGTCGGCGGTCGAGGCCGCCCGGCGCAACGGCGGCGTCGTCATCGCGCAGACCAACGCCCAGATGCCGTGGACCTACGGCGACGCCCTGCTGGAGCTCGACCAGGTGGACGTGCTGGTCGACGCCGACAGCCCGTTGCCGCACGCTCCGGTGGGCAGCGTCGACGGGGACTCGGCGACGATCGGGAGACTGCTGGCCGAGCGGGTCAGTGACGGGGCCACGCTCCAGGCGGGGATCGGTGCGGTGCCCGACGCGACCATGCACGGGCTCGTCGGCCGTCGCGGGCTGCGGGTCTGGACCGAGATGTTCTCAGACAGCGTGCTGGCCCTCGAGCGGGCCGGGGCGCTGGACCGCAAGGTCCCGATCACGGCGTCCTTCCTGTTCGGGTCGCCCGAGCTCCTGGCCTGGGTCGACGGCAACGAGCGGGTCGAGCTGCGCCGGACCGAGGTCACCAACGACCCGGCCAGGATCGCGCGCAACCCGTCGATGGTCAGCGTCAACACCGCGCTCCAGGTCGACCTCTTCGCGCAGGCGAACGCGAGTCGGATCCAGGCCCGGATCCACAGCGGATTCGGCGGCCAGACCGACTTCATCGTCGGGGCCATGCACAGCCTCGGCGGCCAGGCCTTCATCGCCCTGCGTTCGTGGCACCCGAAGGCGGACTGCTCGACGATCGTGCCGCTGGTCGACGAGCCGGTGACGTCGTTCCAGATGACCGCGGTGGTGACCGAGCAGGGCACGGCCGAGATCTACGGGAACGACCAGGACGAGCAGGCGCGGCAGCTGATCGAGAACGCTGCCCATCCCAGTGTCCGCGAGGAGCTGTGGGAGGAGGCCGTGGAGCTGGGCCTCGTGCGGGCCCCGTGGGGCCTTCCCTAGGATTGCCACCATGACGCAACAGCCGTTCAGCCGTCCGGGCGCGATCGACCTCTCGGGCCTGAACCGTCCGGCACCGGGCGCCGGCGCGCAACCTCCCGGCGGTGCCCCGGCTGGTGGTCCTCCGCCCACGGGCGCCCCGGGCGGGGCACCTCCCGGCGGTGTCCGCTCGTCGTACGCCCTCGACGTCTCGGAGGAGAACTTCCAGACGGTCCTGGACGCCTCGGTCACCGCGCCGGTCGTGCTGGTGTTCTACTCGCCGACCCGGGCGCCCGAGAGCGCCGCGATGGCCGACGACGTGGTGACCGCGACCGGCGAGTACGACGGCCGCTTCCTGGCCGGTCTGGTCGACATCGACGCGGCCCCGACCATCGCGCAGGCGCTCCAGATCCCGCAGGTGCCCCTGGTCATGGTGATCCTCGACGGCCGGCCGGCGGCCCAGCCGATCCCCGGCATGCTCTCCCTCGACGAGATCCGCACGCTGCTCAACCAGCTCGCCCAGGGACTCACCACTCAGGGCATCACCGCCCGCCACCAGCCGTTGCGCGTTGCGGTGCCGGACGGCGACGAGGGGGAGGAGCAGCCCGACCCTCGCTACGCCGCCGCTCAGCAGGCGCTGGAGGACAACGACATCGACGGTGCGGTCGCGGAGTACCAACGCCTCGTCGACGCCAACCCGGCCGACACCGAAGCGGCCGCAGGACTGGCGATGGCCAGGGTGCTGCAGCGCACCCAGGACGTCGACCTGAACGCCGCCCGCGCGGCCGCTGCGGCCGACCCCGACGACGTCGCCGCCCAGAGCCTGGTGGCCGACCTCGACCTGCTCGGCGGCCACGTCGACGACGCCTTCGCCCGCCTGGTCGACCTGGTCCGGCGTACGACGGGCGACGAGCGCAACGCTGCGCGTGAGCACCTGCTCGGCCTGTTCGCGGCGGTCGGCAACGACGACCCACGCGTCCTGCGAGGGCGGCAGAACCTCGCGTCCGCCCTCTTCTGATGGCCACCATCGTCTACCTGCACGCGCATCCCGACGACGAGGCGTCCCAGACGGCCGGCACGATGGCGCGCGCGGTGGCCGAGGGTCACCGCGTCGTGGTGGTCTTCGCCACCCATGGTGAGCACGGCGAGGTGGCGGCCGACGCCGTCGACGGCGAGACCGTGGCGGACTACCGCCGGCGCGAGGCCGAGGCTTCCGCGGCCGCCATCGGGCTCGCTCGCATCGTCTGGCTCGGCTACTCCGACTCGGGCATGTCCGGCTGGGAGCAGAACGACCTCGAGGGGTCCCTCCATCGCGCCGACCTGGATGAGGCGGCGCAACGGGTGGCCGATGTCCTCGACCAGGAGCAGGCGGACTTCCTGGTCGGCTATGACTGGCATGGCGGCTACGGCCATCCCGACCACGTGAAGGTCCACCACGTCGCGCACCGCGCCGCCGATCTCGCCGCCTCGCGGCCGCGCCTGCTCGAGTCGACCATGAACCGCACCGAGATCGTCGCGCTGATGCGGGCGGCTCGCGAGGCCGGCGTGGACCTCGACGACTTCGACCCCGAGGCGCCGATGGACGACGGCAACCCGCTCGGCAGCACCGAGGACGAGATCACGTGGCGCGTCGACACCGCCGCCTACCTGCCCCAGAAGCGTGCGTCCCTGGAGGCCCACCGTTCGCAGGCCACCGACATCGAAGGCTTCCTGACGATGCCGCCCGAGGTGTTCGCGGCCATCTTCGGACACGAGCACCTGATCGAGCCCGGGGACGACGGCCCGATGCGCGAGGGCTGGCCGTACTCCGACGGTTGAGGAGGCGCCGGCGCCGTCTCGGAATCAGACCACCGTGCCGGTCGCGGTGGTTTCGAGACGGTCGCAGAGCGACCTGCTCAACCACCGAGTGACGAGCGGCCCGCCTCCAGTCGCGCGACCGGAACGCGGAACGGCGAGCAGGAGACGTAGTCGAGCCCGACCTCGTCGAAGAAATGGATCGACGCCGGGTCGCCGCCGTGCTCCCCGCAGACCCCGACGTGCAGGTCGGGGTTGGCCTGACGGCCGAGCCGCGTGGCGTGCCGCACCAGGCGACCGACGCCGTCGACGTCGAGGCTCTCGAAGGGGCTGACCTGGAAGATGCCGGCCTCGAGGTAGCGGCTGAAGAACGACGACTCGACGTCGTCACGCGAGAAGCCCCAGGTCATCTGGGTCAGGTCGTTGGTGCCGAAGGAGAAGAACTCCGCGGACTTGGCGATCTCGTTGGCGGTCACAGCCGCACGCGGGAGCTCGATCATCGTGCCGACCTTGTGGGGGACCGGCTGGCCGCGCTCCTCCTCGATCGAGGTGGCGACCTCGGAGACCATGCCTCGCACCAGGTCGAGCTCGGTGACCGACGCGACCAGCGGGATCATGATCTCGGGGTGGGGGTCGCCGCCTTCGGCGATCCGCTGGGCCGCCGCCTCCAGGATCGCGCGCACCTGCATCGCGAACAGGCCCGGGATCACGATCCCGAGGCGGACTCCGCGCAGGCCGAGCATCGGGTTCTGCTCGTGCAGCCGCTTGACCGCCTCGAGCAGCTTCTGGTCGTGCTCGTCCATGCCGTCGTGGTCGTCCTCGAGCGCGACCTTCACCGACAGGTCGGTGAAGTCGGGGAGGAACTCGTGCAGCGGCGGGTCGATCAGCCGGATCGTCACCGGCAGGCCGTCCATCGCCTCGAAGATGCCGCGGAAGTCGTCGCGTTGAAGCGGCAGCAGGGCCGACAGGGCGGCCTCCTGGCCCTCCACGTCGTCGGCCACGATCAGGTCCTCGACCAGCTGGCGGCGCTCGCCGAGGAACATGTGCTCGGTCCGGCACAGGCCGATCCCCTCGGCGCCGAACCGTCGGGCACGGGCGGCGTCCTCGGGGGTGTCCGCGTTCGCGCGCACCCGGAGGCGGCGTACGTCGTCGGCATGCCTCATCACGCCGTCGACCGCTGCGACGATGTCCTCGTCGACGTGGTCCCCCTCGAAGTAGCGCATCACCGAGGAGTCGACCACGGGCACGGAGCCGAGGAACACCTCGCCGGTGGTGCCGTCGATCGAGATCACGTCGCCCTCGTTGATGGGGTCGCCACCGCGAACCCTGGCCCGCCGCTTCTTGACGCTCACGTCGAGCGACTCCGCGCCGCAGACGCAGGTGCGGCCCATGCCGCGGGCGACCACCGCGGCGTGCGAGGTCTTGCCGCCGCGACTGGTCAGGATGCCTCTGGCGGCGACCATGCCGCGCAGGTCGTCGGGGTTGGTCTCCTTGCGGACCAGGATCACGTCCTCGCCGCGCTCGGCCCACTCCACCGCGGTGTCGGAGTCGAACACGGCCTTGCCGACGGCCGCGCCGGGTGAGGCGTTCATGCCCTTCGCGACGAGGGTGCGGTCGGCCTTCTCGTCGAAGCGGGGGAACATCAGCTGCGCGAGCTGGGCGCCGGTGACGCGGCGGGTCGCCTCGTCGGCGTCGATCAGGCCCTCGTCGGTCATGTGCCGGCCGATCCGGAACGCGGCCGCGGGGGTGCGCTTGCCGACCCGCGTCTGGAGCATCCAGAGCTTGCCGCGCTCGACGGTGAACTCGATGTCGCACATGTCGCGGTAGTGCTTCTCCAGCGTCGCCATGATCCCGAGCAGCTCGTCGTGCGACGTCTGGTCGACCTTCTCCATGTCGGCCAGGGACACGGTGTTGCGGATGCCGGCGACGACGTCCTCGCCCTGCGCGTTCTGCAGGTAGTCGCCGTACACGCCCTGGTTGCCCGACGCCGGGTCGCGGGTGAAGGCCACGCCCGAGCCCGAGTCGTCACCGAGGTTGCCGAAGACCATCGCCTGCACGTTGACCGCGGTGCCGAGGCCCTCCTCGATCCGCTCCTGGCGGCGGTACAGCGCGGCGCGCCCGGTGTTCCACGAGTCGAAGACGGCGCGCATCGCGAGGTCGAGCTGCTCGCGCGGGTCCTGCGGGAAGTCGCGGCCGGCGTGCTCGGAGATGGAGCCCTTGAAGGTCTCGACCAGCTCGCGCAGGTCGTCGGCGCCGAGGTCGGTGTCGGACTCGGTGCCGCGGTCCTTCTTGAGCCGGTCGAGGGCCCGCGAGAACACCTCGGCGTCGATGCCGAGCACGGTGGCGCCGAACATCTGGAGCAGCCGTCGGTAGGAGTCCATCGCGAACCGCTCGTCGTGGCTCTGGTCGGCCAGGCCGCGCACGGAGTCGTCGTTGAGGCCGACGTTGAGCACCGTCTCCATCATCCCGGGCATCGAGACCTTCGCGCCGGAGCGGACGCTGACCAGGAGCGGGTCGGCGGGGTCCCCGAGCCGGCGTCCCATCGCGTCCTCGAGCCCGCGCAGGTGCTCGCCGAGCTCACCCTCGAGACCGTCCGGCAGGTCGCCCGCCTCGAGGTAGGCGCGGCAGGCCTCGGTCGAGATCGTGAAGCCTGGCGGCACCGGTAGCCCGAGGTTCGTCATCTCCGCGAGGTTGGCGCCCTTGCCGCCGAGGAGGTCCTTCTGGTCCTTGTCGCCCTGGGTGAAGTCGTAGACGTAGGTCATGGCTCCGATCCTTGCGTGTCCTCGTGGAGTTGGCGAGGACCGAACGTCCTCGGTCGGCGGTGGTCTCAGGCTCCGCCGCTCTCGACGTACGCCGGTCGGGCCTCGCCGCTCGCGACGGCCAGCGCCGAGGCGATCCGGCGCGCGGTGAAGTCGGCACATCGTTCGCGCACCTGCTCGAGCGTCGCGAACTCGGCGTGCCGGATCTCGCGCGGCTCGAGGGTCATCGGGTCGAGGAGGCTCGCGTCGTGCTGGCCGCCGTCGAACACGAGGCAGACCGCGTCGTCCCAGCCGCCCCAGGGTGGGAGCCAGTCGGTGAGCAGCAGGTCGCCGGGGTCGAGGTTGAGCGCGAGCTCCTCCTCGATCTCGCGCCCTGCCGCCTCGCGTGGCGACTCGCCCACCTCGACCACACCGCCGGGGAGGTCCCAGTCGCGCTTGTAGGTGAGCTGGCAGATCAGGACGCGGCCGTCGCGGTCGCGGACGAGCAGCTGGCTGATCGCGCGCTTGCGGGGGAGGAAGGAGTTGAGGAGTGCGCGGAACGCGGTGGGCTCGGTGATCGGCGGGTCGCTCGCCAGCCGGGCCAGGACGACGTACGACGTGGTCTCGTCACGGTCGCCCGTGCCGGGCTCGATGCGGCGCTCGCCCTCGCGGCGGAGGCCGGAGCGGGTGGCGACACGGAGCGAGGCCTCGTTGCCGGGCTCCACCTTGGCCTCGACCCGGGAGTACCCGAGCCCGCCGCTGCTGGTGTCGGTGAGGGCGTAGTCGGCCAGGAGCCGCACCGCACGGGTGGCCACACCGTGCCCGCGGCGCCCCCGGAAGAGCGCCCAGGACAGCTCGCCCACGCCGTCCTCCCGACGGCGTACGTCGACGCTGCCGGCCAGGCCGTCGCCGTCCTCGACGGCGAACCCGACCGCCGACCGGTCGTCGGCGTACGTCGCGCGCCAGTCGTGGATCGCCTTCTGCATCCGCTCGGGGTTGACTGCGTCCGCGGGCCAGCCGAACCAGTGGGCGATCAGCTCGTCGTGGCCGGCGACGGCGTCGGCGACGTCCGCGTCGCGCCAGGGGCGGAGGGTGACGTCGCCATCGGTCAGCGTGGGCTGCTCCGGTGGCTCGGTCACCCTCCGACCCTAACCAGGCCGTCAGGCCGTGAGAGCGACCGGCTCCTCGCCGCGCGTCCGGGCATGGAGGCGGGTGCCGAGGAGCGCGACCGCGCCCGTCGAGCAGACCAGGACGACAAGGCTCCACTCGAACGCGTGGGCGTAGCCGCCGGAGAGGGCGCCGAAGAACACCATCCCGACGAGCGCGACACCGAGGGCGTTCCCGACCTGCTGCACGGTGGACAGCACCCCGGAGACCTCGCCGGCGGAGGCCGGGTCCACCCCGCTCATGGCGCCGTCGATCAGCGCGGTCAAGGTGACCCCCATCCCGAAGCCGGACAGGGCCAGCCCCGGGAAGAGAGCAGCGACCGAGCCGCCGACGCCGTTCTCGGCCACCGCCGCGAGGAGCACGAGATGGCCCAGCGCGAACGTCGCGGCGCCGACGGGAACGGTTGCCCGGCCGAGCCGAGCGGCCAGGCGGCGCTGGTTGCCGGTGCCGGCCATGTACGGGACGGCCACGACGGTGAAGACGGCGCCCGAGGCGAGAGCGCCGAGACCGCGACCGTTCTGCAGGTAGAGCGCCAGGACCAGGAAGTACGACGCCATCCCTACGAACAGCAAGCCCTGGCAGGCGATGGCGACCCGGACCGTCGCGGAGCGGAACGCCTCGGGGGCGATCAGCGGGCGGCTTCCGCGCCGCATCAGCGAGCGGCTGCGGGCCACCGTGAGCAGCGCGGTGACCAGCGCCAGGCCGAGACTGAGCCAGGTCCACAGCGGCCAGCCGAGCCGGCGGCCTTCGAGCAGCGGGAGCAGCACCGCAGTCAGGGTTGTCGTGGCCAGGACGAGCTCGACCACGTCCGGCCGGGTGGCCGCCGTGTCGCGTCGGTCGGGCAGCAGTCGCGGGGCGAGGACGAGCGCGGCGATCCCGAACGGGACGTTGACCCAGAAGATCGCCCGCCAGCCGGAGCCGGCCAGGTCCAGGTGGATCAGCACGCCGCCGATCAGCTGCCCGGTCGCCGCGGCCAGACCCATCACGGTGGAATAGACACCGATCGCGCGCGGCATCCGCGGGCCGGCGTACACGTCGCCGATCAGGGCCAGGACCATCGGCGAGACCATCGCGCCGGCGACGCCCTGGGCGAGCCGGGCGCCGACGAGGAGCTCGGTCGACGGCGCGGCGCCGCAGGCGGCGGAGGCGAGGACGAAGAGGGCGACGCCCATCGAGAACATCCGGCGCCGACCCCAGCGGTCACCGAGCCGGGTCACGGCGATGAGGAGGGCGCTGAAGGTGAGGCCGTACCCGGCGACGACCCATTCGAGGCCGCTGCTCGAGGCGTGGAGATCGCGCTGCATGGACGGCAGGGCGACGTTGACGATGAAGAAGTCCAGGACGACCAGGAAGGTCCCGCACATGAGCACGGCCAGCGGAGCCCAGCCGGTCGCGGGGTCGGCGGGTGTCTGCTTTCGAAGTGGTGGTGGTGGTGTCTTTCGTGTTCATGACGTCGACCGTCAGGTCTCCCGTCGGGGGAGGGTCAAGGGCAGGTCTCGACGGGCTCCACCGACGAGGAATTTGACCCTCCCCCGACCGGAGAGTGTTGGCTGGCACCATGACCAGAGGCGAGCTGCTCACGATCGGTGAGTTCTCACGGATGACGTTCCTGTCGGTGAAGACGCTGCGGCACTACCACGAGACCGGGCTTCTGGAGCCGACCCGGATCGACCCGTCGTCGGGCTACCGCTTCTACGACGTGTCGCAGGTCTCGACCGCGCAGGTGATCCGCCGCTTCCGCGACCTCGACCTGCCGATCGAACGGCTGCGTGAGCTCCTCGAGGCGCCCGACGACGGGTCGCGCAACGCGGTGATCGTCGACCACCTCGACCGGATGAGCGCTCAGCTGCAGGAGACCCGGGCGACTGTCGAGTCGCTGAAGCGGATGCTCGGCGAGGACGGCCGATCCTTCCCCGTCAGCTACCGCCACGAGCCGGAGACCACCACGCTGGCCATCGCCGAGCGGGTCGCGGGCGCCGAGGTGGTCGCCTGGTGGATGGGTGCCTTCGCCGACCTGCATCGAGCACTGCGGGTCACCGGAGTCGAGCGAGCGGGCGCGGACGGCGCGCTCTTCCCGACCGAGTACTTCACCGACGAGACCGGCGACCTCGTCGCCTTCGTGCCGGTCGTCTCCGTCCCGGCCCGCCTACCGGCGCGGGTCTCGGCGTACCAGGTCCCGGCGAGCCGCCTCGCCGTCACGACGTACGACGGCCCGCTGCTCGACCTGGACCGTGCCTACGGGGCCCTGGGCCGCTGGGTCCACGAACAGGCCTCCGCCTCCGAGGGGCCGATCAGGGAGCGCTACTTCCCCCTCGGTGACGAGGACGACCTGCTCGCCCACTCCACCGAGGTCTGCTGGCCCGTCGCCGGCTGACGCTTCATCAAGGTATGTGGACGAACCGTCGCTTCCCGTGCCCAATTGATCGTGGGAAGTGCGGTCCGACCTACATACCTTGATGAACCTGTGACTCGGGCGCTCACCCGGTGCGGCGGAGCAGCCTGGCGACACGGGCGAGCGTCACGCGCGGTCGATCAAGGTCTTCCCACACGAGCCGCACCATGACGCAGCCGGTGATCTCGCGAATCAGATCCTCGCGTCGCTTCTCCGCGAAGACGACTTCTCCAGGCTCTTGCCCGGGCCTCAGTAGGCGCCCGTACTTGATCTTGCCGTCGAACTCACCGAGCAGACCGTCGTTCGGCCACCCCCAGTCGCAGGTTGCCACCACCCGCCCTTCAGCATCGCGAACTTCGAACTGGAGGATCGGTGCTGGGAGGCCGCCGAGCCAGAACAGCCATCTGCCACGCGACTCACCTGGACTCGCCGCGTCGCCACGAGCCATGCGGACGACGATGTGCAGCTTGCGCGTGAACGGCCAGTGAGCCATCCCCTCGAACTGGGCCATGAGCTCGTCGTGGGTGCAGAGCCGCCGGTGCAGGAGCGAGTCGAACGACACCAGGGCGGCTTCCGGTGTCGCGCGAGATCCGGCTTCGATCGCACAACGTCGTGCCGAAACCACAGGTCTTCCTCGGATGTCGACCAGATCGTCGGCGACGCACAGACCTTCGTGATGAACGACATCGCCCTCCGTCCGGCCTGGTCCGTCGTCCAGGCGCGTGACGTGGACCCGCTCGAGCGACATTCCCCAGGTGTCGACGCCGTGCTCGAGCAGGCCGCTCACGCCACTGAGCGCGACTGCAGGCCCCAGTGAGTGCATCACCGCATGCGCGAGGGCGAGGTGTCGTGCCTCGGGTGTGAGCCGGTCCCAGACGTCCACGAACGTGTAGTAGCCCCGACGGAGCCGCCTCCAGATTCGACCGCGCACCATCTGCGTGACCAGCTTGTCGGTGTACCCGAGCTCGCGAGCCTGAGCACGGGTGAAGAATCCTTCGGTGTCGACGAGGTAGCGAAGTGGATCCATGCGCACTCGATGCCCGCCGTGCTCGGACGTCAATCAGCGGCTCAGATGCCCTGTGGACAGACCGCGCGGCGCATCCCTATCGCTTCATCAAGGTATGTAGACCAACCACCACTTCCCTCGATCAATTCAGCTTGGGAAGAGCGGATGTCCCTACATACCTTGATGAAGCGCGCGATACGCAGAACCAGAACGCGGCGTCAGTCGCGGCGGAGCCAGATCGTGGCCAGCGGTGGCACCACCAAGGTGGCGTGGGCCGGCTGGCCGCTGTGGTGGCCCTCGTGCGCGACGACGGAGCCGAGGTTGCCGACGCCGGAGCCGCTGTAGGTGCCCGCGTCGGTGTTGAGGATCTCACGCCACTCGCCGACGGAGGGGAGGCCGAGCCGGAAGTCCGGATGGGGGACTGCCGCGAAGTTGGTCACGCACACCACGTCGGATCCTCCGCCGGTCGAGCCGCCACCGCCGGTCGAGCCTGTCGAGACCCCACGGCGGATGAAGGAGAAGACGTTGCGCCCCGCGTCGTTGGCGTCGATCCACTCGAACGACGAGGCCTCGTTCTCGCGGGACCAGATCGCGGGCGAGGAGGAGTACGCCGCGTTGAGGTCCTTCATGAGCCGGTGGACGCCGAGGTGCTCGGGGTGGTCGAGCAGCCACCAGTCGAGCTCGCGGGACTCGGCCCACTCGGACTCCTGGCCGATCTCGCCGCCCATGAAGACCAGCTGCTTGCCGGGGTGGGCCCACATGAAGGCGAGGTAGGCGCGCAGCGTCGCCAGCTGCTGCCAGCGGTCGCCGGGCATCTTGCGCAGGAGTGACCCCTTGCCGTGCACGACCTCGTCGTGGCTGAGGGGGAGCACGAAGTTCTCGGTGAACGCGTAGGTCAGGCCGAAGGTGAGGTCGTTGTGGTGCCAGGCCCGGTGTACCGGCTCGCGCTCGAGGTAGTCGAGGGTGTCGTGCATCCAGCCCATGTTCCACTTGAAGCCGAAGCCGAGTCCGTCGGCGGAGGTCGGCTGGGAGACGCCGGGCCAGGAGGTCGACTCCTCGGCGATCGTGGTCGCGCCGGGGACCCGCTTGTAGACGGTGGCGTTCATCTCCTGGAGGAACTGCACGGCCTCGAGGTTCTCGTTGCCCCCGTGGATGTTCGGTGACCACTCGCCCGCCGAGCGCGCGTAGTCGAGGTAGAGCATCGAGGCGACGCCGTCGACGCGGAGGCCGTCGGCATGGAACTCCTCGAGCCAGTAGAGCGCGTTGGCGTAGAGGTAGTTGCGCACCTCGCGGCGACCGAAGTTGAAGATGTGGGAGCCCCACTCCTTGTGCCAGCCGCGCTGGGGGTTGGGGTCCTCGTACAGCGGCGTGCCGTCGAAGCGGGCCAGCGCCCACTCGTCGGTCGCGAAGTGGCCGGGCACCCAGTCGAGCAGCACGCCGACCCCGCGCTGGTGGAAGGCGTCGACGAGGCGACGGAAGCCGTCGGGGTCGCCGAAGCGGGAGTCCGGGGCGAAGTACGACGTCACGTGGTATCCCCACGAGCCGCCGAAGGGGTGCTGCATGACCGGCATCAGCTCGACGTGGCTGAAGCCGAGATCCGCGACGTACGGCACCAGCTCGTCGATGAGCTGGTCCCAGGTCAGCACCTGCCCGTGGCGCTTGCGCCAGGAGGCCAGGTGGACCTCGTAGATCGACATCGGCTCGTGCACCGGCTGCTTGGACACGCGCGCCTGCATCCACGCGTCGTCGCCCCACTGGTGGGAGGACTCGTAGACCCGGCTCGACGTCGCCGGTGGCACCTCGGCCCAGAACGCCATCGGGTCGGCCTTCTCCCGCCACTCGCCGTCGGCGCCGAGGATCACGTACTTGTAGCAGGTGCCGGCCCCGACGGCCGGCACGAACAGCTCCCAGACGCCCGACCGCCCGAGCTGGCGCATGGGGTGCTCGCGGCCGTCCCAGCTGTTGAAGTCGCCCTCCAGTCGTACGCCGCGTGCGCCCGGCGCCCAGACCGCGAACGACGTGCCCGAGACATCCCCGGTCGCCGAGCGGTAGTGGTGGACCCGCGACCCGAGCACCGTCCAGAGCAGCTCGTGGCGACCCTCGTTGACAAGGTGCAGGTCCATCTCGCCGAGGGTCGGCAGGAAGCGGTAGGGATCGTCGAGCGTGATCGCGCCCTGCCCGTAGTCGACCTCGATCCGGTAGTCAGGGACGTCCCCGGGGTTCACGCCGTCGGCGACGGTCGCCTCGCCGACCCAGACTCCCTCGCGCTCGTGCTCCAGCGGCACTCGGGCGCCCTTCGCGAGGACGGCGGTGACCGTCCGCGCCAGCGGCTTGAACGAGCGGATCGTCACGCCGTCGCCGTCGGGGTGTGGCCCGAGGATCGCGTGCGGCTGCCCGTGCTCGCCCCGGGTCAGCTGCTCGATCTCCGCTGTGGGCACCTGCTTCATCGCGTCCCCTCCGTGGGCTGGCCCGTCGGTTGGCCCATCGGTTGGTTGAGCGCGGCCATCGGGATCGACAGCCACGTGGGTCGGTTGCGCGCCTCGTAGACGCACTCGTAGACGGCCTTGTCGGCGACGTACGCCGAGAGCAGGGTCTGCTCGTCAGCGGTCAGCTCGCGGCCGGCGTACGTCTCGAGGAAGGCGCTCTGGTTGCGTGCCGACCACTCGGCCGCCCGGAAGGCGCGCTGCTCACTGCCGTCGTCACCCGTCGCGGCCGCGGTCATCGCCGCGACCCGCGGTGCGTAGTCGAACGAGCGGAGCATCCCCGCGACGTCGCGCCACGGCGAGTCGGGGACCACGCGCTCCGCGAGCGGCTTCGCGGGCTCGCCCTCGAAGTCGACGATCTTCCAGCCCTTCGCCGTGCGCAGCGTCTGGCCGAGATGCAGGTCGCCGTGCACACGCTGAGCGGTGTCGGAGGTCACCGCACCGACGGCGTCGAACAGCGCCCGCAGCTGGCTCGCGTGGGGCGCGAGCTCGGGCACGACCTCGAGCGCCGCGTCGAGCCGCCCGGTCATGGCGGACGAGAGTGCCCGGTGGTCGTCGGCCGTGCGCACGACGGTCGGGAAGAGCTCGGCGAGCAGCTCGTGGATCCGCGCCACGGCTTCGCCGAGCCGCTGGGCCTCGCCGGCGAAGTCGCCTCCCACCTCGTCGGCGTACAGGTCGGCCTCGGCGAACAGGTTGCGCACGCTGGTCAGCGCCAGCTCCCAACCGTCGCTCGCCGTACGCAGGAACTGCTGCAGCATCCCCAGCTGGACCTTGTCGGTGGTCGAGGAGGGCGCGCTGGCGTCCGTGTCGAAACCGTCCGTCTCGAGCCACCCGTAGAGCGCCGCGACGTTGTCGGAGCCGGCGCGGGTGAGCACGTCGTGGATCTCGATGTCGGGGTTCGTGCCGGGCGTGACCCGGCGGAAGATCTTGAGCAGGGCCTGCTCGCCGAACGCGACCGAGGAGTTGGACTGCTCACCGGTGAACGGCGTGGACTGCGCGGTGGGGTCGAGCTCCTCGCCCGGGAGCCGGTGGAAGGCGAGCGGCCCGTCGGGTGGGAAGGCGAACGCCCGGAGGTACGCCGCCATCGCCTCGCGGTCGTGCACCGCGTCGTAGGCGTGGGTCCAGCCGACCTCGGGGTCCTCCCACCAGCCCACGAAGGCGTGGTCCAGCCGGTGCTCGGGGTCGGTGTAGAGCGCCAGCGGCAGCTGGTAGACCTCGACGTCACCGTCGGGGTAGGTCACTTCGGCCAGGTCGACGACGACGCGCGGGTCCTTCTCGGCCACCAGCCCGACCCGGTGTACGTCGGTCACCTCGCCACCGCGGCCCTTGCCGCCGAACCAGCGGGCGCCCTCGATGAAGTCGGTCAGCTGCCGCCGGTCGCCCGCGGCGGACGCGGCGGTGGTGTCGGTGCGGATGTCGTCGGTCACGGGGTGGTGGCCTCCTCGGGTAGGGCGGTCAGTCGGAACCAGTAGAACCCGTACCCACCCAGGGTCAGCAGATACGGCAGCTCGCCGATCGGCGGGAACGGGACTCCACCCAGGAGCTCGACGGGGATATGGCCCTCCCAGCGGCGCAGGTCGAGCTCGACGGGCTGCGCGAAGCGCGAGAGGTTGTTGACGCAGACGATGATGTCGGAGTCGTCCTCGGTGCCGTACTCGCGCGCGTAGGACAGCACGGACGGGTTGGTGCCCCCGAGGTCGAGGAAGGACCCGACCCCGAACGCCGGGTGGCCGCGGCGCGCATGGATCATCCGGCGGGTCCAGTGCAGCAGTGACGAGGAGTCCTCGAGCTGCGCCTCGACGTTGACGCTCTGGTAGCCGTAGACCGGGTCCTGGATCGTGGGCAGGTGGAGCTTGCCCGGCGTCGCGGACGAGAAGCCGGCGTTCCGGTCGGGGGTCCACTGCATCGGCGTGCGGACGCCGTCACGGTCACCGAGCCAGATGTTGTCGCCCATTCCGATCTCGTCGCCGTAGTAGAGGACCGGGCTGCCGGGCAGAGACAGCAGCAGCGCGCTGAAGAGCTCCATCCGGTTCACGTCGTTGTCGAGCAACGGCGCCAGCCGGCGCCGGATCCCGATGTTGGCCTTCATGCGGGGGTCCTTGGCGTACTCGTCCCACATGTAGTCGCGGTCCTCGTCGGTGACCATCTCGAGGGTCAGCTCGTCGTGGTTGCGCAGGAAGATGCCCCACTGGCAGCCGTCCGGGATCGGCGGCGTCTGCTCCATGATCTCCGAGATCGGGAAGCGCGACTCGCGCCGCACGGCCATGAAGATGCGCGGCATCACCGGGAAGTGGAAGCACATGTGGCACTCGTCGCCCTCACCTGCGTACTCGCCGGTGTCGGGGTCGCGCTTGCCGCCGAAGTAGTCGACGACGTCGGCCGGCCACTGGTTGGCCTCCGCGAGCAGGACCCGCCCGGGGTAGTTGTCGTCGATGAAGCGGCGCACCATGCGCAGGAACTCGTGGGTCTCCGGGAGATTCTCGCCGTTGGTGCCCGGCCGCTCGTAGAGATACGGCACCGCGTCGAGCCGGAAGCCGTCCAGGCCCATCTCGAGCCAGAACGACATGGCCTCGAGCATGGCCTCGTGGACCTTGGGGTTGTCGTAGTTGAGGTCGGGCTGGTGGGAGAAGAACCGGTGCCAGAAGTACTGCTGGCGGATCGGGTCCCACGTCCAGTTCGACGGCTCGGTGTCGACGAAGATGATCCGCGCCTCTTCGTACATCTCGTCGGTGTCGGACCAGACGTAGAAGTCGCCGTACGGCCCGTCGGGGTCGCTGCGGGACGCCTGGAACCACGGGTGCGCGTCGCTGGTGTGGTTCATGACGAAGTCGATGATCACCCGCATGCCCCGCTGGTGTGCCGCCTCGACGAAGTCACGGAAGTCGTCGACGGTGCCGCACTCGGGCAGGATCGAGGTGTAGTCGGCGATGTCGTAGCCGCCGTCGCGCAGCGGCGAGGTGAAGAACGGCGGGATCCAGAGGCAGTCGACGCCCAGCCACTGCAGGTAGTCCAGCTTCTCGATCACACCCCGGAAGTCGCCGGTGCCGTCGCCGTTGGCGTCGCGGAAGGAGCGCACCAGCACCTCGTAGAACACCGCGGACTTGAACCAGTCGGGGGTCTGCTGCTCGGCCGTCGCCCCGACGATGGTGCTCGCGCGGACATCCGACTCTTGGTCGTGGCTCGAGCTCCCCCCGTCGGTCGAGCTTGTCGAGACCACGCTCATGTCGTCCTCCTCACCGTCAGCAGGTGGGCCGGCTCGACGCCGGGGTCGAGGCGGACGTAGTTGTGCTGGCCCCATTGCCAGTCTGCGCCGCTGATCTCGTCGTGGACGGCCAACCCGTCCTGCCACCCCAGGCCCAGCGCGGGCAGGTCGAGGTGTACGACGGTCTCCCGTGCGCCGTGGGGGTCGAGGTTGATCACGACGATCACCAGGTCGTCGCCCGCCTGCTTGCTGAACACCAGCACGTTCTCGTCGTCGCTGGAGTGGATGACCACGTTGCGCAGCTGCTGCAGGGCCGGGTGGGCGCGGCGTACGGCGTTGAGCTTCGCCAGGAACGGCGCCAGGGTGCGGCCCTCGGCCTCGGCGCCCGCCCAGTCGCGGACGCGGATCTGGTACTTCTCCGAGTCGAGGTACTCCTCGCTGCCGGGTCGCACCGCGACGTGCTCGTAGAGCTCGTAGCCGGCGTACACACCCCAGCTCGGAGAGCTCGTGGCCGCGAGCACAGCGCGGATCTTGAACGCGGGCGGGCCGCCGTACTGCAGGTAGGCGTGGAGGATGTCGGGGGTGTTGACGAAGAAGTTCGGCCGCATCAGGTGGTCGGTGTGCGTCGACACCTCGCGGAGGTAGTCCTCGATCTCCCACTTGGCGGTGCGCCAGGTGAAGTAGGTGTAGCTCTGCTGGAAGCCGATCGCGCCGAGGGTCTGCATCATCGCCGGCAGCGTGAAGGCTTCTGCGAGGAAGATCACGTCGGGGTCGGTACGACGGATCTCCCGCAGCAGCCACTCCCAGAACGCCACCGGCTTGGTGTGGGGATTGTCGACCCGGAAGATCCGCACCCCGTGGGACATCCAGAGCCGCACGACGCGGAGCACCTCCCGGCAGATGCCCTGGGGGTCGTTGTCGAAGTTCAGCGGGTAGATGTCCTGGTACTTCTTGGGCGGATTCTCGGCGTAGGCGATGGTGCCGTCGGCCTGGGTCGTGAACCACTCGGGGTGGCTGGTCACCCAGGGGTGGTCGGGGGCGCACTGCAGGGCCAGGTCGAGGGCGACCTCGAGTCCGACCGCGGCGGCCCTCGCGACGAACGCATCGAAGTCGGCGAAGGTTCCGAGCTCGGGGTGGATCGCGTCGTGGCCTCCGTCCTTGCTCCCGATCGCCCAGGGTGAGCCCGGGTCGGTGGGGCCGGGGTCGAGGGTGTTGTTGGGTCCCTTGCGGTTGACCTCGCCGATCGGGTGGATCGGCGGCAGGTAGACCACGTCGAAGCCCATCGCCGCCACGGCGTCGAGCCGCTCGGCGGCCGTGCGGAGGGTGCCGCTGACCACGGTGCCGGTCAACGGGTCGCAGGTCGCGCCCTCGGACCGCGGGAAGAGCTCGTACCAGCTGCTGAACAGCGCCCGCTGCCGGTCGGCGTAGAGCGGGTAGGGACCTTCGACGGTGACCAGCTCGCGCAGCGGGTGGGCAGCCAGGATGCTCTCGAGCTCGGGCGACTGCAGTGCCGCCAGCCTGGCCTCGACCGGTCGCGACGTGTCGCGCGCAGCCGACGCCGCCGCTGTCACCACCGCATGGGCGGCTCGAGCCTCTCGTCGGTCGAGCTTGTCGAGGTCCGCGGCGACCCGATCCAGCAGCAGGGCGCCCTGGAGGAACATCAGCTCGACGTCGACTCCTGCCGGGATCTTCAGCCCGGCATCGTGCTCCCAGGTGGCGAGCGGGTCGGACCACGCCTGCACCTCGAAGGTCCAGGCACCCTCGCGGTCGGGGGTGACCCACGCGACGTACCGGTCGGGCATGTCGCCGTCGGCCACCATGCGCACGGGGGGTCGGCGTGTGCCGTCGGGCGCCACCAGCACGACCTCGGCCCCGAGCTGGTCGTGGCCCTCACGGAACACGGTGGCTCGCACGGGCAGAGGCTCGCCGGACGTGGCCTTCGCGGGGAGCCGACCGAGGTCGACGAGGGGCATGACGTCCATGACGGGGATCCGACCGACCATGCTCGCCACCCTTCCGGTTCACCATCGCGCATGCAAGACGAGAGTCCGCGGCCCGGATGCGGCCGGAGCGGGTGACGCGACGCCGGGGTGTGGATGAATTGGAACGATCAAGTGGTTCTCGGATACCGTCCATCCGTGCGTGCTATTCGACGATTCACGGTCCGTCCGGTCCTGCCCCCGGCCCTCTCCGCACTGGGAGACCTGGCCGGCAACCTGAGGTGGTCCTGGCACCCCCCGACCCAGGACGTCTTCGCCGAGGTCGACCCCGAGACCTGGGAGGCGACCAAGCAGGACCCGGTCCGCCTCCTCGGCGCGGTCGGGTCCGAGCGACTGGAGGACCTCGCCGCCGACCAGGGGTTCCTCGACCGGCTGGGTGCCGCCAAGGCCGACCTCGACGCCTACCTGGGCGGCGAGCGCTGGTACGGCCGCAAGGCCGGCGACGAGGCACCGACGCGGATCGCCTACTTCTCCCCGGAGTTCGGCATCGCAGCCGTCCTGCCGCAGTACTCCGGCGGTCTCGGCATCCTGGCCGGCGACCACCTCAAGGCCGCCAGCGATCTCGGCGTACCCCTGGTGGGTGTCGGCCTGCTCTACCACGCCGGCTACTTCAAGCAGTCGCTCTCGCGGGAGGGCTGGCAGCTCGAGCAGTACCCCGTCCTCGACCCCGACGAGCTGCCGATCTCGCTGCTCCGCGAGACCAACGGCGACCGCGCGCTGATCTCGATCGCCCAGCCCGACGGACCCGACCTGCTCGCCAAGATCTGGGTGGCGCAGGTCGGCCGGGTGCCGCTGCTGCTGCTCGACTCCGACGTCGAGGGCAACCCCGACCACTACCGCGAGGTCACCGACCGTCTCTACGGCGGCACCTCCGAGCACCGCCTGCGCCAGGAGATCCTGCTGGGCATCGGCGGCGTGCGTGCCCTGCGCGTCCATGCCCGCATCACCGGCACGTCGGAGCCCGAGGTCTTCCACACCAACGAGGGCCACGCCGGGTTCCTCGGCCTCGAGCGGATCCGCGAGCTGACGGTCGAGGAGAGCGGGCCGCAGCTCGACTTCGACACCGCGCTCGAGGTGTCCCGCGCGTCGACCGTCTTCACGACCCACACCCCGGTGCCGGCCGGCATCGACCGGTTCTCCCGCGAGCTCGTCGAGCAGTACTTCGGCTCGTCCGGCCCCCTGACCGGCGTCCCGATCGAACGGATTCTCGCCCTGGGCGCCGAGGACTACGCCGGCGGCGACCCGACGGTCTTCAACATGGCGGTGATGGGCTTCCGGCTCTCGCAGCGTGCCAACGGCGTCTCCCAGCTGCACGGTCACGTGAGCCGCGAGATGTTCCACGGTCTGTGGCCGGCCTTCGACGAGGCCGAGGTGCCGATCACCTCGATCACCAACGGCGTGCACGCCCCGACCTGGGTCGGCCGCGAGGTCTTCGACCTCGCCGCCCGCCACGGCGCGGCCGGCGACGGCGACGAGATCGACTCGTTCTGGACCGCGGTCGACCATGCGGAGGCGTCCGACATCTGGGCGGTCAAGCGGCTGCTCCGCGAGCGGCTCGTGCACGACGCACGCCGCCGGCTCCGCAAGTCGAGCCTGCAGCGGGGGATCGCCGCGGCCGAGCTGACCTGGGTCGACGAGGCGCTCGACCCCGACGTGCTGACCATCGGATTCGCCCGCCGCGTGCCGTCGTACAAGCGGCTCACGCTGATGCTGCGCGACCCCGAGCGGCTCAAGCGGCTCCTGCTCCACCCCGAGCGTCCGGTGCAGCTGCTGATCGCCGGCAAGGCCCACCCGGCCGACGACGGCGGCAAGAAGCTGATCCAGGAGCTCGTCCGGTTCGCTGACGACCCCGCCGTACGCCACCGCATCGTGTTCCTGCCCAACTACGACATCGCGATGGCGCAGCCCCTCTACCCGGGCTGCGACGTCTGGCTCAACAACCCTCTGCGTCCCTACGAGGCGTGCGGTACGTCCGGCATGAAGGCCGCCCTCAACGGCGGGCTCAACCTGTCGATCCTCGACGGCTGGTGGGACGAGTGGTACGACGGCTCGAACGGCTGGGCGATCCCGTCCGCCGACGGCGTCGACAACACCGACCGTCGTGACGACCTCGAGGCGTCGGCGCTCTACGACCTGATCGAGAGGGACGTCGCGCCGCGCTTCTACGACGTCGACCACGACGGCGTACCGGGTCGCTGGATCGAGATGGTCCGCCACACCCTGAAGTCGCTCGGCCCCAAGGTGCTCGCCACCCGGATGGTTCGCGACTACGTGCGGCTGCTCTACACGCCGGCCGCGGTGACCGGGCGCACGC
Organism: uncultured Actinomycetota bacterium; assembly: GCA_963819295.1. Classification (GTDB taxonomy): domain Bacteria; phylum Actinomycetota; class Actinomycetes; order Propionibacteriales; family Nocardioidaceae; genus Nocardioides. Next base: position 383,066 of record CAWFVO010000020.1, read on the forward strand.
TGAACTCCGACTACAAGGGCGCTACCGAGCTCGCCTCCTGGAAGAAGCAGGTGCGGGCCGGCTGGGACGACGTCCGCGTCGAGCACGTCGAGAGCCATGGCGTCGGTGACAACCCCGAGGTCGGATCGACGCTGACCGTCCGGGCGTTCGTGGCCCTGGGCTCGCTGACGCCCGACGACGTCGCGGTCGAGGTCGTGCACGGTGTGATCGACGGTGACGACGACCTCGTCGACACCCAGGTCACCCGGCTCGTGCTCGCCGACAGCTACGACGGCGGCCGCCACCGGTTCGACGGTGAGGTCCAGCTCCGCCGAGGCGGCGCCTTCGGCTACACCGTGCGGATCGTGCCCCGCCACAGCGTGCTGGCCTCGGTCTCCGAGATGGGCCTGGTCGCGCTCCCGTAACGCCGAGTCGGCGCAAAGAGGCGTCGGGTTCACGCCGAGTCGGCGCAAACAGGCGTCGGAATCACGCCGAGTCGGCAGCTGACGACTGAGCGTCCACTCACTCGGCAGCTGCCGACTCGGCGTCAGGTGGGCGCGGTCTCCGGGTGCGTGCGCCAGCGGTGGATCACGTACTGCGCGATCAGCAGGTTGACGATCCAGCCGAGCCACTGGCCGAAGGGGATGCTCGCCGTGACCGCGGCCTGCACGTCGCCGTCGTACCGGCTCTGCATGACCGGCACCTGCGCGAGCAGGAGCAGGGGTGTCACCATCCGGGCCGTGATCGCGAAGAACGTCAGCGCGTAGACCCGGGTCATCCACTCGCGGTGCCGGGTGACGTCGCCGGCGCGGATCGCCCGGTAGGCCACCACCGCGAAGCAGGGCCAGAGCACGGCCGGAACCAGTACGCCGAAGCGGGTCAGGTTCCCGTCCGGCGTGGTCAGCGCGAGCGGGATGCCGGTCAGCACGAACGCGACCGTCCCGAGCCCGAGGAAGGTACGGCCGATGATCCGGTGGCGCCGCCGGTTCGCCCGGATGCGGGGCACGAACTGCAAGGCGCCCAGGAGCATCGCCGTCGCCGCGACGGGAACGTGGATGACCAGCAACACCCACGCCGCATCGGTCTGTACGTCGATCCGGCTGGCCGCGCGGTCGAGCAGCACGTAGGGGAACGCGAGCACCGGTGTCGCGATCAGCCCGATCACCAGGATCGCGAGGACCAACCGGGGGGTCCGGCTCCGATCATCCTGGGCAGGTGAAGTGGTCATCGGCACCACCCTTGCGCCGAGCGCGGCCGGGCGCATCAGGGATGCCCCGGGGATCGTGCCTGCTCTCGCGCCGAACGAAGGGGTCGTCAGTCGCGTCCCCGGTCGCGGATCACCACGACCGTGCGGGCGTCGAGGGTCAGCACCTCGCCCTCCTCGACAGACGTCCCCACCGGATGGTCCGGGCACGTCGAGACGACGACCTGCCCGGCGTCCTCCCACTCGTCCTCCGGCATCGTGACCTTCACCGGCTCGGCCTCGGCGTTGAGCCAGATCAGGAACGAGGAGTCCCACTGCTGCTCGCCGCGCGGACCGGGGGAGCGCAGTGGGTCGCCGCTGAGCAGCATCCCGACCACCGACAACGCGTCGTCCGCCCAGTCGTCACCAGTCATCTCGTGCCCGCTGGGATGCAGCCAGGTCAGGTCCTTGCGGCCGCCCTCGATCGTGGGACGGCCCTCGAACCAGTGCCGTTGCCGCAGCGCCGGGTGCTCGCGCCGTAGCCGCAGCGCCGCCTTGGTGATCTCGTAGACGTCGAGCCAGGCGTCATCGGCGCGCCAGTCGACCCACGAGACCTCGTTGTCCTGCACGTAGGGGTTGTTGTTGCCGCCCTGGGTGCGGCCGCGCTCGTCGCCGGCGGTGATCATCGGGACGCCGTTGGACAGGCACAGGGTGACCAGCAGGTTGGCCGCGATCCGGCGGCGCAGCGCGACGATCTCCGCATCGTCCGTCTCGCCCTCGACCCCGAAGTTCTGCGACCGGTTGTTGTCGCTGCCGTCGCGGTTGCGCTCCCCGTTGGCCTCGTTGTGCTTGCGCTCGTAGGAGACCGCGTCGCGGGCCGTGAAACCGTCGTGCGCGGTCACGAAGTTCACCGAGGCGTACGGCGAGCGCCCGTCGTCGGCGTACAGGTCCGACGAGCCGGCCAGCCGGGTCGCGACGGTCCGGATGCCCGCCGAGCGACCGCGCCAGAAGTCGCGGACGGTGTCGCGGTACTGGTCGTTCCACTCCACCCACAGGGGCGGGAACTCGCCGACCCGGTAGCCGTCCGACGAGACGTCCCACGGCTCGGCGATCAGCTTGACGTGCCGCAGTGTCGGGTCCTGACCGATCGCGGTGAGCAGGTGGCTGCCCATGTCGACCTCGTGGCCGACCCGGGCCAGCGCCGACATCAGGTCGAACCGGAAGCCGTCCACGCGCATCTCCCTGGTCCAGTAGCGAAGGGAGTCGAGGATCAGGCGCAGCGCGAACGGGTTGGAAGGGTCCACGGTGTTGCCGCAGCCGGTCACGTCCCAGTAGGTGTCGTCGTACGGGTCGCCGGGCGGTGTGTGGTCGACCCGCTGGTAGAAGCCGCGGTCGTCGAGCCCGCGGAACGACAGCGTGGGTCCGTCGGTGCCGCCCTCGGCGGTGTGGTTGTAGACCACGTCGAGGATCACCTCGAGCCCCGCGGCGTGGAAGGCCTTGACCATCTCCTTGAACTCCCGCACCTGCTCGCCGCGGTCGCCCGCCGAGGCGTAGCCGTTGTGGGGGGCGAAGAAGCCGAGGGTGTTGTAGCCCCAGTAGTTCTCCTTACCGCCCGCCATCACCCGCGGCTCGCTCACGAACTGCTGCACCGGCAGCAGCTCCACCGCGGTCACGCCGAGGTCGCGCAGGTAGTCCGTGACCGCGGGCGTCGCCAGCCCGGCGTACGTGCCGCGCAGGTGCTCCGGCACCCGGTCGTGCAGCGCGGTCATCCCCTTCACGTGGAGCTCGTAGATCACGGTGTCGCGCCAGCGGGTGTAGGGCCGCCGGTCGTCGCCCCAGTCGAAGCCCGGGTCGCGGACCACGACGCCCTTCGGGACGTACGCCGCGCTGTCGCGGGAGTCGCGCGTGTCCGGCGCCGCCGGGTCGAACCCGAAGATCGCGGGATGGTTCACCAGGCGCCCGCTGACCGCCCGCGCGTAGGGGTCGAGCAGCAGCTTGTCGCGGTTGAAGCGCAGACCCAGCTCGGGCTTCCAGGGTCCGTCGGCGCGGAAGCCGTAGCGCGTCTGCGGGGCCACACCGGGGATCTCGCCGTGCCAGTGGCCCAGCGAGAGCTCGGTGAGCTCGTGCCGGGTCTCGACGTCGGCGTCGTCGAAGAGGCAGACCCACATCCGCGTCGCCTCCGGGGCATGGATCGCGAAGTTGGTCGCCTCCTCGCCCCAGGTAGCCCCGAGGGGCCAGGTGCGCCCGGGCCAGACGTCGGCCGTCTCGCCACGACGGCTCCACATTCCGGGGGTCACCCGCGACATTGTGTCGGACGCTCGGCACAATGCCGGGAGATCCCCCCGACCGCTCGTCAGTCGAGCGGGGTCGAGACCACACCGACGAAAGTAGGAGACATGGCGGAGTTCGTGCGGCTCGAGGTCAGCGACGGCGTCGGCACGATCCGGCTCGACCGGCCGAAGATGAACGCCCTCAACGTCCAGGTGCAGGAGGAGATCCGCGCCGCGGCCACGGAGGCCACGGCACGCGACGACGTCAAGGCGGTCGTGGTCTACGGCGGCGAGAAGGTCTTCGCCGCCGGCGCCGACATCAAGGAGATGGCGGACATGTCGTACGTCGACATGGTGCAGCGCAGCGGCGCGCTCCAGTCGTCGTTCACGAGCGTGGCCCGCATCCCCAAGCCCGTGGTCGCGGCGATCACCGGTTACGCGCTGGGCGGTGGCTGTGAGCTGGCGCTGTGCGCCGACGTGCGCTTCGCCGCCGAGGACGCCGCCCTCGGTCAGCCCGAGATCCTGCTCGGCATCATCCCCGGGGCCGGCGGCACCCAGCGGCTGACCCGCCTCGTGGGCCCGAGCCGCGCCAAGGACATCATCTTCAGCGGCAGGTTCGTGAAGGCCGACGAGGCGCTGGCGATCGGCCTCGTGGACCGCGTCGTACCCGCGGACCAGGTCTACGCCGAGGCCGTGGCGTGGGCGGGTCAGTTCACGCACGCAGCGACCTACGCCGTACGCGCGGCCAAGGAGGCGATCGACCTCGGGCTCGAGGCCGACCTCGACACCGGCCTGGCCATCGAGCGCCAGCAGTTCGCCGCCCTGTTCGCCACCGAGGACCGCACGATCGGGATGACGTCGTTCGTCGAGAACGGGCCGGGAAAGGCGCGTTTCAACGGTCGCTGAACGTGCCCGACCTCCTGCGCCCAGCGGTGCGGGTGTGGGATTCTTCCCGGGAAGGCCGGACGGCGCGGGACAGCCGACCAGAGGAGTGGACCGATGGCACGCAACACCAACGAGACCGCCGACACGGACGCGACCGAGCAGGCTCCGAAGCCCGACCGGTCGGCGCAGGCGAAGGCCGTCGTCGACAAGGTCCGTACGAAGCTCGCCCAGGTGGTCTGGATCGTGTGCGTGGTCGCCGCCCTGTTCCTCGCGGCGGGTGCGCTGTGCATCGCGCTCAAGGCCAACCCCGACAACACGCTGGTCAAGTTCATCACCGACACCGCCGACAAGCTCGACCTCGGCGTCTTCTCCCGCGGCAAGGACGGCGTGGCCCACTTCACCGGTAACACCCATGCCGCCGAGACCAAGAACGCCCTGGTGAACTGGGGACTGGCGGCCCTCGTGTGGCTCGTGGGCGGCAAGATCCTCGAGCGCATCATCCGGCCGTGAGGTCCGGTATCCACTCCCGAGGGCCGACGGAAAATCTTGCGGTTCTACGGACCTACTGACTGGTAATTAGCGGGCCGGTGTGGTGAGGTGCATCCGCGGGACGCGGGTCCCGCGCTGTCTCACCCTGGGAGGGTTCCACTTCATGTCTGTACGCACTCACTACAAGCTGATCGGCGCCGCCGGCGCTGCCGCGCTGGCGCTCGGCGCACTGGCCGGCCCCGCACTGGCTGCCGCATCCTCGGCCAGCGTCTCCTACACCTGTGGGACGCCGTTCGGGCCGATCCACCCCTCTGCCGTCTACAACGTCGCGTCGGCCCCGGCCACGCTGGCCGTGGGACAGCCGCTGGCCACGACGGCCACGCTCCACCTGGACCCGTCCGCCAACGGCGTCGCGCAGGGGCTGGGCTGGAGCTCGTTCAACGGCACCATCACCACGAGCCCGTCGGCCACGCGGGCCGGTCTGAACCTGAAGATCGCCAAGACCACGGTGAACCCTGCGCTCGGGGGCACCACCGACGCCCCGGCGAAGGGCTCGACGCTGACCGGCACCAAGGTCGGCACCTTCACGTTCAAGCTGGGCGACCTGGGTCACGTGCACCTCAACGGCTTCGACTCGGCGGGCAACCCCGCCGCCACACCGTCGGCCGACTTCCCGAACGCGGCTGCGGGCGTCACGCGTTGCACGAACGACGCCACCACGACCAACCTGACCGTTGGCGCCACCCCGGTCACGGTCAAGGTCGTCAAGGACACCACGAAGACCGCAGAGAAGGCGTCGTACTCCGCGAAGAAGGACATCGCCAAGGGCACTGCGACGGTGAAGTCCAGGTTCGGGACCCCGGCCACCGGCAGGGTGACCTTCACGCTCAAGAAGGGCACGAAGATCGTCAAGACGGGCAGGGACACCCTGAACAGGAAGGGCGTGGCCTCGTTCTCCTTCAAGGGCGTGAAGGCGAAGGGGAAGTACTCCATCATCGGCAAGTACGCCGGCAGCGCGAGCCTCAAGGGCTCCTCCGGCAGGGCGACCTTCACGGTCAGGTGACCCACGCCTGACGACTCCGTCTGCGGCCCCGGTGACTGGTTCACCGGGGCCGCAGGCATGTCGCTACCCGGCACTCCCTCGAACGACCCGACCGTGACAGCGTCACTGTGAGAGATGCCACCACCGGGCCGGTTCCACCCCCGTCCTGGCGCCTTGTAACCTCGCAGGCACACCCGAGAACACAGGAGGGCCGTCGCGGCCATGAACATCGCTGTCTGTGTGAAGTACGTGCCGGACGCCACCGGAGACCGTCATTTCGAGGACGACAAGACCGTCGACCGCGTGGGAGTCGACGGCCTGCTCTCCGAGCTCGACGAGTACGCCGTCGAGCAGGCGCTGCAGCTCAAGGAGAAGGCCGAGAACCCCGAGGACGTGACCGTCACCGCGGTCTGCGTCGGCCCCGAGCAGGCCGTGGACGCGGTCCGCAAGGCGCTGCAGATGGGTGCCGACCAGGGCGTCCACGTCTCCGACGCGGCCATCGCCGGCTCGGACGCGATCGCCACGTCGCTGGTGCTCGCGAAGGCCATTCAGAAGGGCACGGAGCGAGGTTCCTACGACCTCGTCATCTGCGGCATGGCGTCGACCGACGGCTCGATGAGCGTCGTACCCGCGATGCTGGCCGAGCGCCTCGGGCTGCCCCAGCTCACGCTGGCGTCGGTGGTCGAAGCCCAGGGAGACCAGGTCCGGATCAAGCGCGACGGCGACACCGCGACCGAGGTGGTGGGCGGCACCATGCCGCTGGTGCTGTCGGTGACCGACCAGTCCGGCGAGGCGCGGTACCCGTCGTTCAAGGGGATCATGGCCGCCAAGAAGAAGCCGCTCGAGACCCTGTCGCTGTCCGATCTCGGCGTCGACGCCGGCGACGTGGGCCTGTCCGTCGCCTGGACCCAGGTGGAGGACACCACCGCGCGGCCGCCGCGCGAGGCCGGCGAGATCGTCAAGGACGAGGACGGCACGGGCGCCAAGGCGCTGGCCGACTTCCTCGCCGCCAAGAAGTTCATCTAGAGCAGCCCTGATCGGCTAAGGAGTCATCTGAGATGTCCGAGATCCTGGTGGTCGTCGACCACGCCGACGGTGCGGTCAAGAAGCCGACGTACGAGATGCTCACGCTGGCGGCCCGCCTCGGGGAACCGGCGGCGGTCTACCTCGGCCCCGCCGAGCAGAACGCCGAGGTCGCCGAGGCGGTCAAGAAGTACGGCGCCGCCAAGGTGTACGCCGTCGACGACGCGGCGCTCAAGGGCTACCTCGTGGCGCCCAAGGCCGAGGCCCTGGCCCAGCTGGTCGAGAAGGCATCTCAGTCCGGTGGCGTGGGCGCTGTCCTGATCGCCTCCTCGGCCGAGGGCAAGGAGATCGCCGGTCGCCTGGCGATCAAGATCGAGTCCGGTCTGATCACCGACGCCGTCGACGTCGAGGCCGGCGACGGTGGAGGGCCCGGTCACCACGCAGTCGGTCTTCGCCGGCAACTACACGGTCAAGGCCAAGGTCACCAAGGGCACTCCGGTCATCACCGTCAAGCCCAACTCCGCAGCTCCCGTGGAGGCCGAGGGTGCGGGCACGCTCGAGGAGATCTCGGTGACCGTCTCCGACGCGGCCAAGGGTGCCAAGATCGTGGCATCCCAGCCCCGCAAGGCGACCGGCCGCCCCGAGCTGACCGAGGCCGCGATCGTGGTCTCCGGCGGCCGTGGCACCGGCGGCAAGTTCGAGCCGGTCGAGGACCTCGCCGACGCACTCGGCGCGGCGGTCGGCGCGTCACGGGCCGCGGTCGACTCCGGCTGGAAGCCGCACAGCTACCAGATCGGCCAGACCGGCAAGACCGTCTCGCCGCAGCTCTACATCGCCGCCGGCATCTCCGGGGCGATCCAGCACCGCGCCGGCATGCAGACCTCGAAGACCATCGTGGCCGTCAACAAGGACGACGAGGCCCCGATCTTCGAGCTGGTCGACTTCGGGGTCGTGGGCGACCTCCACACGGTGCTGCCCGCGTTGACCGACGAGGTCAACCAGCGCAAGGGCTGAACCCCGACGGTCGGCGCTCGGGGACCGGTTTCATCATGTGAAGGTGCTGAACCTCCACTTCGCACGGCGAATTCACCATGTGAAGTGACGGTTCGCCACCATCACATGATGAAACTGGGTCAGCCGAGCCCACCGCGTGACGACTAGGTTCTCCCCATGAGCAGCGACGTCGCGGAGCTGGCGGGGCGCGCCCGCGTGGCGAGCCGCGACCTGGCGCTGGCGACGCGGGCGATCAAGGATGCCGTGCTGCAGGCGATGGCCGACGCCCTGGACCGGCGTACCGACGAGGTGCTGGAGGCCAACGCGACCGACGTACGCCGCGCGGAGGACGCCGACACGCCCGCCCACATGGTCGACCGGCTCCGCCTGACGCCCGACCGGGTCGCAGCGATGGCCGACGGGCTGCGCGACCTCGCCAGACTGCCCGACCCGGTCGGTGAGGTCGTCCGGGGGAGCACGCTCGCCAACGGTCTCGAGCTGCGTCAGGTCAGGGTCCCGTTCGGTGTGGTCGGGATGATCTACGAGGGCCGCCCCAACGTCACCGTCGACGCCGCCGGCATCTGCCTCAAGTCCGGCAACGCAGTGCTGCTCCGGGGCAGCAGCAGCGCCCGCGACAGCAACGCCGCGCTCGTCGGCGTGCTGCGCGACGCGGTCACCGGCGCCGGGCTGCCCGCGGACGTCGTACAGCTGGTCCCGGCCGAGTCGCGCGAGACGGTCAAGGAGCTGATGCGGGCGCGCGGGCTCGTCGACGTGCTCGTGCCGCGCGGGGGAGCCGGCCTGATCCGGTCGGTGGTCGAGGAGTCGACGGTGCCGGTGATCGAGACCGGGGTCGGCAACTGCCACGTGTACGTCGACGCCGCGGCCGACCTCGAGATGGCGCTCGCCATCGTGCTCAACGCCAAGACCGACCGCACGAGTGTCTGCAACGCGGCCGAGTCGCTGCTCGTGCACGCCGACGTCGCGGAGGAGTTCCTGCCGCGCGTGGTCGCGGCCCTGCACGGCGCCGGGGTCACGGTGCACGGTGACGAGGCATTCCAGGCCTACGACGGGGTGGTCGCAGCGACCGACGACGACTTCGGACGCGAGTACCTCTCCCTCGACATCTCGGCCGCGGTCGTCCCCGACCTGGACGCAGCGGTGGAGCACCTCCAGCGCCACTCGACCGGACACTCGGAGGCGATCGTGACCGGCGACCAGGCCGCGGCGAGGCGCTTCGTGGCCGAGGTGGACGCGGCGGTGGTGCTGGTCAACGCCTCGACCCGCTTCACCGACGGCGCCGAGTTCGGCTTCGGCGCCGAGATCGGGATCAGCACCCAGAAGCTCCACGCGCGTGGCCCGATGGGACTGACCGAGATGACCTCCACCAAGTACGTCGTCACCGGTGACGGTCACGTGCGCTGACGTGTGTCCGGTCAGCCGGAGCCCGTCGGATAGGGTTCAGCCATGATCAGCCCGCTCGTCATCAACCACTGGGTCGTCGGGGGCACCGTCCTCGCGATCCTGCTTCTGGTCATGCTCGCCCTGCTGATCTTCGGCGCCGGTCGCGAGCACAGCTGAGCCCGGTGAGGGCCCAGTGAGCCCCAGGGCCCGCCGCGTCGGCGTGATGGGCGGCACGTTCGACCCGATCCACCACGGGCACCTGGTCGCCGCCTCCGAGGTGCAGTCGTGGTTCGAGCTCGACGAGGTCGTGTTCGTGCCCACGGGCGAGCCCTGGCAGAAGTCCGAACGCCAGGTCACCACGGCCGAGCACCGGTACCTGATGACGGTGATCGCGACGGCGTCCAACCCCCGCTTCTGGGTCTCACGGGTCGACATCGACCGCGGCGGACCGACGTACACCGTCGACACGCTGCGCGACCTCCACGAACATCGCCCCGACGCCGACCTCTACTTCATCACCGGCGCGGACGCCCTCGCCGACATCTTCACCTGGCGTGACGCCGAGGAGCTGTTCTCGATGGCGAAGTTCGTCGGCTGTACGCGGCCGGGCTTCGTGATGGACGCCGAGACGCTCGCCAAGATCCCCCACGACCGGGTCACGATGGTCGAGGTGCCGGCGCTGGCGATCAGCTCCACGGACTGTCGGCGTCGTACGATGCGGGGAGAGCCGGTGTGGTACCTCGTGCCCGACGGTGTGGTCCAGTACATCGCCAAGCACCAGCTCTACCCGCGCGACGGCTCCGACCGGACGGCCCTCGGCCTCCCGGCTCGTGACCCCGCCACCATCCCCAGCAACGAAAGTGCTACATGACCGCCACCGACCACGCCGTCAGCCTCGTCCACACCGCCGCCCGCGCGGCCTCCGACAAGCTGGCGCAGCACATCGTGGCGTTCGACGTCAGCGAGCAGCTCGCCATCACCGACGCGTTCCTGCTGGCCTCCGCGAGCAACGACCGCCAGGTGAAGTCCATCGTCGACGAGATCGAGGACAAGCTGCGTGAGATCGGCGCCAAGCCGATCCGCCGGGAGGGTGAGCGCGACGGGCGCTGGGTGCTGATCGACTACGGCGACGTCGTCGTACACGTGCAGCACGAGGAGGAGCGGCAGTTCTACGCCCTCGAGCGGCTCTGGCGCGACTGCCCCCTGATCGAGCTCCCGGCGGACGTCTCCGCCGGCGCCCACGGTGCCTGACCCCTTCGAGTCGCGCGCTCCTCACGGACCTCCGCGCACCCTGGTCCTGGTCCGGCACGGCGAGACCGACTGGAACGCGGAGGGACGCGCCCAGGGGCACGCCGACGTCCCGCTGAACGCGGTCGGGCGCGCCCAGGCCGAGACCGTCGCCCCCGTCCTCGCCGCCTTCGGCCCGGCGCGACTCTGGTCGAGCGACCTCGCCCGGGCCCTCCAGACCGCGGAGCACGTCGCCGCGGCCAGCGGGCTGACCGTCGAGCCCGACGCGCGACTGCGGGAGTACGACGTCGGCAAGCGCTCCGGCCTGACCCTGGAGGAGTTCGCGGTCAGCTATCCCGAGGAGTACGCCGCGTGGGTCGCCCAGGACGCCTCGCACCGGGTCGCGGGGGAGGAGTCGACCGAGGAGGTCCGCGACCGGATCCTCCCGGCGCTGCTCGACTGCCTCGCCGGGCTCGGGCCGGGCGAGACCGGCATCGTGGTGCTCCACGGCGCCTGCCTCAAGGTCGGCGTGATGGCGCTGCTCGACTGGCCCTGGGAGCTGGCCCAGTCGCTCCAGGGCCCGGAGAACTGCGGGTACTGCGTGCTCTCCGAGCATGCGGTCCGCGGCGGCCTCCGCCTCACGTCGTACAACGAGAAGGCGGTGGGTGCCCGGCACGGACCCGATTTCGCAACCGACGGGCCCGTTGGCTAGGATTCCGCGAGTTGCCTGCCGGACCGGCGGGTGGCCGTCCGGGGCTGTGGCGCAGCTGGTAGCGCATCTGCATGGCATGCAGAGGGTCAGGGGTTCGAGTCCCCTCAGCTCCACCGAACGTGCGGGTCAGAGGCCATGTCGGAGTCCTAGCAGTAGGAGACAGACATGGCCACCACCACCGCCCCTCGCGACCTCTCCGAACCCGTCCTCAGCCTCGCCGAGCTCGCCGGCTAGCTGGACGTGCCCGTACAGACCAGCCACGCCTGCGGGGTGGTGGTGACGGGCGTCACAGAGCTCCTGTACGTCGCTTTCGTTTCCGGCTGCGGATGAACCGCGAGCGGACCCCATACGTGTCTAGCAGTGAGGCACCTGGTCGGGTGCTTGGGGGCAGAGGTGAGGTAGCAGATGTCAGCCTTCGGTATCAGCAAGGTGGGCCTCGGCGCGGCAGGCGCCGCCGCCCTCATGGTGCTGCTCTCCGCGTGCGGAAGCGGCTCGTCCTCCGCCACAGCCGGGGCGGGCTCCACGTCGGCCGCGGCGCCGAGCAAGCCGCCGGTGACCGAACCAGCCAGCGCGCTGAAGACCATGTCGACCTCCATCGGCACGGTGCTCGTCGGCCCGTCGAGCCGTACGGTGTACGAGCTCGTCGGAGAGTCCGCAGCCAACCCGACGTGCACCGGTGGCTGCCTGGCCATCTGGCCGCCCGTGACGAAGAACGGCAGCCAAGTGATCGTGAACGGCCATCTCGCGTACACCTACGTCAACGACACCTCAGCCGGACAGGCGAAGGGGCAGAACCTGACGGATCAGTGGGGCCGCTGGTTGGCCCTCGACGCCAGCGGCAACCCGATCAGCGCCGCCGGCGCGACGACGCCGACTCCATCGGGCTCCGCGTCGTCCAAGGCTCCCAACCCGGGTGGCGCGGCGTTCTAGCGGGCGACGCCGACGGTGCCGGAGAGTCACCAGTGCTGGAGAGGAGAGACAACCATGGCGCAGAGGACCTATGAGGCGGCCACGCCGACGATGGCCGCCGCGAAGCCCGGCAGCTCCATCCGTGCTGCCGGCGGGAGAGTCTGGCAGAGGGTCTCGTCCCTCGTCTATCTCCCGGCCCTGCTGATCCCGGCGCTCGCACTGCTCCTGGTCGGGGTCGGTTGGGCGACGAACTGGGGCGGGGTGGACTTCGGCGGTTCGTTGACGAGCCTTCGCGCAGTCACGATCGGACCACTCGCCTTTGCGCTGATCGCGTCTGTTCCTCGTCGCTGAGCGGGTGCGCCCTGCCCAGCTGCGACCACTCGTGGCCCGTGGGCATCGCCATGACGTGCTCTTCACCTTCCTCAACGTCGTCGTCGTGCTGCCCCTGGTGACGGCGCTCACCCTCTCGCTCGACGACGTCGTACGACGCGCGGTGCCGTGGGTGGTCCTCCCCAGGATCGGGATGGTTCCACGCTGGGGCGCGATCCTCGCTGATCGTGGTGGCGATGGACGGCTGCAACTGGTTGGTGCATCTCGCCAATCACCGGGTGCGCATGTTGTGGCGGTTCCACGAGCTCCACCACTCGCAAGAAGACATGAACGTCCTCACGGTGTTCCGGACCCATCCACTCATCCACGTCTCCTACGTGCTGGCGGTGATCCCAGCGCTGGTGCTGCTCGCCAACGGCGAGCTACCGACGCTGCTGCTCGTCGTCTACGGCGGCTCGGTCGCCTTCGCGCACTCCAACACCAACCTGGGCTTCGGACCACTCGAGCGAGTGTTCGTCAGTCCGAACTACCACCGCATCCACCACCGACTGGTGGGTCCCCAGGACCTGAACCTCGGATTCACGCTGACGATCTGGGACCAGCTCTCCCATCGTGCGTTGTTCCCGACTCCCGAGACGATCAGGGCCGACACGGGGCTGCCGCAACGACCTCTCAGGATCGAACAACAGGGAGCTCGTCCGCATCACCTCACGGTCTTCGCCGCCCAACTCGTGGGACCGTTCCGGCCGCTGGACGAGCCGGTCGAGCTCGCCTCCATCCGCGAAACCGCGCGAAGCCTCTCAACCACACCGACAAGGGGGTACGGCGACGGGTCGCCCGGCATCGACCCCGACGACACCGACGGCGGCGAGCGAGCCGCTCGCCGCGGACTGATGAGCACGACGGCGCCTCGGCGCCGTTCCGCGGCAGTGGCTGAGCCTCCTGTTCGGGACGACCTCAGCGTGGGCTGGCGGTGGACGTCGCGCTCCTGGCCGTGCGGATCGCCCTTGCCTGGGTCTTCATCTACTACGGCGCCGCGAAGCTGTTCGGCGCGTTCCCAGGCGGCGGGCCGCACGGCATCCACCAGACAGCGCTCTACATGTCGCAGACGGCGCATCTGCGACCCGGAGAGCTCTTCGCCCTGCTGGCCGGCTTGATCGAGTTCGGCGGTGGAGTCGCGATGGCTCTCGGCTTCTGTACACGCCTGGCCGGGTTGGCACTGTTCGGCGACATGGTCATGGCGACGGTCACCGTCACCTGGGCCACTGGACTCAGCTCGGCGACCTCCCCTCCCGGTTACCAGCTGAACCTGGCCCTGGGCGCCTTGGCACTCGCGGCGGCGCTCGTCGGCGCTGGTCGATACAGCATCGACGCCCTGATCACCCGTGCCCTCGATCGGAGAAGACAGGCTGCCTCGTCGGGAAGCGACCTCGCGCGCACAGGCCGGGCGTAGACCACCGTCATCATGACGATCTCTCCCGTGCCACACCCCCGCGCACTCAGCAACGAGAGATCGGCTCACGCGGGGATCCCCGGACCGATCAACGACCTCCAGCGTGCGAGCGCCCCGATGGCAGCGGATCCTCAGGGTGTGCGCCAACGTCGTCGGAGCGGCCAGCGCAGCGGTGTTCGCCTACTCCTCCCTGCACTTCTACCTTCAGTCACACCGCCCGATCGGCATCGTGTTCTCCGTCCAACAGACACTCGTGGCCGTCGTCTACCTGATCCGGCGGCCCGCGCGACGGGTGACCCGCCGCCTGGATGACTGGTGCCTCGCGTTCACCGGCACCTTCATCGGCGTCCTCCTGCGCCCGGACGGTGAGCATCCGGTCTGGGGGATCTGGGCAGGTACGGTGCTGCAACTGGTCGGCGTCGCCGTGGTCGCTGCGAGCATCCTGACCCTGGGGCGCTCGTTCGGTTTCGCCGCCGCCGATCGAGGTGTCGTGACGCGCGGTGCCTACACCGTCGTCCGCCACCCGATGTATGCCTCGTACCTCTTGCTCGAGTCGGGCTACCTGCTGCAGAGCCTGTCCACGCGGAACGCAGCCATCGTGGTGATCGGCACGCTCTGCAACTGCGGTCGGGCACTGGCTGAGGAGCGCTTGCTCGCCACCAACCGGGACTATCTGGCCTATCGCCGACGGGTGCGCCGACGAGTCATCCCAGGGGTGTGGTGAGCGCTCCCTCCAGCCGGGACGACTTCATCATGGACGCCTCACGTCACCCAGGTCCTTCGACCGGTCCGGGTGCGCCTCGTCTGGCGCACCTTCGGCCCCGCCTCGCGCGATTTCGCGGAGTCTTCGCCTCGGACCAGACCCGCGCCACCGAGACCCGCGCCACCGCGAGAACGTTGGCAGCGTCCCCCTTCGGCGTTCGCGTTCCCCGAGCCCTCGTGGTGAGCGACTCCTGCCACACACAAGGTTTGCTCAAGGTATCGGTGGCCAGATAGGGGCTCACACACCGGCTGCCGGGGGCGGTCGATACCTCGGGTACGACCGCGCTTCGTGGTGGCCCCTTCACCGGAGAGTCTCGCGATGACAGACCTGACTGACCTGCCCGACCAGATCCCCACCGAGCCAGCGCAGCAGCACGTCCCGGAGCCGACCGATCCCACGGACCACGACTCGAGCTTCCAGCGTCGCACCATCCTGCGCGTCGGGGCCGGTGTGGTGACAGGCGCGGCGGTCATCGGTGCGCGCGACCTGTGGGTTCCCTCGATGGCGCGCCGCGGCCTGCTCTCGCCCGACGGCGCGTTCGCGGCTACGTCGACGGCGCTCGGTGACACCGTGTTCTTCACCGAGGTGTTCCCGACCAGCCCGCTGATCCTGTCGCCGTTCACGGACCCGCTGAAGGTGCCCAAGGCGCTGGCGCCAACGTCTTACACCGAGTACTCGTCCTGGGACGAACCCCCGGGGCCGGGTCTCGGCCAGCAGAACTCCCTGCGCAACGAGACCCACCAGATGTGGTCCGCGCCCGGAACAACGGGGGATCCGCTGATCTACCAGATCGACCTCAAGGTGGCGCCACACAGCTTCACGACGTCCCAGGTGCTGCCGATCGACGCGAAGGGCCAGCCCACGGTGTCCTTCGACGACAGCGGCAAGCCGATGCCGAAGGGGCAGGCCCGGACGTTGCCGCCGAGCACGATCTACGGCTTCAACGGGGTCTTCCCGGGCCCGATGATCAACGCCGAGTACGGCAAGCCGTCGCTGGTCCGCTTCTCGAACCACCTCGACGAGAACCCGTACGGTCTGGACCGGCAGGACTTCGGCGCACCCGACTACTCCTTCCTCACGCACCTGCACAACGGCCACACCGCCCCGGAGAGCGACGGCAACCCGCACTACGCCTTCCTCAGGGGCCCGAAGAGCACCTCGGGGTTCCAGCCGAAGATGTGGGTGGACCAGCTGTACCTGAACTGGCCGGCAGGTGGCCAGGAGTGCGAGAAGCAGAGCTTCTTCTGGTTCCACGACCACCGGATGGACTTCACCGGTGCCAACGTCTACAAGGGCCTCGTCGGCCTCTACCCGATCTACGACCCGGTTGCGGACAGCGGCAACGAGTACACGGGATACCGGCTCCCCGGGGTTCGCACGGACAACCCCGACGGCAGCTTCGACGTCGACTACGACATCCCGCTGGCCTTCTTCGACTGCCGGCTCGACGACGGCGTCACCGTGCACCACGACTTCCACGACGCCGAGTACCCGGAGGCCGGCAACCCTCGCGAGCACCCCGAGTGGTGGGGCAAGACCTTCTTCCGGCACTTCCCCAACCACGGGTTCGTGGGCGACATCTTCACCGTCAACGGCACGGCGTACCCGGTGCTGGACGTCAAGCGCCGCAAGTACCGGTTCCGGTTCCTGGACTGCTCGGTGTCGCGGATCTACGACTTCAAGCTGATGAGCTCCACCAAGGGACCGAAGGCGGCCAAGGACCTCGGCTACTCCGGCGACGAGCTCGACGGCCAGTACCGGATCCCGGACGGCCAGCAGTGCATGAAGTTCACCGAGATCGCCACCGACGGCGGGCTGCTGCCCGCGCCCATCGTCCGGGACAACTTCGAGCTCTGGCCGGCCAAGCGCCGTGAGGTGATCGTCGACTTCACCAAGTACATGGACGGGTCACCCACCACCGAGGGCGACCTCATCTACCTCACCGACGTGATGAAGATGGGCAGCGGCCGGATGTGGGACAACTCCACGCGGTTCAGCCCCGACCCGGCGTACAAGATCCCGGTGCTGGCCTTCCGGATCGGCAAGTACGTCGAGGACAACAGCCAGATCCCGAAGCAGATGCGGCCGCTGCCGCCGCTGCCCAGCGACTGGGCCAAGGGTCTCGACAACCGCCTGATCTTCGAGGTCAAGCGCGGCCAGCTCGGCGGGGAGATCGAGTGGCTGATCAACGGTGAGGCGTTCGACCCCACCCACGACCTGAAGAGCCTGAAGAACCCCGCGGGCAAGACACTGCCGGCGCAGCAGCCCAAGGGCAGCTTCGCACTGTGGGAGATCCGCAACGGCGGCGGCGGCTGGGTGCACCCGTTCCACCTGCACATGGAGGAGCACCGCACCGTGATGCGCAACGGCAAGGACGTCACGACCCGTCCCGATCCCGGACATCCGGACGACATCTCGCGCGAGGACCTCGTGGCTCTGGACCCGAGTGAGTCGGTGATCATCTACCGCGGCTTCCGGGACTTCACCGGACCGTACGTGGCGCACTGCCACAACCTGGCCCACGAGGACCACGCCATGATGTTCGGCTGGTCGATCACCTGATGAACACGACGGGGGATGGAGCGCGGCCATGACACCGAAGACCGACGTGGAGACCCGGTACGACGCCCGCTCGGGCGTCGGGCCGGTCTCGGCGCCCGAGGGAACGACCTCTGAAGCGACCGGGTGGGACCGACGACGGGCGTCCGTCTCGTGGTCACACGTGCTGCCCCTGGCGGTCGTCCTCGCGTTCGCGAACGGGTTCTGGATCATCGCCCTGCGCGGTGCCATCGGAGCCATCGAGCGCACCTCCGCGCCGTTCTCGACCTGGTGGCACGAGTCCACGCTGCTGGTGCCGGTGTACGTCGTCGCCGTACTGGCCGCCTTCGTGCTGGCGCAGCGGTGGTTCGGCTCCCGGCCCCACGGGCTCCGCCCGGTCGCGGCCACCATCGGGGTGGTGGCGCTGGCGGCGACGGCAGCGGGGACGCTTCTGTTGATCGCGAGCTCCTGGTTCGACTTCCGGCTACAGCGCATCGACCTCCATCACATGGGCGCCGTGCATCCGGGTTGCGACCCGACCTGCGCGGCCGCCCGGGTCCAGGCCACGCTGAATCTCGAGATCAAGGGTGTCTGGATCGGGCTGCTGGCCATGCTGGTGACCGACCTCGTGCTGGTCGCACTTTTGGTGGCGTTCCGCGGCGGCGACGTCGTGCTGGCCAAGGCGCCACGTCCGGCGGGTGCCCGTCGTCGCGAGGGCGCCCGGCTCGTCCTCGCGGCCGGCCTGCTCGGCGCCGCAGCGATCCACGCAGCCCTCATCCCCCAGCGTCTCGACGAGTGGCAGGCCGCCGGCGTCTTCCTGGTGGTGCTCGCGCTGGCCCAGGTGGCCGCTGCTGCCACCGTCCTCGCCCGGGGGCGTGCGTCGTGGCGCGTGCCAGGACTGCTGGCCGCCGTCGTCGTCTCCGCCGGCGCGCTGCTCGCCTGGACCGTGGCACGGACCGCAGCTCTCCCGTTCCGGCCCGAGGGGTGGGAGCCGAAAGCGATCGGGGTGTCCGACGTCCTCTGCTGCGCGCTCGAGCTCATGACCCTGACGCTCGCGGTGGTCCTGCTCAGACGCAGCCGGTCCGCCACACCTTGGTCCTCGTACGGTCTGGCGATCGCACTCACCGCCGTCCTGGCCGCGACCGTGATCGGCATCGGGGGCGCGGATCTTCCCGGCGTCGGCGCCTTCTCCCACCTCGGCGCTCACCACCCAGCGCCCATCGTGGTCCCGCAAGGCTGAGGGGCCACCCGCCCGACACCACGCATGCGCGGGAACTTCGGGCCGGATAGATTGGGCACCGTGGAGAGCAACCACGGTCGGATGGTCATCGGTGTGGTCCTGTTGTTGGCCATCACCGCCGGATTCGAGTTCGAGCTTGCGTGGCTGTTCGTCAGCGCCCTCGTGCTGTTCTTCGGGTGGCTCGGCTACCTGTTGCTCGGTCCAGAGACCTGATGGACGCCCGGCCCACGCTGGCGGTCACCGGATCGACGGGTGCGCTCGGTGGGCTGGTCGCTCGCAGCCTGGCCGCGCGCGGCGTACCCCAACGACTGCTGGTGCGGACGCCCGCGGCGGCGCCGTCCCTGGACGGTGCGGCCGTCGTGCCGTGCAGCTACGGCGACCGAGCCGCGGCGGTGGCCGCACTCGACGGGGTGACGACCCTGCTGATGGTGTCGGCCTCCGAGTCGGCGGACCGGCTGGACCAGCACCGCGCGTTCGTGGACGCGGCGGCCGGGGCCGGCGTCCAGCAGGTGGTCTACACGTCGTTCGCGGGCGCGGCTGCCGACTGCACGTTCACCCTCGGGCGCGACCACTGGGCGACCGAGGAGCACCTGCGCGGGAGCGGCATGCGACACACGTTCCTGCGCGACAACTTCTACCTGGACTTCCTGCCGCTGATGGTGGGGGAGGACGGCGTGATCCGGGGGCCGGCCGGCGACGGGCGGCTGTCGGCAGTCGCCCGCGCCGACATCGCGGCGGTCGCCGTGGAGGTGCTCACGGACCCAGCGGCTCACGTCGGCGCGACGTACACCCTGACGGGGCCGGAGGCGTTCACGTTGACCGAGGCAGCGGCAGTCATCGCCGAGCAGACCGGGCGTGCGGTGAGCTTCCACGACGAGACCCTCGAGGAGGCCTACGAGTCACGACGCCGTTGGGAGGCACCCGACTGGCAGTACGACGCCTGGGTCTCGACGTACACCGCGATCAAGGTGGGCGAGGTGGCGGCCGTGACTGACGACGTACGCCGGATCACCGGACACCCGCCGTTGAGCCTTCGGGCGCTCCTGGCAGGCGGCGGGGTCTGAGTCGCGGCGGGGTCAGGTCGCACGCAGCTCGGCGCCGACCTCGTGCAGATGCCGCACGGCCGCCGCGTACGACGCGAAGGCCGAGCACTCGAGGTA
The DNA here is from genome assembly GCA_963819295.1 of uncultured Actinomycetota bacterium. Taxonomy (GTDB): domain Bacteria; phylum Actinomycetota; class Actinomycetes; order Propionibacteriales; family Nocardioidaceae; genus Nocardioides. The sequence goes on from CAWFVO010000020.1 coordinate 402,663, forward strand.
GGGGATCCCGCGTTCGGCGCAGAACCTCTGGACGACCGGCTGGGCCCGCCGCAGGTTGGCGCGGGGCATGCTCGGGAAGAGGTGGTGCTCGATCTGGTAGTTGAGCCCGCCGAGGGCCGCGTCGGTGAAGGGACCGCCGCGGATGTTGCGTGACGTGAGGACCTGCCGCAGCAGCGGGTCGGCGGCCTGGGCGGCGTCGAGGATCGGCATGCCCTTGTGGTTGGGAGCGAAGGAGCAGCCCAGGTAGAGGCCCTGGACGCCTTTGTGGATCGCCACGAACAGCAGGGCCTGCGGCCAGGTCAGGGTGAAGAGGAGCAGACCGACGTAGAGCACGTAGTGGGTGAGCATCAGCACGGCCTCGGGCACGCGCTGCTTCAGCCCGCTGTGGAAGAGCTCGCGGGCGCTGGCCACGTGGAGGTTCACGGCCTCGCCGAGCAGGAACGGGAAGAACAGGAAGGCCTGGTGGCGGGTGGTCCAGCCGGCGAGACCGCGCCGGTCGATCGCCTGGTCCGCGTCGAAGATCAGCACCCCGGCCCGCACGTCGGGGTCGCCCTCCAGGTCGTTGGGATGCGCATGGTGGGCGTTGTGCTTGGCCACCCACCAGCCGAAGCTCATGCCACCCATCAGGTTGCCGTCCACGAGCCCGAGGAGGCGCATCCGAGTCGCGTTGCGGGTGACCTGGAGGTGCCCGACGTCGTGCCCGAGGAACCCCATCTGGGTGGCGACGATCCCGAAGGCCGGGGCGAGCAGCAGCAGCCACCACGAGTCCCGCCAGATCACCATCGCGGCGACGATGGCGGCGAGGGCCGCGAACACCAGGGCGAAGTGGCCGGCGTACGACCAGGGCCGGCTGCGGAGCAGCCCGAGCTCGCGGATCTGTGCGGTCAGCTGGCCGTAGCCCCCACGTTGGTCAGGGGTCTTGGCGATGGGCGTCTGTTCGAGCATCTGTGTCTTCCTCGGTCGGTTCCCGCGGGTCCGCGATGTCGTCCAGGACCTTGGTCGCCTCGCGGGCCGCGGTGTCGAACGGGATGACGGTGATGGCGCGGCGCTGCCCGTCGAGCATGGACAGGGTCAGCTGGTGGGTGTCGTCGTGCGGGAAGGATCCGGTCTTGATCCGACGTCCGGGTACGGCGACGGAGCGTGGGTGGTCGTCCCAGTCAGGCGGCGAGTAGAGGACCCGGACGATGCGCCCGTGCTCGGGCGGCCAGAGGGCGACGAGAGTCCCGAGCTCCTCGTCGAGCCGACGGCTCTCGGGCCACCAGGCTCCCGAGGGGACGGTGCGGTCGAGGACGGACCTGACTGCGAAACGGATGGGTCGACCCTGCGTGGCCATGAAGCCACCGCCCTCTTGCTTGCTGCCTTCCTCAGGCTCGCGCGGCACCGGTCGGGCCGTGGTCCGGGGCCATGGTGAGGAGGAGCTGACGATCGCAGTGTCTTCAGGCTACTCCTGACCCCGAAGCGTTCCTGTGCGCCGGTGGCGACGGGGTCCCCCGCTAGCGTGGGCGGCGTGGACGTGTCCAGGGCGATCGCTCCGCTCGAGCCCGGCTACACGGCGCTGCTGTCCCGGCTGGAGGAGTCGGTGCGGGGCGACGAACGGGTCCGGGCCCTGTGGCTGGCCGGGTCGGTCGGCCGCGGGGTCGCCGACGCGGGGAGCGACCTCGACCTGGTGGTGACGGTGGTCGACACCGACGCGTTCGCCGACCCAGCCGTCTGGGACCTGCTCGACCCGGTGATCACGACGCCGATCCCCGGGATGCCCGGCTGCTTCGCGTTCACCACCCGCGAGGGGCTGCGCGTGGACGTCGTGCTGGAGACGCCCGCGGACGTCGCGCGATCGCCGTACTCGAGCCGGGTGCCCGTGTTCGACCGCGACGGGCTCGCGCTGCCCGCCGTGACCGACGAGGCCGCGGGACCTGACGTCGGTCGGATGCAGGCATTGGTGACCGAGTTCCTCCGTCAGTCGGCGATCTTCCCGGCGGCTGTCGTGGCCCGCGAGGACTGGCTGCTCGGCCAGGTGGCGGTCAACAACTACCGGGTGATCCTCTACGACCTGCTCACCGAGTCCAACCAGCCGCTCCCGGCCATGGGGGTCAAGCAGTGGAGCAGCCGGCTGACGGCCGACCAGCGTGAGCTCCTGGCCGCGCTGCCCGCGCCGGCCGCCACCAGGGCCAGCGTGGCGGCAGCGATGGGCGCCACCCGCGCAGCCCTCCGCACCCATGGCCGCGCCGCGCTCGAACGCAGCGGCGGCGTCTGGCCCACCGAGGTCGACGACGCGATGGTGGCGTACTGGACGCGCCACGGGCTTCCGTGAGCCGGCCCACGGGTCTGGCCCCGCCCCCTGAGCCCCGGAGCAGCTCGACGGGGTGCACAGGGCGATCTTGCGCCGGGCGTCAGTAGGGCGCGAGCGTCTCTCCTCAGGTCAGGTGATGGTCATCCCGCCGTCGACGGGGAGGGTCTGGCCGGTGACGTAGCCCGCGGCGTCGGAGGCGAGGAAGACCACGGTCGCGGCGAGCTCGGCGGGGTCTCCCTTGCGGCCGGCCAGGATGCGGTAGCTCATCAGGTCGAGGTAGCCCTCGGGATAGGTCTCGGTCATCTCCGACTCGAAGAAGCCCGGCGCCAGCGCGTTGACGCGGATCCCCTTGCGGCCGGTCCACTGCTGGGCGAGGTCGCGGGTCAGCCCGATCAGGCCGGCCTTCGTCGCGGAGTATGCCGCCTGGGGGAGTCCGGCGGTGGTCAGGCCGAGCACCGAGGAGATGTTGATGATCGATGAACCCGGCTGCATCACCCGGCCGCAGGCCTGGGCCATCCAGTAGCAGCCGTTGAGGTTGACGTCGACGACGGCCCGGAACTGCTCCGGCGTCTCTCGGGTCGCCGGGACGGCGGTGCCGATGCCGGCGTTGTTGACCAGGATGTCCACGCGGCCGTACTCGTCCATCGCCGCCTCGACGAGCGCCGTACAGGCCGCCGGGTCGGACACGTCGGTGGCGACCGCCAGGGCGCGACGACCCGCTCCGCGCACCAGCTCGGCGGTGGACTCGAGCCGGTCGGCACGGCGGGCGCCGAGCACGACGTCGGCCCCGGCCTCCGCCAGGCCCTGTGCGAAGGCCACGCCCAGGCCGGACGACGCACCCGTCACGATCGCCACCTTGCCGTCGAGCCGGAACAGGTCGAGGGAGGTCATGGCCGCATCGTAGGGGTCCTCCTCCGGCCGGCCCCGGACCTACCCCCGTGAACGTGAGAACCCGCGGTGCGTGTGCTGAAGTAGGGGCATGTCGCAGAGTCCCGACCCGTACGCCGTACACCCCGGAGCCGTCTCGCCGGCCGAGGAACGCACCCTGGGCACGCTCGCTCACGCCATCCCGCTGATCGCGATGGTGCTGAGCGTCGGCGTCCTGGGCTTCGTCGCCTCGCTGGTGCTCTACCTGATCTACAAGGACCGCGGGCCGTTCGCCCGCGAGAACGCCGCGAACTCGCTCAACATCCAGATCACCACGGGCATCGTGCTGCTGGTCTCGATCCCGCTGATGCTCGTCCTGGTCGGCTTCCTGACCTACGGCATCGCCATCGTCGTGGCCTTCGTGCTCCATCTGATCGGCGCGCTCAAGGCCAACCGCGGCGAGTGGTGGCGGCCGCCGGTGACGCTGCGCTTCGTCCACTGACCAGCTCCATGCATCCTTCGGCCCGTTCCTGGGTACGACGTACCGCGTCGACTGGCGCGGCCGCTGCCCGGGAGTAGCGAGCTCCCCGGTTCGCGTCGACTCGGGAGGTCTGTATGGACGTGTTGGCGTCGTCGATCCTGCGCATGGACGCGAACTGGGTCGACTACCTGCTGATCGCGCTGTACTTCGTCTTCGTGCTCGGGATCGGGCTCTCGGCCCGCGCCTCGGTCTCGAGCAGCATCGACTTCTTCCTCTCCGGCCGGTCGCTGCCGGCATGGGTCACCGGGCTGGCGTTCATCTCGGCGAACCTCGGCGCCGTCGAGATCATGGGCATGTCCGCCAACGGCGCGCAGTACGGCATGGCGACCTTCCACTACTACTGGATCGGCGCGATCCCGGCGATGCTGTTCCTCGGCGTCGTGATGATGCCGTTCTACTACGGCTCGAAGGTCCGCTCGGTGCCGGAGTTCATGCTCCGTCGCTTCGGCCCCACGGCACACCTGGTGAACTCCATCAGCTTCGCGCTCGCCCAGCTGCTCATCGCGGGCGTCAACCTCTACCTGCTCGCGACCATCGTCAACGCCCTCCTGGGCTGGACCATCTGGGTCTCCACCGTGGTCGCGGCCGTGATCGTGCTCTCCTACATCACGCTCGGTGGCTTGTCGGCGGCGATCTACAACGAGGTGCTGCAGTTCTTCGTGATCGTCGCGGCCCTGCTCCCGCTGACCCTGCTGGCCCTCCACGAGGTCGGCGGGTGGAACGGCCTGAAGGACAAGATGTCCACGGCGGGCACCAGCGACCAGCTCAACTCCTGGCCCGGTACGACGATCACGACCTACAGCTCGGGCTTCTGGTCTGTGGTCGGCATCGTCTTCGGTCTGGGCTTCGTGCTGTCCTTCGGCTACTGGACGACCAACTTCGTCGAGGTGCAGCGCGCCATGGCCTCCAAGGACATGAACTCCGCCAAGCGCGCCCCGATCATCGGCTCGTTCCCGAAGATGTTCATCCCGTTCATCATCATCATCCCGGGGATGTTGGCCGCGGTCCTGGTCACCCCGCTCGCCTCGATGAAGGGCAAGGGCGCCGCCACGGGCACCGACGGCATCACCTACAACGACTCGCTGCTGCTCCTGATGAAACAGCTGCTGCCCAACGGCCTGCTGGGGGTGGCGATCGCGGGCCTGCTCGCGGCCTTCATGGCCGGGATGGCGGCCAACATCTCGGCGTTCAACACGGTGACGACCTACGACCTGTGGCAGACCTACGTCAAGAAGGAGAAGCCCGACCACTACTACACGACGTTCGGCAGGTTCGCGACCGTCGCCGCCGCGGTGATCGCGATCGGGACGTCGTACTTCGCCAGTCAGTTCCCGAACATGATGACCTACCTGCAGACCCTGTTCGGGTTCTTCAACGCACCCCTGTTCGCGACGTTCATCCTCGGGATGTTCTGGAAGCGGATGACCGCGACCGCCGCGTGGACCGGGTTGGTGTCAGGCACCCTGGCCGCCGTCCTCGTCGCGTTCCTCTCCGAGGACGCGTTCGGCTCGGCGAGCATCGGGGTCCTGCACATCGGCAGCCAGGGCGCCAGCTTCGCGGCAGCCGGCGCCGCGTTCGTCGTGGACCTCGTGGTCAGCATCGGCGTGACGTACCTGACGCAGCCGAGGGTCGAGTCGGAGCTGCGCGGTCTGGTCTACTCGTTGACGCCCAAGGAGGACCTGCTCGACGAGCATGCCGACCACTGGTGGTTGTCGGCCACGAAGCTCGCCGGCGTCTCGCTCGTCATGGTCATCGTCCTCAACATCATCTTCCGCTAGGAGCCGGGCACATGAGCGAGCACAACAGTCGGACCTCGAGGGCGAGCCTGTTCGACATCCGCAACATCATCGCCGCCCTGCTCGGCATCTACGGCGTGGTGCTCGTGATCATGTCGTTCACCACGTCCGATTCCGACCTGGCGAAGGCGTCCGGCGTCAACGCCAACCTGTGGGTCGGCATCGGCCAGCTGCTCTTCGCGCTCTTCTTCATGGTCTGGGCCTACCTCCGCCCGATCGTGGTCGACGAGGAGCAGTTGGAGAAGGACAAGCGGGAGGTCGACGAGGAGGCCAACCGGCGACGGGAGGGCGGCCCGACCACCTGAGGTCAGGCGTCTGAGGGGTGGGCCAGCTCGGCCAGCAGGTCGTCCTGCCAGGCGAAGGCGGCGGCTGCGCGTTCCGCGAGGTCGGGGCCGGGGAGCAGGGCCTCGACCCGCGCGGCGTACCCCTCGGGGAGATCCGTGTCGAGGTAGCGCAGGCCGAAGTCGTGGCGGGCCGGGCAGTGCACGATCCGCAGCAGCCGGACCACCGGGGTGACCGCGAACGACAGGTGGAAGCTCACCGCCTCGGCCAGCTGCCCGCGCGCGATGGCGCGGTTGACCAGCCACGCCGCGGTCTCGCCGACGTGCCGCGATCTGGGCGACGGCCTCGGCGCGCGCCTCCGCCATCTCCGCCTCGTCGTCCGGTCGGAGCTCGACGAGGGCGTCCGGGTCATGGAGCACGAGAGGCTCGCCGTGCCGGCGCGGGTCGACGAGGCGGTGCTCGTCGGCGAGGTCGGAGACGTGGAGGTCGACGATCCGGGTCGGCGTGCTCGAGGTCGCCGGCGTCGGGCGTGAGGTTGAGGAAGGCCTGGCGGCCGTCGGGCCACGTCGCCTCGGGGAGCTCCCAGACCTGGTGGACCGTGAAGTCGCGCAGGGCCGCGCCCAGCAGCCGCTGGTACGCCGCGGTGGACTCTCCGGGCGTCGCCAGCACCTCGACGTCGAGGTCGGAGTGGTCGTCGTACCCGCCGGTCACCGCGGAACCGCCGACGAAGACGACCCGGAGGTCGGGATCGGTCTCACCCTGCTCGCGTAGCCAGGTCAGCCAGTCGTCGTACCTGCTCAGATCGGTCACGCCCGCGAACCTAGGTCCTATCGGCGCGCCGAGCCAGCGCGTTCCGCTCAAGGCAGACCGAGGGTCACTCGGTGGCCAGGCGCGCCTTGATGTCGGTCTTGAGCACCTTGCCGACCTTCGACCTCGGCAGGTCGTCCCAGGCGAGGACCACCTTGGGGGTCTTCACCGCACCCAGGCGCTCCTTGACGAAGGCCCGCACCTCGTCGGCATCGATCGTCTGGCCGGCGAGCGGCTGGACGACGGCGACGACGCGCTCACCCCACTTCTCGTCGGGCTGACCGACCACGGCGCAGTCCTGGATCGCGGGGTGCGCCATCAGGGCCTGCTCGACCTCGGTCGAGTAGACGTTGAATCCGCCGGTGATGATCATGTCCTTGGCCCGGTCGACGATGAAGAGGAAGCCGTCGTCGTCGAGGTAGCCGATGTCGCCGGTGTGGTGCCAGCCGTGCGCGGAGACCTCGGCGGTGGCCTCGGGGTTCCGGTAGTAGCCGGCCATCACCAGGGAGCTGCGGATGCCGATCTCGCCACGCTCGCCGCGCGCCGACCTCGCGTCCGTGCTCGTCGAGGATCGCCAGCCGCACCAGGGGAGCGGGCCGGCCCGCCGAGGCGAGCCTCTCGGTGGCGACGGAGCCGTCGGGGCGGCGGTGGTCTGCCGGCGGCATCATCGAGATCATCATCGGGGCCTCGGTCTGACCGAAGAGCTGGGCCATCGGCCAGCCGCGGTCGAGCGCCTCGGTGAGCCGCGCCACCGACATCGGGGCCGCGCCGTACCAGAAGCACTGGAGGCTGGAGAGGTCCGCGGTGTCGACCTCGGGGTGGCCGAGCACCATGTAGACGAGCGTCGGCGGCAGGAACGTGTGGGTGACCGAGTGCCGCGCGAGGAGGTCCAGGAAGGCGCCGACGTCGGGGGTGCGCATGATCACCACCTCGCCGCCGAGGGCGAGCACGGGGAAGCAGAGCACCCCCGCGGCATGCGTGAGGGGTGCCAGCGCGAGGTAGACCGGTCTGCCTTCGAAGGGGTAGCCGATCAGGGTGAGCGCCGTCATCGTCTCGAGGTTGGTGTGGGTGAGCATCACGCCCTTGGGACGTCCGGTCGTGCCGCCGGTGCCGACGATCATGGCGATGTCGTCGACGTGCTGTGGCTCCGTGAGCCGCTCGTCGGCCCCGAGGAAGTCGTCCCACGTCAACGCCCAGTCGAGGTCGTCGTCGAGGCAGACCAGGGTGTGGATCGCGGGCAGGTCACCGCGGATCTTGTCGACCAAGGGTGCGAAGGCGCCGGCGAAGAGGAGCACGGAGCAGTCGAAGAGGTGGAGGAGCTCACGGTTCTCGGAGGCCTCGTTGCGAGGGTTGACGGGGCACCACACGGCGGCCGCTCGCGAGATCCCGAAGACGCAGGTGAACGCGGTGGGGTCGTTGGCCGAGAGGATCGCGACCTTGTCGCCGGGACGGACGCCCCGGCGGGTGAGCGCGATCGCCACCCGCCGGGAGGTGTCCTGGACCTCGCCGTAGGTGCGTGACTCACCGTCGGTGGTCAGGCAGGGGGCATCCGCGTCGAGCGACGCACCCTTGTCGAGGTAGTCGACCAGCCGCACCGCTCAGGCCTGCCCGCTCACGTCGTGCACCGTGAGCTGCGGCTCGCTGACCAGACCGAAGCTGCGCAGCACCCCCAGCAGCTCGCGGTGCCCGAACGCCTGGCAGCCCGAGGCGAAACCGACCCGGCGAGGCGGCTGCTGCAGCAGGGAGTACGCGGCGTAGGCCTGGAGGAGCCCGGTCTGCTGGTAGTTGCTGTTGCCGTGGATGACGCAGTGGGCACGCCCGAGCGGGCCGGAGGCGTGGACGGAGTCCAGCGACTTGTTGACGCGTGGGTTCTCGCGGGGAGGCATGGTGTTCATCACCTGCTGGGCCGTGGCGGTCAGGGCAGCGTCGCGGTCCTCCGGCGACATGTCCTTGGTGGCTTCCAGGGCGGCTGCCACGATCTGGGGTACGCCGTTCATCAGGGCGGCGTTGAAGACGCCGCCCTGCGCCCGGACGTTGGCCACCCGCGGGTCGCGCTTGAACCACACCGGGTGGGACGTGCCGCCCCAGGGCAGCGAGAGTGCGAGCTCGTGCTGGCCGGGGATGACGAGCGAGGTCAGTCCCTGCTCGGGATCCCACGGCACGTAGGCGTTCTGCTCGAGGTAGTGGGCCGCCGACGTCGCCGCGTTGACCAGGATCGTGCGGGTCGAGGCGATGGTCGGGCTGCCACCCCAGAACACCGCGATGTCGAGGGTGTCGAGGCCGGGCTGCTCGAGGCAGAGCTGCGCCGCGATCTCGCCCGTCGTGTACATCTGCGCGATGCCCGGAGCCAGGAGCAGTCCGGCCGCGGCGAAGTCGGCGCCGTACTGCTCGTCGCAGGTGATCAGCCAGTCCTGCTCGCCGGTGGTGTCGGTGTAGTGGACGCCCGGCGGCGAGGCAGGCCTCGACGACCGCCGGCCCCAGCTCGCTGAACGGCCCGACCGTGTTGAGCACCACCGACGCGCCCTTGAACAGGTCGGTCAGCGAGGCGACGTCGTGGTCGACGGGCGACGACCTCGTGGTCGGCGGTCTCGATGCCGGGCACGTGGGAGCTCATCGAGTCGTGGAGCTTGTCCTTGTCGCGGCCCGCCGCGACGAACGGGAGGTGGTACTGCCGGAGGTACTCGCAGACCAGGCGGCCGGTGTAGCCGGAGGCGCCGTAGACGACGACGGGCTTGTCGCTCATGGTCACATCCCCATTCCGCCGTCGACCGGCAGGCCCGCGCCGGTGATGAAGCGAGCCGCGTCGGAGGCCAGGAAGACCACGGCGTCCGCCATGTCCTCGACCGCCCCGAGCCGCCCGGCGGGCGTCAGCCCGATGACCGCCCCGACCGCTTCCTCGGGGGAAGGGAAGAGGCCGAGGGCGGCCACGTCGTTGGCCAGGCCCGCACCCATCGCGGTGGGGACCAGGCCCGGGTAGATGCAGTTGACCCGGACGCCGTACCCGAGCTTGCCGCTCTCCATCGCGGCGACGCGGGTGAGGCGGTCGACCGCCGACTTCGTCGCGGAGTAGACCGCGATGCCGGGGAACGCGATCGTGGCGGCGACCGACGCGACGTTGATGATCGCGCCGCCCTGGCCGGCTGCGCCGCCCGGTCGCATGGCGCGCAGGCCGTGCTTGAGGCCGAGCGTGGTGCCGAGGATGTTGACCTCGAGCATCCGGCGTACGTCGTCGGCGGCGACCTCGGTGAGCAGGCTGGTGATCTCGATGCCGGCGTTGTTGACGAGGATGTCGAGCCCGCCGAGGGTCTCGACCGTGTGGGCGACGGCGGCCTCCCAGGCCTCGTCGCTGCTCACGTCGAGCGTGGTGGCGGCGTGCCCCTCACCCAGACCCTTGGCGACCGCGCTGCCGTCCTGGATGTCGGCAACCATCACCTGTGCCCCGGCATTCGCCAGTGCCTTGGCCATCCCCTCGCCGAGGCCCTGGGCCCCGCCGGTGACGAGTGCCTTGCGGCCGGACAGTTCGAACACACTCATGGACGCTCCTCGCGGGTGGTGTGGCGTGCGTCACCACCCTGACGGGGCACCTTGACAAGTGTCAAGACTTTCTCTGGACAGATGTCAAGAAAATCCGAAATCGCCTAGGATGCTGCGGGTGACCCCCCGAGCGCCCGGCGCCCCGCCGCCCACTCGCAGCCGCGAGGAGAAGTACGACGAGCGTCGCAACCAGCTCGCCGAGTCGGCGCTGGCCACCCTCGGCGAGCTCGGGTACGCCCGCACCAGCCTGCGTGAGATCGCCCAGAACTCCGAGTTCAGCCACGGCGTCGTCCACTACTACTTCGCCAACAAGATCGAGCTGATCACCTACTGCGTGCGCTACTACAAGGCCACCTGCGTGACCCGTTACGACGACCTGGTGGCGACAGCCGCCACGGCCGAGGAGCTGGCCACCGGCTTCGCCGACAAGCTCGTGGAGACGATCACCGACGAGGCGCCCATGCACCGCCTCTGGTACGACCTCCGCACACAGAGCATGTTCGAGCCCGAGCTGCGTGAGGCCGTCCTCGAGATCGACCACACCCTGGAGCTGATGATCTGGCGGATCGTCCGCCGCTACGCCGACCTGCAGCGGTGGCGAGCCGGTGTTCTCCTCGCCCACGACCTACGCCCTGTTCGACGGACTGTTCGAGAAGGGCCTGCTCTCCCACCTGTCCGGCGACCCGGTCGCCCTCGACGACCTGCGCGCCCGGGCGCTGGCGGTGGCCGGCAGCATCGTCCGCTAAGATGGGTGCCATGCACACGTCGTCGCTGCTTCTTGGACAGCCGCGCTGATCAGTTCTCCTGATCGCGCGGCAACCCCTCCCTGCGAGGGGTTTTTTCATGTCCTGGAGCAGGTCTCGACAGGCTCGACCAACGAATGAGAGCGGATCGATGAGTGAGGAACAGGCGGACATCGGGGCCGCGACGTACGACGCGGCCGCGGTGCAGGCGAAGTGGCAGCCCGTCTGGGAGGAGCTGCAGCCCTTCCGCGCCGACGACGACGTGGTCAGGAACGGCACGCGTGAGAAGCGCTACGCGCTGACGATGTTCCCCTACCCCTCGGGCGACCTGCACATGGGGCACGCCGAGGTCTTCGCGCTGCACGACGTGATCGCCCGCTACTGGTGGCAGCGCGGCTACGAGGTCCTGAACCCGATGGGGTTCGACTCGTTCGGCCTGAACGCAGAGAACGCCGCGATCCGCGACAACGCCCACCCCGCGACGTTCACCCACGAGAACATCGCGATCTCGACGGAGTCCTGCAAGAAGTTCGGCGTCAGCTTCGACTGGACGCGCACCTTCAACACCTCCGACCCCGAGTACTACCGCTGGACCCAGTGGCTGTTCCTGAAGCTGCGTGAGCGCGGACTGGCCTACCGCAAGAACAGCCCGGTCAACTGGTGCCCCTTCGACCAGACCGTGCTGGCCAACGAGCAGGTCATCGACGGCCGCTGCGAGCGCTGCGGCAACGAGGTCACCAAGCGCGAGCTGACCCAGTGGTACTTCAAGATCACCGAGTACGCCCAGGAGCTGCTGGACGACCTGGACGACCTGGCGCCGACCTGGCCCGAGCGCGTGATCAACGCCCAGCGGAACTGGATCGGCCGGTCCGAGGGCGCCCACGTCACCTTCGCTGTCGAAGGGCACGAGCCGATCGAGGTCTACACGACGCGGCCCGACACGCTGTTCGGCGCGACGTTCATGGTGGTGGCGGCCGACGCGGCGCTGGCCGCCGACCTGGTCACCGACGAGCAGCGACCGGCGTACGACGCGTACCTGGAGGAGGTGCGCAAGGCCAGCGACATCGAGCGGCTGTCCACCGACCGCCCGAAGACCGGCGTGTTCCTGGGCGTCCACGCGACCAACCCGGTGAACGGCGAGCGGATCCCGGTCTACGCCGCCGACTACGTGCTGGCCGACTACGGCACCGGCGCGATCATGGCGGTGCCCGGCCCAGGACCAGCGCGACTGGGACTTCGCAGAGGCCTTCGACCTGCCGATCGTCCGCACCGTGCAGCCCCCCGAGGGCTGGGAGGGCGAGGCGTTCACCGGCGACGGCCCGGCGGTCAACTCCCACAACGACTCGGTGTCACTGGACGGGATGGGCGTCGGCGAGGCCAAGCGCACGATCATCGACTGGCTGGAGGAGCGGGGTGTCGGCCAGGGGGCGGTGAACTTCCGGCTGCGCGACTGGCTGCTGTCGCGCCAGCGCTACTGGGGCGCGCCGATCCCGATCATCCACTGCCCGACCCACGGCGAGGTGCCGGTCCCCGAGGACCAGCTGCCCGTCGTGCTGCCCGAGCTGCGCGGCGCCGACCTGACCCCCAAGGGCGTCTCGCCGTTGGCCGCGGCGTCGGACTGGGTCAACGTCACCTGCCCGATCTGCGGCGGACCGGCCACGCGCGACAGCGACACGATGGACACCTTCGTGGACTCGTCGTGGTACTTCCTGCGCTACTGCTCACCGCACGACGACACCCAGGCCTTCGACCCCGAGCTGGCCAACCTGTGGGGTCCCTGCGACATCTACATCGGCGGCGTCGAGCACGCCGTACTGCACCTGCTGTACGCGCGGTTCTTCACCATGGTGCTGCGCGACATGGGACTGCTGGAGTTCGGAGAGCCGTTCTCCGCCCAGCTGAACCAGGGCATCGTCATCAACGAGGGCGCCAAGATGTCGAAGTCCAAGGGCAACGGCGTCAGATTGGGGGAGCAACTATCGGCGTACGGCGTGGACGCGGTGCGGCTGACCCTGGTGTTCGCAGGCCCTCCCGAGGACGACATCGACTGGGCCGACATGTCGCCGAGCGGCTCGGTGCGGTTCCTGCAGCGTGCCTGGCGGCTGAGCGGCGACGTCACGTCGCGAGCCGGGCGTCTCGGTCGACGGGGGTGACGTCGCCCTGCGCAAGGTCACTCACCGGACCGTCCGGGAGGCCGAGCAGCTGGTCGAGAGCCACCGCTTCAACGTGATGGTGGCGCGGACCATGGAGCTGGTGAACGCGACCCGCAAGGCGATCGACAGCGGCTGCGGTCCCGCCGACCCGGCGGTGCGCGAGGCCGCGGAGGCGGTGGCGGTCCTGCTGTCGCTGGTCGCGCCGTACACGGCCGAGGAGATGTGGGAGCGGCTGGGCCATCAGCCCACGGTGGCGCGGGCCGGCTGGCCGGTCGTCGACGAGGCTCTGCTGGTCGAGGACTCCGTGACGGCGGTGGTCCAGGTGCAGGGCAAGGTCCGGGCCCGTCTGGACGTCGCGCCGACGATCACCGACGCCGAGCTGGAGGCGGCCGCGCTGGCCGACCCGGCCGTCGTGCGCGCGATCGACGGCGCCGCGGTGCGTCGGGTGATCGTGCGCGCGCCGAAGCTGGTCAACATCGTCGTCGAAGCGTGAGGTCGCGAGCGTCAGCGAGTGGCCGAGCTGCGAGGCGACGCAAGGGGTGGGTCGTCGAAGCGTGAGGTCGCGAGCGTCAGCGAGTGGCCGAGCTGCGAGGCGACGCAAGGGGTGGGTCGTCGAAGCGTGAGGTCGCGAGCGTCAGCGAGTGGCCGAGCTGCGAGGCGACGCAGAGACGCGGTGGTCGGCTAGCCTTCCGCGCATGGCGGGGAGGACCGTGGTCGTCACCGACTCGACGGCGTCGTTGCCGCCCGAGGTGGCGCTGGAGCGCGGCATCGTGGTCGTGCCCCTGCAGGTCGTGATCGGCGCGACGGTCTACGACGAGGGCGCGGAGGGTGCGACGCCCGAGCTCGTGGCGCAGGCCCTCAAGGACTTCCGGCCGGTCAGCACCTCGCGGCCCGCGCCGGCGGCACTGCTCGAGGTCTACGAGAAGGCGGCCTCCGACGGCGCCGACCAGGTGCTCTCGATCCACCTGTCGGGCGACATGAGCGGGACCCACGAGTCGGCCCTGCTCGCGTCGCGGGACGCGCCCGTGCCGGTCACGGTGGTCGACTCGCGACAGGTCGGGGTCGCCACGGGGTACGCCGCGCTCAGCGCTTCGGACGTCCTCGACGCCGGTGGCTCGGTCGCGGAGGCCGCGCATGCGGCGCGCGTGCGGGCCGACCTTGCCACCGCGCTGTTCTACGTGGACACCTTGGAGTACCTGCGCCGGGGCGGGCGCATCGGCGCCGCCGCCGCCCTTCTGGGCGGAGCGCTCGCGGTCAAGCCGCTGCTCCGGATCGAGGACGGGCGGGTGGCCAACCTGGAGCGGGTGCGCACCTCCGCACGGGCCCTGAGCCGGTTGGAGGATCTGATCGTCGAGGCGGCGGGCGACCAGGACGTCGACCTCTGCGTCTCTCACCTGGCCAACCCCGACCGGGCGGGCGACCTGGCAGCCCGGCTCGGTGACCGCCTGGCCGCCAATCTCGATGGCCGGGAGGTCTGGTGCGGCGAGCTGGGTGCCGTGCTCGGCGCGCACGTCGGGCCCGGCATGGTCGCTGCGTGCGTCGCCCCGCGGCTGGGCTGACCGGCCCGTCGTCCTTCCACATCGGCCCACGTCGTACGCCCTGTCCACAGCTGCCGGTCGGCGGCGCGGGGGCCGTCGGGCCACCGCCCTAGCGTCGTCGGCATGCGCAGCCGATCCCACGCCGTCGACCACGACGCCGCCATCGCCCGGCGCCTCGAGCTGCTCACCAGCGAGCTGGCGGGCGTCCGCGACGACTCCGCGGAGCGCGCCGACTCCTGGGTCCCGCACGGCCACACCCGGATCCGCGTGGCGCCCGATCCCGACCCCGATCTCGAGATCTCCGAGGTGGACCCTCGCCCCGTGCCACCGGTCGCGCGGATGCCCGGCCGACATGCGTCGCGCCGCACCGTGGCGGCCCCGAGCGGCTGGGTCGGGCTGGTGCCCGACCCAGTGCGCGGACGTGTGGGCGTCGGCGCCGCGCAGCTCGCTGTGGTCGCCGTCCTGGCCGTGGTGGGGCTGGTGGCGACCTGCTGGTTCCTGGTGCGCAGCGGCGGCCATGAGGTGGGCGCCCCGGTCGCGATCCACACGCCGGCCCAGCCGTTGGCGCGTCCGCGGGGCTCGACCGCTCCGGTGGACACCGCCGCCGAAGGGGCGGCGCCGCCGTCGGCGTCCTCGTCGAAGGTGGTGGTGGACGTCGCAGGCAAGGTACGCCGACCAGGCATCGCCGTGCTGCGACCGGGCGCTCGGGTGGTCGACGCGATCCGGGCGGCGGGTGGTGCGCGCCCCGGGGTGGACCTCGGGTCCCTCAACCTCGCCCAGGTGCTCACCGACGGGGAGCAGATCGTGGTGGGTGGCTCGGTCGTCACGCCCACCGGCGTGGCTGCCGCTGCCTCGGGGGCACCAGGGACGGCGACCCTGGTCGACCTCAACACCGCCGACCAGACCGCGCTGGAGTCGCTGCCCGAGGTCGGGCCGGTCACCGCCCAGGCGATCATCGCGTGGCGCAGCGAGCACGGCGGCTTCAGCGCCGTCAGCCAGCTGCTCGACGTCGACGGCATCGGCGACGCCACGCTCGCCAAGCTCACGCCCTACGTGACGCTGTGACCGTACGAGCTCCGCCGGACCTCCGCATGGTCCTGCTGGCGGGGGTGGGCTGGCTGGGGGCGCTGGCGGCGACGGCGTGGTCGCCGGCAGCCACCTTCGGCACCTCGGGTGCGTGGGCGGCGGTTGCTGTGCTGTTGTGGCGGGGGCGGGGCAGGCAGGCGGGGCTCACCGCCGTGGCTGCGCTCGTCGTGTTCGTGGCGGTGGCCACCGCCGCCGGGGTGCGTGCCGAACGCGTCTCCGACAACCCGCTGACCCGGCTCGCGGCCGAGCGCGCCGAGGTGGCTCTCGACGGCAACGTCAGCGACGACCCGCGCCTGCTGCAGGCGCGCTTCGGGGACGAGGCGCTCGTGCGGCTGACCGTCACCCGGGTCGCGGCGGGAGGCGCCGAGGTGCAGCTGCGCCAACCGGTCGTCGTCTTCGCCCCGACAGCCTGGCTCCGGGTCCCCCTGGGGGCGACCGTCCGTGTGACCGGGCATCTGTCACCGAGCACGCAGGGCGACGTCGCCGCGTCCTTGTCCACCCACGATCCGCCGGAGGTGACTGCTGGTCCTGACCCGTGGTGGCGCGTCTCGGCCCACCTGCGGGCGGCTCTGCGCAGCTCCGTGTCGGAGCTGCCGGCGGATCGACGAGCCCTGGTGCCGGCGCTGGTCGACGGCGACGACACGGGGCTCGACCCTGCCCTCCAGGACGACTTCCGCACCACCGGGCTGACCCACCTGCTGGCCGTCTCGGGCACCAACCTCACCCTCGTGGTCGGGTTCGCACTGGTGGTGGCCCGCTGGCTGCGGGTGCGGGGGCGCTGGCTGTACGTCGTGGGCGCGGCTGGGATCGCGGGGTTCGTGCTGGTCGCCCGGGCCGAGCCGAGCGTGCTCCGCGCCGCGGTGATGGGCACGGTGGCCCTGCTCGGGATGGGCGCGAACGGCCGCGACCGCGGTACCCGCGCCCTCGGGGTGGCCACCGTGGTGCTGCTCCTGCTCGATCCGGGGCTGGCCTCGGCGATCGGGTTCGGGCTCTCGGTCCTGGCGACCGCCGGCATCCTGCTGCTCGCGCCCGGCTGGCGCGATGCCCTGGCGCGCTGGCTGCCGCGCTGGCTGGCCGAGGCCGTGGCCGTCCCGGCGGCGGCCCAGCTGGCCTGCACGCCGTTGATCGCGGCGATCTCGGGCCAGGTCAGCCTGGTGGCGGTCCTCGCCAACCTCCTGGCAGCCCCGGCGGTCGGGCCGGCGACGGTCCTCGGCCTGCTCGGAGGCCTGCTGACCCTCGTCGCGCCGCCGCTCGGCCGGCTGGTGGGAGCCGGGGCGGGGTGGTGCGTGGCCTGGATCGTCGAGGTCGCCCGACAGACGGCGTCGCTGCCCACCCCCGCCGTCGGGTGGGGGAGCGGTCCGATGGCGATCGCCCTGCTGGTCGCGCTGAGCGCTGGTGTGGCGGTGCTCGGGCCGCGGCTGGTGAGGCGGCGTACCACCGGGCTCGCATGTTGCGGCGTGCTGGTCGCCGCCGTCCTCGTACGGGTGCCGACCCCCGGGTGGCCGCCGGACGGGTGGTTGCTGGTGGCCTGCGACGTCGGGCAGGGTGACGGACTGGTCCTCAACACCGGACTGCGCCACACAGCGGTGGTGGTCGACGCCGGTCCCGACCCCGAGGCGATCGATGCCTGCCTGACCGGACTCGGCGTCAGCCGTATCCCGCTCGTGCTGCTCACCCACTTCCACGCCGACCACGTCGACGGCCTCCCGGGAGTCCTCGGCGGCCGAGACGTGGCGCAGGTCGAGGTCAGTCGCTTGGCCGACCCTCCCGCGGGCGTTGCCCTGGTGCGGCGGCGCGACTCGGGCGGCAGGGCTGACGCCCCAGGAGGCGCCGTACGCCGTGACCCGCCGGATCGGCGACGTCACCCTCGAGCCGGTCTGGCCGCTGCCCGGCTCGCCCACGGTCGGCCCCGGTGACGGCAGCACCGCCAACAACGCCAGCGTCGTGCTGCTGGCCAGGATCCGTGGCGTCACGTTCTTCCTGGGCGGAGACATCGAGCCGGAGGGGCAGGCCACGCTGGCCGCGATGCTGCCCGGTCTCCACGTCGACGTCCTCAAGGTGCCCCACCACGGCAGCCGCTACCAGGACGTCGCGTTCCTGCAGTCGCTCGGTGCCCGGCTCGCCGTGATCTCGGTCGGCGCGGACAACGACTACGGCCATCCCGCACCCGAGACCGTCTCGGCCCTCGAGTCCACCGGAGCGCGAGTGCTCCGCACCGACCACGACGGGAGCATCGCGGTCGTCGAAGAGGGTGGACGACTGACGGCGGTCACCAGGTCGCGGTAGCAGGCGCGGGGCCGCGCGCGGAAGGCGCGTCAGGCGTCGGTGGGATGTGACAGGCTTCGGGCATGCGAGGCCCGACACCCCAGGACGTGCTGGCTCACGTCACCCTGGTGACCGGCAAGGAGGAGTTCCTCTCCGAGCGCACCGTGGTGGGCGTGCGCGAGGCCGTACGCCGCCACGACCACGAGGCTGAGGTCTCCGAGACCCAGGCCTCCGGCCTCTCGCTGGCCCAGCTCGGCGAGCTGGCCGCCCCCTCGCTCTTCTCCTCCACCCGGTGCGTGGTCGTGCGCGGCTTGGAGAATCTCCCCGAGGAGTCCGTCGACGGTCTGCTCGCCTATGCCGGCGACCCGGCCGACGACGTCGCTCTGGTGCTGGTGCACGGGGGAGGCCAGAAGGGCTCCGGGGTTCTCACCAAGCTGCGCAAGCTCACCGGCGTCACCGAGGTGAAGTCCGAGGAGCTCAGGGCCTCGGAGTACCCCGGCTTCGTCGCCGCAGAGGTGCGGCTGCAGGGCGGCTCGATCGACCCGGACGCGGCCAGTGCGCTGGTGCAGGCCGTCGGCCAGGACCTCCGCTCCCTCGCCGCTGCCGCCGACCAGCTCGTCAACGACTTCCCGGGCGAGACGCTGACCGAGGAGAAGGTCAAGCGCTACTTCGGCGGCCGGGCCGAGGCGAAGTCGTTCGCCGTCGCGGACGCTGCGTTCTGGGGCCGGCGCCGACCGGCGCTGGAGGAGCTGCGCTGGGCGATGGACGGCGGCACGGCGCCGGTGCTGGTGACCTCGGCCTTCGCCGGATCGGCCCGTGGCATCGCCCGCTACCTGTCGGCGCCCCGCGGCCTGCGCGAGGCCGACCTGGCCCGCGAGGTCGGGGTGCCGCCGTGGAAGCTGCGCACGATCCGCGACCAGTCCCGCGGCTGGTCCGAGGCCGGCATCTCGCGCGCGATCCGGACGATCGCCCAAGCCGACGCCGATATCAAGGGCGCGGCCGGCGACGCGTCGTACACGCTGGAGCGGATGGTGCTCAACGTGACCGGGCTGCGCGACCGCTCCTGAGCCTGCTCGCCCCGCGAGCTCGAAAATGGCAGAAGGCGCCGATCCCGTCGGGATCGACGCCTCGCAGGAAGGTCGCCTCAGAGAGAGGCGGCCTTCTTCATGATGGCGGACTTGCGGTTGGCCGCCTGGTTCTTGTGGATGACGCCCTTGGACACGGCCTTGTCGAGCTTGCGCGACGCGACCCGGCTCGCCTCGACCGCGGTGTCCTTGTCGCCGGCCTCGGCGGCCTCACGGAACTTGCGCACGAGGGTCTTCAGCTCGGACTTCACAGCCTTGTTGCGCTGATGACGCTTCTCGTTCTGCTTGTTCCGCTTGATCTGGGACTTGATGTTCGCCACTGATAAGCCTTCGGTCTGGGGTGTGCATGGGTGTGGAACGGAGTCGGCGGGCGTGCGCCGTCACGCCGCACACACGAGGGAAAAAGATACCAGCGCGCCGATCCACGCCCCAAATCACGAACCCAGGCGCGGTCACGCCTGCCAGCCGCGGCGTTCGCAGAGCCAGTCCCAGACGACCTCGCCCTGCCAACGTTGGATGTCGCGGACGTACGGCGACGTCGGCGGCACGGGCTCGTCGGCCGACCGCAGGAAGTAACCGCAGATGACGGCCAGCGCCCGGTCGAGGTGCTCCGGGGGTACGTCGCGCAGCAGGCGCCGCTCGGCGATGACCGAGTCGACGTCGAGACCGTCGCCGCGCGGGCCGATCAGCATGAACAGGGAGTCGAGCCAGTCGGCTCCGACGGTCGGCCAGTTCCAGTCGCAGAAGAGGGTGCGGCCGTCCGTGGCCAGCAGGACGTTGTCGTCGCGGACGTCGGTGTGGACCAGGGTCTGCCCCGCGACCGACCCGGCGAAGTCGGCCGCCAGCGCCGCGGCCTCGTCGCCGTGCGGGAGGTCCCGGGTCGCGTTCACGTGGTCCCAGAAGGCGGGCCAGGTCGCCATCTCGTCGGTGATCGGGTCGAGACCGAGATCGGGCGGACAGGGAGTGAGCAGGTCCGCCAGTGACTCGAGCGCATCGAGGCAGGCGTCCAGCTCGGCCATCCGCCACGGTCGCCGGGGCGCCCGCGCCTCGACGTACTCCAGGCCGAGCACGACCCAGTCGGCGTCGATCGTCCAGAGCAGGCGGGGGGCGGGGATGGTGTCGGGCAGGGCCCGGAGCTTGCGGGCCTCTTCGCGGTACGACGCGGCGAAGGTTCGCTGGGCCGCGGTCGAGGCGGCCTTCACGAAGTGGCGGGACCCGTCCGCGCACGTGAGGACCGATGCGAAGCCCGGGGTGAAGCCGCCTCCCTGCGACGCCGCCGACACGACGGGCGACCCACAGCGCTGCTCGATCTCGCCCCGCACGGCCGGCGGCAGGTGAGCCCACTCCAGGCGGCGTGCGGTGCGCCCGTGCGGGATCTGGCTGGGAATCGCGGCGCTCACCGCGCCATCCTCACGCACGGCAGTCGGCGGCCGCGAGCCGGAGGGGTCACCCGGTGGGTGCGGTGTGGCAGACGGCCTCGACGTTGTTGCCGTCGGGGTCGCGCACGAACGCGCCGTAGTAGTGGGCGTGGTACTCCGGCCACAGCCGCGGCTCGTGCAGCGTCTCGGCGCCGAGCCCGGCGGCAGCGGCGTGGAAGGCCTGCACCTGGTCGACCGACTCGGCGGTGAAGGCGATGTGGACCTCGCGGTTCGGACCCATCCCCTCGAAGCGGGACAGCCAGAAGTCCGGTGAGGTCGTGCCGTAGCCGACGGCCACGTCGAAGTCCATCACCCGTCGGTGCCCGAGCGTGCCCAGCACCTTGTCGTAGAAGGTCTTGGCCGCCTCGAGATCGGCGCAGTTGATGCCGAAGTGATCGATCATGCCGAGAATCCTATGAGGGCACGCCGCTGGTGCGGCCGTGGATCGGCCGCACCTCGACGATCGGCTCGGTCCGGGCCAGCTCGCCGACCACGGCGAGCAGATCGTACGAGGTCGTCGGACTCGACCAGGTAGAAGCCGCCCACCTGCTCGGCGGACTCGGCGTACGGGCCGTCGGTGACCAGCGCCCACGAGATCTGGGCGTTCTTCCTCAGCTTCGTGGTGATCGCGGATCTGTGGCTGACCCAGCACCGGCTGCTCCACAACGTGGTGGTCTCCGACCAGGTGGTGCTTCGGCTGATGCTGCTGTGGACGCTCACCATCGTCGTGCCTGCCCTTCCCGACGGCTCTGGTGGCCGGCAACACCGGCCACGAGGGGGTCACCAAGACGTTGTACGTCGGCACGATGGCGGTCTCCGCGCTCGTCCTGGCCCTGCTGTGCCTCGTGATCCGGCGGCACCCGGAGCTCCGCGACTCTGCCGAGACTCCCGACTACGTGCGCGCCTTCGCGACGTTCGCCGCGTTCGTGGTCGCGCTCGTCGTGATGCTCGTCTTCCCGGGCGTGAGCTACTGGCCGCTGCTGGTGTTGCTGCTGCCGGACCGGATGGTCCGCCTGTGGCGCCGACGCGGTCACCCACGCCCGGAGCCCTAGGAGGGCACTCCGCTGGTGCGGCCGTGGATCGGGCGGACCTCCACGATCGGCTCGGTCCGAGCCAGCTCGCCGACGACCGCGAGCAGGTCGTCGAGGTCGTCGGACTCGACCAGATAGAAGCCGCCCACCTGCTCGGCGGACTCGGCGTACGGGCCGTCGGTGACCAGCGTGCCGCGGTCGGTGCGTCGTACGACCTTGGCCTGCGCGAGCGGTGTCAGCTCGCCTCCGGCGTTGACGTGATGGCCGCGCGCGGTGAGGCCGGCGACGAAGGCGCCGTGCGCCTCGCCGACCGAGCGCCTCTCGTCGTCGCTGCGGGCGTCCCACACGGTCTCGTCGCCGGGGATGGTGATGAGGTACTCGGTCATGGCGGTGCCTTTCTGGTCCTGGGATTCTCCGTCACCTCCATGACGCGCCGGCGGACCCGGCCCATCGACAGAGATTTCGGACCGCTCGAACCCGCGTGGGAGGATTGGGGTTCGCCACCACGACGCCCGAAAGCAGCGAAGACACCGCCGTGCCCACGACCCCGACCGCGCCGCCTCCGGGCCGCACCGACCCCGCGGTCATCCGAAACTTCTGCATCATCGCCCACATCGACCACGGGAAGTCGACGCTGGCCGACCGGATGCTGCAGCTGACCGGCGTCGTCGACGAGCGCAGCGCCCGGGCGCAGTACCTCGACCGGATGGACATCGAGCGCGAGCGCGGGATCACCATCAAGAGCCAGGCCGTCCGGATGCCGTGGACGGTGGCGGCGGACAACGAGCAGGGCGCCGAGCCCGGCACCTACGTGCTCAACATGATCGACACCCCCGGCCACGTCGACTTCACCTACGAGGTGTCGCGCTCGCTCGAGGCGTGCGAGGCGGCCGTGCTGCTGGTGGACTCCGCGCAGGGCATCGAGGCGCAGACCCTCGCCAACCTCTACCTCGCCCTGGCCGCCGACCTCCACGTCATCCCGGTGCTGAACAAGATCGACCTGCCGTCCGCGCAGCCCGAGAAGTACGCCGCCGAGCTCGCCGGCATCATCGGCTGCGACCCGAGCGACGTACTGCGGACCTCGGCCAAGACCGGCCTCGGCGTCCTGGAGCTGCTCAACGAGATCGTCAAGCAGACCCCGCCGCCGATCGGCGACGCCGACGCCCCGCCGCGCGCGCTGATCTTCGACTCGGTCTACGACACCTACCGCGGGGTGGTGACCTACGTCCGCGTGATCGACGGCAGGCTCAGCCACCGCGACCGGATCAAGATGATGTCGACCGGCGCCGTGCACGAGATGCTCGAGGTCGGCGTGATCAGCCCCGAGCCGGTCAAGGCCGGCGACCTCGGGGTCGGCGAGGTGGGCTACCTGATCACCGGGGTGAAGGACGTCCGCCAGTCCCGGGTGGGTGACACCGTCACCAGCCAGCACCACGGCGCCAGCGAGGCGCTGGGCGGCTACAAGCACCCCAACCCGATGGTCTACTCCGGGCTCTACCCGATCGACGGCGACGACTACCCGACCCTGCGCGACGCGCTCGAGCGGCTCCAGCTCAACGACGCGTCCCTGGCCTTCGAGCCGGAGACCTCCGGCGCGCTGGGCTTCGGCTTCCGCTGCGGTTTCCTCGGCCTGCTGCACATGGAGATCACCCGCGACCGGCTGGAGCGGGAGTTCGACCTCGACCTGATCTCGACCGCGCCCAACGTCGTCTACGAGGTGGCGATGGAGGACGGCACGGTCCACACCGTCACCAACCCCAGCGAGTACCCCGACGGCAAGATCGCCGAGGTGCGCGAGCCGGTCGTCCGCGCCACGATCCTGAGCCCCAGCGACTACATCGGCACGATCATGGAGCTCTGCCAGACCAAGCGCGGCAACCTGCAGGGCATGGACTACCTCTCCGCCGACCGGGTCGAGATGCGCTACACGCTGCCGATGGGCGAGATCGTCTTCGACTTCTTCGACCAGCTGAAGTCGCGGACCAAGGGCTACGCGTCGCTCGACTACGAGCGCTCCGGCGAGCAGGCGGCCGACCTGGTCAAGGTCGACATCCTGCTGCAGGGCGAGCCGGTCGACGCGTTCTCCGCGATCGTGCACCGCGACGCGGCGTACGCCTACGGCGTGATGCTGGCGGGCAAGCTGAAGGAGCTGATCCCGAGGCAGCAGTTCGAGGTGCCCATCCAGGCTGCGATCGGCGCCCGCGTGATCGCGCGCGAGAACATCCGCGCGCTCCGCAAGGACGTGCTCGCCAAGTGCTACGGCGGTGACATCACCCGTAAGCGCAAGCTGCTGGAGAAGCAGAAGGAGGGCAAGAAGCGGATGAAGATGGTGGGCCGGGTCGAGGTGCCCCAGGAGGCCTTCATCGCCGCGCTGTCCAACGCTCCCAGTGGTGAGAAGGCCGGCAAGAAGTAGTGCCCCGGACACCGCTCGGGAGCCCGGTGCCGCGTGCCGTGGCCGTGGTGGTGCGCGGCCCCAAGATGCTCGTGATCAAGCGTCGCCTCGACGGTCGTGAGTACGCCGTGCTGCCGGGCGGCGGCGTCGAGCCGGGGGAGTCTGCTGCCGAGGCCGCGGTCCGCGAGCTGGCCGAGGAGTGCTCGCTGGAGGGCACCGAGGTGCAGCACCTCTTCGACGGCGACCACGGCGGCCGCTCAGCGTCGTACTTCCTGGTCGACGTGCCGGAGGGCGAGCCGGTGCTCGGCGGCACCGAGGCCGAGGAGCACGGTCCCGAGAACTCCTACCAGCCGCTGTGGGCGACCGCGCCCGAGCTCGAGATGCTCGGGCGTGCTTCCGGAGGAGATCGGTCCCGCTCGTGGTCGACGCTGCCTGGCCGCTGACCGTCAGCGAGGTCGACGCCGACGACTGGCCGGTCGTCGAGGCGCTGTGGCAGCTCTACCAGCACGACCTGTCGGAGTTCCGGCACTCGGCTCCCGGGCCCGACGGCACCTTCGCCCCCGGCCGGCTCTCGACGTACGGCGACTCGCCCCGGCGGGTCGCGTATCTCGCCCGGCTCGGCGACGTGCCGTGCGGGTTCGCGCTCGTGCGGCTCGGGGCAGGACGCGACCGTCGGACGATGGGGGAGTTCTTCGTGACCCGCTCGGCGCGGGGCCGGGGCACCGCGCAGCGCGTTCGCGCGCGAGGTGCTGGGACGGCATCCCGGTGCGTGGGTGATCCCGTTCCAGAACGAGAACCCTCGCGCCGCGGCGTTCTGGCGTCGCCTCGCAGCCGAGACGATGACCGACGTGTCCGAGCGGACGATCCCGGTGCCCGGCAAGGAACACCTCCCCGACGACGTCTGGCTCTCCGGCTCGGTGGCCGCAGCGCCACGGTGACACCTCGCGACCGACTGAGGCCGCCGCTTCGGAAAACGCGGAACAAGTCGCCGACACCCCGGGCGACGGCATGTCCGCGTTTTCTTCGGGAGTCGCGCACCCGAGGCGAGCCGGTGGTGACGCCGGCAGGGTGAGCTCAGACGGTCGCGAGAGCGGCTGCGGCGTCGGCCACCTCGGCCTTGCGGAGCCGGCGTGCGCCCGGGAAGCACGTCACCGCGAGCGTGCGGGTCCGGCCCGGGCCCTCCACCGCCA
Source organism: uncultured Actinomycetota bacterium (assembly GCA_963819295.1). Taxonomy (GTDB): domain Bacteria; phylum Actinomycetota; class Actinomycetes; order Propionibacteriales; family Nocardioidaceae; genus Nocardioides. Next base: position 427,681 of record CAWFVO010000020.1, read on the forward strand.
GTGGCCGCGGATCCGCCCGTCGACCAGGACCGGCGCGAGCATCAGCCGTTGGCCCGGTGCCAGAGGACGTCGTTGTCGGCGTCGGGACACGAACCGCCCGCGCGACCCGGGTCGTAGCCGCACAGGAGAGCGTCGAACTCCGGCAGCAGGCGTACGCCGGGCACCTCCCGCGCCGCGGCAGGCCCGGGGAGGTCGGCGTAGGCCCGCCCGTCGGGGCCGTCGCACCAGGTCGGGTCGAGCCGCTCGAGGAGCGCGTCGACCTGTCGCAGCCCGAGCCCCGACCACCAGGCCACGTCCTGGCGGCTGGACGGGCCGTAGGAGGCGACGTGGATGCGCACGGCCTCGAGGACGGGGTCGTCGGGGACGCTCCGGTCGGGCAGCACGCTGGTGGCCGTGCGGTACCCGGGGGAGCCCTGCCCCGACCACTCACCCTTGAGCGGGCGCCGCAGCAGGCCGCCGTGGCCGAACGAGAAGTAGCGGCCGGCCGGGTTGTCCATGCGTGCGACCGACTCGGCCTCGCCGTGGTGGTCGAGCCACGCGGTGAGGTACGTCGTGAGCTCGGCCGGCGACCGCCACTCGTCGGCGGCGTACGCCTCGATCGCCGCCCAGACGTCCTCGAGCTCGGTGTGGTCGAGCCGCAGGAAGCGGCGCCACAGCGTGCGTTGGGCGGTGCGGGTCGTCGCGTCGAGGGCGGCCTGGTGGTCGGGCGTGGAGGTGTGGACGGTGCCGCGGATGTTGCTGCCGCGGACGATCCGCCAGGACTCGTAGGCCTCGGTCACGGCGGCGTGGGTGACGCCCGGCAGGCGCGCCGCCGAGCCCGACGTACGGCGAGCGGGCGGTCTGGGACTGGATCGGGCCGATCCGACCGACGGCCGCGACGACAGCGTCGGCGTCGCGTCCCTCGAGGTCGGGGAACTGCCGCGCCAGGCTGAGCCCGCGGAGCTCGTCGAGGTCGTAGGCGCGCCACGGCCTCACACTAGATAAGGCCATCGACACCCGGCATGCCACGATGACCGCCATGCCGCTCGTCCTGCCGCCCGGCCTCGAGGAGCAGCGCGAGCTCGGCCCGGACTGGGCTGCCTGGCTCGACCGACTGCCGGCGCTCTTCGCCGGCGTTCTCGCCGAGTGGGAGCTGACCCGCGAGGGCGACGAGCTCTGGCACGGCTTCTGCTCGCTGGTCGCTCCGGTCCGCACGGCCGACGGCGAGCCCGCGGTGCTCAAGGTGAGCTTCGACGGGGACACCGAGTCCGAGCACGAGGCGTTGGCACTGCAGCACTGGCACGGCGACGGGGTCGTCCGCCTGCTCCGCGCCGACCCGCGCCGCCGTGCCCTGCTGCTCGAGCGGCTGCACCGGCGCGACCTCACCGAGGTGTGGGACCTCGAGGCGTGCGAGATCGTCGCCGGGCTCTACCCGCGGATCCACCGGCCGGCCCTGCCGCAGCTCCGCACGGTCACGTCGTACGTCGAGCTCTGGCTCGACTCGCTCGCCCGGCTCCCCAGCGACGCGCCCATCCCGCGCCGGATGGTCGAGCAGGCGCTGTCGCTCGGCCGCGACCTGGTGGCGGACCCGGCGAGCGTCGGGCGGATCATCCACGGCGACCTGCACTACGAGAACGTCCTGGCCGCCGACCGCGAGCCGTGGCTGGTGATCGACCCGAAGCCGATGTCCGGGGACCCTCACTACGAGCCCGCGCCGATGCTGTGGAACCGCTTCGACGAGTACGCCGGCGACGTGCGCGACGGCGTACGTCGCCGCTTCCACGCCCTCGTCGACGCCGCCGGGCTCGACGAGGGCCGGCCCGCGACTGGGTCGTCGTCCGGATGGTGCTGAACGCGAACTGGTCGATCGAGGACGCCGAGCGGGCCGGTCGGCCGCTCCACGACGAGGAGCGCGACTGGATCACGCGGTGCATCGCGATCACGAAGGCGGTTCAGGACTGACACCCGCCGCGCCGTCGGCCCGTCGGCGTCCTCCGCTGGGATACTGGCTCCGACCCCCAGAGGAGGAGCGTTCGGGTGGCCTTCGACCCCGTGGTGATCGACAAGCGCCCGCGTTCCCTCGCCCACATGTTCCTCGAGCGGGTGGAGACCACGCCCGACGCCGACGCCTACTACTACCCGGTCGACGGCGGCTGGCAGGAGTCGACCTGGGAGCAGACACAATGCGCTGGTCGAGGGGCTCGCCGCCGGGCTGGTCGCACTGGAGGTCCAGCCCGAGGAGCGGGTCGCGGTGATGGCGACGACCCGCTACGAGTGGGTGCTGGCCTTCCTGGCGGTCCAGTTCTGCGGGGCCGCGGTGACGCTGGTCGACCCGGCCGCGGGCGACGTCGAGGTGGCCCACGTGCTGCAGGACTCCGGGGCGCGCGTCGTGATCGCCGAGGACTACGAGGCGGTCCGCACCCTGTGGCGGATCCGGGCACGGATCCGCGACGTCACCAAGGTCGTGCAGATCGACGGCGACTACCCCGACGAGCGGGTGCTCTCGCTCGAGGGACTGCTCGGGCTCGGAGCCGAGCAGCTGGAGGCCGAGCCGCGGGTGATCGCCCAGCGCCTCTACGCCGTACGCCGGCAAGGGCTGGCCGCGATCGTCTACGAGCCCGCCAGCGACGGGTTGCTGCGCGGGGTGCGGCTCACCCACTCCGCTCTGACCTACCAGGGCGCCGCGGTGGCGTCGCTGGGCGTCGTCGGCGAGCCCGACCTGCTCTACCTCTGTCTCCCGCTCGCCCGCACGTTCGGTCGCGCCCTCTTCGCCGCGCATCTCGCCTGTGGCTATCCGGTCGCCCTCGAGGGCCGGCCCGATCGCGTGCTCGACTCGTTGGCATGGTCCGGCCGACCGTGGTCGGTCTGACGCCGGCCCTGCTGGCCGACGTGCGCGAGCGCGTCGAGAACGAGAACCGCTCCCGGCTGCTGCGCCGGCGCGCTGAGCGGCGGATCCACGCGGCAGTCAGGCAGGTGTTCGGCGAGCGGCTGCGGTTCGTGGTCGCGGCGGGCTCCGGTCTCGACGCGGAGCTGATGGAGTTCTTCGACCTGGCCGGGGTGGCGGTGCTCGAGGCCTACGGCCGCCCCGAGACCGGCGGCGCCGCGTGCGTCGCGCTGCCCGACGACCGGGGGAGCGGGACGGCGGGCCGGCCGCTGCCCGGGACCGAGGTCAGGATCGCGGACGACGGGGAGATCCTGGTGTCGGGGCCGGGTGTGATGGAGGGCTACCACCGACGTCGCGCGGACACCGCGGCCGCGCTGCGGCAGGGCTGGTGGCGCTCCGGGGACGCCGGAGTGCTCGACACGAGGGACGGCTGCGCGTGCTCGGGCGTCAGCTCGCACCGGCGACGGAGTGACCGTCGGGGCTCCGATCGTTGGCTACCCGTGCGTAACCACGTGAACTAGATTGGGCCGTCGGCCACGTTCAGCCGCCCTGCTTCCAGGAGAGACATGCCCGTCAGCCCCGACTCCAGCTTCGTCGACGACATGGTCGCCAACGTCGCCCTCCAGTTCCTCGACCGGGTCTCGCGGAGCCCCGCAGCCGAGGCGTTCCGCTACCCCGAGGGCGAGGAGTGGGCGTCGGTCACCTGGGCCGAGGCCGGCGAGCAGGTCTCGCGGCTCGCGGCCGGCCTGCTGGCGCTGGGGCTCGAGCCCGAGCAGCGGGTCGGCATCGCCTCCGGCACCCGCTACGAGTGGATCCTGGCCGACCTGGCGGTGATGTGCGCGGGCGGCGCGACCACGACCGTCTACCCGTCGACCAACGCCGAGGACACGGCGTACATCCTGAGCGACTCCGAGTGCCGCGTCGTCTTCGCCGAGGACGACGAGCAGATCGCCAAGCTCAAGGACCACAAGGCCGAGCTGCCGCACCTGGCCAAGGTCGTCACCTTCGACGGGACCACCGACGGCGACTGGGTGATCGGGCTCGACGACCTCGGCACCCTGGGTGACACCTACCTCGCCGAGCACCCCGGCGTCATCGCGGAGACCGCGCAGGCGATCGGGCCCGACCAGCTCGCCACCCTGATCTACACCTCGGGCACCACCGGCCGGCCGAAGGGCGTGCGGCTGCGCCACCGCTCCTGGGTCTACGAGGGCTCGGCGATCCAGGCACAGGGCATCCTGACGAGGAGGACCTGGAGTTCCGCTGGCTGCCGATGGCGCACTCGTTCGGCAAGGTGCTGCTCTCCACCCAGCTGGCGTGCGGCTTCGCCGCCGCGATCGACGGGCGGGTCGACAAGATCGTGGACAACCTCGGCGTCGTGAAGCCGACCTTCATGGGCGCCGCGCCGCGGATCTTCGAGAAGGCGCACGCCCGGATCGTCACGATGCAGGCGGCCGAGGGCGGCGCCAAGGAGGCGATCTTCAAGCAGGCGTTCAAGGTCGGGCTCGCCGTCGACCGGGTGCCAAGCGCGAGGGCCGCAAGCCCGGGGCCGCTCGCTCAACGCCCAGCACGCCGTGTTCGACAGGCTGGTCTTCGCCAAGGTCCGCGAGCGGTTCGGCGGCCGGGTGCGCTTCTTCATCTCCGGCGCCGCGGCGCTCAACCAGGACATCGCCGAGTGGTTCCACGCCGCCGGCATCCTGATCCTCGAGGGCTACGGGCTCACCGAGTCGTCGGCCGGCTCGTTCGTCAACCAGCCCGACGACTACAAGATGGGCACCGTCGGGCTGGTCTTCCCCGGCAGCGAGGTGCGCCTCGGCGACGGCGACGAGATCCAGATCAAGGGCCCCGGCGTGATGGACGGCTACCACAACCTCCCCGAGGAGACCGCCAAGACGCTCACCGAGGACGGCTGGCTGCACACCGGCGACAAGGGCGCGGTCGACGCCGAGGGGTTCCTGACGATCACCGGCCGGATCAAGGAGCTCTTCAAGACCTCCGGCGGCAAGTACATCGCCCCGCCGGCGATCGAGTCGAAGTTCAAGGCGATCTGCCCCTACGCCAGCCAGTTCGTGGTGTTCGGCAACGAGCGCAACTTCGTCGTCGCGCTGGTCACCCTCGACCCCGACGCGCTCGCCGACTGGGCCAAGGAGAACGACGTCAGCGGCGACTACGCCGAGATCGTCGCCTCCGACGCCTGCGAGAAGATGGTGCAGGGGTACGTCGAGGAGCTCAACCGCCGCCTCAACCGCTGGGAGACGATCAAGAAGTGGAAGCTCCTCGACCACGACCTCTCCGTCGAGTCCGGTGAGCTCACCCCGTCGATGAAGGTCAAGCGCAACGTCGTCGAGGACAACTACGCCGCAGCTCATCGACTCCTTCTACGCCTGACCCCGTCGACCCGGTCGCCTGACCGGGGTCGTCCGCCTCCACGTGCTCGTCGACGAGCCTCGGGCGACACCGGTCAGGAGGAGCTCGTCCGCTCGACGTGCTGACAGTGAGCACCTCAGGCGGACGACCGGCCGACGCCGACGCGCGCAGCGAGGCGGCCAGGCGTGGGCTCGTCGCGCAGCTCGCGATCGGTGCACCGGAGCACGACGGCGCCGGTGGCCACCAGGTCGCGTTCGCGCACGATGTCGTCCTCCCAGTGCTCGACCTCCATGTGGAAGCCACCGTCGACCTCGAGGATCACCACGCCGCCCGTCGGGAAGCGCCACTCGGCGTCGGTGTAACGCAGCCGGCCGGAGGCGTCCCGCCGTCGGGTCTGCCGGTCGGGGAGCGGCAGACCATGCCCGTCTGGCACATGCGGACACGGCCGAGCTCGACGACCGAGTGCGACCCGCCGGCGATCATCCTCGAGGGTCGCCTGAAGCGCCTGGAGCGTCGCAGGGGATGCATCCGCTCGAGCTCCGCGGCAGCCGGTCGGCGCGTGCGTCAGCCGCTGTTGGACCACCGCGGCCAACAGCCCGAGAGCCGTGCGCGAGCTCCGGACGTAGCCGGCGAAGAGCAGCGCAGCCGGCTCGGTCCGCCACGTCGGGGGCGGCCCGGTCGCGTACAGACCACCGGTCGCCGGGTCTCCACGAACCGAACGCCGGCGCAGCGGCGCGAGGTTGTGCGACTTCGCCAGCAGCACGGTGACCTCGTCGCGATGCCAGTGCCGGAGGCCGCGACGCTCCAGCGCCGTCAGGCCGCCGATGGCACTGCCCGGACCGCGCGTGGAGCACCCCGGCCCACATCAGCTGCTGCGCGTCAGCGGTCCCCGGTCGTCGTACACACGACGACGTCGCTGACGAGCTGCCACCGGCCGGCGAGCACCTGGCGGTCGACGTAGTGGGAGGCGTAGCCGAGCGCGATCAGCTGCCGTCGGGCGAGCACGCCGGCCTGCCCGGCCGCCAACTCTCCGCCAGTGGATGGCGCGACGGGATGCGGCATGGCCCGAAGGCTGCCGGATCTCCAGTGATCGCGTCCAGCGTCTCCACAGCCCCGGGTCGTCCGCCTGTCGTGCTCTTCTAACCACACCTCAGGCGGACGACTGGCATCTACGGCGGTCAGTCGACCAGCTCGGTCGGCTCCGCCACCACGTCGACGAGTGCGCCGTTGCGGAGCACGGTGATCTCCACGCGGGCACCGATGGCGTCGTCGAGCAGCAGGCGCTGGAGGGAGCCGGCGTCGGTCAGCGGCGACCCGTTCACCGCGAGCACCATGTCCCCGCGGTGCAGGCCGCTGGCCTCTGCGGGGCTGTGCTCGACCACCTCGACGACCCGGAGGGCGGTCCGCTGACCGGTGCGGTCCGCCCACGGCGGGCGGCAGCGGTGACGGGGCGCTGACCAGTCCGAGGTAGGCCCGACGTACGCGACCCTCGTGCAACAACCCGTAGATGATGCGGTTGGTGGTGGCGTTCACCGGAACGGCCAGACCCAGCCCGACGCCGGCGACCGCGGTGTTGATGCCCGACGACCCGACCGCGACGAGTCGGCGAGCGCGCCGCCGGAGTTCCCGGGGTTGAGCGCCGCGTCGGTCTGGATGACGTCCTCGATCATCCGCGCGGTGGTGCGGCCCCGGGCCGGCATGCTGCGGCCCAGGCCGCTGACCACGCCTGCCGTGACACTGCCGGCGAGTCCGAGGGGGTTGCCGACGGCCACGACGAGCGAGCCGACCCGCAGCGTGTCGGCGTCGCCGTACGCCGGCGGGCTGGGCACCGCGCGGTCGGCGCGCAGCACCGCGAGGTCGGACAAGGCGTCGCGCCCCACGACCTCGAACCTGGCCACGGTCCCGTCGGCGAACGCCGCCTCCCCGGAGGCCGCCTGGCCCACGACGTGCCCGTTCGTGATCAGGTGGCCCTCGCCGGTCAGCACCACGGCCGACCCCGCCGATTCGCCACGGTCGCTGCGGATGCGGATCGACGCCACCCGAGGAGTCAGGGTCTCGGCCACCCGCACGACCACCGCCGAATAGGCGTCCAAGGGCCCGTCGTCGGGCGCGGCCCCCGGATCTGAGGCAGTCGGCTCGTCCATGACGGTGCAACGCCGGGCGAGCCGTCGCAGTTTCCGCGTTCGCCGACAGCGGAACGCATCAGTCGCTCTGGTTGGATGGCGGGGTGCCGTCCTCGCTTCCCCCGGGCGACCCGGCTCCCGCCGACGGGACGCTGCCGGGGTCCGCACTCGCCGAGCTGGGCAGCCGGCCGTTCGGGTTCTACGTGCACGTGCCGTTCTGCGCGGTCCGGTGCGGCTACTGCGACTTCAACACCTACACCGCCGAGGAGCTCGGCGACCAGCCCGGCGCCTCGCGCTCGACGTACGCCGAGGCCGCGATCGCCGAGGTGCGGCAGGCCCGGCGGGTGCTCGGCGACCGGGACCTCCCGGTGGACACGGTGTTCTTCGGCGGGGGTACGCCGACCCTGCTCGGCGCGGGCGACCTCGCGTCGGTGCTCGCCGCGATCGCTGCGGAGTTCGGGCTCGCCCCCGACGTCGAGGTGACCACGGAGGCCAACCCCGACAGCGTCGCCGCCTGGGACCTCGCGGCGCTCCGCGAGGCCGGCTTCACGCGGGTCAGCTTCGGGATGCAGTCGGCGGTCGACTCGCGTGCTCGCGACGCTGGACCGCACGCACGACCCGCTGCGCGTGCCCGGCCGTCGTCGACTGGTCACGCGCAGGCCGGCTTCGAGCAGGTCAGCCTCGACCTCATCTACGGCACCCCGGGCGAGTCGCTCGAGGACTGGGAGCTCTCCGTCGAGGCGGCCCTGGCGTGCGCGCCCGACCACGTCTCGGCGTACTCGCTGATCGTCGAGCCCGGCACCGCTCTGGCGCGCCGGGTCGCCCGCGGCGAGCTGCCGATGCCGGACGAGGACGACCTCGCCGACAAGTACCTCCACGCCGACGAGCAGCTCGGCGGGGCCGGCTTCGAGTGGTACGAGGTGTCGAACTGGGCGCGCGACCGGGCCGGCCGCTGCCGGCACAACGAGCTCTACTGGACCGGCGGCGCACTGGTGGGGGATCGGGCCTGGCGCGCACAGCCACATCGGTGGGGTGCGGTGGTGGAACGTCAAGCACCCCGCGGCGTACGCCGGTCGGCTGGCCGCCGACGCCAGCCCGGCCGCCGCCCGCGAGACGCTCGACGCCGAGACGCGGCGGGTCGAGCGGGTGCTGCTCGAGATCCGGCTCCGCGACGGGCTGCCGGTGCTCGACCCTCGACCAGCACGGGCGGGCCGAGGTCGCGGGGCTGGTGCAGCGGCGGCCTGGTCGAGCTGGCCGCCGAGCGGCTCGTGCTGACGCGCGAGGGCCGGCTGCTGGCCGACGCGGTCGTGCGCGACCTGCTGCCGTGAGGGCTCAGCCCGGAGGCCGACCAGCCCGGCGGGGCCACCAGCATCTCGAGCGAGGGCGAGCGGTGCACGACGCGCCAGCCCTCCTGGTGCTCCAGGGCGTAGGCCAGCGCGCAGGTCGGGTCGGCAGCACCGCGACCGTGCGCGTCGGTGCTCCGCAGCTCGCGGTCCCACCCGGGCGCGACGGTGAGGATGTCCTCGTTGCGCTGCAGCTCGGGAACGGTGTAGGTGTCGCCGTAGCCGTGCATCACCTGGTCGAGGTCCGGGTACTTCCACATCAGGTAGCCGGCGTAGGCCCACTCGCTCGACGATCGGTGTGTGAGGCGGCAGGGCTGACAGGGCCGGGTCGACCCAGCGTGGGCTGGGCGGGCGGGTCGGCGGAGGTGTGGGGGACCGCGCCGCGAGCACGGCCAGGGCGACCAGGTTCGCGCCGACCACGGCGTAGGCTCCCGCCGGCGGACGGGGCCGCGGCTGCGTCGCCAGCATCGGGCCGTGCGGCCCGCGCCACGCAGCGGCATCAGCATCACCGCGGCGACCGGCACGGTGCGCAACGACCAGACGGCGCAGCCGGCGGTGACCAGGAGCGAACACGACGTCGGTCCATGGGGGCCGCGGTCCGCGGATCAGCAGAACGACGCAGACGGCGAGCAGTCGCCGCGAGGACCAGCCAGGTCGGCACGGAGGTGTACGACGGAGGGTTCCACTCCGCGAAGAACTGGGACCGGTCGCCCACGCCGAGCACCCCGTCGTAGAGCGAGGGCCCGAGCGGCGTGAGCGCGGCGGCGACCGCCGACGCGAACGGGATGAGCAGCGCGCGACCGAGGCCGCGGAGATCCGTACGCCGGTCGAGCGCCAGTCCGACGACGGCGACGACGCCCAGCGCGATCCCGATCGGCCACATCCCGTGGATCATCGCCCAGAGCCAGGTGAGGGGGATCAGCCACCAGCGCAGCCGGCCGTCGTCCCAGGTCCGGAGCCACGCACCGAGGGTGACCACGACCAGGAGGTAGCTGAGCACCTGCGGCCGCATGCTGAGTCCGAGCGAGGCACCCGGCGAGCGTGGGGATCAGCAGGAAGACCACGAGCGTCGGGCTCGCCCAGCGGCGCGTCACGAAGTAGAGCGCGCAGACCAGGGCCGAGCTGCATGCAGGCCGGACAGCCAGGCCACCCCGGCCAGGCCGAACCACGCCTCGACCTGGGCCATCGCCACCTCGGGCAGCCACTGCGTCGGCACCCACGACGACGTCGCGTACGGCGTGACCGAGCCCGGGGTGCCACAGCGACCAGTGCCCGTGCAGGAACTCGGACCCGAAGCGCAGGTGGAAGTAGGTGTCCATGTTGTCGAGCGGGGCCGCTACGGTCCGGACGACGAACAACAGCACCGCGCCGAACAGCACCGCGGGCAGCCACCGCAGCGCGACGTGCACCAGGTCGGGCGACGTCACCGCCCGGGCGACCGGCTCCGGGTCGTCGGGGTCACGTGCCTCATCGGGGACGTCCATCACCTCTGGGCGCAGCACACGCGGCCTCCTACTTGGTGACCGTGAGCACGACGAACGCCGACGCGGACTTCGCGATCGTCGTGCTGCCGGCGTACTTCACCTTGATCTTGTGCTTTCCCACGGCGAGCACGGGCAGCCTGATCGTCTTGTGCCCGGTACCACTGGCCGTCAAGGTCACCGTCGTCAGGAGCTTGGTGCCGCTGTAGACCTGCAGCTTCCCGGTCGGCCTCGGAGACCCCCGCGACACTCACGGTCACGTTGACCTTGCCGTGGGTGCCCTTCTTGATCGAGCTGCTGGCGAGCCCGATCGTGGTCTTCGACGGCAGCTTGGCGATGGTCACCGCGGAGCTGTGGCAGAGCCTGGCAGGAAACCCGACGGTGGTCGCGGTCACCCGCACCGAGATCTTCCGTGCGGCGTCGGCCGTCTGGAGACGGTACGACGTGCTGGTGGCAGCCGGCGATCAGCGGCCCCGTTGCGCAGCCACTGGTAGGTGTACCTCGGGGTTCCCGGCCAGGTGCCGGGGTTTGCGGTCAGGCACCTGCCCCACCCGTCGGGTGCCGCTGATCGAGGGGTCGACGGTCGCGACCGGTGCGGCACCAGCGCTGCCCACGATCGCGTTGCTGGTCGACGTCCCGGCTTTGTAGCCGTCTTTGGTCCCGGTCGCGACCACGGTGATGTTCTTGCCGACGTCGGCCGTCAGGACCGTGTAGAGCAGGCCGGTGGCGCCCGCGATGGTGGTCCCGTTGCGCTTCCATTGGTACGTCGTCGTGACGCCCGGAAGGTTCCAGGTCGGCGGGTCGACGGTGAGTGCCGTACCGACCGCTCCGCTGCCGGTGATCGTCACCGGCGTGTCGGCCACCGGGTGGTCGGTGACGTTGAAGTCGCGCCAGTCCGAGCTCGCCATGACCTGCCCCGCGGCGTCGAGTGCGGTGACGCGCCACTGCCAGGCGCCCCCGGCGATGGCTGCGGTCGGGGCGTAACCGAGGGCCGCGGTGTTCACCGTCTCGGTGACCGTCGAGGACGCCCGCAGCCCGGCGCTCGAAGCGGTACGTCGCTGCGTCGTCGACGGCCTGCCAGGTGAAGATGCCGTCGGACGGCGGAACGTCGGCACCGGAGGCCGGGCTGACGAGCGCGGGTGCCGAGCCGGTGACGGTGAACGGCTGGAGGGCGCTCCAGGGACCGGTACGTCCCTTGGCGTCCAGACGTCGCACTCGCCAGGTGTACGGAGTGCTCGACGCCGGCAAAGGCGTGGTCGGCGAGTAGGCGGCCTGGACCAGGCCGGTGGCACTGATCACGCGGTTGGCGACCTGTCCGACCAGGTCGTTGTTCTTGTAGAGCTCGAGGTTGTAGGACTTGGCGAACTTCTGGGCGTCCCAGGCGAACGCCTGCGTGCCCGACTGCGATGCGCCGGGCTGAGGACTGGGCAGGCTGCGGCGCCGGGGAGCGACTTGGTGAACGTGCCGGTCGCGCTCCAGGCCAGCGGGTTGCTCGCTCCGTCGTAGGCCTGCACGCGCCAGTAGACGGGTCCCTCGGGATAGGTGTTGCAGGAACGACGGTGAACGTGGTCTGGTCGACCGTGAGGTTGTCGATCAGGGACTGGAAGTTCGGGTCGATCGACGTCTGCACCCGGTAGTACTGCGCCTCGGTGGTCGCGGCGCTGTTCTTCAGCACCGTGTCGGCGGTGTCGGCGGACTGCTCGGTGTCGAGGAAGTCGTCCCACGACAGCGTCACGTCGTTGCAGATGTCACCGGGTTGGGCGCAGGTGTTGGGACTGTTGGTCGACACGCCGGGTGGAGCACGACCTGGTTGCTGAGCTTGTTGAACGCGAGGCCGCGTGCGCTAGCGGTGCGCAGGCGCCGTTGGCACGGCATGGCACGGCCTCCCAGTAGTAGGCCGAGCCCGGCCTGGCTGTCCGGCAGGGCGTCAGTGTCGGCCCACATGTGCCGTAGACGGAGATCGGCATGTGGCCCGGGTCGAACTGGTTCGTCATCTCGCCGTCGAAGGAGATGTACAGCTTGTAGAAGCCGCATTGGGGTCCGCGTCCCAGCTCAGGACCGGGGTCTGTCGGAGGTTCTGGCACTCGCTGGGAAGCGTCGCGGCGCAGGTGTCGGGCGTCGCGCCCGCGTTGCCCGTGATCTTGTTCCCGGTCAGAGCCGGCGCGCCCGTTGGCGGAGGCCGCGAGCGGAGCCGATAGTGAACGTGCCTGGCGCGGAGCTCGTGCTCGAGCAGCGTGGCGCCCTGGTAGGCCTCGACGATCCATTGGTAGGCTGCGCGGGGTCGAGGAACGCCGGTGGTCAGGTCCTCTCCGGCTGGGTAGTCGAAGCTCCCGGCGATCGGGGTGTAGCCGACGGTGCCGCTCGCGCGCACGTACACGCTCGTAGCTGTCGGCGTTGACGACCGGCGTCCAGGTCAGCGTGGGGAACCGGGGCGTTGGCAGGTGAGCTCGTGGGGTCCGGGGTCGACGCGACGCTCGGCGGCGCCGCGGCGACACGGTAAAGGTGGGCTGGCCCCCGGCGAGCAGCGAGGATCCGAGCCGCCCGTCACCGGAGACGGTCTGCACCTGCCAGCGGTAGGTGTGGCCGACGGTGAGCGCGGTCCGGGGCGTGTACGAGAGCGCGGCGGTCGTGGCGCTGATCGCTGATCCGCCGGCCGTGTCGGCGTAGGTCACCTTGTACTGCGCCGCGCCCGCCACCGGGTCCCAGCGTCATCGTCGGCACACTGACCGAGGCACCGTCCGCGGGGCTCGTCTGCGTCACCATGTGCGGGTGCGTAGGTGAAGCTGCGCACCTGTGAGGAGATGACGTCGCGTCACGACACCGGTCGGGGGTGCGCGGGCCGTCCACCGCCTGGACGCGCCAGTAGTAGGTGCCCAGCGCCCCCGGCATGCACGGCAGAGTCGGCTCGTGACCCGAGTAGTCCTGCGCGGGCGTCAGAGTGGTGTCGGCAGTCTCGCAGCTCTCGATGCGGGACGGGTCCGAGAAGTCGGCGAGCGTGCTCAGTTGCACGATGTAGGTGCTGGCGTGGTGCACCGGCGTCCACTGGTAGTAGAAGGGGTCGCCGACCGTGGCGTCGTTGCCGGGGTACTGCAGGCTCGGCTGGTCGGGCCAGTTCCGGCGGAACTGCCACACGGCGACCTGCGACCAGTCGAGGTTGTTGCCGGCGGCGTCGACCGGCCGGACTCGCCAGTAGTACTGGTCGTTGTTGAGGGTGGTCGGCGGCGAGTAGCGGTGCCGACCACGCCGTTGCTGCGAGTCGGCGACATGGTCAGGAAGTTGGCGTCGGTGCTGACCTGCACGTCGTAGCATGGCTGCGCCGGGCACTGCCGTCCAGTCCAGGACGACGTCCTGCACGTTGATGGTCGGGGAGCTCGGGCTGGGACCGACCAGGTCCGGTGCGGACAGGCCCTGGAGCGTGTACGACGCGGGGCCCGCCCATTGGGTGGTCAGTCCTGAGCCGAGCGAGGCCTGGACCCGCCAGTAGTAGGTCGTTCGGGAACCTTGAGCGCGACACGACTAGGGACGAGATCTTGGTGGTGAACGAGGTGATCGCGTTCGCGTCGGCGAAGTCGAGTCGGTACTGACCTGGACGGTGTAGCCGGTCGCGCCCGGGCACCGGGCTCCACGAGAGGATCGGCGGGTTGTCGGGCTCCTTGAGGACGGTGCCGAGCGGGCGAGAGCAGGGTCGGCGGACCCACGCTGTCGCGGGTGAAGGACTCGACGGCCCAGTCACTGCTGCCCGAGCTGTTCCTCGCCCGCACCCGCCAGTAGTCGAGACCCTGGGAGACCTGCGCGGTCGGGACGGCCTGGCTGTTCGCAGTGGCGGCCGACCAGGTCAGACTGGCGAACGTCGGGGAGGTCGAGACCTGTACGTCGTACGACGTGGCGCCGCTGTTGCGATCCCAGAGAGCGTCGGGACACCCGACAGCGAGGCCGCACCGGACGGGGCGAGGCCGGTCGGTACCGAGGGCACCGCGGCCTGCGCGGGCGCAGCGAGCGTCACCAACGACACCAGGATGTGACCAGAGCCCGTCGCCGCGGCGACGAGCGAGCGTGACGGAACACGTGCGACCACGGAATAGCCCCTTACCCGAAACGACTGACGAGGCAGCCTAGAGCCGGGGAGGAGGACTTTTTGGCGGTTTGCGGAGATTGGCTCCGGCGGTTCTCGGGGCTCAGTCGACGCCGACGGCGAAAGCGGACTCGAGGTCGTGGCGCGAGTAGGCGCGGAACGCGATGTGGGTCTCGGTGGAGGTCACGCCGGCCACCTTGTTGAGGCGGTCGGCGACGACGGTCGCCACGTCGTCGTGGTTGCGCACGCGGACCAGTGCGATCAGGTCGATCTGGCCGGTGACGGAGTAGACCTCGCTGACGCCCTCGAGGTCGGCGATCTCCTCGGCGACCTCGGGGATCCGGGCGACGTCGGCCTTCACGAAGACGATGGCGGTGATCATGGCCCGACTCTAGTGGGACCGGTACGACGCGGCGTCGTGTCGCGCTTCAGCGCACCGGACGGGTCGTCGTGGGCAGGTCGCGTCGGTCGTCGAAGGGCACCAGATCGAGCCGTGACTGGGTCACGGCGTCGTGGAGCGCGAGGTGACGGGTGGCGCCGCCGACGGGGCAGGTCCACTCGCCGTCGACCTCGATCAGCCGGAGGCCCGGTGCCTCGAACCAGCGCAGGATCCGCTCGGTCTCCTCGGCGGTGGCCGCGGGTGCGGGACCGGGACCGCCCCGGACCGACTCGCCGCTGGCGACGAGGTCGGCGACGTAGTGGTGGGCGTCCGCGCCGGGCGGGATGACCCCGGCAGCGGCGAGCCGCCCGTGGCGTACGACGTGCACCGCCCAGCGGACCCCCCCGCGTGGGTCGTCCTCGCGGCGAGCGGCCACCAGCTGGGGGATCCGGGTCAGGGCCGAGAGTCGTTGGGTGCGGGCGACCGCGCGCACGAACGCCGCGAGGCGGTCGCGATGGACCCCGGCCTCCTCGAAGCGCTCGTCGTCGGCGAGGGTGGCCATCCGCCGGGCGATCAGCTCGACCACGTCGTCGGGGCGGCTGAGGAGGTTGTCGCGCAGCTGTCGCACGACGGCGGCATAGGTCGTCGCGTCGACGCTGCCGTCACACGGCGACAGGCAGCGCCCCATCTCGGCGAGCACGCACGGCGACACCGACGGTTGTCGGCCCAGCCGTTGGGTGCACTGCCGCAGCGGGAAGGTCTCGTGGAGGGCGGCCAGACACTTCTCGGCGGTGCGCTTGCTGGAGAACGGCCCGACGTAGTCGGCTCCGTCGTCGACCACGCGACGTACCAGGGACAGGCGCGGCCAGGCCTCGCGGGTGAGCTTGAGGTAGTGGGCCTTCTCGGGGAAGCGGGACCGGCGGTTGTAGCGGGGCTTGTGCTCGGCGATGAGCCGCAGCTCGCGGACCTCGGCCTCGAGCGGCGTCGCGCACTCGATGCCCGTGACGGACTCGGCGAGCCCGACCATCTCACCGATCCGGGAGCGGGTCTCGGAGGCGGTGAAGTAGGAGCGGACGCGGGTGCGCAGGTCGCGGGAGGTGCCGACGTAGAGGACCCGGAGGCCTTCGTCGCGGAAGAGGTAGACGCCCGGCGCGTGGGGAAGCGCCTCGGCGAGGTGGCGTTTGCGGCGCTGCGCGGTCGACACCTTGGCGCTGAAGGTCTGGAGCTCCTCGAGGGTGTGTACGCCGACCCCACCGAGCCGCTCCATGAGCCCGTGGAGCACGTCGACCGTCGCCCGTGCGTCGGACAGGGCACGGTGGTTGGGAGTGGTGGTGGAGTGGAACGCCCGGGCCAGGGACGACAGCTTGCAGTTGGGGGCGTCGTCGCGGGTGACCACGCGCCGCGCGATCTTGGCGGTGTCGAGGACCTCGAAGGCCGGCCAGCGCAGATCCTGGCGGGCCGCGAACCACTGGAGGAAGCCGACGTCGAACGGCGCGTTGTGGGCGACCAGCACGCAACCGGCGGCGAACTCGAGGAAGGCCGGGAGCACCGACTCGATCGGCGGTGCGTCGCTCACCATGGAGTTGGTGATGCCGGTGAGCACCGCGATGAAGGCCGGGATCTGGGTGTGGGGGTTGACCAGGGTCTGGAACTCGCCGAGCACCTCGCCGCCCCGCACCTTGACCGCACCGACCTCGGTGATCATCGAGCCGGCCTCGGCGGATCCGCCCGTGGTCTCGAGGTCGACCACGCAGAACGTCACGTTGCGCAGCGGCCGCCCGAGCTCGTCGAAGGTGCGCTGGGCCTCCCAGCGCGGGGTCAGTCGCCCGCTCCGGCCCGTGCCGACGGCACCGGCGGCCGGGCGGGAGGCGGTGGTGGTCACGTGCTCGACGCTAGGGCTGCCCGCCGACAACGTGGTCTGGACACGCCCGAGCGGGGACGTGGCGATCCGACGGAGTCGGAACGCCACGGCCGCAGCGAGACCGACTGTCGGTGGTCCCTGCGATGGTGCGGAGCATGACGACGAGAATCGACTGCGACACCTGCCTGGTCCGCGGGCAGGCCTGCCACGACTGCGTGGTGACAGTGCTCCTCGGGCCGCCGCCGGAGCTGACCCTGGCCGACGACGAGTGCCGGGCGCTCGACACCCTCGCGGCAGGCGGCTTGGTGCCCCCGCTGAGGCTGGTCACGCCGGTGGCCGCCCCGGTGATCGAGTCCGCCTGAGGCCTGTGGACAACCCGTGACGGAGGTGGCGGATGTGACCTATGCGACACACGCGACCCGGTCACCCTCCCAGGTCACGAAATAGTCACGACAAGCTGGTTGAAAGTTTGGCGGGCAGGCCACCCTGTGGTTAGGGTGACGCCTCAGACGCCCGTACCCATGAGCCAGTCCGAGGTT
Source organism: uncultured Actinomycetota bacterium (assembly GCA_963819295.1). Lineage (GTDB taxonomy): Bacteria > Actinomycetota > Actinomycetes > Propionibacteriales > Nocardioidaceae > Nocardioides. The sequence continues at coordinate 444,709 of CAWFVO010000020.1, forward strand.
CATGCGGGTGTCGCGCCGAGTCCCAAATCGTGGCAGCTCGGGCCACGACGAAGAGCCGGGGAACCAAACCCATCTGGGGTGAATCGTCATCAAGGCGAAGGCCGTTTCCGGACAGCCTCCGAGGAGATGAAGTAGGGCCTGTCGTGCCCGAACCCGTCAGCTCACCTGGTAGGCGTACGACATGCAAGGGAGACCTTCCGCGCGTGCTCAACGGCCGGAAAAGCCTCATCACCGTCATTGCCGCATCCGCACTCGTCGCCACCGTGGGAGCCATCCCCGGAGGCTCGGCGCAGGCGCAGCCCTCCGTCGACGACGTGCAGCACCGGGTCGACCGGCTCTACCACGCCGCTGAACAGGCGTCGGAGCGGTACAACCAGATCCACGTCCAGCTGACGCAGATGCGTGGCGACGTGAAGGCTCTGCGCGCCGACCAGGCCCGCCAGCAGTCGCAGACGGAGCAGGCCCGACGCATCGTCGCCGACTCCATCGTGCGGCAGTACGAGGGTGACTCGCTCTCGGCGGTCGGGCAGGCCGTGGTCTCCAGCGACCCGAGTGCGTTCGTCTCGCAGCTGAGCACCATGTCGGCCTTCAACTCGATGCAGGCCGGCCAGTACTCCAGCTACCTCACCCAGGCCAAGGCGCTGACGATCCGTCAGGACGCCACCGGCCACCAGCTGGACAAGGTCGCGCGCCTCGAGAAGGAGGCCGCGCAGAACAAGGCGGCCATCTCGCACAACCTGGCGGAGGCCAAGAGCGTCCTCGACAAGCTGAAGGCCGACGAGCGGGCTCGCGTGGTCGAGGCCTCCCGCGGCGACACCATCCGTGTCTCGACAGCCGCCATCCCGGTCTCCGGCCGCGCCGCCGCCGCTGTGCGCTACGCGATGGCCCAGATCGGCAAGCCCTACGTCTTCGGCGCCGCCGGACCGAACTCCTTCGACTGCTCCGGCCTGACCATGGCCGCCTGGGGATCCGCCGGTGTCGGGCTCCCGCACTCCTCGAGCGCCCAGTACGGCTCCGGCACCCATATCTCGGCGAGCCAGCTGCAGCCCGGTGACCTGGTCTTCTACTACTCGCCGATCAGCCATGTCGGCATGTACATCGGCAACGGCATGATCGTGAACGCCGAGAACCCCTCGGCCGGGATCCGCGTGGCTCCGCTCTACATGATGCCGTACGTCGGCGCGGTCCGCCCTGGCTGACCCCGCGCCTCAAAGCAGGCCCCCGAGCACGCAGGGAGTGGCCGGTCGCCCCCGTTGGTGGGTGGCCGGCCTCTCGCTGTTCCTGGCCCTCGTCGTCGGGCTCGTGGTCTGGCTGACGCAGCGCGACTCGACGTACCACGCGCCGCTCAGCGGCCCGGGAGCGGCCCAGGCGTCCCCGTCCCAGGCGGCCACCGTCCTGCACGGCCTGGAGGCCGCCGTCGGCCGTGACGACCCGACCTCGGCGCGGCGGCTGGGGTCCTCCGCCGGCGCGGCCGAGGTCCTGTCCGGGGTCGTGCGCAACGGGCATGCGCTCCACGTGGCCGGCTTCTCCCTGCGCTACGTCGACGAGGCCGGGGGAGTGGCCTCCGACGGCGCCTTCGCGGCGTACGTCCGGGCCTCGTGGCGCTTCGCCGGCTTCGACCAACGGGCCGAGAGCATGGAGGTCCGAGTCCGATTCGCCCAGCGTGGCGGACACCTGCGCATCGCGGGGATCGGCGGTGGAGACCGGCGGACGCCGCTGTGGCTGTCCGGCCCCCTTCGGGTTCGCCGCTCGCCCGACACGCTGGTCCTCGTGCAGGGTGACGCGGCCGAGGCCGACCGGGTGGCGGGACTGGCCCGCACCGCCGTCCCGCAGGTACGCCGGGTGCTGACGCACTGGACGCCGCACCTGGTCGTGGAGGTGCCCGCGACCGAGCAGCGGCTCGAGGCCGCGCTCCGCGCCGACCCTGGCCAGTACGCCGGCATCGCGGCGGTGACCACATCGGTCGACGGTGACCGCGCGCGTCGCGCGCCGGTGCACGTGTTCGTCAACCCGCAGGTCTTCCTGCCGCTGAAGCCCCAGGGCGCGCAGGTGGTCCTCACCCACGAGGCCACCCACGTCGCGACCTCGGCGGCGACGAGTCCCTCACCGATCTGGTTGGTCGAGGGCTTCGCCGACTATGTGGCCCTGCGCTCCCAGCGCCTTCCTCTCACGACCACCGCCGCCCGGATCAGCTCTCTGGTCCGCACCTCGGGCGTCCCTCGCCGCCTGCCGGGGGAGCAGGAGTTCGCACCCGGTGCGCCCCACCTCGAGGCCCGCTACGAGAGCGCGTGGCTCGCCTGCCGGTTGCTCGCCGACAGCGCCGGACCCCAGGCGCTGGTGTCGTTCTACCGCGCGGTCGACGCCGGTCATCCGGTCGGGGCCGAGCTCCGGAGCCACGTGGGTTTCGGGCTCCGTGGCCTCACCGAGCGGTGGCGGACCCTCCTGGCACACTTGCCGGCGTGAGTGAACGCCGCTGGGCCCTGGCCACGTTCCTGGCAGCCACGGTGGGCTTCGTGGTGGTGGCGGCCTGGCGGATCCCGTGGCACCCCGTGCCCGGCGGCACGCCGCCCCCGGTGCCCGCCGGCACGGTGTTCACCACCACACAGATCGCCCGCGCCAACGCCTACACCGACCCGGCTCGCCACCTCGCGTGGGCGTCCCTCGCGGTCTCCCTGGTCGTCACCCTGGTGCTCGGCTTCACCCCGCTCGGTGCGCGTCTGGTCGGTCGCCTCCGGGGCTGGTGGTGGGTGCGCGTGCTGCTGGCCGTGCTGCTGCTGGCCGTCATCGGGCGGCTCGTCACCCTGCCGTTCGCGATCATCGGGCACCACCGTTCTGTGGAGTACGGGCTCAGCAACGAGGCCTGGGGCCCCTGGGCGGTCGACCAGGTCAAGGGCCTGGTGTTGTCGGTGGTGATCTCCGCGCTGCTCCTGCTCGTGCTCATCGGCTGTGCACGCCGCTGGAGGCAGGCCTGGCCGGCCGTGGCCGGGGTTCTGCTCGGCGGACTGGTGATGCTGGGCTCGTTCGTCTATCCGGTGCTGGTGGAGCCGGCGTTCAGCGACTTCACCCCGCTGCCCGACGGCCCGCTGCGCACGCAGATCCTGCAGGTCGCCGCGGCGGAGCACGTGCACCTCGACGACGTGCTCATCGCCGACGCGTCACGCCGTACGACGACGCTCAACGCGTACGTGTCGGGCTACGGCAGCACACGACGGGTCGTGCTCTACGACAACGTCCTTCGCGACCTTCCTCGCGACCAGATCATCGCGATCGTCGCTCACGAGCTCGGTCACGCCCGGCACGACGACGTGCTGACCGGGTCGCTGCTGGCCGCCTTCGGCGCCACCCTCGGGATCGGGCTGCTCGCGTTGGTCCTGCCGCTGCTGCGCCGACCCGGAGCCCTGCGCGATCCGACGGTCGTGCCTCTGGTCGTGGCCCTCGTCGCGCTCGCCACCGTGCTGTCCAGCCCGGTCAACAACGGGCTGTCGCGTCTCATCGAGACCCGGGCAGACGTCGACTCGTTGCAGACGACCCGCGACCCGACCGCGTTCGTGGCGATGCAGAAGCAGCTGGCGCTGAGCGCCCTCAGCGACCAGCCACCGGCCTGGTCACAGTTCTGGTTCGGGTCACACCCCACGACGCTCGAGCGGATCGCGATCGCCCAGCAGCTGGGCCGGCGGCTGGGCGTCCCGTCGGCCGGGCCAGCACAGGGCTGAGACGGCGATGGCCGCGGTCCCCGTGGGTCCGCGGCCATCCCCTGTCGGGTGACAGGGAGGTCAGGGGCAGGTGCCTGCGCCGGCCGAGGTGCCGACCGCTGTTGCAGGTGGCGTCGAAGATGTTGTTGAGGACGCCACCGAAGGCGAAGACGACGACGACGATGAGGGCGGCGATGCCGGCGATGAGCAGGCCGTACTCGACCGCGGACGCGCCGCGCTCGTCCATCTTGGCGAGGCGGGCGTCGAGCAGGATGCGCAGGTAGTCGAGCATGGTGGTGGCTCCTTGGAATGCCGGGGCGGTGATGACGTTCAGTGTGTGGTGCGCGACGGTCGCTCGCAGGTAGAGGCGATCGCCCGAGGTGATGTGGTCCGAACGGACTAGCCATCGCGCGCTGCTGGGGCGATCGCGTGTCCGGTCGCGCGGCATGGTCTGCATCGCCTGGCGACAGCGGAGGCAGTGACATGAGAAAGGCCGCGGACCCGTTCGGGTCCGCGGCCTCTCGAGATTGCTGAGGTCAGCAGGTGCCGCTGCCGCCGGCGCTGCTTGGCCGACGCTGTTGCAGGTGTCGCTGAAGATGTTCTTGATGACGCCGCCGAAGGCGAAGACGACGACGACGATGAGGGCGGCGATGCCGGCGATGAGCAGGCCGTACTCGACGGCAGAGGCGCCGCGCTCGTCCATCTTGGCCAGGCGGGCGTCGAGCAGGATGCGCAGGTAATCGAGCATGGTGGGTGGTTCCCTTCGAGTGGTCGTGACAGCGGGCGAACATCGACAGTGTGGAGAGCCCTAGGGCCCCAGTGTCCGGCAAACGCTCGAAAGGGGTGCACGGGACTAGACCAGTGGTCGCTGGCGCGCTCGACCGTGTGAAATGAAGAGGCCGCGGACCCGAACGGGTCCGCGGCCTCTTCGTGAGTTGCTGAGGTCAGCACTCCGGTGCCGCCGGCGCTGCTCGCGCCGACGCTGTTGCAGGTGTCGCTGAAGATGTTCTTGATGACGCCGCCGAAGGCGAAGACGACGACGACGATGAGGGCGGCGATGCCGGCGATGAGCAGGCCGTACTCGACGGCAGACGCGCCGCGCTCGTCCATCTTGGCCAGGCGGCCGTTGAGCATGATCCGGAGGTAGTCCAGCATTTTCGTATCTCCTACAGGTGTGATGACTCAGGCGATTGAGAGCCGAGAAGGCCGGAGGCCTCCGTGACCAATACTCCCCTTTTGGGCCGCCCAGCGAATCCCGCTTTCGATCCGGGACGAGGTAGTCCATTCGGGCCATATCGACTCATGTCCTAGGGGGAATTCGGAGAAAACGCCGATATCCGCCACGAACATGTGCTTCAGGATTCCTTGCGCTTCACGCTGGAAAGCAGGCCGATCCGCATGGCCGTGACGAGGGCCTGAGCACGGTTGCTGGCCCCGAGCTTCTGGTAGATGCGGGCGATGTGGGACTTCACCGTGGACTCGCTCATGTACAGCTGTTGACCGATGGCGGCGGCGTTCGCGCCGTCCGCGAGGAGCAGCAGGACGTCGTGCTCGCGCGTCGAGAGACGGGTCGACTCTGCGCTCATGCGGCGCATCATCGCGCCGGCCAGTCCGGTGCACAGGAACGAGCGCGGGGACACCGCGGCGTGACGAGCCGCACGCACCACCTCGGTCGAGGGTGCGTCCTTGCCGACGAACGCCGAGGCACCCGCCTCCATGGCCGCGAAGATCTGGTCGTCACCCGAGTGCATGGTGACCACGACCAGGCCGATCTTCTCGTCGTGGGCACGGACCTGGCGGATGATGTCGAGCCCCGTGCCGTCCTCGAGCTGCAGGTCGGTGACGATCACGTCCGGCCGGTTCGCGTCGTACATCGCGACGGCCTCGGCCACCGTTCCGACGGAGCCGATCACCTCGGTGGCGTCCTCGCGGGAGAACGCACCGGACAGACCCTCGCGGATGAGCTCGTGGTCGTCGACGATGAGCACCCGGAGGAGGTCCGGCTCGGAGGTCATGCGAGCAGGGTGTCCGGTAGGGGCATCGACTCGGGTACCGACACGCCGAGCGTGTTGAGACGGACAGCCACGGTCGTGCCGTGCGGGACGCTGGCCGTCACGTCGAGATCCGCGCCGATGAGAGCGGCCCGCTCGCGCATGATCTCGAGGCCGTGCGAGTCGTCGCGACCGATGCCGAGCCCGCGACCGTCGTCGATCACGACGATCTCCGCCGTCGGGGGAGCGACGCGGCACTGGACGTTGATGGACCGGGCGCCGGCGTGCCGGACCGCGTTGGTCATGGCCTCCTGCGCGATGCGCAACAGCTCGCTCTCGACCTCGGGTCGCAGGCGGGTGGTCGACTCGTCGAGCGTGACATGGATCGGGGTACCGCTGCTCGCGCTGAGGTGGCGGGCCAGCGAGCCGATCGCGGTGCCCAACGAGTCGTTCTCGCCGATGCTCGTGCGCAGGGTCTGGACCGACCGGCGTACCTCCCCGACGACCATGGTCAGCCGCTCGCGCAGCAGCCGCAGCTGGCGCGCGCGGTCGGATCCCTCGGGTTCCTGCTGGACCATGGAGTCGACGAAGTAGCCGAGTGAGGCCATCTCCTGCGCCACGCCGTCGTGCATCTCGCGCGCGAGCCGGCGACGTTCCTCGACGGTCGCGGAGTCGCGGAACGCCAGGAAGAGCACGGCGGTGTCGAGGCGCACGGTCGCGGGGCTGAGCTTGCGGTCGAGGGCTGAGAGCCGTCGCGGGAGGTCCATCGCCTGGGGGTCGAGCCCGGGAGACAGGACGCCGGACACGACGGCGGCCACCCCTCCGCCACTGTTCAGCGGGAAGGCGAAGCTGTGGCCGACCACGCGCACGTTGCCGGTGGCGAGGCAGTACTGGGCGAGCTCCTCGCTGATCGCGAGGTCCGGGTCCGCGACCCCGGTGTCGCCCACGAGTGGGGTGAGGACCTCGCCTCGTGGGATGTGCACGGTCAGCGCGGCGACCGGCAGCTCGTCGCGGACCGCGCTCTCGATCTGCCCACCCAGGGCGACCGGGTCGAGCCCGGAGCTCAGGCGTCCGGACAGTCCGATCAGCTCGCGGATCAGGGCCTGGGCGTCGCGGTAGGCCCGCTGGGGGTCGGAGGCGTCGAGGAAGTTGGTGCGGACGAACGACGCGATCAGGCCGAGCCCGAGGCCGGTGATCGCCCAGGTGAACGCGGCGCTGCCCTGGTCCGTGTCCAAGGTGTGGCCGAACAGGCCGATCACGACGAAGGCGGCGAGCTCCGCCGACAGCGACAGCGCAACGCCCCGCGTCCCCCGCCGCAGGCCCGCGGTGAACGGCGGCACCGCGAGCGCTCCGAGCACCGCCGTGGTCGCGGTGGAGGACAGCCCGACGACCGAACCGGAGGAAAGCCCGGCGACCGAGCCGACGAGCGCGGAGTCGAGGACCAGGAGGAGGGTGGGCGGGAGCTCGAGCAGCTCGCCGGCAGTGACGGCGGCCCAGATCGCGCCGATCGCCAGCAGGGCGAGCAGCATCAGCTGGTTGCTCGACAGCATCAGGGGCATGGCGAGCGTCAGGAGCGCGAACGTCCTCGCTCCCAGCGCCAGCCAGGTGTACTGACGGCGAGGACTACCCCAGATCATCGGTCCGCACCCTCTCGGATCACTTGCCCGCGAAGGAGTCCATGATGTGGATGACGGCGGGGCCCATGACCGCGATGAACAAGCAGGGCAGGATGCAGAAGATCAGCGGGACGGTGATCTTCACCGGCACCTTCTGCGCCTGCTCCTCCGCCCGCTGACGACGCTTCATCCGGATCTCCGACGACTGGATGCGGAGCACGTTGGCGATCGGGATGCCGAAGCTGTCGGCCTGGACCATCGACGTCACGAAACCCTTGAGGTCGTCGACCTCGGTACGCTCCGCGAGACCGCGCAGGGCCTCGGCGCGTCCCTGACCGATCTGCATCTCGCGCAGCACCCGCGAGAACTCCTCGGCCAGCGGGCCGTCGGTGTTCCTCGCGACCTGCTGCACAGCGGCGTCGAAGGCCAGACCGGACTCCACGCTGATCGTCATCAGGTCGATGGCGTCGGGAAGCGAACGCTGGATCAGCTTGGAGCGCTCGTAGACCCGCTGGTAGAGGTAGAAGTTGGGGCCGAACCAGCCGACGGCGGTCGCTGCCACGATGGCCACGATGCGCACGGTGAACGACGCGTCCATCACGGTCGTGAGCGCCACCGAGATCAGGAACAGGGCGATCGCACCGATCACCTTGCCGGCCTGCACGCGTTCCACCGTCCAGCCCTCAGGGTTGCCGGCAACGTCGAGCCGGCGGCGGATGCGCTCGGCAGCGTCGCTCCCTGACAGTCGTCGCGCGACGAGCAGGGCCCGAGCCTGGAACGGCGCCATGATCCGGTCGGCGAAGGACTCGTCGTACTCCTGGGTGAGCTCGGAAGGCCCGTTGCTCATGGCCTGCACCAGGGCGACCGAGCGCTCCACCCCGGACACGGCCTGCCCCGAGGCCGTCGTACCGGCGGCGGCCGAGACGAGGAGCACTGCGGTCACGACCAGCGCGCCGCCGAGGATCAGGAGAATGGTCACGTCACACCTCGACCTTGACGATGCGCGACATCCAGAAGATGCCGACGGAAAGGATCACGGCTGCAGCCCACGAGCATGAGGATGCCCATGGGGCGCGTGAACAGCACGATCACGTAGTCGCGGTTCGCGAGCAGCAGGTAGAGCAGGAAAGCCGGCGGGAGACCCCCGAGCACCATGGCCGAGAGCTTCCCCTCGGCGGCGAGGGCGGCGACCTGGCGCCGGATGTACTCGCGCTCGCGCATCGTGGCCGCAACGGTGTTGAGCAGCTCGGCCAGGTTGCCACCGACCTGCCGTTGGATGTTGATCGCCATCACGACCCAGTCGAAGTCCTTGCTCTGGAACCGGTCGGCCACACCCTGGAGGGCGGTCTCGAGAGACAGGCCCAGGCGGGTCTCGACGAGGACCTTGCGGAACTCGCCGGCGATCGGCTCCGTGCCCTCACGGACGATGGTGTCGACGGACTGGGCCAGGGAGAGACCCGCGGCCAGGGAACCGGACATCAGCTGGAGGGTCTCGGGCAGCGCGGCTTCGAACTTCTTCTTCCGCCGCTTGCGCTTGTGGCCGAGATACATCCAGGGGCCGACCGCGCCCAGGACCATGAAGATGAGCCCGATGAGGAGGCCGCCGCCTCCGATCAGGAGGCCCAGGATCGAGACGCCGATGAAGATCGCGGTGTGCATGAGCAGCCACTCGGCCGGACGCCACGCGCTGCCGGCGCCCTCGAGGCGCTGGGCGATCCGGACCTCCAGGCCGTGGTTGCGCTTGAGCACCGCCCGGGCGGCCGCCCTTGGCCGACTCGAGCGCGGACTCCTCGGGGCGGCTCGGCTGGGCCACGATCCCGGTGGCGGCGGCGCCGCGACCGGCCCGGTCGGCGTACTGCTGGACGCGTTCCTCGGTGGAGAGGGTTCGCTCGCCCGGCACCGAGAGGACCAGCAGGATCAGCAGCCCCACGAGGAGCGCCGCAAGGCCCACCCACATCAACCACGACGGCGTCACGATCGCCAGTGGAGTCACGGTCATCAGTTGGCTACTCACCGCATTGCGTCCATCGCGAAGAGCCTCGGGTCGACGTGCACGTTGGAGTACTCCATCTTGTCGAGGAAGCTCGGTCGGAGACCCGTGGCGCGCAGGGAGCCCAGGGCCTTGCCCTCGGCGTCGAAGCCCGCGGAGTGGTCGTAGACGAAGATGTCCTGGAGGGTGATGATGTCGCCCTCCATGCGCTCCACCTCGGTGAGGCTGGTGATCCGGCGCGACCCGTCCTTGAACCTCGTCTGGTGGACGATCAGGTCGACCGCGGACGCCACCTGCTCACGGATCGCACGGATCGGAAGGTCCATGCCGGCCATCAGCACCATGGTCTCCATGCGGGCCAGGGTGTCGCGCGGGCCGTTCGAGTGGAGGGTACAGATCGAGCCGTCGTGGCCGGTGTTCATGGCCTGGAGCATGTCGAGCGCGGAGGCGTCGCGGACCTCACCGACGATGATGCGGTCCGGGCGCATGCGCAGACTGTTCTTGACCAGGTCGCGGATCGTGACCATGCCCCGACCCTCGATGTTGGCTGGGCGGGACTCGAGGCGTACGACGTGGTCCTGCTTGAGCTGGAGCTCCGCGGCGTCCTCGATGGTGACGATGCGCTCGTCGGCCGGGATGAACGACGACAACACGTTGAGCGTCGTGGTCTTGCCGGCGCCGGTGCTCCCGGACACGATGATGTTGAGCCGGCCGCGCACGCACGCGTCGATGAACTCGACGGAGCGCTCGCTCAAGGTGCCGAACGCGATCAGGTCGTCGGCGGTCAACGGGTCGGCCGCGAACTTACGGATCGTCAGCGAGGACCCGTCGACGGCCAGCGGCGGGATGATCGCGTTGACACGGCTGCCGTCGGGGAGCCGGGCGTCCACCATCGGGCTCGACTCGTCGACGCGGCGTCCGATGCGAGACACGATCTTGTCGATCGTGCGGCGCACGTGCGCCTCGTCACTGAACGCGGCGTTGGCCTGCACCAGCTTGCCGTTGCGCTCGAGGAAGATCGAGTCCGGGGCGTTGACCATCACCTCGGACACCTCGATGTCGCGCAGGAACGGCTCGATGGGGCCGTAGCCGAGGATGTCGTCGCTGATCTCCTGGGTGAGGCGGTTCCGGTCCGCGTTGCTGATCGGCCGCTCCTGGGAGCTCATCAGCTGGGCGAGCACCGCGCGCACCCGGTGGTCGAGGTCGGCCTGGTCGAGGTTCGCGTCGTACAGCTGGGGGCCCAGCTGCTTGAGGAGCTCGCCGTGCACGTCGTGCTTGAGCTGCTCGAGGCGCTCGTGCTCCGCGCCACCGCGTCGGTTCTGGACCCGGGTCGTCGTCGGGGTGGCCGGAGTGGCCGCGCGCGTCCGGGCACCGCCGTCGTCGGTCTCCGAGCGCGGCGGCGGGATCTGGGACGGTTCCGAATCTCCGGCCCCTTGGGAGGCGGAGGGGGCGGCGGGGTGCCGCCGCTCTCGGTCTGCTTGCGCGCGGCGGCGAGTCGTTCGGCCAAACTGCTCACGTTGTCACCTCTTGATCCGGAAGAGCTTGGCGAAGCGGTCGTTGTCGTTGTCCGAGTGACGTCCCGGCTCCTCGTCGGCGGCCTTCTGCGGCTCGCCGACCAAGAGGGCGGACAGGTTGCGGAAGGCGGCGCTCGAGGGGTGCTGGGGGCTGGCCGCGATGATCGGCGTGCCGGCGTTCGTCGCCGCGGCGATGTCGATGGACGTCGAGATCTGGGACGCGACGTTCATCCCGAGGATCGTCTCGACCTTCTCCGCCCCGATCCCGACCGCGTCGTCGGCCCGGTTGAGCAGCAGGTAGCGGTGGCCACGACCGATGTTGAGCATCTCGAGGGTGTCGAGGGCCACCTTGACGTTCTTGAGGGTGGGCACGTCGAGGGTGGCGACGATGATGCACTCGTCGGTCTCGTCCAGGGCGGTCAGCGTCTGCTCGTCGAAGGCCGGCGCCGTGTCGACCACGACGTAGTCGTACATGGTCCGCAGGGTCCGCAGGACCTTCGAGATGAGCAGTGGGCTGATCCGTTCGCGGACGTCCGGATGGCTCGGCGCCGCCAGCACCTTCAAGGAGTCCTGGTAGCGGGTGAGCAGCGAGTTGAGCATCGGCGTGTCGAGGTCCTCCTCGGAGCCGATCGCGTGCTCGATGGTGTGCGACGGGAACAGCTGCAAGGTGATGGCCACGTCGCCGAACGCCAGGTCGAAGTCCACCAGGCACACCTGGCGGGCTCCCTTGTCGGTCAGAGCGAGGGCGAGGTTGACCGCCACCGTCGTCTTGCCGACCCCGCCCTTGGGCGAGAAGACCGCGATCACGTGACCGTGGTGCCGCGACGCCTCCGGACCGCGCAGGGCCTGGGAGAACGAGTGGGCTCGCGACACGGCACCGGCGACCAGGTGGAGGTCGTCCATGGCGACGACCTCGCGAGCTCCCGCCTGCATGGCGCGAGCCAGGAGCGCGGTGTCGAGCGCGGGCCTCACGAACACGACGCTCGTGGCCGGCCGGGTGGTCCGTAGACCCTCGCAGACCGTGACGCCGTCGCCGAACGAGATGTTCGGTCCCAGCACCACGACGTACTCCTCGGGGTGCTGGGCCAGCCACGGCAGGAGGCGCTCCGTGGTGTCCACCGACTGGCAGCCGGGCGGCAGTGCGCCCAGGAGCCGTCGGGCTGTGGTGCTGTCGGGATCAACGATGACGGGCATGTCAGCTCACCGGAAGAGTGACGCGACGAGGGTCGAGGTACCGGGTCCGGGCTTGACCTGGCTGTTGGAGGTCAGCAGCCCGAAGGTCAGGTCGAGGGCCTTGGAGGCCACGATCACCTTCTCCGCCTCCTTCTGCGTCACCGCGAGGGTCAGCAGGGTGCGCGGCAGCTGCTCGGTGGTCTGCGTGCCGTCGCCCGCTGTCTTCGTCGACGTGGTCGGCGGCTGCGGAGAGCCGACGTTGAGGACGGTGACCTTGGGCAGCAGCAGGCGGGTGCTCTGGGTGCTCTGGGCAGCACCGGCGGCCGCTCCGCCTGCGCCGCCCGGCAGGGCCGTCAGCTCGCCGGTCACGAAGATCGCGACCTCGGAGCCGTTCTGGATGTTGCCTGCGACCCGGTCGGGGTCGGTCAGGTTGACCGAGATCGCGATCATCCCCTTGGGGATGGCCAGGCTGCTGTTGGCGGCCGCCACGCTGTTGCCGAACTGGCTCGCGACGATCACCTGCCCGGGGAAGATCGGCACGGACACGATCGTGCCCTTGAGCTGGTCCGTCGACGTGACGGCGCCGGCGTTCGCGTCGACCACGTTCTTGGGAACCTGGGCCTGCACGATCTTGCCGGCGGCCAGGGCGGAGTCGTACGTCTCGCCGGCGGCGATGTTCTGGCTGGCCTGCAGCACGGAGACGTTGGCGACAGAACTCTTGGCGCGGCCGTCGGCGCCCTTGACATACAAGAAGACGAGGGCCGTGCCGATCACGGCCACGAACACGGCGAGGATCAACAGCAGTCGGCGGCGGTCCATTCGGGGGTTCCCTTTCGCTCGGACACCTGCCGTCCGTCGGGAGCGGGCGGGCAGTCTGCACGTCCTCGAGGATCGAGGGGCGAGAGCCCCAACCGGTCCCGAAACACGCGAGACAGATCGTATGAGCGAGGAACCTGGCCGCGTGGCGGAATGGCAAAGAAAAGCCAGGTGGTGGGCTCAACTGCCTGTGAGCCGCCGGCTGGCGGCGCTGCTCAGGCGAAGAGTTCGCCGATCTCGTCCTTGCACTCCCGGACCACCACGTTGCGCTTCAGCTTGAGACTCGGCGTGAGCTGCCCGCCCTCCTCGGTCCAGTCCTCGGGCAGGATCACGAACTTGCGGATCGACTCCGCTCGCGAGACCGCCGCGTTCGCCTCGTCGACGGCATGCTGCACCTCGTCCCGCAGGTCGGAGTCGTCCACGAGTGAGCGGAGATCGCCGGTCTTGCCGTGCGCGGCTGCCCAGTCCGCGAAGGGCTCCGGGTCGATCGTGACCAGGGCCGCGATGAAGGGCTGCCCGTCGCCGACCACCAGGCATTGGCTCACCAGCGCGTGGCTGCGAACGCGGTCCTCGAGCACCGCCGGTGCGACGTTCTTGCCTCCGGCGGTGACCAGGATCTCCTTCTTGCGTCCCGTGATCCGGACGAAGCCCTCCTCATCGATCTCGCCGACGTCACCGGTGTGGAACCAGCCGTCGCGCCCGAGGACCTCGGCGGTGGCGGCTTCGTTCTCCCAGTAGCCGGCGAACACCTGGCCGCCCCGGAACAGCAGCTCGCCGTCCTCGGCCACCCGCGCCTCCGTGCCGGGCAGCGGCTGGCCGACCGTCCCGATCTTGAGCGCGTCGGGACGGTTGGCCGTCAGGGCAGCCGTCGTCTCGGTGAGTCCGTAGCCCTCCAGCACGACCAGCCCGATGCCGCGGTAGAAGTGCCCGAGCCGGTCGCCGAGCGGCGCGCCGCCGGACACGGCGTACCGGCATCGGCCGCCGAGCGCGGCGCGCAGGCGCCCGTAGACGAGCCGGGAGAAGACCGCGTGCCGAGCGCGCAGGGCCACCGGCACCTTCCCGCGGTCGAGCGCCCGGGAGTAGGCGATCGCCGTCTCGGCTGCGCGTTCGAAGATGCCGCCGCGTCCCTCGGCTGTCGCCTTCTGCGAAGCGGTGTTGAAGACCTTCTCGAAGACCCGTGGCACGGCGAGGATGAACGTCGGCTGGAAGAGGTCGAGGTCGGGCAGCAGGTGCTTGATGTCGGCGCTGTGGCCGAGGCGGACCCGCGCCTTGACCGCGCCCACCTGGATGATCCGCGCGAAGACGTGGGCCAGTGGCAGGAAGAGCAGGGTCGAGGCGTCGTCGGGGTCGAACAGCTCGTGCAGCTCGGGCACGGCCACCCCGAGCTCGAACATGAAGTTGCCGTGGGTGAGCAGGCAGCCCTTGGGCCGGCCGGTGGTGCCGGAGGTGTAGATGATGGTGGCCAGGTCGAGCGGCGTCGCGGTGGTACGCCGGACCTCGAGGTCGGCGTCGGTGATGTCCTCACCGAGACGGCGCAGCACCTCGATCGCGTTGTCCTCCAGGGACCACACGTGGTTGAGCGACTCGAGGGAGGAACGCCGCTCTGCGATCCGAGCCGTGTGCGCAGGCCCCTCGGCGACCACGGCGGTGGCCCCGGAGTCGCCGAGGATCCACTCGATCTGCTCGGACGAGGAGGTCTCGTAGACCGGCACCGTGACGGCGCCGGCGAACCAGATCGCGTAGTCGACCAGGGTCCACTCGTAGCGCGTCTTGGAGACGAGGGCGACGCGGTCGCCGGTCTGGATGCCGGCGGCGACAAGTCCCTTGGCCACCGCACGCACCTCCTGGAGGAACTCCCCGGCGGTGACGTCCTCCCAGTCGTCGCCCCGGCGTCGTGAGAAGGCGACGTCGTCGGGCGCCTCGTCGGCGTTGCGTACGACGTCGTCGGTCAGGTTCCCCGTCGCAGGGACGTCGACGGTCAGTGGGGAGGAGTACTCACGCAACGGTGCCTCCAGCACGGGACGGGTGAAGGTTCCCGGGGAGGTTACCGCCGAGGGGCCCCAGCGTGATCCGGTAGGCTCGCCGCGCCCTCGATGCGTCCTCCAGCCACGCGTGTCGAGGCCCAACCCGAGGAGGTCACGATGGCGGACCAGACGACGTCGTCGATCGTGATCGACGCGCCGCCGAGCCAGGTCATGGACGTGATCGCGGACTTCCCGTCGTACCCCACCTGGGCCAAGGGCGTGACCACCGCCGACGTCGTCTCGGAGTTCCCCGACGGGCGTGCGGAGAAGGTCTTCTTCAAGCTCGACGTGTCGCCGATCAAGGACGAGTACACCCTCGTCTACGTCTGGTCCGGTGACGAGCAGGTCACGTGGTCCCTCGACTCCGGGAAGATGCTCAAGGCCCTCGACGGCGCCTACGTGCTCACCGACCTCGGCGACGGCTCGACCGACGTGACCTACCGCCTGGCCCTCGACGTGTCGATCCCGCTGATCGGGATGCTCAAGCGCAAGGGCGAGAAGATCCTGATCGACACGGCGCTGAAGGGGCTGAAGAAGCGCGTCGAGTCCCTCGACTGAGGGATCGACCCCCAGACGGCTCGTGCGGATCCTCCTCTTCACCGGCAAGGGCGGCGTCGGCAAGTCCACCGTCGCGGCGGGTACCGCGACCCTCGCTGCCGCGTCGGGGCGGCGGACCCTCGTGCTCTCCACGGACGCCGCACACTCGCTCGCCGACGCCTTCGGCGTGACTGTCGGCGCCGAGCCCGAGCAGGTCGCCCCCGGACTCTTCGTCCACCAGGTCGACGCCCAGCTGCGGTTCGAGCAGTCCTGGGCCGAGATCCAGGGCTATCTGCTCAAGGTCCTCGAGGTCGCCGGGATGGACCCGGTCGCAGCCGAGGAGCTGACCGTGATTCCTGGAGCGGAGGAGGTGCTCGCGCTCCTCGAGCTGCGCCAGCACGCACTGTCCGACGAGTGGGACGTGATCGTCGTCGACTGCGCACCGACGGCCGAGACGCTGCGCCTGCTCGCCCTGCCGGAGGCCCTCGGGTGGTACATGACCCGCGTCTTCCCGGTCGAGCGGAGGGTCATCCGGGCCCTCAAGCCGGTCCTGTCCAGGGCGGCCGGGGTGCCGATGCCCGAGGACGACGTCTTCGCGGCGGTGGAGCGGCTGCATGCGGAGATCGACCAGGTGCGCACGCTGCTGACCGGCCGGGACGCCAGCGTGCGTCTGGTCCTGACGCCCGAACAGGTCGTGCTGGCCGAGGCGCGCCGCAGCTACACGACGCTGTCCCTCTTCGGCTACCGCGTGGACGGCGTCGTGGCGAACCGGGTCTTTCCCGGAGAGGACGCCGATCCGTGGCGTGCCGGTTGGGTGGCCGCGCAGGCGAGCGTCCTGGAGCAGGTGGCGGACTCCTTCGCCGACGTGGAGGTGTGGCACTCGGAGTACCGTCCGTCCGAGCCGGTGGGGCTCGCGGCGCTCGCAGAGCTCGGCCGACAGGTGTACGGCGACCGCGACCCGCTCGCCGTACCTGAGGGGCCCGAGCCGTTCCGGGTCACCCGGACCACCGACGGCGCGGTGATGCATCTCCGGCTGCCGTTCGTCGGCCGTGCGGACGTCGATCTCGCCAGGGACGGCGACGATCTGGTCGTGACGGTGGCGTCGTATCGTCGTCTCCTCACCCTGCCTGCCGGGTTGGCCCGCCATCGGGTCGCCGGTGCCCGCGTGGACGGGGGCGAGCTGCAGGTGAGGTTCGCCGCGGAACGGGAGTGAGGACTGACGTGTCAGGGCAGACGGACGGCGCCGACCCGGAGGGCACGGAGCCGGTGGGAAGCGTGGCCGAGGAGGCTGCGAAATTGCTCGGTGCCCTCTCGGGATGGGCCAGGGAGCACGGCGAGGGCCTGTCGACACTCACCGACGGGCTCCACGAGCACGTCGCAACGGGATCGCCCGAGTGCACCTGGTGCCCGGTGTGCCGCACCGTCGCAGCGCTGCGGCAGACCAGCCCCGACGTGCTGACCCATCTCGGCAGCGCGGCCTCGTCGCTGATGCTCGCGTTCTCCGGGATGATGGCCGCGCACCCGCCGGACCGCGACGGGGGGGTGGAGCGGATCCCGCTCGACGACGACTGGCCGGAGGACGACGGATGACGCTCGCGTGCGGCATCGATGTCGGCGGCACCAAGATCGCCGGCGGTGTCGTCGACGACACGGGGTCGGTCCTGGAAGAGCTGCAGGTCACGTCGCCGGCCACCGACGTGCATGCGATCGAGGCCGCGATCGAGAAGCTGGTCACCGAGCTGGCCACTCGACACGAGATCGAGGCGGTCGGCGTCGGCGCGGCGGGCTACATCGACAAGTCCCGCTCGGTCGTGCTCTTCGCGCCCAACCTCGCGTGGCGCGACCTGGACCTCAAGGCCGACCTGGAGAAGACCCTCGGCCTGCCGGTGGTGGTCGAGAACGACGCCAACGCAGCGGCGTGGGGCGAGTTCCAGTTCGGTGCCGGACACGACGTCGACGACCTGCTGTTGGTGACCGTCGGCACGGGCGTGGGTGGTGGCGTCGTCCTCGACGGCTCGCTGTACCGCGGTGCCTTCGGGGTGGGTGCGGAGATCGGCCACATGCGCGTGGTGCCCGACGGAATCCGGTGCGGCTGCGGCAACCGCGGGTGCTTCGAGATGTACGCCAGCGGTTCGGCACTCGTGCGCGAAGCGCGGGCGGCGGCGCGGGCCGGTTCCCTGCTGGCCGCTGACCTCGTGGACCTGGCCGGCGGCGACGTCGAGGCGATCACCGGGCCCCTGATCACCGAGTCCGCCCGCGGCGGTGACCCCTTCGCGCTGGAGCAGCTGGCGTCGGTCGGCCGCTGGCTCGGGGAGGGCATCGCGTCACTGGCGGCCGTGCTCGACCCGGCCGTCGTCGTGATCGGTGGTGGTGTGAGCGCGGCCGACGACCTGCTGCTCGAGCCTGTGCGCCGCGCCTTCTCGACCCAGCTCACCGGCCGCGGCCACCGGCCGATGCTCGAGATCCGCCGGGCGCGGCTCGGCAACCGCGCGGGTCTGATCGGCGCCGCCGACCTCACCCGCCACTGACGGCGTCTGCGGCGCTTGACGGCACCGAAGGGTCGGAACGTCCGCGGCAGCGCCGAGTTGCTGGCACGATCCCCGCATGCCCGATCGTCTGGTCCGGTGGCTGCCGGTGGCTCTCGTCTGCGGCGTGATCGCGATGATCGCGCGACGCGCAGCGGCCCCGATCCGCGACCCCGACGACTGGTGGCACCTGCGGCTCGGCAACGACCTCATCAGCCAGCACTCCCTGGCCACACCGGCGCACTGGTCGAGCTTCGCGACGGTCCCGTGGGTGCCGACCGAGCCGCTGCCCGAGGTGGTCTCGGCGTACGTCGAGCGGTGGATCGGGCTGCCCGGGCTCGCCGTCCTGTTCTGGCTGGCGGCCCTGGCTGTCGTCGTCGCCGTGCATGCCGCCAACCGGCGTGAGGCCGCCCTGCTTCCCGCGTCGGTCGCGACCGTCTTCACCATCGGCGCCGCCGCAGGCTCACTCACCTCTCGACCGCAGCTGGTCTCGTTCGTGCTGATCCCGGTGCTGCTGGCTGCCTGGCTCCAGACCGAGCGCGACCTCAAGCCGCGTTGGTGGCTGATCCCGGTGGTGTGGGCGTGGTCGCTGTGCCACGGCTTCTGGTTCCTCGGAGCCGGGCTGGGCTGTGTGGTCGCCCTCGGCATCGCCCTGTCGCGTCGTACGGACGCCCGAGCGCTGGCCCGGATCGCGGCCGTCGCCCTCGGCTCGCTGGCCGTGGTGGCCCTGAACCCGGTCGGCCTCCGCGTCCTGGAGGCGCCGCTGGCCGTCCAGAGCACGGCGCGGTTCATCCAGGAATGGCAGCGCACCGACCTGCTCAGCTGGGGTCCGCTGGGCGCCCTGCTGATGATCGCGGTGACCGCTGGGGTCTGGGTGGTCACCCGCCGCGGAGCGACGTGGTCTCGCGTGCTGCTGCTCGTCGTCGCGACGGTGCTCGTCTGGTACAGCGCGCGCCTGGTCGTGGTGGGCGCGCTCGTCGCGGGGCCGCTCTTCGCCGCCACGCTCGAAGGTCTGGTGTCTCGCTCCGGTGCCGACACCGAACCGCTCCGACCCCGCACGTGAGTGGCGGGCGATCGGCGTGTGGGCCGTCCTCTGCACGCTGCTGGTCGCGCTCGCAGCACCGGCCGTGGCCGACCGACCCGGAGACATCCCGACCGGGCTGGACGCCGCACTGGACCGGCTGCCGTCCGGGACCGGCGTGCTCAACGCCTACGAGCTCGGCGGCTGGCTGGCGTGGCGTCACCCCGACCTCGAGCAGTACGTCGACGGGCTGATCACGCCGTACTCCGTGGCACACGTGGAGGGTTACGACCGGGTGGTCAGCCAGGCGCCGGGCTGGTACGGCGTGGTGCGCGGCTCCGGTGTCGGAGTCGCTCTGGTCGACGAGCACTCGCCCCTGGCCGCAGGACTGGCCGCACGAGGCTGGGTCGCCTCTGCCGCCGACGACGGCTACGTGCTGATGAGCCGTCCGGGTTAGACCCTGGCCCCGTCGTCGTCGGGGTCGTGCGGCTCCATGGTCGCGACGAGGTAGCCGAACGAGGCGAGGAAGGCGACCACGAGCCCGCCGGTCAGGACGCCCGGGAGTGAGTAGTCGACGAGCGAGAGCACCACCAGCAGCACGGGCGACCCGATCAGCCCCACCCAGGCCACCTTGCGCTCGGGCCGGATCACCGGGGGCGGCGGGAGGGGCGGCGGGACGAACTGCTCGTCGTACAGCTCGATGTGGAAGACCTCGGGAGCCTCGGCGAGGGGCGCCTCGGGGGCGGGAGCCTCGGGTACGTCGGGCCACTCGCCGTAGTTCTCGACGATCTGCTGCCAGGCGGCGTCGTCGTCCCGCGTGCTCACCGGACCAAGGTTAGGCCGTCACGCGCGAGATGAAAGCCGCGGACTCCTCGAAGATGCGCGGGGCGTCGTGGTCGAGCGTGGCGACGTGGTAGCTGTTGTCGAGGATCCGCTCCTCGACATCGGTCGACCCGACGGCGCTCAGCACGGTCGGTGAGGAGGAGTCGTCGATGACGTGGTCGGTCGCGGATCGGAAGTAGAGCAGCGGCTGGGTGACCCGACCGAGACCGGGCACCACCACCTTCCACATGGCCATGACGGCGGAGAGGCCCTTGAGGGGGAGCCGGGTGTAGCCCACCTCGTCCTGGTCGGGCTTCTTGATGTCGTTGACCACCCCGCCCAGCGAGGGTACGACGTGCTTGAGGACCGGGAGCGCCTTGAGCTCCTTGCGGGTGCTCGACACGAACGGGTTCACGAGCACGATCCCGGACACCTGGTCCCCGCGCTCCTCGGCCAGCAGGAGCGCCACTGAGCCGCCCATCGACAGCCCGCAGACCACGACGGCCTCGCAGCTCGCCCGCAGGGCGTCGAAGGCCCGCTCGGCCTCGGCGTACCAGTCGGTCCACGCGACCTGGTTGAGGTCCTGCCACTTCGTGCCGTGACCCGGGAGTCGCGGGACCTCGACGGCGTACCCCCGCTCGGCGAGATGCCGCGCCCACGGCTTCATGGAGGCCGGCGAGCCGGTGAACCCGTGCACGAGGAGTACGCCGATCGCGCGACCGCCCGTGCGCTCCGGTGTGGCGGGCAGCGACAGCGGGTCCGTGGGGACGTCGGCAGCGGGGGCGTCGGGCATGGGCGCATCCTGCCGTACGGCGGCGCGCGTTGTCAGGAGTGGCCTCGCCGGGTGGGACTAGGGTGTGGTTCAGGCTCGCCGTCGTGAGCGCAGCCTTCCAGGCTGGGTCGAGAGTGGGGTCGCGTTGCTCTACTGGTTCATGAAGTGGGTCGCGCTGGGTCCCTGGCTGAAGATCGTCTTCCGCCCCCACGTCGAGGGCACCGAGAACGTCCCGGTGTCGGGTCCCGCCATCCTGGCCAGCAACCACCTGTCCTACACCGACTGGATGTTCATGCCGCTCACCCTGCCGCGCCGGGTGACGTTCGTGGCGAAGGCGGAGTACTTCACCAGCCCGGGGCTCAAGGGCTGGTTCCAGAAGAAGTTCTTCTCCGGCGCCGGCCAGGTGCCGATCGACCGCTCGGGCGCCTCTGCGGCCGAGGGCGCGCTGTCGTCGGCGCGCAAGATCCTGGAGCAGGGCGACCTCTTCGGGATCTATCCCGAGGGCACCCGATCCCACGACGGCCGGCTGTACCGCGGCAAGACCGGGGTGGCTCGCCTGGCCCTCGAGACCGGCGCGCCGGTGATCCCGGTGGCAGTGCTCGGTACCGACGTCGTGGCGCCACCGGGGAAGACGTTCGGCACCTTCACCCGTCCGGGGGTCCGCTTCGGGAAGCCGCTCGACTTCTCGCGCTACGAGGGGATGCAGAACGACCGGTACATCCTGCGCGCGATCACCGACGAGATCATGTACGAGATCATGGAGCTCTCGGGGCAGGAGTACGTCGACCTCTACGCGAGCAAGGCCAAGGAGCTCTCCCAGAAGTCGGCGGGCTCGGCATCACCGGCCAAGCGCGCCGAGCGCGAGGCCCGCGACGAGCTCGCGGCCCCCGGCGAGCAGAAGCAGGCATCCTGACCTCGCTCCTGCGGGTCCCGGCCCGGCCGACAGAGCCGGCCGCGATCGCGGTCGAGGACCGCATGTATCGCTGGTTGGCGGTGCTCCGCTTCCTCCTCCTCGCCAACGCCATCGCCCTCAACATCTACCGGGGCGGCTTCTCCCACCCCGTGGGCGCCGCCTTCGTGCTGGGCGGCATGACCGTCTGGACCGTCGTGATCAGCTGGGCCTACCACGCCTACTCGCGGCGTACGACGGGCTGGGTCGTCTCCGACCTGGCGGTCGCCCTCGTCGTCCTCGGCCTGACCGCGGCCGTCAAGGAGCCCGGCTACCACTCGACGGTCCCGGGCTTCTGGGTGATGGCCGCGATGTTCGCGTGGGCCATCCACTGGCGCGTGATCGGGGGCCTGGTCGCGGCCGTGCTGCTCTCGGTCGGCGACTTCCTGACCCGCCACTACTTGGACGAGACCGTGTACGGGAACCTGTTCCTGCTCCTGGTCGGTGGCCCGATCGTCGGCCTGATGGTCGACTCCCTGCTGCGCTCGGCGACCCGCACCGCGGCGGCCGAGCGGGCGGCGGCCACGGCGGCGGAGCGCGCGAGGCTGGCCCGTGCGGTCCACGACGGTGTGCTCCAGGTGCTCGCCCTCGTGCAGCGCCGGGGACCGGACCTCGGGCCCGACGGCGTGGAGCTCGGGCGACTCGCCGGTGAGCAGGAGCAGGCCCTGCGCGCGCTGATCCGCCAGCAGGACGCGGTCGGCTCGACGCCCGGTGTCGTCGACCTGGTCGGAGAGCTGTCGTCGCTCGAGCGACGCGGCGGCGTCTCGGTGGCCGCGCCCTCGGGCGGCGTACTCCTCCCGAAGCCGGTGGCGGACGAGATCGTGGCCGTCGTGTCGGCCTGCCTGGACAACGTCGTGGCCCACGTCGGACCCTCCGCTCCTGCATGGGTGCTGCTCGAGGCGACGCCGGACGCGCTGGTGGTGACCGTCCGAGACGAGGGGCCGGGCATCCCACCCGGGCGGCTCGAGGAGGCCGAAGGGCAGGGTCGGCTCGGCGTCTCGTCGTCGATCCGCGGTCGGGTGACCGACCTCGGTGGCACGGCGACTCAGTCTGCCAGCTCCTCCGGCACCGAGTGGGAGTTCAGGTTCCCGCGCAGCGTGGAGGCAGAGCCCCGGCGACGGAGCGCTCCCTAGGCTCGACGCGTGACGATCCATGCGGAGCATCCCTTCGCCGACCCCGAGCCCGACCCGGTACGCCGGTTCCGCGGCCGCGTCGGCGGGACCGTGAGCCTGTGGACGTCGGGCGGCGAGAGGGGCCGCGCGGGGCTGACGGTCACCTCGTTCCTGGTGGCGGCGGGGGAGCCGGCGCGACTGCTCGCCCTGCTCGACCCGGACGCCGACCTGACCGAGACGCTCCTCGCGACCGGCACGGGCGTGGTGCAGCTGCTCGGGTGGGAGCACCGCGACCTGGCCGAGATGTTCGCCGGTACGGCGCCCGCGCCCGGCGGCATGTTCAGCCACGCCGCGTTCGAGCAGACCGACTGGGGGCCGCGCCTCGCGTCCGCCACCTCGTGGGCCGGCGTCCGGGTCGAGGGCGAGCAGCCGGTCGGCTGGTCGACCCTGGTGACCACCGTCGTCGAGCAGCTCGAGGTCGGCGACGGGGACGAGCCGTTGCGGCACCACCGGGGCCGCTTCGGACGCTAGGGCCCAGGCCTCGACCCGCCGTCGTCGCGTTCGACTAGGGTCGCCGCATGTCCGACGGGGTGGACCAGCAGGCGGTCCGGGTGATGGTCGTCGACGACCACCCCATGTGGCGCGAAGCGGTCGAGCGTGACCTGGTCGAGGCCGGCTTCGACGTGGTCGCCATCGCGGCCGACGGCCACCAGGCGATCGCGCGCTTCCCCGCCGCTCGGCCGCAGGTCGTGGTGCTCGACCTCCAGATCCCCGGGCCCGGCGGGGTCGAGGTGACCGCCGACGTGCTCGGCCGCGACCCGTCGGCGCGCGTCCTGATCCTGTCGGCCTCCGGGGAGCACAGCGACGTGCTCGAGGCGGTCAAGGCCGGCGCGACCGGCTACCTGGTGAAGTCGGCGTCGCGCGCCGAGCTGATCGACGCCGTACGACGTGTGGCCGCCGGCGACACCGTGTTCACGCCCGGGCTGGCGGGGCTGGTGCTCGGCGAGTTCCGCCGGATGTCCGAGGGCGGTCCCGAGCCCGAGCCGGACAACGAGCTCACCAAGCGTGAGACCGAGATCCTCACCATGGTCGCGAAGGGCCTGAGCTACAAGCAGATCGCCGACCGGCTGGTGCTGTCGCACCGGACCGTGCAGAACCACGTGCAGAACACCCTGCGCAAGCTCCAGATGCACAACCGCGTCGAGCTCACGCGCTACGCCCTCGAGCGCGGGCTCGGCGGCGACGACGAGTGACGGCCGAGCCGGCGCTCTTCCGCGCGGCGACGCCCGCCGACGCGGTCGCGCTCACCGACCTCGAGCGCGACGCCAACCTGGTCGCGCTGGCCCACGTCTTCCCCGACACCGCCTATCCCTGGGACGACGTGCGGCATCGCTGGGAGCACGCGCTCGCCGACCCGAAGGTGCGGGTCGAGGTGGCAGGCCCGGCCGAACGGCTGGACGTCTACGTCTGCTGGGACCCACAGACCCTGCGGCATCTGGCGGTGCGTCCGGAGCGGTGGGGGAGCGGTCTGGGACGGCAGGCCGTCGAGCGGGCGGCCGGCGTCACCCGGCTGTGGTGCCTGGTCGAGAACCACCGGGCGCGCGGGCTCTACGAGCACCTCGGCTGGCGCCCGACCGGTCGCGAGCAGAGCGCGGTGTGGCCGCCGTACCCTCGTGAGATGGAGTACGCCCGATGACGGACGGGTTGCTCGAGGTCGCCGACGAGCTCTACGCCCTGCCGCTCGACCGCTTCACGCCGGAGCGCGACGCCCGGGCGAAGGCGGCCAAGGGGGACAAGGACCTCGTCGCGGCGCTCAAGGGGCTGCGCAAGCCGTCGCTCGCGGCGTGGGTGGTCAACCTGCTGGTACGCCGGGAGTCTGCGCAGGTCGAGCAGGTGCTGGCGATCGGCGCGGCGCTGCGCGACGCGCAGGAGGGCATGGACGGCGCCGAGCTGCGGGCGCTGACCAAGCAGCGACGGCAGCTCACGTCGGCGGTGACCGGCCAGGCGCGGGCGCTGGCCGCGGACGAGGGAGTGCGGGTCACCCAGTCGGTCTCCGACGAGGTCGAGGCGACGCTGACCGCCGGGCTGGTCGACCCGGAGGCCGCGCGTGCGGTGCGGAGCGGGCTGCTGGTGCGCTCGCTGAAGACGACCGGGGTCGACGTGGTCGACGTCGCCGCAGCGGTGGCGCTCCCCGACGCGCTCGGGTTCGAGGCCTCGCCCACGACCGCCGAGACGCCCGCGCCCCCCGACCTGCACGTCGTACCGGGGGACGACGCGGCGCGGCGTCGCGAGGAGGCCGAGCGAGGCGCTCGCCGAGGCCGAGGAGCGTCCTCGGGGAGGCCGAGCAGGAGCTGGGCACCGCGCGCGCCGCGGTCGAGAAGCTCCAGGCGCGGAGCCTGCAGCTCCAGTCGGAGATCGACGAGCTCCGGCGGCGCCTCTCCGAGCTCGAGTCGAGCGCCGAGGAGACCGACGACGAGCTGGCCGAGGCGGAGGAGTCCCAGGGCGAGGCGGAGCAGACCCACGCCGACGCCGTCCGCGCCCGCGACGCCGCCCGGCAGGCCCTCGACGCCCTGGACTACGTCCGAGGCCCAGCCCTTCGAGCGCTCCACGGCGTCCTGCCAGCGGGCGTAGGCCGCGTCGGCGTGCGGCCCGGTCGGCTGAGGGCTCGAAACGCTGGTCGAGCTGCCAGGTCTCGCGGAGGTCGTCGGTGGAGTCCCAGACGCCGACCCCGAGCCCGGCCAGGAAAGCCGCGCCGAGGGCAGTGGTCTCCACGATCCGCGGCCGCTCCACCGGGACGCCGAGCTGGTCGGCCTGGATCCGGCAGAGCAGGTCGTTGGCGCTGGCGCCGCCGTCGACGCGCAGGGGCGACGAGTCCGCGCCGGGCATCGTCGCGAGCACGTCGCGCACCTCGAAGGCGATCGCCTCCAACGTCGCGCGCACCAGGTGCGCCCGTGTCGTGCCGCGCGTCAGGCCGAGGATCGTGCCGCGGGCGTGCGGGTCCCAGTGGGGGGCGCCCAGTCCGGTCAGCGCCGGCACGAAGACGACGCCGTCCGACGAGTCGACCGTCGCCGCGATCGCCTCGGACTCGGCGGCGGAACCGACGATCTGCAGCCCGTCGCGCAGCCACTGCACTGCCGCACCGGTCACGAAGATCGCACCCTCGAGCGCGTAGGTCAGCTCCCCGTCGGGGGAGCGCCAGGCCGCCGTCGACAGCAGGCCGGCATCCGAGCGCTCCAGGGACGAGCCGGTGTTGGTGAGGATGAACGAGCCCGTGCCGTAGGTGCACTTGGCGTCACCGGCATCGAAGCAGGTCTG
Organism: uncultured Actinomycetota bacterium; assembly: GCA_963819295.1. Lineage (GTDB taxonomy): Bacteria > Actinomycetota > Actinomycetes > Propionibacteriales > Nocardioidaceae > Nocardioides. The sequence continues at coordinate 470,578 of CAWFVO010000020.1, forward strand.
ACCGAAGAGAGCCGACTGCTGGTCACCGGCCATCCCCGCGATCGGCAGCTCGAGGCCGCAGAACGACGACGGGTCGGTCGTGCCGATCTCACCCCAGTTCGGCACCAGCTCGGGCAGGGCGTCGCGGGGTACGCCGAAGAGGTCGCACAGCTCGTCGGACCACTCGCCGGTCGACAGGTCCATGAGCAGGGTCCGCGACGCGTTGGACACGTCGGTGACGTGCCAGGTGCCGCGGGTCATCCGGGCGACGAGGTAGGAGTCGACCGTGCCGACGGCGTACCGGCCGGACTCGACGAGCGCCCAGGTGTGTGGCTCGTGCTCGGAGAGCCAGGTCAGCTTGGTGCCCGAGAAGTAGGGGTCGAGCCGCAGCCCGGTCAGCTCGGTGACGCGCTCCTCGTGGCCCTCGTCGCGCAGGCGGGTCGCAGATCGCTGCGGTACGCCGGTCCTGCCACACGATCGCGCGCCGGGGCGAGCCGAGGGTCTCGCGGTCCCACAGCAGGACGGTCTCGCGCTGGTTGGTGATCCCGACCGCCTGCAGCTGCGAGCCGTCGTACGACGCCAGCACCGCGCGGGTGGCCTCGATCGTGGCCTGCCAGATCTCCTCGGGAGCGTGCTCGACCCAGCCGGGGTGGGGGAAGTGCTGGGCGAACTCCTGGTAGCCCTTGGCCGCGATCCGGCCGTCGGGCGTGACGACGACGGCGGTGACACCGGTGGTGCCGGCGTCGATGGCGAGGACGCTCATGCGGTCGGGCTCGGGTCGTCGCGCGTGGCGCGGAGGATCTCGAGGACCTTCTCGTCGATCCACTCGCCGTTCGGGTCCACGCGCATCTCGTAGTTCTCCGTGCCGACCCAGGAGTTGAGGTCGGCGAAGCCGCGCTCGTGCACGAGGTGCTCGATCTCGGCCTGGAGCTCCGTCGGTGATGTCGACGCGCTCGGTCTCCGTGGAGGCCGTGAGGTAGAGGTCGTTCAGGTCGAGCAGGCGGGCCAGCTCGGTGACCGGGTCGGCGTGGTCGTCGACCCGCAGGTCGGCGGCGATGTCGTCGCCGCCGCCGTAGCCCGCTCCGTCCCTGACCACCAGCAGCGCCGCCGACTGTCTGCCTCGCCGGTCACCGCCGGCGTCGTCGCCGGCGGAGAGCGCGGCCAGCAGCCTCCGGGCCAGCGGCTCCTCGCCGTCGCTCGCCTCGAACGCGTCCTGCATCGCGGCCACGACGAACTCACCGGCCAGGATGTTGCCCTGGATCGCGTAGCCGCTCCCGATCACGCCACCTGCCCAGTCGAGGCAGGCATGGCCGGTGTGGGTGGCCGAGCCGCCCTCGGCGTCGACGATCCCGACCTGGCGCTCGTCGCGCCCGTCGTCCTCCTCGAGCAGCCGCTGGAGCGCGACCGACGCGGTCGCACCGTCGTCGAGGTGGGACAGTGCGAGCCCCTTGAAGGCGACGTTGGCGTCGGCCTGGGTCGCGATGGCTCCGACCTGGGCCACCGCGGCCGGTACGACGGCACCGACGGCCAGGAACTTCGAAGCGACGGCCACGCCCCACGACTCACCGTCAGTGGAGCGCGCCACGATGGAGAAGGTCATGGGGCGGAGCCTAGCGATAACCGGTTGCCCTCAAGCGGGCTTGAAGTTGGAGGATGAGGGGGTGCTGCAGCGACTCGGTTTCCCGGACGTCGGTCCCCACCGACGGTTCGTCGGCGCCCTGGCGATCGACGCCGTGGGCAGCGGCATCTGGATGCCCCTGTCGTTGCTCTACTTCCTCCACCAGACGTCGCTGAGCCTGGTCCAGCTCGGGGCCGCGATGACGATCGCCAACCTGGCGGTGCTACCGGTGGTTCCCGTGATCGGGTCGCTCGTCGACCGGTTCGGCCCGAAGGTGATGATGCAGGCCGGGAACGCCGGGGCAGCGGTTGCCTTCCTGCTCTATCCGTTCGCCCACTCCATGGCCGCCGTCGCGGTCCTCGTCTTCGCCGCGGCCGCCACCCGGTTCGCGTTCTGGGGCGCCCTCGGGCCGATGGTCACCCAGATCACCGAGAAAGGTGAGCGCGAGCTCTGGTTCGGCTTCCTCCAGGCGATGCGGAACGCCGGCTACGGCGTCGGCGGTGTCTTGGCCGCCGTGGCGCTCACGATCGGCTCGGGGGCGGCGTTCCAGTCCGTCGTCCTGCTGAACGCCGCGTCGTACGTCCTGGCGTTCCTGCTGATGATCGGCGTCGCCGGAGGTCGCGCCGTCGCCGAGGGCGTGGCGGGCGCCGGCGGCAGCAACCGTGGTTGGTGGGTCGCGTTCGCCGACCGCGGCTACCGCTGGCTGATCGTGGTGATCTTCTTCTACGCGCTGGCCGAGACGACTCTCAACGTCGCGATGCCCGTCTACTTCGTCGATCACCCTGGCCCTGCCCGGCTGGGTACCCGGCACCGTCTTCGTGATCAACACGGTGATGATCGGCGTCGGTCAGGGTCTCGTGGTGCGGGCCATGACCGGAACGACCCGCCGGCGGGTGATGCAGGTGGCGATCGCCTTCACCGCGGTCTCCTTCGTCATGCTCTACGTCGCGGGGGCGCTCACGGTCGCGACCGGCGTGGTCGTGGTGCTCGTCGGCGCTGTCGTCTACACGCTCGGCGAGATGACGGCCGGCCCGGTCGTCGCGGCCCTGTCCGCCGAGGCGCCGCCGCCCGACCAGCGTGGCCGGTTCATGGCAGCCACCCAGCTCGCCTGGGGAGCCTCGGGCGCCATCGGCCCACTGCTCTTCACCTCCCTCCTCCATGCTGGCGCCCTGCCCTTGTGGGGCGGGGCGATCGTGCTGTGCCTGCTCTGGGCGGTGACGGTGCAGGTGATGGCCCGGCGGATGCCGCTGGCGCGCGAGGTCGTCACCAACGTGGCCGAGGGCGCGGAGTCCGCGGCGGTCGACCCGACCGTCGAGGCGCCCACCACCCCCTGACCGGCGACCGGCGGCCGACTTCCGGGGGCGCCCAACTGGCGCAATTGCGCCGGTATGACGCCTCGAGGGCCGTTCTGGCTGTCGAACTGGCGCAATTGCGCTGTTCTGACAGTCCCGGCGGACGCCCGCGTCGACAGCGCCGGCCGACCGCCGGCTCCGGCCACCATGGCGCGCACCCGGCGGGTGGCCCTAGGCTGACGGTCGCCCTTGTAACGATCCAACGAACGATCAGGAGTCAGCATGCGGGTCGGAGTGCTCACCGGTGGCGGCGACTGTCCCGGACTCAACGCGGTGATCCGGGCGGTGGTCCGCAAGGGCGTCAGCGTCCACGGCTTCGAGTTCGTCGGCTACCGCGACGGCTGGAAGGGCCCGCTCGAGGGGCTGACCATGGAGCTCGGGGTGCCGCAGGTGCGCGGCATCCTGCCCCGTGGCGGGACCATCCTCGGCTCCAGCCGGACCAACCCGTTCAAGATCGAGGGCGGCGTCGAGCGGATCCACGACAACCTCGCCCGCGACGGCGTGGACGCACTCGTCGCGATCGGCGGCGAGGACACCCTGGGCGTCGCGACCAAGCTCGCCGACCTCGGCGTCCACGTGGTCGGCGTACCGAAGACCATCGACAACGACCTGTCCGGCACCGACTTCACCTTCGGCTTCGACACCGCGGTCAACATCGCCAGCGAGGCGATCGACCGGCTCCACACCACCGCCGAGTCCCACCACCGGGTGCTCGTCGTGGAGGTGATGGGCCGGCACGCCGGCTGGATCGCGCTCCACAGCGGCATGTCCGGTGGCGCCAACGTCGTCCTCATCCCCGAGCAGCCGTTCGACATCGAGATGGTCTGCGAGCTGGTCAAGAAGCGCTTCGAGACCCAGTACGCGCCGATCATCGTGGTGGCCGAGGGCGCGGTGCCTCGCGAGGGCGGCGACATGACGCTGGTGTCGGGGGAGATCGACGCCTTCGGTCACGTCCGCCTGGGCGGTATCGGTGACCGGCTCGCCTCAGAGATCGAGCAGCGCACCGGCGCCGAGGCACGGGCCGTCGTGCTCGGTCACGTGCAGCGCGGCGGCACTCCGACGGCCTTCGACCGGTGGCTCGCGACCCGGTTCGGCCTGCATGCCGTCGACGCGGTGGCCGAGAAGGACTTCGGGACGATGGTCGCCCTGCGCGGCGCCGACATCATCCGCGTCCCGCTCCTCGAGGGCACCGGCGAGCTCAAGCTGGTCAGCCCGGCCGAGTACGCCGAGGCCGAGGTCTTCTTCGGCTGAGATCCCTCCGTTACGGGATCAGCACGATCTTGCCGGTGGTGTGTCCCGTCGCGACCTGACGGTGGGCCTCCGCGGCGTCGTCGAGAGGGTACGTCGCGGCGACGACGACGCGGAGGGTGCCCTCGCCGGCCAGACGCGCCAGCTCGGGGCGGGCCGCCGCGCGGATCTCGTCGCCGGGGTCCGCCCCGGGGCCGCCGCCGAGCAGCTTGATGCCCTCGCGCGGGCCACGCGCGAAGTTCGCGATGCTGGCGATCCGGTCGCGGTCCGCGACCAGCGCCAGCGAGACATCCATGGCCTCGTCGGTGCCGACCATGTCGAGCGCCACGTCGACGCCGCCGGGCGCCAGTGTCTGCACCCGCTCGAGCAGCCCGTCGCCGTAGACGACCGGCTCGGCGCCGAGCTCGCGCAGCAGGCCGTGGCTGCGTTCGCCGGCGGTCGCGAGCACCCGGGCTCCCCGCAGCCGGGCGAGCTGTACGGCGAACAGGCCGACGCCGCCGGACGCCCCGTGCACGAGCACGGTGTCGCCGTCCTGCACGCCGGTCGCCTCCAGGGTGTGGAACGCCGTCGCACCCGCGAGCAGCAGTCCGCCGGCCTCGGGCCAGCCGAGACCGGCCGGCTTCCGGGTCAGCGTCGCGTCTGGCACGACCAGGTCGGCGGCGTAGCCGCCGCGCGTGCGGAAGACGATCACCTCGTCACCCGCGCTGACCGGGCCCTCGTTGTCTGCCGCGCCCTCGCCGGCGGCGACGACCACACCGGCCGCCTCGTAGCCGAGCAGGATCGGGAGCGAGGCGGGGTCGCCCTGCCGCGCGTAGGCCTTCACGTCGGCCGGGTTCACGCCGGCCGCCCGCACCTGCACGTGCACCTCGTGCGGCCCCGGGTCGGGGAGCATCACCTGCTCGACGCTGAGGGACTCCGGTCCACCGAACGCTGCTGCCACGACGCGTCGACTCGAGATGCTCATGTCCGCGCAACCGCCGTCGACGGGCGGGCATTCCGCGGCCGGCGTCCGGATGACGTCGCTGAGGCGGACCAGGGAGGGTGTACGCCGTACCCTTGCCGCGTGACCCTTCGAGACGGCTCGTCCCTCGCCTCCTCAGGGACCGGCCAGGGCGGAGCGAGCGGCGTCCCCGACCTCGAGACGCTGCGCGCGCTGGGCCCGGCCCAGCAGCCGTCGTACCCCGACCCGGCCGCCGTCGACGCCGCCGTCGCCCGGCTGCGCCGGATGCCGCCGCTCGTCTTCGCCGGCGAGTGCGACGAGCTCAAGGCCAAGCTCGCCGACGTCGCGCACGGCAAGGCGTTCCTGCTGCAGGGTGGCGACTGCGCCGAGACGTTCGACGGCGCGACCGCCGACAACGTCCGCAACAAGCTGCGCGTCCTGCTCCAGATGGCCGTCGTCCTGACGTACGCCGCGTCGGTCCCGGTGGTGAAGCTGGGCCGGCTGGCGGGCCAGTACGCCAAGCCGCGGTCCTCCGACCTCGAGACCCGTGAGGGCGTGACCCTGCCCGCCTACCGCGGCGACGCGGTCAACGGCTTCGACTTCACCCCCGAGGCCCGGGTCCCCGACCCGCAGCGGCTGATCGAGGCCTACCACTCCAGCGCCTCGACCCTGAACCTCGTGCGGGCGTTCGTCACCGGCGGGTACGCCGACCTGCGCCAGGTGCACACCTGGAACACCGACTTCGTGGTCAGCTCCGCGGTGGGTCGACGCTACGAGAAGATCGCCCACGAGATCGACCGGGCGATGAGCTTCATGTCGGCGATCGGCGCCGACCCCGACGAGTTCCACCGGGTCGACTTCCACACCTGCCACGAGGCGCTCCTCCTCGAGTACGAGCACGCCATGACGCGCATCGACAGCCGCACCGGCACGCCGTACGACGTGTCGGGCCACTTCGTCTGGATCGGCGAGCGCACGAACGCCCTCGACGGCGCGCACGCCGAGCTGCTCGCCTCGGTCCGCAACCCGCTCGGGGTCAAGGTCGGGCCGCGCTCGACCCCCGACGACCTGATAGCCCTCGCCGCCAAGCTCAACCCCGACAACGAGGCGGGCCGGCTCACCTTCATCACCCGCATGGGCGCGGGGAAGATCCACGACGCGCTGCCCTCGTTGGTCGAGAAGGTCACGGCCGCCGGGCTCGAGGCGGCCTGGGTCTGCGACCCGATGCACGGCAACACCTTCGAGGCCTCGTCGGGCTACAAGACGCGTCGCTTCGAGGACGTCATCGCCGAGGTCCAGGGCTTCTTCGACGTGCACCGCTCGCTCGGCACCTGGCCGGGCGGCATCCACGTCGAGCTCACCGGCGACGACGTGACTGAGTGCGTCGGTGGTGGCGAGGAGGTCGCCGAGATCGACCTCGGCTCGCGCTACGAGTCAGTCTGCGACCCCCGCCTGAATCGCGTGCAGTCGCTCGAGCTGGCGTTCCTCGTCGCCGAGATGCTCCGCACCGCCTGACTCCGTCAGACTGTCCGGGTGGAGGGGGGAGCACCACCGATCGCCTGGCGGCGCATCCTGCCGCCGGTCGCCGTGGTCGTGGTGGTCCTTTCCCTGCTCAGCAACAGGTACGGCTACCACCGCGACGAGCTCTACTTCTCGATGCTGCGCCCCGCCTGGGGATACGTCGACCAGCCGCCGTTCACACCGCTGCTCTCCCACGCGATCGCCGCGCTGTACGACGGAGGACCATGGCTGCTGCGGATCCCGGCGACCTTGTTCTCGGCCGGCTGCGTCCTGCTCACCGGGCTCCTCGCGCGCGAGCTCGGGGGCGGCGCGAAGGCGCAGACGTGGGCCGCGTGGGGCGTGGCGACCACCTCGGCGGTCACCGTGCTCGGTCACGTGTTCCTCACATCGACCGCCGACCTGACCCTGTGGCCGGCGATCTGCCTGTGCGTCCTGAAGGCCGAGCTGCGCAACCGGCCGCGGTGGTGGCTGGTTGCCGGCGCCCTGGCCGGTCTGGCGACCTACAACCGGCTCCTGGTCGGGGTGCTCGTCGCCGGTATCGCCCTGGGGCTGCTGCTCGTCGGGCCGCGCCGACGCCTGCTGTCACGGTACGTCCTCGGGGGCGCCCTGATTGCCGTCCTCGTTGCCCTCCCCAACGAGCTGTACCAAGTCCTGAACGGCTGGCCCGAGGGCGACATGGGCAGGGCGCTCGCGGCCAACAACGCCGCCGACACCCGGACCGCGATGTTCCCCTTGCTCGTCCTGCTGTTCGGGCCGCCGCTGGTCGTGATCTGGGTAGCCGGGCTCGTCGCGTTGGCCCGTGACGCCCGACTGCGTTTCTTCGTCGTCGCCTTCGCGCTGCTGCTGGTGTTCACCTTCGTCGGCGGCACGCAGCCGCACTACCCCGTGTTCCTCCTGCCGCTACCGTTCGCAGCCGGGATCGTGGCGATGGAGCGACATCTCGGCCGGGTCTGGGCGGCCCTGTTCGCCCTCAACGCCGTGGTGTCCGCCTTCATCGGGCTCCCGCTGCTGACGGTCGGCACCGTGGGCTCGACGCCGGTGCCCGGGGTCAATCCGGTCGTCGGCGACTCGATCGGCTGGCCGGCGTACGTCCGCCAGGTCGCCGGCGTGTACGACGCGCTGCCGGACCGCTCCCGTGCCGTCGTGCTCACGTCGAACTACGGAGAGGCGGGGTCGCTCCACCACTACCGGCCCGATGTGCCGGTCTACAGCGCTCAGAACGCGCTGTACGACCAGGCCCGCCCGCCGGACGACGTCACGACGGTCGTCGCCGTCGGCGGCCAGTACCCCGAGGTCCGCCGGATGTTCGCCGACTGCGCGGTGCGCGCCAGACTCGACAACGGGGTCGGCGTCGACAACGAGGAGCAGGGTCTGCCGATCGCGGTCTGCACCGGCCCCACGGCGCCCTGGTCGGTGCTGTGGCCGCGCCTGCACCACCTCGACTGACGAGCTGCAGGTCAGCTCGCGAGCAAGCCCGCTTCGCTGCTCGCTGCGGTGCTTCGCTCCGACTGACGTCGGAGTGAAGCGTCCTCGCTCGGCCGCTAGCGTGGGGCCGTGACGATCGACCTGCGCTCCGACACCCTGACCCGCCCCACCGACGCCATGCGGCGCGCGATGGCCGAGGCCGAGGTCGGCGACGACGTGTACGGCGAGGACCCCACGGTGCTCGAGCTGGAGCGGCGGGTGGCGGAGCTGTTCGGGCACGAGGACGCGCTCTTCACGCCGACGGGGTCGATGGCCAACGTGCTCGCGGTCGCCTCCCTGGTCGCGGCGGGACAGGAGGTCCTGTGCGAGGCCTCCGCCCACATCGCGCGCGCCGAGCTCGGCGCCCACGGGGCCTTCACCGGGCTCACGATGCGCACCTGGCGCGATCCGCGCGGGCAGGTCGACCTCGCGGCGATCCAGGAGATGTACGCACCCGACATGGGGCCGTTCTTCGTCCGCACCACCGCGATCGCGGTCGAGAACACGCACAACTTCGCGGGCGGTGCCGTGCTCCCGCTCGCGGACCTTCAGGCACTGCGCACGTGGGCCGACTCGGTCGGCGTGGGCGTCCACCTCGACGGCGCCCGCATCTGGAACGCGCACGTCGCCACCGGCGTCCCGTTCGCGTCGTACGGCGCCTGCGTCGACGTGATGGCCGTCTGCCTCTCCAAGGGGCTGGGCGCGCCGGTGGGATCGCTGGTGGTCGGTTCGCACGACGCGATGACGGCGGCGCGCGTACGCCGTAAGCGGATGGGCGGCGGGATGCGCCAGGTGGGGGTCCTGGCGGCGGCGGGCCTCCATGCCCTCGACCACCATGTCGACCGCCTGGCCGACGACCACGCGAACGCCCGGCTGCTCGCCGAGGCCTGCGGTGTCGACCCCGAGACGGTGGACACCAACATCGTCGTCGTGCCGCGCGACGACGCCACGGAGTTCGTGGCCGGGGCGAAGGCCGGTGGGGTGCTGGTCGCGCCCGTGGGGCCGCGCGCCGTACGCCTGGTCACACACCTCGACGTGAGCGCCGAGGACGCGAAGGCCGCTGCCGCCGTGCTGGCGCGCCTCTGACTCAGGCAGCCGCGCCGACCAACGACACTTCGCTGACGGCCGTGTCGTCGCGCGACGCCGGACCTCGCCCGGGCGGCGTGACGGCGGTGATCCGGACCTGGACCGTCGAGGTGGTCACCGGCGGGATCGTGAGGCTCTGCATGGCGCGGGTCTCGGAGAACGGCTGGCTGACCGTCGTGCCGTCGTCGAAGATCCAGTCGACCGAGAGCACCCGCCGGTCGCCCTGGTACCAGTCGTAGCGACGACCGCCCGAGAACGCCGTCTTCGCGTAGCCGTTGATCAGCCCGACCTTGGTGATGGTGGTGGGCCGTTCCAGCCGGAACGTCAGGACCATGCCCGTCGCGTCGCCCGGCGTGCGCCAGCAGGTCTCGGCGACGCCGTCGACCATGTTGGGTGCCACGAAGGTGACGGGCCGGCCGGAGAAGTCGACGCCCGCGGGGGCGTGCGACGGCGCGCTGGCCCGGGACAGGCCCGCCACGTCAGCCGGCGGGCCGGTCGGGGCCGCCGTCGCGGACGGCGACGGTGCGGACGACGTCGCCGCCTTCGTCGGGGGAGGCGTGGGGGTGTGCTGGACCTTCGGGACGAGGGGCGTCGCCGAGGTGGACGGGCTGTCGTCGCCGGAGCCGCCACTCAGGAGCAGGAAGGCCCCCAGCACCAGGACCAGGACCAGGCCCGCGGCCGCACCGATCCACAGGCCGACGCCCGGCGAGCGGCGAGGCGGCGGGGGGTCGGCGTAGAGGGGCTGGGCCTGGACCGACGGGTCGTGCACGGGCTCGGCATGGGCGGGTTGGGCGTAGACGGGCTCGGCGTAGACAGGTTGGGCGTAGCCGGGCTCGGCGAAGAGGGGGCGCTCGTAGACGGGCTCGGGGTACGCAGGCTCGTCCGGTACGGCGTACACCCGCTCGCTCGTGGCGCTCTCGTCGTACGTCGGCTCGGGCGGCGCCCAGGGTGCCGAGGCGACGGGGGCTCCGCAGTTCGTGCAGAAGCGGCCGGTCCCGCTCAGAGGCGCTCCGCACTGCGCGCACCTGGTCACCTGGCCGTCCATGGTGCCTCAATCTAGGGGAGGGACACGCCGATCGCCGCCTCCGTCCGGCTGAGAACGTGCTCAGACCACCAGGTGCTGGACCTCGGCCTCGACCTTGCCGCGGGGTCCGAGCTCGGCCATCAGCATCGCCGCGAGCACCAGCAGGCCCCCGACGGCCATCCGGATCGTCGCGCTCTCGCCGCCCAGCAGCACCGCGAACACCGCTGCGAAGACCGGCTCCATGCTCATGATGATCGCGGCGCGGGTGGGCGGCAGGTGCGCCTGCGCCCAGGTCTGGCCGATCATCGCGAAGGCGCCGGCGAAGACCGCCATGTAGAGGATGCTCAGCCAGTCGTCGAGCTGATCGGGGACGACGATCCCGTTGGGTGCCGTGCACAGGGTGCAGATCACGGTGATCACGATCAGCTGGACGATCGACATCCCGAGCGCCTGCTGCGGCTGTGACCACGCCCCGAGCCCGACGATGTGGAGCGCGTAGATCATCGCCGCCACGAAGATCAGGGCCTCGCCGTACCCGACCGAGAGTCCGCCCAGGGTGAGCACCGCCAGGCCCACCATCGCGACCACCACGGCCGCCCAGGTCATCCCGCCGATCCGGCTGCGCAGGATCAGGGCGGCGAACACCGGGGTGGCCACGACGTACATCCCGGTGATGAAGCCGGACACGCTGGCCGGCGTCTGGGCCAGCCCGGCCGTCTGGAGGATCTGCGCGCCGCCGTAGAGGCAGCCGAGCACCACGGCCTGGCGGCGCGACTCGCGGGTGAGCCGGCCGAGGGCGCGCGGTGCGAGGAGGATCAGGGTGAGGCTCGCGATCGCGAACCGGATCGCGAGGAAGTCGAGCGGGGGCACCCGCTCGAGGAGGTCGTGGATCAGGAAGAAGGTCGAGCCCCAGCACGCGGTGACCGCCAGCAGCGCCGCCGTCGCGAGGAGCGTCGTACGTCGCGACGTGGGGGCGGTGGGCACCGCACCACGCTAGTCGTCAGACGATCCTCAGGATGACGGTGCTCCCCTTGGGTGCCGTGTCGCCGGGGCTCGGGGAGGAGCTCGCGACAAAGCCCAGGCCGAGGTAGAGGTCGGCGTGCTCGACGTGGACCCTGAAGCCGAGGCTCTGCAGCTGCTGGGTCGCGGCCTCGACGCCCATCGCGCGGAGGTTGCCGGGAATCTGCACGAGCTCGGGACCCTTCGACACCACCAGCGTCACGGGGTCGCCGTGGTGGAGCACACCGGTCGGCGGGTCCTGGGAGATGACGAGGCCCTCCGCGACGTGGTCGGAGAACTCGTCGCTCGCCTGCACCTCGAGGTGCTGGCGGGCGAGGACTCGCTCGGCGCGGTCCGCGCTCCTGCCGGTCCAGTCCGCGACGTGCACGGGCTGCGGGCCACGGCTGACGACCAGGTCGACCACGGTCTTCGGGCGCTGGCGGGTCCCCTGCGCCGGGTCGCTGTTCATCACGGTGCCCCGCGGCACGGTGTCCGACCACCGCGGGATCGCATGGCCGAAAGTCAGGTGCGAGGTCAGGAGTGCGTCCTGCGCGTGGTCGACGTCGAGACCCTTGAGCTTGGGGACGTCGTACCGCTCCCTGCCGAGCGACAGGGTCAGCGCGATCGTGCCGTGGTCCAGGACGCGTGCGCCGGGGTCTGGGTCGGTGCTCAGGACCCGGCCCTTGGGCACACTCTCGGAGTACGCCGCAGTCGACTCGGTCACGTCGAAACCGGCCCGGTCGAGCCGGTGGGTGGCAGCTGCCTTCGTCAGGCCCAGCACCCCAGGGGTCGCGGTGTAGCGGGCCCAGCCGAACCAGTAGGCGCCGAGGCCCGCCACCAGGGCCACGGCGAGGGCGGCGACGAGCAGGGCGGGTCCGCGGCGCGAGCGTCGACGTCGCGGGCGCGGGCCGGTGCGCTCGACGGTGGCGGGCGGTCGGGCCGGGGGAGCGACGAACGCTGCGGGGGCGACCGGCACCAGGTCGACGTCGAGCATGGCCGTGTCCTCGGTCACCGGGGGCGGAGGTGGGAGCGCGAGATCGGCGGTCAGCTCCTCGTCGTCCCAGACGCCGCCGGCGAGGGCCTGGGCGACCCGATGGAGCTGGTGGAGGAGGACCCCTGCGTCGGCGGGGCGCTGGGCCCGGTCGCGGGCCGTGGCTCGTGCCACCAGCGCGTCGACGTACGCCGGGATGCCGCGCACGACGGCCGACGGCGGCGGGACGTCCTCGTGGACGTGCTTGTAGGCGACCGCGATCGGTGACTCGCCCTCGTGGGGCTTGTGGCCGGTGAGCATCTCGTAGAGCACCACGCCCACGGCGTAGACGTCCGCACGTGCGTCGCTGGTGCCGTCGACGACCAGCTCGGGTGCCAGGTAGGAGACCGTGCCGATGATCACGCCGCCCGTGGCGGTGTGCTGGGTGTCGGTGGTCACGGCCTTGGCGAGGCCGAAGTCGGCGACCTTCACCCGGCCCCCCGACGACTCGTCGGCGATGAGGACGTTCTCGGGCTTGATGTCGCGATGGACGACGCCGGCGCGGTGGGCGGCGGCGAGCGCCGAGACGACCGGCTCGAGCAGCGCCAGCGCGTGGGCCGGCGCCATCGGGGCCTCGGCGCGGATCACGTCGCGCAGGGTGTGACCGGGGACCAGCTCCATCACCAGGTAGAGGGTCCCGCCCTCGACGTCCGGGTCCTCGCCCTGGTCGAAGACGTTGACGACGTGAGGGTGCGAGAGCCGGGCGGCGGCGCGGGCCTCGCGCTTGAACCGGTCGGCGAACGCGGCGTCGTCGCCGAGACTGCGGTGCATGGTCTTGACCGCACACACGCGGTCGAGACGGATGTCGACGGCCTCGTAGACGGCGGCCATGCCACCACGTGCGATGCGGCGACCGATCCGGTAGCGCCCGTCGAGGAGGTGCCCGGTCAAGGGGTCGGCGAGCGCGGCGCTGCCCGCGTGGGCGCGCGTGTCGTGCTCCACGTCGACCCTCCATCGCCGGTCGGGGAAGTGGCCCGGCGAGGACATCCTACGGACGCCGGGCGCCCGGCCCGAGTCACGGCGCCTCCGGCGCGCCGCGGACGATATTCGTGTGAACAGATATTGACACGAATAGCGATATTGGTGTCAACTACCACTGACATGAACTCGACCCGTCCCTACACGATGACCACGCGGGCCCGCGCCGTCGAGGAGACCCGCGCCCGGATCATCGACGCGTGCGTGGCCCTCCACGGCGAGCGCCCGGTGACCGACATCGCGCTCGACGACATCGCCGGACGCGCCGGGGTCAGCGTGCAGACCGTCCTGCGGCACTTCGGGAGCCGGGCGGGCCTGGATGAGGCGTCGTTCGCGCAGGCGCAGCGGGCCGTGGTCGACGAGCGACGTACCCCGGTCGGGGACGTCCCCGCGGCGGTCCACGTCATCGTCGACCACTACGAGCGACGCGGAGACCAGGCGCTGCTGATGCTCGCCCAGGAGGCACACCAGGAGCTGATGGCCCGCATCACCGAGCAGGGCAAGGCGATGCACCGGGCCTGGGTGCAGGACGTCTTCGCGCCGTACGTCGCCGGGGCCGACGACCCCGAGGAGCTCACCGACCTGCTCGTCGTGGCGACCGACGTCTACACCTGGAAGCTGCTCCGTCGCGATCGCGGCCTGGGCCGCGACCGGACCGAACGCCGGATGCGGCACCTCGTCGACCGCCTCCTCGACCTGCCCACCACCTGAGATCAACGACTGCAAGGAGCCAGCCATGGCCGAGATCCTCTTCGTCACCTGGGACGGGGGCGGGAACGTGCCGCCGGCGCTCGGCATCGCCGGAGAGCTGGCCGCGCGCGGCCACACGGTCCGCTTCGTGGGCCACCCGCGCCAGCGCCCCTCCCTCGAGGCCGCCGGCGTCGAGGTCGCGACCTCGCGTCAGGCGCGCGCGTTCTCCGCGCTCGACGCCAACTCCCCACTGGCTCTCGTGGCGATGTTCGGCGACCGCGGCCTCGGCCGCGACGTGCTGGACGCCCTCGCCGACCGGCCGGCCGACGTGGTCGTGGTGGACTGCCTGCTCTTCGGCGTGATGGCCGAGCTGGCGCACGCCGGTCGTCCCTACGTCGTGCTCGAGCACCTGTACGACGCCTACCTCACCGGCGGCTGGATGAAGGGCCCGATGGGCCTCGGCATGCGGCTCAAGCGACTGCACCCGGCGCGTGCACTCGCCGACGCGCAGCTCCGACTGGTCACCTCGGTGCCGTCCCTCGACCCGGCCGGAGACCGCCCGGGCCTGACCTACGTGGGGCCGGTCTGCCCGGTCGGGCCCTCCGTCGACGCCGCCCCCATGGTGCTCGTCAGTCTCAGCACCTACCGGTTCCCGGGGATGACCCGGTGCCTGCAGACGATCCTCGACGCGTGCGCCGACCTCGACGCGCACGTGGTCGCGACCACCGGTCCGGTCGTCGACCCGGCCGACCTGCGCCCTCCGGCCAACGCCGAGGTCCACCGCTTCGTGCCGCACGTCGAGCTGATGCCACGCGCCTCGCTGATGGTCGGACACGGCGGCCACGGGACCACCCTGCAGGCGCTGGCCCACGACCTGCCGATGGTACTGATGCCGATGCACCCGATGCTCGACCAGCCGATGGTGGCCCGGTCCGTGGAGCAGGCCGGCGCCGGTCGCGTCGTACGCAAGAAGGCGACGGCCGATGACCTGCGGCCCGTCATCGCGTCGCTGTTGGCCGACGGACCCCACCGGGACGCGGCCGCGCGGCTGGGCGAGGAGATCCGCGCCCTTCCGGGTGCGGCCGGCGCCGCCGACCTGATCCTGGGGTTGGTGCGGAACGGTGCAGCCGCACCACCACGGCCCGCCGCACGACCCTGACGGGGGCGGTACGCCGCGGCTCGCTAGCGTGAGCGGGTGTTCCCCCGCTCCGAACCACACAGCTCCGGCCTGCTCCAGCTCGACGGGCAGAGCGTGTACTGGGAGGAGTCGGGCAACCCCGACGGCATCCCCGCGCTCTACCTGCACGGAGGTCCCGGGGGCGGTCTCGGCGAGGGTGGCTACCGCATGAAGCTCGACCCCGAGCGGTTCCGGATCATCGGGTTGGACCAGCGCGGCTGTGGTCGTTCCACACCGCTGGCACACGACCCACGCCATGACCTCGACGGGAACACGACCCAGCGCCTGATCGCCGACATCGAGGCACTGCGGTCCCACCTCGAGGTGGACACCTGGCTGCTCAACGGCGTCTCGTGGGGGTCGACCCTGGCCCTCGCGTACGCGCAGGCGCATCCCGAGCGGGTGCTCGGGATCGTGTTGATGGCGGTGACGACGACCTCGCGCGCCGAGGTCGACTGGGTCACCGAGGGAGTCGGGATGATCTATCCCGAGGCGTGGGAGCGGCTCGCCCGGCACGCTGAGGACGCCGGCATCGGGTACCACCGGTACGACGAGCGCCTGATCTCGGCGTACGCGCGCCTGATGCGCAGCCCCGACCCCGCGGTCCGCACCGCGGCGGTGGATGCCTGGGCGGACTGGGAGGACATCCACGTCTCGATCGGCGCCGGCGGCTTCCACCGCAACCCGCGCTGGGACGACCCCGCCCTCGCCGCGGTCATCACGACGCTGGTGACCCACTACTGGTCGCGCGACGCCTTCCTGGACCCGCCGATCCTCGACCGCGTGTCCGAGATCGCGCATCTCCCCGCGATCCTCATCCACGGCCGTCTCGACGTGAGCGGTCCGGTGGTGACGGCGTGGCGACTGGCCCGGGCGTGGCCCGGCAGCGAGCTGCTCGTCGACGAGGGCGAGGGGCACGGGGGCTCCTCGATGGTCGAGGAGTGGGCCGCGGCGAACAGTCGGCTGGCCGACCGGATCCGGCCACCGACCTAGACCGGGCCGTCGCCCCAGGTCTCGCCTCGTGACAGAGTTGGGGCATGACGTCGCTCGCTGATGCCGACCTCTCCGAGCTGGTGGACGAGTGGCTCGACTGGACCCAGGTCGGGGAGCTCCTCGCTGTGACGCCGGCCAAGGTCCGGACCATGATCCGTGAGCACGAGCTCGCGGGCGCCGTACCCACGCAGGGTGCCGGGCAGCTGGTGCCCGCCGCGTTCATCGACGGTGACCAGGGCCTGGTGGTCAAGGGCCTGAGCGGTCTGCTCACGCTCATGCACGACAACGGGTACGACGACCGCGAGTGCATCGCCTGGCTGTTCCTCGACGCCGACCTGCCGGGCCGGCCGATCGACGCGCTCCGTGAGAACCGCGGCGCGGAGGTCAAGCGTCGTGCGCAGGCCATGGGCTTCTGAGCCCACTCCGACGAGGGGCCGCCTCTGGCTGGCCCTGCTCGGGGTCATCGCGCTCGCGGTGCTCACCTGGGGGCTCAACCAGGGCGGCTTCTCCGGCGGTGGCCGCCACGGCGACACGGATCCGAGCACCCTCCCCGCCGTCGCCCTGACCTCCCTGCCGGTTGAGGCGCAACAGACGGTCGCCCTGATCGACGCCGGTGGTCCCTTCCCCTACGACCGCGACGGCGTCGTGTTCGAGAACCGTGAGCGGCTGCTCCCGGACGAGCCGACCGGTTACTACCACGAGTACACGGTGACGACGCCGGGCTCGACCGACCGTGGGGCACGGCGGATCATCACTGGCAGCGGTCGTGAGATGTACTGGACCGAGGACCACTACCAATCCTTCGAGAGGATCGTTCCATGAGCGGACTGGCCGGACTGCTGGCGCACCATGCCGAACCCGGCATCTACCGGTGGCACGGTGCCTTCGAGGTGGACGACGTACGCCACACCGTCGAGCACGCCGGCTGGAGGTTCGCCGAGATCGACGGCTGGCACGGACCCACCAAGGCCGAGTTCCTCGAGGCCGTCGGGGTGGCGCTCGACTTCCCCGACTACTACGGGCAGAACTTCGACGCGCTCGCCGACTGTCTGGCCGACGTCACGGCCGGCGACAGCGAGGGCTGGGTCCTGCTCTGGGACGGCTGGGGGCCGCTGGCCCGCGAGGACGAGCGCGCCTTCTCGGTCGCGCTGTCGGTGCTCGGGGGCCGGGTCAACGCCGACAAGGGCGGCCGCTTCGCCGTCCTGCTCCGCGGTGACGGCCCCGACATCGAAGGCGTCCCCAGCCTCGACTGAGGACGTGCCGACGCGGCGCAGCCGCGGCGGCACGACCGCAGGGAGCGCCGCCGCCCGCTTGCGGGCAAGGCCCAGAGCACTCGAGGCATCACCGGTGGCGGGTCGGGGTCAGGGTCAGGGGTCAGTGGTGCCGGTCGGTGACGGCCGTCGCCAGGTCCAGCAGTACGCCGCGTGACCGCTCGTCGACGTCGGCCTCGCGCAGGGCGGTGGTCGCCCGTTCGGCGAGTCGGCCGATCACGTCCTCGACCTGGGCATGTGCCCCGGACTCGTCGATGATCCGCCGCAGCCCCGCCACCTGTTGTACGTCGAGGTCCTGGCCCAGTGCCGAGTCCAGACGCCTCGCCGCCTCCGACGGAGCCGCGTCGAGCGCCAACGCGACCAGCACCGTGCGCTTGCCCTCGATCAGGTCGTCGCCGGCCGGCTTGCCGGTCATCGACGGGTCGCCGTAGACCCCGAGCAGGTCGTCGCGAAGCTGGAACGCCTCGCCCAGCGGCAGCCCGAACGCGCCGAGCTGGGCGAGCTGGCGCTCGGTGCCGCCGGCCAGGGCGGCGCCGATGTGGAGCGGCCGCTCGACGGAGTACTTGGCCGACTTGTAGCGCAGCACCGTCATCGCGGCGTCCACGTCGGCCACACCCCGGGCCTGCACGGACACGTCCAGGAACTGGCCGGTGATCACCTCGCTGCGGCACCGGTCGAAGACGTCGAGGGCCGGTACGACGCGGTCCAGCGGCAGTCCGCAGCGACGCAGCAGCTCGTCGGACCAGCTCAACAGCAGGTCGCCGAGCAGGATCGCCGCGGACGCGCCGTACTGCGCCGGGTCGCCACGCCACCCGTCGGCCCGGTGCTCGACCTCGAACCCCCGGTGGGTGGCCGGGCGGCCACGTCGGGTGTCGGAGGCGTCCATGTAGTCGTCGTGCACCAGCGCGCTGGCGTGGAGCAGCTCGAGCGACGCGCAGGCGCGCACGAGCGCTTCGTCGGCCCGCTGATCGGTCTCGTCGGCCGACCCCGCGACGGCGTGGAAGCCCCAGTAGCAGAAGGCGGCCCGGAACCGCTTGCCCCCGGAGACCGACGCCCGCGCCTCGGCCAGCAGCCGAGCGGCATCGGCGCCGAGGGGAGCCAGTCGTTCGCCCTGCTCGTCGAGGAAGGCGTCGAGCGCGGCCTGGACCCGGACCCGGAACGCCGAGGGGTCCCACGCGGGCACGGTGCTGGTCACCAGGCGAGCCTAGGTGCCGCCCAGTCGAGCGGCGTTGCCACCCAGGACGTGGACGAGGATGACCGATCTGCCGGACGCCGTCCTTAGAATCGCGGCCATGACCGACCTTCCGACCATCGGCCGGCTGATCCGCGACGGTGAGCGCTCGATCTCCTTCGAGTTCATGCCCCCGCGCGACGAGGCGGGCGTCGAGCAGCTCTGGAAGGCGATCCGGGACCTGGAGCCCTACCAGCCGACATTCGTCTCGGTGACGTACGGCGCGGGCGGCTCGACGCGCGACACGACCGTGCAGATCACCGGGCGGATCGCCCGCGAGACGTCGCTGCGCGCGATGGGTCACCTGACCTGTGTCGGCCACACCCGCGAGGAGCTCGAGCAGATCGTCGAGTCCTACCGGGCGGCCGGGGTGCGCAACATCATGGCGCTGCGCGGCGACCCCCGGGAGGGCCCGAGCGCGCCCTGGACCCCGACGCCCGGCGGCCTGACGTACGCCTCGGAGCTCGTCGAGCTGGTCCGTGGACTGGGCGGCTTCAGCGTCGGCGTGGCCGCCTTCCCCGAGGGCCACCCGGCCGCCGAGTCACGGGAGGCCGACGCCCGGGTGCTCGCCGCGAAGGCCGAGGCCGGGGCCGACTTCGCGGTCACCCAGCTGTTCTTCCGGCCCGACGACTACTTCGGCCTGGTCGACCGCGTGCGTGCCGCCGGGTCCGACATCCCGATCCTGCCGGGGATCATGCCGATCACGAACCTCGGGTCGGTCCGCCGGATGGCCGAGCTGTCCGGCGCGGAGGTCCCGGCCTCGGTGCTGGCCCGCTTCGAGGGTCTCACCGAGCCTGCCGACGTACGACGTGAGGGCGTGCGCGTGGCCACCGAGCTGTGCGACGAGCTGCTCACCCGCGGCGCACCCGGCCTGCACTTCTACACGCTGAACCGCTCGCGGGCCACCCTCGAGATCTTCGAGGCTCTCAAGATCGCTGCCTGAGCCTCCGGGCTACGGTGCGTGCATGCGCACCGTCACCGTCACCGGCCAGGGCCAGGCCCGGGTCGCCCCCGACTCCGCCGTCGTGCGTGTCTCGGCCGTCCACCGGGCGCCCGGCGTGGCCGAGGCGCTCGCCGGCGCCGACAGCGCGGCCGGTGCGATCGCGGCCACGGCCCACCGGTTCACGACGCCCGAGCGGGTCGGCTCGACGTCGCTCCACATCTGGGGCGACCACGACGAGCAGAGCCGGCCCTCCGGCTTCCAGGCCCGCCACTCGTTGGTCATCCACTGCCCCGACATCGAGGCTGCGGGCGGCCTGCTCGCCGCGCTCGCCGACGCGGTCGGCGACCGGCTGGAGATCGAGGGGGTCTCGCTCGAGGTCTCCGACCAGGCCGCCGCCACCGTCGGCCGCCCGCGAGGCGGCGTACGCCGACGCGGTCGAGCGGGCGACCCACCTGGCGGGGCTCGCCGGCGCGGGGCTCGGCGACGTGCAGGACGTGGTGGAGGGCGGTGGCGTCGGTGGCGGACCGGTCGGCGCCGCCAGGGCGATGAGTGCCCCGGCGTCGTTCCAGCCTGGCGAGAGCGCGATCGGCTCCTCGGTGACGGTGACGTTCCAGCTCCGCTAGGCCGGCCCGACCACCTGGGCCACGAGGGCCGCGGACAGCCCGACGAAGGGCAGACCGGACCCGGGAGTCGCGTGGCTGCCGGCGGCGTAGACACCCTCGACGGGCGTACCCGGGCCGAGCCGACGGCGGACGGTGCCGCGTCCTTGCCACAGCACCCCCAGGGGGGTCCCGCCCCAGCGCTCGACGAGCTCGCGCGGCGAGCGGTCGACCCGGGCGACGACCTGTCCACGAACGTCGAGCCCGTGCCGCGCGAGCGCGGCCAGCGGATCCTCGGAGAGGCGTCCGCGGCCGGCCACGGTCCATGCGTGTCGGCCCTCGGGGGCCTGACCACCCGTGCGGACGGTCAGCATCGCCTCGCCATGGACGACCAGCTCGTGGGGCAGGTCGCGCACCTCGCCCTCGAGGCCGACGTGGCACAGCATCGGTGGGATGGCCGGGGTCGTGCGCGCGACGAACGGCGCCAGCGCGGGGAGCCGACGCGGGTCCACGGCACAGACAGCCACGTCGGCGTCGAGCGTCGCCGCCGCTCGTCGTGACGGCTGCTGCTCGACCGTCGCGTACGACGATGTCCACCGCGCGCTCCGCCACGACGTCGACACCTCGGGTGCCGAGGCGGCGTACCAGGGCCTCCAGGAGAACGCCGGCCCCGCCGGCCGCCGCCCACACGCCGAAACGCTGCTCGAGGTACGACGTGAGCCCGGCCCAGGCAGGCACGTCACGCGGGTGGTGGCCGTCGGCCTCGAAGGGGTACGCCGCCACCAGCCGCGCGCGCGGATCGCGCAGTGATCGACGTAGCCGCTTCAGCAACGTCTCCCGCGAGTCGAGCCGCGCTCGCCACCTCGCGGGGGAGGGCGTCGGGGTCCCACGGCACCTCGAGGTAGCCCCGGCGCAGCGCCTCCCAGTCGTCGGCGTACGACTGCACGTGGTCGAGCCAGGGCTGTCCGAGTCCGGGCCCGAGCGTGTCGAAGGCCCGCAGCTGGGCCGCGCGGCCGGCCGGGAGCACGAGCGAGGAGCCGTCGGCGAACCAGTGCTCGCGCACGCAGTCGAGCTGGACGAGATCGAGCTCCTTCTCCAGCGGCCGGCCGGTCTTGCGGAACAGGTCGCGCACCACGGCCGGCACCAGCGTGTGGGCCACGACGTCCCAGGTGAAGCCGTCGGCGGTCACCGGGACCAACGCCCCGCCCAGCTCGCGCTCCTCGACCAGCGTGACGTCGTGCCCGAGCTTGGCCAGCCGCAGCGCCGAGGCGAGGCCCCCGAAACCGCCGCCGATCACCACCACCCGTGCCATGGCGGCACCCTAGGTCAACCGGCACGGGGGGTGCCCGGTGAAGGCTGGCGCAACCGGCAGGAAGTTCCGTGCACGCCGAGCGTGGTTCAAACTGGATAAAGTTGATCGACTTTGTATCTAATGAGGAGTACCACAGCCGCTCGCGGCGAACCCTCACCTGCGCACCGGACTGTCCGATCCCCACGCTACCGAAGCGGGCCGTGCCCGGCACGAGCCGAGTCGGGGAGCCAACTCGGAAAGGCCCCCTCATGCACCACACCCCACCGCCCACCTCCTCCGGTCGTACCGGCCGCCAGACGCGACGGCTGCGGACCTGGGTGGCGCCGGCGCTGATCGCTGCTCCTCGCCTGCGTGGCGACCGCGTGCGGCGGCAACTCGGACACGGCCACGACGGTCGCGCTCGACAAGCCCGTGTCGTCGACCGTCCCGGCCGAGACCACGCTCGCGATCGGTGACCCGGTGACGCAGGTGGCACTCCAGGCCTCGGGGCTGCTGCAGAAGATCCCGTTCCACATCAAGTTCGCGAACCTCTCCGGCGGGCCCCAGACCATGGAGGCCTTCCGCGGACACGCGCTCGACCTGGCGTCGGTGGCCGACATCCCGCCGATCTTCGCCAACTGGACCGGCCTCAAGGTCCACATCGTCGCCGCCAGGTTCCGGAAGGACCCGATCCACCACCCGGTCTACGAGCTCGGGACCGCCCCCGGGTCCGGCATCACCAAGCTGTCCGACATCAAGGGCAAGAAGGTCGCGTTCAGCCCCGGCCAGGCCCAGGGCGCTCTGGTGCTCCGACTGCTGAAGAAGCTCGGGCTCTCTCAGGACGACGTCCAGCTGGTCGAGATCCCGAGCACGCTGGACGTCTACAACAACGCGCTCGCGGCGCACCAGGTGGACGCGGCTCCCATCGGCGGCGTCTACATCAAGCGCTACCTCGCCGACTACGGCTCGAAGGGTGGCAACGTCCTCAAGACCGGCATCCGGGACGACGCGGGCTTCCTCTACGCGCCCGACAGCGTGCTCGCCGACCCCGCCAAGGCGGCGGCGATCAAGGTCTACGTGCAGTACTGGGCCCAGGCCCAGCGCTGGATCACCGACCACCCGCAGGAGTGGCTGAAGGCCTACTACGAGGACAACCAGGGTCTGGACGCCGTCGACGGCAAGTGGCTGATCAGGAACGCCGGGACCCCCGTGATCCCGAAGAGCTGGACGAAGGCCATCGCCGAGCACCAGCAGACCATCGACCTCCTGTCGGAGGAGGAGGACCAGCCCGACACGAAGGCGCAGGACCTCTGGGACATGCGCTACCAGCACGTCGCAGGTGACGCGTACGCCGCCTCGGGAGGTTCGCGATGAGTGCGACGCTCGACCGGCCGATCGCAGCGGACGAGGCCGTCGTCCTGACGGTCGACGAGCGGCCCCGCCGTCGTCGGCTCGGTCCCGGCCCACGACGGAGGTTCGCCGGTGCCCTCGGACCGCTGCTGCTGCTCGCCGCATGGGCGATCGGCTCGTGGACCGGGTTCCTGTCCCCGCAGACGCTGTCGCCGCCGTGGACCGTCCTCGAGACCGCCCACCGCCTGATCGCGGAGGGGCGCCTGCAGTCCAACCTCGAGATGTCAGCGAAGCGGGCCCTCCTGGGCCTGGTGCTCGGGGTCAGCGTCGGGGTGGTCCTGGCGCTTCTCGCGGGACTGAGCCGCTTCGGGGAGGCCGTCATCGACGGTCCGGTCCAGATGAAGCGGGCGATCCCCGCCCTCGCCATCATCCCGTTGCTGATCCTGTGGCTCGGGATCGGCGAGGAGATGAAGGTGATCACGATCGCACTCGGCGTCTTCGTCCCGATCTACCTGCAGACCCACGCGGGGCTGCGCGCCATCGAGTCGAAGTACGTCGAGCTCGCGCAGACCGTCGACCTCAGTCGCTGGGAGTTCCTGCGGCGGGTCGTCGTCCCCGGCACCCTTCCGCACTTCCTGCTCGGCCTGCGCTTCGCAGTCACCGCGGCCTGGCTCGCCCTGGTGGTCGTCGAGCAGGTCAACGCCACCAGCGGCATCGGCTACATGATGGAGCTGGCCCGTCAGTACGGACAGACCGACGTGATCATCGTCGGGCTGGTCGTCTACGGGCTGCTGGGTCTGATCTCCGACGCCGCCGTCCGACTCCTCCAGCGAAAGGCACTGGCATGGCAGACCACGATGGCCGGCTGACCGGCGCGACCGCGGTCGACACGGCCGACAACCCAGGCGGTCACCGTCCCCTCGTCACCGTCGAGCACCTGATCCGGGGATACGGCCCCAAGGGCGTGCTCAACGGCGTCGACCTCGAGATCGAGCGGGGAGAGTTCGTCGCCCTGCTCGGCCCGAGCGGCTGCGGCAAGAGCACGCTGTTGCGCGCCCTGGCCGGGCTGGACGCAGCGGTGTCCGGCAGTGGCCGGATCCGGGTTCCCGGCAAGGTGTCGGTGGTCTTCCAGGACTCGCGGTTGCTGCCGTGGGCGGACCTGATCACCAACGTCACGCTCGGCCAGCGCAAGGCGGCACGAGTACGGGGGAGCGAGGCCCTGGCCGAGGTCGGACTGCCCGGGCGGGAGAAGGACTGGCCGCACCAGCTCTCCGGCGGCGAGCAGCAGCGGGTCGCGCTGGCCCGATCGCTGGTCCGCGACCCCGAGCTGCTCCTGGCCGACGAGCCGTTCGGTGCCCTCGACGCCCTGACCAGGCTGAAGATGCACGGCCTGCTACGGAAGCTCCTCAAGGTCCACCGCCCCGCTGTACTGCTGGTGACCCACGACGTCGACGAGGCGATCACGCTGGCCGACCGCGTGGTCGTCCTGTCGCAGGGCCGGATCGCCCTCGAGCGGCGCGTGGAGCTCGACGACGACCGCGACCCGTCGGCCGCCGACTTCGGCCGCCTCCGCCGCGAGCTGCTCGACGCCCTCGGCGTACGCCGTCCGGGTTTCGCCGTCGAGACAACCGACCCCACGAGCGACCCCACGAGCGACCCCACGAGAGGCAGGGCGACCGCATGACTCAGCCACCACCACGGCACATGGTCCTCAACGCGTTCCTGATGAGCACCGGCCACCACGAGGCGTCCTGGCGGCTCCCGGAGAGCGACCCGTTCGCCCACCTCGACGTCGCTCACTTCCAACGGCTGGCGCAGATCGCGGAGCGGGGGAAGCTCGACTCGGTCTTCTTCGCCGACTCCCCGGTGCTCTGGGGCGACATCGGCCGCCGGCCCTCGGGCGCGATCGAGCCGACCGTGCTGCTCACCGCGATCGCGATGGCGACCAGCCGGATCGGTCTGGTCGCGACGGCGTCCACGACGTACAACGACCCGTTCAACCTGGCCCGGCGCTTCGCCTCGGTCGACGTCGTCAGCGGCGGCCGCGCCGGCTGGAACGTCGTGACCACCGCCGGGCCCGACGCCGCGGGCAACTTCGGGCTGGACGACCAGCCGGCGCACAGCGAGCGCTACGAGCGCGCCGACGAGTTCCTCGAGGTGGCCTACCGGCTCTGGGACAGCTGGGACGACGACGCGCCGCTCGGCGACAAGGAGTCCGGCGTCTGGGGCGACCAGGCGCGGATCCGGGCCATCGACCACGTCGGCCGGCACTTCCGGGTCCGTGGTCCGCTCAACCTGCCGCGCTCTCCCCAGGGCCGGCCGGTGATCGTCCAGGCCGGCTCGTCCGAGGACGGGAAGGTCCTGGCGTCGCGGCACGCGGAGGCGGTCTTCACGGCCCAGCAGACGCTGGAGGACGCGCTGGCCTTCTACCGCGACCTCAAGCTCCGCACGTCCGCGATGGGCCGCCATCCCGACAGCATCAAGATCCTGCCGGGCATCGTGCCGGTCCTCGGCGCGACCGAGGAGGAGGCGCAGCGACTGGAGCGCGAGCTCGACGAGCTGATCCGCCCGGAGTACGCCGTCGCCCAGCTCGCCCGCACCCTCAAGGTGCGGCCCGAGGACCTGCCGCTCGACCGGCAGCTGCCCGCCGACCTCCCCGACGAGGACGAGATCGAGGGCGCCAAGAGCCGCTACACGCTGATCGTGTCGCTGGCCCGTCGCGAGCGGCTCACCGTGCGCGAGCTGGTCGGACGGCTCGGCGGCGGCCGCGGGCACCGCACGTTCACCGGTACGCCGGAGCAGGTCGCCGACGCGATCACCGAGTGGTACGACGCAGGGGCGGCCGACGGCTTCAACATCATGCCCGCGGTGCTCCCGTCCGGGCTCGAGGCGTTCGTCGACCACGTCGTACCCCTGCTGGTGCAGCGCGGCCTCTTCCGGGAGGAGTACACGGGCACCACGCTGCGCGAGCACTACGGGCTCGAGCGGCCGGCCAACCTCTACGCGACCACCGACGCCGGCACCGACCCGATCACCGACCCGATCACCGAGAGGACCTCCGCATGACGGAGTACCGCCCCTTCGGCCGCACCGGCCTGAAGGTCAGCCCGCTGACCCTGGGCACGATGATGTTCGGCGGCTACGGCAACGCCGACCATGCCGACAGCATCCGGATCATCCGCCGCGCCCTCGACGCGGGCATCAACCTCGTCGACACGGCCGACGTCTACTCCCAGGGGGAGTCGGAGACGATCGTCGGCAAGGCGCTCGAGGGCCGCCGCGACGACGTCGTCCTGGCCACCAAGTTCCACGGCCGGATGGGCGACGACGTCAACCGGTTCGGCAACTCGCGTCGGTGGATCATCCGGGAGGTCGAGGACAGCCTGCGTCGGCTGCAGACCGACTGGATAGACCTCTACCAGGTGCACCGGCCGGAGACGGACACCGACATCGAGGAGACCCTCGGCGCGCTGAGCGACCTCGTGCACGCCGGCAAGATCCGCTACGTCGGCACGTCGACCTTCCTGCCGTCGCAGCTCGTCGAGGCGCAGCACGTCGCCCGCGAGCGCGGACTGGTCCGGCCGGTGGCCGAGCAGCCGCCGTACTCGATCCTGGCCCGGGCCGTGGAGCGCGAGGTGCTCCCGGTCGCCGAGCAGCACTCCGTCGCGGTGCTCCCGTGGAGCCCGCTGGCCGGTGGCTGGCTGTCCGGTCGCTACCGGCGCGGCGACGCGTCCTTGCCGACCTCGACCCGCGCCGAGCGCCAGCCGGGACGGCACGACCCGTCACTGCCGGAGAACGCCCGCAAGCTCGAGGCGGTGCTCGCCCTCACCGACGTGGCCGACGAGGCGGGCGTCTCGTTGGTCCACCTCGCGCTCGCGTTCGTGCTCGAGCACCCTGCGGTCACCTCGGCGATCATCGGGCCGCGGACCTTCGAGCACCTCGAGGCCGCGCTCGACGCGGACAAGGTGTCGTTGGGTCATGACGTGCTCGACCGGATCGACGCGATCGTGCCGCCGGGTACGACCCTGAACGAGGCCGACGCCGGGTACGTGCCGTCCGCCGTCTCGGACGCGTCGCTGCGACGGCGTACGCCGGTGGTCCACCAGCGGTAGCTCCGCAGAGGTGAAGACCAGGGCGGCCGCGAAGAAGCCTAGGGAGTCGTGCCCTGCTCGCGAGCGATCGCGAGCTCGATGGAGCGCGGATCGCGGCCGATCACGGTGGTGCCGTCGGCCGCGGTGATGATCGGCCGCTGGAGGGCGCGCGGATGCGCGGCGAGGCCGTCGAGCCAGTCGTCGCGGTGGTCGGCGTCGCGCGGGAAGGTCAGCCCTTCTTCGACCGACTCCTTCCCGCGCGCGACGTCCCACGGCTCGAGGCCGAGGGCAGCCAGCACGACCTCGAGCTCCGCGCGCGTCGGCGGGTCGTCGAGGTAGCGGCGCACGGTGTAGTCGACGCCGGCCGCGTCGAGGTCGGCCAGCGCGACGCGGCACTTGCTGCAGGCCGGGTTGACCCAGATCTCCATCGGGCCTCAGTCGACGTCCGTGGGCGTGGCTCCGGTCATCGCCACCAGCTCGTCGTACGTCGTGGAGAAGACGGCCGCGGGGTGGCCCGCCGCGGCCCAGATCTCGTCGTACCGGCGGAGCGCGACGTCGATCCAGGTGGGCACGGGAGAGGGATGGCCCAGCGGCGAGACGCCGCCGATCACCTGGCCGGTGTGCTGCCGGACGAACTCGGGCGTGGCCCGTTCCAGCGCAGGGACGCCGACGCGCGCGGCGGTCGCGGTGGTG
Organism: uncultured Actinomycetota bacterium; assembly: GCA_963819295.1. Lineage (GTDB taxonomy): Bacteria > Actinomycetota > Actinomycetes > Propionibacteriales > Nocardioidaceae > Nocardioides. Next base: position 498,146 of record CAWFVO010000020.1, read on the forward strand.
TCGACCCGGTGTGCGCCGGAGGTGAGGATCAGCACCGGGGAGCCCCCGGCGTCGAACAGCAGGCTGTTGGCGATGGCGCCGACCTCGCAGCCGAGCGCCTCGGCGGCCAGGGCGGCGGTGTGGACGGTGTCTGGCAGGATGACGACGCGGCCCCCGCCTCCGCTGGCGGAGTGGGCCTCCTTGAACCTGGTGACAGCTGCGGGCTCGGGGTCGGACATGCGCCGACCCTAGCCGGAAGGGATGACGGTGGATCGGGGACTGCCTGGCTCGGTGTGGCTTGCCATCCGTGCGGCCTGGGGTCTGGTCGCAGTGATCGCCCTGACCGTGGTGCTGATGGCCGTCTTCCGCAACCAGGTGATCGGCTCGTGGGCCCAGCGGCACGAGGGTGCCCGTGAGGCGTTCGCCCAGGGTGGTCGGGTGGGGCTGGAGCGGGCAGGGTTCGTGCCGCCGGCGTTCCTGCCGGTCGCGGCGACCATGCTCGTGGTGGCCGCGATGCTGGTCTGGGTGCTCACCGTCTTCTTCCGGGAGGGCCACCGGTGGGGCCAGCTCGGCCTGACCGGGCTGACGGCGGTCAGCGTCTTCGCCAGCGTGGTGCTCGGGCTGGTGCTCGATCCGCCGGTGGTGTTCGTGGTGATCGCCGTGCTCTCGTTGGTCGTCGAGGGCGTCCTGGTCGTGAGCCTGTGGCACCCCGACACGCTCCGCTACCTGGCCGGGCCCTGGGTGGACGGGCCGGTCGACGGGCCGGTCGGCGGCTCGGTCGACTCCGCGGCCTGACTCCTTCTCCACATCCGGTCGCCCGCCCCCTGGTGCGGTGTCGGTGGTGCGGTGTACCGTTCTCGTGTTCGAACACCTGTTCGATCACCCGACTCCGGTGAGGGCGACCTCGACCCCCGCCCTCACCGGATCGGGTCCGTGGGGTCGACGAGCACTGGGAGAGCGCATGAGGCGGTACGACGACCCCGTCGAGACCCGGATGGGTCAGGTGTCGGGCACCGACGGGCCCGAGCAGTTCCTGTGGCGGGGCCGGCTGTGGAAGGTGCGCGCGGTGCTGGCGCACTGGGTGGAGACCGGCCCGTGGTGGCAGTCCGGCGGTGCCCGGGCGGTGATCGGATCCGACGAGCCGACGCAGGCCGACGATCCGGCCTCCGGCCGCCGGTCGAGCCTGTCGAGACCACCGGGCGCCGATCTCCTGGGGGAACGCGAGCTGTGGCGGGTCGAGGCCGGCCGCGGCCCCGGTGGTGGTGACGGGGCCCTCGGTGGGGCGCTCGACGGGACACCCGACGGGGGCGGGGTCTTCGACCTCGCCTTCGACTGGAGCAACGGGCGCTGGGCGCTCGTCGGCTGCGCGGACTGAAGGGGCGAGGCCATGTCACGTCACCCGTCACCGACGGTCCACGAGTCGGTGGGCCCGTTCTCGCTGCCCGCGACCACCCACGCCTACCTCGCCCGGGCCGCCGCGTCGCTGAGCGAGGCGATGGCCGCCGTCGACGTGCCCACCCGCTACGCCTGCGCCCACGTCGCCGCGCTGCGCGCGGCCGCCGCGCTGCTCGCGGCGCGGGCCCGGCCGGCGCCGGCCCGTCGCCGTCCGCAGAAGAACGCGTGGGTCCTGCTGGCCGAGGTCGCCCCCGAGCTGGCCGAGTGGGCGAGCTTCTTCGCCGCCGGCGCCGCCAAGCGCGCGGCCGCCGAGGCGGGCTCCACCCGTGCGGTCACCGAGCGCGAGGCCGACGACCTGGTCCGCGACGCCGACCGGTTCCTGGCCGTGGTCGAGCAGGCGCTGGGGCTGGCGCCCCACCGCTCCGCCCCCCAGCTGTGCGTGACCCCTCACCCGCGCGCCGCTCACCCGGCCGCCCGGGCCGGCTAGCCGGATGGACCCTTTCGTCCACCTGCACGTGGCGTCGGGCTACTCCCTGCAGTACGGCGCGTCCCACCCGCACGTCCTGGTCGAGCGGGCCGCCGAGCAGGAGATGGACACCCTCGCCCTCACCGACCGCGACGGCACCTACGGCGCGGTCAAGCACGCCCGGGCCTGCCGGGCGGCCGGGCTCCGGCCGGTGCTCGGCGTCGACCTGGCGGTGACCCCGCTGACCGGGGAGGCGTCACGGCCGGTCCTGCAGCGGCCCCGCACCCCGGTGCGTGGCGGTGCCTTCCGTGACGACCGGGTGCTGCCCCGGGTGACCTTCCTGGCCGACGCCGGTGCCGCGGGAGGCCGCGCCGGCTGGGCCGCGATCTGCCGGCTGGTCTCGGCCACCCAGCTGGCCGGTGAGCGCGGCAAGCCGGTGGTCGACCTGTCGGTGGTCGCGCCCTGGCTCGAGAGCGGCGACGTGACCGTCCTGCTCGGCCCGGCCTCCGAGGTCGGCGCCGCGCTGGCCCGGCCCGGTCGTGGTCAGGGCGACGACCTGGCCCGGGCGGCCCTGGAGCCGTGGCTCGAGGTCGTCCCGCGGGCCAACCTCCTCGTCGAGCTGGTCTCCCACCGGTTGCCGGGGTCCGGCTCCGTCTGGGGTCCGGGCACCACCCCCCACGCCGCACGGATGGCCGGCTTCGCCCGCGCGGCCGGTCTGGGCGCGGTGCTGACCAACGCGGTGCGCTACGCCGACCGCCGCGACGCCCCGGTCGTCGACGTCCTCGACGCCGCCCGGCGGCTGGTCGCCCTCGACAAGCGGCACGTCGACCGCGGCAACGCCGAGGGCTTCCTCAAGTCCGGCAAGCAGATGCACGAGGTGGCCGAGGAGGTCGCCCGGCTGGCCGGGCTCGGCGACACCGACCGCGAGGCCGACCGGCTGCTGGCCCACACCCGGGCGGTGGCCGACCGGTGCGCCCTCGACCCGCGGGCCGACCTCGGCCTGGGCGAGGTCCACTTCCCGGAGTTCGACCTCTCGGCCTCCGCCAGGCCAGACCTGCGACCGTCCTCGATCACCGGGTCGCCCGCCGACGACCTGCTCCGCGCCCGCTGCGAGGCCGGCATCGGCCGCCGCTACGGCAGCGCCCCGCGGCAGCGCATCTGGAAGCGGCTCGACGACGAGCTGGAGATGATCCGCGGCCTGGGCTACGCGTCGTACTTCCTGACCGTCGGCGACGTCACCGACCTGATCCGCGACCTGGGGGTCCGGGCCGCCGGGCGCGGGTCGGGCGCCGGCAGCCTGGTCAACTACCTGCTCGGCATCTCCGGGGTCGACCCGATCCGCCACGGCCTGCTGATGGAGCGGTTCCTCTCGCCGCTGCGCGCCTCGCTGCCCGACATCGACGTCGACGTCGAGTCCGCCCGGCGCGAAGAGATCTACCGCGCGATCCTCGACCGCTACGGCGGGGAGCGGTGCGTGTGCGTCTCGATGATGGACACCTACCGCGTGCGTCACGCGATCCGCGACGTCGGCGCCGCGCTCGGCATGCCGCCCGGCGAGATCGACGCCATCGCCAAGGCGTTCCCCCACATCCGGGCCCGCGACGCCCGGATGGCCATGCGCGACCTGCCCGAGCTGCGGGCCGCCGGGCTCGACCACGAGCGGCTCGACCTGATGTTCGACCTCGTCGAGCGGCTCGACGGGCTGCCCCGCCACATCGCCGTCCACCCGTGCGGGGTGCTGCTGTCCGACGCCACGCTGCTCGACCGCACGCCGGTCGAGTCGAGCTTCGTCGGCTTCCCGATGAGCCAGTTCGACAAGGACGACGTCGAGCACCTCGGGCTGCTCAAGCTCGACGTGCTCGGCATCCGGATGCAGTCCTCGATGGCCCACGCCGTCGAGCTGGTCCGCCAGACCGACGACGTCGCGATCGACCTCGACGACGAGCAGCAGGTGCCGTTCGACGACCCGGCGACCTTCCAGCATGATCAGCCAGGCCCGCACCCTCGGGGTCTTCCAGATCGAGTCACCGGGCCAGCGCGAGCTGGTCGGCAAGTCCGGCATCGAGACCTTCGACGACATCATCACCGACATCTCGCTGTTCCGGCCCGGGCCGGTCAAGAGCGACATGATCACGCCCTACCTCGAGGCCAAGCACGGCTGGTCGCAGGTCTCCTACCTCCACGACGACCTGCGCCCGATCCTCGAGCAGACCAACGGCGTCGTGGTCTTCCACGAGCAGGTGATCGAGATGATCGCCCAGTTCGCCGGCATCACCAACGCCGAGGCCGACGAGAAGCGCCGCGCGCTCGGCGACACCGAGGGGATGGCCGAGACCAAGCTCTGGTTCTTCCCGCGTCGCCCTCGGCCGCGGGCTACTCCCTGCCGGTGGTCGAGCGGTCTGGAAGGTGATCGAGGCCTTCGCGTCGTTCGGCTTCTGCAAGGCCCATGCCGCGGCGTTCGCCCTGCCGACCTACCAGTCGGCCTGGCTCAAGGCGCACTGGCCGGCCCACTTCCTGGCCGGCGTGCTGACCCACGACCCGGGGATGTACCCCAAGCGGCTGATCCTCGAGGACGCCCGCCAGTGCGGCATCGCGATCCTCGGCCTCGACGTCAACGCCAGCGAGAAGACCTACGTCGTGGAGCGGATGTCCTCGCTCGACGAGCCCCCGCCGATCGTGCTCGGGCAGACCTCGCGACCCGACCCGTCCGAGCCGCGGCTGGCCCGACGGCCGGGCCTGGGGCATCCGGCTCGCCCTGGCCGAGGTGAAGGGCATCAACGCCGGTGAGGTCGAGCGGATCGTCGCAGCGACGGCCCTACCACTCGCTGACCGACTTCTGGCACCGCGCGCAGGTGTCCCGCCCGATCGCCGAGCGGCTGGTGCTGGCCGGCGGGTTCGACTCCCTCTACGGGCTCGGCTCCCCGCTGGGTGGGCTGGCGGGCGTACGCCGCCGTACCCAGGTCACCCGCCGCGACCTGCTGCTCCAGGTGGCCGAGCTCGACCGGCACGCCCGGGCGGTCCAGCGGGCCGGCCGGGCCCGGGGCCTGGCCGCCGGCCGCGGTCCGCGCACGGCGGTGCGGCCGGCCGACACCCGCGCCGACCAGGCCGCCGAGCGCGCCAGCACCGACCCGTCCGTCCGCGACGCGGCGGCGCCGGTGGAGCGCCACGCCCTGGCCACGCCAGGGGTCTGGGCGCGGGCCGCCGCCCAGTCCCGGGCCGCGGCCGATCCTCGCCCGGTGACCTCGGTCCAGCTCACCCTCGACCTCGGTGACGAGCCGCAGGAGCACGTCAGCGGGCTGCCCGAGATGAGTCCCGAGGAGCGGATGCGCGCCGAGCTGGAGATCCTCGGCCTCGACGCGAGCCGCCACGTCGTCGACACCTACGCCGACTTCCTCGACGCCCTCGGTGCGGTCCGCAGCCGCGACCTGCTGACCCAGCGCAGCCGGGCCGAGATCCTGGTCGCCGGGGTCAAGGTCGCCACCCAGACCCCGCCGGTCCGGTCCGGGCGCCGCGTGGTGTTCCTGACCCTCGACGACGGCACCGGCCCGGTCGACGCGACGTTCTTCGAGGACGTCCAGGGCCCCTACGCCGCCACCGTGTTCGGCTCCTGGCTGCTGGTGGTCCGCGGCGAGCTGCGCCGCACCGGCCACCGCGGTGTCTCCCTGCGCGCCACCGGTGCCTGGTCGCTGCCCGAGCTCCACGCCCTCTGGGGCAAGCCCGGTCCCGACGGCGGGATCGAGGCGGTCCGCGCCCAGCTGGCCGCGGTGTCGACCGGTCGAGGAGGTCACCCACCGCCGGGTGCTGGTGCACTCCAGCGGCTTCCAGATGTCTCCCTACGCCGACGTCAAGCCGGCCGGCGAGGCCGTCAAGGACGTGGCCCGGAAGCTGTGGCACCGCAGCCCCGGGAGCCCCGGATGAGCACCACTCCACGTCCCCGGCCTCCCGCTTCATCAAGGCTGCGGGACCGCCACCCCACGATCAATTCGTCGAGGGAAGTGCTGGTCGCCTACATACCTGATGAGCCGTCCGCCCCCGGACCAGGCAGTCGGCAGCGTCGCCCAGCCCCTAGGCTGGCGGCCATGGCGCCCCCAGCGAGCGAGCGACGCGGCAGCACCCGGACCGCCGTCGTGTGGTCCGCGCTGGAGCCGGTGCTGGCCCACGGGTCCGACGGCCGGCTCGACGTCCTCGACATCGGCGGCGGTACCGGCGGCCTGGCCGTCCGCATCGGCGAGCTCGGCCACCGGGTCACCGTGGTCGACCCCAGCCCCGACGCCCTGGCCGCCCTCGACCGCCGCGCCCGCGAGCACGACGTCGCGGTCACCGGCCGCCAGGGCGACCTGTCCAGCCTGCTCGACGTGGCCGGCCCCGACAGCGCCGACCTGGTGCTGTGCCACGGCGTCCTCGAGGTCGTCGACGACCCCGCCGCCGCGCTGGCGACGCTGGCGCGCGTGGTCCGGCCCGGGGGAGTGCTCAGCCTCCTGGTCGCCCAGCGCTACGCCGCCGTGGTCGCCCGGGCCATGGCCGGTCACTTCCAGCAGGCGCTCGACGATGCTCGACCCGACGACCGGCTCAGGACAACGCGCCACGGCCCCGCAGGGCCGGGCCGGACGCCGCTTCACCCACGACGAGCTCGCCGCGCTGGTGCGCGACGCCGGGCTCACCGTCGATGCGGTGCAGGGCATCCGGGTGTTCACCGACCTCGTGCCCGGTTCGCTGCTCGACCTCGAGCCCGGTGCCACCGCGGCGCTGGTCGAGCTGGAGCAGGCCGTGGCCTCCCGGCCGGAGTACCTCCCGCTGGCCACCCAGCTCCACCTGCTCGCCCACCGGTCCTCCTGAGCGGAGCCCCGAGCCCGGGCCGCGGCGGAGTGGCGCCGTGAGCGACTCCTTCCGGACGCCGATCCTCCACGTCGACATGGACGCCTTCTACGCCAGCGTGGCCGTCCGTGAACGTCCCGAGCTGGCCGACGTCCCCGTCATCGTCGGCGGCGGCTCCCGCGGGGTGGTGCTCTCGGCCAACTACCTCGCCCGCAGGACCGGGGTCCGGTCCGCGCTGCCGATGACCCGCGCCCGCCGGATGTGCCCCGACGCCGTGGTGATCGCCCCCGACTTCGAGACCTTCGCGACGGTGTCGTCCTCGGTGATGGAGAACTTCCGCCGGGTCACCCCGCTGGTCGAGGTGATCTCGCTCGACGAGGCGTTCCTCGACGTCCGCGGCTCGACCCGGCGGCTCGGCTCACCGGTGGAGATCGCCGAGCGGCTGCGCGCCACGATCCACGACGAGCAGGGCATCACCTGCTCGGTCGGGCTCGCCGCCTCGATGACCATGGCCAAGCTGGCCAGCCGCTGGGCCAAGCCCGACGGGGTGTTCGTCTGCCCGCCGTCGTCGGTCACCACGATGCTCCACCCCCTCGACGTGGGTGAGCTCTACGGCGTGGGGGAGAAGACCCGCGAGCTGCTCCACCGGCTCGGGCTGGTCACCGTCGGCGACCTCGCACACACCCCGGTCCGCACCCTCCAGCGCGCCGTCGGCGACCACCTCGGCCGCCACCTCCACGACCTGGCGTGGGGCGTCGACGACCGTCAGGTCGTCGCCCGCACCAGCGGCGGCTACTTCGGGGTCCTCGGCGGCGACCCCGACAAGTCCATGGGCGCCAACGAGACCTTCGGCCACGACACCGACGACCGTGCGGCCATCGTGCGCGAGCTGCTCCGGCTCACCGACCGGGTCACCACCCGGATGCGGGTGGCCGGGGTGGCCGGCCGCACGGTCACCCTCACCGTCCGCTTCGCCGACTTCACCACGATCACCCGGTCGCGGACCCTCCCCGAGGCCACCGACGTCACCCAGGAGGTCTACCGCCAGGCCGTCCGCTCGTACGACGCGCTGGGGCTGCAGCGGGCCCGGATCCGGCTGGTGGGGGTCCGGGTGGAGGGCCTGGTGCCCCGCGAACGCGTCCATCGCCAGCTCGTTCTCGGTGAGCGTGACCGCGGCTGGTCGGAGGCCGACCGCGCCGCCGACCGGGTCGTCCGGCGATTCGGAGCCGACGCAGTCCGCCCCGCGAGCCTGCTTTCGTGACGAGAGATCATCACAATTTCATCCGCCCGCCTACCGCACATCCATCGTGCTGCATACACTGGCCTGAACTGATCGTGCGAGGGGAGGTTCCCGTGCCGCTCTCGGAAGAAGAGTTGCGAGCGTTGGAGCAGATGGAACGCGCCCTTGTGCAAGAGGATCCCAAGCTCGCGTCCACTCTCCGTGGCACCAACCTCCGCCGCGCCGCCCGGCGCCGCGCGATCCTCGCCGGCGTCTGCTTCTTCGCCGGCATCGGCATCCTGATGGCCGGTGCGATCTCCCGCCACACGATCGTCGGCATCCTCGGCTTCGTGGTCATGCTGGTCTCGGCGACGATCGCCCTGGCCGCCATCCGCGGCACCTCCGGTGGGGCCCGCCGCACGCCGACCACCCCTGGCGCCCCGACGGGCTCGATGCTCGACCGGTTCGGCACCCCGTGGCGCCGTCGCCACGACAACGAGTCCTGAGCCCAGCGAGGACATTCCGACCCGGCTGAGCCGGGGCGGAACGGCCGCAGCGAGCTCGCTCGCAAGCCGACCATGACCTCCACCGGGCCGACCTGACCGACGGCTCCGACCGACGACCCTCTCCTGACGACCCTCTCCTCGGATCAGCCGACGTGGTCGATCACACCGCCGGCGGCCACGGCCTCCGGCGCCCTGTCGCGCGCGGCTCGGGCCGCAGCCCGACGTCGTCCGCCGAACAGCGAGCGCGGCAGCCACGGTCGCGCGGCGCAACGCCGAACGCATGCTCCCGTGCTCCAGCGCCGCGATGCAGGTCTCCACGTCCTCGGCCAGTGCTCCAGGCACGTCGCGTGGCTCGCGTGCGTAGCGCACCCGCTCGAGCGTCAGCACGATCCGGCCCAGGGCGTCCTCGGCGCCCGGCGACAGTCCGCGGCCGCGCGGGGGACGCACCGGCGGTGGACCGTCCGGCTCGGGACCGAACCATGCCGCCAGGTGGTGACCCGTCTCGTGGGGGAGCGGCCCGCGGGCCAGCTCACCCCGAGGTCGACGGCGCTGTCGCGGAGCTCGGCCCAGGCGTCCTCGGCCCCGCCCGCCAGTCGCCGGGTCCGGCGTGAGCGTCGTACGGACCTCGGGACCAGCGCCAGCGCCGACGAGGACGACCAGCACGCCGAGCCCGAGCAGGACCCAGGTCCAGGGGATGCCGGTCCCGGAGGACGTGGACTTCGACGACGTCTGGTTGTGCGGCTGCTGGGTGGTCGGGCTCGCGGAATCGGTGTTGAGCTTGCCGCCCTGGGTCTGGCCGGACTTCGGGTCGGTGGTCTTGCGCACCGGCCTCGTGGGTGTACGACGGTGTGGTCGCCGCGCGGTTCCCCGGCGTGGGCTCGAACCGCACCCACCCCGAGCCCTGGAAGTACAGCTCCGGCCAGGCGTGCAGGTCGTGCGCCTTGTAGACCCACTCGCCGGGCTTGCGTCCCTGGTGGGGCTGGAGGAAGCCCACCGCGACCCGGGCAGGGATCTGCAGGGTGCGCGCCATGACCGCGTAGGCCGTCGCGAACTGCTCGCAGTAGCCGACGCGTCCACCCGGCCCCTTGAAGAGGAAGTGCAGCAGGGCCGGGTTGCCGCTGCCGACGGCCTGGGTCTTGAGGCTGTAGCGGAAGCCGCCGGTCTCCCGGAACCAGTTCTGCAGCATGACGGCCTGCTCGTACCGCGACTTCGCCCCTGTCGGTGACCTTCTGCGCGAGGTCGCCGACCGTGGACGGCAGGCTCGACGGCAGGGCGGTGTAGGTCGTCTGGATCGCGCAGCGGCGCGGTGAGCGAGTGCACCATGTCGAACGCGTGGATCTCCGGCTTGGCCGTCGTCATCGTGTAGCTCAGGCCGGCCGTGGTGGTCGTGTTGTTGCCGGCGATGAAGTCCATCGTCGGGGTGTCGTAGTGCCAGTCGCCCGTCCGCTGCGATGTCGGAGACGGGGAACTGCGTGGGCAGCCACGTGGACTGGAAGTCGTTGGTGGCCGTCACCCGGTAGTTGTAAGGACTCGAGCGGGACGCTGCGGCTCAGGCCGTCCTCGAGCGGCACCAGGCCGTTGGCGGTCTGGTCGCTGATGATCTTGCGGTCGCCGGTGCTCCACTCCACGCCGTTGAACTGGGTGAGCACCGCGATCCGGAGGTACGACGGGTCGGGGTCGTCGGTGGTGATGTCGAGCAGGGGGACGTTCTTGCCGCGCTGGAGATCGCGGTTCATGTCCGTGATCGGGTTGACCACCTTGACGCCGTCGCCGCCGCTGCCGCCCGGCCCGAACAGGCCGAGCCCGTCGAGGTGCAGGGTCGGGATGAACACCGGGAGGATGACGGCGAGCACGACCGCGACACCGCCGACCGCGCCCGCGCGTCGTCTTGCTGGCGCCGGTGCTGACGCCGAAGCCCTGACGGGTCGACCGAGGCCGCAGTGCTGCCGAGCGGGCGGCCCCAGCGCGTGATGTGGGCCGACTCCTGGAGGTACATCATCAGCAGGAACCCGACCGCCGCGACGAGGAACACCACCCACGAGACGCCGCGGCCGAGCAGGCTGATCGGCACGCAGTAGATGGCCAGCAGCGGCAGCCCGGCCAGCGAGACGCGTCGCAGCCAGCAGGCGAGGAGGTCCACGACCAGCAGGCTGAGGGCGCCGAAGGGGATCATCATCGGCGCGATGCCGGGCACGCTCGCCGGGACCGGCGGCGGGTAGGTCTCCGAGCTGGTCCACGCGTCGTTCAACGCGTTCGCCACGTGGTGGGCACCGCCCACCGGATGCAGCAACGAGCCGCCCATCATCAGCCAGGCGAGCAGCGCGACCACCAGGATGTGAAGCAGCAGGGACAGCCGCCGCGGCATGGGTGCGGCGCGGAACAGCACGCCACCGACGGCCACGACCGGCCGCCACCAGGAGCAGCGGGCCGAGGTACTCGCCCCACTGGGTGGAGAACCCGCGCCAGGACAGCATCGTGACCCAGGTGGTCGCGGCGGCGACCACCGCGAGCGGCAGGTCACGGCGGGCGTCGGCAGGCAGGCCGTTCATCGTGCCCCCTGGGGTACGGCGCGCACCTCGTCGCCGCCACCGGACCGGGCGGCGTGGGCGCTGGTCCGGCCGAGGTCCTGCCAGACCAGGTCGAGCCGGTCGCGGGGACGCAGGGTCACCGCGCGCCAGCCCTGGCGGACCAGCATCGGCCGGGCGGAGTTGGGGACGACGCCGAGGCCGGCACTCGACGGTGCCCAGGCCGAGACGTCGAGGGCCAGGGCCAGCGCGGTTCCGGCGTGGTGGTGCATCCGGCGCAGCATCGGGCCGTCGGCCTCGGTGATCGCGCCGATCACGGCGAGCAGCAGCCCGCCGTGGGTCGACTCGGCGAGCCAGCCGGCGTCGATCCGGTGGCTGGTGACCGGCTGGACGACGGCGAGGGCCTCGAGCATCGAACGGGTGTTGAGCTCGGGGTCGCGGGTGTGCCAGGTGGTGCTCAGGTCGTCGCCCGACGCGGTCACCAGGCGGACGGTGAAGCCGCGCTGGCCGAGGTGGACGGCGATCGACGCGGCCGCCGAGATCGGCGGACTCCAGCGACGAGGCGATGCCCTGCCCCTGGTGGGCGCTCATCCGGTTGTCGACGAACAGGGTGGCGCGCGACTGCCACGGCTGCTCCTCGCGGCGCACCATCAGCTCGCCCATCCGCGCCGAGCTGCGCCAGTGGACGCGGCGCAGGTCGTCGCCGCGGCGGTACTCGCGGACCGTGACGTCCTCGGCGCTGCCGATCGCGAAGGCGCGCGGCCGGTTGTCGCCGGATCCCGTCCACGCGCCGCCGAGCGGGATCGGAGGCAGCGGCCACGACGCGCGGGGTGACGGTGAGGGTCGCGGTGCTGTGGAAGGAGCGGCCGAGCTCCACCAGCCCGAACGGATCGCTGACCCGCACGCTCATCGGGCCGATCTCGAAGCGACCGCGGACGTCGGAGCGCACCTGGTAGGCCGCGTGCCGGCGCCAGCCGTGCCCGATCCCGTCGAGCACGAAGCGCGGGCCGGGTGCCGAGCACGTAGGGGACGTGGTCCTCCAGCATCAGCACGCCGCTCGGCGTACGGCCCTCGTTCGTCATCGTGAGGTGGACCGTCGACGGCTGCCCCGCGGTCACGGTCTGCGGACCGACACTGCGCACCAGCGCCAGCCGGTAGCGGCTGCGGCCGAGCGTGGCCGCGGTGATCAGCGGCAGCGCGGCGACCAGGACGCCGACCCGGGTCAGCGTCGGCTGCCCCAGCAGGATCGCGCAGACGACGGCGGTGACGCCCGCAGCGAGGAACGCCCGTCCGCGGACGGTCAGCGCAGACAGGGCCTCACGCACGGGTCCCCTCGGGGACGGGGACGGCGGCGATGAGGCTCTCCAGGATGCTGGCGGTCGTCCGGCCACCCATCGCGGCCTCGACGCTGGGCAGCAGGCGGTGGGTCAGCACCGACGGGGCCAGCCCGAGGACGTCGTCGGGGAGCACGTAGTCGCGCCCCTGGATGGCGGCGGACGCCTTGGCGGCGCGGACCAGGTGGAGCGAGGCGCGCGGCGACGCGCCCAGCGACAGCTCGGTGGTACGCCGGGTGGCAGAGGCAAGCGCGACGGTGTAGCGCTGCACGGCCTGCGAGACGTGCACCTGGCCCACGATCCCGATCAGCTTGCTGATCTCGCCGGCGTCGGTGACCGACTCGAGGTCGTCCAGCGGGCTGGTCATGGTGTGGGAGTCGAGCATCGCGATCTCGGCGGCCTCGACGGGGTAGCCCATGGAGAGCCGGACCATGAAGCGGTCGCGCTGCGCCTCGGGGAGGGCGTAGGTGCCCTCCATCTCGATCGGGTTCTGGGTCGCGATGACCATGAACGGCTGGTCGAGGAAGTACGTCGTGTTGTCGACGGTGACCTGACGCTCCTCCATGCACTCCAGCAGCGCCGACTGGGTCTTCGGCGAGGCGCGGTTGATCTCGTCGCCGACCACGATGTTGGCGAACACGCCACCGGGCCGGAACTCGAACTGGCGGCTCTCCTGGTTGTAGACCGAGACGCCGGTGACGTCGGAGGGCAGCAGGTCGGGCGTGAACTGGATGCGGCGTACCGAGCTGTCGATGCTCCGCGCCAGGGACTTGGCGAGCATCGTCTTGCCGACCCCCGGAACGTCCTCGATCAGCAGGTGCCCCTCCGCGAGCAGCACCGTGATCGCGGAGCTGATGACATCCGGCTTGCCCTCGATGACGCGCTTGATGTTGCCGCGGACCCGGTCCACCACCCTGGCGAGGGTGTCGAGGTCCGCGCCCTGAGAACCAGGACTTGCCACGAGCCGTCCTTCCCGTCGATCCGTGCGCCGTGACGCCCACCCGTGCGACCGCGTCCGAGGCGCGATGATATCGCCGGCCGGACAGGTCGTGCAGGACAACCTACGTGGAGCGGGTCCACTTGGTTCTGACTCCCGGGGTCACGGTTTGGTTGCGGATTGCCCCGCTCCGGGTCCGGCGGCGCACCACCCGGCGCCCGGGCCCTCCACCACGCCCCACTCCACGGCTCCACCCCGCTCCACCAGCCACCCCCGGCGGCCGCAGCCAGGGCCCGTCCGAGCAGCCGACAACGCGCTGACCTGCGCCGATACCTGCTCACCCGGCGCCAGGAGTGGTGGGAGCCGAGGGCAGGCGGGCGTCCGCCGTTCGCGGGTCGGCGAGCACGCGCTGAGCGTGAATCGCCGGTGACAGGGGGGTGAATGTGGTTGACGGTGGGGCAAAGTGGGGTACAGTGGCGCGAAGTGGAGGAAGGGTCGACCGAGGTGGAGGTGCCCGGATGTTCGTGGGCTCCTACACCCCGAAGCTCGACGAGAAGAACCGGCTCTTCCTTCCGGCCAAGTTCAGGGAGCAGCTCGCGGAGGGACTCGTGGTGACGAAGGGTCAGGACTTCTGTCTCACCGTCTTCCCGCGCGCCGACTTCGCGGCGATGACCGGCCGCATCCAGGAGGCGCCGCTCACCGTGCGTCAGGCACGTGAGTACGGCCGGTTCCTGGCGATGCGGGCGACCGAGGACAAGCCCGACAAGCAGGGCCGGATCACGATCCCGCCCCTGCTCAAGGAGTACGCCGGCCTGGATCGCGACGTGGTCGTGATCGGGGCGCTCAACCGGGTCGAGATCTGGGACCCGGAGCGGATCGCGGCCTGGGAGGCCGAGCACAGCCAGACCTTCGCCGACATGAGCGAGGACATCTTTCCCGCCACCTGACTCAGGTACCGCCCCCCACCACAACACAACAGGGATTCGCCCAGCGAGGTCTCGCGCCCGCTCCCGTCATCTGGGACACCTTCCCCGGTTCCAGACGACCTTCCCGACATCGAGCCCCACGCCACCCCATGAGGCGTGGGTCTCGAGGGAGCGGGCAGGGACCTGACTGGGTGAGTCCCCCTTCCACACCACAGCCACACCACAGCGCACCAGCACGCCACACGTCCGCACCACACGCGCCACCGAGCGGGGTCGAACCGATGAGTCTCACACCCACAGCACCCCCAGTAGCGGGGCCGATCGCCGGGCTCGGCCCGACGGCCCAGCCGGGGGGACAGCCGCGCCGGGTACGCCACCAGGCGCGCGACGTGGTGGCTCTGATGGCGTTCTCCGCGACCACCTCGACGGCACTGGCCGCAGGGCTCCTCCTGCTGGCCCACCTCTCGCACGCAGCAGGGCGCTAGGTCGGACGATGGCCGGCCCCTCCCACGTCCCGGTGCTCCTCGACCGGGTCGTCGCCCTCCTGACGCCCGCCCTCGGCCACGAGGGCGCCGTGCTCGTGGATGCCACGCTCGGGCTCGGCGGGCACAGCGAGGCGGTGCTGGCCCGGTGCGAGCTGGCCCGGGTGGTCGGCATCGACCGCGACCCCGAGGCACTGCGGCTGGCGGGGGAGCGGCTGGCGGCGTACGGCGACCGGTTCACCAGCGTCCACGCGACGTACGACGCGATCCCGGAGGTGCTCGCCGACCTCGGCCTCGCGCACGCGGACGGCGTTCTCTTCGACCTCGGGGTCTCGTCGATGCAGCTCGACGTCGCCGACCGCGGCTTCGCCTACCGCGAGGACGCACCCCTCGACATGCGGATGGACCCGACCGGAGGGCCGACCGCGGCGGACGTCCTCAACACCTACCCGCAGGCCGAGCTGACCCGCGTGCTCCGCGAGTACGGCGAGGAGCGGTTCGCGCCGCGGATCGCCGCAGCGGTCGTGCGGGAGCGGGCCGCCGAGCCGTTCACCACCTCGGCCCGGCTGGTCGAGCTGCTGTACCGGGCGATCCCCGCAGCCAGCACGGCGTACGGGCGGACATCCTGCGAAGCGCACCTTCCAGGCGCTGCGCATGGAGGTCAACGACGAGCTCGGGGTCCTGCGGCGCGCGGTCCCTGCGGCGATCGACTCCCTGGCCGTCGGTGGTCGTGTGGTCGTGGAGTCCTACCACTCGCTCGAGGACCGGCTGGTCAAGCAGGCCTTCGCCGCCGCCACCCGGCTCGACGTACCGCTGGACCTCCCGTTCGTGCCGCCGGACCGTGAGCCGGCCCTGCGGTTGGTCACCCGGGGCGCCGAGCGCGCCGATGCCGACGAGATCGAAGCCAACCCCCGCGCCGCCTCGGTCCGGCTGCGCGCCGTCGAACGGGTCCGTCCCGTAGCCAGAGGAGCAGCCTGATGAGCAGCACCGCACCGGCCCTTCGGGCCAGGGTCCCGCGCCTGGCCGGCGCCGCCCTGGAGCGCGCACGTCTCACCGTCGTCCCGAGGCGGAGGCGCCGCCGGAGCAGCCCCGTGCCGTTCCTGCTCGTGGTGTCGATGGTCGCGGTCGGGGGCATCGTGGGCCTGCTCCTCTTCAACACCTCGATGCAGCAGGCGTCGTTCGCCGCGACCTCGCTGCAGAACCAGGCAGACACGCTCGTCGCCCGTCAGCAGACCCTGCAGATGCAGCTCGACCAGCTTCGCGACCCCCAGGTGGTCGCGCTCAAGGCCCAGCGGATGGGGATGGTGCTGCCCGCCAGCCCCGCCGTACTCGACCTGAAGACCGGTCGCGTGCTCGGCAGCCCGACCCCGGCGACGCGCCTGGACCCGCTGCGGCTGCTCGCACCGCCGCCCGCCAAGCCCGCCGAGCTGAACCCGCCGGCCCACGTCACCATCGTCCGGCCGACCGTCACCCACCACCACACCGCTTCCACGAGTACGACGAAGCACCACGGCCACCACACGGTCAAGCACGCCACCCACTCCGGCACCCACTGACCTCGAGCAGGAAGCAGAGCGATGGCCCCCACGAGCCCCCGCGGTCGCGGCAGGTCCGGTCGTACGCCGGACCCCAGCAACCGCCGCCCCGGCCGCGCCGCCCGGCGCCGGCGCCGCGCCATGCGCGGAGCCGCCCAGCTGCGACTCCGCACCGGCTTCGTGTTCATCGCCGTGGTGCTGTCGTTCTTCTGCGCCCGGCTGGTGCAGCTCCAGGGCGTGAGCCCCGACAAGTACGCCAGGCTCGCGGCGTCCGAGGGCGGCACGGTCACCGTGGAGCTGCCGGCAGCACGTGGCGACATCCTCGACCGTGACGGCAAGCCGCTGGCCGACTCGGTCGACGGGCGGATGGTCGTGGCCGACCCGACCATGACCCGGAGCAAGGCCCACGACCTGGCCCGCTTCCTGTCACGGCACCTCCACATCGACTACTTCACGACGCTGCAAGCCCTCCAGCAGAAGGACAGCCGGTTCGCCTACATCGCCCGGCGCGTCCCCGCCTCGCTCGCGCTCAGCGTCGTCGACCAGGCGCGCGCCGCCGGCTACCAGGGCCTCGACACCCGCGACGACCCGGTGCGCTCCTACCCGGACCACGACGTCGCGGCGAACCTGGTCGGCTTCATGGGCACCGACGGGCCGCTGGCGGGTCTCGAGCTCGCGTTCAACCGGCAGCTCGCCGGCACCGCCGGCTCGGAGACCTACGAGGTGGGCGCGGGGAACCGGATCCCGCTCGGCCACAGCACCGTCGTCCCGGCCCACAACGGCACCGACCTCCACACCACGATCGACGAGGACCTGCAGTGGTACACCCAGCGGGTCCTGCGCCAGACCGTGCTCGGAGCCCGGGGCGACTCCGGCTTCGCGGTCGTCATGGACTCCCACTCCGGCGAGATCCTGTCGCTCGCCGACTACCCGACGTACGACGCCACGAACCCGCAGGCCTCACCCGCCCAGGACCGCAACTCGCTGGCGATGACCAGCCCCTACGAGCCGGGCTCGGTGGAGAAGGTGCTCACCCTCAGCTCACTGATCGACGCCGGTCAAGGTCACCGACCGGACCCGCCTCGTCGTCCCCGGGCAGCTGCAGAGCGGTGACCGGGTGATCCACGACTGGTTCCCCCACGGCACCTTGAGGATGACCCTCGCCGGCGTGATCGCGCAGTCGTCGAACATCGGCACGGCCAAGTCCTCGCGCCTGTTCAAGGCCGGCCAGCTGCGGCAGTACCTCACCCGGTTCGGTCTCGGCCAGCGCACCGACATCGGGGTGACCGGTGAGACCCCGGGCCTGCTCCCGTCGACGGCCGCGTGGAACGGGATGCTGCAGGACCGGATCGCCTTCGGCCAGAGCGTCTCGGTCAACGGCGTGCAGATGGCGGCCGCCGTGAACACGATCGCCAACGGCGGCGTGCGCGTCTCCCCGAGCCTGATCCAGGGCAAGGCCACCAACAACGTCGGGCAGACGGTGGGGACCGACGAGGCCGCCACCCGCCGCGTCGTCAGCGCGAACGCGGCGCACCAGATGACGCAGATGATGGAGCGCGTCGTCGACCCTGACGTGGGTGTCGCGCCGGGGGCGCAGGTGCCGGGGTACGTCGTGGCCGGCAAGACCGGCACCGCCCAGCGGGTCGGGCCCATCTGTGGCTGCTACAACGGGCAGTTCACGGTCTCGTTCGCGGGCTTCGCGCCGGCCGACAACCCCCGCTTCACCATCTACGTCGTGGTGCAGAACCCGCGCAACGGCGGCGGTGGCGGCTCGGTCGCCGGGCCGGCGTTCTCCAAGATCATGTCGTTCGCGCTGCGCCGGTACGGCGTACCCCCGACCGGCGCGGCGCCGTCGCACCTCCCCACCACGTGGTGACCGGCCGCTCGATCGTGGCTCGATAGCCTCGGCCCCGTGGCGAGCGACTCTGAGCATCAGGCGCGTGCCCTCGCCTTCGGCGATCTGGCAGATCGGCTGTCAGGCGAGGGCGTGCCGGCGCGCGGCTCGGGCGACCTCGGCATCCGACTCGGTGGCGTGACGCTCGACTCGCGCCGGGTCTCGCCCGGTGACCTGTACGCCGCCCTGCCCGGCTCGCAGGGCCATGGTGCGACGTACTGGCGCCAGGCCCGCGAGGCCGGGGCGGTCGCCGTGATCACCGACGCCGACGGCGCGGCCCGGATCGACGACGACGTGCCGGTCCTCGTCGTCCCGGAGATCAGGCCGGTACTCGGCCGAGCCTCCGCACTGGTGTACGGCGAGCCGGCCGCGCGACTGCGGATGATCGGCGTCACCGGCACCCAGGGCAAGACCACGACCACGCGCCTCCTCGAGGGCGGGCTGTCGGGCGCCGGGGTGCCCGCCGCAGTGATCGGAACGGTCGGGACCCGGATCCTCGGCGAGGACGTCGCGAGTGCGCTGACCACTCCTGAGGCGCCCGACCTGCACCGTCTCCTGCGGCGCATGGTCGACGCCGGCGTCGAGGCCTGCGCGATGGAGGTGTCGAGCCATGCCCTCGTGATGGGGCGCGTCGACGGGATCGTCTTCGACGTCGCCGTCTTCCTCAACCTCGGGCGCGACCACCTCGACTTCCACGCGGACATGGAGGACTACTTCTCCGCCAAGGCGTCGCTCTTCACCCCCCGACGGGCGCGACGCGGCCTGGTGAACGTCCACGACGAGTGGGGACGGCGCCTCGCGTCCGCAGCCGGCATCCCCGTCGAGACCCTGTCCGCCGACGGATCGCGCGCCGACTGGAGTGCCTGGGACATCGACCGGTCAGCATCCGGCTCCCGGTTCCGCATCGCCACCCCGGACGGCGCCCGGATCGCTGCCGGCTGCCCGATCCCCGGCGGCTTCAACGTCGCCAACACCCTGGCCGCCGTGGCCGCGGCAGGCGCGGCAGGCTACGACCCGACCCCGGTGGCGCGGGCGATCGCCGAGGGGCACGGGGTCCCCGGCCGGCTGGAGCTGATCGACGAGAAGCAGGACTTCGAGGTGGTCGTGGACTACGCCCACAAGCCCGACGCTGTCGCGGCCGCCCTCGACACGCTGCGGCCGTTGACGCAGGGCCGACTGATCGTGGTGATCGGGGCCGGTGGCGACCGCGACCCCGGCAAGCGACCGCTGATGGGCGAGATCGCGGCGGCGGGCGCGGACGTGCTGGTCGTCACCGACGACAACCCCCGCAGCGAGGACCCCGCGGCGATCCGCGCGGCGATCCTCGCCGGCACGACCGGTGGCCGGGCCGAGGTCGTCGAGGTGGGGGACCGGCGGGCAGCGATCGCCGAGGCCGTAGGCCGTGCCAGGTCGGGCGACGTGGTGCTGATCGCGGGCAAGGGGCACGAGACGGGTCAGGAGGTCGCCGGGGTGGTGCTCCCCTTCGACGACCGCGCGGTGGCCCGTGAGGCGCTGCGCCGATGATCGCGATGACCCTCGCCGAGATCGCCGACGTCGTCGGCGGCACGGTCGCCGACGGCGGCGGCGCCGGACCCGTGACCGGACCGGCGTTCGTCGACAGTCGGGCCGTGGTGCCGGGTGGGCTCTTCGTCGCGGTGCAGGGCGAGCACGTCGACGGGCACGGCTTCGCCGCCGCGGCCATCCAGGCCGGTGCGGCCGGGGTGCTCGGCGCGCGCCCGACCGGCGTACCGACGGTGGTCGTCGCCGATCCCGTCCGCGCGCTCGGGCTGCTCGCGCGCCACGTGGTCGACGTACTCCAGCCGACCGTGCTCGCGTTGACGGGCTCCCAGGGCAAGACCGGGACCAAGGACTTCCTCGCCCAGGTGCTCGGGGCCGCCGGGGAGACGGTCTGGACCGAGGGCAACCGCAACAACGAGATCGGCGTCCCACTCACCGTGCTGCGAACCACTCCCGACACCCGCTTCCTCGCCCTCGAGATGGGCGCCCGCGGGATCGGCCACATCGCGGACCTCTGTGCGATCGCGCCCCCCGATGTGGCGGCCGTCCTCAACGTCGGCACCGCCCACCTCGGTGAGTTCGGCTCGCGGGAGGCGATCGCCCAGGCGAAGGGCGAGATCGTCGAGGCCCTCACACCGAGCGGCACCGCCGTGCTGAACGCCGACGACGCGCTGGTCGCCGACATGGCACGCCGTACGCCGGCCCGGGTGCTGTCCTTCGGCGTCGCCGGCGACGTGTCGTGGCGCGGGCTCGAGCTCGACGAGCTCGGACGGCCTTCCTTCGAGCTGGGGTACGACGGCACCTGGGCGCAGCTGCGACTGCTCGAGACCGGCGCGCACCAGGCAGCCAACGCAGCCGCGGCGGCCGCGATGGCGCTCGCGGTCGGCGTTCCCTGGGGCGACGTCGTGACCTCCCTCGGGTCCGCCCGGTCCCTGTCGCCGTGGCGGATGGCGCTGCACGAGCGGGCCGACGGGCTGGTCGTGGTGAACGACAGCTACAACGCCAACCCCGCCTCGATGAAGGCGGCTCTCGACGCCCTGGCGGCGATCGGCGAGCGCGGCGGGCGCCGCACGGTCGCGGTGCTCGGCGAGATGCTCGAGCTCGGTGACACCTCGGCCGAGCAGCACGCCGAGGTGGGGGTGCACGCCGCGAACCTCGGCATCGACGTCCTGGTGACGGTCGGCGGTGCCGCGGACGCGATCGCCGAGGGCGCCCGTCGTACGCCGGGCTGGGCAGGCGTCGCCGTCCCCACGGCGGGCCGCGAGCAGGCGACGGACTGGCTGCGCCACAATGTCGGAGCCCGGGACGTCGTCCTGGTCAAGGCGTCGCGAGGCGCCGCACTCGAGCACCTGGCCGACGCGCTGGCCGAGCGACACTGTCCGTCGACCGGGCCGATGAACAGGAAGGCGGAACTCCGAGCCGATGAAGGCGATCCTGCTGGGCGGTGGCCTCGCCCTGTTGTTCTCGCTGCTCGGCACCCGGGCGGCGATCCCGCTCTTCACCCAGCTCGGCTACGGCCAGGAGATCCGCGACGACGGTCCGACCAGCCACCACACCAAGCGCGGCACGCCGACCATGGGCGGCGTCGTCATCATCGCGTCGGCGGTGCTCGGCTACTTCCTGGCCGAGCTGATCACCCAGACCGAGCCCTCGGCGTCGGCGCTGCTCCTGCTGTTCCTCTTCGTCGGGATGGGCATGGTCGGGTTCCTCGACGACTTCATCAAGATCTCCAAGCAGCGCTCGCTCGGCCTGCGCAGCAAGGCCAAGATGGTCGGCCAGACCGTGATCGCCCTGGTCTTCGGCTGGCTGGCGCTGTCCCACATGCTCGAGGACGGCCGCCACGTGTCGCCGGCCTCCCACGACCTCTCCTTCATCCGCGACCTGGACTTCGCGCTGCCGCCCGTGGTCGCGATCGCCCTGATCTGGGTGATGATCACCGGCACCAGCAACGCGGTGAACCTCACCGACGGCCTCGACGGCCTCGCCACGGGTGCCTGCGCGATGGTGTTCGGCGCCTACATGCTGGTGAACATCTGGCAGAACAACCAGAACTGCGCGACCCGCCCTGGCCCGGCCTGCTACGAGGTGCGCGACCCGCTCGACCTCGCCCTGGTCGCGGCGGCCATCACCGGCGCCTGCTTCGGCTTCCTGTGGTGGAACGCGCCGCCGGCCCAGATCTTCATGGGCGACACCGGGTCGCTCTCGCTCGGCGGCGCGCTCGCCGGCTTCGCGATCATGACCCGCACCGAGTTCCTGCTGGTGATCCTCGGCGGCCTGTTCCTCGTGATCACTCTGTCGGTGATGCTGCAGGTCGGCTTCTTCAAGCTGTCGCGACGATCCGGCGTGGTCCGAAAGGTGTTCCGGGTCGGCCCCGGCCACCGGGTGTTCCGGATGGCGCCGCTCCAGCACCACTTCGAGCTGCTCGGCTGGGACCAGGTCACCATCGTGATCCGGTTCTGGATCATCACCGGGCTCTGCGTCGCAGCGGGGCTGGGCATCTTCTACGCCGCCTGGGTCGCGGTGACATGAACCGGCGCGTCGACGGGCTCGGGCGCCGCGACGACTGGTCGGGCGTGCGGGCGGTGGTGGCCGGCTTCGGGGTGAGCGGGTTCGCCGCGGCCGACAACCTCACGCACCTCGGGGCCGCGGTCATCGCCCTCGACGAGTCGCCCGCCGGCAAGGAGGAGAAGGCCGAGCTCCTCGGAGTCCTCGGCGCCGACATCCGGCTCGGTGACGGCACGACCGCGGACCTCCCCGATGCCGCCGACCTGCTCGTGGTCTCGCCGGGCTGGAAGCCGTCCGCGCCCTTGATCGAGCAGGCCCGGGCGCGGGGGATCCCGGTCTGGGGCGAGGTCGAGCTGGCCTGGCGGCTGCGCGACCCCGAGCACGCCGCGCCGTGGCTCGCCGTCACCGGCACCAACGGCAAGACCACCACCGTGCAGATGCTGGACTCCATCCTCCGGGCGGCCGGGCTGCGCAGTCTCGCGGTCGGCAACGTCGGGCTCCCGATCGTCGAGGCGGTGATGGACCCGACGCCGTACGACGTGTTCGCCGTGGAGCTGTCCAGCTTCCAGCTCCACTACACCGAGTCGATGCGGGCCGAGAGCGCCGCGGTGCTCAACGTCGCTCCGGACCACCTCGACTGGTACACCACCGCTGGTTCTGATGTCGAAGCCGGCATGGCCGACTACGCCGCCGACAAGGGACGGATCTACCGCGGCGTACAGCAGGCCTGCGTCTACAACGTGGCCGATCTCGAGACCGAGCGCCTGGTCCGCGAGGCCGACGTCGCCGAGGGCGCGCGCGCGATCGGCTTCACCCTCGGCATGCCGTCGGTCGGGATGGTCGGAGTCGTGGACGACCTGCTGGTCGACCGGGCCTTCATCGCCGAGCGCCAGTCGAGCGCGGCCGAGCTGTGCACGATCGCCGACCTGGCCAGCCCGGCTCCGCACATCGTCGCCAACGCGCTGGCGGCCGCCGCCCTCGCGCGGGCACACGGCATCTCCCAGGCCGCGGTCCGCGACGGCCTCCGTGGCTTCCACCCGGACGGCCACCGGATCGCCACCGTCGCCACCACCGGCCCGGCCACCCACAGGGTCACCTGGGTCGACGACTCGAAGGCCACCAACCCCCACGCCGCCCTCTCGTCGCTGCTCGCCTTCGACCCGGTGGTCTGGATCGCAGGGGGTCTCGCCAAGGGGGCACGCTTCGACGACCTGGTGGTCGCGGCCCGCGACCGCCTGCGGGGTGTCGTGCTGCTCGGCCGCGACCGCGACGTCATCGCCGGGGCACTTGCGCGACACGCCCCCGATGTGCCGGTCATCGTCGTCGACGGCGGCGAGACTGACAGCGGACATGCCGCCATGGAGCGTGCGGTCGTGGCCGCTGCGGACCTCGCCCAACCGGGCGACACGGTCCTCCTGGCCCCGGGGTGCGCCTCCATGGACCTGTTCACGAACTACGCCGACCGGGGCGACGCCTTCGCCGCGGCGGTGCAGCGCCAGACCGACGACTGACCGCCGTTCGCGGAAGGGGGCCCGAGGAGCGATGGCCATCGTGAGCCCCCTGCGGGCCCGGGGCAGCAGCCGGACCAAGGGCCGATCGGAGGGCGCGTCACAGGGCCCGTCACAGGGCCCGTCACAGGGCACAGCCCGCGCCACGTCGGGGGTCTCCTCGTGGTTCGCCGCGCTGCGCGACGCCCTCGAGCGCCCGTTGACGTCGTACTACCTGCTGCTCGGCGCGTCCGCGCTGCTGCTGACCATCGGCCTGATCATGGTGTTCAGTGCCTCGAGCGTCTACGCGTTCCAGAACTACGGCGGCGACTCCTACGCCGTCGTCGTCAAGCAGCTGACCTGGGTCGCGATCGGCCTGCCGTGCGCCTGGGTGGCCGGACGGATGCCCCAACGGTGGATCCGCCGTCTCGCCTGGCCGGGCTACATCGCCTCGCTCGGCCTGCTGCTGCTCACGGCCTTCTTCGGCGTCTCCCGCAACGGCAACACGAACTGGCTCGCGTTGGGTCCGATCCAGATCCAGCCGTCGGAGATCGCCAAGCTCGCCCTGGTCCTGTGGGCCGCGCACGTCTACGCCAACAAGGAGCGTCGCCTCGGCGACCTCCATCAGGTCATGATGCCGGTGGTGCCGGGCCTCCTCGTGGCCACCGGTCTGGTCGTCTTCGGCCACGATCTCGGCACCGCCCTCGTGCTCTTCGCGATCCTGCTCGGCATGCTCTGGGTGGTCGGCGCGCCGGCGCGTTTCTTCGCGCTCTCCTTCCTGGTGGTCTCCGTGTTCGCCGGCGCGCTGGCGGCGGCCGACCCCGAGCGGCTCACCCGCATCACCACCTTCACCGACCCGATGCGCGACTACAACAGCGCCGGCTGGCAGCCCGCCCACGGGCTGTTCGCGCTGTCCAGCGGGGGCCTGTTCGGCCAGGGGATCGGCGCCAGCCAGCAGAAGTGGGGCAACCTGCCGGCGGCCCACACCGACTTCATCTTCGCCGTGCTCGGTGAGGAGCTCGGCCTCGTCGGCACCCTGCTGGTGATCGGCCTGTTCCTCACCATCGCCTACGCCGCGATCCGGGTCGCGCGCCGTACCAAGGACCCCTTCGTCCGCTACATGACCTTCGGCATCGTGGTGTGGATCATCGGGCAGATGATGATCAACGTGGGCATGGTCCTGGCACTGCTGCCGGTCATCGGCATCCCGATGCCGCTGGTCTCCTACGGTGGGTCGGCGCTCGTGCCGTCGCTCGTCGCCCTGGGACTGCTCGTCGGCTTCGCGCGCCGCGAGCCCGAGGCCGCGCGCGCGCTGGCGCAGCGCAAGAAGGTCCGCAACAGCGGCGTCACCGCCGGCAGAGTCACCAAGCGAGATCTCTAGACGATGCGCGTCCTGCTCGCGGGAGGTGGGTCGGCCGGCCACACCTCCCCGCTCCTCGCCACCGCCGACGCCCTGAAGCGGCTGCACCCGGGGGTCGAGATCACCTGCCTCGGCACCCGCGAGCGGATCGAGGCCCAGATCATCCCGGCCGCGGGCTACCCGCTCGAGTTCGTGCCCAGCGTCCCGCTGCCGAGGCGACCGAACGCCGACCTGGTGCGGCTGCCAGGCCGGCTGCGGGCCGCACGTCGGGCAGCTGTGGAGGTCGTCGACCGGATCCGGCCGGACGTCATCGCCGGCTTCGGCGGCTTCGTGTCGGTGCCGGCGTACCTCGCCGCGCGCACCCGCAAGGTGCCCCTCGTCGTCCACGAGGGGAACACCCTGCCCGGCCTCGCGAACAAGCTCGGTGCCCGGATCACCCACCACGTCGCCACCAGCTTCCCCGACACGCGGCTGCGGCACGCGACGTACGTCGGGCTGCCGATCCGCCGGATGATCGCCACCCTCGACCGATCCGCACATCGCGAGGAGGCCCGCGCGCTCTTCGGCCTCCGGCCCGACCTGCCGGTGCTGCTCGTCACCGGCGGCTCACAGGGCGCCGCGTCGATCAACGACGCCGTGCTCGGCTCGGCCAAGGCCCTCGCCGAGGCCGGCATCCAGGTCCTCCACGTGGTCGGCCCGTCGCACGACCTGGAGCCGCCCGACACCGGCGTCCCCTACGTCGTGGTCGGCTACGTCGACCGGATGGACCTCGCCTACTCCGCCGCCGACGCGGTGCTGTGCCGCTCGGGCTCCAACACGGTGACCGAGGTGTCCGGCGTCGGGCTGCCGGCGGTGTTCGTGCCGCTGCCGATCGGGAACGGCGAGCAGGCGCTCAACGCCCGCGCCGTGATCGAGGCGGGTGGCGGGCTGCTGGTCGACGACGCGTCGTTGTCGCCCGACTGGATCGCGTCGTACGTCGTCCCGCTGCTCGGCGACGCCCCGCGCCTGCAGAGCGATGGGTGCCGCGGCCGCCCACCTGATCCCGCTCGACGCCGACGAGAAGCTGGCCCGGATGATCCTCGACGCCGCCTCGATGAGGATCCCGGTCCCCGACTGATCCCGGCCGCCGACGAGCTGGGCCGCGTCCACTTCGTCGGCATCGGCGGCGCAGCGCTGTCCGGCATCGCCCGGATCATGGCGCGTCAGGGCGTCACGGTGACCGGAAGCGACGACCACGACACCCCGTTCCTGCCGTCGTTGCGCGAGATAGGAGTGCCCTGCCACCTCTCCTACGACGCGAGCCACGTCGGCGACGCGGACACCCTCGTGGTCACGACCGCCGCCCGCGACGACAACCCCGAGGTGCTGGCGGCCCGCGCCCGCGGCCTGCGGATCCTGCCCCGCTCGGCGGGCCTGAAGTCGGTGATGGCCGGGCACCGCGTGCTCGCGGTCGCCGGCACCCACGGCAAGACCACGACCACCTCCCTGCTCACCATGGCCGTCCGCGCCTGCGGGGAGGACCCGACGTACGCCATCGGCGGGATCCTCGGCGCGACCGGTCGCAACGCCGACGCGGGCTCGGGCGACCTGTTCGTGGCCGAGGCCGACGAGAGCGACGGCGCCTTCCTCGTCTACCACCCCCACGCAGCACTGGTGACCAACGTCGACGCCGACCACCTCGACGTCTGGGGCTCCGAGGAGGCCTACCGCGCGGCGTTCACGGAGTTCGTCGCGACGGTCGACCCCGAGGGCTTCCTGGTGCTCTGCACCGACGACCCCGGAGCCGCCGCCCTGGTCGACGTGGCGCGGGCCCGCGAACTGCGCGTGGTGACGGTCGGCCTCGACGAGGAGTGCGACATCCGCGCCACCGGCCTGACGTTCGAGGGCTCCCGCTCGACCTTCGAGGTCAGCGACGGGGGAGTGGGCCTCGGCCGGGTGATGCTCCAGGTGCCCGGTCGCCACTACGTCCTCGACGCGCTCGCCGCGCTCGCCCTCGGGCTCCGGCTCGGACTCCCGTTCGACGGCCTGCGGGCCGGGCTCGAGGCGTTCACCGGCACCGGCCGGCGGATGGAGCGCAAGGGCGAGGCCGGGGGAGTGCGGGTCTACGACTCCTACGCCCACCACCCGGTCGAGATCGCCGGCGATCTGCAGGCGGCCCGGGCACTCGCAGGTGACGGTCGCCTGGTCGTCTGCTACCAGCCCCACCTGGTCTCGCGCACCCGCATCTTCGGTCGCCGCGATGGGAGCCGCGCTGGGTGCGGCCGACGAGGTCGTCGTGCTCGACGTGTACGTCGCCCGCGAGGACCCCGACCCCGAGGTGACCGGGCGCCTGGTGGCGGACGCCGTACCCCTGCCGCCGGAGCACGTGCACTTCGTCGCGGACCTCGACGACGCCCCGGCAGAACTTGTCCGGCTCGCCCGGCCCGGTGACCTGGTTCTGACCCTCGGCGCCGGTAGCGTCACCGACGTCGGGCCGCTGCTCCTGGCCCTGCTGGAGGACGCCCCGTGATCACGCTGCCGCGCAACCCTCTCAAGCCTGGCGAGCGCCCGGACCCCGCGACGAGGTCGCGCCGCCGGTTCGCTCGGCGTCAGTGGCTGCGCCGCTGGCTGGTCTGGCGCTACGTGATCGCGTCGGTCCTGCTCGTGGCCCTGGTGGTCGGCGGGATCTGGCTGGTCTTCATCAGCTCGCTCCTCACCGTCCAGCAGGTGAAGGTGGAGGGCGAGTCGCAGCTCACGCGAGCAGCAGATCCTCGCGGCCGCGCAGGTGCCCGACGGCGCCCACCTCGCGCAGCTCGACCTCGCGGCGATCCGGTCACGGGTCGGCGCCCTGGCGCCCGTGCGCCGGGTCGACGTCTCCCGCGACTGGCCGCACGGCGTCCTGATCAAGGTCACCGAGCGCACGCCCGTCGCCGTGGTCGAGATCGGTGGCGGCTTCCACGCCATGGACGCCGATGGCGTGATCTTCCGCGACTACCGGCACCCCCCGGTGGGCATGCCGCGCGTCGTGTCCACCGCCGACACGGGCAGCACCGCGCTCGCCGAGGCCGCCCGCGTCATCGCATCCCTGCCCTCCGGCCTGGCCGCGCGGGTCGACCATGTCGCGGTGGCCGGCGTCGACCAGGTCTCGCTGGTGATGCGCGGCGGCGCCGTGGTGATCTGGGGGAGCGACGCCCAGTCGGCCCTCAAGGCCCAGGTGCTGGTGCACCTGCTCGCCCAGCCCGGCCACACCTACGACGTCAGCGTCCCCGGCCAGCCGGTCACCAGCCCCCGCTGAGCGTCGACGCCGCCGCGAAGAAAACGCGGAACAAATCTGCGACATGCCCGGGGTCCACTCGAATTGTTCCGCGTTTTCTTCGTGGCCAGGCTGGCCCCTGTCGCACACGGCAGCGCTCGGGCGCAGGAAATCGCCCGGCGCGCCGGGCGTGTCTGCACGGTTCGGTGGCCTCGGCCTGTCTAACGTCGTCGCCAACGAGAGGTTGACATAACTATAACCCTCCACTTCAGGGTTACGGTTCAACAGCCTCGAGGACTTCCCCAGACAACCAGACCGGCGTCCGCTCACGACCGGACGCCATCCGAGTCGTACCGGCCCCCGCTCACCGGCAGGGCCGGCCGATCACCGAGAGGCGCGAACCGTGGCAGCAGCGCAGAACTATCTGGCCATCATCAAGGTGGTCGGCATCGGTGGCGGTGGCGTGAACGCCGTCAACCGGATGATCGAGGTCGGACTCAAGGGCGTCGAGTTCATCGCCATCAACACCGACGCCCAGGCCCTCCTGATGAGCGACGCCGACGTGAAGCTCGACATCGGTCGCGAGCTCACCCGCGGCCTCGGCGCAGGCGCCAACCCCGACGTCGGCACGCAGGCCGCCGAGGACCACTCCGACGAGATCGAAGAGGTCATCAAGGGCGCCGACATGGTCTTCGTGACCGCAGGCGAGGGTGGCGGCACCGGCACCGGTGGGGCGCCCGTCGTGGCCCGCATCGCGCGGTCGCTCGGCGCCCTCACCATCGGCGTCGTGACCCGGCCGTTCGCCTTCGAGGGACGCCGTCGTGCGAACGCCGCGGAGGAGGGCATCGCCAAGCTCCGCGAGGAGGTCGACACCCTCATCGTGATCCCCAACGACCGGCTGCTCTCGATCAGCGACCGCAGCGTCAGCGTCCTCGACGCCTTCAAGCAGGCGGACCAGGTGCTGCTGCAGGGCGTCTCGGGCATCACCGACCTGATCACCACGCCCGGCCTGATCAACCTCGACTTCGCCGACGTGAAGTCGGTGATGGCCAACGCCGGCTCCGCCCTGATGGGCATCGGCTCGGCACGTGGCGACGACCGCTCGGTGGTCGCGGCCGAGCAGGCGGTCTCGAGCCCGCTGCTCGAGGCCAGCATCGACGGGGCCCACGGCGTCCTGCTGTCGATCGCGGGTGGCTCCGACCTCGGCCTGTTCGAGATCAACGAGGCCGCGGCGCTGGTGTCGCAGTCCGCGCACCCCGAGGCCAACATCATCTTCGGTGCGACCATCGACGACGCCCTGGGCGACGAGGTGCGCGTCACGGTGATCGCGGCAGGCTTCGACGGTGGCATGCCGAAGCGTCGCGAGACCGAGTCCGGCTTCCGCCGTACGCCTGCGCAGCAGCAGTCCCAGGAGCAGACCAGGGCCGCGGCCCAGGCCCTGGCCGCCAAGCAGGCCGAGCCCTCGACGCCGGAGCCGACGCGGGAGACCGTCGGCGCCGGTGCTCGTCAGCCCCAGGCCCAGCCGCGCTCGGTGCAGTTCGACGACGACGACCTCGACGTCCCGGACTTCCTCAAGTGACTCGCTACTAACGTCGGCAGCGTGTACGCCGCACATCTCACCCACGGCCCCGTCGAGCTGGCCTTCACCGACCGGCACGGCGGGGTCAGTGGTGCGCCGTACGACTCGCTCAACCTGGCCTGGGCCGGCGGCGACGAGCCAGAGGCGATGGCGGAGAACCACCGGCTCGTGATGGCCGACTTCGCGCCGGGATCGGGGCTCGAGAGCCTCGCTCAGCTGAGCCAGGTGCACGGCAACGAGCGTGGCCGTGGTCGGCGCCGACGGGCCCGCGCACGACGTCCACGGCCACCTGCACGCCGTCGGCGACGGCCTGGTCACCACGCAGCCCGGAGTCAGCCTGATGGTCCGCGCCGCCGACTGCGTGCCGGTGCTGTTCGCCGACGAGTCCGGGACGGTGATCGGCGCCGCCCACTGCGGTCGGCCGGGCCTCGTCGCCGGGATCGTGCCGGCCACGGTGGCAGCGATGCGCAGCCTCGGCGCGGGACCGCTGAGGGCCTGGGTCGGTCCGCACGTCTGTGGCCGTTGCTACGAGGTGCCCGAGCAGATGCGCGACGACGTGGCGGCCGTGGAGCCGGACAGCCGGGCGACGACGTCGTGGGGTACGCCGTCCCTCGACGTCGGCGCCGGGGTGCGGGCCCAGCTCGAGCGCGACGAGCGTCGAGGTGGTCGACCTCTCGACCTGCACGCGCGAGTCGCCCGACCTCTTCTCCTACCGCCGCGACGGCCGCGAGTCCGGCCGCCAGGCGGGCATCGTCCGGATCGCGTCATGAGCGAGTCGGCCAGGCGCGAGGAGATCACGAACGGTCTCGACGCCGACGCGGAGGCGCATCGCCGGAGCCGCCAGGGCGGCCGGACGCGACCCCGCCGAGGTGACCCTGGTGGCTGTCACCAAGCTCTTCCCCGCGAGCGACGTGCGGATCCTCGCCGACCTCGGGGTGACCGACATCGGCGAGAACCGGCATCCCGAGGCCGCCGACAAGCGCGCCGAGTGCGCTGACCTCCCGCTCACGCTGGCACTTCATCGGCGGCCTGCAGAGCAACAAGGCCGCGGCCGTCGGCTCCTACGCCGACGTCGTCGAGTCGGTCGACCGGACCAAGCTCGTCTCCTCCCTCGACCGTGGTGCCCATGAGCGCGGCCACCCCGTCGACGTACTGCTGCAGGTGAGCCTCGACCCGCCCGGTCGCGCCGGCCGCTCGGGTGCCGCCGCTGCCGAACTGGCGTCGCTGGCCGACGCCGTCGATGCCGCCGGCATGCTCACGCTGCGCGGCCTGATGGCGGTCGCTCCCCTCGACGAGGACCCTCGCGCGGCCTTCGCGCTGCTGTCCGTGATCCGCGACGACTTCCTTCGCGAACGCCCTGACGCCACCTGGCTTTCCGCCGGGATGAGCCACGACCTGGAGGCCGCGATCGAGGCGGGTGCGACACACGTGCGTGTCGGCTCGGCAATCCTCGGTCGGCGTCCGCACATCGAGTAGCGTCACAACCACCCAGAGGCCTGAGCAGGGCATCGGAACGAAAAGGTTGGATCCCATGAGCGCGATGCGCAAGATCGGCGAGTACCTCGGCCTGCTCGAGGACACCGGCGTCTATGACGACGAGTACGACGATCAGGGCTACGCCGAGGCCGAGGACCCTCGCCAGCCCGCGCGTCGTCCCTCGGTGCCCGCCAAGGCTCAGACGAGCAAGGCCCAGCCGGCTCCGGTGGCCGACCTCTCGGAGCGTCGACGTACGTCTGCGCCGGCTCCGGCCGGCGGCATCGCCGAGCTCTCGATGATCACCACCCTCCACCCGCGCACCTACAACGAGGCGCGCACGGTCGGTGAGAACTTCCGCGAGGGCATCCCGGTGATCATGAACCTCTCGGAGATGGACGACGCCGACGCCAAGCGTCTCGTCGATTTCGCGGCCGGTCTGGTCTTCGCCACCCGCGGCACCATCGAGCGGGTGACGGCCAAGGTGTTCCTGCTGTCGCCGCCCAACGTGACGGTGGCGGCGGAGGACAAGCAGCGTCTGGTCGAGGGTGGGTTCTTCAACCAGAGCTGATCCGACTACGGTTGACCTGCGGCGACGTCGTACCTCGTCCGCGCCGTGCCTCGACTCGGGAGTGACCGGGGGGTCAGGTGAGGCGCTATTGTTCGATCCGTTGAGAACGATGACACTAGGAATTGGGTGAGGTCATGCCGCTGACGCCTGAGGACGTGAGCAACAAGCGCTTTACTCCTGTCCGGCTCCGCGAGGGCTACGACATGGGTGAGGTCGACCAGTTCCTCGACGAGGTGGAGGCCGAGCTCGCGCGCCTCACCCGCGAGAACGACGACCTCCGCTCCAAGCTGTCCGCCGCCCAGAGCGGCGCGCCCGAGGCCCCGGCCGCCGCGCCCGAGCCGCCGGCGCCGACTCCCGAGCCGGTGGCAACAGCCCCGGAGCCCGAGCCCGACCCCGACGACCCAGACCCCGGCCGTCTCCGCCGCGGTGTCGCCCGTCGGCGTCGCGCCCGCGGGCATCGAGACGATCCGCGTCGAGACCATCGGCGACGCGTCCAACGCCGCGGCCCGCCTGCTCGAGCTGGCCAGCCGCAACGCCGACCAGCTGGTCGACGACGCCAAGGGCGAGGCCGACAAGATCATCGGCGAGGCCCGCACCAAGGCCGAGCGTCTCGAGTCCGAGGCGAAGACCAACGCCGACAAGATGGAGGCGGACGCCCGCGGGCGTGCGCAGTCCCTCGACAGCGAGACGGCCGAGCGTCGTACCCAGCTGTTCGGAGACCTCGAGAACGAGCGCGACCGTCTCTCGGGGGAGGTCGACAACCTGCGGGCGTTCGAGCGCGAGTACCGCTCCCGGCTGAAGGTCTACTTCAGCCAGCAGCTCGAGGCGTTGGAGAGCTCCGGCTCGGCCGACCCGACCCCGGGGTCCCACGACTCCGGCGCGAACGCGCCCAAGCGGCTGCGGTCGGTGCTCGGCGACGACGAGTCCTGACCCGCACCACGCGCACACGATCGGCCGGTAGCCCCCTGGGGGAACCGGCCGATCGTCATTTCCCTCCCCCGCAGGGGTGAGTCCACGCCGGGATGGCGAGACCCGACCCGTCCCGTCAGGCGTGCCTGCTTTGAGAGAGCCCTCCGACGGATATACCCTCCCCCATCGACGGTGCCTGCACCTCGGACCGCCGTCCACACCCCTCCACGCGTTCGCGCGCGATGCCCGGAAGGTTCCTCATGGCTCGCAGCACGACCCGGTCTCTGGCCGGCAAGGCCGCCTCGGCCGCCCGCAAGGTGGTCGCCCGCCGGCCGCCCGCTGCCGCGACCAACGGCACGGCTGGCGCAGCCAAGAAGGCCGCAGCGAAGACCTCCGCACCGGTGAAGAAGGCGACGGCCACCAAGGCCCCGGCGAAGAAGGCTCCCTCGACGAAGGCAGCGCCCGCGAAGAAGGTACCGGCGAAGAAGGCCTCGGTCGCGAAGAAGGCGCCCGCGAAGAAGGCGCCCGCGAAGAAGGCCGCAGCGGCCGCGAAGAAGGCGCCCGCGAAGAAGGCCCCAGCCAAGAAGGCCCCGGTCGCGAAGAAGGCGCCCGCGAAGAAGGCCCCTGCCAAGCAGACCTCGGCGGCGAAGAAGACCCCGACGAAGCAGGCCGCCCCGGCTGCGAAGAGCGCGGCCGCGAAGAAGGCCGCCCGGTCGGGAAGAAGGCGCCCGCCACGAACGTTGGTGCGAGGAAGGTTTCGGCGAAGAAGGCCGCGCCCGCCAGCAAGAAGGCACCCGTCACGAAGGCACCGGCCGCCAAGGCCGCATCTGGTCCCACGTCCCGACGAACGAAGAAGGCAGCCACGAACACGACCGCCCAGACCGCGCCACCAAGACCGCCACCAAGACCGCCACCACGAAGGCGGCCACCAAGACGCCGCGGACCAAGACGCCCGCACCGTCGAGCTTCCCGGTCCTGCCCGGTGAGAAGCCCTGGACCAAGGCCGAGGTCGACGAGGTCCTCTCCGACCTGCACGACGACCGCGCCCGCGTGATCCGTACCCTCACCGCGCAGGAGGAGGAGCTCGCCGGGCTGATGCGCGACGCCGGTGACGGCGCCGGGCACGACCAGGCGGACATGGGGGCCACCAGCTTCGAGCGCGACCAGGAGCTGACGGTCGTCAACAACGAGCGCGAGAAGCTGGCCCAGATCGACCGGGCGCTGGCCCGCATCGCGGACGGTACCTATGGCATCTGCGAGTCCTGCGGCAACCCGATCGGCAAGGGTCGGGCCATGGCGTTCCCGCGTGCCACACTGTGCCTGACATGCAAGCAACGCGAGGAACGTCGCTGACTTCCACCGATCCTGCTGCGACGGGTCCTGAGGAGCCGACTGACCAGGCGCCTCGAGCGGTTGACGGTCGCGGCTCGTCGAGCCATCGCCTGATCTTCGCCGTGGTGGCGGTGACGGCGTACGCCGTCGACGTGGTGACCAAGGTGCTCGCCGTGCGCCACCTCACCGACCGGGACCCGGTGGACGTGGTCGACGGGGTGCTGCGCCTCGAGCTGGTCCGCAACCCGGGCGCCGCCTTCAGCACCGGTACGTCGTACACGCTGGTGCTGTCGGTGATCGCCCTGGTCGCCGCCGGCGTGGTGATCCGGTTCGGCCGGCGCCTGGGCGACCGCATCTGGGCGGTGGCACTCGGTCTGCTGCTCGCCGGTGTCTGCGGCAACCTCACCGACCGGATCTTCCGGGAGCCGGGCGTGCTGCGCGGTCACGTCGTCGACTTCCTGGCGCTGCCGCACTGGCCGGTCTTCAACGTCGCCGACATGCTCATCGACGTGGCCGTGGTGCTGATCATCATCCAGACCTGGCGGGGCATCGGCATCACCGGCGCCCGCAGCCAGCGCGGCGACCGGTCGTGACCGGCTCGCCGGAGCAGCGCGTCGTCACCGTCCCCGAGGGCCTGGCCGGGGAGCGGCTCGATGCCGCGCTGGCCCGCATGTTCGGCGTGTCCCGCACCCGCGCGGCCGCACTCATCGCCGAGGGCCACGTCGAGGTCGACGGGCAGCTCGCCGGCAAGAGCGACCGGGTGCACGCGGGGAGCCATGCTCGACGTGACCATCCCGCCGGTGGCAGACCTCCTCGTCGTCAAGCCCGAGCTCGTCGAGGGGATCCGGATCATCCACGACGACGAGTCGATCGTCGTACTCGACAAACCGGTCGGCATCGCCGTCCACCCGTCGCCCGGCTGGACCGGCCCGACCGTCGTCGGTCACCTGGCCGCGGCCGGGTTCCGGATCGCCACCAGTGGTGCGTCGGAGCGGCAGGGGATCGTCCAGCGGCTCGACGTCGGCACCTCTGGCGTGATGGTGATCTGCAAGGGGGAGCGCGCCTACTCCGTGCTCAAGAACGCCTTCCGCCACCGCACCGTCGACAAGGTGTACCACGCGCTGGTCCAGGGCCATCCCGACCCGTTGAGCGGCACCATCGACGCCCCGATCGGCCGCCATCCGCGCGCCGACTACAAGTTCGCGGTGATGGCCGAGGGCCGCCACAGCGTCACCCACTACGAGACCCTCGAGGCCCACCGGTTCGCGTCCCTGCTCGAGATCCACCTGGAGACCGGACGCACCCATCAGATCCGGGTGCACATGAGCGCGTTGAAGCATCCGTGCGTGGGTGACCTGACCTACGGCGCGGACCCGACGCTGTCGAAGCGGGTCGGGCTCGAGCGGCAGTGGCTGCACGCGACCCGGCTCGGCTTCGAGCACCCCGACTCCGGTGAGTACGTCGAGTACGAGTCGACCTACCCCGACGACCTGGCCCACGCCCTCGAGGTGATCCGTGACTCCGACTGACCTCGGCGGCGACGTCAGCGTCCGTCTGGCGACCGTCGACGACGCGGAGGCTCTGGCCGACCTGTATTCCGACGCCCGCCGGGCCGCGGTGCCGCAGATGCCCCCGGCGATGCACACCGACGAGGAGCACCGCGGCTACTACGCGCGCCAGTTCGCCCAGGCGGACGTCACGGTGTGGGTGGCGGAGTCCGACGCCGGACCCCTCGGCCACGCCATCTGTACGCCGACGTTCCTCGAGGGCCTCTACGTGCGCTCCGACCTCAAGGGCCAGGGGATCGGCTCGCTGCTGCTCGACGTGGTCGAGGCGACCCACCCGCGAGGGCTTCGAGCTGTGGGTCTTCGAGAGCAACACCGGCGCGCGGCGCCTCTACGAGCGGCGTGGCCTGGTCGAGGTCGAGCGCACCGACGGGTCCGGGAACGAGGAGAAGTCGCCGGACCTCCGGATGGCCTGGCGCCCCTGACCGGTGGACGACGTACCTCCGGCGATCGTGGACCAGATCACCCGGCGCGGGGGATGTGACCCGCCCGCGGCAGACTGTCGCCTAGGTATTACCTAGGGGTAGGCCACGGTGGAGGCGGAGGTTGAGACAGAGATCTGTGGACAGTCGGAGCGACCACGGTCCCAGAGCCGGGTCACCCCACGCTGGCGGACCCGGTCGCGCTCGCATCGTGGTGGGCCTGTCCGCGGCCGTGCTGGTGCTGGCGGCCTGTGGCTCCGGCTCCAGCAACTCGTCGGACTTGGCGTCGGGGAAGCCCTCGGGACAGATCGTGGTGTTCGCAGCAAGGTCGCTGACGGGTGCCTTCGAGAAGATCGGCGACCGCGTGCGCGTGCGCATCGACGGGAAGCCCTCGATCACCGCGGAGGTCATGCCGGCCGCGGTCGACCAGCTCAAGCTCGACGATGGCGGTGCCTTGTGGGCCACGGTGCCGCCGGCCGCCATCACGGTTTACTCATCCACAACCAACAACGAGGAGTAGGTCATGCAGCTCAGCGCACGCAACCAGATTCCCGGTCGCGTCACCGGTATCAACGCCGGTGAGGCCATCGCCAACGTCGAGATCGACGCCAACGGTGTCCGACTCGTCGCGTCGATCACGGTCGAGGCGGTCGCCCAGCTCGGCCTCGAGGAGGGCAGCAGCGTCACGGCCGTGGTCAAGGCGTCGGACGTGCTCCTGGCGACCGACGGCTGAGCCGACGGACCTCCGGACGGCCCTGCTGAGGCTCGCCCCGGCAGACGTGAAGGCCGGATGACAGTCAGATGACGGCTCGTTCAGGTTCGGCTCCCGGGACGCGTGGTGCGCACAGCATGAGCGCGCACGCACGCATCGTCGAGAGGGGCGGGACATGTCCATCAGGGACACGAGCAAGATCTGGAAGGTTCTGGTCGCGGGAGCGGCCATGAGCGTCGTCGCAGCCTGTGGGTCGTCGGTCACCGGGTCGCCGCCCGGCCACCACGACCACGGCGCCGAGCTCGCTGCGGCGAGTGCCGGCCAGGTCCGGACGTACTACATAGCGGCCGACCAGGTGCTCTGGGACTACGCACCCGACGGCACCAACGACATCACCGGCAAGCCGTTCACACCCGACGAGCAGGTGTTCACCCTGAACGGACCCAACCGGATCGGGCACAAGTACTGGAAGTCGCTGTACCGCGGCTACACCGACGCCACCTTCACGCATCGGATCCCGACACCGACGTCGTGCGCGGTGACCACGAGGGTCTGCGACGACTCGCTCGGCATGCTCGGACCGGTGATCCGGGCCGAGGTGGGCGACACCATCCGGGTCGTCTTCCGCAACAACACGCCGTACCCGGCCTCGATCCACCCCCACGGCGTCTTCTACAAGAAGACCTCCGAGGGCGCGCCGTACGCCGACGGCACCTCGGGAGCCGCGAAGGACGACGACGCCGTGCCGCCCGGGGGGACCTACACCTACACGTGGGACGTGCCGGAACGCGCCGGCCCCGGCCCCATGGACGGCTCGTCGGTGCTGTGGATGTACCACTCGCACACCGACGAGGTCGCCGACACCAACGCCGGCCTGGTCGGTCCGATGGTCATCACCGCCAAGGGGATGGCAGACCCGGTGACCGCCATGCCGACCGACGTCGACCGGGAGATCTTCTCCTACTTCACCGTCGAGAACGAGAACAACAGCCCGTACCTCGACCGCAACCTGCACCAGCTGGCGGGGGCGCCGCACAGCATCCCGGCCGACGACGAGGACGCCTTCGAGGAGAGCAACCTCATGCACTCCATCAACGGCTACGTCTACGGCAACGGGCCGGTCCCGACCGTGCGGGTGGGTCAGCGGGTGCGCTGGTACACGTTCAGCCTCGGCACCGAGGTCGACCTGCACACCCCGCACTGGCACGGAAACACGGTGACGACCAACGGCATGCGAGGCGACATGATCGACCTGCTGCCCGGGATGATGATGGTCAGCGACATGGTGCCCGACGATCCCGGCACCTGGCTGTTCCACTGCCACGTCAACGACCACATCCTGGCCGGCATGCAGGCGCGGTACCGCGTCGTCAACTGACCAACCCAGGGGGAACCAGCAGGCCCGGCGCACCACGCGCCGGGCCTGCTTGTGTCGTATCAGGTATTTCCAAGGTTCCGTCGCGATAGTCGCTCCCCAGGGGGGATACCGGTGGCACATCTGCTGGTGGTCGACGACGAGCCGCGGATCGCGCGCTTCGTCTCGCGCGCGCTGGGGTCGCAGGGGCACGCCGTCGAGACGGCGCGGACCGGCGAGGACGCGCTGCTGATGGCGGCCGACCGCGATTTCGACTTGGTCATCCTCGATCTCCTGCTCCCCGGCATCGACGGGCACGGAGTGCTGCGGGAGCTGCTGGCGCGGGACAGCCGGGCCCGGGTGCTGGTCCTGTCCGCCGTCGGCGACGTCGAGTCCCGGGTGCAGTGTCTGCGAGCCGGCGCCGTCGACTACCTGGCGAAGCCCTTCGCGGTGGCCGAGCTCCTCGCACGGGTCGACTCCCGGCTGGCCGAGGCACCGACGGCCGGCGCCTGCTCGCTGGCTACAGGTCGGCACCATGCGGCTCGACCTGCACAGGCGTGTTCTGCACGACGGCGACCGCAGCACGGCTCTGTCCCAGCGGGAGTTCATCCTGCTCGGCCACCTGATGCGTCGCGCGGGTGAGGTGTGCACCCGCGACGAGCTGCTGTCGGACGTCTGGGGCTTCTGCTTCGACCCGGGCAGCAACGTCCTCGAGGTGTACGTCGGCCGCCTCCGAGCCAAGATCGACCGGTGGCATATCGAGACGGTGCGCAATGTGGGCTACTGCTTCAGCGCGTGAGCGGCTGCTCCTCCCGGTCTGGGCCGTGTTCGCGGGTGCGAACGCCCTGCTCATGTACGTCGTGGCCGGTGCCGAGACCATCCCGTTCCACTTCGTCTGGGTGAGCACCGCGGTCGTCTACGGGCTGCGGCCGTGGTCACTGCCGAAGATGTGGCTCACCTGTGTCGTGGTGACGGTCGTGACCGGCGTGCCGCTGGTCCTGCACGCCCGGGACGGTGACACGGGATGGCAGGAGACGAGCGAGATCCCCCTGATGGCACTGCTCTTCCTGGTGATGGTCTGGCACGTCCGGCGGCGGATGGCAGCGACGGCCGAAGCCCACCGGCTGGCGGAGAGCGAGCGCCAGGCCCGTGAGCGGCAGCGGAGGTTCGTCCGCTTCGCGTCCCACGAGCTGCGTACGCCGATCACGGTCGCCCGGGGCTTCACCGAGCTCCTGGGCAGACAGCAGGAGGATGCCACGGGCGACGAGGACATCGCGGTGGTCCTCGACGAGCTGGACAAGCTCGAGGGCATCGCGGCCCGGCTGCTCGCGCTGGCCCAGTCCGACGAGGTCTCGATCCACGCGGAGCAGGTGGATCTCGCCGCCCTGCTCGAGCGCACCGCCCGTCGGTGGCGCGCCGGCGCACCGGACCGGCACTGGAGCGTCGAGTGTCCTCCGTTGAGCGTGCTGGCCGATCCGTCCCGACTGGAGGTCGCCGTCGACAGTGCCGTGGAGAACGCGGTCCGTCATACCGAGGAGGGCGGGACCATCGTGCTCCGCGGTCTGGCGGTCGCCGACGAGGTCGTCGTCGAGGTCGCCGACGACGGTCTCGGGATAGCCGCGGGCCAGCTGCCGCTGGTCTTCGAGCAGTTCCACAGCGCCGGGCCCCACGCGGGGACCGGGCTGGGACTCGCCATCGTCAGGGCGGTGGCCGAGGCCCATCGCGGGCGGGTGAGCGCCGCCAACGGGCCCGACGGTGGCGCGGTGATCTCGCTCGTGCTCCCGACCGCAGGGGTCGTTGCCTGACTCGGCCCAGCGGCTGGCCGCCGCGACCGCCGTACGACGGGACTGTCGGTGTGCCCTGTCAGGATCTGAGTGAGTGGTCGCGTAGGCTGGCGCTCTTCCCCCAGCTGGTCCGTCCAGGCCGTGTGCCTGGCCTGCCCGACCTCCTGATTTGTTGACCGCTCGCACCGCTGAGGAGGACCGCGCCGCTCATGTCGTCCGGCTCTGTCACCGGTGGGGACTTCGTCCATCTCCACGTCCACACCGAGTACTCCATGCTCGACGGTGCGGCGCGGCTGGACGACCTGTTCGCCCGCACCAGCGAGCTCGGGATGACCAGCATCGCGATGACCGACCACGGCAACGTGTTCGGCGCCTACGACTTCTACAGCAAGGCGACCGCGGCCGGCATCAAGCCGATCATCGGGATGGAGGCCTACCTCACACCCGACACCAGCCGCTTCGAGAAGAAGCGGGTGCGGTGGAACGACGGCGGCGACGACGACGTGAGCGGGTCGGGTGCCTACACCCACATGACGCTGCTGGCCGAGACCACGGCCGGCATGCACAACCTCTTCCGGCTCTCCAGCCGAGCCAGCATGGAGGGCTACTACTACCAGCCCAGGGCCGACCGCGAGCTCCTCGCCGAGTACGCCGCGGGGCTGATCGGCACCACGGGCTGTCCCTCCGGCGAGGTCCAGACCTGGCTGCGGATCGGCGACTACGCCAAGGCCCGGAAGTCGGCCGGCGACTTCCAGGAGATCCTCGGTCGCGACAACTACTTCATCGAGCTGATGGACCACGACCTGGTCATCGAGAAGCGGGTGCGCGACGGCCTGCTCCAGCTGAGCAAGGACCTCGGCATCCCGGTGATCGCGACCAACGACTCCCACTACGTCAACCGCGAGGACGCCCCCGCCCACGAGCACCTGCTCTGCGTGTCGTCCGGGTCGGTGATGAGCGACCCGAAGCGCTTCCGCCTCGACGGCGACGGCTACTACATCAAGTCCGCGGCCGAGATGCGCGAGCTGTGGGAGCACAAGCACGGCATGAAGGAGGCCTGCGACAACACCCTCCTGATCGCCGAGCGGTGCGAGGTCAGCTTCACCGAGGGCAACGGCACCTACATGCCGCGTTTCCCGGTGCCCGCCGAGGAGACCGAGGAGAGCTGGTTCCGCCGCGAGGTCGAGAAGGGCCTGCGTCCACCGCTACCCCGGCGGCGTACCCGCGGCGTCGCGCGAGCGGGCCGAGTTCGAGATGGACGTCATCGTCCAGATGGGCTTCCCGGGCTACTTCCTCGTCGTCGCCGACTTCATCAACTGGGCCAAGGACAACGGCATCCGGGTCGGCCCG
Source organism: uncultured Actinomycetota bacterium (assembly GCA_963819295.1). Taxonomy (GTDB): domain Bacteria; phylum Actinomycetota; class Actinomycetes; order Propionibacteriales; family Nocardioidaceae; genus Nocardioides. The sequence continues at coordinate 539,312 of CAWFVO010000020.1, forward strand.
GGGCGTGGCTCGGGCGCCGGCTCGATGTGCGCCTACGTGATGCGGATCACCGACCTCGACCCGCTCGAGCACGGGCTGCTGTTCGAGCGCTTCCTCAACCCCGAGCGCCTGTCCATGCCCGACTTCGACATCGACTTCGACGAGCGCCGGCGGAGCGAGGTGATCCGCTACGTCACCGAGAAGTACGGCGAGGACCGCGTCTCGATGATCGTCACCTACGGCACGATCAAGGCCAAGCAGGCGGTGAAGGACGCGAGCCGGATCCTCGGGTACCCGTTCGCGATGGGCGACCGGATCACCAAGGCGATGCCGGCCGCGGTGATGGGCAAGGACATCCCGCTCAAGGAGATCTTCGATCCCGAGCACCGCCGCTTCGGCGAGGGCGGCGAGTTCCGCTCCCTCTACGACAGCGACCACGACGTCAAGACCGTCGTCGACACCGCGATCGGGATCGAGGGTCTCAAGCGCCAGTGGGGCGTGCACGCGGCCGGCGTGATCATGTCGAGCGAGCCGCTGATCGACATCGTGCCGCTGATCCGCCGGCCCCAGGACGGCGCGATCATCACCCAGTTCGACTACCCGATGTGCGAGCACCTCGGGCTGATCAAGATGGACTTCCTGGGGCTGCGCAACCTCACCGTCCTCGACGACGCCGTCAAGAACATCGCCCGCAACCGCGGCGAGACGGTCGTGCTGGAGGACCTGCCGCTGACGGACGCGACGACGTACGCCCTGATGGCGCGCGGTGACACCCTGGGCGTCTTCCAGCTCGACGGCGGCCCGATGCGGGCCCTGCTCCGCTCGATGCGTCCCGACCAGTTCGCCGACATCTGCGCGGTCGGCGCGCTCTACCGGCCCGGGCCGATGGGCATGGACTCCCACAACAAGTACGCCCGCCGCAAGACCGGGCGCGAGCCGATCGAGCCGATCCACCCCGAGCTGGCCGAGCCGCTCGACGAGATCCTCGGCGAGACCTACGGCCTGACCGTCTACCAGGAGCACGTGCTCGCCATCGTCCGGAAGGTCGCCGGCTACTCCCTGGGCCAGGCCGACCTGCTGCGCAAGGCGATGGGCAAGAAGAAGCGCGAGATCCTCGACGCCGAGTTCGTGCCGTTCGAGGCCGGGATGCTCGCCAACGGCTACTCCAAGAGCGCGATCAAGGCCCTCTGGGACATCCTGGTCCCGTTCTCCGACTACGCCTTCAACAAGGCCCACGCCGCGGCGTACGGGCTGGTGTCCTACTGGACGGCGTACCTCAAGGCCAACTACCCCGCCGAGTACATGGCCGCGCTCCTGACGTCGGTGAAGGACGACAAGGACAAGATGGCGATCTACCTCAACGAGTGCCGGCGGATGAAGATCCAGGTGCTGCCACCCGACGTGAACGAGTCGGACGCGACGTTCACCCCGGTCGGCGGCGACATCCGGTTCGGGCTGACCGCGATCCGCAACGTCGGGGCCAACGTCGTCGACAAGATCGTCGAGGCCAGGCAGGAGGAGCGTTTCGCCGACTTCAACGACTTCATGGCCAAGGTGCCGGCCCTGGTCTGCAACAAGCGGGTGATCGAGTCGCTGGTCAAGGGCGGCGCCTTCGACGACATGGGCCACGGGCGGCGCGCGCTGGTCGCGATCCACGAGCAGGCGGTCGACCAGTACGTCGAGACCAAGCGCAACGAGGCGATCGGCCAGGACTCCCTGTTCGGCGGCCTCGATGACGAGGACTCCGGCTTCGGGATGGCGATCGCGGTCCCCGAGGTCGAGGAGTGGGACAAGATGACCCTGCTCGGGCACGAGCGGGAGATGCTCGGGCTCTACGTCTCCGACCATCCGCTGATGGGCCTCGAGCACGTGCTCGCCGGCGCCAGCGACTGCAGCATCGGGCAGCTCCTCCTCGACGAGGAGCGTCCCGACGGCAGCCCGATCACCGTCACCGGCCTGATCACCTCGGTGCAGCGCAAGATCACGCGCAAGGGCGACACCTGGGCCGTGGTCACCGTCGAGGACCTCGACGGTGGCATCGACGTGCTGCTGTTCCCCGGCACCTACCAGCTGGCCGGGAGCCTGCTGGCCGAGGACACCATCGTCACCGTCCGCGGCAAGCTGTCGCGCAGCAAGGACCAGCCCGAGATCAGGGGCGAGGAGCTCACCGTCCCCGACCTCACCGACGACCGCACGGGCCCGGTGGTGGTGAGCATGCCGATCACCCGCTGCACGCCGCCGGTGGTCGACCAGCTCAAGGAGGTGCTGCGCACCCATCCGGGCGTGAGCGAGGTGCACCTGCGCCTCCTCGGTCGCGAGCGGACCACCGTGATGCGGGTCGACGACCGCCTGCGGGTGGCCGCCGGCGCCGCGCTCTTCGCCGACCTCAAGCAGCTCCTCGGCCCCGGGTGCCTGAGCCGATGACCGCCGACGACCCGTCCCCCGTGCGGTTGCGCAGCTCGGTCCTGTTCGCCGTCGCCGTGGTGGCGGCCTACGTCGTGGTGGGCGCCGTGGCCGGCGTGGTGTGGGAGTGGGTCTGGAGCCCGCCCACCCAGGTGGTCGAGCAGCACCAGCTCTTCTACACCGACTACGGCTCGCTGCGACAGGTCTTCACCGGCACCGGCCTCTACGTCGTCGTGTCCGTCGTGGCGAGCGCGCTGACGGCCCTGGCCGCCGGCCTCCTGACCCGTCGCAACGAGCTGCTCGTGCTCGCAGCGGTCACCCTCGGGTCACTGGCCGCCGCCTACACGATGCACGCCGTCGGCGTCGCGCTCGGCCCGCCCGACCCCGCGCGGCTCGCGAAGACCGCTGCCGACGGCACCCACATGTCCGCCCAGCTCGTGGTGAACGGCAAGACCCCCTACCTGGTGTGGCCGATGGTCTCGTTGTTCGTGCTGTCCCTGGTGTTCTTCGCCCTGCCCGGCGTACGCGCCGGCCGCCGCCGCGCCGACACGACGACCGAACCCACTGAAGCGGGCATGACAGAGACCAGCTCCGGATAGGCTCCCGCCCGCACGCGCTACAGGGCGCAGAGTTCACGGGGAGCACGATCTTGTCCGAGCAGCAGCCGCCTTCGGGCGCGCCCGAGTACCTCGACTCCGCGAGCGGGGCGAGGTTCCTGTCACCCGACGGTCCGCCGGGCGATGCGCCTCGAGGCCGCCGCGGTCGGCGGACCACCTGGCTGGTCGGCGGCGGCGTGGTCGGTGTGGTCGCGCTCGGAGCCGGTGCCTGGGCCATGGTCTCGTTCTTCCAGCAGGGTGCCCAGCCGGCGGAGGCCCTGCCCTCCACGACCCTCGCCTACGTCAGCGTCGACCTCGACCCGAGCGGGAGCCAGAAGATCGACGCGTTCCGCACGCTCAACAAGTTCCCGGCGTTCAAGGACAAGGTCGGCATCCACAGCGTCGACGACGTCCGTCACAAGCTCGGCGACGAGCTGATCCGGGGCCTCGGCTGCGACGGCCTGACCTTCGACCGACGACATCGACCCGTGGCTCGGCAACCGGATGGCGGTCGCCGCGGTCGACATCGGGAGGGCGAACCCACAACCCGTCACGGTGGTCCAGGTCACCGACGACCACAGGGCAGAGACCGCTCTCCAGGAGATCACCACCTGTGGCCAGGGCCCCGGAGACCTCGCCTACGACGTGCACGACGGGTGGGCCGTCGTCGCCGGCTCGCACGACGTCGTCGACGAGGTCGTCTCCGAGACCGAGCACGCGACGCTGGCCGACGACGCGACGTACCAGAGGTGGACCCAGGCGGTGGGCGACTCCGGCGTGGTCAACCTGTACGCCGCCCCGGCAGCCGGCCAGTACCTCGCCGACCGGCTCGACAACCTGGGGAGCGACCTCGGCGACCTCGGCGCACCGGGCGGCAGCTTCATGTCGTCCGCGACGACCGCGGCGCACACCTCGAGCCCGAGCACGGGCAGCGGTGCGTTCGCCGGCGTCCTGAAGGACTTCGCGGGCGCCGCGGCCACCATCCGCTTCACCGGCGACGGTCTCGAGCTCGCCACGGCCACCGACCCTGCGCTGACCAAGGGCGGCGTGGCCAGCGACCAGGGTGGCACCCTGGTCGAGAACCTGCCCGACGACACCGCGGCCGCCATCGGCGTCGGACTCGCACCCGGCTGGCTCGGCAGGTACGCCGACCAGATGTCCCAGGCCTTCGGTGGTGGCAAGAGTGGCCAGCAGCTGCTCGACCAGCTGAGCCGGGCCTCGGGCCTCGACCTGCCCGACCGACGTCGAGACGCTGCTCGGGTCGTCGACGGCGCTGTCGATCAGCAAGGACTTCGACTTCGAGGCCGCCTCCATGTCCAGCGACGGCGAGGGAGTGCCGGTGGCGGTGACCGTCCGAGGCGACGCGGACGCGATCGAGAAGGTGCTCGACAAGGTGCGGGCACAGGACCCGAGCGGGACGACGGTCCTCGGCTCCGACAGTGGCCACGGCCTCGTCGTGGTCGGCCCCACCGCTGCCTATCGGCATCAGGTGCTCGCCGGCGGAGACCTCGGTGACTCCGACGCGTTCCGCAGCGTCGTGCCCAAGGCGGGCGACGCGAGCGTCGTCGTCTACGTCAACGTCGACGACCTGCAGAAGATCGTCGGCCAGCTGTCCGAGGGCGACCACCAGGTCGTCGACAACATCGCCCCGCTCAAGGCGTTCGGCTTCTCCGGCTGGATCGACGGCGGCGTCGCCCGTACCTCGCTGAAGATCTCGACCGACTGAAGAGGCAGTCGAGCCCGAGGGGCGAGGAAGTGACCGCGCGACGAGACCCGGTGACGGTGCCTGGCACACCGACCGTTGGTCTGGACCGGCGCGACCGACCCTTGGACCTAGTTGGGTGACCAGCGGGTGCGGGCGATGTCGGTGGCCGGCAGCGAGGGGAAGACCCGCATCGTGCGGAGCTCCGCGCGGATCACGTCGGTGACCATGCGCAGCCGGCCGGTCGCGTCCTCGGCCTCGAGGAGCGCCTGCCGCTGCGAGAGGCTGAGGGGGGCCAGAGCCGCCAGCGCCCAGGAGAGGTACGTCGGGTCCTGCGGCAGGTCGCCGCTCGGCGGCTCGCGGTCGATCTCGAGGAGCGCCTCGCGGTAGGCGTCGTACACCTGCCGGGCCGACTCGTCGACCTGCGCGGGCACCGCCTCGGCGTGCTCCTCGAGCTGGGTGACGTGGCCGACCGGATAGGCGCCACTGGTGTCGAGCCGCTCGAGCTCGATCCGGTCCAGCCCGACCGCGACCAGCTCGAAGGTGCCGTCGGGGAACGCCTCGACCTCGGTCATCTTCACCCGGCAGCCGATCCGGAACAGCCACTGCGCGCCGTGGTCGCCGACCTCGTAGCCCTCGCGGATGCCGACCGAGCCGAAGACCCGCTCGGTGGGGTCGTCGACGCGGAGCAGGTGGTGCACGAGGGCGCGGTAGCGGTCCTCGAAGACTCGCAGGGGCACGCTCATGCCGGGGAACAGCACGGAGTTGAGCGGGAACATCGGGAGCGTGTCGCCCATGTCCTGAGAGTAGTCGTCCGGTCACGCTTCTTCGCCCCACCCGGGTCCGGCCCGGACGGTGTGTCGGCGCGGCCGTCCACCCCCGGCTCCGCCGGACGTGGAGGTGTGTCGGCTCGCGCGCAAGCGCGCTTCGCCGCTCGCTGCGGCCGTCCACCCCCGGCTCTGCCGGACGTGGAGGTGTGTCGGCTCGCGCGCAAGCGCGCTTCGCCGCTCGCTGCGGCCGTCCACCCCCGGCTCTGCCGGACGTGGAGGTGTCGGCTCGCGCGCAAGCGCGCTTCGCCGCTCGCTGCGGCCGTCCACGCCCGGCTCCGCCGGACGTGGACGTCCTCGCTCGACCTAGAATCGTGGCCGTGCCCCATCCCTTGATCCGCCGGATCGACCTCCGTGGCGCGGCCGCGCCCGAGGACTACCGCGCCGTCGTACCGCGTGCGGAGTTCGACGTGGAGGCGGCGGTCGAGGTGGTGCGCCCGATCAGCGAGGCCGTCCGGACCCGCGGCGCCGCGGCGATCCAGGAGCTCTCCCTGCGCTTCGACGGGGTGGCCCCCGAGCACCTGCGGGTGCCGGCCGCGGCGCTGGCGGAGGCGCTGGAGTCGCTCGACCCGGCGGTCCGGGCCGGCCTCGAGGAGTCGATCCGCCGGCTGCGGGCCACCTGCGAGGCCGAGCTGGAGCCGGAGGTGGTCACCGAGCTGGGGCCGGGCGCCCGGGTCACCCACCGGTTCGTGCCGGTCCGACGGGTCGGGCTCTACGTGCCCGGCGGCCTGGCGCCGCTGGTCTCCAGCGTGGTGATGAACGTCGTTCCCGCACAGGTCGCCGGCGTCGGCGTCGATCGCCCTGGCCAGCTCGCCGCAGAAGGACCACGGCGGTCTGCCCGCGCCGACCATCCTGGCGGCGTGCGCGCTGCTCGGCGTCGACGAGGTGTACGCCGTCGGCGGTGCGCAGGCGATCGCGATGTTCGCCTACGGGGCGGGGGAGTGCGAGCCGGTCGACCTGGTCACCGGCCCCGGCAACATCTACACGGTCGCGGCCAAGCGGCTGCTCAAGGGCGTGGTCGGGCATCGACTCCGAGGCCGGGCCGACCGAGATCGCGATCCTCGCCGACGACAGCGCCGACGCGGCGTACGTCGCGGCCGACCTGATCAGCCAGGCCGAGCACGACCCGGCCGCCGCCAGCGTGCTCGTCACGACCTCCGAGCGGCTGGCCGACGACGTCGAGGCCGAGCTCGACAAGCAGGTCTCCGCGACCCGCCACACCGAGCGGATCCGCACGGCGCTCGGCGGCCGGCAGTCCGCCATCGTGCTGGTCGACGACCTCGAGCAGGGGCTCGCGGTGGTCAACGCCTACGCCGCCGAGCACCTCGAGATCCACACCGAGGACGCGGCCGACGTGGCAGCCCGGGTGCGCAACGCCGGCGCGATCTTCGTCGGGCCGTTCGCCCCCGTGTCGCTGGGCGACTACTGCGCCGGCTCCAACCACGTGCTCCCGACCGCGGGCTGCGCCTGCCACTCCTCCGGGCTGTCGGTGCGCGCGTTCCGCAAGGCGGTCCACGTCGTCGACTACGACCGCGACGCGCTGGCGGAGGTGGCCGGCCACGTGGTCACGCTCGCCGAGGCGGAGGACCTGCCGGGCCACGGCGAGGCCGTCACGATCCGGTTCAGCCGATGACGCCCCTCCCGCTGCGGGAGGAGCTGCGCGGCCTGGAGCCCTACGGCGCCCCGCAGCTCGACGTCCCCGTCCGCCTCAACGTCAACGAGAACCCCTACCCGCCGTCGGCGGCGGTGGTCGCCGACATCGAGCGCGCCGTCGCCGAGGCGGCGCGCGAGCTCAACCGCTACCCCGACCGCGAGTTCGTCGCGCTCCGCGAGGCACTCGCCGCCTACCTCGGGCACGGCGTCACGCCGGCAGCAGGTCTGGGCCGCCAACGGCTCCAACGAGGTGATGCTCCACCTGCTGCAGGCCTTCGGCGGCCCGGGCCGGCTGGCGCTGAGCTTCGCGCCGACCTACTCGATGTACCCGGAGTACGCCCGCGACACCCACACCGGCTGGGAGGTCGGGCACCGCGAGGAGGACTTCACCCTCGACCCCGACCGAGCGGTCGCGCTGGTCCGGGCGCGGCGACCACACGTCGTACTGCTGCCGTCGCCGAACAACCCGACCGGCACCGCGCTCGCCCCCGAGGTCGTCACCGCGCTGTGCGAGGAGCTCGACGAGGGGCTGCTGGTCGTCGACGAGGCGTACGCCGAGTTCCGGCGCGCCGGCACCCCGAGCGCGCTGGAGCTGCTGCCGAGCCACCCGAACCTCGTGGTCACCCGCACGATGAGCAAGGCGTTCGCGCTCGCCGGCGCCCGGGTCGGCTACCTCGCGGCGACGCCCGAGATCTGCGACGCGCTGCGCGTCGTCCGTCTGCCCTACCACCTGTCGGCGGTGACCCAGGCGGTCGCGCTGGCCGCGCTGCGGCACGCCGACGAGCTGCTCGGTGCGGTCGACGACCTGCGCGCCGAGCGCGACGCGACGGTCGACTGGCTGCGGGCCCAGGGCTTCACGGTGGCCGACACCGACGCCAACTTCGTGCTGTTCGGGACCTTCCCCGACCGGCACGCCGTCTGGCAGGGGCTGCTCGACCGTGGGGTGCTGGTCCGCGAGACCGGGCCGGACGGCTGGCTGCGGGTCTCCATCGGCACCGGCCGCGGAGATGGCAGCATTCAGGGACGCACTCACCTCGGTGACGGAGACGACGGAGGCAACCCCATGACCCGCACGGCCATCCTGGACCGCGAGACCAAGGAGTCCAAGGTCCACGTCGAGGTCGACCTCGACGGCTCCGGGCGCTCCGACGTCGCGACCGGGGTCGGCTTCTTCGACCACATGCTGGCCTCCTTCGCCCGCCACGCGCTGGTCGACCTCACCGTCACCACCGACGGCGACACCCACATCGACGCCCACCACACCGTCGAGGACACCGCGATCGTGCTCGGCCAGGCGCTGCGCGAGGCACTCGGCGACAAGCAGGGCATCCGGCGCTTCGGCGACGCGCTGGTGCCGCTCGACGAGGCCCTGGTCCAGTGCGCGGTCGACGTCTCGGGCCGGCCCTACTGCGTCCACGTCGGCGAGCCCGACGGTCAGGCGTACGTCGTGATCGGCGGCGACTACGCCGGCTCGCTGACCCGCCACGTCTTCGAGACGCTAGCCTTCCACGCCCAGGTGGCCGTGCACGTGCGCGTGCTCTCGGGACGCGACCCCCACCACCTGGTCGAGGCGCAGTTCAAGGCGTTCGCCCGGGCCTTCCGCGACGCCGTCGCGCTCGACCCGCGCGAGACCGGGGTCCCGTCCACCAAGGGGACACTCTGATCACCCCACGACGTTCTCCGTCTCCCCCGCTTCGCTCCTCCGACGCACAACGCCGCGGGGACCCCGATCCCGATGGCTGACGCGTCCCCGAAAGTGGTCGTCCTCGACTACGGCTCCGGCAACGTCCGCTCGGCCGTGCGCGCCCTCGAGCGCGCCGGTGCCTCGGTCGACCTGACCGCCGACCGGGCGGCCGCCGAGGCGGCCGACGGGCTGGTCGTGCCCGGCGTCGGCGCGTTCGCCGCGTGCATGGCGGGGCTGCGCGCCGTCCAGGGCCCGCGCACGATCGGCCGCCGGCTCGCGGGCGGCCGGCCGGTGCTCGGCATCTGCGTGGGCATGCAGGTGCTCTTCGCGCGCGGGGTCGAGCACGGCGTCGAGACCGAGGGCTGCGACGAGTGGCCGGGCGTGGTCGAGCGGCTCCAGGCGCCCGTCGTACCCCACATGGGATGGAACACCGTCGAGGTGCCTGACGGGTCCCGGCTCTTCGCCGGGGTCGAGGGCGAGCGCTTCTACTTCGTCCACTCCTACGCCGCGCGGTCCTGGGACCTGGTGACCGACGGCCACACCACCGCACCCCTCGTGACCTGGGCCGAGCACGGCGGCGACAGGTTCGTCGCCGCGGTCGAGAACGGGCCGCTCACGGCGACGCAGTTCCACCCCGAGAAGTCCGGAGACGCCGGGGCCGCCCTGCTCCGCACCTGGGTCGAGGGGCTGTGACCCGGTGAGCCGTCGTGAGCCCGTCATGAGCCCGTCATGAGCCCGTCATGAGCAAGGAGCGGGCGCGCCGTCGGGCCGCACGCGAGCAGGAGGCCGCGCTCAGGGCGGCTGCCCGCCAGCGCCGGGTCGAGCGGAAGGCGCGCAGCCGGGCGCGTCGCCGCTCGATGACCGGCTGGGTCCCGCGGCCCTACCTCCAGCCCGGCGTCCTGGCGGCCCGCCGCCGTCACGAGCTGATGGCGACGTTCGGCGTGCTGCTCCTGCTCAACCTGCTGGTGTGGCTGGTGCGCCCCGACTGGGCCGCCCGCCTGGCCGCGTTCGTGGTCAGCGTCGTCGTGTTCCCCGTCGTCCGCCTCGTGATGCAGCGCCGATGACGCACGACACGCCACTGGTCGTGGTGACCGGGCCGCCCGACGCTGCCCTCGTCGCCGCGGCGCTTGCCGAACGGCTCGGCTGCGCGTGTGTGTCACTGGGCGAGATCGAGGACGAGCTGGCCGTGGACGCGGAGGACACGCCGCGGTCGTGGCTCCGGTACGACGCGGAGCAGGAGGTCGTGCGTCGGCTGACGGAGTTCGCGGGGCGAGGCAGTCCTCGACGTAGCCGTGGAGCCGCCGCTCGAGTGCCGAGCGGGTGAAGGCGCTCGTGCGCCGGTGGTGGGATGACGTGGTCGAGGTGAGGTGCGAGGCGCCGGGGCTGACGGTACGACGGGCTGGGTGCGCCGCGCACCGTGGTGCTGGACGCCAGCCGTCCGTTGGTCGTCGGTGAGATCGCAGCCGTCGTGCGCCGTGAGACGACGTCACACCGCCGGGCGCACCACGGATCCCGGGACGGGTCGCTCGGGCCCTGACCCCGTCACGGACCGAGCCGAGCCTCCTCGATCTCGCCCGGTGCGCGGACCTCGCAGGCTCCGCCCGGGGGTCTCGATAGGGTTCTGGCCGTGTCGGACCACCTGGAGCTGCTGCCCGCCGTGGACGTCGCCGGCGGCCAGGCTGTGCAGCTGGTGCAGGGCGTGGCCGGCTCCGAGAAGCGCTTCGGCGACCCGGTGGAGGCCGCGCTGCGCTGGCAGAAGGCCGGGGCGGAGTGGATCCACCTGGTCGACCTCGACGCGGCGTTCGGGCGTGGACACAACCGCGACCTGCTGGCCGCCATCGTCGGCCGGGTCGACGTACACGTGGAGCTGAGCGGCGGCATCCGCGACGACGAGTCGATCGACGGCGGCGATGGCTACCGGCTGCCGCCGGGTCAACATCGGCACGGCCGCGCTGGAGCAGCCGGAGTGGTGCGCCGCCGCGATCGCCGAGTGGGGGGACCGGGTGGCGGTGGGGCTCGACGTACGCGGTCGCACGCTCGCTGCGCGCGGCTGGACCCGCGAGGGTGGAGATCTCTACGAGGTGCTGGAGCGGCTCGACCGCGAGGGCTGCGCCCGCTACGTCGTCACCGATGTGAACAAGGACGGGATGCTCCAGGGCCCCAACCTCCAGCTCCTGCAGGACGTCTGCGGCGCGACCTCGCGGCCGGTGGTCGCCAGCGGCGGGATCACCGAGCTCGACGACCTGGCCGCGCTGGTGGACCTGGTGCCGGTCGGCGTCGAGGGCGCCATCATCGGGACCGCGCTCTACGAGGGTCGGTTCACCCTGGAGGACGCGCTGATGCTCACCCGGGGGACGAGTGAGCACCCGCTCCGAATGCCCACGTCGTTGCGCTTCGAACGGGGACCCGGATGAGTCTCGCCGTCCGCGTGATCCCCTGCCTCGACGTCGACGCCGGGCGCGTCGTCAAGGGGGTGAACTTCCGCGACCTGCGCGACGCCGGCGACCCGGTCGAGCTGGCCCGGAAGTACGACGCCGAGGGCGCCGACGAGCTGACCTTCCTCGACATCTCCGCCTCCCACGAGGGCCGCACGACCACCCTGGAGATCGTGTCGCGCACCGCCGAGGAGGTCTTCATCCCGCTCACCGTCGGCGGGGGAGTCGCCGGGGTCGACGACGTCGACCGGCTGCTGCGCGCCGGCGCCGACAAGGTGGCCGTCAACACCGCGGCGATCCACCGGCCCGAGCTGGTCGCCGAGATCGCCGACCGCTTCGGCAACCAGGTGCTCGTGCTCTCGCTCGACGCGCGCCGCGCCTCTGGCACCGACTCGGGCTTCGAGGTCACCACCCACGGCGGCCGCAAGGCCGCGGGGCTCGACGCGATCGAGTGGGCGGCTCGTGCGGTCGACCTCGGCGCCGGCGAGATCCTGCTCAACGCGATGGACGCCGACGGCACGCAGGCCGGCTTCGACCTCGACCTGATCCGGCTGGTCCGCGCGGCCGTGACGATCCCCGTCATCGCCTCCGGGCGGAGCCGGCACGGCCACCGACTTCCCACCCGCGGTCGACGCCGGTGCCGACGCCGTTCTCGCCGCCACGGTGTTCCACTTCGGGACGGTGTCGATCGGCGAGGTGAAGTCCGCCCTCGCGCAGGCCGGCCACCCGGTCCGCTGAGCCGATCTCGGCTCCCGCGGCGGGACTGTTGCTCGGGCCTCACCGGGCGGATCGGGGCTTCCTCCGGCGGCGTCCTGTCACACTGTGCCGGTGACCTGGCCCCGGTTTCGTCGCCGGCCGGTCTCGGGCAGCCCCGACGAGTGCACCCCCATTTCCTCCTCCGCCATGCCGCCGCCCCTGGACGAGGAGCAGCTGGCAGAGGCGCGGGACCGCTGGTTCGCGTGGTACGCCGCGCAGGGCAACGTGCTCGCGCCCGGCTCGGGGTGCCCGCTTCCGTGCCCGTGCTGCGGCTACCCGACCCTGGCCGAACGCGGCGCCGAACGAGCGCTGCAGCGAGTGCGGGTGGTACGACGACGGCCAGGACGACCACGACAGCGACGTCGTCCGCGGCGGACCGAACGGCTGCCTCAGCCTCGAGGCAGCCCGGCTGCGGTACGTCGCGTGCGGGGGGACGCCGCTCCCGCGGCCTTCCCACACAGGCCCGGCCTGACCCAGGAAAGCCGGAACGGCGCTCGCCTGGAGAGCGCGAGCGCCGCTCGTGTGGCCGTGGGCACTTGGGGGGTGTGGCCAAATCCACGACACGGTATCGGCAGATCCCGGCCCCCCGTGTGGGATTTGACGAAACTTTGTCTCCCACGCCGAGGCCGGCGGCTCTCTCGAGCCTCGAACCCGGGGACGGCCCCGGACCGTGCAGGGCCTGCCCACATCTCGATGGGAGGATGGCGGCATGGATCTCGACCCCGCCGTCTCGGCGCGTCTGCGCCGCAACGACGCCGGGCTGGTCCCGGCGATCGCCCAGCAGCACGACACCGGCGAGGTGCTGATGCTCGGCTGGATGGACGACGAGGCGCTCGCCCGCACCTTGGCCACCGGCCGCGCGACGTACTGGAGCCGGAGCCGCGGCGAGTACTGGGTCAAGGGCGAGACCTCCGGCCATCGCCAGTGGGTCAAGGCGGTCCGGCTCGACTGCGACGGCGACACGGTGCTGCTCCAGGTCGACCAGGAGGGTCCGGCGTGCCACACCGGCGCGCGCACGTGCTTCGACGCCGACCTGCTCTGGGAGGCGGACGCCCGGTCCGAGGCGGGGCATGGCTGACGGCCGCCGCCTGTTCGCTCCCACCGTCCTCGTCGGTCTCGTCGGCTCTGGCCTGGCGGCGCTGGCCGGGGGCAAGCCCTGGGCCGCGCCCGACAGCCAGGCCGGCTCCGCGCTCGTCGACCACTCGGGGGGCCACGTGCCGCTGGCCGGTGCGCTCGGACTGGTGGCTCTGGCGTGCTGGGGCGTCGTACTCGTCACCCGCGCGCGGGTACGACGGGTGGTCGCCGCCCTGGGCGCCGTGGTCGCCGCGGGGCTCGTCGCGACCGTCGTCCTCGGCCGCGCCTCGGCGCTCGACTCCGCGCGCGCCGCGACCGTCGTCCTCGGCACCCGCGACACCTCTGCACACGTCACCGGCTGGTGGTGGGTGGCGCTCGTCGGCTCGCTCCTGGCCCTGGCCGCGGCCGTGCTCGCGGTGCGCTTCTGCGGCGCCTGGCCCGAGATGGGCAGCCGGTACGACGCGCCCGCGACCAGGCCGCAGCCGGAGGACCTCGACGAGCTCGACCTGTGGCGCGCCATCGACCAGGGGCACGATCCGACCGACTCGGCCGACCACTAGGATGCGCCTAGCCAATCGACGGTCCGAACGACGGGCCGATCCACGAGGAGCAGTGCATGTCTGACAACCACGGCAACACCCCGGCAGCCTGGGCGGCCGTCGCGGTGGCGATGCTGGGCTTCGTGGTCGGTGGCATCGGGCTGATGTTCGACCCCGTGAACATCGCGTTGTTCTGGGTGGGTGTCGGGCTCGGCGCCGCCTCGCTCGTCGTGTTCGTGGTGATGTCCCGGATGGGCCTCAACGGACCGAGCCACTGAGCCGATGACCAGCCGATGAAACGGCGACCGAGCCCCTCGCCGCCCGGCCCACACGGTCGGAGCGGATGCTCGGTCCGGTGCTCACCATCGGCGGGCTGACCGCGGCCACGGTCGCGCTCCACCTGCGCGACCCGCACGTCAGCCACTCCTGGGGCGTGTGCCCGCTCTACGCGCTGACCGGCATCTACTGCCCGGGTTGCGGCGGCCTGCGCGGGGTGAACGACCTCACCGACGGCCATCTCGGCGCCGCCGCATCGAGCAACCTGCTGCTCGTCGTGGCGATCCCCTTCGCGGTCCTCGTCCTCGCCCGCTGGACCTGGGTCACGTGGCAGGGCAACGGCGCGACCGTCGTGCCGGCGCTGCCGCGCGCGGTCAAGCTCGGGCTGGGGGCCGTCGTCCTGGCGTTCTGGGTCGCCCGCAACCTGCCCGGAAGCTGGCTCGCGCCCTGACGGCGGTCAGTTGTTGCTGGTGCCGAGGCTGAGAGTGCCGACCGCGAACAGGATCCCGTAGAGCACCATCAGGGCGATCGCGATGTACCCGAGCACCTCGCCCGCCTTGGCCAGGCCGCCCGCGCTGGCCCTCCGCCTGCGCCTGACGCCCGAGGATGATCGCCGGGATGCCGAGCAGCCCGCAGCAGAGCAGGCCGAGGATGCCGCAGACCAGCGCCCAGGTGCCCTTGCTGCTGTTCGGCGCCGCGGGCGCGCCGTAGGGAGATCCGCCGTACGGCGACTGCGGCGGCGGTGGTGCGTCGTAGCTCATGGAGGTCCCCTGTTGTCGTCGGTCTTCGGGCGGCGGCCCGAGGGCGCGACCCTAACGCGCTGGTGCCGCGATCGGCGGGACCGGCCCGCGACGCGGGCGGGTGAAGGCCGGGCTGGGGTCGCGTGAGAGGCTTGGCGGCGATTCCGCTTGCTCTACCGGAGGCCCTGGAGGTCTGGTCATGTCCGTGCTCGACGACATCGTCGCGGGCGTGCGCGAAGACCTGGCCCGGAGGCAGTCGGAGGTCCCCGAGAGCGAGCTGCGCGCCCGGCTGCTCGACGTGCCGCCGGCCCGCGACCCGCTGCCGGCGTTCCGGCGCGCGGGCTCCTCGGTGATCGCCGAGGTGAAGCGCCGCAGCCCCAGCAAGGGCGACCTCGCGGGCATCCCCGACCCGGCTGCCCTGGCCGCGGCGTACGAGCGCGGGGGCGCGGCCGCCGTCAGCGTGCTGACCGAGGAGCGCCGCTTCGGCGGCAGCCTCGACGACCTCCACGCGGTGCGCGCAGCGGTCGCGCATCCCGGTGCTGCGCAAGGACTTCGTGGTCGAGCCCTACCAGCTGCTCGAGGCTCGTGCGGCCGGCGCCGACCTCGTCCTGCTCATCGTCGCCGCACTTCCCGGCGACGCTCCTGGTCCACCTCCACGACCTGGCCCGCGAGCTGGGGCTGACCGTCCTGGTGGAGGTGCACGACGAGCCGGAGACCGAGCGCGCCGTCGAGCTCGGCGCCACGCTGGTCGGCGTGAACGCCCGCAACCTGAAGACCCTCGAGGTCGACCGCGCCACCTTCGCCAAGCTCGCGCCGCTGCTGCCGGCCGACGTCGTCTCGGTCGCCGAGAGCGGCATCTCCGGCCCCGACGACGTACGCCGTCACGTCAGCGAGGGCGCCGACGTCGTCCTGGTCGGCGAGGCGCTGGTCCGCGACGGCGACCCCGAGGGCGCGGTCCGGGCGCTGACCGGGGTGCGCGCATGAGCGATCTGGACCCCGGTCGATCCGCGCTGGGACGCGGACGAGCACGGCTGGTTCGGCGGCGAGGACGCCGGCTGGGGCGGCCGGTTCATGCCCGAGGCGCTGGTCAGGGCCCTCGACGAGCTGACCGTCGCCTGGCAGGAGGCGATGGCCGACCCGGCGTTCCTCGACGACTTCGCGACGATCTGCCGGGAGTACGCCGGCCTGCCGAGCGCGCTCTACGAGGCCACGCGCCTCTCGGAGCAGGTGGGCTGCCGGATCCTGCTCAAGCGCGAGGACCTCAACCACACCGGCGCCCACAAGATCCGCAACGTGCTCGGGCAGGCCCTGCTGACCAGGCGGATGGGCAAGACCCGGGTGATCGCCGAGACCGGCGCCGGCCAGCACGGCGTCGCGAGTGCCACCGCCGCGGCGTACTTCGGGCTCGACTGCACCGTCTACATGGGCTCGGTCGACATGAAGCGCCAGGCGCTCAACGTCGCCCGCATGCAGCTGCTCGGCACCAAGGTCGTCCCCGTCGACTCCGGCAGCGCCACGCTCAAGGACGCCATCAACGAGGCCCTGCGCGACTGGGTCGCGTCGGTCGACCACACGGCGTACCTGTTCGGGACGGCGGCCGGCCCGCACCCCTTCCCCAGCATGGTCCGCGACTTCACCCGCGCGATCGGTGACGAGGCGCGGGCGCAGTGCCTGGAGCGGTACGGCGTGCTGCCGCGCGGCATCGCCGCGTGCGTCGGCGGCGGGTCGAACGCGATCGGGCTGTTCACCGCCTTCCTCGACGACGACGTGGAGATCCACGGCTTCGAGCCCGGGGGAGACGGCTTCGAGACCGGGCGGCACGCGGCGACGATCACGGCCGGTGACGCGGGCGTGCTCCACGGCGCGAAGACCTACGTGCTCCAGGACGAGGACGGCCAGACCATCGAGTCACACTCGATCTCGGCCGGGCTCGACTACCCGGGCGTCGGTCCCCAGCACGCCTACCTCGCGGCGTCCGGCCGGGCGTCGTACACCCCGGTGACGGACGCCGAGGCGATGGACGCGATGGCGCTGCTCAGCCGCACCGAGGGGATCATCCCGGCCATCGAGTCGGCCCACGCGATCGCGGGAGCCCTGCAGGTGGCGAAGGACTACGACGCCGACGACATCATGCTGATCAACCTCTCGGGTCGCGGCGACAAGGACATGGGGACCGCGATCGAGTGGTTCCACCTCGGCGACGCCGAGGGCGGCGAAGCAGAGCCCGTGGGATGACGGTCACCCCTGCCTTCGAGAAGGCCCGCGCCGACGACCGCGCGGCCCTGGTCGGCTACCTCCCGGCCGGCTTCCCCGACGTGGACGGCGGCATCGAGGCGATGCGCGCGATGGTCGAGGCCGGTTGTGACGTGATCGAGGTCGGCCTGCCCTACAGCGACCCGGTGATGGACGGCCCGACGATCCAGGCCGCAGCCCAGCGCGCGCTGGAGGGGGGAGTGCGGATCCGCGACGTGCTCCGCACCGTCGAGGCGGTGGCGGCGACCGGTACGCCGACGGTGATCATGACCTACTGGAACCCCGTCGAGCGGTACGGCGTCGAACGCTTCGCCGCCGACCTCGTCTCGGCAGGCGGCTCCGGGCTGATCACGCCGGACCTCACGCCCGACAGTGCCCGCGGCTGGATCGCGGCGGCAGACGCCCACGACCTCGACAAGGTCTTCCTGGTGGCGCCCTCCTCGACCGACGAGCGGATCGCGATGACCACCGCCGCGTGCCGCGGCTTCGTCTACGCGGCCGCCGTGATGGGCGTGACCGGTGCCCGCACCTCGACCAGCGACCTCGCCGCCCCCCTCGTCACCCGCACCCGCGAGGTGACCGACCTGCCGGTCGGGAGTGGGGCTCGGCGTCAGCAACGGCGCGCAGGCGGCCGAGGTCGCGTCGTACGCCGACGGGGTGATCGTGGGCTCGGCCTTCGTCCGGTGCCTGCTCGACCACGACGATCGTCGCGAGGCGCTCGCGGCGCTGACCGCCCTCACCGAGGACCTCGCCCGAGGGGTACGCCGTGCGTAGCCGTCTCGTGTTGCTCCTGCTCGTCGTGGCGGCGCTCGCCGGCTGCGCGAAGAGCTCGGCCGACGTCTTCACCGGAGCCGTGCTGCACCAGAAGTACCACGCCCCCGACACGATGCTGACCGACACCGACGGGAAGCCCTTCTCGCTCGCCGCCAGCACCGACAAGCGGCTCACCCTCATCTTCTTCGGTTACACCCACTGTCCTGACGAGTGCCCGACGACGATGGCCACGTTGGCCTCGGCCATGCTCCAGCTCGACACCGCCGACCGCCATGACGTGCAGGTGGTCTTCGTGACCACCGACCCCGCACGAGACACCGGCCCGGTCATCCGGCACTGGCTCGACCGCTTCGACCCGTCGTTCGTCGGCGTCACCGGGCCGCTCCCGAAGATCAAGCACGTCGCCGAGACGATGGGCGTCCCGATCGAGAAGGGGCGGCGCCTGCCCAGCGGCGGGTACGACGTCACCCACGGCACCCAGGTCCTCGCCCTCGACGGGACGAACACCGTGCCCGTCGTCTGGACCATCGGCGCCACCGCACCCGAGTTCGCCCACGACATCCACCAGCTGCTCTCCTGAGGACGCCCGTGTCGACCCTGTTCATCCCCAGCCCGTCCCAGGGCGTCTGGTACCTCGGTCCGCTGCCCCTGCGCGGCTATGCGCTCTGCATCATCGCCGGCATCGTGGCCGCGGTCTGGATCGGTGAGCGGCGCTGGGCGGCGCGGGGCGGCACCCGGGGTGAGGTGACGGACATCGCCCTGTGGGCGGTGCCGTTCGGCGTCATCGGCGGCCGGCTCTACCACGTGATCACCGACCACGACCTCTACTTCGGCGACGGCAAGTCGGCGATCAACGCGCTCTACGTCTGGCGCGGAGGGCTCGGGATCTGGGGCGCGATCGCGCTCGGCGCCGTGGGGGTCTGGATCGGTGCCCACGGCAAGGGGATCCGGGTGCCGCCCATGCTCGACGCCCTCGCGCCCGGCGTACTGATCGCGCAGGCCATGGGCCGCTGGGGCAACTGGTTCAACCAGGAGCTGTTCGGGCGACCGTCGACCCAGCCGTGGGCGCTCAAGATCGACCCGCAGAACCGGCCGCCCGGCTACGAGCAGTACTCCACCTTCCAGCCGACCTTCCTCTACGAGTCGATCTGGGACGTGGCGGCCTTCTTCTTCGTGGTGTGGGCCGACCGGCGCTTCAAGCTCGGCCACGGCCGGGTGATGGCGCTCTACGTGATGGCCTACACCCTCGGCCGCGGCTGGATCGAGACGCTTCGGATCGACAACGTGGAGTACCAGCACGTGCTCGGCCTGCGCCTCAACGTCTGGACCTCGATCGTGCTGTTCATCCTGGCCACGATCTACTTCGTCGTCGTCGGCCGTCGCCAACCCGGCCGCGAGACCGAGGTCTACACCGAGGGGCGCCTCGCCGCCGACCGCGCCCTCGCCGCCGAGGAGTCCGAGCACGCAACCGACTCCGCCACGACAGGCGAGGAGTCCGAGGCGGAACCGTCCCCGACGGACCCGGAGCCCGGACCCGAACCCGAGGAACCGGAACCGACGCCCGAGACCGAACCGAAGGCGAAACGGGCCGCGGAGGCGAAACCGTCCCCGAAGACCGAGCCGACCGCCGAATCCGCACCGGCGGCCGAGCCGAGCGGCGACCCGGCCGACTGACCCCCGGACGGACCCGGCCGGCCACGCGCTGCGAGGGAAAACGCGGAAGAAATCGACCGATGCTCGGCGCTTCGAGCCCGATTGTTCCGCGTTTTCCGGCCCGGCCGAGGTACGCAGACGGCGCCGCGCGTGCGACTGTGGGCGGTATGACGGAGCCGGAGCCCCAGACCCACTCGCTGTATCGCCTGCTCGACAAGCATGCACGAGCCGTTGGACGAGGCCGAGTGGCCCAACGACGGTGAGGCGATCGCCTGGGCCGAGCGGCACCGCAGCGCCACAGGCGGTCCGTCGTTCCGGCGGATCGAGCGGCGCGACGGCGACACGTGGACCTACGTGTCGGAGGCCGGGGCCTCCGAGCAGGACCGAGGTCCCGAGGACGCGTGACTGCGCGGTCACAGCCAGCCGGTCAGCTTCTTGTCGCTGGTCTTCTTGTCGAGCTTCTCGGTGATGGTCTCGGGGTGCTCGGTCGCCCGGTCGGCGAGCCCGTCGACCTCGGAGAGACATGCGCTCCAGCGGGTCCTCGAGCCTTCGACGCACGTGCTCCTGGATCTGCTCCGAGAGCCGGGCGCCGAAGTCGGCCCCGAGCGGCCCTGGGCTCGGCACGGGCGCCGGCGCGGCGGAGCCTGCGCGGGCGGAGGCGAGGCGGCCGGGGTGTCGGTCGGTGTGGGCGCGGTCTCGGCGGGCGCTCCGGCCTCGGCCGGGGTCGGGGCCCCCTCGATGTCGAGCTCGAAGACGCGCTCCGGCTCGTCGATGTCCTTCAGATGCCGTTCGCCGAGCATGTGGAGCGACACCCCGTCGGGAAGTGAGCTCCCGACCAGGGCGCGGGTCGTCTCCGACAGGAGTACCTGGCCTCCGCGCCCGACGGTGCACAGCCGGGCAGCCCGCACCACGTCGATGCCGAGGTACCCCTCGCTGCCGACAGCCGGCTCGCCCGTGTGCAGACCCATCCGGACGCGGACCGCGTGCCCGTCGGCCCAGTGCGTGTGCCGCGTGCAGTCGCTGCGCCTCGACCGCCGCGGAGACGGCGTCTCTGCGCACGGGAGAACGCGAAGAAGAAGGCGTCACCCTGGGTGTCGATCTCGACGCCACCGCGTTCGTTGAAGCACGAGCGCATCAGTCTTCGATGTGTGTCCAGGACGCTCGCCGTACCCGTCGCCGAGCGCCTTCAACAGGGCGGTCGAGCCCTCGATGTCGCTGAAGACGAAGGTGACAGTTCCACTGGGCAGTCCCGACATGGTGCCTAGTATGCCGCCGGCACGACCCGCCTGTCCTCGGGATCGAGGACGGGCCTCACCCGTCACATCAGCCTCACGGCGTACCCCCTCCCCGACGACAGCCACGCCTGTCCGCTGGGCAAGAAGACGCACGGGAACGGGCGGACCACTTGCTAGCCTGACCGCGCTTGGGCCAACGCCGTCCCCTGCCTCCTTGCCTAGCTCGCTGGAACTTGCCCCGACCGCCCGCGCCCGGGCGGCCGCGGCACCGACGACGGGAGCACCGGTCGATGCGCGCGATGCATGCTGGCCCGCCCGCCCAAGGGCTGTACGACCCGCGCTTCGAGCACGACGCCTGCGGCGTCGCCTTCGTGGCCACGCTCACCGGTGAGGCCAGCCACGACATCGTGGTCGAAGGCGCTGACGGCGCTGCGCAACCTCGACCACCGCGGTGCGGCGGGCGCCGAGGCGAACTCCGGCGACGGCGCCGGCATCCTGCTCCAGGTCCCCGACGCCTTCCTGCGCGCGGTCGTCGACTTCGACCTCCCCGGGCCCGGCGCGTACGCCGTCGGCACGGCGTTCCTCGAGGGTGACGCCGACGAGGTCGCCAAGACCCGGCAGCAGGTCGAGGAGCTCGCCGAGGCCGAGGGGCTGACCGTCCTCGGCTGGCGCGACGTACCGGTCGACCCTGAGCCTGCTCGGCGCGACCGCCCGCGGCGTGATGCCGCTGTTCAGCCAGCTGTTCCTCGCCGCTGCCGGTGCCCGCCTGACCGGCATGGCGCTGGAGCGCCGCGCCTTCTGCCTGCGCAAGCGGGCCGAGCGCGAGACCGAGGTCTACTTCGGCTCGCTGAGCGCGCGCACCCTGCTCTACAAGGGCATGCTCACCACCGACCAGCTCGACCGGTTCTTCCCCGACCTGGCCGACGAGCGGGTCGCCTCGGCGCTGGCCGTCGTGCACTCCCGCTTCTCGACCAACACCTTCCCGAGCTGGCCGCTGGCCCACCCGTTCCGCTACATCGCCCACAACGGCGAGATCAACACCGTGATGGGCAACCGCAACTGGATGCGGGCCCGCGAGGCGCTGCTCGACTCCGACCTGATCCCCGGCGACCTCGACCGCCTCTTCCCGATCTGTACGCCGGGCGCCTCCGACTCCGCGAGCTTCGACGAGGTCCTCGAGCTGCTCCACATGGGCGGCCGGACCCTGCCCCACGCGGTCCTGATGATGATCCCCGAGGCCTGGGAGAACCACCAGGAGATGGACCCGCAGCGGCGGGCGTTCTACGAGTTCCACTCCATGCTGATGGAGCCGTGGGACGGGCCGGCGTGCGTCGTGTTCACCGACGGCTCCCAGATCGGCGCCGTGCTCGACCGCAACGGCCTGCGCCCGAGCCGCTACTGGGTCACCGACGACGGCCTCGTCGTCCTCGCCTCCGAGGTCGGAGTCCTCGACCTCGACCCCGCCAGCGTCGTCCGCAAGGGCCGGCTCAAGCCGGGCCGGATGTTCCTCGTCGACACCGACGAGCACCGGATCATCGAGGACGAGGAGATCAAGGGCGACCTCGCCGCCGAGCATCCCTACGACGAGTGGCTGCACGCCGGCCTGATCCACCTCGACGACATCCCCGAGCGCGAGCACATCGTCCACACCCACTCCTCGGTGACCCGGCGCCAGCAGGTGTTCGGCTACACCCAGGAGGAGCTCCGGGTCCTGCTGACCCCGATGGCGAACTCCGGGGCCGAGCCGATCGGCTCGATGGGCACCGACAGCCCGATCGCGGCGCTCAGCGACCGCCCGCGGCTGCTCTTCGACTACTTCGCGCAGATGTTCGCGCAGGTGACCAACCCGCCGCTCGACGCGATCCGCGAGGAGCTCGTCACCTCGCTGGGCGGCACCATCGGCCCGGAGGCCAACCTGCTCGAGCCGACGCCGGCCGCCTGCCGCCAGATCGTGCTGCCGTTCCCGGTCCTCGACAACGACGACGCTGGCGAAGATCCGGCACATCAACCGCGACGGCGACATGCCCGGCTTCATCACCCACGTCAGCCGCGGCCTCTACGAGGTCGAGGGCGGCGGCGCCGCGATGGCGCGCCGTCTCGACGAGATCTGCGACGAGGTCTCCGAGGCCATCGCCGACGGAGCGCGCGTGATCGTGCTCTCCGACCGGCACTGCACCGCCGAGCTGGCGCCGATCCCGTCGCTGCTGCTCACCGGCGCCGTCCACCACCACCTGGTGCGCGAGAAGACCCGGACCCAGGTCGGTCTGATCCTCGAGGCCGGCGACGTGCGCGAGGTGCACCACGTCGCGCTCCTGATCGGGTACGGCGCGGCCGCGGTCAACCCCTACCTCGCCATGGAGTCGGTCGAGGACCTCGCCCGCGACGGCTTCTACGTGCAGGTCGAGCCCGAGGTCGCCGTCCGCCACCTGATCAAGGGCCTCGGCAAGGGCGTGCTCAAGGTGATGTCCAAGATGGGCATCTCCACGGTCGCGTCCTACACCGGCGCCCAGACCTTCGAGGCCGTCGGCCTCTCGCAGGCCGTGGTCGACCGCTACTTCACCGGTACGACGTCCAAGCTCGGCGGCGTGGAGCTCGACACCATCGCCGAGGAGGTCGCCCGGCGCCACGCCACGGCGTACCCCCGCGGTGGCATCAGCCCGACCCACCGCGAGCTGCCCGGTCGGCGGCGAGTACCAGTGGCGCCGCGACGGCGAGCCGCACCTGTTCGACCCCGAGACGGTCTTCCGGCTCCAGCACTCCACGCGCAGCCAGCGCTACGACGTCTTCAAGCAGTACACCGCTCGCGTCGACGAGCAGTCCGAGCGGCTGATGACGCTGCGCGGCCTGTTCCGGTTCAAGGGCGCCGACGCCACCGGCCGGCCGCCGATCCCGCTCGAGGAGGTCGAGCCGGTCACGGAGATCGTCAGGCGCTTCTCCACCGGCGCGATGTCCTACGGCTCCATCAGCCGCGAGGCCCACGAGAACCTCGCGATCGCGATGAACCGCCTCGGCGCGAAGTCCAACACCGGCGAGGGCGGCGAGGACACCGACCGGCTCCGCGACCCCGAGCGCCGCAGCTCGATCAAGCAGGTCGCGTCGGGCCGCTTCGGCGTCACCAGCGACTACCTCACCAACGCCGACGACCTCCAGATCAAGATGGCGCAGGGTGCCAAGCCCGGCGAGGGCGGCCAGCTGCCCGGGGCGAAGGTCTACCCGTGGGTGGCCAAGACCCGGCACTCCACACCCGGCGTGGGCCTGATCAGCCCGCCGCCGCACCACGACATCTACTCGATCGAGGACCTCGCCCAGCTGATCCACGACCTCAAGAACGCCAACCCGTCGGCCCGCGTCCACGTGAAGCTGGTCGCCGAGGTCGGGGTCGGCACGGTCGCCGCGGGAGTCTCCAAGGCCCACGCCGACGTCGTCCTGATCTCCGGGCACGACGGCGGCACCGGCGCGGCCCCGCTGACCTCGCTCAAGCACGCCGGCGGCCCGTGGGAGCTCGGCCTCGCCGAGACGCAGCAGACCCTGCTGGTCAACGGCCTGCGCGACCGGATCGTCGTCCAGACCGACGGCCAGCTGAAGACCGGCCGCGACGTCGTGATCGCCGCGCTGCTCGGCGCCGAGGAGTACGGCTTCGCCACCGCCCCGCTGGTGGTCAGCGGCTGCATCATGATGCGGGTCTGCCACCTCGACACCTGCCCGGTCGGCGTCGCCACCCAGAACCCCGTGCTGCGGCAGCGCTTCAACGGCAAGCCCGAGTTCGTCGTCACCTTCTTCGAGTACATCGCCGAGGAGGTGCGCGAGCTCCTCGCCGAGCTCGGCTTCCGCACCCTCGACGAGGCGATCGGCCAGGTCGGCGCGCTCGACGTGGCGCCGGCGGTCGACCACTGGAAGGCGGCGGGCCTCGACCTCACGCCGATCCTCCACGTGGCCGAGGTGGGGGAGCAGTTCGCGGGGCAGGACCTCCGCTGCACCAAGAGCCAGGACCACGGTCTGGAGAAGGCGCTCGACAACGAGCTGATCCGGATCGCCGCCCCGGCCCTGGAACGCGGAGAGCCCGTCCGCGCGCAGCTCGCCGTCCGCAACGTCAACCGCACCGTCGGCACCATGCTCGGTCACGAGGTGACCAAGCGGTACGCCGGCGACGGGCTGCCCGACGACACCATCGACCTGACCCTGGTCGGCTCGGCCGGCCAGTCGTTCGGCGCGTTCCTGCCGCGCGGCATCACGCTCCGGCTC
Source organism: uncultured Actinomycetota bacterium (assembly GCA_963819295.1). GTDB lineage: Bacteria > Actinomycetota > Actinomycetes > Propionibacteriales > Nocardioidaceae > Nocardioides. The sequence goes on from CAWFVO010000020.1 coordinate 564,133, forward strand.
GAGGGCGACGCCAACGACTACGTCGGCAAGGGGCTGTCGGGCGGGCGGATCGTGATCCGTCCCGACCGGTCGGCGACGTTCGCCGCCCACGAGCAGATCATCGCCGGGAACGTGATCGGCTACGGCGCGACGTCGGGCGAGGTCTTCATCCGGGGCGGCGTCGGCGAGCGCTTCTGCGTCCGCAACTCCGGTGTGACCGCGGTCGTCGAGGGCGTGGGCGACCACGCCTGCGAGTACATGACCGGTGGTCGGGTGCTCGTGCTCGGCAAGACCGGCCGCAACTTCGCGGCCGGCATGAGCGGCGGTACGGCGTACGTCCTCGACCTCAAGACCCACCGGGTCAACCCCGAGCTCGTCGACCTCGGCCCGGTGCCGGACGACGTCGCGGAGGAGCTCCGCGACGCTGGTCGTCGCGCCACCAGGAGGAGACCGGCTCGACGGTGGCCGAGGACGCTGCTGGCCGACTGGCCGGGCACCGTGGCCCGCCTCACCGAGGTCATGCCGCGCGACTACCGCCGGGTCCTGGAGGCGCGTGCGGACGCCGAGCCGAGGGCCTCGACGACGACGCGATCGACTCCCGCATCATGGAGGTGCTCCATGGCTGACCCACGAGGCTTCCTCAAGTACGGCCGCGAGGTCGCCGAGCGCCGCCCGGTCGAGGAGCGGGTCCACGACTGGCACGAGGTCTACCCCGGCGGCCCCGGGCGCGCGCTGCTGCCGATCATCTCGACGCAGGCGTCGCGCTGCATGGACTGCGGCATCCCGTTCTGCCACCAGGGCTGCCCGCTCGGCAACCTGATCCCGGAGTGGAACGACCTGGTCTGGCGCGACGACTGGGACGGCGCGATGGACCGGCTCCACGCGACCAACAACTTCCCGGAGTTCACCGGCCGGCTCTGCCCCGCGCCGTGCGAGACGGCGTGCGTGCTCGGCATCAACCAGGACCCCGTCACGATCAAGAACGTCGAGGTCGCGATCATCGACCGTGCGTGGTCGTCCGGGCTACGTGCGGCCGCGGCCGCCCGAGTGGCTCTCGGGCCGCACCGTCGCGGTGATCGGCTCCGGCCCGGCCGGGCTCGCCGCCGCCCAGCAGCTCACCCGCGCCGGTCACACCGTCGCGGTCTACGAGCGGGCCGACCAGATCGGCGGCCTGCTGCGCTACGGCATCCCCGAGTTCAAGATGGAGAAGGCGGTCCTCGACCGCCGGCTCGACCAGATGAGGCGCGAGGGCACGGTCTTCCGCGCCGGCGTCGACGTCGGGGGCCGAGCTGACCGGCGAGCGGCTCCGGGAGCGGTACGACGCCGTCGTGCTCGCCGTCGGGTCGACCGTCGGCCGCGACCTGCCGGTGCCCGGACGCGAGCTCGACGGGATCCACCAGGCGATGGAGTACCTCCCGCAGTCCAACCGCGTCTCGCTCGGCGAGGAGGTGCCGGGGCAGATCACGGCCACGGGCCGCGACGTCGTGATCATCGGCGGTGGCGACACCGGCGCCGACTGCCTCGGTACGGCGATCCGGCAGGGCGCGACGCATCCGTCACCCAGCTGGAGATCCTGGCCCAGCCGCCGGAGCTGCGGCCCGACCACCAGCCGTGGCCCACCTACCCGATGACGTTCCGGGTCTCCTCGGCCCACGAGGAGGCCGGCGACCGGGTGTACGCCGTCTCGACCCAGGAGTTCCTCGGCGACGAGTCCGGCCGGGTCCGGGCGCTGCGGCTGGTCGAGGTCGACGCGTCGTTCCAGCCGGTCGCGGGCACCGAGCGCGAGATCCCCGCCGGGCTGGTGCTGCTGGCGATGGGCTTCACCGGTCCCGAGCGGCCCGGGCTGCTCGAGCAGCTCGGGGTGGACCTCGACGAGCGCGGCAACGTCGCCCGCGACGCGTCGTACGCCTCGAGCGTGGACGGCGTCTTCGTGGCCGGCGACGCGGGCCGCGGCCAGTCGCTCATCGTCTGGGCGATCGCGGAGGGGCGAGCCGCGGCCGCGGCGGTCGACGAGTACCTCACCGGTGCGACCAGCCTGCCGAGCCCGATCCCGCCGACCGCGCGCCCGCTGGTGGTCTGAGCCTCGACCCCGGTCAGGTGGCCGTCAGGTAGCCGGAACTAGCGTCCGAGGTGGCCACCTGTCGGCGATCTGAGGAGTGTGGACGCGCGTGTCCTGGCAACGGCGTGTGCGCGGGGGCGGCGTGCTCGCGGCGCTCCTGGTGCTGGGGGCCTGCGGCGGTGGGCGCTCGTCGACCCCGGCGTGGCGGCGGGACACCCTCGTCGACGCCCGCCGCCGTCGCGCCACCGTCCCACCACCCGTACGTCGCACCGCAGTTCCGGCACCGCATCCCCGGCATGCCCGCCGTCATCGGCAACGACGTGTACTCGCAGGACCGCGCCGGGATGCTCGCTCCCCAGGTGCGGCACGACCCGGCGTACCTCTACGTGCCGGACTCGCTGGGCTCCACCGTCACGGTGATCGACCAGCGGACGCGGAAGGTCGTCCGGGTCATCCCGACCGGCTACCTCAGCCAGCACGTGGTGCCGGCGTACGACCTCTCGACGCTCTACACGAACTCCAGCGTCGCCAACGAGCTGGTGGCCATCAACCCGCGCACCGGCCGCCGGGAGGGCACCGTCCCGATGCCGCGCCCGTACAACCTCTACTTCACGCCGGACGGGAAGACGGCGGTGGTGATGATCGAGCAGTACGACACCATCCGCTTCGCCGACGCGCACACCTTCCACACCGTCAAGGACCTCAGGTACCCCGGCTGCCGCGGCCCGAACCATGCGGACTTCTCGGGCAACGGCCGGTTCTTCGTGGTGACCTGCGAGTTCTCCGGTGAGCTGCTCGAGGTCTCGACGCTGGGGCACCGGGTGCTCGGCGCGATCCACTTCGACCCGCATCCCACCGCACCGGGCGCCGACCCGATGACGATGGGGCGGAGCGTGCCGCAGGACGTGCGGATCTCACCGGACGGCAAGACCTTCTACGTGGCCGACATGGGCACCAACGAGCTCCGGCTGGTCGATGCGCGGACGTTCCGGCAGGTCGGCGTGATCGGGATGCCGCGCATGCCGCACGGGATCTATCCCAGCCGGGACGGGAAGGACCTCTACATCTCCGACCGCGGCGCCGGGCAAGGTGAGCGTGCTCGACCTCGCGACCAACCGGATCGTGGACACCTGGACCATCCCCGGTGGCGGCAGCCCCGACATGGGTGGGGTCTCGGCCGACGGCCGGATGCTGTGGCTGTCGGGCCGCACGGACGGCGTGGTGTACGGGTTCGACACCCGGAGCGGCCGGCTGGTGGCGAAGATCCCGGTCGGCGGCAGCCCGCACGGTCTCGCGGTGTGGCCGCAGCCCGGCCGCTACTCGCTGGGCCACACCGGGAACATGCGATGAGGCGCCTCCTCCCGGTCCTGGCGCTGGTGCCGCTGGTCGCCGGCTGCGCCACGTTCGCGTCGTCCGAGTCCGCGACGCCCAGTGCTTCGCCGTCGAGCACCTCGACCGTGGCTCCGCAGTCATCGCCGGGCGGCCCGGCGTCCTCCCCAGCCACGGCCTTCGTGCCGCACCGGGCGAGCGCGTCGGTCGCCCCTGGCGGTTGCCGGTGGCGAGCGCCCGCCAGGCCGTCATCCCGGTCGGGCACGGCTCGGTGGTGCTGGCCGGAGGTCTCGTGGCCGGCGACCGGTCGACCGACGAGGCCCTGGAGATCGACCTCGCCACCGGGCGGACGGCGCGGCTCCCGTCGCTGGCGGTCCCGGTGCACGACGTCGCGGGTGGTCTGCTCCGCGGATCCCCGGCCGTCATCGGGGGAGGCAACGCAGCCGAGCAGGACGTCGTCCAGGTGCTCACCGCCCACGCCTGGCACGTCACCGGCCACCTGCCCACCGCCCGGTCCGACCTGAGCGTCGTGCAGCGCGGTCGACGGCCGCTCGTGATCGGCGGGTACGACGGAACGCACGTGCCCACCGAGATCCTGGCGCTGGAGCCGAACGGCTCCAGCCGGCCGGCCGGGCGCCTGGTGTCCGGAGTGCGCTACGCCGCGACCGCGGTGAGCGGGCGCACGGCGTACGTCTTCGGCGGGGAGGTGCTGGGCCGCGAGCTGGACACGGTGCAGGGGGTCGACCTCGCCACCGGTCACGCGCGGGTGGTGGCTCGGCTGCCCGTCCCGCTCGGGCACGCGATGGCGGCGACGGTCGGCAGCCGCATCCTGCTGATGGGCGGTCGCGTGTCGCCCGACCGCCAGACGGCCGCGATGTGGTGGTTCGACCCGGCCACCGGCGCGGTTCACGCCGGCGGGCCGGCTCCCGGTGGCGCTCAGCGACGCCGCCGTCGCGGCGTACGGCCACCGGATCTGGCTGCTCGGGGGCGAGGATCCGGGCGTCGCCGACGGGGTCCTGACAATCTCGGTGCGGTGAGTGGTTGCTTGGAACGTTCCAATGCTTGCTAGGTTGAGCGTCGTGCGTAGAGCCAAGATCGTGTGCACCCTCGGCCCCGCCGTCAGCACGCCCGAGAAGATCCGCGAGCTCGTCGAGGCCGGGATGGACGTCGCCCGGCTCAACATGAGCCACGGCACCCACGACGAGCACCAGCTCCGCTACGACATGGTGCGGGCGGCCTCGGACTCGTCCGGCCACGGCGTCGGCATCATCGCCGACCTCCAGGGTCCCAAGATCCGGCTCGAGACCTTCGCCGAGGGCAAGGTCAAGCTCGCCAAGGGCGAGGAGTTCGTGATCACGACCCGCGACGTCGACGGCGACGCCACGATCTGCGGTACGACGTACAAGGGGCTGCCCGGCGACGTGACGGAGGGCGACCCGATCCTGGTCGACGACGGCAAGCTCCGGCTCCGCGTCGATCAAGGTGAGCGACACCGACGTCACCACGCGCGTCGAGGTCGGTGGCAAGGTCAGCGACCACAAGGGCCTCAACCTCCCCGGCGTGGCGGTCAGCGTCCCCGCGCTGTCGGAGAAGGACAAGGACGACCTGCGCTGGGCGCTGCGGACCTCCGTCGACTTCATCGCGCTGTCCTTCGTGCGCTCCGCGGCCGACGCCGACGACGTCCGCGAGATCATGCGCGAGGAAGGCGTGATGCTCCCGATCATCGCCAAGATCGAGAAGCCGCAGGCGATCGAGAACCTCGACGAGGTGGTCAAGGCCTTCGACGCGTTCATGGTGGCCCGCGGTGACCTCGGCGTCGAGTGCCCGCTCGAGGACGTGCCGTTCCTGCAGAAGCGGGTCGATCGACAAGGCGCGCCGCAACGCCAAGCCGGTGATCGTGGCGACCCAGATGCTCGAGTCGATGATCACCAACCCGCGACCGACCCGCGCGGAGGCCTCCGACGTCGCGAACGCCGTCCTCGACGGCGCCGACGCCGTGATGCTGTCGGGAGAGACGAGCGTGGGGGAGTACCCCATCGAGACCGTCGAGACGATGGCCAGGATCGTCGCCTCCACCGAGGACCACGAGCTGACGAGCATGGCCGCGATCGACTGGCAGCCCCGCACCCGTGGCGGTGTGATCGCCAAGGCGGCGGCCGAGGTCGCCGAGCGGGTGGGCGCGTCGTACACGGTGGCCTTCACGCAGTCCGGTGACTCCGCCCGGCGTCTCGCGCGCTACCGCGGCAAGGTGCCGGTGCTGGCGTTCACGCCGGTGGCCAAGGTGCGCTCGCAGCTGTCCCTCACCTGGGGCGTCGAGACCTTCCTGATCACCGACGTGGAGCACACCGACGAGATGGTCATGCAGGTCGACGAGGCGCTCCTCGAGATCGGCCGCGTCTCCGAGGGTGACCAGGTGGTCATCATCGCCGGCTCCCCTCCGGGCATCCCCGGCTCGACCAACGCCCTGCGCATCCACCGGATGGGCGACGCGCTCCACGAGGTCGCGCCGGCGTACCGCCGCAGCTGACGCTCATGCCTTGAGCCCGATCAGCTCGTCCAGCCGGTGCACGTCCTTGCGCCGGGAGCGACCGCGCGCTCGTGGGGTTCGCCAGTTCACGAACCCAGCGACTGCGCTTGGCGCCCAGTGCGCTGGCAGGCTGCGACTGCCGTCGGAGTGGAAGAGCCCCCGCAGGAATTCCGCGGGGTGGCGTACGACGATCTCGCGCTGCCACTCCTCGAACCGGATCTCCCGGTCGTGCTTGCGGCCGGGCCCGTGCTGGGGGAACAGGCACGGCCAGTGTTTCCAGTGCGACTGGACGACGACGCAACCCGGAGCCGTCACCCGAAAGACCTTCATCCCCGGTCGGACTCGAGCCATCAGGTCGGCCACGTCCTGGATGATCCCCGGCCATCCCACGTCACAGGAGACGCGGAACGCGACGTACCGAGCCGCCGGTGACAAGCACCCGTCACCCAGGTAGAAGCCCAGTAGCGCTGCGTAGGCAGCTTCGTCGATCGGAGCACCGCCACAGACAGAGCAGTCGTCGTCGTGTGCCCGTCCGCCGGTATGGTCGCGCCATGCTCTCAGCGTCGAACGGTGGATCCCCAGCCGACCGCTGACGGCCGCGAGGGGCTCGCCGGACTGCAGGGCGAGGAGCGCCTCGTTGCGAGTCCGGCGCGAGTACATGCCGTCAGCGTCTCGCCCTCCGCCGACACCCTCGATCGTGCCCCGGGTGGGATTCGAACCCACACTGGACGGTGTTTGAGACCGCTTCCTCTACCGGTTGGGATACCGGGGCAACGGGCGCCCAACCTACCGGATCGCAAGGTCCGGTCCGGCCCCGGATAGCCTGACCCGGTGACCGTCCCGGAGCCCCGTCGCGTCGTGATCGCGGAGGACGAGGCGCTGATCCGCATGGACCTCGCCGAGATGCTCGCCGAGGAGGGGTACGACGTCGTGGGGCAGGCCGCGGACGGCGCCCGGGCGATCGAGCTGGCCGAGGAGCACCGCCCCGACCTGGTCATCCTCGACGTGAAGATGCCGGTCCTCGACGGCATCGCCGCCGCCGAGCGGATCGCCCGTGACCGGATCGCCCCCGTCGTCATCCTCACCGCCTTCTCCCAGCGCGAGCTGGTCGAGCGGGCGCGCGACGCCGGCGCGATGGCCTACCTCGTCAAGCCGTTCTCGCGCACCGACCTGGTGCCGGCCATCGAGATCGCGGTCAGCCGCTTCGCCGAGCTCGGCGCGCTGGAGACCGAGGTCGCCGACCTCGGGGAGCAGCTCGCGGCCCGCAAGGCGGTCGACCGGGCCAAGGCGGTCCTGCAGAAGGAGCTCGGCCTGAGCGAGCCCGACGCGTTCCGCTGGATCCAGAAGACCGCGATGGACCTGCGACGCTCGATGCGCGAGGTCGCCGAGGGCGTCGTCGAGCACGGCGTCACCCGGCCCTGAGGCGCGTTCCAGCGCCCTCTACGCCGCCCCGCAGTAAGCCGCCCGACACCCGGATTCCGCACCCGTGGCACGTCACAATCGTCGAAACTGTGCAACATTCCGGTGTCGAGGGGCGAGACGGACCCCCCTGAAAGTGCTAACTTGCGCGCAATCTCTCGACCACGCCGCGCACCCGCGGCGGAAACCCTGATGAAGGACTCTCACATGGGCACCAAGCACAACCTGCGGATCTTTGCCGCAGTGGCGGCTGCCGGCCTCGCGCTCTCCGCGTGCGGCAGCACCTCTTCCTCGACCAGCACTGCCGGCTCGTCTTCCAACTGCACCTCGGGCCAGAACCTCGCCTTCCTGGGGGCCACCACGGGCCCTGCCGGCGCGCTCGGCCAGAACATGGTCGGGGGCATCAAGCTCGCGCTCGACGACTACAACAAGGCCCACCCCGACTGCACAGGTCGGTCTGAAGGCGTTCGACTCGCAGGGTGACCCGGACAGGCGACCCCGCTGGCGACCAAGATCGTCGGGACACCTCGGTCGTCGGCCTGGTCGGTCCGGGCTTCTCCGGTGAGTCGCTGCGACCGGCAAGACGTTCGCGGCCGCCGGCCTGCCCTCGATCTCGCCCTCGGCCACCAACGTGACCATCACCCAGCAGGGTTGGACCACGTGGCACCGCGTCATCGGCAACGACGCAGCCAGGGTGCGGCCGACGTGAAGTACATGCAGGACACCGCGGGGGCCAAGAAGATCTACCTGATTGCACGACGACCGGACTACGGCAAGGGTCTGGCCAGCTACGTCAAGACGGTCTCGGCTCGCCATGGCCGGCGGCAGCGACGACGTGCAGCGGAATCAGACCGACTTCTCGGCCGACCGTGACCAAGGTGACGTCTTCGTCGCCGACGCGGTGTTCTACGGCGGGTACTACGCCGAGGGCGGGCTGCTCGTGCAAGCAGCTGCGTCAGGCCGGCTTCAAGGGTCTGTTCATGTCGGGCGACGGCTCGGAGGACCCTGCGTTCGTCAAGACGGCCGGTGCACAGGCCGCCAACGGCGCAGATCCTGACGGCTCCTGCGGCTCCCGCCCCGGCGGACTTCAACACCAAGTACAAGGCCGTCAACGGCAAGCGACTCGGGTCTGTACTCCACCCAGTCCTACGACGCGACGAACATCTTCCTGGCCGGGATCGACGCTGGAGACTCCAGCCACGCGGACATGAACACCTTCATCGGCAGCCTACAACCGGACCGGCGTCAGCGGTCCGATCGAGTTCAACGACAAGGGCGACATCAGGCGACGGCGATCTTCGCCTACAAGGTCTCGGGCGGGAAGCTCGACACCGGCCAACCCGACGCTGATCAAGTGAGTCGTCACCACGTAGGGATCGACCAATCACGGCTGCGGCCGGGGGCCACGACTCCCGGCCGCAACCGCTGGCTTCCTCCGGACCGAAGGGATTGCGGTGGACTTCGCGTTCCTGTTCGACAACTTCGTCCAGCTGACCATCACCGGCCTCGCGCTCGGCGCGATCTACGGCCTGGTCGCTCTCGGTTACACGATGGTGTACGGCGTCCTCCAGCTCATCAACTTCGCCCACTCCGAGGTCTTCATGTTCGGGACCTTCGCCATGGCCTGGGTCGTGGTCTTCGTCCACGGCACGACGTCGGTCTCACAGAGCCTGGGTAGCACTATCGGTTTGCTGGTCCTGGCGTGTCGCGGCGATGGCGACGTCGGCGGGCGTCGCCGCTGCTCGTGGAACGTCTGGCCTACCGTCCGTTGATCAGACGTGGCGCTCCCAAGCTGGTCATCTTGATCTCCGCGATCGGCGCGTCGTTCGCGTTGGCCGAGGTGATGGGACTGCGCGACAGGGTCGCCGGTTGGTTCGGCGCTCGAGGCCATGTCCTGAGCCAACTACGTCCGCGGCCCGCAACGTCTACTCAGCCCGGTCACGATGAACCCGCACAAGGTCTGTTCAGCTCGTCAACTACAGGGTCACCGACGTCGACATCCTGGTGATCGGGTCTCGGCGCTGCTGATGATGTTCGCCCTCGACCAGTTCGTCCGCCGTACCCGACTGGGTCGCGGCATCCGCGCGGTCGCCCAGGACCCCGAGTCCGCGGCCCTGATGGGCGTCAACTCCACCCGGATCATCCAGGCGACCTTCCTGATCGGCGGACTGATGGCCGGTGCTGCTGCCACCCTCTACATGATCCGGATCGGGTCGACACGCAAGACGCAGGCTTCATGATCGGCGTCAAGGCCTTCACCGCCGCGGTCATGGGAGGCATCGGCAACCTCCGCGGGGCGCTGATCGGCGGGCTGGTGCTCGGGGTCATGGAGAACTGGGGTGCGGCGGTGTTCGGCACCCAGTGGAAGGACGTCGTCACGTTCGTGCTGCTGGTGCTGATCTTGCTGGTCCGGCCGACCGGCATCCTCGGTGAGTCCCTCGCGAAGGCACGCGTATGAGCACCACTGCGCCGGCGTCGAGCCGCTCGTCGCGCCCACCGGGCCGTCCGGCTCCAGATACAGCTGCCGTCGTTCCTGCGGTCCCGACCGGCCCGGCTCGTGATGATCATCGGTCGGCATGCTGCTGGCCTACGCCCTGCCGTTGATCCGGCCTCCGTTCATCACCACACCCGACTCCGACTTCGGCGGCGTGCTGACGAGCGCTGACATCGTTACGCGCTGGTCGCGGTCGGCCTCAACATCGTGATCGGGTACGCCGGCCTGCTCGACCTCGGGTACGTCGGCTTCTACGCCGTGGGCGCGTACACGACGGGAGTGCTCACCTCGCAGCACTGGCACTGGCCGTTCTTCCTGGCGCTGCCGATCGCGATCGCCGTGACCATGGTGAGCGGCGTATCTGCTGGGGGCTCCGGCCATTGCGGGTGCGCGGCGACTATCTCGCCATCGTGACCCTCGGCTTCGGCGAGATCATCGGACCATGGTCGCCAAAACGTCGCCTGGCTCGGCGGTGCGGCCGGCGATCAAGAACATCCCGCCGCCACCGAGCATCGGGCCCGACCCGATCGGGGTCGACCAGGACGGGCTCTTCCAGATCCCCCACCTCGCCTGGAACGGGCTGGTCCCGCTGATCGACACCCTGCACAAGACGCCGTTCCTGGTCTTCGGCGTGCTCGACGCGATCCCGTACTACTGGCTGCATGCTGACCGTTCTCGCTGATCGTGCTCGTCGCTGACATGGCTGGTCAAGGAGAGCCGGGTCGGCCGGGCCTGGGAGGCGACGCGGGAGGACGAGGACGCCGCAGAGCTGATGGGCGTGCCGACGTTCCGCTACAAGCTGCTCGCCTTCATGATGGGTGCCGCCATCGGCGGCCTGGCCGGCTCGATGCTCGCCGCCGGGGCAGGGCGGCTTCATCAGCCCGCACCAGCTTCCTCTTGCTCTTGTCGATGCTGTTCGTGGCCGCCGTCATCATCGGCGGCGCCGGCAACCGGTGGGGGGCGATCGTCGGTGGTGTCCTGGTCGCCTACCTGCCCGAGCGCTTCCGGGGGCTGAGCGACTGGCGGCTGCTGATCTTCGGCCTGAGTGCTGATGGTGATCGTGACCTTCCGACCGCAGGGGCTGCTGCCACCTCGCCGGACGCGGCGCGCGATGCGTGCACAGGCCGAGATCGACGAGCTGGAAGGGGAGGCCGTCGATGCCTGACGCTCGACACCCGCAAGGCGATCCTCGAGGTGGACGACGTCACCATCAGGTTCGGTGGCGTCACCGCCCTCGACCAGGTGACCTTCGACATCAAGGAGGGCGAGATCCTCGGGCTGATCGGCCCCAACGGCGCCGGCAAGACCACCTGCTTCAACGTGATGACCGGCGTCTACCAGGCCACCAGCGGGCAGATCCGCTTCGACGGCAAGCCGCTGGCGAAGCTGAAGCGCTACGAATCACCAAGCTCGGGATCGCGCGCACCTTCCAGAACATCCGGCTCTTCAAGTCGATGACCGCCCTGGAGAACGTCATGGTCGGCGCCGACGCGCAGCAGCAAGGTCGGCCTGCTCAACGCGCTCTTCCGCACTCCGCTGCACCGGCGGACCGAGGCGGAGTCGGATCGAAGGCGGCCTACCGAGCTGCTCGAGTTCGTCGGTGTCGGCGGACGCGCCGACGAGCTCGCCGAGAACCTCTCCTACGGCGACCAGCGCCGCCTGGAGATCGCGCGCGCGATGGCGACCAAGCCGAAGCTGCTCTGCCTCGACGAGCCGGCGGCCGGCTTCAACCCGGCCGAGAAGCAGCGGCTGATGGACCTGATCCGCAAGGTCCGCGACCAGGGCTACACCGTGCTGCTCATCGAGCACGACATGCGCCTGGTCATGGGGGTCACCGACCGGATCGTGGTGCTGGAGTTCGGCCGCAAGATCGCCGAGGGCCTGCCCGCCGAGATCCGCGACAACCCCGCGGTGATCGCGGCCTACCTGGGAGTGGACGACGAAGATGCTTCTTGAGGTCGACGGCCTGTGCGTCAACTACGGCCACATCGAGGCGATCCGCGACATCACGTTCGGGGTCGAGGAGGGCGAGATCACCACGCTGATCGGTGCCAACGGCGCCGGCAAGACCACGACCCTGAAGACGATCTCCGGGCTGCGGAAGGTCCGCCAGGGCAAGGTCGTCTTCGACGGCAAGGACATCACCCACCTGCCGTCGTACGAGCGCGTCAAGCTCGGGATCAGCCAGTCGCCCGAGGGTCGCGGCTGCTTCCCGGGCATGACCGTCCGCGAGAACCTCGACATGGGCGCCTACGTCCGCAAGGACCGCAAGACCGCCGCCTACCGCGACGACCTCGAGCGGGTCTTCGAGCTGTTCCCGCGGCTGCAGGAACGCGCCAACCAGAGCGCCGGCACGCTGTCGGGGGGCGAGCAGCAGATGCTCGCCATCGGCCGGGCGCTGATGGCGCGGCCGCGGCTGGTGCTGCTCGACGAGCCGTCGATGGGACTGGCGCCGAAGCTGATCCAGCAGATCTTCTCGATCATCGGCGAGATCAACGAGCAGGGCACCACGGTGCTGCTCGTGGAGCAGAACGCCGCCCAGGCCCTGCGCCGGGCCGACCAGGCCCACGTCCTCGAGACCGGCGAGATCGTCCGGTCCGGGACCGGGGCCGAGCTGGCCGGCGACGACGCCGTGAAGGCGGCGTACCTGGGCGGCGACGTCTGAGCCGTCGGACGACGACTGCGACGGCGCAGGCCGCCTCGGGGCCGCCTCAGGCGAGAGCGGTCAGCCGCGCCAGGTGGTCCTCGGAGAGCTCGAGCGACGCCGCGCCGAGGTTCTCCCGCAGATGGTCCACCGACTTCGTTCCGGGGATCGGCAGCACGACCGGTGAGATCTGCAGCAGCCAGGCCAGGGCGACCTGCGACGGCGACGCGTCGAGCTCGCGGGCGATGTCGGCCACCGGGCTGTCCGGAGCGGCCAGGTCACCGGTCGCGATCGGGAACCACGGGATGAACGCGATGTTCTCGCGGGTCGCGTAGTCCAGCACGTCCTGTGACTGGCGGTTGGTCAGGTTGTAGAGGTTCTGGACGCCGGCGATCTCGGTGACCGCACGCGCCTGCTCCAGCTGCTCGACCGACACCTCGGAGAGACCGATGTGACGGACCTTGCCCTGCTCCCGGAGCTCGGCGAACGCGCCGACCTGGTCCGCCAGCGGCACCTCGGGGTCGACCCGGTGCAGCTGGATCAGGTCGATCCGGTCGACCCGGAGGTTGCGCAGGCTCAGCTCGACCTGCTGCTTGAGGTACGCCGGCCGGCCCGACCGCGACCCACTCGCCGGGTCCGGTGCGGGTGAAACCGGCCTTGGTGGCGATGACGAGGCCTGCGGGGTAGGGGTGCAGCGCCTCGGCGATCAGCTGCTCGCTGACGACGGGGCCGTAGCTGTCGGCGGTGTCGATGAAGTCGACGCCGCCCTCGACCGCGGCCCGGAGCACCGCCAGGGCGCCCGTCGTGGTCCTTCGGCGGTCCCCAGACGCCGTCGCCGGTGATCTGCATGGCGCCGTAGCCGAGGCGATGCACCTCGAGGTCACCGCCGATCCGGAACGTGTCGGAGTGCTGGACGGTCGTGGGGGGGGTCATACCCGCGCCCAACAGGCCCGAGGCCTGGCCTGTTCCGGCCAGGAGGGCAGGGAGCAGACAGACCTCAGTGGAAGGCCGCCACGGCCGTCACGAGCAGCGGGGCGACGATCAGCCCCGGCAGCAGGTCCGCCACCGCGATCTCGCGGATCCGGAGCAGGCGCAGGGCCACGCCGACGAGCATCAGTCCGCCGGTGGCGGTCACGGCGGCCAGCCCGGCGTCCGACAGCACGTTGCCGAGCACGGCACCGAGTGCGGTGATCGTGCCTTGGACGACGAGCACCGTCAGGGCGCTGGCGGCGACGCCCCAGCCGAACGACGCCGCGAACGCGATCGCGGCGAACCCGTCGAGGGTCGCCTTGAGGTAGAGCTGGTCGGCGCCGTGGCCCAGGCCGTCGGAGAGCGAGCCGAGGATCGTGAGCGGCCCGGTGCAGAAGACCAGCGAGGAGGTCACGAACCCCTCGATGAACCGGGCCCGCTCCACCGAGTCGGAGGACCCCGACAGGCGCTTCTGCAGCCAGCCCCCCAGGGACTCCACCCGCTGCTCGAGCCGCAGCAGGGAGCCGACGATGCCGCCGAGGACCAGGGACGCCAGCACGATCAGCAGGGGCGCGTGGCTGCCCACCGCATCAGCAAGTGCCGGGTCGGTCACGGCCACCGCCGAGAGTGCGGCGATGAGGAGCGTCACCAGGCCGAGCGCGTCGGTGACGAGGTCGCGCGTGCGCAGGGGCAGACGGTTGCCGAGGAGCACGCCCACGGCGGAGCCGAGGAGCACCGTGCAGACGTTCACGGCGGTGCCGGTGCCGATGATCACGGGACTCCTGGGACAAGTCGGGGGGTCTGAGCGTAGTCTGCATCTGCGACGCCTACGGGGGGACCGGACGGTGTCGCTTCTTCGTTGACCGGGAGGTCCTCGGATGAGTCGGTCGTTGGTGGCCATGCGCGAAGCCACGCTTTCCGATGTCGAAGCACTGGCTGCACTCTGGCAGCCCTTCCTCCGCCGTGGTGCGGCCGATGAGCCGCTCAACGACCTGGCCAACGCCATCGAGCGGCTGGTCGACCGGCCGGGCGAACGCCTGGTCGTCGCGGAGTACGACGGTTGCTTCGCGGGAGCGGTCTTCCTCAAGGCCGCGCCGTACTCGCCGGTGAACAGCGAGCTCATCGTCCAGGTCCACAACCTCTGCGTGGTGCCTGCCCACCGCCGTCACGGCATCGGCAAGGCGCTGCTGGAGTGCGGGGTGACCTGGGCCGAGGAGCTCGGGATCGGGTACGTCGCGACCGCGGCCGACGCGGGCTCCCGCGAGGCCAACCGCTTCATGGCTCGTCTGGCCCTCGGGCCGCAGGCCGTGCTCCGGGTCGCCACCACCTGCGCCGTCCGCGCCAAGCTCTCCTCGCGCCAGTCCGCCGGCCGGCAGACGATCCAGGTGCTGGCGGCCCGCCGGAGCCAGCGGAGCTCACGTTCGGTGGCCGGCCGCTAGGTCACCCGCTCCACGCGGACGCGCCGTCGTGGCAGACCGGCCCGGGCCGGCTGTCGGTGCCAGTGGATAGAGTCGGGAGGTGCCCGACGCTGCCCCCGTGACAGAGACCACCGCCCGGCCGCGGCTCCTCCTCCTCGACGGCCACTCCATCGCCTACCGGGCCTTCTTCGCCCTCCCGGTGGAGAACTTCTCGACCACGACGGGGCAGCACACCAACGCCGTCTTCGGCTTCACCTCGATGCTGATCAACGTGCTGCGCGACGAGCAGCCGACCCACATCGGCGTCGCCTTCGACAAGTCACGGCAGACCTTCCGCCTCGCGGAGTACTCCGAGTACAAGGCGAAGCGCAACAAGACCCCCGACGAGTTCTCCAGCCAGCTCCCGCTCATCAACGAGGTGCTCGACGCGCTGCGGATCCGGCACCTCGCACTGGAGGGCTACGAGGCCGACGACATCATCGCCACGCTCGTCACCGAGGCCCTGGCCGAGGGCATGGAGGTGCTGATCCTCACCGGCGACCGCGACTCGCTCCAGCTCGTGACCGAGCACTCGACGGTGCTCTACCCCATGCGCGGCGTCTCCGAGCTGGCCCGGATGACCCCGGAGGCGGTCGAGGCGAAGTACGGCGTGCCTCCCCACCGCTACCCCGAGCTCGCGGCGATCGTCGGCGAGACCTCCGACAACCTTCCCGGTGTCCCCGGCGTCGGGCCGGGCTTCGCCGCCCGCTGGATCAACGAGTACGACGGTCTCGACAACGTGATCACCCATGCCGACCAGATCACCGGCAAGAAGGGCGAGGCCCTGCGCGACCACCTCGGCGACGTGATCCGCAACCGGCGGCTCAACGCCCTGGTCCGCGACCTCCACCTCGAAGTCTCGCCGGCCGACCTCGAGGCCCAGTCGTGGGACCGCGACCTGGTCCACACGCTCTTCGACTCGCTGGAGTTCCGGGTGCTGCGCGACCGGCTCCTCGAGTCGTGGGACGTGCAGGACGCCGCGCTCGTCGACGACTCGGGCTTCGAGCTCCAGGGCGTGCGGCTGGCCGCCGGTGAGATGAGCGGCTGGCTCGACACCCACGCCGGCCCGCAGACCCGCACCGGCGTCACCGTCCAGGGCTCCTGGGGCGCCGGTGCCGGCGAGGTCCGCGGGGTCGCGCTCGCTGCGGCCGACGGTCAGGCCGCCTGGGTCGATGCCATCGAGATCACCCCCGAGGACGACGCGGCGCTGATGACCTGGCTGGGTGACCCCGGGCGGGCCAAGGTGCTCCACGACGCCAAGGGCCCGATGCTCGCGCTGGCGGCACGCGACTGGCCGCTCCACGGGCTGGTCAGCGACACCGCCCTGGCGGCCTACCTCGTGCGCCCCGACCAGCGCTCCTACGACCTCGCCGACCTCACCCTGCGCTACCTCAAGCGCGAGCTCAAGCAGGGTGCGGCCGACGACGACCAGCTCAGTCTCGAGGGGCTCGACGGCGGCGGCGACGCCGCCGACACCGCGATGCTCCATGCGCGCGCGGTCCTCGACCTGGCCGACACCCTCGACGGCGAGATCGAGCAGACCGGCGGCACCGCCCTGCTCGCCGACGTCGAGCTCCCGCTGGTCGACCTGCTCGCCGTCATGGAGCAGACCGGCATCGCGGTCGACACCGACCACCTCGAGTCGCTGGAGTCCCACTTCGCGACCGAGGTGCGCGACGCCGCCGGTGAGGCCTTCCGGGTGATCGGCAAGGAGATCAACCTCGGGTCGCCCAAGCAGCTCCAGGTCGTGCTGTTCGACGAGCTCGGCATGCCGAAGACCAAGCGCACCAAGACCGGGTACACGACCGACGCCGACGCCCTCCAGGCCCTCTACGAGAAGACCGAGCACCCGTTCCTGATGGCGCTCCTGCGCCACCGCGACGTGAGCCGGCTGCGGCAGACCATCGAGGGTCTGCTCAAGACCGTGCAGTCCGACGGGCGCATCCACACCACGTTCAACCAGACCATCGCGGCGACCGGGCGGCTGTCGAGCACCGACCCCAACCTGCAGAACATCCCGATCCGCACCGAGGAGGGCCGCCGGATCCGCGAGGGGTTCGTGGTGGGCAAGGGGTTCGACTGCCTGCTGACAGCCGACTACAGCCAGATCGAGATGCGGATCATGGCCCACCTGTCCGAGGACGCCCTGCTGATCGAGGCGTTCAAGTCCGGTCAGGACTTCCACTCGATCACTGCCTCGCGCGTCTTCGGCGTACCCGCGGAGGAGGTGACGCCGGGACAGCGGGCCAAGATCAAGGCCATGAACTACGGCCTCGCCTACGGCCTGTCCGCGTTCGGGCTGGGCCAGCAGCTGCGGATCGAGCCCGGCGAGGCTCGGGGGCTGATGGACGAGTACTTCGAGACCTTCGGCGGTGTCCGCGACTACCTCGGTGGCGTCGTCGACGAGGCTCGCCGTACCGGCTTCACCGAGACCCTCTGGGGCCGGCGCCGCTACCTGCCCGACCTCACCAGCGACAACCGCCAGCGTCGCGAGATGGCCGAGCGGATGGCGCTCAACGCGCCGATCCAGGGCTCGGCCGCCGACCTGATCAAGATCGCCATGCTCCACGTCGACGCCGCGGTCCGGGCGGCCGGTCTGGCGTCCCGGATGCTCCTGCAGGTGCACGACGAGCTCGTCTTCGAGGTCGCGCCGGGGGAGCGCGAGGCCCTCGAGGAGGTCGTACGCCGTGAGATGGGCGGCGCCGCGGAGCTCGCCGTGCCCCTCGACGTCTCGGTCGGCACCGGCCGCAGCTGGCACGACGCCGCCCACTAGCGAGACCAGGGGGCGAAGTGCGTCCGCGTCCCTATTGGGCGGGGAACCCTTCGATCGCCGGGGCTGCGGTGTCCGAGCCGACCGCGGGGGCAGTGCGCTGGTGGGCGACCAGCAGCACCAGCACCAGTGCGGTGTCGACGCCGAGCACCACCGAGAGCAGACCCGGGATGGTGTCCACGCTCAGCCCGAGGCCCACGATCGCGACCAGGCCGATCCAGGTGAGGTAGACAGCGCGCGAGCCGCCCCGCGCGATGAGCCCGTAGACGACCATCATCAGGCAGGCCAGCACCGTGCCGAGCACCGCGAAGATCCACAGCTGGGAACGGACGTCGTCGTACTCCGCCCCGCCGACGAAGACGAGCGCCAACCCGGGGAGCAGCGCCGTCGCGAGGGTGGCCAACCCACCGAGTCCTGCGACCGACAGCACGCGCGAGGTTGAACGTGCGTGAGGAGTCGTCGGCGGCCATCGACGGGAACGCCACGACCGAGACGAACTGCGGGAGGAACAGCACGGCCTTGGTCAGGATCAGTCCGGCGGCGTAGAGGCCGGCGTCCTGGGGGCTCAGCGTGTGACGGGCGACGATCAGGTCGACATTGCTCACCGCGAAGAACGCGAGCAGGGCCTGGGAGTTGTGGCCCATCTCGCGTACCAGCGAGCCGAGCCCGACCCCGGCCATGGGTGCCCGGAGATGCCGGTGCCGCAGCGCGTACAGCCCGACCGCCACCGGCGCCAGCAGGGCTACGGCAACCCCGGTCGCCGCCCACACCGGCTCGGGATGCCAGACGGTCAGCGCCACCCCCAGCACCAGCCTCGGAGCGCCGATGCAGATGTAGACCGCCGACAGGGCACCCCAACGGCGTTCGCCCTGGAGGATGCCCGAGAGTCCGCCGGCGATCGTCAGCGGGATCGCCGAGACTCCCAGCAGGGCGGCCATCACCGTGTTGTGCAGCTGCAGGGTGACGTTGATGACAGGCGTCAGCGCGAGCAGCACCACGCCCAACGAGAGCGCCGTGACGAGGGTGAGCCGCACCAGGTGGGGCTCCACGTCGTCGAGGGAGTGCTCGCCGGAGGAGAGCCGCCGGGCCGCCGTCGCCTGGAGGCCGAGGAAGCCGACGTTGACCACCATCAGGACGTTCATCCACGCCGCGAGCGCGCCGTAGTCGGTCGGGCCGAGGATGTGGGCGCAGGCGATCGTGAAGCCGTAGGTGGTCACGTTCATCACCAGGACGGCGATCGCGACGCCGCCGCCACCTCGGATCGCGGCAGCGGACCGCGAGGTCTCCCCTGCCCGTGCCATGGCCGCGAGCCTAGACCAGCACCACGCCCCGTCCTGCTTCGACACCGCCCGCGCGGAGCACCTCCGGAGCGGTCAGAACGGGTCCGCCGAGCCCCGGTGTCCCAGTGCGTGCGCGACAGGTCGCAGGTGCAGCCGGAGGAGCGCTTTCACGACCAGGTTGCGGAGCCACCAGGGCAGCTCGCCCAGGACGCGCAGCCGGTCGGCGACGGTCGGGCGGGCCCGCTGGAGCCGGGCGAGCGAACCGGTCCGGCCGAGGTACGCCAGGTCGGAGGAGGTCGCCAGGGTGCGGAGCAGGCCCAGCGTGACCCCCAACGAGGAGAAGGCGTCGTGGACCAGGACCGTCCCGCCGGTCGGCACCCGGTCGGCCCAACGGAGGTCGTCGCGGACGGTCCAGTAGTCGTGCTTGCCGTCGACGTACAGCAGGTCGACGTCACCGTCGTACCCCGCCCTGGCGGCGCGCGAGGTCTCGGCGCGGACCTCGACCCGGTCGATCACCCCCGCCGTGGCGAGATGCTCCTCGAGCAGCCGGCGGGTGCCCGCTCCGCCGTAGCGCCAGGTCGCATCGAACGGGTCGACCGCGACGAGCCGCGACCCCGCCGCCAAGCCTGCGGCGAGGACGACGGTGGACCGTCCCTGATGGCTGCCGATCTCGACGACGGTGCTGCCGGACCGGAAGGGCGCCCGCAGCCTCGAACAGCACGATCGCCTGCTCACGGCTGAGCCAGCCCGCGATCCGGTCGGCGCCGTCCCAGACAGCCCCGAACTCCGGCCGCGTCTCGTCCACGACGACGGTCCTCCCTCTAGGCTGGCTGGCGGCCAGGATAGGGGTGATCGGAGGACGCATGGGTCGCCGCGATGCTGCCTCCCCGCGCGACTCCGCCTCCCGCCCGGCCGCCCGGCTCCTCGTCGGGCTCTGGCCGCTGCTCCTTGCCGTGGTCATGCTGGCGCCGCTGCTGAGCCACCGCGGCTACCCGCTCGCGCGCGACCTCGTCTTCGTCCCCCGCCAGCCCTTCACCGACGCCAGCATCGGGCTCGGCGGCACAGCTCCACGCGCGGTCCCGCTCGACGCTGTCGTCTCCGTCGCCACGGCGCTCCTCGACGGAGCCGTGCTCGCACGCGTCGCGCTGCTGCTCGCGCTCGCGCTCGCCGGCTGGGGCATGCTGCGCCTGACCGCCCCGCTCGGGACCTGGGCCCGGCTCGCGGCCTCGGGCTTCGCGGTGTGGAACCCGTTCGTGGTCGAGCGGATGGCGCTGGGCCAGTGGGCGCTCGTGACGGCGTACGCCGCCCTGCCGTGGATCCTGCTCGCTGCCGCGCGCTACCGGCGTACCGGCGAGCGGGGCGCCCTGGCCTCGGTCGTGCTGTGGTCCGCCCTGGCCTCGCTGACCCCGACCGGGGGGCTGCTGGCCCTTGCCACCTCCCTGACAGCCGGGGCGGCGCGGACGCGACGGACCTGGTGGCTCGTGGCCACCGGGGTGCTGCTGCAGCTGCCGTGGGTGGTGCCGTCGTTCGTGGGCGGCGCGAGCACGACGGCCGACCCGGCCGGGGTGGCGGTGTTCGCGCCCGGCTCCGACGCAGCGGGCAGCCCGGCGCTGGCCCTGCTCGGCCTGGGCGGGATCTGGGACGGCCTCAGCGTGCCGGCGACCCGCCACTCGCCCTTCGCGCTCGCCACGGCGGTCCTCGTGGTGCTCGTCCTCCTCCTCGGCCTGCGTCCCTGGTGGCGCGTCGCGGGCGACCTGGCGCCACGCATGGCCGGGCTCGGGTTCGGCGGCCTCCTGCTCGCCCTGCTCCTGACGACCTCGCCCGGCCAGTCGGCGCTGCGCTGGGCGATCGACACCGTTCCCGGGTTCGGGCTCCTGCGCGACGGGCAGAAGTTCCTGGCGCCGTTCGTCGTGCTGGTGGGGTGGGTCCTCGCCGCCGGGGTGGACCGGCTGCTCGGGCGCCTTGCCGCCTACGGCCCAGAGGTCGTGGGGCCGTTGGGGATCCTCTTCGTGCTGGTGCCGGTCCTGCTGATCCCGGACGGGGCCGGGAAGGTCTGGTCGACGGTGCGGCCCGTCACCTACCCACCGGGGCTGGCCCACGTCGTGGCGACCATCGACGCGTCGTCGCCCGACACCGGCGTGGTGACGCTGCCGTGGCGCTCGTACCGGAACTTCGGTTGGGGGAGCGGGACCACCTCCTCCGACCCGCTCGTCAGGATGCTCGACCGGCCGGTCTTCACCTCCGAGGACCTGACGGTGGGCGACAAGACGGTGCACGGGGAGAGCGGTGTCGTCACCCGGCTCGGGATCCGCGCTCGCCCACGGAACGCCGGCCGGGGTGCTGCCGGGGTTCGGCATCGGCTGGGTGGTGGTCTACCCCGACGACCCGGCCGCGCACGACCTCGACCTGACCGGGCTGGAGCAGGTCTACGCCACCCCCGACGTCCGGTTGTACGCCGTGCCGGGCGCTGCCGGTGTGCCGGAGCCGGAAGCCTGGCGGCGGGTCGCGGTCGCAGCGGCCGACCTGCTCGCACTGCTCACGGTGCTCGCGGCAGCGGTCGTCAGGTTCTCGGCGTGGCGGACTCATCGCGGGCGTCGGCCGAGTCGCGACGCGGTGCTAGAGTCTCGACACCCACCTCAGGAGGAAAGTTGTTGATTCGCTTGATCGTGGCACCCCTCGTCGGTGTGCTGCTGGCATCGGGCGCCTCCTTCGGGCTCGTGTACTCCCAGACGAAGGCTCCGAGCACCAACCCGTCGGACGCGCCGATCCTGACCTACGGCGCCCCGGCGAACTGATCGCCGGTCGCCTCGCGCAGGAAGCGCTCGACGTCGTCGGCGGCCTGCTCCCAGTCGAACGACAGGGCCCAGTCGCGGCAGGCCCCCGAGAGCCGCGCCCGCATCCCCGGATCGTCCAGCAGCGCCGCCGCCGCTCGCGTCAGGTCTCTGGGCGTCTCGACCAGCAGCCCCGTGACCCCGTCCCTGATCGACTCGGTGACCCCGCCGGCCGAGCGGTAGGCCACCGTCGGTGTGCCCTGCAGGGCCGCCTCGATCACCGCCAACCCCCAGCCCTCGCGCACCGAGGGCAGCAGCATCGCCACTGACGAGGCGAGGATGACGTCCCGCTCGTCCGCGTCGACCCGCCCGCAGAGCTCGACCAGGTCGGCCGCACCGTGGTCGGCGACGTACTGCCGGAGCTCGGGCTCCCACCACCCCGAGCCGATCACGCGCAGCCGCAGGCCGGGGTGTCGTGGGGCGAGGCCGAGGACGGCGTCGACAGCGTGCTCGAGCTGCTTGTGGGGGACGACCCGGCTGAGCGTGCACAGCACCGGCCCGTCGCCCACAGCCTCCTGGCGCGGCCGCCGCTCCGCTCCGTTGGGTACGACGCGCACCGAGGCCGCGGGCACACCGAGGTCGCCCAGGTCCGAAGCGGTCGCCTGCGACACGGTCAGGAACGGGAGCCGCCGATAGGCGCGGATCGTGGTCCGCTCGATCCACCAGCCCAGCCGCCCACGCCATCCGGGGTAGATCATCCGCCACTGCTCGCGGTGCAGGTGGTGCACGAGCGGGACGGTCACCCCGGGGCGGGCCAGCCCGGCGCCGAACGGGATGCCGTTGACGACCTCCACGACCGCATCGCTGCGCCGGCCGCGGCCGAGCGTGACGAACGCCAGGCCGTGCAGGTAGACCGTCAACCGACCACCGCGCCGGCGGAACCGCACGCCGGCGCGGTGCTCGTCCGACGGCGCCCCGGGATAGGCGGCGCAGACGACGGTGACCTCGTGGCCACGGCGGGCGAGCCCGGCGGCGACGTGCTCGACGTACTCCTCCGAGCCGCCGCCGTCCGGGTGCCCGGTGTCGCGCCAGGTGAGGAAAGTGACCCGCACGGTGGCTCAGCCGCCCGAGACGTCGATGCCGGCGGACTTCGCCAGCTCCTGGCACAGGCTCATCGGAAGGCCGGGCGGTCTCCTCGAGGCGCAGCCCGAGGGAGGCCAGCTCGGCGGGGTCGGCGGTGACCGTGAGCAGGGCCGGCACGCTGTTCCCCTGCTCGTCGAAGTAGACCGACGGGAGAAAGCCGGCCGCGCCGCCCGGCGTGCTCGTGATCTGGAAGTAGCCGAGGGCGATCAGGTTCCGGATACCCAACCGGACGTCGCCGGTCGTCGGCAGGTCGAACCAGGCGCCCCGAGTCTGCGCGGCGCCGTTCGAGGTGACGAAGCGGATCTGGTGGTCGCGGTTCACCTCGACCCGCACACCCTCGGGCGCGGTCCCGGTGACGTGGACGAGGTCGGCCCGGCCACGATGGAGCGTCCCGGTGATGGTGGTGAGCGTCAGCAAGCGGTCGCGGTCCTGGACCGGGAGCCACAGCTCGTAGCGGTTGCCGGTGTTGATGTAGAGGGTCTGGCAGTCACCCAGGATCGCGAGGTCGTCGGTCTCGCCGCCCTCGGGGAGCGCGTTGACCTGGCTCACCAGCCGCGACTGAGCACCGGGGGAGACGTCGTGCTGCCACTGCACGTAGCGCTCGAGAAGGTCGCCCCGGTGGACCAGAGCCTCGGCGCTGGTCCCGACCAGCATCTGGGCCAGGATCGAGAAGGCCGCGCCGATCCCCATCACCGCGAGCACCGGCGCACGGCCCGCCGGCCGGCGGGCCAGGAACCCGCACAGCAGCGCGGTGGTGATCGCGCCCCCGAGCACGAGCGCCGGCACGAACTCCGAGGAGTAGCGGGTGGCGTAGTAGCCGTAGTCCATGACCCCGCCCGTGATCAGGATCGACACCAGCATCGGCATCCGCAGCCGGGCCAGCTCGCGACGGGCGCGCGGTCGGAACACGGCGACGAACGCAACCAGGAACATCACCAGCAGCAGCGGCATGAAGGCCGTGGCGCTGCCGGTGCGGTAGCTCTGGTCGATGAACGCGCCGTTGTACGCCGGCGCCGGGTGGGCGGGCAGGGTGATGAACGGGAAGTAGTCGGTGAACCGGATCCCGTCCGGCCGGAGGTAGGCCATGAAGGAGGTCGTGAAGAACTGCGGCCCGGCGATGGTGCCGCCGTTGGCGGCGAGGGCGTCGCGACGGTGCTGGTTGAGCTGGGTCCAGACCTGGTCCTGCAGCGGGAAGAGATAGACCGAGCCGAACTTGTACTCGTTGATCGCGATCGAGATCAGCAAGGGGACGGCACCGGCGAGCAGCACCCGCCACCACAGGTCCTGGCGGGCCGACCTGTCGGGCCGGAAGCGCATGAAGAGGCCGACCGCGATCACGACCAGGCACAGCGCCCACCCCTCGGTCGCCCGGGTGCCGACGCTGATCAGCGCGAACACGAACAGCCACCAGACGGCGTTGCGGGTGGGGCGCGCCAGGAGCCGGGCCAGCCAGTAGATGCCGCCGACGACGGCAGCCACCGCCCACATGTAGGCCTCGTCGTAGACCCAGGGCTGGGCGGCGTCGAAGGTCAGGAAGGTGCCGCCCGTCGCGACGGCGAGGAACACCGCGACCACGGCCGCGCTGGTGCGGCTGACCTCGTCGACGCCCGACAGGACCGGCACGAGCAGCCAGACCAGCTTGACCACCATCACCGCGAAGACGATCCAGGCGATGGCCATCGAGAGGAGCGAGAGCCGCACGTCGTACTCGTGGGTGGTCATCAGCACGGGCAGCCGCAGGATCGCCGGCCACGGCGGGAAGTACATGAACGTCCGGCCGCCGCGGACGAACCCCTCGATGCCCAGGCTGCCGTCGGGGACGTCGAGGTGCCCGCCGAGCAGCCGGCGGCCCTGGACGTCGTAGAACCCCGAGAAGAAGCCGCTCGCGAGCGCGGTGCGCGTCAGGCTGAGCGTGTAGTCGAACAGGGTGAGGAAGAAGGCGAGTCCTCCGACGAGGAGTCCAGCGGTCGTACCGACGAGCTTGTTGCGGTCCGTCCCCGGTGCAGGGATCACATCACTTCCAGGCGGTACAGGAACTGGTACCCGAAGAGCCGGGGCCAGACGCGGGTGGCCGCGCGGTCGCCGCGGGCGGCACCCGACGCGAGCCGCTCCCGCCACGGCGACGAGCCCTCGAGGATGGTGTCGAACGGCGTACCGACGGTGGCGTGCTCGGTGATCACCAGCCCGCAGCTGCCGATCAGCGCCTCGATCGAGTCACGCGTGAAGAAGCGCACGTGGCCCCGGTCGAGGGGGCCGCGCTGGTCGTAGTCGAACTTGCCCAGGGCCGTGCGGCCGCGGGGGTACCAGTGTCCGAAGTTCGGGACCGACACCAGGATCTCGCCGCCCGGCTTGAGGGCCCGCGCGAGCTCGCTGAGCAGCGCGTGTGGCTCGACCACGTGCTCGAGGACGTCACCGGCCACCACGACGTCGTACTGACCGTGCAGGAACGCCGGCAGCGGCTCGTTGAGGTCGGCCTCGATGAAGGAGTCGACGCGCTGGGCGACGCCGTCGAACTTCTGGCGGTCGAGGCCGGTGACCTGGTGGCCCTGGCGGCGCGCCATGTCGGCGAAGCGGCCGTCGAAGCAGCCCGCGTCGAGCACCTTGGCAGCCGGGCGCTGCGCCAGCCAGCGCAGCAGTACGGCGTGCGAGCCGTAGCTCTCCTTGAGGGCGTAGGTCTCGGTCTCGGTCGAGGAGACGCCACCGCCGAAACCGTGCACGCGTGCCCAGTGCCGCACCACGTCGGTCGTCACGTCGCGGGCGTACGCCAGGCCGTTGACGTAGCAGATCTCGTCGCCGTAGTAGGTCGGGATCGGAACCTCGACGATCCGCTTCTCGGCGGCGAGCAGGCCCAGGATGATCTCGGTGTCGAAGTCGAACCCGTTGGAGAAGCTCGCCAGCGCCAGGTCGGCGAGCGCGTCGACCCGATAGGCGCGGTACCCGCTGTGCCACTCGGTCAGACGGGCCCCGGTCACGCGGTTCTGGAAGGTGGTCAGGATCCGGTTGCCGACGTACTTGTACGACGGCATGCCGCCGGCTCGGGCCTGACCCTTGACCATCATCCGCGACCCGAAGACCGCGTCGGCGGTCCCCCGGGCGAGGGGCTCCACGAGCCGCTCGATCTCCTCCGGGGCGTACTGACCGTCGGCGTGCAGGAGCACCACGATGTCGAGGCCGTGCTCCATCGCCCACGCATACCCGGCCTTCTGGTTCCCGCCGTAGCCGAGGTTGTGCTCGCGTCTCACGACGGTGATCGGCAGGGTCGATGACTCCTGGACGGCCAGCCCGACCGCGTAGGTCTCGTCGGTACTGGCGTCGTCGCAGACCATCACGTGGTCGACGGTGCTCGTGAACGACTCGGGGAGTCGGCCGAGCGTCGCGGCCAGCGTGCTGGCGGCGTTGTAGGCGACGACGAGGACGCCCACCCGAGGGGTCGTTCTGACTGCGGGTCGGACCGCTCCCTGGTCCGGCGTACTGGGCACCCCCTGAGCCTCCCTCGCTCGAGTTGGGGTGGAGTGTATCCACACGTCCCGCAGGCGCGGACGCCGTCGGGCTGCGTGGCATCATTCGGCCCATGACGGACCTGACCCTCGTCGACCTCCAGCGGCTGCGGAGCGACCTCGACGTCTCGGCCAAGGAGTACGCCGCCGCGGAGCCGTTCCCCCACCTCGTGATCGACGACGTGCTGCACCCGAGGCCTTCGCAGCCGCTGCGGCCGCCTTCCCGGGCATCGACGACGAGTTCTGGAAGGGGTTCCTGCACGTCAACGAGACCAAGTACGCGAACGTCCACCCGGCCACCTGGGACGACGCCCTGCGCGAGGTGGCCCAGGAGTTCGTCTCTCCGGAGTTCGTCGCCTACCTCGAGGAGCTGACCGGGATCGAGGGCCTGATCCCCGACTGGTCGATGGACGGCGGTGGACTGCACCAGACCCTCCGCGGCGGCCACCTCAACATCCACGCCGACTTCACCACCCACCACGTGCACGAGCACTGGGCGCGGCGGGTCAACATCCTGCTCTACCTCAACGAGGAGTGGCACGACGACTGGGGCGGCAGGCTCGAGCTGTGGGACAGGGACATGACGTCCTGCCAGGACCGCGTCACCCCGCAGGGGAACCGGATGCTGGTGTTCACGACGTCGTTCGACAGCTTCCACGGCCACCCGGACGGGCTGACCTGCCCGCCCGACCAGGCCCGCCGTTCGATGGCGCTGTACTACTTCACCGAGGAGGCGACGCCCGTCCGGCGCGCCACCCACTACCGCGCCAGACCGGAGGAGAGTCGCCTACGTCGTACCCTCATCGCCGCCGACCGGGTGGCCCTGGACCTCTACGACCGACTCAAGCGGAGGCTCGGCATCAGCGACGCTGCCGTTCAGCGAGTGCTGACACGCTTTGACACCTGGCGCCGGCGAGCCCGGTAGCCGACCCGCCCGCGTGTCGCCGATCTCTGCCTCTCACGGGGCGCGGTGGCGCCGCGGTCCGATGCGCGAGCGAAGCCGGGCCGACGCATCGGACGACCACGAGCCGCACTTCAGCCACAGCCAGTGAGGTACGCCGTCGTCGAGGTCGCGCCAGGCGGGTCGCCGTAGCCACTCCTTGACGCGCCGCTCCAGGAGGCGGTCGGCCACGAGGCAGATCACGACCGTCGTCGTCAGGGCCACCGCGGTGCGCGCCTCCCACGACCATCCATCGCCCCGTCGTGTGTCGGGCCACGAACCCGAAGACCGGGAAGTGCCAGATGTACATCAGCAGGGAGTTGCGGCCCAGCCAGGTCGCCAGCCGGGTCCCCGTCAACGCGGTCACAGAACCCCGAGGTTCCGCCCAGGGCGACGGCGGCGAAGAAGAGGGCGACGTCCCACTCCAGCACGGTGCCGCCCCACCGCAGGTAGGACAGTCGCGGTCGCACCAGTAGAGGAGTGGGACAAGAGCAGCAGCGAGCGCTCGCGGTCGCCCGACGGCGCGCGAGGGGAGCCGCAGTCGCACCAGATAGGGGAGCGCCGCAGCGGTCAGGACACCGACCACGAAGGGGTCCATCCGAACGGTCGTGCGCAGGAGCACCTGGAAGATCGACTCGGTGGGCACCACGTGGAAGCGCCACCAGACCAGGAGCAGGTAGAACCCGGCCAGCGCGAAGAGCAGGCCGACCCGGTGCCGGCGGAGGACGAAGCACAGGCACGCCATGATCAGGAAGGCCTGCATGTCCACGGACAGGTACCACAGGTGTCCGAAGTCGGGTCGGGAGACCAGGACATGGCTCTGCAGGTACCAGTTCCAGGTGTAGGTGGCTACGTGGAAGACGGAGGCGCCGGTGTCGGCGTGCCAGGCCTCCGTCGAGCTGTCCAGGGCCGCGACGACCACGGCCACGACGAGGAACAGCCACAGGCTCGGGCCGACCCGAGCCACCCGCCTGACGAAGGTGGTGTCCGCGCGCATCGCGAACAGCGGCCGCCGTGCCGTCAGGGAGCGGAACATCAGGAAGCCGCCCGCGACCAGGAAGATCGTGACGCCCGAGTTGCCGCTGCGGAAGAAGGGTCGCACCCAGGCATGGCCGTCGATCCAGTCGATGGGCCACACGTACCAGCCATGGGAGAGCACCACGAGCACGATCGCGATGCCGCGCAGACCGTCGTACAGGTCGACGCGTCGGTGTGCCTCGGCGGCCGTCTCTCCGAGCGCGGGCGATGCTGGATCGGAGGTGGCTCGTGAGGCCTCGACCGGCGTCATCTCCGACATGACGCGCACTGTAGTCGGGAGTGGCGCAAGGCCCGCTTGTTCGCTGCTAGGGTGCGCCCTGACCTGGGAGTTCTGGAGGGAATATGCGCAGGATCATCGGACCGGTGTTGCTCTTCCTCGGTGCATTCCTGATCGCCATCGGGTTGCTGTCGAAGTTCTACATCGGCAATGCGCTGCTGAAGACCCCCATCAACGTCAACGAGGTCATCCACCTCAGTGGTACGGCGCAGCTCCCCAACGCCAGCGGCAAGGTGCAGACGGTCCCTGTCATCGCGACGAGCAGCTACCTCACCAACACCGCCCTGTCCGACTCCGACGTCGCCTCGTTCGAGAACTCCCAGTGCGTGGTGAAGGACGTCAACCACCCGGTCGGTTGCCCGCCGGCGGACGACCCCCAGAACCGCCTGCTGTCGGCGACGACCGACAACTTCGCGACCGACCGCCGTACCGCCGAGGCGGTCAACGACCCCGCCCATCTGCCCCCGGGCTCCACCGTGCACGAGGGCCTGATCAACAAGTGGCCGTTCCTGGCGGAGAAGAAGACCTACACCTACTGGGACGACGGCACGCAGCAGGGCGTGCACGCGACGTACGCCGGCACCGACACCCTCGACGGGCACGAGGTCTACGTCTACGACATCCAGGTCCCGAAGACCAAGATCGAGGTCGTCCCCGGCGTCGAGGGCTACTACACCGACGACAAGCAGGCGTACGTCGACCAGCTCACCGGGTCGGTCATCGACCAGCGCGAGCACCAGGTCCGCACCGACCTGAAGGGGAACCCCGTCATCGACCTGACCATCGGCTTCACCGACGCGCAGGTGCAGAAGCTCGTCAACGCCGCCAAGTCGGACGACAAGAGCCTCACCCTGTTCCGCAATCAGCTCCTCCTCGTGGGTCTCGTCATCGGTGTGCCGGTGTTCCTGCTCGGCCTGTTCCTGACGCTACGCAACCGCCGCCGGTCGGGCGGTGCACGGGCTGCCGGGACTCCCGTGGCCGAGGTCCCGGCGGGTCAGTAGCGGTGGGAGGACCCGTCGCCGACTAGCCCAGGTCCGCGGCGAAGATCGCCGTACCGGGGGTGAGCCGCCCGCGGGTGCGCGACCACCCGCCCCAGACCCGGTCGTGGTCCTCGGGCCACTCCGGCTCGAGCAGCCGCACGATCCGGAAGCCGCGTCCCGCCAGGAGCGACACCCAGTCGCCCAGCGTGCGGTGGTGCTCGACGTAGGCGACACGGCCGCTGTCGTCGTCCACCTCGACGTACGGGGTGCGGTCCCAGTACGACGACGTGGCGGTGAGCCCGGCCTCGGACGGGTCGTCGGGGAAGCTCCAGCGCGTCGGGTGCGTGACCGAGAACGCGAACCGTCCGCCGGGACGCAGCACGCGGGCGGTCTCCGCCACGGCCGCGTCGATGTCGGCGACGAACTGCAGCGCGCCGAAGGAGCAGAAGACCACGTCGAACGAGCCGTCGGCCGAACGGGAGCGCGGTCGCCGTGCCGAGCACGGACGGGACCACGAGGCCGGTCTCCTCGTCGAGCCGTCGCGAGTGCTGGAGCTGCCGGGCGGAGAGGTCCAGTCCGAAGGACCGGCCGCCGTGCACCCGCACCCAGCGCGAGCACTGGCCGGCGCCCGAGCCGACCTCGAGCACGTCCTTGCCCGTGACGTCGCCGAGGACACCGGCCTCGTCCTCGGTCAGCCCCTCGGGACCCCACACGAAGCCGGTGTCGCCGAGGAAGCCACCGTGGGTCGCCTGGTACTCGTCGGCGTACCGGTCCCAGTCGGGGCCGTTGGCCCGCCGCGACTCGGCCTCGTCGACCGTGCGGCGCTCGACCCGGACGCGCTGCGG
This sequence comes from uncultured Actinomycetota bacterium, assembly GCA_963819295.1. Classification (GTDB taxonomy): domain Bacteria; phylum Actinomycetota; class Actinomycetes; order Propionibacteriales; family Nocardioidaceae; genus Nocardioides. Next base: position 594,551 of record CAWFVO010000020.1, read on the forward strand.
CAGGTGGTCCTCCACGGCGCGACCCTACTGGCCCGACCGCGACTGTGGCAGCGTACGGGCGTGGACCTCTCCGAGCTGACGCCCCTGGCCGGCGGCTGGTCCGGACAGACCTTCCTCGCCGAGGTCGGGGGAACGCGGTCGGTGGTGCGGATCTACCGACCGGGGGAGCGCGACGACGCCGGCCCGGAGATCGACGCGGCCGTGCTGCGGCTGGTGCGGGGCATCGTGCCGGTGCCCGACGTGCTGGAGGTACGCCGGGGGCTCGCCGCGGCAGACCGGCCCGGCCTGCTGGTCACGTCGTACCTCCCGGGGGAGCGCGGCGACCTCCTGCTGCCGACCCTGGACGGCGAAGGACTGACGGTCCTCGGGACGCGTCTGGGTTCCCTGGCCGCCGACCTCGCGGGCATGCCCACCCTGCGGGCGGGCGCGTTCGTCGACGGCGACCTCCTGATCCGGCCGTTCGGCGGCGCCGACGGCCTGCCCGGGTTCGTCGACGACCATGCCTCCGCGCTGGGGTGGGACGAGCGCCTGCTCGCTCGGCTCGGCACCGTGGCCGCGCAGGCCCAGGCGCTGCTCGACACCGTGGGGCGGACCTGCGTGGTGCACTCCGACCTGAACCCGAAGAACCTCCTCGTCGACGCGGAGACCCTGGAGGTGACCGGCGTGCTCGACTGGGAGTTCGCCCACGCCGGACATCCGTCCACCGACCTCGGCAACCTGCTGCGCTTCGACCGCCACCCGGCGTACGTCGAAGGGGTGCTGGCCGCGTGGTGCGAGCGCCGCGGCGGCACCCCGGCGGAGGCGCTCGACCTGGCCCGCGCGGCCGACCTCTGGGCCCTGGTCGACCTGGCCGCCCGGGCGGGCGAGAACCCGGTGGCCGACCGTGCGGCCGACCTGCTCCGCGTCATCGCCGAGACGGGCGACCTGCACGGCGTACCCGCTGGTTGGACGCACGACGGAGCCCCCGCGTAGACTCGCGGGGCGCCAGAAGTCTGCCCTACGTCCCGGACGGAGCGGACACCGGCTCGCTATCTCTCTCCACCGTGCGTGAGCGCGGGATCCTGCGGTAGTGACACAGGGCTTCCGGCGTGCCCGCGACAACTCCCATCCATTCAAAGGTTCCCATTCCCTTATGACGAGCAGCACCGCCTACCTCTCGGAGATCGACGCGCCCCAGGTGGCCGTCAACGACATCGGCTCCGAGGAAGACTTCCTCGCCGCGATCGACGAGACCATCAAGTACTTCAACGATGGCGACATCGTCGAGGGCACCATCGTGAAGGTCGACCGGGACGAGGTCCTGCTCGACATCGGCTACAAGACCGAGGGCGTCATCCCCTCGCGTGAGCTGTCGATCAAGCACGACGTCGACCCCAACGAGGTCGTCAAGGTCGGCGACAAGGTCGAGGCCCTGGTCCTCCAGAAGGAGGACAAGGAAGGCCGGCTGATCCTGTCCAAGAAGCGCGCCCAGTACGAGCGCGCCTGGGGCACCATCGAGCAGGTCAAGGAGGAGGACGGCGTCGTCGAGGGCACCGTCATCGAGGTCGTCAAGGGCGGCCTGATCCTCGACATCGGCCTGCGCGGCTTCCTGCCCGCGTCGCTGGTGGAGATGCGCCGCGTGCGCGACCTGCAGCCGTACGTCGGCCAGACGCTCGAGGCGAAGATCATCGAGCTCGACAAGAACCGCAACAACGTCGTGCTGTCGCGCCGCGCCTGGCTCGAGCAGACCCAGTCCGAGGTGCGCCACGGCTTCCTGACCCAGCTCCAGAAGGGTCAGATCCGCAAGGGCGTCGTGTCCTCGATCGTCAACTTCGGTGCGTTCGTCGACCTCGGCGGCGTGGACGGTCTGGTCCACGTCTCCGAGCTGTCGTGGAAGCACATCGACCACCCGAGCGAGGTCGTGGCCGTCGGTGACGAGGTCACCGTCGAGGTGCTCGACGTCGACATGGACCGCGAGCGGGTGTCCCTGTCGCTCAAGGCGACGCAGGAGGACCCCTGGCAGCACTTCGCCCGGACCCACCAGATCGGCCAGATCGTGCCGGGCAAGGTCACCAAGCTGGTGCCCTTCGGCTCGTTCGTCCGCGTCGAGGAGGGCATCGAGGGCCTGGTCCACATCTCCGAGCTGGCCGAGCGCCACGTGGAGATCCCGGAGCAGGTCGTCCAGGTCAACGACGACGTCATGGTCAAGATCATCGACATCGACCTCGAGCGTCGCCGGATCTCGCTGTCGCTGAAGCAGGCCAACGAGACGACCACCGCCACCGACGTCGACGAGTTCGACCCGACGCTCTACGGCATGGCGGCGACGTACGACGAGCAGGGCAACTACATCTACCCCGACGGCTTCGACCCCGAGACGGGTGAGTGGCTCGAGGGCTACGACGAGCAGCGCGCGGCCTGGGAGGACCAGTACGCCAAGGCGCACGCCCGCTGGGAGGCCCACGTCAAGCAGCAGGAGGAGGCCAAGCAGGCCGAGGTCGAGGCCGGCGAGGCCACGACGTACTCCTCTGCCTCCGGCGCGACCGACGAGGCCGAGACCAGCGAGGAGACCGGCGGCTCGCTCGCCTCGGACGAGGCGCTGCAGGCGCTCCGTGAGAAGCTCACGGGCGGTGCTTCCTGAGGAGGTCGCGGTAGCGACCGTCTCGAAGGGCGCGAGCTGACAGCCCGCAATGACAGACAACGACGAAGGGTCCGGCCGCATGGCCGGGCCCTTCGTCGTTCTCGGAACCTCGCGTGCCGTGCATGTTCCTGCTCAGCACGCCGGACGGCCCGGGCCGTGGCCCGGGCCGTCCGTTGCTGCGGTGGTGATGTGGTGCGGTGACCGTCAGGGACCGGTCGGCGAGCCGACCACCGCCAGCTCCGTCAGGTCGGTGAAGGCGCAACCGGAGAACGCACCAGCGGGACAGTTCGTCGCGAAGCTGGGCGTCTGGTTGCTGGTGATGGTGAGCCTGACGAAGTTCACGCCGTTGGTCGCCGAGGTCGGCGGGACGTCGTTGAAGCGACCGTCGTCGGCGTTCGTGAACGTTCCCGTGGCCACGTCGTTGAACGTCACCCCGTCGATCGAGACGGCGATCGTGAAGCCTCCGGTGGAAGCGCTCAGCCCGTCGCCGCACGTGGCGGAGGGGTCGATCTGGAACTTGCTGATGTCGATCGGCTGCGGCAGGTGGATCGTGATGTGCTTGGGCACGAACACGTTCGTCGGGTCACCGGCGTCGTTGCCGGTGGTGCTTCCCCAGCCAGTTCCCTGGCTCAGGTCGATCGCCCCGCCCGGACCGCAGCCGAAGGGTGTGAAGTCCGGCCCGTTGAAGTCGGCCACCGTGGCGCCGCCCGATGCTGCTGCCCAGTCATGGGTGAGGGCGATGTTGGTGAAGTCGGCCGGCTGCTGGAAGTTCGGGAGCGACACAGCCCTGCCCGGAGAGGAGTTCGGGAAGAACGAGCCGGGAGCGCTGACCGCCACCTTGCGGTACGTCCCTGTCACGAGACCGCCGATGGCGTAGAAGCCGTCGCTGCCGGTCAGGGTGGAGTACTGCTCACCCTGCCCCGTCACCTGGACCAGGGCGTTCGGGATGGGGTCGCCGGTCACCGAGTCCGTGATGAGGCCGGCGACGACGCCGTCGTGCGGACGGGAGGCCGGGGGCGGCGTGTGGAAGTCGCTCGCCGGCTTCGTGTCGGCCGAGTCGATCGAGCCGGCGAAGAAGCCCATGCCACGGTGCGCGAAGACCTTCCAGATGGTGTGGTGGAACTTGCCGCCGAAGCCGACCAGGTCGGCTCGCAGGATGGCGTTCCGCATGTCGAGGTAGTCCGGGTCCTCGGCGGAGATCGTCATCGCCCGGGTGACCAGGGCGTCGGTGACGTTGTGACCGAGCGCGGTGCGGAGGTCCCAGAGCGTCTGGGCCCAGATCTCACCGCTGGCGTGCACCTCGGGGATCCCGATGATGTTCGAGAAGTCGCCGTACACGTACCCTCCGCGCCGGTTGGCGACGGCCCCGGACTTGCAACCCGCGGTCGTGGCACCGACGGGGCAGTCGATCGCCATCGTGCGGATGACGTGGGCACCCGCAGCGACGTAGTCGCCCTCGAGCAGCTGGCCGGCCCTCTTGGTGTCCGTGAGGAACCCCTTCGTGACCAGGTAGTCCATCGCGTAGTAGTCGCTCCATGCCTCACCCATGGCGCCGGCCTGGATGTCGTTCAGGGTGGAGTTGCCGTTGGCGTCGATGACGAGGCGGTTGGACAGACCGTGGGTGTACTCGTGGTACTCCACCGACGCGTCCAGCGAGCCCGTCGTCGGGACGAAGGGATCGTCGGCGTCACTGGCCCCCGGAACGTGGAAGAGGTACATCTGCATCGTCGGAGAGATCCCGTTGGGCGGGGTGCTCATGTTGGCGTTGTTGATGTGACCGCCGTCGGGCATGCCGGCGTTGGCGCCGGTGCCGGTGTTCGCACCGTCCAGCGTGTTCAGCATGACCGGGTCGCCGCCCTTGGCGGAGAAGTTGCCCGCCGCCGGGGTGAAGCTGATCGGCGGCTTGGCCAGGTAGTCGTGGAAGTTGCTCGCGAAGTAGAAGCCGTTGGTCGTCTCCTCCTTGCGGTTGTCCTTCCAGGAGCCGGTGACCTTCGGGTTCCAGGTGCAGACGAACGCCTTGCACCGAGAGGAGGCGGCCAGGCCGAACCTCTTCAGCTTGAACTGTGCGTGGTTCCTCGTGCCCGGGACCGGGGTCTTCTCGGACTGCTGGATGGCGTTGTCGTCGTTCACGTCGGAGAACGCCGTCACCGAGTCGCCCTTGAGGAACGTGGCGGACCTCTTCAGCCAGCCGCGCTTGAAGAAGTTGACGACACGGGCCTTGCCGCCGTGGGCGGCGCCGGGGAAGTTGTCGTAGACGAAGGCGTCGCCGTTGTCGCTGTCGGTGTTGGAGTGGCGGTAGAGCGTCCTACCGGTCGCGGAGTCGATCACGTGCTGGTAGGCGCCCTTCGTGGTCTGGACGTAGGTCGACCAGCCCGGGCGCAGGCCGGCGGGAGTCAGGAACCACACCTTGGAGGCCTGGTCGTTGTTGGACCAGGTGGTCGAGGCCGAGGCGCCGCTACGGCTGCTCGCGACCGTCGCGTGGGGCAGACGGGCATCCACGTTGTGCGCGGCCAGGGCTCGGGCCTGCGACGCGCTGACCCGGCCCGTGGTCGGCGCCCGGGCGGCAAGCCTGGCCAGACCGGAGACGGGGCTGCCCTGGACGGCCAGCACCCGGCCGTCACGGTTGACCCGGACGAGCAGGCCGTTGCCGAAGACGGTGCGGCCGGCGGCCTGTTGGCTCCACGAGAGGTTGTGCAGCCCGGACGGGTCGACGTAGTCGCGACGGAACCTCAGGGACTGGAGGTCACCCCGGTGGAGGCCAAGGGCGGACATGTGGGACCGCACGTAGCTGAGGGCGACCGAGCGAGCCGGCGCCTGGGAGCGGCCGGTGAGGTAGCCGTTGAGCTTCCCGATGTCGCGCACGGTGTGGGTGAGCGGGTCCATGGAGACGACGGCCTGGGTGCCGAGGCTCCGGTAGTAGGCCTGGTCGGCCTTGGTCCGGGAGCTGAGCTGCTGCCGCGTGGCGTGGGACAGCGTCGTGCCCGTGAGCTGGCGAGCGTCGTAGTAGCCGGCTGAATGGCTGGCGCCGCTCTCCTGGGTGGAGGCGTGGCCCGAGCTCTGAGCGCTGGTGGCGGCCTGGCTCGGCATGCCCAGCATGCTGACCGCGAGAGCGGTGCTGCCGATGACAGCAACGGTCAGTGCCTTGTTCCTGATCGGATTCACGAAGCGTTCCCTTCGATGGTGAGTCGCCGGAGATGAGGGATGGGTCACACCTAATCATCTGCAGGGGACTCGGGGAAGAGGGTGCGGCGTAACCCGCCAGAGCCAGAGCCGGGCGCGATCATCGCCGGGCTGCCCGGAGACGCCGAACGGCCCGGGCCGTGAGGCCCGGGCCGTCCGTGAGTGCTGTGCCGTTACGGCGCCTCGGTACCGACGACCGCGAGCTCGGTCAGGTCGGTGAACGAGCATCCGGAGAAGGCTCCGTTCGGGCAGTTGGTCGCGAAGCTGGGGGTCTGGTTCCCCTCCATCGTGAACCGGATGAAGCGTGCGGTTGCTGCTCCCGCGGCCGGGGTGACCTCGTTGAGCTGACCCTGGTTGGCCACGGTGAACGTGCCCGTGCCCGCGGGGACGAAGGTCAAGCCGTCGACGGACGTCTCGATCTTGTAGGCGCCGACCGAGGCCGAGCCACCGTCGCCACAGGTCGCCGTCGGGTCGACCAGGAAGTGATCGATGTCGACGACATGGTGCATGTCGACGGTGATCGCCTTCGGTACGAACACGTTGGTGGGGTCACCGTTGTCGTCGCCCGTCGTGGAACCCCAACCCGTGGACTCCGAGGTGTCGAAGGCCTGGTCCGGCCCACACCCGAAGGGCGTGAAGTCGGGACCGTCGAAGCCGGTCACCACTGCGTCGCCCGTCGTGGCCGCCCAGTCGCGCTGGACCAGCAGGTTGGTGAGGTCTGCACCGGTGAAGTCACCGATGCGCACCGCGTTGCCGGGGCTCGAGTCACCGAAGAAGCCAGGCGCGCTGGCCGCGACCTTCCGGTACGTGCCGACGAAGAGGCCGTCGAACTCGTAGAACCCGTCGGCGCCCGTCGTGGTGGTGAACTGGTCGCCGAAGCCACCGATGGTCACAACGGCGCCGGCCACCGGGGCGCCCGACTGGGAGTCGTGCACGAACCCGGCGATGGTCCCGTCGTGCGCCGTCTGCGGTGCCGGCGGGGTCTTGAAGTCCTGCGCCGGGTTGGCGTCGTTGGCGTCGACGGCACCGGCGAAGTAGCCCATGCCGCGCTTGGCGAAGATCTTCCACAGCGCCGGGGTGTGCGCCTGGCCGTACTTGACGAGGTCGGCCTGGATGATCGCGTTGCGCATGTCGAGGAACGACGGCTCGGCCGGCGAGAGCGACATGGCGCGGGTGATCAGCGTGTCGGCCACGTTGTGACCGAGCGCGGACCGGATGTCCCACAGCGTCTGACCCCAGATCTCGCCGCTGCCGTGGACCTCGGGCCCACCGACGATGTCCGGGAAGTCGCCGTAGGTGTAGCCGCCCTTGCTGCCGTCGAACGCGGAGGTGCAGCCCTTGGTCGTGGCGCCCGGCGGGCAGTCGATGGCCATCGTGCGGATCAGGTGCTCACCCGCACCGACGTAGCTGCCCTCGAGGATCTCGCCCGGCTTGGCGGTGTCCTTCAGCAGGCCCTTGGTCACCAGGTAGTCGAGCGCGTAGTAGTCGCTCCAGGCCTCACCCATCGAACCGGACTGGATCGAGTTGAGGGCACCGTTGCCGGCGGCGTCGGTCACGAGCCGGTTGGACAGGCCGTGGGTGTACTCGTGGTAGAGGATCGAGGCGTCGAACGCGCCACTGGTCGGGACGAACGGGTCACCCGTGGTGGGGTCGTCGGTCGCGCCCGGCGAGTGCCAGAGGTACATCTGCATCGTCGGTGGCGTGCCGTCGGGCGGCGTGCTCATGTTGGCGTTGTCGATGTGGTTGCCGTCGGGGCCGGTGGCCGCACCGTCGATGGCGTTCAGGAGCACCGGGTCTCCGCCTCGAGCCGAGAAGTTACCGGCCTGGGGGGTGAACCCGATCGGTCCCTTGGCGAGGTAGTCGTGGAAGTTGCTCGCCAGGTAGAACGCGTTGGCGCCGTCGGCGTTGCGGTTGGTCCGCCACGATCCGGGGACGTTCGGGTTCCAGGTGCACACGAAGGTCTTGCAGAAGCCCGAGGCCCCCGCGCCGAACCTCTTCAGCGGGAAGGTCGCGCCCCGGTTGTTACCGGGCACCTTGGTCTTCTCGGCGTTCTCGAGCAGGTTGTCGTCGTTGACGTCCGACCAGGCGACCACCGAGCTGCCGTTGAGGAACGTCGCCCTCTTGCTCAGCCAGCCCTTCTTGATGAAGTTGACGACCTTGGCCTTGCCACCCTTGGCGGCGCCCGGGAAGTTGTCGTAGACGAACGCGTCGCCGTTGGCGTCGGACTGCGTCGACTGCCGGAAGAGGACCCGCCCGGTCACCGCGTCGATGACGTGCTGGAAGGAACCGACGGAGCTCTGGACGTACGTCGACCAGCCCGGCCGCAGGCCGCTGGGGGTCAGGAACCAGACCTTCGTGGAGTAGTCGTGGTTCGCCCAGACCGTCGAAGGGGCCCTGCCGCCGCGGGAGCTCACGACCCGGGTCGGGGTGACCTTCCCGTCGACGTTGTGAGCGGCCATGACGCGGGCCGATGCCGACGACACCTTGCCGGCGGTCGGCGCCTGGACGGCCATCCGGGTCAGGCCCGACACCGGGCTGCCCTGGACCGAGAGGACGCGACCGTCGCTGGTGACCTTGACCTTGAGCCCGTTGCCGAACACCGGGACGCCGCGCACGGACTGGGTCCACGACAGGTTGTGGACACCGATGGTGTCGATGTAGTCCTGGCGGAACCGGAACGTGCTCAGGTCCGCCGAGGTCAGGCCGAGCGTCGCCAGGTGGCTGCGCACGTAGCTCATGGCGATGGTGCGCGCCGGAGCGGACGACGGCCGGCTGAGGTAGCCGTTGAGGCGTCCGAGGTTGCGCGGCGTGCGGGTCAGCGGGTCGAACTCGACGACCGCCTGACCGCCGAGGCTGCGGACGAACGCCTTGTCGGACTTGGTCTGGCCCTTGATCTGCTGGCGGTCGGCCCTGACCAGGGCGGGACCTCCGAGGGAGCGTGCGTCGTACGCACCGGGGGAGTGCTGGGAAGCGTTGTCGCCACCATGTGCAGCCGGGGTGTGGCTGCCGGTGGCTGCCTGGCTGGGCAGTCCCAACATGCTGACCGCGAGAACGGTGGTGCCGAGTGCGGCAACCGTCAGCGATTTCTTGGTCGAACTCACGAAAGGGTCCCTTCGTCTGTGAGTAGTGCCGGTTGTGAGGGGGGTAGGGCCGGGCAACCTAAGCACCTGTGGGGCGCGTTGCGAAAGACCCTGCGTAAGGTTCTTAGGGTGCGCATGGGAATGACAGGCGGCGTGGCCTCTGGGAAGAGCACCGTCGCCGATCTGCTCCGCTCACTCGGTGCAGTCGTGGTCGACGCCGACGCGCTCGCCCGTGAGGTGGTTGCCCCTGGGACGCCGGGGCTGGCGGCGGTCGTCGCCGAGTTCGGACCGGAGATGCTCGGTCCCGACGGGCGGCTCGACCGCGCGCGGCTCGGGGCACTCGTGTTCGCCGATCCTGCCCGCCGCGCGGCACTCGAGGGCATCGTGCACCCGCTGGTCCGGGCGCGCGCAGCGGAGATCGAGGCGTCCGCTCCGGCTGCCGCGGTCGTGGTGCACGACATCCCGCTCCTGGTCGAGACCGGTCAGGCATCGTCCTTCGACGCGGTGCTCGTGGTCGACGTCCCGGTCGGCGTCCAGGTGGCGCGTGCCGTGCGCGACCGCGGCTGGTCGGAGGAGGAGGCCCGCTCCCGGATCGCCGCTCAGGCGTCCCGGGAGGAGCGGCTGGCGGCCGCGACGTACGTGGTCGAGAACTCCGGAACGATCGAAGACCTCCGCCAGCGTGTGGCGGAGGTCTTCGCGGAGCTGACCGGAAGGGAAACGGTCAGCTAGGACCGGCTCTCAGGCGGTCAAGGTCAGGCGGCGAGGTCGGGGTCGCCGAGGCGACGCAGCTTCTGCAGCGCCTCGCGCTCGAGCTGGCGCACGCGCTCGGCCGAGATGCCGTGCCGGGCGCCGATGTCGGCGAGCTTGTGCTGGCGGCCGTCGAGCAGGCCGTAGCGCGCGCGGATGATGTCGGCGGCGCGGTCGTCCAGCTGACCCACGAGCTGGTCGAGCCGCTCGCGCGCCTCCACGTCGAGCACGGTGTCATCGGGGCCGGGCGCGGTCTCCTGCGCCATCAGGTCGCCGAGCGACGTGTCGCCGTCCTCGTCCACCGGGGTGTCGAGGCTGACGTGGTCGCGGCCCCAGGACAGCAGGTCGAGGACCCGCTCGAGGGCCATGTCGAGCTCGGCTGCGATCTCCTCGGGGTCCGGGTCGCGCCCGAGCTGACGCTCGAGGGTGCGCCGGGCACCGCCGACCTGGTTGAGCTCCTCCACGACGTGCACCGGCAGGCGTACGACGCGCGCCTGCTGCGCGATGCCGCGGGTGATGGCCTGACGCACCCACCACGTGGCGTACGTCGAGAACTTGTAGCCCTTGGTGTAGTCGAACTTCTCGACCGCCCGGATCAGGCCGGTGTTGCCCTCCTGGATCAGGTCGAGCATCGGCATCTGGGCCCGTCCGTACTTGCGCGCGATGGAGACCACCAGCCGCAGGTTGGCGTTGATGAACTGCTGGGTGGCTCGCTCGCCCTCTTCGGCCAGCCAGAGGAGCTCCTCCTCCGTGGCCGACATCGGCGCGCCGCCCTTCTTGCGACCGACCCGGCCCTCGGCGAGAAGCGCCGCGGCGAACAGCCCGGCCTCGATCGTCTTGGAGAGCTCGACCTCGGCGGCCGCGTCGAGCAGCGGCGTACGCGCGATCTCGTCGAGGTACAGCCCCACGCTGTCGCGCCCCTCGATCTCACGGGTCACGCTGATGGTTCGTGCTGCCATGTCGCCCTCCTACCTCCCGCGGGCCTACTCCCCGGTAGCCACCCACATCGACTCCAACGCACCGGATGCCGGGAGGATTCCCGTGGCGGGGGCGTTTCGGACCCTTCACCCTTGCCAGACGTGTGAGCGGGGCGGGGAGTTGCCTCCGCGAGGAACTCTCAGGGAGTTCTCAGGGCTGAGCGAGGACGAGTTGCACGGACGTAGTCCGTGCGACCCACCGCCGCGAACGCCGCGGCGAGCTTGCTCGCAAGGCGAGCTCAGTCCTTCAGAGAAGCCGACGGCGCGGGCACGGCCGCGGCAAGGCCCATCCGGTCGAGGATCCAGGCGTTGGTGAAGGCGCGGTCGCGCCAGGCCTGGTAGCGCCCCGAGACCCCGCCGTGACCGGCCGACATCTCGGTCTTGAGCAGGAAGTCACGCCGGCCGGTGGCGGTGGCGCGGAGCCGGGCGACCCACTTCGCGGCCTCGACGTAGAGCACCCGGGTGTCGTGGAGGGACGTGGTGGCCAGGATCGGCGGGTAGTCGACGGCCGCGACGTTCTCGTACGGCGCGTAGCCGGCGAGGTTGTCGTAGGCCGCCGGGTCGCTGGGGTCGCCCCACTCGTCGTACTCGGTGACGGTGAGGGGCAGGCTGGCGTCGAGCATCGAGGTGAGGGCGTCGACGAACGGGACGTCGGCGACCAGGCCGCCGAACACGTCGGGGTACCGGTTCGCGACCGCACCGATCAGCAGCCCGCCGGCCGAGCCGCCCTCGGCGACCAGCCGGTCGTGCGTCGTCCAGCCCTCGGCGACGAGGTGGCGGGCGCAGGCGGCGAAGTCGGAGAAGGTGTGCTCCTTGTGCAGCAGCTTCCCGTCGTCGTACCAGTGGCGGCCCATCTCTCCGCCGCCGCGCACGTGCGCGATGGCCATGCCGGCACCACGGTCGAGCAGCGAGAGCCGCGCCACCGAGAAGTTCGGGTCGATGGAGATCTCGTAGGCGCCGTAGCCGTAGAGCAGGAAGGGGATCGGCCCGTCGTCCGCGGCGCCCTTGCGGCAGACCAGCGAGATCGGCACCTGTACGCCGTCGTCGGCGGTCGCCCACAGCCGGTGCTCCTCGTACGCCGCAGGGTCGTGGTCGCGCACGGGTTGCTGCTTGAGCAGGGTGAGCTCGCGGCTGCGGACGTCGTACTCGTAGACGGACGACGGCACGGTCATCGAGGCGTAGGAGACGCGCACGGTGGGCTGGCCGACCTCGGCACCGCCCCAACCCCCGACGGTGTAGAGCTCCTGGGGGAACTCGACGAGGTAGTCGTCGTCCACGCCGTCGCCGCCGAGCTCGAGGATCCGGAGCTGTGTCAGGCCGCCGCTGCGCTGGGGTACGACGAGGTGCCCGGCGTACGCCGACACGTCCTCGAGCCGGACGCCCTCGGTGTGGGGGACGAGCGGTCGCCACTCGTCGGGCGGGGTGGCGGCGACCGGCGCGGTGGCGATCTCGAAGTCGGGTCCGGTGTGGTTGTGGAGCACGAGGAACACGTCCTCGCCGCCGATCACCGCATGCTCGAGGCCGTACTCCAGCCCCTCCTCGCGCGGGTGGAACACCACCCAGCCGGCCTCCGGGTCGTGCGTGTCGAAGAACCGGGTCTCGGTGGTGTTCTTCGCGCCGCTCACCACGACCAGGAAGCGGTCGGTGCGGCTGCGCCCGAATCCCACCCAGAACCGCCCGTCCGTCTCGTGATGGACCAGCTCGTCATCGGCCTGGGTCGTGCCGAGGCGGTGGCGCCAGACCTTGTCGCGGCGCCAGGAGTCGTCGACGGTGCAGTAGTAGAGGTCGCGGCCGTCGGGCCCCCACACCCCGCCCCCGAGCACGCCCTCGATCCGGTCGGGAAGGAGGTCGCCGGTGCCGAGGTCCTTGATCTCCAGGACGTAACGCTCGTTGCCGACCGTGTCCGTGGAGTAGGCGAGCAGGGTGCCGTCGGGGCTCACCGAGACCCCGCCGACCGAGTAGAAGGAGTGGTCGCGGGCCAGGGCGTCGTGGTCGAGCAGGACCTCCTCGCCGGGGAGCGCCGGCTCGTCGGGGCCGCAGTCCTCGGCCGGAGCCGGCGGAGTCCAGTCGTCCGGGTCGGCGACCGCCACGCGGCACGCGGCGCCGTACTCCCGGCCCTCGAAGGAACGCCCGTAGTACCACCAGCCGCGGTTGCGCGACGGCACGGACAGGTCGGTCTCCTTCGTGCGGGCCCTGATCTCCTCGAAGAGCTGCTCGCGCAGGTCGGCGAGGTGGGCCGTCCGCGCCGATGTCCAGGCGTTCTCGGCCCCGAGGTACGCCGTGACCTCGGGGTCGTCCTTGGCCCGCAGCCAGTCGTAGTCGTCGGTGCGCCTCCGGCCGTGCAGCTCGGTGGTCACCGGCCGTCGGGCGGCGACGGGCGGTCGGTCGGGCGCGCGCTGGTCGGGCGCGGGCTGATCGGGAGCAGAGCTCGTCATGCTCTCGACAGTATTCGGTGGACCCCGGGCCTCCCGGCACGACTAGCATCGCGTCGTGCTCGAGCTCCGCGACGTGCCCCCCGAGCAGGTCCCTGCGCGAACCGCCGAGATGGTCGACGGGGTGACCCGCCACCGTGCCACCGCCCGTTTCCTCGACCCACAGGCCGCACGCGAGCAGGTCGAGGCGGTGGTGGAGGCGCAGCGGGACCGGTCCGACCTGCTCGACGTGGTCGACGGGGACGCCGTGGTGGGCCTCGCCTGGGTGTCACGGAGCGACGGCGACCTGGTGGTGAACCACCTCCGCCTGGACGACGCTGCGCGGGCTTCCGAGCTGGTGCCGGCGCTGGTCGACCGGGCGCGTGACGCGGAGGCCCGGATGCTGGGTGTCCCCGTGCACCGGGACGACCCGAGCCGGGCCGCTCCTCGGCACCCAGCCGGGCTTCCAGCTGCGGGCAACCAACATGGCTCTGCCCCTGGACGGCGAGGTCGCCGACCCCGGTGGGCTCGAGCTGCGGCGGATGACGGACGCCGAGTTCGACGACTTCCTGTCGGGCAACGCAGAGGAGTACGCCGGTGAGCTCGTGGCGACCGGCATGTCCGTGGAGGCGGCCGCACAGCGCAGCCGGGAGCAGATGGGGCAGCTGGTGCCCGCCGGGCAGGAGTCGCCGGGCATGCACTTCTTCACTGCCTGGGTCGGCGATGCCGGCGTCGGCAGCCTGTGGCTGTGCACCCTCGACCCGATGGCGTTCGTCTACGACGTGGTGGTCGACGAGGCGCAGCGACGCAAGGGCTACGGCGCCGCGATCATGAACGCGGGTGCGCTGTGGAGCCGCGAGCAGGGGCACCCCGTGCTGGGCCTCAACGTGTTCGCGCACAACCCCGGTGCCCGCGCCCTCTACGACCGCCTGGGCTACGTCGTCACCCAGGAATACCGCGCGCTCGACGTGCCGGATGCCGGCTGACCCGCCCCGGTCCGTCGACCTCAACGCCGACCTCGGCGAGGAGGTCACCGACGACGCGGGGCTGCTCGAGGTGGTCACGTCGGCCAACGTCGCCTGCGGTTTCCACGCGGGCACGCCCGCCACGATGCGGGCGGTCTGCGCCGGGGCGGCCCGACGCGGGGTCGTGGTCGGAGCGCAGGTGTCCTACCGCGACCGGGCGGGCTTCGGGCGGGTGGCGCGTGACGTCCCCCACGACGTGCTGCGCGACGAGGTCGCCGAGCAGGTCGCGACCCTCGACGCGATCGCGCGGCAGGAGGGGACGACCGTTCGCTACCTGAAGCCGCACGGTGCGCTCTACCACCGGGTGACCGACGACCCGGAGCAGGCGGAGGCGGTGCTGGCCGGGTCGGGGAGGCTTCCCGTGCTCGGGTTCCCGGGGTCGCGGTTCCTGGCGCTCGCCGCGGCGGCCGGCCGTGCGGCGTACGTCGAGGGGTTCCCCGACCGCGGCTACCGCGACGGCCGGCTTCTCGACCGTGCCGAGCCGGGTGCCCTGCTCGAGGGCGACGAGGCGATCGCGGCCCAGGCCGTCGCCCTCGCACCGGAGGTGGCGTCGCTGTGCGTCCACGGGGACTCACCGGGCGCGGTCGCCCATGCTCACGCCGTACGTCGCGCGCTCGAGGCCGCTGGATACTCGCTCCATCCCTTCCTCGCCGGGCCGCTGACTTCTCCACAACATCCGTCGTGTCCTGTGGAGGATCGGGGCGTTCCTGTGGATGACCACGCGGGGTCTGTGGAGGACACGCCGGGGACGCGAAGATTTTCACCGATCGTCGGCCCGAACCTCTTGCGCGGGTGGCCGCGGCGGGCATAGAACTCTCCCTACCAACCCGCCGTTCGCGGCGGGAAGGGGCGGAGAAGCAGGACGATCCAGATCGCGGGTTCGCTCGCGGCGCCGGCCGGTGGCGGCAGGTGGGATCGAAGGGCTTGTCCGGCGATCGGGTGCCACCACACGATCACTCCGAAGGGCTCTTGATGCTCATACCATCGAGAGCCCTTCACCTATTTTCACGCCCCGTCGACTGAGCTTGCGAAGTCGACGACCAGGGCGGGAGGTTGAGGAGCGTCCGGCTCGGACCCGAGCGAAGCGAGGGGCCGAGCGGCGCGTCTCGAAACCCAGTGGGTGTACTGGCACGTCGATGGCATGAACTTCGCCCCGTCGGCCGCGACGCCCTGCTCGCCGAGGTCTCCTCGCCGCAGGACGCCGTCGCCCTGGCCGCGTGGGCGCGCGGGCGGGCTCTCGCGCGTGACGTCGTACCAGGTGCGGAGACGGTGCTCTTCGACGGCGTGGCCGATCCGGACGGGCTGGCCGACCTGCTGGAAGCGTGGCGTCCAGCCGAGACGGTGCGCGGGACCGCGGGTCGAGATCCCGGTGACCTACGACGGGCCGGACCTCGAGACCGTCGCCGCCCACTGGGGCTGCGACGTCGAGGAGGTCGCAGCCCGCCATCGCGGCACGGAGTTCGTCTCGGCCTTCTGCGGCTTCGCGCCGGGGTTCGCCTACCTGTCGGGGCTGGAGGTCTCGGTGCCGAGGCTGGCGACCCCGCGCACCCGGGTGCCGGTCGGGTCGGTCGCACTGGCCGGCACCTGGTGCGGCGTCTACCCGGTGGCCTCACCCGGTGGATGGCAGATCGTCGGCCACACCGACGCCGAGCTGTGGGACCCCCGGCGCGAGGAGCCGGCCCTGCTCGCCCCGGGCACCCGCGTGAGGTTCGTGACGGCCGATGAGCCTCCACGTGCGCGAGACCGGCCCGTCGGTGCTGGTGCAGGACCTCGGGCGCGTCGGCTGGGCCCACCTCGGCGTTCCTCGCGCGGGGGTGCTGGACGCGCCCGCCGCGGCCCTCGCCCAGCGCATCGTCGGCAACGCGGCCGACGCCGCCGTCCTCGAGGTCCTGCTCGGCGGACTTGTCGTCACCGCGGACCACGGGGTCTGGGTCGCCGTCACCGGCGCGCCGTGCGAGGTCACGGTCGACGGGCGGCAGCGCGAGTTCGGCGCCGCGGTGTGGCTGCCGGAGGGCGGCGTGCTGCGGCTCGGCCGTCCGACCTCCGGCCTGCGGTCCTACGTCGCGGTCGCGGGCGGGATCGCCGTCGACCCGGTACTGGGCTCCCGCTCCACGGACACCCTCGGAGGGGTCGGTCCACCCCCGGTCGCGGTCGGCGACGTCCTCCCGGTGGGGGAGTCCCTGCGCTCGCCGGTCCCCGTCGACACCCCGCGGCCACCCACCCCGGGCCCGTTGCGGCTGCTGCCCGGTCCGCGGGCGGACCGCGTCGTCGGCGACGCCGTCGCCCTGCTGTGCCGTACGTCGTACACCGTCTCGCCGGACTCCGACCGGATCGGGCTCCGGCTGCTGGGTGACCCGCTGCCCCTGGCGACCAGCGACGAGCTGCCGAGCGAGGGGATGGTGCTCGGCGCCGTACAGGTGCCGCCCGACGGCCGCCCGGTGGTGTTCCTCGCCGACCACCCGACGACCGGCGGCTACCCGGTGGTCGCGCGTGGTGGACGTACGAGACCTGTGGCAGTGCGCCCAGCTGCGGCCGGGCGAGGCGGTGGGCTTCACGCGGGCCGCCAGGGGCTGAGCGCGGGGTCGTCGGCCGTGAGGGACCGGACCGGGCCGGGCGGCGTCTCGGCGGTCTCGAACCGGACGGTGACGATGCCGCGGCCGGCGCCCCACACCCAGCCGCGTCCGAGGTCGTCGTGCACGACGTCCATGCCGGGCCACCAGGTGCGGGTCTCGGGGATCTCGGGGAGCGCCTCGACGGCTTCGTCCGCGAGCCGCGTCGTCCTCCTCGTCGCCGAACAGGTCCTCCTGGATCCAGTCCGCGAGCCCGGACACCCCGACGCCGAGCAGGCGGACACCGCCGGTGGTGTCGAGCTCTCCGAGCAGCCCGCGGGCCAGCCGGGCGATCGTCGGTGCGGCGTCGGTGGGGGCGGCCAGCGTGGTCGAGCGGGACAGCGTGGTGAAGTCGTGGAGGCGCACCTTGAGGGTGACCGTGCGACCGGAGAGCCCGTTGCTCCGGAGCCGCTCCGCGACGTTGGCGGCCTGGCGCGTCACCAGGCCGGCCATCAGGCGGGGGTCGGTGAGGTCGGTGTCGTAGGTGCCTTCGACGCTGACCGACTTCGTCTCGCGTTCCGGTACGACGGACCGGTCGTCCTCGGCCCGCGCCAGCAGGTAGAGGCCGTGCCCGTGGGCCTTGCCGAGCAGCCGGACCAGCTCGTCCTCGCTGACCCGCTCGAGGTCGGCGACGGTCGAGATGCCGGCCCGACGCAACCGCTCGGCGGTCGCCGGCCCGACGCCCGGGATGACCGTCACGTGCATCGGGCGGAGCAGGTCGAGCTCGGTGCCGGCCGCGACGACGACCAGCCCGTCGGGCTTGTCGAGGTCGGAGGCGACCTTCGCGACGAACTTCGAGGACGCCACCCCCACCGACGCGGTCAGCCCGCCGGTGACCTCGGTGACGCGGGCGCGCACGCGCTCGGCGAGGGCGCGGACGGACTCCTCGTCGTACGCCGCGAGCCCGGAGACGGCGAGATCGACGAACGCCTCGTCGAGCGAGAGCGGCTCGACCAGGGGGGACAGGTCGCGCAGGACGGCCATCACCTCCTGGCTGGCGTCCCGATAGGCGTGGAAACGAGGGTTGAGGAACGCCGCGTGGGGGCAGCGGGCCCGTGCCTCGCGGGTGGACATCGCCGAGCGCACGCCGTAGCGCCGGGCCTCGTAGGACGCGGTGGCCACGACCCCGCGCCCACCCACGCCGCCGACCACGACGGGCTTGCCGCGCAGCGACGGCTTGTCGCGCTGCTCCACGGAGGCGAAGAAGGCATCGAGGTCCAGGTGCATCACCGACGCGTCCGGACGCATGGGCGCAACGTATCGAAGGTCACCGACAGTCCGGCGGGGCGCGCCCGACCGTCCGCTCACCGTCCACAGCGTCATCTGGGGCACGCTCGGTCCACAGGCTGCCGGCGGACCGGGGCTCGGCGTCGGCGCGGCCGGGAACCGTCGCACCCATGACCACCACGCTCACCGCCCGCGGGCCGGAGGACCTCCTCGCCGCCGTCCCGGTCGTGCTCGGCTTCCGACCCCACGACTCCCTCGTCATGCTCACCTTCGATGCGGCGCGCAGCCTTCCACGCCCGCGTCGACCTGCCCCCGCCCGCCGAGGTCGAGGCAGGCGCTGCCGGAGCTCGTCGACGCCCTGGTGAGCCCCTGCCTGACCCATCGGGTGGGCCGGGTCGGCGTTCGTCAGCTACAGCGACGACGCCGGGCTCTCGGCCCGGGTGGCGGCGGCTCTGCGTGCCGGCTTCGGCCGGGCCGGGATCGGCGTGATCGACGTGCTGCGGGCTCACGCTGGCGCGTGGCGGCGAGTCCCCGTCCAGCCCGGGAGACCGCGAGAGCGAGGCCCGGCCGTACGACGACGGCGCCCACCCGTTCGCGGCACAGGCGGTGTTCGAGGGGCGGGTCACCCTCGCCAGCCGCGAGGACCTCCGCGACACCCTGGCGCCCGTACCCGAGACGGTGGCCCGGGTGAGGCGGCTCCAGGCGGGTGTGGCCGGCTCCGGGCCGGACGACGCCGGCTGGGTGGGCGACCTGGTCGCCCGGTGTGCCGCGGCGGGGGAGACCGCCAGCGACGCCGAGGCGGCGCGGGTGTTGCGTGCGGTGGTCCGGGTCGAGGTCCGTGACGGGGCGCTCTACGCCGTGACGCGCGAGTCCGCGGCGTCGCACCTGCACGTCTGGGCCGACCTGCTGCGCCGGGCTCCCGAGTCCCAGGTCCCCGACACCGCGGCCGTCGTCGCCTTCTGTGCCTGGCAGGCGGGTGACGGGGCGCTGGCCTGGTGCGCGCTCGACCGATGCTTCGACGTCGACCCCGACCATCGGCTCGGGCCGCTGCCTGGCCGAGTGCCTCACGCGGGCGGTGCCTCCCGGCGCGTGGCACGAAGTGGAGGGCGGGCCCCTCGCGCCACGCCACTCGGCATGACGAGGGAGGACGACACGTGAGACCACCCTGACGGACCTAGGCCGGGGGCCCCTCGCGGACCCTAGGGTGACGCCATGGGAGAGGACGTCGACGCACAGGAGTTCTCCCGGGCCGACCGGACGCGCTACCGCGAGAAGGTGCACCGCTGCCTCGACGTGTTCGAGCGGATGCTCAGCGAGGACCTCTTCCACACCGACGACCCGATGACCGGCCTCGAGGTGGAGCTCAACCTCGTGGACGACGAGGGTGACCCGGCCCTCAAGAACGCCGAGGTGCTCGAGGCGATCGCGGACCCGGCGTTCCAGACCGAGCTCGGCCAGTTCAACATCGAGATCAACGTGCCGCCGGCGTGGCTGCGTGCGGGTGGACTCGGCACCTTCGAGGCCAGCCTCCGGCGCTCGCTGAACGACGCGGAGTCCCGCTCGGCCGAGGTCGGCGCCCACCAGGTGATGATCGGGGTGCTGCCGACCCTGGCGCCCGCCCACTTCGCCCCGCAGATGATGAGCGCCAACCCGCGCTACCAGCTGCTGAGCGAGCAGATCCTCCGCGCCCGCGGCGAGGACATCCGGATCGACATCACCGGCCCGGAGCGCCTGATCACGACCGCGGACTCGATCCTGCCCGAGGCGGCCTGCACCAGCACCCAGTTCCACGTGCAGACCTCGCCGGAGCAGTTCGCCGGCGTACTGGAACGCCTCACAGGCGATCTCCTCGGTCCAGCTCGCGGTGGGCGCCAACTCGCCGTACTGCCTGGGCAAGGAGCTGTGGCGCGAGACCCGGATCCCGCTGTTCGAGCAGGCGGCGGACACGCGCAGCGAGGAGCTGAAGTCGCAGGGGGTGCGGCCCCGGGTGTGGTTCGGCGAGCGGTGGATCAACTCCGTCTTCGACCTCTTCGAGGAGAACGTCCGCTACTTCCCGGCGCTGCTGCCGATCACCACCGACGAGGACCCGGTGGCCATGCTCGAGGCAGGAGAGACCCCGCAGCTCGGCGAGCTCCGGCTCCACAACGGCACCATCTACCGCTGGAACCGGCCGGTCTACGACATCAACGACGGCACCCCGCACCTGCGCGTCGAGAACCGCGTGCTCCCGGCCGGCCCGACGGTCGCCGACCTGATCGCGAACGCTGCGTTCTACTTCGGGCTGGTCCGCCACCTCGCCGAGAGCGACCGGCCCCTGTGGTCGCAGATGTCGTTCCAGGCGGCGGAGGAGAACTTCGAGACCGCGGCCGAGGACGGCATCGAGGCCACCTTGTACTGGCCCGGGCTCGGCGAGGTGAAGGCGACCGAGCTGGTCCTGCGCCGCCTTCTGCCGATGGCCCACGACGGGCTGGAGTCGTGGGGGGTCCCGACCGCCGAGCGGGACCGACTCCTGGGCATCATCGAGCAGCGGTGCCTGTCCGGCGTCAACGGCGCCAGCTGGTTCGTCGAGCGGATGCATCGCCGGTCGGGCGACGACCGCTACGACGCGCTCCGGTCGACGCTGCTGGAGTACCGCGAGCGGATGCACAGCAACGAGCCGGTCCACACCTGGGACTGAGGGTCGTGCGTCCGGCTCACCGACGCCGGATCCGCCGCCACTCCTGGCCCACCCCCGACCGGGGATCGCGCCAGCCGTGCCGGGTCACCACCACGAACGCAGGGTCAGCCCCCCGCTCGTGTGCCGCGGTGACCGTGGGGCCGAGCCAGGCCACGTCGACGTCCTGGAGCGACAGCGGCCCGACCCGGGTGACCCAGACCCAGGCCGGATCCTCGAGCGAGCGGAGGAGCGGCGCCCACCAGCTCGGTCCGCAACCCGTGGTCCCACCTCCGGTCGTCGGTCACCGTGACCGTCGTGCCGCCAGGGGTGCCGACGTGGAGGAGCGGCGGGAAGTGATGTCGATGCTCGGTGGTGGCCAGGTCGAGCACCGCCTCACGCAGCAGCCGCCGGTCGCGCACGGGGACGGGGTCGAGCAGCATCGACACCCGGCCAGCCTGCCTCAGCGCGGCGGAGGGCCCCGGTCGTCCTCCACAGGCTGCTGCCGGGCAGCCGCGGTGGAGGTGGTGGGATAAGTTGCGCGGGTACGGTCTCCGAGCAGAGGGAGGGTCCGTGGGAGCGGTGGTCGTGGGATACGTCGCGAAGCCCGAGGGCGAAGCCGCGGTCGAGCAGGGCATCGCCGAGGCGAGGCTGCGCAACGCCACGCTGATCGTGGTCAACTCCCACCGCGGCGGACGCGAGTTCGACGACGACTTCTCCGCCCGTTCCGACCACGAGCTCTCCGGCGCTGGAGGCGCGGCTCGAGGAGTCCGGCCTGGAGTACGAGGTCCGGCAGCTGGTGCGCGGCTTCGAGCCGGCCGAGGATCTGATCAGCATCGCCGAGACCAGCGACGCCGAGCTGATCGTGATCGGGCTGCGCCGACGTACGCCGGTCGGCAAGCTGATCCTCGGGAGCAACGCCCAGCGCATCCTCCTCGACGCCCACTGTCCGGTGCTGGCGGTCAAGGTCCGCTGAGGCACGGTCCGTCAGGCACAGCGTTCCGCGGTCCGCCTCGTGCCGGCGCGTGCGGCAGGATGGGGTCATGGCCATCCAGATCACCGGTGACGCTCGGGCCGACGAGGTGCTCACCGACAGCCCGTTCGCACTCCTGGTGGGGATGATGCTCGACCAGCAGTACCCGATGGAGCACGCGTTCCGCGGGCCGGCCAAGGTGCTGGACCGGTTCGGCACGCTCGATCCGGCGGCGATAGCGGCGGCGGATCCCGCTGAGTTCAAGGCGCTGTGCTCGACACCGCCCGCGATCCACCGGTTCCCCGGCTCCATGGCCGAGCGGCTGCAGACGCTGGCAGCGATCGTGGTCGAGCGGTACGACGGTCACGCCGAGCGGATCTGGACCGAGGCGTCCTCGGGGGCCGACCTGCTGAAGCGGGTGATGGAGCTGCCCGGGTTCGGCAAGCAGAAGGCCCAGATCTTCACCGCCCTGGTGGCCAAGCAGCTCGACGTACGCCCCGACGGATGGCAGCAGGCGGTCGGCGACTACGCCCTGGACGGCTACCGCTCGGTGGCGGACGTGGTGGACCCGGCATCGCTGCAGAAGGTGCGCGACTTCAAGCAGGAGAAGAAGCGTGCGGCGAAGGCGGCCCAGGCCTCCGGCTGAGCGGGAGGCCGTCCGCGGAGGTGACCCGCCGCTTCGTGGAAGCGACCAGGTCCGTGGCAGAATGGCCAGTGCGGCTCTTGACCATACCGGGCCTCGCCGCGCCCATGTGTCCTTGACGAGAGGTGTTCGTGTCCTCGACCGCGCGTAAGAAGACGACGACGAGCCAGGCGAAGACGACCGAGAAAGCGCCCGCCAAGAAGGCGGCCACGAAGACCAGTGCGGCCACCGCAGCGCCGGCGGCCAAGAAGGCCACGGCTGCGAAGGCCGCCGGCAGGGCGCCGGCCAAGAAGGCCGCCTCGGCGACCGCGGCTCCGGCCGCAGCCGTCACGCTGGACGACGTGGAGGTCGTCGGTGCCGAAGGCAAGAAGGTGCTCCCCGACATCCCCGACGAGAAGTTCGAGGAGGACGTGAAGGCCGACCCCACGATCGTGGAGGACGAGAAGGAGGCGACCTTCGTCGTCTCCGACGCCGACGACGCGGGTGAGCCCGAGCAGCAGGTCATGGTCGCCGGCGCGACGGCCGACCCGGTCAAGGACTACCTCAAGCAGATCGGCAAGGTGCCCCTCCTCAACGCCGAGATGGAGGTCGAGCTCGCCAAGCGGATCGAGGCCGGTCTCTTCAGCGAGGAGAAGCTCGCCAAGGGCGGCAAGCTCTCCGCGAAGCTCGAGGAGGAGCTCGAGTGGATCGCCGAGGACGGCCGCCGCGCGAAGAACCACCTGCTCGAGGCCAACCTCCGTCTGGTGGTCAGCCTGGCCAAGCGCTACACCGGCCGCGGCATGCTCTTCCTCGACCTGATCCAGGAGGGCAACCTCGGTCTGATCCGCGCGGTCGAGAAGTTCGACTACACCAAGGGCTACAAGTTCTCGACGTACGCCACCTGGTGGATCCGGCAGGCGATCACCCGCGCCATGGCCGACCAGGCGCGCACCATCCGGATCCCGGTGCACATGGTCGAGGTCATCAACAAGCTCGCCCGCGTCCAGCGGCAGATGCTCCAGGACCTCGGCCGCGAGCCGACCCCGGAGGAGCTCGCCAAGGAGCTCGACATGACGCCCGAGAAGGTCGTCGAGGTCCAGAAGTACGGGCGCGAGCCGATCTCGCTGCACACGCCCCTCGGTGAGGACGGCGACAGCGAGTTCGGCGACCTGATCGAGGACTCCGAGGCGATCGTCCCGGCCGACGCGGTGAGCTTCACGCTGCTCCAGGAGCAGCTGCACGCCGTGCTCGACACGCTCTCCGAGCGCGAGGCCGGCGTGGTGAGCATGCGGTTCGGCCTCACCGACGGCCAGCCGAAGACGCTCGACGAGATCGGCAAGGTCTACGGCGTGACCCGCGAGCGGATCCGCCAGATCGAGTCGAAGACGATGTCGAAGCTGCGTCACCCGAGCCGCTCGCAGGTCCTGCGCGACTACCTCGACTGAGGCGGCTGCCGCTCCGGCGCGGTGCCGGTCAGCGGCGGTCTCGGCCCCTCGGTCGGGTGACCCGCTAGCCTCCACCTGGCTCCTAGCCAGTTCCTCAGAGAGGCTGTGGGTTGTGGACGAGCAGTACGAACGCAGGCGCGCCGGGCTGCTCGCTGCCCTCGCGGACCACGAACGTGGTCGCCTCGACAACGCTGGGCTGCAAGCGGCGATCGAGGGTCTGCGTGCCGCGCTCGACGGCGGGCACGCCGATGTCGAACGAGCCCTGTTCGAGGCCGACGTGGCGCTCGAGTACGCCGATCACGGCCGTCCCGGCGACGGGAACGACGAGAACGCCTCGCTCAGGCGGATGAGACGGAACCTGCGGGAGGTCCTCGGATGAGGGGGTCGCCCGTGCCTCCTGGCGATCCCGAGGGGTGACCGACCTGGGGCGAGACCCACTCCGCATGGTCGCGCTATGCGGAGTGGGCCTCGCCGGTTCCCGGTGCGGCTGCCCCATGCGCGGCCGCACGAGAACCGTCAGTCAGCGGCTTCCTCGTAGGCGGCGAGGAGCGTGAGTGCGAGGGCCTCGGCGGCGGCCAGCGAGAGCCCGCCGTTCGTCGAGACGTAGAGCCGGGGCGCGTCGTCGGCGGGCATGCCGTTCGCGTCCGTGGCGATCGAGTGGCGGATCTCCCAGCCATCACCGGTGCGGGCGTCGCTCCAGTGGACCGCGCGACTCTCCCAGTGGAGCTCGCGCTGGTGGGTGGTCTTCGAGACGCTGCACCACGAGGGGCAGGCGAGGTTGACGGTGGTGCCGTCGACGGTGCTCATCACGCGTTCCTCCAGGTCTCCGAGGCGGCGGAGATGCGCACCTGGAACCCGTCGAAAACTGCACGCAGGGGGGATGGTGCGCTCATCGGTGTGCCTCCTCTGGAGAAGAGACGCTCGACGCGCCGGCCCGTGACGCAAAAAACACCTTCGGAATCGGTTGTCTTTCGGCGATTTCGCTGACGTTCCGCGCAGTTTCGTGCTGCCCAGGGCTGCCGGCGAGGAAAGCGCCTCGCCCGGCACGGGCTCGCCGAGCGCCGACAGCGCCGACGGCCGTCCTCCATCTGCAAGCGAGGGGTTGCATGCAGAATCCGTGTGTGCAATCGTGGAGTTGCAGATCCCAGGAGAGGAGCACCCCGTGCAGGACACCCGCCAGACCGACCTCGACCCGCTGGACCGGATCGACCGCACCATCGACATCGACGCCCCCGCCGAACGGGTCTGGGAGCTCGTCTCCCGGCCCGGCTGGTGGATCAACGAGGGGGCCGTGGACCCCGAGCCCGACCTCACCGTCGACGGCGCGGACGCCGTGCTGCGACACCCGGCGTACGGCGAGTTCCGGTTGCAGGTGCTCGAGTCCCGACCGCACTCCTACGTCTCCTTCCGCTGGATGGACCCGGCCGTCGAGGCCGGCACCCTGGTCGAGTTCTGGATCGAGCCACGCGATCGGGGCGTCACCCTGCGGGTGGCCGAGAGCGGCTTCTCCGCCCTCGGCAAGTCGCGCGAGGACTGGCTGAAGCACCGTGAGGGCAACGTGGAAGGCTGGAAGAGCGAGCTCGAGGCCGCGCGCACCTGGCTCGAACGGTCCGGCGACGCGGCGTGAGCACGGCGCCGACAGCCGTGTTCGCCGCCCTGGCGGACGACACGCGCTGGACCATCCTGACCCGGCTGGGAGAGGCGCCCGCCTCCGCCTCGGCGCTCGCCCGGGAGCTGCCCATCTCGCGCCAGGCGATCGTCAAGCACCTCGAGGTGCTGCGAGGCGCCGGCCTGGTCGAGGCCGAGCACCAGGGGCGAGAGCTGGTCCACCGGGCCATCGGGGGTCGGCTGTCCGACGTGGCACGCGACCTCGAGCGCATCGCGGCCGGCTGGGACCGCCGCCTGGCTCGGATCAAGCGGTTGGCGGAAGGGTCGGCCTAGGTCGGATCCGGCCGAACTAGGGTGACCAGATGGCATCGCGGACCCACCAGCTGCGGGCCGCGGCCGGTTTCGCCGGGTCGCTGTACGGCGATCGTGCGCGGGTCGTGGTCCAGGGCGCGCGGGGCGACGCGTTCGCGCGGCTGCGTGGCCGGCCGGGTCGGGTGGATCCCTACTCCGTCTACGAGCGGATCCGCGCCGAGGGCGGGTGGGTGACGACCCGCCTCGGCAACCTCGCCAGCGTCGATCACGCTGCCTGCAGCGCGGTGCTGCGCAGCCGGCGGTTCGGGGTGCAGCCCGAAGGGCACGTGCCCGGTCCGGACGAGGAGTTCGATCTGTCCTTCCTCGACCGGAACCCGCCCGACCACACCCGGCTGCGTCGCCTCGCCTCCGGAGCCTTCAGCCCGCGACGCGTCGCGGAGTACCGCCGACGCATCGAGAAGGTGGTCGACGGCCTGCTCGACGACCTGCTCGAGGGCAGGGATCGCGGCGTCGCCGTGGACCTGGTGTCGGCGTACGCCGCGCCGCTGCCGATCGCGGTCATCACCGAGCTCCTCGGCATCCCGGATGCCGACGCGGCCGCGTTCACGCGCTACGGCTCCGCAATCGGTGGTGCGCTGGGCGGCATCAGGTCGCTGCGCCATGCCCGCGAGCTGGCCCGGGCCGACGCGGAGCTCGACGCCCTCTTCGCGGCCCTCTTCGAGCGCCGCCGGATCGAGCCGCGCGACGACCTGATCAGCGACCTGGTCGCGGTCGAGGGCGACCAGATCCGGCCCGAGGAGCTCCGGCCGATGTGCGGTCTGCTGCTGATCGCGGGCTTCGAGACGACGGTGAACCTGATCGGCAACGCCGTGCACACCCTCCTGGACCGCCCCGAGGAGTGGGAGCGGCTCGTCGCCGACCCGGAGCGGGCTGCGGCGGTGTGCCAGGAGACGCTGCGCTTCGAGCCTCCCGTGCACCGCACCGCGCGGATCTCGTTCGACGAGACCGAGGTGGGGGGCCGGGAGGTCGCGCGGGGGCAGTTCGTGCACGTCCTGCTCGGAGGCGCCAACCGCGACCCGTCCGTGTTCGCGCGCCCCGGCGTGTTCGACCCCGACCGGGTCGACGCCGCCGAGCATCTGGCGTTCTCCAGCGGGATCCACCACTGTCTCGGCCGACCGCTGGCCGAGCTCGAGGCGACCGTCGCCCTGAGCAGGCTGGCCGAGCGCGCGCCGCGGCTGCGCAGCGCGGGTCGGATGCGCCTCCGGCCGTCCACGATCATCCGGGGACCGCAGGTCCTGCCGGTCCGGGCCTGACCTCGCCTCAGCCGGCCGCGACCAGTACGACGGCCACGCCGCACAGCGCGAGACCGGCCGCCTGCAGCCGGTGGATCCGCTCCCGGAGGACGAGCGCTGCGAGCAGCACGGTGAACGCGGGGTAGAGCGAGATCAGGACCGCGGAGACCGTGAGCAGGCCGTGGTGGGTGGCCAGGAGGAAGCTCAGCCCCGCGGCGGCGGCGAGCAGCCCGCTCGCCAGCCCCCACCACTGCTCGCGGGCGTGCGGGACCACCTCACCGCGGAGCGCGACGCAGGCCACCACGACCGTGAGCACCGCCGCCACCTCGACCGCCGCAAACGGCCAGTAGCCGGCACCCGCGGGGACCTGCCCGAGCGCGGCGAAGAGAACGCCGAAGCCGACCCCGGCCAGGATGCCGTCGAGGAGCCCGCTCGGCCCCGCCTCCTCGGCGCCGGTCTCCTCGCGGGACACCAGCCAGATCCCGGGCAGTGCGACGACCATGCCCAGCCAGACGACGGCAGACGGTCGCTCGCCGCCTGCCAGGCCGGCCAGCACCGGGATCACCGTGGCACCGACGCCCGACACGGGGGCGACCACGCCCATGCGTCCCCCGGAGAGGCCGCGGTAGAGGAACGCCGTACCGGCCCCCGCGCCGACGCCCGCAAGGGCTCCCCACCACAGCTGGGAGGCGGTCGGGTCTCCCGGCACCAGCAGGGCCAGCACGACCGCGCCGACCGAGGCTGCCGGCGCAGGAGAGGATGGCGACCGGCCACACCGACGTACGCCGCGACGCCAGGCCGCCGATGAAGTCGGAGACGCCGTAGGACAGCGCGCCCAGCAGCGCGAGGACGACCGCAGTCACGAGATGACGACCCCGGCGATCCACACCGCCGTCGCGAGGAGGGCGGCGACGAGCTCGATCAGGATGCTGTGGGCCAGCGCGCGGAGGGCGGCCTTCGTCGACGGCCAGGCTCCGGCCCCGCCCACGCGCACGCGCTCCGCGGCGTACACGCCCGATCGGGAAGCCGACCAGCATGCCGACCACGGGGATCACGAAGAAGCCGACGATGGCGAACAGCCCACCGACCACCAGGGTGCTCGTCGGGACCGAGGCCTTGAGCCGGCGCCCGGGGACGGCGTACTTGACGACCGTGCCGGCCGCCAGGATCGCTGCCGCCAGCGCGAACACGCTCCACGACTCAGCGGTGCCCTGCTCGGAGGCCCAGACCAGGAACCCGAGGAGGACGAGCACCGTGCCGGGGAGCACCGGGACCAGGATCCCGAACAGCCCCACGACCACGAGCAGGCCGCAGATGATCGTGGTGCCCGTCATGGCGGGAAGCCTTCCACAAGGGTCCGGCCAGACAGGCGCCGAGAACGGCCGAGACCCCGGACCAGGAGGTCCGGGGTCTCGTCTCGGTGCCCTGGAGTGACGTCCAGGGACCGGCTCGTCAGTGGTCGCTGTCGGTAGCGATGGTGGGCGTGTCGGTCAGCTTCGTGGTCTCGTCGACGACGTTGGCGGCGATCTGGCGGAGCTTGTCACCGTGCTCACGGGCGTGGTGGGCGCAGAACAGCAGCTCACCGCCCGACTGGAGCTCGACCCTCAGGTAGGCCTGGGCTCCGCAACGGTCACAGCGGTCCGCGGCGCTCAGCGACGCGGAGCTCGGGGCAACTGCAGTGGTCACATCGGCCTCATTTCTCAAACGGGTGCGGCATCGGTCTCAACGTAGCCAAGGGGTGGGAACATTCCCGGAACCCCCTTGAGCGACGTGTCTTCCGACACCTCGATCCAATCATGATGACGTTCCCCATGCGGTCGAATCTCATGCCCTGTCGCATGTCATGGAGAAGCCTGCATCAGCATGCTTGGGAATCTCTTGTGTTGAGTGTGACGGGTGCTGCGCGTGTCCGGTTCAATTCCGCGGAACTCGGAGACGAATCTTGTCCGCATCGTGATGTCGCCACCGTAGACCCGGACTCGCGTCCACTCCGGCAGCGTGCCTGCGCGGCCGCTCGGCGTGTCGCCGGTAGTCTCGACTTCGCTCGACCACCGGACCCCGGCGCCCGACCAGAACGCACCAACGGCAGGCACGACTCAGGAGCAGCACGATCGCCGACAACACCTACAACGCAGCACACCTCCTCGTCCTCGAGGGGCTGGAGGCGGTCCGCAAGCGCCCGGGCATGTACATCGGGTCCACCGACACGCGTGGGCTCATGCACTGCCTGTGGGAGATCATCGACAACGGCGTGGACGAGGCGCTCGCCGGGGCCTGCGACCTCATCGAGGTCACTCTCCACCCCGACGGCTCGGCCGAGGTGCACGACCACGGGCGCGGCATCCCGGTGGACAAGGAGCCCAAGACGGGTCTGGCCGGCGTCGAGGTGGTCTTCACCAAGCTGCACGCCGGCGGCAAGTTCGGCGGCTCGTCGTACGTCGCGACCGGTGGCCTGCACGGGGTCGGCGCCTCGGTCGTCAACGCGCTGTCGGCGCGGCTCGACGTCGACGTCGACCGGACCCCCTCGCAGCAGGGCATGAGCTTCCGTCGCGGCAACCCGGGCGTGTTCGCCGGTGACGGCCCCGACGCGTCGTTCCAGGAGAGGTCGGGGCTGACCCGCAAGGGCGGCCGGGTCGCGAAGGCGAGGACCGGCACCCGGATCCGCTTCTGGCCCGACCGTCAGATCTTCACCAAGGACGCCACGTTCGAGCTCGAGGGGCTGCTCGGCCGAGCGCGGCAGACGTCGTTCATCGTGCCGGGGCTCGAGCTGGTGATCCGGGACCTGCGCGGAGACACCCCGGTCGAGGAGAAGTTCCGCCACGACGGCGGCATCGCGGAGTTCACCGAGTACCTCTCCCACGACGAGCCGGTCACCGGGATCCTGCGTCTCCAGGGCACGGACACGTTCACCGAGACGGTGCCGCTGCTCGACGACAAGGGCCACATGACCCCGCAGGAGGTGGAGCGCGAGCTCGGCGTCGACGTCGCGCTGCGCTGGGGCACCGGCTACGACACCGAGCTGCGGTCCTACGTCAACGTGATCGCCACGCCCAAGGGCGGCACCCACGTCAGCGGGTTCGAGTCCGCGATCACCAAGACCTTCAACGACGTGATGCGCCAGACCAAGGCGCTCAAGGTCGGCGACGCCGACGTGATCAAGGACGACGTGACCGAGGGCATGACGGCCGTGGTCACGGTGCGGCTGGCCGAGCCGCAGTTCGAGGGCCAGACCAAGGAGATCCTCGGCACCCCGGCCGTGCGCTCCGTCGTACGACGCGTGGTCGCGGCCGAGCTGAAGAAGTTCCTCACCTCCACCAAGCGGGCCGAGAAGGAGCAGGCCAAGCGACTGATGGAGAAGGTGGTCGGGGCGTCCAAGACGCGGCTGGCGGCGCGTCAGCAGCGCGACAACCAACGCCGCAAGAACGCCCTCGAGTCGTCCGCGCTGCCGGCCAAGCTCGCTGACTGCCGGGCCACCGACAACGAGCGCACCGAGCTGTTCATCGTCGAGGGCGACTCCGCCCTCGGCACCGCGAAGCTGGCTCGCAACTCGGAGTTCCAGGCGTTGCTGCCGATCCGCGGCAAGATCCTCAACGTCCAGAAGGCCTCGGTCGGCGACATGCTGAAGAACGCCGAGTGCTCCTCGATCATCCAGGTGGTGGGGGCCGGCTCCGGTCGCACGTTCGAGCTCGACGCGCGGCGCTACGGCCGGATCATCTTCATGGCCGACGCCGACTCCGACGGTGCCCACATCCGGTGCCTGCTGGCGACGCTCTTCTACAAGTACATGCCCGAGCTGATCACGTCGGGCCGGGTCTTCACCGCGGTCCCGCCCCTCCACCGCATCGAGCTGACCAACCCCAAGAAGGGGCAGGAGAAGTACGTCTACACCTACTCCGACGCCGAGCTGCAGCGCAAGCTCGCCGAGCTCGCCAAGAAGGGGCTGCGCTGGAAGGACCCCGTCCAGCGCTACAAGGGCCTCGGCGAGATGGACGCCAAGCAGCTGTCCGAGACCACGATGGACCCCCGCCACCGCACCCTGCGCCGGATCACCGTCGACTCCGCCGAGTCCGCGACCGAGGTCTTCGAGCTGCTGATGGGCTCCGAGGTCGCCCCGCGCAAGGAGTTCCTCGTCCAGGGCGCCTACGACGTCGACGTCGAAGCGCTCGACGCCTGAACGACGCCGCAGCCGCCCGCCCTGCTCGTGACCGCACCGCTCAGCCGTCGGCGGCTACCCTGAGGGCCAGACTCGTGAGGGCCCGCACAACCTGGGCGGTGCCCATGGAACGCAGCGGGAGGGAACCGTGTCGTCCACGGACGGTGAACCGGTCGCGGCACCGCGGCACCGCAAGCGGTACCGCCAGGCCCTTCGGGTCACGTTCCTCGCGGCAGCCGGCGCGGTGCTCCTCGTCACGGGCATCGGGGTGGCAACACAGCACGACTCATCCACGCAAGGCCGAGCGGCTCCGCCCGCGGAACCCTCACCCCAGGCCTTGACGGTGCTGCCGCCTACGCGGCTGAAGCCGTCCCCGCCATCGCCCGACCCGGCGACAGGTGTGCCGACGCGGGTCTCGGTGCCGCGGCTCGCGATCAACGCACCGGTCCTCCCGATCGCGCCCGTGGGTGGGGTCCTCACCCCGCCGGCTGACCCGAGCGAGCTCGGCTGGTACGAGTACGGCGCTCGCCCGGGCGCCGTCCAGGGCAGCGCGGTGATCACGGGGCACACCGTGCACACCGGAGGTGGGGTGCTGGACGATCTCAGGGACCTGCACAAGGGCGACACGGTCCGCGTCATCACGGCCAAGGGCGCCATCGGCTATCGCGTGTCCGACGTGAGCATCGTCAGCAAGGCCCAGTTCGCCCGCACGGCACAGAAGATCTTCAGCTCCACGGTTCCGGGCCGGCTCGTGCTGATCACGTGCACCGACTGGGACGGGCAGGACTACTTGAGCAACACCCTCGCCTACGCAGATCCAGCACCGGCGGCCTGAGTCGAGCCTCGTCACCGTCGATGGGGCGAGCCAGGTAACCCGAGCGACGCTGCAGGACCCGTGGTCAAGGCAAGCGACACACCGCGCCGCGACGGATAAATTCTTCGGGGGCTGGGCTGCGGTATGGTCCATGCCACAGTCGCTCGGAAGGTGAATCCCATGGGTACTTCGATGCGCACACGCGTCGTTTCGCGGGTCGGCGCCCTTGCTGTCGCCCTGGTCGGCATTCCGGTGGCACTGATGATCGCCGCGTCTCCCGCCTCCGCAGCGGACATCACGTTGGTGTGTACGGGAACAACGAACGGGACGACGTTCACCCTCACGACCGACTGCAACACGACGGAGCCCCTAGTGGTCCCGAACGGGATGACGATCGACGGCAACGGCAACGCGATCAGGGCGACCGACGCGGGTGTTGCGCAGTGGAACGGCGGGATCGTCACCAACGCCGGTGCGTCGATGAACATCCAGAACCTCACCATCAGTGGCCCAGTAGACGGGTTCCAGATCTGTACGCGAACAGCAACTTCGTCTTGTACGGGATCTTCTTCAACGACGCCGGCGGCACCGTCGACAACGTCACGGTGAACCACATCTTCCAGGTGCAGGACGGCACCTTCGCGTCGCTGCCAGACCGGCCGAGCCATCCGCGCCGACGGGGCGACCCGAGGGCGCACGGTCACGATCACGAACACGAAGGTGATGGATTACCAGAAGAGCGGGTTCGAGGCCCGCGGGACGACGATCGATGAACGTGTCGGGGAGCACGGCGGGGCCCGCCGACATCCGAACTAGCAGGGGTTGATCGCGCAGAACGGCGTGTCCTTCGTCGGCGTCGACCGGCTGGAACCGTGGCGAACAACACGATCCACGGCAGCGGTGATGAAGCCACCGGGCCGCCCCAGTGCGGAAACTGCAACCCCGCCGCCGGTACAGGCATGCTTTTTTCAAACGCCGAGCAACGTGACGGTGACTCGACAACGAGCTTCGTAGGCAACGGCACCGACATCGGGATCTGCCGTGTCGGCCGAGAGCCACGGGCAACATCATCAGCTTCAACCGGGTCACCCGGACCGCCCTCGACCGATCCCAGATAACACCGACGCCGAGGGCTTCGGGATCGCTGTGGATCCTGCGTCTGAGGGGGTAACTGCCAGTTCGGCGACGCTGATCTGCAACACCTTCAGGGACGGCTGGAACAAGAACATCGACGGCGCGATCCAGGTGGGCTGCACGCCACTGCCCGAAGGGAGCCGAATGCAAGGCCTACTCGGCTGATGCTCCGACAGTGGAGGGCGGAGTGACCGGCGACACCAGCCCGCCCTTCACGTGGGACGCTGGAGTGCGGGAAGCTGCCGCCCGGGCTCAGCCTCGCGCCACAGACGGGCAAGATCACCGGCACGCCTCCGGCTGGCAGCGCCGGCACCTACAAGTTCACCTTGCGGGTCACTGACTGCCGACCGGACTGACGGCCACGAGCGGACCAGATCGATCACGATCGCGCCAGGCTGCGCGACGCCGACACCTCGCCGTCAGCCTCGCCGTCAGCCACGGCGACGGTGGCGCCGACGGCGACCGCGCAGCCGACCGCCGCACCGACGGCCGTCGACGCGGGCCTCTCCTCTACGTCAGCTGACAATCAGCAGCCACCGACCCTGCCCATGGCCCTGCTGCTCTTGGCGGCCGGTGTGATCCTGACCGTAGCGACCGTGGCCGGTCTCCGCCGCCGCCCTCGTCGGCACTGAGCATCGCGGCGAGCGGGTCTCGCGTCGAGGGGCGAGCGCAGCGAAGCCGACCCCACATCCTGGTGACGGGTGACGGATGACGTCGTTCGACCTGGTGACAGAGGTGACCGAGGCCGACACGAAGGAGCTCTGGCCGGTCTACGACGCGGTGTTCGGCGACCGCGCTGGCCTCGACAGCTGGCGCAGCACGACGTGGGACCTGCATAGCGCGCGGGACGGGTTCCGACTGGCCCGGGCCTACGACGTCGTCGAGGGTGGCGGGCATCTGGTGGGGTTCGCGTACGGGTACACGGGCGCGCACGGCCAGTGGTGGACCGACCACGCGAACCGGGTGCTGGCGCCCGACGTGGCCGCGGACTGGCTCGGCGGACACTTCGAGCTCGTGAGCATCGGCGTGCTCGAAGGCGAGCGGGGGCGCGGACTGGGTCGGGCGCTGCTGCGCGAGGTCACCCGCGACCTGCCGAACCCACGTTGGACCCTGATGACGAGCGCGGACGCCGAAGACCCGGCCCGTCACCTCTACGCCAGCGAAGGCTGGCAGGTGATCGGACCGGGTCTGATCGACGGACAGGTGACCATGGGCCGAAGCCGGCCCTGATCCCCTCCCTGTCAGATCCCCCCAGGGCAGTGGACCGTCGGGTTCCACATCGTGAACCGCCCGGCCGGGTTCTTGTCCCAGACCCAGGCGTGCAGCGAGTAGAACGCGGGCAGGCCGAAGCGGTTGCCGGCCGGTGTCAGGTTGAACCGGTGGCCGAAGAGCGACGGACGGCCGGTGGGGTGCGTGGCGCGCCAGGCCTTGCGCACGACCAGGTACTCCAGGGCGGCCAGCTTCAGGTGGCCGTTGACGGTGAACCGGTACACGAGCGCCTCGGGATGGCGGACCCCGATCCTCCCGTCCACCAGCGAGCCGTTGACGTAGTGCACGCCCATGCCGCCCATCCCCTTCATCGAGATGCAGGCGATGCCCTTGACGTCCTTGAACAGCGCGTACCCCGCGCGCTTGGCCGCGGCCGGGCGCGTGAAGTCGTGCGTCGCCGAGCGCGCGATCGCGACCTGGCCGGAGCCTCCGGCGGTCGCCGGTGCCATGAACGGCACGAGCAGGCCGGCGAGCGCGATGACGGTCCCGGCGAGCGCCGTACGGACCCCGATCATGAGCCCTCCTTCACCTCGTGGACGGTGTCCGCGACCAGTCCGTGCGCCTCGCGGTGCACGGTGTTCGCGGCGTCCACCGAGGGCGCCTCGACCAGGCAGAAGATCGTGCTGCCGGCCTCGTCCACCCAGTAGCGCTGGTAGTTCACGTCGTACTTGTCCTGCACCTGGAGGTCGGCCATGTGGGCCTTGGCCACGTCGTCTGCGCTGACGGGGCCGTCGAGGTGGTGGACGTCCATGTAGAGCGGCATTGCGATCTCCTCGGTCGATGTCTGTGATGACGTCTGAACCGTAGGAACCCCGGAGGGGTCCGCTCATCGGGAGAGTTGCCCAGGTTGTGCGTCCGGACTACCCAGGTTCGGCGCCGAGTCGGCACAGGCCTGATCGCCAGGTGTGGCTGCGGCGGTAGACGATCGCGCGGCCGTCACAGCTCCTTCGAGGTTGCCGCGCGCCATCCCCGGACTCGGCGTCCGGAGGTCCTCCTGAGTACTGCGTAGATGAGGCCACGTGGCCTCATCTACGCAGCACTCGCCGGGTGCTCTGGTCGTGGTCGCGCGGCCACCGCGGAGAAAAGCGCTCAGCGCCTAGCCGACGGCCGGGACCAGCCCGAGCGAGCGCGCCCGGGCGGCGGCCGCGCCGCGCGAGGAGACCCCCAGCTTCGCGAGCACCGCAGAGACGTGGTGGTCGACGGTGCGGGTCGAGAGGACCAGCCGTTCGGCGATCTCGTCGTTGGTCAGGCCCTGGCAGAGCAGGGCGAGCACCTCGTCCTCGCGCCGGGTCAGGCCGGCCGGATGCTGCTTGGTCGTGGCGCGGGCGCCGGCCGGCGCGCGATGGCCGAGGTCCCTCATCCGCCGGCGGGTACGGCGTGCTGCCGCGTCGGCGCCGAGTGCCTCGAAGCGGGTGATCGCCTCGCGCAGGTCGTCGTCGCAGTCGGAGTCGTGGAGGGCCAGGGCCGCGTGGTAGAGGCAGCCCAGGTCGTCCCAGCGCGTCGCGGCGCCGCGGTTGTCG
Source organism: uncultured Actinomycetota bacterium (assembly GCA_963819295.1). GTDB lineage: Bacteria > Actinomycetota > Actinomycetes > Propionibacteriales > Nocardioidaceae > Nocardioides. The sequence continues at coordinate 630,222 of CAWFVO010000020.1, forward strand.
CCGGCGAGCCAGGTCGCCCAGGGCTCGGGTGGGGGCGAGACGGGGTCGGGCCGACCAGTGAGCCGGATCTCCCAGACCGCGAGCTGGGCGTCCTCGTTGTACTCGACGGGAGTGATCACCTCACGGATCCGGGCCAGGTCGGCCCGAGCCGCCGCATCGTCGCCCTCGAGCCAGTGCGCCTCGGCTCGCGCCAGCCGGGTGTTCGCGATCCACTCCGCCTCGTCGACGCCCTCCGCACCGAGGACACCGGCGTCGAGCAGGTCGAACGCCCCGGACAGGCCTCGTCGTGCCCGGATCAGCCCGAGGCTGATCTGCGAGGTGAGGAGGTTGACCGGGCTGGCTTCGGTGGCGAGTACCCGCTCCGCGATCGCTGCGGCCTCGTCCCACTTGCCGAGATCCATGAGGGCGACGGCCCGGTGGCCGCGCAGGCACGTGGAGAAGGTCGTCACGTCGTGCTCGTCGCAGTAGGCGATGCCCTCGCGCCAGAACCGCTCTCCCTCGGCGAAGCGGTACTGCGCCGCGAAGTACGTGTAGGCGTTGGCATAGGCACGACCGGCCTGGGCGAGACCGCCCGACTCGAGGGCCAGCCGCAGCGCCTCCTTCATCGGAGTCGTCCAGTCCTCGCGCCGGGTGAACCGCCCGGCGGCCAGGTTGTTCAGCACGTCGCTGCGCACCGCGGCGTCGCCCAGCCGCTCCGCCATCGCGCCGGCTCGCTCGAGCATGTCGGCGGCCGCGTCCGGATCGGTACGCCAGATCGTGAAGGCGTGGGCGGAGTAGGCCCGGGCGAGCTCCTCGTCGGCTCCGAGCGGCTCCAGCAGCTCGATCGCCCGTTCCTGGGCCGCGACCGACTCGGGGCCACGGCACAACCGCCACATCACCGACGAGAGCTTGCGGTGGCTGTGGCCCTCTCGCCGTCGGTCGCCGAGGGACTGCCAGATCTGGATCGCGAGGCCGCGCGACTCGGCGGCCTGCGGCCAGAGGTCGACGAAGGCGAGCTCGTCGGCGTAGGCGTCGTACATCTCGGCGAGCTCGCGGGACGAGGCGTCGGGCGGGAAGCGGAGAGCCCGCTCGTACTGCGCGGCCGCCTCCCGGTGCGCCCCCAGGCCAGCGGCCTGGACGGCGGCCCGCGGCGCGAACCTCGCGACGCGTTCGGCGTCGCCGGCACCCTCGGCGTGGTAGGCCAGCCGAGCGTCGTCGTCGTCGCAGTCCCGCGCGACCAGGGCGTCGATCAGCGCGCGGTGGAGCGCCACCCGTCGCTGCGGGGGCACGACGGACTCGACGGCACGGCGCGAGAGCTCGTGCCGGAAGTGCAGCGAGTCGCCGTCCGAGGTCAGCAGCCCGGCCGCGACCAGCTCGTCGAGCGTCTCGACCGGCGCCCCGGCGGCCGTGGCGACGAGCGGCGCATCGACCCGGTACCCGTCGAGCGAGGCCACCTCGAGCGCCTGCCGTGCGGTCTCGCCGAGTCGCGCCGCCCGGGCCAGGACCGCGTCACGGGCCGAGGCGGGCACCTCCTCGCCGTCGCACCCGAGCACCTCGACCAGGAAGAACGGGTTGCCGCCGGTCAGCCGGTGGAGCTCCTGAGGGAGGTACGTCGTGCCCTCGGCCAGCCGGCGTACTCCGGCGGGGGAGAGGGGCGGGAGGTCGATGCGACGTGTCCAGCGCAGGCCGGTCAGCTCGCCCAGCGCCACCCGGAGGGTGTCGGCGGGCGCGAGCGCGTCGTCGCGGAACGTGACCACGAGCAGCACGGGGAGCACCCGTAGCCGGCGCCCCAGGAACCGGAGCAGGTCGAGGGTCGCGTCATCGGCCCACTGCACGTCCTCGACGACGAGGACGACCAGGCCGTCGGCGTCCTCGAGCCAGCGCAGCGAGGCGTCGAAGACCTCGTCGCGCGGCAGGCCCGAGCGGACAGCCTCCAGGAGCTCACCGCCCACGGCGCGGGCGACGTCGCGCAGCGGACCGAGTGGCCGTGGGGTGAAGAGCCCGTCACAGGCGCCCCAGACCCAGGTGGCGTCGCGGAGCTCGCCCTGGAGCTCCTCGATCAGCGAGGACTTGCCGACGCCGGCCTCACCCGAGACGAGCACGAGGCGCCCGGCCCGACCCCGAGCCTCGGCGGCGTACTGACGGAGGGACGCGAGCTGGGACTCACGTTCGAGCAGGGGCACAGCGGCCAGTGTGCTCCGGAGGTGGTCGGGCGTCCATCCGGATCTTGAATCCGGGACGGCACGATCAGAGGCGGGCGAGCACCGTCCCGCCATGGATCCCGATCACCTGCCCGGTGGTGAACCCCGCCTCGGCCGAGGCGAGGTGGGCGACCAGCGCGGCGATCTCGTCGGGGGTCCCGGAGCGCCCCATCGGGATGCGCGCCAGCCGGCTCTCGACGATCTCGGGCGTCCGCCGGCCATCCCAGAAGCCGGTCTCCGGGATGAAGCCGGGCGCGACCGCGTTGACGGTGACCCCTTCGGGAGCGAGCCGTCCCGCCAGGTCGGTGACCCAGACGTTGAGGGCACCCTTGGCGGCGCCGTAGGACCCGGCGCCGCGGAGTGCCGCCACGGAGGACACCGCGACGATCCGGCCACCGGGCCGGGGCAGGCGCGGGAGGAACGCCTCGGTGACCAGGACCGCCGACACCACGTTGAGGCGGTAGTCGGCGACCCAGTCGTCCGCGAGCGCGGCCAGCGAGTCGCCCGAAGTGGGGACATTGCCCCCCGCGTTGTGGACCAGGACGTCGACGGGGCCGGGAACTGCGTCGGCGAGTGCGGCGACCGCCTCGGGGTCGGTGACATCGGCGGCGTGCGTGGTCACGGACGTGCCCAGCTCGGCCGCCGCCTCCTCGAGGACGGCCTGGCGGCGTCCGACGATGGTGACGGTCATCCCGTCGGCGACGAGACGGCGGGTGATGGCGAGGCCGAGCCCCGTCCCGCCACCCGTGACAAGAGCGTGTCGGGTCATGCCCCGACGTTATCCGGGCCTCAGACGTGCTGGGTGAGCCGGCCGGTGTCGACGTCGTAGAGGAAGCCGCCGACCTTCACCCGCTCGGGGATCAGCGGATGGGCGCGCACCCGCTGGACGTCGTCGGCGAGCGTCTCGAGCTGGTCGTCGACGACGTGGAAGCGCTGCCAGCTGGCGTCGACGCCTGCCGACTCGGAGATCCGACGGTGGAGCTCGTCCTCGGTGGCCGAGGCCATCGCGCAGCGAGTGTGGGGGACGACCAGGATCCGGTCGACCCCGAGCAGATGCACGCCGAGGACCAGTGCCTCGAGCGCCTGGGGGGTGACCCGGGCCCCCGGGTTGCGGAAGATCTTGGCGTCTCCGTAGCGAAGCCCGAGCATCTCGAGCGGCACGATCCGCGAGTCCATGCACGTCACGACGGCCACGCCGGCATGGGCCACGCCGTCGAACCCACCGTCGGCGAAGGACTCGGCATAGACGGCGTTGGCGGCGGTCAGGTCGTCGAAGTCGCCCACGCACGGGAGGGTAGCGCCCCGGTACGGGCACCCCGGAAGAGGACCAGCGCGAGCGCGGCCGCGATCACCGCGCACACCGCTGCTCCGGCGAAGACCGTGTGCTCCTGCGCGATGCCGGCCTGGCGCAGCAGGTGGTCGAACGCGTCGCAGCGGCTGGGGCCTCCGCAGACCACCTTGGGTGGAGGTACGTCGCGGGTCTCGGCGTAGTAGCGCCGCAGCCCGATCGTGGTCAGGGCGGAGATGCCGACGAGCATCCCGACCATCCGGGAGACCACGACCCCGGCCGACGCGAGCCCGTGCACCTCGCTTTCGGTCGAGGCGAGGAGCGCGGCGTTGACCGGGGCGAGCGCGAGCCCGAAGCCGAGGCCGCCGACCAGGAGCGAGACGTTGGCGGACCAGTCCGACAGCGTGGTCAGGCCCCACTGGCTCATCAGAACGAAGCCGAGGGCGGCCAGCAGCATGCCGCCGCCTGCCACCACGCCGGCGGGCAGGGCGCGGACCAGGTAGCCGCCGACGACCGCCCCGACCGGCAGGGCGACCAGGAACCGGACCAGCACCAGGGCGGCCTGCAGCTGGGAGTCGGGGTAGACGGTGGTGCGGGCGAAGATCGGGATGTCGATGAGCGCGGCGATCAGTGCCGCGCCGACGAAGAGACTGACCAGCAGCGCGCCCCAGGCCGGCGTACGACGGAACGCGCCGCGCGGCACCAGTGGCCGTTCCTCGGTACGCAGGTGCCAGACCAGGCCGACGGTCGCCAACGCGGCGCCGAGGAGGTACCACCAGCCCTGGGGTGCGAACACCTCGACCCGCGGGTCGCCCGTGGCGAAGGCCAGGATCACGCCACCGAGGGCCACGGCCAGGAGGACCGCGCCCAGGAGGTCGGCCTCACGGATCGTCGCCCACCAGCCACGCAGGTCGACCAGGGGCCGCCGCGCCGTCCAACACCGGACGACCAGCAGGACCGCGGCCACGATCGTGACGAGCCCGAGCGGCGTGGCCCACCGCGACGACCCGGCCACCGGGATGAACAGCTGGCCCCAGGTGACGTCGGTGAGGAGGCTGTCCGGCTCGACGAAGACCAGAGTGCCGGCCACGAGGGTGACGGCGAGGAGGGCGAGGCCCACCAGGTCGAGGCGGCCGGCGCGTGACGAGGCGTCGTACGGCGGCTCGTCGGGCGGGCGGGGCGCGGCCCGGCGGATGAGGACGGCGAGGAGGAGGCCGACCACCAGGTTGACCGCGAAGATCACCCGCCAGTCGGACACGGCGAGGATCACCGCGCCGTAGAGCGGCCCGACGACGCTGCCGACCTCTTGGACGGCCGACACGATCCCCAGCGGTACGCCGCGTCGCTCGACCGGGTAGAGATCCGCCACCAGGGCCAGGGTGGCCGGGATCAGCCCGCCACCACCGACCCCCTGCAGGAACCGTCCGATCACCAGCGTGGTCAGGTCGTAGGAGAGCGCCGTGACCAGCGAGCCGACCGCGAAGACCATCAGGGCCGCGACCAGCACCGGGACGCGACCACGCAGGTCGGAGATCCGACCGATCAGCGGCAGCATCGCGACGTACCCGAGGAGGAAGCCGGACACGATCGGCGCCCCACGCTGGAGCTCGTCGATGGGGATGCCGACCGAGCCCATCATGTCGGGGAGCGCGAGGACCACGACGTAGGTGTCGGCGGCCGCGAAGGCCACCGCGACCGCCGCGAGGCCGAGCAGCAAGCGGGGGCCGCCGGTGGACGAGGGTCGGCTCGTCATCGGGCCGCCGCCGGTGTCATGGAGCGGTGATGTCCTTGCTGGTGCCGTAGTCGTCCACGGTCAACGAGTAGGTCATCGCCGGCTTGCCGCTGTAGAAGACGCCGGTCAGCTTCGCCGTTCGGAGCTCGCCGTCCGAGGTGATCCCATAGGTCGCGTCGAACTCTCCGGTGGCCCCTGGGATCAGGTGTGCCGCGGCCGACTCGGGGACCTTGCCGGTATAGGTCGACAGCACTTCCTTGTTGTCCTGGCCGCCGCGCACGTCGTCTCCCTTCTTCAGGTCCGTGGTCGCGGCGAGGATCGCGGGGATCCCCTGGTCGGCGCTGAGCAGCAGCGCCGGGTCGGGGGCGCCGTAGTCGCCGGGGTCGACCTCGGAGTAGCCGAAGGTGAGAGGGATCTTGGCGTAGACCTTGCCGCCCACGGCCGTGATCGGGACCGGGAACGAGCCTGCGCTGATGACCGCCGTGAGGGTGCCCTCGAACGCCGGTGCATCGGTGACGGTGCCGTCCGCGCCCTGCACGCCCTGGACCCCGTCCGGTAGGTCGTCGGTGGTCAGGGTGAGGGTGACGCCGGAGGTGTCCTCGAGCTTCTGCTGCGCGGTGTCGATGACGGTCTGTGGGTCGCCGAGGTCGGAGGCGGACTTGGAGCACGCGGTCGCGCCGAGCGCCACGGCCACGGCGACCACGAGCCCGGACCAGCGACGTACCGACATGGTGGTCACCCTGTCACAGGCCCGGGTCCACAGTCCGGCGTCACAGCTGCGCCGGCACGGGCCCGGCGCAGGCGACCATCGGCTGGGAGCCCGGCGTACCGCTGCCGTCGCGGCGGCCGACCGGCTCGGGCAGGTCGACCGGGGAGCCGCTGGCCGCGGCCGCGCGCGCGGGAGCCGGCCCCGCCCAGGCGAAGACCAGGGCGTCCTCGCCCTTGAGGAACCGGTGGCAGCGGACGCCGCCGGTGGCTCGGCCCTTGCCGGGGTACTCCTCGAAAGGCGTGACCTTGACCGCCCCTGGCTCGGTACCGGGCAGGGCCGTGGACGAGCCGCTGGCGGTGACCACCACGGCGTCGGCCGGCCCGAGCGCGCCGAACCACGCGACGTGGTGGCCGGCCGCCAGCTTGATGCCGGCCATGCCGCCGCCGCTACGACCCTGCGGACGTACGCCGGAGGCACCGAAGTGGAGCAGCTGCGCGTCGGAGCTGATGAAGCAGAGCTCCTCGTCGCCGGTGCGCAGCTCGCACCGCGCCGACCACCTCGTCGCCGTCCTTGAGGCCGATCACGTCCCACTCGTCCCTGGCGAGCACCTCGGGGTTGACCCGTTTCACCACACCCTGGCGGGTGCCGAGGGCCAGCCCCGGGCCGTCGCTGCGCAGCGGGCAGAGCGCGAGGACCCGCTCGCCGCCCTCGAGCGAGCGCACCAGGTCGAACGGCAGCCCGCCCTGGAGGTTCGGGTGGTTGGCGGACGGGGGCAGCGCCGGCAGGTCGAGCACGCTCAGGCGTACGACGCGCCCGCGCGAGGTCACGGCACCGATCTCCCCGCGGGCGGTGGTGCGCACCACGGACACGACCACGTCGTGGCCCGCCCGACCGCCCTCGGCTGTGGGGAGGTCGTCGTTGGACGAGCGGGCCAGCAGGCCGGAGGACGAGAGGTAGGCGAAGCACGGGTCGTCGGCCACCTCCAGCGAGGTCGCGGCGGCGGAGACCGTCACGCCGGCAGACTGGAGCAGCACGGTGCGACGCGGGGTGCCGAAGGTCTTCGCGACGTCGGCGAGCTCGTCGGAGACGACCTTCCGGAGCAGCTGGTCGTCGCCCAGGATCGCGTCGAGGGCCTCGATGGTGCGCTCCAGCTCGTCCTTCTCCTTGTCGAGCTCGAGCTTGGAGAACCTCGTGAGCCGGCGCAGTGGCATGTCGAGGATGTAGTCGGCCTGGGTCGAGCTCAGGTCGAAGACGCCGATCAGCCGCTCCTTGGCCTCGGCGGCGTTGTCGGAGGACCGGATCAGCTGGATGACCTCGTCGATGTCGAGGATCGCGACCAGCAGGCCCTCGACCAGGTGGAGCCGGTCGGCGGCCTTGGTACGACGGTGGGCCGTGCGTCGTCGTACGACCTCGAAGCGGTGGCCGAGGAAGACCTCGAGCATCTGCTTGAGCCCGAGGGTGCGGGGTTGCCCGTCGACCAGCGCGACGGCGTTGATGCCGAAGGTGTCCTCCATCGGCGTCTGCTTGTAGAGCTGCTCGAGCAGCGCCTCGGGGACGAAGCCGTTCTTCACCTCGATCACCAGGCGGAGGCCGTGCTCACGGTCGGTGAGGTCCTTGATGTCGGCGATGCCCTGGAGCTTCTTGGCCTGCACGAGCGACTTGATCCGCTCGGAGACCTTCTCGGTGCCGACGCCGTAGGGCAGCTCGGTGACCACGATGCCCTTGCGCCGGCCGACCGACTCCACCCGCGCGGTCGCGCGCATCCGGAACGTGCCGCGGCCGGTCTCGTAGGCGTCGCGGACGCCGTCGAGGCCGACGATCATGCCGCCGGTCGGCAGGTCGGGCCCCGGCACGAAGCGCATCAGGTCGTCGAGGCTGGCGTCCGGATGGGTGACCAGGTGCCGCAGCGCCTGGACGACCTCGACCAGGTTGTGGGGCGCCATGTTGGTGGCCATGCCGACCGCGATGCCGGTGGTGCCGTTCACGACCAGGTGGGGGATGGCGGCCGGCAGGACGACCGGCTCGAGCTCCCGGCTGTCGTAGTTGGGCTTGAAGTCGACGGTGTCCTCGTCGATCGAGGCGGTCATCGGCACGGCGGGCGGCGCCATCCGGCACTCCGTGTAGCGCATGGCTGCCGGCGGGTCGTCCGGCGAACCGAAGTTTCCGTGGCCGTCGACCAGCGGCAGCCGCATGGACCAGGGCTGGCTGAGCCGGACCAGGGCGTCGTAGATCGCGCCGTCGCCATGGGGGTGCAGGCGACCCATGACCTCGCCGACGACGCGGGCGCTCTTCACGTGCCCGCGGTCGGGGCGGAGGCTCATGTCGTTCATCGTGTAGAGGATCCGGCGCTGCACGGGCTTCAGTCCGTCGCGCGCGTCGGGGAGCGCGCGGGAGTAGATGACGGAGTAGGCGTACTCCAGGAACGACGACTCCATCTCCTGCTTGATGTCGGTGTCGAGGATGTGCTCCTCGAAGTCGTCGGGGACGTCCTGCCGGGTGCTGCCGCGTGCCATGGGCGCATTCTCCCCGGTGGCTGGTGGACCGGGCCACGGGGCGCGCCGGGAGGGTGCGCCGATCTATTCAACCATTCGGTTGACAAAGGGTCGAGGATGCGATGGGGTGGAGGTGGAAGGACTCCGAACACCCGACGAAGGAGCACCTCGTGGCCACCGTCATCGTCCAAGCCGTCGCCTCGCTCGACGGTTTCATCGCCCAGCCCGACGACCTACCGGGCTCCATCTTCGACTGGTGGGAGGCCGGAGACGTCGAGATCGCCGCCGGGGATCCGGAACGACCCTTCCGCGTCTCCCGAGCGTCGGCCGACTACCTCTCGGACACCTGGAAGGCCAGGGGAGTCATCGTGATGGGCCGCCATCTGTTCGACTTCGTCGACGGATGGGGTGGTCGCCCGGCCTCCGGCGAGCACGTCTTCGTCGTCACCCACCGAGACGCCACCGAGTGGCAGCAGCGGTACCCGGAGGCGCCGTACACGTTCGTCGGCGGTGTCGACGAGGCAGTACGACGAGCGAGCGAGCACGTCGGCACCGACGGCACCGTGACGGTCACGGCGGGCGAGGTCGGCGGCCAGGTGGTCGCCGCCGGACTGGCGGACGAGGTGGCCATCGACCTGGCCCCGGTCTTCCTCGGCCAGGGCAAGCGGTACTTCGGTTCCCTGACCGACGAGATCGTTCTGGACGACCCGCACGTGGTGGTGCAGGGGGAGCGGGTGCTCCACCTGCGCTACCGCCTGCGCCACTGAGATCCGCCCACTGCGTGGCAACCTCCACGAAACCTCGGCCCGGTAGATTTCGGGCGTGACCGCCGCCGATGCCGACGCGAACGTCGCTCCCCGCCACTGGGAGGCAGACGTCCTGCTGCGTGACGGCCGTACGGCCCACATCCGGCCGATCCGCGCGGACGACGGCGACCTGCTCGTCGACTTCTACAGCCGGGTCTCCGACCGGTCGAAGTACTACCGCTTCTTCTCGCCGATGCCGCAGCTCTCCGAGCGCGACGTCACCCGGTTCACCCACGTCGACCACGTGACCCGGGTGGCGTTCGTGATGCTGCTCTCGGGGCGGATGATCGCGCTCGGCAGCTACGAGGGTCACACGCCCGACCACGACCACCAGGGCGAGCCGGTCGAGGTCGCCGAGGTCGCCTTCCTGGTGGAGGACGCCCAGCAGGGACGCGGGATCGGGCAGCTCCTCCTCGAGCACCTCGCCCAGGCGGGCCGCGAGCGCGGGATCGTGCGCTTCGTCGCCGAGGTGCTGCCCGACAACCACCGGATGATCCAGACCTTCCGCGACGCCGGGTACCGGCTGGTCAGCGGGTACGAGGACGGCGTGGTCAGTCTCGAGTTCCCGATCGAGGCGACCGACACGGCCATCGGCGTGATGAGCAGCCGCGAGCACCGCGCCGAGGCCGCCTCCATCGAGTCGTTCTTCAACCCGCGGTCGATCGCGGTGATCGGCGCCTCACGTCGCCAGGACACCGTCGGCCAGGCGCTGGTGCGCAACCTGGTGCTCGGCGACTACACCGGCCGGGTCTACGTCGTGAACCCGACGGCGAAGGCGGTGTCCGGCCTCCCGGCGTACTCCACGGTGGCCGAGATCCCCGGTGACGTCGACGTGGCCGTCGTGGCGGTGCCGGCCGAGTCGGTGCAGGACGTCGTCCTGGACTGCGCGGCGAAGGGCGTGCGCGGCCTGATCATCATCTCGGCGGGATTCGCCGAGATCGGCGAGGAGGGTCGCCAGCGGCAGCGCCGGCTGGTCGGGCTCTCGCGCTCCTACGGGCTGCGGGTGATCGGGCCGAACTGTCTCGGCATCATCAACACCGACCCGAAGGTCAGCCTCAACGCATCGCTGTCGTCGCTCAAGCCCACCCGCGGCCGGGCCGGCTTCTTCTGCCAGTCCGGAGCGCTCGGGTCGGCGATCCTCGAGAAGGTCAACAACCGCGGGCTGGGCCTCTCGACGTTCGTCAGCGCCGGCAACCGCGCCGACGTCTCGGGCAACGACCTCCTGCAGTACTGGGAGGAGGACGACTCGACCGAGGTCGTGCTGCTCTACCTCGAGTCGATCGGCAACCCTCGCAAGTTCAGCCGGATCGCGCGCCGGGTCTCGCTGCGCAAGCCGATCATCGCGATGCGGTCCGGCCGCACCACCCAGGGCGTGCCGATGGGCCACTCGGTGCGCAAGATCGGGGCGCCCCCGCAGGCCGTCGACGCGATGTTCCGCCAGGCCGGGGTGATCCAGGTCGACACCCTCGACGAGATGTTCGACGTCGCCCAGCTCGTCGCCCACCAGCCGTTGCCGCGCGGGCCGCCGAGTGGCGGTCGTCGGCAACTCCGACGCGCTCGGGCTGCTCGCCTCGGACGCGGCGGCGGCGGTCGGGCTCGTGGTGAGCCGCTCGGTAGCGCTCGGCGCCGACGCCGGCGGACCCGACTTCGAGGACGCGCTGGACGCCGCCATCGACGACCCCGAGGTCGACTCGGTCGTCGCGGTCTACATCCCGCCGATCGACGTCTCCGGGGTCGAGGTGGCCGACGTCCTCGCCGCCGTGGGGGAGCAGTCCGACAAGCCGCTCGTCTCGTCGTTCCTCGGCGCCGAGGGTGTGCCCGAGCTGCTGCGGGTGCCCGACGTCGCCGGCTCGACCGCGGGGCGCGGCTCGGTGCCCGTCGTACCCGGCCGTCGAGGCGGCGGTACGCGCGCTCGCCCGCGTCGTCGAGTACGCCGTGTGGTTGCGCACCCCGAACGGCCCCACCGTGACGCCCGACGACATCGACGTCGCGACCGCCCGGGGCCTGGTCCAGCGACTGCTGATCGCGAACCCCGACGGCGTCGAGCTCGACGAGGCCGACCTCGCCGCCCTGCTGGCGGCGTACGGCATCGCGCTCTGGGAGGCACGGCCGGTCGCCACGCTGGCGGCGGCGACCAGGGCCGCCCGCGACCTCGGCTGGGACGTCGTGCTCAAGGCGACGACCGACCGGCTGCGCGAGCGCCCCGATCTGGCCCACGTGTGGCGCAACATCGACCGCCCGGCCGAGATGAGGGACGCCTGGGAGTCGCTCGGTCACCTCATCGACGACTCCGAGAGCGCGGGGTTCGTGGTGCAGAAGAACGCGCCGCCCGGCGTGCCGGTCAGCATCCGCAGCATGGAGGACCCGCTCTTCGGGCCGGTCGTGTCGTTCGGCATCTCCGGGCCGCTCACCGAGCTGCTCGAGGACCGCTGCTACCGGATCCCGCCGCTCGGGGCCCACGACCCCGCCGCGATGACCCGCGAGATCAAGGCCGCGCCGATGCTCTTCGGCTACCGCGGCTCCGAGGTGGTCGACATCGGGCCGGTCGAGGACCTGATCTCCCGGGTCGCCCACCTCCAGCACGACCTGCCCCAGGTGTCCTCGCTCGATCTCTCGCTGGTGCTGGCCGGCGCCGACCACTGCAGCATCCTCACCGCCCGGGCCCGGGTCGACCCGGTCTCCGACCCGCGCTCGGACTGGTTCGTGCGCCGGCTGCCGGCGGCGGTCGAGGACACCATCCCGGGTTGACGGCGGGGCGGTAACGTCCGGGCATGGCATCCACTCAGGCCGCGACCGGTTCCGGCACCGTCGAGCGCACCAGGCTCCGCAACGGGCTCCGCGTGGTCCTGCTGCCCGACCCGTCCGCACCCGTGATCGGCGTCGCCGTCTACTACGACGTCGGGATCCGCTCCGAGCCCGAGGGGCGCACCGGCTTCGCCCACCTCTTCGAGCACCTGATGTTCCAGGGCTCCGCGTCGCTGGGGAAGATGGAGCACATCCGCTACGTCGAGTCGTCCGGCGGCTGGGTGAACGGGTCCACGCGGCTCGACTACACCAACTACTACGAGGCGCTGCCCGCCCCCGCGCTGGAGCGCGCGCTGTTCCTCGAGGCCGACCGGATGCGCGCTCCCGCCGTCACGGAGGAGAACCTCGCCAACCAGATCGCGGTGGTCGAGGAGGAGATCCGGGTCAACGTGCACAACCAGCCGTACGGCGGGTTCCCGTGGCTGACCCTGCCCGCGGTGCTGTTCGACACCTTCCCCAACGCCCACGACGGCTACGGCGCGTTCGCGGAGCTCGAGAGCGCGACGGTCGACGACGCACGCGACTTCTTCGCCCACTACTACGCACCCGGCAACGCCGTGCTGGCCGTGTCGGGCGACCTGGACCCCGACGAGACCCTCGCCCTGGTCGAGCGCCACTTCGGTGACATCCCCCGGCGTCGGGTCCCTGCTCGGCCCGGCTTCGCCGAGCCCGCTCCCGCTTCCGAGCGACGGCAGGAGCACGTCGACGAACATGCCCCGGCCCCGGCGGTGGCACTCGGCCTGGCGCGTGCCGGACCCGGCCGACCTCGCGGCGTACCTCCCGGTGCTGGCACTGGGAGGCTTGCTCGGGTCGGGCGACGCGTCGCGGCTGACCCGCCGGCTGGTGCAGTCCGACCGGATCGCGACCGACGCGGGGAGCCACGTCGCCTTCTTGGAGAACCCGCTCGACGTGCGCGACCCGACCGCCCTCATCGCCGAGGTCCGGCTGCCCGAGGGAGGCGACCCTGACGCCGCGGTCCGTGCGGTCGACGAGGAGATCGAGCGGGTGGCGAACGACGGCGTTCCGGCCGACGAGCTGCGTCGGGTCCTCGCGCGTGCCTCGGCCGAGCTGCACCAGGTGGCGGACAACATCATGGAGCGGACCCTCACGGCCGCGGCCTACGAGCAGCAGCGGGGGAGGGCCGAGCTCGTGTGGGAGGTCCCCGAGATGCTCCGGGCAGTGACGCCCGAGCAGGTCGCGGCCGCGGCCGCGACGCTCACCCCGTCGACGCGGGCCCGCCTCGACGTCGTCCCCGGGAGCCGGTCGTGAGCCCCGCCGCACGCGCGGTCGCACCGCGCGAGGTGCCGGCCCTCGCTCCGTCGCGCCGACCCCGCCTGCCCCGGGTGTCCGAGCGGCTGTTGCCCAACGGGCTGCGCGTGGTCGCCGTACGACGTCCGTCCGTGCCGCTCGTGCACGTGCGGCTGCGCATCCCGACGGCGACCAAGCGCGCCGGTGACCTGGCCCGCACCGAGCTCCTCGCGCACTCCATGCTCCTCGGCACCGACCGGCGCTCGGAGGAACAGCTGGCCGACACCCTGCAGGCGATGGGCGGCGGACTCCGGGCGTCCGGCGACCCGGACGGCTTCACGCTCTCGGGTGAGTCGCTCGCACCCGAGCTCGGTGGGCTGCTCGAGGTCCTCGGGGAGGTGCTGACCGGGGCCCGCTACCCGCGCCGGGGTGTCGAGCGCGAGCGGGTGCGGCTGGCCGAGCACGGCCGGCTGCAGCTGTCGCAGCCACCGTCGGCGGCGGCCGACGCCTGGGCGGCGCGCCGCTACGGCGACCACCCCTACGGCCGCCGGATCCCGCGGCCCGAGGAGGTGCTCGAGATCGCTCCCGGGCTCCCTGCGCGGTGCCCACGGCCGGCGGATCACCCCCGACGGCGGCGTCCTGGTCCTCGTCGGTGACGTGGTGCCCGCACGCGCTCTCGACCTGGTCGAGCGCCACCTCGGTGCCTGGGCCTCGACCTCGCGGAACGACGCCGTGCCGCGGGTGCCCGTCCTGGAGACGGGTCCGCTGCTGCTGGTCGACCGCCCCGGCTCGGTGCAGGCCAATGTCCGCTTCGGCGGGGACTCGGTCGACATGTCCGACCCGTCGTACGCCGCCGTCCGGGTCGCCGACGCCATCTTCACCGGCCTCTTCTCCTCGCGGCTGATCGCCAACCTGCGCGAGGACAAGGGCTACACCTACGGCTCCTACAGCGTGATGCGGCACCAGCGGGCCGGCTCGTCGCTCGCGGTCGGGGTCGACGTGGCGACGGACGTCGCGGCCCCGGCGCTGGTCGAGACCCTCTACGAGCTCGGCCGGATGGTCACCCTGCCGCCCGAGCCCGCCGAGGTCGACGCCGCGGTGCAGTACCTCACCGGCACCTCGATGCTCGCCACGGCCACCCAGTCCGGCCTCGCCGACACCCTGCTGTCCCTGCTGGTCCGCGGCCTCGACGTGACCTGGCTGCGCGACCATCCGGCGCGGCTCGCGGCCGTGGAGCCGGAGCAGGTCCAGGCCGCGGCGAGCGCACTGCTGGCGCACGGCCGTCTGGTCTGGAGCGTGCTCGGTGACGCGGAGCGACTCCACGCCGCACTGGCGACGGTCACCGAGGTCACGACGCTCGCCCGCGCGTGACAGACTCGGCCCATGCAGGGTTTGAAGGAGGCCATCGACCGCACCGGGTACTACCCCGAGGTCGTCGCCGACGGGGTGATGCGGGCGGTCTCGGGCGAGGACGTCGTGTCGTTCTTCGTGCACCACGAGCCGACGTTCGACCGCGACGAGGTACGCCGCCACCTCACCGTCGTCGTGCTCACGCCGAGCCGGCTGATCCTGGCCCACACCGACGAGCACGAGGGCGACGACATGCTCCCCGAGCCCTACACGTCGACCTCCACCGAGGCGATCTCGCTGTCGGCGGTGAAGTCGGTCGTGGTCACCCGCATGGTCACCAACCCGTCCGGCGGCCCGACGCCGCCGGCCGAGGCCGTGCTCACCATCGGCTGGGGCGGAGTCGCCCGACTCGACCTCGAGCCGGCCACCTGCGGCGACCCCGAGTGCGACGCCGACCACGGCTACACCGGCACCTTCGCCGCCGACGACTTCTCGATCCGGGTCTCGGCCGCCGCTGATGGTCCCGAGGCCGTGCCCTCGTTGCTCTCGTTCGCGGACTCCCTGTCCGCCCGGACGCAGAGTTGAGCAACCAGTTCGTCGAGCCGGCCTACGGGTCGCGCTCGCTGGCGGACGTCCTGCCCGCCGTCGCCCGTGCCCTCGGTGCCGCACCCGGCTCCGAAGCCGCCACCCTCGACCTGCCGCCCGCGCCGGCGTACGTCGTGTTCCTGGTCGACGGGCTCGGGGCCGACCTGCTCGCCGCCGCACGCCCACGCCGCGCCGTACCTCGCCTCGCTGCTGACACCGGAGGGCATCGTCACCGCCGGCGTCCCGTCGACGACCGCGACCAGCCTGACCTCGCTCGGCACCGGACTCACCCCGGGTGAGCACGGCGTCGTGGGCTTCACCTCACGAGTGCCGGGATCCGACCGGCTCCTGAACGCGCTGTTCTGGGACAAGGACGTCGACCCGGTGCAGTGGCAGCCGCACCAGACCGGCTTCCAGACGCTCGCGGCCGCCGGGGTGCACGTGACGACCGTCAACAAGCGGGAGTTCCGTGGGTCGGGGCTCACCGTGGCCGCTCACCGAGGCGGCGACTGGATCGACGCCGACCGGGTCGGAGAGCGGGTCGCCGGCGCCGTCGCGGCGGCCTCCGCGACCCCGTCCTTCACCTATCTCTACGACGGCGACCTGGACTGGACCGGACACCGCTACGGCGTCGCCTCCGCCCAGTGGCTCCAGCAGCTGGCGATGATCGACGCCGAGGCCGAGCAGCTCCGCGACGCGATGCCCGGCCACGCACGACTCGTCGTGGTGGCCGACCACGGGATGGTCGACTCCCCGGAGAGCCGCCGGGTCGACCTCGACGAGGAGCCGGCGTACCGCCAGGGTGTCGTGCTGATCGGAGGCGAGGCGCGCTTCCGCCACGTCTACTGCGCCGGTGGTGCGGTGCCCGAGGTCGCGGCCTGCTGGACCGAGCTGCTCGGCGACCGGGCCGAGGTGCTGACCCGCGACCAGGCGATCGCCCGCGGTTGGTTCGGTCCGGTGTCGGCCTCGGTGCGTCCGCGGATCGGCGACGTGGTGGCCGCGGCGCACCACGACTGGGGCCTCTTCTCCCCGGTCGACTTCCCCTACGAGCTGCGCCTGGTCGGCCTGCACGGGTCGCTGACGCCGGTCGAGATGCGCATCCCGCTGTTGGTCGACTGAACGCAGGTCAGGCCGGCTCGGGCTCGTCCTTCCACCGCGCGAGACGCGGGGTGTCGAGTCGCGGTGCAGGCGGGGGCACGAGCTGGAACCCGACGCCGCGTACGGCGACCACGTCGAGGGCGACGCCGGCCTCGGTGAGCTTGCGGCGGAGCCGCTTCACCAACGAGTAGACGCTCTCGCGGTCGCCGACGTAGCGGGTGCCCCAGGCGGCCTCATGCAGCTCCTCGTAGGTCCACACCACACCGGGCGACGCTGCCAGGCAGGCGAGGACCTCGAGCTCGAGGTGGGACACGTCGAGCGGTAGCCCCGACCAGGTCACGTTCGCCCGCCGACGGTCGACCTCGAGCAGCCCCAGCCGTACGACGTGCTCGTCCGGCGGGGGCAGGTCGTCCTGGGTGGCGGCGCGGCTGAGAACCTCGATGGCCATCTGGGCGTCCGCGACGATCACGAGCAGGGCCTGCCCGTCGAGGGCGGCCGCCACCCGGCCGCGCTCCTCCGGGCTCGAGCTCACGCACACGGTGAACGACGCTGGTAAGGACGTGCCGTCCCTGGAGTGGGGAACGGTGATTGTCATGCTTCCTCCCGAGAACGCATGGAACCGGCCGATCCGGGGGGTGGAGGCCGGCGTTGTCTCGAACGTATCGGCACCTCGTGATCCGAGTAAAGGATGAGGAACGAGTGAACCTCCGTGTCTCGGTCCCATGTCGCGCCGGCGCTCCGCGAACGACCCAGTCGCGACCGGGAGACGTCCGTCTCGCGACCGGGAATGCCCGACGGGCGACCTTGAGGCGACCTGTCAGCGGTTCCTAACGTCGAGCCGGCAGGCCTGCGGGCCTGCCCGGCCGTCTCAGGCGGCCGTCACTCGGGAGACACAGGAGCACCCATGCCACACAGTCGACGACTGCGCAGCACCACCTCCGCCCTGGCCGCGATCGCCGCGGTCGTGGGCCTGACCCTGACCACGCCGGGCCCAGCCCAGGCCACGGCCGGCAGCGGAGCCGCCGGCGGGTCGACGC
This sequence comes from uncultured Actinomycetota bacterium, assembly GCA_963819295.1. Taxonomy (GTDB): domain Bacteria; phylum Actinomycetota; class Actinomycetes; order Propionibacteriales; family Nocardioidaceae; genus Nocardioides. The sequence goes on from CAWFVO010000020.1 coordinate 647,552, forward strand.
ACCGGACGGCCGCGCCCGACCCGAAGGTCGACCAGGTCCAGAAGGACGCCCAGGCGCACTACACCAACGCGCCCTGCAACCGCGCGCAGCAGGACTATCTCCAGAAGCACCTGGCTCGTTGCTTCAGCGTGGTCCGCACCGCACTCGACCACCAGATCACCCCGGCAGCCGACCCGCCGCCCACGGCACTCGGCCCGGCCGACATCCAGGACGCCTACAACCTCCCGGACAGTGGCGATGGCGAGGTCGTCGGAATCGTCGACGCGTTCGGCGATTCGCACGCCGAGGCCGACCTGGGGCAGTTCCGGTCGTTCTACGGACTGCCTCCGTGCAGCGTGGCCAACGGCTGCCTGACCATCGTCAACCAGGACGGCGACACCAGCCCGCTGCCCCCGGACGACCCCGGCTGGGGGCTGGAGACGTCGCTCGACCTCGATGCGGTCTCGGCGGCCTGCCCGAAGTGCTCGATCGTGCTCGTCCAGGGCAACGACAACTCCTTGGACAACCTCGGCATCGGCGTGGACACCGCGGTCTCCCTCGGGGCCAAGTTCGTCTCGAACTCCTACGGCGTGCCGGGCGAGGACCCGGGAGAGTCGGACTTCGACCACTACTACGACCACCCGGGCGTCGCGGTGACCGCCAGCACCGGCGACCTGGGCAACGTCACCAACTGGCCCGCGACCAGCCCGAAGGTGGTGGCCGTCGGCGGTACGACCCTGACCTCCGACAGCTCGGCCCGCGGGTGGACCGAGTCTGCCTGGGCAGACGGCGGCAGCGGCTGCTCGCCGTTCGAGCCGAAGCCGGACTTCCAGCAGGGCCTGAACACCAACTGCGACAACCGGGCGATCGCCGACATCTCCGCCGACGCCGACCCCAACACCGGGCTCGCGGTCTTCGACACCCTCGGCCAGGGCGGGTGGCTCCAGGTGGGTGGCACGAGCCTCTCGTCTCCGCTCACGGCGGCGATGTACGCCTTGGCCGGCGATCCGGTCGCGGACACCTACCCGAACTCCTACCCGTACGCCGACACCGGTGACCTCTTCGACGTCACCGCCGGTGCCAACGGTGGGTGCGGCAACGTGCTCTGCGAGGCCGGCACCGGCTGGGACGGCCCCACCGGTCTGGGCACACCGAACGGCGTCTCCGCGCTGACCACCGGGCCGCACGGCACCGTCGCCGGCACCGTGACCGACGCCTCGAACACGCACCCGGTCCCGGGCGCGACGGTCTCGACGCCCGACGGCCACTCGGCGACCACCGACGCGTCCGGCCACTACAGCCTCTCGCTGCCGGTCGGGACCTACGACGTGACCGCGGCCGCCTTCGGGTACGCCTCCCAGACCGTGACCGGGGTGGTCGTCGGCGACGGCCAGACGGTCTCCGAGCCCTTCGCCCTGAGCCCGGTCCCGAGCCACACGGTCTCCGGCACGGTCACCGACGGCTCCGGGGAGGACTGGCCGATCTACGCGAAGATCACGGTCCAGGGCGCCCCGGGCTCTACGTACAGCGACCCCTTCACCGGTCACTACAGCCTGTCGCTGCCCCAGGGGGCGACGTACACGCTGCATGCGGTGAGCCAGTACCCCGGCTACCTGCCGATCGACCAGGACGTCACCGTCGGCAGCGCCGACCAGAGGGTCGATCTGCAGGCCCTGGTGGACCCGAGCACCTGCCAGGCCAAGGGCTACGCCTACGAGTTCGACGGCACCTCGGAGGACTTCACCGGCTGGACCGGCACCTCGGCTCAGGACGGCTGGACCATCTCCGACGCCAAGGGCAACGGTCAGACGTGGAGCTTCGACAACGTGGGTAACCGCACGCCGCCGCCGGGCTCGGACGGTGACTTCGCGATCATCGACTCCGACCACTTCGGCTCGGGCAACTCGCAGGACAGCAGTCTGACCTCCCCGGTGGTGGACCTGTCTGGGCAGACCGACCCGGAGATCGGCTTCGACACGGACTACAACGGCATCAGCGGCCAGGTCGCGGACGTCGACGTCACCACCGACGGTGGTGCCACCTGGACCAACCTGTGGCACAAGACCACCGATGATGCCAACGGTCACGTCGACCTGCCGATCCCGGCGGCGGCCGGCCAGGCGCAGGTCCAGGTGCGGTTCCACTTCACGGCGACGTGGGGCTGGTGGTGGATCGTCGACGACGCGTTCATCGGCACCCGCTCCTGTGTGGCGCAGGGTGGTGGGCTCGTGGCGGGCACGGTCCGCGACAACAACACCAACCAGCCCGTGAACGGCGCCAAGGTGGGCAGCGACCCGCGCCCGGACGAGTTCGGTGTCTCGGCGGCGACGCCGGACGACCCGGCTCTCCCGGACGGGTTCTACTGGCTGTACTCCTCGCACACCGGCACGACCAGGTTCAACGCGACCGACGGCAAGTACACGCCGGCCACGGCGAACGTGAACGTCGCGTCGCACTTCACCACCCGGAAGAACTGGACGCTCAAGGCGGGGCACCTGACGGTCACCCCGTCGAGCCTGGGCGCCACGGTCCGCCTGGGTGGGTCCGCCTCCCGCACGCTGACGTTCGGCAACGACGGCACCAGCCCGGTGCACGTGGATCTCGGCGAGCAGAGCGGTTCGTTCACGCCGATGGTGAAGGGCGCGAACGGCGCACCGGTGGTGCACCTGAAGGGGACGTTCACGCCCAAGGCGATGGTGACTCAGCAGAAGGCTGCGACGCCGGGCGCGCAGGGCTACCAGGCGCCTACGCGGTCGGCGACCCCTGCCGCTCCGCCGTGGACCGACATCGCCGACTTCCCGAACCCGACGATGGACAACGCGGTCGCCACCGGTGACGGCAAGGTCTACTCGATCGCCGGGTACAACGGCGTCGCCAACGTCGCCGACGGCTTCGTCTACGACCCGTCCGCCCAGTCGTGGACGGCGATCGCCGACGCGCCGGCAGCGCTCGAGTCGCCGGCAGGCGCGTTCGTGGACGGCCAGGTGTACGTCGTCGGCGGCTGGGACGAATCTGGCAGCGCCTCCAGCGGTGTCTACGCCTACGACCCCTCGTCCGACTCGTGGTCGCAGAAGGCCGACCTGCCCGAGGACATCAGCGCCGCCAGCGCCGCCGTCCTCCAGGGCCAGCTGTACGTCGTCGGTGGCTGCACCACCGGCAACTGCGCGCCGACGAGCAGCAAGGTGTACCGCTACGACGCGGGCAGTGACAGCTGGACCGCCGTCGCGGACTACCCGGAGAAGGTGGCATTCACCGCGTGCGCCGGGATCGCGGGCGAGGTCGTGTGTGCCGGTGGCGTCAACGCCGACACGAACGCTCCGACCACCCACGCCTACGCCTACGACCCGGGCAGCGACAGCTGGACCCAGGTGGCCGACATGCCGGCCGACCTGTGGGCATCAGCCGCCAGCGGCGCCGGCAACAAGCTGCAGGTGTCCAGCGGAGTGATGAACAACAGCGCGGTGGTGACCAACGAGGGGTTCGAGTACGACCCGGCCGGCAACAGCTGGTCCGACCTGCCGGCAGCCAACGACGCGGAGTACCGCGGCGGCGGCAGCTGCGGGATGTACAAGATCGGAGGCTCGACCGGCGGGTTCAGCCCGACGCCGTTCTCCGAGGTCCTGCCCGGCTTCGACCAGTGCGGTGGGGGCGCGGACGTGCCCTGGCTGTCCGAGGGCCCCGCGTCGTTCGACGTCGCGCCCGGACAGACCGTGACGGTCACCGTCGGGATGGACTCCTCGCAGGTCGACCAGCCCGGCACGTACGACGCCAAGCTGGCCGTGGGCACGGACTCGCCGTACTCGGTCACGCCGATCGGCGTGGAGATGACCGTCACGCCACCGGCGTCGTGGGGCAAGATCCGCGGCACGGTGACGAACGCGGCCACCGGGGCTCCGCTCGCCGGAGCGACCGTCGACATCTGCACGATGTACGACGGGGCCACGGGTAACTGCGGCCCGGTCGAGTTCACCCTGAAGACCGACGCGAACGGGTCCTACCAGCTGTGGCTCGCCAGGGGCTACAACCCCCTGCAGGTGATCGCGGCCAAGGACGGCTTCGCGCCGAGGTCGAAGGTCGTCCGGATCACGGCCGGCGGGACGGTCACGGCCGACTTCTCCCTGAAGAAGAGCTAGGGAGACACGCCCCGGGGGAGCCGGTGGGGGGTGCCGGGGACGGGAGACCGTCCCCGGCACCGCCGTACGAGAGGCGGAGCCTTCAGACCTCAGCTCGAACCAGACCGTGGTGCCCTCGTCGTCGAGGTCGTAGCCCCACCGGGTCGCGAGGGCCTCGACGACCAGCAGGCCGCGGCCGTGGACCCGCAGGGGGTCCTCGAGCTGCACGTGCGACGCCGCGTCGGCGGTGCCGTGGTCGCGGACGGTGGTGTGGAGCACGCCCTCGTCGAGCCGGACCCGCACCACGCAGCCGTCGTGGGAGTGGATCACCGCGTTGGTGACCAGCTCGGAGAGGCACAGCACCGCGGTGTCCGCGGTCTCCTCGTCGACATCCCAGCCCTCGAGGGTCCGGCGCAGGAACCTCCGGGCTCCGGCGACCGCTGCCGCCTCGGGCAGGACCTCGTGCTCAGCCGTGACCCCGAGGTCCGGGGCCGCGTCCCGGCCGCGGCTGCGACCGCTCGCCGGGGCTCGCCTCGTCGGGCGCGACCCAGAGCTTCGCCGAGCTCTCGGCCGAGGTGCTCGAGCTCGTGTCGATGACGGTCGTCGAAGGCCTGGAGACGGTCGTAGAACAGCACGTACCCGCCCACAGGGCGGCCGGCTGCTTCCAACGGCACCACGGCGAGTGCGAGGGTGCTCGGTGCCGCGCTGGCCCGCGACGTAGTCGGCGAACCGACCGGAGAGCTCGTCCAGGCTGCCGACGATCATGGCCCGGCTCCGGAGCGCGACGTTCAGCGGCACGTCGTCATAGGCGTCGACGTCGCACCACTCGACCTTGGCGCCCACGTCGCGGTCGCTGGCGGTGAATCGCAGCCGGCGTCCGCCACCCTCGACCAGGGCCAGGCCCGCCCGGTGAACACCGGGGCGCGCCGAAAGGTGCGCGAGCGCGTCCTGCGCCCACGTGTCGATGCTCAGCACCGTCCCCGGCGACGGGCCCCATGCCCTGTGCACCCCGACAGAGTAGGCCGTTTCGGCGCCGGCCGAGGTGTGAGGAGCGAGATTGGGATCGCGCGCCGTGTCCTGGCAGAGTCCTGGCCGGGCCCCGGGCCGGCTCAGGGGCCGGTCGCGACGGGCCGGGAGGGGTCGGAGATCCAGCCACTCCAGCTGCCGGGGTAGAGCGCGGCGTCGAGGCCCGCGAGTCGTAGCGCCAGGATCGTCTGGCAGGCGGTGACGCCGGAGCCGCAGTACGCCGCGACCGGCACGTCGGTGCGGACCCCGAGCGCTTCGAACCGGGAGCGGAGCTCGGCGGTGGGCAGGAAGCGCCCGACCTCGTCGGTGTTGCCGGTGAGCGGCACGTTCACCGCGCCGGGCACGTGACCGGCGACCGGGTCGATCGGCTCCGCCTCGCCGCGGAAGCGCTCGGCGGCACGGACGTCGATCAGCACGCCACGCGTGGGGAGGGCCGCGGCCTCGCCGTCGCCGACGGCCGTGAGGTGGCCGGGTGTCCCGACCCAGTCACCGGGCAGGGGGGAGACCTCCTCGGTCGAGACGGGCAGCCCGGCGGCGGTCCAGGCCGCCAGCCCACCGTCCAGGACCAGCACGTCGTCGTGACCGTAGTCCTGCAGCAGCCACCACAGCCGTCCCGCGGCGGTCGCCGGTCCGGCGTCGTAGACCACCACGGTCGAGTCGCGGTGTACGCCGGCCCGCCGCATCGCGGCGACGAACCGCTCGGGCTCCGGCAGCGGGTGTCGGCCACCTGCTCCGGGTGCCTCGGCCAGGTCGGCGTCCAGGTCGACGTAGACGGCCCCCGGCAGGTGTCCGGCGAGGTACTGCTCGCGCCCCGGCGGCCCGGTCGTGGTGAGGCGGGTGTCGATGAGGACGGCGTCGAACGAGGCCAGGTCGGCGACGTCGACGAGGAGCCCGGGCCGGATCACGGGAGGGCGCTCACGAGCCGAACGGGAGCGGCTCGGGGGAGAGCGCGACGGCCTGGGCGCGCGCGGAGGTGAGCCGGCGCCGGTGGTGCTGGCGGCAGAGCACCTCGTAGGCCACTTCGGCAGGTGGACCGTCGACGGTGTCGACGTCGCCCACGACGATCACCTCGCCCTCGACCACCATCACGCCGTCCTCGGTGCGGGCGTTGTGGGTGGCGCGCTTGCCGCACCAGCAGAGCGCCTCGACCTGGAGCACGTGCATCCGGTCGGCGAGCTCGACCAGCCGGGCGCTGCCGGGGAAGAGCCGGGTCCGGAAGTCGCTGAGGATGCCGAAGGCGAAGACGTCGATCTGGAGCTCGTCGACGATCTTGGCGAGCTGGTCGATCTGCGAGGTGAGGTAGAACTGGGCCTCGTCACAGATCAGGTAGTCGATCCGGGCGCCGGCGGTCAGCGAGTCCACGACGTAGCGCCAGAAGTCGAAGCCGTCCTCGACCTCGAGCGCGTCGTGGGTCAGTCCGAGACGGCTGGACAAGATGGCCTCGCCGGCGCGGTCGTGGGTGGTGAAGATGCGGCCCACCCGGCCCCGGGCGGCGTGGTTGTGGTTGGTCTGGAGGGCGAGCGTGCTCTTGCCCGAGTCCATGGTCCCGGTGAAGAAGTGCAGTTCAGCCATTTGCGGCGGATTCTGTCATGCCCGGCGATGTCCCGAGGGGCTCGGCCTCCCCCTGTGGTCGAGCCCCTCGGTGTCTGGGGACCTCCGCACATCCCTCGGCGCGGAGATACTGAGGAGCACGCTAAGGGGTGAGGACTACCCCCCGTGGGCGTTCGTCGGCAAACCGGACGAACGGTCCGCGGACCTAGCCGGGATGGACCAGGGGCGGTGTCCGAGATCTACCAGTGCACGCCTTTGAACACCTTGGCGAGCATGATCTGCTCGGACTCGCGGGTGCCGCTCGATCCCTCGCCCTTGGCGGCGGCCGAGTCGGGGAACACGTGGTAGGCCAGGTTCAGCACGCGGAACGCGAAGGTCGGCGCGACGGTGTGGGCCACCGCTCCGACGTTCCCGAGCAGCGTGTTGATCTCGTGGGGTCGCTCGACCATCGCCTCGATCACGAGGTCGGCGGCCTGGGCCGGCGAGATCGTGGGGAACTTGTCGTAGATCTTGGTCGGGGCGATCATCGGCGTCCGCACCAGCGGCATGTGGATGCTGGTGAAGGTGATGCCGTCGCCGACCAGCTCCGAGGCGACGACGTTGCTCCACGCGTCGAGCGCGGCCTTCGACGCGACGTACGCCGAGAAGCGCGGCGGGCTGGTCTGGACGCCGATCGAGGAGATGTTCACGATGTGGCCGTGGTGGCCCTCGCGCATCTTCGGGAGCAGCCCCATGACCAGCCGGATCGCCCCGAAGTAGTTCAGCTGCATGGTGCGCTCGAAGTCGTGGAAGCGGTCGTGTGAGAGCCGCAGCGAGCGCCGGATCGAACGACCGGCGTTGTTGACCACGAAGTCGATGCTCGGCAGGTCGGCGTTGAGCTGCGCACACAACGCGTCGATCGCCTCGAGGTCGGAGAGGTCGCAGGCATAGACGTACGCCGTGCCGCCGCGGTTCTCGATCGTCGCCCGGGTCGCCTCCAGCTTGTCCTTGCCGCGGGCGATCAGCACGGGGATGCCGCCGGCCTGGGCGACCTTGAGCGCGGTGACCTGCCCGATGCCGGAGGAGGCGCCGGTGATCACGACGTACTTCCCGGTCAGGGCCTCGCGGGCGGCTGGGTCGCGCCCGGTCGACTGGTCGAGGTGGTCCTCCCAGTAGCCCCACAGGGTGCGGGCGTAGGACTCGAGGTCGGGGACGGCGATCCCCGAGCCGGCCAGCGCCTTCTCGGTACTGCGGGAGTCGAAGACCGGCCGGAACGACGTGTGGGCGAGGACCTCGGCCGGGATGCCGATGCGGCCGAGCGTCTGGTCGAGCAGCAACTGGACCGGTCCGGAGCGCACCACTGTCGTGGCGATCCGCAGCGGGCGCAGGGAGGGGGGCAGGAGCCCGAGCAGGCCGCCCGCCGTCGTGCGGTCGACCGGCGTCGCGAACTGCGGGGCGCCGGCGGCCCCGCAGAAGGCGTTGAGCATGTCCGTCACGGGCTGGGGCTCGGGGTTGACGAGGTGGAAGGCCTCGCCGTCGTGCCCCTCGAGGTGGGCGAGCGTGGTCGAGCGCGGCCGCGACGTAGTCGACCGGCACGACGTTGGTGTCGCCGAGGTCGACGCCGACGAGCGGCAGCCAGGCGGGCAGGGCGTCGCGCAGCACCTTGATCGCGGGGAAGGCGTAGTAGGGCCCGTCGGCCTTGTCCATCGCGCCGGTCTCGCTGTGACCCACCACGATCGCGGGCCGGTAGACGCGCCACGGCACGGTCGCCTCGTCGCGGACCAGCTTCTCGGACTCGAACTTCGTGCGGTGGTACGGCGAGGCAAGGGCCTGGCCCTCGTCGAACATCGTCTCGTCGAAGGGCCCGTCGTACTCCCCGGCGACGGCGACCGAGCTGACCTGGTGGAAGCAGCCGACCCTCAGCGCCTCGGCGAGCTCGAGCGCGTGTCGGGTGCCGCCGACGTTCATGGTCTCGTTGGCCTCGTCGTCGGCCGTCATGTCGTAGATCGCGGCGAGGTGGAAGAAGTGGTCGATGTCGCCGCTGTGCTCGCCGACCCATGCCTCGTCGACGCCGAGGCGGTCGGCGCCGAGGTCGCCGATGACGGGAACGACCCGGTCGGTGTCCCAGAGCTCGATCATCGTCTCCAGGCGGGGGAGCGACCCGTGGCGGACCAGCGCGAAGATCGTGCCCTCGCGGTGGTCGAGCAGCTCCTCGACCAGATGTCGTCCGATGAAGCCGGTGGCGCCCGTGACGAAGTACGACATGCGCGCGACCCTACTCGCGGCATGCTCACCCTCGCGGGCTCGAGTCAGGCACGACTCGCAACGGGCAGCTGAGAGTTCGTAGGGCGTTCACCTGCGCGTTGTCCGCCCCGCTCCGCGGTCCGGCCAGAGTCGGAGCGGACATTCCCGAGCAAGGAGACAGCATGCGAACCAGGACCCTCATGGCCGCCCTCGCGGGCGCAGCCCTGTGCACCGCGAGCCGCGGTGGCGGGCGCAGCGCCGGGCATCGCGGCACCGGGCCACAGCAACAGGTCCTTCACGATGGCGGTCTACGGCGATGCTCCGTACGGCACGACGCCGACCGACACCAGCGAGACCGACGCGACGCCCGCGTTCATCGACGCGGTGAACGCCGACCCCGACGTGAGCAGGGTCATCCATGTCGGCGACATCCACTCCGGCAAGCAGTACTGCACGCAGGCGCTACGACCGCGCCGATCGCCGGGCTCTGGAGCCACTTCGCCGACCCGATGGTCTACACGCCGGGCGACAACGAGTGGACCGACTGCCACAAGGCGGCGGAGGGCGGCGGCACCTGCAACGCCGTCACCGGCCAGGTCGACTTCCTCAAGGACCCTGACGGCAACCTCGGTCGACTACGCCGGCGGCAACCCGGTCGACGAACCTCGCGCTGGTCCGCTCGATCTTCTTCGCCGACCCCGGCGCAGACGCTCGGGCAGCGGCACGCTGCACGACGCTGTCGCAGGCGACACGTTCGACCCGGCGCACCCGGAGGACGCGCAGTACGTGGAGAACGTGCATGCTGGCAGCAGAAGGGGTTCGTGTTCGTCACGCTGAACATCCCGGGCGGCTCGAACAACGACGCCGACCCCTGGTACGGCGCCCGACGCGCGTCGCGGCCGCAGCACGCAGGAGATGCGTGCGGCGCACCGCCGCCGACCTGCGCTGGCTCGACCGGGCCGTTCCGGATCGCCGCAGCCGACGACGTCGCGCAGGGCGTCGTGGTCGATCGAGCAGGCCGACATGTGGGACCTCGACGGCAAGACGGCGGCTCACCTGACCAACTACGAGCCGCTGGTCGTCGAGCCTGGCCGCGCACACCACGTCCTTCGGCAAGCCGGTCCTGCTCTTCGAGGGCGACTCGCACATCTACCGCTCGGACAACCCGCTCCGAGCAGGGCGCGGCGTGCACGGGGTGACGACAGGCGTGTGCTCCTACGACGACTGGAACAGCCACCCGTCGTACGACGTGCTCGAACTTCCACCGCGTGGTGGTGCACGGGAGCACCGCGCCGCTGGAGTACCTGAAGCTGACTGTCACGCCGGGCGGTCACGCGCCGGACGACCGGACTCGCAGCTTCGGCGCCGGGTTACGCCTGGTCGCGGCACATGGAGTGACGGACAGCACGGTGCAGGGACGCGTCAGTCCTGGGACCCGCTGCCGCCGAACATGATCTCGTCCCAGCTCGGCACCGAAGCGCGGCCACGGGTCTTCTTCACCGGCTTGCGCGACGGCGGCTCGTGGGCGTGCTCGTCGTCCGCTGGGTCGTCGGCGGGGTCGTCGGCAGGGTCTGTGTCGGAGTCCGAGACGTCGGGGGTGGTGGTCGTGTCGTCGGCACCCGGCTCGTCCAGGTAGGCCTCGAGCGGCGCCTCGGCGCCGAGGGCGGCGCCCTCCTCGGGCCGGGCCGCCGTCGCCTCGTGGGTTGAATCCTCGCTGACGAGCTCGAGGGCGTCCTCGCCGAGCGGCAGCTCGTCGGGAGGTACGGCGGACAGGCGGCGCCGACGGGCCGTCGAGAGGTCGTCGCGGGTGGCCTCGGGGCCGTCGGCCTCCGCGACTGCGTCGGCCACCTCGCCGAGCAGCCAGTGCGCGTCGTCGTCGTCCGCGACGACGTAGTTGCCGGGGGCGTCGAAGGAGAAGTGCGCCGCGCCGACCCGGTCGCCGGTCGTGTAGGAGCCGGTCAGGGTCCAGCGGCCGTCCTCGCGCCGCCAGGCGTCCCAGGAGACGGTGTCGGGATCGACGTTGCGACCGCGCAGGTGGCTGCCGACGGCCTCGCCGAGGGTGCGTGCACCGGCGCCACCCCCGTCGGCGGGACGGCGACGGAGCGAGGCGCGCTGGGCACGCTGCGCCACATGGGCACGCTCGGCCAGCACCGGCGCGGCGTACGGCATCACCTTGTCGACGGACGTACCCGCGACCTGGGCGACCGACTCAGGGGTCTCCCCGGAGCGGATCCGCGACTGGATGTCGCGCGGGCGAAGCGTTGAGTCCATCTGCATCTCCAACTGGGCGGGCCGTGCCTGGTCGCCGCCCGAGCTCTGGTTGAGGGCGGCCCGGAGCCGGTCGTCGACGTCGACGGTGAACTCCACCCCGGCGTCGCTGGTGAACGACAGCGTCTGGCCGTCCTGGCTCACCCCGGTGAGCCTGAGGTGCACCATGGCCGATCCGCTCCCGTTTCCGCTCCTGCCCGTTCCTGCTCCGGTGCGGCCGAGCCTACGCCAGCGCGACCGCCCGGCCCGGCTCCCGCCACGGCGCGCCCTGCACCTGAAGACGCACGCCCGTGACCACCGGGTCGGGGCTGCGGGTCAGGGGCCCAGCACCCGCTCCAGGTAGCCGTTGGCGAAGACCCGATCGGGGTCGAGCCGGTCACGCAGCGCGAGGAAGTCGCCGAAGCGCGGGTACGCCGGCGCCAGGTCGGCCGCGGTCCGGGAGTGCAGCTTGCCCCAGTGGGGCCGGCCGTCGTGGTCGCGCATGACCCGCTCCATCGCCGCGGTGTACGCCGCGTGGGTGCGCCAGTCGGAGCGGTGGTGGGTGTGGAAGGCGAGGTAGAAGGAGTCGCGCCCGTACGCCGTCGACAGCGGGATGTCGTCGGCCGGCGCGACCCGGATCTCGACCGGGAAGCTGATGCGCCAGTCCGACGCGTCGATGACACGCCGCGCCTCGCGGAGCGCGTCGAGCCCGGCCTCGCGCGGGACGGCGTACTCCATCTCGCGGAAGACCACCCGGCGCGGCGAGGTGAAGACCTTGTGGGCGACGTCGCTGTAGGTGCGGGCGAGAGCACCCGCGCGGAGACCTGGTTCATCCGCGGGATCACGCCGCGGCACCCGGTTCGCGCCGGCGGTCAGGACACCGAAGACGGTGTTGGACAGCAGCTCGTCGTCGACCCAGCCGCGCACTCGTGAGACCGGCTCGGCCTCGGACACGTCGGCGTCGAGCCGCGTGTTGCGCTTGGTGAGCAGCCGGTCGGTGTGGGGGAACCAGTACATGTCGCAGTGGTGGCTCTCCGCGACCATGTCGTCGAAGGACCCGAGAGCCTCGTCCCACGACATCGGCTGCTCGACCGCCTCGAGCAGGAAGAGCGGCTCGACCGCGAAGGTCACCGTGGTCAGGATCCCCAGCGCGCCGAGACCCGACGCGGGCGATCTCGAAGACGTCGGGGTTCTGCTCGCGGCGTCGCGTCGACGACCTCACCGGTGCCCGTCACCAGCTGGAGCCCGGCGAGCTGCGCGGCGAGCCCGGCGGCGACGCCACCGGTGCCGTGGGTGCCGGTCGAGACGGCTCCGGCCAACGTCTGCTCGGCGATGTCGCCCATGTTGTGCAGGGAGAGGCCGAGCCGCTCGAGCTCGGCGTTCAGCACCTTCAGCTGCGTTCCGGCGTACGCCGTGACGGTCATCGCGTCGCGGTCGACCCCGATGATCCCGCTCAGGCCCTGGGGCCGCAGCATCGCGTCGCGGGGGGCGGAGATGGCGGTGAAGCTGTGGCCGCTGCCGACCATCTTCACCGTCGACCCGTCGCTGCGGGCGGCGGTCACGGCCCCGACCACGGACTCCACCGAGGCGGGAGTGGCCACCGTGCGGGGTTCCGCCGACTCGAGGCCGGCCCAGTTCTGCCAGTGCACCCGACGAGCCTAGAGGTCCCGGGTCTACGGGATGACGGTGCCGGTGGAGGTGGTGACCGACTCGTGGTGCGCGGCCGGTGGCGAGCCGAGGGCCAGGCCGGCGACGGCCGCGACGACGCCGGCCCCGAAGGCGACGAGGTACGCCGCGCTGGCCCCGTGGGCGTCGATCACGACCCCGGCGAGGGCGGCGCCCGGCGCCAGGCCCGCGGCGATGCCGGTGTGCATGATCGCGATGCCCTCGGTGAGGCGCGCACCGGGAACCATCTGCTCGGTGGCGGACATCGACGCGATCAGCGTCGGCGCGATGGCGAGGCCGGCGACGAAGAGGGCCAGGCCCATCACGACCATCGACCCCACCAGCGTGATCGGCAGCATCACCAGGGCCAGGCACACGCTCCCGACCTGGACCCGGAACACCGCCGGCCTCGTCCACTCGGAGCGTGCCGGTCACGAGCCCGGCGAGCATGCTGCCGAGGGCCCAGCAGGCGAGCAGCACCCCGGCGTACGCCTTGGCGCCCTGCTCGCCGGAGAAGGCGACGGTCGCCACCTCGGCAGCGGCGAACATCGAGCCGAGGGCGCAGCAGACCACGGCCAGGGGGACCACCCACCGCCACGGCATCGGCGGCCGGGCGGCGGTCTCCTGGTCGCGCGGCTGCGGGTCGGGCTGGGTGTCGCGCTGGGCCGCGAGGTAGAACGACCCGCCGACGCCCGTCACCAGCGCGAGCCCGAGACCGGCCCAGGCGTGCCAGGTGGTGGCGAGCACGGTGGCCACGGTCGGGCCGATGATGAAGATCGCCTCGTCGATCACCGACTCCAGGGCGTACGCGGTCTGGATCTCGGTGGCCTCACCGGCGAGCACGTAGGACCAGCGGGCCCGCACGCACGAGCCGATCGGCGGGTACGCCGCGCCGGCCAGGGCCGCGGCCACGAACGCCACCGGGTCCGGCCACCCCGACTCCAGGCTGACGCACGAGCACCACGATCGCCACCCCGAAGACCGACGCGACCACGGGCAGGACCCGTGCCTGCCCCAGCCGGTCGAGCAGTCGGCCCTGCACGATCGCCATCAGGCCGTTGGCGATCGTGTACGCCGCGGTCAGCGCCCCGGCCAGGCCGTAGGAGCCGACCGAGTCCGGTGACGAGCAGCACGATGCCGAGGGTGTCGATCGAGATCGGGAGCCGGGCGAGCATCGCGCGTGGCGCTGAACCGCAGGGCGCCGGGGCGGGCCAGCACGGCGCGGTAGCGGGTGAACATACGTCCGCGAGCGTAGGGCACGATGGGCCCATGAGCGGAGCCGAGGTCGCGCCGTACGACGCCCTGCTGCTGGTCTCGTTCGGGGGTCCGGAGCGGCCCGAGGACGTCGTGCCGTTCCTGGAGAACGTGACCCGCGGCCGGGGCATCCCGCGCGAGCGGCTCGCGGAGGTGGGGGAGCACTACTCCCTCTTCGGTGGGCGGTCGCCGATCAACGACCTCAACCGCGCGCTGCTCGCCGCGATCCGCGACGACCTGGCGGCGCACGGCATCGACCTGCCGGTCTACTGGGGCAACCGGAACTGGGATCCCTACCTCACCGACGCCGTCGCCGAGATGCAGGCCGACGGCGTGAGGCGGGTGGCGTGCTTCGCGACCAGCGCGTACTCGTCGTACTCCTCGTGCCGGCAGTACCGCGAGGACCTCGCGGCCGCCGCGGTCGACGGCGGCCCGCAGCTGGACAAGCTCCGGCTCTACTTCAACCACCCCGGCTTCCTCGAGCCGGTCGTCGACGCCGTCGCAGCGGCTGTCACCGTGCCCGGGTTCGAACGTGAGGACGCACGGCTGGTCTTCGTCACGCACTCGGTGCCCGATGTCGATGAACGACGGCAGCGGGCCGCTCGGCGGTGCGTACCTCGCCCAGCACCTCGACGCCGCGGCGTACGTCGCCGGACGGGTCGCCGAGGTCACCGGCCGCCCGCACGACCACGACCTGGTCTTCTGCTCGCGCTCCGGACCACCCCAGGTGCCGTGGCTCGAGCCCGACGTCAACGACCACCTCGAGCGTCTCGCCGCGCGAAGGGGTGCGTTCGGTCGTGCTGATCCCGATCGGCTTCGTCTCCGACCACATGGAGGTCGTCTACGACCTCGACACCGAGGCGATGGCGACCGCCGAGCGGCTGGGCCTCGACGCCGTACGGGTCGGCGACGCCCGGCACCGACGCGCGGTTCGTCGCGATGGTGCGCGACCTGCTGCTCGAGCGGGCCGCGGTCGAGCGCGGCGAGACGCGTCGAGCGGGCGGCCGTCGGCGACCTGGCCGGCGCCGCTGGGACCGGTGCGCCGCGGACTGCTGCCCCAACCCGCGCGCCGCGCTGCCGGCCCTCAGCCAGCTGCCGCCGGGCGAGCTACCCGCCGGGCGTCTGGCCGGTGCCGTGACCGCGTGACGGCTCCGACACCCGGAGGAGCTGCTCGACCTCGCCCTGGTCGACCGCGCGCGAGGCGGGCGACCTGATCGTCCGGCTGCGCAGCGAGGGCGTGCGAGGTCGCGGGCACCAAGTCCAGCCCGATCGACATCGTCACCGAGGCCGACCGAGCCAGCGAGGTGCTGGTCCGTGAGCGGCTGCTCGGGGCGCGGCCCGACGACGGGATCGTCGGCGAGGAGGGCAGCGAGCGCGCCGGCACCAGCGGCGTGGTCTGGATCGTCGACCCGATCGACGGCACCGTGAACTACCTCTACGGGCTGCCTCACTTCGCGGTCAGCATCGCCGCCGAGCTCGACGGCGAGGTGGTGGCGGGCGTCGTGCTGGCACCCGGCGCTCGGTCTCGAGTACGCCGCGACCGCCAGGTGGCGGGGCGACGTGCAACGGGCAGCCGATCCGGCCGCGGCCCGTCGTACCGCTGGCCGAGCGGCTGGTCGGCACCGGCTTCAGCTACGAGCAGCCGGCGCGCACCCGCCAGGCCGGGCTACCTGGCACGGATGCTCCCGCGGATCCGCGACATCCGGCGGCTCGGCTCCTGCGCGCTCGACATCTGCGCGCGTGGCGGCCGGGCACCTCGACGCCTACGTCGAGGAGGGCGCCCACATCTGGGACCACGCCGCCGCCGGGCTGGTCGTCGCCGAGGCCGGGCGGCACGCTCGAGGTGACCCGGTCCCCGGGTCGGCAAGCGGCTGCTGATCTGCGCCCCGGACGACGGTTTCGCGGAGTTCCGGGCCCTGGTCGTCGGACGTCGGTTTCGTGCATGGAGAGGGCCCGAACGGGGTACCTGGACGTCAGCGGCGAGTGGATGTCGCAGGGGAATAGCAGACCGTCACCTTCTGTTCATGAGACACGGCGCTCCCGGAGGTGCAGTCCGGACGGGCATGGTGCACAATCTGCGCGCGCTGACGGAACGGCGCCACGACCTCACCACGGGGGTCACGGGCGCGGGATGGGGAGAGAGAACACAACGCATGGCCACCGATTACGACGCCCCTCGCAAGAACGAGGAAGACCAGTCCGAAGAGAGCATCGAAGAGCTCAAGGCGCGTCGGCACGACAAGAACTCCGGCAAGGTCGACGAGGACGAGGCGGAGGCCGCCGAGTCGTTCGAGCTGCCGGGTGCCGACCTGTCCCACGAGGAGCTCGCCGTCGAGGTGATGCCCCGCCAGGAGGACGAGTTCACCTGCATGAGCTGCTTCCTGGTGCATCACCGCAGCCAGCTCGCGGACGCCAAGCGGCTGATCTGCCGCGACTGCGCCTGAGCCGACCAAGACGACAGAGCCCGCCCGGGAACCGGGCGGGCTCTTGTCGCTCGGTCCCGTCGGTCGAGCTTGTCGAGACCACAAGGCTGAGGTCTCCAGGCACGGTCACCGGATCTCCACTCGCCGAGCACGGCTTCGCGAGCTCAGCAGTGGGCTCGACCCACTCGTCGTCGCCGCAGCAGCTTCAGTCCTTCTGGAGCTGCGGGGGCAGGTGGCCGGCGGAGCGGGCGTAGTAGTCGGCGGCGCGGCGCTGGGCGAGCATCCGGGCCAGCGCCACGAACGTGCCGCTGACGACCGCCCAGGCGACGGCCTCGCCCATCGCGACGTCGGGGTCGGCGGGGTTCTCGGGCGGGTGCTTGCCGGTCGCGGCCTTCCAGCCGGTGTCGAGCGCCTTCTTGGCCAGCGCCGCCGCCGATCAGGGCGGAGACGAGCGAGAAGACGGTCCAGAGCCTGCTGGAGGAGCCGGAGTCAGCCATGGGGGCAGGTTATCGCGGGGCAGGGAGCGCCGTCCACCCGGAGGGGTCGCCGTCAGCGCGCCGTCGAGATCGCGGTGACGGCCGCGGCGAGCTGCTCGGGGTGACGGCTGCTGACCAGCCAGTACGGCGCGGGGTCGCGGTCGTCGCGCACGGTCACCCGCACCGTGCGCTTGAGATAGGGGCGGAGCAGCAGGTAGGCGCGGCGTCGGCCTCGGGACCGGCCACCCGGCGGGTGGCCGACGGGTCCAGCGGCTCGGCGCCGCCGAGGAACTCCCCGGGGATCCGGGCCCGGCCCGCCCGCAGCCAGCCGTCCTCGACCTCGACGCGCGGCGAGCCGTAGACGAGGAAGAGCAGCGTCATGCCCAGCAGCAGCGCCGCCGTCGCCGTCCAGGCGACCGCTGCGGGGGTCGCCACCACGAACGCCAGCCAGAAGGTCGCGACCAGCATCGTGCCCTGTACCCACCACCGCAACGGCACGCTCAGCCGCTCGTGGTGGCTGGGCGGCCGGTCGATCTCTGGCACGGGCACAGCCAACCATCCCGGGTCTCCGGACGCGTCACACAGGTAGGGTCCGGGCCGTGCCAGATCCCGCACCCGAGGCCAGCACCGAGTTCGGCCTGCCCGTCGCCGTCGTCCGGCTCGACCCCGGCCTGCCGCTGCCGTCGTACGCCCATCCCGGCGACGCCGGTGCCGACCTGATGTCGACCGTCGACCTCACGCTCGCCCCCGGCGAGCGAGCGCTGGTCCCGACCGGGATCGCCCTCGCCCTCCCCGAGGGGTACGTCGCGCTGGTCCATCCACGCTCCGGGCCTGCCGCCCGCCACGGGCTGTCCATCGTGAACACCCCGGGCACCATCGACGCCGGCTACCGCGGCGAGATCAAGGTGCTGCTGGTCAACCACGACCGCACCCAGCCGGTCGAGCTCCGGCGTGGCGACCGGATCGCGCAGCTGGTCGTGCAGCGCTTCGAGCGCGCGCGTCTTCACCGAGGTCGACGCCCTGCCGGGGTCGGTCAGGGGCGCCGGGGGTTACGGTTCAACCGGAGTCGAGAGCCCAGCTCCCGGCGCGTGAGCAGGATTTCTGCCGCCCGCGCCGTCGCCCGTTCACAGGAGACGTACTGATGTTCCGCCGCAGGTCCCGCTCGGAGCCGGTCGAGCCCGACGCGCTCGACGACGACCAGGTCGACGCGGCAGGAGGACGCCGCCGAAGCCGACGGTCCCGGTCCAAGGGCCATGGGACTCCGACGACGTCGCCGACGACGGGATCGACCGGTCGACCTCGGCTCGCTCCGCGTGGCTCCGACCGAGGGCACCGAGCTCCGCCTGCAGGTCGACGAGCAGACCGGCGACGTGCAGTCCGCGATGCTCGCCGGTGACGAGGGAGCCATCGAGCTGCGGGCCTTCGCGGCGCCCCGGGGCGGCGACCTCTGGAGCGAGGTCCGGCCCCAGATCGCGGCCGACGTCTCTCAGCACGGCGGTACGGCCACCGAGCGCGCAGGGTCGCTGGGGCGTCGAGCTGGTCTGCCAGATGCAGGTCGTGATGCCCGACGGCACCCAGGCGATGCAGCCATCGCGCATCGTGGGTGTCAACGGTCCCCGCTGGCTCCTGCGCGCGACGTTCCTCGGGCTCCCGGCCGTCGAGCCCGACGACGCCGAGGTCTGGGAGGACGCCCTCGCCGCCGTCGTCGTCCACCGCGGCAGTCACGCGATGCCGGTCGGCGACGCGTTGCCGCTCACCCTCCCCGACGACGTCCAACGCGTGTAGTCACTGCCGCCGCGAACCGCACCACATCAGCGCAGACCTCGCCGACTCAGGAGAACGGCCCGCCACGACGTACGCTGGAGGCATGGGCGAGAAGAGCAAGCTGCGCCGCACCATCAGCAAATGGGCGAACGCCGACGACATGCACGCGCGCGAGCTGCGCGAGACGACGCGCAAGGGTGACTGCGACCTGATCGCCGACTGCCAGGACCGTTCGCCGGTGCGCCTGCGCGGCACGCTCAAGACCGTCACGCTCCGGCCGCGGGGCGGCGTACCCGCGCTCGAGGCCGAGCTGTTCGACGGCTCCGACTCGCTGATGCTGGTCTGGCTCGGACGGCGCGAGATCGCCGCGATCTCGCCGGGCCGTTCGCTCGAGGTCGAAGGACGGATCGGCCGGCACGGCGGCGACCGGATCATCTACAACCCGCGCTACCAGTTGCTGCCCTGATCGCCCGATGACTCCCGATCCCACGACGCCCCCTTCTCACGCGACGACCGCGGCGACCACGCACAGCGTGGAGTCGCTGGTGCGCCAGCAGCTCGGCCAGGCCCTCGGTGGCCGCCGCGGGATGGTCGAGGCGGCCGTGCCGACCCTCGTCTTCACCGCGCTCTGGCTGACGACCCGCAACCTCACCGTCGCGCTC
Source organism: uncultured Actinomycetota bacterium (assembly GCA_963819295.1). Classification (GTDB taxonomy): domain Bacteria; phylum Actinomycetota; class Actinomycetes; order Propionibacteriales; family Nocardioidaceae; genus Nocardioides. The sequence goes on from CAWFVO010000020.1 coordinate 666,934, forward strand.
GGCGCCGAGCGTCGTGGTCGCGCTGGCCGAGCTCGCGGTGCGCCTCGTCCAGCGCTCGACGATCAAGTTCGTGGTGAACGCCCTGGTCGGGATCGGGATCGGCTGGTTCTTCGTCCACCTCGCCGCGAGCCGCGGCGGCAGCGCCGACGACCAGGCGCTCGCCTACTTCCTGCCCGGCCTGCTCTACAACGCCGGGTACGCCGTCGTCTTCGGGCTGACCTGCCTGATCGGCTGGCCCCTCGTGGGCTTCATGATCGGCAGCGTCACCGGCGACCCACGGCCTGGCACGGCGACCGGCAGATCGTGCGGCTCTGCACGCAGCTGACCTGGCTGCTGGTGCTGCCGTGCGCCGTCCGCGCGATCGTGCAGGGGCCGATCTGGCTGGCCGGCCACTCGGGCAGCATCTCGGCCGACACCGCCGTGGCGACGCTCGGGCGTACTGAAGGTGGCCATGGGCTGGCCGCTCCAGCTGGCCTCCTTGGGGGCGATGTCGTGGCTGCTCGGGCGCAACCACACGCCGCTCGAGGGCGGCGGCGTCAGTCCCGCCGTCGATCCGGGCTGAGCAGCTCCTCCAGCTCGCGACTCGACGTCGGCACCCGCCACGAAGAGCAGCTCGTCGCCGGCCTCGATCGGCTGCTCGCTGTCGGGCGGGTAGACCTGGCCGTCGCGCAGGATCGTCACCAGCGCGACGTTCTCGGGGAAGGGGATCAGGCCCGACGGCTTCCCGACGTACGGCGAGTCCTCGGGCAGGGTGAGCTCGACCAGGTTGGCCTTGCCCTGGCGGAAGGTGAAGAGCCGCACCAGGTCGCCGACCGTGACGGCCTCCTCGACCAGGGCGGACATGATCCGCGGGGTCGACACGTTGACGTCGACCCCCCACGCCTCGGTGAACAGCCACTCGTTGTTGGGATGGTTGACCCGGCCGACGGTGCGCGGCACCGCGAACTCGGTCTTGGCCAGCAGCGAGGTGACGAGGTTGGCCTTGTCGTCACCGGTCGCAGCGATCACCACGTCGCACTGGTCGAGGTGGGCCTCCTCCAGCGACGACAGCTCGCACGAGTCGGCCAGCAGCCACTCGGCGTCGGGCACCCGCTCGGGCTTGATCGAGCCCGGGTCCTTGTCGATGAGCAGCACCTGGTGGCCGTTGGTGATCAGCTCGCGGGCGATCGAGCGCCCGACGGCGCCGGCTCCTGCGATGGCGACCCTCATCAGCCTTCCTCCGGCCCGTCGTGGATGACCTGGTAGGCGCTCGGCGGCGTTCTCCTCGCGCATCACCAGGTGGAGCAGGTCGCCCTCCTGGATCACGCTGTCGCGGGTCGGTGAGCATGCCCTCGCCGAGCCGGTCGATCCAGGCGATGCGGGAGCGGGACTGGCATCTGGAAGTCGACGGTCTGGTGGCCGACCCAGGCGGTGGGTGCCGGCACCTGGTCGACGCGGATCGTGCCGGACGGGTCGCGGAAGTCGGGCTCGGCGCCGGCCGGGAGCAGGCGGCGGAGCACCTGGTCGGCGGTCCACTTCACGGTCGCGACGGTGGTGATGCCGAGCCGCTGGTAGACCTCGGCGCGGCCGGGTCGTAGATGCGCGCCACGACGTGGTCGATGCCGAACGTCTCGCGCGCGACACGCGCGGCGATGATGTTGGAGTTGTCGCCGCTGGAGACGGCCGCGAAGGCGTCCGCGCGACGGATGCCGGCCTTCTCCAGGACCTCCTGGTCGAAGCCGTAGCCGGTGACTTTGTCCCCGTTGAACCCGGGTCCGAGCCGTCGGAAGCTGTCGGGCTCGCTGTCGATCACCGAGACCGTGTGGTTGCGCTCCTCGAGGCTGCGCGCAAGCGTCGAACCGACTCGGCCACATCCCATGATCACCACGTGCACGGGTAAACCGTATCCTGTTCGCTCGTGGGTGCAGGTGACGTCTCCAAGCGGATCCTCCTGGGCCGGAAGCTCAGAAGCTCCCAGCTCGGGGAGACCCTGCTGCCCAAGCGCATCGCGCTCCCTGTCTTCGCCAGCGACGCCCTCTCCTCGGTCGCCTACGCGCCCGACGAGATCTTCCTGACCCTGTCGCTCGCCGGGGCCTCGGCGTACGTCTGGTCCTGGAAGATCGGCATCGCCGTCGCCGATCGTGATGCTGACCGTCGTCGCGTCGTACCGGCAGAACGTCCACGCCTACCCCAGCGGCGGCGGCGACTACGAGGTCGCCTCGGTCAACCTCGGGCCAACGCCGGGGTGACGGTGGCCGCGGCGCTCCTCGTCGACTACGTCCTCACCGTCGCCGTGTCGATCTCCTCGGGTGTCCAGAACGCCGGCTCGGCGATCCCCTGGGTGTCCAGCGCACGAGGCGCCGGTCGCCGTCGGCGCTGGTGGTGCTGCTGGCCGCGCTCAACCTGCGCGGGGTGCGCGAGTCGGGTGCGTTCTTCGCCCTGCCGACCTACGGCTTCATGATCGGGGTGCATCGGGATGGCGCATCCTCGGCGCCGTGCGGGCGCGCACGGCACCCTGCCCGCAGGTGGAGAGCGCCCACGACACGATCATCCCGGCCCCTGGGTACCGGCTGACGGCAACCTCACCGGCCTGGCGCTGGTCTTCCTGCTGGCGCGGGCCTTCTCGTCCGGCAGCGCGGCCCTGACCGGTGTCGAGGCGATCTCGAACGGGGTGCCGGCGTTCCGCAAGCCGAAGAGCAAGAACGCCGCGACCACGCTGCTCCTGCTCGGGACCATCGCGATCACGATGCTGCTGAGCATCATCGTGCTGGCCAACAAGATGGGCCTGAAGTACGTCGACAACGTCGACTCGCCTGCTGGGTCCGGACGGCAAACCGATGCCTCCGGGCTTCGACCAGCCCACCGTGATGGCCCAGCTGTCCAAGGCGGTGTTCGACGACTTCCCGCCCGGCTACTACTTCGTGCTCGCGATGACCGGCATCATCCTGGTCCTGGCCGCCAACACGGCGTTCAACGGCTTCCCGGTGCTCGGGCTCGATCCTGGCCCGCGACGGCTTCATGCCCAGGGCGCTCGGCTCGCGCGGCGACCGCCTCGCCTACAGCAACGGCATCATCGTGCTCGCCGGCTTCGCGATCGTCCTGATCGTGGCCTTCGACGCCCAGACGACCCGGCTGATCCAGCTCTACATCGTCGGCGTCTTCGTCTCGTTCAACCTCAGCCAGCTCGGGCATGATCCGGCACTGGACCCGGCACCTGAAGACCGAGACCGATCCCGCCAAGCGGCGCACATGATGCGCTCCCGGGTCATCAACACCTTCGGCCTCGGCATGACCGCGTCGTCTTCGTGGTCGTGCTGCTCACCAAGTTCCTCGCCGGCGCCTGGATCGCGATCCTCGCGATGTGCGTCTTCTTCGTGCTGATGAAGAGCATCCGCCGCCACTACGACAACGTCACCCGCGAGCTCGCGGCCGACGACGAGGACCGGATCCTGCCGACCAAGGTGCACGCGATCGTGCTGGTCTCCAAGCTCCACAAGCCGACCCTGCGCGCGCTGGCCTACGCCAAGGCGTCGCGGCCCAACGTCCTCGAGGCGGTCTACGTCGGCTCCGACGACAAGTCGACCAAGGCGCTGGTCCGCGAGTGGGACGAGCGCAACCTCGGCGTACCCCTCAAGGTGCTCTACTCGCCGTACCGCGAGATCGTGCGGCCGATCATCGACTACGCCACCCAGATCCGGACGGCCAACCCGCGCGGCGTGGTCGCGGTCTACATCCCCGAGTACGTCGTCGGCCGCTGGTGGGAGCAGCTGCTCCACAACCAGACCGCGCTGCGGCTCAAGGGCCGGCTGCTCTTCACACCCGGGCGTGATGGTGACCTCGGTGCCCTACCAGCTCCAGTCGTCGCAGATCGCCCGGGCGCGTGAGGAGCGCGAGCTCGCGCGGGTCAAGGCCGGCGACCTGCGGCGCGGGGCGATCCGGCGCACCGCCGGACGACGACCGGCAGGTCCACCGGTGAGCGTGCGCCCGTGAGCCGCGGCCGCTCGCGCACCGTCGCGAGCCCCGCGAGCGGGCCGCCCGCGGCGCCTCGCGGGTCGGGCAGCGCTACGAGATCGAGGTCGGCCCGATCGCCCACGGCGGTCACTGCGTGGCCCGGGTCCCCACCGACGAGCCGCGGCCGCGACCGCGTCGTCTTCGTGCGCCACGCCCTGCCCGGGCGAGCGGGTCGTCGTGGAGATCACCGAGGGCAGCGACGGGCGACCGCTTCTGGCGCGGCGACGCCGTCGACGTGCTCGACGGCGTCGCCCGACCGAGTGCCGGCGCCGTGCCCGTACGCCGGCCCCGGCGCCTGCGGCGGCTGCGACTTCCAGCACGTCGACCCGGCCGCCCAGCGCGCACTCAAGGCGGCCGTGGTCCGCGAGCAGCTGCAGCGGCTGGCGGGCCTCGACCTGCGCGGTCGAGGTCGAGGAGGTGCCGCCGACGCTGCGCTGGCGGACCCGGATGCGCTACGTCGCCCTGCCCGACGGACGCCGTGGGCTGCACGTGCACCGCTCGGACGAGGTGGTCCTGGTCGAGGACTGCCTGATCGACGCGGCCGGGCCGACGCCTCTCGGCCGTCGAGCGGAGTCGAGACCCACGAGACCGTCGACGACGTCGGACGGCAGCCACGACTTCGCCGTCGCCCCCGACGGCTTCTGGCAGTCCCACGTCGAGGCGCCGCGGGTGCTGGTCGAGACGGTGCTCGCGATGCTGCGGCCGGAGCCGGGGGAGCGCGTGCTCGACCTGTATCGCCGGCGTCGGTCTCTTCGCCGCCTTCCTCGCCGACGCGGTCGGGCCGACCGGGCGGGTGGTGGCGGTCGAGGGGTCGCGCGCCGCCTGCGCAGGACGCCCGGACGAACCTGCCCGCCGGCGTCACGCGTCGAGCACGGGCACGGTCGAGCGGGTGCTGCCGGTCGGCGTACGACGAGCCCTTCGACCTCGTCGTCCTCGACCCGCCGCGCGAGGGCGCCCGCCGCGCCGGTCGTCGAGCAGATCGTCGACCGTGCACCGCGGGCCGTCGCCTACGTCGCCTGCGACCCGGCCGCCCTGGCCCGCGACCTCGCGACCTTCGCCGAGCTCGGCTACACGGCTGCGCGCCCTCCGCGCCTTCGACCTCTTCCCGATGACGCACCACGTCGAGTGCGTCGCGCTGCTGGTGAAAAGCGACTCTGACCTGCGGCGGAGCGATTCTCGATCGACTCATTGACCTTCGAAATCCTGTCCCCATGGCGCACTTTGGGCACGCTTTGCCACCGACGTTCTACGCCGGGCAGTCGGTGCGCACGACAGCGCGATCACGGTCTACGCGTCGATCGATGAGGCCGTCACCGGACTGACCCCGCCAGACCCACCCCCTAGGCACGTTCGCGTGTTCCGAGTCCATGTGTCGTTGTCATGTCAATTTTGAGGCGAAGCCCCCATCACTAGATTGTCGTAGTTCTGACGTCGAGGGTGGCGCGGCAGGTCCGGGAGACGTAGATTCCCGGAAAGAGCGACTCCTATTGCCGACACCAGCAGCACGACTGCCCCGTCGGCCCGGCGTTGGCCCCGTCGCCGGACCGCCTGACAGCCAGGCAGCGCACCGGGATGCCATGCGACCTACGGTAGAGAGCACGACCGCCGCGGCTGCCCGGACCCGACGCCGCGTCGAGGTCATGGGCGTGGTCCAGGGCGTGGGTTTCCGTCCTCACGTCTACGCCTTGGCGAAGGCTCACGGCCTCGCAGGCGAGGTGTGGAACAGCCCGGCCGGCCTCGTCGCCGAGGTCGAAGGCATCCCGACTGACGTCGACGCCTTTTGTCGGGAGCTCGAGACCGCGCCGCCACCTCTGGCTGTGGTCGAGTCGATGACGTTCGCCGACCTCCCGCTGCAAGGTGGCACGGAGTTCGCGATCCGCACCTCGCGTTCCGGGACGGGCCGCACGTTCGTCTCGCCCGACGTGGCGATCTGCGACGACTGCCTGGCTGAACTCGGCGATCCCGGCCGATCGCCGGTTACCGGCACGCCGTTCATCACCTGCACGAACTGCGGCCCGCGGTTCACCGTCATCACCGCGCTGCCCTACGACCGGCCGACCACCACCATGGCCGGCTTCCCGATGTGCGCGGCGTGTGCCGCAGCGAGTACGCCGACCCAGCGGACCGCCGCTTCCACGCCCAGACGATCTGCCTGCCCCGACTGCGGCCCGCGGCTGCGGATGGTTCGCCAGCGGCGCTGATCCGGCGCGACGATGAGGATGCATGGCGAGAGGCCCGCAGCCTGCTCGCCGCCGGCGCGATCGTGGCGGTGAAGGGCATCGGCGGCTACCACCTCGCCTGTGACGCGACCAACGAGGAAGCCGTGGCGACCCTGCGAAAGCGCAAGCACCGGGGTGACAAGCCATTCGCGGTGATGGCCGCGGATCTCGCGTCGGCGCGGCGAATTGGTCGAGCTCGACGATGCCGAGGCCGCCTTGCTCACCGGCCGCACCCGGCCCGTGGTGCTGCTACGCCGGCGTGCCGATGCGACGTCCGCACTCGCGCCCTCCGTGGCGCCGGGCCAGGCCGACGTCGGCGTCATGCTCGCCTACACGCCTGTCCACCACCTGCTGTTCGGGCTGCAGGGCGACCCGCCCGGACCGCGGGTGCTGGTGATGACGAGCGGCAACCTCGCCGGCGAGCCGATCGTCACTGACGACGACGATGCGCTGCGGCGGCTCGGCGGGCTCGTCGACGCCTGGCTGCTGCACGACCGCCCGATCCACGTGCCGTGCGACGACTCGGTGACGCGGTCGTGGCCGGCCGCGAGGCGCCGGTACGCCGGTCGCGCGGGCTAGGCGCCGCTGCCGCTCGCACTGCCGTTCGAGGTACCGCCCGCGCTCGCGGTCGGCGCAGACCTGAAGAACACCTTCTGCCTCGCGGAGGGCCGGCTCGCCTGGCTGTCCGCGCACGTCGGCGACATGGACGACCTCGCGACCCTACGTGCGTTCGGCACGGCGGAGGCCCACCTCGAGGAGCTCACCGGTGTCCGACCCGCAGCACTCGCGGTCGACCGCCACCCGGCGTACCGATCACGACGCTGGGCGGTCGAGCATGCGACGGGCCGGCCGGTCCACGGCGTCCAGCACCACCACGCGCACGTCGCCTCGACGATGGCCGAGCACGGCGCAGTCACCGGCGAGCGCGGTGATCGGGGTCGCCTTCGACGGCACCGGGTACGGCGACGACGGCGCGGTATGGGGCGGCGAGGTCCTGCTCGCCGACTACGACGGCTACGAACGGCCGCGTCACCTGGCCTACGTCGAGCTGCCAGGAGGTGACGCTGCGGTGCGGCAACCCGTGCCGGATGGCGCTGTCGCACCTGCGCAGCGCCGGCATCGCCGTGGGACGACGACCTGCCGAGCGTGAGCGCGTGCCGCGACGTCGAGCGCGCCGTGCTGGCGCACCAGCTCGAGCACGGGTTGGGCTGCGTACCGACCTCGAGCATGGGCCGACTGTTCGACGCAGTCGCATCGCTGGCCGGCATCTGCCACCGCGTCGGGTTACGACGCACAGGCGGCCATGGAGCTCGAGGCGCGTCGCCCGCGACGTCGAAGCGGTGGATGGCTATAGCTTCGACGTCTCGACGAACGGCACGTCAAGCCCGGCCGTCTTCGACCCGGCACCGGTGGTGCGCGCCGTCACGTACGACGTGCGTGCCGGCGCCGCGCCGGCGCTGGTCGCCGCGCGTTTCCAGCAGGGCGTCGTCGACCTGGTCGTCACCGCCGCCGAGCATGGTGCGTCGACGAACCGGCCTGTGTCGGGTGACGCTCAGCGGAGGCGTGTTCCTGAACGCGTTCGTCACCGAGGGCTGTGCCCGCGATCTGTCCGCCGCCGGCTTCGAGGTGCTCCGCCACCGCAAGGTCCCGCCCAGCGACGCAGGCATCGCGCTCGGTCAGGTCGCCGTGCTCGCCCATGCCGCAGGCCTACCCGACGTTGCTCCTCCCGTCCCACCGAGGCGACAGGCGTCGCCGGAAATGGAGTCACCATGTGCCTAGCCGTGCCCGGAGAGATCATCGAGATCTGGGACGACGACGGAACCCCCATGGGGAGGGTCGATTTCGGCAACGTCACCAAGGACGTGTGCCTGGCACTACGTGCCCGACATCGAGGTCGGTGAGTACACCATCGTCCACGTCGGCTTCGCCCTCCAGCGCCTCGACGAGAAGTCGGCGATGGAGACGCTCGAGATCTTCCGACAGATGGGCGAGCTCGACGCGGAGTTCGGCGACCAGTGGGGTCGCGCCGCGGAGCAGGCCGGTATGCCCCGGCCCGACAGGATGGGAGGCATGTCATGAAGTACCTCGAGGAGTTCCAGGACCCCGAGCTGGCCAAGCGCCTTCTCGACGACATCCACGCGACCACGACCCAGCCGTGGGCGATGATGGAGGTCTGCGGCGGGCAGACGCACTCGATCATCCGGCACGGCATCGACCAGCTGCTGCCCGACGGGATCGAGCTGATCCACGGGCCCGGCTGCCCGGTCTGCGTCACCCCGCTCGAGGTGATCGACAAGGCGCTGGAGATCGCGACGCCGGCCGGGCGTGATCTTCTGCTCTTTCGGCGACATGCTGCGGGTGCCGGGCAGCGACAGGGACCTCTTCCGGGTCAAGAGCGCCGGCGGCGACGTACGTGTCGTCTACTCGCCGCTGGACGCACTCGCGATCGCACAGGAGAACCCCGACCGGCAGGTGGTCTTCTTCGGCATCGGCTTCGAGACCACCGCACCACCGAACGCGATGACGGTCTACCAGGCCCGCAAGCTCGGGATCGACAACTTCAGCCTGCTGGTCTAGCATGTCCGGGTGCCACCAGCGATCGAGGCGATCATGACCTCCCCCGTCTGTCGCGTGCAGGCGTTCCTGGCAGCCGGGCACGTCTGCACGGTCATGGGTACGTCGGAGTACCCGGCGCTCGCCGAACGGTTCGAGGTACCCATCGTGGTGACCGGCTTCGAGCCGCTCGACATCCTCGAGGGGATCCGGCGTGCCGTGCACCAGCTCGAGGAGGGGCGTCACGAGGTCGAGAACGCCTACCCGCGGGTCGTCTCCGAGAACGGGAACCCGATCGCGATCGAGATGCTCGAGGACGTCTTCGAGGTCGTCGACCGGTCCTGGCGGGGGATCGGGATGATCCCGCAGAGCGGATGGCGACTCTCCGAGCGCTACCGCCCGTGGGACGCCGAAGCGCGCTTCGAGGTGGGCGACATCCGTACCCAGGAGTCGTCGATGTGCCGCAGTGGTGAGGTGTTGCAGGGTCTGATCAAGCCGCACGAGTGCGCCGCCTTCGGCCGGGAGTGCACCCCGCGCACCCCACTCGGCGCCACCATGGTCTCCAGCGAGGGCGCCTGCGCGGCGTACTACCTGTACAGGCGGCTGCAGGTGTCTCCGCCGTCCGAGCGGGTGCCCGTGGGTGCCGGAGCCCAGGACGAGGCCCGCTGATGGTCACCGAGTCGATCTCCATCGAGCCGCTGCCCAGCTTCGAGGGATGGACCTGTCCGTTGCCGTTGCGCGACAGCCCGAACGTGGTGATGGGGCACGGCGGGGGCGGAGCGATGTCGGCGGAGCTCGTCGAGCACGTCTTCTTGCCAGCGTTCGGCGACGGCACTCTCGGGGTCCTCGGTGACTCCGCCGTCCTCGACGTGGCCGGCGCCCGGCTGGCGTTCTCCACCGACTCGTTCGTGGTGCGGCCGCTGTTCTTCCCCGGTGGCAGCATCGGCGACCTGGCCGTCAACGGCACGGTCAACGACCTGGCCATGAGCGGCGCCACGCCGCTCTACCTGTCCGCCGGCTTCATCCTCGAGGAGGGAGTCGAGATCGCCCAGGTAGGTGCCGTCGCGCAGCGTCTCGGCAACGCGGCGCAGCGTGCGGGCGTCCGGGTCGTCACCGGTGACACGAAGGTCGTCGAGAGCGGCCACGGCGACGGGATCTACATCAACACCGCCGGCATCGGGGTGATCCCCGACGGGGTCGACATCCGCCCCGACCGGGCCCGCCCCGGCGACCGGGTCATCGTCAGCGGTGACCTCGGGGTGCACGGCGTGGCGATCATGAGCGTGCGCGAGGGCTTGGAGTTCGGCACCGAGATCCGCAGCGACTGCCAGCCCCTGAACGGGCTCGTGGCGGCGATGCTGCGACGTCACGCACGACCTCCACGTGCTGCGCGACCCGACCCGCGGTGGCCTGGCGACCTCGCTGAACGAGATCGCGTCGTCCTCGGGCGTGGGCATCGCCCTCGACGAGCGCGCCCTGCCGATCCCGGAGATGGTCGCCGATGCCTGCTCGCTCCTCGGTCTCGACCCGCTCCAGGTCGCCAACGAGGGCAAGCTGGTCGCGTTCGTGGCTCCCGAGGAGGCCGACGAGGTGCTGGCGGCGATGCGTGCTCACCCGGCCGGCGCAGGCGCCGTGGTCATCGGGGAGTGCGTGGCCGACCATGCGGGGATGGTCGTCGGCACGCACCGGCTTCGGGGCCGAACGAGTCGTCGACCTTCCCATCGGTGAGCAGCTCCCCAGGATCTGCTGAGCCATGAAGTTCCTGGCATTGTGGAACATCGAGCTGTCGCTGCTGAGCGAGGCGATGGTGGGAGCGATCGCGCGGATGCCGGAGTACGGCGAACGCCTGCAGCGTGAGGGCAAGGTGCTCGCCCGCTACCACATCGTCGGTGCCCACGGCGGCGCCTGGATCTACGAGGTCGAGTCGCACGAGGAGTTCGAGCGGCTCCTGGCGGTGGCACCGGTCTTCAACTTCGCCCGCTACACCATCCATCCGCTGGCCGACATGTCTGGAGGGCCTTCATGACCACGACACGAGCGGAAGGCCGCCTCGTTGCCGTCCCCACCACCGAACCGATCGACATCCACGAGCTTGGCCTGCACCGCCACCTGCTGGTCAGCGAACGGCTACGGGTACGGCGGCGCCAGCTCGGCCTGACCCAGAAGGAGGTCGTCGCGCGGCTCCGGCGGCTGGGTGTCGACACCACCAACAAGTCGCTGTCGAGCCTGGAGCACGGTGCGGGTCTCGACGTGTGCAAGCTCCCCGAGCTGGCGCGCGCGCTGGACTGCACCCTGACCTACCTGGTCGGACTGTCCGCAGACCCCCTGAGCTGGGAGCCTGACGAGCGCGCCTGGCCGGTGCCTGAGCGCGCGCCGGAGCAGGTCGACACCGCGTCCGAGCCAACGTCGGCTCCGCCTGAGACCACCGAGCCTACGGAGGGTCCGTGGATCCTGGGACCGGTGCCAGCGTTCCGCAGTCGCGCGGACTGACGCCCGGGTGCCCAGCCCGTGCCTACATGCGGCGCATCTCCAGGTAACGCCTGACGTCGGGCACGGTCGCAGCGGCGATTCCAGCCGCGACCGCGGCCGCGAGCAGCATCAACAGCAGTTTGCTCATCTCTTCCACCTCCCTGTCCAGTATCCGTCGCCGCCCTGAGCGCGGCTGCCGTCGGTCACCACGACGAGACCGAGCGAGCGCGTCGCGTCACATCGAACGCATCCGCAGGTAGCGCCTCAGGTCGGGCAGCATCGCGAGCCCGAGTGCCACGACGAGGACCACGACGACCGCCAGGATCACGATCCACCACACTCTCAACCACCTCCTCGGGACAGCGGAGGCCCCACGGCTTCCGCCGGCAGACGCCTCAGCTCACGGGCAACGACGTCGCGCACCAAGCCCGCCGCGGGCTCCACCGCGGCGGCGACCTCGGGCGAGAGACCGATCCCGTCCTCCAGCGTCGCAGGCTTGCAGCCCACCACGACGATGCGGTCGACATGCCCGCCGAGGACCGGGACCAGGGCCATCACGCCGCCGGGGGACAGGTCGTGGGCGTCCATCACGACCTCGGGGACCGCGCCAGTCAGGTCGCGAGGCGGCAGATCCGGCTCGATCACGTAGAGCGACCCCGGTGGCCCGTCCTGCCGTGAGACGGTGTCGACCAGGACCAGCACGTCGTACCCGGAGAGCAGCTCGTAGACCAGGTGCACGCTGCGGATCCCGAAGTCGACCATGCGCACGCCGTCGGGCAGCGGGTCCTGACCGAGGCGGGCGGCCACCTCGACCCCGAACCCGTCGTCGGACTTGAAGATGTTGCCGACGCAGGCGACCAGGAGTGCGGGCCTCACGAGACACCATCAGGAGTCAGGGGCTCGACCTCGTCGGGCGCGAAGTAGAGGTACCGGCCGTGCGACTCCTTGAGGTCGGACCCGGGGTCGTCGTCGACGGTGACGGCCAGGTGGGTGCCCTGGTCGACGTCGAACAGAACGGCGGCGACGGTCGCGGTGCGTCCGGCCAGGAACAGGTCGTAGGCGTCGGCCCGGCGCACGCCGGGGCGCAGGATCACGCGGGTGCCGCGGCTCACCTCGACCTCCCCGATCCGCACGGTGTCGTGCTCCGGGTCGACCGAGGCGTCTGAACCGGGGTCCCACCAGGGGGTCTCGAGCGGAGGTAGCTCCGGCGCGTGAGACGGGTCAGCGCGGCCGCCCGACATCTGGTCGAGGTAGCGCACGGTGCCGTGGAGGCGGTCCCACAGATCGGCCGGCATCGCGTCCACCTCGCCGAGCAGCGTCGCCGTGCGGGGGTCCGTGCCCCGTACCTCCCGCTTCTCGTCCTCCGAGAGCGTCATCGTGCGCAGGCTGAGCAGCTCGTCGACCTCCAGGGCGTCGTAGAACGTCGTCTCGCTCTCGGGTGCGAGCTCGGCGTGGTCGTAGAGGATGATCGGCGAGGCGAGCATCACCGAGTCGTCACTGCCGGGACCGAGCACCGGGAAGAGCCCGTCGTGCGTGCGGGCGTCGGTGAGTGGCCGCGCCCACTCGGGCGGATCGGTCGGCGAGAGGAAGCATCCTCCGTCGACGCGGAGGAGCAGGTGGTCGGCAATCAGTGCGCGGCGCAGCCAGGCCGGCCGTGCTGGTCCGCGCCGGGTGCGCGTGCCGGCGGCCGGGGGAGGCGTGCGGTTGTCGACCCGCACCGACAGCACCCGGACGGCGTAAGGCGAGTCGGGGCGTTCGACGTGGCTCATGACCCCGAGGCGAAGCGGCTCCCGGACCCGGACCAGGCGGCCGCGCACGCTGCCGTCCGGGTCGCTCAGCTCCTCGACCTCCCGCCCGCCTTCCACCTCGAGCACGACCTCGCCGTCGTCGCCCTCGATGGGCACGTCGTACTCGCGAGGTACAGCCTCGTCGAAGGCGGTGTACGTCGCGTCGCCGACGTCGAGGCGGTCCACCGGGTGGAAGCGTTCGCCGGCCCGTCGTTCGACGGTGCGGTGCTGGAGCTGGAGGAAGCGCACGGTGACGGTGAGCCCGCCGCGCCCGTCGACGAGCACCTCGGTGCCGTGGGTGCAGGACTCGGACCGGTCCTGGGCCACGACGTCGGGCGGCATCAGCACGCCCCACTGGAAGCGCACCTGGTTCTTCATCGACTCGGCGCGGTAGGGATAGAGCACGTAGCCCTCGTAGAGCACAGCGTCGGCCAGTGACCGGGCTGCCTCCCAGGTCGAGGTGGTCGCGCTCGTCACGGCTGGTCCCCGAGGAGCCGATCGAGGGTGGCTTCCCAGCTGGTCAGGCCGTGCCGGCCACGGAAGGCGGCGAGCCGGTCGTAGGTGTCGCCGGGCACGCGGATCCAGCGCTGACCGGGGAAGTGGGCGTCCATGGCGGCGCGCCACACGGCCACGGGCATCCGGACGTGGGCCTCCTTGTGCCACGGCACGGGCATCACCTGGATGGAGCCCACCGTCCCGCTGAAGACGGTGCCGCTGAACAGCAGGATCAGCGGGACGTCGCCGGCCTCGAGCGCGGTGAGGTACTTGTGGGCAGCGACGTCGACGTCGTAGCTGCAGGGCATCGTCAGATCGAAGTCGCAGGAGCCTGTGAAGCTCGGCAACACCTGGGTCAGGAAGGCCAGCTGCATCGGCTGCAAGGTCTGGCCCCACCGCGACCTGTCCCCGAACAGGTCGACTACCTGGTCGGCCTCGCGGTCGCTGTAGTGACGCTGGATGGGCTCCACGCGCACCTGGCTGCGCAGCGCGACGGCATGGACCCGCACGCCTGAGGTCTCCGTCGCGGTCATCCGGAAGATCACGGTCGGTCCGGCTGCGTAGGGGTCTGCCACGACCTCGCGGCAGCTGAAGTCGAGGTCGGGTATGGCGGCCGGTAGATCGCCGGGACCGCTGGCCGTAGTGCTCATGCGGCGCCCGAGCGGGGGACTTCGCGGCCACGGCGGTCGAGCTCGTCGAAGAACTTACGCATCCGGTCCCAGACCTCCGGGCCGCCGCCCAGCCCCTTCCACGAGGTGCGCACGACGCCGACCAGCTCGTAGCAGACGTCGATCGGCACCAGGTGGGCGGTGTACTCGCCGTCGTGGCGGCGGAGCAGCACCGCCTCGACGTCGGACATGGTCTGGCCCAGGACGAGGTTGTCTGCCACGATCCGCGTCCACGCGTGCAGGTCGAGCTCCGACTCGGTGGCGCCGCCGGGTCCGGGGTAGAACGCCAACAATCGAGGCTCTTCACTGTCGGAGCCGGACTGGCGGAAGAAGAACACCAGGTCGACCGGGACCCGCAACGAGTCCCAGGTGGCGTCGTCGAGATGCAGCCCGGCGACGCGCCGCACGTCCTCACCCACGGCGCGGAACCTCGCCCCGCCCGAACCCTGCGGCGCGAAGAGCAGGTAGCACGGGCGACACACGCACAGCAGCCGGTGCTCCGCGACGTCGGCCACGTGGCCGTGCCGCTCACCGAGGTCGACCGCGCAGAACTCGCAGTGCTCCTCGACCTCCGGCGGGGGTGGAGCGCTGGCCATCCGGCGGAGGCGGCCCAGTCCTGTGCCCTGGGCCGTCATGCGGTCACCGTCGACGGGAGGGCGATCTTCCACGCTCCGCGCTCAGGGAGGAGCGGGACCGGGACCAGCTGCAGGTCGGCCAGCGGTGACCGCCCGGCCAGCCGCACGTCGTACGCCGTGGCACAGCCGGAGCAGGTGAGCGTGTCGCCGTCGAGCACACCGTCGGAGACCGGGTCCTGGCATGAGGGGCAGCGGTCGAGATAGGCGACGAGAGTGCCGTCCAGGTTGGCGACCAGCAGGTGCTCCTCGGCCGCTGCGACCCGACGCATGGTCCGCGGAGGCACGTCGAGCTGGAGTGGATGCCAGTGGTCGGCGGGCTGAGAGACGCTCTCGTGCGGGGCGAAGGGTGCGATCTGCAGGAGCGAGGGTGAGGGCTCGACCATGCCCTCGGCCTCCACCGCCACCACGTCGGGAGCCGCCTGCAGGATGGCGTCCTCGATGGCGCTGGCGACGGTCAGCGCCGATGACGGGCAGCCGTCACAGCTGCCTTGGAGCTGGAGGTGGACGACCCCCTTCTCGTCGACCCCGAGGAGCTGGACACCGCCGGCGTGCGAGCCGAGGTAGGGCCGCACCCCCTCGAGCGCGCCGTTGACTCGCGTCAGGACGTCGTCGGGGTGGAGGTCGTGGAGCACCAGCAGGTTGCCGACGATCTCGTCATCGGCGAGGCGGCGGGCCAGGTCGCGCTGACCCGCCTCCAGCACGACGTCGATCGTGCGCTCCAGGCCGGCGCCGTACAGCGACATGACGCACGCGAGGAGCTCCTGCACCCGTTCGAGGACGGCGGGGACGGCGCTCTGCTCGAGGTCGTCCAGCAGCTCGTCGATGCGGGCACTGGACTCACGGACGGTCAGCGGCTCCATGCACGGCTCCTTCTCGAGGTGTGTCGTGGGTGCTGGCCAGCCGGTCGAGCCAGTCGTACCAGTCGTCGGTCCCGTCGCCGGTGCGCACCGAGAGCGGCAGCACGGTCACGCCGGGGTGGAGCGAGCGAGCCCGCTCGGTGAGCGCGCCGACGTCGAAGTCGACGTAGGGGAGCAGGTCGGTCTTGTTGACCAGCACCAGGTCCGCGGCGCGGAACATCTGGGGGTACTTCAAGGGCTTGTCGTCGCCCTCGGTCACCGAGATGACCACGACCCTGGCGTGCTCGCCGAGGTCGAACAAGGCAGGGCAAACCAGGTTGCCGACGTTCTCCACGAAGAGCAGCGAGCCGTCGGTAGGCGCAAGTGCCTCGACGGCGCTCTGCACCATGCCGGCGTCCAGATGGCACCCGGCACCGGTGTTCACCTGGACGGCGCGGGCTCCGGCCCGCTGGATGCGTTCCGCGTCGTACGTGGTCTCCTGGTCCCCTTCGATGACGCAGACCTCGCGGGTGGGGGAGAGCCGCGAGACGGTGCGCTCCAGCAGCGACGTCTTGCCCGAGCCGGGCGAGCTCATCAGGTTGACCGCGAGGATCCGGCGTACGGCGAGCCAGGCGCGCACGTGCTCGGCCAGGTGGTCGTTGCGTGCCAGCACCCGCTCTTCGAGCACGAGGGTGTCCACCGCCGGGTGGGCGTGGTCGTGGCCGTGCATCTGCTCGTGATCGCGCTCGTCGAGCCGGGTCACCCGGACGCCCTCGTCACCCCCTTCGCCGCAGCCGCAGGTCATGCACATGACGGCTCCTTCTCGAGCTCGACGGACACGACCCGGAGGTCGGCGCCGGCGAGCACCTCGACGTCGGCACTCCCGCAGGTGCACAGGAGCAGCGCGTCGGGCAGCTCCTGCTCCGTGCCGCACGCCCGGCAGGCGACGCGTCCCCGCGTCTCCTCGATCTCGAGCCGTGCACCAGCCAGGGCGGTCCCCGCCGTCGCGAGGTCGAAGCAGAACGCCATGGAGTCCGGGACGACGCCGGACAGGCTCCCCACGCGCAGATGGACCGCGACCACGCGTCGTCCGGTCGTGCGCTCGGCGACCAGGTCGACGACGCTCTGCGTGATCGCGAGCTCGTGCATGTGCTGCGGCCCGCGGATCAGTAGGGCTTCACGGGCATCTGCGGTGCGTGCTGCTGCTCGACCACCTTGCCCCCGCCGGTGTACATGTGGACTCCACACGGCAGGCACGGGTCGAAGCTGCGGACCGCACGCATGATGTCGATGCCCTTGAAGCTGTCTGGCGGGTTCTCCTCGAAGATCGGCGTGTTCTGCACGGCGTCCTCGTAAGGGCCGGGGGTGTCGTAGCCGTCACGGACGCTGCCGTTCCACGGGGTGGGCGGGTAAGGGTGGTAGTTCGCGATCTTCCCGCCCTTGATCACCATGTGGTGGCTGAGTACCCCGCGGACCGCCTCGGTGAACCCGACGCTGATCGCCTCGTCGGGCACCTCAAAGGGGGTCCAGGTCTTGGTACGCCCGGCCCGGATCTCCTCGAGCGCCTTCTCGCAGAAGTACAAGGCCTGCGCGGCGGCGTACGCCTGGAAGTAGGTGCGGGCCCGGTTGCGCTCGAGCGCGTTGCTCCACTGCGGGATCTTCCACTCGAAGGTGACCTCGGGCTTGAGGGCGGTCCGGGGGAGGTTGATCACGACGCTGGTCCCGGTCGCCTTCACGTAGCCGACGTCGACGAGCCCGGACAGGGCGGTCGACCAGAGGCGCGCGATGGGGCCGCCGCCGGTGTCGAGTGCCAGGTGGTCGGTGCCGTCGAACCAGCGAGGTGACATCGTCCAGCTGTAGTTGGCGTTGAAGTCGCGCTTCCCGGGCTTGGGGATCGTGTGCTGGTTCCACGGGTGCCGGCGGTCGACCGGGTTGCCGAGCGGGTCACGCTGGGCGAAGATCTCGCGGTTCGACTCCGCCCAGTCCTCGTAGTAGGAGTGGCCGAGAAGGATCCGCATGCCGAGGTTGATCTCGACCAGGTCGTTGGTGACCAGCTTGCCGTCGACGACGACGCCGGGGGTCACGAACATCTTCCGGCCCCAGTCGGTCATGTGGTCGTAGCGGAAGTCGCAGTGCTCGGGATCGTTGAAGGCGCCCCAGCAGCCGAGCAGGATCCGGCGCTCACCGACGTGCTCGTAGCCGGGCAGTGCCTCGTAGAAGAAGTCGAACAGATCGTCATGCAGGGGCACGACCTTCTTCATGAACTCGACGTACCGCATCAGGCGTGTGAGGTAGTCGGTCATCAGCTGGATGGTGGGGACCGTGCCCACGCCGCCCGGGTAGAGCGTGGAGGGGTGGACGTGGCGCCCCTCCATGAGACAGAACATCTCGCGCGTGTATCGGCTGACATGGAGGGCCTCGCGGTAGAACTCGCCCTCGATCGGGTTGAGCGACCGCATGATGTCGCCGATGGTCCGGTAGCCGTGGATGCCGGCGTGGGGCGCCTCGGTGGAGTTGCCCGCTCGAGCACCCCGGGGTTGGTCTCCTTGACCATCCGCTCGCAGTAGTCCACCCCGACCAGGTTCTCCTGGAAGATGTTGTGGTCGAACATGTACTCCGCGGCCTCGCCGAGGTTGATGATCCACTCGCCGAGGTGGGGCGGGGCGACGCCGTAGGCCATGTTCTGGTTGTAGACCGAGCAGGTTGCGTGGTTGTCACCGCAGATACCGCAGATGCGGCTGGTGATGAAGTGCGCGTCTCGTGGGTCCTTCCCCTTCATGAACAGGCTGTAGCCCCGGAAGATCGACGAGGTGCTGTGACACTCGCGCACCTCCTTCTGCTTGAAGTCGATGCTGGCGTAGATCCCGAGGCTGCCGACGATCCTGGTGATGGGTCCCACGACATCTCGACGACGTCGGTGTCGTCCTTCGGTGGTGGTCATCTCGTCGGTCACCGTCCTCACCAGTTGCGCCTGTAGCCGGTCGTGAGTTCGCTGCCCTGGTCCGCCATTTGGGCTCCTTGTCCACGGTGTCCTGCGTCATCTTGCGCAGCCGACGGACGGCCTTGCCGTAGTCAGGCTGACCCTCGTGGAGATCTTGGCCCCGGTCGGCTCGTCCATAAACGGCATGAACTTGTCGGGGAAGCCGGGCATCGTGCAGCCAATACAGATGCCGCCGACGTTCGGGCAGCCGCCGACGCCGTTGATCCAGCCGCGTTTGGGGACGTTGCATTTCACGACCGGACCCCAGCAGCCGAGTTTGACCAAGCACTTGGGTGAGCCGTATTCGTTCGCGAAGTCGCCCTGCTCGTAGTAGCCGGCGCGATCGCAACCCTCGTGCACGGTCGCGCCGAAAAGCCAGCGCGGGCCGCAGCGATTCGTCGAGCGGAATCATCGGGGCCTGACCTGCCACCTGATAGAGCAGGTAAACCAACGTCTCGGAGAGGTTGTCCGGATGGATAGGGCAGCCCGGGACGCAGACGATCGGCAGGCCGGCCTTCGACTTCCAGGACCAACCCAGGTAATCAGGCACGCCCATCGCGCCCGTGGGGTTGCCCGCCATGGCATGGATGCCGCCGTAGCACGCGCAGGTCCCGACCGCGACCACCGCCGTCGCCTTGGGCGCGAGTCGGTCAAGCCACTCACTGGTCGTCACAGGCTGCCCCGTCGCCGGGTTGTTGCCGAACCCCGACCAGTAGCCGGCCGACTTGATCTTCTCGTTGGGGATCGACCCCTCGATCACCAGGACGAACGGCTCGAGCTCGCCGCGATCGGCCTTCCACCACCATTCGATGAAGTTGTCGGCCCCGGTTCAGGGCCGCATTCGAAGTCGATGAGCGGCCAGTGCACCTGGATCTTCGGCAGTCCGGGCAGTGCGCCGAGCACGATCTCCTCGATGCTGGGCTGCGTCGCCGCGGTCAGGGCGACGGAGTCGCCATCGCAGCTCAGCCCCCCATTGATCCAAAGGACGTGAAGGACGCCTTCGTCCGCCGGCCCTCTCCGTCTTCAACTGCATGCAAGCCCGGTTCTGCGACGCTCGTCATGGATGCTCGTCCTCGCTCGACGTGGATGTGCAACGGACTTTCATCCTGTGGCGTGAGCCCCTTGGCGACTACCCGTCGGGTGAGGTGCTTTTTGCGTGAATCCCAGAGTCCGGGATCGCTGGATAGGCCCTGGCGGCGCGCGCACTGCAACGCAATCTCACCCAGGCGACCATGATGGTGAGCCCCACTCAGCCACATCCCACTGAGGGTTACGTCGATCGGCGGGGACGGCCTCGAGCGAGCTCCTTCAAGCACTCCCGCCGGCGCTCAGTCATGATCCTTGGGAAGTACCTGCAGCACGACGTGAAGGTCTGGATCTGACCTCTGGTGCAACAGCGCAAAATGGCCGACACGGGGGCGGGGATGTCGATACAGACAGTCGCGCGGCCAGACGGCGCCGTGGGTTCTCACGGCGGTCGGTTGTGAACGTATGAGTCGGCTTCCTGGAGGGCTCACTTTGGGCGCGCTTTGATTCGCAGTGGGTCCCATAGCGGTGCCGACGCTGCGAGCATCTCCGATGGCTGAAGCCGCAGGTCAGCGGCTGGTGTCCACCGCTGAACGCAGTCTTCGTCAAAGGTTTGCGTTCACGCTCAGGATCATCCGCGTCTTCCCGATGACGCACCACGTCGAATGCGTCGCGCTGCTGGAAACGGGCCGCTGACCTGCGGAAACACAGCACGGTAGGCGTCCCGCCGGTGATCGAAAGCGCGCTTTGGGCTCGCACGCGACGACCTTGGCGGGATCCGTCCGCGGCTCTGGCGGTTCGGGGTCACCCGTCGCAGCGCGTGTAGCGGGTCGGAGTTCGTCGAGTGCTGTGGCCAACCGGAGCAGCGGCGCGGCGTCGACGGCGAACTCGTAGTGGCCACGGCGCAGGTTCTGGATGAAGGCGTGCCCTGGATCACTGCGTTCGCCGTGCCATTTTCACCCCCCCTCGGCCGAGTAGAGCCTTGAGCCGGCCATGATCGCATTCAACGGGGTGGTCCTGGTACTCGCGGTGTTGGGTACTCGGCAGGAGCCGAGTCCTCGATCACGTTGGCCAGGGCGGCGCCCGTCGGTGATCACCTCGGCAGGGTCGCCGTGAACAGCCAGGGCACCGATGAAGAACGTGCGCGCGGCGGCGATGTCTCGACGCCGTGACACATACACGTCGATGACCTGGCCATGCTGGTCGACCGCCCGGTACATGTAGGACCAGACCCCGCAGACCTTCACCTAGGGCGTGTCTGACAAATGTCGTGCCCAGGTCACGACGGCGTTGAGGACGATCGCTGCGCGGTAGGTGATCGCGAGCTTGTCGTAGCGGGTGGCAACGCCTCGCCATTGCTTGAGGTGGCAGAAGCGGCGCTCGATGACGTTGCGGCCCTTGTAGGCGGTGGCGTCGAACGCCGGTGGCCTGCCGCCGCGAGGACCTCGTCGCTTCCGGTGGCCTTGTTGGTCGGCGGGCTCGGGGATGATCGCGACGATCCCGCGGCTGCGCAGGTGGCCCCGGATCGCGCGTGAGGAGTAGGCCTTGTCGGCGCGGACCGCATCGGGACGGGTCCGTGGACGACCGGTCTCACGGCCGATGCGCAGGTGTGCCATCAGGGGTCCGAACATCGGGGAGTCGCCGGCTTGGCCGGCGCTCAGCAGCACGACCAGGGGCATCCCGTTCCCGTCGACGAGCTGGTGGATCTTGGTCGACAACCCGCCGCGGGAGCGGCCAATCGCGTGGTCAGGCGGCTCCGCGAACGGGTCGGGCGGTTTCGTGTAACTCGACCCAGCCCCCTGTGAGGCGGGTGACGTTGGTGGCGTGCTGGTGGGCTCGAGCGATCGAGGAGTCCACCGACAGCGCCCAGTCGACCTCGCCCGCGGCGTCGGCGCGCTTGGTCAACCGGGCCAGCACCGTGTCCCACGTCCCGTCGGTCGCCATCCGCCGATGCCAGGTCCACACCGTCTGCCACGCTCCGAACACCGTCGGCAGATCACGCCACGCGATCCCGGTCCGATAGCGGTAGACGATCGCCTCGACCATCATCCGAGCATCCGCGAACGGCCGGCCCTTGCGACCCGTCGGACGCGGCAACGCATCCTCGATCAACAACCACTGGTCATCAGACAACACCTCGAAGCGCGACATCCCAGCACGCTCCCAGAGCAACGCTCAACTATTTGTCAGACACGCCCTAGGTCTCCGCGACGAACCAGCGATCTCCGGCCGGGAAGCTTCTGGACGCATCAGCGGCAGGAGCGCCCCATGGTGGCCCGATGCTGTGGGGTTTGTTGCTCTGGCTTGGGCGCAGCCGCCCGTACCGCGCGCCCTCGGGCGGCTAGGCGCGCCAGGCGAAGACCTCTTCCCAGTTGTACTGGTCGTTGTCGATGAGGTTCGTCGCGTACGACTCGTAAACCAGGGTGTGGCCGTCGCCGCTGATCGCGGCGCCGGTACTGGCGCTCCAGTTGTTGCTCTCCGTGCCGTCCGGGGACTGCGAGGCACGGACGATGGTGCCCGATTTGGTGTCGGCGAGGAAGGCATCGGTGTTGGTGCCGGTGTCGAGGCCGGCGAGGTTGGACGCGTCGCTGCCGAAGCCGACGTACCGACCGTTGCGCGACAGGCTCGGCAGGAACGAGTTCGCGTTGCCGGCCTTGCCGTCCTGGCCACGCTGGGTGACCAGGGTGATCTTGCCGGTGGCGAGGTTCATCCGGTACACCTGCCCGTGTCTGGCAGGTCCGGGCAGCTTGGTGGCGCACGAGGAGAAGGCGACGTATGCGCCGTTGCCCGAGATCACCGGGCGGCCGGCGCTGCCGATCGGGAAGCCCGAGCAGGGTGGCGCGTCAGGCTCGTGCCAGAAGCGCCGGGTCGTGCCCTTGTTCACGTTGCGCACCCAGAGGTCGTTGGCCTCGCCGAAGGTCACCAGGTTGCCGTCGTCGGAGATGTCGCCGTTGAGGATCGACGGCTTCACGTCCGTGCCCAGCGGTGTCAGCGACACCTGCCTGGTCCACTGGTGGGCGACGTCGCGGACGTAGACGTCCTCGCGCTTGTCCTGGTCCTTGGCACCGAACGGCGCGAAGGACTGGAACGAGACGCGGCTGCCGTCGCCGGAGATCACCGGAGAGAAGCTGTTCTTCTTGAACTGCTTCCCGCTGGTGGCAGCGGAGACCAGCCGGGTCTTGTCGGTGAAGAGGTCCTTGACCGCGACGTCGAGCGTGATGCCGTTCTGGTCCTTGAACAGGTTCGTCGCCCACGTCGTGTAGGCGACGTAACGGCCGTCGTCGGAGATTGTCGGCTCGAAGCTCGCGTCGTTACCGGGCTGCCCACCCTTCTGGCTGACCAGGATCGTGATGCCGTCGCTGGTGTCGCGCAGGTACACGTCGTCGGTGGCGTTGGCGTCGATCGCCACGAGCGGCGCCGTCGTCGAGAAGACGACGAAGCGGCCGTCGTACGACGCGACTTGCCCGGTGCCGCTGATGGCGCTCTTGGCGTCGACTTGTGCGTTGGTTTCGTTGATGAGGACGACCTGCTCGTTGTGGGCCGGGATGCCGGCGTTCGCCGGGCCGGTGGCGGCCAGTGCTGCGAGGGCCAGGCCGACGGCGGCCGCTGAGCGCCGGATCGGACAGGGCTGGACATGGTGTGCTCCTTGGATTCTGGATGTGTGACCAGAACGCCGTCCCACGTCCAGAGGTTGCAATCGGTCGACGACGAGGGAGCCGTCGGGGTGTGGGCTGGCGTGGGGATGGTGATCGTGGCCGATCCGCCGAGTGACCGCGTGTCCGCCAGATGTGTGCACTTCATCGGGCGGCCTGGCGGACGGCGAAGCATGTGGCGATGCCGGAGTGGACCACCGTGGCTCTGTTGCGTTGACGGATCGCGTGGTGGCGGTGAGGGTGACTTGATGAAGCGCACTCGCCGGGGGCCGGTGAGGACGCCATCGGGCTGACTGGCTTCCGTTTCCGCCCGAGGTGATCGTGTTGGCGGTGCGTTGGTACCTGCGCGACAGGTTCTCCTACCGGGACCTCGCGGAGTCTCGCCGGGCGTGGCATCGCGGTCGATCACGTGACTCTTTACCGGTGGGTGCAGCGGTTCACGCCGTTGCTGATCGACGCGGCCCGGCCGTGTCGGCACCTGGCCGGGGACCTGGTTCGTCGAGGAGACCTACGTGAAGGCGGCCACGACGCAGGTTCTGGACAAGAGCGCGCCCTCGGATCACCACGCTCGCCGTTCGCTGGGTCTTCAGCCCCGCGCATCGGCCTGAGTCTGGCCTTCAAGCGGCCATGGTCGCACTCGACACGTTTGTTCTCGCACTGGCCGGTGTTGTGCAACGCAGCAGGAACTACCGGCTGGCCGTCGACGCGACGCGGGTGTTCCGGTTGGTCACCGCCTTCGACGAACTCAGACCCGCCATCTGATCAGCAGGGACCTCAGGTCCCGCCTCAGTACGACCTGATGTCGAACAACGCGACAGCGCCAGTCGTCGCATATTGCTGGCGCCCATGCGGGTGAGCTCGCCCTCGCCAGTCGCGCGCTGTTCATGTTCCTGGCGAGGATGAGGGTGCGTGTCCGCAGGAGCGCCTCGGCACCTTGGGGTGGGGGCGCCGGCGATCTGGTCGCGATCGGCGTGTGCTTTGGCTTTGGCGAGGTGGCGGGCTGCGCCGGGAGTCATTCGCGAGGTCGGCGGCTTCGGGGCGGAGAGTGTGGTGACCGACTGGGGCCACAGCAGGGAGTGCCATGAACGGCTGCGGCTGTCGCCTGCGCTGAGCAGGTCCATGGCCGGCTGAAGGAGAGGTTATTCCTCTATGGCTCCGCCCACCGTGCGTAGATGCTCGCGGAAACTCAGGGAGGGCG
>CAWFVO010000021.1:0-22456 GCA_963819295.1 uncultured Actinomycetota bacterium
CTGTCATGTCGCAGGACATCGGTGACAGTTCTGTATCAGGACATCGGTGACATGTTGGGTCGTGTTGGTGGTGACACTTCTGCGTCGAGGCTCGGGCGGTGGCTGCCAATGAACCCATCGATCCCCGTGTCCGTCTCGCGATCTCGCAGTGGCCTGATGACGCGCCGCGCGGCGCGGTCTCGACGTTCTGTGCCGAGCAGGGCATCTCCCGTAAGTCGTTCTACGAGTGCGTAAACGGGCGCGGGTCGACGGGCCGGCGGCGGTGCTGGAGCCCCGGACCCGGCGCCCGAGGTCGAGCCCGTCGAAGCTGACCGACGAGGTCAAGAGCAGGCCGTGCAGGTGCGGGCGGCGCTTGGAGGCCTCCGGGCTGGACCACGGGCCGATCAGCGTGCACGACAAGATGCACGCGATGGGGCTGGCCCCGGTGCCGTCGGTCGCGTCGCTGGCGCGGATCTTCCGCGAGGCGGGCGTGGCCCGGCTGGAGCCGAGGAAGAGGCCCCGCGCGGCCTGGCGGCGGTTCGTCTATCCGGCACCGAACGCGTGCTGGCAGCTCGATGCCACCGAGTACGTCCTCACCGGCGGTCGCAAGTGCGTGATCTTCCAGCTCATGGACGACCACTCCCGGCTCGCGGTCGCCTCCCACGTCGCCCCGGCGAGACCGCCCAGGCCGCGATCGCGGTGGTGCGACAAGGCCATCGCCGACCACGGCGTCCCGCAGCGGCTGCTGTCCGACAACGGGCTGGCGCTGAACCCGTCCCGGCGGGGCTGCGACGGCCAACTGGTCGCGCACGTGTGCCGCACTCGGCGTCGAGGCGATCACCGGCAAGCCCTACAAGCCGACCACCCAGGGCAAGAACGAACGCTTCCACCAGACCCTGTTCCGCTACCTCGACAAGCAACCGCTGGCCGACACACTGGCCGAACTGCAGGCCCAGGTCGACGCGTTCGACCACATCTACAACACCGAACGCCCCCACCAAGGGCTCCCCGGGCGCGTCACACCCCTGACCGCGTGGCAGGCAACCCCGAAGGCCGAGGCACCCCGCCCCAAACCGGACCGGCCCATCTTCCAGGCCGCCCGGCCGCCCAACGGCGCCCCGACCGACAGCCGCCCGCAGACCTGCCCGCCGGCACCCGCGTCAGAACGGTGACCAGCGTCGGGGACCATCATGCTGGACAGGGGTCAACTACATGGTCGGCGGACAGCACGGCCTCCAGCACGTCCTCGGTCACTCGCACCGACGGCGACAAGATCACCGTCGCCGACCTCGAAGGCGAGATCCTCATCGAGCACACCCGACCCACCCCCGGCATCAAATACGTCGGCAACGGCCGACCCCGCGGAACCGCCCAAGACCCCGAAACCGTCACCGAAGTCCTGACACACCAACTGTCACCGATGTCCTGATACAGAACTGTCACCGATGTCCTGAGACATCACACGCGCCGTCCCCTTCCAGGGCTGTCATGTCTCAAGACTTCGGTGACGAATCTGCATCAGGACATCGGTGACACTTCCGGTGGTCTTGGTGGTGACACTTCGGGCCGCGAGGCTGCGGCGGTGGCTGCCCATGTACCCATTGATCCCAGTGTCCGTCTCGCGATCTCGCAGTGGCCAGAGGACGCCCACGCGGGGCGGTCTCGACGTTTTGTGCCGAGCACGGCATTTCGCGGAAGTCGTTCTATCAGTTGCGTAAGCGCGCGCAGGCCGAAGGACCGGCCGCGGTGCTCGAGCCTCGGACCCGGCGTCCGAGGGCGAGCCCGTCGAAGCTGACCGACGAGGTCAAGGCCCAGGCTGTGCAAGTGCGGGCCGCGCTCGAGGCTTCCGGGCTGGACCACGGCCCGATCAGCGTGCACGACAAGATGCGCGCGATGGGCCTGGAAGTGGTCCCTTCCACGGCGTCGCTGGCACGGATCTTCCGCGAGGCCGGCGTCGCTCGGCTTGAGCCAAAGAAGAACCCCGCTCGGCCTGGCGGCGGTTCGTCTATCCGGCGCCGAACGCGTGCTGGAACTCGACGCGACCGAATACGTCCTGACCGGAGGACGTAAGTGCGTGATCTTCCAGCTCATCGACGACCATTCCCGGTACGCGGTCGCCTCCCATGTCGCACTCGGCGAGACCGCCAAGGACGCGATCGCAGTCTTCGACAAGGCGGTGGCCGCCCACGGTGTGCCGCAACGACTGCTGTCCGACAACGGGCTGGCGCTGAACCCGACCCGGCGTGGGTTCGTGGGCCAGCTCGTCGCACATGTTGCCGCGCTGGGCACCGAGGCGATCACCGGCAAGCCGTACAAGCCGACCACTCAGGGCAAGAACGAACGCTTCCACCAGACCCTGTTCCGCTACCTCGACAAGCAGCCGCTGGCCGAGTCGCTGGCCGAGCTCCAGGCCCAGGTCGACACGTTCGACGACATCTACAACACTCAGCGCCCCCATCAAGGGTTGCCAGGGCGCATCACGCCGCTGGCCGCGTGGGAGGCGACCCCAGGCCGATCCGCCCGTCCGAAACCGGACCGGCCCGCCTACCAGGCGCCGGTCCCCAGCTTGCGTCCCCGACCGAAGGCGCCCGCAGACCTACCCCCGACACGCGCGTCAGAACGGTGAGCAGTGTCGGCACCATCACGCTGGAATCGGTCTTCTACAAGGTCGACGTGGACCACGCATTCGAGCAGGTCCTCGTTGTCACTGACGGCAACCAGGCCGGCGCCAAGATCATCATCACCGACCTCGAAGGCGAGATCCTCGCCGAGCACACCAGACCCGCTCCCGGCATCCGATACGTCGGCAACGGCCGACCCCAGGACCCGCCCGAAAAACCCGAAAGTGTCACCGAAGTCCTGACACACCAACCGTCACCGATGTCCTGATACAGAACTGTCACCCATGTCCTGAGACATCACACCCCATGGCTGGCGGTATGGGACCTGAAGGTGACCGCGTCTCCCCGGACCAGCGAATCCACGGCACACCTCTCACCAACCGGGTCCTGGTCGCCCCCGTCGTCAAGCCCTGCTGGGTGACGGACCGGACTGGCCGGCTCCCCGGCCTCCGGACCGGAGTGGCGGCGTGTCGCCTCCGGCTGGCAAGGCCGCGCTGCGAGACCCACGCTCGAGGCCTGGGCGAGTGGATCGTGGTCGAGGTAGTGGAACCGCCCGCGGAAGCTGCTACAGCAAGGGTGACCGTCCGAACACTTGTAACGCCTGACCAGCGGGCGCTAGAGCCAGCGACGAGGTCGGCGAGGGAGCAGCTAGCGTCTCCGCCATGATCGAACTGGTTGCGGGCTTGGCACTGGGCTCGCTCGGCACGCTGGTTGTCACATAGGTCCCCTGACGCAGCTTGGGAACCGCGACCCGTACCGCAGGTACCAGCGCACCGCCAACAAGATGACTTCAGGTGGGAAACGGAACCCGACGAACCTCGACGGCATTCGACCCGGTCGGCGGTGGACGGCGAAAGCTCTTTATCGAGCCAGCCTCGTTGTCTTGGCAGCGATCCGTCAACGCAACAGAGCGGTCAAGGCGGCCGCGGCCGCGGCGGGACGTTTGGCCCTGTTGCCGATGCGCCGACGGGCGTTACCTGGGTGGCAGCCATTCCTGCCCCCATGAGGCTCGGTGGCGTTGAGTTGGCTCCGCCCCCACCGGTGTTCCCTTTCTGAAGGTGAGTTCCTTATGGAGTATTTTCCGCCTGGCCAAACTGGCAGCATCGTCTCTGTCCAGCCGAGGTATGAGAACTTTATCGGCGGTAAGTGGCTGGCGCCGACACAGGGTAAGTACCGGGTTGATTTGAGTCCCGCGACTGGTCGTCCGATCGCCGAGGTGGCTAACTCCACACCCGAGGACGTCGAGCTGGCGCTGGACGCTGCCCATGCGGCGAGCGAGGCGTGGGGCGAGGCCTCGGCCAGCGAGCGAGCGGGTGTGCTCAATGCGATCGCGGATGCGATCGAGAAGAACAAGGAGATGCTCGCTGTTGCCGAGAGTTGGGAGAACGGCAAGCCGGTTCGCGAGACGCTGAATGCCGACATCCCGCTGGTCGTCGATCACTTCCGCTACTTTGCCGCCGCGGCGCGCGCGGAGGAGGGCCGGTCGACTGAGATCGACAAGGACCTTGTCGCGTACCACTTCCGGGAGCCGCTGGGTGTGGTCGGGCAGATCATTCCGTTCAACTTCCCGCTGCTGATGGCTGCCTGGAAGCTCGCACCGGCACTGGCCGCGGGCAACTGTTCAGTCCTTAAGCCCGCGTCGCCAACCCCATGGTCGATCCTCAAACTGCTCGAGGTCATTGAGGACGTCGTACCCGAGGGTGTCATCAACGTCGTCACCGGGCCGGGTGCCGAGATCGGCAAGGCGCTGGCCGCTAACCCGCGGATCGCCAAGATTTCCTTCACCGGTGAGACGGTCACCGGTCGCCTGATCATGCAGTATGCCGCGCAAAACCTGATCCCCTCCACGGTGGAGCTCGGCGGTAAGTCGCCGAACATTTTCTTCAACGACGTCATGGCCCACGACGACGAGTTCCTGGACAAGGCCGTCGAGGGTCTGGTGCTCTACGCGTTCAACAAGGGCGAGGTATGCACCGCACCCTCGCGGGCCCTGATCCAGGCCGACATCTACGACGAGTTCATGGCCCGCTGCCTGGACCGCATCTCGAAGATCAAGCAGGGCAACCCGCTCGACACCGACACCCAACTCGGCCCGCAGGTCTCCGCGCAGCAGCTCGAGAAGATCGCGTCCTATGTGGAAATCGGCAAGAACGAGGGCGCCGAGGTGCTCATCGGTGGGCAGCGCGCCCAGGTCGACTCCGACTTCGCCGACGGCTATTACTTCGAGCCGACCGTGCTCAAGGGCGACAACAAGATGCGCGTATTCCAGGAGGAGATCTTCGGGCCGGTACTCGCGGTGACGACGTTCACCGACGAGGCTGACGCGCTCTCGATCGCCAATGACACCCTTTACGGGCTTGGCGCCGGCGTGTGGACGCGCGACGGAACCCTGGCGTACAAAATGGGCCGGCGGATCAAGGCCGGACGGGTCTGGACGAACTGTTACCACCAGTACCCCGCCGGTGCCGCTTTCGGTGGGTACAAGATCTCCGGTATCGGCCGTGAGAACCACGCCATGATGCTCGACCATTACAGCCAGACCAAGAACTTGCTGGTCAGCTACAGCACCAAGCCACTCGGTCTGTTCTGAGTCCGGATGCCCACCAACCACGCACGGGTCAAGGCCAGCCCGGCGGCGCGTCAGGCGATCACTCGTCTGTACGCCGTCCGGGGCAGTCCGGTCATGTTCGTGCAGTCCGGTGGCTGCTGTGCCGGCAGCACGCCGATGTGCTTCCCGACCGGAGAGCTGATCGTCGGCGACATCGACGTATTTCTCGGCGAGATCGACGGCTGCCCCTTCTACATCGACTCCCGGCTCGACGAGGCCTGGGGGCGTGACCGGCTCGTTCTCGATGTGGCTGCTGGGGCGCCCGAGGGCTTCTCGCTCGCGGCCGGCGACAACCTGCGGTTCGTCACGCGTTCCGCCACATGCGGTTCACCTGGACAAGGCGAAGACCCAGTCAATCGTCTAACACGTTCCCAGCCAGCGACGGTCGGGACTACTTGGCTGGGTTACGTGCCGATGTCGTGAGGAACTCCCTGCGGCTGGCTAGCCCTCTGATGTCACCGCACGACGCACAGCAGATGGACTCGGTCTGGACGAATGGATCCACCTCGAGACGAGCAAGAGACGCAAGGAGCTCCTCATGAAGGCAGCAGTTGTCCACGATTTCACCAAGTCGCTCAGCTTCGAAGACGTTCCGAAGCCTCAGCCAGGGCGGGGCGAGGTGCTTGTCCAGGTCGAGACCGCGGGCTTGTGTCACACCGACATCCACGCTGCACACGGAGACTGGCCGGTCAAGCCGACCCCTCCGTTCATCCCCGGTCACGAAGGTGTCGGGATCGTCGAGCAGGTCGGGCCGGGCGTCGAAACGCCGAAGGTCGGCGACCGGGTCGCCATGCCGTGGCTCGGGGACGCGTGCGGCGTCTGCGACTACTGCATCGACGGATGGGAGACGTTGTGTGAGCAGCAGGTCAACACCGGCTATGGCATCGACGGTTCGTACGCCGAGTACGCCGTGGCGAAGGCGGCGTACGTCGCACCGGTCCCCACCGGGATGGATCCCCTCGACGCTGCAGTGCTCACCTGTGCCGGAGTGACCACGTACAAGGCCGTCAAGCTCTCGGGGGCGCGCCCGGGTCAGCTCGTGGCGGTGTTCGGCATCGGCGGGCTCGGCCACCTCGCGCTGCAGTACGCGAAGATCAGCGGCGCAACCGTGGTCGCCGTGGACATCAGTGACGAAAAGCTGGAGCTCGCCAGGGAACTGGGCGCCGATCATGTCGTCAACGCTCTCACCGAGGACCCGATCGCGGCGATCAAGGCACTCGGCGGAGCGCATGCAGGGATCTCCGTGGCCGTCGCGCCGAAGGCCTTCGAGCAGGCCTTCAGCTCCTTGCGCCGCGGCGGCACTCTGGTTTTCGTCGCACTGCCGGCAGACAACTTCGTCAAGCTGCCGATCTTCGAGACCGTGCTCAACGGCATCACCATCCTCGGGTCCATCGTTGGGACCCGTAAGGACCTTGCCGAGGTCTACGCGATCCACGCTCAGGGCCGCACGCGGGTCATCCGGGAGACCCGGCAACTCTCCGAGGTCAACGAGTGCTTCGAAGAGGTCGAGAAGGGCCATGTCAAGGCCCGCATCGTCTTCGACCTGCGCTAACCGGCGCAACGGTGGCCGGACGTCGACGTCCGGCCACCGTTCGGATCTCCCACCAGGATCAACGATGCCGCCCGCTGCGGTCGCCACCCTGTGTGCGCCTGCAGAGCCGACTCACTGACAGGCAACTCTGAATCGAGGGTGGCGAGTCGATTGCCCCGCCGCCGCCGAACTAATGGTGGGCGGCCTCGTCGGCCGAGAGACCCGCATCGCCCTGCCGGTGCTCTGCGGGCTCTGTTGCATTGTTCGATCTCGTCCATGCCGAGAAGGCCGGGCGGCGTGTGCTGGTATGGCGGGTCGAAGTTCGGCGAATGTGGTGGCCAGCCCGAACATCGGGATCGAGTCGACTGCGAGCTCGTCGTGGCCACGACGTAGATGCTGGATCTAGGCGTGCCCTCGGAGATGACATCGGAGATGGGGTACTGGCTGACGCGGTCTGCCGCCCGGTAGCAGTTGGTGGACCGGTGCTCCCGCAGGATGGGATCGTCGGTCCACGGCCCGTCAGTTCCCCGCAGGCGCGCGTTGTAGATGTGCTGTCGGCGGCTGGCGAAGGTCCAATAGGTATCGAACACCTCGGTGGGCGCAAACGGCGACCGGCGATGACGAGTTCAGCGCAGCCAGCGGTGGCGTTACGGGGCTGCGTTGTCTTCACACGAGGTCTTTCGAGCGCTACAACCAGCAATGCCCGGCATCATCTCACCAACCCCAGAGGTAACACGGGCTCGGGCACGTCGCTCCGCGTGGCGTGCTCCCGGACCGCTTCGCAAGACATGCGTCATTCTGCGAAAGGGCTACGGCCGGACAACCCGTGGCACCCCATCTTGGGCATGACGACGGGTGGGGTGCGCTAACCGGCCTTGCCGTACGGGGTCTCCGAGTTGGTGAGCATCTTGAGCGCGGGGGAGTGGACCTGCCTCACCCAGACGTGAGGTGAGTTCGAGGTCGTAGTGCCACTGCCAGTCGTAGATCAGCGCGAACTGGTTCGCTGCTGAAGGCGCTCTTTGCGGCGGCTGCGACCGTCGGAACCGGCTCCTTGGAGGGCGCGCTTTGGGCGCGGTTTGAATCGCGGTGGGTCGCAGAGGTGGAGCGATGCGGTTGGGCGTGGAGGGCCGCAAACCTGCAGGTCAGCGGCCGGGTTCTTCTATTGAGCGCAGCTTTCGGCAAAGGACGGCACTCACGCTCAACACCGTCGGCGTCTTCCCGATGACGCATCGCGTCAAATGTGTCGGGGTGGAGGAGAATCTGCCCGTAGCTGGGCCAGGCGACGAGATTCGCAGGTCGGTCGTCCGAGCGGCCCGCCGATCCCCATCACGATGCCGCAGATATTCCCGAAATATTCGGTCGAACGACCGCTGAACACTTCGGGTCACCGCAACGGCCGCTGAGTCGGGAGACGGCGTTTGTGCAGGTCAGCGCAATGGAGCGCAAAGATCGGCAGAGGCAGAATTGCGTTGGGCGAGGTCAAGGGGTCGCAGGTTCAAATCCTGTCAGCCCGACAGTGTCAGTCCGACCAATCGAACCTGCGCTGATGCGATGAAGGAGCGGGGCCTCCGCTCCTCGTGCCCCTGGCGGATGCTGGGGGTTCTGACGTCTTTCACGACGAAGGAGGCCCCTGATGTCAGAGTACGCAGGAAGACAGTTCGTCGGTATTGATCTGCATCGTCGTCGGACCGTGTTGGTGCGGACCACCGAGGGTGGTGATGTCCTGGAGGCGACACGGATCCTCAATGACGTGGATTCGCTGAACGCGGTGATGGGTCGGGCTGGTGCGGATCCCGAGGTGGTGTTGGAGGCCACCTATGGCTGGTACTGGGCGGTCGACGCCCTGCAGGCGGCCGGTGCTCATGTGCATCTGGCGCATCCGTTGGGGGTGAAGGCGTTTGAGTATCGGCGGGTGAAGAACGACTTCCGTGACGCTGCGGACCTGGCCGACCTGTTGCGGATGGGTCGACTGCCGGAGGCGTGGATCGCGCCGCCGGCGACCCGGGAGTTGCGGGAGCTGGTGCGGCACCGGGCGAAGCTGGTGGGGCTTCGCAGTCACTGCAAGGCCGAGGTCCATGCGGTGTTGGCCAAGTGCGGGATCGGGGTGCCGATGTCGGATCTGTTCGGTCTGGAGGGCACCGAGCTGCTCGACCATCTGACGGTGCCGGCCCCCTACGGGGCGCGGGTGCAGTCGCTGCAACGGCTGATCGTGGACCTCGAGGACGAGATCGACCTGTTCGCCCGGCTGGCCCGCGGCAAGCTGGTCGCCGATCCCGGCTACACCGCGGTCCAGCAGCTGCCCGGGATCGGACCGATCCTGGCCGCGGTGTTCCTCGCCGAGATCGGCGAGGTCACCCGGTTCACCAAGCCCGGACAGCTGGCGTCGTGGGCCGGGCTGACACCCAAGCATCACGAGTCCGACACCCACGTCCATCGTGGCCGGATCACCAAGCAGGGGTCCCGGCTGGTCCGGTGGGCCGCAGTGGAGTCGGTCAAGCGGATCGGCCCCCACACCGTGGTCGGCGCCTACAAGGCCCAGGTCGCTGACCGGCGCGGGAAGAACGTCGGCACCGTGGCCGCAGCCCGCAAACAGATCGAGTTCGTCTACTACGCGCTGCGCGACCACCACGTGCGCGCCCTGTACCCACCCGGCAGCCCACGACGCCAGCCCGTGCCTGGCCCTGCCCGTGCCTGGGGTAGTGCGTGGCGTGGTGGCATGAGACCCCCTACTTCGACGGTTGGCCGCGAGGCCGTGCAGGTCAAGACCCCCACCCCGATCACCGATGTGGTCACGGTGGTGGCGAGGTCGAGTGTCTGATTGACCCCGACCGGCCGTCGAACCCCGACGCTTTGCGCACCCCATCATGCGGCCCAGCGCGCTACCTGCGCGCCAGCGACTCCGAAGGGATGACCGAGCAGCCACAGCGCTTGCTCCCACCACCGGCACACCCGGCGATGATGAGAACCACGCCCACCACGACCGCCCGACTCGCACAGGAGAATCGAACCCAGGGCCCCGACAACTCCAAGCATGCGCCGAGCGGGACCGGCGTCAAGGCCCTACGGCCGCTCCGCGGTCGGGCTCCGCCCGAACCTTGACCCCGACCCCTACCTCGACGTGCGCAGCAACGACGTCGGGGCAAGAAGAACGCCAGCCAGATCCTCTTGACCGGCCCCGCTCCTTCAGGGATGACCTGCGGAAACGCAAATCCTGAGGCGGTCTAGATTTCAGCCATTTCGCGCGAATCCCGCATTGTTCCCCAAGTAGTCGTTGGTTCAGGTCTCGACGGGGGTGTCCTGACCTGCGAGAAGGGGATCGGTGGGCGACTTGTTCCCACGACTCGTCCCCACATATTCCCCAAGTATTCGAGACCAGCGAGGACGGCGAGGATCGACCCATCGCTGATCGGGAGTGTTCGCGGCTGGAGCTCGGACAGCCCCAGCTACACGCATGGAGCCATGCGGGGCGCGGGCACGGCGGATGTCCACAGTATTGACTGCACGGGGCCGGCGCCCACACCGGACGTGCTCGTCGCGGCGTGCCCGTGTGTCGAGCTTGGTTCGCCCGAAGGAGGCGTTCGCGGCATGGAGCAAATTGGTGTCGCGCCTACACCCGGCTGGAATGACGCGGGTTGCGGTGTCACCCATCGCGACGTCTCTGGCGTTGTGTGCCGCTGTGGCAATGAACTGAGGGCTCGACTCCTCGTCGGGACTCGATGAGCACCGGTTCGAATCTCGTCCATCTGGCCGCTGAGTGGATTGAGTGCGCGAGTTTGCGGATCAGTGGTCAATGGTCAGCTCAACGATGGTGCCATAGCCGACGGAAACGGCCAGACCTTCCGGACCGAATCGAGGGGCCGTGATGAGGGGCGCGTGGCGCCATACTCCGACGAGCCGATGGGCCGGGTCGTAGACCTGGATCAGGTTCCCCGCCTGTCGGGAGGGTATGCATCCGGCCACGAAGACGAAGTCCTGGGCGTCGACGGTCGTGTCGCAGGCGCCCTGTGGGAAGTCGAGTGCCCGTGGGTGTCCGAGGGTCTCCTCGTGATCACCGGACGCGCCGGTGCCGAAGCTGTCGACCTCGTTCCCTTGCGGGGAGATGTAGACGACCTTGCCGCTGTCGTCGTCCGCGGCGACCAGGCGGCCTCGGCTGTCGAGACCGCCGAAGTGGGTGTGCCCCACAAGATCAGGCGGGGTTCCGTGACCGCCCAATCTCCAGTCCTGTTTCCCGTTGGGCGACAGCTTCGTCAGCGTCGCCTGGCGGTCGTCGCTGACGTACGCCGACCCGTCCGCTCCGACGGCGATGGCCCACGGGAACTGGAAGCGACCCGGGCCGTTGCCGTAGGTTCCCATCTGTTGGATGAAGGAGCCGGTGCTGGTGAACACCTGGATCCGGCCGTTGCCGGAGTCGGCGACGTACACGCGGCCTTGTTGGTCGACAGCGATCCCGCCGTTCGCGAGCCGGAACCTTCCTGGTTGGGTGCCCTTGCCGCCCCAGGTGCGGATGACCCGTCCGCCGGGGGTGGCCTCGGTGACCGTCTGGTGTGCTGAGTCTGTGATGTAGATGTTCCCGTTCGGCCCGATCGTGGCGGCCTGTGGCTTGGACAGTCCCAAGGCGGGGGCTGAGAGAGTGCGGACGATCCGGAGTGGGTTGGAGGGCTTGTCGATGGGCGGAGGCGACTGCCGGCCATGGACGACGACCGCTGCCGCGACGGCGGCCACCAGCAAGGCGGCCCCGGCGACTCCGGCCCCGGCTCGTCTGCGCCGGCTTCGACGGTGGTCGGACCGCACGGCCGCAGCTCGCCCTGCCACTCTGACCTCGAGCTGGTCCAATTGCTTGTGGACGTCTCGCCGGATGACGTCGTCGATGTCGCTCATGACGACCGCTCCGTTCTCGAGACGCGTGTCCGCAAGGCTTCTCTCGCTCTATGGAGATGCACCTTGACCGTCGAGGCCGAGCATCCCAGGACATGTGCCACGTCCTCGACGGACAAGTCCTCGTAGTAGAACAGCGCAACCACGGCGCGCTGCTGGGCGGGCAGTGAGCGCACTGCGGCCCACATGTCCCCGTCGGTAGCGGCTGGAGAAGATGGATCCGCCACCTCGTTGGCTGCCCGACGCTCGAGCCATGGACGCCGCGCCTCTCGTCTGGTCACCTGGACTGCCTTGCGGATCGCGACCCGCCGGACCCAAGCGCCCGGCCGGTCGTATCGCGAGACTCGTTGCCAGTGCCGGAGGAGCTCAAGGAACGCTTCCTGCGCGAGGTCCTCGGCACGCCCGAGGTCCTGACACACCACGAAGACAGAGCGGACGACAGCCGGGAACTCAGCGTCGAAGAGCTCCTCGAACTCGCGGTTGTCCTCGCCCATGATTCCCCCAGAGCGCCGCCGAGGCCGGCTGATCGTTCGAGGTTAGATCGGATTGGCAGCCCGGTAAACCATCGAGATGCGTCGTTGCTGTGTGTGTACATACCTGCTGATCACGCATTGGAGCGCGCCATGGCCCTGTCCGTCCGCACCCGTCGCTTCGCGATGCTCGCATCCGTCTGCGCCATGGCCATGGCCATGGCCGCCGCCCCGGCTCTGGGGCATCCCCAGGGAGCTGGAGCAGGCCATTTCCTCAGCCGCGGCGGCCAGATCGCTCCCAACGGGCTCAATTCCCACGTGGCTGGTGTCCGCCACAGCCATCGAACTGGCCATGGCCAAAGCAAGCTGGTCTTTGACCGGCAGATCTGCGATTCCGTCACCGACCCCTGCTGGGAGATCGTTGTCTCAAACGCACACGAGGGCCACGCCCGAGTGGTGGCCGGCCCCTACCCCCGCAGTGTCTGGGACGACCACTTCATCGCCAACTGGGCACCCGACGCACGCAGCGTCATCTTCATGGCAGACCTCGGCACAGGTCAGGCGATTTGGCAGGTCCGCACTGACGGCACCGACCTACACACGGTCTTCAAGCCCTCAGACGGCACCTTCCTCGATGACGGCCCAGCGTTCACCCCAGACGGGCGTCACATCATCTTCACCCGCTGCTGCCAGCCCGAGGTGCCCACTGGATACTCCCTGTGGGAGGTGAGCATCACCGGCGACAATCTGACGCCAGTCACCGACGAAGCCGTCCCGAGTAACGACGGCCCCTCCGACAATCTGCCGCAAGTCTCGCCCAACGGGTTTGACGTCACCTACCACCGCAACGTCGAGGAGGAGAACCGCATCAGCATCGCGCCTATCAGCACAGGCGCCTTCACCGACGTCACCGATCCCGCGCTCGACGCCCAGATCCCGAACTGGTCACCCGATGGCAGGCACCTGGTATTCCAGACCGACTTCGACGGGGCCAACATCTGGCGCGTGAATCGTGATGGCTCCCATCCGACGGCGTTGACCGACGACGGCTCCAGCCTGAACCCCTCTTACGCACCGGACGGCCACATCATCTTCACCCGCATCGACGAAACCGGGGGCCGCGACATCTGGGTCATGCGCGCCGATGGCAGTTACCAACACCTACTCAGGGCAACCGACGGGATCGAGCGGTTCCCCCACCTGATCGACGCCAACTCACGTTAGACCCAACGACGATGCCGGCGTCGCGCTTTGGTCTGACGTTGGTCGCTATCAGAAGCCGTCGTGTCCGGCGGGCATGGCATCCGTCGTTGCCGGTGGCCGTTAAGCGTCTGTGGCGGGAGTGCCGGGGGAGGCGTCGACGGTCCTGACTGTGGGCTTGTGTTGGCGGTCGACCACGAGGGTGAAGATGTCTGGACGGCCGTAGTGCCCGGAAGCGTCGAAGTCGTAGCGTCCTCGGGTGACCTGGTCGAGGTCGAGGTCGGCGACGAGTAGTCCTTCGCCTTCAGTGAGGGGGCCGGCGAGGACCTCACCGAAGGGGTTCACGATCACGCTGGCCCCTCGGCACACGACCTGATCGGGGTCGTCGTAGGTGGTGGCGAAGGCGGGTGAGAGGTCCTTGGCCTGGGCGTACTGGTTGGCTGCGAGCACGAAGCAGCGGCCCTCGATCGCGATGTGCCGCATCGTTGCGAGCTGTACGTCGCGTGCGTCGGCCGTGGGCGCGCACCAGATGTCGACACCTTCGGCGTACAGGCTCAGGCGCAGGGCCGGCATCAGATTCTCCCAGCAGATCGCGGTGGCGAGCCGGCCGATCCGAGACTGCGGGACGGTCAGGGTCGAGCCGTCGCCTTGGGCCCAGATGAGCCTCTCGGATCCGGTCGGCATCACCTTGCGGCGGTTCCCGATGACCGTGCCGGCGTCGTCCAGCGTGACGGTCGAGCAGTAGAGGCTGCTGCCGGCCCTTTCGATGAAGCCGACCACCATGTGCAGTCCGTGCCGGGCCGCGCAGGAGGCGATCTCGTCGAGCTCGGGGCCGGGGTGGGTCACGGCTTGTCGGCTGTAGGCCAGGAACTCCTCGCGGCCGGCGGTCGACCGTTCGCCGATCACTGCCCCGAACGTCGCGCCGCGGGGGTAGCCGCCCAGCAGCGCCTCGGGGAACACCAGCAGCTCGACGTGCTGGGCCGCGGCGTCTTGGGCCACCTCGTCGATACGTTTCATGGCGTCGTCGGTCGACGCGGGGGCCCGCACCTGGGCCACGGCTGCGCGCACCGAGGTCATCAGGTATCCACCGCGTCCCGGGCGCCAACCAGCGCGTCGACCTGGGCGACCAGCTGTTCGGTTGCGGGGGTGGTGATGCCGTGGTGTCGACCGCCCCTCAGGACCGGCCCGGCGATCGCGTCCACCTCGAGGACGTGACCGGCTGCCAGGTCGCGCTGCATCGAGCTACGCATCTGGTCCGACGCAGCAGCCGAGAGCTGTGCGAGAGCTTGCTCGTCGATGTCGGCCCCCTCAGCCAACGCCACCGCGACGGTCTCGCGCTGTGCGCGCTGGTAGAGGTCGGTGTCCCGGATCGCACCCAGCGGCGCCTGCGCGGCCGTCGTCGCCAGCGCCAAAGGGGCCAGGAAGGCCAGCTTCTGCCACAACAGCGTCACCTCGTCGCCGACCGACCTGCAGTCGATCCCGGTCGCGGCCACGTCACCGACGATGTCGGGCTCGCCGACGACGTCGATGCGGACGAACGGGGATCGCTGCACGATGCGACCCTCGTCGAGGCGCTCGGTCTCCGCTCGGAGAGCCCCGGCCACCACCTTCGGATAGCGCGCCCGCAACACGGACAGGTGGTCGACACCATTGAGCAGAGGAATCACCGTTGCCTCACCCACGCGGTCCGACGGAGCGAGGTCGAGGGCCGCCTCGAGGCTGGTCGACTTGGCCGTCACCCACACCACGTCGACCTCACGATCCAGCTGCGCAACGGCAGGAACCTCCGCAGCAAAGGATCCGAGCACCTGACTGTCCACAACGAACCGTCCGGGATACCGCAGGAGCGTCGCCGGACGCATCAGCGCAACCACCTCGCAGCCGGAACGAGACAACGCGGCAGCAAGCAGACCACCCACACCCCCAGCGCCCAA
Source organism: uncultured Actinomycetota bacterium (assembly GCA_963819295.1). Taxonomy (GTDB): domain Bacteria; phylum Actinomycetota; class Actinomycetes; order Propionibacteriales; family Nocardioidaceae; genus Nocardioides. The sequence continues at coordinate 15,219 of CAWFVO010000021.1, forward strand.
CACCGCATGACGCATGGAACCTCCCCGGCCGCGCTCGGAACCGACGGCCAGGAGACTACGCCCAGCCCGACCCGATCCACCCCGACTGCCGACGCACCAGCTGGTCCGGCTCATGCCCAAACAAGTACGAGCAGCAAGGCACACCCCGCTACGCGCCGGAACGACGGAGGCTCAAACCGCGCCGGCTCGCGGCGAAGTGACGCGACTGAGGTCGGCCCTTGCCAATGCCAATTCTCAGTGTGAATGCGCGAATACGCTGGCCGAGTGAGTCGGCTCACCTTTGACGCCCGGGAACGTTCCGGCTTGTGCGACCTCCTCGACGAGCTCGGCCCGGATGTCGCCACGCTCTTGACGCCGTGGACCACCCGGGACATCGCGGTGCACCTGTACCTGCGCGAGCACGATCCTGTGGCCGGTCCCGGGCTGGTGATACCAGGGGCGTGGGCGCGCCTCGCCGAGAGGCATCACAGGCGGGCAGCGGGCCGGGACTTCTCAGAGCTTGTGGCGGCGGTTCGCTCCGGACCGCGCGGGGTATTCCGTCTTGGCTGGCTTAGGAAGGTGCCGAACCTTAATGAGTTCTTCGTGCATCACGAGGATGTGCGCCGTGCGAACGGTGGCGCGCCTCGTGACTTCGACGCAGCCATGAAGCAGGCGCTGTGGGCCAACGTCCGGAGTGGAGCGCGGATCCTGGCCCGTCGGCTGCGTGGGTGCGGGCTGGAGGTGCATGATCCGTCGACGGGGGAGACGGTCCGCGCCCGTGGCGGTAGGCCCATGGTTCGTGTCTCTGGCGAGCCGGGTGAACTACTGCTCTTTCTCTTCGGGCGGCAGGACGCCGCCGTCGTCGAGGTTGACGGCCCCCCGGAGACCATCAACAGGGTGAGGTCAGCACGGCTGGGAGTCTGAAAGGCCCTATTGCCCGTTGGGCAAAGGTCGACTCGCGGCGGTGTGACCCGAGACGTGCCCGGCTGGTGCCGCGTGCTCCGGGCGATCCAGCGTGCTGCTCATCCGCTCGTCATCATGTTCCGCTCGCCTGGGTCACTGGTGGGAGCCGGCCTCCTCGGTGCGGGCGACCAGTTCCTCGGCGACCAGTCGCACGCCGACTGCGCGGTGCTCCGCGGTCCGCTGCAGTAGCGCGAACGCGGTGGCCTCGGAGAGCTCATAGCGTTCCATCACGATCCCTAGGGCCTGGCCGACCGCGCGCCGCTCGGCGACGGCGGTCTCTCGGTCGTCGTAGTCGACTGCGTAGGCCAGCGCTGTGGCGGAGTGGTGCGCGAACAGGTCGGTCAGAACGGCCGTGTCGTCGAAGGCCCCGGACTGGTGCGCGTACAGGTTGAGCACGCCACGCGACCGGGCGGTCTCGAAGAGCACGACGGCCACTTGTGCGCGGACGCCTGCCCTGACCGCGACGACGCCGTAGGCGGGATAGCGATCGTCGCGGGACAGGTCGGAGGTCCTGACGGTGGGCGCTTGGCCAGGCTCACCGATATCGCCGGGGTCCGTACGCGCTACCAGGTCGTCGCCCGGCGGCTCGATCGACTCGCGAACCCGCGTTCCGCCAGGCTCCGGTGTACCACCCGCGGAGGGTCCTCCGGGATCCTGGGGGGCGGCGCGAAAGGTTCCGGTCGATCCCGGAGAGTCCGCCACATCGACGGCCGGTCCCTCGTCGAGGATCTGCTGCACGCGGTCCAGCCGTGCCGCGGTGTCCGCGGCTAGCTCCGCCGCCGGGCCTAGGTCACCGACCGGCTCCGGAGCGCTGTCCACGGAGCCGGTCGCTGCGGCCGTCTCGAAGCGGCCGTCGGGGTGCTCGACGGTGATGGTGGCGGCGTCGACGTCCGGCAGCAGCTCCACGGCGGCATCGGTGATCCGGCTCAGGGTCTGGGCCAGGTCGCCCGGTGCCAGGGCGGCATGGAGCTCGGCGATGACGGCCACGAGGTCACTGCTGTTGATCACGAGCTCGACGGTAACCGGAGGCGGTCCAACCCGGCTTGTTCGACCGAGGACGCCAGATTGGCGATCTCGATGTGCTGGTCCGTCAACGACGCCGTCACGCCCAGGGTCATCGCGGGCGTGAGCGCACGCTTACGCCTCCATGAAACCAGGTCGCGTGCCGCGGTGGGGGCGCACCGAGGCGCTAGACCCGCTTCTCGGACCCCGGAGATAGAAGACCTTGCGCACGCAGATGCACTGGCAGACGATGGCGATCAGACGCGACCACGCGCCGTTGAGACGAAGGGTGAGGACATGACGTTCGGCGTGCACTCGGAGGTGGGGCGGCTGCGCAAGGTGATCGTGCATCGGCCGGGGTTGGAGCACAGCCGTCTGACTCCCTCAACGGCCCAAGAACTGCTGTTCGACGACGTGCTGTGGGTCAGCCGGGCGAAGGCCGAGCACGACATGTTCTGTGAGGCCATGCGCGAGCGTGGGATCGAGGTGTTCCTGGCCGAGGAGCTTCTGACAGCCACGTTGGCTGATCCGAAGGCCCGTGAGTGGGTGAGCGAGCACATGCTGAGCGAGCTCGAGGTCGGGGTCACCGCCGCTGCGCGTGCGCGGGAGTGGGCGAGCACCGGTGAGGCGGCCCAGGTCGCCGACTTCTTGATCGGCGGGGTCACCAAGGCCGATGTCACCGAGGATCTGGGGCTGATCTGGGAGTCGGCCGGTCCGACCAGCATGCTGCTGCCGCCGCTGCCCAACTTCTTGTTCCAGCGCGACCCTTCGTGCTGGATCTTCGGCGGGGTCACCCTCAACCCGATGACCAAGCCGGCCCGTAAGCCTGAGACGCTCATCATGGAGGCCATCTACCGATTCCACCCGATGTTCGCTGCGGAGCCGTTCCCGATCTGGCTGGGTGGCGCGGAGGAGAACTGGGGACGTGCCCACGTCGAGGGCGGCGACGTACAGCCGATCGGAAATGGCACGGTCATGATCGGCATGGGTGAGCGCACGACTCCGCAGGCGGTGCTGTGGATCGCCCGGTCCCTGTTCCGCGCCGAGGCTGCGCGTCAGGTGCTGGCGGTGAAGCTGCCGATGTCGCGAAGCTACATGCACCTGGACACCGTGATCACGATGTGTGACCGCGACCTGGTCACCCTGTTCCCGCAGGTCGTCTACGGCGCACGCACCTGGTCGGTACGAGCGGGCGACACCGCGGAGGATCTCGTGGTCGAGGAACTGTCGGGCACGCTGCCGGAGATCATGGGCCGGGCGCTGGGAGTCGAGAGGATGCGGGTGGTTGAGACCGGGGAGACTCGTTCGGCGCTGAGCGCGAGCAATGGGATGACGGCAACAACGTCGTCGCTCTCGAGCCCGGAGTCGTCGTCGCCTACGAGCGCAACACCGGCACCAACACGGCCCTGCGCAAGTCCGGCATCGAAGTCATCACTATCGAAGGGTTCGAGCTCGGCCGCGGCCGGGGCGGCTCCCACTGCATGACCTGCCCGATCGAACGCGACCCAGCCTTCTGACCCCCAAGAGCAGCGGAAGTGCTGTCGGGTACCAAGCTCAACTGTTCACTGATTTCGCACCGCTGATGGCCGTTCGGCGACATCCATCCCACCGCTCCCGCCAGAACGCCAACGCCGTCGTGGTGCGGGAGTTGATGGAACACATCACCGTCACCAGCGGGTCCGAGGTCCGCGAGGAGAAGCACACTTCGCGGCACAAGCGTGGTGGTTGACCAGGCCGATGGTCTGCTCCACATCATCAACGGCGAAATCCCGGCGCCGCCCCCGACTGATGGGGCCCTGCTTGATCGACAGCACACCGCCTCAGTGTCAAACTGATGTTCGACCTCGGGTCTCAACCCTGAAGTCCCCATGGCGGCCCTCCGGCCGTTGAGGACGCCGGTACACCGCCTGTGGCCGGTGGCTCACCCAGGCCGACCGTGGCAGAGGAGTCGACGTGTCAACACCAGCCGGGCACCGAGCCGGGGCAGAGGATGAACAGGTCGATCAGCCGGGTTTCGGTCTGACCACCGCGATCGCGCTGATCATGGGCAGCATCATCGGGGTCGGGATCTTTAACCTGCCGACCTCGCTCTCGTCCTACGGCCCGATCACCTTGGTGTCGATGGCCCTGACCACCGTGGGCGCCCTCGCACTGGCGCTGCTGTTCGCGGCCCTGTCGCGACGGTTGCCGGCCGACGGTGGACCGTATGCGTACGCGCGTACCGCCTATGGCAACCCGCTCGGCTTCGCGAACGCCTGGTCCTACTGGATCACCGCATGGGCCGGCAACGCCGCGATCGCCGTCGGCTGGGTGCTGTACGTCGAGGAGTTCGTCAACAAGAGCCACGAGCGGTGGGGCTCCATCGCACTGGTACTGATCGGCCTGTGGCTTCCCGCCCTCGTCAACCTGTCCGGCATCAAGAACATGGGCATCGTCCAGGTGGTGACCACGATCTTGAAGTTCGCGGCTCTCGCATTCATGTCCACCGTCGGCCTGTTCTACATCAACGGTGCGAACTTCACCCCCTGGAACGTCAGCGGAGAGAACGCCGTGAGCGCGGTCGGCGGCGGCATGGCGATCGCGCTGTTCAGCTACCTGGGCGTCGAGGTCGCCTCGGTCGCAGCCGGCAAGGTGCGCGACCCGGACCGGAACATCCCTCGTGCCACCATCCTCGGAACGCTAGCGACCGCTGTGGTCTACATGCTCTCGTTGACCGCAGTCTTCGGCATCCTGCCAACCGGAAAGCTAGCCAACTCCACCGCGCCGTTCTCCGACGCCGTGAACCAGATGTTCGGCGGCACCTGGGCCGGTGACGTGATGAGCATCGTGGTGATCATCTCCGGCCTCGGGGCGCTGACCGGCTGGACCATGATCTGCGCCGAGATGCCCCTGGCCGCGGCCAAGGACGGCCTGTTCCCCCAGCAGTTCCGCCGACTGTCAAGCAAGCAGGTCCCGGCCTACGGAATCATCGCCTCCACCGGCCTTGCCTCCATCGCGATGATCATCAACTACCTGGGATCCAACGGCGCCACCGTCTTCACGACCTTGGTGCTGATGACCGGCATCACCGCGGCCATCCCGTACGGCTTCTCGGCGCTGGCTCAGATCAAGTGGCGGCTCGCGGACCACCGTGCCCTCGAGACCCCCCGGTTCGTGCGCGACATGGTCGTGGCCGTGGTGTCGCTGGTGTTCTCGGTGCTGTTCATCTGGTACTCACGCAACACCGGGCACAGTTTCTGGGTGTACTGGGCTCCGTTCCTGCTCGCTGGGGGAGCATTGCTATTGGGCATCCCGGTCTACGGGGCACAGCGAGGCAAGATGAGCGAGCCCGAGCCGGTCCCCGAATACCGCTGACTCCATTGAGGAACCGTAGCCATCCGCCATCCACGCTGCCGCGGTGGCGTCGCGGCGATGTTGGCGAAGCGCCGCAGGGCGCTGTTGGCTGTTCGGTCGCCGCCGCGGGTGAGGCGATGCCGGTTGGTCTTGCCTCACGACGCCGGCAGTGGACTGGCGCCGCACAGGGCGGCGAAGGAAGCTTCGGATCGGAGCCGGGTGGGGTTGTCGCCAGCTGTGATCAGGAGTTGCCCCGCGATCTCGGGGCCGACACCGTGCTGGGCGATGAGGTCGGGAGCGACCCGTTTGATGAGGTGGGACAGGTCGCGGTCGCCTTCGGCTATCTCCTTGGCCAGCATCTGGCATCGGGGCGCGAGTCGCCGCAAGGCCGCCTTCACTCCTTGGGTCGGGTCGTGCAGGTCGCCGGGCCGCAGGCGGGCGCAGATGGTCACGAGCGCCTTGGGACCGAGTGAGCCGTCCCGGCGAGTCCGGAGACTCGTTTTGTTGAGTCACCCGGCTTCTGGCAGGGATCGTTTGTGATCGTAGTGGAGCTTCTCGGCGGCTTCGGGGGTGAAGTCGTCGAGGTGCTCGTGGGGGCGCTCGGTGTTGAACCAGACGACCCATTCGGCGGTGCCGAGCTCGACGTGGTCGACATCGCGCCAAGGCCCTTGTCGACGGATCAGCTCGTTCTTGAACGACCCGACTGTCGTCTCGGCCATGGCGTTGTCGTAGGCATCGCCCACCGACCCGACCGAGGGGTCGATGCCCTCGTCGATCAGACGCTGGGTCAGCGCCACCGAGGTGTATTGACTGCCCGCGTCGCTGTGACTGATCAAGCCGGTGAAGTCGGTGACGCCTTCTTGGGCTCGGGTGAAGAACGCATGCTCGAGTGCGTCCAAGACGAGCGCGGTGGTCATCGACCTGGCTGCCCGCCAGCCCACGATCCGGCGGCTGAAGGCGTCGACGACAAAGGCCACGTAGACGACCCCCGTCCAGGTCGGCACGTAGGTGAAAGTCGGCGACCCAGAGCCGGTTCGGCGCCGGCGCGTGGAAGTTGCGGTCCACCAGATCCGGGTAGCGGACATGTGTCGGGTCTTGGATCGTCGTGCGGTGCCTTGACCCGTAGCGGGCACCCTCCCAGCCCTGCTCGGTCATGATGCGTTCCACGGTGCACCGGGCGACCTCATGGCCCTGGCTGCGCAGCCGGATCCACAGCTTGCGACTGCCCAGGGCGCGTACGAACTTGCCGGTCTTCTTGTCCTCACGCTGCGCGGTGATCAGCGCGACCAGTTCGGCATCCGCGACCTGCCGGCGAGTGGGCTGCTTGTCAGCCCACTCGTAGTAGGTCGACGGGCTGATCTTGATCCCGTGCTGGGAGAGCACCTGGCACATGGGCTCGACACCCCAGCGCAGCCCGACCCCGCCGGTAGCGGGGTCGGGCGCGTGGTGGTCCTTGTGCTCGGTGATGAACCTGATCACCGCTTCGCGGGCCGGTCGAGCTCGGCCGCGAAGAAAGCCGAAGCCGCCTTCAAGATCTCGTTCGCGCGGCGCAGCTCGGCGATCTCCTTGCGCAGCTGCTTGTTCTCTGCCGCGATCTCGCTGGTCACCCCCGGACGCTTACCCGCGTCGACCTCGTCACGCCGGATCCAGGTCCGTAGCGTCTCCGGCGTTCCGATGCCCAAGATCCCCGCACCCGCGGTGATCGCCGCCCACTGCGACTCGTACTCCGGCCGGACCTCCGCGACCATCCGCACCGCCCGCTCCCGGAGCTCCTCGGGGTACTTGCTCGGTCGTCCCATAACTCCAATCCTTCCAAGGCTTGGAGTCTCCGGACTCGCCGGGACGGCTCACAGCTCACGCTTGACATGGGCGTACAACAACGGACCGTCAGGGACGCTCTGGAAGGACTGGGGTCAAGGGGTCGTTCAAATCCTGTCAGCCCGACCAGCGTATTCGCAGGT
>CAWFVO010000022.1:0-9120 GCA_963819295.1 uncultured Actinomycetota bacterium
CCATGTCGGACGTACGAGTCACACCGCACGGGTGATGCAGAACTCGTTGCCCTCGGGGTCGGCCATCGTCACGTTGGCGTCGATCCGATAGAGCTCCACGGCCCCGCGGTCGGCGAGCCGGGTGACCTCAGCCTCAAGATCCTCGCTGCGCAGATCCAGGTGCAGTCGGTTCTTGTGTCGCTTCGGCTCAGGAACTCGCTGGAACAAGTAACGGGGCCCGTCACCTAGCGCCGGTTCCACCACAACCATTGGATCGTCCTCGGGATCGAAGACGCCCATGTCGCGCAATCTCTCCAACTCAGCGAAGTCATACGGTGCGACGCGGTATCCGTCGAGCGTCGATGCCCACCAGCGCGCCAGGAAAGCTGGCCTCTCACAGTCGAGGACGATGTCAGCCAGGCGAGCCACCGACTCAAGATAGCGCCGCTCCGTGACCGCGTGACGCCGTGCTTCTGGCGTGCCCGGGCCCCAATCTCAAGGCACGCTCATGCCGCTCTTCCAAAGCACGCTCATGCCGCGGTGAGGGCGTCGTGTCATGATGAGCGGGCGGCCACGATCTCGTGCGTCAGGCGATGACGCAGAAGAGATTCCCGTCGGGATCGGCGAGCACAATGAAGTCGGCATCGTCGGGATACTCCCAATCGACCCGCTGAGCGCCGAGCGAGATCAAGCGCTCGACCTGGGCGTGCTGATCGGCCGCATCGTCGGCCCAAAGGTCGAAGTGCGTCCGGTCTTCGTCGTCAAGGTGGAGACGAGTGCCGGGTGCTGCTCCCCGTGGCACGAGGAACGCGGGGTTCTGCGGTTGTCTGGCGTAGCCGAGCGCCTCCGACCAGAACGCACCAGCCCGGTCAACGTCAGACACCTTCATCACTACTGCTCCGAGCTTCAACATGGATGTCACTTTCACATGCCGACTTTCGGTTGGGCAACGCCCTCTCATGCCGCTGAGAGCGCGCTCGGATGAGCGGTCTTCCCTGCGTGTCACGATCCGGCGACGATGCGACTCTGGCGAGCCGTTGCGGGTGCACACTTCCGGCATGGGTCGGCGCTGGCTTCTGTGTGGCGCGATCCTGGCCGTGGTCTTGGTCTTGGTGGGTGTTCTCACCTGGCGCGTGTGGCCCCGTGATCCCGGCCCGGTAGCACCTCAAGTCAGCGCCCGGGAACTCCGGCAGGCCGAGCGGTTCCAACACGGCAACCTGACGTTGGTTGGCGGCGGCTCGAAGACTGAAGCGCACCGCCTGTGGGACTACTACCGCGGTCGACCGCCCCTTGAGGGCTCCAAGCCGCGTCTCCTGGGGATCTCGCGGGTCCGACTCAGCAACAGCCCGACGCTCTCAGACGGATTCTACTGGCTCGTATTCTCGGATCACGTCTATCAGTACGCCCTCGGTGGCTGCTGCGGAGGCGTCGGGCGCCAGGTGGCGATTATCCCCGATGGCAGCAAGTCCATCTATGGCAGCGAGATCGACTTCTGAGCGGATCCAATGCACGCTCATGCCGCTGTCCCCGATGTCCTTCGACTGGCTGTTGCTGCCTACCTGGCCCGGTTCAAGGGCCAGTCCCGTGATCCATTGCGAGTCCGACCTGCGGTCGTACCTGACCTGGTGCCAGGACCACGGCCTGCCTCCCCTGACGGCGCAACGAGGACATGTCGAGCTGTACGTCCGTTGGATGCAGGAGGTCCGACGCTTCAGGTCCTCCACCGTGTCCCGGCGGGTCTCGATCGTGGCCGGCTTCTACCGCACCTGCGTGATCGACGGGCTGCTCGAACACTCACCAGCCGACCACGTCCGCCGACCCCGGATCTCCAACGAGTCCCCCACCCTGGGGCTGACCCATCTGCAGTTCGAAGCCATCCTGACCGCCGCCCGGGACTCGACCAACGACGCCGACTTCGCCCTGGTCGCGATGCTCGGACTCCTCGGGCTACGGATCTTCGAGGCCACCGGCGCCAACATCGAGGACGTGGGCGAGGAACACGGCCACCGGGTGCTGCTGGTGCGTGGCAAGGGCGACAAGCACGTCCTGACACCGCTCCCGCCGGCGGTCGCGCGTGCCATCGAGCGCGCAGCCGGGACCCGGGACCACGGCCCAGTCCTGCTCAACCGACGTGCACACCGCCTCGACCGCCACGGCGCCGCCCGACGGCTACGCCACCTCGCGCTGACAGCGGGGGTCACCACCGCCCGGATGCACCCCCACATGCTCCGCCACACCTACGTCACCACCATGCTCGACGCCGGCGTCGACCTCCGCGACGTCCAGATCGCCGCCCGCCACGCCGACCCCCGCACCACCATGCGCTACGACCGAGCCCGCAAGAACCTCGACCGACACCCCAACTACGTCCTCGCCGCCTACATGGCCGCCGGCACATAAGCGCGAGCGGACAGCGCCGGCATGTGCGGACGGAAGGAGCTGGACCGTAGCCATGCCGAAGCGACTCCAGGTTCAGACGATGATGATCACGAGCACGATGACGAGGACGAACAAGAAGGGGACCGAGTGGAGCAGCCTCGCCGCCGCTCACCACTCGTCGACCCGGTGCTGGCCGGGGTGCGGCAGCGTCACCCCGTTCGACGGGTCCCGGGGCTAGCGCGGTCAGCAACCGAGCATGCCGAGGGAGACCGTGGTGGGCCGCCGGCGCGGGAACCAGCGCATTGCCATAACAAAGGGTCTAAACTACATAATCAACCGTCGCATTATCTAGTTTAGACCGTCTGTGAGGGCTACTGGTGCACTCCTTCGTCGACCTTGATCGGATCCTCGGCGCTGTGCCAGCGCCCTTGGTGATGACGTTGCGCGACATCGACCGCGGCCAAGGAAGCGAGGGCCTATACCTCAACCAGGTACCCGACTTACTCACCGAGCTGGCCAACCGGGCCCGGGTCGCGAGCATCACGGCGTCGTCTGCCCTCGAGGGCGTCGTTGTCAAGAACCGCAGCCGTGCGGCCGCCATCATCGCCAACAAGCCCATTGAGCTGCGAACCCGCAGCGAACAAGAGCTCGCCGGCTACCGTGCTGCCCTCGACTACCTGTTGGCCGAGGACTGGCGCCCCCTGAACGTCGGCCTGCTTCTTCACGTGCACCGGCTGCTGTTCGCGGAGACCAAGGCCACCGGCGGGACCTTCAAGGAGAGCGACAACCTCGTCGTCGACCGGTCTCCCGACGGAGTCCAAACTGTCCGATTCAAGCCTGTTCCTGCCGCTCGCACCGAGCACTACACCGCCGACCTCATCGACCGCTACGCCGATGCCGTCAGGGCAAACCAACACCACCCGGTGCTCCTCGTCGGCCTGTTCGTCCTCGATCTGCTGATCATCCACCCCTTCGACGACGGCAATGGTCGTGTGGCGCGCGCGCTGACGAACGCCCTCCTCGCTGAAGCCGGCTATGGGATCGGCCGCTATGTGTCGCTCGAACAGCTCATTGCCGAATCTGCCGACGACTACTACCAGGCGTTGCTCGACTCAACTCACGACTGGAACGACCACGCCAACGACCCGTGGCCCTGGCTGCAGTACTTCAGCCAGCTCCTCGCTCGCGGCTACGCCCGGTTTGCTGAGGGCGTCGCCGCCGATAGGTATGGGGGCACGAAAGCCGAACGCGTCCGTGAGCACGTCTTGAGGCACAGTGCGCCCGTCTTTGCGATCTCCGACGTCAGAGCCGCGCTACCCGGCATCAGCGATCCAACCATCCGACTCGTCCTAAATGAACTGAAGGACGAAGGGCTCCTCAAGCCGCAGGGCACAGGACGCTCCGCCGTGTGGTTGCGTGTAAGCACGTAAGCCCCTGGATGCACGCGCATTCTGCGGCAATGGCGTGCGGGTGCGCGCTCAGCGGCATAGGAACACGTTCTGCGTGTCGTGCCGGGCGTAGGAACGTCCCCCTGATGCGCTTGTCGGGCTTGGTGTCCCATTCACATGGGGAGGACGTTCATGACCAACGGTAATGGTGTGTCGCGTGGTGACCGCAACCGCAACGCTCGGCTGGCGCGGCTGCGGGAGTTGGTGCCGGTCGGCAACGCGATCGTGGGGATCGACCTGGCCGACAACAAGCAGATGGTGGTGGTGTGTGACCACGACTCGGTGGTGCTGGCACGGCGGACGTTCCGGTGCAAGGCGTGGGATCTCGGTACGGCTTTGGACTGGGCTGCCGGCCGCGCCGCGGCGGAGGGGTTCGCCGGGGTGACGGTGGCGTGTGAGCCGACCGGGCACCGTTGGCGGGTGCTGGGTCAGCTGGCCGCGGACCGGGGGATGCCGATGGTGTGTGTGCAGCCGATGCAGACCTCATGGGCACGGCGGTCGGAGGATCTGAGGTTCGACAAGACCGATGAGAAGGACGCGGTGCTGATCGCCCGGCTGACCGCCCGGCTGACCGCGCAGTTGCGCTGCTATGCCCCGGAGCCGGTCGACCAGACGTGGGGCCGGCTGCGGCACCTGGGCGCCCGCCGGGAGGAGCTGATCACCGCAGGCGTCGCCCAGGTCCAGCAGGTCCGCGACCTGCTGGACGTGTGTGTGGCCGGCCGCCCTGGCAGCCGCAGCGCAGCCGTTCCGTTCCCAGACCTGGGCCGCGGGCATGGCCGTGGTCCTGGTCCGCGACGGCGGGGACCTGGACCGGACCCGACGGTTGGGCTGGGCCCGGTTCGAACGTGCGGTGCGCCGCGAGATCACCCAGCGGGGCGGGCAGAAGCCGTGTCTACGGATCGCCCGCCACCTCTATACGGCCCTGGCCGACCAGGTAGGGGTGCTCGCCCACCGACGCGGCGCCTTGGAGCGTGTTGCCTTGGGTATTGGTCGACTGGGAGGCAGACCAGCAACGCCTGGCCCAGACCGAGGACCGCATGGTCGCGGTCCTCGACGAGCTGGACCTCACCACCCTGGTCACCAGCATCCCCGGGATCAGCGCGGTCGGTGCGGCCGCGATCCTCGCCGAGACCGGCGACCCCCGGCGGTTCACCACCGGCCGGGCGCTGGTCAAGCACGCCGGACTGGCACCACGAGAGAAGAAGTCCGGGACCTTCACCGGCCAGACCAAGCTGACCGGGAAAGGCCGGCCCCGGCTCCGGGTCGCGGCCTGGCGCGCGGCGTGGGGAGCGCTGCAGACCAACACCATCTACGCCAACCGGTACCGCCACCTGACCACCCGCGAGCACAACAAGCTCAAGCCCACCCAGGCCCAGACCGTGGTCGCCGCTGCGATCCTGCGGCAGCTGCACGCCGTCATCACCACCGGCCAAGCCTGGGACCCCGAGATCGCCACCCACGGCGGCACCAAGAAAACGAGTCACCCTGGCCGCCTGACCCCACGATCGAGCAGGCGGCAGCACACGAGCTGACGGTCGGGGCGAGCCCTACGCGGCATCGAGGACCACCAGTACCTCGACTCACATCATGGGCAGCCCCGCCCGTCGTCGACACAACCCGATTACCCGCTGCCGGGCACACAGCCCCATTCAGCTATGCAGGGACGACGACGGACCAGGGCACCGACCCAAGGCTTGACACAAACCGCCTTACGCTGATGTGAGGACGTGGGATTCCCATCTGCACAACTGCGGCATGGGAAACTTTGCCGCCTCTGTGCCTTGGCCGACCGATCAGCCCGTATCGCCGCCGCGCCGCTCGAGGTTGGGGTCGCGGCGGAAGTCCGCGATGGCGCGTCTCGTACCCTGCTGGCCCGGATGGCTGTTGTGTGCGTGCCAGTGGCGGAACAGGTTCGTGCGAGTGACACACCAGACAAGGGCAGCCGTCAGAAGTACCAACGCCAAGATCTCGGCCATCGCCACCATGACCGCCGTCTCCTCTCCCCGAGGTGTACCAACGCTACGCCTCGGAGTGCGGACTGGGGACCCCCCGACCTCCGCTCCTCGGCATGAGTGTGCGATGGAAACCGGCTTTCGGAGCTGTCTCACCACCTGCCGTAGTGAGGAAGACACTTTAAGATCTGCGCGCGGACAGCGGCATGAGAGGACGGTTGTGCGTGCGTCACCCGACACTCAGCGGGGATGATGTCAACATCCCGACGACCAAGACGACACATGCTGCGGCACGCCGTCGGTGCAGCACGCTGCTTTGTCTCACTTTTTCCAACCAGTTGCCGATCCGTGTCACCGCGGGTCGGAGCGCGTCGGGCTCAACGATTGCCAATCGCCCCAGTCGCTCCCGGCCACCAGTAGGTGGGGGTGGGAGCCGTCGGTATGGACGCTCCATAGTGACGTCCCACCGTTGGCGCGCGTTCTGGAGAACAGGATCTGGTCACCCTCGGCTGAGAACTTGACGACACTGAGCTTGGATGCCTCGCCCAGGCCGTCCAGCGGCGTCACGGTTCCAGTGGCCACGTTGACGATGCGGAGTTCGGTGGGGCGGCCCATAACCGTCCTCGCTCCTCGCGTCTGAGATTCGAAGGCGATCCGATCGCCGGTGGGCGACCACTTGAAGCCCTGGACGCCACCGGGGGTCAGCACCCGAGCTTGGGAGCCATCGGGCTCAGCCACGACGAGCACCGGTCCCTTGGGCTGTCCGTAGTGGAGCCAGGCAATCCGAGATCCGTCGGGCGACGACGCGGCACCATAGTGCGCTCGTGGGTCGTTCGCCGGTAGAACCAGCGGAGCGGAACCGTCGAGGGGGATCTGCACCCCTTGCGGGACCACCAGCGAGGTACCGTCCGGCGACCAGACCGGGTCGTGGTCGCCTGGCTCCATGAGTCCGGGGGGCACGGTGAGCAGCGCCTGGCGCACCCCGTCGAGCCCGTAGATGCCGATCGTTGAGTCCAACGTGTGACGGGGGCTGACCCAGGTGGCAACCCGGGTGGAATCGGGCGACCACGAGATGAGCCAGCCCTCACCCGGGAACGATGCGACACGGTGACCCGCCGGATCGCTGATGATGACGGTCCCCCAACACGAGCCTGCGCGACCGACTGCTCCTCGATAGGCGAGGTGCCGCCCGTCGGGCGACCACATAGGACCCTCCCCCGAATAGCTGCCGCACGTGTCCGGGCCCCAGGGGTGCGCGACAGCCCGCTGCCGGGCCGACGTGGCTGCGGAAGCGCCGTTCGCGATCCGGACGCGGTTCATGCCGTCCGGGTCGGCCACGTAGATGTCTCCGTTGATCCCATACGCGAGGCGGCCCAAGCTCGCATGTCTCTGCGCGGTGGGGAGCGGAGGGGCGCGGTGGGGAGGGGCGCGGTGGGGAGGGGCCCGGTGGGGAGGGGCGCGGTGGGGAGGGGCGCCGCGGACAGACGTCGTTGGCTCGCCAGGCCCACCCCCAGCGCCAAGGTCACGATTACGACCGCCGCCACCGCACCGGTGATGCGGCGATTGCGGGAGGCGGGGCGGTGGAGGTTCGACCACGGGGCCATGAGGGTTTCCTTTGTTCGGTGGCCGGGATGTGCGGCCTGTGGAACCCCACGCTCGCCCTAAGACCGGCCCCGCACATGGGGGGGATTACTAGTCCTGGGCACCATCGGGCGGACGAGCCTGAGAGTCGTGACAGGTCAACCGCTGCGCCCGAGACCCCTGACCCAACATCGGGGACGACTCGAGGGTCTGTCCGACCCGAGCGGTTTCGAATGGGGCCGTCGCGCTGGCTCGGGTTGTCGGGCGGTTCGCTCGTATGTCGCGCCTGGCGAAAATCCACAGCACGCTCATCGGCATGTGCGCTCGACCGGACAGCACCGGCATGAGCGTGCGTTCGATCGGTAAAGGGGCGGACGCTTTTGAGGCATCTGGTGGCCCAGGGTTTTTATTGTCGACGCCACTGATCGGCGGTCTGGCCCATCACGACCGTGTCCGTGAACTGACCTAATAGCCACACCGCTTCACGCAGCGTGCCCTCTTGGTGATATCCCACCTTCTCGGCCGCGGAAAGCATCGCGGCATTGCTCACCAAGGTCTCTAGTTGGATCCGATGCAACCCCAACACGTCGAAGCCGTACCCCGTGAGTAGCCGAACGGTCTCCGAGCCGTAGCCGCGTCCTCGGGCCGCCGGGAGCAGGGCGAGGCCGATGTGGGCCGAGCGGTTGTGCAGGTCGATGTCGTAGAGAAGCGCCTCACCGGCCAGGGCGTCGTCATGGGCGCTGACAATCGAGAAGGCGGCGGAGGCCTCGGACGGCGGCTTAGGGTCATACCGCGAGCCCGGTCCTCGCGGCAGAGGGCGCCAACCGATGGGGTCCGCGCTGACGTAACCTTCGACGTCGTCGTAGAGCTCGCCTTGCAGAACAGGGACGTCGGACTCGTAACGGGCCCGAAGGTAAACCTGCTCGCCTCGCAACATGGCCGAGCGTAGAGGTGTGGAACCCGTGGCGCGAACGTGCTCCGCGGGACCGCCCGCACTCCTCCCGGTCCCTCGGCGGTCCGTGAACCCGCGCACGCTCCTCACGCTGGGGCCCTGGACTCGCATGATCAAATGACACGAGCGCACATCCGGACCGCGGCTATGAGAGCGCGTTGGCGATTCACCGCCAGGAGCCCACCCATCGCCAGCGATAGTGTCCCCGCATGACCGAGCCTGAGGCCACGACCCGCCATCCTGGATACCGGACCGGGCGGATGGAGGCCTTCAGCGACGGCGTGTTCGCCATCGCGATCACGCTCCTCATTCTGGAGATCGCCGTCCCCCCCGACTCCGGGAATGACCTACTCGGCGCGCTCGGCGACCAGTGGCCGTCCTACCTGGCCTACTTCGTGAGTTTCGCAACCATCGGGGCGGTCTGGTTCGCCCACACCGTGATCACCGAGTACCTCGACCATGCCGACTCTGTGCTGATCCGGCTGAACCTGCTGCTGCTCCTCGTCGTGTCGTTCCTGCCGTTCCCGACGAAACTGTTGGCGGAGTACGTCCACGAATCAGATGCGGAGCGGATCGCCGCCACCGTGTATGGGCTCAACCTGTTGCTGGCATTCATCATGGTCTCCGTCCTTTGGCGATACGCGGTCCGCGAGCACCTGGTGACCCCTGACCTGGCCGATGAGGACGTGAAGACCCTCACCAAGCGGCTCACACCCACCCTGGGGCTGTACGTAGTGATGATCCTCGTGGGTCTGTTCGTGCCAGTTGCTGCGGTTGTCGGCTACCTCGCGCTCGCCCTATTCATCCTCATCCCATTCAGCGCCATCCG
>CAWFVO010000023.1:0-272083 GCA_963819295.1 uncultured Actinomycetota bacterium
GAACCTACGCCGGAACCTGCATCATCCTGCTCATCCAGGACCTCCAGATCCGCGTCGTCCATGCCGCCACCGGAGAACTGCTGCGCGAACTCATCCTCGACCCGAACCGCGACTACCAGCCCACCGGAGCACCAAAGGCCCTGCCCCACGACCCCCAAATGAACAACACCCGGACCTGCATTCGCAGGTCCGGGTGTCGCCGATGTCTTGAGACATCACATGTGCTGGTTCAGGACATCGGAATGGGGTGTCTCACGACATCGGAATAGCGTGTCGCAGGTCATCGGAATGGCCGGTGGCTCGCAGGCTCGGCCATGTCGAAACGTCAGCCGGTTGGTCATCACTGCTGTTCTCGCCGGTCCAGTCCCAGTCCGAGGTGGCCCGCACCTACGGCGTGTCCCAGGGCTGGATCAGCCGGCTCATGGCCCGTTACCGGGCCGAGGGTGAGGCGGCGTTCGAGCCGCCGCTCCCGTGCCCCGAAGTCCAGCTCCCGACCGCGACCCCTGAGGCGACCGTCGAGCTGGTCCTGCGGTTGCGCAAGAAGCTCACCGAGGCCGGGCTGGACGCCGGCGCGGACACCATCGGCTGGCACCTCGACATCACCACCACGCCACCACGCTGTCCCGGGCGACGATCAACCGGATCCTGGTCCGGGCCGGGCACGGTCGACCCCGGACCCGTCGAAGCGACCCAAGAGCTCCTACATCCGGTTCGAAGCCGAGCAGCCCAACGAGACCTGGCAGTCCGACTTCACCCACTACCGGCTCACCCGACCCCGACGGCCGACCCGGCGCCGACACCGAGATCCTGACCTGGCTCGACGACTGCTCCCGCTACGCCCTGCACGTCACCGCACACGCCCGGGTCACCGGCCCGATCGTGCTGGCCACGTTCCGCGAAGCCGCTGACCATGCACGGTATTCCCGGCCTCCACGCTGACCGACAACGGCATGGTCTTCACCACCCGGCTCGCCGGCGCGGCCGAAAGGCGGCCGCAACACCTTCGAAGCACGAACTCCGCGACCGCAACATCACCCAGAAGAACGGCCGGCCCAACCACCCGCAGACCTACGGCAAGGTCGAACGGTTCCAGCAGACGATGAAGAAGTGGCTCCGCGCCCAGCCCGATCCAGCCGACCACGCTCGCCGAGCTCCAGGCCCTCCTCGAGACCTTCGTCGAGCGAGTACAACCACCGGCGACCGCACCGCTCGCTGCCCCACCGCGCCACCCCAGCCACCGCTCTACACACTCCCTGCCCAAGGCCACCCCCGGCACCGACCGCAGCACCGACACCCACGACCGCGTCCGCCACGACAAGATCGACAAGGCCGGCAGCGTCACCCTGCGCGTCGCCGGCCGACTCCGCCACATCGGCGTCGGCCGAACCTACGCCGGAACCTACGTCATCCTGCTCGTCCACGACCTCCACGTCCGCGTCGTCAACGCCGCCACCGGAGAACTCCTCCGCGACCTCACCATCGACCCACGCAGCGACTACCAGCCCACCGGCCGACCACCCGGCCCCACACCCGAAAGAACTAGCCCGAACCTGCATATCGCAGGTCCGGGCTATTCCGATGTCTTGAGACATCACATTGGTAGCGGGGGCAGGATTTGAACCTGCGACCTCTGGGTTATGAGCCCAGCGAGCTACCGAGCTGCTCCACCCCGCGTCGGTAGACCCCACTGTAGAGGGTGGGCGGGGCGGGCTCAAATCCACGGAGTGAGGTCACTGCAGCAGGTTCAGCGCCTTGGCGACCTCGACCCTGGCCAGGTGGCTGAGCTTGACCCATTGTTCGGCCTGGCCCTGCCGGAGCGCCTGGTCGGCCGCGGCGAAGTCGGACTGCGCCTTCTGGAGCAGTGCCCGCGCCTTCGCCCGATCTCCCTTGCTCGGGTTCTGGCTGCTGCCCTTGCCCGGGTTCTGGACGGGGGGTGGGGTCGCGCCGGCCATGTCGGTGATCGCGTCGACGAGGGTGTCGCCGATACCCACCTCGGTGCCGTACTGCACCATCACGTAGCGCAGCGTGAGGTACGACGTGGCGTCGGACTGCAGCTTCGTGGCATACACCGGTACGACGTACATCAGGCCGGACGCGAGAGGTACCGAGACCACGCTGCCGTACTGCGTCGTCGCGTCGCCGAGCTTGAACCGCTGCGTCTTGCGGGTGATCTGCGGGTCGGAGATCAGGTTGTTGTAGGCCTGCGTCGGACCTGGGACGTTCTCGCTCCGCGGCTTCTCCACGAGGATCTTGCCGTAGTCAGGCGACGTCGCGTCGGAGTCCGCGGCGACCACGCCGACCAGGTTGGACTTGCCCCGCGGCACATAGCTGGACAGCAGCGACCACACCGGCTGACCGGTCTCAGGATCGCGGCTGTACATCCGGATCGGGGTCTGGCTGCTGCCGGCCCGGACCGGGTCCTCGGGCACCGCCCACTGGTTGTTGGCCTGGTAGAAGTCGGTCGCGTCCTCCACGTGGTAGCGCGCGTACTGGAAGCGCTGCACCTTGAACATGTCCTCGGGGTAGCGCAGGTGCTGCATCAGGTCCGGCGGGATCTGGGCCTTGTCCTCGACGGTGCCGGGGAACGCACTGCGCCAGGCCTGCAGGATCGGGTCCGAGTCGTCCCACGCGTAGAGCGTGACCTTGCCGGAGTACGCGTCCACGGTCGCCTTGACCGCGTTGCGCATGTAGTTGACCTGGTCCGACGGCAGCGTCCGTACGCCGGACGGCGGGGACAGCGAGTCCGTGGTCATCGTGTGGAACGAGTCGCGCTCGGCCTGCGGGTAGTGGTCGGTGGTGGTGTAGCCGTCGACGATCCACAGGATCCGCCCGTCGACGATCGCCGGGTAGATGTCGCTGTCGAGGGTCAGCCAGGGCGCGACCTTCTCGACCCTGGTCACCGGGTTGCGGTAGTAGAGCACCTTGCTGTCGGGGCCGACCCGGCCCGAGAGCAGGAAGTTGGAGTCGCCGAACTTCACCGCGTACATCATCTTGTGGAAGAAGCTGCCGACCGACACCCCGCCGCCCCCGGCGTACGTCGTCTGGGCGCGCGTGCCGTTCGCCGTCAGGTCGAGCTCGACGTCCTGCGCTCCGGGCGCCTTCCCCACGATGGAGTAGTTCGGACTGCCCTCGCCGAAGTAGACCCGGTTCTCGAACGGACCCGTCGACTTCTGGAGCGCGTCCTGCCCGGCTCCCTGCCCCTCCGCCCACTCGATCTGCTGGCTCTCGGCGACGTTGTCGGCCGGCCGCTGATTGCCGAACGCGGCGATCACGCCGTTGCCGTGGGTGTAGACGGTGTGGAGGTTGGTCCAGTTCTGCTGGCCCGGGGTGATCCCGGTCTGGTCCAGCTCCCGCACCCCGAGGACGAGCGCCCGGTCGGTGCCCTGGATCGGGTAGCGGTCGACGTCGAGGACGCTGGGCACCGAGTAGTACGACGCGACCTGCTGGATCTGCTGGAAGGCCCGCGAGATCCGCGACGGGTCGAGCACCGGGACAGCCTGCGTCTGGTCGATCAGGTCCTGCACCGTTGCCGCCGTGACCTTCTTGGGCGCCAGGACCTGCTTGATGTCGCCGAGGTCGTAGGCCTGCCGCGTCGCATCGATGTTCTGCGCGATGTACGGCGCCTCCTTGTCCAGCTCGGTCGGGTCGACCTGGAAGTGCTGGACGAAGGCCGGCCAGATCAGGCCGAGCAGGATCGAGGTGACCAGGAGCAGCGAGATCCCGACGCCGGGCAGCAGCCAGGTGCGGCGCCAGACGGTGAGGAAGAACAGCACCGCGCAGATCAGCGCGACCCACACCAGGATGTTGCGGGCCGGCAGGACGGCGTGCTGGTCGGTGTAGCCCATCCCGGTGACCAGCTGCCCGGAGCCGGTGACCAGGTCGTAGCGGTCGAGCCAGTAGCCGACCGCCTTGGCCAGCAGGATGAGGCCGACCAGGATGGACAGCTGGATGGTCGCGGACGTCGACATCCGGTCGCTGGTCCCCTGGAGGCGGATCCCGCCGTACAGGTAGTGGACGATGAGCGCGCTCAGGGCCGAGAGCACCAGCACCGCGATCGCGAAGCCGACCAGGAAGTGGAGCCAGGGCAACGTGAAGACGTAGAAGCCGACGTCCTTGTGGAAGTAGTAGTCGGAGGTGTGGAACGGCACCCGGTTGGCCCACAGCAGGAACGAGCGCCACTGGCCGTTGGCGGCGACCCCGCCGAAGAGCCCGATCACGCCGGCCACCGAGACCAGCAGCAGCGCCCGGATCGGGGCGACCGCGTCGCGGTAGCGGTCCAGACCGGTCTGCTCCGGGGAGTCGGGCCGGTGGAACGGCCGTGCGCGGTAGGCGATGATCATGTTCGCGGCGACCGCGCCACCCATCAGCGCCCCGAAGCCGACGAACAGCCCCACCCGGGTCCAGAGCATCTTGTCGAAGACACCGGCGTAGCCGACCGAGGAGTACCAGAGCCGGTCGGTGTAGAGCGAGGCGAACATCGTGACCAGGAAGATCGCGACGATCACGCCGACCACGACGAACAGCAGGATCCGGGCGCGGCTGATGCGGCGGGGCTGGAGGTCGTCGAACTCCTGCTCCAGCGAGTCGCTCATGCGCTCTCCTCCTCGAGGGTGGCCCGGACCAGGTCGACCAGCTCCGGCACGAGCGCCGTACCGGTCAACACCGAGGTGTCCTCGTCGTGCGCCCGCAGTCTCAGGGCACAGTACGACGCGCCGGTGCGCGTCGCGGCAGCCACGATCCGCACCTCCTGCCGGTGGGGGT
Source organism: uncultured Actinomycetota bacterium (assembly GCA_963819295.1). Taxonomy (GTDB): domain Bacteria; phylum Actinomycetota; class Actinomycetes; order Propionibacteriales; family Nocardioidaceae; genus Nocardioides. Next base: position 4,762 of record CAWFVO010000023.1, read on the forward strand.
GCTCCGAGGCGTACGCCGCCGCCGAGGCAGCGTCGTCGGGCAGATCGGCCTCGACCTCGGGTGGCAGCACGAAGCGCTCGACCAGGGCCGCGCACCCGTGGACCGTCTCGGGCCAGGTGATCGCCGCGAGCTGCTCCTCCAGCGACCGCCCGGGCACCAGGCCCTCCTGCTCGATCGAGGTCAGCGCCTCGTCACCCAGGCTTGCTGCCAGCTGGGGCTCGCGAGCGGCGAGCTCGGCGGTCTCGACCAGTGCGAACAGCCGGGCGGGCTGGTCCCAGCCGGCCGAGGCGGCGTGACGCTCGATCTCGAGCACTGCCGCGGCGAGACCCGGCTCCCCCACGCTCCCGAGCCCGCTCACGACGACGCCTCGGTCGAACTGGGCCGGCACGACGGGAGCGGGGCGTTGTGGTCGGCCGCCCAGGCGCGGACCTCGGTGACCGCCTTGGCCAGGGTCGGCGCCTTGACCAGCCTCATCGAGCCGTTGTCACCGCCGAGCGCGTCGGCGCAGTTGGACGGCGGGACGAGGAACAGCTTGGCGCCGTCCTGCCGGGCGCCGGCGATCTTCTGCTGGATCCCACCGATCTGGCCGACCTTGCCGTCGGCGGTGATGGTGCCGGTGCCGGCGACCACGTTGCCGTCGGTCAGCGACCCCGGGGTGAGCGTGTCGTAGATCGACATCGCGAACATCAGGCCCGCGCTCGGTCCGCCGATCGAGTCGGAGATGTTGACCCCTACCTTGAACGGGAACGTGTAGCTGGTCTGGAGCGTGATCCCGACCAGCGTGTGGCCGTTCTTGGTCACCGGCGTCAGCTGGACCGTGACCGGCTTCCCGTCGCGCTCGACGGTGATCGGCACCGACGACCCGGCGGGCACGGCGGCGATCAGCTTCGCGACGTCGGTCGTGGGGGTGATCTTGGTGTCGCCCACCTTGCGCAGCACGTCGCGGACCTTGAGCTTGCCGTCGGCCGGCATGCCGTCGGTCACGCTCACGATCTCGATCGCGGGGTGGATCGGGATGTGCAGCTGGGTGAGGGCCGCGGCCACCGCGGCGTCCTGGGAGGTGACCATCTCGACCTGGCCCTCCTGGGCGTCCTGCTGCTGGTTCCCGCTGGTGCCGTACTGCGCGAAGAACGGGTAGACCGCCTCGTCGCGGGAGGCCCAGGTGCGCATCAGGGTGAACAGGTCCAGCGTGGCGTCGCGTTGGGTGACGGAGACCGTGGTCATCCGCAGCTGCCCGTCGTCACGGTAGGAAGGGTGGCCCTGCACGTCGATGATGGGCTTGCCACCGTTCTCACCCAGCACGTTGACGGTCGGCCCGGGGGCGTAGGTGACAAAGGGCAACCCCGTCACCGCGACGTACAACCCGAGGACGACGAACAGCGGCACGGCCAGAAGTGCGGCCCAGGTGCGCTGAGTCATGGGACAAGCCTCTCAGACACCATGAAAACCTCAGTATCTCAGGGTGTGCTCAGGAAGCGCGGCGGGTGGTCCCCGACGTCCGGCTGGACGGCCTCACGGCCACGCCGGAGCCGCGCTCTTCGGGCACGGCCCGCTGGGGCGTCGATCGAGGGGTGGGGACCGGCCGAGACATGGCGTCGCCCAGTCGGCGTACGGCGACCTCGGGGTCGACCTGGCCGCGACCGGCCCTGCCGAGCCACGAGACCCAGCACATGGCGAGCACCGTCGCCACGACGGGCGGGGCCAGCCACCAGAGGATCACCACCCGGTCAGGGTAGGCACGCCGAGCACCACCGGCCGCGAGGCGCGCGGTACAGGGCACGGTCAGGGGGTGCCGACCCACTCGTCGCTGCCATCGGTGAACTGTTGGTGCTTCCAGATCGGCACCTCGTCCTTGAGCGTGTCGATCAGCGCCCGGGACGCCGCGAACGCCTCGCCGCGGTGGGCCGCCGACGTCGCGACGACGACCGCGATGTCACCGATCTCGAGCACCCCGACCCGGTGGACCGCTGCCACGCCGTGCACGTCGTACTCCTCGGCGACCCGTTCGCAGACCCGGCGCAGCGCGTCGAGCGCGGTCGGGTGGGCGGTGTAGTCGAGGCCGCGCACGCCGAGCCCGTGGTCGTGGTCTCGGACCCGGCCGACGAACAGCGTCAGCCCTCCTGAAGCCTCGTCGCCGAGCGCGGCCAGGACCTCGCCCACGTCGAGCGGGGTCTCGCGGAGGTCGACGAGCCGCACGACCGGCGTCTCGGCGGGCGTCTCGGCGGGGTCGGGCACGACCTCGACCCTAGGCCATCTCGTCGGGCCGATGGGGGCCTCGTCCGCGGTCAGCGAACGCCCGGGATCGGTGACCGGCGACGGCGTACCGTGGAGCCATGACCAACGAACCGCCGCAGGACGACGACCCGAGCGGCGCCAACCCGTTCCGCGGTACGCCTTTCGAGCAGTTCTTCGGCGGAGGGGCACCCGACCTCGGCCAGATCTTCAACCAGCTCCAGTCGATGATGCAGCCGTACGACGGCCCGCTGAACTGGGACGTGGCCGTCGACATGGCGCGCAAGACCGTGGCGCAGGAGCCCGACCCGAGCCCGTCGCAGAAGCAGAACGACGAGGTCGCCGACGCCGTACGCCTGGCCGACCACTGGCTCGACGAGACGACCCACTTCCCCTCCGGCGTGACCTCGACCGCGGCGTGGAGCCGGGCCGAGTGGATCGTCGGCACCACCGACGTCTGGAAGGTCCTCGTCGAGCCGATCGCCGCGTCGTCGGTCGGCGCGCTCGGCAACGCCCTGCCCGCCGAGGCCGCCAGCATGGGCGGCCCGATCATGGCGATGCTCGGCAAGGCGATCGGCGCGATGCTCGCCCAACAGGTCGGCTCCGGGCTCGGCGCCCTCGCGGGCGAGGTCCTCACCGCCTCCGACGTCGGCCTCCCGCTCGGCGCGGCCGGCAAGGCCGCGCTGGTCCCGGCCAACGTCGCCCGCTTCGCCGAGGGCCTCGACGTGCCCGACAGCGACGTGCTGCTCTACCTCGCGCTGCGCGAGGCGGCCCACCAGCGACTCTTCGCCGGCGTGCCGTGGCTGCGCGACCACCTGATCGGCGCCGTCACCGACTACGCCCAGGGCATCGAGATCAACACCGCCGGCATCCAGGAGACGCTGGAGGAGCGCCTGCGCGGCGTCGACCCGAGCAACCTCGAGGCGATGCAGGAGCTGATGGACGGCGGGCTCTTCGACATCCCCCGCTCCCCGCAGCAGGAGGCCGCCCTCCAACGGCTCGAGATCGCGCTCGCGCTGGTCGAGGGGTGGGTCGACGAGGTGGTCAGCCAGGCCACGGCCGAGCGGATGCCGACGGCCACGAAGCTCCAGGAGGCAGTCCGCCGGCGCCGCGCCGCGGGCGGGCCGGCCGAGGAGACGTTCGCCTCGCTGGTCGGCCTCGAGCTTCGGCCCCGCCGGCTCCGCGACGCCTCCACGCTGTGGGGTTCGCTGCGCACCCGCCAGGGCGCCGAGGCGCGCGACGGTGTCTGGATGAGCCCCCACCTGCTGCCCACGGACGCCGACCTCGACGACCCGCTGGGCTTCCGGGAGGGCTCCGACGCCCCGCAGGCCCTCACCTCCGACGACTTCGACGCCGAGCTGCGCAACCTGCTGGACGGCGGGATGGGCGGCCAGCGGATGGTCGGCCGACGGCCCGCCCGAGGAGGAGTGACCGCCCACGCCGAGGCGCTCGCCACGCTCCGCGGATGGGCGCCGCCCTCCGACGCCCAGGCCAGGCTCCGCGACGACTACGTCGCGCACCTCGAGGACCACGCCGACGGGCTGCTGCGGTCGTGCTTCCCCGACCACCTGACGGCGGGCACCCTCGTGCTCTCCGCCGGCCTGGACGCCGTGCTGCTCAACCTGCACCGCAAGGCCCGGCGGTGGTTCGCCTTCGGCGGTCACCACGAGCCGGGTGACGCCTCGCTGGCCGCGACCGCGCTGCGGGAGGCTGTCGAGGAGTCAGGGCTCGCGGATCTGCGGTTCGACCCCGAGCCGCTGCACCTCGACCGGCACGCCGTGGGCTTCTGCGACCCGCGCGGCACCGTGCACCACCTCGACGTGCGGCACGTCGCGGTCGCGCAGCCGGGCGCCGGACCCCGGGTCAGCGACGAGTCGCTGGACGTGCGGTGGTGGCCGGTCGGCGCCCTCCCCGACCTCGAGGACGAGATGGTCGAGCTGATCGACCTGGCCCGCGCCCGCTGTCAGTCGTCGGGATCGTCGGCAGGGCCCTCGAGCCTCGCTCCGGCGGAGTAGCCGTCGAGCCACGCCTTGGCCTGCTCGGCCCGCGGGTAACCGGCCACCAGCGCCCAGAAGCGCGGGTTGTGGCCCGCCTCGAGCAGGTGAGCCAGCTCGTGGACCAGCACGTAGTCGATCACCCAGGCCGGCATGTCCTGCAGCCGGCGGGACAGCCGGATCGTGCGGTCGGCCGGCGTGCACGAGCCCCAGCGGGACCGTTGGTTGTCGACCCACCGCACCGACAGTGGCTCGGCCCGGCCGTCGAGCCAGGCGCGACTCAGCACGGTGGCCCGGCGCATCAGGTCGTCGTCACCGGGACGTCGACGAGCCTCGGCCTTCTCGACCCGCGCGACCATGGTCTCGACCCACTCGGCCTCCTGCGCGCGGCTCATCCGCGCGGGGATCAGCACCACGATCCGGTCGCCCTCGCGGTAGGCCGAGACCGTACGCCGACGTCGCGCGGAGCGGCGTACCTCCACGGGGGTCTGGGTCGGCATGCTCGCCACGCTAGCCGTCACCGCCGACAGGTCGGCCGCAGACGCTCCGACGCCTGCGCGTGAAACGTCGAGTCGTCATGCGCCGACTCGGCGTCAGGGGGCCTTGTCGGCCCACGCGAGCAGCCGCTCCCGCGGCCAGGTGTTGACGATCCGGTCGGCCTCGATGCCGGCCGCCTCGGCGCGCTCACAGCCGTAGTCGAGGAAGTCGAGCTGGCCCGGCGCGTGGCTGTCGGAGTCGATCGAGAAGCGGCACCCGAGGTCGCGGGCGAGCTCGAGCAGCGCCGTCGGCGGGTCCCGCCGCTCGGGGCGGGAGTTGATCTCCACGGCGACGTCGTTCTCGACGCAGGCCTCGAAGACGGCCTTGGCATCGAACCGGCTGCCGGGTCGGGTGCCGCGGTTGCCGGTCACCAGCCGTCCGGTGCAGTGGCCCAGCACGTTGGTCCGGGGATTGCGGACCGCCCCGATCATCCGGCGTGGTCATGGCCTCGGGCTCCATCTTCAGCTTCGAGTGCACGCTCGCCACCCGGACCTCGAGCTGCGCCAGCATCTCCTCGGTCTGGTCGAGGCCGCCGTCGTCGAGGATGTCGACCTCGATCCCCTTCAGCAGCGTGAAGCCCGAGCCGGCGAGGTGCTGGTTGACCGCGTCGACGACCCCGAGCTGCCTGGTGAGCCGGGCCGGGCTGAGCCCGTTGGCCACGGTCAGGCGCGGCGAGTGGTCGGTGAGCACGAGGTAGTCGTGGCCGAGCTCCATCGCGGTGAAGGCCATCTCCTCGATCGGCGAGCCGCCGTCGGACCAGTCCGAGTGGGAATGCAGGTCGCCGCGCAGCGCCGCGCGGAGGTCCTTCCCGCCGGCGGTGAGCGGTCCGGCGTACTCGCGCTCGAGCTTCGCGAGCCGATCCGGCACCTCGCCCCGGACCGCCGCCTCGATCACCGCCGCGGTGCTGGGTCCGATCCCGGCCAGCTCGGTGAGCGTCCCGGCCTCGACCCGGTCCGCCACCTCGTCGTCGGCGAGCGGGAGGAGCGTCGCCGCGGCGTTGCGGAACGCCTGGACGCGCCGGGTCTCCTCGCGGCCCCGCTCCATCAGGAATGCGACCCGGCGGAGTGCGGCGACGGGACCCTGCTCGTACGGCGTGTCTGGCCGGACATCTGGTCGGGCGGCTGGCGGGGTCATGCGGCTCCTTCCCCGAGCCTGGGCTCGAGATATTTTCTCTCCACACCCGGTGCACAGCATTGTGGCTGGTCAGCGGCCCGCGCGCCTCTCCGCCCGGCACGGCTCCACAGGCGTCTCCCCAACCCATCCCCGGCGTGCGCCCGGTTATCCACAGGCTGTCGGGCAGTTGTCCACAGGGCTGTCCACAGGTTCGGGGGGCAACCTGCCGCCACGCGTTGACCCTGTCCTCGGCCGCCTCCTAGCGTGACGTCCAGACGGGGCCCCAGGCCGCCAGACGGCGTTCGCAAGGGGAAGGCAAGCGGCGTCAGGCACCTGGGTCCCCGTCTTTGTCCCGTCCGCACACCCCACGCCGGACGAGACGTCACGGCCGGTGAACTCGGGACACGACGCTCGCGGGCCGCGCGGATGCCCTCCCCCGGGGTCGTCGGTGGCGAGCGTGGCGGACCGGGCGACGCTCCCCCAGCGCACCGCCCGGTCCCAGGTCGGGCGTGGCCGCCAGGCTTCTCCAGCAAGCCGTCGACGGGGCTGCGTGGGCCCCGGAACCGCCCTTGTGGGACCTGGGGGCGCTGAGCGTGAAATCGCGCCGTTCCACGCTCAGCGGTGTGCCATGTGCACGGGGCGCCCACGGTGTCGTAGGGTCGTTCCGACCGGGCGGCAACCGCGGCCCGGGCCCGGCGGGTTTCCCTGGCAACATTCCCGTCGCGACGACCGCGAACGAACAAGCAAGGAGGCCGTCATGGCGGAGACCTGGAGCGGCGAGTTCTACTGCGTGAAGTGCAAGGAGAAGCGCGAGGCCGAGGGCGAGGTGCGCGTCAACGACAAGGGCACCCGGATGGCCAAGGCCGTCTGCCCCGTCTGCGGTACCAACCTCAACCGCATCCTCGGCAAGGCCTGAGGCGCACAGGCACCAGAGACGAACACGACCCCCGGGCCTCACGGTCCGGGGGTCGTGTCGTGTCGGGCCTGTGGAGGAGTCACACCGCTCCCGCTCGTCGTGTGGCAGCGTCCCCGGCATGGGGACGCGCACCGGGTGGTCGGGGCTGGCGCGACCGGTGCTGCGCTCGGGCCTGCACGTCGTACGCCGTGACGATGCCCATCTGCAGATCGGCCTCGACGAGCCCGACCGACTCGTGCTGCGCGACCGTCCCGGGCTGTACGCCGCACTGACCGCGTTGGAGCGTCCGCCCGCACCGGAGGTCCGTCCGGTGCTCGACCGTCTGGTCGACGAGGGCTGGGTCGTCGACGCGACCGCGCCGAGCCGGTGCGCCCGCGCGCGAGCAGAACGTCGGCCGCCGGTGGCACTGGAGGTCGAAGCCCTGGTGCGCGATCCGGTGACGCGGGCGTGCGCGGCGGCCGGGCTCAGGGTGGCGGACGCCGCGTCAGCCGCGACGCTGGTCGTCACCCTGGGTGAGCCACGACGCCGTACCTCCGACCGGCTGGTGCGCGACGACGTCGCCCACCTGTGGCTGGCGGTGCTGCCCGCCGCCGTACGGATCGGGCCCTTCGTCGAGCCCGGGCGGACGGCGTGCCTCCGCTGCGTCGACGCCCACCTCGGGGAGCGCGACGCCCGCCGGGCGACGGTGCTGCACCAGCTCGACGACCTGCCTGCGGCGCCCCACGCCGTGTGGGACCCGAGCCTGCTCGACCTGGGCGCGGCCTGGGCGGTGCGCGACGTCGTACGCCGGCTCGACGGTGAGTCGCCGGCGCTCCGGTCGGCGACCGTCACCGTCACCGCCGACCTCGAGATGACCCGGCACGACTGGCTGCGCCACCCGCATTGCGGCTGCGCCTGGGGGTGAGAGAACGGGCGGCTGGGCGTGGCCCAGAATGGGACGGATGACCGAGATCGACGCCCTTGCCCTGCGGGTCCAGCTGCCGGGTTTCCCGGGCACGACCCGCCCGGCGAGGTTCTCGACCTGCTCCACGAGGGCCTCGGGGGCATCTGCCTCTTCGGCAGCAACACGGCCGCAGGCTCGCACGCTCTGGCGGAGCTGACGGCGACCGTCGAGGAAGCCCGTCCGAAGGCCGTCGTGGCGGTGGACGAAGAGGGCGGCGACGTGTCCCGGCTGTACGCCCGCGAGGGGAGTCCCGTGCTGGGCGCAGCCGCCCTCGGTGCAGCCGACGACCTCGTGCTGACCCGGGCGACCGGGCGAGCCGTGGGCGCCGATCTGGCCGCAGTCGGGGTGACCCTCGACCTGGCCCCGGTGGCGGACATCAACACGAACCCGGACAACCCGGTGATCGGGACCCGAAGCTTCGGAGCCGACCACGAACGCGTCGCCGCGCACGTCGCGGCGTGGGTGGAGGGCCTCCGGGAGGCCGGGGTCGGAGCGTGCGCCAAGCACTTCCCGGGGCACGGCGACACCGCCCAGGACAGCCATCTCGACCTGCCCACCGTGGACACCGACCTGGACACCTTGCGCGTACGCGAGCTCGCGCCGTTCGCGGCCGCCATCTCCGCCGGCGCGGACGCCGTGATGACCTCGCACCTGCTCGTGCGCGCCGTGGACCCGGACACCCCGGCCACCCTCAGCCGCCGCGTGCTCGGACTGCTCCGCGACCGTCTCGGGTTCCACGGCGCCGTGGTGACCGACGCCCTCGACATGGTCGGTGTGTCCGGCACCCGCACGGTGGCGGAGGCCGCCGTGCTCGCCCTCGCCGCCGGCGCCGACCTCCTCTGCCTCGGCGCCGAGAAGGACGTCGCGCTCGTTCGGGACGTGCAGGCCGCTGTCGTCGCGGCAGTCCGCTCAGGCCTCCTTGCGGAGGAACGTCTCCGCGACGCCGCCGCCCGGGTGGACCGGCTGGCGGACCTCCCGCCCCGCGACGCCCCGCTCGCCGAGATCGACGACGCTGCCCAGCTCGCGGGTGCGACGACGCGCTCTGCTGGTGGAGGGACCCCTGCCGGACCTCACCGGCGCCACCGTCGCTCAGGTCACGTCGGCCGCCTCGATCGCCGTTGGCGAGGTGCCGTGGGGGCTCCGCGCGGACGTCGTACTCACCCCCGACGCCCTCGAGTCGCCGGCGAGGGGCCCGTGGTGCTGCAGGTGCGCGACATGCACCGCCACCCGCACGTCCTCAGGCTGATCGACCGCGTCTCCACCGGCGGCCGGGCCGTGGTCGTCGTGGACTGGGGCTGGCCCGGCCCGTACGCCGGCCCGGCACCGCGACTGTGTCCGCACGGGTCGTCGCGGCCGGCGATCGCCGCCGTGACCGAAGTCCTGCGAACGGCAGGATGGGACCGATGAACGACTTCTGACCCCTCACCACCACTCGCTGTCGAGCTTGCCCTCGATGGCCCGCAGGTGCTCGCGGGAGCAGGCGTCGCAGTACGTGCGCGACCGGCCGTTCTCCATCGAGGTGGTCCAGCTCAGCGTCTCGGCGTCGTCAGCCTGGCGGCCACAGAAGTCGCACGTCTTCACGCTGTCCACTGTAGGTCCGGAAGATGGCCCTGGACATGGCCCTGGACATGGCCCTGGACATGGCGGAGCCCCGGTACGAACCAGTCGTACCGGGGCTCCGGGTGAACACTCGCGATCAGGTCGAGGCGGTGTTCCTCAGATGGCGCGGGCCAGGGCCAGACGCGCCTGTCGCGCAGCCTGCTCGGCCTTGCGACTCAACCGACGGGCCGCCGCCTGCTGGCGGCCACGGCGGAGCTGCTGCGCCTCTCCCAGGCGCGCGGCCATCTGCGCGCGCGCCAGGTCTTCGTTCATCAGGTTGTTCATCATGGTCTTGTTTCCGTTCTGGTGAGTGATCAAGGAAGTGCTTTCGTGTCGGACATGGTCGGCTCGCTGGTCACGCGGCCTGCTCGTTCTTGCGCGGGCGTCCGCGTGGACGCTTGCGGGGGATCACCACTCCTTGCAGGAACAGCTCTCCGCCCCAGACGCCCCAGGGCTCACGCCGCTCCAGAGCTCCGGAGAGGCAGAGGTCCCGCACGGGGCAGTCCTGGCACAGCGCCTTGGCGAACTCGACGTCGGCAGGAGATTCGGCGAACCACAGCTCCGAGTCGTTGACTCGGCACGGCAGGTGGTCGTCGCGCTCCTGGTCGGCCGCGTCGTGGAGCCCTCCGAGCGTCGCAGGCTGCGTGTCGGTGGTCCGGTCCCGGCGGTCGAGAACAGTGATGGTCATGTCTGTCACCTCCTTGTGTTGACCTGATCGCAGTTGTGTTGGAAATCTAAAAAGGCCGCGGATCCCGGTGTCGGGTTCCGCGGCCTGGAGGCTGCCGGTGGCTGTTGAGAGTCAACAGGTCGGTGGTCTCCAGGCAGAGGTACCCGGGAAGTCGCCCTTGGTCGTGAGGCCCATGTCGCCGATGAGGCGGATCCGGGCGCACGTCGACACCTGAGTGCCGGCGACAGGCGCGACAGCGGCCCCGCGCACGACGGAGGAGTGGCCATACGCGGACACGCCAAACGCCGGGCTGAGAGCCGTCATCGTGTGGATGTTGTTGATCATGCGGGCCACCTCCTCTGGATCTTCGGGCGCGGACCTTGCCAGGGGTCCATGTGCGCGTTCTGTGATGTACGGAACGCTACCGGCACGGCTTCGTAAGCGGCAAACCATTTAGTGGCTATTTCTGAAGAAAGTTTCCGGACCGTGACCAAAGGCCCTACCCGACGACCTCGAGCAGCGAGTCGCCGTAGCGCTCGAGCTTCGCCGGACCGACGCCGCTGATCCGCAGCAGAGCCGCCGCCGAGGTCGGCCGCTGCTCGGCGATCAGCTGCAGCGTGGCGTCGGTGAAGACCACGAACGCCGGCACCTCGTCCTCGTCGGCCCGCGCCTTGCGCCACACGCGCAGCCGCTCGAAGAGCTCCTCGTCGTACGACGCGGGGCAGTCGCCGCAGCGGCCGCGCTTCTTCTCGGCGGCCGATGACAGCGGCTTGCCGCACTCTCGACAGTGCACGGCACGCCGGGCCTTGGGGCGTGCGCTCGGGGCACGGGCCTCGTCGGGCAGCAGCCGGTCGAGGAACCGGGAGGCTCTGCGGTTGCCGCGCCCGCCCGGCGTCCGGGCCGCGGCCCAGGAGACCGTGAGCCGGACGCGGGCCCGGGTCATGCCGACGTAGAGGAGGCGGCGCTCCTCCTCGATCTCGGCCGGCGTCGTGGCGTGGGAGAGCGGCATCGCCCCGTCGTGCATGCCGGCCAGGAAGACGGCGTCCCACTCCAGTCCCTTGGCTGCGTGGAGCGTCGAGAGGGTCACGCCGCCGGCAGCCGGCGCGTGCTGCTCGGAGGCGCGTCGGTCGAGGTCGGCGACGAACTCCGCGCTGGTGAGATCGACGGATTCGTCGGCCATCGCGACGAGTGCCTGGAGCGACTCCCAGCGGTCGCGGGTCTGGCCCCGAGCGGCCGGAGCCTCGGGCGTCCAGCCCATGCCCCCGAGCGCCGCACGGACCAGGTCGGCCACGGGGGTCGCGCCGCCGTCGGTGTGGGCGGCCCCCCGGATCAGCGTCACCGCCTGCCGCACCTCGCCGCGCTCGAAGAACCGCGCGGCGCCGCGGACGACGTAGGGGACGCCACGTCCGGCCAGGGCCTCCTCGAACGCCTCGGACTGGGCGTTGATGCGGAACAGCACGGCGATCTCGGAGGTGGGCACGCCGTCGGCGACCAGCCGGCCGACGGCCTCGGCCACGGCGTCGGCCTCGGCGACCTCGTCTGCGGTGGGGAGGTAGCGGACCGGCGGGCCGGCCGGGCGCTGGGCGCGCAGCCGCACCGACGTGGACGCCGACCCGGCGAGCACGGTGTTGGCGGCCTCGACCACCTCCGGGGTGGAGCGGTAGTTGCGGCTGAGCTCGATCGAGGTGGTGCCGGGGAACTTCCGGGGGAAGTCACGCAGGTAGTCGGCGTTGGCGCCGGCGAAGGAGTAGATCGTCTGGGCGGGGTCGCCGACCACACAGATCTCGTCGCGACCACCGAGCCAGAGGTCGAGCAGCGCCGACTGGATCGGCGAGACGTCCTGGAACTCGTCGACCACGAACCACTTGTACTGAGCGCGAACCTGGGCGGCGACCCGGTCCTCCTCGGCCAGCATCCCGGCGGTGAGGAGCAGGACGTCCTCCATGTCCATCCGCGACTGGGATCGCTTGGTCTCCTCGTAGCCGCCGAAGAGCCGGCCCACGGTCTCGAGATCGACCTGGCCCACCTCGCGCCCGCGCGCCAGGGCGACCGCGGCGTAGTCGTCGGGGCCGACGTTGCTGACCTTGGCCCACTCGATCTCGGAGGCCAGGTCGCGCAGCAGCGCCTGGTCGGTGTGCACGCGCAGCCGCCGGGCCGCCGCGGCGACCAGCGCCAGCTTGGACTCGGTGAGGGTCGGCAGCTCACCGCCGTACGTCGTCGGCCAGAACCACCGCAGCTGGCGCAGGGCTGCGCTGTGGAAGGTACGCGCCTGGACACCCGGGGCACCGAGGCGCTGGAGCCGGCCGCGCATCTCTCCGGCAGCCCGGGTGGTGAACGTCACCGCCAGCACCTCGGTCGGCGCGTACAGCCCCTGGGCGACACCGTGGGCGATCCGGTGGGTGATCGCGCGCGTCTTGCCGGTGCCCGCCCCCGCCAGCACCCGGACCGGGCCGCGCAGCGCCTCGGCGACCTGGCGCTGCTCGGGGTCGAGGGCTCCGAGGAGGTCGGGGTCGGTCACGACGTGGAACAACTCCTGCACGAGAATGGTTGAAGGTGTCATCACAGTAGACGTCGGAAGGGACAGTCATCAGATGAGCGGCTCGGTCACCATGTACAGCACCCCGTGGTGTGGCTACTGCCACCGCCTGAAGGGTCAGATGGACCGTGAGGGCATCGGCTACGAGGTGGTCGACATCGAGCAGCACCCCGAGGCCGCGGAGATCGTCGAGCGCGTCAACAACGGCAACCAGACCGTCCCGACGCTGGTGTACGCCGACGGCTCGGCGCAGACGAACCCGTCTCTCGCGCAGGTCAAGGAGAAGCTGGGCGCTCTGGCGTCCTGATCGGTGCGTCCTATCACCACGAGCCCGGCAGCGGTCCGCCGTACCAGTGCTCGACCAGAGAGCGCGAGATCGAGACCCCGCCGGGGAGCACGATCGTGCCCGCACCGGCCTGGTCCATCATCTGCGCCCGGGTGAACCACCGCGCGTCCTGGATCTCGCGACCGTCGACCGTTATCGCGTCGGACGACGCCCGACCCAGGAAGCCCAGCATCAGGCTGGCCGGTAGCGGCCACGGCTGGTTCCCGAAGTAGGTCACCTCGCCCCACCGTGACGCCGGTCTCCTCGGCGACCTCGCGGCGTACGGCGTCCTCGAGGGTCTCGCCCGGCTCGAGGAACCCCGCCAGCGTGGAGTAGCGGCCGGCGGGCCATGCGTCCTGGCGTCCGAGCAGCAGTGCCTCGTCGTCGGACCCGGGCTCGCCGCGGGTGATCGCCATGATCACGGCCGGGTCGGTGCGCGGGAACTGACGGCGGTGGCACTCCACGCACTCGAGCTCGTGCCCTGCCATCCGCACCTCGAGGCGCCCGCCGCAGCGCGGGCAGTGCCGGGTGGCGAAGAGCCACTCGGCCAGACCGATCGCGTGGAAGACGAGCGGCGCCTGCTCGACCGCGTCGCCGGCGAGGTGTGGGAGCAGCCCGCGGAGCCCGACCCAGTCGTCGCCGTCCGCCTCACCGGGATCGAGGACGAGCGCGAACCAGACCCGCCCTTCCCGCTCACCGAGCAGCACGCGCGTGCCGGCACCCGGCGCCTCGGCGGGCGACACCCAGTGCACCGCCTCGTCGACGGGACGGACCCGGGTCCCGGCGACGACCAGCACGCGGGTCTCGGGGTCTGCCCAGGCCGCCTCGAGCCAGGCCTCGTCCGCGCGGCGCTCCCCCACCCGGTCGTGGGGGTCTGCTGCCAGCTCGACGTGCGGGTACCTCACGCTTGGCAGGTTAGCGATGCGTCGCGGACACCGGAGTAGGCAGGGGCAGGTCCACAGCGGGAGCAGAGTCAGGTGCGCCCGCCACCTCGGGTGCCCGACCCAGCAGGTCCTTGAGCACCGACCATGCCACGGCGACCTCAGCGGCGAGTCGAACTGCGAGGGCGAAGAGGTACAGCGGCCGGATCCACCAGTCGTCGTACGCGAGGAACTGCCAGACCACGAGGTAGTAGAAGAGCTCGGCGGCGCACCAGAGAGCGAGCAGTCTCCACCTTGCCGTGGCGAGGGCGACCAGCGGCAGCAGCCAGAGTACGTACTGGGGCGAGTTCACCTTGTTGAGCACCACGAATGCGGTGACGAGCAGCAGCCCCAGACTCTCGACGCTCGGAGCCACGGGGGCCCTCAGCGCGAGGACGAGGACACCGACGCAGGCCACCAGCATCCAGCCGAGGTAGACGACGTTGATGGCCGGTGTGGGGATGTCCAGGCCGAGCAGCCTCATCGCGAACCACGGCGATCCGAAGTCGGCCGGACGTGTCGAGTTGAAGTGCCAGAATCCTCGCCACGCCGCGGGGTGGAGCAGGTAGGCGGGGAGGTTCACGGCCGTCCAGGTCACAACGGCGGCCACGGTCGGAACGACCGCAGACCGATAGCTTCGGTGCCGGATGGCCAGCACCACCAGCACCCCGAGCAGCAAGACGGGGTAGAGCTTCGCGGCCGCACCGAGACCGAGACACACGCCCGTGATCGTCTGGTGTCCACCGCGCCACGCAGCGATCGCAGCCACGACCAGGAGGAGTGGCAACAGGTCCCAGTTGATGAAGCCGGTCGCGATCACCAGTGGTGCCGCCACGCAGAGGAAGCGGAGAGATCGATCCGGTCCCAGCATCCAGCACAGCAGGCCGAGAGCCAGGCTCCCCAGGACAGCCAGGGTTGCAGCAGACACCCAGTAGAAGACATGCCCCGTCGGGGGCTTCACCGCGGAGGCCGTGGGTCAGTTTCGCGCTGCCCTCCATGTAGAGCACCGACAGCGGCGGGTACTCGATCGACTGGAACTTCGGGCTCTCACCACCGAACCACCCGAAGCCCAGGTTGAGGCCCCGTTCTGAGTACAGCACCGGGATGTCGGAGTAGCACATCGCCTTCGCGTACGTCGTGTTGACGCGCTCGTTGGAGACGCATGGTGCCTTCTCCGCGGCAGCCACGCCGACGATCACGATCACAGCCGCCCACATCAGGAGCAGTCCGCGGACTGTCCACGATGCACGTGAGTGGGTGGTCGACATGGTCGGAAGGTAACCCAGCCGCCCCGTCACCCGCGGGAGGTTCCGAGGATCCGTACCACCGGATGGGTTCGCCCAACCCGCGTACGCCGAGCACCCGCTGCCAGCATGATGGGCGGGTGGAACCGGCCCCGACGTTGCTCCGGCGTCCGGAGCTGGACGCCCTCCGCGGCGTGGCGATCGTCTTGGTGGTCGTTTTCCATGCCCTCAACTACGGCCTCGGTGACAACCGATTCCGGGGGCTCGGCTCAGCCGGCGTGGCCTTGTTCTTCGCCCTGTCCGGATACCTGATCACCTCGCTCTT
The DNA here is from genome assembly GCA_963819295.1 of uncultured Actinomycetota bacterium. Lineage (GTDB taxonomy): Bacteria > Actinomycetota > Actinomycetes > Propionibacteriales > Nocardioidaceae > Nocardioides. Next base: position 20,113 of record CAWFVO010000023.1, read on the forward strand.
CACCGCCGAACCGCGGCTAGGGCGCTTCTACCGGAACCGCGCCGTGCGCCTGCTCCCGGCTCTCGGCTTCGCGATCCTCGGGTACTGCGCTCTGCAGGCATGGCTGCATGTCGAGCTGATGCCGGGGATCGGTTGGGTGATCGGCTATCTCGCGAACTGGGGGCAGGTCAGTGGACACGACCTCGGGGTCTTCGACCCCACGTGGTCCCTTGCCGTGGAGGAGCAGTTCTACCTGGTGTGGCCGCTTGTCCTGCTGGCCACCCGACGCCACCCACGCGTCCAGCTGTGGACGACTGTCGCGTTGCTCGCCTCCACCACCCTCGCGCGGTTCACCCTGATGCCGCTGGTCGGCGAGACTCATGTCTACATGGGATCTGAGACCGCGTCGGCCTCCCTGCTGGTCGGCTGCCTGCTGGCCCTCCTGCTGAAGGGGCAGCCCGGAGCGGCACGGGTTCCGGGTTGGATGCTCGCTGGTGGCTCCGCCGGCTTGCTGGTGCTTGCCACGTACGGGCACTCATCGTGGGAGTACGCCGTGATCGTCCCTACCCTGGTGACGTGGTGGGGTGCGTTGCTGATCTGGGCCAGAGTTCCGCTGACGTGGCGACCGCTGAGGTACGCCGGGACCCGCTCGTACGGCGTCTACCTCTGGCACAACGGCATCTTGTGGATGACGCTGGCCGTGGCCGGTCAGTCGCTGGGATGGATGGCCGTCGGCGTCGTCCTCAGCTTCGCCGTCGCCGAGGTCTCGTGGCGCCTCGTCGAGCAGCCCGCCCGGCGACGGTGGCACCAGTACGCCGACGCACGCCCCGGACCGCGGGCCGATGAGGTGTCGGTGCTCGGGACGCAGCCCGTCGCCCTGGACGGTCGCAGCGCACTCGGTCAGGTCTCGCTGCCGTAAGGGGGACCGGGCGCGCGCAACGCGAGGTCAGGGATGCCCGTGCGAGCTCGGGTCGATGACGAAGTAGGTCCGCAGCCACCACCACTGGAGGAAGAATCCGACCAGCGCGACGGCGGCCATGATCGCTAGGCGCGGGCCGGTGGAGGTCACCCGGCGAGTGGCGTCCGGCGCGGGCCACCAGGTGGCTCCGGCCAGGACCGAGAAGCGGATGACGCTCGCCGTCGGTGGCGTGACGGCGAGGATGAGGAGGGGGTAGGCAACCGTCCAGGCCCTGATCCCGACCGTCCACGACGACGCTCGCCACGCCGCGACGACGAGGAGTCCGAGGACGAGCAGCACGACGAGCCATCGCCCCGCCGGGGCACCGTGCCACAGGGACTCCAGCCAGGTGTCGGGCCGGTTGCCGGCCACCGTGGCCCAGGCACGCTGGGTCTGCGTGTAGGCGTCCCACCGGCCCAGGGCGATTCCGGTGACGATCGGCCAGACGAGCGTGCCCAGGGCGATCGCGACGGCGGCGCCGACCAGGCCGCGGCGCTCGCCGTCCGCCCAGGGCTCCGAGCCGCGTTCGCGCCACCGGACGACCAGCTGGACCAGCACCACGACGATCAGGGCCGGCGCGATCGGGCGAGTCAGCGACAGGGCCACACCCGACAGCGCCAGGACGACGTACCGGCGTCGGTCGAGGGCCCACAGCGAGGTCATGATCAGGAGCAGGGCCAGGCTCTCGGTGTAGGCCACCTGCAGGATCGGGGCCGCCGGCGAGCAGCAGAGCGCGAGCACCGTCAGGCCCGCCACGAACCGACCGCACCTACCCATCAGCAGCCGGTAGAGCAGGCACATCGCCGCGGCACCGCAGGCGAGACTCACCACGGAAGCCGCGAACCCGAACGACACCCCGGTGATCATCACCAGGCGGACCAGAGCGGGGTAGGCCGGGTAGAACGCCCAGGCGTTCTGGGTCAGCTCGCCGTGCACGGAAGCCACGTGCGAGGGGTAGCCGTGCGCAGCGATCGAGCGGTACCACTGGCCGTCCCAGTTGGCGATCACGTGGAGGTACGACGCCGGATCGACCAGGGTCGGCATCGGCATGTGTGGAGGCAGTGCCGACGCAGGGATCTGGTCGCGCGCGACCAGGATGATCAGCACACCGGACACGACCCGGGTGAGCACGAAGATGCCGAGCGGCACGGCGAACCAAGGGGTCCGCCGTAGCAAGCTCACGGGGAGCGAGGCTATCGGCGATCGGACACGCGGGCGGTCATTGGTGGATCCGGCCGGTCGGTCCACGAGTCGCCCCTCAGGGGATGGCGACGTTGCTCGGTCCGATCACCCAGAACCACCGCAGCCACACGAGCTGGGCACCGATGCCGAGCAGGGTCACCAGGGCCACCAGCGCCCATCGGTCGCGCCGAGCGGTGACCTGTTGCCCGATCTCGGGGAACGGCCACCAGGGGACGATCGCCAGCAGGGCATACCGGGTGATGCTCGTCGTCGGTCTCGTCGAGCCCAGGATGTAGAGCGGGTAGGCCCAGGCCCAGGTACGCAGCTCGAACCCCCACAACCGTGCGGGCGCGCGAACCAGTACGACCACCAGCGCAGCACAACCTGCCGCCACGAGCAGCGTGAGAGCCAGGTCGGAACCTCCGAGGAACACCTTGAGCCAGGTGGGCCATCCGGTGTTCCGGGCGAACCACGCGCTCTGGGTGGCGAAGTAGGCGTCCCGCCGGCCAGTGACCACGGCCGCGACGACCGGCCAGAGCAGGAAGGACGCCGCCGTGGCCACGATGACGCAGCCGGAGCGCACGGCCTCCCTGGGCGGAAAGGGTTCCACCGCCCGATGCCGCCACCGCGCGAGCCAGTGCAACCCGGCGACGAGCGCCAGCGGAAGCACCACCGGCCGCGTGAGAGCAAGGGCAAGAGCGACCGCCAGCAGGGTGCCGTACCGGCGCGATCGCAGGGCCCAGAGCGCGGCCAGGATCAAGAAGAGCGCCAGGCTCTCCGTGTACGCCGCCTGCCACACCACGGCAGCCGGAGCGACACACAGCGCGAGCACCGTCATCGCCGATCCGAAGCCGCCGAGGTTCGGTGCCAGCATCCGGTACAGCAAGGTCATGGCGGCTGCCCCGAACCCGATGCTCACGCACGATGCCGCGACGGCGTACGGGAGGCCGGACCACATCACCACCCGCACCAGGGTCGGGTACAGCGGGTAGAACGCCCACTGGTTCTCCTGGACGGCACCGTGCACGGTGGGCAGCTGATGGGGGTAGCCGTGCTCGACGATGCGGCGGTACCACTGTCCGTCCCAGTGTGAGACCAGGTCGCCGTACCCGGAGCCGGGCTCCTGGGAGCGGCCGAGCACGGTCAGCAGGATCGCGCAGATCACGCGCGAGACCGCGAAGATGCCGAGCGGAACGACGTACCAGCGTCGCGGAAGGCCGGTGGACGGCGGGGTCACGCCAGGCACGGCGCGCGACCGCCGGCTCCGCGTGACGACGCCGTCCATGCCGACATCTCACCATGCAGACACCCGGGCCGTGGCCGGAATCGGGTGATCGACCGCGGCGAGGAGCCACCGGGCCGTTCGATGCTCCCCGAAGTCACCGATCGCGCACACGGCGAGCACAGGGATCGGACAGCCCGAACGCAGTATCCTCGGCCACCCGACCGCCACTCCCTGGAGAAGCCGCATGCCCCCCGCTCGACGACTGGTCGCCTACGTGCTGCCGGTCCACAACGAGGCCGCCGGCATCCGGGCGTTCCACGAGGCCCTCGTCACCGCGACGGAGAAGCGTCCCGACCTGGACTTCGAGTTCGTCTACGTCGACGACGGCAGCCGCGACGAGTCGCTCGACCTGCTGCTCGAGCTCCGCGAAGCCGACCAGCGGGTGACGGTGATCGCGCTGGCCCGCAACTTCGGGCACCAGATCGCGGTGACCGCCGGGCTCGACGCAGCCGCCGGCCGCGACGCCGTGGTGGTGATGGACACCGACCTCCAGGACCCGCCCGAGGTGAGCCTGCAGCTGATCGAGACCTGGGAGTCGGGCGCGGACGTGGCCTACGCCCAGCGGCGCACCCGGCGCGACTCGGCGTTCAAGAAGGGCACGGCCTCGGCCTTCTACTGGATGTTGACGCGGCTCGCCTCGATCGACATCCCGCGCAACGTGGGCGACTTCCGGCTCATGGACCGGCGGGTGGTCGCCGAGGTCGTCCGCTACCGCGAGCACGACCGGTTCCTGCGCGGCATCGTGGCCCACGTCGGCTTCCGGCAGGAGGCAGTGCCGTTCGACCGCGACCCGCGCTTCGCCGGCTCGTCGTCGTACCCGCTCCGCACGATGCTGAAGCTCGCGGCCGACGGCATCCTCGGGTTCTCGACCTTCCCGCTGCGGTTGATCTCACGGCTGGGGCTCTTCATCTCGTTCCTCAGCGTCCTGGGTGCGTTCTTCGTGGTCTACGTCCGCCTCTTCGAGCCCGACAGGGCCGTCCCCGGCTGGGCCTTCATCGCGGTCGGGATGTTCCTGCTCGGCGGTCTCCAGCTGCTGATGATGGGTGTGATCGGCAGCTATCTCGGGCGCGTGTACGTCGAGACCCAGGACCGCCCGCTCTACTCCCTGGCCCTGATGGCGCGCGGCGACCGCGGGCAGGACACCGGATGAGCACCCACATCTCAGCCGCCGCGGGCGAGATCGCGCCCGTCGTCCTGATGCCCGGTGACCCGCTCCGGGCGAGATGGATCGCTGAGACCTTCCTCGAGGACGCCCGCTGCTACACCGAGGTGCGCGGGATGCTGGGCTTCACCGGCACCTGGCGGGGCCGGCCGGTCTCGGTGCAGGGCTCGGGGATGGGCCAGCCCTCGATGGCGATCTACGTCAACGAGCTCTTCACCGAGTACGACGTGCAGTCCGTCGTCAGGGTCGGCTCCTGCGGAGCGCTCACCGAAGGACTCGCCCTGCGCGACGTGGTCATCGCCTCTGGCGCGTGCACCGACTCCTCGATGAACCGGATCGCCTTCGAGGGCCTCGACTACGCCCCGGTGGCCGACTTCGGACTGCTCCGCGCGGCCGTCGAGGCGGCCGAACGCCGGGTCTCGACCAACTCGACCGGCGACGTCCACGCGGTCCACGTCGGGCTGCTCTTCTCCAGCGACTCGTTCTACGCCGCCCGCCCCGAGCTCGTCGCGCGGATGACCGGCTACGGCGTGCTCGCGGTCGAGATGGAGGCCAGCGCGCTGTACACCCTGGCGGCCAAGCACGGCCGCCGTGCGCTCGCGATCTGCACCGTCTCCGACCACGTGCTCACCGGCGAGGAGACGACCGCGGCCGACCGCGAGCAGACCTTCGGCGAGATGGTCGAGATCGCCCTCGCCGCGGCCCTCGGCACCGACTGAGCCTCATCGCGGCGCGAACACCGTCTCCAGCTCGGCCCGGCCGGGAAGGTCGGGGGGCTCGACGATGGTGCCGGTGCGCACGAAGTAGAACTGCGCGCTCACCCGCTCCAGGGGCACGCCCAGGAGCTCGGCCCACGCCAGCCGGTAGAGGGCGAGCTGCCACGGGTCGGACTCCGGGGACCGGTTGGTCTTCCAGTCCACCACCAGCCACCGGTCGCCGTCGGGGCCGGGCTCGGCGTACACCGCGTCGATCCGGCCGCGCACCACCTGCCCGCGCAGCACCAGCGCGAACGGCGCCTCGACAGCGTGGGGGACGCGATCGGCGAACGGCCCGGACTCGAAGGTGTCGATGAGGTCCTGCAGGTCGGCGTCGTCGTCGATACCGGCGTCGCCGCGGCCCGGCAGGTCGTCGGGGTCGAAGAGGTCCTGCTGGCCGAACCGGCTCTCGACCCAGGCATGGAACCGGGTGCCGAAGCGGGCCGCCGGCGACGGCTGTCGCGGCATCGGGCGTGCCAGGTCGGCGGCGAAGCTGTCGGGGGCGTCGCGCAGCCGGGCGAGGCCGGTCGCGGAGAGGCTGGACGGCAGGGGTACGTCGATCACCGGCGACCGGTCGCGGCTCGCCTCCTCGACCAGCCGGGCCAGCTCGTCGTCCCACTCCTGGATCCGGGCCAGCACCACCATGTCGTCGGTCTGGTCTGCCCAGGGCGTGCCTGCGGCCAGCGCCTCCGACGCACCGGCGACGAGCGTGGCCGCGTCGTGGCGACGCGCGACCTCGGGAGTGTGGTGAGACATCGGCCAGGGCAGGTCCGGGTCGCGAGCGGTGTAGGGGTTGGGGTCGTCCTTCGCCGGCCGGTCGCGCCACGGGTCGGGCAGCACGTCGCGCTCGGCGAGAGCCCGGACCGTCGCCTCGAGGTACACCGAGGGGCCGCGTCCGGCCTTGATGGTCGGCGAGAAGCACCAGCCGGTGACCCGCAGGTGGTGGCGGGCGCGGGTCCAGGCGACGTAGGCCAGGCGCAGCTCCTCGATCCGCTCGTGCTCCTTGGTGGCGGTCAGGAAAGCAGCGATGTCGGCCGGGGTGTGGCCGGCCAGGGCGGGCCGGTCACGCGCGTCGCCGCGCAGCCGACCGGGCATCACGAACGGCACGGTCAGCCAGGTCGAGCGCGTGCGGTCGGTGGGGAACTTGCGCTCGGTGACGCCGGGGATGAGGACGACGTCCCACTCGAGGCCCTTGGCCCGGTGGACGGTGAGCAGCTTGACGGAGTCGGCCTCGGACGGCGTGGCCACGTCGAGTCCCTGGCCGAAGCTGTCCTCGGCCTCCAGCCAGGCCAGCAGGGCCGCGAGCGTCACCTGGCCGTCGACGGCCTGGAACTCCGACACCGCCTGCACGAACAGGTCGAGGTTGTCACGCCGGGCGGACGCGGCCGGGCTCGCGGACGACGCGAGCTCGATGTCGATCCCGCAGGTGTCGATGATCCGGCGGACGAGGTCGAGGATCGGCTCCCCCACCGCCGACCGGAGCCGGCGGAGCTCGGTGGCCAGCAGCGCGAACCGCGCCCTGGCCTCCGGCGAGTACGGCAGCTCGCCCGGCGACTCGAGGGCGTCGCCGAGCGAGGCGACCTCGGCCGGGTCGGACCCCGACACCGCGGCGTCGAGCTCCGCCCGGACGTCGGCGTACTCCACCCTGCCGCGGTGACCCGACAGGTCGCCGGCCCGCCGGCCGAGGAGCGCGAGGTCACGAGGGCCGATCGCCCAGCGGGGCCCGGCGAGCAGGGTCAGGAGCGACGCGTTGGCGGTGACGTCCTGGACGAGGGTCAGGGTGGCGACCACCTCGGCCACCTCGGGAAGCCGGAGCAGGCCCTTGAGACCCACGATCTCGACGGGGATCTCGCGCCGGGTGAGCGCGTCGAACACGTCTGCGGCGTGGGAGTTGTCACGGGTGAGCACGCCGATCTCGCGCCACGAGGGCTCGGTCATCGCGGCGCGGGCGGCGATCACGGCGTCGCCCAGGGCCGCGAGCTCGTCGTCGTACGTCTCGTAGAGGCCTGCCGTCACCTCGCCCGGCTCGGCGCCCGGCTTCGGCTCGAGCGGGAGGAGCTCCGGCCGCAGCGTGTAGAGCTCGGCCGCGAGGTGGTTCGCGGTGTCGAGGACGGCGACGTCGGAGCGGCGGTTGACGGTCAGGGGGTACGACGCGGCGTGGCCGCGCGCCGAGGGGAAGGCCTCGGGGAACTCCAGGATGTTGGACACCGAGGCGCCGCGCCAGCCGTAGATCGCCTGGTTGGGGTCGCCGACGGCGGTCACCGGGTGCCCGAGGCCGTGGGCGGTGTCGGGGCCGCTGAAGAGGCGCGTGAGCATCAGGGCCTGGGCGACCGAGGTGTCCTGGTACTCGTCGAGGAGCACGACCTTGAACCGCGCCCGCTCGGCCTCGCCGACCTCGGGACAGTCGCGCGCGAGCCGGGCGGTCAGGGCGATCTGGTCGGAGAAGTCCATCAGGCCGTGGTGGCGCTTGAGGGCGCGGTACTCCTCCACCAGATCGAGCAGCTCGGCGCGCCGGTCGATGGCCAGGATCGCCTTCTCGTTGCGGTCGCGGTAGGTCTTGCGGGTCTCGCCCGCCATGCCCTCGACGAAGAGCACGCGCTCGCGGGCGTCGAGGGCACGGACCTCCTCGGGCGGCACGAGGTGCTCGGACAGCTCGCCGTCGAGCGCCAGCAACCACTGCACGACGAGCTGGGGCGCGTCGCTGAGGTGACGCACCGGCGCGGTGTGGCGGGTGATGGTGCGGCCGGCGAGCTGGTAGCGCGACGCGTCGGCGATCAGCCGGGTGTCGGGCTCGTGCCCGATCCGGAGACCGTGCTCGGTGAGCAGGCCGGCGGCGTAGGAGTGGTACGTCGCGACCGTGGGCTCCTCGACCTCCTCGCCGTCGTCGAGACGTTGACCGCGGACCGGGAGAAGGCCTGCGGCGCGCAGCGACTCCCGGATGCGCGTCGCCAGCTCGGCGGTGGCCTTGGTGGTGAACGTCAGGCCCAGCACGTCCGCGGGCGCGACCTGGCCGGTGGCGACCAGCCAGACCACGCGCGCCGCCATCACGGTCGTCTTGCCCGAGCCCGCACCGGCGATGACCACTGCCGGGTCGAGGGGGGCGGTGATCGCTGCGAACTGCTGGGCACTGAACGTGAAGTCGGCGTGCATCACCTCGCGGAGCTGCTCGGGCGTCTCGACGGCGCGGGTCACGAGAGCACCGAGCCCGAGGACTTCGTCGGGCACAGGGCGTGGAAGTCGCACCGCTTGCAGTGGTCGCCGGGTCGGGCGACGAACTCCTCACCCCGCACGGCCGCGACCGCCGCCATCAGCTGGCGCTCGATCGCGGTGACGCCGTCGGGACCCGGGATCTGGGGTCCCTGCGGCTGGACCTTGGGCAGGTCGGCGCCCAGCCGCAGCTGGACCAGCTCGGCTCCCCCCGCGCGGACCGGGCGACCGACGGCCTCGTCGGCGGCCCCGTGGTTCACCGCGAGCTGGTAGAGGCCGAGCTGGGGGTTCTCGGGCAGCGAGGTGTCGGTCGGGGCGTACTTGCCGGTCTTGAGATCGACGACCACGAGGTCGCCGTCGCCGTCGAGCTCGAGCCGGTCGACGTAGCCGATCAGGCTCACCTGCTGTCCGTCGGGCAGGTCGACCGTCGCCGTGATCCGGCCCTCGGAGGAGACCTGGGTGCGGGCGCCCGGGCGGGTCTGCCAGGCGACGAAGCGGGCCAGCGCGTCGCGGACGGCCTCGCGCTCGCGTTCGCCGGACCACGGCGTCCGGAACGACATCCGGTCCCAGACGTCGTCCACGAGCGCCATCAGGTGGTCCATCACGTCGTCAGGGGGGCCGAGCTCGCCCTTGGCCACCCGATCGGCCAGGGCGTGCACGATGATGCCGAAGCCCTGCGCCGTCGAGCTGACGACCGTGCCACCCGCCTCCTGCTGGAGGAACCACTGGGCCGGGCAGGTCAGCAGACCCTGGAGTGCGCTGGCCGACAGTCGCACCGGCTCGCCGTCCGGCCGGACCGGCGTCGAGGCCCGGCTCGGGGCGCGCAGGCCCCACCACGAGGCCGGATCGGCGGCGGGCGCCAGCGGCCGGCCGTGGACCTCGGTCGCCGCGAGCGCGGCCAGTCGGTGGGCGGCGGCGCGTCGTAGGTCGTCGGGCTGGGTCGGGTCGGCGGTGGTACGCCGGAGCTCGGCGACGAGGCCCGCCAGCGACAGCGGCCGGCGGGGCCGGCCCTGGTGGTGACCGGGCTCGCCCGCGCCGAGCTCGTGCAGGAACCGGGAGGGCTGCTCGCCGTCGTCGTCGGGCGAGGCCACCGCCGTCACCACCAGCCGACGCCGGGCGCGGGTGGCGGCGACGTAGAACAGCCGGCGCTCCTCGGCGAGAAGTGCAGCCGGGGTGAGCGGCGGGACCAGCCCGTCGCGGCCGATCCGGTCGGCGCCGAGCAGCGTGTTGCGGCGCCGGAGATCGGGCCAGGCGCCCTCCTGCACGTGGGCGACGACCACGAGGTCCCACTCCAGCCCTTTCGAGCGGTGGGCGGTCAGCAGCCGCACGGCGTCGCCTCGGACGCCGCGCTCGGCGAGCGTGTCGGCCGGGATCTCCTGGGCGGACAGGGTGTCGAGGAACTCGCGGAGCCCGACGTGGCCGGCCTGCTCCTCCGACCGGGCGGCGGCGTCGAACAAGGCACAGATCGCGTCGAGATCACGGTGGGCCAGCCGGGCCGACTGACCTCCGAGCTCGGTCTGGTGGCGTAGGCGGGAGCCCCAGTCGGTGCCGTCCCAGAGCGTCCACAGCACCTGCTCGGGACTGTCGCCCGCGTCGAGCCGGTCGCGGGCCGTGCGGACGAGGGCCACCACCCGCCGGGCCCGCTCGGCGGGCTCGCCACGCACGCCGTCGAGGAATCCAGGGACGGTGACCGCACGGCGTACGAGCTCGCGGGACGGTACGGCGTCGTCGCGGCTGCGCAGCGCGCGAGCCAGCCCCCGGAGGTCGTGGGCGTCGAGGCCGCCCAGCGGGGAGGTCAGCAGCGCCTCGGCCCGGTCGGCGGCGATCACGTCGGGGTCGTCGGCATCGTCGACGTCGAGGTCGACCACCAGGCGGAGGCCCGCCAGCAGCGGCAGCACGGCCGGCTCGCGCACCAGCGGCGTCTCGTCGCTCGACACCTCGACCGGCACGCCCGCAGCGCTCAGCGAGCGGCGCAGCGCGGGGATCGACGTACGGCCCGACCGGACCAGCACGGCCATGTCCGACCAGCCGACGCCGTCCTCGAGGTGGGCGCGCCGGAGCAGGTCGGCGACGTGCTCGCTCTCGGCGCGAGCGGTGTCGTAGGTCAGCACCTCGACGCGCCCGTCGCCCAGCCCGGGCGCGTCGGCGCGCGGGTCGCGGAAGATCCGGAACTCCGCCAGCGGGATCGACCCGGTGACGCCGATCGAGGCCGCGATCGACCGCGAGGCGCGCAGGAGGCGCGGGCCGAAGCGGCGGGTCGTGCCGAGCGCGATCACCGGCGCAGGCTCGTCGTCACGCGTGCGGAACGAGGCCGGGAAGTCGAGGATGCCGCGCAGGTCGGCGCCGCGGAAGCCGTAGATGGACTGGTCGGGGTCGCCGACCACGGTCAGGTCACGGCCGTCGCCGGCGAGCGACCGGAGCAGGTCGACCTGGGCGGGGTCGGTGTCCTGGTACTCGTCGACGAAGACCTGCGCGAACCGGCGTCGTACGTCGTCGCGGTGGTCGTCGGCGAGCTGCCCGGCGCGGGCGATCAGGTCGGCGTAGTCGAAGGAGTTCGAGAAGCCGAGGACCTGGAGGTACTGCTGCATGAACAGCCCCGCGACCTCGAACTCGGGCACCCCCTCCCGACGCCCGAGGTCGCGCAGGTCGGCCGGGTCGAGGCCGCGCTCGCGGGCGCGGGCGAGCACCGACTGCACCTCGGCCGCGAACCCGCGCGTGCCGACAGCCGCCCGCAGCCCGTCGGGCCAGCGGACGGACTCGGGGGCGTCGGTGAGCAGGGCATGGAGGACGACGTCCTGCTCGGGCGCGGACAGCAGTCGCAGCGGCGCGGTGTAGAGGTCGGCCGGGCTGTAGGCGCGCACCAGGCCGTAGGCGAAGGAGTGGAACGTCGAGCACATCGTGGTCGAGGTGGTGCGACCGACCCGCGCGGTGACCCGGTCGCGCAGGCTCTCGGCCGCCTTGCGGGAGAAGGTGAGCGCCAGGATCTGGGCGGGGTCGGCGCCGCGGTTCTCGATCCGGTCGGCGATCGCCTCGACGAGCGTGGTCGTCTTGCCGGTGCCGGGGCCGGCCAGCACGAGCAACGGGCCGCCCGGGTGGTCGACCACGCGTTGCTGCTCGGAGTCGAGCGCCACCGGCTCGGCCGCGGCTGGCGCGGGGGGCACGAGGTGGTACGTCGTAGGCCCGCTGGTCATGGTTCCACCCAACCATCCGTGACCGACAGTGGCGGCTGCCCCCCACTAGGTTGGCGGGCATGACTGAGGCCACCGACGGACCGTTGGGCGACGTCGTCGTCCTCGACCTGACCCGGGCCCTGGCGGGGCCGCAGGCAGCGATGATGCTGGGCGACCTCGGCGCCCGGGTGATCAAGGTGGAGAGCGCGACCGGAGACGACACCCGCGCCTGGGGCCCTCCCTGGGCCGGCGCGGAGACGGGGCACCACGAGGACTCGACGTACTTCATGTCGGCCAACCGGAACAAGGAGTCGATCGTCCTCGACCTCAAGGACCCCGGCGATGCCGAGGTCCTCGCGGCCCTGGTACGTCGGTCCGACGTGCTGCTGGAGAACTTCCGGGTCGGCGTGCTCGACCGCCTCGGCTTCACCGTCGCCCGGCTCCACGACCTCAACCCGGCCCTCGTCATCGGCAGCATCACCGGCTTCGGCCACGACGGGCCGGAGTCGGGGCGCGCCGGCTACGACCAGATCGCGCAGGGCGAGGGCGGCCTGATGTCGGTGACCGGCACCGAGCAGCCCACGAAGGTGGGGGTCCCGATCGCGGACCTGCTGGCCGGGATGAACCTCGCCTACGGCGTCGTCGCCGCGCTCCACGAACGGCACCGGACGGGCCGCGGGCGGGTCGTGCGCACGTCGCTGCTCTCGGGGGTGGTCGGGGTCCACGCCTTCCAGGGGACGCGATGGCTGCTCGGCGGCGAGGTTCCGGGGATCGCCGGGGCGCATCACCCCGCGATCGCGCCGTACGGGATGTTCGAGACCGCGACCGTGCCGGTGCAGGTGGCCGTGGGGTCCGAGGGTCTGTGGCGCCGCTTCGCGGCGGCCGTCGGGCTCGATGCGGACGCCGACCGCTTCCGGACGAACCGCGAGCGGGTGGCGCACCGCGCCGACCTCGTCGCCGAGATCGAGCGGATCTTCGCTGCCCAGTCGGCCGAGCACTGGCTCGAACTGTTGGTCGGCGCCGGGGTCCCCGCCGGGAAGGTGCGGTCGATGGACGACGTCTACGCCTGGGAGCAGGTGCGCTCGCAGGGGCTCGTGCTCGACGTGGACCACCCGGCGTACGGCTCGGTCGAGCTGACCGGGTCACCGTTGCGCTTCGACGACAACGCCTTCAGCGGCGGGCGCGAGCGGCACCTGCCGCCGCCGATGCTCGACGAGCACGGCGCGTCGATCCGGCGGTGGCTGGAGGGCTGAGCGCTCAGGCGCTCTCGGTCACCAGGTCGACCAGGTCGGCCACGGAGTCGACCATGCGGGTCGGGCGGTAGGGGAAGGTCGACACCTGGTCCGGCCTCGTCGAGCCGGTGGTCACCAGGATCGTGCGCAGGCCGGCCTCGAGGCCGCTGACGATGTCGGTGTCCATCCGGTCGCCGACCATCACCGTGGTCTCGGAGTGGGCCTCGATCCGGTTCAGCGCGCTGCGCATCATCAGGGGGTTCGGCTTGCCGACGAAGTACGGCGCGCGGCCGGTGGCGGAGCTGATCAGGGCTGCCACGCTCCCTGTGGCCGGCAGGGTGCCCTGATGGCTCGGACCGCTCCGGTCGGGGTTGGTGGCGATGAACCGGGCGCCGCTCTCGATCAGCCGGATCGCCTTGGTGATCGCCTCGAAGGAGTAGGTGCGGGTCTCGCCGAGCACGACGTAGTCGGGGTTGCGGTCGGTCATCACGTAGCCGATGTCGTGCATCGCCGTGATCAGCCCGCTCTCCCCCACGACGTACGCCGATCCGCCGGGACGCTGGTCGTCGAGGAAGTCGGCCGTGGCCAGGGCCGAGGTGAAGATGTGGTCCTCGGGCACGTCGATCCCGCTGCCGAGCAGCCGCGCCCGCAGGTCGCGCCGGGTGAAGATCGAGTTGTTGGTGAGCAGGAGGTACTTCAGCCCGCTCGCCTTCAGCGCCTCGATGAACTCCGCCGCGCCCGGGATCGGGTCCTCCTCGTGCACGAGCACGCCGTCCATGTCGGTGAGCCAGGTGTGGATCGGCTTCTGCTCGCTCATGCGGCCCATCATCCCCGACCCCCTCCGCCGAGTCGTCACGTGCCGACTCGGCGAGATTTCGAGCGCCTCGTTTGTGCCGACTCGGCGAGATCTGGGTGCCTGTTTGCGCCGACTCGGCGTAGTGCGCCCTCAGCCCAGGTCGACGATGGCGGCGACGGGGCCGCCGCCGTCGGGGCCCTGGTGGGCGGCGGAGACGGAGACGAAGACGGCGGGGTCGCCGGTGACCGTGGCGGTGACGCCGCCGACAGCGGCCTTGATCTGGCGGTGCCAGTGCACGTCGGAGTCGTCGAGCATCGCATTACGTCGGCCCCGCACGTGGCCGTCCTGCGACGCCTCGCACTTGAGGAACACGTTCACCAGGCGGCCGTCGAGGTCCGATGAGCGGGGCCGCTCGGGCAGGTCGAGCCCGGCCGAGCGGATCGCGTCCCAGATGCCGTCGGCATCGAGGGCGTCGGTCATCACCGCGTGCCCGATCCGGTACCGCCCGCCGACCCCCGTGGCGTTGCCGACGACGACGACCTGCGCCCGGTCCAGCTCCACGCCGGACGAGCACGACGCGACCGAGGAGTAGAGGGTGCGGTCGCGCAGCACCTCGTCGTCCGAGGGCATCTCGATCTCGCCGAGGGCGACGGCGATGCCGAGCGCCGTACCCCCGTTGGAGACGTCCATCGAGGTCAGCGTGTCCTCGGTGAACACGTCGTGCCCACGGCTCTTCGCGTCGCGGATCGTGTCGATCGTCAGCAGCGGCGTCTTGGTCTGCACGTAGTGGACGTCGGCGGGGTCGGTGATCCCGGCCCGCTCCATCGCGACCTTCACCGCCGCCGCGACCTTCGTGATCATCGCGCCCCGCCCGATGTCCTCGGGCTGCAGCACGTCGCTCATCGCGAAGCCCACCGTCAGCCGCGGCTCGTCGGACGGTACGACGTCCTGCTCCGGCACCGTCGCGAACACCGTCGCGTGGGGGCTGATCACGCCGTCCGTGCCGCCGGACCACACGATCGGGATCTCGGCGACCCGGTCGGCGGGCGCACCCTTCGCCACCAGCGCCTCGCGGAAGGCCCGGTCGGCGATGATCCGGGTGTAGTCGTTCACGCCGCCGTTGCCCTCGGTCTTGCCGATCACCGCGATCACCCGGTCGGCCGGGATCACCCCGTCGTCGATCAGCCGGGTGAGCTCGGAGGCGTCCGACACGGAGTGCAGCGGGATCTTGCGGACCTCGATGGCCGGGGGTTGCGCGGGCATGCCGTCGATCCTGTCACGAGGCCGGCCGCCTGGCGCGCAAGCGGGCTGCGGCGCTCTCTCAGTCGGGTACGACGACCGTCCCGCTGCTGCCGACATCGGTCACCGCGTCGACGATGCGGTCGAGGCTCGTGATCACGGCCGGCTTGTCGGTGGCCTGCACGAAGCGGCACACCGCGTCGACCTTCGGGCCCATCGAGCCGCTCGCGAAGTGCCCCTCCTCGGCGTACTCCTGCATCCGCGCCAGCCCGATCCTGCCCAGCGGCTGGGCCTCCGGAGTGCCGAAGCGCAGCACGGCCTGGGGTACGTCGGTCGCGACGACCAGCAGGTCGGCCCCGACGAGGACGCCGAGCAGCGCCGCCCCGAGGTCCTTGTCGATCACGGCCTCGACGCCGGAGAGCGACCCGTCCGCCCGGCGTACGACGGGGATGCCGCCGCCGCCGTTGGCCACGACCACGAAACCGGCACCGATCAGCTGCAGCACGGCCGGTGCGTCGAGGATGTCGACCGGCTCGGGCGAGGCGACGACCCGGCGCCATCCCTTCTCGCCGCGGTCCTCCCACGTCTCGCCGTGCTCCACGAGCAGCGCGGCCTCCGCGGCCGGCAGGAACCGTCCGATCGGCTTGGTCGGCTTGGCGAAGCCGGGGTCGTGCGGGTCGACGAGGGTGCGTGTCACGACGGTCGCGGAGCGCTTGTCGATGCCGCCGCTCGGCCAGTGCCGCGTCGAGGGCGTTCATCAGCACGAACCCGAGGGTCGCCTGGGTCTGGGCCCCGCACCAGTCGAGCGGCACCGGAGGTACGACGGCCGCGGCCAGCTCGTTCTTGACCAGCAGGTTGCCCACCTGCGGCCCGTTGCCGTGGGTGATCACGACCTCGACGTCGTGGTCGAGCAGCTCGGCGACGGCCGCCATCGCGACCTCCGCGGCCGCGATCTGGTCCTCGGGCCGAGCCCGACCGTCGGCGTTCGTCATGGCGTTCCCGCCCAGCGCCAGCATCACCCGCACGGCCCGAACCTAGTGGGCCGGGGCGATCCGGCGCAGCCCGCGCGCCGGTTCTCACCAGGTCCAGCGCAGCCCGAGGATCCCGGGCCCGAAGCCGCGCGCGAGCGCGTGCGCACCCGTCCCGCCGCCGAGGGCGATCTCCTCGGTCTCCTCCACCCCGTCGATCAGGGTGTACCGCTCGACGCGGGCCGGCAGCCGCGACGGGGAGAAGCGCACCCAGACGAGCAGCTCACCCAGTCTCCGGGTGGCGTAGTGGTCGAACTGCGAATCGGCCGACGGCTCCGGCAGCTCCACCCGCAGCTCGTACACGCAGGCCTCGTCGCGCGCCAGCGCCCGGTCCATCAGCAGCTCGGCCGAGAACACGCCGGCCTGCAGGTCGGTGCGCTGCCGCCCGAGGCTGCACCCGACGGCCGGGACGAAGCGCGGACCTCGGCCGCCCTCGTCCAGGGTCACGATCAAGGGGATACGCCGCGCCCCGTCATGGCGCGCCTGCACCACGACCCGGACGTGCACCAACGTGGCGTGGCCGGTGGCGTCGACGTCGACCGCGACGTGGCGCAGCACCTCGACCAGCTCGTCGAAGAACCCCTCGAAGCCCAGCGCGTCGAGCGCGGGCTGGACCCCCGGCCTGTCCGCGAACAGCTCGCGCACGGTCTTCTCACCGGGCCGCGGCCCGGGTCTCCGCGAGGGGCCGAGCCGGTCGGTGAGCGAGCCGGGCAGGACGCGGAGCAGCCGTTCGATCTCGACGAGGGCGTCGCGGGAGGTGCCGCGCTCGGGCTGGCTGCGGCCGGACCGCCAGTAGCTCAAGGCCGCGGGGCTCACCGGGTGGCCGCGCTCGACCAGCCGCTGGTGCAGCCACGCAAGACTCACCCCGCGGCGCCGGAGCGCCTCCGCGAAGGCGTCCGGAAAACCCTGGGGGACGGCGCGCTCGCCCTCCATTGTCCCTCCTCCCGATCCCCGACGACTGGGTGCCGCCGTAGGGGGACGAGGTCCATGAGAACGTGAATCGGCCCGTCACACAACTACATCCGCGCATCACACAACTGCACAGGTGATAAGTGATCCCTGATTGCCTAGGCTCCGGTGCGAGCGGCACGCCCGCTCGGACAGATGCCGGGTACCGGGGGGTCCCGGCATCTCGTCCGTCCGGACGTGGGCTCAGACCACGTCCACCTCGGCGTACGCCGCGCCGCCGGCGAGGCGGGCATAGCCCGGGCCGCGGTCGAAGAAGGCCTGTTCCCGTCGGTCGAGCCCGTCGAGACCACGCGACGAGCGTTCTGTCGTGGTCGCGTCGACGTCGTACCCCAGGTCGTCTCCGGAGCCGGTGAGCACCACGGCGTAGTCCCGCAGCGCGGCCTCGGGCGAGACCTTGCACCACCGCACGTCGCGTACGACGAGGGCCGGGTCACGCGCCAGCGGGTCGCCCCAGCCGCCGCCACCGGTGGTGCGGATGCGGATCACCTCACCGGCTCGCACCGGCTCGGCGTCGGCCAGGGCGTCGACCTCGCGCTCGGCCGGCCCACCGGGGTCGATCGTGACCTGGAACGGCCGCCCGGCCCTGCCGCCCTTGACGCCCCAGCAGGACAGGATGGAACGGTCGGCGATCGACATGAAATGGGCGTCGCGCAGCATCCGGATGTGCTTCTCGTAGCCGCAGCCGCCGCGGTGCAGGCCGGCGCCACCGCTGTCGACGGCCAGCGACAGCGCCTCGACCCGGAACGGGAAGCGTGCCTCGGTGAACTCGGTCGGCAGGTTCCGCGAGTCGGGCACGACGTGGATGGTGTCCTCGCCGTCGGCGTACGGGCGGCCGCCGGAGCCGCCGCCCAGCACCTCGCGCATCAGGTAGCTGCGGCCGTCGGCGTCGTCGCCGTACACGCCGGTGTAGCGGATGGTCTCCTGGTCGGCCGGCATCTGCCCGTCGACAGCCTTCGCGAGCACGCCGGCCAGCACCCCGAGCAGCCGCAGGATCACGAAGGTGCGGGCGTTGGTCGGCGCCGGGAAGACCGGGGTGAGCAGCGTGCCGGGCTCGGGGAACCGCATCTCGATCAGGGGTACGACGCCCTCGTTGACGTCGAGCTCGGCCATTCGCTCCGGCGTCTCGGCGAGGTTGCGCAGGATCGGGGCGAGCCACTTCTTGAGGAAGACTCCGTCGCTGTAGTCACCGCAGTGGTTGATCGGCCCCTTCGCCTGCGGCCCGGTCCCGTCGAAGTCGAGGACCAGTCGCTCGCCGTCGGGGTCGTCCGCAGCGGTGCGCGTGAGCGTGATCCGTTGCGTGTGCAGCCGGGGCTCGTCGACGCCGTCGTGCTCGGCGTAGTCCTCCCAGACCCAGGAGCCGACCGGGATCCGGCCCAGGATCTCGCGCCGGTAGGTCTGGGTGGTGCGGTCGATGATCGCGTCGAAGCAGGCCTCGACCTCGGCCACGCCGTACCGCTCGAAGAGCTCGCCGAGCCGCCGAGCCCCCATCAGGCAGGCCGAGCACTCCGCGTCGAGGTCGGCGGCCAGGGACTCGGGCATCCGGGAGTTCCGGGTCATGATCGCCAGCGCCGCACGGTTCGGTACGCCGGCGTCCCACAGCCGGATCGGGGGGACCATCAGGCCCTCCTCGAACACCGTGGTCGCCGCGCTCGGCATCGAGCCCGGCACCGCGCCGCCGATGTCGTCGTGGTGGCCGAAGGCCTGGACGAACGCGACGACGCGTCGGTCGCCCGTGGCACCCGCGAACACGGGGACGGTCACGCAGAGGTCGGGCAGGTGCCCGATCCCGCCCTCCGAGCGGTAGACGTCGTTGTGGAAGAACACGTCGCCCTCGCGCATCTCGGCGATCGGGAAGTCGCGCGCGACCGGGTGGACCAGGGCGGAGTAGGAGCGACCGGTGAGCTTGCGCAGCAGGCGGTCGTGGATGCCGGCCCGGAAGTCGTGGGCGTCGCGGATCATCGGGCTGCGACTGGTCCGCGCGATCGCGGTCTCGACCTCGGCCTCGACGCTGGCCAGCGAGCCCTGCACGATCTCGACCAGCACCGGGTCGGCGCTCGCCCCGGCGTCCGCGGTCAGCGGGCCGAACGGGAAGTCCGTCGGGATCCGGCGGCTCATCGTGCGGCCTCCGTACGACGTACCAGCAGGTTGCCGAGGTCGTCCATGGTGGCGACGAAGCCGGGGTGGAGCGGCACCGTGGACCCGTACTCCTCGATGACGGCCGGCCCCTCGACGGTGTCTCCCGGTGCGAGCCCGCTGCGTTGCAGGATCGGGGTGTCGACGTACCCCTGCTCGGCGTCGAAGCAGACCGGGCCGCTTCGTCGGTGGTCGCCAGCAGGTTGCTCGGCGACCGTCTCGACGACCCCCGGCGACACGGCGGCGGATCTCGGGGCGGGTGATCGGGCCGATCCCGGAGACCCGCAGGTTGACCCACTCGACCTGCTGGGAGGGGTCGCCGGCGAAGTCGTAGCCGTAGAGCCCCCGGTGCTCGGCGTGGAACGTCGCGGCCACGGCGTCGAGGGCGGTCCGGTCGAGGTCGCCGTCGGGCACCGGGACGCGCACCTCGAAGGCCTGGCCGAAGTAGCGCAGGTCGGCGGTGCGTGCGAAGACGTGCTCGTCCTCGGCGAAGCCCTCACGCAGCAGTGCGGCGCGCGCCTGGGCGGTCAGGTCGGCGTACGCCGTGCGGAGCGCGCCGGGCTCGAGGTGCTCGTCGAGGCAGACGCGGGTGAGCACGTAGTCGTTCTTCACGTCGACGGTGAGCAGCCCGAACGCCGACACGTTGCCGGGGTCGGGCGGCACCAGGACGGTCGGGATGCCGAGGACGTCCATCAGCCGGCACAGCAGCAGCGAGCCCGACCCGCCGAACGTGGTGAGGGTGAAGTCGCGGACGTCGAGACCGCGCTTGACCGTGACCTGGCGCAGGGCGTTCGCCTGGTTCCACGCGGAGATCTCGAGCACACCGACCGCAGCGGCCGCCGGGCTCAGCCCGAGTTCAGCGGCCAGTGCGTCGATGCCCCCGCGCGCGGCCTCCACGTCGAGCGGGATCTCACCGCCCAGCAGGTGGGGCGGGATCCGCCCGAGGACCACGTGTGCGTCGGTGATGGTGACGTCGGTGCCGCCGCGGGCGTAGCAGAGCGGGCCCGGGTCGGCACCTGCCGACTGTGGGCCCACCTTGAGCGCGCCCTCCGGCGACAGCCACGCGATCGAGCCGCCGCCCGCGCCGACCGTCACCACGTCGATCATCGGGATCTTGCTCGGGAACGCGCCGACCGAGCCCTCGGTGGTCAGCGTCGGCTGCCCGTCGACGACCACCGAGACGTCGGTCGAGGTGCCGCCGCCGTCGCAGGTCAGCACCCGGTCGAAGCCCGCCACCTGCGCGATCAACGCCGCACCGAGGGCACCCGCCGCCGGGCCGCTGAGCACGGTGGTGATCGGCTGGTGCACCACCTCCTCCGCGCTGAGCACGCCGCCGTTCGACTTCATCACGTAGAACGGCACGCTCGCGGGGTCTCGACTCCGCCCGACCGACGAGGGATCGCCGACGTACGCCGCGAGCCGGGCGCCGATGTTCGCGACGTACGCCGAGAGCCGGGGCTTCACGGCGGCGTCGACGAGGGTCGTCATCGCTCGCTCGTACTCGCGGTACTCGCGCAGCACCTCGCTGCTGATGCTGACCACCGCGTCGGGATGCTCCTCGGTCAGGATCTCGCGCATCCGCTCCTCGTGCCGGGGGTCGGCGTAGGAGTGCAGGAAGCAGACGCCGAGGGTGTCGACGCCGCGGGCGCGGAACCAGCGGGCGACCTCGCGCGCGCCCTCCTCGTCGAAGGGCCGCACCTCCGCGCCGGTGAAGTCGAGCCGGCCACCGACCGAGCGCACCAGGTCGCGCGGCACGATCCGGGGCGGCTTCACCCAGAAGTAGGAGTTGCCGTAGCCGTCGGGCACCGACTGGCGCGCGATCTCGAGCATCGCGTCGTACCCCTCGGTGGTGACGAACCCGAGCCGGTCCACCTTGCCCTCGAGGAGCTGGTTGGTGGCGACGGTCGTGCCGTGGCTGACCGCGCCGATGGAGTCACCGGCCGGGCCGCCCATCAGCGCCAGCACCTTGTCGATGCCGGCCAGGAACCCGTCGGCCGGGTTGGCCGGCGTGGACGGCGTCTTCGTGGTGACCAGCTCGCCGGTGTCCTCGTCGAGGGCGACCACGTCGGTGAACGTGCCACCGGTGTCGATGCCGACCCTGATCCGGCGACGCGGCTGCATGGGGTCGATTCAAGCAGGCCCGACGGGCTCCGCGCAGGGTGCAGACTGGAGGCATGAGGCTGGTGATCCGCGGCCGCGACCTGCCGGGCGCGGCGTGCCCCGGCTACGACCGGATCGGGGTCGGGCTCCAGGTGCGCTCCGATCCCGTGGGTGTCGTCGTGGGGAACGCCGCGGACGCCCGCTGGGAGACCGAGGTGACCGTGGTCGGCGACGACTTCCGTGGACCAGCGGTGCACGGCAAGCGGGGCGAGCGTTTCGTCTACCTCACCTGGGGCGACCTGTCCGGCGGCGGGTTCGAGATGTTCCGGCGCGCCAAGCTGATGCTCTCCCGCGTGGACCCCGCGCTGGTCGAGCAGGCCGCGGCCGACGGCCGGTGCCTGGTGGCCGACGTCGTGCTCACCGACGAGAAGGGCGGCCCCGCGGTGTGCCCGGGTCGACCCGCCCGCCGTGCGATGGAGCGTGGAAGCAGCCTGACCGGTCAGGCGTCGGGCGGCCGCTCGTTGTAGACGCCGGCCTGCTCCTGCCCGGTCAGCCGCTGGATCTCGGTCATGATCTGGTCGGTGATCTCGCGCCGCGCACGGCCGGGAGGTACGCCGTCGTACCGCCCGCGGACATCGATCGGCTCCCCGAACGCGACGGTGACCTTGACCAGGCGCGGCCGTCGCGAGCCGACCGGCTGGACGCTGGTCGGTGCCCTGCAGCCCGACCGGGACGACGAGGGCCCCCGAGGTCAGCGCGAGCTGGGCGACGCCGGTCCGGCCGCGGTAGAGCCGCCCGTCGCGGGACCGCGTCCCTTCCGGGTAGATCCCGAAGGCGCCACCGCCGGCGAGCACGCCGAGCGCCGTGTCGAGACTGGCGATCGCGGCCTTCGAGTCGTCGCGGTCCACCGGGAGCGCCCCGAGCCCCTCGTACCACGCCTTGGCGAGGCGCCCCTTCACCCCGGGCTGCTCGAAGTAGTCGGACTTGGCCAGGAACGCGACCCGGCGCGGCACGACGATCGGGATCACCATGCTGTCGACGAAGCTGAGGTGGTTGCTCGCCAGGATCACCGGGCCGGTCGGCGGCACGCGGTCGAGTCCGGTGACCGTCGGACGCCACACCGCCTTGGCCAGCGGCGGGACGACGGAGTGCAGGAACCCGTAGAGCACGCGCTCATCTTGCCGCACCCACGCCCGCGGCCCTCGTGGGTCTCAGCGGTGCCAGACGTACGGCGTGCTGGTCGTGACCGCGACCAGGCCCGAGCGCTCCAGGATCGGGCGCGACATCGGGCTGCAGTCGCTCTGCAGGTAGCGCACCCCCTCGGCCAGCGCCGACCGCGCACGGGCGGCGGTCAGGGCGCGGTAGATGCCACGGCCGCGCCACTCGGGCAGGGTCGCACCACCCCACAGGCCGGCGAACTCGGTGCCCTCGACGAAGTCGAGCCGGCCGGCGCTGACGACCCGGCCTTCGGCCTCGGCGACCCAGAACTGCTCGAGCGCGCCGAGCCGGACGAGCCGCTCCAGCAACCTCCTCGGCGGACGGGCCGCCGCCGAAGACGTCGCGCTGCAGGCCGGCCGCCGCCGACACGATCGCATCGCGCTCCGGCAGCTGGTCCACGCGACGTACGGTCAGGCCGTCGGGCAGCTCGACGTCGACCGCGAGCGCCGTCGCCTCGCCCACCATCACCGTCTCGAGCTCCTCCGGCACCAGGCCGTGCGCCTCGAGCCGCTCACCGAGGTCGGGCGGCCAGTCGTGGCCGCGGGTCTTCCACTCGAACTCCTCCATCGCGGGGTTGTCCGCGAAGTAGGCGACGGTCTCGGCGATCAGGCCGTCGACGTCCGCGACGCCCTCCAGCGACTCGTAGCTGACGAAGCCACCGCGCTGGAACAGGGCCCGCCACAACGGGCCGGACCGGTCCCAGCTCACGGCGCCGGCCATCTCGGCGTCCCCGCGCAGCTGGGCGTCGTACGCCGCGAGGAGGGCTGCTGCGTCGTCGGTCATCGTTCTCCTGGTCGTCACCGAGTGGGACGTCCAGCATCCTCGCTGCGTTCGCTGGAGGCGACTGCAATAGCCGATGTTCGTGAGCGACGCGGAAATGGGAGAAGGGCCCTCATAGGTATGAGCTACAAGGGCCCTTCCACAGGTGAGCCTCCGCAGGCAAGCCCGCGGCCCCTCACCATCGACCGGTACTGGTGACGCTCCCGATCGATCCAGTCCTCGCCTCCGACCCCGGCGGCCTCCGTCACCTGGCCTCCGCGACCCTCGTCCAGCAAGCTGGCCGAGCATCGTAGGGATCTTCGTCTCCGACCGATCCCGCTCTCCCCTGAGGAAGTGCGTGAGGAGAGTTCTATGGCCTGGAACCCCACTCCCACAAGGGGTTTCGGCACCTTTTCTCGACATACTTCGAGTTCCGGCGTGTCGTCCACAGAACGGCCCCGGCTCGTCCACAGAGATCGGCCCCCCCTCCACAGGAAACGGTCGCCCCTGTGGAGATCCGGGCCGGAGCCGGCCGGGCGGTCACCGCCTCGTAGGCGGCCGGGGAGGGCCACTGAGATAGCCGGAAATAGGAGAAGGGCCCTCGTAGGTATGAGCTACAAGGGCCCTTCCACTGGCGAGCCTCCGCAGGCAAGCCCGCGGCCCCTCACCATCGACCGGTACTGGTGACGCTCCCGATCGATCCAGCCGACTCCTCCGACCCCGGCGGCCCCGTCACCTGGCCTCCGCGGTACCTCTCCCAGCAAGCTGGGCGGCCACCGTAGGGATCTTCGTCTCCGACCGATCCCGCTCTCCCCTGGGGAAGTGCGTGAGGAGAGTTCTATGGCCTGGAACCCCACCCCCACAAGGGGTTTCTCAACCTTTTCTTCACATACCTCGAGTTCCGGCGTGTCCTCCACAGGTGGGACCGGGTTCCTCCACAGAGATCGGTCGATCCTCCACAGGGAGCCGTCGGCCCTGTGGAGGGCCGGCCCGTCAGCTACCCGCCACCTCGAACGCGTCGGCGACCTCGAGCAGCCTCCGGTCGGCTCCGAACGGCGCGACGATCTGGACCCCGACCGGCAGTCCGTCGGTGGTCGTGCCGGCCGGCACCGAGATCGCCGGACACCCGGTCACGGTGATCACGTACGCCGAGCGCATCCAGTCGAGGTACGTCGCCATCGGGCGGCCGTTGATCTCGGACGGGTACTCCTGGTCCGCGGGGAACGGCGGCACCTGTGAGGTCGGCAGGACCAGCACGTCGTACGACTCGAAGAACTGGCGCATCCGCTCGGCCAGCGCGGTGCGCTGCGCGTAGGCCCGGGCGACGTCGGCGCCGGTGAGGCTCTCGCCGGCCCGGATGTTGTCGGCCAGGGACTGCTTGAACGCGTCGGGGTGGGCGGCCAGGAGCTCGCCGAAGCCCGCCTGGAAGAGCCAGGCGCGCAGGGTCCGGAAGGTGTCGTCGGCCTCGGCGAGGTCGGGGTACGCCGGCTCCACGTGGGCGCCGCCGGCCGCGAACCGTGCCCCGGACTCCTCCACCACGCGGGCCACCTCCGAGTCGACCTCCAGGAATCCACCGAGGTCGGGGCTGAGCGCCACGCGCAGCCCGCGCAGGTCGCCGGTGACCGGCGGAGCGAAGGCCGCGCCCGGGTCGGCGAGCGCGGTCGGGACCCGCGGGTCGGGCCCGGCGATGACCGCGAGCAGCAGAGCCAGGTCGCCGACGTTGCGCGCGAGGGGACCGCTGGTGCCGGTGGTCTCCCAGAGGTTGTCGGTCGGCCACGACGGCACCCGGCCCAGTGACGGACGGAGCCCGACCACGCCGCAGAACGACGCCGGGTTGCGCAGCGAGCCGCCCATGTCGGAGCCGTCCGCGAGCGGCACCATCCCCGCTCGCAGGGCACACGCCGCTCCCCCGCTCGAGCCGCCCGCCGAACGGGTCGGGTCGACCGGGTTCAGGGTGGTGCCGAAGACCGTGTTGAAGGTGTGGGAGCCGGCCGCGAACTCCGGCACGTTGGTCTTCCCGATCGGGACCACGCCCGCGGCCCGGATGCGGGCCACGACGAGGTCATCGGTCTCGGAGACGTGGTCGGCGAACAGCGGCGAGCCGTACGTCGTACGCCAGCCGGCGACCTCGTGGGTGTCCTTGAACGCGAACGGCAGCCCGTGGAGCACGCCCAGGGCGTCGCCCCGCGCCGTCGCGGCGTCCGCCTCGGCCGCCCCGGACCGCGCGCGCTCCTCGTCGAGCGACACGATCGCGTTGAGCTGCGGGTTGCGCTCGGCGATCCGGGCCAGGTGGAGGTCGAGCAGCTCGCGGGCGGAGATCTCCTTGCGTCGTACGGCGTCCGCCATCGTGCGGGCGGTCGAGCCGACGTCGATCGAGCTCACCGCCGCCGCCGGCCGAGGAGGGAGCCGGCGAGGACGCCGAGCAGCACCAGACCGGCGCCGACCGCGATCCCCTTGCGGAACTCCTGCTGGGTGTCCGCCGGACGGGCGGGCGCGGAGAACACCTGTCCGACGGTCGGCTCGGCGGCCGCGGGGGCCGCCACGGGCGCGGCCCCTTCGGCACCGACCTCACGCGCGACGTTGCGCGAAGAACTCACCGGCCATCCGCTTGGACACCGAGCCGAGCATCCGCTGGCCGACGCCCCCGACCATGCCGCCGACGACGGCGTCGGCGTCGTACTCGACCGTGGTCGCACCGCCCTCCCCGCCGTCCCGGAACGACACGTGGACGGTGGCGTCGATCGTGCCCGGCGCACCCGCGCCCTGGAGGCGCATCACCAGCGACTCGTGGGGCGCCAGGTCGGAGAGCGAGCAGGTGCCGGCGTAGGTGCCCTTGATCGAGGCGACGCCCGCGGTGACGGTCATGCCGTAGGTGTGCTCACCGGTCGTCTCGAGACGCTCGCAGCCCGGGATGGTCCGGACCAGGACGGCGGGGTCGAGCAGCGCGTCCCAGACCTTCTCCACGGGGAACGGGATGCTGTTGTGGCCGGTGATCTTCATGACGACTCCTTGGTCTCGACGTGCTCGACCGACGAGTGGGCCTCGCGCAGCGCGAACAGGTCGGAGGGTGAGATCGGCATCGCGGTGATCGCGAAGCCCTCGGCGTCGGAGATCGCCGACGCGAACACCGCGGCCGACGGGATCACGCCGGCCTCGCCTGCGCCCTTGATGCCGAGCGGGTTCAGCGGCGAGGGGGTCTCGAGGTGGTCGATGTCGATGCGTGCGGGGATCTCGGTGACGTAGGGCATCAGGAAGTCCATGAACGACGCGTTGAGCAGCTGGCCGGACTCGTCGTACGCCATCCGCTCGAGCAAGCGCGCCACCGACGCCCTGCGCGACCCCACCCTGGATCTGGCCCTCGACGATCATCGGGTTGATCAGCGGGCCGCAGTCGTGGACGACGGCGTACTTGAGGATCGTGATCTCGGCGGTCTCGGGGTCGGTCTCCACGATCACCGCGTGCATGCCTGAGGCGAACGTCGAGCGCTCCGGGCTGTAGAAGTCCCGGCCCTCGAGTCCCGGCTCGTCGTCCTCGGCGACCGGCGGCTTGCCGGGGTCGCCGACCGAGAACTGCGTGGCCGCCTTCGACGCCTCGTCGAAGGCGTAGCGGAGCGGGTTGGACAGCACCGCGATGGTCCCGAGGTCGATCGAGGCGGTGCCTTCGGGGGTGCCGCGCACCGAGACCACCCCGTCGACGATCTCGAAGGTCGTCGGGCGAGGCCTCGAGCGCATCGGCCGCGATCCGCAGGATCTTCTCGCGGGTCCGGGTGGCCGCCAGGTGGATCGCCGAACCGCTCATCACCGCCGCCCGCGAGGCGAACGTGCCGACGGCGTAGGGCATCCGGCGGGTGTCGCCGGTGACGACCTCGACGTCCTCGAAGCGGCACCCCAGCACGTCGGCGGCGATCTGGGCGAAGACGGTCGCGTGACCCTGGCCCTGCGTGGTCAGGCCGGTCGCGACCTTGACCTTGCCGGAGGTCTCGATGTTCACGTGGGCGCCTTCGTAGGGACCCACACCGGTGCCCTCGACGTAGCAGGCGATCCCGATGCCGACCCGGCGGCCCTCGGCGGCCATCTCCTCGCGGAAGCGAGGGAACTCGTCCCACCCGACCAGGTCCTTGAGCTTCTGCAGGGACGCCGGGTAGTCGCCGGAGTCGTACTCCAGCTCGCGGCCGTCCTGGAAGATCAGCCCCTGGTCGTAGGGGAAGTCGTCGGGCTGGATGAAGTTCACGGCCCGGACCTCGGCGCGGTCGCGGCCGAGGGCGTCGGCGATCGCGTCCATGGTCCGCTCCATCACGTAGCAGCCCTGCGGGCGCCCGGCCCCGCGGTACGGCGTGACCATCACGGTGTTGGTGTAGAGGCTCTCGAAGACGACCCGGTAGGCACCCGGCTTGTAGGGGCCGAGGAGCTGGGTCGAGGTGATGATCGGGACGATCAGGCCGTACGGCGTGTAGGCGCCGTTGTCGTGCCAGAACTGCACGTCGAGACCCAGCACGCGGCCGTCGTCGTCGTACCCCACGTCGACGTGGTGGACCTGTCCGCGCTCGTGGGCGGAGGAGATGAAGTGCTCGCGCCGGTCCTCGGTGAACTTCACCATCCGGCCGAGGTGACGCGCCGCCATCGGGACCAGCAGCTCCTCGGGCCACGGGTGGTTGATCTTGACCCCGAAGCCGCCACCCACGTCGGGGGTCACCACGTCGACCTGGCCGAGGTCGAGCCCCAGCTTGACCGCGACCGCCGCGCGCACCCCGGTCGAGGTCTGGGTGGAGGTCCAGACCGTCATCCGGTCGACGTCGGGGTCCCAGCGCGCGACCGTGCCACGGCCCTCCAGCGGCATCGAGGCACTGCGCTCGATCGTCAGGTCGAGGGACAGCGTGTGCGGTGCCGCCTCGATCGCGGCCCGCGCGTCGCCGTTCTCCTGCTCGAGGCGCGCCGCGACGTTGCCGGGCACGTCGTCGTGCACGAGTCGCTCGGCGGCGCGGGCCGCCTCGATCCCGACCACCGGCGGCAGGATCTCGTAGTCGACGCGGATCCGGGCGACGGCGTCCTCGGCGAGGTAGCGGTCGTCGGCGACGACGAAGGCGATGGCCTCGCCGACGTGGTTGACCTCGTCGCGGTGCGAGGGCGAACTGGGTGCGGCCGTGCGTGAGCGACGGGTGTGGGATCAGCAGCGGGAGCGGCTCGGCCATCGGCCCGGTCAGGTCGTCGTGGGTCCAGACCAGGTGGACACCCTCGATGTCGAGTACCCCGGAGACGTCGATGTCGACGATGCGGGCATGGGCGTGGGGCGACCGCAGCACCGCCGCATGCAGGACGTCCTGGCCGGCGGCGATGTCGTCGGCGTACCGGCCCTGGCCACGCAGGAAGCGTTGGTCCTCGACCCGCTGGACCCGCTCGCCGAACATCCGCGTGGTCACGAGGCCCCCGCCTCCGGTGGTCGAGCGGAGTCGAGACCCTCGACCAGCTCCGCGGCGCGCAGCACCGACTTCACGATGTTGGTGTAGCCGGTGCAGCGGCAGAGGTTGCCGGCGACCATCTCGCGCGCGTCGTCCTCGGTCGGAGCCGGACGGTCCCGGATCCCGGCCGTGATCGTGGTCAGGAAGCCGGGGGTGCAGAACCCGCACTGCAGGCCGTGGCACTCCGCGAACGCCTGCTGCACCGGGCCCGAGAGAGCCGTCGGGACTAGTCAGCCCCTCGACCGTGGTGATCTCGCAGTCGACAGCGGAGACGGCGAACATCAGGCAGGAGCGGACGGGTCGGCCGTCGAGCGAGCACGGTGCACGCGCCGCAGACGCCGTGCTCGCAGCCCACGTGGGTGCCCGTCAGGCCGAGGTCGTGGCGGAGCGCGTCGGAGAGAAGTCGCCGTGCGGGCAGCCGGACGTCGTGGGAGACGCCGTTGACGACGAGCCGGACGTCGTGGAGGTCCTCGCTCACGCCCGACCCCTGGCGTCGTCGTACGCCGTTCGCAGGACGCGGGTGGTGAGGACGCGCACCAGGCGGCCGCGGTAGGCGGCCGTGGCGTGGATGTCGTCGCCCGGGTCGAGGTGCGTCAGCGCCTCCTCACCGGCGGCCGCGAGCGATTCCTCGGACGCGCCGTCGGCCAGCACTGCGGTGAGGTCGACGACGGTGGGCACGTCGGCGACGGAGAGGTAGCCGGCGCTCGCCGAGACGACCGCGTCACCCGCGACGCGCACCACCGCGGCGACGCCGCAGAGGGCGTAGTCGCCGTGCCGGCGCGCGATCTCGGCGAAGCCGACGCCGGCGTCCGCCTCCAGGGCCGGGAAGAACGCCTCCACCGCGACCTCGTCGTGCGCCAACGTTGACTCCAACGGCCCGGCGAACAGGTCGGCCGCCGCGATCTCGCGGGTGCCCCGCGTCGACGCCGCGGTCAGGGTGCCGCCGAGGAGGGCCAGCACGGCCGGCAGCTCGGCCGCGGCGTCGGCGTGCACCAGGGACCCGACGACCGTGCCGCGGTTGCGGATGGTGGCGTGGGCGACGTACTCCAGCGCGATGCTGAGCAGCGGCTGCACCCGGCGTACGTCGGCCGAGGCCAGCACGTCGGCGTGCCGCGCGAGCGCGCCGACACGTACGCCGTCCGGGTCGGCGCGCACGTGGTCGAGATCGGGCAGCCCGTTGATGTCGACCAGCGTGGACGGCGCCGCCAGTCGCATGTTGAGCAGCGGCACCAGGCTCTGCCCGCCCGCGAGCACCTTCGCTCCCGGATCGGCCGTGAGGGCCTCCAGCGCGTGCCGGAGGTCCTGCGGACGGACGAACGAGAACGGTGCGGGCTTCAACTCACTCCTGAACCGGATCCGCCCGGCGGCGGCCTGGCGGATGACCGGGGTCGTCGTCGGGATGCGACAACGCGCGGGTGACCTGGCCGGTCCCGCGACCCCTGCGGCCGTTGACCAGGTGGTAGTACACGATGACCAGGATCGTCCCGAGCGCGATGCCGCTCAGCGAGAAGTCGTTGCGTGATCTCGAGGGTGACGCCGCCGATGCCCGCGATCAGACCGGGCGCGAGACCCACCAGGTTGACCGGGTCGCCGAAGTCGACGCCGTTCTCGACCCAGATCTTGGCTCCCACGAGCCCGATCATGCCGTAGAGGATCACCGTGATGCCGCCGAGCACGCCACCAGGCGTCGCGCTGACGATCGCGCCGAACTTCGGGCACAGGCCGAGCAGGATCGCGACGACGCGCCGCCACGTAGTAGGCGGCCGTGGAGTAGACCTTGGTGGCACCCATGACGCCGATGTTCTCGGCGTACGTCGTGGTGGGCGAGCCGCCGAAGGCGCTCGAGAGGGCCGTCGCCGCAGCCGTCGGCGAACAACGCTCGGCCCATGTAGGGGTCGAGGTCGGTCTTGGTCATCTCCGCGACCGCCTTCACGTGCCCGGTGTTCTCCGCGATCAGCGCGATCACGCCGGGCAGCACCAGCAGGATGAACGTGAGGGAGAAGCTCGGCGCGTGCACGACAGAGACGCCGTCACTCTTCAGATCCCCGCTCGGGAACCCGATCCAGTCCGCGGCCTTCACGCCAGGCTCCAGTCTCGACGCGGTCAGTGGCTCGACCTTCACGTCCGTTGCTGGTCAGGCGCGTCACCGGAGTTGATCTGTCCCGAACAGCAGATCGGCCAGCCAGGAGAGCAGGTAGCCGAAGACCAGGGCGAGGAGCACGGCGATACGCGCCCAGAAGCCCGGCAGCAGCACCGCCGCGCAGACCATGAACGTGGCGACGGCGAGCGCGATCCACTGGTCCTGCGGCCAGTACATCCCCGGCGACGACGGGCGCGAGGTTGAAGCCGATCAGCATCACGACGGCGCCGGTCACGGCCGGGGGCAGGACCTTGTGGATCACTCCCGAGCCCGCGAAGTGCACGAGCACTCCGACGACGGCGAGCACCAGGCCGGCGACCAGGATCGAGCCGGTGACGTCGGCCGAGTCGCCGCCCTGGGCGCGGATCGCCAGCACGCTGGCGACGAACGACGCGCTGGTGCCGAGGTAGCTCGGCACCCGGTTCGAGGTGATCAGCAGGAACAGGATCGTGCAGATGCCCGAGAACAGGATCGCGAGATTGGGGTCGAGGCCCATCACCACCGGGAAGACGAAGGTGGCGCCGAACATGGCCACCACGTGCTGGGCGCCGAGTCCGACGGTGCGGCCCCACGGGAGCCGTTCGTCCGGTGCGACCGGCTCACCGGGAGCCGGATCCACCTCTCGCCAGCTGAACATCGTCGACATCTGGATCCTCCTTGTGGTGAGGGGAACCGGCCACCCCGATCTGGTGACCCACATCACACACCCGGGAGCCCGGATTTCCGCTGGAGGAACGCCGTACACCGGTCGCCACCGGGCCGCGGGCGCCGCGGCGAGCAGCCGCTAGCGTGGGCCCGTGAGCACCCCGGCCGCCGCACCTCGCAGCCCCTTCCCGTGGCGGCCCCGCCGCGGGTGGCGGCGTGGCTGCGGGCGGCGCCGGACGGACCCGCGCGGGTGCTCCACGCC
The DNA here is from genome assembly GCA_963819295.1 of uncultured Actinomycetota bacterium. Taxonomy (GTDB): domain Bacteria; phylum Actinomycetota; class Actinomycetes; order Propionibacteriales; family Nocardioidaceae; genus Nocardioides. Next base: position 51,788 of record CAWFVO010000023.1, read on the forward strand.
TGTGCCGACGCGGTCCACCTCGAGGTCGCGGGTCGGTGCGTCAGCCTCGTCGGCCCGCACGGCCCCGGACTGCCGGTCGCACTGCGAAGCAAAGTCCCCGTGATGTCGTCATCGCGGCCCGCGACGGCCTATCTTGAAGGTGGGATCCTTCGCTGGGGCGGACGCGCCCTGGTGACCGGTCGGCTCGTGGATGTTCGCGCGCCACGCATCGATGCGGCAAGGGTTCCGAAGGCGAGCCCGGCCGTTGCAAGGGGATCCCCCCGGTCCCGCGCGGTCGGGCTCGTCGCCTTCGCGCCCGTGGTCAGCGCGACCTCCGTCTCCGCCCTGGTCGGGCGCGGCGACGGCCTGACCCCGCTCGGGGACGACGTCATCTGCGGCTGGCTGGCCGCCCACCGCGCCGCCGGCGTACCGACCGACGACGTCGATGCGGCCGTGCGCCGACTGCTCCCGCGCACCACCACGCTCTCGGCGTCCCTCCTCGGGTGCGCCGTCGCCGGCGAGGTGGCCGACCCCGTGGCGGCGTACCTGCGCTCCCTCGGGACGCCGGACGAGGAGCGCGCGCGTTCAGCCCTCGAGGCGTTCGGCCAGAGCTCCGGTCTCGGCCTGGCCCACGGCCTCGACCTCGCCCTGGGTGCCCTGACTAGCGGACCGAGCGGCATGAGCACCGACCACGTCGAGCTACGGGCCGGCGCCTACGCCGACTCGGTGACCCTGCTCCAGGTGAGCCGGCAGGTGCAGCAGCTGCCCGGCGTCGTGACTGCCCAGGTGGCGATGGCCACGCCGCTCAACGTCGAGGTCCTCGAGCGGATGGGCTTCACGATCCCGGGCGACGCGACGGTCAACCACCTGGTCGTGGCGGTCCGGCTCGACGACGCCGACGGCCTCGAAGGCGTTCGCGCGGAGGTCGACCGGGCCCTCACCGACAGCCGCCGCGAGGCCTCCGGACCGTCCGCGGAGGCTGCCCCGCGCACCACCGGGGCGGCGCTGCTGCGCGACCCCGGTGCGGTCGTCCTGGTGTCCGTGCCCGGCCCGAGCGCTGCGGTCGAGGCGGTCGACGCCCTCGAGGCCGGCAGCGACGTCATGGTCTTCAGCGACCACGTGCCGGTCGAGCAGGAGGTCGCCCTCAAGAGCTACGCCGCCGAGCGCGGCCTGCTGGTGATGGGTCCCGACTGCGGCACCGCTGTCGTCGACGGGGTCGGGCTCGGCTTCGCGAACGTCGTCGCGCCCGGGCCCGTCGGCATCGTCGCGGCCTCGGGCACCGGCTGCCAGCAGGTGCTCGCCCTCCTCGACCACGCCGGCGTCGGCGTGGCCGCCGCGTACGGCGTCGGCGGTCGCGACCTGTCCGCCGCGGTCGGCGGCCTCTCCACCCGCACGGCCCTCAGCCCGGCTCGACGCCGACCCTGACGTGGAGCTCGCGCTGCTGATCTCCAAGCCACCCGCCGACGGGGTCGCCGCGTCCCTCACGGCGTACGCCGAGGGGCTGGGCACCCCGGTCGTCACGGCGCTGCTGGGGCCCGGGCGACCCGACCTCACGGCCGCCACCGAGGAGGTGCTGCGCCGGCTCGGGCACGAGGTGCCGGAGTGGCCGGTGGTCGGTCGCGCCGAGCCCGGGAGCGGCACCCGGCTGCACGGACTGTTCGTCGGCGGCACCCTCAAGGAGGAGGCCGCGGTGCTGTGCGCGGCGGCCGCTGCGGACGCGATGCTGGTCGACTTCGGTGACGACGACTACACCGAGGGACGCGCCCACCCGATGATCGACCCGAGCCTGCGCCTGGAGCGGCTCGCCGAGGTGGCCGCCGACCCCTCGACCGGCGTGATCCTGCTCGACGTCGTGCTCGGCCACGGTGCGGAGGACGACCCGGCCGCCTCGCTCGCACCGGCCCTGGCAGGCGTGCGGCCGCCGGTGGTCGTCGTCGTGGTCGGCACCGCCCACGACCCTCAGGATCGCGACCGCCAGGTCGCGGCGCTGGTCGCGGCTGGGGCCGAGGTCCACCTGTCCAACGCGAGCGCCACCCGCCGCGCGATCGCGCTGCTGGGAGACGCCGCATGACGGTCGTCAACGTCGGTCTCGACCTGCTCGCCGAGGCGGTGGCGAGCCAGGCCGCCGACGTCACCCGCGTCGACTGGCGCCCCCCGTTGCCCGACACCGAGGACGACCTGGCCACGGTCGCGCTGGACCCGGTGCGCGCGGAGGCCAACACGCAGGCGCTCGAGCAGATGTTGGCCGTGCAGGCACGACTGGTGGACGTCGTGCCGGCACGCGAGGCCCTCGGGCTCGAGGCCGGGCAGTTCCTGCACGCGGGCCCGCCGATCGCCTGGGCGCGCGCGTCCGGGCCACTGCGCGGCGCGCTGATGGGCGGCGCGGCGCTGGAGGGTCTGGTCGACGACCCCGACGACGCCGCCGCCCTCTTCGCCGACGGCAGCGCCGTGAGCCTCGAGCCGTGCCACCACCGCCGGGCCGTCGGGCCGATGGCCGGAGTCGTCACCCCGAGCATGTGGGTCTTCGTGCTGGAGGATCCCGACACCGGTGCGCGCACCCACTGCACCCTCAACGAAGGACTGGGCAAGGTGCTGCGCTACGGCGCCTACTCCCCCGACGTGCTGACCCGGTTGCGCTGGATGGGCGACGTACTCGGCCCGCTGCTGCAGCGTGCCGTCCGCGCCACGGTCGACGGGTCGGGCCCGGTCGACGTCACCGCGATCCTCGGCCAGATGCTCCAGATGGGCGACGAGGCCCACAACCGCAACCGGGCCGGCACCCTGATGCTGCTGCGAGACCTCGGGCCGGCGCTGGTCTCCTGCGGGGCCGACGCCGCGGACGTCGCCGAGGTGCTGCGGTTCATCGGCGGCAACGACCACTTCTTCCTCAACCTCGCGATGCCCGCCTGCAAGCTCGCCCTCGACGCCGCGCGCGACGTGCCGGGCTCCACGATGGTGGTGGCGATGTCGCGCAACGGCACCGACTTCGGGATCCAGGTCTCGGGCACCGGCGACGAGTGGTTCACCGGCCCGGCCCAGGTCGCCGACGGCCTCTATCTCGGCGACTACGGGCCCGACGACGCCAACCCCGACATCGGCGACTCCGCGATCACCGAGACCGCCGGGCTCGGCGGCTTCGCGATGGCCACGGCGCCCGCGATCGTGCGCTTCGTCGGCGGCTCGGTGCCCGACGCGTTGGCCACCACCCGCCGGATGCGCGAGATCACGCTCGGCGACAACCCACGCTGGAGCGTGCCGGTCCTGGAGTTCGCGGGCGTCCCGACGGGGATCGACGTCTCGAAGGTGTGCCGCACCGGGATCCTGCCCCAGATCAACACGGGCATGGCGGGCCGCGAGGCCGGGGTCGGTCAGGTCGGCGCCGGGTTGGTGACACCCCCGGAGAGCATCTTCCCGGCCGCGCTGACCCGGCTCGCTGGGCTCACGCGGGAGCGGTCGGCCGCCAGAACGCCTGCCTGAGGTCGACGTTGCCCGAAGGCCGTAACGGCGTTCCCTCCTCGAGGTAGGTCTGCCGCGCCTCGTCCTGGTGGCTCGGCGGAAGCGACCCGTCCGACCGTACGACGCGCCACCACGGCACCGGTCCGCCGTGCGCGGCCATCACCGACCCGACGAGCCTGGGTCCTCCCCCGCCGACCAACGGCCCGACGACCTCCGCGATCGCGCCGTACGTCGTGACCCGGCCACGGGGGACCTGCTCGACGCAGCTGAGCACCAGCTCGACGTACGCCTCGTGGTCGAGCCTGCCCTGGTTCACCGGTCCTCCTGCATGTCTCGCGTCGGCACCACGACCGCGCCGACGACGGCGCCCACCAGAGCCACGGCCAGGCCCGCCAGCCAGAACGACGTGGGGCTGGCCTGGCCGCCGTACGCGCGGGCCGCGATCCACACGACGGGCGCGGCGAGCCACACCAGTGCCCCGCGGACCACCCAGGGCACCACCAGCTCGGGCCCGACCGCCATCCGCGGCGGGCCGTAGCCCAGCAGAACGCCGGCCACGTGGCTCGCGACGAGCGCGGCGGCGGCGACCAGCGCTCCCACGGGCATCGACGACCCGACGTGGAGCGCCCACCAGAGCAGGACCACGGCGAGGACGATCGGACCGATGAAGTGTTCGGGCCGGACGGCGTAGACGACGCCGGCCAGCACGACGACGACGACCACGAACGGCGACGGCACCAGGCCTTCCGGTGCCGCCGCCCACAACGCCACCAGCGGTCCGAGCGCCGCGATCGACCGCAGCACCCACACGGTTCTGGGGATCCGGCGGATCAGGCGCGGGGCGTTCATGCGCCACCCACCCGGGGCAGCTGCGCCCTCCGGGCCAGCCGACGCAGCACCTCCTCGAGGGTCCGGGGACCCAGCCAGGGCACCACCGGGCACCCCACGGACGCCAGGTTCGCGAGCAGATGGTCCCGGTCGAGCAGCCTCATCCGCCAGGCCAGGGCGTTGATCCCCTCGTCCCCGTCGGGCCAGACCATCGGCGTCACCCCTGGGGCGAGGGGGTCCACCACGATCACGGGCAGGCCGCTCCGCACGAGGCGCACGGTGGCGCTCGCCAACGCCCCCGAGAGCATCGGGCTGAGCACGACCACCACCGTGCCGGCCGTCGCCCGGAAGTCGATCCGATCCACCGCGACGTCGCGGGGGATGCCCGGCTGGATCCGGGAGAGCAGGGAGAGGACCCGCCGCAGGTGGCTGGTGCCGGTGCCGTACCCGGCGTACTCACCGCCGGGGCTGAGCACCCGCACCGACACCCGGTCGCCACGCCGGAGGTACTGCTCCGCCAGGGCCGCCGCCGCCCGCACCGTCACGTCGAGGCTGCTCTCGGCCGCGCCGACGCCTCCGGAGACCCCGAAGTCGGCCATCGCGTCGACGATCAGCAGGATCGCGGTGTCCTCCTCAGCGCGCGTGGACTCCACGTGCAACGTGCCCTGCCGGAGGGAGACCCTCCAGTTGATCCGTCGCAGGCGGTCGCCGCTGTGGAAGGCGCGGATGGAGGAGAACTCCGACCCGTCGCCCTCGCGCCGGGAGCGGTGGGCGCCGATCAGCCCGAGCGGCTGAGGTGCCTCGCCCATCGACCGGGCATGGGTGAGGACCGGCAGGACGAACATCTCGCGGCCAGGCAGGACCACCGGGCCCCATCGGTAGCCCGCCCACGGGCTGGTCAGCGCCGACCTTCTCGGCCCCGATCATCCGGCTGCCCCACCGCCGCGGCGACAGCTCGACGGGCCGCTCGGCCCCGACCCGGTAGCTGACCGCGCCGTCCGGCGGGTGGAGTGCGACGAAGGACGCCTCCCCCATCACCCGGGTGACGACCTCCACGTCGTCGTCGCTGTCGATCTCCAGTCGCGACCGCGTGCCCTGGCCCTCATGGAGCTGCAGGTGGGACAGCGACGGGTGCACGCGGGGCTCGGTGGTCGGCTTGTGCAGCAGCCCCAACGCCGCGGCGACGAGCAGCGGAGCCACCAGGACGACGACAGCAGGACGGCCGATCGTCAGGGCCAGGGCGACACCGACGCCACCGGCGGTCAGGCTCCGGGCCAGCGCAGAGGTGGGACGCCAGCGCGAACGGACGTCGGTCATCGGTGCTCGAGCGCCCGAGGGGTGGGGACGGCGGCGAGCACGGCGTCGACGACCCGCGGTCCGCTCGCCTGGGTCATCCAGAGCTCGGGCTTGACCGTGACCCGGTGCGACAGCACCGCCCTCGACACCGCCTTGACGTCCTCGGGGATCACGTAGTCGCGGCCCCGGATCACCGCGAATCCGCGCGCGGCCAGGGCCAGCCCCAACGAGCCACGCGGCGAGGAGCCCGTGAGCACGTCCTTGTGGTCACGGGTGGCTGTGGCCAGCTCGACGCAGTAGCGGGCCACCGACTCGTCCACCGTGACCGTCTCGACCGCCGCCTGCGCAGCCCGAAGCCCCGCCGCGTCGGTGATCTGGGCGAGGTCGACCTCCTCGTGCTGGCGCTCGAGACGGCGCTGCACGACGTCGTACTCCTCGTCGGACGTGGGGTAGCCGAAGCTCACCCGCATCAGGAACCGGTCGAGCTGCGCCTCGGGCAGGGGGTAGGTGCCTTCGTACTCGATCGGGTTGGCGGTGGCGAGCACGTGGAACGGGTCGGGCAGCAGGAAGGTCTCGCCCTCGACGGTGGCCTGCCGCTCCTGCATCGCCTCGAGCAGGGCTGACTGGGTCTTCGGCGGCGTGCGGTTGATCTCGTCGGCAAGCACCAGCCCGGCGAACAGCGGCCCCCGCCGGAACTCGAAGTTGCCTTCCTTCTGGTTGTAGAGGAAGGAGCCGGTGATGTCGGCCGGCAACAGGTCGGGGGTGAACTGCACGCGCGCGAAGTCCAGGCCCAGCACTCGGGCCAGGCTGCGTGCGGCCAAGGTCTTGCCGAGCCCCGGAAAGTCCTCGAGCAGCACGTGGCCCTTGGCCAGGACGGCCGAGAGCACCAGCGTGAGCGGGAGGCGCTTGCCGACAACGGCCTTCTCGACCTCGTCGAGCACGCGACGTGCCAGCTCCGACGTGTCGGAGACCGACATGCGTACTGCGGGGGTCTGCGTCATGGGGACAGTTCCTCGATCCGTCGTAGGCACTCGTCGATCTCGGTCGGCCGCAGGATCCGCGGCGGGCCGTCCAGGACCCCGGCGAGGGTGGGCCCCAGACGGGCTGCGATCTCCGGATCATCGCGTCGGAGCCCCTGCCGCGCCAGCCGTTCGTCGGTGAGCCGCGCCAGCCGGCTCTGGAGCGAGGCGTCCGCCTGACGCGAGGTCAGGTGATTCTCCAGCAACCGCATGTTCGCGGCCAGGCCGGAGTCCTGCCCGGCCGAGCTGCGCGCGACGTACGACGCGACGTCCCACTCCGGGGGGTCCGCGCCGCCGCTGTCGTTGACCATGCCCCGCGATCGCCACGACGGCCCCGACCAGCAGCACCATCGGCAGGAGCAGGGGGGTCGTGTGCTCGATCCGGGCGAAGGCGACGAGCACCGCCACCGCGAGGACGGCCACCACCACCCGGGGTGTCCATCGCCCGCGCCGGCTCATCCGCGCACCCCCGGCCTGGCGAGCGAGGCGTGGATCGACTCGAGCGCCTCCACCGCCGCCTCCCGCCGCGTCTCGTCGATCTCGTGCTCGGAGAAGCGCGCCTCGCGGTAGAGCATCTCGAGCCGCGTCACGGCCCGGGCATCGGCCGACACCGCGTCGAGCAGCCGCAGGATGAACTCCGACGAGGTCTCCCACGGCTCCCGAGCGGCGCGCACCCGCTCGGCCTGCTCCTCGAACCGGTCCCAGCACGCGACGATGGCATTGCGGGGAGTACCGCCGAGCAGCACCGCAAGCTGGTCCTCGGAGTCCTGCAGGATCTCGTCGGCGAGCGGCAACGGGTCGTCGAGCACGTCGAACGCCACGTCCTCGGGCAGGGGCGGCGGGCGCCGACGGTGCACGAAGGCAGTCACCAGGTGACGAGCCACCCGGTAGACGAGCCACAGGGCGCACCCGATCAGCGCGAGGCGGATCCCGAACCCGATCGCGTGGAGGAAGGGGCTGCCGTGGATCAGGCCACCCCCGCGGTTCCCTGCAGGCGTCGGCGGCCGGGTCGGTGGCGTGAACAACGGGGTCACCGGCCGGATGTCGGGATCGCGCAGGGTGCCGCGGACGATCCGCTGCGGGCCGGTGCGCGCGGCGAACATGATCATCAGCGTCATCAGGCCGACCGCCAGCACCGTGAGCGCGACCGCACTCGCGCTCGCCCGTCTGGACGTCATGGGAAGCACCGTAACCGGCCGCTCGCGCGCGGTTCCATCACGTCGAGGTCACAGTTGCGGGGCCCGCGGAAACACATCGGCCCCCGCGGGGGAGCGGGGGCCGGTGCGGCGGGGTCAGAGGATCGGGTCGAACGGCTCGGTGCCGTGCACCAGCCGGAGCCCGGTGATCCCGGAATGGGCCTGGGCGAAGGCCAGCTCCCTGGCCAGGTCGCCGATGTTGTTGGAGGCCGGGAGCGGAGCCAGGCCGAGCGTCGACAGCACGCCGACCGCCTTGCCGCCGGCGGTCATGAACCCCGAGCCCGAGTCACCAGGGATGCCGGGCGCGAGGGTGTAGAGCGGGTGGCTCCAGCCACCGTCGGCAGGGGCGTCGCCGAGGCTGAAGCCGGTGTGCGGGGAGAGCGGAGAGAGTCCGCCCCGCAGGCTGGAGTTGCCGTAGGTCCAGACCTGGTCGCCCGCGGCGGTGCCGTCGGTGTCGATCCCGGTCGGGCCTCCCCAGAAGGGCACGCTCGGGTTGACCTTGGGGACGGCGGCCGCTGCGATCTTCACCAACGCCAGGTCGTTGTAGGCGCAGGTGTTGGCGCGGGTGGTGCCCAGTCGGTGCTCGGTGACCCAGGAGCTGTAGGCCAAACGACCGTGACCCACGATCGTGCCCTCAGTGGCCGGGTTGCCGTCGTTGGTGAGGTCGACCCGGGTGCCCAGCGGCACGGACGCGGTCCGGCAGCCGTTCGTGTCGGTCGAGGACCCGGTACCGGCGCAGTGGGCGGCGTACCCGAGGTAGGTGGTGCCGGCAGCGTCCCGGAACACGAAGTTCGCGGTGCACTGGGCCCCCGCGGTGTACATCATCGTGCCGGGGTGGATCTGGGCGGTCGCGGCCGGCGCCCAGCGCGCAGCCGGGCTGAGCGACGTGGTCCGGGGGGCGGCGGACGCCGGCTGCGACGTCGCGAGCGCGCCCGCGAGGATGGCGGCGCCCAGGGCGGCGCTGACGGAGCGGAACATGCGGGCCTCCTTCGTCTTCAGGAGGACCAACGGGCGTGACGACCCGGGGTTACGGCCCGGTCACGACAGCGAACTGTCGCCGTGCGTCAGTACGACGGCTGGCTGGGGTCGATCTGGTTGACCCAGGCGACCACGCCGCCGCCCACGTGCACCGCGTCGGCGTACCCCGCACCCTTGACGATCGCAAGCGTCTCCGCGGACCGGACGCCGGTCTTGCAGTGCATGACGATCTGCTTGTCGCCGGGCAGCTTCTCGAGGGCGGACCCGTTCAGGAAGTCACCCTTGGGGATCAGCACCGAGCCGGGGATGTGGTTGATCTCGTACTCGTTGGGCTCGCGGACGTCGACGAGCACGAAGTCCCGCTCGCCGTTGTCGCGCTCCTTGAGCATGTGCTCGAGCTGGGTGACGGAGATCGTCGAACCGGCCGCGGCCTCGGAGGCCTCCTCGGAGACGGCGCCGCAGAAGGTCTCGTAGTCGATCAGCCCGGTGACGGTCGGGTTCTCGCCGCACAGAGCGCAGTTCGGGTCCTTGCGGACCTTGAGCTTGCGGTACTCCATCTCGAGTGCGTCGTAGATCATCAACCGGCCGATCAGCGGGTCGCCGATGCCGGTGAGGAGCTTGATCGCCTCGGTCACCTGGATCGCGCCGATGCTCGCGCAGAGGACGCCGAGGACGCCGCCCTCGGCGCAGCTCGGCACCATGCCCGGCGGCGGTGGCTCGGGGTAGAGGCAGCGGTAGCAGGGCGCGTCGACCCCCAGGGTCGGGGCGAACACGCTCGCCTGTCCGTCGAAGCGGTAGATGGAGCCCCACACGTAGGGGATCCCGAGGAAGTACGCCGCGTCGTTGACCATGTAGCGGGTCGCGAAGTTGTCGGTGCCGTCGACGATCAGGTCGTAGCCCTCGAACACCGTCATCACGTTGTCGTTGTCGAGCCGCTCGTCGTGCAGGACCACGTCGACGAGGGGGTTCGTCTCGGCGATCGACTCCCGCGCCGAGACTGCCTTCGACTTCCCGATGTCGGACTGCCCGTGGATGATCTGCCGCTGCAGGTTCGACTCATCGACCTCGTCGAACTCGGCGATCCCGATCGTGCCCACGCCGGCCGCGGCCAGGTAGAGGAGAGCGGGGCTGCCCAGTCCGCCGGCACCGATGACCAGCACCTTGGCGTTCTTCAGCCGCTTCTGACCCCCCATCCCGACGTCGGGGATGATCAGGTGCCGGCTGTAGCGGCGTACCTCGTCCAGGGTCAGCTCGTCGGCGGGCTCGACCAGCGGCGGGTAGGACACGTCGTACTCCTGTGAGTCTCGAGAAAACCTGTGCACCGATGGCAACAGGCGGCGCACCCTCCATGTTCCCGACCGGCCGCGGCCACGCCGCGCGCGTCCGGCATCCGGACCGGCCCGACGGGCCAGTAGGGTGCCAGCGTGGGGACGACGGACCAGAAGCCCCGGGGCGGCAGGCTCCCGCGCCGGGAGCGGCGCGCCCAGCTGCTGGACTCCGCGCTCGAGGTGTTCGTCGCACAGGGCTACCACGCCGCCGCGATGGACGACATCGCCGAGCGGGCGGGGGTGTCCAAGCCCGTGCTCTACCAGCACTTCCCCGGCAAGCTCGACCTCTACCTCGCGCTGCTCGACGTCGCCTGCGACCAGGTCATCGACAACTGCCGCAGCGCCCTGGCGGCCACCCACGACAACAAGACCCGGGTCGCCGCCGCGATGGCCGCGTTCTACACCTACGTCGCGGCCGAGAACGGCGCCTTCCGCCTCGTCTTCGAGTCCGACCTGACCAGCGAGCCGGCCGTGCGCGAGCACGTCGAGCGGGTCACCACCGAGTGTGCCGCCATGATCGCCGACGTCATCCACGACGACACCGGCCTGCCCGGCGAGGCGTCGCGGCTGCTGGCGGTGTCGCTGGTGGGAATGGCGCAGGTCAGCGCGAGGTTCTGGATCTCCGAGGCCGCCGGCATCGACCAGGCCCAGGCGGTCGAGCTGGTCAGCGGGCTCGCCTGGCGCGGGATCCGGGGCTATCCCCTCACCGACGAGCACTGACCACCCCGACGAAGGAGAGACATGGAAGTCAAGATCGGAGTGCGTCACGCATCTCGCGAGCTGGTGGTGGACACCAGTGACACCGTCGAGGAGGTCGAGGCCGCCCTGGCCGAGGCGCTGGCGGGCGACCACGCCACCTTCACGCTCACCGACACCCGGGGCCGACGCGTGATCGTGCCGGCCCACGCCATCGCCTACCTCGAGATCGGCACCGGCACCACCGGGACGGTCGGCTTCCGGGGCTGACGGGCTCGCCCGACCCGGTTTTCCTCGCCCCGGACGGGGTCACCGGGCATGATCGAGTCAGAGCCGGGGTTCCGACGTGGGAGCCCGGTCGACACAGGAGGCTCACATGGGTTGGTTCTTCGTCATCGTGATGGGCATCATCATCGGGTTGCTGGGCAAGTTCTTCGCCCCGGGCAATCGCGACAACATCCCGCTCTGGCTGACCATCGTCTGCGGTATCGGCGGGGTACTCATCGGCTACGGCTGGCTGGGTGGCACCAAGGGGATCGACTGGACGGCGTTCTTCGTCTCGATCATCATCGCTGCGGTGCTCGTCGTGATCGCGGCCGGCGTCACGGGTCGCACGAAGAAGGTCTGACCGACATGTCTCAGAGACCCCGCCCCGGCCCCGCCGGGGCGGGGTCTCTCCGTCCGGTGGTCGAGCGGAGTCGACACTCGGTCGGGTTTGGCCGTCTGCCGCCGGGGAACGGTGGACTCGGAGCCGGCCCGAGCGGGTCGACCCGTGACACCTGGAGGGACACCCGTGACACTGACCAACCCGACCATCTCGCCGATGGCGCTCACCTCGAGCGCCTGCGACAACCACGCGTGGAGCATCGGCTCGCTCCTCGTGCTGCTCATCGGCGGTGTGATCATCGGCCTGCTGGGCAAGTTCGTGGCCCCGGGCTCGCGCGACAGCATCCCGCTGTGGCTGACCGTGGTCTGTGGCATCGTCGGCATCCTGCTCGGCAACTGGCTCTACGTCGACGTCTTCGGCGGCAAGTGCGCCACTAGCGGCGTCGACTGGCTGCGCCACATCGTGCAGATCCTCACCGCGGCCGTGCTGGTCGCGATCGCGGCGACCGCCACCGGCCGCAGCCGACGCATCTGATCCGCGCAGACCCCGCTCCGGCCGCGCCGGAGCGGGGTCTCGCACGTCCGGGCCCCCACGGGTCGATGCCTACGCCGAGAGGCCGATCTCGGCCATCCGCTCGTTGTGGCGCTCGGTGATCCGGGTGAACATCCGGCCGATCGCGGCCAGGTCGAGCCCGGGCCGGTCGATCCCGCCGGCCAGGAGCGCGGTCAGGGCGTCGCGCTCGGCGGCCACCCGCTGCGCCTGCGTCAGCGCCTCGCCCATCAGCCGACGACCCCACAGTGCGAGTCGGCCACCGAGCTTCGGGTCGTCGGCGATCGCCTGGCGGATCCGGCGTACGGCGAAGTCGGCCTGGCCGGCGTCCTCCAGTGAGGCGATGATCAGGTCGCGGGTCTCGGCGTCGAGGTACGCCGCGATCTCGCGGTAGAAGTCGGCGGCCATGCCGTCGCCGACGTAGGCCTTGATCAGCCCCTCGTACCAGTCGGCGGGCGCGGTGTGGACGTGGAACGAGTCGATCGCCGCCTCGAACGGCGCCATCGCCTCGAACGGGTCGGCCCCCAGCTCGCGGATCCGGTCGTGGAGCCGCCGGACGTGACCGAACTCCAGGCTCGCCATCCCGCTCATCTCGACCTTGTCGCGCATCGTGGGAGCGAGCTTGGCGTCGTCGACGAGCCGCTCGAAGGCCGACAGCTCGCCGTAGGCGACGGCGCCGAGGAGGTCGATGACGGCCAGGCGGTACTCCGCGTCCTCGAAGACGACCTGGGCGGCGCGAGGTTCTGACGGGCCGTTCGGCCCGGATTCCGTCATGCTCACACGCTACCGATAGACTGGGCCGGTCCCCGCGAAAGCGGTGAGGACGCGCGCTCTCTCGAGCGAGTCAGGGAGCGCCGTGTGCATGTGCGCGGCAGACGCAACGGTTCGAGCCTGGGTCAGCCGCACGATCGGCTGACTTGGCAAAGACTCAGAACTGAAAGCGAACTCCACAACGTGACCACCACCTTCCGAGAGCTCGGGGTGCTCCCCGAGATCTGCGACGCGCTCGAGCGCGGCGGCATCACCACTCCCTTCGCCATCCAGGAGATGACCCTCTCGGTCGCCCTGCTCGGCACCGACCTGATCGGCCAGGCCCGCACGGGCACCGGCAAGACGCTGGCCTTCGGCATCCCCGTGATGCAGCGCAGCGTGACCCCCACCGACCCGGCCTACGCCGACCTGCCGCAGGGCAAGCCGCAGGCACTGATCGTCGCCCCGACCCGCGAGCTCGCGCTCCAGGTCAGCGGCGACCTGGCCCTGGCCAGCAAGGACCTCGGCCTGCGGGTGCTCACCGTGTACGGCGGCGTCCCCTACGAGCCGCAGCTGGACGCGCTGGCCACCGGCGTCGACATCGTCGTCGGCACCCCCGGGCGCCTGATCGACCTGTGCAACCGCCGATCGCTCGACATCTCCCACGTCCACGCGCTCGTCCTCGACGAGGCCGACGAGATGCTCGACCTCGGCTTCCTGCCCGACGTCGAGAAGCTGCTGAGCATGACGCCGGAGACCCGGCAGACGATGCTGTTCTCGGCCACCATGCCGGGCGCGATCGTCTCCCTGGCCCGCACCCACATGCGGCACCCGATGAACATCCGCGCCGAGTCGTCGTACGACACCCAGCTGGTGCCGGCGACCGCCCAGTTCATCTTCCAGGCCCACGACCTCGACAAGCCCGAGATCATCGGACGCATCCTGCAGGCCGACGACGCCGAGAAGATCATCGTCTTCACGCGCACCAAGCGCCAGGCGCAGCGGATCGCCGAGGATCTCGCCGAGCGCGGTTTCAAGGCCTCACCGCTGCACGGCGACATGGCCCAGGTGGCGCGTGAGAAGGCCCTGACCAAGTTCCGCGAGAACAAGATGCGGGTGCTCGTCGCCACCGACGTCGCCGCCCGCGGCATCGACGTGCAGGGCGTCTCCCACGTCATCAACTACACCTGCCCCGAGGACGAGAAGACCTACATCCACCGGATCGGCCGCACCGGCCGCGCCGGCGCCACCGGGATCGCGGTGACCTTCGTGGACTGGGCCGACCTCCACCGCTGGAAGATGATCAACAAGGCGCTGGACCTGCCCTTCGACGAGCCCCAGGAGACCTACTCCACCTCCGAGCACCTCTTCCACGACCTCGGGATCCCGGCCGGCACCAAGGGCCGGATCGTCGACCCCGCCCCGGTGGAGCCGAAGCCCCGCAAGGACGACGGCGGCCGCCCGGCCCGCTCCGGCGACCGGCCCCCGCGCTCTCGTTCGAGGTCACGCACCCGCGGTGGCCAGCAGGTCGCGGCCGGCGAGGCCGCGGCGTCCACGAGCACTGCGGCCGCCGCCACCGGGACCGACGGGACCGAGCGTCCGGCCGGACAGTCCCGCAACCGGCGTCGCCGTCGCCGCAGCCCGGGCTCGTCGAGCCAGTCCTGACCCGGAGGTCGCGGGCCGCTCAGGCGACGACGACGACCTTGGTACCGACCGGCGCGTAGTTCCACAGAGCAATCGCATCGGGCGTCCGCTGCCGGATGCAGCCGTGCGACTGAGGCGTGCCCAGCTGGGCGGCCGTCTGCAGGGGTACGCCGTTCTGCGTCGGGATGGTGTGGAACCCGATCGCCGCACCCGTCGGCCCCTTCGTGAAGCGCACGAAGTACTGCATCACCCCGGAGTCGTCCACGCCGACCGCCCACCGAGAGCGGGAGTAGACCGAGTAGGTGCCCGGCTGCAGGTTGTCGGTCACGCTGCCGGAGACCGGGTAGGTCCGCTTCACCGCGTCCTCGGCGTTGACCAGCCACACCTGCTGGAGGTGCTGGCTGAACACGACCCGCAGTCCGGTCCCGCTGTCCGCGGGCAGGGCCGCGTCGCCCGACCCGGCGACCTGGCCGCGCGTCGCCGACTCGCCGGTGGTGACGCCGGTGGTGGTGAGGGGGCGTGCCGGCAGCGTGTCGGTGGCGTCGCTCTCGGTAGCCGGACTGCTCGTGTGGGTCGCGGCGTCGGGCGCCGCGCCGGCGCTCGCCGTACCGGAGGTGAGGACGCCCATCCCGGCCAGCGCCGCGACGATGGTGACGGTCAGCGCGGTCGACAGCGCCGCGATCCGGCCGTAGCGGGGCTTCACCTCACGACGGTGGGTGGTGGTCATCGTGCGGCCTCCGTCGAGCCGCGACGGCTGCGAGCCAGCAGCGTCTCGGTGACCTCGCGGTAGGCCCGTGCACCCTTGCTGCTGCGGCTGGTGGCCAGGATCGAGCGCCCGGCGGCGGGCGCCTCGGCGAACTTGATCGTCTTGGGGATCGGCGGCCCGATCACCTCGAGGTCGTAGGTGTCGGAGATCGTCTCCAGCACCGTCCGCGCGTGGTTGGTGCGTCCGTCGTAGAGCGTCGGCAGCACACCCCACACCTCGAGGTCGCGGTTGGTGAAGCGGCGTACGTCGTGCACGGTGTCGAGCAGCTGCCCGACCCCGCGGTGTGACAGCGTCTCGCACTGCAGCGGGATCAGCACGCCGTCCGCGGCGGTCAGCGCCGCGACCGTGAGCACGCCCAGGGAGGGCGGGCAGTCGAGGAGCACCCAGTCGTACGCCGTGGTCTCGGCCAGGTCGTCGAGGGCACCCTTGAGCACGTGCTCGCGGCCGGTGCGCGTCAGCAGGTCGGCCTCGGCCCGGGCCAGCTCGATCGTCGCGGGCATGAGGTCGACGCCGTCGTCGGTCGCGAGCACGACCTCGGCGGGGTTCAGGCCCTTGGTGAGCACGTGGTGCACCGACAGCTCGAGGTCCTCGGGGTCGATGCCCAACGAGAAGGTGAGGCAGGCCTGGGGGTCGAGGTCGACCAGCAGCACCTTCTGGTCCAGCTCAGCGAGCGCGGCACCGATCGAGGCGACCGAGGTCGTCTTGGCCACGCCGCCCTTCTGGTTGGCGACCGCAAGTGTGGTGGTCATCGAGCACCATCATGCCGGACCGACTTGCCGCGCGTGGGGATCCCCGGGTTTGCTGTGCCGCATGTCATCGACGCCCGCCCGCCCCGTTGCACTCGTCACCGGCCCCAGCGCCGGGATCGGGCGCGCCTTCGCGCTCCGTCTCGCCGAGCGCGGCTACGACCTCGTGCTGGTCGCCCGCGACCACGAACGCCTCCAGGCGCTGGCCGACGAGCTCGCCCAGTCCTACGCCGCGCGGAGCGAGGTGCTGGTCGCCGACCTCTCCGAGCGCGCCGGGATGGCCCTGGTCGAGGACCGTCTCAGCGACGAGTCCCGGCCGGTGGACCTGCTGGTCAACAACGCCGGCTTCGGGCTCAAGCGCCGGTTCATGGACAACTCCGTCGACCAGGAGCAGGCGGCGCTCGACATCCTGGTCACCGCCGTGATGCGACTGACGCACGCCGCCCTCGGCCCGATGACCGCCCGCGGGTCCGGCGGCATCATCAACGTCGCCAGCGTGGCGGCGTACCAGCCGCGCGGGAGCTACAGCGCAGCGAAGGCGTGGGTCACCACGTTCGGCGCCTGGGCCTCGCAGGAGTACGCCCCGCAGGGCGTCCACCTGATGACGCTCTGCCCCGGCTTCACCCGCACCGAGTTCCACGAGCGCATGGACGTACGCCGCGACGCGGTCCCGCGCCCACTCTGGCTCGACGTGGACCGCGTCGTGGACGAGGCCCTTGCCGACTGGGACGCCGGCAAGAAGCTCTCGATCCCCAGCAAGCGCTACAAGGTGATCACGAGCGTGAGCCGGCACCTGCCGACCGGGGTGCTGCATCGCTTCCAGTCGCTCGGTCGCCGCTGACCCGGGTCAGTAGACGGGGTCGCGCAGGATCGGGCAGGTCATGCAGCGGCCGCCGCCACGGCCCCGGCCGAGCTCTCCCGCAGGGATGGTGATGACCTCGACGCCTGCCTTGCGCAGGAGGGTGTTGGTGTGGGTGTTGCGGTCGTACCCGACGACGACGCCGGGCTCGAGCGCGATCACGTTGTTGCCGTCGTCCCACTGCTCGCGCTCCGCCCCGAAGCGGTCACCCCCGGTGTTGACCACGCGCAGGTCGATGCCGAGCGCCTCCGAGAGGGTCGGCACCCAGCCGCGCTCCTCGCGACGGATGTCGACACCTGACGGCGCACCGTCGTCGGGCCGCAGGCTGAACGGCACGATCGAGTCGGTGACCGGCGCGAACACGGTCACCACGTCGGCGTCGCAGAAGGTGAACACGGTGTCCAGGTGCATCGCCGACCGGGTCCGCGGCAGCGCCGCCACCACGACCCGTTCGGCCGCACCGGCCTTGAACAACCGCTGCGCGACCTGGGTGATCGCCTGCTGCGAGGTGCGCTCGCCCATGCCGATGGCCACGACGCCCTTGCCGATCGGCATCACGTCGCCGCCCTCGAGGGTGGCGAACCCGTGGTCCGCCGGACGCCCGTCGGGGTCGCCCAGCCACACGTCGTACGACGCGTCGGCGAACGCCGGGTGGAACCGGTAGATCGCCGTGGTGAGCAGCGTCTCCTGGCGCCGCGCCGGCCAGAACATCGGGTTCAACGTGACGCCCTGGAAGATCCACGAGGTGTTGTCGCGTGAGAACAGGGAGTTCGGCAACGGCGGCAGCACGAACCCCGGCTGGTCGGGCGCCTCGCGCAGCGTGCTCAGGAAGTGCCCGCCGAGGTCGTCGGGGACGTCCCGCCAGGTGACCCCCCCGATCAGGAACTCCGCGAGCCGCTCGGACGGCAGCCCGGCCAGCCAGGCACGGACCTCGTGGGTGAGGCCGGGCCCGACGAGGTCATCGGTGACCTTGCGCTCGAGGATCCACGCGCGGCCCTCCGGCAGGTCCACCACGTCAGCGAGCAGCCGGTGGGTCTCGAGGACCTCGACGCCGCGGTCCCGCATCTTGGCGACGAACTCGAAGTGGTCCCGCTTGGCGCGGTCCACCCAGATCACGTCGTCGAACAGCAGGCCGTCGCAGGTGTCTGGGGTGAGCCGGAGGTGGGCCAGCCCGGGCGAGCACACCATCACCCGCCGTAGCTTCCCCACCTCCGACCAGACGCCGACACGGGACATCGGGGGCTCCGTCATCGCCATCTCCTCAGACCGCCACGAAGCCCTGGATGAAGCCGATCACGGCGGCCACCGAGCCGATGGCGACCAGTCCGACCAGGACCTTCTCCACCGACGTGAACACGAGCTCGCGTCCCTCCTTGCGGGCCCACACGAAGAACGCCGTACCCACGAGGTAGAACAGCGCGGCCACGAGGACGTACTGCCATCCGCCCGCGTACACCAGCCACACGGCGTACGCCAGGGCGAGGGCGCCGACCAGCAGGTCACGCGTCCGGCCGTGCCCGTGCTCGTAGGTCTCACCGCGCACCGCGAGGAGCACCTGGTACGCCGCCGACCAGAGGTACGGCAGCAGGATCAGCGACGTGGCGAGGTAGATCAGCTGGGTGTAGGTGCTGGAGTTGAACAGCGTCCAGACCAGCATCAGCTGGACGCACACGTTCGTCAGCCAGAGGGCGACGTGGGGCGCACCGTGCGAGTTCTCGCTGCCCAGCACCTTCGGGAGCACGTGCTCGTTGGCCGGCAGGCGGAGGATCTCGACGCTGAGCAGGATCCAGGACAGCAACGCACCCAGCAGGGAGATCAGCAGGCCGATCGAGATGAAGCCCGCGCCCCAGCTGCCCACCTCGTGCTTCATCAGGGCCGCCATCGACGGGTCGGAGAGACCGGCGATCCTGGCCTGGGCCATCAGGCCGTAGGACAGGAGGTTGACCATCAGCAGGAGGGCGAGGACGCCCACGAAGCCCATGATCGTGGCCCGTCCGACGTCACTGCGCCTGCCCGCGCGCTGGGAGTAGACCGCAGCACCCTCGATGCCGATGAACACCCAGACGGTGACCAGCATCATGTTCTTGACCTGGTCGAGCGTGCTGCCGAGCGACGCGCCGTCGATCTGCGTCGAGTGACCCCAGAGGTCGGTCGTGAAGATGCCGGCCTTGAAGCCGACCGCGGCGATCGCGATGAAGGTGACGATCGGAACGACCTTGGCGATGGTCACCACGGTGTTGACCACAGCCGCGCTGTGCACGCCGCGCAGGGTCAGGGCATGGACGACCCACAGGACGCCCGAGGCGACGAGGATCGCCTGCCAGGTGTTCCCACCGGCGAAGGACGGCCAGAAGTAGCCGAGCGTGGAACCCATCAGGACCAGGTAGCCGACGTTGCCGACCCACGCGCTGACCCAGTATCCCCAGGCCGAGGTGAAGCCGACGTAGTTGCCGAAACCGGCCCGGGCGTAGCCGTAGACGCCGCCGTCGACGTCCGGCTTGCGGTTCACCAGCGTCTGGAAGACGAAGGCCAGCATCAGCATCCCGAGGCCGGTGATCCCCCAGCCGATCAGCAACGGGGCAGGGGCGGCGCTGGCCGCCATCTGGGACGGCAGCGCGAAGATCCCGCTGCCGATCATGGATCCGACGACGAGGGCGGTGAGGGCCGCGAGACCCAGGCCGACGCCTCGACGAGGATGGTGGTCTCCGTCGCCCGTCTGCTCGACAGGCCGGGTGAGAACCTGACTCATCTCCAGCTCCTTCAGCACTGCCGGACCGGGAAGGATCCGGCAGCTCCAACGCTAGGAACCGGCCACGTGGGCAGGCAGGGTCGGTGGTCCCGGGTGCGCTGTGATTCGCCTCACCAGGTCGCCTGCGGGCCACCGAACGGCATCTCGACGAGGGGCGGCCCGATGCCCGAGACGTCGCGCAGGATCCAGTCGTCCCGGAGCAGCAGCATGGCCGAGGCCGGGCGGAGGACGATCCACAGCCACCGGCCGCCGGCCTCCCCGGCGAAGACCGAACGGTCGAGCTCGGCGTCGGACGACGCGGTGGACACCGCCCACAACGGCACCGCCTGGCTACCGATCCGGACCCGCACCGGCGGGCGACCCACGCCCATCTCGGGACCCGGATCGAGGTGTGACGTGCCCGCGCAGCGGGCCCCGAGCCCGACCCCGGACTCCTCGCTGACCACGAACACGTCCACAGGACCGTCGAGCGCGCTGGTCCCCGAGCTGCAGGTCAGGGTCGCCCGACCGCGGCCCCGCTCCCCGACCACCGCGAAGTCGCTGACCGCCCAACCGGGGCTCATCGGCCAGGGCAGGTAGGTCGGGACGTCGCCGGCGGCGGCCAGGGCCTCGAGGAAGAGGCTGTACGACGGGACGTCCGGTCGCAGCAGGGGTGCCGTCGAGCCGTGCTCGGGGCAGGACCACCCGCCGTCGCCCGTCTCGCCCACGGGCAGGAGGCAGCGGGGGCACTCGGCCTGGAGCGGCATGGGTCCACCGTCGTGGGCGCGGTCGGCGCCGGTCAAGAGTTCCAGCGCAGGACCACCGGCGTCTCGCGCTCGTAGCCCAGGACAGAGACGGTGGCGGTGTCGAGCCGCAGGTGCCGGCCGTCGGTGACCGGGAGCTCCAGCCAGCGTGCCGCGAGACCCCGCAGCGAATGCCCGTGCCCGAACACCAGAACCCTGCCGCCGGCCGTACGGCAGCGGGCGACCACACGGTCGAGACGCGCCCCGACCTGGGCCGCGGTCTCGCCGCCGGGCACCGGGCCGCTCCAGATGGTCCAGCCGGGGTAGGTCTCTCGGATCTCCTCGGAGGTCTCGCCCTCCAGGTCGCCGTAGTCCCACTCGGCGAGGTCGTCGTCGACCTCGGCCTCGGGGTGGCCGGCGAGCTCGGCGGTCTCCCGGGCGCGACGCCGGGGGGAGGTCAGGACGAGCGAGAAGTCGTCGTCGTCGAGGCGGTCCCGGATGCCGGCGGCCACCCGCTCGCCCTCGGGCGTCAGCGGGAGGTCGGTGGTCGAGGTGTGCCTGCCGTCTCGGCTCCACTCGGTCTCGCCGTGGCGGACCAGCCAGACCTCGTCGTACGGCCCCTCACCCACCATGGGCCCCATCATGGCTGCCCGACCCGGGGCGTGCCACGATTCGCGTCATGGCCACGACCACCACCGACCTCGGCGCCGCGGTCCTCGCGCGCCACCGCCGGGCCGCGGCCGGAGCTTTCTTCACCCAGGGCTTCGTGTTCATCAGCCTCACCACCAAGCTCCCCACCGTGCAGGACCACTGGGGCTACAGCGACACGACCCTGTCCCTGCTCCTCCTGATGATGGTGCTCCTCGCGGGGCTCGGCTCCGTGCTCGCGGAGACGGCGTGCAAGCGGGTCGACAGCGCCGCGATCCTGCGCGTCGGGCTGCTCGGGATCGCGGTCGCGGTCCCCGTCTTCGCCCTCGCCCCCGACCAGGCCGTCTTCATCGCCTCGATGGCGCTGTACGGCGTCGCCCTCGGCGCCGTGGACGCGACCACCAACATGCAGGCGGTCGCGCTCGAGCACCTCTACGACCGGCCGATCCTGCCGTCCTTCCACGGGGCCTGGACCCTCGGTGGGCTGATCGGCGCCGCCCTGGCGCTCGCGATGGGCCATCTGCCGCTGTCGGCGACCGCAGCGGTCGCCGTGCTGCCGCTGGTGATGGCGTTCGCCCCCTTCCTGCGGCGGGCGGAGCAGTCCGTCGTGGCGGCCAGCCAGGTGCACGTCCCGTGGCGCCCGATCATCATGGTCGGGCTGGCGATGGTGCTCTTCTACATGGTCGACACCGCGGCATTCACCTGGGGACCGCAGTACCTCGACCAGGTCTTCAACGCCCCGTCCCACCTCGTCGCGCTGGCCGTGTTCCCCTACCTGCTGGCCAGCGGCACCATCCGGCTCGCCGGCGACAGGCTGGTGGCGCGGTACGGCGCGGTGCGGGTGCTGCGCGTCGGCACCCTCGTCGCCTTCGTGGGACTCGCGGTCACGGTGTTCGCGCCGGTCTGGCCGGTGGCCGTGCTGGGCTTCACGATCATGGGCGGCGGCGTGGCCGTCGTCGCCCCGCTGAGCTTCTCGGCAGCTGCCCGGATCGCGGGTTCCGACGAGCCCGACCCGGTCATCCGCCACGCCCGGGTCGATGCGGTGATCGGCCGGTTCAACCAGTTCAACTACGCCGGCTCGCTCCTCGGTGCGGTGATGATCGGGCTGGCCGGTGCCGGCAACCTCCGGGTCGGCTTCGCGGTGCCGATGGTGCTCGTGCTCGGGATCCTGCCGTTGGCCAGGGCCTTCGCCCCGGTCAGCCGGTAGGTCCCGGCCAGTTCTTGTCCGGCCGGGGCGCCGGGCGGGCAGGCTGCTCGCCGCCCCGGGCCTCGAGGTAGCTGTTCTTGGGCACCATCACCTTGCGGCGGAAGATGCACACGACCGTGCCGTCCTGGTTGTAGCCGACCGTCTCGACGTGGACGACCCCGCGGTCGTCCTTGGAGGTCGACTCCCACTTGTCCAACACCGTGGTCTGGCCGTAGAGCGTGTCGCCGTGGAAGGTCGGCGCCACGTGGCGCAACGACTCGACCTCGAGGTTGGCGATCGCCTTCCCGGAGATGTCGGGGACGCTCATCCCGAGCAGGATCGAGTAGACGTAGTTGCCGACCACGACGTTCTGTCCGAACTGCGTGGTCTCCTCGGCGTAGTGGCGGTCGAGGTGCAGCGGGTGGTGGTTCATGGTGAGCAGGCAGAACAGGTGGTCGTCGTACTCCGTGACCGTCTTGCCCGGCCAGTGCTGGTACGTCGCGCCGACCTCGAACTCCTCGTAGCTGCGTCCGAACTGCATGGGCGCCATCCTGCCGCAGATGCCGGGTCCGCCTCGACGTCGGTGCCCGTGGGATGCCTCACGGCCTAGGCTGCCGGACGTGGAGATCCTCACCTCGGGTTTCGGCCTGGTCGAGTCGCCCCGGTGGCACGAGGGGCGGCTGTGGTTCAGCGACTGGACCGGCGGGCAGATCGTGGCCGTCGACGACGCAGGGACGACCGAGGTCGTGGTGGAGCACGAGTCGCTCCCGATGTGCTTCGACTTCCTGCCGGACGGCCGGCTCGTGCTGGTCTCCAACCGGGAGCAGGCGTTGCTCACCCTCGAGGGCGACGGCTCCCTCGCGCCGTACGCCGACCTCACGCCGCTCTCGCCGTACGGCTGCAACGACATCGTGGTCGACGGCCGTGGGCTGGTCTTCGTGAACAGCCCGAACTTCGACTTCATGTCCGGGCCACCCGACGGCGACGTGCAGCCCGGGCTCGTCGGAGTGGTGACGCCCGACGGAGTGGCTCGGGCAGCGGCAGAGGACATCGCGTTCCCCAACGGCATGGCTGTCACGGCAGACGGCAGCGTCCTGGTCGTGGCCGACTCCTACCGCCACCAGCTCGTCGGCTTCACCCTCGCCGACGACGGCTCGCTCTCGGAGCGCCGCACCTGGGCCGACCTGGGCGACCACAACCCCGACGGCATCTGCCTGGACGCCGCGGGCGCCGCCTGGTACGCCGACGTGCCCCACCAGGTCTGCGTCCGCGTGGCCGAGGGCGGCGAGGTGCTCGACACCGTGGACCTCGACCGAGGCGGCTTCGCCTGCATGCTCGGCCGTGACGCCACGCCCGCGCTCTACGTCGTCGCGGCGGTGTGGCCGGGCGCAGCCGGGCTGATGACCCACACCGACTGGGACGGGCAGGTCCTCCGACAGCCGGTCGCGTTCCCGGGCGCGGGCTGGCCCGCAGGCTGAGCGGGCCCCCGTGCGCGCCTTCCCCGGCCTCGACCACCTCCGCCACTACCCGCGGGCGTGGCTGCGGCCCGACGCCGTCGCCGGGCTCGTCCTGGTGACCCTGCTCGTGCCGCAGGGCATGGCGTACGCAGAGCTCGCCGGGCTCCCCCCGATCACCGGCCTCTACACCACCGCGGTCGCGCTGCTGGCGTATGCGCTGTTCGGACCGTCACGGGTGCTCGTGCTCGGGCCGGACTCATCCCTGGGCCCGGTGATCGCGGCGACGATCTCGCCGTTGCTCCTGCCGGGCAGCACCCCGGCAGAGGCGGTCGCCTACGCGTCAGTGCTGGCGCTGCTCGTCGGCGGGCTGACCGTGGTCGCGGGGTTGTTGCGGTTCGGCTTCGTCGCGGACCTCCTGTCGCGCCCGACGCAGCTGGGCTACATGAACGGGCTGGCGCTGACGATCCTGGTCAGCCAGCTGCCCAAGCTCTGTGGCTTCTCCGTCGACGCCGACGGCCTGCTGCCCGAGGCCACGGCGTTCGTCCGTGGAGTCTCCGACGGCGAGGTGGTCGCGGTGGCGGCCGTCCTCGGCGCGGCCTGCCTGGCGCTCATCCTGCTGATCCAACGATGGGTGCCGATGGTTCCGGGCGTGCTGGTGGCCGTGATCCTGTCGATCCTCGCAGTGCGGTTGCTCGACCTCACCAGCCACGGCGTCGACGTGGTCGGGGTCATGCCGCAGGGCTTCCCGCCGCTGACCATCCCGACGGTCCCACTCCACGACCTGCCCCTCCTCATGGCAGGAGCGATCGGGATCGCCGTGGTGTCCCTGACCGACACCATCTCGACCGCCAGCGTGTTCGCCGCACGGGCGGGAGCCGAGGTCGACGGCAGCCGGGAGATGGTCGGAGTCGGTGCCGCCAGCCTGGCGGCCGGGCTCTTCCAGGGTTTCCCGGTCTCCACGAGCGGGTCGCGCACCGCCGTGGCGGTGCAGAACGGCGCGCGGAGCCCGCTGACCACCCTGGTCGGGGCCGCAGGGGTGGTCGGGATGCTGCTGTTCGCCCCCGGTCTGCTGAGGAACCTCCCGCAGCCCGCCCTGGCCGCGATCGTGATCGCGGCGTCGCTGTCGCTGGCCGATCTGCCGGGGTTGGCCAGGCTGCGCCGGCTGCGGACGTCGGAGTTCGTCCTCGCCATCGCCGCGTTCCTCGGTGTCGCACTGCTCGGGGTGCTGCCGGGCATCGGCATCGCGGTGGCGTTGTCGATCCTCAACGTGTTCCGCCGCTCGTGGTGGCCGCACCAGGCCGTGCTCGGGCGCTCCGACGCGGTGCACGGCTTCCACGACGTGTCGTTCCACACGGAGATCGAG
This sequence comes from uncultured Actinomycetota bacterium, assembly GCA_963819295.1. GTDB lineage: Bacteria > Actinomycetota > Actinomycetes > Propionibacteriales > Nocardioidaceae > Nocardioides. The sequence continues at coordinate 76,610 of CAWFVO010000023.1, forward strand.
CACCTGCCCGGGCTGGCCCTCTACCGGTTCGACGCGCCCCTGCTGTTCGTGAACGCGCGCGCGTTCCGTGAGCAGGTACGACGGCTGGCCGGGGTCACCCCCCGGCCCCGTTGGCTGGTGGTCGCAGCCGAGCCGATCACCGACATCGACACGACGGCCGCCGACATGCTCGCCGACCTCGACCGGGAGCTGACCGAGGGCGGTACCCAGCTGATGTTCGCCGAGCTCAAGGACGCCGTGCGCCAGAAGATCGAGCGCTACGAGCTGGTCGACGCCCTCGACCCGAGTCGCTACCACCCGTCGGTGCGAGCGGCCGTCGAGGCCTACCAGACCGAGACGGGCACGGCGTGGGTCCCAGGGCCGGGTCCCTACCGCCTCGACTGACCCCCGGCGAGTAGCGTGACGCGCACCACGGCTGGTTCGCCGACAGGCGTCGACCGGTGGATCCCGAAGGAAAGGGCCTGCGTGCGGCGATGTCGGCGAGTTCGGTGATGTCACGTCTGGTACGGCGGTGGGGTGCCCGCACCGTCAGCCTGGTGGCGACCGCGTTCGGCCTCTACATCGTGGCCCCGGGGCTGCTCGCCCTGTTCGGGTCCTTCCCCCGGCTCCGCGACGTCGAGCCGTGGTGGTTCGTGGTGCTGATCGCCCTGGTCGGCGGCAGCATGGCGTCGATGTGGTGGCTGACCCGGCTGGCGCTGCTCCACCGTAAGAGCGCGGACGGAGCCCACACCACGGTCGCCTGGGGCACGGCAGCGACCGCGCACCTGGCCGGGAACGCCGCCGGCAAGATCGTCCCCGGAGGCCCGGCCACGGCGGGCGTCGTCCAGGCCAAGGTCCTCATCGACGCCGGGGAGCCCCCCGCTGCGGTGGCGTCGGCCATGACGGCGATGGGGCTGCTCACCACCGGCGTGCTCCTGCTGCTCCCGATCCTCACCGTGCCGGCGCTCCTGATCGGGCCCCCGCCCGCCCGGCAGCTGGAGCTCGGGCTCGTCGTGTCGCTGGTCGTGGGAGTGGTGATCGTGGCGCTCGGCGCCCTGATCCTGCTCTGGACGCCCTTCGTGAAGGCCGTCGGTCGGCTGGCCGGACGCCTGATCCAGACGGTCAAGCCGGGCATCACCGCCGACACGGCCTCACTCGCGCTGGTCAACGCCCGCGACCGGGTCGCATCGTCGTTCGAGGGACGCCGGACGCGGGCCCTGATCGCGGCCGCCGGGAACCGGATGTTCGACTTCGCCGCCCTGGTCGCGGCGCTCACCGCGTTGGGCGCTCATGCCCGCCCGTCGGAGGTGATGATGGTGTACGCCGTCGCCCAGGCGCTGGCGCTGATCCCGCTCACCCCGGGCGGGCTCGGCTTCGTCGAGTCCGGGATGACCACCCTGCTGGTCCTGATCGGGGTGACCGCCGACCAGGCCGTGGTCGGCACCCTGCTCTACCGCTTGATCGCCTTCTGGCTACCGATCCCGCTGGGTGCGCTGGCCTGGGCCGGATGGCGGCTCAACCTCCACCTGTCCCGACACTCGCGCTGAGCAAGCCCCTCAGGAACCGCCCCCGCCGGCCTTGCGCCGGTGCATCTTCGGGCCGGCCCCGCCCTGGACCTCCGAGCCGTGGGCCTTCTCCTTCAGCGGCGCGTCCTCCGCGACACCCTTCGCCTTGGCGTTCTTGCGATCGAGGGCCTCGCGCATCTTGGCCTTCATGTCGGCGAGGTCGTCGTGGGCTCCGTCGTTCTGGGGATGCTCGTCCGAAGTCATGCCCCCACCATGCCACCCGCCCGGTGGCGGGTCGAGGGACTTCGGCTACTGCCCGCCGCCGTAGGGGTCCGAGCCCACCGGAGCGGGCTGTTGGGGAGCCTGGGCCTGGCCGTAGCCGAGCCGCTGCGCGGTCTCGCGCGCGGCGTCGGTGACCGGGACGGCGATCACGGCGGTGCCGTAGGCGCAGATCTCGGTCCAGGTGTCGCCCATCTCGGAGGTGTCGAAGCGCATCGCGACGACGGCGTTGGCGCCGCGGTTGCGGGCCTCGTCGATCATCCGGCCCATGACCTCGTTGCGGCTGGCCACCAGGTTGGTGGTCATGCCCTTGAGCTCACCGCCCACCAAGGACTTGAAGCCCGCACCCATCTGGGAGAACGCGTTGCGGGAGCGCACGGTCAGACCGAACACCTCCCCGCACACCTGCCGGATCTCCCACCCGGGGATGTCGTTGCTGGTCACCACCAACATGTGGTCCTCCGTGCCTGCGTGGTCCGTGACGCCCGCGGCCGCGGGCGCAGGGCCAGCGTAGGGCGGGAGCAACCAGGTGTGGGGGGCTACTCCCAGACGACCGGGAGACCGTGCGCCGCCATCCGACCCAGGAACAGGCGCTCGCCGGGCCCCGGCCAGGTGTCGGGCGCAGACCCAGAACCGGTGGTGGTCCCCGGGCGTGCGACGGACGGGCTCGGCGTACAGGTGCACGAGGGGCGCGTCCGCGCTCGCGGACCGGCCTAGCTCCTCGAGCCGCGCGGTGACCCGCTCCTGCTGCGGCGGCGGGACGTACTGCCACATCACGCTGTGCCAGAGCACGGTGAGCTGGCCAGATGCAGGGGTGAGCCGCTCGACGTACGACGCGGCGTCCGTCCGCTCGAGCGGCACCGGACGCGTGCGAGCAAGCGCGATCGCCCCGGCGAGCCGCTCGTGCCGCGCGGTCATGTCGGGCCAGACGTACGACGTGAGCGTGAGGCGGCCCTCCTCGGTGGTGACGTCGACCGGGCTGAGGTCGCAGCCGCCGCGCTCGACCACCTGCAGGTCCGCGCCGGCCGGCAGCGGCTCGCCGGTCCAGGCCCCGTCGAGGTGGACCGGGCTCGCGGGGTCGCCCCACGCGCCGGCGCTGCCGGAGATCCGGAAGCGGTCGGCCTGGAGGTTGAGCCCGGCGCTGGCGCCGATCTCCCACAGCCGCACGGGCAGCGGCCACCGCGCGGTCAGCCGCAGAAGCCCGCCGACCAGCGCGGCCGCGCGACCCACCTCGTTGGTCTGGGGCGCCTGGTCCAGCAGCGGCCGCACCTCGTCGCCTCTGGCCGCGAGGAAGGCCACGACGGCCTCACTCCCCCGGCTCGACCAGGTGCCCCCGACCGTCGGGTAGTACGCCGCGAGCTCGGGCGCCGAGCCGGCCAGGACGAGCCGGTGCACGCTGCCGGCCAGCCGCAGCGCGAGCCCGGACGGGCCGGGGTCTGACTCGTGCCCGCGCAGGACCGTCGCCGTCGGCCCACCGGACTCGACGTCGTCGGCCAGCCGCGTCAGGAGGTCGCCGTACATCTCCGAGCCGAGCTGGCGGCACCAGCCGGCCTGGTCCCCGACGAGCGCTGCCATCCGGCTCTTCACCATGGCTTCACGACTCCCCCACGCTGCGCCTCAGAGGCGGTAGTCCTCGAGCAGACGGCGCCCGATGATCATCCGCTGGATGTCGGCGGTGCCCTCACCGATCAGCAGCATCGGCGCCTCGCGGTACAGGCGCTCGATCTCGTACTCCTTGGAGAAGCCGTAGCCCCCGTGGATGCGGAAGGAGTCCTCGACGACCTGCGAGCAGTACTCGCTGGCGAGGTACTTCGCCATCCCGGCCTCGAGGTCGTTGCGCTCGCCCTTGTCCTTGGTGCGGGCGGCCTTGACCATCATCTGGTGGGCGGCCTCGATCTTGGTCGCCATCTCGGCGAGCCGGAACAGCACGGCCTGGTGCTCGGCGATCTTCTTGCCGAAGGTCTCGCGCTGCTGGGCGTAGGCCACACCGAGCTCGAACGCCCGGTTGGCGACGCCGCAGCCGCGGGCCGCGACGTTGACGCGGCCGACCTCGACGCCGTCCATCATCTGGTAGAAGCCCTGGCCGGGCTTGCCGCCCAGGATCTGCTCCGCATCGATGCGGTGGCCCTCGAGCACCATCTCGGTGGTGTCGACGCCCTTGTAGCCCATCTTCTCGATCTTGCCCGGGATGGTGACGCCCTGCGCGGTCTCGCCGAAGCCCACCTCCTTCTCGATCAGGAAGGTGGTCATGTTGCGGTAGACGGAGTCGGCGCCCTCGTCGGTCTTGACCAGCACTGCGACCAGGTTGGCCGAGCCGCCGTTGGTGAGCCACATCTTCTGGCCGGTGATCTCGTATCCGTCCTCGGTCCGGCTCGCCTTGGTGGTGATCGCGGCGACGTCGGAGCCGCAGCCCGGCTCGCTCATCGAGAAGGCACCGCGCACCTCGCCGGTCGCCATCCGCGGCAGGTACTTCCGCTTCTGCTCCTCCGTCCCGTGCTGGAGCAGCAGGTAGGCCACGATGAAGTGGGTGTTGATGATCCCGCTGACGCTCATCCAGCCGCGGGCGATCTCCTCGACAGCGAGCGCATAGGTCAGCAGCGACTCGCCCAGCCCGTCGTACTCCTCCGGGATCATCAGGCCGAAGAGTCCGAGCTCCTTGAGGCCCTCGACGATCTCCGTGGGGTACTCGTCGCGATGCTCGAGCTCGGTCGCGACCGGCAGGATCTCGCGATCGACGAAGCTCCGCACCGCCTTCAGGATCTCCGTCTGGTCGTCGGTGAGACCGTCGGTCTGGCAGAGGCGGCCCATGGCGTGGCGGGTCCTTCCGTGGTGGGTACTGGCGGCGACCAGTATGTCGGGGCCTGTCGACGGCAGGGAAATGAATGTGACTTGTTCGATCCGGGAGCCCGCACCCCGACTGGCAGACTGTCCCCCGACCGCTGCCTGGGACGACGAGACGAGGGGACGCATGGCGCAGCGTGTGGTGTTCCACATCGGGCTGATGAAGTCCGGCACGACGTTCCTGCAGGGCCGCCTCGACGCCAACCGGGAGGGGCTCGCCGAGCAGGGCGTGCTGTTCCCCGGACCGACCTGGCGACGTCACGTGAACGCCGTCGCCGACTTCATGGAGGCCCAGGACCGCCAGCCGGGCTCCTGGGACTCGCTGATCGAGGAGATCAACGACTACCCCGGCACCGCCGTGGTCTCGATGGAGTTCCTCACCATGCTCGGGCCGCCGAAGATCGCGATCCTGGCCGAGAGCCTCGACACCTCGGACCTGCGCATCGTGGTCGGGGTCCGCGACCTCGGACGCAGCGTGCCCGCGATGTGGCAGGAGATCGTCAAGAACCGCAAGACCTGGACCTACGCCGAGTACATCGAGTCGATCCGCACCGACGGCCAGAGCGGCAAGAGGTTCTGGCGACACCAGCACTCCGGCCGGGTCGTCACCCGGTGGGCGAACACCCTCACCCCCGACCAGGTGTACGTCGTGACGCTGCCGCCGCCGGAGGCTCCGAGAGAGACGTTGTGGAACCGGTTCTGCGAGGTCGCGGGCATCGAGTCCGCGCACTGGCGCGAGACGACGAGGTCCAACGAGTCACTGGGAGCGGCGTCGGCGCTGGTCGTCCGCGAGCTCAACCTGCGCACCCAGGACCTGACGCTCCAGGACTACAAGCGCCGCATCAAGTCCGTGGCGAAGTACCTGATGCCGGAACACCGGCGGGCCGAGGACGCGATCGGGTTCGTCGTCCCCGAGTGGCTGCGTCAGGAGTCCGAGGACATCCGCGCCCAGATCAAGCGCTCGGGCGCGCACGTCGTGGGAGCTCTGGACGAGCTGACCCCGCTCGACGTACCGGGGGTCGACCCCGACTCCGTCGACGTGGCGGCCCAGCTCGAGGCCGCGCTCGCCGCGCTCGAGGCCACCCTCCGCTGGGTCCCCCGGGTCAAGCCTCACTGACGGGAGTCCGCCGCCGGCGGCCGAACCAGCCGAGCGCCACCGCGCCGACCAGACCGACCAGGGCGGCGGCCCCACCCACCCGCAGGCCCGGCGGCTCGAAGGTCAGCTCCAGGTGACCGGACGAGTTCGGTGGGAGCGTCACCGTCAGCAGTCCGGCGTAGTTGCGGCCGACCGGCACGGAGTGCCCGTCGAAGGTCGCGGTCCAGCCCGGCCACCCCAACATCGCGAACACCACAGAGCCGCCCTCGCCGGTGGCGGAGACGTCGACGTGCTCATGGCGGACGTCGTCCGACCGGGCCGCTGTCACGGTCGTCCCCGTGGGCAGGAAGCTGAGATGGCTGCCGGGATACGGCGCAGGCCGTCCCGCTGGTAGACCACCACCTGGGGCGTGGACTGCTGGCGGGTCCAGCCCGGCGGCACGGTCACGCCGCGCGTCATCTGCGGCTCCGCGACCACGGTGTCCACCTTCATCAGGTCGACCAGTGGCGGCAGCCCGGGCACGGGCGACTGCCAGATGCTGCGGTAGCCGCAGGGCTGGGTGAAGCCGTCGTAGGACATGCAGAGACTGCGCTCGAAGCGGACCAGCCCCATGCCGGTGTAGTGGTTGACCGCGTTCACGCCGGCCACGTCGTACATGCTTCCGGGCAGGTAGTTCTTCCACTTCCGCTCGAGCAGGCCCACCGGGACGCCACGCTGCTGCAGGTTGCTGAAGTTGGAGAACTGCATGACGGTGCCGGTGCGGTCGCCGAAGTCGCTCTGCAGCGCGGCGACGTCGCTCGGCACGTGCCACCCTCGCGAGCTCTTGTTCTCCCCGAACATGGCCAGCTGCATCGCGACGACCAGCCCGGTCCCCGCGATGAACACGCCGGCGAGCGCCACCGTGCGGAGGGCGCCGAGCCGCGTGGTGAGCAACGCCAGGCCGGTGAGGACGATGACCAGGGCGGTGCCGATCACCAGCCGGTGAAGGGTGACGGGGTTCTGCGCCCAGGCGAGGTACGCCGGCGCGACGATGAGGACGGCCGACGCGACGAGCCGCCGTCGGGCGTACGTCGTGGCGAAGCCCTCGCTCAGCAGCATGGCGAAGAGCACGACGACCGCGAGGTAGAGGTACTCGCTGACGCGCAGCGGCCAGCGGAACATCCACAGCTTCGAGGGGGCGAGGGTCAGCGCGAGGTAGATGACCCCGACCACGAGCGGCCCGGCCAGGGACCGGGTGCGGACCCGGAGCGCGGCCCAGCGCAGCCAGGGGAGCAGCGGGAGCACGAACCACGCGAGATAGGTGGCCGGCACCGCCATCGGCCCGACGATCGCGATGATCGGGGGCACGCTGCTGGGCATGCTGAGCTGGAGCAGGTCGCCCGACACCGGCTGGAGCTTGCCGGTGTTGCCGACCAGGGCGCCGAGCGAGCGGACCGTCAGGCTGCTGGTGCCCAGCAGCGGCAGGTAGACCAGCGGCAGGACGAGCGCCGAGCACGCTCCCGCACCGACGAGCTTGAGTACGCCGGGCACGTCGTGGTCGAGGAGCCCCTCGACCACCAGCGCCAGCCCGACCACGACCAGGGCCAGCACGCCGTACGGGTTGCCCTGCACGATGGCCAGCACGCCGAGGACGAAGCCCCAGAACGGGTTGGCGGTGCCGCGCAGGACCTTGCGCAGCACGAACCAGACCCACGGCGTGTAGGCGAACGCGATCAGCCCGGAGGCCCACGAGCCGGCGTCCCAGAAGAGGGTGAAGCCTCCGAACGGGAGCGCGACGGCCAGCGCCGCAGCCGCCCAGCGCTGCGCGCCGTACTCGACGCAGAGGAAGTAGGTCCCGAGGGCCAGCACGACCAGGAAGACGAGCTTGATCAGGAACATCATCGTCATCAGGTCCGACGCGGTCGACATCGCCAGCCAGATCGGGATGTTGAGCGGGTCGTAGATGCCGAACAGCGCCTCGGCGGCGTAGTTGCCACCCGCCCACGCGCCCGGGTCGAGCCAGGCGGGGAAGACGCCGTCGCGGGTGAGGTGGCCGAGGTGGTACCACGTCGGCGCGAACTGCACGGCGGTGTCGCCGCGCTGGTAGAACCAGCGGCTCGCCAGCTTGGGGATGGTGCCGATCACCGCGGTGGCGACGACGACCACGACCGGCCACACCAGCCTCGGCGTGGCCGCGAAGCGGTTCTTCACTCGTCCTCCATGAGGTCGTGGGCGGCCATCCAGCTCTCGTGCTCCGGGCCGAGCGCGGTCGTCACCGACCAGTGGGTCCCGACACTGCTCTCCTTGAGCAGGAAGAGGGGCCGGCGCTTGACCTCGGCGTAGATGCGCCCGAGGTACTCACCGATGACACCCAAGAGGATCAGCTGTACGCCGCCGAAGCCGGTGACCGCGCAGATCGTGGTGACGTAGCCCGGCACGGAGTTGCCGTTCACGATCGCCGACCCGAGCACCCAGAGGGCGTAGATGGTGGCCACGGCGGTGACCAGGACACCGAACCAGATCGAGAGCCGCAGCGGCCGGTAGTTGAAGGACACGACGCCGTCGATGCCGTAGTTGAAGAGGTCGGAGAGCCGCCACTTGGTGGTGCCGGCCGCCCGCGAGACGTTCTGGTAGTCGACCACCGCCGTCTCGAAGCCGATCCAGGCGAAGAGACCCTTGGAGAAGCGGTTGGTCTCCCCCAGGGTGAGCAGGGCGTTGACGGCGGTGCGGTCGAGCACCCGGAAGTCGCCGACGCCGTCCTCGAGCCGCACGTCGATCAGCCGGTTGATCAGGCGGTAGTAGACCTTCGAGAGGAAGGTCCGCAGCGGCGGGTCGCTCTCTCGCGTACGACGGGCGACGACCTGCTGCACGTCGCCGTCGAGCAGCGGAAGCATCTCGGCCAGCAGCGTCGGGGGGTGCTGGAGGTCTCCGTCCATGACCGCGACCTTGTCGCCCCGGGCGTGGCTGAGGCCCGCGAGCATCGCGGACTCCTTGCCGAAGTTGCGGCTCAGGGCGAGGTAGCGGAACTCCGGACGCGCCCGCGAGATCTCGCGCAGCATCGGCAGGGTCCGGTCGCGGCTGCCGTCGTCGACGAGGATCACCTCATAGCTCGCGGCGACCGTCGGGAGCACGGTGGCCAGGACGTCGACCAGCGACGGGAGGGAGTCCTCCTCGTTGAAGCAGGGGACCACCACGGAGAGCTCGATGTGGCGGTGGCCGTCGTGGCGATCGGGCTCAGCGGTCATCGCGCGACTCCGAGGCCGGGCCGACGGCGGCTTCGAGCACGGGCACGAGTGCGACCTCGAGACGGTCGACCTGAGCACTGAGCGACACCTCCAGCGCCGCGTTCTCCTGCACCGCGGTCTCGAGGCGGCGGACCCGCCGAGACAGGCGCTGGGTCGGCAGCAGCAGCTCGGCCCCGGCCACGGCCAGGTCGCGCGGCGGTCTCACAGCGCCCCACGGCGGTAGCTGCGCAGGGCCGTCTCGGTGACGCCGTCGTCCTGCTGCGCGGGGTCGAGGAGCAGCTCGGTGACGACGTCCTGGAGGGCGGCGACGCGCAGGTGCAGCCGACGCGAGGCCTGCACCTCCCGCTCGAGCTCCTCGACCCTGCGGGTCAGCTGGCGGACGCGGCGGTTGGCGTACGGCGCCGTGGCGCGCCCTGCGAGATGGCGCAGCCGCGCGCGACGGCCCACCGGAGCGGTGCGGCGGGCGACCGTCCGGTCGCGTAGCTCCACGACCAGGGCCGCGATGCACCGGGTCGCCGCCTCGACCAGCTCGGCCTCGCCGACGTCGCCCGGCAGCCGGCCGCCCGGTTCGGCCGGACTCAGGTCGTCCAGGTCGCCATGGACGACGTAGCCGGCGGCGCGGATGCGCCCGACCCCACGTACGAACGTCTCGCGTGCGGGCGACACCTGGGCCTCGGTGGTTCCGATCGACTCGTGCCCCAGGGGTCCGAGCACGCGCTGGGCGAGCAGGTCGCGGATCCAGACCGAGCGTTGGCGACTTCCCTGGATCTCGGGAGCCAGCACCTGGTTGACCCGGCGGAGGAGCTCGGCCTCGACCACGCCGAGTGACTCGTTGGCGCGCGCCACGTCGAGCTCGACTGGTAGGTCGCCCAGGCCGCACGCCTCCGCGAACCGGTGCCACAGCTCGTGGGGCGGCGCGCCCGGCCCGGGTGCGGTCACGACGTGCACGTGGTCGGCGGGGAGCGTCGAGCCCCAGCGCTCGGCCACGGCGGCGGGGTCGAGCGTGCGCCAGCCCCACTCGCCGGCGTCGCTCTCGTCCTTGGGCGTCCACTGCTCCAGCGGGGTGGTGAGCCCGAACTTGAGGCGCTCCTGCCAGGCCGAGACGACCACACGGCCGAGGTCGCGGGCGGTGACGACGACGTGCACGTCGTACGCCGCGAGGTCGGCGAGCGCGCGCTGGGCCTGGCCCGTGGAGGCGGCCGCGAAGAGCTCGTAGCTGAGGACGGCGGAGTCGCCCGGCCACTCCCCGATCTGACGCACGAGCGTGGTCCAGGCCTGCCGCGAAGGCTCTGGCAGGTCGTCCAGACGCTTGTCCTCGCGCACCTGGAGGGCGGCGTGGATGCGGTCGAGGTGGCGTTCGCCCACGAGCAGGACACCGGCGTCGGCCAGGCGCTGCCGGTTGGCCTCGAGAACTCCCTGGAGGAAGGTGGTGCCGGACTTGGGCGCACCGACGTGCAGGTACACGCGGCTCGTCATCCTCTGCTCCTCCCTGAGGGCCCTCGTGCCTCGAGCTCTGGCCACTCCACGGTCATGCGCCACGTGGCGGGAGGACCTGTCCGGACGGCTTGCGCGGCCTCGTCGAAACCGGCGCGGGAGACGATACGCCCCCCGGCCGCCTCAGCCGCAGCCACCACGCGACGCGGGTCGAGGGACCGCACCCGGCCGGCCTCGTGCTCGACCTGCCAGGCGTGGCTGTCACGCGGCGTTCGTGCGACCCCCTCCAGGTAGAGGGACCCGCCGCCACGCAGGATCATCGAGCAGAACCGGAGGAAGGACTCCGTCGCCCCCGGGGTGAGCGCCTCCAACAGCTGCCGGGCCACCACGGCCTTCCGGCCTCGCTGCCGGGAGAGCAGGGCGGCGAGGGACAGCACGTCGCGGAGATCCTCGAGGTTGAGGGCCCGGGTGTCGATGTGGAGGTCGTCGTCTGAGTCGGCCTCAGGGTCGCTCGACCCGCGAGGCCGTGCGTAGTCGACGCCCAGCACCCGACGGCCCGGGGCGGCGTAGGCCGGCAGGTCGAGCCCGGCGCCGCTGCCCACCTCGATCACCCGGTCGACGTCCGCGAGCTGGGGCGCGACCCACCGGGCGAAGTCGGACGGGTCGTCGCCTGCCTCGGCCAGCCGGGTGTTGTAGAGGGCCCAGTCGCGGCGGGACTTCATCAGCGAACCGAACCAGCCGTCGAACCGCTCGGTGATCTCCGGTCCCGGCAGGTGGCGGAACGACGGGTCGGGGACCCGCCAGCCGGCGCCGTAGGAGACCTCGAGCATGGTGTCGGGGTCGGCCGGGGCGGGCAGCAGGTGCCCCTCGAACGGCAGCTCGACCAGGGGCAGGATGGCCGACCGGGGCACCTCGGCACGCACCGTGGCGGTCTCGTGGAGGAGGTCGCCCACGTAGAAGCAGGTGTAGATGTCCAGGCCGACGCGGCCGCCGTCGGGCGCCTTGATCACCACCGTCAGGAAGCTGGCGGTCCGGTGCGCCACCGGGATCCCCGCGGCGCGGAGCGCCCGGCCGATCGCCCAGAGCTCCGCGATCATCTCGGCCGGCGTCTCACGTTCGCTGAGGAAGCACAGGTCGACGTCGGAGTCGTGGCCGATCACCCTGCCGTCTCTGGCCGCTCCGAGCAGGGTCCCGAAGGAGATCCAGCCGTCGATCCCGCACTCCTCGCGCATCACCGTGAGGACGCGCTGGGTGGCGTCCACCAGCGCGTCGACGACACCTGCCTCGCGTCGCCCGGAGAACGGCCGCTGGATCAGCCCCCACTTGTCGATGAAGATCGGGATCCCGTGGGGGTCGACGAAGCGGGGTCGGCCCTCGCCGCTGCCGAACACCACGGTGCCGTCGAACAGCACGTCGCGCCCGGCAGCGACGCGAACGTCCGCAGTGCCGTCCAGGAGCCGTCGTAGCCGCTTGGGCCAGGGCATGGTGCGCACGGTGCGGTGGTCGCCCGTGGCGTAGGACCAGACCCGGTGGTCGTCCATGAAGACGTCGAACGAGCCGGAGAAGGGCTCGCCGAAGGACAGTCCCTCGTCGTCGACCCGCATCGGACGACGCGTCGTGCGCGCCCGGATGAGCCTCACGTTCTCTCCTCGCCCTGACCGGGTCCGATGACGCCGCGTGCCCGGTGACGTCTGCGGGTGTTCCGAGCCCCGGAGACTACCCGGTCCCGAATCGGGCAGACAGCACGTGGTGGTCGGTGGTCCGACGTACCTGGGCCGAGTCGTCCATCAGGGCACCGGAGAAGGCGCCGCGCGAGCCGAAGATCCAGTCGATCCGGGCGCGGGGCGGCAGGACACAGTGCCCACCGATGTTGCTCCCACCCGTGGCGGCCACCAGCGGGGTCTTGCCGGTGATCGAGCAGAACGCCGGCGTGATCTCGTTGAAGTCGCCGGTGAGCAGGATCGGCAGTCCGTCGGGGGTGAGCTTGGCGATCGCGCGCAACAGGATCTTCATCGCCGTGTTCCGGTCAGCCTGGTTGGCCCGCCTGGCGGAGAAGTGGACGTTGATCCAGTAGACCTGGGCGCCGGTGGACCGCTGCTGCAGCTGCACGATCGGCTGGGGCCGCCACCCACCGGTGAAGGGGATCGAGATCGAGCTGTGCCAGGTCATCTTCCACTCCGAGCGGTCCCACATCACCGACTGCGGTGCGCCGCGATAACCCAGGGAGTTGCCGGGGTAGAACGTGAAGGCGTGCCTGGTCGCGGAGTCCAGGGCGACGATCTGGTCGGGCTGCGGCTCCTGCATGCCGACCAAGGACGCACCCCGCATCCGGAAGTAGGTGCTGGCCCACTCGGAGCGGATCCGGCCCGGCGCCATGGTCGGCTCGTCCCCGCCGTCCGGCGCGGTGTGCTGGGTGCCGAGCATGTTCATGCTCATGATCGTGAACGGGGTGAGGGAGGCGCGTCGGAGCGTCGCGCGGGAGAGGCTCCGCATCGGACGCGACGCGAGCGCACCGGCTGCGATCCGGTCCGGGCTGGCGTGGTCGAGGAACCGGTCGGACGGCAGGTCAGCACGACGCAACGGCACCTGGTGCCGGACTGACGGCGCGGCGGTCGTCTGGTCGGTGCCGTTGCCCACCTGGCCGGCCTCGTCGTTGCCCCAGCACACGAACGGCTGACCGGCCGGGATCGTGCAGGTGTGAAGCCAGCCTGCGGAGGCCAGCGCGACCGGCGCGACCAGTCCGGTCACGACAGTCGGGGTCTTGGTGAGAGCGCCGGAGGCCGGCCGTCCGAGCTGGCCGTACCGGTTGTCGCCCCAGCACCACAGCTGGCCCGCGCTGTCGATGCCGCAGGTAGAGCCGTCCCCGGCCGCGACCTGGGTCCAGACCTGGTCGCCGGTGACGGCGACCGGGAGAGCGGAGTTGGTGGTGTCGCCGCTGCCCGAACTGCCCCTGGCGGTTGAACCCCCAGCACATCATTCCCCCGGCCTGGGTCACGCCGCAGGTCTGGGCCGATGCGGCACTCAGCTGGAGCCAGGACGTGCCGCCGGCGACCAGCGTCGGGCACGGTGCGGGTGGTGACCGTACCGTCGCCGAGCTCGCCGAAGTCGTTGCCACCCCAGCAGTACGCCGCACCAGCCGACGTGAGTGCGCACGCGTGCCAGCCGCCGGTGGTCACCGACTCCCAGTCGGTGCGCGTGCCGACGCGCTGCGGCGTGCCGTGGCTGCGGTCGATGGTGCCGAGACCCAGCTGACCGTGGAGGTTCTCACCCCAGCACCACAGGGTGCCGTCGGTCTTGGTCGCGCAGGTGTGGCTGTAGGCCGTCGAGACCCCGGCCCAGTGTCGGCCGACGCCCAGCTGGTGGGGCAGGCGGACCGGCGCGCCGCGTCCGATGCCGACCTGCCCGAAGTTGTCCAGGCCCCAGCACCACAGGGTGCCGTCGCCCTTCACCCCGCACGTCGTGCTGCCGCTCGTGCTGATCGTGGCCCAGCCCTTGCCGATCACCCGGGTGGGCACGTCGCGACCGAGGAGGGTGCCGTCGCCGATCTGGCCGTAGTTGTTGCGCCCCCAGCACCTCGCCGTGCCGTCGGAGCGGGTCAGGCAGGTGTCCTGTCCGCCGGCCGACAGCGACACCGACGCCGGCGTCACCTTGACCAGGACGGTGCCGGAGTGGCCGGTCGTGACGGGCGCGGTGCCCCGTGTCTGGTAGGAGACCATGAAGGTGCCGGACCGTGTGGGCGTGCCGGCGAGGAGGCCGGTGCCCGAGAGCGTCACGCCCGGCGGGAGTCCCGGTGGCGTCGCTCCACACCGCGCCCGCCGGGGCTCGCGGCGCGAGCGCGAGCTGAAGATGAACGGCCTGGCCGACCGAGGTGGTCATCACCCGGTGACGCAGCGCCGGCACGGGCCACAGCGCCAGCTGACGCCACGCGGCGTCAGCGACGGAGCGGAGAAGACCGCGGTGGCCGGCCTCGCCGCGGGCTGCCGCCAGGGAGTCGCGCACGCTCGCCCGCGACGGGTCGCAGATCAGGTCGGCTCGAGTGCAGACCGACCACACTCCGAACGACCCGTGGGGACGCGGGACGTCGGCGTGGGCGGTGAGGAACGCCGGGAAGATCCCGGCGCGGCGGACCGGGGCGTGCGGGACGCCCAGGATCGGCCGCGCGACGGAGCGGGCCAGCCGGTCCGGGTCGGCGATCGCGATGCCGCCGACCAGGTGGGACAACCCCCCGCTCTGGGCGACCCGGCCGAGCACGCGGTGGACCACCGACGCCCCCTGGGCGAACCCGACCAGCAGCACCGGACGCTCCGGGCACCGGGCGATCCGGTCGGTGACCAGGGCGACTGCGGCACGCGTGCCGTCGAAGACCGGCTCCCGCCAGGACCTGATCCCGTGCTTCGTGATCGCGCGGAGGGTGTTCTGGTCGGGGCGCCTCTGGTGCGCGAGGACCGCGGACGGGGGAAGCGTTCTGAGCGGGATCCGGGCGACCGAGACGGAGCGACCGCCAGCCTTCGCGCGCGCGACCACCTCGCGTACGACGGTGTCGACGGTGGGCCCGAAGGTGTCTCCCGGCGCGGGCTGCTGGCCGTTGCCGTCGAGGCCGACCACCAGGGCGTCCGCGCACCCGGTGGGGCGCAGTTCGGCGGCGACGGTCTCCGCCCGGGACGGGTGGGACGGGCCCGAGGGCCAGGGGGCGACCGCGACGGTGATCACGAGGGCGATGGCCACCACCACAGCACCAGCGACGAGACGCCGGTCACGCAGCGGTCGCCACTGCCCCCGCATCACCTCAGAGGTCCTGGCGGATCAGGGCGTAGGGGTCCACGTGGCGGGCGGCGGTACCGCGCTCGGGCGCCGAGGCGACCTTGTCGCAGTGGTGGGGCTGCCACACCGCTGGCACGTGCGTGAACAGGAAGTCGATCCAGTTCGAGTACGTCTTGGTGATCCTGCCGGAAGCCCACCGCCCGACCACCTCGTCGCTCCCCAGGGACACGGGTGTCCAGTTGGCCGAGCCGTTCCAGGTGATCCGGGCATGGGTGTTCTTGCCGTAGACGCCGTTCACGGTCATCGACTTCATGTGGAGGTACTTGTCGTAGATGCCGTTGCAGTCCGCGTCGTAGGCCAGGTGCGTCATCGGCACCCCGCCGGGGCCGGCCTCGTTGCGGAGCACCTTCAGGGCCTGCCGACCGAACATGGCGTAGACGAGGCGGATGTTGCAGCCGCGCTTCTTCATCACGGCCAGTCGGTGCGCGATCGCCAGACCTCGGGCGCCGTAGGTCGCGGTCTGGGCGATCCGGATCTTGGTGTGGCCGTGGATGCCCGCGCCGTGGGTCGTGCCGGTGCACCGGACGTTGTTCAGCACGCTCAGCACCGGGTCACCGTTGGTCTGCTTGCCCGTGAAGGGGTAGAAACCCAGCTGCATGGCGCCGTGGGTGTAGTGCAGGTATCCCTGCTTGACCGGCCGGTCGTGCTGCATCTGGCCGAAGACCTTGATGAACTCGTCGTACCTGGCGCGGCCCTTGGTCACGGTGAAGATGTCGTTCCACTGGATGGTGGCGGCCAGCAGGGTGGCGTTCGCGGACCCGTACATCACGACGTTCCTGGTGCGCTGGACCTGGTCGAACGTGTAGAACTTCGTGTGCGCGATGCCGTGGCGACCCCGGCACGAGCCCTTGCAGCGGCGCAGCCAGCTGGTCATGTCCGGGTGGCGGTGCTTGTCGCCGCGGCTGAGCGCATCGCGGGTACGACGCGCGATCGCGTTGGGGATGTCGGGGTTCCAGTTGCCGTAGTCCATGATCACGCGGACACTGACGCCCCGCTGGTGGGCGCGGACCAGGGCGCGGGAGATCGCGGGACTGCGGAAGTTCCACGACGCGATCCGGATCTTGTGGCCCGACTTCACGCTGTTGATGGTGCGGATCAGCTTGGTGTTGATCCGGGACCGCGCCGCATTGCCGCCGAAGGGGTTGTTGAACGTCGCCCCGTTGGTCGGGTTGTAGTGGTCGGGCGTCGCCTGCGCCGCGCCGGTGCCCGCCACCAGGACCAGAGCGAAGAACGGCAGGACGAGGGCGAGGCAGAGCGTCCTGCGCACGGAAGCGGTCATCTTTCGGATCCATCCAGGTGTCGTGTGGGCCGCAGCGGCATGCGTGAGCCCACGACAGTCGCACGGAGTGTAACCCACCCGTCACACCAGCCTCATGATTCCCAGAGGCTGTGAGTCGTTCAGGCTCCGCAGACCGCCATCGTGTGCCGGAACGCAGCGTCCTTGGCCAGGGTGGCGTCGGACCGGGTGATCTTACGTCCTGGTTGCGCATAGAACACATGCGCGAACGTCACCACGCGGTGACCGTCCGAACAGTCGTACACCTGGGCCTTGACCCAGCCCTTCGAGGTCGCGCAACCGCGGTAGGCGGTGTCGAGCACCCGACCGTCGCGCCAGACCGTGGCGCACGCCGGGCCGGTCGGGTCCGGCGAGGAGGTCGCGGTGGACGGCGCGGTGGACGGCGAGGCGCTGCCCGCGGGGTCCGCGGCCGTCGTACTCGAGTCGGAGCCGCAGGCCGAGAGGGCAAGCACAGCCGAGACGGCAGCCACTGCTGCTCCGGCGCGCACCGCGATCCTCATGCGCCGATGGTACGCCGTCACGGCGCGTACCACTGCGAGGTCGCGGTCGCGGTCGCGTAGAGGTAGTAGTGGTCGCTCGCGCGGCCGAGACCCGCGGCGTCCTGGCGGTATCCGCTGAAGCTCATCCCGTGTCCACCCATGATCCAGTCGACGCGGAGCGGTCTGGGCGGGAGATGACAGCCCCCGGCGCTGTTGCCACCGTTCGCGGCCACCATGCCGGTCGCCGCGGAGACCCTGCAGAAGAACTCGGTGTGCTCGTTCATGTCGCCGGTGATGATCACGGGCTGGCCCTTGGCCATCAGGGTGTGGATGAGGTTGATCTCGATCGCGGTGCCAGAATCGCGCTGCGCCTCCAGGCCGCCTGCAGAGTTGTGGGTCGAGATCACCCAGAACTCCGCGCCCGTGCCGCGGTCGCGCAGCAGGACGTAGGGAAGAGGGATCTGCATGCTGGCGAAGGTGTAGGTGACCGAGCCGCTGTCCTTCATCTCGAACTGGGAGTCGCGCCAGTAGATCTGGTTGCGGACGCTGTTGTGTCCCAGCGCCGCCGCAGGCCAGAAGGAGTAGCCGGCCATCCGGCTCTGCAGTACGTGGAGCTGGTCCTCCCCCACCTCCTGCATGCCGCCGACGTCGGCACCGCGCGACATCAGCAGGCCGGCGGTCATCCCGGCGCGGACGGTGCCGGGTCCGAAGCCGCCCGGACCGACGGTGTGCAGGCTGGCGAGGATGTTGGACTGGGCGACGGTGAACGTGGAGGTGGCCGGCGACAGGTCGGCGACCTTGCGGGCGAGGACCACCGTGGGCTTGAGGCCGAGCGTGGGGCCGGACCTCACGTGGTAGGGCACCACGGAGGGACGGACGGCGTGCCGCGAGAGCTCGGCGCCACGTGTCGCGGTCGCCCGGGCCTGCTGCCGGGCCCGCTGTTGGGCCTGCTCCTTCGACACCCGCGGGTCGTGGGCCGGCGGACGCACCTGGTGGGTGGCGGAGGTGGCCACGCTCAGGTCGGCGGGACCGTGGGTTGCAACGCCGCGGACCACGGCCGCGACGGCCAGCACGCCCACCAGCGCGCACGCGCCCAGCCCCCAGACCAGACCACGCGACCGGGCCAGCGGCCGTGGCCGCGCACGCTCGACGAGGTGCTTGGCCATGCCGGGCGCTCCCTTCCGCGGGGGGTCGTGGGGGATCGGTCGCGGGCAGCGCCGCGGCCTCCGAGTCTAAACGGGCTTCACGCGGGGCGGGTAGTTACCGGCAACCCCGCCGGGGCGGCGGTAGCGTGACCCGCTGTGAGCGAAGCGAGAGCGCGCGGCGGTTCGCACGGGCGCGACGGCCGTGACGTGGCGCGCGAACTGCGAGCTCACCGGAGGGTGCTGTGAGCAACGCCCAGGCGGGGTCGGGCAAGCCGGGACGCGTGTACGCCGCCCGGCTGGTCGGCCTCCCCGATCTTCGACCCCCAGGGCGACCAGGTGGGCAAGGTGCGCGACCTGGTGGTCGCGATCCGCTCCGAGACCAGCCAGCCCCGGGTGCTCGGGCTCGTCGGCGAGGTGCTCGGCCGACGCCGGATCTTCGTGCCGATGACCCGGGTCACCAACATCGACAGCGGGCAGGTCTACACCACCGGCCTGCTCAACATGCGCCGCTTCGAGCAGCGTCCGACCGAGACCCTCGTGATCGGTCAGATGCTCGACCGCACGGTCACCATCGAGCCCACCGGGGTCCGCGGCACGGTCTACGACGTCGCCATGGAGCAGGCGCGCACCCGCGACTGGGTGCTCAGCCGGGTCGCGGTGCAGGAGCCGGGCAAGGGCCTGCGTCGGCGTGGCCAGACCTACGTCGTGGAGTGGCGCGACGTGGTCGGCCTGGTCGCGCCGCAGCCCACCCAGGGTGCGACCCACCTGATCGCGGCGCTGAACGAGATGCGTGCGGCCGACGCGGCGAGCGTGATCCACGACCTGCCGCCCGAGCGGCGTACCGCCGTCGTGGCCGCGCTCGACGACGAGCGCCTGGCCGACGTCCTCGAGGAGCTCCCCGACGAGGACCAGGTCGAGATCCTGGGCTACCTGGGCAGCGAGCGCGCGGCCGACGTGCTCGAGGAGATGTCGCCTGACGACGCCGCCGACCTGATCGCCGACCTGCCGCCGGAGACCGCGGCCACGCTGCTGAGCCTGATGGAGCCGCACGAGGCCGAGGACGTACGCCGCCTGATGTCCTACGCCGAGGAGACGGCCGGCGCGATGATGACGCCCGAGCCGGTGATCCTCGGGCCCGACGCGACCATCGCCGACGCCCTGGCCCAGATCCGGCACGCCGAGCTGCCGGTCTCGCTGGCCGCCATGGTCTACGTCTGCCGGCAGCCGCTGGAGACGCCCACCGGCCGGCTGCTCGGGGTCGCGCACTTCCAGCGCCTGCTGCGCGAGCCGCCCTCGACCCTGGTCGCCGCCGCCCTCGACCACACCATGGACCCGCTCCACCCCGAGGCCACGATCGACGAGGTCGCCGCCCACCTGGCGACCTACAACCTGGTCGCCGCGCCCGTGGTCGACGACGCCGGGCGCCTGCTCGGCGCGGTGACCGTCGACGACCTGCTCGACCACCTGCTCCCGGAGAACTGGCGCGACCAGCCGCTGCGCGTCGGCCACCCCGCCGGAGGTGAGCCATGGCTGAGCGTCGGAGCGGCCGGAGCAGCCGGCTCGACACCCCCAAGGAGCAGCGCCGCCCGCTGCTGCGCGCCCCGTCGTACGACCCCGACACGTTCGGCGTCTTCGCCGAGCAGTTCGCGCGCTTCATGGGCACCGCCCGGTTCCTGATGTGGATGACGGTCTTCGTCGTCTTCTGGATCGGCTGGAACACGCTGGCCCCGGACGACCTCCGCTTCGACCCCTACCCGTTCATCTTCCTGACTCTGATCCTCAGCCTGCAGGCGTCGTACGCCGCTCCGCTGATCCTGCTCGCCCAGAACCGCCAGGAGTCGCGCGACAAGGTGATCGCCGAGCAGGACCGCCAGGCCAACTCCCGGGCCCACGCCGACATGGAGTTCCTGGCCCGCGAGGTCGCGTCGCTGCGGATGGCGGTCGGCGAGGTCGCGACCCGCGACTTCCTCCGCTCCGAGCTCCGCGCCCTGCGCGACGACCTGGTCGAGGCCGACGAACGACGAGGCCGCCACCTCTGCCTGACCGGGCCCCAACTACCCTGAGACCATCATGAGCACCCCTACCGCCGAGCAGCTCACCGCTGCCCTGGCCACGGTCCAGGACCCTGAGATCAAGCGGCCGATCACCGAGCTCGGCATGGTCGACCACCTCGAGGTCGACGACGCGGGCCGCGTGTCGGTCACCGTCCTGCTGACGGTCTCCGGCTGCCCGATGAAGGACACCATCGACCGCGACGTACGCCGCGCGCTCACCGCCGTGGACGGCGTCACCGGCGTCGAGCTCACCCTCGGTGCGATGACCTCCGAGCAGCGGGCCGAGCTCCAGACGAACCTGCGCGGCGGCAAGCCGGCCAAGGAGATCCCGTTCGCCCAGCCGGGCTCGCTGACCAAGGTGTTCGCGATCGCCAGCGGCAAGGGCGGCGTCGGCAAGTCGTCGGTGACCGTCAACCTCGCGCTCGCGATGGCCAAGGCCGGCCGCACGGTCGGCATCGTCGACGCCGACATCTACGGCCACTCGGTCCCCGCGATGCTCGGCATCGCCGACTCGCGGCCGACCCAGGTCGAGGACATGATCATGCCCGTGCCGACGCCGTCCGGCGTCTCGGTGATCTCGATCGGCATGCTCAAGCCGCGGCGCGACCAGGTCGTCGCCTGGCGCGGCCCGATGCTCGACCGGGCCCTCGTGCAGATGCTGGCCGACGTCTACTGGGGCGACCTCGACGTCCTCCTGCTCGACCTGCCGCCCGGCACCGGCGACATGGCGATCTCGCTCGGCCAGCACCTCCCGAACGCCGAGATCCTGGTCGTCACCACTCCGCAGGAGGCGGCCGCCGAGGTCGCCGAGCGCGCCGGGACGATGGCCTCGATGCTCCACCAGCGCGTGGTCGGCGTCATCGAGAACATGAGCTTCCTGGTCTGCCCCCACTGCGGCCCGTCCCACCGGCTCGAGCTGTTCGGGAGTGGCGGCGGCGAGCGGTGGCGGCGACCCTCTCGGGCCGGTTCGGGTACGACGTACCGCTGCTCGGGCGGATCCCGATCGAGGAGACCCTGCGCGAGGGCGGCGACTCCGGGAAGCCGGTGGTCGACTCCGACCCGACCTCCGACTCGGCCCAGGTGCTCACGGCCCTCGCCGACCGGCTGGACTCGCGAGGGCGAGGTCTGGCAGGACGCCAGCTGGGCCTGTCTCCGACCAGTAGATTCTGAGCCATGTTCGGAGTCGGGCTGCCGGAGCTGGCAGTGATCGCGTTCGTCGCCATCTTGGTGTTCGGACCCGACAAGCTGCCCGACTTCGCCCGGCAGGCCGGCCGGATGGCCCGGAAGGTGCGCGCCTTCGCCAACGAGGCTCGCGACGAGCTGCGCGAGGAGCTCGGCCCCGAGTTCGCCGACCTCGACTTCAAGGACCTCGACCCGCGCGCGATCGTGCGCAAGCACATCATCGAGGCGATGAACGACGACGAGGACGACGAGGTCGCGGCCGCCGCGATCCCCCTCGACGACAGCGAGCTCCCGCCGTGGGACGCCGAAGCGACGTAACCACCGACCCGCGTCGGCGTCCGAGCCTCTTCACCCTCTGCTCTGGACCGCGGCGATCGCGTCGCGAGCGAGCAGCAGGGACCGCCCCTCCCCCACGCTGACCTCGACGAAGTCGGCTCCCACTCGTGCCACCACGGCTTCGCGGGCGGTGCCGTCGGTGCCGTGGACCACGCACCGCTCGCCCGCGTCCGCCAGCCGCCGCAGCGCCGAGCCGAGGCCGAGTCGGGCCACCGGGGACCAGGCGACCTCGGGGACGGCACGGGCGGAGGCACCCTCCACGGCCACCACCGCCGGGAGGCGGACCACCCAGTCCTGCGCCGCGCCGTGGGTGAGGCACCAGTCGGGGCCGACCCGCTGCAGCACCCCCGCGACCGGCCCGACCCCGAGCACGTCGAGCACGACGTGATCGCCCAGCGACGCCATCAGCCGCCCGGCCAGCGTGACGGCGGCGTACTCGGTGCGGCTGCGGTCGACCAGGTCGGTCTCGCGCTCGGCGTCGTAGAGCGCCTCGGCGCGGCCCTCCAGGTCGTCGAGGAAGGCGAACAGGCCCTCGTCCCACTCCACGTGCTCACCCTGCCACGCCGGCGTCCCGCGCCCGCTCCTCTCCACAGCCTCCCCGAGACCTCTTGCCAAAACTGTTCAAGAGGCCTTGACTGAAGCAAACGCAAGCAAACGAAGGGTTTCGCGGTGCTGCTCGGGAGCCGCGGCGGCCGGATCCGCTGCCTGGCCGTCTGGACGGCCGCCACCGCCGGTCTCGGCCCGGTCGCCGCGGTCGCCCGCGCCCGGCTCGCCGGCGCCGACCTCACCGTCGTCGCCGTCCGCCGGACCCCGCTCGACGTGGCCCTCACCGAGATCGCAGCGCTCGCCCTCCTCGGGTGCGCCCTCTGGATGTGGGCGGCGACGACCGCGGTGGTGGTCGACGTGCTCCGCGACTCCCGCACCCCCGGCTCCGGCCGGTCTGCACGCGGCGTCCCAGCGGGCGTACGCCGGGTGGTGCTGGCCGCCTGCGGCGTCGCTCTGGCCGGCGGTCTCGCCCAGCCGTCGTACGCCGCGGGCCCGCACGTCCACGGGGCCGCAACCCTCTCCGGTCTCCCGCTCCCCGACCGCGCCGTGGCGGGCTCGGCCCACATGCGGCGGACCGTGCGGGTGCGGCCCGGTGACACGTTGTGGTCCCTGGCCGCGCGCGACCTGCCGGTCGACAGCCCCGACGCCAGCATCACCGCGCGCTGGCACGCGATCTACGCCGCCAACCGCTCCCTCATCGGCCCCGACCCCGACGTGATCGAGCCGGGTCTGCGGCTCCGACTCCCCGGAAAGGACCCGACATGATGCTGCACCAGGCCACGGCGCCCTCCTCCACGGGCGGCACGATCGTCAGCCTGCCGCTGACACCTGTTGCCAGCGTCCAGGGCACCCTCGCCCTCGACCTCGGGCCGCGCGTCGACGTTCCCGAGCCCGGCGTTGTCGGCCGGCCGGGCGACTCCGCGCTCCTCGACGTGGTCCTCGTCGACCTGGTGCAGCGCCGCCGCTTCGAGCAGCACGCGGCGCGGATCGGCGCCGCGGTGGTCGAGATCGTGGGCGGCGACCGACCTGTCTCGCAGCTCCTGCGCTGGACGACCCCCGAGGTCTACCAGGACCTCGCCAGACGCGCCCACCTGGTGGCACGCGCCGTCGGGCGGCGCGCCGGCAGCGGCGGCATCCAGTCCGTGCGCCCCCAGCTGGTCGCCGCCCACACCAGCTTCGTCTCCGAACGCTGCGCGGAGGTCAGCCTCCACGTCCGCTACGGCGACCGCTCGCGCGCCGTCGCCGCACGCTTCGAGCTGATCCGTGACCGCTGGCAGATCTCCGCGCTCGAATTTGCGTGAGGGGACACCGTCACCGGGTTTCGACACGCCCAGCACGGCTTCGCAGGCTCTGCCGTGGGCTCGCTCAACCTTGACGCCCGACGCCGAGCCCTCGTTCCTCGGGCTCGGGTGCGCGTCAACCGTTGATGCGCGCGGTGAGCCCGGTCGGGCCGCCGGGCGCCCCGTGGCAGCGCTTGTACTTCTTGCCGGAGCCGCAGGGACACAGGGCGTTGCGACCCACCTCGGCGAACTCGTCACCGGCGTTGGTCACCGTGCGGCCGGCCGGACGCTGGTCGCCCTCGCCACCGAACGCGGCGGGCACGACGAGCGCCGTGTCGTCCTCGGACGGCGCGGAGTACGTCAGCTGCTGCTCCGGGGTCCGGGGCTGGTCGAGCCCCTTCGCGCTGATCTGCGGGCGATGGTCGTGGGCGTCCGGCTGGATCTCCGAGCGGAGCTCGCGACGCAGCGGCTCCTCCTCGTCCTCGACGAACCCCTCCTCCTCGTCCTCGTCCGCGATCAGCTGGACCTCGAGGTTGAAGAGGAAGCCGACCGACTCCTCCTTGATGCCGTCCATGATCGCCATGAACATGTCGAAACCCTCACGCTGGTACTCCACGAGCGGGTCGCGCTGGGCGTAGCCGCGCAGGCCGATGCCCTCGCGCAGGTAGTCCATCTCGTAGAGGTGCTCGCGCCACTTGCGGTCGAGCACCGAGAGCACGACGCGACGTTCGAGCTCGCGCATCGCCTCGGAGCCGATCTCCTCCTCGCGGCGGGCGTAGGCCTCGTGGGCATCCTTCTGCAGGGCCTCGATCACGTCGTCGCTGTCGAGCCCCTCGGCGCCGCCGACCGCGTCCGCCATGGCGTTGAGGTCGAGCGACACCGGCCACAGCTGCTTGAGCTGGGCCTGGAGCGCGTCGAGATCCCACTCCTCCGCGAAGCCCTCCGTCGCCCCCGAGACGAAGCCCTCGACGACGTCGTCGATGAAGCTGCTGATCTGGTCCTCGAGATCCGCGCCCTCGAGCACCTTGCGACGCTCGGCGTAGATCACGTGGCGCTGGCGGTCCATCACGTCGTCGTACTTGAGGACGTTCTTGCGGGAGTCGAAGTTCTGGGCCTCGATCTGGCCCTGGGCGTTGGCGATCGCGCCGGTGACCCGCTTGTTCTCGATCGGTACGTCGTCGGGGATCTTGAGGACCTGGAGGATCCGGTCGACCCAGTCGGACTTGAACAGCCGCATCAGCTCGTCCTCGAGCGAGAGGTAGAACCGCGACTCGCCGGGGTCCCCCTGGCGACCGGAACGACCGCGGAGCTGGTTGTCGATACGACGCGACTCGTGTCGTTCGGTGCCGACGACGTAGAGACCGCCGACCACGGTCACCTCGTCGTGCTCCGCAGCGACCTGGTGCTTGATCTTCTCCACGGTGCCGGCCCAGGCGGCCTCGTACTCGTCCGCCGTCTCGCCGGTCGGCTCGAGGCCGCGCTTGCGGAGCTCGGCGTCGGCGAGGAACTCCACGGAGCCGCCGAGCATGATGTCGGTGCCGCGACCGGCCATGTTGGTGGCGACCGTGACCGCACCCTTGTGGCCCGCCATGGCGACGATCTTCGCCTCGTCGGCGTGGACCTTCGCGTTCAGCACCGAGTGGGGGATGCCGCGCTTGCGCAGCTTCTCGGAGAGGTGCTCGGACTTCTCGACGGAGACGGTGCCGACCAGGATCGGCTGGCCCTTGGCGTGACGCTCGGCGATGTCGTCGGTCACCGCGTCGTACTTGGCCTCCTCGGTGCGGTAGACGAGGTCGGGCTGGTCGACGCGGCCCACGGGCTCGTTGGTCGGGATCGGGACCACACCGAGCTTGTAGATCTTGTCGAACTCGCTGGCCTCGGTCATGGCCGTGCCGGTCATGCCCGAGAGCTTCTCGTAGAGGCGGAAGTAGTTCTGCAGCGTCACCGTGGCGAGCGTCTGGTACTCCTCGCGGACCTCGACGCCCTCCTTGGCCTCGATCGCCTGGTGCAGGCCGTCGTTGTAGCGCCGACCGGCCAGCATCCGGCCGGTGTGCTCGTCGACGATGAGCACCTCGCCGTCCATGACGACGTACTCCTTGTCGTTGTGGAACAGCTCCTTGGCCTTGATGGAGTTGTTGAGGAAGGAGATCAGCGGCGTGTTCGCCGACTCGTAGAGGTTCTCGATGCCGAGGTGGTCCTCGACCCTGGTGATCCCGGGCTCGAGCACCGAGATGGTGCGCTTCTTCTCGTCGACCTCGTAGTCGACGTCCTTGGTGAGGGTCCGGGTGAGCTTGGCGAACTCGCCGTACCAGCGGACCTCGTCCTGGGTGGGACCGCTGATGATCAGCGGGGTCCGCGCCTCGTCGATGAGGATCGAGTCGACCTCGTCGACGATCGCGTAGTGGTGGGTGCGCTGCACGCACTCCTCGAGCGAGCCCGGCCATGTTGTCGCGCAGGTAGTCGAAGCCGAGCTCGTTGTTGGTGCCGTAGGTGACGTCGCAGTTGTAGGCCTCGCGACGCTCGTCGGGCTTCATCGACGGCAGGATCACGCCGGTGGTCAGGCCGAGGAAGTGGTGGATCCGGCCCATCCACTCCGCGTGGTACTTGGCCAGGTAGTCGTTGACGGTGACGACGTGGACGCCCTTGCCGTCGAGGGAGTTGAGGTACGCCGGCAGGGTCGCGACCAGCGTCTTGCCCTCACCGGTCTTCATCTCGGCGATGTTGCCGAGGTGGAGCGCTGCGCCACCCATGATCTGGACGTCGTAGTGGCGCTGGCCGATGACGCGCTTGGCCGCCTCGCGCACCGTCGCGAAGGCCTCGGGCATCAGGTCGTCGAGCGTCTCGCCCGCAGCCAGACGCTGCTTGAACTCCGCGGTCTGGCCCTGCAGCTCCTCGTCGGTCATGGCGACGAAGTCGTCCTCGATGGCGTTGACCGCACGGGACACCGCCTGCAGCTGGCGCAGGATCTTGCCCTCGCCGATGCGGAGGAGCTTGTCGATGATGGCAGGCACGGGTGGGCTCCCGGTGTGGACGTCGGATGAACTCAGCCAACTCTACCCAGGGGGCGGAACCGCGCCGATTCGCCGTGGCGCTGCGCCGGGCCCGCGAGGTCAGCGGGCGGCCACCGCCACCGACAACGCGGGGGCCAGGTCGCCCCGGGGCTCGACGACGACCGTGTGGAGGCGGAGCCAGCCGGCCAGTCGCTCGAGCTCGGCCGCCAGCTCCTCGGCGGTCTCCGGCGGCGCGCACCGCTCGGCGTACGCCCCCTTCACCATGAGCAGCCCGGTGCGGCGGTCGGCCTTGAGGTCGACGCGGCCCACGATCCGGTCGCCGAGCAGGAACGGCAGGACGTAGTAGCCGTGGATGCGCTTCTCGACCGGGGTGTAGATCTCGATCCGGTAGTGGAAGTCGAACAGCGCCTCGGTGCGCTCCCGCTCCCACACCACCGGGTCGAAGGGGCTGAGCAGGGCGCGGGCGCCGATCCGGCGCGGGAGCCGCGCGTCGCGATGGAGGTACGCCGGTCGCCGGACGCCCTCGACGGCCACTGGGAGCAGCTCGCCGTCCTCGACCAGCTCGAGGACGGCGTCCTGGGCCGAGCCGACGCCGGGCTTGGACTGCTGCCGCATCCGGTAGTAGTCGGCGAGGTCGCGCGCGGTGGCGACACCGTGGGAGCGCGCGGCCCGGCGCACCAGCTCACGCGTGGCGTCGGCCTCCGAGGGAGTCGGCGCCTCGAGGTGGACCCGAGGGATCACCCGCTCCGGCAGGTCGTAGCGGATCTCGAACTGGCTGTTGCGTCCGGCGATGGCGACGTCGCCGACCATGAAGAGATAGTCGAGCGCCCGCCGGGTGGTCGACCAGTTCCAGCCCCAGTGGTCCTTCGTGCGGGGCAGCCCGTCGTCGAGGTCACGCGCCGTCGAGGCGCCGCGGTCGGAGATCTCGAGCAGCAGGCTGTCGGTCAGCGCGTCGGTGACCACGCTCCCCCACCACTTGTGCTTCCCGTCGCGGTAGCGGTTCATCCGGTGCCGCATCACCGGCCAGAGGTCGACCGGCATGTACGCCTGGACGTGGGCCCAGTACTCCACCATCCGCCGGGGCCCGGTCTCGGAGGCGCGGCGGACGAGGTCGACGTCGTAGGGCCCCATCCGGGAGTAGAGCGGCATGAAGTGGGCACGCTGGAGCACGTTGACCGAGTCGACCTGCAGCACCCCGGTGCGGGCGAGGGTGCGGGCGAGGGTGCGCATCGTCGGCTGCTCGTGGGGCGGGTCGAGGAAGCCCTGCGCCGCCAACGCGATCCGGCGGGCCTGGGCCTGGGAGATCGAACGCACGCGCCGAACCTAACGGCTGCCACGGACAGCGCGGGCCGGCGTACTCATTTGGGGTGATCTTCGCCGATCCTGGCCCCCTTCCTCTGGTCGGCGGACACCCGCAGGTCCCACAATCGCGCAATGTTGACGCGTCGCCCGCTCACGCGCGCCGGGGTGGCCGGGGTGGCCGCGGTCGTCCTGCTGGGCCTGCCCACCGGCACCGTCGCGGGTGCCCCGCGCACGGCAGGTACACCGAGCCAGGCAGCCGACCCGGTGGACTCCGCCACCATCCACATCATCAGTATCTTCAAGGGCTTCGACCCGAGCACCGTCGACCTCAACCCGGGCGGGACCCTCACGGTCACCAACGATGACCCGATCCTCACCCACAGCGTCACGTCAACGGCTCTGCGCTCCGACGGCACGCCACTGTTCAACGTCACTCTCAAGCCCGGCGACACCAAGGAGGTGCCGGTGTCGACGCTGGGCGACGGTACCTACGACTTCTACTGCCGGTTCCACCCCCAGATGACCGGCACGCTCACCATCGGCACCGGAGGACCCGTCCCGTCGTTCGTCCCGAAGTTCGAGCAGCCGCTCGTGATGCCCCCGCGGCTGACCGGGCGCAACCTCCGGATCGTGATGAAGAAGGCCATGGTCCGGGTCCTCCCGCACGGACCACGGACCCCGATGTGGACGTACGGGGGCACCTTCCCCGGGCCGACCATCGTCCGCCACACCGGCCGCGACACCCACGTCACCTTCGTCAACCACCTGCCGCGCAGGGCCGGTTCGGTGACGATCCACCAGCACGGGGGCCACCAGTCCTCGGCCGACGACGGACAGCCCACCCGGGACCTGATCCGGCACGGCCACCGGCGTACCTACGACTATCCGCTGACCGACGCGGGGCAGCCTCTGCCGGCCGCGCTGCGCTTCTACCACGACCACCGGATGGACCGGACCGCCCGCAACAACTGGTTCGGCCTGCAGGGCATGTTCCTGACCACCGACCCGCGAGACGCCCAGATGGGCTTGCCGCACGGAAGGTTCGACCTACCGCTGATGGTCACCGACCGCAGCTTCCGAGCGGACAACACGCTCCAGAACCCGTTCCACCACACCATGACGATGCCGATGAAGACCCCGATGCCAGGCGACCTGATGACCACCGACCCCGCCTCGGGCACGGTCGGGTCCAAGGTGCTGGTGAACGGCCGGTTCGCGCCGTACCGCCGGGTACTGCCCGGCCGCTACCGGCTGCAGATCCTCAACGCATCCCTGTTCTCCAGCTACGACTTCGCGCTGTCCGACGGCCGCCCCTTCGTCCAGATCGGGACCGGCTCGGGCCTGCTCCCCCACCCGGTCACCCGGCAGGACATCCTGCTCGGGCCCGCGCAACGCGCCGACGTGGTCGTCGACTTCCGCGGTGAGGCCGGCAAGGGCGTCCTCCTGTCCTCGATCAAGCGCAGCGACGGCTCCACCACCGGGATCGGCTCACGCGAGGCCGCGCTGATGAAGTTCCGGGTCCACGGCACCACGGACCAGCATGCGCAGATCCCCTCCACCCTGGCCGACATCCATCGCCTGAGCACCCCCGGCAAGATCGCGATGACCTGGACGTTCGGCGTCAGCAAGGACCAGCACGGGTCCTTCTGGTCGATCAACGGCAAACGGTTCGATCCGAGCCGGGTCGATCACAAGGTCGCGCTCGGGAGCGTGGAGCGCTGGAAGCTGCGCAACACCAGCGACACCACCCACTACGTGCACCTGCACGAGGAGCTGTGGCGGACCCTGGAGCGAGACGGCAAGCGGCCGCCGCCGTGGGAGCGCGGCTACGAGGACACGTGGCGGCTCGACCCGGGCGAGAGCGTGGTCGTGGCCGCCCGGTTCACCGACTACACCGGGGACTTCATGATCCACTGCCACATGCTCGACCACGAGGACGACGGGATGATGGCGACGTTCCGCGTCGTCAGGGAGCGCGCGAGGAACCACGCCTCGGCCGACAGTGGGTCAGGGTAGGTCGACGAGCTTCTCGCGGACGGCGTACAGAACGGCCTCCATGCGCGAGTGCAGCTGCAGCTTCTCGAGCAGGTTGCGGACGTGGTTCTTCACGGTGTTCTCGCTGATGAAGAGCCGCTTGGCGATGTCCTTGTTGTTGAGGCCCTGCGCGACGAGGCGGAGCACCTCGAGCTCCCGCTCGGTGAGCCGGAAGGTCGACACCGGGCCGCGGTCGGGCTGCGACATCTGCTTGAACTCGTCGATCAGCTTGACCGCCATCGAGGGGCTGATCAGCGACTGGCCGTCGGCGACCACGCGGATCGCCTGCGCGACCTCCTCGATCGAGGAGTCCTTCAGGAGGTAGCCGCTGGCTCCGCTCTTCACGGCCTCGTAGAGGTCGGACTCCTCGTCGGAGACGGTCAGCATCAGGATCTTGGCGGCCGGCACGGCCTCCTTGATCGCCACGCAGGCCTCGATGCCGGAGACCTTGGGCATCCGTACGTCGAGCAGCACCACGTCGGGTGCCACGGCGCTCGCGAGCTCGGTGCCGGTGGCTCCGTCGCCCGCCTCGCCGACCACCTCGAGGCCGGGCTCGGCACTCATCAGCATGGTCAGACCGCGGCGGAAGAGCTCCTGGTCGTCCACGATGATGACGCGGATCGGCTCCGGGTCACCGCCAGAGGGAAGAGGCACGTCCGTAGCATGTCACGATCCCGGGCCGGCATGGGCCTAATGGGCGATATGCAGACACCCTGCACTGACCCGTCCGGGCCATGCGGGACTGGTCAGCTGGCGCGCTCCACGTCGAGCGAGATGACCCCGTAGTCATAGCCTCGCCGGCGGTAGACGACGGCGGGCCGCTGGGTGTCCTGGTCGACGTAGAGGTAGAAGTCGTGCCCGACCAGCTCCATCTCGTAGAGGGCCTGGTCGAGGGTCATCGGGCGCGCGCTGTGGGTCTTCTCGCGCACCACGGGCGGCCCGTCGCCGGTCACCTTGATCGGACCGACCTGGCGCTCGGTGACCAGCTCCTCGTCGTCGACGCCCTCGGGCTCGGTGAGAGTCGGGAGCTCGCCCGTCGCCGTGCGGTTGCGGTGGGACCTGGCACGCCGGTCGTTGGCGCGACGCATCTGGGCTTCCATCTTGTCCAGGGCAAGATCGAGGGCCCCCATCTTGTCGACGGCCGCCGCCTCGGCGCGGATCACCGGACCCTTGGAGTACGCCGTCAGCTCGACGCGGACAGCACGGTCGGACTGGCGGGGGTTGCGTTCGTTCTCTACCTCCACCTGGACGCGCATGATGCGGTGGTCGTGCTTCTCGAGCTTGCCGAGCTTGTCGGCGACATGGTCTCGGAAGCGTTCCGACAGCTCACAGTGCCGTCCGGTGACCACCACGTCCATGGAATCCTCCTGTTGTCCGATGTGTCGGCTCGATTGCGCGCAGGGTTGTGCCGGCTGGAGCCCGCCCGGCCGACCTGGTCTTCGTCCCCACACCCGCCTGCTGAGGGTCTCGCAGCTTGCATGCCACTACTCCCCTTCTCTCGCAGTTCCCTCGAAAGGGCCCTCGAAGGGTCTCCGTGTCTGACGGAGGCTGCGAGGCAGGACTTACGACTAAGCCGCACCGTGATCAGCACCCCGCCGGCGGCCGGTTCGAGACCAGCCTCCGGGCAGGGCGCCTTACGTGGACCGCTTCGCCTGCGACTGGCATCGGCTTGCCGGCCAGACGCCCCGGAGGACCGGGGCGCCTGAACGACGCAACCACGGACCCGGGCGGACTCCATGACCCGACGCTAGTCCCCGGCAGGTGATCGCGGAACCTTCCCCCAGAACCCGGACAACGCTGGCGCGTCACCCGGTTGGTCCGCCACCGACGCGGCGCCGGGTCGCGGCCACCGCGACCACGGCCAACGGCGGCAGTCCGACCGCCCGCAGGGCGCGCTGCGCCTCGGCCGCGGTCGCACCGGTGGTGAGCACGTCGTCGCAGACCACGACATGGGCAGGCCGGGTCTGTCCGGCCGCCGTCCGCCCGGCCAACCGCCGCAGAGCAGGAGGGTGGGCGCGGAGTGCTCCGGCGAGGTTGGCGGCACGCGCTGTCGCATCGAGCCCGGCCTGGTCGGCCACGCCGCGTCGGGTGCGGAGCAGCGGAAGACAGGTGGCCTGCACGCCGCACGCGACGAGCGTCGAGGCCGCCGCCCGGGTGAGAGCGGTGGTGGGCTCGTAGCCCCGCTCGCGTGCGCTGCTCGGTCGCGACGGGACCGGCACCAGCAGCACCGGGGCGGGTGTCGCGTGGAGGTCCACGAGGGCCGCCGAGACGGCTCCCGCCAGCAGGTCGCCGAGCGGCCCGGCCAGGGCGAGCAGACGGTGTTCCTTGTGGCCGACGACCATGGCGCGCACCACCCCGTCGTACGCCGTCGCCGCCCACGGCGCCACCAGGCCGGGGGGCGCGGGGCTCGGCCAGGCCGGGTGCGGCACGACCTCGAGCGCTGCCTCGCAGCCGCCGCAGAGCACGCGGCCGGCGCGACCGCAGCCGACGCAACGCCCGCCCAGGACGAGGTCTCGGAACGCGTCGAGCACCGCCCGAGCCGACCACACGGCCCGCGCCGTGTCGACGGCAGGCGGCCGCGCCTGTGGATCAGCCGGCGTAGGTGAAGTAGTGGAGTCCCGGCGCCGGTTGCAGGCTGTTGGTGTCCGCCTGCGCGAGATTGAAGAGCGCGCCGGGCTGGACGGCGAACGGCGTCTGCTCGTGTCGGAGAGGTCACCAGGCTGGAGGCCCGCCCCGGGATGACGATCGGCGGCGTCTCGACGGGCGAGGTCGACCCGTCGACGCCAGCGTGCGCACCTCGGCCTGCGAGTCGGACACCTGGTCGAGCACGGCGATCCTCGTAGGCGAGGTCCACCAGCCGATGTCGCGGATGCGGGTGCCGGTGCCGGCCGACCAGCGCAGGGCTTTCGCGCGGGTGCCCGAGACGTGGCGACCGTTGACGTCGTAGCGCAACCGGCTGACCACGAGCCGGTCGCGTACGGCGCCGTGGACGACCGCCACCAGTCGCGAGGCGTCACGTGACACCAGGAAGAGGCGCACGTCCTGGCCGGTCAGCCCGGGCACGTGCACCTCGTGGCTGCGGCCGTGGGCGATGTAGACGACCACCGCCCCTTCGGACCTGGTGTTCTCCACCTCCCAGAGCCGCCCGGCGAAGTCCCACGCGGGGCGCAGCAGCCCCCTGCCGCTGAGCACCGGCGTGGGCCGGGCGGTGCCGCGCACCGGACCGACCAGGAGGGCGGTCGGTGTCGTCCCGGCGACCCGGCTGTCCTCGAGACTGACCGCGAACGCTCCGATGCCCTGGTCGGCCGTGCCGAACGGGCCGGTCACCGGGGTGAGCTGGGTGGCGCTGCCCGGAGACCAGTCGACCGCGCCGCAAGGCGTAGAGCTGGCTGCTGCCCTTGGGCACCGAGGGGTCGTACTTGGCGAAGTCGGGGCTGTCCACCCGGAAGGTGGACGACCCGGACGCGTCGGTGACCTGGCGGCCGCCGATGTTCAAGGTGAACGCCTTGACCGAGGGGTCCTGGCGCAGGGTCCACGCGAACTGGGTGAGCATGAGCCGCGTGGTCCGGCGGCCCGTCGGCCCGGGGTCGGAGTCACGGAGGGTGACGTCGGCGACCCCCTGGCTGACCACGACCGGGTTCACCGTGAGCCGGGCCGGGACGAAGGTGCGGGCGACCCCGGCCAGCGCGGGCTGGGGCCCGAGCACGAGGGCCTGCACCAGCGCGGTCGTGAGCTGCTGGCCCTGGGGCATGTGCACGACCTCGGGGACCAGGATCCGGGCGCTCGGGTCGAAGAAGTAGAGCGAGGCGTCCTGGAACGTCTGGTCGTAGAACCCGCGCGGGACGAGCAGCGCGTTCGGAGCCGCGGCGATCCGCCACTCGCCGTTCTCGCGGCGCATCGGGAAGCTCATCTGCGAAGCGGCGTGACCGAGCCTGCCCAGCCATTGCCCCGCCGCCCCCACGCGGTCCGCACCTCGCAGGCGGACCACCACCGTCGACCTCCCGCGCGGCGGCGGGCGCAGCTCTGCATAGGCGACGACGCTCTGCTGCGGCTCCCACAGCGTCCTGCCGGTCGTGGTCAGGAAGAGCTGGGCAGTACTGGTCTGCAAGCGGGGTGGCGGTCATCGCCTCGAGGAACCCGTTGACGATCTCGCGTCGGTGTCATCCCGGGCTGCGGCGGAGGCGGGTTGTTGTCCGGGCTCTCGATCTGT
Source organism: uncultured Actinomycetota bacterium (assembly GCA_963819295.1). Taxonomy (GTDB): domain Bacteria; phylum Actinomycetota; class Actinomycetes; order Propionibacteriales; family Nocardioidaceae; genus Nocardioides. The sequence goes on from CAWFVO010000023.1 coordinate 110,665, forward strand.
GGCGGCTGGACGGACTGCGTCGTCTCCACCACCGGTCCTGCGGACGGCACCTGGACGCAGGCGGTCAGGCACGACGCGGCGGCCACGGCGACCAGCGCGCCACGCCACGACGTACGACGGGGGGTCATGCGACCACCTCGGCGGCATCGGCCGGCACGAGCGGCAGTGGGCTGTGTCGCAGCGGGTGCCGGGCATGGCGGGGCAGCGTCAGCCGGAACTGGGCGCCCTCATGCGGCTTCCCCCAGGCCTGCAGCCACCCGCCGTGCAGGTGGGTGTCCTCGAGCGCGATCGCCAGGCCGAGCCCGGTGCCACCGCTGGTGCGGGCCCGCGCGGGGTCGGCGCGCCAGAACCGGTTGAACACCATCGCCGACTCGCCGACCGCGAGCCCCACGCCGTGGTCGCGGACCGCGATGGCGGCCGCCTGCTCGTCGGCGGCGACGGTGACCACGATCTCGCTGCTCTCGGCGTGGTCGATGGCGTTGGTGACCAGGTTGCGCACGATCCGCTCGACCCGGCGTACGTCGGCCTCGGCGATGCACGGCAGGTCGGGGGCGTGCACGCACGACCCGGGTGTTGCGCTGGTCGGCGAGGGCCCGCGTGCACGTCGACGACGCGCTGGACCACGTCGGTGAGGTTGACGTCGTCGAGGTCGAGCGCAGCCGCGCCGGCGTCGAAGCGGCTGATCTCGAGCAGGTCGACCAGCAGGGTCTCGAACCGGTCGAGCTCGCGCTGCAGCAGCTCGGCGGCGCGCCGCGCCTCGGGGTCGAAGCGTGTTCTTGGCGTCGTAGAGCACCGCACCGGCCAGCCGCACCGTCGTCAGCGGCGTGCGCAGCTCGTGGGACACGTCGGAGACGAACCGCCGCTGGACCCGGCTCAGCTCCTCGAGCTGCCGGATCTGGCGCTGGAGGCTGGTCGCCATCTGGTTGAACGACGTCGCGAGCCGCGCCAGGTCGTCCTCACCGGTGACCCGGAGCCGCTCCTGCAGCTGCCCGGCGGCCAGCCGCTCGGCGACCTGGCGGGCCATCCGGATCGGGGTGACGATCTGCCGGGTGAGCAGCCAGGTGAGCGCCGCGATCAGCGCCAGCAGCAGGACGCCCGGCCGTCAGCAGCGCGCGGGTGACCAGGGCCAGGCGTCTGCTGGACGTCGTCCAGCGGGAACAGGTAGTAGACGGTCCGTGGTCGATGGTCGGCCGGGCATGCTTCACCGTGGACCCGACCACGATGCCCGGGGTCGAGCTCGGCATCGTCCCGTCTCGGCGTCGCTGCGGAACTCGATGCTGGTGTAGGTCCACGCAGGTCTGCTCGAGGTCGTCGAAGTGCGTCGATCAGTGACTGCGGGCACGCTCGCCACGTCGAGCTGGGGCGGTCTGCCGTGGTCGCCGCGATCCGCCAGCGGCGGTGTCGCGCGAGCCCGGCCCGCCATCACGACGCTGAAGCCGCGAGCCTGGCCGCTGGCGAGATCGACGCGAACGGCGAGCAGCCGGCCTGGCTCGTCGGCGTCGGTGTCGGTCGCCGGGGACGGCCGTGAGCCGGTCGTGCGCCGCCTGTGTTCTCGGTGCCGACCTCGCGCGAGCGACCGTCTCGACGCGGTGGTCGAGCAGGCCCTGCTGCACCTGGCGCAGCAGGAACCAGCCGACCGCGACGACGACCACCGTGGACAGCAGCACGGTGCTCGACCACGACGCGGGCCTGGATCGACCGGCGCCAGAAGGTCAGGCCCCGCCGAAGGGCCTCCGGGACGCTGCGTCCGGCACCGGGTCAGCCGCCGGTCATCTCCCATCATGCCGGGGTCATCTCACTGCTGCCCGCTCCTGCCGGCCTTGTAGCCGACGCCCCGGACCGTCAGCACGATCTCGGGGTTCTCCGGGTCGGGCTCGACCTTGGAGCGCAAGCCGCTGGACGTGGACGTTGACCAGCCGGGTGTCGGCGGCATGCCGGTAGCCCCACACCTGCTCGAGCAGGACCTCGCGGGTGAACACCTGCCACGGCTTGCGGGCCAGGCAGACCAGCAGGTCGAACTCGAGCGGCGTGAGGTTGAGCGGCGACGCCGTCGCGGGTCACGGTGTGGCCGGCGACGTCGATCGCAGAGCGGGCCGATCGCGAGGGCGTCCGGCGCCGTGCGTCGTCGTTACGGCGTACCCGGGCGCGGATCCGGGCCACCAGCTCCTTGGGCTTGAACGGCTTCACGACGTAGTCGTCGGCGCCGGACTCGAGCCCGACCACGACGTCGACGGTGTCGCCCTTGGCCGTGAGCATCACGATCGGCACGCCCGACTCGGCCCGGATCTCCTTGCAGACGTCGATGCCGCCCTTGCCGGGCAGCATCAGGTCGAGCAGCACGACGTCGGGCTTGTAGGCGTGGAACGCCTCCATCGCCTCGTCACCGCGCGCCACCAGGTGGGCGTCGAAGCCCTCCTGGCGCAGCACGATCGACAACATCTCCGACAGAGACGCGTCGTCGTCGACGACGAGCACGCGCTGCGCGGAAGTCCTCGCCCTGGGTCACGGCTGCAATCTTGCCAGTCGAGACGCAGATATCCTGAGTACGGCGCCGACGCGCGCCTGCTCAGTAGCGGTACTGGTCGGACTTGTAGGGGCCGCTCGACGGCATGCCGAGGTACGACGCCTGGTCGTCGGTCAGCTCGGTGAGCGTGCACGCCGAGGGCGCGCGAGGTGCAGCCGGGCGACCTCCTCGTCGAGGTGCTTGGGCAGCGCGTAGACGCCGACCGGGTAGGCCTCGGGCTTGGTGATACAGCTCGATCTGGGCCAGCACCTGGTTGGTGAAGGAGTTCGACATCACGAAGCTGGGGTGCCCGGTGGCGTTGCCGAGGTTCATCAGCCGGCCCTCGGAGAGCACGATGATCGAGTTGCCCGTCGGGAAGGTCCAGAGGTCGACCTGCGGCTTGACGTTCTTGCGCACGACGCCGTCGTACGACTCGAGGCCGGCCATGTCGATCTCGTTGTCGAAGTGGCCGATGTTGCCCAGGATCGCCTGGTGCTTCATCCGCGACATCTGGTCGGCGGTGACGACGTCCTTGTTGCCGGTGGCGGTGATCACGATGTCGGCGATGCCGAGGACGTCCTCGAGCGTGGCGACCTGGTAGCCGTCCATCGCGGCCTGCAGCGCGCAGATCGGGTCGATCTCGGTGACGACGACCCGGGCGCCCTGGCCGCGAAGGCTCTCGGCGCAGCCCTTGCCGACGTCGCCGTACCCGCAGACGACCGCGACCTTGCCGCCGATCAGCACGTCGGTCGCGCGGTTGATGCCGTCGATGAGGCTGTGCCGGCAGCCGTACTTGTTGTCGAACTTGGACTTGGTGACCGAGTCGTTGACGTTGATGGCCGGGAAGAGCAGCGAGCCTTCCTTCATCATGTCGTAGAGGCGGTGCACGCCCGGTGGTGGTCTCCTCGGTGACGCCGCGGAGCTCGGCGGCGATCGCGGGTCCAGCGGTCGCGGGTCTCCTGCGAGCGAGTGCGACCAGGACGTCGAAGACGACCTTCTGCTCGTGGCTGGCGGCGGTGGCCGGGTCGGGAGCCTCGCCCTTCTTCTCCGCCTCGACACCGAGGTGGACGAGCATGGTGGCGTCGCCGCCGTCGTCCAGGATCATGTTGGCCTTCTCGTCACCCGGCCAGATCAGGATCTGCTGGGTGCACCACCAGTACTCCTCGAGCGTCTCGCCCTTCCAGGCGAAGACCGGGCACGCCCTGCGGGTCGTCGACGGTGCCGTTGCGGCCCGACGACGACGGCGGCGGCCGCGTGGTCCTGGGTGGAGAAGATGTTGCACGAGGCCCAGCGCACCTCGGCGCCGAGCGTCCACGAGGGTCTCGATCAGGACCGCGGTCTGGATCGTCATGTGCAGCGAGCCGGCGATCTTCGCGCGCCGGCGAGCGGCTTGCTCTCGGAGTAGCGCTCGCGCATCGCCATCAGGCCGGGCATCTCGTGCTCGGCGAGGCGTGATCTCGGTGCGGCCGAAGTCGGCCAGCGCCAGGTCTGCGACCTTGAAGTCCATCTGTTCAGTGCCTCCCGCTCTCCGGGCCACCCTCGCCGCGGCCTCGTGTCTCTCAGGTTAGGACGGGGGTACCTCGACCGGAGAATCCTCGCGCACCCTGCTCGCGGGAGGCAGGTGACGGGCCACCGCTGCCGCCACGACCAGCACCGGCAGCGCCAGCAGCGCGACGAGCGCAGGGAAGCCCGAGCACGTGCGAGCCGAGCGACGAACGCGGCGTAGACGAGGAGGGCGACGACCTCCTCGAGCAGGCCCAGCACGCTGGTGACGGTGGCTCGCGCCGGACCGGTGATGGTGTCCTGCAGCCGGGTCTCGCCGACGAGCATGGCGTTGTTGAGCATCCCGTAGCCGATCCCGATGCGCCACGAAGCCGGCGTACGGCGTGACGAGGGCGCCGACGGAGACCAGCAGCGCGCCGACGGCGAGCAGGGCGCCGACCGCGCGGCGCCGGCAGGCGCGCGGTACGCCCGACCAGTGCGGTGCCGATCGCCTGACCGGCCACGGTGATCGCGATCAGGAGCGGGATGTCGGACGTGGCCACCCCGTGGGCCCGCGCCACCAGCGGGAAGTACTCGTCGTACGCCGTCAGGCCGACCATCGCCGCGGCGAGCAGCAGGACGCGGCGGACGTCGGGGTGGTGCCGCGACTCGGCCAGCCCGGCCCGGAGCATCGCGACGTAGCGCGTCGTGGCGCGCTCGGTCTCGGCGAGGGGCGAGTCGTGCGCCGGGCGCCGCGCCGTCCTCGGACACCGGCAGGGTCGCCGCGAGGAGTCGCCTGCCCGCCGCAGATCGCGACGCTGGCCCAGCCCACGAGCGGGTAGCCGCCCGCTGCGAGCAGCGGCGCCGCGGCCGCGGTCGCGACCAGGTTGGCGACCATCGCCGTCGAGTGTGCCCAGCCGATCAGCGCCGGGTACCGGTCGGGCGCCGCCGCGCTCGACCAGCTCGTCGTACACCAGGGACTCGAAGGTGCCCGACATCAGCGCACTCGAGAGTCCCCAGCAGGACGAACCCGAGCGCGAAGCCCGGCGAACGTCTGCCAGGTCATCCAGGTGGCGAAGCCCGGCGGCGTACACGAGCGCCGAGGTGACCAGCAGGTGGCGCCGGTCGAAGGAGTCCGCCCAGGCGCCCGACGGGCACCTCGAAGACGAACGCCGTGGTCGACCAGATGATGCAGAGCAGCGAGATGTGCGCGGCGCTGATGCCGTGGTCGGAGAAGAGCAGCGAGTAGACCGCGTAGAGCGGGACCAGGTCGCGCGAGGCGTGGTAGAGCAGCACCCGCGGCACGAAGCCACGGGTGCCGGGGATGCGGGACCTGAGTCAGGTGTGGCCGGAGAAGTGGCGCATGGCGGCAGGCTAGACCCGGCTGCGCCCGGGCGGCCAGCACTTTCCCGAGGCGCGCGCCCGGTCAGGAGCGGTAGATGTCGGGCTCGAGGTAGATCACGCCGGCGATCGGCTCGGCGATCCGGATGGACGGCCTCGGCCGCGTCGATGGCGGTGGCGATCTCGGTGGCGGTCGCGTCGCGGTGCACGGCGACCTTCGCGGCGACCAGGAGCTCGTCGGGACCGAGGTGCAGCGTCTTGAGATGGATGATCCGGTCGATGCCGTCGGTGCCGCGCAGGGCGTCGGCGATCCGGTCCTCGGCCTCGACGGAGGCCGACTCACCGAGCAGCAGGCTCTTGGTCTCGATCGCGAGGACGATCGCGACCGCCACGAGCAGCAGGCCGATCAGCGCGGTGCCGGCCACGTCGAACCACAGGTTCTGGGTGATCAGGGAGAGCCCGACGCCGAGGAGCGCGAAGAAGAGACCGACGAGTGCGGCGAAGTCCTCGAGCAGGATGACCGGGAGCTCGGGCTGCTTCGCGCGGCGGATGAACTCGACGTACGACGCGTCTCCCCGGACGTGCTCGGTCTCGCGGATCGCCGTGCGGAACGACAGCGACTCCATCACGATCGCCGCCGCCAGGACCACGAGCGGCACCCACCACCACTGGCTGTCGAGCAGCGAGTCGTCGGGATGTCCGTGGGTCGCGTGGAGCTCGTGCCCCTTGTGGTAGGCCTCGAAGAGGGCGAACAGGCCGCCGACGCTGAACAGCACGATCGAGACGATGAAGGCGTAGATGTAGCGCTCGCGTCCGTAGCCGAAGGGGTGCTCGGCCGTCGGGCTCTTGCGCGCCTGACGACCGCCGAGCAGGAGCAGGGCCTGGTTGCCGGAGTCGGCGACCGAGTGGATCGCCTCGGCGAGCATCGAGGACGCGCCGGTCAGCAGGAACGCCAGGAACTTGGTGATCGCGATCCCGGTGTTGGCCAGGAGCGCCGCGACGACCGCCCTGGTGCTGCCTTCGGTGGACATGCGCGGAAGGCTACCGGGAGCCGCCGGTGCGCTCAGTCGCTGACCAGGCCGAGCCGGAGGTACTCCGCGGCGTAGCGGCCCGTTGAGCACCAGCGAGGCGTAGCGAGCGATCTCGGTGTCGGCCTCGGTGGTCAGGGTCTCCACGCGTACGCCGTGCTCCGCGGCCGCGGTCCGGAGCCGCTCGTGGTCCTCGCGCACGACGTGGTCGACCGTGCCGTCGTCGAAGATGAGCAGCATCGGCCGCACGTCTCCCTCACCGTCGGCGAACGGGTCGTCGAAGACGTCGCGGGGCCGGGCGGCCTCGATCAGCGGGTAGCAGGTGCTCGGCGTCGCCGGCGATCGCGGACTGTCCCGACGCGCGGCGGATCGTCTCGGCCACCCGGCGCGCGGCGCGGGCGGCGAGCGACGACCCGCCCCAGACGACGGGGTTGGTGTCGGCGAGGGCGATCGCCAGCATCTTGGCGGGGTTGACGGCCAGGTCGCGATGGGGCGAGCAGGCGACCGCCACGTCGTCGAGGGCGTCGGCGACGTCGGCGTGGTCGGCGCGCGGGCCGAGACCGACCTGGTCGAGGTACTCCAGCAGGACGACGGCCGTGGCCAGCTGGTCGCGGGCGACCGTCGGCACGATCGTCGACCACCGGCCCTCGGCGTGCCGGGCGACCAGCGAGCCGGCCGGGCAGGCGACCACGACCTGGCACCCCCGGCGTACGGCCTCGGCGACGGCGGCCGCGGTGCCCCGGTCGGTCCCGTCCGGAGCGAGGACGACGACGAGGTCGAGGCCACCTGCCCAGCCGGGGAGGGCCGGACCGGGCCAGGCGACGAACGGCACCGGGCACCACGGCTCGAGCACGGCCCGCAGCAGCCGGGAGTCGGGACCGGCCGCGACGATGGCGCGGGGTCGGGCGGCGTCGACCGGCCGACGCCACGGCGGCGGCGATCCCGGCGGCTGCCTCGACCGCCTCGCGGCGGACGCGGGCACCCGCCTCGGCCAGCTCGCGCAGGCGGAGGTCGGCCGGTGGCCAGCGCGGCCTCGTCGTCGAGGCGGGACTCGTCGAACCAGGTCGGCATCTGCTCAGTCCCTCGTCAGGCCCGTCAGGCCGGCCGACGCGCCTCGTCGACCAGCAGCACCGGGATGTCGTCGCGCACGGGGTAGGCCAGCCCGCACTGCTGGCAGACCAGCTCCTCGTCCACCGGCGCGAGCGTGCCGTGGCAGTCGGGGCAGACGATGATCTCCATCAGCTTCGGGTCGAGGTTCATGCGGGTCGCTCCTGATCAGGGCGAGGACGTCGTCGCGGACACGGGTCATGGTGGCCTCGTCGGCGCCCTCGACGTTGAGGCGCAGCAAGGGCTCGGTGTTGGAGGGGCGGACGTTGAACCACCAGTCGGTCGGTGGTCACGGTGAGGCCGTCGAGGTGGTCGATCTCGGCGCCGACCGTCGCGCCGTACGCCGCCTCGACGGCGGCCGTGGCCGCGGCGGTGTCGGCGACCTCGGAGTTGATCTCGCCGCTGAGGCAGTAGCGCTGGTAGTCGGCGAGCAGGCTGGACAGCGGCCGGTCGGTCTCGGCCAGGGCGGCGAGCGTGTGCAGCGCGGCGAGCATCCCGGAGTCGGCCCGCCAGAAGTCGCGGAAGTAGAAGTGGCCGCTGTGCTCGCCGCCGAACACCGCGTCGGTCTCGGCCATCGTCGCCTTGATGAAGGAGTGCCCGACCCGGGTGCGCACCGGACGGCCCGCCGTGGGCGCGGACCAGCTCGGGGACGTAGCGGCTGGTGATCAGGTTGTGGATCACCGCCGAGCCCGGCTGCTTGGCGAGCTCGCGCGCCGCGATCAGCGCGGTCAGCGTCGAGGGAGACACCGCGTCTGCCACGCTCGTCGACCACGAAGCAGCGGTCGGCGTCGCCGTCGAAGGCCAGGCCGAGGTCGGCGCCCTCGGCGAGCACCCGCTTCTGGAGGTCGACGAGGTTCTCGGGCTCGATCGGGTTGGCCTCGTGGTGGGGGAAGGTGCCGTCGAGCTCGAAGTACATCGGCACCAGGTCGACCGCCGTCGCCGATCCGGCCGAACACCACGGGCGCGGTGAGGCCGGCCATCCCGTTGCCCGCGTCGACCACGACCTTCAGCCGGCGACCCGGCGACCGGAGCCAGCGACAGGAGGTGTGCGGCGTAGTCGTCGAGGACGTCGCTGCTGCGAGATGGTGCCGGGCTCGCGCGGCGGGGCTGGGCTCCGGGCCGGAGACGGCGTCGCGGATCGCGTGGAGCCCGGTGTCGGCGCCGATCGGCTGGGCGCCCTCGCGGCACAGCTTGATCCCGTTGTACTGCGCGGGGTTGTGGCTGGCGGTGAACATCGCGCCCGGGTGTCCGAGGTGTCCGGAGGCGAAGTAGAGCTGGTCGGTCGAGGCGAGGCCGATCATCACCACGTCGGCGCCCGGCGTCCGCGGCGCCCGCGGCGAACGCCGCCGCGAGCCCGGGAGAGCTGGGCCGCATGTCGTAGCCGACCACGACGGTCTCGGCCCCGACCACCGGCACGAACGCCGCGCCGGTACGCCGGGCGAGGGCCTCGTCGATCTGGTCGGGGACGGTGCCCCGCACGTCGTACGCCTTGAAGACGGCGCCGGTGTTCGCGGGGTCGGTGGTGGTCACGGATGGGAGCCTAGCCATCGTGCGGTCCGGGGCTTGCGTCACTCCGAGGTGAGCATGCGCAGGTGACCGCGCCGACCGGTCTCGCGGCCGGCGCCGCTGTCCGGGGCGGGCGCGCTCGGCGAGCGGGTCGCGGCGACCATCGGCCGGCCGGCCTCGCGGACGGCGTCGGCGAGGGCGAGCAGGTCGTCGGTCGACGGGGGCAGCGTGCTCGGGTCGGGCGCCAGCCGCAGCACCTCCCAGCCGCGCGGAGCCGAGAGGCGCTCGCCATGGATCTCGCAGAGGTCGTAGGAGTGCGGTTCGGCGTAGGTCGCGAGCGGGCCGACCACGGCGGTCTGGTCGGCGTACACGTAGGTCAACGTGGTGACCGCGGGACGGCCGCAGGCCGTGCGCGAACATCGCCGGGCGGGACTCACGGCGCCGACGGTACCGCCGACCTCGCTCCACCCCGATGAGGCTCGCGGGTCGTCTACGCTCACGGCTGTGACTTCCGTGGCTGCGGCCGAGGGCTCGGCGCCGGCTCCGAGACGTCGCCTCACCCGCGACCGCCGGGGCCGCGGGATGCGCGGGCCGGCCATCGCGCCGGCGCTGCCCGGCCGCCCGGAGCTGCCGACGCGCGGGGAGCGCTTCGACGAGCTCGTCCTCGAGACCGTGCGCGACATCGACACCCGCTGGCAGGACCGGCTCGGCCTCGTGGAGTACGCCGTCGAGGACACGCCGCAGCTGCCCGACGACTGGTCGGGCGAGACCGTGCCGCTCGCCTCACTGGTGCGCGGGCAGGGCACCACGCCGACGCGGCTCGTGCTGTTCCGCCGCCCGATCGAGCACCGCTGCGAGACCCGCGCCGATCTGGAGGCGATGGTGCTCACCGTCGTCGTCGAGCAGGTCGCGGAGCTGCTGGGCATCGATGCCGAGGACGTCGACCCGCGCTACCCGCGCGACGACTGACCGGCTCTGTTCCGGCTAGTCCTGGACCACTAGTCCGGCCGGGCGAGATCTGGGGGACGAGTCCCTTCGTCAGCAGCTCGGTCAGCGGGATCGACGGTCGCGCCGTCGCCGGTGAGGAGCACCGCGCCGCGGACCGGCGTACCCCGTGGCTCGACGTGGACGAACGCGGTGCCGCGCGGCAGGTCGAGGGCGACCGTGTGTCCCTGCTGCGAGCTGACCGTCTTGCGCAGCACGCGCTTCCCGGACGCGTCGTACGCCGTCACCCGGGCCGAGCCGGCCGCGTCGGCCGACAGGAGCAGCCGCGCCGTGACCGGGGTTGCGCTTCGCGGCCGGGCCCGTCGCGACGGGGAGCAGTGTCGCGGCCTCGGCGCGCACGTCCGCGGCGGGGACGGTGATCACGCGGTCGTGGTCGAGGGTGGTGACCAGTGAGGCGGTGAGCGGCTCGTCGGCGACGACCGTGAGCCCGAGGGCACCGTCGCCGCAGCGCCTTCGTCGAGCTCGGCACTCAGCGGCACTCGGACGGTCGCCCCCGGCGGCACCGAGACCGGCGCCAGGCCGTTCGGCGTGAAGCTGGTGTCGGCGGTGACCACCTTGACCTGGGCGCGGACGACGTTGTCGCCCGGGTTGGCCAGCTGGAGCGTGCGCTGACCGGCGCCCTGCGGGAGGCCCAGCAGCTGGTTGGTGGTGGCGGGCGCGAGCTGACGGGGCAGCCACTCCCGGGTGGTGCGGTGGGTGACCAGGTCGGTCACGGAGTCGAGGACGTCCACCGCGAGACGGCCTCGCGAGACGACGACGTGGGCGGTGGACGGGGTCCTGCGGGGGACCACCGTGCCGAGGTCGACGGTGATCGTCTTGTGCCCGGGGATCAGGATGCCGCGCAGCCGACCGCTGCTGAACAGGTGCGCGTCCGAGCAGGGTGATGTCGGCGACGGCCGGGCCCGCGTCGGGGTTGACCAGCTCGACCACCGAGTCGTGGTCGGCCCGCGAGCCGACACCGGTGAACCACTGCTCCGGCGAGGGCACCGTGCAGGCGAGGGCGCCGAGCGGTGCGCTCCCGGACCGGAGTCCGACCAGCCCCGGAGCCAGCGCGTCGGAGCCGCGGACCACGAGCGCGTCCTGGCTGTCGACGGGCGAGGTGGCGCCGGTGCGTCACCGGCACCGTCTCCTGCTGTCCGCCTGCGAGCACCGACAGCGTCGCCCGACGCACCCGAGGCGGTCGAGACCGCGGCGTCGGTCGAGCCGGGCGGCCCGACGGGCAGACCACGAGCGCGTTGGTGAGCTTGGTCAGCGACGGCGGCTGGTCGGTGTCGTGCACCGGCGGGATCCGGACCAGCGCGAGCAGACCCACCGTGACGAGGGGGATCACGACCGCCAGCACCGTGGTCACGTCGAGCCGCCGGGTGCGGCTACGTCTCACGACCTCGGGCGCGCGCATGCGCTTGCGCGGCTTCCGGGCCCGGGGAAGCGCGGCTCAGGCGGTTTCCTGGGGTGGTCATGCGTCGTCGCTCCTGCGTCGGCTGGCACGCCAGGTCGGGAGGCAGAGCACGAGGACCACGAGGACGCGCGAGGCCCTGCACCCCGAGCAGCACCGCGCGGGGGACCGACCCGGGGCCGTCCATCGCGTGCGGGTCGACCGGGTGGGCGACCGACCAGGCGCGCGTCGTACGGCTCTCGGCGCTGGCCTGCGACCAGCCCGTCGGTGGCATCGAGCCCGGCCGCCACGTCGCCGTCGGCCGGCGACGGCAGGACGACGTAGCGGATCCCGGCCTTCGCGAGGTCCGAGACCACGCCGCGCGGTGGGACGTGAGACCAGGGCCCGCACGTCGGCGGTGAACCCGGGGTCCGGTTCGGAGGCGTACTGGATCTCGTTCTCGCCCAGGGTGTCGCCGTCACCGCGGCGGATCGTGTACCGCAGCCCGTGCGCCACGTCGCCGCGGATCACCAGGATCCCGTTGGCGTCGGAGGCGGTCGAGGCGTCGGTCATGTACGCCGGGATGCCGGTGTCCTCGCTGCTGGCCGAGGTCGCCGGGGCCCTGCCAGACGAACCAGCCGAGCCCGATCGCGGGGATGATCGCCGCGACCACGGCGAGGACGCCGAGCAGGACCTGGTGGTGCTCGGCCCGCGAGCGGCGCAGGATCGTGACCAGTCCCTGCGCGCCGAGCATCGCGGCGAGCACGAAGCAGCCGTGCAGGACCACGAGCATCACCGCGATGCCGGGCCGCACCGACCCGCCGGGGAGCGGGAGCGGGACGAAGGACAGCGCCGTGGCGGTGAGGGCGGCGACCGCCGCGACCAGCCAGGCGACGAGCACCGGGATCCGGGTCGCCCGGGGGATCAGCGCCAGCACTGCGAGCACGACGAGCAGCGCGCCGAGCCACCACGGACCGCCGATGTCGCTGCCGAACCGCCCGACCAGGAGGTCGGTGAAGCCCAGGGACGGGTAGGGCTGACGTCCGGTCTCCATGAGGAGCAGCGAGCCGGAGCCGTGCCACAGCGCCGGCAGCCACCACGGCGAGAGCAGTACCGGGCTCACGCCGAGGGCCACCAGGGGCGGGCCCCAGATGGAGCGGTCGCGCGGCAGGCTGCGGGTGACGGCCACCGCGAGCGCCGTGAACACCAGCGGCCAGCACCACCGCGAAGACCCAGGCCACCGGGGTGAAGGCCGCGGCCAGGGCGCAGCAGCAGGCCGGTGCGCCAGGCGGCGCGCCAGCGACGGTCGCGCTCGGGGTCGGAGAAGCCGAGCGCCGCGTGGGCGATCCACGGCACCAGGATCGCGACCACGACCACACCGAGGCGGCCCTCGCCCCAGGCGCCGGAGGTGACCGGCACGAGCGCGTAGGTGACGGCGCCGAGCGCGACCAGCCAGCGCGGCGAGCCGCCGGGGTCGACGAGTCGGCCGACGACGCGGAGCAAGCGCCAGGCTCCCCACAGGGCCAGCGGTACGGCGAGCAGCAGCAGCGCCGAGATGGCCGCGGAGGCACTGTCGCCCAGCACCGAGCCGAGGATCGCCATCGGCGCGACGTACGCCGGTGCGGGTACGGCGGTGCCGGTGCCGAGGGGGTGCCACGGCTCGACCCAGAGCTTCCACAGCGCCTGTGCGTCGGCCGGCGCCGGAGCCAGTCCCCCGCCGGTCACCAGCCCGAACGCCTCGCGCACCCCGACGATCGAGAGCACCACGACGACGCTCAGGGCCACGGCCAGCGGGTTGGTGAAGAACCGTGCGACCAGGCCGGTGTCCTCGGCCACCGCGTCCTCGTCGTCCGACACGACGACCGGGCGGCGCAGTGGTGCGGGGGCCGCGGCCTCCTTGGCGGCGCGGCGCCGGTCGGCGACGTCCTGCGCCTGGTTGGTCGCGGCGGCGGCGATGTCACCGACGAAGTCGAGCCCGTGCCGGTAGGGCACCCACCACGGCGCGAGCAGCGGCTTGGGGTCGTGCTCGCCGGACGTCCGGCGCGCCTTGCGGGCGCGCCGGATCTCACCCGGGCTGACGTAGACGGAGAAGAGCGCCGCGAGGTCGTCGAGCGCCTCGCCCACCGAGCGGACGACCAGGAACCCGAGCATCCGCAGCAGGGTGCCGAAGAAGAGGCGCACGGTGCGCCACAGCAAGGACCGGGTCGACGCGTTGGCCAGCAGCGTGAACAGCGCGGCCCGGCGCTCCTGGTAGTGGGTGTGGCGGCCCGTGAGCGGCGTACGCCGGACGCCGCGGTGGGCGGCCTCGGCGTGGAAGACGACGGCCTGCGGCACGACGAGCGTCCTGACACCTGCCGAGGCCGCGCGCCAGCCGAAGTCGAGGTCGTTGCCGAACATCGGGAGGTTGTCGTCGAGGCCGCCGAGCTCGTCGTAGACCCGGCGGCGGACCAGCATGCCCGGCGGTGTTGACCGCCAGCACCTGGCGGACCTCGTCGTGCTGGCCCTGGTCGTACTCGCCGGTCTCGAGGCCGGTCTCGCGCCGGCCGGTGCCCGAGATGGTGACGCCGATCTCGAGCAGGCGCTTCAGCGACGGCCACTCGCGCAGCTTGGGGCCGAGCACGTCGGCCGGTCGGGTCCGCAGCGGCCGCCTCGAGCAGCCGCTCGAGCGCGTCGGGCGCCGGGTTGGAGTCGTCGTGGAGCAGCCAGATCCACTCCGCCGCGTCGGCGGGGACCTGCTCGAGGCCGATCCGCACCGCCTCGGGGTACGCCGTACGGCCGGAGACCGTGACCACCTCGTCGAAGGCGTCGAGCAGGAGATCGGCGCTCTCGTCGTGGCTGCCGGTGTCGACGCACACCACGCCGCCGAGGGGGACGGTCTGGCTGCGGAGACCGTCGATGACGGCCGGCAGCCACCGGGACCCGTCGTGGCTGACGACCAGAGCCACGACCGTCGGATTCACGGTGAGTCACCCTAGCGTCGGGCCGGAGAGCCCCCGCATTCGTCGCCGCGGTGACCCGAGTCACCGTGGGGCTGCCCGCTCGGCCCCACGGTCACCCGATCTGGCACGCGGTCAGACGGCGCGCTTCTTGAGCTTGCGACGCTCGCGTTCCGACAGCCCGCCCCAGATACCGAAGCGCTCGTCGTTCATCAACGCGTACTCGAGGCAGTCGCCCCGCACGTCGCAGGTGAGGCAGACCTTCTTGGCCTCTCTGGTGGAGCCGCCCTTCTCGGGGAAGAACGCCTCCGGATCCGTCTGAGCGCAGAGAGCACGCTCCTGCCATCCCGCATCCTCGGCGTCAGCGTCGAGGAGAAACAGTTCCCTCACGGTCATCGCCCTTTCGACCCTGGACTTGCTACCCGCTCGAACGCCCATACCGTTCGAAGAACACAGTGGGAATTACACGCCTGTCGTTACCGGAAGTCAAGGCGTGATCTGGTAAAGCCATTCGGCTGACAACCGAATGACACCTGTGTAACATCACCCGGTTCCCGCTCCCGGATCGGGGGCGGGCACCACGCCGGTCGGCGGTGCGGCAGGCTACGCCCCATGCGCGCGCTCACGGTCCTGTCGGGGGGCGTGGGCGGGGCGACCTTCCTGCGCGGCCTGCTCCACGGCGTACGCCGGGGCGAGCTGCGCGGCGTGGACCGCGACGCCGAGATCACCGTGGTCGCCAACACCGCCGACGACATCTGGCTGCACGGGCTCAAGATCTGCCCCGACCTCGACACCGTGATGTACACCCTCGGCGACGGGATCGACCCCGAGCGCGGCTGGGGACGCCGCGACGAGACGTGGAGCACCAAGGAGGAGCTCGCGGCGTACGGCGTGGAGCCGACCTGGTTCGGCCTCGGCGACCGCGACCTCGCCACCCACCTCGTGCGGACCCAGATGCTCGACGCCGGCTTCCCCCTCTCGGAGGTCACCGAGGCCCTCTGCCGGCGCTGGGAGCCCGGCGTACGTCTGCTCCCGATGACCGACGACCGGGTCGAGACCCACATCGCGATCGCCGATCCCGACAGCCCCAGCGGCCGCCGCGTCGTGCACTTCCAGGAGTACTGGGTCCGGCTGCACGCCGAGGTGCCGGCCGAGGCCGTGCTCGTGGTCGGGCTCGAGGAGTCCTCCCCCGGCCCCGGCGTGATCGACGCGATCACCGACGCCGACCTCGTCGTGGTGCCGCCGAGCAACCCGGTGGTCAGCGTCGGCACGATCCTCGGCGTCCCGCGGGTGCGAGAGGCCCTCGTCGCGACCCGCGCGCCGGTCGTCGGCCTGTCCCCGATCATCGGCGGCACCCACGTGCGCGGGATGGCCCACCAGATGCTCACCGCGATCGGCGTCGAGGTCTCGGCCGGCGGCGTCGGGCTGCACTACGGCGCGCGCTCGACCGGCGGGGTGCTCGACGGCTGGTTGGTCGACACCGTCGACGAGGGCGAGGTCGCCCGGGTCCGCGACGCCGGGCTCGCCTGTGCGGCGGCGCCACTGCTGATGACCTCGCTCGAGGCCACGGCGGCGATGGCGTCGGCCGCCCTCGACCTGGTGAGGTGAGGCCGCGCATGATCACCGTCCACGCGCCCGACGGCGTCGGTGAGGTACGCCGCGGCGACGACCTCGCGGGCCTCCTGCTGGCTGCGCTCCCGGGGGTCGACCTCGCCGACGGCGACGTCGTGTGCGTGACGAGCAAGGTGGTCAGCAAGGCCGAGGGCCGCGTGCTCGCCGGCGACCGCGCCGGCGCGATCCTCCGTGAGACCCGTCGGGTGGTCGCGCGTCGCGGGCCGCTGACGATCGTGGTGAACCGGCTCGGCCTCACCATGGCGGCCGCGGGCGTCGACGCCTCCAACGTCGAGCCGGGCCACGTCGTACTGCTCCCCGAGGACCCCGACGCCTCCGCGCGTGCGCTGCGCGAGGGCATCGCCGCGCGGGCCGGGGTCAACGTGGGTGTGCTGGTGACCGACACGGCCGGTCGCACCTGGCGCGAGGGACAGACCGACCTGGCGGTGGGCGCCGCCGGGCTGCGGGTGCTGGACGACCACGCCGGGCGGTCCGACGGCTACGGCAACGAGCTGGAGGTGACCGCGCCGGCGGTCGCGGACGAGCTGGCGGGCGCAGCCGAGCTGGCTGCCGGCAAGCTGGGGCGCCGGCCGTTCACCGTGGTCCGGGGACGAGGCGACCTGGTGCTGCCCCCGGGCGACCACGGCCCGGGAGCGGTCGGGCTCCTCCGTCCCGACGGTGCGGACCTGTTCGGGCTCGGTGCCCGCGAGGCGGTGCTCGCCGCCCTCGGTGCGCGCCCCGACGACCGGACGGCGTTCGGGACGCCCGTCGAGGCCGACGACCTGGTCGCGGTCCTCACCGACCTCACCGGGGCGGAGGCGCACCACCGGGACGGCGAGGTCACGCTGGCTCCCGGCGACGCCCGGGTGCGGTGGGCGGCCGAGGTGGCGGCGTACGCCCACGGCTGGGAGGTCGTGGCCGCGGACGAGCCACGAGTCCGCTTGCGCCCCATTTCTCCGTGAACTCCCCACTCCGTAGACTCTGCGAACCCACCGGTCCGGCATCCGGAAGCAGAGAGAAGCACCCATGGCCAAGTCGTCCAAGTCCGCCCGCACCGACCGTCAGAAGGTCGTCGAGCAGATGCGCGCCCAGCAGAAGGCGGCCGAGCGACGGCGGGGGACGATCATCGTCGCGGCCTGCGTCCTCGTGGCGGTCGGCATCGTGGCGGCGGCTGCGACCGGCCCGATCCTCGACCACCTCCGCACCGCGAAGTTCAGCAGCAAGCCGCTGAGCGACATCGGCGCGCCGGCGTCGGTCTGCCAGCCGGTGACCACCAAGCCCGCCGACGGCAACCAGCAGCACCTCGCTGACGGCGCAGCGGTGAGCTACCCCGACTCGCCGCCTGCCTTCGGCAAGCACTACATCACGCCGGACGCCATGGCCCGGAAGTTCTACACCGCTCAGGACCGGCCCGCGCTCGGCACGCTCGTGCACAACGAGGAGCACGGCTACACGATCCTCTGGTACGACGACTCCGTGGCGAAGGACTCCACGAAGGTGGCCCAGATCAAGGCCATCGCCAACAAGTTCGCCGGCACCTCCGACCTGCGCGACAAGTTCAAGGCCGTGCCGTGGACGTCGTCCGACGGCAGTCCCTTCCCGAGCGGCCAGCACGTCGCGTTGACGCATTGGTCGGTCGGGGGCACGGAGAACGCCGCGCAGGGCGCCGCGAAGCAGGTCGGCGTGTGGCAGTACTGCTCCAACGTCTCGGGCGCCGCGCTCCAGACCTTCATGCTCGACTACCCGTTCAGCGACTCCCCCGAGCCCAACGGGGCCTAGTCAGGTCAGGTCCGCGCGGCCGGTCTCGCGGAGCCGGTCCACGATCGCCTTGACCTCCTGCGCCCGGGCGCGCGTGGTGACCAGCAGCGCGTCGGGGGTGTCGACGACCACGACGTCGTCGATGCCCACGACCGCGACCAGGCGCCCGCCGTTCGGCACCACCAGCCCCGACGCCGCCTCGACGCGTACCTGCTCGGCGTCGCCGAGGACCTGCACGTCACCGCTGTCGCCGCCGAGCACGTCGGCGAGCGAGTCGGAAGTCACCGATGTCGTCCCAGGCGAACTCCCCCGGCACCGTCGCGACCCGACCCGCGGCCGCGGCGGGCTCGGCCACCGCGTGGTCGATCGCGATCTTCGGCAAGGTCGGCCAGACCTCCTCGAGCCGGTCCGGAGTCGCCGCGAGGTCGCGGAGCGACGCCGCGAAGCCGGGGTGCAGGGCACCCAGCAGGTCGAGCAGCACCCCCGGGCGTACGACGAACATCCCGGCGTTCCAGCGGTAGGTGCCGGCCTGCGACGTAGCTCCGGGCCACCTCGGCGGACGGCTTCTCCACGAACTCCTCGACCACGTAGGCACCGTCGTGGCCGGCCAGGGCCGCGACCCTGACGGACGTAGCCGAAGGCCGTGGACGGCCCGGTCGGCCGGATGCCGACGGTGACCAGCCAGTCGTCGCGGGCGACGTCCGCGGCGAGAGCCACGGCCCGGTCGAAGAGGTCGAGGTCGCCGATCACGTGGTCCGCGGCGAACGACGCCATCACGGCGTCCGGATCCTCGCGCTCGAGCAGCGCGGCGGCGTACCCGATCGCCGCCATCGAGTCCCGCGGCGAGGGCTCGGCGACCACGCGCCCGGCCGGGATCTGCGGCAGCTGCGCGACCACCCGGTCTCGGTGGGCGCCGCCGGTCACCACGAGCACGCGGTCCTCGGCGGTGCCGGCGACGCGTGCGACCGTCTCCTGGAGCAGCGAGCGCCCACTGCCGGTCAGGTCGTGCAGGAACTTCGGGGACGCCGACCGTGACAGCGGCCAGAGGCGGGTGCCCGCGCCGCCGGCCGGGACGACGGCCCAGAAGTGCTCGATCGCGGACATGGAGGTCACCCTAGAGTGACGGTCTGATGACCACGTTCCCGCAGGTGCTGTCGGGGCTGCTGGCCCGCGACGCCGGGCGCCCGCTCGTCACCTTCTACGACGACGCCACCGGCGAGCGCACCGAGCTGTCGGTCACGACGTACGCCAACTGGGTCGCGAAGGTCGCCTCGCTCCTGGTCGACGAGCTGGAGATCGAGCACGGCAGCCGCCTACGGGTGGACCTGCCGGTGCACTGGCTCGCGCCGGTGGTGATGGGGGCCGCCTGGGCCGGCGGCCTCGAGGTGGTGTGGGACGGCGCGGCCGACGGAGTCGTGACCGGACCTGACGGCGTGGGCCGCTGGGCCGAGGAGGCGTCGCGCGTGCCCGTGGTCGCGAGTGCGCTCCTCCCCCTCGCCGTCCGGTTCTCCGAGCCCCTGCCGGGCGGCGTCCACGATCTCGGCGTGGAGGTCTGGTCGCAGCCCGACGCCTACGTCGCGTGGCCGGCGCCCGCGGACGACGACCCGGCGGTACCCGGCCTGACCCAGGACGAGCTGTGGAGAGCGGCCGCCGTCGGGATGCAATGTCACCGACGGCGGCCGCCTCCTCTCGGAGACGAGTCCGGCTTCCCCTTCCGGTCTCGCTTCCCTCATCGAACCGCTGGCTCGCGGCGGTTCCATGGTCCTGGTCACCCACGTGTCCGAGCAGCAGGCGCGAGCAGATCGCGGTCGACGAGCGCGTCACCGCGCGTTTCGACCCGGGTCAGCCCGCCAGGTCGTAGCCCCCCAGTCCTTCGCCGAGGTAGACCGGGGCGAGGAACCCCTGCGGCGTGCCCTGCAGGGCGTAGAGACGGCCGGTGCCCTTCTGCCGCACGATCAGGTCGGGGTGGCCGGTCAGGGTCAGGTCGCTGACGCCGATCACCCAGTCGTACGGCGTCAGGTCGACGGGCAGCCTCGTCGGCGACGACAGTCCGCCGGGGCCGTTGCCCCGGTAGAGCGTCAGGGTGCCGCCCCGCCGGATCAGGCTGTCCGGGGCGCCGTCGCCGTTCCAGCGGCCGATGCCGATCTGGGTTCCGGAGCCGATCGAGCCGTACGCCGGGTACCTCGTTCCCAGACCGACCAGCCCGCGGCCGGGGTAGATCGTCATCACGCCCCCGTGCGGTTGACCCATCAGGTCGGGGAAGCCGTCGCCGGTCATGTCGCCGACCGCGGCGAGCCCGCCGATCGAACCGAACCCGACGGCCAGGGTCTGCCCGCGCCGGAGGCGGCCGTGCCCGTCGCCCAGCCAGAGCACGAGGTTGCCGGACGCCTGGCGGGTGACCACGTCGGCGTAGCCGTCGCGGTCCCAGTCGCCGACGTCGAGGATCAGGTCCGCACCCTTGAAGCTCACGCCGGTGTCGATCGGGCGCCCGAGGTCGAAGGTGCCCGGGTTGACCCAGGCGCTGACGGTGCCGCCGTCGACGGACAGCACGTCGGGGGTGCCGTCGCCGCCGGCGTTGCCGACGGCGGGGTGCGCCGCCTCCGCGAGCCGGGGGAAGGGGCCGAGCCGCAGTCCGAACCTGCCGGCACCGTTGCCGGGAAGGATGTAGGTGTCGCCGGTCGTCCGGTCCCGCACCAGCAGGTCGGGGAAGCCGTCCGCGGTGAAGTCACCGCCGCCCGCGATCGTCGAGTAGGCACCGAAGCGACCGGGGATGCGGACGGCGCTCGCGAAGCCCGCGTTTCCGTTGCCGGCGTACAGCCACAGGGCGCCCGATGCGTCGCGGGCGACGAGGTCGGGGTGCCCGTCGCCGTTCACGTCACCGGCCCCCGAGATGCGGTCGTAGGCGCCCCACTGGGTGCCGGCGACGACACGGCGGAACGAGCCGTCGGCCCGCTGCAGGAAGAGCACCAGCGCACCGGTCGTGGGGTTCCGGGCCGTCAGGTCGGCGCGGCCGTCGCCGTTGAGGTCTCCCGGGGCGGTCACCTGGTCCTTCCCGATGAAGCCCGGGATCACGCGACTCCCAGCCCCGAACGTGCCGCCCGAGAGGCCGGGCCGGACCGCGAGGCTCCCGTCGAGCCGGCGGACCAGGAGGTCGTCGCGTCCGTCGCCGGTGACGTCGTGCGTCACCAGGACGCCGGTGGCGGCCGCCACTCCCGTGGCGACGGTGGTCGGCGCGGGGAACTGGATCAGGCCGCCCGTCGGGACCACGAACGCCTCACCGTCGCCGGCCCGGCGTACGACGATGTCCGGCGCCGGCGTCGAGGCGAGGTTGGACTCGAGCTCGCGTCCGCTCCAGCCGCGTTGGTCGGCCTCGGCCATCCTCCGGATGGCGGGCAGCTTGTCGTAGAGGAACTTCCCCGGGCAGGCGGTGGCCGCCGCGTCGCGGTGGCCGTTGATCGCCTGGAACCAGCGGCTGGTGACGAACTGCCGCGTCGACGACGCGTCGACGCCGTGCAACGAGAGCTTCCAGGCGAACAGCGCCGCGTAGGCCTGCAGCACCGCCTGGCTCGGCCGTACCAGCTCGTAGTTGCCGATCGCCGAGGCGGCGAACGAGTCGTCGTTGAAGCCGAGGGTATGGGCACCGACCACCGCTCGGTCGATGCCGCCGTAGCGGCCCTCCCAGATCCGGCCGAAGCGGTCGACGAGGTAGTTGTAGCCGATGTCGCTCCAGCCGCGGGCCAGCACGTGGTAGGCGTAGATGCTCCGCAGGAGGCCCGGAACCTCGGCCCGCGTGTAGTCGTTGGCGTTCACGGTGTGGTGCACGAAGCCGGCGTGCACGTCGCCGTAGTGCAGCGACGACTTGCTGCGCATCCGCTCGTCGGCGCCCCACTGGGCCCGCGAGTAGATCACCGGGCGCGGCGTGAAGACGGCGGCGGCGAGCTGGGCCGAGTCGCCGGTGACCGGCTGCGGGTCCACAGCACGGAAGACGGAGTCGGCGCCGTTGTCGCCGTCCATGGTGCTGGTGTCGAGCGCTGCGCGCTCGATCGCCGTGTGGGCCGCGTGGCCCGGGCCGATGACCGCGAGCTTCATGTCCGCCGGCAGCGGGCGCTTGCTGACGGCGCGCACCTGGACGCGGCCGACCGTGCCCACGAGCATCGGCTCGGTGCCGGGCCTGGCGTGCCGGGCCTCGGCCGAGCCGGGGTCGGGCCCGTGCTCCGGGTCGTAGGGGATGGTGCGCCACCTGGTCCAGGCGCCGTCGGTGCGGGTACGGACCGCGACCGCGATCGCGCCGGTGGGGATGGTGACGCCGTGAGCCCAGGTGACCCCGACCTCGCCGAAGCCGGTGACCTTCTGGGGCGTGGTCGTGAGGCGGCTGACTCCGTCGGGCGAGGCCACGACGCGGGCGGCGGTGGTGGGCGCGGCACGGCCGGCGCCGGCGACCGCCGAGGTCAGCTGCACCTCACGGACGTCCGGCTTGACCGGCGCGGTCGGCACCTTGGACGGGCGCACCGCCTCGGCCGTGTACGCCGCCGTACGCGCGCTCGGGTGGGCCAGAGCGGTCGCCCCGGCGGGGCCCGATCCCACCACGTCGAGCGTGACGATGCTGGCCGCGGGCGTGAGCAGGCAGAGCACCACGGCCAGCGCCAGCAGCTGCTGACAGGCCGTGACGAAACGCGAACGCGAGGGGGACATTCCGGCTGCTCCAGTGCGGGGGAAGAGTCACACGGGTAGCAAGTTTCACACTGGTAACAGGCGGGGCGATACGGTTTCTGAGTAACTACAAACCTGTAATTTCCAGTCGACACGCCGTCGGGCGCCGGATTTCGCGGCTTGCTGCGATGTCCGGCGAGCACACTCAGATGTCCGCGCCCATCTCCTCGTCGGCCATCTCGTCGCTCAGCTCCGGGTCGTCGGACTCGTCGTCGTCGTAGTGGAGGAACTTGATGCCCTCGTCGACGGGACCGTCGAAGGCGAGCACGCCCTTCTCGAGCACCAGCACGCGGGAACACATCTTGCGCACGCTTCCGGTGGCGTGGCTGACGTAGAACAACGTCGTGCCGCCGTCGCGGATCTCCTGCATCTTCGCCAGGCACTTCTTCTTGAACGGGCGGTCGCCGACGGCGAGCACCTCGTCGGCCAGGAAGATGTCGGCATCGACGTGGATGGCCACGGCGAAGCCGAGCCGCGCGAACATGCCCGAGGAGTAGTGGCCGACCGGAGAGTCGAGGAACTTGCCGATGTCGGCGAACTCCACGATGTCGTCGAACTTGCGGCGGGTCTCCGCCTCGGTCATGCCCAGGATCGCGGCGTTGAGGTAGACGTTGTCGCGCCCGGTGAGCTGGGGATGGAAGCCGGCGCCGGTCGCGATCAGCCCGGCGGTGCGGCCGCGGGTCAGCACCTTGCCGGAGTCGGGCCGCATGACCCCGTTGACCATCTTGAGCAGGGTGCTCTTGCCCGAGCCGTTCAGGCCCATCAGTCCGATCGACTCCCCCTGGTCGACGGTGAACGACACGTCGTTGACGGCCAGGAAGGAGTCGGAGAGCTCCTGCTGGCGCATCATCGCCACGCTCATCTGCTTGAGGGTCCGGTGGTAGCGCAGCGTGAACGTCTTCGAGACGTGGCGCACCACGATCGACTTGTCGGCCCGGCTCACAGCAGACGCTCCGGGATCCGGCGCTCCAGCCGGGAGAAGATCGACTGCGCGACCACGAGCACCACGATGCTGATCAGCAGCGCACGCACGCTCAGCCACAGCAGGTTGGGCGGCATGTCGATGGCCGCGGTGCGGGCCGGGTTGCTCGTCGCGCCGACCCAGAACGCGCGCTGGAAGCCGAGCACGGCCTCGACGATCGGGTTCAGCAGGTAGAGCGCGGTGTGGCCGTGGAAACGAACCGCGACCAGCGTGTACGGGTACATCATCGGCACGCCGAAGCGCACGAAGTTACTGAGCACGCTGACGGCGTTGGACACGTCGCGCAGGAAGACGTTGGCGGCGCTGAACATCAGCGCGAGCGCGGAGCCGAGACACATGCTGATCAGGAGCGCCATCACGCCGTAGAACATCCCCCACGGGTCGGGCGTCCAGCCGGCGAGGAAGGTCGCGACCAGGAGGATCAGCACCTGCGGGCCGACGTGGAAGAGGGAGACCAGCATCGAGGCCACGGGGAACATCTCCCGGGGCACGGACATCTTCTGGACGAGCGACTTGTTGCGCACGATGGAGCGGGTGCCGGCGTTCATCGTCTCGGTGAAGAAGTGGACGATGATCAGGCCGGCGAACACGTGGATCGCGAAGTTCTCGACGCGGTTCGCCCGGCCGAACAGGATGCCCATCACGAAGTAGTAGATGAAGAACTGCGTGAGCGGGTTGACGTAGGACCAGAGCAGACCGAGCACCGACCCCTGGTAGCGGGCGGCGATCTCGCGGCGTACGAGCAGGGTGAGGATGTAGCGGTGGCGGAAGACCTCGAGCAGGCCCTGCTGTGACCAGGGCGGCCGCAGGGGTGCGTTGACCACCCGGCGTCCTTCGTCGGTGCGCTCCTCGACGGTGTCACTCACGGGCTGGACCCCGTCCGGGAAGACCTACTCATCGGCGGACTCGGTCCAGGGTCGGAAGGTCTCGTCCCACGCCTCGGGCGAGGTGATGTCGCCCAGCGCCGCGCGGTACTCGGCGGCCAGTCGCGGCCACTCCTTGCGGAAGCGCTCGTGGATCTCCAGCGTCCTGCGCAGCAGGTCGCGGAACCGCTCGGGGTCGCGACGGTAGAGGGCGGCCGACGTGCCGTCCTTCATGGAGACGACGGCGGAGTCGTAGGACGCCAGGCGGTACCACGTCGCGTCCATGGCGGTGAGCTCGACCTCGGGGAACTCCCGCGAGAGCCGGCGCACCTTGCGGAGCTGCCGGATCGGGGCGAGCCCGGCGGTCACCATCTGCGAGACCTTGCTCGGGATCTCGCTGGCGTCCTTGCCGCGGCTGGGCGGCTTCTCACGGCGTACCGGCGGGAGGTCGTCGCGGTCGGCCTTGAGCTGCATGTCGCTGAACTGCTGGGCGAGCGCGTTGACCTCGCCCAGCTTGGTGGCGAGCTGGCCGTGCAGCGCGTAGGGGCCGGCCAGCACGTCCTCGAGAGCACGGTGGCGCATCTCGACCGTGGCGTACTGCATCGAGACGAGGTGCTTGATCTGGTGGTTGAGCGACTCGCGCACCATCCGGCCGCCGCGGGGGTACGGCGAGTGGAGCAGCGCCGCGACGAAGCGGTTGCGCTGGTGGAAGTACGACTGCCAGTCGAGCCCGTCGTTCTTGTCGGTCCAGGGGATGTGCCAGACGGCCGCGCCCGGGAACGAGACGGTCGGGAAGCCGGCCTCCTTGGCGCGCAGCCCGAACTCGCTGTCGTCCCACTTGATGAACAGCGGGAGCGAGAGGCCGACCTCCTCCAGCACCTGGCGCGGGATCAGGCACATGAACCAGCCGTTGAAGTCGACGTCGGCGCGCTTGTGCAGCCAGCGCGCGGAGCGCAGGTTGCGCGCGGCGAAGTCCCACTGGTTGAAGCCGTCCTCGCGGGTCCTCCACCAGAAGCGCCAGGGCTGCACGATCTCGCCGAAGCTGTGGAGCTGCGGAGCGCTTGTAGATGTTGAACATGTGGCCGCCGACGATGGTCGGCCGCTTGGCGAGGTCGCCGAAGGTGACCGCCCGGATGATCCCCTCGGGCTCGCAGACGACGTCGTCGTCCATCATCATGGCGTAGGTCGCGGTGCCCTTGCGGACCGACTCGAGCTGGCCGCGGGCGTAGCCGCCGGAGCCGCCGAGGTTGCCCTGCTCGATGACCCGGAGCTTGTCGTCGAGCGCCTTCTCGGCCGCCGGGTAGAACTCCGAGTCGCGCATCAGCTGCGTGCCCTGCTCCATGACCATGACGGTGTCGAGGTAGGGCCGGAGCTCCTCGGTCTCACCGATCTGGCCGAGCAGCTTGGCGACGTAGTCGGGCCGGTTCATGGTGGTGATCGCGATGTCGACCGTGCCGTGCTCGGCACGGTCGGCCGGGACCTCGGCGGTCCACTCGCGCCGACGACACGAGCACGTCGTCGTCGCCGGCGACCACGTCGTACCAGTACCACCCGCCGTCGATGAACGGCTTGAGCGGCAGGTCGAAGGTGAAGCGTGCGGTCTCGGAGTGGTCGATCGACTCTGCCGCGACCCGCTGCGAGTGGCCGCGGGCCATGGACTTGTAGACGATCACGGTGGCGCCGCGTCCCTGCACCTCGACGGTGAGCGTGACGTCGTCGACGATCGTCCAGCGCCGCCAGTAGCTGGCCGGGAACGCGTTGAAGTAGGTGCCGAACGACAGCTTCTCGCCCGAGTGCACCCGGAACGCCGTTCGCGACTCGATCTGGTCGGGGTGGATGGCGGCACCGGTCGCGGTCGACTGGCGGATCGCGGCGTTGTTGAGCGCCTTGGCCGCCGCGCTCGCCGCCGATCGCCTCGCGGTCGGCGTCGAGCCGCGCGTCCTCGGGGTCGACGTAGAGGGCCAGTACGTCGAAGTCGCGGTCCAGCGGGAGGATCTGCCGCTGGAGCAGGCGCGTCACCGTGTCGCTCATGCGTCGACTCCTCCGCTGGCCAGGGCCTCACCCTCGGTGAAGTGCGGCCACAGCTTGTTGTCGAACATGCTCAGGGCCGAGCCGATGGCCATGTGCATGTCGAGGTACTTGTAGGTGCCGAGCCGGCCGCCGAAGAGCACCATCGGCTCCTGCTTGGCCAGGTCGCGGTACTTCAGCAGCTTGGCGCGGTCCTCGGCGGTGTTGACCGGGTAGTACGGCTCGTCGTCCGGCTCGGCGAAGCGGCTGTACTCGTGCACCACGACGGTCTTCCCGGGCAGGTAGGTGCGCTCGGGGTGGAAGTGCTTGAACTCGAGGATCCGGGTGTAGGGCACCTCCTGGTCGTTGTAGTTGACCACGGGGGTTCCCTGGAAGTCGTCGACGTCCTTGACCTCGGCCTCGAGGTCGACCGTCCGCCACGACAGCCGGCCCTCGCTGTGGCCGAAGTACTCGTCGACCGGTCCGGTGTAGACGATCGGGACCTGGCCCCGGAACTCGTCGGCGACGTCGAAGAAGTCGGTGTCGACGCGGACCTCGATCCTCGGGTGGTCGGCCATCCGGGTCAGCCACGCCGTGTAGCCGTCGGTGGGCAGACCCTCGTAGGTGTCGTTGAAGTAGCGGTTGTCGAAGGTGTAGCGGACCGGGAGCCGGGTGATGATGTCGGGGCTCAGCTCCTTGGGGTCGGTCTGCCACTGCTTGGCGGTGTAGCCCTTGACGAACGCCTCGTAGAGCGGGCGCCCGATCAGGCTGATCGCCTTCTCCTCGAGGTTCTGCGCCTGGTCCGTGTCGATCTCGCTCGACTGCTCGGCGATCAGCGCGCGTGCCTCGTCGGGGGTGTGGCTGCGGCCGAAGAACTGGTTGATCAGCGCGAGGTTCATCGGGAACGAGTAGACCTGGCCCTGGTAGCGAGCGAACACGCGGTGCTGGTAGGCGGTGAAGGTCGTGAACCGGTTGACGTACTCCCACACCCGCTCGTTGGAGGTGTGGAAGAGGTGCGCGCCGTACGTGTGCACCTCGATCCCGGTCTCGGGCTCGACCTCGCTGTAGGCGTTGCCGCCGAGGTGGGGTCGCCGCTCGAGGACGAGCACGTCGAGGCCGAGAGCGTTGGCACACCGTTCTGCGATGGTGAGGCCGAAGAATCCCGAGCCGACGACGACGAGGTCGGGCTTGGACAAGGTCAGAACTCCTGATCGGTCGTGGCCCGTCAGTCTAGCGAGGGGCAGGGCCCGAACCGGGAATCGAGCGCATGCCCCGGGCGCTGCGCATGGCGCGGATCACGTTGCGCGCCTCGGCACGTCCGCCTCGCAGCGGGCTCAGCAAGACGACCGCGGCGGTGATCGCGTACGGCTTGGCGCGGACCAGCGCGTTCTCGCCGTAGCGGAGGTGCACGGCGAACAGGTTGCGATACATGTAGTAGCCCTTCCAGCCGCTCAGGTCGTGCTGCTGGCTGAAGTCGAGCTGCCGGACGAGCACGGCGTCGCGCACGGCCCAGATCCGGTAGCCGGCGCGACGGGCGCGCAGAGCGAAGTCGACGTCGTCGTAGAAGATGAAGTACGACGCGTCGGGCAGGCCGATCGCGTCGACCACCTCGCGCCGGAACAGGAAGCCCTCGAAAGCGACGTTGTGCAGCTCGACCTTCGGCGGCATGGCGTGCCGGTCGCCGTAGTCGGTCTCGACCATCCGCCGCTTGGGCCGCACCGACCAGGGGTGGGACAGGTCGAAGTCCGTCGCCGCCTTCTCCACCAGGCGGCCGTGGACGTCCTCGCGCACCGACATCAGGCACGCCTCGTCCTCGGCCATCAGCAGCGCCAGGCAGTCCGGGGCCGGGACGACGTCGTCGTCGATCAGCCAGATGCGTCCGAAGCCCCGCCCGTACGCCAGCTCGACGCCCGCCCGGAACCCGCCGGCGCCGCCGGTGTTCTCCTCGAGGTGGATGCGCTGGAGCTTCAGTCCGACGTGTGCGTCGAGCACGTCGCGGGTGTGGTCCTCGCTGGCGTTGTCGACGACGATCACGGCGTCGGGCTCGTGGGTCTGGGCGGCCAGGCCGTCGAGCACCCGGCCGAGCAGGTCGGCGCGGTTGTAGGTGACGACGACGACGGCGACGGTCTCGGTCATGCCAGGAACCTCCGGTGGCCGGAGAAGTCGCCGCGCCACGCGGCGCGCCAGGCGTCGACACTCAGCCGGATCCGCGCCGGGTCTCGGCGGGTGAACGTGTAGAACCACAAGGTCTTGGCCACGAACGCGCCCGCATGCAGAGCGGCCGCCGTACTCGCGCAGGTTGAGCAGGTTGTTGCGTGCCATGCAGTAGTGCTTGAGGTCGCTCGGGGTGTGGTTGTACGTCGTACGCCCGAAGGCCATGGGGGTGCCGAGGGCCCCGACGGACGGGTGCGAGACGCGGGCGTCGACGACGGTGGCGATCCGGGCGCCGCTGCGCTCGGCGCGCAGTCGGTACTCGTGGTCGTCGCCCCAGATGAAGAACTCGGCGCGCGGCAGGCCGATCCGCTCGACCAGGGCCCGGGTGACCAGGACGCCGTTGAACGGGATCACGATGTCGCGGATCAGGCCGTCCGTCGCGGCTGCGCGCACCTCACCCATCTGGCGCACGGTCCGGGTGCCGCCGGGGAGCCGGATCGGGAAGACCAGTCGCTGGGGATCTGTCTCGTCGACGACCACCGGCCCCCAGAAGTCGAGCGCTCCGTCGTGGGCGAGCAGGCTCGTCGAGACACCCGGGCTCCGGCAGCCCGTCGTCGTCCATCAGCCAGACCAGGTCGGCGCCCCGCTCGACGGCCCAGCGCAGGCCCTCGTGGAATCCTCCTGCGCCCCCGGTGTTGTCGGTCAGGTGCCGCGCGTGCAGGCGCTCGATCTCGGTCTCGGCGGACCGGAGCCACTCCACCGTGCCGTCGGTCGACGCGTTGTCGACGACCAGGATCTCGTCGAGCCGGTCGGTCTCGGCCAGCCTCCCGACGAGGCGCTGGAGCAGGTCGAGGCGGTTGAACGTGACCACCACGGCGGCGATGCGGCGGTCGGCGGAGGTCACCCGCGAAACCCTAGTCGGGCGATGACCGGGCAGGATGGTCCGGTGATGGACGTCGTGGGTGCCGAGCAGACGGTGGTGCTGGACGGCGGCCTCTCCACGGCGCTCGAGCAGCAGGGGGCCGACCTCGGCGGCGCGCTGTGGACGGCTCGGCTGCTCGGCGAGGCGCCGGAGCGGGTCGCTGCGGCCCATCGCGCGTACGTCGAGGCGGGCGCCCGGGTCGCGACGACCGCGAGCTACCAGGCCAGCGTCGAGGGCCTGGTCGCCGCCGGGTACGACGCTGGGGAGGCGCGCCGCCTGATCACGCGCAGCGTGACCGTTGCGCAGGAGGTCCGCGACGAGCTCGTGGACACGCATCCCGGCGTCCTGGTCGCCGCCTCCGTGGGGCCGTACGGCGCTTTCCTGGCCGACGGGTCGGAGTACACCGGCCGCTACGGCGTCTCGTCGGACCGGCTGCGCGAGTTCCACGAGTCCCGCCTCGAGCTCCTCGTCGCGGCCGGGCCGGACCTGCTCGCGGTCGAGACCATCCCCGACACCGACGAGGCCGAGGTGCTGGTGGCGCTGCTCGACCAGCTCGACGTACCTGCGTGGTTCAGCTACTCGGTCCGCGGCGGCACCACCAGCGCCGGTCAGCCGCTCTCCGAGGCGTACCAGCTGCTGGCCGGCAGCCGCGCGCTCGTCGCCGTCGGTGTCAACTGCTCCGAGCAGCGCGACGTGCTCGGCGCCGTGCAGGCCGCCGTGGCTGCCACGGGGCTCCCCGCGGTCGCGTACCCGAACCGTGGCGGCAGCTGGAACAGCGACACGAAGACGTGGGACTACGCCGAACCCCTCGACCTCGATCTCGTCGAAGGGTGGATCCGTGCGGGCGCCCGCTTCGTCGGCGGCTGCTGCGGGACCGGCCCATCCGACATCGCGCTGCTCGCCGAGCGCGTGCAGCGCATCGGCTGACCAAGGGACCTCACACGTCGACGGTCAGCCTCACCTCGACGGCGTCGCCGAGCTCCAGGCCCTCGGGCTTCCGGACGGCGTCCTTGACCGGTACGACGTACCCGCCGTCGCGCGGCCACAACGAGGTCGTGAAGTCCGTCTCACCGATCCGCCCGCGCACCGGGATCATCCCCCAGCCGTAGGTGACGGCGGCCGCGGTCTCCCGCAGCTGGTCGACCTCGTCCTCGGGCACGTCGACGAAGTGGTACGGCGCGGGGCCGCGCCACTCGAACAGCGGTCCGGTGAACACCAGCTCCATGGGGCCAGTTCAGCAGACGGCGCCGAGGTCGTTCGAGTCGTTCGCGGCGTAGCCGCCCTTGAGCGTGCCGATCGAGCCCCCGGTGACCGTCGCGGGCGACCTGTGCTGGCGGTGATGGGCCGGCGGGTGCCCGGAGGCCGCGAGGGCCTCGGCGACCTTGCGGTGGATCAGGGCGATGTCGGGGTCGGCGGTGTTCACCATCGGCGGGACCAGCGACAGGGTCGCGACCGGCTGGCTCTTCGCCTTCAGCGCGAGTCCCATGAAGCGGTCGACCTCACTGGCCGGGATGTCCGTCGAGATCATCTGGGAGGAGGCCTTGGCGATCTTCTCGAAGTTGGTCAGGACCGTCTGCGGGCTGACCTGGTGGAGCATCGCGTTCATCACGCACTTCTGGCGGGCCATCCGCGAGTAGTCGTCGGAGCTGTCGCGCGACCGGGCGAACCACAGCGTGTCGAAGCCGTCCAGCTTGCGGACCCCGGGCTTGATGTAGCCGGTGACGTCGGACCCCAGACCCCCGACCGGGATCGGCTGCCGGACGTTGAGCGTGACGCCGCCGACGGCGTCGACCAGGCCCCGGAACCCGGCCAGGTTGACCATCGCCCAGTAGTTGATCTTCAGCCCGGTGATCCCCTCGATGGCCGAGATGGTGCCGCTCATCGCGGGGTTCTCGAGGCCCTTGAACAGCGACGTGTGGTCGCCCACCCAGGTCGGGATGCCGTTCAGCTCGCAGGTGGGGTAGCCGCAGTCGAAGCCGTGCGGCCACGCCTTGTGCATGACCGAGCCCTTGCTGAACGGGAAGTCCGTCATGTTGCGGGGCAATCCGATCAGCACGGTCTTCCCGGTCGTGGCGTCGATGCTGGCCACCGTCATCGAGTCCGTCCGCATGCCCCAGCGCCCGGCGCCGGAGTCGCCGCCGACGAGCAGCACGTTGTAGCGGCCGTCGTGCTGGTGGGTCACGGTGTCGCCGGAGAACATGGTGAGGATGAAGTCGCGCTGTACGCCGACCAGGTGCGCGCCGAAGAGCAGGGTCCCGGCCACCGAGAAGCACAGCACGCCGTTGAGGCCCACGACGGTGCGCCGGTGCGACAGCGACAGCGACAGCGGCTGGCCGATCCGCCAGGCGTCGACGAACAGCGCCGCCCAGCCGATCGCGAGCAGCATCAGCCCGAGACGCAGGAAGCCCAGGACGGTGGTGTCGGAGGCGAACCAGAACGCGTACTGGTGGTGCCAGGCGGCGAGCAGCACACCCGCCAGGCCGAGCACGACGAGCCCGACCCAGAGCCGGGTGGCGAAGCGGCCCACCCGGCGGTTGCCCGCGACGAGCTGGGCCGACCCGGGCACGACGAGCGTCATCACCATCAACATCAGGGCTCGTCGGTAGCGCACGCGCGCGGCACGGTCGCCGGCGGTGACCCGGTCGAGCAACCCGGGGGAAGAAGCGGGCAGCCCCATGGACGTGTCTCTCCTGTGCTGGGGAAGTAGCCCCGTCAGTATCACCAGCCACATCCACCACAGGCGGGTACGACGCGCCGAATCCGGCCTTTGGGTCTCGGCCGGTAACCTGCCCGACATGTCCGACGACTGGCTGTACGGCCGCTCGCCGGGCGGCAGGCACGACGACGACGGTCAGCCGGGGCCGTCCGGCTCAGATCCCGATGCCACCCGACCCGTGCCGCGGCAACCCCGTCCCGACGAGACGCGGGTGATGCCGACGGTCCCGCGTGCGCAGAGCAGCACCGCACCCGTGGCCACCTCGCGTCCCACGACATCCCCGACCCCGCCACGCCCAGTGCCGCCGCCGCCGAACGGTGGCAGCACCTCTGGTGGCGGCTGGCGGCCGCAGTTCCGGCCACGGTTCCGGCTGCGCTACCTGTGGATCGTGCTCGCCCTCTGGCTGGTCTACCTGGTGGCGGTGCCGTTCTTCGCGTGGTCGAAGGTCGAGAAGATCGACGCGTTCCCAGCGGGTCACCGACCGGCCGACCAGGCAGGCACCAACTACCTCCTCGTCGGCAGCGACTCGCGCAAGGGTCTCACCGCCGAGCAGCGCAAGACGCTCCACACCGGCAACGCCGCCGGCCAGCGCACCGACACCATCGTGCTGGTGCACACCGGGAGCGGCCCGACGCTGACCATGTCGATCCCCCGCGACTCGCTGGTGCCGGTCCCCGGGCACGGCACGACGAAGATCAACGCGGCCTTCGCGTTCGGCGGCCCGAAGCTGCTGATCCGGACCATCGAGCAGAACACCGGCATCCACATCGACCACTACGTCGAGATCGGGCTCGGTGGCTTCGTGAACATCGTCGACGCGGTCGGTGGGATCACGATCTGCCCGACGCACAACATGGACGACAAGCTGGCCAACCTCCACGTGAAGAAGGGGTGCCAGCACGCCGACGGCACGGTCGCGCTCGCCTACGCCCGGTCGCGGCACGCCGACCCCGCACTCGGTGACATCGCGCGCGGCGGCCAGCAGCGTCAGGTGATGGTCTCGGTCGGCCACAAGGCGCTGTCACCGTGGACGATCCTCAACCCGTTCCGCTACTGGAACCTCTGGACCTCGACGACCGACAACCTCACCGTCGACCAGGACATGGGCGTCGTGGCCATGGGCCGCTTCGGCTGGGCGATGACCCACACCAAGCTCACCTGTCCCGTCCCGATCAGCGATCTCGCGGTGACCTGGGACCCGACCCGGTCCAAGCAGATGTTCCGCGACATCATCAACGACAACACCGACGCGATCGGCAAGGGCCTCTGTACGACGTCGGGCCTGCCGAAGCACTGATCCTCAGCGGGGACGCTGGTCGGAGATCCGCCTCGCCTTGCCCTGCGAGCGCTCGAGGGCGTGCGGCGCCACCACCTCCACGCGCGCGGTCACGCCCGTGCCGTGCTTGATCCGTTGCGCCAGCGCGGCCCCCATCGCCGCCGCCGCCGGGGCGTCCGGCTCGCCCGTCGACTCGACGCGGACGGTGAGCTCGTCGAGGTTGCCGGGCCGGGTCAGGACGCACACGTAGTGAGGCGCGAGGCCGTCGACGGTGAGGATCTGCTCCTCCACCTGGGTCGGGAACAGGTTGACGCCGCGCACGATCATCATGTCGTCGGTACGCCCGGTGACCTTCTGCATCCTTCGGAACGCCGGGTACGCCGTCCCGGGCAGCAGGCGGGTCAGGTCGCGGGTCCGGTAGCGGACGACCGGCATCGCCTGCTTGGTCAGGCTGGTGAAGACCAGCTCGCCCTCCTCGCCGTCGGCCACCGGCTCGAAGGTGAACGGGTCCACGACCTCGGGCAGGAAGTGGTCCTCCCAGACGTGCAGGCCGTCCTGGGTCTCCCCCGACTCCTGGCTCACCCCCGGACCCATCACCTCGCTGAGGCCGTAGATGTCGACCGCCTTCAGGCTGGTCCGGGCCTCGACCGCGTGACGCATCTCGTCGGTCCAGGGCTCGGCCCCGAAGATGCCCACCTCGAGACTGGTGTCCTTCGGGTCGACACCCTGCGCCTCGAGCTCGTCGAGGATCGAGAGGAAGTACGACGGGGTCACCATGATCACCCGCGGCCGGAAGTCGACGATCAGCTGCGCCTGGCGCTCGGTCATGCCACCGCTGACCGGCACCACCGTGCAGCCGAGCCGTTCGGCTCCGTAGTGTGCACCGAGGCCGCCCGTGAACAGCCCGTAGCCGTAGGCCACGTGCACGAGGTCGCCGGGCCGGCCGCCGGCGGCGCGGATCGAGCGGGCCATCAGCTCCGCCCAGGTGTCCAGATCGGCTGCGGTGTAGCCGACCACGGTCGGCTTGCCCGTCGTACCGCTGCTGGCGTGGACCCGGCTCACCTGCTCCCGGGGCACCGCGAACATCCCGAACGGGTAGTTCTCGCGCAGGTCGGCCTTGGTCGTGAACGGGAACCGCGCGAGGTCGCCGAGCGAGGTCAGGTCGTCGGGGTGGACACCGGCCGCGTCGAAGGCCCGGGTGTAGTGCGGC
This sequence comes from uncultured Actinomycetota bacterium, assembly GCA_963819295.1. Classification (GTDB taxonomy): domain Bacteria; phylum Actinomycetota; class Actinomycetes; order Propionibacteriales; family Nocardioidaceae; genus Nocardioides. The sequence continues at coordinate 145,157 of CAWFVO010000023.1, forward strand.
ACCTTCCGGTACGCCGTGCGCAGGGTCTCGCGGAGCCGCTCGAGCTGGAGGGCCTCGAGCTCCTCGCGCCCCAGGGTCGGGATCTCACCGGTCATGACGAGCAGGTTAGATCCCCCGCATCCGGTTGTTGCGTGCCTGGTGCTCGACCTCGCGCTCCGGACCGGCCGGTGCTACGAGCGCTGACCGGCGTCGAACAGAGTGCCGCCGATCTCCTTGCTACGCCCGACGAACACGGCGACGACCTCGTCGCCCACCGTCACCTGCACGTCGTACACCCCGTCGCGACCGTCGCGTTCGCGCTCAGTCGCGGTTGCGACGAGTACGTCACCGAGCCTGGTCGGCCGGCGGAAGCGGATCTCCGCCCCGGCCGCGACCGTCACGCGGTTGTAGGAGTTGCAGGCAAACGCGAAGGCGCTGTCGGCGAGGGTGAAGGTGAGGCCGCCGTGCCCGATCGCGTGTCCGTTGACCATGTCGTCGCGCAGGGGCATCGACAGCGTCGCCGAGCCGGGGCCGACCGCGTCGAGCGTCATCCCGAGCCCCCGGCTGGCCCGGTCGTCCGCCCACATCGCGTCCGCACTCCTGCGGGCGGTCTCGTCGGGAGTCATGGCCCCTGTCTAGCGGACGCTCAGATGGGCACGCCGCCCAGCTCGTCACGCAGTCTCGCGAGGAGGGCCGACAGCAGCCGTGAGACCTGCATCTGGGTGATCCCCAGCACCTCGCCGATCTCCGACTGGGTCGCTCCCTTGAAGAACCGCATCTCGAGCATGATCCGCTCGCGCTGGTCGAGGAGGCCCATCAGCGGCTGGAGCGCCACCCGCGCCTCGGCGCTGTCGAACGACGCATCGTCATCGCCGAGCCGGTCGACGATCGCCGACTCGCCCTCGACCGGCGTGCTGTCCAAGGAGGTGGGCGCGAAGCAGCCGTTGGCCGCCAGCGCCTCGACCACGAGGTCGAGATCGAGGTCGAGGCGAGCGGCGATCTCGGTCGGACGGGGTGCCCGGCCGAGCTCCTGGCACAGGTCCGACTCCACCGCGGTGATCCGGGCCTGCGCCTGCTGGACCGTCCGCGGCGGGCGGACCACCCAGCCGTGGTCGCGGAAGTAGCGGCGTACCTCGCCGCGGATGGTCGGGACGGCGTAGCTGAGGAAGTCCGTGGCCCGCTCGGGGTCGAAGCCGCGCACGGCCTTGACCAGCCCGAGGTAGGCGACCTGCTCCAGGTCGTCGATCGACACGCCCCGGGAACGGTAGCGGCGGGCCACGTCGACCGCGATCTGCATGTTGAGCTCGACGACGCGGTCGGTGTAGCCGTGCCGTTCGGCCTCGTCGTCGGTCGCAGCCGCCAGGGCCAGGAGACGCTGGGTGGCCTCCCTGCGCGGAAGACTCTCTATCTCGGGCTCCAGAAGATCTGCATAGTCCGGGGGTGACTCCACTACTGACGCTGCCACGGCACTCCCTCTCAGGGATCAGTGCACAAAACGTGGCAGGGGGTCTCAACCACTCACCTCCGGTCTATCACCCGTGACTCGGACTCCCCAACACCCTTAGGGGCGTAGCACGCCGTCCGGGCACCCGGGCGGAGCGCCTCAGATGGCCCGCAGGAGGTCGTCGGCCGTGCGGGTCACGAGCCCGTCCGCGACCGCGAAGGCGAGCGCTCGCTCGAAGCGGTCCCTGTCCCAGTACGTCGCTCCGACGAGGTGCTGGAGCTCGACCGGCGTCTGCGGCCCCTGCTCCTCGAGCGCCCTGACGATCTGCCCCATCTCGTGGGATACCTGGCGGTCGCGAGGACCCTCGGTACTGGCCTTCGGTGGTGGCATCGGCATGATGTGCGTCCTCCTTGCGTGGTCCGGGGGTAGCGGTCAGGCGTTTGCGTGCTCCGGCCGACCGCCGGTCTCGGCGTCCTCGGCGGTGAGCGGCTGCGCGATCGTCTCCAGCGCCTGTCCCTCGGCCTTCACGCCCAGGAACGCCGCGACGATGCCGCCGGCGATCATCAGGCCGGCGCCCAGGAAGTACCCCGGTGCGATCCCGGTGATGTCTCCGCTCGCGGACGCGTTGTCGATGAGCTTGCCGAACAGCAGCGGGCCGGTGATGCCGCCGACGGCCGTACCGATCGCGTAGAAGAACGCGATGCACAGTGCACGGGTCTCCATCGGGAACACCTCGCTGGCGGTGAGGTACGCCGCGCTGGCGCCGGCCGAGGCGAAGAAGAAGATCACCACACCGAAGGCGGTCAAGGTGGTGGCCGTGAGGTCGCCCAGCATGAAGCCGGCGATCCCGAGAAGCACGCCGGACACGACGTAGGTGCCGGTGATCATCTTGACCCGGCCGACGGAGTCGAACAGCGGACCCAGGAGCAGGGCCCCGGCGAAGTTGCTGGCAGCGAAGACGGCGATGTAGTAGCCGGTCTGGCCGACGCCGAGGAACGTGGTGAGGGTGTCGCCGTAGGTGAAGAAGAACGCGTTGTAGAGGAACGCCTGGCCGACGAACAGGGAGAAGCAGAGGACGGTGCGCTTCGGGTACAGCGTGAACACCGTCTTGGCGATGAGCGGGATGCCGATCGTCTTGCGCTGCCGGACCGTGATCGTGTCCTTGACCGACGGCAGGTCCTGTCCGGTCTCCTCCTGGACCTCGCGCTCGATGTCGCGGACGATCTCCTCGCCCTCGTCCTCACGGCCGTGGATGAACAGCCAGCGCGGGCTCTCCGGGACGTGGCGGCGTACCAGCAGGACACCGACCGCCAGGATCGCGCCGAGACCGAAGGCGAGTCGCCAGCCGAGCGAGGCGCTGACCACGGTCGGGTCGAGCAGCGGGATCGTCAGCAGGGCCCCGGCGGCGGCACCGACCCAGAACGACCCGTTGATCGCGACGTCGATGCGGCCGCGGTACTTCGCCGGGATCAGCTCGTCGATGGCCGAGTTGATGGCGGCGTACTCACCGCCGATGGCGGCGCCGGTGAGGGCACGTGCCGCGAAGTACCACGTCGGGTTCATCGAGAAGGCGGTCAGCACGGTCGCGAAGATGTAGAAGGCCAGGGTGATCAGGAAGAGCTTCTTCCGGCCGAAGCGGTCGGTGAGCTGTCCGAACACCAGGGCACCGACACAGGCCCCGGCGACGTACATGGCGCCGGCCAGCCCGATGTCGGAGCTGGTCATGCCGAGGCCGGTGCTGGCGGGTTTGAGGGCGTCGGACATCGACCCGACGATGGTCACCTCGAGCCCGTCGAGGATCCACACCGTGCCCAGGCCGATCACGACCATCCAGTGCCAGCGTGACCAGGGCAGCCGGTCCAGACGGGCCGGGATGTCCGTGGTGATCTGGCCGGTCTCCACACCGCTCGACATATGTCCTCCTCAGGTCAGGCTCTGCTCAGGTCCGTACCCCAAGCCCTGAGCGGCATGCCTCGCACCCGCGCGGACGTCGGTCCCGGCCAGTCCTGTCCCGGGATCGGTCAGACGCGGCCGAGAGTCTGGAGGGTGCGCCGGATCTCCCGCTCGATGAACGGGCCGGCGAAGTCGGCGAACTCCTCGTCGCCGTAGGCGTCGAACGCCCGCAGCGCCTGGACGAGGCCGTCCAGCGCGTCGTGCTCGACGGCTGCTCGGTCGGCATCGTCGAGCCCGAACCCGTCGGCGATCTCGCGGACCAGCGGCAGGTTCAGGTGCAGGGCCCGGAACTGGAGCGCCTGGCCCTCGGCGGGCTGGGCGAGGTGGGCGCGCAGCAGCAGGTCGCGAGTCAGCACCCGACGCGTCTGATCGGCCCAGTCGCCCTCCGCGGCCGTCGACCCTGCGGCGTGCTCGACGATGCGCACGACCCACCACCTCCCCGTTCGTCACTCGAGTGACGGTCCGGGCACCGTACCCGCGGCGGCGCAGCGGCAAACCTCCGGGTCGGCACCGCGGACAGGACCCTCCCGGCTGGTGGCTCAACCCGGAGGGCCCGTCCCCCCGCCGAGAGGCGGGTGCCCCGTCCGTGCCCCCGCAGGGCGGATCGAAACGCCCGCCGCCGGCGGGAGGTCGGACGGATCAGGCTCCCAGGGTGCGGTCGAGCAGGCCGTGCAACTCCGCGAACGACCGCTCGGCGCCGGGCTCGTGGTACATCGATGTGTCGTTCATCGAGTAGCCGTGCGGCGAGTCGGGGTAGATCTCGTTCTTCGCGGTGAGCCCGCCGTCGGCCATCACCTGCCCGAGCCTCTCGACGGCCTCGGGCGGCATGCCGCGGTCGTTGTCGGCGTGGCCGAAGACGAACTCGGCACGCGCGTTCGACAGGGCCAGGTGGGGACTGTCGGGGTCGTCGGTGACCAGGCCGCCGCCGTGGAACCCGGCGGCCGCGACGACCGCGGGGTCGAGGCCCGCGGCCCGGATCGCCAGCCTGGCGCCCATGCAGTAGCCGACCACGCCGACCTCCTCGCCCTCGCTGCGCTCACGCAGGACCGTGAGGTAGGCGGGGATGTCGCTGCGCATGCCGTCGGGGGTCAGCGCGCCGATGCGCGGGCCGACCTGCTCGAAGAACGCCTCGCGAGCGCCGGGCGCACGGAGGTCGCCGGCCGGCGAGGTCTCCTCGGCGGTACCGGAGCGGTAGAGGATGTTGGGAGCCAGCACGGTGTAGCCCCAGCCCGCGATCCGGTCGGCCATCTCGGCGATCTGCGGCCTGAGCCCGATCGCGTCCATGAAGAGGAGGACTCCGGGGCCGGAGCCGGTCAGGTACGCCTGCGCGGTGCCGTCGGGCGTCTCGATGTCGATGAGGTTCACGCCGCTGAGGCTAGCCCCGAACTGGTTGTCGTGGTCAACGGCTCAGGCCGCGTCGACGTCCTTGCCGTTGATCCTGCCGTCCAGCTTGGCCGGGTCGAGCTCGTCGGACGACAGCCGTTTGAAGCCGCTGCGGTGGAAGACCAGGGGCGACGTACCGCCGCCGTCGGTCACGCGGTGGAGGGCGAGTACGACGATCAGGTGGTCACCGGCCTCGATCTCCCGGTCGATGGTGCAGTCGAACGTCGCGACGGCCTCGTCGAGCAGCACGGCGCCGTCGTGGGTCGAGCGGAAGGGGAGGCCGGTGAAGCGTTGCTCGGTGGGACCGGCGAGCTGCCGGCACACGGTGTCGTGATGGTCGGCGAGCACGCTCACCCCGAGGTGCACCGCCTCGCGGAGCAGCGGCCAGGTGTTGCTGGTGGTGGCGACCGAGAACGACACCAGCGGCGGGTCGAGGCTGACCGAGGTGAACGAGCTGGCCGCGATGCCGGTCAGGTGTCCCCGGACCTGCGCGGCGACCGCGACCACACCGCTGGGGAAGGCACCGTAGGCGGAGCGGAGGGTGTGCGGGTCCAGATCGGGGAGGACGGTGGTGTCGAGGGTGGGCGCCGTCATGAGACTCCTTCGAGAAGCGGGGGTTCGAGGAAGGCGCGCACGACCGGCCGCGCGGTCGCGAGCCAGTCGGCGTACGCCTCCGGACGGTCGTGCTGGCTGTCGAGGACGTAGAGACCGCGCACCGGTACGACGGCGCCGAGCTCGGTCAGCAGCGGCCGGAGCGACACCTCGGGGGCGAGGGCGTGGAGAGGACCGGCCCCGAGCATCAGCGGGACCGCGACACCGGACAGCCCGGTGCCGCCCGCGAACCGGTCGAGGAACAGCTTGAGCAGGCCCGTGTACGTCGCCTTGTACGTCGGGCTGGCGACGACGACGAGGTCGGCGTCCCCGATCTCGGCGACGAGCCGGGACACCTCGGGGTCGGCCCAGTCCAGCAGCCGGACCCCGAGGTCGGCCAGGTCGACGACGAGGTCGGCGCGGCGTCCGGTCAGCTCGCGAGCGACGTGGAGCGCGGACTCGAGGGTGCGCGAGCCCGGCTTGGGGTTGCCGACCACCACGGCCACACGGGCCGTCATGACGCCGCTCCTGCGGCAGCGAACGGCACCGAGGGCGCGACGCGCGACGTCCGGGGCCGGGTGTGCCCAGCGCCCGCGCTCGGCCAGGATCGGCAGCACCCCCTCGCCGAACCAGTAGGCCTCCTCGAGGTGTGGGTAGCCGGACAGGATGAACTCCTCGATGCCGAGGTCGGCGTACTCCTCGATCCGATCGGCCACCTCCTCGTGGCTGCCGACCAGCGCGGTGCCGGCACCGCCGCGGACCAGCCCGATCCCGGCCCAGACGTTGGGATGGATCTCGAGGTCGGCCGTGGAGCCCCGGTGCAGTGCGAGCATGCGCCGCTGCCCCTCGGACTCGCTGCGCCGCAGGCCGTCCTGCACCCGAGCGATGGCCGCAGGGTCCATCCCGGCCAGCAGCCGATCGGCCTCGGCCCAGGCCTCGCGCGAGGTGTCGCGGGTGATCGTGTGCATCCGCAGCCCGAAGCGGATCACCCGCCCCTGGGCCGAGGCGAGCCCGCGGATCCACTCGATCTTCTCGCGTACGGCGTCCGGCGGCTCGCCCCACGTGAGGTAGACGTCGGCGTGGCGGGCCGCGACATCGCCGGCGGCCGGCGACGAACCACCGAAGTAGATCGCGGGCACCGGGTCGGGGATCTGCCCGAGCCGCGCGCCCTCCACCCGCAGGTGCTCGCCGTCGAGGTCGACGGTCTCGCCACGCCAGAGCGCGCGGACGACGGTGAGGAACTCGTCGCAGCGTGCGTAACGTGCGTCCTTGTCCTCGAAGTCGCCGTACATCCGCTGCTCGTGGCTCTCTCCCCCGGTGACGACGTTGAGCAGCAGTCGACCACCGGAGAGGTTCTGGAACGTCCCTGCCATCTGCGCCGCCAGGAACGGTGAGGTCAGGCCGGGCCGGAACGCGACCAGGAACTTCAGCCGCGCCGAGACCTGGCTGAGCATCGCCGTGGACAACCAGGCGTCGTCGCACCACGCACCCGTCGGAGTCAGGGCGGCCTCGAAGCCGACGTCCTCCGCGGCCCGCGCGACCTGCCCGAGGTACGACACGCTGGGCGGTCGTCCGGACGGCCCCGGGCCGACGCCGTGGCCGCCGCCGACGATCTGTCGGCCGTCGCCACCGTTGGTGGGAAGGAACCAGTGGAAGGTGAGAGCGCTCATCGGTTGCGGTGCTCGGCGGTCATGATGTCTCCTCCGTCCGGGGGGCAATGTCAACTAGATTGCTCGACTTTGGATCGCGGTTCAAGCAAGGAGCGGGGTCGCGGCGCACGGATCCACCGACCGGGTGAACGGGGATACCTGCCACCCGTCAGACCCTGCCCTCAGACCGGGCATCGCGCTGCGTCGTACCTATCGCCCAGACGTACGGCGGTGGGGTGCCGTTGACCAGGTGCGCTCCGACCACGCGCGCCTTGAACAGCCGCGGGTTGTGGGAGGCGACCGTGCGGGCGTTGCGCCAGTGCCGGTCCAGCGCGCGCGTCCGCGACGTGCCGGACGCTCCCAGGGTGTCGAAGAGGTCGGAGGTCGCCTTGAGGACGAGCTCGCTGACCACCACCTGCGCCGCGGCGGACTCGATCTCGACGGACTCGTTGGCCTCGGCGATCGCCTCCCGGCCCTTCTGCGCGGTGATCGAGACCTCCTGCACGGCCGCGGCGACGCGCAGCGTGGCCGACTCGGCGGCGTACGTCGCCCCGGCGATCTCGCCGAGCCGGGCGAGCACCTGGGCGTCGTCGCGCACGCGGGCGGCGTTGGCGTGGGAGTAGTTGCGCTCCCGCTTGCGCACCTCGTCGACGGCGTCGGTGAGGGCGGCTCGGGCGATGCCCGACAGGGTCGCGAGCAGGTTCAGCTGGTAGACCGCGGTCTGGTAGGGGAAGCGCTGGTCGAAGGCGAGCACGTGCTCCGCGGGCACGGGCACGTGGTCGAAGGTGGTCGTGCCGCTGCCGGTCCCGCGCTGGCCGAAGCCGTTCCAGTCGTCGCTGACGGTCACCCCGCTGACCCGGGTGTCGACGATGGCGATCGCGAAGTCGTCGTCCTGCCCGTGACGGCGGCGCCGCGCGTAGACGTCGGCCCACTCGGCGAAGATGCTGCCGGTCGTGTAGTACTTCGTGCCGGTGAGGCGGTAGCCGTCCACCTGGGGGTCCAGGACCGTCTCCTGGGTGTCGATCGCCGTGCCGCCGACCTCCGACCAGGCGTTGCCGGCGATCTCGCCGTCGACGAACCGCTCGAACCACACCGACTGGTCGTGCCCGCGCCGGTGCTGCCAGAGGCGGTCCTCGGCGAAGGCGAAGTGCCCCCGGAACGCCTGCGGAAGGTTGGCGTCCGCGGCCGCGAGCTCGATCCAGAGCGCGGTCAGCTCGGGCCAGGTGGCACCGAGTCCGCCGTACGCCCGTGGGACGCGCAGCGCGCCGAAGCCCCAGTTCTTCAGCCGGCGCACGGCCTCGAAGGGCAGCGCACCGTCGAGCTCGCGCTGCACCGCACCCGCGGCGATGTCGCGGAACAGTCGGGCCCAGTCCTCGTGCAGGCGGTCGAGGAGCTCGCTGCGGTACGGCGGACGGGCGAGGAGGCTGGTGGGCGTCTGGCTCATGCGGGTCTCAGCTCGTGGTCGGGAACACGCTCGCCCGGTGCGGGCAACGATGGTTGGCATGCGTTATGTTGGATAATGTCGATCAACATACATGACTTTAGGTTGCAGGCCGGTAGCGTCCCACGCCCCGACGGCAGGTTTCTCCTCTCGGATGTGGCAGCTTCCACCTGCCAAGGAGTGGCACATGCGTCTGGAGCAGCTGGAGTACCTCGCCGCGGTCGTGCAGCACGGCTCGCTACGCCGGGCGAGCGAGCATCTGCACATCTCCCAGCCCGCGCTGAGCGAGGGCGTCGGCAAGCTCGAGCGTGAGCTCGGGGTGACCCTGCTGGACCGCCATCGCACCGGTGCCCGGATCAACCGGTCGGGTCGCGAGCTGCTGGCGCACATGACCGAGGTGCTCGAGGCCGTCGAGCGACTGCGCGCGGCGGCCGGTGACCAGAACGGCGTCGCGCGGACCGTGCGCGTCGGCACGGTCAACACGGGCGTGTCGTCGGTGGTCGCACCGGCCGTCCTCGCCTACCAGCGGGGTCGCAGGTCGACCACCGTGGAGGTCGTCGACCTCACCCACCGCGGGGTCGTGGACGGGGTCATCGAGGGCACGCTCGACCTCGGGCTGGTCAACCTGCTCACCGGCGACGAGCTCCCGGCCGACCTCGAGCCCTCCGTCCTGGTCCGCGGCGCACCCGTCGTGGTGATGCCACCCGACCACGCGTGGGCCGGTCGCGAGGCCGTGACGGTCGACGAGCTGCGCGAGGAACGGTTCGTGGCGATGCGTCCCGGCTATGTGATGCACCGCTTCGCCCAGCGGCTCTTCGGCGACCAGCCGCCCGCCACGACGTACCGCACCGACGGTGCCGCGATGGGCAAGCTGCTCGTGGCCGACCGGATGGGCGTCACCGTCCTGCCCGACTACAGCGTGGTCGACGACCCGCTGACGCGCGCCGGCCTGCTCGTGCACCGGCCGCTGGCCGGCGACCGCACCGCGATCACCCTGGCCCTGGTGGAGCGTCGCTCGCAGCGGATGCCCGAGTCGGTGCGGGAGCTCCGGCACGCCCTGGTACGCCGCGGCCAGGTGTACCGGGCCCGGGCGTGAGGTGGTGAGACCGGGTGTCGCGGGGACGCCCGGACACGCTATTTTCGACTCTCACCTACAGCTCGCCAGCGCGACGTGACGTATCAGGGGTGCTCGGGCGGGACTCCTCGGGGGATGTGATGACCATGCACGGCGCACCGGGGGGACCCACCTCCTCGGGGCTCTACGACGCCGCGACGGAGGCGTTCCGCCGCTGGCGGGACGACGACCAGGCGGCGCTCGACGACCTCGTCCGCGTGATGAGCCCCGTGCTGTGGCACGTCGTCCGCGCGACGGGTCTCGACAAGGAGGCGGCCGAGGACGTCGTCCAGAACACCTGGCTGACGCTCGTCCGCTCTGCGGACTCCGTGCGCGATCCGCAGGCCATCACCCGCTGGCTGTGCACCGCGGCCCGCCGCGAGGCGTGGCGGGTGAGCAAGGCGTCGTCGCGGACCCGTCCGGTCGAGGACGAGGTGCTCGACGCGCGGATGCCGGCCCAGGTGTCACCCGAGGCCGAGGTCGTCACCGACGACGAGAACTCCCACCTGTGGCATGCCCTCGGCCGCCTCCCGGAGCGCTGCCAGAAGCTGCTTCGGATCGTGGCCTGGGAGCCGCGGCCCGACTACTCCTCGGTGGCCGAGAGCCTCGACATGCCCATCGGCAGCATCGGGCCCACGCGCCGGCGCTGCCTCGAGAAGCTCCGGGTCGAGCTGGGAGGCGCAACATGAAGCAGACCGACGAGCAGCTGCTCGACGCGATCGCGGTGCTCTACGCCGACCTCGATCCCGCCCCCGACGACCTGGCCGACGGCGTCCTCGCCCGGCTGGCGGTCGAGGGCCTCGAGTCCGAGTACGAGATGCTGACCCTCGTCGAGCGCGTCGACCACGCCGCCGGCACCCGCGGCCAAGACGTCGTCGCTCCTGCGGACGAGGCCACCGTCGCCCTCGAGTTCGCCGGTACGTCGTACCGCGTGCTCGTGCGGATCAGCACCGTCGACGGCCGTCGCCGCCTCGACGGGTGGGTCGTCCCGGCGGTCCCGCTGCGGGTCTTTCTCGGGTCGCAGGACGACGGCCCGGCCCACACCCGCCAGCGCGCCGACGCCGACGAGAACGGGCGCTTCGAGTTCCCGTCCCCGGTGACCGGGCAGGTGCGGCTCTGGCTGCTGCCGCAGGGTGCCGACGAGTCCGGAGCGCGCGTCGCACCGTTCGTCACGCCCCAGTTCCTGCTCTGAGGGCGTCGCCAAAAGTTGTCCGGCAGCGATGTATCAGGAACCGGTCGATCCGCTCCTGACTGTCAGAGGCCGGGTTGCTGATTCGGGGGAACAGCAAACCGGACCCACACGAAGGGCCGCGCCACGGTGCGGCCGGTCGCGGAGCATCGGGGGGATGCGCCGAGGCCGGCCCCGTGGCCGGTTCTCATTTCGGGGCACGGGGAATGGGCCACCCGCGAGCAATGTTCGAACGTTCGACATCGACTCGGACTCGCGGAGGCTCCTATGTCCCATCTCGTCATCGTCGGCGGCACCGGCTACGCCGGCTCGCACATCGCGGCCGAGGCCGTGCACCGCGGGCACGAGGTCACGTCGTACTCACGCACCGCGCCGGAGACCAGGCTGGAAGGCGTGGACTACCGCACCGGTTCGATCACCGACCCCGCGGTGCTCGAGGCAGCCGCCGCGGACGCCGACGACCTGGTGTTGTCGCTCCACCATGCTGACGTGGGCGGCGCGCCGCTCGTCGACCTTCTCCCACGCCTGGTCGAGGCCGCGACCACGCATCACGCGCGGCTCTCGGTCGTCGGCGGCGCGGCGTCGTCGTACCTCAGCGAGGGCGGGCCGCGCCTGATCGAGAGTCCCGACTTCAACGAGGAGTGGAAGCCCGAGGCCAAGGCCGGCCTGGCCACGCTCCAGGCACTGCAGCAGGCGCCGGCCGACCTGCGCTGGTTCTTCGTCAGCCCGGCGGCGCTGTTCGGGTCCTACGCGCCGGGCGAGACCACCGGGAGGTACCGCACGGGCGGCGACGTGCTGGTGACCAAGGAGGACGGCAGCTCGGAGATCTCCGGCACCGACTTCGCCACCGCGTTCGTCGACGAGATCGAGCAGGTCGCGCACCCCGACCAGCGCTTCACCGTCGGCCACTGAGCTCTGCCGAGAGCATCGAGCAAGCGGTCGACGTCCGCGTCGTCGTTGTACGGCGCGAGCCCGACCCGCAGGCCGCCCTCGGCGCCGAGACCGAGCCGTCGCGAGGCCTCGAAGGCGTAGAACGACCCTGCCGGCGCGTTGACGTTGCGCGACGCGAGGTGGCGGCGTACGTCCTGGACGTCGTGACCGTCGAAGGTCACCAGCAGCGTCGGCGTACGTCGTCGGGCGCGCGACCGGACCGTGGCTCCGGGGAAGGTCTCGAGGGCGGTCTCGATGCGTGCGCGCAGGCGGTCCTCGTGGGCCTCGAGGGCGGCGTACGACGTCACCAGCCGCTCACGGCGGGTCGCTGCGGCCGGCAGGTTCCCGGAGGCCGCATCGGCCAGGAAGTCCACCGCAGCGGTGGTGCCGGCCAGCAGCTCGTAGGGCAGCGTGCCGAGCTCGAACCGCTCCGGGACGTCGTTCGACGACGGCATCAGCTTGTCGGGGCGCAGCGGCTCGAGCGTCTCGGGCCGCGCGGCGAGGACCCCGCAGTGGGGGCCGAGGAACTTGTAGGGCGAGCAGGCCAGGAAGTCGGCGCCCAGGGCGTCGAGGTCGACCGACGCGTGCGGCACGAGGTGGACGCCGTCGACGTAGGTCTGGGCGCCCGCGGCATGGGCGAGGTCGGCGATCGCGCGGACGTCCGGCATCGTGCCGAGCAGGTTGGACGCGGCCGTGAACGCGACGAGCCGGGTGCGGTCGCTGAGCGCCGCCTCGACCTGCCCAGGGTCGAGCTCGCCGGTCTGGGGGTCGAAGTCGGCCCAGCGGACGGTGGCTCCGACCGCTTCGGCGGCGATCACCCAGGACCGCACGTTGGAGTCGTGGTCGAGCCGCGTGACGACGACCTCGTCGCCCGGGCCCCAGCCCTTCGCGAGGGTGCGGGCCAGATCCATCGTCAGCTGGGTCATGGAGCGCCCGAAGACGATGCCGGCGGGGTCGGCCGCCGAGCAGGTCGGCCATCGCGGCCCGGGCGCCGACGACCGCGGCCTGGGCGTTGCGCTCGGCCGGGGTCGCGTCGCCCAGGTTGGCCAGCGGGCCGGTCAGGACGTCGTACATCGCCCGGGCGACGACCTCGGGGGTCTGCGAACCACCCGGTCCGTCGAAGTGGGCAGCACCTGAGCCGGGCCCGTCCTTCAGCTGGGGGAAGTGGGACCGCACCCGGGCGACGTCGTAGCTCGACACGCTGGGCACCCTAGTCCCGGGCCCTAGTCCGATCCGCCCACCACCTGCTGGTCCCAGTCGATGACCGACCCGGTGACCACGCCGCTGCGGTCGGAGAGCAGCAGCACGACCAGCGCGGCCGCGTCCTCCGGCCTGCCGAGGCGCCCCATCGGCAGAGTCGCCGCAGCCCGCTCTCGCCAGTCGTCACCGGCGCCGTGGAACTCGCGCTGGATCGCGTCCTCACCCTCGGTCTCGGTCCAGCCGATGTTGACGCCGTTGACGCGGATCCGGTCCCACCGGTGTGCGTGGGCGGCGTTGCGGGTGAGGCCCGCCAGGCCCGGCCTTGGCCGCGACGTACGGCGCGAGGAAGGGCTGGCCGCCGTGCGACGACATCGTGATCACGTTGACGATCGAGCCCGGGGCACCGCGCGCGAGCATGTCGCGCACGGCGGCCTGCATGAGGAAGAACGGCGCCCGCAGGTTGACCGCGACGTGCGCGTCGAACAGCTCGGGCGTGGTGTCGACCAGCGAGCCCCGGGTGGTGAGTCCGGCGGCGTTGACCAGGCCGTCGATCCGGCCGAACCGGCGCACGACCGCCGCCACCGAGCCCTGGGCCTGGGCGACCTCGGCGACGTCGGCGGCCACGAACAGCGCCTCTCGGCCACCCCGCTCGCGTGAGCTCGGCGGCGAAGGTCCGCCCGACGTCCTGTCGCCGGCCCGACACGGCGACGGTCGCGCCCGGCGTCGACCGCGGCCCGGGCCACCGCGCCACCCATGCCCTGCGTGCCGCCGCTGACCAGGACGACCTTGTCCGCCAGCAGCCCGGGCCGGGTCACGAGGTGACGCGCCGCGCGGCGTACCCGTCGAGCACACCGGCGAGCTCGCGCGGCCGGCGTCCCCGACGCCAGCGCCTCGGCGGCGAGCTCGGCCTGCGAGGCCGGCGTCATGCCGCCCACCGGCTGGTCGAGGTCGAGGTTGGTCGGGAAGGGGTAGCCCTCCGCGCTGGCCGCCAGCGCACGACCGAGCGCCTCCTCCGGCATGCCGGCGGCCTTGCGGCTCAGGAGCACGGGGTAGACCGCCCGGAGCACGCGGTCGCGGTCGACCGTCTCCATCGCCCGACCGAACGCCGACGAGACCTGCAGCAGGTTCGCGACCCGCTGGATGTCGGCCGAGACGTTGGTGCCGGCGCCGTGGAAGAGCGCGGGGTTGAAGAAGGCGGCGTCGCCCTTGGCGAGCGGGAGCTGGACGTAGTGCTCGCCGAAGTACGCGCGGAAGTCCGGGCAGGCGCCAGGCGAGGTAGCCCGGGGCGTACTGGTGGGAGTACGGCAGGTACATCGTCGGCCCGCTCTCGACCGGCATGTCCGAGTGCGCGACCGCGCCCTGCAGGGTCAGCACCGGCGACAGCAGGTGGACGTGGGCGGGGTACTGCTCGACGACGTCGTTCTCGAGGAAGCCGAGGTGGTAGTCGCGGTGGGGGTCCTGCGCCTGCCCGCCCGGCCGTACGACGTTCACCTGCGAGGTGACCTGGTAGCCGGGGCCGAGCCAGGCCTTCGAGACCAGCGCGATGACGTCGTTGGCGTAGTAGTCGACGAAGGTCTCCGGGTCACGCAGGGCGAGCTTCTCCAGGGCGTTCCAGATCCGGTCGTTGGCGCCGGCCTTGGCGAAGTGGTCGCCCTTCGCGCCGCCGGACGCCTTCTCGTCGGCGATCATCGCGTCGAACGCCGCCGTCGCACGGTCGACCACGTCGGTGTCGGGGAACGCCCCGCGGATCGCGACCACTCCGGGCCCGTCGGTGAGGGCACGCACCAGCTCGGCGGCGACGGTGTCCGCGCCGTGCTCGCGGCTTGTGCTCCGACCGGAGCCGGTCGGCGTCGTAGACCAGCACGCGGTCGACGACCTCGGTGGCCAGCGGGAAGTCGGCCGGGTCGGTGGTCTGCTCGACCAGGGCGACGAAGTCGTGGAGGTCGCAGTCGGCGGTGCGCAGGCGCGCGGTGCGGGTCAGGGTGTGGGGAACGGGCATCGGAGGCCTCCTGGGCCGGGCATGAGGTCGGGTGGCGTCTGTCACACTAGGCCGCTGCGAGGCGTACGACGCGTCGCGAACGCCTCAAGAACGCCTCATGCCCGACAAGGCCGCCCATGACCGCTCCGCGCCGCACCCACCGGGTGCTCGACATCGCCGCCCAGGCCGGGCTGAGCCGCGCCACGGTCGACCGCGTGCTCCACGAGCGGCCCGGGGTCCGCGCCGCCACGGTGGCCCAGGTCGAGCAGGCCGTCGCCGAGCTCGACCGCCAGCAGTCGCAGGTGCGACTGTCCGGCGCGCACCTTCCTGGTCGACCTGGTGATGCAGGCCCCCGACCGGTTCGCGACCGCGGTCCGCACCGCCCTCGAGCTCGAGCTGCCGTCGCTGCGCCCCGCCGCGTTCCGCGCCCGCTTCCGGCTCAGCGAGGAGAGCGACGCCGAGGCGGCTGCCGCCGATCTCCTCGCGATCGCGCGACGCGGATCGGACGGCGTCATCCTCAAGGCGCCCAACAGCCCGCAGGTGGTCGAGGCGGTGGCCGAGCTGGCCGCAGCCGGCATCCCGGTCGTCACCTTCGTCACCGACCTCCCGTTCAGTCGTCGCGCGGCCTACGTCGGTGTCGACAACCGCGCGGCCGGCGCCACCGCGGCGTACCTCGTCACGCGTTGGTCCGGCGCCGAGCCCGGCGGCGTGCTGGTCACCCTCAGCAGCGCAGCCTTCCGCGGCGAGGAGGAGCGCGAGATCGGCTTCCGGGCGACGCTGCGCGAGCTGGCGCCCCGGCGCACCCTCGTCGAGGTGACCGACACCGACGGTCTCGACAGCAGCATGCTCCGCGCGGTCGGCGAGGCACTCGAGGCGACGCCCTCGCTCGACGCGGTCTACTCGATCGGCGGCGGCAACACGGCCACGCTCTCCGCCTTCCATGCCGCAGGACGCACGCCGGCCGTCTTCGTCGCCCACGACCTCGACGGCGACAACCGGGCCCTGCTCCGAAGCCGGCAGATCTCGGCCGTGCTGCACCACGACCTCCGCGCCGACCTGCGCCGCGCCTGCCGGGTGCTCCTGCAGGCCCAGGACGCGCTGCCCGGCGTACCGACGAGCGTGCCGTCGCAGATCCAGGTCGTCACGCCGTACAACGAGCCCGGCGCCTTCGGCGGGTGAGGCACCGATGAACGTCACCGTGTTCGGCGGCACCGGCGGCATCGGCCGGCACGTGGTCAGCCGGCTCCTCGAGCGCGGACCACCACGTCACCGCCTACGTCCGCGACCCCGACAGGCTCGGGTCCGCCGGCCCGCGGCTGACGGTCGCGGTCGGGCAGCTCTCCGACCCGCGCGCCATCGCCGCGGCCGTTCGGGGCAGCGAGGCCGTCATCAGCGCCCTCGGGCCGTCTCTTCGGCCCGGCGCGACGGGCACCCCGGTCGCGGACGGCACCCGACACATCATCGCGGCCATGCAGCGCGAACGCGTACGTCGCTACATCGGGCTGGCCACCCCCAGCATCCCCGACCCCCGCGACCGACCCACCCTCCAGGACCGCGTCGTTCCGGTCCTGGCCAGGCTGGCGTTCCCGAACGCCCGCCGGGAGCTGGTCGGCATGACCGAGGCGGTCACCGGCTCGGGCCTCGACTGGACCGTCGCTCGCATCACCCGCCCCACCGACAGGCCGGCGCGGGGCACCCTGCGTGCGGGCTTCCTCGGACGCGACCGCGTCGGCGCGGCCATGACCCGCGCCGACATCGCCCGGTTCCTGGTCGACCAGCTCGACGACACCACCTACCTGCACGCCGCCCCGGCCATCAGCAACTGAGCCGCGGCGGCAACAGCGTCCGCGCGTCAGCGCAGGCCGAGGCGCGCCGAGCAGGCCGGCCAGGCGTGCCAGCCCTGGGCACGCTTGATCCGCTCGCCGATGCGGATCTGTTGGGACTTCGACGCGCGGCTCGGCAGCCTGGCGAACTGCCCACCGCCGTGCGCCCGCCACGTGGAAGAGCTGATCTGCAGCCCGCCGAAGTAGCCGTTGCCGGTGTTGACGTGCCAGCGGCCGCTGGACTCGCAGTGGGCCAGCCGGTTCCAGGCGGTGACCGGAGCGGCGTCCGCCGGCGCGGTGACCGCGACCAGCGGGGCGGTCGCAGCGGCGGCGACCAGGGCAGTTGTCATGAAAGTGCGCACGCGCATGTCGTTCCTCCAGCGCCTGCGGAGTTAGCTGTCGGGTTCAGGCGAGAACGTGCCTGGCCGCGTCGTACGACGACGTGGCTTCACCCCGAGGCCGCGGTGCGGCCCGTGGAGACCTGGGTCCCCCGCTCCTGTCCATCGGTTCGAGGCACCTCCGCACGGACAGGACTCGGCGGGACCGGAGGTGTGCCCCACGTGGTCGGGGCGCCTCCACGGTAAGCAGCCCGGCCAGGCAGATCCGAATCCGGAGGGCCCGGAGTGACCGGACTCACGCGGGTCGTCGGGAGCCCGACCGCTACAGCTCGGCCTGGATCCCGGCCAGCAGCTGGCGGGCGATCACGATCCGCTGCACCTGGTTGGTGCCCTCGTAGATCTGGGTGATCTTGGCGTCGCGCATCATCCGCTCGACCGGGTAGTCGCGGGTGTAGCCGTAGCCGCCGAGCACCTGGACGGCGTCGGTGGTGACCTCCATCGCCACGTCGGAGGCGAAGCACTTGGCGGCGGCGCCGAAGAAGGTGAGGTCGGGGTCGCCGCGCTCGGAGCGGCCGGCGGCGGCGTAGGTCAGCTGGCGGGCGGCCTCGACCTTCATCCCCATGTCGGCGAGCAGGAACTGCAGGCCCTGGAACTCCGCGATGGCGTGGCCGAACTGCTGGCGCTCCTTGGCGTAGTCCGAGCGCGAAGTCGAGCGCGCCCTGGGCGACGCCGACGGCCTGGGCGGCGATGGTGATCCGGGTGTGGTCGAGGGTCTTCATCGCGGTCTCGAAGCCGGTGCCCTCCTCGCCGATCATCCGGTCAGCGGGGATGCGCACGTCGTCGAGGTAGACCTCGCGCGTCGGGGCTGCCCTTGATGCCGAGCTTCTTCTCCTTGGCGCCGAAGGTGACACCCTCGTCGCCCTTCTCGACCACGAACGCCGAGATGCCGCGGCTGCCGCTTGTGCGGGATCGGTCACCGCCATCACGGTGTAGAACTCGCTGACGCCGGCGTTGGTGATCCAGCGCTTGACACCGTTGAGCACCCACTCGTCGCCGTCGCGGACCGCGCGGGTCTTCATGGCGACCGCGTCGGAGCCGGCCTCGGGCTCGGACAGGCAGTAGGAGAAGCCGCCGTCGCCGGCCGCGAGCCGGCCCAGGTAGTTCTTCTTCAGCTCCTCCGAGCCGGCGATCATCACCGGCAGCGAGCCGAGCTTGTTGACCGCGGGGATCAGGCTGCTGCTCATGCAGACGCGGGCGATCTCCTCGATCACCAGCACCGTGGCCAGCGCGTCGGCGCCGGCGCCGCCGTACTCCTCGGGCACGTGGGGAGCGTGGAAGTCGGCCTGCTGGAGCGCCTTCGCAGCCTCCACGGGGTAGCGGCCCTCCTCGTCGACCTCGGCGGCGTACGGCGCGACCTTGGCCGCACACAGGTCGCGGACGGCCTCCCGGATCGCCTGGTGCTCCTCCGAGAGGGCGAACAGGGGGAAGTCGTTGCTCATGTCCGGATTCTACTTCCGGGTAACCGCGCTCCCGCGGCGGTGGTGGCGGCCGCTCCTAGGCTGTGGGCATGGGTGACTGGCAGCGCACGGAGTGGGTCGACCTGATGCTCGACGAGCTCGAGACCTGGGCGGTCGTGGGACTGTCCGGCAACCCCGGCCGTACGGCGTACTCCATCGCCGGGCTGCTGCAGCGACACGGCAAGCGGATCGTGCCGATCCACCCGCGTTTCGCCGAGGAGGACGACGAGGTGCTGGGCGAGCGCGGCTACCCGACGCTCGCCGACGTGCCGTTCCCGATCGACGTGGTCGACGTCTTCCGGCGCTCGGAGGCGGCCGGCGAGTTCGCCGACCAGGCCGTGGCCGTCGGCGCGAAGGCGGTGTGGTTCCAGCTCGGTGTCGTCGACGCCGACGCGTTCCGGCGTACGACGGCCGCGGGCGTGCCGATGGTGATGGACACCTGCCCCGCCATCGAGTGGCGCCGCCGAGCGGCCTAGCCGGTCACGCCGGAGCACCGTCCGGTACGAGGCGACTCCACCTCGCGGCCAGTGCTTCGGCACCTGAGGTGGAGGTACGCCGACCCGTGGCCTCCCTAGCGTCGAGCCATGACGATCCTCCTGTCCGACCCCCGCGTCCGCGCCGTGCCGGTGGTGGACTCCGGAGAGCCGCTGGTCCGCCTGGCCGAGGACCTCTCCCCCGCCGGCGCGCTCGTGCGGGCCGGGCTGGCCGCACGACTGCATGCGGCCGACGAGGCTCTGCCGGCGGGCCTCCGCCTGCGGGTGGTCGAGGGCCACCGACCGGTGACGGCCCAGCGGGCGATCATCACGGCGTACACCGCGCGGATCCTGGCGACGTACCCCGATGCGACCGGAGCGGAGATCGATCGGCTCACCAGCCGGTTCGTCGCGCCGGTCGACGTGGCGCCGCACGTCGCCGGCGCAGCGGTGGACCTCACCCTGGTCGATGTCTGCGGCGACGCGCTCGACCTGGGCACGCCGATCGACGCGACACCGGAGGAGAGCGACGGCCGCTGCTGGTTCGCGGCGGCCGGGATCGGCGCGGACGCCCGAGCCCACCGCGACCTCCTGCGTCGGGTGCTCGAGGGTCACGGCTTGGTCAACTACCCCACCGAGTGGTGGCACTGGAGCTTCGGCGACCGGTACTGGGCCCTCCTCACGGGTGCTCCGCACGCGCCGTACGGGCCGGTCGGCGAAGCGGTGGCGGCATGACCGGGCTCGCCGTCGCCACGCGAACCGAGCGCGCCTCCGGTCCGCTGCTCGAGGTCGATCTCTCGGCGGTCGCGGCGAACACCGCGCTGTTGGCGGCACGGGCGACGGGCCGGCTGATGGCGGTGGTCAAGGCCGACGCCTTCGGTCACGGTGCCGTTGAGGTCGCCCGCACCGCTCTTGCCCACGGCGCGACCTGCGTGGGAGTGACCGGTCTGGCCGAGGCCTGGCCGCTGCGGGATGCCGGGATCGAGGCACCGATGCTGAGCTGGCTGAACCCGGTCGACGCCGACGTGGCCACCGCGGTGGAACGCCGGATCGACCTCGCCGTCCCCGGCCTGGAGCACCTCGCTGCGATGGTCGCCGCGCCGGGACGGGTCCGGGTGCACCTGCACCTCGACGCCGGGATGGCGCGCGACGGCGCGTCGCCCGCGGAGTGGCCGCGTCTGTGCCGTGCGGCCCGGTTGGCCGAGACTCGCGGCGAGGTCGAGGTGGTGGGGGTGATGGGTCACCTGGCATGTGCCGACGATCCCTCGGACGCCTGCAACGCCCGCGCGCGCACGCGGTTCGCCTGGGCCCTCGAGGTCGCACGCAGCTGTGGGCTCCGGCCGTCGGAGCGCCATCTCGCGGCCACGGCCGCCACCCTGACCGACCCGCGCAGCCACCACACCATGAGTCGGGTGGGAGCCGGGCTGGTCGGGATCGACCCCACCCGGACGACTGCGCTGCGGCCTCCACTCACCCTCACGGCTCCGCTGGTCTCGGTACGCCGGGTACGGGCCGGGACGCCCGTCGGCTACGGCCACACCCACATCACCGCCGAGCCCACCTACCTCGGACTGGTCCCGCTCGGGTACGCCGACGGGCTGCCGCGGTCGTCGTCGCCGCACGCGGCGGTCCAACACCGCGGCCGGCGCGCGCCCGTCGTGGGGCGGATCTCGATGGACCAGGTGGTCGTCGATCTGGGCGAGCCGGGAGGCGAGGTCGGCGACCGGGTCACGGTGTTCGGCCCGGGTGAAGACGGCGAGCCCACGGTGGCTGACTGGGCGCTCTGGTCGGACACGATCGAGCACGAGATCGTCACCGGGCTCGGGACCCGGGTGCCGCGTCACACCCGGTCGGGACCACGCCTCAGGAGCGTGCGATGACGCTGCGGGTCGCTGTGATCGGCGGTGGCCGGAGCTGCGAGCACGAGGTGTCCCTCGCCTCGGCGGCGAGCGTCTCTGCGGGCCTCGACCGAGCGTCGTACGACGTGGTGCGGCTCACGATCGGGCACGACGGCACGTGGCGCGACCGAGGTGATCGGCCGATGAGCCTGGCCGAGGCGGCGCGGGTACTGGGCGGCTGCGACGTCGCCTTTCCCGTCGTACACGGTCGCCACGGGGAGGACGGGACGCTCGCAGCCCTCTGCGACCTCGCCGCGATCCCGTACGTCGGCTCGGGGGTCGGCGCAGGCGCGCTCGCGATGGACAAGTGGGCCACCAAGCTCGTGGCCGGTGCCCTGGGGATCGCCACGGCTCCCGGGCAGCTGGTCACCGCCGCCACCGCCGACGCCGTGCCCTGGACCGGGCCGGTGGTCGTCAAGCCGGTCGCCGCCGGGTCGAGCCTGGGGGTCTCGCTGGTCACACGTCCCGAGCACCTTCCGGCTGCCTTGAGTGGAGCACTGGCCCTCGACTCTCGAGTGCTGGTGGAGGACGTGATCGCGGGCCGTGAGATCGACGTCGCGGTCCTGCGCCGGAACGACGGCTCCCTGCTGGTCCCTCCCGTGCTGGAGATCGCCGGCGACGGCCTGTTCGACTACGACGCCAAGTACAGCGGTCGCGCCGACTTCCTCGTCCCGGCGCCGCTGACCGAGACCGAGACGACGACGCTCGAGGAAGCCGCGGTCGCGACGTACGACGCGCTCGGGTGCTCCGGGGTCGCGCGCGTGGACTTCTTCCTGACCGGGGACGGCCCCGTGCTCAACGAGGTGAACACGATCCCGGGGATGACCGAGCACTCCCAGGTTCCGCGGATGTTCGCGGCCGCGGGGCTGTCGTACTCCGATCTCCTCGACGAGCTGGTGCGTGGGGCCACGCCCGTGACCCCGCACGTGGTTCGATTGCGCGCATGACGTCGGCACCGGACGTGGACGTCCGGCAGTGGCTGCCGGACGTGCTGGCCGGTGTCGTGGTCCTCGCCATCGGTCTGTGGGAGCTCCACAACGACCTCGTCGTGACCAGCCTCTTCGGGGAGACCCTCGTCGTCGTCGGCGTGGCCGTGGCCGTCTCGTTGTCCCGTCACGCTCCGGGAGCCGCACTGGCCGTCGCCTGGGCCACCGGCGGCGTCCACGTCGTCACCGGGACCGGCCCGATGGTCGTCGAGGTCGCGCTCGCTGTCGTCGCGTTCGGTTGTGCCCGCTGGGGCAGCAACACCGTCGTCTGGCTCAGCGGCATCTCGATCCCCGTGGGCGCCGCGTTCGCGGTCGCGCTCCTCGACCCGTTCGTGCTGTACGACGCGCTCGACAGCGCCGGAGTCCAGGTCCTCGCCCGACGCGCGTACGTCGGCACGAACAGCTGGCGGCTCCCCGCCGGCATGCTCGGGACCGCGTTGCTGATGGCACCCTGGCTGCTCGGGCTGGCGCTGCGCTTCTCCGCCCGGTCCCAGGCCTCCCGCGCCTCTCAGGTGACGGCGGAGGCGGAGCGCGACCAGGCCGAGGAGATCGCCGGCCTCCGCGACCAGCAGGCTCGGCTGGCGCGCGACGTGCACGACGTCGTCGGGCACTCGCTGGCGGTGATCCTGGCCCAGGCGGAGTCCGCGCAGTACCTCGAGGACGCCGACACGGTCGCGCTCCAGCGCACCATGACCAACATCGCCACGACCGCCCGGGCCTCGCTGGACGACGTCCGGCAGGTCCTCGCTTCGACCTCCGGGACGCCCGCAGCGACCCCTGCCCGGCAGCACGACCTCGACGACCTGATCGAGGGGGTGCGCGCGAGCGGCCACACGGTCGAGTCGACGGTCGACGGCACCCCACAGCCGATGCCGCCCGAGCTCGACGTGGTGGCGTTCCGGGTGCTCCAGGAGATGCTCACCAACGCGATCAAGCACGGTTGCCGCGACGAGCCGGTGCTGGTGGAGCGGCACTGGGACGCGGACCTACGGATCGAGGTGCAGAACGCGGTGCCCGACCACGACGCCGGGACTCCCGACGAGACCCAGCCGATCGCGGGCGTCCCGGTGCCGCCTCCCGACGGCGGCCAGGGCCTCGAGGGCATGCGTCGCAGGCTGGACGCGGTCGGCGGTCGGCTCGACGTACGCCGGCGCACCGACCCGCCCACCTTCACCGCGACCGCGTGGGTTCCCGTCAGGGTGACCTCGTGAGCGGACCGATCCGGGTGCTGCTGGTCGACGACCAGGAGCTGTTCCGCGAGGGCGTCCGGGTGATCGTCGACGCCCAGGACGGCCTGGAGGTCGTCGGCTCCGCCGGCGACGGCGTCGAGGCGGTCCGACTGGTCGACGACCTCGCACCCGACGTCGTCCTGATGGACGTCCGGATGCCGGAGATGGACGGCGTGGAGGCGACGCGGCAGATCTTCCTCCCCGAACGGGCCTCGCGCCGCGAGCGGCCGGTCCGGGTCGTGGTGCTGACGACGTTCAACCTCGACGACCGGGCCGCGACCGCCATCCGCTACGGCGCCAGCGGCTTCCTGCTCAAGGGCACGACGCCGGTGATGCTCCGCGATGCGATCCGGACCGTGTACGCCGGCAACGCGGTGCTCGCACCTCAGGACCTGACGACGCTCCTCGACGGCCAGTTCCAGGTGCGCACACCTCCCCCGCCGGCGTACCTCGCGCTGACGGAGAAGGAGCGAGAGGTGTTCGGGGCAGTGGCTCAGGGGCTGTCCAACACCGAGATCGGGGCCCAGGTCTTCGCCAGCGAGTCGACGGTGAAGACCCATGTCGGCGCGATCCTGCGCAAGCTGGGGCTGCGCGACCGGGTACAGATCGTGGTCTTCGCCCACCAGCACGGGCTCGTGGGCGGCTGAGCCCAGGGTCTAGAAACCGAGCTTCCGCGCACCGGTCGACGACCGGACCTTCTTGCCCTTCTCCTGGGCCGTCGTGCGCAGGTCGGCCTGGAAGTCGAGCATCCGCTGGCGGACGTCGGCGTCGGACGCACCGAGGATCCGGACCGCCAGCAGCCCGGCGTTGCGGGCGTTGCCGACCCCGACCGTCGCCACGGGGACGCCCGCCGGCATCTGCACGATCGAGAGCAGCGAGTCCATGCCGTCGAGGTGCTTGAGCGGGACCGGTACGCCGATCACCGGCAGCGCCGTGACCGAGGCCAGCATGCCCGGCAGGTGGGCCGCTCCCCCGGCGCCGGCGATGATCACGGCCAGCCCGCGCGACGCGGCATCGCGGCCGTAGGCGAGCATCTCGTCGGGCATCCGGTGCGCCGAGACCACGTCGGCCTCGTAGGGCACGTCGAACTCCTTGAGCGCGTCGGCGGCAGCCTCCATCACCGGCCAGTCCGAGTCGGAGCCCATCACGATGCCCACGCGGGGTGCGTCGTTCATTCGGGGTCCCCGCGGAAGCACGGGCTCTGCGAGCGGTCTCGTGGGGTGGTCATTCGCTCTCGTCTCCCAGCTCTCCGGCGAACCACGCCGCCGCGTGGCGGGCGCGCTCGAGACAATCGTGCAGGTCGTCGCCGTAGGCGTTCACGTGGCCGACCTTGCGGCCCGGTCGCGGCTCCTTGCCGTAGAGGTGGACGCGCAGCTGCGGGTCGCGGGCCAGGGCGTGGGGGTACCCGTCGTACAGGCGGCCCCCCGAGTCGACGGGGCCCCCCAGGATGTTGACCATCACCGTCCAGGGTGCGCGGGCGACCGGAGAGCCGAGCGGCAGGTCGAGCACGGCCCGCAGGTGGTTCTCGAACTGCGAGGTGACCGCGCCGTCCTGGGTCCAGTGGCCGGTGTTGTGGGGCCGCATCGCGAGCTCGTTGACGAGGACGCCGTCGTCGGTCTCGAACAGCTCGACGGCGAGGATGCCGGTCACGTCGAGCTCGCGGGCGATCCGCAGGGCCAGTGCCTCGGCGCCGGCGGCGCGCTCGCGCAGGAGGCCGGGCGCGGGCGCGATCACCTCGCGGCAGATGCCGTCGCGCTGGGTCGACTCGACGACGGGGTACGCCGCCGCCTGGCCGCTGGGGCTCCGCGCCACGAGCGCCGACAGCTCCCGCCGGAACGGCGACCAGCTCCTCGGCGAGCAGGCGCACCCCGCTGCGCGCAGCGGCCTCGAAGGCCGGCGCGCACTCCTCCGCCGTACCGACGAACCACACGCCCTTGCCGTCGTAGCCGCCCCGCGACGTCTTGAGCACGCACGGGAACCCGAAGTCGACGACCTCGCGCACGCGAGCCGACGACGCGGAACCGCGGCACCGGCGCGCCGATCCGGGCCAGGGCCTCGCGCATCACGACCTTGTCCTGGGCGTGGACGAGCGCCTCGGGCCCCGGGCGGACGGCCGTGCCGGCCGAAGCGAGCGCGTGGAGGTGGTCGGTGGGCACGTGCTCGTGGTCGAAGGTGACCACGCGACAGCCCGTCGACCAGGCTCTCGAGCGTGGCGAGATCGGTGTAGTCGCCGACGACGTGGTCCGGGATGACCTGGGCGGCGGAGACGCCGGGCGCCTCGGCCAGGAGCCGGAGCGGGATGCCCAGGGCCGCGGCAGGCTCGGCCATCATCCGTGCCAGCTGGCCGCCCCCGACGACGGCGACGACCGGCGCGTCCGGGCGGGCATGGCTCACGCGCGACAGCGTAGAGGTGTCGCGGGATCCCCGTGGCGGGGGTCAGACCGCGGCGGCCTCAGCGGGGCGCACGGCCCCCGGGTAGCCCGGGGCCTCGATCTCGAAGCGCAGCCCGTGGCCGCGCACGGTGGTGATCAGGCTCGGCTGGCTCGGGTCGTCGCCGAGCTTGCGTCGGACCCAGCCGAGGTGGACGTCGATCGTCTTCGACGACGTCCAGAACGTGGTGTTCCAGACGGTGAGCATCAGCTCGTCGCGGGAGATGACAGTCCCAGCCCGCTGCATCAGGTAGTGCAGGAGGTCGAACTCTTTGCGCGAGAAGACGATCTCGCTGTCTTCGCGCCACGCCCGGCGGGTAGCCGGATCGAGGCGAACGTCCTGGACTCTGAGCACACAATGAAAATAGGTAACTACCACCCCTTCGCGTCGGGGAATGGATCAACTCGCAGCTCGCCGAAGGTAAAATCTCGCAAAACGCTGCGGCACGGCTGAGCACGTGGTCAGTGCCGCCGGACCGCGACCGGCTCGACCAGTCCGAAGCCGCGCACCGGCCGCGCGGGCAGCGCCCGGGTCTCGAACTGGTCCTCCGGGAGCAGGATCGCGGTGTCGCGGTCGACGATCACCCGGTTGCGCCGGGCGACCGCGGTGAGCCGTGCCGCCAGGTTCACCGGCGGCCCGAACACGTCACCGAGGCGCATGACCACCGAGCCGGTCGAGAGGCCGACCCGGACGTCGGGCATCCGCGGGTCGCGGCCGACCACCGCGATGATGCCCTCGGCGGTGTCGAAGGCCCGGATGGGGTCCTCGTTCACGAACAGCACGGCGTCCCCGATGCTCTTGATGACGCGGCCGTGCTGACCGGCCACCACGTCGGCGCAGCGGGACTCGAAGAGCTCCACGAGGTCGCCGATCCGGTCGTGGTCGAGCTGGTTGGTGAGGGCGGTGAACGCGACGATGTCGGCGAACCCGACGGTGACCTGCGTGGTGTGGAGGTCCTCCTCGTTGGCCCCGAGCGCCTCGACGCGGCTCACCGCCGCGGCCAGGTGGCGCCTCCAGACGTAGACCAGCAGCTCCTCGAACGGCTCGTTCAGGGCGTCGACCATCTGGAGCGCGGTCGTGGCGCGCGACCCGGTGGCGTCGTCACCGGCCTCGAGCTCCTGCACCCGGTGCACCAGCGTGCGCGACCTCCCAGTCGGCGAGCCGGGCCATCGTCTGCCCGACGGCACGGGTCAGGTTGACCGCCATGTCGAAGTCGATGACGCCGGCGTCGACCAGCCGCAGCAGGGTCGAGACGGCGTCGGCGTCGGCCTGGGTGAACGCCCGCTCGATCCCCCGGTCGGGGAAGCCGAGCGCCCGCCAGAGCCGACGTGCCTGCTCGATGGTGGCGCCGGTCTCGTCGGCCACCTCCAGGGCGTTGAAGACCATCTGCTCGCCCAGGATCGCCTGCTCGAGGAGGTGCGCCGGCTCGGAGCCGGTCCCGTGCTCCGGGCCGGGCGGTACGGGCCGCTCGTCAGGAACCGTCATCACTCCTGGCGGGACCGCCCGCGTGGTGGTCGAGCAGCTCGGTGAGCCGGCGCTGGACCAGCTCGACGTGGGGGATGTCGTGGAGCCGGACCGAGCCGTGGGTGCTGGCGTCGCTGATCACGAGCGTGCCGCAGCCGAGCATCCGGTCGAGGAGGCCCTGGTCGTAGGCGACGTCGCTGATCCGCATCAGCGGGATGTCGTGCCCCCGCCGCGCGATGAGCCCTTCGCGGGTGATCAGCCGCTTGGTGGTGATCGTGTACGTCGCGGTGAGCCACGTCGAGGAACGGGCGGACCACCCACCACACGAACACGATCAGCGCCACGATCCAGTAGCCGAGGCTCACCGTGCCGTTGCCGGTCTTGCGGTCGAGGTAGGTCGCGGCCGCGAGCAGGACGACGAGGACCACGAACGGCAGGATCAGCGCCTTGGGGTGGGTGCGCGTGTCGACGACGACGGTCTCGCCGTCGGTCAGCAGCTTGGGTGAGATGGCCACGGCGTGAGTCTGTCACTCCGCGGGGCGCAGGTGCACGACATCGCCCGCGCTGAGCGTGAGCGTGCCGTCGTGCGGTGTCGAGGACCAGCCGCCCGTGCGGGTCGAGGTCGGCCGCTCGGCCCTCGACGGCTGCGGTCGCCCGGGAGGGCCGACCCGGACGTCGCCGGTCGAGCGTGGCGCTGCGTCCGCGGTACTGGTCCATGAAGGTGTTCGGGGAGCCGCGCGAACACGCCGAGGGAGATCCGCAGCCGACGCACCACGTCGCCGAACAGCACGGTCCGGTCGACCGGGTGCCCCGCCAGCGCCAGCGACGTGGCGGTCGGGACGGGCAGCTCGTCCGCCGGTCTGGTCGACGTTGATCCCGATCCCGATCACCACCATCGGCGGCCGGGTGTTGACCCGCTCCACCAGGATCCCGCACACCTTGCGATCGCCGATCATGACGTCGTTGGGCCACTTCAGGGTGGCGAAGCTCCCCAGGGCGCGTGGCGACGGCGTACCCGGCCACGAGCGGGACCACCGGCCACCACTCGGTGTCGACGACCGGGTCGAAGACCGCCGAGAACGTCAGCGCCGCTCCGGGTGGCGTCACCCACTGCGCGGTCGAGCCGTCCGCGGCCCGCCTGCTGGTGGTCGGCGACGACGATCCGGTGGCGCACCGGGTCGGACGCAGCGAGTCGCGTTGGTCGAGCCGGCCTCGGCGTACAGGCGCGACCTGCCACTGCGGGCCGGCGACCGCCTGCAGGCCGACCTGGTCGAGCGGCGACCGAGCGAAGGGGGCGGCGTCCATGGCACTAGATTGGCGTGGCAGACACGAGGAGGCCACACGTGAGCGCGCAACCCACCCCGGCGGCGAAGCCCGGTGCAGGGACCGACGTCCCCACCGACATCGACATCCACACCACCGCGGGCAAGCTCGCCGACCTCGAGCGGCGCCTCGACGAGGCGGTCCACGCCGGCTCGGCCAAGGCGGTCGAGAAGCAGCACGCCAAGGGCCGCAAGACCGCCCGCGAGCGGATCGAGCTGCTCTTCGACGAGGGCTCGTTCGTCGAGCTCGACGAGCTGGCCCGGCACCGCTCGACGGCGTTCGGGCTGGAGAAGCGCCGCCCGTACGGCGACGGGGTGGTCACCGGCTACGGCACCGTCGACGGCCGCCAGGTCTGCGTGTTCAGCCAGGACTTCACGATCTTCGGCGGCTCGCTGGGCGAGGTGTACGGCGAGAAGATCACCAAGGTGATGGACCTCGCCATCAAGACCGGCTGCCCGATCATCGGCATCAACGAGGGCGCCGGCGCCCGGATCCAGGAGGGCGTCGTCTCGCTCGGCCTGTACGGCGAGATCTTCCGCCGCAACGTGCACGCGTCCGGGGTGATCCCGCAGATCAGCCTGATCATGGGCTCCTGCGCCGGCGGCCACGTCTACTCCCCCGCCGTCACCGACTTCACGGTGATGGTCGACGGCACCTCCAACATGTTCATCACCGGCCCCGACGTGATCAAGACGGTCACCGGCGAGGACGTCACGATGGAGGAGCTCGGCGGCGCGCGCACCCACAACACCAAGTCGGGCAACGCCCACTACATGGGCTCCGACGAGGAGGACGCGATCGAGTACGTCAAGGCGCTGCTCTCCTACCTGCCGCAGAACAACCTCGACCCGGCCCCGTCGTACGACGAGCCGGCCGACCTCGAGATCACCGACCTCGACCGGACGCTCGACACCCTGATCCCCGACGGCGCCAACCAGCCCTACGACATGCACGAGGTGATCACCGCCGTCGTCGACGACGAGGAGTTCCTCGAGGTGCAGGCGCTGTTCGCTCCCAACATCGTGGTCGGGTTCGGTCGCGTCGAGGGCACGTCGGTCGGCGTCGTCGCCAACCAGCCGATGCAGTTCGCCGGCACCCTCGACATCGACGCCTCGGAGAAGGCCGCCCGCTTCGTGCGCTTCTGCGACGCCTTCAACATCCCGGTGCTGACGTTCGTCGACGTGCCCGGCTTCCTGCCCGGCACCGACCAGGAGTGGAACGGCATCATCCGGCGCGGCGCCAAGCTGATCTACGCCTACGCCGAGGCGACCGTCCCGCTGGTCACGATCATCACCCGCAAGGCCTACGGCGGCGCGTACGACGTGATGGGGTCCAAGCACCTCGGCGCCGACCTCAACCTGGCCTGGCCGACCGCGCAGATCGCGGTGATGGGCGCCCAGGGCGCGGTCAACATCCTCTACCGCAACGAGCTCAAGGACGCCGCCGACGCCGAGGCCAAGCGCGCCGAGCTGATCACCGCCTACGACGACACCCTGGCCAACCCCTACATCGCGGCCGAGCGCGGCTACGTCGACGGGGTGATCTCCCCCCACGAGACCCGGCTCGAGGTCGTCAAGGCGCTGCGGCTGCTCCGCACCAAGCGCGAGATCCTGCCGGCCAAGAAGCACGGGAACATCCCGCTCTGATGGACCCTGTGAGCGGCGATGTGAGCGGCGATGTGAGCGGCGATGTGGGCGGCGCCCCGGCCGAGCCCGTCCTGCGTGTTCTGAAGGGCGATCCGACTCCGGAGGAGCTCGCCGCCCTGGTGGCCGTGGTCGCCGCCCTGGGCGGTCCTGCGGCCCCGGCCGCCCGTCGTACGCCGGTCTGGAACGCGCCCGCACGGATGCAGCGCCGGGTCCTGAGGCAGGGCCCCGGCGCGTGGCGCAGCTCGGGCCTGCCGTCGGCGTAGGGCAAGCGTCGGATCGCCTGGATCTGCGGGTCCGGGGATCCATCGCCCCGTTCGCTCAGAAGTGGGCGGGGGGTGCCTCATCGCTCTCCGCGGAGATCTGCGGGATGCGGTGGAGCGCGACGGCGATCCCGGGGAAGACCATCACCGACAGAACGCCCGCACCGACGAGCGACGCGGCGTTCTCCGGCAGCATCTCGCCGCTGTCCAGGCCCACCGCGGCGAGCGCCACCAGCAGGGGCAACGAGGTGGCGGTCAGCAGCATCATCTGGACCCGCTCGCGCGCGACCAGGTCGCGGCGGTAGAGGAACAGAGCGGGAAGTCCGCGAACTGCCAGCAGGAGCACGAAGAACACCACGAGCCGCGCCGGCGCGTCCGCGATGGAACCCAGGTCCAGGCTCATGCCGGAGGAGACGAAGAACACGGGGATGAAGAAGCCGTAGCCCACGGCGTCCAGCTTGCCTTCCAGGGCGTCGACATCGCCCGGGGCCCACCTGCGCAGGACCACGCCGGCGAGGAAGGCGCCCAGCACCACGTCGAGCCCGAAGTCGCTGGCGAACACCAGGAGCCCGAAGAGCAGCATCACGGTCAGCCGCAACGTGGTCTGGGACGTCGCGTGCTCGCCCTCGTGGGAGATCGCCTCGAACCGCTCGACCTGAGCCAGCCGTGGCAACCAGGCCAGAGCCAGCGCCAGCACGCACATCGCGACGAGGGAGAACAATCCGTACAGACGACCCTTGGACCCCAGGAAGATCGCGATG
The DNA here is from genome assembly GCA_963819295.1 of uncultured Actinomycetota bacterium. GTDB lineage: Bacteria > Actinomycetota > Actinomycetes > Propionibacteriales > Nocardioidaceae > Nocardioides. Next base: position 176,156 of record CAWFVO010000023.1, read on the forward strand.
CCCACGATCGGGAGGAACTCGCCCGCTGCGCCGGCGGGCATGAGGAACCGCCCCATCGGGCCGCCCAGCATGTCGTTGTCACGGAGGATCGGAAGCAGGGTCCCGAGCGCAGTCGTGGTCAGCGCCAGCGCGACCGGGACGAAGGCGTGGACGAGGCCCGCGGCCGCCAGCAGGCCGGTGACCACGATCGAAACGAGAGCGCTGATCAGCCAGCCGGCCGCGGCCAGTCGTCCGGTCCGCTCCGCGAAGTGGTCGAGCTCGAGCTCGTACCCGGCGAGCAGGAAGAGAAAGCCCAGCCCGACGTTGGCAACCAGTGCGATCGAATCCGGCTGGGCCAACCCGGCGACCGCCGGACCGATGAGCACACCGCCGACGATCAGCACCACCACCTGGGGGACCCGGAACCGGGCCAGGAGGGCGCTCACGAACGGTGCGGACGCCGAGACGATGGACACGATCAACAGGGCCCGAAGACCGGTGTCGAGGTCCACGGCACACCCCCGGCTGACGAACGAGTGAGATCCGCGCCGACCGACCTGCGGCTCGGCTACGAAGCGTCGCCCGTCAGCCTAGGGGCCCGCTCCGCCGGGTGGGTCGCCCAGGCCGAGGGCCCGGGTGAGCGGCTTCGCGCCGAGCCCATAGGTCGCGGCGGTTCCCACGATCACGAGGAAGGTCGCCGGCAGGAGCTCGTCGGCGCCGCCCAGACCGAGGGCCACCAGGGGAGGCGCGAAGCTGGCGGCGGTGGACGCGGCGATGATGCCGCGGGGGTGCATCGCACCGACGAAGATCCGTTCCTGGAGGGACAGGTCGGTGCCCCAGGTCGAGAAGAGCGCGACCACGGGACGCACGACCAGCACGAGCAGGACGACCAACACGATCGACGGCACCACCGTGCCCCTGAGGGACGCCGGGGTGACGGTGGCGGAGATGGAGATGAAGAGCAGCCCGATGGTCAGCTGGACCACCGTCTTCAGCTGGCGTCGATCCTCAGGCAAGTCCTCGCCGGACACGTTGGCGATGACCATGCCCATGGCGATCGCGGCCACCAGACCGGTGTCCGGGGCGAGTGCGTCGCACAGACCAGCGGTCGCGAGAACGGTGGCCAAGATGGCCTCGGCCGCCAGGACACCTGTCAGCCGGACCTTCTTCAGCAGGAACCACAGAACAAGCAGGCCGACGGCCGCACCGACCAGGCCGACGACGATTCGGCCGCCGAAGCCGACCACGCCCCTCGCCACGCCGTGGGCGTGGTGGGTGACCAGGAGCTGGTACACGACCACCCCGATCAGCGCGCCGATGGGGTCGATGGTGGTGCCCTCGTGCGTCAGGATCACGTCCAAGCGGCGGCCTGGCGCGGCGTTGTGCAAGATGGGCCCCACCACGGTCGGGCCCGAGACGATCAGGATTGCTCCGAGCATGACGGCAGCCTGCGTGGACATCCCGAAGAGCAGCGCGGCGAAGAGCGCTGCACCTCCCCAGGTGATGGGGATGCCCAGGAGGAGCAGGCGTCGTACGACGACGCCGGTATGCCCGGACAGCTCGTGGAGGACGAGGTCGAGGCCACCGTCGAACAGGATGACCGCCACCGCGAGACTCACCAGCGGCTCGAAGGCGACTCCGAGGAGCTTGTCGGGATTCACGGACGGGACCAGCGCCCCCGCCAAGAAGCCCACCGGAAGCAACACGATGATCGCCGGGACGCCGAGTCTCGCCGCGACCACCTGACAGGCCACTGCCAAGGCAAGGATCAGCGACAGACCGACGAAGACCTGGGACGCGGTCATGTCATCGACTGTGCCTCAGCGCTCGAAGGAACGGATCACCCGATCAAGACGACTCCGTGCGCCCGATGGCCGGCTGTCGCCGGCTGAGGGCGCGTCAGAGCGTGAAGCCTTCGGGCGCACCTTCACCCACTCGGCCATCCACAGCCTCGCGCAGGATGTCCGCATGGCCCGTGTGTCGGGCGTACTCCTCGATCATGTCCAGGAGCATGTCGCGCACCGTGGGGGTACGACCGTCCGGCCAGGTCAGGGACGACGGTCCGTCAAGACCACGCATCTCGATGACCTCCGCCACGACCTCCCGCGACCGTTCGGCCGCACGTTGCCACAGCGCATAGACCTCCGCGGGAGGGTCCTGTGCGCCCGTGCGCCATTCCCAGTCCGGATCGGCGTCGAAGTCCACGGCGTCCCACGGAGATCCGTACTCCTGGCCGGCGAGCTTGACAGCCAGCCAGTCCACCTCGACCAGGGCAACATGCTTGACCAGGCCACCGAGAGTCATGGCGCTGGCGGCTGTGGTCGCCCGCAGGCCCTTCTCGTCGAGTCCCGACGTCTTCCAGGCGAAGGTCCGCCGGTTTCGCTCGAGGACCGACTGCAGCGACTCGGCCTCGGTGGGAACGGCTGACGGAGCCGGGTGTGGCTCGGGTTCGGTCATGGCCGGAGCCTAGACAGCCTCGTGGCACCGTCATCCACCAGCTGCCGGCAGGTCGCTCGCCATGGCGGCCCCGATCCGGAAGAATCGAACACATGTGCGATGCAGCCGGAGGTCCACCGCCGAGCCCGTCCGAGGGTTCGACCCTCGACGCCGGGGCGGCGCTGGCCTGGCAGCGCGAGCTGTCGACGGCTCTCGAGGCGCCCAGCGGGCTGGACGACGCCGGCCGAATCGACGCGATCCGCGCGCTGGAGCGGCTCGCGTGTGCCGTGTCGGCAGCTCAGGCGCATCTCGCTGTCGAGCTCGACGCGTCGCAGCGCGCCCGGCAGGAGGCCGCCGGCACACCCTCGGCGCAGCGGGGTCGCGGCGTGGCTGCCCAGGTCGCGTGGGCTCGCCGCGAGTCGCCCCACCGTGGGCAGCGACACTGGGGCTGGCCAAGGCGGTGGCCGCGGAGCTGCCACTCACCTGGCGCGCGTGGCGGGAGGGTCGGATCACCGAGTGGAGGGCGATGCTCGTCGCCCGTGAGACCGCGTGCCTGTCCCTCGACGACCGGATCCAAGTAGACGCCCTGGTGTCGGGTGACGCCAACGGTCTGGAGGCGATGGGCGAGCGCGACCTGGTGTCGGCCGTGCAGGCCGAGGCGTGTCGGCTCGACCCGGCCTCCGTCGTGGCACGGCGCCGTCGGGCCGAGGTGGAGCGACACGTGACACTTCGCCCCGCCCCCGACACGATGACCTGGCTGACGGCGTTGCTGCCGGTCAAGGACGGCGTTGCGGCGCATGCCGCCTTGACGAGCGCCGCCGGCTCGGCACGCGCCTCCGGCGATCCCCGGACCAAGGGACAGGTGATGGCGGACCGACTCGTCGGCGCGATCCTCACCTCCTGTGCCCATGACCGACCCGCGGTCCCGGTCTCGCTCAACCTGGTGATGACGGACCATGACCTGTTCGGCACCGCGGACGATCCGGCCCACCTCGACGGCTTCGGGCAGATCCCCGGCGAGCTGGCGCGTGAGCTCGTAGCGGGTGCCTGTTCCAGCGGTGAACGCGTGTGGCTGCGGCGGCTCTACTGCCACCCGGTCACCGGCGAGCTGGTGGCGGCTGAGGCGCGCGGTCGCCTCTTCCGCACGGGCCTGGCCCGGTTCATCAGGCTCCGCGACCGTACCTGCCGCACACCCTGGTGCGATGCTCCCGTGCGTCATGCGGATCACGCCCCGGCTCGCGCTGGGGGCGGTCCGACCAGTCTCGACAACGCGCAGGGCCTGTGCGAGGCGTGCGACTACGCGAAACAGGCGCGCGGTTGGCTCGCACGACCATCACCCGGTGCCGCGGGCCACGAGATCGAGACGACACTCCCCACGGGGCATCGCTATCGCTCCCGTCCACCCCCGACGGTCGCCACGATCCGGCGAACGCCGATCCGGCTCGACTACGTCCTGACCTGCTGAGCGGCCGCTGGCTGTGATGCCCGGGCGCGGCGGCGGCGTACGCCGTAGAAGAGCGACCAGCCGGCGCCGGCCACCAGAGCGACCACCCACGCGGCGACCTCGGCGGTCCAGCCCGGTGGCCGGAAGTCGACGTGCACCGTGCCTCCCGCGGCCGAAGCAGGCAGGTCCACGGTCACCAGATAGCCGTCGACGGGATCGGCCAGGCTGCCCACGTCGGTCGCGTAGCCGGGCCAGTCGAGCAGGCTCAGCACCACCGTGCCGCCCCCGGCGGGAACGGCGTCGACGCGGAACGACGTGCCGTCGTCACCGGCGGTGACCCCAGACACCGAGGTGCCCGCCGAGGTCCACACCACGCCGCCCGCTCCGGGCACCGGCGTACGACGCGTCCAGAGCACCGTGTACGGCGTGCGCCCGGCGATCTGCCAGCCGGCCGGTGGGTGCGCCAACCGGGCGGCCGGGAAGTCCTGGCGGACCAGCGACAGGGAGCTCACGCCGAGCAGGTCGACCCGCTTCAGCCCGGTCGTCGGCTCCGTGCTGAACAGGGTGTCGAGCAGACCCGGGCAGGTGTCGCCCTCGTAGTAGACGCAGTAGCGCTCCTTGTACACCAGCTGGCTGATCGCCGTGTACGTGTTCTGCACCGGGTGGACACCCAGGTACCAGCCCGAGCCGATCGGTAGCTCCCGAGCCGCCCGCGGATCCCGCTGCACGAGCAGATCCGTCGCGCCGACCTGGAACACGTCGCCGACCGCGCCCGGCAGCACCGCCTGGTAGGCACCGAGGTCCGTCGGGGCGTTGCGCTGGGGCGAGGGCGGCGTCGGATAGAACGCGTGCTGGACGATCAGCAGGGTCAGGGTCAGGAGCCCCGCGGCGGGCGCGACCCAGCCGAGCCGGCCGTGCACGACCAGCCACCAGACGAGCGAGATGCCGGCCGCGACGAGCGCGACCGCACACAGGTGAGCGGCCCACATCGACGGCGCGCGGACGAGCGCCAGCAGCCCCGCCACCACGACCCAGGCCAGCGACAGCCCCAGACGGCGCGGGGTCGGCCGCAGCCCGAAGCGGTGCCAGGCCACGACCAGCAGCACGACCAGCGCCACGACCAGGAACGGCTGGAGCCGCAGCGGCCAGCGCAAGGGTCCGATCTGCGCCGGGCCGTCCACGAGGAGGACGGCCGCCACCGTGAAGAGCAACAGCCCGCCCAGAGGACGCCACTCCCGGCGCGCCCGGCCCCAGTCCAGCCACAGCGCCACGGGCAGGAACCACGCGACGTAGACGTAGGGCAGCAGGTGTGACGAGGCGCTCGGGACCGCAGCCGTGGGCAGCACCGACGCGAGGAGGGCGAGGGGGTCGGTGGTGAACTTGCCGCCGAAGAACCCGCGGAAGCCCTCGTCGCGTGCGGTCACCGAGGCGGTGAGCACGCCGGGCAGGTAGACGGTCAGCGCCACCAGTCCGAGCAGCACCCCGGCGACGAGGACGCGCCGCAGGGCCGCCCAGTCGCGAGCGAGACGGCTGTCGAGCAGACAGGCGACCAGGACGACGATCAGCATGATCGTGCCGAAGACGTAGCCGACGCTGACGAGCAGGTAGCCGAGCACCAGCGCGGGCAGCGGGTTGGCGCCGCGGATCATGGTCCGGCGGAGCGCCCACCAGACCCAGGGCAGCAGCGCCCAGATCATCTCGGCGGCGGCCCACGAGGGCAGGTCGAGGTACTGCGTCATGCCGCCCATCGGGACGGCGACGGCGGCGACGTACGCCGCGGCCGGCGGTGCGTCGTAGGAGCGGACGAGACGGAAGGTGCCGAGCGCGCCGACCACGGCGAACGCCACCTTCACCGACGTGGCGAGGACCAGCAGGTGCGAGGTGAAGGTGGCCAGGAGACCGATGCCGACCGTGAGCGGCGACCAGGCGCCCCACTGCCCCTCGGCGGCGATCCCGCCGGCACGCCAGGCGTGTGGGTCGACCAACGGAGGCCATTCACCGTGCCGGACCAGGTCTCCGAGGTGGTACCACCAGCCGTAGTACGCGGCCGGGGTGTCGCCGTACCAGAAGTAGCGATGGTCCCCGGCCAGCAGCACCCCCATCGCCAGCAGCACCGTGGCCGCGGCGGCGAGCATCCAGACCGCTTCCGCCCGCCGGGCGGCGCTCACGACTTGACCGCCGCCAGGAACACCGACGAGCCGAACGGGAGGTCGCGGCGGGCGAGCACCCGCTCGTCCGCCCGGCACAGTCCCAGGAGAACCTTCCCCAGAGCCGGGCCGACCTCGGGCACGTCGACCACGTCGGCCGGCCGGTGGGTACGACGGGCGAGCCGGTGGCGGGCGCCGCGGACGACCCGCTCGGCGACGAACATCGGGAAGACGCCGGCGAAGCCGTAGGTCGCACGGCGTACCTCGAAGCCGGCGCCTTCGAGTGCGGCCACCGCCCGCGCGCGCGTGTAGCGACGGTGGTGGCCGTTCGCGACGTCGTGGTCGCTCCACGCCCACTGGTACGCCGGCACGGAGGCGAGCAGGCGGCCGCCCGGTTCGAGCACCCGGTAGAGCTCGCGCAGCGCGTCTGCCTCGGGCTCGCAGTGCTCGATCACGTCGAACGCGCTGACCACCTCGAAGCTCGTGTCGGCGAAGGGGAGGGCGAGCACCGAGCCGCACACCCCGTCCGGCGGCCGGAGCCCTCGGGGGTCGAGGTCGAGCGACACCTTCTGAGACGCCGTCAACCAGCCGACGCTGGGCCCGTCGGCGCTGCCGACGTCGAGCAGCCGCCCGGCGTTGCGGACGTAGGGGCCGAGGGCGGTCTGCAGCATCTCCGACCGGGCGCGGTACCACCAGTAGTCGGGCTGCAGGATCGACGGAGATCCTCCGTGCGGTGCGGGAGGCGCGTCGGACACCGGGGAAGGGTAACCGCCGGTGACAATGCACCCATGACCGCCCTCGTGCTGGCCTCGGCCTCCCCGGCCCGGCTCGCGACGCTCCGTGCGGCCGGGGTCCACCCCTCCGTGATGGTCTCGGGGGTCGACGAGTCGGTGGTGTCGGGGCTGCCTGCGGCCGAGCTCGCGCTCCGGCTCGCGGAGCTCAAGTGCGACGCCGTCGCTGACGGGACCACCGACGGGTCGCTGGTCCTGGGCTGCGACTCCGTGCTCGACCTCGACGGCGAGGCGTTGGGCAAGCCCGACGACCCAGATGTCGCCGTACGTCGCTGGCAGGCGATGCGCGGTCGTTCGGGCGTGCTGCACACGGGGCACTGCCTCCGCGACACCGCGGCCGGCACCCGTGCGGCCGCGACCGCCTCGACGGTCGTGCACTTCGCGGACGTCACCGACGCCGAGATCGCCGCGTACGTCGCCACGGGCGAGCCGCTCCAGGTGGCGGGCGCGTTCACCATCGACGGGCTGGGCGGCGCCTTCGTGACCGGGATCGAGGGCGACCACCACAACGTGGTCGGGCTGAGCCTGCCGCTGCTGAGGGACCTGCTCGGCGAGCTCGGTCATGCCTGGACCGACCTCTGGGACGGGCCGGCCTAGAAGCGCTCGGCCTCGGCCTGTTCCTCGACCTCGAGATCGCGGTTCGGGTCCAGCAGCGGGTGGAACACGACCTCGCCGACCGTGACCGGCTTGCGGAAGACGTAGCGCCGGAACAGGTAGAAGCGCGCGGCCTGCCCGATCAGCGCCCCGACGACGTTCGCGGCGACATTGTCCGCGAGCGGGTCGGTGAGGTGCAGGACGTGCCTGCTGAACCACAGGCAGAAGATCGAGATCGGCATCGTGACCAGGTTGATCACGAAGAACGCCGTACGCCCCCCGTCGGCGTGCACCGGCGGACGGTGGCTGAACGTCCAGTTCCGGCTCAGCCGGTAGCTGACGACCATGCCGACGAGGCTGGCGATGATGAAGGCCGCGATCGGCTGGTCGCCGAGCCAGGGGTTCTTGGTGATGTAGAGGCCGTGGACCAGGAAGTTGAAGATGGTGAACGAGGTGATGGTCGCCAGTCCCCCGGTGACCATGAAACGCCCGATCTCGACGAAGAGGTGGGGCAGGCGCGACGGCACCCCTGCAGTCTAGGGAACCGGCCTTCGGATCCAGGTATTCAGCGTGCGGCCCCTGGCCGCCAGGTCACACCGTTCGGGCTCGCGTCGAACGGTGCTCCCCTGGCGTGGTGGGCGGGAGGCGGGTCAGTGTCGGAGTGGACCGGTCCGACCCGCACGCGGAGAGTCCCGCGAGCAGGGCGATCGCACTCGTCCAGCAGACCGTCGTACGCCGCCTCGCCGCCACCACGCTGGTGAGACGCACCTGGAACCCCGAAGGTTGCGGGTCAGGTGGCGTCCTTGGCAGGGTCCTTCACCGGCGCTGCCGATCCCGACTCGTCGCGGAGGAGCGTCTCGGGCGCCGCCAGCGCAGCGAACACCGGCAGCACGCACACCACGGCGCACAGGACGAAGGCCGGCGAGTATCCCGCGGCGTCGGCCACCAGGCCGGTCACGACGGGGCCGAGGACGAGACCGAGATCGCCGGCCATCTGGAAGACCGCCACCACGGTGCCGCCCTTGCCGGCCACCACGTCGCCCATCACCGCCCCGGGCGCCACCGCGTCCGAGGCTGCCGACACGCCGATCAGCACCGTCGCGGTCACCAGTCCGGCGATGGCCGGCAGGGCCGGGAGCAGCAGGAACGCCAGCGCCCCGACGAGGAGTCCCACCACGATCACCGGCCGGCGACCGATCGTGTCCGCGACCTTGCCGGTCGGCAGCAGGAGGGCTCCGCTGACGAGGCTGACGATGAGGAACGCGGCGTACGCCCAGCCGGCCGACAGGTGAAGAGCGTCGCGCACATACAGGGGCACCATCGCCGACCGGGCGCCGACCAGGGCGAAGTCGCCGGCGAAGGCCGCGGCCAGGGCAGCGAGGTAGGCGCGGTTGCGCAGGGCGACGGCCAATGCCAGCGGCTCGGAACGGTCCGACTGACGGGCCGCCAGCTCGCTGTGGCGCAACGCACCGAGCCCGAGCAGGCCGGCGATGACCAGCGTTCCGGCGTACAGGAAGAACGGCAGCCGGAGCGAGAAGCTCGCCACCGTCCCGACCGCGGGACCTGCGACCAGACCGATCAGGAAGGCACCCGCCCAGACTCCTTGGGCGCGGCCGCGCAGATGGCTCGGCGTGACCCTCACCAGGAGGCTGGCCGCGCTCACGCTGAACATGATCGAGCCGATGCCTCCGGCACCTCGCAGGACGAGCAGCTGCCAGTAGGACTGCGCGAGACCGGCCAGGGCACTGCTCACCGCGACGACCCCGATGCCGGCCGCGAGCAGGACCCGCTCCCCGAACGCGTTCACGAGCCGGCCGACGAACGGCGCCATCACCAGCCGCATCAGGGCGAAGGCACTCACCACGGCTCCCGCGGCCGCTCTGCCGACTCCGAACTCGCGCGCGAACAGCGGCAGCGCGGGCGCGACCAGACCGAAGCCCAGCGCCACCATGAAGGCGACTCCGGCCAGCGCCCGAACCTCGGACGGGAGGTCGCGCAGGACGCGCACTACTCGACCGGGAGGCCGAGTCCGCGTGCGATCAGCATCCGCTGCACCTCGGAGGTGCCCTCGCCGATCTCGAGCACCTTGGCGTCGCGGTAGAAGCGCGTGACGGGGTACTCCTCCATGAAGCCGTACCCGCCGAACACCTGCGTGGCGATCCGGGTGGCGGTGACCGCCGACTCGGTGGCGTAGAGCTTGGCGACGGCGGCGGCCTGCTTGAACTCGCCGGGCTTGGGGCCCTTGCCGTCGCGCATGGCGTCCTTCATCGCAGCGGCCTGGTAGGTGAGCAGGCGGCTGGCGCGCAGCATGACCTCGAGGTCGGAGATCTGGAAGGCGACGCCCTGCTTGCGGCCGATCGGAACGCCGAACGTCTGCCGTTCCCCGGCGTACTGCAGGGACGCGTCGAGGCACGCCTGGATGCAGCCGACCGCCAGGGCGGCGATGGCGACGCGGCCGTCGTCGAGGGTGGCCAGGAACTGCGCGTACCCGCGGCCGCGCTCGCCGAGCAGGTTGCCCTCGGGGACGTGACAGTCCTCGAAGCTGAGCGGGTGGGTGTCGGAGGCGTGCCAGCCGAGCTTGTCGTACGCCGGCTCGACGGTGAAGCCGGGCGTTCCGTTCGGCAGGATGATCGCGGAGATCTCCGGGCGCGTCTCGGTGGTCGAGCCTGTCGAGACCCGCTCACCCGTGCGGGCGGTGACCGTGACGCACGAGGTGATGTCGGAGCCGGAGTTGGTGATGAACTGCTTGGCGCCGTTGACGACCCACTCGCCGTCGCGGAGCTCGGCGCGGGTGCGGGTGGCACCGGCGTCGGAGCCGGCGCCGGGCTCGGTGAGGCCGAACCCGGCCAGGGTCTGGCCGGCCACGAGGTCGGGCAGCCAGTGCGCCTTCTGCTCCTCCGTGCCGTAGGTCTGGATCGGGTTGATGCCCAGCCCGACCGCGGCCTCGAGGGTGATGCCGAGGGACTGGTCGACGCGGCCGATCTCCTCGATCGCGACGCACAGGCTGGTGAAGTCGCCGTCCTCGCCGGCGCCGCCGTACTCCTCCGGGGCGGTGAGGCCCATCAGCCCGAGCTTGCCCATCTGTTGCACCACGTCGACCGGGAAGTGATGGTCGCGGTCCCACTGCGCCGCGTGGGGGGCGATCTCGGCCTCTGCGAAGTCGCGGACGGCGCGCCGGAACTCCTCGTGCTCGCGCGACAGCTCGTACATCATGGCGGACATGCTAGCGGCGTCGGTTAATGATCGCTAACCGTCGCGCGGGCCGGCCGGAGCACGTGCACGACGTAGTCGCTGTCGTCGGTGAAGGGCTGAAGGTCGTACGACGAGAAACGAGCCTCGACCTCCAGCCCCACCGCCTCGCAGTCGGCGACGAACTCCGCTACCGGGTACTCCCGGGACGTCGGCGCGGGGGCGTCACGGATGCTGAACCCGACCAGGAGGCGCCCCTGCGGCGCGAGCAGTGAGCCCAGCACGCTGAGGACCGTGCGCTCGGTGTCGGGCGCGAGCAGGATCATCACGTTGCCGACACAGACGACCACGTCGTACGACGTCGGGAAGCCCGCCGCACCGAGCATCTCCGGCGTCAGCCCGTCGAGCCGGGACGGTACGACGGGCAGGTCCGGGAAGGTCCTGCGCGACTGCTCGATGATCTCGGCGTCGAAGTCGACCCCGACGACGTGGTGGCCCCGGGTGAGGAGCGACGCGCCGACCCGGCCCATCCCGGAGCCGGCGTCGAGGATCCAGCCACCGCGAGGAGCCAGCACATCCGCCAGACGAGCCTCGCCCTCGATGTCGACGCCCTCGTCCATCAGCCGCGCGAAGTGCGCGCCGTACCCGCCCTGTCCCGCCGCCCGCTCCTGGGCACGGGCCTGCTCCCACCGTGTCTCCGCCATGCCGGTCACCCTAGGGCGGTCAGGGGAGCAGCGAAGCGGTGGTCAGCCGGACCAGCCAGTCCGCGACCGCCTCGCGGGCCCAGCCGCGCTCGGTGAGCAGACGCGCCTGGAGCAGCGGGTTCATCAGGATCCAGCACATGTCGACGGCCTCGTCCACGCCGAGACCCTCGCGGAGACCGCCGACCCCGGCCAGGTGGGAGACGAACATCCGCGCCCCTCCTTGCCGCTCGACGTCGATCCGGGCACGGAGCGCGGCCGCCTCGGCGTCGGCGTCGACGGCCCGGTTGAGCACGACCTCGAGGGGCGCCAGCCGGTCGCCGACCTGCAACACCTGGTCCGCCCAGAGCCGCACGAGCGCGCCCGGGTCGGTGACCTCCTGCATCGCCAGGACGTGGGGACGTTCGGCCATCGGGACCGGCTCGTCGTCGCCGACCACGGCCCAGTCCCAGGCGGTCTTGAGCAGCTCGGCCTTGGAGCCGACGGAGAGGAAGACCGTACGACGGCTGACCCCGGCAGCCTCGGCGACCGCATCGATCGTGGTGCCGGAGTAACCGCGCGCCTCGAAGAGCTCGCGGGCCGCGCCGACGATCCGTCGGCGGGTCAGCCGGGCGGCCTCGGCGCGCACCGTCGAGTGATAGGTCCGTGGCCGGCTCACCGGGACTCCTGAAAAGACGTTGACGCGGGACGACAATTCGCTACATCCTCAGTGTAGTGAATATTCGACGACGGGGAGAGACGACATGCAGATCGTGATCATCGGCGCGGGGCCGGCCGGACTGTTCCTGGGAACCGCGCTCGCGCGGAGGGGCCACCGGGTGACGGCGGTCGACCGCGACCCGGGCCCGGCCGACGACACCACATGGGCGCGGCGTGGGGTGATGCAGTTCCACCACGCGCACGCGTTCCGGCAGACGGTCGTGGAGTCGCTCGAGCGCGAGGTGCCCGAGGCGCTCGGCCTGTGGCTCGAGGCGGGGGTCGAGCCGATCGAGTTCGAGGACCACGGCGGCGCGACGAACCGCCTCGGGCTGCGCTCGCGCCGCGAGACCTTCGAGCGGTCGCTGCGCACCGCCGCCATCGCCACCCCCGGCTTCAGGCTTCGTCGAGGACATGTGGAGTCGGTGCTCGAGGAGGGCGGACGCGCCGCCGGAGTGCTCGTGGACGGCGTACCCGTGGCAGCGGAGCTCGTGGTCGACGCGTCCGGACGCGCCGGACGCGCGACCCGCGGCCTGGCGGAGCGCGCGGGCATCGGCGGCCCGTGCGGCCTGGCGTACGTCGACCGCGTCTACCGGCTCAAGCCCGGTGCCGAACCCGGACCGATGACCAACCCGATCGCCTGGCAGGCCGACCTCGACGGGTACCTGTCGCTGGTCTTCCGCCACGAGAAGGGCCTCTTCTCGGTGCTGATCGTCCGGCGGTCCGACGACACGGCGCTGCGCTCACTGCGCTACGAGGACGCGTTCGAGGCTGCCTCTCGGGCGATCCCGGGCCTCGACGTCTGGACCGACCCCGAGCGCGCCGAGCCGGTCACGGACGTGCTCGCCGGCGGGGCCCTGCTCAACGTCTACCGCAGCCAGCGCGACGACGACGGCGAGCTCATCCTGCCTGGGCTCTTCTTCGCCGGCGACAGCGTCGCCACGACGACCCCGGTCTTCGGCCGCGGCATCACCACGACGCTGTGGCAGTGCGAGGCGCTGCTCAGCCTGCTCGACCACGACAGCGACGACCTGGCCGCCACGGGTCACGCCTTCGACGACTGGAGTGCCGAGACGATGAAGCCGTGGGTCGCCGACCACATCCACATGGACGCCGTCCGCCTCGACCGGTGGAACGGCGCCGACATCGACGTCGACGCGCCCCTGCCGTCGGACCTGATCCTCACCGCCGCCGAGGTGCGGCCCGAGATCATGGCGTCGGCCGGCGGCTACCTCTCGATGGCGGCGCTGCCCGCCTCGCTGCGGGAGGCCGAGCCGATCGCCCGCGAGGTGTACGCCGGCGGCTGGCGGCCGACGTACGCGCCAGGTCCGACGCGCGACCAGCTGGTCGAGATCGTCGGGCGCGTCGTGACCCAGCCTCAGCCGGCCTGAGCCAGCGCGTCCTTCAGCGCCGCGAGCACCAGGAGCGCGGCGTCGGGGCGGGCGTTGTGGCCCATCAGGCCGATCCGCCACACCGAGGCGGCGTACGCCCCGGCGCCGGCCCCGATCTCGAGGCCGTGCACCTCCAGGAGGTAGCGGCGGACGGCGGCCGAGTCGACGCCGTCGGGGACCTTCACGGTGGTCAGCTCGGGCAGGCGCCACCCCTCGGCCGCGAACAGCTCGAGGCCCAGATCCTCCAGACCCTCCTGGAGCCGGCGCCCTGCGTCGGCGTGGCGGGCCCAGACCGCGGGCAGGCCCTCGTCGAGGATCCGCACCAGTGCGGCATGGAGGCTGACCACCATCGCGACCGGGGCGGTGTGGTGGTAGGTGCGGCCGCCGCCCTTGGCGGACGCTTCGCCGACGTAGCCGCCGAGCAGGTTGAGGTCGAGGTACCAGCTGCGCGGCTTCTCGACGCGGCGGTCGAAGGCGCGCTCGTTGATCGTGAAGGGCGCCAGGCCGGGTGCCACCCCGAGGCACTTCTGGGTGCCGGCGTACCCGACGTCGATCCCCCAGTCGTCGGCCGCCAGCTCGATGCCGGCGATGCTCGTCACGGCGTCCGTGACGAGCAGGGCGTCACCCTTGCCTGCGCCGAGCGCCGCGATGTCGGAGCGGACGCCGGTGCTGGTCTCGGCGTGGACCGCGGCGATGATCGCCGGGCTCGGGTGCGCGGACAGCACCCGGTCGACGTCGACCGGATGTCCCCACTCGTGGTCGACGGCGACGACCTCGGCGCCGCAACGGGTCGCGACGTCGCACATCCGCTGGCCGAAGAGGCCGTTGACGGCCACCACGACGACGTCACCGTCGTGGACGGTGTTGACGAACGCCGCCTCCATCCCGGCCGAGCCGGTGGCCGAGATCGGGAGGGTCCGGGCGTTCGTCGTACCCCAGACGGTGCGGAGCATCTCGCAGGCCTCGTCCATGATCGCCAGGAACGCCGGGTCGAGGTGCCCCAGCAGGGGCCGGGCGAGCGCGTCGGTCGCCTCGGGGTAGGGGTTGGAGGGTCCGGGCCCGAAGAGGTGCCGCTCGGTGATCACGCGTTCGAGGCTAGCGACTGGACTCGACTCCGCTCGACCCCCGGCCGGTCACAGGATGGTGCCGGGGTTGAGGATCCCTTCGGGGTCCAGGGCGTCCTTGATCCTCCGCGTCAGCGCCATCACGTCGGGGCCGAGCTGGGCGGGCAGTGCGACCGCCTTGGCCTTGCCGACCCCGTGCTCACCGGTGATGGTGCCGCCGAGCGCGATCGCCGCCGCCATCACCTCACCGAAGGCCGCACGCGCCCGCCGCTCGGCATCGGCGTCCGTCGGGTCGTAGACGATGTTGGGGTGGGTGTTGCCGTCGCCGGCGTGGGCGACCACGGGGATCTCGACGTCGTACGCCGCCGCGACGCGACCGATCGCGTCGAGCAGGTCGGGCAGCAGCGGCACCGGGGCGCCGACGTCCTCGAGGAGGAGCGACCCCCGCGCCTCGAGCGCCGGGAACGCCGTCCGCCTGGCCTGCACGAACAGCTCGCCCTCAGCAGCGTCGTCGGTGGTGAAGCACTCGACCGCACCGGCCGAGCTGCACGCCTTGTGCATCGTCGCCATCTCGGTCGTCCGCGACTCGCCCGGAGCGTCGGACTGCACGATCAGGAGGGCCCCGGCCGTACGGTCGAGCCCCATCGGCCGGTAGTCCTCGACGGCGTTGATCGACGCCCGGTCCATCAGCTCGCACAGGCTCGGCCGCATCGTCGACCGCATCGTGACGACGGCCTCGGCCGCCGCGTGCACGGTCGGGAAGGTTGCCACGAGCGTCGACCGCGCGGCCTGGGCCGGCACCAGCCGTAGGATCGCGCGGGTCACGATCCCGAGCGTCCCTTCACTGCCGACGAAGAGCTTGAGCAGCGAGAGGCCGGCGACGTCCTTGATCCGCTTCCCGCCGAGGGTGATCAGGGTGCCGTCGGCGAGCACGACGTCGAGCCCGAGCACGTAGTCGGTGGTCACGCCGTACTTCACGCAGCACAGACCCCCGGCGTTGGTCGCGACGTTGCCGCCGATCGAGCAGATCTCGTACGACGACGGGTCGGGCGGGTACCAGAGCCCGTCCTTCGCGGCGGCTGCCTTGACGTCCTTGTTGAAGGCGCCCGGCTCGACCACCGCGACCTGGCACTGGGTGTCGATCTCGATCTCCGTCATCCGCTCGAGGCTCAGCACGATGCCGTCGTCGACCGCGCTCGACCCCCCGGACAGCCCGCTCCCGGCCCCTCGGGGCACGACGGGAACGCGGTGGGTCGCGGCCCACCGCACGGCCGTCTGCACCTGGCCTGCGTTCTCCGCGCGCACCACCGCGAGCGGCGTACCGGCGGACGGGTCGCGCGACCAGTCGTGGCGGTACTTCTCGACCGCGGCCGGGTCGGTGGTCACCACGTCACCGGGCAGGGCCGCACAGAGCTCTTCCAACGCCTCCCTGTTCACCTGCATGGAGCCCATGCAACCACGCCTTCCCCGGACCGCCGCCTCCTGTTCAACCCGAGGGGGGGTGACGCGGCCGCCGAGTGGTGGCAATGTCGGCCAGCGGATCACCTCGGGTCCACTCGGATAAGGAGTCCAGCAGCATGTCCTATCGCACGCATGCCACGAGGCGCCGCCTCTTCTCGGGCGTCGCGGGCACCGGCCTGATCGCCGGCGCACTCGTCATCCCGGCCCTGACCGGGGCCACCACCTCGGCCGTCGGGGCGACCCCCGCGACGTCCTCCTGCGATCTCGGGCACGGGATCTCGCACGTGATCAACATCGTGTTCGACAACGTCCACTTCGGCCGCGACAACCCGAACGTGCCCTCGGACCTGCAGCGGATACCCGCCCTCATGAACTTCATGAAGCAGAACGGCACCATCGTGTCCAACACCCACACGCCGATGATCGCCCACACGGCCGACGACAGCCTGTCCATCTACACCGGCCTGTACGGCGACCGGCACGGCCAGCCGCTGTCGAACTCCTACAAGACGTACAACCCCGACGGCACCACCGACCCCGCCGCGTCGTTCGCGTATTGGACCAGCCCGGTGGCGGACACCAAGTCGCCCCCCACCGCGGGGCACGACACGTCGCCGTCGATGGTCTACAGCGACACCGTGCCGGCGAGCGGGGCGCCGAACCGCCAGACTCCCGCTCCTTGGGTCCCGTTCACCCGCGCCGGCTGCGACGTCGGTGACTTCTCGACCGCCAACATGGTGGCCGAGAACGCCAACGTCGACATTCCGACGCTCTTCGGCCCCGACTCCCCCGAGGTGAACCAGCTCAATGCCGACACCACGGACAGCTTCAAGGACGCCGAGGTGGCCGACTACATCGGCGAGGCGGTCCACTGCGCCCAGGGCTCGGCGACGTGCGCCGACGCGCAGGCCGTCAAGTTCGGGCAGACGACGCCGACGCCGTCGGCCGTCACCGACTCGCTGCCTACCGAGCCGGGCGGCTATCACGGCTACCAGGCGCTCTTCGGCCACAAGTACGTCGCGCCACAGCTGGGTGCCGGCACCGTGAACCTGACCCACAACGGCTACCAGGTCACCAACGCCGCCGGCAACCTCGTCGACCTGAACGGCAACGAGATCGACGGGGCGTTCCTTCCACCGCCGCCTCACCCCGGCTTCCCGGGCTTCAGCCCGACGCCGAGCCAGACGCTGGCCATGTTGGCGGACATGCAGGAGAGCGGCATCCCGGTGACCTACGGATACATCTCGGACATGCACGAGCGGAAGGCGGGCACCAGCAACTGCACCACGGCGGCGGCCACCGGTTCAGGTAAGCCGATCGGCCCCGGCGACAAGTGCTACGCCGACAACGGAACGGCGTACAACGAGGCGTTCAAGACGTTCTTGCAGCGGCTTGCGGCGGACGGCATCAACGCCTCCAACACGCTGTTCGTGATCGGCTCCGAGGAGAACGACCAGTTCGACGGCGCCAACGTGGGTCGCGCGATCACTCCGACCCCGGCGAACTGCGACGGCGTGACCGTGTTCTGCACCTACCCGGCGAACACGGTCGGCGAGCTCCAGGCCAACATCAAGGGCCTGCTCTCGACCACCGCGAGCGCCGGCACGACGTACGACGTGGAGCCTCAGGGCGCCTCGATCTACGCCCACGGGCAGCCCGGTCTCGACGACCCGACGCTGCGACAGCTGGAGCGTGACACCGCCGCGATGACGGCCGACAACCCCTACAGCGGGGCGAACGGCGAGAGGATCGTGAAGTACCAGGCGGGCGCGGTCGAACAACGCATCCTGCACATGCAGACCGTTGATCCGTTGCGGACGCCGTCCTACACGATGTTCCCGGTGCCGGACTACTTCTTCTCCACCACCGGGCCGAACGTGTCGATCAACCCGGGCTTCGCCTACAACCACGGGTACTACTCGCCGAACATCGACGTGACCTGGTCGTCGTTCGCAGGCCCGGGGGTGGCCAACCTCGGGATCGACGGGCCGACGCCGGAGCAGAGCAACGAGTCGCAGGACCCCAACTCGACCCGCACCGTGCCCGAGGCCTCGACGCGTGGCACCTGGGTGGAGGAGGTCGACCTGCGGCCGACCATGCTGTGGCTGCTCGGGCTCCGCGACGACTACACCAGCGATGGCAGCGTCATCTCACAGGTGTTGGCCCACCCGACGCCGGCCCTGACCGACGCGGCGGCGCTGGCGGCGGCGTACCAGCAGATCAACTCCTCGGTGGGCGCGCTGTCCACGGCCACGTTGCAGGCCGATTCGCAAGCACTCGCCAGCGGCTCAGCCAGTGACGACACCCAGTTCGCCGACACCGAGTCGGCGTTGCAGAAGATCGCGGACCGGCGTGACCGGCTCGCGACCGAGATGAAGGACGCGCTCGCACGGGCTGCGGCGGGGCAGAAGCTCAACCACGGCACGAGCACGAGCCTGATCGCACAGGCACGCAACCTCCTGCGCATGGCGGACCAGATCGGCTGACCACCGCCGTCGTCCCCCGCTGGTCGCTCGAGACCACGGGGGACGGCGGCGTGCGCTCTCGGTCGCCCACGGCGATAGTGTGCACGGCGGAGCACCGACGAGAGCAGGAGCACGCTTTGCCCGAGGTCAAGCCACTGCACAAGGTCCTGATCGCCAACCGCGGCGAGATCGCCGTACGCGTGATCCGAGCGTGCAAGGACGCGGGCATCGGCAGCGTCGCGGTGTACGCCGATCCGGACCGCGACGCGCTCTTCGTCCGGCTCGCCGACGAGGCCCACAGCCTCGGAGGCGCGACCCCGGCCGACTCCTACCTCGACATCGCCAAGATCGTGAAGGTCGCCCAGGAGGCCGGCGCCGACTCGGTCCATCCCGGCTACGGCTTCCTGGCCGAGAACCGTGACTTCGCCCAGGCGGTGCTCGACGCCGGGCTCGTCTGGATCGGTCCGCCCCCCGCGGCGATCGAGAACCTCGGCGACAAGGTGAAGGCCCGCCACATCGCCGAGAAGGTGGGCGCGCCGCTGGTCGCCGGCACCAAGGACCCGGTCGAGAGCGCGGACGAGGTCGTCACCTTCGCCGAGGAGCACGGCCTGCCGATCGCGATCAAGGCGGCGTTCGGCGGCGGGGGCCGCGGCCTGAAGGTCGCACGGAAGATGGAGGAGGTCGCCGACCTCTACGAGTCCGCCGTACGTGAGGCCGTCAGCGCCTTCGGACGCGGTGAGTGCTTCGTCGAGAAGTACCTCGACAAGCCCCGCCACGTCGAGACCCAGTGCCTCGCCGACCAGCACGGCAACGTCGTCGTGGTCTCCACCCGCGACTGCTCGCTCCAGCGCCGCCACCAGAAGCTGGTCGAGGAGGCGCCCGCGCCGTTCCTCACCGACGACCAGGTGACCCGGCTCTACGACGCGTCGAAGGCGATCCTGCGGGAGGCGGCGTACGTCGGCGCCGGCACCTGCGAGTTCCTGGTCGGCCAGGACGGCACCATCAGCTTCCTCGAGGTCAACACCCGGCTTCAGGTCGAGCACCCCGTCTCGGAGGAGGTCACCGGCCTCGACCTGGTGCGCGAGATGTTCCGGATCGCGGCCGGCGAGGAGCTCGGCTACGACGACCCGGTCGTCGACGGACACTCGATCGAGTTCCGGATCAACGCCGAGGACGGTGGCAACAACTTCATGCCGGCGCCCGGCACGCTCTCGCGCTGGGAGCCGCCCAGCGGGCCCGGGGTCCGGGTCGACGGCGGCTACGTCGCCGGCGAGACCATCCCGGGCGCGTTCGACTCGCTGATCGCCAAGGTGATCATCACCGGCCGCGACCGCACCCAGGCGCTGGAGCGCTCGCGACGGGCGCTGGCCGAGTTCGTCGTCGACGGGATGCCGACGGTGATCCCGTTCCACCGCGCGGTGGTCGACGACCCCGCGTACATCGGCAGCGGCTCGGACAGGGACGGGCACTTCGGCGTCTACACCTCGTGGATCGAGACCGAGTTCGACAACCAGATCACGCCGTACGCCGGCGCCGGCGCCGAGGCCGCCGAGCCCGACGAGCGGCAGACCGTCGTGGTCGAGGTCGGCGGGCGGCGCCTCGAGGTGTCGCTACCCGGCGGACTCGGGGCCGGGGTCTCGACCGGCTCGACCGGGGCGAAGAAGCCCAAGCGCGGTTCGGGCAGGAAGACCGGCGCCGCCGCGAGCGGCGATGCCGTGACCAGCCCGATGCAGGGCACCATCGTCAAGGTGTCGGTCGAGGAGGGCCAGACCGTCGCCGCGGGTGACGTGGTCGTCGTGCTCGAGGCGATGAAGATGGAGCAGCCGCTCAAGGCCCACAAGGCCGGCACCGTCACCGGGCTGCAGGCGGAGGTCGGCGCCACGGTCACCAACGGCGCCGTCATCTGCGAGCTCAAGGACTGATGTCCGCACCAGATCCGGCCGGCGGCCCTCCCGATGACGCGGTCCACCTGCGCGCTCCGCGCGAGCGGGTCAGCCCGCGGGCACGCCTGATGTGGTGCCTGGAGGACCTGCTGCGCGGAGCGGCGGTGGTGGCCTTCCTGGTGCTGGCCAGCGGACCATGGGACTGGTTCGACCTCCCGGCGTGGCTGCTGGGGGGACTCGTCGTACTCCTGCTCGCGTACGCCGTGCTGGTGCCGCTGTGGCGCTACCACGTCCACCGCTGGGAGGTGACCGAGAGCGCGGTCTACACCCAGACCGGATGGTGGGCGCGCGAGCGGCGGATCGCCCCGATGTCCCGCGTCCAGACCGTCGACCACCGCGAGGGTGCGATCGCGCGGCTGTTCGGCCTGGCCACGGTGCGGATCACGACCGCCTCCTCCGCCGGTGCTCTCACCATCGAGGGCCTCGACCAGCAGCGCGCGCTGGCCGTGGTCGAGGACCTGACCCGGATGGCCGACTCCGTGCCGGGCGACGCGACCTGATGGACCCGGTCGACCAGGTCCTCGGCTGGCACCGGCTGGACCGCCGGATGCTGCTCGTGCATCCGGTCCGCGAGATCGGCCGCTTCCTCCCGGTCCTCATCGGCTTCGTCCTGTTCGGCCGCTTCTCCGACGGCGGCATCTGGGGCCTCGTCGGGATCGGCATCCCGGTCACGCTCGGCCTGCTGCGCTACCTCACCACGAGCTACCGCCTGACCGCCGGACGCGTCGAGGTGCGCCGCGGGCTGCTGAACAAGCGGGTCGTCTCGACCCCGCTCGACCGGGTGCGCACCGTCGACCTGACCGCCTCGCCGATCCATCGCGCCCTCGGACTCGTCACCCTCCGGGTCGGCACCGGCCACAGCACCGACAAGGGCGAGGACCGGCTCGTGCTCGACGGGCTCTCGGTCGCGACCGCCGAAGAGCTCCGGGGCCGACTGCTCCGCGTCTCGGTCGCTCCGGACCCCTCAGTGCAGCAGGGTACGGACCGCCAGGTGGTGCTCACCATCGACCCGGGCTGGGTTCGCTTCGCTCCGCTGACGTCGTCGGGGGTGGTCATCGCCGGGGCGGCGCTCGGGGTGTTGTTGCAGGCCTTCCGCACCTTGGAGTGGACACCGTCGGTGGACACCCATGCCCTCGAGCGGCTGGGGGTGACCCTGCTCGTGCTCGGCGGGCTCGCCGCGGTCGTCATCGTGCTCTGCCTGCTGGCCGTGGCGGGCTACCTCGTCACGAACTTCGGCTTCCGGCTCAGCCGCCTGACCGCCGACGGCTCGTGGCACCTCCGTCGTGGTCTCTTCACCACGCGTGAGACCAGCCTCGACGACGCCCGGGTCTCCGGCGTGAGCATCGGTGAACCGCTCAGCCTCCGGCTCGCCGGTGGTGCCCGCCTCTCGGCCATCGTGACCGGCCTGGGTCGCAAGGAGCAGGGCAGCTCGGTCCTGGTCCCGCCCGCCCCGCGCGACGAGGTGGACCGGGTCGCGGCCGAGGTGCTGGGGAGCCCCGGGCCGGTCACGGCGCCACTGATCAGGCACGGGCGACGTGCCGTACGACGGCGCTGGACGCGGGTGATGGTGCCGGCCGCCGCCCTGGCAGCGGCTGCGGCGGGCGCGGCGTACCTCTGGACCGGCTGGTGGCTGGTCGTCGTCGTGCTGGTCCTCGCGGTGGCCGTGGTCCTGGCGGTCGACCGCTCGCGGGGCCTCGGGCACGCCGTCGTCGGCGGCTACCTCGTGGCCCGGTCGGGCAGCCTCGCGCGGCGGCGGGAGGCGCTCGCGACGCCGTCGGTGATCGGTTGGAACCTGCGTGCGACCTGGTTCCAGCGTCGGGTCGGCCTCACCGACCTCGTCGCCACCACGGCCGGGGGTCGCCAGTCGGTCCGCGTCCTCGACCTCCCGGCCGACGACGCCGTCGCCCTGGCTCGCGAGGCCCAGCCGGGCCTCCTCGAGCAGTTCCTGGCCTGACCCGGCCGGCGGCCGGCCTCCCGGTCAGCGCGGGTTGGCCTTGCGCGGGTCTCCCGACCGCTTGGCCGCCCGTTGCGCCGCGGTCGGCTTGTTCCGGCGCTCCCACCAGCGCCAACCCAGCGTCAGCACGATCGCGCCGGCGAGCGACCCGATGATGCCGCTCGGCCTCAGGGCGAGGCCGTCACCGGACAGCAGGCTGACCACCAACCCACCGAGGAACGAGCCGGCGAGCCCGGCCACGATCGCCGACGTCCAGTCGACGTGGCCGCCCCGTCGCCCGAGGATCAGCTGCGCAACTGCGCCGATGGCCATGCCGAACACGATGATGGCGAGGATGAGGTACATGGCGAGAGGATAGCCACGCCGGGCCTCGTCGGTCGCCCTTCTTCAGCCCGCGAGTCAGCGGTCCCGGTCGGCCAGGATCCGTTGCGCTGCGAGCTTGCCTGGACCACCGGTGACGCAGCCGCCCGGGTGGGTGCCGGAGCCGCACTGGTAGTAGCCGGCGATCGGGGTGTTGTAGCGGGCGTACCCGGGGGCGGGCCGCATGAAGTACATCTGCGGCGCCAGGAACTCGCCGTGGAAGATGTTGCCCTCGGTGAGCCCCGCGACCCGCTCGATGTCGAGCGGCGTCACCACCTCGCGGTGGAGCACGAGGTCGCCGAAGCCCGGGAAGTGCGACTCCAGCGTCGACTGCACGACGTCACCGAACGGCTCACGCTCGGTGTCCCAGTCGCTGCCCTTGAGGTGGTACGGCGCGTAGGCGATGAAGCAGCTCATCACGTGCTTGCCGGGTGGCGCCATGTCGGGGTCGACGACCGACTGCACGGCGCCGTCGATGAACGGCCTCGCCGAGTACCAGCCGTACTTGGCGTCGTCGTAGGCGCGTTCGAGGTACTCGATCGACGGGCCGATGTTGATGAAGCCGCCCAGGTGGTCGAGCCGGCCCTTCAGGGCCGGGAACACCGGTACGTCGTCCAGCGCGAAGTTCACCTTCGCCGAGGTGCCCTGGAAGCGGTAGCGGTCGATCGCCTCGACCAGGTCGGTCGGCAGCTCGCGCGGGTCGACCAGCTCGGTGAAGGTGCGCCGCGGGTCGAGCGCCGAGATCACGATCGGGGCGGAGAACTCGGTGCCGTCGGCCAGGGCCACGCCCGTCGTGGCGCCGTCCTTGGTGATCACGTGGTCGACGGGCGCCTCGAGGCGCACGGTCGCGCCGTACGCCTGCGCTGCCCGCGACAGCACCTGGGTGAAGCCGCCGTTGCCGCCCTTGTGGAACGCCCAGGCGCCGTGGTGGCCGTCGTGCTCGCCCATGATGTGGAAGAGCAGGACGAGGCCGGAGCCCTGGGACATCGGGCCGAGCCGGTTGCCGATGATCGACGACGAGGCGATCGAGGCCTTGACGATGTCGGACTCGAAGTAGTCGTCGAGCAGGTCGGCGGCACTGCCGGTGAGGAACCGGATCGTGTCGTGCAGCGTCTTGCGATCTGCTCCACGCAGCTGCTTGACCAGCCAGGCCACGTCGGCGGCGTCCTCGGGGTCGTCGCTGAAGATGTCGGGCGGCGCGTGGTCGAACAGCGGCTTGACCAGCTGGATGACCTTGTCGACGTCGTGGCTCCACCGGTGGTAGCCGTCGACGTCGCGACGGCTGTGCCGCCCGATCTCCTGCTCGTTGAACTGCTCGTCCTCGGTCATCAGCAGGTAGTCGCCGTTCTCCATCGGCGAGAAGCTGGTGGGCATGAGCAGTGGCATGAAGCCGTGCTTGACCAGGTCGAGCTCGTGGATGATGTCGGGCCGCAGCAGGCTCAGGGCGTAGGAGAACGTGGTGAACGAGAACCCCGGCTGGAGCTCCTCGGTGATCGCGGCGCCACCGACGAGGTGACGCTTCTCCAGCACCAGGGTGTTCAGCCCCGCCTTGGAGAGGTACGCCGCGTTGACCAGGCCGTTGTGCCCGCCCCCGACGACGATCGCGTCGTAGGTGTTGCTCGAGGTCATTGGTTCCTTCTCTTCCTTGGTTCCGGGGCTCTGGCTGCGCGACCTCCTCAACCAGCGGGGGCGGTCTTGCGGGCTGGGTTGAACAGGGGCATCCGGTCGGTCGTGACCGGCACCGTGACGTACTCGTGGTCGACGGTGATCTCCAGGTGCACGGTGGAGCCCTTCGCGGCGTACGCCGGAAGCACCCGCGCCATCGCGATGTGGCGCTGGAGCACGGGGCTGTACATCAGGCTGGTGGCATAGCCCACGCGCTCGCGGTCGTGGCCCTGCTCGTGGGTGGGACCGTCGTACAGCATCGACTCCCAGGGCACGGGCGTCTCGTCCTTGGGGACCAGCAGGCCGCGCTCGAGGTGGAGCCGCTCGAACTCCCGCCAGTCGACCCAGAGGCCCACGGTGGCCCACCGCGAGGTGCCCTCGCGCAGCTCGCGCTCGATGGCGCGGCGGCCGACGAACGGCCGGTCCTCACCGAGGGCCGTGCCGTCCTTGCCGAGCATCCACCCGAAGCCCAGCTCCTTGGGTGTGAACCGCTCGGCGTCGGTGAAGGCCAGCCGGGCCGAGGAGAACTCGACGTTCATCAGCGCCAGCCCGGCCTCGATGCGGAGCATCAGCAGGGCGTCCTCGCCGAAGGGCCGAAGACCGTGGCCCTCGCCCGCCTGCATGATCTTGTCGAGCACCGGCAGCGCGTCGTCGGCGCCGACGATCACCTCGAAGCCGAGGTCGCCGGTGTATCCGGTGCGCGAGATCGTGACCGGGGCGTCACCGATCTTGGCGGGGGTGAGGCCGAAGTAGGCCAAGCCTTCGACCTCGGGCGCCAGCCGGGCCAGGATCTCCCGCGAACGGGGGCCCTGCACCGCCAGCACGCCGTAGTCGGCGCTGACGTCCTCGATCGTCACCCGGAGCCGCCCGATCAGGCTCTCGAGGTAGCCCAGGTTGGCGGCCGCCGCCGTGAGCAGCCAGTCGTCCTCGCTGTGCCGGAACAGGACGCCGTCCTCGAGGACGTAGCCGCCGTCGTCGCACCAGACCGTGTAGAAGGCGTGACCGGGCCGGCACCGACGGATGTCCCGGGTCATCACCCCGGCCAGGAACCGCTCGGAGTCGGGCCCGGTGATGCGGTACTTGAAGAGCGGCGAGGTGTCGAAGAAGCCTGCGGAGTTCCGGACCGCGAAGTACTCGTGCTTGGCGGAGAGGTCGTAGCGCAGGGTGGACAGATGGCCCGCCCAGTGGGTGTAGAGACCGGTCTGGTTGAGCTCGCTCAACCGCGGGTAGAAGGGTGTCGTCCGGGTCAGCATGGTGGGCCCACCCTAGCCTGAACGACCATTCAGGTCGATGGGCTGGTGGTTCAGACCGACAGGTTGAACCAGGTGGAGCGCAGGCCGAGACGAGACCGGAAGTCGTCGCCGGTGACGGCGAGGTTGGCGGTCGTACGCCCGTGCAAGGTCATCTTCTCCACGCGGCCGCCCCACAGCCCGTTGCCGTCCCGGGTGCCGATCGTGATGCCGGTGAGGTGGCCCAGCGACGGCCACGCCTTCTCGATCGCGGCAGCGGTCACCTTGGTCGTCCACGAGCGGTACGGGTTGCCCGACCACGGGTCGAAGGTGTCCTTCTCCGCGACGAGGTAGGGCTTGCCGCCGGCGCTCGTCCAGCCGCCGTTGCTGGCCGAGAACTGGGTGAACGCGGGGGCGCCGTGGAAGGTCCGGATCTGCCCGGCGGTAGCGGCGGTCGCCTGGTTGGTCGAGGCGAACTCCGCGGACTCTCCGCCGTAGACCTGGCAGGCAGCGCTGTCGCAGAGCTGGTAGACGCGGTTGGTCGAGTCGGCGACCTCGAACGCGGCATAGGTGCGGGCCGCGATCGCCTGGGCACGGAGTGCGGCAGGGAGCCACGACGCCGGCATCTCGCGCGAGATGACGCCGCGGACGTAGTCGTCGAGCGCAACCCGGTTGACCGTCACGCGGTGTCGCGCTGGGGTGGCGGGCAGGCTGCGCGACTGCAGGGCGCCGCGATAGGTCACCACGGAGGACGGCAGGACCAGCCTCAGGCCGCCGGACGCGCGGAACTCACCGTCGCCGGCGAGCTTCTTCCACAGGTGCCAGCCACCGGTCAGGTAGGACACCTTGGTCGTGCCGCCCGAACCGGCGGAGAGCCGCCACCGCGACGCCTTGCTGACGGAACCCGAGGTCGGGACGGCGGTCGTCGTACCGGTGCGGAGGTCGCGCACCTTGAGCCCGGAGCGAGCCACCACGGTCGTGTTGTCGTCGGTGTCGGCGGTGATGTGCACGCGTACGACGTCCTTCGCGGTCCCGGACCGGGTGTGGGGGTAGTAGAAGCGGACGATCTGCATGGCCGTCCTGCCCTGGCGCGCCGCGCCCTGGGCGCCGTACTGGCTCAGGCCGTGCCCGTGGCCGTACCCCCGGCCGGCCACGGAGATCGTGGCCCCGGGAGGGATGGCCACGGTCGGCGCCTGCGTGGCTGCGGAGGCGTGGCCGAGACCCACCGCCGCGAGGGCGACTCCGGTGGTGAGTGCGGCGGTGATTGCGGCGGTGAGTGCGGCGGCGACGGTCGTACGACGCGTGGTCATCGTGGTGGTCTCCCCGTGGCTGATCTGTGGCTGACGTGACGCGTGAGGCGATCGCGGCGAGCGTCTAGGTGACCACGAAGTCACACGCGATGCAACCTGCGCGCGGCCTCGGCCACCGATCCGCTCATCGACGGGTAGACGGTGAACGCCTGCGCCAGCTGGTCGGCGGTGAGCGACTGGGCGACCGCGATCGAGACCGGGTGGATCAGCTCGCTGGCCTGCGGCGCGACGACCACACCGCCGACGACGATGCCCGTACCGGGGCGGCAGAAGAGCTTCACGAACCCGTCGCGGACGCCCTGCATCTTGGCGCGCGCGTTTCCGGCGAGGGGGAGCAGCACCTCGTTGACCGAGATCTCCCCCTTGTCGACGGCCTCCTGCGACCAGCCCACGGTGGCGATCTCAGGGGCGGTGAAGACGTTGGACGACACGGTCTTGAGGTCGAGCGGCGACACCGCGTCGCCGAGGAAGTGCCACATCGCGATCCGGCCCTGCATGGCGGCGACGCTGGCCAGCATGAGGACGCCCGTGCAGTCGCCGGCGGCGTACACCCCGCGCGCAGTGGTGCGCGAGACGCGGTCGACCGTCACGAAGCCGGCGTCGTCGGTGGCCACGTCGGCTGTCTCGAGGCCGAGGCCGGCGGTGTTGGGCACGGACCCCACGGCGAGGATGCAGTGGGACCCCTCGACGGTGCGGCCGTCGGTCAGCGTCACCGTGACCGAGTCCGCATCTCGGGATACCGACTCCATCCGTGAGCGCGACAGGACGTGCATGCCCCGGCGCGTGAGCACGTCCTCGAGCACGCCGGCAGCGTCGGCGTCCTCGCCGGGCAGCACGCGGTCGCGGCTCGACACGAGGGTCACCTCGGCTCCCAGGGCGAGGTACGCGCTGGCGAACTCCGCGCCCGTCACCCCCGAGCCGACGACGATCACGTGGTCCGGGAGGGCGGCGAGGTCGTAGACCTGCTCCCAGGTCAGGATCCGCTCACCGTCCGGCTGAGCGCTCGGCAGCGTACGAGGCGCCGCACCGGTGGCCAGCAGTACGGCGTCTGCCTCCAGCGCGGTCTCGGAGCCCTCCGTCTCGGTGACGACGAC
Organism: uncultured Actinomycetota bacterium; assembly: GCA_963819295.1. Taxonomy (GTDB): domain Bacteria; phylum Actinomycetota; class Actinomycetes; order Propionibacteriales; family Nocardioidaceae; genus Nocardioides. Next base: position 204,069 of record CAWFVO010000023.1, read on the forward strand.
CCGGTCGGGCCCGTCGAGTCGTCCGCGGCCGCGGACGACCTGCACGCCCTCCTTCTCCAGGCGTCGGGCGATGTCGTCGGACTGGTCCTGGGCGAGCTGCTTGACGCGGGCGTTGACCCGGGCGAGGTCGACATGGACGCCGGGTCTCGACTCCGCTCGACCGGCGAGGGGGTCGGTGAGGTGGACGCCGAGCTCGGTGGCACCCGAGACCTCGGTCATGAGCTCGGCCGTCGCGATCAGGGTCTTGCTGGGCACGCAGTCGGTGAGCACCGCCGAACCGCCCAGGCCATCGGTGTCGACGATGGTGACCTCGGCGCCGAGCTGCGCGGCGACCAGCCCCGACTCGTACCCACCGGGCCCGCCCCCCACGATCACGACGCGGGCACTGGTGGGGGGCATGGCCTCATTGTTGCAAGCCCGCAGTCGGGCCCGAGGCCCGAGGGTCCGGCGTGCACGGCCGCACGTCGAGCGAGCGCGCGACCGAGCCCGCGAGGTCGTGACCGCGAGTCGAGACCCGCCAGGGGTCCCACAGGCACCAGTGCCTGCCGCGTCCGAACGCGAACCACCGCTCCGCCACGTCCCGGTACCACGGGCCGGGACGCTCGAGGTCGACGACGCTCGAGCCGTCCCCCGCGCGTCGCCATCCGGTGGCCTCACCGCCGAACACCACGAAGCCCGACACGGTCGCCACCCACGGCAGCCGCCCTCCCGTCAACCGGTGCCGCACGCCGACGACTGCGGCGGTCATCAGCGGCAGCGGCGGCTGCGGTGCGACGGCCCGCGCCTGCTCGTCCCAGGTGGCCGAGCTGTCGAGGGACCGGTCACGAGCGAGTCGTGCGACGTAGACCCCCACCGGGCACATTCGCATCAGGCGGTGCTCGTCCACCGGCGGCCGAGCCGCCACTTCCTGCACCCTGGACCCGTCGTACAGCGTCGACCTCCCCACGCGCTCACCAGGTCCGGCCACACCCGTGTGCAGGAGGAGGCGGGCCTGCTCACGCGAGATCCCGACGCTGGTCAGGATCTCGCTGCCGGCCCGCTCCGTGATGAGCACGCCGCGACGCTAGGTGGTGTGGGATCACGTCGCTCGGCCCACGACGCCGGCTGTGGACGCGCGGCCCTGCCAGAGCACCCGGCGGGTACTGCGTAGATGAGGCCACATGGCCTCATCTACGCAGCACTCACGGGTGGGCTCGGATCGCGGGCCCCCGGCCGGTCCCCTAGGGTCGACCGGTGGCCACCCCCGAGCTGGACGTCGTGGACGTTGCCCGAGACGGGCGCTGGTGCCAGGTGCTCCTGTGCGAAGCTCCGTCAGCAGCACCGCCGAGCAACGGCCCGTACGCCGGGGTCATCTCGGCCGACCTCGGGCCGGACCTGCCGGAGGTCCTGGCGGCCCTGCGGCCGGGGCTGCAGGAGATCGTCTGCTTCGACTCCCTCGCCGAGCCCGTCGTGCCCGGCTCCGACCTCGCGTGGCGGGCGCTCGACGAGCTCGGGTTCGGGCAGGACTTCGTGTTCACCGTCCCGACCCTCGAGGGCGCGATCGATCACGCGGTCGACACCCTGCTCGCGCCGGGGCACGGGGGCTGGGAGGGCAGGTTCGTCGTGGTGGTCGGACCAGGGGCCGTGATCGAGCGGGCCCACCGCCACCTCACCGAACCGGGCTGAGCTACAGGTTGACCATGTGTCCGGCGATGCCGTGCACGGCCTCCTTGACGGCCTCGGTCAGCGTGGGATGGGCGAACACGTTGCGTGCGACCTCGTCGGCGGTGAGGTCCCACTTCTGCGCCAGCGTGAGCACCGGCAGCAGTTCGGTGACGTCCGGCCCGATCAGGTGCGCGCCGAGGATCTCGTTGTACTCCGCGTCGGCCACCACCTTCACGAAGCCGACGGCCTCACCGAGGCCCTGGGCCTTCCCGTTGGCAGAGAACGGGAACGTCGCGGTCTTCACGTCGTACCCCTTCTCCTTGGCCTGGGCCTCGCTGTAGCCGAAGGAGGCGATCTGCGGCTGGCAGTACGTCGCTCGCGGGACGAAGTCGTAGGCGACCGGCATGGTCTCGGCGCCGGCGATGGTCTCCGCGGCGACGATCCCCATCGCCTCGGCGACGTGGGCGAGCATCAGGTTCGCTGTGACGTCGCCGATCGCGTAGACGTGCTCGACGTTCGTCCGGCAGAACTCGTCCACCACGATGGCGCCGCGCTCGGTCGCAACCCCCAGGGACTCGAGCCCATAGCCCTCCAGCCGCGGCGCGAAGCCGATCGCCTGGAGCACCTTGTCGGCCTCCAGCGTCTCGGACGTGCCGTCCTTCGACACGGTGACCTTGACCTTCTCACCCGACTCGGCGCCGGCATCGGAGATCGACTCGACCTTGGTGCCCAGCAGCACCTTCACACCGAGCTTCTTGTAGTGCTTGAGCAGCTCCTTGGAGATGTCGGCGTCCTCGGTCGGCACCATCCGGTCGAGGAACTCCACGATCGTCACGTCGACGCCGAAGTTGGCCATCACGTACGCGAACTCCACGCCGATCGCACCGGAGCCGGCGATGATCACCGACCCGGGCAGCTCGGGGTCGAGGATCTGCTCCTCGTAGGTCACCACGCGCTCGCTCAACGTGGTGCCGGGGACCAGCCGGGTGGTGGCGCCGGTGCCGATGATCAGATCGTCGTAGGTGTACGTCGCGGTGCCGCCGTCGTTGAGCGCGACGTCGATCTTCCCGGGCCCGTTCAGGGTGCCCCACCCGTCGATCTCGGTGATCTTGTTCTTCTTCATCAGGAAGTGGACGCCCTTGACGATGCCGGCGCTCACCTTGCGCGACCGCTCGTGGGTCGGCCCGAACGCCATCGTCGCCTCGCCCTGGATCCCGAAGACGTCCTTCTCGTGGGTCAGGATGTGCGCCAGCTCGGCGTTGCGGAGCAGCGCCTTGGACGGGATGCAGCCGACGTTGAGACAGACCCCGCCCCAGTACTTCTTCTCGATCACCGCGGCGGACTTGCCGAGCTGAGCGGCCCGGATCGCGGCGACGTAGCCGCCCGGTCCGGCCCCGAGGACGATGACGTCGAAGTGTTGGCTGTCGGTCTGGTCGCTCACACCGTCCAGCCTAGGGGAACGCACTAACCTGTCGCCGTGCCCCTCTACGCCGCCTACGCGTCGAACCTCGACCCCGGGCGGATGGGGGTCCGGTGCCCTCACTCCCCGCTGCAGACGACGGGGTGGCTGACCGGATGGCGCCTCACCTTCGGCGGCGAGGACCTCGGCTGGGACGGCGCGCTCTCGACGATCGTCGAGGACCCGATCGAGCAGGTCTTCGTCGCGGTCTACGACGTGTCGCGCGAGGACGAGTCTGCTCTCGACCGGTGGGAGTCGACCGAGACCGGCCTGTATCGCAAGACCAAGGTGCGGGTGTCGACGATGACCGGCGAGCTCCTGGCCTGGACCTACGTCCTGGACGCCTTCGAGGGCGGGCTCCCCAGCGCGTCGTACCTCGGGGTGATCGCAGAGGCGGCCGAGGCGGCGGACGCTCCGGACGACTACGTCGCGGGGCTCAGGCTCCGCCCCTGCCGCTCGACGGGCCTCTGACCCCTCGACGGTCGAGCGACTCCTCGATGGTCGAGCGAAGTCCTCGATGGTCGAGCGAAGTCGAGACCCCTAGGCTCCCTGGGGTGACCGCCCAGGACCTGGCCCAGGAAGCCGCCGACACCCTCGCCCGCCTCACCGGCGTCGCGCACCACGACGTCGCGCTCGTGCTCGGCTCGGGCTGGCTCCCCGCCGCCTCCGCACTCGGGCAGCCCACGGCCGAGATCGACTCCACCGAGCTGCCGGGCTTCTCCGCGGCCGCGGTCGCCGGCCACTCAGGGACGATCCGCAGCATCGACGCGGGTGGGCGCCGGCTGCTGCTGTTCGGCAGCCGCACCCACTACTACGAGGGCAAGGGCGTCGCGGCCGTCGTCCACCCGGTCCGCACGGCCGCCGCAGCCGGTTGCAGCACGATCGTGCTCACCAACGGCTGCGGTGGCCTCCACCAGGCGTGGTCGCCCGGGACGCCCGTGCTGATCCGCGACCACATCAACCTGACGGCCCGCTCCCCCATCGAGGGCGCTCACTTCGTGGACCTCACCGACCTGTACAGCTCCCGCCTGCGAGCGATCTGCCGCGAGGTCGACCCGACCCTCGACGAGGGCGTCTACGTCCAGTTCCCCGGGCCGCACTACGAGACCCCGGCCGAGATCGAGATGGTGCGCCGGATCGGTGGCGACCTCGTCGGCATGAGCACGACGCTCGAGGCGATCGCCGCGCGCGAGGCCGGGATGGAGGTGCTCGGCATCTCACTGGTCACCAACCTCGCCGCCGGCATCTCCGGGGAGCCGCTCGACCACGCCGAGGTGCTGGAGGCGGGCCGCGCCGCCGCGACCCGGATGGGAGACCTGCTCGGGCGGATCGTCCCCCGCTTGTGAGCGGTCGTCCCGATCCTGAGGTGGGGGTCTTCGACACCCTGCTGGTGCAGGCGGGTGAACCCGTCGCCCTCGCCGCGCACCTGGCCAGACTCGCCGCCAGCGTCCGCGAGCTCTACGACGTCGTGCTCGACGTGACCGCGCTCGCCCGGGAGGTGTCCGCGACGGCGGCCTCCACCGGCTCGCCGCTGCAACGGGTGCGCGTGACCTTCGTGCCGGGGACCGGCCTGTCGGTCGACGCCCAACCCCTCGCGGCGCGCCCGCGCCAGCCCTGGCACCTCGTCGTACGCCGCCTCCCGGGCGGGTGGGGCGGTCACAAGTGGCGGGACCGCTCCCCGCTGGAGGCCGGGACCGACCCGGCGGACCCAGCCGTCGACGCCCTCCTGGTCGACGAGGACGACCGTCTGCTGGAGACCGCTCGCGGCTCGGTGTTCGTGGTCCGGGACTCGGAGGTGGCCACTCCACCGCTCGACGGCCGGATCCTGCCCGGCGTCACCCGCGCCGCGGTGCTGCCGATCCTGGAAGGGCTCGGCGTCGCCGGAAGGGTCCGTCCGATCACGCTCGACGAGCTGACGCAGGCCACCGAGGTGTTCGTGTCGAGCTCCATCGGCGGAATCCGCCCGGTGGCGACCTGCGACCTCGCCGGACCCTGGCCGGCGGGTCCGGTGACGCGCGCGGTCGACGAGGCCCTCGAGCGCGAGTGGGCGACATGAGGATCCCCGACGTGGTCGTGGTCGACCACTACGACTCCTACACCTGGAACCTGGTGCACCTCGTCGCCGCGGTGACCGGTGTGCTGCCGACCGTCGTCGAGCACGACGAGGCCGACGCCGACGACGTCCTCGCCTTCACCCATGTCGTCCTCTCGCCCGGACCCGGGCACCCGGCAGACCCGCGCGACTTCGGCGTGGGCCGCGAGGTCGTACGCCGGGTGGCCGCGGGTTCCGACGTGCGGGTGCTCGGGGTCTGCCTGGGCCTGCAGGGCATCGTCACCACCCTCGGCGGGTCGGTGGAACGGGTCCGGCCCGCTCATGGTGAGGTCGCCGCCGTGGAGCACGACGGCGCGGGGGTGTTCGTGGGCCTGCCCAGCCCGTTCCGGGCGGTGCGGTACCACTCGCTGGCCGCGGTCCGGGTGCCGCCCGACCTCGAGATCAGCGCGACCGATGCCGACGGCACCGTGATGGGCGTGCGCCATCGCTCCCGTCCCTTGGAAGGCGTCCAGTTCCACCCCGAGTCGGTGCTCAGCGAGCACGGCCGGCGACTCGTGGCCTCCTTCCTCGGCGGCGCCAGCGATGACTGACCCGGCCGAGACCTTCCGGGCGATCGCGGGCCGCCATGCGCGCTGCTTCTGGCTCGACCGGGTGCACGCCCGCGGGTGGCCGGGGCTCGGTCCGGTGCTGGGCTGGCTCGCGGACGACGACGTGTCGCTCAGCCTCGACGCCGCGGCCGGTCTCGTCACCCGCCATGCTTCCGGCAGGTCGGACGTCGTCGGGACCGATGTCTTCTCGGTGCTCGAGGAGGAGATCGCGGCCGGCCCGGACGACGCGCTCTGGGTCGGTTACCTCGGCTACGCCTCACGGCCCGACCTGCCGGCGCGCCCGGGGGCGGGACAGCCCGACGCCGTGTGGCTGCGCGTGCACCCGAGCCGCCTGGTCGCCCCGGAGCCCGACGATGAGGACCGGGCCGCTTCGGCGCTGGTGGCCAAGGAGCCGGACGCGGGCCCACTGGTCGACGAGGCCTGGTACGCCGGGGCGTTCGACGCAGTCCAGGAGCACCTGCACGCCGGCCGCAGCTACGAGGTCAACCTCACCTATCGGGTCACGGCGGCCGCTCCGGCCGACCCCGTGAGCGTCTATCTCGGCCTGCGCCGCCGCAGCCCCGCGCCGTACGCCGGCTGTCTTCAGCACGACGTCGAGGGCGCCCGTGGCTGGCTGCTCAGCGCCAGCCCGGAGCGCTTCGCGGGGGTCGACGACCACCGGGTGGTCGAGGCGCGGCCGATCAAGGGGACGCTCCCCCGGGGCGGCACGGACGGTGAGGATCGAGCCCTGGCGGCGCGGCTGGCCGACGACCCGAAGTCGCGCGCCGAGAACCTGATGATCGTCGATCTCCTGCGCAACGACCTGAGCCGCGTCTGCCACCCGGGCACCGTCGAGGTGCCGACGTTGATGACGGTGGAGTCGTACGCCCAGGTGCACCAGCTGGTCTCGGTGGTCACGGGTCGCCTCCGCGACGACGTCTCGACCGTGGGCGCACTCCGGTCGGTGTTCCCGCCCGGTTCGATGACGGGAGCCCCCAAGCTCCGGACGATGGAGATCATCGACGAGGTGGAGACCTCGCCGCGCGGGGTGTACTCGGGCGCCTTCGGGTGGGTGCGCCCCGACGGGCGGGCCGACCTCGCGGTCGTGATCCGCTCACTGACCACGGCCGGCGACGGGCACTGGACACTCGGCACGGGCGGCGCCATCACCGTCCGCTCGCAGGTCGACGAAGAGCTCGAGGAGAGCTACGCGAAGGCCCGCGCGATCCTGTCGGTGCTCAGGTCTGGCTGATCCCCACCTCGTCGAGACCGGGGAGGTCGAGCCGCTTCGCCATCCGCTCGTAGGCGCGCGCCGCGTGCTTCCGCACCCACACCTCCGGGTCGTCCAGGGTGGCCAGCACGACCTCTGCGTGCTCGGTGTCTCCGACCACGCCCAAGGTCCGGACGGCGTTGGCCCGCACCCGTGGAAGCTCGTGACGGGCGAGCGCGGCCGCACCGGGGCCGGCGCCCGCGACGGGGGCCGTCGTGCTTCGCGGCCACCTTGAGGCACATCTCCGCCGGCCGGTAGTGCTGGTCGCCCAGCCCGGCGACGATCGCGTGGGTGGCCGCGTCGTGCCAGCAGTGGAGGAGCCCCCGGGCGCCCCAGGTGCGGACCCAGTAGTCCTTCCACACGGCCGGGTCGCGCACCGGGTCGTCGACCTCCCAGGTGTGACCGGTGAGGTAGCGCAGCTCCCCGACGTACGTCGTGCGGTCGGCGCCGCCGAGCAGGTCGACGCACACCTCGACGAACCGGTCTCGACCCACGAGCGCGTCGAGCTCGCGGATCCGGTCCGCGACGGGGACGGTGCCCTCGGTCGGTCGCGGGAAATCGGTGTCATCTTCCGTAGGTAGTGTTGATCGTATGCCCGCGCCTACCCTCGGCCGGTGACCTTCACGCCGTACGCCGACCTCGACGTACTGCTCGAGGAGCTCCTCGGACAATGGCAGCGCATCTTGAGCGCGACGACCCTCGTGGGCGCCTACCTGCAGGGGTCGTTCGCGCTCGGGGCAGGGGACCTGCAGAGCGACTGTGAACTTCCTGGTGGCCACCCGGTCGCCGCCGGATGCCGTTCAGGAAGCGGGACTCCGGGCGCTCCACGACGAATGAGGCAGGCCGTGCCACGACATCGAAGGCGTACGGGCCCGTGGCCACTTGCGGTAGCTGGCCCGGAACGCGTGGTCGGCCTTCATCTGGGCGCAAGGCGTGGCTGTTCAACAACCACGGTCACCGCACCTGGGCCGGACGACCACTGCAATCGGGCCTACACCCGGTGGATCCTGCAGTCGAGCCGCGACATCCGCTCGTACGCGCGCGTGGCGTGCTCCGCACGTGACGCATCTGGATCGTCCAGGCGTGGCCAGCACGACAACCACGTGCTCGGTGTCACCGACCACGCCGAGAGTCCGGACGGCATCGGCCCGCACCCGTGGGACCTCGTGAGCACGGCATCGCGCTCGTCGGCCCGGACCCGCACACGTTCATGACGCGAGGTCCCGGCGCAGGCCTCGGGCCGAGTCCGCCGCGCCCTCCCCGGCCTGATGGACGACCTGCGACGTGGATCGACATCGACGCGGTCGCGTGGGGCCAGCGGTACGCCGTGATCACTGTCTGCCGGATGCTGTACACACTCACCGACCGCACGGGTCGCGAGCAAGACGGGAGCCCTCGAGTGGGCGCTTCGGAACCTGACCCGCAGTGGCGCCGCAGCTGGTCGAGGCAACGCGACGAGCGGGGCGCGGCCTGGGAGCGCGGAAGCCCGCGGCTCCCGGTCAGGCGGACGCGGGCCGGGCGTTCGCGGCATACGCCGTGACCTGGGCGGAGCGGCACCACTAGCCTGCGAGGCGTGACCGACCTGATCGAGCGCGCGCGTGCCTGGGCCGCCGAGGACCCCGACCCCGAGACGCGCGCCGAGCTCGAGCGGGTGATCGAGGCCGGCGACGCCGCGGACCTCGCCGACCGCTTCGACGGCACCCTGGAGTTCGGCACCGCGGGTCTGCGCGGCGAGCTGGGCGCCGGCTCCAACCGGATGAACCGGGTGGTCGTGATCCGGGCCGCGGCGGGGCTCGCGGCGTACCTCAAGGACCAGGGGGCCGAACGCCACGCGTCGGTCGTGATCGGCTACGACGCCCGACACAACTCCGACGTCTTCGCCCGCGACACGGCCGACGTGATGACCGGTGCAGGCCTGCAGGCACTCGTGCTGCCGCGGCCACTGCCCACGCCGCTGCTCGCATTCGCGATCCGCGAGCTGGGCTGCGTCGCCGGCGTGATGGTGACGGCGAGCCACAACCCGCCCCGCGACAACGGCTACAAGGTCTACCTCGGCGACGGCAGCCAGATCGTGCCCCCGGCCGACGGCGAGATCGCGGCTCACATCGCTGCTGTCGGGTCGCTCGCGGACGTGCCACGCACCGGCGGCTGGCGGACGCTCGCGGAGGACGTCGTCGACAGCTACCTCGACACCGTGGCCGGGCTGGCCGGCGACGGTCCGCGCGACCTCCGCCTGGTCTACACGCCGCTGCACGGCGTGGGAGGCACCTCGGTCGTGCAGGTGCTGGAGACCGCGGGCTTCGAGGCGCCATTCGTCGTGGAGCAGCAGGAGCAGCCCGACCCCGACTTCCCGACCGTGGCCTTCCCCAACCCCGAGGAGCCCGGCGCGATGGACCTCGCGACCGCGTTGGCCGCCCGACGCGGCGTCGACCTGGTGGTCGCCAACGACCCGGACGCCGACCGCTGCGCCGCCGCCGTACCGGACGCCCACGGCTGGCGGATGCTGCGCGGCGACGAGGTCGGCGCGCTCCTCGCCCACCATCTGCTCAGCACCGGCCACCGGGGCACCTATGCGTGCTCCATCGTCTCCTCCAGCCTGCTCGGCAAGATGGCGGCCGCGGCGGGTCAGCCCTTCGCAGAGACCCTCACCGGCTTCAAGTGGATCAGCAAGGTCGACGGCCTCGTCTTCGGCTACGAGGAGGCCCTCGGCTACTGCGTCGACCCCGAGCACGTGAAGGACAAGGACGGCGTCTCCGCGCTGCTCCTGCTCTGCGAGCTGGCAGCCGAGGAGAAGGCTCGGGGCCGCGGCCTGGTCGACGTGCTCGACGACCTCGCACTCGCCCACGGCCTGCACGCCACCGACCAGCTGTCGGTGCGGGTGACCGATCTCGGGCGCATCGCCGCGGCGATGGAGCGGCTGCGCAGCACTCCGCCCACGAGCCTCGGCGGCCTGGCCGTGGAGTCGGTCGACGATCTCGCCGCCGGTGACGGGGGCCTCCCCCCGACCGAGGGGCTGCGCTACCGGCTCGGCAGCGGTGCCCGCGTGGTGGTACGACCGAGCGGCACCGAGCCCAAGCTCAAGTGCTACCTCGAAGTCGTCGTCCCGGTGCAGGCCGAGACCGGCGTCGACGCCGCCCGCATCTCCGCGGCCGCACGGCTCGACGCCCTGCGCGACGACATCAAGGCCGCCGCCGGCATCTAGCCACGCTCCCTGGTCGAGCGAACCACGCTCGCTGGTCGAGCGAAGTCGAGACTCAGAGCACGATCAGCGAGATCACGAACGCCACGCCGAGCACGACCGCCGCGCCGATCTCGATCCAGGCCCACCGGCGCCGGGCCTGAGCACCGAGCTCGTACTCCTCCTCCGACCGCGCCGCGATGCCACGGCGGAGCCGGTCGGCATCGGCCAGACGTACGATCTCGGTCTCCACGAAGTCGGCGTACGCAAGCTCCTTGGTGTCCTTGACGTCGATCTGCGCCGCGATCCTCTCGTCATTGATCTGCATGCCCGGCGCGAGCATCTGCGAGCTCCCCTGCCACTTCAGCTCGGTGCGCGCGGTCTGGCGCAGCGAGCGGCCGATGGCCGGGCAGATGTACTTGACGCCGCCTGCGCGCACCACGAGATAGCGACGCACGAGCACCGTGTCGATCGAGGCCAGCGGGATGGCCACCTTCTGGAACAGGGTCCACATCCACAGCTCCTCGGCGGTCGCAGCGATGTGGGGCCGGAGCAGCGACGCCCAGGTGAGTACGCCGACGAACGCACAGCCGAGGACTCCGGGGATGGCCGCGGCGAGGGGTTCGGTGAGCGCGAAGATCGCGGCGACGGCCACGCACATCCCCACGCCGACCACCCCGGTCAGGCGCCCGCTGGTGACACGGAAGGTCTGGACCTGCTCGGACATCGGGTGATCACCTCGCATGCGGCGGACTCGGATTCCTCGTCCCGGGTCCACAACTCTATGCTGACGAGATGACCAGCACAGCCACGGCAGCGGCCGGCCCGGATAACGATTGGGCCGACATCACCGCCTCCGAGGCCTCGTTGCGGCGCTTCCTCCATGGCCTTCCCGGGGTCGACCAGGTGGGCGCCGAGGCCCGTGCGGCGGGCCTGGCGACGCGCTCGATCAAGACCACGGCGAAGGCGTACGCCATCGACCTGGCGATCCGGATGGTCGACCTCACCACGCTCGAGGGCCAGGACACCCACGGCAAGGTGCGGGCCCTCGCCGCCAAGGCGATGCGGCCCGACCCCGCTGACCCGTCCTGCCCACCCGCTGCTGCGGTGTGCGTCTACCCCGACATGGTCGCCACCGCCAAGGAGGTCCTCGGCACGAGTGGCGTCCGCGTCGCCTCGGTCGCGACGGCGTTCCCGAGCGGCCGGGCCGCCCTCGACGTCAAGCTCGCCGACACGCGCGACGCGGTCGCGGCGGGGGCCGACGAGATCGACATGGTGATCGACCGAGGCGCCTTCCTGGCGGGTCGTTACCAGCAGGTCCACGACGAGATCGTGGCCGTGCGCGAGGTCTGCGGGTCCGCGCACCTGAAGGTGATCTTCGAGACCGGTGAGCTGCAGACCTACGACAACGTACGTCGCGTCAGCTGGTTGGCGATGATGGCCGGTGCCCACTTCATCAAGACGTCCACGGGGAAGGTGCAGCCCGCTGCCACGCTGCCGGTGACGCTGGTGATGCTCGAGGCGGTGCGAGACTTCCGCGAGCAGACGGGGCAGATGATCGGGGTGAAGCCCGCGGGCGGCATCCGCACCAGCAAGGACGCCATCAAGTACCTCGTGATGGTCAACGAGGTCGCCGGCTCCGACTGGCTCGACCCTGACTGGTTCCGCTTCGGCGCCTCCACGTTGCTCAACGACCTGTTGATGCAGCGCACCAAGATGCAGACCGGCCGCTACTCCGGTCCCGACTACTTCACCCTGGACTGAGAGGTCAACACCGTGGTCTCGACAAGCTCGACCGGCGGACGCACCTCGACCACCGCAGGCACCGCGTTCGACTACGCGCCCGCACCCGAGTCGCGCGGGATCGTTGACATCAAGCCGTCGTACGGCCTGTTCGTGAACGGCGAGTTCGTCGACGGTCACGGCCGCAGCTTCAAGACGATCAGCCCGTCGACCGAGGAGGTCCTGGCGGAGGTCGCCGAGGCCGACGACGCCGACATCGACGCGGCGGTGAAGGCAGCCAGGCGTGCCCATACCCGGGTCTGGGGGCGGATGCCCGGTCGCGAGCGCGCCAAGTACCTCTTCCGGATCGCCCGCATCATCCAGGAGCGCGGCCGCGAGCTGGCGGTGCTGGAGTCGATCGACAACGGCAAGCCGATCAAGGAGACCCGGGACGTCGACGTGCCGATCGCCGCGGCCCACTTCTTCTACTACGCCGGTTGGGCCGACAAGCTGGAGTACTCGGGCTACGGAGCCGGCAACCCCCAGTCCCTCGGCGTGGCGGCCCAGGTCATCCCGTGGAACTTCCCGCTCCTGATGCTGGCGTGGAAGATCGCGCCCGCGCTCGCCTGCGGCAACACCGTGGTCCTCAAGCCGGCCGAGACCACCCCGCTCACGGCGCTGCTGTTCGCCGAGATCTGCCAGCAGGCCGACCTGCCCGCGGGGGTCGTGAACATCGTGACCGGTGCGGGCGACACCGGCCGCGCGCTGGTCTCCCACCCGGACGTCGACAAGGTGGCGTTCACCGGCTCGACCGAGGTGGGCAGGGCGATCGCCAAGGCCGTGGCCGGCACCGACAAGCGGGTCACCCTCGAGCTCGGCGGCAAGGCAGCGAACATCGTGTTCGACGACGCCCCGCTCGACCAGGCGGTCGAGGGCATCGTCAACGGCATCTTCTTCAACCAGGGCCACGTCTGCTGCGCCGGGTCTCGCCTGCTCGTGCAGGAGAGCATCGCGGACGACGTGCTCGCGCGGCTCAAGCGCCGGATGACCACCCTGCGGGTCGGCGACCCGCTCGACAAGAACACCGACATCGGTGCGATCAACTCCGCCGAGCAGCTGGCCAAGATCCGCGAGCTGTCCGACATCGGGGAGCAGGAGGGTGCCGGCCGCTGGTCGCCGCCCTGCGAGCTGCCCGACCACGGCTTCTGGTTCCCGCCGACGCTCTTCACCGGTGTCACCCAGGCCCACCGGATCGCCCGCGAGGAGATCTTCGGGCCCGTGCTCTCGGTGCTCACCTTCCGGACGCCCGCCGAGGCGGTCGAGAAGGCCAACAACACGCCGTACGGGCTCTCCGCGGGGGTCTGGACCGACAAGGGGTCCCGCATCCTCAAGATGGCCAACGCCCTGCGCGCCGGCGTGGTGTGGGCCAACACGTTCAACAAGTTCGACCCGACCAGCCCGTTCGGCGGCTACCAGGAGTCGGGCTACGGCCGCGAGGGCGGCCGCCACGGACTCGAGGGGTACCTGAAGTGACACGCGTCGACGTCCGCAAGACCTACAAGCTCTTCATCGGCGGGGAGTTTCCGCGTTCGGAGTCGGGCCACTCCTACGTCGTGAACGACGCCCGCGGCCGCTTCGTCGCGAACGCCGCGCTCGCCTCGCGCAAGGACGCCCGCGACGCGGTCGTGGCGGCGCGCAAGGCGTTCCTCGGGTGGTCCGGCAGGACGGCGTACAACAGGGGGCAGGTGCTCTACCGCGTCGCCGAGGTGATGGAGGACCGCCGGCCGCAGTTCGTCGACGCCGTCCGCCAGGGCGAGGGCGGCACGTCGGCGGCCGCCGGCAAGAACGTCGACGCCGCCATCGACCGTCTCGTCTGGTACGCCGGCTGGGCCGACAAGGTCACCCAGGTGGTCGGCAACGCCAACCCGGTGGCGGGCCCGTTCTTCAACCTCTCGACCCCCGAGCCCACCGGCGTGGTCGCCGTGCTGGCGCCCGCGGCCTCGAGTCTTCTCGGACTGGTCAGCGTCCTCGCGCCGGTGATCGTCACCGGCAACACTGCGGTGGTCGCCGCCTCACCCGAGCGGCCGCTGCCGGCCGTCACCTTCGCCGAGGTGCTCGCCACCTCCGACGTCCCCGGCGGAGTCGTCAACCTGCTGACCGGCGCCCTGGCCGGCACCGCGCCGACCCTGGCCTCGCACATGGACGTGAACGCGATCGACCTGACCGGTCTGGCCGGCGACCCCGAGCAGGCGACGGCCCTCGAGGTGGCCGCCGCGGAGAACCTCAAGCGCGTACGACGTGCCCCGGCCGCCGAGCCGGACTGGACCGAGGACCCAGGACTCGACCGGATGACGGTGTTCCTGGAGACCAAGACCGTCTGGCACCCGATCGGGGTCTGACGGCGGGCTCTGGTCCGACCGGTCCGTCGACCCGGCACAATGACGCGGTGCTCCCCCGTCCGGTCCTGGCCCGTGTCGTGGTGCTGGCCGGACCCTCGGGCGTGGGCAAGTCACGACTCGCGGCCGCGACCGGGCTCCCGGTGCTCCGCCTGGACGACTTCTACCGCAGCGGGGACGACCCTGCACTGCCCGTGATCGACCACGGAGCGAACGCCGGACTGGTCGACTGGGACGACCCGCGCTCGTGGCACGCCGACGCCGCGGTGCGTGCGATCTGCGACCTCGCGGCCACGGGCCGGACCGTGGCACCGGTCTACGACATCAGCCGCAACGGCCCGAGCGGCACCCACGAGGTCGTCCTCGGGGGCGCGCACGTCTTCGTCGCCGAGGGCATCTTCGCCCAGGAGATCGTGGCGGCCTGCGCCGAGCACGACGTGCTGGGCGCGGCCCTGTGCCTGCGTCAGCACCCGCTCGTCACCTTCTGGAGGCGCCTGACCCGCGACCTCCGCGAGCATCGCAAGCCGCCCCTCGTGCTGGTACGACGTGGCTGGGCCCTGATGCGCGACCAGCAACGCGTCATCGACGACGCGGTCAGGCACGGCTGTACCCCCGTGTCGCCCCACGAGGCGGCCGCGCGGATCGCTGCGTTGACCTCAGCCTGATGCGCTCCGTGCGGCGTACCCCGGCTTGACCACACCGTCGATGATCGCCAGCCGCTCGTCGAACGGCAGGAACGACGACTTCATCGCGTTGATCGTGAACCAGCGCAGGTCGTCGAGGTCGTAGCCGAACGCCTCGCACAGGGCGTCCATCTCGGAGGTCATCGAGGTCTGGCTCATCAGCCGGTTGTCGGTGTTGACCGTGACCCGGAAGCGGAGCGCCGCCAGGAGCCCGATCGGGTGCTCGGCGATGGACGCGGCAGCGCCCGTCTGCACGTTGGACGCCGGGGCGAGCTCGAGCGGGATCCGCTTGTCCCGCACGTACGCCGCGAGCCGGCCGAGGTGGGCGACGCCGTCGTCGTCGACGGTGATGTCGTCGACGATCCGGACCCCGTGCCCGAGCCGGTCGGCGCCGCACCACTGGATCGCCTCCCAGATCGACGGCAGTCCGAAGGCCTCGCCGGCGTGGATGGTGAAGTGGAAGTTCTGCCGCTGGAGGTACTCGAACGCGTCGAGGTGGCGGGTCGGAGGGAAGCCCGCCTCGGCGCCGGCGATGTCGAAGCCGACGACCCCGGCGTCGCGCCACTTCACGGCGAGCTCGGCGATCTCGCGCGACCTCGCCTGGTGCCGCATCGCGGTGAGGAGCTGGCGGACGACGATCCGGCCGCCCGCGTCGACCATGCCCTCCTCGAAGCCGGACCGCACCGCGGCCACGACCTGGTCGAGTCCGAGCCCCGTGGTGACGTGCTGCTCGGGGGCGTAGCGGACCTCGGCGTAGACGACCCCGTCGGCCGCCAGGTCGGCGACGCACTCGCGCGCCACGCGCTCGATGGCGGCCTCCGTCTGCATCACCGCGACGGTGTGGTCGAAGGTCTCGAGATAGCGCACCAGCGAGCCGGAGTGGGCAGACTCCGCGAACCATCGGCCGAGACTGTCGGCGTCATCCGCGGGGAGGACGTGACCGATCTGGTCGGCGAGCTCGAGCACCGTCGCGGGGCGTAGGCCACCGTCGAGGTGATCGTGGAGGAGTACCTTCGGGACCTCGCGGATCTGGTCCCGGCTCGGGCGGCCCGACCCGGAGTCCGGGTGTGGGTTAGGTTCGGCCATGTCCCCGATCCTCGCAGACCCCCGCGCGACGACAGGAGCCAGTGGATGCGCATCCTCGACAACCTCGACGAGCTCGCCGGCCTCACCGGCCAGGAGCTCGGTAGCAGTGACTGGCTGGAGATCGACCAGGACCGTGTGAACGGCTTCGCCGACGCCACCGGCGACCACCAGTGGATCCACGTCGACGTCGAGCGCGCGACGGCCGGACCGTTCGGCGGCACCATCGCCCACGGGTATCTGACCTTGTCGTTGATCCCGATGCTCGGCAGCCAGGTGTTCTCGCTCGAGACGCCCGGAGCGAAGCTCAACTACGGCGTGAACAAGGTCCGCTTCCCCCACCCGGTGCGGGTCGGCTCACGGATCCGCGACCACGTCACGATGGGTGAGGTCACCGACCTGCCGACCGGCAAGCAGCTCACCGTGCGCCACACCATCGAGATCGAAGGTCAGGCCAAGCCGGCCTGCGTCGCGGAGACGGTCGTCCTCCTGCTCCCCTAGCCGACCCTCTCGATCAGCAACGGCTGCGGGGAGTACGACGACCGGTCGCCGACGTCGTAGCCGCCCTCGAGCGCGGCGAGGGCCCGATCGAACCGGTCGGGCTCGTCGGAGAGCAGCGTGAACAGCGGCTCCCCCTCGCGCACCTCGTCGCCGGGACGGGCATGCCAGACCACGCCGGCGCCGGCCTGCACGGCGTCCTCCTTGCGCGCTCGTCCGGCCCCCAGTCGCCAGGCGGCGAGGCCCACTGCCATCGCGTCCAGCCGGGTGAGGATGCCCGACGCCGGCGCGGGTACGACGTGCGACTCACGGGCCGTGGGCAGCGGAGCGTCCGGATCACCGCCCTGCGCGCTGATCATCGCGCGCCAGGAGTCCATGGCCGAGCCGTCGGCCAGCTTGTCGGCGGGGTCGACGTCTCCGCGGCCCGCGCCCGCCAGCATCTCGCGCGCCAGGGCCAGGGTCAGCTCCACCACGTCGGCGGGACCGCCTCCGGCCAGCACCTCCACCGACTCCGCCACCTCGATCGCGTTGCCGGCGGTCAGGCCGAGCGGGGTGGACATGTCGGTGAGCAGGGCGACCGTGTGGACGCCGGCGTCCTGGCCGAGCGCGACCATGGTCTCGGCCAGCTCGCGGGCCTGGTCGACGGTCGTCATGAACGCCCCGGTGCCCACCTTCACGTCGAGCACGAGCGCGCCCGTCCCCTCGGCGATCTTCTTCGACATGATCGACGAGGCGATCAGCGGGATCGCGGGCACCGTCCCGGTCACGTCGCGCAACGCGTAGAGCTTCTTGTCCGCAGGGGCCAGGCCGTCGCCGGCCGCGCAGATCACGGCTCCGACCGAGTCGAGCTGGGCGAGCATCTCGTCGTTCGACAGCGTGGCGCGCCAGCCGGGGATCGCCTCCAGCTTGTCGAGCGTGCCGCCGGTGTGGCCGAGCCCGCGGCCGCTCAGCTGGGGTACGGCGACCCCGCAGGCCGCGACGAGCGGCGCCAGGGGGAGCGTGATCTTGTCGCCGACGCCGCCGGTGGAGTGCTTGTCGGCGGTCGGGCGGGACAGCCCGGAGAAGTCCATCCGCTCCCCCGACGCGATCATCGCGGCCGTCCAGCGGCCGATCTCACGCCGGGTCATCCCGTTGAGCAGGATCGCCATCGCCAGCGCCGACATCTGCTCGTCGGCGACCTCACCGCGCGTGTACGCGTCGACCACCCAGTCGATCTGGCTGTCGTCGAGCTCACCGCCGTCGCGCTTGGCCCCGATCACCTCGACCGCGTCGTGTCCCGGCGCGGGTCGCGGGTCAGGCGCCATCGACGGCCTCCAGGTCCTCGGGGCCGAAGGCGTCGGGCAGCACCTCGGCCATCCCGCGCACGCCGTGCATGGTCATCAGCTGCAGGTCTGCGCCGCCGTTCTCCCAGAGCAGCTGCCGACAGCGGCCGCAGGGCATGATCACGTCCCCGACACCGTTGACGCACACCACGTGGGTCAGCCGTCCTCCGCCGGTGGCGTGCAAGGAGCTGACCAAGCCGCACTCGGCGCACAGCACCACGCCGTACGCCGCGTTCTCGACGTTGCAGCCCACCAACATCCGCCCGTCGTCGGCCAGGCCGGCCGCCCCGACCGGGTAGTGGGAGTACGGCGCGTAGGCGCGATGCGACACCTCGACGGCGGCCTCGCGGAGCGTGTCCCAGTCGAACTCGTCGGTCACCGTCACTCCTTGACGTAGGGCTCGCCGTCGGCCGCCGGGGCCCGTACCTTGCCGACCAGCCCCGCCACGGCGACGATCGTGGCGATGTAGGGCAGCATCGCGATGAACGCGGACGGGATCGACGGGGCGTTGATCGACATCGTCACCTGGATCGCCTCGGCGAAGCCGAACAGGAGCGCCGCCGCGACCGCGCCGCGGGGGCTCCACCGGCCGAAGATCAGGGCCGCCAGGGCGATGAAGCCGTTCCCCGAGGTGATGTTCTTGGAGAACAGGCCGACCTGGAAGACGAAGTAGGAGCCGGCCAGACCGGCGATCGCACCGCCGATGATCACGTTGCGGTAGCGCATGGCCAGCACGTTGATCCCGACCGTGTCGGCCGCCTTCGGGTGCTCACCGACGGCCCGGGCACGGAGCCCCCACCGGGTGCGGAACAGCCAGACGTCGACGGCGACGATCAGCACGTAGGTGAGGTAGACGATGATGTTCGCGTCGAAGAGGAGCGGCCCGATCACCGGGATGGAGCCGAGCAGCGGGAGCTTGATGTTGTCCAGGATCGGTACCTGGTTGAGTGCCGCCGAGTGCTGTTGCATGAAGGCGTCGTAGAGGAAGCCGGTGAGGCCGGCCGCGAACACGTTGAGCACCACGCCGAGGACCACCTGGTTGACCAGGTAGCGGATCGCGAAGACCGCAAGCATGGCGCCGACGAGCGCGCCCGCGAACGCGCCGGCGAACATGCCGGCCGTCGCGCCTACCAGAGTCCCGATCAGGGCGGCCGTCCAGGCGCCCGCCAGCATCTGACCCTCGATCGCGACGTTGATGACGCCCGAGCGCTCGCACATCACGCCGCACAGGGCACCGAGGATCAGGGGAATGGCCAGGCTGATGGTGCTGGTGAGCAGGCCGACGACGTCGAAGGGGAGGTCGTCCGCGCTGGCGGATGCGAGCCAGCAGATGAGGGCGATCACGAAGAGTGCGATCGCGCTGCCCATGATGAGCCCGAACCAGCGTCGGTTCGGGGCGATGAGCCAGACCAGGCCCAGGAGCACGATGACGACGCCGGCGATCCAGGCGACCGGGACCGCCGGGAGGGTGAAGTGGGGTACGTGGGGTGCACCGGGGGCCCCCAGCCGGATCGCGGCGGGGCTGTTGTGGTGCCCTTCGAGCCCGAACCGCCAGAGGGTCAGCAACCCGAGGGCGACGAGCGACAGGCCGACCCCCAGCCGCTGGGCCCGCGAGACCGGAGGACGGATCACCACGTGTTCGACGGTGAGCGCGTCGGCGGGCTGCGCCGTCGTCGTCATCCGTTCCACCCCTTCGCCAGCTGGCCGCCGACCACGCTCGACGGGCCCTTGAGCCGGAACATGACGCGGATCAGCATCGGGGCCGCGATGAACAGCACGATCAGCGACTGGATCACCTGCACGAGGTCGATCGGCGTACCGGTGGCCGACTGCATCTGGGTGCCTCCCGCGTGGAGCGCGCCGAAGAGCAGGCCGGCCGCGACGATCCCCTTGGGGTTGGCCCGCCCGAGCAGCGCGACCGTGATCGCGTCGAAACCGATGCCGGCGTCGATGTCGCCGGTCAGCTGGGTGTTGGTGCCCAGGATCTGGCTGACGCCGGCCAACCCGCACAGCGCACCGGCGATCAGCATCACCACGATGTAGCTGTTCTCCACGCTCATGCCGGCGGTGCGAGCGGCGAACTGGTTCGCGCCGACCGCCCGCAGCCGGAAGCCCAGCGTGCTCTTGTCGATCAGCCACCCGACCAAGACTGCGGCGAGGACCGCCAGGATCAGACCCCCGTGGACGCGGACGCTGCTGCCGAGCAGGGGTGGGAGCTGGGCGCTCTTGAACACGGGGTTCGAGATCGCCTGCCCGTAGGGAGGCGCCTGGAACCCCTTGACCGACAGCAGGTAGCCCAGGAAGTAGAGGGCGATGTAGTTGAGCATGATCGTCGTGATCACCTCGTGGGCACCGGTCTTGGCCTTGAGGAGCCCGGCAAGACCACCCCAGGCCGCCCCGCCGAGGATGCCGGCCAGGATGCCGAGCACCAGGTGCAGACCCGGCGCCAGGTGCCAGTGGAAGCCCACGAACCCGGCACAGATCGCGCCCATGATCACCTGGCCCTGGCCGCCGATGTTGAACAGGCCGGCCCGGAAGGCCAGGCCGACGGACAGGCCGCCGAGGATCAACGGGGTCGCGTTCGTCAGGGTCTCGGAGATCGGGCCCACGTATCCGGCGAGCGTCCCCTTCGCGGCCGTGTGGGGGTTGAAGATCGCGCCCTGGAAGAGCGCGACGTAGCCGTGCCAGACCGCCTCGAAGCCGTAGGTGAAGGTGTCCCAGGGGTACTGGAAGAAGTAGTGGGAGGCGTCCTGCGTCTTGGGGTCGGCGACGGCGATCAGGATGCCGCCGAGCACCATGGCCGCGACGAAGGCCAGGAACGTGACCAGCAGGCTGCTGCTGCGCAGCTTGCCCCACCAGCCGCTGGGCCGAGGCGGCTGCTCCTCGGGCTGGGGCGGGGACTGCTGCGGGTCTGCCGCGGGATCGACGGTCTGCTCGCTCACGGAGCCGACACCTCCTTGTCCGGGGTGGGGAGGTTGCCCGCCATCAGCAGGCCGATCTCCGCCGGGTCGGTGCCGGCGGGCATCTCACCGATGATCTTGCCGCGGTACATGACACCGATCCGGTCGGCCAGGCCGAGCACCTCGTCGAGCTCGGTGGACACCACGATGACGGCGGCGCCGTTGTCACGCTCGGCCACGATCCGCTTGTGCACGAACTCCATCGAGCCCACGTCGAGGCCACGCGTGGGCTGGGCCACCACGAGCACCTTCAGGGGGCGAGACAGCTCGCGGGCGAGGACGACCTTCTGCTGGTTGCCGCCGGAGAGCGTCGAGGCGGGGTGCTCGATCGACGACGTGCGGACGTCGAACTCCTCGACCCGCTCGGTGGCGTTCTGGTTGATGCGGTCGCGGTCGAGGGACATGCCGTGGGAGAAGGGTTCGCGGTGGTAGAGGTCGAGCACGAGGTTCTCCGCGACCGAGAAGCTGCTGACCAGTCCGTCGTGCAGCCGGTCCTCGGGCACGTAGCCGACACCGAGCCCGATCAGCGCGTCGATCCCGGCCCGCGTGACGTCGTGGCCATCCAGCGTGACGGTGCCGGAGTCGACCGTCTCCAGCCCGACCAGGGCCTCGGTCAGCTCCGTCTGTCCGTTGCCCTGGACGCCGGCGAGGGCGTAGATCTCGCCGGCCCGCACCGAGAAGCTGACGTCGTCGACGGTGACCTGTCCGGTGGGGTCGACCACACGCAGGTTGGACACCGCGAGGACCTCGTCACCCGGCTCCCGGACGTCCTTCTCGATCTCGAGCTTCACCGGGCGGCCGACCATCAACGACGCGAGCTCGGCCGAGGTGGAGGTCGGGCTCGCCTCGCCCACGACCTTGCCTCGCCGGATGACGGTGATGCGGTCGGCCACGGCGCGGACCTCGCGCAGCTTGTGGGTGATGAAGACGATGGAGGTGCCGCCCTCCTTCAGGGACCGCATGATCTCGATCAGGTCGTCGGTCTCCTGCGGGGTCAGCACGGCGGTGGGCTCGTCGAGGATCAGCACCTGGGCGTCACGGACGAGCGCCTTGATGATCTCGACACGCTGCTGGACCCCGACCGGGAGGTCCTGGACGAGCGCGTCGACCGGCACCTGGAGCCCGTAGCGCTCGGAGACCTCGCGCACCTCGCGCCGGGCGGCTCGTCGGTTGAGGAAGCCGAGACGGGTCCGCTCGTGCCCGAGCTCGACGTTCTCGGCCACGGTGAACACCGGGATCAGCATGAAGTGCTGGTGCACCATCCCGATGCCGGCGCGCATCGCGTCGCCCGGTCCCCCGAACGTGAGCGGCTCCCCGTCGATGAGGATCTCGCCCTCGTCGGGCTGGTAGAGGCCGTAGAGAACGTTCATCAGGGTGCTCTTGCCGGCGCCGTTCTCGCCGAGCAGTGCGTGGATCTCGCCGGGCTCGACCACGAGGTCGATCGAGTCGTTGGCGACCAGGTCGCCGAACCGCTTGGTGATGCCGCGAAGCTCGAGCCTCACGTAGGGACCTCCCTGTCTCCGGAACCGCCCGAGCGCGCCGACCTCATCATGTCCTACGTCGCGCGGACATGCCGAGGGGGAGCACCGGGCGTCCGGTGCTCCCCCGTGGCTGTAGGCCCGTGGTCATGCCCGAAGGCGTGACCTCACTGCGGCTGGCTCGGCGAGAGGACGTTGATCTTGCCGGAGATGATGTCGGCCTTCACCGTGTCGAGCTGCGACTTCAGGTCCGAGGGGACCTTGCTGTCGAAGTCGTGGAACGGCGCGAGGCCGGTGCCGTTGTTCTGCAGCGTGCCGATGTAGTTCCCACTCGGGAAGGTGCCGGTGGCGGCCTTCTCGGCGTACTGCTGGACCGAGCCGGTGAGGTTCTTGGTCACCGAGGTCAGGAAGTACTTGCAGTACTGCGGGACGCTCACGCAGCCGTCGGTGTCGACCCAGATCACGGAGAGCTGGCCGTTGGACGCCTGGGCAGCCGCGGCCGAGCCGACGCCCGTGCCACCGGCGACGGGGAACACGATGTCCGCGCCCTGCTGCTGGAACGTCTGGGTGATCGACTTGCCCTTGTTGGCGTCGGTGAACGAGTTGGCGAACGTGCCGCCCTTCTGGTTCTTCTCGTTCCAGCCGAGGACCTGGACGTTCGTGCCGTTCTTCTGGTTGTAGTACTGCACGCCTTCGTAGAAGCCGTCCATGTAGATCGTCACGGGCGGGATGTTGAGGCCGCCGTACGTCGCGACCTTGCCGGTCTTGCTCATGCCGGCCGCGAGGTAGCCACCGAGGAAGCCGCCCTGCGCGGTGTTGTACTGCAGGCCGTAGACGTTGGGGCCCGAGGACGACGAGTCGATCTGGGCGTACTGCTGGTTGGGGTTCTTCTTCGCGATCTTGGTGACGGCATCGGTCATCAGGCCGCCGACGGCGATGACGGTGTCACAGCCCTTGTTGGTCTCGGCCGTCAGGTTGGGCGTGTAGTCGTTCTGCGAGGACGACGGCACGTAGGAGCTGACGATGTTCGGGTTGGCCTTGCTCGCGGCCTGGAGGCCGCCCCACGACGACTGGTTGAACGAGTGGTCGTCGACACCGCCGACGTCGAGGACCATGCAGGCCTTCAGGCTGCCGCCGGCGGCCGCGCTGGGTGAGGAGCTGCCGTCCGAGGCGGTCGAGCTGGAGGCGGCGGGCTTGGAGCACCCGGCGAAGAGCAGAGACGCGGCGCCTACGGCCGCGACGATCTTGAAGGCGTGACGCAAAGGATTCTCCCTAGTCGACCCACCCCCCGTGGGGCGGGAAATGTTCGGCTCACCTTAATGCACGGGGGTCCAGATACCAGACGCCAGGGCAGAGTTCCCCGAACTGTTGTAGAGCGGTGACCCGGACCCGCCAGGAGGGGGTCACCGGACCGTGGCCCACGGGGTGATCCGGTGGTCACGACGAGGTGACGGCCACCGTCGCCAGGAGCTTGGCTGCGAGGCAGGTGGCGCGCTCGTCGACGCGCAGGTTGCCCTGGTGGATGTCGTACGTCGGACCGCCCGGCTCGCGGGTGCCGAGCCGGCCCATGGCTCCGGGAACGCGGGTGAGGTACCAGGCGAAGTCCTCGCCGCCGAGGCTCTGGGCGGTGGGCGCGCGTCCCTCGGTGCCGAGGACCGCGTCGACGGCACGGCCGAGGAGCGCCACCGACGCCGGGTCGTTCACCACCGGAGGGACGCCGCGCTTGTAGTCGACGAGCGCCTGCACGCCGTACGGCGCCACGATCTCGCCCACGTAGGTGCGGATCCGTTGCTCCATGTCGCTCCAGGCGACCGCGTCGAGCATCCGCACCGTGCCCCCGAGCGAGCCTGCGTCGGGGATCACGTTGGCGGCCCGGCCCGCCTCGACCCGGCCCCAGACGACGCTGACGCCGGCGCGTGGGTCGAGACGGCGTGAGAGCACGGCCGGCAGCTCGGTGACGATCTTCGCGAGCGCGAACGTGAGGTCCTCGGTGAGGTGGGGCCGGCTGGTGTGGCCGCCGCTCCCGGTCAGCCTGATCTCCAGGCTGTCGGCGGCTCCCGTGATGGGACCCTCGCGGAGGCCGACCCGGCCGACGTCGATGGTCGGGTCGCAGTGGAGACAGAAGATGCGGCTGACGTCGTCGAGCGCGCCGGCGTTCATCAGCCGCGAGGCACCTCCGGGCATGACCTCCTCGGCCGGCTGGAACAGCAGGCGCACCCGACCCGTCAGCAGCCCGGCGGCGTGCACCTCGGCGAGCGCG
Organism: uncultured Actinomycetota bacterium; assembly: GCA_963819295.1. Classification (GTDB taxonomy): domain Bacteria; phylum Actinomycetota; class Actinomycetes; order Propionibacteriales; family Nocardioidaceae; genus Nocardioides. The sequence goes on from CAWFVO010000023.1 coordinate 228,662, forward strand.
AGCCCGGCGCCGAGCAGCGCGGTGGTGTGGACGTCGTGACCGCACGCGTGGGCCACGCCGGGCACCTGGCTGCGCCAGGGGTCGGTCGTGGTGTCGTTGAGCGGCAGCGCGTCGAGGTCGGCCCGCAGCGCCACCCGGGGACCGGCGTCGCCGAGGTCGGCGATCAGCCCGGAGTCGCCGGTACGGCTGAGGCGCCAGCCGACCTGGTCGAGGTGGTGGATCACGAGGTCGGTGGTGCGGGTCTCGTGCCAGGACAGCTCGGGGTGGGCGTGCAGGTCGCGGCGTAGGTCGAGGAGGTCGTCGGCGTGCTTGTCGACCACCGTCTCGACGAGGGCGAGCGCAGCGTGGGTGGACATGTCGAGACGAGGTTAGTTCACGGGTTCGCGGGGGTCCGCATCCGCATCACCGTCGTACGCCGCGAGGATGCGGTCGGCGGCGGCGACCGCCGGCAGCTCACCTCGGAGCACCTGGCCGCGCACCTCCGCGCGCACCCGGCGTACCGGCTCCGAGCGGCGGAGCCGCTGCTCCAGCTCGTCGCGCACCAGTGCCCACGCGAAGTCGAGCTGCTGGTGGGAGCGCTTCTCGGCGAGCCCGTCCGGACCGAGCCGGCCACGGTGGTCGAGCACCTTCGCCCACACCTCCTCGACGCCTTCGCCGGTGAGACCCGAGCAGGTGACCACCGCCGGGGCGGAGTCGCGGCCCTGCACCATCCGCAGCGCGCTGGACAGGTCACGCGCAGCCACCTGCGCCTCGGTCTTCCGGTCGCCGTCGGCCTTGTTGACCGCGATCACGTCGGCGAGCTCGAGGATCCCGCGCTTGATCCCCTGGAGCTGGTCGCCGGTGCGGGCGAGGGTCAGGAACAGGAAGGTGTCGACCATGCCGGCCACCGTGGTCTCGGACTGCCCGACGCCGACCGTCTCGACGAGCACCACGTCGTACGCCGCGGCCTCGAGCACGAGGATCGCCTGGCTGGTCGCCCGGGCGACGCCGCCCAGCGTGCCCGCGCTCGGGCTGGCCCGGATGTAGGCGTCGGGGTCGGTGGAGAGGCTCGGCATCCGGGTCTTGTCGCCGAGCACCGAACCGCCGGTGCGCTGGCTGCTGGGATCGACCGCGAGGACGCCCAGGCGGTGCCCTGCGGCGGTCAGCTGTCGCCCGAGCGTCTCGATGAAGGTCGACTTCCCGACGCCCGGCAGCCCCGAGATGCCGACGCGGACGGCCGGGCGGGACGGAGCCTCGAGGGCCGCGAGGAGCTCCCTGGCCTGCGTCCGGTGCTCGGGGCGGCTCGACTCCATGAGCGTGATCGCCCGGCTCACGGCGGCGCGGTTGCCGGCGCGGACACCGTCCACGAGCGAGTCGGGAACCGTCATCAGTGGCCGAGCTGCTCGCGCAGCCGGGCGAGGAGGTCGAGGGCGGAGCGGGCGATCACGGTGCCGGGCAGGAAGACCGCGGCGGCGCCCATCTGCTCGAGGGTCGGGACGTCGCTCGGCGGGATGACGCCGCCGATCACGACCATGATGTCGTCGCGGCCCTGGTCGGCCAGAGCCTTCTTCAGCGCCGGGAGCAGGGTGAGGTGGCCGGCGGCCAGGCTGCTCACCCCGACGATGTGGACGTCGGCGTCGACCGCCTGCTGGGCGACTTCCTCCGGCGTGGAGAAGAGCGGCCCCACGTCGACGTCGAAGCCCATGTCGGCGAAGGCGCTGACGATGACCTTCTGGCCGCGGTCGTGGCCGTCCTGGCCCATCTTGGCGATCAGGATCCGCGGGCGCCGGCCCTCGGACTCCTCGAACGCCTCGGTCGCGTCGAGCACCTCCTGGACGAGCGCGTCGCCGGAGGAGCCCGACTCGTCCCTGAACACACCGGAGATCGTACGGATCGTCGCCTGGTGCCGGCCCCACACCTTCTCCAGCGCGCCGGTGATCTCGCCGACCGTCGCCTTGGCGCGGGCCGCGTCCACGGCCAGGGCGAGCAGGTTGTCGCCCTGTCCCTCGGGCACCTCGGCCGCCCGGGTCAGCGCGTCGAGTGCGCTCCGTACGTCGTCGGCGTCGCGCTCGGCGCGGAGCCGCTCGAGCTTGGCGAGCTGCTGGCGGTACACGTCGTCGTTGTCGACCCGCCGTACGTCGAGCGGGTCCTCGTCGTCGAGCCGGTAGGTGTTGACCCCGATCACCGCCTGGGCACCGGAGTCGATCCGGGCCTGCGTACGGGCAGCGGCCTCCTCGATGCGCAGCTTCGGGATGCCTGCCTCGATCGCCTCCGACATCCCGCCCGCCAGCTCGACCTCCTGGATGTGGGCCCAGGCCCGCTCGGCGAGGTCGTGGGTGAGGCGCTCGACGTAGTAGCTGCCGGCCCAGGGGTCGATGGTCCAGGTCGTCCCGCTCTCCTGCTGCAGGAGGAGCTGGGTGTTGCGGGCGATCCGGGCGCTGAAGTCGGTCGGCAGCGCGATGGCCTCGTCGAGGGCGTTGGTGTGCAGGCTCTGGGTGTGGCCCTGCGTGGCTGCCATCGCCTCGATGCAGGTGCGGCCGACGTTGTTGAACACGTCCTGCGCCGTCAGGCTCCAGCCGCTGGTCTGGCAGTGGGTGCGCAGGCTCAGGCTCTTGGGGTTCTGCGGCCCGAAGTCGCGCACCAGCCGCGCCCAGAGCGCCCGAGCCGCACGCATCTTGGCGACCTCCATGAAGAAGTTCATGCCGATCGCCCAGAAGAAGCTGAGCCGTGGCGCGAACCGGTCGATGTCGAGCCCGGCGGCGACGCCCGTGCGGAGGTACTCGACCCCGTCCGCCAGCGTGTAGGCGAGCTCGAGGTCGGCGGTCGCCCCGGCCTCCTGCATGTGGTAGCCGGAGATCGAGATCGAGTTGAACCGCGGCATGTGCTCGGCGGTGTAGCTGAAGATGTCGCCGACGATCCGCATGCTCGGCGCCGGTGGGTAGATGTAGGTGTTGCGGACCATGAACTCCTTGAGGATGTCGTTCTGGATGGTCCCGGAGAGCTGCTCGGGCTTGACGCCCTGCTCCTCGGCAGCAGCGATGTAGAGCGCCATGACCGGCAGCACGGCGCCGTTCATGGTCATGCTGACGCTCATCTGGTCGAGCGGGATCCCGTCGAACAGGGTGCGGGCGTCGTAGATCGAGTCGATCGCCACCCCGGCCATCCCGACGTCGCCGCGCACCCTCGGGTGGTCGGAGTCGTAGCCGCGGTGTGTGGCCAGGTCGAAGGCGACGCTCAGGCCCTTCTGTCCGGCGGCGAGGTTGCGCCGGTAGAACGCGTTGGACTCCTCGGCCGTGGAGAACCCGGCGTACTGGCGGATCGTCCAGGGCTGGGTGGTGTACATCGTCGGGTACGGCCCGCGCAGGTACGGCGTGAGGCCGGGCCAGGTGTCGAGCGCGTCGAGGCCCTCGAGGTCGCCGGCGTCGTAGCGGGGCTTGATCTCGATGCCCTCGGGCGACTGCCACGGCTCAGCCCTCTCGGACGTCATACGGTGCGAGCCTTCTACGGCTCCGTCTGTATGACGTCCCGCAGGGTCAGCGGCCAGCGGCAGGCCCGCGAAGCTCTTCGGGACGCTCATCCGAGGTGCTCCCTCGTCCGGGTCAGGAAGGCGATCGCGTCCACCCCGGTCGCGCAGGAGTCGTCGGCGTTCTCGAAGAGCTCGGTGGTCGACCCGGTCGGTGCCCCGGCGACCACCACCCGACCCGCGCCGGCCCCGCGCAGGGCTGCGACGGCCGCCTCACCCCACTCGGCGTAGGCCGCGTCGGTGCCGGCGAGGCACACCACGCGCTGGCCGTCGTACGCCGCCACCAGGTCGGCGACCCCGGCCGTGGCCCCGGCGACGTCGGCGACGACACCTCCGGCAGCCAACAGGTTGAGCGCGAACCCGGCGCGTGCCGTGTGGGCCGCGACCGGGCCCAACGTCGCCAGGAAGACGTGGGCCGACGGCGGGTCGGCACGCAGCGCCTCGAACGCAGCGCCGTAGCGACGCACGCCGTCACCCGCGCCCTCCCGACGAGGGCGTGTCTCGAGGAGGTCCGGGAACTCGCTGAGCCCGGTGATCGGCCGCGCGCGGGTCGCGACCTCCCGGTCGCGTTCGGCCGCGACGGCCGCGATCAGGGGCGTCAGGTCCGCACCCTCGTCCAGCCGGCCGAACAGCTCCCAGGCTGCGACCGCGAGGTCGTCGGTGAGCTTCTCGACGGCGTACGCGCCGGCGGCGGGGTCGGTGACGCGGGCGACGTGGGACTCGGAGATGAGCAGCGCGCTGGTGTTGCGCGCGATCCGGCGACCGAACGCGTCGGGCCGACCGAGGGGGCTGTCGAAGGGCACCACCGTGATCGCGTCCGCACCCCCCACGCCGGCCGCGAAGGCGGCGACGGTGGTGCGCAGCATGTTCACCCACGGGTCGTAGGCGCTCATCATCGGGCGGCTCGTCACGGCGTGCTGGCGCATGTCGTGCGACGCGGCGCCGCTGAGCTCCAGGACGCGGGCCCAGAGCCTCCGGGCGGCGCGGAGCTTGGCGATCGTGGGGAACTGCTCGTCGGTCACGGCCAGGCGGAACTCGATCAGGGCGGCGGCGTCGTCGATCGGCAGGCCACCGTCGGCGAGGGCGCGCAGAGCCTGCGCTCCGACCGACATCGCGTAGCCGAGCTCCTGGACGTCAGACGCACCCTGGTCGTGCACGACGGTCGCGTCGACCACGAAGCCGAGTACGCCGGCACGCCTCGCCAGCTCGGCCTGCTCGCCGGTCGCGGCTCGCGCGTCGAAGCCGAGGTTGGTGCCGGCCGCGAGCTCGCGGCCGTCGGCGTACGAGAGGAAGCCCTCGGGGTCGACACCGTCGAGGACGACCGGCGCGAGGTCGAGCAGGACGCCCTCCAGCAACGTCGTCCAGTCCGGAGCCGAACCGGCCCGGAGCCACAGCGACGTGACGCCACCGCGGAGGTCGACCAGGGCCTCCTCGTTGGTCGACACCTCCGAGCGGATCTCCCAGCCCGCGATCCGCGTCGGGCGGCCGGAGGTCGCACGGTCGTCGAGCAGGTCGGGGGTACCGAGCGGCGAGATCGCGATGCCGTCGTACGTCGTGCGCGTCAGCGCCTGCCAGGCTGCCCCGTCGGGATCGTCGTCGCCGAGCAGGCGGGACCTCCGGAGGACCGCGGCGGCGGCCTCCTCCCAGTCGGCCCGCGTCCAGTGGTCCTCGGCCGACGCGAGCGCGAGCCCCCCGGGCGGTGGCTGGAGCCCCTCCGGCTCGTCGAGCCCACCTTCCACGTCGGTCATGGCGTCGCTACGCCTCGGTGCGGCTGTCGCGGTCCTTGCTGCGGATGCCGATCTTGTTGCCCAGCCACACCAGCGGGTCGTAGCTCTTGTCGACGACGCGCTCCTTCATCGGGATGATCGCGTTGTCGGTGATGTGGATGCCCTCGGGGCAGACCTCGGTGCAGCACTTGGTGATGTTGCAGTAGCCGAGTCCGGCCTGCTCCTTGGTGACCTCGCGACGGTCGACGGTGTCGAGCGGGTGCATGTCGAGCTCGGCGTAGCGCAGGAAGAAGCGCGGGCCGGCGAAGTTCTTCTTGTTCTCCTCGTGGTCACGGACGACGTGGCAGGTGTTCTGGCACAGGAAGCACTCGATGCACTTGCGGAACTCCTGGCCGCGCTCGACGTCCTCCTGCATCATCCGGCGCTTGCCGTCCGCGTCGCGCGGCGGCAGCTCGGCGTAGGGGAGCTCCTTGGCCTTCTCGTAGTTGTAGGAGACGTCGGTGACCAGGTCGCGGATCACCGGGAAGCTGCGCATCGGGGTGACGGTGATCGTCTCGGACTCGTCGTAGTCGGAGAGCCGGCACATGCACATCAGCTTCGGGCGTCCGTTGACCTCGGCGCTGCACGAGCCGCACTTCCCGGCCTTGCAGTTCCAGCGGACGGCGAGGTCGCCGGCCTGCGTGGCCTGCACCCGGTGGATGGCGTCGAGCACCACCTCGCCGGTCTCGACCTCGACGTCGTAGTCCTTGAGCTCGCCGCCGGACTGGTCGCCGCGCCACAGCCGCATCTTGAGCGTGTATCCCATGAGGTCAGTGCCCTTCCTCGAAGAAGGCTGCCAGCTCGTCCGGCATCACCGGTAGCGGCTGCGTGGCCAGGTCGACGCCGTCGCCGGTGGAGTTGATCGACAGCACGATGTTCTTCTTGCCCCATGCCTCGTCGAAGCCGGGATGGTCGTCGCGGGTGTGACCGCCGCGCGACTCCTCGCGTTCGAGGGCCGCCTTGGCGATGCACTCCGAGACGAGCAGCATGTTGCGCAGGTCGATCGCCAGGTGCCAGCCCGGGTTGTACTGGCGGTGACCCTCCACCAGCAGGTTCTTGGCCCGCTCCTTGAACGTCTCGATCTCGGCGAGTGACTGTTCCAGCTCCGCACGGGTGCGGATGATGCCGACGAGGTCGTTCATCGTCTGCTGGAGCTCCTGCTGGATCGTGTAGGGGTTCTCGCTGCCGGTGCCGGAGCCGTCGAACGGCGCCAGGGCCAGCTTCTCGGCCGCCTTCACGTCCTCGTCGGAGACGCGGGGCCGGGAGTCGCCGAGCCCCTTGACGTACTCCGCGGCCGAGTCGCCGGAGCGCTTGCCGAAGACCAGCAGGTCGGACAGGGAGTTGCCGCCGAGCCGGTTGGAGCCGTGCATCCCACCGGAGCACTCGCCGATTGCGTACAGGCCCTCGAGGCCGCTCAGCTCGGTGTCGGGCTCGACCTCGACACCCCCCATCACGTAGTGGCACGTGGGGCCGATCTCCATCGGCTCCTGGGTGATGTCGACGTCGGCCAGCTCCTTGAACTGGTGGTACATCGACGGCAGGCGCTTGCGGATGAACTCCGGCGTACGACGGGAGGCGATGTCGAGGTAGACGCCACCGTGCTCGCTGCCGCGGCCCGCCTTGATCTCGGAGTTGATCGCACGCGCGACCTCGTCGCGCGGGAGCAGCTCGGGTGGGCGGCGGTTGTTCTTCTTGTCCTCGTACCAACGGTCGGCCTCGGCCTCGCTGTCGGCCGTCTCCGACTTGAAGAACTCGGGGATGTAGTCGAACATGAACCGCTTGCCCTCGGAGTTCTTCAGGATGCCGCCGTCACCGCGGACCGACTCCGTGACCAGCAGCCCCTTCACCGACGGTGGCCAGACCATGCCGGTGGGGTGGAACTGGACGAACTCCATGTTGATCAGCTTCGCGCCGGCACGCAGGGCCATCGCGTGGCCGTCACCGGTGTACTCCCACGAGTTGGAGGTGACCTTGAAGCTCTTGCCGATGCCGCCGGTGGCGAGGATGACCGCCGGCGCCTCGAAGGTGATGAAGCGGCCGGTCTCGCGCCAGTAGCCGAAGGCGCCGGAGACCTTCCTGTTGCCGGCAGAGTCCGCGAGCAGGTCGGTGATCGTGCACTCCATGAACACGTCGATCCCGAGCTGGACCGCGCGCTGCTGGAGGGTGCGGATCATCTCCAGACCGGTGCGGTCGCCGACGTGGGCCAGTCGCGCGTAGCGGTGGCCACCGAAGTCGCGCTGCGAGATCAGGCCGTCCTTGGTGCGGTCGAACAGCGCGCCCCAGTCCTCGAGCTCGAGGACACGCTCGGGCGCCTCCTGGGCGTGGAGCTGGGCCATCCGCCAGTTGTTGAGCATCTTCCCGCCACGCATGGTGTCGCGGAAGTGCACCATCCAGTTGTCGTCGGGCCACAGGTTGCCGAGCGCCGCCGCCGCGCCACCCTCCGCCATCACGGTGTGGGCCTTGCCGAGGAGCGACTTGCAGACGATGGCGACCTTGGAGCCGGCCTCGTGGGCGGCGATCGCAGCGCGGAGGCCGGAGCCGCCGGCGCCGATCACCACGACGTCGTACACGTGCTTCTCGATCCCGCGGCCGGTGTCCTCGTCACTGGACATGCGGTTGCCCGTCATCGGGTGCCGGTCCTCCATCGGTACGTCGGGGGGTACGTCGTGCGCAGGCGAGTCGGTCATGTCAGAAGAACCTCGGGTCGGAGAAGGCACCTGACGAGAGCAGGAGCACGTAGAGGTCGGCGATGGCGACCGAGAAGAGCGACAGCCAGGCGTAGCGGGCGTGGCTGGTGTTGAGCTTGGAGACCCAGGTCCACATCTTGTAGCGGACGGGGTGCTTGCTGAAGTGGCGGAGCCGGCCGCCGACGGTGTGGCGGCAGGAGTGGCAGGACAGGGTGTAGAGCCAGATCAGCACGATGTTGACCAGGAAGATCAGCGAGCCGAGGCCCATGTGGATGCCATCCGACTCGCCCTCGGCCGGGCCGAAGGCCAAGATCGTGTCCCAGCTCAGGATCAGCGCGATCACCACGGCGGCGTACCAGGTGTAGCGGTGGATGTTGTTGAGGATCAACGGCAGCCGGGTCTCGCCGGAGTAGGCCTTGTGGGGCTCGGCGACGGCGCAGGCCGGCGGGCTCATCCAGAAGGCGCGGTAGTAGGCCTTGCGGTAGTAGTAGCAGCTCAGCCGGAAGCCGAGCGGGAAGATCAGCACGAGCAGCGCGGCCGAGAGGGGCCACCAGCCGAACGGTTGCCCGAAGTCGGAGCTGCCCTTGACGCAGTCACCGAGGCACGGAGAGTAGAACGGCGACAGGTAGGGCTGGGAGTAGTAGTGGCTGCCCATGAACGCCCGGACGGTCGCGTAGACGATGAAGGCGCTGAACACGACGAACGTCGTGACCGGGTAGACCCACCACCGGTCTGTCCGCAGCGTCTTGGCCTCGATGCGTGCCCGGGTCGGGCCGTGCACTCCAGTTGACATCGTCGTCCTTCCAGACCGGGCGCGCCTCTACGACGACAGGCGCGAGCGCACAGCAACTTATCGCGCACCCGGCCGGCACGTCGTCCAGGGGTCGTGTGAGATTTCGGACGCGGACCGGGTCAGCGGCGCACGCGCCGGACCAGGGCCACCAGTCCCAAGGCCGTCGCCGCACCGGCACCGAACGCCACCCGCGGGTCGGGACCGGTGCGCCCGGCGGCCCCACGGCCGGGGACGGCGACCGGCGCCGGCGGGACGTACGACGGGCGTGGCGGCGGCTCGGACGGCCTGGGCCGCCCGAGCCGGACGGGAGGTGTGCGCCCAGGCCGCGGCGTACATCACGATCCGCGAGAAGTAGTTGATCCAGACCAGCAGGATCAGCTGCGATGCCGAACGCCTGGAAGGCCGGGCTGCGCTGGGTGGCCGCCAGCAGGAAGCTCGAGAGCTGCTTGAGGACCTCGAACGCGACCGAGCCGAGGAGCGCCCCCTGCCACAGCGCCCGGTCCGGGATGTACGGCCGGGCCAGGACCTTGAAGAGCACGAAGAACATCAGGGTGGTCGCGGCCATCGCCACCACGACAGCCAACACGTCCACGGTCCACGAGAGGTCGTGGTCGAGGCCGGCGAGGTCGAGCAGACCTGGTGGAGAAGCGCGTGACGACACCCGACACGGCGACGCTGACGAGCAGGGTGGACCCGACCACCGCCAAGGTCAGCAGGTCGCGCAGCTTGCCGACGAAGAAGTTGGGCCGACGGTCGATCGGGAGCTCGAAGACCACGTGGAGCGCGGTCCGCATGCCCGACAACCAGCCCAGGCCGGCGTAGATCAAGGTGGCGACGCCGATGATGCCGACGGTCGTGGCAGCCTTCTGGATGGATTGCAAGGTGACCTGCCCCTTGCCCGAGCCGATCAACCCGGGAAAGGCCTGCTCGATGACGTCGACGAGGTTGTTCTGGGCGTCCGGGAAGTAGCGGGCGAGGTAGCCGACCACGACGAACGCCAGGGCCAGGATCGGGAAAGAAGGAGAGGAACGCGAAGTACGTCACGGCGCCCGCCTGGGAGCCGGCGTTCACGCGGCTGTAGTGCTCCTGCATCCGGGTCAGGTGGTCCACGAGAGGGAACCTCGTGCGGGCTCGTGCGAACGCTCCCTTCGCCCGGACGACGAGGCGACGGCATCAGGTGCCGGGCCCCGTCAGGCTGAAGTCGTGGGTGGCCTTCCACCCGTGGTCGGCGTCAGTGGACGTAGAGGTGGAACTCGGTCACGGCGAAGGCGCAGTCGAACCCGGCCATCTCCTCGAAGGCGCGGTCCAGGCCGTCGGCGTCGAGCAGGTGAGCCACCGTGACGTGGGGGTGGTAGGGGTGGGACAGGTCGAGGGCGAGAGGGCCGCGCCGGCAGCCGTGGGCCAGCCGCTCGGTCTGGGAGATGCCCTCGACGAGGTTCACGAACACCACCGGGGAGACCGGGCGGAAGGTGCCGGTCCCGCGGAGGTGGATGCGGTACGACGAGGTGTCGGCGGCGACCTCCTCGAGATGCCGCTCCACGTCGGTCATCCGCTCCGGGGCCACCTCGAGCGGCGGCACCAGGGTGATGTGGGTGGGGATCGACGAGCCCTGCGACGTCACCGTTGGTGACGCGGAAGTCCTGCAGCCGGCTCCCCCACGGCTCGGGAACCGCGATCGAGACGCCGATGGTGGGCATGGATGACGACCCTACGCGCCGGCCGGCCGGGCGGCGGCGGCGAACCCGACCCGCTGGTAGACGTCGCGAAGGGTGGCCTCGGCGATCTCGGCGGCCTGCTCGCGACCGCGCTCGAGGATGCTGCTGAGGTGGGCCTGGTCGTCGAGGAGCTCGAGGGTGCGGTCGCGGAACGGGGTCACGAACTCGACGACGAGGTCGGCGAGGTCCTTCTTGAGGTCGCCGTACCCGCGACCGGCGTACTCCTCCTCGAGGTCGGGCACCGGACGCGCCGACAGCGCGGAGTAGATGGTGAGCAGGTTGGAGATGCCGGGCTTCTCGTCCGGGTCGAAGCGGATCTCGCTGCCGGAGTCGGTGACGGCCGAGCGGATCTTCTTGGCGCTGACCCGCGGGTCCTCGAGGAGCTCGATGATGCCGGCCGGTGACGACGACGACTTGGACATCTTCGCGGTGGGCTCCTGCAGGTCGGTGATCTTCGCGGTCGCCTTGAGGATGTAGGGCTCGGGCAGCCGGAAGGTCTTCTTGTAGCGGTGGTTGAAGCGCTGCGCGAGGTCGCGGGTGAGCTCGAGGTGCTGGCGCTGGTCCTCGCCGACCGGCACGAAGTGGGGGCGGTACAGCAGGATGTCGGCCGCCTGGAGGACGGGGTAGGTGAACAGCCCGACGCTCGCGGCCCCTTCGCCGCCCTTGGCCGACTTGTCCTTGAACTGGGTCATCCGGCGCGCCTCGCCGAAGCCGGTGAGGCACTGCAGCACCCAGCCGAGCTGGGCATGGGCCGGCACCTGGCTCTGCACGAAGATCGAGGACCGCTCCGGGTCGATCCCCATCGCCACCAGCTGGGCCGCGGCCCGCAGGGTGCGCTCACGGAGGACCTTGGGGTCCTGCTCGAGGGTGATCGCGTGCAGGTCGGCGATGAAGAAGAACGGCCGGTACTCCCGCTGCAGGTCGACCCACTGCCGGAGGGCACCGAGGTAGTTGCCGAAGTGGAAGGAGTCGGCCGTCGGCTGGATGCCGGACAGCACCCGGGGCCGGGCCCCGGAGAGGACCCGCGGGACGGTCAGCTCCGGTGACGTGGTCGCACTGGGCATGGCGGGCATTGTGTCAGGCACCCCGGTCCTACGAGCCGGGAGGGCGGCGCAAACCGCTTGCCCGTGTCGACACCCCTTGGCAGGGTGCCTGGCATGCCCGGAGCCGCCGACCCTGACCGACGGCACCGTCACGCTGCGCGGCCCACCGCGACGACGACGTGGACGCCGTGGTCGAGCAGAGCGAGGACCCGGCGAGCGTCCGATGGACGACCGTGCCCACGCCGTACACGCGCGCGGACGCCGAACGCTTCGTGCGCGAGGTGATGCCGGGCGGGTGGGCGGCCGGGCGCTGGGGGTTCGCGGTCGAGGTCGACGGCAGGTACGCCGGCACCGTCGAGCTGCGCGACGAGGGCGACGGCCGGGCCGAGATCGCGTTCGGCTCCCACCCGTGGGTCAGGGGCACGGGGGCGATGGAGCGCGCGTGTCGGCTCCTGCTCGAGTGGGGGTTCGCCACGCAGCAGCGTCCGCACCGTGGTCTGGCGCGCGCACGTCGGCAACTGGCCCTCGCGCAGGCTCGCCTGGCGGCTCGGGTTCTCCTTCGACGGCACCCTGCGCCAGTACGTCGTCCACCGCGGTGGCGTGCTCGTCGACGGCTGGACCGGCACCCTGCTCGCGACCGACGACCGACAGCCTCGCGGCGTGTGGCTGGAATGCCCCGCGCTCGAGGCCGACGCGGCTCCGGCTGCGGCCGTGGGGTGAGCAGGACGTGCCCCGGATCGTCGAGGCCTGCCGCGACGAGCGGACGCGGCAGTGGCTCGGCCGCCTCCCCGACCCGTACGGCGAGAGCGACGCGCGGATCTGGCTCGAGCACCTCTCGGAGCGCCGGGCGACCGGGGGCGGCGTGGCCTGGGCGGTCGACGGAACCGCCCAGCGACGCTGCCCTCGCCTCGGTCGCCTTGTTCGACCTCGAGGCCGGACCAGGAGGTCGAGGTCGGCTACTGGGCCCATCCCGACGCCCGCGGACGCGGGGTGATGACCCGGGCGGTCGCCCGGGCGGTGGACTACGCCTTCGCGGACCTGGGCGTACGCCGCGTACGTGCTGCGGCCGCGGTCGGCAACGACGCCTCGCACCACGTGCTCCGGTCCAACGGTCTGGTCGACTGGGGCACCGAGCGGATGGGCATCGAGGTGCAGGGGCGGCCGCGCCGATCTCGTGTGGTACGACCTGCTGGTCGAGGAGTGGCGCGCATCTCGCCACTCCGCGGGGCGACTGATTACCGGCTGACGCGCCCGACTTGGCACAATGGCACAAGCCGCGAGAAGAGGGGGATGGGTGAGCCTGCAGACCACGCTCTCGTCGCTGCGTACGCGGCGGATGCTGACGTGGTTCGTGCCGGTGGTCGGCCTGGCGCTCTATCTCATCCTGGTGCCGCCGGTGCCGGACTTCGCCGCCCAGGCCACCCGCGCCGCGGTCTTCCGCCAGCTGGGGTCGGCCACCTGGTGGCCGGGCTGGTACGGCGGCCTCGAGCTCCCGACGTACTCCGTGATCGCGCCCGGCCTGATGGCGACGATCGGGGTCGCGCGGACCGGCGTCATCGCCGCGGGCATCTCCATCTGGGCCGCGCACCAGATGCTGCGCGACTCGGCGCGCCCGCGCGCGGCCAGCGTGGTGTTCGCCGCGACCGTCCTGCTCAACCTGTTCGGTGGCCGGATCACCTTCCTGATCGGCCTCGCGGCCGCGACGCTCGCGGTGCTGGCGCTGGTCCGCCGCCACCCCTGGCTCGCGGCGGTCGCCACCGTGGTGAGCGTGCTCGGCAGCCCGCTCGCCGGCCTGTTCACCGGCATCGTCGCCGCCGCCGTGCTGATCTCCGACCGGAGCCGACGCCGTGAGGCCCTGTTCGTCGGAGCCGCGACCGGGCTGTCGCTCGGCACCCTCGCCGTCCTCTTCCACAACCCCGGGGTGATGGCGTCGCCACCGGTGCAGATCCTGCTGGCCCTGATCGGGATCATCCTGGTCGCCGTGGCCTGCCGCGAGCGCACCATCCGCGTCGGCGCGCTGATCGTGGCGATCGGGCTGGTGATGTGCCTGGTCGTCCCCAACAGCGTGGGCCTCAACCTGACCCGGATGGTCTGGCTGCTCGCGGCACCGCTGATCGTGGGCTACGGGCACCGACCCGACAGGCACGTCGTCGCGCTCACCGGCTTGGCGCTGGTCTTCCCGATGGTCGACGTGACCTGGCAGCTGGCCGAGGCCGACTCGCCGTCGGCGCAGGAGGCCTACTACCAGCCGCTGCTCGCGCAGCTCCACGAGCGCCTCAGCGGCAGCGACGTCGGCCAGCGCGTCGAGGTCGTCGAGCCGCAGACCAAGGGAGCCGCCCGCTACGTCGGCGAGTCGATGCCCGTCGCCCGTGGCTGGGAGCGCCAGGCCGACATCGTCGACAACCCGATCTTCTACGACGACGGCGCGCTCACCCCGGCGTCGTACCGGAAGTGGCTCGGTGAGCTCGCCGTCTCCTACGTCGCGGTGCCTGCCACCAAGCTCGACTTCGCGTCGGTCGACGAGGCGAAGCTGATCGCGCACCGGCCTCCCCTACCTGCACCAGGTGTGGAGCAACGCCGACTGGAAGCTCTACCGGGTCAGCGACCCCCAGCCGCTCGCCCGCAACGCCCAGGTCATCTCGGTGTCGGGCAACCAGGTGCGGCTGCAGGTCCCGCGGGCCGGGCTGGTGCCGCTCCAGATCCGTTGGTCGGACCACCTGGCGGTGCTCGACGGCACCCAGCCGGTGTCGCTGGGCGTGCGGGCCCACGGGTGCCTGTCGCAGAACGGCTCGTGGACCCTCCTGCACGCGCGGCGCCCGGGCACCTACGTGCTGACCTCCGACTTCGACGTCCTCCCGAACCGGACGCAGCGCGGCGGCACCTGCCCCGATCCCGCCTCCTGACGCTCGGTCGCCGGCTGGCGCTCAGCCGACCCGGACGGCCGTACGCCGTGCGGAGACCGCCGACAGCAGCAGGACGCCCAGCCCGGCCAGCGCGAGGACGACCCCGACGAGGGCCGGCGCGCGGTAGCCCCAGCCCGCGGCGATCACCAGGCCGCCGAACCACGCCCCCAGCGCGTTGCCGATGTTGAGCGACGAGTGGTTCATCGCCGCGCCCAGGGTCTGGGACTCGCCGGCCACCGACATCAGCCGGAGCTGGAGGTTGACCACGAGCACCGACGACGACGACCGCGACCAGGAAGGCCGGGACCAGGGCCCACCAGCCCGCCGGGGCCAGCGCGGCGTACAGCAGGAGGAGGAAGGCCATCGCCAGCGACGACCCGAGGAGCGAGCGGAAGACGGACCAGTCGGCCAGCGTCCCGGCGACCCAGGTGCCGGCCACCATGCCGAGCCCGAAGGCCAGCAGGAAGACAGGCACGGCCCCCTCCGGGAGGCCACCGACCTCGGTGACGACCTCGGCGATGTAGGAGTACAGGGCGAACATCCCGCCGAAGCCGATCGCGCCGGCCAGCAGCGTCAGCCAGGCCTGCGGCGAGGCGAACAGCCGGAGCTCTCGGCGGCCGGTGGCGTCGGCGTCGCCGGGACAGGCCGGCAGGAAGGCCGTCACGAGGGCCGTGGTCAGCAGGGCCAGAGCGGCGGCCACCCAGAAGGCGGCACGCCAGCCGACGGTCTGTCCGAGCCAGGTGGCAACCGGGACGCCGAGGACGTTGGCCACCGACAGGCCGATCATGACCGTCGCCACCGCTCGCCCTTCGCGCCCGCGGGGCGCGAGGCTCGCCGCCACCAGCGACGCGACGCCGAAGAAGGCGCCGTGGGGGACGCCGCACAGGAAGCGTGAGAACAGGAGCAGCCCGTAGGAGCCGGCCAGCGCCGAGAGCGCGTTCGCGCCGGCGTACGCCGCCATCAGGGCGACGAGCAGGCCGCGCCGCGGCAGCCGCGCTCCGAGGAAGGCGAGCACGGGGGCACCGATGACCACGCCGAGGGCATAGGCGGAGATCAGGTGCCCGGCCGTCGGGATCGAGACGTCGACGCCTTCGGCGACCTGCGGGAGCAGCCCCATCGCCATGAACTCGGTGGTGCCGATGGCGAAGCCGCCCACCGCGAGCGCGAGGACCGCAGGACCGTAGCGCGCCGTGCGGACCGGCGCGGGGAGGGTCTGGGTGTTCGTCATGCTCACCCCAGTGTGAAGGCGCGCCACCCCGTCGCGAATTCCGCGAGCCTCGTCACGGCCGGACCGGAGGGCCGCTACGACGACCCAGGGTCACAGGGACGCCAGGGCCTCGTTGAAGGTCGTCGAGGGCCGCATCACGGCAGTCGCCTTCGCGTCGTCGGGTCGGTAGTAGCCGCCGAGGTCGACGGGGTGGCCCTGCACGGCGATCAGCTCGTCGGTGATGGCCTGCTCCTGGTCGGCCAGCCTGGTGGCCAGGTCGGCGAACCTCGCGGCCAGCTCCGGGTCGTCGTCCTGTCGGGCGAGCTCCTGGGCCCAGTACAGGGCGAGGTAGAAGTGCGAGCCGCGGTTGTCGATCGAGCCGACCCTGCGGGCGGGGTTCTTGTTCTCGTTGAGGAACGTGCCGGTGGCACGGTCGAGCGTCTCGCCGAGGATCCTGGCGTGCGGGTTGTCGTGCACGGCGGCGTACTTGCGCGAACGACTCGGCCAGGGCCAGGAACTCACCGAGGCTGTCCCACCGCAGGTAGTTCTCCTTCACCAGCTGCTGCACGTGCTTGGGCGCCGACCCGCCGGCACCGGTCTCGAACAGCCCGCCGCCCGCGATCAGCGGGACGATCGAGAGCATCTTGGCGCTGGTGCCGAGCTCGAGGATCGGGAAGAGGTCGGTGAGGTAGTCGCGCAGCACGTTGCCGGTCACCGAGATCGTGTCCTCGCCCTTGCGGATGCGCTCCAGGGAGTACGCCGTGGCGAGCTCCGGCGCCAGGATCTGGATCTCCAGGCCGTCGGTGTCGTGCTCGGGCAGGTAGGCCCGGACCTTGGCGATCAGGTGGGCGTCGTGGGCCCGGCTCTCGTCGAGCCAGAAGATCGCGGGCGCGCCGGTCGCGCGGGCGCGCGTCACGGCGAGCTTCACCCAGTCGCGGACCGGCACGTCCTTGGTCTGGCAGGCACGCCAGATGTCGCCGGCCTCGACGTCGTGCTCGAGGAGCACGTCACCCGCGCCGTTGACGACGCGCACCGTGCCCGCGGTCGGCATCTCGAAGGTCTTGTCGTGGGAGCCGTACTCCTCGGCGGCCTGCGCCATCAGCCCGACGTTGGAGACCGAGCCCATCGTGGTGGGGTCGAAGGCGCCGTGTGCCCGGCAGTCGTCGATGGTGACCTGGTAGATCCCGGCGTACGACGAGTCGGGGATCAGCGCGAGGGTGTCGGCCTCCTGGCCATCGGGTCCCCACATGTGGCCGCTGGTGCGGATCATCGCCGGCATCGACGCGTCGACGATGACGTCGGACGGTACGTGGAGGTTGGTGATCCCCCGGTCGGAGTCGACCATCGCCAGCGCCGGCCCGGCGGCGATGCGCGGCCTCGAAGGCGGCCTTGATCTCGGCGCCGTTCGTCCAGAGCGTCGAGGCCCGCCAGGATGCCGCCCAGGCCGTTGGTGGGGCTCAGCCCCGCGGCCGCGAGCTGGTCGCCGTACGTCGCGAAGACCTCGGGGAAGAACGCGGTGACGACGTGGCCGAAGATGATCGGGTCGGAGACCTTCATCATCGTCGCCTTGAGGTGGACCGAGAAGAGCACGCCCTTCGGCCTTCGCCCGGGCGATGGCGTTGGCGACGAAGGCGTGGAGGTGCGCGACCTGGAGCACGGTGGCGTCGACGATCTCGCCGGCGAGCACCGGCAGGGAGTCCTTGAGCACGGTGACGGTGCCGTCGGCGGCTTCGTGCTCGATCCGGAGCGTGTCGTCGCTCCCGAGCACCACCGACCTCTCGTTGGACCTGAAGTCGTGCTGGCCCATCGTCACGACGTTGGTCTTCGACTCGGAGGTCCAGGCACCCATCGAGTGGGGGTGCTTGCGGGCGTACTGCTTGACCGAGTCGGCGGCACGGCGGTCGGAGTTGCCCTCGCGGAGCACCGGGTTGACCGCGCTGCCCTTCACCTTGTCGTAGCGCGCGCGGGCGTCCTTCTCCTCGTCCGTCGACGGGTGGTCGGGGTAGTCCGGGAGGTCGTAGCCCTGGCTCTGCAGCTCGGCGACCGCGGCCTTGAGCTGGGGCATCGAGGCCGAGACGTTGGGGAGCTTGATGATGTTGGCCTCGGGCCGCTTGGCCAGCGCTCCGAGCTCGGCCAGGGCGTCGTCGAGCCGCTGCTCGTCGGTGAGCCGGTCGGGGAACTGGGCGATGATCCGGCCGGCCAGCGAGATGTCGCGCGTCTCCACCCCCACGCCGGCCTGACCGGCGTACGCCTGGATGATCGGCAGGAAGGAGTACGTCGCCAGCAGCGGCGCCTCGTCGGTGTGGGTGTAGATGATCGGGGAGGGCTGCACGGCATCGGTCACCTCTCGGACGCTAGTTGGGCGCGCGCGGCTCCGGCAAACCGGGGTCGTCCGCTAGGGGCGGCGCACGCGCACGAGTGACAGGTCGGTGCTGAGCGCCTCGGTCGTCTGCTGGGCCACCATCCCGATGCCGCGGGCGTAGAACGACTGGACCTGGCGGATCGGCGCGAGCGGGCTCAGGTCGCGGGTGGAGACGGTTCCGCGGTAGTCGCGCGTCGGCAGCGCGACCGTGGCGTCGACCGAGAGCACGGTGGAGTGGCTCTCGACCACGCGGGGCTGGAAGCCGTTGGCGTAGCCGTCACCGACCCGCGGCACGGCCGACAGCACGAGGCCCGCCTGGGCACCGCGGCGCCCGGCGGCCCAGGACCGGGTCGCGAGCAGGTCGACGCGGAGGACTGCGGCGGATCACGCGTTGACCGAACCACCAGACGTTGCCCGCGGTGTCCTGGGCGTACCAGCGGACGCTGAGAGTCGGCGTACGGCCCGAGGGGCGACGTACCTCCCACCGGACGGCGGTGGTGTCGACCCCGGCGACCCGGTGGGGGCGGGCGAGCACGGTGGCCGTGAGCGTGTCGGAGCCGTCGGGCGTGTAGCGGCTGTAGGTCCAGCGGGTGCCCGGGACCAGGGGGAACCACGGGTTGTCGACGCGGCTGACGAAGTCGGCCGGCGTCGGGCTCGGCGTGGGGATCGTGAGCCCGTCGATGCCGGTCGGAGGCTGTGCCACGGGGCTCGCTCCGCACGCCGCGAGGAGGGCTGCGGCGAGCACCAGGGTGGCGGCGCGGGCCGTTCCCGCCCGCCGCCGAATCATGGGTGCAGCATGCCAGCCCGGCTGAAGCCGGGGGCGCTCCCGCTGCTAGCGTCGGGAGCTGTCCTCTCTTTCGGTGGTCGAGCGAAGTCGAGACCGTCACGTCCCTTCAGCGACAGGAGTGTTCCCGTGAGCTCAGGTCCCCTCAAGGTCGCCGTCACCGGCGCCGCCGGCCAGATCGGCTACAGCCTCCTGTTCCGCCTGGCCAGCGGATCCCTGCTGGGCGCTGACCGCCCGATCGAGCTGCGGCTGCTCGAGATCGAGCCGGCCCTGAAGACCCTCGAGGGGGTCGTGATGGAGCTCGACGACTGTGCGTTCCCGACGCTGGCCGGCGTGCAGATCGGCTCCGACCCGGAGCAGATCTTCGACGGCGTCAACCTCGCCCTGCTGGTCGGCGCGCGGCCGCGCGGCCCGGGCATGGAGCGCGGCGACCTGCTCGAGGCGAACGGCGCGATCTTCACCGCCCAGGGCAAGGCGCTCAACAAGGTCGCGGCGGACGACGTACGCATCGGGGTGACCGGCAACCCGGCGAACACCAACGCCCTGATCGCGATGCGCAACGCCCCCGACATCCCGCAGGAGCGCTTCTCGGCGCTGACCCGGCTCGACCACAACCGTGCGATCTCGCAGCTGGCCGCCAAGACCGGCGCTCCGGTCACCGACATCACCAAGATGACGATCTGGGGCAACCACTCCGCCACGCAGTACCCCGACCTGTTCCACGCCGAGGTCGGCGGCCGCAACGCCGCCGAGGTCGTCGGCGACCAGGACTGGCTCGAGAACACCTTCATCCCGACCGTCGCCAAGCGCGGCGCGGCGATCATCGAGGCGCGCGGCTCGTCGTCCGCGGCCTCCGCCGCGTCCGCCACGATCGACGCCGCCCGCGACTGGCTGCACGGCTCGGCCGAGGGCGACTGGGTCTCGATGGCCGTCGTCTCCGACGGGTCCTACGGCGTGCAGGAGGGCCTGATCTCGTCGTACCCGGTCACCACCTCCGGCGGCGACTGGACGATCGTCCAGGGCCTCGAGATCGACGACTTCTCCCGCGGCCGGATCGACGCCTCCGTCGCCGAGCTGGCCGAGGAGCGCGACGCCGTCACCGCGCTCGGCCTGATCTGACGCCGAGTCGCACTGCCGACTCGGCGTGTCTGAGCGTCTCTTTGCGCCGACTCGGCGTGTTCTGAGCGTCTCTTTGCGCCGACTCGGCGGTCAGAGGGGTGGCTGGTTGGGGATCGTCGCGGCGAGGACGAACAGGGCCAGCCCCGACCACGACGAGCAGCGCCACGTCGATCGAGCGACGGCGTACGGCGAGCATGCCGGCGTCGCGGGCCGGCAGGACCAGCCGGAGCACGGCAGCAGCGAGCAGGGAGGCGGCGATCCAGCGCACCCCGAGCCGCCAGTCACCCCGGGCGGTGATCCCGAGACCGACGGCGGACGCGGCGAGCACCACCAGGTAGCAGGCGCCGCCGATGGTCGACGGGTAGCGGCGGCCGGCGGGCTCCGCACTCTCGGCCGGGACGTCGTCGGGAGGCTCGACCTGTGGGCCGGGTCGCCTTCGGCGTCGCCGGGTTCGCCGGCGTACGGCTCGGGCTCGCGGTGCTCCACGGGGCTCAGTGTGCCGCCTCCTCCGCGATGGTGACGACGTTGGACAGCAACATCGCCCGGGTCATCGGGCCCACTCCGCCGGGGTTGGGTGAGACCCAGCCGGCGACCTCGGCGACGTCGGCGGCCACGTCGCCCGCGATCTTGCCGTCGACCCGCGAGACCCCGACGTCGAGCACGGCCGCGCCCGGCTTGACGATGTCGGCGGTGATGATGTCGGGCACGCCGGCCGCGGCGACGACGATGTCGGCGTTGCGGACGTGGGCGGCCAGGTCACGGGTGCCGGTGTGGCACAGGGTCACCGTCGCGTTCTCGGTACGACGCGTGAGCAGCAGCCCGAGCGGCCGGCCGACCGTGAGCCCGCGACCGACCACGACCACCTCGGCACCGGCGATCTCGACGCCGTGTCGCCGGAGCAGCTCGATCACCCCGACCGGGGTGCACGGCAGCGGACCGTGCTTGCCGAGCACGAGCTTGCCGAGGTTCATCGGGTGCAGCCCGTCGACGTCCTTGTCGGGATCGCACGCGGGAGAGCAGCGCGAACTCGTCGAGTCCGGTCGGCTGCTGCACGAGGAACCCGGTGCAGGCCGGGTCGGCGTTCAGCTCGTCGATCACGGCCTCGACCTCGGCCTGGGTCGCGGTCGCGGGCAGGTCGCGCCGGATGGAGGTGATCCCGATCGAGGCGCAGTCCTTGTGCTTGGCTCCGACGTACCAGTGGGAGCCGGGGTCGTCGCCGACGAGCACCGTGCCGAGCCCGGGCGTGATGCCGCGCTCCTTCAGCGCCGCGACGCGCTCGGCGAGCTCGGTCTTGATGGTGCGGAGGGTCGCGGTGCCGTCCAGGATGCGTGCGGTCATCTCATCGCTTTCGTCGGTCTCAGTGGAAGAAGTGCCGGGTGCCGGTGAAGTACATGGTCACGCCGGCGTCCTGGCAGGCCTTGACCGTCAGCTCGTCGCGCATGGACCCGCCGGGCTGCACGATCGCCCGCACGCCGGCGTCGATCAGGACCTGCGGCCCGTCCTCGAACGGGAAGAACGCGTCGGACGCCGCCACCGAGCCAGCGGCCCGCTCCCCCGCCCTCGAGACCGCGAGCCCGCACGAGTCGACCCGGTTGACCTGGCCCATGCCGATCCCGACGGAGGCGCCGTCGCGGGCGAGCAGGATCGCGTTGGACTTCACCGACCGGCAGGCCTGCCAGGCGAAGGCCAGGTCGGCCAGGACGTCGTCGGGCGCCGCCTCGCCGGTGGCGAGGGTCCAGGTCGACAGGGTCGTCACCGGGTGCGTCGACATGGTCGACCCGCTGCATGAGGACGCCGCCGGAGATGCCGCGGAACTCGACCGGGTCGGGGTGCTCGTCGAGCGCACACCGCAGGATCCGGATGTTCTTCTTGCCCTGGCAGGATCTCGACCGCGCCGTCGTCGTAGCCGGGCGCCACGATCACCTCGGTGAACACCTCGGCGACCTGCTCGGCCAGCTGCTTCGAGACCGGCCGGTTGACCGCGATCACGCCGCCGAACGCCGACACCGGGTCGCAGGCGTGCGCCTTGCGGTGGGCCTCCGCGACGTCGGAGCCGGTCGCGATGCCGCACGGGTTGGCGTGCTTGATGATCGCCACGGTCGGCGCGTCGAAGTCGTTGGCGGCGCGGCGCGCGGCGTCGGTGTCGACGTAGTTGTTGTAGGACATCTCCTTGCCGTGCAGCTGCTCGGCGTCGGCGAGCCCGCCCCGCCAGTGGGCGTAGAGAGCGGCCGGCTGGTGCGGGTTCTCGCCGTACCGCAGCACGGCCTTGCGCTGCCAGGTCGCGCCCGTGAACGCCGGGAAGCCGGTGCCGTCGCTGGTGTCGGCGAGGACGTTGCCCATCCACGACGCCACCTGCACGTCGTACGCCGCGGTGTGGGCGAACGCCTCGGCGGCCAGGCGCTTGCGCTGCTCGAGGGTGAAGCCGCCGGCGGCCACCGCCGCCAGCGCCTCGTCGTAGGCGTCGGGTGAGGTGAGGATCGCGACCGAGGGGTGGTTCTTCGCCGCCGCACGCACCATCGACGGCCCGCCGATGTCGATCTGCTCGACGCACTCGTCGGGCGAGGCGCCGGAGGCGACCGTCTGCACGAACGGGTAGAGGTTGGAGACCACCAGGTCGAACGGCTCGACGCCGAGCTCGGCGAGCTGCTGCACGTGGGAGTCGAGCCGCCGGTCGGCGAGGATGCCGGCGTGCACCTTCGGGTGCAGCGTCTTGACCCGGCCGTCGAGGCACTCGGGGAAGCCGGTGAGGTCCTCGACCTTGGTCACCGACAGGCCGAGCGACTCGATCCGGGCGGCGGACCCGCCGGTCGAGACGAGCTCGACGCCGGCGGCGGCCAGGCCACGGGCGAGCTCGTCGAGCCCGGTCTTGTCGTACACGGAGACCAGGGCGCGCCTGATCGGGATGCGGTCGTTCACGGGGATCACTCCTGCGCTGGTCATCGGCGGGTCCGGGCACCCAGGCGGTCGATGCTCGGTGACGTCACTCCCTGGTGGTTGCCCACCTGCGCCAGTCGTGTGGGCCCACGATAACCGGGTCTCGGCCAGCTCGACCACCGAGGTGGTTCACGGACCGAAACGCACCACCCGGCCGTCGACGGCGAACCCCTCGCGGGCGATCCGGCCGACGGCGTCGACCAGCATCACCCGCTCGACGGCCTTGATCCGCTCGTGCAGCGACTCGACGGTGTCGTCCTCCAGGACGGGCACCGCCGACTGCGCCACGATCGGGCCGGTGTCGACACCGGCGTCGACGACGAAGAGCGTGCAGCCCGTCACCTTCACGCCGTACTCCAGCGCCTCGGCGGGGCCGTGCATGCCGGGGAACGACGGGGACAGGGCCGGGTGGGTGTTGAGGATCCGGCCGCCGTACGCCGCCAGGAACACCGGCGCCCAGCAGCTTCATGAAGCCCGCCGAGACGACCAGGTCGGGACGGTGGGCGTCGACCGCGGCGGTGAAAGCGGCGTCCCAGTCGGCGCGGGTCTCGAAGTCCTTGACCCGGTGGGCGAACGTCGGGATCCCGGCGCGTTCCGCCCGCGCCAGACCCTCGATGCCGTCGCGGTCGGCGCCGACGGCGACGATCGTGGCGCCGTACGCCGGGTCGGCTGCGGCGTCGAGCAGGGCCTGGAGGTTGGTGCCCGAGCCGGACACCAGGACGACCACGCGCAGAGGGGTCTCGGACACGGCCGGGAGTCTAGGCCCCGGCCAGGCCGGCCGACTCGGTCCGGCGTACGCGCCAGGTGGCGGTCATCGACCCGGCCAGTCCGCCGAGGCCGAACGTGGCGATGCCGTGGAGCATGACCTGGAACACGAACGGGCCGACCTCGGCCATCCGACCCGGTCCGACGGCACCACCTGAGAGCGCCGCGAGGAACGCGAACGCGAACGCGCAGACCAGGCCGGCGCCGACCCCGCGCAGCGCAGCGTCGTCCCAGCGGGTCGTCGGATAGCGCAGCAAGGTGCGATGGACCGCGACGGCGGCGATCAGCGGGGGCAGGGCGAGCAGGGCGACGGCCCAGCCCGGGGTCGGGCCGGTGCCGGGGAGGGCCGCCAGCAGCGGGAAGAGCGGAAGCGGCCCCAGCACCACCGCGGTCGGGGTCACGAGGGTGTGCGCGCCGAGGGCGAAGCCGGGTCCGAGGAGGTAGGAGCCGGTGAACAACGTGGCGTGGGGAAGCATCAGCGCCGACAGCCCGACCAGCAGGGCGGCCGCACCCGGGCTGGTGTGCAGCTGTGACATCACGTTCGCAGCGTCGTCCCAGTGCCTGAGCAGTGCCACGACGTACACGACGGTCGCGATGGCCAGGAACCAGACGACCGTGCGCCAGGCCGCAGCCGCGGCGGCGCGCAGCGAGATCGGCAGGAACGACGTCCAGATCGCCGCGCGGCCCGAGCCGACCGCGACCGCGGCGCCGCCGACGACCCCGCAGAGCAGGACGGTCCAGGTGAGGGTGCGGGTCAGCGACGGCGAGGTGGCCGGCGTGGCGGCGAGGTGGTGGGTGACGACCACGACGAGCGCGTAGCCGGCGGTGAAGAGGGTGGTGGCGGAGGCGACGGTCCAGTCGCGGACGCCGTCGGCGATCGCGTCGGCGTCCGGGCCGTGCCCGGACACGGAGTCACCCAGCCGCAGGCCGAGGCGCCAGACCACGACGGCGGCGAGGAGGGTCAGGCCCGAGGGGCGCCGCGGTGACGTGGGTACCGGCGACCTGGACGCCCGAGCCGTGGGCCATCAGCCATCCGAGCGCACCGATGCGCAGCCCGTCGCGGGGAGCGCCGTGGGCGCCGGCATCGGTGAGGAACCACCCCACCACTCCCCCGGCGAGGCAGACCAGGAGCGTGCTGGCCGCGGCGACCACGCCGGCGAGGAACGCCAGGAGCACCAGCGGGCGGCGGTGAGCCGCGTCCGCCCGGGGCTCGCCCGCGGGGCGGGTACGTCGCGGGGCGGGCAGCAGCGAGGTCATGGCTTGCTCATCATCGCCCGCTGGTCAGGGGCGATCCGGGCTGCCACGCCGGGTGGTGCGAGGGCGTCGGGCTTTTCTGGGTCCGTGGTGCGACGGCGTACCGTAGCGGGGCCATGTCCGATGCCGAGCAGTTCGACGTCTTCTACGCCGAGTCCCGTGATCGGCTGCTGGTCCAGGCGTTCGCGCTGACCGGTGACCTTCCCGCCTCGCGCGGCGCGGTGCGCGACTCCTTCATCGCGGCCTGGCACCGTTGGCCGAAGCTGCGGCGGCTGGAGAACCCGGAGTCGTGGGTGCGCCCGCACGTGCTCACCCACGCGCAGCGGCGGCACACGGCCCGGATCTTCCACCGCGACCGCAAGCTCGACCCCGAGCTGCGCGCGACCCTCGACGCGCTCCACAGGCTCCCCGTCACCTCACGCAAGGCGCTGCTGCTCGCCGAGCTCTCGGCCGCATCGGCGAAGGAGCGAGCGCGAGAGGTCGGGCTCCCGCTCGAGGATGCGGAGCGCCGCCTGCTGGACGCGCGGGTGCAGTACGTCGAGCTCCGCGGGGTGCCGGCCACCGAGATCCGGCCGACGTTCCAGCAGCTCGCGGAGCACTGCGCCGACCAGCGCTGGCAGCGCGCCACGATCATCCGCCGAGCCGGCGCCGCCAGACGGCGTACCCACGCGCTGGCGGGCGCCGCACTGGTCACTGCGACCCTGGTCGTCAGCGGTTTCCTGGTCGTGGACGCCCACGGGGTCCGGCCCACCCTGGAGTCGGCGCGCGACCGGATCACGAGCGTCCCGAGGCAGAGTCCCTCCGACACCCCGACGACGGTGGCGACGGCCGCCACCACCGCGTCCCTGCTCACCAGGGCACAGATCTCGCGCGCCGTACCCGGCCGCACCTGGCGCGTGACCGGCACCGACCCCACGCAGCGCGGCACCCTGCCGTGCCAGCGCCGGATGTACGCCGACCCGAAGGCGACGACGGCGCTGGTCCGCAACTTCACCACTCGTCGCGAGCGGGGCAAGCCCCAGCTCGCAGCGGTGCAGACCATGGAGTTCTCCCGCGACATCAAGCCGCGACCCAGGGCTTCGACACGACGACCCGATGGTTCGCCGGCTGCACGATGCCGCAGACCCAGCTGCTGTCCGTACGCCGCGTGTCCCGGCTCGGCGACCAGGCGCAGCAGTACGCACTCCGGGCGTGGCACAAGCCTGCGATGACGTTCGTCCTCGGGGTCGCCCGCACCGGACTGGTCAACACGGTCGCCCTCACGCGCACCACGGGCACCACCCCGCCCGACCTGGCCGGCAACCTGCGGGTCCTGGCCACCGCGGTCGACGACGTCTGCCCCACCTCCGCCGGCGGCCACTGCTCGGCGCTGCCGAAGGCCACTCCGATCGCGGCTCCCCCGGTCGGGAAGCTGCCGATGATGCTGAGCGAGCTCGACCTGCCTCCGGTGGCCGGTGTCCAGCGACCCTGGGCCGGCACGACCCCGCGTCAGGCGCTGCAGAACGTTGCTGCCACGACCTGCGACAACAGCGGCTTCCACGGCCACGGCTGGAAGCACGACGCGACCCGTTCCTTCCTCATCCCGGGGGCACACCTGGCGACGGCCTTCGGGTTGACCCAGACCGTCGGGCGGCTGCCCGAGGCCCGGGCGAAGACCTTCGTCGGCGGCGTGCGGTCCAAGCTCGCGTCGTGCGCGGACCGCCAGCTCGGCACCAAGGTACGGCGGGTGGCGAACGGACCGAACATGTCCGCGTGGCGGGTGCGCACACAGGTCTCGGACAAGGTCACGGTGACCTTCGACATGGGCATCGTGCGCCGCGGCGGCGCCATCGCCCAGGTCGGGTTCGTCCCCGACGGCTCCCACACGATGACCACGGGCGAGTTCACCGCCCTGGTCCGCCGCGCCGGCGAACGCCTCGAGGCGATGCGTTAGCGGGCGAGGATCTCGCGCATCAGATCGGCGGTCTCGGACGGCGTCTTGCCGACCTTGACACCGACGGCCTCGAGGGCGTCCTTCTTCGCCGCCGCGGTGCCGGACGAACCGGACACGATCGCGCCGGCGTGGCCCATGGTCTTGCCCTCGGGCGCGGTGAACCCGGCGACGTAGCCGACGACCGGCTTGGTCACGTGGTCCTTGATGTACGCCGCGGCGCGCTCCTCGGCGTCGCCGCCGATCTCGCCGATCATCACGATCGCGTCGGTCTCGTCATCGGCCTCGAAGGCAGCGAGCGCGTCGATGTGGGTGGTGCCGATGATCGGGTCGCCGCCGATGCCGATGGCCGACGAGAAGCCGAAGTCCCGCAGCTCGTACATCATCTGGTAGGTCAGCGTGCCGGACTTCGAGACCAGGCCGACCCGGCCCGCCTTGGTGATGTCGGCGGGGATGATGCCGGCGTTGGACTTGCCGGGGCTGATCAGGCCGGGACAGTTGGGGCCGATGATCCGCGTCGTGCCCCCACCAGGACCGGCCTCGGCGTACGCCCGGAACTCGGCGGTGTCGTGCACCGGCACGCCCTCGGTGATGACCACCAGCAGGCCGATGCCGGCGTCGATCGCCTCGAACGCGGCAGCTTTCGTGAACGCCGGGGGCACGAAGACCACAGACACGTCGGCGCCGGTCTCGGCCATCGCCTCGGCGACGGTGCCGAACACCCGGACGGAGCCGTCGGCGAACGACGCCGACTCCCCCGCCTTGCGCGGGTTGACGCCGCCCACGACGTTCGTGCCGGAGTCGAGCATCCGCTGGGTGTGCTTCATCCCCTCGGAGCCGGTCATGCCCTGGACGATGACCTTGGAGCTCTCGGTCAGGAAGATCGCCATCTGTGTGTCCTCGTCCTTCAGCTGTTCGCGAGCTCGGCGGCCTTGTCGGCCGCGCCGTCCATGGTGTCCACGAGCGTCACCAGCGGGTGGTCCGCCTCCTGGAGGATCCGCCGGCCCTCCTCGACGTTGTTGCCGTCGAGACGTACGACGAGCGGCTTGTTCGCCTCGTCGCCGAGCCGGTGCAGGGCGCCGACGATGCCGTTGGCGACCTCGTCGCAGGCGGTGATGCCGCCGAAGACGTTGACGAACACCGACTTCACCTGGACGTCGTTCAGGATGATGTCGAGGCCGTTGGCCATCACCTCGGCCGAGGCACCACCACCGATGTCGAGGAAGTTGGCCGGCTTCACGCCGCCGTGCTTCTCACCGGCGTAGGCGACGACGTCGAGGGTGGACATGACCAGGCCGGCGCCGTTGCCGATGATGCCGACGGCACCGTCGAGCTTGACGTAGTTGAGGCCCTTCTCCTTGGCGGCGAGCTCCAAGGGGTCGGAGTCCTCGGTGACCTCGAAGCGCACGTGGTCCTCATGGCGGAAGTCGGCGTTGTCGTCGAGCGACACCTTGCCGTCGAGCGCCTCGAGGGAACCGTCACCGAGCTTCACCAGCGGGTTGACCTCGACCAGGGTGGCGTCCTCCTCGATGAAGACGGTCCACAGCTTCTTGATCGCGTCGGCGGCCTGGTCGGCGATCGAGGCATCGAAGCCGGTCGCCGCCACGATCTCGGCGGCCTTGGCGTCGTCGACGCCCACCTGCGGGTCGATCGAGATCCGCGCGATGGCGTCCGGGTTCTCGTGTGCGGTCACCTCGATCTCGACCCCACCCTCGGTGGAGGCGATGCAGAGGTAGTTCCGCTGGGCCCGATCCACGAGGAAGGAGAAGTAGTACTCCTCCGCGATGTCGGCCGCGGGCGCGACCAGCGCGCGGTGGACGGTGTGGCCCTTGATGTCCATGCCGAGGATCTCGCGCGCCTTGGCGACGGCCTCCTGCGGGTCCTGCGCCAGCTTCACGCCACCCGCCTTGCCGCGCCCGCCGGTCTTGACCTGGGCCTTGACGACCACGCGGCCGCCCTCGGCCTCGGCCGCGGCCTCCGCCTCCTCGGGCGAGGTGATCACGGTGCCGACCGTGACGGGGACGCCGTGCTTGGCGAAGAGCTCCTTCGCCTGGTACTCCATCAGATCCACGATCCACCAACCTCCGCTTTCGATGCGCTTGGCACCCTAGTCCCGCGCCGCGCGACCCGGCCAAGCCGGGTCGGAGTGACCTGGGGCACACGGCGCCGTAGCGTCGTCGCATGACCCGGGTCGTCTACTTCACCGCCTGCACGCTCGACGGCTTCATCGCCGACGATCACGACTCGCTCGACTGGCTCTTCGAGGTGCCTCACGGCGAGGACGACGGCAGCTGGGACGCGTTCATCGGCCGGGTCGGTCCCATGGTCGCCGGCACCACGACGTACCGCTGGATGCTCGACCGCCACTTCACCGAGCACCCCGAGCAGTTCGGTGAGTTCTACGGCGACCGCCCGCTGTGGGTGTTCACCCACCAGGACCTCCCGGGAGTCCCGGGCGCCGAGGTCCACTTCGTCTCCGGGGACGTCGCCCCGGTGTACGACGAGCTGGTGACGGCCGCGGACGGCAGGGACGTGTGGGTGATCGGGGGCGGCGACCTGGTCGGCCAGTTCGACGACGCCGGTCTGCTCGACGAGGTGCAGCTCGGGATGACACCGGTGACCCTCGGCGCCGGCCGGCCGCTCCTGCCGCGTCGCATCACCTCGAGGCGGATGCGCTTTCGTGAGGTGCGGCAGTCCGGTCAGCGCGTTCGGGTCATCCTCGACGTCGAGCGGCGTGGCGCGGCTCAGGACTGATCGGCGAACGCCGTCGCGACCCAGCCGGTGATCTCACCCGTCGTCGCGCCGGGCGTGAACACCTTCGCGACCCCGAGCTCCTCGAGCACCGGGATGTCCTCGTCGGGAATGATCCCGCCGCCGAAGACCCGGATGTCGGCGGCGTCACGCTCCTGGAGGAGCTCGATCAGCCGGCGGAAGAGGGTCATGTGGGCTCCGGAGAGGACCGACAGCCCGATCAGGTCGGCGTCCTCCTGGATCGCGGTCTCGACGATCTGCTCCGGGGTCTGGTGCAGACCGGTGTAGATCACCTCGTGGCCGGCGTCGCGGAGTGCGCGGGCGACGATCTTGGCGCCACGGTCGTGCCCGTCGAGTCCGGGCTTGGCCACCACGATCCGGATCCGCGACGACGGGGAAGCAGCCATGAGCGCAGACTAACCGACGGCCGCGCACGAGCTTCCCGAGTCGCGTCGGGTGACTCCAGCCACACGCGCATCCCCGTGCCCGCCTGAACTCCACCGCGTGTCCACAGGGGATTTCACCCGCCGTGACCCATCCGTTAGTGTCGAGTCTCGTTGACCACTTGTCCTTCTTCGATCCCCCGGGAGCTACTACATGGGTGACCTCCGCGCCGGCACGGGCGGCTCAGACGCCGCCCAGCCGACCGGAAGGCGAATCGCCCGTCATTCCGCTGAGCAGGTAGCCGAGCAGCCGTACGTCGGTCGCCGGGTCGCGGCGAGGCCCGTCGCGGCCGCGCCCGCCGAGGTCGCACCGGTGTCCGGACGCCGACGTGCGCAGCCGCCGGTGCTGCCGCCAGTGCCGCCCTCCCCCTTCTCCGAGGCACCCGCTCCCGGGCGCCGCGCGCTCCGGGTCGACGTGGTGCCCTTCGCGATGAGCCCCGCCATGGTCGCGCCGCCCGAGCCGCCCGTCTTGGCGGTGCCGACCGAGATCCCGGTCTTCGAGACCGCCGTCCTCGAGGTGCCGGTCATCGAGGCGCCGGTCGTTCGAGCCGTCGTCCTCGAGCCTCCCGTCGTCGAGCCTCCCGTCGTCTTCGGGGCGCCGGCCGTACCGATCTCCGTTCCTCCCACGTTCTCCCTCGAGCCGATCGCGCTCACCACCCTCGCGGAGTCCCCGGTCGGCACCGAGCCGCTCGAGGACAAGCCGGTCTCCCTGCAGCCGTTCACCCACGAGCCCCGACCCGAGCAGCGCGTCGTATCCCAGCGCGCGGCGACCGGCCGTCGGGTCGCCCGCCGCCGGCCGCCGATCCGGTTGCCGAGCGCGCCCCTGCTGATGGGCTTGGCGATCCTCGCCGTCTCGGCCGGTGGGGCCCTGCAGGCGATGCACTCCGACGCCGCCGACGCGGCCGCCGCCCACCACCTTGCTCCGGCCAGCGCCCTGTCGGGCAGCAGTGCCGTCGGTACCGCCAGCCTCCTCGGCGGGCGGCCCGCGAGCGTCAGCCGCAGCTCCGACCGGCTCCAGGCCGCCGCCGACGCCCAGGCCAAGCAACGCGCCGAGGCTCTCTCCGGGTTCGCCTCCCAGGCGCAGAAGCAGGCCCAGAAGATCAAGCTCCACTCGTGGGTGCTGCCGGTGGCAGCGGGCGTCTATCACCTCACCGCGCGCTTCGGTGACTACAGCTCGCTGTGGTCCAACTTCCACACCGGCCTCGACTTCGCCTCCCCGACCGGTACGCCGATCATGGCCGTCGCGGGCGGCACCATCTCCGAGGTCGGCTACTCCGGCGCCTACGGCAACCGCACGATCGAGACCCTGCCCGACGGCACCGAGCTGTGGTACTGCCACCAGAACGAGTTCGGGACCTCCGTCGGCGCCGCCGTGCGGCCCGGCCAGGTGATCGGCTACGTCGGCTCGACCGGCAACGTGACCGGCCCCCACCTGCACCTCGAGGTCCACCCCGGCGGCGGCGACCCGGTCGACCCCTACACCGCGCTCGAGGTCCACGGTCTGCATCCCTGACCGATCAGCGGAGCGCGACGCGAGTCGCGATCCGCTGAGCAAAGGGAAGGTCGAGTGGCCTCGCGCGACCGAGGAACGAGGTCGCGTCGGATGCCAAGCGACCGGCGCCGAAGGCGCCGAACCTCGATCAGAGCTTCTCGACCGGCGCGTACCTCAGCAGGAGCCGCTTGACGCCCTCGGAGCCGAAGTCGATCGACGCGACCGACTTGTCGCCGACCCCGTCCATCGCGACCACGGTCCCCATCCCGAACGAGTCGTGCACCACCCGGTCACCGGGGGCGAGTGACGGCACCTCGCGGGCCGGCTTGGACTTCGCGGCGGCGTCGGCCCGGGCGGCCGCGGCCGTGAAGTTGCGGCGGCCGGCGGAGGTCGGCGAGCCCAGTCCCGTCGCCGGTCCCGTCGTACGGCTGAGGTCGGGACGCTGCCAGTGGACCTGGTCGGCCTCGGTCCGCCGCCAGTCGACCAGCTGCTCGGGAACCTCGCCGAGGAAGCGCGAGGCGGGGTTGTGGGCGGGCGCGCCCCAGGCGGAGCGCACCAGGGCCCGCGAGAGGTAGAGCCGCTCACGGGCGCGGGTGACGCCGACGTAGGCCAGCCGGCGCTCCTCCTCGAGCTCGCGGCCGTCCTCGAGGCTGCGCGAGTGGGGGAAGACGCCGTCCTCGAGCCCGGTCAGGAAGACCGTCGGGAACTCCAGCCCCTTGGCCGTGTGGAGGGTCATCAGGGTGACCATCCCGCCGTCGTCGTCGCGGGGCGCGTCGGGGATCTGGTCGGTGTCGGCGACCAGGGCGACCCGCTCGAGGAAGTCGGAGAGCCCGGGCGTCACGGTGCCGGCGTCGACGTCGGCGGGGTCGGCCGACGGACCCGCGACGGGGTCGTCGGAGAACTCGCGGGCGACCGCCACGAGCTCGGCGAGGTTCTCCAGCCGGGTGCCGTCCTGCGGGTCGTCGGAGGCCTCGAGCTCGTCGAGGTAGCCCGACCTGGCCAGCACCGACTCGAGCACCACGTCGGCCCGCTCCCCCGCCTCGACCATCGACTGGAGCTCCTCGACCAGCGCCACGAAGCCCTGGATGGCCACCAGCGACCGGGTGACGAGACCGGGCGCCTCGTCGGCACGACGGAGCCCCTCCCAGAACGTGATCCGCTCGCGCTGGGCGTACGACGTCACGCACTCGACCGCGCGGTCGCCGATGCCGCGCTTGGGGACGTTGAGGATCCGGCGCAGCGAGACCTCGTCGTCGGGGTTGACCAGCATCCGCAGGTAGGCCAGTGCGTCGCGGACCTCGCGCCGCTCGTAGAAGCGCACCCCGCCGACGACGCGGTAGGGCATGCCGAGCCGGATGAACACCTCCTCGAAGACCCGGGACTGGGCGTTGGTGCGGTAGAAGACGGCGACGTCGCCGGGCCGGGAGCCCGCGTCGGTGAGGGAGTCGATCTCCCCCGAGACGAACCTCGCCTCGTCGCGCTCGTCGTCGGCGACGTAGCCGACGATCTGCGCGCCCATGCCGGCGTCGGACCAGAGGTTCTTCGGCTTGCGGCCCTGGTTGTTCTCGATCACGGAGTTGGCGGCGTTGAGGATGGTCTGGGTCGACCGGTAGTTCTGCTCGAGCAGGATCGAGGTGGCGTTGGGGAAGTCCTGCTCGAAGTCGAGGATGTTGCGGATGTTGGCGCCGCGGAAGGCGTAGATCGACTGGTCGGCGTCACCCACGACCATCAGCTCCGCAGGCGGGATCCGCTCCGCGCCCTGGTCCCGGCTCCGCTCCACCGACGACTCCAGGGGGTCCTCGAGCGCGTCGGCGCAGAGCTGGTGGATCAGGGCGTACTGCGCGTGGTTGGTGTCCTGGTACTCGTCGACGAGCACGTGGCGGAAGCGCCGCCGGTAGGTCTCGCGCACCTCGGGGAAGGTCGCGAAGAGGTCGACGGTGAACATCAGGATGTCGTCGAAGTCGAGGGCGTTCGCGTCGCGGAGCCGCTGCTGGTAGCGGGTGTACGCCGCGGCGTACGCCTCCTCGAACTTGTTGTGGGCGTCGGCCGCGACCTCCTCGGGGCCCCGCAGCTCGTTCTTGTGGTTGGACACCCAGTGGAGGACCGCGCCGGGCTGGTAGCGCCGCGGGTCGAGGTCGAGGTCCTTGATCACCATCGTCATCAGCCGCTTGGAGTCGGCGGCGTCGTAGATGGTGAAGCTCGACCGGAAGCCGAGCTTGTCGATCTCCTTGCGCAGGATCCGCACGCAGGCCGAGTGGAACGTCGAGACCCACATCAGCCGCGCGCGGGGGCCGACCAGGGCCTCGACCCGCTCCTTCATCTCGGCGGCGGCCTTGTTGGTGAAGGTGATCGCCAGGATCGAGCCCGGGTGGGCGCCGCGCTGGGAGACCAGCCAGGCGATGCGGCGGGTGAGCACGCGGGTCTTGCCGGAGCCCGCGCCGGCGACGACCAGGAGCGGCGTGCCCTCGTGGACGACGGCGGCGCGCTGCGGCTCGTTCAGGCCGGCCAGGAGGTCGTCGGCCGACGGCTTGCGCGGGCGCTCGGCCTGGGCCTCTGGCTCGGCCGGCCGGCCGAGGGTCTGGCCGATGATCGGGAGGGTGTCGCTCATCTCCCGTCCACCCTACGTGCCACCGCCCCCCGCGGCGGACGGCGTACCGGCGTCAGCCGTAGGCCACCCCGATGTTCGCCACGGTGAGCGCGAGGATCAGCCAGTAGAGCCAGGCCGGGATCGACGGCTTGCGCAGGTTGGCCATCACCAGCACCAGGATCACCAGGCCGATCGCGAACATCACCGCGACCGTGACGTGGTCGAACGCCTGGTCGCGGGCCTCGAGCACGCCGACGAGCAGCAGCCCGGCCAGGAAGGTGGTGCCGATGCCGTCACGCATCGGGCCGGTGACCCGCTTCTCGGGGTGGCGGACCTGTACCAGCAGGCCGACCAGGAGTGCCAGCACGCCGAGCAGGTGCAGCACGATCAGGACCACCTGCGCGACCTTCATGGCCGCAGCCTAGGGGACCTCGTCGCGCTCACAGCAGGCGGCGGTCGGAGGCCCAGCGGGTGAGCTCGTGGCGCGAGGAGAGCTGGAGCTTGCGGAGCACGCTCGACATGTGGGTCTCGACGGTCTTGATCGAGATGAACAGCTCCTTGGCCACCTCCTTGTAGGCGTAGCCGCGCGCGATCAGGCGCATCACCTCGCGCTCGCGCTCGGTGAGGCGGTCGAGGTCCTCGTCGACGGCCGAGATCTCGATGGTGCCGGCGAAGGCGTCGAGGACGAAGCCGGCCAGCCGCGGGGAGAACACGGCGTCGCCGTCGGAGACCCGGCGGATCGCGTCGACCAGCTCGGGGCCGGTGATGGTCTTGGTGACGTAGCCGCGGGCGCCGGCGCGGATCGTGCCGATCACGTCCTCGGCGGCGTCGGAGACGCTGAGCGCCAGGAACCGTGGGGCGTCGGCCGACGACATGGAGGTCGACAGCCTGCCGCATCACCTCGGCTCCTCCGCCGCCGGGCAGGTGCACGTCGAGGAGTACGACGTCGGGCCGGTGCTGCACGACCGCGGCGATCGCCTCGTCGACGTCGGCGGCCTCGGCGACGACGTCGACCGACGTCCCGAGCTCGGCGCGGACGCCGGCGCGGAACATCGCGTGGTCGTCGACGATCAGGACTCGGGTGCTCATGGGGTTCCTTCCTCGAGCGGCAGCTTCAGCCGCACCTCCGTGCCGGAGCCGGGGGTCGATCGGATCTCGGCGGTGCCGCCGTGGCGCGACATCCGGTCGAGGATGCTGTTGCGCACGCCCTGCCGGTCGGCGGGGATGCTCTCGGGGTCGAAGCCGGCGCCGCGGTCGCGGACGAAGACCTCGACCTGGGTGTCGCAGACCTCGGCGTAGATGTCGACGACGTGGGTGCCGGCGTGCTTGGCGGCGTTGGTCGCGGCCTCGCGGGTCGCCGCGACGATCGGCGCCAGCGCCTCCCCCACGGTCGCCTCGCCGACGGTCACCAGCTCGACGTCGACGCCGTAGGTGTCCTCGATCTCGCGGACCACCTCGCGCAGCGCGCCGGCCAGGGTGCCGTCGGCGACCGGGGTCGCGTCGAACAGCCAGGAGCGCAGGTCGCGCTCCTGCGAACGGGCCAGGCGGCGCGACGGTCGGGGCGTCGCCGGCGTTCTTCTGGATCAGGGCGAGGGTCTGCAGGACCGAGTCGTGGAGGTGGGCGGCGAGGTCGGCGCGCTCCTGGGTGCGGACCCGCTCGGCGCGCTCGGCCGCGAGGTCGTTGGTCAGCCGCCAGACCCACGGACCCGAGGATGATGGCCAGCCCGATGCCACCGAGGGCGGCCGCGAACAGCACGTCGGTCGACCTGGCGGATGTGGCCGTGCCGGACGGCGAACAGCGCCATCGCGCCGATGATCAGGGTGAAGCCGGCTCCGACGCGGACGTACGCCGCCCACCCGCCGCCGCCGAAGACGGCCCGGACCGGGTTGAGCCGCTCGGACTGGTCGAGCCAGCGCGAACGCTGGGCCTCGTCGGCCTGTCGCCACAGCAGCCCGAAGCCGACGACGGCGAGGACGAGCGCCCAGATCACGACGCCGTTGCCGACGATCGCCTCGGCGGTCAGCACCAGGCCGAGGCCGAGCGCGACCAGGGCGATCGCGGGTCCGGAGTCGGCGAGCCGGCGGATCCGCCCGGGTCGGCGGCCCTGGCGAGAGGCGCTCTCGAGGCCGGGCGCCTCGGGCTCGAAGGGCGGCTCGGCCGGGAGCACCAGCCACAGGCCGGCGTAGAACAGGAGCCCGATGCCGCCGAGCACCGCACCGACGAGGAAGGCCGCGCGTACCCAGACCACCGGCACCGCCAGGTGGCGGGCCAGGCCGGCCGCGACGCCCCCGATGACCGGGTGCTGCGTGTCGCGCATCGCCCGGCGTACGTCGCGCAGGCATCTCGCGAGGCACGTCGTGCGTGGGCAGGGAGGCGGTCATGATGCCTCCATCGTCGCAGAGCAGCACGCCCCGGACCACGAGGAGGAACCCCGGCCGACCCCTGACTCGCGGCCCCGGCCAACCAGCCGGGATCAGGGGTCTCCCCGATGGTGTACGACGTGCCGGTGGCGCACGGTTGTCCCATGAGCACAACACCGCCCGAGACCCAGCCACCCCCGACACCCGGACCCGACTCCGGTCCCCGCGTCGGCTGGGACGAGATCCGCGACCTGGGCCGGATCCGGCGTACGACCAGTGACCGCCGCGTCGCGGGTGTCGCGGGCGGTCTGGCCCGCCACCTCGACATCGACCCGCTGATCGTGCGGGTCGCCTTCGTCGTCCTCACCTTCTTCGGCGGAGCCGGGCTCCTCCTCTACATCGCCTGCTGGCTGCTCGTGCCCGAGGAGGGCAGCGACTGGGGCCGGGTGGCCCTCGACCGCCGCAGCCGCACCGTGGCGCTCGTCCTCGTCGGCGCGCTCGTCCTGGTGATCCTGGCCGGCCACACCTGGTGGGGCAGCGGCTATCCCTGGGCCCTCCTGATCGTCGCCGGCATCGTCGCTCTCGTCGCGACCCAGCTCCCGCGGCGCGACCGCGCGCACCCCCGCTGCCGACGGCTCCGCGCCGGCAACCGGCGCCGTCCCCGGCAACCGGCAGCGGCGCCGACGCCGAGGCGACGGCCGGACCCAGACGTACGCCGCCCCGCCGGTGTACGTCGACAGCCGCGGCCGGTGAACCCCCGCAAGAAGGGGCCGATCCTCTTCTGGTTCGCGCTGGCCGTGATGGCCGTCGGACTCGGGGTCCTCGGCGTCGTCGACCTCGCCGGCGCGTCCGTGGCCCCCTCGGCGTACCCGGCCCTGGTGCTCGCGCTGAGCGGTGTTTCCTCCTGCGTCGGCGCCTTCTGGGGCCGTGCTGGCGGCCTCATCCTGGTCGGTCTGGTTGCGGCCCTGGTCACCGCCGGCGTGACGATCGGCGACCAGTGGGACCCGCACCCCACGACCGTCGCCCCCGCCTC
Organism: uncultured Actinomycetota bacterium; assembly: GCA_963819295.1. Classification (GTDB taxonomy): domain Bacteria; phylum Actinomycetota; class Actinomycetes; order Propionibacteriales; family Nocardioidaceae; genus Nocardioides. Next base: position 266,093 of record CAWFVO010000023.1, read on the forward strand.
AGCCGCACAGGTGCAGAGCAGCTACTCGATCGACGTCGGCGAGCTCGTCGTCGACCTGTCCGAGGTCCGCGACCCCCAGGGTCTCGACGGCCGCGAGATCGAGGTCACGGGCAACGTGGGGCACCTCGACATCCGGGTCCCGGACGACGTCACCGTCGTGGCGAACACCCACGTCACCGGGGTCGGCGGCATCAACGCCTTCGACCGCGACGGCGGCGGCGATCGACACCGAGCTGACCGCCATCCACTCCGGCGGACCCGGCGCCCCCCGCCTCACCATCGACGCCGAGCTGCACGTCGGAGGCATCGACGTGCACGACCGAGCCCACCACCCGAAGGAGCCTGTCATGAGCGACGAGACCGACGAGATCCTGGCCGAGCCGTCCGAACGGCGTGCGTGGTCGGCGGGGCGGCACCCGGTCAACATCGGACACCTGGTGATGGGCGTCGCCCTCCTCGGCCTGGCGGTCATCTGGGCCCTGATCGAGTCGCGACGCCGCGTCGGCCTCCGACCTGCGCTGGCTGCTGCCGATGCCGTGGGTGGCGGCCGGTGCCGTCGGGCTGGTCGCGACCGCACCGCGCCTGCGCGGCGCGCGCGACTGAGGCCTGGCCGACCGTCGTACGGGCCGTGCCAGAGTGAGCCCATGCCGCTGCCGCGCCTGGGCTCCCTGGAGTCGCTGCCCGTCCTCACCCACCCCGACCTCCTGGCCCCGCCGGTCCACTCCGCCCTCAGCGACTGGCCGCACAGCCAGGACGTCGCCGTCGTCGAGATCGACCCGGCGTACGCCGACACCGCCGCGATGAGCGAGGCGTACACGATCCCGATGGAGTCCGGCGCCAACTGCGTGGTCGTGATGGGTCGACGCGACGGCAGGAGCGGGTCGCCGCCTGCGTCGTCCGGGCCGACACCCGGGCCGACGTCAACAACCTCGTCAAGCGGACTCTCGACGTCCGCAAGGCGTCGTTCCTCTCCATGGAGCGCGCCGTGGAGGAGTCCGGGATGGAGTACGGCGGGATCACCCCGATCGGTCTCCCGACGGCTGGCGCGTGCTGGTCGACTCCGCCTGCCTCGACATCGAGGCCGCCGTGATCGGCTCGGGCGTACGCCGTCCAAGCTGGTCGTCCCCGGCCGACTGCTCGGCGAGCTGCCCGGCGCCGAGGTCGTCGCGGGACTCGGTCGCTGACGTCCGGCGTTTAGGGGAATGCTTGGGCGGGAATGATTCCTGATGCTCGGACCGAGTGAGGCCGACCGGCGCCCTCCGTGCTGGCTTTGCTCTCGGCGGCGTGGGGAACTCGGGGCCCCGCGCCGGGCTCGACCCCGATCAGCCGATAATGCGAGTCTTGCGACCGTGACAGTGCTTCTGTCAGAGTCGGGAGCGTGAAGCTCTCGACCCAGCTGATGTACGCCGGCAACCCGCGCGAGGCGGCCGACCAGGTACGCGGCCCTCGAGGACGCCGGGCTCGACACGGTCTGGGTGGCCGAGGCCTACGGCTTCGACTCCCCCACCCTGATGGGCTACCTGGCCGCGAAGACCGAGAGGGTCGAGATCGGCGCGCGATCCTCAACATCTACTCCCGCACGCCGAGCGCCCTGCTCCAGACCGCCGCCGGGCTCGACAACGTCAGCCAGGGCCGGGCGATCATCGGCCTCGGCGCCTGCGGGCCGCAGGTGATCGAGGGCTTCCACGGCGTGCCCTACGACAAGCCCTGGGCCGCACCAAGGAGATCATCGAGCTGATCCGGGCCGGCCTGCGTCGCGAGACGCTCGTGCACGACGGGATCTTCACCTTGCCGCTGCCCGAGGGCCAGGGCACCGGCTCGGCAAGCCGCTCAAGCTGCTCACCAGGCCCGAGCGTCGAGCGTCCCGCTCTACATCGCCGCCCTCGGCCCAAGAGCGTCGAGGGCGCCGCCGAGTACGCCGACGGCTGGCTCCCGTTCCTCTTCGCCCGGAGAGGTCGGCCAGGTCTGGGGCGACGCGCTGGCCGCCGGCACGGCCAAGCGGCAGGAGGACCTGGCCCCGCTCGAGATCTGCGCCGGCGGCATGGTCGCGATCGGCGAGGGCCCGAGACAAGGCGCTGCTCGACTTCGCCCGGCCGATGGTCGCGCTGTACGTCGGCGGCATGGGCGCGCGGGGCAAGAACTTCTACAACGACCTGATGCCAGTACGGCTACGAGGAGGAGGCCAAGGAGATCCAGGACCTCTACCTCGACGGCAACAAGCGGGATGCCGAGGCCGCGGTGCCCGCCGAGCTCCTCGAGCTCGGCAACCTCGTCGGTCCGGCGTCGTGGGTCAAGGAGCGGATCGACGCGTTCGCCGAAGCCGGGGTGACCAACCTCCAGTTCGTCCCGGCCTAGCGACGACCCGCCGGCGAAGAGCCTAAGCAGGCCATTAGGGCTGATACAGCAGGACAGACGGGAAGAAAGTAGGAGCCCAAGGAATCCCCGAAAGCATCTCTAAACAACAGCAGGCAAAGAAAGGCGAGTCATCTCGTACCTGTTGGTTAAGCCAGGAGCGGAAGGCAGGGCTACGCTCGAGGCCTTCGACAGCAGCGCCTTGGAAGACGGAAGCAGCTGGTGCGAGGCAAAGTGAGGGACTCAACAGGATGACGCGGACCGTAAGAAACTCACCTGCAAGAATTCCTCATAGACCTCCAGATCCGGCAGCTGTGAGGGAGAACATAATCAGCACGGCAGAAGCCAAGGGTGGGAAGGAGAGAGAATCATACCAGTTTGCAGAAGACGTCTGTGACATGATAAAGTGCCTGCGCGCCACTGCAGAGAGCCAGCTGCTCGCGCGCCTTGTCTTGCAGCGGCAGGATGGCCTGGAGCGGACGGAAGACTGCTAGGACCTCCGTTTGCGCAAGGAACTCCTGGGTGGGCAGAGAGGCAGCGTGAGAGGGAGCAGTAACATAACACACTGCTATCACACTTGACAGAGAAAGCCTGAAGGCGGGGATGAGCATACCGGCTTGGTGAGCAGCGGCTTCTGATACACTTCCAACGTGCGGCGCAGCAGAGCAACAAAGTCGCGCTGGCCTTCCGCCAAGAGAACCGTTTGAGCAGAATACCTGAGGAAGGGTGTTGGTATGGCCGAAGAGGACAGAGCAGAGAGAAAGAGAAAGCGATACGTTTTGTCGTTCTCGATGTCAGCAAAGCCCGTGCGTCTCACGGAAGGAGTGACCCTAAACAGCGTGCGTAAGCGAGCTTGCAAGACAAACAGCGGGGTAGGTATAGAGAAGAACGGAGGAACTCATTAAAGCCAGCCCTTTACCTGATACTGGGGCTGCCGCGAGGAGAAGTCGAGCCGATGGCCAGCAGCTGTGGCGACGACGAGCGCATCATATGCTGGGGTGAAGGCGCGCGAAGCAAGGCCTGCGGGGAGGTGGAACGGGGCGGCGGGGTGGAGGTGCGAGTGGAGTCGAGAGAAGGCATGCGCACGGGAGATATGCTGCGAGTGGTTACGGAGTGTGAGGGCGTTCGCACGGGGGACGGGTCCGGGGCGAGTGAGACGGAAGGATCGAAGGAAAAGGTGCTCGCAGGTGCGGAGGCCACGGGAGAGATGAAAATGCTCGGGGAGGGCGTGGCAGAGGAGCGGGTCGAGGACCGGCCCAGTGTGCCGTCTCGCAGCTGTAGAGGGCATCCAGTGAGAGGCAGGAGATGGCTGAGAGACGCCAGACACGAGAACAAGGAGGTCGAGGGACGGAGAGCGAGCGAGAGAGACAGACAGAGAGAGAAGAGAGAAGGAAAGCGAGAGGGAAGTCGTACGCGCCCCGAGGAGAGTATGGCCGGAGGCAGGTCGAGCAAGAGGCGCAGCCGCTCCAGCATCTCCTCCACGTCGTAGTAAAACACGCGGAAGGTGGGATCGCTGTCGTCCAGGCCGCTCATCAGAGCTGCAAGAAAGAAATTAACCCAACTGAAAGACAGTATTTGTGTTTGGAGCAAAAACAAACCGACAAAGCGAAGATGGAACGAGTAATCCAGGAGAGCTAGCGTACGCGCTAGGTGCGCCAGGCGACGGAACACATAAACCAGGGGCAGCATAAGCGCCTGCAGCAGGGAGGACAGCGACAGGCCCGCCTGCCGCATCTGCTCCTGCCAGTGCTTCTCCGAGGCGTGGTCGCGCAGGAAAGGAATGGCCTGCTGAACGCTGGAGAAGTAGTCTTCGTAGGTCTGGCAAGGCGGGGGAAGGCGATCTCGAACAAATGTCCCAGGGTGGTCTGCGTGACGGAAAGGAAGAAACAAGCACACAGTCAGGCAAGAACATAACCATAACTCCTATGTCCTTAAGCTGACTTCCCATTTCACGATCACACTACCAATCCGACGAACGCCTCATGCAAACAGGGGAAAGCTCACCTGGGTTGTCCAAGTGGCCGCTGCACCTTTCAGAGTCTTGACGAAATTCTATGAAGAAGGAAGGAGGGTCAATCCGAGTTGCCAGAAGAGAGATAGAAACAAAGACGAAGGCAGTAAAAGCGCACCTTGTGTTCTTCGATCAGGTCCAAGCGCAACGCGAGGCTCTTGCGGGCCTCGAAGGCATGCGGAGGAAGGCGACGCTGCACTTCGGCTAGCGCGGCCTTGAAGCGAAACAGTGAAGTGAGCCGAGCGAAGGATTTGAGAGACGAGACACAGTGGCGGAGCAAAGGGGGAGGAATCGACACAAAGGGGGAAGCAGCAGACCTCTGGACCCGTAAGCAAGGCGACGAAGTGGGCTTCGAAGCGGTACAGCTCCAGCAGACGAGGCGGAACAGCGGGACTCTTTTCCTAAACAAGACACAAGCGGTGAGCAGAGCCGATAGGACGGCAGAGGGGAGGAGTGAGGACGGCAAGAAAGACTTCGCACGCACCGGTATGTCGAGGGGAGGTTCGGGCGGAGTAGGGAGCGGCTTGCGCGCCTCCTGTTCCATATACGCAAACACCCTGCCGCTCAGCAGGGTCGCCTCTAGAGATTGCAGCTCGGCGGCGGAGGACGACGTGGAAGACTGACCGGACAGTGCGGTAGCAGAATGCGATGGGCCAGTGCCGCGGGGCGAAGCGGGGGGAACAAGCGGACCGGGAAGCGCTGGCGAAGTGGTACGCTGAGGTGGACCAGCGACGTTCGAACCTCCAGTGGCAGCGGCGGCGGCGGCGGCGGCGTTGGTGGTTGCGGGGGTGCGGGCGGCCAATTCGACCAGCCAGAGCACAACGGAGCCGTCGAGGGACGCTATGAGCGAGCAAAGAACTGTTAGAACGCGGAGCGGCGGGCAATCACGATGGAAACAGGAACGACAGCTCAAGAAAGCGAGAAACGAGAGCGGAGAAAAGGACAGGCTTATTACCAGAGTATATCACCCCATCGACCACTTCGACCTCTCGAACAGCGGCGCGATGGGCGTCGCCCGTGCCCACGCACTGCGCCTCGTCGAGAGCGTACAGGCGGACCGGGCCATCCTCGTGGCCCTAGCGTAATTGGGTGAGGGCAGAATGCCACAAGAATACAAGAACGAAGAACAGCATGAAAATGCGGGGAGAATGAACCAGTCAGAGAGAAGAAGATGGAATACCGTAACGAGGCGATCTTCAAGAAAGGCGAAGCACGACACGCGCCCGGCTACGTCCACCTGCACCCTGTAGCCGCCGGCAACGTTGATCACAGCCACCGTATCCTGTAGGAGCGGCGAACAATGAGCGCCATGCTAAGGAAGAAGCACAGGAGAAGGAGGGAAGTATTGCATACCTTGGCTAGAGCGGCGAGATACTTGCCCGAAGGCGACAGCTTCAGCGCAGAGACCGGCCCCATTCCCAGCGAGAACGTCCTCGCCGTGGTCTTGCCCCCCGCATACTGCCCCAGGTCCCAGCACCGCACCGTGCCGTCGTCGCCGCCCGAGAAGGCCTCACCCGCGGAGTTGCAGGCCACACAGCGGACGGCTCCGTCGTGTCCGCTTAAGGTGGAGAGGCAGGCGCCAGTGTCACGAGCCCAGAGCTTGACCGTGCCGTCCGCTCTGATGAGAA
>CAWFVO010000024.1:0-13733 GCA_963819295.1 uncultured Actinomycetota bacterium
GCACGTTCGGCAAGCTGCTCGGTGACAAGCGCCAGGGCTGGGCGATCCTCTCGGTGATGGCGGTGATCTTCGCGGCCACGCTGACGCTGGTCACCACCTTCGAGGCGCAGCACCACGGGACGGCGCTCCAGGCGGCGGGTGCGGCGATGGAGGGCAAGGAGGTGCGCTTCGGGGTGCCGTCCTCGGCGCTGTTCGCGAACGCGACCACGCTGACCTCGACCGGAGCCGTGAACTCGATGCACGACTCGTTCACGCCGCTGGGCGGCGGCGTGCCGATCCTGAACATGATGTTCGGTGAGATCGCTCCCGGCGGCACCGGCTCCGGCCTGTACGGCATCTTGGTTCTCGCGGTGATCACGGTGTTCGTGGCCGGCCTGATGGTGGGTCGAACGCCGGAGTACCTCGGCAAGAAGATCCGGGCGCGGGAGGTGAAGTTCGCCGCGCTCTACATCCTGACCACGCCGGCCGTGGTCCTGATCGGCACGGGTTTGGCGATGTCGAGCCCGTCCGCACGAGCCTCGATGCTGAACGCGGGCCCGCACGGGCTGTCCGAAGTGCTCTACGCGTTCACGTCGGCCGGCAACAACAATGGCAGCGCGTTCGCCGGGCTGACCGGCAACACGAGCTTCTACAACATCGCGCTCGGCATGGCGATGCTGGTCGGCCGCTTCCTGCCGATGCTGTTCGTGCTCGGCCTGGCCGGGTCCCTGGCAGCCCAGAAGCCGGTCCCGGCCACCGAAGGCACGCTGCCGACCCATCGACCGCTGTTCGTGTCCATGCTCGTGGGCGTGGTGGTGATCGTGGTCGCTCTCACCTACTTCCCGGCCATGGCGCTGGGACCGCTCGCGGAAGGAATCACCCGATGACCACCCAGACGGTCGCTCCCGAGGCGCCGCAGGGCGCCCCCCGGGTCGGCGCCGGACTGCTCGACGCCCGGTTGCTGGTCACCCAGCTACCGGCGGCCGGCGCCAAGCTCAACCCGCGCACGATGATGCGCAACCCGGTGATGTTCGTGGTCGAGGTGGGTGCGGCGCTGGCCACTGTGCTTGCCGTGGTCCACCCCTCGACCTTCGCCTGGCTGATCGTGGTGTGGCTGTGGGCCACGGTCATCTTCGCCAACCTCGCCGAGGCCGTGGCCGAGGGCCGGGGCAAGGCCCAGGCCGCGGCCTTGCGCCGCAGCCGCCAGGAGACGAACGCCCGGTTGATCGTCGACGGGGGAGAGCGGCTGGTGCCTTCCGCAGAGCTCGAGGTCGACGACCTCGTGGTGTGCGAGGCCGGTGACCTGATCCCGAGTGATGGTGATGTGATCGAGGGCATCGCCAGCGTCGACGAGTCGGCGATCACGGGCGAGTCGGCTCCGGTGATCCGCGAGGCCGGAGGTGACCGGTCGGCGGTCACCGGCGGTACCCGGGTCCTCTCGGACCGCATCGTCGTCCGCATCACCGCGAGGGCGGGCGAGACCTTCCTGGATCGGATGATCGCCCTGGTCGAGGGCGCGGCACGGCAGAAGACCCCCAACGAGATCGCACTCAACATCCTGCTCGCCAGCCTGACGATCATCTTCATGCTGGCAGTCGTCACGCTGCAGCCGCTGGCGATCTTCAGCGGTGCACCCCAGACCGGGATCGTCCTGGTCTCGCTGCTGGTCTGCCTGATCCCCACCACGATCGGCGCCCTGCTGAGCGCGATCGGGATCGCGGGGATGGACCGGCTCGTACAGCGCAACGTGCTGGCGATGTCAGGTCGTGCCGTCGAGGCCGCGGGTGACGTGAACACGTTGTTGCTCGACAAGACCGGGACCATCACGCTGGGCAACCGCGAGGCCGTCGAGCTGCTGCCCCTCGAAGGCGTCACCGCCGCCGAGCTCGCCGACGCGGCCCAGCTCTCGAGCCTCGCCGACGAGACCCCGGAGGGCCGGTCGATCGTGGTTCTCGCCAAGCGGGAGTTCGGCCTGCGCGACCGCACACCCGGCGAGCTCACCCACGCAACGTTCGTGCCGTTCAGTGCCCAGACCCGGATGAGTGGCTGCGACCTGGCGGAGGACGGCCGGTCTCGGAGCGTCCGCAAGGGTGCGACGAGCGCGGTGCGCGAGTGGGTCCGCGAGAACGGTGGTACTCCGCCGGACGACCTGGGCCCGATGGTCGACGCGATCGCCGGCGGCGGCGGAACGCCGCTCGTGGTGGCCGAGCACGGCTCGGCCGGCGCGCGGGTCCTCGGGGTCGTCCACCTCAAGGACATCGTCAAGAACGGGATGCGTGAGCGGTTCGACGAGCTGCGCCGGATGGGCATCCGAACCGTGATGATCACCGGCGACAACCCACTGACGGCCAAGGCCATCGCCGACGAGGCGGGTGTCGACGACTTCCTGGCCGAGGCCAAGCCCGAGGACAAGATGGCCCTGATCAAGCAGGAGCAGGAGGGCGGCCGACTGGTCGCGATGACCGGTGACGGCACCAACGACGCCCCGGCGCTCGCGCAGGCGGACGTCGGCGTGGCCATGAACACCGGAACCTCGGCCGCCAAGGAGGCCGGCAACATGGTCGACCTCGACTCCAACCCGACGAAGCTGATCGAGATCGTGGAGATCGGCAAGCAGCTGCTCATCACCCGCGGCTCGCTGACGACGTTCTCCATCGCCAACGACGTCGCGAAGTACTTCGCGATCCTCCCGGCGATGTTCGCCCCGGTCTACCCGGGACTGGACCGCCTCAACGTGATGAACCTGTACAGCCCGTCGTCGGCCATCCTCTCGGCGGTGATCTTCAACGCCCTGGTGATCGTCGCCCTCGTGCCGCTGGCCCTGCGCGGCGTCCGGTACACACCTTCGTCGGCGGCGGACATGCTGCGGCGCAACCTCCTGGTGTACGGCGTCGGCGGCCTGATCATCCCGTTCGTCGGCATCAAGCTGATCGACCTCTTCGTCCAGTTCATCCCCGGAATCAGGTGACCTCATGAACATGCTGCGCCAAACCGTGGCCGGATTGGCCCTTCTTCTCGCCTTCACGGTGGTGTTCGGGCTCGGCTACCCACTGCTGATGACGGGCGTCGGTCAGGTCGCCTTCCACGACCAGGCCAACGGATCCATGGTCCAGGTGCAGGGCAAGGACGTCGGTTCCTCGCTGATCGGGCAGGAGTTCAAGGGCGCCCAGTGGTTTCACCCCCGGTCTTCCGCCGGCGGATACGACGCGCTGGCCTCGGGCGGCACCAACCTGGGACCGAACTCGCCTGAGCTACTGAAGGCGGTCCAGAAGGCCCGCGCCGCAGTTGCCCTTCAGAACGGCGTCGCACCCCGCGACGTGCCGCCGGACGCGGTGACCTCCAGTGGCTCCGGGCTCGACCCTCACATCAGCCCCGCGTACGCCGACCTCCAGGTCGCGCGCGTCGCGAAGGCCCGGGGGTTGAGCATCGTCGACGTCCACAGGCTGGTCGACGACCACACCCAGGGGCGCATCCTGGGGTTCCTGGGTGAACCGCGGGTCAACGTGGTCGAGCTCAACCTGGCTCTGGCGAACACGCGAGGATGAGCGGATGAGGCGCGGATGTCTGCGGGTCTACCTCGGTATGGCCCCCGGGGTGGGCAAGACGTTCGCCATGCTCGACGAGGGTCGGCGGCGGTTGAGCCGGGGCACCGACGTGGTCGTCGGCATCGTCGAGACGCACGGCCGAGCCCACACCGCAGAGCAGCTCGACGGGCTCGAGATTGTGCCGCGCCAGCGGCTGGAGTACCGCGGTACGACCTTCGAGGAGCTCGACCTCGACGCGCTACTGGATCGCAGGCCCGCGGTCGCCCTGGTCGACGAGCTCGCGCACACCAACATTCCCGGCACCCGGAACACCAAGCGCTGGCAGGACGTCGATGAGCTCCTCGCCGCGGGCATCGACGTGATCACCACCGTGAACATCCAGCACCTGGAGTCGCTCAACGACGTGGTCGAGCGGATCAGTGGTGTGCCGCAGCGCGAGACGATCCCTGATGAGGTGGTGCGGCGCGCCGAGCAGATCGAGATCGTGGATATCGCGCCCGAGGCGCTGCAGCGACGGATGGCTCACGGCAACATCTACCCCCCGGAGCGGGTCGACGCGGCCCTGACCAACTACTTCCGGGTCGGCAACCTTTCGGCGCTGCGGGAGCTCGCCTTGCTGTGGGTGGCCGAGCGTGTGGACGAGGGACTGCAGCGCTACCGCGCGGCCCACGGGATCGACCAGCCGTGGGAGGCTCGCGAGCGGATCGTCGTCTCGCTGCCCGGTGGCCCCGAGGGGGAGACGCTGCTGCGCCGTGCAGTCCGGATCGCAGCTCGAACGACCGGCTCGGATCTTCTGGCCGTACACGTAGTCCGGAGCGATGGCTTGGCCAGGGTCGATCCTGGCGAAGTCGGCCGGCAGCGTCGTCTCACCGAGTCGATGGGTGGCACCTGGCATCAGGTCGTGGGCGACGACGTGGCCGTCGCGCTCCTCGACTTCGCGCGGGCCGAGAACGCCACCCAGATCGTGATCGGTGCCAGCAGCCGCGGCCGTTGGGAGTCGTTCCTGGCCGGAGAAGGGATCGGGGCACGGGTCACCCGACTGTCGGGTCACATCGACGTCCACCTGGTGACGCACGAGGCCGCTTCGGGACCCGGCCTCCCCACGCTCCCGATGGCGGGCCTGACCACCTCCCTGAGCCGGCGTCGCCGACTCCAGGGCGCGGCCCTGGCGGCTGTCCTCCTGCCGCTGCTCACGCTGGTCCTGTCGCGCCTGAGGAGCGAGCTGAACCTGCCCAGCGACATCCTGCTCTACCTCGCGGTGGTCATCCTGGTCGCCTTGACGGGAGGGCTGTGGCCGGCGCTCGGGGCCGCGGTCGTGGGGAGTCTGCTACTCAACTACTACTTCACGCCACCGCTCTACACCTTCACGATCTCGGACAAGAACAACGCGTTGGCGTTGCTGGTCTTCATCGCGATCGCCGCACTCGTCTCCTTCCTCGTCGAACGTGTCGTCCGTCGTACCACGGAGGCCGGTCGCGCCTCGGCCGAGGCGGCGATCCTGGCCGGACTGGCCGGCGGGATCCTGCGCGGCGAGACCTCGCTGCCCGAGCTTCTTGGGCGCGCCCGAGAGACCTTCGGGCTGCGCTCGGTCACTCTCCTCGAGCGTGCTGAGGGCGTGGGTAGCGTCTGGACAACCGTCGCCGAGGTCGGCTCCGCCGACGACTCGCCTCCGACCGAGCTGCCTCTCGGCGAGCAGCTGCGCCTGCGCGTCACCGGTCCCGTACGGGCCTCCGACAAGCGCCTGCTCGCAGCCTTCGCCGCCCAGGCCGCCGCGGTCCGCGAACGCGAGGAGCTCGCCGACCGGGCCTCGCAAGCTGCGGTGGTAGCCGAGGCCGACCGCACCCGAGCCGCTCTGCTGCACGCGGTGAGCCACGACCTGCGCAGCCCGCTCGCGTCGGCCAAGGCGTCGGTGACCTCGCTGCGCAACGACCGCATCCGCTGGAGCGACGAGGCGCGCCAGGAGCTGCTGCTGACCGCGGACGAGTCGCTCGACCGCCTCACGCAGCTGATCGAGAACCTGCTCGACATGAGCCGCCTCGAGGCCGGGGCTCTCGCGTTCCACCTGGCGCCGGCCGCCGTCGACGAGCTCGTGCCGCTGGTGCTCGACGCCCTGGGCCCTGACGCTGCCGACGTGCTCGTCGAGGTTCCCGAGACGCTGCCGGAGGTGTGTGTGGACGCTGTCCTCCTCGAGCGCGTCCTGGTCAATCTGCTCGCCAACGCACTCCGGTACAGCCCTCCGGGGAAGCCGCCGTTGGTGGCCGCCAGCGAGCACGACGGACGGATCGAGCTCCGGGTCGTCGACCGCGGTCCCGGCGTGCCCGAGGAGCAGCGCGAGCACCTGTTCGCGCCGTTCCAGCGGCTCGGCGACCGCGACACCTCCACCGGGGTCGGGCTGGGGCTGGCGCTCTCGCGGGGCCTCACGACCGCCATGGGCGGGACGCTGTCCGCCGAGGACACGCCCGGGGGCGGACTCACGATGACCGTCACGCTGCCGGTCGTGGAGGCAATCTCGTGAGCCGGGTCCTCGTGGTCGACGACGAGCCCCAGATCGTGCGAGCCCTCGTCGTCAACATGCGCGCACGTGGGTACGACGTACACACGGCCGGCGACGGCGCGAGCGCGCTCCGGGTGGCCGGACTCCACCCGCCCGACCTGGTGGTCCTCGACCTCGGCCTGCCCGACATGGAGGGCACCGAGGTGATCGCCGGGCTACGGGGGTGGACGACGGCCCCGATCATCGTGCTCACCGGACGCACCGAGCAGGTCCAGAAGATCGCGGCGCTGGACGCCGGCGCCGACGACTACGTGACCAAGCCGTTCGGGATCGAGGAGCTGTTCGCGCGCATGCGTGCGGTCTCCCGGCGGGTCACCGCGCAGCACGCGCCGAGTGCCCGGCTGGGGGAGTGGGTCGTCGACCTCGCGGCCCACCGGGTGCGTCCCGCCTCGGGCACGGGCAACGACCAGAAGCTGACTCCCACCGAGTGGCGGATCCTCGAGATCCTCGTGCGCAACCCGGGTCGCCTGATCACCAAGCAGCACCTGCTTCACGAGGTGTGGGGCCCGGGCTACGACACCGAGACCAACTACCTCCGGCTCTACCTGGCCCAGCTCCGCCGCAAGCTGGAGCCCGACCCGGGCCGACCGGCGTACCTCCTGACCGAGACCGGGATGGGCTACCGCTTCCGTCCCGACGACCCCGACCTCGACGACGAGCCCGAGCACATCGGCTGACGCTCAGGGGGTGGCGGCAGAGGTCGGGGCGGTCGTGGGTGCCGCGCTCGTCGGGGCCGTCGTCGGGGCCGTGGTGGCCGTCGTCGGCGCCGTCGTCGTCGTGGGGGCCGACGAGGTGGGCGCGCTCGTCGCGCTCGTCGCGGTCGACGACGCGGTCGTGGTCGAGGACGTCGACGGGCTCGGGCTGCTCGACCGAGCCGGGCTCTGCGCCGCCGGCGAGGGCTCGTGCCCACGGGCCGGGTCGAGCGGGTTGGGCGAGACCGCCTGCTTGCCGGCCGGGGCGAGGAGGACGCCTGCGACGACGACGGTCGCGGCCACGGCCATCAGCCCGGCTGCGGTGATGGTCGCGGGTCGGGCACCGAAGCGTCGGTACTCCGTACGCCGGCGCTCGCTGAGCTCGCCGGGAAGCGCCGCGCGCTGGGCGCCCAGGCTGTTGAGCGGCGCCGAGACGAACGCGGCGGTGGGCCAGACGAGCAGGGCGGCGGTGATGAGGCCGCCGGTGGTCGCTGCCGCGAGGGAGCCGACGATGCCGGCCAGCCCGAGCGCCGCGAAGAGCGACTCCGGCAGGTTGCCGCGAACGGCGTCCCACCAGTGCGCGTCCTCGGCCGTCTTGGGGGTTCGGAGGAACTCCGCCTGCTTGGCGAACAGCCCCTGGACCGAGGCGCGGGCGACCACGATCGACGTGGACTGCCAGATCATGAAGGCGCCCAGGGCGTCGCGCCAGGAGGCGCCCGTGCCGCGCCGGAGGAGGGCCACGGCTCGCGCCAGGCCGAGCACGGCGAGAAGCGGGATCGCGGCCAGGAGGAACCCGCTCAGCTTGCGGAAGAGCAGGCCGCCACCGAGGGCGACGTTCCCGGCCCCGAGCAGCAGGAAGAGGAAGAACATCACCGCGAGCAGGTCGCCGTACCACTGGACGGCGCCGGACAGGTAGGCCCACCGCTGCCCCTGGTCCATCCGGTTGGCCTTGCTCGCCCGACCCGGCATCATCAGCCGCCAGTGCCGGCGCAGGATCTGGATGCCGCCGAAGCACCAGCGGAAGCGCTGCCCCTTGAGCGCCTCGAAGGTCAGCGGCATCACGCCCTCGCCGAAGGAACGGTCGACGTGGAGTCCCGACCACCCGTCGCGGAGCAGGCGGAGCGAGAGCTCGGCGTCCTCGGTGATGCACCACTCGTCCCAGCCGCCTGCCTGCTCCAGGGCATGCTTGCGGATCAGCCCCATGGTGCCGGCGAAGATCGCCCCGTTGCGTTCGTTGCGCGACGGCTGCGAGACCGCGAAGAAGTACTTGTAGGAGTAGTAGAGCCGGCGGTAGAAGGGCGCCTGCTCCCAGTCGCGGTAGTCCTGCGGCGCCTGGATGAACCCGACCTGCTCGTCGGCGAAGAGCGGGGCACAGGCGCGCAGGAAGCCGGGGTCGAGCTGGTAGTCGGCGTCGATCACGCCGATCAGCTCGGTGCGCGGGTCGACCATCTCCTGCAGCGCGAAGTTGAGCGCCCCGGACTTGTAGCCGGGCCAGTCGGACAGGTGGGCGAACTTCATGCCGTGCCCGAGGCACCAGGCCTCGACGGGTCGCCACAGCGTCTCGTCGTCGGTGTTGTCGTCGATCACGATGACCTCGTACGCCGGGTAGTCGATCGCGGCGAGCGACTGCAGCGTCTCGATCACCATCTCGGGAGGTTCGTTGTACGCCGGCACCTGGAGGCTCACGAACGGGAGCCGGTCGTCGGGCACCGTCCCGGCTGCGCCGTCCCGCACCCGACGGGACCAGACCTCGCGGCCGAGCGCGTCGCAGAGCTCCCAGAGGTACGCGACCCCGAGGAACGCGGCGAACGCCTCCATCAGCCACAGCAGCAGGGCCCCGATGGTCCCGGCGATGCCGAGGTGACTGACGAAGGTCCACCAGAGCATGTAGACGAGGTAGGCCAGGAAGAGGTACGTCGTCGCCGACCAGGCGAGGTGTGCGCGGGCGCTCCAGTGCCGGGTCACCGGTAGCCAGACGGCGCTCACCGCGAGCAGCCCGGCGACGCCCGCGACGGTGTTCGTCCTGGTCGTGCCGAGCAGGAGCAGGATCCCGCCGACGATCGCGCCGAGCACCAAGGTGGCGAGCACGGAGAGCACGAGCCGGCGGGCCGCCGACCACGCGCCCGTCGTACGCCCGCGTCGGGGGGAGGTCGTGAAGAGTGCGGCGGTCGCGATCGGGGCAGCCACGAGACCCGCCAGCAGGAAGGCAGCCAGCATGGGGCAGAGGTCCTCTCGGGGAAGGAGCGGACCTCACGCTAGGGGGCTGCGCCGCCCCCCACCTCACCCCTCAGGTGCCTGCCATGAAGCCGAGCGGCTGGTAGGGGGCGAGGCCCGGGAAGACCGTCGACGGCGGAGCGGCGGGGAACCGTGCGGCCACGATCTCCGCGAGGACGTGGCGGTAGTCGGTCGTGACGTGGAGGTCCGCCTCCAGGTCGTCGCTCAGCGGCTTCCACTCGGTGACGTAGTAGGCACCGCCGTTGACGCCCTGACCGGCCACGAACATCACGTTGCCCCAGCCGTGGTCGAGCCCGCGGTTGCCGTTCTCGAGCACGCGTCGGCCGAACTCACTGATGGTGACCAGCGTGACCTTGTCGGCCTGGTCACCCAGGTCGCCGAAGAACGCCGCGAGGGAGGTCGCCAGGTCATCGGCGTTCCCGAGCATCCGGCCGTTGGTGAGGTCACCGAGGTCGACGTGCATGTCCCAGTCGCCCTGGTCGACGGTGATCACCTCGGTGCCGACGTTGCCCCGGATGATCCGGGCAGCCGCGGCGAGGGCCTTGCCGAGGTTCGACCCGCCGTAGGAGGCGCTGTTGTCGACCTGCGCGACGGCCGGGGCGAGGTCGCGGGTGGCCTGCAGGGTGGACCGCACGGCGGTACCCATGGGGCTCCGGTCGTGGTCCCACAGGGTGTGCAGCGAGCGGAGTCGCTTGCCCGCGGGATCGGTGTCCCACTGGTCGTCGGCCGCGATCGTGGCGTTGTCCAGCGAGCCGATGGTCATCAGCGGCACCGGGCCGGACAGCTCGGTCGGCGGGGTGCCGTTCACGATGCCCACGCCTTGGAGCGGCGAGCCGTCGGACCCCGCTCCGACCAGCCGGTTCAGCCAGCCGACCCGGGCGCTGGAGCCGGGGTGCGCGTCCTCGACCTCCTCCATCGCGGAGAAGTGGGAGCGGTTGGCCGTCGTCAGCCCGGTGGCGTGGACGACCGCCAGGCTCCCCGCGTTCCACATCGGGAGCAGTGGCGCGAGCAACGGATGCAACCCGAAGCGCCCGTCGGTGGTGCCGGCGAGCAGCTGGTTCTGCGGCACGGCGATCGTGGGCCGCGCCGAGTAGTACCCCGGATCGGCGTACGGCACGGCGAGCGACAGCCCGTCGGCGCCGCCGCGCAACGACAGCACCACGAGCACCGACGACGCGGGCGACGGCGACGAGGCGGAGGCCGAGACGGTGGCCGAGCCGACCATGAAGGTCGCACCACCCAGGGAGAGCGCGCCGCGCAGCATGCTGCGGCGGCTCATCGCGGCCAGCTCGGGACAACAGGCGCCGGCGTCGCCCGGCCGTGCGGAGATCATCGGATCCATCGGGTCACCGCCGGAGGAAGTCGGGAGAGTCGAAGAACGTCGTGAGCAGGCGGGGGAACAGCCACTGCATCACCGGGTGGTCCTTGGTCACCTGCTCGTGCGCACCGGCCGCGACCGCCTCACGGCACGCCTGCTGCAGCGTGTCGCTCGCGTGGCGATGGAGGATCTGCTGCGCCAGGTGGTCCACCAGGTGGTCGAACCTGGTCGTGGGGTTCGGCAGCCACGACGTGGGCGCCCGGTAGTGGATGCCCCGACTGGGCCACCATCCACCGGCCATCGAGTAGTGGGTGCTCATCGAGCCCATCACCCGGGACGGGGAGGCCCACGCCGCGCCGACGATGGGCTGGCCGTTGGGGGCCGGCCACGACATCGGCATCATCCCGATCGTGCCGGCCTGCCAGAGAAGCTGGTGGGCCGCGCGGTCCTGGTCCGGCGGCTTCGCGACCTTCACCCCCATCAGACGGTACGTCGCCACCAGGTCGTTCTCGGGGTCCCGGATCTTGTCGCCGACCGAGTGGCGGAACTCCGCGGAGTCCACGAGTGCCCGTAGCACCGGCTTGATCTGGGTGCCGTGCCGCAGGTAGACCCCGGCCAGATGCTTCACCAGTGACCGGGAGGGGTTGTCGGAGACGAACGCGACGGCGAGCTTGCCGGCGATGTGCTGCGCCGTCGCCGGATGGTGCGCCAGGTAGCGCAGGTAGGCGCGGGTCACCTGGCGGCCGTCGCCGGAGCTGTTCTCGCTGTGGAACCCCAGCACCCGGACCGGCTTGCGGTAGTGCGAGCCGGGGTCGTAGAACGCGGCCCAGGTGTTCCACATGTCGACCCGCCAGCCGGTCAGGATCCGTGCGGAGTCGACGACGTCCCGCTCGTGGTACCCCGCCCCGAGCCCGACCGTGTGCAGCTCGAGCAGCTCGCGGCCCTGGTTCTCGTTCGGGTGGTCCTTGTCGGACACCGCGTTGCCGAGGTACAGCCCCATCGCCGGGTGCACCGTGACCGCCTGGAGCAACGACTCGAACGAGTCGAGGGCCCGCGCCCGGATCACGTCGCCGTAGTGCTTGCGGTGGGTGAAGACCCCGTCAGCGCTGACGGGCACGTTGAAGTGGTTCTCCCAGAACTCCGTCATGGTCTCGAGCAGCTGCCGCTGGCTCTTCATCCGACGCAGCAGCAGCCAGTTCTGGTAGTCGACCATCACCTGCCAGCCGCCCACCCGGCCGCTGTCGTTCTCGTCCGCGATCCGTCGCGTCGACCACCTCAGGTGAGGGAACCAGGAGTCGAGGTCGTGCCCCTCCGGGTCGCGCACCCGCCCCGGCGTGAGCTGCCACTCGAACCACTTCTGGGCGCCGCCACGGGCCAGCACCTGCCTCGCGAGGCCGGGTGTCACGCCGTAGGCGAAGCGGCCCACGAGGTGGCGAGCCGGCGTGGACAACAGGGGCGCGCCCGCACGGCGGGTGTCGGCGTACGCCGTGACCTCGAGCGAGGAGGCGAGCGTGGCGCCGGCCGCCAGACCCGCGCCGGCGAGCACGGTCCGCCGTGCGGCCGGTTGGCCAGGCGTCTCAGCGTCGGCCATGGTGGGGGCTCTCCCGTCGTGCGTGGGCCGCGAAGGCGCCCCCCGGACCGGCGCGGCGAGGTGTCAGAGGTCGACCACACGTTAGGGCCTTTGGGCCATCGTCGGGGGCAGATCGGCACTCTTCGGCACCCGCCCCGCACACTTAGGCTGGTGGTGTACCCCTACCTGGGGGGTTCCGTTCCCGGAGAGGGCCGGTACCGTGGGGAGCACGATGGCTGGGGGAACTGATAGCACTCGGGCACCGTCGCGCACGCATCGCGGGCGACGGCGGTTCCGCGCGGCCGCGACACCCTGGTTCGTCGCCGGGCTCGCGGCGGCCATGGTAGGTGGCGCACGAGTCCCCAACCAGAGCCTGCTCGCGGACGGACCGACGCCGTCCGGCCCGGTCGCCGAGGGCGGCGGGACCGAGCAACCGGTGACGGTGCCCCAGGGTTTCCACATCCCCGGCGCCAGCGACGTACGAGTCCCCGCCTCCGTCTCCGCCCCGGACTCGCCGGCCTCTGCGGTGAGCGCGCAGGCGATCCCCGAAGCCGCGCTCGCGGCGTACCAGCGGGCCGCGGTGGTCATCGACACCGCCGACCCGTCCTGCCGCCTCGACTGGGCCCTGCTTGCCGGCATCGGCCAGGTGGAGTCCGACCACGGCCAGGTGGGCGGTAGCCATCTCGACAGCCACGGCGTGGCGCACCCTCGGATCCTCGGCCCGCGGCTCGACGGCAAGCACGGCACCTCCCTGGTGCGCGACACCGACGCCGGCGCGCTCGACGGCGACAAGCATTTCGACCGTGCGGTCGGGCCCATGCAGTTCCTGCCATCGACCTGGGCCGTCGTCGCGGTCGACGGCGACGACGACGGCAAGCGCAACGTGGAGGACATCAACGACGCCGCTCTCGGCTCCGCTGTCTACCTGTGCGCCGGCAGCGGCGACCTCTCGACCAAGGCCGGAGCCGCGGCCGCTCTGCTGCGCTACAACCACAGCAAGGCCTACGTCACGAAGGTGATGGCCATCGCGGGCGCGCTGCGCCTGAGCAGCGTCTTCACCGCCGTCGACACCCGTCCCATCACGACGCAGGTCCTGGCGTTCCCGCAGCTGCCGCAGGCGCCGGGAGAGCCGGGTCCGTCGGCGACTCCGACGTCCCAGCCCACCTCGCACCCTCACCCTCACCCGACGATCGACCCCACTCCGATCGGTGACCCGATCCCGCCCGGCCCGACCTCGAGCCCGACCAGCGGTCCCACGGGCACTCCGACCCCGACACCCACCCCGACCCCGACCGGCGACCCCACGGGCACTCCGACCCCGACACCCACCCCGACCCCGACCGGCGACCCCACGGGCACTCCGACCCCGACACCCACCCCGACACCCAGCGCTCCGCCGATCATCCCCGACCCGGTCCCCGACGCGCTGGCCGGCTTGACCCCCGCGCAGATCCAGGCCCTCGACGACGGCTGGCTCGCGTGCGTCGGCACGCTCCCGGTCGACTGGACGTTGGACCAGATGCAGGCCTGCCTGGCCGGCGAGCTCGTCGTACCCGTCGACGACCCGACCCTGCAGACCTTCCTGCAATGGGTGCTCGACCAGGGTCTCGTGCCGGGCCGCGAGCAGCCCACGCCTGCGCCGTAACCGCGTCGCGGATTCCTCACTACCCACCAGTGCGTCGGTAGAGTCTGCGTCAGCATCTCCGAGTCCGAAGGACCTTGACCCGCCTATGGACGGCTCTGACAGTCGCCCTCTTCCCAGCTCTGCCTGCCCCGCGGGTGACCTCCCGTGCTGACCCCCTGGATCCTGCTCGGTGTCTCTGTGCTCCTGGTGGTAGCT
>CAWFVO010000025.1:0-19366 GCA_963819295.1 uncultured Actinomycetota bacterium
AAGACGCCGAACAGGCGCCGGCATCTGAGGCTCGTCGCACCCCACCGCCCAGCCGGCTGGAGGCCACGACCGAAGTGAAGGGACCCTCACCCGGCAGGCCGGCTGCTTTCGCTGCTACAGGAGGTTCCGGTCGCCGGTACACCGATGAAGCCGGCTCACGAACGCGTCGGCCCCGGTCCGCGCAACCGCACCGACAGACAAGTCACGCTGGCCTCTCGCTTCTCGAACTCGGAGATGTCCACCGTCACCAACCGGTACCCCTTGCCTTGGAGCAACTCGGAGGTACGTGGCGCGCTCGTGGAAATCAGCAGCCTGTTCTCGCCCAGCAGCACTACCCGCCAGCCGTTCCGCTCCGGCACCGGCACCAGATTCGGGATCAACTCGGGCTGATCCATGACCGGCAGATAACCGAGGACCGTCCCGTCTGGGAGCGCGGTGAGCGTCGACTTCAAGTGAAGCGCTCGCGAGACCCGGACCGGCACCACGGTGATGCCCCATGGCGCCACCAGCACGGAGAGCTGACGGACCCCGTCATCGTTGGTGCGGCCGCCCATCCCCACGAAGAAGGTGGACCCGAGCTTGAGCACGTCACCACCGTCCAGGGTCCCGGGGTCGGTGATTCGCTCGGTCCGGTAGCCGAGCCCGGCCAGCAGGGCCTCGGTACCGGACGTCTCCGCCCGACGCCCCACGGCACCGGGACGTGCGATCACTGCCAGGTGGCCAACGATCACCACTGTGTCCTCGACGAACGCCGCATCAGGCAGCTCGTCTGCCGGCTCGACCTCGATCGTGGGCCATCCATTCTCATGGAACGTCGCGACGTAGTCCCCCCACTGTCTAGCGGCCAGCCCCGAATCCACCGGCACGCGATCAATATGGGTCGTCAAGCCGTCACCGAGCCGCGCGCCCGGTCGACGGATCAGCGCAGTACCCCGACGGTCATCAGGTAGAAGAGCAGCGGCCATATCGCCGCAGGATAGCGAGGCACACCGCTGCAACCGCCACGATCAGACCCCGCCTGGTCTCAACCTGCCATCTGGGCACGCGTTGCACATCGCTACGAGTCGTGCACCCTTGCGACGTGGTCTCCCCGCTGCGGTCGCGGAGTGGTGAGGTCAGGGCAATTGCCGCGCTGAGGTGCGTCTGTCCGAGGGGTCCGGCCACTAGAGAAGTCGCGCGCCGTTGCTGTGCAGCGCAATGATGGAATGTGGTCGTGCTTCCGTCTGGGACGGTCTCGCTGTTGTTCTCCGACGTCGAGCAGTCGACGCGTCTGTTGACGCGTCTGGGCAGGGCCTACGAGCAAGTTCTGGATGGCTGCCGAACGGCGCAGCGGGACGCATTTGCCGCATGCGGTGGGATCGAGATGGGCACCGAGGGCGACAGCTTCTTCGTGGTCTTTTCTGCCGCCGAGGATGCCGTAGCCGCTGCGATGGCAGCCCAGGGCTCGCTGGTGAGACAAGATTGGCCGGACGGAGAACAGGTTCGGGTGCGCATGGGGATCCACACCGGCGTCCCGCGTATCCACGACCACGGCTATGTCGGGATCGACGTGCACCGGGCCGCTCGGATTGCCGCGGCCGCACACGGGGGCCAGGTGGTGATCTCGGACGCCACGGCGAAGCTGGTCGCCCGAAATCTGCCTGCGGACGTTTCGTTGCGTGACCTGGGCCGGCACCGGCTCAAGGACCTGAACCTGCCCGAACACTTGTACCAACTCGTGATCCCTGGCGCACTCGCGGACTTTCCGCCCTTGAAGTCAGTGGGAACCGTCTCGAGCCTCCCGGTTGCCACGACGCCGCTGATGGGCCGGCGGGACGAGATCACCAATCTGGCAACCCTGCTGACGGACCGGCAGGTGCGGCTGGTCACGCTGACCGGTCCGGGCGGGTCAGGAAAGAGTCGCTTGGCAGTCGCGGTCGCCCGCGAGGTCGTCGAACTGTTCCCAGACGGGGTGTACTTCGTTCCGCTTGCCGCGGTCACGACCTCCGAGAGCATCTGGAGCAGCATCGGCGAGGCGCTGGACATCCCTCTCGACGGACGCAACCCACCGGCCTTCTTCGCGCACGTGGCAGGGCGGCACGCGCTGTTCGTGCTGGACAACCTCGAGCAGCTGAAGGGAGCGGACACGGCGGTGGCCGCCTTACTGCGCGAGGCGCCCGAGCTAGTGGTGTTGGCAACGTCGCGCCGGCCGCTGCACCTGACCAGCGAGCATCAGTACGCGGTCCAGCCGCTCCCGCTGCCAGCCGCGGACACGCTCGAGGATGCGGAAGCGTCTCCGGCAGTTCAGCTGTTCGTCCAAGGAGCCCGTGCGGTGCGTGCCTCGTTTGCCCTGACGGCCGACAACTTCCCGGACGTGGCCGCGGTCTGCCGTCACCTGGACGGTCTGCCGCTGGCCATCGAGCTTGCCGCCGCCCGGTCCAAGCTGCTGGGCCCACGGGCACTGTTGGTCCGCCTGGACCGGGCGCTCGACCTGCGGGGTTCTCATACCGACCGCCCGACTCGTCAGCGGGCCCTGCGCGAGACCATCGACTGGTCCTACCGTCTGCTGACCGCACCGCAGCAGGCGCTGTTTCGGCGTCTGGGCGTGTTCGCGGGCGGTGCGGACCTGGACGCAGTGACCGCGGTGTGGGCCGACCGTACTCTCGGAGACGACGTCCCGGCTGACCTGGTCGAAGACCTGGTCGACGCGAGCCTGGTCACGGTCACCGAAGACGATGACGGCGAGCCCCGATTCGAGATGCTGGAGACTGTGCGGGCGTTCGCGCTCGAGACGCTCGAGGACGCCGGTGATCTAGAAGGCGCGCGGCATGCCCACGCGGCACACTTCGCGGGCGTGGCGGCACGGCTGCACTGGTCTGTCATCTGGTCCACGCGCGAGCACAGGTTCCGCGGTAACCGTCTGTTCGAACGGGAGCTGAACAACTTCCGGGGGGCGCTGGCGTGGGCCACGTCCCCCATGACCCCGACCGCCCGACCCGAACCCGACACTGGAGAGCCCGCGGCGCTCGGACTTGCCCTGCTGGCCGGGGCGGCGCAGGAGATCTGGTTCGAGTTCGATCCAGCCGAGTGCCGCCATTGGCTCGAGGCCGCCCTTGCCGTCCCCGGTTCTAAACCGAGCATCGACCGCGGCACGTGCCTGTACGCCCACGCCGGCGTCCTGATGGCCCAGGGGGACCTGCCCGGGGCCTATGGGGTTGCGCAGCGCAGCGTGGCGATGCTGCGCACGCTCGACGACTCGGAGCTGGCCTGGGCTCTGTTGTGCTTGAGCGAGATCGAAGCCCAGCTCGGTGACTCCCACGCCAGCCGACAGATGTGCGAGGAAGTCCTGAGGTTGGGTCGAGATCTGGGCGACAGCTTCATTCTCGGCAACGCACTACGCGGCTTGGCGTTCTTGCAGATGGACGAGGGTGAGTGGGATGAGGCGCTGCGGCTGCTGAAGACTGCGCACCAAGCGTTCGAGGGCGGCGGTTGGCACTATCTCCCGAACCTCGACTTCTACATCGCCAGCGTCCTTCGGAAGCTCGGTCACATCAAAGAGGCCCACCGACTGATGTCGGCGGAGTTGCAGCTCGAGGCGCGCGCCTTCCTTCCGGTGGAGCTGTTGCAGCATGGCGAGGACTATGCCGCCGCACTCGCGGACGCCGGATTCGCCCCCTTCACCCCGTTGGTGCTCGCCGCATGCGACACCGCACGCCATCACTTGGGATACCGCCCCGTTCCACGGGAAGAGAGCATCATCGCCGACGCCCGCACGGCGGCGAAGGCGGCGCTCACCCCCGCCGAGTGGGAGGACGCCTACGCGCGCGGGCGAGCCATGACGGTCATCGACGCCCTCAACGAAGCCCTCGCGTCCACCGCAGGCCTCCGAATCTGAGCAAGCTCCGTCTGCACAACGTGACGGCCGGAGCACCCAAGAGGACGGCACTTCCGTCCATTCAGGAATCACTCGCCAAGAAGACCGTGCGAGATTCCGCATGACGGGGCGAACCTTGTCCCGTGTCAGGGCTTCCAAGCCCGATCAGAACTTGCGTCACTTCGCAAGCCAGGCGCAGGTCGAGTCGGGTTCCATCCGACGAGCGGTCGCGATTGCCGTGGCCCTGGCCCTGGCGACGTTCCCGTGACCGGCGGGTGCCGTGCGGTCTCGGCTGGGTTGGTGGGCGCGGGCCGCACGACGTTCGAGGCGCCGCTGTTCGGCGTCGGCGACTCGGCTGGCGATCAGCTCACGGGCAACACGGTGAGGCATCTGCGTCAAGGGCTCTCCTCAGATGGGTTCTTTTCGTGGTGTGAGCGGTGACGCCGGCGACGACGGAGCTCGCCGGCGGACGCGGTCGGGGACAGCTCGAACGGCTGCCTGGATAAACGCGGAAAAGTCGGGGAATTGCGATTGGAACGCGGTCGCGAAAATTCTATTGCGCCCTCCTTTGAGTAGATCGGGTGCGGACACTGGTTATCGGCTGGGGAGTGAGCGCGGTAGCCCGAACCACGGCAGCACGCTGGCCTCGAAGCGGGTCATGCCGCAGATCTGGCCGCCGGCAAGGGTGAGTACGTAGAAGGCAGTCGCGTGGCGGATTCCGGCCGGGCCGCGCAGGTATACCCCGAACGCGGGCTGGCCGTTGGCTCGGGCCGGCATCAGGTCGAACCTGCGGCCCGCGGCGAACTGGCGGGCGCAGTAGCGGGCCACGAGTTCTCGGCCCTCGTATCCGAAGGGCTCCGGAGGCATCGCGATGAAAACGTCGTCGGTCAGCAGGGCCACCAGCGCGTCGAGGTCGGCCGACTCCCACGCGCGGGCGAACACGGCCACGATCGCGTCCTCGGCGGGCGAGCCAGCGGCGGGCGGCGGCTGGTGGCCGGCGGCCGGCTGCTGCTGGCGCTGCAGGCTGGCGCGGGCTCGTTTGAGGGCGCTGTTGACTGATTGGACGGTCACCTCCAGCATGCCGGCCACCTCGCTGGCGTGGAATCCAAGGACGTCGCGCAAGATGAGGACGGCCAGCCTGGCGTGGCGGCAGCAGCTGCAGGGCGGTCACGAAGGCAAGCGAGATCGCTTCGCTCTGCTCGTAGCGGGCCTCCGGCCCGGGGGGCACGTCGACGGCACCCTCGAGGAGGGAGTCGGGGAACGGCTGCAGCCAGACGGCCTCGGCGCGCGGTGTCGGCACGGGCGGTTCGAACTGCGACACGTCCCACTCCCTGGCCGGGCGCCGGCTCGCTGCGCGGCGCGCGTTGAGGCAACGGTTGGTGGCGATCTTGTACAGCCAGGTGCGCAGCGACGCGCGTTCCTCGGTGAACCTGCCGATGCCTTGCCAGGCGGCCAGCATCGTCTCCTGGACGGCGTCCTCGGCGTCGGCGAAGGATCCGAGCATCCGGTAGCAGTGCACCTGAAGCTCCCGCCGGTGCGGCCCGGTCAGCTCCCGGAACGCCTCGCCATCCCCGGCCCGCGCCCGTGAGAGCAGATCGGCTGTCACCATCCTGCGCGCTCCTTCCTTCCACATCACGTGGCGCTTCCACGCGGTATATACACCGCCCGGGGGGCGAACTGGGCGGCTCGGCGGGCGCCCAGTTTCCCGACGCCGCGGTGTATGCATCACCGACCGCCCCGACGATCCGCCCACCGGATCGTGCCGCGGCAGCCGAAAACGACCCTGGAGGTTGACGATGGAATCGTCCGCATCTGGCCGGGCGCGCGGCGTCCATCGTTCTCGATCGCCGCTACCGGGGGCGCCGATGAACGTGCGAGTCCCGGGCACGCACGGGAAACCAACCAACCGCCGGACGCAACTGAGCAGGACGCTCGCTCGTGTGTTCGCCGGCTGGCGGACGGGCCTGTCGGGGCCTGTCATCGTTCTTCAGGCTGGTACCGCGGTCAACTACTTCGGCACTGGACTGATCCTTCCCTTCGAGATCATCTACCTGCACCAGGCCCGCGGCTTCCCGACGGCGACAGCGGGGCTGGTGCTGGCGGCGGTCATGTGCGCGGCGGCGGTCCTAACGCCCTTTACGGGTGCGCTGCTCGATCGTTTTCGTGCGAAGCCGATCCTGATCATCGGCAATCTCGCGAGCGCACTGGGCTACGCGGGCTTCGCATTCGTCGACCGTCCCTGGCAAGCCTTTGTCTGCGCGGCCGTCGGCGGCGCCGGGTTCGGAGTCGCGAACACCGCGAACCAAGTTCTGAGCCTGACCCTGGTCTCAGCGGAGCAGCGCGCCTCCTCGATTGCGCTCCGCCGAGTCGCAGGCAACTTCGGTCTCGGCATCGGCGCCGCTGTTGCGGGCTTCATCGTCGCTTCCGCCAATGACCTCCGCACGTTCCAGGCGCTCTACCTCTTCGACGGCGCCACGTTCGCTGTCTTCGCGCTGGTTGTGCTCGTGGGTATCCCGAATCCCCGCCTCGCGAAGGTTGCGTCGACGAGCGACAGGGGAACAGGCTTCCGAGCAGTTGCTCACGATCGGCTCTTCCTCATCCTGATCGCCGCCAACATCGTGCTCGTGATGACCGGCGGCGCGCTCTTTTCCAACATCCTCGCGCCGTTTGCGAAGGCGCACACGCCTGTCGGACCGGGCGAGATCGGCGTCGTCATCTTCATCAACACCTTCTTCATCGTCGTCGCGCAGATTCCAGCCACACGAGTCGTCAAGCGGATGCGTCGCACACACGCTCTTGCCACGACCAGCGCGCTATTTGCAATCGGCCTGCTCGCGGTCCTGCTCGCAACGCTCACGAGCTCGACGCTCACCGCTACCACCGTGTTGGCTGGGGTCGCGATCGTGATCGCGATCGGTGAGTGCGCGCAGTTCATCGTGCTCGGCCCAATCATCGCCGAGCTCGCACCACCGCAACTGCTCGGCCGCTACATGTCGCTCTACGGCCTCACCTTCACGGCCGGCGTAGCCCTCGGCCTCGCGGTCGGCGGCGCGATGCTCGCAACCTCACCCGACGCCGTCTGGTGGGGCGGCGCCTTGGCGGCAGCACTGATCGGAGCCGGCTTGCTGCGACTCGGCGACCGGATACCGGACCCACTCTTGCAGGCGCAATGCCCTCCGCCGCAAGCCGTCAGCGCGCCCGAACTGGACTCCGCCCGCCACAGCCAGACGTACAGCACGGAGGTGGCACGTCACTCGCGCACGTGATCGTCGAGGGTTTACTGACATGCCGGGGTCAATCCATCGTCAGGCCCGCAGCTATCTCAGGGAGGAAACATCGTCATGGATCACCACGTGTTGCAGCACCGGTTCGCAACCCTCACCACAGCCCACGTGGCCGACGCCTGTATACGCGCCCGAGTCCCAGTGCGTTGCGCTTCTCCGCTCTTGCGTGCTGTGGCGCCTGGCAGCCGCATGGCCGGGCGTGTCTGTCCTGCCAGGCATGCTGGCAGCGTCGATGCCTTCCTGGAGGCATTCGAACTCGCAGCACCGGGCGACGTGCTGGTAGTCGACAACGGCGGGCGGCTGGATGAAGCGTGCGTCGGTGACCTGGTGGCTCTGGAGGCTCAGGCAGCCGGTGTGGAAGGGATGGTGATCTGGGGGCTGCATCGCGACACCGCTGACATACGGGTGATCGGGCTGCCGGTCTTCAGCCTGGGAGCGATCCCCACTGGCCCCCTCCGGCTCGACGCCCGCGCGCATGACGCGCTGGAGTCCGCCGTCGTCGGAGACTGGGCCGTGAGCCGCGAGGATCTGGTTCTCGGCGACGATGATGGCGTGCTCTTCCTACCCAGCCCGCAGGCCGAGGAGATCTTCACGCTGGCCGAGACGATCCGCGATACCGAGCGGCGCCAGGCCGAATCGATCCGGGCAGGTACCTCGCTACGCACCCAACTACAGTTCCGGGCCTACCTTGCCAAGCGCGAGAACACGCCCTCCCTGAGTTTCCGCGAGCATCTACGCACGGTGGGCGGAGCCATAGAGGAATAACCTCTCCTTCAGCCGGCCATGGACCTGCTCAGCGCAGGCGACAGCGGCAGCCGTTCATGGCACTCCCTGCTGTGGCCCCAGTGGGTCACCACACTCTCCGCCCCGAAGCCGCCGACCTCGCGAATGACTCCCGGCGCAGCCCGCCACCTCGCCAAAGCCAAAGCACACGCCGATCGCGACCAGATCGCCGGCGCCCCCACCCCAAGGTGCCGAGGCGCTCCTGCGGACACGCACCCTCATCCTCGCCAGGAACATGAACAGCGCGCGACTGGCGAGGGCGAGCTCACCCGCATGGGCGCCAGCAATATGCGACGACTGGCGCTGTCGCGTTGTTCGACATCAGGTCGTACTGAGGCGGGACCTGAGGTCCCTGCTGATCAGATGGGGGTCTGATTCGTCGAAGGCGGTGACCAACCGGAACACCGCGTCGCGTCGACGGCCAGCCGGTAGTTCCTGCTGCGTTGCACAACACCGGCCAGTACGAGAACAAACGGGTCGAGTGCGACCATGGCCGCTTGAAGGCCAGACTCAGGCCGATGCGCGGGCTGAAGACCCAGCGAACGGCGAGCGTGGTGATCCGAGGGCGCGCTCTTGTCCAGAACCTGCGTCGTGGCCGCCTTCACATAGGTCTCCTCGACGAACCAGGATCCCCGGCCAGGTGCCGACACGGCCGGGCCGCGTCGATCAGCAACGGCGTGAACCGCTGCACCCACCGGTAAAGAGTCACGTGATCGACCGCGATGCCACGCCCGGCGAGACTCCTCGAGGTCCCGGTAGGAGAACCTGTTGCGCAGGTACCAACGCACCGCCAACACGATCACCTCGGGCGGAAACGGAAGCCAGTCAGCCCGATGGCGTCCTCACCGGCCCCCGGCGAGTGCGCTTCATCAAGTCACCCTCACCGCCACCACGCGATCCGTCAACGCAACAGAGCCACGGTGGTCCACTCCGGCATCGCCACATGCTTCGCCGTCCGCCAGGCCGCCCGATGAAGTGCACACATCTGGCGGACACGCGGTCAACGGCCGATCGGCCACGATCACCATCCCCACCCCAGCCCGCACCCCGACGGCTCCCTCGTCGTCGACCGATTGCAACCTCTGGACGTGGGACCGCGTCTTGGTCACACATCCAGAATCCAAGGAGCACACCATGTCCAGCCCCGTCCGACTCCGGCGCTCAGCGGCCGCCGCCGGCCTGGCCCTCGCAGCACTGGCCGCCACCGGCCCGGCGTACGCCGGCATCCCGGCCCACAACGAGCAGGTCGTCCTCGTCAACGAAACCAACGCACAAGTCGACGCCAAGAGCGCCATCAGCGGCACCGGGCAGGTCGCGTCGTACGACGGCCGCTTCGTCGTCTTCTCGACGACGGCGCCGCTCGTGGCGATCGACACCAACACCACCGACGACGTGTACCTGCGCGACACCAGCGACGGCATCACGATCCTGGTCAGCCAGAAGGGTGGGCAGCCCGGTAACGACGCGAGCTTCGAGCCGACAATCTCCGACGACGGCCGTTACGTCGCCTACACGACGTGGGCGACGAACCTGTTCAAGGACCAGAACGGCATCACGCTCGACGTCGCGGTCAAGGACCTCTTCACCGACAAGACCCGGCTGGTCTCCGCTGCCACCAGCGGGAAGCAGTTCAAGAAGAACAGCTTCTCTCCGGTGATCTCCGGCGACGGCAGCCGCGTCTCGTTCCAGTCCTTCGCGCCGTTCGGTGCAAAGGACCAGGACAAGCGCGAGGACGTCTACGTCCGCGACGTCGCCCACCAGTGGACCAGGCAGGTGTCGCTGACGCCGCTGGGAACGGACGTGAAGCCGTCGATCCTCAACGGCGACATCTCCGACGACGGCAACCTGGTGACCTTCGGCGAGGCCAACGACCTCTGGGTGCGCAACGTGAACAAGGGCACGACCCGGCGCTTCTGGCACGAGCCTGACGCGCCGCCCTGCTCGGGCTTCCCGATCGGCAGCGCCGGTCGCCCGGTGATCTCGGGCAACGGCGCCTACGTCGCCTTCTCGTCGTGCGCCACCAAGCTGCCCGGACCAGCCAGACACGGGCAGGTGTACCGGATGAACCTCTCCACCGGCAAGATCACCCTGGTCACCCAGCGTCGCCAGGACGGCAAGGCCGGCAACGCGAACTCGTTCCTGCCGAGCCTGTCGCGCAACGGTCGGTACGTCGGCTTCGGCAGCGACGCGTCCAACCTCGCCGGCGTCGACACTGGCACCAACACCGATGCCTTCGTCGCCGACACCAAGTCGGGCACCATCGTCCGCGCCTCGCAGTCCTCGGACGGCACGGAGAGCAACAACTGGAGCGCCAGTACCGGCGCCGCGATCAGCGGCGACGGCCACACCCTGGTGTACGAGTCGTACGCGACGAACCTCATCGACAACGACCAGTACAACTGGGAAGAGGTCTTCGCCTGGCGCGCCTAGCCGCCCGAGGGCGCGCGGTACGGGCGGCTGCGCCCAAGCCAGAGCAACAAACCCCACAGCATCGGGCCACCATGGGTGCGCTCCGTCCGCCCACGCGTCCAGAAGCTTCCCGGCCGGAGATCGCTGGTTCGTCGCGGAGACCTAGGGCGTGTCTGACAAATAGTTGAGCGTTGCTCTGGGAGCGTGCTGGAATGTCGCGCTTCGAGGTGTTGTCTGATGACCAGTGGTTGTTGATCGAGGATGCGTTGCCGCGTCCGACGGGTCGCAAGGGCCGGCCGTTCGCGGATGCTCGGATGATGGTCGAGGCGATCGTCTACCGCTATCGGACCGGGATCGCGTGGCGTGATCTGCCGACGGTGTTCGGAGCGTGGCAGACGGTGTGGACCTGGCATCGGCGGATGGCGACCGACGGGACGTGGGACACGGTGCTGGCCCGGTTGACCAAGCGCGCCGACGCCGCGGGCGAGGTCGACTGGGCGCTGTCGGTGGACTCCTCGATCGCTCGAGCCCACCAGCACGCCACCAACGTCACCCGCCTCACAGGGGGCTGGGTCGAGTTACACGAAACCGCCCGACCCGTTCGCGGAGCCGCCTGACCACGCGATTGGCCGCTCCCGCGGCGGGTTGTCGACCAAGATCCACCAGCTCGTCGACGGGAACGGGATGCCCCTGGTCGTGCTGCTGAGCGCCGGCCAAGCCGGCGACTTCCCGATGTTCGGACCCCTGATGGCACACCTGCGCATCGGCCGTGAGACCGGTCGTCCACGGACCCGTCCCGATGCGGTCCGTGGCGACAAGGCCTACTCCTCGCGTGCGATCCGGGGCCACCTGCGCAGCCGCGGGATCGTCGCGATCATCCCCGAGCCCGCCGACCAACAAGGCCACCGGAAGCGACGAGGTCCTCGCGGCGGCAGGCCACCGGCGTTCGACGCCACCGCCTACAAGGGCCGAAACGTCATCGAGCGCCGCTTCTGCCACCTCAAGCAATGGCGAGGCGTTGCCACCCGCTACGACAAGCTCGCGATCACCTACCGCGCAGCGATCGTCCTCAACGCCGTCGTGACCTGGGCACGACATTTGTCAGACATGCCCTAGGTGAAGGTCTGCGGGGTCTGGTCCTACATGTACCGGGCGGTCGACCAGCATGGCCAGGTCATCGACGTGTATGTGTCACGGCGTCGAGACATCGCCGCCGCGCGCACGTTCTTCATCGGTGCCCTGGCTGTTCACGGCGACCCTGCCGAGGTGATCACCGACCGGGCGCCGGCCCTGGCCAACGTGATCGAGGACTTGGTTCCTGCCGAGTACACAACACCGGCGCGTACCAGAACCACCGCGTTGAATGCGATCACGGCCGGCTCAAGGCTCGACTGCGGCCGACGCGGGGTGAAGACAAATCGCACAGCGAACGCAGTGATCCGAGGGCATGCCTTCATCCAGAACCTGCGCCGTGGCCACTACGAGCTCGCCGTCGACGCCGCGCCGCTGCTCCGGTTGGCCACAGCACTCGACGAACTCCGACCCGCTGCACACGCTGCGACGGGTGACCCCGAACCGCCAGAGCCGCGGACGGATCCCGCCAAGGTCGTCGCGTGCGAGCCCAAAGCGCGCTTTCGATCACCGGCGGGACGCCTACCGTGCTGTGTTTCCGCAGGTCAGCGGCCCGTTTCCAGCAGCGCGAAGCATTCGACGTGGTGCGTCATCAGGAAGACGCGGATGATCCTGAGCGCGAACGCAAACCTTTGACGAAGACTGCGTTCAGCGGTGGACACCAGCCGCTGACCTGCGGCTTCAGCCATCGGAGATGCTCGCAGCGTCGGCACCGCTATGGGACCCACTGCGAATCAAAGCGCGCCCAAAGTGAGCCCTCCAGGAAGCCGACTCATACGTTCACAACCGACCGCCGTGAGAACCCACGGCGCCGTCTGGCCGCGCGACTGTCTGTATCGACATCCCCGCCCCCGTGTCGGCCATTTTGCGCTGTTGCACCAGAGGTCAGATCCAGACCTTCACGTCGTGCTGCAGGTACTTCCCAAGGATCATGACTGAGCGCCGGCGGGAGTGCTTGAAGGAGCTCGCTCGAGGCCGTCCCCGCCGATCGACGTAACCCTCAGTGGGATGTGGCTGAGTGGGGCTCACCATCATGGTCGCCTGGGTGAGATTGCGTTGCAGTGCGCGCGCCGCCAGGGCCTATCCAGCGATCCCGGACTCTGGGATTCACGCAAAAAGCACCTCACCCGACGGGTAGTCGCCAAGGGGCTCACGCCACAGGATGAAAGTCCGTTGCACATCCACGTCGAGCGAGGACGAGCATCCATGACGAGCGTCGCAGAACCGGGCTTGCATGCAGTTGAAGACGGAGAGGGCCAGGCGGACGAAGGCGTCGTCCATGTCCTCTGGATGAATGGCGGTCTCAGCTGCGACGGAGACTCCGTGGCCCTCACCGCGGCCACCCAGCCCAGCGTCGAGGAGATCGTGCTCGGCGCGCTACCCGGCCTTCCGAAGATCGCGGTCCACTGGCCGCTGATCGACTACGAGTGCGGCCCCGAACAGGGCGCGGACAACTTCATCGAGTGGTGGCACAAGGCCGACCGCGGCGAGCTCGAGCCGTTCGTGCTGATCGTGGAGGGGTCGATACCCAACGAGGCGATCAAGAACGAGGGCTACTGGGCGGCGTTCGGCAACAACCCCGAGACCGGCCAGCCCATGCCGACCTCCGAGTGGCTCGACCGACTCGCCCCGAAGGCCACCGCGGTGGTAGCCGTCGGGACCTGCGCGACGTACGGCGGCATCCATGCGATGGCCGGGAACCCCACCGGCGCGATGGGCGTGCCCGACTATCTGGGCTGGGACTGGAAGTCCAAGGCCGGCCTGCCGATCGTCTGTGTCCCCGGCTGCCCGATCCACCCCGACAACTTGTCGGAGACCCTGGTCTACCTGCTCTATCAGGTGGCCGGCCAGGCCCCGATGATTCCGCTCGACGAGGCGCTCCGCCCGCGCTGGCTTTTCGGTGCCACCGTCCACGAGGGCTGCGACCGGGCCGGCTACTACGAGCAGGGCGACTTCGCCAAGGAGTACGGCTCCCCGAAGTGCATCGTCAAGCTCGGCTGCTGGGGTCCGGTCGTCAAGTGCAACGTCCCCAAGCGGGGCTGGATCAACGGCGTCGGCGGCTGTCCGAACGTCGGCGGCATCTGTATCGGCTGCACCATGCCTGGGTTCCCCGACAAGTTCATGCCGTTCATGGACGAGCCACCAGGGTCGAAGCTCTCGTCGCGGGGCAGCCTGATCTACGGCAAGGCCGTGCGCCGGCTGCGCAGAGTGACCGAGGAGACCGTGGACAAGGAGCCGAAGTGGCGGACCAAGGGCAGCGAGCTCACGACCGGCTACAAGCGCAACTGGTGAGGACGGTATCGACGAGATGACCACCACCAAGGACAACACCGACGTCGTCGAGATGTCGTGGGACCCCATCACCAGGATCGTCGGCAGCCTCGGGATCTACGCGAGCATCGACTTCAAGCAGAAGGAGGTGCGCGAGTGTCACAGCACCTCGTCGATCTTCCGGGGCTACAGCCTGTTCATGAAGGGGAAGGACCCACGAGACGCGCACTTCATCACCAGCCGCATCTGCGGCATCTGCGGTGACAACCACGCAACCTGCTCGGTCTACAACCAGAACATGGCCTACGGCGTCGCCCCGCCCCACCTCGGCGAGTGGATCATCAACCTCGGCGAGGCCGCGGAGTACATGTTCGACCACAACATCTTCCAGGAGAACCTGGTCGGGGTGGACTACTGCGAGCGGATGGTCAAGGAGACCAACCCCGGGGTGCTCGAACGAGCCAACTCCACCGAGGCGCCCCACGCCGACATCCACGGCTACCGGACCATCGGCGACATCATGCGGTCGCTCAACCCGATCGAGGGCGAGTTCTACCGCGAGGCCCTCCATGTCAGCCGATACACGCGCGAGATGTTCTGTCTCATGGAGGGGCGCCACGTCCACCCCTCCACGCTCTACCCGGGCGGCGTGGGCACGGTCCCCACCATCCAGCTGATGACGGACTACCTCACACGCCTGATGCGGTACGTCGAGTTCATGAAGAAGGTCGTGCCCCTGCATGACGATCTGTTCGACTTCTTCTACGAGGCACTGCCCGGCTACGAGCACGTCGGTGAGCGCCGGATCCTGCTCGGCTGCTGGGGCGCCTTCAACGATCCCGAGCACTGCGACTTCCGCTACGACCACATGACCGACTGGGGCCGGAAGATGTTCGTGACCCCCGGCGTCGTCGTCGACGGCAAGCTGGTCACCAACGACCTGGTCGAGATCAACCTCGGCATGCGGATCCTTCTCGGCCACTCCTACTACGAGGACTGGGCGGAGTCGAACCGCGAGATCTTCGCCCAGCGTGACCCGCTCGGCAACCCGGTCGACCGCCGGCACCCGTGGAACCAGCACACGATCCCCAAGCCCGGGAAGCGCGACTTCAACGCCAACTACAGCTGGACGATGTCACCTCGCTGGTTCGACGGCACCGACCACCTGGCGCTCGACACCGGCGGCGGCCCCATCGCGCGCCTCTGGTCGACCGCCCTGTCCGGGCTCGTCGACGTCGGCTACGTGAAGGCGACCGGGACTAGCGTCGTGATCAACCTCCCCCGGACCGCCCTCAAGCCCGAGGTCACCTTCGAGTGGAAGATCCCGCAGTGGAGCAACGCGCTCGAGCGCAACCGGGCCCGCACCTACTTCCAGGCGTACGCCGCCGCGCAGGCCTTGTACTTCTGCGAGAAGGCGCTCGAGGAGATCCGGGCCGGGCGTACCAAGACCTGGACCCCCTTTGAGGTGCCCGACGAGGCGATCAGCGTCGGGTTCACCGAGGCGGTCCGCGGGGTACTCAGCCACCACATGGTGATCAAGGGCGGGAAGATCGCGAACTACCACCCCTACCCGCCCACCCCGTGGAACGGCAGCGTCCGTGACGGCTACGACACCCCCGGCCCTTACGAGGACGCCGTGCAGAACACGCCGATCTTCGAGGAGAACCCGCCAGACAGCTTCAAGGGCATCGACATCATGCGTGCGGTCCGCAGCTTCGACCCGTGCCTGCCGTGTGGAGTCCACATGTACACCGGCGGGGGCAAGGTGGTCGAGCAGCAGCACGCACCGCAGATGCCCGTGAAGCCCTACTGATCCGCGGGCGGCAGCACATGCACGAGCTCGCGATCACGCAGAGCGTCGTCGACCTGGTCGCCGAGCGCACGACCGGACGACGCGTGGTCGCGGTCCATCTGCGCGTGGGGAGCCTGTCCGGCGTCGTCCCGGACTCCATGGCGTTCTGCTTCGACCTCGCGACGGCGGGGACCGCCCTGGCTGGTGCACGGCTCGAGATCGAGGAGACGCGGGGACGCGTCGCCTGCCGGGCGTGCGGCACGGAGCAGGAGCTGCCCGACGCGCTGCTCCTGTGCACCTGCGGGAGTGCCGACGTCGAGGTGCTCGCCGGCGCCGACCTCCGGGTCGTGTCCGTCGAGCTCGAGAAGGAGCCGTCATGTGCATGACCTGCGGCTGCGGCGAAGGGGGTGACGAGGGCGTCCGGGTGACCCGGCTCGACGAGCGCGATCACGAGCAGATGCACGGCCACGACCACGCCCACCCGGCGGTGGACACCCTCGTGCTCGAAGAGCGGGTGCTGGCACGCAACGACCACCTGGCCGAGCACGTGCGCGCCTGGCTCGCCGTACGCCGGATCCTCGCGGTCAACCTGATGAGCTCGCCCGGCTCGGGCAAGACGTCGCTGCTGGAGCGCACCGTCTCGCGGCTCTCCCCCACCCGCGAGGTCTGCGTCATCGAAGGGGACCAGGAGACCACGTACGACGCGGAACGCATCCAGCGGGCCGGAGCCCGCGCCGTCCAGGTGAACACCGGTGCCGGGTGCCATCTGGACGCCGGCATGGTGCAGAGCGCCGTCGAGGCACTTGCGCCTACCGACGGCTCGCTGCTCTTCGTGGAGAACGTCGGCAACCTGGTCTGCCCTGCCTTGTTCGACCTCGGCGAGCACGCCAGGGTCGTGGTCATCTCGGTGACCGAGGGCGACGACAAGCCCTTGAAGTACCCCCAGATGTTCCGCGCCGCGGACCTGGTGCTGGTCAACAAGACCGACCTGCTCCCCTACGTCGACTTCGACGTCGGCGCGCTCACCGAGCGGGCTCGCCGCTCCACCCCGGCGTGACCGTGCTGCCGCTCTCGGTGCGCACCGGCGACGGGACCGACGACTGGTACGACTGGCTCGACCGGCTGGCCAGCACCCACGACACACCTCGAGAAGGAGCCGTGCATGGAGCCGCTGACCGTCCGTGAGTCCAGTGCCCGCATCGACGAGCTGCTGGACGACCTCGAGCAGAGCGCCGTCCCCGCCGTCCTCGAACGGGTGCAGGAGCTCCTCGCGTGCGTCATGTCGCTGTACGGCGCCGGCCTGGAGCGCACGATCGACGTCGTGCTGGAGGCGGGTCAGCGCGACCTGGCCCGCCGCCTCGCCGATGACGAGATCGTCGGCAACCTGCTGGTGCTCCACGACCTCCACCCCGACGACGTCCTGACGCGAGTCAACGGCGCGCTCGAGGGGGCGCGGCCCTACCTCGGCTCGCACGCCGGCGGTGTCCAGCTCCTCGGGGTCGACGAGAAGGGGGTCGTCCACCTCCAGCTCCAAGGCAGCTGTGACGGCTGCCCGTCATCGGCGCTGACCGTCGCCAGCGCCATCGAGGACGCCATCCTGCAGGCGGCTCCCGACGTGGTGGCGGTGGAGGCCGAGGGCATGGTCGAGCCCTCACCCTCGCTCCTGCAGATCGCACCCTTCGCCCCGCACGAGAGCGTCTCTCAGCCCGCCGACCACTGGCATCCACTCCAGCTCGACGTGCCTCCGCGGACCATGCGTCGGGTCGCAGCGGCCGAGGAGCACCTGCTGGTCGCGAACCTGGACGGCATCTCGTCGCCTATCTCGACCGCCGCCCCTCATGCCAGGACCGCGTCCGACGGTGTGCTCGACGGCGACACGCTCACCTGCTCCGGCTGTGCCACGGCGTACGACGTGCGGCTGGCCGGGCGGTCACCGCTGGCCGACCTGCGGCTCGTCCCGGTCCCGCTCCTCCCCGAGCGCGGAGCGTGGAAGGTCGCCCTCCCGTTGACGGTGACCGCATGAAGGCCCAGGGCACAGGACTGGGCCGCCTCCGCCGGATGGCCAGCGCTCCACCCCCGCCGGAGGTCGAGGAGCACTGCGAGTTCTGCGCGGTCGACCTCGGTGAGCGGCACGGCCACGTGGCCGACGTCGCGGAGCACCGGCTGCTGTGCGTGTGTCGCCCGTGCTACCTGCTGTTGGCGCCGCAGGGTTCGGGCGGGGCGAGGTTCCGCGCCGTGGGTGAGGACGTGCGGCGCGTCGCCGGGCTGCATCTCGACACTCACGCCACCTGGGACTCGTTGCGGGTCCCGGTCGACCTGGTGTTCTTCTTCCGCCAGTCCGGGCTCCGACAGTGAAGAGCCTCGATTGTTGGCGTTCTACCCCGGACCCGGCGGCGCCACCGAGTCGGTCTTCACCTGCACGCGTGGACGCGGATCGTGGCAGACAACCTCGTCCTGGGCCAGACCATGTCCGACGTCGAGGCGGTGCTGCTCCGCCGCCACGACGGCGAGTACACCGCCCACCTGGTGCCGATCGACGTCTGCTACTGGCTGGTCGGCGTCGTGCGCACCTCGTGGAAGGGGCTGGGCGGCGGCCCGGAGGTCTGGGACCGGATGCGTAAGTTCTTCGACCAGCTTGACCGCCGTGGCCGCGAAGTCCCCCTGCTCGGGCGCCGCATGAGCACGACGGCCAGCGGTCCCGGCGATCTACCGGCCGCCATACCCGACCTTCAACTCCCAGCCGCCGCGAGGTCGTGGCAGACGCCTACGCAGCCGGACCGACCGTGATCTTCCGGATGACCGCGACGGAGACCTCAGGCGTGCGGGTCCATGCCGTCGCGCTGCGCAGCCAGGTGCGCGTGGAGCCCATCCAGCGTCACTACAGCGACCGCGAGGCCGACCAGGTAGTCGACCTGTTCGGGGACAGGTCGCGGTGGGGCCAGACCTTGCAGCCGATGCAGCTGGCCTTCCTCACCCAGGTGTTGCCGAGCTTCACAGGCTCCTGCGACTTCGACCTGACGATGCCGTGCAGCTACGACGTCGACGTGGCTGCCCACAAGTACCTCACCGCGCTCGAGGCCGGCGACGTCCCGCTGATCCTGCTGTTCAGCGGCACCGTGTTCAGCGGGACGGTCGGGCTCCATCCAGGTGATGCCCGTGCCGTGGCACAAGGAGGCCCACGTCCGGATGCCCGTGGCCGTGTGGCGCGCCGCCATGGACGCCCACTTCCCCGGTCAGCGCTGGATCCGCGTGCCCGGCGACACCTACGACCGGCTCGCCGCCTACCGCGGCCGGCACGGCCTGACCAGCTGGGAGAGCCACCCTCGACCGGCTCCTCGGGGACCAGCCGATGACGAGCGCGACCACCTCGACCTGGGAGGCAGCCCGAGTCGCTGGCCGACGCCGTGCTCTACGAGGGCTACGTGCTCTATCCCTACCGCGCCGAGCTCGATGAAGAACCAGGTGCGCTTCCAGTGGGGTGTGCTGATGCCGCCCGACGTCGTGGCCCAGGACCGGTCCGAGTCCTCGCACCCAGCGGCACCGAGGTGCTCGTCGACGGGCGCGGCGGGCTCACCGTCACCGTGCGCTTCCTCCAGCTCCAGCACCGCACCGTCGAAGCGACGGGCCGGCGAACGCTTCCACCCGGTGGACCGCCTCGACGTCGGCGACGCGACGTACACCGCCTTCGACGAGGCTGTACCTCGCGAGTACGACGTGCCCGATCGAGGGCGACGACGGCGAGGTCGTGCTCGAGGTGGAAGGCGGGCGGGACGTCGAGGAGCTGAGCGACCCGGACGGCAGCGTGCGCGGCCGCCTGGTCCGGGTCCGGGAGCCGCTTCGCCT
>CAWFVO010000026.1:0-15724 GCA_963819295.1 uncultured Actinomycetota bacterium
CGACACGACCAGTCGCCGGCCGCGGTGCCCGAGGGAACGAGGCCCTGAACGAGCAGGCGCGGAGGACCCGCCACGGGCCTGGTCCACGCCGCTACCGTGCGACCCACTCGCGCGGCCTGCTGGTCTAGACCGAGGGACGCCGCGGTGGAGGGCCCTGAGGCCTCGGCTCCAGGCCGGGGGAACACGTCACGCGTGCGTCGCGAACGACGCACGCGTGACGCCTAGCCCCCCGGCCAAGCATGTGCATTCTACCTGTGATGCTGCATGGTGCCGAGCCCCCCAGCTCGTGACCGATCGTAGGTGTCGGCCCGGTCATAACGAACCGTCGGAAACGAATTTGCCTGCGAACTTGCGTCGTTTGGCACATTTAGTGACCACAAGTGCGTTGGGTCAGTCACAATCGGCACATGGACTCCGCTGACGTAGCGCTGCTCAAGGAGATCGACCCCTCCCAGCTGGGCGATCGGCTCCGTGCAGCGCGCGTGGCGAAGGGCTGGACACAGACGCAGCTGGCCGGTGATCACATCTCCGTG
The DNA here is from genome assembly GCA_963819295.1 of uncultured Actinomycetota bacterium. Lineage (GTDB taxonomy): Bacteria > Actinomycetota > Actinomycetes > Propionibacteriales > Nocardioidaceae > Nocardioides. The sequence continues at coordinate 534 of CAWFVO010000026.1, forward strand.
GGCTACGTCTCCCGGATCGAGTCCGGGCACCGTCGCCCCAACGCCGCCGTCCTCGAGGACATGGCCATCCGACTCGGCGTCCCGGTCGACCACCTGCTGCGGGGTGTCACCGCACGCGAGTACGACGAGATCAGGCTGACCCTCGACTTCGCCGAGCTCTCCCTCGAGTCCGGCCAGCACCTCGAGGCGGAGTCCCAGGCGCGTCAGGCGCTGGACCGCGCTCTCGTGGGATCGCAGGAGGAGTTCGCATTCAGGGCGCGCTACCTGGTCGCGCGTGCTCTGGAGAACCTGGGCTCGATGGACGACGCCATCCTCGAGCTCGAGCCACTGGTGGCTGCCCGCGAGGGCGGCATCCTGCGCATCAAGTGCGCGATCGCCCTGAGCCGCTGCTATCGCGAGTCCGGCGATCTGACGAAGGCGACCGAGGTCGGCGAAAGGGTGCTGGACCAGCTGGCCGGCACGCCGCTCGACAGCTCCGAGGAGGCCGTGCAGATGGCGGTCACCCTCGCAGCCGCCTACAACGAGCGCGGCGACTCGGGCCAGGCCGTGCGTACCTGCCGCAAGGCCATCATCAAGGCAGAGGGGATGTCGTCACCGACCGCCCGCGCCTCGGCGTACTGGAACGCGAGCATCTTCGAGGCGCAGCAGGGATCCGTCGGCAACGCCGTGCCCTTGGCCGAGCGCGCGCTGGCGCTGCTCGCCGAGGGGGAGGGCGGTCGCAACCTGGCCAGGCTCCGGACTCAGCTCGGCATGCTGCAGCTGCGGCTCGACCCACCCGAAATCGCGCAGGCCCAGGTCAACCTGGACAAGGCTGCCGAGGAGATGGCCTGGTGCAGCGCAAGTGTGGTCGACATCGCCCACAACGACCTTGCGCGCGCTCGTGCGTTCTTCCTCGAGGGGCGGACGCCCGAAGCCTCGGATCTGTGCGCGCTTGTGCTGTCCACCATCGAATTCGACGCCCCCCTCATGGCGGCGGACGTGCAGACGCTCCAGGGCCAGATCTCCATGGCGCTCGGTGACCTCGACGCAGCGAAGAGCGCCTATCGACACGCGGTCATGCTCTTGACGAGCGTCGGCGCCGATCGAGGGGCCGCCCAACTGTGGTTTGAGTTGGCGACTCTGCTGGAGAACGTCGGCGACCTAGAGGCGGCCCGTGAGTGCTACCGAAATGCCGCCGCGTCTACCGGACTTCGCGCTCGTCCGGGTGTTCGCGTGGCAAACAATCAGCAGGTCGCAGCCCGCTGATCTGTTGTTGGCTCTCCGCTCGACTCTCGAACACGAGCGGCTGACACGACCGTTAGTTCAGACGGTCAGCAGCAGTAGACCTCGCCGCGCATGTTCGTGATGGGTGACTTGCCTGCGCTGTCCCCAGTAGCCGGCGCGACGGCCGCCACTCCCAGTGTCGCCACGACTGCGGTGGCGAGGGCGGCGATCTTCATCTTCGTCTGACGAGCCATCTCAAAATCTCCCTGTGTGGTGCCGGTTCCGAGCTCCGGGAGAAGCATGGAGCATGGGGTGGCAAATTAGGAAGTCTTGACAATCGGTGGAGTGTCGGCGGGACCCCGGTTTCCGTGTGACATTGCCCCTGTTCCACGCCTGATTCACGCGTGAGCAGCGGTTGCGACGGGCTGTTTCGTAAAATCCTTGAAGTTTTCTCCATTCCCGCGTCGCAGGGGGCAAGCCGTGTAAACTTCAGTCAACATCAGGAGGCAACCCCCCAGCTCCCCGATGCAGACCTCGCAGGCGCCAGCCCCCCAGGCCCACCGGCAGGTCCGTGACTGGATCACTTCAGTTGCGCCAGACCCCCCGCATTCGTGCGGGGGGTCATTACATTTCCCGGCGCTGTACGACGACTGCACCCCTGGCCACCGACCCGGCCTCAGGTGCGCGCAACCCCGGCCAGCCCGTCGGACCGGGCCGAACACGACGCCGCGATCATCGGATCGGAGGACGCCGTCCTTGGCCGGTGGCCGGTACGAGCTGCTCGACCCGCTGCGACAACAGCGGGTTGTCGATCTCCGAGGCCAGGATCGCGGCCATTCCGGCGTCGCCGTCGTCTCCCAGCGCAGCGCCGTGCAGCATCGCCCGGACGGTCAGCTCACGCATGCCGGTCCGCGACGACCGGTCGTGCATCTCCTCGACCCAACCTCCGGTGCGTGGATCACCGTGGCGACCTCCCAGGTCGCAGAGGGCGTCGAGGATGTGGACGTCGAGCCACACGTAGGGGTCGGCCCGCCTGGTGCAGCGGGCCCGCGCGTCGAGGAGCGTCGCGATCGCCCCGGCGACGTCGCCCGAAGCCTCGGCCACCAGAGCCAGACCTCGTGCCGAGATCCCCTCCCAGCACGGGTCACCGATCTGGCACGCCCGCGCCCAGGACTGCTCAAGAGACTTCGCCGCCGCCGCGACGTCGCCCTGGGCCAGCAGCGCCTGACCGAGAAGGGCCTGCGGCCAGGGGCGGAACCACAGCCAGTGATCGGCCTCGGTCACGGCCAGGGTGGCCCGGAGCCGCGCTTCGGCCTCGACCGGGTCACCCCGCAGCAGGCTGATCCGGGCGAGCATGGACAGCGCATATGCCTCGCGGCGCGGCTCGCGGAGCTCGCGAGTCAGGCAGATCGCCTCCTCCAGCAACCGCGAGGCCCGCGGATAGTCGGCGCGATCGCTGGCGACCGAGCCCAGATAGGTCATCGCCTTCGCCCTCGTCGACGGCACCTCCGAGCCGTCGAGGACCTGGGTGAACCAGCGCTCCGCGCGGTCGTAGCGCGCCCGCAGGAGGTCGACGTACCCCAGCTCCGCCCGCGCCCGCGCCGCCGCCTCGGCATCCCCGTCCGCGAGGGCGATCCGCTCCACCTCAGTCAGGGTCGCCACACCCTCTTCGTCGAGTCCGCCCATGGTGTGGATCAGGGCCTCGGCCAGCACCAGCCGGGTCTCGACCCGAAGGGTCCGCACCTCGGCGCGATCGGCCAGCCGGACCGCGGTCTCGTACGACGCGACCCCCGCCGCGAGGGCACCGGCCGACACCGCAGCGGTCCCGGCCTCGGTGATCGCGTGGATCGCCGCGGCGTCGACGGCATCCGTCGTGGCCCGCCGCTCGCGCAACGCGAGCCGGGCCGCGGCACCCGGCTCGGTGCCCAGCTCCTGCTCGGCCGTGACCGCCCAGGCGGCGTACTGCCGCTGCGCCGCCTGGTCGTCGCCCGCCAGGCGGTAGAGCCTGATCAGGAGCGCCTGGTGGTTCTCGTCCAAGGGGCTCATCAGGGCCGCCCGAACCGCCAGGTCGCGGGCGCGGGGAAGGTCCTGACGCGAGAGGTACCCCAAGGCGGCCTCGTGCAGGATGGACTCCGCGGCCGAGGCGAGGCGACGCCGCTGCGAGAGCAGCCAGGCCTCGAACGGTGCGGCGTTCGCGACGGCCAGGCCGTCGAGCAGGTCGGCGCCGAGGCCGGGCAGGTCGACGGCGTCGCGCCAATGTCCGTGGACCAGGACGTCGACGTCCACACGCGAGCCGGAGGGCAGGGCCAGGACGACGGGGTCGCCGTCGAGCGCGCCACCGGTGCCGAGGCCCCGACGGATCTCGGCCAGGCACCAACGCAGAGCGCGCAGCGGGTCGTCCGCCTCCGAGAAGAGCAGGGAGGCCAGCCGACTCCGGGTCGGCGGTCGCTCGGAGAGGAGGAGGAAGGCGAGAACCGCCCAGCTCTTCCGGCTCCGGAAGCGGTAGCCCTCCATGCCGTCGATCACGAGGCCCGGACGACCGAGCAGCCGGATCGTCAAACCGGTCGGGACCTGGCCCGATCTCTCGCTGCGCATGCTCGCTCCGACGTCGTGTGGCCGCACCGGACGCCGAGATGGCGCGCTGCTCAACGGGACCGGGCGCCGCTCCGGTGCCCTGGCAGCGTGTGCCAGGAGGTGCGGATCCAGACTCGCACACCGGTGCGCCGGCGTCGGCGCGCTCGGCTCGTCTGGCGGGACGTCGCGACTGGCAGGCCCGGGCCGCGAGCAGTCGCTCGCTGGCCCGGGGCCTGCCGCAGCTCGATCAGGGCGAGGGTGAGGTCGTCGCCCCTCAGGTGCCCTCCGAGACGGCGTAGATCTCGTCTGCGACCAGCCCGTGGGCCTCCCGGTGGACGGTGTGGGCGGCGTCGGCGTCGGGGGCGTCGACCAGGCAGAAGATCTTCCCGGCGGCCTCGTCGACCCAGTACCGCAGGTAGCTCACGCCGTACGGCCCCTGGGTCTCGAGGTCGGCCTGGTGCGCCGCGACGACGTCTCGCACGGAGACTCCGCCCTCGATGGTGTGTGAGTCCATGAACAGTGCCATGTCGGTGCCCTTCGATGTTCGGCCCGACGCGGTTCGTCGGGCGCGACACCCATGGCACCGCGGCTGCGTGTGACAAGACGTGTGACAACCGGACAGAGACGGACACCTGGCCTCCTGGCTCCAGGGTCAGTCCCGGGCTGCGGCCTCCGAGGCGAAGAGGTTGAGCCCGAGTCGCTCGGCGAGGTACTTGGTGACGAGCTGGCCGCGGACGCTGTTTCCCGCCGTGTCCAGAGGAGGCGAGAAGGTGGCCAGGCCACCCTTGCCGGGTGAGACGGTGACGATGCCACCACTGACTCCGCTCTTGCCCGGCATCCCGATCTCGTAGAGCCAGTCGCCCGACAGCTCGTAGAGGCCCGCCGTGGCCATCACCGCCAGCACCCGACGACACACCCGGGGCCTGATGACCACGTCGCCCGTCAGCGGGTTCACGCCGCCGTTGGCCAGGGTGGCGGCCATCACCGCCAGGTCGTGGACGGTGACCTCGAGAGAGCACTGACGCGTGTAGATGTCGGTGGCCAGGTCGGGATCGAAGTAGAGCCGGCCGTAGCTCTCGAGCAGGTGGGCGATCCCTTGGTTGCGCAGGTTGGTGGCGGACTCGGAGGCGTAGACCTCCTCGTTCACGGTCAGCTGCCGCCCGGCGAAGCGGGACAGGCCGTCCTGGATCCTCATCCACTTCGCGTCCGCGGTGTCCCCGGGGACCAGGCTCGTGGTGGCCATCGCGCCCGCGTTCACCAACGGGTTCATCGTCCGGTCGACGTTCAGCTCGACCGCCATCAGTGAGTCGAAGGGGAAGCCGGTGCTGTTGACGCCGAGCCGGCGCCGAGCCTCGTCGTACCCGATCGCTTCGCAGACCAGCGCGAACACGAAGGGCTTCGAGACGCTCTGGATCGAGAACGTGGTCTCGACGTCGCCGATCTCGAAGGACCTGCCCCAGGCCCCGACCACGGAGATCCCGAACCACTCCGGGGATGCGCTCGCCAGGATCGGGATGTAGTCGGCCACCGCGCCGTCACCGTTCGTGCGGTAGCGCTCGTACGCCTCGGTGACGGCGTCGCGAACCTCGTCGGCCTGCGGGAGCTCGCCGGTCGACACCGGTGGGGGCGTCGTCTCCTCGTCGAACGGGAGCGACTCGTGCATGGGGAGCTTCGTCATCGGTCGCCGATCGGTGCGGATGCCTCGGACCTGGAGTTGGGTTAGCCGCCCCGGTGATGGGGCACTCGAAACCCTACGGATTGTCGCAGACCTTCGGGGTCGCCCTGCTCACCTTCGGAACCGGGCCCCGACCGCACCCCGGACCCACTCCGTGTAGCCGACGTGGCGCACCTGCACCACCAGCTGCCCCTTGGCCACGCGCGTCGTCGCCTCCATCACGTGCCACGAGCGACGCCAGCGGACCCGGGTCCTGCCCGGTGTTGCCGGGGCAGGGACCCTCGTGTCCGGTGATCCGGCACCGAGGTGCAGTCGCGCGGTCCACCGGCCCTCGGCCAGACCGGCGACCGGAAGGCGACCCCACAGCCGACCGCGGCTCGGCTCCATCGACGCGGACCGCACCTCGCCTGTCTCGTTGACGAGCTCGACGATCACGGGGGCCGTGATCCGGTCGTTGCTCTCGGCACGGACGAGCAGGTCCGTGCCCTCCCACGACGTCGTCCAGGCTCGGAGGACCTCGGTCAGGCGGACCGGCCCGCCGACCTGGAGGAGCAGGCCCCCGGGCTGCACCAGCGCCCGGGCGACCCGTGTCCCGGCGGATCCTGCGTCGACGACGTCCGTCGTGGGGGTGAGCTCGGCAGCGTCCTGGTCCGCGGTACGGAGCCGCGGGGTGCGGACGAGCCCCTCGACGCCGACCTGCACGTGCACCGTCCAGGAGCCGTCCGGGAGCGGAACGCCGTCGGCGACGGTCCGGAGGTCGACTGTCCCGGCGAAGCCGTCGCCGCTGACGGTCGCGGGTACCGCGTGCTCGCCGGTGGACTCCTTCACCCCGCGCAGCACGATGGCCACCGACGGTACCTGGGCGACGCGGCGCAGCGCGGCGTGACCGCGAACGTGCAGCACACCGCCCGTGAACCAGAACGCCGTGACCGACTGGTCGGCCCGCACCCGGTCGGTCATCTCGTAGAGCTCGTCCGGCAGGTGGAAGGCGTCGCTGCGGAAGAAGGGAAGCACGGCGTAGGCGCGGTCCCCGTCGACGACGACCTCCGCCGAGAACTGCTCGTCGGTCCCCTCGAGCGCCGCCAGCGTCTCGTCGAGCAGCCCGCGCCGGCACACCTCGTAGACGACGCGGCGGTCCGGCGTCAGGGTCTCCATGAGGCCCGCGTCGAGATAGGCGCGGAGCAGGTCGGTGACGCGGGCCACCAGACGCTCCTGCTCGTCGCGGGGGACGGCGACGATCCCCCGCATGGTCCGCCACAGGCCTCCCTGGAGGTGACGCTGGAGCAGGTGGGACCGGCCCACGGGATCGGCGACCTCACGCATCACCAGGGCACACATCGCCTCGACCACGTCGATGCGGTCGGACACCGAGCCGGAGCGGGTCACGTGCTTGCCGTCGTCGCGCCACTCGGCGAAGTAGTAGTCGTAGTCCGCCAGGACGCTGATGCGCCGGGCCCGGAGGTAGGCCAGCGCGGTGAACGGCTGGTCGGACAGGATCGGGAACTCGGTCGGGAACCGGATCTGGTTCTTCTCGAGGAGCTCGCGCCGGAAGAGCTTCAGCGCCGACAGGCTCCAGTACACGTCCGAGGTGAAGACGTCGGCGTCCAGGTCGGTCCGCCGGAAGCTCCGGTTCGGGAGCCCACGCCCGGTGCTCGTGCTCATCTGGCCGGCCACGACGTCGGACCCGTTCTCGTCGGCCGCCGCGACGAGCCTCTCCAGCGCCTCGTGACCGAGGTGGTCGTCGGCATCGAGGAAGAAGACGTAGCGACCCGTGACCAGGTCCAGCGCCGTGTTCCGCGGTGCGGCCGGCCCACCGGACCCCACCTCGTTGTGCACCACCCGGAACACGTCAGGGTGGCGCGCCGCCCACCTGTCCGCGGCCTCCCCGGTCCCGTCGTTCGAGCCGTCATCGACGACCACGACCTCCATCCGGTCGAGACCGATGGTCTGCGCGACCACCGAGTCCAGGCACCGGTCGAGGTAGGGCCCGGCGTTGTGGGCCGGGATGATGACGCTGACGTCCGGCTCGGCGGGGCGACCCATCAGGTCGGCGTCGGGCTCGCCCGTCACGGGAGCTCGACGCTCTCGCCCCGGTCGACACCGACGGGCAACGTCTCGGACTCCGCGCGGGACCCGACAGCCCGGAGGTCGGCGCCCAAGGCGGACAGCTGCCTGGTGAGGTCGACGGCCTCCACATCGAACCCCGCGTCGACCGCCTCCATGACAGGCGGCTGTCCGAGGTAACCCTGGCCGACGTCGGTCACGATCCTGCTCACACGATCCTCACTTCACGACGGCGGCCGTCACTCCGACGCATTGTGCCCCACCCTGATGGCACCACGACTGCGAGCCCGACCCGGTGACACCACATCGGCCGTTGGACCGCGAGGCCCCGCCCAGGACCTCCCGGCAGGTCCTGGGCGGGGCGGGGGTGGGGGGCCGCCCGGCGTTGCCGCCGAGCGTCGTCCCAGGGACGACCTCTAGACGGTCACCCCGTCGAGCACCGCTGCCACGTCGGCAGGGCTCGTCGCTGCCTCGAGAGCCGCCACCTTGTCGGCGTCCAGGAACACATGCGCGATCTTGCTCAGCAGCGCCAGGTGCTCGTCTCCGGCTCCCGCCACTCCGACGACGAACTTCGCCTCCTTGCCCTTCCAGTCGATGCCCTGCGGGTAGCGGACGAAGGAGAGCCCACTGGCGCGGATCGACGACCTGGCGTCGTTCGTGCCGTGCGGGATCGCCAGCGAGTTGCCCATGAAGGTCGACACCGACTTCTCGCGCTCGTGCATGGACCGGTCTCGCACCGCCGAATGCGAGCATCGCCGCCCTTGAACCGTCCACTGACGAGACGTCGTCCAGGTGCGGCACATGCGGCAGGAGCGCGTCCCACCCACGCAGGGCGCAGTCCTCGACACCTGGCATCGAGTGGGAGTGACCTGACAGGTGGGAGACTCGACCCGATGACCCTCCCTACGGATGGCCCGGAGCCGCTGGGCCCACGCGCGGTGCCCATGCCGTGGAGTGAGACCCCCGGACCGGCGGACACCGCGATAGCGCTGCTGATCGGCCTGTTCGTCGCGTACTCCTTGGCGTTGTGGCCGCTCATCCCGGCGCTCATCGGATCGCACCCCTTGCTGCTCGAGATCGTCAGCGGGTCGACCCTCGCCGAAGTGAGCGTCGGGGCGCACAGTCGGCTGGGCGAGCTGCCCTTGTGGTTCGCGGTGGTCGCAGGCGTGCCCGGCTCGATGATGTTCGACTGGGTCTTCTGGTGGGCAGGGCGGCGGTGGGGTGACCGCGCACTTCACCTGTTCCTGGGCCGCGACTCGTCGCCGCGCGGCGTGGCGAGACGCGAGGCGCGTTCCGCCCGGCTCGAGCAGCTGGCAGCACGGTTCGGTCCGGCCGCAGTCGTGCTTGCCTACTACCTGCCGCTGCCGTCGTTCTTGATCTACGTGGCCGCCGGCCTGTCGGGGATGCGGCTGCGCACCTTCCTGGCACTCAACGTGATCGGCACCCTGCTGTGGGTCGTCCCGATCGTCGGCCTCGGCTACGCCATCGGCAAGCCCGCCGTGGACGTTGTCCACCGGATCGACCACTACTCCACGCTCCTGACCATCGTGGTCGTCGTGGTGGTGATCGGTGTTCAGGCCCGGAGACGTCGCGTCGCATTCACATGATGCGTCCGGGGCTCGAGGTCGCCGAGGACCTACGTCCTACCGACCGCGACAGCAGTGGCCACGGGACCTTGGTCAGTGGTTCGTCTCGCCGGTGGTGGCCTCGCTGGCACCCAGCGGCTTGGACTCCGCCGACCTCTCTTCGCGAAGGAAGATGGTGAGGACGACGAAGAGGAGAATCACTGCGAACTCCGCCTCCCACGTCTGGAAGTTCTCGAACCAGAACTGTGCAGAAGCGACGTAGGCCTCCGGCGTCAACGGCGCCTGCCCGGACAGGCTGCGCTGCTCGTTATAGGCGGCGCTCCCGACGAACACGTGGGCCGTGAAGGTGAGCAGGAACGAGGCGAAGAGCACCAGGGACAGGGAGTGCCGGCGTACCCAGGTGAACCGCCGTTCCTCGTCGCGCTCACGCTGCTTGTCTTCGGCACTCTCATGCGCGTCCTTGTCGGGGTCGCGCGAGTGCGAGGCGCCCCGTTGATAGAGCACGGCACCGGCCAGGACGAGCGTCGCCAGCTGAAGGATGGCGGCTTGCCAGTTGACGGCCATGGCGTTGAGGAAGCCGCCCGAGGTCAGCCAGCTGCCGACGCTCAGCGCCGCTCGCCCGTGGGCGGCGAGCTGTTGGTTCGCCTGGTGGTAGCCAGTGACGGCCTGGCCGACCAGGGTGGCCACGAACAGGAGACCAAACAGAATCGACATGCTGTTGTCACGCACGAGCCGAGCAATCGACGACGACATAGGAGACCATCCCGGTGGGCGACCCGTCACGTACCCACCTCGACGCCGGCCAACGCACCCAGGACACGTCCCACCGCTCCTGCTCGTCACCGGAAGAGCGCGCCATCGCCCCACGTCGACTCACATGCCGATGGGCGCGAGGCTCGGGTGTGATGGAACGCTGTCGTGGTGAGTGCGCAGCCGAGCCCTGGTGATCTCTCGCTGCTTCGGCGGGGCTTTCACCTGGAGTACGCGACTCTTGGGTGGAACGTCGTTGGCATCGTGGTACTGGCTACCGCCGCGACCGCCGCACGCTCGGTCGCGCTGGCCGGTTTTGGGTTGGACTCTCTGATCGAGATCGGTGCGTCCACAGTCGTGATCTGGGAGTTGTCTGGCACCGGTGAGGCACGACAGCGGCGGGCTCTGCGGCTGATCGGCCTCGCGTTCGTGCTCCTGTCGATCTACCTGCTCATCCAGTCCACGTGGGTCATCCTCGCGGGATTCCACCCTCACCACTCGCCCCTGGGCATCGCGTGGACGGCTGTGACAGCCGCAGCGATGTTTGCCCTCGCCGCTGGGAAGGCGCGTACCGGTGCCGCACTTGGCAATCGTGTGCTCATCACCGAAGGTCGAGTCACCCTGATCGACGGGATCCTGGCGACAGCCGTCCTCGTCGGGCTCGTGCTGAACCTTGCGCTGGGCTTCTGGTGGGCAGACCCGGCGGCTGGCTACGTCCTCGTCTACTACGCAGCCCGAGAGGCGCGAGAGATCTTCTCGCACTGATCGCACTCACCTGCCGCTGTCCGGTTGCACGCACACGCCCGCTGAGCGGTCCGGCGGGGGCGTACCCGAGTCCCCCGCCGAGGACCCGTCGGACCCGTCGTGGGCGGCGGCGTGCAGGAGGCGCGTCGTTCCGTTAGCTGAGTGGTTGGAAGTAGTGGTCGGTGATGTAGTTGCCGACCTTGCGGCCGAGGGTGGTGCCTTGCTGGTCGGAGTTGCGGAAGTGGTAGCCGACGAGGACGCGTGCGGTGTCGACGTCCTTGACCGCGTCGTGGAGGCGGTCGTAGGTGCGGGTGCGTGCGGCTGGGGGGAGGCCGGCGGCCCGGCTGTCGAGGTGGAGGGTGACCTTGTCGGTGCCGAAGAAGGCGTCCAGGGCGGTGACCACTGCGGTGCTGTGGCAGGCGTGTCCGGAGGGGTACTCGGGGTGGTTCGGTGTGGTCCCGAGGGGCTTCCAGGTCGGGTCGGCCACGGTGGCGGGGTTGCCGTCGGTGTCCGCGGCCGGGATCGCCTGGAAGGGCCGCCAGGACCAGTAGTGGTACTTGGCGTCGAAGCAGGCGATGACCGCGTCCGCGCCGGCGACGTGGGCCATCGCCAGCATCCGGGCGGTCTGGATCAGGTCGAGTCCTTGGTCGGCGGCCAGCCGCAGCAGCCCGTCGTTCCACTGTCGGACGTCGTGGTCGGTCCAGAACAGGGCCTGGTTGGTCTGTGCCGGGGTCCGGGTCGTGCTGTCGGCGCGGCCCAGGTCCTTGATCTGGTTGAAGTCCGCGGCGTACTGGCTGCTGGTCAGCGGGCTGGGACCGTCGGGCCGGAACTGGCTGGCACTGCGCAGACCCAGCGGCCGCGTCCCGGGCAGACACAGTCCCAGCACCGGGCCGGGCCCGGGTTGCCAGACCCCGGGCCCCGCAGCGGGCTGGCCGAGATCGGCCGGGGTGGTGGCACACCCCCGGCCGTCGTCGGCGCGCAGCGCCACCACCGCCCGGGCCACCTGCTCACCGACCGCGATCCCCTCACTCTTCGCCGTACCGTCCGCGATCCCACCCAGATAGGCCGCGTAGTCGGCATCCAGGATCGCCTGGCTGGCCCCCAGCTGCGGCTGGAGACCGCTCAGCGTCGTGTACGCCGCGGCCGCGACCGCAGCCTCCGGCGAGGTGCCGGCCGGAGCCACCGGCGTCGCCGCATACGGCCGGTAACCCCCCACGATCGAGACCGCCGCGTCATAGATCGCCACCTGCACGATCCCCATGTAGACCGCGGCATCACCGGGGAACTTGTTACCGAAGTTCTCCACCCCGAAAACCCCACCCGGACCCACCGGGACCACCGCACACCGCGCCTCGGTACTCCAGAACGCCACCGCACCGGACCCCGCAGGATAGTTCGCCCCCGGAGCACACTGAGTCCTCGGCCCAACCACCGGCACCGGCACCGGCGCCCCCACCGCCCCCACCCCACCACCGGAGAACCCCACCGCAGCAAGGACCGCTGCCACAGCCACACCAGCAAAGATCAGTCTCGATTTCATGGTGTCTCCTCCTGTGGCGGATCGCACTGACGACCCGAAGCTCGGTGCGGTGACCTGAGGGAGACGAATCGACGCGCGGTGGCCTCGCGGCAGGACGAGCCGAGCCTCTTCGAGCCTCCAGGAATCCGAGTTCTCACGCCTGTTTGCCAGTGTGGGCGGCGCCTGTCGGCAGCGCCATATGAGGTTGTACGTATCCCGACAACGGCGCCCGGAGTAGCGTGGGAGCAGGGGGAGGGAGCCATGGCTGCTCCGAGCAAGCTGATGGATCGGGATCTGCGTGCTCTGGCCGCCATCGTCAACGTCGAGCGCCCCGATGTTCCCGCCGAGGGGCTGCCCCCGTCTCTGCTCGCTGACCTGGCTCGCCAGATCCGCTGCGACGTCATTGCTTTCGCTCACTTCGACGCAGCGCAACAGCACACGGGTTCCGCACAGCTGTTGGAGGATCGCCACGAGTGCGTAGCCGTCACGTCGGTTCCGGTCAACTGGCAGCACTACTGGAGCTGCCGGTTCTGCAGTCATCCGGACCGAACCGGGGACCTGCACAGAATTCTCACGGTTGCGGACTTCTACTCGGGCCGACAGTGGCGCTCCATCGGCACGAGCTGCGGAATCAACCGGCCGATGGGGTTCGACCACGCCCTGATGCTCACCCTGCCAATGCCGTCGGGGCGGCTGCCTACCGGCGGTGGCAGCATGCGGCTGTTCTTCTTGCGTGAGCCCGGGCTCGACTTCTCCGAGTCGGATCGAGCCAAGCTCACGCTCCTACGTCCGCACGTGCACGCGGCCTTCCTCGATGCCGAAAGCCGCCGCCACCCCGTCCCACGGCTGACCCCCCGACAGGTGGAAGTGCTGTCCCTGGTCGCCGCTGGGCACACCAACGCAACGATCGCGCGCAGGCTTCGCATCTCCGAAGGAACCGTCCGCATCCACCTGGAGAACAGCTACGCGAGGTTGCACGTCTCCAGTCGCATCGCGGCCATCAACCGCGCCTTTCCCACGACGACTGCTCTCAGAGGCGGCTAACGCCTCGGGGCCTAGTCGGTGAGCACGTGGCGGCCTCGTAGCAGGGGTCCGCGCCCCGCAGTCCACGAAGGCGCGCGATGCCCGCGATCCCGACCGGTGGTTCGAGCTACCTGGTGGTCGCGTCCGACCATCGTCGCCATGGGGTCAGCTGAGACGTCTGGTACCGCGACACAAGAGCGCTGCCGGATTCGCCAGGAAGGTCCTTGCGCGGGTCTGGCGGTGATGCCGACGGGCGGTCACGAATACGAAGGGGGACCGCCGCCTCCACGCTTCAACGCCTGCCTACCGCGCCCGAGCCGCGTCACTCCCGCGGGGGTGGCCGGCGAGCCGCGCACTGACCGGCCGATGGGTGCGTGGGGGCACGCGCGGTCATATGTTGAAGTTTCACGATCAGCACGAGGGGGTCGCATGACTGGCACGGCACTTGCGAGTTGGGCCGACGGGGCAGCGAAGGCAACAGTCGTGGACTTCGTCCAACGCGCGACGAGTCCTGGACCTGACTTCGTACCGATCGCCGATCGCATCGCATGCTTCGACAACGACGGCACGTTGTGGGTCGAGCAGCCGTTGCCACCTCAGTTCGACTTCGTGTTCCGCACCTGGGCCGAGGAGGTCAAGGCGGATCCGTCGCTGGCGGAGCGCCAGCCGTACAAGGCGCTGATCGAGAAGGACCCGGTCTTCTTCCAGGGGGCCGCGACCCAGGATCCCCTGGTGGTCGAGTCCCTGCTGCAGGCATTCAGCCGGTCGTGGGCGGGCACGACGCCCGATCAGTTCGACGCTCAGGTCCGGGAGTGGCTGACGACTGTCGAGCAGCCCCAACTGGGTGCGCTGTACAGAGACTTGGTCTACCGGCCGATGCTCGAGCTGTTCGATCTACTTCGCGCCCACGACTTCCGGGTCTTCGTGTGCTCGGGTGGTGGCCGAGACTTCATGCGCGTTTTCGCCGAGGAGACGTGGGCAGTGCCGAAGGAGAACGTGATCGGGTCGGCAGCCGAGTACACCTACGCTGAGGGGCGCATCGTGCGTGGCGAGGGCATGTTGGGAGCCCTCAACCTCGGCCCTGGCAAACCTGAGCACATCTTCGCCCAGACCGGTCGGCTGCCCGTCTTCGCGGGTGGCAATGCCGACGTCGACATCGAGATGCTCACCTGCGCGACCTTCGCCCTGCTCATCAAGCACGACGACGAGGAGCGCGAGTTCGCCTACACCACCTCGGCCGAGGCATCGCAGACGCAGGCCGCCGAGCAGGGCTGGACGGTGGTGAGCATGAAGAACGACTGGACCACCATCTTCTGATCCCGGTCTGACTGCACCTTCACCGAGGACCCGAGACCATGACCGAGCTGACCGCCGTCGACATCCTGGTCAATCCGGACGAGGACGCGCTGGACCGTGCCCGGGAACTCAACCAGCGCATGCGGCGCAGCGCCCCGAGCGGGTTCGCACTCGACGCCACCCACGCCCCCCACATCACCACCCTCCAGCGTTCGTGCGCACCGCCGAGCTGGACCGGGTGTTCGAGGCGGTCGAGACGACCATCGCGGAGACCGACATGTCGGACCTCGGGCTCCGCGCCATCGCGATCCGGCACGCCGACTGGGGAGTTCCGGGCCAGGGTCTCGTGGTGCTCCAGATCCAACCGAGCGCAGCGGTGCTGCGCTACCAGGCCCGACTCCTCGCTGCCATCTCGCCGTACGTCGAGTCCGGCGGAACCGCAGCAGCCTTTGTCACCGACGCGGACGATCCCGAAATCAGTCAGACCACCGCCGACTGGGTCGAGGGCTTCGTGCCCACCCAACTCGGCGAGGGCTACATCCCGCACATCACCGTCGGCTTCGCCACGCTGACCGACCTGACCGACATCGAGGGCGCGACGTTCGACGCCTTCGACGTACGTCCCGCCAGCGTTGCCATCTACCACCTCGGCAACAACGGCACCGCACGCCGACAACTCAAGGCGTGGGCCCTGAACACGTAGGGCCAGGTCAAGCCACTGAACGGCACACCCCCCGGTTCGGGAAGTCGCGATGCG